>NZ_CP166779.1:117500-4917500 GCF_059695635.1 Pseudomonas sp. LBUM1674 | reverse complement strand
TGGATAATACGACAGGCGTGACTTCGTATGCTGCTCGGCAATTGTCTTGAAGAGCGACGTCTTTGATGAATTCCAGAAATCTGTTGATGTTGGCGATTGCATTGCTGATGTTTCCGCAAATCGCCCAAACCCTGTATAGCCCGGCCCTGGCCGACATCGGCCTGGCCTTTGCCGTCGGGCCGCAACAGGCGGCACAAAGCCTGTCGGTGTTTTTCCTGGCCTTCGCCTTTGGCGTGGTGGTGTGGGGCAGGATGTGCGACCGGATCGGGCGCCGGCCGACGATGCTTGCCGGGCTGGCGCTGTACACCGGTGCATCGGTACTGGCGCTGAGTGTCAGTCACTTCAATGCCTTGTTGACGGCCCAGGCACTGGCGGCATTTGGTGCGGCGGTGGGCTCGGTCGTCACGCAAACCCTGTTGCGCGACCGCTTCAAGGGCGCGCAATTGGCCCAGGTGTTTTCGGTGATGGGCATCGCGCTGGCGGCCAGCCCGGCGATTGGCCTGTTCACCGGGGCGAGCCTGGTACACGCCTTTGGTTATCGAGGTGTGGTGGGATGTCTGTTGCTGTTGGCCGCGATGTTATGGCTGTGGTGTCTGCGCACCTTGCCGGAAACCCGACCACAGCATGTGACGGTGCCCGCTCTGTCCGAGACGCTGTGGAGAATGCTCCAGGACCTCGATATCTGGCGCTCGACGCTGTTGGTGGCGCTGTTCAACGTTGCCCTGTTCAGCTACTACAGCCTCGGCCCCTTCGTGTTTCAGCGACTGGGCGTGAGTGCGCAATGGTTCGGCTACAGCGGCGTGATCCTGGCCCTGGGTTCCGGCCTCGGTGCCTGGCTCAACAAACGCCTGTTAGGTCGAGGCTACAGCGGCCCTCGGCTGATTCGGCTCGCGGCGGTGTCGGTGCTGCTTGGTGGCATGGGTGTTTGGCTAATGCAGGACAGTGTTCTGTTGGTACTGGCGATGTTGCTGGTGGTGCTGGCGTTCGGACTGGCGATCCCGAACATCCTTGGTTCGGCCCTGGTGAACTATGGCGACCGGTTGGGCACGGCTGGCGCGTTATTTGGTTTGCTTTATTACCTGTTGATCGGCGGCGGGCTGTTGCTTGTGGGCTGGGGACAGGCGCTGGGTGAAACCTTGATGCTGTGCGGTGCGTTGGCGTTGCTGCTGGCCGGGATCAGGCAACGGCGTAGGGGCCAGTGATTTTACCTTGTCATGGTGGTGCTTGAGCGCGCCTTCGCGAGCAGGCTCTTGCCCCTATAATTTCCAGAAAAACACCATTTATTAACACTTTGTATCAATTGATTTTGGTTTCCAATCTTCATGTAGGAAATAGGGCGCTTAAAGTTGAACGTAAGAAGTCGGAAGTAGGAAGCGGTTAACTAATATGTAGGAAATAGGAAGTTGGCTGATGCAAGTAGTAGGGGGCAAGTATAAATGGGGGCTGATTGGTAGGAGGCGAGAGAGGAAAAGTAAGACGCGAGTAATGCGCAAACTTGGCAGTGTTTAAAAGCCGCAATAGCCGTATTGCATAAATATGACAACGCTTTAACTATTAAACGCATAGACGAAACGGCATAGCGCCCTTTCAAGAACGCCAGAAAGTCAGGTGCCGAATCCTATTCGCGTTGTACCTCGTCGTCCCAATCCGCGCTCGCCATTGTCGGCCTTGTTGCTGGCTTTGAGTATTTCACCGCTCTATGCCGCCGAGTCTTCCGCCCCCGGACAGGAAGTATTACGCCAACAACAACAGCAACAACGCGACCTGCAACAGATGCAACTGGAACAACGCCGCCGACAACTTGAGCGCGGCAGTTTCAGTGGCACGCCGACCGCGCCAACGGCAGCCGACACAATGGCTGTCGATGAGCGATGCTGGTCCGTCAGCGGGGTGCGCGTCGGTGGCGTCACGCTGATCAACCGCAAGACACTCGACCAGCGCCTCACCCCGACATTATCGCCGTGCATGGGCGTAAACCAGATCAACCAGGTGCTGGCGACCATCACCGGGCTTTATGTGCAAGCGGGTTACATCGCCAGTCGGCCGTACCTCAGCACGACGCCAGAGGCCGGGCAGTCGCTGGATATCCTGGTCGATGAAGGCTACGTCGAGTCCATCGAACTGGCCGACCAGAGCCTGCCCGTTGCCCTTGGCGGCGCGTTTCCCGGGATGCTCGGCAAGGCGCTGAACCTGCGGGACCTGGAGCAGGGTCTGGATCAATTGAACCGCCTGCGCTCGGTGGACCTGAGCGCCGACATCGCACCCGGCAGTGAGCCTGGCGCCTCGCGGATCATCTTGCGCTCGCGCACCCGCGATCAATCGCGCTGGGCGTTGAACCTGGGGCTGGACAATCTCGGCAGCGCCATCACCGGGCGCGATCGTAATACGCTCAATCTTGGACTGGATTCGCCGCTGCAAATCAATGATTTGTTTAATGTCAGCTTCAGCGACACCCTCAACCAAGGCGATCGGTACAGCCGCAGCGCCAGCCTGTATTACAGCATTCCTTACGGTTACTGGACCTGGAGTGTCTTTGCCAGCCACGGGGAATATCGGGCGCCATTCAAACTGAGCAGCCTGACATTACAAAGTACAGGCACGACCGACCAGCTCAGTCTGCGCGCCGATCGAGTGCTGTGGCGCGGCCAGGGCCATCAACTCAGCGCCAACCTGCAACTGTCCCACAAGGATGTCGACAGCTACCTGGACATTGCGCATCTGTCGATTCAGAGCCCGACCCTGACCGTGGCCGAAGCCGGGCTGAATCTGTTCTGGCTCGACAGTGCGGTGTGGAACCTGGACGTCAATTACGCCCAGGGCCTGCGGTGGTTTGGCGCGGACGATGATGCCGAGCGCCGGTACAACCGCCAGCCCAAGGCGCAGTTTCGCAAGTACCGCGCCGGCCTCGGTCAGTGGCGCAATGGCCGCTTTGGCCAGCAGGCTTGGCAATGGCAAAGCCAGCTCAATGTGCAATACAGCCCTGACCCATTGCCGGCCATCGAGCAACTGCTGGCCACCGACGATTCGGCGGTGCGCGGATTCCGCATCAACAGCGCGTCCGGTGCCAGCGGGGCTGTCTGGCGCAACACCTTGCGCCTGCCATTGCGCAGCGACTTGCCGGTGCAGATCACCCCGCGCCTGGGGCTGGACAGCGGTGTGGTCCAGGCCGATCGCGGTGCCCCGAGTCAACGCCTGAGTGGGGGCAGCGTCGGGGTCAACCTGAGCTGGAAAAGCCTGCAAGTGGACCTCGATTACCAACGCAGCTTCAGCCTGCCCAGCCATTTCAAGCACGAGCCGCCGACCTGGCTGATGCGCGTGGGATTGCAGATGTGAACCTAATAAAACTGCCGAGGGTGCTGTGCGCGCCAGCCACGGCAGTCCTTCCCGCGCGCCGTGATACCGCACTTGAATTGAGAGGTTCTTATGTCAGCAAAACCCTTGGTGTTCCATCTTGCCCCCGGTGGCAAATTGCGCTGGGCGATTGCCAGCCTGTTTCTCCTTGCGCCGGTGCCAAACGCCCTGGCGACGGGCATCGTGGTCGCGCCCGGGCCCGGCGGCACCGCGCAATTGCAAACCCGCGACGGCGTGCCCATCGTCAATATCGTTGCGCCCAACGGCTCCGGCCTGTCCCATAACCAGTTTCTCGACTACAACGTCGACCGCCAGGGCCTGGTCCTGAACAACGCCCTGGAAGCCGGGCAGTCGCAACTCGCCGGGCAACTGGCCGCCAACCCGCAGTTCCAGGGGCAGGCGGCGAGCGTGATCCTCAACGAAGTGATCAGCCGCAACGCCTCGGCCATCAATGGAGTCCAGGAAATCTTCGGCCGTGGCGCCGATTACGTGCTGGCCAACCCCAATGGCATTTCGCTCAATGGCGCCGGTTTCATCAACACCCCAAACGCCCATCTCCTGGTCGGACGCCCCGAGCTGAACGAAGGCAAGCTGCAAGCCCTGAGCACCCGCGATGCCACGGGTGAGCTGAGCATCCGGGGCGCGGGTCTTCAGAACAGCGAAGGCTCGATCAACCTGATCGCTCCGCGTATCGACAGCGACGGCAAGCTTGGCGCTCGCGATGACCTGAACCTCACGGTCGGGCGCAATTCAGTGGATTACGCCAGCGGGCAGGTGCGGTATGTCGACCCGAGCGGTCACAGCAGCGACGGCCGCATCGACGCCCGCCTGTTCGGCGCCATGCAGGCCGGGCGCATCAACATTATCAGCACCGCAGAAGGCGCGGGCGTGCGAGTCGGCCCGGTGCAGGTGGCAGGTCGAGACGGTGTGCAGATCCGCTCGGCCGGCGACCTCGTCGTCAGCGGCGGGCCCGGGTCGGACAGCCTTGATCTGGTGCGCGCTGGCGTGCACAGCAGCCAGGGCGATGTCGGCTTGCACAGCGGCAAGGACCTGTTTCTGGCGGCCGCCGATGTCAGTGGTCGTGACGTCAAGGTCGGCGCCGGACGCAACCTGACGCTGACAACTGCGCAAAGCCGCAGGCTCAAGGAAAAACGCAACGACTGGAGCGAAGACACTCTCGGCATCACTTGGGAAACCTACGAGCAGACCCAGACCGAAGGCGATTTGCGGCAGCACGGCAGCCAGATTATTGCTCGCCGTGATGTGGACCTTTCTTCGGGCGGCGATACCGAACTCAAAGCTGCCCGGGTCGAGGCGGCGAAGGATCTGCGGGTGAAGAGCGGCGGCGATCTGCGCCTCACGGCAGCCATTGAAAGCAAGACGAAGTCCGATCAGGGCAAACGCCGCAAACACCTGTGGAAAGAAAGCTGGGACAGTCGCAGTGAGGAGCAGCGCAGCATCACCACGCAATTGAAGGGCGACAACATCGCCTTGACCGCGGCCGGGTTGCTGCGCTCTGAAGGCGCACAAGTGACCAGCCCGAACGATATCCAGATCGCCGCCAAACAGGTGGAAATTACCCACGTCCCCAGCACCGGACTCATTCGTGACAAGCGTTACTCGGGGGATCTGGTCGGCGGCGGGTTCTTCGGCAAGACCGGCGATACGGATCAGGGCAACACCCGGCACGAGGGCAGCGCGATCAATGCCGCCGGCAAATTGATCGTCAAGGCCGACGACGTACGCGTCAGCGGTAGCCAGGTACGCGGCGGCACCGAGGCCAGCGTCATCAGCGACAAGGGTTCGCTGATCATCGATGGCGTGCAGGACACATCCCACCTCAACAGCCACAACAAGGACAACAAATTTCTCGGCATCAGCAAAAATGAAACTCGCGCAAACACCCAGGACAATACCACGGTGCGCAGCGAGTTGACGTCGGACACCAACCTCACCCTCAAGAGCGCCAGGGACATCGAAGTGGCGGGCTCCACGGTCAAGGCGGGCGGTGCGCTCAAAGCAGATGCGGCGGGAGATCTGAATGTGCATTCGGCGCAGGACACCCACGATAGCAGCACAACCACGGCCAGCCGCGGCCTGGATGCCTACGCCAAGGAGAACGCGCCGGCTCCCGGCCAGTACAGCGCAGGCGTGCGTTATGAAGACAAGACGCAAACCCTGACTGACAACGAAGTGCGCCAGCAAGGCTCCAGCCTTGCCGGGTCTGACGTGCAATTGACGGCAGGTGGCGACCTGACGCTCAAGGGTGCCGAGGTCACGGCCACCGCGGGCGCTACGTCGCTGACGGGCAAAACCGTGGCACTGCTGGCCGAGCAGGACAGTCAACACACCTCGACGGACCGGCGCAGCACCAGCGGCGGTTTCAACTACACCGGCGGCCTTGATCGGGTAGGCAGTGGCCTGGACTTCGCGAATTCGACATCCCGGGACACCCGCGACACCACCACTGCCCAAACCAGCAAGGTCCAGAGCAGCGGCAGCCTGAACATCACTGCCGACAAACTGATCACTGAAGGGGCGCAAGTCAGTGCTGGCAAAGGCCTGGTGGTCGACGCCGGTGAAATCGACAACCGGGTGGCGCAGGACACGGACAGCAGTACACACAAGGAAAGCAACTGGCAGGCAGGCGTCGGCATCGATCTCGCGTACAAGGACATCGCCCGTCCCATCGCCGACGCCGTCAAAAGCGCCATCGATGCAAAAGTCCCGGACGTGGGCGCATTGGGCAAGCTCGGTCAGCCTGATATCGGAGTCGACGTCGCCATCGGTCATCAGAGTGCCGACCGCCAAGTGCGAAACAGCAACGATGTGGTCAGCCAGTTCAAGGGCGGCACCGTGGACGTCAAGGTCGCCGGTACGTTGCAGGACCAGGGCACCCGGTACGAGGCCAGCGCCGGCAAGGTCAACATCAGCGCCGACCGGTTGATCGCCAACGCCGCCAGCATCACCCATGGCAGCACCGATGAGGCGCTGGACGCCAAGGCTGCCGTGCGGGTCTACACCAAGACCGGGGAAGACCTGAACGTCGCCGGCAGCGGTGAGGGTGGCAGCCGTCAGACACAGAAGGACACGTCCACCGCGGTGGTCGGCAGTTACGCCGGCAGCCAGGGGGTGAGCATCAACCTGGGGGGTGACGGGCAGTTCGAGGGCAGCCGGTTCAATGGCGGGGAGGGTGGCGTGACGATCAAGGCCGGTGGCGAACTGGCGCTGAATCAGGCCAACGATCGTCAGGACAGCGACACGTCCAGCCTGCGCGGCAAGGCCTCGCTGAACGTCGGGACCCTGCCTGGTACAAACGGCACCAATGTTGATCTCGGCGCCGGTTTTCAGCTCGATCATAAAGGCAGTCAGGTCCGGGACAGCCAGGCCCGTGTCGCCGATATCCAGGGTCAAGGCCCGGTAGAACTGAGCAGCGGTGGCGATCTGGTGCTGCAAGGAACCAGGATCGACATACCGGGGACGATAGACCTCAAGGCCGGCGGCAAACTCGATCTGCAAGCGGCCAGCGACACCCGCCTCGTCAAGGGCAGCAATCTGGGCGGCGGCCTGGATCTGGGCGGCAGCAAGACCAGCACGGAGAAAAGCGTCGCCAAGACCGGCACCCTGGGCATCAACTTCAATGCCGGTCGGGTTGACGAGTCGGCGCAGACCTTGGCGGGCGTCCAGCTCAAGAGCCAGGACAGGATCGGTCTCAGCGGCGATTCGATCCGCCTGCAAGGCACCCAGGCGGACGCCCCGCATGTGCTTCTCGATGCACAAAAGGGCGGAATCCAGGCGCAATCCGCCCAATCCACGCAGAACCGCAAAAGCTTGAGTCTTGAGCTCAAGGCCGGGGGCAACCTTGGCAGCAGCACACCCACCGCCACGGCCACCGAAGACGTCGCGTCCAATGACTATGGGTTGAATGCCGGAGCCAAGGTCGGGGTGGATCACCTCAACGGCACGACTGAGCGGAACAGCCGGATCACCGCGGGCAATGTCGAGCTCAACAGCGCGGGCGATGTGCAATTGGCGGGGGCGCGGATCGATGCCGGAAAGGTCAGTGGCACGGTCGCAGGCAATCTGAACGTGCAAAGCCGTCAGGACCGCCAGACCTCGGCCAAGGCTGATCTTGACCTGGGGCTGACCGGCAAGAAAGCAGCGCCGGTCGACCAGGACAAACTGGCGGCAAACCCCGGGCTCAAGGGTATCGATTACAAGCCGACCCTCAAGTTCGATGGCGCCTATGCGTACAAGGACAGCGTGGGCCAGGCTTCCGGCATCAGCGGTACACAGGGCGTGAATCTCAAGGTCGGCGGCACGACGCAACTGACGGGCGCACGGATTGCGTCAGCTGAAGGCCGCGTGGGTCTGGGCGACTCCGGGGTCATTACCACGACCTTGAGCAACCTCGATTACAGCGTCAGGGGTGGACTCGATCTGCCGCAGAAACCGGCCATCGAGGGCGGCAAACCCGAGGTTTCGATTCCGGGTGAGCGCAGTATCAAAGTCGGCCCCGGGACCGTTGGCGGTCGTATTGACAGGCAATCGTTGCAATCGGGGATTGACGAGAACGCGAGTTAAGTAAGCACCCTGCAACCCAGGATGGGGCCTTGATGACTTCAGTTGTTATTCTGACCCTGTTCTGGCGGTGCCTGTAAGACTCCCGCTGTAGGTAAGAATGATCTTGTGGGTTTTTCCCTTGGGCGGGCAGACGAGCCGCAACTCGCCTGCCCGTCATTTTTGCGGATAACCTGAATTGGCCAGGCAGGTGCCGGTCTGGAATCCATTGCTTCCGGTTAATAGGAAGCATTACTATTCACGCCCCGTCTTCACAGCACGCCGCAATGACCCCCAAGCTGCCCCGCAGACACGGCTTTTTCGAGCATTACGAAGAGTTGGTTGGCACCTGGACCCGTCGCCTGAGAAATCGTCAGCAGGCCGAGGATCTGGCCCACGACACCTTCGTGCGGGTGCTTGAGTCCGATTCGGCGGCGGTGCAGCAACCCCGGGCGTACTTGCACCAGACCGCGCGCAATATCGCGGTGGATGGTTACCGGCGTGAGGATCGACGGGGCGCCATGGAGTCGGAGGCGATCGATCACAGTGTGTCGTCGTCCGGCGACCCGGAGCATTTCATGCATGCGATCCAGTTGGCTGATTCCATCGAGCGGGCGCTCGGCGAACTTCCGGTCAACTGCCGCAAGGTGTTCGTGTGGCAGAAGATCGAAGGCCTGACCCAGGCCGAAATCGCCGAACGCCTGGGGCTGTCCAAGAACATGGTGGAAAAGTATATGATCCGCACCCTGCGGCATTTGCGCGACCGTCTGGACGGGTTGCAACGATGATCGGCCGCGCCTTCTCATCCCCGGGCAAACAGGACCTTCCATGATGGATACTCGTGATTGCGCGTGCGGGCAAACAACGGTTCGCGACGAGGCGGCGCGGTGGTTTGTGCGTTTGCAGGAACCGGCCGTGGACGTCGAAGAACGTCGACGCTTCGAGCGCTGGCTGAACGAACATCCCCAGCATCGCGACGAATTTCAATTGCTTGAGGGGCTGTGGACGGCGGCTGACCTGCTGCCTGCAGCGCGTCTGCAGGCCTTGTGCGAGAGCCCGCCGGCCCGTGGCAAACGTCGCCCGCTGGTGCGTTATGCGGTGGCCGCCGGTGTGTTGGCCGTGGCGGTCGGGTTGGGATTGTTCAGCCAGCTGAATCAGCCGGCGATCTACACCGCCGAGTTTTCCACGGCCCTGGGTGAGCGCCAGCATGTGGCGTTGCCGGACGGTTCGGTGATCGACCTGAACAGCCGTAGTCGCGTCCAGGTGAGCTACGAACATGACCGGCGCCGCATCGAGTTGACGCAGGGCGAAGCGATGTTCAGCGTCGAACACGATACGCGCCGGCCGTTCGTGGTCGAGGCGGGCAGCGGCAAGGTCACGGTCACCGGCACCCGTTTCGATGTGCGTCGCGGCGCCTCTGAAACCCGGGTCGTGGTGGAGCAGGGCACGGTCAAGGTCCAGGGACGGGACGCTGCCGACAACGATTTCACCAGCCTCACCGCCGGCCTTGGTACGCGGGTCGATACCCAGGGCAAAGTGGCCGCCGCCTATGCGGTCAATCCTGCGGAACTGACCGCCTGGCGCAGCGGCAAACTGGTGTTCAACAACGCCAGCCTGCGCGACGTCGCCGAGGAAGTATCGCGCTACCGGGAGAAACCGCTGACCGTGAGCAGCGACAAAGTCGGCAATCTGCGCCTGACCAGCGTGTTCAAATCCGACAACACCGACGCGCTGCTCAAGGCGCTGCCAAACATTCTGCCGGTGGCCGTGCGGACCCTCGATGACGGCAGCCAGGAAATAATTTCAAAATAGATTCAGGTTTTTTTCGAGTTCATCGTCTTCTTGTCCAACTGCAACTGGTTTGCATTAACAAACGCACACTCTTGCGATCCACAGGACTAGGTTCGACGTGAAAAAAACCACCGCTAAAAACAACAAATGCCCTTGGTTGCCCTTGGTCCTCGCACTGGCGGTCAACGTTGCGCTGCCCCAGGCCTTTGCCGCCGATGCTATTCACATTCCGGCGCAACCCTTGGGCCAGGCCCTGAGTGAACTGGGCCAGCAAACCTCGCTGCAAGTGTTCTTCAGCCCTGAGCTGGTCGCCGGCAAACAGGCCCCGGCGGTGGATGGCAACCTTTCGCCAGAAGAGGCTCTGCGCCAGTTGCTGCAGGGCAGCGGTCTGCAGTACCAGATCGACCAGGGCTCGGTGACGTTGCTGCCAGCACCGAGTTCCGCGGCCAATGGCCCGCTGGAACTGGGGGTGACGGACATCAAGGTGGTAGGCGACTGGCTCGGTGACGCGGATGCCGCCGTGGTGCAAAACCACCCCGGCGCCCGCACGGTGATCCGCCGCGAGGCGATGGTCGAGCAAGGCGCGATGAACGTCGGCGACGTGTTGAAGCGCGTGCCCGGTGTGCAAGTGCAGGAGGCCAATGGCACCGGTGGCAGTGACATTTCCCTGAACGTTGGCGTGCGTGGCCTGACCTCGCGCCTGTCGCCACGCTCCACGGTGCTGATCGACGGCGTTCCGGCAGCGTTCGCTCCGTACGGCCAGCCTCAGCTGTCGATGGCACCGATCTCCTCCGGCAACCTCGACAGCATCGACGTCGTTCGTGGTGCCGGTTCCGTGCGTTACGGACCGCAGAACGTCGGTGGCGTGATCAACTTCGTGACCCGCGCGATTCCGGAAAAAGCTTCCGCTGAAATCGGCAGCACCCTGGAAACCTCCCAGCACGGTGGCTGGAAGCATATCGACACGGCATTCGTCGGCGGCACCGCGGACAATGGCATCGGCATGGCGCTGTTGTACTCGGGCGTGAACGGCAACGGTTACCGAGAACGCAACAACGGCAACGACATCGACGACGTGCTGCTCAAGACCCACTGGGCGCCCACCGATGTCGACGATTTCAGCCTCAATTTCCACTACTACGACGCCAGCGCCGACATGCCCGGCGGCCTGACCCAGGCGCAGTACGACGCCAATCCGTTTCAGTCGGACCGCAACAACGACAACTTCAGCGGACGCCGCAAGGACGTCTCGTTCAAGTGGACCCGGCAGCTCGACGACCGCACCCAGGCCGAAGTGCTGACCTACTACACCGACAGCTTCCGTGGCAGTAACATCGCCGCCCGCGATCAGAGGACCCTGGGCTCGTTCCCGCGCACCTACTACACCTTCGGCATCGAGCCGCGGGTGTCCCGTGTGTTCGACGTCGGCCCGACCACCCAGGAAGTCAGCGTCGGTTATCGCTACCTCAAGGAAGCCATGCACGAAGAGGCCAGCCGCCTGGCGCTGGTCAACAACGAGCCGGTGGTGCGTCCGGGTTCGGACGGGCACGTGTACCAGGATCGTACCGGCGGCACTGAAGCCAATTCGGTGTATGTCGACAACAAGATCGATGTCGGTAACTGGACAATCACCCCGGGCATCCGCTTCGAACACATCAGCACCGACTGGCACGACCGCCCCGTGCTCGACACCGCGGGCCGGCCGGTGCCGGAAAAGCGCCGCAGTATCGAAAGCAACGAGCCGCTGCCGGCCCTGAGCGTGATGTATCACCTGTCCGATGCCTGGAAGCTGTTCGCCAACTACGAAACCTCGTTCGGCAGCCTGCAATATTTCCAGCTCGGCCAGGGTGGCACGGGTGACGAAACCGCCAATGGCCTGGAACCGGAAAAGGCCAAGACCTATGAGGTCGGAACGCGCTACAACGATGATGTGTGGGGCGGCGAAGTGACGCTGTTCTACATCGACTTCGATAAAGAATTGCAGTACATCAGCAACGACGCGGGCTGGACCAACCTCGGCGCGACCACGCACCAGGGCATCGAGGCGTCGGTGCACTACGACATGGCGGCACTGGACCCACGCCTTGATGGCCTGACTGCCAACGCCGGATTCACCTACACCCGCGCCGTCTATGAAGGGGAAATTCCAGGCTTCAAGGGCCGTGACCTGCCGTTCTACTCGCGCCAGGTGGCGACCGCCGGCCTGCGTTATGACATCAACCGCTGGACCTACAACCTCGATGCCTTTGCCCAGTCCAAACAGCGCTCGCCGGGTGTTGCGGTGAACGCCGATGGCAGCTTCAGCGGCAATTACATCACCGAAGGCACTGCAGATGGCCAGTACGGTGACATTCCGGGTTACGTCACCTGGAACGTTCGCGGCGGTTATGACTTCGGCCCGAGCGTTTCGAATCTGAAAGTCGGGGCGGGGGTGAAGAACATCTTTGACAAGCAGTACTTCACCCGCTCCAGCGACAACAACTCGGGCATGTACGTCGGTGCGCCGCGCACGTTCTTTGTGCAGGCCAGTGTAGGGTTCTGATAGACCGAGGTGCCTTCATTCGCGAGCAGGCTCGCTCCCACAGGGATCTGCGGCGGACACAACATTTGTGTACGACACGGATCAACATGTAGGAGCTGGCTTGCCAGCGAAGGGGCCCGTCCATGCACAGTAATTCTGGGGTGTGGCGACAAACGCCTTCGCTGCGGTGCGGCGATCCGACAAGCCAGCTCCTACAGGGGATCTTCAGCGGGCACAACATTTGTGTACGACGCAATCAAATGTAGGAACCGGCCTGCTCGCGACGCTTTTCAGACCTTCAACACCTTCCCGCCAATGGCCACCGCCACCAGCAACACCGCCATCAACCCAAAGGCAAAACTCAAACTGCTGCCATGGGCGATGAACCCGATCAGCGCAGGCCCCGCAAGAATCCCGGCATAACCCAGGGTGGTAATGGCCGGCACCGCGATGCTTTCGGGCATGACCGTCTGTTTCCCCACCGCGGTGTACAGCACCGGGACAATGTTCGAACAGCCAGCCCCCAGCAGCGCATAACCCACCAGTGCCATCTCCCAGTTCGGCGCAAACGTCGCCAGAAACAGACCCGCAGCCGCCGTCAGCCCGCCGAACACAATCACCCTGGTGGCGCCCAGGCGCCGCACAATCGCATCTCCGGTCAGACGCCCGACGGTCATGGTCAGCGCAAACGCCGCATAACCCAGCCCGGCATAGGCGGTGTCGATCCCGCGCTCCTGCGCCAGGAACACCGCGCTCCAGTCCAGTGCCGCGCCTTCGGCGAGGAACACGATGAAACACATCCCGCCGATAAACAGCACGATGCCGTGGGGCACGGCAAACGCCGGTCCCGAACTTTCGCTGCCGTAGGGCAGCAGGTGCGGCGCGGCCTTGCACAGCGCGGTCAGCAGCAGCACGTTCACCACCAGCGTCGCCCCCAACGGCGACACGCCCAAGCCCAGCAAGCCGCTGACGCCCGCCGCACCAACGATGCCGCCAAGACTGAACAAGCCATGAAAGCCGGACATCATGGTCTTGCCGCTGGCCCGCTCGACGATCACCGCTTGCAGGTTTACCGTCGAATCCACGGTTCCGAGGCCCGCACCGAACAGGAACAAGGCCGCGATCAACGCCGGGATCGAGGACACCGTGGCCAACAACGGCAGGGCCAGGCAGATCAGCAACGTACCGCCGACCGCCACTCGGCGACAGCCGAAGCGCGTGGCCAGGATCCCGGCCATCGGCATGGCCAGAATCGAGCCTACCCCCAGGCACAGCAACAGCAAACCGAGGGTGCCTTCATCCAGCCCGGCCCGGGCCTTGGCGTAATGCACCAGCGGCGCCCACGCGGCGATGCCTGCACCTGCGATAAAAAAAGCGACGCGCGTGGACATCTGTTCCAGGCGTCCGGGAACGAACGAGGTCCGGGTGTTGAGGTTAGTCATATCAATCCTTGGCAAAAAGCGTCGCGTCTCCAAGGGACAGTGACTCACCGGTGAGGTTCGATCAACGTCCATACGGTTCAGCGCTCCGGCAGGGTGACATCCTTGCACAGCCAGGCGCTGTTTCGCGATATGTTGAGCCCAAACAATGATTCCTTCAAAGGGGGGCGCCATGGCGCGGCTATACGATGCACGAGGCAATAGTTACGTAGTGGTGGCGCCAGAGGAGATGCGCCGCGACGGCATCGACCTGCCCGATCGGGCCAGCCAGGCAGCGCAAACCCGCGAGGCCTGGGCGTTGGCCGCCATCGAGGCTTACTGCGGGTGGGCCCCCGGCACACAACCCTCCGGCAGCAAGGGCCATCGCAGCGATGGTTTACTGGTCGGCCCGTTCCAGTCATCGCAGCCCTTTGATCTGCTGATCGTCAACACCGACGGCACCCTGGCCGAGCGCAGTGGCAATGGGCTGACGATTTTTTCTCAGGCGTTAAGCGACCAGGGGCTTTGGCCGAGGCAGGAGACGTGTCTGCTCAGGGTTCATCACGACAAGGCCGACATGGGTTCACCAGGGCAAACATTGGTGAAACCGGCGCAGGTTGAAGGTGTACCAGGGTTCTGGCTGGACTTGGGCAAACCTTCGTTCGGGCCGGGAGCCGTCAGTGCTCACGGGGTTGAAAGCGTGTCATTGAACGGGCGCGAACTCAGCCACGTGCAGCCTTTGTCGTCACTGCATCCGGCATGGTCACATAGCCAGTTCACCCGGGTGGGCAATCCGCATTGCGTGACCCTTGTGGATGAGGCAGATGCCTTGCCGAGCAATGAGCAGATGGGTCAACCGGAAGTGTCCGAAGGGCTGACACGTATCGCCTACGCCATGCCGACCGGGACAGGAGTGCCGTGTCCCGCGGGCGTTAATCTGCAATGGGCGATGCTTGAGTCCCAGGGGCGGATCGTTGCCCGGGTGTTCGAGCGTGGCGAAGGGCCTACGGCATCGTCGGGCACCAGCGCCAGTGCGGTGGCTTGCGCGGCTTGGCGGGTGGGATGGGTTGCGGCTGGCGAAGTGAAGGTCGTAATGCCTGGCGGCACGGCGCCCATCTTGTTGGAGGAAATGGACGGTGAATTGAGTCGAGTCAGTTTGTTTGGCACGGCGCGGTTGATGGGGTGATTTCGAAATCGCCATCGCGGGCAAGCCCGCTCCCACAGTGGTTGATGGCGTTCACAGGAGTTGTGCTCGCCGCCAATCCCTGTGGGAGCGAGCTTGCTCGCGAGGGCGTCAGCCCAGTCAACGCAGAATTCAGCCCTGATCCCCGAAAAACTCCACCACCGGCATCTGCCGCTTCATCAACACCTTGCCCGCGCGTACCGAATACAGCGGCAGGCCCTGGCTGCGAATCACTTCGTAATCGCTGTCCGCCGACAAAATCAGCAAATTCGCCGGCCGCCCCCGTTCCAGTCCGTAACGATCACCCAGGTTCATGGCCTTGGCACTGTTGTCGGTCACCAGGTCCAGCGCGCTTTGCAGGTTGCGGTAACCGAGCATGTGGCAGATGTGCAAGCCGGCTTCGAGCACCCGCAAGATGTTGCCGTTGCCCAGCGGATACCAGGGGTCGACGATCGAGTCCTGGCCGAAACACACGTTCATGCCCGCTTCGAGCAACTCGTTGACGCGGGTCACGCCACGGCGTTTCGGGAAGTTGTCGTAGCGCCCTTGCAGATGAATGCTTTCGGTGGGACAGGAGACAAAACTGATCCCGGAATGCCCGAGCAGGCGAAACAGTTTGGCGCAGTAGGCGTTGTCGTAGGAGCCCATGGCCGTGGTATGGCTGGCGGTGACCCGTGACCCCATGTCGCGGCTGCGGGCTTCTTCGGCCAGCACCTCAAGAAAGCGCGAATGCGGGTCGTCGGTTTCATCGCAGTGCACGTCTACCAGGCACCCGGTGCGCTCGGCCAGGTCCATGAGGAACTTTACCGAACTCACACCCTGATCCCGGGTGTACTCGAAATGTGGAATGCCACCGACCACATCGGCGCCCATGCGAATCGCTTCTTCCATCAGCTCCCGACCGTTGCGATACGACTCGATGCCCTCCTGGGGGAAGGCGACGATCTGCATGTCGATCAGGTGCCGGCTTTCTTCACGCACTTCGAGCATTGCCTTGAGCGCCGTCAGTTGCGGGTCGGTGACGTCGACGTGGGTGCGCACATGCTGGATGCCGTGGGCGGCGAGGCTCTGGATGGTTTTGCGGGTGCGGATCCTGGTGTCTTCCTGGGTGATCGTTACCTTGCGCTCGCTCCAGCATTCGATGCCCTCGAACAGCGTGCCGCTCATGTTCCAGCGCGGTTCGCCGGCGGTCAGCGTCGCATCGAGGTGGATATGCGGCTCGACAAAGGGCGGTATCACCAGATTGCCGCCGGCGTCCAGATCATCGGGACCCAGGGTCGGCGCCTCGGTCTGTCGGCCGATGTTGCTGATCAGACCGTTTTCCAGGTGCAACTCATGCAACCCTTCTTGGTTGCGCAGGCGGGCGTTGATGATGTGCATCGGGCGAATCCTTTTATAGATCTTCTAGTGGCACGTTGGCAGTCCGGGTGCCGAGTATTCCGGTCAATATCACATACGTTAGCGCGGCAGCGGCAATCCCTGCCAGCGGCGCGACCCATGGCGAACCGAACGCAGCGACGGTGCCGACCGCATAAGCACAAAGGCCCGTCCAATTGAACGCCGGCAACCGGGCATCGGCCAGACGAGGATATTGACCACGATGGCGAAAGAAAAAGTCCGCCATGATCACGCCACCGATCGGCGGAATCACCGTGCCCAGCAGAATCAGGTACGGCACCAGATAGTCGTACATGCCCAGCAGCGCCAGCAGTGTGCCGATCACCGCGCCGGCCAGGGTCACGGTTTTGCGCCGGCCGGTGCGCAGCAGGTTGCAGCCGGCGACGGCGAAGTTGTAGATGGTGTTGTCCTGGGTACTCCAGATATTGAGCAGCAACATCGCCATCGCGGCCAAGGCGAACCCTTGCAGCAGCAACACTTCGACTACGTCCGGTTGTTGGTAGACGATGGCGCCGTACGCGCCGATCAACACCATCAGGCCGTTGCCGATAAAGAAACCGATCAGGCTTGCCAGTACGGCGACCCTGGTCGAGCGCGAGAAGCGCGTCCAGTTGGTCGCCTGGGTCGCGCCACTGACAAAGGTGCCGAACACCAGCGTGATGGCGGTCGACCAATCGAGGGTGGCCGTCGGCACGACCGCCAGCAAGCCATCGAGCCCGCCGACCTTGGTCGTGGCGACCCACATCGACAGCATCAGCAGCAACATCATGGCGGGCACGGCGATGTACGACAGAATTTCCAGTCCGCGATAACCGATATAGGCCGTGGCGCAAAATGCCAGGCCGAACAGCACCATCAGGCCAAGTACTGTGCCCTCGCTCAATTCAAAATACTTGCCCAACACCACGGCCGCGGTCGCCGTGCCCCAGGCGTACCAGCCGATCTGGGTGAAGCCTAGGATCAGGTCGCTGAGCTTGCTGCCTATTTCACCAAAACAGAAACGTCCCATCAGCACCGAATTGAGGCCACTCTTGAACGCAATGTAGCCCAGGCCTGCGGCGTAGAGCCCCAGCAGCAGATTGCCGACGACGATCACCGCCATCATCTCGCCGAAACCGAACGCCACCCCGAGCTTGCCGCCGGCAAACATGGTCGCCGTAAAAAAGGTGAAACCGAGCAGCACCATGGCCGTGGAGGCCAGGCCCTTGCGGGCGTGCATCGGGACCTCGCTGAGGGGGTAGTCGTTGCCGGAGTCGTTCTGCGTCATGGGGCGTTCCTTGCTGGTGGGAGGACGCGAAGGGTGTTGCAGCGGTCGTGCCAAGCGGGGCAGGTGTTGTTATTTATAGACGAGCGAGGGGATTTGGTTCGGGGCGGGCGCGAAAGCGGTGCGGGGTTAAGTCAATCCGGAACATTTGTGTGCCTTGCAAGATTGCCAGGATCGCAGCCTGCGGCAGCTCCTACGCCGATCTGTGTAGGAGCTGCCGCAGGCTGCGATCTTTTGATCTTTGTAATCAATCGACCGAAGGCAAAAACCTCAGCAACGCCGCGACAATCGCCTCCGGCGCATCTTCCTGAACCAGATGCCCTGCATTAGGGACAGGATAAAACTGCGACCCCGCAATCATCCCGTGCAACGCTCGTCCACGCTCGATCGGAATCCACTGATCATCCTCGCCCCAAAGAATCTGTACCGGGCAGCGAATGGTCGGGTACAACCCCTCAGCCTCGCGGGTATAACGCTCGGCCCGCGACTTTGTCGGACAGCCCATAACCCAGCAGGTCGAAGTAATGCACCCGGTGCGTGGTGATGAAATGCGGCGCAATCCGGTGCCACACGTAAGAAGAGAAAGGCGTGCCATGCACGAACACCAGCGGCGGGCCGTCGCCCCGGTCGGCGAAGTGCACGGCGTGCCCGTTGAAACGATAGGTCTGAGCCAGCGGCCAGTCAGTCATGGGTGCGTCCTCTTGGCGTGTGCGAGCCAAAAAGCATAGGCATAAAAAAACCACCGCTAAAGGTGGTTTTATCATTCACTGACGAAACGCATTCCCCCCTGTAGGAGCTGGCTTGCCAGCTCCTACAGGGGGGAATGTGGTTGTCTGGTCTATTCGCCGTGATAGATGCAGCCGCTGGTGCAGGTTTCGTGGATACGGATCGCGCTGAGTTCCGGCAGCAGAGGCTTCAATTCTTTCCAGATAAATTTGGCCAACACTTCACTGGTCGGATTCTCCAACCCGGGAATGTCATTCAAATAGTTATGATCCAGCCGCTCATAAAGCGGCTTGAAAATCGCCTTGATCTCCGAAAAGTCCCGTATCCAGCCCGTATGCGGATCAAGATCGCCGCTCAAATGAATGGCCACTTTGAACGAGTGGCCATGCAGGCGACCGCACTTATGGCCTTCCGGTACGTGGGGCAGGCGGTGGGCGGATTCGAAGGTAAATTCTTTGAAGATTTCCACAGTGGTTTGAGCTCTGTCAGGTGGCGATCGCCGTGGCGATGTGGGCAGGCGGCAAGTTTAACAGTTTGCGTTTGGCGTTGCGGGAAAACACTGACTAAAGGGTCAGCGAGCGCTCGCCCAGGCGACCGTTGGCGGCGAGTTCGAGGAATTCGTCGCCCAGCCTGCGGCTTTCGTCCATCGCCACGCGCCAGTACTTCTGCCGGCTCGGCGCGTCGCCCATGAAGCGCTTGAAGTCATTACGGTCCGGCAGTTTGCCGTAGGGCAGGCGCGCCAGATATTCCTTCGACGGTGCCAGCAGCAGCACGTCCTGCAGGCGCGCGGCACAGGCGCGGCGCCACGGCAGGGTTTTGTCGAACCAGCCGGGGATGACCCGGTCGGTGAAGTGCGGGTAGAGCACGATGTCATTGCCGCTGTAGGGCAGGTCGAGGTGATAGTCCAGCAGACCGCCGTCGCGAAAAGTGCCTGTGCCGGCGCCCGGCAGGTCGCGCACGCCTTCCATCACCATCGGGATCGAGCCCGAAGCCAGCAGGGCCTGGCGCAGGTTGCCGGCCTCCAACGCGATGAAGCGCGACGGGAAATCGTTCAGCGCATTGAGCGGTGGCGCCAGGCGCGGGTCGTGGATGATCAGCCGCTCGAAATGCCGCGACAGCCGCGCGCGACCGCGCAGGTTGTCGGCAATCACCGACGACAGGCCCAGCCCCAGCCGGCCGCGATGATCGTCCCCGAGCAGGCCGTGGCTTTTGACCACCATGATGTTCAGTCGGTAATGGGCGTTGCTCAAGATTGAAGCATCGCGGCCGTCGAGCAGGTCATCGAGCATGCGTCGGGAGCTCTGGCTGATCTGCGCCATGGTCACGCCTTTGGCGAAATTTTGCTCGGTGTAAAGATGCCCGAGACGGCGAATGCCCTCGGCGGCGTCCGGCAGGCAGGCGCTGGCGAAGCGCCAGGAACCGACCGAGGCGCCAATCAACGAACGCTCCCGTGGCGCCGCCGGCAGCCATTCGCCGAACAGTGCCAGGTCCAGACCTTGAATGCCCAGCGCCTTGGGACCACCGGCGGCACCGGGCAGCGTGCCGACGTCGGTGGCGCTCAAACCGTTCTCACGGATGCGCGCGAAGGCACGGGGGCCGGCCTTGAGGGTCAGGGACGGGAACTTGATGTGGATGGCGGTCATGCTGGTCTCAGTGTCTGGCGAGCGGGGATTATAAGCACGCCCTGCCCCCTGTAGGAGCTGCCGCAGGCTGCGATCTTTTGATCTTGGCGGTTTCATGGGCACCGAAAATCAAGATCAAAAGATCGCAGCCTGCGGCAGCTCCTACATTGATCGGGGGCATGTCTGCGATATCGTGGTGCCAGCCCCAATGATGGCAATTCAGTTTCAATTAAGTTCGAATCGCTAAGGTGGCCGCCGTAAGCAACACATAAAAAAATACGGAGACACCCATGAACACTTTGACTGCCCTGTTCACCGCCACCCTCATCACCCTGACTGCCGGCATTGCCCAGGCTCGCGACCTGGGCCCCGATGAAGCCCTGAGACTGCGCGACGCTGGTACCATTGTGTCTTTCGAGAAGCTCAACGCCACCGCATTGACCAGACACCCGGGTTCCACCATCACCGAAACCGAACTGGAAGAAGAGTACGGCAAGTACATCTATCAGGTGGAACTGCGCGACCCACAAGGCATTGAGTGGGACATGGAACTGGACGCGGTGAGCGGGCAGGTTCTCAAGGATCATCAGGATACGTAATGAAGGTGCTTTGTATTGCAGACCGGCGCGCCAGCCGCCTGGCCCTGGCGCTGCTGGTTTTTTGCTCGATGGCGATGGCCCGGGACCTGGATCAGGACGAAGCCCTGCGCCTGCGTCAGCAAGGGGTGATCCTGCCGCTGGAGCAGCTGTTGCAGCAGGCGCTGGACCGTTATCCCGGGGCCAAGCTGCTGGAAGCCGAGCTCGAGGAAAAGCACGACGTCTACGTTTATGAAGTCGAGCTGCTGACCACCGACGGTGTGGTCCGTGAGCTGGACCTCGATGCCACCACTGGCCAGTTACTGAAAGACAAGGAAGATTGACCGATGCGATTGCTCCTGGTGGAAGACCACGTGCCCCTGGCCGACGAACTGATGGCCGGCCTCAACCGCCAGGGCTACGCCGTGGACTGGCTGGCGGATGGTCGCGACGCGGTGTACCAGGGCAGCAGCGAGCCTTATGACCTGATCATCCTCGACCTCGGCCTGCCGGGGTTGTCGGGGCTGGAGGTGTTGGCGCAATGGCGCGCCGGCGGCCTGGCGACGCCGGTGCTGATCCTCACGGCGCGAGGATCCTGGGCCGAACGCATCGAAGGCCTCAAGGCTGGCGCCGACGATTACCTGACCAAGCCTTTCCATCCTGAAGAATTGCACCTGCGGGTCCAGGCACTGTTGCGCCGCTCCCACGGTCAGGCTAACCAGCCGACGCTCAAGGCGGCGGGTTTGCATCTGGATGAAGGCCGCCAGTGCGTGACCCGCGACGGCGCCGACATTCAGCTCACCGCGGCTGAATTCCGCCTGCTGCGCTACTTCATGCTGCACCCCGAACAGATCCTGTCCAAAAGCCACCTCGCCGAACACCTCTACGACGGTGAAACCGAGCGCGATTCCAATGTGCTGGAAGTCCACGTCAACCACCTGCGACGCAAACTCGGGCGCAGCGTGATCGAAACCCGTCGCGGCCAGGGTTACCTGTTCGGCGGGCAAGCCCGGTGAGGTCGATCCAGCGCCGCTTGAGCCTGGGCCTGATCAGCGTGATGGTGATCGTCGGCCTGGTGCTGGCGCAGACCAGTCTGTGGCTGTTCGAAATGGGTTTGCAGCGCTACCTCGAGGCCGGCCTGCGCAACGACAGTGAAAGCCTGCTGGTAGCGCTGGTGCGCGGGCCACAGGGGTTGCAGCTGGATGAACGACACCTGTCGCCAGCGTATCAGCGGCCGTTTTCCGGGCATTATTTCCGCATCGATTTCGCCGACAGCCATTGGCGCTCCCGATCGCTATGGGATCAGGAACTGCCGCGCCTGGATCATCCCGGCCTGCACAGCAACCTGCAACTGGGGCCGGAAGGGCAGCAGCTGCTGATTTTGCGGTCGGACTATCGCCGCCTCGGCCAGTCGATTTCCATCAGCGTCGCTCAGGACTACACCCCGGTGCGCGAGAGCTTTTTGCGCATGCAACAGGTCGGCCTCGGCCTTGGCCTGGCGGGGTTGCTGCTGATTCTGGTGTTGCAACGGATCACCGTGCGCCGCGCCTTGCGTCCGCTGGAAAAGGCCCGTGAACAAATCGCCCAGTTGCAACAGGGGCAGCGCTCGCAACTCGACGATCAGGTGCCGATTGAGCTGGAGCCGTTGGTGGCGCAGATCAACCATTTGCTGGCCCACACCGAAGACAGCCTCAAGCGTTCGCGCAATGCCCTGGGCAACCTCGGGCATGCCTTGAAAACGCCGCTGGCGGTGTTGTTGAGCCTGGCCTCCAGCGAGAAACTCGACGCGCATCCGGAACTGCGCAAGGTGATTCAGGCGCAGCTGGAGCAGGTACAGCAGCGGCTCAATCGTGAACTCAATCGCGCCCGATTGTCCGGCGATGCGCTGCCGGGGGCGCTGTTTGATTGCGATGGGGAATTGCCGGGGTTGTTGGCGACGTTGAACATGATCCACGGTGAACACCTGGACCTCAGCTATGTCGCGCCACAGGGGTTGCAACTGCCGTGGGACCGGGAGGATTTGCTGGAATTGCTCGGCAACCTGCTGGACAACGCCTGCAAATGGGCGGATGCCGAGGTTCGCTTGAACGTGGTCGAGACGGCGCAAGGGTTTGAGCTAAGCGTGGAAGATGATGGGCCGGGGATTCCCGAGGACCAGCGCGATCAGGTGTTCAGTCGTGGTACGCGGCTGGATGAACAGATGGATGGGCATGGGTTGGGCTTGGGGATTGTGCGCGACATCGTTGATACGTGGGGCGGGGTGATGAGGTTGGAGGAGAGTGAGTGGGGCGGGTTGAAGGTGGTGATCGAGTTGCCCAAGCGCTGACCTCCGCCGACTGATCGTTCCCACGCTCCGCGTGGGAATGCATCCCGTGACGCTCTGCGTCACATCCCAAAGCGGAACGCGGAGCGTCCCTGGCGGCATTCCCACGCGGAGCGTGGGAATGATCATGGCGGGGTCAGACGCGAAACTGATCCATCAAACTCTGCTGCTGATTGGCCAGGCTATTGAGCGACTGACTCACCCGCGCCGATTCATTGGCCTGGCCCGACAGCGACTCGGTCACATCCCGAATGGTCGCCACGTTGTTGTTGATCTCTTCGGCCACCGCGCTTTGCTCTTCCGCGGCACTGGCGATCTGCAGGTTCATGTCGCTGATCACCGTCACCGCTTCGCCAATCTGGCGCAGCGCCGTCACCGCCTGACCCACCTGCTCGACACTGCCCTGGGCCTGTCGATGGCTGTTGCTCATCGACCCGACCACATCCTGGGTGCCGCTCTGCAACTGCTCGATCACCAGGCGGGTCTCTTCGACCGACTCCTGGGTCCGGCGTGCCAGGTTGCGCACTTCATCGGCCACCACGGCAAAACCGCGTCCGGCCTCACCGGCGCGGGCCGCTTCGATCGCGGCGTTGAGGGCCAGCAGGTTGGTCTGTTCGGCGATGGCGCGAATCACTTCCAGCACCGAACCGATTTTCTCGCTGTTGGCCGCCAGGCCTTCGACTTGCACCATGGCCGCGCTCATGTCGGCGGCGAGGTTGTCGATGCTGGTGGTGGTCTGGTCGATCACGCTCAGACCGCGACGGGTGGCGTGATCAGCGTCCCGCGCTGCTTGTGCCGCTTGTGCGGCGCTGCGGGCGACGTCCTGGGCGGTGGCGCTCATCTCGTGGGAGGCGGTCGCGACCTGATCCACCTGACGGTATTGCTGTTCCATGCCGGCACTGGTCTGGGTGGCGATGGCGGACGACTGATCCGCCGTGCTGCGCGCGTCCTGCACTGAGCGTTTGACCTCGGCAATGATCGGTTGCAGCTTGTCGAGGAAGCGATTGAACCAGCCGGCCAGCTGACCCAGTTCGTCCTGTTTGTCGTAGGCCAGGCGCCGGGTCAGGTCGCCTTCGCCGCTGGCGATGTCTTCGAGCATGTGCGCCACGCCGAGAATCGGTCGGGTCACGCTGCGGGCCATCAGCCACACCAGCAACAGGCCGATCAACGCCGCCAGCGCGCCGAGGCCGAGTTCCACCAGGGTGCCGGCGGTGTTGCTGTCATCGAGTTGTTTCTTCAGGGCTTCGGCAGGGCCCACCAGCACTTTTTCCGGCACCTCGAGCAACACGCCCCAGGACTTGCCACCGGGAATCGGCTGGAACGGCGCCAGCACCTTTAACTGTTGGTTGCTGTGCAGGCTTTCGGTCTGGCTGCTGGTGGCGAGCATGCGGATCAGCTCGGCGCCGCTGGTCAAGTCCACGGTATCAAGGCGCTGGCTGAGTTTGCCGGCGTCCGGGCTGTAGCCGGCGAGCAAGCCGACCGGGCTGATGATGCTGACGTGGGTCTGGCCGTCATACAGCTTCTTGCTTGCGTCCTGGCTGACCGCTTGCAGGCTGTTGAGGTTGATGTCCGCCGACAGCGACGCGATGACCTTGCCATTGACCATCAGTGGGAAAACGATGCTGGTCATCAGCACCTTCTGCCCGTCGATCACATAGAAGTAGGGCTCGATCACGCAGGGCTTGAGCGTGGTGCGCGGGCAGGTGAACCAGGCGTTCGCCGGTTCGCCGCTGGGGCCGGTGCCGGTGTCGGTCATGTCGCTTTCCGGCAATGCCATGGAGGTCACCTTGCCCGGCGTCGGTTGCGACCAATACAGGGCGAACCGGCCCTTGTCGTTGCTGCCCAGCTCCGCCTGGCCGGCAAACAGCTCGTCCTTGCCGTCCAGCGCGTTGGCTTCGAACACCAGCGACAGGCCAAGCAGTTGCGGGTTGGCTTGCAGCGCCGACTTGACCTGGCGGGTCAGGTCTTCGCGCAGGTCGAAGGCGTCGAGAAAGCGCTTCTCGGCCTGGTCGCGCAGGAACAGCACCTGGCGGGAAAATCCGTGACCGTATTGATAGGCGTCCATGAACTGCTGGCGAATCTCCAACGCCTGGTTTTCACCCTGGGATTCAATCCGGGCCTGGGCGGCTTCGGTAAGCATCTCCATGCTCGAGGCTTTCACCAGCGCGGCACTGTGCTCCATGCGATACAGCGAAAGACCCACCAGCAGGGTCACGATACCGGCCAGGCACAGCCCGGCGAGCAGGGTGATCTTCCATTGAATGGAAAGTTGTCTGAGCGACATGGAGACGTCCTTTATTCGATAATTATCTGAGACTCGGCACTGTAGCGGCAGGGTTTCGGCTTTCTTTATGCCGTTGGCCGAATATCGACGCTCCCCCTGATTCACACCCTGTAGGAGCTGCCGAAGGCTGCGATCTTTTGATCTTTACGTTCTTGATGGCGCCGAAGATCAAAAGATCGCAGCCTTCGGCAGCTCCTACAGGGGGGGCGTTTGCTTTGACAAGGCCGCAACGGTCCGGCACAGTGCCCGCCCTCTAATAAAACCCACTCTCCAATCCGCTGGCGGCTCACGCAGACTGCCGGCCGGACTCATTCCGTTTGTCTTGAGGTCTTGATAATGAATGCAGTAATTGCCGCGGTCGGCGTCATGCTGGTACTCAGCCTGTCCCGCGTGCATGTGGTGATCGCGCTGATTGTCGGCGCGCTGGTCGGTGGCTTGACCGGTGGCCTGGGCATCGACGCGACGCTCAAGGCGTTCAACAGCGGCCTCGGCGGCGGGGCAACGGTCGCTTTGTCCTACGCCTTGCTGGGTGCGTTCGCGGTGGCCATTGCCAAGTCCGGGCTGGCCCATGCCCTGGCCGACAAGGCCTTGGCGATGGTCGATCGCCAGCACGCCAGCGGTGGCGGACAGGTCAAGTGGCTGCTGATCGGCTTGCTCTGGGTGGTGGCCATCGCCTCCCAGAATATCTTGCCGATACATATCGCCTTTATTCCGCTGCTGGTGCCGCCGCTGTTATATGTGCTGACCAAGCTGCAACTGGACCGGCGGCTGATCGCCTGTGTCATTACCTTTGGCCTGATCACGCCGTACATGTTCCTGCCCGTGGGCTTCGGCAACATCTTCCTTAATGAAATCCTGCTGGCCAACGTTGCCCGTAGCGGCGTCGATATCAGCGGCATCAACGTCACCCATGCCATGGGCATTCCGGCGTTGGGCATGGTGTTTGGCCTTGCCGCTGCGTTTATCAGCTACCGCAAGAAGCGGATCTACGACCTGGAAAAAATCGAACAGGTCGAGCAGGTCGCGGTGCAGTACAACCCGCTGAGCCTGATGGTGGCCGGCCTGGCCATCGCCGCGGCCTTCATCGTCCAGTTGCTGCTGGACTCGATGATCATCGGTGCGCTGGCAGGGTTTCTGATTTTCTCGGTGTCGGGCATCGTCAAATGGCGCGACACCGACGACCTGTTCACCGAAGGCATGAAGATGATGGCGATGATCGGCTTCATCATGATCGCCGCCTCAGGCTTTGGCGAAGTGATCAAAGCCACCGGGCAGGTGCAGACGCTGGTTGAAACCTCGGCCTCGTGGATCGGCCACAGCAAGGCAATCGGCGCGCTGCTGATGTTGCTGGTGGGCCTGTTGGTGACCATGGGCATCGGCTCGTCGTTTTCCACCGTCCCGATCCTGGCGGTGATTTTCGTGCCGCTGTGCGTGCAACTGGGCTTCAGCCCGCTGGCGATCGTCAGCATCGTCGGTACGGCCGGCGCCCTGGGTGACGCCGGTTCGCCCGCCTCGGACTCGACCCTGGGCCCGACCTCCGGCCTGAACATCGACGGCCAGCATCACCATATCTGGGATACCGTGGTTCCCACCTTCCTGCATTACAACCTGCCGCTGCTGGCGTTTGGCTGGGTGGCGGCGATGGTGCTGTAACCACATTTCCCTGTGGGAGCATGGCTTGCCCGCGATTCAGGCGCCGCGGTTTATCAGGCACATCGCGTCATCGTTCATCGCAGCCTGCGGCAGCTCCTACACTGGTATTACGGTGCGCATTTACAGCCCCGGACAACCATACCCATGGAGTCAGACTCATGATCGACAGTGAAAGCATCTGCGACTGCCCCAAATGTTCCTGCAAGCTCGGTGAACATCCGATCGCACGTCACGGCAAGCACTATTGCTGTGAAGCCTGTGCCAAGCACCATGAACACGGCGAAGAATGCGCCAGTAAAGGTTGCAAGTGTGCCCACAACAAATAGCTCATCGAGATAAAGTGGAGCCTATTCGGGCTCCACTTCCAGTTTCAGGCTTTCATCGTCCAGTCGCTCGGTATGGCGGACGACACCATTGAAATGTCGTCCTGCGACCCTCACCACCAGCGTTTTTGCCTTTTCCAGATCCTCGGGCAAGGGTGGTTGAACGCGTAACGCAAAGCGTGTCGGATCATGTTCGACTTGTTCCAGCCCGACCAGACATTCGGCGCTTTTGGTGACCCGCCCGAACAGCGTGTCCAGGCCGTAGTCGATGTGAGCCATGCTGGTGAGTGGTGTCGTGGTCATGCACTGATCCTCCCAATGTCTGAAACGGGCGCGAGCGGTCAATTCGCCGGCCGCCACTTGACGTTCTCCACGCCGAATTTTTCCGCCATCGGCTTGCTGGTCTTTTGCACCTTTTCCCGGCCGAAGCGCGGGATCCGTCCCACGCCGGCGTCGCAGCTCGCCCAATGCCAGGCCTCCGCGTTATCCATTTTTTCCAGGCGGATAATGAAAGACTTGGGAGCGCCATGAAGGGTGTATTCAATGACGAAAAGTTTTGCATTGTTCATATAGCCGGTATTCCTCCCTGTGGTAATAGAGGGATCGTCGGGGCTGCGGAAAATTCATTCGGATTGTCGGACGGCTGCCGCCGCTGGCGACAAGTGCTGCGGCCCTTGACCATGAAATCCCGCAAAACCCCAATGATTGCGGCCCAGGGCGGGCGACCCTCACCCTGGTTCGCCGCGATCCCTACGGTTTGGGTTGTTGTAGACTCTTGGGCTATGACTTCACGAGGTGATCCCCAATGAGCGAGCCGATCCGTCTGACCCAATACAGCCACGGCGCAGGCTGCGGCTGCAAGATTTCTCCCCAGGTGCTGGAGGTGATCCTGGCCGGCAGCGGGGCGCAGAACCTTGATCCGAAACTCTGGGTCGGCAACGCCTCACGCGATGACGCGGCGGTGTATGCCATCGATGAGGAGCGCGGCGTGGTGTCGACCACCGACTTCTTCATGCCGATCGTCGACGATCCGTTCGATTTCGGCCGCATCGCCGCAACCAACGCCATCAGCGATATCTACGCCATGGGCGGCGATCCGCTGATGGCCATCGCCATCCTCGGCTGGCCGGTCAATGTACTGGCGCCGGAGATTGCCCGGGAGGTGATTCGCGGCGGACGTTCGGTGTGCGATGAGGCGGGGATCCCGTTGGCGGGCGGGCATTCCATCGACGCGCCGGAGCCGATCTTCGGCCTGGCCGTGACCGGGCTGGTGGAAAAGCGCCACATGAAGCGCAACGACACCGCCACCGCCGGTTGCCTGCTCTACCTGACCAAGCCCCTGGGCATCGGCGTCCTCACCACCGCCGAGAAGAAGGGCAAGTTGCGCCATGCCGACATCGGCCTGGCTCGCGACTGGATGTGCACCCTGAACAAACCCGGCAGCCGATTCGGCAAGCTCGATGGGGTGACCGCGATGACCGATGTCACCGGTTTTGGCCTGTTGGGCCATCTGGTGGAAATGGCCGATGGCAGCCAACTGACCGCGCGCATCGAATATGACCGTGTGCCGCGCTTGCCGGGTGTCGAGTACTACCTTGAACAGGGCTGCGTTCCCGGCGGCACCTTGCGCAACTTCGACAGCTACGCCAGCAAGCTCGGACGCCTGCAGGAACTGCACAAACGCGTGCTCTGCGATCCGCAGACCAGCGGCGGCCTGCTGATCGCCGTCAGCCCCGAAGGCAATGCACAATTCCTCGAAGTGGCCGCCGGACTGGGCCTGAACCTTGAACCGATCGGTGAATTGGTCGAGCGACAGACCCATGCGGTCGAGGTGTTTTGATGTCACTGGACTGCACCGATTACCGCGACATCTTCCTCAACGACCGGCCGATGATGGATGCCCGCGCACCGGTCGAATTCCTCAAGGGTTCATTCCCCGGCGTGGTCAACCTGCCGCTGATGAATGACAGCGAGCGGCAACGGGTCGGCACCTGCTACAAGCAGCACGGCCAGCAAGCGGCCATTACCCTGGGTCATCAACTGGTGTCCGGCGACATCAAGGCCGAGCGTATTCGGGCCTGGGCCGATTTTGCCCGGGCGCATCCCGACGGCTATTTGTACTGTTTTCGCGGCGGCTTGCGCTCGCAGATTGTCCAGCAATGGCTCAAGGACGAGGCGGGGATCGACTATCCGCGGGTCGGTGGCGGCTACAAGGCGATGCGCACGTTCCTGTTGGACACGGTCGATCAAGCCATTGCCCAGTGCGATTTCGTCCTGCTGGGCGGCATGACCGGCACCGGCAAGACCGAGGTGCTCACGCAATTGAACAACGGGCTGGACCTTGAAGGTCACGCCAATCATCGCGGCTCCAGCTTCGGAAAACGCGCCACCGGTCAACCCTCCAACATCGACTTTGAAAACCGCCTGGCCGTGGACATGCTGAAGAAGCGCGCCCGTGGCATCGAGCAGTTCGTGCTGGAAGACGAGAGCCGGGCGATCGGCAGTTGCGCCTTGCCATTACCGCTGTATCAGGGCATGCAGCAGTTTCCGATGGTCTGGCTGGAAGACAGCCTGGAAGGGCGGGTGGAGCGGATCCTGCGCGACTACGTGGTGGATTTGTCCGCCGAGTTCATCGAAGTACATGGCGATGAAGGCTTCGGGCTGTTTTCCGAGCGGTTGCTGGCGAGCCTGAATAATGTGCAGAAGCGCCTGGGCGGCGAGCGTCATCGGAGGATGTTGATGTTGATGGAAGCTGCCCTGGCGGAGCAGGAGAACAGTGGGGCGGTGGATTTGCATCGGGGCTGGATCGAAGGGCTGCTGCGCGAGTATTACGACCCGATGTATGGGTTTCAGCGGGAGAAGAAGGGCGCTCGGATCGAGTTCGCGGGGGAGCGGGGGGCTGTGCTTGAGTATCTGCGAGAGCGGGGCAGTCAGCGAGGTTGATGGTGTATCTGCCGGCCCCTTCGCGAGCAGGCTCGCTCCCACATGTGATCTTCAGTGGCCACGAAATTTGTGTACGACGCAGATCCAAATGTGGGAGCGAGCTTGCTCGCGAAGAGGCCCTCGCAGACGCTATAAACCTTGAATCAATACCGCCCCGCCCGACTCACTGATGCTCAGGTCGGACAGGTCTCCTGCCCATTATCCAGCCCTTGCTTATAGCTGTGGCTCACCACACTGGCCTTGCCGTTGTGCCAGGTCAGCGTGAGCACGTACAACGTGTCGTAGTCGCTGGACTCCCAGTCATCGGTGATGTTCTGTTTCCTGCCGACGGCTTCGCCTGCGACCTTGTTGATCAGCTCCGGCAGGTAGCCGTGGGACCAGGCGGTGTAGATGACCGAGTTGTGGTACTTGTCGTGCAGCAGTTCATCGGCCAGGTCGCTGGTGTCGTTGGCCGAAAAATTGATGTTCACCGGCAAACCAAGCTTGATGGCGCTGGGGCTGATGGTCATCAAGGGACGGATATAGCTGTAGGAATTGTCCAGTTCGCCTTCCTCGACATTGCGCGTCGGGTTGGCGGCAAACACGTAATTGGCCTTGCCGAATTTTTCCGGCAGCAAGGTGGCCAGATCGATGGCGCGGTTCAAGCCCTGGCAATTGAGCTGGCCCAGGCCGCCGGCGGGTTTTTCCGCGTGGCGCAGGAATACCAGCGTCTGGGTGCCATCCGCCGGTTGGGCGCGGCTTTCGCTGGATTCCAGCGAAAGGAACAGCGCGCTCACTGCCAGCAAGGAGGGCAGGAAAATGTACGCGCGATGTTTGAAGCGTTTGGCGAATTTCAAAGGGTTCATCATGTGTAAGGGTGATCTTCGGCGCATTCGGTTAAGGCTGACAAACCTCTACACCGCGAGCTCCTGGCTGCGGGTGTTTTCCATGTCATGGGGCCGGTCCATTGGAGTCCTCAGAGCCCATTTGGTTCGATCCGGGCGAGCGCAGCACTTTAGCGGCAACCTTGATCGGATTGGAGCAAAGGATATCAACAGGATGTTGCGGATTTATGGACAGGGTACCTCCGATGGCGGCGACGAACGCTGCGATCTTTTGATCTTGCTCATCAGCAATATCGATAACCCCAAAAGATCGTAGCCTTCGCCAACGCCTGCATTATGATCAACGGTCTTGATTTTACCGTGGATTCTCCCCCATGACCGATCTGTCCGCGTTCCCGATCACCCGAAAATGGCCGGCCCAATACCCGGAGTGGATCCAGCTTTACTCCTTGCCGACCCCCAACGGCGTCAAGGTCTCGATCATGCTCGAAGAGATCGGACTGCCCTACGAGCCGCATCGGGTGAGCTTCGATACCCAGGATCAGCTGTCCGCCGAATTCCTCTCGCTGAACCCCAACAACAAGATTCCGGCCATCCTCGATCCCCATGGACCGGACGACCGGCCGCTGGCGCTGTTCGAGTCCGGGGCGATCCTGATCTACCTCGCCGACAAGAGCGGGCAATTGCTGGCCCAGGAGTCGGCTGCGCGTTACGAGACGATTCAGTGGCTGATGTTTCAGATGGGTGGTATCGGGCCGATGTTCGGTCAGGTCGGTTTTTTCAACAGATTCGCCGGCAAGGACTACGAGGATAAACGGCCGCTGGAACGCTACGTTGAAGAAAGCAAACGCCTGCTCAAGGTACTCGACGGACGTCTGGAAGGGCGCGACTGGATCATGGGCGAACGCTACACCATCGCCGACATCGCGACTTTCCCCTGGGTGCGCAACCTGATCGGCTTCTATGAGGCCGGGGATCTGGTGGGCATCAAAAACTTCCGCAACGTCACTCGAGTGCTGGAGCGCTTCCTGGCGCGGCCGGCGGTGATGCGCGGGCTGGAAATCCCCAAGCCAATCTCAGGCTGACCGAGGACTTGTAGGAGCCGGCTTGCCGGCGAAGGCGGAGTGTCAGTCGCCACATGTATTGACTGACCCACCGCCTTCGCCGGCAAGCCGGCTCCTACAGGGTTTTGTATTGATGCCAATGATTGTTGCCGTCCCGGTAACGCAGTCTTGAGCGTTCAATGTTTGTGCGCTGCGCCTTGCAGGGCATAAGCTTCGCCCCCTACGACTTTCGTCCCACCCCCCGATTTTTCAGGAAGCCCCATGTCCAGTCAGTTCCCCGAAGCACGTCCACGCCGTCTGCGCCGCAATGCGAGCCTGCGCAGCCTGTTCCAGGAAACCGAATTCAGCTTGAACGACCTGGTGTTGCCGATTTTCGTCGAGGAAGAAATCGATGACTTCGTGCCGATCAAGAGCATGCCCGGGGTGATGCGCATTCCGGAATCCAGACTGGCCGGCGAGATCGAGCGCTATGCCCGGGCCGGGATCAAGTCGGTGATGACCTTCGGCGTGTCCCATCATCTGGACAGCAGCGGCAGCGACACCTGGAGCGACAACGGCCTGGTATCGCGCATGGCGCGCATTGCCAAGGATGCGGTGCCGGAAATGATCCTGATGTCCGACACCTGCTTTTGCGAGTACACCGACCACGGTCATTGTGGTGTGCTGCACAACCACGAAGTCGACAACGACCAGACCCTGGTCAATCTAGGCAAACAAGCCGTGGCCGCCGCCAGGGCCGGGGCCGATGTGATTGCCCCGTCAGCCGCCATGGACGGGCAGGTCCGGGCCATTCGCCGGGCGCTGGATGAGGCGGGTTTCAGCCAGGTCGCGATCATGGCCTATTCCACCAAGTTCGCTTCGGCGCTCTATGGGCCGTTCCGCGAGGCGGGTGGCAGTGCGCTCAAGGGCGATCGCAAAAGCTATCAGATGAACCCGATGAACCGCCGCGAAGCCGTGCGCGAATCGCTGATGGACGAGCAGGAAGGCGCCGACGCGTTGATGGTCAAACCGGCTGGCGCGTACCTGGACATTATCCGCGACATCCGTGAAGCGTCGCGCCTGCCACTGTCGGCGTATCAGGTGAGCGGCGAGTACGCGATGATCAAGTTCGGCGCACAGGCCGGAGCAATCGATGAGGATCGGGTGGTGCGTGAAAGCCTTGGGGCGATCAAGCGGGCGGGGGCGGATCTGATCTTCACTTACTTCGCGATGGACCTGGCATTGGCCGGGATCTGATAAAGATCTTTTGACGTTCGTTCAAGCAAAAAACGGCCTGATCCCGTGATCCCGGAAATACCGCTCGATCACCTTCGGATCAGAGCACGTCTCGGCAATCGCCACATAGGTATCCGGCCGCAACAGATAAAACCCGCTACGCCCCAGGCCCGCCGCTTCAAATGCCGGACGCCAGCCAAACACGTGCAACGGCAAATGATGTTCGTTGCACCAGGCAATCATTTCATCGCTGGTGTCGCCATACACATGCACCTGCCAGGTCGGGCTTTTCAGGGATTCGAAATTGTCCCCCTCACCGTCATGCGCCCACGGTAGCCGGTCGCCGCCATGCACATGCCCGGCAACGCCTTTGCTCAACGGCATCCCGCGATAATTGAGGGTGATTTGCGACACTGTGCGAAAGAGGAACTCGCGGCTCGTTTCCAGTGACGCAAGCCTGGGGATCAGGAACGGCGCCACCCGCATACGCAGCAAGTCGGCCAGGCGTCCTTCGGCGGTGACGAAACTGAACACGCGGTCGGTGGTGGTAACCAGTTTGCGGGCAAACGCGATGCGTTCGGTTTCGTAGGTGTTGAGCAGTCTGGCCTCGGCACCACCGCTCAATACCGCCGTGAGTTTCCAGGCCAGATTGATCGCATCGCCGATCCCGGTATTCATGCCCTGGCCGCCGGCGGGGCTGTGGACGTGGGCGGCGTCGCCCAACAGAAACGCGCGGCCGGTACGGAAGTGATTCGCCACCCGATGATGCACTCGGTAAGTCGAGAACCAGTTCAGCTGTTCGACATGCACCTTCATGTGCTCGATGGCCCGGCTGCTGACGTCTTCGAAGCGCAGGGTTTCGGCCTGCTCGGCGCGTTCATCGCGCACCGTACCGATCAGTCGGGCACGCCCTTCACCGGCCAAAGGAAACACCGCGAGAAAATCTGCCTCATCGAGGTCCACGTGCAGTTCGCCATTGAACGTCGGCCCACTGCCTCGCACGTCGGCAACGTAGAAAATCTGCTGATAAGTGCCGCCGGGAAATCCGGTGTCCAGGGTTTTGCGCACGATCGACCGGGCACCGTCGCAACCGGCCAGATAGCAGGTCTGGCAGATTTCCTGCTGGCCATCGGGCAAGCGCAGGCGGGCGGTGATGCCGTCGCCGGTTTCCTCGAAACCCTCCAGCTCGGTATTGCGTTCGACCCTGATGCCAAAGGCTTCCAGGCGTTCTATCAGCAGCCGTTCATGCTCGTCCTGCGGGTATATTTCGAGGAATGCGTAGGGGGTCAGACCCTCGCCGATGCTGCTCAGAGGCAAGCGCGCCACTTGTGCGCCCTTGACCCAGAAGTTCGCCGCGGCGACTTGATGACCGTTCTGCACCACGGCCTGGCTCAGGTCGAGCTGGCGATACAACTCCAGCGTCCGCGCCTGCACCGCCAGCGCCCGGGACGTGGTGCCGGGGCTCGACGACTTGTCGATAATCCGCACGCGGATCCCCAGTTTGCTCAGCCACAGCGCCAGTACCAGTCCGGTCGGGCCGGCACCGATGATCAGTACGTCGCTACGGTTCATGGGCTGTACATCCTCGATGTGTGGAGCAAGTATGGTCCAGTCCAGGCATAGGGTCAGGCTGACTGCTCAATGGAAACGGCCCCGCAGCCATCAAGCAGCGGGGCCTTTTTGTGGCGCCCGCACAAGGTATGTATCAGCAGAGGGAACAGCGCATCGCTCCCACAGTCATAGCCTGCGCCATACCATTGATCGTATGGTTAACCCGGCTCAACGGATTTGATGGAGCACCATGCAAGCCAATCGATTGATCATGAGTATCGCCGCGCTGCTGGTCCTGGCCGGTTGCGGCACTCAACGCGTCCAGGAGCCACCGGCGCGCAAACCCGCCGAGGTCAGGGCCGAGATCGTGCGTCTGCTGCCGGCCAAAACCGTCGACCGGCAAGGATGGGCCACCGACATCCATGCAGCGTTTGCCGCCCAGAACATCTACCCCTCCACGCAAAACCTGTGTTCGGTACTGGCGGTCACCGAGCAGGAGTCGACCTTTCAGGTGGACCCCCCGGTGCCGGGCCTGGGCAAGATCGCCCGCGACGAAATCGACCGCCGAGCCGCCAAGGCCCACATCCCCGGCCTGCTGGTGAGTGGCGCGCTGCAGGTGAGTTCCAGCAACGGCAAAAGCTACAGCGACCGCCTGCAAGCCGCGCGCAGCGAAAAAGAGCTCAGCGCGATCTTCGATGATTTCATCGGCATGGTGCCCATGGGCCGCACGTTGTTCGGCGGTTTCAACCCGGTACACACCGGCGGACCGATGCAGGTCAGCATCGATTTCGCCGAGGAGCAGGCGCAGGATTATCCGTACCCGGTGGAAAGCTCGATTCGTCGGGAAGTGTTCAGCCGTCGCGGTGGTCTGTATTTCGGCATCGCCCACTTGCTCGGGTATCCGGTGAGCTATAAGCAGCCGCTGTACCGCTTCGCCGATTTCAATGCCGGATGGTACGCCAGCCGCAATGCCGCGTTTCAGAACGCGGTGAGTCGTGCGACGGGCATCCCGCTGGCGCTGGATGGCGATCTGGTCCGCTACGATTCGATCATGCCCGGCACTACGGAATTGGCGGTGCGCACACTCGGCAAGCAACTGGGCATGCGCAATCCGACCATCCGCAATCAGCTGGAGGAGGGTAAAAGCCTCGAATTCGAGGACAGCGAGCTGTATCAGCGAGTCTTTGAGCTGGCCGAACAGGCCGAGGGCCGCTCATTGCCCCGCGCGGTATTACCGGGAATCGTGCTGCAGAGCCCGAAAATCACCCGCAAGCTCACTACGGCATGGTTCGCCAAACGGGTCGATGAGCGGTATCAGCGGTGTATGGCGCGGGAGTAGGAGCCGGCTTGCCGGCGAAGGCGTCTTCATGGGCACTGCACGGCTCGAGGCCGCCTTCGCTGCGGTGCGGCGATCCGACAAGCCAGCTCCTACAGGGGGGGCGGACACCGCATGAGCCCCGGATTATTGCCGGCATCCCTGCGCACTTCTACACTGTGAACGGGCAGTGTTCGCTCAATGAAGTGGAACGAGGGCGGGTGAGAGCGCCTCTACCGACTATATTCTTGTCTCGCCAGGGGAGCGCACCATGTACCAGCTCTACGGACACCAGAACTCCGGCGCAGCCGCGATCGAAGCAGCACTCGAACTCTGCGAGATCCCTTACCGCTTCATCGACGTCGAGTCGTCCCCGCAGGACACCATGGCGTTGGAGAAACTCAACCCGCTCAAGCAGATTCCGACCTTGCAACTGCCCGACGGCAGCATTCTCACCGAGAGTGCGGCGATCCTGATTCACCTGGGGCTCACCTTTCCCGATTCGAAGCTGCTGCCGGAAAAGGCCGCCGAGCGCGATCAGGCCATCCGCGGCCTGGCCTACATCGTCAGCAATTGCTACGCGGCCATCGGCATCATCGATTACCCCGAACGCTGGTTGGCCGAGGCGGATGAAGCGTCCAGGAAGAACCTCATGGCCGGCGCTCGCAAGCGCCTGCATTGGAGCTGGGAGGTGTTTGCCGATCAGTTCTCGGGCGAGTTGTACCTGGGCGATGAAACCCCAAGGGCCCTGGACCTGCTGGCAGCGGTGGTGACGCGATGGGCAGGCAGTCGTGAGCATCTGCGCAGTACCCGGCCGGGGTTTTTCACGTGGCTGGAACGCATCGACCGGCACCCGACGCTGGCACCGGTCTTCGCCCGGCATTGGCCAGCCTGAAAAAACCACCAATCCCCTGTGGGAGCGGGCTTGCCCGCGATTGCGGTGGGTCAGAAAATATAGGTTTCGACTGACCCACTGCAATCGCGGGCAAGCCCGCTCTCACAGGGGGTATGCGGTATTAGCGAGTTATTCCCCGCGAATATACTGCTCCAACTGCCGAATCAGTTCGGCCTGTTCGGCGATGGCTTCCTTGACCAGGTCGCCGATCGACAGCAAGCCGATCAGCGCCCCGCCTTCCACCACCGGCAAGTGCCGCAGGCGTTTGTCGGACATGATGCTCATGCAGGTTTCCACGGTCTGATGGGTGTCCACGGTGATGACCGGCGACACCATGATGTCCTCGACCGGCGTACCGACGGACGAACGGCCCTTGAGCACCAGTTTGCGCGCATAGTCACGCTCGCTGATGATGCCGACGACCTCTCCATTTTTCACGACCGGCAAGGCGCCGACGTTTTTCGCGGCCATGACCATCAGCGCTTCCAGCACCATTTGATGAGGCGCAATGGTATGGACTTCCTGATTTTGCTGGGCCTTTAACTTTAGCAGTTGGGCGACGGTTTTCATGGCGGTTTCTCAGGTGTTGTCGTTGTTCTTGAAGAATCGTAGACCCAGGCGCACAGAGCAAGGCAGAAAGCGGCAGATAACACGCAAAAAACGCCATTCGGCGGTTTTTCTTCCACCGCCGGGCGGCGATCCTTTGCTTTTAGCTCAACTCAATCCAGATCGGCGCATGGTCCGAGGGTTTTTCCATCCCGCGCAGTTCGTAATCCACGCCCGCATCCTTCACCCGCGGCAACAACCCGTGGGACGCCATGATCAAGTCGATCCGCAGCCCGCGCTTGGGTTCATCCTCGAAGCCGCGGCTACGGTAGTCGAACCAGCTGAAGCGGTCGGCCACGTCCGGGTTCAGGTGACGGAAGCTGTCCACCAGGCCCCAGTTCTTCAGGCGCGCCATCCACTCGCGCTCTTCGGGCAGGAAGCTGCATTTGCCGGTTTTCAGCCAGCGTTTCATGTTGTCCGCACCGATGCCGATGTCGCAGTCTTCCGGGGAAATGTTCACATCGCCCATTACCACCAGCGGCTGATCATTGCTGAACTGACTTTCCAGCAATTGCTGCAAGTCGCCGTAGAAACGCTCCTTGGCCGGAAATTTGGTGGGGTGGTCGCGGCTTTCGCCTTGGGGGAAGTAGCCGTTCATGATGGTCACCGGCATGCCATTGGCGTCGGCGAACGTGCCCCAGATGAAGCGGCGCTGAGCGTCTTCGTCATCGGTAACAAACCCCTTGTGCAGCGCCAGGGGCTCTTGCCGCGAGAGCAGGGCGACCCCGTAGTGGCCCTTTTGCCCATGGAAATACACGTGGTAGCCCAGGGCCTGAACCTCGGCCAAGGGGAATTGATCGTCGTGGACCTTGGTTTCCTGCAGCCCGATCACGTCAGGTTGGTGCTTCTCGATCAGCGCCGCCAGCTGATGCGGGCGAGCGCGCAGCCCGTTGATGTTGAAGGAGACGATCTTCATGGTCGGCAGTCCTGGCAAAAGGGCGATGCTAGCTGACCTGGAGGAATGGGGCCAGTGTCGGTGCCGGAGGAATGTACCTCTGCCAAACATGTGTTGCCTTTGCCGGCCTCTTCGCGGGCAAGCCCGCTCCCACAGGTACCCCAGTCGTACACAAAATCTGTGAACGCCAATGATCCTGTGGGAGCGGGCTTGCCCGCGAAGAGGCCAGCTCAGTCGATGAAGATCTTGACTTGGTCTATACCTGTCTGGGGAACTGTGTCGGCAACCAAAGGCTCGTACCCATAAGAGCACAGTCATTTGAGCTGCGCCCCGGAGAGATCAACCGTCATGCCCGAAACCTCGACCGCCATCGCCGATATTCACATGCTCGACAGCGGCTATTCCCGCGAAGCCCGATCCTTGTTGTACCAGGCTTATCGGCACGAGCCGACCTTCGGTTATCTGTTCGAAGCGGAACGCCCCGGGTATGAACAACGGGTTCGCGCCACGGTGCGCGAACTGGTCAAACAGCATTTTCTGCAGGACTTGCCGGCCATCGGCCTGCTGGTCAACGACCGGTTGATCGGCATCGCCTTGATCGCGCCGCCGCAACGGCGCCTGGGCATCACCGAAAGCTGGGCCTGGCGCCTGCGCATGGTGCTCAGCACCGGCTTTCGCTGCACCCGCCGCTACCTCGAGTATCACGATGCGGTGATGGCGTGCGTGCCGTCCGATTCGGTACACCTGCTGCCATTGCTGGGGATTCATCCACAATTTCAGGGCAAACACTTCGGCGAACAGCTGTTGCAAGCGGTGCATAACTGGTGCGCGGTGGATGAACACTCTCAGGGCGTCGTCCTCGATACTGGGAATCCTCGTTATCTGGAGTTCTATAAGCGTCAGGGCTATGAGGAAATCGGCGAGGTGGCCGTAGGACCGATTCGCGAGCATGTGTTTTTCCACGCCAATCCTCAGGTGTTACAAATAGCAACGGCATAACGGTAGAACTTTCTTGCATAGCGAGGCTCTATCACGCTCCCAAGCTCGTGATAGCATCCGCGCCTATGAAGTTTCCAGGAAGATTTACCAGCGGCGTGCTGATGCTGATCACCAGCTGCGCGGCGCTGGCGCAAAGTGAATTGGATGTGCGGATCAAACCGTCCAACGATGAACTCAAAGCCAATATAGAGGGCTATATAGGCAGCCTCGGCGATCGCGACGAGGAAGCCTTGCTGCGTTTCAGTCGTGGTGCCGAGGAACAGGCGCGCAAGGCGGCCCAGGCCCTGGGTTATTACCAGCCACAGATCGACAGCGACGTGAAGGGCGGCAAGACGCCGCGCCTGGTGCTGAACATCGATCCCGGCGAGCCGGTGCATTTGCGCAATGTCACCCTTCGCGTTGAGGGTCCGGCCGCGTCCCTTAAATCCTTTCGTGTGCCCAAGAGCGCTGCGCTGAAAACCGGCGCGGTGCTCAACCACGGGCATTACGAAGACGCCAAGCGCCTGATCCAGAATCAGGGGTCGCGCTACGGTTTTTTCAGCGGACGCTTTACCCGCCAGAAACTGGCGGTAGACCCGCGAGCCGGCGTGGCCGACATCGAATTGGTCTACAACAGCGGCCCACGTTATTCCCTGGGCAAGGTCAGCTTCGAAGGTGACACCCCCTTCGATGAAGACTTGTTGCAACGCATGGTGCCGTTCAAGGCGGGCGCACCCTATGACTCCGAACTGATCGCCGAACTCAACCAGGCGCTGCAATCGAGTGGCTATTTCGAAGGGGTGCGGGTCGATGCGGCGCCGACCGCGTCCAAGGACAATGTGATCCCGGTGGACGTCAAGCTCGACACCCGCAAGCCGCGGACCATGGGCCTGGGCGTGGGCTACTCCACCGACGTCGGCCCACGGGTCAAGGCCAACTGGACCCGGCATTGGGTCAACCCCCAGGGGCACAGCTACGGCTGGGAAACCGAAGTCTCGGCGCCACGGCAAAACGTCGGGCTGTTCTACGACATTCCGCTGGACCCGCCGCTGACCGACAAACTGCGCTTCGCCGGCGGCTATCAGTATGAAGAAATCGCCGATAAGGACAGCCTGAGCAAACTGTTGACCCTCGGTCCCGAGTGGCACAGCAAGTTGCCCAGCGGCTGGCAACGGGTGGTGTCGCTCAAATGGCAACGGGAAGAGTACCGACTCGGCGACGACTCGGGGCTCAGCACCTTGCTCATGCCCGGCGTCAGTTATTCCTATCTGAAAAGCGACAACCGTATCGACCCGCACAATGGTTATCGCCTGGCATTCGAAACCAAGGTCGCCAAGGAGGGCTTGGGGTCCGATAACAATCTGCTCTACGGCACGGCGTTGGTGAAGGGCTTGACCACTGTCTTCGACAAACACCGTTTGCTCGGTCGGGTACAGGTCGGCGGCAGCGCCACCAACGGCTACAAATCGGTGCCGCCGTCGTTGCGGTTCTTCGCCGGTGGCGATCAGAGCGTGCGCGGTTACGATTATCAGAGCCTGTCCCCGGAAAACTCCAACGGCGACCGCATCGGCGGTCGTTACATGGTGGCCGGCAGCGTCGAGTATCAGTATTCCGTCGCCGAAAAATGGCGGGTGGCGACCTTCATCGACCAGGGCAACTCCTTCAATACACTTGAACTGCCGAACCTCAAGACCGGCGTCGGTATCGGCGTGCGCTGGGTGTCGCCGGTGGGGCCGATCCGCCTCGACCTGGCTCACGCGATGGACGACGACGGCGGCATTCGACTGCACTTTTCCATGGGGCCTGAGCTGTGAAGCGTGGTTTGAAAGTAACGCTGCTGGCGATCCTGGCGCTGTTGATGGTGGTCGTCCTGACGCTGGCCACGGTGTTGGGCACGGTGACCGGCAGTCGCTGGGCGCTCGGGTTTGTGCCGGGGCTGACCGTGGAGAATTTCCAGGGCCGCCTGGGCGGGCAATGGAGCGCCGACCATCTGCTGTGGCAGCAGGACAGCAGCCGGGTTGAGCTGAGCAAGGCGATTTTCGCCTGGTCGCCGTTGTGCCTGACGCGCATGACCCTGTGCATCGAGCAATTGCAGGCGGACCAGGTCAGTCTGCAATTTCCGCCGGGCGAGGAAGATCAGAGCAGCGGCCCCATCACGCTCCCGGACCTGACATTGCCACTGGCGATCGAGTTGGGCGATGTCCGGGTCGGCAGCCTGCTGTTCAATGGCAGCGAAGAGCTCAAGGGCCTGCAACTGGCGGCGCACTGGACCGAAAAAGGTTTGCAGATCGACTCCGTGCATCTGCAACGGGATGAGCTGAGCCTGAATCTTTCCGGCCTGCTGCAACCCTCTGGCAACTGGCCGCTCAACGCCGAAGGCAAACTGACCCTGCCGTCGCCGGGCACCGAACCTTGGGCGCTGGCCCTGAAGGTCGACGGCGACCTGCTGAAAACCCTTAACCTGAAAGCCGAGAGCAGCGGCTATCTGAACGGACAACTGACTGGAGAATTGCAACCACTGGTGGAAAACCTGCCGGCCAAGGTGCGGATCACCGCCGACGGCTTCAAACCCAGTGCCGACCTGCCGGACACCCTGCAACTCAATCAGCTGGAACTCACCGGCGACGGCGACCTGAAACAGGGTTATCAGCTGCTCGGCAAGGCCACGCTGCCCGCCGAGCAAGGCCCGGTCGCGTTGTTGCTGCAAGGCAAGGTCGACGCCAATGGCGCGCAGATCGCCGGTCTGGACCTGACGGCCAACGACAAGCAAAGCCTCAAGCTCACCGGGCTTCTGGACTGGAGCAAAGGCCTGAGCGCCCAGGCGAAAGTCGATTGGCTGGATTTCCCCTGGCACCGCCTCTATCCGCTGATCGACGAACCGGAAGTGGCGTTGCGCAGTTTCAACGGTGAAGTCTCCTACACCGACGGTAAATACCTTGGCAACTTCAAGGCGGCACTGGATGGCCCGGCCGGGGCCTTCAGCCTGAACAGCCCGTTCGCCGGCGACCTGACGAAAATCTACCTGCAACAAATCCAGCTCGAAGCCGGGCAGGGCAAGGCCCAGGGACATCTGAACCTGCAATTTGCCGATGGCATTGCCTGGGACACCGCGCTGGACCTGTCGGCGATCAATCCGGCGTACTGGGTCGCGGAGTTGCCGGGCACCCTGGCCGGGCCATTACGCAGCAAAGGCGAGCTGAAGAATGAAAAGCTCAGCCTCAATGCCGACCTGGATCTGAAGGGCAAGCTGCGCGGCCAACCGGCCGTGATCCAGGCCAAAGCCGATGGCGGCGGCGAGCAATGGAACCTCAGCGCACTGCAGATTCGCCTGGGCGACAACAGCATCAATGGCAAGGGCAGCCTGCAACAGAAACTGACCGGCCAGATCGACATCAAGCTGATGCGCCTGGCGCAGCTCTGGCCGCAACTGCGCGGTCAACTCAATGGCCGCGTCGATCTCGCCGGCACGCTCAAGGCACCGCAAGGCAAACTCGGGCTGCAAGGTACGCAGCTGGCATTTGAAGACAATCGTCTGCAAAGCCTGAACCTGGACGCGACGCTCGACAACGCGCAACGGGCGAAAATCGATCTCAAGGGCAGCGGCATCCAGGCCGGGGACACCTCGCTGGGAACGCTGACCGCCAGCGGCCAGGGCGACATCAAGAACCAGAAGCTGACCCTCGATCTGCAAGGACCGAAGCTGAAGCTGGCGCTGGGCGTTGACGGTACGCTGGACAAAGGCAACTGGCGCGGACGTCTGGCCAGTGGCCTTATCCAGGCCGGTGGTCAGGACTGGAAGCTGCAAGGCCCGGCGAAGCTCGAACGGCTGGCGGACGGCAAGGTCAACTTCGGCGCCCATTGCTGGATGTCCGGCCCGGCCAGCCTGTGCGGTGAAGACCAGCGCTTGATGCCGGAGCCAAAGTTGCGTTATCACCTCAAGCAATTCCCGATCGACAGCCTGGCGCAGTGGTTGCCGAAGGATTTTGCCTGGAAGGGCCGGCTCAACGCTGACCTGCAACTGGACATGCCCGCCAGCGGCCCGAATGGTCAGATCAGCATCGATGCCAGCGGTGGCACCCTGCGCGTGCGGGAGAAAGATCAGTGGCTGGACTTCCCGTACCAGACCCTGAAACTGACCAGCAAACTCACGCCCAAGCGCATCGACACCGACCTCAACTTCGTGGGCGGCAAGCTCGGTGAACTGATGGTGCAGGCACAGATCAATCCGTTGCCCAAGGACAAGCCGCTGACCGGCTCTTTCCGTTTGACCGGGCTGGACCTGTCCGTGGCGCGGCCATTTGTGCCCATGGTCGAGAAAATGACCGGGCGCTTGAATGGCAGCGGCACGATTTCCGGTGCACTGCTGGCCCCTCAGGTCAACGGCAGTGTGCTGCTCAGTGACGGTGAGATTTCCGGGGCTGAACTGCCGATGGAGCTTGAAGCCCAGCAGTTGCGGGCGGTGATTGCCGGCGAAACCGTGCAATTGGATGGCAGCTGGAAAAGCGGCAAGACCGGGCAGGGCAGCTTGAATGGCGACATCGCCTGGGGCCAGGCGCTGGTGGTGGATCTGGTGCTCAAGGGCTCGCAGTTGCCGGTGACCGTCGAGCCGTATGCCAAGCTGGAAATGGCGCCGGACCTGAAGATCTCGATGAAGGACGACAAACTGTCGGTTGCCGGCAAAGTGCGGGTGCCCAAGGGGGACATCACCGTGCGCGAGTTACCGCCGTCGACGGTCAAGGTCTCCGACGACACGGTGATCATCGGCCAGCAGACCGAAGAGGGCAAACCGCCGATGGCCATGGCGATGGACATCGATGTGGTGGTCGGCGAAGAAAAACTCAGCTTTGCCGGGTTTGGCCTGACTGCCAACCTGCAAGGGCATGTGCACATTGGCGACAACATGGACACCCGCGGCGAGCTTTGGCTCAACGACGGGCGTTACCGTGCCTACGGCCAGCGGCTGACAGTGCGCCGGGCTCGTTTGCTGTTTGCCGGTCCCATCGACCAGCCCTACCTCGACATCGAAGCCATTCGCCAGACCGATGACGTGATCGCCGGGATTCGCCTGAGTGGCAGCGCCGAGCAGCCGACCACGCAAATCTTCTCCGAACCGGCCATGAGCCAGGAACAGGCGTTGTCCTATCTGGTGCTGGGCCGTCCGCTGAGTACCAGCGGTGAAGACAACAACATGCTCGCCCAGGCCGCCCTCGGGCTGGGCCTGATGGGCAGTTCGGGGGTGACCAGCGGCTTGGCCAAGAGCCTGGGTATTCAGGACTTCCAGCTCGATACCGAAGGCAGCGGCAACGAAACCAGTGTGGTGGCCAGCGGCAATATCTCCGAGAAACTCAGCCTGCGTTATGGGGTTGGCGTGTTTGAACCGGCCAACACTATTGCCTTGCGCTACAAGCTGAGCAAGAAAGTCTACCTCGAAGCCGCGGGTGGTGTGGCCAGTTCGCTGGACATCTTCTACAAGCGGGATTTCTAAGCCCCGTTCCCTTCCGGAAATTGAGTCACCCCCATCGCGAGCAAGCTCGCTCCCACAGGTTCAATGTGATCCCTGTGGGAGCGAGCTTGCTCGCGATGGCGTCGGCGTGGACGCCACATAATCCGGCGCCTTTTATCAGGGAAATAGCAAGCAACCTAACTATTACATTGACATTCGCTGCCTAGGCAGTAACATCTCGACATACATTCTCTGCCTAGGCAGCTAATTGGTGGTCAGATGAAACATTTCACCCCGGACGAATTCCAGCATTGCCATCTCGGCCTCCTGCTCGGGCGCGCGGCGCTGCTCAAGGACCGGATCATCGACACCCACATGGAACCCCACGGCATCACGTCCGCGCAGTTCAAAGTGCTGATCATCATGGCCCAGTTCGGCGTCGATACCCCGGCCGAGCTCTGTCGTCACCTGTCCCTGGACAGCGGTTCGATGACACGCATGCTCGACCGTCTGGAACAGAAAGGCTTCCTCGCCCGCCAACGTTCCGCGGCGGACCGCCGTCAGGTGCAGTTGGTGCTGACTGAAGAGGGGCTGAAGCTCGCCGACCGCCTGCCACACATCGGCGCCGACGCCATGAATGAGCTGGCCGGCGCCATCACCCCGGAAGAACTGAACACCCTGGAACAGATCCTGAAGAAAATCCTGGTGGCAGCCGGTGACTCGATCACCCTGCTGCGGGTAGGTGACAAATGAACAGTAAAACCTTGCGCACCGGCCTCAGCCTGGTGCTGTTGGCCATGAGCCTGGCCGGTTGCGCCAGCTACAGCGGCCTGAATACCGAAGGCGTCAGCCTCGAGGCGAAAAACCTCAAGGCCGGACAATCTCTCAGCGGCGTGACCCTGTCGCCGGCGGCCTGGCCGAAAAACGACTGGTGGAAAAGCCTCGGCGACCCGCAGCTCGACGGTCTGATCCGTGAAGCCCTGCACGACAGCCCGGACATGCAAATCGCCGACGCCCGCGCCCATCAGGCCAGCGCCGCCGCTTACGCCGCCGACGCCGAGCGCATGCCGACCCTCGATGCCAGCGCCGGCGTCAGCCGCTCGCGCCTGGCCCGCGATCAAGACCCGAACGGGCAGGGTGATGCCTACTCCACCGTGCGCAACATCGGCGCCAGTTTCAATTACAACTTCGACCTCTGGGGTGGCCAGCGCGACGCCTGGGAAGCCGCATTGGGCCAGGCCCGTGCCGCCGAAGTCGACCGGCAGGCGGCGCAGTTGACGCTGGCAGCCGACGTCGCCCGTGCCTACAGCGATCTGGGGCAGGCGCACATCGTCCATGACCTGGCCAGCGAAGACCTCAAGCGCACCGGACAAATGCTCGACCTGAGCCAGCGTCGCTTGAGTTCGGGGATCGACAGTCAGTACCAGTTCCAGCAGACCGAAAGCCTGCAAGCGTCCTCCCAAGCCAGCCTGATCGACGCCGAAAAACGCCTGCAAAGCGCGAAAATCGCCTTGGCCGTCTTGCTCGGCAAAGGTCCTGATCGCGGTAATGACATCGTCCGGCCGAACATCCTCCAGGCCAGTGCCGTGGCACTGCCATCGGTGCTGCCGGCCGAGCTGCTCGGTCGTCGTCCGGACCTGGTGGCGGCACGCTGGCGGGTCGAGGCGGCGAGCAAGAACATCGACGCCGGTAAAACCCGCTTCTACCCCAACCTCAACCTGAGTGCCGCGGCCGGGGCCGAGTCGTTGCTGGGCGATGCGATGTTTGGTTCCGCGAGTCGTTTCTTCAACATTGCGCCGACGATTTCCGTGCCGATTTTCGACGGCGGTCGCCTGCGTGCCGACCTCGATGCCCGCGACGCCGATTACGACCTCGCGGTGGCGCAATACAACAAAAGCCTGGTCAAGGCCTTGGGCGATGTCAGCGACACCATTAACCAGTTGCGCGATATCGGCCGGCAGATCGGCGCCCAGCAACACGCCACCGATATTGCCCAGCAGTCATACGACACCGTGGTCCAGCGCTACGGTTCCGGCATCGGCAACTACCTGGACGTGCTCAGCATCGAGCAGCAATTGCTCCAGGCCCAGCGTCAGCTGGCGAGCCTGAATGCCGAGCAGATCGACCTGTCGATTCAACTGATGCAGGCGCTGGGTGGCGGTTTTCAGGGCGAAACCCTGACCGCCGCCAACCCGACCCCAGCCACGCAGCACAACTAATTCAAGGTATTCGTCATGGCTACTGCCGACACAACCCAAGCCCCTGACACCCCCCAAGACACGAGCAATCAGCGCAAGCGCAAACTCATGCTGGTGGTCCTGGCGCTGATGGTGATACTCACCGGTCTGGGTGCCTGGGGTTATCACCACTTTTACGGGCGCTGGAACGAAAGCACCGACGACGCCTATGTGAACGGCAACGTGGTGGAAATCACCCCGCTGGTCACCGGCACTGTGGTCAGCATCGGCGCCGACGATGGCGACCTGGTCCATGAAGGCCAGGTGCTGATCAACTTCGACCCGAACGATGCCCAGGTCGGCCTGCAAAGTGCCCAGGCCAACCTCGCTCGCACCGTGCGCCAGGTGCGCGGCTTGTACAGCAACGTCGACGGCATGAAGGCCCAGGTCAATGCGCAACAGGCGGAAGTGCAAAAGGCCCAGGACAACTTCAATCGCCGCAAGAATCTGGCGGCTGGCGGGGCGATTTCCCAGGAAGAGCTGTCCCACGCTCGCGACGATCTGACCTCGGCGCAAAACGCCCTGGCCAACGCCAGGCAGCAGCTTAAAACCACCAGCGCCTTGGTGGATGACACGGTGGTGTCGTCCCATCCGGATGTGATGTCTGCCGCCGCGCAATTGCGTCAGGCCTACCTGAACAATGCACGCAGCACCTTGATCGCGCCGGTCACCGGTTACGTCGCCAAGCGCACCGTGCAACTCGGTCAGCGCGTTCAGCCGGGCACGGCGCTGATGGCGGTGATTCCGCTGGATCAACTGTGGATCGACGCCAACTTCAAGGAAACCCAGCTGCGTGACATGCGCATCGGCCAACCGGTGGACATCGAGGCCGACCTGTACGGCAGCGACGTGAAATACAGCGGCACCATCGACAGCCTCGGCGCCGGCACCGGCAGCGCCTTTGCCTTGTTGCCGGCGCAAAACGCTACCGGTAACTGGATCAAGATCGTCCAGCGGGTGCCGGTGCGGATCCACATCAATGCCGAAGAACTGGCCAGGCACCCGTTGCGGGTCGGCCTGTCGACCCAGGTCGATGTGAACCTGCATGACCAGAGCGGCCCGGTGCTGGCACAACAGCCGCCACAAAAGGCTTCGTTCAGCACTAACGTCTACGACCGTCAGTTGGCCGAAGCCGACGCGATGATCGCCCAGTTGATCCACGACAACAGCGCCGCGGTCAGCAAAACCGCGCAACGCTGACTCGCCATCACACCGACCTTGTGGGAGCGAGCTTGCTCGCGATAGCGGTGGATCAATCAACAAAGATGTTGAATGTTAATCCGCCATCGCGAGCAAGCTCGCTCCCACAGGGTCAGCTGCGCCTGTAAAGGGCGCAGCGTCAGCCAGTTTCACGGGATTTGCGATGAGCAATAACGCGTCTTTCACGCCGCCCAGCCTGCTGCTCAGCACCATCGGCCTGTCGCTGGCGACCTTCATGCAGGTGCTCGACACCACCATCGCCAACGTGGCGCTGCCGACGATATCCGGCAACCTCGGCGTGAGTTCGGAGCAGGGCACCTGGGTCATCACCTCGTTCGCGGTGAGCAACGCGATTGCGCTGCCATTGACCGGTTGGCTCAGCCGCCGCTTTGGTGAAGTGAAGCTGTTTCTCTGGGCGACCATTCTGTTTGTGCTGGCCTCGTTTCTCTGCGGCATTTCCACCTCGATGCCTGAGTTGATCGGCTTTCGGGTGCTGCAAGGCCTGGTGGCCGGCCCGTTGTACCCGATGACCCAGACGCTGCTGATTGCGGTCTATCCACCGGCCAGGCGCGGCATGGCCCTGGCGTTGCTGGCGATGGTCACGGTGGTCGCGCCGATTGCCGGCCCGATTCTCGGCGGCTGGATCACCGACAGCTACAGCTGGCCATGGATCTTCTTTATCAACGTACCGATCGGGATTTTCGCGGTGATGGTGGTGCGCCAGCAACTCAAGGCGCGGCCGGTGGTGACCAGTTATCAGCCGATGGATTATGTGGGGTTGATCACCCTGATCATCGGCGTCGGGGCGTTGCAGGTGATCCTCGACAAGGGCAACGACCTGGACTGGTTCGAGTCGAACTTCATCCTCATCGGTGCGGCCATTTCGGTGATTGCGCTGGCGGTGTTTGTGATCTGGGAAATGACTGACAAGCACCCGGTGGTCAACCTGCGGTTGTTCGCGTATCGCAATTTCCGTATCGGCACCATTGTGCTGGTGGGCGGTTATGCCGGGTTTTTCGGGATCAACCTGATCCTGCCGCAATGGCTGCAGACCCAGATGGGCTATACCGCGACCTGGGCCGGTCTGGCGGTGGCGCCAATCGGGATTCTACCGGTGCTGATGTCGCCGTTTGTCGGCAAGTACGCGCACAAGTTCGACCTGCGCTTGCTCGCCGGACTGGCGTTCCTGGCCATTGGCTTGAGCTGTTTCATGCGCGCCGGGTTCACCAACGAAGTGGACTTCCAGCACATCGCCCTGGTGCAGCTGTTCATGGGCATCGGCGTGGCGCTGTTCTTCATGCCGACCTTGAGCATTCTGATGTCGGACCTGCCACCGAGCCAGATCGCCGACGGCGCCGGCCTTGCGACCTTCCTGCGGACCCTGGGCGGCAGTTTTGCGGCGTCGCTGACTACCTGGATCTGGATTCGCCGGGCGGATCAACACCATGCCTATATGAGCGAAAGCATCAGCACCTATGAGCCGGCGACACGGGATGCGCTGAATGCGCTGGGCGGGGCGAGTAATCAGGCCTATGCGCAGCTGGACCATGTGCTGACCAGTCAGGCGTACATGCTCTCCACCGTGGATTACTTCACGTTGCTGGGGTGGGGGTTCATGGGGTTGATCCTGCTGGTGTGGCTGGCGAAACCGCCGTTTGCGGCGAAGGCGGGGCCTGCGGCCGCCGGCCATTAAGCCCGGATTGCCGACAATCCCACTGTAGGAGCTGGCTTGCCAGCGAAGGCGGCGTGTCAGGCGATATCAAGCTGACTGATACGACGCCTTCGCGGGCAGCCTGTTCTGGTCAAGTAATCCCGAAAATCCGATTGCACCGTAGAACCCATGTGGGAGCGAGCTTGCTCGCGATGGCGGATTCACATTTAACATCTTTGTTGACTGATCCACCGCTATCGCGAGCAAGCTCGCTCCCACAAGGGTTTAGGTATTTGTCTGTCAGTTTGCAGGTGCCGCCAGTTGTGGCGGAGGGGCGAAGTCGAACGGCGCCAACGCAAACCCTTGCTCATCCACCTGCAACGCCCAGCCCTGACGATCCCAATCCCCCAGCACGATACGCCTGGCCGCCTGCTCGCCAATCTGCAACTTGTGGATGGCGGGGCGGTGGGTGTGTCCGTGGATCAAGGTCTTCACGCCATGGGCCTGCATCACCCGCGGCACCTCGTCTGGCGTGACATCGACGATGTCGTTGGCCTTCATTCGCGTCTGCGCACGGCTTTCACTGCGCAGCTTGCGCGCCAGTTTCTGCCGGGTGCCCAAGGGCAGATGCCGCAGGACGAACAGGGTGATCGGATTACGCAGATAGCGACGCAGCTTCATATAGGCTTCGTCGCGGGTACAGAGGCTGTCGCCGTGCATCAGCAGCACCGGCTCGCCTGCTAGCTGCACGACACTCGGGTCCTTCAGCAATGTACAGCCGGCCTGTTTGCAGAAGGCCTGGCCGAGCATGAAGTCGCGATTGCCGTGCATCAGAAAAATGGCCGTGCCGCTGTCGCTGAGGTCGCGCAGGGCCTGGCAGATGGAACGCTGGAAGGCGGTCATGGCATCGTCGCCAATCCATGCCTCGAAAAAATCGCCCAGGATGTACAACGCACTCGCCGAGCGGGCGCGCCCGGCGAGCAAATCCAGAAACGCCCGGGTAATGTCCGGGCGCTCCTCTTCCAGATGCAAGTCTGAAATCAGCAGTATCACTCAATGATCTCGGCTTTCTCGATGATCACGTCTTCTGCAGGTACGTCCTGGTGGCCGGACTTCATGGTGGTGGAAACACCCTTGATCTTGTCGACCACGTCGGTACCGGCAACGACTTTGGCGAATACCGCGTAGCCCCAGCCCTGAGTGGTCTTGGCGCTGTGGTTCAGGAAGCTGTTGTCAGCCACGTTGATGAAGAACTGGGCGGAAGCCGAATGCGGCTCCATGGTGCGGGCCATGGCGACGGTGTACTTGTCGTTCGGCAGGCCGTTGTCGGCTTCGTTCTGGATGCTTGGGCGCTTGTCTTTCTTTTCTTTCATGCCTGGCTCGAAACCGCCGCCCTGGATCATGAAGTTACCGATGACGCGGTGGAAAACGGTGTTTTCGTAGTGACCGGCTTTGACGTACTCGATGAAGTTGGCAACGGTCAGCGGTGCCTTTTCAGCGTTCAGTTCCAGGAGGATGTCGCCATGGTTTGTTGTCAGTTTGACTTGGGTCATGATCGTGAACTCTTTTTGGGAGATGCGTTTTCAGGGAATTCGTGGGTTCAGGGGCGTTACAGCCCTCAACCGGTCCGGCCAATGTTGGCCAAGGTGCGCAGTTTAGCGCGACAGGCGCGAATTTCGAGGCCGTTTTTCATTTGCATCCGATTAAATGCAGCCGTTTTCGGGCCTGCTCTGTCAGCGACTTCACAGCATCGGCTATGATAAGCCCCTTTGATTTATAACCGCCGCTTTGATTTGGCCAACTGGCCGCGCACTTGTACGTTCAAGGATCCTATGAGCAAGCCCACTGTCGACCCTACCTCGAATTCCAAGACCGGCCCTGCCGTGCCGGTCAATTTCCTGCGCCCGATCATCCAGGCGGACCTGGACTCGGGTAAGCACACGCAGATCGTCACCCGTTTCCCGCCTGAGCCCAACGGCTACCTGCACATTGGTCACGCCAAGTCGATTTGCGTGAACTTCGGCCTGGCCCAGGAATTTGGCGGCGTCACGCACCTGCGTTTCGACGACACCAACCCGGCCAAGGAAGACCAGGAATACATCGACGCGATCGAAAGCGACGTCAAATGGCTGGGCTTCGAATGGTCCGGTGAAGTGCGCTACGCCTCGCAGTATTTCGACCAGTTGCACGACTGGGCCGTTGAACTGATCAAGGCCGGCAAGGCCTACGTCGATGACCTGAGCCCTGAACAGGCCAAGGAATACCGTGGCAGCCTGACCGAGCCGGGCAAGAACAGCCCGTTCCGCGATCGCTCCGTGGAAGAAAACCTGGACTGGTTCGCCCGCATGAAGGCCGGTGAATTCAAGGATGGCGCACGCGTGTTGCGGGCCAAGATCGACATGGCCTCGCCGAACATGAACCTGCGCGACCCGATCATGTATCGCATCCGTCACGCTCACCACCACCAGACCGGCGACAAGTGGTGCATCTACCCGAACTACGACTTCACCCACGGTCAGTCGGACGCCATCGAAGGCATCACCCACTCGATCTGCACCCTGGAGTTCGAAAGCCATCGTCCGCTGTACGACTGGTTCCTGGACGCTCTGCCAGTACCGGCGCACCCGCGCCAGTACGAGTTCAGCCGCCTGAACCTGAACTACACCATCACCAGCAAGCGCAAGCTCAAGCAACTGGTCGATGAAAAGCACGTGTTCGGCTGGGACGATCCGCGCATGTCCACGCTGTCGGGCTTCCGCCGCCGTGGCTATACGCCTGCGTCGATCCGCAATTTCTGCGATATGGTCGGCACCAACCGTTCTGACGGCGTCGTCGATTTCGGCATGCTCGAGTTCAGCATCCGTCAGGATCTGGACCAGAATGCTCCGCGCGCCATGTGCGTGCTGCGTCCGTTGAAGGTGGTGATCACCAACTACCCGGAAGACCAGGTCGAGAACCTCGAACTGCCGCGTCATCCGCAGAAAGAAGAACTGGGCGTGCGCAAGCTGCCGTTCGCCCGTGAAATCTACATCGACCACGATGACTTCATGGAAGAGCCGCCAAAAGGCTACAAGCGCCTGGAGCCGAACGGCGAAGTGCGTCTGCGCGGCAGCTACGTGATCCGCGCCGACGAAGCGATCAAGGACGCCGATGGCAACATCGTCGAACTGCGTTGCTCCTACGATCCGGAAACATTGGGCAAGAACCCTGAAGGCCGCAAGGTCAAAGGTGTGGTGCACTGGGTGCCGGCGGCTGCAAGCGTCGAGTGCGAAGTGCGTCTGTACGATCGTCTGTTCCGTTCGGCCAACCCTGAGAAGGCCGAAGACAGCGCCAGTTTCCTGGACAACATCAACCCTGACTCGCTGCAAGTTCTCACCGGTTGTCGTGCTGAACCCTCGCTGGGCAACGCACAGCCGGAAGACCGTTTCCAGTTCGAGCGCGAAGGTTACTTCTGCGCGGATATCAAGGACTCGAAACCGGGCGCTCCGGTATTCAACCGTACCGTGACCTTGCGTGATTCGTGGGGCCAGTGATTCAAGGAAACAACTAAAGTGCTAACGATCTACAACACGCTCACCAAGAGCAAAGAAGTGTTCAAGCCGCTGGATGGCAACAATGTGCGCATGTACGTCTGCGGGATGACCGTGTACGACTACTGCCACATTGGCCACGGCCGCAGCATGGTCGCGTTCGACCTGGTGACCCGCTGGTTGCGGTTCAGCGGTTATAACCTGACGTATGTGCGCAACATCACCGACATTGAAGACAAGATCATCAATCGGGCCAAGGAGAACGGCGAGCCGTTCGACGTGCTGACCGAGCGCATGATCACCGCGATGCATGAGGACGAGGCGCGCCTCAACATCCTCAAGCCGGACATGGAGCCGCGGGCCACCGATCATATCGCTGGCATGCAGAGCATGATCCAGACCCTGATCGACAAGGGCTATGCCTACGCTCCGGGCAATGGCGACGTGTACTACCGCGTCGCCAAGTTCATGGGCTACGGCAAGCTGTCGCGCAAGAAGATCGAAGACCTGCGCATCGGCGCCCGGATCGAAGTCGACGAGTCCAAGCAGGACCCGCTGGACTTCGTGCTGTGGAAAGGCGCCAAGCCGGGTGAACCGAGCTGGCCTTCGCCGTGGGGCGACGGTCGTCCGGGCTGGCACATCGAGTGCTCGGTGATGTCCACCTGCTGCCTCGGCGAGACCTTCGACATTCATGGCGGCGGCAGCGACCTCGAGTTCCCGCACCACGAAAACGAAATCGCCCAGAGCGAAGCGGCCACTGGCAAGACCTACGCCAACGCGTGGATGCATTGCGGCATGATTCGCATCAATGGCGAGAAGATGTCCAAGTCCTTGAACAACTTCTTCACCATCCGCGACGTGCTCGACAAGTACCACCCGGAAGTCGTGCGTTACCTGCTGGTGTCGAGCCACTACCGCAGCGCGATCAACTATTCGGAAGACAACCTCAAGGACGCCAAGGGCGCCCTCGAGCGTTTCTACCACGCGTTGAAAGGCCTGCCGAACGTGGCGCCTGCTGGCGGCGAAGCCTTTGTCGAGCGTTTCACCACGGTGATGAACGACGACTTCGGCACGCCGGAAGCCTGCGCGGTGCTGTTCGAGATGGTGCGCGAGATCAACCGCCTGCGCGAGAGCGATTTGAACGCAGCGGCCGGTCTGGCTGCCCGTTTGAAAGAACTGGCCAGCGTGTTGGGCGTGTTGCAGCTTGAAGCCGACGACTTCCTGCAGGCCGGTGCCGAAGGGCGGGTTGATGCGGCTGAGGTCGATGCACTGATCCAGGCGCGCCTGACGGCTCGTGCCAACAAGGACTGGGCCGAATCCGATCGCATCCGCGACCAGCTCACCGCGATGGGCGTGGTGCTGGAAGACGGCAAGGGTGGCACGACCTGGCGTCTGGCTGACTGATTGCTGGATCGGCTGTAAAACAGAACCCGCCTTGTGCGGGTTTTTGTTTTTTTCCACAGGGCGCTAGAGCGGCGGTGTCGCGACCGACGTTATCGCGGGCAAGCCCGCTCCCACAGGTTTGGAGGTGGATTCCAATGTGGCGAACGACACAAATCCCTGTGGGAGCGGGCTTGCCCGCGATGGTCTTAAGCCAAGCACAGCTATTACGGCTCACTCGTCACTCAACCTGGCGCAACCGCTTGTAGAGGGTATTGCGGCTAACCCCGAGCCTGCGGGCCAAATGGGAAATATTCCCCCCGACCGCCTGTAATTGCCGATTCAGTTCTTCTGCATCGTTCAGGTCGACGGCCATCGGCTCGGCCGCATCCACCGGTTCCATCTCCAGATCCACAAAAAAATCATCCGGCAAATGCTCCGGCCGCACCGGCTGTTCCTCGGCCATGGCCAGCGCTACCTGCATCACACTACTGACCTGCCTCAGATTCCCCGGCCACGGATGACGGCCGAACAACTCCATCACCTCACGACTCAACCCGGCCCACTGGCTCGGTTCACGATGCTGCTCCCATAACCGCTTGAACAACGCCTGTTTGTCGCTGCGCTCCCTGAGCGGCGGCAATTCAAGGGTCAAACCGCCGATCCGGTAATAAAGATCTTCACGAAACCGCCCAAGCTGAACCTGCTCGCGCAACGAGCGGTTGGTCGCCGAGATAATCCGGATGTCCACCGGGAACAGCTCGCTGCTGCCCACCGGTTGCACACAGCGTTCCTGCAACACCCGTAGCAACCGGGCTTGGGTCGGCAGCGGCATGTCGCCGATTTCATCGAGGAACAGTGTGCCTTTGTCTGCCTTGCGTATCAGCCCGATGCTGCCTTTCTGGTTGGCCCCGGTGAACGCGCCTTTCTCGTAGCCGAACAGCTCGGATTCCACCAGTTCGGCGGGGATGGCGGCACAGTTGACGGCAATGAACGGTTGTTTGCTCCGGGAGCTGGCCTGATGCAGGGCTTTGACGAACACTTCCTTGCCGACGCCGGTTTCTCCGTGGATCAGCAGTGGAATGTCTTTTTCCAGTAGCCGTTCGGCTTGGCGAACGGCTTTTTCCACGCGGCTATCACCGAAGTGCAGGGTATTGAGGCTGATCGCAGCTGGCGTCGTGACGGTTGGTTCGGCAAATACCCGCGCCTGAATCGGTGCCTGTTTCGGCCGCTTCAACAAACACTGGAAGCGGTTGCGGCCGGAGGCTTGCAATGCAAACGGCAAACCTTCTGGCTGATTCAACAATTCCAGCAACGAAACCTTGAACAGGCTCTCGACGCTGGCCCGCGACAGGCTGATGCCCAGCAGGTTGTCGGCCCGGCGGTTGGCCGACAGCACCTGACCACTTTCATCGAAAATCAACAGCCCGGCCCATTGGCTGTCAAGGTTGTTCAATCCCGTATTGAACGTAAGCTGGAAATGCTGACCCTGAAACAGGTTGAGTATCAGCCGGTTCTCCACCGTCTGACTCATCATCTTGACCATGCCCAGGGTGTGGGACGGCGGCAGGTAGCTGTCGCTGGATACATCGAGTACCGCGATCACCTTGCGTTCGGCATCGAAAATCGGCGCGGCGGAACCGGTCATGAAGCGGTTGGCCTTGAGGAAGTGTTCATCATGCTCGATATGCACCGCCTGCTCGCACGCCAGCGCGGTGCCGATCGCATTGGTGCCGCTGCAACGCTCCATCCAGCTGGCACCGGCACTGAAACCGCGGGTCAGGCTGGGCTCGATAAAGCGCTGGGTACCCCAGGATGTCAGCACCTGGCCCTGATTATCGGCCAGCATGATCAAACAATTGGAATTACTCAGGATGTTCTCGTAATACGGCAGGACTTCCTGATGGGTGGTCTGCACCAGTGAATGCTGGCTCTCCAGCAGCCGGGCGATGCCCTCGGGCGGCAGCTGATCGAATGCAGGGGCGCTTTGATGATCGAGACCGAACGCGCGGCATCGGGACCAGGAGTCCTGGATGATGGCGTCATGGGAGAGCGGCAGGGCGGGAGCGGCCATGGCAGTCGATCTCTGAGCAAGTTTTTATTGTTTTTATGGGCTTTGCATAACATTCGGCACGCCACGGATGTCGCGTCGAAAACAATACCCTGTAGGAGCTGCCGCAGGCTGCGATCTTTTGATCTTGGCTCCCGTGACGATGGCGAAGATCAAGATCAACAGATCGCAGCCTGCGGCAGCTCCTACCTGGACCGCGATGCGGCAGGTAAAGCAAAAAGCATCCATAGAGTGTTGTTCACTATTGTTCATTGTCAACCGTCGGACTGTTCAGATGTTCAATCGCGGTTGTTCATTTCTGTTCAGCAACGAAAGCGGTGTCGCCGCTGTTTTGAGGATTTTAAAGCTGGATCAACAGCTTGCGATTTTTGGCATGGAACTCGCTCTACAGCCTGGGTCGCTTGACTCCAATAATAAAAAGGCCGAGCCATGTCATTAACCCTGGAGCACGTCAGCCGCACCGTCGAGGGCCAGACCTGGATCGACGATGCATGCCTTAGTTTCGAACCCGGATCCTTCAACGTTTTGCTAGGCCGCACGCTGTCCGGCAAAACCAGTCTCATGCGCCTGATGGCCGGCCTGGACAAGCCCGACAGCGGCCGCATCCTGATGAATGGCGTCGACGTCACCCAGCGCCCAGTGCGCCTGCGCAATGTGTCGATGGTCTATCAGCAGTTCATCAACTACCCGACCATGACGGTGTTCGAGAACATTGCTTCGCCATTGCGCCAGGGCGGTGTTTCCAGCGAGCTGATCCAGAGCAAGGTGCTGGAAACCGCGAAGATGCTGCGCATTGAAAAATTCCTCCAGCGCTATCCGCTGGAACTCTCCGGTGGCCAGCAACAGCGCACCGCGATGGCCCGTGCATTGGTCAAGGACGCCGAGCTGATCCTGTTCGACGAGCCGCTGGTCAACCTCGACTACAAATTGCGCGAGGAACTGCGTCAGGAAATGCGCGAGCTGTTCAAGGCGCATCACACCATCGCCATCTACGCAACCACCGAACCCAACGAAGCCCTGGCCCTGGGCGGGACCACGACGATTCTCCATGAAGGCCGGGTGATCCAGAGCGGCAGGTCCTCCGAGGTCTATCACCAGCCGCAAACCGTGCTGGCCGCCGAATTATTCAGTGAGCCGCCGATCAACCTGATGCCTGGCCGTATCGCCGGCAACGAAGTGAGTTTCGCCAACTTCGTGCACTTTCCGTTGAACGTGGATCTGCGCCCGGTGGGCGAGGGCGAGTTCCGCTTCGGCGTGCGGCCCAGCCACATTTCGCTGGTGCCCAGCAATGATGACGATCTAGAACTGGCGGTGACCGTCGAAGTCGCTGAGATCAGCGGTTCGGAAACCTTCCTGCACGTGCGCAACGAGCATTTCCTGCTGGTGCTGCACCTGCCCGGCGTCCATGAATACGATGTCGACGCGCCGATTCGCATCTACATACCGACCCATAAACTGTTTGTGTTCGATACCCAGGGACGGCTGGTCCAGGCGCCCGGTCGCCGAATCGCGAGGGTTGCCTGATGGCCGAAATCCGCTTGCAGAACCTCGCCCACAGTTACACCCGCACGCCGACCGGCCCCGACGATTACGCGATCCGCGAGATGGATCACGTCTGGGAGCAGGGCGGTGCCTACGCCTTGCTCGGGCCTTCGGGCTGCGGCAAGTCGACCTTGCTCAACATCATTTCCGGCCTGCTCAGTCCGTCCCAGGGCCAGGTACTGTTCGACAGCAAAGTGGTCAACGAGCTGACCCCGGAGAAGCGCAATATCGCCCAGGTTTTCCAGTTTCCGGTGGTCTACGACACCATGACGGTGTACGACAACCTGGCCTTCCCGCTACGCAACCAGGGCATGGCCGAGGCGAAGATTCACAGCAAGGTGCAGGAAATCGCCGAAGTCCTCGACCTCCAGGCACTGCTGAGCAAGAAGGCGCGCAATCTCACCGCCGATGAAAAACAGAAGGTCTCCATGGGCCGGGGATTGGTGCGCGATGACGTCTCGGCGATCCTGTTCGACGAACCGCTGACGGTGATCGACCCGCACCTGAAGTGGAAGCTGCGGCGCAAGCTCAAGCAGATCCACGAGCAATTCAACATCACCATGGTCTACGTGACCCACGATCAGCTGGAGGCCTCGACCTTCGCCGACAAAATTGCGGTGATGTACGGCGGGCAGATCGTGCAGTTCGGTACTCCGCGGGAATTGTTCGAGCGCCCGAGCCACACCTTTGTCGGCTATTTCATCGGCAGCCCGGGGATGAACCTGATCGAGGTGCAGCCGCAGCCGGGTGGCGTCGGTTTCGCCTCGACTCACTTGCCATTGTCCGAAGCGCAGCAGAAGCGCGTCGCCGAGTCCGAGTGGCAAACCCTGAAAGTCGGTATCCGTCCGGAGTTCGTGCATGTGTGGGACGAACCCTTTGATGACGCGATGCAGGCCCGGGTCGTACACGTCGAAGACCTGGGCACCTACAAGATCGTGACCCTGAACCTCGACGGCGCGCCGCTGAAAGTGCGCCTGGCCGAAGACAAACCGGTGCCTGAAGGGACGGCGTACATCAGCTTCCCGGCGCAATGGTTGATGGTGTATGCGGACGACTATCTGCTGGAGGCACAGCCATGAACAAGGTCTACAACAACAAGGCCTGGTGGCTGGTATTGCCGGTGTTTTTGCTGGTGGCGTTCAGTGCGGTGATCCCGATGATGACCGTGGTCAACTACTCGGTGCAGGACATCTTCGACCAGTCCAGCCGCTACTTTGTCGGCGCCGACTGGTACCGGCAGGTGCTGCTCGATCCGCGCTTGCACGACTCACTGCTGCGTCAGTTCATTTACTCCGCCTGTGTGCTGCTGATCGAAATCCCGCTGGGGATCGCCATCGCCCTGACCATGCCGACCAAGGGTCGCTGGTCGTCGCTGGTGTTGATCATTCTGGCGATTCCGCTGCTGATCCCGTGGAACGTGGTCGGCACCATCTGGCAGATTTTCGGCCGGGCAGACATCGGCCTGCTCGGTTCGAGCCTCAATGCCATGGGCATCAGCTACAACTATGCGGCCAACACCATGGACGCCTGGGTCACGGTGCTGGTGATGGACGTCTGGCACTGGACGTCGTTGGTGGCGCTGCTTTGTTTCTCCGGGCTGCGGGCGATTCCGGACGTGTACTACCAGGCGGCGCGGATCGATCGGGCGTCGGCCTGGGCGGTGTTCCGGCACATCCAGCTGCCCAAGCTCAAGAGCGTGCTGCTGATCGCGGTGATGTTGCGGTTCATGGACAGCTTCATGATCTACACCGAACCGTTCGTGTTGACGGGCGGCGGTCCGGGCAATGCCACGACCTTCTTGAGTCAGACCCTGACGCAAATGGCGATCGGGCAGTTCGACCTCGGCCCGGCGGCGGCTTTCTCGCTGGTGTACTTCCTGATCATCCTGTTGGTGTCCTGGCTGTTCTATACGGCCATGACTCACTCTGACGCCAACCGCTGAGGTCTGCCATGAGCAAGAGAAAGCTGATTCCGTTGCTGATCTACATCCTGTTCCTGCTGGTGCCGATCTACTGGTTGCTGAACATGTCCTTCAAGAGCAACACCGAAATTCTCAGCGGTCTGACGTTGTTTCCGCAGGATTTCACCTTCGCCAACTACAAGGTGATCTTCACCGATCCGGCCTGGTACACCGGTTACCTCAACTCGCTGTACTACGTGAGCCTGAACACGGTGATTTCGCTGAGCGTGGCATTGCCGGCCGCGTATGCGTTCTCGCGCTATCGGTTCCTCGGGGACAAGCACCTGTTTTTCTGGCTCCTGACCAATCGCATGGCGCCACCGGCGGTGTTTTTGCTGCCGTTCTTCCAGCTGTATTCCTCGATCGGTTTGTTCGATACGCACATCGCCGTCGCGTTGGCTCATTGCCTGTTTAACGTGCCGTTGGCGGTGTGGATCCTCGAAGGTTTCATGTCCGGCGTGCCGAAGGAAATCGACGAAACCGCCTACATCGACGGCTACAGTTTTCCCAAGTTCTTCGTGAAGATTTTCGTTCCGCTGATTGGTTCCGGGATCGGTGTGACGGCGTTTTTCTGCTTCATGTTTTCCTGGGTCGAACTGCTGCTGGCGCGAACGCTGACGTCGGTCAACGCCAAACCGATTGCGGCGGTGATGACGCGCACGGTCTCCGCGTCCGGTATCGACTGGGGCGTACTGGCGGCGGCGGGGGTGTTGACTATCCTGCCAGGCATGCTGGTGATCTGGTTTGTTCGCAACCACGTGGCCAAGGGCTTTGCCCTGGGCCGGGTCTGAGGAGCTGATGATGGAATGGATGAGTTGGACCGGCCCTACGGCGGCGTTCTTCAGCGTCATTGCCTTGATCCTGGTGGGCATGACGACCTGGGAGTTACGTTCGCCGAGTACCCCTCGGCGTGGTTTCTTGCCGATTGCCACCACCCGTGGCGATCGGTTGTTTATCGGTCTTCTCGGCAGCGCCTACCTGCATTTGCTGGTAATCGGCGTCACCGACTGGAGCATCTGGGTTGCGTTCGCGTTGTCCCTGGTGTGGCTGTTGGCTGTGATGCGTTGGGGATAGGGTCTGTACGAGAACTCGCCGAGCGGCGATCAGGCAAGGCAAAAACAGGCGAGGTAGCGGAGTTGACTTTAGTCAATGAGCATTCCGAGCCTGTTTTTAACGCAGCATGGTCGACGCGCAGGCAGTTCTCGTACAGAGCCTGCTCCGAAACTCAAACAGGAGGTCTTATGTTCGACAAAAACAATAAGCTGCGACATAGCGTTTCATTGGCAGCCATGCTGGCACTCAGCGGTTTGAGCGCTGCGGCCTGGGCCGATGCCTATGAGGACGCCGCCAAAAAATGGATTGGCAGCGAGTTCAAACCATCCACCCTCACGCCAGAGCAGCAGCTCGCGGAGCTGAAGTGGTTCATCAAGGCGTCCGAGCCGTTTCGCGGGATGAACATCAAGGTAGTCTCCGAAACCATCGCCACCCACGAATATGAATCCAAGGTACTGGCCAAGGCCTTCAGCGAAATCACCGGGATCAAGCTGACCCACGACCTGCTGCAGGAAGGCGACGTGGTGGAGAAGTTGCAGACCCAGATGCAATCGGACAAGAACATCTATGACGGCTGGGTCAACGACTCGGACCTGATCGGCACGCACTTGCGCTACGGCAAGACCGAATCGATCACCGACCTCATGGCCAACGAAGGCAAGGCGTACACCTCGCCGACCCTCGATATCAAGGACTTCATCGGCATTTCCTTCACCACCGCGCCGGACGGCAAGATCTATCAGCTACCCGACCAGCAGTTCGCCAACCTGTACTGGTTCCGCGCCGACTGGTTCGAGCGGGCGGACCTGAAAGCCAAGTTCAAGGAAAAGTACGGCTACGAATTGGGCGTGCCGGTGAACTGGTCGGCCTATGAAGACATCGCCAAATTCTTCAGCGAGGACGTCAAGGAAATAGACGGCAAACGCATCTACGGGCACATGGACTACGGCAAGAAAGACCCGTCCCTGGGCTGGCGCTTCACCGATGCCTGGTTCTCCATGGCCGGTGCTGGCGACAAGGGCATCCCCAATGGCTTGCCGGTGGACGAGTGGGGCATCCGCGTCGAGGACTGCCATCCGGTCGGCTCCAGCATTACCCGCGGCGGCGACACCAACGGCCCGGCGGCGGTCTATGCCACCACCAAATACGTCGACTGGCTGAAGAAATATGCCCCGCCGGAAGCGGCGGGCATGACCTTCTCCGAGTCTGGCCCGGTGCCGTCCCAGGGCAACATCGCCCAGCAGATCTTCTGGTACACCGCGTTTACCGCCGACATGACCAAACCAGGCCTGCCGGTGATGAACACCGATGGCACACCGAAATGGCGCATGGCGCCATCGCCGAAAGGGCCGTATTGGGAAGAGGGCATGAAACTCGGTTATCAGGACGCCGGTTCCTGGACCTTCCTCAAGTCCACGCCCGAGAAGCAACGACTGGCGGCTTGGCTGTACGCGCAGTTCGTGACCTCGAAAACCGTCTCCCTGAAGAAAACCATCGTCGGCCTGACCCCGATCCGCGAATCGGACATCAACTCCCAAGCCATGACCGACCTGGCACCGAAACTCGGTGGCCTGGTCGAGTTCTACCGCAGCCCGGCCCGCGTGCAATGGACCCCGACCGGAACCAACGTGCCGGACTACCCGCGCCTGGCGCAGCTATGGTGGAGCCACATCGCCGAAGCCGCCAGTGGCGAGAAGACCCCGCAACAGGCGCTGGACGGCCTGGCCAAGGATCAGGACGCGATCATGACCCGTCTGGAACGTTCGAAGGCCCAGGCTACCTGCGCACCGAAAATGAATCCGGAGCGGGATGCGCAGTACTGGTTCGATCAGCCGGGTGCACCGAAGCCCAAGCTGGCGAATGAGAAGCCAAAAGGTGAAACCGTGAGCTATACCGAACTGCTGAAATCGTGGGAGGCGGCGCGTAAGTAAATAGCTGGATCGTGTGAACCAGAACGGCACCGAGAGGTGCCGTTTTTGTTTGTGCCAGATCCATTGTTTTCGCGAGCAGTCTCGCTCCCACAATAGTCTGTGGTGTTCACAAATGTGATGAACGACGCGAGACCTGTGGGAGCGAGCCTGCTCGCGAATGCGGACAGACATTCAACATTGATATCTACCGGTCGACGCCATCGCGGGCAAACCTGCCCTACATTGCATTGTCGGCTTTTGGAAACCCCAGCCGAAACACCGTCATCGTCCCAGGCAAACTTTTAACCTCGGCCACCCCCTGATGCAGGCTCATGATCGAGCGCACGATAGCCAGCCCCAACCCGGTGCTGCCCTGCGCGCGCGAGCGGCTGCTATCGACCCGGTAAAAGCGGTCGAACAGGTGCGGCAGATGCTGCGCTTCGATGCCCGCGCCGGGGTTGCTGACCAGCAGCGAAACCTGGGTCGCCCCCTGTTCAATGAGCAGAGAAATCGTGTGCCCGGCCGGGCAGTGGCGCAGGGCATTGGACAGCAGGTTGGAGATCGCCCGTTGAATCATCAATCGATCGCCCAGCACCCGCGCGTTGCCGACCACATTCAGGCTGATCCGCTTCTCCTGCGCCGACAGGGAAAACAGGTCGGCTACTTTCAACGCTTCATCTTCGAGAGCGATCGACTCGAACGGCGTAAGCGCCGCCGGGTGGCTGACTTGTGCCAGAAACAGCATGTCCGAGACAATTCGTGCGACGCGTTCCAGTTCTTCGGTGCACGACACCAACACGTTTTTGTACTCCTCAGCCGTTCGCTCCCGGGACAGCGTCACCTGAGCCTTGCCCATCAGGTTGTTGATCGGCGAACGAAGTTCGTGGGCCAGGTCGTCGGAGAACTGCGACAACTGCTGAACACCGCCGTCGAGGCGGTGCAGCATGAAGTTGATGCCCTGCGCCAGTTCGCTGAGTTCCTGTGGCATCCGGACCGCCGAAAGGCGATGGCTGAGGTCGTGCGCCGAGACCATCGCCGCCACTTTGCGAAACTCACGCAGCGGTGCCAGCCCTCGTTGTACCGCCGCCCAGGCACTGAGACCGATAAAGATCAGCAACAGCGGCAAGGCAATCAGCGTCGAGCGCAGATAGGCACTGAGCAACGCCTGATCGTGGGCATTGTCCATCGACAGCAACACCGGGACGCTGGTGCCGTCCTTTATGCGGATCATTCGGGAGACGGTCAGAAACCGCCCACCCTGGTTGTCGGTGTTGCGGGAGAAGGCCAACTGATCCGTAGCCCCTCGCACCGCCTTCAGTTCAAGACGCGGATCGGACATGCCGGTTCCGGATTTCAGCAGCGGCGTGCGCAGATTAGCCCGGTCGTAAATGGTCAGGGTGAGGTTGTCATGCCCCATGACTTGATCAAGCAAGATGTGTGGCTTCGAACGGATTTCGCCGGCATCGGTGTACAGCGACAGGCTGTGATCAACCTGCTCCATCTTCTTGGCCAGGCTGTCCCGCGATAGCGCGTTAAATTCGTGGGTCAGGGCAAAGTAGGCCAGTACCGCGAGGAGCACCACAAGCAGGGCGCCGAGAATGCTGACGGTCAGACCAAGCCGCAGCGACAGGCTCGCCGGCTTCATGCCCGCGCCTCCAGAACGTAGCCGACACCGCGCAGGGTATGGATCAATTTGTTGTCGAACGGGTCGTCGATTTTCGCCCGCAGTCGGCGGATTGACACTTCGACCACGTTGGTGTCGCAGTCGAAGTTCATGTCCCACACCAGCGAGATGATCTGGGTGCGGGTGAGGACTTCACCTGACTGGCGCATCAGCAGATGCAAAAGGGCGAACTCCTTGGTCGTCAGGTCGATCCGCTGCTCGCCGCGGAAAGCACGATGACGGCCCGGATCAAGTTCCAGATCGGCGACTTTAAGCACCTGCGGCACCGGAATGTTTACGCAACGGCGCATCAGGCTGCGCACCCGTGCCAGCAATTCCGGAAACTCGAACGGTTTGACCAGATAGTCATCGGCCCCCAGATCCAGGCCGCGGATCTTGTCGGCCAGGCGCCCGCGCGCGGTCAGCATCATCACGCGGGTGGCACGTGTGCGACGCAGTTGTTCCAGTACGCCCCAGCCATCCAGTTCGGGCAGATTGACGTCCAGTATCACCAGGTCATAGACCTGTTGTTGGGCCAGATGAAGTCCGTCGGCGCCGGTGGCCGCGCGATCAACGATATAGCCACTTTCCGTCAGTCCCTGATGCAAGTACTCGGCAGTTTTAAGCTCGTCCTCAACGACAAGGATTCGCATGATCAATCACCACTTTTATTTGATGTATAAGTAATTAGGGCGGTCGGGAAAGTTGTTGTTTTTGTAGGATCTTCCGAACGGATTTTAATAACAGTCAAATGATTTGGTTGTTGCTTTCATGCAGAGATTTCTCCAAATGAAGGCGTGCAGTGTAAAGTCAGTAGTGGCTACAGAGTCAATCGCAGGCCTCCGCCTTGAGCCATGAAAACGCAGAAATGCAATAGCTTGTCGCAGAAATAGGCGCTGGTATCCTTCAGCCTCATGGGAAGTTAGTTCGGGCAAGTACTGTTTGGCGGATAAATACCAGGCATTTGTTTCGTTGTATTGCTGTATCGGCTTTTTCACTTGGCGTGCTAGAGCAAAAAACAACTCGCGAGTACCGTGGATAACGTATTTGTAATGTTCCAGTCACCTTGTCGATAAGTTCAAAACCCTAACGTGGCGGCATCGAAGATTCTTGATTGAAAAAGGAAGTATTCAATTGCCCGGATTTAGAGAACTGACGGCGCGATCACGCCTGAAAACAACAGCGCAGGTGGTGAGTTGCACCTGCTTTTTATTGCTGGCTGGCCCTGGTGTTGCGGCCGTTTCGTCGGCATCGACCCTGACCCTGGGTCAAGCCCTGCAAACCGCGTTCGCCGGCAATCCAGAATTGGCGGCGGCACAGTGGGACATCGGTATTGCAGAAGGCGACCGGCGCCAGGCCGGTTTGATCCCCAACCCCGAGATGTCCTGGGAGGCCGAGGACACCCGGCGCAATTCGCGAACCACCACGGTGATGATCAACCAGCCGATTGAGCTGGGCGGCAAGCGCGGCGCGCGGATCGATGTCGCCAGCCGCGCGCAGGATGCCGCCGGAATCGAGCTGGAGCGTAAGCGCAATTCGCTGCGGGCGGATGTGATTCAAGCGTTTTCCAGTGCACAGACCGCGCAGCAGCGGTTGCAGTTGTCCCGTCAGTCGATGCAATTGGCCGAGCACGGTGTGCGCGTGGCGCAAGGGCGTATCGAGGCGGGCAGATCGTCTCCGGTCGAAGGTACGCGGGCGCAGGTGCAATTGTCGCAAGTGCGTTTGGAAGTGAGTCGTGCCGAGCGCGATCAAGCCAACGCCTATCAGCAATTGGCGCAGGTCATGGGCGAGCCGTTGTCGACGTTGGTCAGTGTGCAGATTGCCGCTCAAGGCATGCCCGCCGCGCCACCCCCGATCCGATTGATCGAGCGTCTGGATGAGACCGCCGAGTTACGTCTGGCCAGATTGCTGATTGATCAGCGCGAAGCGTCATTGGGGCTGGAGAAGGCGCAACGGATTCCTGATCTCACGGTAAATGTCGGCAGTCAGTACAGCGAACTGGAGCGCGAGCGGGTGAATGTCGTCGGGCTATCGATACCGATTCCACTGTTCAACCGCAATCAGGGCAATGTGCTGGCGGCTGCCCGGCGTACCGATCAGGCCCGGGATCTGCGAAATGCCACAGAACTGCGTTTACGCACGGAAATCCAGACCACGCTAGCGCAGTGGCAGACCGCCAACGGCGAAGTCAAAGCGTTCAATCAAACCATCCTGCCTGCCGCGCAGAGTGCGGTCGACAGTGCCACTCGCGGTTTCGAAATGGGCAAGTTCGGTTTTCTGGATGTGCTCGACGCCCAGCGAACCCTGATCAGCGCCCGCACCCAATACATCCAGGCTGTCGCCGAGGCAACGGACGCGCGGGTACGCATTGAGCGCATTTTCGGAGATCTCGGCACGTTCGGCGTCAGCCCCTGAATTTCACCTTTCAAATAACTGCACGGCCGGGTAGCGCCACGACACCGTGGAAGGCGACGGCATGACGCAGAGGAGTTTCCATGGATAAAAAACTGATCGTTGTCGCTGTGGCGACGTTGACCTTAGGCATCGGCATCGGCTCGATGTGGCCAGGCGATTCATCAATAGACGCACACGCAGATGAAGCCTCCGAGCACGCCGACCCTGTCGAAGAAGGCGCATCAGCCAGTGGCGAACATGCTGAAGGTGAGCGCGAAGAAGGGTATCTGACCCTGAGCACCGAGCAAATCGCGGCAGCGGGTATTCAATTGGCCGAAGCCCGCGCGCAGGACATCAGCCTCGGGTTGCCATTCCCCGGCGAAGTGCGCTTCGACGAAGACCGCACGGCGCACGTGGTGCCTCGTGTGCCGGGGGTGGTCGAGTCGGTACAGGTCAACCTCGGGCAGTCGGTGAAAAAAGGTCAGTTGCTGGCGGTGATCGCCAGTCAGCAGATCTCCGATCAGCGCAGCGAGCAGGCGGCTGCGCAACGGCGTCTGGCGCTGGCGCGCACCACTTACGAGCGTGAGCGCCAACTGTGGCAGGACAAAATCTCCGCTGAACAGGATTTCCTCCAGGCCCGGCAAGCGCTGGAAGAAGCTGAAATCGCCCTGAACAATGCCCGGCAGAAAATCAGCGTGCTCAGCGGCAGTGTCATCGCCAGCGGGGGCAATCGTTATGAGCTGCGTTCGCCGTTCGACGGCGTGGTGGTGGAAAAACACCTGACACCGGGGGAGGTGGTCGACGAAACCAGCAACGCCTTCACGCTTTCGGACCTGTCCCGGGTGTGGGTGACTTTCGGTGTTTCGCCCAAGGATTTGAACAAGGTGCAGGTGGGCAAGCCGGTCACTGTCAGCGCCCCGGAACTGAACGCCGAAGTCGCCGGCACCGTGTCCTACGTCGGCAGTTTGCTGGGAGAGCAGACGCGCACCGCGACGGTTCGGGTGACCCTGGCCAACCCGCAAGGTGCGTGGCGTCCCGGGTTGTTCGTGACCGTACTGGTCGCGACCGACAGCCGACAAGTGCGGGTCGCTGTGCCTGAAACCGCGATCCAGACCGTGGAGAACAAGCCCACGGTATTCGTGCGCACCGCCGAGGGCTTCAAGGCGCAGCCGGTGGAGTTGGGCAGTCGCGCGGCCGGTCACGTGGAAATCACCCAAGGGCTGGAGTCCGGTATGCAAGTCGCCGGCGCCGGCAGCTTCATTCTCAAATCGGAACTGGGTAAAGCCTCGGCTGAACATTCCCACTGATCCGCAATCTCGACGAGAAGGTTCTCATGTTCGAACGCCTGATCCAGTTTGCCATCGAGCAGCGCATCATCGTGCTGCTCGCCGTTCTGCTAATGGCCGGCCTCGGTATCGCCAGCTATCAAAAGCTGCCGATCGACGCCGTGCCGGACATCACCAACGTCCAGGTGCAAATCAACACCGGCGCGGCCGGGTTCTCACCGCTGGAAACCGAGCAGCGCATCACGTTCCCGATTGAAACCGCGATGGCCGGCTTGCCGGCACTGGAGCAGACCCGCTCGCTGTCACGCTCGGGGTTGTCGCAGGTCACGGTGATTTTCAAGGATGGCACCGATCTGTTCTTTGCCCGGCAACTGGTCAACGAACGTTTGCAGATCGCCAAAGAACAATTGCCCGAGGGCGTTGAAGCGCTGATGGGGCCGATTTCCACCGGTCTGGGCGAGATATTCCTGTGGACGGTGGAAGCGCAGGAGGGCGCGATCAAGGATGACGGCGGTGCCTACACGCCCACCGATCTGCGGGTGATTCAAGACTGGATCATCAAGCCACAGTTGCGCAATGTTCCCGGTGTCGCCGAGATCAACACCATCGGTGGGTTCGCCAAGGAGTATCAGATCGCCCCCGATCCGAAACGGCTGGCCGCCTACAAGCTGACGCTGACCGATCTGGTGACGGCACTGGAACGCAACAATGCCAACGTCGGTGCCGGTTACATCGAGCGTAGCGGCGAGCAATTGCTGATTCGTGCGCCGGGTCAGGTGGCGAGCACCGAGGACATTGCCAATATCGTCATGGCCAACGTCGATGGCACGCCGATCCGGGTAAAGGACGTCGCGGCCGTGGACATCGGCCGCGAGCTGCGTACCGGCGCCGCCACTGAAAACGGTCGTGAAGTCGTGCTCGGTACGGTGTTCATGCTGATCGGCGAAAACAGCCGGTCAGTTTCCCGGGCGGTGGCCGCCAAACTCGAGCAGATCAACCGCTCCTTGCCCAAAGGCGTGATCGCCGTTCCCGTGTATGACCGCACGCACCTGGTGGACAAGGCGATCGCCACGGTGAAGAAGAACCTGGTGGAAGGTGCGATTCTGGTCATCGCGATTCTGTTCCTGTTTCTGGGCAACATTCGCGCCGCGCTGATCACCGCAATGGTCATTCCGTTGTCGATGCTGTTCACCTTCACCGGAATGTTCAGCAACAAGGTCAGCGCCAACCTGATGAGTCTGGGTGCCCTGGACTTCGGCATCATCGTCGACGGCGCGGTGGTGATCGTGGAAAACACCCTGCGACGCCTGGCCCATGCGCAGCAACATCACGGGCGCTTGTTGACCCGTTCCGAACGCTTTCACGAAGTGTTCGCGGCGGCGAAAGAAGCGCGCCGACCGCTGATTTTCGGCCAGTTGATCATCATGGTCGTGTACCTGCCGATCTTCGCCTTGAGCGGCGTCGAAGGGAAAATGTTCCACCCGATGGCGTTCACCGTTGTGATCGCGTTGCTTGGCGCCATGCTGCTGTCTGTGACCTTTGTTCCGGCGGCTATTGCGCTGTTCGTCACCGGGAAGGTCAAGGAAGAAGAAGGCGTGGTCATGCGCGGCGCGCGTCGCATATATGCACCGGCGCTGGCCTGGGTGATGTCTCACCGTGCAGTTGCTGTGGGTGCGGCGTTGGGCGTGATTGTGCTCAGTGGCGTGGTCACCAGCCGCATGGGCAGCGAGTTTGTGCCGAGCCTCAGCGAGGGGGATTTTGCCCTGCAAGCCTTGCGCGTGCCGGGCACCAGCCTCACGCAATCGGTAGACATGCAGCAGCGTCTGGAAACCCTGATTCTCGCCAAAGTGCCGGAGGTCGAGCGCGTATTCGCCCGCACCGGTACCGCCGAGATCGCTTCCGACCCGATGCCGCCGAACATCTCTGACAGCTACGTGATGCTCAAGCCGAAAGAGCAATGGCCGGATCCGGGCAAATCCCGCGAAACCCTGATGGCCGAACTGCAACAAGCCGCCGCGACGCTGCCGGGCAGCAACTACGAACTGTCCCAGCCGATCCAGTTGCGCTTCAATGAACTGATTTCCGGCGTGCGCAGTGACGTGGCGGTAAAAGTGTTCGGTGATGACATGGCCGTACTCAACGCCACGGCGGCGAAGATCGCCGCCGCCATGCAGAAGGTTAACGGTGCGTCCGAGGTCAAGGTCGAGCAAACCACCGGCCTGCCGGTGCTGACGATCAACATTGATCGCGAAAGGGCGTCGCGTTACGGGCTCAACGTCGGCGATGTGCAAGACACCATTGCAGTGGCGGTCGGTGGGCGGCAGGCCGGAACGTTGTATGAGGGTGACCGGCGTTTCGACATGGTGGTGCGACTGTCCGATGCCATGCGCAAGGACATCGAGGGTTTGTCAGCACTGCTGATTCCGGTGCCTGCGCCGCTCAATGGCAGTGCCGGTCAGATCGGCTTTATCGCCCTCAAGGAGGTCGCCAGCCTCGATCTGGTGCTTGGACCGAATCAAGTCAGCCGCGAAAACGGCAAGCGCCTGGTGATCGTCAGCGCCAACGTCCGTGGACGCGATATTGGCTCCTTCGTCAAAGAGGCCGGCGATGCGATCGAGCAGGGTGTCGAGATTCCGGCCGGTTACTGGACGAGCTGGGGCGGGCAGTTTGAGCAATTGCAGTCGGCGGCCAAACGGCTGCAGATCGTGGTGCCGGTCGCCCTGTTGCTGGTGTTCGGCCTGCTGTTCATGATGTTCAATAACCTCAAGGACGGCCTTTTGGTGTTCACCGGGATTCCGTTCGCCTTAACCGGTGGCGTCATGGCGTTGTGGTTGCGTGACATCCCCCTTTCGATTTCTGCGGGCGTCGGATTCATTGCGCTGTCAGGCGTGGCGGTGCTCAACGGTCTGGTGATGATCGCGTTCATCCGCAATCTTCGGGAGGAGGGACGCTCACTCGACGACGCGATCACCGAAGGTGCACTCACGCGGCTGCGGCCGGTGTTGATGACGGCGCTGGTGGCGTCATTGGGCTTCATTCCGATGGCCCTGGCGACGGGCACAGGGGCGGAGGTGCAGCGTCCGCTGGCGACCGTGGTGATTGGCGGGATTCTGTCTTCGACCATCCTGACGCTGCTGATATTGCCCGTGCTCTATCAGTTGGCCCATCGCCGTGAAGAGGAGGTTGTACTCGCCACATAGTTTTAGCCACCTAACGGATATGTAATTTCCCCGACACCGTGACGATAGGTTCACATTGTTACCCTGATTCCGTTAGTTAATTAAACGAGGAATCAAATATGAAATTTGCACAATTGAGTGTGTTTGCGGCGGCGTTGCTGATGTCTTCTCTGGCCATGGCTGAAGGCGGCGGCGACAGAACCTTCGAAAGAATGATGGCGTCCAAAGACCGCTCGGTGGCGCTGTTTGTCGCCAAAGAGCAGGCGCGTGATCCCGTCGTCGTGAATGAGAAAGAGGACGGCAAGACCCAAGACTTGCAAGCGTGCCGCACTTGAACAAGCCCGTCATCGAGTGCCGATGGTGCGCTTTTTTATGAGTTATGTTTTGAAGGTAAAGGCTATGAAATTGATCAAGTCGATTGCGTTCTCCGGGGTGATGGCGATGTCCCTGAACGTGTTTGCTGAAGGGGGCGGTGACAAGACGTTCGAGAAGATGCTGAGCGCCAACACCACAGCCATGGAGCAATTCGCCGCCGACCGGGGCAAGCGCGCGCCGGAGGTTAAAGACTATGAATACGGGATGGAACTTGATGTGGTCAAGGTGGTGAGCGTTGTGCGGCCGGCGGTGGCGTGTGCTGTGGTACCTACCGCCATGACTTATGAGGACTCACAGGGGGAACTGAATACGATCAAGTACAGCGTGTTGGGGGATTGCCGTCAGGGCGGTGGTTGAGAAATATGATAGTCGAGTAGCCCGGTTCATGTTGAATGAGTCGGGTTTTTTATTGGGTTGTTTTGCGGGGTCATAAAAAAGGCGCCCCGAAGGACGCCAAAGGATTCACCTCTTACCAAAGGAGCAAGGAGCTTCTAAAGGTGAATTTGCATCAACACCGCAGTTAGAGAATGGCGAACGGGTATTCGACAATCACTCGCACTTCATCCAGGTCCGACTCGAACGCTGTGGCGCGGATATTGGCCTGACGCAGGCGCAATGACAGATCTTTCAGTGAGCCGGTCTGGACCACGTATTTGACTTCGACGTCGCGCTCCCAGCGTTTCTGGTCGGTTAACGGGTTGCCCTCGGCATCGCGGCGCATGTAAACGGCATTGGCGTTGGAATAGTCGGCATCGGTGCCACGGGCGTAACGGGTCATGAAGGACAACCCCGGCACGCCGTAGCTGCTCATGTCGAGGTCATACCGCACCATCCAGGAACGTTCCTTGGGCGAGTTGAAGTCGCTGTACTGGATGGAGTTGTCGAGGAAGATCGAATTGGATTGGCGCAGATAATCGAAGTCGTCATTGCCGTTGTTGCGCTGATGGGACAGGGCTACGGAGTGGGCCCCAAGTTTCACCCCGACCCGACCGCTCCATATATTGTTGTCGAACTCGCCGAGCAGCTGTTTGCCTTCGTCGACCGCCTTGTAATAATTCAGGCCACCAAACAGCGACAGGTCATCCGACAGCGGGTAAGTCCACGCGCTGCCTGCGTAATATTGATTCCAGGCATCCTTGAGACGGCTGGAGTACAGGCTGAAACTGAGGTTGTTGTTGAGTGCGTAGTCGCCACCGAAGTAGCCAATCCATGGCGAATTGACCGGGCCCGCGTAGAACGTCGCGAAGTTTTCGCGCATGTCGCTGGAAACCGGTTGGCTCATCGCATGCAGGCGACCGCCCTGGACTGACAGGCGTTCGATACTGGTATTGGTGGCCGTGACACCCCGGAAGCTTTCCGGCAGCAGCCTGGAGTCGCCCGCCGCGACGACCGGGTTGGAGGGAAATACATCGCCAACTTTAACCACCGTATCAAAGGCCCGCACTTTCGCGGCGCCACCGACCTTGGTGTATTCGTCCCGCGCCTGGCCTTCACTGTTGACCGGCAGTACGTCGAACGAACTGCGGCCTCCGTTGCGGCCGTCACCGGTATCGAGTTTCAACCCGATCATCGCAAACCCATCGACACCCACCCCGAAGGTACCCGGGGTAAACCCGGATTCAAACTTGCTGATGATCGCGTGCGCCCAGGCCTCGGAATAACCATTGCCGGTCGGACTGGACTGGCCGTTACGGTGATCGCGATTGAAGTAGTAGTTACGGTTGAGCACGGTCAGGCTACTGCCCTCGATAAACCCCTCGGCTTTATCTTCCGCCTGCGCGATAGACGCCCCCGAACTGACAACCACGGCTAAAGCGGCCATCGACATTTTTGTATTGTTAACCATCAAGCACTCCTCGAGATCGGCAGAACTGGAACGTTCTTCGGCGTGGGTTTTACTGTTCGACGGGAGAGCAGGGCCCGCCCGCGTGGTCGCCGGGTGACATCGTTGCAATCTGCGGATAACGCCAAGGTGATGGGGTTATTACAATTTCGTCATGTGCGTGGGGACAGCGCGCGGCGACTCAAGTAAGAGCCGTCGGCGGTGAGTAGCTTCATTGGTTCCGTCATGGCGGTTGCAATAATCAGCCGGTCGCAAAAACGGCACCCGAAGGTGCCGTTCCTGTTTTCTACCAAGTACCGCTACGCGATCAACCCGCCAACCCCGCCTGCTGAACCAGGTTCAGCAACGGCTGCGGATACAGCCCAAGGAAGAACGCCAGTGCGGCGATGGCCAGCAGCATCACGCCGCCCGCACGTTGTTCCCAGTGCAGTTGCGCATCGTGGCGACGCAGGTTCGGTTCGATCAGGTACAGGGTGACCATCACACGCAGGTAGTAGAAGACGCCGATGGCGCTGCCCAGTACCAGGGAACCGACCAGCCACCATTGGTGCGACTCGACACCGGTGGCGATGATGTAGAACTTGCCGATGAAGCCCGCGGTCAGCGGGATGCCGGCCAGGGACAGCATCATCACGGTCAGTACGGCGGTCAGGTACGGACGGCGCCAGAACAGGCCGCGATACTCGTACAGGGCATCCGCGTCACGGCCGTTGTACGGCGAGGACATCAGGGTGATCACGCCGAAGGCGCCGAGGCTGGTGATGACGTAGGTGACCAGGTACACGCCGATGGCTTCCACGGCCAAGCCCTTGCTCGCCACCAGGGCGATCAGCAGGTAACCGAAGTGGGCGATGGACGAGTAACCCAGCAGACGCTTGAGGTTGCTCTGGGTCAGCGCCAGCAGGTTACCGAACAGGATCGACGCGATGGCGATGATGGTCAGCACGTCGCTCAGCACGCCGCTGCTTGCCGCTGGCGAGATCTGGAACAGGCGCACCATCACCGCGAACACGGCGACTTTCGACGCAGTGGCCAGGAACGCCGCCACCGGTGCCGGAGCCCCTTCGTAAACGTCCGGGGTCCAGAGGTGGAACGGCACCAGCGACAGCTTGAACGCCAGACCGATGAGCATCATGCCCAGGCCCAGTTGCGCCAGCGAGCTTGGCAGGCCGGTGGCCGCGAGGGCTTGGCCGATGCCGTTGAAGCTCAGGCTGCCGGAGTCGGCATACAGCAGGGCCATACCGAACAACAGGAACGCGGAACCGGCGGCCGACAGCACCATGTACTTGATACCGGCTTCCAGCGAACGTTTGTTGAAGAAGGCATAAGCCACCAGACCGTAGACCGGCACCGACAACAGTTCCAGACCGATGAACAACCCGGCAAGGTGCTGCGCGCTGACCAGAACCAGGCCACCGGCGGCGGCCATCAGGATCAGCAGGTACAGTTCTTCACGATTGCCCGGGTAACCCGAACCGCCATCGCCAAGGTAGGCGTGGGCGAGGGTCACACAAGCGAGGGTGGCGACCAGGATCAGCGCCATGTACAAGCAGGCGAAGCTATCGATTTGCAGCAACGGAGTCACAGCCAGGGGCGCGACTTTCAGGGCTGGCAGGATCGACAGCAGCGCCAGGTTCAGACCCGCCACGGAAATCAGGAAGGTCTGCGAGTGGTTGCGGCGCCAGGCAATCGCCAGCATCACCACGATGATCGTGGCGCTGGTGATCAACAACGGCGCAAGCGCGATAAAGTGTTGAGTCGTGAATTCCATAGCGCTCTTACCGGGCCGAAGCGAGTTGAGTGAAGGCGGTACCGAGCCATTGCTGCACGCCATGCATCGTCGCAGCAGAGGTATCGAGGAACGGTTGCGGGTACACGCCGATGTAAATCAGCAGCGCCGCCAGCCCGACCACCATGATCAGTTCGCGACCGTCCATGCCATGCAGTACCGCGTCCGATTTGGCCGGACCGAAGTAGGCACGGTGGATCATGATCAGCGAGTAGACCGAACCGAACACCAGGCCGGACGTGGCGATGATGGTGACCCATGGCGCAGCGGGGAAGGTGCCGATCAGGATCAGGAACTCACCGACGAAGTTACCGGTGCCCGGCAAGCCCAGGGACGCGGCGGCGAAGAACAGGCTGAGGGCCGGCAGGTAGGCAATCTTCGACCACAGGCCACCCATCTCACGCATGTCGCGGGTGTGGGTACGCTCGTACAGCTGACCGGAGAGGATAAAGAGTGCCGCGGCCGACAGACCGTGCGCCAGCATCTGCATCACTGCGCCCTGCAGCGCCAGTTGGCTGCCGGAGTAGATGCCGATCAGTACGAAGCCCATGTGGGAAACGGACGAGAAGGCAATCAGACGCTTGATGTCGGTTTGCGCGAAGGCCAGGAACGCACCGTAGAAGATCCCGATCAGACCGAGGGTCATGGCGATCGGCGCAAACTCGGCCGAAGCATTCGGGAACAGCGGCAGGGCGAAACGCAGCAGACCGTAGGCAGCGGTTTTCAGCAAGATACCAGCCAGGTCGACCGAACCCGCGGTCGGTGCCTGGGCGTGAGCGTCAGGTAACCAGGAGTGGAACGGTACGACCGGCAGCTTGACCGCGAAAGCGATGAAGAAACCGAGCATCAGGATGTACTCGGTGGTCAGCGACATCTTGGTTTTCAACAGGTCGGCGTAGTTGAAGGTAATCACGCCGGTGTCGTTGAAGTTGACCAGTACCAGGCCCAGGATCGCCACCAACATGATCAGGCCGGAAGCCTGAGTGAAGATGAAGAACTTGGTCGCCGCGTAGATCCGGGTTTTCTTGCCGTCCGAAGAACTGTGACCCCAGAGCGCGATGAGGAAGTACATCGGCACCAGCATCATTTCCCAGAAGAAGAAGAACATGAACAGGTCGAGGGCGAGGAACACGCCGACGACACCGCCCAGGATCCACATCAGGTTCAGGTGGAAGAAGCCAACGTGACGTTGAATCTCTTTCCACGAGCAGAGAACCGAGAGCACGCCCAGCAGACCGGTCAACATGATCATCAACAGCGACAGGCCATCGAGGGCCAGGTGCACGTTGATGCCGAAGCGCTCGATCCAGACGTGTTTGAACTCAATCACCCAGGTCGGATCGGCGCCAGGTGCCGGAGCAAATGAATAATCACCGTTGGCCCACAGCCAGAGGCCGAGAGCGAGCAACAGGGACATGGTGATCAGCGCAATCCAGCGGGGGAGGGTAGCGCCGAAGCGCTCACCCATCCAGCACAGCAGGCCGCCGATGAAGGGGATCAGGATTAGCCAAGGCAGAATCATGACGGGCTCAATTCCTTTCGCAAGTTCGCAAGGTTCATATCAGACCGCTACCAGCACGATGGCGCCGATGACCAGCACGGAGCCGGCAGCCATGGAAGCCGCGTACCAACGCAGTTGACCGGTTTCGGTACGGCTCAGGGCGGTGTGGCCGCCTTTGGCCATGCGCGGGATCAGACCGATGGTCTGGTCTAGCGGGTCTTTGCGCAGTCCGTGGACGATCGCCAGGTAGGGCTTGACGAACAGTTTGTCGTAGATCCAGTCGAAGCCCCAGGCAGCGAACCACCAGGCCGAAAGGAAGCGGCCGATGCCGCTGTTGGCGATTGCAGTGACGAAACGACGCTTGCCGAGGAACAGCATCGCGGCCAGCAGGATACCGGCCAGGGCGATGGCGCCCGAAGCGATTTCCAGACTGTGCTTGGCTTCGCCGCCGGCATGGCCGACGCTTTGCGGCAGCACACCGTGCAGGGGCGGAACGATCATCGCGCCGATGGCGGTGGACAATACGATCAGCACCGACAGTGGCAGCCAGTGAGCGATGCCGTGACCGGCGTGCGCTTCGGTCTTCGCTTCACCGTGGAACGCGATGAAGATCAGGCGGAAGGTGTACAGCGAGGTCATGAAGGCACCGACCAGACCGGCGTACAGCAGACCGTCGTTACCGCTGGCAAACGCTTCCCAAAGGATTTCGTCCTTGGAGTAGAAGCCCGCGGTCACCAGTGGCAGGGCCGCCAGGGCCGCACCGCCGACGATGAAGCTGGCGTAGGCCAGAGGCAGTTTCTTCCACAGGCCGCCCATCTTGAAGATGTTCTGCTCGTGGTGGCAGGCCACGATCACCGCACCGGACGCAAGGAACAGCAGCGCCTTGAAGAAGGCGTGGGTCATCAGGTGGAAGATCGCGCCATCCCAGGCACCGACGCCCAGGGCCAGGAACATGTAGCCGATCTGGCTCATGGTCGAGTAGGCGAGAATACGTTTGATATCGGTCTGCACCAGGGCGGCAAAACCGGCCAGTACCAGGGTCACTCCGCCGACGATGCCCACCAGTTGCAGGATATCCGGCGCCAGGGCGAACAGACCGTGAGTACGGGCGATCAGGTAGACACCGGCGGTCACCATGGTTGCGGCGTGGATCAATGCCGAAACCGGGGTAGGACCGGCCATCGCATCCGCCAGCCAGGTTTGCAGCGGCAGTTGCGCGGATTTACCGACAGCACCGCCCAGCAACATCAGGGTGGCCATGACCATCCAGAAGTCGCCGGCCTGGAATTTCTGCGGTGCCAGCACCAGCAGCTCCTGGATGTTCAGCGTGCCCAGTTGCGCGAACAGGATGAACAGGCCGATGGCCATGAACACGTCGCCGATACGGGTCACGATGAAGGCTTTGAGTGCCGCGTTACCGTTGTTGCGGTTGCTGTAGTAGAAACCGATCAACAGGTACGAGCACAGGCCCACGCCTTCCCAACCGAAGTACAGGAACAACAGGTTATCGCCCAGCACCAGGAACAGCATGCTGGCGATAAACAGGTTGGTGTAGGCGAAGAAGCGCGAGTAACCGGCTTCACCGCGCATGTACCAGGACGCGAACAGGTGGATCAGGAAGCCGACACCGACCACCACACCGAGCATGGTCAGGGACAGGCCATCCAGGTACAGCGCGAAGTTCGGTGTAAAGCCTTCCACCGCCATCCACTGCCACAACACCTGGGTGTAGTGACCGCCTTCAGGCGGGGCGACGTTGAACTGCCAGATCACATAAGCAGTGACAATGGCAGACAGGCCAATGGAACCGACGCCGATCAGCGCGGCAAGGTTTTCCGAAATGCGGCCGCGTGAGAACGACAGCAGCAGGAAACCTATGAGAGGGAATACGAAAGTCAGATAGAGAAGATTCATCCGCGCATCTCGCTGGCAGCGTCGATATCGAGAGTGTGGAAGCGGCGATACAGCTGCAACAGAATCGCCAGGCCAATACTGGCCTCGGCGGCTGCCAGGCTGATCACCAGGATGAACATGATCTGTCCATCCGGCTGTCCCCAGCGGCTACCGGCAACGATGAACGCCAGGGCGGAGGCATTCATCATGACCTCCAGGCTCATCAGCACGAAGAGAATGTTGCGCCGGACCATCAGGCCGACCAGACCGAGGCAGAACAGGATGCCGGCGACCGCCAGACCATGCTCCAGAGGGATAGCAGGCATCGTCATTGCTCCTTGGCTTCGTTGCGGCCCAGGTGGAACGCCGTGACGGCTGCGGCAAGCAGCAGCATCGAGGCGAGTTCGACCACCAGCAGGTACGGACCGAACAGGCTGATGCCCACGGCCTTGGCGTCTACGGTGGTGTGGCCGATGGCCTGGCCGCTGGCGTCGCTGAACAGCACGTACAGCAGTTCAATCAGCAGCAGGGTGCCGAGGGCGACCGGGCCAAGCCAGATACCGGGCTTGAGCCAGACGCGCTCTTGCTGAACCGAGGCGGGCCCCAGGTTCAGCATCATCACCACGAACACGAACAGCACCATGATGGCGCCAGCATAGGCGATCACTTCCAGTACACCGGCGAACGGTGCGCCGAGGGCGAAGAACGTCATCGCCACGGCGATCAGCGAAATGATCAGGTAGAGCAGGGCGTGCACAGGGTTGGTGTTGGTGATCACGCGAAGCGTGGACACCACAGCGATACCCGATGCGAAATAGAAAGCGAATTCCATCTTTCTTCCTTAAGGCAGCAAGCTCTTCACGTTGATCGGTTCGGCTTCATTCTGCGCGGCGCCTTTGGGCTTACCGGCAATCGCCATACCTGCAACACGATAGAAGTTGTAATCAGGGTTTTTGCCGGGGCCGGAGATCAGCAGATCTTCTTTCTCGTACACCAGGTCCTGACGTTTGAACTCGGCCATCTCGAAATCCGGTGTCAGCTGGATCGCGGTGGTCGGGCAGGCTTCCTCGCAGAGGCCGCAGAAAATGCAGCGCGAGAAGTTGATACGGAAAAACTCCGGGTACCAGCGACCGTCATCGGTTTCAGCTTTCTGCAGCGAGATGCAACCGACCGGGCATGCCACGGCGCACAGGTTGCAGGCTACACAACGCTCTTCGCCGTCGGGGTCGCGGGTCAGGACGATACGGCCACGGAAGCGCGGCGGCAGGTACACGGCTTCTTCCGGGTACTGCAGCGTGTCGCGCTTGCGGAAGGCATGGCCGAAGATCATCACCAGGCTGCGAAGCTGGGTGAAGAAGCCATGCACGATGTCAAAAATGTACTTCATGATTCTCTATCCTCACTGAGCCGCGACGGCGGGCGTGTTGAGCAACACGATCGCAGCGGTCACCAGCATGTTGACGAGGGTCAGCGGCAGGCAGAACTTCCAGCTGAAGTCCATCACTTGGTCATACCGTGGGCGCGGAATCGAGGCGCGCAGCAGGATGAAGAACATGATGAAGAACGCGGTTTTCAGTGCGAACCAGATGAACGGGATCTGCGGCAGAATGCCGAACGGACCGTGCCAGCCACCGAAGAACAACGTCACCAGCAGCGCCGAAATCAACACGATGCCGATGTACTCACCGACGAAGAACATGCCCCATTTCATGCCGGCGTATTCAATGTGGTAACCGTCGGCCAGTTCCTGTTCCGCTTCCGGCTGGTCGAACGGGTGACGGTGAGTCACGGCGACGCCAGCGATGAAGAAGGTCAGGAAACCGAAGATCTGCGGAATGACGAACCACAGGTTCTGCGCCTGGTATTCAACGATGTCGCGCATGTTGAACGAGCCGACCTGGATCACGATGCCCATCAGCGACAGGCCCATGAACACTTCGTACGACACGGTTTGTGCCGAGGCCCGCAAGCTGCCCAGCAGGGCGAACTTGTTGTTGCTCGACCAGCCGGCGAACAGCACCGCGTAGACCGACAGACCGGCCATGGCGAAGAAGAACAGAATGCCGATGTTGATGTCCGCCACGCCCCAGGTCGGGGTGATCGGGATGATCGCGAAGGCAATCAGCAAGGCGCTCATGGCCACGACCGGTGCCAACGTGAAGATCACTTTGTCGGCGAACGGTGGCGTCCAGTCTTCCTTGAAGAACATCTTGATCATGTCGGCGGCGATCTGGAACGCGCCGAACGGGCCGACGCGGTTCGGACCGTAACGGTCCTGCCAGAGGGCGAGCAAACGACGCTCGACCCAGCTCAGCAGGGCGCCGCAGACCACAACGGCGAGCAGAATCACCACGGCCTTGAGGACCGCGATGATCACGTCGATCACTTCAGGAGTGAACCAGGTCATTGAGCTGCCTCCTGCAGACCGTCAACGGATTTGCCAAAGATCGCTGGCGGAATGCCGGCGATACCGGCCGGCAACGCGACCAGACCGGCACCCAGCTCTTCGTTGATGCGCAGCGGCAGACGCAGGGTCTGGCCATCTACGGTCAAGCTCAGCAGGGCGCCGTCATTGACCCCCAGACGGTCGGCTTCGGATTTGGCCAAAGCGACGTAAGCCGCCGGAATGCGTTCCTGAACCGGTGCGGCTTTGGAAGAGTTCTCTTCGCTGCCGAACAGGTGGAAGAACGGCACGACCTGCCAGGTGCCCGGAGCCGGGTTGAACGCGCGCGGAACACTGGCGAACCAGTTCAGCGAATCACCGGTGCTTTCGATCAGGCGGGTGCCCGGGTCGCCAGCGCGGATGTGACCACCGACTTCGTCCTGGAACTTGTTCCAGGCTTGCGGCGAGTTCCAGCCCGGAGACCAGGCGAATGGCACTTGCTGACGCGGTTCGACCGAGCCCGAGTAACCTTCCATCGAGAACGAAAACGCGGTGTCTTTGTCCTGGGAGGTACGCGGTTCGTGCACGCTGATGTCGGCGCGCATGGCGGTCCGGCCGCTGTAGCGCAGCGGTTCGCGCGCCAGTTTCAGGCCTTTGATGCGGAACGCGGCGGACGGTGCGGCGCTGACGATGCCGGCCAGTTGCGGAGTGCTTGCGGCACAGGCAGCGGTGACGTGGTCCAGTTGGGTCCAGTCGATCGGCTGGTTCAACAGGGTGGCGCGCAGGGCATGCAGCCAGCGCCAGCCTTCGTGAACCATGATGCTCGCATCCAGGTAAGTCGGGTCGAAGACCTGGAAGAAGCGCTGGGCGCGGCCTTCCTGGCTGACCAGCGTACCGTCGCCTTCAGCGAAGCTGGCGGCTGGCAGAACCAGGTGCGCGCGATCGCTGGTGGCGGTCTTCTGATGGTCCGCCACGATCACCACTTTCGCGGCGTTCAGGGCAGCATCGACACGGGCTTTGTCGGTACGGGTGTACAGATCGTTTTCCAGCACGACGATGGCGTCGGCACGGCCAGAGATCACCGCTTGCAGTGCTGCGTCGACCGATTCGCCACCGAGCATGGCCAGGCCGAGGCTGTTGGCCTCCGGCACGATCAGGCTGATGGAACCGTTCTTCTCGCGCAGCTTCAGGGCTTTGGCGATGTTCGCCGCGGCTTCGATCAGCGCCTTGGACCCCAGCGAGGTACCGGCAATGATCAGCGGACGCTTGGCCGCGAGCAGGGCGTCGGCAATGCGCTTGGCCAGCTCCAGAGCTTCAGCGTCCAGGCCTTCAACGGCAGGCGCGCTGGCGTCGAGGGCGTGAGCCACGGCGAAACCGATGCGGGCCAGGTCGTCTGGCGCGGCGTGAACGCATTCTTCAGCGATGTCGTCGAGCTTGGTCTCAGCCAGGCTGGCGATGAACAGCGGGTTCAGAGCGTTCTGACCGATGTTCTTCACGGCGGCGTCGAGCCAGGGCTGAACGCGCATGGCGTCGGCCATGTCTTCGGCCTTGCCCTTGACCGATTGACGCAGGGACAGGGCCATGCGCGCAGCAGTCTGGGTCAGGTCTTCGCCAAGAACGAAAATGGCGTCGTGGTCTTCGATGTCACGCATGTTCGGGATTGGCAGCGGGCTGTCTTTCAACACCTGCATCACCAGACGAATGCGTTCCAGCTCGGAGGCTTCGATACCGGAGTAGAAGTGCTCGGCACCCACCAGTTCGCGCAACGCGTAGTTGCTTTCGAGGCTGGCGCGGGGCGAACCGATACCGACGATGTTGCGACCGCGCAGCAGGTCGGCGGCTTTATCCAGTGCTTCGTCGAGGGTCAGCTTGGCGCCGTTGGCCAGCAATGCCTGACGCGGGCGATCCTTGCGGTTGACGTAGCCATAGCCGAAACGGCCACGGTCGCACAGGAAGTACTGGTTCACCGAACCGTTGAAACGGTTTTCGATGCGACGCAGTTCACCGTAACGCTCGCCCGGGGAGATGTTGCAACCGCTGGAGCAGCCATGGCAGATGCTCGGCGAGAACTGCATGTCCCACTTGCGGTTGTAGCGCTCGGAGTGAGTCTTGTCGGTGAACACACCGGTCGGGCAGACCTCGGTGAGGTTGCCGGAGAACTCGCTTTCCAGGGTGCCGTCTTCAACGCGACCGAAGTACACGTTGTCGTGGGCGCCGAAAACACCGAGGTCGGTGCCGCCGGCATAGTCCTTATAGAAGCGCACGCAGCGATAGCAGGCGATGCAGCGGTTCATTTCGTGACCGATGAACGGGCCGAGATCCTGGTTCTGGTGAGTACGCTTGGTGAAGCGATAACGGCGCTCGTTGTGGCCGGTCATCACCGTCATGTCTTGCAGGTGGCAGTGACCGCCTTCCTCACAGACCGGGCAGTCGTGAGGGTGGTTGGTCATCAGCCATTCAACGACGCTGGCGCGAAACACTTTCGCTTCTTCGTCGTCGATGGAGATCCAGCTGCCGTCGGTAGCGGGGGTCATGCAGGACATGACGATCCGACCACGCTTGTCGTTCTCGTCGGTGTACTGCTTGACCGCGCACTGGCGGCAAGCGCCAATGCTGCCAAGGGCGGGGTGCCAGCAGAAATAAGGGATATCGAGGCCTAGCGACAGACACGCCTGTAACAGGTTGTCTGCCCCATCGACTTCGAGCTCTTTGCCGTCTACGTGGATAGTGGCCATGGTTCAAAGTTCTTCGTTGGCCCGGTGTCAGCGGGCGTGGCTAATGGAGTCTTGTTATCCGCACGAATCAAAACAGCCGCTTACGGCGTCATCGCACGAAAAGCGAAGGGCACGGACCCTTCGCCTTTTTTAAAGCGTTAAGCGCCGACTACGATCGGCCTTGCCAGAGGCGGGACGACGGCGCTGACAGGCGCAATGCCGGCTTCGAACTCATGGCGGAAGTATTTGATTGCGCTGCCCAACGGCTCCACGGCGCCCGGTGCGTGAGCACAGAAGGTCTTGCCCGGGCCGAGGAAGCCGACCAGACCCAGCAGGGTCTCGATATCGCCGGCTTGCCCTTCACCGTTCTCGATCGCGCGCAGGAGCTTGACGCTCCATGGCAGACCGTCACGGCACGGGGTGCAGAAACCGCACGACTCACGGGAGAAGAACTCTTCCATGTTGCGCAGCAGGGACACCATGTTGACGCTGTCGTCCACCGCCATGGCCAGGCCGGTACCCATCCGGGTGCCCACCTTGGCGATGCCGCCGGCGTACATTTGTGCGTCCAGGTGTTCCGGCAACAGGAAACCGGTACCGGCGCCGCCTGGCTGCCAGCACTTGAGCGTGTAACCGTCGCGCATGCCGCCGGCGTAGTCTTCGAACAACTCGCGGCCGGTGACGCCGAATGGCAATTCCCACAGGCCCGGGTTCTTGACCTTGCCGGAGAAACCCATGAGCTTGGTGCCCATATCCTCGCTGCCGACCCGGGCCAACGATTTGTACCAGTCCACGCCGTCGGCAATGATCGCCGGCACGTTGCACAGGGTTTCAACGTTGTTCACGCAGGTCGGCTTGCCCCACACGCCAACGGCGGCAGGGAAGGGCGGCTTGGAGCGCGGGTTGGCGCGGCGACCTTCGAGGGAGTTGATCAGTGCGGTTTCTTCACCGCAGATGTAACGCCCGGCGCCGGTGTGGACGAACAGCTCGAAATCGAAGCCGCTACCCAGGATGTTTTTACCCAAAAGGCCCGCTGCCTTGGCTTCTTCCACGGCACGGTTCAGGTGCTTGGCGGCGGTGGTGTATTCGCCACGCAGGAAGATGTAGCCACGGTAGGTTTTCAGCGCGCGGGCACTGATCAGCATGCCTTCGATCAGCAGATGGGGCAGTTGCTCCATCAGCATGCGGTCTTTCCAGGTGTTCGGCTCCATCTCATCCGCGTTGCACAGCAGGTAGCGGATGTTGATGGATTCGTCTTTGGGCATCAGGCCCCACTTAACACCCGTGGGGAAGCCTGCACCGCCGCGGCCTTTTAGGCCGGCGTCTTTCACGGTCTGGACGATATCGTCCTGGGCCATGTCGGCGAAGGCCTTGCGCGCAGCGGCGTAACCGTTCTTGGCCTGGTACTCGTCGAGCCACACGGCTTCGCCGTCGTCACGCAGACGCCAGGTCAGCGGGTGAGTCTCGGCCGACCGCTTGATGCGGTTGGCAGGACCGAAGGAAGTCAGGGTCATACGTAGCCCTCGAGCAATTTGGCAACGCCGGCAGGCTGCACATCACCGAAAGTGTCGTCGTCGATCATCAACGCCGGCGCCTTGTCACAGTTGCCGAGGCAGCAGACCGGCAGCAGGGTGAAACGACCGTCGGCGGTGGTCTGGCCCAGGCCGATCCCCAGATTGCTCTGGATTTCGCTGACCACGGACTCATGGCCGCCGATAAAGCAGACCATGCTGTCGCAGACGCGAATGATGTGACGGCCGACCGGTTGACGGAAGATCTGGCTGTAGAACGTCGCCACCCCTTCAACGTCGCTGGCCGGAATGCCGAGGATCTCGCCGATGGCGTACAGCGCGCCATCAGGCACCCAGCCACGTTCCTTCTGGACGATCTTCAGGGCTTCGATCGACGCCGCGCGCGGGTCTTCGTAGTGATGCAGCTCGTGCTCGATGGCCGAGCGCTCGGTTTCGCTCAGGGCGAAACGGTCTGTCTGGATAAGCGTGCTGTTCATGCTTAGCGGTCCACGTCGGCCATAACGAAATCGATACTACCCAGGTACGCGATCAAGTCCGCGACCATGCTGCCTTTGATCACCGAAGGGATCTGCTGCAGGTGCGGGAAGCTTGGGGTGCGAATCCGGGTGCGGTAGCTCATGGTGCCGCCATCGCTCGTCAGGTAATAGCTGTTGATGCCCTTGGTCGCTTCGATCATCTGGAAGGATTCGTTGGCCGGCATGACCGGGCCCCACGAAACTTGCAGGAAGTGCGTGATCAAGGTTTCGATGTGCTGCAAGGTGCGCTCTTTGGGCGGCGGTGTAGTCAGCGGGTGATCCGCCTTGTACGGGCCTTCCGGCATATTGCGCATGCACTGTTCGATGATTTTCAGGCTCTGGCGCATTTCTTCGACACGCACGATGCAACGGTCGTAGGCATCGCCATTGGCGGCCAGCGGCACTTCGAACTCGAAGTTCTCGTAACCGGAGTACGGGCGCGCTTTACGCAGGTCGAAGTCGCAACCGGTCGAACGCAGGCCGGAACCGGTGACGCCCCATTCGAGGGCCTCTTTGGTGTTATAGGCCGCGACGCCGATGGTCCGGCCACGCAGGATGCTGTTGTCCAGCGCGGCTTTCTGGTATTCGTCCAGACGCTTTGGCATCCACTCGACGAAATCCTTGACCAGTTTTTCCCAGCCGCGCGGCAGGTCGTGAGCGACGCCGCCAATGCGATACCAGGCCGGGTGCAGACGGAAACCGGTAATGGCTTCGATCACCGTGTACGCCTTCTGGCGGTCGGTGAAGGTGAAGAACACCGGGGTCATGGCGCCGACGTCCTGGATGTAGGTGCCCAGGAACAGCAGGTGGCTGGTGATCCGGAAGAACTCGGCCATCATGATGCGGATGACGTCGACCTTCTCGGGCACCTTGATGCCGGCCAGCTTCTCGACCGAGAGCACGTACGGCAGGTTGTTCATCACGCCGCCGAGGTAGTCGATACGGTCGGTGTACGGGATGAAACTGTGCCAGGACTGACGCTCGGCCATTTTCTCGGCACCACGGTGGTGGTAACCGACGTCCGGCACGCAATCGACGATCTCTTCACCGTCCAGCTGCAGGATGATGCGGAACGCACCGTGCGCGGAAGGGTGGTTGGGACCGAGGTTGAGGAACATGTAGTCCTCGTTCGCACCGGAACGCTTCATGCCCCAGTCTTCAGGCTTGAAGCGCGCGGCTTCTTCCTCGAGCTGTTGCTTGGCCTGGGTCAGGGTGAACGGGTCGAACTCGGTGGCACGGGCCGGGAAGTCCTTGCGCAGCGGGTGACCTTCCCAGGTCGGCGGCATCATGATGCGGGTCAGGTGCGGATGGCCGGCAAAGTTGATGCCGTACATGTCCCACACTTCACGCTCGTACCAGTTGGCGTTCGGCCAGATGCCGGTGACGGTCGGCACGCTGAGGTCGCTCTCGGACAAGGCGACCTTGATCATTACGTCACTATTACGTTCGATCGACATCAAGTGATAGAACACAGTGAAGTCGGCGCCGCTTGGCAGCCCTTGACGCTTGGTGCGCAGACGCTCGTCCACGCCGTGCAGGTCATAGAGCATGACGTACGGCTTGGGCAGGTTGCGCAGGAAGGTCAGGACTTCGACGAGTTTGGCACGGGCAACCCAAAGCACCGGCATGCCGGTACGGGTAGGCTGGGCGCTGAACGCCTCGGGGCCAAAACGGTTATTCAGTTCGACGACCACATCCTGGTCGTCTGCCTTATAAGGCGGGATGTACAGAGCACTGCCTGTAGTCATGGTTATTTATCGCTTTCGGTCAACGTAAAGAATGAAGCCAGGTTCTCGTTCTATAAAAGAAGCAGATCTGGATCAGACTTCGTCGGGGCTGCGCAGGTTGGTGACTGCGATTCGCTGTTCGCGGCGCTGTTCCTTTTGCGAAGGCATCTCGGCGCGATAAACGCCTTGATCGCCGACGACCCAGGAAAGCGGACGACGCTCCTGTCCAATCGACTCTTGCAAGAGCATCAAGCCTTGCAGGAAAGCTTCAGGACGGGGCGGGCAGCCAGGCACGTAGACGTCCACGGGCAGGAACTTGTCCACCCCTTGAACGACGGAGTAGATGTCGTACATGCCACCGGAGTTGGCGCACGAACCCATGGAGATAACCCATTTAGGTTCGAGCATTTGCTCGTAGAGACGCTGGATGATCGGCGCCATCTTGATGAAGCAGGTACCGGCGATAACCATGAAATCCGCCTGACGCGGCGATGCCCGGATAACCTCGGCGCCAAAGCGCGCGATGTCGTGGGGCGCCGTGAAGGCGGTGGTCATTTCCACGTAGCAGCACGAAAGACCGAAGTTGTACGGCCACAGGGAGTTCTTGCGCCCCCAGTTGATCGTGCCGTTAAGCACGTCTTCGAGCTTGCCCATGAAAATGTTTTTGTGGACTTGATCTTCTAACGGATCGGAAACGGTTTCCCGTTCGCCAATCGGATACTGCTCGTTAGGAGCATCGGGGTCGATCCTGGTGAGATTGTATTGCATTGCCAAAGCCTCATTGTTTCAGCTTCGCTTGCCGCTTAAGACGAGCTGCCGGAGCCCAGTCAAGGGCGCCCACTCGAAATAGGTAGACAAGACCTGCCAACAGAATTGCTATGAAAACGAGAGCTTCGACGAATCCGGTCCAGCCGCTTTCGCGGACGGACACAGACCAGGCAAAGAGAAAAAGGGCTTCGATATCGAAGATCACGAAGAGCATCGCGACCAGATAGAATTTTGCAGAGAGCCGCAGACGGGCGCCACCTGTAGGCAGCATGCCGGATTCGAACGGTTCGTTTTTGCTGCGGCCCCAGGCTTTTGACCCGAGGAGGCTGGAGACGCCAAGCATGAAGGCACAAAGGCCGACAACGCCCAGAAGGAAAATGGCAAAGCCCCAGTTGTGGGCCATGAGTCCTGTCGCTTCGGGCATGCTGGTAATCCTTAACAGAGAGCAAAGGTCTCTGAGCTTGAAAAAGAAACAACGCAGTGACGATATGTCGCAGCAATCGATCCCGCTGATTTTATGGCTAAACACCGTGCAAGTAAAATTCAGATAGCGAAATTATTGGGCGAAATAAGGACACGACGGACCTCCGGGACCCTGTAGCCCATGCGTGGCGGGCATTAGCCGGGTTTTCGTTAAATATGTTTTGTAAGGAATGTAACGAACATAATTCGAGCTAAATGATAATCAATATTGTTTGCGGTAGTTTTTAAACTGTTTGGCGGATGGGTGAGTGGGAAGTTGTCTTATATGCGCGTTACTGCATGTAGTGGGCGGGGTCGTTTTACCTTGTTCTTCTGAGCGAGAAACTGCTCTGGATCAATGATTTTTCCCGGGCTGTCGCCGACCCCTGTAGGAGCTGACGAGTGCAACGAGGCTGCGATCTTTTGACTTTTTTTTTTTAGAAGCAAGATCAAAAGATCGCAGCCTCGTTTCACTCGTCAGCTCCTACGGGGGGGGCGGTGTCGGTAAATTCCCGGGCAAAAAAAACGCCCCGAACCAGTCGGGGCGTCAGATGTGCGACGTTGCGGTTAGCTTTCTACTCGGTCCGCAACGGCCGTTTGTTCAGGTGCGGCCTATCAGTGGAACTGTTCTTCTTCAGTCGAGCCGGTCAGCGCGGTGACCGAAGACGAACCACCCTGGATCACGGTGGTCATGTCGTCGAAGTAGCCGGTGCCCACTTCCTGCTGGTGAGCCACGAAGGTGTAACCCTTGGCAGCATCGGCGAATTCCTGCTCTTGCAGCTTCACGTAGGCCGTCATGTCGTTGCGGGCGTAGTCGTGCGCCAGGTTGAACATGCTGTGCCACATGTTGTGAATGCCGGCCAGGGTGATGAACTGGTGCTTGTAGCCCATGGCGGACAATTCGCGCTGGAACTTGGCGATGGTCGCGTCGTCCAGGTTTTTCTTCCAATTGAAGGACGGCGAGCAGTTGTACGACAGCAGTTGGTCCGGGTATTCCTTTTTGATTGCTTCGGCGAAGCGACGAGCCTCGTCCAGGTCCGGCTTGGCGGTTTCGCACCAGATCAGGTCGGCGTACGGCGCGTAAGCCAGGCCGCGAGCGATGGCCTGGTCGAGACCGGCGCGCACTTTGTAGAAGCCTTCCTGGGTGCGTTCGCCAGTCACGAATGGCTGGTCGTACGGGTCGCAATCGGAGGTCAGCAGGTCAGCAGCGTTTGCATCGGTACGGGCCAGGATGATGGTCGGAGTACCGGCCACGTCAGCCGCGAGGCGAGCAGCAGTCAGCTTTTGTACCGCTTCCTGGGTAGGCACCAGTACCTTGCCGCCCATGTGGCCGCATTTTTTCACGGACGCCAGTTGGTCTTCGAAGTGAACGCCGGCGGCGCCTGCTTCGATCATGCTCTTCATCAGCTCGTAAGCGTTCAGTACGCCGCCGAAACCGGCTTCGGCATCAGCCACGATTGGCGCGAAGTAGTCGATGTAGCCTTCGTCGCCCGGGCCTTTGCCGGCTTTCCACTGGATCTGGTCGGCACGACGGAACGAGTTGTTGATGCGCTTGACCACGGTTGGAACCGAGTCCACCGGGTACAGCGACTGGTCCGGGTACATCGATTCGGCGGAGTTGTTGTCCGCGGCGACTTGCCAGCCCGACAGGTAGATCGCCTGGATACCGGCTTTGACTTGTTGTACAGCCTGGCCGCCGGTCAGGGCGCCCATGCAGTTGACGAAATCTTTCTCAGGACGGAAGGACGGCTTGGCGCCCTGGGTAACCAGGTTCCACAGCTTCTCGGCGCCCAGTTTTGCAAAGGTGTGCTCAGGTTGAACCGAGCCACGCAGGCGGACGACGTCAGCAGCGGAGTAAGCGCGTGTCACGCCTTTCCAGCGTGGGTTTTCAGCCCAGTCTTTTTCGAGGGCTGCAATTTGCTGTTCGCGTGTCAGTGCCATGGAGATAAACCTCGTCGCGTCTTTTACGGAAAGTTGTTCTGCGGTGAAAAATTCATGCTCGCTGACCAGAAGCTTAGGTGGTCAAGTCGAATTCGGCGGGGTTGGCGACGGGATGAACGATGGGCTCGAGGGGAAGTGAGCAGGTAAGGGCGAACTGGCGAGCGCATTCGGGCATCGTGGGCCTTTATACGAACTTCAGTGTGGAGCCGGGTTACCTAATTACGCTTCCGTCCCTCGGGACAACTTCGTTCCAGTCGGCAACCTCGTCAAACACACCTTGTGGGCGGTACAGACACGAAGCGGCTCGCGGGGTAGGTGCGAACATCGCCTCGAAGGCCCTTGCCAGGGCCCCTGATTAGCGGGAGCGAGGCCATCATGCCTTTGCTTTTTTGTATCGTCAAACGTTTTGTAGTGCTTTTTTTAAAGCACTACATCTTTGGTCTAATACGACTAATCAGTCAGTTTTCGGTGATTCAGTCCAAAGTATCGACTTTCACCCGCAGGGTCATGTCATCCCGGCCCTGGGTCGAGTAGCTGCGGGTCAGGCCCTGTTTATCGGCCTGGGTCTGGCGATTCACACCGGCCAGAGTGATCCATTCGCCCAGGCGTCCCGTGACAGTTGTGTCGGTACTTTGCACGTACACTACATCGGGACGTTCCTGGCTGACGCGGTCACGATTGGTGCTGATCGCCAGGTGAACGGTTTCGCCGGTGATGCGGGCGGTGACATAGAAACCCTGGGTAACGTTGCGGTACTCGGTCTGGCTGCGCAGGTCACCGTAAGCATCGGTCTGGGTGCTGGTCAGCGGCACGCTCTGTCCGACCTGGATCAGGGCTGGCGCACCTTCGCTGGCCCGGATTTGCTGAATGCCGCCGTCACGGCTGTCGGTGCTGCGGCTGATGATGCGGGTCTGGCCCGGCCTGGCGCCGTTCACCGAGTAACCCTGGTCATCCTGGAAGTTGTTTTCGTTGGTGTCGACGGTGATCAGCAAGCGCTTGGGTTGGGTGTCGAGTTGGCTGATAAGGGCTTTAAGTTCGTCGATTTTGCGTTGATCGGCGTTGACGATCAGCTGGTTGCCGTAGGCGCTGACCTGGCCGTCCTGGCCGATGAAATCCTGGGCCATCGGCAGCATGTCGGCGCTGGTGTGGTAGTTCAGGGGCACGATTTCGGTGGCGGCCATGACTGAAACACAGCAGGTCAGCAGTAGCGTGGTGAGCAGGGTGCGTGGGGACATGTCCGTTATCTCCGGCTTCTGATGCCTTGATATTGTGTAGGAGCGAGCTTGCTCCGGGCGGCGTTCCGACGATGGATGTGAAATCGCCGCGGGGTATCAAGTTTCCAGCGTTATCGTTGGCGACCATCGCGAGCAAGCTCGCTCCTACAGGGGGTTTGATATTGCCAGCTTGTCGGCCCGACGTGGGGCAAGTTGAATCGTAGACAGCAAAACGCCCCGGCATCCGAGGATGGCGGGGCGTTTTGTGGTGTTCTTGAAGCCGCTATCGCGAGCAAGCTCGCTCCCACAGGGGAATGCATTCCAATTGTGGGAGCGAGCTTGCTCGCGATGGCCGCGCCTCGGTATCAGGCCGAATGCCGCACCATATCCACATGCGGAATCCCTGCTTCCAGGAATTCCTCACTGACCAGGCTGAAGCCCAAGCGCTCGTAGAACGCCGTGGCCTGCACTTGCGCGCTCAGCATCTGCTGCTTCAGCCCGCGTTTCTCGGCTTCGCCGATCACCGCCTGCATCAGCGCATCGCCGACTTTCAAGCCGCGCCAGTCCCTGAGCACCGACACCCGGCCGACGTGACCGTCGGGCAGCAGGCGGGCGGTGCCGACCGGAAAGTCGCCTTCGAGGGCGAGGAAATGCACGGCCGTCACATCATCGGCATCCCATTCCAGTTCTGGCGGAACGGACTGCTCGGCGACGAACACCGTCTCACGAATGCGCCGGATCTCGGCGTTGTCCTTTTGCCAGTCTGCGACACGTACGTGAATCTTATTCATCGGCAAACCCCAGGCTTCCTTGCTTGATCAGCTCACACAGCAGGCCGCGACCGTCTTCGTCGCTCAGCCAGTCGCCGAGATTGTCGACGTGCAGCGCATCGGCGGCGCAAATCATCTTCAGCAGCTCGCGCAGTTTACCCGGCAGGTAACGGCTCTGGCCGCTGGCGAACAGCAGCAGGTCGTCATCGACTTCGGACCAGGCCAGGCGCGCACTCGGGTTGCGGATCAGCACCGCGCCTTGCTCGAGGCTGGCGAGCAGGTCGTCTTCTTCGATCTCTTCCGGACCTACCACCAGTTCCGGGTAACGCGGCTCGGTCATGAACTGGCCGAACCAGGTCAGCAGCAGGCGCTCGTCACTCATGTGTTCGGCCAGCAGGCCTTTCAAGCGATCGAGGGCGTCATGCTGAATCTGGTGCGGATCGGCCGCAGGCAGGGCGTCGGCGTCGGTGTAACGCTCTTCGTCCGGCAGGAACTGGCTGAGGAAGTCGGTGAAGTGGGTCAGTACTTCAGCGGCGCTCGGCGCGCGGAAACCGACCGAGTAGGTCAGGCAGTCATCGACGGCAACGCCGCAATGGGCCAGGCGCGGCGGCAGGTACAGCATGTCACCCGGTTCCAGCACCCATTCGTCGGTGGCTTCGAAGTCGGCGAGGATGCGCAGGTCGGCGTGTTGCAGCAGCTTGCTCTCGGAATCGCACATCTGGCCGATTTTCCAGTTGCGCTTGCCGTGGCCCTGCAGCAGGAACACGTCGTAGTTGTCGAAGTGCGGACCGACACTGCCACCTGGGGCGGCGAAGCTGATCATCACGTCGTCGATGCGCCAGCTCGGCAGGAAGCGAAAGTTTTCCAACAGCTCGGCGACTTCCGGTACGAACTGGTCAACGGCCTGAACCAGCAGGGTCCAGTCACGTTCCGGCAGCTTGCTGAACTCGTCTTCGGCGAACGGGCCGCGGCGCAATTCCCAAGGGCGCTCGCCGTTCTCGATGATCAGGCGCGACTCAACTTCTTCTTCCAGCGCCAGGCCGGCCAGTTCGTCGGCGTCGATCGGGCTTTCGAATTCAGGAATCGCCTGGCGGATCAGCAGGGGTTTTTTCTGCCAGTAGTCGCGCAGGAATTCGCGCGCCGTGATGCCGCCCAGAAGTTGAAGAGGAATGTCAGGATTCATGTGTAACCTATTGAAAAAAAGCACTTTTCAGACGGGAATAAAAACGCCCGGCGCTGCCGGGCGTCTCAAACGGGTACAACGGTCGATCAGATGCGCTTGGCTTGCTCTACAGCGTTGCCGATGTAGTTCGCCGGGGTGAGCAATTTCAGCTCGGCCTTGGCCGCGGCTGGCATGTCCAGGCCGTCGATGAAAGTTTGCAGTGCTTCAGGGCTGATGCCCTTGCCACGGGTCAACTCTTTCAGCTTTTCGTATGGGTTTTCGATGTTGTAGCGACGCATCACGGTCTGGATCGGCTCGGCCAATACTTCCCAGCACGCGTCCAGGTCGGCAGCAATCTTCTGAGCGTTGAGCTCGAGTTTGCTGATGCCTTTCAGACTGGCTTCGTACGCGATCACGCTGTGGGCGAAGCCGACACCGAGGTTGCGCAGTACGGTGGAGTCGGTCAGGTCGCGCTGCCAGCGGGAGATCGGCAGCTTGCTCGCCAGGTGCTGGAACAATGCGTTGGCGATGCCCAGGTTGCCTTCGGAGTTTTCGAAGTCGATCGGGTTGACCTTGTGCGGCATGGTCGACGAACCGATTTCGCCAGCGATGGTGCGCTGTTTGAAATAACCCAGGGAAATGTAGCCCCAGATGTCGCGGTCGAAGTCGATCAGGATGGTGTTGAAACGGGCGATCGCGTCAAACAGCTCGGCAATGTAGTCGTGCGGTTCGATCTGCGTGGTGTACGGGTTGAAGCCCAGGCCCAGCTCGTCTTCGATGAAGGCGCGGGCGTTTTCTTCCCAATCGATCTCAGGGTAGGCCGACAGGTGAGCGTTGTAGTTGCCGACAGCGCCGTTGATCTTGCCCAGCAGCGGAACGGCGGCGACCTGAGCGATTTGACGCTCCAGACGGTAAACCACGTTCGCCAGTTCTTTGCCCAGGGTGGTCGGCGAAGCCGGCTGACCGTGGGTGCGCGACAGCATCGGCACGTCAGCGAAGCGGATCGCCAGCTCGCGGATGGCGTCTGCGGTCTGGCGCATCAGGGGCAGCATCACATCATCACGGCCTTCGCGCAGCATCAGGGCGTGGGACAGGTTGTTGATGTCCTCGCTGGTGCAGGCAAAGTGGATGAATTCGCTGACCTTGGCCAGTTCCGGCAGCTTGGCCGCTTGCTCTTTGAGCAGGTATTCGATGGCCTTGACGTCGTGGTTGGTGGTGCGCTCGATCTCTTTGACGCGCTCGGCGTGCTCCAGGGCGAAGTTGTCCGCCAGGGTGTTCAGCACAGCGTTGGCTTCGGCGGAGAACGCCGGCACTTCGCTGATGCCTGGGTGAGCGGCCAGGCGCTGGAGCCAGCGCACTTCAACCAGGACGCGCGCACGGATCAGGCCGTATTCGCTGAAAATCGGGCGCAGGGCCTGGGTTTTGCCGGCGTAGCGGCCGTCAACAGGGGAAACCGCAGTGAGCGAAGAAAGCTGCATGGGGTGTTCTCGGACAGTCGGGCAACGAAATGGGGCGCGTATCATACATGAAAAAATCCGCCGGTCCGTTGCCAACTGACCGGCGTATTACGCGTTACAAATTACCAAAGGTGTTGCGGGCGCGGTTCAGCTGCTGCGCATCAGCGGGTAAAGCTCTTTAAGCAACTTGCGACGGCTGATCACCAGCTGCCAGCGATGGCCGCCCAACTGTCGCCACAGGCGTGCCGAGCGAATCCCGGCCAGCAACAGGGCGCGGATTTTCGAAGCGTTGCTCGGTTGCTGCAGGTTGCGCATGTCGCCGTGCACCTGAATCCGCTGACGCAGGGTGCTCAAGGTGTCCTGATACAGCGCGCCGCAGGCTGCGATCACGTTTTCGTGAGCCGCGCCGAAGTGTTCGACCTGGGACTGAATCTGCGGCAGGCGCTTGCCGATTTCGTCCAGCATGTCCCCGCGTTTGGCCAGCTGGCGCTCCAGGCCCAGCATGGCCAGCGCATACCGCAGCGGTTCGCGCTGAAGGGTGCTGGGGTCGCGCTCCAGGGCGCCAATCAGCGCCCGGTAGCCTTCACGCAGATTGAGGTCGTCGCCGCCGTAGACTTCCAGGGTGTCCTTGGGGTCGCGAATCAGCAGGCTACCGAGCATGCAGGTCAGGCCGGCTTCGGTGGTCTGGCCCGTCTTGGCGATCTTGTCGACCAGCACCGCGGCGAGAAACACCCCGCCCAGTGCCGTCAATTGCTCCTGGGTCGGATTCATTGGGCTTGGCCCTTGCTGGTGCTCTTGCTCGTCCAGGGTTCGGCAATTTCGATCACGCCGCCGCCGAGGCAGATTTCACCGTCGTAGAACACCACCGATTGCCCAGGGGTCACCGCGCGTTGCGGGTCATCGAAGGTCGCGCGGTAGCCGGTGGCGGTCTTTTCCAGGGTGCAGGGCTGATCGCTCTGGCGATAACGGACCTTGGCGGTCAGCTTGCGCGGCTCGGTCAGGTCGATCGGGTTGACCCAATAGATATCCGAGGCGAGCAGGGCGCGGGAAAACAGATAAGGGTGGTCATTGCCCTGGCCAACGATCAGCTCGTTATGCTCCAGATCCTTGATCAGCACGTACCAGGGCTCGTCGCCGGCGTCTTTCAAACCACCGATGCCGAGGCCCTGACGCTGGCCGATGGTGTGATACATCAAGCCGTGGTGACGGCCGATGACTTCACCTTCGGTGGTCTTGATCTCGCCCGGCTGGGCCGGCAGGTACTGCTTGAGGAAGTCGCTGAAGCGGCGTTCGCCGATAAAGCAGATCCCGGTGGAATCCTTTTTCTTCGCCGTGGCCAGCTGGTGTTTCTCGGCAATCGCACGGACCTCGGGCTTTTCCAGCTCGCCGACCGGGAACAGGGTCTTGGCGATCTGTTCGCCGCCGACGGCGTGCAGGAAGTAGCTCTGGTCCTTGTTCGGGTCCAGGCCCTTGAGCAGTTCGGTGCGACCATCGATGTCACGGCGACGCACGTAGTGACCGGTGGCGATCAGGTCGGCGCCGAGCATCATGGCGTAGTCGAGGAACGCCTTGAACTTGATTTCGCGGTTGCAGAGGATGTCCGGGTTCGGTGTACGACCGGCCTTGTATTCGGCCAGGAAGTGCTCGAACACGTTGTCCCAGTACTCGGCAGCGAAGTTGGCGGTGTGCAGCTTGATGCCAATCCTGTCGCACACGGCCTGGGCGTCCGCCAGGTCATCCATGGCGGTGCAATATTCCGTTCCATCGTCTTCTTCCCAGTTCTTCATGAACAGGCCTTCCACCTCATAACCCTGCTCGATCAGCAGGAGAGCGGAAACGGAAGAGTCCACGCCGCCGGACATGCCGACAATGACGCGCTTCTTTTGTGTGTCAGAAGGGGCTGGATCACGCATAGGGATTCAATGAGTGTCTTGAAAAAGGACGCGATTCTAGCAGGCCGCAGCCCACAAGGCTAAAGAGAAGGGCGGATCAGTTCGAGACCGAAGTGATTGCCGTCCAGATAATCATCGATACAGCGGATGATCAACTCACTGCGCCAGTTTGCGCGCTGTGCCAGCAATTCGTCACGCGTCAGCCACATGGCGCCGACGATGCCGTCGTCCAGTTGATAGTCCGGGCGATGTTTAAGCGGTTTGGCGCTGAAGCAGACCCGCTGGTAAGTCACGCCGTTGCTGGGGGCGGTGTAGAGGTAAATGCCCACCACGCCGGTCGGTTCGACGTCCCAGCCGGTTTCCTCGAGGGTTTCGCGTACAGCGGCTTCGATCAGGGTTTCGTTCGGGTCGAGGTGACCGGCGGGCTGGTTGAACACCGTTCGTCCGCCCTTGGATTCTTCGACCATCAAGAAGCGGCCGTTGTCTTCGACGATGGTCGCGACAGTGATGTGGGGTAGCCAATCCATAAAGCTTCCTCGATTTCGGGTTTGCAAAGATTTCAATGTAGGAGTCGACCCTTGTGGGAGCGAGCTTGCTCGCGATAGCGGTGGGTCAGTCAATATCAGTGCCGAATGATAAACCGCTATCGCGAGCAAGCTCGCTCCCACATTGGTCCGGGTTTACAGATAAATATGTGTGAGCGCCAGAAACACAAACCCCGGCACGAGGCCGGGGTTTGTGATGTTCCCTTACAACCTTAAACCAACGCGGCAATCGCGGCGTTGAAGGTGTTGCTCGGGCGCATGGCCTGGCTGATCAGCTCGGCATTGGCGTGGTAGTAGCCGCCGATGTCCACTGGCTTGCCCTGAACGGCGTTGAGCTCGGCAACGATGGTTGCTTCGTTCTCGGTCAGGGTTTTCGCCAGCTGGCCAAACTGCGCTTGCAGTGCAGCGTCTTCAGCCTGGGCGGCCAGGGCTTGTGCCCAGTACAGCGCCAGGTAGAAGTGGCTGCCGCGGTTGTCGATGTTGCCGACTTTGCGCGATGGCGACTTGTTGTTGTCCAGGAACTGGCCGGTGGCCTGGTCCAGGGTCTTGGCCAAAACCAGCGCCTTAGGGTTGTTGTAGGTCACACCCAGGTGCTCGAGGGACGCGGCCAGGGCCAGGAACTCGCCCAGGGAATCCCAACGCAGGAAGTTTTCTTCCAGCAGCTGCTGCACGTGCTTCGGAGCCGAACCGCCGGCGCCGGTTTCAAACAGACCGCCGCCGTTCATCAGTGGCACGATCGACAGCATCTTGGCGCTGGTGCCCAGCTCCATGATCGGGAACAGGTCAGTCAGGTAGTCGCGCAATACGTTGCCGGTCACCGAGATGGTGTCCTTGCCTTCGCGGGTGCGTTGCAGGGTGAACTTCATCGCGTCGACCGGCGCCATGATCTTGATATCCAGACCGGCAGTGTCGTGATCCTTCAGGTACGCCTGAACTTTCTCGATCACTACGCCGTCGTGGGCGCGCATCGGGTCCAGCCAGAAAATAGCCGGGGTGCTGCTTGCGCGAGCACGATTGACGGCCAGCTTGACCCAATCCTGGATCGGCGCGTCTTTGGTCTGGCACATGCGGAAGATGTCGCCGGCTTCAACCGACTGTTCCAGCAGCAGGCCGCCTTTGCTGTCGGTAACCCGGACAACACCGTTGGTCTTGATCTGGAACGTCTTGTCGTGGGAGCCGTACTCTTCGGCTTTTTTCGCCATCAGGCCAACGTTAGGCACGCTGCCCATGGTGGTCGGATCGAAAGCGCCGTTTACCTTGCAGTCTTCGATCACCGCCTGGTAGATGGTGGCGTAGCAGCGATCCGGGATCACCGCCTTGGTGTCGTGCAGCTGGCCGTCGGTGCCCCACATTTTGCCGGAGTCACGGATCATCGCCGGCATCGAGGCGTCGACGATAACGTCGCTCGGCACGTGCAGGTTGGTGATGCCTTTGTCGGAGTTGACCATGGCCAACGACGGACGGACGGCGTAGACCGCCTGGATGTCCGCTTCGATCTGCGCTTGCTGATCGCTAGGCAAGGCCTTGATGCGAGCGTACAGGTCGCCGATGCCGTTGTTCAGGTTGAAGCCGATCTGTGCCAGCACATCAGCGTGCTTGGCCAGTGCGTCTTTGTAGAACTCGGCAACGATCTGGCCGAACATGATCGGGTCGGAGACCTTCATCATGGTGGCTTTCAGGTGAACCGACAGCAGTACGCCTTTTTGCTTGGCGTCTTCGATCTCGGCAGCGATGAAGCTGCGCAGAGCGTTTTTGCTCATGACTGCGCAATCGAGGATCTCACCGGCTTGCACGGTGGTTTTTTCTTTCAGGACGGTGGTAGTGCCGTCTTTAGCGATCAGTTCGATTTTGACGGCATCAGCGGCGTCGATCAGGGCAGCTTTCTCGCTGCCGTAGAAATCGCCGGTGCTCATGTGCGCAACGTGGGACTTGGAGTCTTTGGCCCAGGCGCCCATTTTGTGCGGGTGCTTGCGTGCGTAGTTCTTGACCGACAGCGGAGCACGACGATCGGAGTTGCCTTCGCGCAGGACCGGGTTCACGGCGCTGCCCTTGATCTTGTCGTACCGCGACTTGGCGAGCTTGTCGGCGTCGCTGGTCACGGTTTCCGGGTAGTCAGGCACTGCGAAGCCCTGGGCTTGCAGTTCCTTGATCGCGGCTTGCAGTTGCGGAACCGAGGCGCTGATGTTCGGCAACTTGATGATGTTGGCTTCAGGCGTGACGGCCAGGTCGCCCAGTTCGGCGAGGTGGTCGGCTACTGCCTTGTCACCCAGTTGCTCGGGGAAGCTGGCCAGGATGCGCCCTGCAAGAGAGATATCGCGGGTTTCCACGGCGATATCAGCGGAGGCGGTGAAGGCCTCTACGATAGGCAACAGTGAATAGGTGGCGAGGGCGGGGGCTTCGTCGGTGAAGGTATAGATGATCTTCGAGCGGGTGGGCATATTCGGATTAACTCTCTCTTCTTTGCTAAAGCGTGCGCAGAAAAACTCGAGGGGCGCCGGGTAAGCGCGTTCGTTCAAAGTCATCCATGAGCCGAATGTCGAGATTTGTGCGCGGTGATGTTGGGTGCATCAGTCGAGCGTCAAGCGGGTGGACTGCGGTAACGGTCCTGCTTTTTCGGGCCCAAAGTCTCGGCTACATTTCCAGTTGCAGAGAGGTCGGCCGTCGTGACTCTGTGGTCAGCGGCCGGCATTATACATAGGTAGCTGGCAATCTGCCGATGGTTCATACACAACGAATGTCGTCCATTGGTCTAAAGGTCGCAGGGGGGTGCGGGGCGTAGAGTCTTGCACCGTGCTTGAGTTTGGCGTTTTTCCCTTTGCTTTCAGGCTTGTAGACCCCGAACCGCGCCGCTTTGCGGCAGATGGTCGGAACAGAGGGTTTGCGCGCCGAATTAACTGGGGTACGCTCGAACGAAGCCAGATGTTCAATCCAAACAATGGAGTTCAGCATGGGATACAAGAAGATTCAGGTTCCAGCCGTCGGCGACAAAATCACCGTCAACGCGGACCATTCTCTCAATGTTCCTAACAACCCGATCATCCCCTTCATCGAAGGCGATGGTATTGGCGTTGATATCAGCCCGGTCATGATCAAGGTTGTCGACGCTGCTGTTAAGAAGGCTTACGGCAGCGAGCGCAAAATTTCCTGGATGGAAGTCTACGCCGGGGAGAAAGCGACTCAGGTTTACGATCAGGACACCTGGCTACCCCAGGAAACCCTGGACGCGGTCAAGGATTACGTGGTTTCCATCAAGGGCCCTCTGACCACCCCGGTCGGCGGCGGCATCCGTTCCCTGAACGTGGCCCTGCGTCAGCAACTCGACCTGTATGTCTGCCTGCGTCCGGTGCGCTGGTTCGAAGGCGTGCCTAGCCCGGTCAAGAAACCTGGCGACGTCGACATGACGATCTTCCGCGAAAACTCGGAAGACATTTATGCCGGTATCGAATGGAAGGCCGGTTCGCCGGAGGCGACCAAGGTCATCAAGTTCCTGAAAGAAGAAATGGGCGTCACCAAGATCCGTTTCGACGAAAACTGCGGTATCGGCGTCAAGCCGGTGTCCCTGGAAGGCACCAAGCGTCTGGCGCGCAAGGCCCTGCAGTATGTGGTCGACAACGACCGCGACTCGCTGACCATCGTGCACAAAGGCAACATCATGAAGTTCACCGAAGGTGCCTTCAAGGAATGGGCCTACGAAGTGGCGGCTGAAGAATTCGGCGCGACCCTGCTCGATGGCGGTCCGTGGATGCAGTTCAAGAACCCGAAAACCGGCAAGAACGTCATCGTCAAGGATGCCATCGCCGACGCCATGCTCCAGCAGATCCTGCTGCGCCCGGCCGAATACGATGTGATCGCGACCCTGAACCTCAATGGCGACTACCTCTCCGACGCCCTGGCGGCCGAAGTGGGCGGTATCGGTATCGCGCCGGGTGCCAACCTGTCCGACACCATCGCGATGTTCGAAGCGACCCACGGTACTGCGCCGAAATACGCCGGCAAGGACCAGGTCAACCCGGGTTCGCTGATCCTGTCCGCAGAGATGATGCTGCGTCACATGGGCTGGACCGAGGCGGCCGACCTGATCATCAAGGGCACCAACGGCGCGATCTCCGCCAAGACCGTGACCTATGACTTTGAACGTCTGATGGAGGGCGCGAAATTGCTGTCTTCTTCGGCGTTTGGTGATGCGCTGATTTCGCATATGTAAGCGATTTCGGTTGTAACAAAAACCGCCCGGCTCCAGTGATTGAGTCGGGCGGTTTTTTTATGACGGGATGTTTGGTTGCGTCAGCTCGATACCGTTTCGTTTTGCGAGGCGGGCAGCGTCTGTTCTACCGCAGCCTCGGCGGCGGCGATATCGACGGCATGCAACCCCTTCGGGCCCTGGATGATGTTGAAGGTCACGGGTTGCCCGGCTTTAAGGGTTTTATAACCGTCCATTTTGATCGCCGAGTAGTGGGCAAACAGATCTTCATCCTTGCCGTCCTCGTTGATAAAGCCATACCCCTTGGCGTTGTTGAACCATTTCACCTTGCCGACCGCCATACTCATATCCCTCTGCAACAGACTCCATCACTGGAGTATCATCCAGTACATCCGCAGTCATTTCTTAGAAATAAGGTTGACTCCGCGGACCTTTTTTACCCACTGTGGGCTCTATTGGTTGTAACACCGTTTTGCCGATAGTCAAGGTGACCAGGCAGTCGGAGTTGAAATCGACGATGGCCGCCCCCACCACTGTATTCGCACACTGACGAACCTTTCTTTCCATGCATGCAATCAGCCAGATTCGACTAACATTCAATCAGGATCGTCCGACTCTCCAAAAAGATCGCCCGGAGGAACACGACGACGATTCAGCAGGCATTGCTGTTCAGGAAGCAAAGCCTGCGTTACAGGCACCACCGATGTATAAGGTGGTTTTGTTCAACGATGACTACACACCGATGGATTTCGTCGTCGAAGTGCTCGAGGTGTTTTTTAACCTGAATCGCGAGCTGGCGACCAAGGTCATGCTGGCCGTCCACACAGAAGGACGGGCAGTATGTGGAGTGTTTACCCGCGACATCGCCGAGACGAAGGCCATGCAGGTCAACCAGTACGCCAGGGAAAGCCAGCATCCGCTACTCTGTGAAATCGAGAAGGACGGTTAATCGCCGACCACTTGGGTATGAGGTGAAGCTATGTTAAACCGCGAGCTCGAAGTCACCCTCAATCTTGCCTTCAAGGAGGCCCGATCGAAGCGTCATGAGTTCATGACCGTCGAACACCTCCTGCTGGCCCTATTGGATAATGAGGCTGCCGCCACCGTTTTGCGTGCCTGCGGCGCAAACCTCGACAAACTCAAGCATGACCTGCAGGAGTTCATCGACTCCACCACGCCATTGATTCCCGTCCATGACGAGGATCGTGAAACCCAGCCAACCCTGGGCTTCCAGCGTGTCCTGCAGCGTGCTGTCTTTCACGTACAGAGCTCGGGCAAACGCGAAGTGACTGGCGCCAACGTGCTGGTTGCAATCTTCAGCGAACAAGAGAGTCAGGCGGTGTTCCTGCTGAAACAGCAGAGCGTCGCGCGCATCGATGTCGTCAACTACATCGCCCATGGCATTTCCAAAGTGCCGGGGCACGGCGATCACTCTGAAGGTGAGCAAGATATGCAGGACGACGAGGGCGGTGAGTCTTCCTCTTCAGGCAATCCCCTGGATGCTTATGCCAGCAACCTCAACGAACTCGCGCGCCAGGGTCGTATCGACCCGTTGGTAGGCCGTGAGCTGGAAGTCGAGCGTGTCGCGCAGATCCTGGCGCGTCGTCGCAAGAACAATCCGCTGCTGGTGGGCGAGGCAGGCGTGGGTAAAACCGCGATTGCCGAAGGCCTGGCCAAGCGCATTGTCGACAACCAGGTGCCGGACCTGCTGGCCAACAGCGTGGTGTATTCCCTCGACCTGGGGGCGCTGCTGGCCGGGACCAAATACCGCGGCGATTTCGAGAAGCGCTTCAAGGCATTGCTCAATGAGCTGAAAAAACGTCCGCAGGCGATCCTGTTCATCGACGAAATCCACACCATCATCGGTGCGGGTGCCGCGTCCGGTGGCGTCATGGACGCTTCGAACCTGCTCAAGCCGCTGCTGTCGTCCGGTGATATCCGTTGCATCGGTTCGACCACGTTCCAGGAATTCCGCGGGATCTTCGAGAAGGACCGTGCCTTGGCCCGGCGCTTCCAGAAGGTCGATGTGTCGGAGCCGTCGGTGGAAGACACCATCGGTATCCTGCGCGGCCTGAAAGGGCGTTTCGAAGCGCATCACAACATCGAATACAGCGATGAAGCGTTGCGTGCGGCGGCTGAGCTGGCGTCGCGCTACATCAATGACCGGCACATGCCGGACAAGGCCATCGACGTCATCGACGAGGCGGGCGCCTATCAGCGTCTGCAGCCAATCGAGAAGCGCGTAAAACGCATCGAAGTGCCTCAGGTCGAGGACATCGTCGCGAAAATCGCGCGGATTCCGCCTAAACACGTCACCAGCTCCGACAAGGAACTGCTGCGTAACCTTGAACGTGACTTGAAACTGACGGTATTTGGCCAGGATGCCGCGATCGACTCGCTGTCGACCGCGATCAAACTGTCCCGTGCCGGCCTCAAGTCGCCTGACAAGCCTGTCGGTTCGTTCCTGTTCGCAGGGCCTACCGGGGTCGGCAAGACCGAAGCGGCGCGTCAGTTGGCCAAGGCGTTGGGCATCGAACTGGTTCGTTTCGACATGTCCGAGTACATGGAGCGCCACACCGTATCGCGTCTGATCGGTGCGCCTCCAGGCTATGTCGGGTTCGATCAGGGCGGCCTGTTGACCGAAGCCATCACCAAGCAGCCTCACTGCGTGCTGTTGCTCGATGAAATCGAGAAGGCGCATCCGGAAGTCTTCAACCTGCTGTTGCAGGTCATGGACCACGGTACGCTGACCGATAACAACGGGCGCAAGGCGGACTTCCGTAACGTGATCGTCATCATGACGACCAACGCCGGTGCCGAAACCGCAGCCCGTGCTTCGATCGGTTTCACCCATCAGGACCATTCGTCCGATGCGATGGAAGTGATCAAGAAGAGCTTCACGCCGGAATTCCGCAACCGTCTGGACACCATTATCCAATTTGGTCGCCTCAGTCATGAGGTCATCAAGAGCGTGGTGGACAAGTTCCTTACCGAGCTTCAGGCGCAGTTGGAAGACAAGCGTGTGCAGCTGGAAGTGACGGACGCCGCGCGCAGCTGGCTGGCAGCCGGTGGCTACGATTCGGCAATGGGCGCTCGACCCATGGCGCGTTTGATCCAGGACAAGATCAAGCGTCCGCTGGCGGAAGAGATACTCTTTGGCGAACTGGCCGACCATGGTGGCGTGGTGCACATCGATCTCAAGGACGGCGAGTTGACCTTCGAGTTCGAGACCACGGCTGAGATGGCCTGACGTTAACCGCTACACAGCAAAAGGCGCCGAAAGGCGCCTTTTTGCTGTCTGCTGAATTTTGAGAATCAACACGTAACCCTGTGGGAGCGAGCTTGCTCGCGATGACGGCATGTCATTCAACATTGATGTCGACTGATCCGCCGCTATCGCGAGCAAGCTCGCTCCCACAGGGGTTTTGTGCAGGTGTTCAAAAGTGAAGGGGTAAATCGCAGGCAAACAAAAACGCCCGGCATAAGCCGGGCGTCTTGTATTGACTTGATTAGCGAGCGCGGTAAGTGATGCGCCCTTTGCTCAAGTCATAGGGCGTCAGCTCGACGCGCACTTTGTCACCGGTAAGAATACGAATGTAGTTCTTGCGCATCTTGCCGGAGATATGCGCGGTTACGACGTGCCCATTTTCCAACTCCACGCGAAACATGGTGTTGGGCAGGGTGTCGACGACAGTGCCTTCCATTTCGAAGCTGTCTTCTTTCGACATGCAGTAAAGCCCTCGGTGTCCAATGAATGGCCCGGTGCAACTGCGCCAGGCAAAAGCGGCGTGCATTGTGCCCGAAAAATGGGGTTTAAGCCAAGGGGTTTAGGGCTTGCTCTAGTTCAGGATGACCCAGCGCTGATTAATCAGCAGTTCGATAGGGCGATATTGAGTCTTGTAGCTCATTTTTTTGCAGTTCTTGATCCAGTAGCCGAGGTAGACCGCTTCCAGGCCCAGTCGCCGGGCCTCGGTAATCTGCCAGAGGATCGCGTAACGCCCCAGGCTGCGGCGCTCTTCATCGGGCTCGTAGAAGGTGTAGACCGCCGACAGACCGTTGGGCAGCAAGTCGGTGACAGCCACTGCCAGCAACCGGCCTTCGAGACGGAATTCATAGAACCGGGAAAACGGCAGGTCCCGTACCAGGAAGGTCGAAAACTGATCGCGGCTCGGCGGGTACATGTCGCCATCGGCATGACGCTGCTCGATATAGCGTTGATAGAGGTCGAAGTACTCCTCGCTGAACTTGGGTCTGGCCGGACGGACTTGCACATCGGCGTTGCGCTTGAAGATGCGCTTCTGTTGACGGTTGGGTGAAAACTGCGCCACAGGAATACGCGCCGGTACGCACGCATTGCAATTCTGGCAATGGGGCCGGTACAGATGATCGCCGCTGCGACGAAAACCCATTTCCGACAGGTCTGCGTAGACATGCACATCCATGGGCTGGCTAGGGTCGAGGAACAAGGTCGTGGCCTGCTCCTCGGGCAGATAACTGCAAGAGTGGGGCTGAGTGGCATAAAACTTCAAGCGCGCCAACTCGGTCATGATCAACCCTCGATAAGCTTTTGGATAAGTGTAAGCGCTTTTGAATAAGTGTAAGTCACGCGGGCCAAAGTCGCTCAGCAAACCCAGGTGGCGCGGCTGGGTTGGTCCAGGTGCCGCGCCAGGTAGCCGGCGAACTCGCGGCGGGGAATCGCCCGGGCGCCGAGGCTGTGCAGATGGTCGGTCGGCATCTGGCAGTCGATCAGCACAAAGCCTGAGTCTTCCAGATGTCGCACCAGCGTGGCAAAGCCATATTTGGAGGCATTGTCGGCGCGGCTGAACATCGACTCGCCGAAAAACAGCTGCCCCATGGCCAGGCCATACAGCCCGCCGACCAGTTCGCCCTGGTCCCGGACTTCCACCGAATGCGCGTAACCCCGCTTGTGCAGCTCGAGGTAGGCATCCTGCATGGCTTCGGTGATCCAGGTGCCGTCGGCGTATTCCCGCGGCGCGGCGCAGGCGCGGATGACCGCGGCAAAATCCTGATCGAAGGTCACTTGGTAGCGTTGTTGGCGCAGCAACTTGTTCAGGCTGCGCGAGACATGCAGTTCGTCGGGAAATAACACCGTGCGTGGGTCCGGCGACCACCAGAGGATCGGCTGGCCTTCCGAGAACCACGGAAAACAGCCATGGCGATAGGCCTTGATCAGCCGATCGGCGGACAGGTCGCCGCCCGCCGCCAGCAGCCCGTTGGGGTCGCGCATGGCCTTTTCCAGCGGCGGGAAGGTCAGGGTGTTGCGTTGTAACCAAGTCAGCATGGCATCCGGGCTTTGCAGGAGGGGAGGGCAGTAGCGGGCTGTCAGGCCCGCCGGAAGTGTGCCGTCAAACGGTGGGAATGTCGTCGAGGTATTTCTCTGCGTCCAGTGCGGCCATGCAGCCGGCCCCGGCGGACGTGACGGCCTGGCGATAAACGTGATCGGCCACGTCGCCGGCAGCAAATACGCCGGCGATCGCGGTGGCGGTGGCATCGCCTTCGCTGCCACCCTTGACCAGCAAATAGCCGTCACGCATTTCCAGTTGGCCCTGGAACAGGTCGGTGTTGGGTTTGTGGCCGATGGCGATGAAGACCCCGGTCAGCGGCAATTCGCGGGTTTCGCCGCTGTGGCTGTCCCGCAGGCGGGCGCCGGTCACGCCGCTGGCATCGCCCAGCACTTCATCCAGATGCTGGTTCCAGTGCAGGCGAATATTGCCATTGGCGGCTTTTTCAAAGAGTTTGTCCTGCAGAATCTTCTCGGCGCGCAACTTGTCGCGCCGGTGAATCAGATGGACTTCACTGGCGATGTTCGACAAGTACAGGGCTTCCTCGACCGCTGTGTTGCCGCCGCCGATCACCGCGACCACCTGTTTGCGGTAAAAAAAGCCGTCGCACGTCGCGCAGGCCGAAACCCCTTTGCCGGCAAAGGCTTCTTCCGAGGGCAGCCCGAGGTATTGCGCCGAGGCGCCGGTGGCGATAATCAGTGCGTCGCAGGTGTACGTACCGCTGTCGCCGATGAGCTCGAACGGGCGCTGTTGCAACTTGGCCGTGTGGATGTGGTCGTAAACAATCTCTGTGTCAAAGCGTTCGGCGTGTTTTTGCATGCGCTCCATCAGCACCGGGCCGGTGAGGCCTTCGACATCGCCGGGCCAGTTGTCGACTTCGACGGTGGTGGTGAGCTGGCCACCTGCCTGTATGCCGGTAATGACAACGGGTTTGAGGTTGGCGCGGGCGGCATAAACGGCCGCGCTGTAACCGGCAGGGCCGGAACCCAGAATGATCAGGCGGGAATGCTTCGCTTCGCTCATAAAAACACCTCATAAGCCTTTGTCACGAAAGAGAATGCATGCTCAAATTGAACCGCATGCAAGTCCCGTTGACTATGCTACACCCGGGATTGCAAGCATGGCATCGGACGAACAAACCCGTACAATGCCTGCTGTCAGCGTGCTTGTAACAAAATAAGCATTGCGAGCCGTGTTTATAAAAACCGGGGTGCAGTGTTAAAAGTAGTCCCAGTTGCGCCTGTTAACTTTTTTACCTGCCTGGGTTGGGCAGTTTTTTATAGTCATTCAACAGATGGACGCGCCATGGGCGCAGGAAAAGAAGCGTTTTGAAGAAATCCACCGCAGCACCTAAACCAGCCGTCGTTCCGCTCTGGCGCCAGCAATTGCACTACCGACTCAAGGAAGGTGCGTTGATCGCCGTCGGTGCCTTGTGCCTGTTCCTGATGATGGCCTTGCTGACCTATGGCAAGGACGATCCGGGCTGGAGCCACAACAGCAAGATCGACGACGTGCAGAACTTCGGCGGCCCGGCCGGCTCCTACAGCGCCGACATCCTGTTCATGGTGCTGGGTTACTTCGCCTACATCTTCCCGTTGCTGCTGGCGGTCAAGGCCTGGCAGATCTTCCGTCAGCGCCACGAACCCTGGGAATGGAGCGGCTGGCTGTTCTCCTGGCGCCTGATCGGCCTGGTGTTCCTGGTCTTGTCCGGCGCGGCCCTGGCCCATATCCATTTCCACGCGGCGACCGGTCTGCCGGCCGGCGCTGGCGGCGCGTTGGGTGAAAGCCTCGGTGACGTAGCCAGGAATGCGTTGAACATCCAGGGCAGCACATTGTTGTTCATCGCGCTGTTCCTGTTCGGCCTGACGGTGTTCACCGACCTGTCGTGGTTCAAGGTGATGGACGTCACCGGCAAGATCACGCTCGACCTGTTCGAGCTGTTCCAGGGCGCGGCCAATCGCTGGTGGGCGGCCCGTGTCGAGCGCAAGCAGCTGGTGGCGCAATTGCGTGAAGTCGACGACCGCGTGCATGACGTGGTGGCGCCGAGCGTCACCGACAAGCGCGAGCAGGCCAAGGTCAAGGAGCGCCTGATCGAGCGCGAGCAAGCCTTGAGCAAACACATGTCGGACCGCGAAAAGCAGGTACCGCCAGTGATCGCGCCAGCGCCGCCGAAACCCGCGGCCCCCAGCAAGCGCGTGGAAAAAGAGAAGCAGGCACCGCTGTTCGTCGACAGCGCCGTCGAAGGCACGTTGCCGCCGATCTCGATTCTCGACCCCGCGGAAAAGAAACAACTCAATTACTCGCCTGAATCCCTGGCCGCGGTGGGCCACTTGCTGGAAATCAAGCTCAAGGAATTCGGCGTCGAAGTCTCGGTGGATTCGATTCACCCGGGCCCGGTGATTACCCGTTACGAAATCCAGCCCGCGGCAGGCGTCAAGGTCAGCCGCATCTCCAACCTGGCGAAAGACCTGGCCCGTTCCCTGGCCGTGACCAGCGTACGCGTGGTGGAAGTGATCCCGGGCAAGACCACGGTCGGTATCGAGATTCCGAACGAAGACCGGCAGATCGTGCGGTTCTCCGAAGTGCTGTCGACCCCCGAGTACGATAACTTCAAGTCGCCGGTCACCCTGGCCCTGGGTCATGATATCGGCGGCAAGCCGGTCATCACCGACCTGGCGAAAATGCCGCACTTGCTGGTGGCCGGTACCACAGGTTCCGGTAAATCGGTGGGTGTGAACGCGATGATCCTGTCGATCCTGTTCAAGTCCGGACCGGAAGACGCCAAACTGATCATGATCGACCCGAAAATGCTCGAACTGTCGATCTACGAAGGCATTCCGCACCTGCTGTGCCCGGTCGTGACCGACATGAAAGACGCGGCCAACGCCCTGCGCTGGAGCGTGGCGGAGATGGAGCGTCGCTACAAACTGATGGCGAAGATGGGCGTGCGTAACCTGTCGGGCTTCAATGCCAAGGTCAAGGAAGCCCAGGACGCCGGCGAGCCGCTGACCGATCCGTTGTACAAGCGCGAAAGCATTCATGACGAAGCGCCGCTGCTGACCAAGCTGCCGACCATTGTGGTGGTCGTCGACGAGTTCGCCGACATGATGATGATCGTCGGCAAGAAGGTTGAAGAACTGATCGCCCGTATCGCCCAGAAAGCCCGAGCGGCCGGTATCCACTTGATCCTCGCGACCCAGCGTCCGTCGGTCGACGTGATCACCGGCCTGATCAAGGCGAACATCCCGACGCGCATGGCGTTCCAGGTATCGAGCAAGATCGACTCGCGAACCATCATCGACCAGGGCGGTGCCGAGCAGTTGCTGGGTCACGGTGACATGCTGTACATGCCGCCGGGCACCAGCCTGCCGATCCGTGTCCACGGTGCCTTCGTCTCCGATGACGAGGTTCACCGGGTGGTTGAAGCCTGGAAACTGCGCGGCGCGCCGGAATACAACGACGAGATCCTCGCCGGTGTCGAAGAGCCGGGTAGCGGTTTCGACGGCGGCAGCGGCGGTGGCGACGATGATCCCGAAACCGATGCGCTCTATGACGAAGCCGTGCAATTCGTCCTGGAAAGCCGTCGCGCCTCCATCTCCGCGGTTCAGCGCAAGCTGAAAATCGGCTACAACCGCGCCGCGCGCATGATCGAAGCCATGGAAATGGCCGGGGTCGTGACGTCGATGAACACCAACGGTTCCCGTGAAGTCCTGGCGCCTGGCCCGGTACGCGACTGATTTGAACAGGCCTTGAATTGAAAAGCGTTGGCGCAGAAATGCGCCCCGCACCCCCCACGAATGTTATGAGGACTCCCATGCGTCTTATCCGCATGCTATTGCTGCCGGTTCTGGCTTTGACCACGCTCTCGGCCCACGCCGATGACAAGGACGTGGCGCGCCTGACCCAACTGCTGGAAAAATCCCAGACCCTGACCGCACGTTTCTCCCAGCTGACCCTCGACGGCGGCGGCACCCAGTTGCAGGAAACGGCCGGTGAAATGTCGTTGCAGCGCCCGGGCCTGTTCTACTGGCACACCGATGCGCCGGCCGAGCAGACCATGGTCTCCGACGGCAAAAAGGTAACGCTGTGGGACCCGGACCTGGAACAGGTCACCATCAAGACCCTCGACCTGCGCCTGACCCAGACGCCGGCGTTGCTGCTGTCCGGTGATGTGTCCAAGATCAGCCAGAGCTTCGATATCAGCGCCAAGGAAGCCGGCGGCGTGATCGACTTCACCCTGAAACCGAAAACCAAGGACACGCTGTTCGACAGCCTGCGTCTGTCGTTCCGCAATGGTCTGGTCAATGATATGCAACTGATCGACAGTGTCGGCCAGCGCACCAATATCCTGTTCACCGGGGTGAAGGCCAACGAGCCGATTGCGGCGTCCAAGTTCAAGTTCGTCATCCCCAAGGGTGCCGATGTGATCCAGGAATAAAGAACAAACACAGAACCTGTGGGAGCGGGCTTGCCCGCGATAGCGTCGGCACATCCAGCATTGATGTGACTGACGCGCCGCCATCGCGGGCAAGCCCGCTCCCATAGGGGGTGTGGTGATAAATACGTCGGCATCAGGACCCAGTGAGGTTTCATAAGTAGTGATGGACCTGTTTCGCAGTGCCCCGATTGCTCAGCCCCTGGCCGCCCGTTTGCGCGCGGCCAATCTGGATGAGTACGTCGGTCAGGAACACCTGCTCGCTCGCGGCAAGCCATTGCGCGAAGCCCTGGAGCAGGGTGCCCTGCACTCGATGATTTTCTGGGGGCCGCCGGGTGTGGGCAAGACCACCCTGGCGCGGCTGCTGGCGGAAGTCTCGGATGCGCACTTCGAGACGGTTTCGGCGGTGCTGGCCGGGGTCAAGGAAATCCGCCAGGCGGTGGAAATCGCCAGGCAGCAGGCCGGGCAGTACGGCAAGCGCACCATCCTGTTCGTCGACGAAGTGCATCGCTTCAACAAGTCCCAGCAGGATGCGTTCCTGCCGTATGTCGAAGACGGCACGCTGATCTTCATCGGCGCGACCACGGAAAACCCCTCGTTCGAACTCAACAACGCCTTGCTGTCCCGGGCGCGCGTCTACGTGCTCAAAAGTCTCGACGAAACGGCCCTGCGCAAACTGGTGCATCGCGCGCTGACCGAAGAGCGTGGCCTGGGCAAACGCCAACTGACCCTCAGTGATGAAGGTTTCCAGATGCTGCTGTCTGCGGCCGATGGCGATGGCCGACGCCTGCTCAACCTGCTGGAAAACGCCTCGGACCTGGCCGAAGACCACAGCGAGATCGGTGTCGATCTGCTGCAAAGCCTGTTGGGCGATACCCGTCGCCGTTTCGACAAGGGCGGTGAGGCGTTCTATGACCAGATTTCCGCGCTGCATAAATCGGTGCGCGGCTCCAACCCCGACGGTGCGTTGTATTGGTTCGCGCGGATGATCGACGGCGGTTGCGATCCGCTGTACCTGGCGCGTCGCGTGGTGCGCATGGCCAGCGAAGACATCGGCAACGCCGACCCGCGCGCCCTGAGCCTGTGCCTGGCCGCGTGGGAAGTGCAGGAGCGCCTCGGCAGCCCCGAAGGCGAATTGGCCGTGGCCCAGGCCATCACGTATCTGGCTTGCGCGCCGAAAAGCAACGCGGTGTACATGGGGTTTAAGGCCGCCCTGCGCAGCGCCACCGAACACGGTTCGCTGGAAGTGCCGCTGCACCTGCGTAACGCGCCGACCAAGTTGATGAAACAGCTGGGGTATGGCGACGAATACCGTTACGCCCACGATGAACCGGATGCCTACGCCGCGGGTGAAGACTACTTTCCGGAAGAACTCGAGCCGCAACCCTTCTATCAGCCGGTGCCACGGGGCCTGGAGCTGAAGATCGGCGAGAAACTCAATCACCTGGCGCAACTGGACCGACTCAGCCCCCGGCAGCGGAGAAAATAGTGCTCCCATTGATCGTTGCGGTTTCCGTGGGTGGCGTCGCCGGCACGCTGTTGCGCTTCGCCACCGGCAATTGGATCAACGCTAATTGGCCGCGGCACTTCTATACCGCGACGCTGGCCGTTAATATCGTGGGCTGTCTGCTGATCGGCGTTCTATACGGTCTGTTTTTGATTCGCCCGGACGTGCCTTTCGAAGTGCGCGCCGGGCTGATTGTCGGCTTCCTCGGGGGGCTGACGACTTTTTCATCCTTTTCACTGGATACGGTGCGCTTGCTGGAAAGCGGGCAAGTGCCGCTGGCCCTGGGCTATGCGGCGATCAGCGTATTCGGCGGGCTGCTTGCCACCTGGGCCGGCCTGTCCTTGACCAAACTTTGATAAACGAGAAACCGACATGCTCGATTCCAAACTGTTACGTAGCAACCTTCAGGACGTAGCGGACCGCCTGGCATCCCGTGGCTATAAGCTGGATGTTGCGCGCATCGAAGCGCTGGAAGAACAGCGCAAGACCGTCCAGACCCGCACCGAAGCACTGCAGGCTGAGCGTAATGCACGTTCCAAGTCCATCGGTCAGGCCAAGCAGCGCGGCGAAGACATCGCGCCGCTGATGGCCGACGTCGAGCGCATGGCGAATGAGTTGAGTGCCGGTAAAGTCGAGCTGGACGGGATCCAGACCGATCTGGACTCGATCCTGCTCGGTATCCCCAACCTGCCGCACGAATCGGTGCCGATCGGTGATGACGAAGACGGCAACGTCGAAGTGCGCCGTTGGGGCACGCCGGCCGTGTTTGACTTCCCGGTGCAGGACCACGTGGCCCTGGGCGAGAAGTTCGGCTGGCTGGATTTCGAAACCGCCGCCAAACTGTCCGGCGCGCGTTTCGCCCTGCTGCGCGGCCCGATCGCCCGTCTGCACCGCGCCCTGGCGCAGTTCATGATCAACCTGCACACCAGCGAACACGGTTACGAAGAGGCCTACACGCCTTACCTGGTTCAAGCACCGGCGCTGCAAGGCACCGGCCAGCTGCCGAAGTTCGAAGAAGACCTGTTCAAGATCGCTCGCGAAGGTGAAGCCGATCTGTACCTGATCCCGACCGCCGAAGTGTCGCTGACCAACATCGTCGCTGGCGAAATCGTCGATTCGAAACTGCTGCCGATCAAGTTCGTTGCGCACACCCCGTGCTTCCGTAGCGAAGCCGGCGCGTCGGGTCGCGACACTCGCGGCATGATTCGCCAGCACCAGTTCGACAAGGTCGAGATGGTGCAGATCGTTGAGCCGTCGACTTCGATGGAAGCGCTGGAAGGCCTGACCGCCAACGCCGAGAAAGTCCTGCAACTGCTCGAGCTGCCGTACCGCACCCTGGCGCTGTGCACCGGCGACATGGGCTTCAGCGCGGTCAAGACTTACGACCTGGAAGTGTGGATTCCGAGCCAGGACAAGTACCGCGAGATTTCCTCGTGCTCCAACTGTGGCGACTTCCAGGCCCGTCGGATGCAAGCGCGTTTCCGCAACCCGGAAACCGGCAAGCCTGAGCTGGTTCACACCCTCAACGGTTCCGGTCTGGCGGTCGGTCGTACCCTGGTGGCGGTGCTGGAAAACTACCAGCAGGCCGACGGTTCGATCCGTGTGCCTGACGTGCTGAAACCGTACATGGGTGGCATCGAGGTCATCGGCTGAAATGGACTATCTGCCGCTGTTTCATAACCTTCGCGGCAGTCGTGTGTTGGTCGTCGGCGGGGGGGAGATTGCCTTGCGCAAATCCCGCCTGCTGGCCGAAGCCGGTGCGCTGCTGCGGGTGGTCGCACCTGAAATCGAACCGCAACTGCGCGAACTGGTGGCCGGCAGCGGTGGCGAATGCTTGTTGCGTGGTTACGTCGAGGCCGATCTGGACGGTTGCGGGCTGATCATTGCCGCTACTGATGACGAATCGCTGAACGCTCAGGTTTCCGCCGACGCCCATCGGCGTTGCGTGCCGGTCAACGTGGTGGATGCGCCAGCCCTGTGCAGCGTGATCTTCCCGGCGATCGTCGATCGTTCGCCGCTGATCATCGCGGTCTCCAGCGGCGGCGATGCGCCGGTGCTGGCACGGTTGATCCGCGCCAAACTGGAAACCTGGATTCCTTCCACCTACGGGCAACTTGCCGGTCTGGCGGCGCGTTTTCGCAGCCAGGTCAAACGCCTGTTCCCGGATGTGCAGCAGCGTCGGGCGTTCTGGGAAGACGTGTTCCAGGGCCCGATTGCCGATCGGCAACTGGCCGGGCAGGGGGCCGAAGCCGAGCGCTTGATGCTGGCGAAAATCAATGGCCAGGCACCTGTTGCCACTGGCGAAGTCTATTTGGTGGGGGCAGGGCCGGGTGATCCCGACCTGCTGACCTTCCGCGCCTTGCGCCTGATGCAGCAAGCCGATGTGGTGCTGTATGACCGCCTGGTGGCGCCGGCGATCCTCGATTTGTGTCGTCGCGATGCCGAGCGGGTGTACGTCGGCAAACGCCGCGCCGATCACGCCGTGCCTCAGGATCAGATCAACCAGCGCTTGGTGGATCTGGCCAAGGCCGGTAAACGCGTGGTGCGCCTGAAGGGCGGCGATCCGTTTATCTTCGGCCGTGGCGGGGAAGAGATCGAAGAACTGGCGGCCCATGGCATCCCGTTCCAGGTCGTGCCAGGGATCACGGCGGCCAGCGGTTGCGCGGCCTATGCCGGGATCCCGCTGACCCACCGCGATTACGCGCAGTCGGTGCGGTTCGTCACCGGGCACCTCAAGGACGGCTCCACCGATCTGCCGTGGGCCGATCTGGTCGCGCCGGCGCAAACCCTGGTGTTTTACATGGGATTGGTGGGGTTGCCGATCATCTGCGAGCAATTGATCAGGCACGGTCGCGCGGCGGATACCCCGGCGGCGTTGATTCAGCAGGGCACTACGGTCAATCAGCGGGTGTTTACCGGCACCCTGGCCGACCTTCCACAGCTGGTGGCGGAGCATGAGGTGCATGCGCCGACATTGGTGATTGTTGGGGAAGTGGTGCAGTTGCGCGAGAAACTGGCTTGGTTTGAAGGGGCTCAGGGGCAACTCTGAACACCGAGTCGCCCCCATCGCGAGCAAGCTCGCTCCCACAGGGATTTATGTGATGCAAAAGATTGCAGCTTCACCACATAACCTGTGGGAGCGAGCTTGCTCCGGGCGGCGTTCCGACGATGGGGCCCTAAAACCTGCACAAATCTTCAGGCCCTGCGCCAAACCCCTTTCCCACTCAACCGCGCCCGATCATGCGCCGCAGTGAAATCCTGCGCCGGCCCCTTAGGCACAATCCCCGTCGGATTGATGGTCTTGTGACTGCCATAGTAGTGATGCTTGATATGCTCAAAACTCACCGTCCCGGCCACCCCCGGCCACTGATAAATCTCCCGTAGCCAGTTCGACAGATTCGGATAATCGGCAATCCGGTGCAGGTTGCACTTGAAGTGCCCGTAATACACCGCGTCGAAGCGAATCATCGTGGTAAACAGCCGAATATCGGCTTCCGTCAAATACTCACCGGTCAGATAACGATTGGCGTCCAGCAACTGCTCCAGCCGATCCAGCTCGGCAAACAACTCATCGAATGCCTCTTCATAAGCCTTCTGCGAGGTGGCGAATCCGGCGCGATAAACACCATTGTTCACTGCCGGATAAATCCGCTCGTTCAACGCGTCGATCTCGCTGCGCAACGGTGCCGGATAAAAATCCAGATCATTGCCGGTCAAATCATCGAAGGCGCTGTTGAACATGCGGATGATCTCCGCCGATTCGTTGTTGACGATGCGGTTCTGCTGTTTGTCCCAGAGCACCGGTACGGTGACGCGGCCGGTGTAGTCGGCGGTATCGGCGGTGTAGCGCTGATGCATGAACGTGAAGTGATCGAGCTTGTCGCCGGTCGAGCCCAGGTGCTGGTCGAAGGTCCAGCCGTTTTCCAGCATCAGCCAGCTGACCACCGATACGTCGATCAGGCTTTCCAGACCTTTTAATTTGCGCAGGATCAGCGTGCGATGAGCCCAAGGACAGGCAAGGGACACATAGAGATGATAGCGACCGGCCTCGGCCGCAAAGCCCCCGACACCGCTAGGGCCTGGCTTACCGTCGGCGGTCACCCAGTTGCGACGCTGCGCCTGTTCACGCTGGAACGCGCCGTCTTTGCTGCTTTCGTACCACTGGTCGTGCCAGCGGCCTTCGACTAATAAACCCATTTCAAGACTCCTCGACCGATAAGCGTTGGAGAGGAGTCTATTCGCATAGGTTCGAACTAAAAGCGCAAAGGTTGGGCAGTTATGATCGGTTAAATCGATCTGTCCCGCGCATCCCAATACTGCTGGGCGGTTTCGAAAGCTTGTTCGCGACTCTGGCCGAGGCCGCGCAAGGCCAGGGCCATGGTCGAAATCAGGGCCATTTGCGGGTAGCTGTCGACCACGTCGCCGCGCCACACGGCTTTCAAGTGTTCAGGCTCGAGGCTGGCCGGTTTGACGTGGCGCTGGGCTGACCGTTGCGGCCATTCCTCATCCCAACTCTCGCCACCGCTGGTGCCGTACAGGTGACTGTCGGCGTCCGGGTTGATCTCGATCTCGCCGCCGTCGCCTTTCACCACGATCGCGGTGTCGCCGAGCAAACCGCTGGCATCGCGATGCACCGCTTGGTAGCCGGGATGAAAGATGCTTTGCAGGCCACAGCGAGCGCCCAATGGGTTGAGGATCCGTGCCAGGGAATGGATCGGTGAACGCAGACCCAAGGTGTTGCGCAGGTCGATCATCCGTTGCAACTGCGGAGCCCAATCCACCAATGGCATGAAAGCCAGGCCGCCATTATCGAGTGCCGCGCCGACCTGCTGCCAGTTGCGGCACAGCGGGATCTGCAAGGTTTCGAGCAACTGTTCGCTATACAGCCGTCCCGCCGTGTGCGCGCCGCCGCCGTGCATGAAAATCCGCACACCGTTCTGCGCCAGGCACTTGGCCGCCAGCAGGTACCACGGCAGATGACGTTTCTTGCCGGCATAGGTCGGCCAGTCCAGATCGACATTCAACGCCGGTGCCTGTAAGCGTTCACGCAAGGCTTCGGTGAACCCCGCCATCTCCTCGGCGCTTTCTTCCTTGTGCCGCAGCAACATCAGGAAAGCGCCGAGCTGGGTGTCCTCGACCTTGTCGTCGAGCACCATGCCCATGGCCAGGCGGGCTTCTTCGCGAGTCAGGTCGCGGGCGCCACGCTTGCCTTTGCCGAGGATGCGCACGAACTGGGCGAACGGGTGCTCGGCGGGTGTTTCGAGGGTCAAGTCGGTCATAAGCAATTCGTCGGTTTGGGCAGGCCCGCCAGTTTCGCGGCGAGTTTGGCAGGGGTGCCTTTGAACAGTCGGTTCAGGTGCAGGCTGTTGCCTTTTTCCGGGCCGAGTTTCAATGCGGTGTACTTGATCAGCGGGCGCGTGGCGGGGGACAGCTGGAATTCGGTGTAGAAATGACGCAGCAATTCGAGGATTTCCCAGTGTTCGGGGCTCAGCTCGATGTCTTCGGCGGTGGCGAGGGCGCTGGCGACTTCAAGTGACCAGTCGCTCAGTTCCACCAGAAAACCGTCCTTGTCCAGCTCGATGGCGCGGGCGCCCACGGTCAGGACATTCATAGCCAACTGTTGACCTTGTCGTAGTGGATCGACAGTTCGACAAAGGCCGGGTAGTCGATGGCCTTGGCCCAGTCCGGCGTTTGCAGGTCGCGAGCCTGGGCATCTTCAGCCAGCACGAACAGTTTCAGACTGCGGGTACTCAGCACATTGAACGGCGCGGTGCCCGGTTGCAAGGCATAGGCCGCGTCGCCAGACAGCAGCAGCGCATCCTCGGCGCCAATCACGCGCAGGCAGCTGGTCAGGCGATCGTCGCCGAAAGGGGAATGAGACAACACATGCAAAGTCGACATCAGAGGGTGATCACCTGGTGGTAACGGTCAATAAGTGCGGTGATTTCATGGGCGGCCAGCACCTGGATGTCTTCGAGCGACAAAGCGCTCGGGTCCAGGCCGCGTTCAGCAGCGCTGTCGCCACAGACAAACAGGTCCTCGACACCGAACATCGGCAGCGCTTGCAGATTGGCGCTCAGGTCCTTCTGTTGCAGGGCCCTGGCGTCCTGTTTCGCGGCGAGCTGGAACACACCATCATCGAGGAACAACAGGCCGACAGGCAAATCAAAAGCGCCGCCGGCCAGTACGATGTCCAGCGCTTCCCGTGCACCCGGCCCGGACCATGGGGACTGACGGCTGATAATCAGCAAGGATCTGGGCATTTTCACGCACCTCCGAAACAAATCAGGCGGTCAGCGTCCTGCACTGCGTCATGCAACTGGCCCAGCCCGGACAATTCCCACGGCGCGCCCACGGCAACCGCTTCGCGCTGATAACGTCCGGCTTCTTCTGCGTTCAACACACCACGCCGCAGGGCGGCGGCGATACAGACGACGCCGTCCAGTTGATGCTCGGTGACGAAGGTGCGCCATTGACTGGGCAAATCCAGCTCATCCTGTGGGGTGACCACGCTACCGGAGGCGTTATGAACGCCGTCCTGATAGAAAAACAGCCGGACAATCTCATGCCCGCCGGCCAGCGCGGCCTGGGCGAACAGCAAGGCGCGGCGCGAGGAGGGCGCATGGGCGGCGGAAAACAGCGCGATGGCGAACTTCATGACGGACTCGATCAGCAAAACTGCGGTCATGATAAAGCTTTATCGGCGGGTCGGCTAAATCGATGTTGTCTGTAAGGGCCCCATCGCGGGCAAGCCCGCTCCCACAGGTTATTTGGTGAAGCTGGAATCTTTGACATCACACAAACCCCTGTGGGAGCGGGCTTGCCCGCGATGAGGCCCTTACAGTCAATACAAGATTCAACGCGGCATATACCCCAACTGCCAACGCCGCGGAATCTTCAACGACAGCAACCCGATCCCTCCCGCCAGCAACCCGCTGACAAACAGCGCCCTGAGCCCAAGATGATGCTCCAGCACCGCACCGAGCACCGCGCCGGCAAACATCCCGGCCCAGGGAATCAACTGCACTCGCCAGCCGTTGCGCCGTTCGCCGAGCATCCAGCGCCCCAGGCCGCGACCGAAGCGCGACAGGGCGCCGGTGACGTAGGTCAGGCCGACCGGCAGGCCATTCACTTCTTCCACCGCGGCATTGAGCATGCCCATGGCGATGATCGCCGCCAGCAACGCCGGCAGTTGTTCGTCATAAGGCCAGGCAGCGGCACCGCAGAGCAGGGTGGCGATGCAGAGCAGCAAGGGCAGCGCCCGCCGGCCGCCAAGACGGCTGACGACGATGCCCAGGGCGTTGCCGATGATGAACGTGGCCACGAGGATCATCAGGCGCAGAGTCAGGCCCATGTCGCCGTCGCTGATGGCCACGGCGAGACGGGTGGTGTTGCCGCTCATGAATGAAACGAAATCGCCGCTGGCCATGAAGCCGATGGCATCGGTCATGCCGGCCAGTACCGAGAGTGCGGCCACCAGCGACAGGCCGATGCGTCCGCGCCATTTCTGGATATGCAGATGGCCCGGACTGGCGTGGGTGCTGGAGGACGAGGGCAGCATCGTTAGATAAATCCTTGAGCGGCGACGGTTACTTGCCTAATCCATATAACTCGCAATACTCCAGCCAGTCCATACCGGCCATCTCGGCCACTTCCTTGTGGACTTCCATGCGTTGGGTCTCATAGTCCTGCGCCGACGCGGCGGTCAACTGCAACGTCAGCTCCCAGGCAAACAGCCCGAGGCGCTCGGCTTCGGCCTCGAAGGCTTCATGCAGGCGGTCGTCGCGGTACTGCGCCTGGGTTTCGCCTTTGGCTTGGGCCAGCAGCGGGTTGAGGTTGTCGAGTTCGGCGCGCAGCTCAGGGCGCTCATCGAGAAACCTCTTCAGCGCCTGCTCGTGTTGCTGTTCGGTTGCCGCCATGGTCGCTCCTTGAAAATGGATTACGCAGACTGCTTCTTGCTGGCTTTGGCCGCAGCGGCCAGGCACTCGAGGGCAAACTGCTCGGGGTACGTCATCTGGATCGGGGTGGTTTCACCTTTGACGGTACGTTCGCCATCAAGGATGTAACGAATCCGCTTGTCGGTGACGCCGATGCGCTTGGCGATCCAGGAAGGTGTCTGACCGATCTGGCTGATCAGTTTGTCGGCGTATTCAGCGGTCGGTTTGTAGTATTCGGCGTTGGGTGTCATGGGTCGTTCCAGAAAAATGCGCGATGCAGCGTTAATGGCGCGACAGGGTGCGCGAATCGTCACGCGGTGTCGCGGTATAAATGAAGTAAAGCAGAACGATACGCCGTGCCACGGTGATACAGTCCGCTTTTTCTTGATGAGCGAACGCAATGCGAATTCTGATGGTAGCGCTGGCCGTAACCTTGCTGGCGGGATGCGCGGGCTCGGCGATGAACGATGCGCGTACTGGAACCCCGTACAAAACCCTGACCTCGAACAAACCGGAAAAACTCGTCGCCCAGTGCGTTCAGTTTTCCTGGCAGGACGAGGCGGTGTTCGGGGTCGATGCCAGTGCGTATCTGCAGCCGGGCAAGAAGGGCGGGTCCACGGTTTACACGCGCTCGGCGGAATCCTTCGTGGATGTGACCACCGATGCCTCGGGAACACTGTTGAGCTACTACGCGCAGAAGGATGATTTTGTCGCCAAACGCCGGTTGGCGGCGTTGGCGACCTGCCTCTGACCTGACGGCAGCGTTTCCCCCTCCTACAGGGGTCAGACGTTGTTGATCAGGCGCTTCTGAAAAAAGAAGCGCTTATGCCCCGGCGGGTAGTCAGCGATCTGCCCCAACTCGCTGTAGCCCAGCTTCCTGTAGAACGCCGGCGCCTGGAAGTCGAAGGTGTCGAGCCAGACCCCGATGCAATCCTTCTCCCGCGCCAGGTCTTCGGCCATCTGCATCAGCTTCGAACCGATGCCCTGTCCCCGGGCCTGTTCCGGTACCGACAGCAACTCGACATACAACCATCTATAAAAAAACCGACCATACAGGCCGCCGAGAATCTCGTCGTGTTCGTCGCGGATCAGCAAGGCGATCGGCTCCGCGACAGTGACACCGGCTTTGGAGGCGTTGTAGGCGCGCAACGGCAGGACGATCGCCTGCTCCTCTTCATCCGTTGGGTTTTGCGACTGTTCGATCCGCAGGTTCATCAGCTACTTCCTTATGGCCAGGGTGAAAAACAGTCCCAAGCCTATCGCGGCACCCGGTCGCTGTTCCAGCCCTCAAGTGGAACCGTCATAAGCGCGCAGCTGTCTAACCTAGACAGCGTCATTCCAGAGCGCAGCCCATGAGGACAACCCGTGAATATTTTTGAAGCCTTGCGCGAAAGCCATGACCGCCAACGCACCTACGCCGATGCGCTGATCCAGACCAGCGGCGACACCCCGGAGCGGGTCGAGGCCTACAAGCAGCTCAAGTCGGAACTTCAAGCCCACGAAACCGCTGAAGAGCGGCATTTCTACATCCCGCTGATGGAGTTCGACAACGGCGTCGACCTCAGCCGCCATGGGATCGCCGAACATCACGAGATGGATGAAATGATGGAAGCGCTGGATGAGACCGAGATGTCCAGCCCGGCCTGGCTGGCGACCGCGAAGAAGCTGTGCGAAAAGGTGCATCACCACCTGAAGGAGGAAGAGCAGAAGTTCTTCCAGATGGCCGGCAAGCTGCTCGACGACAAACAGAAAGAGACCCTGGCCGGGCAATACGTGAAGGAGTACAAGGCCCAGCTTTCTTGAGCGTGTTTTCGTCTAACATGGCCGCCTTCTGACGAAAAAGGGATAGCGTAGTCATGTCGAACACAGCCGAGCGGGTCAACATCATCGAATCCAAGGTGTTGTCCCACGACTGGTACCTGCTGAAGAAAATCACCTTCGATTACCAACGCAACAACGGCGAATGGCAACGCCAGACCCGCGAGGTCTACGACCGTGGCAATGGCGCGGCGATCCTGCTGTTCAACCGGGAAAAGAACACCGTGGTGCTGACCCGGCAGTTCCGCCTGCCGGTATTCGTCAACGACCACGACGGGCTGTTGATCGAAGTGGCGGCCGGGTTGCTTGAAGGCGCGGCGCCTGAAGCGCGCATCCGCGATGAAGCAGAAGAGGAAACCGGCTATCGCGTGCACCATGTGCAGAAGGTGTTCGAGGCTTACATGAGCCCCGGTTCGGTGACGGAAAAGCTGCACTTCTTCATCGCCGAGTACGACGCTTCATCGAAAGTCAGCGAGGGTGGCGGGCTGGAGGAGGAGACCGAGGAACTGGAAGTGCTGGAGTGGTCGTTCGAGGATGCGCTTGCAGCATTCGATCGCGGGGAGATCTGCGATGCGAAGACCATCATGCTGTTGCAGTATGCGGCGATGAAAAACATCTTCACGACGGGTTGAGCCACGTTCACTCTACGGAAATCAAACGGGTGTACGCATCCCCTACGGAAATCTAACGGGTGTACGCATTCCCTCGGAAATCAAACGGGTGTACACGATCCCTGTAGGAGCTGCCGCAGGCTGCGATCTTTTGATCTTGATCTTTGGTGCCCTTGCAGACGCTTAAGATCAAAAGATCGCAGCCTGCGGCAGCTCCTACAGGATCAAAAGCAGGATCAAAAGCCTTCCAGTCGTCCGGTTCCACCCCATTGCCCGCCCTCAAGCGTCAACAACCATTCCTTGGCCTCAAGCCCACCGGCAAACCCGGTGAGTTTCCCCGACGCGCCAATCACCCGGTGGCAGGGCGCCACAATCGAAATCGGATTCTTGCCATTCGCCGCACCCACAGCCCGAACCGCACTTGGATTGCCGATCTGCGCGGCAATCTGGCTGTAGCTGCGAGTCTCACCAAACGGAATGGTTAGCAGCGCCGCCCACACCTTTTTCTGAAATTCCGTCCCGACAAAATCCAGCTCCAGCTCGAAACGGTCGCGTGTGCCGGCGAAGTATTCCTTCAGCTGTCGTGCGGTGCGCACGAGGATCGGGTTGTCCGGGGCTTCGCTCATCGGCCCCAGCAACACCCGGTTCGGCTTGTCGTTTTCCCAGAGGATGGCCGCCAGTCGCGAACCGTTCGCTACCAGCTTCAGCTCGCCAACCGGCGACGCCATGGTCATGCAGGTGTAGGTCATGCAGGCAGACTCCGCAGAAGTGCCGATCAGGGGGGCCAAGCATACTGCCTCGACAGGGAGGCGCAATGCGCAATCCCAGCCATACTTGCCTACTGTTCTTGAAACTTTTCCTCTGTTTTTTCACAGAGCCAAAAAACCAAAAGAGACCGACTCATGAAGTTCGAACCTTTTGCCAAATCGCTCATTGCGACCTCGTTAGCGCTAAGCTGCCTGATGGCCCACGCCGCCTCCGTGGCCCCGGTTGCGGCCGAAAACGGCATGGTGGTCACCGCCCAGCATCTGGCCAGCCATGTGGGCGTCGATGTGCTCAAGAACGGTGGCAACGCCGTCGACGCCGCGGTCGCGGTGGGTTATGCGCTGGCGGTGGTATACCCCGCGGCGGGCAACCTGGGCGGTGGTGGTTTCATGACCATTCAACTGGCGGACGGGCGCAAGACCTTCCTCGATTTCCGTGAAAAAGCGCCGCTGGCTGCCACCGCCGACATGTACCTCGACAAGGAAGGCAATGTCGTCCCCGACCTCAGCACCCGAGGTCACCTGGCCGTCGGCGTGCCGGGCACCGTGTCCGGCATGGAACTGGCCCTGCAGAAGTACGGCACCAAACCGCGCAAGGAAGTGATCGCCCCGGCAATCAAGCTCGCCGAAGACGGTTTTGTGCTGGAGCAAGGCGATGTCGAATTGCTGGAATACGCCACTGACGTGTTCAAGAAGGACATGAAGGATTCCGGCTCGATCTTCCTGAGCAATGGCGAACCGATGCAGGTCGGGCAGAGGCTGGTGCAGAAGGACCTGGGCAAGACCCTGCGGGAAATCTCCGAGAAGGGGGCTGACGGTTTCTATAAAGGCTGGGTCGCCGACGCCATCGTCACCTCCAGCCAGGCCAACAAGGGCATCATCGCCCAGGCCGACCTCGACAAGTACAAGACCCGCGAGCTGGCGCCGATCGAATGCGATTACCGCGGCTACCACGTGGTTTCGGCGCCACCGCCAAGCTCCGGTGGGGTGGTGATCTGCGAGATCATGAACATTCTCGAAGGTTATCCGATGAAAGACCTGGGCTATCACTCGGCCCAGGGCATGCACTACCAGATCGAAGCGATGCGTCACGCCTACGTGGATCGCAACAGCTACCTCGGCGACCCGGACTTCGTGAAAAACCCGATCGCCCATCTGCTGGATAAAAACTACGCGACCAAAATCCGCGCCGCCATCAATCCGCAAAAGGCCGGCGTGTCCCGCGAGCTCAAACCCGGCGTAGCGCCCCACGAAGGCAGCAACACCACCCATTACTCCATCGTCGACAAGTGGGGCAATGCCGTCTCGGTAACCTACACCCTCAACGACTGGTTCGGTGCCGGCGTCATGGCCAGCAAGACTGGCGTCATCCTCAACGACGAAATGGACGACTTCACCTCGAAAATCGGCGTGCCGAACATGTACGGCCTGGTGCAAGGGGAGGCCAACGCCATCGCGCCCGGCAAGGCACCGCTGTCGTCCATGAGCCCGACCATCGTCACCAAGGACGGCAAAGTGGTCATGGTCGTCGGCACTCCCGGCGGCAGCCGCATCATCACCGCGACCCTGCTGACCATGCTTAACGTGATCGACTACGGCATGAACATCCAGGAAGCGGTCGACGCCCCGCGTTTCCACCAGCAATGGTTGCCGGAAGAGACCAACCTGGAAACCTTCACCACCAGCCCGGATACGGTGAAGATGCTGGAAAGTTGGGGCCACAAGTTTGCCGGTCCCCAGGACCCCAACCACCTGGCGGCGATCCTGGTCGGCGCGCCTTCGCTGGAAGGCAAGCCGGTGGGCAAGAACCGTTTCTACGGGGCGAACGATCCACGACGCAATACCGGGTTGTCGCTCGGTTACTGAAGGTCGTTTTAAAAGGGGACGGACCTGTTTTTCTGTCCCCTGAACCACTGAGATTTCAAGGAAGTCACCATGACCACTGCACTGCTGATCATCGACGTCCAACGTTTGCTCTGCGTCGGCGAGTACGAATGCTTCGAGATCAAGCGTGTCATCGATCTCATCAACGGCCTGAGCGCCAGGGCACGCGTAGCAGGCATCCCGGTCATCCTGATTCAACATGAGGAAAAGGGCAGTCTGCTACAGCAGGGTGGCGAAGGCTGGCAGCTGGCCGATAGCCTGGAAACCTCGCCCCACGACCTGCGTGTACGAAAAAACAGCCGGGATTCTTTTTACCAGACACGCCTGCTGCAAATGCTGCAACAGCGGGACGTCGAGCGCCTGATCATCTGCGGCCTGCAAACCGACTATTGCGTCAATGCCACCGTGCGCCAGGCCCTGAAACTGGGCTATGACGTAGTGCTCGCCGCGGACGCCCATTCCACAGTCGACACCGACAATATGGCCGCCGATGACATCATTGCCGAGCACAATACCCGCCTCGCACGCCTGACCAGTCCGGTGTCCCGGATCGATGTGATCCCGACCAGCGAAATACGCATCAGGAACCGAAAGTCTCGATCAACCCGGTCAGGAATGCACTGACCCGATCTACGGTTGAGTCGTTCGGTCGGGTAACGGATGAAGGAGGGGGCAGGGGGGACAACGGCCGCGGCGGCTGGACGCGATTAGTGCGTCATGGCATGGTCGCATCCCAGGCCAATGAGCAAACGGGAACAGAACGATGGAGGAGGGTGATGAGGTCGGCGTCGGGACGTCGATGGCAACGCTGAAAGCGTTCAATCAGTGTGTGCTTCACCTGGGGCGCCTTGCCCGGGATCGCGGTGCCTCCCAATTCATTGCGGATGGCTTGCAGGCATTTGCTCAGTTGGTGCCCTTCGCTTCGGCATGGTGGGGCGAGATGTCGACGTCCGACGCCAGTGCGCCCCCGCAAAGCTGGATGCACGGGCGAATCAATCTGCCCGAGTCGTTTGCCGTCGAATGGCACAAGGTGGCGGTCAGCGACAGGTTTTCCCATGACACGCTGAGCCAGCCCGGTGAGGTCGTGCGCGACAGTGGGTTCACCGACCCCTGCGAGGCAGTGAACGACTTTGCCCGGCGCCATGATCTCTACCACTTGATGTGCATCACGTTCGAGTTGCCCGAGAGCGGCTTGATGTTCTTCGTCTGCCTCTACCGTGGCCTTCAGGCACCGGCGTTCAACGACAGTGAGGCCGGCTTGTTTTCGGCCTTCTGCGATCACCTGTTGCAGCTGTGGCGATTTCAGGTCCAGGACATGATCCGGTTCGACACGGGCAACGGTGCAACCGACTTCGGCGTTGCGCGCATGGATGGCAGCCTGCTCTACGTGGGGGCCAGGCTGTGCGCTGCCATTCAGCGTGAGTTGCCCGGCTGGAGCGGCTCGATGCTGCCTTCGCAGGTGATCGCGCAATTGCCGAAGGCACCCTGCGTGATGCGCCTGGGCCGTTGTGCACTGACCCTGAGTCCCAATGCCGAGCATGTCATTCTGTCGCTGGAGACACTGTCGCGCGGGGCGGCGCTTGCACCCCGGGAACGGACCGCCGCCATGCTGTTCGCCGCCGGTCATTCCTACAAGGAAATTGCCAGGATCCTGGCGTTGAGTCCTGCCACCGTGCGCACTTATCTGCGCAACTGCTATCTGCAGCTCGGCGTCAAAAGCAAGGTGGAACTCGGTTCTGCCTTGCGCTCGCCACCCTCGCCCGCAGAGGCCGCACGTCGGGAATAGGCGCGGCGCCACTGATTTTTTACCTGAAAACTGCCTTACCCCTCCTCATTTGTGGAGGTCCGGATTTGTGCTGCCCTCTATAAGGTGTGCCTGGCATTCAGGGGTTGCACGGCAGCGTGCTCGGGCCACTTCCACAACTATAAAAACAGAGGTGAGGCAGTTGAAATTTTCCAGGCTATTTATCGCCGTTGCCACGACCACGGCAGTTTCCAGCATGGCGCTGGTGGGGTGTCAGACCCAGGGTTCGACAGGCGCCGATATGGTGCTGCGCAACGGTTATGTCTACACCGTCGACGGCAAGAATTCGGTGCAGCAGGCGATCGCCGTCACGGGCGGGAAGATCGTTTATGTCGGCAGTGATGCAGGGGTTTCCTCTTACATCGGCAAACAGACGCAGCTGATCGATCTGGCGGGCCGCATGCTGATGCCGGGCTTCATCGATGCGCACATGCATCCGGGGGACGGCGGTCGCGCCATGACCTTGTGCGACCTGAAATACCAGACGATGACCCGCAAGGTTTTCCAGGAGACCATTCAGGCATGCCTGGATGCCGACCAGGGCAAAGGCCCCGATGTCTGGCTGGAAGTGGGCAGCTGGGATCGCATGGGCATGGACGGACTTGACGGTGACCCGGACAAATCGACGCTGGACGCGCTCAAGACCAACCGCCCGATTCAGGTCCGCTCCACTGATTTCCATACCGTGCTGACCAACTCTCGCGGTCTGGAAGTGGCTGGCATCAACAAGCACACGGCCAATCCCGGTGACGGCAAGTACGTGCGCGACAGCGCCGGCAACCCGACCGGCATCTGCGAAGACGGTGCTGCCGATGCCATGGCCGCCGTGGTGCCGCCCGCCACCGACACAGAGAAACTCAATCAGACCCGCGCGGCGCTCGATGCCATGCGCCAGCAAGGCATCACCAGTTTCTTCGATGCCTTGTCGGGGCCGGAAAACGGCAAAGCTTTTACTACCCTGCAACAGTCGGGTGAGCTGACTGCCCGGGCGTTGTTGGCGATCAAACTGGACCCGGCGGCGGCCGCTGCAGACCCGGCGAAAACCATCGCCGAGGCCAAGGCATTGGCCACTACCTACGACCAGGGCGAAGCCAAAGCCGCGCCCGGTGTGAGCATGCGCCACGTCAAATTGTTCATGGATGGCATCATCAACGCGCCGGCCGACACCGGTGCAATGTTGGCGCCGTACCTGCGCAATGCCGGCACCGATACCGCGCCGAAGTGGACTCCCGGCAAGAACACCGGTGAGCTTTACTTCCCGCCGCAAGTGCTCAATCCGCTGCTGCTGAAGGCAGTCCAGGCCGGCCTCGACCCGCACCTGCATGCCACCGGAGATCGGGCGGTGCGTGATTCGCTGAACAGCATCGAATACGTGCGCCAGCAACTGCCTGGCAATGGCTTTCGCCCAGCCATTACTCACAACGAGTCGGTGGACCCTGCCGACTATGCGCGCTTCAAGGCGCTCGACGTGACCGCCAACATGTCCTTCCAATGGGCCCAGCAGGCACCTTCTACGGTCGACGGTACCAACGAGCATCTGGGGCCTGCGCGTTTTGCCCGCATGGAACCCTCCGGCAGCATCGCTCGTGCCGGCGGCCGTGTGGCGTATGGCAGCGACTGGCCCGTCGACCCGCTCGACGAATTCCTGGCGCTGAAGATCGGTGTCACCCGCTCAGGCGATCCGCTGAACCCGCACAGCTACGGCCCCAAGTACGCGGGCAGGCTGAATGCCGCCCCGGCCCTGTCGCGCACTGAAGTGCTGCGCACCATCACCATCAACGCCGCCGAGCAGCTGAAACTGGACGCTGTCGTCGGCTCGGTCGAGGTGGGCAAGTTCGCCGACCTGATCGTCCTGGACAAGAACTTCATGCAGGTCCCCGAGGAGGCGCTGGCCCGCAACGACGTGCTGCTGACAGTGGTAGGCGGCAAGGTCGTGTGGGCCAAGGCGCCGTTCGTTGGCCTTGATCCGCAGGTGTTGTCCCAGGCATCAGCCTCCCGCCCAGCCCAATAACAACAAGAGAGTGTTCCGATGCAACGATTTATTCCCAACCTGTTGGCCGCAGCCCTGGCTTTGTCTTCGGTGCAGGCCATGGCCGCCGCTGACCTGGTGTTGTTCAACGGCAAGGTATTCACCGCCGAACCCGGTCAGGGACTGGTCCAGGCGGTGGCCGTGCAAGACGGCAAAATTCTCAAAGCGGGCAGTAATGCCCAGATCAACGCCCTGGCCGATGGCCACACGCAACGCATCGATCTGGCAGGCAAGGTGCTGATGCCGGGAATGATCGATACCCACAGTCACCCGGTGGTGGCGGCCTTCAACAGCATGGGCGCCAACCTGCTGGATGAAGTCAAGCCGTTGCCGGAACTTGAGCAGTGGATCATCGAACAGGATCAGGCGGGCGTTGCGCGTGCCGGTGACGTGATCAGCATTGCCGGGGTAAGTTCGGCCTATTGGGACAAAAGCCGTGAACTCGGCCAGCGTTTCAATCAAGGGCGCTGGGCGGAACAACCGGTGGTCCTCAGCGGGATTGACGGGCATACCGGATGGGCCAACAACGCCATGCTCAAGCGCCTGAAGATCGACGCGGCACTGGTCAAAGGTCTGTCGGAACAGGATCGCAGCTTTGTCGGTCACGACGCGGACTTCACCCCCAATGGCTATTTTGCCGAGTCTCGCTGGGACCAGGTACGCAGTCAGATCCCCGCGCCCAGCGAGGAGATCATGTTGAAAGCCGCCCGCGAGGCGGTGAAGGTCAACAATCAAAATGGCGTCACCGCCTGGATGGACGCGGCGGCGAATGCCGGCAGTGGCGACTCGCTGTTCGATTTCCAGGCCACCGAGCAGAGCTACGGTGTGTTGCCGCTGTATCGCGAACTGGCCCAGAAGGGTGAACTCAGCGCCCACGTTGCCGCGCTGTTGCTGGCCAATCCAAAAAGCCGACCGGCCGACCTGGAAGTGCTGGCCAAGGTGATGAAGACATTCGAGGGCGTACCCAACCTGAGCTTTCCGGGCATCAAGGTATTCGCCGACGGCGTTCTCGAGTTCCCAGGGCAGACGGCAGCGGTCATCGTTCCCTTCAACAACAGCCAGAAAAACGGTCAACTGCTGATCGATCCCACGCACTTCGGTGAATTGGTGGTGGCGGCGGAGAAGCGCGACTGGATCGTGCACATGCATGCGGTCGGCGACCGCGCGGTCCGTGAGTCACTCAATGGTATTGCCTATGCGCGCAAACTCAATCCGACCCCGGTGGCCCATAGCATCAGCCACCTGCAACTGGTCAACCCCAAAGAGTTCGCGCGCTTCAAGCAGCTGGGCGTGATCGCCTCCATGCAGTTGCTCTGGGCCACCGGCGAGAGCTACACCGTCGAACTCGTCAAACCCTATATCAGCGCGTTTGCCTACGGTTACCAGTACCCCGCCAGGTCCCTGCATAACGCCGGCGCCGTCATCGCCGGCGGCAGTGACTGGCCGGTGTCCAGCCCCAACCCGTGGAATGCCATCGCTCAGGCCAGCACGCGCAAAGGGCCGCTGGGTGTGCTCAATGCCAAGGAAAGCATCGATCGCCAGAGCATGTTCTACGCCTACACCTTGAATGCCGCCAAAGCCCTGCGCCTGGAGCAGCAGATCGGCTCGTTGGCACCCGGCAAGCAGGCTGATCTGATCATTCTCGACCGCGATGTGTTCAAGGTCAGCGATGACGAACTGTTCGACACCAAAGTCCTGAAGACCTACTTCGCCGGCAAAGAGGTTTACTCCCCCGCGTCCTGACGAATACCCCAGCCGCAGCACCGAAAAAAAAGATGACCGGCTCCTCGCATGGCGAGGGGCTCGGCTTCGCCATGCCCGACATTCCCCGCACCTCCATAAAAATAAGAGATTTGTATGAACGCACGCGCAGTATTGACCCTGGCCAGTCTTGTATTGGCGCCCCTGACGACCCAGGCACTGACCCTCAATGACGACTTCAACCTGGACATGACATTGGGTGTATTCAGCGACTACCGCACTCGGGGCATTTCGCAAACCCTGGGTGATCCGGCGGCACAGGCCAGCGCCACGCTGGTGCACAGCAGCGGCCTGTACATGGGCGCCTGGACGTCGAATGTCGATTTCGGCGGCGAGTTCAAGACCCGGCAGGAACTCGAGTACTACGCCGGCTATTACTGGCAGGCGACCGAGGCCATCAGTCTCGACCTGGGGTACATCAAGTACGACTATCCCAAGGAGGGCCAATTCAACCTGAGTGAGGTCTACGCCATTCTTGACGTGTATGGCGTGAAGCTTGGCGCCAACTACTCAAACGATACGCCGAACGTCTTTGGCGAAGACCAGGACACCCTTTACACCTACCTCAGCTACCAGATCGCCTTGCCGGCCGAGCTGGGCCTGGACTTGCGCATCGGGCGCGGCGATGTCAAAGACCCGGCGTACTGGACCACCAACGGCGATAGCCGCGATACCTATTACGAGTGGGAAGCCAAACTGAGCCGTGATTTCGTGGGCGTGACCTGGGGTCTGAGCTACATCGATACCGACCTGTCGAAAAGTGAATGCGCGGGGTGGTATGGCTACGGCGATCTGTGCACGGCGACGGTGGTCGCCAGTGCCAGCAAGACGTTCTAAGCCTGCAAGCCCACACAATAAAAACAAGCTCCTCAAAGGAAAACAGCGCAATGACCAAGGTCAGCGATAGTCCGCAACGAAGTCCCCTGATCGAGACCCGTTCGATCGATTTCATTCCCGAGGCCGAGCGTCATGGCAGCCTCTACAGCCAATTCACCCTGTGGCTTGGCGCCAACCTGCAGATCACGGCGATTGTCACCGGTGCCCTGGCCGTGGTGCTGGGCGGCGATGTGTTCTGGTCGCTGATCGGTTTGCTGATCGGCCAACTGCTCGGCGGCGCGGTGGTTGCGCTGCACGCGGCGCAAGGGCCCAAGCTCGGGCTGCCGCAGATGATTTCCAGTCGCGTGCAGTTCGGCGTCTATGGGGCAGCGATCCCGATCGTGCTGGTGTGCCTGATGTACCTTGGTTTCAGCGCCACCGGCGCGGTACTGTCGGGGCAGGCCATTGCCCAGTTGATCGATGTCAGCGACAGCGTCGGCATCCTGATTTTTGCCTCCTGCATCGCCTTTCTGACCATCTTCGGCTATCGGGTCATCCACCTGGTCGGCAAGGTGGCCAGCGTGCTGGGGATCATCGCCTTTGTGTATCTGTTTACCCGGTTGATGACGCTCAATGATATCGGCCTGTTGCTGGAAAACCGCCACTTCGGCTGGAGTACCTTCCTGCTGGCGGTATCCCTGTCCGCGTCCTGGCAGATCGCCTTTGGTCCCTACGTGGCCGACTACTCGCGCTACCTGCCGAGCAAGACCGCGTCCTGGAAGACCTTCACCGCCGTCGGCCTTGGCACGGTGCTCGGTGCCCAGGCCTCAATGGTGCTGGGAGTGTTTGCCGCCGCGTTGGCCGGCGCGAATTTTCGCGGGCATGAAGTCGCGACCATCGTCGGTTTGGGCAGTACCGGCGTCATGGCCTCGCTGCTGTACCTGAGCGTGGTGTTCGGCAAGGTTACGGTGTCCACCCTCAACGCCTACGGCAGCTTCATGTGCGTGGCGACCATCATCAGTGGCTTTCGCAGCCGTCTCGAAATTACTGCCCGGCAGCGCATGCTGTTCGTGCTGGTGATTGTCGCGGCGTCCACCACGCTGGCGCTGCTGGGGCAGCATTCGTTCCTGAACACCTTCAAGTATTTCATCCTGTTCCTGCTGACGTTCTTCACGCCCTGGAGCGCGATCAACCTGGTGGATTACTACTTCATCAACAAGGAGCGCTACGACATTGCGGCGTTATCCGACCCGGCCGGTCGCTACGGACGCTGGAACCTGTTGGGCATCAGCGTGTATGCGATCGGGGTGTTGGTCCAGCTGCCTTTTGTCGACACCAAATTCTACTCGGGGCCGATGGTGGCGCAGCTCGGCGGTGTCGATATTTCCTGGATCGTGGGGTTGGTGGTGCCGGGGATGCTTTATTACGGGCTGGCCAGGGGATCAGTGCCGGCGGTGGTTTCTGAGCGGAGCTGAATGTCCGGAATTCTGGGTGAGCCCGAAAGATCAGCCGGGAGGGAACGCCCCGTCTTCGACGTCACGCTATCGCGCATAGAACCGGAGGCGCTTTATGTGGGAGCGAGCCTGCTCGCGAAGACGGCCTGACAGCCGACCTATCCTTCAAGCGCAGGTGTTCTTCCGATCTGATTGGGAACGACCAATACACGCGCCCCCTGTAGGAGCTGCCGCAGGCTGCGATCTTTTGATCTACATTTCCCTTTCCCGCTGATCAAATCTATCCGTTCGGAGACGATCAACATGGCACTCCAGCCCCTGCGCGCCGCCCCATCCCACCTCGACAAAATCGCCAGCCTCTTCGACGCCTATCGCGGCTTCTACGGCCAGCCGCCGAACCTCACACAGTCCCGCGATTTCATCGCCGAGCGCATCGCCCGGGACGAATCCGTGATTTTCTTCGTCGAGGACGACACGGGTGAAGCGCTGGGGTTCGTTCAGTTGTACCCGACGTTTTCCTCCATCGACGCCCACCGCACCTGGCTGCTCAGCGATCTCTTCACCACCCCGGCAGCCCGAGGTCGCGGAGTCGGGACCTTGCTGATGAACACCGCCCGAACCTTTGCACTGTTGACCGGCGCCAAAGGCCTGGTGCTGGAGACGGCCACGGACAACCACGGGGCGCAACGCTTATATGAGTCGCTGGGTTATGTGCGCGATACGGGTTACTACACCTATTGCCTTGATCTGAAACAGGGCTGAATCAAGCGTCGCTCTTGAGCACCGCAGTGCTGTCGCGCAGGGTCAACTCGAACGGCAGCACCACATGCCGCTGCGGGATGGGTTTTTTCTCGATGAGTGCGATCAGCATCTCCACGGCTTTCTGGCCAAAGATTTCGGCCGGTTGCGCGATGGTCGTCAACGGCGGGTCACAGTAGGCGGCGAAGGGAATGTCGTCGAACCCCACCAGGGAAATATCCTCGGGCACCCGCAACCCCTGTTGTTTGATGCGCTTCAACGCACCGATCGCCATTTCATCGTTTTCGCAGAACAGGGCAGTGGGGCGCTCGGCCAGTTCCAGCATCGCGCCCGCCCCATCGAAACCGGCGGTCAAGGTGAAATCGCCGTGGCAGACCAGCGCCGGGTCGCTGGCAATCCCGGCCTGGTTCAGCGCATCGTGATAGCCGGCCACCCGATCGCGGGTCAGCGGGCTGCTTTTCGGACCTTTGACCAGCCCGATCCGGCGGTGGCCCAGATCGATCAGATGCTCGGTCATGGCCTTGGCGGCTGCACGGTTATCCAGGCTGATGGTGGGATGACGTCCGCCCTGAATCACCTCACAGGCGTTGACCATGGGCGGTGACTCGCCGTTGGGCGAGGGCGACTCGAAAGGGTCGTAGGCGCGCAACTGGATCACGCCGTCGGCCTGATGGGCATGCACCAGCGCGGCGAATTCCCGTTCGACTTCCTCGCGGCCCTGGGTGTCGCACAGCAGCAGGCGGTAACCGGCCGCCTGGGCAGCCTGCTGGGCACCGCTGATGACCCGGGCGAAAAACGTGTTGGCGATGGCCGGGACCAGAATCACCAGGTTGCCGGTTCTGCGCGAACGAAATTGCACGGCCATCAGGTTCGGCCGGTAGCCGGCCTGTTCCACTGCCGCGTTGACCTTGTCCCGGGTTTCGGGGAGTACGCGTTCCGGCGACTTCAGCGTTCTGGACACGGTAGCCACCGAGACGCCGGCCAGGCGGGCAACTTCACGGATATTGGACAAGACAACCTCGTTACGAAACGGCAAATGTCAGCGCGGCCGGCGAGCTTACCGCAGGCAGGTCGTGCGTTGAAATGACCTTCGTTTCTAATCCGGGTTTGACACCTCAGGCAACTGAGCCTAAATTTCCGGCATGATGTAACCGGTTACATCATAGTCAATCCTGAGTCTGAACCTGCCCCGAACAAGAGAAATTCGCGATGAATGTGGTCACGCCAAAAATAAGAATGGGCTTCGTCGGGGGCGGCGAGGGCGCCTTCATCGGCAAGGCCCACCGCCAGGCTGCCGGCCTCGATGGAAGTTTTGAGCTGGTGTGCGGCGCCTTCAGTCGAGACGCGCGCAACAATCAGGACAGCGGTGCCGCCTTGGGCTTGCCCGCCTCACGCTGCTACAACGACTGGCAGCACATGCTGGAGGCCGAACGCGCACTGCCCGCAGACCAGCGCATGGAGCTGCTGGTCATCGTCACCCCCAATCATTTGCACGCGCCGATCGCCAGCCAGGCGCTGAGCGCGGGTTTTCATGTGTTCAGCGAGAAACCCGCGGCGCTCAATCTGTCCGAGCTGCTGGCGCTCAAAGCCGTGCTCAAAAACAGCGACCGCCTCTATGGGCTGGCGCACACCTACCTGGGTTATCCGATGGTCTGGCAGGCCCGCAAGATGGTGCGCACCGGTGTGATCGGCGCCGTGCGCAAGGTCATGGTCGAATACCCCCAGGGCTGGTTGAGCCGGGATGTGGCCGGGCAGGGCAACAAGCAGGCCGGCTGGCGCGACCAGCCCGAGCAGTCAGGGCTGGGTGGCTGCATTGGCGATATCGGCACCCATGCCTTTTCCCTGGCCGAATTCGTTGCGGATCAGCCCATCGAGCAGATCTGCGCGACCCTGGGCGTGCACATTGCCGGGCGGCAACTGGACGATGACGCGGCGATGCTGTTCAAGATGGCGGCCGGCGCGACCGGGGTGTTGATCGCCAGCCAGGTCTGCGCCGGTGAAGAAAACCCGCTGAAGATCCGCGTCTACGGCGACAAAGGCGGGCTGGAATGGCGTCAGGAAGAACCGTCGAGCCTGATCCATCGCTCCCTCGATCAACCGATGCGCATCCTGCGCTCCGGTGTCGGCCAGCCCTGGTTGTGTGAGGCCGCGACCAAGCGCATGCGGTTGCCTGCCGGGCACCCCGAAGGTTATCTGGAAGCCATGGCCAACCTCTACGGCGACTTCGCCAGCGCGATCCGCAACAAGGGCGAAGGCCACGACGCCCCCGGCGTGCCGGGCATCGACGTCGGGCTGCGCGGCATGGCCTTCATCGAAGCGGCGATCGCCAACCATCGCGGCGACGCGAAGTGGACCGCCCTGGTCTGCCATCCATGAACCTGGAGAACCCACCCGTGAACCCTACCTCCCAAGCACCGACCGGCCTGCGCGGCCCGGGGATTTTCCTCGCGCAATTCATGTCCGCCGAAGCGCCCTTCGATACCCTGGCCAACATTGCCCGCTGGGCGGCGTCCCAGGGCTACAAGGCCATTCAGCTACCCACCCTGGGCACGCAATACATAGACCTGGCCCGTGCCGCGGAAAGTCAGAGTTATTGCGACGAGTTGAACGCCGTCTGCGCCGAGGCAGGCGTCGAAATCAGTGAGTTGTCGACTCACCTGCAAGGCCAGTTGGTGGCCGTGCATCCGGCGTTCGATGCCTTGTTCGACGACTTCGCCCCCGCGCATCTGCGCGGCCAGCCCCAGGCGCGGACCGAATGGGCCATCGACCAGTTGAAACTGGCGGCCCGCGCCAGCCAGCGCCTGGGGTTGAAAGCCCACGCGACCTTCTCCGGCGCGCTGTTGTGGCCCTACATCTACCCATGGCCACAACGTCCGAGCGGTCTGGTCGAGCAGGGGTTTGCCGAACTGGGCCAGCGCTGGCGGCCGATCCTCGATTGCTTCGAGGAGGCCGGCGTCGACCTCTGCTATGAAATCCACCCCGGCGAAGACCTGCACGACGGCGCCTCGTTCGAGCGCTTCCTGGAGGCCGTCGATCACCATCCGCGCGCCACGATCCTCTACGACCCGAGTCACCTGCTGTTGCAGCAAATGGACTACCTGGGGTTCATCGACCGCTATCACGAGCGCATCCGCATGTTCCACGTCAAGGACGCCGAATTCCGCCCCGATGCCCGTTCCGGCGTCTACGGCGGCTACCAGAATTGGGTGGATCGCCCGGGTCGGTTCCGTTCGTTGGGGGATGGCCAGATCGATTTCAAATCGATTTTCAGCAAGCTGGCCCAGTACGACTTTGCCGGTTGGGCCGTGCTGGAGTGGGAGTGTTGCCTGAAAGACTCGGAGCAGGGCGCCGCAGAAGGGGCGGCGTTCATCCGCGAGCACATGATCAACAAGACCCGGAAGGCCTTTGACGACTTCGCCAGCGTGGCGTCCGACGAGCGTTTCAATCGACGGCTGCTGGGGTTGCCCGACGCCTGAAACTGCCGATTTTTTCCAGACAATAAAAACAACAAGGTGACAGTTCATGACCACGATGAGTGCGCGATTGAGCGCAATGATGTTCCTGCAGTTTTTTATCTGGGGTGGCTGGTTCGTCACCCTCGGCACTTTCCTCTCCAGCAACCTGGGCGCCAGCGGCGGGCAGATCGGCATGGCGTTCTCCACGCAATCCTGGGGCGCGATCATCGCGCCTTTTGTCATCGGGCTGATCGCCGACCGCTACTTCAATGCCGAGCGCATCCTCGCGGTGTTGCATCTGGTCGGCGCCGTGTTGCTGTTTCAGCTCTATAAAGCTGCAGACTTCAGCACCTTCTATCCGTACGTGCTGGCCTACATGATGATCTACATGCCGACCCTGGCCCTGGTCAACTCGGTGGCCTTCCGGCAGATGCGCGACCCGGCGCTGGAGTTCTCGCGAATCCGGGTGTGGGGCACCCTCGGCTGGATTGTCGCGGGCGTGGTGATCAGCTTTGTGTTTGCCTGGGACTCGCAACAGGCGATCTCGTCCGGCGGCTTGCGCAACACCTTCCTGATGTCCGCCATCGCGTCCCTCGCGCTGGGCCTTTACAGCTTCACCTTGCCCCGTACCGCACCGCTGCCGCGTGAGCCCGGCAGTGGCGGCCTCAAGCAAATGCTCGGGCTGGATGCCTTGGGCTTGTTCAAGGATCGCAGCTACCTGGTGTTTTTCATCGCCTCGATCCTGATCTGCATTCCCCTGGCTTTCTATTATCAGAATGCCAACCCGTTCCTGGCTGAAATCGGTGTCACCAATCCCACGGCGAAGATGGCCATCGGGCAGGTGTCCGAAGTGCTGTTCATGCTGCTCCTGCCACTGTTCATCCAGCGTTTCGGGATCAAGCTTGCGTTGCTGGTGGGGATGCTGGCGTGGGCCTTGCGCTACCTGTTGTTCGCCTACGGCAACAACGGCGACCTGGCCTTCATGCTGTTCACCGGCATCGCGCTGCACGGCATCTGTTATGACTTCTTCTTTGTGTCGGGGCAGATCTACACCGATGCAAAAGCCTCGGAGCGCTTTAGAAGCTCAGCGCAAGGATTGATCACGCTGGCGACCTATGGCCTGGGCATGCTCATTGGATTCTGGGTGGCGGGGCAGGTGACCGATCACTATGCGACGGCGGACAGCCACGATTGGAAAAGCATCTGGTTGTTCCCGGCGGGTTTTGCGCTGGCGATCTTTTTCTGCTTCTCGTTGGCCTTCAACGGCCGGCAAACCCAGGCCATGAAATCGAGTGCCTGAAGCCAGAACGGGCGCCCGAAAGGCGCCCGTTGCCATGCCGCTGACCTCTACGACTGATTGCCAAACACCGGCCGGAAAAAAGACCGCTCGTAGCTGAGGATGCATTTTGTGTCCTCTGCATACTTGAACGCCGCGATGCAGTCCGGATCGTTCATGGAGTCTTGCCGATACTGCTCGTACGCCGAAAGGCTCGGGAAGCTGAACATCGCCATGGCGATGTTATTGGCGCCCTCGGACGGCAGGAAGTAGCCGTGATGCTGACCACCGAATTTTTCAACCAGTGGAATCCACAGCGTCGCGTAGTGTTCGAATGCTTTGATCTGGTAGGGATCCAGTACGTATCTGAGATAACAAGTGACCACTTTTTTCTACCTCTTGGTTGGGTGATGCTGATTTCGACCCGATGCGACAGCCGTGCTGTCCTATCTGAACGACCTGCGTAGCAGATCCATGACTTGATCGGTTGAAGGCCCTTGAATGGGGGGTGGCTCAGGGCTTTCCCCGAATTCGCGCCAGATGAACAGCGTCAATTCCGCTCCGTCAGTAAGCGACGTTGCGTTTTCGGTTGTCGCGAAGGTCTCCAGCAGCCTGTATCTCGTATCCTTCCAGAACAGATCTTCGACCCAGTGATACACCGGGATGAAGTGGAAATGGATGGGATAACCGGGGTCATGGCCGAATCGACTGATGTAGAGCCACTTCGGCTTCAACTGCGATTCAATGGTTTTCTGAACCTTGGCGAGCAGACCACCCAGTTCCGCCAGCGCACCGTCGGGCAGTTCTGCCAGCGAGCTGACGTGCGTCCTTGAGCCGAGCATCAGATAGCCGGGAAGCGCGGACGACATGTGGTGATTGAGTATCCAATGGGCGGTTTCATGAATGATGAACCGGGGGGCTACTTCCATGTGTGGGTGTCCATGGTGAATCGGTTGCTCACGAAGCGGTTAGGAAAGTCTTGGCAATTTAGCTGGCTTCGTCTTCCAGATTCTTAGGGCTTTTTCCAGCCACTCAACCCGCATTCCTGCTCCAGCGGCGGGCGCGCATGGCCGCAACCTGGTCGTCGGTGGCGAATTTACCTTGATCGGCTTCCTCTACCGCCAATTCGATCTGTGCGGTCAGCGTCCTCTCATGCTCGATGTAGTCGCGAAGAACGTCCATCGCCAAGTAGCTCACACTTTGGCCATTCGTCTTGGCCAGATCGGCGAGAGCGTTCGAAAGGTCTTCCGGCAGGTGCAGGGATATACCGGTCATGACAGCCTCGATGGTGAGCGTTTGTTGGGCATCTTACACCGTCAAGCGTTCACGTGAATTAGCAGGCCGGAGCGTGGGAACGATCAGATTGAAAGGACGGCTGTAGGAACTTTCTGAGTTGTAGGCAGGAGGCTACATCGTCTTGCGTAGATGCCTACGCCTAAGACAGAATCCGCCGACTTGTGCGCCTTGAGCCTGCCTTCTATCGTCTGCGGGTTGCTGAAAATCAGCGATCGGGTTTCGCAGCCCGGGTCAATCAAGGCGCTCAGCGCCACCGTTTCCATTCAGTGGCGCTTTTTTCGTCTACTGCAATGCGTTATGGCGGCTGTGCGCGGGAGATCTTCGGGTCTGCCGGGTTCCTTGATTCCCGGTCTGCGAACCTGCGTACAGCTGCCACCTTTCGTTTCGCAGCGAACCGTAGCCGCTCCATCAATCAAGGAGCTTCACTGTGATCAGATCAACTCCCAGCCCTCCCGAGTCAGCAGACGCAAGCGAATCTGCCGACCGTGCCAGCCACCCTCAGCACACTCACCGAAACCTCAAAATCGCCATCCCACCGCACAAACCCAGCACGATGTTCGTCATCGCCCCCGGCATCAACACCGAAACCCTGTTGGCTCACGCCTGTGAATCCCTGGCCTCCGCCAGTGTCATGGCCAGTGATTTCGCGGCGTTCCTGGAAGGGTCGCAGCGCAACACGATGCTGGGCATCCAGCAGGTCATCATGCTGGCCGAACTGGCGGTGAATCAGGCACTGGATAACGTCGATCCACAGGATTGACCCACATGGTCATTCCCATGTCGAACCGTCCGCATGGGAATGCAACCCGGCACTCTCCGTGTCCCATGCGGATGCAGAGCGTCCGGTGATGGATTCCGGGCGGAAATGAAATGATCGGATCAGCGTATCCCAAGATCTTTTATGCGTTTACGATTGGATGATCACAGTAGCGAGGGAACGCAAAATGGATTGTCAGGTTCGTCTCGCAACAACCGGGGACGCAGCAGCGATCAGTCACGTGGTGATCAGCGCGCTACGTGAGTCCAATGCGCAGGATTATCCGGCCGATGTCATCGCGCGAGTGGAGCAGGGCTTCTCTGCGCAGGGGATCAGTCAGTTGATGACGCAGCGCCGGGTTTATGTGGCGTCCCTCGATCAACGTGTCGTCGCGACCGCCAGCCTGGATGGGGACGTTGTACGAAGCGTCTTTGTCGACCCGCAATACCAGGGCGCCGGAATTGGTCGGAAGCTTATGGACGTGATTCATTCGGCTGCCCTTGAACTGGGCCTTGCTGTTCTGCACGTACCGTCTTCAATCACCGCAGAGGGCTTTTATGCCAGGCTGGGTTTTCGAAAAGTGCGGGATGAATTTCACGGGGCCGAGCGCACCATCGTCATGCAGAGACAGGTAGCGCCTTAGCGGGTGAAACGGCAATAGTAACGACAACGTCAACGTCAACGTCAAGATCAAAAGATCGCAGCCTCGCTTCGCTCGACAGCTCCTACAGGGTAATGCATTTATGTGGAGCCAGGTCGGCTGGCAGGCCGCCTCGCTTTGGCTCTTGATTTTGCTGTTGCGGTGCACGCCGCCTCGAGAGGCCGAGTGGAGGTTCTGCGCAGTGGGCAACCCGGCATGGATGCCGGGTTAGCCGCCCCCGGCCATGGATGGCCGATGGCGGCGGGCCCACGGAGCAGGACCGGAGCGAGGGCATGCCGAGCCTAGGCGAGGCACCGAACGAAAGCGGCAAAAGCGCTTTGGTTACTTTCGCGCTTTTCGAAAGTGACCCGCCGTAAGGGCGGAACCCTAAGCCGCCGTTACCGCAACAACGGATATGTACACGATCAAAAAAACAGCGACAGCGGATGACCCCATCTACTTCGAAAACCGCCGCGCCCCCGCCACACAAAGAATCACCGCCACCGTCACCCCCAACATGCCAATGCTCACCTGCTCATGCAGCAGCGTCGCCGCCAGCGCCAATCCAAAAAACGGTTGCAGCAACTGCAACTGGCCGACCGCGGCAATCCCGCCCTGGGCCAGCCCGCGATACCAGAAGACGAAACCGACCAGCATGCTGAAGACCGACACGTAAGCCAGGCTGATCCACGCCGATGCCGTTATTCCGGAGAACGAAGGCGGGGCCTGGTACCAGGTCAACGGGACCATGACCGGCAGCGCCAGCACCAACGCCCAGGAGATCACCTGCCAGCCGCCCAGGGTCCTCGACAACTTCGCACCTTCGGCATAACCCAGGCCGCAGGCGAGAATCGCCAGCAACATGAGAATGTCGCCCGTCGGCGACGCGGTCAGGCCTTGGGAAAATGCAAAACCCACCACCAGCGCACTGCCCAGCACCGAGAAAAACCAGAACACCGGCCGCGGCCGCTCGCCACCGCGCACTACACCGAACGCCGCGGTGGCGAGCGGCAACAGGCCAACGAACACGATCGAATGCGCCGACGTCACGTACTGCAGCGCCAACGCCGTCAGCAGCGGAAACCCCACCACAACCCCGAGTGCCACGATCGCCAGGGGCAGCAGATCACCTCGGGCCGGACGCTTTTCCTTGAACAGCAGCAGCATGCACAGCGCCAGCAGCCCCGCGATCATGGCGCGGGCAACCGTCAGGAATACCGGGTCGAACTCCAGCACGGCCAACCGTGTGGCAGGCAGCGAGCCGCTGAAGATCAGGACGCCGATGAACCCGTTGAGCCAGCCGCTGGCGGTCTTTTCCAACCCCAGGTTTTGCAGCTTCGATGCCCGTTCCATTTCGTTCACACTCAAAAAGTTTGCAGAGATCCATCCTATGATCGAAGATCAATACAATCAAAATATTGTCATGGATACATCTGCCCATGCCTCGCTCTCGATACAAGTCGCTGGTTGACAGCTTTGCCGCGGATATCCGCTCCGGGCGCCTGCTGCCAGGCACGCGCCTGCCGACCCACCGTCAACTGGCGACGACCGAAGGCCTGGCGCTGGTGACGGCTAGCCGGGTCTATGCAGAACTCGAGGCCATGGGCCTGGTCAGCGGGGAAACCGGGCGCGGCACCTTCGTCAGGGAAACCGCGCTGGCGCCGGGGGCGGGCATCGACCAGAAAGACGTGGCCGTCGGCATGATCGATCTCAACTTCAACTATCCGGCGCTGCCCGGGCAGGCAGAGCTGTTGCGCAGTGCGCTGCGCCAACTGGCGTCGGGTGGTGACCTGGAGGCGCTGCTGCGCTATCAGCCACACGCCGGGCGACTGCATGAGCGGGCGTCGGTGGCACGTCATCTGCGAGCTCGCGGATTGACGGTGGAGGCCGGGCAAGTGTTGATCGTCAATGGCGCTCAACAGGGGCTGGCCGTGACGATGATGGCGCTGCTCAAGCCCGGTGATGTGATTGCCGCCGATGCGCTGACCTATTCAGGTTTCAAGGTGCTCGCCGAAGCCCTGCACCTCGAAATCGTGCCCATTCCCGTGACCGAACAGGGGCCGGATCTCGATGCCCTGGAAAAGCGCTGCCGGAGCCGTCGCGTCAGGGCGGTTTACAGCATGCCAACGCTGCACAATCCACTGGGATGGGTAATGAGTGCCGAGCAACGCGCGCACCTGGTGACGATTGCGCGTCGCCATGAGTTGCTCATCATCGAAGACGCCGCGTACGCCTTCCTGGCTGAAAACCCGCCGCCACCGATAGCCGATCTCGCCCCTGAGTGTACGGTTTACGTGTCCGGGTTATCCAAAAGTGTCGCCACCGGCTTGCGCGTAGGTTTCATCGCTGCGCCCCTTGATAAGGTGCCCGCCCTGGAGCGAACAATCAGGGCCACCACCTGGAATACCCCTGGCGTGCTGACAGCGATTGCGAGCACGTGGCTCGACGATGGAACCGTCATGCAGTTGGAAGAGGAGAAACGCAAGGACGCGCAGGCCAGGCAAGCCATCGCCGCGCGAGTGCTTGTGGGCCTTCGCTACATCAGTCATCCATCGTCGTATTTTCTTTGGCTGCCGTTGCCGGAAGACGCACGGGCCGACCAGATCGCCATGGAGCTGATGCGCGAGCAGGTGGCGGTCTCGATCGCCGAGCCTTTTGCGATCTCCGTGCATGTACCCCATGCGATCCGTTTGGCGTTGGGGTCGGTGGATCTGGACACGCTTCGCCAGGCGTTGGTGAAAGTGAAGAGGGTGGTGGGGGCTTATACGTAGCAGGAGAGCCTGGCGACGGTGTTCGCACTCAACATCCTGTTCAGCCCCTGGTCTCGCTGCTCACCGAAGGCCTGATGTCGGGCACTCGCCTGACCTGAATCGAGTCGCCCTGAAGCCAGCTCCTACAGTTGATCGGTGTAATGCCCATATACCGGGGTAGTACAGGGCCAGCATTCAGGCCTTGGAAAGTCGGCGCAGCCAGCCCGACAAGGCAGGCCGCGCCTAGGCCCCGGTTAAACCAGATTGATCGTAATGTCGATGTTGCCACTGAGCGCCTTGGAGTACGGGCAGCGCTGGTGCGCGTCATCCACCACTGCCCGGGCGACGGCAGGGTCCAGGCCCGGGAGGCTGACATTGAGGCGCGCCTGGAGGAAAAACGCCTCTTCGGTCTTGCCCAGGTCGATTTCGGCATCGACGGTGATGTCACTCGGCAAACTCAGCTTCATCGCGGCAGCCGCCTTGCCCATGGCGCCGATGAAGCAGGCCGACCAGCCGGCCGCCAGCAGTTGTTCGGGATTGGTGCCACTGCCTGAGCTGCCCGGCGGGGACAGCTTGATGTCCAGACGGCCATCGTCGCTTCGCGCTTCGCCGTTGCGCCCGCCAGTGGTGTGGGTCTTGCCGGTGTACAGCACGGTGTCGATTTGATTGATCATGGGTGGCTCCTGCTGGGATGTTGGACTCTTCAGCGGTTATGTCGCTGGATTCATCGGAGAAGCTGATGTCCGATGGCGCCCACTTTTCCACCTTCATGTAGTGCGTGTGTGTCCTGAACCGCCGGTTGTGTATCGCTGTGTAAGATCGGCGGAAAACATACAGGCCGATACAACCAACACCTGATCGCAGTTGCCCTCGCCGGCGGCCTGAATCCGGCCACATCTGCTGGCAGCCCCAAGGTGATCAACTGGCTTTCGCCGCCAAGGCCGGGGAGGGCAGTTTTGCATTTAAGTTTTGGTGCCGGAGCCAGTCATGATGAAATAGCCGCCCTTTTTTGCTGTGAACGACACCTGGAACCGACATGAAGAGCAATGCCGTACTGACCTTCGCCCTGCTGCTCAATGCAGGACTCTGCAGCGCCCAGGCCGAAGCGGCCGGCGATGCCGAGGCAGGCGGCAAACTGTTCAAGCGGATCTGCGGTGGCTGCCATCAGGTCGGGGAGTCGGCGCGGGGCTCTTTTGGTCCGCAGCTCAATGGGATTTTCGGTCGCCCTTCAGGCAGCACGACGGACTACCTGTACTCCGACGCGATGAAAGCGGCCGGCATCGTCTGGACTCGCGAAACACTGACCGCGTACCTCGAAGCTCCGAAGGAGGTGGTCCCCGGAACCCGGATGATTTTCTGGGGGCTCAGCGATCCGGAAAAGGTCGAAGACGTGCTGGCTTATCTTCAGACCTTTCAACCGCATTGAACTGGCTAAACAACGGGGCACGCGAGGTGCGTGGTGGTTCAACCGCCGACGCCACGGGCGACGCGTTTAGCCAAAGAACAATGCGTTATCGTTGACGTCCTTCGCTGCGGTGCGGCGATCCGACAAGCCAGCTCCTACAGGGCCGCCAGGTAGGCGCCAAGGCGTTGCCCCATTTGCTCGCCCAAGGCTTGCAAGGCACTGAAGGGACGGACCATCACCTCGAACTCGACGATTTTCCCCTGTTCATTGAAGCGGATCATGTCGATGCCCTTTAGCGCCTTTCCGTCGACGTTGGCGCTGAACTCCAGCACGACGCTCAACCCGTCTGCCGTCGCCAGTTCCCGGTGATAGACAAAATCATCGAACACCTCAATGACGGTGTTGAGAATCTTCGAGACCACGACCGCTCCCGGGTAAGGCTTGTGCGCCATCGGCGAGCGGAATATCGCCTGTGGGTCCAACAATTCAGGCAAGGCGCTCAAGTCACCCTTGCGGATCATGTCGTGCCACTGGTTCAGAGAGGCTGCGGCTTCGGGATGCAGTTTCAGTCCAGACATCTTCTACTCCTGTATTTTTATTGTTGGCCTTCCGGCGGCGTTGCGTTGCCCGTCGAGTATAAGAGGCCTTGCGTGGACAGCAAGGGGGCGAAAAGATCGGAGCCTGCGGGATGCGCGTACGACCACGAATTGGCGGATATACCCGGCCTTTGTGGCGCAGGCTTGTGTAGGAGCTGGCTTGTCGGATTGCCGCACCGCAGCGAAGGCGGCCTCGAGTCTTGCTGCGCCCATGCAGACGCCTTCGCCGGCAAGCCGGCTCCTACAGGATTGGCGTTTTCCGCAAGCTGGCTGTATGCAGGTGATTGTGTCGATACCGTAGGCGGCGATTTTGGTGATCGCCCGGGGACCCCAATTGCGGGTTATTGCAGGTATAAAAAAACCCGGCAGACGAGGCCGGGTTTTTCGTTGAGTGTTGCGGTAAAACCATTCATTTACGCCGCACGGCTTTCGATCAAACGATCAGAACCACCTTCGGCAACACGATTCTCGATCAGACGATCCGAACCATCGGCAGCCACACGATTCTCGATCAGACGATCCGAACCATCGGCAGCAACGCGATTCTCGATCAAACGATCCGAGCCATCAGCCGCAACACGATTCTCGATCAAACGATCCGAACCATCGGCAGCAACACGATTCTCGATCAAACGATCCGAACCACCCTCAGCCACACGGCTTTCAATCAAACGATCCGAGCCGCCTTCAGCGACAACCGGGTGAGCAGAGGTAGCGGCGAAAGCATTAGCTGCAAAAACCGAGAAAGCGATGCTGAGAAGGATTTGGCGTTTCATGATGGTGTGCTCCGGGGTGTAGTTGTTTGGTATGGAGGCGATGTTACGCCCCGGAGTTTTTAAGAGAACTTCATTGAGTTAATGGTGACTATTAACTCCGTCAATGGCTGCTTCAACCAGCACTCACCGATCGGCAATACACAGGTCGCCGGTGGCGCGGATCAGCGCCTGGCCGTGCAAAACGTCCTTGATCAGGTCGGAGCGCGCCTTGGCCAGCCAGTCCTGGCAGCTCGGGTTGGTGCGATAGGGCACGAACCTGGCGTATTGCTGCAGCAGGCGGTTCTGCAGTTCATCCAGCTGCGGCCTGATCTGTTTGGTGAGGTCCGGCCGTGGCGTGTCCGGCGCCTTGCCCGCCGCATGCCATTGCGCGATCAGTCCGTATTGCACCAGCTTGTTGGCTTCTATCTGGGCACCGACCAATTCGGCAACGTCGTCCGGGTCCAGCTTGCGCGCCACGGCCAGCTTCCTCGCGCCGGCGATGACTTGCGCTTCCCGGGCACTGTCCTGGATTGGCTTGCCACTGTCCCACTTGGTCAACGCCACCAGATCGGCGATGTTCAGGCGCTCGTTCATCGTCGCCAGCAGCGGTTTCAGGCTATCGGGCGCGGGCGCGGCGGCCTGTGCGGCGCCAGCGAACACGCCGAGCAGCGCGCAGGTCAGCAGTTGCGGTAAGCGTGGGAAGTGGAGCATTGGCAAACCTCATTGGACGCGGAATCACAGGCAGGTGATGTGTAACACAGGTGTGGCAGGGCCGTTAAGGGCGGCTGACTCATTTGCGCAGGCCGCCACGAAAGCCTGATCGGCACGATCTTCGAAGGAAAGGTCGAAGCCCCGGTAAAACTCCGAACCTTTGACGGCATCTGCCCAAGCATCGGTATCGCAGATCACCGGACACAACCCCCTTTTCGTCGACCACAAAGACCCGCTTCGTCACCGCTTCCAGCTCGCCTGATCAGTTGCATAATGGCGCTAGGGTTTTTTGCGCTTGTGCAGGTAGCATTACGCTTTACCGGCTCGCCAAGCGACAGGCTGGTTAACGTAAACGAGTGGGTCGAACCTTGATCGAACGACGTCAATTCAGCGGAGGCATGAAGGGTAAAAACCTCCGCTATCTGAATGAAAACCCTGGCCAGCCTGCTCAGATGACTCGAGCAGGCTTTTTGCTGCTCGAGCATTTCTCGCTGCCTGCGTTCACCCAGGCACTGGATACCATTGTCACCGCCAATCTGCTGCGCCCCGGGCTGTTCTCATCGCGCACGTTCGGCCTGAATGACGCAGAAGTCGTCAGTGATCTGGGGCTGGTCATCCGCCCGGATGCACGCCTCGATTCTGCAGCTATCCACGACCTGGATCTGCTGGTCATCTGCGGTGGCTACCGGACAGAACTGAAGGCAAACGAGGAATTCATCAACCTGTTGCGAGCGGCGACAGACCAGGGTGTCACACTGGCCGGATTGTGGAACGGTGCATGGTTCCTGGGCAGGGCAGGCCTGCTCGACGGCTATCGCTGCGCAATCCACCCCGAACATCGCCCCGCACTCGCCGAAATCGCCAAGGCGACCCAGGTCAGCAGCGAACCCTATGTCATCGATCGCGACCGGCTCACGGCATCCAGCCCCTCGGGGGCATTCCATATGGCGCTGGACTGGATCAAGGGCCTGCACGACAAAGCCCTGGTCGAGGGCATCGAAGACATCCTGGCGTTCGAAGAGTCGCGCTACCGGCGCATCAAACCCACGGAAAACATCTGCGTGAGCGCGCCCTTGCGCGAGGTGGTGAAACTGATGGATGCCAACCTCGAAGAGCCGCTGGAGCTGGAGCAACTGGCCGTCTACGCCGGCCGCTCACGTCGCCAACTGGAGCGCCTGTTCAAGGAACAACTGGGCACCACGCCGCAGCGCTATTACATGGAACTGCGGATCACCGAAGCCCGTCGACTGCTCCAGCACACGGAGCTGTCCCAGGTCGACGTGCTGGTGGCCTGCGGCTTTGTTTCGCCCAGTCATTTCAGCAAGTGCTACAGCTCGTATTTTGGCTACAGGCCTTCCAAGGAAAAGCGCCTGGTGAAGTGACAGCCAGGTTTTAGTGTTGCGACCTCAGCGTGCTGGCTCAGGTAACCTGTATTCACATTCATGAGCCTGCCTTGGAGCCGTGCATGAAAGTTGGCGTGATCTCCGATACCCACGGCTTGCTCCGCGCCGAAGCCCTGGCGGCCCTGAGAGGTTGCGAGCGGATCATCCACGCCGGCGACATCGGAACAGTCGAGATCCTCGAGCAACTGGCGTCCATGGCCCCCCTGCACGTAGTACGCGGGAACAATGACCTGGGCGCCCCCTGGGCAGACAATCTCGCCGACCGCCTGTGTTTCGACCTGAACGGTTGGCAGACCTTGCTGGTGCACGACATTGCCGATGTGCCGGCGGAGTTGGATGCCGGGATAAGACTGGTGATCACCGGGCATTCGCATAAGCCATGCATTGAATGGCGCGGCGAACGGCTGTACCTCAATCCAGGCAGCGCGGGGCGGCGCAGATTCAAGCTGCCGGTGACGCTGGCGTTGTTGGAGGTGCTTGAGGGTTCGATTCAGCCGCGGCTGGTTTCGTTATTGGAGTGAAATGCGGTCCACAAAAAAAGGGACCGCTGCACAGCCCGCATGGCTGACTCGTTCGCCTCAGGCGGGCGGATCGATTTGATCCAGCACCCGGTTCGCCGTGATTTCCGCCAGCATGATGCTGTTGGAAATGCCCAGCAGGGCATTGCGCGATCCGCCGTCCAGATGATCCACCAGGTGATGGACCATTACATCGGCCGAGGCTAGCGTTTCGACCAGATAAACCACGAGGGTTTCGGTGGTGGCCTCTGGGGCTACGGTAAACAGGGTGCTGGGTGTGCGCGGGGTGGCATTGATGTCGGCAGTCGAGGGGACGTGGAAGTCGAGGGCGCGTTCGGCGGCTTCGTTTAGATTGTTTGAATCGGGTTCGTGCGGCGATACCGGATCGGTGTCCGGCGGATTGGGCGTGACCTTGAACATATGCTGATTCTCCATGCTTGGAGCCGCAGCCATATCGCGACTAAACGAATGGTGGCGGCTGTGTGCAGGTTAGTCGACCGGTGAGAATCAGCATTGCCGGCGCGCCGAAGCGCCCTACACACAGCCACCATTGAGTACAGATACAGAGATACTGACTTAATGAAGCTTGTGAATCTTGCTGAATAACACCGGGCGACTAAACCCGATCACTGATGAGCAGTGACGCGAATCAAGTTACCGAGCAACCCCAAGACGCACAAGCTGGCGGATTCTGGCGTAACCGTAGGCAATGGCGCAAGGTCTTGTAGCTTTCAGGAAACAAGCAGTAGGGCGCTTAAACACGCGCCTTGCGCGGATGTTTAAAGTGAGTGAGCGAACATTTCTGCACGCCTAATTTCTGCACTCGGCCAACACCACCTTACAGGTATCCGGCGTGCCACCGGATCGGCCGGCATAGCTAATGCAGTTATTCAGGGATTTCTTGCGCGCCATGCTCAAAGTGTCTCCCCAGGCGAGACCGCCCTCGCCGGAGGTGGGGAGCGCTTTGGCATAGCAGTTCGAGCCTGAGTTCGACGCTGAATAGCGAGCGGTGGCGGCCTTACCTGAACATCCCGCCAGCAACGCCAGGTTGATGGCGAGCAGGGAGGGCAGGACCCATGACGCGCAGTGGTGTGCTGTTTTTCCGGTAATGGCATTGTCCAGCAGGGGGCGGCTAGCAGCGTGTGTGCAGTCGGGTACTCATGAGATTAGACGGTAGGTTGATGTTGAGAACTGCATTCCGGCGCTTTTGGTTCTCGGTTTGTTCCTGGTTGAAACAGTCTCATGCGAGTGGCGGGTTTCGACCGATTCTGCCAGTCAGCAAGGCAGAAATCGGCCAATAGCTGCCGTTCATGAATGAACTCTTCCGACCCATAGATGCCGATGGAGACAAGCGACATCCTGCCCGAAGCAGACTACTGGCACGTTGCTACACTTGCTCATATAGTCAATAGACATGTCACCACTCCCTGGTGCGTTCTTGACAAATATCTTGGTGTCGGATTTCACAGATAGAAATCTAACACCGCGTTCAACTGGACACTGCGCGAAAGAGTCGCGGAGCGCCGGTTATCTCCACGTAAGGCTTCACCGGAGTATCTATGATGTCCGTGATCAATCTTACTTTGCTATTCCTTGGCACCACCGGAGCGTTAGCCGCATTCGGTGGCGAGACTTGGTTGAAAACAAATGAGCCATTACATAAGCGAATTACTCGGCGCGGATGGCTTGCACTTTCGTGCATGCTTTGCACTCTTGCTTTCGGCATTGTCAAGGAGATTCGCTCAAATGCGGCTTCGGTCGAATCCGCTAAGCGACAACGAGAGCTAGAGGTAAACTTGGCGCGGACATCAACTGAACTTCGAGATACACGAGTAAAGCTGGCGGCAGTGGAACCTAATATCCTTGAAGCAATGATCGTAGCGACATCGGGACTACGAAGGGAGTCTGACTTCTCCACCCCACATATATCGGGCGAGGCATCTCTTCGACTGATCTCAGGCCGTACAGAGCGCCCGCTGATACTTTACGGTGGTGATCACATCGACTATCACGTGTTCTGCGACGCAGGCGCGGGACGGTCGGCTGGGCTTCCCTTGGCGCAGCCTCATCCTCATGGGTTGTTCGTCTTGAGAGTTGGCGGAACAAGCTATTCCCTTGAAGAGCATGGACGCCAGATGGTTATCGGTCCCGTTGGCCAGCCAATGCAGGCAGTACTTGAAAATCCTACCCACGTTCGCGGTTGCTCGCTGAAGATGCTTATTGAGTCGGCCGACAGAACTCGCGAAGCAGCTCAGTTAGAACCATTGCTGCGGATGATTCGAGAAGCCAGAGCGACTTCCTCAACCAAAGAGAGCACCCAGCAGTGAATTTTCACTAGAGCTTCGAGAGGGATGATCCGCCAGCAAGCTTCGCGCCCCTCAAACTGAACGTTGGTGTTTGCAGTAGGTGGGAAGCGGCCGTTCTTGATTAGCTGCTTACGACCTAGGCTGTGTGAAAACGTAGCCAAGCCTTTGGGGCGTTCGGAAATGGGGCGAAAATTACGCCTGTACGCAAAATCCAGCTCTGCCAACCAACCAAACATTTACGGATTTCACATAGAAACGCCCTGTTCGATTAGGCGCTGACGTTTTCACACAGCCTGGACCCAAAGCTGCCGATGGCGATAGGCAAAAAGCGACCCGTAGCAGCCTGTGGCAGTCAACAGAAGTCAGCCGAAAGCAGCCAGTCAGCTGCGTTTATAAAACTAGGTAGCATTCAGGTTGATTACCTTTGTAATTGAGAGGAAGAATAGCAACATGCCCAGAATCATAACAAAGACGTGAGGAAGTGCGACATGGGGCCACAGTGAGACTTGTTTAAGTCTCTGAATTCGTATCGTTTTCCACTCGGTGTACCACGACGAGCCAATTTGGAAAGGGTGTTCGACTTTCGCTTTATCACGGAAGTGTGTCTCGATCAGATTACTCCGGGAAGAGTAACAGAGCTGAAAGATCTTCCATTGAGTCTCAAGCAGCCAAAAAATTGCAGTACTCATGGAGGAGAGAAGAAAAGGAATATACGAATGACTAGCGAAAGCTCCAGCTATCGAGACCAGACCGAAGGTTATACTCCAAGCTTTAATGGTCAAGGCGCGTGAATCGAAGTCCTCAATGGTCTTTTGGAGATGTAAATATTCTGCTTGAAGCGCTGCATTCAGTTGGTCTTCAGTCATAGAAGGTTCCTTTTTTAAGTGCAACCGATCATTCGATTCAAGTAATTTTCCCGATGATCCTGTCCAGCAAGCAACCTGCGCTGCGACTTTTGGTTTGATTCAGCCAATACTATTCAAAATAGCCTATGTCAAAAGCTGCGGTTCGTCACTGTCCCGATCAGCCGGTTCGGAACCGTCCCGATGTGATCACTCGTTCAGCCGCACAAGACGCTCCATGCCAAACAAATGGCGCCAAAAAAACACTCTTATAGCGCGCTACTATGGGCAGTAGCGACCAGTGTCTGCTAGCTCTCTCAATACTCTTTCGTCATAAGCGTAACTCTCTTTTAATAGAAGCAGGCTCATTTTTATAGCTAGACTTCCGGTTCGAGGCATTGCACAAATTAATACCTGCGACTCTAAGTGTTATTAATTTTCGCAAAAAAACTGTAGGGGAAGCTGAGTTGCCATCTATGAACCAGATCTCCCTCTGGTTCAAGACTCTAACTTTACGTGGGTGGACTACTTTCGCTCCGGTAGACATCCCCAGCTAACCGAGATGCAGCTGACTCGGCGGCTCGACATGGGTGAAAAAGCGTTTATTCCTCCTCTACACGCCAGCGAGGACCGAAACGATGACGGATATCCAGCAGCTGGTTCCTCTGGTGCCGAAGCCACCCATGCGGCGGCTCCGCGTATACGCTTTCGATCCACAATCTTCAGTGGAACTGAAGACCGCGGTAATTAACGACACCGTCATCGAACTCCCATGGGAAACACGCTGGGAAGACCAGTTGGAGCCAGGCCCCATTAACGATTATCTCGAGGTGATAGATTACGATCCCAGTTCAGACGTCTTTTACGCCCCGGTCGATCTCAACGCCCCCTTTCTGCTGGCTCAAGACGGGTTACCACCGTCTGAAGGTTGCCCACAGTTCCATCAGCAGATGGTGTTCGCGGTTGCGATGCGCACCATCCGCAATTTCGAGCGAGCGCTTGGGCGCATGGTCTTGTGGGCTGGCGACAGGAATGCACCGCAAGACACGCCGGATCGAAGCTTCACACGTCGGTTGCGGATTTATCCCCACGGCCTTCGCGAAAAGAATGCCTATTACAGCCCTAGCAAGCGCGCACTGCTTTTCGGGTACTTCAAGCATCCAGAAGGCGACACCGCTTCCAGCAGCTGGGTCTTTACCTGTCTCTCGCAAGACATCGTTGCCCATGAAACAACGCATGCGATTCTTCATGGAATGCAGCAGCGCTCGATTGAATCCTCCAATCTCGACTCTCTGGCCTTTCATGAGGCTTTTGCCGACATCATTGCGCTACTCCAGCATTTCAGTTTGACGAATGTCGTAAGGCATCAGCTGGCACAGAGTAAAGGTTCGCTGCGCGAGCCGGGCCTGCTGAATGGTCTTGCTCTTCAGTTTGGTCACGCGACGGGACGCCGCGGGTCGTTGCGCTATGCACTGCAGTACCTGGGGTCTCCCGTAAAATCGGCCGGTGCTACATCCCAGACCGATGAGAAAGGCAGTGGCGAAATCGCGCCACCCAAGAAACTATCTGAAACGTTCGAAGCGCACGCGCGTGGTGGCTTTCTCGTTGCTGCCATCTTTGATGCATTCGTCACCATTTACGAGCACAAGACTGCTGATCTCTTTCGCCTCGCGCGGTCGAATGCCGCACCCAATCAGGATTATCTCTCTGCCGAACTCGTTGACCGTTTGGCTGTTGAGGCCGGAAGAGCCGCGGACCAGGTGCTTCGCATGTGCGTGCGGGCGCTGGACTATACCCCCCCTGTCGACCTGCACTTCGGCGAATATTTGCGGGCAATTATCACGGCCGATACGGATCTCGTAGCTAACGACCCGATGCGTTATCGCATTGCTTTCGTCGAAGCCTTTAGAAAGCGTGGCATCACCGTGCCCGGTTGCATCTCGATGGCACCTGACAGCTTGCTATGGGATGAGCCGGATCTTTCCGAGACCCCCGAGTTTGGTGAAGCCGGCGGGAATCCCGAAGAGGGGCTCAGCAACGTCTTCTCCGAACTGCTCGCTACACTCAAACTGTCCATTTCACTCGGGCCCATGCACACGTCGAGCGTGCATGGAGCCTCTGGCGGTGGGCGACGCAACCTCCGCGAAGCCGCTGTCGGCGTAATCCAGCGTAACCAGTTACTCATTCACGAGTGGTTCAAGGAAGACAGTGCGTTCGACGAGGGTTGGGAGAAGCTGGTCGGCATGCGTCTGCTTGCCTTCGATGATCCTCGTCGCAAGGCGCCGCTGACCAACGTCCCTACGTTGTGGACAGGCAAGGCGAATGAGAACGGCAAATTTTCCAAGGTGCCGAAGTTCGAGGTGCATTCAGCGCGCATCGCTCGGCGAGCCGGTCCCGAAGGGCAAGAGACCCATCAACTCATCATCCAGATGACGCAGAAACGACGTGGGTACGACGATCCGATCGACCAGGAGAAGGCGGATGCGGGTGACCCTGTTCTCCTCGCGCGTGACCCTGATTTCTGGTTCCGCGGTGGCGCCACCATTCATATTGACCTGCGCGATGGCAAGCTGATTCGCATCATCAGAAAGAATGTTTGCGACGACAAACGCTTGGCTGCCCAGCGCGACTTCCGTACAGGCAAAACGTCGGGACAGGCGATTGGCTCACGTGTGAGCGCCAATCTTGAGCCATTTGCCTTCCTGCACAGGAGCTTCGAATGACTCGACAAAAGAAAGGCGGCCCCGCTAACGCGAAGAGCCAAATAATCGTACGCATGTACCGGGCGTTGGGCGCTCAAGGTCGTGAATATGCCGGCTATCTGGGCGATTGTTTCCTTATCCGCGTGCTCAACGGCAATGAACCACCTGCACACATCCTGATCGACTTTGGCATTCTGATGGGCAGTGCGCAGGCCGAAGCACGTATGCGGCAAATTGCTACCGATATCGTCAAGACGACAGGTGGCACCTTTGCGGCGGATGGCAGCGTACTGACAAAAGGCTCGCTCGATTTGCTGGTCATCACCCACGAACACTGGGACCACATCTCTGGTTTTTCGCAGGCGCAAGACATCATCTTCGGCGGCCTTGCCATTAATAAACTCTGGATGGCCTGGACCGAGGATGACAACGATGCCTTTGCTAATCAGCTACGCGAGGATCGCGACAAGCGCGGCGTTGCATTGGCGGCACTTTCCGAAATCATTCAGCGGGCTGCCGCGAGCCCAACGCCATCGCCGTTTGCCGCTGATCGGCAGGTTGCACTTTCCGGACTCGACGCTTTTTTAGGGCCGCTTGTTGCGAACAGTGGGGCCGGGGCTGTCGATGCCGCGCTCGGTGCCGCGCTCGGTGCCGCGCCGGTCAAAGCCAAGCGGCTTAAAGGCCGCGACATCATGGAAAAGGTGAAAGCTGAGGCGCTCTCCAAGGAATTCCTGTCACCCGGTCAGGTTATCGCCGCTCCAGGAGCTCTGAAGGCCTTTGTTCTCGGCCCTCCGCGCGATTGGGACAAGCTGAAACAGGACAAACCTTCGTCGGGTTCGGCGAAAGAGACGTATCTGGATAACAGGGCCTTTGAGGATCTTCTGTTTCGCTTGGTCGACGATGAGTCTCACGACCCCGATAACGACTTGCCCTTCGCAAGCCGATCTCATCGCATCCATACGGACCATGTTCGCGCAGCGGACGATGCGTCGACCGCCATCGATGTAAACACCGACACCGGTATTCTCCGGTGGCTCAATCAGCACTACTGCTCTGGGTCCGATAGAGACGGACGCGATCAATCGCGTCGGGCAATCGATTCCGATTGGCTCGGTGCTGCCGGCCCGCTTGCCCTCAAACTCGACTCTGACACCAACAATACGAGCCTGGTGCTTGCGTTTGAGCTTCCCGACGAAACCTTCATGCTTTTTCCTGGCGATGCACAAGTTGGCAATTGGTTGTCCTGGCACGAGCAGACCTACAAGGACGAGACCCGTGAGCTCTCGGCAACTCAGATTCTCGGGCGTGTGCGCTTTTACAAAGTTGGGCACCACGGCAGTCACAACGCAACGCTGAAGGAGAAAGGCCTCGACCTGATGACTCACCGCGAGCTGGTGGCAGCGATTTCCACGGACGAGGCCTTCGGCAACCAGCAAGGCGCCAAAGGTTGGCAGATGCCTAATCCTCATCTGAAGGAGGCCATCCTGGCCGCCACCAAAGGGCGAACGTTTCGCAACGATGACTCCCTCAATGCGGACTACACGCCGTTCAAACACTCTCTGAATTCCACGGATCTCTATCTTGAGTACACCGTGTTTTAATCCGACGGAGCAAGCACCATGGTTTTCGATCTGGAGCACGCCAAACAATTTCTTGCCACCGCCAGCTTGCCGCCGCAACCGGAGGTCTTAGCTGTCGCCGATGGTATGGGAATGCCAGAGCTGGAAACGTCCAGGCAGCAGTCACTGGTAGTCGGCGCGAATGTCGTGTCGTTCACTACAGGCGTTGAAGCCGACGTGCGACAAGCCATCACTGATTCTTCGCTCTTCGCGCAGCTTGCTGCAGCCAAGGCGGTTGGCACCAATACCGATCCGCTGGTGTTTTTCGATGCCTATTTCAGCAACCTGGTTGTAATCGGTTGGGTGATCCAGAAAAAGGAGACTGCAGAGTTCACCTACAAGGGTGATGCTTTCGACGTGCATGAAGCGATCATCGGCGTTATCACGGCGTTTCTGAGCCCGATTGCCGGCGCCGCTGCGGCAGTCCTCGCCGTGCTGAATGGCTTGCACAACATGGACAAGGATGCCCCGTTTATCACGCTCTTTAACAAGCAGAGCCGGCATGGAGAGATTGGTCGCTTCCAGTTCACCTATGTCTACCCGGATCCCGATCACGGTCTCATGGCGGAGGCCATGGCGTTCTCCCTCCAGGCCGACAATACTTTGACACAAGTCCTGTTCTTTAAACTGCAAAAAGGCCAGACATCGTTGCGGCGTAGCACGGGCGGCCTTTCAATCGATGCTGGTGCGATGAAGACCCTGCAACCGCAGCTGTCCGCGAGGATGAACGCTTATCGCAAAATCTATATCGCGAGCGTTGAACTCGGCGTCCTCTGACAGGAGAGATAAATCATGGCCAAATGTCCCTTTGCCGAACAGCGCCCCATTACCGGTACCAGCGGGAGTTACACGGGCGGCGTCTTCAAAATTGTCCATCACACGACGGAGGGTGGTAGCGCAGAGGGCGCCTTTACCGTGTTCAAGTCCAACCGGTCGGACCCGCACTTCACGGTGGATGCCAGCAAAATTTACCAGCATATCGACACCGACACAGCGGCGCGCTCACTGCGCAATGCAAAAGACGGTGTACAAACCAACCGAGATCGAGCCCTGCAGATAGAAGTTGTCGGTTTCGCCGGTAAACCCAAAAACAAAGCGACGCTGAAAAACCTGGCCCGCCTCTGCCGTTGGCTCGAGCAGATTCATGACGTCCCATTGGTTTGGCCGGCGGGGCTGCCCAAGCCCGCCAAAAACGGCAAAGATCCGCGCGGCCATTTGCGCAGCACGGAGACCTGGGCCAAAGGCGGACATTTCGGGCACTGCCATGTGCCCGAAAACACACACTGGGATCCCGCCTATACAAAGACCGAGGTCGAGTACCTGATGGCGGCAAAATTTGATGCCTCGGGCAAGTTAACCAATGCCCAGGACCCTGCCATTGTCGCACTGGAAAATCAGCCGATGGCAATAGACGGCGATACGACGTTCGAGATCATGGGGGATCATGCCGATGTTGGGGAGGCGTCAGCGAGTAATGTAGAGCCTGTGAATGTGGCAGTCACCGAACAACCAGAATCTGCAGCACGTCGCCCGGAGTCAGGCGTAGGGCTGTGTCTATCCGGTGGTGGTTACAGAGCGATGCTGTTTCACGTGGGAAGCCTTTGGCGCCTCTATGAAACCGGCCAGCTCTTTTCGCTGCAGCGTATCTCGAGCGTATCAGGAGGCTCGATCACTAGCGCGGTTCTCGCCCTGGCTTGGAAGCATCTACCTTTTGATGGCGCACGGGGCCCCTTCGAGGCCCGTGTTGTCGACCCCATTCGTGCGCTTGCACGACGCACGCTTGACGCCGATGCGATTATCGGTGGCTTTCTGCTTCCCGGAAGTATTGGTGAGAAAGTCGCTGCGGCCTATGACAAGTACCTCTTCGACGGGGCAACATTGCAGGACCTGCCTGATACCCCTCGCTTTGTAATCAATGCCACCAATGTGCAATCCGGCGTGCTGTGGCGTTTCTCCAAACCTTATATGGGCGACTATCGCGTCGGCCGCATCGAGAAGCCTGATTTTTCGATCGCCCGGGCGGTAGCAGCCTCTTCAGCCTTTCCACCGGTGCTATCACCGCTGACCATCGAACTTCATCCGGCCGCATTTAGACCTGGCTCGGGCGACGACCTGCAACGGCCACCTTTTACCTCTGATGTCGTGCTGGCCGACGGCGGCGTTTATGACAACTTGGGCCTTGAAACAGTATGGAAACGCTACGAAACAGTTCTTGTCAGCGACGCTGGCGCCAAAATCAAACCAGAGGAAGAGCCTAAACACGATTGGCCACGCCACGCCTATCGCGTCCTCGATCTAATCGACAATCAGGTGCGTAGTCTTCGCAAACGCGCACTCATCGCGAGCTACGAAGCCAAACCAGGCGATTCCGGCAAGCGCCTGGGAACCTATTGGGGAATAGGCACCCAGTACGATCAATATTCGGACCGCGCACTCACTCTCGATTGCAAGCCTGCGCGCATTCAGGAACTGGCCGGCGTCGCTACGCGTCTGAAGCGGCTGGATGACGAGTTACAGGAACGATTGATCAATTGGGGATACGCGGTTACGGATGCGGCTTTACGCACATACGTCGCTCCAAATCTAAATAAACCCAAAGCGTTTCCTTATCCCGATAGCGGTGTCTGATACGAGCGGTAGAGGGGCGCTGGTTCACTACCTGCATGCGATTAGAGCTTGAATCGCGCCGTAGTAAGGGCTGTCGTGCAATTATCTTTGCGGGATTTGAAGGAAGAGTTAGGGAGATGCTATGAGTCCCCAAGAAAAAGCAGCAGTAGTGAGCGGATTGTTCACTTTTATAGGTGGTTTAATTACTTTTTTCCTGATGAAGTACTACGAGCAAAGACAGCTGCTGCCAGTTGGAAGCGCGAGGAAGAAGGCACTTTGTGGCAACTGGAAGGGGCAAGTCGTTCAGCGGTCCATCGGAAACTACGAGATAGAAATGTCACTGGAATCTAAAGGGCACAAGGTTGTAGGAAAGGGATGGCTTCGGCATAGCGCAAAAAATCTGATAATTTCATTAGAAATGGAGGGCGGATTTTTATACGAAAACTTTTTGAAGTTAGATTACAAAAATGCTGACAGCGCACATATTCAATTTGGCTCGATGACTTTCGAAATATCTCCATGCTCAAGAAAAATGAAGGGTAAATTTTCAGGCTATGGCTCTGTCTCAAAGGCAGTGGTTGGTGGAGATATTACTTTGGAAAAGAATCCGTCTTGATATTGTTTATTTAGCGCCTATGCCTGAATTAAATCTCACATGCGTTGAAAAGTGTCGATGTTAAGGCATAATAATTAATTCAAGTGAAAGCCGCTTCGAAGATCGGTTTGGCTCAGGTATCAGGACACACAGAATGCGGGTCGTTTGCTCACCAATTAGGAGGAAATGCGATGCACTTTGATAACTGGCTCAAGATCCTGACCGTGCTTGGTGCGATATGCAGCTTTCTCTGGGCCGTATATCAATGGCGGGAAAAAACGTCGCAAGAACTCGAAGCGCGCAAGCAAGAGTATACGCGCCAAATCGAGACTCGAAGAATCGAAGCCACGAAGCCATTTCTCGAGCGTCAACTCGCTCTATACGCGGAGATCACGAGGGTTGCAGCACAGGTAGCAACCCAAGGTGACACTGAATCCGGGAAGAAGGCATTGGTTCGCTTCTGGGAGCTTTATTGGGGAGAGCTTGCGCTTGTGGAAAACCGTTCGGTCGAAGCCGCTATGAAACGAATGGGGGATGCGCTTCGTTCCAACGCTTCGACTCAGGAGCTTGAGCAAGCCTCTCTCGCCGTGGCTCATGCGTGTAGAAACTCACTGGACCGGTCTTGGGGCATCAGGGCCTGGTCCTCCCCGGACGAGGCGGCATCCCCGGCCCCTCATGTCGAACGTTAGCCGCGGGGAGTGCGCCGCGTCAGGCGGGAAACCTTACATTTTAGGCACCACACCGCCAAGCACCATTTGGGTAATCGTCACCGCCGCGCGTTCATAGTCTTCGTTGTCCGGTTTGTCGGCGACGACAAAGGGGACAGATTTATTTTCTCAAAATAAATCTGTCCCCTTTTTTGTCCCTTTTTTTTGGGCGCATCAAACCCACCGAAAACATCTGCGTCAGCGCGCCCTTGCGCGAAGTGGTGAAGCTGATGGACGCCAACCTCGAAGAGCCGCTGGAGCTGGAGCAACTGGCCGTCTACGCCGGCCGCTCACGTCGCCAACTGGAGCGCCTGTTCAATGAGCAACTGGGCACCACGCCGCAGCGCTATTACATGGAACTGCGGATCACCGAAGCCCGTCGACTGCTGCAGCACACGGAGCTGTCCCAGGTCGACGTGCTGGTGGCCTGCGGGTTTGTTTCGCCCAGTCACTTCAGCAAATGCTACAGCTCGTATTTTGGCTACAGGCCTTCCAAGGAAAAGCGCCTGGTCAAGTGATGGCCAGATTTTAGTGTGGCGACCTGAGCCAGCTGGCTCAGGTCACCGTATTCCGCCAATCGGCGGGACAGGGGCCGTCCGAAGCCTCGGCGAGCGAAACGCTGATGGCATGCAGGTCGATCAGCAGGCCGTCGATGATATTGCGCAAGGTGTTCGTCATGCTGCTGCTCCCGTCTGCCTTACAATGTTTTCAGGTATTCCACCAAGGCGTCCTTGTCTTGCGCCGGCAGCCCGGTGCCGAACGTGTGGCCCTGGTTGCCGCCGCCCTTCGCACTGACCTCGTGGCGGGTGCCGATGCGCTTGGCCTCCGGGCTCTGGGTTTCGAAGCCTGCGCGGATCGGATCGTAGACGTCATAGCCGCGCCAGAACACGGCGGGGCGTTGCGCCGGCGGCTCGAGCAGGTCGCGCAGCGTCGGCACGGAGCCGTTGTGCAGGTAGGGCGCGCGCAGCCAGATGCCGTCCAGGAAGGCGGCGATGTAACCGCGCAGCGGCTCCTCGACCAGACCGGGGCGTTCGATACCCATCTCCCTCACCACCCTGTTGGCTTCGATGGCAGCCTTCTCGCTCCAGGTATCGAGGCGGTCGCGGTTGGTGCCGACCTCTGCCAGCGGCACTATGGTGCCGGTGCGGGCCGAGGCGTGGCAGGCGGCGCAGGTGCTGTCGAACACCGCCTTGCCGCGCCCGGCCTTCGCTGCATCCACCGGGAAAGGATATTTCGGTGCCGGCTTGTTCGAGACGTAGTCCTGCAGCCAGCGCACTTGGGCAAGAAACTCGTCGTTGTCCTTCGGTGGGGCGCCGAGCAGCCCCATCGCCGAGTCGATGATCACCGAATACGGATCGTGGCTGTCTCCGGCGAAGTTCATGCGCATGCCCTGTTCCGGCCGATACTTCTTCAGGTTCCACAGCGAGGGCATGTCGGTGGGACCGAAACTGTTGTCCATTGGCCAGCGGATCATGAAGTATTTGGTCAGGTTCATGGCGTCGTCGCGCCCGCGCCCCCAGGGCGGAAAGTCTTCGCGGTAGAGCCAGGCGAACTGCTCTTCACGTTCAAGCAGGGTCTTTTTCGTGATCGGGATGAGCAGGAAACGGTAGATCACGCTGTCGATGAAGGACAGATCGGTGACGAGTCGGATCTCGGCCATCAGGTTGTCGGCGTTGAAGCGCGGGTCCTTCGCGCAGTCGACCAGGAAACGGAAGAAAGCCCACAGGTTGAGCGTATGGTTCGGCCCGGTTGGCACGAAGACCGGCGCGGAATCGGCATCAGTGCGATAGCTGGCGGTATGGCAGGCGGCGCAGTTGTTGGCGACACGCGCAAAACCGACCACCTTCTTCGAGAAGCCCACCGGCAACTCCTGGCCTTCCTCCCACACCACGCCCAACGAAGCATAGCCGCCGGGGCCAGGCAGCTTGTCGGGGAAGATGCGCGGCAGCACGTAGAAGATCCAGTAGGGGATGCCGGCGTCGCGCTCCGCGCCGATCGAGCCGTACTTGAAGCGCATGTCCGGATCTTTGGTAATCCATTCGGGTTGTGGCTCCTCGCGGAAGAACTTGTACCAGGTGAAGACCGCGCCGCCAGCACCCAGTACCAGCAGCACGACGAGCACCGCGAGCAGGCTGCGGCCGAGGTTGCGCGCGAAGTCGGGACCGCCATGTCGGCCCGGGTCACGCGTACGGAAGGTAGGTTGCATGATCAGTCTCCTATTGCGCTCAGAAGGTCTTCAGATGCTCGATCAGGGCGTCCTTGTCGGCCGCCGGCAGTTCGGTGCCGTAATCGTGTCCCTCATGACCGGCATTGCTGTTACCCGGTTGACGGGTGTCGAACAGGAGCAGGCGCGGGCCATCGGCCAATGCGGGTGCCGACGGCGCGGACGCCGGAAGGTCGGCGACGAAGCCCACTCGCTGCGGCGCGTACACATCGTTGCCGCGAATGAAGGTGATCGGCCGCGCGGCAGACGGCTCGAGCAGGTCGCGCAGGGTCGGCACGGAACCATTGTGCAGGTAGGGCGCGCGCAGCCAGATGCCGTCCAGAGGCATGTTGGCGTAGCCCCAGGTCTTGCGGAAATGACGGAAGCGGTGCGGATAGCCGGCGTACAGCGTGGCCTGGTTGACGGCAAGATCGCGGGTGTAGGAATCGAGCCGCGCGCGGTCGGTGCCGATCTGTGCGAGCGCAGTCACGTGGCCGACCTTCGCGCCCTTGAAGTCCTGCCCGCTAGCTCCGTGGCAGCCGGCGCAGTACTGCGCATAGAGCGGCGCACCGCGTGCCGCCAGCGCGTGGTCGATGGGGTAGGGGTAGGGCGGTGGCGCCAGATCCAACAGCCAGTCTTCCACCCGCCCGATGGCGGCGAGGTCGATCGTCGGCGGCGTGGTGCCTGTGCCGAAGGCAGCGCTCTTGTTGCGTTCCTCAGTATGGGTGTTGTTGCCGTCCCAGTGCAGCTCCATACGCCCGCCGTCGTCGCGCGTGATGCGCTTGCGCTGGTTCCAGATTGACGGAAAGTCGGACGCGCCGAGCCGTTCCTGCGGTGGCAACTGCATCATTGGGAAGTTGAACAGCACCTTCGCTGAGTTGAAGGTATCGACCCGGCCCGGGCCCCATTCGGGTTGGTCGAAGACGAACTCGAAGCGCCCGCGCAGCATCAGCAGGCGCTCGCGCATCAGCGCGATTGCCACCGGATAGACCACGTAGCGGTCGAGAGGATTGAGGCCGCCGGCGAGGCGGTCGATCTCCGGCACGATGAGTTCCCTGGTGAACTTCGGCCCGGCGGCGCAGTTGAAGAAGAAGATTTCGAAGGCGCGGATGTCGAAGCGGTGAGCCGGCATGCCGACGATCAGTCGCGGTTCGCCGTCGACTGCATCGCGCACCGTGCTGGTGTGGCACGCCGCGCAGTTCAGGAATACGCGGTCCAGCCCGAGATTGCGTCGCTTTGACACGCCGACCGGCAGGTCGCGGCCGGGTTCGTAGATCAGACCGAGCGAGGCGTAGCCGCCAGGCAGATCGTCAGCGCAGACCTGAGGCAGGGCCTGCCAGATCCAATAGGGAAAGCCGGATTCGCGCTCGCCGCCCGTGGAGCCGTATTTGAAGTGCTCTACCGGGTCGCTGTACTGCACCGCAACATCAGGCAGGAAGCGCACTGCGGCGTAGAGGCCGCCGAGCACCAGTAGAATCCAGGGCAACAGCAGGAACGCTCGGCCTGACCAGCGCAGCAGGGCTGGGTGGCGGGATCGGTCGGTCACCTGCGTTCTCCTTGATCCGGGTCAATGGGTGGGACGCAAGGTGCCAAGCTTGGGTAGGGGCGCTCGAGTACAGCGTCGCCGCCCAGGCCCCCGCGCGCGCGCGTCAGGGTTTCCAGTGCGCTCAGCATCGCCGACAGATCGGCGGACTGGGCGAAGCCGGGAGCATGGGCGGCGGCCGGTGGCGGCATCGGCGTTTTCAGCTGCGCGGCGGCCGTCAGGTGGTTCATCTGCAGGCGGTACAGGATGCGTTCAGCGCAGTCGGCCAGGTTGGCGCGCACGCGGCTGTCGTCGCCGTGCAGGAATCCTGGCGGAAATCTGCTCGCTGCGCTGTGGCATAAACCGCACTGCCGAACGAAAGGCAGCAGGTCCGTTGCCATCGTCTTGTCGCGACCGGACGCGACATCGGCCAGCCGCGCCGGCGGCAGCGGGGGCCGTTGGCCTACCGGTAAAGGAACGCCGAGCCGGGCAAACAGGGGTGTCAGCAGCGCGTCTCGGCGTAGCGCTTGCGCATCGAAGGCATCGCTGTCACCCGCCAGGGTGGTCTGCGCCAGCGCGTCGATAGCGGCGTCCAGCGGGGCGAGATCCGCCACGAGCTCGAGCCTGGCGGTCGCCGGCGTATCGCCGCGTGCGCGCGTCAGCCACAGCCTGCGGATGCCTTCGCCACGGGCACTGCGCACACCGTCGGCGTGCTCTGCGAGGGTGAAGCCGATATCCGCGGCGTCTGCGCGCGGCGTGCCATGGCCGAGTGTGATAGGGCCACTATGGTCAGCACCTGGCAGGCTCAGGCGGTCGATGTTGCCCGCGGCAATGAGTCCACCGTGCAGGCTGAGCCGTGCCAGCAGGCGGCTGCCCTCGGCACCGTCGCAATCGAGATCGAGCCGGGCAGTGCCCACGCGCTCGCGACAGATCAAGGTGACACTGTGTAGCGGCGCATCGGGTGCGGCGGCGAGTTGCCGGCCCAGCAGGCCGATATCGGTTTGCGAGAAGAACAGTGACAGAGCGTGGACGAAGCGGGCAACGTCGGCGCTATCTTGCCCGCGCCAGATCGCCAATGGCGGGCGCAGCGCCAACGGGTCGAACGCGGCGCCGATGTCGGCGATGCGGCGGGCGGCCAGGCCGCTCGGTAGAGCAGCAGTGACGGTGCCGGAAAGGTCGATGGCGGAGAACGGCTGACGGTTGGGCAGTTGAGGGTCGGGTAAGGGCAGGCCGGACGGCCAGCGTGCACGCCAATGGGTCAGTAGGGGTTCGAGCAGATCGCGCCGGGCGGTCGGCGTGTCGAGCGTCATCGTGCGGCCGCCGCCGAGTCGGTAGCGCAGCGCCACGCGTAGAGCCTCGGCGCGGCAGGCGATGGCCTGCGCGCGCGTCGTCGCGGCACAGCCCTCGCGCCACAGACGCTGGGCGAGGGTGAACTGGTTGGAGCGGGCAGTCGCGGCGTCGATCGCATCCGGCAAATCCACACCGTGGCGCCAGGCGATGCCGTAATAGGGTTGGCCGGTGGCTGCGAGGCGCGCAGCCACGGCCGGGCTGGCGGCGGTTTCGTCCCAGGAGGGGCGCGAGAAGATCGGCGCGGCATTCTGATGACAGGCCAGGCACAGCGCACGGTTGGCGTAGCCCAGCGTGGGACGACTGTCAGCGCGGTAGTTGTGCACGACCTGGAACTCGAAGCGGCCAGCGGTTTCATTGTAGCTGATCACCTCTAGCGCAGCGGCGCCTTCGTGGTAGCCGATATACAGGCGGTCCTTCAGGTAGAGGTGGCCGGCCGGGGCAGCGGCGGGTGGTTCGCCCGTGACGGCGGCGACTACGCGCGGCTGGCGAAACGCCTGTATGTCCGCCACGGCGGGGCGCTGCAACGATCGGCCAAGCGGAATCAGCACCACGGTCAATCCTCCCGAAGCCTGGTTCGCATCCAGCTCGGCACGGATGCGCCCGAGCAGGGCCGCGAACGGAAAGGGCACCACTGCCTCCCCCGTCGGCCCAGGCGGACCGAGCAGGATATCGAACAACGAGCGTCCGGCCGACGGCAGGGGCTCGCCCGGCGCTTCGGCCGCCTCCAGCGGCGCAGAGGCCGGCGTTTCACCGGCCATGACAAACAGCGTCGCCAGCCAGCCGAGCAGCACCAGCGTCGTCGTCTGCCATGCCGTTTGGACCATCATCCGCTCGGGTTACTGGCCGCCGGGAGCGCGAGCGACCTGCGTGCCAGTCCAGCAATCTTCCTGTACCTGGCCACTTTCCATGAACGCATCGCGGGCGCGCTCGGCGATCTCCTTGTTGTACAGCACAAAATTCACCAGGAAGCTGCGGTCCATGTAGGCGCGGCCGAGATAGAAACCTGGATACACCATGCGGATCTCGTCGCGGATCGCGAAGCCGTCGCGCCCGGCCATCATGTCTGGCAGACGACGGTAACCTGGCAGCTCGTCGGTGAAGGCGTAGTCGATGATGATCGACTCGCGCCGGCTGTCGAGCAGGCTTTGCCCGCAGTGCAGCTTGGCCGGGAACAGCAGCCATTGATCCTTGCCGTTAACCTTGATGGACTGCAGCGGTTGGTCGGCGCTTTCCTCGACCAGTCCCAGCTTCTTCAGCGTACCGAGATCCTCGATGCGATTGCGCAGCAGGCGCTCGTCGCGATAGAACACCTTGCCCTTCCACAGGGTTTCACCGACCAGGTCGAGCTTGTGCCCGGCCACATTCACCAATAGCGCCCGCAGCCCGCCGCCGGCGATTTCCGACAGGCGCAGATTGCCGCTACTACCGCGCGCAAAGAACAGGTCGCCTTCGAAAGGCCCGTCCGGAATGGGCCCGGCTGACAGCCGGGCATAGACCTGGTCGACCTGCTCCTGATCGAGCAAAGACAGGTTCTTCGGTGTGATCGTGTAGAGATCCTTCGGCGACAGCGGGTACTGGTATTCCAGCTGGGCGAAATCCGGTTTCTCGGAATAGCCTACGCCATAGGGGGCGAAGCTGATGTCCGGGGGCTTTTTGTCGGGATCGAAGAACCCGCAACCGGATCCGCCGAGGGCGATGACGGCACAGATGGCGAAGGTGGCGATCCTCATGGCGGCTCCCCTTGCACTTAGAAGGTGGCAAGGAAGGCGATCAGCGCCTTCTTGTCTGCTTCGGACAGATCCTCGCCGAAGCGGTGACCGTCGTTTTCGATCTCGGCGGTGCAGCTGCTGTAGATCTGCTTGATCAGATAGGGGCGTGCCTTCAGTGCCGCCACCAACGCATTCGGTTTGCCGACCAGTTCGCCGGTGATTACCTTCAGGTCGGCGAGCACCTTGTCGCCGGTGTCCTTGCCGAAACGTTGGGTCAGACTCGCTTCGAGCTCCTGTGGCGCGGTCTTGGCGCGCACCAGATCGACGATGAAGCGTTTGTGCTGGAAGTTACCAATGGTGCCCGCGGTGACGCCGCGGCCGTCGATTTCGCTCGGGATGGTGAGTTCGAAGCCAAGCAGCGTTTCCTTCGCGGTGCCGTCCCACAGGCGTGGGCCGATGCGCTGGGTGACATCCTCGCTCAGCAAGGTAACTTTCGGGATGCGCTGCGCCGGGTTCAGCAACTCCTGCATCGACATCTTGTACAGACGGTAGCGGCCCTCGACGCTGGGGTCGTATTCGAAGCAGGCCGGTTGCTGCTCGGCGGGCAGCAGCTTCACGCTGCTGCCGTCCACGTAGCGCGGGCGCATCGCATAGAAGTCGTTCGCGGCGTGCTGCGGCTTGCCGCATAGCTCGGGGCCGAGCGCGTTGTTGTGCAGGAAGGGGGCGTGTGCCCACAGGTTGAGCAGTGAGAGGTTGCGATAGTGGCCGCGCCCGCCGTCTCCGGGCTCTCTGACGTTGGGGTCGGGCGGCTGCGCACGCAGGGTCTCGGAGCCGTATTCCTGCCAGATGTGGCCGGCCATGTGGTTGGAGTGCAGGGCGCGGCAGCGGAAGGTGCCGACTTCGGAGACCGGGGTGCTGCGGTCGTTGCCCAGCCATTCCTCGCGCATGCCGCTGCCGAGGTCGATTTTGTGGAAGTCGAGGCTGGCGAACTGCCCAGCCGCCGCTTCCGGCTGGCTGGAATGGCAGCGCGCGCAGGTGTTGGCGAAGATCTCGCTGCCACGCGCCACCGCATTGTCGCCGAATTCGCGTTCAAGGGCGTTGGTCAGGTCCTGCTCGGTATAGCGGGCGTCCGGTGTCGTGGCGCGCAGCTGGTTTTCGCGCGCGGCACGCAGATCGGTGACCTGTGCTTCGGCCGACATGAAAAAATCGAGGATGTTCGGCAGCCGGTCCTCGATGGCGCGGAAGTTGGGACAGTCGCGCCGGCACTGGCCGATGTTGAACGGCGTCTGGCCGAAGCCGCGCTGCTGAGGATCGATCTGGCGCAGGTCGGAGAGGTGGTTCATCCAGCACTGTTCCGAGCATGAACCGATGTTGAAATACACGCGCTGGATCGCCTCGAGCGCGCCGATCGAGTCTTCGCCACCCTTCAGGATGTGGTGCACGGTTTCCGGCGCGAGGGACTTCTTCCAGCACTTGCCGTCGCGTCCCGGTTCGCACCAGCAACGGGTTTCGTCGCGGTCGTCGACGCAGGAGTCAACCTTGCGCCATTTCAGCACCTGCTCGTCGGCGAAGGTCGGCCGTTTGGCGACGTTGATCAGAGCGTTGATCGTGCCCGGATTGTTCAGCTGGTCGGTCGGAATCGCCGAGGTGTCGCTGGAGCCGGGTCGCGCATGGGCGAACATCTGCCATTCCAGTGTGTTTGCGGGCATGCCCGAGACCATGATTTCGGAGATGCGCGAGTACTGGTTACCGACCAGGCCCTTGATGTTTTCCCACTTGGGGTTCGCAGGGTCAGCGGGTGGGTTGAGCGGATCGAAGGCGATGTGGCAGGAGCCGCAGGCGGTGCCTATCAGGAAGGGCGGCTCGATGGCACCATCCTGCAGGTGCGAGCGCGCCGCCTCGCCTGCGCCGGCGGCCGCAATCGGCCGGTTGTAGCCTTCCCAGCTGCCGGGGTTGCCATTGAGCCGCTGCCAGGCCGCCTTGTCGAAGCGCGGGTTGGGAAACTTGCGAATGCCAAGCGCGCCGGTGGAAGTGCCGAATTTCAGATCGCAGGCCGATTGGCGCTGGTCGGCTGGCCCATGCACGTCGCCTTCCTTCAGGAGCGCGTCGCGCAAGTCGCATGCCGGATCGGTATAGCCGCTGCGTCCGACGTAGCCGAGCATCTCCTCGTCGCCCGGGCACCAGTCCATGCCGTAGGTCTCATCCAGGCTCTTCGCCGGGCAGTCCGGCGAGCCCGGTGTGCAGCAGGCCGGATCATTGATAATGCCCCAGGCGCGGAAGCGGTCGCCGCGCTGGTCGCTGCGCAATACGCGGTACCAGTCGATCAGTACGCCGACGCGCTGCTGGAAGACGGAGGTATGGAAACGGTCGTTGCCTGCCGTGGCCTTGAACCAGATCAGGCGGCCGGCGCATTCCGATTCGTTCAGCCCTTCGCGTGCACACGCCGCAAAATAGGGCGCATCCTGCGCGTGCACACTGCGTGTTTCGGCCGTCGCCTGCGCGACCGCGGTCAGCGGGATGGCAATGAGGAGAGACACCACGAAGGGAATGACAACGAGCAGCGCACGCTTCATGGGGCGACCTCCTTGCGGTCGGACCGACATTAAGACACGACGGGGAGCCCCCGAAGCACTGCTGGTGACAACGTTTGGGTCATCGACTGCACCCAGCGAGAGGAGAGATGCACGAAGGCGTACTGTCGATCTGCAAAGCGCATCGCACCCAAGTACGATCCGCCGTTCGGTATGTCCAATTAAGGCTTAGCAGGCCGCAGCCCATTTGCAAGAAATTTTACATTGCTATTTGTCGGGCATGCAGGCACGCCTGTATTGCGCCAGCGACCTCGTAGGCAGTGGGGGAGGCGCCCGGCCGGTACGAGGGGTCGAGCGGTCGTCTCGGTGTAGACACCTATTCTGCAATCAACCTTACAGAAACCCCCCACCAAGGGGCTCCCAACCGGTGGCTGAGGGATGCCAGGCGTTTGCCCATGCTTTGTGCCAAATAGCGAAATCTTTACCCACAGCGAAGATGTCCAGTCGATCTGATTCCCAAGAAACGACGGTTGGAGCGCTTGCGAAGATTCCGCCAAGGTTTTCCCATCCGGAAGGCGACGGATACCAGCCGTTGCTCCACGCCTTGTGGTACATGGCACCATCGAGACCAACAGCAAAGATATCGATTCGACCTGGGCCCCACGCAACCACAGCGGGTGGACTCAGGAACTTGCCTCCGAGCGGCTCCCAGCCTTCTTGCGATGGGAACCAGCGCTGCGCCCAAGCCTTGTGCCACATGCTACCGTCGAGCCCGAGCGCGAAGATATCAAGTCGATCGGGGCCCCAGGAGCAGACTGCCGGAGGGCTGGTAAAGCCTCCACCGAGGAACTCCCAGCCAGGTGATGGGTGCCAGCCATTGGCCCAAGCCTTGTGGTACATAGCCTTGTCAAGGCCGACGCCGAAGATGTCCAGTCGTTCTGGCCCCCAGGACGCGACCGATGGCTGACTGATGAACTTGCCTCCAAGAGGCTCCCAGTCGGATTGCGAAGGATGCCAGCGCTGCGCCCAGGCTTTGTGCCATACGGCTTGGTCGAGGCCAAGAGCGAAAATGTCCAGACGGTCAGCCCCCCAGGATGCGACGGTTGGCGGGCTGATGAAGCCCCCACCGATCGACTCCCATCCGGCTTGCGAGGGATGCCAGCGTTGTGCCCAGGCTTTATGCCACATCGCCTTGTCGAGGCCGACTCCGAAAATATCCAGACGGTCTGTCCCCCAGGACGCGACAGCTAGAGGGCCGGTGAAGCCTCCTCCGAGACCTTCCCAGGCCTCCTGGGATGGATACCACGCTTGTGCCCAGGCTTTGTGGAAGGCTGCCTTGTCGAGACCGCGGCTAAAGATATCTATCCGGTCCGTGCCCCAACTGGCGACAGCCGGCGCGGCGCGGTCGATCGCCACAGGCGCCATGACCTCGGCTGTCAGGGTGACTTCTGAAGCCGTCGCGGTATCGATAGTGAGCTGAACGGCCCCCTTGCTGGTTACCATCGAAGCTCCGGGGGACGCCGCGAGCGCGCCAATCTGTAGAGACATCCCCGAGCGGTTTTCCAGGCCAGTCAGGTGTGCGATGACCCATCCGGGGCCCTGATGCGGCAGGCCCTGATCCCACTCGGTGCAACTACGGTATTCGAGGAGAAGTCGCTGGTCAGGTACGATACCGTCGGCAAACGCGCAGAGGCGATTTCCCGCCGTGACGGGCAACGCGGCAAGTTTGACTTGCGCGCGGCGAACGCCAGAGTTCAGAGGTGCGCTAATGTCGACAGCGTGCACTGCCAGATCCAGCCAGCCGCAAGCGACGAGAGACGGCGTGGCCATGCCGGGCCCGGTATCGGACTGACTCGTGTCGATTCTACCGTCAGGCCGCAGGCGGTTCAGCGGAGTGTGGACGAAACTGTATTTAGCACCCTCGCGCCCCATGATGCAGAATCGGTCGCCATACTCGATGGGTCCTGCGGGTGAGTCGAGATTCGCATGGCCCGCACCCAAAAAATGCCCGAGCTCGTGTTCGAGAAGGGCAGGATCGAGGCTTTGCGCACCGACATGGACATAGTTGGGATATAGCGGTGAAACCGCTGCGCTCGAAGCGTCGAACTTGTCGATCACTAAGGCAAAATGGTCGTAGGGCGCGAGATCGACGTTGAGCCCTTGCGCGACAAGCGGGCTGACAACTGGACCCGCGCCGAATCCTAAGTCGTTCCACTGCTGGCTGGTGTGAGGCAGCTGGAACCAGTCGAAAACGCGAAACTCCATGTTTACGCGACCACCGGACTGATCGAGAAAATAGCCAGCTACGTTACCGACGATAGAGTGGGCCCGCTCTCGACTGAAATCGGTTACCCGAGCTGAGCCTGTACAGGATAGGAGCAGAACTGCAAGCTTCATTCAGTTGCCTCCATTCAGCGCATGTGCTTGAAGACCCACCTTCAAAGCTTACCAGCAAGGCATTAATTGCTGTGCCTGGCGCAAAACGTAGATAAGCAACTTGGGTCACTGTGGCGGGTGTTGGCAGCACAATCGTTGGAATGACACGGCATACAGTTCGTATATGCGATTGTATTTACCATCCCTCCTGAACTTACCAACGATAGTTTCTGCCGCAGGAGGGGTCAGATTATGAAGAAATTAGAAAGTGGTTTTTAATTTGAAACCGAAATCGAAAACTTCCTCTGCGGGGGGCGCTAACCAAAATCAGGTTCAGGGTTCAGGCTTTCCATGACGGATTTCCCCTGCCCGTTTTGGCTGGCGGTTCAGTGCCTGGTGTATTGCCAATACCCGTTGTACTTTTTTTCGAGGGGAAATCGCATTTCAGCTACCTAACCCATCCAGAATGCGTCGGGCGACATTGGTGTCGTCGAGGTATCCGTCAATACCGTGGCGGTTGTCGGTATGGTTACGCACCGTCGAGTTGTTCTCGATCGTGCCACTCACCGGAAAATTTGTGCCGTCGAGAGGGTAGAGTGAAACCACGTCGCGGGTATCGAAGGCGTTGTACCAGTCGCTAACCGACACCGGATACCTCAACGGCCTGAACTGGTCACGGACGGAGCGAACCGCCAACGGTGAACCGAGGGTGACCAGCAGCGGAACATGTCGCGTGCGCTGGTCTCGCCGCAGCACGCTATAAGCAACCACGGTGCCGAGGGAGTGGCTGACGATGAGCGTCGGCTGGTCGCTCAGTTTGTCGATGACGATCTGGTCTATGGCATCGCGCACGCCAGCGCGGGTGACATATAAAAAAACGTCGCGGGTGAATCTTTCCAGCGCCCCCTGGCTCATGCCGCTGCTGTTATTGTCTATCGCCCGTAAAGTGGCCTGGACCCACTGCCAGTTCAGCGGTCCCCGCGGATTGGGATTATTACCATACTCAGCGTCAACTTCGGCGTCTGTAATTCCCGCCTGCTGCCGGATGGATTCGGCAAACTCCGCCTGAAACACCAAGAACTCTTCGTCGACCTGTCCGCGCGCCTGGATCTCCGATGTCAGGGGAATGTCGAAATCATTGGCAAAACGGTCCAGAACATCACCATAGAAGGGAAAGGTAACCTCAAGGTCGTCAGGCAGTGTACGCCCGAGCGAGTTAGCCCCACGTCGCAGGGCTTCCAGCCAGCTGCTCTTCAACGTTTCAGGATCGCGTCCCTGTTGGTCGCGGCCGTGGATGAACACTATGTGTCTGACCGGAGACGCACCCACTGGGAACACTAACCCTGCTAGGCCGATCGCCGTACCGGTGGCAGTCATGCGCAGTAGATCGCGGCGCTTCATTTACGATTCCTTGAGCTCAGGAGACACGCCTGAAGTCCGGACCAGCGCCTTGGCGCAGCACTTCCCCGACGATGTCCATGCCGGTTCTGTCCAGAGTGGTCCACAAGCCCGGGATCAGGAAGTCGTGCACGTTAAGGATCCGTTCTGGCAATCGCACACCCTTCACCCGCAACAGACTCCAGCCTTGGGACAGCATTGGCATGAATGGCACTGGGGCGCGCGATGCTATGCCAATATTACCGGCCAACATCGCGACGTCGAATAGGTCCACACCGAGGTCGCCATACATGTAAGAAGCGACCGACTCTACCTTTTTGGGCAAGCCGGCATCGTCGTAGGCGTAGGCACAGTAGATGCCCAAGGTCGGGTCGACCCCCTTGAGCACGCGGATGCGATCTGCCAAGCGGCGTGCCGCGTCATTTCGCTGGTCGCGGCTACCTTCGATACGGAACACGCCGAAGCGCGCGGCGGTGGCGACCGCTGCACGCAGTTCGATAAGACGCTTTTCTTCACTGAGGTAGAAGGATCGCATCGGACTACTGGGGGCGGGTACGTAACTGACGTTGCTGACACTGGTACGATCTACTACCACGTTGCCGACATAGCCATTGATCGCCGCCAAAACGGTACCTGAACCGTTGGCGAAACGCAGGGCAACGCTAGCGGCGTGCATATTTTTCAGGATCACCTCGACAAGTGCCGAATCGCGGTCATTTACGAACTTGACCAATGCGCCCCGGCTGGCCGTCACATCCACTAAGCGCTGGCCCGATACTGAGAAACCGCAGTTAACGACAAATTCAGATGGCACGCCTCGGGCCTGGACAATGATGTCCCGCGCTGCGTTGAAGCCAGAATCCGTCGCCGCGATGCTGATCGACTCCGCACTTGCCCGTGGGTTATCCGCCCACAGGCCAGCTACTCCGGCATTGTCCAGCTCGGAGCTGGCCACGTCGAAGATGGTGGCTGGTATTGAGGTATTAGCATTTGCCGGAGTGGAGGACGCGGCCAGTCCGATATAAGCACCTTCACCGGACATCACTTGCGAGTCCGGCCGTTGATTAATACGTATCGAAACTGCCTGTGCCCGTTTCGGCACTTCCCGCGCCAGGAAATCCTTTAACTGATAATTGGGCACCACATCCTTACCGTCAACCTTGCGGATCATCTTGGTATCGGGGTGCCGGAAGGCGTCGAGGAAGGTGCTGGTATAAACTCCTTGATAAACACCGCTGCTTTCGCTCACCGACGCCTCCCACGATGGGTCGCCGACCAGCGTGGCGAGAAACAGGTCGACGTCCGAAGGGGTGGCCGGAATGCCTCGACTGGTGGGGAAAATCAGGCTGCCCCGAACCCGCTCGGTGCGCAGGCTGTCCGAGCGTGAGCGGCATGCATCCGAGATGAATACCACATTGGGGATGCCCGACTGACGCGCAAGAGCGACGCTCTCGATAAGGCTTATTGCTTCGTTCGGGTTTTCGGGAGCCTGTGAAAGCAGCCAATATTCCGAATAGTTGTTGATGAATCCATGGCCAGCAAAGTAGATGATCAACTGGCGCTGGTTGCCTTGGGAGACGATCGCATTAACGGCGTCGAACAGTTCGGCGACTCGAACCGGCTTGGTGTCGTCGACGAATAGCTTGACGGTAAAACCTTCACTCTGTAGCCATTGTGCGACCTCGCGTGCCCCGGATTTTGCTGCGCGCAGCGGCGGCAGGTCGCCTGCCTTGTCAACGCCGATGACAATGGCGCTGCGCGGTTCTGCCGCATCAACGCGGAATACGCCGAGCGCAAGGGCACCCGTCACCGTTACCCCATAGCATAGAAATCTGCGGCGCTCCATGTGCACACCTGCTGATTCAAGATTCAGTGCCCAGTGGGGGGAGGAGAGCAAGCAAGTGGCGTAACGGCACAACCGCCGCAGAGCATGCGCTAGAGGCCTGAGAGATGCTGCTGTCAATGGGATGCAGAGTCACTGTCTCGCAGGACTTGTTTCAACCTTAGGCTTCGTCGACTCCCGATCTTCCCGAAAATTCTACGTTTGACTCTAGCCTAGAGGATAGCGTTTGCAACCTGCGCAGAACATATACCCTCGGGCCTGCAGAGTCTCGCAAAGCCAGGACACGCATTATCTCCCAGTACTAAAGGAGGTGCCAGTGAACGCTAAAGGACCATTCCAGTCTGGCGTCATAGGTTTAGGCTCAATCCCATGATCAAAGGATACCGGCTGCGATGGCCCATCCACCTCTGCATCTTAAAACACTGTTCGCCTGAACCCTTGATGCAGCACCTCTCCCGCTGAACTTCGTCAATGATGAAATCAGACGAGCCTCACAGCCTGCGATATGAGTAGAAGACCTCACCTGATGTCCGGGTTTCCAGAATAAAAGAGGATTTATCATGAGCAGCACCTTCTTCATTCCCTCCGTGAACATGATGGGCATTGGCAGTCTCGACGAAGCAATGCTCGCCATCCGCAAATATGGTTTCCGTAAAGCCTTGATCGTCACTGATGCAGGCCTGGCCAAAGCCGGCGTGGCCGCCAAGGTAGCCAGCCTTCTGGCCCAGCAGGACATCAACTCCACCCTGTTTGATGGGGCCAAACCGAATCCGACGGTCAGCAATGTCGAGAAAGGCCTTGAGCTGCTTGGTCGCAGCGACTGTGATTTCATTATTTCCCTGGGCGGCGGTTCACCCCATGACTGCGCCAAGGGCATTGCCCTGTGCGCCGCCAACGGCGGGCACATCAGTGATTACGAAGGCGTGGACCAATCCGCCAAGCCACAGATGCCATTGATCGCGATCAATACCACCGCCGGAACGGCGAGTGAAATGACCCGCTTCTGCATTATTACCGACGAAGTCCGGCACGTGAAAATGGCCATCGTCGACCGTAACGTCACCCCACTGTTGTCGGTCAACGATCCTTCGCTGATGGCAGGCATGCCCAAAGGCCTGACCGCCGCCACCGGCATGGACGCGCTGACCCACGCTATCGAAGCGTACGTGTCGACTGCGGCAACGCCGATCACCGATGCCTGTGCACTCAAGGCCGTGGAATTGATCTCGGCCAACCTGCGCACTGCCGTTGCCCAGGGTGACGACATGACCGCCCGGGAAAATATGGCCTACGCGCAATTTCTTGCCGGCATGGCCTTCAACAATGCTTCGCTGGGCTATGTCCACGCCATGGCGCACCAACTGGGTGGGTTCTACGACCTGCCCCACGGCGTGTGTAATGCGATCCTGCTGCCCCATGTCGCCAGCTTCAACGCCAGCGTATGCCCTGCCCGGTTTAAAGACATCGCCAACGCAATGGGGGTCGACACCCAGCATCTGGATGCGGAAAAAGGCGCCGCCGCGGCCATCGCCGCCATCCGTAAACTGTCTTCGGATGTCGGTATCCCGAGCGGCCTCGCCGAACTGGGCGCCAAGGCCGACGATATCCCGATCCTGGCAACCAATGCCATGAAGGATGCCTGCGGCTTTACCAATCCGCGTCCTGCCAATCAGGACGAGATCGAGCAGATTTTCCATACCGCGATGTAATCGATGTGAAGTGATGCCAGCCAGATCAACAGCCCCGCCTTCGGTTGAAGTGCGGGGCTTTATCGCTCAGCTCTCAGAGGAACCGATTGAGTCAGGACTGGTTTCAGCAGCCAGTTTCAATCGGTCAGCTTTACTGATGTATTTATCCTTGCTTGGCGGTGCCAATTTGGCACTAGCCTTTTTGGCGTGAGCCTTTAATAGCTGCTTTATTTTTTTACGACGATTCATGTTTTTCTGCTCAGCTTGTGAATTCTTGAGTGATATCAGCTTGAAATAGTGGCTGACTCGTTCAACTCAAGCGGGCGGATCGATCTGATCCAGCATCCGATTCGCCGTGATTTCCGCCAACATGATGCTGTTGGAAATGCCCAACATTTCTTCGTCAGACCTTCGTGGAATGGGCGGGGCAGACCATCAATAAATCCTTTTGGGCTGGAGCTTTCTACCGGCAGCAACGCGCCAAAGGGAGCACCTACCAAGCTGCTGTACGCGCACTCGCGTTTAAGTGGATTCGGATTCTGTATCGATGCTGGCAGACCAGGACGCTCTACGATGAAACCACCTATTTGAATGCCTTGAGGAAGCGCGGTTCACCGCTCCTGAAGAACCTCGATTTAGGTTGACTGACTTCCTCAGGGCGTGAAGCTGCCCTTCGCAGAGGGCAGCTATCGGCATTCCGGGATATGGCCATATCGCGTCGATCAGCATCAGATCCTTGCCGTCCGAGACGAGAAAGGCGAGCGCCGCGGTCTGTCCACCTGAGTGAAGTGCTGAGGCGACATACCGGGTTGAAATTCTGAACGGAAGAAAATTGTGGATCTGGCAGCTACGGCACGTCCTTACCTGCACCATCCCCCGTTTGCCCAGGCACCGCTGGACAATTCTGCATGCCCCCTCAGGCATCATTTGGCCAACAACCGATAACCCTTTTGTCAGGCTCTCGATCGACTCACGTGGTCACTACACACTTGACGGAGGATGGGGCATGGGTGGGATTCAGTTGTTCATCCCCCTAAACCCCAAGCATCTGCTGTATACCCGGGTCGGCGTGCGTCCACCGGTTAGGGGGACAATTCTCAGCCATGAGGAAGCTCGTTTCATCCGCAGGGTAATCATTGAAAAATGCTCAGCGATATATCTTCGCCACAGATACAACCGATATCGACAAAGTCAGGCCGCGGACGGTTTCCCAGGACATGTGCCGTCAGGAAACTGAAATGTGGGCTAACTGGCATCGGGAACAATCCGCTTTGGAAGCTGAGTATCCGGACCTCATACCAAGCACCTAAACCAGGCCAGCATTTTGGGGTTGCCAAGGGACGCCTTCTTTCCCTCAACAGAACTGCGCACCTGTGCAGTTCACTCCTCAGATTTTGCTTTTTGCAACAAAGAACACAGAAATCTTGTCAACGGGAGGGCAAGCTCTCAACGAGCAGTGCGCCACTAGCCGATGAGCTTATCGCTCCAAACGTCGGCTCGACTGGATGTGGTTGAGATTGCCGTAGATGTAGATCTTCAGCAAGGTCGTGGGGTGGTGAGGCCAGCCAGTATCGGCTGGGATGCCACCTTCAAAACCCAGATTGACCAGGTCGAGTTCGTCGACGAAGACTTCGGCTAATCGCATAGGATTGGTATCGCTGACGTAGTCGTCGAGGCTCTCGGGAAGTAAAGCGCTTCACGAGGTGATCTTCCTGCGGAACCCGAATGCCGGATGCAACTTTGAAGATAGTGAAATCTACTCGCTTTGATGATATCCGCGCCAGAACGGCTTGGCCGTGGCCCTACGGTAACTGGGCCGGATCGAACGCACGCAGCTTATCCTCGACTGGCTGCAAAGTGTCGAACTGCGTCGTCGTGTGCATGCTGGCCTGAATAAAGGTGAGGCGCGTAACGCCTTGGCCAGGGCGGTCATCTTTAACTGTCTGGGTGAAATCAGGGATCGCGGGCTGGGAATACATCAACCTGACCGGCGATTACGTTTGGCGGCAGAGCCGCAAGCTGGAAGACGGTAAGTTCAGGCCGTTACGACAGCTCGGAAAACCCGCCAGAGCGTGCTGTTCTTGCTAGTCGCGGGTTCGATAGTCTCTCGATCGTGCGATGACGCCGGCCAGTCCCACGGCCAGCAGGCAGAGGGGGAGGAGTGCAATGACCCCGGCAATGACCGGCATTTTAAGGCCTGATGAAATCAGGTAGACGATAGGCGCGTAGAGTATCCCGCAGGCATAAGCGCCCAGCAGCATGAGCGAATAGGAGATGGAGAGGCTTCGCAACCACATGGCGCAAGCCAGAAGCAGACCGGGGATGACGAACAGATAGGCAACGCTGGGGACGTAGAATGCAAGTGCTGCGCAGGCAATGCCGAACAGGACAATGGCCATGGGGCGCAGCACGGAATTCTTGCCCTGATGCTGGCGGCGAGCGCGGCAGCGTTGCGCCCAAAGACCGCAGAGCACGAACGAGGCGATACCCAGCGCATACATGGTGGGCAAGGGGAGTACCAGCAGCGTGCCGCCTGGCAGTGGGAAATAGGTTGCGTCCTCGTCAGCGCTCAGGGAGGAGAGGTCGATACCCTGGATAAAGTGGTTGCCTACTTCACGCACTGTCTTTTGGTAGCGAAACAAGGTCTCTGGCGCAAGGTTCTCCACAGTGTCGCTCATGTGGTGGTAGTGTTGAAAACCCTCCACGACCGCAAAATTCAATCCCGCGATGTTCTTTTTCCTGAACACCGTAAAGTCCGTGTCGTTTTGCAGCATCTTGTAAATCAGGGGAGTGAATGAGAAGGATATGATGTCCCGAACCCCTGCGTTCAGGTTCCTGATCAGGGTGTAGTCCTTCTGCGAGGTCTCGAACAATAAAGGGATGCCCTGGTTACCCCTGGCTTCGAAGTTCGCCACCAGGCGGATGGCTTCACGTTCCGGCGCGCTGAGCTGTGAGACGTAGTGCTCCGCTCCCAGTAGGCCCAGTTCTTCGCCATCGGTGAGTAGAAAGATAACGTTGTTTTTGGCATCGCTGCGGGTAATGGTTTCCCGCATCAGCTGGAGTATCGAGGCAACAGCCATGCCGTCGTCACTGGCCCCGGGGGCGGTACCGACGCTATCGTAATGCGCCATGAACAGGACCGTCGCGGTCGCTCCCGGTACGCGACGTGAGGCTATCAGATTGATTCCCTGGCCGCTGTCGCCTTCCAGCAAGCCGGAGCGAATTCGCACTTCCTTTTCAAAACTGTCCGCGCCCACCCGGGCCAGCTCGGCATCAAATGCTTGGCGTTGGTGCTCGTTCAGCTCGGCGTAGAGCATTTTCTGCTGGTTCACCATGCTTTCGATGGTAAATCGAAAGGGTTGCTCAACCACCTGGTAACCCATGCCCGCAATCGTTTCCTGCAAGTAATGCCTGACAGCGGCCTGGCGTGGTGACGCGGTGGGGTGGGGGGCGGCGGCGATGACGCTCAGGTTATTGCGTACATTCAGATAGCCGATATCGCGAGCATCGGCGGCTGTCAGGGCGGCGGGTTTCACCATCCCTATTCCATGAACACTCGCCAGAGCGACAACGGCCAGCAAACATAAACTCAATACCAAACGCTTCACTGGTTTTTCCTTGGGTTCCGACGCTGCGAGTTTCGGTAAACGATCGTCTTGCGGACGTTAGTCCGCTTTCACGTCCAGGACGCATTCCATGGCACCGCTCTGCAGCGTACGCTGTTTTCTGAGAACGACTTCAAGCGCGCGGTCAACGGGCAGTACGGGAACGCCGATGCCGATAAAGATTGGAATGGTGGTGATGAACAGCTGCTGCAATTCCCCGGCGTCGGCAAAACAGGCTGCCGTTTTGCCGCCACCGACCAGCCAGACATTCTTGCCCTTCGCCGCCTGCCTGGCCCTGGCCGCGACGGCCCCGGCATCACCGCGTACGAAGGTGATATCCAAATTGGCGGGGGCTGACAGACTCCGGTTGCTCATGACAAAGGCGGGGATATCCTGGTAGGGCCAGTCATCGGGAGCGTTCGACATGATCCACTCATAGGTCTGTGACCCCATGACCACCGCTCCGACCGTCTGATAAAAATCATCGTAGGCTGTTGCGTCATCCCCCAGCGCAAAGTTCTCCAGCCAATCCAGTTTGTGTTGTTGAGTGGCAATATAGCCATCCAGGGTGGCTGCTACGTAATAGACCAGCGTCGACATGTGTCTTCCTTGTAATCATGCGGGCGGGAAATGACCCGTGAATAAAAGAGCCCCTCTGGAAAGTGGCGAGGGGCAATGGAGATCATTTATTTAGGGGAGGCGAAGATAATGCCATTTCCACTTGGCAGGCGCTTCGCCTGTTTGACGTTGAAGCCGCTGTTTTCAATGAGGGTTCTGAATTCATCCTCGTTGCGCTCCTTGCCTCCGGCGATACCGAACAAGGACAGCATGTAAAGATCCATCATTGCGCCCGTGGAGTTGGGCTGGGCACTTTCGCTCTGGTCAATCACCAGGTCCACTACAACCAGCAGCGCATTGTCCGGCATGCTCCGCCGGCAGGTGGCCAATATGGCCTTGCAGTCTTCATCGCCCCAGTCGTGCAAGACATGGGACAGCAGGTAAACGCTGCCACTGTCCGGCAGGCTCTTGAAGAAGTCCCCGGCGAGGATTTCAAAGCAGCCAGCTTTTCCACTTTTGTGCAGATGTTCCTGCGCGATTTTGGCCGCGACGGGTAAGTCGAAAAGTATGCCTTTGCTTTCTGGCCATTTGTCCAGCATGTGCATCAGCAAATGCCCTGAACCACCCCCAACATCGACAATGATCTCACCGTCATTCAGGTTGATGTTCTCCAGGATTTCCGGGATCTCCAGGTCCAGTCCCATGTCTTGGGAGCGGTCAAAAATGGCCCGGCGTTCCGGGTGCTGTTCAAAATACTCGAACAGGCTGATGCCGTAGTGCATCTTGAAGCTGGATTCGCCGGTTCGGATTGTCTGCGCCATGCCACGCCAGGCTTGGCCCATTTCACCATTGATCAACAAAGCACTGGGTTGAGCGGAAGCAAAGGCGTCATGGGTCAGACTGGCGCCGAGATCGGTCAAGGAAAAACCTTCGTCGGTTTCATTCACCAGCCCGAATGGTTTCAAGGCTTTCAACAAGCGTGACAGGGCGGTGACATGGGTGTGTGTCTGTTCAGCCAGCCGTTCGATGGAGGTGGGTTGGCCGGCTGATTGCAAAACATCAGGCAGGCGCAGTTCACAGAAGGTTTGAATCGATTGTGAAATAAGTTGGCTGTATAAAAGCTGTCTTATCTGTTGCGGCATCGCAACATTTGTCTCGGGTGGCCGTGCCATGTTGGTATCCCTATCGCCGGGCGGCGTCCATACAGAAATGTTGAAACGACTCCTCCGGCCCCAGTGGGGTCGGAGGAGGCAGAATTACTTGTAGGCCACGATGATGCCGTGTGGGGTCCAGCCTGGAATCGCGGTGCGTACGGGGTTTTTGAAGCCGGCTTCCGCCAGGCAGCCCTCATACTGTTTCCAGGAATAGATCATGCCCCCCTCGGCAGGTAGACAGGCAAAGTAGACGCTGTCCAGCGCGGCCATGACCGGGCCGTCGCCTTCATCGTTGGACATGGAGTTGAAGATGACCACACGCCCGCCTTCTGGCAGCGCATCGTAGGCCTTGCGCAGCATGTGGGTGTTTTCTTCCAGGGTCCATATCACCAACTGGTGGGCGAAGAGAATGCAGTCGTAACCCTCGGGGAAGGGCTGGTGCAGGATATCCAGTGCCTGGGCTTTTACCCGGTTGCTGAGTCCGGATTCATTAATTTTGCCTTGAGTGACCGGAATGGAGTTGTCGATATCCAGTACCGTTACATTCAGGTGCTCGTTGTGCCTGGCCAGGGCGATGGCGTTGACCGCGTCACCGCCGCCCGCGTCGAGCAATTTGTTCACGCGCGACAGGTCGAGGTGCTTGACCAGATCCTGGTTGGCCAGTTCGGACCACGAGCGCATATAGCGATAGAACACGTTTTCCAGTTTAGGATTCTGGTGCAGGCGGTGATAGAGGTCTCGCCCTTCGCCTGGGAAGCGCTGCAGGCCGACGTTGGTGTTTTTCTGCAGGGACTCGGTAAAGTCCAGCTGCCCTTCATAGACGATGTAGTTCTCAAAAGCCACGGTATCCTTGAAACGTTGCCAGTCGTCCGTGGCCATCAGGTCCTCGACCACATCGGCATTGCGGTAGATGCCGTTTTCCTTGACCAGCATGCCCAGGGAGGTGGCGCCCAGCAGCAGTATATCGGCGGCGCGTTCCTGCAACTTCAGTCGGCTGCTGATGCTGTCCTTGGTGGCTTCGCGCAGGTCGCTGACATGCTCGAACAGATCCAGTTCGCAGCTGGCCCGCAGGTATTGGAAAGCGGCGTGGCCGAAAAGAATGCCCGACAGGCCCGGCATATCCAGTACCGCAGGCTTGACTTGATCGGTGGTGCGATGAGTAAAAGTCATTTTTTCTTCCTTGCTTTGGTTAATTCATGTTTCACGCAATCTTTTTGCATCACGTTGTATCTATGCCGTCGGCTCTGGCCAGATCTGCGCGATATGTTTCAAGCAGTCTGCGCGTGACCCCTTGAATCCTGCTTCGGACCAACCCGATGGAATGTCTCTTGCGCTTGGCCATATCGAATATTGTTTGTTGGCGTTAACGACGACCACGCATGGCACTGCGTCGTCGTCCCCCAGAAATGTCGGCATGGTTCTCTCCTTTGCTTTCCCGTATATCGGACCGGTTTTGATGGGGTGCGAGATGCAGTCAGAGCGTTACCCCGCTCCGGCACAGCCTTTCGTCTTGAGGTATTTCAATCTTGATTTCTTCAGGTTCTCCAGCACCTGGCCGGCTGTGTTAGTGGTGTTTTCCTTGGCCAACAAACTGGTGTTTTCTTCGCCTACGAATTTTTCGCAGACCCCACGATGGGCGCTGTAGACCTGCGCCAATATGGTTCGCATACGTTCAGCCAGTTGAGGGTAGGTCTGCTCAATGAAGTTCCAGGCCTCGGTGGACTGGCGCATCGAGCGAATCATCACCACATGGTCACGCCAGTTGATGCCACTCATCTTGGGAGGAGCGATCGGCGGCATGAGCGTCGGTCGAATCTGGCTGACGTACTGTTGCGAATTCAGATCGGTGGCAAACTCAAGCGTGATGCGCGAGATATTCATTAGTTGAATCAGCCGATTGGCCTGTGCGCAGGCCAGTTCGAGGTCCTTATCGTGGGCAGCGCTGATCAGGAGGTTGGTGCACAGGCTCATGCCTTGGCACAGGACCATGAACAGCAGGTGACCGCGCACCCAGCGTCTCAGGGGATCCTGGTCGTCTTCCTCGACCTTGCTTTTCGGTGCCTGGAACATCACGTGGGACTCGGGCATGAGCCGGGGGCTGGCAATCGTTTGCAGGATCACCTGCGCGACTGACATCATGTCGCTCCACTCCGAGTGATCCAGGCTGGTGCCACTGCGCTGGACCAGTTCGCCCGTTTGAATTGCCGCATCGAGGGCGGCGTTGACCATCAGGGCAACAGTGTCGCCCTGGTGCCGTTCGATACCGAAGGCGAAATCGTTGTCTCGGTTTTCCTGGTTTTCCCGTGGATCATCGGTTATCGGGCCCGTGGAAGCGCAGGGAAGTTGCGCCATGACTTCACGCAGCGTGCAGAGGTACTGCTCGAGGTTTTTCGGCCGGGGGCACGCTTCGAGATACTCCAAAACCTGCCGTGCCATCGCCGCAGAGGGGGCAAGCACCCGCTCGGTGGCCGGCAGGTTTTCCGGGCAGCCCAGGATGAAGGGTGCATGTGCAATGGGAAAGGCTATCGATTCCATGATATTCGTCCTGTCTCTGATCAATCCGCTACGCGCCAGGCTTGGCCATGAAGCCGGTGTCTATCAGGTAACGCAAAATTGTGTGCGCGTAGGCCTTTGTCGTTTTCGACAAGGCGATGTCCGAGGAGGCCAGCAGCTCTAAGGTCTGCTTGCATTCCAGCGCGGGGTTCACTTCATGGATGTAGTCAGGATCCAGCGCACGGTGAGGTTGCGGATCGGCATCCCTGATCAGGGGCACCAGCGGGTACAGCAGGTGTCCGGGCGGTACGCTCAATGCCTGCTGCCGACCGTGTTCGAAGTCGACCAGCCTGAACTCATAGCCGAACTCGTGGATCCAGTCGCAGAACTGACGGATGGTGACCGGCTCCGGGTTGAACAAGTGGAAGAACTTGTCCCTGCCCTGCGGTTGCAGCGATATGTGCACGATCGCCGCGGCGACATAGTCCACAGGCACGATGTCGAAGATGCGCGGGTAATCCGGCACGATGCCCATGGGCAGGAAACCCCGTAGCGCCACCAGCAGGTAGTCGATGCTCTGTGAGGCACCCGTTTCGGTATGGCCCAGGATCAACCCCGGGCGGAAGATGCTGACCGGAATACCGCGGCAGAGGCCAAGATTGGCCACCCCTTCAGCCACCCACTTGCTGCCGGTGTAGCCCACTGGCACGCCGACGGCGGAACGCAGGGGGGCATCGTCCTCGATGAAGGGGCGGGGGATATGCGTCGCCAGGAGCGTATCCACGGTGGAGACATACTGAACACTCTTGAGTCGAGTGGTACAGGCCAATTCCAGGATGGTCTGCGTGCCTCCCACGTTGGTCGCCTTGAGTGCGCTGTAGGGATAGACAAAGTTGACCAGGGCACCGTTGTGATAAATCACATCGACTTCTTCGGCCAGCGTTCGCCATTGATGCTCGCTCAGGCCCAGGTGCGGCAACGCCAGATCGCCCGCGAGGCACTCCACCCGATGCAGTTCGCTGCCCACGTCGATGCGGTAGGTTTTCAGGCCTTCCAGAATCCTGGCCTTGGCATGCTCGGCACTCTTCGCGCGGCACAGGCAGATGACACGGCTCGTGGTGCGCTTGAGCAACTGTTCGATCAGGTACAGCCCCAGGTAGCCGGTGGCTCCGGTCAGGAACACGACAGACGGCTGGTACCAGTTGGCATGCGGTAAGCCGTCCGGCCGGATGTGTTCTTCCAGGTAGATGTCCTGCTCCAGCGTTTGTGCATGCTGGCGTGACAGGAGTGCCGTGAGGCCTTCGCGACGGTAGATTTCAATTGCCTGCGCCACCGCTGCCGGGGTCGGTGTCAGGAAAAACTCATGCAGTGGGATCTGCACCTGGTATTTGGCCGCCAGGGTGCCTGCCAGGCGCGTGAGCAGAATCGAGTTACCGCCTTGCTCGAAGAAATCCGTGTCCGGCGTTACCGCCGCGAGGCTGAGTACATGCGCGAAATCCTCCATGACCGATTGTTCAAGGTCGGTGCGTGGCGCACGGCATTCCGTGGCCGTGGATTCGTTCAGTTGGGGGGCCGCCAACTGATTCAGCTTGAGCATATCGACCTTGCCGGTGGCGGTTCTTGGCAGTTCATCCAATAGCAGGAGCTGGCTGGGGATCAGATAGGCCGGCAAGTGGCGCAGCAATTGCTGTTTGATGCCGTCACTGTTCAGGCCGGGCTGTTGCTCGATGGCCGCCACTAGTCGTGCCTGTTCGGTTCCCGCGTGCTGGGCGAAGACGATGGCCTCCTTCAGCTCAAGCACCTGGCACAACAGATGAGCCACTTCATTGAGCTCAATGCGATGCCCGCGAATCTTTACCTGTTGGTCGCGTCGGCCCAGGTAGCTGATGGCCCCCGATGACCAGCGTCGTCCCAGATCGCCCGTTGCATACAAGCGTCCGTTGCCAAATGGGTTGGGCAGGAAGCGCTGCGCGGTCTCCGCAGGTTTACCCAGATAGCCACGCGCCAGGTTCTGGCCGGCGAGCATGATTTCTCCCGGAACGCCTGGAGGGACCGGATCGAGATCGGGGTCGACGATGTAGGCTTCGGTATTGTCGACTGGATAGCCAATCGGAATGGCGCCGGCGCCGTTTTCCTTGACCGCAAAATACAGCGCATCGATGGTCGCTTCGGTGGGGCCATAGAGGTTGGCGACGTCTGCCTGCCAGACCTTTTGAATCTTGCGTGCCAGTTCGGGGCTGAGGACTTCGCCGCCACTGAGCACCAGCTTGACCGCCCGGCAGTCGTTGGCGAACGGGTGGTCGATCAGAGTGCCGAGCAGGCTCGGTACGCCACCCAGAACGCTGACGTGATGACGGATCATCAGATCGAGCAGGGCGGTGCTGTCCTCCATGGTCCTGACATCCGCCAGCACGATGGCGCCACCGTTCAGCAGCGGCCAGAACAACGCCCAGATGCTGGGGTCGAAGCTGAACGAATGGTTATGCAGCACGTTGTCTTGTGACGTCAGCGGCCAGGTTCGTTGCCGCCACAGGATGTTGTTCACGACTTGCCGGTGCTCGACAATGACCCCTTTGGGAATGCCGGTGCTGCCGGAGGTATAGATCAGGTAGGCGGCATCGCTGTGGCTGAGCCCCTGGGGCGCCGCCCAGCGAATGCCTGGATCAAGCGCCTCCATTCGTATCCTGGCGACCTCTGGCCACCCCTCCACGGATTGCTGGTCAGAGGTAATGACCAGCTCGCAGCCACTGTTTTCAATCAGGAACTGGATGCGGTCGGTGGGCAGGCGGGGATCGATGGGTAGGAACGCATGACCTGCTCGCAATACCCCCAGCAGCGCGCCAATGAACTCGGCAGACCTGGGCAGTGCCACGGCGATGATGCTCCCGGGCTTTGGCACGTGCTGGCTGATATTCGCCGCCACCAGTGCTGCCCTTGCCCATAGCTCGCCATAGCTGAGTTGTTGGCTGTGGTCGATAACCGCAATGCCCTGCGGGGATTTCTCCGTGCTGGCGGCGACCAGTTCTGTCAGCGTCAGCTGTGGCGGCGTCGTACGAGGGCCATGGGCCTGAGCTAGAACGGTTTGCTGCATCTGCTGGCCCATCAGCGCAACCGTTGCGATTGGCTGCTTGCCGGGCGCTGACAATACGCTGATGAGCGCCTGGGCCAGAACCCCAACCTGGCTCGTATTCAGCACGGCGCAATCATAATCCAGCGTCAGGCGGAGGGTGCCGTCGTTCATCCAGCAGGAGATGAACAGGTCAAGGTCGCTGCAGGGCTGCTTCGTTGGCAGGCGCGTCAGGTTGCCCGTGCGGGTGGAGCGCTGTTGAACATCGTCCGCGATGAGGTTCACGCCGGTCTGGAAGTAGGGGGTGCGACTCAGGTCCCGCTTCGGCGGGCAAACTTCCAGCAACGTGGAAAAGGAGGGATGGTCGTTGCCGTTGAGCTGTTCCTCCACCTGATGTCGCAGTTGTGCCAGGGTGCTGTCATCCGGCATATCGACGCGGACCGGCAGGTAGGTCTGCAGCGGGCCGATCAGGTTGGCATGCGCCTTGTCACGCACCTTGATTGCGCAAAGCGCCGATTGCGATCCCTGCCAGCGCATCAGAACCGTCAGCCAACTGGCGACGATATCGGCTTCTGCTACTGATCGGTTGCCCCATGCGGTAAGGACTTCATGTACCTGACGATCTGAACCCTTGATGGCGGGACGGGGATTTTCGGTCGGAATTTCCGTGGCGGCAGGCGCCTGAAGGCCTATCCCCCATTGCTTCCACTGCTCGGTGGTCTGCGCATCCCGTGCCAGCGTCTGTTCGCGTTGGAACACCTCGGCCAGCGCACCGACGGCGGGGGGCTGATGATCGGGTTCGGCCTGGAAGAGGGTTTGGGCAATGCGTTGCAAGGCATGTTCGTCCACTACGATAGGATGGCCGACCAATTGCAATTCATGGTGTTGCGCGGCGGTTCGAGTGATGAACGCACGCAGCAACGGCCCCTTGTCGAGTTCGAAGGCGGTACCCAGGTGCTCAGCCATGTCGGCATCGGACTGCGGGTGATCGAAGAACTCCAGTTTCACCAGGCCCGTATGCATCAGAAGCCTGACGGGGCGGCCCAGCACTTCGACGAAAAGGCTGCGCAGGGCCTCGCTGTGTGAGATCCACGAGCTCAGGTTCTGTTGCACGACAGCAAGGTCCACCGTGCCGGTGAATTCATAACGCACTGTTACCGGCAACGTTGCCGTTCCCGCCAGTTGGGCCAGTAACCAGAGGCGCTTTTGTTCGCTGGACAACGGATAGGCACCGAGTGCGTCGCGGGCAGCGGGCAGCGAGCGCAGTGCGGCCTCGAAAGTATCGATGTTGGGGCTTTGCATGATTTATCTCTCCTGAACGGCGGCTGTGCTATCGGCGTTGTGTTGAAGGCTGATGGCGGTGAATTCCCAATCGCCTTTCATGCTGTGTGCAGCCAGTCCTCGTTCGAATGTCATGGAATCCAGCGTCGCGGCCACACGGGCGATCGTCGGAGAAAAATAGATATCTGCGATAGGTACGCGCCGTCCGAACGTGGTTTCGATGCGCTCGACCATGCGCGCCACCAGAATGGAGTGGCCGCCTAACTGGAAAAAATCATCCGTAACGCCGATATCCGCGAGGTTGAGCAGCTCGCACCAGATCTGCTGAACCTGGGTTTCGGTGTCACTGCCGGGGGCCACCCTCTGGCTGGGTGTTTGCAGCCTGACGGCCTGGGGCAGGAGGCGCTTCCTGTCTCGCTTGCCGTTGTAGGTGAGGGGAATGCCGTCGATCCTGTAATACTCCGTCGGCAGCCACGCCTCCGGCAGCGTTTGGCGCAGTGTCTCTAGCCAGTGCCCGATATCGATCCGGCTATCATCGACCGTTGCGCAAAGCTGGACGAAGGCCTGTATGCCCCGGCTTGGGTCCTGGCCGTGGAGTTGGGCGGCGGCATCCCGCACCCCGGGCAGTTTTCGCAGCGCTGCCTCGATTTCTCCCAGCTCGATACGATGGCCGCGTAGCTTGATCTGGTCGTCACGTCGACCGATGTAGACCAGTGAACCGTCCTGCTGCATGCGCGCCCTGTCGCCGGTCAGATAAGCGCGCCTACCTGCAGCAACCGGGTCCGGTACGAACTGCTTCGCCGTTTCAACCGGGTTGCGATAGTAGCCCTGGCTGACGCCTGGACCGCAAATCAGCAATTCGCCGATTACCCCTCTGGGCACGCTGCGCAGGTTCTGATCCACCAGGGCCACTTGTGTACCTGGAATAGGATGGCCCAGCTGCACCGGGGCACCGGGTCGCAGGTGACAGGCCGTGGACCAGATCGTCGTTTCGGTCGGGCCGTAGAGGTTCCACAGGGTCATGCCGGGCAGGCACAACCTGTCCGCCAGATCCTGTGGCAGCGCTTCGCCACCGCATAGCAGGGTCAGGCTTTCCCGTGGCTGCCAGCCTGTCGACAGTAACAGCCTCCAGGTCACTGGCGTGGCTTGGACAAGAGTGATCTGAGGATCGGCGAGATAACCCGCGAGCTTTTCCGCATCCCGTTGAGCCTGTGGGGCGGCGATCTGCACGCTGGCGCCCTGCACCAGGGGAAGCAGCAGTTCCAGCAGTGAAATGTCGAAGGAGAAGGTCGTCAGCGCGAGCATCCGGTCGCTTGGCTTCACCTGCAGCAGCTGGCCGAATGCGCTCAGGGTAGCGACCAGGTTGGCTTGGCTGACGTGCACGCCTTTCGGTTTGCCGGTCGATCCGGAGGTGAACATCATGTAACCGGACTGGAGGCTGGCATCCGTCGCGTGCTGCTCATGATGCGTTGCGGCATCGGCCCATAACGCGTGCATGGCCAGTGTCACAGGTTGCCCGAAACGTTCCGGCGCGCTGTCGTCGGTAATCAGCATGGCCCCGTCGAGTTCCGCCAGGATGCCTTGCAGACGCTGTTCTGGCAGGTCCTTGGACAACGGAACGTAGATACCGCCGACTTGCCAGATCGCCAGCATGGTGACCACCCAGGGGATGCCGCGCTCGCCGATGACCGCGATCAGGGTACCGGGTTTCGCGCCGTGGGTGCGCAAAGCGGCCGCCGCCTGCATGATCTGCTGGCGCAACTGCGCATAGGTCAGTTCGCCTTGCTCGTCACGCAGCGCGGTCGCACTGGGGTGGCTGTCTGCCAAGGCGAACAGGCGGGCCGGCACGCTCGGGAATGGCGGTGTGATCGCAGGTGTCTGCGCTTCGGAGTCCGCCGCCCCCAGCTGTACAGCGCTCAGCGGGGCCCGCGGCGCCGTGACGAACTCGCGCAGTACTCTGGTGAGCATGCGGACCATGTTTTCGGCAGCCGCGGCGTCGATACGGTCTGTGGCATATTCCAGAAAGCCGCTGACGTTGAGTTCGTGGTCCTCGAACAGGAACAGCGACAGATCGAGGCGCGCGGCCCCGGTATCCACATCCGAGACCGTCAATTGCAGGTCGCCGGTATCCAGCGTGCGTTGAACGTCCTGCTCATAGCCAAACAGCACCTGGAACAACGGCGTCATTCCGGCTTGTCGTGTATGTTCAACGCTTTGCAGTACTTGCTGGAAAGGGGTTTCCCCGTGCTCGATCAGATGGGTAAGGTTCAGCTGAACTTGTTGAAGAAAGTCGGCAACGCTCTGGTCCTGAGCACACTGGCTGCGAAACACGCACATATTGGACAGGTAGCCGATCACCTGTGCCAACTCCGGGCGCAGGCGATTTGAAGTTGGCAGCCCGATCAGAATGTCGTCCTGCTCGGCCAGGCGGTGCAGCACGACGCAGTAGGCTGCCAGGAACACCGCCGCGCAGGAGATGCCCTGGGGTCTGAATACCTGGCGCAGCGCCTGCCATTGGTGGTGGCTGAACTCGACGGGAATTCGCGCGCCGACAAATGTCTGTTGTTCGCTTCGGCCGGGTTTTGTCGAAATGTCCAGGATCGTCGGGGCATTGGCCAACTGCTTGCGCCAGTACTCGAGTCCGGCATATTCGTGTTGTCTTGACCAGGCCGCGTAGTCGACGAATTGCAGGGTCTCTTCATCCGGGTTAGTGGGCGCCCGTCCTTGATAGGCGATGACTATTTTTTGCAGCAGCAGTTGCAGCGATATGCCATCGCAGACGATATGGTGGGTGCAGATGACCAGCTCATGCTGCCGGTCGCCGGTTTTTATCAGCAGCAGGCGGTACAGCGGCGCGCTGCTCAGCGACCAGCCATGCTGGACTTCCATGTTGATCAGGCGTTGCAGCGCAGGTACATCATCAATGCATTCCACGCAGCGAATGGGCAGTGTGGCGGAGGGTGAAATGACCTGGCTCAACTTCTCGTTATGATAGGCGAATGATGTTCTCAACACTTCCTGGGAGGCGACCACTTGGTTGACCGCGCGCTGCAACTGCAGTGTGTTTAGTTTCCCGACAATAGATACGTTCACCGCCATGGTGTAGGCCAGTTGGGAGTGCTGGTTCAGTTCGTTCAGAAACCAGATCTGTTCCTGGCCGTATGACGCAGGGAAAGTTGCAGTCCGGCATGTATCAACGCTCATGCGGTACTCCTGATTAATGATGAGAGATATTTCGGGAAAGTCGTGGAATTGGCGCAGCGGCAGGCTTTGCCAGCGCCGAACTTTGCAACGTGTGAATGAAGTCGGCCTGCTGTTCTATGGTTGGCCTGATCCAGAGGTCGTGTAGAGAAATATGAATATTGAATTCTTTTCTCAATAGTCCGGTTAAATGCGTAAGGGAAAGCGAGTGGCCTCCAATGTCCAGGAAGTTCTCGTGGAGTTGGATATGATGGCCGATGATTGTTTGCCAGCAGTGGGCGACGCGTTGTTCGAGGTCGGTCGCTTCTCGCATCTGGCGCTCTTGCGCAGTCTGGGGTTCATGTTTTAAGAGCCGGGCTCTATCGATTTTGCCGTGTTTATTTCTTGGCAGTGCTTCAAGAAAAATAAACTTGTCCGGTACTGCGTAATAGGGGAGAACGCCAAGTAAGTGTTGTTTTATGCCATTGCGCTGCACCGATTCATCTTCGCTCGGCGCTTTCAGGGAGACGAACGCCACGATGCTGCGCTGCTGCCCTTTCGCGACAACGACCACTGCGGATTCACGAATGGCCTCAATGGCATGCAGTGCGGCCTGAACGGGCCCCAGCTCGACCCGGAAACCGCGGACTTTGACCTGGTCATCCTGTCGACCGATAAAGTCCAGGCGGCCATCGGGCAACCAGCGGACACGGTCTCCCGTGCGGTAGCAACGCAAGCCATCGGGAGCTGGCAAAAAGGAAGCGGCGCTACGCACGGGGTCGCTGACATAGCCTTGCGCGACGCCGTGTCCATGAATGATCAGCTCGCCAGGCACACCGATACCGACGCTCTGCATGTTTTCATCCACGACATCGACCCAGGTTCCATACAGTGGAAAACCGATGGTGATCTCTTGTTGAGCGGGCTCGATCACCAAGGCGGTGGAATAGGTTGTCGTTTCCGTCGGGCCGTAGAGGTTGACGATGCGTGTGGCGGGCAGCTTTTCCTGAAGCCTCAGGTAAAGATCCCGGCTCAGCGGTTCTCCCGCGAGGTTGAGCATGCGCAAGGAAGGATCCAGCACGTCATGCTGCAACAAGGCGTCGGCCACCGACGGCACCGTATTGATCAGTGTGGTGCCGGTCAGCAGGGCCGGATTGTCGATCAGCGCCATGACTGAGGAAACGGGCCGTACGCAGCCACCGACCACAAGGGGGGCAAACATCTCGAAAATCGAAAGATCGAACGTGGTCGGGGTTGCCGCCAGTGTTTGCGCCAGGTACTCAGGGCCACAGTCCTGAGCCGCCCAACGCAGCAGGTTGGCGGCATTGGCATGGGTGATCGCTACGCCTTTTGGTTCCCCGGTGGAGCCGCTGGTGAACAGGATGTAGGCCTTGTCTTGAAGCCTGGACTGGTCCTGCAGCGGGGCGTCGGGCATCGACAGCAGGTCGCTCAAGGACCAGCAGGGCGCAAGGTGGGCGAAACGGGTCAAGCCCTCCTGGTCCGTGAGGATCGCACGGCAGCGGGCCTTGGCCAGAATCGAACGGTTGAGTTCGACGGGGTTTGCTTCACTAATGGGCACATAACTGCCTCCGCAGGCCATGACCGCCAGCAGGGCCGGGACGAGATGGATATCGCGAGGCAGGAGTATCGCCAGGGTTTGTTCAGGCTCGAATCCGCGCAGGCGCATGGCTGCCGAGAGCCTGGCTACTTGACTGGCCAATTCGCCATAGCTGATGGTGGCCTGCGGCGTAAGCAGCGCGGGTTTGTCCGGCGCGATGGCGACTTGCCGGAGAAGGGCGGCAACCAATGTCTCTGACGCGGGCCCCGGCCTCGCTTGGCCCTGGGCTTTTGGCGGGTGCAACAGGCACGCTGGCACGGCTGACAGCCTGGCGTGTGGATCACGCACCATTTCCCTCAGGATCACGGCGAACTGACCGGCTATCGCATCTGCCAGCCAACCGGGATGCTGCGCAGGATCGACCTCGACCCGGCCATGCAACTGGCCGTCATGGCGCGTCAGCAGCAGCGCAGTGGCAAAGGGGCCGATGCTGGGCGGTGCCTGTACCGCGGTCAGCGCCATCTCGCCCAATTGCACCGTGCCCAGTCCCAGCAGGGCTGCCGCCAATCCTCTTGGCATGCCTGGCATATCCTGCTGGAAAATCACCGCACTAGACGGGACGGTCGGTGCCCATCCCTGTGGTGCCATGAACTCTGCCAATTCGGGATAACCGGCACCGACGCTGGCTTTTGACGTCTCATCCAGGCGCTGAGCGGTGCGTTTGACGAACTCGCCCACGCTGCTTTCGCTGACATCGAAAGGCACGGCAAGCGTATTGGCGAAGTAACCCACCGCGTCCTTGTTGCCCCGATTGCGGCCATGGAACGTCACCGCGAGCGACAGACGGCGACTCTGGCCGATTCTGGACAGCGCCAGTACCTGTGCGGCGAGCAGAACGGCATAGGGGGTCACCGCGCATGCCATGGCCAATTGGGCCAAGGTGGCGGTACTTTCCTGGTCGATGACGAAGGAGGACAGCACCATGCGGCGGTTCGTGCGCTGGTCCTGGGAGGTCATGGGCAAGGAAAACGGCGTGTCCTGCGACATTTGGTGCCGCCAGAACTCACGGTCGATCACCGGGGCAATCGGCCTTGGCACCAGGGTGATGCTGGAGCGGTCTTTACAGTCTTTGGCAAAATCACGAATCAGCAGGCCGACAGACCACAGGTCGGCGATGGTGTGGTGGATTCGGAAGACCAGGTAGCGTTGTCCGTCGCTGCGCTCCACGACTTCGGCGTGGAACAGTCGCTCAGACTCAACCCCGATATGCTCGCGGCTCGGCGCCAGCAGTGCATTGGTTGATGCCTCATTACAGGTGCGCACCAGGCAGTAGCGTCGCTGTTGCGGTTGGACCTGTTCAATACAGTAAGTGCCACCGCGCATGACAAAGCGCTGCCGCAAAGAGGCATGCCGATCGGCCACTCTTTCGATACGCGATACCAACTGCGAAGTGGAAAGATCGGTGACCACGTGAAAAGCGACTTCAAGTAACAGGCCAGGCAGGCTGGGGTCGATAGCCTGCTGTAAGCAGAGAACTTTTTGGCGTAATGAAGCTTGCACCGTATACCATCTCCTTGGCAATGGGATAAGCGTTTTTACTTGTCGTGCTGATACGGCGAAGCAGCGGAGCTTTATGTCTCATGCAACTTGCAAAGTGTCCTTGATTACAAGATGCAGTTGAATTTTTAACTTTGAATTTTAGGCGCCGTGCGGCTATTGCAGTTGGATTTATGATTGACCATCTAGATTGAAAATCAAATGATAAGTAAGTAACAAAATATTGCGAGGGTCCAGAAATGGGGGCAGGAATCCAACTTTTAGGAATGGTCTGTAGGAATGATCTGAAAAAGCCCAATATCCAAAAAATAAGTTCTGGAAATACGGGAGCTCCAGACAGACATTTTGCCAAAGAGTGGGTTTTTTCAGAGTTTCCCTAGGTTGCGGCCGACTATATAGGAGTAGCTCAAATAGGAGATTCATTTTTGAGCCAGGACACTAGTCAGGGGGCGGATGTTGTTTGCCTGGTGGCGGCTGCTTATTTTATTGTTTATTTTATTTTATTTTATTTGTATTGGATGGGTTTCGCTACTAAGGTCCGTAATGGATAACTATTGATATATGGATGCTCAATAATGCCTAGCGTGTTTTCTGGCGGAAAAGGGAATGGAAATCCAGGTTTTGTGCATACGTTCAGCCGTATTGCGCCGACGTATGAAGAGAAGTACGGTACCAAACTGAGCCAGGCCCATGACGAATGTCTGCGAATGTTGAGCCGATGGATGTGCACCTCGAGCCCGGAGAGTGTTCTGGACATCGGTTGTGGTACCGGCGCACTGATCGAACGCATGTTCGCTAAGTGGCCAGATGCGCGTTTCGAGGGCGTCGACCCGGCTCAAGGCATGGTGGACGAGGGCGCTAAACGACGTCCCTTCGCCTCGTTCGTCAATGGCGTTGCCGAAGCCTTGCCATTCCCCTCGCAAAGCATGGATCTGGTGGTGTGCTCGATGTCGTTCGGCCATTGGGCTGACAAGCCTGCCGGCCTGAATGAGGTCCGTCGCGTGCTCAAGCCTCAGGGCCTTTTCTGCTTGGTGGAGAACCAGCCCGCGGGTTGGGGATTGACCTCGTTGATCAACTGGCTGCTGGGTTCACTGGCAGATTATCGATCAGAGCATGAAGTGATCCAGCTCGCGCAAACGGCCGGGCTGCAAAGCATGGAAACGAGAGTCACCGACCAGCACGTCATTGTCGCCACTTTCCGCCCCTGCTGTGGAGAGGTGGGTGATCATGGTCTTTAAAAACGAACAGGTCCTTGTCGTGGGGGCGGGCCCCGTCGGGTTGGCTGTGGCAGCAGCCCTGGCCGAGTTGGGAATAGCGGTTGATCTCATCGATAAAAGACCGGTTGCTTCCCCCCATTCCAGGGCCTTTGGCTTGGAGCCCGTCACCCTGGAGCTGCTCAATGCCTGGGGCGTGGCAGATGAGATGATACGCCGGGGGATCGTCTGGGCAAGCGCGCCGCTGGGTGACAAGGCAGGCAGGACGCTCTCGTTTTCCAAACTCCCTTGTGAGTATCCCCACATGGTGATTATCCCGCAGTCTCAGACCGAGTCGGTGTTGACCGATTGGGTCAATCGCGTGGGGGTGAATCTGAGGCGTGGGTATGCGCTAAAGGCTCTGGTTGCCGGCGATGCACGGGTTGAGGTAACCCTGGAACACAATGAGTCCGGCAGTGTGCAGCACAGCTGCTACGACTGGGTGCTGGGGGCTGACGGGGTCAACAGCTCTGTCCGTCAGCTTCTCGATATTTCGTTTGTCGGACAGGACTACAAGCATTCGTTGGTGGTTGCGGACGTTGTCTTGAGAAATCCTCCTTCACCTGCGGTCCATGCAAGGTCGGTCTCCAGGGGGCTGGTCTCCCTGTTTCCATTACCCGATGGCAGTTATCGCGTCAGTATCGAAGACAACGAGCGCATGGATACTCCGGTCAAACAGCCGGTCACCCACGAGGAAATTGCCTGTGGGATGAGGGACATCCTGGGAAGCGATTTCGGATTGGCGCATGTGCTGTGGAGCGCTCGTTACCGCAGCCAGCAGCGCCTGGCTGCTCATTACCGCCAGGGGCGGGTATTTCTGCTGGGAGATGCCGCCCACACCCATGTCCCCGCGGGGGGGCAAGGTCTGCAGATGGGGATCGGTGACGCGGCGAACCTGGCCTGGAAGCTCGCGGGTGTGATCCAGGGCACATTGCCGATGGATATCCTAGACAGTTACGAGGCCGAGCGTAAGCCTATCGCGGCGGCGGCATTGCGCAACACGGATCTGCTTTTCCGCTTCAATACGGCTTCCGGCCCGGTAGGCCGTCTGATTCACTGGATCGGGTTGCAGGCGACGCGGACCCCGTATGTGGCGCAGAAGGTGGTCAGTGCACTGGCGGGAGAGGGCGTCCGCTATGGCAGTGTGCGGCGCCGAGGCGATCATCGCTTGGTGGGCCGACGTCTACCCCTGTTGAGCCTGCTTCCTGAGGGTGAGCGATTACCACGACAGAGCTTGACCCAGTTACTGCGAGGGGGGCGGTTTGTCCTGGTGCATCATCGTGCCGATGGGCTGGCCACCGATCTTCGACGTGATTTTCCGGGATTGCAAACGGCGTCTATCAGCGAGGATTCGCGCAATAACAGCTTGTCCGCTGGCGAGGGAGTCATCGTCAGGCCGGATGGTGTGGTGATATGGGTCGGTAAAAAATCGACCTTGGCCAAGGAGTGTTTGGGTGATTGGCTGCTGGACGATTCTAGTTACGCGCGTCAGAACCTGATCTGGAACAGCTGATAAGGGGACACGAAGATGCTGGCGCTTGCACCTTGCAGACTTAGCTACCCTCAAGGCCCTGGCCTGCCGGCACGCAATCCTCGAGGCCGTGGTGGGCCGCATGGCCGGCGATAGCAGCAAATGGACGCTCTCCATTCGCCTAGGCGGTCCAACGTCGCGCCTGGTGCCGGTGCGCTCGCGGCGCAAGCCATTGCGCACCTGGTCGAGCTTGACGGCCGTCGGGCGCTTTGCCGAGGCCGTTGGTCTCACGGGGTTCATTGTAGAGCTGTAACCGGCGACAGCTTCAATGCCAGCTACAGCATCCCCACCACGTCTGGCCCGTCCTCATTGATCCACGCCCCATAATGTTGACGGATTATATTCCCGTTGGTATGGACCATTTGTTCAGCGATCCAATCAATTGAGGGAATGCCCGTCGTCAGCAACAGACTGGATTATGCGTGCCGACATTGGCGTGGTCGCTCCTATATCTGGGCCCACGCCACCAGCCAGTCCTGCGAAACGGCAGTGAATCGTAACCGTCTGAGCTACACCGCCTTGAAACTCAGACCTTAATCTCCTTCAACCATTGATTGACGCGCTCCCATTCAAAAACCGTCGGATCGAAGGTACCGTCATGCCACTCCATCATATCTTCATGCTCTGGGTGGCTGGGGTCAGCCATCACTTCAAGGAAGTCGGCATAACCTGGCCCACCGCCGATGTCTTCGGGCGGGCAAGCATAGGCGCCGTCGATGCAATACGGCACCTGAGGACATGCCACAGCGGGTAATTTCTTTTCGACTTTGATTCGGTGATCCCAGCCATCGGCGAAGTCATAGAGGTAGCGAAACGTCTTTTTCCCGTTCAACGCTTTGATCAGGGTTTTGCGAGCATCAGAGTTCACGGGTGGGCCCCATCCATCGGGGTCGGGAGTGCCGTAGTTCTCTCCGGCAATTTCAAATTCATGCAGATGCCCACCTTCCCAGCCCATCGCGAACTGGATCACTGTGTGCAATGTGCTCAAAGTAATGTTCTCGGGTACCGCCACGCGGCGCCAGATGGCAGGTTCGATCCATTTCAATTCAATGTGCAGTAGCAACAAATCAGGCTCGGGTTTTAGCAAGCGAACATTTTTGGCCATGGATCAGGCAGCCTCGCAGAATTCAGTAAGTGTGAGAGAAACGTTCCAGGGCAGCAGTTCGTCGACCCGGTTGATCGGGTAGTCGGCGATGCGCTCCAGCACGTGTGTCAAATAGGCTTGCGGGTTCAGGTCGTTGAGCTTGGCGCCAAACCCCTTTCAAGTATGTAACCGCTCAACGTCCCTTCACCTTCACCCCCCACCGATACAACCGCCAGCGGGTACCTGACCAGGTCCTCCATCTGCAGTGCTTTGGCACCGAGCGGATGTGAGCCGCAACACATGAACACTTCGTCCTGAAACATCACGGCCTTGATGCGAAAGCGCTCCGGAGCCCTGGGAAAAGAGCCTATCGCCACATCGATACGGCCCAGGTCGATCTGCTCCGAAAGGTCCAGCCGGGTCGACGGCATGATCGACAGATCTATGCCCGGGGAAAGCCTTGATCGTCACTGATGCAGGCCTGGCCAAAGCCGGCGTGGCCGCCAAGGTAGCCAGCCTTCTGGCCCAGCAGGACATCAACTCCACCCTGTTTGATGGGGCCAAACCGAATCCGACGGTCAGCAATGTCGAGAAAGGCCTTGAGCTGCTGGGTCGCAGCGACTGTGATTTCATTATTTCCCTGGGCGGCGGTTCACCCCATGACTGCGCCAAGGGCATTGCCCTGTGCGCCGCCAACGGCGGGCACATCAGTGATTACGAAGGCGTGGACCAATCCGCCAAGCCACAGATGCCATTGATCGCGATCAATACCACCGCCGGAACGGCGAGTGAAATGACCCGCTTCTGCATTATTACCGACGAAGTCCGGCACGTGAAAATGGCCATCGTCGACCGTAACGTCACCCCACTGTTGTCGGTCAACGATCCTTCGCTGATGGCAGGCATGCCCAAAGGCCTGACTGCCGCCACCGGCATGGACGCGCTGACCCACGCTATCGAAGCGTACGTGTCGACTGCGGCAACGCCGATCACCGATGCCTGTGCACTCAAGGCCGTGGAATTGATCTCGGCCAACCTGCGCACTGCCGTTGCCCAGGGTGACGACATGACCGCCCGGGAAAATATGGCCTACGCGCAATTTCTTGCCGGCATGGCCTTCAACAATGCTTCGCTGGGCTATGTCCACGCCATGGCGCACCAACTGGGTGGGTTCTACGACCTGCCCCACGGCGTGTGTAATGCAATCCTGCTGCCCCATGTCGCCAGCTTCAACGCCAGCGTATGCCCGGCCCGGTTTAAAGACATCGCCAACGCAATGGGGGTCGACACCCAGCATCTGGATGCGGAAAAAGGCGCCGCCGCGGCCATCGCCGCCATCCGTAAACTGTCTTCGGATGTCGGTATCCCGAGCGGCCTCGCCGAACTGGGCGCCAAGGCCGACGATATCCCGATCCTGGCAACCAATGCCATGAAGGATGCCTGCGGCTTTACCAATCCGCGTCCTGCCAATCAGGACGAGATCGAGCAGATTTTCCATACCGCGATGTAACCGATGTGAAGTGATGCCAGCCAGATCAACAGCCCCGCCTTCGGTTGAAGTGCGGGGCTTTTTTTTGGTTCTTCACGGGCTACTCGACTTAGAACCCCGGCAAGCCCTGAGTAGCTCGCCATGCCTTGCGTGTGCGGGTGATGCCTTCGGCTGTATCGTGTGCATCGTCTGCTGAAAAATCATGCTACGAAAGGGGACGTTACTGCGGCCACTGTTCAAGCAGTATCGAGACGAATTTTTCAGCAGCCGGGGAAAGTGAAGCGCCTCGTCGATAAACAAGCCCTAACGACCGATTGACCACAGGGTCGATCAGCGGAACGCTCACCAACGTTGGATGATCGTCCGCGGGCATTGCCAGGCTAGGCATCGCTGACACCCCAAGACCCGCTTCGACCAATCCTAGCGACGGTGGGGATTTCACCTACGCCGGTGGCGACACCAGCTGTCCTACGCGATGGCCGGGCACAATTTTAGTGGCGGATATCAAAAGCTCAGCGGTGACGCAAGGCTGCCCTACATCAGTGGCGCAACGGTGTACTCATTCAGCAACGTCGGAATCGGCAAGTTCATCGAAGAGGACGAGAAAACCTGGATGCTCAGCTACGGTTATGACTTTGCGCCCTTGGGTGTACCAGGCCTGACGTTCATGACCCGTTACCTGAAGGGCAACGATGGCAAGTCCGACGCATCAGCGGGGACTTTGGTTTCAGTTGGCCGTGGTGCGCCAATAACGCGAAGGGCCTTGGGTTGATTCCGCGGAGTCGATGAACATCACCCCCTTCAAGCCAGTTGTTCATCTTGATAGGCACGCTGTTCATTCTGCCCATCATCCTGATGTACACCTGCTGGAGTTACTACGTGTTCCGCGGAAAAGTGAGGATTGGCGATGGCTACCATTGATAGCGAAAACACTGAAGTTTGGGCTGCACAAAATGAAACCACTCCTTGGTATCGGCGGGTGCTCTGGTTGATCGCCATCTGGTTCGGCAGTGTGATTGCACTGGGGATCGTGGCCAGTGTGTTCCGGTTCATGATGCACATGGCCGGAATGACCAGTCACTGATTTCAGACTGTAAGGGCCCGGCGCGATCGTTCGCGCCGGGCCCTTTTTTGTTCGATCCAAAGGCTTGCGATCAGCCAGTTCTTCGAATTGACCCAAAGAAACCATTTTCACGCGTTAGCCAGGACTAGCGGTGTTCAGGATTTCCTGCATTTTTAATCCAGGTATTCAGCTCCGTAACCATTTTATTGACCTCACTGTCTTCCCGTTCCGAGGGGCGAACAATGGCGTTCCAGGCGATGTCGAGGCCGTCATTCAAGGCGGCCCACGCAAGCTCCCCGCGCTCAAGGCTGGGGGTCACCAAATCGCGTTGCAATATGCTGATTCCGTAGCCTGAGCGCACGAGTTCGACGATGGCTTCGATCAATTCCACCGTGATCATGCGGCGCGGCAAGATGCTGGCGGGGGCGAAGAACCGATCATATTCCCAGCCACTCGCGCGATCGGTCGAGTACGTCACCAGGTTGTAGGTCTTGAAGTCTTCGGCGTAAATATTTTTTCTTCCCGCAAGGGGATGGTCGGTTGCCATGATCGCAATCAAGTCGTCCCGGAAAAGTGGCAGTTTTGCTACACCACTCGGCACCATGCCGTCATCAATGATGGACACATCAAGCCGTCCTTGCATCAGGCTTGCGTAAACGTCATCGCGAGGCACGGTCACCAGGGTGATCTCAATATCTGGCCGAAGGCTTGAGTAATGCTTGATGAATTTTGGAATCCAGCGAAACGGGCCATAGGAGGTGACCCCCATACGAACAAAAGCCGTAACACCTCCGGCCATGGATCTCGCTTCAGACTCGGCTTCATTGAGTATCGCGATGATGTCCTTGGCGGCTCGTTCCAGGCGCACGCCAGCAGGGCTGAGTCTTAATTTTCCTCCTGATCTTTCTGTCAGGCTCACGCCTAGCCGCCGCTCCGCCTCGCGAATGCGATGACTGACGGCAGAGGGGGTCAGCCATAAGCGCTCGGCAACGGCTGTCACTGAATCGACTTCCGACAGGGTTTTCAGCATCACAAGGTGATCCAGAGTGAGTCTCATAGGGGGAGCGACCTGAAAATAATTCACAAAATTGCGTAAAAATATGAGCGTGACTTGTTTTTTGCTCCGGTGCAATCTGGTTTCAGCAACCGCTATCGGAGAACAATAAACATGACAAAGCTTGCCTTCACACCTGCAGTCACGCTGGGCGATATCGTCGACCTTGAGCGTTATCCCATCACCGATCGAACCCACCCTGCGTATCAGGATCTGGTTACTCGAAGTCAATCGTTGCTCGGCGAGGAGGGCGTTGCGATCTTCCCGGGGTTTGTCCGCGATGAGGTGGTCGGCACGATGGCGGATCAAACCCTTGCACTGCACCCACGCATGTTCCATTTCCGCGAAAACCACACGGTGTATTTCAAGCCTCAGGACGAAAGCGTTGATCCAGAGCACCCACTGCGGCGGTTGATGAACACTGAGAAAGATACGGTCGCCTACGCCGATATTCCGGCGGACAATCTGATCAGGCAAATTTACCAATCGGACGAAGTGCTTTGTTTCATTCGAGATGTATTGAATCTGGACGTGCTCTATCGCCATGCAGATCCGTTAGCGGCACTTAACCTGCAGGGCTTTACGGCAGGGCAACAGTTGGGCTGGCACTTTGATCGCTCCGACTTCAGCGTGACGCTGTCACTTCAGGCCGCGAGTGCTGGTGGGGATTTTGAGTATGTACGCATGCTGCGTAACGAGAACGACGATTGCCATGACGCGGTCAGGCAATTCCTCGATAACCCTGCCACTCAGAAGATAGAGGTTCTGCCTCAGGTGCCCGGCACCCTGACTTTATTTCGTGGCCGCTATTCATTGCACCGTGTGACGCCGGTGGTAGGGGACAGGCTCAGGCTCAACGCGGTGTTTGCCTACGTGGATCAGCCCAATGTCGAATTCAGCGACTATGCGCGTAAATTGTTTTACGGACGCACGTCGGTAGAGCCGTTGGTTCAGGTTTAGCGCCACTCCCAATAAAAGCACTTGATCACTTCTTCGCTTCACGTGTGTGCACAGGCACTTGTCCACGTTCGATCCGTGGGTCTCGTTTGTCGCCTGTACAGCTCGCAACAGCTCGCTGCCTCCAACAATGATTTCGGAGCGTCTGATCATGAAATACAGGAAGAACTTGCTGGCCTCGTTACTCACCCTGGGCGTCCTCGTTGCCAGTGCTTCAAGCCAGGCCTCAGGGTGGTGTGACTCGGGCAAGCCGGTAAAGTTTGCCGGTCTGAATTGGGAGAGCGGGATGCTGCTCACCGACATCATGATGATTGTGTTCAAGGAAGGATACGGCTGTGCAACCGACCAGTTGGTCGGCAATACCATCATTCTTGAGACCGCCCTGGCCAGCAACGACATCCAGGTATTCGGCGAAGAGTGGATGGAGCGCAGCGAAGTCTGGAAAAAGGCTGCGGCAGCCGGAAAGGTCGTTGCGATTGGCTCACCGATCATGGGTGCCGTTCAGGGTTGGTACGTGCCGCGTTACGTTGTTGAGGGGGACGCAAAACGTAACAAGCCGGCTCGAGCGCCAGACCTTAAAACGGTCGCCGACCTGAGCAAGTACCCTGAGATTTTTCGAGACGCGGAAGAGCCGTCCAAGGGCCGCTTCTACAACTGTCCTGCAGGTTGGATTTGTGAACAGGAGAACACTGAGATGTTGAAAGACTACGGTCTTGAAAACACCTTCACCAACTTCCGTCCGGGAACCGGTGCTGCATTGGATGCCGCGATACTGTCCAGCTACAAGCGCGGTGAACCGGTGCTGTTCTACTACTGGTCACCGACGCCGCTGATGGGACAGATCGATGCGATACGGCTGGAAGAAAAACCGGGTGTCGACAAAACAGTGGTGACCAAAGTCGGTATTTCCAAAGCCTTCCATGAGCAGGCCCCCGAGCTGGTTGCAGTGCTGGAGAAGGTCAATATTCCCATCGATCTGTTGAATCAGAACCTGGCGAGGATGACCAGGGAACGCATCGAATCGCCCAAGCTGGCCAGAATCTTCCTCAAGGAACACCCTGAGGTGTGGCATAACTGGGTGGATGAAGCCGTCGCCAACAAAATCCAGGCAGCGCTTTAATCGGCAATCAGGGCTTGACGTAGTCCTGCTTGAGTTCTTCGCGAAAGCGAAAGCAGGGGAATGACACGCTCATGCCACCGATCACATGGCCAAAACGGTCGCGGATCGGTGCGGCCAGGCAGCGCGACCGTTTCCGCAAGTGCGGGTTGACCCGTACTTTTGGTCTGGCCGGTCTGGTCGCCGCGCAAATGACCTATACCGCATGCCAGGCGCGAGATGCTTTCGACGCGCGAATGGCAGCAATCGACCCAAAGCCGACAGTCGGAATTCTAGACTCTGGAGAAGGTGAAAAATCAAAAAATAAAACAATCGTCTGGCGATATTGTTTAGTTTTTCTTCTTGATCAGCTTGCTCATATAGTACTTGAGGCTTAAACGATCTTTGGGCCTTGGCTTGTAATGGGTTTTGTTTCTTTGTGCGGGATCGGCCGCCACGGTTGCTGCGGTGTAGTAATAAAGCGCTATAGACCTGCGCGTGATGTGCTGCGGAGTCGTTAAAGGCTCTGGGTGCCCATGATTGCTGTCTTTGTCTGTGTTGAAAATGACGCAGCGGTTATAAACCGGCAGGACTTTTTTAAGACAAGTCTTCATGTCGACATCCCAAAGCTCCAGGTTGCCGCCGTATTCCTCTTGCCAGTCTTCGTTAAGATAAATAATGGCATTCAGTCTGCGTTCAATATTAAGCTTTTTGTTGAGTCTGAAGTCCGAGTGCACACCCAGGAAACCACCCTTTTTTGTTTCATGCAGCCCGCCACCGGCAAAGTATGGGTCGGGTATCAAACCTTCGATGCCCGTCAGCTTTTCAAGAAACTGCAACATGGGTGCCGAGTTAAAGGCGTTGAAAACCGTCTTCAGATAGGGATCGCATTCGTTGGGGCTGATTTGCCGTTTGTGCTGACCTTTATAGCCACGCTCGTAGAGCATTTCGTTGTTGGTTGGCTCGACTGGGAAGTGCGCGCAGATACTCGCAATCAAGTCTTTCGGTAAAAAATTATCGATGACGATGTGTGGAAATGGCGTGGCCTGGACATAGCAACTGGCTAGCGAGTGACCAAAAGTGCTGGCGGCGTTCTGGTCGAAATCAAGCTCCGGGGAGAGGGTGATGGGTAGTGTTTGAGTGATGGGTGTCATTACCGCTCCAATAACCTGAACATAAAGACCTATGGATGACTTTTAGTAGTGTTGCCAAAACTACTTGTTGCGTGTCTGCGACGTTTGACCTTTGCTGTCGTCCTTGTTCAGGCGGTCCAGGAGGTTGTTGTACATCTTGGTTCGTCTATGAGTCGTTTCATAGCCTCCAGCTGCAGCTACAGTGCCGGACTGAATGTGATCGAGATAACTGAATATCTTACGCGGCGACAAAAGTTCAACGACATAACCAAGCTCGGTCATGCGGTCTTGGAGGGTATAGCCAGGTACACGATCATCCATCAAAAAATGCATGTCGTGCTGTTTCATCAGTTTGCAGTTCCATAACGTACAGAAGCTCTTTAGGTGAACTTCCCTGTACGGTTTTGGCTCTCTGGAGCGTAGTCCAATGGAAAGTTTCATACGTCTGAAGTGGTGTTTGAATAGTCGTGAGCTAAAGCGCCAAAGAGTTCTAGTGGTGCCGCGGTTTAATTGTTCTACGCAACCGACGGCTACGACCTTCGGGTTCTTCATGCATTTGTTCAGCATCATCGAAAACACATTTTTATCGAAAATAAACGTATCGGTGTGCAGCAGAAATACGTAGTCGGTATCAATACGTTCCAACGCTATGTCGAGTGCTTTGCCATGCGCGATATGGCCCTGTTCTGGTTCGGGAGTGGTTCGCTCGATCAGGTTGATCCAATCAAGTGTCCGCAAATACTCTGTGCTTTCATCGGCGGAATAGTTGTCAACTACCCATACTGGGACGCCGCTGTTGCCCACATGCTGATGCAATAGGTCTAAGCATATTTTGGTTATTTCGGGTGTTTTGTAGTTAACTACAACAACACTGAAAACTTTAGTTTTTTCAGCCAGAAAATCAGTGCCGCCCATCGTTCAGACACTCAATAATAGCTTGGAGATAGGTGCAAGAAATAATCGCGCCTGTATCCAGCTGCTGTTTATTATTTCACGCGCTAACTTTGCGCGGCCAGAAATCATAGCTTTGTTACACCGTTGACAGTCAGTGTCTAATCATCGTCGACTCAGACCTAATGGAGAGTAGTAAATGCGGCTTTCATCGTATAAGGGGCTAGTCTATAGGTAAACCTCCCTGAAATAATTCGTTACATCAAAAGTCTCATTAGTCAAAGGTTCTTGAGTAGTGGTGAGCTGGGTCTCGGTAAGGCATTCAGGAACCTCGTTTCGTCATACGGCGTCCTGGCACCTACAGAGCGTTCCCAATCAGGAAGGTCACGCGCCGCGTAGTCGTGCCAGTCCAGCGCTCGAGGGAGCACGCGATTAATTTTTAGGGTATGACCACATCACATGGATCCTAGGTTAATAGACTCAATTGATCGCTGCTTCTGGCCGATATCTGCCGGTCATGAAGGGCAGGTTTCGACCCAATATAGATAGTCCGTCCCGCCTTCACCGATACTGGTAACGGTTGGCTGTCAGCATTACTGCCTGCAATCGTTAGCGGTCGAGACGAATACGACTGCGTGCTCTGATGATCGTCCTCCGGGCCGTCACTTGGCCTTTTTCAACGCCTTCAACCGCACGCTCGCCCTCTGAACAGCGGCCATTTTCTCCGGGCGCTTCATCCGTTTCCACTTGCGAATATCATCCTTGCTTCGTCCACAGCTCACGCACAGGTCACCATTGAGCTGGCAAGTCGAGATGCACGGGTTCTCAATTTCTGAAATTCAACGGTGAGGTTGCTCACTTCGTGAACAGGTTTGAGGCGCGCACGAATGCTATCTGCGTCCAGCGTCGATTTGCCGACTACGCTCACAATTGCCGCATGGGCCTCAGGACCTACCCGCCAGACGTGTAAGTCCGTAATGGTCGCATCACCAGGTTGCTCAACCAGTTCTCGAATTTCCTCGGCAACATGATCATCCGTCTGGTCCAAGAGAACGCTGGCGGTCGCCCTCATCAAAGTCCAGGCCCACCGAGCAATAACGATGGCGCCTACGATGCCCATTACCGGGTCCAGTCAGACCCATCCGAGATACCGTCCTGCAAGCAGCGCCGCGATGGCGAGGATCGACGTCAGGGCATCGGCGATCACATGAACGTAAGCCGATCTCAGGTTGTTATCGTTGCCGTGAGTGCTGTGGGTATGGCCATGATCGTGATCATGATCGTGCCCATGGCTATGACCGTGGCCGAGTAACAGCGCGCTCACGATATTGACTACCAGTCCGACTATGGCGATGAGGGTCGCGGTACCGAATTGAACTTCGGTAGGCTGAAGTAGACGTATGACAGACTCTACGGCGATTCCCAAGGAAACCAGCCCCAGGATTAAAGCTGATGCGAAGCCACCCAAGTCTCCGACCACGTTCCTCATCGCTGAGCGCTGGGTTAGCAACGTGTTCCCTAGCGTGCTCTTCGATGATTTCGTCCATCAATCCATTTATGGCTCCGCGTGTAGCGGCGACCAAATGCAGGGTTTTGGCACAGTCATGATCCGACTCCGAAGCCCTTTCAACGGCCTGGATTTGACCGGCAATACGCTTTACACGCTTGAGTAGATCGTTTTTGTTTGAAGCTATATGACCCGTACTATACCCCCCTTACCTATATAAAATAATGGCATACCCCACCCCCTATGCAATGGTGCGATGTCACGAACTGCTGGGGAGCGAAGGGCCGCTTTTGGCCGATTGCTGCCTGTCGCGAAGGGCAACAATCGACCCAGAGCCGTCGTTCGCTTCCACCGCAAACCCAATCTGATGGTTTGCGGACGATCACATCAGCGCGAAGCAAACCTACAAAACCTGCGTCAGTGATAGTGTCGTGAGATCAATCGGAAGGGCGCGTCAATTGATCTGCACAATGACCGGACCTTCCGTTACGATCGGCGGGTCCGCGTGGATATTTGATGCATTTTTCTGAATCCACTCACGTGCGACTTTCAAGCTCGCATCGCTGCCGGCCTTGTCCGTGCAAACAGTCACCGACGTACCACCATCACCAGTATTCAGCAGTGTGTAGCTTACGAGGCCAGGCACTGTCCGCAGGGTAGCTTCGACGTCGGTTTTGCGCTCTTCCAAAAGCTCGAAAAGCTGCTTTGCTCCAGTACCCAAGTAGGTTCTTATAACCGCATACATAGTCGTCTCCTTTGGGAGCAGCGTCTTGATGCCTATCCAGATCCGCTGATGGCCGCTATCACCCAGGTTTCAATTCACCCCGATTTATTAAGCTTAGCCACTTGCCGGCGAGAAGCGAAATGCAACGACCACCGGCAGCTTTTGGTCCCATAGCAGACGTTGCCGCGCGTCGAATGTAGAAGGCTCAGCTTCTATATTTCAGCGCCTCCACCAATGCAGAAAAGGCGGGAGACGCCTGGCGTCTGTTGGGGTAATACAAATGGTAACCCTGAAACTCAGGGCACCAGTCGGCCAAGACTTCTTTGAGTCGGCCGTCGGCCAGATAGGGTGCTACCAATTCCTTTGGTACGTAGGCCAAGCCAACGCCATCAACGGCGGCATTGAGTACATGCATGATGCTGTTGAAAACAAGTTGTCCATCTGCCTTGACGGTAAAAGCCTGGCCATTCCTTTCAAATTCCCATGCGTAGATCACCCCTGATGGTCTGTGTCGGATATTCACGCAGTCATGCCCGGTCAACTCATGGGGGGTTGTTGGTGCCGGGTTGCGTTCGAAATATTCTGGAGAGCCCACCACAGCCAACCGCCAATCCGGCCCTATGCGAACGGCGATCATGTCTTTGCTGATCGATTCGCCCATGCGAATGCCAGCATCAAATCGCTCCTCGACCACGTTGGTGAATCCATAGTCGACGTAGAACTCCAGGGTGATATCCGGGTAGCTCTTCAGGAAGCTTGCAAGCATCGGCCGAATGCACAACTCAATCTGATCATCAGTACAGGAAATACGAATCGTGCCACTGGGCTTGTCCCGCAGCTCGCCCAGCGCTTCAAGCTCGGCGGTGATCTGATCAAAAAGCGGAGCGATCGAGCGCATCAATCTTTCTCCCGCCTCTGTGGGCGACACATTGCGTGTCGTACGGGCCAGCAGTCGTATCCCCAGTCTTTGTTCAAGTGCCCGGATCGTATGACTCAGCGCAGAAGGAGTAATGCCCAGTTTGGCGGCGGCTTTCGTAAAGCTTTGATCTCGCGCCACCGCCAGAAAAGCTTGAAGATCGTTGACTTTGGTATTGGCCATTGCTGAGTTTTTCTCAAAACCACATGAAGATTACGCCTACTAATCAAGATATCTCTAATCCGTCAAGCTCTGTCACCTATCTGGAACGGAGTACTGATGATGAGCGAGACACCTGTAACCCTCCTTGAAGCTACAGAAGCCTTGGACTCTCCAGGGCTTGATCGGCGCGCATTCGTAAAGGCCACCGGCGTCAGCATTGCGGCTCTGGGCGTCCTTTCAGTCGCAGGCGTTTCTGCCTTGGCAGCTGACTCGAAAAGCGCTGTCAGCCCGCCGGAAGGCGCCGACAATTTTTACAAAAGCGACAAGGTCACCGTGCAAAAGGTGACCTTCAAGAACTCATACAATCTTCAAATTGTGGGCAATCTTGTAACGCCCAAAAATCTGGCTAGAAACGTTAAAGCGCCAGCAATTATCGTCGGTCATCCCATGGGAGCAGTCAAAGAGCAAAGCTCCATGCTCTATGCACAAAAGCTGGCGGAACAAGGCTTCATCACGCTGGCGATTGACTTGCCTTTCTGGGGAGAGAGTGAGGGCCTGCCTCGTAACCAGGTTGCCCCCGAAATGTATGCCGACGCATTCAGTGCCGCCGTTGACTACCTTGGCACGCGGGACTTTATCGATCGCAACCGTATCGGCGTACTGGGTATCTGTGGCAGCGGTGGCTTTGCCATCAGTGCGGCCAAGATGGATCTGCGTTTGAAAGCCGTGGCCACCGTCAGCATGTACGACATGGGCGCCGTCACCCGTCATGGTCTGAGGCACTCAGTGACTGTCGAGCAACGCCAGGCCATGCTCGCCAAAGCCGCCGAGCGGCGCTATGACGAGTTCTCTACCGAAACATTGCAATTTCTGAACTATCTGCCTGCGCAGCCTGGCAAGGAAACCGACCCGGTAACTCGCGAGTTTTGGGACTTCTATCGCACGCCACGCGGCATCCATATCCCTCATGGCAGTACGTTGGAACTGACGCAAAATCGCGCCTTGACCAGTGAAGTCAGGTTCGTGAATTTCTATCCATTCAACGATATCGAAACGATTTCCCCGCGTCCGCTGCTGTTCATATCTGGCGATCAGGCGCACTCCAGAGAGTTCAGCGAGGACGCCTACCAACGCGCCGCCGAACCTAAGGAACTGGCCTGGGTTCCCGGCGCGGGTCACGTGGATCTGTACGACCGCGTGAACTTGATTCCCTGGACCAAGCTCACCGCCTTTTTTACCCGGCACCTGACGGTGGTTGGCTAAAAGGCCAGTGCTTCAGCCAACAACTATTTGATGAGAGGTTTTTGAATGACGGCTCAAGTATTCGACACCCCGGCAGGTGAGGCCCTCGGCACGCCGGGGACTGGGGAACTGCCGGCTTACTGGAGTGGCATCTTTGCGATGACACTGTGCGTATTCGCGCTGATCGCCTCGGAGTTCATGCCTGTCAGTTTGCTCACGCCAATTGCATCGGATCTGCAAATCAGTGAAGGACTGGCCGGGTATGGGATCGCCATCTCCGGCGCCTTCGCGGTGCTGACAAGCCTTTCGATTTCCAGGCTAGCGGGTTCAATGGACCGCAAGACGCTGTTGCTTCTACTGACCGGGATTATGTGTGTGTCAGGGCTGGTGGTCGGTCTGGCGCCGAACTATACGGTGTACATGATTGGTCGTGCGCTGATTGGCGTGGTGATCGGCGGATTCTGGTCGATGTCGGCGGCAATGGCCATGCGCCTGGTACCTGCCCATAGCGTGCCCAAGGCTCTGGCAATCTTCAACGGCGGCAATGCTTTGGCAACCGTAGTGGCCGCACCACTGGGAAGCTATCTGGGGAGTGTCATCGGTTGGCGGGGTGCTTTTTTCTGCCTTATTCCGGTAGCGATCATCGCGTTGATCTGGCAGTGGATCAGCCTGCCAGCCATGACGCCGGCGCCGCGCAAACCGGGCGCTGGCAATGTCTTCCGATTGTTTAAGAGCCCATTGGTCAGTTTCGGCATGTTGAGTGTGGGCATTTTCTTCATGGGGCAGTTTGTATTGTTCACCTATCTGCGCCCGTTCCTGGAAACCGTCACTGGTGTAGATGTATCCATGTTGTCGATGATCCTGCTGGTCATCGGCGTGGCGGGTTTTGTCGGGACCATTCTGATCGGCACTTTCCTGAGAACCGGAATGTACCGCGTCCTGGTCTGCATTCCACTCTTGATGGCCGCCATTGCACTTTCCTTGATTGTCCTTGGCGGCGGAGTCGTGGCAGCTTTTGTACTGCTTGGGCTGTGGGGCCTGATCGCGACGGCGGCGCCTGTGGGGTGGTGGTCGTGGTTGGCCAAGGCGTTGCCCAAGGATGCTGAAGCCGGTGGCGGCCTGATGGTGGCAGTCATTCAGCTATCCATTGCGTTGGGCTCTACCCTCGGCGGGCTGCTGTTCGACGGGAGCGGCTATCGCATGACATTTCTCGCAAGCTCTATCTTGCTGGTACTCGCGGCAGTGACGGCCTTTTTCACATCGCGAAACGAGGTTTAATAGAAGGCAGATTGAGTAAGGCAGGCAACTGTCCACAATTTGTCAGATCGGATTTGATCCAACGTCTGCTATTGGCCGTTATCTACCTGATGCAAAAGCCAATTATCCTTGGCAACGCAGCCGACCGATGCGCGCGACTATCGGTTCAGCAGAGGTGCCAGCAATGCACACATGCCGCGCCAGTGCGAGCCCTCCCAGTAAACCCGTTGGCAGGCGTCGCAGCGCAGGAAGTGCGAATAGAGGGCGCCAATGCGTGGCGGCACCTGCGACCGAGCCAGTTCCGGGCTGATCTCGTGCAGCGGCAGGTTGCAATGAAGGCACAGGCTGAATGGCCGCGCGCTACGCGCCAGGTCGAGGCGCTCGTACAATTCGCGCAGCTGCAGCGACGGTTTCAGGGCATGCACGTAACAGCCGTGGCTGATGATCCGCCGCTTGAGCAGTTCGCGGTCGCGGGTTAGCACGATACGTCCTTGCTGCGCAGCGATCTCGGCGATCTCGCCATCCTCGAAGCCATTGTCGTAGAGGGTGTCGAAGCCGCTCATGCGCAGCAGGCTGGCCAGCCCGCCCAGGTGCGCATCAGCGACGAAGCGCAGCACCCGTAAAGGTTGCGCCCGAACCTTTAACTGCGGGCTGATGTCCAGCGCTTCGAACTTGGGATACACCGCCAGCCGGTCACCGTCGAAGATCACCCGCTCGAAGCCCACCGACTCGCCGTTGAGCAGCACCAGCTCGACCTCCGTGTGCGGTATCCCGAGCGCCTCGATCATGTGCTTGACCGTCGCCCCTCGCGCGCACTCGCAGGTGAATGACTGCCGCCGCCGTTCGGCCGGCAGGAAATCGTTGAGCTCCTCGTAGAAGCGGAAAGTTGCACTGGTCATACTGAACAGTATGGCAGGGCTTCAGGATGAACATCGCGCGGTTAAGGTGGCATGCAGTGTAAAATGGATAAAGCCAGCATAGACAAAGCGATCAGGAATTCTGGTCGCTGAAACGCTAGGGATTCTACGAGCATTCGATTATTTATGAGCTTTGTTGGAAGGGCAACGTCGAAGCCAGCTTATGGACCAGGCACTACCATTTCCGGGCCAAAAAGGAGCCGCCGGCAGCCCAGAAGGATCCTTGCGATAGCGGTTATGGTTCCAAAATGCCATTTATCTACATCGATACATCACCCGTCCGGGTGTTGCTCCAGCCAGGACCTGAATTCGCCGGCCTGCTCAGGGGTGTTCAATGCACAAATCCAGGCGATTTCCTCATGTACGCTTTCAAAGTCAGACACTGAAAATACATGAATGGCGTGCTCGAAAGTCGAGACTGTGAGCCTTTGCATGGCCGCCACACATAACTCAAAAACCTGCCTGCGATGCTGTTCGAAATTTTCCAGGGAAGTTGCGTCGGCCATGCTCCACAGCGTTTTCGACAGGTCCGCGAAGAAGTGTCCGCCAAAGGCTTCGTGGCTCCATTCGGCGGGAGACTATTTGAAATACTGGCGGTCATCGGGGTTTTCAGCCTGCACACGTGTCAGGTGGTCTTTGGTATTAAAGGCCGGCACCAGGCTTCGCGCATCGGCGTCTGAATACAGGGCGAATCCGCAGACCTCGGCGTTCGGAAAGTCCTTGCGAAATTGTTCGATTGCCTTGAGGGACGCTGCCTGAATCTCTCGTTGAAGACGTTTGCTGCTCAAGGTCAACATCGGGCTTCTCGCTGTAAGGGTCATGAGTCGTTGCCAGGTTTGAGCGCGATGAACGCATCGTTCATGTATGAGATTAACCAACAACGTCCTTGATCAAGGCGCCCATGGGGCAGGGCATCACGCCGTGCCAACGAAGAAAATACCCGACGTTTTGGCCTCTTACTGTTGCACACGACTGTCAAACGGTTCGAAATCCCGCTCGATAAAGGCTTCTGTCAGGATGTTTGAACTGCACAGCCATTCAATGGCTTCCACCAGCCCGTGGCCGGCAACCAGCGCGGCTTCGCTGTGACGCAGCAACACATAAATGCGCTCAGGATCGCCAGGGTGAATGATCAGTTCGTCACCGTCGTAGGTGTCACCAATGATGATGCACTGCAGAGCCTTTTCCTTGGGCATCAGTTCTTTGTCGTCATTCCAGAACCAGTATTGGTTAATGCGTTCCAGCCAGTTAGCCTGGCTGTTTTCACCGTGCAATATCTGATGCGGCGGGTATATCCGGATGTACACGCCACCGAGAATGCCTTCGCCAAACTGCGTCATGTATTCACGGTAACCGCTTGGGAATTGGCTACCCAGCGCAACTTGCGCTTGATCGACTTCGGCGTCTGTCGACAGCACCCTTGGTTCGCCCCTCAGCAACTGACCCAGCGCGTTAGGTACCAGTACACTGGCGTCGTTATGCCAGACAGCCACCAGGCTGTTGGTAGTACCCAGGTCGATTCCGACAATCATCAGTCCCTGGCTTGACTTCATGAACCTGTTCTTCCTTGAACCGCAGAGACAGGTCGTAGTCATTCTGCGATCACGGTTTCCAATGAAGGTTCAATGCTCGCACGTTTGATGAGCGAACCGGACCGGCTCCTCCTCGACGACAAAATAGATTGCAGACTGTTTGCTTTGCCCACATTTGCGCCGCCGCCCAATGTCCTGACGTGGCTCCAGCAGCGCGCCGCAATTGGTCCTAAAAAGTTCTGCACTCCCGGAAGACACTGCGCAGGCAGCCAGATTCGCTCCCCATACCATGAAGGATCGATGACCGACTGCTTCTGTACTGCCTTTCAACCTAAAATAATAACGAATGGGGTGAGCAGCATGTCCGTACCTCAACAAACCCGATCGGAGAGCTCCAACGGAGGCCTGCAATCGGGACTCAAGCAACGTCACATGGCCATGATCGCCCTCGGTGGTGTTATCGGCGCCGGCCTGTTCGTCGGCAGCGGTGTGGTCATCCAGTCTGCGGGGCCCGCCGCCCTGATTTCCTTTCTGGTCACCGGCGTACTGGTCATACTGATCATGCGCATGCTCGGCGAAATGGCCTGCGCCATACCGACCGTCGGGTCCTTCTATGAATATGCACGCATGGCCTGGGCCGATCATCCACAGTCGAGCCAACTGGCCGGTTTCCTCACCGGCTGGATGTACTGGTATTTCTGGGTCATCGTCGTCGCCGTTGAAGCCGTGGCCGGCGCCTCGCTCATTCAGTTCTGGTTGCCGGACGTACCGGCCTGGACCATCAGCCTGACGCTGATGATCATTCTGACCTTCACGAACCTGGCCTCGGTTGCCTCCTTCGGCGAGTTCGAGTTCTGGTTCTCCTCGATCAAGGTCGCGGCGATCCTGGTTTTTCTGCTGCTGGGCGGGCTGTATCTGTTAGGCATGTGGCCGACCGAAACCCACCATGGGCTGAGTTCGATGCTCAGTCACGGCGGCTTCATGCCCAACGGCATCGGCCCGGTGCTGACCGGCGCGGTGGCCGCGACCGGGTTCTATTTCGGTGCGGAGATCGTCACCGTGGCCGCCGCCGAATCTGCCGATCCGGTACGCTCGGTCGCGCGGGCCACCAACTCGGTGATTACCCGCGTTCTATTCTTCTATGTCGGCTCGATCCTGCTGGTGGTCACCCTGGTCCCCTGGGACTCGCCCGCCATGCTCACGCCTTATTCCAGCGCTCTGGCAGCCATGGGCTTTGACTGGGCTGCGCACGTGATGAACGCCATCGTGCTAACGGCCGTGCTGTCCTGTCTCAATTCGGGCATCTATGCGTCCTCGCGCATGCTGTTCGCACTGACCAAGCGCGGCGACGCACCGCGCAGCCTGGCCAAGCTGTCTTCGCGCGGCGTACCGCGCCGCGCGATCTTTTTCGGCACGCTGTTCGGCTATCTGTCGGTGATCATGTCGTACCTGTCGCCGGACACCATCTTCGCCTTTCTGGTCAACTCTTATGGCACCGTGGCGATCTTCGTCTATGTGCTGATCGCCCTGTCTCAGCTGCGCTTGCGCGCGAAGCTGGAACGCGAGGCGCCGGAGAAACTCAAGGTTCGGATGTGGTGCTATCCCTACCTCACCTACGTCGCCATCTTTGGCATGCTCGGCATAGTGACCGGCATGGCCTTCATACCAGAGCAACGCATGCCGCTGGCATTGGGCGTAGCCAGCCTGGCGATTCTGCTGTTGGCGTTCATCAGTCGCAGCATCTGGCGGCGGATCAAGGGCCTGCCGGAAGTCGTACCGGCGAACAGTTAGCCGCTGCGACTCGTTAGGGTTTTAAAGAAAAGTCGCCGCTCGGCGACTTTTCTTATTGTCGCCGGGCGCCAGCCAACCGCGAGCAGGTCGCGCAGACGCGATAGCAGTGCACCAACGTTGAGGATTAGCAGGACCGCACCGACTACCTCCCGCTGGGGAGGCATCATCGGGGGTCAGTGGCGGCCGTTGAGCAGACGCAGGATTTCGTCGAATACGGCATTGTCCAGGCTGCGCGACAAATCAAGCTCCAGGCTATGGCGATAGTAGGGGCTCAGGTCCAGACCGACGCCGAGGGCGTACAATTCGATGCTGCCCTCCTGTTCGATCTGTCGTGTCACTTGCTTGAGGTGCAGGTCGAGGATGTCCTGCTGGTTGGTCTGGTGGGTGGCGCTGTCCATCGGGCAGCCGTCGGAGATGATGATCAGGATGCGCCGTCGTGCGTCGCGCTGCAGCAGCCGCTGACGTGCCCAGAGGAGCGCCTCGCCGTCGATGCCCTCGCGAAAAAGATCGGACTTGAGCAGCGCGGCAATGTTCGGCCGGGCGCGGCGCCAGGACGTTTCGGCATCCTTGTAGACCAGATGGCTAAGCTCGTTGAGTCTTCCCGGATTGGCAGGCTGGCCCATGGCGCGCCAGCGCTTCAAAGGGCGCCCGCCATTCCATTGGCCGGTGGTGAAACCGAGGATTTCACTGCGAGCGCCAGCCAGTTCCAGGGCACGACTGAAGGCGTCAGCCAGCAAGGCGACGCTCTCGATGTGGTTGCGCATGGAGCCGGAGTTGTCGATCAGCAGACTGACCACGCAATCACTGTGCGGACGCTCGTGCTCGTGGCGAAAAATCTCGCGTTGCTCGGGGCTGATGATCAGGCGACTGAGGCGGCCGGCATCGATCTGTCCGTCGGTCTGGGCGAAGGCCCAGCCATCTCGACGAGGCGCTGCCAACAGGGCACCCAATCGCTTGGCCAGGCGGGGCAGATTAAGGCCCTGGCCGGCCAGGCGACGGTCCAGGCGCTGGCGCAGTTCGCGCAACAATTCGGGCCGTACCAGGCTGGTGGCGTTACGCTCGCAATCGTAGTCGCGGCTGAATACCTGATAAGTAAAGGCGTTGTTGCTGCCTCGTGGATTACCCTGGGCAGCACCGCTGCTGCTGACGTCACCCTCGCCATCCTGATCCACGTCCAGTAGCAGGGCAAAGGCCAGATGAGTCTTTTCGGCGATGTCCGAGACCTTGCGCTCGTCGTTGCCGAGCAGTTCGGCATCCAGTTGCTCGATCAGCTCCTGTGCCTTGGCGGCAATCAACAGGGCATGCTCGGTAAACGCCACCTGGTTATGGCGACAGCGGCGCATCAGCCCGAAGGCCGCGCCGAAATGGCCGAGCAGGCTCAGGCGTGGCGCTTCAATGAGCCTCTCCGTCTGTTCCCCGGCGCGGCTGCCACACAGCAGAATCCAGCTCATCTGCGCCAGGGTGAAGAGCAGCAGGCCGACGTGTCCCTCGGTCTGTCCAGCGTCGAGAAACTGCTGGCTCCACTGCTCGAAGCGCTGCAACAGATTGCGCCGCACGCCGGGATGACAGTCGGCCACCAACGACTCGACGCGCAGTTGCTCGAGCAGCTCGAACACCAGGCGCGCGATGGGCTGCGCGGGGAGAACCTGGCGGACCAGCGCCTGATCACTGTGTTTCAAACGCAGCGCCAGGCTATCAGCCACCCCGCGCCAGGCGCGCCTCTCATCGTGCTCGGGGTCTGGGTGCAGGTGCGGGGCGCGCACCGGGAAGTGCCGTTCCTGCACTTCCAGGCGGCCGCCGCGATAGCGTACGCGCCGCTCACCGGCGAGTGCACGCAGTGTCGCCGCGCAGAGTTCCTCGAGTTGTTGCTGGCGTTTCTCGCGGCGTGGCGGCGGGGTCATGGGGGGCTTCCTTTACGGGTTCAGGCCAGTGCCAGCAGGGGGAACGCCGATTCGGCCAGCTCCTGGTCGAAACAGCGTTGGTAGTATTCGGCGACGATTGGCCGCTCTGCTTCGTCGCATTTATTGAGGAACGACAGGCGGAAGGCCAGCGCCGGATCGCTGAAGATCTCCATGTTTTCCGCCCAGGAGATCACGCAGCGCGGCGACATCAGGGTCGACAGGTCACCCGCGGCGAAACCTTGGCGAGTCAGGTCGGCCACCGCCACCATCTGCGTCAGCAACTGTTCGCCGTGTCGGGCGAGCAGGTGTGGCACCCGCGCTGCGACGATCGCGACTTCTTCGGCCTGGGGCAGGTAGTTCAGGGTGGCGACGATGTTCCAGCGATCCAGCTGCGCCTGATTGAGCACCTGGGTGCCGTTGTAAAGCCCGTTCAGGTTGCCCAGGCCAACGGTGTTGGCGGTGGCGAACAGTCGGAACGAGGGGTGTGGATGGATCACCTGATTCTGGTCGAGCAGGTTGAGCTTGCCGTCGCGTTCGAGGATGCGCTGAATCACGAACATGACGTCCGGGCGGCCAGCGTCGTATTCGTCGAAGATCAACGCCATGGGGCGGCGCAGTGCCCAGGGCAGGATGCCTTCCTTGAATTCGGTGACCTGTTTACCCTCACGCAGGACGATGCCGTCCTTGCCGATCAGGTCCAGGCGGCTGATATGACCGTCCAGGTTGACGCGCGTGCAAGGCCAGTTGAGCCTCGCAGCGACCTGTTCGATATGGGTCGACTTGCCGCTGCCGTGCAGGCCTTGCAGCATCACCCGGCGATTGCGGGTGAAGCCCGCGAGAATCGCCAGGGTGACTTCCGGGTTGAAGCGATAAGCCGAGTCGACCTCCGGCACGTGCTCGTTTGGGGTGAGGAACACCGGGACGCGCATGTTGGAGTCGATACCGAACAACTCCCGGACAGGGACCAGGCGGCTGGCGGGTTCGAAGTTCAGGTCGGTCATGAATATCGCCTTGGGGGCCGGAAAGGAGGTCTTGATTCTAGGGATGTGGCCTGTGTAGGGGAGGGACCAGTTACCGGCACCCGATGCGGCCAGTCGGGGTGGCTGGCGCCACGTTCGGGCGAAAACTGGCTCTAGGGTCCAGGACGGTGGCGGCTAAGGATGATCCCGGAGAGTAAAACCCCTGGCGGCTGCCGCCGAACCACCCTAAGAGGTCAATCAGATGTCCGCCGATACCCTGACAATCAAGCTGGACCCGGAGCTCCTTGCACTCTTTCGCCGCTACGAGGCGCATATGCAGATCACTGCGCAATATTACATCGACGAACTGTTGGCCAAGACCCGGCCGACCCTGCAGGCTGTGGTCGAGGCGTTGGACGAAGCCGCTGGCGACCCTGAGGCGCTGGCTCAGCTGTTTGGCCGCAGGATGGCCAGCCTGATGCAGCAGCAGAGCGATAAGGTCAGTGCCTGAGGTCCACTCAGTGCCGGGTCCTGCCCCATGTCGCACGAGAGGCGTACAGCAGAAGCCCGTTTGAGGGGATAGCGATGCGTGGGCTCGCCGGAGGTTGTCCTCCTCGGCGAGCCTCAGCGAAGATGAGGGCTTAGTTACCCATGACCTCGTTCAGCGCATGTTCGAGTGTACTGACCGTGCGCTCGATATTGTGCAGCTTGTCGAGTCCGAACAGACCGATGCGAAAGGTCTGGAAGTCGGCCGGCTCGTCGCATTGCAACGGCACTCCGGCGGCGATCTGCAGGCCGTGTTCGGCAAATTTCTTGCCGCTCTTCATCTCGGCATCGTCGGTATAGCTGACCACGACGCCAGGCGCCTCAAACCCGGCTGCGGCCACGCTCTTGATACCCTTGGCGGTCAACAAAGCGCGCACCCGGTCGCCCAGCGCCTGCTGTTCGCCGCGGACCTTGTCGAAGCCGTAGTCTTGAGTCTCTTTCATCACATCGCTAAAACGCGCCAGGGCATCGCTGGGCATGGTCGCGTGGTAGGCATGCCCGCCCTGTTCGTAGGCCTGCATGATCTGCAGCCATTTTTTCAGGTCGCAGGCGAAGCTGCTGCTCTGCGTCTGCTCGATGCGCTCGAGGGCCAAGGGGCTGAACATCACCAAGGCGCAGCAAGGGGACGCGCTCCAGCCTTTCTGCGGCGCACTGATCAGCAGGTCGATAGCGCACTTGTGCATATCGACCCATAGCGCGCCCGAGGCGATGCAGTCCAGCACGAACAGGCCCCCCACCGCATGCACGGCGTCGCCGACGGCGCGCAGGTAGTCATCGGGCAGGATGATCCCCGATGAGGTTTCGACGTGGGGTGCGAAGACAATCTGCGGCTTCTGCGCCTGAATGGTTGCCAGCACTTCGTCGAGGGGTGGTGGGGCGAAGGCGGCTTGGCGACCAGCCTCAACCGGTCGGGCTTTGAGTACCGTGGTCGCCGCCGGGATGTTGCCCATCTCAAGGATCTGGCTCCAGCGATAACTGAACCAGCCGTTGCGTATCACCAGGCATTGCTGGCCGCCGGCAAACTGCCGCGCCACCGCTTCCATGCCGAATGTGCCGCTGCCGGGGACCACCGCAACGGCCTGGGCGTTGTAGACCTGTTTCAGGGTGCTGGAAATGTTGTTCATCACCCCTTGGAACGCCTGCGACATGTGGTTGAGCGAGCGGTCGGTGTAGACCACCGAGTACTCGACCAGTCCCTCGGGATCGATGCTGGGATATAGCTTTGACATGGGTGACTCCTTTGGCAGAAGTGTCAATGTTATCGACCCTGCCTTAAGCCTTGGCAAATGACAAGGTTGTCCGGGATCAATTTGCAGTGCCCGCTGGACGGGGCAGATCTGCTTGGCGTCCATGGGGGGAGGGCGCGCGGCACGCTACTTTTAATGTTCCATCAGGAGGCGACCGTGCTCAGTGCCGGCGCCGGTGCCGCCATGGCGTGATGGGTGCGGGCGCTGGGTTGGAGGCAGTCTTCGAGAATCATCGTCGAGGCCTTTTCGGCAATCATCACCACGGGGACGTTGGTGTTGCCCGAGACCAGTGTCGGCATGATCGAGCAGTCGACCACCCGCAATCCCTGCACGCCGTGTACGCGCAGGCGCGAATCCACCACGGCGAGCGGATCGTTACCCATCTTGCAGGTGCCGGATGGGTGAAAGATGGTCGCCCCATACTGACGGCAGAACTCGAGAATCTGTTCGTCGCTCTGGTGCTCGATTCCAGGCCGGTACTCGCGGCGAATCAAACGCTTGAGTGGCCCGGTCTCTGCCAGCTTGCGGGTGTAGCGCACCGCTGCAATCACCGTTGTGCGGTCCAGTTCGGTCGACAGGTAATTGGGCTGCATCGACGGCGGTTGCAAGGGGTCGGTAGAGGTGATGCGCACATGCCCGCGGCTTTCGGGGCGCAATTGGCAAACCGACATCGTGAAGCCCGAGAAGGGATGCACGCTGCCGCCCGCAGAGTCGGCACTAAGGGTACCGAAGTGATACTGAATGTCGGGTGTGCCGTTTTGTTCCAGCACTCGGGTGAACAACCCGCCCTGATTGATGCCGATGGCCAGGGGTCCACTGCGGGTCAGCAGCCATTGCAGGCCCATGCGCAACTTACGCAGCGGCGAACGCAGGTCATCGTTGGTGGTGATCGGTTGGGTGCATTCGTAGATCAAGCGAATCTGCAAATGGTCCTGCAGGTTTTCACCCACGCCCGGCAGCGTATGTACCGGCGCAATATTGAATTTTTGCAGCAACTGCGAAGGGCCGATGCCGGAGAGTTGCAGTAACTGCGGTGATTGCAGCGCACCGGCGCTGAGAATCACTTCGCGCCGGGCCTTTACGGTCAGCGACTGACCGTTCTGGCGGTACTGGACGCCGACTGCACGGGTTCCTTCGAAGAGGACTTTTTCGGCTTGGGCGAGCGCCTCGATGGTCAGGTTTGGACGACGCTTGGCGGGGTGCAGGTAGGCCACCGCGGTGCTGCAGCGCAAACCCTTGCGAGTGGTCAGTTGGTAGTAGCCGACGCCTTCCTGGTCACCGGTGTTGAAGTCCTGGATGTGAGGTACGCCAAGTTCTTTGGCCGCCCCGATAAAGCCTTCGGTGAGGGGATGCCGCGCCTTGATGCTGGACGCCGATAACGGCCCGTCGGTGCCGCGAGTGGGCCCGGGACCCAGGTCGTTGCACTCGGCGCGGCGGAAGTAGGGCAATACATCGTCCCAGCCCCAGCCAGCGTTACCGGCGTTGGCCCAGGCATCGTAATCGGCGCGCTGGCCACGAATGAAAATCAGACCGTTGATTGAACTGCAACCACCGAACACCTTGCCGCGCGGCCAGTAGATGCGCCGGTCGTTCATGCCGGGATCTGGATCGGTGTAGAAGCCCCAGTTGTATACCGGGTGGAACATGGTCTTGGCGTAGCCAATCGGGATGTGGATCCACGGATACCGATCCGCAGGCCCCGCCTCGAGCAAGCAAACGCTGTATCGTCCGTTTTCGCTGAGTCTATTGGCCAGTACACAACCGGCTGAGCCGGCGCCGACAATGACGAAGTCATAGGCACGTGACATCCGAAATCCTCTTTTTTCTTATAGTTGTGAACCCTTTACAGGAACAGGCCGCTCAACGGCGAGGAGGCGTCCCCGCTGAGTCGGCGCGGCATGCGTCCTGCCAGGTAGGCTTCGCGGCCAGCCTCGACCGCTTTGCGCATCGCCGAGGCCATGCGGATCGGCGGTTCTCCTGCAGGTGACGGCTATCGTGCTCGCAGGGTGGGGGGATTGGCGCAGCGCTTGAAAGAGCCAGTCGCGGCTGCGGCGCTGGTCCAGTGCGGTGATTGACGGCTGGCATCATGCGTGGGCAATAACTGGTTCTAACTGCGCGCGCTGCTTGTTCTTAGTTTCGTCTCCAGGGGTGGATCGGGCAGTGCTGCGTTGCGATGCCGAGTACTGCTCCTTCGTATGTCGGTGCCTGGAGCTTGTCTCCTGCCCGGTGACCAACAATAAAAATGCACCAGCCGAGAGGTAAGCATGAAAACAACAGCTCACGAGTACGATGCAGTCGAGACGTTGGCCAGTGACCGCGCTCACGTCTGGCATCACCTGTCCCAGCACAAACCGCTGGAGCAGAACGATCCGCTGATGATCGTCGAAGGCAAGGGCATGCGCGTCTGGGACATCAAGGGCAACGAATACCTGGATGCGGTCTCTGGCGGTGTGTGGACCGTCAACGTCGGTTACGGCCGCGAGAGTATTGCCGACGCGGTGCGCGATCAGCTGGTGAAGATGAATTTTTTCGCCAACTCCGCGGGCAACATTCCTGGCGCCTTGTTCGCCAAAAAACTGATTGAGAAGATGCCTGGCCTGAGCCGGGTGTACTACTCCAATTCCGGTTCCGAGGCCAATGAGAAGGCCTACAAGATCGTGCGGCAGATTGCGCACAAAAAATACGGTGGTAAGAAGCACAAGATTCTGTTCCGCGAGCGTGACTACCACGGCACGACCATTACTGCGCTGAGCTCGACCGGTCAGTTCGAGCGCAAGAACCAGTACGGTCCCTTCACCCCGGGTTTCGTCGAGTTTCCACACTGCTGCGAATACCGCTCGCAGTTCGGTGAAATCGCCGATTATGGCGTGCGCGCCGCCATGCAGATGGAGCGCGTCATCCTCGCGGAAGGGCCGGATACCGTGGGTGCCGTGGTCCTCGAACCGATCACCGCCGGGGGAGGCGTTATCACCCCGCCGGAGGGTTACTGGGAGACCATTCAGGCGATCTGCAAGAAGTACGACATCCTCCTGCACATTGACGAAGTGGTCTGCGGTCTGGGCCGTACCGGCAAGTGGTTTGGCTATCAGCACTACGGCATCAAGCCGGACATCGTCACCATGGCCAAGGGTGTGGCCAGCGGTTACGCGGCGATCTCCTGCACAGTGACCACCGAGGAAGTGTTCGAAGCGTTCAAGGGGGAGGCCGATGACCGAATGGGCTACTTCCGTGACATCAGCACCTTCGGCGGCTGCACCGCAGGCCCGGCGGCAGCGCTGGAGAATATGCGGATTATCGAGGACGAGAACTTGTTGGAGAACGTCACCCATATGGGCGAGTACTTCATGGGTCGCCTGCGTGAGCTGCAGGACAAGTATCCAATCATTGGCGATGTGCGTGGCAAGGGCCTGTTCTGTGGTCTGGAACTGGTCAAGGACCGCAAGACGAAGGAGCCGGTGGAGGAGAGCGTGCCGATTGCCATCGCCGCCGACTGCATGCGCCAGGGGGTGATGATCGGGCGTACCAACCGCAGCTTCGAGCAGCTCAACAATACGCTGTGCTTCGCCCCGGCGTTGATCGCCACACAAAAGGATCTGGATGTGATCATCGCCGCCCTGGACAACGCCTTTGGCCGCCTTGCACCTCATCTATAACGCTTGCCGCTGCTGAAATGCGATCCGCGTAGGAGCTGCCGCAGGCTGCGATTTTTTGATCCTGCTTTTGAGGCCAAGATCAAAAGATCGCAGCCTGCGGCAGCTCCTACAGCAGACCGGCCCCTTAGCTTCGTTGAGGGGGCCGGTTTGTGTGTCAGCAGCGTTATACATCGAGCGCTGGATAGTCTTGCCGAGGTGTTATTGCTAGTCTGCCTGGCAATCGCCGCGTTAGCGCTGTGCTGGCAAGAGCATTTTGAAGTGACTGGCAGAGTGGTGTGCGGTGCCAGCGCTTGTCGTTCGTTCAGTCGAGGCCGCTATGTTCCAGTTGTTCCATTTGTCCGCCGAAAAATCCACCCACCTGCAACAGCAACTGCGCGAGCAGATCGCCCAGGTGATTCTCAACGGCAATATTCCGCTCGATAGCCCGTTACCCTCGAGTCGCAAGCTGGCCAAACAGCTGAACATTGCGCGCAACACTGTGGTTCTGGCCTACGAACACCTGCTCGACGATGGCTACCTGTTGGCCCGTGAGCGCAGCGGCTACTACGTCAATCCGGCTATTTTGGCTCGCAAGGTCGAAGCGCCGCGAGCGAACCAGGATGAGGCCGCCACCACCAAGCTGGACTGGTCGCAACGGCTCGTCATGCAACCCTCGCAGCAACGCAACATGAGCAAGCCACGGGATTGGCAGAATTATAAATACCCGTTTATCTACGGGCAGTTCGACCCGGCCCTGTTTCCCACCGCCAACTGGCGTGAATGCTGCCGTGACGCGGTCAGCATCCCGGCGATCCGTGACTGGGCCTCGGACCGCTTCGATAACGACGATCCCCTGCTGATGGAGCAGATCAGGACACGCCTGTTGCCACGTCGTGGTGTCTGGGCTTCGCCTGAGCAGATCCTGGTCACGGTTGGCGCGCAGCACGCTCTGTATATGCTGGCGCGTCTGTTGTTGCGCCCCGACAGTCTAATGGGCATTGAAGAGCCGGGCTACATGGACATCCGCAATATCGCCATGCTCAACCCCTCGCGAATTCAGCCGTTGGCGGTGGACAACCAGGGCCTGATGCTGAGCGAGGAGCTCAATGGCTGCGATCTTATCTACACCACTCCCAGCCATCAGTGCCCGAGCACCGTGACCATGCCCCTAGAGCGCCGCTACGAATTGTTGCAGCGGGCCAATGAGCACGATTTCCTGATCATTGAGGACGACTACGAAAGCGAGACCAACTTCAAGGGCAGCCCGATCCCGGCGCTCAAGAGTCTGGACAAGCATGATCGGGTGCTTTACGTCGGCAGCCTGTCAAAAACCCTGGCGCCCGGCCTGCGGGTTGGCTATCTGGTGGGGCCCGAAGCCCTGATCCGCGAGGCGCGTGCGTTGCGTCGACTGATGGTGCGTCATCCGGCGGCGAACAATCAGCGCTCGGTGGCGCTGTTCCTCGAGCGCGGTTACCACGATGCGTTGATCATGAGCCTGATGCGGGCTTACGAGGAGCGGCATCAGCAAATGGGCGCTGCCCTGCGTGAGTACCTGCCGGAATCCTCCAAGGAACCGAGCTTCGGCGGCTCCTGCTACTGGGTCAAAGGCCCCGACAGCCTGGATGCGCGACGCCTGCAGAAGGCAGCCGCCGAGCACGGCATCCTGATCGAGCCCGGCGATATTCACTTCTTCGGTGAGCAACCGCCGCTCAACTACTTCCGTCTGGGCTACTCGTCGATTCCCGCTGATCGCATCCGTCCGGGGATCAAACTGCTTGCTGAGCTCATCCAGCAAATAAGCTGACTGACCATTTTTCAGACGCTGCCCCCGCGCCAGTAACGGCGTGGGTTTTCGGCGTGTGCGACGCCTGTCGTGCATTCGCTCGGTTCGTCTGTGCCTGCTGGCGAATCTGGACCCAGCTGGCTCAACAGGTGGCCTCCAACTGGTTCTATCTGGCACTTCCCCCGACTCCTACTCTTGCTCCAAGTCATTGGCGGCGCAGCCGCCGTACCTTAAGTAACGAGAGGAATATCGATATGCCACGCATGACCCCCAGCGAAGCAATGGTTGAAACACTGGTTGCCAACGGCGTCACCGATGTCTTTGGCATCATGGGTTCGGCCTTTATGGATGCGATGGATATCTTCGCTCCGGCCGGCATCCGTTTTATCCCTGTGGTGCACGAGCAGGGCGCCGGTCACATGGCCGACGGCTTCTCGCGGGTCAGTGGTCGTCACGGCGTGTGCATCGCGCAGAACGGCCCCGGCATCACCAACTTCGTTACCGCCATCGCCGCTGCTTACTGGGCGCACAGCCCGGTGGTGGTGATCACTCCCGAAACCGGCTCGCTGAGTCAGGGCCTCGGTGGCTTCCAGGAAGCCCAGCAACTGCCGTTCTTCGAAACCATCACCAAGTACCAGGCCCATGTTCCCAACCCTGCGCGAATGGCTGAACTGACCGGACGCTGCTTCGATCGGGCGATGCAAGAAAACGGTCCGACCCAGCTGAACATTCCGCGTGACTTCTTCTACGGCGATATCAACGTCGAGATCCCCACGCCGATCCGTATCGAGCGCAGCGCCGGTGGCGAGCAGAGCCTGGCCGAGGCAGCCCGGATACTGGCGGCGGCGAAGAACCCGGTGATCATCTCCGGTGGTGGCGTGGTCATGGGCGACGCAGTCGAAGCCTGTCAGGCGCTGGCCGAATACCTCGGCGCCCCGGTGGTCAACAGCTACCTGCACAACGACTCTTTCCCGGCCAGCCACCAGTTGTGGTGCGGCCCGCTTGGCTACCAAGGCTCCAAGGCCGCCATGAAGCTGCTGTCGCGCGCCGACGTGGTCCTGGCCCTGGGGACTCGCCTGGGCCCATTCGGCACCCTGCCGCAGCACGGCCTTGATTACTGGCCGAAGCAGGCGAAGGTGATCCAGATCGACTGCGACTCGAAAATGCTCGGCCTGGTGAAAAAAATCACCGTGGGTATCTGCGGCGACGCCAAGGCCGCGGCGGTCAACCTGCTCGGTCGTCTGGAGAACCTCGACGTGCAGTGCCTGGAAAACAAGGGCGCGCGTGCCGAGGAAATCGCCAAGGAAAAATTCGACTGGGAAACCGAGTTGAGCGCCTGGATCCACGAGAAGGACGAATACTCGCTGGACATGATCAAGGAACAGAGTGGTGAGGACGGCAATTACCTGCACCCGCGCCAGGTCCTGCGTGAACTGGAGAAAGCCATGCCGGCCGATGCCATGGTCTCCACGGACATTGGCAATATCAACTCGGTCTCCAACAGCTACCTGCGCTTCGAGAAGCCGCGTTCGTTCTTCGCCGCCATGAGCTTTGGCAACTGCGGCTACGCGCTGCCGACCATCATCGGCGCCAAGGTCGCCGCACCGCACCGCACCGCCATCTCCTATGCCGGTGACGGCGCCTGGGGCATGTCGATGATGGAAATCATGACCTGTGTGCGCGAGAACATCCCGGTCACCTCGATTGTGTTCCACAACCGTCAGTGGGGCGCGGAGAAGAAGAACCAAGTGGACTTCTACAACCGTCGCTTTGTCGCAGGCGAGCTGGAAAACCAGAGCTTCGCCGGCATTGCCCGCTCGATGGGTGCCGAAGGCGTCACCGTCGACCGTCTGGAAGACGTCGGCCCGGCGCTCAAGGCGGCTTGCGAGGCACAAAAGGCCGGCAAGACCACGGTGATCGAGATCATGTGTACCCGCGAACTGGGCGATCCGTTCCGCCGCGATGCGCTGTCCAAGCCAGTGCGCTTCCTCGAGAAGTACAAAGACTATGTCTGAGTCGCCGAGGTGACCGGTTTGCGCCGGACACCTACAGCCAGTGGCCTGTGTGGCGGGACTGACTAGCCGCACAGACCACCGGGAACACTGCAACGGCGCCTTCGGGCGTTGTTGCAGCTTCGACCGTGAACAAACAGGAATCCAAGCATGTTGAGCACTATTCCACCGGAATGCCCGGCGTTCCTGCTTGATCGGGCCAAGGCTCTGCCGCGCGTGGTCACGGCGGTGGTCAATCCGGTCAATCTGCTGAGCCTGAGCAGTGCCAGGCGGGCTTGCGATGAAGGGCTTATCGAGCCGGTGCTGGTCGGTGATCAGGCGCAGATCCGTGCCCTGGCCGAAGAACTCGACTGGGACCTGCATGACCTGCGCTTGCTGCACGTCAGTGAGGATGCACAGTGCGCCGAAGTCGCCTGCATCCTGGCTGGGGCCGGTAACGCGGAGGCTGTCATGAAGGGGCATCTGCACACGGATATCCTGCTGCGAGCAGTACTCAAGCGTGAAGTCGGACTGCGTGCTGCCAGCCGTCTCAGTCATGTGTTTCATATGACGCTGCCGGGCAGCGACAAAGCATTGTCGATCACCGATGCGGTGATCAACGTGCAGCCTACGATCATCGACAAGATCCATATCGCGCGCAACGCCATCGAGCTGATGCACGCCTTGGGCTATGAGAAGCCGCGCATGGCGGTGCTGTCCGGTACCGAGGAAGTGACGCGCAGCATGCCGTCCAGCCAGGATGCCGCCGAGCTGGCCAAACTGGCGGCGATCGGTGCCCTGGGCGACGCCTGCGTCGACGGTCCGCTGGCCTTCGACAACGCGGTGTCGCTGGAAGCGGCGCGGATCAAAGGCATTGGCGGCGAGGTAGCGGGCCATGCCGATATCCTGTTGGTGCCGAACCTGGAAGCCGGTAATTTTCTGTTCAAGCAGATGGTGTATTTCATGAGTGCCACGGCCGCCGGCCTGGTGCTGGGCGCGCGGGTGCCGATCATTCTCACCTCGCGTGCCGACCCGTTGGAGGCGCGCCTGGCGTCCTGCGCCCTGGCTTCCATTTTTATCGATTATCGTCGGCAGTCGCGCAGCCGCTTGCTGGCTGCTGGCTAAGCAACCCCAAGACCCAAGGAGAACCACGATGGCGGTGCAACGTTATGGCTTTATCTTCAAGGCGCCAGGCATGCAGTTCCTCACCCACAACGGGCGCCTCGAGTCCGACACCTTCGCCGCGACCCTGTGCGGCGTTGCGAGCGTCGAGGAAGCGGTGCTGGTGGCGCAGGAGTTGTTGACCCGGCATGTGCAATTGATCGAACTGTGCGGCGCCTTCACCGAGGCCGAAGCCGAGCGGATCCGCAACGCCATTGACGATCGGATTCCAGTGGCCGCCGTGCACTACAGTCCCGAAACGCAGCAGCGCCTGCAGCAGTTGTCCGGCTGAGTCAGGCCAGCTGATGTGAGGGGCTCCATCGCGGCGTAGCCTGGATGCATCCCGGAAACTGTCTGCTCCAGCGTGGCGCCTGCTGCTCCCGGCGAATGAAGCCTTTCAGGCGCGCGGCCAATTCATCCTCGTTTACGCCATGAGAATCCAGCCCGAAGCAGTCCTTCAGAATGCGCGTTGCGAAGGCGTGCGCGCATGTCTTAAGGGGTGACTGCTGCGGCGTATCAGCACCCGCTGCCAGCTGCGCTCCGGGCCTGTCGCGCAGGTGTCGGCTGGCCCCTAAGACCGCCTTGAGGTGGTCCTAATGAGGGGGCGGAGTTTTCTCTAGCATCGAAACCCAGTGATTTCATAACCACAGGGTGTAGGTGAGCAAATGACAATAAAACAGCACCACACAATCCCCCCCGTCCACAGCCAGTTGCCGGACACGGCTCAGCCATCGTCGTCCTGGTTGATACGCCATCAGCAGAAATTCAACCTGTTACTGCCGGGTATCATCGCCGCGTTGATAGTCGCCGCCAGTGCCGCTTTCCTTTCCGAGCATTACGGTGCACCGGTGATGTTAATGGCCCTGTTGCTGGGCATGGCGCTAGGCTTTCTCTCCCAGGAGGGGCGTGCGGTCGCGGGTATTCGTTTCACCTCCAGCACCATCCTGCGTGGTGGCGTGGCGCTGCTGGGCATGCGCATCACCGTTGAGCAGATTCTCTCGCTGGGGGGGACGCTGATGGCGGTGGTGATCGGTGCAGTTTTCCTGACCATCAGCTTCGGCATCATCCTTTCCCGGCTACTCGGCCAGTCACGGGATTTCGGTATTCTCAGCGGCGGCAGCGTGGGCATTTGCGGTGCCTCGGCGGCGCTGGCAATTTCCGCGGTACTGCCGCAAGACAAGGACAGCGAGCGCAACATCATCTTCACCGTGATCAGCGTGACTGCGCTGAGCACCATCGCAATGATTGCCTATCCGCCCATTGCCCAATGGCTCGGCCTGGACGCCCATCAGGCCGGGATATTCCTCGGCGCAACCATTCACGATGTGGCCCAGGTCGTCGGTGCCGGCTACAGCATGTCGGAGGAAACCGGCGATACCGCGACCGTGGTCAAGCTGTTGCGCGTGGCCATGCTGGTGCCGATCGTCTTCAGTCTGTCGTTGCTGCTGCGCAAGCGCGGTGATGGTGGTCCGCGCCCGGCACTCCCATTGCCCTTGTTCATCATCTTCTTTGTGCTGTTTGTCGCCATTAACAGCAGTGGCATAGCGTCGACGCAGGTGCAGGAGTTAGCCGGCGATGTGTCGCGCTGGTGCCTGGTGACCGCTATCGCCGCGCTGGGAATGAAAACTTCACTGAAGGCGCTGCTGGAAGTGGGCTGGCGTCCGGCGACCCTGTTAGTCAGCGAAACCGTGTTTCTCGCGACGATTATTTTGTTTGCGGTGAAGTGGCTGGGATGAGCCCGCGTCATGGATGACATGCATCGTCCCCGCCCGATCACCAGACTGCCGCCGACACGATAACTGTGCGGCGGCAGGCTGGCTTAACCAGCAGCAATAGAGGCGCCATGAGCCTGCAAGTGCATCTGATTTTTCTGTGTTGTGTAGCCCTGGCAACCGTAGCCCAGAGCCTTACCGGATTTGCCTTCGGCCTGATCCTGATGGGCCTGGTCGCTTCCCTGCACATGGTGCCGCTGTCCGAGGTAGCGGTGGTGATCAGTATCCTCACCCTGGGTAACGCCATGGGTACCCTGGGCGGGCCGAAACCGCAGTTGGACCGCGCAGTGCTGATGCCCGTGTTGCTCAGCAGTCTGCTTGGCGTCAGCCTGGGCGTGTGGGGGCTCGGCGCGTTGAATGGTAGCCAGCTGACCTGGCTTCGCCTGCTGCTCGGCATACTGATCGTCGCGGCCAGCCTCATGCTTGTGGTGCAAAACAAAGCGAAAACGAAGCTGTCCCGGCAGCCGTCGTTCTGGCTGGCCGGTGGCCTGTGCGGACTGCTCAATGGCTTGTTCTCCAGCGGCGGGCCGCCGATTGTCTATCACCTGTATCGCCAGCCTTTGGGCTACGAAATCATCCGCAATACCCTGATCACGGTGTTTTCTGCCAACGCGGCGGCGCGCCTTGGCCTGGTCGCAGCGCAAGGACAGATGCAACTGTCCACGTTGTTGTTGAGTGCCGAAGCATTGCCGTTGGTGGTGCTGGTCAGTTGGCTGGTCCGCCGTTATCCGCCGAAGTTGTCGTCGCGTACGATACGTTGGCTGGTCTTCGTACTGATGGCGCTCGCTGGCGTCAGCTTGATCGGGGATTCATTGCCGGGACTTTTGGCAGCAACCTCGACATGAATGCTGACCGCGTCAGTGACGCAGACCCAGGCGGCGGTTGCGTGTGTGTACCGGCCTGGGTTCAAGTACAACAACGCCGAAGTGATGCTGCTGAACCTTTGTCATCCCGGTGAGTACATGGATGATTTGTTTGCGGTTTCTTAGCTGGCCCAGGCTACCAAGGTTAGCCTGGGCTGGGCTGGGCTTACTGGTGCAGTATGAACGTCGCCAGGGTTTGCAGATCCTCCGGGCTTAACTGCGCGTAAGGCGGCATGGGGATAGCCCCCCATTGTCCGGCACCGCCGCGCGCAATGCTGGACGCTATCTTGGCCAGTGCCTGCGGATCACTCCCATACTTGGCAGCGACATCGTGATAAGCCGGGCCTACAACCTTGTGATCAATCGCGTGGCAGGACAGGCACGCGTGGTTCTGGAGCAAAGCCATGGCGTCGACTTTTGCTGCAGGCGCCGCCGAGAGCTGGCCCACCGACGGGTTCGAGGCAGTCTGCACCTCGGCATCGCTTGCCTGGGCGCTCCCATAGGTCACCGCCAGATAGGCACCGATAATGTTCACATCCTGATCGCTGATCGGAGCGCCATACACGTGTTGCATCTTGCTCGCCTCTGCAGTCCACTGCGCGAGGGTCATGCCAGGCGGCTGGAAGTTGATGTAGTCGGCAGAATGACAGGTGGAACATTTCTGCTGGGCCAACGGATAGCCAGGCAGCGCACTGGGCTTGAACGCAGCCGTTTCGGGCGGCAAGGTGATCGACAGCGGCGCTGCGCCAGCCATGGTAGCCAGACAAAGCTGAGCCGCGCACAGCAAGGTGGTCAAACGTTTCATGTGAACCCCTCAGGCGACAGTGACGTGGCTGGTTTCTACGACGTGGCGGCGGTAGCCTCCGGGGTTCCAGTCGGCTCGCAGCGGTTGGGTCTCACCTGCACTGTTACTGGCACGCACCATCAACTGAGTAGCGCCCTTGCGGGTGAAGGTGATCGCCAGTGTCCACTCACGGAAGGAGAAACGGCCCAGATCCTGCCCAAGCCGGGCTTCGCGCCAGCTCTTGCCGCCGTCGATCGAAATGTCCACCTTGTTGATCCCGGCGCCACCGTCGAACGCTATGCCCTTGAGCACCACGTTTTTTTTCAGCGGCAAGACATCACCGTGCTTGATGCTGGTGATGAAGCTGCGTACCGGCAACTTGGAAATCGGCTGAGTCTTCGCCGCCGTGGTGCCGGGGGCGATGCAGAAACAGTCGTTGTCCGGCACGCGGTAACCTTTAGCCATGAAGAAACCGTCATCGATGTGGTCGACGACTTCGATCTCACTCAGGTGCTTGACCCAGTACGTGCCGAAATAGCCGGGCACCACCAGACGTATCGGGTAACCGTTGAGGAATGGCAGATCAGTTCCGTTCATTGACCAGGCGATCATGGGCTCGCCGTCCATGGCATGGCTGATGTCCAGGGCCTTGAGGAACTCCGGCGTGCTGGGCAACACGGGCTTATCGAGCCCACGGAATGTCACTTGCCTGGCGTCGGCAGTCACACCCGCCTTTTCCAGTACCGCCTTGAGCGGTACCCCCACCCAGCGGGCATTACCCATGGAACCATGGCCCAGCTGAGCGCCGAACACCCGCGGCATCGAGAAGCCACGGCTGTTACCCGAACACTGATTGACGGCCACCACTTCTACCGGTTCGGCGAGGGTCTTGAGTTCAACAAGGGACAGGGACAGCGGCGTGTCGACCGAACCCTTGACCGTCAAACGGTAGCTGTGCGGATCGATGCTGGTCGGGAAATTGGCCAGGTGGTAACGCACGAAAAAGGCGTCATTCGGCGTGATCGGCCCTTGGTTGAAGACAGGGAATGGCGTCTCCAGATGGGGCGGGCGAGTGGTCACCAGGGTCAACGGTCGTTTTTGCGGATATTGCACCGGCCGCGGGCCAGCCGCAAAGGTCACGTCTTCGGCGTTTGTGTCGGTAGCCTTGGTTTCGGTGGCCGCCTTGGCCAGGCTTGCCAACGGCGAGGCCGCCAAAGCCAGGGTGAAGGCATCGCGTAGAATGCGCCGGCGGCTCGGATTGCTGTTTTTTACAAAACTGAACTTCATTCTGCACTCTCTATGATTGTATTAATGAGATGCAATTGACCGCTTCCCGTCAGGGCCGCGAGGCCTCGGGTAATTCCCCCTTTTTGGATAGTCAGTAGAACTTGACATCAGGCCCACCAGGGCCAACTTCTGTTTAGGATGATGCATCAGAGGGCTATATTCGGACGCTTGTGTCGGTATGCATAGGTCCAGTTCATGCCCAAGTGTTGGACCTCAGCTAGCTCGCTGAAAGGTCGTGACCCATGCTGAATGAGGCATGTTAAATACTGCGACGGCTTGCCGTACCCGTGTCCGGAACACCTTGGTATCCGCTTCTTTCAACGTCGCGCAGATAACTGTTGCGGCGCCAGAAAAGCATCGTGGAAGTAGTTACGAAACGCTTGCATTGCCGGGCTGAAATTGCGCTCACGATGCCAGGCCAGGCCGACACTCATCGGGGTGACCTCGTCGGTGACCGTCAGGGTTTCGATGCGTTTACCTTCCAGCGACCAGGGGCGATGCACCAGGTCCGAGAGGATCGCCACGCCGCTGCCATTGGCAACCATGCTGCGCACTGCTTCCACGGAGCTGGTTCGCACGCGCACGTTGGGTTGTTGGTGCGCGTGTTCCCAGTAACGCATGGCGCTTTGTTCGGCTTCGTCGACGGTCAACAGGATGTAGGGTTCCTTCGCCACGTCGGCGAGGCTGACGGCGGAGCGTTCGCACAGTGGATGGTGGCTGGGCAGCCAGAGCCGGCGTTCGGAGTTGAACAGAATTTCCGAGACGATGTCCGGGTGAGTGAGGTTCGCGGTGAGCACCACCGCCATGTCGAATCGGCCTTCCAGCAAGCCTTGTTCGATGGCCTGGCGTTCTTGTTCGTGGACTTCGATGGCCACGTCCGGGTGCCAGTGTTCAAGCCGCTGCAGATGGTGCGGCAGGAAGTAGCCGATCACCGTATAGCTGGCGGCCAGGCGCAGCAGCCCACTGGCGCGAACGTCGGGCAGCGGGCTGTTCAGAGCGTCGTCGACGCTGCGCAAGATCACATAGGCCCGATTGAGAAAATGCCGCCCGGCATCGGTCAGGCTCATGCCCTGGGCTGAACGCTGGAACAGCAACGTGCCGAGCATGCCTTCCAGCTCTTTGATCGCCGTGGTCACCGCCGACTGGGAAATATTCAAATGAATGGCCGCTTGAGAAATTTGCCCGATCTCGGCGGTGGCGACGAAATAGCGGACCTGGCGCAGGGTCAGTGACATGAGCACTCCGGACTTGGGGGTATCTGTTTTTCAGAGGCTATCTGTTTTTCAGAAGATGGCCCATCTGATAATAGATCTTCCCAAGGGGTTGGCAGGAATCTAACGTGGCTTGCATGAAGTCACAAGTGTCAGGAGCAAGTGTCATGCAGGCAGTAGATTTCAACTCGGACATGGGCGAAGGCTTCGGTCCATGGACCATCGGCGATGGCGTCGACAATGAGCTGATGGGCTTCATCAGTTCGGCCAACATCGCCACCGGCTTTCATGCCGGGGACCCCAGCACCATGCGCCGCACTGTGGAACAGGCCAAGCGCCTGGGCGTAGCCATCGGCGCGCATCCAGGGTTTCGCGACCTGGTGGGATTTGGCCGTCGGCACATCAATGCACCGGCTCAGGAACTGGTGGACGACATGCTCTACCAGTTGGGCGCCCTGCGTGAACTCGCCCGGGTTCAAGGCGTGGCGTTGCAACACATCAAACCCCACGGCGCGCTCTACATGCACCTGGCTCGGGATGAGGAGGCCGCCCGTTTGCTGGTGGAAAACCTGCGGCGCCTGGAGCCTGAGTTACTGCTGTATTGCATGCCCGATTCAGTGATCTGGCACGTCGCCAAAGAACTCGGTCAACCGGTCATCCGCGAGTTCTACGCCGACCGCGAGTACGACCTCAGCGGCTCCATCGTCTTCACCCGCAACGTGCGCGCTTACGATCCGGCCCAGGTGGCCGCGCGGGTGCTGCGTGCCTGTCAGGAAGGCGTGGTGCGCACGGTGGAGGGCCAGGACCTGGCAATCGAATTCGATTCCATCTGTTTGCACAGCGATACGCCGGGTGCTTTGGCGTTGGTCGAAGCCACGCGCCAGGCGCTCGATAGCGCCGGAATCAAGGTTCGCGCACCGCGCTGAATCAGCACGAAACACCCGGCACACAGACGCCAGGGTTTAAACACCGATTCATTTTTGCCTGCCTTTCTACAACTATTCCAAGAGGAACAGACATGGCCGAACACACTGTCATCACCCCATTGCCCGGGACCTTCTACCGCAAAGCCACCCCCGAATCGGCGAACTTCGTCGAGGAGGGCGCGCAGGTCAGCGCCGACACAGTGATTGGCCTGATCGAGGTCATGAAGCAGTTTTCCGAACTGACCGCCGGGACGGCCGGTCGCCTTGGCGCATTCCTGGTGGAAGACGGCGATCCGGTGGAACCGGGTCAGGTCGTCGCAACACTCGACGACGAGTGAGGACGCGATCATGACTCAAGGCATTCGTAAATTACTGATCGCCAACCGTGGCGAGATTGCCGTGCGGATTATCCGCGCCGCCAAAGCTCTGGGCATCCCCACTGTCGCCGCGTGCAGCGAAGCGGACATCGACTCCCAGGCTGCGCGCATGGCCGACGAGGTGCACCTTCTCGGTCCGGCCCGCGCCGACAAAAGTTACCTGAACGTCGAAGCATTGCTCGGCGCCTTGAAAGCCACGGGGGCCAATGCGGTACACCCCGGCTATGGCTTTCTCTCGGAGAACGCCGATTTCGCCGAAGCCGTCCTCGCGACGGGCGCCATTTTCGTCGGGCCGAGCCCGCAGACGATCCGGCGCATGGGCGATAAAGCCGAGGCGCGGCGCACGGCTCAAGCAGCGGGCGTACCGGTGGTGCCGGGGTCGCCCGGTGAACTGTTTGACGTCGAGTCGGCGCTCAAGGCGGCCGAATCCGTCGGCTTCCCACTGCTGATCAAAGCCTCGGCCGGTGGTGGCGGGCGTGGGATTCGCCTGGCTGAAAACGCCCGGCAACTGAGCGAAGAGTTTCCCCGTTCCCAGCGCGAAGCCCAGGCGGCATTTGGTAATGGCGCGGTGTACCTGGAGCGGTTTATCAGCAAGGCCCGGCACATCGAAGTGCAAGTGTTGGGCGATGGTCAGCACGCCGTGCACTTGTTCGAGCGCGAGTGTTCGCTGCAACGTCGGCGCCAGAAGATTTTTGAAGAAGCGCCGTCGCCGGCACTCAGCCAGCAACAACGCGAGACGCTCTGCGCCAGCGCCGTGCGCCTCACCGAGTCCCTGGGCTACAAGGGTGCCGGGACGCTGGAGTACCTGTATGACGATGCGACGGGCGAGTTTTTCTTTATCGAGATGAATACGCGGATTCAGGTGGAACACCCGGTCAGCGAGCTGATCACCGGGATCGATCTGGTCCAGGCGATGTTGCGCATCGCCGGTGGCGAGCCGCTGGGCTTCAAGCAAAGTGACATCCAGCTCAACGGTGCCGCGCTGCAAATGCGCCTGAACGCTGAAGATCCGGCGCGGGACTTCTTCCCGAGCCCGGGCCTGGTCGAGGCGTTGGTGTGGCCGCAAGGGCAGGGGGTGCGTGTCGACACCCATCTCTATCAAGGCTACCGCGTGCCGCCGTACTATGACTCGCTGTTGGCCAAGCTGATCGTCCACGGTCGCGACCGTGCCGAAGCCTTGGCCCGCGCGCGCACGGCGGTGGAACAGACCACACTCACCGGCATGGCCAGCACCTTGGCGCTGCACGGCCAATTGCTGGAACAACCGTGGCTGCACAGCGCCGACTTCCACACTGGCACCCTGGAAACCTGGCTGGCCGAGCGCCGTAGCGGAGGTGAAGCGTGAGTCATCCTATCCGTTACAGTTTTGGTGCCGACGAACATTTGTTCGCCGAAGTCAGCGACAGCATGTCCCTTGAAGCGTTTTTCAAGGGCCTGGCGGTCACCCGCGCGGTGGAGCGTCTGGCACTGGATGGCGTGCTTGATGTGTGCCTGGCCAATGCCTCGTTCCAGATTCGTTTTGACCCGGATCGCGTTGCGCCTTTCGACCTGCTTGAAGCGGTGAAAATCGCTGAGGCCGAGGCGGTCGCCGAGCGCACGTTGCAGACGCGGATCATCGAGATTCCGGTGCTCTATAACGATCCCTGGACCCATGAAACCCTGATGCGTTTTCGCGACCGTCATCAGGACCCGAGCGCCACCGACCTGGAGTACGCCGCGCGCATCAACGGCCTGGCGGACGTCGAGGCGTTCATCGCCGCCCACAGTGGCGCGCCGTGGTTTGTCTCGATGGTCGGCTTCGTCGCGGGCCTGCCGTTCATGTTCCAGATGGTCGAGCGTGAACGTCAATTGCAGGTGCCCAAGTACCTGCGACCCCGTACCGATACCCCGAAACTGACCCTCGGTCACGGCGGTTGCTTCGGTTGCATCTACTCGGTGCGCGGCGCCGGTGGTTATCAGATGTTTGGTGTCACGCCGGCACCGATCTACGACCCACAGCAGACCCTGGCGTACCTGAAAGAGCACATGGTGTTTTTCCGTCCGGGCGACATCGTGCAGTTCAAACCGATGGACCGCCAAGCGTATGACCACGCCGTCGCCGAAGTGGAAGCGGGGCGCTTTGATCTGCGGATTCGTCCGGTGGAGTTCTCGCTGGACGCGTTCCTGGCCGACCCCGTTGGCTATCCCAAGTCGTTGCAGGAGGTGCTGGCATGATCAAGGTACTCAAACCCGGTCTCGCCACTTCGGTACAGGATCTGGGCCGCGAAGGTTACTACCACCTCGGCATTCCACCCTCCGGTGCGCTCGACCAATACGCCCTGAGCGCGGCCAATCAACTGGTCGGCAACCCGGCAGGGGCGGCAGCGCTGGAATGCACGCTGTTGGGGCCGGAGCTGGAATTTCAGGAGGATGCATTGGTGGCGGTGTGCGGTGCGCACATGACGCCGCGTGTCGATGGTGTGGAAATGCACCACGACACGGCGTTCTCGGTGAAGGCCGGGCAAGTGCTGCGCTTTGACTTCCCCAAGGCCGGCGCGCGCGCCTATCTGGCGGTTGCCGGTGGCATCGATGTGCCGGTGGTGCTGGGCAGTCGCTCCACCTATGCGTTGGGCGCACTCGGTGGTTTTCAGGGGCGCAGGCTGGTGACCGGTGATGAACTGCCCGTCGGTATCGCCAGCGGTAAAAGCCGCGCCGGGGCCAGTTTGCCCATGGCGTTGCGGCAATCGTTGGGTGGCGAGATCACCCTGCGTGTGGTGCCGGGTCTGTATTACGAGCGCCTGACTCCAGCGGCGGCGGATAGTTTTTTTGCCGAGCCCTGGACAGTCGGTTCGGAAGCCGACCGCATCGGCTATCGTTTCAAGGGTGGCAGTGCGCTGACTTTTCAACCTCGTGAGCAGCCATTCGGTGCTGGTTCCGATCCGTCAAATATCGTCGACAGTTGCTACCCGATCGGCTCGATCCAGGTCCCGGCGGGGCTCGAACCTATCGTGCTGCACCGCGACGCGGTGTCCGGTGGCGGCTACGCCATGATTGGCACGGTGATCAGCGCCGACCTCGACTTGATCGGCCAGATGCAACCCAACCAGAAGGCCCGCTTCAAAGCGGTCACCCTGGATGAGGCGCTGCAAGCGCGACGTTCCTATAAGAAAAAACTCAGCTGCCTGAGCAAGCTGTTCCCTTCCTGATTCTGCCCGCCGCATCGCGCGGGTCATGCCAAACGGTAAGCCAACGCCGCACTTCGGTGCGGTGGCGGCTGCCCGCGCTTCAACCTTTGACTGGTTCTGGAGTTCACGCATATGGCTGCTTTATCGCAATCGAGTCAAACCGGGCAAGACCCGGCCCATCATCCCGTTCCCCCCGCAGCACGCATGGGCCGCTTGTCGCTGACCATGGCCTGGTGGGCGGTGTGCAGCGCGATGTTTTACATCGTGGTCGGCGCGTCACTGGCCCTGTCTTACGGTGCCCGCAATGCGCTGATCGGGATGCTGTTGTCGGTGATCAGCTACGGGCTGGTCAACAGTGTACTCAGCCGTTTCGCGATCCGCAGCGGGTTGTCGGTGGCGTTGTTTTCAAGGCTGTTGTTCGGCAGCACCGGCGCCTGCCTGGCAACCTTGATCTTCTTTTCCACGGCGATCTATTACGCAGTATTCGAGGGTTCAGTGATCGCCGTGGCGCTCAACCACCTCTACCCGGAACTGGTCTATCCGTTGGCCGCGTTACTGGTGGTGCTGTACAGCGTGCCCATGATCCTGGGCAGCGTGCAGCACTGGCTGGACAAGCTGAACGGCGTGTTGCTGCCGGTGTACCTGGGGGGCCTGTTGGTGGCGGTGGGGCTGTCGATCAGCCGTTATGGCTACCAGCCGCAATGGCTGGATTTCGGCCCGGCAACACCCAGCGCGTTTGGCTGGTGGGATTGCTTTGTGGCCTACATGGGCGTCTGGGTGCTGATGCTGTTCACCTTCGACTATGCACGTTTTGGCAAACCTGAAGACGCCGGGTATCACGGGCGCTGGAACTTCGGCATGCCGTTCTACGCGGTGACGTTCCTGCTCAACGGCGCGGCAGGCATCTATCTGGTCAGCAGCATTCCCCATGACGGGGCGCTGAACGAAGTGTCGGTGGTGATGGCGATTTTGCAACTGATGGGCTTGTGGGGATTGTTGTTTGTCTGGGCCACGCAAACCCGGATCAACACCGCCAATTACTATCTGGCCACGCTGAACATGCAGGCATTCTTCGCACGTTTTGGCCTGCGCGGTTCGTACCTGATGTGGGCCTTGGCGGTCGGGTTGATCGTGTACGGCCTGATGCTCGCCGATGTGTTTGCCTACCTGCTCAAAGCCTTGGCGTATCAGGGCATTTTCGTGGTGGCCTGGGTCGGTGTGGCGTTGGCGCAGATCCTCTACGGACGCTGTGATGTGGCGGCGCTCGAACGGGTGGCAGCGTTCAATCCGGTGGGCCTGACGGCCTGGTTCGGCGCCACCGCGCTGGGACTTTTACTGATGTTCTGCGGTGGCAGCCTGAGCAGCTTTTCCGCACCGGCGACGGTGGTGTTTGCGTTTGTCTTGCAGGGCGGCTTGTCCCGTCTCAGCCGAAGCCGGTTGCAGCTGGCCCAGTAAGGTCTTTGCGAAAAACCAGGCGGACTTGCCCGCGCCAAGGAGGGCGCGGCTATTTCACCGAGCCGCCTTGCCTGAGATCTGCGCAAAAAATATCGATGCTGCCACTGTCCGGTGCACTTCGCACGACAAAACTCTTGCGGAGCTCGCGGTCGTTCGGCTGCTGAACATTTAGTCAGGCTGTGTTACGCCTGACTGGATCTTTCCGAGGGGGCTCAAAAACCTCCCGCTCACGGCGAATGGGCCACTCAAATACCCAGCATTTCAATGATATACGCTCCATTGCGCTGTGTTGAGTAGTGTTACTCACATAACGTGGCTGCTTGGATTCTTTCATCGCTTGGCGTAGTTCGCGTGTGAACTTGACCGAAATGTTGTGCTTTTTGAACAGTTGTGCGAGGTGGGGAAGCTGCAAGTAGAGATAACCCTTCGATGGGGTGCAGTGGTTGTAGCGCACACCCTTGCGGTCCAGGGTCTCTAGTGCACTCCAGAACTCGATCAATATGTCGGCGGGTGGCGGTGTCCTGGTCCCGATGCTGGTCAGGTCGGGGACTGACAATCCTAACTGGTGGGAAGCGAGCGCAAGTTGCTCATGGATAGCAGTGCGGATGGCGTTGTCGCAGGTACGACTCAATACTTTGAGCAGTGCAACCCGATGGCGTGAGAGGGCTATAAAGTGAGCAACATTTGGCGATTCAGAACGAGAAGAGCTGCCCTTGGTCCAGTAGTCCCACAACACGTCGTCGCATTCTTCCTGGTAACGAACGATCTTGGCGCGAAATTCGGGTTTTACGTTGTTCGGGCTGATTGCGTAGAGCCAGGCCGGAAGCTTACGAAGGGGGAGACAGGTCATTCTGTATTGCTTGCCATCACCTCCAGTCGTGGTCATTTCAACCATGGCTGAGTTAAATCTTTCGCCCAATTCTCGGAACTGCGTTTGCCAGTCCAGTCCCATATTTGTGACGATCGGCTCCATAGCTACAAACGGATCAGTACCCTGACCCACCAGAACTACCGTGTCCTCGTAGAACGGGACAGGCATCAGGTGCTCCTGCATGGCGGTGCTCCTTTTTTGAGGCTCCATGCCCAAATATTCGTCGAGCTAAAGCCGATGGAAACCGAATTAAACAATGCCACCTTCATGGCTTCAGATTGTAGCTGAAGATTTGTAAAGGTCCGCAACTGGCCGATTGCAGCTGCTCGCGAGGGCCAGACGAAGCCAATTGTCTTGGGCGCTGACACCCTCATGAACGACGACTTCAGCTCTGCGCGTTCAGAAACAGAGAGAACAGCTCGGACTGGGATTTAATCCCGAGTTTGCTGTACATGTGCTTGCGGTGGACCTTCACCGTCTCGGCGGAAATCGCCAGCTTGCGCGCGATCTCCTTGTTCGAGCAGCCGCTGAGCATTAGCCGGCCGACTTCAAGTTCGCGGGCGGAGAGCGGTGTGTCCAACTGCTGGTCAGTGGAGTCGAGCCAACTCTGCCAGCGTGGCGTCGGCGACGTGGCCTGCTCCAGCACCTCCCGCTCGAATGCCATGCGCTGACGCATCAGGGCGGCGACCCAAGGCTGGATGAGGGTGAGGAGGGCGATCTGCTCTGGGCTGAAGTGGGCCTCGCTGCCCAGTGACAGGCTGAGGGTGCGTTCCGCGTCGAGCTGGACGTTGATATGGACTTCGTCGGCAACGATATTGAGGCGGAAGTAGCGTTGGTAATAGTCAGTCTGCTCGAAGCACTCCGGCGCCACGTCGGCTAGCCAGAACAAACCGTTCTGCGGTGCTTCCCGGTTGGCCAGGTAAAAGGGATCGAGCAGATACAGGCCTTTGAGGTAATCCTGAAAGAGCGGGTCTGGCCCACCATCCTTGCCTGGGCATTCGGCGAGCACCTGCGGACGGCCATTGCTGAAAATCAGCACGACCCAACTGTCCACCGGAATGTATCTGTCCAGCAGACGCACCAGGGCTAGCCAGAAACCAGGCCGGTCAAGTGCCTCGATCAGTTTGCCAATCGCCTGGTGCCAAGCCATGTCCTGCAAGGTAATGCTCACGTTCCTACCCATACGGGGTTACCCCATCGATGTGATTACTTTCCGTTTTATGGCTCTCCATACTCCATCCAGCCCTGGCGGGTGCTGTTCAGTTGGCGATTGCGAGCCCACAACACGTGAAAGGATCACCGATGAAGATTGAACTTGTACAACTTACCGGTCGCGATGGCGATACCGCTTATAACCTGAAGCGTACCGTGCAGGCCATCGCTACCTGCGCAGTGGATACCGATCTGCTGATATTTCCAGAGACCCAATTGATGGGGTTCGCCAGCGCGCAACAGCTCGCCGAAGTCGCCGAGCCCCTGAACGGGCCGAGTGTGCAGGCCGTGCAGCGCGCCGCACGGGAACGGAACGTCGCGGTGGTGGTTGGCATGGCTGAGAACGACGGCGGCCTCTTCTACAACACCTCCCTGCTGATAACACCACAAGGGATCGCCTTGCACTATCGCAAGACTCACCTTTGGCCGTCGGAACGCGGCCTGTTCCAACCGGGCGACCGCTATGCCACTGCGCTCTGGAAGGGCCTCCGTGTCGGCCTCCTGATTTGCTACGACATCGAGTTGCCGGAAAGTGCTCGAGCCCTCGGCCAACTCGGCGCCGAGCTGATCCTGGTCACTAACGGCAATATGGATCCCTACGGCCCTGTCCACCGTACCGCGATCATGGCTCGCGCCCAGGAAAACCAGGCGTTCGCGGTGATGGTGAATCGAGTTGGCGACGGCGATGAAGGCCTGGTTTTTGCCGGTGGGAGTGCAGCGATCGATCCCTTCGGGCGAATGTTATTCGAAGCAGGGCGCGCCGAGTGTCGTCAGGTGGTAGAGCTGGATCTCGACCTGCTGCGCACCGCCCGCCGCGACTACGACTACCTCAGTGACCGCCGCCTGCTCCTGATCGGCGAGCAGATTGAGCACGGTGATGGTCGACGCGAACTACTGATCCCCTGAACCAGGCGCGAGGGGTATACCCCACCGTCTTGATTCGATGTTGACCCTGCCACAACAATAATTCACACACTAGCAGGAGCCGTGCGCGTGTCCCTGGACCCGGCGCCAATGCTCTGGAGCATCCCGATGAAAGCGACTCGCTACATGCCATTCGTCCTGGTCACGCTGTTCAGTGTCGGCCTGGCCTGCGCCCAGGCCGACGAGCCTGCCAAATCCAGCGTGCACATCTACAACTGGTATGACTACATTGCCCCGAACACGATGAAAGACTTCGAGAAAGAAGCGGGCATCAGCGCGGTGTACGACGTGTTCGACAACAGCGACGTCATGCAAAGCAAACTGATGGCCGGGCGCAGCGGCTATGACGTGGTGGTTGCCAGCGGCGACCTGCTGCCGAACCTGATCAAAGCGGGTGTGCTGAAAAAACTGGATCGCTCGAAGTTGCCCAACTGGTCCCACCTCGACCCCGACATCCTCGCCAAGTTGCAGAGCAACGATCCCGGAAACAGCTATGCGGCCCCTTATCTGTGGGGGACCACGGGCATCGGCTATGACGCGGACAAGGTTAAATCGATACTCGGCCCGGATGCGCCAGTCAATTCCTGGGACCTGATTTTCAAGGAAGAAAACCTGGCCAAACTGAGTCAGTGCGGTGTGGCCATGCTGGACGCCCCCAGCGAAGTCATTCCCATCGCGTTGCACTACCTGGGACTGCCTTACAACAGCCAGAACCCGGAGGATTACAAAAAAGCCCAGGCACTGCTGCTGAAACTGCGTCCCCATATCGTCTACTTCGATTCGTCCAAGTTCATCTCCGATCTGGCCAATGGCAACATCTGCGTCGTGCTGGGCTGGGCGGGTGGTGTCGCCGATGCGCAAAAGGCCTCTGAGCTGGCTGGCAACCATCGCAACCTCGTGTACAGCATTCCTCGCGAAGGTGCCCCGGTGTGGGTGGAGAGTCTGGTGCAGCTCAACGATGCGCCGAACCCGGAGCAAGGGTTGGCCTTCATCAACTATATGCTGCGGCCCGAAGTCATCGCAGAGTCCTCCAACTACCTGAGCTATCCGAACGCCAACAAGGATGCCACCGCGCTTGTCGAGCAGAAAATCCGCGACAACCCTGGTGTGTATCCGTCCAGACAAGTGTTGGACACGCTATTTCCGCTTGAACCCCTCCCGCTGAAGATGGAGCGCGTGCGCACCCGTGCCTGGAACACGGTCAAGACCGGCGCCTGATGGCAGACTCGGCCCTGCTGCCGACTGGCCAAGCCCCTTCATGAAACACATCAAACAAAACAGAGAGATCATGACAGTGACGATAAAACCACGTGCCCGTGACCTGAACATTCGGTTCGGCCAACTGCACCCCGGCCCCCTCAATGCCATCACCGATGTGCCTGGCGTACGCGTCGGCCACAGCAATGTGCGAGGACGCACCGCCAACGGTCGCGACATCCTGACCGGTGTCACGGTGATCGAACCGCGAGCGGGTTCCATCAGCCAGCAACCGTGCTTTGCCGGCGTCCATGTGCTGAACGGCAACGGCGACGCCACAGGTCTGGAGTGGATTCGCGAGGCGGGTCTGTTGACCAGTCCCATCGCCTTCACCAATACCCATAGTCTGGGCGTGGTGCGCGATGCGCTGATCGTGCTGGATCGGGAGCAGCAGCCGGATGACGGGCGCCTCTACTGGAACATGCCGGTGGTGCTGGAGACCTTCGACGGCCTGCTAAACGACATCAACGGCTTTCATGTGAAGATTGAACATGTGGCCGAGGCCCTGCGTTCGGCCAAGAGCGGGTCGGTAACGGAAGGCTCCGTCGGGGGCGGCAGCGGCATGATCTGTCATGAATTCAAGGGCGGCATCGGCACCGCATCACGGCGTCTGAGCAGTGCCCAGGGCGGCTGGACCGTTGGCGCCATCGTCCAGGCCAACCACGGCATCCGTAACGAACTGCGCGTCGACGGCTACCCGGTCGGACGCTACATGGAACAGGCTGACTCGCCGTTCCTCAAGGCGTCCCTGCCGCACCCGGGCATGGGTTCGATCGTCGTTTGCCTGGCCACCGACGCGCCGTTGCTGCCGCACCAATGTACGCGCCTGGCGCAACGCGCCAGCCTCGGCCTGGCCCGCACCGGCGGCGGCAATGAAGACCACAGCGGTGACATCTTCATCGCCTTCGCCACCGGTAATCACATGCCGCCGGCCGCTTATGAAAGCAAGCGCGCGCCGACGACCGACAACCTGCGCATGGTCAACAACGACCACATCAGCGAGTTGTTCCTGGCCGCCACTGAAGCCGTGGAGGAAGCGATCATCAATGCCTTGCTGGCCGCCGACACCGCCGAAGGCAACGGCCATGCCGTGCCGGGCCTGGATGCCGAGACGCTGCTCAAAGCCTTGCATCAGGCCGGCTGGCCGGGAGCGGCGACCGACTGACTGATCCAGCGGTGTTGAGGTGGTGTGCCTGTTTCGCGTTCATGCCACCTCGAGCACATTGATTGCAGGGTTAAGGGGACGAATTCATTTTTTTATAAAATGAATCCGTCCCCTTTTCGATGTTTCAAAGCCCTCCGCCGAAGCGATACTGCCAGACGATGCCAATGGCATCGTATTCGCTGCCCGTGCGGGTATGCCCGCCATTACTCGCATTCAGCTTCAGCGAATGGTTCCGGTTCAACGGTAGCGTGAGGGTGCATCCGTAGCGTGTGTTTTCCTGAGAATCGTGGTTACCGACCCCATCGACCGAGGTGCTCCCGCCAGCGAAGTAGGTCGCATCCAGCGACGCCCAAACTCCATTGCCAAAGGCATAGATAAGATGCCCCTGTACCTGGTAAATCGGGTCCTGGGACAGTACGTGGTCGCCGAGTAACTCGTCATTGTCGGTGTAAAAGGTTCCCGCGCCGGATAATTCCAGGGTCACTTGCCCCAGGCGTTTGGAAACCCCTAGTTCAGGCTTGAACGACCAGCGATTGTTGCCCAGATTGACCAGCCTGCCAGCGTCGTATTGGCCGAGCGGCGCCGTGATCGCCAGGCTGGCGCCGATAATCACATCCTGTTGATAGCTGGGGAACTCAGCCAGGGACATCGCCGGGGCGCCATATAAGTTGACCGAGAAGCGCAATCTTGGATCGATCAACCCGGTAACATTACGCTCTATGGGTTCACCGGCGAGCAGCGCAGTGCCGGTCAATCTTGCCTCAGGCACGACGATATCGAACTTCCCGGAGCGGCCCCAGACGTCCAGGGATCTAGCAAAGGCAAACACGACAGTCTTTATGTTGAGCTTGGCATCCTCGAGCGGGATTGACGGGTTGGCCGTCACGTTGCCGTCGAGATCGCTGTAGCCCAGGAGCAGGAAATTGATACCGACCGGCGTATTGGCGTAGGACCTGGGTTCGAGATCCTCTGCGACTGCACCCGGGGCTACCATGATGAGCGAAGCGGATGCGAACCGAACCAACCTGACGACGCAGAGTTTGTGTTTCATTCACGTTCGCTCGCTTCCTGTGAGGACCCCAGAGTTCTACGTATTGTTGTAGCGCATCTGCATTCGTTTGGCACTTACAGCTGCCACCAGCACTGTGTGGCCGCGGGTCTGTCAGGTAAAAACCAGAACGCAATCACTTTTTCGGTGGTTTACCGCTGGCAGGGATGTGCAGGTACGACATCACGCTTTCAGTCAGTTCGGTTGCCAGCTTGACTGCTTCTTTATTGCGCGCCATCACGCCGGCGACCAAGCCTTCGATCAAGGCCAGCACGGCGATGTTGGAACTGGTCAGCACCGGGTGATCGCAAGGCGCAAACAGCGTGTGCTCGGCAATGCCGGTGAGCGGCGAGGCGGGTGAGTCGGTAATTGCCAGCACCGATGCGCCACGTTCATTGGCGAAGCGTGCCAGTTGCAGGGTGTCCAGGGAGTAACGCGGCAGGGAGATCGCCAGCAACACGTCCTGATCAGTGATCGCGGCCAGTCGGTACGCGGCATTTTCGTTGCCACCCTCCATGCTGATGGCCGTGGCGTCGGCACAGAAGGGCATCAGGGTCGAGGCGGCGAGGCCGGCGAAGTAAACACTGTTGCCGAACCCCAGAATGTAGATTTTACGGGCCGTGGTCAGGCGAGTGACGAACGCTTCAAAGGTGTCGGCGTGGTTGTTGGTCGCCGCCGTGGCCAGGTTGCTGCTGGCGCTCTGGAGTTGCTCATGCAAGCCAAACGCGCCGCCCGGGCGATGGGCAAGTTCGTTGCGCAGTTTGTCGACCGGCGACACCATCTGCTGCAATGTTGCGACCAGCTCGGCCTTCATGCCGCTGTAACCACCGAGGTCCAGCGCTTTGGCCAGACGGTTGACGGCGGCGGGTGAGGTCAATGTTTCGTGAGCCATCTCCTCGATGGTCAGCGTCGCGGCTTTGAGCGGGTGACGCAGGATGAAGTCCGCCACCTTGCGCAACGACGGTGGCAGTTCGGAAACGATTTCCGTCAGTTTGCGCATGACCGGCGCGGCATAGACAGTGGTGTCTTTCGATGGGGTTGGCATATCCAGCTCAACAATTCCTGAAGGTGAGAGAAGGGCTGTGCCTGATGCCCTGACAAGGTTGGCTGGAGTGTATCCGAAGCCAACCGTGTCAGGGCAGCGCCGAGCAGTGGATGGGTGGGCGGCGGCCTTACTTCAAGCTCCCGGCCAGAAACTGCTGGAGGCGTTCGGACTGCGGGTTGACCAGCACCTCACGCGGGGCGCCGCGCTCTTCGACAACGCCCTTGTGCAGGAACACCAGTTGGTTCGACACCTCGCGGGCAAAGCCCATTTCGTGAGTCACCACCACCATGGTGCGGCCTTCCTGCGCCAGATCCTGCATGACTTTAAGCACTTCGCCGACCAGTTCGGGATCGAGCGCCGACGTCGGCTCATCAAACAGCATCACTTGCGGTTCCATCGCCAGTGCGCGGGCAATGGCCACGCGCTGCTGCTCGCCACCGGACATATGCGCCGGCCAGGCGTTCATGCGGTGCGCCACACCGACTTTTTCCAGGTAATGCTCGGCCTTTTCCCGTGCCTCTTTCTTGCCCAGCCCCTGCACATGCACCGGGGCTTCCATGACGTTTTCCAGGGCGCTCATGTGTGACCAGAGGTTGAAGTGTTGAAACACCATCGATAGCTGCGAACGCATGCGTTGTAACTGCCTGGGTTCGGCTGCCTTCAGCCCGCCAAGCTTGTTGGCCGCCAGCTTGAGCGGTTCGCCATTGAGCACGATAGTGCCCGCATTGGGTTGCTCCAGCAGGTTGATGCAGCGCAGGAACGTACTTTTGCCAGAGCCGCTGGAGCCGATGATGCTGATCACGTCACCGGCCTGTGCTTGCAGGGACACGCCCTTGAGCACCTGGTGCGCGCCGTAACTTTTGTGCAGGTCCTGAACTTCAAGTTTGTACATGGTTTGAACTCTCTGGAATCAGTCGCTGAGCAAGCGACCCTGGCGAATGGGGGTGACGCCTGCAACTTTGGCCAGCCACAATCCAGGCTGGGCAAAACGCAGGCGTTCGCGGGCATAGAGAATGCCGTCGGTGCTAGCGCTCACCACGCTATGGCGGTCGGTCAGCGGGTCGATAACCTCGAATAACGGATCGCCGACCTTGACCTGCGCGCCCAGCGGTTGCAGAAAACTCACCACACCCGGATGGGGCGCACAGGCGTACTGCGCGCCGGCGAATGGCATGGCCTGGCAATGGCTCGGCGGTGCAGCAGGCCAGTCACCGCTGATCAGGCCTTGTTCGGCGAGATACCCGAGAATGGCGTGTGCACTGCCGACGCATTGCTCGCGCCCGGTGTCGGCCATGCCACGCAATTCGATGGTGGTGGCCACGCACGCCAGGGGAATATTGGCTTCAGGAAACCGTTTGGCCAGGCGTAACCATGCAATGGCGCAGGCTTCGTCGAAGGCACTGCCGCCCGCATCTTCGGCCAATAACGTGACCCCGGCGCCGAGGCGAGCGGCCAGTGACTGCAAGCGTGGCCAGTGTTGCGGCATCGCATACAACAACATGATCGATTCGAAATCGCAGTGCAGGTCCAGCACCACATCGGCGTCACAGGCATGCTGCAGCAACAGGCGGCGCAGGCCGTCGAGCTCCGAGGTCGGTGCTGGCATGGCGGCGAGGGCATCGACCATGGCACGGCGGATGAGGGCGATGTTGGCGTCGGCATCGTCTCCCAGTCGGCCTTCCAGCAGCAGTGCAACGGCATCGACCAACGCCGGGAAGTCGCGATTGAAGTTCTTGCCGCTGGAGAATTCAAAGCGCCCCTGATGGGTGGCCTGGAACATCTGGGCGATACCGATCGGATTGGCCATTGGCACCAACTCGATCACCCCGGTCAGGCGGCCTTGTGTTTCCAGTTCCAGAAGACGGCGCTTGAGCTCGACGGCGACGCGCATCCCCGGCAACTCGTCGGCATGCAATGACGCCTGGATGTAGGCCTTGCGTGCTCCACTGCCAAAACGAAACAGGGTCAGCGTTCGTTCAGTGCCCGATGCACTCCACGGCAAGCGGTATTGAATGTGCTCCATAGCAGCTCCTTAGTACTTGCGCGGTGCCAGATACGCCAGCCAACGGCGCTCGGCCAGCTTGAACAGACGTACCAGGATGAAGGTCAGGGCGAGGTAGATGAGGCCGGCGGTGATAAACGCCTCGAACGGTAGATAGAACCGTGAGCTGATAGTACGCGCGGCCCCGGTGATGTCGACGAGGGTGACGATGGAGGCCAGGCTGGTGGTTTGCAGCATCATCAGCACTTCGTTGCTGTACTGCGGCAATGCCCGGCGCAAGGCCGACGGCATGAGAATGCGGCGATACAGGGTCAGGCGTGACATCCCCATGGCCTTGGCGGCTTCGATCTCGCCATGGGGGGTGGATTTCAAACTGCCGGCCAGCAGCTCGGCGCTATAGGCACTGGTGTTGATCGCGAAGGCCAGGCAGGCGCAAAAAGTGGCGCTGGAAAGGTAAGGCCAGAGCACGCTTTGGCGCACGGCTTCGAACTGCGCCAGGCCGTAATAGATCAGGAACAATTGCACCAGCATCGGCGTGCCGCGAATCACGTAGGTATAGAGCCAGGCCGGGAAGTTGATCAGCGGCGATCGCGACACCCGCATCAGCGCCAGTGGAATCGCCAATACCAAACCCAGGGCCAGGGAAATGAGCAGGACTTTGAGGGTCAACAAGGCGCCATTGAAGTACAGCGGCAGGTTTTCCCAGATTAGGTTGTAGTCGAGAATCATCAGGCGGCTCCCCTCACAATTCGGCGGCTTTGATGCCGACCGAGTAGTGTTTTTCCAGATGGCGCAGCACCAGCAAGGACAGGCTGGTGAGCATCAGATACAGCGCCGCCACCGCGAGGTAAAACGTGAATGGCTCGTGTGTGGCATCCGCTGCGTTCTTGGCCTTGAACATCATGTCCTGCAAGCCAATCACCGAGATCAGCGCGGTGGATTTGGTCAGTACCAACCAATTGTTGGTGAACCCGGGAATGGCGAAACGAATCATCTGCGGTACCAGAATTCGCCAGAACACCTGTGCACCGCCCATGCCATAGGCCACGCCGGCCTCGGCCTGACCTTTGGGGATCGCCATGAAGGCGCCACGAAAGGTTTCCGAGAGGTAGGCGCCAAAAATGAAGCCCATGGTGCAGACGCCGGCGATAAAGGGGTTGATGTCGATGTAGCGGGTGTAACCGAGCGCCAGGGCCATGCGGTTCACCAGATCCTGGCCGCCGTAGAAGATCAGCAGGATCAGCACCAGGTCTGGAATGCCGCGAATCAGGGTGGTGTAACTTTCCCCGAGCATGGCCAGCCATTTGAGCGGTGACAATCGCAAGGTCGCGCCGATCAGACCCAGGGCAATCGCCAGGGACATGGACGTCAAGGCCAGGTTAATGGTCAGCCAGGCGCCATCGAGAATGCTCGATCCGTAGCCGTGGAGCATGATGAAGTTCCTCAAGCGAGCGCCGCGAGGCGCGCAAGACAAGCCCCGACAGACGCCTGCAACGGGCCGTCGCCGGGTCTTGGGTCAGGGGGGCAGGGGAAAGGCTTACTCGCCGTAGATATCGAACGCGAAGTACTTGGCCATCACTTGCTGGTACTTGCCATTGGTGCGAATGGCGTCAATCGCGGCACTCAGGCGCGCAACGTTGGCACTGTCGCCTTTGCGCACAGCGATCCCGGCGCCCCGGCCAAAATACTTCGGGTCGTTGATGTCGGGCCCTGTCAGTGCGAAGCCCTGGCCAGCGGGTGTCTTAATGAAGCTCTCATCGGTGTTGACGATGTCGGCAAGGGTGGCGTCCAGACGACCCGAGGCGAGATCGAGGAAGGCTTCATTTTGTGAGGAATAGCGCACCACGACGACGCCGGCTTTTTCCAGTTGCTCGGTGGCAAAACGATCGTAAGTCGAGGAGCGTTGCACGCCGACTTTCTTGCCCTTGAGGTCCACCAACGGGTCATTGATCACGTTGCCGGCCTTCATCGCGAACTTGCCCGGTGTGTGGTAGTACTTTTTGCTGAAGTCCACGGACTTCATCCGGTCTTCGGTGATGGACATCGACGACAGCACGGCATCGATCTTGCGCACTTTGAGCGACGGGATCATGCCGTCGAACTCCTGAATGACCCACTCGCATTTGACCTTCATTTCTTCGCACAAGGCGTTGCCGATGTCGTAATCGAACCCGCTGACATTGCCCTCCGGTGTCTTGAAGGAGAAGGGCGGGTAGGCGGCTTCGATACCGATACGCAGGCTGTCTTCGTCGGCCTGTGCCAGCAAGCTGAAAGCGCATAGCGCCAGCGCACCTAGAAGTTCTGTCTTGTTCATATTGTTGACTCCTTGAGGGCATTTGGGAGAAACGGGCGCCCGCCATCCGGGTTGGCGTGGTGGATCGGTCCTGTGATCGGCGAGGCTATAAATGACACAATAAAAATCTATATGCAACATTGGTGAAAAAAATCATATCAGTTTTAGGCGTGGCAAAGCGCGCCGGTGACCGGGCGGTGCAGGCACTGGTGAGTGGTTCTGCGGGGTGTAAAAGCTTGTTCCGGGGGAGCGAATGATCGGTTTTTGGCAGCTCTGTCATTCGGTCGAGACGGCTATCGACCCTATGCATTTTGTCAGCAGCGACAGAAAACAAATGCGGTCAAAGCGGAGCAATAGCTTCATCTGGTTCCGACCCACAATCCTTTTTTCGTTCCATCGACTTGCGCGACGACAGCGGCGCCAAGGGCTGCAATCGACCCCAAGCGGTCATTCGTATCAATCAGTAAGCGTCGATTTCAACCTATCGATTTCGCCTACAAATCGCAGTCGTGTTGATCTACCCATCAGCGTGGAAACAGTAACGTCACCGCCACGCGAAAGCCCCAGCCTCGCAACATTTCCCCTCCTTTCAGTAGGAACAACATCACGGTCAGCACCGCCCGAGCGGTGGTGCTGACCGTGACTTTGTCTCACCGCACCAGTTCGACCTCGCTCGGCCGCCACTCTTTCGTAAAGAACGATTCAAGCGGGCTGTAGAAGCGCAGGATCGTGCTCCAGCCTTTACCCGGAACGGTCTGTATCCAGTTGCCGTCGCTGACCTCTGCTGGCTTACTCGGGGCGAAGTACACGGTCGTGGAGCCATCGGAGTTCGCCACGGCGGCGGGCGTCGGATAACTCTGGCTGCCCGCACGCGGGTAGCGCTGCGGCGTGTCGAGCATCGAGCGGCTCTGATTGTCGTAGAGTGTCAGGGACCAGAACTTCTCCGCCGGGATCTTCGGCGGGAGCGTCATCTTGTAGGTCTTGCTCCCATCGAAGTATTCGCCCTTGGAATCCACAAACGCGGCGAGGTATTGCGAGCCGATGCCCGTCAGCCGCATAACCATCGCTGGGGTGATGCCGGTGGCGTAGAAGAAGAACCCCGTGCGCGCGTTGAGCATGCGATAACCGGTGGGCGGGTAGGGTGTGATGGTGCCGTCCGCGCTGACCTGTGGCGGCGGCGTTTCGAAGTTGTAACCGCCGGCAAAGAGCATGTTCGTCCAGGCGGAGCCGGGATAGTAAAACCATCCCTCGGATGGGCGCGCATTCCAGCCCAGGGTTCGACCCGTGGCCGATCCGATGGCCGCCGCATCGGTCAGGATTTTCTTCATCCGCGTATCCGGATTGAAAGGCTTGCCCTTGACGATGCCGATTGCGGCCAGCGAACCCATGATCTCCGGATCGAAGGAACCCTCCGGCTCCTTCTGGACCAGATCATTGATCATTTCGAAGTAGCTGAAGTCGCTCGGCGGAATGGTGGTCATGACCTTGCCGCTGCCTTCGGTGAACTTCACCGGCGGCGGGGGCTTGAGGAAGGACCATTCCAGTTTGTGCTCCGGGGTGCGCAGCAGCGTGGCTTTACCTTCAAGTGCCGAGCCAATGCTCGTGCCGTAGCCGCCCGGTACATAAGGGTAGACCTTGAGCGTCCTCTTGATGAGTGCAACCGCAGGCTTGGGGTCATCGTTCTCGAGGAATGACCGGCCTAACATCGTCGCTCGGTTCGTGCGCAGCCTGTTCACGAAGTAACCGTTCTCCGGAAGTATGCCTTTGTAGTCAGGCGGCACCAGTAGATATCTCCCGCCCTCGCCTCGGTCCGGCCCTGGCAGTCCGATGTCGGTCACCCAGCGGAACCAGATGTCGTCGATGACGCCGAGTGACATCGGAGGCGTCTCGACCACCAGTGGTCCATTGGTGACATCCAGATTGACCCAGAAATAGATGGTGTCTGCATTGGCAGTTAGGAACAGGGACTTTGAGTCCATCAGCTCCGACCAGATCAGGGCAGTGTTGTTCGGAACTCCGGCCTCGTTGAAGCCTTTGAAGATGGCCGCCACCGACGCGCCTTGGTAAGCGTTCACGAACGCCTCGACGCCGTGCATCAGGTCGAGGTTGTCGTAGATCTTGGCGACGGTCTCTTTGCTCGGCGCGCCGTCTTTGAACTCGAGCGTGCCGAGACTCGTCTGGATCTGGTCGGGCGTGGTGATTGCCGGAGGGATTGCGGAGGATGTCTGGGCTGTAGCTTCATCCGCGACGATGATGACGGTGGCGACGAGCACGGCAGCCAACACCCCGTTAATGAAAGTGCGATTGGTTATTTTCATTGGTTGATTCCTTTCAGTGCGTCTTTGTTGAGCTGCCTATTTCACCACCTCGACCTCGCTCGGCCGCCAGGTCTTGGCGAAGAACGGTGGAAGCGGGCTGTAGAGCCGCAGCATCGGGAAATAGCCCTTACCCGGCATGGTCTGAATCCAGTTGCCCCGTTTGACACCCGTAGGCTGGGTGGGACTGAAGTAAACTGTCGTGGAGCCGTCGGTATCCGCTTCGGCGGCGGGGGACGGATAGCTCTGGCTGCCCGCACGCGGGTAGCGCTGCGGCGTGTCGAGCATCGAGCGCGTCATGGTGTCGTAGAGCGTCCACGACCAGAAATTCGCCTGCGGAATGTCCTTCGGCAGCGTCACCTTGTAGGTCTTGGCGCCGTCGAAGTACTGCTTGTCGGCATCGACCATCGTCCACAGGTAGGTCGAGCCGATGCCCGCCACGCGCATGGCCATCGCGGGCGTGATGCCGGTGACGCCGTAGAAGAAAGACGTTCGCGCGTCCAACTGGCGGTAGCCGGTGGGCGGGTAGGGCTTGACGCCCTCGGGCGTAATTTCCGGGACTGGCGTCTCGAACTCGTAGCCGGAGGAGAACAGCATGTTCTGCCAACCCGATCCGGGATAGTAGTACCAAGCTGGGTCGCGAGGCGCCGTAAACAGGGTGCGCGAGGTGGCATTGGCGAGCGCCACCGCCTCGGTGAGAATCTTCTTCATCCGCGCATCGGGATTGAACGGCTTGCCTTTGATGATGCCGATGGCGGCCACCGGTCCCATCAATTCCGGGTCGAGCGCAGTTGCAGGCTCCTGTTGCACCACCTCGTTAAGCATCTCGTAGTAGCTGAAATCGCTGGGTGGAATGGTGTTCATTACCTTGCCGCTGCCTTCGTGGAACACAGGCGGCGGCGGGGGGGTGATTTTGCCAAGTTTAGCTTTGCCGCTCAGGAACTCGGCGATGCTCGTGCCCTCGCCACCCGCTTCATAGGGATAGATTCTGGTCGTCTTCTTGATCAATTCGACCGCGGGTTTCGGATCGTTTTTCTCCATGAACGAGCGGCCCAAGAGCAGCACGCGGTTGGTGCGGGAGCGAGCGATATAGAATCCGCCCTCGGGCAGCGGACCGTCATACCCCGGCGGCAGGATGAGGTATTTCCCGCCTTCGCCGCGGTCGGGTCCGGGCAAGCCGAAATCAATGATCCAACGCCACCAAATATCGTCGAAGGTGCCCAGCGCCTTGGGCGGTGTCTCGACCACCATCGGGCCCTTTGAGATGTCTATGAAACTCCCGAAATAGACGGTATCGGCGTTGGTCGTCAGAAACAGCAACTTGGCATCCATCAGTTCGGACCAGATGATTACTTCGTTGTCTTTTACCGCGATGCTCAGAAAGCCCTTGCGGATGGCGGCCATGTTCACGCCCTGGTAGGTGTTCACAAACGCCTCGAACGCGCGCGTGAAGTCCAGATTGTCATAGACCTTGTCAATGGTCTGCTTGCTCGGCATGCCGTCCTTGAAGTCGAGCGCGCCGATGCGCGTCTCGACTTTGTCCGGTGTGCTGATCGACGCGGGAATAACGGGGCTCTCCTGCGCAGCAGTCAAGCTGGGTAGTGTCAGCACAATGCAGGCTGCAGGGACTGTCAGGAGCTGGATGAGTTGTTTCACAGTTTCATCTCCATCGTTATGGATAAAATCGTCCTCGCCACACTCGCGGCGATTTCACGCCAGCTCCTCGATCGCTACAACAACCAGCCATACAACTCTTGATAGCCCCTAAATGGGAGATGACGCCTTAAATTTTAGTGGACGCTGAAGGGAGTTATACGTTGAGGACAAAAAGTGCAGTCTGCTCGACCAGTTCGCGGCAGCAGATGAAGCATAGCCAATCATTTGTCATTGCTCGTTCCAACGACTGCTATTGGCCGGTTGCTGCCCGTCGTGAATGGCGGTTTCCGCCCCGGCCAACCGGCCTGACGCAAGGTGTAGAGCATGGTGGCGATATCTAGCCCTGGCAGCGTGCCGATTGCGTGAACAGCGCAGGCTCAATACCCGTGCCGCGCTTAAAACCCTGTTGGAGGGTGATGTTGATACGCCGGCGTGGCTCAGGCCGTTCCGAACCACTGACCACTCAGGCGGGGAATTGGGCTATCCAGTGCCTGGCAATCTCTTCGCGCCGGCAGATCCACACCGCGTCGTGGCCTTGCACGTAATCCAAAAAGCGCGCCAGCGCCATCGCACGACCAGGATGGCCACTGATCCGCCCATGCAGGCCGACGCTCATCATCTTCGGGTGTTGCGCGCCCTCCTGCCACAGCAGGTCGAAAGCATCCTTGAGCAGCCGGAAGAAGTCTTCACCACAGGCGAAACCATTCGGCAGCAGATAGCGGGCGTCGTTGTTGACCAGTGTGTAAGGGATCACCAGGTGGGCGGGCAAGCCTGGGAGCCAATAGGGCAGATCATCGTTGTAGGCGTCCGAGCTATAGAGAAACCCACCTTCCTCATGCAACAGGCGGCGGGTGTTCTGGCTGACCCTTCCGGTGTACCAACCTACGGGGCGTTTACCGCAGATTTGCTCGATCACGTCGAGGGTGAGGCGGATATGGCGCCGCTCCTGGTCTTCAGGCATGTCGCGATAGTCCAGCCAACGGTAGCCATGCCCGGCAATCTCATGCCCGGCAGCGCAGAGCGCATGGCCGATCGCCGGGGTGAGTTCCAGTGCTCGGCCGACGGCGAAGGCGGTCAGCGGCAGGCCTCGGGCGTTGAACAGCTCCAGAATGCGCCACACACCTGCGCGCGATCCGTATTCGTACATGCCCTCGACGCTCAAGTCCGGTTCCCCCACACGCGGCGGGCGGCCCGGTAGCTCGTGAAGCCAGGCCTCCGACTGTGCATCGCCATTGAGGATGCATGACTCCGCGCCCTCTTCGATGTTGAGTACGAACTGGACCGCGACGCGCGCCTCACCGGGCCATCGCGGGTGGGGTGGGCAGCCGCCATAACCGTTGAGGTCGCGAGCGGACATCAGCCCAGCTCGAAGGTCGTGACGCCGAACACACGTTCATGTGCGATCGCCGGAGGAGGGCCGAGGTACATGCGTGCGCAGCCGAAAACCTCGATCATGCCCTGTTGGTGCACGAGCGCCATCGCGGCGGGGTTATTCTCCGGGGCATCGAGAAACAGCGGACCACCCTCCGCAAATTCCGCCAGGCGCGTGTAGAGGGCATTGGCTGCCAGGGCGTCATCGGCGAACAAGGGGCCGATCTTGTAGCCTTCCCGGCAGCGCCTTACTACGCCATAGCCGCTTAGCCTGCCCTCGCGCTGGCAACCCACGGCGAGTGCATCGGCTTGGGCTATCCACCCGCTCAGGAAGCTTGTGCGCGCGGCGGGGAAGCAGGTGCGGTCGTAATCGACAATCTGATCGAACGAGAAGGTGGCCAACGGGACAATGTCCTGGCCGTCTACCTGCGAGGTCGTCGGGCGTTCGGTGATCTCGGCACGAAAACGCATGTTGCGATGGGAGAAGGCGAAACCACCCTTTGCGTAGTAGTCCTGCATCGCGAAGACGCCGTCCATGCCGATGCTCGCGCCTGGGCGCAGGCGGGCGAGGAGTCGCTCGCGGCGTGCGTGCCAGAGGGTATTGCCCAGACCTTGACCGCGATATTCAGGCCGGACGATGAAAAAACCCATGAAACCGAATTCGCCATTGTAGGAGGTGATGGCACCGCCACCGATCAATTCGCCGCCCTGGGACGCCGCGATGAAGGCGGCAGGGTCCGTAGCCCAGAACAGCTCGGCATCGTGAAAGCCGGGATTCCAACCCTCACGGGCAGCCCAATCGACGAGCTCGTCCAGCTCGGGACGGGTCATGTTGCGAATGATCAGCTGATTCGACACCGCGAAGTTCTCCTCAGTCGCTAATCGAGCGTGTGGTCCATCCCCACTCTGAACCCTTTCGGTATAGCTTCAACCCAAGTATTGATCCAGCTCGTCACGTCACCTGCAGATGCTACCCATCGTGAAGGGCAGCTATTGGCCGAGCAGTTTGTCGACGGGCAAATCTCCCAATGCCAGCGCTTGCCATGCCGGGGACATCCAGTACGGCCGCTAGCCGGTTTTTTCGTTTCTGAAGTACGAGAAATGCAGGGATCGCCTGAGCTAAAGCCTCTGCGCACTGGCATCTACATCGACGGGATAATTACACCTGCTTTCTAAGAACGCATACCCATCCAGATTACGGCTTCAGTCCATGCAGTCACCATCGGTGTCAGTACCCGGAACCAGGGATCGCGCACATCAATCTGCGCTGCCGAGTGGTCATGATGGTGCTGCTCCTCCTCCACAATCGAAGTAATGGCCGCCACCGCGTGGAGATCGATATCGCCCAGCACATCAAGTTGATGAGCCAGGTGCTTGAGCACCACACTTTCAACCGCGACGGTAGTAGCGACAATGGCTTTGCGGCCACAGATGCCAGTAACCAGACCCAACGCCAGGCCGCCGATGCCACACAACCAATAACTACGGCAGCGGGGATAACTGCGACGTTGCAGCTCCTCCTGAAAAACCGTCCGATGGCGGCGCTCGTGGGAGAGAAACTCCTTGAGTTCATTCACCATGCCCGGGACGAAAAGCCGGGCCATAAACAACTGTCCGCTGTAGATACAGATCGCACCATGCTCGCCCGCATGGTCAACTTTCATCATGCGGTTGCCGAGGTCTTCGCCCTTAGCCGTGTAGTCTGGTGAATTCACATTGAGATTTCTTGTTCGAGGGGCTTGGTCATCGGGCCTGTCCTTGCTCTTGAGCCGGCATCGTGCTGTAACGCCAGGCAGATAAGCAAGTGAGTTCACAGGGCGGCCCCTCACCATCGTCGATTTGGCCGATCTTTAAGCAGCTGACAGACCGCTTCCAAGGACTTCTTGTTTCCGACCCGGTTGCACGACTCAGACCATCTCTACACCAGACAATACGCTCGAATAGTCAAAGCGTGGCAGGAGAACGGATTGTTAAAGGCCGTCTCCTATGGCGATTACATCTCTCTCAAGCAACCTCAGGCTGCTTGTGCCGCCTGGGCATGACTCACCACTGCTGCCAGCCGCTTGAGCCCTTCGTCCAGCCGTGCAGGATCGATGTGGCTGAAGTTCAGGCGCATATACCCCGGATTGTTGTCCGGTTCGGGGAAGAACGGTTCACCTGGCATGAATGCCACATCCGCCGCCAGTGCAGCATTCAGCAGTGTGCGGGTATCCAACGGCTGCTTGAGCCTCAGCCAGAAAAACAGCCCGCCCTGCGGCACGTTCCAATCCGCCAGATTGGAAAAGTGCGCTTCCAATGCAGTTTGAAATGCATCTCGACGAACCCGGTAGAAGTCCCGCAACTCGCTCAGGTGACGCTGGAATTTGTCGGTGCCTATCCATTGCAGCGCCTGCCACTGACCGGCCCGATTGGTGTGGAGGTCGGCCGATTGTTTGAGTTTCAGCAAGTGCGGGAACAAGTCCGTACTGGCAATCAGGTAGCCGACTCGCAGTCCCGGCAGAAGTGTTTTTGACACGGTACCGGTGTAGATCCAGCTGGCCTTCTTCAAGCGGCTGACGATTGGCGTTGCGTTGTCGCCGTCGAATGTCAGCTCGCGATACGGCTCATCCTCGATCAACGTCACCCCGAACTCATCAAGCAACGCTGCCACGGCATCGCGTTTGGCTTCGCTGTAACGCACGGCCGAAGGGTTCTGGAACGTCGGGATCAAATAGATGAACGCCGGTTTGTGTTTTTCCAGGCGCGCGCGCAGTTGCGCCAGGTCAGGGCCGTCTGCCTCCTGCGGAACTGTTATGCAGTCAGCGCCGAACAATTGAAAGATCTGCAACGCCGCCAGGTAGGTTGGCGCTTCCAGCAGAATCTCGGTGCCTTTGTCGATGTACAGCTTGGCCGCCAGGTCGAGGGTTTGCTGAGAACCGCTCACCACCAGCACCTGACTCGCCTCGCAGGGCACACTTAACGCACGGGCCTCTGCGGCCAGCGCCTCCCGGAGCGCCGGCTCACCTTCGCTCATGCCGTATTGGCCCATGGACACTGGCATGTCCGTCCACTCTACTTTGGGCAGCATGGCTTCGGCCGGCAACCCGCCAGCGAACGACATCACTTCCGGGCGTTGGGCCGCGGCGAGAATTTCACGGATCAAAGAACTTTTAAGGCGCGAGACACGTTCGGAGAATGCCATGGGGTCACCAGTAGCGAGGCTTGGGGAGAATGAGTCAAACTAGTTGACCGAACTTACGACAATCTTCGCGGAAACGTCAATATGCTTGACCTTAAAAACCCCGGCACCCAGCAACAGGCCATGGAAGCGTTCTTCTTTGGCTACCAGGCCTTTACCGCCAAGGCCGACGAAATGCTCGAACGTCGAGGCTTGAACCGGGTACATCAACGGATCGTGTTTTTCGTCGCCCGTTACCCAAACCTGAGCGTTAAGGAATTACTGGCGCTGCTCGGCGTCAGCAAGCAGGCGCTGAACATTCCCCTTCGTCAGTTGCTGGAAATGCATCTGGTGAATAGCGTCGCGTCGGAGACCGACAAGCGTAAACGGCTGCTGGAACTGACGGATGATGGCGCGCGCTTCGAACAGTCATTGCGGCGCGAGCAGGTTAAGTTGCTGGAGCGGGTGTTTGCCGAGGCTGGGGAGGCGGCGGTGAATGGGTGGTTGGCAGTAAATCTGGCGCTGGGGAAAACCCAAGTGCCGGCAGAGTAACGCTCGTTCCCACGCTGAGCGTCACTTGCGACTGCGCAATATCCATAACTTGACTGGCTCAACGGCTGCTTTTGGGCCGATTGCTGCCCGTTACGGGGGGCTGCAATCGACCCCACGGCACCACTTTCTGAACGATTGACCCCAACCATACTCAAACCAGTTCCCACCCCATGGGATGACTGGACTCCAGTCAGCACTACCTCAATCGGCGCCGGATTCATCGGCGAGGCCAGCCTGGATTCGGCGCGCCTTCTGTCACTCTTACAAGGAAGCAAGAACCTCATGCAACAGTCCCCATCCCCATCTCCATCTACGGCGGCCACCGGCGAATTGATTGCAACCTACCGTCACGGCAAGGGCTTTGTGGTATTCACGCTGATTTTCGGTTTCGTCATGTTGGGTCTGGCGTGTTTCGTGTTGTACCTGGGCACGATTCTGCCCGCGGGCAATGCCGGGTCTGCCAGCCTGACGACGAGCCGTGGCATGACGCTGGATTTTTCCAGCCCGCAGATGCTGATCTATGCCGTCAGTGCCTTCCTCGCTGTTATCGCCGTGGTCCTGTTTGGCATCCACCTGTGGCACAAGCGACAGCGCCAGGCCAGTTATGAAGTCTACGAGCAGGGCATCACTCATATCAGCGGGGCGACGAAGGACTTCGTTCCTTTCGCCGAGATCGAGGACCTGTACCTGTTCAGCTCCGGGCAGTCGGCAATCTCCGGGTTGATCACCAACCTGGCCTACCGGCGCAATGCCAATGAGCCTTTTCACCGGGTTATCGAATCCCTCAAGGGCTTTCAGGCGTTCCAGCAGAAAGTGCGCGAGCTGCATGTCCGTGCCCGCCTGCCGGTGGTGCTGGATGCGCTGGCAGCGGGAGGTTCGGTGACTTTCAGGTATTTGGGCAGCGGCGCGGTCTGGGGCAAGCGGATGAGTGGCAAGTTCCTCGATGTGAAGACTCAGTCGATTGTGGTTACGCGCAGTTTTCTGGAGGTGGATGGGCGTAAGGTGCCGATGTCGACCTTGCGCACGTTGGATCTGAGCGCGTGGTCCGAGAAGGTGGTGATCAAGGATGAGACCGGGAGCGCAGTACTGTCGACTGTTGCTACCGGGATTTTGAGCCATGACCTGTTTCTCAATACGCTGGATGCGGTGCTGGAAGTTGAAGAGGTAGAGCGCGGGGAGGGTGCGAAGGTTCTGGTTTGAGGGGACAGGGCACTGGTCGATGCGAGCGTCGGCCAGTGCTCTGTTTCTCAGGAACGCCGCGTTTAGCCAGTAAGCCTGCGTTATCGTTAACGACCATCGTCGGAACGCCGCCCGGAGCAAGCTTGCTCCTACAGTGGGCCGTGTTCGGAGTCGCTAAAGCCCGCTAGCGCCCGTGAGCCGCATCGGCCAATTGCCCGGTATCGACTCTAACGAAAACCGAATCGCCAACCGCTGTCAGCACGTCCCCCGCATACACTTCGCAGATGACCCGGGTCTTGCGTCCGACATCCCCCTCGACCTTCGCCCGCAGCGTCAGCGGAACGCCCATGGGGGTCGGCTTGATGAACTTGATGCCAAGGTTGCCGGTGACGCAGTTGATGCGCGGAAGGCTGTCGGCCTCGCGTTGTTCCAGCCGGTAGTGATAGGCCATCGCGGTCCAGTTGGAATGGCAATCGACCAGCATTGCGATGAGGCCGCCGTAGACCAGGTCCGGCCAGCCGCAGTACTTAGCTTCGGGCCTGTGCTCGGCCATGACATGCACACCGTCCTCATGCCAGAAGCTCTTGATGTGCAGCCCGTGCGGGTTGCTGCCGCCGCAGCCGTAACAGACGCCTTCCGGCGCGGCGCTGTCTTGCAGGGAGGTTTCGAGCGGGGACATGTCTTGTCATCCTCAGGGAAGTAAACTTTGCGTATTTTAACCTCAGTCTGGGGGATTGGGGCTTGGTATCGATTTTCCAGAGACAAGCAGCTGCCGGCCGTCTGCGACGCCGCGCTCCCAAGCATGGAACCGGGTAGAGCTTTTATGTGGGAGCGAGGCTGCCCGCGAAGGACGTGAAGGCACCGCGTACATCCAAGGAAAAGCGACTGGTGAAGTAAAGACGCGCTCCGGAAATAGCCGAAGCCCCACTGCGTCACGCGCCTGTGAACAGTCATTCACCAATGATCGCCTTGATCAATTCGATATGGGCCTTGCGGGTGTCGCGGGGGGAAATCAAGTGGATATAGGCCGCTGTCCTTCCAGAGGCCGCCAATAGCGTGGTGTTGAGGAGCTGATCGTTGCCCAGTGTTCCGTAGGCATCAATCTCGAGAATGCCAAGTCCGTTCTTTTTGACCACCTCTTTCTCACGCAGAATCCTGAAGTCCTTATATCCGCTTTCATGCTTGCTGATGGTGCCGTTTGCCAATCCCAGCAGAAACTCCTCATCGTTATCCCCCACAATCGATCCTTCCGGCACCGGGGTTTCAGTCACCACCACCATGCGTTTTTGTGCGGCGTTGACATACAACGTGCCCGTCATGCCTCTGGCTCTGGCCTTCGCATCAAGCTCAGGCAACTCGCGCTCGACATAACCTTGCGGCAATGTGTAACTCAGTTTGCCCGCGAGCACGGAAATCCTCTGGGGAGTACTTGCCTCATTCGCTGGCTGTTCCGTTGCAGCATGAACCGCTGCAACGCCTTGAACCGAGAAGACCAAACACAACATGACTAGCTTGCGGCTGAACGATCGCATCGTAATTCCTTTTAGTGAATCCCTGAATGATCCTGCAAGTGTGCCCGAAACCGAGGATCATGCAGGAGATCCGATTGGCTTGAGCCTGCTTTGGAGCCCTGAATGAAAGTTGGCGTAATCTCCGATACCCATGGCTTGCTCCGCGCCGAAGCCCTGGCGGCCCTCGAAGGTTGCGCGCGGATCATCCACGCCGGCGACGGCCGAGCTGGATGCCGGGATAAAGCTGGTGATCACCGGCCATTCGCATAAGCCACGCATTGAATGGCGCGGTGAACGGCTGTACCTCAATCCAGGCAGCGCGGGGCGACGCAGATTCAAGCTACCGGTGACGCTGGCGTTGCTTGAGGTGCTTGATGGTTCGATTGAGCCGCGGCTGGTTTCGATTCACGGATTGTCACGACCTTGGGCAAGCCCATTAGCAGGCATCAGCGATCAATTTCGCTCGGATTGCAGCAGGCGTGGCTTGAACATGCCGTTGGCGATCATCGGCGCGGGCTCTTCATTGCCGTGCTATTGGCAGAGGAATTCGCGTATCGCTTCGGCGGTTCGCCTGGCGCTGGTCACCACGAAAAAATGCCCCTCGCCCTGCAGGACGTGCAGTTCGGCACGGCGAATGGCGCGGCGCAGGATGTGCGCGTTGTAAAGCCGCACCAGGGTGTCGCGTTCGCCGGTGAGGATCAGCGTGCGCTGGTGCAGACGGAACAGCCGCAGCAGGCTGGTCCAGCCGACCAAGGCGGTGAGCTGGTGGTAATAGGTTCGCGGGTTGACCGTGAGCATGCCGTTCACCATACCGAAGCGCAGTAGCGTCTGTATCGAATCGCGCGAGCCTTCTTGCTTGCGCAGCTTGGCGCTTTTACTCCTGCCAAAAAAACCCAGGATGTCGGCGGGCTTCACCAGCATCGCCGGGCCGGCCGAGGTCGCCGCGAGGATCAGCCGGCGCACCATGCTCGGGTAACGCAGGGCGAATTCTTGCGCCAACGCACCGCCCCAACTGAGGCCGAACACATCGACCTGGTCGATTCCCAATTGCTTGAGCATCTCGGCGATCAGGTCGGCATGGCGCGGCAGACGCATCGGCCAGTGGGGCATTTGCGATTTGCCGACCCCGGGCACGTCCAACGTAATGGTCCTGTAGTCCACCAATTCATCGCGCAGGGGATCGAAGGTACGGATCAAACCACCCAGGCCGTTGAGCAAGAGCAGCGGTGAGCCTTGGCCGCGGATTGAAACGTTCAACTGCAAGTCTTTAATGGTTAATTTGCGCGTTGTCATGGTTTCCCCCTTGGCCTACCCGCTGTTAAGACAGCGTCTGGCGCCAAACGACTGCTTTTTGCCGATAACAGTCTGTCGTCAGGAGCTATTGATCGCCATCAGCTTTCCTGTGAGCCGCGAGGGGCGAAAGAAAGTAACATTCGCAGGACCGCGGCTGACCTCGGTTGTTTTCAAAAACGGCGTTGAACAAACCTTTCTAATTGCGGTGAGGTCAGGGGCATAGTGCCCCCGGCACTCATCACTCATCACTCATCACTCATCACTCAGACGCGACCACGGCGTCACTCCTCACTTGTTGGGTGTCAGCGGCCGTCTGGCGACCCACCTTGAACCATGCAGCGTACAACGCCGGGACGAAGAAAATCGTCAGCAGCGTCGCCACGGTAAGGCCGCCCATGATCGCAATTGCCATTGGTCCCCAGAACACACTGCGCGTTAGCGGGATCATCGCAAGCACGGTGGCCAGCGCCGTCAGCATCACCGGTCGGGCCCGGTGAATGGCGGCATCCAGCACAGCGTTCCACGGGTCGCGCCCTTCGGCGATCTCGATTTGTACTTGATCGATCAGGATCACCGCGTTCCGCATTATCATGCCACCCAGTGCGATGATGCCCAGGATGGCGACGAAGCCCAGCGGCGACTGGAACACCAGCAGCGCCGGCACCACACCGATCAGGCCCAGCGGAGCGGTCAGCACTACCATCCACATGCGGGAGAAGTTCTGCAATTGCAGCATCAGCAACAGCAGGATGGTGATCAGCATCAGTGGGGCCACCGCGAGCAGCGCCTTGTTGGCCTTGTCGCTTTCCTCAACGGCTCCCCCCACATCGATGCGGTAACCGGTCGGCAGCTTGGCTTCGATGTCCTTAAGCAACGGCTGGATTTCCTGTGTCACCGATACTCCCTGCTCACCATCCTTCACATCGGCACGCACGGTGATCGCCATGTCGCGGTTGCGGCGCCACAGTACCGGCTCTTCCAGTTCTGAGCGCACCTGTGCGACTTGCGACAGCGGCACCACTGTGCCCTGGCGTGTGTAAAGGTTGATGTTTTTCAGTGTGTCGAGGTTCAGGCGTTCCTCTGGCACGGCACGGGCCACGATGTCGATCAGGTCCTCGCGCTCACGCAGCTGCGACAGGGTTGCGCCGTTCATCACGGTCTGGGTCGCCAATGACACGTCGGCTGGCGTGAGGCCAAGCGCGCTCGCCTTGTCCTGATCAAGCTCCACTTTCAGCGCACGCACCGGGTCGTTCCAGTCGAGCTGGAGGTCGCGCACCTTTTGGTTGGACGCCACCACCTTCTCCACGTCACGGGCGATCTTGCGCACCACCTGGGTATCGGGGCCTACGACGCGGAACTGCACCGGGTAGCCGACAGGTGGCCCCAACTCGAGCCGGGTCACGCGTACCCATGCCTGTGGGAATTGTTGGTCAACCGAGGCCACCAGCCGCGCACGTACTCGCTCGCGTGCATCCAGATCTTTGGTCATCACAACGAACTGGGCAAAACCCGGATTGGGCAGCTCGGGGTTGAGCGAGAGATAGAAGCGCGGTGCGCCAGCGCCGGTGTAGGCGGTATAGAAACGCACGTCCTCGTCTTTCGCCAGGATCTCCTCCATGTGCTTGACCTGCTCGGTCGTCGCGGCGAACGAGGAGCCTTCCTTGACACGCAGGTCAATGACCAGTTCAGGACGCGAACTGTTGGGAAAGAATTGCTGCGGCACCAGCTTGATACAAGCCAGAGCGAGCACCAAAGCGCCAACCGTCGCACCGATGACCATCCAACGGCGCTCGATGGCGGCGTCGATCAGGCGGCGCAGGCTGCGGTAGAACTTGGTGTCGTGCGGATCAGCGTGCTGGTGCGTGCCCAAGTCGTTGGGCAGCATCTTGACCGCCAGGTACGGTGTGAAGATGCCGGAACAGATCCACGAGAACAGCACCGCGGCGCCAACGATCCAGAAAATGCCACCCGCGTACTCGCCGGTGGTGGACTTCGAGAGGCCGATCGGCAGGAAGCCTACGACGGTGATAAGTGCGCCGGTCAGGCGCGGCATGGCGGTGGACTGATAGGAAAAAGCGGCCGCCTTCACACGGTCCATGCCGGTTTCCATCTTCGCCACCATCATCTCGATGGCGATGATGGCGTCATCCACCAGCAGTCCCAACGCGATAATCAGTGAGCCGAGCGAGATGCGTTCGAGGTTCCAGCCCATCGCCAGCATCACCAGCGCCACGCCGCCCAGCACCAGCGGCACCGTGGCCGCGACCACGAGGCCTGCGCGCCAGCCCAGGCTGGCCAGGCTCACCGCGATCACAATGATCAGCGCCTCGGCCAGCGCACGCCCGAAGTCCAGGATTGCATCCTTTACCGTGGTCGGTTGGTCGGCCACCAGCTCCAGCTCCACGCCGTGCGGAAGTTCCGACTGGATCTTGGCGACGGCCGTGTCCATCGCCTTGCCAAGGTCCACGATGTTGCCGTCGCTGGTCATTGTGATGCCGAGCATCAGCACTGGCTGGCCGTTGTGGCGTACCGTGTAGGTCGGCGGATCCTCGAAGCCACGGGCAACGGTCGCGATGTCGCCGAGCTTTATCAGCCGGCCGCCCGCAGAGATGGGCACGTTGCGAATAGCCTCTTCGCTGGCGAATTGGCCACTCACACGCACCATGACGCGGTCGCCGCGGGTGTCGATCTGGCCTGCGGGCAGCATTGCGTTCTGGCTCTTGAGGCTTTCGGCGATGGTCAGCGGGGTAATGCCCAGCGCTGCCAGACGTTCGTGCGAGAACTCGACGTAGACACGCTTGGCCTGCTTGCCAACGACGTCGATTTTCTTGACCATCGGCACCTTCAGCATGCGGCGCTTGATGTCCTCGGCTGCGTCCGACAGGTCGGCGTGGCCGACGCCGTCACCCTTGACCGCGTACATCAGGCCATACACATCGCCGTACTCGTCGTTCAGGATCGGGCCGATCACGCCGTCAGGCATCTCCAGGCTCAGGTCATTGAGCTTCTTGCGCGCCTGATACCAGGCCTCGCGCTGGTCAGCCTTGGAGATGCCGCCGCGCACGGTGAGTGTCATGCCCGCGTAGCCTTGCCGCGCGTAGGTGACCACCGTTTCGAAGTTGTCGATCTGCTCGAATTTCTTCTCCATGCGATTGAGGACCTGGTCCTGCAACTGCTGGGCAGTGGCGCCCGGCCAGATGACCATGGCGGTCATGGAGGGCACGGAAAAGTTCGGATCCTCGAGCTGACCGAGCCTGGTGAAGCTGAAGGCGCCGGCCACCGCGACAATGAGGAGCATGAACAGGACGATGGCGCGATGGCGCAGCGCCCAGTCGGTGAGGTTGAGGTTGTTCATCGGGCGGCCTGCTGCATGGTATTCGCGTCAACGATCGCCGCATCGGGGAGCGCGACCTTCAGTCCGGACGTCATCTTCTGGACGCCGGCGGTAACGACCAATACGCCAGCCTGCGGCCCGGAGACGAGCACCTCGTCATTGCGGTAGCCCAAAACTGTCACAGGCTCCAGATCGACGATGCCTGCCGGATCATTGCCCGTGGGCGTGACCACCCACAGCGCCGGCTGACCGTCACTTTGCGTCAATGCCGTGGCTGGCACTGCCGCCACAGAGACACTGGTCATCTCACGCTCGGCCATAACCGTGGCGGTGGCGCCCAGCGGTAGCGCCTGTAACGGCTTGAGCCGCGCGCGATAGGTGCGCGTCTGCACTGCCGCCTGCGGCGACAGCTCGCGCAGCGTGACATCGAAGGTTTCGTTCGGCGCACTGGCCAGCGAGGCCTTGAAACCCGCGTCCTTGAAGACGGCTAGCTGATCCTCGGGCACGTCGATGACGATCTCGGATTCATCCGGGTTCGCGATCGAGACAACCGGTTGACCCTCCGGCACGACCTGCCCGGCCTCAAAGCGCACAGCCGTGACGACGCCGCTGCGCGAGGCGCGCAGCACGGTGTACTTGAGGCGGTTGCGCGCGAGTTCGAGCTTTCGAGCCTCGGCCTCGGCGGTCGCATGCGCGGTTTGGGCATTGGTCTGCGCGCGCTCGGCGTCGGCGGCACTGACCGAGCCATCAGTCTTCAACGCGGTCAGGCGCTGGCGGTCCGAGTCGGCTTGGCGTGCCTGCTCGACAGCAACTGACCACTGTTGTCGCGACGATTCTTCAGCGAGGCGGTAGTCGCTGTCATCCAGCAGAGCCAGGATGTCGCCTTCACGCACAAACTGGCCTACATCGACCTTGCGCTGGGCTACCTTGCCACCCACGCGGAAGGCCTGGTCGACTTCATGTCGCGACTGTACGGTGCCCACATAGCGACTGCTGTCGCGGGCATTGTCGTAGCTGATTGCAACGGTGCGCACCGGGCGTGGTGCCTGCACGGTGGGCTGGTCGGGGCTACACGCGGACAGCATGACCGCTACGGCCAAGGCGCCGGCCGCAGTAAGGGAATTCTTCAAGACAGTTCCTCTTTGGAAAACGACAGATTCTTAGGAAAGTGGTGGCCGGTCGGCTTTGGCGGATGCGGTTGGGTTGGAAGGTTGTTCGAACACCTGCCAGCCCCCGCCCAGTGCCTTGTAGAGCTGCACGCTATCGAGCAGCAGACGGGTGTTGCTTTCGTTGGCATTCAGGCGTGCCGCCAGGCGCGCCCGTTGCGAATCCAGCAGAGGCAACAGGTCAATTTGCCCGCGGTTATAGAGTGACTGGGCGCGACTTTGTGCCGTCTCTGCGGAAGCGGCGGCCAATTGAAGCGACCCGGAGCGGCGGCGTTCCTGCGCAAGCGTGACGAGGGCGTTTTCCACATCTTCAAGCGCCCGCACGATGCCGTCCTCGGCGCGCAGCAGCGCCTCTTGTTGAGCACTTTCAGCCGCTTCGTTGATTGCTTGCGTGCGCCCGGCGTTGAAGAGCGGCATCGCCAGCAGGCCCGCGACATTGGTGAAGCGCGCAGCGCCGAGATCGGCACCGTTCAGGCTCAGGCCCTGGCGACCAAAGGACGCACCGAGGAAGAGTTGCGGGAACCACTCAGCTTTCGCTTGCTGGCGTCGCGCATTGGCGGCGTCGAGCTGGGCCATCAGCGCCAGTACGTCAGGGCGGCGTTGCAGCAGCTCGGCGGGCTGGCCGGGCTTGGCCTCGGGCACGTCGGTCAAATCACCGGTTGAAGGCTGGATGTCCTTGGTGTTGAAAGACTGGTCTGCGATCAGTACCGCGATACGGTGACGTGACACCGCAACTTGGGTTTCCAGCGGCGGAACCTGCGCCCGCGCCGACAATGCGTCGGTCTGCGCGCGTTCGACGTCGAAGGCGGATGCCAGCCCCACCTGTTGACGCGCGGTGACCAAGCGCAGCGTCTCGTCCTGCATCGCCGAGATTGCGCGAAGCGTCGCGACCTGGCGCTGCGCACCGACCAGTGTGAAGTAGTTGCTAACGACGTCGCTCATCACCAGCAGGCGCACTCCACGCATGCTGTGTTCAGCGGCTAGCGCATCGGCGTCAGCCGCCGCTGCGCCGGCTCGCAGACGGCCGCTCAGGTCGAGCTCCCACGACACGTCCAGACCCACACTGGTGGTCTTGGTATCCGGATAACCCTGTTTCGTGGCCGAGTTGTAGCCGCTGCTGCGGTCACTGCCGGAGACGGATGCTCCGACGCTCGGGAGCAGCCAGGACTGGCTGACCGTTTCTCCGGCACGCGCGGCACGCAAGCGCTCGGCGGCAATCTTGACGTCGCGGTTCTCACGCGCGGCTCGGCGCACCAGGTCCGTCAGCAACGGGTCGTGGTAGACCTCCCACCAGGCCGCTTCGGGTTCCATCTCGGAGGCAGTGCTTGCGGCGAAGTTGCTCGGCAGTTCGACCGATGGCTTGACGACCGGTGTGGAGCAACCGGAAAGGGCGAGGAAGATCGAAGTGACAAGGGCTGCCGCAATGGCGAACCCGGTCGCGCGTTCGGTGCGCGACAAAGTTGTCCGACCGGTATGACAGGGCAGCGGATGGGTGGTGGAAAGTCGCGGCATTAGAGTTGACTCGTGTAGATTCGAGGTTGCGTCAGCGTATGGGGCTGTGTGCGCGAAGTCGTCAGCGAAACGTCGCCGTTCGGTCGCCATGAGCGCGTTTGCTGTGGTTGAAGGGGTCACTCGCGGTCGTTGTCTGTCGCCTGCTCACTGACTGCCGACACTAGATCTAGGCCAATCGACTCCAGCAACTCTTCGGCGGACGAGAATTCGCGCTGACGCCCGGTGACCAGGTTTTCAAGGCGGCCCATTAGGGCACCCGGTCCGGCATCACTGCGCAGCTTGACGACGTATGTGCGGCGGCTCGGGTATTTGGATTCAGGGTTAAGGCTCATTGCAGACCTGGGGATCAAGAAGGTTCGATGCCAGCGTAAGCCGCCCCCGGGACCGAGTCGTAAGCGAAAGGTCAGATTTCGGTCGGATAACGTCCGCCCGCACAACAGTCATCACCTGTCGACGTCGCAGCGGCCCTGCCCTAGGCCTCAATCAACGAGCGCGCCCGTTTTACCAATTCAGTCCCATGCGTTTCGGGCAATTGGTCTATCAGCATCCCCAATGCCTGATGGTCCTCGGCCGTAGCCTCGTGGTGCTCACACAACTCGACCAGCACTAGCAGCTCCAGCCACGATGCTTCCTGGGCGCGTGCCTCCTCAATCGCAGCCCGTACCGCCGCGTTACTGGCATCCGACCGATCCTGAGCTCGAGCGATCGCAGCCTCCAGCAGCAACAACTGCGGCAGGTATACGCGTTCGCCCAATTCTTCTCCCACTCGGAGGGCTTCCTGCAATTCAACGTGCGCTGCGTCGTAATCGCCCGCCAGTAGCAGCGCCTCGGCGGCGTAGCCGAGTACCTCGCTGGCACCGGAGCGCATACCGAGTCCGGTGTGTTCCTCGTAGGCTTCACGGATGTGTCGGTAGCCATCGCGCGGCGAACCGTTGCGCGCGTCGGCCCAGCCGCGCCACCAGCAGCAAGCCGTGCGCCCGAGAGCGAGCGAATATCTATCGACTAGTTTCTGCATGTCGTCCGCCAATACTGCCACCCGCATAGGGTTCCCCAGCCGTACTTCGATCAACACCTCCTGCCAGGTAGCGACCAGCCATGTCATAGGTTGTCGAAGCGTATGCGCGCGGGTTCGTGCCCGCTGCATATGGGTCCGGCCCTGCTCGATAAGGCCAGACCGCACCAGCTCGATAGCCAGCATACCGTGCAGCATGACCTGGGGATCTGCCGCAAAGATCTCGTTTGACCCTATGCCCAGCGACTCGGCGATTGCGAGGGCGCGCTCTAGCCAAGTGCGAGTTGTTTTTGTGCGGCCCTGGAGGTGATGCACCTCGCCCTGAACGATGCACGCCGCCAGCATGAGCTCTTGATCGTTTGCGTTTAGGGAGAGAGCTTCAGCACGCTCTGCCACTTCCAAAGCCTGCAAATAGTCGCCGCGCAGACCGAGCAGATAGCCGAACCCGTGCAGGAGGCGACCGCGCATGGGGTGTTCGGGTACATCCGCGAGCAGCGTGTACGCACGTTCGAAAGCGCCCTTGGTTTCGTTGCCGACACCGAACATGTGGAAGGCCGAAACTCCCTGCAACGTGGCCAAGGTAATTTCGAGCGTATCGCGCTCCGTCCCTTCGGGTGCCTGCATAAGAAGGAGTAGGGCGCGCTCAGTGAGGCCGATGCACAAGTCCGGGCTGAAGTGCAGTAGCGCGGCTTCTGCGGCCTCGGCGTAGTAGCGCAGCGCGATCATCGGCAGCCGAGCACGGTCGAAGTGCATCGCCAGTTCCGAGGCAGCAACCGGCACACCGGCCGAGCGCTCGCGTTCGAGGGCAGTGCCAACCTGGCCATGGAGATCGATGCGCAACGAACGCGGCGTGCGCTCATACAGCACCTGGCGAAAAAGGGCGTGTCGGAACGAGTAAGGAGGCTCTACCGCCTCGTCAACATCGGGAGTCCGCGATTGTGTGAGCCATACCTGCTCACGCATCAGTTCCTCACAGGCGCCGATCACCAAAGAGAGATTGCGCTCGAGGGCCAGCGAAACCGTCTCAATCCGGAAGTCGGACCCGCACACCGCAGCCGCCGAGAGGAGTGTACGTTGCTCCGGGTCAAGCTTGGCGATGTAGTGATCAATGATGGCGGCTAGGTTGTCGGGAACCGCCAGATCCGCCAGTCGAGCTTCGATGGTGGTTTCGTCTTCTTTTGCATCCATCACTTCGCTGATGATTGAGGAAACGAACAACGGCACGCCGTCGGTCCGTTCGTGCAGGGCGCGCACGAAGTCTTCATCGCGTGCCAGTGAGGCTGAACGCAGCGCCACAAAGTCGGCGACTTCAGTTTCCGAAAAAGGGTCGAGCACCACTTCCTCGCACAAGCGTTGCAGACGCAGTTCGTGGCGCAATGAGCTGAGCGGATGGTCGAGCGCCACCACTTCGGCAAGGCGGAAGCTCGACAGCCACATGAGCCGCGCGGGGCCACGTCGGCGGGCCATGTAGTTGATGAGCTGGACCGTCGCCCGATCACTCCAGTGCAGGTCTTCGGTCACCAGCAACATCGGGCGCACCTCTGTGTAGCGGTCCAACAACTCACCGAATTCCCTCAGCATGCGTTCCGGGCCGACGCCGGCCAGTTCGCGCCGCAATGCGTCACGATCCTCCATGCTACTCAACCACGGCAGTTGCAGAAGCCAGGTTGGTGCCACATCGCGCAACAACAGCGGCAGGGTCGGGTCGCTGCGGCACAGATCGGCCAACGCCTCCAGCACCGGCAGGTAAGGTTCGCCGGTGCCGAAGTGCTCCATGCAATGGCCGCGTGCGCAAGCGATGCCGCCAAGGCCGGCGAGAAAATGTTCGATCAACGTAGTCTTGCCTATCCCCGGTTCTCCAGCAAGCCAAACCACGGCACGCTGGCCGTCACCGGCTCGCTCCCACGCCCGTTGCAGCCTGGTGATCTCGTCGATGCGACCGATGAATGACGGCAACGGATGCGTGTCACCCGCCGCCGCCACCGGGGATGCAGGCGGCATCGAAGAAGCAGAGACCGACACGGCGATGAATCGATAGCCACGCCGCGACACCGTCTCGATAAAACGAGGATGCTTGGGATCATCGCCCAACACCTTGCGTAGATCGCTGATGGCCGTTTTCAGGACCGATTCGCTGACGTATCGATGCCCCCACACGGCATCCAGCAAGGCATCTTTGGATACCAACGAGCCCGGCTGGCGTGCGAGCACACACAACAACAGAAAAGGGGTAGGCGCCAACGCCAACGCTTGCCCATCACGCAACAACCAAGCGTTGGCCTCGTCGAGTTCGAACTCGCCAAAGTCAAGCAGTACGGGGGTCGGATGGGGTTGCGGACGCGCCACGATTGATTCCTAAATGCTAAAACATGGTGGTGCGCTGAAGAAAGATTCGCACGGGGTTCGATGCTAGAAAACGATGCGCCCGACTTCCTGGTCCTGTGGACCTGACTTCCTGCACCGATTGTTCTCCAACCTTGGCTCGGCTCCCTAGCAGTTACGCACTTCAGTCCCGGGTCGTTGCTCCCATGACAACGCCGATCTGCTCTGAAGCCAAGCGTCGTCGGTCGGAAACTGGCACATACGCAACTTCATGCCACGAGCCTTCTTCCCCTTAACGTGGCCAGTTACGGCCTGGCATTTCAACTCTTCCGTTCGGCCTCATCACGGCTTTTTCAATGATCTCAAAAAATTAATGACAAAAACATCAATATTGAAATATCTCTCAATATTGCATACCTTGATTCTGCCTGACGATGAGACCTGTGCGCCTCACGAATGTGATGAACACCGAGGAGGAAATCATCCAAGCATTCATGGATTTACAAACCGGTAAATTCATCCCAACCTAAGTTCCGATTCAGAAGTGCTCACATACCAAGCCCTCTTAGAAACGCTCCGGTGGCCTAGGTCAAAACACCTGGGGTCGCTACCTCAAAAGGATCACTGCCATGACTCAATACACCGCCTTCAGCGTTGAGCTGGTCAACAACATCGCCCATGTGCAAATCAACCGCCCGGAAAAGATCAATTCGATGAACGCCGCGTTCTGGAACGAGATCATCGAGATCTTCCAGTGGATCGACGACACCGACGAAGTGCGGGTGGTGGTGCTTAGTGGCGCCGGCAAACATTTCTCGTCCGGCATCGACCTGATGATGCTGGCCGGTGTGGCCAATGAGCTGGGCAAGGACGTTGGCCGCAACGCGCGACTGCTGCGCCGCAAGATTCTGGCGCTGCAAGCCTCTTTCAATGCCGTCGACCATTGCCGCAAGCCGGTGCTGGCGGCGATTCAAGGTCACTGCCTGGGTGGCGCCATCGACCTGATTGCCGCCTGCGACATGCGTTACGCCGCCGAAGATGCGCAATTCTCGATCAAGGAAATCGACATCGGCATGGCCGCCGACGTGGGCACCCTGCAACGCTTGCCGCGGATCATCGGTGACGGCATGCTGCGTGAACTGGCTTACACTGGTCGCTTGTTCGGCGCCGAGGAAGCACGCTGCATCGGCCTGGTCAATCGCGTCTACAGCGACAGTGCCAGCTTGCTTGACGGCGTGATGGGCATTGCCCGCGAGATCGCCGGCAAGTCGCCGATCGCCATCACCGGTACCAAGGAGATGATCAGCTACATGCGCGATCATCGCATCGACGACGGCCTTGAATACGTGGCCACCTGGAACGCCGCCATGCTGCAATCCACAGATTTGCGCGTGGCCTTGGCCGCCCATATGAGCAAACAGAAACCCGAATTTCTGGATTGATTCACCATGACTATTGGAGCTGATTGAAAAACTGACCCACCCTGCCGATTGAAATTTGACCTAGGACGGATTGCTGATTTTTGCATCAGCAATTGTGGAAAAGCTTAGCAGCAGTGACCCCGGGTGGTGGGGGGCGACGTTCATCTGATTCGGAGCAGCCATCCTGACCTTGCGTCCACAGGCTGCATAAGAGGAGTGCGGCTATCCATGAATGTCTGCTTCTGGCCGATTGCTGTCTGTCGCGATGGGCTGTAAACGGCCAGAAGCAGGCATTCGCCTGCCAATTTTGTCCTGCTTTAGATTTTACTGGATTTCCGTATATGGAATATCATTCAGTTAGTTCGCTTCGTTAACCGAAGTCGATTACAGGAGTGGTCCAAACTTAATCTTCATATTTATGAAGTCTTATGCAAGCCGGAGACGTAGTTGACACAATAGAAAATCGCTTCATTCAAGTGTCTATGATATCGATGTAGTTTAATGACCCTATAAAAAACAACACAAAACATTACACATTGATAGCAACCTAATTAAAAGCTGATTAACTATTTTCTTTCCAGCAACCACTCGTCGCCATGCAGAAAAAAAATTCGACTTTTTCTAAAGCGGGTGACTCTCACCAATACAGCCATCAAGGCGGTGTGTACATTTTCTGATTGATTGGCAATTACTGATAGGAGATAGCAATGAACTACGAAGATCGCGATACCTATGGCATGTACAAAACCAACCTCCTTCGAGATACCGGCTCCGAGGAACAGGGGCCTGGCCCCGACCTAATGGGGGCAGACACACTCATTGGAAATGATGTTTATAACCATAACGAAGAGGACTTGGGGGATATTAAGGAAATCATGCTAGATGTTCGCAGCGGTAGAGTGAGTTATGCCGTTCTATCCTTTGGTGGCTTTCTTGGCATGGGAGAAAAACTGTTTGCGGTACCCTGGAATGCATTGACACTCGATACAGTAAATAAGCGCTTTGTACTAAACGTAGAGAAAGAGCGCTTGGAAAATGCACCAGGTTTTGACAAGGACAGTTGGCCTAATATGGCCGACGAGTCTTGGGCAACAGAAATCCATTCTTTCTATGGAACTAAACCCTACGATTACGACACTATTCAAAGACAAAGTATCGACAAGAGCTAACTGTCCATATCCGAAACGAAGAGAGAGGCGCGCCGAGCAAAACAACGACATGTTAAAGCTGGTCATTGGGGGTGCCAAACCCTAAGGCGCGCATTGCGGTGAGAAAGGGTTCTGTCGGCCAGAAGCGGTCATCGAGTGTCCAGGAAATTCGGGGCGATTCACGGATTGTCACGACCTTGGGCAAGCCCATTAGCAGGTATCAGCGATCAATTCCGCTCGGACTGCCGCAGGCGTGTGGCTTGAACATGCCGTTGGTGATCATCGGCGCGGGCTCTTCATTGCCTTGCTATTGGCAGAGGAATTCGCGTATCGCTTCGGCGGTTCGCCTGGCGCTGGTCACCACGAAAAAATGCCCCTCGCCCTGCAGGACGTGCAGTTCGGCACGGCGAATGGCGCGGCGCAGGATGTGCGCGTTGTAAAGCCGCACCAGGGTGTCGCGTTCGCCGGTGAGGATCAGCGTGCGCTGGTGCAGACGGAACAGCCGCAGCAGGCTGGTCCAGCCGACCAAGGCGGTGAGCTGGTGGTAATAGGTTCGCGGGTTGACCGTGAGCATGCCGTTCACCATACCGAAGCGCAGTAGCGTCTGTATCGAATCGCGCGAGCCTTCTTGCTTGCGCAGCTTGGCGCTTTTACTCCTGCCAAAAAAACCCAGGATGTCGGCGGGCTTCACCAGCATCGCCGGGCCGGCCGAGGTCGCCGCGAGGATCAGCCGGCGCACCATGCTCGGGTAACGCAGGGCGAATTCTTGCGCCAACGCACCGCCCCAACTGAGGCCGAACACATCGACCTGGTCGATTCCCAATTGCTTGAGCATCTCGGCGATCAGGTCGGCATGGCGCGGCAGACGCATCGGCCAGTGGGGCATTTGCGATTTGCCGACCCCGGGCACGTCCAACGTAATGGTCCTGTAGTCCACCAATTCATCGCGCAGGGGATCGAAGGTACGGATCAAACCACCCAGGCCGTTGAGCAAGAGCAGCGGTGAGCCTTGGCCGCGGATTGAAACGTTCAACTGCAAGTCTTTAATGGTTAATTTGCGCGTTGTCATGGTTTCCCCCTTGGCCTACCCGCTGTTAAGACAGCATCTGGCGCCAAACGACTGCTTTTGGCCGATTGCTGCCCGTTACGAGGGGCAGCAATCGACCCCCACAGCAGCACTTTCTGAACGATTGCCCCCCAACCACACTCAAACCAATTCCCACCCCACGGGATGACTGGACCCCAGTCAGCAACAACCTCAACCGGCGCCGGATTCATCGGCGAGGCCAGCCTGGATTCGGCGCGCCTTCTGTCACTCTTACAAGGAAGCAAGAACCTTATGCAACAGTCCCCATCTGCGTCTACGCCGGCCACCGGCGAATTGATTGCAACCTACCGTCACGGTAAGGGCTTTCTGGTATTCACTCTGATTTTCGGTTTAGTCATGTTGGGTCTGGCAGGTTTCGTGTTGTACCTGGGCACGGTTCTGCCCGCGGGCAATGTCGGGTCTGCCAGCCTGACGACGAGTCGTGGCATGACGCTGGATTTCTCCAGTCCGCAGGTGCTGATCTACGCCGTCAGTGCGCTTCTGGCCGTGATCGCGTTGGTTCTGTTTGGCATCCACCTGTGGCACAAGCGACAGCGCCAGGCCAGTTATGAAGTCTATGAACAGGGCATCACTCATATCAACGGTGCGACCAAGGAGTACGTTCCTTTTGCCGAGATCGAGGATCTTTACCTGTTCAGTTCCGGGCAGACGGCGATCTCTGGCCTGATCACCAACCTGGCCTATCGACGGAATGCCAATGAGCCTTTTCATCGGGTCATTGAATCGCTCAAGGGCTTTCAGGACTTTCAGCAGAAAGTGCGGGAGTTGCATGTGCGTGCACGCCTTCCGGTGGTGTTGGATACGCTTGCAGCGGGCGGTTCGGTGACCTTCAAGTACTTGGGCAGCGGTGCGGTCTGGGGCAAGCGGATGAGTGGCAAGTTCCTTGATGTGACGACTCAGCCGATCCTGGTGACGCGCAGTTTTCTGGAGGTGGATGGGCGTAAGGTGCCGATGTCGACCTTGCGCACAGTGGATTTGAGTGCGTGGTCTGAGAAGGTGGTGATCAAGGACGAGACCGGGAATGCGGTGCTGACGACTGTCGGTACCGGGATTTTGAGTCATGATTTGTTTCTCAATACGCTGGACTCGGTTCTTGAGGTTGAAGAGGCGGCGCGTGGGGAGGGGGCTCAGGTTCTGGTCTGAGGATTGTTTATGGACGAAATTGAGACTCTGTCGCTGTCTCCCGGGGGGCGTTATCGTGTTGAGGCAGCGGTTTGGGAGGCGGGAAATAGCCACTGGGTGTATTCGCCGCACATCATTGATACCGAGTTCGACTTCTGCCTGTTGAAATTTGTAGATCATCGCTGGTCATTGCATCGTGATACCTGGCTGAGCGAGACATTGCTTGAGGTCATGTTGCGCAAGTATCCAGGGGATCGGATGGGGACAGGGGTTAGGGTGGTTATCGATTGTGCTCGCCGGACTGCGCTTTGCGGTGATGGGCCGGAGATTGGGTTGTCGGTGTTGGAGCTGGTGTTGGAGGAGATGTTGGTGCGCGGCTACTGAATCTTGTGGTCTTGTAGGAGCGAGCCTGCTTGCGCAGAACGTGCGGGCATTGAGTGCATTCAGGTAGTGCCCGTTATCGTTGACGTCCATCGTCGGAACGCCGCCCGGAGCAAGCTCGCTCCCACAGGGATCGGTGTTGGACATAAAGTTATGTCCAACACCGATCACAGGGGACATCCTCTATCACGTAAACCAGGCGGTCGCCGAGCAGGTCTTGAATGCGATCCACCAACCCCAGTGCGCGCGCTTCGGGAAAGGTCACGAGGGCAACGGTCTGGTGTTCGGTGAGGGAGGCGAGTTCTTGAAGGCTGCCCCAGCCGAAACGGGTATCAACAGGATTATGGAATCGGGCAGTCATGGCGGGTCCTTTGTTTTTGTTGTTGGAAGTGGCCCCATGCTCGCGGTCCATCGACCACAGCACAAATCGATAAATCGCAGGTTTGAATCGGCTGAGCCGATACCGGAAGGTGTAGGAAGGGGGCAGAATCAGGGACTGCACCGAAATGCAGAAGCAGTTCCTCCCGGTACTTGGCATCCGAATTCATGTGTGTATATTGAATTCAAAATACAAAAGCACAGGAGGTTAAGATGAGTAACCCTATCGATCGAGCCGTACAAGTCCCTTTCGTGGGCCCTGCCTTGTTGGGCACGCCACTCCTGAACAAGGGCACCGCTTTCAGCGAGCAAGAACGTGACACCTTGCATCTGCGAGGGTTGTTGCCGCAGCAGGTCGAAACCATCGACCAGCAGGCCGCGCGTGCCTACCAGCAGTACCAGGCCTGCAGCACCGACCTGGACAAGCACATCCTGTTGCGCTCGATCCAGGATTCCAACGAAACCCTTTTTTATCGCGTGGTCGATGACCATATCGACGAAATGCTGCCGATTATCTACACGCCCACCGTCGGCAAGGTCTGCCAGGAATTCTCCCGCATCTACCGCAGCCATCGCGGATTGTTCATCAGCATTGCTGATCAGGATCGCATCGACGAGATCCTCAACAATGTGACCAAGGACCATGTGAAGGTCATCGTCGTCAGTGATTGCGAACGCATCCTCGGGCTCGGCGACCAGGGTGTCGGCGGCATGGGCATTCCCATCGGCAAGCTGTCGTTGTACACGGCCTGTGGCGGCATCAGCCCGGCCTACACCTTGCCGGTGGTGCTGGATGTGGGCACCAACAATCCGGCGCTGCTGGTCGATCCCCTGTACTTCGGCCGTCGGGAAGAACGCACCCGCGGCGCTGCCTACGATCAGTTCCTGCAAGCTTTTGTGGACGGTATCCAGCGCCGCTGGCCGGAAGCGATCCTGCAATTCGAAGACTTTGCCCTGACCAATGCCATGCCGTTGCTGGCGCGTTATCGCGATCAGCTGTGCTGCTTCAACGATGACATCCAGGGCACTGCCGCCGTGACCGTGGGCACCTTGCTCGCGGCGTGCAAGGTCAAGGGGCAGCGCCTGTCCGAACAGACCGTGGCGTTTGTCGGCGCCGGGTCGGCCGGCTGCGGGATTGCCGAACAGATCATCGCCGCCATGCAGTTGGAAGGCTTGAGCGAGGCCCAGGCTCGCCGTCGGGTTTACTTGCTTAACAGCAAGGGGCTGCTGACCGATCGCCAGCCCGATCTCTACGACTTCCAGCAACGCCTGGCACACGCCAGCGAGTCGCTGGCGCAGTGGGACTTCAGCGCTGACTGGCCGTCGCTGCAGGAAGTCGTGAGCAACGCCAAACCCACGGTGTTGATCGGTGTGTCGGGCAAGGCCGGTCTGTTTACCCAACAGATCGTCGAGACGATGCATGCCCATTGCGCGCAACCGATCATCATGCCGCTGTCCAACCCGACCTCGCAGATCGAGGCGCATCCCAAGGACATCCTGCAATGGACCGACGGGCAGGCGCTGGTGGCCACCGGCAGTCCGTTCCTGCCGATTGAACTGGCCGGCAAGACCTATCCCATTGCCCAGTGCAACAACTCCTACATTTTCCCCGGCATCGGCCTGGGGGCGATTGCCAGCAAGGCCACCCGTATCACTGACGGCATGCTCATGGCCTCTGCCCAGGCGTTGGCCGAGAGCGCCGGGGCAGGGCAGATGCTGCCACCGTTACGTGAGGTCCAGGCGGTGAGCAAGCGCATCGCCTTCGCGGTCGGCATGGCGGCCCAGCGTGACAGCGTTGCCCCGCCTTTGTCCGAGGAAGCCTTGTCCGCGGCCATCGAGCAGCATTTCTGGCAGCCGGTCTATCGCCAATACACGCGCCGTCCGGAATAAAGGAGCAGACAAGAAAATCCCGCCAGTACGGCGGGATTTTTTTACTGTCGAAAGCTTCAGCCCTTGGATTCGCGGATGGAAAAATCCGCCATGTGTTCCAGCCCCTTGATCAATGCCGAGTGGTCCCATTGGCTGCCGCCCAGCGCCGCGCAAGTGCTGAACACTTGCTGTGCGTTAGCGGTATTGGGCAGGTTGAGGTGCAACTCGCGGGCGCCTTCCAGCGCCAGGCTCAGGTCCTTCTGGTGCAGGGCGATGCGGAAGCCCGGATCGAAGGTGCCCTTGATCATGCGCTCGCCGTGGACCTCGAGGATCTTCGACGAAGCGAAACCGCCCATCAGCGCCTCACGCACCTTGGCTGGATCGGCACCGTTTTTCGAAGCGAACAACAGGGCTTCGGCCACGGCCTGGATGTTCAACGCCACGATGATCTGGTTCGCCACTTTCGCGGTCTGACCGTCGCCGTTGCCACCGACCAGGGTGATGTTCTTGCCCATGCTTTGCAGCAGGGGCAGGGCGCGGTCGAATACGGCCTGATCGCCGCCCACCATGATGCTCAAGGTCCCGGCCTTGGCACCGACCTCGCCGCCGGAGACCGGTGCATCCAGGTAACGGGCGCCGGTGGCGACGATTTTTTCCGCGAACGCCTTGGTCGCAGACGGGGAAATCGAGCTCATGTCGATCACCACCTTGTCCGGGCCTGTGCCTTCAGCGACGCCGTCTTCGCCGAACAGCACCGACTCGACATAGGGCGTGTCCGGCACCATGACAATGATGAACTCTGCTTGTCGGGCCACTTCCCGCGGGTTCGCCAATACCTTGGCGCCGGCGTCCGTGAGTGCTGTGGGCGGCGTGCTGTGGTGGCTGGAAAGAAACAATTGGTGGCCGGCCTTGACCAGGTTTTGCGCCATGGGCAGGCCCATGGTGCCGGTGCCGATAAATCCGATTTTAGCCATGGGGAATCCTCTTTATTTGACGCATATTCCGATGCGGCAATGCAGTCTTGGGGACGCAGTAGATTCATGTGGGAGCTGGCTTGCCTGCGATGGCGGTGGGTCAGGCAACATTGATGTGTGCTGTGCCGACGTCATCGCGGCGGTGCGGCGATCCGACAAGCCCGCTCCCACAGGGTTTTGTGTTGTTCGTTCAGAGTGCGTTATGGGTTTTCAGCCAGCCCAGGCCGGCTTCGGTGGTGGTCAGCGGTTTGTATTCGCAGCCGATCCAGCCGTCGTAGCCAATGCGCTTGAGATGCTCGAAAAGAAAGCGGTAGTTGATCTCACCCGTTCCCGGTTCATGGCGGCCGGGGTTATCCGCCAGCTGTACGTGGTTGATCAGCGCCAGGTTTTCCTCCAGGGTGCGGGCCAGATCGCCCTCCATGATTTGCATGTGGTAGATGTCGTATTGCAGGAACAGATTGGCGCTGCCGACCTGCTCGCGAATCTCCAGCGCCTGCGCCGTGGTGTTCAGGAAGAAACCGGGGATGTCGCGGGTGTTGATCATCTCCATGACCAGGCGAATGCCCGCGGCTTCAAGCCTGGCGCTGGCGTATTTGAGGTTGTCGACGAAAGTCTGGCGCACGGTTGCCGGGTCCACATCGGCGGGGGGGATGCCGGCCAGGCAGTTGACCTGGGTATTGCCCAGGACCTTGGCATAATCGATCGCCAGATCGACGCCCGCACGGAACTCTTCGACCCGGTCGGGGTGGCAGGCGATGCCGCGTTCGCCCTGGCCCCAGTCGCCGGCAGGCAGGTTGAACAGCACCTGGGTGAGGCCATGCTCATCCAGCCGGGCCTTGATGTCGGCTGATCCGAACTCGTAAGGAAACAGGTATTCGACGCCACTGAAGCCGGCCTTGGCGGCAGCTTCGAAACGGGCAAGAAAATCCTGTTCGGTGAACAGCATGGACAGGTTGGCTGCGAAACGCGGCATGGTGGTCTCCCGTGTATGTGAGTTCTCGTTCCCACGCTCTGCGTGGGAATGCCTCTATGGACGCTCTGCGTCCGCTTGGGACGCGGAGCGTCCCAGGCTGCATTCCCACGCGGAGCGTGGGAACGATCATCAATCGAGCAACAAAATCGCCGTTGGCGCATCGTTGCCGACCACCGCCAGCTCTTCGAATTCGTTGATCGCATTGATCTCGGTGCCCATGGCGATGTTGGTGACGCGCTCCAGAATGACTTCGACCACCACGGGCACGCGATGCCGGGCCATGAGCTCGCGGGCCTCGGCGAAGGCGGCCTGCAGATGCGCCGGATCGGTCACGCGCAACGCCTTGCAGCCCAGTCCTTCGGCGACTGCGACATGGTCGACCCCGTAGCCTTCGAGTTCCGGGGCATTGATGTTGTCGAACGCCAGCTGCACGCAATAGTCCATGTCGAAACTCCGCTGGGACTGGCGGATCAAGCCGAGGTAGGAGTTGTTCACCACCACGTGAATGTAGGGCAACTTGAACTGCGCGCCCACCGCAAGTTCTTCAATCATGAACTGGAAATCATAGTCGCCGGACAGCGCAACGACCTGGCGCTGCGGATCGGCCTTGACCACGCCCAGTGCCGCCGGAATCGTCCAGCCCAATGGCCCGGCCTGGCCGCAATTGATCCAGTGGCGGGGCTTGTAGACGTGAAGGAACTGCGCGCCGGCGATCTGCGACAGGCCGATGGTGCTGATGTAGCAGGTGTCCTGGCCGAAAAAGCGATTCATCTCCTCGTACACCCGTTGCGGCTTGATCGGCATGTCGTCGAAATGGGTCTTGCGTTGCAGACGGGCTTTGCGTTCCTGGCAACTGCTCAGCCAGGCTGCGAAGTTTTTCAGGCGACCGGCCGTATGCCATTCACGGGCGACCTCCAGCAGCATGAGCAGGGCGCTGCCGGCGTCCGAGACGATGCCCAGCTCGGGCATCAGCACTCGGCCTATCTGAGTCGGCTCGATGTCGATGTGAATGAACCGGCGCCCCTCGGTGTATACCGGGATCGAACCGGTATGCCGATTGGCCCAGCGATTGCCGATGCCGATCACCACGTCCGATTCAAGCATCGTTGCGTTGCCGTAGCGGTGGGACGTCTGCAGGCCGACCATGCCCGCCATTTGCGGGTGGTCATCGGGAATGCAGCCCCAGCCCATCAGGGTGGGAATCACCGGAATGCCGGTCAGTTCGGCGAACTCCACCAGCAGTGCCGACGCGTCGGCATTGATGATGCCACCCCCCGCGACGATCAGCGGGCGCTCGGCCTGATTGAGCAGGGCCATGGCTTTTTCCGCCTGTTGGCGACTGGCTTTGGGCTTGACCACGGGCAGGGGTTCATAGGCGTCGATGTCGATGTCGAACTCGATCTCGGCCATCTGCACGTCGAAGGGCAAGTCGATCAGGACCGGACCCGGACGGTCACTGCGCATGATCTGGAAGGCCTTCTGAAAAACGTAGGGAACCTGGCCAGGTTCCAGCACGGTCGTCGCCCATTTGCACACCGGCGCGGCGATGCGGGAAATATCCACGGCCTGAAAGTCTTCCTTGTGCAGACGGGCACGCGGCGCCTGGCCGGTGATGCAGAGGATCGGTATCGAATCGGCGGATGCGGAATACAGGCCGGTGATCATGTCGGTGCCGGCCGGGCCCGAAGTACCGATGCACACGCCGATGTTGCCGGCCACGGCGCGGGTGTAGCCCTCGGCCATGTGCGACGCGCCTTCGACGTGGCGGGCCAGCACGTGATCGATGCCGCCCAGCGCTTTGAGCGCGGCATACAGCGGATTGATCGCGGCGCCGGGAATGCCGAATGCGGTGTCGATGCCTTCGCGGCGCATCACCAGAACGGCGGCTTCGATAGCTTTCATGAGGGGCATTGGGGCTCTCCTGGATTCGATATTTTTTGTACATCGATAGCATCCATTTGCTAGCCTGCTTTGGGTATTGTCACTTTAATCGTTTCTGTCGGTATCAGGAGTATCGAATGGATCGTTACACGGAATTACGCAGCTACGTGCTCGTAGCGTCCCGTGGCAGCTTTGCGGCCGCTGCCTTGGCCGACGGCGTGACACCGGTGATCATGGGGCGGCGCCTGACCGCACTGGAGCAGCGGCTCGGGGTGAAGCTGATCCATCGTTCAACCCGCGGGCTGACGCTCACCGAATTGGGTGAGGCCTACCTGGAGCAGGCCAAGGTCTTGCTGCAGTCGTTCGACGAGATTGATGCGAGCATCAGCGAGAACCGCGGCGCGGTGCGCGGCCACCTGATGATCACCGCCCCGGCCGGCTTCGGCCGACGCCATGTGGCCCCGCATGCGCCGGAGTTCCAGGCGCGGTTTCCGGAGCTCAAGCTGTCCCTCGACCTGACCGACAACGTCATTGACCTGGTGCGCGAGGGCTACGACATGAGCATTCGCATCGGTGAAGTGCTGGACCCCAATTATGTGGCGATCACCCTGGCCGCCAACCGCCGGGTGGTCTGCGGTGCACCGGGTTACTTTGCCACCCACGGCACCCCCAAGAGTCTCGATGATCTCGCTCGCCACAACTGTCTGGCTTTTAGCCTGCAGGGCGGGCAACACCGGGGCTGGACCTTCCAGAAAGACGGCCGGCAGGTGGCGGTCAAAGTGGCCGGCAATCTTTACTGCAACGACGGCGAACTGCTGTTTGACTGGGCCAAGCGCGGCCTGGGCATTTGCTGGCGTTCGGTCTGGGAAATCCAGAGCGAGCTGCTCAGCGGCGAACTCACCACGGTGCTCGATGAGTTCGCCTTGCCCAGCTACGACATCCAGGGTGTATATCCCCAGCAACATTACCTGCCGGCCAAGGTGCGTTTCTTCATGGCCTTCCTCAAGGAGGTCTACAGCCGCCCGGGTTATTGGGTTCGCAGCTAGATCAGCGACAGCGACACGGGCGGCAAGCCATGAATCTGGCCGCTCACTTCCCCAGGCCCTTCGGCTAAGAACATGCCGGTGAAGGAGCCGGTGGTGATGACCAGGTCCTGGGGCAAGGTCAGCCCCTGGCGGGTGTGGTGATTGACCAGCCACGGCAGCAGTCGGCGCGGATCACCCGCCGGGTTGGCGACCGCCGCGGGCACGATGCTGTCGCCGTTGAGCGTCAGTGCGAGTGCGGGATGCACGAAATCGAAACCTGCTTCGTAAGGCACGAATTCGCCCACCACCAGGGCACCGTGGTTGAGCAGGTCGGCCAACTGGGTCAAGGGTTCGATCTTCGGCCAGGCGGCAAAGCGACTGGCGACGATTTCGATGGTGGCGGCCATTTCGCCAATGCCGGCCATGACCTCTTCGTCGCCATAGTCGTGGTCACGCGGACTGAAGGCACGGTTGAAGCGAAAGGCGATCTCCAGTTCCAGGCCGACCGGCGCGTAAGCGCCACGGTCGAACTGGCTGGCGGGTGCAAACAGACAGTCCCGTGGCAGCGGGGAACCCTGGATCGGACCGGTTGGGGATTTAGAGCCGATCTTCCAGCCGCCGGCCTCGACGCCGCGCAGGCGAAGAATCTCTTGCTGGGTCAGGTAGGCGCTGGCGAAATCCGCAGGGTACAGGTCGTTGTCGAGCTCGCCCAACGGGCTACGCTCGCGTTGCGCGTCGACGATCAATTGCGCCAGGCGTGCAGGGGTGGATGCTGTATTCAAGGTATCGCTCCATTGTTCAAGACCCCGCCCGCAGACGGGGGGTTAGCTGCAAGTTATTTACTGATGACGGGTGCGGCTTGCGCATCAGTTGTTGGCGGCAGGGGCGCTTTAACATACTCAAACTTGTTCTGCGGTTTCATGCGGAAGGACAGAATCACGCCAATCGCCAGCAGGATGATGCTGACCAGGAACGGCAGCTGCCAGTTGCCGAATTTGTCGATCAAGAATCCGGCCGCCACGGGACTGACGATAGCCGCCATGGCCGACCCCGTGTTCATCATGCCGCTGGCGGTGCCGCAATGGTCAGGGGCGATGTCCATCGGGATGGCCCACATCGGGCCGATCGTCATCTCGGAGAAAAAGAAGCCGATGGCGAGGCACGCCAGGGAAACGTGCATGTCCTTGGTGAACATCAGCGGAACCAGCGATAACAGCGTCAGCCCCAGGCAGACCGCGACCATCAGGCTGCGTGCCTTGTTCAGATCCTTGGTGCGAGCATAGATGCGGTCACTGACGATGCCGCCCAGGGTATCGCCGACGACACCACCGAAGAATACCGTGGAGGCGAAGATGGCGGTGCCCTTCAGATCAAGGCCCATGTTCATGAAATACATCGGCACCCAGCTCAGCAGCAACCAGAGTGTCCAGCCATAGCAGAAGTAGACGATGGTCACCGGCGCCATGCGCTTGAACAGGCGTCCCCAGGCCAGCGGCTCCTTGCTTTTCACTTTGGGCGCAGGCAACACATCCAGCTCTTGTTGCGAGATGCGCGGATGATCTTTCGGCAGTTCCGTGAAAACCAATGCCCAGAGCACCACCCAGACAAAGCTGATGCCCGCACAGACGTAGAACGACTCTCGCCAGCCATAGGTCGCCATGACCGCGATCATCGCTGCCGGGGCCAAGGCATTGCCAAGACGTGCGAAAGCATGGGTGATGCCTTGGGCAAACCCGCGTTTTTCCTTGGGTACCCAACGTGACATGGCCGCCGTCGCCGCAGGAAAGGTGGCGCCTTCGCCGAGGCCGAGCAGCACACGGGCGATGATCAGAGAGACGAAGCCGCCAGCCAGGCCGGTCAACACGGTAGCGCCGGCCCAGATCAGCCCGCACACCACCAGCGTTCGCTTGGCGCCGAACCGGTCGCTGACCCAGCCGCCGATGATCTGGAAGACCAGGTAGGGGTACGCAAAAGCTGAGAAGACGATGCCGATCTCGGTCTTGGTCAGATTGAATTCCTTACCGAAGCCGACCGCTGCGGTACTGACGTTGACCCGATCCAGGTAGGTGATGAAATACATGGTGCACAGCATGAACAGCACCACCGTGGTGGGGCGCAGACGTAAAAACTTCATGTGCTATCTCCAGTTTCTTATTGTTCTCGCTGACCAACACGAGGATTCGGGATAGTTAGTCGGAGCAACGCGCTGCGGCAGAGGCCGCAGCGCTTTCAGATCATTCGCGCCGCAGCGGCACGGCTTGCCCTCCCAGGTAATCCATGGCTGCCAGCACGCCACTGGATTGGAGTTTTACCCCTGCCATTTGCAAGCCCATTTCGCAGCCGGTCAGTGTCGCCATCAACATCAGATCGTTGCAGTCACCCAAGTGGCCAATACGGAACATCCGGCCTTTCATCTTGCCCAGCCCCGTCCCAAGGGACATGTCGAAGCGCTCGTAGATGGTCTTGCGCACGACATCGGCGTCGATGCCGTCGGGGGTCATGACACCGGTCAGTACGGGGCTGTAGACGGCCGGATCGGCGCACTGGATGTCCAGGCCCCAGGCGTTCACGGCCGTGCGGCAGGCATGGGCCAGGCGGTTGTGGCGGATGAAGACGTTGTCCAGCCCTTCGCCGAGGATCATGTCCAGGGCCTCGGACAGTCCATACAACAGGTTGGTGTTGGGGGTGTACGGCCAGTAGCCGGTCTGGTTCATGTCGACGATTTCGTCCCAGGACCAGAAACTGCGGGGCAGGCCGGCGGTCTTGCTGGCCTCGATGGCTTTGGGCGACAGGGCGTTGAAGCTGATGCCCGGCGGGAGCATGAGGCCTTTTTGCGAGCCGGACACCGTGACGTCCACACCCCATTCGTCATGACGATAGTCGGCGCTGGCGAGGCCGGAAATGGTATCGACCAACAGCAGCGCCGGATGGCCGGCGGCGTCGATAGCCTGGCGCACCGCGGCGATATCCGACGTCACGCCGGTACTGGTTTCGTTATGCACGACGCACACCGCCTTGATGCGGTGACCGCCATCGGCGCGCAGGTGCGTTTCGATCATTGAGGCATCGACCCCGCCGCGCCAGCCCTCGATCCCGGGCCGGCCGATGAATTGCGGCTTGAGCCCCAGGCTCAGGGCCATTTTCTGCCAGAGGGTGGCGAAATGACCGGTTTCGAACATCAGGACTTCGTCGCCCGCACTCAAGGTGTTGCACAGTGCCGCTTCCCAGGCACCGGTGCCCGAAGCGGGGTAGATGACGACAGGGTGACGGGTCTTGAAAATCTTTTTGATACCTTCCAGCACCTTGAGCCCCAGCTCCCCGAACTCCGGGCCACGGTGATCGATGGTGGGATAGCTCATGGCGCGCAGGATGCGATCCGGCACCGGGCTGGGCCCTGGAATTTGCAGAAAGTGGCGGCCGGCGGGGTGGAAATCGAGCTTCAGCATGGGTGACTCCTGTTTTTTGTATTTTGAATTCAAAATACGTTAGCAGGTCATCTTGCTGTGTCAAACGCTATAATTGCGCTAATATTGGGCAATAGCTGGACTGATTTCGAACAAGGCCTGGCCTTAAAGCGATGCAAAAGAGGATTTTGAATGCAAAATAATGACCAGCTTGCTGAGCTCGGTAGCCCCCGGCTCATGCCCAAGGTCGAGCGCCAGCGATTGCACGACACGGTGGTCGAGCACCTGCGCAGCTTCATAACCGAAGGTGTGTTGGCGCCGGGAAAGAAGCTCAACGAACGCGAGCTTTGCGAAACCCTGGGCATCTCCCGGACTCCGTTGCGCGAGGCGCTGAAAGTGTTGGCGGTCGAGGGCCTGATCGAGATCAACCCCAACCGCGGCGCGAGTGTCGCGCGCATGTCGGAACTGGAAATTCGCGAGACCTTCGAGCTGATGAGCGGGATCGAAGCCTTCGCCGGCGAATTGGCCTGTGAGCGCATCACGGCCCAGGAGCTGGAGGAGATCAAGGCGCTGCACTACGCCATGGTGGTCAGCAAGAACCAGAACGACCTTCCGGGCTACTTTCAACGTAACCGGGCCATCCACGACATTATCAACCTGGCCGCACGCAACTCGGCGCTGCGCCAGGTCTACCTGTCCTTGAACCGCCGCATCCAGGCGTTGCGTTTTCTGTCCAACCAGCAGGCGCCGAAGTGGGACAGGGCGTTGCACGATCACGAAGAAATGATCGAGGCCTTACAAGCGCGAGACAGCAAACGCTTGAGCAGCATTCTTCGCCACCACCTGCTGGAAAAGCGCGACGCCATCATGCTGATGGTCCGCGATGATGCCGAGCACCCGGACTCCATTCGCCGCTAGGGAGCTGAATCCGGGGGTGTCGCATACAGTGTCGAACAGGAATGCCCGATGTCTCAACGCCGCTCAACCCTGATTGCCCTGCTGGTCGCCGTCACGTTCTTCATGGAGAACCTCGACGCCACCGTGATCGCCACCGCCTTGCCGGACATGGCCCGGACCTTCGGCGTCGCGGCGGTGGACGTGAACATTGGCATGAGCGCCTACATGCTCGCTGTCGCAGTGTTCATTCCCATCAGCGGCTGGCTGGCCGATCGCTTCGGTTCGCGCCTGGTCTTCAGTTCGGCGATCGTGCTGTTCAGCCTGTCGTCGTTGATGTGCGGGTTGAGCGACAGCCTGGAAACCTTTGTCGCCGCCCGTGTGCTGCAAGGAATCAGCGGCGCGATGATGGTGCCGGTGGGGCGCCTGGCGGTGTTGCGCACGACCGAGAAGAAAGATCTGGTGCGGGCGATCTCCTTCATCACCTGGCCTGGCCTGGTGGCCCCGATACTCGGGCCTCCCGTGGGCGGTTTCATCGTCACCCATGCCTCCTGGCCGTGGATTTTCTACCTCAATGTGCCGTTGGGTGTGCTGGCCTTGATTGCCGCGCTGGTGTTGATTCCGAAACGGGATGAGGTCAGTTCAAGGACGTTCGATTTCAGTGGCTTTGTGCTGGTCGGCATTGCCAGTGCGGCATTGCTGTATGGCGTAGAGATGCTCGGGCAAAGCGGTGCCGATTGGTTGCAGGGGCTGTCACTGAGTGCTGCCGGTGGGGTGCTCGGGGTTTTTGCCTGGCGGCATATGCGTCGACATGCGCAACCCTTGCTGGTGCTGGGTGTGACAGGTATTCGTACCTTCAGCGTCTGCCTGGGCGGGGGCTCGATTTTCCGCATCGCCATCAGCACCTTGCCGTTTCTCCTGCCGCTTATGTTTCAACTGGCTTTCGGTCTTTCCGCATTCGACGCGGGGTTGCTGGTACTGGCGGTATTCGCCGGCAACCTGGCCATGAAACCCTTCACCACCCGGGTGATGCAACGGTGGGGATTTCGTCCGGTGTTGATGGTCAACGGCATCCTCGGCGTACTGGCGATCGCGGCGTGTGCGTTGCTGGACGAGCACATGAGTCCGGCGCTGATACTGTTCATCCTGTTCGTCGGTGGCCTGTCACGCTCCATGCAATTCACTGTGTTCAACACCCTGGCCTTTGCCGAAATCCCCAAGGCGCAGATGAGCGACGCTTCAACCCTGTTCAGCATGTTCTTCCAGTTGAGCATGGCGATGGGGGTTGCCATCGGCGCGTTGCTGCTGCGTCTGGCGATGAACATCCATGGCACGACCGGGCAGGCCGAGACCGGCGACTTTCAGCTGACATTCCTCTGTGTGGCGGTGCTGGCGGCCATCGCCTTGCTGGACAACCTGCGGCTGCCGCCACAGGCGGGCGAGTCGGTGTTGCAGCGCGACGGAGCCAAGGATTAGCACAAGGGATCTGTGTACGCCCCGATTACTGTAGGAGCTGTCGAGCGAAGCGAGGCTGCGATCTTTTGATCTTGCCATAGCTCCTGCCGTTTGCTGGAGGACGCGATGCTCAGCTTGTCAGCGCTTTTCCAGGGCATGTCACGATTGGCGCACTGAGTTGAAGCATGGGATTGCGCATTCTGGAGCCCTGCGCAGCCCCCGGAGCAATGGTTAGCCTGCTTACGAACTGGCCTGGTATTTGCTACTGATTTTCCCAACTGAACGTCGTGGTCGGGGAAGTAAATGTCGCTATCAAGTAATGCCATGCAGTTATCCCCTGGCGAGAAAAGCTGGTTACCCTGGTTCGGCAAAACCGGAAAAATAGCCATGGGCTGGTCGTGCCGGCTCAATCGGTCGGCGTACCCGGTGATCGAGCAAACCTTCGAAGCCATCGCTGAAACCCGCGTACAGTTGCTGCACAACTGGACCCGCGAACAGTGGGAACACCTGGCTGAACTGGCAGACCATCTCGGCCGTGATTTCGCCCGTCTCGACAGTACAACGCTGATGGACAAGCTGCGCCAGGCGGAAGATTTTTCCGAGTTGTTTGTGGTTGATACTGCCGGCAGCGTCATCGTCTCGACCTGGAACCGGCGGGGCAACACCCGGCTCGAGCACACCCGTGCATTGGCCGAAGGATTGAAGGCGCCGTTTCTCCACGGTCCTTACCGCGATCCACTGACCTTGCCCATCGGTCCATCCTCTTCACGCTTCCACGATGAAGTCACCTTGATGTTCTATCAGCCCCTGAAGGCCGATGGAAAAGTCCTTGGCTGCCTCTGTGGTCGCGTGCCCAACGATGTGCTGGGCGATCTTATCCAGCGCGAGGCCGGGCACATTTTTGCCGAGTCCGGCGACAATTATCTGTTCATGGCGCAATCACGATTTGATCCCGCCATCGAGCCGGGGACCGCCTTGTCGCGCTCACGTTTCGAGGACGGCACCTTTACCCACGGTGAAAACCTCAAAAGCGGCGTGCACACACCGTGGAAGACCGTACAGATCCAGCGCCACACCGAACTGGAACTGCGCTTTACCGACCCGGCGACCCAGCAACTGCACCCGGGTGTACGCGAGACCATCCGCAAGGGCTCCAACCTGTTCGTGACCTATCCCGGTTACTCGGATTACCGGCACGTTCCCGTGGTCGGCAAGGGCGTCACCTTCCAGTTGCCAGGATCGCCCGATCGCTGGGGCATGATGTGTGAGGCCGACCTGGAGGAGGTCTACCGCCGACGCTCACTCAGCCATGGCCTGATGAAGCCCTATCTGGCGACCATGACCGGACTGTTTGCCTGCAATTTCATGGTCCAGCATTACAGTGGCCTGACCCAGGGCCTGATCGATGCCGTCGAAGTCGTGAGCATGGTCGGCGCCACACTCCTGTTCAGTCTGCTGGGGCCCAAGCGACTGGCGGCCCGGCTGGACGGGATGACCAGTGTGATCAGGACCATTGCCGAGGGCGAGGGCAACCTGCGTCAGCGCCTGGACCCCACGACCATGGCCAACGACGAGACCGGTGACATGGGGCGCTGGATCAACAGTTTCATCGACCATCTGGACTCGGTGGTCGGGCAAGTGGTGAAGGCCAGTCGCAACGTCGGCACCACCAATCAGATGATGCTGGGCCGCAGCCAGGAAGCCGGCATCACCTCCGCCGAGGTGGCCGAAGCGGTGCATCACATGATGATTATCGTTGAAGACCAGTTGGGCGAGATCCAGCAAGCCTCGGCCAGTGCCGAGCAGATGAAGCAGGTGATGGACGAAGTCGTCACCCGTGCCCGTGAACAGTTTCTCGCGGTGCAGGCAGGCACCCAGTCGATTCGGGATGTGGTCGAGCGCTCTTCTTCAAGCGTGCAGCTGCTCGACAGCCGGATGACGCAAATCGGCAACATCACCAGCCTGATCAGCGACATCACCAACCAGACCAATCTGCTGGCACTCAATGCCGCCATCGAGGCGGCGCGCGCGGGTGAGCATGGGCGAGGCTTTGCGGTGGTGGCCGATGAGGTACGCAGTCTCGCCTCACGCACGTCACGGGCGGCCGACGATATTCGGCAGATGGTCGAAGGCCTGCAGGGCGAAACGCAAAAAGCCGTGAGGTTCATGGAGGAGGGGGTCAAGGACGTCGATAACAGCCTGCGCCTGGCCGAAGATGCCTCCTCGGAAAACGTGCAGTTGCATCAGGCCGTGGAAAGCATGTTTGCGATCATTCAGCAGCTCAACAAGCACAGCCTCGATTATGGCAGGACGATCCGGCAGGTCGACCAGTCTTCCACCGAGATGCGCCAGACGGTGGTAGTGCTGCAGAGCAGTGCCGAAACCGTGAGGCTCAATGCCAACAAACTGCAAAAACTGGTGGGGCAGTTTGAAGTGACTAACAACAACGAACGGGTGGCGGCGGCTTGAAGACGGGAGGGAGCGGACAGATCACACTGTGGGAGCTGGCTTGCCAGCGAAGGCGCCTCGACAGCCGACCAGTCCTTGCGGATGTACCTCGCTCCTACAGGTGATCGGTGTAATGCCCTAAACAGGGGCAAGCCAACACACCGCTGTTATTTTTTGCCACTTGCCAACGGCGGAGTCCGAGGCGGAATCAGGCGCTTCGTTCCCGTCGACTCAAATGCCGCCGCCAGGCGCAACAACGACGAATCATCATAAGCCCGACCGGCAAACGTCAGCCCGACCGGCATGCCGATGTCGGGCATGATGCCCATCGGCACGGTGACCGTGGGCACACCCAGGTGGCGGATGGCGAGGTTGCCGTTGGCGACCCAGATGCCGTTACTCCAGGCGATATCCGCGGACTGCGGGTCGACGTCGGCATTCGCTGGCGCGACATCGGCTACCGTCGGGAAGATCACCGCATCGAGGCCCAGTCGATCCATCCAGTCCTCCAGGTCGATTCGACGGGTCTGTTCCAGCCCGCGCAGACCATCCGGCACCGTGGCGATCTGGTCCCAGGGTGTGATGCCGCGCTCGGCCATCCGCACATACTCGTCCATGCCCGCGACCAGGTCGCCCTCGCGGTTGGGCAGGGTCCCCGGGTCGTGGGGGAAAATCAGCGGCCCGTCGACATCGACCAGGCGATTCAATTGCGGATCGCCGTTGGCTTGCAGAAAATCATCGAACGCCCAGGCCGTCAGATCCCATAACTCATGATGCAGGAACTCCTTGGACACCAGGCCCCGGGTAAACACCGTCGGTGCACCCGGACGATCACCCTCGCAATTGGAGACCATCGGGAAATCGACCTCGAGCACTTCGGCCCCCGCAGCTTCCAGTGCCTGGCGCGCCTCTTCCCAGAGTCCGATCACCGAGGGCCGGGTGTTGATCCGCTGCCCGGTCGGGCCCCCGATACCCGGCGCATCCGCCGTGCCCGCTTCGGGATCGGCGTTGATGTACATGCGCGGAACGCCAAAGCGTTTTCCAGCGAGCGCGGCGCTATCCGCCGCCAGCGATGCATAGGAGGCCGGGCGCACCGAGGCGACGCTCGGAATCGGCACCCAGGGTTGCATCCGCCACAGATCGCCGCGGGTATCGGGATCCTCCGCGACCACCACGTCGAGCACCTCGAGCAGGTCGGCCATGGTTCGGGCAAACGGCACCACAACGTCCATGGTCGGGGTCAACGGCCAGTTGCCGCGCACCGAGATCACTCCGCGCGACGGCGTATAGGCACACAGGCCATTGTTCGACGCAGGTCCGCGTCCGCTCGACCAGGTTTCTTCAGCCAGGCCGAAGGCGGCGAAACTGGCGGCGGTGGCAGTCCCGGCGCCGTTCGACGAGCCAGAGGCAAAGGGGGCGGTGAGGTAGTCGGCGTTGTACGGGCTCTCCGCGCGGCCATAGACCCCGCGCTGCATGCCGCCGTTGGCCATGGGCGGCATATTGGTCTTGCCCAGGCAGATCGCCCCCGCGGCGCGCAGCCGCTCGATGGTGAACGCATCGCGATAGGCGATCAGGTTGGCGAATGCCGGACTGCCCGAGGCTGCGGTCAGCCCCTTGACCAGATAACTGTCCTTGGCCGTATAGGGGATGCCATCGAGCGGACCCAGGGTCTCGCCTTTGGCCCGACGGGCATCGGATGCCTGCGCTTCCACGAGGGCATCGGGATTGCGCACCACCACCGCGTTGAGGGCGGTGGGGGTGTCGGTTCCGTCATAGGCATCGATCCTGGCGAGATAGGCCTGGACCAGCTCGACCGCGGTGGTCCGGCCGGATTCGAGCGCCGCACGCAGTTCGGCAATGGAGACTTCGGTGACCTCGATCATGCGGTTACCACTGGCTGCTGATGGGGGATGCGGTGAGTGTTTTCGTCACGCTGGATCTGCGAGGCAAGGACATCACTGTTCTTAAAATGGGGGTTCATAACGGTTCTCGTGGCAGTGCATTACGCGACAGGGCCGGGCTGACACTCTGAGCGTTCTATTTAACACCAAGCACGGGTATCGGTGAAACGCTTCGACCGCCCGTGTGGATTTCTGGCCGAAAAGGGTCGATGCCGGGCAAGTAACTGTCGCCGTCGAGTGGATATCTGCGCGAAGCCGATTATGCTTCAGGAAACCTTGCAGCAATGCGAGGTCGTCAACCTGTGTGCATGCTTTGCGCAATCCGTAATCCGATGACATCAGCCCCAGGGCCAGGGTGCGGCAGAGAGGTAGTGGGGTACTCCGGCCTATAAATAACAACAAAGACGGAGAAGACTCATGGCCGCAATCGACAGTACAACCACGGGCAGCGCGTCCCACCACGGGCTCACCAAGGAGGAGCGCAAGGTCATTTTTGCCTCGTCCCTGGGCACCGTGTTCGAGTGGTACGACTTTTACCTTTACGGCTCGCTTGCCGCGATCATCGCCAAGCACTTCTTCGCCGGGGTCAACGAGACAACGTCCTTCATCTTCGCGCTGCTCGCGTTCGCCGCGGGCTTCGCCGTACGCCCCTTCGGCGCCATCGTGTTCGGCCGACTGGGTGACATGATCGGACGCAAGCACACCTTCCTCATCACCATTGTGATCATGGGTATCTCCACGGCCATCGTCGGCTTCCTGCCCGGCTACGCGACCATCGGGGTCGCAGCGCCGATCATCCTGATCACCCTGCGCCTGTTGCAAGGCCTGGCCCTGGGCGGTGAGTACGGCGGTGCGGCGACCTACGTCGCCGAACATGCGCCCAAGGGCAAGCGCGGCTACTTCACTTCGTGGATCCAGACCACCGCGACCCTCGGCCTGTTCCTTTCGCTGCTGGTGATCCTCGCCTGCCGCACCATCCTCGGCACCGAAGCCTTCGAGGCCTGGGGCTGGCGGATTCCGTTCCTGCTGTCGATCTTGCTGCTGATCGTCTCGGTGTACATCCGCCTGCAACTCAGCGAGTCGCCGGTGTTCCTGAAAATGAAGGCCGAAGGCAAGTCCTCCAAGGCGCCGCTGACCGAATCCTTCGCCCGCTGGGACAACCTCAAGATCGTCATCATGGCCTTGCTCGGCGGTACTGCCGGCCAGGCTGTGGTCTGGTACACCGGGCAGTTCTACGCGCTGTTCTTCCTCCTGCAAACGCTGAAGATCGACCCGCAGACCGCCAACCTGTTGATCGCCGGCTCGCTGCTGATCGGTACGCCGTTCTTCGTCATCTTCGGCAGCCTGTCCGACCGCATCGGGCGCAAGGGCATCATCATGGCCGGCTGCATCATCGCGGCGCTGACCTACTTCCCGATCTTCCATGCGTTGACCCAGTACGGTAACCCCGACGTGTTCATCGCGCAGGAGAAGAATCCGGTCACGGTGATTGCCGATCCCGACCAGTGCTCGTTCCAGTTCGACCCGGTGGGCAAGGCCAAATTCACCAGCTCCTGCGACCTGGCCAAGACTGTGTTGGCCAAGCGGGCCATACCCTATGAGAACGTGAAGGCCGAGCCGGGCACCGTTGCGCAGGTGCGCATCGGCGAGAAAGTCATCCAGAGCTTCGAGGGCACCGGCATGCCGGCCGCCGACTTCAAGGCCAAGAACGACGCCTTCGTCGCGACCCTCGGTTCTTCGCTCAAGGAAGCCGGCTACCCCGAGAAGGCCGACCCGGCCAAGACCAACTACCCGATGGTGCTGTTGCTCCTGACCGTCCTGGTGATCTACGTGACCATGGTCTACGGCCCGATCGCCGCCTGGCTGGTGGAACTGTTCCCGGCGCGCATCCGCTACACCTCGATGTCGCTGCCGTACCACATCGGCAACGGCTGGTTCGGCGGCTTCCTGCCCACGGTGGCGTTCGCCATGGTCGCGGCCACGGGTGATATCTACTACGGGCTGTGGTACCCGATCATCATCGCGGTGATGACGGCCATCCTGGGTATTTTCTTCCTGCCGGAAACCAAGGATCGGGACATTCATCACACCTGAGCCTGGCGTTTGCCCTCTCCCGCGGGGGAGAGGGCAACACCCATCAGAAGTAATAGCCGATGTTGATGTTGGTCCGGTAGTACCACTCGTTGCTGCCGATCGAACTGGTGTTGGTAAAGCCAGTGCCATTTTCCGCACCGCCGTAGGGGTTGGCGTTTTTCGCCCAGGTCAGGTCGACCCACGCCATGATCGGCATCGCCAGGAACTGTGCGCCGACGGTGTACATCTGCGAGTCGTCCCAACCGCTCTGGTCTTTCATCATGCGACTGTAGTCGTTGTACAGTTTGATCTTCTTCAACTGCCCCAACTTCGGCGTCGGAATGTCATAACCGATGTTCAGCGAAGCAATGGTTGCCTTGGAGGCGATCAGGTACGCGGGCGTCAGGCCGTTGCCGCCCATCAGCACCGAGTCGTTGCTGACGCCGGCCGGATTTTTCGGGTCGTACTCGTAGCGGATGCCCTGGGTGCTGACGGTCCATTGGCCAGCATTGATCACGGCGTGGATGCCGCCGGCCCAGTAATCACCGTCATCCCGGGTGGTGGCGTTGTACAGCTGGGCAGCGGCCACCGAGGCCCCGACCTCGGCTTTCCAGCCGTCGTTGACAAAAGTCCGCGCGACGCGGGCGTTGATCTGGTTGTGCTTTTCGTTGTCCTGGCGCGACTGGGTGAAGGGGATCGCATTGTCCTTGAGGTCGGCGTAGCGTCCGACTTCCGGCGAGTAGCGAATGTCCGAGGGCATCATGCGCGGGAAATACCCCAGTTGCAGGTCCCAGTCCTTGTCCTTGTAGCTGTACTTCAAACCCGAACCGGCGCTGACGCCATACCCCATGAAGAAGGGCAGGTGATAGCTCCAGCCGAATTGCGGGTAGGGTTCGAGGCCGAATGGCTTGAACGGCGCGCCCAGTTGCAGGTTTGAATTGGTGTTGAAGCGGTAGCCGACGAAGCCGCGATCAATGGAGCGTTTGCCGTCGTCCTGGAACCAGTAGCCGACATCACTGAACAGGTTCTTGTAGCTCGCCTGGATGTCGATGCGGAAAGTATCGAAAAGAAACCGGCCATTGTTTTCGGTGGTGTCCCAATGTTCGTCGCGATAGTTGGTGCGCAAGGCGCCGCCGATATCCAGGCTGCTTTGGCCATCATCGCTGCGCCAGGCGATGTGCGGGAAGGGCTTTTTACCGGGAGTCGATGTCACGGGCGCGGCAGGGCCGGGTTCGCCGGCGAAACTGACGCAGCTGCTCATCATCAGCCCCAGGCATATCACGTAATTCTTCATGCTCACTTCCCCTGCAATATTGAGCGCTACAAAGTGACCGGCAACACTTTTCCGCTTGCCTTGAAAGTGGCAATGGGCGAGTGACTTCGGGTGTTGCGGTATTGGAGTGCGTTTTTGTTTTTGCTGTTTCGTAGGTGATACGGCGTTTGATCTATGAACTTGAGGGGAATAGAGCAGAATCTATGCCAACTGTGTCGAGGTGTTTATTCATAAAATAAAATCAGTAAAAACAATGGTTTATATGGGGAACGCATTTCCTTGTATTGCCCGTGAAACGTAAGCTTTAAAGAGTAACGAAAGTGCACGTTATGTGTGCGCCCTCACTCGACTCGCATAAAAAGGTCTCGCACGTGGAAACACAGATAACGCAATACTTGTAGGAGCCAGCTTGCTGGCGATGGACTCAAGTACGCCGCGTTTAACCAGATCACACGCGTTATCGTTGACGATCATCGCTGGCAAGCCAGCTCCTACAGGGGGACCGTGCCCAAGCTGGAAAATGAAGTGGCGTCCAAACCAGTGGACGCGCAAAAAAAAGCCGACAAAACTGTCGGCCCGTTTAACAGATGAAATACAACGGCGGTTATAAGTCGAGTACCAAACGGCGACTCTTGCAACCCGATACACAAACCATCATTGATTTATTCGCCGCACGCTCGGCCTTGGTCAGCACCCCGTCGCGATGATCGACATCACCTTCCAGGACCCGTGTTTCGCACGACCCACACACCCCTTCGCGACAGCTGTATTCAATGTCGCAACCCGCCTCGAGCAACACGTCGAGCAAACTCAAACCCGGCTCGATCGACAGGGTCTTGCCGGTTTTTTTCAGCTCGACGCTGTAACTGCTCTGCGCATCTGCGGACGGCGGCAGCTCCGCCGCCGCGAAACGCTCGATATGGGCATGGGGATAACCGAGGCCTTCGCAGGTGCTTTCGAAGGCATCGAGCATCGGCGTCGGCCCGCAGCAATAGAAGTGTGTGTCACCCGGCTGACCGGCCAGGTAGGCACTCAAGTCCGGCGGCATGCCTTTTTCATCGTTGAAGTGATAAAGCACGGTGGCGCTCAGGCCGCTGAGTTCTTCGACCAACGCGGCTTCCTGCCGTGAACGGGCGCAATAGATCAGCTCGGCGGATTTTCCCAGCGCCAGCAGTTGGCGAAACATGCAGTAGATCGGCGTGATGCCGATGCCACCGGCCACCAACACGCTGTGTCTGGCGCTCAGGTCGAGCTGGAAGTTATTGCGCGGCGACGAGATCGACAATTGCATGCCGACCCGCAATTGCCCATGCACATATTCCGAACCGCCACGGCTGTTGCGGTCGCGCAGGATACCGACCACGTAACGGCCGCGATCGCTCGGCGAGTTGAGCAACGAATAGCTGCGCACCAGCCCGTTGGGCAGGTGCAGGTCAATGTGCGAGCCGGCTTCGAACGGGGGGAAGACGGTGTCGCCATACGGCTGCAATTCGACGCTGATGATGCCTTCGGCTTCGTAGCGCAGGGTATGCACGAGCGCGGTGAGGGGGGAGGAATGGGACATCGGTCACCTCTTTTCGACAGTTCGCAAATCGAGATCGAGACGCGCGCCGGCCTCGATCTCCACCCGCAGTTCAGGAAACACCAGCGCGCTCACTTCAACCAGCGTGGAGGTCGGGAACACCCCTTGCCCTGCGTTCATGGCAACTGCTTCGCGTCGATCAGCTCCAGCTGGGCCTTGGCCGCATTTTTCAGGTAGCGGCGCAGGCGCACCACGCCGAGGTCATGCTGGTACAGGTTTTCCCGCTGGTTGGCGTCCGGCTCCATGAATTCGAGCAGCACCCGATCCTGTTCCAGCACCGCCCAGTGCCGGGCTTCCAGACGGTTCTTGTAGAGGAAGCGCCAGGTGTCCCGCTGCCAGCCGGTCAGTGGACGGCAACGCCAGTGAAACACCGCCGACAAGGCACGGCTGCTCGGCGTGTAGCTGCCGATGATGGTGAAGTTGCCGCCCGGGCCGCCGGTTTTCGGGTAGGGGATTTCCAGACGCAGCCAGTGACAGCTGTTGTCCATGAATTCGGTCCAGTCGAAATTCACCCCGCGCTGGCCTTCCTTCTCGAAGAAGAAACCGTGGTTGGTGTCGCGGGTGACGAACTTGGCCGTGGCTTCGCCTTCGCTCATGGAGTGCGACATCTTGTGCAGGTAGGTGCCGTGCATCGGGTCCATGACGTTGTCGATGACGTAGCGGTAGTCGCCTTTCCACTCCGCATAGCACAGGAAGCTGCTCCATTCGGGGGAGGTCAGTTGCTCGGGCAGCACCAGTTCCGGCGGGGTGTCCACGTGCGGGTCGACGGCGTTGTAGAGAAAGATCGCGCCAGCGGCTTCACGGGTGTGGAACATCCGCGTTGGGCGGCTGCCTTCCAGTTTGCAACCGGGGCTGCCGGGCACTTTGGTGACGGTGCCGTCACAGCGCACTTCGACGCCGTGATAAGGGCATTGCAGGCGGTCACCCAGCACCGGGCCCTGGGACAACGGCGCGCCGCGATGCGGGCAGTGATCTTCCAGGGCATGCACGCTGCCGTCATTGTCGCGCCACAGGGCAATCTTGTAGCCCAGGCGACGGATCGACACGGGTTTTTCGCCCAGCTGATCGGAAGGCAGCACCGGGAACCACAGGTTCTTCAAGCCATTGGCCAAGAGGTTTTCAACAGGATCGACGGTTGTATTCATGTTCATTTCTTATTGTCCTCCGGCGGGTCATTCGCCCAGCCGAGCCATCAGGGTTTTATAGGCATCCGTTGTCCACTCGCCGCTGGTCAGCGGGCAGGGCGGCCCGGCCCGGTTCAGGTGCGCGAGCAGGTCGGGCAGCTCGGTCACGCCATTGCCGAAGGCGCGTTCGATGGAGTCGCCCAGCAACTCTTCGAACGGGGTATTGGGCCGTTTACGGGCCTGATGGGGCTCCAGGTACGGTTCGGTATTGCTCATCTCATTGACCTCCATTGCGTACCCGTTCGCGGATCATTTCGCGCACGGGAATAAAGTCGTACGTCGTGTTCGCTCAGGGTTTCGGCTTGTCGGTGAGGAACTTGCCCTGCGGCGCTTCGACATGTTGCTGGCGTCGGGTATTGCCATCGATGCCGCCGGCGATCGCCCACTCGGCGAATATCGTCGGGCCGGGTTCGAAGGTGCGTGGCTGCCATTCGCCGGTCAGTTGGTCTTCGTCGGCGTAGTATTCGACCAGCGCGCCGGCCGGGTTCTTGAAGTACCAGAAGAACGCGGACGACACCGGGTGCCGGCCGGGGCCGATTTCCGTGGCCCAGCCGCGGCGGGAAATGTGCATGCCGCCGCCGAACACTTCGTGCACATCGCGCACGGTGAAGGCAACGTGGTTCAGGCCGGCGCGAGGGGCGGGCAGTTGCAGCATGAACAGGTCGTGGTGGCCGCCTTCTTCGGCGGTGCGCAGGAACGCGCCGCGGTCGGGATAGCGGTCCGAGGCCTGGAAGCCGAAGCGCTCGTGGTAGAAGGCTTCGCAGACGTTGACGTCCTTGACGAAAAACACCACGTGCCCGACTTCGATCGGCGTGGCACGGTCGTAGATCGGCGCGGCCTTGTTGATCCGGCCTTTGGTTTGCCAGGTGTTGTGGCCGCTGCATTCGATCTGCAGTTCTCGCTTGCGGGTCACTTGCAGACGGATCGCCAGGCCATTGGGGTCGGTGCAACCAATACGCCCGTTGGCTTCGATGAAGCCCGGATCGTTGGCGATTCGCTCGCTGTACAGCTTCAGGTCGGCGTCGCTTTCGACGCCCCAGACCACTTCGCGCACGGTCGAGCCGGCTTCGATGGCCGGTGGCAGGCCGGCCTTGTTGATATCGGCCAGCACCACGCGGCAGCCGTTGAGGGTTTCGAAGATCACCTCGTCAGGCTGCTCGCTGACCTTGCTCAGGCCCCAGTCGCTGAAGAACCGCACGCTGGTCTCGAGGTCCTCGACGCCATAGGTGACTTCATCAATGCCCAAGACGCTCATAACCCAACCTCCGTTTGCACACCGGCCCAGGCCAGTGGCTGTTGATTCATGCCCCAATAAAGGCTTTTCTGTTCCATGTACTGCAGGATGCCCAGGCGGCCTTTTTCACGGCCCAGGCCGCTGTCGCGCCAGCCACCGAACGGGGTGGAAATCGAGAACTGCTTGTAGGTGTTGATCCACACCGTGCCGGCCTGGATTTTTCGACCCAGGGCCCAGGCGCGTTTGTAATCGCGGGTCCAGATCCCGGCGGCGAGGGCGTACAGGCTGTCGTTGGCTTGCTCAAGCAATGCCGCTTCGTCATCGAACGGCATGGCCACCAGCACCGGGCCGAAGATCTCTTCCTGGCACACCTGTTGACGGTTGTTCAAGCCTTCGAGGATGGTCGGCGGGTAGTAGTAACCCTGGTCGTAAATACCGCCGCTCGGGCGTTGGCCACCCAGCAGCAGACGTCCACCTTCAGCGAGCCCCAGTGCAACATAACGCTCCACCGACTCGCGGTGACCGGCGCTGATCAACGGGCCCATCTGCGTGCGCTCGTCCGCCGGATCACCAACCCGCAACTCGGCCGCCGCCGCCACCAGGCGCGCCATGAACGGTTCGTACAGCGCGCGGGCGACAAACAGTCGCGAGCCGGCGATGCAGGCTTCGCCCGAAGAGCTGAAGATGCCATATAGCACGCCGGCCACCGCGTGATCGAGATCGGCATCATCGAGGACGATGGTCGGCGATTTACCACCGAGTTCCAGCGACACCGGCATCATCTTGTCGGCGGCGATGTGGGCAATGTGTTTGCCGGTCCTGGTGCCGCCGGTGAACGACACGCGCTTGACCAGCGGGTTGCGGGTCAAGGCATCACCGAGCAGCGAACCCTTGCCCGGCAACACGCTGAGCAGACCTTTGGGCAACCCGGCCTCTTCGCAGATGCGCGCCAGTTGCAAGGCCATCAGCGGAGTGATTTCCGCCGGTTTGATCACCACCGCGTTGCCCGCCGCCAGGGCCGGAGCGACCTTCTGCGCTTCGCTGGCAATCGGCGAGTTCCACGGGGTGATCGCGGCGATCACGCCCATCGGCTCGTAGACGCTCATGCTGACGAAGTCACCACGGGATGGCGTGATGGTTTCCTCGAGGGTTTCACAGGCCGCGGCGAAAAACTGGAAGGTGCCGGCCGCGCTGGCCACCAGGGCACGGGTTTCGTTGATCGGTTTGCCGTTGTCCTGGCGCTGCAATTGCGCCAGTTCTTCACTGCGCGAGCGGATCAGTTCGGCGATGCGGTACAGCACGCTGGCCCGCTCGTGGGGTTTGCGCTGCGCCCAGCCGCTGTGCAAAAACGCCTGATGCGCCCCTTGCACGGCGTCTTCCACGTCTTCGACACTGGCGGCGTTGAGCCAGGCAACGGCCTCGCCGGTGGCCGGGTAGCACGTGGCGTAGCGCTCGCCGCGCCCCAGGCGCCAGTCGCCGGCAATGCAGATCGGTAAAGTCTGTTCGAGAGTCATCGACTGTCCCCTAAATCGAAATCGCGTGGGCATGGTTGCCCAAGGCGCGGACGACGCTGTAAACGGTCAGCGCCGAGGTCTTCGGGTTGGCCACCAGCGGCTTGCCACGCAAGCTCAGTTCGAAACCGCCAAAGGCTCCGCGGGCTTCGAAGTGATGCACGTTCTCCTCGCTCAGCGGGTCGGCGATCAGCGTTACGTGGGTGCGATCCAGGCCGAGCCCGGCCAGCGACAGGGTCGCGGCGACGTTGGCATTTTTCGGGTAGAGGCGGGCCGCTTCCCGGGCGCTGCCCTGAAAAATCACCGTGGCTTCGCTGATGCTGTCCAGATCGCAGGCCTGTTCGGCCGGGGTGTTTTTCCAGGCGCGGGCCGGCTTGCGCCCGGTGTAGTTGACCGAATCGAGGCCGCCGACCTTGGCCGCCGACAAGGCATCGATGCCGCCGATGGCGCCGGGCAGCAATTCGATGCGGGTCTGGCCGCGTTCGGCCGCCGCTTCCAGGCGTTCGACCAGGCCGACTTCGGACAGCGCGCCGACCGAGACGATCAGGCAGGCGATGCCACGCTCCAGCGCCGGCAACACATGTTCTTCGATGGCGCGATGGCCGGCGCACTCGACCAACAGGTCCGGGCGCGCATCCGCCGGCAATGCCGTCAGCACTTGCGGCGGTTGTTTGAAACTGGCCAGCCTTTGACGTACAAGCTCTTCCGAGCCGGCCGAGGCGATCACGTAGTCGACGCACAGCTGCGGGTCTTTCTCCAGCAGTTCGAGTACGCCGACGCCAATGGCGCCGCAGCCGATCATGGTGATGTGCAACATGACGAAGTCCTCAAGCCGTGGCTTTCTGCGCTTTGGTTTCGCTGTTGGGCGGGCCGGCGAACTGGGTGGCGAAGCTGCCGACGGCGAGCATGTCGACTTCCAACAGGAACGGACCGGGTTGCGCCAGCGCGCCGTCGACCACGCGGCCGAAATCCTTCAGGTCGGTGACCAGGCCGTGGCGCAGGTTCAGCGATTCGGCCAGCTTGGAATAATCCGGGGTGTGCAGGTCGACGTAGCAGTGACGGCTGCCGTAGACCGCGTCCTGAATGTTGCGGATCACGCCATAGCGTTGATCGTTCATCAGCAGGATCACCACGTTGGCGTTCTCTTGCACCAGGGTCGCCAGCTCACCAAGGTTGAGGATGAAACCGCCGTCACCGGCCAGGGCGAAGACCTTGCGCTCAGGAGCCGTCTCCGCCGCGGCCACGGCGGCGCCGATGCCCATCGACAGGCCTTGGCCAATGCCGCCGCCGAGGGCATGCACGCCGGCGCGTGGGTGGTACAACGTCAACAGACGGTTGCCCCAGATGCTGTTGGACAGCGTGACATCGCGCACCCAGCTGAAATTGCGCCCGGTGCTGGCTTGCAGCTGTTCGACCATCGCCGAGTACGGGCCGAGGTCGGCGATCAGTTGCGTGCGGGATTTTTCGCGAACGGCCTTGAGCTCGGCGAGGAACGTCGGGTCGATCTGCAAGCGACCTTCGAGGCGATCCGCCAGGCCTTCGAGGGCCAGCGCCGCGTCACCGCAGATGAACAGCTCGCTGTTGTAGCTGCGACCTTCGATGGCCGGGTTGGCGTCGATGCGCAAGGTGTTGCGCGGCAACTTCAGCGCGTACTTGAACGTCTCGTTGCTGCGCAGGCGGGAACCGGCGATCAGCAGGGCGTCGCAGCTTTGCAGGAACTTCTCGACCAGTTTGTTTTGCGAAAACGCCCCGAGGCAGCGCTCGTCATCTTCGTTGACCACGCCGCGACCTTGAGTCGAGGTGATCACGCCGACGCCCATGTCCAGCAGGCGTTTGACTTGCGGGCCGGCATGCCGCGCGCCACCGCCCAGCCACAGCAGGGGACGGGTGGCACTGGCCAGGCGCTCGGCGACCAGGTCCAGCGCTTCGGGCGCGGGCACGGCCACCGGGATTGGCAGGGGCGACAGGTCGGTCGGCATCGGAATGAAGGTCGACTGGATGTCGATCGGGATTTCCACGCTGACCGGCCCGGTCGGCGCGGTCAGTGCGGTTTGTACGGCCAGCTTCATGGTGCTGAGGGCGGTTTCGACGCTGCGCACCCGGAACGCGGCTTTCGACACGGCCTTGAGCATGGTCAGTTGATCGCGGGCTTCGTGGATGTAGGCGAACTCCTGATCCAGGTACGGCGTTTCGATCTGCCCGGTGATGTGCAGCAGCGGCGTGCCGGCGGTCAGTGCTTCGACCAGTGCCCCGGCGGCGTTACCGGCGGCGGTGCCGGTGGACGTCAGGCACACGCCCAAGCCACCGGTGGTGCGGGCATAGGCATCGGCCATGTTGGTGGCACCGGCTTCACCCCGGGCCATGACAAAACGGATGTTGCCGCGCACGGCGAACGCATCGAGGATCGGCATGTTGTGGATCGAGATCACGCCGAAGGCGGCCTTGACGTCGCACTGCTCGAGAAATGCGGTGATGGCAGCGCCAACGGTGACAGTATTTTCATTACGCATGGCGGGACAGGCCTCCGGAAACATCGATATGGCTGCCTGTGGTGTAAGCCGACAGAGGCGAGGCCAGAAACAGGATCGCGCGGGCCGCTTCAATCGGCAGGCCCAGGCGCCCCAAGGGAATGTGTTTTTGTTGAGCCAATCGGGCGGTCCATCGGCTCCAGTCCAGCTCCCGTTCTTCGCGGGCTTCGAAACGTCGGCGCCATTGCCCGGACTCGACCAGGCCGATGAGGATGCCGTTGACCCGAATGCCTTCGGCGGCAAATTCGGTGGCCATTGAACGCACCAGGTTCATCACCCCGGCACGCGCGGCGGAGGTGGCGACCATGTGCGGCTCCGGCTGGCTGGCCAGCAGCGAATTGACGCAGACGATGGCGGCGTTCGACCGGCCTTGCAGCTGCGCCTTGAAGGCGCGAACCGGATTGATCACCGAGAAGAATTTCAGGTTCAACTCTTCGGTCCAGGCGTTGTCGGTGGTGTCGGCGAAGGTCGAGACCCGACCTTGTCCGGCGTTGTTGATCAACACGCTGGCCGGTCCCAGTGCGGCCAGGCTGGCGGCGGCAAAGGCGTTGACCGAGTCCGCATCAAGCACGTTGCACACCTGGGCCAGCAATTTCGCCGCGGGGAAGCGTTGGCGCAACTCGGCTTCGGCGCTGCGCAGGCGATCTGCGTCGCGACCGCAAAAGGCCACGGCGGCGCCGGCTTCGAGCAGCAACTCGACACAGGCCAGGCCAATCCCGGAAGAGCCGCCGGTCACGATTGCGGTGCTGTCTTGCAGTTGATAGAGACTCATCTCAATCCCTCATCAAGGCGGTCACGCGGTGCTGGCCGTCGTGGCCGGCAGCGCTGTTGTAGTCGAGCAACCGCGACAGCTCGTCGGCGCTGCGACGCACCTGCAGGAGCAATTCGTTGAAATTGACGTGGGCGATCTGGGTGGTCGGAATGGTCACGCCCAAGGCGGCGACGATCTGTCCGGATTGATCGCGTACCGGTGCGGCGACGGTCGAGATTGCTGACTCGAAGAAGCCTTCACCGCTGACAAAACCGCGCTGACGGTCGGCCTGGACCATGTCGAACAGCTCCATCACGGTTTTCGGCGTGCAGGGCGAGAACTGTTCCAGGTGATCTTCCGGGTACAGCTCGCGCAGCTCGGCCAGCGACAGGTCTTCGAGCAGAATGCGCCCCAGGACCGTGGCGTGGGCGGGCAGGCGGGTGCCCACGTTCACCGCGCTGGAGAACACCGACGGCGGCGAGACCTTGGCCACGTAGACGATCGAGCGCCCGTCGCGCACCACCAGGTTGCTCGGGTAGTTGAGGCGGTCGCACAGGCGGGCCAGCAGCGGCTGGCCGAGCTCGGTCAGTTCCAGCGAGGCCAGGTATTCGAAGCCCAGGCGCAGCACCGACATGCCGAGGCGATATTCATTGCCGCTGCGGGTGACGAACCCCATGGTTTCCAGGGTCGTCAGCAAGCGGAAAATCGTCGAGCGCGGCAGCGCCAGACGCCGGGCCAGTTCCGGCGCGGTCAGCGTGCGGTTGCGCCGGCTGAACTCGCAGAGCAACAGCAGGCCGCGCTCCAGTCCTGGCACGATGTATTTGTCCTGAGCGTCCTTCAGCAGATCTGAATCGTTCATAGCGATGCACCTGTCAGGGATTGTTTGATGGCGCAGGCCAGACGGCCCGCCACCACACAAGGTTGTTCGATGGGGCTGGCGTGCCCGGCATCGGCGATAAGGTTGAACGTGCCGCCCAGGGCCTTGGCCAGGGACAGGCAGCTTTCGGGCGCGGTGATGCCGTCGGCTTCGCCGCAATGCACTTCGCACGGCATCGACAGCGGGGCGTGGCGCAGCAGGTCATCGCCGCACAGCAATTCGATGGCCTGGCGATAGCCCTCGGGATTGAGCCGGGCCATGTTCCAGTGCACCCAGGCCTGTGCCTTCGGGCTGGCGCCGGGCGACAGCATGTAGGCACTGCGTTGCTCGGCCATGCCTTGGACGCCCAGTTGTTCCAGGGCGCGCAAGCGTTTGTTGCGCACTTCCTGGCGCTGCAAGGCGCGCGATGGATGGCCGTAGCCTTGGGCGGGGCTGATCAAGACCAGCCGGCTGATGCGCTGCTGGTGCACGCCGCTGGCGAAGGCGGTGGCGGTCATCGCACCCAGGGAGTGACCCACCAGCACACACCGCTGGATGTCCAGGGCATCGAGCATCTGCAGCAGCCGTTCGGCGTAGTCCGAAGCGTCCGGGGCCAAGGCCCTGAGCGGCGTGGAATCACCGTAGCCGGGAGCGTCCCAGGCGATCACCCGGGCGCTCTGGCCAAGCTCCAGCGCCACCTGCAGCCACGACGCCGAGCCCGAGCCGATCCCGTGCAGCAACACGATGGCCGGCCCGGCCCCGCATTCGCGCAAGGCCTGGCGGGCGCCTGCGAGCTCCAGCGTGCGCTGGGGAAAGTGCAGGGCCAGCTGGGCCTGGAGGTCAGCCGTGAGCTTCGGGACGTGATTGTCGATGGCGTGCAACATGGGCTTATCCGCGCTTGATCGAGGCCAGGGGGTGTTCTGGCGGGTAGGTTGGGGTGACGGGTTTTTTCGCGCCGAGCATCACGCACATCAGCGCGTCTTCATCGCCGATGTTGATCTCTTCGCGGTACACGCCGGGCGGCACGGAAATCACGTCGCGGTCGGTGAGGATGGTTTCGAAACGCTCGCCGTCCTTTTCGATCACCACCTTGAGTTTGCCGCGCAGCACGAAGAACACTTCTTCAACGTCGGTGTGCAGGTGCGGCGGGCCTTCGTGACCGGCCGGAATCACCATGGTGGAAAAGGTGAAGTTCTCCGACGGGATGGTGTTCATGTCAGTGCTCACGCCAGTGCCGCCAGTGCCGATGTAGCGCATTTGCGCGCGGCGGAATTTCGGGTCGTAGTCGGCCTGGAACTTCAGCGCGTTCCAGTCGTACTTGCGCGTTTCGTAGCGGGCGATGCGGGTCTGCATCCAGCTTTCAAGGTCGCTGCCGGCGGGTTGTTCCCAGCTTTTCGGGGTGGCTTGCTGTGAAGAAGAGTGTGCTGATAAATCGGTCATGGCTGTCTCCAGAAAGTCAAGGCATGACGAACCCGCCGTTGACCGGCAGGGTTTGTCCAGTGATGAAACGGGCGAGGTCGGACAGCGCGAACAGCACGGCGCCGCTGACGTCTTCGGGAAGTTGTGGGCGCTGAATCGCGCGCTGGTCGTTGTACAAACGGTGACGCGCTTCGGGCACGTAGGCGGTGGCTTCGACCAGCACCAGGCCAGGCGCGATGGCATTGACCGTGATGTTGTCGCCGCCCAGTTCGCGGGCCAGGCTGCGGGTCATGGCGATGATCGCGCCCTTGCTGGCGACATAGGCCAACAGGTTCGGCGCGCCCCATAGCGGGGTGTCGGACGCGAGGTTGACGATGGCGCCATGGCCACTGGCACGCAGGGCCGGCAAACAGGCCTTGGTCATCAACCAGGTGCCGCGCACATTGACCTGCATCACCTGATCCCAGGTATCGAGGCTCAGCTCTTCGCAGGTCTTGCCGCCGGAATTGGTGATCGACGCGTTGTTGACCAGGCCGTCGATTCCGCCGAGTAAACGGGTGGTCTCAGCGACGCAGGCGTCGATCGAATCCGGTTGCGCCAGGTCCACGGTCACGCCATGCACGACCAGGCCTTCAGCGACCAGCTCGGCGGCCGATTGCTGGACGCGCTCGGCGAGAATGTCGGCGATCACCACCTGGGCACCGGCCCGGCCGATGGCCTGGGCGAAGGCGTAACCCAGGCCGCGGGCGCCACCGGTGACCAGCACGCGACGGCCTTCGAGCAAACGATTGAGGGCCGTCATCATTGAGTACTCAGCATGGCTTTGGGCATGTAATGCAGAATGCGTTTCTCGGCCCAGACCACCGCGCCGTAAGCGAGCACACCGATCAGCGTCAGCATGACGATGGCGACGAACACGCCCGCGGTATTGCCCTGGCCTTCGGCATCGACCAGCAGGAAGCCCAAGCCCTGGTTGCCGCCGACCAGTTCACCGACGGTGACGCCGATCACGGCCAGGGTCGAGGCAATGCGCAAGCCCGAGAACAGCGCGGCCATGGCCGATGGGAACTCCACCAGGCGGAAGATCTGCCAGCGGCTGGCGTTCATGGTCCGGACGAGGTTGATCATGTCCGGGTCAACGGTGCGGATGGCCGACAGCACGTTGATCATCACCGGGAAGAACACAATCAGGATGGCGATCAGAATCTTTGGGTAGATGGTGTAGCCCAGCCACATGACGAACAGCGGGGCGAAGGCGACTTTCGGCGCGATCTGCAGCGCCAGGATGTACGGCGACAGCATGGCTTCAGCGGCGGGCGAGAGACCGAGCGAGACGCCGATCGCCACACCGAGCAGGGCGCCCAGGCCGAAGCCGACGATGATTTCGAAGGCGGTGATCAAGGTGTGCTGCAACAGGCCGCCGGTCTGCCACATCACCACGCCTTCCTGGGCCACCCGGCTCAGTTGCGGCATGACGAACTCGGGCATGCCGAGCAGTCCCGGGCCCCATTGCCAGAGCACCAGGAACAGGATCAGCAGGGCAACGCTGCCGAGCATGGAGTTATTGAGGTTTTTCATCGTGTCGGTACCTTGTTGTCACTGACCGTTATTGCGCGGCGGTTTGGGTGTCGATGAACTGGTTGGTGTACAGGTCGTCGAGCTTCGGTTCCTGGGTGACGATGCCTTCGCTGACATAGAACTGACGAACCGCTTCCAGGCGCACCGGATCGATTCGGCCCAGCACGGTCTGGTTGGCATAGACGTGCTCGACGTAGAGCTTGAAGATTTTCTCCAGCGAATCTTCCTTGCCGGCATAGGCGGGAACAGCCTTGGCAAAGGTCACGGCGGCCGCGCGGGGGTCTTCAATGATGTCGCGCATTCCGTGCAGGGTTGCCTGGACCGTGCCGCGAACAATGTCCGGGTGATTCTTGATGGCATCGTCGGAGGCGAGGATCGACTGAGCCATGCTTTCGAAGATCTGCGCTTGCGGGATCAGCTTGATCTTCACCCCGGCTTCTTCGGCGTTGACCACCCAGTCCGGCACGCCGGCCATTGCCACGGCTTTGTCCGCCGAGAACAATTGCCAGACACCGGCGGGCCCGGCGGCCTGAATGTTCACCTCGTTTTTGCTCAGGCCGGCTTTACGCAGGGAGGCGAGCAAGGCGTAGTAGGTGGTGTCGGAGTAGGACATCACGGTCATCGTCTTGCCTTTGAGGTCGGTGATCGAATTGATGTTTTGCGCCGCATTGGTAGCAATCATGGTGACGCCGCCGGCGCCCAGCACCGCGACGTTGCGCACCGGAATTCCGTTGGCCCGTACCACAATTGGCGTATCACCGAGGGCGCCACCGAGCATGGCGTTACCCGCACCGATCTGTTTTGCCACGTCCACACCGCCCTTGGCCGCGATGAAGGTCATGTTCAGGTTCTGGGCGGCGTAGTAACCCTTTTGCTGCGCAATGATCCACGGCGCGAACGCCGGCAGGTTCGGCGGCGCCGGCATCAAGTAAGTCACGTCGGTCGACTGCGCCTGGGCAGCGAGTGCCATGCCCAGGCCGAGCGCAATGCCGGTGGCTTGGCTGAAACGTTGAAACAGAGACTTGAACATGCGTACTCCTGAATCGGTTGATGGCCACAAGGGCGATTGATCAATGCAGTTCGGTGTTTTCGCTGACTTGCAGCAACTCCATCAGGCGACCGACCAGCGGGCCGATTTCCGGCAGCTTGCGGCGCTCCAGCGGGTTGTCGCGAAACGGCAGATCAATCTCGATTTCTTCGATGATGGTGCCGGGGCGGGCGCTCATGACCAGCAAGCGATCAGACATGGCGATGCCTTCGATCAGGTCATGGGTGATGAACAGGGCGGTTTTCTTTTCATCGAACAGCATCCGCGCCATGTCCTGCTGCAGGATCATCTTGGTCTGCGCATCCAGGGCCGAAAACGGTTCGTCGAGGAACAACACCTGCGGGTCGATGGCCAGGGTGCGAGCCAGGGCAGCACGCTGGCGCATGCCACCCGACAACTGGAAGGGGTAGTGGTCGGCAAAACCTTGCAGGTGGCAGCGATCGAGCAGATCTTTGGCCACCGCCTGGCGCGTGGCCGCCGGCACACCCTGGATTTCCAGGCCCAGCTCGACATTGCGGCGAATGCTGCGCCACGGCATCAGCAGGTCTTTTTGCAGCATGAACGCGACCTGACGGACCGGACCGGTAACGGCTTCACCCCCGACGAAGACTTCGCCTTCGGTAGGGCGATACAGCCCGGAACCCATATTGAGGATGGTGCTCTTGCCACAACCGGAAGGGCCGATGATCGACACCACTTCACCGCGGCGAATCTTGAAGTTCACCTCGCGAATGGCAAACGGCGCTTCGGACTTTCCCTTGGCCGGGAAGCATTTGCCGACATTGCGGAATTCAATTTCGGTGGGCTCCGGATTGTCCTTGGAAGCGGGCTTATTCCATTGAGGGGCGACGGCGTACATCTCTTTCACAGCCATTGGGAAGGGTCTCTGGTCTGTTTTATAGGTGATACGCCGTTTAGTGCATGAACAATGCCAGAGATGTGAGAGATTTATTTTTTGTCAAAAACTCCTTTGTTATTAGATATTTAAGAAGATTTCAGCTTATTTCGCGCGTTTCATATATGAAACGTGGTTTCCTATTTGGCACGAAATTGCCCATCGATTGTGCGTGGCTCGGAAAATCGCGAGCGCGCAGTGCCTTTTCAGGTAACGCCTTATGAGGGGAAATAGCGGATTTGTTTCACGTATGAAACGTCGGTGGGGCGTGTGAAGCGGGTTACGCAGGCGGAGTTCGTCTGACTTGAGCAGCGGCTGGCCAGGCCCCTGGCAGGGCCGGCCATATTTAGATCCGGTTAATGGCAAGTTCCTGGCAACTTCAGGAAGTCATCCACCGATACGGATCTGCGGTGTAACGGACATGCCGACCCGCAACTTCGCCGCCCCGGGCTGATCGGGATCGATGCGAATGCGCACAGGCAAACGCTGGACGATCTTGGTGAAGTTACCCGTGGCATTGTGCGGCGCAACGGGGGAGTAGCTGACTCCGCTGGCCGGCCCCAGGCTTTGCACCGTTCCTTTGAGCGTCTCGCCCGGCAAGGCATCCACCTCGATGTCCACCGCTTGGCCGGTCTGTACCCGGGCCAGTTGTGTCTCGCGAAAGTTGGCGGTGATGTAGACCTCGTCGAGCGGCTGCAGACCTGCCTGGGTCTTTTCCCTACCGGCTAATTGAATGCTCAATTGCGCTTCGGCCTGTTGCCGCGCTTGCGCGGTGCCCGAGCCGTCGGTGGCCAGGTTGCGATAGCGCGCATGATTGACCCGGGGCGTGTCAGGTTGCTCGAGAAACTGTCCATCACCGAACCGGTGGCCATCAACGCCAGGGAAATGACCAACGGCATGAACAGGTGCGAGGGATGGATGGTCAACGTGCTGGAGGCCAGGCCGGCAACACTGCCCAATAGCATGACCATATAGAGACTGTGTATCTGCTGACTGCCTAGATTCAGGTTTTGCAGCAAGCCCACGGCCCCAGTCGACTGCTCAGAGAGCACCATGCGAATCAGGGCTTAAGCAGAACACGCAGCCCAGCGAGGCCAATGCCATGCCCAGCTCAAACAGATAAAGTCCGCGCCACTCAGCGATCTGCAATAGGTCTTCGGAAAACAGCCGCGCCATCGGCAACGCCAGTTGCGAGGTACCCAGGCCCAGCACTAGCCCCTTCATGCGCCACTTCGCCGGGAAAGCCTGAATCATGTAATACAAACCCAGCGTACCCAACGCCGCACCCACCATTCCGTGAGTGGCGCGCACTGCGATGGTCTTTCAAAAACCAATACGAAAGTTCTCGGAAATCTGGAATGAAACAACCTGCATCAGATCGGAAGCACTGTTCCAGCATCAGGCATATACCGCTTTGAAGGTGGTGGCGACGAGATCACCTCGAATAACTGCCCTTCGCAAAGGGCAGCTGAGCGCGCTACCGTCCGTCGAATGCGGGCCAGCCCGCGCTACCGGCGCAGATTCCGCGGCTACGCTTCACTAGCCAATGCTACACCTACCTACGCCCCGCAGTTCTGAGCGTGCCCATCGAACTCAATCAGTTCCGAATGGAGCAAAGAGCTATGCGCCCCTTCAAGTTGATCGCTTACTTTCCTGTTGCGATTGCCGGCGCCTTCCTGGCATCGGCACCCTTGTTTGCCGAGCAAGTTACCGGCACGCTGGGTTCACCCAGCGCCACCATCAGTATCAGCGGCTCGCAGCTGCCACCTCCCGATCCGAAATTTGGCGGCGTCATTCAGGAAGGCGCCCTACATTCCAAACCGTGGTGGGCGCCGCGCGTTGTTCCGCCGAAAGGGGCGCCCAATGTGCTGTTGATCATCACCGACGACGCCGGCTTTGGCGTGCCCAGCACCTTCGGTGGCGTCATTCCGACACCCACGATGGATCGCATCGCGCAGCAGGGGCTGCGCTTCAACCGGGTCTTCTCTACGGCGCTGTGCTCGCCGACTCGGGCCGCGCTGATCACCGGGCGCAATCACCACTCGGCAGGCTTCGGTGTGATCTCTGAGCAGTCGACCGGCTTCCCAGGCTACAACAGCATCATCGACCGGGACAAGGCAACGATCGGGCGCATCCTGCTAGATAATGGCTACTCGACTTCCTGGTTCGGCAAGGACCACAACACGCCAGTCTTCGCTGCCAGCCAGGCCGGGCCATTCGATCAATGGCCAACCGGCATGGGCTTTGAGTACTTCTACGGCTTCGTCGGCGGTGATGCCAATCAATGGGAGCCAAACCTGTTTCGCAATACGACCCAGATCTATCCGTTCCTTGGCAAGTCGCCCGGCACCTGGAACCTGGTCACGGCCATGGCCGATGATGCGATCGACTGGATGACGCGTATCCATCAGATCGACCCCAACAAACCGTTTTTCATCAAGTACGCGCCCGGCGCCACGCACGCGCCGCACCACCCAACCAAGGAGTGGGTAGACAAAATCAGCCAGATGAAGCTCTTCGACGAGGGGTGGAACAAAGTGCGCGAGCGCATCTTCGAAAACCAGAAGCGCCTGGGGGTGGTTCCAAAAGATGCCCAGTTGCCACCGTGGCCGAAAGAGGTGCTGAAGGAGTGGGACCAACTGACGGCCGAGGAGCAGAAGCTCTATATCCGTCAGGTTGAGGTCTTCGCCGCCTATGTCGCCTACAGCGACAGTGAGATCGGCCGCGTCGTCCAGGCGGTCGAGGATCTGGGCAAGCTCGACAATACGTTGGTCATCTATATCAATGGCGACAACGGCACCAGTGCCGAGGGGGGACCACTTGGCACCCCCAACGAAGTCGCCTTTTTCAACGGCATCAGTGTGCCGGTTGCGGAACAAATGAAGTACTACGACGTATGGGGCACCGATAAAACCTATAACCACATGTCGGCCGGTTGGTCCTGGACCTTCGACACACCGTTTTCCTGGTTCAAGCAAAATGCCTCGCAGCTCGGCGGCATCAATCAGAACATGGTGGTGTCATGGCCGGCGCGGATCAAGGACAAGGGCGGCCTGCGCGAGCAGTTCGTGCATGTGATCGATGTGGTGCCAACGATCCTTGAGGCGGCCGCGATCCGAGCGCCCGACACGGTGGATGGCATCCAGCAGATACCGATCGAAGGGACGAGCTTTGCCTACACCTTCGACGCGAAGAATGCCAAGGTGCCGTCGCAGCACACGACGCAATACTTCGAAATGTTTGGCCAGTGGGCCCTGTACAAGGACGGCTGGTTTCTGAGCACGAAGGTCAATCGTGCGCCGTGGGAAGCCTTTGGCCCGGCCAACGCGGATCCGTTGAACAACCAGGAGCTTGAGCTCTTTAACCTGAACACCGACTTCAACCAGACCGATAACCTCGCGGCCGAGAACCAGGAGAAGGTCAACGAGATGAAGCAGATGTTCATCGCCGAGGCCAAGAAGTACCAGGTTTTGCCGCTGGACGCCTCCGTGGCTGCGCGCATCATTGCGCCGCGCCCAAACATCACCGCCGGACGCACGGAGTTCGTCTATACGAAGCCGATGACAGGATTGCCGCAGGGTGACTCGCCGCTGTTGCTAAACACCTCCTACACGATCAGCGCCGACATTGAAGTGCCGCAGGGTGGTGCCGAGGGCATGATCCTAACGTCTGGAGGACGGTTCTCGGGGTATGGTTTCTACCTGCTGAAGGGTAAACCAGTGTTCTTGTGGAATCTGATTGATCTGCAACGCCTGAAGTGGGAAGACACTGAGGCGCTACCGCCGGGCCGGCACACGATTGAGTTTGACTTCAAGTACGACGGGGTGGGTGTGGGCACGCTCGAGTTCAACGACTTCAGTGGCCTCGCCCAGCCCGGCACTGGCACGCTCAAGGTGGATGACAAGGTGGTCGCCACACAACGTATGGAGCGCACGCTGCCGATGATCCTGCAGTGGGACGAGGCGTTCGACATCGGTTCCGACACACTGACCGGCGTGAACGATGCGGACTACCTGCCGCCGTTCCCACTGACGGCCAAACTGAACAAGCTGACGATCAAGGTCGATCGCCCCCACTTGTCACCCGAGGACATCAAGAAGTTGCAGGCGGCAATGGAGGAGAAGGCAAAGCAGGATTGAGCCCGCTTCGGGTGTGAGGAGCCCAGGCCGTGCCTGCCTGGGCGCGGATTTCACCCGTGGCCAAAGGGTTAGAAATGGTCACAACCTACAGAACCCAAGGGGGGCGCAAATGCTTATCAGGAATCGGCGATTGGGCATCGCTTTAGTCGCAGTAGGGATGGTGTCTGCCGGCCTGGCTTTTGCGGCGTACCAGCACATTCGCGGTCCGTCGCCTTTGACCCTCGGTGATGGGGAAAATGGCCCCGTGGGTATGGTCTGGCTGCCTGCGGGTGAATTTTTGATGGGCAGCGACCATAAGCAGGCGCGACCTAACGAGGGGCCGGCCCACAAGGTTCAACTCGACGGCTATTGGATCGACCGCTACGACGTCACCAATGCCGATTTCGCCCGCTTCATTGCTGAAACGCATTACGTCACCACCGCCGAACGCAAACCCGAATGGGACGATCTGAAAGTCCAGCTACCGCCAGGGACACCTGAGCCCGACGACAGTGTCATGGTGCCCGGGGCATTGGTTTTCGCGGGCACCGACCGGCCAGTCGCCCTGAATGATTTCAGTCAGTGGTGGGCATTTGTCCCCGGAGCTGACTGGCGCCACCCATTGGGCCCGGACAGTTCAATTGAGGGCAAGGAAACCCATCCCGTGGTGCAGGTCTCACTTGAAGATGCGCAGGCGTATGCAAAGTGGGCAAATAAGCGCCTGCTGACTGAAGCTGAATGGGAGTACGCCGCCAGAGGCGGACTGGAACAAGCGACCTATGCATGGGGGAATGATTTCGCACCCAATGGGGAAAAAATGGCGAACACTTGGGATGAGGTACAACCGTTTCCCGTGACCGGGGCCAGCAATAAATTCAAGATCGGCACCAAACCGGTAGGCAGTTACAGACCTAACGCCTACGGGCTATACGACATGTCCGGGAACGTTTGGCAGTGGGTCGCCGATTGGTATCGTGCCGATGCGTTTAGAGTCGGGCATCAGCCGGCAAGTGCGGTGGCTGTGAACCCGAAGGGGCCATCCGATAGCTATGATCCTGAACTCGGGGTTACCGCCAACGCACCGCAGCGTGTGATCCGAGGTGGTTCTTTTCTTTGTAGCGACAGCTACTGTACGAGCTTTCGAACCAGTGCCAGGCAGGGTGCGGATCCTATGAATTCCATGTCCCATCTCGGGTTTCGCTTAGCTATGAGCAATGATGAATGGGAAAAGAACCGCTGAATAAATACGTAGGTGAGTGCCATTCTCTGGTGCAATCCACCTATCGGCTGGCCCCACAGGACTCGTGAGGAAGCACATGATCGATGGTTCCGCCGTTTTGACAGTTTTTATGGTCTACCTGGCCGGTGTCGTTATCCCTGGGCCAAATTTCGTCGCCGTGGTCCATAAAGCAGTGGCTGCTACACGGTCAGAAGCCTTGGCCTTGGTCGCGGGTATCGTACTGGTCAACTTGTTCTGGTCCACCTGTGCAATTGCAGGTCTTGGGGTTGTATTTGCTGCGTTCCCTTGGGCTGCGCTTGTTGTGAAGATTCTGGGGGCCGCCTACCTGATGTGGTTCGGATTCCGACTACTGATCAACCCAGGGAAGAATGCGCCTGGCCCGCTAAATGATGCCGTCGCCGGTAGTTGCAGGCAGTCCTTTATTCAGGGGGTGGTGACCAACATTGGCAACCCCAAGTCCATGGCTTTCTATGCCGCCGTTTTTTCAGCCGCAGCCCCTGCCCACGTTTCGCCAGGCACGTTTGTGTCGATGCTGGCTGTTGTCGTGGTGGTTTCAATGAGCTGGTATGGGATGGTCGCCATCGCTCTTTCGCAACCCAGGATATCTTCCGCGTATCAAGGGAGGAAAAAAGCAATTGATCGACTGTGCGGTGGCTTGATTTTGTCTCTGGGGATTCGCCAGTTGGTTTAGCAGTCTCATTGCCTGGTCGCTCACCCCATGTTGCTTTCGAACCTCATCTAAGGCTTTTTTCCCCGGCATGGCCCTCGCGCACGCTGAGACCGGGACTTACTTCGCCAATCCAGATTCAAACATCGGAAATTTCTGATGGTAGGTTTTTTTTGGCTGTTTCTATACTGGCCCCCCAATCAGAGGTTTAAGCGCCACGACTGGTCACGCACATGGCCATGCGGTTGAAGTGACTGCTGGCGGCTGAAAAATCATTCGCGGCTGGAGGGTTTTCCCGGAGGGCAATAAAAAACAAGAAAGCTGTCAATCAATTCTGAACAAGCCATTGGTGTTTGGTTTGTTCGGGTTTTGAGTATCTGCATTTTGCTTAGTTGAATAATAAGAGCGGCGTTCAAATCCATTCAGACGGTTTGACGCTATAACATCTTCTATAGCTATTAATCAGAGCCCCTCGACAAGCGCCGTCTGCGGGCGGCGTGTTTACATTCACGTCGCGATTTCTGCATACCCGCGTCGGGACCGTTCTCGGCTGGGCGTACTCCGTTGCCTGCATGGCGGTGATGGCCATGTGCGCGATCATCGGAAGCGAATACATCCAGGCGCTGATTCCGGCCCTGGCGGGTCCGCTTAACGCCAAACTGATCGGGACGGGTATGGTCCTGATCTTTCTGGCCATTTCCTGCAAAGGCGTCAATGCCACAGCCAAAGTCGCCAGCGTCTTTCTGATTTTCGAGATCAGTGTTGTTGCCGGGCTCGGGCTGATGGGCATCATCAACCCTCAGGTTCCGGATTTGTCGGTCATTTCCATGTACACACTGGAAGGGTGGGATGGTTGGTCCGCGATCGGACCGGGGGTGCTGTTCGGTGTATGGATGCTCGCCAACTTCGATTCTGCGATCAACTACATCGAGGAGTCGCGTGTTCCGGTTCGTACCGTACAACGCTCCATGTTGCTCGTCCTGACTTCCGCCTTTGTCATTTACACCCTCGCGGCTATCGGTTGGCAATACGCCGTGCCGGTAGAGAAACTGGCGGCAATTATCGAGGACGGCAACGGTGGGCCCATTGCAGCTGTCGCGAAAGAGCTGGTGGAGCTTCCATCCAGCTGGGCGCTGGATGACTGGCCTCAGTACATGCACAGCATCGACCTTGATTTTCAGATGCCGATTCAGTCGCCGCAACGCGCCGTCGAGGTTTTCAAGGCCGAGTTCGATGCTGCCTGGGAGTATGGCGCTCTCTTCATACCCGTCTGGCATCCTTTCCTTTCCGGTCGTTTGTCACGATGGCATGAAGTGTCGAAGTTGATCGAATACATGATGGCCAAAGGTGATGTCTGGTTTGCACGGATGGATGAGATCGCCGCGCACGTCCAGCGCAGTGTATCCACGGGCGCCTATAGACCACGGATTGATAGGCTGCCTTATTATCAGGGACCGGTTAAAGCGCATAAGTAGCCGTTCTGAGGGTCCGAGTGACCGCTCCTGGCCCGAAAGCAGCCTCTGGCAAGGTGCCAGCAGTCGACCCATCGCAGACATCGGCTAACGTAGAACTCGTCGGTGCTGCATGGCTTTATCGCTCAGCTCTCAGGGGAACTGATTGGGTCAGGACTGGATTCAGCAGCCAGTTTCAATCGATCCGCTTTACTAATGTATTTAGACTTGCTTGGCGGTGCCAATTTGGCGCTGGCCTTTTTGGCGTGAGCCTTTAATAGCTGCTTTATTTTTTTACGACGATTCATATCTTTCTGCTCAGCTTGTAATTGTTCAATGATATCAGCTACATCACCCCTCACGCTGAATGCGGAACTGTTTCGGTGACAGCCCCGTGCCGCGCTTGAAAAAGCGCGAGAAGTAAGCCGGCTCGGAAAAGCCCAGGCTGTCGGACACCTGATTGATGGTCATGGTGGTGTAAACCAGATCGCGCTTGGCCTCCAGCAACAAGCGCTGGTTGATCATTTGCAAGGCCGATTGCCCCGAGAGGCGTCGGCACAGGGCGTTGAGGTGCGCGCCGCTGATCCCCAGCGCTGCCGCATAGTGCTCGATGGGCAGATGCTCGCGAAAGCGCAGTTCCAGCGTCCGGCTGAAGTCCTTCAAATACTCGCGACCCCGGTCAAGCTGCACCGCGTCCGGTAACGACTGTTCCAGGTTACGGCGACTGAGCCAGATCGACAGCACTGTGATCAACGATTGCAGCATCGGATCACGGCCGGGTTGGGGCTGGCTGTATTCCTGGGTGATGGCGGAAAACAGCGTGTCCAGATACAGGTGCGCGGAACCGATCGGGTAACAGGCAGCGGTGGTCAACACGGGACTGTTGAGCGAGGCGCCGAGCTGCTCGGCCAGCGGCTGCGCCAGGCTGAGCACGTGACCTTGAATATCCTCGGAGAACTTGAAGGTGTGCACGCTCAGCGCGGGCACGACCTGCAACGAGGGTGAATCAATGTGGTTGATCACGTCTTCGACTTTCAGCGTCGCCTGCCCCGACTGCACATATAACAGCTGCACCAGATCGCTGTGCCGATGGGGTTTTATTTCCCAGCCATGCAGTTTGCTGCGCTCGGGAATCGACTCGCAATGAATCAGATCGGGTGTCGGCCAAGCGCCGGTCTCACCGTAAAGCTTGAACACCGGAACCGGCGTAGCGAGTGATTTCGACATTTACCCCTCCCTTGCTACGATCCACGAAAAGTCCATGGAATGTATCAAATAGTGCCTTCTTATCCCCGCTTCATCCACTAAAAATACAGGTAACAAAAACAAACAGACTGTGAGGCGCCACGCCAGCAGTCGCACAAGACAGGATTACCGCCATGAAAACCCAAGTCGCCATCATCGGCTCCGGCCCGTCCGGCCTCTTGCTCGGTCAACTGCTGCATCGCGCCGGCATCGACAACGTCATCGTCGAACGCCAGACGCCGGACTACATCCTCAGCCGTATTCGTGCCGGTGTACTCGAGCAAGGCACCATCGACCTGCTGCGCGAAGCCGGCGTCCACGAACGCATGGATGCCGAAGGCCTGGTCCACGAGGGTGTCGAGTTGCAGGTGGCCGGCAAGCGCATCCATGTCGACCTGAAGACGCTGACCGGCGGCAAGACAGTCATGGTGTATGGCCAGACCGAACTCACCCGCGACTTGATGGAGGCCCGCACCGCTAACGGCGCCCCGGCCATCTACTCGGCCGAGAACGTGCAGCCGCACGACATGAAGGGTGAAAGCCCCTACGTCACCTACGAAAAAAATGGCGAAACCCACCGGATCGATTGCGACTACATCGCCGGTTGCGACGGCTTCCACGGCGTCGCACGAAAGAGCATCCCCGCAGACGTGCTCACGCACTACGAGCGAGACTATCCATTCGGCTGGCTGGGCCTGTTGTCCGATACCCCACCGGTCAACCATGAACTGATTTATGCCCACCACGACCGCGGTTTCGTCCTGTGCAGCCAACGCTCGCTGACCCGTAGCCGTTACTACCTGCAAGTGCCGCTGACCGACAAGGTCGAACAGTGGTCCGATGAGCGCTTCTGGGATGAGCTCAAGGCACGCCTGCCGCAAGACGTGGCCGACAGACTGGTGACTGGTCCGTCACTGGAAAAGAGCATCGCGCCGCTGCGCAGCTCTGTGGTCGAGCCGATGCAGTACGGCAAACTGTTCCTCGTCGGCGACGCCGCGCACATCGTGCCACCGACCGGCGCCAAAGGCTTGAACCTGGCCGCCTCCGACGTGCACTACCTGTATCGCATCCTGGTCAAGGTCTACAAGGAAGGCCGCACCGACTTGCTGGAGAAATACTCCGAACTGGCACTGCGGCGTGTCTGGAAAGGCGAGCGTTTCAGCTGGTTCATGACCAACCTGCTGCACGACTTCGGTGACCATAAAGATGCGTGGGATCAGAAGATGCAGCAGGCTGATCGTGAGTATTTTTTCAACTCCCACGCTGGGTTGGTCAACATTGCGGAGAACTATGTGGGGTTGCCTTACGAAGAGGTCGAGTAAGCAGCCTATGCTTGATAGTTAAAGACCGGCGCGCCACGCCATAAAGACAGGAGACCGCCCATGAGCGACCGAAGCAATGCAGCGATGTTGAGATTTGGTCCGGCGTTTGCGTCGTTGCGCGATGGCCTTTCGGTCGCTCAGCAGATTGACGACACACTTTGGGTGGCCAATGACGAAACCACGAGCCTGGAACGTCTGAAAATCCAGGATGCTGCGCCCGGCGACGTCGTAAGGTGCGATGAGCACCAATCGTTTCAGCTCCTGGAGTATCTGGATCTGCCCCTACCGAAGCAAGACGCCGAGATCGATATCGAGGGGTTGGCCTATGACAGTGGTTACCTCTGGGTGGTGGGCTCCCATAGTCTGAAGCGAAAGAACGCCGAGGCCGGCACTTCTGCACAGAAAAATATCAAGCGCCTATCGACGGTAGAGGCGGACAGCAATCGCTTTCTGCTGGCCCGCATCCCTGTGGTACAGCAGAACGACGGCTATGCACTCGCCAGGAAGGTGGACGCCGATGGACGTACGGCGGCGCAGCTACGTGGCAGCGAGGTCGGTAACGACCTGACCACGGCAATCGCTGAAGATCCTCAGCTACGCGACTTCCTGAGTCTCCCGGGTAAAGACAACGGCTTCGATATCGAAGGGTTGGCGGTGATCGGCTCGCGCCTTCTGCTGGGGCTGCGTGGACCGGTCCTTCGCGGTTGGGCTGTGCTGCTGGAGATCGAACCCGAGCCGAACGGCGACTCGACTGACACGCTGGTGCTCAAGAAGATTGGTCCAGATGGACGCCGCTACCGCAAGCACTTCTTCGCGCTAAATGGCCTGGGCTTGCGTGACCTGTGCACTAGCGGTGACGATCTGCTGATCCTGGCGGGTCCCACCATGGACCTGGACGGTCCGGTAACGGTCTTCCGCTGGCGCGGCGGTTTCGCGTCCGACAAGGAAAGCGTGGTCTTTACGGATCAATTGGAGAAGGTGCTGGAGGTGCCTTTCGGGCAAGGCAACGATCACGCTGAGGCCATGTGTCTGTTCGAATCGGGCGAGCAGCTTGGGGAGGTTTTGCTGATCCTCTACGACTCCGCGGCGGAAAGTCGTAAACACGGCGATACGGATGTGGAAGGGGACCTGTTCATCCTGAATTAGCCACGCACCTCGACGTTATCGCGGCCTGTAGGCAAGCACAACAGTTGACCTGCGTCAGAGCTCACGAGCTCGATGCAGCTCAACCTTTGCCAACCAGTCCCCGGTTCTGGGGACGAGGGGAGGGACGAGGGGACGGATTTATTTTTCGGAAAATAAATCCGTCTCCCTTTTTTTTCGCTGAAAATAAATACGTCCCCGGTCGATGCTAGAGCGTTGCTATCCGACCCAAAGCAGCCGCCCGGCGCATCCTGCACCTTGGGGCCGCGGGTCAGTGTTGCCATGCCATCCTGCACGGTGCCGATGCTCTCGAACAGCGAGGTCATCTGCCACATGATCCAGTGCGACATGCCATTGATACGCAACGCCATGGCGGTGATTGCCGCCACGGCACCTGCGCCGACCTCACCTTGGTGCCATAGCCACAGGGCATAACCACCTGCTGCCATGATCAAGGCCACCACCAATGCCTGGTTGACGATCTCGAACTGGCTTACGAGGCGCATCTGGCGAAAGCCGGTCTGCTTGAAATCCTCCATGGCCGCACGCGCGAAGTGTGCTTCACGATTGGAATGGGAGAACAGCTTCACTGTCGTGATGTTGGTATAGGCGTCTGAGATACGTCCGGTCATCGAGGAGCGCGCATGCGCCTGTTCCTGCCCCACTTTCCCCAAGCGGGGTACGAAGTAGAGCATGGCTAGCCCGAACAACAGGATCCAGGCAATGAAAGGCAGCATCAGTTTCAGTGCGAAGCCGCCGGCCAGCGCAATGATCGCGATGAAATACACCCCGATTCCGGGTGCGATCTCAATCAGGGTGAACAGCACGTCGCGCACGGCCAGCGCAGTCTGCATCACCTTGGTGGTGACCCGGCCGGAAAACTCATCGGAAAAGAACGAAAGGCTTTGCCGTAGCATCAAACGGTGGAAGTCCCAACGCAGCCGCAACGGCAGGTTGATCGCCAATATCTGGTGCTGCACCATGGTGCGCAACGCCACCAGCCCGACACTGGTCGCCATGACGATGCCCATGCCCCACAACACGCGACTTTCCTGCGCAGCCGCATCACCGGCCTGCCTTCCAGGTCGAGAGTAGATCCACGACCTGACCGAGGAAAGAAAACAGCCAGGCTTCGTAGATCGACACACCGGCACTCAGCAGCGCAAACGCAAGAATATAGCCGCGGGCGCCCCGTGTGCACGCCCACAGGAACCGAGCCAGGCCCTCGGGCGGCGGTGGTACTTCGTCAGGAGGAAAGGGGTCGAGCCTTTGTTCAAATGCACGAAGCATGGTGGTCTCCAAAACGATCAAGTTCAGGAGATTCTGCCATTGAACGGTTGCTTTGAGGGTTTTGCGGGGTTGAGGCATGTCGCTGTTGGCGGCTTGCTTTGTGTGTAGGGTTGCCGGACGCGGGGCACTCATACGTTGCCAGAAACACAGTCGGCAGGGCTAAAACGGCTGTTATCGGGGGCTGTTGGCCAAGAGGGGACGAAGCGCTTTCGGACAGAAGCTGCCGTTCACAATTCCAATCGATCAGCCTTGGACTCCGAGGCGTAGCTGATGACCTATTTAGAATGTCCAGCCCTCAGTACCTATCGGTGCATCACCCAAAGCCCATCTCGACGCATCAAAAAATTTGAACCGCTTTTGGACGCGCTCGCCTAATGATCAGCTTGTGGATAATCCCACAGGCAATGTGCCAATACCGGCATACTCCGAGAGGTGGTCAACGTGGCTAAAGACGAGAAGAAAAGCAAAGGTGAGTCTTCAAAAACCAGCAAGGAATTGAAAGACAAAAAGTCATCACCGGCAAAGAAATCAGCTGCGGCGTCGGCTCTTTCGAAATATTCCGAAAAGAAAGACAAGAAAAAAGATGCCGAACCAAAGAAATCTGCAAAAAAAGCTGATAGCAAGCCAGAAAAGGCTAAGAAATCAGAGAAGGCAGAAAAGCCGGCGAAAAAGAAAAAGTGACATCTGCTATCTGCTAGGGCTTTACGCCCTAGCTTCCTCACGCTGTGTTGCCTTCGATGTCGCCACCGGCAGCAATGGGTCCAGGCTGTGTGAAAACGCACTGAATACGTCGAAAACTAAGAGTCGCGAGGGTTGCCTGTGGAATCAGCGGGCGGAAGCGCGAATTACCTTAGCCAGCGACATAGACGTTCGTAATGCCGTTTGGGCCGCGTCAGCGGCCCAAACGGCTACTAACGGCTGAGCAAGCGGCTGGATTCACGCTCTGATCGCCTCAAGCAGTCCTGCGATGCCGAAGATGCTCATCATTCGTTTGAGGTTGTAGGCGAGCACATGAAGGCTCATCTCAGTGCTCACCCTCGGCAGGGTTTTGGTCAGGAAGTGGGTACTTCCCATCCAGTACTTGAGCGTTCCAAAAGGATGTTCAACGGTCTGTCGACGAACCCTCATCATCGCTGGATCACGTTCTAGCCGAACCTGCATCGCGTCGACTACAGCCTCATGTTCCCAGCGCTTCACACGGCGCTCCTTACCCGTAGTACATTGCTTTTGCATGGAGCAGGACTGGCAGCCCGAGAAGTAGTAACAATGCAATAACATGCCGTCTTCTATCGACGAATGCCGCCTGGTTAGTAACTGCCCCGCAGGGCATCGATACTCGTCCGACGCAATAAGATAGATGAAATCCTGCTTGCCGAATCTGCCTTCGGCTTTGCTGCCTGATGTCAGGGGTTTCGGTACGAAGGTGGTGATGTCAGCCTGCTCGCAGGCAAGGATTTCCAGCCCCTTGTAATAGCCTCGGTCGGCCACCACCGTCAGCGATTCAGCGCCGATCTCTTCACGCGCTTGGTTCGCCATATTGCTCAGTTGCGCCCGGTCATTGCCAACGTTGGTCACCTCATGGGCAATGATCAGATGGTGCTTGTCGTCGACTGCTGTTTGTACGTTATAGCCAACCGTTCCGGTGCCTCGGCCGCTCGTGGCCATTGAGCGTGCATCTGGATCGGTAAGAGAGATTTGTTGGTCTGGACTGTCGTGAAGCTGCGCCTCGATTTCCTTGAGTGTCTGCATCTGCTTTTTCAGTGTTTCTATCTTTTCTTTAAGCCGCTCGGCTTTGGCCTCGGCCACTTCGGGCGTTGCCCGATCCGCCGAATCCATCGCCGCCAGATATCGATCAATGCTCTGCTCGATCTGCTGCATGCGTGCCTTCACCTTGCCCTGAGTGAAGTTGCGGTCGCGATTATTGACGGCTTTGAATTTGCTGCCGTCGATGGCGATGATCGATTGGGAGAAGAGGTTAAGGTTGCGACAAAGCACCACAAACTGCCGGCAGACACTGCGAATAGCCTTGCCATTGTCCTTGCGAAAGTCGGCGATGGTTTTGAAATCTGGAGCCAAACGGCCCGTCAGCCACATCAACTCGACGTTACGCTGGGCCTCACGCTCAAGCCGGCGGCTGGACTGAATCCGATTGAGATAGCCGTAGATATAGATCTTCAGCAAGATCGCTGGGTGGTAGGCCGGACGACCAGTTGCAGCAGGATCGACACCCTCAAACCCAAGTGCACCTAGGTCAAGTTCATCGACGAAAACGTCGACCACGCGCACTGGATTTTCTTCAGCTACGTAATCGTCCAAGCACTCCGGCAGCAACGTGACTTGCGTCCGAGCCTCACCTTCAATGAATCGCTTCATGATCGCCCCCGATACGATCTCGACGATCAGAAGGTTAGACAATCACTGGCGTTTTCACACAGCCTGGACCCATTGCGGACACTGCCTAACGTTGAGCTAAGGGGTTGGCTTTAGCCGGTCCCAGTGAGCGAAGCGAACGATTTTACGCATTGTTAGGCCGCGCCACGGACTTGAGCCGGCTGTAGAAAGTAAGTGTTCAGCGTTGCTGGATTTGTGGCTTGAAGCATACGCGTGCAGGCTTTCAGGTAGAAGAGCTTGAAGATGCCGGCAGGCGCGTGCCGGTTTGGCATCCTTTTCGCATGTGCAATGCCTCGTCCAGCTAACGACGAATTAAGCGGCGCTGCGACTTGGCGCAGCGTCCGGCGGAACAAAGTGAAGCGAACTTGAATGACTAGTTATGTAAATCTTAGGCAATAGTTCTTTACCTACAGATTTCGATAACTCTCCTATTCATGTCCGGGGAATACGTCAACACAGCTGGCCCCTGAGCGTCTTATCGCGCGATAGTCCACGCGTCCGCCACAGGTCCGCCCATATCTGAAAAGTAAGGTATCCATCAAGAGCCGTTCGTTTAGCCAGATTGCGTCACACGCTGCCATTGACCCCCCGTAACAGGCGATTGCAGCTTCATTGAAGTCTGCGGCCCAGTCTCCGGGTTCAGCGAGCATTGGCTCCTCGCCTGGGGGTAGAGGGTCGGTAGATTCAGCCCACACAACGTTACATCCGATGAGTATGATGAAAAGTGTTGCAATTGGAATTGAGATTATTTGCGCGGCGATGGCACGAGCCATCATATGATGATTTTGCATTCTGACCACCTCCGATTTACATAACTACTATTAGGCGACATTGCTGTCGCGTTTAAACGCGACAGCAATGTCTTATAACGTTCCTTGTCGTCCTGTAAGCCCTTGTCTAGCTTGGAGGGAGTCGCAGCAAACGCGACATACCCCAGGGAGAAACGCGACATGGATGACGGCAAGCTCAACTGCGGTAAAGATTCAGCGTAGAGGGTCGAAGCTACCGATTTGCCATCACCATGTCCACCGGCAGCTCCTGGCCGTTTGTTGCCTGCCGCAACGGCGTGAAGCTGCCTGTGGCAACGGACGGATACAGCCCAAAAAGGGCCACCACCTATGCAGATCATCGGTGCTGGCCCCAGCGCTACTTGACCTCTTCGACCTCGTAGTTCACGTAGCCGAACTCGCTGCTGCGAGCCGCCACGTATTTGCCGTTTTGCTCAAACACTGTGGCCTCGAAGGGCGAGCCGCCGAGGGTCGTCACCAGATGCCCGTCCTTGATCTCGTATTTGGCCGGAACCCCGAACTGTCCGCCGTGCAGCATATTCAGGTATTCGCCTTCAGAAGGCGGTTGGCCGTCGACGCTGGTGACCGAGCGCTGGCCGTCAGTGCCATAGACAATTTCAAAGGTCTGGCCGGTGACCGTATTACGGACTTTGATCGTTTTACCCTCCACATAGGCTTGCAACTGTGCGTTGGTCAGCGCCTTGGCACCTGCGGTTTTCAGCTGATCAATGGTTTTACCCCGCGCCATCAACTTGCCGTCCTCAGCGTTCGGCGAGTACCAGATCGGTGAGGTCCACGCGCGTTCCTGAACGGTGGCCGAGACATCGGCCGGCGGCGGCACTTGCAGCTTGGCCGCATCATAGGTGCTCCAGCGCGGCGTCGGAATCTGTAGCACTCGGGCGTAGTAGAACGCGTGCTGGGCAGGATCGAAATCCGGGTCAACCCAGACTTTTTTCAGCTCGGTGGCACCAATGGTGTTGGTGTACGTGGCCTTGGAAATATCAACCGTGGAGCCCACTGGTGGGACTTTTCCTGTGGCTGGATCTGGCGTGCGATCACCGGACCAGGCGACGTCGTAGACTTTCTCGAAGGTCTGGCCGTTTTTGGTCCAGCCTTTGATGATCTGAATCCGGTCGAGGTTGCCATCATCGGAATCCTTGACCGCCCATACCACGAAGGACGGCGCCTCTTTGCCCGGTTTTGTCGGCAAGTCGCCGCCCATGGGAACGCCCTTGGCGTAGGCGGCATGCACCCAGTCTTTTTCGTTCCACAAGCTGCTGTCGAACCCCCAGCCGCCAAACAAACGCACGGGAATCCGTACGCCGCTGGTGCCATACACTTCTTTGCGCTTCATCGCATCGAAGATCGACTCACGGGTATTTTCTTCAGCCCAGACGCCGGCCAAACCGGATGTGCTGGTTTGCAAGGCCATCATGCCCGAGTTCTTTTTGCCGGAAAGGCGCGCCTCAGGCGTGTTGTCGGTAAAACCGTGGGAGCCGAAGTTATTGCTCTGTGAGTAGGGAATCACGCCATTGTGCGAGTCACTGGCGCCCACCACGCCCATTTTGTAGGGGTTGTAGCCACGGGCTTCCTGCAAGGCCATGCCGTTTTGCCAGGCTTGCCTGATGTAACTGCCATTGAGTTTGGACGTGCTGTTGTCCACGCCAATCAGGAAACTCATGATCTCGTAGTTGGCAAATTCGTCCGTCGGTGACAGCTCGGGGTGGGTTTCCGAGGTGCCCTTCACCTGGTGGATTTCGGTCAGCGACTCGTTGCGCATCCGCGTTTCGGCCCAGGCGGCATCGATCGGGCGGCCACGATCATCAACGTCGACCGGGAACATCAGGCCGTTGCTGAGGTTGGCATTGTGAGATATCGCCAGCACCTCATTGCCCTTTTTGCGCTGATCGTCCATCCAGCTCCATAAGTCCTCCGGCTTGCCCGAGTCGAGTGCCGTAAAGGGCAGGGCGGGCACCTTCGTCGAATCGCGGAAGAACACATTACGGTGCATGTTTTGACTGTTCGGTGCCGACGTCCATTCATACGCGACGAAGGTGGTGAACTTGCCGGGCTTGTAGTACTTGTCAGCGATGGCGATGTTCTGCTGCCAGATGTTGCCGGCAATCTTCGGATCAATCAGCTCCTTGATCGGGTGGTTCATGCTGCCGGCAATCCACTTGAAGACCCGATTGAAGTCAGCTGGGGTTTTGGCAATCAGCTTTTGCGCAATGGGCAGTTTGCTGAAATCCGACTTCGGATCGTTCGCCAGCGCAATGACGCCGACGTATTCCGAGTGATCGGTCACGCCATGGAAATCCAGAGGGCGTCCTTTTAGTTGCACTTCAAACCCCATTGGGTGCATGACCGGCATGCCCAATGAGTATTTGTAAGCTTCCTCGGGGTCGACCAGGTGGTTGCCGATCAGGTAGGCATCAATCGACCAGGAGGTGTGCGAATGTGTCTGGCCAAAGTAGACCTCGCGATCCGGGTTGCCGTCCGCCAATGCCTGCGTGCTGACGGCGAATGTGAGCATGGCGTACCCGAACAGTGATTGTGCGGTGAAGTGATGATTGTTTTTCATTTTCCACGTCTCCGGAACACGGCAGTGATAGGCCGGTGCAGCTCAGGACCAAAAACTCGAGACTCGCTCGAAAAACCAGAAGGCGGCCAGCGTTCCCAGCCCATAGGAGGCAATGGGTTGGGCATACAGGAGCGCAGGCCGTGGCAGTCGACAACGCAGCAGCACTGCTCGGATGCTCAGCACCATGGCGACGAACATCAGCTGGCCGATCTCGACGCCGATATTGAAGGTGAACAACGCCAAGGGCAGGTCGCGCTGTGGCAGGCCAATTTCCGCCAGCGCACCGGCAAAACCAAAGCCGTGCAACAAGCCAAAGCAGAAGGCCACGATCCACGGCCATTGGGCGGTGAAGCTGGGTTCGCCGCGATTCTTGCGGGCGATTTCCACCGCCAGCAACAGAATGCTCAACGCAATCGTCGTCTCTACGGGTGGGCCGGGAAGCCGCACGGCGCCCAGCGCGGCGAGCGCCAGGGTGATGGAGTGGGCGAGGGTGAACGCGGTGATAGTCTTCACCAGCATCCAGCCGTTGCGCACCAGCAGCAGGAGTCCAAAAACAAACATCAGGTGGTCGAAACCGCCGAGAATGTGTTCGATACCATGGACCAGAAACGCACTAGCCACTAAAAACGCGCCCGGCGTGGCGGCGATTTCTATCCAGGGTTGGGCGGGTTGCACCAAGGTGGTCGACAGGGTGCCGTCCAAGCGCGAGACGCGGACCAGCACATCGGTGATGCTCGCTTGCAGGCCGATAAATTCGATGCGTTGCCCGGCCAGTCCTGCGGGGCCGGCATTTATCACTCGGCGTTCGATCAGTGAATCGTTCAGTTCGCTTTCCACGGGTTCGACGATCGTTCGCACGCCTTCAGGAAACCTCAGTGCGATCGGCAAACGCATCCCGGAAAGCACCGGCGTACGCCACAGTACGTCGTAGCGACCGACGGCGGTTTCGTTGATTTCCATGTAAGCCGGACGGGATTCATGGGCATAGGCGGCTTGTCCCAAGAACAACAGACACAACAGGAGCCAGACCGTGCGTCCCATCAAGGCTGCTCCGTTTGGGTAGCTGCGATCCCGCTCGCGGAAGACGGCATCATCACCACCACTTCATAACGCGCCTTCAGCGCCTCGTAATTCGAGCGTTTCGACTCGGTACGTTGTTCGGAAAGCCAATCGGATTTGACCTGCTGGGCCATCGTTTCAAAAGGCGGTGCCGCTGGTGTGGTCAGGGCATCAATCCACACCAAATGCCAGCCAAAGCCCGACTCCACAGGACCGACCCAACTTCCCTGTGTCTGCTTGAACAATGCAATGGCGAACTTTGAACCGAAGTCCCTCGCCACTTGATCTTGCGATTGCTCCGCATAGGCGTTTTTAAACATGAAGGCATCGCCATCGCCGCTGTTTTTGTCGGTCAGGGTGGCCAGCGCTGTTTGAGCCTGAGCGTGTGCATCCGGCCCGCGTTTGTCCGAGGCGAAGAACACGTGATGAAAAGTCGCCAGCGGCGGTGGAGCGTATTGTTCCTGATGCTGGCTGTACCAGGCTTCAAGTACACCGGGGGCAGGTTCGCGAAGTGAGGCGACATCTTCTGCCAGAAAGTCCATCTTTTGCGCCAGTCGGCGGCGAATGATTGTGTCGTCTTTATCCAGGCCAAGTTTTAGTGCTTCGCGATAGAGGATTTCCTCTTTCACATATTCATCGAGGATCCCTTGAAGCTGCTGATCGGTAGGCGGGCGTTGCCATCGCGCCAGCCAGGAGATCTGAATCCGCTGAATATCGACCGGGGTTATTTCTATTCGTTGAGGGTCATGATTAACGGTTGAACTGTGCAAGCCACCATAAAGTGCAAAAAGTGCAAAACCGGCGATTAGAAAGTGCAGTAACGGCTCGCGAAGGCATCGCATGATAAAAGAAAATCGGGATCCTGTTGTTTCGGAGACGGTTAAGTTCATGACTTATTGCCCCACGCTTGAATCGGAAGTCTTCGATGCGAATGGAGTATTGCTGCTTTACCGGAAGTTTCCATCGGCGCTAATCACGATAAGCACTAAGTGTTAGTCGCAATCAGCTTAAGGCAAAGGGAACACGCTCGAAATAGCCCAAGGTAGCTCAAGAGCCTAGATCCACGGCCACATCGGCTTTTCGCTCGCGGTGCGTAAATGACGGAGTAAACGGCGTTACCCGTTGGCGATTTTCTACCCTTCGTAGATGAGGCCGACAGCTATTGATCCCCGCCATTTCAGTCTGGGTGATAGACAACTTTGTACGAATTTCTGCCTAACCTGACGGGCAGCTATTGGCCCAGGCTGTGTGAAAACGCATGCACCGTTTTGAAGTCTGCGTTGCTACATAAAATCTGCCAGCGTTTGGTTGGTCAGCAGACCTGAAATTTGCGCAGGAACGCGATTTTCGTTACGGTTCTGACCGTAAAACCTGCTCTAAAACGTTTTCACACAGCCTGGGCCGATTGCTGCCTGTCACGAAGGGCTGCAATCGACCCAAGCGGACCTGCGGTATTGGTTACTTCTGCCTCGTCATTTGGCAAACCGTACTTTCCGGTCTAGTCTTATTCGATGTCGTATTTCCAAAAGAGTGTCTAAAGAAACAGTCACCTAGATCTCGGCGAGGAATGTTGTCCGACATAGGCACGGATGTTATGCGACAGGAATGTCGTTTAATAGTAGTTAGGCTGTAATAAAGGACGCAAGCATGAAGCAGCTACAAAAGACGACGATCGACGAGTTCAAAGCGGACTTCCGAGGGGATGTACTTCTCCCTGGCGACGGGGACTACAATGAGGTGCGGCAAATCTGGAATGCGACGATCGACCGTAGGCCAGCGCTGATCGCCCGCTGCACGTCGCCAGAAGATGTCGTCCAGGCCGTCAAGCTCGCACGCAAGCAAAACCTGCTCGTCTCAATCCGAGGAGGCGGGCACAACATCGCGGGCAATGCCGTTTGCGACGACGGCCTCATGATCGACCTCGCGCTGATGAAGGGCGTCCAGGTGGACCCGAACGCCCGCCGGGCATCCGTCGAGCCCGGTTGCACCCTCGGTGAGTTCGACGCGGCCCTACAAGCGCACGGCCTCGCCACGCCGCTGGGCATCAACTCGACCACGGGCGTGGCCGGCCTAACCCTCGGTGGCGGCTTCGGCTGGCTGAGCCGGAAGTACGGCATGACCATCGACAACCTGCTCTCCGCGGATGTCGTTACGGCAGATGGCAGTCAGGTGCACGCTAGCGAAACGGAAAACGCTGACCTCTTCTGGGGACTGCGTGGTGGCGGTGGGAACTTCGGTATCGTCACCCGCTTCGAGTTTCGGCTTCATCCCGTCGGGCCGGATGTGCTGAGCGGGCTCATCGTCTTTCCGTTCGACCAGGCGAAATCGGTGCTCACGCAGTTCGCCCGTTTCACCGAGACAATGCCGGATGACCTCAACGTCTGGGCAGTCACTCGGAAGGCGCCCCCGCTACCCTTCTTGCCCGCGGACGTCCACGGTAAAGAGATGGTCGCACTTGCCCTGTTCTATGCGGGCGACCCTACGCAGGGCCAAAAGCTCATCGAGCCGCTCCGCGGGTTCGGCACGGCGCTTGGCGAGCACATCGGCGTGCAGCCGTACACCGCCTGGCAGCAGGCCTTCGATCCCCTCTTGACGAAGGGTGCGCGCAACTACTGGAAGTCGCACAACTTCTCGCGGCTCAGCGACAGCGCGATCGACGCCATCATCGAATATGCCGGTAAGCTCCCGTCTCCCCAGTGCGAGATCTTCGTCGGCACGATCGGCGGCCAGACGGCCCGCGTAGCGCCCGAGGCCATGGCCTACTCAAGCCGAGACGCAAACTACGTGATGAACGTACACGGCCGCTGGGAGTCGGCCGCCGAGGACGAGCGCTGCATTGCCTGGGCGCGCGAGTTCTTCGCCAAGTCGCAGCCGTTCGCCAGCGCGGGCGCGTACATCAACTTCCTCACCCAAGACGAGACGGACCGCATCGCGTTCGCCTACGGTGCGACGTACAACCGGCTGGTGGAGCTCAAGAAAAAGTACGACCCGACGAACCTCTTCCGGATGAACCAGAACATCAAGCCGGTCTGAGACGAGGTCATACGCCTAACAACCGCCTGCACCTGACCGCCATAAGCGAGCTTGCGGTTCCCTCGGGCCGCTGACCCGAGGCGGCTGCTGCGGAGCGTTAGGCCCGTGTAGCCGCACGACCACGCTGGGCCGCTGGGCGGTCAAGAGCAATGGCGCTTCTGCGACAAGTGCTTCTCCATGTTCTGGAACGGCGACCCCAACAACCGGGGCCGGTGTCCGGCTGGCGGCAGCCACAATTCCCAGGACTTCAACTTCTTCCTGCCGCACGACCACAGCGGACCCGGCCAGGACCAGTGGCGCTTTTGTGACAAGTGCCGGGTGATGTTCCGGAACGGCGAGGCAAATAAAGGAACCTGTACGGCGGGCGGTGGTCATGACGCACAGGGCTTTAACTTCAAGCTCGACTACACGCCCTGAACAAGCATCGGCTCCAACCAGCATCACCGATCCGACAGGAAAAAGACCACATAGCGACTATCGACACTTGTCAGAGCCTAACAACCGGTGCAGCGGACGGCGCTCCGCCGCCGCTGAGCCGGAGGGTTAGCCAACGACCGCTTCTGGCCCAGGCTGTGTGAAAACGCATGCGCCGTTTTGAAATCTGCGTTGCTACGTAAAATCTGCCAGCGTTTGGTTAATCAGCGGACCGGAAATTTGCGTAGGAACGCGATTTTCGTTCCAGTCTTGAATGTCAAACCTGCTCTAAAACGTTTTCACACAGCCTCGGTCGATTGTTGCCCTTCGCGACAGGCAGCAATCGGCTATTTACAGCCATAGCATTAAATAATTAATTGCAAATCGTGAGCTATTATAAGAAACATCGACAGAAAACTTCTTTGGCCGCAGACAACTTAATAAAATAGCGTTCGTTCTCAGCGCTGACGCCACCAATAGCTGCGGCTTAGGTCCAATAGAATCCACGGCATAGGGCGAACAAGTTGAAAATATATTTTGGATTTTAATCGTTTACGGTCCTGATTATTCTCAATTAGTTATTGTCAAGTGCGATTAATGCTGCGCAGCATTTATCGGATATCCAAGTTTTATTTCGTTTCTCGACTAAGCTTGAGGTTTGGTGGATATTGCCAAATAAGAATGGAAGCAGCCACGTCTACATGAGGTAGCGCATGAGCAATTTACCGCCAGCAATTCCAGAGCATCCTGAAGTCTTCGCACCTCAGATCGTTGTACCCAAGCTTATGCGCTGGAGCAGCATAATACCCAGCCGGTGGGCTCGCCATGGTCTGGTCGCCGTGCTGCTGGCAATCAGCGGCTTTGCGGTATGGTCTGCGATTGCCACCGGACGACTGGGGCAGGAGGCGATCGCCTCGAGCGTTCTGTCTGACCACTACACAGCGGCCGCGACTGCCGTGCTGGCCGCCGAGTCTTTGGAGCATAAGTATCGGCTGGATCCCGGGCCGAACATATTGCGTAATTTCAACGATGTCGTAGCGCAACTTGGTACTGCGCTAGAGCGTATTCACCGCTCCGGAACGCATGCCGATCATCTGCTTGTCGAGGATGTTCGCACCTCACTGACTCCCTATCTGGAAAGCATCTACAAGATGGTCGATGCCGTAGATCATGGCGATGTCTTGCGGGCGCGCCGGATTGACAACGAGGAGGCCGACCCACTGTTCGAAAAGATTGAAAACGTCGTCCTGCAAGCAGCGGCCGCTCGCCACCGAGTCGATCGTGGCACTGGAGAAGCTGCGTTCACGGGAGTCATTCAACGCCAATACCACGCCCGTCGTTTTTATCGCAGGGCTGCTGCTCGCTGGCTTGTTCGCCGAAGTGCTGCGGCGCACACGTGTCGAGCTCGACAGTCAACGCAAGGACGCCTTGCACGCTTCGCTGCATGACAAGCTCACAGGGCTGGCCAACCGAACATTGCTGGCGGACCGTTTCGAGCAGGCACTGCGCCTGGGTCGCCGTCAGGGGTCAAGCACGGGCCTGTTGCTGATTGACCTGGACCGGTTCAAGGAAGTCAACGACACCCTGGGGCACCACTACGGGGACCGCCTGCTCGACCAGATCGGCAAGCGGCTGATCATCGAAGCGCGGGAAGTCGACACGGTCGCCCGGCTGGGTGGTGATGAGTTTGCAATTTTGCTTCCCTCCGTCGAAGGCCTGGAGGGAGCATTGAAAGCGGCGAAACGGCTGCACACGGCTATTACCGCAGCGTTCGAAATCGATGGGGTCGAACTGGATGTCGAGGCCAGCTTCGGGGTCGTGGTTTCCGGGTTGCACGGTGACGATCCATCAACGCTCATGCAGCGCGCCGACATCGCCATGTATGCCGCCAAAAAGCAGGGCAAGGGCGTACTCGCCTACGACCCGGGAGCGGATCGGCGTTCTCCGGAACGCCTGGCAATGCTCGGCGAACTACGGCGAGGTCTGGAGCGCGGCGAATTGTTCCTGGAGTACCAGCCCAAGGTCAGCCTGAGCACAGGGAAAGTTACCGGCGTCGAAGCCTTGGTGCGCTGGCAGCATCCAGTTCGAGGCCTGGTGAGTCCGGATGAGTTCATACCGTTTGCCGAATTGACCGGGATCATCGGCAGCCTGACTCGCTATGTGCTGAACCTCGCGCTGTCTCAGGTGCGGGCCTGGACTGACGCCGGGCTCTGCATACCGGTTGCCGTGAACATTTCTGCACGCAACCTGCTGGACGACAGGTTGGTGGCCCAGATCATCGATCTGCTTGAACACTACAATTTGACGCCGAACATGCTCGTGCTCGAAGTGACCGAGTCCGCGATCATGCTCGATTCCTATGCGGCTCGTACCATCCTCAGGCAGTTACATACGATGGGCATCCATATCGCCATCGATGATTTCGGCGTCGGCTACACGAGCCTGGCTCAATTAAAGGATTTGCCCATCAGCGAACTCAAGATCGACAAATCCTTCGTACTTGCCATGCAGAGCGATCAGGCGAACGAACTTATCGTACGAAGCGTCGTCGATCTGGGTCATAACCTTGGCATGGCCGTCATCGCCGAAGGTGTGGAAACTGCCGACGTGCTCGATGCGCTGGGCGACTACCACTGCGATATGGTCCAGGGTTTTCACGTCTGCCGACCGGTAAGCGCCAAAGCGTTCATACAGTGGTATGAAGAGCGAGAGCGCAAATAGCTGAGTAATGTTTACCGATAGGGCGCTTCCAGAGACAGCTGATCGTATCGCCTGTTGAATGCGCTGGCTGATTTATGCAAGGTCTACAAGGAAGGCCGCCCCGACTTGCTGGAGAAATACTCCGAACTGGCACTGCGCCGTGTCTGGAAAGGCGAGCGTTTCAGCTGGTTCATGACCAACCTGCTGCACGACTTCGGCGACCATAAAGATGCGTGGGACCAGAAGATGCAACAGGCCGATCGTGAGTACTTTTTCAACTCCCACGCTGGGTTGGTCAACATTGCGGAGAACTATGTGGGGTTGCCTTACGAGGATGTCGAGTAAGCAGCCGATAGGCTAGGGGTGCTTGATAGTTCGATAGAGCCGCGGCTGGTTTTGTTAGTGGAATGAGCCTCCGCTGAAATGCGGTCCCCAATAAAAAAGGGACCGCTGCATAGCCCGCATCGCGGACGCGTTTGCCTCAAGCGGGCGGATCGATCTGATCCAGCATCCGGTTCGCCGTGATTTCCGCCAGCATGATGCTGTTGGAAATGCCCAACAAGGCGTGGCGCGATCCGCCGTCCAGATGATCCACCAGGTGATGAACCATCACGTCGACCGAGGCCAGCGTCTCGACCAGATAAACCGCCAGGGTTTCGGTCGTGGTCTGCGGGTCGACGGTAAACAGGGAGCTGGGAGTGCGAGGGGTGGCTTTGATGTCGGCAGTCGAGGGGAAGTGGGAGGCGAGGGCGCGTTCGGTGGCTTCGTTGAGTTTGTTTGAATCGGGGGTTTCGTAGGGGGATGCCGGATCGGTCTCCGGCGGATTGGGTGAAGGCTTAATCATATTTGTACGCTCCAAAAACATGGAGCCGTCACCGAGCCGCTGCTAAACGAATGGTGGCAGCTGTGTGCAGGTTAGCAGACCGGCGGAGACGAATCCGGCGCGCCCGAGGGCGCCCTGCGCACAGCTACCATAAAGTGCAGACCTGAAATGACCTGACTGTCCGGATGCAAATGCGCTTCGTCACGACGGGCTGCTAAACCCGATCACTGATGGGCAGTGACGGGAATCAAGTTACCGAGCGGGCCACAGGCGCACAAGCCGGCGGATTCTGGCGTACCCGTAGGCAACGGCGCAAGGTCTTGTAGTTTTCAGGACGTGAGCAGTAGGACGCTTAAACATGCGCGTTTCGCGGATGTTTAATTTGCTTGATTGAACATTGCTGTATGCCTGATTTCTGCACTCGGCCAGTGGCATGTGACGAGTATCCGGCGTGCCACCGGATTGGCCGGCATAACGAATGCAGTTATCGGGGGGCTTGCACGCCATGTTCAACGTGTCTCCCCAAGCGAGGCCGCCCTCGGCGGGCGTGGGGAACGCTTTGGCATAGCGGTATGAGACTTTGCTCGACGCCTAATAGCGCATTTCAGAGCTTTCGCCTCGCGGTTTGTTGGTGTCAACTGTCGACCCTTACCGGTCATTCGCAGAAGTCGCAGATGAAAGTTTCAGTAGGGTGTAACCCCGCGCGGCAATTCCAGAGCGGCCGGCAGCGCTGGGTTTCACCCTACATGGCTGCCAGGTTGCCGGGCCGATCCGTTCAATCTGCTGAAAGCCCTGGCGCGTTTCCGTGAGGCCTATCGCGCACGCCCGGCGGTAGAGCAAGCGCTGGCCACCGAAGATTTTTAATCACTAGGCCCGCATCCCCATCGATTGATCGCTCCCATGCTCCAGCGTGGGAGCGCAGCCTTGGACGCTCCGCGTCCAATCACATCAGATGCAGAGTTTCGGTAGGACGAGGGTAAAGACCCATTCGAACTTATGTTGCCGGATCAATATCGCGAAATTGTTTACTGAATAGTCAGCAGCTAGCCAGCAGCGTTACTAGCATTAATCGCACTGTGCGAAAGATTGCGGCTTGTTCCCTGATGTCGTGCTTTATCCGGACACCTGTCGCGTTTGCTTCGGCGGATATCAAGAAAATCGGGGCGTTACGAAAACAACCAGAATTTTATGCGACATTAACTGGCATGTTGTACGACAGGGCATGTCGCCTAATAAATAGTAGTTGGCGGCAACCCAGAAAACACGAGGAATCTTGCAGAGACTACGAGTCAACAAAGCCAAAATACAAATGAAAGAAAGCGAGTAGAGAAATGGACAGAAACGATGCTAATCAGATGTTCGGCTCCGCCAACGTCGAAAAGGTAGAGACCTTCAGGATTCGTGCAGGGGAGGTAGATTTCGGTGATGAGCTTCACCTCTTGGGCGATCCCCAAGGAACCGCCATCGTTTGTTGGTCTATCGATGGCCGAGTTGCAGTTAAAGGCAGGTTGTACTCCGACAATCTTCGAGACCCTCAAACTGCTACTGTAGAGATCCGCTTTCGACGCGCAAACGGACAGGTCACAAATTTAACGACGCGAAGCATCAAAAGTCAGGGTGGGCTTGCAAGTCGCGTGGTTGAGAAGGTTTCGGCCGTCGGTAATTTCAATGAGGTTCGTATCCGATTGAAGCAGTTCCTGCCCGACACTGGTCTCGGTTCGGCCAGCAGCGTTGTTGCAACAAGAACGTTTAGACGTACAGAATCCGTTCGGCTTCACATCAAAATTCTTACGAATCCGACTGTCGATATAGCTACCAGTGTGGATTCGATGGCGCAAGTATATGCTAGTGCTGGTATTGACGTGCAGGTTATCAGCACAGAAAACCTGAATCTCCCTGCCCTCACCGATCTCGATGTTGGCGGTTGCATAGGAGGTATAACAACAGCAGAGCAAAATCAACTCTTCGCGAATCGCAATTCTGTTGGAGCCAATGACGTTGTCGCCTACTTTGTAAATTCAACCATACCACCCCTCAATGGTTGCGCCGCTCACCCTGCAGGGAGGCCCGGTGCCGTGGTAGCACGGGGTGCCACCAGATTCACGCTTGGGCACGAAATAGGTCATGTGTTAGGCTTGAGTCATGTTAATGATAACAACCGCCTCATGACTGGCAATGGAACCGCCAATATTACTAATCCACCGCCAAACTTGATAGCAAGCGAGGTACAAACAATGCTGGCAAGTAATCTAACTTAAAAAGGGAGGTTCTATCATGCCAGTAATAATGGAACAAGTCCGCGCTCATCTTGATCGTGACGAGCCGGATTATCCCGCCGCCGCTCAACTCGGCGCAAACGCTCTTCCACACTTGGCGGAACTAGTACAAGGTCCCGATCCTATGTTGGCTTCCAAAGCTGCCTATCTTGCAAGCCTTATACAAAGTGATCGGTCGATTGCCGTTTTGGAGCAAGCAGCAAATAGCTCTCACAACGAAGTCAGAATCGCCGCAGCTGCAGGTGTTCGGAACCTCAAGCAGGCACCAATTTCTCTGGTTGATACTTTGTTGAAAGACCCGTATGTCGGAGTGCGCAAAGTTACCTTGCGTTCGCTTGAAGCTCAGCCCATGAAAGGCTTGAAGGTTAAGATCGAAGAAATAGCCAAAAAAGATTCTGACGGTTTCATACGAAACCTTGCAAGCCAGATTGCGAGTCGATTACAATAGAAGTGCAATTGCAATTGCAATTTCAGGAGAAAAGGACTAGCTCGTTGAGGGTCTTAGACCCGACTAACTTTTTGACCAAAGGTCTTACAGATTCCAGAACTGGAGACCTTTCGATCTTTAGTTGGTGGGGTCAGCCTATACAGGGGCTTTGTGTTGACGCCGAATTGACCCACCTTCAAATCAGCACAAATCCAGCATAGGCAATAACTTGCGAGGAATCAGAGTGGGTCAGTGACATCTCGGCCACTGGGTCAATTCGGCGTCAGCACCAACACACTGGCAGGAATGGCACGCAGCAACGCATAGCCATTCACTGTTTCAAACCGGATCGGGAAATATCCGGCAGGAACCGACGGAACGAGCAGGTACTTTCCGCCTTTTCCTTGGTCATCACCCGCGGGGCCTATGTCCGAGACTGAAACTTCCCAGCATCAACCAGTGAACCGAATAGTCCCGCGCCAACCGTAGGCGGCACGTCCAGCACCACGGGACCGTCCTTGAGGTTGAAATTGAAGTAGACATAGCGGGTGGAGGCATTCGGTGTGGTGAACTGAAACTTCCAGTCAAAGGGTTTTGACCAGTACAGGATGTCGTTGTAGTCCGCTTTAGCGTCTCGGAATAGCGCCTCGCGCATCGCGTCGACACGGACCATCGGCATGCTCCAAATCGCTGCCTCGACAGCGCGCCGCTCGACTGTGCGGCGAGCCAATTATTCAGCACCGTAATTCTCCGCAATCGCAGGGGCTGGGGACGCAATAATCGCTGCGATTGTCAGCAACATGGCATTCACAAGCTGAAATTTCATCCTTATCCCTCCATAGAGCCGCACGTGACGACTGGATGATAGTCAATACCAATAAATTGTCTGTTCCAATGGGATTATCGAGTTACTTATGACTCTTTTTGACTGACAGTGCTTAGCCGCCAGTTTCCCTTCGCGAAAGTCAGCTTTTGGCCGTTCTCTGCCTCATACCTAGCAGTTATAGCTACCCAGTTTGGCTGTTCTGATGTGGGCGAATTCAGACGCCGCATTGCGGGTACGATGCGGTTGGGACCTAGCCTTGGATTCGATGGCGGTCAGCAGAATCCACCCTAAACCCTTGTTGCTTCGACAAACCTATTTTCGCCGCAATGCGCGCCTTAGGGTTTGGCATCCCCAACGAAACATATCATTGTTTACTCGGCGCGCATCACTCTTCGTTTCGGATATGGACATTAGCTTTGTTGATACTTTATCTCCGAACAGTATCGTAATCGTAGGGTTTAGTTCCATAGAAAGAATGGATTTCTGTTGCCCAAGACTCGTCGGCCATATTAGGCCAATTGTCCTTGTCAAAACCTGGTGCATTTTCCAAGCGTTCTTTCTCTACGTTTAGTACGAAGCGCTTATTTACTGTATCGAGTGTCAATGCATTCCAAGGTACCGCAAACAGTTTTTCTCCCATGCTAAGAAAGCCACCAAAAGATAGAACAGCATAACTCACTCTACCGCTGCGAACGTCCAGCATGATTTCCTTAATATCTCCCAAGTCTTCTTCTTTATGGTTATAAACATCATTTCCAATGAGTGTGTCTGCCCCCATCAGGTCGGGGCCAGGCCCCTGTTCCTCAGAGCCGGCATCTCGTAGGAGGTTGGTTTTGTACATGCCATAGGTATCGCGATCTTCGTAGTTCATTACTATCTCCTATCAGCAATCGTCAATCAATCAGAAAAATGTACCCACCACCTTGATGGCTGTATTAGTGTGAGTCACCCGCTTTCGAAAAAGTTGAATTTTTTTTCTGCATGACGACGAATGGTGGGCTGGAGTAAAAAGTCAATTAACTTTTAATTACTGTGCTATCCATGTGTGATGCTTGTTTTTATTTTGGGCATTAACCAGGTCGATATCATAGATGCGTGGATGAAGCGATTTCTCATTATGGCAACTGGTTTGCATATGACTTCATAAATATGACGATTAAGTTTGGGTCGCTACTGCGACCAAACTTATTTGAATATTCTAATTGTTTTTATTGGGTCGGATGGTGAGTTTGTGAGAGTTTTCGCAATGGCGCTGCCGACTCGCCCGCTAAATGAATAGAAATCTGGCGGAAAGTCTTGGGATGTGCAGAAAAAACTTCCTCTCGTTTGCTGTATTGATTTACCGTTATTGAGTGGTACTGGCTTACTGTATTGTATGTCTTGCATGCTGTGAATACTACTCGATCCTCTGTATTGATCCTCTCCATGCATCCCATGCACACAATGAAGTTGTTCGCACGATCAGCGCTTAGCCAGGGTGGGAAAGCCTGAAACCCTTGTCTTTAAATTCGTCAACTATTTCGTCAACTGCGTTCCCGCCTCTTTGTCCGCCCCCCGTTATCGTCCCATCGCGGTCGCGAGTTTCCCATTGGGTCATATCATGTTTGTGGTCATAATCAATGTCCGCATAGTTTCCGTTACCATCTGTCATTGTTGACATTGCATATCCCCTGTATGTTAGTTTAAATCTCTAGAATAGTTTGTGGCGTGTGACTGTCAAAGAAAGCTTAGTTAGTTTCCTCATAAACAAACCATTTTTTATATATTTTAAATCGTCGACTCGTTGCAAGCCGAACGCCCGCTTCTGGCCGATTGCTGCCTGTCACGAAGGGCTGCAATCGACCCAATATAGATAGTCCGTCCCACCTTCACCGCGTGTAGGCATTGTAGCCGGTGTGCTCCAGCCACTATCCGAACTTGGACAATAGGGCGCGAGTGCTGTGTTTCAATCAGTATTGGGCACAGGCCCAGTGCTGTCTCTCAGGCGGATTTGCGTTTCGATCCTTATCAGGGACGGGTAAGCCTTACCGGCCAGCGTATTCAGCAAATAGGCTCCGGCCTGTTCCGCCATTTCCTCAAGCGCCACACGCATGGTGGTCAGCTTCGGTGACAGATGCTCGGCGTAATCAAAGTCGTTGAACCCAGCGACCGATACATCTTCAGGGACGCGAAGTCCCATCGCCTGTGCGGACAGCAGCGCACCAAACGCAAGCAGGTCATTGCCGCAGACGATTGCTGTGGGGCGCGGCGAAAGCGACAGCAAGCGTGCGGTGGCTTCCCGAGCTTCGTTCAGATTGAAAGCGCTGTCGATCAGCCACTCCGGCTTCAATTCCAGGCCAGCGGTTTGCATCCTTTGCCGGGTTCCCAGGATCCGGTCGGACGCACGATCGTTGGAAGGCGGTGTACCCACAATCATGGCGATCCGGCGGTGGCCGAGAGCCAGCAAGTGATCGGTGATTTCAGCCGCGACTGTAATGTTATCGAAGCCGACGCTGGGCCTCGTCTCATCCTGGGACCAAGCTTGAACGCATGGAATTTTCTGCCGTTCAATTCGCTCCCACATCTTTGGATCGTGGCGCTGGCCGACCACCATCAGCGCATCGACGCCATGGGCGAGTAAAGTTGTCACCTCTTTAAGTTCTACTTGCGGATCGAAGCCGGAACTGGCGACCAGCAAGGTGTAGCCGGCGCGATGAACTGTGCGTTGGAAAGCTGCAATGGGGCGGGCGAAAGTTTCGGTAGCCAGCGTCGGCACCACGGCGCCGATGGTCATGCTGCGCCGTGAAGACAGGGTGCGAGCCGCGCCGTTGACGACATAACCCAGTTCGTCACAGGCGCGTTCGACGGCTTCGCGCTTACTGTCCTTGACGCCCGCCAAGCCATTGAGCACCCGTGACACAGTCGCAGTGGAAACCCCCTGCCAGTGGTCTGTTCGATGCCGGTCCACGCGCTGGCACTGCTTTGGCCTTGCCGCTGGTGGCATGGCTTATCAGCACTTGGAACTGGGAGGCTTCCTTCATCGTCACCGGGCTGCTGGGTATCGTCTGGGTTGTCCTGTGGTTGGTGTTTTACCGCGAACCTGAGGATTACAAAGGCCTTGATCCTCAGGAAGTGAAGAATCTTGTCGACGCTCGGGGTCATCTTCCGAGCGGTCCTCAAGCCAAAGTGCCATGGCTGTCTCTCTTCCGCTATCGGACCATCTGGGGAATGATGCTGGGCTTTTTCTGCCTGAACTTCGTCAATTACTTCTTCATTACCTGGTTCCCGACCTACCTGACCACCACTCAAGGGTTTTCCCTCAAGGAGCTGGGCACCCTCGGCGCGATCCCGGCGTTGATGGGCATTCCCGGAAGCGTGCTTGGCGGCGTGGTTTCCGACTGGCTGTATCGCAAAGGTTTCAGTCTGACTACCGCGCGCAAGAGTTGCCTGGTGGGCGGTATGTTGTGCTCTTCAGTCATTGCGCTGGCGGTATTCACCAGCAACATCGTGGTGATCCTGACGCTGTTTTCCATCACCTACGCCAGCCTGGCTTTCACCGCCGCCAATATCTGGACCATCCCGGCCGACATCGCGCCCACACCCGACCATGTCGCTACCATTGGTGGCATCCAGAACTTCGCGTCAAATCTGGCGGGTATTGTCACTGCCAGCTTCACCGGGCTGATGCTGGCGTTCAATTCGGGTTCATTCGTCATCCCGTTAGCAGTCGCGGGAGTCGTTTGCCTGATCGGTGCAATGTCGTTCCTGTTCATCGTCGGCAAGATCGAGCCATTGCAGGCGCGACCATCATCGCCGTTGGATTGGTCGAGTGCTGAAACCGGCGCCCCGGCAACCGTTAAGTAATGCGTGGCGGCAGGGCGGGGCACAGCCTTGTCCCCGCCGCTGCACGTCCCACTCAGCGCTCGGCGCAGCAACTTCTAAGCCGCTTCTGCTAGTCTGCTGGGCCAGCCAGTTAACAAAGCAAGGCTCAATCAATGTTCAGTATCCGTGTCATGAACATGGACGATTACGATGCGGTCATCGACCTCATGAGGCGTACTCCAGGCATCTCTTTGCGTGATGCTGACTCTCGTGAATCGACCTCGAAATATTTAGAACGAAATCCCGGGATGAGCTTCGTTGCTGAAGTCGGAGCCGTTCTCTGCGGTTGCATCATGTGTGGACACGACGGCCGCAGAGGATATTTGCAGCATTTGGTTGTCCTTCCTCAGTATCGGCGGCAAGGCATAGCAAATGCGTTGGTAGAGCGCTGTCTTTCGAGTCTTGAGAAACACGGAATACTTAAATGTCATCTCGACGTTTTCAAGACCAATTTAACAGCTGCCAACTATTGGCACAGCCAAGGTTGGCAGCTTAGGTCTGATATCGATCGGTATTCGTTTACCCGATCGGATAATGAGAACGTATGACCGGCACCTAGCCCGTGAGGGCGGGCTGCGATCGTGTTTTTACACACTCTGGGCCGAAAGCCGCTGTTCACGACCGACCGCTTCCGACCCAGGGCGCTCATCCCTGGCCAACCGTTCTGACAGATTGCGCGGGCGCTGAAACTGCTCCAGCGTTTTTTTGTTGAGTTGCGGCGGTTCTCTTACAACGATTTTACAAACTGTTTTCTTTGTAGATATCGGACTGAAGAAACTCTGCTATCAGCGATGTAATCTGCTGTTGAATCACCCCACGTGGGCGTGCGCTGTCGCCATCCCGGCAAATGATGCCATCGCCGGGTACTTCTTCTTCGAGCATTACCTGCGCGCCAGGTTTGCACACCGACAGGAAAGTGAAATGGCTTGCGTCGCTGATTTCGACGTAACGGCTTGACGCCGGAGGCAGGCGTTTGGCCAGGTTGGCAGACTCCAACTCAGCGGGAAGCTCGCGCGACGGTACGCCGGCAGCGATCACCAGCGTTGGTACCGGCAGCGCGGCCAGGCTTTCATCGGTCATGCCCCGTGAAAGCCCCAGGTCCAATGTAACCACGGCAGTGACGCGTTTATCGCGCCAATCGGCGGCCAACGCGGCCTGTGATTCTGAGGTGCTTGCAGGGTTCATCTTTCCATAGACGGTGCAACTTGTTAACTGTGGGTGGGCTTTGCAGTCATGGGCGAAGCGGTTCGGATCGAAACGAGCACCGGCGATCTCCAGGGCGGTCCAGCCGCCGAGTGAATGGCCCACTACTGCAATTCGGTCATTGGCGACCAAGCCGAATTTTTCAGGTTGAGTCGTGACCCTATCAATGGCCCGGCTCAAATCAACGGGCCGCTGCCATAACTGCGCCGCTGCTTGAGGGCTACGGTCATGAGTGGTGCTGCCAGGATGATTGATTGCGGCGACGATGTAACCCCTTTGAGCCAGAGCACTGGCAAGCCAGATCTGGTTGCTCCAGTTACCTCTGTACCCGTGGGAGAGCACCAACAATGGATGCTTGCCAGCAGCGGGCGGCGCGTCACGAACGGCAGAAGCCCCGACGAACACTGCATCATCGCCAATCATTTGCGTGGCTGCGGTCGTTGCACTGGGGTACCAGACGACCATCTCCAGTGCGCGGTCATTGTACGAGTCCGCCAGTGTGGAAGAGTGGAAGCCGACAGGGTTCTCGTCAGCGAGTGCGATGGTAGTCAGCCAGGTCAACAATAGGGCGCCGAAAGCTATTTTCAATGTCGTTTCTTCCTTGATTAGACAAGTGCATAGCAACCTGAACCCGCCGTTAGGCGCATCCACCTTCGTAGGGAGTCGAAGCTAATGTGGCGGCATATAAGCACGGACATTAAAGCCCACATTCGAACCGCCGCGCATAACTTTCATCGTTAACGCTGTTCGCGGTCTTTAGTGAGAAGGCTGAACGGCTGCTGAAGGCGCTTCAAGCGATCGAAATTCAGCTCAATGAATCGCCGGATAAACAGGTCTCACTGACCGATCCAGGCGCTCGCTCCATGATGACACGCGGCACCGCGATCAGGGAAACGCGACCGCCGCCGCGAGATACAGCAGCAACGCCAGTAGCAACACCACGGTGAAGCCCAGGTGGATCGCCAGCAGGGTCGCCAGCACGGCCGCCACCACCGATACGCTGGCGTTGACGGCCCAGGCGATCGGCACCAGTGCCTCGGCGCGCGCGGAGACGCGCCCGAGTCCGAGCGGAAACGGCATGCCCATGGCGAACGCCAGCGGCGCTACCAGCGCGGCGCAGATGCCGAACCTGGCGAGGGTCCGCACCGGCGCCAGCAACTGGAACAACGGGGGCAGGGCGATCAGGTAGAGCAGGGCGATCGCGCAGATCGCCAGGACTGGCCGCGCGAGCGGATGACGGGGCCCCACGCCAGTTCCAATGTCCCCCCGCCGCCGGCCGGAGTAACGGCTGCCGAGGCCAGCGAAGATCAGGAACGCGCTGAGCGTTACCGCCACCGAATACAACGGATGGCTGAGGAAAAGGGTGAACTTCTGGATGAAGGCGATTTCCACGAACATGAAGGCGAAGCCGATGGCGGCGAAGTAGGACACGACCCGAAGTTCGAACCTGGCCAAAGCCGCATTCCGAGAGCGCCGCTGGCGCCTGCGCGCCACCCATAGCGGCGCCAGGATCAGCAGCACGGCGGCCACGCTGGACTGCAGCAGCGTGGCGATCAGCACCGGATAGCCCCACTCCAGCATTGACAGGCCGCCCTGCGCCTTCAGCGCCAGCAGTTCCGGCAGCGAGCGCCACTTGAAGAAGTGGAAGAAATACGGCCGGTCATCCATGGTCGGACGCACGTCGAACTTGTAGCGTGCCAGGAACTCCGCGCGCTCGCCGGACAGCAGGGCCTGCGCCGCTTCGAAGAACCAGGGCCGGTCGAGCAGGTTGTAGCGGTTCGCCTCGGCCACGGTCATCCCGGGGTAGTAGGCCAGGTCGAAGGAGCGCGCCCGGCAGAACTCCCGCAGCACGGCGATGCCGGCGTCGTCGAAATCCCTGTTGCTGACCAGCAGCGTCGCGGTCTTCCAGCCGCGGATCATGACGATGCGGCGCGCCGCGCTGGCCTGCCCGTCGCGCTCGATGGCCGCGGCCGCGGTGGCCAGCAGCCTGGGAACATCGCGCGGCGGCAGGGTGACCCAGCGGGTGATGGCCAACAGGCCGCCGGGCGCGAGATGGCGCAGGTATTCGGCGAAGGCATCCACCGTGTACAGGTAGTTCTCGGACAGCGCATGCAGGCCGCCCGAGGCGGTGCCGAAGGAGTCCAGCAGGGCAATCTGGATCAGGTCGTAAGGCTCGCTGCGCGAAGCCACCAGGCCGCGCGCCTCGCCGATCAGCACACGGACGTTGGGCGCGCTGTACGGCTTGCCGGAGAAGTCGGCGAAGCGGCGCTGGACCAGATCGATCACCTGCGGGTTCAGTTCGATGGCATCCACGGCGCTGGCGCCGTGGTACATCGCCTGCAGCACATCGGCGCCGGCGCCGCTGCCCAGCACCAGCACGCGGGGTTGGCGCAGCAGGTGATAGGGCAGAGCCGAGGTCAGGTAGTCCAGGTAGGCGAGCGGCTCGCGGCGCCCGTCATAGCGGTTCAGCACGGAAAGGCCGTCGCCGTCGGTGAAGATGGCCAGTTGTGCGGGCGGTTCCTGCGTCGCGTTGAGGCTCAGGCCCGGCGCGTGGCGCAGGGGAATGGTCGGGCTGTCGACGACCGTGAGCAGGCCCAGCGGACTCCAGGTCTGGGCGATTGCGCGCGCATCCTTGATACGCAGCATCTGGCTCAGTTCCTTATACTCGGAGGGCGACAGGGCGATCCAGCGCCCGGGCACGCCGGCCGGCACCGCGACCGCCGCCGCCAGCAGCAACGGCACGAGCCAGTGCCTATGCCCCGTGCAAGCCATGCCGGCCAGCGCCCCGGCGGCGATGCCGGTGGCGCCCAGCAGCCGCAGCGCATCGACGGGCGTCAGGGCGAACAGCGCGGCGACGATCGCCAGGCTGCCCACGCCGGCGCCGAGAATGTCGAAGGCGTAGATCCGGTGAATCTGTTCCTGAAAGCAGGTGAAGGTCAGGCAGATGCACACCGCCGCGCAGAAGAACGGCACGAACAGCAGCAGGTAGATCATCAGCAGGCGCGCCGACTGCCGCGCGTCCCAGAGGATCTCGAGGGGATTGAACGGAACCTGCTGGGCCAGGCTGAAGCAGGCGATGGCGCTCAGCCCGAACAGCACCGCGCCGCCGATGAACACGCCGTGGAAGCGCGGCGCCAGCACAGGCCGCGCCAGCGCCACGGCGGTGCCGGCAGCGCCGTAGCCGAGCAGCGCGACGCTGATCATCATGTAGGCGAAATGGTGCCACTGGATGATCGAAAGCAGTCGCAGCAGCAGCACCTCATAGCCGATTGCGGAGGCAGACAGCAGCGCGAGGGCGAGCAACGGCGGCGAATGCATGCTTAGCCGCCTCCGACCAGCGGCACGAAGCGCACAGGCAGCACCTGCCGGGTGGACACACTGCCATCGCCGGCCTTCTCGATCAGCAGCAGGTACTGGATCATGAATGGCGCGCCGACCGGGATTACCATCCGTCCGCCTGCCTTGAGCTGGGCGATCAGTGGCGGCGGCACATGGCTGGCGGCGGCGGTGACGAGGATGGCGTCGTAAGGCCCGTGCTCGGGCCAGCCGTGGTAGCCATCGCCCAGCCGGGCCTGCACCTTCGCATATCCCAGCCGGCCCAGGCGCTCGCCGGCCTGCACTACCAGCGGCTCGATGATCTCCATCGTGTAGACCGCCTGCGCCAGCTCGGCGAGGATCGCCGCCTGGTAGCCTGAGCCAGTGCCGATCTCGAGTACCACGTCGCCGGGCCCGACCTGCGTCAGGTCGGTCATCAGGGCGACGATGTAGGGCTGGGAGATGGTCTGGCCGTAGCCGATCGGCAGCGGGCGGTTCTCGTAGGCGTAGGGCACCTCGTCGGGCGGGACGAACTTATGGCGTGGCACCCTGGCCATCGCGGCCATCACCGGCGCGGCAAATTCGGCCCTGCGGGTTTCGTCGCGGGTGTCGGACGACATGGCGGCGATCTCCCGCACCATGGCGTCGCGCAACGGCGCGAACGGGTCGTCGGCATGCAGGCCGGCGGATGCCAGCGCCAGAGCGATGGCAGGCGCCAGGATGCGCGTCAGAAACATCACCGGCTTCACAATGACTCCTCCGCCTGAGGAATAGTCGAATCGTATGGCCGGCGGGCTGGCTAGGCAAGCCGGGGGTGCTGGCGACCGGTCCTTTGCTGGAAAAGAGCATCGCGCCGCTGCGCAGCTCGGTGGTCGAGCCGATGCAGTACGGCAAGCTGTTCCTGGTCGGCGACGCCGCGCGCATCGTGCCAAAAGGGACCGCTGTAGCCCGCATCGCGGACGTGTTTGCCTCAAGCGGGCGGATCGATCTGATCCAGCATCCGGTTCGCCGTGATTTCCGCCAGCATGATGCTGTTGGAAATGCCCAACAAGGCGTGGCGCGATCCGCCGTCCAGATGATCCACCAGGTGATGAACCATCACGTCGACCGAGGCCAGCGTCTCGACCAGATATACCGCGAGGGTTTCGGTCGTGGCCCCTGGGTCCACGGTGAACAGGGTACTGGGTGTGCGCGGGGTGGCTTTGATGTCGGCGGTCGAGGGGAAGTGGAAGTCGAGGGCGCGTTCGGCGGTATCGTTGAGTTTGTTTGAATCGGGGCTTTCGTAGGGGGATGCCGGATCGGTGTCTGGCGGATTGGGTGAAGGTTTGATCATTATTTTGGTACTCCAAACAGTTGGAGCCGTCACCTATCGCTGCTAAACGTAGGGTGGCAGCTGTGCGCAGGTTAGCAGACCGGGGAGTACCAAACCGGCGCGCCCGAAGGCGCCCTACGCACAGCTACCATGAAGTGCAGGCCTGAAATGACCTGACTCTGTCTGGATGCAAATGCGCTTCAGTACACTACGGGCTGCTAAACCCGATCACTGATGGGCAGTGACGGGAATCAAGTTACCGAGCGGGCCACAGGCGCACAAGCCGGCGGATTCTGGCGTAACCGTAGGCAACGGCGCAAGGTCTTGTAGCTTTCAGGAAGTAAGCAGTAGGACGCTTAAACATGCGCCTTTCGCGGATGTTTAATTTGCTTGATCGAACATTACTGCACGCCTGATTTCTGCACTCGGCCAGCGCTAGGTGACGAGTATCCGGCGTGCCACCGGATTGGCTGGCATAACGAATGCAGTTATTCAGGGGTTTCTTGCACGCCATGCTCAAGGTGTCTCCCGAAGCGAGCCGCCCTCGGCGGACGTGGGACGCTTTGGCATAGCGATATGAGACTTTGCACGACGCCGAATAGCGCATTCCAGAGCTTTCGCCTCGCGTTTTGTCGGTGTCAACTATCGACCCAGGCTGTGTGAAAACGCGCTAAATACCTCGAAAACTGAGAGTCGCGAGGGTTGCCTATGGAATCACGCGGGCGGAAGCGCGAATTAGCTCAGTCAGTGACATAGAAGTTCGTGATGCCGTTTGGGCCGCGTCAGCGGCCCAAACGGCTACTAACTGGCGAGCCAAGCGACTGGATTCAAGCCCTGATCGCCTCAAGCAGTCCTGCGATGCCGAAGATGCTCATCATTCGTTTGAGGTTGTAGGCGAGCACATGAAGGCTCATTTCGGTACTTACCCGCGGAAGTGTTTTGGTCAGGAAGTGGGTACTTCCCATCCAGTATTTGAGCGTTCCAAAAGGATGCTCAACGGTCTGTCGGCGACGCCTCATCATCGTTGGATCATGATCCAGCCGAGCCTGCATCGCATCGACTACGGCTTCATGTTCCCAGCGCTTTACCAGACGCTCCTTACCCGTCGTACATTGCTTGTGCATTGAGCAGGACTGGCAGCCCGAGAAGTAATAACAAATGCAATAACATGCCGTCTTCCATAGACGAGTGCCGCCGGGTCAGTAACTGCCCCGCAGGGCATCGATACTCATCCGATGCAGCAACGTAGATGAAGTCCTGCTTACCAAATCGGCCTTCGGCTTTGCTGCCAGATGTCAGGGGTTTCGGTACGAAGGTAGTGATGCCGGCTTGCTCGCAAGCAAGGATTTCCAGACCTTTGTAATAGCCTCGGTCGGCCACCACCGTTAGCGATTCAGCCTCGATTTCTTCACGCGCCTGGTTCGCCATATTGCTCAGTTGCCCACGATCATTACCAACGTTGGTCACCTCATGGGCAATGATCAGATGGTGTTTGTCGTCGACAGCTGTTTGTACGTTGTAGCCAACCGTTCCGGTGCCTCGGCCGCTCGTGGCCATTGAGCGTGCATCTGGATCGGTGAGGGAGATTTGCTGGTCTGGACTTTCGTGAAGCTGCGCCTCGATTTCCTTGAGTTTTTGCATCTGCTTTTTCAGTGTTTCTATCTTTTCTTTCAGCCGCTCTGCTTTGGCCTCGGCCACTTCGGGCATTGCCCGATCTGCCGAATCCAACGCCGCCAGATATCGATCAATGCTCTGCTCGATCTAATGCATGCGTGCCTTCACCTTGCCCTGGGTGAAGTTGCGGTCGCGATTATTGACGGCTTTGAATTTGCTGCCGTCGATGGCGATGATCGACTGAGAGAAGAGATTGAGGTTGCGGCAAAGCACCACAAATTGCCGGCATACGTTGCGAATGGCTTTGCCGTTGTCTTTGCGAAAGTCGGCAATGGTTTTGAAGTCCGGAGCCAAACGCCCCGTTAGCCACATCAACTCGACGTTGCGCTCGGCCTCACGCTCAAGCCGGCGGCTGGACTGAATCCGATTGAGATAGCCGTAGATATAGATCTTCAGCAAGATCGCTGGGTGGTAGGCCGGACGACCAGTTGCAGCAGGATCGACACCCTCAAACCCAAGTGCACCTAGGTCAAGTTCATCGACGAAAACGTCGACCACGCGCACTGGATTTTCTTCGGCTACGTAATCGTCCAGACACTCCGGCAGCAACGTGACTTGCGTCCGAGCCTCACCTTCAATGAATCGCTTCATGATCGCCCCCGTACGATCTCGACGATCAGAAGGTTAGACAATCACTGGCGTTTTCACACAGCCTGGACCCATAGCGGTCTGTCGTCTACGCTCCTGTCAAAGGCCACATCATTGACCCTGAAAGAACAGATTGAGCTGCAACGTGATCGTTTTTTGGCGGCAACATCCAGCGCTCATAGCTGAGCAGTAATCGGGGTATTGCAAGCTCGTCTCGCTATGAAGTGACAACTTTAACGATACGAGCTTGCTCTTTAAAACAACGACTTGCTATGAACCGGCTGCAGACCCTATCGCAGTGCATCTGCTTCGCTGAGGAAGGCATTAGGTGCGCGCGCAGCGGCAGCTAAGTGCGCCGTCGTCCGGCGATGTTCAGCCTTTAACCACGCCCACTCGCCACTGCGAAGGCGGCAGTATCCCGTTGACCAGGTAGTTCCCGACAATGCGCGACTTGTACACGCGGGGATTGTGATTGGCCAAGGTGCGTGCGTTGCGCCATAGACGATCCAGCGCCTTGTTGCTTGCGGTGGCGCTGGCACCCAAGGCGTCAAATAGAGCGGTGGTTGCTGCGAGTGTCGCATCGACTACCGGGTTGACCGCCAGGCAAACTTCCAGCTCAGCTTGTGCGACCTGTGAATCGTCATCGAGCAGGGGCTGCTCATGGGTTATCACGTACTGTGCCGTGCGCTCCAAACGCTGCGCGGCTTGCTGGGCAATGGCCTGCGCGGCGTAGGCCTGGCTGGCCACTTCGCCAATCACTTGCAGCAGTTGCACGTCCTGAGCTGCGACATCGGCATTGCCAGTCGAAAACGTCCTGGCCCGTTTACCGAGTTCATCGGCACCGCTCAACGCCGCGCGGCGGGCGATACCCGCAAGCGTGCTCAGGTGATACAGCTGGAAGAATGATTGACCATAGGCAAAACGCTGGTCAGTGGGGCGCAGGTCATCCTCCACCAGAGCGTTATCAAAGATGCAGGTGCCGCTTGCGGTCAGGCGCTGGCCAAATCCATTCCAGTCATCAAGGATCTGCACGCCGGGGGTTTTAAGGTCGACCACCACGGTGTACAGCGTGCCGTCTTCACCGGTGCCGGTGATGTTGATCAGATCGCTGTAAAGTGCGCCTGTGGTATAGAACTTTTTCCCGCTGACACGCAACGAGCCGTCATCGTCCCGATGGATGCGTGTTTCAAATTCGCCTCGGTTCTGATTACCAACTTCGGTAATGCCTGGGGAGAGCAGCGTGCCTTGGCTGAGCCTATCCAGCCACTTTGCCTGCCAGACAAGATTCTTCGAGGTGAGCACGTCTTCGCAGAAACCAAAATGCCCGCGCAGTGCCTGGGTGATGTTCGAGTCTGCCGCGGACAATTCCGTCAGCAGGGTAAGCAGTTCAACCAGTGTGGCGTCGTGCCCACCATAGTTGGCAGGCAAGCGCCAACGCGGCAGACCCAGTGCGTTCAATTGATGGATGACATGGGCAAGGCTGCTGCGTGAGCTGTCAGCCTCGGCGGCCTGCGTGGAGATTTTCTGAAAAAGCGGGCGAAATGGGGCGGCCAGCTGTTCGTAACGGGCGGTCGGGGCTGCGCCCCAAATATTCAAATCAGGATTAGGCATGCAATAGACCTTGCCGGGCCTGCGCACGGAGACGCGCTGGCGCTGTAATGGTTGACGTAGAGACTTTGGCCCAGTGGTCTGGTGATGCCACCCTAACCCAGGGTCGGCAAAATTTTTAATACGAAAAATAGCTATCGAACTTCCGCATGGTTCTATCGCTATTCCGTAAAAGTATTACTGGCTACGCTTTTATTGCGTTAGCTTTTAAAAACGCCACGGCTTGGCGACCGATAAAATCTCCTCTCTCAATACCAGACTGCATGCCCACAGATGGTCGAGTTAACCGTCAATTCTGTGGGTATGCTTAATGAAAATTCGTCGAAATCTGTTAACCCTGCTGGGCTTGGCCTCATTGGCGCTGCATGGCGCACCGGCACTGGCTACGCAGCCACTGACCTTGACCGTGGGTGACCAGTTCTTTTCCAATCGCATTGTCCTGGAGCTTTCGGGTGAGCTGAAGGACTTGCCGTACCGCATCGACTTCAAGCGCTTCAACACGGGCTCGCCGGTGGCCTCGGCTGTTGCCAGCGGTGCATTGGATATTGGTGTAGTGGGTGACACCCCGGTTATCAGCCTGGCAGCCAATGGCGCTCCGGTGAAGGTGGTGGCCAGTACGCAAACCAGTCTGAACGGCGTAGGCATTGTCGCCCGCTCGGGTATTCATTCGGTGGCTGACCTCAAAGGTAAAAGGGTTGCGATCTGGAACGGCTCGTGGAGCCAACAGCTGATGTACAAGGCCTTGGATGAGGCAGGGATCGCGCGCGACAGCGTGAATTTCAAATACCTGCTGCCGGCCGAGGCGAGCATGGCGTTGAGCCAGGGCGACATCGATGCCTTCGGTACCTGGGAACCCTATGTGTCCTTGCAGGAGAAAGAGGGCAGTACATTGATCCGTAACGCCAAGGGACTGATGAGTGCACCGACTTATGTGGTCGCTTATGAGCCTGCCTTGGCGCAAAAAGGCGCGGCCATCAAAGACTTTGTCGAGCGCCTTACCCGCGCTCGGGCATGGAGCAACAATCATATCGACGAGTATGCCGTGGCGTGGGCCAAGGCTAACCAGTCCGCGCCGGAAATCGCCAAAGTGTGGTTCAAGCGCGACGCAATAAAGGTGTTGCCCATCTCGCCCACGATTGTCAGCGATGCCCAGGCCACGGCTGATTTCCTGTACGACGCCCAGTTGCTCAAGCAGCGTTACGACGTCGCCCCGTTGTTTGATCGCACACTCTGACTGCTAAGGAAAAGCATCATGCCCAAGCAAATGGCATTGGCGGGATTCATGCTTTCAGGCCCCGTGGTACACAGCCACGCGGTATGGCGTCACCCGCTGACCCAGAGCCACTTTCTCGACCCCGATTACTACATCGAAATTGCCAGGACGCTCGAAGACGGCTGCTTTGATCTGCTGTTTTTCGCCGATCGTTTAGCCGTCGGCGACCAGGCCGGAGAATCGCGAGCACGCTCGTTTGAGCTGGGCGCTCAAGATGCCGCGCGGCTGGATCCGCTGCCGATCCTTAGCCTGTTGGCCGGGCAGACCAAGCGAATTGGTCTGGGGCTGACACGCTCCACCACCTATTACCAGCCGCCCCATGTGGCGCGGGCGATTGCCTCCCTGGACCATATGTCCAAGGGCCGCAGCGCGTGGAATATTGTCACCTCCATGAACGACAGCGAGGCGCGTCTGTTTGGCCATGCGCACCACTTGCCCCATGACCAGCGCTATGCGCGTGCAGATGAGTTTGTCGAACTGGTGCTCAAACTGTGGAACAGCTGGCAGCCTGATGCGTTGGTGTTGGACAAGGTCAAGGGCATCCTCGCGGATCCGAGCAAGATCAATGCGTTCAAGCACCGTGGTACTTACTTTGAATGTGAGGGGCCGCTGAATATCCCGCGTGTGCCGCAGGGCCAGCCTGTGCTGATTCAAGCCGGGGCGTCGGGCCGTGGCCGGCAGTTTGGTTCGCGTTGGGCAGAGGTGATTTTCAGCATCAACAGCCGGGTAGAGCGCATGCTCGAATTCCGCCAGGATATCCACCAGCAAATGCGCACCTGTGGCCGTAATCCGGATGAATGCAAGATCCTCACTGCTGTCATGCCATTCATTGGCGGCACTGAGGCTGAAGCGATCAAAAAGCGTGATGAGCACAATGCGCTGGCTAACCCTGAGTTGGGGATCATTACCTTGTCGACCCAATCGAATTTCGACTTCACCCAGTTCCCGTTGGACATTCGCCTGCTCGATATCGCCAAGCACTCAGCCACGCCGGATGTGGTCGCGCAAAAGCTGCGCGTGGAGCCCGACATGACCCTGCGTGAATACGGTGCGATCATGGCCTCCAGCATCCGTGTGCCGCAATTGGCAGGCACCGCAGAAAGCGTGGCGCAGCAGTTGATCGACTGGTTGGAGCAGGGCGCTTGCGACGGTTATGTGGTATCGCCAGCGTACCTGCCTGGCACCTTCACAGAGTTCACCGAATCGGTAGTGCCGATTCTGCAACGGCGCGGTTATCTGCGCACGGCGTATGAACATTCAACTTTGCGCGGTCATCTGGGTTTGAAGGACTTTGCTTGATGACTAAGGCCTGAACGTCGCGCCATTGAATGTGTAGGTGGCGGATCGCTTACGACCCCCTATTCGAATGTCCGCAGTTGGCTGTGGATTCAACCGCTTGTCGCATAAACATGCGTGAAAAATTGACCGAAACGTAGCTTCGACGTTAACTGTGCATAAATACAGTATTTGTAGAAGGCGTTGCCATGAGCTTTACCGTCTTAGGTCCACTCACAGAGGGAGGCATCAAGCTTCCTCGCTGTTCCTTTCGCGTACCCGCAGGCTTCCCTTCACCCGCTGCTGACCACATCGAACAACACATTTCCCTGGACGAAATCCTGAACATCCGTGCGCCGCACGTGTACCTGATCTCTATCGCCGGTGACAGCATGCAGGGTGCCGGCATCTTTGACGGTGACCTGGCGATCGTCGACCGTGCGCTGGAAGCCGGTCATAACGATATTGTGGTGGCGTTGCTGAACAACGAACCCGTGTGCAAGCGACTGTGCAAGCGGGGAAGTCAGATGATCCTGCTGTCGGAGCATCCGAAATACCCACCGCGGTACGTACTTGAGGGCGATGAGCTTTCGATCTGGGGCGTGATCACCAGCAGCGTGCGCAGCCATGTCTGAAAGATTGGAGCCGGTGTTTGCGCTGATCGACTGCAACAGCTTCTATGCCAGCTGCGAACGAGTGTTTCGACCCGACTTGGCGCGTGTGCCGATCGTTGTGTTGAGTAACAACGATGGGTGTGTGATTGCGCGCAGCTATGACGCCAAGCCTTTCGTGAAAATGGGAGAGCCGTACTTTCAGATCAAGCACAAGCTCAAGCAGCACGGCATTGTTCCGTTCTCCTCGAACTACGCCCTTTATGGCGACATGAGTGAGCGGGTGATGATGCTGATCGAGTCGATGGTGCCGACGGTTGAGGTCTACAGCATTGATGAAGCGTTTGCTGATTTGACGGGCATCGCGGGGCTGGATGCGCTGGGGCGGCGGATTCGTAGTCAGGTGCTGCGTTGCACGGGGATTCCTGTCGGTGTGGGGATTGCTCGCACCAAGACGCTGGCTAAGTTAGCGAACCACACCGCAAAACGTCTGCAAGCTGAAACGGGTGGGGTGGTCGACATCTGTGATCCCTTCAAGCGCGACTGGGTGCTGCGCAACACGGATGTGTCTGAGGTGTGGGGGGTGGGTCGACGCATGAAAATGCATTTGGATGCTTTGGGTATCAAAACCGCGATGGATCTGGCCAAGGCTGATCCTTGGATGCTGCGCAAGAAATTCAGTGTGGTGATTGAGAAGACGGCGAGGGAGTTGGCGGGTACGCCTTGTCTGGAGTTGGATGAGCCTGATCCACCGAAGCAGGAGATTTGCTGCAGCCGAATGTTTGGTAAACGCCTCACAGAATTGGCTCCAATCAAAGAGGCGGTGGCGACCTACATGATGCGTGCCTCGGAGAAGCTTCGTGCCCAGGGTTCGGTGTGCAAGAAGATTCGCGTCAGCATCCGCACGGGCATGTTCAATCCCGAGGAAGCAAAGTTTGCGAATGGGGTCGTGGTAGACCTGCCATATCCTACCAATGATGTGAGGCTACTCACCAAGGCCGCAGTCGATGCGCTTGCGCGCGTGTATCGGCCAGGGTTCAAGTACAGCAAGGCCGAGGTGATGCTCTTGAATCTTTGCCAGCCTGGTGAGTACACGGATGATTTGTTCACGGTCTCGCAGCCTACAGAAGCAACCAAGGTTATGGCGGTGCTGGACAAGATCAATGGGCGGTGGGGAATGGGGACGCTGCGTTCGGCGAGTGTGCCTGGTAATCCGGATTGGGGGATGAGGCGGGAGATGATGAGTCAAAGCTTCACTACAAGACTTGATCAGCTATGGACGGTTCAATGTAGATAAGGACCCTAGTCGAATATGTGTGACGATGGCTAACTGGACGGTGAGCAAAAAGTCGTAGGTGGTTCGGTTAAGAGCCGCGCCGAAGGCGACACGGCTCACTGAGTAGCAATCAGTGTTTGAACATCACATGCCGAACGACGGTGTAGTCCTCCAGCCCGTACATGGACATGTCCTTGCCATAACCGGAGAGTTTCTGACCGCCATGCGGCATTTCGCTGACCAGCATGAAGTGCGTATTTACCCAGGTGCAGCCGTACTGCAAGCGTGCAGACAAGCGATGTGCGCGACCGACGTCCGAGGTCCAGACCGACGACGCCAGGCCGTAGTCGGATTCGTTGGCCCAGCCCAGCACCTGCGCTTCATCGATGAATTTGGTCACCGACACCACCGGCCCGAATACTTCGCGACGAACAATCTCGTCGTCCTGCTGAGCGTCGGCCAACACAGTTGGTTCGAAGAAGAAGCCATTGCCCTCAACAGCCTTGCCGCCCGTGACCAGCCGGATGTGCGGTTGCGCGACGGCACGCTCGACAAACCCGGCCACGCGGTCGCGATGTTGCGCGGTGATCAACGGACCGAGCTCGGTCGACGGATCATCCTGCACGCCGTACTTGATGCTGCTGACCGCCGCGCCGAGCTTCTCGACGAACGTGTCGTAGATGCCTTCCTGCGCGTAGATGCGGCAGGCAGCGGTGCAGTCCTGGCCGGCGTTGTAAAAACCGAAAGTGCGAATGCCTTCCACGGCAGCCTCGATGTCGGCGTCGTCGAAGATGATCACCGGGGCCTTGCCGCCCAGTTCCATGTGCATGCGTTTGACGCTGTCAGCGGTGCTGGAAATGATATTCGAGCCGGTGGCGATTGAGCCGGTCAACGAGACCATGCGCACTTTCGGGTGTGTGACCAATGGGCTGCCGACCGTAGGACCACGGCCGAACACCAGGTTAAGCACGCCGGCCGGGAAAATATCCGACGCCAGTTCGGCCAGACGCAGGGCGGTCAGCGGGGTTTGTTCCGACGGCTTGAGCACCACGGTATTACCCGCCGCGAGGGCTGGGGCGATTTTCCAGGCGACCATCATCAGCGGGTAGTTCCACGGCGCGATGGAGGCGATAACACCGACCGGATCGCGGCGGATCATCGACGTGTGGCCGGGCAAGTATTCGCCGCCGGCCGAGCCGCTCATGCAGCGGCTGGCGCCGGCGAAGAAACGGAACACGTCGGCAATCGCCGGGATCTCGTCATTCAGCGCAGCGCTGTAAGGCTTGCCGCAGTTGTCCGATTCCAGTTTGGCCAGCTCTTCGCCGTGGGCTTCGATGGCGTCGGCGAGTTTGAGCAGCAGCAGCGAGCGCTCTTTCGGGGTGGTTTGCGACCAGCCTTCGAAGGCGCTGTCGGCGGCACGCACGGCGGCATTGACCTGCGCTTCGCTGGCTTCGTTGATTTCTACCAGCACACGGCCGAGGGCCGGGTTGAACACCGGTTGGGCGGGGCCTTCGCCGTCGACCAGTTGGCCATTGATCAGCAGTTTGGTTTGCATGACTGTTCCTCTGTTTTTATAGGCCAGGGAAGTGAAACTCCCCTGGCACTTTGTCAGCGCTGTTGTACCGGCAAGCCCGAATTATCATCGGGTTTGGCAAGCGGCTTGGAGAGCTTCCAGGCATCGCCCGCAGGGGCCGTACCTTTGTCGTAAGGCTTGCCGAGCAGCATGTAAACCAGGCCGGCCCCCATCACCACCAGAGTCGTCAGGATCATCGAATAGTTGATGTACCAAGGCGCATCCGGTGATCGCGGCCAGACCATGTTGATGATGGCGCAAACGCCATAGACCAGTGCGGCCAGGTTCACCCAAAGCCCCCAGGCGCCGAGCGTGAATTGGCCATTCGGGCGCCAACCCTTGGCGCGAGCGATTAATGCCGCGACGATGATCAACTGGAACGCGACGTAGATACCAATCGCCGCGAAGCCGACGATGGTCGCCACCGCATCGGCCATGAACATTCCCAGGCAGACAATCGCTGCGGGCACCAGTCCACTGATGAGCAACGCGAACGACGGCACGTGGTTGCCCGAGAGTCGTTTGAGCAGCGAGCTACCAACGATCATTTCGTCACGGGCATAAGCGAACAACAGACGGCTGGCCGCTGCCTGCAGGCTCAGCACGCAAGAGATAAAGGACACCATCACCACCGCCATGACCAGTCGCGAACCAACCGGGCCAAAGGCGTTAGCCAGGATGGTAGCGACCGGGTCGGTATCTTCACCGGCCAGCACCTTGGCCATGTCCGGCACCGAAAGAATGAGCGCGAGGCAGGCGAACATCGCTGCTGCGCCGCCGATATAGATGGTCATGCGCATGGCTTTGGGAATGCGCTTGCCCGGGTTCGGGGTTTCTTCGGCGACATCGCCGCAGGCCTCGAAGCCGTAGTACTGGAACAGACCCGCCAGGGATGCCGCGAGGAACGCCGGCAAATACGAGCCGTTGACTTCGAGGTTGAAGGTGTCGAACAGCACGCTAAATGGCTGATGACGCTCGAAGATCAGCAGGTAACCACCAACGAGAACTGCCCCGACCAGCTCGCAGAGGAAGCCGAACATTGCGACTCGTGCCAGCAGTTTGGTGCCCACCAGATTAAGGCAGGTCGAGAGCAGGATGATCGTCAGGGCAATATAGATATTGGCCTCGGGACCGGGATTGAAGCCCAGCATAATCGCCAGATAGGGCCCCGCACCGACCGCTACTCCGGCGATGGTTGCGCACAAGGCCCACGCATAGACCCAGCCGACCATCCATGCCCAGCGCTTGCCTACCAAACGACGAGCCCAAGGATAGACACCGCCGGAGATCGGGAACTGGGAAACTATTTCACCAAAAATCAGGCACACCAACAGTTGGCCGGCACCGATCAGCAGGTAGGACCAGAACATCGGCGGGCCGCCCGCGGCCAGACACAAACCGAACAAGGTGTAGACACCGACGACCGGCGACAGGTAGGTGAAGCCCAGGGAAAAGTTCTCCCACAGACTCATGCTTCTATTGAAATCCGAACTGTAGCCGAGGGCGCGGAGTTGTTCCGCATCCTGATCGGCGACGCTTGCACGCGCGTTGGATAAGCCACTCATTTTATTTCCTCATTATCAATGGCAGTTGATTTCAGTACTGGCGGGTTGTCCCGCTTATTTGAGTTTCTTGTTGTAGTGAATGTCAGACTCAAGCCTGTTTTTTGGTCTCACTGTCGCGGCTGTCGTCGTACTTGGAGAGCCATTCGACGGCGGCATCGCGGTAGCGGCTGAAACCTTTGTAATCGACCAGTTGCTGGTTCAAATCTCGCAGGACCCGGTGCATGCGTCGGGCCCACGCCGGATTGGTGGCGATGTCTTCGAGGCTGAGCAGGTAAGTGCGAATCGGAAAGACGATGGCGTTACTGCGCGGCAGGCGATGCAGCGGCTGCAACTCGATACGCAAGTAGACCAGCTTGCCGGCGTTTTCCGCAGTTACGATGGTGCGGTCCGGTGCCCATTCCGGCAGACTTTCGGCCGAGACTTCGAGGCGCGGATTAACGGTCAGCGACCAGTTCAAACGACGCACCGGGTGGCCGGTGCGCAGACGCAGCAAAAACTTCAGCGCGCGGTCGAGCATGCCGATTTCCTTCACCAACGGCACCGGCCCATGGAACTCTTCCCAGCTCATGCCGAGGTTGAAGCGCAGGGAATAATCGGCGCGCTGGGTAGCGATCCCGGCCCCCCAGTACAACGTGCCGTCGCGTTCTTCTTGCAGCACCCAATCGCCTTGGGCCTGACGGGTCACGTATTCCATCGGCTCGTAGGGCAGGGTAGTCGGATCGCCGAAAGTAAAGTGATCGTCGATGTCCAGCAGACGGTTGGTCCAATGCCACTGCCGACCTTCACGCGCCAGGCTGAAGTACTGCGGATAGTCCCGGGCGTAGGACTCCATGATTAACTCAAGCAGGTCCCATTGTGCCTCCATCATGTGCGGCGCCGAGACGTAGTGCATACCCGGATCTTTCTCCAGGGTGATCGCGCGGTCTCGGCACTCGCTGATGTAGTGTTCATCGATATCGAAGGCGGCGCGAAACGCACCGTCGCCGACCGAGACGTGCGGCTCGAGGTTCATCGAGTACATGTAGTCGTCATCAGGGAATGGGAAGGGTGCGCGGGCGATAGTCTCCGGGCTGTTAGTGAAGGTGTAGTCGTCGCGGTAGGTTTCGTCGGGATTGAATTTGATATTCATTGTTATGTCTCCGTCGATCAGAGGTCGATGACCAGGCGATTGCACTTGGCGCGGGATACGCAGGGCATGATTTTCTTGCGGCTGGTTTTGTCTTCGTCGGACAGCCAGTCATCGGTGTGCAGCAGTTCGCCGTCGAGTTCCAATACCTCGGTTTCACAGTGACCACAGGCACCGCCACGACACAGGTAGGGCATGGTGTAGCCAGCGGCTTCCACCGCTTCGAGCATGGTCTGGTCCGGCGAAACTTCGATCGTCGCGCCGCTGCGGCCGAGGGTGAAACTGAAGGCTTCGCCGCCGCTGCTTTGTTCAAGGAAGCGTTCGAAGTGCACATGGCTGTCGGTCCAGCCAAGGTCGCGGGCACAGGTCAGGGTGGCGTCGATCATGCTGTCTGGACCGCACGCATAAACGTGGCTGCCCAGCGGGCGGCCGGTGAGGATTCGGCGAATCTCCATGCGCGACTCAATGCCTTTTCGGTACAGGTGAACCTGCTCGCCGTAGGTGGCCTGCAACTCTTTGCCGAGCTGGGCGTGTTCTTCGCCGCGCACCGCGTAATGCAGCTCGAAGGGCACCTTGCTCAGGCGCAATTCTTCCAGTTGGGAAATGACCGGCGTGATGCCGACCCCACCGGCGATGAACAGGTGCAGGCGCGCCTGTTTGATCAGCGGGAAGAGGTTGGCCGGTGGCGTGACCTCGATCAGATCGCCCTCACTGACGTTGTCGTGCAGCAAGACCGAACCGCCGCGACCGCTTTTTACTCGGCGCACGGCAATCTGATAGCTGCTGGTGTCGTAGGGCGAACTCAACAGCGAATAGGGATTGCGCAAAGTGTTGTTCTGATTGGCGATCAGCACCACGACGTGGCTGCCGCCGGAGAACGCCGGTAGATGCGCGCCGGTCGGCGAGACCAGGGTGAAGCGTTTGATTTCCGGGGTTACCGATTCGATTCGGGCCACGCGCAGATTCAACGTCCCATTGTTCTGGCTCATGTGTCGAGCTCCTCGGCTTCAGGCAATTCACCCGGGACTTCGGCATCGGCTTTGACCGCCTGGAAGGCTGCCAGTCGCCGGGAGTAGTGATCGCGAACCACCAGCGTCAGGCCGCAACCGGGGCAGTCGTAGACGCGTTGGGTGACGTTTTCGGTGTAGCTGTCGCAGTGCACGCACCAGACGCGACGGACCAGCGTTCCAGAGTGCTCGCGAAGCACCTCGTCGCGATTCAGGTCGAAATGCGTGGCCACTTGCATGGCACTACCGAGGAAACTTTCAGAACCTGCGAGGTAAAGACGAGTGCCCATGCGCGCGTCGCCGAGTAGGGTCTTCAGCTCGTCGATCAGCGCCTGGTTAGAGACATGCACGTGCAATGGGTGTTCGGTGTGCTGATGCAGTTGGTCCAGGAAGTCCTGGCCGGAAAACGACTCCTGGGAGTACAGCAAGGTGATCGGTCGATTCAGGCCGGCCATATCACCCAGCAAGCGCAACATGGCGCGACCGCCGCTGCCTTGCCCAGCAATGATGTGCCGGATACCTCCCGGCAGCGGTTGTAACCGGTCGTAGATCGGTCGACTTTTGATCCCGGTGATCAACATTTTTATTATTCCTCCTGACTACCGGCTCGGCTGATGGAAGCCGGCTCTGATGCATAACCCAACGATGATGGGATGCAGATAGCAGGAGCATAGGTCGTGCCAAATATTCAACTAGTTGAATTTAAAGGTTTTTATATAATTGTCGGTGTAAGGTGCAGGCAAAAATAGCCACGGTTGTAGGCGTTTTTGCAGCGCTTTATGCGAAAAGAAGGGGAGTTGGACACATCCCTGTGCCGGGGCGATTCAGTCGCGTTGGAGCTTGCGGATCAGCGTACCGATGTCGATGCCCAGGTGCTGCGCGGCTTTGCGCTTGCTGCCACATAGATGTACGGCCCTGAGGATGACCTGGTGTTCGAAATGCTGGACTTGAAGCTTGAGATTCCGTTCCGGATTGTCCTCCGGTTCATCGTCCGTAACCGAGGGTTTCAAACGTTCCTGAGGGCGCACCGGCTCGAGCAATTCAGCCGGCAAATGATGCTCCTGCGCTTCATCGTCGGCGAGGACGGCCAGCCGTTCAAAGATGTTCACCAGCTCGCGGATATTGCCCGGAAAATCATAGTCCATCAGCCGCTTCCGGCAGCCCGCAGACAGGCTCAGAGAGGGCTCGCGATCGCCATTGATGCGGCTCAACAGGATGTCGATGAGAAACGGCAAGTCATCCCGGTGCTGGCGCAACGGCGGAATTTCTACCGGCAGGACGGCGAGGCGATAGTAGAGATCGGCGCGAAACTCACCAATGCTCACCAGGTGACGCAGGTCCTTGTTGGTGGCCGCAATGACTTGCACCTGTACCGTTTTGCTCAGGGGCGATCCGACAGACTGGATAGTACTGTCTTCAAGGAATTTCAGCAGCTTGGCCTGGACATGCAGAGGGATTTCTCCGATTTCATCGAGAAACAAGGTCCCGCCCGAAGCCGCCTCGATATAGCCTTGCTTGCCGCCCTGCAGTGCGCCGGTAAAGGCGCCACGCTCATAGCCGAACATCTCCGACTCGAACAGGCTCTCCGGAATGCTCCCGCAGTTAACGTGGATAAATGGGCGATCACCCCAGCCGGCCGCACGGTGGATATGCTGGGCAATGGCGGTCTTGCCGACGCCAGGCTCGCCAAGCAGTAACAACCGCGCGCGACGTCGGAAGGCGCGCACGCCGGTGTCGGCGATGCTTGATAGCTGAGGTGACAGATGCAGGGCGCTGTCCTGAGGATCGCGCAGACCTTGCGGCTCCGCTGGCCGGTTGCCCAGCGATGCTCGACGCTGCGGCTGACTACCGTCGAAGTCTTTCTGAGTCAACATTCTGAACGGTTTTTCGTAGGCGCCAGTGGGGATGGCGTGGGTGCTGCTGAGCAGTGCCCGGCCTTCCCGTGAGCGGGTCAAGGCGCTGTTACCGCCGCGATTTAGTGCTGCCTGCAAGTCGTCGTAATTCAATGCCGAGCGTTGGTAAAACTCACTGTCGGACAGCCCGACGGCTTGCTGTTTGGACAGTCGATTAATGCGCTCGGCGGCCAGATTGAGAAAACGCACCCGGCCTTCACCGTCCGTCACGATCAGCGCTTCACTGAAGCTGTCAAGTAAGGCGTGCAGCGCGGGTGTTTCCAGCAATGCGCCGAGAACTTCGCTGCTGACATTTACTGAAGAGCGCATGCCCATCTGTAGCGTGGGTGGCAGGTTCTTGTCTTTCATGGGTGCAACTCTTGCGCACGGCGCACGCCCTGACTTTCGCGAAACACCGCGACCCGCCAGGCCACGCCTTCACGAATCAGGATGCGCGAACAATGCACATTGAAGTTTAAGTTTCGCCCGCTCAAATCAGGCAGCGGCAGGCTGTGCCAGGTGCGCTCGGGCAGGGCGTTATCCAGCAGAAGTCGAGCGATGCCAGCGCCATGGGTAATGCCAAAGGTCTCTTCGAACGCTGCGTTGCGCCATTGTGGTTGCAGATGTTCGTCGATCACTAGCACCGCATCCGGCACCGCATCGAAGACCCGGCGCAAGGCATCGATGCGCTGCTCGGCGTCGTGCTGCATGCGCAATTCCTGGCTGACGTCGCGAATGCTGCCCCACATGCGCAGTAGATGCCCGTTGACGATGGTTGCGCGTACATCGTTCTCTACGTAGGCCGGTGAACCATCGTGACGCCGATCCACCGAGAGTGCGCAGTCGACGCTGAAACCGGCTTCGATCAGGCGCCGCACGAATTCCTCGTTGGCCGGGCTGCGAGGCCAGTAAAGGCGAACCGGTTGTTGGTTGAAATCGATATTCGATGGCATCTCATACACGTCGGCCATGGCCCGGTTGCACAGGCGCCAGTGGGAGTCGTTTTCGAATACCTGGCGGACGATTTCATCCGGCGAAGTATTGATGTCCACCGCCTCGGCGAACTCGATGCACCAGTAGGCGACCTTTGCGCTCTGCAGCATCTGGCTCATTACTTCATTGGCGTTGTGCATTTCCCGCAGCCGATGGCCCAGCGACCCAAGCGGAATCTTCAGCAGGTGCAGGCGCGCCGGTTGAACCGAGCGCCACTCCAAAAGACCGCAGGCGACCACTTGCAGCAGACCGCCGTTGTGGCGAATCAGGGTCAACTCCAGGCTATGGACTTGCTCGTCGGCAGGAGGATTGGCGAACAGCAATTGCAAGGCACGTACTGACTCGACACTGTAGATACGTTCGATCGGCTGATTCAGCAGCTCCTCTGGCGCATAACCTAATTGATCGCTCAGGCTGGCGGACAGACTGACGAGTTGCCCGTCTGCACTTACGGTGCTTGAAAGGGGTTGGACTTTGTTGGCCAGTAAATTCAGGGTATCCATCGATTTGTAGGCTCGATTTGGCTTATGGGTACCTGGTTGAAACACTCAGGCAAGTAAAGCTGGGCATATCGCATGCCAACTAAAAGGCTTGTAAACATTGAAGTTTAAGGGCCTGTGAGTGAGTGAGCGCTGTGATGTTGCAGCGAACTGTGCATTTTTGCAGCGCTTGGAGAGTCAGCTTAGTTCTATTTATGGCCGTACTCTACGTCAGCAGCCCACCGGTACCCGATGGCGCAAATCTGCGCCATCGGTATGACGAGGTGACGAAAAATACAAGTCCGGGCTGGACAGTGTCCGCGACCGCCAAAAGGCGATGATCAAGAGCGGGGAGGCGGCGACCGGCAGAGTCAAAACCTCATCTTGAACCCCATCGCGTCAGAGCCTTGCGCATTGCCCTCAAAGCTTTGCTGATCCCGAAGATAAGCACCGTGCCGTCAGCACCTTAAGTGGATGACTACTCGCCGAGTTCGGCAAGATCGGCGATCTGCATGTGCCCTTGCAAACTCAAGGCGTTTCTCCGCGTTCTCGCTCCAATCGTCGTGGTCACGCATCCGTGGCGGTCAGGCTGTCATCTGGTGGCAAGCGGTCCACCCGTAATGCATCAACGACCAGCGAAAATGCCTGGGAGGGTTGCCGGCGGCTGGGGTAGTACAAGTGAAAACCGCCGAAAGGCTCACACCAGTCTTCCAGTACCCGAACCAGGCGCCCTTGAGCCAGTTGTGAGGCGAACTCGTCCTCGGGCAGGTAAGCGATGCCCAGCCCGCTCACCGCTGCATCGGCGATATGGGTGGTGGAGTTAAATAGCAATTGGCCGTTTACCCGCACTTTCAGCTTCTTGCCCTGGCGCTCGAATTCCCACGCGTCCATGCCGTCATAGGTGGGGAAACGTATGTCGATGCAGCGATGTGCCGCCAGATCGCGAGGGTGTTCAGGGACGGGATTTTTAGCGAAGTAGCTTGGCGCTGCCACTACGGCCATTCGTATCGCCGGGCCAATGGGCACGGCAATCATGTCTTGGGCCACCGTGTCACTGAAGCGCACGCCGGCATCGAAGCGGTCGGCGACGATATCGCGAAAGCCATAGTTGATATCGAATTCCAGCTTGATATCCGGGTACATCTGCAGGAGTGGCGTCAGTTTGGGTAACAGCGTGGTCTTGATGATGTTGTCACCGCAGGTAATCCGCACCGTGCCGGCCGGCTTGTCCCGCAACTCGGTCAAGGCTTCCACTTCGGCTTCGATTTCATCAAAGCGATGTCCCACCGCTTCCAGCAGCCGCTCACCCGCCGTAGTCAGAGAAACGCTGCGCGTGGTGCGGGTAAGCAAGCGAATTTTTAGACGTGCTTCCAGGGCCGAAACCACCTGACTCACTGCCGATTGGGTCACTCCAAGTTGCACCGCAGCGCGGGTAAAGCTGCCCACGCGCGCCACGGTCACAAAGGCCAGCAGATCGTTGAAATTGTGTTTAGCCATAGCGATAGCACTCAGGCGATTGATTAGGCCTCCTTATATCCGCATTAAGTACTCATTAGCTAATCAAAATCTCGTTATTCAGCAACAATAGCTGGCATCCCAGCCCCTCTTGCGTGAAGAGGGCCGAGCCCCGCGCTAACTGCCTGCGTCGCCGTTAGCTTTCCTCTGAAAAGGACGCCCCAATGAAAAGACTTCTCGTAATGCTCGGGTTTCTGTTCAGTTCATTCACCGCATTAGGAGCCGATATGTCCAACGGTGCAGATAATTTCTTCAAAAGTGACAAGGTGACCGTGCAGAAGGTCAGCTTCAAAAATCAGTACCAGCTCAATGTGGTGGGCAATCTGTTCATCCCTAAAGGTCTGGCCAACGCCGCCCGCAGCCCGGCCATTATCGTTGGCCACCCCATGGGCGCGGTAAAGGAGCAAAGCTCCAACCTGTATGCGCAAAAACTCGCGGAACAGGGCTTCGTTACCCTGGCGCTGGATTTGTCGTTCTGGGGCGAAAGTGAAGGCATGCCACGCAATGCAGTGCTGCCGGACATGTACGCCGAGGACTTCAGTGCCGCCGTGGATTACCTCGGCACGCGGCCTTTTATCGACCGTCAGCGCATCGGCGTGCTGGGTATCTGTGGCAGCGGTAGCTTTGTGATCAGCGCGGCCAAGATCGACCCGCGCATGAAAGCCATTGCCACTGTCAGCATGTACGACATGGGCGCCGCCAACCGCAACGGTCTCAAGCATTCGCAAACCCTTGAGCAGCGCAAGCAGGTCATCGCAGCTGCGGCCGAGCAACGTTATGTGGAATTCACGGGCGGCAAGATCGAATACACCGGTGGCACTGTGCAGGAACTCGATGCCGACACCCACCCCATTCAGCGCGAGTTCTTTGACTTCTACCGCACCCCGCGTGGCGAATTCACCCCGACAAGCTCCACGCCGCAACAGACCACGCGCCCGACGCTGAGCAGCAACACCAAGTTCATGAATTTCTACCCATTCGTAGATATCGAGAGTATTTCGCCCCGCCCGATGCTGTTTGTCGCAGGTGAAAACGCCCACTCCCGCGAGTTCAGCGAAGAGGCGTTCCGCCTGGCGGGTGAACCTAAAGAGTTGGTCATTGTGCCCAACGCCGGCCATGTCGATCTGTATGACCGGGTAGATCTGATTCCTTTCGCCAAGCTGACCCAGTTCTTCCAGGACAACCTGAAGTAACCGGCTGCCACCACCCCACCGAGGCTTATCAATCCAACCATGAACAACACTTGCGCTGACACCCATTTGGGCGCCACCTCCGCCAGCGAAACAGGCACGCGTACTGCTCACTGGGGCGGCGTTTATGCGATGACATTGTGCGTGTTCGCGCTGATCGCATCGGAGTTCATGCCAGTCAGCCTGCTGACGCCATTGGCAGACGACCTGCACGTCAGTCAAGGTTTGGCAGGGCAGGGGCTTGCCATCTCTGGCGCGTTTGCAGTGTTGGCCAGCCTGTCCATCAGCTGGATCGCCGGCACCATCAATAGAAAGACGCTGCTCTTGGCGCTCACTGGCTTGATGGCGGTGTCGGGCGCCGTTGTGGCACTTGCCCCGAACTACCTGATCTATATGGTTGGGCGTGCCCTGATTGGTGTGGTGATTGGCGGCTTCTGGTCGATGTCGGCAGCCACCGCGATGCGCCTGGTTCCGGCCGCACAGGTGCCCAGGGCGCTGGCTGTTTTCAACAGTGGCAACGCTTTGGCGACGGTGGTGGCAGCGCCACTGGGCAGTTATCTGGGCTCCGTAATAGGGTGGCGTGGCGCATTTTTCTGCTTGGTTCCGGTAGCACTAATCGCTCTGGTCTGGCAATGGATCAGCCTGCCAAGTATGGCAACACAGGAGCGTTCGCCAGGTGCCGGCAATGTTTTCAAACTGCTGAAAAATCGTACGGTGGCGCTGGGCATGGCTGCCAGCGGCCTGTTTTTTATGGGCCAGTTTGCGCTGTTCACTTACCTGCGGCCGTTTCTGGAAACAGTCACCCTGGTCAACGTACCGACCCTTTCTCTGCTGCTATTGGTGATCGGCATGGCTGGCTTTTGTGGCACGACCATGATCGGCGGGGTACTGAAACGCAGCCTCTACGGCACCCTGAGTACTGTCTCACTGCTGATGGCCGTGATTGCTTTGGCGCTGATTCCTGCTGGCACTTGGGTTATCGCCGTGGCGGTGCTGCTGGGGCTCTGGGGATTTATTGCGACGGCAGCGCCCGTGGGCTGGTGGAGTTGGATCGCCCACGCCTTGCCACATCACGCCGAGGCGGGCGGTGGACTGATGGTGGCAATCGTGCAGTTGGCCATCGCAGTGGGTTCCACCGTGGGTGGCGTACTGTTTGACACTCTCGGCTACCAGAGCACTTTCATCGCCAGCGCAGCGCTGCTGATGCTAGCCGCCTTGTTGACGTTTCTAACCTCCCGTTCGCCGGTGCCGCACACCCGGTGACCATCCACTCGACGGAGCAAGGCCATGCATACGCTTAGTCTCGGCACCGATTACTCCCAAGGCTGGAAGGGCTTCTGGTTGGCGGCATTGATGCCATTGGCCCTATCGGCTTTACCCCTCGCCGCTGCGACGGATATCGCAAGCCCGCCAATAGGTATGGAGAAAACTACGATGTGGATGACCGTCGGCCAACAGCGCTTCGCCATATCCCTTGAAGACAACCCGACCACTCGGGAGCTTGTCGCCCGATTGCCGCTCAGCCTGGACATGACCGAGCTGCACAACAACGAAAAGTACGCCACCTTGCAGCATCCGTTACCCACCCAAGCCTACCGGCCAGGAACCATACACAGCGGCGATTTGCTCTTGTACGGCGCCGACACCTTGGTGGTCTTTTATAAAACCTTTACCTCGTCCTACTCCTATTCCCGTCTCGGCCGCATCGACAACCCGGCAGGCCTTGCCAAGGCCCTGGGTCGCGACGATGTTCGGGTGACATTTTCCGTTGACTAGGGTTGCCATGGTTAGCGCGACCAGCACTGCTCAAGTGCTGCACGTCTGCGCCCACTTAAACGTGACACAGGAGTTTTCCATGACGCCCACACGCTCTACCTCACCCCTAGCCGCACTGGCGCTGCTCACTGCCACGTACTTCGCGCCAGTCGTCGCGGCAGAGCAGAACCCGAACAGCCAGCAAATCACTCGTGCGGGAGAGCAGGCCTCGGTGACGGGGCCTGCCGATTATTTCACTGGCCGCGTACGGGTCGACCCATTGACCGCGGCAAACGCCACCCTCAACACCTCAACGGTCTACGTCACCTTTGAGCCTGGCGCTCGTTCGGCTTGGCACACGCACCCTGCCGGGCAATATCTGGTGATGACAGCGGGGGTAGGACGTACTCAGGAATGGGGAAAGCCCGTGCAAGAATTACGTCCTGGTGATGTGGTGTGGTGCCCGCCGGAGGTTAAGCACTGGCATGGCGCCGCGCCATCGACTGCCATGACGCACATGGCTATTACCGGCACGAAAAACGGCAACAACGTCAGTTGGATGGAGAAAGTAAGCGATGAACAGTACCCAACCAAGTAAGCGCTGCCATGTTCGGTTGGGGGCGCTGGGCTTCGTAATCCTGGCCAGTTTCGCCTGGACCCAGATATCCAGCGCCAGTACCTACCATGAGCCGGAGAAACAAATAGTGAGTGAGCAGACTTTAACCGCCAAGCAACAGGCCATTGCCCCAATCGGCGCCAGCATGGCGGTCGGCGATATGCCCCGTTTGCACGACGCGCTCAATCGCGGTCTCGATGCCGGGCTGACGATTAGCGAGAGCAAGGAAATCCTGATTCAGCTCTATGCCTATGCCGGGTTCCCGCGCAGCCTCAATGCCCTCTCGCTGCTGATGAAAGTCCTGCAAGAACGTGCCGCACGGGGCGTTTATGATGCGCCGGGGCGCGATCCAGGCCCTGTTCCCTCGGGGCGCGCTTTGCTCGACCTGGGCACCGACAATCAAACCCGGCTGTTGGGCGCGCCGGTGTCAGGCCCGCTGTTTGAATTCGCCCCCGCCATTGATCAGTTTTTGAAGGGCCACCTGTTTGGCGACATCTTCGCCCGCGATAACCTTGAATGGGCTGACCGTGAACTGGCCACCGTAGGGGCCATCGCCGCGATGCCAGGGTTAGAGCCGCAGCTGGAGTCGCATCTGAAGATCAGTATGAATGTTGGCCTGACAGTGCAGCAGCTGCGTCAGGTGGCTAGCGAACTGAAGACAGGCGGGGAGCCGGATGGAGCTGAGCGTATTTTAATGGCCTTGGAAAAAATCAGCGGCTGAACGCGGTATCGGGCAGGGAGCGATTGATGGGCCGTGCGGCTATTGCCAGTCCGGTCAGGTGATGGCCGCTTGTGGCCGTCAGCTGCCCTTCGTGGAGAGCAGTCATCGGTCAAAAGAGGACACTCGCTAGCAGATGGTTAAGATCCATAACCGCTAGTCACAGCGACTACCGAATCAGGAGATCGCATCATGGAAGCCAGCACGGTTGAAACTTGTCGAGTGAGTGTATAGACAACTTCAGGCTGGCGAAGCCAGGACGTCACCCAAGTCTGAGAAATGAAAAGGCAAAAAAATGGTGCTGACACCATCGAGCGTTGGTGTCGCCCGATAATTATTATCAACAACAGGGCCCCGCAGGGCCTTTTTTCTGTAGGGGAAGGGAGATTATGTCTAATCGGCATTTAACTGATCTGAAGTAAACTGAGTTGTTACGAGCTTACGCCGAGAGGTAATCGTCCACAGATTTAACGGTGCCGTAGCCGAACTCAAAAGCTGCCATTATTGCCGCATGCGCTTGAGCGGCAGGCACGCTCACACCGCGAAATGTGAGATCTAGGGCGGCGCAGGCATCGTGCAGCACAGTAACCGGATACCCCATGTCCGCCGCAGCACGTACTACAGCGTCGATGCACATGTGGCTCATCGCTCCTACAACCACAATATCTTGGACATCGAAAGCATCCAGCTGCTTCTTGAGATCAGTTTCTCTGAAGGCATTGATGTGTTTTTTAACAATCACGGGCTCTTGTCCATCTGGGGCTACTGCCGGCTGAATTTCCGCGCCAATGGATCCCGTCATAAATATCGTGGCACCGTCATTATCGGATTCATGCCGTATGTGAAAAACCGGAATACCTGAATTTCGCGCATGAGTAATCACCCGGCTAGCATTTGCCACAGCTGCCTCTATGCCTGTCAAAGACAATTTGCCAGTTGGCAGGTACTCGTTTTGCAAATCAACTACTACAAGACCTCTTTTCATTAACGACCTCCGGTAAAGTTCTTAACCTGATGATGTCGTGAGATACTCATTGTTCATCACGTAGACTCTGTAGGAGTGGGCTTTTTATTAACCCACTCTCTAATTGAGTACCGAATAGCTAGCGAGTAGCTGCCTTTGACCACGGTGCAATGTGATTTAAATCAAAACTCCAGCGAAGCGCCGTCTTCCGGTATGTCTACACGACTCTCGATACCTTGCTTCTTGACATAGGTGCGCAATTCGTCGCGGCTCAAGGACATGTGATTGATTGCGTCCATGTGCACGGCGACAATTTTCGCGTTTTTCGCGGCCTGTGAAGCACGCAGAACGTCTTCCTCACCCATGATGATCGCACCCTCGTACCCCGTCATTTTTGCTTTCCCTGCATTGAGTACGATGACTTCTGGGTGATATTTCTCAATGGTCTGGTCTACCTCTTTACGCCAGATAGTGTCGCCAGCGAGGTAAAGGGTCTTGTAGCCTGGCGCTTGAAAGACCACGCCCATGGCTTCGCCCAGCGGTTTTGCGAGGGCTGGCACGGCATACATTTCGTCGGTGCCATGCTGACCACCGGTCTTGGTGATTTTGACGCCGCCGAATTCAGCTTCATCTGTCAGTACGCGCACATTCTTGAAACCTTGGGAACGAATCAGCTGCGCATCCTCTTCATGCTGTGTGAACAAAGGTATGTCTTTAGGCAGCGCTTTTTGTGCGGCATCGTCCCAGTGGTCAAGATGCGTATGAGTGACGATGACTGCGTCGACACCAGAGATAACTTCAGTGGGGGATTCGGTTAAGTCAACCAGTGGATTGCGAAGGTTGCTTCGATAGGTATTTTCAAACCCTGGGTAGGCTCCCTTTTTAGCCAGCATTGGATCGATTAAGAACGTAGTGCCACCGTAAGTGATTTTCACTGTCGCGTTACGTACTTGCTGCAAATCCACTTTATGAGATGCGTCAGGTGCTACGTCGGCGCTTGTAGCCGCGAAAGCCGGTGTAGTGGCTGCAATGCTAATGGCAAGAGTAAGAGTTCTGAGTTTCATCGGATTAGTCCTGTTGATTCATCAAGGACACCATTCTTGCCGAACGTTTACGAGCCTGACAGTGGCCTGAATGACATATTTCGATATAATCGGGCCAAGTGATGAGCGCTCTCTGTGGATGCTGATGGTGGTCGACGTGTCCCTTTCATCCGTGAAAATGCGTCCGCGTGAGCGGTCGTCCACAATTCCTGTGTGCGATAGGTTTGAGCCATACAGGGTGAATCTGAGGCTGACAGATGCAATCCATACGTGTTGCTGTTCTAGCGTTCAACGGCGTAAGCCTGTTCCATCTCTCTGTGCCGGGAGTCGTGCTAGGTGCAGCTCAATCCGCGCCTGATGAACCTCGTTACGAGATCAATTACTGTGCTGAGGTGCCGGGAGTGGTGAGCAGTGACCAAGGCATCGGACTGGCGGTCACCCACGGCCTAGAACTGATGGAGGCATCTGACGTAATTGTCATTCCAGCGTGGGGCGATCAATCGGTCGCTGCATCTGCACAGCTTGTGAAGGCCCTACAGCTCGCCAATTCCAAAGGCAAGCTGATAGTAGGGTTATGCCTAGGCGCATTTGTGCTGGGCGATGCCGGGCTACTTGATGGGAAAGAGGCTACGACTCACTGGGTGGCCCGTGACGAATTTGCGCGACGTTTCCCTGAGGTTCGTTTTCGGCCTGAGGTGCTCTATGTCAGTGCCGGCAATATAATGACCTCTGCGGGAACCGTGGCGGCAATCGATTGTTGCCTGCATCTGGTACGCCAGCGGCTCGGTGCTGATGTGGCGAATCGTACCGCGAAGATGCTGGTGACACCGCCGCATAGGCAGGGAGGCCAAGCTCAATACGTAGAGCATCCTGTGCCGCAGTTATCTAGCGAGACTCATTTGTCTGATGTACTAGCGTGGGCCCGCATAAACCTGGCCGGTAATCTGTCGCTCGACGTCCTGGCAGACATGGCGAAAATGAGTAGGCGCACCTTTACTCGTCGGTTTAAGGAGGCCACCGGCACTACGGTATCCAAATGGTTAAACGCTGAACGAGTTGTTAGAGCGCAGGAGCTACTAGAAACGACTGAATTACCGATTGAATGCATCGCGGGTGAAGTAGGTTTTGGAACGCCCCTATCTTTAAGACAACAATTTGGCGCTCATCTAGGTACATCGCCATCTGACTATCGGAAGATGTTTTGTCTCAGAATGAATCCAAAGAACTGAGCGAAAGAGTGACAGCGTCTTGTCAAATCGCAGACTAGATCTTAGTCCAAAGGCGCCGAGATGAAAGGATGCCGAACCTGACATGTTGACCTTCCGGCAAGATCATATTTTCAGCTGCTGTTCCTGCAATTCGGTTCCAGACTACCAGGCCGAACGTCCGCTTCTGGCCCAGAGTGTGTAAAAACGCTTCGTCGAAATTGAAGTCTGCGCGTCTATGCGAAATCTGAAAATTATCGGCTGCTCAGCCGATCTGGATTTTGCGTAGAAACGCGATTTTCAGTCCAACACTGGGCTCCAATCGCGCTGAAAAACGTTTTTACACAACCTCGGCCGATTGCTGCCTGTCGCGACGGGCCGCAAACGACCCAATGCCAAACTTTGAAAGTACGCGAACTCAGTAAAGGTTTTCGCAACGAGCAATGGATCTCCTCCATCGCCGCACCCTTACTCAGTGAGATGCTGCAGGAAGTCGTCTGGCCCACCGACCTGTGCACGCTGGGCGGTAACGCCACGGCTATTAGCGAGACCATTCACCGCTTCAGCCGCCTGTCGTTTCACCGCTCTATGGTCGGCGGGCGTCTTCTGTGCGTGTCACGCAGGTAGTGCTTCAGGTATCAGAATGTTCGCCATGCGAGCGCTGCGATCCTTGCGATCCTGCGCAGTGTCTTCGCTGTGCAGCAATGACAAGCTGATTTGATAGGCATAGATCAGATAAGCGCGATCGCAGGCTTCGCTCTGCGTCACGTCAGCTTGTATCAACAGACCCTCGATATAGTTCAGGCGATACCGGTCGACTTCGTCGATGGCTTGTCTGGCTTTATCGTCCCGGCGTGCCCAGGCGCGTATCCCCAATTCAATGGCGGCGGCTTCGCGAGCGGTCTGGCCATGGGAGGGCAGCTCAAGCAGGCGTTGCAATTGCTGGAGCGGTGAAGTGTGTGCGGTACGCAGTTGAAGGATGACATCCTCGGTTGCTCGGGACCGCCAGTTGCCAAGAATGCCTTCGAGTAATTCACCACGGCTTTTGAAGTGGTAGTAGAAGCTGCCACGGGTGATCTTCAACTCCTTGGCCAAAGTGTCGACCCGAACGGCGTCTACGCCGCTGGTAACCAGGACATGCTGTGCGGCATGAATCCAATCTTCTCGAGTGAGACTGGTGCGTGTTGACATTGTGCTAGGGCCTTGTCCAACCAAGTGGATGAGTGCCGGGGGCGGGTCAGGGCGCCTCGGGCAAGGAAAAACATTCTAACGCTTGGCGGCTGCCCAGGCAGCCGCAATTCACAGGTGTCTTTGGGCAGATCCTTTTTATACCTGGCTGACCGTTCATCACAAAGATACAGCTCTGTATCCTATTGGAAAACTTGTTTTTCCGCTCTAGGACCTGATTCTGCGTCAAATACTGAGATACACGTATGTATGTTGAGTGTTGACGCATCCTGGTTTCCTCTTTAGCATACAGATACACATCTGTATCTTCATGAATAAAAACAACCGGAGGCCTTATGGACGGTATTGGAAAAACCCTGCTGGCAGCAGGACACAAGACCAACTATCACGAAGCAGGTCAGGGCGATGCCCTGTTTCTGCTCCATGGCTCCGGTCCTGGCGTTTCTGGATGGACCAACTGGTCGCGAAGCATGTCGGCCTTCTCTGATAAGTGGCGGGTCATCGTTCCGGACATTGCCGGTTTCGGTTTCACCGAGTTCCAGGAAGAGGCCAAATACGATATCAAGCTGTGGGTCAGCCACCTGGTCGGCATCATGGATGCGCTGGATATTGCCAAGGCCTCTTTCGTCGGCAATTCCTTTGGTGGCGCGGTCGCCATTGGCCTGGCGGTGTTCGCCCCGGAGCGGGTCGACAAGCTGGTGCTGCTGGGCACGCCTGCTGGTGAATTCGTGCAGACACCGGGGCTACGCGGTGCCTGGGAGTACGAGCCATCGCTGGAAAACATGCAGCAGCTGATGGAGTTGTTCCCTTACGACAAGACCTTGATCACGCCCGAGCTGGTCAAGGCGCGTTACGAAGCCAGCGCCCGCACCGGTTCCCAGGAAGCCTTGCGCAAGCTCATTCCCAAGCCTGCCGCCGAGGGTGAAACGCTGGTCAAGGGTTTCCCTGCCGCGGCCCTGGCCAAGATCGTCGCGCCGACCCTGGTCGTGCATGGTCGTGAAGACCGAGTGGTGCCGCCATCCTGCGGGATGCTGATCGCCAACAGTGTCCCGAATGCGGATTTGCATCTGTTCGGCCGTTGCGGCCACTGGGTGCAGAGCGAGCAACCGCGGCGTTTCGTGGCGCTGGTTCGCGACTTCCTGAGCGAGTGATCCGATATGAGCCGAAATCTACTGGAGCGAGCGCTGTGGCAACTCTCAGTTGATCGCGCCGCCAAAGAGCGTTTTCGCGAAGACCCCAAAGGCTTCCTCGGGCGTTTCGCATTGAGTGAAGAAGAAGTCGAAATGGTCGTGGGTTTTGACGTCGCTGCGCTGCAAGCGGTTGGGGTCAATCCGATGCTGACCATGGGCTTCTGGCAGGAGTTGGCACCTCAGCGAAGCATGTCGCTGTACAAGCAGCGCCTGGGTGCAACCGACGAACAACGCGCGGCGTTCTCCGCCGCACTCAAGGGGTGATCCGATGGGCAAGATAGTAGGCGGTTTCTGGATGCCCCATGATCCGGTCATGTTCGTCGCCCCCAACGCACCGCCGCAGGCCCAGGGTGATGCGGTCTGGGGTGCATACGAGCAATGTGCTCAGCGCCTGGCGCAGTTGGCGCCGACCTCGGTGATCATCGTGGGCTGCGATCATTACATCCTGTTCGGCACTCAGTGCCTGCCGCGCTACGTCATCGGTACCGGTGATGTCGATGGCCCACTGGATCGCTTGCCGGGGCTGGAGCGAGGCGTGGTGCGCAACCAGGAAAAACTGGCCGGGCATATCGTCTCGCACGGCGAGGGGAAGGGCATCGATTGGACGGTGGCGCGCAGCTTCACCGTGGATCACTCGTTTTCGATTCCGCATCAGCTGACGGTCAAGCCGGCTGAGCACATTCTCGGCCGCGAGTTGCCGACCATTCCTGTGTACCTGGCCTGTGGCGTGGATCCTTACATTTCACTTAAGCGAGCTGCCGACCTGGGTCGCCAGATCCGTGCTGCGGTGGAGTCATTCGATGCTGGCGAGCGCGTCGTCATTATCGGCAGTGGCGGCATCAGTCACTGGGTAGGGACAGCGGAAATGGGCCGGGTTGCCGAGGACTTCGACCGGGAGATTCTCGCCCATGGCGTCAACGGCGATCTGCAAGCGCTGTGCGCCTATTCCGATGAAGAGATTTTGCGTCGCGCCGGCAATGGCGCCATGGAAATCCGCAATTTCGCCTGTGCCATGGCTGCCGTCGCCAATCCGGCCGGTGAAGTCATCGCCTATGAAGCCGTACCTGCCTGGGTCACCGGGTTGGGTTTCTTGCAGTTGTTTTCCGCGGAGGAATGGTCATGAGTCGTGTATTGCTGTGCCAGCGCGATGAACTGTCGCCGGGCGAGTTGAAAAAAGTCAGCCATGGCGCTGCCGAAGCTATCTGCGTGTACAACCTGGGCGGCACGTTCTACGCCACATCGGACATGTGCACGCATGCCACGGCCTCTCTGGCGGAAGGTGACCTGGAAGACGATCTGATCACCTGTCCGGTGCATTGGGGGCAATTTCATATTCCGACCGGCAAGGCGATGACTTTTCCTTGCGAAAAGCACCTTCGAACGTATCGGATCATCGTTACCGACAAAGAGGTCTTTGCCGACCTCGAGCACGCCAGTGATGCCGCTCTTGCCGAAGCCTGACGCTCGACACGAAGGTCTGTCGTACCACCCGTATTCCTTGTGAGTCTAGAGCATGGATAACTGCAAACACATACCACTCAGAACCATTGAAGCCACACCCAGCCTGCCGAACCTTGATCGGGTGTGCGACATGGATGAAGGACGCTTGTCCGGCAAGGTGTTCTGGGACCAGGCCATCTACGAACAGGAACTCGAGAAGATTTTCGCGCGTTGCTGGCTGTTCGTGGCCCATGAATCGCAATTGCCGAAGTCTGGTGACTATCTCGCCACCAGCATGGGCGAGGACGAGGTCCTGGTGGTACGTCAGAAGGACGCATCGCTGAAGGTGTTCCTCAATGCCTGCCCGCACCGTGGCAACAAGATCTGTTTCGCCGAGGCGGGCAATGCACGGGGCTTTATCTGCAACTACCACGGCTGGTCGTTTGGCGCCGATGGTGGCCGGTTGCTGGGTATGCATGAATCCAAGTGCTATGAGGAAAGTAATTTCGACAAGTCCAAACATGGACTGCGCGAAGCGCGTGTTGCAACTTACAAGGGCCTGGTGTTTGCCACTTTTGCCGACGATGCACCGACACTTGAAGAGTACCTGGGGCCGATGACCTGGTACCTGGATGTCATGCTCGACATGGACGAGGGCGGCAGTGAGTTCCTCGGTGGCTGTATTCGTTCCACCATCGAATGCAACTGGAAAGTCGCGGCGGAAAATTTCGTCGGCGATATTCTCCACGGTGGCTGGACTCACGATTCCGCGGCCAAGGCGATGCTGGGTGGGCCGGTGGCCAATGTCGGCGACCTTCCCGAGTCCTACTCGGTGAACTGGAATGGCCACGGCTACGAATTCGCCACCGATGTGGTGGGCAACGCCGCTACCCTGGGCGAGAAAGACATCAACAAATACCTGCACGTATTGCGCCCGAAAGTGGCGGAGCGTCTGGGCGAGTTCCGCTCCAAGCTGATCGGTTCGATTTCGTCGTTCACCGTGTTCCCCAACTTCTCCTTTTTGCCAGGGCAGAACACGGTTCGCATCTGGCAACCGCGCGGGCCACACAAGATCGAGCTGTTTACCTGGGTCATCGTCAACAAAAATGCACCGCAGGACATCAAGGACAAATGGCGCCGTGGCGCGATGATGACTTTCTCCCCGACTGGCGTGTTCGAAATGGACGATGGTGAGAACTGGGAATACTGCACCAAGACCAGCCGCGGCATGGTCACGCGCTATCAGGATCTGTACGTCGGCCTTGGCATGAACACACGCATCGAAAACAGCGAACTGCCTGGCAATGTGTTCAAGGGACAACTCAACGAATGCAACTCCCGTGCGTTCTACCAGCGCTGGAAAGACCTGTTGCAATCGCCCACCTGGGCGGACGTACCAGATCGTAACGGCACGATGCGTTGAGGGGACCGAAGATGAATGCTTTGCCTATGGAACAACCCGTTGCAGTCGAAGACACGCGCGCCGTCGAGGCCTTCTTGTTGCGTGAGGCGCGCCTGCTCGACAACGAGTGCTGGGATGAGTGGCTGCAGTCGCTCAGCGAGACCATCCACTATTGGATGCCCGGTATCGAGAACCGCCGACGCGAAGACAAGTCGGGCCCCTACAGACTGGAACACATGGCCTTCTTCGACGACGGCATGCGCGATCTGCAGCGCCGGGTGGCGCGGTTCAAGCAGCCGTCGGCCTGGGCTGAAAACCCACCGACGCGCAACGTTCACCTGATCAGCAATATCGAGGTGTTTGCCGGGGAACAGGAAGGCGAGCTCATTGCGTTCTCGTGCTTCATGAACATCCGCAGCCGTGGTCTGGACGAGTCCCATCAACTGGTCGGACGCCGTGAAGATGTGCTGCGCCGCGAAGCCGACGGGCTGAAGTTGTTCAAGCGCAAAATCCTGATTCCAAACGCGATGTTGTTGTGCAAGAACATCAACACTTTCCTCTGAGGACACGCACATGGGTTGGCTCGACGGACAAGCAGCATTGGTCACTGGCGGCACGGGCGGCATCGGTAGCGCCATCGTCCGGCGTTATGTGAACGAAGGCGCACGGGTGTGCGTCATGGCGCGTGATGGCGAACAGCTGAGCGCACTGCGCAGCGAACTGGGCGACGCCATCATAACGGTGCAGGGCGATGTCTCGAAATATGAAGACAATCAACGCGCGGTGGCAGCCACACTGAATGCGTTCGGCAAGCTCGACACGTTTGTCGGCAACGCGGCGGTATTTGACTACTTCACACGCCTGGACCGCATTGCCCCTGAAGATTTTGAAAGTGCATTTCAACGTTTGTTCGCCATCAATGTTCAGGGCTACATGCTGGGCGCACGATGCAGTACTGATGCCTTGCGCGCCAGTCGCGGCAGCATGATCTTCACCCTCTCCAACAGTGCTTTCTATGCTGGCGGTGGAGGCATTCTCTACGTCACCGCCAAACATGCTCTGGTCGGCATGATCCGTCAGCTGGCCTACGAACTGGCACCGGACATCCGCGTCAATGGTGTGGCGCCAGGTGCGACCAATACGCCGATGAAGAGTCTCGATGGGCTCAATTCGCGAAGTGTTCCGCTCAACCAGATCCCGGGTTTCGAGCAAGGCGCTGCGCAGGCGGTTCCGCTTCAGCGCATCGCTGAACCCGAGGATCACACGGGCCACTATGTGCTGTTGGCCTCAAGTGAAAACTCCGGGTTGACCACCGCCAACATCATCCATAGCGATGGTGGCTGGGAAGTTCGCAGCCCGGGCGCGGCCAGTCACAGAAAGGTCTGAAGACAGACGTGTAGTTGTACCCATAACAAGAGAAATGACCGATGAGCGTCTACAGCCGTTCCTTGAGTGCCCCCCAACAGAAGTTGCTGGATCTGTTCGCTGGTTTACCGATGCCGATCCTGGCCGCTCCGATGTTCCTGGTTTCCGGGCCGCAGCTGCTCAATGCCTGCTGTCAGGCGGGCATTGTCGGCAGCATGCCGGCGCCCAATGCGCGCACCGTCGAGCAACTGCAGCAGTGGCTGGCGCAGATCGTTGCCGAGCGTGAAACCGCGCAAATCCGGGGCCAGGTCTGGGCTCCCTGGATGCTGAACATGATCGTGCACAGTACCTATGATCGGTTCGAGGCCGAGTTGGAACTGGTCAAGCGCTACCAGCCGCAAATCGTTTCCACGGCCTTGGGCAGCCCCAAGCGCGTGATGGAAGCGGTCCATGGTTATGGCGGTGTAGTGATCGCTGACGTCATCACTCCGGCATTGGCACGCAAGGCCGTCGAAGCCGGTGTCGATGGACTGGTGTTGGTCTGTAACGGTGCCGGCGGCCATACCGGCAGCTACAACCCTTTTGCCTTCGTCGCTGAAGTCCGCGAGTTCTGGGACGGGCCGTTAGGTCTGGCCGGCGCTGTTTCGAATGGGCGCGACATCCATGCGGCGCAAGTCCTGGGCTGCGATTTCGCCTTGGTGGGCACCCGGTTGGTAGCGGCCCACGAGAGCCTGGTCGAAGATGCCTACCGGGACATGCTGGTGGACTGCTCCATGGATGATGTGACGACCACCAAGGCCGTCAGCGGCGTACTCGCCACCTGGATGAAACCTTCCCTGGAAAAGGCTGGCATTGATCCTGGCGCCGAGAACAACACGCGTATCGATTTTTCCGGTGACATCGCCTCTGCCAACAAGGCTTGGAAACACGTGTGGTCGGCCGGTCAGGGAGTAGGGCAGATAAAGCGCAGCTACAGCGTCGCCGAGTTGGTCGATGAGCTGCATCAGGGTTACCTGGCAAGTCAGCACCGCTCGCATTGAGCGTCCATCACCATCTATTGAGGAGTTATTCCGTGAGCCACGATTCCATCCAGGCTGCCGCCTCGGTTCTGGCGCAAGCGCGCATGACGCGAACCCCGTGCGGTCGTATCTCCGAGCGCTTCCAGATTTCCACTCTGGCTGACGCTTATGCCGTACAGGAACTCAATACCCAAGCCGCGCTGGCCGCCGGGCGCCGCCTCAGCGGGCGTAAAATCGGTTTGACCTCGCTGGCCGTGCAAGAGCAGTTGGGCGTCGATCAGCCAGACTTCGGCATGTTGTTTGCCGATATGGAATACGGCGATGGCGAGGCCATTGACAGCTCTCGCCTGATTCAACCCAAGGCCGAGGGCGAGATCGCTTTCGTGTTGGGGTGTGACTTGCCCAACCCAGACACAACTCTGGGCGAGCTAATGAGCGCAGTGGAGTACCTGGTACCGGCGCTGGAAATTGTCGATTCGGCGATTGAGAACTGGAAAATCACCCTGGTCGATACGGTGGCCGACAATGCTTCATCGGGCCTCTACGTCCTGGGCAAGAGTCCCGTGCGCCTGGCCAATCTGGACCTTGCGCTGGAAGGCATGCTGCTGGAAAAAAATGGTGCTCAGGCGTCGATCGGTGTGGGCGCAGCCTGCCTCGGCAACCCGCTGGACGCCTGCCTGTGGCTGGCGCGGACCATGGCCGAATTTGGCCGGCCATTGCGCGCAGGCGACGTGCTGTTATCCGGAGCCCTGGGCCCCATGGTGCCGGTGACTGCCGGTGACAGCCTGCGCTTGAAACTGACCCGACTGGGTGAAGTGAGCTGCCGATTCGTATGAGCGTGATGCGCTGACCGTTTGGTGTCATGCGACAGGGGGCCGGGTTGTTGAACCGGTACTCGTAACAACAAAAATAATGATGATGAGACTGCAGCCCTGTCTGTTGATCTCGTGAGGGCGTGCCGTGTACGACTTTTTTGACGATCCTGCCAAGTTGGCCCCTGCTCACGTGATTCTCGAGCCAGGAGAGGCGGGCAGTTTCATACTGCGATCCCCGGAACCTCTGCAACCCTATGCCCGTTGCATCGGCGAGTGGCTGGAGCGATGGGCGCACGAGGCTCCGCTGCGGCCTTACCTGGCTGAACGTCGCAATGGCGTCTGGTTCACCTTGAACTACAGCGAGGTTCGCCAACGCGTCGGCGCCCTGGCTCAGGGTTTACTGGAACTCGATACGGTACCCGGTCGACCGGTGCTGGTGTTGTCGGAAAACGACATCGACCAGGCATTGATTACACTGGCGGCCATGCATGTCGGGATTGCGGTGGCCACCGTTTCGGTCGCTTATTCGCGCAATACACAGAGCGGCTGCAGCAAGCTCAAGTCTATCGTTGCGCAACTGCAACCGGCGTTGATCTTCATCAATGATGGCGACACTTATCGCCGCACCATCGAATTGATCCAGCCGGACTGTCCCGTGGTGGTTGCGCGCAACGCCCAGGCCGTTTCTGGCGCGCTGCCGCTGCCCCTGCTTTACCGGGTCGAAAGTGCGCAGGTCATGGAGACCTATCTGCGCCTCGATGGCGATGTCCCAGCCCGATATATGCTGACCTCCGGCTCCACTGGCACGCCCAAGGTGGTGATCAATACCCATCGCATGCTGTGCGCCAATCAGCAATCGATCGCCCAATGCTGGCGCTTCCTCGAAGGCAGTGAAATGGTCGTGGTGGATTGGCTGCCATGGAGTCATACCTTCGCCGCGAACCATAACTTTAATATGGTGCTGCGCAATGGCGGCACGCTCTATATCGATGATGGTTTGCCGGTGACCGGGCGCATCGAGCGGACGGTGGAAAATATCAAATCCGTCCAGCCGACGGTGTTCTTCAACGTCCCTCGTGGCTATGAAGCGCTACTGCCTTATCTGGAGCGCGACGAGGAGTTGGCGCAAGCACTTTTCGGTCGCCTGGACATGCTGTTCTATGCCGCTGCGGCTTTGCCACAGAACACGTGGGACCGGTTGATGGCCTGTGCGGAAAAGGTGCGGGACAAGCCCCTGTTCTTTACCAGCGAATGGGGCGCGACCGAGACCTCTCCAGTGCTCACCAATGTTCATTACCATCTGGACAAGCCAGGCAATATCGGCCTGCCAGTACCTGGCGTTGAGATCAAGTTCGTGCCCAGCGGCGACAAGCTGGAAATGCGTGTGCGCGGACCCTCAGTGTTTCAGCAGTATCTCAATGACCCGAAAGGCAGCCTTGAGGCGTTCGATGAACAGGGCTTCTATCAGATTGGCGATGCCGGTCGACTGCTCGATCCCGAGCGCCCGGAGAAGGGCATCGTGTTTGACGGGCGGGTCACCGAAGACTTCAAGTTGACCACTGGCACGTGGGTTTCCGTCGGTACGTTGCGCCCACGGCTGGTGAGTGCCTTGGCGCCTTTCGCTTCTGACTGTGTGATTTGCGGTCACGATCGAGACGTGATTGGCGCATTGATCTATCCGACGCCGGCGTTGCGCGCCTTGGCCGGAGCCGCCGGCAAGCGCATGACCGCTGAACAACTGGCTCTGGAACCTGCCGTTCGCCTGGCCCTGAGTGCAGGCTTGCAAACACTGGCCCAGCAGTTTCCTGCGTCCTCGCAGCATGCGGTGCGCATGGTCATCCTCGACTCGCCGCCGAGCCTCGATGATGGGGAAATTACTGACAAGGGTTACATCAACCAACGCGCTGCACTGGGCCTGCGTGCTGATGCGGTGAAGCGTCTGTATGCCGAGACGTTAGACCGGGCCGTGATCCTACTCGACGAAGCTTATGGAGAAAGTAGATGAGTTCCAGAAAACTGAAAGTCGCCATCATCGGCTCCGGCAACATCGGCACCGACCTGATGATCAAGATCCTGCGTAACGCCAAGCATCTGGAAATGGCGGTCATGGTCGGCATCGACCCGGCCTCTGACGGCCTGGCCCGCGCCCAGCGCATGGGAGTGGCCACCACCCACGAAGGCGTTGAAGGCCTGACCCGCCTGGACGTGTTCAAGGACATCGACTTCGTCTTCGATGCCACTTCGGCCGGCGCCCATGTGAAGAACGACGCGTTTCTGCGCTCGATCAAACCCGGCATCCGTCTGATTGACCTGACGCCTGCCGCCATCGGCCCGTACTGCGTGCCGGTGGTCAACCTGGAACAGAACCTCGCTCAGCTCAACGTCAACATGGTGACTTGCGGCGGGCAAGCGACGATCCCGATGGTCGCTGCCGTGTCACGTGTGGCGAAGGTGCACTACGCCGAAATCGTCGCCTCGATCGCCAGCAAATCTGCCGGCCCCGGCACCCGCGCCAACATCGACGAGTTCACCGAAACCACCTCCAAAGCCATCGAAGTGATTGGCGGCGCGGCCAAGGGCAAGGCGATCATCGTGATGAACCCGGCCGAGCCACCGCTGATGATGCGCGACACGGTGTTTGTGTTGTCCGAGGCAGCCGATCAGGCTGAGGTCGAGGCGTCCATTGTCGAGATGGCCGTAGCCGTACAGGCTTATGTGCCGGGTTATCGCCTTAAACAACAGGTGCAGTTCGACGTCATTCCTGAAGACGCTCCGCTGCACATTCCGGGCCTGGGCACGTTCTCCGGGCTGAAAACTTCGGTGTTCCTCGAAGTCGAAGGCGCCGCCCATTACCTGCCGGCCTACGCCGGTAATCTCGACATCATGACCTCCGCTGCCTTGGCCACCGCCGAGCGCATGGCGCAGTCGATGCTGAACGCCTGAGGAAACCGACATGACTTTTAACCCCGGCAAAAAACTCTACATCTCCGACGTGACCCTGCGCGACGGCAGCCACGCGGTGCGTCATCAGTATTCGCTGCAAAACGTGCAGGACATTGCCCGCGCCCTGGACAAGGCCAAGGTCGACTCGATCGAAGTCGCCCACGGTGACGGCCTGCAGGGTTCGAGCTTCAACTATGGCTTCGCCGCGCACACCGACCTGGAGTGGATCGAAGCCGCCGCCGACGTCATCAGCCACGCCAAAATCACCACCTTGCTGCTGCCCGGCATCGGCACGGTGCATGACCTCAAGGCGGCCTACAACGCCGGAGCCCGGGTGGTGCGCATCGCCACTCATTGCACCGAAGCCGACGTGTCGAAGCAGCACATCGAATACGCCCGCGAGCTGGGCATGGACACCGTCGGGTTCCTGATGATGAGCCACATGATTCCGGCCGAGCAGCTGGCGGCGCAAGCCAAGCTGATGGAAAGCTACGGCGCGACCTGCGTGTACATGGCCGATTCCGGCGGCGCGATGAACATGCAGGACATCCGCGACCGCTTCCGCGCCTTCAAGGCCGTGCTCAAGCCTGAAACCGAAACCGGCATGCACGCCCACCACAACCTGTCGCTCGGGGTGGCGAACTCGATCACCGCCGTCGAGGAAGGCTGCGACCGCATCGACGCGAGCCTCGCCGGCATGGGCGCCGGTGCCGGTAATGCGCCGCTGGAAGTGTTCATTGCCGCCGCCGAACGTCTGGGCTGGAACCACGGCACCGACCTTTACACGTTGATGGACGCGGCCGACGACATTGTGCGTCCGTTGCAGGACCGGCCGGTGCGGGTGGATCGCGAGACCCTGGCGCTGGGTTATGCCGGCGTTTATTCGAGCTTCCTGCGCCACGCCGAAATCGCTGCGGCCAAGTACGGCCTCAAGACCCTCGACATCCTCGTCGAACTGGGCAAACGCCGGATGGTCGGCGGCCAGGAAGACATGATCGTCGACGTCGCGCTCGACCTGCTGACGGCCCAGCGCCGTTAATCTTTCATCACACAGTGAATGAGCAAATGCCATGACCTATCACGTAGATATTCAACCAGCTGGGCAACAATTCGATCTGGATGCGAGCAAGACCATCCTGGATGGTGCGTTGGCGGACGGGCTGATGCTAAAGCACAGTTGCCGTGAAGGGACGTGTGGCAGTTGCAAGGGCAGGGTGGTGAGCGGCAGCGTCGATCATGCCAACAGTCCGCTGGAGGTTCTGAGCGAAGAGGAGCGTGCTGCCGGACTCGCCTTGTTCTGCTGTGCCAAGGCGACCTCGGACCTGGTCATCGATGCTCCGGAAGTAACCGAACTGCGCGGCATTTCGATTCAGCAGACGGCCGCCCGCGTGGCCAGCATCGAAAAGGTCGCCGACGATGTCATCGTCGTGCGACTAATGTTGCCGCCGACGGTCACGTTCAATTATTACCCCGGCCAATATGCGCAAGTATTGCTCAAGGACGGCACCCGTCGTAGTTATTCGATGGCGACACGTTCGACAGTGGACAATCAACTTGAATGGCATATCCGTCATATGCCAGGGGGCAGTTTTAGCGGGCATGTATTCAATGCATTGAAACCGCGCGAACTGCTTCGTCTGGAAGGCCCTTATGGTTCTTTCTATCTGCGTGAGAACGATCAACCGATGATCTTTCTCGCCAGTGGTACCGGTTTTGCGCCGATCAAGGCGTTGCTGGAGCAACTGCGTGAACAGGGTAATAACACACGTCCGGTTTATCTCTATTGGGGTGGCCGGCAGCGCAAGGATCTCTACCATCACGAGCAGTTGCTCGAGTGGCAGGCCGAATTACCCTGGTTGAACTACATTCCGGTGCTCTCGGAACCGAATGATGCCTGTCAGTGGCAAGGCGCTTGCGGATTTGTACACCAGCAGGTCCTGTCCGACTTTGCTTCGTTGAAGCGTTTTGAAGTGTATGCCTGTGGGGCACCGATCGTCGTGGATTCCGCCCGTCGAGACTTTATCGGGCAGCGAGAGTTGCTGGAAAACAATTTCTACGCTGATGCATTCGTATAACCGCAACAACGTTAACTAACGGATTAGAACGAGCAACACCCGAACTTTATTGGGCACGCCTGCGTGGTCGCTCAACAGGTTCGGGGGCAGGTACACGCCAGCAGTAAGGACCCGTTCAATACTAATAAAAATAGAGAAAATCATGAAAGCTCAAGTTCGCGTTCCCTCGAGTATCGCTGTTTGTTTTGTTCTCTCCGTTCTTGCTGGGCAAGTAAGGGCAGCCGGTTTCGTCGAAGACAGTAAAGCCAGTCTGACGATGCGCAATTACTACTTCGACCGCGACTACAAAGGCACGTCCGCGCAATCGGCAGCCCGCGAGTGGGCCCAAGGCTTCATTCTCAAATACAGTTCGGGGTTCACCCAGGGACCTGTGGGTTTCGGTATGGATGCCGTGGGGCTATTGGGCGTCAAGCTCGATTCATCGCCGGATCGTACGGGCACAGGTTTGCTGCCGTACGACGTGCCCAGCCGAGAACCGCGCGACGATTACTCGGAGCTTGGCCTGACTGGCAAAATGAAAATCTCGAAGACGGAACTGCAAGCCGGGACCATCAGTACGTTCCTGCCAATCGCCTTCGCCAGCCCCACGCGTTTGTTGCCGCAGACCTTTCGTGGTGCCTATTTGCGCTCGCAGGATCTGGACAACCTGACGTTGAATGCAGGCTGGTTGGACCGCATTAATCTGCGCGATTCCACCAGTTACCAAAAAATGACCGTCGCATCGCCCAACGGTCGTTTCAACCCCGCCGCCGAATCGGACCGGTTCGTCTTTTTGGGCGGTGATTACAAATGGTCCGATAGCCTGACACTGAAGTACTACCACGCTGTGCTGGACGAAATGTATCGCAAGGACTACTTCGGCTTCGAGCAGATACAGCCTATCGGTCCTGGGAAGCTGAAGACGGATGTGCGCTATTTCATCACAGGGGAAGACGGTGCGGCCAAGGCTGGACACGTCGACAATCGCAATCTGGGGATGATGTTCACTTATTCGGTGGGCGCCCACAGCCTGGGGGCCGGTTATATGCAGCTCAACGGCGCTACCGCCATGCCTTATCTGACCGGGACCGAACCCCTGGTAGTGTCCGAAGGGTCGCTCAGTTCCGAGTTCCTCAACCCCAAGGAGCGCAGTTGGCAAGTGCGCTACGACTACGATTTTGCGGGCGTCGCAGTGCCAGGCCTCAAAGGCATGGTGCGCTACCTGGAAGGCAGCAATATCCAACTGCCGACGGCTTTGGGTGGCGATGGCCTCAGTGAAAGCGAAAAAGATGTCGAACTGTCCTACGTCGTGCAGTCGGGCACATTCAAAGGGGTCGGCTTACGTCTTCGCCATGCCTGGTATCGCAATGATTTCGCCCCGGCGGCTTCCTTCCGCGATGACAACGAGACACGGGTGAACATCGATTACACCTTGGCGCTCTGGTAGTCCAGGCAGCGACTGGCCGAACGGGCGCCATCAAGCGCCTGGCCGCTCCCAACCACCACAACAAGAACAACAACATTGGATTACTGATCATGCAGCAGCGTGTATACGACGTTCCGACACATCGAAATCGAAGGGTAGCGGCGCCTCTCCCGGGCTGTCCTTGCGGTTATTGCACCCACAGCGCTCCGCACTCCGAAGCCACGTCCGTCCTGCTCGCATTCCACTGAGGATCACTCATGGACTTTTCAATTCTGGCATTTCTTACCCAGGACGGGCTGACCACAGGCGCCATTTATGCATTGGTGGCTCTGGCACTGGTTCTGGTGTTTTCGGTTACTCGCACGATCCTGGTTTTCCAGGGCGAGTTCGTGACCTTCAGCGCCCTGACACTAGCCACGCTCCAGTCCGGACTTTTGCCCGGCACGTTGTGGTTGTTGATCGGTTGCTCAATCGCGGCATGCCTGCTCGACAGTGCAATCGCATTGAAACATCGACAGCCATGGCAATTGCCACGAATCGCGCTCAGCTACCTGGCACTGCCACTTGCATTGCTTGTAATACTCAGCACTTTTGACCTGCAAAGCCTTCCAGGACTGATAAAAATCATTGTTGCACTGGCGATCGTTACACCATTGGGACCACTGCTATACCGGCTGGTCTATCAGCGCGTTGCCCAAAGTTCGGTATTAGTGCTGCTGATCATTTCGGTCGCTGTGCACATCGTGCTAATCGGGGCCGCCCTGTGGATGTTCGGTGCTGAAGGTGTACGAACTGAGGCCTACAGTGATGCCGGTCTTATGCTCGGTGAACTCTCGATCAGCCTGCAAAGTCTGCTGGTGGTTGGTTGTGCGTTGCTGTTGATCGGCCTGCTTTACGTTTTCTTTGGCCACAGTTTGTATGGCAAAGCCCTGCGAGCCACTGCATTCAATCGCACTGGCGCGCAACTGGTGGGCATTCCCACTCAACTCGCCGGCAAAAGCGCTTTTGCGCTGGCAGCATTCATCGGGGCAATTTCCGGAATCCTCATCGGCCCACTGACAACGTTGTATTACGACTCCGGTTTTCTCATCAGCCTCAAGGGCTTCGTTGCCGCAATTATTGGCGGTCTGATCAGCTATCCATTGGCCGCCGCAGGTGCGTTCCTGGTAGGCCTGCTGGAGAGTTTCGCGACCTTCGGGGCATCGGCTTACAAGGAGGTCATCGTTTTTACGCTGGTCATACCCGTGTTGCTCTGGCTCTCGCTGAAACACCCCAACATTGAGGAGCAACACTAATGGCCCGTCGTCTCATACCGCTGTTTCTTCTGCTCTTGGTTGCCTGTATCGCGCCTCAGGTATTGCCGGCTTTTTATGTCAGCCTGTTTAACTACATCGGCTTGTACAGTCTGGTTGCATTGGGCTTGGTGTTGTTGACGGGGGTCTGCGGCCTGACGTCGTTCGGCCAGGCAGCATTCGTCGGCATCGGGGCTTATGCCACCGCTGTGCTCAGTACTACGCTGGGGTTATCACCCTGGCTAGGGCTTCTGGTCGGTTTGAGTACGACCTTTGTCGTCGCCTTGGTACTCGGCCTGTTGACCCTGCGCCTGGCGGGTCACTACTTGCCCATCGGCACCCTAGCTTGGGGATTGGCAATCTATTACCTGTTTGGCAATTTGCCCGGGCTGGGAGGTTTTGGTGGCATTCAAGATCTGCCAACCATCGCTTTATTTGGCTGGCGGATCGACAGCGCAGCGGATTTCAGCCTTCTGATCGGAGTCTTGCTGATCGCCAGCATCTGGCTGCTCGACAATCTCCTTCACAGTCGTCAGGGGCGCGCCATCCGGAGCCTCAAGGAAGCGGGCGGCATGGCCGAGGCCATGGGTGTGGACACGGCACGCAGCAAATTGATCGCATTCGTGCTGGCAGCGCTGCTCGCGTCGCTATCCGGCTGGCTCTATGCGCACATGCAACGAGTGGTCAACCCGACACCGTTTTCGGTGAACATGGGTATCGAATACCTGTTCATGATTGTCCTGGGCGGCACTGCAAGCCTATGGGGCGCGCTGGTTGGCGCAGCGCTTCTGACTTTGATCAAGCAGGCGCTGCAGGACGTTTTGCCACTGTTGTTCGGGCACGCCGACAACTTCGAAATGATTTTCTTCGGCCTGTTGGTGATTCTTGTACTGCAGTATGCCCGAGGCGGTCTGATGCCACTTTTGCGCAATAGCCTGCCGACACTTCGACCTTCCATCCTGCCCCTCGCCGAGGCACCCGCATTGCCCCGGCGCCAGCCACCCACGGCTGGCTCCCCGCTGCTGATAGCCAAAGGCCTGGTGAAACGTTTCGGCGGGCTTGTCGCAAATAAGGATATGAGCCTATCGGTCAAATCCGGCGAAATCACAGCGCTGATCGGCCCGAACGGCGCAGGCAAGTCCACATTGTTCAATCTGTTGTCCGGGGTACTGCCTCCCACTGCCGGAGAGATCCTGTTTCTGGGTCAACGCATCGACGGCCTCCCGCCACGCAAAATCGCCAGGCTAGGTGTGAGCCGCACCTTCCAACACGTGCGCCTGCTACCGGAAATGAGTGTTCTGGAAAATGTCGCGCTGGGCGCCCATAGCCGGGCAAGCGCAGGGCTGCTGCGTTCACTGCTGCACACAGAGCGCGAGGAGGAAAAACGGATCCTGGCCGAAGCTGCGCGCCAAATCGAACGCGTCGGATTGGGTCAATTCATTCATGCCCCTGCTGGCAGCCTCGCTCTGGGACAGCAGCGCATTGTCGAGATCGCTCGTGCCCTGTGCAGCGATCCCTTGCTGTTGCTCCTCGACGAACCCGCGGCGGGTCTGCGATATGGCGAAAAACAAGCGTTGGCCGGTCTGCTCGAACAACTGCGCCGCGAAGGCCTGGGCGTGCTGTTGGTGGAGCACGACATGGACTTCGTCATGCGTCTGGCTGACCACGTCGTAGTGATGGAGTTCGGCCAGCGCCTTGCTGCCGGGACCCCCGATGAAATACAGGACAACCCGGCGGTGCTGGCCGCTTATCTGGGAGGGGTGGAATGAGCCATCTACTGCAAGTTCGTAATCTGTCGGTCAGTCATGGCAAGGTCGAAGCCGTGCGCAAGCTCGACCTGCATGTCGAGGAAGGCCAGATCGTCAGCCTGATCGGCCCGAATGGAGCGGGTAAAACCACCTTGATGGCAGCCCTCATGGGCTTGCTGCCCGCTAGCGGCGAAGTGCGCTACTTGGGCCAACCCCTGTTGGCCCATAAGGGCGTTGCGCAACGCGTTGGCATGGGCATGGCGCTGGTGCCGGAAAGCCGCGAACTGTTCGGCCCGATGAGCGTGGAAGACAACCTGCGACTGGGCGCATTCAGTCGGCATCGTCGCGGTCTGCGGGATCACGACCAAAGCCTCGATGAAGTGTTCGGTTTGTTTGCGCGACTGCATGAACGTCGGCACCAGGCCGCCTGCACGCTCTCCGGCGGCGAGCGGCAGATGCTTGCCATTGGGCGCGCATTGATGGGCAAACCCCGATTGCTGATGCTCGACGAACCCAGCCTGGGCCTTGCTCCCAGGGTGATCAACGAGACGTTCTCGATTATCCAGAACCTGCGACGCAGCGGCGTCTCAATTCTCTTGGTGGAGCAAAACGCAAGAGCTGCGCTCAAGATTTCGGACTACGGGTATGTCATGGAACTAGGCGAATTGGTTCTGGAAGGTCGAGCTGAAGACCTGGCGCAGAATCCAAAAGTCATTGAGACCTACCTCGGCCGTAAACCCACTACATTCGGCCCCCCAAAAACTGAGGCAGTAGATGCCTGAGTAAGCAAAAACCTGCTGATCAGAGTTCCCTCGCACATAGAACAACAAAACCACCTGGAGCTTCCATGAAACGCCACATCGCCTTGTTTTTTACTGCATTGATGACAACAGCAGCTCATGCCGACATCTCTATCGGCATCATCCTTTCGACAACCGGGCCTGGAGCCTCTCTGGGCATTCCAGAACGCAATACCGTGCAACTACTGCCCAAACAGATCGCTGGGCAAACCGTTAATTACATTGTCCTAGACGATGCTAGCGACAGTACCGCGGCCACCAAGAACGCTCGCAAACTGGTGAGCGAACATGCTGTTGACCTGCTGATCGGCTCCACCACGGTACCAACCTCTTCGGCGGTCGCCCAAGTCGCCAAGGAAAGCAGTACGGCGCAGATCGCCCTTGCTCCTTACGTCCCGCCAAACAACGAGAATCATTGGATTTTCACTATCGCTCAAACCAATAATCTCATGGCCAAGTCGCTCATCGAGCACATGCAGCACAACGGCGTAAAAACACTGAGTTACATCGGCTTCAACGACGTCTGGGGTGAGGATTGGTTCAAGGCCCTCGGCGAACTGGCTCCCGCAGCCGGCATCACACTGGTGCGCGATGAGCGCTTCAACCGCACCGATTCCTCTGTCAGTGGCCAGGCATTGAAAGTAATCGGCGCACGACCTGACGCAGTGCTGATCGGCGCTGCCGGAGCTCCCGCTGCGCTCCCCCATACCGAACTGCGCAGGCTCGGCTACAAGGGCGCGATTTACCACACTCATGGCGCTGCCAATAGCGCCTTTCTGCGGATCGGCGGCAAAGCCCTCGACGGGGCCATCCTGCCCGTCGGTCCGGTAGTGGTCTGGGACAAGCTACCCGACAACCATCCCTCCAAGGCAATCGCGAGCCAATACGCCCAAAGCTATGAAGCGCAGTTCGGCCCCCACAGTCTCTCGCCTTTTGGCGCTTATCTATATGACGCCATGCGCCTGGTGGAAGCCGCAGTACCTGGCGCACTGCAAGCCGCCCAGCCCGGAAGCCCCGAGTTCCGCCAAAGCTTGCGTGATCAGCTGGAAAAAACCGACAACGTCGTCGGTACCCATGGGGTTTACAACTTAAGCCCAACTGACCACTTCGGGCACGACCAACGCGCCCGAGCGCTTGTCAGCGTGCAAAACCAGCAATGGGTTCTGCTTAACGGTCCTCAATAAAGATAATTGTCTAGTCCTGAAATAGGTATGCACCTGTTTCACCACAATGCCCGATGCACTGCATCGGGCATTTTTTTCCGGGCGCCAGGCATGGTGGTGGTGGCCACATGGGTAATGCGCTACCAGACCACGGACGACCGGCAAGGCGGTGATCGTGTCGAAGACAATAAGGTAGGGCATAGCGATCGCCCCCTATGTGAAATTTGCGCTCGCAGGATCTGGACAACTTGATGTTGAGTGTCGGCCGGTTGGACCGCATCAGCGCGGTTCCACCAACTATCAAAAAGCCCGTTGCATCGCCCAATGGCCGTTGCAACCCCAAGGCCGAATCAGACCAGTCTGTCTTTCTGGGTGGTGATTACAAATGGTCCGATAGCTTGACACTGAAGTACTACCACGCGTAGCTGGACGTAATGGTTCCGAGTTCATCAACTGGCCGTATGAACGTCATAGCGCTCATGTTCGATTTCTCTGAAATGGCCCGTTTTGAATGTCCGCTGGTGGCCGGTTGCTGCCTGTCGCAAAGGGTTGCAACCGACCCGTACCGGACCTTCTTGATGGAGGCTGATTCTGCTTTTCCCTCATCTCGTACGAGCGTGGGTGTCTCAGAATATGGCTAATGCCGCTCTCCATCTATTCAAGGCAGCCTTCAGGCGTTGCAGGCAAGCCATCGAGAAATGCAGCAATCTGCCGGGCACCACACAAGTGCACCGTAGGAATTTGCGGCCCTACGGCCAAGCGCACCGCCTCGATACCTGGACGATAACCACGATCGAAATTCCACACGAAATTCAGAAAGGTCAAAAACGCCCGGTCGAGCTTCTCTGTACAACCTGCTGCAAGATCAGGGCGAGGGCGGTTCATCACGCTGCTGCGCAGGATCACCCGGGTGAAACAGGTGAGCCGCGGCGTATCGAGCCAGATGATCAAGTCGGCACGGGGCAGGCGAAGATCGAATGTACGCCGGGCATAGTTGCCTTCACAAATCCAGGCTGGCGGTGCGATCGCTTCGCTGACCCGTGCGCGGAACTTCTCAGCGTCGGGTTCGACCCAGTCGGGCTGCGCTATTTGCAGATGAGAGCAAGAGGTCAGAAATCCCAGCGTGTCGACACCATCACGTTCCGAGGGTCGCCGTAGTACGACGATCTGTAAAAGCCGATATTGGTGAAGTACTTCTTGTCGAGCACGTTGTTGACGTTCACTGAGGCGGACAGGTTTTTGCTCAACTGGTAACGCGCCATCAGGTCGACCAGCCAGTACGGGTCCTGGGAGAACTCTTGAGTCACACCTTTTCCGCTGTTGTAGACCTCTTGCCAGCCTTTGCCTTGCCAGCGCGCGCCCCCGCCGAGCGTGAGCCGGTCGAGGCTGCCGGTGAGTTTGTAGCTGGTGTAGAAGTTGAGCTGGTCTTCAGGCTCCCAGGTCGAAAACTTTTTCCCGCTGTCATCACGGATCACCTTGTGGGTGTAGCCCGCTTGGACTTGCCAGCCCGGTGCCAGTTCGCCGGAGATCTCGGCTTCATAGCCTTTGGTTTTTGCCTTGATGCCGACGTAGGCCCAATCCACGAGCGCGTTGGGCGGGAGGTTGTTGTTGTACTCGGTGTCTTCTTCAGCCCGATTTTCTTCATGAATTTCAAAGTAGGCGAGGCTGGTGTTCAGGCGTCCGTCGAAGAACTCGCCTTTGATGCCCACTTCGTAGTTTTTGCCTTCGTCGGGCTCGACCATTTTGTTGTTTCGGTCGGGGCGCAGCATCTGCGGCATGAAAATTTCTGTGTAGCTGGCGTACGCCGAGAAGTGTTCGTCGATGTCATACACCAGGCCGGCGTAAGGGATGAGTTTTCCGGTCTCCCTGGAGTCGTTGCTACCGGTCAGGCGGTAATCCGTCAGGCGCGAACCCAACAGCAGGGAGAGGTCATCGGTGAGGCTCAGGCGCGTCGAAAAGTAGCCGGCGGTCTGGCGTGTCACGTCGTCTTTCCTGGCGCTGACGTTGCCCCAATCGGGCTCGTCGCTGTCGCCGTCCCATGAATAGAGATCGAAGGTGTTGTTGCCGTAGGTTGCGTTGTAATAGTCCTTGCCTTTCCAGTGCGAGCGGGAGGCAGTTGCGGGGAGCACTGATAACGCATTACCTGTAGGAGCCGGCTTGCCGGCGATGGACTCGAGTGCGCCGCGTTTAACCAGAACGCACGCGTTATCGTTAACGATCATCGCCAGCAAGCCGGCTCCTACAAGGGACCGGTTCGCAAGGCAAAGAGGCTGCACGCTCGTCCAAATGAGTCGATACACCCTTTGTTTTTGTCGGGAGTCGGGCGACCACGCCGCCCGAGCCGAACCTGCATCCCATTCAAAAGTACTTAAGCCAGCCGATATCGCGACGGCGCGCCTTCAATGCGGCGAACCACCGCACAGGCAGATACAGCGTTGCAGCCAGCAGCACCGCCGTCAGCCACACCGCCCAGATGCTGTCGAAGCCGAAGTAGTTGCCATGATTCAGGCCGAACACTGCCAGGCAGATCAGGTACATCACTTTCAGTACGTACAGGTGGAGCAAGTAGAAGAACATCGGCGCCGCACCAAATACCGCCAAGGTGCTGATCCACCTGCGTTGCTGAGCCCGCTCGAAGCCAAGCAGCAGCAACAGGCCCACTCCCAGCGTCAGGGACAGGAAGAGCAGGGAAGGGGGGTATTTGGTGATGTTGAAGAAGCTCATGACGGTTTGCAGGGGACTTTCATAGGCCAGCCAATGCGCCTCGCCATAGCCGTTGATAAGGCGCAGTGCAACGAAGCCGATCAACGCGCCGGCCCCGGTTAGTAACAGATAGCGCTGACGCACGGTGGTGGAGGCTGAGCGAGAGAACCAGGGGCCCATGCAGTAACCCAAGGCGATCACACCGATCCACGGCAGTACCGGGTAAGAACTGCGCAGGCGCAAACTGTCGGAGAATTCGAGCCAGCCGCGATCATGCAAGATCGCCCAGGGCAGATGCATCGCTGATCCGACCGGGAAGTGCAGGGGATCGAGCAGGTTGTGTCCGGCGACGATGACCAGGCCCAGGACACACAGGACTGGCCGAGGTAGCCAGACCAGTGCAGCGAGGGCAATCATGCTGACGCCGATCGCCCAGATCACTTGCAGGTAGATCACAGTGGGCGGCAACTGGAATGTCCAGGCGAAATTCACCAGGGTGAATTCCAGCAAAACCAGGAACAGGCCACGCTTGAACAGGAACATCGACACATCGTGCTTGCCCTGGTGCTTTTCGCCATACAGGTAAGCGGACAGTCCCGTGAGCAGAACGAACACCGGCGCACATAAATGGGCGAGCGTTCGGCTGAAGAATAGCGTCGGGTCAGTGGTGTCGATGGCCATCGGGTCGGCGACTTGACGGTGCAGGAAGAACGTTTCACGCACGTGATCCAGCAGCATGAAGATGATCACCAATCCCCGCAGGGCATCGATGGACATCAGGCGTTGACTGAGGCTTGTGGTGGGGGGGATTTGAGTGAAGTGGGTCATCGAAAGTCGCAGGCAGGGAGTGGATAGCGTTGTCGGTAGACAACCGAAAGCTAATGTAATGATATTCTATAACATGTCGTTGAGTTCTGTCCTGCCCGTGCGGATTCCAGTTGTCGTTGTGCTGCAAAAGCAGAAGGTGGCCTTGAGTCTTGCACCGACCACGACGACGCCTTCGCCGGCAAGCCGGCTCCTACATGGGGTCGGTGTCGTTTGCCGATTTCGTGTTCAGTTTAAAATTCCTGTAGATACCGTCTTGAACCTCACCGAAAGCACAACACCGGCGCCAGGCCGGTGTTGTGCTTTTCTTCGTTGCGTTTACCTCGGGTAGCCGAGCGCAGCGCCACCTAACCGGGTGCTTTAGAAGCGGTACTTCGCGGAAGCGGTAATGCTGCGCGGTGCGCCGTACGTCAGGGCACCGTAGGCATCGAAGATGTCGAAGTACTTCTGGTCGGTGATGTTGTCGGCATTCACCTGCGCCGAGAGGTTTTCGGTGATCTCGTAGCGGGCCATCAGGTTGACCAGGGCATAGGCATCCTGCTGGATCTTCTCGGAGTTGCCTGCCGGGTTGGTGGCGTAGGTGTAGATCGAGTCCTGCCAGTTGACGCCGCCGCCAATGGTCAGCTTGTTGAAAGCGCCAGGCAGGCGGTAGGTGGTAAAGGTACGCAGCAACTTGGTCGGGTACAGCGTGTTGACGTCGTCGCCATTGGCATCTTCGGCCGTGAACTGGGTGTAACCCACCGATGCGTTCCAGTTGGTAGCGAGCTCGCCGGACACTTCCAGCTCGAAGCCCTTGCTGGTTGCGCCTTCACTGGCCTCGTAGGCGAAGCCGCCGACAGGGTTCGAAGGATCGATCAGCTGGCCGGTGTTCTGGCCCAGGTTATCCTGCTTGATCTGGAAGATGGCAGCGGAGGCGTTCAAGCGGCCGTCGAAGTATTCACCCTTCAGGCCGATTTCCGTGCTCTCGCCAACGATCGGCTCCAATGTCTGGCCACTGCTGTCGCGTACCGACTGCGGCAGGAAGATTTCCGTGTAGCTGGCATAGGCCGAGAGGTTGTCGGTGAGGTCGTAGACGATGCCTGCATAGGGGGTCAGCTCATGGTCGACATCGACCTTGCTCACTTCCGAGAAGACGTCATCACTGGTCTTCTCGTACCAGCTTTCACGTGCGCCAAGAATCACTTTCAAATCGTCGGTCACGTTCAGGCGGGTGGCTGCATAGAGGCCCTTCTGCCGGGTCTCGCTGTAGCCGTAGTCGGTCCGCGGGCCCCATACCGGCTCTGCGAAATTGCCGCTATAGGCATCGAAATCGGTAATCCCGTCAAAGCCGGTTTGCGCGTCGAGTGAGTCGGCGTCGAATTTCTGCTTGCTGTCCACATAACCGAAGGCCAACTCGTGCTCACGGCCCAACAATTTGAACGGGCCATTGAAGCGGATGGCGTAGTCGTCCTGGGTGGTCTCGGTCTTGTAGGTCGCCGGGAACGAAAACATGCCGGAGCTGCCGTTCCTGCCTGGGTTGCCGGACAGGTACAGCAGGGACGAGTCGCCGGTGCGTTCGCCACGGTTGTAGCTGAGGTTGACTTGCCAGTCGTTGGCAAAGGTGTGATCGAGATTGACGAAGTAGGTCTCGTAGGTGGTGTCCCACTTGCTCCATTTGGCGGAGGTCGACTTCGAGCGGCTCCAGTTGGTGCGGCCGCCGTCTGCGTACCAGACGGGCAGGCCGCCCCACATCGGCGAATCGGCGTTGCTTTCTTGCCGGCTCAAGCCGAACCAGAGCGTGGTGTCGGGCGTCAGGTCGATGTCCATGGTGCCGTAGACGGTCTGGCGCTTGTTCGAGTTCATGTCGATCCAGGTGTCGCCCTCGTTGCTCTCCGCGACCAATCGCCCGCGAATGGTGCCTTCCTCGTTCAGCGCGCTGGACACATCAGCCTCGACGCCATAGGTGTCCCAGCTGCCGGCACTCAGTTCCAGCGAACCCTTCAGGTCGGTACTGCTGGCGCGCTTGCGCACCATGTTGATGGACGCGGAAGGGTCGCCGGCGCCCGTCATCAAACCGTTGGCGCCACGGACCACTTCAACGCGGTCATACATGGCCAGGCTGCTGAAAATCTCCCCCGAGCTCCATGGCTGTTCGTAGAGGGTGGGTACGCCATCGATCATCAGCGAGTTGAGTTCAAAGCCGCGGGCGTTGAACTGCGCCCGGCTGGTTTCGTAGCGGTTGACCGAGACACCGGTGGCATTGTTGACCACGTCCAGGATCGTATGCAGGTCCTGGTCCTGGATGCGCTGCTGGGTGATGACGCTGACCGACTGCGGCGTCTCCCGCAGGGACATGCTCAACGGCGTGGCCGTGCGTGCCGCCTCGGTCGTGTACGAGTGGGTGTCTTCGGTGACCGCACTGCGCTCGCGAACGGCCGTCTCCGTGACAGCGATAGGGGCCAAGGTCAGAGAACTCCCTGTCTCTGTTTGCTCAGTCTGTTCCGCCGCCTGCGCGGATGGCGCAGCGAACGCGATACCGGCTGCAAGCATGTGCACGGCCAGGGCCAGGGGGCGCACAGCCAGCTGTGCGCGGGGCGGAACGGTGTTTTGTGAACACAGGGAGATTGGGGTGTACATGTGCACTCACATTTGGCTTGTTGTTAATGAGAATCTGTATCATACGCAAATGTGATTGGTTATCAAATGATACTTGTAATGTCCTTTGTGAGGACATCAAGGGTATCCAGCGCAGAGCCCGCTCCGCTGTGACTGCATCGGACAGGGTGATTGCATCATTGCCTGGCGCAAGGGACTGCGCATCGCGTGGTTGCTGAAGAATGCCAAAGGCGGGGTAGAGGAGCAGGAGTTGCGAGTGCGTCACCAGTTTGGCGACGGTGAAAGGATGCTGCGCGCGACCCTGGAGGGGGCGGACTTTGTCAATGGCCGACATGGCGGGTGTCGGATCATTTGCGCAGTCAGTCGTGTGATTTATATAGCCCACGAAAAGACGATGGCCAGGCTGGGCGGCTTTGCCGTTACCGCATTTTTCCTCGGCGCAGGCAGTTGCGTCGCTGGGGATGATGTAGAAAACAGGGTCAGGGCTGTCGTGGACGCGGCTATTCGGCCGGTTATGCAAGAGCATGCCATTCCTGGCATGGCGGTGGCGGTAACACTCCATGGGAAGCAGTATTACTTTAACTACGGCGTCATCTCCATGGAGGAAAGAGGGCAGAAGGTGACCGAGGAGACGATTTTCGAGATCGGCTCGCTCAGTAAAACCTTTACGGCGACACTCGCATCCTACGCGCAGGAAAGCGGAAAGCTCTCACTGTCTGATCCCGCAAGCCAATACCTGCCTTCATTGCGTGGCAGCAGTCTCGACAACATCAGCCTGCTCGATCTTGGAACCTACGTGGCCGGCGGTCTGCCGCTGCAGTTTCCGGGCGATGTGGACAGTCACGAAAAGATGATCGGTTATTACAAAAACTGGCAACCGACTTATGCCGCCGGAACATACAGGCTCTACTCGAACCCGAGCATTGGTCTGCTCGGCTTTCTGACCGCCGAAAGCATGGGGGAGCCTTTCGAAGATCTACTGGAAAAGTGGCTGTTTGCGAAGCTCGGCCTGAAGCAAAGTTACATCAGGGTCCCTCAAGCGCAGATGAGTCATTACGCGTACGGCTATAGCAAAGAGGGCAAACCGGCCAGGATGGGCCCAGGTCTTCTGTATGCCGAGGCTTATGGCGTGAAATCCAGCTCGGCGGACATGATTCATTTCGTCGAGGCAAACATGCAAGAGACGGATCTGGATGAGCCTCTGCAACGTGCGATCACTGCAACGCATACAGGCTACTACAAGGTCGCAGATATGACGCAGGGCCTGGGATGGGAGTTTTACCCTTATCCAATAGAGCTCGACCGCTTGCTCGCGGGCAACGCATACACAATGGTCTTTGAGGGCCATGAAATTACCCGACTCAACCCTCCGCTGCCACCGCAGGGCAACGTGCTCATTAACAAGACGGGCGAGTCGGAAGGTTTCGGCGCTTACGTGGCCTTTGTTCCAGCCAAGGGTATGGGCATCGTGATGCTGGCGAACAAGAACTATCCCATCCCTGCCAGGGTGAAAGCCGCCCACGAAGTATTGACGGCCCTGGATACTCGGAATTGATCGAGTGCACGTCATTGAACATCCATCTACATCGACTTGGTCGAAACCACTTCCACAAACCGGAATTTTTTCCTGGCCGCCCTGGTCGCTTCTTGCTCAGCCAGGAGAGTACTCAACGTATCGGCCTCATAGACCATCTCGTGCGTCTTGCCTTCAAATTCATTGCCCACCCGAAGCGTGACTCTCAGCCTGGGTGTATAGGCTTTCGCGACCTTCTTTTTCTCTGCCACCTTCGCCGACTGCGTGATCACGATATCCGGGAGAGGCTTTTGCACTGGAGGCGCATTGTCCTGCGCAACCTGCTCGACAGCACCGAAAAGGGCCCGGCGCATCTCTTCTTCAGTTAATTCTGGGTTCATGCCAATTCTCAGAGGGGTGTTATGAGTAGCCAGTACGATTCTATCAGCATGACGAGTTTCTCCAGTAGCGAGTTCCCTCCACTTGTCGGGAGTCCCCCGTAAGCCGGCACTTGGCGGTAGAGAGCCAGAAGTGATTTAGCTTATTTCAACATTCGCCGCTAACGTTAATTTGCCAATCGTTGCGCTCGGGCATTGGTGGTGCGATGGAGCGTACCAACAGCACAGTAGTGGCAACTGAATTCAGCCAAATCATTACGTTCGTGGCTGGCCTGGCCCACCTGGCGGACAAGGCTTTGAGCCAGACGTTGCACCCCTCATGCAGAAGCGATTCTTCTACATGAGGGGTGGGCACGACAACGAGTCTCGGTGTGATGTTGTTTTCAGTTATCTGATGAAAGCTTGCAGATCACTGGTCAGCTTGTCGATCGCCTGTTTGAAATCCTTGGTGGTGATCTTCTGGCTGGCATTTTCCAGGGTGCTGCCAAAGACTTTGCGCACGACTTTGGCCACGGTCTGGTTGGTGTTGGCGTCGATGAACTCGGCCTCGATGAAGAGTGTGGTGTCCTGGTCGCGATGGCCACTGACAGCGGAAACACCCCCCACGACAGCGGCAACCGGCACCACTTCGTACCACTTCATGCCTTCGTTTTCGGCATTCACCCCGGTGATCGCCGCGCGCATGATCAAGGGTTTCGAGCCGGCGGGCGCTGATTTTGCGTTGGTCACAACCTGGTACTTCTGCCCCAGCACGCCTTTGACTTTGCTGGTCATGTAGCTCTGCAATTCGTCCAGGGTTTGCCGGTTGACCCGCTCGTTGGGCTGTGGCGCCGGGTAGAGTTCCAACTGGTTGAATACCACGGTGTCGTAGGCGCCGGGTTTCCAGGACGGGCTCACCCAACGCATGGCGGTCTCGCCACTGGTGGTGGTGACTTGCTGCAAGTTGTTGTAGTTGGACAGGAAGCCGGAATACTGCTCACGCTCGGTGACCTTCGAGGTGCAACCGCCGAGCAGCAGGCTGGCCAGCGCAGCGCCAATAAACAGTTTTCGGGACAGGTTCATTGTGGTGTGTGCTCCAGGGATTGAGTCGTTTTTTTGGTAGGAGGGCATTAGAAGCGCCCGGTCATGTTTCCGGTCACGGCTTGAGTCCAGGCGTTGTCGAACTGACCGGAAGTTCGCGTGCCTGACATGGATGGGGTCTCGTCCACCGGCATGTCGCCGAGCCAGGCCATGGCCCGGCAGACGTTGATGTCAGTGACCTTGTTCTGAGCATAGGTGGCTCCCGCCGCAATGCGCCAGAATTCGCCCATGGGCACGGTAAAAGTCCGGTTATCGTCCGAAACGGTGCTGCGGTCGTACCACCACGAGTCACCCATGAGGTCGCCAGAAGTCTGAGCAACCCGCACTGACTCATGTGGGAGGGTGCAACACATTTGATTAACCTCTATCCCACGTCAGCATTACCTGGGTGATGGCCGCATCGATGACCTCATGCTGCGTGTTATCCCGAGCGAGAATGGAAATCCCCTGCAGGAAACTGTCGAACACCGTAGCCATCGCGGGCGCGTGAACAGTGGCCGGTAACTCACCGGTACTGATACCCCGCTCGACACACGCCAGAATCCCCGCGCGAGTGCGGGCGCGGGATTGGGTCAGGGCATCGACCACCCGCGCATTCTCCGGGCTGGGCGCACTCATCACGCCAAGGGCCACCATGCAACCTTTGGGATGGCCGTCTTCGCACTGCATGCGCGCGGACTGGCGCAGCGCGGTCTCAATGGCCTGACGTGGCGGCAGGCTCTCGTCCCACAGGCATTCGGTGACCTGGGCGAAGGTCGTCAGGTAACGCTGCACGCACTCATCGAACAAGGCTTCCTTGGAACCGAACGCGGCGTAAAAACTCGGCGCGGAAATCCCGCCACCCAGTCCGGCTTTCAACTGAGCGAGGGAGGTTGCGTCGTAGCCGTGTAGCCAGAACAGGTGCAAGGCCTGTTCCACGGCCTGGTCGCGGTCGAAGGTGCGGGGGCGGCCCATTTGCGCCATTGCAAGATTCCTCTGGATGACGAGATAAATACTAATCGATACATAAGTCGTTGACAACGAGCGATGGCTGCCCTCAACATTTGTATCGATCAGTATCTAAGTCTGAAGTCCTCACTCAAGGAGTCTTCCCGTGACACCCTCAATCACCTTATCGGCAACGCCCGACCGCCTGCCCATCGGCGCCTTGCTCGCCCTGGCCATGACCGGCTTCATCTGCATCGTCACCGAAACCCTGCCCGCCGGCCTGTTGCCGCTGATCAGCGAAGGCCTGGCGATTTCCCCCTCCATGGCTGGTCAGATGGTCACCGCCTACGCCCTGGGCTCGGTGCTGGCAGTCATCCCCATGACCATCGCCACCCGTGGCTGGCGCCGCCGTAACGTGCTGCTGCTGACCATCGTTGGCTTCTTGCTGTTCAACTCCATCACCGCGCTGTCATCCCACTATGGCGTGACCCTGGTGGCGCGCTTCTTCGCCGGCGTCGCGGCGGGGCTGGCCTGGAGCCTGCTGGCCGGCTACGCCCGACGCATGGTCGCGCCCCATCAACAGGGCAGGGCGCTGGCGCTGGCCATGGTCGGCACTCCGATTGCCTTGTCCCTGGGCGTGCCCCTCGGCACGTGGCTGGGCGGCCTGGTGGGTTGGCGCACCACCTTCGGCATCATGTCGGCCCTGACCCTGGTGCTGATCGCCTGGGTCCTGGTGAAAGTCCCTGACTACCCACCCCAGGCCGCGCACCAGCGGATGTCGCTGCGCACGGTGCTGACCACGCCGGGCGTGCGACCGGTGCTGGCGGTGGTGATCAGCTGGATGCTGGCCCACAACATTCTCTACACCTACATCGCACCGTTCGTGGTGCCGGCGGGGTTGGGGGATCGGGTGGATCTGGTGTTGTTGGTGTTTGGTCTGGCCGCGTTGGTGGGGATTTGGGTGACTGCCAAACTGGTTGAGCCGTTGTTGCGCAAGACTGTGCTGGTGAGCCTGGCGGCGTTTGCGGCAGTTTCTGTGGTCTTTGGCTTTTTGGGTGGCGTGCCTGAGGTGATCTGCATCGGCGTGGCGGTTTGGGGGCTGAGCTTCGGCGGGGCGGCGACGTTGCTGCAAACGGCGCTGGCGGATGCGGCGGGTGATGGGGCGGATGTCGCGTTGTCGTTGAATGTGGTGGCCTGGAATAGTGCGATTGCCGGGAGTGGAGTGGTGGGTGGGGTATTGCTGGACAGGTGGGGCGTCGCCTCTTTTCCGTGGGCAATGGTGGTATTGGCGGGGGTAGGGTTTTCGATTGTCTGGTGGGCTCGGGGTCACGGCTTTAAATCAGGCCCGCGTGCGGCTGGCAGGCCTGCGGTTGCGGGGCACTGAATCACCCTCCGTTCGATAAGGTCGGGTTGGCATTGCCCGTTTGCCCGCCACCAATTGATTCCCCCCTGTAGGAGCCGGCTTGCCGGCGAAGGCGTCTTCACGGGCGATGCAAGGCATGAGGCCGCGCGACTGAACCAGCGGCCCAATGTGCCCGGCAGGATTTTTACCCACCCCTCCCGTTGCCTAATCTCGTACGAAAGCGAGCAAATCGGCGTTGATTGTATCGGCGTTCGTTGTAGGCATTCCGTGTGGGTAGCCCGAGTAGGTTTTCAGCGTGCTGTTTTGCATTAGTTTGGCTGACAAGAGCCCGGAGTTTTCATAAGGCACGATCTGATCGTCATCCCCATGCATCACCAGCACCGGGATCGTGAGGCTTTTCAGATCTTCGGTAAAGTCGGTCTGAGAAAAGGCCACGATCCCATCGTAATGTGCCTTTGCACAGCCCATCATGCCTTGCCGCCACCAGTTCCGGATGATGCCTTCGGACGGTTTTGCACCCGGGCGGTTATAACCGTAGAAAGGCCCAGCCGCGACGTCATCGGCATAGTGATCCATGTCGTGCCCGTCCCAGACCTGACTGGATCGCCCGTGGCCGCGCCGGTCGTGTGCAATGGACCCGGTAGCCGTTCGCCAGGAAAAACAGCATCTGCGCATCCCAGTCGTCCGCACTGAGTGGCTATCCGTGATGAAAGAAGATCACTTGGGCGTCGCGTGGACCCCAGTCTTTGTAAAAGATCTCGACACCGTCCTGCGTAGTGACGTACCCCATGTTCGCATCTACTGAATGAAATGGAGGCCATGATCGGAACATGGCCGCCAAATGACTTTAGGTTTAATGTCAGCTTTAAGGTCAATGGTTTTTTTGGGTGGAATATGAGAATAGGCGAACTGGCGAAAATCAGCGGATTGGCGCCTTCACGCATCCGCTTCTACGCCTATTTCGTTGAATTTGCCCGTGACATCCAGACCGTCGCCAAGATGCCCGTGATGGAGATAAGACTCAAACTTTCGCCGGGTTCTGTTTCTCCGGGTCAATCCCATAAAGCGCAAGCGCCTCGGCTACTTTTTCCCTGGGTACCACTCCGTCATCGGCCAGCGCTTTCAAGGCCGCCAATGCAATGAAGTGGCGATCCACTTCGAAAAACCTGCGCAACGATTCCCGGGTATCCGATTGGCCGAAACCGTCGGTGCCTAATGTCACAAAGCGCCGCTTTGGCACGAACGGGCGGATCTGGTCGGCGAATATCTTCATGTAATCAGTCGCGACCACCACCGGACCCTGTTTATCTTGCAGGCAACGTTCAACGTGACCGATACGTGGTGCCTTATGAGGATGCAGCAAATTCCAGCGTTCGGCGTCCTGGCCGTCCCGACGCAGTTCGGTCAGGCTGGTGACGCTCCACACTTCGCTGCTGACGTCGAAGTCCTGCTCCAGCAACTGCGCGGCGGCGATGACTTCTTGCAGGATTGAACCGCAACCCATCAGTTGTACGTGCTTGCCTTCGATTGGCTGCGCCGGGGCTGAGAGCCGATACATTCCTTTGAGAATGTCCTGCTCGATACCTTCGGGCATGGGCGGATGGGCGTAGTTTTCGTTCAGCAACGTGATGTAGTAATAGATGTCTTCGTTTTCGACATACATACGCCGCATGCCATCCTGGATGATCACGGCCAGTTCATAGGCGAACGTCGGGTCGTAGGACACGCAGCACGGTACGGTTGCGGACACTACATGGCTGTGACCATCGTCATGTTGCAGGCCTTCGCCCATCAGCGTGGTCCTGCCAGACGTGGCACCCAGCAGGAAACCTCGGGCGCGGGCATCGCCAGCCGCCCAAGCCAGATCGCCGACACGCTGGAAGCCAAACATCGAATAAAAGATGTAGAAGGGCACCGTCGTCACGCCGTGCGTACTGTACGAAGTACTTGCCGCGATCCACGAAGAAATCCCGCCGGACTCGTTCAGACCCTCCTGCATGATCTGGCCATCCCGTGCCTCCTTGTAATAACTCAGTTGGCCGGCGTCCTGAGGTGTATACAATTGGCCGACGTGGGAATGGATGCCGATCTGGCGGAACAGGCTTTCCATGCCGAAGGTGCGTGATTCGTCCGGGACAATGGGCACAATCAGCTTGCCGATGTTCGGGTCTTTGAGCAAAGTGCCGAGGATGCGCACAAACGCCATGGTGGTGGAAATCCCACGCTCGCCAGTGCCTTTGAGCTGGGTGTCCAGGGCCGACAATGGCGGGATCTGCAACGGCTCGACTGCGCTGAAGCGCGCAGGCACGTAGCCGCCCAGTTCGGTGCGCCTGGCTTGCAGATAAAGGGCCTCGATACTGTCCGCTGCCGGTTTGAGGTAGGGCATGTCGCCCAGTTGATCGTCGGTGAGGTCCAACGCAAAACGATCACGGAACGCTTTGACCGCATCCTCACCCATCTTCTTGAGCTGATGGTTGATGTTCTGGCCTTCGCCTGCTTCACCCATGCCGAAACCTTTCACGGTCTTGGCCAGAATGACTGTCGGCCCGCCGGTGTGGCGCATCGCGGCGGCGTACGCGTTGTAGACCTTTTCCGGGTCATGGCCGCCGCGAGAGAGCTTCCAGATTTCTTCGTCGCTCAGGTCGCTGACCAGTTCCAGCAACTCGGGGTATTTGCCAAAAAAATGCTCACGTACGTAAGCGCCGTTTTGCGACTTGTAGTTTTGATAGTCGCCGTCCACGCATTCCATCATCCGCTGGCGTAGCAGGCCGCTTTTGTCCTTTTCCAGCAAGGCATCCCAACCGCTACCCCAGATCACCTTGATAACGTTCCAGCCGGTCGCCCGGTACAGGCTTTCAAATTCCTGAATGACCTTGCTGTTGCCGCGCACCGGTCCGTCCAGGCGCTGGAGGTTGCAGTTGACGACAAAAATAATATTGTCGAGCTTCTCCCGACCCGCCAGGGAAATCGCCGCCAGGGATTCCGGCTGGTCCATTTCGCCGTCACCGAGAAACGCCCATACTTTGCGCCCTTGATGTTCTTTCAGGCCACGGTCTTCGAGGTAGCGCATGAATCTGGCCTGATACGCGGCGGTGATCGGTCCGAGTCCCATGGACACCGTCGGAAACTGCCAGAAGTCCGGCATGAGCCTTGGATGCGGATAGGACGAGACACCGTCGCGGTCAGTCTCGCGGCGGAAGTTGTCCAGCTGTTCTTCGCTCAGGCGACCTTCCAGATAGGCGCGCCCGTAGATGCCCGGTGAAGAGTGGCCCTGGATATACACCATGTCGCCACCAAACTGATCGGTGCGCCCACGGAAGAAATGCTCGAAGCCGACGTCGTACAGAATGGCCGCCGAGGCATAGGATGCGATGTGCCCGCCCACGTTCGAATGTTTGCCGGCGCGCAGCACCATGGCCAAGGCGTTCCAGCGTATATAAGCATTGATCCGGCGTTCTATCGTCAGGTCGCCGGGGTAGGGCTGCTGACGGTCGAGCGCGATGGTGTTGACGTAGGGCGTGGTGACGCGCCCGTAGAAATTACCGTGGCGGTCGGCGTCGAAATCCAGCATCTGATCGATCAGATAGTGGGCGCGAGAGCGCCCTTCGACGCTCGCCACCGATTCAATGGAGTCGAGCCATTCGCGAGTTTCTTGTGGATCCTCGTCGAGAAACAGGGGGTGTTGTGCCATCGTCATCTCCTGGGCAGTGCAGCAGCACCGAGTCGTTTGGTGCCTGGCGAAGGGGCGTGGGTCGACGCCAACCTTGAACAAATATGTAATTGCAATTGCAACTACATGCGAGAACTTAGCCTGCCGCACGCTACAATTGCAACTAAATCGATTTCATGAAAAGGGTGATGCATGTCTTCAAGCGATCCGGATACCTGGTTCAGATTCGTCAGGGCCCACCGCTGCCTGATCCGGGAAATCGAGCGTCGACTGGCGGCCGCCGGCCTGCCGGCGTATGCGTGGTACGACGCGTTATGGGGCCTGGAAAGCGGCCCTGAAGGCACCCGGCGCATGAGCGAATTGGCTGACGTGATGGCGATCGAGCGCTACAACCTCACCCGGTTGGTGGACCGTCTGGAGGCCGAAGGCCTGGTCACACGCAGCCGTGCCAGCGATGACGGCCGTGGTGCGTATGCCGCCATTACCGAGAGCGGGAAAGTGCTGCGTAAAAAAATGTGGCAAATCTATGAAGGGGCGGTGGACGAGTTGTTTTTGTCGCAATTCGATGACGAGCAACAGCGGTTCTTCAGTGACGCGCTTGAGCGGGCTGCAAGGGCGGCGCGAGCCAGTGGGCGAGCGGGTTGAGCGCAGTCTGGTCATTGCAGCCGATAACGGCTCATCGCCTGCTCGACGCACGCCTGCGCAATAACAGAGTTCGCATTCGACACCCCAGTCATCACGCAACATCTGCGCCGCCGAGGCCACCGACTGCAAGGCCAGCCCCGCGCCCAACAAGCGGACCCGGGGTTGCCCGGCATGATGCAACTTCAGGCCTTTTTCAACATAGGAGTAGTGCCAGATCAGCGCCTCCAGCCGGGCAAATGTATTCGTTTTTTGCCGCTTCATAGATGAAGGCATCGTTATTGAAGCGCCCGTCAGCCCTGGCTCCAGAGGTCATCGGCTTGGGCACATAGACGGTGATGCCACGCGTCATCATGGAACGGGCGTCTGGATCGGTCAGAGAGACCTGTTTATCCGGGGACCCAAAGCAGCCGCTCGCAGCCCCCTGGGCCGTTCACGCTCATACCTGATCCATAACCTCGGCCACCCCCCGATCCTCACCCAGAAACCCGCCACTCTGGTGGTGCCACAGCCGCGCATAGATGCCGTTCTTTGCGAGCAATTCGGTGTGGGTGCCCTGTTCGATGATGCGTCCGTCATCCATGACAATAAGTCGATCCATTGCCGCAATCGTGGACAGCCGATGGGCGATAGCGATCACGGTCTTGCCCTGCATCATTTCATCGAGGCTTTCCTGAATGGCCACTTCGACTTCCGAATCCAGCGCGCTGGTAGCCTCGTCAAGTAGCAGGATCGGGGCGTTCTTGAGCATCACTCGGGCAATCGCGACGCGCTGGCGCTGGCCGCCCGACAGCTTGATGCCGCGCTCGCCTACCAGGGTGTCGTAGCCAGTGTGGCCTTGTCGGTCACTCAGTTGGCTGATGAACTCATCGGCCTGGGCATTGGCCGCGGCACTGCGGATTTGCGCGTCGCTCGCGTCGGGGCGGCCGTAGGCGATATTGTCGCGAATGGAACGGTGCAACAGGGAAGTATCCTGGGTGACCATGCCGATGGCGCTGCGCAAGCTGTCTTGCGTTACGTGCGCGATGTCTTGCCCGTCAATGCGAATCTCCCCGCTGTCGACGTCGTAAAAGCGCAGCAGCAGGTTGATCAGCGTGGATTTGCCAGCACCAGAGCGGCCAACCAGACCGATTTTTTCGCCCGGGCGAATGTTCAGGCTCAGGCCATCGAGCACCTGGCGTTCGCCATTGTAGTTGAAGCTGACATTGTCGAATGTGACCGCCCCGCCGGAGGTCACCAGCACACTCGCGTCCGGCGCATCCTGCACCTTGGGGCCGCGGGTCAGTGTTGCCATGCCATCCTGCACGGTGCCGATGCTCTCGAACAGCGAGGTCATTTGCCACATGATCCAGTGCGACATGCCATTGATACGCAACGCCATGGCGGTGATTGCCGCCACGGCACCTGCGCCGACCTCACCTTGGTGCCATAGCCACAGGGCATAACCACCTGCTGCCATGATCAAGGCCACCACCAATGCCTGGTTGACGATCTCGAACTGGCTTACGAGGCGCATCTGGCGAAAGCCGGTCTGCTTGAAATCCTCCATGGCCGCACGCGCGAAGTGCGCTTCACGATTGGAATGGGAGAACAGCTTCACTGTCGTGATGTTGGTATAGGCGTCTGAGATACGTCCGGTCATCGAGGAGCGCGCATGCGCCTGTTCCTGCCCCACTTTCCCCAAGCGGGGTACGAAGTAGAGCATGGCTAGCCCGAACAACAGGATCCAGGCAATGAAAGGCAGCATCAGTTTCAGTGCGAAGCCGCCGGCCAGCGCAATGATCGCGATGAAATACACCCCGATTCCGGGTGCGATCTCAATCAGGGTGAACAGCACGTCGCGCACGGCCAGCGCAGTCTGCATCACCTTGGTGGTGACCCGGCCGGAAAACTCATCGGAAAAGAACGAAAGGCTTTGCCGTAGCATCAAACGGTGGAAGTCCCAACGCAGCCGCAACGGCAGGTTGATCGCCAATATCTGGTGCTGCACCATGGTGCGCAACGCCACCAGTGCGACACTGGTCGCCATGACGATGGCCATGCCCCACAACACGCGACTTTCCTGCGCAGCCGCATCACCGCCTGCCTTCCAGGTCGAGAGTAGATCCACGACCTGACCGAGGAAAGAAAACAGCCAGGCTTCGTATATCGACACACCGGCACTCAGCAGCGCAAAGGCAAGAATATAGCCGCGGGCGCCCCGTGTGCACGCCCACAGGAACCGAGCCAGGCCCGCGGGTGGCGGTGGTACCTCGTCAGGAGGAAAGGGGTCGAGCCTTCGTTCAAACGCGCCAAGCATGGTGGTCTCCAAAACGATCAAGTTCAGGAGATTCTGCCATTGAACGGTTGCTTTGAGGGTTTCAATTGCACCAGGTTGGCGCACGAGACGGGAGTTACCTGGCCCGAGTTATACGCGGATCAGGCCCGTGCCATCGGTTCTGGCAGGCCCATTACCCCTGGATTCAAGGCGAATACGCCGCCGGCCAGCGGCTGTTCGCTCAGGTCGATGCCCTGGGGACGGATCGAGGTGACGAACAACGTATCCAGCTGTGGGCCGCCAAAGGCGCACATGGTCGGTTTTTTTACCGGCAGGTCCAGTGTGCGATCCAGTTTGCCTTCGGGGGTGAAGCGCAATACTTGTCCGGCATCGATCGCACAGATCCAGTAGCAGCCCTCGGCGTCCACGGTGGCACCGTCCGGTCGGCCCGGGTGCCGGTTCATGTCGACGAACACCCTGCGGTTGTGGGGTGTGCCGCTGTCGATGTCGTAGTCGAAGGCCCAGATCAGTTGTACGCCGGGGTGCGAATCCGAGAGGTACATTGTCTTGCCGTCCGGGCTGAAGGCCATGCCGTTAGGGACGGTCAGGCCTTCCAGTCGAGCGTGCAATGCTTGTACCGCGCCACCGGCTTGCGGGTCGTAGCGGTACAGTGCGCCAACCGGATCGGCGCCCATGCTGGTCTGCAGGGTGCCGGCCCAGAAACGGCCCTGGCGGTCGCAGCGCCCGTCATTGAAGCGCATGTTGTCGCGGGCATGTTCGACGTTGGCGCATTTTGTGGCGCGCAGGCGCCCATCCGCCTGGGGGGTTAGCTGGAAGATCCCGCTTTCTTGCGCGCCCAGCCAATGGCCTTGCGGGCTGCGGGCGATGCACGCGAGCATTTCGTCGGCCTGCCAGGTGCGAGTCTGGCCATCGGGCTGCCAGCGGTGCAGGCGGCCAGCGGGGATGTCCACCCAGTAGAGTGCGTTTTCCTGTGGCTGCCATACCGGGCTTTCGCCGGTGGTGTTGCGTGCGTCGATGATGAGTTCTGCGGTCATGCGAAGGTTCCGGATCAGGGGCCGGCGTTGCCGGCGACGGGGCGTGCGCTGTGGGGAAAGGGGTCAATCGCCGAAAGGGCCGGCCGCCGTGAACGCGCCACCTTGCAGCCTGGTGTTGGGGTCGGCCGCAGGCTTGGGCAGTTGCTCCATCTGCGCGCGAAAGCGCTCGGAGCTGTCCTGCGGGTTGAAGCCCAGGTGCGCCGCATAACGGTTGTTCCACCACAGGTCGCGGTTGGCCGAAACGCCATACACCACGGTATGGCCCACATTTTCGGCGAGCAACGCACGCTCCACCAGGTGCGCCAGGTCGGCGTAGCTCAGCCAGGTGGACAACATGCGCAGGTTGCGTGGCTCGGGGAACGAGGAGCCGATGCGCAAGCTCACGGTCTCGATGCCGTAGCGATGGAAATAAAAGGTCGCAAGGTCTTCGCCATAGGACTTGGACAGCCCGTAGTAGCAGTCCGGGCGGCGCGGGGAGTGCGCGTCCAGCTGTTGGTCCTGCGGGTAGAAGCCGGTGACGTGGTTGGAGCTGGCGAAAACCACCCGCTTGATCCCGTGTATGCGCGCGGCCTCATAGATATGAAAAGTACCGCTGATGTTGGCCTCGAGAATCTCTTCGAATGCGCGCTCGGTGGAGATCCCGCCCAGGTGCACGATGGCATCCACCTCGTTGGCGAGCGCCAGGACCCCGGCCTTGTCCGCCAGGTTGCAGCTGATCACTTCTTCATGCTCGCCAGCGGGTGGCGCCATTGCGCTGATATCGGAAGCGCGTACGACATTGGCGTGCGCCTGCAACGCTTCACGCAGGATCTGCCCGAGCCCGCCGGCGGCGCCGGTCAGTAGCAGGCGGTTGAAGGGTTTGCTGGCGGTGGAGGAGGGAGATGTCGTCATGGCGGGTGCCTCGGGTTGGATGTTCGTCATAGACCAAATCGGGCAACCCTGAGGGCTTCCCGGCGGTGGGGCATTACATGAACGTGTACTTGATCCCCAGGCGCCAGCGGCCCTGGCGGTCGTCGGTGTAGGAGTTGACCTTGATGTCGCCCACTTCCATGAACGGGGCCCACTGCTTGTTGATCTTGTACCTGATGATCAGGTTCTGCTCGTAGTCGCTCTTCTTGTTGTCGTAGCGGATGTAATCGGTGTCGAAGTGGATGTACTGGTACTCGAACGCCCACGGGCCTTGGGGTGTGTAGCCGAGCCAGCCTTCGAAGCGGGTAGTGTTCTGATTGTCCTTGGCGCGGTCATCGTAGCTGTGATCGACCTGGTCGCGATCCAGGCTCTTCGCATCGAGACGCAGGCGGGTGGCGACGTACCAGGTGTCGGAGATCTTGTAGTTGTACTTCAGGCCGAACTTGTAGGTGGTGGCGTCCTTGGAGCTGTCCATCTGGAATGACGGCGTCAGCGTAGACTTGGGGCTCAACTTGAAGTTGTAGTCCACGGTGAGCTCATGGCCATTGTTGATCATGTTGTCGTAGGCGACGTCTTCGCGATCGCCGGCCGTCTTGTATTTGATCTCGGCGGCAAAACCCAGGCCGCTGTCCATCCGGTAATTAAGTTTCACCCGGTCGGAGTGGATGCTGTCGTCTTCGGTGTAACCATGGCGGTAATCGATGCTGGCCGAGTCTGCGCAGGCATAAAAAGACCAGCCGAGGGTGCTGACAGCAATGAGATTGCGGAGTGATTTGTTCATGCGATCTTCTTTTTTTGTTTTTGTTGAGGTCGTTATGAGGCGGTCGTTCTGTGAGATTCAGTGCAGCGGGGTAGGGCTCTGTGGTGAATTTAGACATAAGTTATCGTACAACGACCAAAGTCGTCTACGATTTCTTCAAATGTTGTCTGATGACTAGGTTTGATCGCTCTAATTCGGGGTTTTCAGAGATGGTAGCGGCAATTTACTGATGTTTTATTAGCGCGCGGCACCCTGAAAAAACACTGATAAAGCGTGTTTTTGAAAGTTTTCGAGAGGGTCTTTTCAAAAGTTGTACGATGACGTAGGATCGCCTCCAGAGCGTGACTCACCCGCCATAAATCAAACAAGAAGGCTCAGACGTCCATGATCATCACTGCTGTAAACGTCCAGGTTTTTTCCTACCCCACTCGCCGCGCTGTCGACAGTGCCGGCCATGCCCACCCGGGCGACGTTGCCCAGGCCCAGATGGCCTTGCTGCGCATCAGGACCGAATGCGGTAACGAAGGCTTCGCACTGGGTGCGCCTGAACTGATTCGTCCTTATGTGCTGGATGGTTTCGTGCGCAAGGTGCTGGTGGGCGCCAATGCGTTCGATCGTGAAAAGATCTGGCACGACCTGGCGCACTGGCAGCGCGGCAGCGCCAGCCAGTTGACCGATCGTGCCCTGGCGCTGGTTGAGCAGGCCCTGTGGGACTGGGCCGGGCGCAAGCTGAACGTGCCGGTGCACAAGCTGATCGGCGGCTACCGCGACAAGGTGCCTGCGTATGGCTCCACCATGTGCGGTGACGAGCTGCCGGGCGGCTTGTCGACCCCGGAGGAGTACGGCCGTTTCGCCGAGACCCTGGTCAAGCGTGGCTACAAGGCAATCAAGCTGCACACCTGGATGCCGCCGGTGTCGTTCGCGCCAAGCGTGAGCATGGACATCAAGGCGTGCGCGGCGGTGCGCGAGGCGGTCGGCCCGGACATCGCGCTGATGATCGATGGCTATCACTGGTACAGCCGCACCGAAGCACTGACCATCGGCCGCGCCCTGGAGAAGCTGGACTTCGCCTGGTTCGAAGAGCCGATGATGGAAGACTCTGCCGAATCCTATGCCTGGTTGTCCGGTCAGCTGGACATCCCGGTGCTGGGCCCGGAAAGCCTGGGTGGCAAGCACCTGAGCCGGGCCAGCTGGGTGAAGAACGATGTCTGTGACATCTTGCGCGCCGGTGTTGCAGGTGTCGGCGGTATCGCACCGTGCCTGAAAGTCGCGCACATGGCCGAGGCGTTCGGCATGAATTGCGAGATCCACGGCAACGGCGCGGCCAACCTGGCAGTGGTCGGCGCGATCAAGAACTGCACCTGGTACGAGCGCGGCCTGCTGCACCCGTTCCTCAATTACGACGAGGTGCCGGCGTACCTCAAGCGCCTGGTCGACCCCATGGACGAAGACGGCTTCGTGCACTTGTCGGACCTGCCAGGCCTGGGTGAGGAGATCGACTTCGACTACGTCGAGACCAATACGCTGCACAACTACTGATTCGTGCATGGCGGCACGCGTCATGGCGTGCCGCCCGAGAGTCCAATAACTATAAAAAGGCTATCTCACATGAGCGTTCTCCCCAAACTCTGGGCGGGGGTCTTTGCAGCATCGTTGGCGCTGACCCCGGTCTCTGCTGCATTCGCCAAGACCCCGGCCGACCAGTTGATCGTCGGCATGAGCATGATCAACCTGCTGTCCCTGGACCCGGCTGCTGCCACCGGGCTGGATGTCTCGGAGATCAACGCCAACCTGTACGACATGCTGCTGGTGCAGGATGTGCGCCAACCGGACCAGTTGGTACCGGCCCTGGCCGAAAGCTGGCAGGTCAGTGATGACCGCAGGACCCTGACCTTCACCTTGCGCAAGGGCGTCACGTTCCAGTCCGGCAATCCGCTGAGCGCCGAAGACGTCGCCTGGTCGCTGCAGCGAATACTCAAGCTCAACCTGGCCCTGGCCTCAACCTGGAAGGCCTACGGTTTTACGGCCGGCAACGTCGACCAGTACCTGCGCGCCACCGACGAGCATACCTTCGTCGTCGAACTGCCGCGCCCGACCGATCCGATGCTGGTCCTCAATACCCTGGCGACCTCGCCCAGCGCCTTCATTCTTGACCGCAAAGTGGTGCAGCAGCATCAGAAGGGCAATGACATGGGCGGCGCCTGGCTGACCACTCACGCTGCCGGCAGCGGTCCGTTCATCCTCAATGACTGGCGCGCCAACGACGTGATCCTGATGACCCGCTTCGACGGTTACTGGGGTGGCCCGGCCAGGCTCAAGCGCATCGTCATGCGCAACATGACCGAATCGCAGTCGCTGCGCCTGATGGTCGAGCGCGGCGACCTGGACCTGGCCAAGGGCATGTCTGCGCCGGATATCGAAGCGCTGGAGAAGTCCGACAAGGTGCGTACCCAGACCGTGCAGCGCGGCACCCTCTATTACGTGGCCCTGAACGTCAAACAAAAGCCCTACGATGACGCCCGCGTGCGCCGCGCGGTGCGGTCGCTGATCGACTATCAGGGCATCAACCAGACCGTGATGCCGCACTACGGCCAGCTCAACCAGCGTCCGCTGCCGCTGGGCTTGCCAGCGCGCCTGGACGATCCGGGCTACACCCTGAACGTGGCCGAGGCGAAAAAGCTGCTGGCCGAAGCCGGCTACCCCGATGGCTTCAAGACCACCATCCGCGTGCTCACCGAGCCGCCGTTCATCAATATTGCCTCCAGCCTGCAATCGACACTGGCCCAGGCCGGCATCCAGGCCACCATCGTGACCGGCACCGGCAATCAGATCTACGGGGCCATGCGCGATCGCAGCTTCGACATGCTGGTTGGGCGCGGCGGCGGCGGAGCCGAACGGCATCCGCATTCGAGCCTGCGCACCCTGGTGTATAACCCGGACAACCGCGACGAAGCCAAGCTGAGCAACTTCCAGGGCTGGCGCACGTCGTTCTACAGCCCCGAGTTGAACAGCCTGATCGAACAGGCCGAAGTCGAGCCGGACAAGGCGCGGCAACTGGCGCAGTACCAGCAGATCCAGACCACCCTGGACGCGCAGGTGGGGGCGATCCTGCCAGTCTCGCAAATGACCGACACCGTGGTGCTGTACCACGATGTTCAGGATTACCAGGGCCACACCGCGGCCACCACCCGTTACAAGGACGTCTACAAGTCGCGTTGAGCGGGCGAGGGGCGTGCGCGCCCCTCGCGCCTCGGTGATTGGTGAACGCTTTTTCAGGAGCCTGATATGTTTCTTTCGACTGCCTCTGTGCTGGGCGCCCGCGTGTCCGGCACTGCCCGCCGGGCCAGCACCGTCCTGGTGACCCTGCTGGGTCTGCTGGCGCTGACCTTCTTCATTGGTCGGGTGATGCCGCTGGACCCGGTGCTGGCCGTGGTCGGTCCGGATGCCGACAGCACCACCTACGACCAGGTGTACCGGGCCATGGGCCTGGACAAACCGATCTGGACCCAGTTCGGGATGTACCTCAACGACCTGCTGCACGGTGACTTCGGCAACGCGCTGCTGACCGGCCACCCGGTGCTCGAAGACATCAAGCGAGTGTTCCCGGCGACCATCGAACTGGCCACCCTGGCGATCCTGTTCGGCATCCTTATCGGCTTGCCGCTGGGTGTGGTCGCCGCCAGCAACCAGGGTCGCCTGGGCGACCATGTGGCACGGGTGATCACCCTGTTCGGTTACTCCACGCCGATTTTCTGGGTCGGCATGATGGGCCTGCTGGTGTTCTACGCCTGGCTGGGCTGGGCGGGTGGGGCAGGGCGGATCGACCTGGCCTACGACGGCATGGTGCCGGACGTCACGGGCCTGCTGCTGATCGACACGGCGCTGGCGCGTGACTGGGAGGCCTTTACCAGCGCGCTGCGCCACATCGTCCTGCCCTCGCTGATCCTCGGCCTCAACTCGGTCGCCTACATCAGCCGCATGACCCGCAGCTTCATGCTCGAACAGCTGTCCCAGGAATACATCATCACCGCGCGGGTCAAGGGCCTGTCGCGGCGCCAGGTGGTCTGGAACCACGCGTTTCGCAACATCCTCGTGCAGTTGCTCACGGTGGTCGCCCTGGCCTACGGCTCGCTGCTCGAAGGCGCGGTGCTGATCGAGACGGTGTTCGCCTGGCCCGGTTTTGGCCAGTACCTGACCAGCAGTCTGATGCTCGGTGACATGAATGCGGTGATGGGGTGCGTGCTGGTGATCGGCCTGATCTTCGTCGCCCTGAACCTGATCAGCGATGCCCTGTACAAAGTGTTCGACCCACGGACCCGCTGAGCCACGATGGCCTGCGTGAGCACAGTTAAAAACTATAAAAAGAAGGATGCCCACATGAACACTGTATTCCCGACCCTGCGCATGAGCTTGCTGGGCGCGGTCATGGCGCTGAGCCCGATGGCCGCGGTTCAGGCCAAGACCCCTGCCGACCAGTTGATCGTCGGCATGAGCATGGTCAACCTGTTCTCCATCGACCCGGCCAACGCGCCGGGCCTGGATGCCTCCGGGGTCAACGCCAACCTCTACGACACGCTGGTCAAGCGCGACCACGGCAACCCGGACAAACACCTGCCGCAGTTGGCCGAACGCTGGGAGGTGAGCGAAGACGGCAAGCAGATCACCTTCCACCTGCGCAGCGACGTCAAGTTCCACTCCGGCAACGCCCTCACCGCCGAAGACGTGGCGTGGTCGCTGTACCGGGTGATGAAACTCAACTTCGGCCTGGCCACCACATGGAAGGCCTACGGCTACAGCGTCGACAACATCCAGGGGCTGATCCGCGCCACCGATGCACAGACCCTGGTGGTCGACCTGCCACAGCCGACCGACCCGCTGCTGGTGATCGACTCACTGGCGATTTCGCCCAGCGCCGTGGTGGTCGACCGACAGGAAGCCTTGAAGCACGAGAAGAATGGCGACCTGGGCGCCGCCTGGCTGGTCACCCACGAAGCCGGCAGCGGCCCGTTCACCCTGAGCAAATGGAGCGCCAACGATGCGCTGGTGATGAGCCGTTTCGAGGGGTACTGGGCTGGCCCGGCCAAAATGAAGCGGGTGCTGGTGCGCCACATGACCGAGTCGCAATCGTTGCGCCTGATGCTCGAGCGCGGTGACCTGGACCTGGTCTACGGCATGGCCGCGCCCGACATCAAAGCCATCGAGCACTCTGACAAGCTGCAGGTGCAACCGCTGCAACGCGGCACCATGTATTACGTGGCGATGAGCATGAAGCAGCCCGAATTCGCCAACCAGAAAGTCCGCGAAGCGGTGCGCAACCTGATCGACTACCAGGGCCTCGACGAACAGGTAATGCCGCATTACGGCAAGCTCAACCAGCAGCCGATGCAGCTGGGCCTGGAGGCGCGCCTGCCGGACCCTGGCTACAAGATGGACGTGGCCAAGGCCAAGGCGCTGCTGGCGGAAGCCGGCTACCCCCAAGGCTTCAACACCACCATTCGCACCCTGTCCGAGCCGCCGTTCATCGACATTGCCGCGCGCATGCAGTCGACCCTGGCCGAAGGCGGGATCAAGGCCAGCATCGTCACCGGCACCGGCAACCAGGTGTATGGCGCCATGCGCGCGCGCAACTTCGAGATGATCGTCGCTCGCGGTGCCGAGCGCTACCCGCACCCGTATTTCAGCCTGCGCACCTTCATCTACAACCCGGACAACGGCGACGCCGCCGGCTTGCCCAACTTCCAGGGCTGGCGGGCGTCGTTCTTCAATCGCCAGCTCAATGAGCTGATCGACCGGGTCGGTGTCGAGCGCGACGCGGACAAGCGCCTGAGCCTGTACCACCAGGCGCAGAAGCTGTACGACGAGCAGGTCGGCCCGATCATGATGATCTCGCAGATGACCGACACCGCCGTGAGCGCGGTGGACGTCAAGGGCTTCGTCGGCGATGACGCCGAGGCGACCCGTTACCTGGGTGTCTACAAGCAACGCTGAACACCGCCGGGGGCGTCTACGGACGCCCCGGGTGGCCATGATTTCACATCGAGAGCATGCCGATGATTGCCAACATGTCTTCTACCGAATCAACCGCCGGGCGCCAGGCCGACAAGACGCCAGCCTCCAGTCTCGACGCGCTGTACAAAAGCAGCCTGCGGGTGCTGCGTCACCTGTTGCGCAACCCGATGACCCTGGCCGGGGTGCTGGTGGCCCTGCTGCTGATGGTGGTCGCCGCCTTCGCGCCCTGGATCGCCACCCACGACCCGGTGGTGCAGAACCTCGGCAATGCCCTGCAGGCACCCGGCGCCGCGCACTGGTTCGGCACCGACGAATATGGCCGCGACATCTTCAGCCGGCTGGTCTACGGCTCACGCATCACCCTGTACATCATTGCCCTGGTCACCCTCATCGTCGGCCCGATCGGGCTGTTCATCGGGACCGTCTCGGGCTATTTCGGCGGCATCGTCGACACGGTGTTCATGCGCATCACCGACATCTTCATCTCGTTCCCGAGCCTGGTGCTGGCCCTGGCATTCATCGCCGCGCTTGGCCCTGGCCTCGAGCATGCCGTGGTCGCCATCGCGCTGACCTCGTGGCCACCGATCGCACGTCTGGCCCGGGCCGAGACCCTGTCGCTGCGCAAGGCCGACTTCGTCGTGGCGGTGGAGCTGCAGGGTGCCTCTTCGAGCCGCATCATCCTGCGCCACATCGTGCCCATGTGCCTGTCGTCGGTGATCATCCGCCTGACCATGAACATGGCCGGCATCATCCTCACCGCCGCAGCCCTGGGCTTCCTCGGCCTGGGCGCACAGGCGCCGCTGCCGGAGTGGGGCGCGATGATCTCCACCGGCCGGCGCTACATGCTCGAGTGCTGGTGGCTGGTCGCGGTACCGGGTGCGGCGATCATGCTGGTCAGCCTGGCGTTCAACCTGTTGGGCGATGGCCTGCGGGACATTCTCGATCCGCGTAGCGAGTAACTGGAGGCTTTATGTCGACGCTCAAACTCAATGTCGATTCGCTCAATGTGCGCTTCGTCAACGGCAAGAAAGAAATGCACGCGGTGCGCGATGTGTCGTTCACCCTGGGCCGCGAAAAGCTCGCCATCGTCGGCGAGTCCGGCTCGGGCAAGTCCACCGTCGGGCGCAGTTTGCTCAAGCTGCACCCGGCGAGCACGCAGATCAGCGCCAAGGCCATGCAGTTCGGCGAGGTCGACCTGCTTGGCGCCAGCGAAAAGGCCATGCAGAAGATCCGTGGCCAGCGCATCTCGATGATCATGCAAGACCCCAAGTACTCGCTCAACCCGGTGGTCAAGGTCGGCGACCAGATCGCCGAGGCCTACCTGGCACACCACAAGGCCAGCCGCAGCGAAGCCCGCGATCGGGTGCTGCTGATGCTCGAAAAGGTCCACATCCGCGACCCCAAGCGTGTCTACAACCTTTACCCGCATGAGGTCAGCGGCGGCATGGGCCAGCGCATCATGATCGCCATGATGGTGATCACCAACCCGGAAGTGATCATTGCCGATGAGCCGACTTCGGCGCTCGATGTGTCGGTGCGCCAGCAGGTGCTCAACGTGCTCGAAGAGCTGGTGGTCGAGCAGCAGATGGGGCTGATCTTCGTCAGCCACGACCTCAACCTGGTGCGCAACTACTGCGACCGCGTGCTGGTGATGTACGCCGGGCGAGTGGTCGAGTCGCTTGCCGCCTGCGACCTGCAGTACGCCGAACACCCTTATACCCGTGGCCTGCTGGCGGCCCTGCCGAGCATGGACAACCGCCGCCCGCGCTTGCCGGTGCTGCAACGCGATCCGCTCTGGCTCACCTGCTGAGGTAATTGACATGTCCATGATCCAAGCACAATCGCTGAACCTGAGCTTCGGCGTCGGCCCCGCGCTCAACCAGGTGCTGCACGACGTCAACCTGAGTGTCGAGGACGGCGAGTCGTTCGGCCTGGTGGGGGAGTCGGGCTCTGGCAAGACCACCGTGCTGCGCTGCCTGGCCGGCCAGTACCGGCACTGGAGCGGGGCGCTGAGCATCGCCGGCGTACCGCTGCAGCACAAGATCCCCAAGGAACACTTTCGCAAGGTGCAGATGGTCTTCCAGGACCCGTACGGCTCGCTGCATCCGCGCCACACCATCGACACCGCGTTGCGCGAGCCGCTGACCATCCACGGGATGGACGAGCGTGATGACCGCATCAACGACATCCTGCTCAAGGTCGGCCTCAACGACAGCTTTCGCTATCGCTACCCGCACCAGTTGTCCGGCGGCCAGCGCCAGCGCGTGGCGATTGCCCGTGCGCTGATTCTCCAGCCGCGGGTGTTGCTGCTGGATGAGCCGACCTCGGCACTCGACGTTTCGGTGCAGGCCGAGATTCTCAACCTGCTGTCGGATCTGCGTCAGCGCGAGAAGCTCACCTACCTGATGGTGACCCACGACCTCGGCGTGGTCAGCCACCTGTGCGACAAGGTCGCCGTGATGCAGCAGGGGCGGATTGTCGAGCGTCTGGACAGCCAGGCGTTGAGCCAGGACCTGGCCCGCCACGAGTACACCCGCATGCTGGTACAGGCCAGCCGCGACTTCAGTGCCGAGTCGCCACGGGTTGCGACGGTCTGAGCACTTCGTTTTCAACCAAGGAGTTCAACATGCCCCATTGCATTATCGATTGCCCGGCAGCCCTCGCTCATCGGGTCGGCGAACAGAGGTTGCTGGCCGCCGTGCACGACGCCATCGACGCCAGCGGCTTGTTCAAGCCCGGCGATATCAAGGCGCGCCTGAACTGCTTCGAGCATTACCGCTGTGGTGACACCCAGGATGATTTCGTCCACGTGGCGCTGTACCTGTTCGCCGGGCGCAGCGCTGAACAACGGCGCAGCCTCGCGTCAGCGACCTTGGCGGCGCTGGTCGCCTTGCTGCCAGAGGTCGAGGCGTTGTCCATGGACGTGCGGGAAATGCCGCGGGAAACCTTCGTCAATCGCAGCCAATACCTCGAACAGGCGGCGCTGATGATCTGAGCCTTTTGGTTCAGGTGCACAAACAAGGAAAACAAACATGCCGTATGCGAGACCTGCCGTCGCTTCAACCCGACACCCTTTGGCGCAGTCAGTGCTGGCTGCCCTGGCCTTGGGCTGCAGTCTGCCGCTGTGGGCGCTGGAGGCGCCGGCCAAGGTCCAGGTGCCGACGCTTGCGTATGATGACCAGCAGATCATCCTGGTGTGGGAGAAGCCGGCAGGGCACGCCGACATCGTCGATTATCATGTGTACGCCAATGGCAAGCTGCTGGGTGGGGCCAACGCCAACAATGCTCGGGTGTCGCCGGCCAGGCCTTACATCGATCGGTTCTACGAGCAGGATACCCGGCACTTCCATCACCGTATCGCCATCCACAGCTTCACGGCGCTTGGCCTCAAGCCCGACACTGCATACCGCTTCACGGTGCGCTCGGTGGGCGGCGACGGCAAGGAGTCGGCCGACAGCCCGGCGGTGGTCCAGCGCACCACCGCCGTGCCAGCGCTGTTCGACGTGAAACAGCAGGGTGCCAAGGGTGACGGCAGCACGCTGGACACCGCCGCGATCCAGCGCGCCATCGATGCCTGCACCCCGGGCTGCAAGGTGCTGTTGCCGGCCGGTACGTACAAGAGCGGCGCGCTTTACCTCAAGAGCAACATGACCCTCGAGATCGCCGAGGGGGCGACACTGCTCGGCTCCGAGCGCGCCGAGGACTACCCGCGCGAGGGTTATATCCAGTACCCGTACAGCACCACCATACGTCCGGCCTCGCTGATCAACGCCTTGCCGCGTGACCCGCGCAAGCATCAGGCCTTCGAGAACATCCGCATCGTCGGCAAGGGCACCCTCGACGGCAATGGCTGGAAACGCCAGGCCGACGTTGTCGACGAGCGTGGCCAGCCGCTGCCGGTCTACCTGCCCAGTGACAACACCCGCTACATGCACGATGGCGTGCTGGCCAAGGCCCAGGTCGAACGCGCGGTGGCTGAAGGCATGAACGTCAAGGATGCCTATGGTCAGATGCGCTCGTCACTGATCACCCTGCGCGATGTGACGAACGTCTTCTACGGCGGCTTCACGGTACTCAACCCCGCTTACCACGGCATCATGAACCTGGAAACCGAGAACGTGGTGCTGGCCAATACCACACACAAGACCTACGACGCCAATAACGGTGACGGTGTCGAATTCGCCAACAGCCGCGGCGCGATGGTGTTCAACAACTTCTTCGACACCGGTGATGACTGCGTCAACTTCGCGGCCGGCACTGGCGGCGAAGCGGAGCAGCAGAAGCCCCAGGAAGATGCCTGGATCTTCAACAACTTCTTCCGCAAAGGCCACGGCATGGTCGTCGCCGGCAGCCATACCGGGGCGTGGATTCAGAACATCCTGGCCGAGGACAACGTTTCCGATGGCACCGATGCCGGTCTGCGCATGAAGAGCACCAACTTCATGGGCGGCGGGGCACGCAACGTGACCTTCCGTGATTCGGCGATTCGCAACACGGTCAAGCAGGCCTTCATCTTCACCCTTGATTACAACGACCCGAATGCCAAGCTCGACTACAGGAAATCGACCATAGCAGGGCAGTTCCGCGATATCCGGGTCAGTGATGTGAGTGTGGAGAACGCCGGGATGGCGGCGATCGAAGTCAAGGGTGATAACCGGCACGATGCCTGGCATCAAGGCCTGGCTTTTGAACGGGTACGCTTCAGTGGTCCGGCCGGGGTGAAGATCGATGGCTTGAAGGATTCGCGATTTGACACTGTTCGCTTCAGTGAAGCCGGGGATGCCAATCCATGGCAGGTTAGCGGTAGCCAGGGGCTGGCCTTCCATGACGTGGAGCCAGCGCCGCAAGCTCAATAGCCGGCAGCGATCATTGGTTGTAGAACGCTTGACGTTGTTGCGCTTCACGCAGGCGCATGCGGCTATTGCTCAAGTGCAGGTACATGGCCGCACGCGCCGCATCGACCTGGCGGCTGGCGATGGCGTCGAAGATCTGCTGGTGTTCGCTGTTGATGCCCAGCAGGTAGGTGCTGCGATTGCTTTGGCCGGTATAGGCGGAGTTCATCCGGGTGCGCGGGATCAGCTTGGTACCCAGGTGCTTCATGATGTCTATCAGGTAGGGATTGCCGGTGGCCTTGGCGATTTTCAGATGGAACTGGAAATCGGCGTTGATGGTGCTGCCGGATTTTTCCGGACCTTGCAGCAACGCGTGCAAGGCCTGCTCCAGCTCCTCGAGTGCCTGCGGCGTGGCACGTTCGGCCGCCATGCCGGCGGCCTGCACTTCCAGGCTCAGGCGAAACTGCAACAGGTCGAGCACGTCGGACAGCACTACAATCGTCGACGGCCCCAGGGTAAACCCTTCGGGTGCCGGCATGTCTCGCACGAAGGTACCGACCCCGTGACGTGTTTCGACCAGGCCCGCCGCCTGCATGCGCGACAGCGCTTCGCGAACCACCGAGCGACTGACCCCTTCGGCCTCCATGATGTGCGCTTCGGTAGGCAGCTTTTCGCCACGCTTGAGGTCGCCTTCGCGCATGCGCTGGGCAAAGCGCTCGACCAGTGATTCGGCCATTCGGCGAGGTTTGTTTTTGGCGGGAGAGGATGAATCCGACATCGTCGTGCTCTTGGCTGATCGGCGGGCATTATAGTGCGTTTCAACCCAAGGCTGCGGGTATAATGACGCCATCGTCTGGCTTGAAAGGATTTGTTACATGGTGAGCGCTGCCCCTGATCGACGCCTGAGCCTGGCCCAGAAATTGGTGCTCGACCTGTCGCAAAAAATTCTCGCCGGCGAGCTGCCAGCGGGGACCAAGCTCCCTACCGAACAAGTCATCACCCAGGAGCGTGGAGTCAGCCGAACCGTGGTTCGCGAAGCCTTGTCGCGACTGCAGGCAGAAGGTCTGGTAGAGACTCGCCGTGGCATCGGCACCTTCGTGGTCGACACCATCCGGCCCGGCGACTTCCAGGGCAGCCAACATGAAAAGGGCAGCGCTTACGACGCGGTGGCGATCATCGAGCTGCGTTTGAGCCTGGAGGTGGAGGCCGCCGCCATTGCTGCGCAATGCGCCACCCCCAGCCAGTTGTTGGCCATGCGCGCAGCACTGGATGAGGCCCACGCGCTGGACCCGGTCGGTGAGCAAAGTACGCGTCTGGACTTCGAGTTCCACCTGCAGATCGCTCAGTGCACGGCGAACAGTTTCTTCATCGATGCCATGACCTACCTGGGCAGTATGCTGGTGTCTGCCGCGCAACAGACAAGCCCTACGGCTACGGAGCAATTGCGCAGCTTGCAAGTACGTGAGCGTGAACAGATCTACGCCGCGGTGGCGCGCGAGGACGTCGAGGCCGCGCGCGCGGCGATGCGACTGCACCTGACCAATTGCCTAAACCGCGCGCGCAGCGTTGTTCAGTCAGCGGCTCAATGACCGCTCCCCGGGATGTGCCGTTTTTGCCATGCAGACGAAAACCTGGGCGACGGCTCAGTCGCTCTGGGTTTGGACCATGGAGGATTTCCCCTTGATTTTTGTTGTACAGCGACTCACCGCGCCGACACTCCGGATCGCAGCCTTTCTCGGCTGCCGTTAATGAAGAGCCGCAATCGACCGATTCTGTTGAAAAAGTCGATCCGGCCAAGTGGGGAATTCAGGCGTATATTGGTGATGTCGATCCAGATGGTCGAGGCGATAGTAAATCGTCGATGGTGTGACACGCGAGAGTACTGGGGGGAGCTAGATATCCCGGAACGTTTGGAGGTGTTACATGAGCCAGTATCAACGACTATTTCTGATAGCCGGACCCGCCATGCGTCATACCCCGGCGTTGGAGCGAGCTGTCGCCATTGCCGAAGCCACTGGCGCAGCGCTGCACATCACGGTGTTTATTGAAGACTCCAACCTTTTGGGTTTGAAGAGCGCTGGTGCACGTTATCGTGAGGCCTGTCAGCAAGAGAACGAAAAATGGTTGAAGGATGAGGCCGATCTGCTCCGCGGGCGCGGGGTCATGGTGAGTACCGAAGTGCTTGTTACGCGAACCGCGCTGCAAGAAATACTTCTTCATGTGGCAGAAATGCAGCCGGATCTGGTTATCAAGGACGTGCAACACGAGTCAGCGCTCAAACGCGTTTTCATTACGCCTCTGGATTGGCACCTGTTGCGCGAATGTCCGGTGGCTGTGCATCTGGTCAGCGAAGTCAGGTGTCCACTTCCGCGGGTGGTAGTGGCGGCAGTCGATCCGTCACAACCTGAGACTCAGATCACTGGCATCAACGACCGCATCATCCAGGCGGCGAACGGATTGGCAATGCAATGCAGCGCGGAACTGCATCTGCTGCATGCCTACGATCTATCGCTGACCCATATTTCCGACGCAGGCGCTGGTGCAGTGACGATGCCAGGTTTCAGCAGCGAAGTGCGCAAATCACTGCAAAAGACATTTATCGCATTGGCCGACCACTACGGTGTGCCCACTGAGCGACAACACTTCGTTGAAGGGCCACCTGGCAAAGCGCTGGCCGACTTTGCAGCGCATCACCGGGCCGATGTGATCGTCATGGGAAATGCGCATCGCAAGGGACTGGGCAAATGGGTGGGCAGTACGACGGAGCATGTTCTGTACAAAGTGCCCTGCAACATTTTCGCCGTTACAGGGTCTGCGGATCAGTGAATGGATTCGCTATGACGGGAAAAAGCCCGGGAAATGGAGCCCGCGCTCGATGCGGCCTTGGCGGAGGTCGCCGTGGTCCAGGCGAAATTTTTTGACGGTATTCGCCAGCGCGACGTCGTTCTTCTTTGGACCGATTTACCTGTTTGTGCTGGGATTGTGGAAGAAGAACCTGACGCTGATTGCGATCATCGTTGCGCTGACTGTCGCGCTGGAGGTCGTCTATGCACTGGTCGATTTCAGATTTGCCAAGCAGGTCAACTTTGGCGTGGGTTTCGCTATCAACCTGTTGTACGCACTTTCTACCAACTACGCGTACTACCTCAAGGAACAGAAGGGCGAACAGGGATGGAATCCATTCAAAGGCATGCGCTGGTAATACGCTGACAAGTGCTCGCGGCGCCTCGACCATGCTGCGCCCGGCATCGCCACGACGCGGCTGGTCTATCAGGTACACACCGGATTGGCGGCGCAGGAAGATGTTCTGGAAGCCTTCGCGGCCATCGACGGTGGCTTCCCAGGTCTTGGAGAACTGGCCCGCGCCATGCCACTACATGACGCAATTTCGCCCACTGTGTTTTGCTAAATACAGTTGCGCGTCAGCCAACTTCAGCAAGGTGGCCGGCGTCACGTTTTCGATGCTCGGCTGACGTGTAGTGATGCCTGCACTGGCAGTGACCAGACCCAAGGGATGCTCGGAATGCTCGATGTTCAGTGATCGAATGGCCTGCAGGATATCGTGGGCAACCTTCAGTGCGCCCGCGCTGTCCGTGTCGGGAAGCAGCACGGTAAATTCTTCGCCGCCGTACCGGGCGGCCAGATCCCCGGGTCTTTTGACCACTTGCTGGATCGCGCCGCCCACCGCGCTCAGGCAGTCATCGCCTGCGGCGTGCCCGTACCTGTCGTTGTAGCGCTTGAAATAATCGACATCGAGCATGATCAACGAGAGCGGTGAACCATGACGCCGCGCCCAGCGAATCTGATCCAGCAGCGCACTGTCCAGGCGTCGACGATTGCCCAGTCCGGTCAGGCTGTCAGTCAATGCCATGTCGCGCATGGCCTGGTGCGCGTGACGCAGCTCTCTTTCCATCACCATTCTCTGGCGCAGCTGACTCAAGACGATCAGTCCGAACACCGCCAGTACCGCGATCAGGAACACCAGCACCAACCCGGTTTTCAGTAGATCACGGCGCCAGGGTGCAATGATGGATTCACGAGAGAGGCCGGCTTCCACGACCAGGGGATAGGTGGTCAATGCTCTGTAAGCGTACAGGCGCTCGGTGTCGTCTGTGACCGCTTTGACTTCTGCGACGCCTTCGTGGGAGTTCGGCAAATAGCGCCGGAAAATCTCGCTGTCCGCCAGGCTTTTGCCGACGACGGATGCGATGAAGGGACGCCGCACCAGGATGGTTCCGCTGCGCATGGCCAGGACCAAGGCGCCTTTATCATCAATTTTGAAATCGCCGTAGTAGTCCACGAAGTAACTGACCTTGATCGTACCCAGCAGCACGCCTGCGAAGGAGCCATCTGGATGGTTCAATCGGCGAGAGATGGGAATGATCAGATCGTCGGTGGACCGGCTTCTGACGACCTCACCGATACGCACGTTTCGATCATCGTGAGTGCGGTGGTAGTGGAAGTAATCGCGGTCGGCGTTGCTCGCGGTCTCTGGGGTCACGGCCTTGTCCGTCACGATCCACTGCCCGTCAGAACCGTAAATGAACAGCCCATGCAACTGCGGCATGATGTTCGATTGCTGAACCAGAAGCTTGTGGATGCGAGGGACGTCGATGTTCTGCAAGCCGTCGCCTTCCACCCGTTCACCGAGCGCGGCGGTCAGCACATCGACTTGCCGAATGGCATCATCCGCATGCTGGGCCGTTGCACGCGCCAGATTGGTCACGGAGTCGCGGGCAGAGGCAAAGGCAGAACGGTAGTCACGCCAGGTCCGCCAACCTTCAACGGCCAGGAAGGCCACGATCACCACCAGCATGAAGCTCACGATGAGCCGGAAGGTCGCTCCCGCTCGCACCGCGTTTGTAGAGGACGTTTCAATGGTGCTGTCTGCCTTTGACTCTGTTGGTTTGCGTCCGAGCATTTACATGTCCTTCTACGACTGATTGACACGGCGCCTGGGTACCCTGACAAGGAAGGTGGTGCCATGCTCTACATCCGAAATCACCTCAATGACACCTTCGTGGGATGCAACGATCTCTGAGGCGACGAACAGGCCCAAGCCTAATCCTTCACTCGGGCCATGGTCGATGATCGAGTGCTGGGAAAATCGGCCCATGGGATTAAAAATGAAGGGCAAGACGTCGACCGGGATCGGCTCACCGCTGTTATGAACAGAGAAAACAATGCTCTGATCCGAAACGTCTAGCGTCACCTCGACAGGGTGCTGATGATCACCGTGCTGCACGGCATTGCTAAGAATATTGGAGAACACTTGTTCCATTCGCGCGCCATCAAATTCCCCGTCCGCCAAGGCTTTTTTCTCGAAGATAAAATCGGTACCAGGATGAAACGCCCGAATCTCATCCACGATACGCTCGCAAAGGGGCAGCAGGTCCAGGCGCTCTTTTTTGACGGGAATGCCCGGGCCCATCTGACACCGGGTGAGATCCAGCAAGTCGCCGACAATCTGACTGGCGCGATTGACGCTGGTGTAAATTTGCGAGGCGACTTTTGTCGCCCTGACCCCTAATCCCTCCGAGCGTCTCAAGACGTCAGCGCCCAGAAGGATAGCCCCCAACGGTGTTCGCAGGTCATGGCCCAGGATGCCGAGAAAAACGTTGCGCGATGCCTCGACTGCGCGCGAGTAACTCGCGATGGATTCTGCCAACGCCTGGTCGATCGCTTCATGAAAACGGGTCATGTCATCCACATTCAGTGGAGTGCCCGCCTTGATGTGCTTCACCCACTGACTGAGTACGCTTGTCCTGAGCGCGCGATACTCCGAGACCATTTGATCTATCGTAAAACCTGCCATCAGTCGCGTAACGGCGTGGGTTTCCGCAGGCGTTTGCGTATCGGACGTCGGCGCATTGCCCTGGGCCTTGGCAGCCTGTTCTTGCGCCGATTGTTTGGTGCGTAAATCGAGCACGATGGCATGCAGCATTTGCTCGGCATGATCTCGCAGGGCTTTGGTATCCAGCGGCGCACCGGGTGTGTCAATCGTTCGCGCGAAATCTTCCCAAGCCTGCAGAATAGGTTCGAGGTTCTCGGTGATAAAGTCAGACAGTCGCATGCCGGTAGTCCAGGTTAAGAGGTGAAGTCGAGGCAGGAACGGAAGGTAAACCGCAAAGGTGCAGTAAAACATGGATTGTTGGTGTTGCATGAACGCCCAAAGAGAACATCAAGCCCGATCCAGTGTCACTTTCCACCAGAAGGGGCTATTTGCTGTCCGGATGTGCGTTGATCAACGAGCGAACCCGGTGGCTGAGATCGTTCAGGCTGAAGGGCTTGGTCAGTACCCGGGTCGTCGCATCAGTGGAGACCAGGCTCGAACCACCGGCAAAACCGGTAATGAACAGCACCTTGAGCTGCGGATATTTCGCCTTGAATTCGGCCGCCAGGCTGACCCCGTTCATCAATCCGGGCAAGCCGATATCAGTCAGCAGCAAATCCAGGTGCTCCAGCTTTTCCGCCTGTTTCAAGGCAGAAACGCTATCCACCGCTTCAATGACGCGATAGCCAATGTCGGACAAGAATTCCGAGGCCATTTTCCGGACGGCGGTTTCATCGTCCACCAGCAAGATGGTTTCGTAGTGACCTGAAGGTTCCGGTTGTTGAATGACCTCCGGCTTTTCCTTGTCCGGGACAGGTTGCGAATGATCGACGGGAAAATACAGCGTCACGGTAGTGCCCACACCCAGGCTGCTGTGAACTCTTACCTGCCCACCGGATTGCTGTGTGAAGCCGTAAATCATCGAGAGGCCCAGGCCGGTGCCTTCACCAATTTTCTTGGTCGTGAAGAACGGGTCGAATATGCGCGATAAATGTTCAGGACTGATTCCCGTGCCTGAGTCCGTCACAGAGATCGTCACATAGGAGGCTGAGGGCATCATTTTCTCGAAGGACGATGCTTGATCGATGATGCATCGATCGACCTCCAGGCTTAGGGTGCCGCCATTGGGCATTGCATCCCGAGCGTTGATAGCGAGGTTGAGCAGTGCATTTTCCAGCTGGTTGAGGTCGCACCGGATACGATCGTTTGCTCGAAATGAACACTCGACGATGATGCTTGGGCCGACTGAACGCCGGATCATTTCTTCGAGACCGGCGACCACCGTCCGGGGCTCGAGAAGTTCCGGCTCGAGGGATTGCTGCCTTGAGAATGCCAGTAGACGTTGCGTCAATGCAGCCGCGCGAGACGCAGAGGTCATGGCAACGGTGTTATACCGAGTCAATTCGCTATAACGCCCGGCGTCGATATGCCGTTGCATCAGCTCCAGGCTACCGATGATGCCTGCCAACAGATTGTTGAAGTCATGGGCTATTCCGCCGGTGAGCTGACCGACCGCTTCCATTTTTTGACTCTGCCGAAGCTTGGTTTCCGCCACCGCGCGTTCACGCTGTTCAGCCTCAAGCTGTTCAGTGCGTTTTGTGATGCGATCCTCGAGCAAGTCGTTCCAGTCCCGTAGCGCGACCTCTAACTGCACCCGATCATCTATATCCTCGATGGTGCCGTACCACTGTTCGCATTCTCCGGAGATGCCAAAGCTACACAAGGCACGGACTCGGAACCAACGGTAATCACCTGTGTGTCGTCGCAACCGGATTTGCGAGTCCAATGGCTGCAATGTCGCCAGTGATTTATCCCAAAGCTTGGCCAGGGACACCCGATCCTCAGGATGTGCAGCGTTGGCCCATTGACGCCCCAATGTCTGTGCAGAAGACAGGCCGGTATATTCATACCAGCGCTGATCAAATGAAGTCAGTACGCCGAGCGTGTCAGCAGTCCAGGGCCAAAGCGGATTGAGCTCCGCCGCTATGCGGTAGTGCCTTTCGCTTTCACGTAATTTCTTTTCCGTTGAGCGCATGGCCTGTAGGGTGTTGGCACGCTTTAGAACTGCGCCAAGCAGGTTGCCGTAGCTCCTGAGAAAATCGATATCGCTGTCCATGAACTGACGGGGAGTTCGACTATCGACCTCAAAAATCCCGAAGGGGCGTTTTTCCGTGGCCCCATACACCAGAACGTTAACAAAAGCCGCCACGCCATTTTCTTTTTGGAAGTCGTGATAACGGAAGCGTGTTTCCGTTGAAATATCCACCGAAATCGCAGGGGCGTTTGTGTCAAGTGAGTACCTTTCCGGGGTTCCGTCGATCGCTTGTACCTGAACCTTTCCAACCACATCGGGCGTCCAGCCCACGCCGTTTCGCACGATGAACGTGATGCCGTCCTCTTTCAACAGCATGAACTTGGCCAGATGAGTTTCAAGCGCGTCACCGACCAAACGACATGCCTCGTTGAGGATGTGCTCCAGGTCGTCGGACACCAAGGCTAGCTCGCCAAACTCGGCAAGCACCTTGCGCTGGCGTAGTAACGTATCCTCGATTGCCATGGGGGCACCCCGCAGAGGTTTCTATATCCGAGGGTCTTGCCCCGCCGAGGTTCCACTGGTGTGATCAACTGCTCAGACACGTCTTGGCGCCTTTTTTGCGGCCCGTGCCCCCAGCTCGCCATCGAATACAAACCGTGCGAACAAAAACGGCTCGTCTATTGGCGTAACGCTGTTCATTGTAGGAGCGAGCTTGCTCGCGATGGTCGCCAACGATAACGCGTGTTTGCTGGATAACACGCGGTGTCCTGGAATCCATCGCGAGCAAGCTCGCTCCTACAATGAACAGCATTATGTCTAATGATGAGCCGCTGTTGTGAAGGTTCCGGTCTGGGTCAGTGCACGAATGTCAGCCCGACCTCAAAGGTTATCCGCATCAATCACCGCCTTGGCGAACGCCTGCGGAGCTTCCTGGGGCAGGTTGTGGCCGATGCCGCCGCTGATCAGCCGGAACTCGTATTTGCCGGTGAAGCGCTTGGCGTAATCCTCGGGGGCAGGGTGCGGGGCGCCGTTGGCATCGCCTTCCAGGGTGATGGTCGGCACACTGATGGAAGGCGCCGTGGCCAGTTTCTGCTCGAGTGCTTCGTAGCGGCTTTCGCCCTGGACCAGGCCCAGGCGCCAGCGGTAGTTGAAGACGGTGATGTCGACATGGTCGGGGTTGTCCAGCGCCTTGGCGCTGCGGTCGAAGGTGGCGTCATCGAAGGCCCATTGCGGCGACGCCAGTTGCCAGATCAGCTTGGCAAAGTCGTGGGTGTTTTTCTCGTACCCGGCGCGGCCGCGGTCGGTGGCGAAGTAGAACTGATACCACCACTGCAACTCAGCCTTGGGTGGCAGCGGGTTCTTGCCGGCCGCCTGGTTACCGATCAGATAGCCGCTGACCGAGACCAGCGCCTTGACCCGTTCCGGCCACAGCGCCGAGACGATGTCGGCCGAACGCGCGCCCCAATCATAGCCACCGAGTACGGCTTGTTTGATCTTCAGCGCGTCCATGAAGTCGATGACGTCACTGGCCAGCGCAGCGGGTTGGCCGTTGCGCAGGGTTTTCTCCGAGAGAAAATGCGTGTCGCCATAGCCCCGCGCATAGGGCATCAGCACTCGATAGCCCTTGGCTGCCAGCAAGGGGGCGACCTCGTCATAGCTGTGAATATCGTACGGCCAGCCGTGCAGAAGAATCACCACCGGCCCGTCGGCCGGGCCTGTTTCGGCATACGCCACGTTCAGCAGTCCGGCGTTGACATGCTTCAACGGGCCGAACGGAGAGGGGGTTGCATGAGTGGCGCCGGCATTGATCACGGCGGGCTGTGCGGCGGCGGTGGTTTGTGCCTGGGTCGCACCGAGAACGCCGAACAGGGTGAACGCGAGTAGCGACGGGCCGAGCAGACGGCGGCGGGTTTTGCCGGTTGTATCCTGCAGTGCCATTTTCATGCTGAGTCTCCGTTACAAGCCGTTGGCCAGGGGGGCTGAATGATCCCTTTGAAACCTGGGTTGCATTTGAACGCGGCGACGTATCCGGCCTGTGTCGAATTGCAGGTCGGGTGAAAACCTGTGTATCAAGATGCCAGTTAGACATGCTTTGATACACGGTGCAGCAGCAGAATGGCTACGGATGGTTAAAAACGAGGCGGGCGGTTCGAGCCGGCGCCACGCGGCTCCGAGTCACGCAGCATTGCCCGCGCCGGATCGGGTAAATCCGAGCTGACCGACTGCGAACCATCCATCAGCGTGCAATGCCTTTTCCAGTGCCTCGCGCTCTTTGGGTTCAGGCGACCCAACGCATCACTTTCTCAAGGTGGCCAGTGTGCTCGTCCAGTTGTTCCTTGAGAACTACAAAGCCCTTGTTCTCATAGAAATGGATACCAGGAACATTCGCCGAATACACAGTCAGCTGTAGAGTTGACTTAGATGCCATGGCGTCCGCGAGAAGCTGCGTACCTATACCGTCTCCTTGACGCTCAGGCGATACGAATAGCGCCGCAAGCGTGTCTCCATATACAGAGCAGAATCCTGCTGCTGCCCCATCTGCCTCAAACACTCGGGACATGGCGCCGGGTAGGTAGACCTCACGCATCGCGTCAAGCTGGTTACGCCAGAATTCGGGGGCTATGAAGTGATGCGCCTGGATTGACGCTCGTAGCCAAATGTCCAATACGGGCTCCAGGTCATCGTTTCGAAAGTCGCGGATCATGAGGTCTCAACGATTGAGTCAGGAACGAAACATTGTGCCATGTCCGTGCTCAAGACCGAACGGCCGCAGGACGTGGCGTTGAATGCCTGCCCCGTTTAAAGGCGCCAGCCGCTGCGGCCTTGAGTAACCGCCGAAATTTCGGGCATTGCGCGTGGCTAGGGGCTGGACAGGCGGCCGCATGCCGCAATCCCCGACTCATCGCCTGTAGTTGCTTGATGGTCGCATCAATCTCATCCGCCTTGGCCAAAAGCACGTCTCTATCCACAACTGCCTTACCACTTGGGGAAAGCATGACCTGTATCTCGTCCAGCGAGAGGCCTCCAGCTTGACCGAGCGCGATGATTGCCAACTGCTCCAGCACGGCAGACGCAAACTGGCGGCGAGCCCCGCGCGGGCCGACTGACGCGATCAACCCTTTCTTCTCGTAGAAACGCAATGTGTGGGCAGGAAGTCCCGTGCGTTTGACGACCTCGGTGATATCCATTTACAGACCATTGACTTGAAGTTGACTTCAACTTCTATCATGCATCCGGAAGATAAATTGGTCCATGAATAAGAGGTAGGTATGGCATCGCCGGAAGAGGTTGCACAAGTTTTTCTGTTGGGAATCGGCGCTACCGTCGTCATGGATTTGTGGATGCTCCTTCTGAAGGCCTTTGGCGTCCCAACGCTGAATTTCGCCTTTGTCGGGCGCTGGGTAGGTCATGTGTGCCATGGTAAGTTCGCTCATGCCAGCATTGGACAAGCGACACCTGTCCCAGGCGAAGTGGCCCTGGGCTGGATGGCGCACTACGCCACGGGCATTGCTTTCGCGGTGTTACTGGCGTGCATACAAGGTGTTGCCTGGCTGCGGGAACCAACCTTCCTGCCAGCAATCGCTTTGGGCATCGCGACAGTGGCAGTCCCGCTTTTTGTTATACAGCCCGCCATGGGGGCAGGATTTGCATCCTCGAAGACGCCGACGCCAGCCAGGAACCGCATGCGCAGTTTAATAAATCATGCCGTCTTCGGAATTGGCCTCTACCTGTCCGCAGTGGTGATTGCCTTGGCGTCGAAGTGAGCAGGGTTTGAGGCTTGCGTGTCATGCAACCGACTGGCAGTCAATCCGCCAATACTTGAGTAAGTGACAGTATGTATATTCCTGCCCAATGGTCTCAACGGTGATGCCTGCCTACCGAATTTCATGGTCGAAGGAAGCAGCTTTACCGGATACATCGACTGCGGCCGACTAGGCATCAGTGACATCTATCAAGATCTTGCGCTGGCTGCCCGAAGCATTGAGCGCAATTTGGGACCGGCATGGGTAGCCCCATTTTTTCGCGCCTATGGTGTGGAGCCAGATCAGCAACGTATAGCGTTTTACTGTTTGCTAGACGAGTTCTACTGATGACTGCTGCGTTGGAGCTCGGGTCTGACCACTGGATCATCGACCGGACGGAGGCCGTTACGTTGGCCAGAACCTGCTACGTATCTTGCGTGTCATGACAGGCGCGATTCGCCTGTCGCGCTGCTCAAGCCGTTGGCCGTGACACCGATGCGCGAGAACACCAGCCACACAAAAAGCAGCACATTGCAGCCAATGAGGATCGATGCGACGCCAATCAATGGCTCGATGGACGGAAAGCCCTTGAGGCGCAGCGTCAGTGCGCCGAGCATCACCGGGACGCCAACGTTGTAGGTCCAGAACTGTGCGGCAGCCGTGCGCCCTTCAGTGATTGACGGGTACAGTGTGGCGATCAGTCCGAACAGTGCCATCGACACACGGCGGCCGATCGTGAGATGCCGCCGCTGGAGCGCCTCTGGCGGCCGTGAGACGATCCGGTCAAGGGCATTGGTCTGGCGGCGAACGCATTGAACACACTGTTGATCGACGACGAGATCGGCTTGCACGTGATGGAACGTTCGTTCATGACGGTGTGGCTCGAAAGCGAGTCCCACGAGAGCCCCTGCGACCGGGCCGACGCATGAGCTACATCGAGCCGATAGTCGACTCGCTCAAAGACGTGCTGTCACCCCGGGCGCGCAAGCGACTGAAGCAGGCGCTGTCGATCGTCATGGGTACCGAGGCGTTGATCGCCGTGCGTGATATCAGTCGCGCGAGCATCGAAGAGTCACTCGACACCGCCGCCTGGGCGGCTCGGGCGCTGGTGCGTCAGGCGCTGGCGGAGGCTGAACAGGCGCGACGAAAGCGCAACACTTAGGCGGGATCCGTCAGAGGCCCAGCCTGTGCTTGAGTTCGGTCTCGTTCAAAATGTCGCTGGCCGGGTCGCCCGGCACTCCTTCACCCGCCCGCACCGGCGGTAGAAGTACCGTGTGTTACAGACTGTACGCCCAGTCTCAGCGCAGGCTCCACGACACGCCGACATACATCGCCAGACCCTCGCCCGGCGTGGACCGTGCCGCATCCAGGCCCTTGTCGTCGTAGCCCGGAGTGACGGTGCCAGCGTAGTGCTTGTCAGTCAGGTTGCGCATATCCAGCCAGGTCTGCCAGTCGCCCTTGGGCGCGTTGTAGCCCAGGGTCGCGCCGAACAGCGCGTAGGGATCGGCGTAGTAGCTGTTGGCGTAATCAACCGCGACCTTGGACACCCACTGGGTATTGAGCGCAGCGAAGAAACCTTGGGGCCAGTCATAGCGCAGTTCGCCCTGGTAATAGTGCATCGGCAGGCCTGGCAGGCGGTTGTCGCCGAAGCGGTCGTCGTCGCGGTAATGGAAGTCACTGAAGGTATAGCTCTGGCGCAGGCTCAGTTGGCCGCCATCGTCTCGCGACCACAACGTGCTCTGCAGGCTGGCTTCTACGCCTTGGTGCACGGTGGGGCTGGCGTTGAGTTCGTAGGGCGTGGTGGCGTTGGCATCCGGCAACACCGAGAGCAATTCGTGGCGCACCTGGGCGTAGTACCAGGCCAGGCTCCATTGGCCCACCGTGCTGTCGCCGCGACCGCCGATTTCCAGGGTGGTCGCGGTCTGGTTTTGCAGCGTGATCGGGTCGCGCTGGGCGCCCGTGGCGACGCCGCTACCGGCCGGGAAGCGCTGGTTGGCGCTGTAGATCAGCGACCAGGGGTGTGGTGCTTCGACCGAGCGGCTGAGATTGCCGAACAGCTGCAGGTCAGGTGTCAGTTGGTAGCGCAAGCCCAGGCGCGGGGCGTAGTCCCAGTCGTTCAGGCTGGTCTTGCCGCCCCCTTGCGGGTAGGTCACGGCGCTTTCGCGGCGGGTGTAAATGGCGGCGAGGCCAGTGGTCAGCCACAGATCGTCGGCGATCTCCAGATCATTGCCCACATGCAGGACGGTGTCCGAGCCCTGGTAGGTGAAGTTGCGAATGTGCGTGCCCGGCGCGTAGCCGGCAGTGTTTCCGGTGGGGATGCGCACCAGTTCGCTGGCACCGGCATTGGGCAGGTGCTTGGTCAAACGCAGGCCCACAGTGCTCTGGCTTTCCAGGCCCCAGAGGGTGTCGCGTCGCTTGTAGTCGAACGTGCCGCTGACGTCCGTGTACGCCACCTTCAAGCGGTTGGGTCCCTCGCGCAAGTCCATGGGGTAGTCATGGTAGACAAGGCCGGTCTGGATGCTCGAATCGTCGTCGATGTAATAGGTGGTCTTGTTGCCGATAAAGGTGCTTCCCGGCTGGTCACGGCTGTCGTCCCGCGCCACGTAAGCGGGGTTGGCTGCCCGTGAGTCGTGCTCGATTGAGTGCTTGGTCACGCGCCCGGCGAGGTCGTTGTCGGTCTGGCGATAGCGCAGGTAGAAGCGGGTTTCCAGGTTCGGGTTGAAGCGATAGCCGAAGTTGGCAATGATGCCCTGACTGTCACTGGCGGTATGGTCCTGGTAACCGTCGGCACGCGCGTCGGTCGTGGCCACGTAGTAGTCGAAGTCGCCCAGCACCTGCCCCGAGCTGACCTGGCGCTGCTGATAACCGTGGCTGCCCATGGCGTAGCGCACCTGCAACAGCGGCGCGTCGTAGCCGGTGTGGCTGATGTAATCGATGGCTCCGCCCAAGGCCAGCGCGCCTCGGTCGAAGCCGTTGGCGCCGCGCAGCACTTCCACGTGGTCGAGCCACAGCGGCTCCAGCAATTCATAGGGCGTGCCGCCTGGGCCGGTCAGCGGCAGGCCGTCGAGCATGGCGTACAACCCTGAGGCATGGGCGCCCGGCGCGCGGTTGATCCCCGAGCCGCGGATCGAGATCTTGACCCCTTCGTTACCGGCGGACTGGGCATAGACCCCCGGTTGATAAGCCAGCACATCCTGGTTGCTGGCCACACGACCTTGCAGGGGGCGGCGCAGGTCGACCACGTTGGTGCCGCCGGGCACTTGGGCCAGTCGGGCCTTGGCGTCCTCGACCGACGCGTCTTCGCCGCTCTGGTCCTCAGCCTGAATCAGCACTTGTCCCAACTCCAGGCCTTGAGTCTCGGCCATGGCAGGACAGGCAAGGGCCAGCCCCAGCAACGCAGCGGGCAAGGATTTGGGCGAGGGCATTGAGAGAACTCCAGACGGACAGGAACGGGCAGTGAAGAACTGCGACGTAGAGAAGAACGAAGGAAACACATGTTTAATTTAAGTGAGCGAGCTTTTCTACACGCCTATTTTCTGCGCTCCTATTTTCTACACTCAGCCAGCACCACTTGGCAGGTATCCGGCGTGCCACCGGATCGGCCGGCGTAGCGAATGCAGTTATCCAGGGATTTCTTGCGCGCCATGCTCAAGGTGTCGCCCCAGGCGAGGCCGCCCTCGCCGGACGTGGGGAGCGCCTTGGCATAGCAGTTCGAGCCCAGGCTCGCCGTCGCATAGCGAGCCGTGGCCGCCTTGCCTGAACAGCCCGCCATCAACGCCAGGTTGATGGCGAGCAGCGAGGGCAGGACCCATGACGCGCAGTGGCGTGCTGTTTTTGCGGTCATGGCCTTTTCCTAAAGGAGGCGGCTGGCAGCGGGTGTGCAGTCGGGTACTCTCAGATTAGACGGTAGGTTGACGTTGAGCGCTGCATTCCAGCGCTTTTGGTTCTCTGTTTGTTGCTGGTTGAAAACAGTCTCATGCACGTGACAGGTTTCGGGCTCCTTAAGCAATAAATTTGAAATGCACGGCGTTGCTCGACAGAATCGCACCCCGATCCGGCCAAAGGTGCGGGCGTTGTGGTGAAAAGGAACGGCAGTTGAACGAACAGACATTGTCCATGCGCCTGGAGCGCGTGGCGGCGCAGGTGCCCGCCGGTGCGCGCCTGGCCGATATCGGCTCGGATCACGGCTACCTGCCGGTGGCGTTGATGCGCCGTGGCGCCATCGCGGCGGCGGTGGCCGGCGAGGTGGCATTGACGCCGTTCCACGCGGCCGAACGCACCGTGCGCGAGAACGGCCTGGAGCAGCGGATCAGCGTGCGCCTGGCCCATGGCCTGGCGGCGATCGAGCCGGAAGACGGGATCACGGCGATCAGCATTTGCGACATGGGCGGCGAGACGATCCGCGACATCCTCGACAGCGGCAAGGCACGCCTGGGCGGCCGGGAGCGTCTGATCCTGCAACCCAACGGCGGCGAGCAGCCACTGCGCCAATGGTTGATGGACAATGGTTACCGCATCCTCTGCGAGGAATTGCTGCGGGAAAACCGCTTCGACTACGAAATCATCGTCGCCGAGCGCACCGGGCCGGTGATGTACAGCCCCGAGGAGCTGTACTTCGGCCCGCTGCAGATGCAAACACGCAGCCCGGCGTTCCTGGCCAAGTGGCAACGCCTGCTGCGCCAGAAGCAGAAGACCCTGAGCAACTTCGCCCGGGCGCGGCAGGCCGTGCCCGAGGAGAAGGTGCAGGACGTCGCCCGGCAGGCCCGGTGGATCACCGAGCTGCTGGCTTGAGCCCGGCCCAGGGTTTGTACGAAACGCCATGAGCGATGAAAAGAAGGTCCTGCGAGCTCACTTGAACAATGGGCGCTAGAGGTCTTGTTTGGACGGTCACGGCGGTGTGACGATCAGGCGCCGGCGATATCGAGCCACACCTGTCCGTCGGGATACTGGTAACGCTCCAGGGTTTCAGCGGTCATTTCGATGCTGTAGCCCGCACGCTGCGGTGGCATGTAGCGGCCGCGGCGGATCACCACCGGGTCGAGGAAGTGCTCGTGCAGGTGGTCGACGTATTCGAGCACCCGGTTGTGCAGCGAGGCCGAGACGGCGATGTAGTCGAACAAGGCGATGTTCTGCACGTACTCGCACAGACCGACCCCCCCGCCATGGGGGCAGACCGGCACGTTGAACTTGGCGGCCATCAACAGCACGATCAACACCTCGTTGAGGCCACCCAGGCGCGCCGCGTCCAACTGGCAGAAGTCCAGTGCGCCGGCCTGGAACATCTGCTTGAACATCACCCGGTTGTGGCAATGCTCACCGCTGGCGACGCCGATCGGTGCAATGCGCTGGCGGATGCTGGCATGGCCGAGGATGTCGTCGGGGCTGGTCGGCTCTTCGATCCACAGCGGTTCGAACGCGGCCAGGCGGCGCATGTTGGCGACCGATTCATCGACGTCCCAGACCTGGTTGGCGTCCATCATCAGGCTGCGTTCCCAGCCGATTTCTTCGCGCAAAATCGTCGCGCGGCGGATGTCGTCTTCCAGGTTGGCGCCGATTTTCTGCTTGATGTGGGTCCAGCCGTCTGCGACCGCGACCCGGGCCAGTTGGCGCATTTTGTCTTCGCTGTAGCCGAGCCAGCCCGGTGCGGTGGTGTAGCCGGGGTAGCCTTCGCGCAGCATCTGCGCCTCACGCTGGGCCTTGCCCGGCACCTGGCGGCGCAGCAGGGCAATGGCTTCTTCGGGGGTGAGCACGTCGGTGACGTAGCTGAAGTCCAGGCAGCGCACCAATTGTTCCGGGGTCATGTCGGCCAACAGCTTCCATACGGGCTTGCCTTCGTTTTTGGCCCACAGGTCCCAGATGGCGTTGACGATGGCCGCGGTCGCCAGGTGGATCACGCCTTTTTCCGGGCCCAGCCAGCGCAGTTGGCTGTCGCCCACGGTGATGGTGTGCCAGAAGGCGCCCATGTCGGCAATGATCTCTTCCAGGGTCAGGCCGACCACCATGGGGGCCAGGGATTGCACGGCCGCCACACAGATCTCGTTGCCACGGCCGATGGTGAATGTCAGGCCGTGGCCTTCAAGGCCGCCAGGGGCGTCGGTGTGCAGCACGACGTAGGACGCGGAATAATCCGGCGCGCTGTTCATCGCATCGGAGCCGTCCAGCGACAGGGAAGTGGGGAAACGGATGTCGCGAACGCTCAGCTGGGTGATTCGAATGCTCATGGTGGGCTCTTGTGCTCGATGACCAGTTGGAGGCTCGACTGTAGGTCGCCGAGCGATACAGGCATAATCACGGATTCCTAAGTAGCGATACCGGATTTGATATGTCTCCAGGTCCAGAAGCCACCACGATCACACCCCGTAGTTTCGGCGCGCTGAAAATTTCCAGCCGGCAAATCACCTTGCTCACGGCCCTGGGTGAGTTCGGCAACCTGCGCCGGGCGGCCGCGGCGATGCACACCACGCAACCGGCCGCCAGCCTGCTGTTGCAGCAACTGGAAGAGCGCCTCGGCGTGCGCCTGTTCGAACGCTTGCCGCGCGGCATGCAGCCCACGCTTTACGGCGAGGTGATGATCCGCTACGCCCAGGGCGCGCTGCATGAGTTCGAGCAGGCCCAGGCGCAGATCGAGGAACTGCAGCGCGGGGCCCTGGGACGGGTGCGCGTCGGTAGCGTGATGGGGCCGGTGCCCCGGTTGCTGACCAAAGCGGTGCTGGCGTACAAACGCGATCACCCCAAGGTGCGGATTTCCATTGAGGTGGGTACCAGCGATACCTTGCTGCCGGCCTTGCTGCGCGGCGATTTCGATGTGGTGCTGGGGCGCTTGCCGGACCAGAGCGACAGCCAGGACCTGGACATCGAGCTGTTCGACAACGGCGAGCAGATGCGCGTGATCGCCCGGGCGGGGCACCCGTTGGCGGGTGCCCCGCCATTGCAGTTGGCCGACTTGATCACACTGACCTGGGTTCTGCACCCCATCGGCAGCCCCATGCGCCGCCGGGTGGAAACGGCCCTGCAGGCCGGCGGTATGGTGCAGTCGCTGGACATTGTCGAAACCGCTTCGATCCTGGCGACCACCGCGATGCTCGAGGCTTCGGACATGATCGCGGTGGTGCCCAATGACGTGGCCGAGCATTATGCGCGCTATGGGATGGTCGCTGTCTTGCCGGTCGAGCTGCCGATCTCCATGGTCAACATTGGCCTGCTGACCTTGCGTTCCCGGCCAAGGTCGGTGGCGTTGAATACACTGCTGCAGTATTTGCGGGGACCATAGCGACAACTCGATAACGCCCGGTTATCGATTGATCGGATCATCTCATTGGGAATGTTGAGGCTGGCTCCCTACAGTTATCGCAAATTCGCCCGTTACAGAACGGGCGAGCCATAACAAGAAGTCCGCCGTACTGCCCCGAGAGGTCCCATGTCACTGATTGCCAGAACCCGTTACGACGCTCAAACACTCACCACCTTCGTCGAGCAACTGTTCGAAACAGCCGGGGCCGATGCCGAGGTCGCCCAGGTGGTGACCCGGGTGCTGCTCGAAGGTGAACTGCTGGGCCATCGCACCCACGGCCTCAACCTGGTAAGCCGCTATATTGGCGGCATGCTGACCGGGCAGGTCAAGGCCAGTGCCCGGTTGCTCGAGCAGGTCTCGGACAGCGGCATTTCCACCTTGTTCGATGGCCACTATGTGCTCGGCCCTTATTGTGTCAGCCGCGCCCTGGACTGTGCGGCCAAGGGCGCCACGGAGCAGGGCATCGGTATCGCCGTGGTGCGCCGTGCCTCGCACATCGGTTGCCTGGCCGCTTACTTGAAGCCTTTCACTGACCGTGGCCTGGTGGCCATGGTCTATTCCTCGGACCCCTCGGTAGGACTGGTGTGCGCCCATGGCGGGATCGACCCGATCTACACGCCCAACCCGATTGCCGCCGGCATCCCGACCCGGGGCGAACCGATCCTGCTGGATGTGAGCATGTCCACCGTGACCCTGGGCCTGGTCGGTCAGTGCCGCGAGGCCGGCAGCCCACTGCCGCACCCGGTGCTGATGAGCAACGAGGGCCACCTGAGCGACGACCCGGCCGACTTTTTCGCCACCCCACAGGGCAGCATCCTGCCCCTGGGCGGCCAGGCCTTTGGCCACAAGGGCTTTGCCCTGGCGATTCTGGTCGAGGCCCTGACTTCGGGGTTGGCCGGTCATGGGCGCAAGGACACTCCGGACCAGTGGGGCGCCTCGGCCACGGCCGTGGTGATCGACCCGCGCTTCTTCGGCGGGCTGGAAGCCTTCACCGACGAAAGTTCGTTCCTGAGCAAGCTGATCCTGGCCAGCCGTCCGGTAGACCCCGAGCACCCGGTGCGCTTGCCGGGCCAGGCCGGCCTGAAGCTGCGCGAGCAAGCTTTGCTCGAAGGCGTGAGCCTGTCGCAGAAGGTGATCGATGACCTCAACCAGTGCGCCGCGCAGTTGCAGCAGCCAGCACTGGCTCAATGACTGACAACGATCTGTAGGAGCTGGCTTGTCAGCCAGGATTTTTTCGTAGAGCCCAAGGATGAGTGTGGCACCGGATGATGGATCGGCCCGGTATTGAAACCGCTGCAATAACAATAATAAAGGCCATCAGATGAAACCACTGAAGAAGTATCAAAGCATCACCGTTGTCTTCCTGTTGTTGATCGGCATCGTCAACTACCTGGACCGTAGCGCGTTGTCGATCGCCAATACCTCGATCCAGAAGGACATGATGATCAGCCCCTCCCAGATGGGCATTCTGTTGTCGGCCTTCTCCATTGCCTACGCCTTTGCGCAGTTGCCGATGGGCATGATCATCGACCGCCTGGGCAGCAAGATCGCCCTGGGCGCTTCATTGCTGGCGTGGTCGGTGGCTCAGTCGACGTTCGGCATGGTCAACAGCTTCGCCGGCTTCATGGGCCTGCGCGTGCTGCTGGGGATTGGCGAGGCTCCGATGTTCCCCTCGGCGGCCAAGGCCCTGTCCGAGTGGTTCGATGCCAACGAGCGCGGTACGCCGACCGGTATCGTCTGGTCGTCGACCTGCCTGGGCCCATGCCTGGCGCCACCCTTGCTGACGCTGTTCATGGTCAACTTCGGCTGGCGCGGGATGTTCATCATCACCGGCGCGATCGGTATCGTCCTGGCCGTGTGCTGGTTGACCTTCTACAAGAGCAAGGCGCAGTACCTGGCCGAGCTTGCGGCTGAAGGCAAACCGTTGCCGACAGAGAAAAGTCCCCAGGTGCAAGCGGCCGACTCGCAGGCACCGAAGGTCTCCTACTTTGCCGGCTGGCTCGACCTGTTCAAGCACCGCAGCACCTGGGGTGCGGTCCTGGGCTTCATGGGCGTGATCTACATGCTGTGGCTGCACCTGACCTGGCTGCCCGGTTACTTCGAGCGCGAGCATGGCATGAACCTGTACAAGACCGCGTGGCTGGTGTCGCTGGCCTATGGCTTCGGCGCAGTGGGCACCATCGTCGCCGGGCGCTTCTGCGACAGGCTGGTACGCCGTGGCATGAGTATCCTGGCCAGCCGCAAGTTCGGCGTGATCACGGGCCTGGTACTGGCTGCGCTCTTCACCGTGCCGCTGTCGTTTGTCACCGGCCTTACCGGTTGCATCATCCTGCTGTGCCTGGCGCTGTTCAGCATCAACATGGCCAGCGCCACAGCGTGGATGATCGTCAACACTATCGTCGACAGCCGCCGGGTGGCCTCGTTCGGTTCGATCCAGAACTTCGGCGGCTACATCGCCGGTTCCGTCGCGCCGATCGTCACCGGCTTCAGCATCCAGTACTCGGGCTCGTTCAACACCGCGTTCATGATCAGCGCGGTAGTGGCGCTGTGTTCGGCCCTGGCGTACTACCTGCTGCTCAACGCACCGATCAGCGATGCCGAGCCTGCACCTGAGCACATCGTTGGTGTGACCGAGTAAGGGCCCTGAGTCATCGGCGGACGTCGGCACTGCCCAAGCGGTGCCTGACGGTCGCGGCGGCGTTCACAACAGGTTACTCGGGCGGGCAATCGCCTCCTTCTTCCTCATCCATCAGGCCGGCAAGTGTTCTTGCTGCGATGTAACCAAATGTCATGCCTGGCCCGAGGGTGATGCCACCGCTGGGGTAGTAACCGTTCATGATGCTGTTCATGTCATTGCCCACGGCGAATAACCCGACAATCGGCGTTTGTTGTTTGTCCAGTACCCGAGCACAGGCATCAGTGTTCAACCCGGCGAAGGTACCGAGGCTGCCGGGAACCAGCTTGACGGCGTAGAACGGTCCCTGGCGCAGGCTGCCGAGGGACGGATTGGGACCATGGAGGGCTTCCCCTTGAGCTTTGTTGTACAACGACTCACCGCGCCGGAAGAGCGGGTCGCAGCCTTTCTCGGCGTGCTGATTGAAGGTGCTGACCGTGGCTTCCAGCTGCTTCGCATCAATCGCGCATTGGCGTGCCAGTCCGGCCAGGGTCGCGTCCTTGAACAGATAGCCATTGCGCACATATGACGCCGTCGGGAACGGAAATGGTTTGGACCAACCCAGGCCATAGCGCCGCTGGGCGCGGTGGTCACAGATCAGCCAGGACACCGGGGTTTCTCCCGGTCCGGTGGCCTCGAACAGTGCGCACATATAGTCGTGATAAGAGTCTGCCTCGTTGACGAAGCGTCGGCCATCCTGACGCACCGCGAGAAAACCCGGTTTCGCCCGCTCCATCAAATGTGGAAAGCCACTGAAGCCTCCGTCCTCCCGCGGCACGCGAGAGACAGGTGCCCACGCAGCGGCATGCGGCAAGTCGGATGGAACGCGAGCTCCGACGCGTTCACCCAGTCGCAAACCGTCGCCGGTATTGCCCTTGGGAGCAGCGCTCAAGTGTCCTGTGCCATCAGGGGCATGGGCGAACTGGTGGGCAATACGCTGCCGGTCGTGGGGGAAACCGCCGCAGGCCAGCACCACACCACGTCGTGCGCGGATGTCGAACAGGCGTCCAGTGCGCTCGGTACGTGCGCCGACCACACGCTGATCCTCATGCAGCAGCTCATGTACCGGCGTATCGGTGAACAGCCGGACGTTGCGATCCACCGCGCTTTTCAGCAACCGGGCTACCAATGCATTGCCGTTCAGCAGGTGCATGCTCCGGCCGTGGCACATCAGGTCACGGGCATGGCGCAACAGGCGTTTGCCGGCGTACAGCATGGATGGCGCAGAGTGGCTGGCATTGAGAAAATGATTGAGATCGGCGCCACCGGCAATGCCCATTCCGGCAAGGCTGATGATATCCAACGGACGCCGAAGCTTTTTGATCCAGGGACCTAGTCGACGACCATCGTACGGCTGGGCGCAGACCGAGCGACCGCCTCTGGCGAAGCCTTCGCTGGCATGAAAGTCAGGCATCTTGCTGCCGGAGAAAAACCGGACTTCGGTTTGGTGCTGAAAGAACTCGACCATCTTCGGGCCTTGTTCGAGGAACATCTCCATGCGTGGGTCGAGCACATCGGTCTGCAATTCGTTGCGCAGGTAGATCCGCGCCTGTTCGAGTTCTTCAACTATCCCTTCGGCGACGGCCAACGGGTTGCGGGGGATCCACAGCCAACCGCCCGACCAGGCGCTGGTGCCGCCGAACACGGGTTCTTTTTCCACCACGATGACGTCGAGGCCTAGCTCGGCGCAGGTGACGGCACTCGCCAGGCCAGAGGCGCCGGAGCCGATGACCAGGACATCACAGATAAGGTCGTCGACGTTAATCGACGGCAAGACGCTCATGGCGACCTCCATTATTGTTTTTTTTCGGGTGGGGCGGGGGGCGGGGCTGGCCGCTCCCCGGTGGAAGCGGCTCAACAGGACGACGGTTACTTCAACGGTGAAAAGTCGGTCGGGCGCAACAGGCGCGACTCTAGAGTCACCACGGCGTCGAGCTCCTTGTTCTGCCGGGTAAAGTCCTGCCAGCGCGGATCGGCTGCCATGGCGTTGCGACGGGCCATGCGATCGTCGAGGCTGGTATAGGCCCAGATGTGCACCACTTGGTTGACCTCACCGATTTCGGTGGTGAAGAAACCGACCAGGTTGCCCAGGTGCTCCTGCTGCACGGCCAGTGCCGCGTTTTTGTACAAGGCGAGCCAGTCGCCAAGGCGGGTCGGTTTAATCGTGTAGGTGCGCAGTTCGTAGTACATGCTGTTCTCCAGTGCGGGGTTCTTGGGTTGTGCTGCGGTCAAGACGGGCTGCGATATCACTGGCGGCGAGGTAACCGAAGGTGATGCCGGGGCCGAGGGTTATGCCGGGACCGGGGTAGGTGCCGTCCATGATCGAATTCATTTCGTTGCCGGCGGCGTACAGGCCGGGGATCGGTGCGCCGCTGCGGTCGAGCACGTTGGCCTGGCTATTGGTGACCAGTCCGCGGGCGGAGCCGAGGTCACCGGTAAACAGGCGAATGGCGTAAAACGGCGCCTTGTGCAGCGGTTTCAGGCACGGGTTGGGTCCGTGAAGCGGGTCGCCCATGTAGCGGTTGTAGGCGCTGCTGCCTTTACCGAACTGACGGTCGACGCCAAGGGCTGCATCGGCGTTGAACTGCGTCAGGGTCTGCTCCAGAGCCGTGGCATCGATGCCAGCGATGAGGGCCAGTTCGGCGAGGCTGTCTGCGCGCAGCAGATAACCGGCGTCGATCAACGCGCTGTTATCGACCGGTCGCGGACGGGCAAGGCCCATGCCGTATCGGTTCAAGGCTTCGCTGTCACAGATTAGCCAGCAGGGCGCATTGGCGCCGCCGTTGGCGAACATGCTTTCGACGAAGCAGTGGTAGGAGTCCGACTCATTGACGAAACGTCGCCCGGCGCGGTTGACCGCGATCACTCCGGGTTTGGCCCGATCGGTCACCAGATGCGCAAAGCGCTCGACGCTGCCGTCGGCCTTGTGCAGCACCGAGACCGGCGCCCAGAAGAAATTCGCCGAAAGGTTGTCGCCAATGGCTGCGTTGACCGAAGCGGCCAGTCGTTGTCCGTCACCAACGTTGGCGGGTGGTGACATGCTCCAGTGTTCCGAGTCCGTCGCTGGCCGCTGTTGGGCGGCTTGAGCACCGGCCGCAAATCCTCCCATGGCCAATACCACGCCGCCCTTGGCAAATACCTTGCGGGTTTGTCCGCTCCAGGTGATCTGCACACCCTTTACGGTTCCCTGCTCGACAAGCAACGCTTCGGGTGCCGCCTGAAGCCACAAGTCGACGCCATTGGCGAAGGCGGTGGTTGCCAGCCGGGCGATCAAGGCATTGCCCACGGTCAGGCGCGTGCCGCGTGGATGGTTGAGGCGATCGATGGCATAGCGGCCCATCAGTTTCAGGCAGTGCCAGAGGGATTTCGGCGAGCGCTTGAAGCTGAGGAAGTGCTGGATGTCGACACGATTGACCATCATACCGCCGAACAGCAGCATGCCATCCGGTGGCCGCTTCAGGTCTTTGAAGTGCTCACCAAGCTTGCGCCCGTCGTACTCGTCGATTTCCAGGGCGCGACCGGTTTGCGTGCCACCGGGCAAGTCCGGGTAATAGTCGGGCGACAGTGGCCGCAGACTGTATTTGAGCTCGCTGTGGGTCTCCAGAAAACCCAAGGCTTCGCGGCCATTGTCGATGAAGGAATCGATCAGCGCCGGGTTGTAGCCGGCGCCGATCACTTCCTTGAGATAGCGGCGCATCTGTTCGGCGCTCAGGTGATGCCCGGCGGCCCGGGCCTGGTCGGAGTCGTGCAGCCAGACCGCGCCACCCGAGATCGCCGAGGTGCCGCCGAAGGCTTCGGTCTTTTCCACCAGCAAGACCTTTAGGCCTCGGCAACTGGCGGTCACCGCCGCAGCGAAACCGGCGGCACCGCTGCCCAGGACAATCACGTCGTAGACCAGGTCGGCACCGGCAGCGAGGTGGGTAGTCGTCATATTCATTGTCTATCGCCTGTCGAGGACACGGCCGCAGATCAGATCTGCAGCGGTGTTACGCCCATGAAGTGGCCGAGGTTACCCAGTTGCGCCAGGGCCATTTCCGGACCGGTCTGGATCGGGCAACCACGCAGTCGGGCGAAGGCGAGAAACGGCGTCACGGCTGGCGAAGTCACGACATCGGCAACCAGCGTCGACTTTTGCAGGGTTTGCATCAGAACGTGCGGCAACGGCAGCGGGCCTTCATCGCTGGTGGCGCCCATGCCGACCGGCGAGGCGTTGACCACCAGATCGAAGTGCTCGAGCGAGGCGGGGTTGGCGCTGATCACGATCTCGGGAAAAGCATCGCGCAACAGTTCGCCGAGCATCTCGACGCGCTCCGCGCTCAAGTCGCTGATGACCAGATGACTGATCCCGGCCTGACACAGTGAATAAGCAATCGCACTGCCGACACCGCCGGTGCCGATCACCAACGCCTGTTTGTCTTGCGGATTGAACCCCTGCTGGCGCGCAGCACTGAGAAAACCTTCGCCGTCGACGATATCGCCCACCAGCCGGCCGTCGGCCTCGCGCCGGATTACGTTGACCGAGCCCAGCGCCGCCGAGCGCTCACTGACGCTGTCCAGACGGCCGGCCAGTAGTTGTTTGTAGGGGACGGTGACCACGCAACCGCGCAGGTTTTGCCAGCCCCGCAAGGTCTCAATGAAGTTCTGCAGGGCGGTCGGCGCAAGGTCGATGGCCAACATGGCAACGTTTTGCTGGTGATCAGCGAACCAGCGGTTGAAGTTTTCCGGCGATTTCACCTGTGTAACAGGTGAGCCGACGATGGCGACCAGTTCAGTCGAAGCCTGAATCATTTGATGTTCCCGCTTATTGGCTGTGTTGTGGGGCCGATACTGCAAGCGAGGAGGGCGGGGAACAATCAAGCTGCGAGGTGTTTACGTTGATAATCGCATCAGGAGTGCGATAATCGCATTGTTTGTTTGAATAAGAGTCGTAGCGATGAAGCAGCCCACCATCCATCAACGGGATTTGATCGTCGGCCTGCAAAAGGGACTGGCGCTGTTGCAATTGTTTTCCCAGGAGTATCCGCGTCTGAGTGTGCCTGAGGCTGCCCGACTGGCCGACATGACCCAGAGTGCCGCCCGGCGCTTCTTGCTGACGCTGGTGCATGACGACTTTGCGCAAACAGATGGCCGTTATTATTGGCTGACCGCCAAGGCATTGCGTATCGGCCAGGCCTATGTCGATTCGGCGGTGTTGCCGCGCATGTTGCGGCCCATCGTCGAACAGGTGGCGCGAACCACCCAGGAGCACGTGTCGGTGGGCGTTCGCGACGGTGATAACATCGTGCATATCGTGCGCAGCCGCTACAGCCATATCACCTCAATGTCGATCCGCCCCGGCTCACGGGTGCCGATGTATTGCACGGGCAGTGGCCGGCTCTGGCTGGCCAGCCTGTCAGCGGAGGCGCTCGACACCTATTTCGCCCGCAATCCGCCACGGGCCATTTCCCCTTACACGGTGACCGATGAGGCGCACATTCGCGCCGAAATCGCCTTGGCGAGCGAGCGTGGCTATGTCCTGGTGGATCAGGAATATGAAGTGGGGATGCGGGTTTTGAGCGTGCCGTTGATGGATCGGGAAGGGCAGTTGCAGGCAACCTTGACCCTTACCACCCACGCATCGCGAATGAGCCTCGAGCAAATGCGCGAACGTTATCTGTCCGCATTGTATGAAGGGCAAGCATTGCTAAGGCCAATCATGACCCTCTAGGCGCCGGTGCCGATTTGAAGACATGAATGTCTATCAGGATTTGCTCCCGATTATAGTGGACGTTCCCACCTTCTGCGGATAAAGGCTGGTCTGAGAATGGCCATGAGTGGAATGACGAAGCGCTGAAACTGTTTGCCTGAGGCATGCCCGTTGAGGAAAAGGGGGGACTGATTTAGCTTCCCGAGGAAAAACAAGTCCGTCCCCATTTTTTCGCAGGCGGTGCCGACTGCCGCGTTGGTTCAACGGCCCCTTGTAGGAGCTGTCGAGCGAAGCGAGGCTGCGATCTTTTGATCTAGCCGTTACTCAGCGTCAGACTGTTTTTTTGCCAGCCCGATGGCGGCAGTCATATGCGGTACCGCGTAGGCCTTGTACCAATGATTCATTCCCGCAATAGCTTTCTGAGCGGGTGCTGTGTCGGCTGCCCCGACCAATTCCGCGCAAGCCTGCGCCATTGAGACAAGAATGCGGGCGGCTTCGGGAACATAGGGAAGGTCATTCCCAGCTTCATGACGTTCACGGATGATCTGGTAGCGAATGTTCTCCGGGAGTGTCCAGGCGCTGATTAAAAACTCCTGAACGGAGTAATCAACACCTTTGATCTCCACGGTCGCGCAGCGATGTTCCTCATTGAATCCTGCCGTTTCGATCTGCTCACAGCTATCGATAACAGTGTTCATCATTTCTCGAATTTGTTGCCAATCAGTTTTCATTCGAACTCCTTTTCAATGTTGTTCTTCAGGATACGTGGTGGACAGCATGTTATCTGCCTGGCCTGCCAGCTGATAATTATCCTGCTATCTGATACCCCGGTCGGTACGGACCTCGAATTTGTTCGTAATTGCGCCGGGCTGACACCTAGCCGTTGCTTGAAAGCTGTCGTCATGTGCGCTTGGGAGTTGAACCCGCAGGTGAGGGCGATCTCGGACAGGCTGGCTGTCGAATCGCGCAGCCGGGCACGGGCCTTGGCGAGTCGTCGGTCGATCAGGTAGCTGTGCGGGCTTTTGCCCGTTGCGCGCTTGAAGGCCCGCATGAAAAATCCTTCGGACAATTCAAGCAGTCTGGCCATCGCCTGCACGCTCAGCGCACCGTCAAGACCCGCGTCAATGAATTCATCGAGCAGGCGCATGCGGCTGGCGGTGATGGAGCCTTGGGTCGGCGTCGGCAACGCTTCCTGCGCCATGGCCCGATCAGCCAAGGCGAGCGCCCAGGCCTCCCAATCGTCATCCATCGAGGCGTGCAGCAGCGCGTTGCGCATTCGCAGTGCAAGGGCAATGGCCTGCGGATCGATGCGATTGTTGAATGCCCGATCCCCCATCAACGCCAGACCGTCAGCGCGCATGACCCGCAGATATTCACCGCCGGCGGCTGACTCGGACAACACGTCACACCCGGCCGGGACAAAGGCCAGGCCGTTCGGCGTGGCAATGAAAGGCATCACCCGGTCACTGCCGATGGCGTGCAGGCCTTGCTGGCTGTCGAAGGCAAAGCCGATCGCCGCATGGGTCGCTACGTAGCGGGCGGCATAGGCGGAGCCGGGCAATAATTCGATCGACCAAGGCCCTGCCTCGACACGGCGGACCGGTTCGGTCAGGAGCGATGGCGGTGGGCGGTCTCGAGGGTTCATGAGCACCATAGTAGTCAAGACAGGGCACAAAAGTCAGGTCGGTTTTTTGAAAGCCGGCGTATGGGCACCGGATCTAGACTGGGCAAAACCTCAGGGAGAGTGCTCATGCACAGACTGACTCGCGACGACATCGAACAAGCTGCCCACCAGGTGTACCAGGTCATGCCTGCTACTGCCCAGTACCCTTGGCCATTGCTGGCTGAACGGTTGGGATGCACGGTGTGGGTCAAGCATGAAAACCATACGCCCACGGGCGCTTTCAAGGTGCGTGGCGGCATTACCTTCATGCACTGGCTCAAACGCGTGCACCCCACCGCCAGGGGCATCGTTACCGCTACCCGCGGCAACCATGGCCAGAGCCTGGCGCTGGCGGCACGCGCGTTGGGTTTGCGCGCATTGATCGTAGTGCCGGAGGGCAACTCGGTAGAAAAAAACAATGCCATGCGCGGCTTCGGCGGCGAGGTGGTCGAATGGGGTCGCGATTTCGATGAGGCCCGGGAAGAGGCCGCACGCCTGGCGCAAACGCAGGGCCTCTACCTGGTGCCGCCGTTCCACACCGAGTTGGTCAAAGGCGTGGCCACGTATGCGCTGGAGCTGTTCAAGGCGGCGCCGGACCTGCATACCGTCTACGTGCCGATCGGCTGTGGCTCCGGGATTTGTGGGGTGATCGCCGCGCGCGACGCGCTGGGCCTGCAAACCCAGGTGGTGGGCGTGGTATCCACCGAGGCTGCAGCGGCAAAACTGTCCTTTGAAGCGGGAGAGATTTGCGAAACCGCGACGGCGACTACCTTTGCCGATGGCCTGGCCGTACGTAAACCGATTCCTGAAGCCTTCGCCATCTACGGTGTGGCGGCGGCGCGGATCGTATCCGTCGATGAGGGCGAGATTGTCGAGGCCATGCGTGTGTATTACACCGACACCCACAACCTGGCGGAAGGGGCAGGCGCGGCGGCCCTGGCGGCGCTCATTCAGGAGCGTGAAGCCATGGAGGGAAGACGGGTGGGGGTCATACTGTCCGGCGGGAATGTCGACAGGGCGGTGTATGCGAACGTGATCGGGTGACCGATGGCGGGGGCAGCGCTGGTGTTCCGGCTCGAGCGCTGCAAGCGTTTGCGCGTCAATCCGCTCCGCTATAAGCCTAGTCTTTGCTTGAGCTCGGCCTCGCTCAAAACGCCGCTGGCCGGGCCGCCCGGCAATCCTTCATCAGCCCGCGCGAGTGGTAGAAGCACCGGTACAAATCCGGCGTCACGCACCAGCCGGGCGCCCAGGTCGCGGGCCTGGGCATCGTCGGCGAAGGTTGGAATCGCCTTGCCTTTGCCGGACTGGCTTTTCATTGAGGCATAGCCGATGGCGTTGAACGCCCGCACCAGGTGCACACCGGGCAGGTACTGCTGGTCCGCCAGGGCGACTCCCAGATCCAGCGCCTTGCGCCCGATGTCTCCGTCACGGCCGCTGAACGGGTTGCTGGTGCTGAACACCACCTTGCCCTCCAGCTTGCCCTTCAGCTGTTCGGACAGCGCCGGCATTGCGCCGTAGGGAACGCTTAGCACGATCACATCGCCCCATGACGCGGCCTCGCTGACCGAACCCGCCCGAGCGTTGGGGCCGGCGGCCTTGACCAGGTCCTGGAGCGCCTCGGGGTGGCGGGACGAAAACATCACCGAGTGCCCGGCCTTCACCCATAAGGTGCCAAGCGTACCGCCTACGTTGCCGGCACCGATCACGCTGATCTTCAGGGTGTCCGCCACCGCCTGGCTGCACAGGAGCAGGGTGGCGAAGGTTAGCAAGAGGATTCTGGACATGCGCTCCGCTTCCGGTTTGGACAAAGGGGGTTAGCAATTACGGTAGTAGAGACTGCGTATAAACGAAAGGCGCTTGCGGGGCAGTGGATCTTGGTAACGAAAGGGCTGGCCAGTCGTTTGGTTGCTGTTGAGTGTGCATCCGTCTGTACGGCGCGCAACTATTGCTGGAAGTAATAGTGACCATCAAGAAACGCAAGTTCTGCTTTGTCGGCAATCGTTGGAAAATCGCCCCACCGAACGCGCGGCTCAACAAATTTGCGCGATGACCGTTGCTTGATGAACCGAACCTTTTATTTTCAGGATGAGACCGATGCGCCCTTTATTTGTGCCCGCCATGGCGTTTGTCTTGGTGATCGCCGGTTGTGCCTCCGCGCCGAATGATCCGACCTTGACCTTGCAGACCAGCAAGACCCCAGCCCAATACGCCGACTGCGTCGTGCCGAAACTGCAGGGCAGTGCGTTGAACCCAACGGTCTTGCAGACACAGCGCAGCTACCGGATCGTGGTGCCGAGCAAAGTCTCGGCGGACAACGTGCTGGAAGCCTACAAGGCCGGAAACGGCGGCAAGGTGTTCATCTACGAGCGGCATTTTCTGTCCGCGAACTTCCTGCCTTCGAGTTTTCAACGCGCCGCAGAGGAATGCATCTGACCCCGGCCCGTAAACGCTTTTCCATGCGATGACCGATTCACCAATGCCCGCGATTGGATGAGTCGCTTACAGGCAACTCTTCAAGGATCTCGAGAAAAAGCTCTGCGCTTCGTGACAGGAGCCCACCTTATTCGATTCGCGGATGCTGCTGCACGAGATGCTCGCGTTTAGCTTCCAGCTCGGCGATTTGTGCGTCGATGTCCTCGATCTTCTGCTCGATGTTGTCGTGATGTTCCTGCAGCAGTTCGTGCGCTTCCTCGAGGTCGGAAGCCGCCGGAGTTGCACCACGCAAGGGTTTGTTCGCCGTTTCTTTCATCGTCACGCCGGTCATCAGCCCGACCACGGCAATCACCATCAGGTAGTAGGCCGGCATGTACAGGTTGTGGGTGCTTTCCACCAGCCAGGCCACGATGGTAGGGGTCAGGCCCGCGATCAATACCGAGATGTTGAAGGCGCTGGCCAGTGCGCTGTAACGGATGTGGGTGGGAAACATCGCCGGCAGGGTGGACGCCATCACTCCGATGAAAAAGTTGAGCAGCACGGCCAGCATCAGCAACCCGGAGAAGATCAGGCCGAGCTTGCCGCTGTTGATCAGCATGAAGGCCGGGATGGCCAGGAAGAACAGGCCGACGCTACCGCAAATGATGAAGGGACGGCGGCCAATCCTGTCACTGATCAAACCGATCATCGGCTGGACGAATAACATGCCGACCATGATCGCGATGATGATCAGCACGCCGTGACTTTCGCTGTAATGCAAGTTGTGAACCAGGTAGCTCGGCATATAGGTGAGCAGCATGTAGTAGGTGACGTTGGTGGCCACCACTACGCCAACGCAGGTCATCAGGCTGCGCCAGTGCTGGGTGGCCACTTCCTTGAAAGATACTTTCGGGCCCCTGGCCAGGCCTTCACGATCACCCTGTTCCAGTTTTTCGACATGTTGCTGGAATGCCGGCGTCTCCTCGAGGGCGTGACGCAGGTAGAGCCCGATCATGCCCAAGGGCAGGGCGAGGAAGAACGGCAGTCGCCAGCCCCATTCCTGAAACTGCTCTTCGCCCAGAATGGTGGAAATCAGCACCACCACGCCTGCGCCGAAGACGAAGCCGGCGATCGAGCCGAAGTCCAGCCAGCTGCCGAGGAAACCGCGCTTGCGATCCGGCGCGTATTCGGCGACGAAGATCGAGGCACCGGTGTATTCACCGCCCACCGAAAAACCTTGGGCCATCTTGGCCAGCAGCAGGAGGATAGGCGCCCAGATGCCGATCGAGGCATAAGACGGTATGAGCCCGATAGCGAAGGTGCTGAGCGACATGATCACGATGGTGGCCGCCAGGACTTTCTGTCGACCGTACTTGTCCCCCAGCGTACCGAAGAACAAACCGCCCAGGGGGCGGATCAGGAAGGGGACCGAGAAGGTCGCCAACGCGGCGATCATCTGCACGTCGGGATCAGCGCCGGGAAAAAATACTTTGCCGAGAACATAGGCGACAAAACCATAGACGCCGAAGTCGAACCATTCCATTGCGTTGCCGAGTGCAGCGGCAGTGATCGCCTTGCGCATCTTGACGTCGTCGACAATGGTGATGTCTTTCAATCGAATCGGTTTGACGTTCTTCTCACGTGATCTCATGCGAGCCACTCTGTCACTGTCTTGCCGCAAACCGCTGAGCCCTGTGTGGCGCAGGCCAGGCGGATCTGCCTTTGCCGATTCCATCTGTTTAATGGCATGGCTTGTTTAAGTTCAGATACAAGAGGACACGAAAAAATTCACATCTCGCCGGTATTTTTTGCTGGCAGCAACAGTTGAACCGAAAACCAACTCAAGCTGCTCGCTCCAGTGCATCCAGCAAAGCTACAAATTCCCTCGAGAGCTTATGACGCGGTGCCAGATGAATAAGGGGTACAGAGGCTTTGTGGGACTCGCGCATTTTAACTGAGCTACTCAAATAAACCGGTAGCACAGGAAGACCCTTTGCGAGCATTTCGTCGATGAGCGTCTGGTGTAACCCGGTGCGGGCGACAAATTGATTGACCACCACCCCCTCTATCTGCAGCGATTCATTGTGATCCATGCGCAGATCTTCTACTTGAGCGATGACGTTATTCAAGGCCTGCCGGGAAAAGCTGTCGCAATCATAGGGAATCAACAATCGATCGGCGGCGACCAAAGCGCTGAATGTAAAAAAATTCAGCGAGGGAGGGGTGTCGATATAGATACGCTCGTAGTCCTCGGAAAGCTCTACCAGCAATTTACGCAGCTTGTTGATCTTGAACTTGCGCTCAAGCTTTGACTGGAGATCTGAAAGATCCGGACTGGCGGTCACGAGATGGAGGTTCTCGTAGGAAGTCTCGGTTATGGCTACTCGACATTTTTTGCTGGCAAAGCCTCCAGACAGTGTCTGTCTGAAGAAATCGGCAATACCCGCGGGAATGTCATCGTTGAGCAGGCCTGTGAGGTAGTGAGTCGAATTCGCCTGGGGATCGAGATCAACCAGCAGTGTCCGGTAGCCTTGCGCTGCACTCACAGCGGCAAGATTGCAGGCGATGCTGGATTTTCCAACACCACCTTTTTGATTGAAGACAACACGACGCATGAGGGCAATTCATCCATGAAGGGGCCTGAAGCCAGGATTATGTAAGCGGATGAGTGCAATATATGACCATTAGGTTTCAGTTTTAAGACAAGTTCTTGAATCAGCGTGGAAAATGGCTGGCGCAGGCGTCCTCGCTCCCCAGGCGCTACCCCGCTACAGCCACCGGAAAAGGGTCTAAACTGGCAGGCTATACAAGACCGACAAACGACAGAATAACCAGGACGATCACAACGGCCCCAACGATGTAGATGATGTTGTTCATGACGACCTCTCTATTTCGACTGGATGTACGACACCAGGGGTGTCTAATACAAATGACACCTTGCCAGCCCGTTCCGTTCCGCATACCGATTTTAGAGGCGGCGCCATCAAACCCATGTTCCGTTTGCGATTTTACGAACCTTCTCTCATCGCCAACTGTCGATAGAGGGCGTTTGCTCAAGTGCGAATCTGGCAATGGATGCGACTTGTTGAGCAAGTAAACACGCTAACTTCATGCAAATCGGTGTTTTTAGTGTAACGTTAGGATAACAGTCACGGAGAGATTCCCATGTCCAAACTCGCAGAATTCCGCCAGCTTGAAAAACACTTGGCCGAGCAGCTCCAAGCGCTTGAAGCCTTGAAAGGTGACGCTGGCCTGAAGCAGGAAATTGAATTCGAAACGAAGCTGCGTGCACTGCTCGCCAAGTATGGCTACAGCTTGAAAGACATCGTCAATCTGCTTGACCCACAAGCCGGTCGCCGTGCTCCCGCTGCCCAGTCTAAAACGGGCAATCGCAAGCCTCGCCAAGTGAAAATCTATAAAAACCCGGAGTCTGGCGAAGTCGTGGAAACCAAGGGTGGCAACCACAAGATATTGAAAGAGTGGAAAGCGAAATACGGTTCCGACACGGTTGAGTCCTGGTTGGCGTAGGAGCAAGCTTGCTCCGGGCGGCGTTCCGACGATGGACGTTAACGATCACGCGTTTTTTCTGAATAAACGCGTTATCGTTAACGGTCCATCGCGAGCGAGCTCGCTCCTACACGGAAAAAGACCTTAACGCCCGCTGGGCAGGGGCGCTCGGGTCTCCACCTGTTCAAGGCTTACACGAAACGTCGTGTAAGTATCTCCGTCGGCCAGATAGAGGTCGCTGCGGTAGGCCTCGACCGCACCTTTGATCTGCACTTTCAAGCCGTTGGCAACACGCCGTATGACAACATCGTTCAGGTCGGTGTCCGAAATCAGAAACGGACGCTTCTTGCCCAGGCGTACTTTCATCACCTCGTTACTTGAATCGTAATCATCGACATAAAAGCTCAGCGTCTTGGGTTCTGACGTGTTTCTGGGATTCTGAACGATGTAAATCCATTGCCCCGGTACGAAGTTCTGCTTCATGACTATTTCCTTCGGGTGCTCCGGGACATTCAGGTAGGCGTAGAACACCACCGCTACAAAGCCGAGTAGTAACGCCCAGGCAAGGTACTTTTTCCTTCTGGTCTGAGATAGTTTCGGTTCAGTCATGTACCACTCTTTCGATCATTATGGCTTGTACCTGGCCAGTGATGTTCAACACTCTATTTTGACATTAATACCCTTGGCTCACGCTGGTGATGGTTCCACCGATCCATTACGGACATCGCAGCATCGATTTTTTGATCGCTTTTGCTCCAGCCATCGATTGCACTCACCCCCGTGGCTCGGCCACCAACAGCAATGACTGCGGCACCGGACTTTGCGGGTGCTGCGGTTCCTGCAGGCCGACCAGGCGAAAACCGGCCATGTCCAGCGCATTGAACCAACTGGACAAGGTGCGCAGGTACCACGGCATGGGTTGCCACTGCCCCTTGAATCCGGCGAAGGTTTCTTCCCGCCAACCGTCCTGATAGTCGCCCGCCGCCGCAGTCCATGGATGCAACGTCTGGATCACCAGCGCGCCGCCAGGGGCGAGCAGGGCGTTCATGGCGGCAAGCAGAGGGATGATGTCCTGGTGCAGCAGGGCGAAGTTGGCGCAGATCAGGTCGTAGTCGCTGCCGATGTCCACCGTCGCCTCCGCCAACGCTTCATAGCTCGCGCAATGCACCGGCGAAGAGCCCGCCGCCCGCGCCGCCTCCACCAGCGTCGCATCGCCATCGACACCGACTGCCGTGATGCCCCGTTCAGCCAGCGTCCGCAGCAGCCAGCCCTCGCCGCAGCCCAGGTCGAGCACGCGCTCCGGCTGGCGGCCCAGCACCGCCAACAGGATAGCCTGGTCGGTGACCTGGAGGCGGCTTGCGATGGTGCCGGTGCGGACGGCTTCGATCCAGAGCCGGGCGTTGTGGTGCCAGCTTTGGAGGAGGGTGGATTCGGGGGCGGGCATTGTGCTGTCCGGCATTGTTGGGTGCTTGGATGGAAGGATAGGACAAGTGCTGCCGTGGCGAAGCCATTTGAGGAATGAAATGGCTTCTCGGCACGGTATGGCGGGTGACACTCACCATAGCTTCCATGTGTAATCGACATTCACCCGTAGCTCATTGTCGTCCCTATGGCTGGCCTGGGCGCTGAAGTCGTTGCGGTACCAGGCGTTGCGCACACGCAAGGCCAGGCCTTTGAGCGCAGTGCCCTGCAGCACGTAGGACAGTTCGATGTCCTTTTCGCTCTCTGTCAGGTTGGAGCCCCCCAGTTTGGCCAGCTCGATATTGTCGCCCCTCACGTAGCGCAACATGCCATTGAGTCCTGGCACGCCAAGGCCGGCAAAATTGTAGTCATACCGTACCTGCCAGCTGCGCTCCCTGGGGTTGAGAAACTCGGAGCTCAGGGTGCCTTCGGTGATCACCAAAGGCTCGGTGCCGAAGAGGTAGGGCATGGCCGTCTTGCCAGTCAGTTGCATGTAGCCAGCGCCGAATTTATGGGCGCCCCAGGCATAGGTCAGCATCAGTGCCGCGTTACGGTTATCCACCGGGCCGGCTTTGGCCGCGCCATCCTCGCTGGAGATGAACAGGCGGAAATCGCTTTTCAGGCTGCCGGGGCCAAGCGGGCGATTGTCGACAAAGCCGTAGAAATCCTTGCGGTACAGGTCAGCGAGTTCTGCGTGGTAGTACTTCAGCGTCAGGTGCGGCGACCAGGCATAGTCGCCGCCGAGGAAAGAAAAACGGTCCGACTCGGCGGCGCCATTGAAGCGTCCATTGGGGGAACCCACTGTCATTTTCTGGTAGTCGGTGGAGTCGCGCAGGTTGATGCGATCCAGCCAGCCGAGGTGCAGGGTCAGCTTGTCGATTTCCCGGGACTTGAGGTACGCGCCGCGAAACGTCTGTGGCAGCAGGCGGGTAGGGCTGGCGAAAGCGATCGGCAGGAACGTGCTGATGGTGCCCAATTGCAGCTCGCTTTTCGAGGCCCTGGCTTTGGCCGTCAGACCCAGCTCCGAATAGTCATCGGCTGGCTCACGGGTGCTGGCGCTATACGGTAGCAGGCCGGTACCGGTGCGAGCGCGTGAGGAATCCAGGCGCACTCCCAGCAAACCTTGAGCATCAAGGCCGAACCCCACCGGGCCTTGCGTAAAACCGGAACGCACATTGAGAATGAACCCCTGGGCCCACTCGCGGGCGGCGGCCTGGGGCGTTGCGTTCACGTAGTTACGGTCGAAGTAAAAGTTGCGCAGCGTCAGATCGGCGTGGCTGTCATCGACAAAACCGCTGGCGCATGCCTGGCCAAGGGATAAAACGCAGGTGCAGGCGCTGAGCGCCCGAAGAGAAGTCTTGAGCATGCCAGTGTTCACTTTTATTGTTGTTGGAGTGAAACCCGCATCGTTTCGACGCGGGGTATTTCGAGTGGGCTGTCAGTCGGACCGAGAGCCGTTGCGCCGAACCGTCAGGTAAAACATGGCCACCGCAGCGATGACGATCCCCGGTGCCGAAGCCAGCATCACCCCGGCTGTGCCGGTGCCCAGGGCGAGCATCTTGCCGGCCACCAGCGGACCGCTCATTGCACCAAGCCTGCCGATGGCCACTGCACTGCCCACGCCGGTGGCGCGTATCGACGGACGATAAAAATGCGGTGCCAGGGCATACAGCACACACTGCCCACCAGTGGCGAAAAAGCCGGCGACGAAGCCTGCTACCAGCATGCTCTCCAGACGGCTGGCCAGCCCCAAGGCAGTCAACGAGGCCAGGATGCCCAGATAGATCAGTGCGGACAGTGCCCAAGCGGGCAGGCGGTCCATCACCCAGCCCAACATCAACGTACCGACCGCTGCGCCAATCTGCAGGGCAAGCATGACCCAGCTGGCCTGGCGGCCACTGAAGCCCTGGCCGATCAGTAAGCTGGGCAGCCAGTTGATCAGGATGTAGACCACCATGAGGGTAAAGAAATAGCTGACCCAGATCAGGCCGGTCGGCAGGGCCGCTCCCTCGCGGAACAGACCCTGGACCACGCCCACCGGTGCCGCGTCCGCGCCTGTGCGAAGCTGCAGCGACTCCGGCAGGTAACGCCCCAGCAGCGGCACGATCAACAGGGGGACCAGGCCGCCGATGTAGAACACTGTCTGCCAATCGCCGGCAGACCCGTTAATACCAATAATCGCCGCCAGCGCAGCGCCCAACGGCACACCGCAGTACATCAGGCTCACCGCGCTGCCACGCAAGCGCGGGCCGGCCACTTCACTGGTCAAGGCAATCAGGTTGGGCAGGGCGGCGCCCAGCCCTACGCCGGTGAGGCAACGGGCAGCGAGCAGGCTGTTGAAATCCCAGGCCAGGGCGGTGACGAGGGAAAACAGTCCGAACAGCGTCACCGACGCCATCAGCACGCGCTTGCGACCTATTCGGTCGGCCAGCCAGCCGCCTGCGAACGCACCGGGCAGCAGACCGAAAATCCCGGCACTGAAGACCCAGCTCATGTGCAATTTATCCAGTTCGAACGCGGCCGCCATGCCTTGGGCAGCGATCCCCGAGGCCTGCAGGTCCAGGCCCTCCATTAGCGCGACGAGAAAGCACAGACCGATGGTCCGCGTCAGGTGCAGCGGTGTTGTCAGGTTTAGCGAAGTCATGGGCAGTACCCGTTTTATTGTTGTGATGTCGGTCAGGGACGAACCCGTGTAGGAGCCGGCTTGCCGGCGAAGACGGTGGCACATTCAGTAGATGTGTCGACTGACAGACCTCTTTCGCTGCGGTGCGGCGATCCGACAAGCCAGCTCCTACAGGGGGTGCGGTGTTATCGATTTTTGAGCAGGTCCAGCGCGACGTCGACGATCATGTCTTCCTGGCCGCCCACCATCCGCCGCTTGCCCAGTTCGACGAGGATGTCGAGGGTCTTCAGGCCGTACTTGGCCGCGGCGATTTCAGCGTGCCGCAGGAAGCTGGAGTAGACGCCGGCGTAACCCAGGGCCAGGGTCTCGCGATCAACCCGCACCGGTCGGTCCTGCAACGGACGCACGATGTCATCGGCGGCATCCATCAGCGTGTAAAGGTCGGTACCATGGTTCCAGCCCAGGCGTTCGGCGGCGGCGATGAACACTTCCAGCGGCGCGTTACCGGCCCCCGCGCCCATGCCGGCGAGGCTGGCGTCGATGCGGTCGCAGCCTTCCTCGACCGCGACGATGGAGTTGGCCACCCCCAGGCTCAGGTTGTGGTGCGCGTGCATGCCGGTTTCGGTCTCCGGCTTGAGCACGGCCTTGAATGCGCGGAAACGATCACGAATGTCCTGCATGTTCATCGCCCCACCGGAGTCGGCCATGTACACGCAGGTCGCGCCGTAGCTCTCCATCAACTTGGCCTGCGCGGCCAACTGCTCGGCCGGGATCATGTGGCTCATCATCAGGAAACCGACGGTGTCCATGCCCAGCTCGCGGGCGTACTCGATGTGCTGTTTCGACACGTCCGCTTCGGTGCAATGGGTGGCGATGCGCACCACCCGGGCTCCGGCGTTGTAGGCCGCTTTCAGGTCATGCACCGTGCCGATGCCGGGCAACAGCAACGTGGTGATCTTGGCGTGACTGATCACGTCAGCGGCGGCTTCGATCCACTCCAGATCAGTGTGCGCCGCGAAGCCATAGTTGAAGCTCGACCCTTGCAGGCCGTCGCCGTGGGCGACTTCGATCGAGTCGACCTTGGCCTGGTCCAGGGCGCGGGCAATGTTCTGCACGTTTTGCAGCGAATACTGATGACGCACCGCGTGGCTGCCGTCTCGCAGGGTCACGTCGGAGATGTAGAGTTTCTTGTCGGGATTGAAAGTCATGTCGAATTCCTCAGGCGTTCAGCATCGACTGCGCCATGCGCTCGGCGGTGGCCAAGGCAGCGGAGGTCATGATGTCGAGGTTGCCGGCGTAGGCTGGCAAGTAATGGGCGGCGCCTTCGACTTCGAGGAACACCGAGGTCTTGAGCCCGGAGAATGTGCCGAGGCCGGGGATGTGCAGCGGCGCGTCTTCCGGGATCACGTCGAACTGCACTTTCTGCTTCAGGCGATAGCCCGGCACATAGGCCTGCACGGCGGCCGCCATCTCCACGATGGACGCTTCGACCAGCGCCTGATCAGCAGCCTCGGACAACACAAACACCGTGTCGCGCATCATCAACGGCGGTTCGGCCGGGTTCATCACGATGATCGCCTTGCCCTTGGCGGCGCCGCCAATCACTTCGATGGCCTTGGCGGTGGTTTCGGTGAATTCGTCGATGTTGGCGCGGGTACCGGGACCGGCGGATTTGCTGGCGATCGAGGCGACGATTTCCGCGTAATGCACCTTGGCCACGCGCGACACGGCCGCGACCATCGGGATGGTCGCCTGGCCACCGCAGGTCACCATGTTGACGTTGAGTTGGCCGAGATTCTGCTCCAGATTGACCACCGGCACGCAGTACGGGCCGATGGCCGCGGGCGTCAGGTCGATCAGGCGGATGCCGGGTTTGATCGAGCGCAGGAAGGCGTCGTTCTTCACATGGGCGCCGGCCGAGGTGGCATCGAAGACGAAGTCGATGTCCTTGAATACGTCCATGCGGGTCAGGCCTTCAACGCCTTCATGGGTCACGGCTACCCCCATGCGTTCGGCGCGGGCCAAGCCGTCGGAGGCCGGGTCGATGCCGACCATGACCGCCATTTCCAGGTGCCTGGCGTTACGCAGGATCTTGATCATCAGGTCGGTGCCGATGTTGCCGGAACCGACGATGGCGACTTTGAGTTTGTTCATTGTTGTTGCCTCATTTTGCACGCAAGTCACCGATCACTCGGCGCTGAACTGAACACCGACACGACCGATGCCTTCGATCTCGGCCTCGAATCGATCACCCGCCGCCACCGCCACCATCGGCCCCAGCGCACCGGTCAGAATGATGTCGCCGGCCCGCAGCGGATCGCCCAGGTGCGCCATGGTTTGCGCCAGCCACACGGCGGCATTGAGTGGATGGCCGAGGCATTCGGCGCCGCTGCCGCTGGACACTTCTTCGCCATTGCGGGTCATGCGCATGCAGGCCTGGCGCAGGTCCAGGCCATCGAGACGGCGAGCCGGGCCACCGAGTACGAAGCAACCGCTGGAGGCGTTGTCGGCCACGGTATCGACGAAGCGGATGTTCCAGCCCTGGACCCGGCTGCCGACGATTTCCAGTGCCGGGACCACCCAGCCGGTAGCCGCCATCACGTCGGCAAATGTGGAGTCGGCATGAGGCAGATCCCGCTCCAGAATCAGCGCAATTTCCGCTTCGATCTTCGGTTGCAAAACACTGCCCACCGGCACGCTCTGGTTATCGCCGTAGCACATGTCGGCGAACAGCGTGCCGAAGTCCGGCTGGTCGACGCCCAGCTGCGCCTGCACCTTCGGGTTGGTCAAACCGATCTTGCGGCCGACCACGCGACGGCCGTTGGCCACGCCATGGGCGACGTTAATGCGCTGAATGGTGTAAGCGGCTTCGGCATTGCTTTCGCCGATCTGCTCGCGCAGCGGTGCGATGGCCTCACCGTCGGCCTCGGCCTGGCGCAGGTCGGCGGCCAGTTGTTCCAGGGTTTGTTGAGAAAGGGTCATGTCAGCCTCGGTGATCAGTGGGTCAGGAAGTCCAGGACCAGGCGGTTGAACTTCTCGGCGTGTTCCCACTGCGCCCAGTGGCCGCAACGGTTGAACACGTGCAACTGCGCCTTGGGCAGGCCGGCCAGCAGGCGCAGGCCAGTGTCCATGGGCACGAAGCGGTCCTCGCGGCCCCAGACGAGCAAGGTGTCGGCGGTGATTTCGTGCAGGCGGTGGCTGAAATCCGGAAATTGCTTGGGATTGAGCGTGCTGCTCTTGACGAAGTTTTCCAGGTGATCGCGGCGCGCCAGAATGTTGTCCAGGCGGGTCTGGAACAATTCTTCGGTCAGGCCGCTGGCATCGAAAACGAAGACGTTCATCATCTTCTTCAAGTTCTCGATGGTCGGCTCGCGGTACAGCGCGCCGATCAGCTTGATGCCTTCAGTGGGCTGGGGAACAAACGCACTTGGGCCGCCGGTACCGCCACCCATCAGGATCAGTTTGCCGATCCGCCCAGGGTTTTCCAGGGCGAAGGCGACGGTGCTGTGGGCACCCATCGAGTTGCCGATGATGTGTACGCGGTCCAGGTCCAGCACATCGAGCAGGCCCTTGAGCGCTTGTGCGTTGAGGTTCGAGCGCGAGCCTTCGCTGACGATCGTGTCGCTTTTGCTCCAGCCTGGGCAATCCATCAGGATCACGCGGTAGCCGGCATTCAACAGCGGCTCGATATTGCGATGGAAGTTGGCCCAGCCGCTGGCACCGGGGCCGGAGCCGTGCAGCATGACCACGGTTTCTGCACCTTGGCCGACGTCGTTGTAATGCAGTTGCAGGTCCAGGTCGCCTTCCTTGATGCGCGCAAAGCGGCTGGTGGAGGCTTCGGTGAATGCAGTGGCTGTCATGGCAGTATTCCTTGAATTCAATGGTTGTTGTTCAGCGGCCGGGCGCCAAGGGCGCCGAAGCCTGCGATCCATTCGGGAATCGGACGGTAGTAGCGGCCTTCGGTCTGGTACGGGCCGAAGGCCGACAGCGCAGCGAAGGCCGCGACCCAGGTTTTCACTTCGTGGGTCGACTTGCCGGCCAATGCCGACAGCTCGTCATTGCCCAGCGCATCGAGGTCGCTCAGGCGGCCCTGTTCAAGGGTGTCGAGAAACTGCTGGTCCCAAACCGGATTGAGCGGGTGCAGACTGCGTTGGTCTTCAACGAAATCCCGAGCGGCCTGGATGACTCGTTCCTGGCGCGCCTGTCGCTCATTGGCTGGCAATTGACGACCACTGCCCATCAGCCGATCGGCCATGCGCGCATCGACCTTGGCCAGTTCCGGTACGGGTGGCTGATGGGACAGGCCGCCGGAGGCCAGGAACAGCACGCGCTTGTCCAGCGACTGCGCCCATTGGCCAATCGCTTCACCGAGCAGGCGGGCGCGCTTGAAGCCGGGGAGGGGAACGGCCACCGAGTTGATGAACACCGGAATCACCGGGCAACCTTGCAAGCCGCCCAACAGCAGTTCCAGCGGTTGAGCGAAGGCGTGGTCGACCTGCATGCGATAGGACACGGCGGCATCGACTCCGGCATCCAGGACGGCCTGCGCGCAGGCTTCGGCCAGTGCCTTGGGCACGTCCAGCGGACCGGCCGCGGTGTCGAAATCGCCGATGGCCTCGGCCGCCATGCCAATGCAGAAAGCCGGCATCACGTCGTAGAAAAAGCCGTTGTAGTGGTCAGGGCCGAACAGCACGATCAGCTCCGGGTTGAAGCGGGCGATGCGCTCCCGGGCTTCGGCGATCATGCCGTCGACCTCGGCCAGCACGTCGGGCGTGGGGTCGACGTAGCCCACCAAGGGTGTGTGCGACAAGCAGTGCAGATAAGCGCTCATGTCAGGCCACCTTACTGGCAGGTATCGCCACTACTGGTTGCGGCAACGCGTTCAGCGCCTGGGCCAGTTCATCACAGGCCTGGCCGAGGGTTTGTGGGATGGCCAGGCCAGCGAGAAAGCGATCGGGGCGCACCAGCGCAATCGAGGCAGACCCGCGAGCGAACCATTCCTTGAGGCGACCGGTGCTGTCGCCGATGCGGATCACACCCTGGCTGACGTCACTGGCAGCCTTGAGCTGAACGTCCGGTAGCACCTGGATAAAGCGCGTACCGAGGGCCTGCCATTGTTCGATCTGTGCGACGGTCAGGCCCCAGGTCGGGTCGCAGCCCCAGGCGATGATCGCGAAGTGTTCGCCGATCACTTCGTCCAGCAGCAGCGTAGTGCCGGCTTCGGTCAATACCCGTGGCTGGATGAACATCTTGCCCACGGGGGAGTTTTTTTCGTTCGGTACGATCAAGGCGCCCCGGGCATATCGCGGCATGGGCTTGAAGCGCATTTCCACGAAGTAGCGCTTCACCGGTGGCAAGTAGTTGAGCAGCCACGACACGCCATCACGCAGGGTGCCTTGCCAGCGTTTCGGCGGCGCCAGTACGTGGCCGGCCAGCACCGACAGATCGATCATCGCCTTGGCGTGGTCCCGGCGTTCCTGTTCATAGCTGTCGAGCAGACTGTCGGCGGCCAGGCCCTTGACCACCAGCGAGAGTTTCCAGGCCAGGTTGGAGGCATCGCGCATGCCGCTGTTGTAACCCTGGCCCTGCCAGACCGGCATGATGTGCGCGGCATCGCCGGCCAGCAGCACCCGGCCCTCACGGAACTTGCCGGCCAGACGGGCGTTGTGGGTATAGACGCGGCTGCGGATCAGTTCGATGCGATCCGGATTCGGCAGCACCTTGGCCAGCAGCTTGCGCATGTTCTCGGGCTTGCTCAGTTCGGCTTCCGTCTCGCCGGGCATCACCATGAACTCGAAACGACGCACGGCATGGGGCAGGGCGGCGGACACGTACGGGCGCACCGGGTCGCAGCACAGGTACACATGGGGCGTGCTCAGCGGGTCGTTGGCGATGTCGACGACGATCCACTGATTAGGCGCGGTCTTGCCTTCGAAACTGATGTCCAGGCTACGCCGCACCAGGCTGTTGCCACCGTCGCAGCCGATCAGATAACGGGCCTGCAGGCGTTCGCCGCGGCCGTTCTGATCCTTGAGGTTGAGCACCACGGCGCTGTCGCTTTGTTCAAAACTGTCGAGCTCACGGCTGAACAACACCTTGACGTTGGCAAAACGCTGCAAGCCTTCGAACAGGACACGGTCGGCCAACGGCTGGATGAAGGCGTTGCGCCGCGACCAGCCGAACTCATCGGTCTTGGGCTGGATATCGGCAAAGCAGCGACCCTTGGGGGTCAGGAAGCGCATGGCGTGCCAAGGGGTGGTGTGCGGCAGCACGTTGTCGGCCAGACCGACGGCCTGGAAAGTACGCAGGCTTTCGTCGTCCAGTCCGATGGCGCGAGGGTAGTCGATCAGGCTGTCGAGTTTTTCCACCAGGGTGACGTTCACACCGCACTGGCCCAGGTAATTGGCGATCATCAAGCCGACCGGTCCGGCGCCGACGATGGCGACGTCGGTGGTCAGGTCCAATGTGGAAGGAGTGGGAGCAGGACTCATGGGTATCTCCGTACAGCGCTTTTGGATTTCTTGTTGGGCGCAGTATGGAAATCACAGGGCTGGTCGACAACGACAACCCTTGTTAGTGTGCACTGAGTGCACATGATTGATTTACAACAATAAAGGATCGAGCCATGAGCGAGACCGAATACAAAGCCGTGCGTGGCCTGATGCGAGGTCTGGCGCTGATCAATGGCTTGAACCGCTTCGACGGCGGCGCCAGCACCGCGCAACTGGCCGAGCAAAGCGGGCTGCACCGCACCACCGTGCGCAGGCTGCTGGAAACCTTGCAGGCTGAAGGTTATGTACGGCGTAGCGAGTCGGATGACAGCTATCGACTGACGTTGAAAGTTCGCGAACTCAGTGAAGGGTTTCGCGATGAGCAATGGATCTCCTCGATCGCCGCGCCCTTGCTCGGCGAGTTGCTGCAGGAAGTCGTCTGGCCCACCGACCTGTGCACCCTGGATGGCGATGCCATGGTCATTCGCGAGACCACCCATCGGTTCAGTCGCCTGTCGTTCCACCGATCCATGGTTGGCCGCCGCTTACCCTTGCTGATGACTGCGACCGGGCGCGCGTATTTTGCGTACTGCCGACCGGCGGAGCGAGAAGAGTTGATTGAGTTGATGGTCAGTCGCGAAGACGAACAATCGGCATTTGCCGCGGATCGCCGATTTGTCGACCGGCTGGTGGAGCACACGCTCAGCAAGGGTTACGGCGAAAATAATGCGCATTGGGGAGAGGAACGCAAGATCGCCGCCATTGCGATCCCGGTGATGCATGAGGAGCAGGTGATGGGCTGCCTGAATCTGGTCTACATCGCCAAGGCGATGCCCATCGAGGAAGCCGCTCGCCGGTATTTACCGGCGATGCAGGGCGTCGTGCAAAAGATTCAGGCTCAATTGGGGTAGTTGTTGCCAGCCATGCCCTTCACCGCAGCAATCAGGTTCGCAAGCTGCCCGAAGGGGTCCGCGCGACCTGCGCTGCTAGAATGCATACCTCACTCCCGATTCTGGAGAACCAAGATGGTCAGCAAGAATACGATTTGTCTCTGGTACGACGGCACCGCACTGGACGCTGCGACGTTCTACGCCGAGACGTTTCCGGACAGCGCGGTGGGCGCCGTCCATCGCGCCCCCGGCGACTACCCGGCGGGCAAGCAGGGCGATGTGTTGACGGTCGATTTCACGGTGATGGGCATCCCTTGTGTCGGGCTCAACGGCGGCTCGGCGTTCAAGCACAACGAGGCTTTTTCGTTCCAGGTGGCGACCGATGACCAGGCCGAAACGGACCGCTTGTGGAACGCGATTGTCGGCAACGGCGGCCAGGAAAGTGCATGCGGCTGGTGCAAGGACAAGTGGGGACTGTCGTGGCAGATCTCACCACGGGTGCTGACGAGCGCGGTGACCAATCCTGATCAAGCGGTGGCCAAGCGCGCCTTCGACGCCATGATGCAGATGCGCAAGATCGACATCGCTGCGATCGAAGCGGCTCATCCGTTTTCGCCCGCACCGGCGACGAAATCGAAGTGAACCTGGGATCCCTGGATGCCCCTGACCAACTGACGCCGACCTACGAAAGCTGGATCGTGCGTCGCGAGTCCTGGTTGCCGCCGTTTGCGCTCACGAAACACTACGAGCGGGATCGTGACAACGCGGGGCGCTCTGAGGAGTAGGGCGCACGAACGGTGCGAAGGCGCCGTCATCAGTGACCGACAGGTATGCCGTGATCGATATCTTGAAGCGTCTTTGAGCGGCAACTCAAGCCGCTGCCGGTGGTCACATTTGACACCTGGAACTGAAACATTGCCGAAACATGCGGGCCGTATGATTCGCGTCAACTGAAACCAGGGAGGCAACAGATGAATCGGCCATCAAGGAGCATGCGCAAACTGCTCGACTCCGTCGCCAGCAACAATGAAAACGCGGCGCTGGATGTCATGCGCGCAGCTGAGCAACTGAAAGATGAGCTGTTGCGCCAGCGGTTGCTCAACCTGATTCACCAGCTCAATCAGGACGCCTGTGACTTGCGGTCAGCTCGACACGACATCCAGGGCGGCACCATCAAATTCGCGTGATCGGCCGCGGGGATTCAACGATCAGGCATACGCTGGGCAAGTGGGTTCCATGGGGCTTGCGTCAGCAGTGATTGACCGGCAGCAGGTTGCGGACGATGCCGGCAACGTCGTGTGGCGGGCGACGTCCACGTCAAGGACGATTAAACAGCATGGGACGTCGAATCTATGCAAACCCGAGGAAAGACAGGATAACCACGACAATCACAACTAATCCGACGATGTAGATGATGTTGTTCATGAAACCCACCTCTCAACCTGAACAGGATTGTGTACGAGGGTGTTGCAACTACAAGGTACTGCACCTTTGCGCGCAATTCCATTTGGCAATCCGAATAACCCGGTTCTCCCCAGGCGCTGATCCCGTTTTCCCTCGCGCAGTCTTCCCCGAAATGGCCATGCCCGATGACCGCCCGTAACCCTGCACGAGGGTTGGCTCGTGCTTGGCTATTCTTGACGACAGGTACCGCGACGCCGGCGGCATGAGCGCCAGAAGCAGCGATCTGGCGATAGGGTTGCAAGTTGAACAGAGGATCGAATGATGAAGATGTTACTTATGGTCGAGTGCCCTAATGAACCCTTCAACACCCTTGTCAAAGCCGGGGAGGTGGGCAAGGTTATCGAGCGTATTCTGCAAAGCATCAAGCCGGAGGCGGTGTACTTTACCGAGCAGGATGGAATGCGCGGCGGGATCTTTCTGGTCGACGTGCAAGACCCTTCCGACATCCCGGCTTTAGCGGAACCTTTTTTTCTCAACTTCAACGCCAGCTGCAAGTTCCGTATTGTGATGAGTCCGCAGGATTTGCAAAAGGCCGGACTGGAGCGGCTCGGGCAAACGTGGGGGTGAGGCGCTCAAAGCCCCGGCTGCTCATCGACATCGCTCCAACTGCTGTCCGGATCGAAGCGGCGCATGGACGTCGCCAGTTTCGCGCTGTCCGGGCCCTGGTCTTTCTCGAACAGCTCGCCCTCATGGCTGATCATGAAGCTCATCACGCCGCTGTCGCCGTACTTCGCCGGCCAGGCGATCAGGGCGAAGCCGCGGCTCATGTTGTCGCCGAGCTTATAGCTGTAGGCGCCACCTGGCGCTGAGGGTCCCTGCGCGTCGAGGATACGGTACTGATAGCCGTGCCAGTCGCCGCCGGGCTTGGCGTCGCCGAACAACGGGCCGAGCGGACTCTCTTCTCCATCGGGCTCTTCGGCCCAGTACAGACCATCGTGCTTGCCATTGCTGCTGATGAACTTCTGCGCGTACTCCAGCACGCCGTCGCCGTCGCGGTCGGCCGCGGCGTAGTCCATCTGGGCGTCGTAGTAGGCCAACGCCGATTGCACGGTGGCGAGTTCGTTGCGACCGATGCGCCGCTCACGGATCTCCTCGCCGCCGGCCTTGGCGTTGAAGGCCCAACCGTCCTTGCCCTGAATGATCGGCAGCGGCAACGTCCAGGGGTCGGTGCCGACCACCAGGTGCACCTGGCCTTTTCCGTCGGGCTGGGTGCTGTGCTTTTCCCGATAACGGGCGAGGAAGGCATCGACGTCCTCGCGGTCGATGCCCTCGAGCGGTATATAGGAGCGCCAGTCAGCACCGAGCAAGGCCGCGAGGCGCGCGTGATCGGCCTGCCGGGTGCCGAGCGCGGCGACCAGGGCCTCGGCGGCGGCATCCGGACTGGGAAAGGCCTGCTGCGCATGCACGTTCAGGGTAAGAATCGCCAACAGCGTAACCGGGAAAATACGCAATGCAGCCTTCATGGCGAGTCTCCTGTCAGCGTCGATTGCCGCCTCCCCGGGACGGTGCCCGGGACGGGCGTTGTACAGTATGACCGCTGCCGCGCTCCGCGCTCGGCCGACTGGCGGAAACGTGACTGGCCTGGCCGCGGCTGGCTTGCATTCGCGACTGCGAGGGGTTGCTGGCGCCGGCAAAGGCATTGTTGCGCGGCCCCTGTGTGCTGGCCTGCTGCTGACGCGCCTGCTGGCGGACCTTTGGATTGTCTGGTGCACTCTGGCGCTGCTGCGCACCGGCCTGAGTTTTTTGGCGCGACTGTACACTGGCTTGCGCCTGCTCGCGCTTCTGCGCACTGGCCTGCGTAGCCTGGCGCGTCTGCGCACTGGCTTGCGCGCGCTCGCGCACCTGCGGTTGTTTGTCCAGATCGCGGCTCGCGACCTGGGCCCGCTCGCGCGCCTGGCGATTGCTGGCGGCCGGGGGTTCCATGCCGCGTTGCGCCAGCGCCTGGCTGGCGCGCTCGCGCTCAGGGGCCCGCACCGGATCGCGGCCGCGGAAAGCGTCGCGCTGTTCGCTGCCGGCCAAACGCCGGCTATTCTGTTCGCGATTGACGCGATCGCGGTACGGCACGCCGTCGCGGTTGATCGAGTTGTGGCGCCAATTGTTCTGGTTGGCGTTGATCTGGCGGTTGGTATTGATGTTGTTGTAGCGGTTGACGTCGATGTCGATATCGCCGCGGCCCCAGTTGCAGTCGCCCCAGAGCGAATTGACGATGGCCACGCCCGCGCCGAAGGCCAGGCCGGTGGCGAGCGCGGAGCCGATGTAGGAGCCCGGCGGCGGTGGGTAGTACGCCGGCGGGTAGGACGGATAGGCCCAGGTGCCATAGACCACGCTCGGGTTGTAGCTCGGTACGTAGACAGTCTGTGGCTGGGCCGGCTCGATGATGATGGTCTGGGTGGCGGCAGGCTGCTGCACCACCACGGTCGAAGCGGCCGGTGCCGGCGCGGCCGGCTGCACGGTGACGCGCTGTTGTTCGTTGGATTCGAGGTGGCCGGCGGCTTGCGCCTGGCGGCGCAGGCGCTGCACCGAATCCATCACGGCGTTGGGCTGCGCGAGGAAGGCGTCGCCCACGCGCTGCACCCAGGCCGGATCCTGACCCAACATCACCATCACTGTCGGGAAGGCGACCAGCGATTGCACGCTCGGATCCCAGGGTTCATTTGCCACTTGACGCACCGCGGCGTCACCGCTGCTGTCCGGATGCGCCTTGGACCAGGCCACCGCGTCGGCGACATCGCCCGGATAGGTCGCCGCCATCAGGACCTGGGCCAGTAACGAATCCGGATACAAGGCCAGCGGCGCCAGCATCTGGTCGAGTTCCTCCGGCGCAAAGACCGTCTCGGCCGGTGCAGTCGGTTCGGGTGCGGGCGCCGCAACTGCGACACCCGCTTCGGGGGCGGCGGCAAACGCCTTCGTGGTGAAGAACGCGTCCTCGTCCGAACCGCCGGACAAGGACAGCGCGGCGAGCAGGATTGCGCTGAAGCAATGGCAAACACGCATGACGCTTCTCCCGGAGGAAGAAAAAGCGGGACGGGTCGCAGCGACTGCCGTCGCGGGGCTGAATCTTATAAATCATAGCCGGGCGAAGAGGGGACGTAGCGATTTATTCGGCTGGAAGCTGGCCCTGGAAATGCCAGGCAGGCGTCGCCGGACGCCTGCCTGGCCAGCGCTATTCGTCCAGGCTGATGCCCGATCCCCCCAACTCCTTGGGGACATCCTTGAACTTGGGCAATCCATCCTTGATGTGCAGCACGGTCTCCTGATAGTGCACGTGAACGCCTGGCGCATACGCGAGTTCCGGGATGAGTGCGGCATACACATCGATCAGCCCCATCCCCGGGTGTTCGGTGAAGAGGTGCCCGCCGCACGTCTTGCACCACTTGCGGTAACTCTGCGCTGTCTTGTTGTAGGTGCCGATGTTGTCGGCACCTTGAGTCACTTGCAGCGCCTCGGGTTTCCACAGGGTGAACGCATTCACCGGCCCTGCTGACCAGTGCCGACATGATGCGCAATGGCAATAGCCCATCGCGGCCGGCTCGCCGCTGACGGAGAACTCGACTGCGCCGCAAAAACAACTGCCCTTGTAAGACCGTTCATTGTTTATGGCATGACTCCTCGATCAATGGTCAGGCGATACCGCCGCAGATGGCAGGGATCGCCTGAACCTTGCCTGACTTCACTCGTCGACGTAGCGCACCGCTGTCGCCGGCGTGCGCCGCACCTGCAGTTCGAAAATGTCCGGGCGCGCGTAGTGCCCGGTGACGTCGAGCGCCCGTCGCGCGGGTGCCACGAGTGCGACGTCGATGTCCGCATACAGAATGCCTGCCTCGCGGTGTAACGGACCGGCCACGACCCGGCCTTGCGGACTGACCACCACCGAGTCACCGTCGTTGATCCACTCGTCCGGATCGGGAAACAGGTGCGTACGGGCCGGGAAGTCGTTGGGGATGTCGCTGCCCCGCAGCACTGTGCCGCTGCCAAGCACCCAGCAGCGGCCTTCGAGTGCGATGTGACGCATTGTGCTGATCCAGCCGTCGCCCGTGTCGTAGGTGGGGGCGACGTAGATCTCCACCCCTTGGGCATACAGTGAATAGCGTGCCAGCGGCATGTAGTTTTCCCAGCAGATGAGCGTACCCACGCGGCCGACCGGTGTATCGACTGTGCGCAACCCGGTTGCATCGCCGAAGCCATGCACCATGCGTTCGGGATTGGTTGGCATCAGCTTGCGGTGGCGGTTGAGCACTTCGCCGTTGGGGCCGATTACGACTACGCTGTTGTAGAGCGTACCGCCGCCATTGCGCCGGTCGCATTCATTGATGCCGCACACGATCGTCACGGCGTGAACGCTGGCGGCCTCGCACAATGGGCTGAGGTCACCGTTGGCGATATCGACGGCGTTGGCCAGCAGCCTCGTGTGCAACTGGCCCATGACAGCCCCGTCCTTTCCCGCCGCCAGCCGCCAGATCCATGACGGGTAACCTGGAATGAAGGATTCGGGCAAAACGATCAGCGAGGCTCCCGCCGCGGCGGCCTCTGCGACCGATTGCACGGCCCGGGCGATCGTCGCGCTGCGATCGAGCAGCACGGGCGGGCGCTGAATGATGGCTACCTTGGTCATGGCGTTCTCCTTTGGCGATTGGCTTCGAAGGCTTCAGCGTGCGCGTGGGGAAGTCCCGGGGCTAGTTCAGAATCTGAAGCGTTGCAGTTGCGGAGTCCAGGCGATGGAAGAAAGCTACGGTCAGTTCTGCACGGTCGCGCGCGGTGCCGAAGCCCTGTGCGAGCGCTGGACCCCTTTGGTCGTGCGCGAGCTGCTATGCGGCAGCAAGCGCTTCAATGAACTGCACCGCGGCGTACCCCGGATGTCCACCGGCCTGCTGGTACAGCGGCTGCGCCATCTGGAAGAGATCGGTGTCGTGCGTCGCACGGCAGCCGGCAAAGTCTGGGAGTACAGCCTGACCGAGGCGGGCGAGGAATTGCGCCCCATCATCATGGCGCTGGGCCATTGGGGCGCGCGCTGGATCGGCAGTCGCCTTCGCGATGACGAACTCGACGCAGGCCTGCTGATGTGGGACGTGCGCCGGTTCGTGCGCATCGAGACGTTCCCGTCCCGACCGGTGGTGATCCATTTCAGGTTCCGCGACGCCCGGCCCGGCGAGCAAGCGTGGTGGCTCGTGGTCGAAGAGGGTGTGGCAGACCTGTGCCGCGACGACCCCGGCCGCGAGCTGACGCTCGTCGTGGACTCCAGCGTGCGCGCGTTGACCGAGGTGTGGACCGGCGACCGTACACCGCGCGAGGTACTTCAGTCGCGAGAGCTGCGGGTAGACGGCGCAGCGCAGGATGCGCAAAACCTGTGGCGCTGGCTGGGCACGAGCGCGTTCGCCGGTACCCGGAGCGCTGCACGCTAGCCCTGATCTTTTGATCTTGATCTTCTCTAGATCGCTGGGAGGCAAGATCAAAAGATCGCAGTATCGCTTCGCTCGACAGCTCCTACGGGCATCAGGCTCAAGCCCTGGTATTCCAGGCCACCGCGCACAGGGCCAGTCCGGCCACATTAAGGGTGACAGGATTGAACGCATCCCTGAGCATTGACGGGTTGAAGATCGCGACATCCAGCAGCAGGCCGACCAGAGCCGTCGAAGCGACGATAAGCGGCCAGGCACTGCGCGGTGCAAGCAATATCCATAAGGCCAGGACAATTTCCGCGGCGCCGGCCATATAGGCAAACAACTCCACCTGATGGATACCATGCGCCTGGATCATGGTGCGCTCGCCCGGACTCAGCCACAGCAGCTTGGGTACCAGACCATGGTAGCCAAACATGAAAGCCAGGCTCGCTCGGGCGATCCAATGGGTGCGTATCAAGGCGCTCACCCTGGCGCTTTCAAAAATCGCTGCTCATGGTCGGGAGTGGGCAACAGGCACGTGTCGTATTTTCCAAAAAGCCAATATCGATTCAGGGCAATGCGATCGTAGGCCCAATCTCGCAGCCTGCGTGGGCAGCCGCGCAACAGTCCCAGTGGACGCCAACCGCCGGGCAGCTGGGCGATGACTTCGAATACTGCATCCGAACGTACCCAGTAGTGTCGGTCGCGGATCACGGCCATGGTATCGAATTGATGCAAGGGTAAATCCGCCCAAGCCAGCAGCGCCTGCCCCTCGGGTGATTGTACTGACGCCAGCCGGACGCGCCGATGGCGGTCGTGGCGGATCAAGAACCTTGCCCAGCCATTGCATAGCTTGCACACGCCGTCGAACAAGACCACGGTCTCGCCTTGCTTGAGTAATGGCGCGGGGGAGGGCCGCTTTTGCGACGCTGGCATAGACGTGGATCCATCGAAGCCTGGTGATCCCGGATCATACCCGCCTGCCAGCGTAAAAGTCTCTTTTTGGCCGATTGCTGCCTCTTGCTTTCAAGCACGCCAATTCGGATTGGGCTTATTTTGGCGCCAACAGGATTTCGGGGCTACGCTGGCCTTGGGTTGTTTTTTCCAGCATGCATAACGACCCTGTAATGAATGGCCGTCAGTATGAATTTCAGAGCAAATTCAATGGCTCACAAAAGGATGCGTGGTTTAACAGGTTTTTGAGGTCTTCATGTATAGAGTGGGTACAGGCTATACCAATGTGTTGGTGAATACGCTCTCGGCACAAGGCTTGGATGTGATCGATTTATCCCGGGAAGCCGGGCTGGACCTGACGATTCTGGGTCAGCAGCAGGCCTTCTATCAACGAAGTGTTATCTACCGTCTTTGGGAGTTGGCAGCGCAGGCGTCTGGTGATGCGAATATTGGTCTGAAAGCCTACGGGCATGTACATCCGGGTAACTTCCAGGTTGTGGGGTACTCGATGATGTCCAGCATGAATCTGAAGCGGGCGCTCGAACGCCTTGTGCGTTTCAGCCCATTGATCAGCTCCGGCCTTAGCCTGTTTTTGGGGCAGGAAGGGCACAATTATCGACTGGCCGGGCTGGATCACCAAGGCGACTCGGTCAAGCCACGGCAGTACACCGATGCCGGACTTGCGTCGGTGCTGGGGTTCTGCAGTTGGCTGACCGGTGGCAAATTACCGCAACCGTTACGCGTGGAGTTTACCTATCCCGAACCTGAAGACATCTCGGAGCATCAGCGGCTGTTTGGCAGTGAGCTGCGTTTCGGGGCGGCCTATGACAGCATCCTGTTCGATGGCCAGGCGCTTCTGCGTCCATTGAGCATGGCCAACGAGTCGCTGGCTGTACTCCATGACAGTTTTGCCGAGGCTCAGCTGGACCTGTTGTACGGCTTCACCATGGTGTGCAGGATTCGTGCACTGATCACCGAGCGCCTGAGTCAGGGGCAAGGGCAGTGTGATATGGAATCGGTAGCCACCGCGCTGAACATCAGCAAGCGAACGTTGCAACGGGCACTCGAGAAGGATGGGACCCAGTTCAAGGACGTGCTGAACGATGTGCGTCGGCAGTTGGCCGACTTCTACCTGCGTTATTCCCATTTAAATATGAAGCACGTGACTCACCTGCTCGGGTTCCACGACCATAGCAGTTTCCATAAAGCGAGCATCCGCTGGTTCGGCATGACGCCCGGTCAGTATCGAGTCGATGAATCCGTGCTGAAGGTCAAGGACACCAAGCCCCGTCTGGTTGGCCAGTCGTTAGCGATAGAAGGTGGTCAAAGGCAGGCACCTTTTAGGGACATCAGGCGAGCGGCAGGTTCGGGTCGAGGCGTGGCCCAGGTCGCAATATGAAATGAACGACGGGGGCGCAGGTTCGATTGCTCTTGCCTGCGCCCCATGCCAGCCATTTGCCCCGCCACGTCACACAACAATCATGTTCGGATTTTCTTTGTCGAATGCTTCGGTTCGGCGTGCTTTTAAACGGCCACGTCCCGGTAATACACCTTCAGCGTATCGACGAACTCCTCGACCAATCGCGTGCGCGTTTGTGCGCTGGGCCAGATCACGTACGTCGGAAACAGGATGTCCGGCCTGAACGGTCTGATCACGATGTCCCGATGCCGATAGTCCTTGGCCACCAGCGGATGGGCGAGGGTGATGCCCATGCCTAGCGCGACCATTTCGCAGTTGATCGCGCTGTACTGCGCTTCGACGGCCATCACCCGTTCGACGCCTGCCTGCTCGAACAAACCATCCACCAACGAGCGTGTGCCGTCGCCATGACAGAGCGAAATGAACGCTTGCCCTTCGAGGTCGGCGAAAGTGATCTGCGAGCGTCCAGCCAGCGCGTGTGAGCGAGGCAACACGCACACGGCCGCTATCTCGGCGAGCAACTCGACTTGTTGACTGTTGACGTCGCCGGGATGCACCACGATGCCGATGTCGCAGAACTGCGATTTGACCCATTGCTCCACGGTAGGCGAGGAGTTCACGTGCAACGACACCGTGAGCTCCGGGCGCGTATCGGTGAAGTGCTTGATCACGCTGGGAAGCACGCTCATGCCGGTCGAGGGCACGGCTGCCACCCGCAAGCGTCCGGTGCCCAGGTTGCGGATGTTCTTCGCCGAGTGCTTGAGGCTGTCGAGGCCGACATAGGCGCGTTCCACTTCGTGGAAAAACGCCTGGCCCTCCTGGGTCGGAATCAACCGCACGCCCGCACGCTTGAACAGGGTCAGCCCGGTGCTCAGTTCCAGCTGTGCAATCAGCCGGCTGACATTGGGCTGGGAGGTGTACAGCACTTGCGCCGCCGCGGTCATGGAGCCCAAGCGCATGACGCTGCGGAATGCTTCGATCTGCCTGAGGTTCATGCCGACCTTCCATATCAAATATGAATAGCTAACCCGGATATTGTGATTTGACCACATGGATAGTGCATCGCAATACTCCAGACCAGCAACCCATAGCGCACATGAAGATGCGCCATCCCGTGATGTATTCGCCGGGAACATGCAGCGCGCTGCATGGCTTCGATTGACGCCGAAGCAACTGACGCATTGTTCGATCTGCCCCACGCACTTCGGAGATAGTCTGTGAATAACTATAAATCGACCTTGATCACGCCGTCGTTTCGCCCCCTGACCCGCATTGCCACTGCTGTCGCTGTCGCCCTTGTCGGGCTGGGCAGTGGCGCCGCCTTCGCCGAGCCGACGCTGTATATCGCCGGTGTCGGCGGTTCCACCGAGCAGATGTACAAGACCAAAGTCATCCCCGCGTTCGAGAAACAGCACAACGTCAAAGTGGTGTACGTCGCCGGCAATTCCACCGAAACCCTGGCCAAACTGCAGGCGCAGAAGGGGCGTCAGCAGATCAACGTAGCGATGATGGATGACGGGCCGATGTACCAGGCGCTGCAACTGGGCCTGTGCGAAAAACTCAGCGACGCACCGGTCTACAAAGACCTCTATCCGCTGGCGCGGCTCAGCCCTGAAGCGACCGGGGTCGGAGTGGTCGCCACGGGCATCGGCTACAACGAAGAGGCGTTCAAGAAGCGCGGCTGGGCCGCGCCGGATTCCTGGGAAAACCTCACCGACCCGCGTTACAAACAGCTGCTGGGCATGCCGCCAGTGACCAACACCTACGGCTTGCACACCTTGGTGGAAATGGCCCGTTTGCGCGGCGGTGGCGAAAAGAATATCGACCCGGGTTTCAAGGCGCTGAAAGACGAAATCGGCCCCAACGTCCTGGCCTGGGTCTCGGCGCCGGGTGAGATGGACGGCATGATGCAGAACGGCGACGTGGTCATGGCGGTGTATGGCAGTGGTCGTGCCGTGGCATTGCAGGGCACCGGTTTTCCACTCAAATTCATCTACCCGAAAGAGGGCGGCATCGCCTTGCAAATCGCCGCCTGCGGCATCACGCCCAACGCACAGCCCGAGCTGTCGCAGCAATTCATCCAGTACGTGCTGTCGCCTGAAGTGCAGACCATCCAGGCCCGGGAAAACGGCTTCGCGCCAGTCAACCAGACCGTCACCCTCGCGCCGGACATCGCCGCGCGCATGCCCTATGGCCCGGAGAAGGTCAACGCGTTGATCAAGGTCGATTGGGACACGATCAACCAGCAGCGCAGCGAGTGGACGACGCGCTGGAACCGCACGGTCGAACGCTAACCGCGCAAATGGCTCCGATCCTTCCCGACCTCATTCTGGAGACGCAGGCCCGCGCCTGCGTGGCAAGCCAATGGCATTTCTCACCCTTGAAGGCATCGTCAAGACCTATGGCAGTTTCAGGGCCATCGACGGTTTGAACCTGGAAGTCCGGCACGGCGAATTCATCGCCTTGCTCGGACCTTCCGGATGCGGCAAGACCACCACCCTGCAATCCATTGCCGGTTTCGTCCAGCCCACCGAAGGCCGCATCGTCCTCGATGGCCGCGACATCACCCACGTGCGTCCCGAGCAGCGCGGCCTGGGCATCGTCTTTCAAAGCTACGCGCTGTTCCCGCACATGACCGTGGCGCAGAACATCAGTTTCGGCCTGGAAATGCGCGGCGTGCCCAAGGCTGAACGCAGCAAGCGCATCGATGAAGCGCTGGACCTGGTGCGCCTCGGCGGCCTCGGCGAGCGTTATCCCAAAGCGCTGTCCGGTGGGCAGCGGCAACGGGTCGCCATCGCCCGGGCCCTGGCGATTCGACCGAACCTGTTGCTGCTCGACGAGCCCATGTCCAACCTCGACGCCAAGCTGCGCGAAGAGATGCACATCGAGTTGCGGGCGATTCAGCGCGACCTGGGCATCACCACGATTCTGGTGACCCACGACCAGGTCGAGGCCATGACCATGAGCGACCGCATTGCGGTGATGCAAAAAGGCCGGATCGTGCAGATCGACACCCCCTACGAAGCGTACGAACGCCCGCACTCACCGTTCGCCTCGGCGTTCCTGGGCAAGACCAACGCCTTCGCCGGCGCCGTGCAGACGCGCAACGATCGGTGCTGTCATGTGCAGGTCAAGGACACGATGTTGCACGTGCCCCACGAAGATCGCTCCCTGGGCAACGACGTCAATGTCTACATCCGCCCGGAAAAAATCCGTCTGACGCAGGCGGGCACGGGGCGTTTGAACGGACGCGTGCGCTTGCGGGTGTTCCTCGGCAACCTGTGGTTGATCGCGGTGGAAACCAGTTTCGGTGTGGTGCACATGACCCAGCCCAACCTGGGCACGCCACCGCCCGATGAAGACAGCGAAATTGGCCTGGACTGGTCCGACGACGACCTGCGCCTGCTGGATCGGGAGGTCGCCCATGGCCATGTATGATGCCGAACACGTCGGTGCCGCGCCGTGGTTGCTCAGCGGTCCGGCGTTGCTGGTGTTCGTCGCGCTGTTGCTGGTGCCGCTGCTGTTGACCGCGGTGTTGTCGCTCAACCTGTTCAGCGACACCGAAGGCGTGTTGCCGGTCTACAGCCTCGGCAATTACCTGGAGGTGTTCAAGGACGGCTATTTCCATGAAATCTTCCAGCGCACCGGCGGCATGGCGCTGGCGGTCACCATCCTCTGTGTGCTGCTCGGGGTCCCGGAAACCATCATCATTGCGCGCATGGCGCCGCGCTGGCGTTCGCTGTTTCTGCTGGTGGTGCTGGGGCCGCTGCTGATCTCGGTGGTGGTGCGCACCCTCGGCTGGGCGATCCTGCTGGGCAATAACGGCCTGATCAACGATGCCTTGCAGGCGTTGGGGATTACCGAGCAGCCGGTGAAGATGCTGTTCACCCAGCTCGGTGTGATCATCGCCCTGACCCATGTGCTGGTGCCATTTATGGTGATTGCCGTGTGGGCCACCTTGCAGCGCCTGGATCTGCAGGTGGAATGGGCCGGGCTGTCCCTCGGCGCGTCGCGTCTGACGGTGTTCCGCCGAATCATCCTGCCGCAGATCATGCCCGGCATTCTCTCCGGTTCGATCATCGTCTTCGCCCTGGCGGCCTCAGCCTTCGCGACCCCGGCGATCATCGGTGGTCGACGTCTGAAAGTGGTGGCGACGGCGGCCTACGACGAATTCCTCGGCACCCTCAACTGGCCCCTCGGTGCCGCCATCGCGATGCTCCTGCTGGTTGCCAACCTGATCATCATCCTGGGTTGCAGCAAGCTGGCCGAGCGCCGATTCAAGCAAGTCTTCGAGTAACCCGCCATGCACAAGAACGGATTTTTCTCGCTGCTGTTTCATTTGCTGTTCATCACGTTCATCGTCGCGCCGCTGCTGGTGGTGATGGCGATGGCGTTTACCGACAAGGGTTACCTGTCGCTGCCCACCGACGGCTTGTCGTTACGCTGGTTCCGGGCGTTGCTGGAGAACCAGGAAATGCTCGACGCGTTTTTCCTGTCGCTCAAACTTGGCCTGGTCTCGGCCACCGTCGCTACGTTGCTGGCAGTCCCGGCGGCCCTGGCGATCAGCCGTTACGAGTTTCCGGGGCGCGGCACACTGACCGGTTTCCTGCTGTCGCCGCTGATGATTCCCTCCGTGGTGCTGGGCATTGCGTTCCTGCGGTTTTTCTCCATGGCGCAGATTGGCGGATCCTTCTGGGCACTGAGCATTACCCATGTGATCGTGGTGCTGCCCTATGCCTTGCGGCTGACGCTGGCCTCGACCATCGGCCTGGAGCGCGACATCGAACAGGCCGCCCTGTCGCTCGGGGCACGGCGCTGGACAGCCTTTCACCGGGTGGTCCTGCCGCGCATCCGCACCGGCGTCATCGGCGGCTGGATGCTGGCCTTCATCCAGAGCTTCGACGAACTGACCATGACCGTGTTCGTCGCCACGCCCGGCACCACGACCTTGCCGGTGGCCATGTACAACCAGATTTCCCAGACCATCGATCCGTTGATCACCGCCGTCTCCACGGTGCTGATCGTCGGCACCCTGGTGTTGATGCTGGTGCTGGATCGCATGGTCGGGCTGGATCGGGTATTGATCGGAGAAGGCAAATGAGCCAGGACAGACTCAACGTCGTGCAGTCGGACGTGATTGTGGTCGGCGGCGGGCTGGTGGGGACGGCGGTGGCCTATGGCTTGGCCCGCAGCGGTGTCGACACCGTAGTCCTTGATCAGGGCGACGACGCGTTTCGTGCCTCGCGGGGCAATTTCGGGCTGGTCTGGGTCCAGGGCAAGGGTCATGACCTGCCGGATTACGCGCGCTGGACCCGCTCCTCGGCGAGTCGCTGGCCGGCGTTCGCGCAAGCGCTGATGGCCGACAGCGGGGTCGACGTGCAGCTCAAGCAACCGGGTGGTTTTCACCCGTGCTTCAGCGACGAAGAACTGCTGGAGCGCCAGTCGCGATTGCAGACTTTGCAGGATGCCCTGGGCGATTACCCGTACGAGATGCTGGACGCCGCCGAAGTGAAAGCGCGGTTGCCGCTGATCGGACCTAAAGTGATCGGCGCCAGCTACACCTCCCAGGATGGCCACGTCAATCCATTGAAGCTGCTGCGGGCCCTGCATACCTCGGCGCAGGCCAAGGGCGCGCAACTGCATGGCAGCGTGCAGGTCGATCGCATCGATTGCGCCCACGGTGAGTTTCGGGTCCGGGCCGGCGAGCGTTGCTTCGTGGCGCCACGCATCGTATTGGCCGCCGGCCTGGGCAACGCGGCGCTGGCGCGTCAGGTGGGGCTGTATGCACCGGTGGCGCCCAATCGCGGGCAGGTGTTGATCAGCGAGCGGGTCCGGCCCTTTCTCGAGTACCCGACCCTCAACGTCCGCCAGACCGACGAAGGCACCGTGCAGCTGGGCGATTCGATGGAGGAAGTGGGCTTCGATGACGGCACCTCCACCGAAGTTTTGACCGCGATTGCCAGGCGCGGTGTGGCGACTTTTCCCTTGCTGCGCGAGGTGCGGCTGGTCCGGGCCTGGGGCGCTTTGCGGGTGCTGAGCCCGGACGGCTTTCCCATCTATCAGCAATCCAGCGCGCAACCCGGTGCCTTCGTGGTCACCTGCCACAGCGGCGTGACCCTGGCGGCCGCCCATGCCCTGCGTATCGCGCCGTGGATCATGGGCGGGGCGCGACCTGATGAGCTAGAGGTGTTTTCCGGTGATCGTTTTCTAACTGACAAGGTGTTTTCACATGCGCACTGATCCGCTGTTTCAACCGGTCATCAGTGAGGTCAGGGCGACGCGGACGGTGAGCCTGACCTTCAACGATCAACCGCTGAGCGTGCCCGCCGGCATCAGCGTCGCGGCGGCATTGCTGATGTCCGGCATCAACCGCTTTCGCGCCACGCCGGTCAGCGAGTCGCCCCGGGCACCCTACTGCATGATGGGCGTGTGCTTCGAGTGCCTGGTGGACATCGACGGCGTTCCCAACCGCCAAAGCTGCCTGATCGAAGTGGTTGACGGCATGCGCATCCGTTCCCAGGAAGGGGCTCGGGATTTGATCTATCAACCGCTGAATGTCCAGGCCGTGGAGGTGCAGTCATGAACCGTGAAAGCGTGGATGTGGTGGTGATTGGCGCCGGCGCGGCCGGCATGGCGGCCGCGACGCAGATGGCCAGGCTGGGCTTGCAGGTGGTGTTGCTGGATGAGCAGGGCAGTCCGGGTGGCCAGATTTATCGGGGCATCACCCTGGCGCCGCTGTCCCGCCGGGACCTGCTGGGGCCCGATTATGCTCACGGCAATCAACTGGCCCAGGCCCTGACCTCTTCGAGCGTGCGCTATGAAAAAGGCGCATCGGTGTGGCAGGTGACCCGGGATCATCAGGTCAGTTACCTGCGCGAAGGTCGTCTGTATACCCTGGACGCCAAGGCCGTGCTGCTGGCGACCGGTGCCATGGAACGGCCGTTTCCGATTGCCGGCTGGACCTTGCCCGGGGTGATGAGCGCCGGCGCTGCGCAGATTCTGCTGAAAAGCTCAGGCCTGGCGCCGAGCGAACCGGTGGTCCTGGCCGGTTGTGGCCCTCTGCTGTATCTGCTCGGCTGGCAGTATCTGCGGGCCGGTGTGACGATCAAGGCGCTGGTCGACACCACGCGACCCGAAGATTACTGGCGTGCCCGCCGTCACCTGTTTGCCGCGCTGCGCGCCTGGCCGTATTTGCGCAAGGGATTGGAACTGATGCGCAGCCTGCGCAGTGCCGGGATCGCTCATTACACGGGTGCCGAACAATTGGCGGTCGAGGGCGAAGAGGCGGCCCAGGCGCTGACCTTCAGCGCCTCCGGCAAGGTGCAGCGCATCGATACCCGTTGCGTGCTGCTGCATCAAGGCGTGGTGCCGAATATCCAGTTCAGCCAAGCCTTGCGCGCGCGCCATGAATGGGACGTGGATCAGCTGTGTTTCCGCCCGGTCACCGATCCCTGGGGCGAACTCGATGTGCCTGGTGTCTATGTTGCCGGCGACGGTGCGGGCATCGGTGGCGCCCAGGCAGCGGCGGTGCAGGGTCAATTGGCAGCGCTGGGGATTGCCGCCCGACTCAAAACCATCGGCAGCACGGAACGTGATAACCAGGCCCGACCGTTGCGCGTACAACTGGAGGCCAACCTGCGGATTCGGCCGTTTCTCGACGCGCTTTATCAACCAAAAGAACAAAACCGCATTCCGGCCGATGAAGTGATGGTTTGCCGCTGCGAAGAAGTGACAGCGGGTGAACTGCGCAGCTTTGTCGCCCTGGGGTGCGCGGGCCCGAATCAGGCCAAGTCATTCGGTCGTTGTGGCATGGGGCCGTGTCAGGGGCGCATGTGCGGCCTGACCGTGACCGAAGTCATCGCCAAGGCCCGCGGCGTGTCCGCGGCGGAAGTGGGTTACTACCGCATTCGTCCACCGATCAAACCCATCACTTTGGGAGAGCTGGCCGGTGAGTGAGTCGAACAAACGCCAGGCAGATGTGCTGGTGATCGGCGGTGGCATCCATGGCCTGAGCACGGCGTTGTACCTGGCGCAAGCCGGGGTCAAGGTGACCGTACTGGAAGCGGAGTATTGCGGGCGCCATGCCTCCGGCGTCAATGCCGGTGGCGTGCGCACCCTGGGTCGCCACCTGGCGGAAATTCCCTTGGCCCTGGCCTCGCGTGATCTGTGGCATGACCTGAAAAATACCCTGGGCGATGACGGCGGTTTTGTCCCCAGCGGTCAGCTCAAGCTGGCGGAGAGTCAGGCCGATCTGGAGGAATGCCGGTTGCGGGTCGAGCAGCTTCAGGCGTTGGGTTTCAGCCATGAAGTGTTGGTCGACCGGCAACAGGTATTCGACACAGTGCCGGCCCTGTCACGGCATGTAACGGGCGGCATCTGGGTCAAGGACGATGGCTTTGCGGTGCCTTTTAAAACCGTCACCGCGTTTCGCCTGGCCGCGCAAAAACGCGGGGTACGGATTCACGAAAACACCCCGGCGCAACAAATCGAGCAGACAGGTACCCAGTGGCGGGTGAGCACACCTGCAGGCCATTTCAGCGCCGAGCACCTGGTGGTAACGGCGGGCGCCTGGGCCGGAGGACTGGCTGCGCAGATCGGCGAGCCGGTGCCCGTGCATCCGGAGGGCCTGATGCTGATGGTCACCCATCGCGTCGCGCCTTTCTGTGTCCCGGTGTTGGGTGCCACAACACGAGCACTGTCGTTCAAGCAGTTCGCCAATGGTACGGTGGTGATCGGCGGCAAGCTGGTCGGGTCGCTGGATTTTCTGGCGCGCCATGGCGAGGTCGAGATGGAGCGTCTGGGCAGCAGCGCGCGCACGGTCACCGACTTGTTTCCGCATTTGCGACACCTGGGCGTCAACCGCGTCTGGGCCGGGGTCGAAGCCTTCACGGCCGATGACCTGCCGGTGATAGGCGCCAGTCGCAAAGCCAGTAACCTGAGTTATTCATTCGGGTTTTGCGGCAGCGGCTTTCAGATGGGTCCCGGCACCGGTAAACGGCTGGCCCAACACATTCTTGGCGAACATTCGGACATTTCACTGGAACCGTTCGCCATCGACCGTTTCAAACTGGCGGCCAGCGAGCCGTCTGCATCCTTTCAATCCGCTTCAACCATCGCGCAACACTGAGGAGTTCACATGCTGGAAATCAAACGCATCGAAACCAATCAACGCATGAGCCGTGTCGTTCAATGCAACGGCTTCACCTTTCTCGGCGGCCAGACGGCCACCGATCGCACCCAGGACATCAAGGGCCAGACCGCCCAGGTGCTGGCCAAGATCGACAATTTCCTGGCCCAGGCCGGCCTCGACAAAACCCGTATCCTCAGCGCACAGGTCTGGCTGTCGGACATCCAGGCCGACTTCGCCGGCATGAACGAGGTGTGGGACGCCTGGGCGCCCGAAGGCCACGCGCCTGCCCGTGCCACCGTTGAATCGCGCCTGGCCGCGCCGGACCTGCTGGTGGAAATCACCGTGGTCGCGGCGGGCTGATCGCCAGTGGTCGATGGAGTGGACCGGGAGCACCGGTCGACTCCAGGTTGGAAAATGATGATTTATCGCCATTCTTGAAGCGAGAGGCTCAAGCGACTCACAGTGAACCAAGCGCCTGATGCAGCGACCAGGCGTTTGGTTCATACAGAATTGTTGACTGCACCCGGTCAGTTGATGACGAAACCCGCCCCCACCGGGTCATTACGCTCGATTACCCAGCGCGATGTCCCGAGGATGCTGGCCGTGCCCTTGACGGTCGGACGCACTGCGCGGGTGCCGTTGAGGTCGACTTCGCCGAGCAGGCAGCCTTCAAAGGTGCCGCTGCCCAGCAGTCCTTCGGACAGGATGGGTTGGTTCAGGCCCAGTTTGCCCCGGGCCTCGAACATGGCCATCATCGCGCTGGTGCCCGTGCCGCCGGGAGAGCGGTCGAGCTGGCCGGCGCTGAAGACGTGGACGTTCTTGTAGAACGCGCCTTCGATGGTCGCCGGATGCCAGAACGTGATGAAGTTGAGGTCGTTGATATGGGCTTCGGTGGGGTGCTGGATCTTCATCTGCCGGTTGATCTGCTCGCGTGCCAGCAGGCCCAGGCGCGACAGTTCGCTGCCGTTGTCCGGGCTGATGCGCAAGTCGCAATCGGTCAGGTCGATGATGCCGAAGTAGTTGCCGCCCCACACCAGGTCGGCCTTCAGGTCGCCATAGCCGGGAAGATGGATCGGGATGTCCTGGGCGGCCACGTAGGCCGGCACGTTTTCGAAACGCGTCCAGAGCACGTTGTCACCTTCCGAAGCCACCTCGGCCACCACCAGGCCGGCGGTGGTTTCAAAACGGATCTTGGTGATGCCATCGGCGCCACGTGGCACCAGGCCCAGGGCGACCATCGCCATGCTCACGGCAATGGTGCCGTGGCCGCACATGTGCGAATACACGCTGCCGTCCATGTAGATCAGCCCGGCGTCGAACTCGCTGCTGGAAGGCGGGGTGAGAAACACCCCGAACATGTCCTTGTGGCCGCGCGGTTCCTGCATCAGTGCCTTGCGCAGCCAGTCATAGTTCTGCTCGAGAAAGGCGCGCTTGGCCAGGATGCTGGAGCCGGCGGGGTAGGGAATGCCGCTGTGGACGATGCACAGTGGTTCACCTTCGGTATGGGTATAGATGACATCGAACGTGTCTTGCATGCGCATGACTGAACTCCTGGCTTACGGGATGTAGGTGGGGTGGTTATTTGCGTTCTGATAACAGGTCGAGACCGATGCAAAGATCTAGAATGATCACGGCGACCACCACGACTATGATGGTGGCGCCGGAAGCGGCGGCGATGGTCGGGTCGACGGTGTACTGCACGTAGTTGAAGAGCTTCACCGGGATGGTGTTCAGGTCCGGCGTGGTGTTGAAGATCGACAGCTCCACGTTGATCCATGACGAGATGAAGGCAAAGATCGACCCGGTGACAATCCCCGGCCGGATCTGCGGCAGCACCACCAGAAAGAAGGTGGCCCAGGGGGTACCGCCCAGATCGCTCGAGGCTTCTTCCAGGGCGCGCTGCTCAGGCGTCAGCATCGACAGCACCGAACGCAGGACGAAGGGCGAGATGATGATGGTGTGACCGATCAACAACGCCAGGAAGCTGCGGGTCAAGCCGAAGTAGCCGCCAAACTGCAAGAGCGCCGCCCCCAGCACGATGTGCGGAAATACCAGCGGTGAAGTCAGGGCGGCGAGGATCGTGGCTTTGCCGGGGAAGTCGTAGCGTGCCATCGCCAGGGCGGCCGGCACGCTGAGCAGCACCGCGACAAAGGTGGCGACCAGGGCCAGGACGGTGCTGGTGGCAAAGGACGCCACATAGCTTGGATCACTGAGCATCTTGGCGTACCAGTCCAGCGTCCAGCCCTGTGGCGGGAAGGCCAGGAATGACGAGGCGGTGACGGAGACGCCGAGGATGACCACCAGTGGCAGCAGCATGTAGCCCAGCACGGCCCAGGCCACCAGCCTGACCAGTATTTTAGTGATCATGAGTTGCTCCCCCGGATACTGCCGACTCGCCCGGCCAACCCGACCATGACCAGGGTAAAGATCAGCAGCACGACGCTCAGCGCGCCGCCGTAGTTGAAGTCGAAGACCGAACTGTATTGCTGGAAAATCAGCATCGACAGCACCGAGATCCGTCCCCCGGACAGCAGGGCCGGCGTGACGTAGGCGCTCGCCGCCAGGGTGAAGACCATGATCGAGCCGGAGATGATGCCGGGCATGGTCAGCGGCAGCACCACATGGAAAAAGGTCGCGCGGGGGCTGGCGCCAAGGTCCTCGGAGGCCTGTTCGAAGGCCGGGTCGACCTGCGCCAGGGCGTTGCCGGCCGCGAGCACGATGAACGGCAGCAGGATGTACACCATGCCGATCAGGATCCCGAGTTCGGTGCCCAGGAAGCGCACCGGGGTATCGATCAGGCCGGTTTCCATAAGACTCTGGTTGACCAGGCCCTTGCGCCCCAGCAGCACCATCCAGCCGAACGAGCGCACGATGTTGCTGGTGAACATCGGCACCACCAGCAGGATCACGCAGGCACGGCGCCAGGCACGCCATTTGACGACACGCACCAGGTACCAGGCCAGCGGATACCCCAGCAGCAACGAGATCAGGGTGGTCAGCGCGGCGATGCGGAAGGTCACCAGAATCACATCCCAGTGGTACTGGTCGCCCAGCACCCTGACGTAGTGCTCCAGGGTGAACGCCTGATCGGCGCCCTTGGTCAGGCTGGCGAAGATCACCACGGCGAAAGGCGCGAGAAAGAACGCCGTGAAAAAGGCCAGGGCACCGAACAGCATCAACGAGGGGGCGAGCACCGGGCGTTTCATACCGGCTCCCCGATCAGATGCAGGTGCGCGGGATTGAAGCCCAGGCGCACGGCACTTCCGGTGATCAGGTCGGCGCGGGGGAAACCCATGGTGCGCGCCACGATCGATTGCCCGTCGATCAGGGAGTGCACCAGGGTATGACTGCCCACGGTGACAATATCGGTCACCGTGCCCTTGAGTTCACAGCAACTGGCGCTCGCCGGACTCGATGCATCCAGCACCTGCAGATGTTCGGGACGCAGCACCGCCACGCCGTGGGGCAGGAGATCTTTTGCCGCGCTCGAAATCGGTGTATGAGCGATCCCCAGGCGAATCTCCCCGCTATCGCTGGCCTGATAGCCGATCAGGTTGGCCTCGCCGATGAAGTCGGCGACGAAGCGCGAAGCGGGGGCGCTGTAAATCTCGCTGCTGGCGCCGACCTGTTCGATCCGTCCGGCATTCATCACCACGATACGGTCGGCGATGGTCATCGCCTCTTCCTGGTCGTGGGTGACGAAGATGAAGGCGATGCCGAGCTTGGCCTGCAGGTGCTTGAGTTCCAGCTGCATGCGCTTGCGCAGCTTCATGTCCAGGGCCGAGAGCGGCTCGTCGAGCAACAGCAGTTTCGGTTGATTGACGATGGCGCGAGCCAGGGCCACGCGCTGCTGCTGCCCACCGGACAAACCGCGGGGAAAACGCTCCTCCAGGGCTTCCAGGCCGACCATCGCCAGGGCTTCTCGAGCCTTGAGCCGTGCCTCGGCGCGATTGACTCCCTGGCGCCGCGGTCCGTAGGCGACGTTTTCCAGGACGGTCATGTGTGGGAACAGGGCGTAGTTCTGGAACACGGTATTCAGAGGCCGACGGTAGGGAGGCAGCCGACTCACATCCTGGCCCTCGATCGCGATGCGGCCGGAATCGGGCTGCATGAAGCCGGCGATCGAGCGCAGCAAGGTGGTCTTGCCACAACCGCTGGGGCCGAGCAGCACGATGAATTCGCCCTGCTCGATGTCCAGGTGGATGTTGTCCAGCGCCTGGAACGGCCCGAAGCTTTTACAGACACTGTCGATGCTCAACAAAACTGACATTGCAGACCTCTTGAGCTAGTTTTTGGCGGTGACTTTGCGGTTCCAGTCGTTGGTGACACTGGCGCGCTGCGCGTTGATCTGGCTCCAGTCGAACAAACGCAGGTTGTCGATCGAACCGCCCACGCCCCATGGCAGCTTGCGGGCCACGTCATCAGCCACCTCGACACCTTTCACCGCCGGCCCCAGGTACAGCTTGCCGGCCAGGCAGGACGCCGCTTCCTTGGTCAGTGCGGTATTGATGAACTGCTCACCGGCCTTGCTGTTCTTCGCCCCCTTGATCAGGTGCAGGCGCGCATCGGTGGCCCAGGCACCTTCCTTGGGAATGGTGAAGCCGATGGGCGCGCCCTTGTCGATCAAGTCCCAGGCACCGACGTTGAAATGCGCGCCGATGATCGCTTCGCCACTCTGAAAGGCATTGGTGGCGGCACCCGAGCTGTCGAAGAACAATGCGGTGTCCAGCGCGCCCAGCTTGGAATAGAGCGGTTCCAGGTTGGCCCGGTCGATGCCCCAGACATCGGCCATGAAGAACACAAAGGGCACCCCGGAAGAGTTGGCGGGCGAGGGCAGGGCGATGGCGCCGGCATACTCCGGCTTCCACAGGTCTTTCCAGCTGGTGGGCGCCTCCTTGATTTCCTTGGTGTTGTAGGTCAGGCCAAGGGAATAGAAACCGCTGCTGACGGCGAAGGTATGACCGGCATCGGAGTAGAGCGCTTTTTCCTGCACGTTCTTCAGGTTGGGAATGGCCGCCGGATCGAGATCGGCGACGACCCCGGCGGCATAGGCCAATTCACTGATGCCACCGTCCATCCAGGCCACATCGATCGTCGGGTCGGACTTCTGTTGCTGGAGTTTGGCCAGGGTGGTGGTCGAGGTGCCGACCTCCGCTGCAACGGCAATCCCGGTCGCTTTCGTGAAAGGTTCTGCAACACATTTGAGGAACGCCTCACCCCAGTTACCGCCGTACAACGCCACGGTCAGCTTTTGCTGTTCGGCCATGGCGGCCGATGAGGAGATGCAGCCGGTAACTAAAAGAGCAGCGGTGATTTTCTTACCTGTCTTCAGTTTCATCGTGTGTCCCCTTGGGGCGTTGTTGGACTGTTCCCCTTGTCTGAATCTTGCTCGTATCGTTGCTGCGAGCGCTTGCACTTCGGGGTCTTAAAGTTGAATAGTTAGGTCATGCCAAAAACGACTCCGCTGCATCGAGATTGCCTTCAACCTGACTCCCCCGATCCTGGGGCAGGCAGTCGACCGCAGCTGTCAGTGGGACTGGTCCTTCTGGATCAATTCACCCTGGCGGCGTTTTCCGGCCTGGTCGATGTATTGCGCCTGTCCGCCGACCTCGGCGGCGGCAGCCGGCAGATCCATACGGCCTGGCGTGTGATGAGTGTGGACGGATTGCCGCGAACCTCCAGCGCCGGGATCACGCTGGAGGTGTCCGGGGGGCTGGCGCAGGATCTTGAAGCCTTCGATTACGTGGCCATTTGCGGCGGCAACGATTACCTCAATACCCATCTGCCCAACCCCTTGCGTGACTGGTTGCAGCGCGCCGCCGCGAGTCGTACGCGCTTGCTGGGCATTTGCACGGGGACTTTCACCCTGGCGCAGGCAGGCGTGGTTGGCAACCGTTCGGTGTGCGTGCACTGGAACGTGCTGGATGCGTTCCGGGCACGTTTCCCCAAGACCCCGGCGGCGGTGGATCATCTGTTCATCGACGAAGGCGACCTGATCACCTGTGCCGGCTCGACCGCGGCCATCGACCTCGGGTTGTACCTGGTGGCCCGGCATTGCGGCCGGGAAAAAGCCCAGCAGGCGGTGCGGCACATGATGCTGCAGGGCATTCGCCCGGGGCGGCAGCCGCAGGCACACTTCTATGCCAACCTGGCGGACATCAAGGATGAGCGCGTGCGTCAGGCCGCGCACTATATCGAGCAGCGCATGGACAGCCTGCCGACCCTGGATGCCATCGCGCGCTATGTAGGGCTCGGGCGGCGCCAGCTGACACGGGCATTCCAGCAGTCGCTGGGGCTTTCACCCATGGAATTCCAGCGCTCGCTGCGGGTCGAGTACGGCGGCTGGCTGCTGTTGAACAGCCACAGCAGCATCACCCAGATTGCCATGGACTGCGGCTTCTCCGACGGCGCGCATTTCTCCCGGGAATTTCGCGCCCGGTTTGGCGTGTGCCCGCGGCAGTACCAGCGCCAGGAGCGGTCAGGCTGATGGCGTTGCACGGCTGAGTCGTCTGGCTCGGTGTCCCCCCTTTATTCAACCGGCCCTGTTCGCGCGTGGCGAGATCAGATACGGAGGCGGCGCGATCATGTAACTGATTTGGCGGGCAAGGCGGGTAAGGTGGCGCATCTTTTCAGGCGCGGTGCACACATCGTGATGACCGATCTGAAAAGTGCAGTAGCGTTTGAGGAGTGCCGCTTCCAGGAGGGGCTACAGGAAGGAATGATGATCGCCTGACCTCAGTCAGTACGCTTAAATGTCGATCACCAGAGAATAACAACCAATGATCAGCCCGACCTCCAAGGATTCGAATGGCCAATTGGCGCAGGGCTTCAAGCCGCGCCACGTCACAATGCTGTCTATCGCGGGAATCATCGGCGCAGGATTGTTCGTCGGTTCCGGGCACGCCATTGCCGCGGCTGGCCCGGCCGTCATGCTGGCGTATCTGTTCTCCGGCCTGCTGGTCGTGCTGGTCATGCGCATGCTGGGTGAAATGGCGGTTGCCAACCCGGATACCGGGTCGTTCTCCACCTATGCCGACCAGGCCATCGGCCGCTGGGCCCCGATCGGGAAGTCAGCGGCTTGAGTCGATTGATGGATGAGCATGGCGGATTTGCGCCCAACGGCCTGTCGGCGGTGGTGGGTGCCTTCATCACCATCATGTTCAGCTTCATCGGTACGGAAGCGGTGACCATCGCGGCAGCTGAATCGAGTAATCCTGCACAGAACATTGCCAAGGCCACGCGCTCGGTGATCTGGCGCATCGGCGTGTTCTACCTGCTGTCGATCTTCGTGGTCATTTCCGTGGTGCCCTGGAACGATCCGCTCCTGGCGTCGGTGGGTTCCTACCAGCGGGCGCTGGAATTGATGAACATTCCCCACGCCAAACTGCTGGTGGATGTGGTGGTGCTGATTGCCGTCGCCAGCTGCATGAATTCCTCGATCTACATTTCCTCGCGCATGTTGTACTCGCTGGGCCGGCGTGGCGATGCGCCCAAAGCGCTGAAGGTAACGTCGTCAGCCGGCGTGCCACGCGCTGCGGTGATCGCCAGTACCGTACTGGGTGCGGGCGTGACCTTGTTCAGTTACTTCATGCCCGCCGGACTGTTCCAGTTCCTGCTCGCCAGTTCTGGCGCCATCGCCTTGCTGGTGTACCTGGTGATTGCAGTCTCCCAGTTGCGCATGCGCCGGATGCTGCGCCGCCAGAACATCGAACTGACCTTTCGCATGTGGCTGTTTCCCTGGCTCACCTGGCTGGTCATCGGATTTATCTCTGCGGCACTGGCGGTGATGATGGTGACACCCGAGCACCGTACCGAGGTGAGTACGACCATCGGCCTGGCGTTGCTGATTTCCTTTATCGGCCTGGTGACTTCGCGTGAGCAGCCGCAGCCCGAAGAGGCCGCTTCCCTGGGATAGGTCAGGGTTTTATTGCCGGCGCTGACCGACCCAATACTGGCGTACCGCACCCTCCACACCCTGCACCGGGTCCCGGTCGGGAAACGGCAGCTCATCGATGCTCGCCAGTTGCGCAGCGCTCGGCGCCTCGCGGCAGATATCGGCGTGCTGCCCCGGCGGGTACGCGCCGACCACCAGAAAGTCGTCACTGGAATCCAGGTTGCAATGGCCGGTGCCCGCTGGCAGCAGCAACACATCGCCCGGGCCGACTTCCAGCACATGGCCCTCGGGGCCGCCAAGCATTAGGCGCGCGTGGCCGCTGGCGACGCCAAGCACTTCGTGACCTTCGGTGTGATAGTGGTGGTAGTTGTAGACGCCGTAGCGCCATTGCGCTGGCCAGCCATTGGCGTTGAAGGTTTTCTCGAACAGCGCCGCCGGGTCGCTGCCCTGTACGGCAATGGCCTTGGGGTAAATGAGCACCGGCAGGCGCGGGTTGTTGGGTACCCAACCGTTACGTTCGAGCAGTAGGGTTTGTGCGGGAGTCGCTACAACTTGCGAATTGGTCATGGGAAGACCTCCAGAACCTGGCAACGCCAGCGTGGTGAAGTCGTGACGGATGAGGCATGTCTACTATGACTCCCGGTACTCGCAAAGGTGCGTTGCACCGTTAGTGGGATCACCTTCGGCGAGCATCCGCAGCATTATTTCTCGCTCTTTCGGGCCTGGCATGACGCCGCGGGTCTCCCCATCCAGGTGTCGCCGTCCTGGTTGGTCATCGTCACAACGGCCAGTGCACGGCCTGTGTCATCCAGGGCCTGGATCACCCAATGGCATGTCACCGTATCGCCCGCTGCCCCTGTGATTTGAGCAAGTTTCCTCGTCTTCGAGAGCACCTGGCCTGTCGTCGGCTACACTGCTCAGCCAACACCGCCGGGGTATGCTGGACCTCTTGAACTATCGATGGTCTCCAGGAAACCAGGCCTCTTTACCTCTCGGGTCTGCAAGGATTTCCTGTGAGGTTTCAGGCGTTGGTCGGGAGGATGAATCGATGGACGACTATTACGATCTGGGTACCTACAGCCGCCCGGTAACGACCCGTTCGCCCCAGGCCCAGCTCTGGTTCGATCGTGGATTGGTATGGTGCTACGGCTACAACCACGATGAAGCCATCCGTTGTTTTCGCAAGGCGATCGAACACGACCGCGATTGCGCAATGGCTTACTGGGGCATCGCCTACGCCTCGGGCCCCAACTACAACAAGCGCTGGGATGCCTTCATCGAGCAGGAGTTGAAAGAGGCCGTGGCCCAGGCCCGACTGGCGACACAAGCCGCGCTGGCGCATATCGACAGTGCATTGCCGGTGGAGCAGGGGCTGATCCGGGCACTGGAGCAACGCTATCAGGCCAACCAGGCGACGAGCCTTGAGCAACTCTTCAGCTGGAACGATGCCTATGCGGCGTCCATGCGCGATGTCTATAAAGCCTTCCCCGATGATCCCGACGTCGTTGCGTTGTTTGCCGAGGCCATGATCGACCGCACACCGTGGCTGTTGTGGGACCTGCGCACCGGTCAACCGACAGCGGGCGCCGACACCCTTGAGGCGGTGGCCGTGCTGGAACAGGCGCTGCAGCGCATGGAACAACACGGCGATGCACCGCACCCGGGTGTGCTGCACATGTACGTCCACACCATGGAAATGTCGCCGCACCCGGAGCGGGCGTTGCGCGCCGGCGATGTCCTGCGTGACCTGGTGCCGGACGCCGGACACTTGCGTCATATGCCGTCGCACATCGACGTGCTCTGTGGCGATTACCGTGGCGCCATGATCACCAATAGCCGGGCGATCCAGGCCGACAGTAAATACCTGGAACAGGAAGGTCCGCTCAACTTCTATACCTTGTACCGCTGCCACAACTACCACTTCAAACTCTATTCGGCGATGTTCCTCGGCCAGTACCAACCGGCCCTGGACGCCGCCAATCAACTGCAGGCGACCCTCCGCGAAGAACTGCTGCGCGTGGAACAGCCGCCCATGGCCGACTGGCTCGAAGGTTTCGTGTCGATGAAGGTTCATGTGCAGATACGCTTCGGCAAATGGCAGGACATCCTCGCCACCCCGCTGCCGAACGACCAGGCGCTGTACTGCGTGACCACGGCCATGCTGCATTACGCCAGGGGCGTGGCGCACGCTGCCTGTGGGCATGTCGCGGCGGCAGAAACCGAACAGCAATTCTTCCTCGATGCCCTGACCCGGGTGCCGGCAACCCGCTACGTCTTCAACAACACCTGCATCGACATCCTGGCGGTGGCCGGCGCGATGCTGAGCGGGGAAATCGAGTACCGCAAAGGCAACTACGACAGCGCGTTTGCTCAGTTGCGCCAGGCGCGGTCACTGGATGACAACCTGCCCTATGACGAACCGTGGGGCTGGATGCAGCCGGTCCGGCATGCGCTGGGCGCGCTGCTGCTGGAGCAGGGCAGGGTGGAAGAAGCCTTGCAGGCTTATCGCGCCGATCTGGGGCTGGATAACACCCTCAGCCGTGCGGCCTGGCATCTGGACAATGTGTGGAGCCTGCACGGGTATGTGGAATGCCTGAAACGGCTGGGCCGGGACGCTGATGCGGCCGCTGCACAGACTCGACTGGACCTGGCGATGGCCCGGGCTGATGTGGAAATTACGGCATCGTGTTTTTGTCGGGTTGGGGAGCGTTGTTGCAACTGATGCCCGGAATCAGCACGTCTACGCTAATCCCTGTAGGAGCTGGCTTGTCGGATCGCCGCACCGCAGCGAAGACGGCCTCAAGCCTTGCAGCGCCCATGAAGACGCCTTCGCCAGCAAGCCGGCTCCTACAGGGGTTGGCGTGAGGGCGGAGGGCGCAATCAGGCCTCGCTGATCTTGCTGACACTGGTGACCTGCCCATTCCAGACCATCTCGTAATGCGCAGTTTGAACAACCGATAAAACCGCTCGTGGCGTCATCAGTGCCCAGCAATGACTGCCCTGCATGCGCACGGAGTTGTAGCGAATGCCGGGACATCCGGCTTCCTTGACAGACCTCCCCAGGCGACGGGAATCGGTGTAATCGACAGGATCATAGACCGGATCGGTCGTCGGGATGGACGCGGCATCTTTCATCGCCACGTCGACAAAGGAACAGGACAGTCCGCGGAAAACAAACCGCTCATAGTTGAGACTCGGCACATTCGACCAGTACAGACTCTGGTGATGCCGAACCTCGGCCAGCGCCGTTTCCACGGAGTCCGCCAGGTACAGCACGCCAAAACTGCCGTCGCTGAACCGCGAACCCGCCGGGTTGACGTGGGTAAAAGGCGCCGTTGCGTAAGAGCAGCCAGGAATACCGAACGGGATCTCTGCCCGCGGAATCAACTCAAGGTGACCCACTTCGTTTTTCAGCCTGGGATTGGTCAGCGCCTGTAGCTGATACAGCAGCTCAAACTCGTCCTCGTCCGCGACATCATCAAACAACGCGATGGGCGGAAACTTCGAATTGACCAGACGGTAGGCCTGTAACTGCGCGCCGGCAAGCACTGCCAGTTCGCCGAGCCTCACCATTGCGCGCCCCGCAGCACGTCAATGCGCCGAAAGGTTTCATACAGGGAAATCATATCGCCCTGGGACATGATCTCGAGCGGGCTACGCCCATTGAAAAACTCGTTGTCGTTGGCCATCGAAGGAAAACCATAGACGTTTTCCGGGTTATCGAAGACCAGGCGCAGCGCGGCGTGGATGTTGAGCACAAAACTGATGCGCTGCATCTGGTCCGAATCCAGCGCCACGGCCCAGGCGGGATCGCGCTGCCTGGCGCGGGTGTAAGTACTGCGGGAAATGCGCAGGATGCGACAGGCCTGGTCGCTGGACGCGGCCCATTTTTCGAGAATGCCAACCGCCGCACGCAGACCTGTCACGCACTGGCTCTTGGTGAATGCCTGTTCCTGGAGGGCGACGGCCATGTTTAATACCTCACATAGAATCTATAGACTCAAATATAGTTTTATTGAATCTATAGAGCAAGCCATCTCGACCAGTGGACAGAAGGGATTCGTTCTCGATAGTTCATCATGCGCGATCGCCCCGAGTCTGTGTTGCAGCGATTGGCCGCAGCGGTTGAGCGAAACAACCGGATCGTGATTTCTGCGATTACCTACGCCGAAATGCGTTACGGGCAGATCGGCAAGAAGGCGTCGTCCAAGCACAAAACGTTGGTCGATGAGTTTGTGAAACGCCTGGATGCGGTGCTGCCCTGGGATCAGAGTGCCGTAGACGCAACGGTGGAGGCGAAGCTCCAGTTCACGCTGGCAGGTTTGCTCATTGGCGAGAACGACACCGCTATCGCGGGCCATGCAATGGCCTCAGGCAGCACACTGGTCACGGACAATGTGCGCGAATTCAGCCGCATTGAAGGACTGGCTTTCGAAGACTGGGTTCACTGAGGTTCAATCCATGAACAGCACTCGAACCGCCCGGCGATTTTGGGTCTGGCGCATCCCTGCGCCAAACGACGCCTTCAACGCTTGATCAGGGAAATCTTGGTGCCTTCGATGCTCACCCCGGCCATTAACCCCTGCTGGTCGAAAATGAACGCGTAGGCATCGTCCTTCAACGTCGAGCTGGACAGATTCTTCGCCACCCCTGCATCCACCACCACCACAGTCGGACCTACGCCGATTTCCCAGCCCTTGGATTCGCGTACGTAGTTCACGGCTTTATCGGTCATCAGGAACACCACATAGCCATACGACTGGGCGCCTGCCTGCAGCCCCCATGACCCGGTGACGGAGTTGTAATAGCCCTCTACCTGCTTGCCCTTCATCAATGTGCCTTCGCCATAGCTGCCACCAAACACCAGGCCCGCCTTGATGATTTTCGGGAAGACAAGAATCGCTTTGGCTTTGTGCGAAATGGTTTCGGCAAAGGGCGTGGCCTTGTAGAGCGTTTGTAACGCTTGCCGAGAGTCGGCATTCAGATCCTCGGCGGTTGCCGCACCTGCAGTGTTCAGGAAGCTCGCCGATGCCAGTGAGGCTGTCGCGAGGACGATCGATAGGAAGAACCGCATTGACTGAGTCATGTTCGTACTCCGAAACGGGAGCATTGGATGTGAGCAGCAGTCAACACCTGCCCGGGCAGAATCCGAGCCTGCTGAAGTTATCCGGCGCACCCTAAAGTGTGTGAGCTTCTGGCTTCGCCCTTTAATGAAGCAGGCCAGAGGCCTTTGATCATTGGCGATGCCATCACTGGCTTTGACCTCTGCGCGGGGGCGGGGTTCGTCATTCAAAGCTACATTCAGCAAAGGAGTAGAGGGCCATGGTTCATCAGGGAAACACAACGCCGATTCGATGGACGACGTTGTGCTCCGATGCTCAGATATGGATCGCGGCTCAAATCTACGGCTTACTCACCTTGATCCCTTTGAATAACAACAGGAGTAACACACCCGCCAGTATTTCAAAGCTTGCGACCAGATACAGGCCAGCGGACAGGCTACCGGTCTGGGTTTTCAGCCATCCGATCATGTAGGGCGCGACGAAGCCGGCGAGATTGCCGATGCAGTTGATCAGCGCAATGCCCCCCGCGGCGGCGGTGCCTGCCAGGAATGCACCTGGAATCGACCAGAACACCGGAAAAGCGGCAAGAATGCCCATGGCGGCCACGGTCAGGGAGATCAACGCCAGCGCGGCATTGCCGATGAACAGGCCGGTGCAGATTAATCCGAGGCCGGCGAGCAGGGCTGCCATGGCGCAGTGCACACGGCGTTCAGCGGTCTTGTCGGAGTGAAAGCCGTTCCACAGCATCGCCACGGTGCCCAATATAAAGGGGATCGAGGAGAGCAGTCCGATGTTCATGTTGTCATCGACGCCCAACGACTTGATGACGGATGGCGTCCAGAACGCAATGGTCGCGTTGCCACTGACCAGGCAGAAATACACCAGCGCGCATAACCACAGCTTGGGATAACGCAGCAAGGAACGAAGGTCGCTGTGTTTGCCGGGCGCCTTGTCTTCGCGGGCAATGGTGTCGCTGACCATTTTGCGTTGTGCCGAGCTCAGCCACTTGGCATTGGCCGGTTTCTCCGGGAGATAACGCAGGACCAGGAAACCGGCGATCACCGAAGGAATGCCTTCGAGGATGAACAGCCATTGCCAGTTGGCCAGGCTGCCGACCCCGACCATGCGACTCATGATGAACCCGGCCAGTGGGCCACCGACCACGCCGGCAATGGCGAAGGAGGTCATGAACATGCCGTTGATCTTTGCCCGCTGCGCCGCTGGAAACCAGTAGGTGAGATACAGCACGACGCCGGGAAAGAAGCCTGCTTCAAAGGCCCCGAGCAGAAACCGCAGCACATAGAACGACCAGGCGCTTTCGACGTACGCCATGGCGATGGACGTCAGGCCCCACATGATGGTGATGCGCGCCAGGGTACGGCGGGCGCCGATTTTTTCCAGCAGCAGATTGCTGGGCACTTCGAAGATGAAGTAACCGATGAAGAATATCCCGGCGCCCAGGCCATAAACGGCTTCGCTGAAACCCAGGTCCTGCAGCATGGCCAGCTTGGCGAAACCGACGTTGACCCGGTCGATCCAGGCCAGGACGAAGAGAAACACCAGAAACGGCAGAAGGCGCCAGGCGATCTTGCGATAGACGGCAGCCACTTCGACCGTCGTCGGGTCGAGGTCGATCGCCATGGTTGAACTTGCGTGACTTCGGTTCATAAGTTATCTCGTCAATTCGTTGCGCAGTTGGGCACGCAAGCCGATTGGCAGGCGAGTGAGGACGCACGAGGGTCCGCCGTGTCATTTTTTCGGTGAGTCAGTCAGGTAAAACAGGGCAGGCCGGGCCTGCCCCTGGTTCAGCGGCAGTGCATCAAGTGTGCTCTTGTAACAGTGCCTCGATAGCGCGAGACACTTGCAGGACACGAGCGTCCTGCCCATGCAGGCCGGCGATCGACAGCCCGACCGGCAGCTCGTCGCCGCGCTGGCACGGCAAACTCAGGGCGCAACCGTCTAGGAAGTTGATCACGCTGGTGTTGCGCAATACGAGGCCATTGGTTGCGAAAAATGCATCGTCTTCAGTGAGGTCTGCCAACTTCGGCGGGACCACGGCGACAGTGGGCATCAACCAGGCGTCGGCGTCGCCCAGACGCTCACCCGCCACGCTGATCAGGCGTTGGCGTTCGCTTCGAATGTCCAGGTAATCGGCGGCACTGATGGCCGCGCCGCGGCGGATGCGTTGAGCGACGCGCGCGTCATAGCACTGGGCGTTGTCGCCCTCGAGCCACTGGCGATGGCCGTGCCAGGCTTCGGCAGCCGTCAGCCCGCCAGCCGCGTTGATACGGGGCAGTTCATGCAGTTCTGGAAAATCGAACCAGCGAATGCAGGCGCCTGCCTTGGCGAGCAGGTCCAGGGCGCGTTCGAAGGCTGCGGCGACGCCGGCATCGAGCTGATCGAGGACCAAATCCTTGGTGACCGCAAGGCGCAGCCCGGTCAGGGACGCGGCGCGGGTATCCAGCTGATCGCCGGTGAGTATCCGGTCGAGCAGGATGCAGTCGGCGACGCTGCGTGACAGGGCACCGACAGAGTCCAGGCTAACGGCCAAGGGGAACGTGCCGGCCATGGGAACTCGGCTGGCACTGGGCTTGAACCCGGTCAGGCTGCAGAACGCGGCTGGAATCCGGATGGATCCGCCAGTGTCGGTGCCCAATCCGGCAACCGCCATGCCCAATGCCACGCTCACTGCGGCGCCGGAGCTGGAGCCGCCGGCAATGCGCTCAGCCGCAGAGGGCGTGAGTGGAGTGCCATAGTGTGGGTTCAGCCCCAGTCCGGAAAAGGCGAACTCACTCATGTTGGTTCGGCCCAGCAAAATGGCGCCCGCCGATCTCAGCCGTTCGACCACCAGCGCATCGCTGCTGGCGGGCGGCGCGTCGGCCAGTAGCCTGGAGCCGGCCGCAGTGACTTGTCCGGCCACATCAAACAGGTCTTTGATAGAGACCGGGAGCCCGGCCAATGGCGAGGGCACGTAACCTGAAGCCCGTGCCAGATCGCTGGCCTGCGCGGCCTGCAAGGCGCCTTCGGCATCGACGCTGATATAGGCCACCCCACCCGCCGCACGATGCGCCTCGATACGGATCAACGCTTCCTTGACCAAGCCGACGCTGGTGGTACGGCCGTCAGCCAGCGCTTGGGCGAACTGTGCAATATCCTTCATTTTGGGTTCACTCCGCGACTGGCAGCGGCTCGACACCGTACTGGTGGCGCAGGCTGCGGTTGAGTACGGGATCGAACAGCTCCATTTCAAAGGCTTCGCCATAGCCCAGTTCGCCGATCACCGATTGCGTACCGCAGAACATGGCAGTGTCCGCTGGCAGCGCAGCGTCGCTGTTGAGTTTCGCCAGCAGCGTTTCCGGCGCCAGCAGGTTGGTCACCGGGCCCTGTTGGTACAGCGCACGCTCGCCGTCACGCACACGCCAGGTGCGCATCACCAATTGATCCCAATGCCCCTGAACCTCGGTATAACGCCAAACCTGCCGGGCGATGGGTTTGTCGCACATCTGCTTGGACACCGTGACGTCATAGCTTTCGACCTTGCGATCGGTGTGATCCGAACCCAGGCCGATCAATAGCCCTTGCTCGCTGGGGAGCAGCACGAATTCGGTCTCCCCGGATGAATCCTTGCCAGGAACCTGGATGCTTTCGGCGTTGTTCAGCAGGCTGGCCGATACCCGGTAGAAACACGGCACCTGCGTCGGACGGCGCACGCCCAGCGCTTCCAGTTCGGCAATGTGGTGCTCCACCGCTTCGCTGTTACGTCCTGCCCAGCCGGCGATAATCAGGTGCTTGATGCTGGCCTGGTGTTCACCCTGGCCGACTACTTGGAATGTCATTTGGGTCATGAAGAGCTCTCGTGATCAGTGATTAAAGGGTGCGCATGATGGCGCGACGGAAATCGTCGATGTGGTGATGGACAGCCGCGACGGCGGCGTCGCCGTCACGCTGTTCCAACGCCTCGAGGATTTGCAGATGCTCGTGGTAGATGCGTTCGCTATGGTGGTTTTCCGACAGGGTCAGGTACCAGAAGCGCGCCTGTTTTTCGTGAAGGTTGCGCAGCAGTTCGGCCAGCACGCGATTGTGTGCGGCGGCGGAAATCGACATGTGGAACTGCAGGTCCAGCGACATGAGCCCCGCCACGTCGTGTTTGGCCAGCAGGGCGGGCGTGCGCTCGAGAATGTCCCGCATGGCCTGGATCTCGGAGTCGTGAGCGCGCTCAACCGCCAGCTTGATGCACAGCTGTTCGTTGCTCACGCGCACTTCGATCATGTCCAGCACATCGTTGAGTGACAGGGCCGTCACCATCACGCCCTTGCGCGGCATGATCGTGACCATGCCTTCAACTTCCAGGCGGTGCAGCGCTTGATGGATCGGCGTGCGGCCAAGCCCCAGTGTCGCTGTCAATTGCGCTTCATTGATCGCATCACCGGGGCGAAACTCGCAGCTGATAATCCGCTGCTTGATTTGCGCATAGGCGAGTTCGCGCAGTTGGGCTGCGCTTTTAACGGGGGCAATCGCGGGCTGGCGATGGCTGGAAAAATCGATAGGTTCGGACATGTCTCACTCCTGATAATCATCTGATATATCAGATGATTATCAGATGAGGGAGCAAAGGTCATGCCACTTCTCAAGAATTGGCTGAGCGCTGCGGTTCATAAGGGCTGTGCGGAACCGGCGAGGCGCCGGGCGTACGTTGGGGGAGTGTTACTTGTTACTTTTGTGCCCGATTTTGTACCCGCGTGTCCGATTTTCGTGCAGGTAAGGGGCTCATCGGGAGCACCTTAGCTGCATGGCCATAAGCGGTGGCCGTTGCGTATCGGGATGAACGAAACTGCGAAGTTCCTCAGTAAAAAGCCGCGGCTGTTTCCCGATCCACCACGTCGTACACAGGAGGCGAATGGCGAATGCGTCTATGCCATCCGTTCCAATTGTGCCTGTCGTCTTTATTGGCTGGAGCGAATGGCCCCTCCATCAATCAACAGGTTCTGCCCCGTCAGGTAGCCTGCATGACTGCTGCAAACGAAGGCGCACAGAGCACCGAACTCCTCGGGTGAGCCGAAGCGTTTGGCAGGAATTTCGCGACGGCATTCGCCGAGGAATGCCTCACTGTCTTGCCCCGACTTTTCGGCAGCGGCGACCAGGTTGTCACGCAGTCGATCGGTATCGAATGAGCCCGGTTGCAGGTTGTTGATCGTCACATTCCGACTGGCAATGTTTTCTTGCCGGGCAAGTCCTGCGATAAATCCCGTCAGACCACTGCGCGCGCCATTGGACAGACCCAGGCTTTCGATAGGGGACTTCACGGCACTCGACGTGATGTTGATGATTCGGCCAAATCCGCGCATCGCCATACCGTCTACCGTTGCCTTGATCAACTCGATAGGGGTGAGCATGTTGGTATCAAGCGCCTTGAGCCAGGCGTCGCGGTTCCATTCGCGGAAATCCCCGGGCGGAGGGCCGCCAGCGTTGTTGATCAAAATATCGAAATGCTCATGGGCCACGAGGGCGGCCGCCCGACCTTCGGGCGTTGAAATGTCTCCGGCGACGGCGATGACAGTCACTTCAGGATTTATCGCTCTGAGCTGACGGGCTGTTTCATTCAGCGTCTGTTCGCCTCGGGCGGTGATCACCACGTTCACGCCTTCGCTGACGAGTGCCTGTGCGCAGGCTTTACCCAGGCCTTTGCTGGCGGCGCACACCAGCGCCCAGCGTCCTGCTATTCCAAGATTCATGCGTGTTTTCCTACAAAGAAGCTCAAAGAAAGTGGTTGTCTACTACAGCACCCTGCTTACGCATGATCCACGGTGGCAGACAGGTTTGGCGACAGCGTACTGATGCCCATGAAGCGCCGCACTCTCTCTCCTTCGGCATCGCATCGTATGGTTTCAGGTGCAGCATCCAGTTGGATATTGCCGTTCTCCATGAAGACGACCCGGTCGGAAATCGACATGGCAAAGTCCATTTCGTGGGTGACAATAATCATGGTCATGCCTTCATTGGCAAGGTCGCGTATGACGTTCAGCACATCGCCCACCAACTCTGGGTCGAGCGCTGACGTAGGCTCATCGAACAGCATGATGTCCGGCTCCATGGCCAAGGCACGCGCGATCGCCACGCGCTGTTGCTGCCCGCCGGAGAGCTGGTGCGGGTACTTGTGGGCATGGGCCAGCAGGCCGACCTTGTCCAGCAGCGCATAAGCACGGTGTTCGCTCAGCTCGCCCGGACGGCCGTGGTAGCGCGGCGCCAGCGTGACGTTGTCGAGAAGGGTGCGGTGCGGGAACAGGTTGAAGTTCTGGAACACCATGCCGATGTGCCGCACGCCTTTGCGCAGGCGGGAACTGTCGGGTTTGTCCGATGCTTCGATGAACTTCTCACCGAACAACAGAATGTTGCCTGTATCGATGCTTTCCAGACCGTTGACCGTGCGGATCAGCGAAGTCTTGCCGGAACCGGAAGGGCCAATGATCGAGATCACCTGGCCGTACTCGACATTCAGGTCGATCCCCATCAGCACTTGGTGCGTGCCATAGCTCTTCTGGATGTTCTTCAATTGCAGGATAGGCGTCGCGTTGTTGCCCGCTGCTTTGCGCGCACTGTCGGGCAAGGCTTCGGCGCAGGCCTTGAGCTTGGCCACGGCGGCGGCGTCGAGTGTGTGGGGCTTGCGGAAGTTCAGGTCCAGGTAGCGCTCCAGACGCTGCAGGAAATAGCCGAACACGGTGACGATCAGCACGTAGTACACGCCCACCGCAGCCAGGGTTTCCATGACCAGGAAGTTGGTGGCATAGAGGCGTTGGCCGACCGTGAGGATTTCCGTCAGGGAGATGACCGAGACCAGCGACGTCAGCTTGACCACCGTGATGTATTCATTGATCAACGTCGGCAGCGAGATCCGGAACGCCTGGGGGATCACGATCAGGCGCTGCATGCCGAACAGGCCGACGCCCAGCGCGCGCCCGGCTTCCTTCTGACCCTTGGCCACGGAAATCAGTCCACCCCGATGGATTTCCGCCATGTACGCCGCTTCCGTGACCACCAGGGCCAGCAAGCCGGAGTAGAAGGGGTTGGACAGAATCGGTCCGCTACCGGGAAGCAATTGCGGCAAGTTGTAGACGAAGACCACCAGCACCAGCAACGGGATGCTGCGGAAGAACCAGATGTAGACCGCCGCGGGAATGCGCAGCAAGGGCGACTGGGACAGCTTGGCCGTGGCCAGGACAAAACCCAGCAGCATACCGATGAACCAGGCCAGGGCACTGAGCTGGACCACCGTGACGCAGGCTTTCCAGAAGTCCGGCAGGGAGAACAGGGAAATAAAATATGACCAATCGAATTGCATGGGGCACCTCGATCTGCCGCCCCGGTGCAGGGGAGGCAGCTACCAGACTACAAGGACACGTGCTTAGTTAGCCGTCGGTTCTTCCAGGCCATACTTCTTAAGGATAGCGGCGTATTCACCGCTCTTTTTCGTCTCCTCGAAGGCCTTTTGCACGGCCTGGAAGGTTTCGTCGTTACCTTTCTTGACGAAGATGCCCAGCGTTTGCTGATAGATCGGGTGTTCGGTGGTGATCACTACGCGGCCATTGGTCTTTTCCGCGATCATTTTTGCGGCGCCAGCGATTTCAACCTGGGCCTGAATGTTTTTGGACAACAGGGCCTGGGTCACTTCAGGCGCCGAGGGGTACTCGCTGACGGTGATGGCGCCTTTGTTGTTCGGCACGCAGTAGTTATCGGAGAGCTTCCTGAATTCCTTGACCCAGGTAGTGCCCTGTTCCAGACCCAGTTTCAAGCCGCACAGGTCTTCAGGTTTTTTCGCATTGATCTCGCTGCCCTTGGGTACCATGACCGCGGCACCGGTGTTGGCATAGGCGATGGTCTGGGCCTGAGTCTGGCGCTCCGGTGTGATGTACATGCCGGAAATGACCGCATCGTACTTGCCGGAGTTCAGGCCCAGGATCAGGCTCGGGAACTTGGTGTCGACGAACTCCACCTTGGCGTTCATGTGCCTGGCCAGGGCTGTTGCCAGTTCCGGGTCCGAGCCGACCACGTTTTTGTCCTTGTCATAGGACTCGAAGGGCGGGTAGGTGACTTCCATGCCGACCTTGAACGTGTCTGGTGCGGCCATGCCCGACGAGGCACCGAGCATACCGGCTGCCAATACAGCCAAGCTCAACAGGTTTTTTTTATTGTTTTTCATTTTTTACTGACTCCGGCGTAGGTAAGGGGTAACTGAAAACTTCAATCAGGACGGTTGAACCTGATTTTTCAAATGTCCGAAACTGGCGGGCTTGCGTGCCTTGCCTGGCAGTTGAACGTCCCCATTGGCCACCCTCTGGCGCAGATACTGATAGGTCTGCAGTGCCTGGCCATACATGTGTTCGCCGATCGTGATTTCCTCGTAGTCGTTGCCTGCCTGGGCGAACCCGGGCAGCGGTTTGATTTGGGTGTGATAGTCGCAGGCATAAAACAGTGGAAAGGAATAACGCTCCTCCTTCACGCTCCGCACCCGGTGCGCAGTGGCAACGAATGCGCCTGCCGTCATCACTTCCAGCATGTCGCCGATGTTGACCACGAAGGCATCGGCAATCGGTGGTGCATCGATCCATTGTCCAAGGTTGTTCATCACCTCAAGGCCTGGTTTGTCGGCCAAGAGGATGGTGAAGCACTCGTAATCAGTATGGGCGCCAAGACCCGGTGCGTCATGGGCGGCACCGTCGAAGGGGTAGTGGATCAGGCGCAGCTTGGACGGTGGACGGGTGACCAGGCTGTCGAAATAGTTTTCTTCCAGGCCCAGGGCCAGGGCGAAACCGCCAAACAAACGTCGGCCCAAGGCGAAGATCGCTTCATAGTAGGCCTGGACCGACTCCTTGAAATTCGGCAGATGTGGCCAGTCGTTGGGTCCCAACAATGGGGTTTTGGCCAGCACCAGAGGGTCATCGGCCGGGACTTCGAAGCCGACGTCGAAGGCTTCCTTGTGGTCCGGCTTGCCCTTGGAGTAGACCTCTTCACCTTCAGGTACAAAACCCTTGTGGGTTTTCGAGGTGCCGATGTAGTGCTGCATCTTGGTGTCGACGGGCTGGTCGAAAAAGTCCTTGGCAGCCTTGCGCAGGTTGGTGATCAGTTGCGGGTCGACACCGTGATCGGTGATATAGAGGAACCCGACTTCGCTGGCGGCGCGACCCAATTGTTCGGCTACGACCAAGCGGTGTTCCAGTTCAAAGCTGAAAAGACCGGCGATATTGACCACTGGGATGTTCTGGAAGTTGGCTGTCTGTGTGTCAGTGCTAACGCTGTTATTTTTATTGTCAGGCATGACGCATCGGCTCCCTAAGAGTGGCTTGAGTGGCTGAAACGGTAGAAGTGTTCACGCTCGGTCTTGCCCATCCACACGTTCAACGACCACAGATCGGCGACCGGTACATTGGTGAAAGGCAAATGATGGAGGTAGCCGTCGGCGCCGAATTCCGGGGTCAGGGTAGTGACTTGGTAACCGCGGGCTTGCTGCGAGCGCCAGATGCTTTCCCAGTGCTGCTGATGGAAGGCCAGTTCTTTTGCATATTCGGGAGCCGCCGGGTGCGGAACCTGCGGACCCTGGTCATAACCGACCCGGGCCTGGATATGGTGAACCCGCTCGATGAAGGCGCTCAGATCATCGGCCGGGTCATTCAACAGGCGCTCGCAGGTCACTATCCAATGGCTGATGTCACTGGTGAATAACAGATCGGGCAGTTGCCGGATCAACTCCAGGGTCACCCAAGGGTTGAACAGCGACCGCGAGCGGTGGGTTTCGAAACTGCAGACCTGACCGTGCTTGCGCGCCAGTTCCAGTGCCTGACCGAAGAACTCCACTTGTTGAGGCAAGGACCAGCGATCATTGCCCGCCAATACGTTGACGAAGCGTGGGTCGAGCTCGGCGGCCCAGGCGAGTTTCCGATCGAGGTCATTAAGGTGAACGGCAGGTGCCGCCGACTGGTCCGGCAGCACATCGTATGCGGTGAAGACGGTGCTGATATAACCCAGGCGATTGGCCTGGAGAAAGGCGGCGAACTCAGCCCGTTCACGCACGTCCAGTGGCAGACGTGCTTCCATTCCATCAAAACCCGCCTGCAGCAGCTCTTCAAGCGCCTGGGCCTTGCTGGCGGTGTAACCCCACAACGTGCGGAAAATTTCAAGCTTCATCGGCGATCCTCAAAACCCCTCAGGCCTACTGCAAAAGCACTTCGACAGCGCCAGTCGGCGATCAAGGGCCAGCAATGGCAGAGGATTTTTGAGCCGGGTCTCTGTCTGCTTGGTCCCACTAAGCGCTGCCGTGGCCAGTTCGCTGTGGAACCGATGTTAGGCATAGGCGGCGGGGTGAAAGAATCTGAAAGTTCAAATGAATACTTCAGACTTTTGTCAACAAATAGCTAGCTATTTATCGCGATTTCCAAGAGGGATTTTATCGGCGAGTAATTGGCTACGCTGGCTATTAGCGAGGGGGGCCATTGTTACGGCATCATTTTGAAGAGTCCTAAGCGACACCGGGGCGCTGATGGTTGGCTTCTGGCCGGTTGTTGCCTGTCGCGAAGTGTTGCAATCGACCTGAACCCGACGTTCTTGATGAGTTCGATTCTGCTCGTCCCTCATCGCGTACGAGCGTGGGTGCCAGCATTATCAAAGCGGATGCGAGTCGGCAGCGCGGCGTACCGGGAGATGAACCGGTCAACTGGAGCGATCCGTCCCTGAGCACCCGCGCCGTACGTGAGTACCTTGAAGCCCTCGATGAAGAGGCTTTGGCCGAAACGCTACCGAAGCGCCTGTCGCTGACGGATCCTCAGGCCCGCTGGACCGCTGCTCCAGGCGGCCCAGCTTTCTACGCTTACTCCACGAATTATCTGATCGATACCGAGCACGGCGTGATCATGGATGTGGAACCCACACCGGCTCATCGAACCGCAGAAGTCGAGAGCACCAAGACGATGATCGATCGGGTCGAAGCGCAGTTCGACATCAAGCCGGAACGCCTCATTGGCGACACCGCTTACGGTACAGCGCCGATGCTGGCCTGGATGGTGGAGGAAAAAGACATCGAACCGCACGTGCCGGTGTGGGACAAAACTGAGCGCAAGAACGACAGCTTTTCGAGTAACGATTTCCACTGGAATGAAGAGGCCGAGGAATACCGCTGCCCTGCCGGCAACGTATTGCGCAGCGAATGGCGAGCCTTCAAGAACGAGCGTTCGCACGTCACAAAAGCCAACACCATCATCTTCCGATCCAGACAGACCGACTGCGCGATATGTCCGATGAAAGCCAAGTGCTGCCCGAACACTTCGATTCGCAAGATCGTCCGCAGCGTCCATGAAACCGCTCGTGATGTGGCTCGACGCATCGCGGCAACGCCGGAGTACGTGCGCTCACGCAACGAACGGAAGAAGGTCGAAATGTTGTTCGCCCACCTCAAGCGCATCCTGAAACTGGATCGCTTGCGACTACGTGGCATGAGTGGCGCGACCGATGAGTTCACGCTGGCGGCTGCGGTACAGAACCTGCGTCGACTGGCCAAACTTACATCTCAAGGGCCACCTGCCACGGGATAGGTGCGCCTGCACGAAGCAAAAAACCTCAAATTAACCCAATAACAGAGCAGCAAAGGTCAACGAAGGGCCGAGAAACCACTCAATGTGGTGAGTAGGTTCTCCGGTGGTAGCCGTGCCTGAGTTCAGGCGAACTGAAAATCCGACTTTTTCAACAGAATCGGCCATTAGCGGACACCCGGGAACGTCTGCTCACCGCCCCAAGCTCCGGGAGCGACAGTCAGTTTGGGTCGAAGAGCTCCGGTCGTTTCGTGTTGCAACCGAACTCAAGAGGACCAGCATTGATTTCATTCAATGCGCGCAGTCAGGGAACAAATCAGATTGGTCGCAGGGGCAAGCGCGTGTGCTCGGCCATACGCCTGCGTGATGGTCGGAATGTCAGGCAGATAAGGTCACTTCTTCCTGGGGTCATCCGCGGGATTGAGAAAATTGATACCCCACGGGCCGGTCCCATGGATCTGCACGACAGTTTCTTCTTGGGTGAATACATACATCGGCATACCAACAGGCATGATCGTGATACCGCCCGGCGTGTAGGCCCTGGCTTTGGCGGGGTCAAATTTATCGCCGACTCCTAGGTGAAAAGTGCCGGAAATTACGGTGACACGTTCCACTACCGGGTGAGTATGGACACCTATTTTAGAGTTGGCAGGTAGCTTGAGCCGAAAGGTAAAGGGATCTGCAGATTTCAGGTCGCCTTCAATGACTACGATTTGGGCGCCAGGCGCGACCGATGGCGCATCAGACCATTTGAGATCGGAAGGTAGAACTGATATGTGGCCCGCCATCGGTTGCTCAGCGCTCGACACGGGTAACGTCATGAATGCGGCGAGTGTGAACGCGCTTGACGCCACAAAGACTCTTAATCTGTACATTTTCTGCTCCTTTCGAACGTAACAAATGTTGCTCAGGGCCATCACCATTTATTAAAGCTACCCTGGGCCCATAAGCAAGGTGGCCTATTGTTAAAGCCGCGGCCGTTAGGGACGTCGGCGTACGCATCCGGCCATCTACGGCAGCTATGGGTCCAGGCTGTGTGAAAACGCATGCATCGTTTTGAAGTCTGCGTTGCTACGTAAAATCTCTCGGCGTTTGGATACTCAGCAGACCTAAGATTTACGTAGGAACGCGATTTTCGTTGCGCTTCTGACCATAGAATATTTTCTAAAGCGTTTTCACACAGCCTGGGCCAGAAGCAATGGGATGGACTCCTCCTCACTTCGGCATCTTGAGTGCCAGACTGAAGGTGCGAACCACAGTCAATAGTGAGAAGGAGTCCACTCATGAAGCTTATGCGCATTGGGGTCGACCTGGCGAAGAACGTGTTTCAGATTCACGGCGTGGATCGTCATGAGCAGCCCACCTGGCGGCAGCGTTTACCTCGCGATCGCTGGCTTCAAACGGTGCTGGAGAAGATCGAGCCCGGCTGTGAGATCGGCATGGAAAGTTGTAGCGGTGCGCACCATTGGGCGCGGCAGCTACAGGCACGCGGATTTCAGGTGAGGCTGATCGCGCCTCAGTTCGTCAAACCGTACGTCAAGAGCAACAAGAACGACGCCAACGATGCCGAGGCAATCTGTGAGGCGATGAGCCGCCCCAGCATGCGCTTCGTCGCCGTCAAGACCATCGAACAACAGGATATCCAAGCGACGCATCGCATCCGGGCCGGCTTAATCGAACAGCGGACGGCCAAAGCCAATCAGATTCGTGGGCTGATCGCCGAGTACGGCCTCGTTGCGCCGAAGGAATTACTGATGCTGCGTCGCGCAATACCGTGCTGGCTAGAAGATGCCGATAACGGTTTGACGGCACGCTTTCGTCGTCTGCTGAACGGCTTGTGGGAAGACCTGCGCGCACTTGATGTGCGCGTGAGTGAACAAGATAGCGAGATATCAGCGATCGCGGCAAGTGACCCAGCGGCCGCCCGTCTGCAACAGCTGCGTGGCGTCGGCCCGATGATTGCCACCGCACTTGTTGCGGCCATCGGTGACGCCAGTCAGTTTGCCAATGGCGACAACTGGCCGCCTCGCTAGGGTTGACGCCAAAGCAACACAGCTCTGGCGGCAAGGATCGTTCATGTCGGCGGCCTGGAAAGCACTTCCGATGTCCGTTATGGCCGTGACTCTTTAGCGTAGTCCCGAACTAAGTGCCCCCACCATAACTTTTGGCTTCACCCGACGAGGATCATGAAATAAAGTTCTGGGTTATGCATAACGCTAGCTCTGAGAGATTGAGTCCGTGCAGGGTGTCAAGGGGGGCGGTAGCACGGTATGAAGAACCGCGTCCCTCTCCAGAACCAGCCACTCGGCCACCGACTATCTGGACATACCACACCTTCCATGCGGACTTGGCCGTTTACAGGAACAGACCGAAGAATGTGCCGAAAACAAGGAGATTTTTCTCGACACTGATTCCTGACGCTATGCTCCGAGCCTTCATACATGTTTTTATCCGCAAAGGATCTGTCCAATGGCTAAATTTTCATGGCCAGCCTATCCCTCGTCAGAGCCTGAATTCGAAAAGCTCATGGTCGCTATTGATAAAGCGTTAGCAACTCAAGGCTTGACTCCTGTTCAAAGGCCACTTCACGTTGGTCGCTTATTCTGGGAGGCCTTTGGTTGGGGCGGTCGTATGACCCCGCCTGACGAGCTGGCGGACCAGCCAGGTTACCAAAGCGATATCCTGATGGCCAAGGCTCATCGTTGGTACACACAAACTCTTGGTAATCGGTTGAAATCCTATTCCGAGCTAGGATACGTACCGGCTCGGCTTGCCCAGACCATTTGGCGAGTTCGGATAGCTGGCTGGTATGGTTCCGTGGAATTTTTTCTACATAGAAATTTGCTAAATAAAGGATCAAGCAAAGGGAGCCAATCAAGCCAACCAAGCATGAACATACTTACACTCGTCGAAGATTTACCCCAAGGACTGGTGGATCGACTTACTGACGATGAACTAAAAGCTCATTTCATGTACCACATGTTCGCTGTAGAAAATATCCAGTGGCTGGATAATCTTCCCCGCACAAATATGCTGAGCGTTGCGAAAGGTGATTATGCAGGCTCCACTCAGGAACTACTCGCACACCGTTATCCTCAATCTCGATGGGCAGCACAGCAATGTGTCGAAAAAACACTGAAAGGTTTTTTGGACCTAGCCGGCATAGCTTATTCCAAGAGAGGGAAAGATGGTCACAACCTCAGCAAGCTGGCGCAATTTCTTCATGATGAACAAGGCATTTCGATAAATTCACACCTGATCGATATGGCTCACTGCTCCACCGGTGCGAGATACCAAGATGAGCCATCCACGGAAGATCAGGCTTTCCAAGCCAACGTGGCCGCACTTCATATATTCGACACACTGAGGAAAAGCCCAGAAATCGTTAGATTGCTGGAAAATCACTATACAAAAAATCCAATTTGTTAAATTTCCGTCCAATAACAGAAGCGTACGGTTGGAGTGAAGATATAAATCCGTCCCCTTTTCGTCCCCAACCAGAGTGTGCAATCACAGTACTGTGCAGATTGTCTTCGGCGAGGCCTTCTCTGGTCGGCGCACGTTGCTAGCGTGAGGTTTTGATTTCCAGCACTTCGGTGTAGGTGGCGTCGACCGTCTGACCGACCTTGAGGTTCTTCATGCGGGCCTGGAGCTCGGGGTCCTCGACCTTGACAACTTTCACTTTTCCTTCTGGAGGAAGCAAGGTCACTTCATGCTTTTTCAAGTCAATGTGGGTGATCTTCGACGTGACCTTGACCTGACGAAACGCCTCACCGCCCGGATTAGGGTTGGCCTTGTCGGCGCGGGTAATCGCTGATTTGGTGCTGACACCTCTATCGCTATTAACATCAGTGTCGAGCGTGTAGGCAACCGAGCGGGTAACATATATATCGACCTTATCGCCGACCTTCAGGTTGTGCAGGGCCTTGGCCTGGTCGGTGAGCTGGATGGGTACCTGGCTTTGGTCGGGACCTTCCACAGTGACCTGATAGTTCGCAGCATCGACAGCCAGTACGTGCGTAATGATATGACTCTCCAGAGCAGTACTGCCCAGCGGCACATCGGCTGCATGGGCCGCAAAGCTGGCGGTGGACATGAGTGAGGCGAGGGCAACAGCGGGAGCAAAAGACCGGATCGGTTTCATAGACCTGCTTTCCATGTGATGGCCGAAGGAGCAACGCAGTGAGCGCGTTGCTCCCGCGAAAGCATAGTCGGCTTCGAGGGCATCTGCCGCCCGCGCGGTTTTGAGTTCACTGACCGCTAGCCACTTGGTAGCAAAAGTCTTCACCCTTCGGATCGGCGTGCCAACGGTAGTGACCTAAAGCGACTTAATGTTGTGTTGGATCTCCAGCATCCTGAACGTCACTTTTCCGCCCTCGGTGGGATAGCCGGTGTTGTCCTGCACATACGCACCCGCTTTGAAATACAGTGGTTTGGTCTTCCAGCTCGGGTCGATGGTGGTTCTCCAGTTGTATCCTGCTGCGCTGATGCCCAGCGCGCCCTTCGGGCTGAGGTGGAGCTGGTAGGAAAAGTTGCGGTCGAGCGGCACCCCCGTCGCAATTGTAATGACCTGGCCCTCTTCATCGTCGGGGCGCATGCGCACCTTGGCGACAATGTTTCCCGTCGAAGCCGACTTTTTGTATTGGTATTCCAGCTTCACCATGGGGCTGTTGCTGTCCTTGTTGTGAATCTGACCAATCACGATCTTGCCGGTGCTGGGCACCTGATTGACGGTCAGACTCGCCCGCAGAATGTTATCCGCCGCTGAATACTGCCAGTTGCGCAGCCTTCCATCGCTATAGGTTTCCCGCAACTCGCTGCGCGGGTAAATAGCGTTGGCCGTCCTGGAGCCGGTTACAGGTGCCCAGAAGGAAAGGGTAGCGGCTTCAGAACTGAAATACTGGCCCTTGAAGCCTTGCGCCAGTCGAGGCGTTTCTATGGTAGCCGGTGGGCTGCCTTCAGGGATGCTTAAATTCCAGGTGGCGAGGTCGATCATGTCAATAATCCTGTATGCGGGGAATGTTGCGGCCACAGTTGCGCTCGAACCGACGCTATTGAGCTGTGTCAATTGGGTCTGCTGATCAGGAAATCGGTATGGCGGTAGATTGACGTCAAATGATCGTCGAGGTGGTTATTGCAGGCTTTGTGCCTGTGGGGGTTACCGTTGGTCGGCTATTTTGGAGGTTGATGGAACTAATTCGCGTTGCCTGGCAACTGCAGCGAAGGGACCTAAGCCATCAGCGGTGGACGGGTCGGCTAGGATGAGTGCATGCACTGGACGAAGAACACGCTCAAAAGCCGGTTCTGAATAACCGGCGCGCCGCGCCATAAAGACAGGAGACCGCTCAAGAGCCACCGAAGCAATTTTCCATACGGAAACAAGACGCCGAGATCGATATCGAGGGCTTGGCCTATGTCCCTGACAGTGGTTACCTCTGGGTGGTGGGCTCCCATAGCCTGAAGCGAAAGAAGGCCGAGGCTGGCACTCCTGCACGGAAGAATATCAAGCGCCTGTCGACAGTCGAGGCGAAGGGCAATCGCTTCCTGCTGGCGCGCATCCCTGTGGTACGGCAGAACGACGGCTATGCACTCGCTGAAATGCGGTCCCAACTGAAGGGACCGCTGTACAGCCTGCATCGTCGACGCGTTCGCTTCAAGCGGGTGGATCGATCTGATCCAGCATCCGGTTTGCCGTGATTTCCGCCAGCATGATGCTGTTGGAAATACCCAGCAGGGCACTGCGCGATCCGCCGTCCAGATGATCCACCAGGTGATGAACCATCACATCGACCGAGGCCAGCGTCTCGACCAGATAAACCGCCAGGGTTTCAGTCGTGGCCTGCGTGTCGACGGTAAACAGGGTGCTGGGAGTGCGCGCAGTAGCTTTGATGTCGGCAGTCGAGGGGAAGTGGAAGTCGAGTGCGCGTTAGGCGGCTTTGTTGAGTCTGTTTGAATCGGGTTCGTATGGGGATACCGGATCGGTGTCCGGCGGGTTTGGTGAAGGCTTTATCATTCACTAGGTCCTTACATGGAGCGCCACCACTCTTGCTGCTAAACGAAAGTGGAGGCAGCTGTATGCAGGTTAGCAGACCGGGAACCTAGCAAACCGGCGCGCCCGAAGGCGCCCTGCGCACAGCTACCATCAAGTGCAGGCATGGTGATGCCTGGCTGAAAGAGCTTGTGCACTTCACTAGGAAACTACGGGCTGCTAAACCCGATCACTGATGGGCAGTGACGCGAATCAAGTTACCGAGCGGCCCCAAGGCGCACAAGCCGGCGGATTCTGGCGTAACCGTAGGCAACGGCGCAAGGTCTTGTAGCTTTCAGGAAGCAATCAGCAGGACGCTTAAACACGCGCCTTTCGCGGATGTTTAATTTGAATGAACGGAACATTTCCGCACACCTGATTTCTGCATTCAACCGGCGTCATTTGGCAGGTGTCCGACGTGCTGCCGGAACGTCTTAAATTCCTGGACACGTCTGACTGAAAGCTGTTGGGCCGATAGCTGGCCTTCGTGAGAGGCCGCTTGCGACCCAGGCTGTGTGAAAACGCCAGTGATTGTCTAACCTTCTGATCGTCTAGATCGTATCGGGGGCGATCATGAAGCGATTCATTGAAGGTGAGGCTCGGACGCAAGTGACGCTGCTGCCAGAGTGCCTGGACGATTACGTAGCCGAAGAAAATCCAGTGCGCGTGGTCGATGTTTTCGTCGATGAACTCGACTTGGGCGCACTTGGTTTTGAGGGCGTCGATCCTGCCGCAACTGGTCGTCCGGCCTATCACCCAGCGGTGTTGCTGAAGATCTATATCTACGGCTACCTCAATCGGATTCAGTCCAGCCGCCGGCTTGAGCGTGAGGCCGAGCGCAACGTCGAGTTGATGTGGCTCACGGGGCGTTTGGCTCCTGACTTCAAAACCATTGCCGACTTTCGCAAAGACAACGGCAAAGCCATTCGCAGCGTCTGCCGGCAATTCGTAGTGCTTTGCCGCAACCTCAATCTCTTCTCCCAGTCGATCATCGCCATCGACGGCAGCAAATTCAAAGCCGTGAACAACCGCGACCGTAACTTCACCCAGGGCAAAGTGAAGGCACGCATGCAGCAGATCGAGCAGAGCATTGATCGATATCTGGCAGCGATGGATTCGGCGGATCGGGCAACGCCGGAAGTGGCCGAGGCCAAAGCAGAGCGGCTGAAAGAAAAGATAGAAACACTGAAAAAGCAGATGCAAAAACTCAAGGAAATCGAGGCGCAGCTTCACGAAAGTCCAGACCAGCAAATCTCCCTCACCGATCCAGATGCACGCTCAATGGCCACGAGCGGCCGAGGCACCGGAACGGTTGGCTACAACGTACAAACGGCAGTCGACGACAAGCACCATCTGATCATTGCCCATGAGCTGACCAACGTTGGTAATGACCGTGGGCAACTGAGCAATATGGCGAACCAGGCGCGTGAAGAGATCGGCGCTGAGTCGCTGACGGTGGTGGCCGACCGAGGCTATTACAAAGGTCTGGAAATCCTTGCTTGCGAGCAAGCCGGCATCACTACCTTCGTACCGAAACCCCTGACATCGGGCAGCAAAGCCGAAGGCCGATTTGGTAAGCAGGACTTCATCTATCTTGCGGCGTCGGACGAGTATCGATGCCCTGCGGGACAGTTACTGACCCGGCGGCATTCGTCGATGGAAGATGGCATGTTATTGCATTGTTACTACTTCTCGGGCTGCCAGTCCTGCGCATTGCACAAGCAATGTACGACGGGTAAGGAGCGCCGTGTGAAGCGCTGGGAATATGAGGCGGTAATCGACGCGATGCAGGTTCGGCTGGAGCATGACCCGGGGAAGATGAAGGTTCGCCGCCAGACTGTTGAGCATCCTTTTGGAATGCTCAAATATTGGATGGGAGCCACCCACTTCCTGACCAAAACACTTCCGCGGGTAAGTACCGAAATGAGCCTTCATGTGCTCGCCTACAACCTCAAACGAATGATGAGCATCTTGGGCATCGCAGGACTGATTGAGGCGATCAGGGCGTGAATCCAGCCACTTGGCTCGCCAGTTAGTAGCCGTTTGGGCCGCTGACGCGGCCCAAACGGCATTACGAGCATCTATGTAGCTGACTAGGGCAATTCGCGCTTCCGTCTGCTGGTTTCGCAGACAACGCCCGTCGTTCTCAACTTTCGACGTATTCAGTGCGTTTTCACACAGCCTGGACCCATAGCGGCCGGTCACGTGTCTACGAAATCAGGGGCGATTCAAAAAGCCCTGCTTTAGAATGGCCCCCCAGGTGAGCGTGGATCGCTTGTCAAGTATTCACTCAAAGGATGAACACGATGGGCCGCACCAACCATATCTGCCTGATGGCGATCTATAACGATTGGATGAACGCAAAGGTTTATGAGGCGGCCAGAAGTCTGACAGATGAAGAGCTGTCAGTGGATAGGAAAGCATTCTTTGGTTCTATTCTCGGGACGTTGAACCACCTGGTAGCCGGGGACACTATCTGGCTAAAGCGATTTGCCAAGCACCCAGCGAATCACTTGGCTCTGGAGCCGATTCGACAGTTCCCTGCCCCCCAAAGCCTCGACCAGTTACTGCTCTCAAATATCCGAGAACTTTCGGCACATCGCGTTTGGCTCGATCAGGTAATTGTCGAGTGGTCTCGCTCCATTACAGAGTCGGACTTAGATTACACCCTCAATTACACAAGCATGAAAGGAGCCCCCGCTGACAAGAGCTTTTATGGCTTGGTCATGCATTTCTTCAACCACCAGACTCATCACCGAGGACAAGTTACTACTTTGCTTTCACAAGGTGGTGTCGACGTAGGCGATACTGATCTGGTCGTCCTCATTCCTTCCGAGTCCCGCATATAATCTTAAAAACCAGCACTAGACCGGGCTTTTCACATCATGCCGGGTCGGTAAACCAGCGTGGCCATCTTAAATGACTACTGTGCCCTGAACGGACGCTAGGGGTGATCGGTTCATTCGTCAGTGACCGCTTCAGCCGATTGCTGACTGTCACGACGGCTGCTACCAGCCAAGAGCTGTCGCGGACGCATGCCTGCTAAAGTGGGGATTCGCAGGAAAGATGGTCTGTCGTTTCCTGCGATTATCTTGGGGGCGCGTGGTTCGGGACTACGCTAATGCCATGAGGATCGTCGATCAATTGTGACCCACTGTTCGCGCTGTCCCTGGAGCGCCCGATGCCGCCTGTCACCCCGCGCCTGATGTCGGTGTTTGTTCTTTGCCTGACGCTTGAAGTGCCAGCCCAGACCAACCTCTGCCCAGCTGGCGAGAAACCAGTGTGCCTGGACGGCTGCATCTGCCTGCCAGACCTGGGACCGCTGCTCGGCCCCCTGCCTGATGGCATCTTCCAGGTCGCAGCACCTGCCCTGGCGCTGTGGCTGACCCAAGCCCGCGCCGAAGCCGCCAACGCCGGCATCCAACCCATCCCACCGCACATCCGCGAGCAACTGCTGCGCTGGTACGACCCCGGCGTCCTCGATACCGCGCGCTACAAAGTCAGCGACAACGGTCAATTCAGCGCCGCCACGGCCATGCTGCAAAACCCCGATGTCGGTGCCGTGACGCTGATCGACATCATCCTCTTCCGGGACGCTCAAGCCGCAGAACAGGACATCGCGCTCTGGGCTCACGAACTCAAGCATGTGCAGCAGTATCAGGAATGGGGGGTAGAAGGATTTGCCCAGCGGTATACCCAGGATTTCAATGCTGTGGAGGCGCCGGCTTATGCCGTACAGGTTGAGGTCCGACGGTGGGTGCGGGAAGGGACTCACTGACGGGTAGCGAAGCTGCCTGTCAGCAAAGGCCACTTCCCAAAGCGGACACCAGTGGAAGCAGTATCCAGGACAGTGCTTGTCACATCCAGTCGCTGTCCTGGAACCTGTGACTAGCCCTGGATCGACCGGTCCTGCCAATCGCGCAACCATTTCAAACCCTCGCGGGTGTTGCCGCGTGGCCGGTACTCGCAACCCACCCAGCCGCTGTAACCCAGCTTATCAATCAGATTGAACAGGTAGGGGTAATTCAACTCATTGTGCATGTCCGGTTCGTGGCGATCCGGCACTCCGGCGATCTGGATATGCCCGATGCCGGCGAAATCCCGCCGCAGCTTCGTCGCCACGTCACCCTCAACGATCTGGCAATGGTAGACGTCGAACTGGACCTTGAGATTGGCCTTGCCGACGGCTTTGCAGATGGCTTGTGCCTGATGTTGGTGGTTGAGAAAAAACCCCGGAATGTCGCGGGTGTTGATCGGCTCCAGCAATACAGTGATGCCCACCTTGGCCGCTTCTGTCGCCGCGTGGCTGAGGTTTTCCAGGTAGGTCTCATGGTGTCTGGCACGGTCTGCTTCGCACGCCAGCAGTCCGGCCATCACGTGAATGCGGTCATTGCCCAGTACTGCGGCATATTCCAGGGCCTGGTCGAAACCGGCACGAAACTCGGATTCGCGGCCAGGCAGGGACACTGTGCCTTTTTCGCCTGCCGCCCTATTGCCGGGAGGTGCGTTGAACAGGGCCTGGACCAGGCCATTGTCATCGAGCCGTTGTTTCAATTGTTGCGCGCTGTAGTCGTAGGGGAACATGTATTCCACCGCTTGAAACCCATCGGCGGCGGCCGCGGCGAAACGGTCGAGAAAGTCGTGTTCCGGGTAGAGCATGCTGAGGTTGGCAGCGAAACGAGGCATGGAGACTCCTGAAATCAAAAAATCAATCGTACGGCCGAGGGGTTACCACTGAACAGCAAAAAACCGTGCAATTCATCCAGTGCCGCTCGGTCGAGCGGCGGCACCGGTTTATCCCGGCAGATACTCATTCATGAACTGCTTGATCACCTCGATGAAATCCTCATCCGCGGTGAACCCCAGATCCCGGGAGTAGGTGGCGCAAAAGGCCCCTGGCCACGAACCGACGATGCGCTCGATTGCGCGATTGCGCTCCAGGCGAATCCGTCCGGCCACTTCTGCGCCCGTGGTCTGACGCAGTGCATCGATCATCTGTTCGACGGTAATGGACAGGCCCGGCATATTGATCACACGACCCTGAGTCAATTGCTCGCTGGAGAGCTCATGACCATGGATCAGGTTGCGAATCGCCAGCGCTGGCGACATCAGCCAGAGCCGGGTATCGAGGGGCACCGGACACACGCTGTGCTGGCCGTTGAGCGGTTCGCGGATGATGCCGCTGGCAAAGCTGGAAGCAGCCAGGTTTGGTTTGCCCGGACGCACCACAATGGTCGGCATGCGCAGGCTGCGGCCATCGACGAATGCGCGCCGGCTGTAGTCGGCGAGCAGCAGGTCGTTCATGGCTTTTTGCGTGCCATAGGAACTCTGCGGCGCCCAGACATGATCATCCCCGACCCGTTCCGGCAGTTGCCCACCGAACACCGCGACGGAGCTGGTCATCACCCATTTCGGGCACGTGCCGAGCAGGCGAATGCGTTCGAGCAGGTTCTGGGTCGCGGTGAAGTTGATGCGCATGCCCAGTTCGAAGTCGCCTTCGGCCTGGCTGGACACCACCGCCGCCAGATGGAAGATGCTGTCAGTGGACGCATCGATCAGGCTGTCCAGCACTTCAGGGTCAGCGATATCGCCACACACCACCTTGACCCGAGGATCATCGATCCCCTCGAGCGCGAACATGTCGAAGGCGACGATTTGAGTAATGGGTCGAGTCTGGCCGGCACGGTCGGTGAGCGAGCCACGCAGCAGCAGGGCTTCGATCAGGCGGCGGCCGAGGAAGCCGGCTGCGCCGGTCACGAGAATATTCATGAGTTACTCCAACGTCAGTGGTTGACGAGTTTTCCGGGGATTCTGAAGACCAGCAGGGCGCCCAGGAACAGCGCGCTTGCCATCACATACATGCCGATCGTGGTGCTGTGGGTCGCGTCTTTGAGGAAACCCATCAAGTACGGAGAGACGAAGCCCGCCAGGTTGCCCCAGGAATTGATCAGGGCAATGCCGGCTGCCGCTGCCGTGCCTCCGAGGAAGGCGGTGGGCAGGCTCCAGAACAGCGGCAGGGTGCTCATGGCCCCCATGGACCCAAGGGTCAGGCCGATCATGGACACCGTGAAGTTGTCGCTCCAGGTGGCGGAGATGAACAAGCCGATACCGCCGAGCACGGCGGTCAACGCCAGGTGCCAGCGCCGCTCGCGCAGCCGATCGGCGCTGCGCGACACCAGGATCATGGTCAGTGCCGCTGCGGCATAAGGGATGGCGGTGAGCATGCCGACCTGCAAGACATCGCTGACCCCAGCCTGGCGGATCAGCGTCGGCAACCAGAAGCCCACGGTGTAGAAGCCGGCGATCATGCAGAAATAGATGGCCGTCAGCAGCCAGATGCGCGGCTGCAGGAACACCTCTTTGAGGCTGTGTTTTTGATGGCCAGCGGATTCGGCGTCGATGCGGGTCTGCAGCAGGGTTTTCTCTTCGCTGGTGAGCCAGCCGGCCTTGGAGATCCGGTCGCTGAGGCAAAAAATCACCAGGATCCCGACGGCGATCGAGGGCAGCCCTTCAAGGAAAAACAGCCATTGCCAGCCGGCAAACCCATGGTCACCGTTAAAGGCGCTCATGATCCAGCCGGACAAGGGCGCGCCAATCAGCCCGGACAGCGGCACTGCGGTGGCGAACAGGGCATACATCTTGCCGCGGCGATGGGTCGGGAACCAGTAGGACAGATAGAGGATGACACCCGGGTAGAACCCGGCTTCGGCCAGCCCCAGCAGGAAGCGCATGATGTAGAAGGACATTGGCGTATTCACCAGTGCCATAGCGGAGGAAATGATTCCCCAACTGATCATGATGCGCGCGATCCACAACCGCGCACCGACGCGATGCAGGATCAGGTTGCTGGGAATTTCCACCAGGAAGTACGCAATGAAGAAAATCCCTGCGCCAAGCCCATAGACAGCTTCGGAAAATTGCAGATCGTCGGACATCTGCAATTTGGCGAAACCCACGTTCACCCGATCCAGGTAGGCGACGAGGTAGCACAGCAACAACAGCGGCAGGATACGCCACGCGACCTTGCGATATGCCAGGTCCTCGAAGCGATCAGCGGGCACGCTGGCACCGGTTTGAATCACTGATTCAGTCATGTGTTTCCCCCATCCTTATTTTTGTAGTGGGTGACTTTGTTTTTATCGGATTACATGAACGGCGGTTTTTTATCATAATACGTCATACGAATTCAAGAGAGGAATGCCAGGGAGGACGGCGGGTCTAAAATGCAGTACCGTTCACCGATTTGAGCCCAGAGATGCCTATGCCCACGCCTGATAAATCTTCCTGTTCCGCCGATGCACTGGCTGTGCTGAAGGATTCCGCCAAGGGCACGCTGTCCGATCAGGTCACTGCGGCCCTCAAGGCATATATCGCCAATGGCGAAGCGCTGCCGGGTGCGCGCCTGCCCACGGAGCCGGTGCTTGCGGAGCGTTTCGGGGTCAGCAGGACGGTCATCCGCGAGGCGATTTCGCGCCTGAAGTCAGCCGGTCTGGTGGAGGTCCGCCAAGGCAGCGGTACCGTGGTCAGCGAAGGCGCGCACATCAAGGCGTTCACCATCGATCTGGATGTCTGCGGGTCGATCGAGGCGGTATTGCGCGTCACCGAATTACGGCGCGGTATCGAAGGGGAGGCCGCTGCACTGGCGGCGCAGCGACGCACGCCCGAGCAGCTGGAGGCCATCCACCAGGCGCTGAAGGCCATCGATGCCGCCGAGCAGGCAGGTCGCGATGGCGTCGAGGAAGACCTGGCGTTCCATCACTCCATTTCCAAAGCCACGGGCAATCCGCTGTACCCGTCGCTGCACGAATTCATCGCTCAATTCATCAAAGAGGCGATCCGCATCACGCGCTCCAACGAGGAACGCCGCCGGGACCTGGCCAAGACGGTGCGGGGCGAGCACTCCGCGGTGTACGCGGCCATCGCCGCACGCGACCCTGAAGGCGCGCGCCATGCGGCGCTCAACCACATCAATAATGCGGTTGAGCGGCTCAAGAGTGCCGATCCCTCGTTCTGGCAGAACCCGGGGGCGAGGACGTCATAGCGTGGTGCGGGTTTACGGGCGCCTGTATCCAGCTTCAGAGCAGCCGGGCGTACGGTCAATCGAACCGGCGGCGCGAACAAAATAACAAGGAGACGAAATGCCGTACCGAACAGGAAGGGAAGCGTTTATGCAAGGTGTCCGGGCGCTGATTCCATTGAGTCCCGGCGTCGTTCCTTTCGGCCTGTTGACCGGGGTCATGGCGATCGACATGGGCCTGTCGCCGGGCACGACCATGGGCATGACGCTGCTGTTCTACTCCGGATCCGCGCAGATGGTGGCACTGCAACTGCTCCATACGGGCATCGTGCCGTTGGCGATCGTGGTCACCGCGCTGGTCATCAACCTGCGCTTCATCATGTACAGCGCGTCACTGGCCCCCTCTCTGCATCACTTGCCCCGGCGCTGGACGTGGCCGTTGTCCTACATGCTTTCTGACCAGTCCTACGCGCTGTGCAGTCTCAAGCTTTCCTCAGGCGAACTGGGACCATTTGCTCACTACTACTATGCCGGCACCGCCGTTGCCATGTGGCTGTCCTGGCAATTGTCGGTATTGGCGGGCATCTACCTGGGCGCAAGCATCCCCGAGACCTGGTCATTGAGCTTTGCCATACCGCTTTCCTTCCTGGCGCTTCTGGTTCCCGGCCTACGTAGCGCGGCAACCCTGGGCGCCGCCACGGTCGGTGGGCTGCTCGCCGCGATCGCGGTCGATATGCCGTACAACCTTGGTCTGGTCACCGCTTCCATCGGCGGTGTCATGGCGGGTCTGCTGATCGAGAGTGTTCGCAAACGCCCATTGAGCGGGGCGTCGACCCCTGACGTCGAGAGGGAGACACCATGAGTGATTTAGCCTTGTGGGGACTGTTTCTGGCGGTCGGCCTGGGAACCTTCGCCATGCGTCTTTCCTTTGTCGAACTGTATGGCCGGTTGCGCATCCCGTCGGTGCTGAGACGGGCCTTGCTGTACGTACCGGCAAGTGTGCTGGCAGCCCTGGTGCTGCCCGCCGTGGTGTACCCCAATGGGCAGGGTGAATTCGTGTTGAGTAACCCCCAGATACCCGCGGCCATTATTGCGGCTTGGGTTGCCTGGCAGACTCGAAATACGATGCTGACGCTGGCGGTTGGGATGGGAGGGTTGTGGTTATTCAAGTTTATGGGGCTGTAGTGCGGCGCAACGGGTTGGTCAGCAGCTGCGCGGCTTGGTAATGATCCTGAAAAATAAATGACAAAAATATCAATATTGAAATTATCCTCAATATTGCATACCTTGACCCTGCCTGACGATGAGACCTGCGCGCCTCACGACTTCAATCACAACAAGGGCTCGAGATGAACAACAACAAGAAAGTTTCCCAATTGCCTCCCTCCGCCGTCGACGTGCTGGTCGTCGGAAACGGTCCGGTAGGTGCAACAATCGCGGCGCTGCTCGGCCGCTATGGAGTAACGACCCTGGTACTGGACAAGACCCATGAGGTCGTACTGATGCCTCGTGCCATTGCTCTGGACAACGAGGCGCTGCGCATCCTGCAACTCGCCGGTTTGTCGGAAGACGCTTTCGAGAAGATCGTTATCCCGGAAGTGAGGATGCACTCCCCGGTGCTCGGGCAATTCGGTCGAGCCAATACCGAGGGGTGCATCGACGGCCATCCGAAACTGGTGACGTTCTATCAACCCGACCTCGAACACGCGATGCGCAGCCAGGTCTCCCGACTGAAGTCAGTGACCAGTCTTGGTGGCTTCGAGCTTGAGAGTCTGGTCGAGGAGTCGGATGGCGTCGTCGCCTCCGTACGGGATCAGAATGGGCAATCGCATTCCGTTCGCGCCCAGTACCTGGTCGGTGCGGATGGCGCAAGCTCCAGGGTCAGGGCACTGATTGGCCAGGAGTTCGAAGGGCAGACCTATGCGGAGGATTGGCTGATTGTCGATGTCATGAACCGGCATAAGTCAGCGATTGATCACATTGAGTTCCTCTGTAATCCGCAGCGCCCAACGCCGCACATGCCCGCACCTGGCGGCAGGGAGCGTTGGGAGTTCATGCTGCAACCCGGTGAATCCCGGGAAGAGCTGCAAAGCCCGGAAAGCATAGCCCGGCTGATCGCGCCATGGATCGACCCGCAAGAGTTGCAAATCGAGCGCAAGGCGGTGTATCGATTCCACGCGCGTTGCTGCAACAGATTCAGCAAAGGACGCATCTTCCTCGCCGGCGACGCAGCGCACATCACCCCTCCTTTTGTCGGGCAAGGCCTCGTAGCGGGACTTCGAGATGGCGCCAACCTTTCGTGGAAACTGGCCTGGGTCCTTCGCGGCCATGCCGCGCCTGCAATACTCGATACCTATGACCTGGAGCGCCGCCCCCATGCCAAGGCGATGATCGATCTAGCGAAACTCATGGGCCGGATGGTGATGCCCAAGCACAAGATCGCAGCGTTCTTTATCCATGGTCTGATGCGCATGCTGGCGTTGACTCCCGCTACCAGGAAGTACTTCGAACAGTTGGACATCAAGCCGAAGAATACCTTCAAACAAGGCCTGTTCGTGCAGCATCGTCGGGGCGACAAGCTGGTACGTGGCAGCCTGTTTCCCCAAACCTGGATTCGCACCATGCAAAAGCAGATCAAACTGAGCGACGATGCTCTAGGAGACAACCTGACCCTGGTTGGATTCGGTGTTGACCCGTTGTCACTGCTAACCACTGATCAGATCGTTTCCTGGGAAAAAATGGGAGGCCACTTCCTGGAGGTCAGAACACGCGGCCAACGCTCCGGCGGCAGCTGTGACTTCATCGAAGACATGAACCATGACATCCTGCCGCTGGCCCCTAAAGGAACGCTCGTCGCGGTTCGTCCCGACCGAATCATCATGCACCACGTCCCTGGCGCAGAGGCAGGCAGTCTTCTTCGAGCCTGCCGGGACCTGCTGGCCAGCGAAGACGCCACTTCTGATAGCGTTTCCATTACCATCAGCGAACCCACCAGGTTACGAGCTTGATCATGCATTCCCCCATTCCTCCTTTAGAAGCGACTGCGCCACAACCTCTCACGCGAGGCCACAAGAAGCGTGAGCGCACCCGTCGCGGCCTGGTGGACGCGGCATTGCGTCTTGTCGCACGCAAGGAGGTGGGGGAGATCGCGTTGCTCGAGGTGGCCGCGGAAGCAGCGGTCTCCAACGGCACCATCTACAACTATTTTCGGACTCGCGATGAAGTACTCGAGGCGGTGGGCATCGCCATGGCCGCCGAGTTTTCTGACGCCATTTCCGCCATGAGTAGGGACGTGCACTGCGGCGCACAGCGGCTTTCGATCGGCGTGCGCATGTTTGTGTGCCAGGCCGCAGCCGACCACCAATGGGCGAATGCGCTACTGCGCATCATCCATTTCGACCAGGCAATGCGCTCGCGTTTGGCGGCCCATGTACTTGGCGATCTGCGTGAGGGGCTGCGTGCGGGCATTTTTGCTTACGTGGACGAAGGGGTCGCCCTGGACATCGTCTTATCATGCACAACCGGAGCAATGCGCTCAGTTGTCGAAGGGCGTGCAGTGGCGGAGCACGACCTGCGGGTCGCCGAAATGGTTCTCCAGGCTCTGGGCGTCACACCTGCCAGAGCCAGGAGAATCGCGGGCAAGCCGTTACCCGCCTGATCTGCTGTCATCCTTGATCGGCCAGGCTTGATCAATCCATCGCCGATAGCTCTTCGCCTGGCGACGAGACTTCAGTTGATTGCCGATCAATGCCATGAGTGGCGACGTCCCGGGTTTTGTCTGTTTCCCTTGGCTCAGCAAGCCAAGCTGCTTCTTGATCACCGATGCCACTGCCAGCGATGCCAGCGTCTTGTTCTTCCAGCGGACGACGATGGGCTCCACTTTGATGTCCCGACCTGCCATCCACTGCCTCGGCAGGGCTGGCTCGATCGCTAATGCAGTGGCAAGTCCGACCATCGACACCGAACCGCTCACCACTCGCTCCGCGACCTCCTTTCTACGCACTCCGCCAGTGACCATCAGCGGCATGCGCGCTATATCGCCTATTTTCTCTGCGAACTCGAGAAAGTAGGCTTCCCGGGCCAAGCGGCTGCCATCGCGGGTCTGTCCCTGCATAGCCGGGCTTTCGTAGCTGCCACCCGACAACTCGACCAGGTCGACCGCCTTGGCGTTTAGCATCTCCACTACGCGAGCAGCATCCGCGGCATCGAACCCGCCACGCTGAAAGTCGGCGGAATTAAGCTTCACGGCGACGCAAAAGATCGGTGCCACTCGCTGACGTATTGCGTCGATGGTTTGCAGGAGAATTTGCGTGCGGTTTTCCAGGCTGCCGCCCCAGCGGTCGTCACGCCGATTGGTCAAGGGCGAAAGGAATTGGCTGAATAGATAGCCATGCGCTGCATGAATCTCCACGCCAGTGAATCCGGCGCGCTCTGCCAACACCGCCGCTTGGGTATAGCGCTCAATCAGCTCTTCGATCTCCTGCTCATTCAAGGCCCTGGGCGGCACAAAAGCTTTTGAAAGTCCGGGGATATCGACCGCAACTGCGGAGGGGCCCCTTGCCGGTTGCCCCATTGAAGCCAATAGCTGCCGTCCGGGATGATTGATTTGCATCCAGGCCTGGGCCCCGCGACTGCGGCAGGCATCGGCCCATAGCTTGAATTTGCCCAGGTTGCGATCGTCCTCAAGCACTACGCCAGCGGGTCCGGTCAAGGCGTGGCGGTCAACCATCACGTTGCCAGTGATGATCAGACCAGCCCCACCCTCTGCCCAACGCCGATAGAGCTTAACCAGCGCTTCCCCTGGAGCGTGATCCTCATTGGCAAGGTTCTCCTCCATGGCAGCCTTGGCGATTCGGTTTGGAATTACCGTGCCGTTAGGCAATCGAAGCGGTTCGAAGAGCGTTGAGCCGGTCATGTTCTGTCCTTCAGCTAATGAAAATTCGGCCAGCCATCGCTAAGGGTCATACCGTTTGAGTATCGATGGGCCGGCTTGATGACCTGCCGAGAAGGCGAGCCACAAATACGATACGTAGCTGAACACGCGTGTTCATTCGTGTCAATGTGTAGAGCCCTCAACAGATCTTGTACATCAACCGGCCATCCATTTTCTTTGGGCAGATAACGGTTTTCATTGAAGAGTGACGTACTTGATTGAAAAAACTTAGTTGACGCCAGATGAACACAAGTGTTCAATCAGTCCATAAGGTAATCCTGGAGAGAGAACCGTGGAATCCCTGAATCCAACACAGCGCCGCATTCATCAAGCCGCCTTTCGCCTGTTCGCTGAAAGAGGCACCTCACAAGTGAACATTCTCGACCTCGCACAGGAGGCAGGGGTGGCGCGCGGAACGGTCTATAGCAACATCGACAGTATGGAAAGCCTGTTCGAGGCAGTCGCTGGCCAGCTTGCGAGGGAGATGCATGAACGCGTCAACAAGAGCTTCAATTCCCTGTCCGATCCGGCTCAGCGCCTGGCCAATGGCATTCGATTTTTCATTCGTCGAGCGCACGAGGACTCCCGGTGGGGGGCATTCATCCATAAATTCGCCATGAGCAATGCTTCGTTGCGCGAAATGTTCAGCAGCCAAGCGACGACGGATCTTCTGAGCGGGCTTACCAGTGGGCGCTACACGTTTGCGCAGGAGCAATTGCTCTCAGTACTGACGTTGATATCGAGCGGCACCCTGGGCTCGATTTTCCTGGTGCTGGAAGGTCACAAAACGTGGCGCGAATCGGGCTCTGACACCGCCGAGCTGGTGTTGCGGGCATTGGGTGTGCCGCCAGAGGAGGCGCGTGCGTTGGCGACCCTAGAGTTGCCGGCACTTCCGTCTCTCGACTGAGCACCTGACTGACTCACTAGACAACACCCCTGGTTTTCAGGGGTGCGGGACAGCTTTGCCCTAAAAACCCGGAAAACAAGAACAATGAACAATAGAAACGAATTGCACCGGTTGGCGACACCACAACCCGCCCGGCATCCGCAGCCGACGGTGAAGGCCCAGGCGCTGACTCACCTGATCTTTCAACGGCCGGACTTGAACGAGGCAGCGCGTTTCCTGACTGATTTCGGCCTGACGGTAAGTCGGCAGAACGCCGATACGCTGTATCTGCGCGGCACTGAGCCAACTGCCTATTGTTATCGCGTGCATCGTTCAGAAAAGGCAGGCTTTGTAGGTTTCGGCCTGGAAGTCCAATCGCTTAAGGATCTGGAAAAGCTGACTCGAATCCCAGGCGCGTCACCGGTAGAGAAATCGGATCATCCTGGTGGCGGGTATTACGTCAGACTGACCGATCCTTCCGGCTTCATTGTGGAAGCTGTTTGCGACCAGACTCCCGGTAAAACTCTGGAACACAGGGCTCCTCTTCCTTGGAATCTGGCGCAGGAGCAGCCGCGAATCAATGCCACACAGCGTCCGCCAATTGCTCCGCCTGAAGTCATCAGACTGGGCCACATCGTCATCGAAGTGGCCGACTATCAGTCGACCTGTGCCTGGTATACAGAGCATTTCGGGCTTATTCCCAGTGATGTGCAAGTACTCCCCGATGGCACACCCATCGTCTCCTTCATGCGCCTTGACCTGGGTGACATGCCGGCGGCTCACCATACGCTGGCGATTGCGCAAGGGTTCATGGCTACCTATAGCCATAGCGCCTATGAGGTCGTCGATGCAGACGCGGTGGGAATGGGACAGCGCGTCCTGCGCGAGCGCGGTTGGGAACACTCATGGGGCATCGGCCGACACATTCTGGGCAGTCAGATCTTCGATTACTGGCAAGACCCTTGGGGCGATAAGCACGAGCATTACTGCGACGGGGATATTTTCACGGCCACTCGGCCTACGGGCATTCATCCGGTGAGCCCCGAGGCAATGGCCCAGTGGGGACAGCTCATGCCCAAGAGTTTTACAAAACCCAAGATGAGCTTGACCAGTCTGCGTGCGCTGATCCGCAACCTGCGACGCAGCCCGGACTTGACCATTCGCAAGTTGATCACACTCATGCGGATGTTCGGGTAGGACTGCCGCCATGTCGGACAACTCAACCCAGTACGGCCGGCGGGATGTGCTTAAAGCCGGCGCCTTGATCGCCGGCGGCTCGTTGATCTGCAGCGTTGCCAGCCCCCTCTCAGAACAACACCACAGTTCTCGCGCCACCGAGCGCGGGACAAACGCCGCTCCAGGAGTACCTTCAATGTCTGCTGTACACGTAGTCCGCTTTGAATTTGAGAACGGTATCCACTGGGGCGTGCTACGCCAGGGCCGTATCACGGTTGTCCCCGGTGCTTTTGAAACCACCGGTGACTTCATTCGCCAGAACAGTATCGACGACCTCGCTCAATTGAAAGGTACGGAGTTGGCGGAGGGCGAAGTGAAACTGCTGTCGCCGGTGACCCGTAACCAGCAGTTCGTCTGCCAGGGCGCCAATTACCGTCAGCATATGATCGAGTCGGGCATGGACCCGGATGCGAAGAAATTCAACATGATCTTCACCAAGGCGATGAGTTGCCTGGTGGCGGCTGACAGCGACCTGATCAAGCCGCGCCACGTGCGCTTCCTTGACTACGAGATCGAACTGGGCCTTGTGATGAAGCGCTCGATCACCGGCGCTATTGCTGTCACCGACGCCAATCTGCATGAGTTCATTGCAGGCGTCGTCATTGTCAATGACTACTCGGCGCGTGACATTCAGATTCCCCAGATGCAGTTCTACAAGGGCAAGAGCTACCGCACATTCGGCCCGGTCGGCCCCTACCTGTGCCTGCTGGATGCCAAGAGCATGCATTACCTCAAAGCACTGCAGCTGCGCCTGACAGTCAACGACCAGGTGCGACAGAACGACAGCACGGCCAACCTGGTTTACGGCCCCGCTGAAACCCTGACCGAACTCTCCGCCTTGCAAGATCTCGCGGTTGGAGACCTGATCGCCACCGGTACGCCTGCCGGCTGCGCTCTGACGATCCCTTCGCCTGCCAAAATGCGCATTGCAGCCCTTTTGCCAGAAGCCACCAAGTGGAAGCTTTTCCTCAAGGCGCAGGAAGGTCGGACGCAGTATCTCAAGGCAGGTGACGTGGTCGAGGCACGCATTCGCAGCGCCGATGGTGTGGTCGACCTTGGCGTGCAACGCAACCGAGTCGTGGGGGAAGCCTGATGGTTGTGCAAACCCTGAACGACATCGAAAGTCTTGAACGAGTCCCCTTGTTGGAGCGTGGGCTGGCTTGCAGTACTTATGACGCGCTGCGTCTGGCGGCCGAGCGCACCCCCCAGGCACCGGCGCTAAGCTTCTTCGCCGATGCCGCCGATTTCAAGCGCACCCACGAGTGGAACTACTCCCAGCTCTTTGGGGATATCACCCGCGCGGCAAATGCCTTCGATGACCTGGGCATAAAACCGGGCGAGGTGATTGCATTTGTTTTGCCCAATCTGCCGGAAACCCATTTCACGATATGGGGCGGGGAAGCGGCGGGCATCGTCATGGCGATCAATCCTCTGCTCGAGGCCACGCAGATGGCTGGCTTGCTGAATGCCGCGAAGGCATCCGTGGTGGTGACGCTCGCGCCAACTCCAGGCAGCGACCTATGGCCGAAACTGGCTTCGCAGCTGGAACAGTTACCCGGGATCAGGTCTGTCGTTTGGGTCAGCATGGCACCTTATGTTGACGAATCAGTACGTAGGGCACTGAAAGCCGGGGCACTGAAGGAACGAGATTTACACAGCGATATTGCGATCCACGATTGGCGATCGCTGATGAATGCTCAGCCGCACACACACCTCAAGAGCGGTCGGCAAATCCGCCAGGATGAGTGTTCCTCCTACATCTGTACGGGCGGCACTACCGGGCTCCCCAAGATCGCCGCGCGTACCCATGGCTCGGAAGTCTTCAACGCATGGGCCGTGGCTGCTCACTTGCAGCCACGCAGTGGTGGCCAGGTTATCTTTTGTGGCCTGCCGCTATTTCATGTCAATGGCCAGCTGGTGACTGGACTGATGCCTTGGACTCAAGGCGACCATGTGATCGTCGGGACGCCTCATGGGTATCGTGGCGAGGGGGTGATCCCACGATTCTGGGAAATGGTCGAGCACTTCGGTATCAACCTCTTTTCCGGCGTGCCAACTGTCTATGCTGCACTTCTGCAAAATGAATGGCAGGGCCGCGACCTGTCCAGTCTTCGCTTTGCGATGTGTGGCGCCGCACCCATGCCGGCTGAGCTTTTGCGCGAGTTCGAGCGCCGGACGGGGGTAAAGATCCTTGAAGGTTACGGTCTTACCGAGGGCACCTGCGTCTCCTCGATCAATCCTCCCCATGGCGAGCGCCGTATCGGTGCCATCGGGATACGGATCGCCTACCAGAATATGCGCGCGGTAATGCTCGATGATTCTGGAGCGTACCTGCGCGACGCCAACGTGGATGAGATCGGCCTCATCACGATCAGTGGTCCGAATCTCTTCAATGGCTATCTGGAGGCGCGTCATAACCAGGGCCTCTGGATCGATATCGACGGTCAGCGCTGGTTGAATACGGGCGATTTGGGTCGCCAGGATGCGCAGGGTTACTTCTGGCTGACCGGGCGCAAGAAGGAGTTGATCATCCGCGGCGGCCACAACATCGATCCCAAGCAAATCGAGGAGGCTCTGCAGGCGCATCCCGCCGTCGCCTTGGCCGCTGCCATCGGCAGCCCCGACGCTTACTCGGGCGAGGTGCCGGTCGCCTACGTTCAACTGCGCCCCGGGCACGTTTGCAACGCCGAAGAACTTGAGGCGTTCGCTCATCTCAACATCAGCGAGCGGGCAGCCGTTCCCAAGCGCATTGAAATCCTCGAAGCGCTGCCACTGACTGCCGTGGGCAAGATATTCAAGCCCGCTTTACAGCAGCGGGAGATTGCCAAAGTAGTCCAGCAGGAAGTGGGGCGACTGGGGCTTTCGGATATTGCCGTTGAGGTCGTGCAGGACAATCGCCGTGGGCATGTCGCCTGCATCAGGGCCGGAACTGACCAGGAAATACTGGCTCCGCTCTTGGGGCGCTATAGCTTTCAAATCGAGTGGCTTAATTGAGTCCCTGATTCGCATCTGTATGTCCAGCAGTCGTGCCCTGGCGGTGTTCAGCCAGGGCCTTTTACACAACTTCGTTCTACTCCAGCCGGCACTGAGAAGTGCACAGGACGGCGAAGCCTTGCCTGCGTGCAACCAACAAAAACAATAAACAAGAGGTGGAAAATGAAACTGAATGGCCGTGTGATCCCGTGTCTCTCTGTTCAGCAAAAGTGTGCTGTCTGGATTAAGCTCACCAGTGCCATGGCACTCCTCAGCGCTTCTACAATGGCAAGCGCCAATGGCATTGCCCTTAACGAACAAAGTGCAAGCAGTGCGGGAACTGCATATGCGGGAAGGTCATCTTCCGCGCTGGACGCCAGCACCATCTTTGGAAACCCTGCGGGCTTGACCAAGTTGAAGCGTACTGAGATTTCCGGCGGCGCCGCGCTCGTCTCGGTGAGCGATGACATCAGTGATGCGCAGAGCAGTGCCCCAGGAACGAATGAAGGGGACTCGGTCCCTTTGGGGGTTGTGCCCTTCGCCTATATGTCGACGCCGCTTGATGATCGTCTTTCGATTGGTCTGGGCCTCTATGCGCCGAGTGGTCTGATCAATGATTACGAGGGCTCTTTTCAGGGCCGCTACCATGGTTCCTATAGCACGACCAAGGAAATAACCCTGCAGCCCACCATTGCCTGGCGGATCAATGATTACGTGTCCATTGGTGGCGGACCGACCATAAACCGTTTCAATGCAAAGCTTCAGAATTACCTGGCCACCGGCGCCCTGAACAACGGCGAGGACACACTGGTCACCATCAAAGGCGATGACACGGCACTTGGCTACAACGTAGGCATCTTGGTTGACTTTACCGAGGCAACCAGTTGGGGGGTTAACTATCACTCGAAGGTGGCCTATGAACTCGAAGGGCATACTGAGGTTTCCGGCTCCCCGAGCGTTATCCCGCTGGACGGAAAGTATGACAACAAGATAGACCTGACTATGCCCGAATCCGTGGACACGTCTATCACCCATCATTTCAATAGTCGCTGGACGGGATACCTGGGGGCCACCTGGAAACGTTGGAGTCGGATCCAGAAGGTCGAGGCAGTCAACAGCGGTCTTTCCCCCGTGGGCCAGGCGGCTGGCCTGGGACATGTGATCGAAGAAATGAACTGGCGCGACACTTGGAGCACCGCAGTTGGCGCATCCTATCAATTGAACCAACAATGGCTGCTGCGCGCAGGCTACGCCTATGATCCTTCGCCAATCAGAAATGCCGATCGCAGCGTGCGCATTCCAGTTGGGAATCGCCAAGCCGTGACTGTGGGCGGTGCTTATTCGCCGAATTCCGATCTGACGATAGACTTTGCTTATGGTTATCTCTGGGATTCCAAAGTCTCGGTAAAGCAGGCGAACAACTCCGGTCTTCAACCGGAATACAGTGCCAACTACCAAAATAGCGCGAATGGACTTTCAGTGCAGGCAACCTATCGGTACTGATGGTTTGCAGTGGGAGAAAGATCCGGGACGTCGTCGCTGACGCCGCGCTGATGTCTCGCCTGAAATTCGACCCGACGCGCCAGCTGCTGGGTGCTCAGTGCTCGGGCACGCTCATACTTGCCAAGCTGGGCCTGCTGGACGCCGTTCCGGCCTGCACGGACCTGATTTCCAAGCCATGGGTCGAAGAGGCCGGCGTGGCAGTGCTCAATCAGCCCTTCGTGGCCAAGGGCAACGTCGCGACGGCCGGCGGGTGTTTGTCCTAACAGTATCTGGCCGCCTGGTTCATCGCCCGTCTGGAAGGCCTCGAGGCTGCACGCAGTGCGATTCATTATGTGGCACCGGTTGGAGAGAAGGAGGGCTACGTGACGCGTGCAATGGCGAACATTTCGCCGTTTCTCTAAGACTCGCTATGAGCGCTTTGGGGCTCAAAACTGATCTTGATGGATAACAGCTGAGAAAAGCCTTTTAGAACGACCGTGTCGGTCAGACACACCTGAGCTTTGGCACCCAACACGACTACAAATGCTTGAAAAGATCCGTTCCCATTGTTGGTCCCTTTTGTTGAAGGCGGACCTAACCGGTTTCTGAAGCCATCCAGGTCAAAAAATTATGGAGCTGAGTCGTAAACTCTTTTGGCTTGGCATATGGGTTCCTTGCCTGGGACAAGAAAAAAGAGATCTGCATTCTCATGCACGGGTAATGCTGAACAAACAGCTCGACATGCTCTTCCAGTGTTTGCGGCCACATCAGGTCCTGGTCGGAGCGAAGTACTTGAGTTGACCGGATGAGTTTGCGCGAGGCTTCGCGTTGCAGGCGTAGCGATTGTATCGGTGTGGTCGCCTGATCGATGAGGTCGGCGTACCGGGTCAATAGGGATTCAAAGTCACCATTGACGGCAATGGCGATCGCACGCGACGGCTTTAACCGGTCGAAACGCTTGGTCAGATCATTCCCCCATACGCAACGACAGTGATGCTTGAGCCAATACCCCCAGCTCAATCGATTGTCAGCCGCCAATACTTCAGAACGACTGCCGATGTCGAAATCGATCTTGGTGACTTCGATATGCCGACTTTCCAGAGTGCGCTTTTTCGACTCCAGCAATTCAAGATCCTGCGACCCAGGAGGGCCGCGCAGAACAAGCGTCAGGTCCAGGTCGGAAAACCCCGGCACGGCGTCGCCTCTTGCGACGCTGCCATACAGATAAATTCCGTCCAGCAGAGGTTCTGACTGAGCGAGCGTCATGCAAACGTCCGCCAGCACATCCTGAAACGGTGGCTGCACTTCGACGTTGGACACGGTGAGGATATAACCGTCTGCATCAATGCCACGAGGATGGAATTGTTCCATGAAGCCGTCCGTGAGTTGTGTTCAGAGCGGTACCTTAACAGAGCCGATAGTGGCCGCTTCTGGCCGAAAATGCGCAGGCAGCCGAGCCTCAATCGAGGTTAGCTGCTGCTTCCTCGCTTCCTCGCTTCCTTGATAGCCGGAGTGGATTGCGGAGGGATTGCAACGACAGCGTCACATACCTTACAAACCCCATCTAAAATTTGCTTAGCCTCGCCTTGACCGTCACTGAAGGGGACGTTCCGGCGGACATAAGTGGTAGTGACAACCTGCTGGCATTGCTCACAGAGAGCCTTGCCGCGATCACCTTCGAAAAAAAGCTTCATGGGCACTCACCGATGTACGCTGATAAGCCAAGCGCTTGGATCGATAAAATAGAATTTTATGTACCAGGTGCCCGTCTTTAGCACGTGAACCTCGATACCGGGGACGGAGTGATCCCCCTTTGTCAGTCCCTGTTGTTCCGTGATGTAGATCACTGCTGATGAAACGTCCGCCCAACGCATCCAGCCGAACAGCAATCGGCGGCAGACGTTGGCTACTCAACGCCAGCGTCTCCACATCATCCGCCGTACTCTGCGCAATGCTTTGCACTGACTGCAAACGCCCGACCATGTCGAAGCTCGCCGTGGACTGTTCTCGAGTGGTGGCGACAATGCGTCCATTGAGTTCATCGATGCGCGAGATGTCACGGCCTATCGCCTGCAACATCGTCGCCGCCGTTTGGCTGTCTTCGACACAACGATCCACGCCTTCATGGCTGGCATGCATGGCCTCGACGGCCGCGAGAGTAGCTGTTTGCCATCATCCTCGGCAGATACGATAGACAACACGCAAAACAATGTCAGATATAGAGGCAAGTAATGCTGAAGTGACGGGGTCAGGGCGGTATAACGCGCTGCACCCTTCCGCGTCAGGCTGGTATCGACTCAAAGTAGACGGTTGAACTAAGGCGCAGAGACTGGACGATTCGTATTCACTCATCTAAACCGAAAGGACAAATCGATAATCGTGCTCTGTCCCTTCTCACCGAGTTACATGAATCCTCTAGTGACTGTCTGCCTTGTTTGCTTTGTCGGCATTCAGCAAAAGCCAACCAAGCACCGCGGCACCCACCAGCGGCCATCCCATGGGAAAGATGCGTGATGAAATTGATCCCCCTGATAAATATATGAAGCCTACACAGGCCACTGTCCCGCAGAGCAGCCCTGACCACGCAAAGCCTGACCAGACTGGAGACGCGTTTGACAGCAGAAAGTGATAGTACAGCTTCAATCCGGTTATGACCCCGGCCCATCCTAATGCCAAGTAGACAGCCATTCTCAAGTGAATCATGACGCTGTACGTGGACGTGTCATGTTCTATAAAAATAAACGAATGCAGCTTCGCAAGCGCTATCAGACTGAAAAAGGTGTGTGCAACCGTGCAGGGAAAGATAACGAAAATGCCCAATGCGCGAATTGAAATTTTTCTGATTGAAATTGGGAAAGTCATGTGGAGTTGCCCTTATATCGTCGTCTTAGCTCGATGCAGCCAATAACTGAGCAATCCTGTTACGCAAATCGCCATGTGCTTGCTCAGCGTAGGGGGTAGCTGTCTTCCAGTCGTAGAACCATACGGGCATCTTGCGATTTTCTTTCGGCTCTGAAGAGTAGCGAGGGAAAATGTGGCAATGCAGTTCCGGTTCTGAATTCCCTAAAATTTCGTAGTTCATACGAAGTGCCCCGGTTGCCTGTAAAACCGCATCTCCGATTCGGGCCATGTCCAGTAGGTATGTCGCTCTGGCCTCTTCATCGAGATCGTTCAGGCTTGGAACGACAGGGTCGGGCAACAATAGGCAGTAACCAGGTAGAAATTGCACGTCGCCCATGACCGCCCAACCCGACGCCATTCGGCAAATTACCTTATCGTTAGCTCCGTTGCGTGCTAGCTCTACACGTTGCGAAATCAGTGGCATGCGCAGTCCTTGGTTTTGTGGTGGTGCTGACGACATCTGAGCTGAGTCTGAGGCAGACTGGCGGATGAAGTAGGTGAAAAAACAACCTTTTGAAATACGGATGATGCTCGGTCAGGCGGGTGAACATTGAGAGCACTCCGCCAGTTTCAAAGTGATAATCCGTTGTTCGTCCCCGTTGTGCGATAGGTGATACGCCGAATCAAATGATGGGGACTGATTCGATCTGCGGGTCTCCAAACCTGATCGCCGGGTGGGCGGCGGGTGGACTATAAGAGTTATCGCTTCATGGGAGATATGAGCGATTTCCGAGGTTGCTGTAGGACCGATATGGAATGCAGGCAGGACGCTGGAATGTGCCGCAGAAAACACCGCTTCGTGAGTCCGCTTCGAAAGCAGGCATTGCTCATGCTTAGCCAAATATCGAAACAGGCGCGCATTCCTCCCCACGGTCACAGCGGCCGGCTTCGAGGGCGCGTGTACCCGGGTGGACTATTGAAACCGTCTATGTAAATCCGGAAAAATATCCTGGGCAAACCAGGCGGGCAGGCCGGGCGTGACGATCCGGGATTTAGGCGTTCGACTTTCCACCAAGCCGACTTTAAGCAGTCGCGAAAGCTCATCGATTGCCAAGCGTGAGGAGAGGCCGGTGAAGGTCTTTATTTCGTTGCGCGGTAGGCTTCCTTGGGTGATTAGCGCAACGATTGCTGGCGCACTTTCCGGGCGAATGCCTTGTTGTTGAAGTTTCTCGTTGTAGCGAAACGCGCGTATCACACGCTCTCGAAGCTGGGACGGGTTCACGGCTGCGGTCATGTAATCGACCTGATCGTGACAAACCTGCAGCATGAACTCGATGAATTCGAAGTAGCGTCGCTGAGACAGCTGGCCTCGTCCATCCAGATCACCTTCTCTTCGGCGGTCCGCCATTGTCAGAACGCTGTAGTAACTCTGATGCTGCCTTGCAAGGCCACGTGACAGTGACCAGAGCGTTGGCTTAAGCCCCAGACTCACTAATTGCAGGTGAGTGACCAACCGGGCAACCCGACCATTCCCGTCGGCAAAGGGGTGAACCCAGGCGAGGCGATGATGGTAGGCAAGCGCAGAAATGAGCTGGCGGCGCGGGTCTGTCTGCCGGCCGAAGCCTGCCTGAAGGTGCTGAAGCATACCGTCTACAGCTGAAGCGTCCGGTGCGTCATGATTACCCACGACGAAGTTCTGGCCGGTGCCGGACCGCAGAATACCGGGCTGCATGATTGAGCCATCTGACAGCGTCCGTTCCGTGTCACTGGCTCCCCGAAAAAGCCGGTTGTGTGCTGTGCTCACAAGCTCAGGTGCAAACATGTCACCCCAGGCAAACGGCGCACGCTGACGCAACGCCCGTTCGAACAATGCTTGCACCGCCATCTGTTCAACCGCCAGGTTTTTAAGCTGTTTGCGGTCTTTGACCGGCGCCGCTTGCGCTCTTTGCATATCGGCGGGCTCGGTGTATTGCCCTTCGATCAGGTTCGAATAGTACGTATTGGTGATTTGCAGGAGACGGCCGAGACGTGCAGCCGTTTCAGGCGGCAGGCGTCCGGCTAGAAATTGTGTCTTTCTGGGCAGCGCGTCCGCGAGCGCAATGATTGATGGAGGCAATGCGTCAGGAAGAATCGGGTCGAGCCAGGATTTTGATGTGATCAGGGACATACCGGTCTGTACCGTACGAAAATTCTGCACATTTTATTTCACATTCTGACTTGATGAACAAGCGCTAATTTACTGGCCTGTAGAGGTTTTTAAGACTTTCTCAGCGAAATTTTCTGCACATTTTATTTCACATTTTTTTTGATGCGGTGACTTCGGTCAATGGGTTCACGAAAGGATCCTTCAAACGCGTTTGCACACAGATCGCAATTGCAGAAACAGGCGTCCATTGAGGCGCCCGTTTTTACTTACTCCTTCGCCTGCGCTCGCAAGCGTCGACCGATCACGTCCATCAAGTCACAGCCGTCGCGTAACGGAATGGCTAACAGCTGAGAAAAGTCCTTCAATACCACCGTGTCGCAACCGAGTTCTGCGCGGTAGGCGATGTTTTCCAGCACTTGCGTGACCGTCCGAATGCGGTAATCAGCGGCGGCTTGTAGAACGTCGAGTGGAGCTTGGGTATCGATGAGCAGGGAAGCCGGAATCAGGTCGATGCCGGTGAGGGGGATGTATCGATTCATTTGAAGATCTCTGTTTGATTGGCTCAAGGCCGTCACTCAGTCGTCGCCAAACGATTGGGTGGCAGCTGTGCGCAGGTTGGCGAACCGGCACAGAGAACACCGGCAGACCCGAAGGTCTCCCGCGCACAGCCGCCATAACAGCGGCTTTGCGGGTGCGACGACCCCTGCAATAAAGCCTGGAGCCCTCGCATTCTCTGTGGTCAGGTCGCCAAACCTGAATCGCCATTGTGGGCGACGGAGCGGACTATAAGCTTCATCGGAACGGCGGGCAAGGTTAGGGGTTCCGAGGTTTGTGTAGGAACTTTTATGGCGTCCTAGGACCTTTACGCCACGTTGCTCAATTAATGGAAATCAACTCCGATACATTCATTTACCTTTGTTCATCACCGCTGACGCTATCCTCTAGAATCCCAACCCCGCAGTCGAGCTGGACTTCCACCCAATGCAAACCCCCACCACCCAACCCCCCCTCTGGAAAACCTACCTGCTTTTCCTGGCCCCCATGGTCCTCTCCAATTTCCTCCAATCCATGTCGGGCACCATCAACAGCATCTACATCGGCCAGATGCTCGGCACCCAAGCCCTCGCTGCCGTATCGGGCATGTTCCCCATCGTGTTCTTTTTCATCGCCCTGGTCATCGGCCTCGGCGCGGGTGCCGGCGTGCTCATTGGCCAAGCCTGGGGCGCGCGTGAACCGCACCTGGTGAAAACCATCGCCGCGACCACCTTGCTGTTGGGCGCAATGATCGGTTTGGTCGCCGCCGTATTGGGCAGTGTGTTCGCGAGGCCAGCCCTGCAGGGTTTGGGCACCCCGGCCGATGTGCTGGACGATGCCGTGTCCTACGCCCAGGTGATGATGTGGATCATGCCGTCACTGCTGGTCTACGTGTTGTTCACCCAACTGCTGCGCGGGGTGAGCGATACGGTGTCGCCGCTGATCGCGTTGCTGGTGTCGACCTGTATCGGCCTGGCGCTGACGCCGGCGTTGATTCGCGGTTGGCTGGGGTTGCCGATGATGGGGATTCAGAGTGCGGCGTATGCGGGGTTAGTGGGGAATTTGTCGGCGATGGGGTGGCTGGCGTGGCGCTTGATCAGCAAGGGGCATCCGTTGGCGCCGGATCGGGAGATGTTTGCGGCGATGCGCCTGGACCTGGTGATTCTCGGCAAGGTGTTGCGCATCGGGTTGCCGACCGGGTTGCAGATGGTGGTGTTGTCGATGTCGGAGCTGGTGATTCTGGCGCTGGTGAATCAGCACGGTTCCCAGGCGACGGCGGCCTATGGGGCGGTGACGCAGATCGTCAATTACGTGCAGTTCCCGGCGCTGTCGATTGCGATCACGGCGTCGATCCTGGGTGCGCAGGCGATCGGGGCAGGGCGCATCGAGCGCATCGGGCCGATTCTGCGCACGGGGTTGTTGATCAACGTGTGCCTGACCGGCGGGTTGGTGGTGCTGGGTTATCTGCTGTCGCACTGGTTGCTGGGGTTGTTCCTCACGGATGACGTCACTCGTGCGAAGGCCGAGCATCTGTTGCACATCATGCTCTGGAGCCTGTTGGTGTTCGGCTTCCAGGCGATCATCGGCGGCATTATGCGGGCCAGCGGCTCGGTGTTGGTGCCGATGGCGATTTCGATTTTCTGCGTGGTCGGGGTGCAGTTGCCGGTGGCGTATGTGCTGGACGGGCACTTTGGATTGCAGGGCGTGTGGATGGCGTTTCCGGTGGCGTACCTGGGGATGCTGGTGTTGCAGACGGCGTATTACAAGCGGGTCTGGCAGCATCAGAAGATTGAGCGGTTGGTGTAGGAGGGCGGACTTGATGTCGGCCACCGTCAGACCGACAATCCATGAGACGACCCGTGATGTGAACCAACAGGCGTGATCGCCTGAGGAGGCATTCAAATGAGTCCCTCATCGCCACTCATCTTGCAAGACCGCGCCGCAGCCGGCCGTCTTCTGGTGGAGCCGCTGCTCCAATACGCGCACAGACCCGATGTCATCGTCCTCGCCTTGCCCCGTGGCGGGGTGCCGGTGGCTTTTGAAGTGGCCACTGCCCTGGAGGTGCGCCTGGACCTGATGCTGGTGCGCAAGCTGGGGGCTCCCTCCAACCAGGAGTTCGCCATGGGCGCCATTGCCAGCGGCGGCATTCAGATCCTCAACGACTATGCGCTGCGGGCGCACCCGATTGATCAGGCCACGTTCGATGGCGTGGTCGCACGGGAAACCCGGGAGCTGTTGCGGCGTGAGCAGGCTTATCGGGGAACGCGCGCGCCGGTGCAGCTCAAGGATCAGGTGGTGATCCTGATCGATGACGGTCTGGCGACAGGCGCCTCGATGATGGCGGCGATCCAGGCGGTGCGTTTGCAGGTGCCGTCGCGCATCGTCGTGGCCGTGCCGGTGGGGCCGATCGAGACGGCGGAGGCGTTGCGCCGTGAGGTGGATGAACTGATCTGTCCCGTCGTACCTGATTGGTTCATGTCGATCGGCCATTGGTACATGGATTTTTCCCAGACCTCGGATGCAGAGGTCGTCACGCTGTTGCAGCGGGCCTGGCAGAGGGAGTCCCCTTTCGCTCACCAGCCTCCCGGTCATGAGTGACCAGGGGCAGGGCCCTTGCTGGAACCGGGCATCGGATGGGGGTACAGAACGTCACCGATCATGACGCCTCCTTGCGCCACGAGGCGCTCCAGTGCAACCACCTCGTGCTTGCCGACCGCGTCGTCCAGGTTCGTCGAGTCATCGGCGCCAAAAAATTCAACACGGGCAGTTGGATCAAGACATTCAAAAATGTAGCGGCAACGTGTCAGGTGAGAACTCGAGGTGACTACCCCGTAGTCCGGACAACCGCGTTGCTGCGCAAAGGCGATGATCATCCAAATGTCTTCCACCGTATTGGAGCTAAGCAGATCAGCAGGTGTCGCTCTATCAATCGCTGCGCCTCGATTGAGCAAGCACTGGTGCACCAGCTCGCGGTGTGGCGTGTTGGACGTGTTGAAATGATCGCCAAACCCGCCCGTAGCCAGGAGAACGACATGGGGGTGCATTTGCTGCAATTGGACCGCTCGCTCAATTCGTCCAATGGACATGGGTGAAAGCTCGCCATCGGCGCTATTGGGGGATGCAAGAATAAATACGGGTTTTTTCATTTCGGTCCACAAATCAGCATGTGGCAGCGGCGGTTGACGCAGGGTTAGGGGATTCAGTTGCAGCCATGAGATTCGCAGCTGCCCAAGGGGCACATGCCTGGATCGCTTCTACAGCCTAGCCTGCATCCAGGGCATGGAAACGATAATTGGGCATACTGGCGCGTCGTCGTACAACGTTGCTTAATATCCCTTGCCCTCAAACCTGGAAATCAAAGGATTGTAAGCCCACAGTGAGCTTAAAATTGCCATATGACCAGGGCCCTTGAGACGAACGGCTGTTCTTTCAAATTGACAGCCGGGTATTGAACTCGATATAAAAAGCACAGTTGTACGACGACAGACGATTAATCGACTGTTCATCTTCTAAAAATAAAAAGTGTCGACCCCTCATGAATTCAGCCCGCTTGCTCGCCTCCCGGAATGCCCCATCCAATGGTTCGAATCCTGGCTGCTTCCCGCTCCATACAGCCGGACCGTTGCATCGTTTTGTCGATGCTCCACGAGCCAATTGATCTCGCTTGAAACCGAGAAATCATCAGCATAATCCAACAATAAAGTGATGCTATGAATCTGAACGAGCCCCTCATCCCGCAACGAGTCGGCCAGGCTGTCGGCAAATATCGCTGGACCATTTGCGCGCTGTTGTTCTTTGCCACCACCGTCAATTACCTGGACCGCCAGGTACTGAGTCTGTTGGCGCCGGATCTGTCGACGCAATTTGGCTGGAGCAATACCGATTACGCTAACATCGCCTCCGTTTTTCAGTTTGTGTACGCGATTTCCATGCTGTTCGCCGGTCGCGTGGTCGACAAGATCGGCACCAAGACCGCCTATGTGCTGGCGATCTGCATCTGGTCGACCGGCGCGATCATGCACGCCTTTGCGGTACCGATGGGTGAGGGTATCGGCGCTCTGAGCAGCGCGTTGGGCCTTGCCGTCATTCCGGTGTCGATTGCCGGCTTCATGCTGTCGCGCGCCGTGCTGGCGATCGGTGAGGCGGGCAACTTCCCGATCGCGATCAAGGCCACCGCCGAATACTTCCCGAAGAAGGAGCGTTCCTTCGCCACCGGTATCTTCAATTCCGGGGCCAATGTGGGCGCGATCCTGGCGCCGATCTGCGTGCCGCTGATTGCCGCCCTGTGGGGCTGGGAAGCGGCGTTCATCGTGATCGGTGCGTTGGGCTTCGTCTGGGTGGCGGTCTGGATTGCGCTGTACGAAAAACCGGATCAGCAAAAACGCCTGTCGGCGCAGGAACTGGCCTACATCCGCAGCGATCAGGGGGCGCAAGCGATCACCGACACCGACTCGGGTGCCGCCGCGAAAAAAGTGTCGTGGTTCAAGCTGCTGACCTACCGCCAGACCTGGGCCTTTGCCTTCGGCAAATTCATGACTGACGGCGTGTGGTGGTTTTTCCTGTTCTGGCTGCCGACCTACCTGTCGGCGCAATACGGCATGAAGGGCCAGGCCATCGTGCTGCCGCTGGCCGTGTTGTACACCATGACCATGGTGGGCAGCATCGGTGGTGGCTGGTTCCCCAGCTATTTCATGGCACGCGGCGACGCGCCCTATGACGGTCGCATGAAAGCCATGCTGGTGATCGCACTCTTCCCGCTGCTGGTGTTGCTGGCGCAGCCATTGGGTTACATCAGTTTCTGGGTGCCGGTGCTGCTGATCGGTGTGGGCGCCTCGGCGCACCAGGCGTGGTCGTGCAATATCTTCACGACCGTGTCCGATATGTTCCCGCAAAAATCCATCGCTTCCGTGGTCGGCATTGGTGGTATGGCGGGCGGCTTGGGCGGTGTCGCGATGACTAAGTTAGGCGGTTGGGTGTTCGACTATTACAAAACGATCAACGATATCCATACCGGCTACATGATCATGTTTGCCATCTGTGCGCTGGCCTACCTGGTGGCGTGGAGCGTGATGAAGGTGCTGGTGCCGCGCCATAAGGAAATCACCGATCTGTAGAGGGTCGGTTGGCTTCGCACTGATGGGGCGCAGTGAAAACGACGCCCCATTTTACTGCCTGTCGACTTTCCACGGGCAAGGTGGTGGTGATGACCGGGATTACCCTGGGCATTGCCGTACTCACCTGGGTGCTTTCGCCAATCAAGTTCCAGGCGGACATGGGCATTCTGCTGGGCTTCATGTTCATCTGGAACATGGTCGGCGCGCTGATCCTGGTTCCGGCACTGGCGCATTTTCTACTCAAGCCGAAGGTGAACGCGTGATCGCTCGATGGGGCTCGCCACCGAGCCAGGATGAATAACCAAAAAAGCCTTTACGAGCCAATACAGGCACCGGATGATCTTGAACCCGCGGCCGCATCAGCCCGACGATAAAAACAAGATCAGGTGCCTCTATGCTTCTCGAGCAGGCGTTGTTAACCGATGTCAACGGCAAGCCGATACAGCAGCATCACAAGAATTTTTCTACCGAATGGGATGAAATCAGCGACTGGTCGGATCGCGTCTACATGCCCTATCGGGTGTGTCCCGTAGGGCAGGCCATCAAGCCGTGCGCCAGCATGCACTCGTCGAGGATCGGCGAGCTGACGCTGACGCGTTTTGCCTATGGCGTGGCGGTGAGCATCGACGATTTTTCCCCCGCTGCCGGGAACGCGCTGCTGCTCACGACCGTTCGCGGCAATGCCCGGCACTGGGCGCAGCGTTCGGTCACTGAAGATACCGCGGTGGGCGAGTCCTTCATTGCCGATTGCAGCCGGGTCGATTACCGGATCGACCTGGACCCGGATCACCTGCAGCTGAATCTGACCATTCCCCATGCCGTGCTGGAGCGGATGGCGCAACAGTGGTTCGGCTTCGTCCCCGATGACCGGTTCTGGCGACACAAGTGCGTCCTCGGCGGGGTCGGTTCGAGCTGGTTGAGTCTGCTCGAGTACACCGTTCGCTGTGTGGCCGAGGCTCCCGGGCACATGGCCGAAGGACGCATGGGCGCGCACCTGGAGCACAATCTTTGCGTCCACATGCTGCAGGAATGGGCCAGCCGCGCCGGGCGAGCGGGCCTTGATCTGAGCAGTCCGATGAACCGGATCGCTCCGCGTTATGTCAGGGCTGCCGAAGAGTTCATGAGTGCCAATGCCGCGAACCTGCCGACGCTGGCAGAGGTGGCCGGCGCGGTCGGGACCAGTGTGCGGTCATTGAGTGGTGCCTTTTCGCGTTTTCGCGGCATGACCCCCGGTGCCTTCTTGCGCGAGCAGCGATTGCAGGGGGCGCACCGGGATTTGTTGGCGACTGATCCACAATCGGGTACGACGGTGGCGGTTATCGCCTCTCGATGGGGGTATCTGAACCTGGGGGAATTTGCCGGGATTTATCGCAGGCGGTTCGGTGAACTGCCTTCGCACACCTTGCATCGCCGTCTGCGCTAGCGTGTGACGCAAAAAAAAGGGCACCGGAAGTGGCGTCCATCCCACCCTCTCGGTGCCCCAAAAAAAAGCCGGTTATTCGTCTCGGGTCAGAACAACCACAGCAACCGCAGGTTGACCCGCTGCTGTTCCTTGAAGCCGTTGTCGACCGATACGTCCTGGCCGTAATTGAGCAGGGCCTGGAAGGTGGGGGTTATCCAGTAGGACGAGCCGACACGGTACTTGGCGGTGTCGGGTTCATCGTTCTGGTCCTGGCCGTCGATGCGGGTCTCTCCACCCCAGAGTCGTGAGGCTCCCACGTGCACCGACAGCTTTGGTGTTACCGCGTATCTGAGGTAGGTCTGGACTTGCCATAGTGGCTTCTGGCGCAACGTCAGGCCCTGGCTGGTGAGGTCGTCATTCTTGTCGAACAGCGTCACGTCCGCGGTGAGGTCCAGGGACAACCTTTCAGTGAGGCCGGTGACATAGCCCGTCTGCAACGTCAGCTTCCAGCGGTTTTCCCCCAGGTTCAGCGCATCGTTGCGGTCATAGTGGCCGGTCGGCACGTACAGGTAGGGGGCAATGCCCCAGTAACGGTTTTTCACCGGGTCATTCACCAGCCACAGGGTGCTCGCCAGGACCAGATCGCCGACGCCATTGGCTTGTCCCAGGGCATCGTTGTCGCGTTTGCCTTCCATGCGGCCGAAGGGCAACAGGAACTGGGTGTTGATCGTATAGTCACCCAAGGTCTGGTAATGCGCGACGCGCAAGATGCCGATCTCGGAGTCGAGCCCGGCCTTGATCGGCACCTTGTGCCCGTCACTGTACAGCGAGCGCCGCTGCGTATCCTGCAGGTACAGCAGGCCGATAGTGCTCCCGGCTGGCAGCGCCGCGGTGTATTCGCCGGCGTCCACATCGATGGCGTGGGCGTTGCCCGCCAGAGTGGCCAGCACCAGGCCGGCGCCGAGGGTTGAAGTGCCAGGCGCGCGAGCCAAGGGCCGAACGCGCGCAGGGGTACCTGTGGAGATCTCCATGAGTCACCTGTTTTGTTTTTGTTGTTTTTGCGGAGGGAGAGTGTTCGTGCGCCATCGCCTGGAGGCCCGGGGCTCATATGGGAACTGAACGGCGTCAGTGAATGGCTCAGCGGGTCAGATAGCGGTAGGCCGCCGTTTCGAAACCCAGATAGCCGGAGACCGAGATGGGGTCGGCGAACGGCAGTATCTGGGTGGCCCAAAAACCACCGATGCCGTTCTTGCGATCGATCCAATAGAACAGATTGGCCAGGCCAGCCCAGGCCAGAGAGCCCGCCGGGCGACCGGTGTGCGCATCCTCGTCATTGATCATGAAACTCAGCCCCCAGGACTTGGGCATGCCCGGGAAGAATTCCGCGGTGTTGGTGAGGCTCGGGATAACGCCGGGCAGGGCTTTGATCTTCAGGTTGTCGAGGCCGTTTTTTTCCGCCAGGCGAATCGTCTCCGGCCGCAGGATCCGCCCATGATCGCCTTGTCCATCGTTCAGCCAGGCACGGATAAACCGACAATAATCCTGCACGGTCGAATACAGGCCATGGCCTCCCATATGCACTTCGGGATCCTGCGGCAGGATGAAATCCTCGAGTACGCTCAGCGATCCATCCACTTCACGCTGGTGCAGGCAAGCTCGCCGCTGGAGCATCGACGGGGTCATGGTAAAGGCGGTATCGGTCATGCCCAGCGGCTCGAAGATACGCTGCTGCATGACTTCGCCCAGGCGCTGTCCGGTAATGGCCTCCACCACCAGGCCGGCCCAATCCAGGTTGGAGCCGTATTCCCACTGTTCTCCGGGCTCGAACAGCAAGGGTGTTTGCAGCGCCGCCAAAGACCCGCTGATGATGCCGGGCAGTCCCTGTTCCCGGGCCAGTCGGTTGTAGTGTTCGTTGAAGAACTCATAACCAAAGCCTGCGGTATGAAGCAGCAGCATGCGGGTGGTGACGGATTTTTTCGGCGGGCGAAGCCGCGGGTTGCCGTCGCTGTCAAACCCCTCGAGCACTTGCAATTCGCCGATCATCGGCAGGTAGTCCCTGGCGGGCGCATCGAGATCCAGTCGACCTTCCTCGACCAACTGCAGCACCGCCGTGGCGGTGATCGCTTTCGTCGCGGAAAACAGGGCGAAGACGCTGTCGGTGGTCATTTCCCCGACTTGACCGAGTGTGCGTTGGCCCGAAGCGCCTTCATAGACCAGGCCGTCACGCCCGGTGATGGCGGCGACCACGCCAGGCACGCGCAGCGGTCCAGCGGTGACGGTATCGAACAAGTGGTTGAGTGACGAAGTAAGACCTGTATTCATTATTCTTATTCTCCCTACACCCCTCCATGGACCGGCGGCGCTCATGGCGAGGTGTGCAGTGGTAGGACTGGCTGGCCCGACATGAAGCGCTGAACGTCGGGGCCAGTGGAGAGTAAGAACATGCAATCAGGGCGTCTGTCGGTTGCCGGCAGAGGGTGTCGGGATCAGGCAGTTAATTTATATGCCGGGCAGGTGAGGCGATGCAAAAAACGGCTCAGGCAAAGATCCCGAGCAAAATCGTCGCCAGAATCACCGTCGAAGCACCACCGATACGCGTGGAGATCTGCGCGAACGGCATCAGCGACATGCGGTTGGACGCCGACAGGATCGCCACATCCCCGGTGCCGCCCAGGCCGCTGTGGCAGCAGGTCACGATGGCCGATTCGATGGGGTACATTTTCATCAGGTTGCCGATAAAGAAGCCGGCAATCGTCATCGAAACCACGACGGATACGCAGACCAGCACATAGCCGACCGAGAACACTTTGACCACGCTGTCGAGCGGGACGTAGAGCATGCCCAGGCCGATCATGACCGGCCAGATAAAGGCCGCGGAAACCAGCTTGTAGAAGGTGTTGGTGCCTTTCTCCAGTTTTTCCGGCAGGACGCGCATGTACTTGAACAGCACGGCTGCCAGGATCATCATCACCGGGCCTGGAATGCCCACGACTTTCTCCAGCAGACCGCCGAGGATGAAGAAGGCGCAGATGACCAGCACCCCGGCACCCATGATCCGGAAGTCGACCACCGAGCCGGTGTCTTCCTTGACCTGGAATTTATCGTTCTCGGCCTTGACCCGAATCAGCGAACCTTCGCCATTGAGGTGTGGACGCTTGAGCGCCAGGCGGGCCAGGTAACCGGCGCAGATGATGGCGGCGATGTTGCCGACCACCGCGGCCGGCGCCAGTTGCGCGACGTAGATATCCGGCGTCCCGCCGAGGATGGCCGAGTAGGCCAGCGACAGGGGCAGGATCCCTTCGCCAATGCCGCCGCCAATGATCGGCACAATGATGAAAAAGAAGGTGTGGTAGAAGCTGTAGCCCACCAGTTTGCCCACGATCAGCCCGCTGCCCACGGCGGCCAGGGTGCCGACGAGCAAGGGGATGAACATCCGGATCATGCCCTGGACCAGAATGAAGCGGCTCATGCCGAGAATGCTGCCCACCACCAGGCTCGCAATCACAAAGTATAGAAAGTTCGCCTCCTTCATCAGCATCTTGGTCGCGTCGATCGTGGCGGGGCCGAAGAAGCCGAAGAACACCAGCACCGAAGGCAGCATCAGGCACAGGATGGCGCCGCCGCCGATTTCCTTGAGGATGGGCAGACGCTGCCCCATCTGGCCGAAAAACACGCCCATGGTCATGATCACGGCGAGGCCGCCGATCATGTTTTTCGGCAGGAAGCCCAGGTGGGCCGAGAGGAAAACAATCAGGGCGATGCCGAGAAAAATCGGTAAGGGGATCACGCCTATTTCATAGGCACACAGGCTGCGCAAGCGTTGACGAAACCCGCCATCACGGACTTCATCGAGGTTCAGGGGCTGCTCATAGGACTTGTTCATGGGGCTCATTCCTCATGGTTGTTTTTATCGAGGATTCAAGGAAACGCACGGCTGACCAGTCACGGATCACTCGTCGGTAGAACGATGGTATCCTTCGCAAATCATGAGATAAACCGCGTAAGTATGAGGCATATGAACACGAATCGTGATCAATTCCCCCTGCCCGAAGACCTGAAGGTGTTCCTGACGGTGGTCCGCAAAAACGGTTTTGCCAGCGCCGCGGAAGAGCTGGGTTATTCACCGGCCTACATCAGTAAACGCATCTCGGTGCTGGAAACCACGCTCGCGACGCGCTTGCTGCACCGCACCACCCGGCGCATCGCGTTGACCGACGATGGTGAACGGGTGCGGGTGTGGGCCGAGAAGCTGCTGGGCGATCTTGACGATTTCCTTGGCGAAATCGCCGAGGCGCGGCACCAGCCAAGCGGCTCGCTGCACATCTGCAGCAGCTTCGGTTTCGGTCGCAACCATGTCGCGCCGGCGATCTGCAAGCTGTCGCAAACCTACCCGAAACTGGAAATGCGCCTGGACGTGTTTGATCGCGTGGTCGATATCGTCAGCGAAGGATTCGATCTGGAAATCCGCGTCGGCGATGACCTGCCGGGCCAGCACCTGGGCCGCAAACTGGTGAGCAATCGGCGGGTGCTCTGTGCCACGCCCGAATACCTGGCGCGGCGCGGCGTGCCGCAGTCGCTGGAGGATTTGAAAGACCATGATTGCCTGGTGCTCAAGGAGCGCAATAACGCCTTCGGGGTCTGGGAGCTGACGAAAGACGGGCAGCAGGAATCGGTGCGCGTCAGCGGGCCCTTGTCCTCCAACAATGGCGAGATCGTGCTGGAGTGGGCGTTGAGTGGCGGCGGGGTGTTATTGCGCTCGATGTGGGACGTCAAACCGATGCTGGAGCAGGGGCGCCTGGTGCAAGTGCTTCACCCATACACCCAGAGCGCCAATGTCTGGGCGGTGTACCCGACCCGGCTCAGCCAGTCCGCCAAGTTGCGGGTGTGCGTCGAGTTTCTGGAGGAGTACTTTCGCGAGCTGTCGGTTGAGTGAGGCCGGGCGATAAATTGCCGAGCCCGCTCCTCCCACAATGGGCTGGTGTGAACTTAGATTTTGTGACCACCAGAGGTCCCTGTGGGAGCGGGCTTGCTCGCGAAGAGGGTGTGTCAGATAACAATGATGTATCTGACACACCGCTTTCGCGAGCAAGCTTGCTCCTACAGGGGCTGGTGTGAACTTGGATGGTGTGACCACCAGAGATCCTTGTGGGAGCGGCGGTGCGGCGATCCGACTTGCCCGCGAAGAGGTCGGCACATTCAGCCTCTCTGTCAAATGACACACCGCCATCGCGGGCAAGCCCGCTCCCACAAAATCGTTATCGCAACCAGGGATTTTCGGCCAGGTGCCGGGATTCAAAACCGCGGATCTGCTCGGCGCGCTGCAGCGTGGTGCCGATGGCATCCAGGCCGAGCAGCAGCGATTGCTTGCGCAGTTCATCGATCTCGAACGGGATCACCGCACCGTTGGCCAAGCGGATGTTTTGCTCGGGCAGGTCGACGCTGATCGCTGCGGTCCGCGCATCGCTGATCACCCCCGCGATTTGCTGCAACCTGGCCTCGGACAGCTGAATCGCCAACACCCCGTTACGCTGGCAGTTGTCATAGAAAATCCCGGCAAAACTGGTGCCGATCAGTGCCCTGATCCCCACTTGCTTCAAGCCCCAGACCGCATGCTCGCGGCTTGAGCCACAACCAAAGTTGGGCCCGACCACCAGGAACGCGGCGTCGCTCCAGGCGGGCTGATTGAGGATGAATTCAGGGTTGGGTTCGCCGGATTCAAGGAACCGCAGATCGAAGAACAGGCCCCGGTCCAGCCCCTTGCGGTCGATCCCCTTGAGAAACTGCTTGGGCATGATGACGTCGGTGTCGATGTTGGACGCCAGAAACGGCGCTGCACTGCCGGTGACCGTAGTGAAAGGTTGCATGCTTCAAGCCTCCAGGGCGAATGATCGAACGTCAGTCAGGTGACCGGTAATCGCCGCCGCGGCGACCATCGCCGGGCTCATCAGGTGGGTGCGCGCTCCGGCGCCCTGACGGCCTTCAAAGTTGCGATTGGTACTCGACGCACAGCGATCACCCGGGGCAAGCACGTCGTCATTCATGGCCAGGCACATCGAGCAGCCCGATTGCCGCCACTCGAAACCGGCATCGAGGAAAATCTGTGCCAGGCCCTCGTCTTCGGCCTGGTCACGCACCAGGGTCGAGCCGGGAACGATCATCGCCCGCACATGGGCCGCCACGCGCTTGCCGCGCACCACCCGCGCCACGTCACGCAGGTCTTCGATCCGGGCATTGGTGCAAGAGCCGATGAACGCATGGCTGATCACCACATCGCTGAGCGGCATGCCGGGTTCCAGCCCCATGTAGTGCAGGGCGCGCTGCATGCCCTGGCGCAGAATGAGGTCGGGTTCGGTGGCCGGATCCGGCACATGCCCGCCGACCGGCGCCGCCTGATCGGGGCTGGTGCCCCAAGTCACCATGGGCTCCAGGGCGGCGATATCGAGGGTGACTTCACGATCGAAAAGGGCGCCTTCATCGCTGCGCAGTTCGCGCCATTTGCCGACGGCCTGTTCCCACATCTCGCCTTGCGGTGCACGGGGTTTCGATTGCAGGTAGGCAAAGACCTTCTCGTCCGGCGCCATGAACGCGCCCCGGGCACCGGCCTCCACGGCCATGTTGCAGATGGTCATCCTCGCTTCGACACTGAGGGCATCGATTGCCGGCCCGGCGAATTCGATCGCATAACCCGTAGCACCTGACGCACCGATCTTTTCGATCAGCGCCATGATGATGTCCTTGGAGGTCACACCGCTGCCGAGCACCCCGTTCACCGTGACGCGCAGGGTTTTCAGGCGCTTGTAGACCAGGGTTTGCGAGGCCAGCAAATGCTCGATTTCAGAGGTGCCGATCCCAAAGCCGAACGCGCCCAGGGCACCGTAAGTCGTGGTGTGGCTGTCGCCCGCAGCGACCACCATGCCCGGCAGTATAAAGCCTTGCTCCGGGGCCACCACGTGCTCGATGCCTTGGCGTTTGTCGAGCACATCGAACAGCTCGATGCCAAAGTCACGGCAGTTTTCTTCGAAGTACGAGACCTGCCGCGCACCACCCGCGTCCGGCATCGTGGCAATGCGCGTCGGGGAGGTCGGGTTCACATGATCGACCACCGCGAGCGTGGCGGCCGGGCGCCAGACCTTGCGCCCGGCTTCGCGCATGCCGCTGAACGCTTGCGGGCTGGTGTACTCGTTGGCGACCTGGCGATCGATGTACAGCAGCACATGGCCCTGGTCGTCGAGAGAACAAACGGTGTGGCTATCGATGTGCTTCTGATAGAGCGTTCGGGGGCTGTTCATGGGTGGGCTCATTATCGTGTTGTGCGAGATCACGGGATGCGACTTAACGACAGCATATTCATCGCGGAATCTGCATCAAGAGCCGTTTAGTGAAGGCGTTGCGCACGAATTGTGAATAATGAGTTGCACCCAATCAGGCATGCGCGGTGTTCTTGAGCCAGCTTTCAAACCGCGTCGCCCCCAGGATAGGACTATCTCCCGGCGTCAGCGACTGGTCGTTGACCGGCGCACCGAAGTACAGAACGGTATCGTCTGATACGGCCTGGCGCGGATCCTTGATGTGTTGCAGGTACTCACTGACGAATTCCACCAGCGGTCGGCGCTCTGGGCCGGCCACTTCCACAGTCTGATTGCTCGGCATTTTCAAGGCGATATCGGTGAGTGCGGCCGCCACATCGATCGAGGCAACCGGTTGCAACGCGGCGCAGGTCAGGTGGATGGTGTCGCCGTCCTCGCGACCCGAGAAGGCAATGGCACTGATGAACTCGAAGAACTGCGTGGCCCGCAGGATGGTGTAGGGAATGCCCGAGGCCTTGATCAGTTTTTCCTGGGCCATCTTCGCCCGGAAGTAGCCGCTGTCGAGCATCCGTTCGGTACCGATAACACCCAGCGCAACATGGTGTTTGATACCGTTGACTTTCTCCGCCGCCAACAGGTTGTTCCCCGCGGTTTCGAAAAAGTGCAACGCCGCGTGGTCTTCGAATGAGGGCGAGTTGGCCACGTCGACCACCACGTCGGCATTGTTCAGCGCATCGAGCAGTCCTGCACCACTGATGATATTGACGCCGGTACTGGGTGACGCCGCCAGGGTCTCGTGCCCCAGCGCCTGCAGGTTTTTGCACAGTTGGCTGCCGATCAGGCCGGTGCCGCCGATGACGACGATTTTCATGGTCGGTTTTCCGTTGCGGTGGGTGCTGCATTCATTAAACACCCGCTCGACGGGAACGTCGGGCGCACCCAAGCGCGGACCGACAGGTGGTCGGAAGTCCGCGCGCCAGGTGGAATAAATCGCGGTTCTTTGCTTTAGTCCACCTGTGGCTGGCCCGTGTGCGCAGCGCCCCAACGCAGCAGGGAGCCCTGACGGGAGAATCCCATGAGCCCTCGATTTTCACCTTCTGCAGCCTGGGTTGTCGCGCTCGCATTCGCTGCCTTGCCCTGCGTCGAGGCCGCCGAATACACCCAGGTGAATACGACTGCCAGCACCATTTCCTTCACCTATAAACAGTTCACCTCACGGGCCTACGGCACGTTCGGCAAGTTCGAAGCCACGCTCGAATTCGACACGGAAAACCCCGCCGCCGCCCACGCTGCACTCAGCATCGACCTCCACAGCATCGACGCCGGCAGCAGCGATGCCAACGAAGAACTGCAGAAACCCGCATGGTTCGATACGGCGAGTTATCCAGTGGCGACGTTTGAATCAAGCGGCGTGAAAGCACTGGGTGACGACCGCTATCTGATCACCGGCCAGCTCACGCTCAGGGGGATGACACGTGTGGTGGAGGTGCCGGTGCAGCTCAAGGCCGACAAAGCCATCGGCATTTTCGATGGCCAACTGACGGTCAAGCGTAGCGACTTCAACATCGGCGAAGGCGAATGGGCCGATGGTGTGGTGTCCAACGATATCAACATCAGATTTCGCATGGTTGCGCCACAGCAGTAGTCTCAGTGCGCCCAGATGCTGACCTCGCCCATCGTCAGCGGACATTTATCGAGTTCTATAGCAATCATCATTCCACTAGACAAAAAATTCCTGTTGGTCTGATTTGCGTTTTCTGAGCGCAGCCAGCATATCTCTTTCGGTCATTTCCCTGGCCCAGGATGGGCGTAGTTGGAAATGGGGTTCATCCTTGATGCTTTTCCAGTTTCCGCCCCACTCCAAACCCAGGTCCGTCGCCAATACGCCGACGGCTTTGTACTTGGGCGAGCTGCCAAGATACTTGCCACCTTCAAAAATACCGATATCGAACGCTATGCCGAAGTTATGATTTGATTGCCCACCTTTGGCGTTGGTGACCGTCGGGCCATTGTCAGGACGACCTTTTGCGAAGAGAGCATCCTGTTCCTCGTAGGTTCTCCGTCCACTGATGATCTTGATGTTGATGCCATTAAGTTTGGCTTTCTGTATGAGTGCAATGGCATAGGGACGAACTTGCGGCAGCAAGGTGTCGATGTTTTTTTGGCTTCTGGGGTCCAGATCAGAGGTGGAATCATCTGTCAGTGAGACGGATTGATCAGGAACCAGGCGTTGGGCAATGGCGAGCCAGGTTTGTGGCCCGGGTTTGCCGTCGACTTCTACGCCGACAGCGGCTTGAACGGCACAGATCAGCTGCTGGATATCCATTGCTCTGTTCCTGCACTCTTGATGTTAATTGAGCGTTACAGTAGTTGTTAATGTGGATTTACAATTCTGCAATGCGTTTTGTGTGAATGGGTAATTAAACGGTAGATGCTGGGGTGGGATTGATCAACTTGCCTGAGTTGATATAAGTTGTATCATCGCTATTACACATCTGTAACGCCGGCCTATCAGTTTTCAGTGAGTTCAGCGTTTGTCGTTGATGTGTGTTGCTGATACCAAGCGGCTCATCTAAGTTGTCTTGGGAGCCGTTTACAAGTGCATGACTTTGATAGGCGGTACGTTCACTTTCTATGCCCGGCAGGCTGTCGGAAAGGAAGGTCGCGATGGCTAAACCCACTCGCAAGCCGCAACCCATGATATTGATTCGCGGGTTCGGCGGGCTCAACGTCGAAGACGAAAAAAAGGCCACCTATCAAGGTTTCAATGACGGCACGGTCTACCCTCAGAAACGCGGCGAAAACTATATCTATGAAGGGTTCATCCTCAGGTTCTTGAAGTCTTCCTGGCAGTACCAGGATGCAACCAATGTCGTCGGCTATTACGGCGAAAATGTCGGCGATACCGCGCCGCCCATTCCTGCTGAACTGAAGGCATTGGATTCAGGCTTTTTCAGCAAAGGCAAGTTGATCATCGATCCGGCCATGGCGTTGCACCTGGTACGCACGGCGACTGACCCGAACCGGACACTGTGGGTATTTCGCTACTATGATCTCAATGACCGCAACATGGTCGCCTACGGCGCTGCACTGCTGCGCCTGATTGACTTTATCCGGGCGCTGGCCAAGCTCAAGAACCCCACCCAGCCTGAGCCGATGGTCAATATCATCGCTCACTCCATGGGTGGGTTGTTGGTCCGGCAGGCGATCCAACAGACGATTCCGGACGCTAAACGCAAGCCTGCCGATCTGATCAATAAAGTGGTGACCCTCGGCACTCCCCACCAGGGCATTGCCTTTCAGATCCTGAAAAAATGGGTCGGGATGGACGCGGGAAAGGAGATCGAACATTTCAATCCAGACACTCAAAAAGACCCGAATATCCCCACTTCATTTACCCAATTTGGCAAGCATTTCCCGTTGGATCGCCTGCTGACAGTGGTGGGTACCAACTACAAATCCTACGATGTCGGCTCGGCCTCCCTGGGCAATCGGCTGTTCTCGCTGGGCGATGAGTTCGGCATGAACTACAACCGCAGCGATGGCCTGGTCAAACAGAGCTACGCGCAGATTCCAGGGGCGCCACGAACGTTCGTGCATAAGTGCCATGGTGGTTTCGACTCGCTGGTGACGGCCAGGGAGTCGTTCGAGATCGCCACGCGATTCTTTTTCGGCAATGTCAAAGTGCGGTTGCGGCTGGTAGAAGGTGAAGTGCTGCGCGGCATGGATATGTTCGGCAAGAGCGAGTTCTTTTTCGGCGTCTCGATCAAACCGCGCGGGGTCGATTTCGAACTGTTCCATCAGGGCGCCGATTCGGAAAACTGTTATGGCCCCTTCACCAAAACCAGCCTGACCGACCCGGCTGTGGAGTTCGGTTGGGCCGGCCCCGAGCGGCTGATCTGGGAGGGGTATCTCAACACCACGCCGATACTGGAAGATGCCAGCATCAGCAAAAAGGACTTGGTCATGCGCGTGGACTTTTATGTCGGCGAGCGCGATCTGTTCGGCGTGGGTTTTTCCGATAATGTGATTTTCAGAAAGCAGTACTACATTCGCGGATTGCTGCTGCCGCCTTACACCATGTTCATCCATGACGGCGAGCAGTTCGCGGCGCCCGGTTACGTCGACGACCCCAAGACGCTGATGACAAAAGTGGCCAAGGGCTGGGAATTCGATGTGACGGGGACGGGATTCAAGGGGCGTTTCAGGATCGAGGTTGAGCAGGTGCCTGAGTGATAAGCCTGAATTCGCCAGGATGGGCGAGGGCGTCAAGGCTTTGGTTTAGCGGTGTTGCCAAGCGCCCCATCGCGGCATAGGTATCTACACATCTCTAAAGTCTTCGACTGCCCACCCAGCCGATGGCTTCTTTAGCAAAACCCGCCAGTTGCTGGGGAGTGTATTGCTCCAACGTCTCGCACATGGCCAAAAGCATGTACAGACCGGCCAGCACCGCAGAAGCCGTTACCGGCTGCGAGCGCTTCATTTGCCGACCAGACAAACGGACCAAAAAGTCCCGTGTTTGCTCGGCAAACTCACCCTCTGCCCGCATTAGACGCCAACTGACCGCACAGGCCTGACTGGCAATCAGCAGCCGCTTGAACACGGCTTCACTGCTCTCTTGCTGCCAGTTATCCAGCTGATGCCCACCCCCTTTAAGCAGTTGAAGTAGGACTCGATACGCCAGCGCCAGTAATACCAGAGCGCCAGGCGTTCACCCGCGACCTTTTGCTCAAGGTTGCTCAGCAAATACCATTCGGCCAGCAAATTACCGTCCGCCCCCATGATTCGGCTAACAATGAGCCGAGCAGGCAAAGGCTCTCCGGATTTTCGCAGCGTTTTGCGGTCGGCCCTGTCTTTGGTGAAGGGCTGGGCTTGGCGAGTCAGCACGACGGCTGTTTCTCCCACCCATTGAATCGCTGGCTTTCCTTTGTATTCAACCTTGCGGGTTTCTTTGTAGATGAGCCCATCGCCGATCTTGCTTAGCGGCTGAGATTGGCCTTCATAGCTGGCCGTGGAGCCCGCTTTTACTCGCACCAGCCATTGGCGCCCCTCGGCCTGCCACTGCCTCAGGTGCGCGACTGAATCAGCCTCTCGATCAACGATATGGACAAGCGGCTTGGCAAAGTTCTGCTGCTCCAGCCAGGTGATACGGTGTGTCAGTTCGTTCAGATGCTTTTCAGGGGACAGCACTTCTTCGGTTCGCGTGCTGAGCACGCCGTCCTTGGTCGCGAGATTTTGAGCGGGAGTACAGATCGGTGCACCGTCACGATCCGTGACCAGCAGGCTGCTTTGCAGCTCGTAACCGATGTCGCCTCGGTGAGTCATTTGCAGCCGATCAGCCTTGCTGTGGTGGTGCATGTAATTGAGCCGGGACCAATCGTGCATGACCAGCGCGTAATCATCGCGGTCATCTCGGCAGCCCTCGTGGGCCAGCGCCAGCAGCGGTTTGACCAAATCAACGGGCTTGACTCGGTCATTGCTCAAAAAACGCCAAAGGGCTTGCGTCTGTGCAAAAGCCTTGTCGCTGCGCGGCAAGGCCTTCATCCCGGCGGCCAGAGCCGGTAGTCCATTACTGTGTCCCATGACTAACTCGTCGTATCGTTTTGTCAGTCGGGCATCTAGCCCGGTCATTTGATATCCATGCCGTCCCTTTATAGACCAGGATTGGGAGATGTGTAGATACCTATGCCCATCGCGGGCAAGCCCACACAGTGATCAAGGCTGTTGCACAAATAGAGTGAACAGCACAAAACCCTGTGGGAGCGAGCTTGCTCGCGATGGGGCCGGCACAGGCAACACGTCAATCAGCTGACCCACCGACCTCATCCCCGATATCGCAACGCCTCCAGCAACAAGGCAAACGCCGGCGATGCCTGACGCCGGCTCGGATAGTACAGATGAAACCCGGCAAACGGTGCGCACCAGTCCCCGAGCACAAACCTGAAATTCCTGATCGGTCAGGGTGAGCAAAAAACTCGTCTTGTTCGTCAATCGACAAAGTTCCTTAAACAAAGCACCGCAAACAGTGCAGTAAAGCGTACAGCTGCGGATGCCTTCCAAGACGTAATAAAAGAGGTACCCGTACAAAAAGTCGCTCCAACCCCACGGGCACCTACCTTGGCTCCGCCACCCACACGCCCACGAATCAACCAGAATTCCATTGTCAACCAACCGATGGAGCCAGTGAATGCTGCAGGCCCATTGCAAGCTAATTCCGGTAGCTCTATTCCCACGGCGCCCACGGCGCAAAACTTGGACCTCGCATCTGGATCCCATATAGTTCAAACCATAACCACCTTAGCGAGCAACGGCTTATCTCAAGGGCAAATACTTTCGTTAATGAGGCAAAATGTGAGAGTGATTCCCGCGACGTCTAGCGCAATTAGAGCACCGACAGCACCCATGCGCGGCCCTCAGAACCGTCGGCCTTTCTGATCGTTCTCACGCTCTTCGTCACTAGTGTCCATTCATAACCGCAGCCTTGAACTGTGAAACATGACGGGACACTGGTAATGCAGAGCGTGGGAACGATCATTGCGTCGCGCTGAGTACTTTAGCGAGTAACCCGCCTTGGCACGTTATGATAGGCAGCCCCGCGATCAACGCTTCACATCCGCCCCCGGAGTCAGCCCCTGCAATGCCCCAGATCACCCATTACCAAGCCCCATGCCCAGAACCGGTCAACAGCCAGATCCTGCAGATGGTCGTCGACTACCTGACCGACATCAGCATGGTCGCGATTCCGCCGAGCAACCTGTTGTACAACCTCTATCAGTACGCGATCGGCTATGAGGTTCATCTCTATCTGGAGGCTTTGAACGGGGCGAAAGGGATTGCCGTGGAGTTGCTGGTCGCGACCGACGATGACGACCCGGAAAAAGTTGTCGGCTTTTTGCTGTACCTGCCGGTCAAGGACGATCCCGAGGCGTGCGGCGTGGCATACATGGCGGTGCAGGCCGGTTATCGGCGCCAAGGCATTGCCCGGCGGATGGTGCGGGAAATGGTCGGCCGTTATCCCCATGCCGAACTGACCTGCGCTGTGGCCAAGGTGCCTTATTTCGAGTCGATGGGCTTTCAGGTTGTGGGCGTGCGCGGAACTCAGGTGCTGATGAACACCCGCGACCATGGCAGTGAAGGCTTGATGGGGCTGTTGGATGTGGCCTCGATCTACAGCTCGCTGGAGGTGCGGCAGATTCATACCTATCTGCTGCAAAAACACGGCAAGCGGGCGATGCTCGATGCGGAAAAGCAGCGGGATCGGCACTTGGACCAGATGGCGCGCAAGGCGCATGAGTGTGTGCGCGAGCGTTTGGGGGAAGAGGGGCGTTAACACCATCCTTCCAGGCAAATCTGTGTTGGCAATTGGATAGAATTCGATTAGACGTACAAAGCCCGGTCAATTGCCGGGCATTTTCTTGTCTGGGTTTCGTACCGTTAAAAAAGAGCCTCAACGCTCTTGATGGGGAGGAAGAAGAGCCCTTGAGGCTCAAGATGCGCATGAAGCAAGTGGTGAGCTTGATAGGGGTTCAGTGCACTCACCACTTACGCAACGGCTTGAGCAAACAAGCGGCTGCGCATAATTATCGTAGAAAGGTGGAGTTTTCCACTCAAGTACCACTAGTCGCATGATCTTCAGCTAGGCTAGCCTGAACACCAACGCCTTCAACCCGCACTCGACATCCGCATCCGGAAACTCCGGCGGATTCTCCAGCCGTTGCTCGAACCGCAGGCTCGGCGCTTCACGCATCACGCCCTCGATCAGGAAATCCGCGCCGAACGCCGGGTCGTTCATGCAGGCCAGCACCGTACCCTGCGGACCGAGCAGTTCCGGCAGCCGGCGCAACACCCGCTGGTAGTCCTTGGTCAGCAAAAAACTGCCTTTCTGAAAGGAAGGCGGATCGATGATCACCAGGTCGTACGGCCCCTTGCCGATCACCTTGCCCCAGGACTTGAACAGGTCGTGGCCCAGAAACGTCACCTTGCCCAGGTCATGTCCGTTCAGTCGGTGATTGTCACGGCCACGGCTCAGCGCCGGGCTGGACATGTCCAGGTTGACCACATGGGTCGCGCCGCCTTCGATGGCTGCCACCGAGAAGCCGCAGGTGTAGGCGAACAGATTCAACACGCGCTTGCCCTGGGCATTGGCCCGCACCCAGTCGCGGCCGTAGCGCATGTCGAGGAACAGGCCGGTGTTCTGTTTGCGCCCAAGGTCGACGCGATAACGCAGGCCGCCCTCGGTGATGGTCATGTCCTCGATCGCCTCCCCGAGCAGCCACTCGGTGGTGCTTTGCAGCAGGTAACGATGTTGCAGCGCCAAGGTGTGCGCACCGGAGGTCGCCCACTCAGGCGACCGAGTGATTTGCAGCAGCCGCTGTTTCAACGCCTCCAGTTGCGCCGCTTCAGGCTCTTTGAACAGCGACACCAGCACCACACCCTGCAACCAGTCCACCGTCAATTGCTCCAGCCCCGGCCAGCAACGACCACGGCCGTGGAACAGCCGGCGGGTTTCTTCCGGGGCGGCTGCCAGGGCTTTGAGCAAATGATCGTGGAGGATGGAGAGCGCGTCAGAGTTCATCGGGCAGGGTCGGCAACAGGTTGGGGCGGCATTTTAAACACAAATGCTCCCCAACGAATCAACAACGGACGGTTTTACCCGTCCGCCGAATAGCTGACCGCCAAGCGACGTCCAAGTCTGATGATGGCGATGCCAGGGGAAATCAGGCGAGGTCAGCCCCGGGAGTTATCACGATTAATTTAACTTTACGTGAGGATTTGGCGATCTGTAGGCTCACATACTCGGCGTCAACGATCAACCGCCGGGAACGCATCATGTCGTCGCTACCTGCTTCATCCCATCCTCGTTGGCTACGCCTGACCCATTGGCTCAATGCGCTGGCGGTGCTGGTCATGGTCACCAGCGGCTGGCGGATCTATAACGCGTCGCCGCTTTACGATTTCAGTTTTCCCGCTTCGATCACCCTGGGCGGCTGGCTCGGCGGTGCGTTGCAATGGCACTTCGCGGCGATGTGGTTTCTCGCCATCAACGGTCTTGTCTACCTGATCATCAACCTCTTCAGTGGTCGTCTGAAACGGCGCTTTTTCCCCGTCTCGCCCCAAGGTGTCCTGCATGACCTGTGGGCCGCATTGCGCGGGCGGTTGGGGCATGCCGACCCGAGTCATTACAACCAGGTGCAACGGGTGGCGTACCTGTTCGTGATGGCCGACATCGTGCTGCTGGTGATCTCCGGGCTGGTGCTGTGGAAGTCCGTGCAATTCCCGCTCCTGCGTGAGTTGCTGGGCGGTTACGAAGGCGCGCGGCATGTGCATTTCATTGCGATGGCGTTGTTGGTGGCATTCGTCGCGGTGCATCTGCTGATGGTCGCGCTGGTTCCAAAAACGTTGTGGGCCATGATTGTCGGTCGCAAGGAGCCCGTATGACAAAGCGCATTGAAGGCTCGGGGCTGGACGAGTCGTCCATCCTGACCGACGCCCGAAAAATCATTGCACCGCAAATCGAGGATCGTTCCCGTCGCACCTTCCTGCTGCGCGGCCTGACCCTCGGCAGCGTGGCCATGTTGTCCGGCTGCAACCTGACCGACAACGACAGCGTCGAGACCGCCCTGTCGTCCATGTCCCGGTTCAACGATCGGGTGCAGGGCTGGCTGTTCAACCCCAACGCAATGGCGCCCACCTATCCCGAGTCGATGATCACCCGGCCGTTTCCCTTCAATGCCTTCTACGGCATCGATGAGGCACCGACGGTGGAGGAAGAGGGTTATCGCCTGGAAGTGACCGGGCTGGTCGCCGACAAGCGCAGCTGGCGCCTTGAAGAGCTGCGCGCCATGGCGCAGACCGAGCAGATCACCCGACACATTTGCGTCGAAGGCTGGAGCGCGATCGGGCGCTGGGGCGGCGTGCGGTTCAGCGATTTCCTGAAACGGGTCGGTGCCGACACCGATGCCAGATATGTCGGCTTCAAATGCGCAGACGATTATTACACCAGCATCGACATGGCCACCGCGCTGCATGCGCAAACCCTGTTGGCGCTGACCTACGACGGCGCGGTATTGCCTCGCGAGTACGGCTTCCCGATGAAGCTGCGCATGCCCACCAAGCTGGGCTACAAAAACCCCAAACACATTCAGGCGATTTTCGTCAGCAACACCTACAGCGGCGGCTACTGGGAAGATCAGGGCTACAACTGGTTCGGTGGCAGCTGACGGCGCCCGGCAGTTTTATTGCGCAGCTCACGCTGCGTTCATTCGCAACCTGTGATTCAAAGGAGTTTCATCATGAAAGTGTTAACCACAGCAGTACTGTCGATGTGCCTGGCCATGGGCGCTGCCAGCGTGTTTGCTGCCGACGCGACAACCAATAACGGCATGAGCAACGACAACATGAGCAAGGACTCGATGTCCAAGGACGCCATGCACAAAGACACGATGCACAAAGACACGATGAAAAAGGACGCCATGAGTAAGGACGCGATGAAGAAAGACGCTATGTCCAAGGATTCCATGAGCAAAGACGCCATGAAAAAAGATGCCATGTCCAAGGACGCCATGAAGAAGGACGAGATGGCACAGTAATTCGAACCCTGTTACTCACGGGCTACCGCTTGTAGGGCCCTCGATTTTGTCGTTGCCTGTATCAAAAATGAATTTCCTCGGTGTCCGCTGCTCATACCTGTAAGCAGCGGATTTCAGGCCGCGAAATCATTTACGTAATCAGGGAGTGGCATAGTCATGAGTCCAGTATCGAAGGCGGGCGAATCGCTTCCTGGCGGATTGATTCTTGTGGTTGAGGACGACCCGTTGATCCTGGAGTTTCTCTGCGAAATTCTTCAGGAGGAAGGGTTTGTGGTCCAGCCACAGGCCAGTGCCGATGCCGCATCAGCCTATCTGGAAGGACATTTTAATGAAGTCCGGCTATTGCTGACGGACATCACCATGCCAGGCAAGCTCAATGGCGCGGATCTGGCCAACCAGTTCGGTGACCGCTGGCCGGACAAGCCGATCATGATCATGTCCGGCTTTGAAACCCCGGAATCCTCCGGAGTGAGGCACTCGGTTTCGTTCATCAAGAAACCCTGGGCGCTCGGGCAATTGCTCGATTGTGTGCAAAGTGCCTTGGATTCACGCAGGACCCTGTAGGAGCTGCCGCAGGCTGCGATCTTTTGATCTTGCTTGTGTTTTTAAAAGCGAAGATCAAAAGATCGCAGCCTGCGGCAGCTCCTACACGGGGTGGTGTACATTGCCTGAAATTCCCGTCTGACCCTTGCGAAAGGAAGTCGCCCTTTGCCCGCTCACAACTCCGTCTTCAACACCCCGTACCGCGCCTTTCTATTCGACATGGATGGCACCGTCCTCAACTCCATCGCCGCCGCCGAGCGGATCTGGACCGCCTGGGCCTTGCGCCATGGGGTCGATGTCGAGTCCTTCCTGCCGACCATCCATGGCGCCCGCGCCATCGACACCATCAATCGTCTGGCGCTGTCCGGGGTGGATGCCGAGGCTGAAGCGGCGTTTATCACTGAGGCGGAAATCGAGGATGTCGAGGGCATTGTCGAGGTAGCCAGCGCGGCGAACTTCCTGAAGTCCTTGCCGGCCAACCAATGGGCCATCGTTACCTCTGCACCCAAGGCACTGGCGCTGCGGCGGATGGCGGCGGCGGGGATTGCGGAACCCGAGGTGATGGTTACTGCCGAAGACGTCAGTGCGGGCAAACCCGATCCTGCGGGTTATCGACTGGCTGCCAGGCGGCTGGGTGTCGAGGTGACCGATTGCCTGATTTTCGAGGATGCCGCGGTGGGGATTCTCGCGGCCGAGGCAGCGGGGGCGGATCTTGTCGTCATGACGTCGACCCATGTTCATCCGATCGAGACTGTGCATGCGACGCTGGTCAGCTATGACAGGGTGACCACAGTCGTGGATTCCGACGGCCAGCTCCGCCTTCACACAATCTAACTGTGGGAGCGGGCTTGCTCGCGAAGGCGGACGATCAGTCGACATCAATGTTGGATTTGACGGCCTCTTCGCGAGCAAGCCCGCTCCCACATTTGATTGATGTTGTTCACAACTTCGTGATCGACATTAGTAAATCCCGGGAATCAACCGCCAGCTACGGCTGCAATAAGCCTCGTATTCACGGCCAAACTGCGCCCTCAACAGCGCTTCTTCAGCACGGATCCGCGCAATCAGCGGGATCATTGTCAGCGCGGCCAGCAACAGGCCGACACCGGAACGAAACGCCAGCGCCCAGCCCACGGCAGTGATCATCATCCCGAGGTAACTGGGGTTACGCAGGTGGCGATAGATCCCGTCGGTGACCAGGCTATGCCCCGGCTGGATCGCTACCAGCCCACTGAAGCGTTTGCCCAGCACAAACACCGGCCACAGCCGCAGTGCGCCGCCGATGATGAATAGCAGGACGCCGAGCCAGCGAACGCCCTCGCCACCGAAGGTCCAGAAATCGATCCGGTCCGTGTAGGCCGGCAAAAAACCGCTCAATACTCCGATCACCCCGAAGGCCGGAAGCACCCAGCGATTGGCCCGGTCCTCACGTTCGCCGGAGCTCAGGTTGACCTCGGTAAACAGCGAGGCGATCGCCATCACCAGCGTTGCAAGCACAATGACCACCAGCGGCGCATGGGAAAAAAACGCCGCAAATCCGCCCATCCCCCACACCGCGAGCCCGAGATAGGCGAGGGTGACGACGATGGCGAAAAACGCCAGCCTGGCCGAGATTTTCATGACTGACCTCCCAAGGGACATACGACAGTGTAGGAGCTGCCGCAGGCTGCGATCTTTTGATCTTGTTTTTGAAAAGCAAAGTCAAAAGATCGCAGCCTGCGGCAGCTCCTACGCAGCGTTGTCAGTCCGGGCGTTGCGCCGAATCACCTGTGGCGGCTGGCCGAACGCCCTGAGGAAGGCTTCGCGCATGCGCCGACGGTCACTGAAGCCGGTCTCGACGGCGATCTGATCGAGATTCAGCCGTCCACGCTCCAGCAACTGTCGAGCCGCTTCCAGGCGCAGGTTCTCGATGGCCTTGGCCGGCGACTGGCCGGTCTCGGCGCGAAAGGCCCGGCTGAATTGTCGCGGACTGAGGCGCGCCACGTCCGCCAGTTGTTCCACCGATAAAGCCTCGGCAAGGTGTTCCCGGGCATAGCCGAGAACGCTCTGGATGCGGTCCGATTTCGGTTCCAGCTCCAGCAGCGCCGAGTGCTGCGACTGGCCTCCCGCGCGGCGGTGGTACATCACCAGTTTCTGTGCCACGGAACGGGCCAGTTCGGCACCGTGGTCCTTTTCGACCATGGCCAGCGCCAGGTCGATGCCAGCGGTCATTCCGGCGGACGTCCAGATCGAGCCGTCGATGACGTAGATGCGGTCTTCTTCCACCTTGATCGACGGGAACCGCGCTTGCAGCTCTCGCGCATACGCCCAATGCGTGGTCGCCCGCCGACCGTCCAGCAAGCCGGCCTGGGCCAGGACAAAGGCGCCGGAGCAGATCGATGCGGTGCGGCGTGCGGTCTTGACGCTGGCGCGCAGGTAGTTCAGCACTCCCTCGGGCGCCTGCTGGAGGATGGCATCGCCGCCTACCACGATTACCGTATCAAACACTCGCTCGCCGAACGCCTCGGTGCCGACACTCAGGCCACCGGAAGCGCGCAAAGTGCGGCCATCCTCGGACAGCACGCTGACGTCATAGAGCGCTTCGCCGGCGCTGAAGTTGGCGTACTCGAACACCGGCATGGCCGCCAGCGCCATGGACTGGAAGCCGTCAAACACTACAAACGCCACGGAAGTCATCGAGAGGTCCTCAAAAAGGTCATGTCCCAAAAACGTATGTTAAACGTCATTTGCGACGCACGGCAGTCAATTTATAACTGATCTCACCCGGCGAACGTATCGTCTCACTGTGAAGGAAAATCGACATGGCCCTCTCATCCAAAGGCACCGCACTGATCACTGGCGCCTCTTCGGGCATAGGCGCGGTCTACGCCGAACGTCTCGCCCGGCAAGGTTACGACCTGATTCTGGTCGCCCGCAGCCGTAGCAGATTGAACGCCCTGGCCAACCACCTGAGCAACGAAACCGGGCGCGCCGTGGAAGTGGTCGCCGCCGATTTGAAAGACAAAGCCGACCTGCTGCGGGTCGAAGAGATTCTGCGCCGCGACGCGAGCATCACTATGCTGGTCAACAATGCCGGGGTCGGCGGCGTCATGCCCTTGCTGGGAAGTCCCGTGGACGACATGGAAGACATGATTGCCCTCAATGTCACCGCGTTGATGCGTCTGGCTTATGCGGTGGTGCCAGGCTTCGTCGCCCGCGGCACCGGGACCGTGATCAACATCGCCTCGATCGTCGCCATCGCCCCGCAGATCCTCAATGGCGTGTACGGCGGGACCAAGGCGTTCGTCCTGAGTCTGAGCCAATCGATGCACCACGAACTGGCCGACAAAGGCCTGCGCATCCAGGCGGTATTGCCCGGCGCCACGGCCACCGACTTCTGGAGCGAGGCCGGCAATCCGGTGGAAAACCTGCCGCAAGAGATCGTGATGTCCGCCGAGGACATGGTCGACGCCGCGCTGGTTGGCCTGGCACAAGGCGAGGTGGTGACCATCCCCGGTCTGCATGACGGCGAGCAGTGGGATCGTTACGAAACACAGCGCCAAACCCTGTCCGGGTTGTTCGGCAATTCCACGGCAGCGCCGCGTTATCGCTGAGACGGGGGGCAGGGTGGACTACGCTTGGGTAAGGACCGTTCACCCACGGTTCGTTGAGCCGTTCGACGAGCCGCTGTCCTGCCAAAGGGAGCCACCATGCTTCACATCAGAACGCCCTTGATTCTGCACCCAGGCCTGTCGACCCCGACCCGGCGCATCTGGCTCAAGCTGGAAAACCTGCAACCCAGCGGTTCGTTCAAACTGCGCGGCATGGGTCTGTTGTGTACCCAGGCAAAGGCGCAGGGCAAGCGCAAAGTCGTTTGCCCTTCCGGTGGCAATGCCGGTTTCGCCACCGCCGTTGCCGCTGCCAGCCTGGGCCTGAAAGCCTGCATCGTGGTGCCGCATACCACCCCGGAAGCCACCCGCGCCAGAATCCGCAAGACCGGTGCCGAGGTGATCGTGCATGGCAAGGTCTGGGACGATGCCAATCAAAAGGCCATGGAACTGTCCCAGGGCGCGCACACCGAGTACGTGCCGGCCTTTGATCATCCGGTGTTGTGGGAGGGGCACAGCACCATGATCGATGAAATCCTCGAGGACTGTCCTCAGGTCGATACCCTGGTGACGTCGGTCGGAGGCGGTGGCTTGCTGGCGGGGATCCTCACCGGCTTGATTCGCCATGGCCGCATGGACTGCCGGATCGTCGCCTGCGAGACCCGGGGCGCTGCTTCATTCTCAGCGGCGCTGGCTGCCGGGCACCCCGTCAGATTGCCGCGAATCGATACGGTCGCGACATCGCTCGGCGCGGCTCAGGTAGCCGCCTGGCCGGTGCAGCATATCCTCGATTTTGCTCATGAATGCGTGGTGCTCAGCGATGACGAGGCGATCATGGGCGTAGTGCGTTATGCCAATGACTTGCGACAGTTGGTCGAACCGGCGTGCGGGGTTTCGTTGGCGATCGGCTACCTGGACCATCTGGCAATTGCCGGCGCCCGGGACGTAGTGATCGTGGTGTGTGGCGGGGTGAGTATCAGTGCACAGATGGTGGCCGGCTGGGCGCGCTTGTCCACCGCGAGCGAAAAGTAGCGAGACAGCGAGGGCAGGGCCGGAAACGCTATCCAGGTGTCACAAGCCCCACCGCTACTTTTTCAGCGTTCATTGACCGGCAGTCCTGCCTTCCTGAACCAGGATGGCTCGGGCCAGGTCTTCATCGCTTGCCTTCAGGCCAGGATTATTCTGACGCACCTGCTGCAATACCGACTCCAGGTAAACCCCACGAATCGTACCGCCACTGGCGACGAAGCTGGAGGCGTCATCCCGGGCGGGAATCATCATTTTGTCATCCTTGAAGGTCGAATACAGGGACGCGGAAAGACCCGCCGAAGTGGCGACATCGCCTGCATCCACATCGGCCAGGGCCGAACCGACGGGCAAGCAAAGCACTAGCGAAGAGATGAGAAACAGACGGCGCATGACGGAGTCCTCCGAAAGCATGAAGTGTAAAGGAAGTGCTACATAACTTAGGATGCCTGACGGTGCTCAGGAGTTCCTTGCCGCACACACAATCACTTCGACCAATAACCGCGGATCTGCCAGTTTCGCCTCGCCGCAGGCCCGGGTTTGCATTGTGTTTTCCGCTGCCGCAGGCTGCGATCTTTTGATCTTCACATCAACTCACCGCGAAAACCGCTTTCGATAATCCCGCAGCGAGACGCTCAGATTCTGCGCGATCCACAGGTGCAGGTCGTCGAAGGCGGCCCCGTCCCCGGTTTGCGCTTGCAGCAGTTGGCTGTACTGGGCCTGGCCGCCGGGGCGCTTGAGGCACACCACCAACTCCCGGGCCACTTCCAGCGCTACTTCACGCCCGCAGTCGGCTTCCACCAGGGCCAACGCCAGATCGATGCCGGCACTGACGCCCGCCGACGTCCACACCGAACCTTGCTGGATGAAGATGGCATCGCTGTCGACTTCAACCAACGGAAAACCCTGCTTGAGCATGTCGCACAGCAGCCAGTGGGTGGCGGCGCGTCGACCGTCGAGCAGGCCCGCCTGAGCCAGCAGGAAGGCGCCGCTGCACACCGAGGCGGTGCGCCGGGCTTTGGCCGAAGCGGCTTGCAGCCAGGCGACCAGTTCCACAGATTCATTCATGGCCTGGCGAATGTTCGGTGCGCCGGGCACGATCAGCGTGTCGATCGGCTGATCGGCGAAATCGCTCAAGGCCAACGTGTCGAGAGCAAGGCCTTCCGCCGTCTGGATCAAGCCGCCGGCGAGGCTCGCCGTGTGTCGTTGGTATCCCGGCAAGCCGCGTTCGGCCATGGCGCGAGCAGGCTCGCTCCCACAAGTGCCACCCCACAGGGGCCACTCGTGACAATCCAGAACAATTGTATTGCCCTTACCTGTCTGTTTCCCCACAGCAGGGCTGCGTACCTTGGGTTCATTGCAACCAGACAAGGACCTTCCCATGCTCAACCGATTGGTACTGCCGTTCGCCCTGTTGTTCACCCTCAACGCCGCCCACGCCGCGGACACGGAAAAATGGTATCCATCGAAATACGGCGCCCAGGATGAAATCGGCGCGCTGAATCTGTTGAACGCCGAGTCGGTGCTCAACGCCGCGAAACTGATCAAGACCGGCAAGACCTACCCGTTGGCCGTGCCCATCGATAAAAACCTGCCGGCCTTCCGACATCGCAGTTTTCACCTGACCAACATCCAGCCTGGTGAAGCCGGCGGCACCACCATGGGGCCGAACAAGTTCACCTTCAACGATGAACTGGTGGTGGGCTGGACCGGGGTCGGCACCCAACTCAACGGCATCGGCCACATCGGCATCGACAACGTCTATTACAACGGCAACCGCGCCGCCGACTTCGTGACCGTGGAAGGGGTGCAGAAACTCGGCATCGAGAAAGTCCCGCCGATCGTCACCCGTGGCGTCGTGCTGGACATGACCGCGGTGTACGGCAGCGCCATCGTGCCGGAGAAAACCGAGTTCAGCGTCGCCGACATCCAGAAGGCCCTGGACCTGCAAGGCATCACCATCCAGAAGGGCGATGTGGTGCTGTTCAACACCGGTTGGCTGGAGCTGCTGGGCAAGGACAACGAGAAATTCCTCGCCGTGGAACCGGGCATCGGCATGGCGGCGGCCAAGTGGCTGGCGGACAAGCAAATCGTCGCGTTCGGCGGTGATACCTGGGCCTCGGAAATCTACCCGGGCACAGACGGCCAGGAGTTTCCGGTCAATCAGTTCATGCTGGCTAAAAACGGCATCTACAACCTTGAGTTGATCGATAGCCGCGCGCTGGTGCGGGACAAGGCCTGGGAGTTCATGTTCGTGCTGGGGCAGCCGCTGTACAAGGGCTCGACCCAGGTCAATATCAACCCGGTGGCGATTCGCTAAAGACCCACCTTTCACCCGCAACGGGCCCGGGGATGAACACTCATCGCCGGGCCCGTTTTTGTCGTTGGTTTGTCCTATGAAACGAGAACACACGGATAGGGTTCCTTCCCTTTGCAGCATCGCTGCACGCCTGCGCCTCAAACAACTGCGCCTGCTGATCGCGCTGGATGATCGCGGCTCCCTGCACAAGGCCGCCGAGCACATCTCGATTTCCCAGTCCGGCGCCACCAAGGCCTTGCACGAGGTCGAGTCGATGATCGGCACGCCGCTGTTCGAACGCCAGCCCAAAGGTCTGGTCGCCAATGAAATGGGCCGCTGCATGATTCGTTACGCGCGGTTGATCTACAGCGATGTGGCGCACCTGCGCGAAGAAATGCTGAGCATCATGCAAGGCCAGGGCGGGCGGCTGTCGGTGGGGGTGATCATGGGCGCGGTGCCGCTGCTGACGCGGGCCTTGACCGAGTTGCGGCTCAAGCAGCCGCAGCTGTCCATAGAGCTGGTAGAAAACACCAGCGCCACCTTGCTCGGCTTGCTGGACCAGGGACGGCTGGACCTGGCCATTTGTCGCGCCAGCGTCGGCCAGCGCTCGGACACTTACGACTGCATCGAACTGACCGAAGAACCCTTGGCGGTGGTCGCCAGCCAGCAGCACCCGCTGGCCAGTGCCGAGTCGTTGCAGCTGTCGCAGTTGAGCGATTACCGCTGGGTGGTCTACCCCAAGGACATGCCGATGCGCCAGGCCCTGGAGTGTGAACTGAACGAGGCGGGGCTGGAAGTGCCGCGGTATCCGCTGGAAACTTCGTCGACCTTCGCCACCATTCTGTTGGTGCAGCAGGACCCGACCTTGCTGGCGGTGATCCCGGTGGAAGTCGCCGAATTCTGCGAGCAATTCGAGCTGCTGGTAAAACTGCCGGTGTCGATGCGCGCCTTGATCGAACCCTATGGCGTGATCAGCCGGGCCGGCGCCGACCTGTCTCCGGCGGCGGCCCTGCTGATCAACGAACTGCAGCAGGACCTGATTACTTGATCACGATCGGGTTCACCGGTGCCCCCGTGCCGCCAACGATCTTCAACGGGGTCGCACATGGGGTTGTCCTTGGGATTTAACAGACGCCTGGAATCTGCCTTTGTAGGAGCTGCCGCAGGCTGCGATCTTTTGATCTTGATTTTTGCTGTTCTTGAAGGCAGCCAAGATCAAAAGATCGCAGCCTGCGGCAGCTCCTACAGGGGCTTTGTGTGGATCCGACGGCAGGGGGGGTTATTTGATCGGCGAGAACTCGGCTGGAATCAGCAGCTTCGATTCCATCTTCTCCAGCATCGGGAATGCGATCGGCACGAAGCCCTCCAGCCAGTCCGGATCCTGATACAGCGCGGCGCGTTTCTTGATCCGTTCATCCAGGCTCTCGTAGGCCCAGATATGAATCACCTGGTTCAGCTCGCCGATTTCCGTGTACCACCAGCCCACCAGGGTGGCGTAGCGGGAGATGACCGGCAGGCCGTTTTCGTCGAAGTGTTTGAGGTAGGTCTGCATCTTGCCGATCTGAATCGTGTAGGTGCGCATTTCGTAAAACATGGGATTTTTTCTCTCAGGAATGAATGCCGTGGAAGGCGTTGCCGATGATCCGTTCGATGTCGGCGGCGGTGGTCAGTCGCGGGTTGACCAGCACGTTGCCACTGCGCATGGAGTCGCTGACCATTTGCGGCATATAGTCGAGGTCCACGCCCAGGTCCTTGATGTTGTCGGGGATGCCGATCGCCTTGTTCAGCGCCACCACGTGCTCGACCACTTTGTGCCCGGCGCGGGCCGGGCTCAGGCCGTTGACGTCTTCGCCCATGGCGATGGCGATCTCGCGAAACAGCTCGGGGCAGGCCGCCAGGTTGTATTCGATGACGTAGGGCAACAGCGTGGCGTTGGCGATGCCATGGGGAATGTTGAACACGCCGCCGAAGGTGTGGGAGATGGCATGCACGTTGCCCAGTTTCGATTGGGCGAACGCCACCCCGGCCAGGAAGGATCCGAGCAGCATCTGTTCCCGGGCGTGCAAATCGCTGCCGCTGAAAAACGCTTTCGGCAGGTGCGTGCAGATCATCTTGATCGCTTGCAGGGCCAGGGCCTGGCTGACCGGGTTGGCCTGTTTCGAGACGTAGGATTCAACGGCATGGGTCAGGGCGTCCATGCCCGTGGCGGCGGTGATCGATGGCGGCAACTTCAGGGTCAGTTCGGCATCGAGAATCGCCAGCTTGGGGAACAGCCTCGGGCTGACGATCACCGTCTTGAACAGGGTCCTGGTGTTGGTGAACACCGTGGACGCGGTACATTCGCTGCCGGTACCGGAGGTGGTCGGGATGGCAAAGATCGGCAGCGGCGGCTGCAGCAGTTTGTCGTAGCCTTCGTAGTCGAGGATGCTGCCGGGGTTGGTGGCCATCGCCGCGACACCCTTGGCGGTGTCGATGCTGCTGCCGCCTCCGACGCCGATCACCGAATCGCAATCATGGTTTTTCAGGAACGCCACGGCGCGCTCCAGCACGTCGGTGGTGGGGTTGGGCTCGACGCCGGAAAACACTTCGTAGCTGATCTCGCTCTCGGCCAGCGAGGCAAAAAAGCCCTCCAACACGCCCGACGCTATCAACCCTTCATCGGTGACCACCAGCAGTTTTCTGCGCACATGGGGCTTGAGCAATGCACCGGCCTGACGCACCAGGCCATTGCCGCTCTTCAAGGTCGTGGGGAAATAAAACTGGAACGGGTTCATGGGATTCTCCGGTTCTTATTGGTGCGCAAACACTAATAAGCGCCGCAGACGGCCGATAATGAAAAGGTCTGATCCGGTGATCACCCTTTGTCATCCCCCGCCGAGCCGGGTTGCAGTGGTAACTTAAGGTTTTACAACGGTCGGGAGCATGGTCATGGAATTGGGAATAACGGGGCGCTGGGCGATCGTCTGTGCCGCCAGCAAGGGGCTGGGGCTGGCCTGTGCGCGGGCCTTGGCGAAGGAGGGCGTCAATCTGGTGATCAACGCCCGGGGCAACGACACCTTGCAGGCGGCGGCAGACGAATTGCGCCAGCTGGCACCGGGCATCGAAGTGCGCACGGTGGCCGGGGACATCAGCGAGCCGGCGGTGCGTGAGCAGGTGCTGGCGGCCTGCCCGCAGGTCGACATCCTGGTCAATAACGCCGGCGGCCCGCCGCCGGGCGACTTCCGCGACTGGCAGCGCGAGGACTGGCTGAAGGCGCTGGATGCCAACATGCTGACGCCCATCGAGCTGATCAAGGCCTGTGTCGATGGCATGGCCGAGCGCGGTTTCGGGCGCATCGTCAATATCACTTCCGGCGCGGTGAAGGCGCCGATCGATGTGCTCGGTTTGTCCAACGGCGCCCGCAGCGGGCTGACCGGTTTCATCGCCGGGCTCGCGCGGCAGTCGCGGCTGGCGGGCAACAACGTGACCATCAACAACTTGCTGCCGGGGCCGTTCGACACCGAGCGCTTGCACAAGACCCTGAGCGCCGCCGCTGATGCCAATAGCACCAGCGTTGAAAACATCAGCGAACAGCGGCGCAAACATGTTCCGGCCCAGCGCTTCGGCCAGCCCGATGAGTTCGGCGCCTATTGCGCGTTCATCTGCAGCGCCCACGCAGGCTTCCTCACCGGGCAAAACCTGTTGCTCGACGGCGGCAGTTACCCCGGTACGTTCTGATCGCTTGGGGATGAAGATTGGTCATCCCCCAATCAGATCCCATCATTATTCACTCAGCGGGCGCGTGATTAGAGTGGAGCCGCTTGCCTAACGCCAGTCAGTCAAGGTTCTGAACACCGCAATCCTTGTGGGAGCGAGCTTGCTCGCGATAGCAGACTGTCAGCCAACATCCATGTTGAATGACCCACCACTATTGCGAGCAAGCTCGCTCCCACGGGTTCTGCGTTTTAACTGACAGGCATCAGGCCGCTTATCTCCACAACAATAAAGAGCGCCCCTCATGAACAATCCGAGTGCCGAAAGCCTGCCGTTGGCAGCCGCGTCCGCAACCGAGCGTCCCACCAGCGTGCGCTGGCGAATCTTCCTCATCATGTTGCTGCTGACCGCCATCAACTACATCGACCGCGCCTCGCTGTCGGTGGCCTTGCCGCTGATCTCCGCCGAGTTCCAGATCCCGCCGGCGCTGGAAGGGTTGATGCTCAGCGCGTTTTTCTGGTCCTACGCCTTGATGCAGATTCCCGGCGGCATGCTGCTCGATCGCTTCCAGACGCGGCGGGTGATTGTCATCGCGACGGTAGCCTGGGGCGCGTTCCAGGCCCTGGCCGCCGGTGCGCACAACTGGATTACGTTGCTGATCACCCGCATGGGCCTGGGCATCGCCGAGTCGCCGATCATGCCGGCCGGGGCCAAACTCAACGGCGCCTGGCTGACCCCCAACGAACGCGGGCGCGGCGCGGTGCTGGTGGACGGCGGGGCACCCCTGGGCAGTGCCTTCGGCGCGATCATCATCGCCGGCCTGATCGGCTGGTTCGATTCCTGGCGTATCGCCTTTGTGATCGCCGGAGTCGGCACCATGCTCGCCGGCGTGCTGGCCTGGAAATACATTCGCAACCACCCCAGCGAACACCCCGGCGTTAATGCCGCGGAACTGGCGCACATCACCGAGGGCAATAGCACCATCAGCCAACCCGGCGCAGTGACCAGCATCCCGCTCAAGGAACTGCTGAAAGATCGCTCGGTGCTGGCGATGTTCGCCGGCTACTGCTGCATCCTCAGCGTGTTCTACGGTTTGCTGACCTGGATGCCGAGCTACCTGCACCAGACCCACGGCCTGAACATTTCGAGCATGGGCGGTGCGACCTTCCTGATTTTCATGTGCGGCTTCGTCGGCGAACTGGTCGGCGGTTATCTGGGGGACAAATGGAAATCCAGCGGCGCCTCGCCCAACCTGGTGATGCGCAGCATGTTCAGCGGCTCGGCGCTGGTGGCGGCGGTGTGCATGCTGGCGGTGGCCTATGCCAGCGAAGCCGACAAAGCGATCGGCCTGCTCTGCGTGGCGATGTTTTTCATTCGCTGGTGCGGCATGTACTGGTGCATTCCGTCGATCCTCGGCGGCACCTCGAAAACCGGCGTGCTGGCCGGCACCATGAACTTCTGCGGCAACATGGCGGGGGTGATCGTGCCGATCATGATCGGGTTGATCGTGCAGTTCACCGGTTCGTACTTCCTGGTGCTGATTTTCTTCGTGGTCATGGCCCTGTTGCTGGCGATATTCTCCAGCCTGATCGATTACCGGGAGCGGGGGCTGACGTGACATGAGCGCAGGGCAGGTGAGCGTCGATATCGAATGCGTGGTGGTCGGGGCCGGGGTGGTCGGGCTGGCGGTGGCCAGGGCCCTGGCCCGCAGCGGGCGGGAAGTGATCCTGGTCGAGGCGGGCGAGGGCATTGGCGTGGGCATCAGTTCGCGCAATTCCGAGGTGATCCATGCCGGGATCTATTACCCGAGCGGCAGCCTCAAGGCGCAGTTGTGCGTGGAGGGCAAGCAACGCCTCTACGCCTTTTGCGACGAACGCGGGGTTGATTATCAGCGCCTCGGCAAGCTGATCGTCGCCACCGATGATAGCCAGTGCGCGGCCTTGCAGAAGTTGCTGGAGCAGGGGCGGCGCAATGGTGTCGATGACTTGCAATGGCTGGACGCTGGACAGGCGCGGGAGTTTGAGCCGGCGTTGTCCTGTGTCGCCGCGCTCTGGTCGCCTTCCACAGGGATTGTCGATTCTCACGCCCTGATGCTGGCGCTGCAGGCAGACGCCGAAGCCAGTGGCAGCTCGATTGCCTTTCACACGCCACTGGTCTCAGCCCGTTACACCGGGCACGGGTTCAAATTGCAGATGGGGGGCGCACACCCCATGACCCTGAGCTGTCGCGAGTTGATCAATAGCGCCGGATTGTCCGCGCCTGAGCTGGCGAGCCGGATTGAAGGCTTGCCATCGCAGCATGTTCCCACCGCCCGCTTGTGCAAGGGCAGCTATTTCAGTTTCAGCGGCCGGGCACCCTTCCGGCATCTGGTGTATCCGGCCCCGGAAAGTGCCGGGCTGGGCGTGCACATGACGCTGGATCTGGGTGGGCAGGCACGCTTCGGGCCGGACGTCCAATGGGTCGATCAGGTCGATTACCGCGTCGATCCGCAGCGCGCCGATGGCTTCTACGAGGCGATCCGGCGTTACTGGCCGGCCTTGCCCGATGCCAGCCTGCAACCGGCCTACAGCGGCATCCGCCCGAAAATCAGCGGTCCGTCGGAACCGACCGCCGACTTCATCATCAGTGGCCCGCTCGAGCATGGCGTGCCGGGCCTGGTGAACCTGTTTGGTATCGAGTCCCCGGGCCTGACCAGTTGCCTGGCATTGGCCGAGCGGGTGCTGGCGACGCTGGGCCGGGAACGGGCGTACCGATGATCAGCGCCGGCGATGCCGTTCGTCGATGCGGGCTATGCTTGGCAGTGCGCCCATTGAAGTGGGAGACCTCTGATGATCAACGCACGCACTGCCCGCATGCTTGCCGATTACAAACGCTGGGCCGATCAACGCCTCTTCGACAGCCTGGCCTCCCTGCCGCCGGGTGAGGTCAATAAAGATCGGGTCTCGGTATTCAAGAACATGATCGGCACCCTGAACCACATCTACGTCGTGGACTGCATCTGGCAGGCCCACCTCGAAGGCCGAGGGCACGGCTTCAAGACCTCACACGATCTGCTGCATCCCGATCTGGCCGAGCTGCGCGTGGCGCAGAAGAGCATCGATCACTGGTACTGCGACTGGAGCGAACGGCAGACCGATGAATCGCTGGATCAACCCGTCGAGTTCAGCTTCGTCTCGGGCGAAAGCGGCACCATGAGCGCCGGCGCGATGCTGCTGCACGTGGTCAATCACGCCAGCTATCACCGCGGCTGGGTGGTGCAGATGTATTTCGAGATTCCGGCCATGCCACCGGTCACGGACATGCCGGTGTACCTGCGCGAATCCGATCAGGTGTATTTCCGCCCGCTCAATGCGCCGGCGGTGGCGCGGACATGTGGCGTACAATTTTCGAGCGCAACCAGCGTTCTGCCGGATCGTTATCGTTGACCCCGTTCCAGACCATGGACAGTTCGGACAGGTTGATCTCAAACGGCGGGTCGTCGGCCCGCAACTGGCTGCTGCCTTCGATCAGCGCGCACGCGGCGTAGTCCGGCACCGTGGCCAGCATATCGGTGCCTGCGAGCAACGCACGCAGGCCGGCGAACTGCGGCACCGCCAGCACCACCCGGCGCGAACGGCCGATACGGGCCAGGTCGTTGTCGATGGCACCGGTCAAGTCCCCGGAAAACGACACCAGCGCATGCGGTCGTTCGCAATAGTCATCCAGGGTCAGCGCGCCGGGACGGCTGTCGCCGCGCAGGATCTTGACGCTCAGGTCCCGCAACTTCTTGCGCTTGGCATTGGCTGGCAGTTCCGTGGTGTAGCTGATGCCGACGGAAATTTCCCCGGAGGCGAGCATCGACGACATCAGCAGGAAATTCACCCGACGCACCACCACCACCACGTTCTGCGCCTCTTCGCGCATCTGCTTGAGCAGCGGCGGAAACAGCCCGAACTCGGCGTCGTCGGACAGGCCGATGCGAAACACATCGCGGCTGGTGGATGGATCGAAATCCTTGGCCCGGCTGACCGCGCCGGAAATGGTGTCCATCGCCGGCTGCAACTCCTTGAGAATCTGCAACGCGCGCTGGGTCGGCTCCAGCACCCGACCGTTGCGCACCAGTAGCGGATCGTCGAACAGATCGCGCAGCTTGGCCAGCGAAGCACTGACGGCAGGCTGGCCGAGGAACAGCTTTTCCCCGGCGCGGGTGAGGTTTTTTTCGAACATCAGGGTTTCGAAAATCACCAGCAGGTTCATGTCCACGCGGCGCAGGTCGTTGCGGTTCATGGTTGGGTTCTCGCTGGGGCTCGGGGTCTTTTAGTAAAGCACCAATCCCCTGTGAGAGCTGGCTTCGCGTGCAAGCCGGCTCGCTCCCACAGTGGTTTTGTGTCGATCAGGGACTGTGGGAACAACCCATATACCTTGTGGGAGCGAGACCGGCTTGCCGGCGAAGAGGCCGCCCGCCCGAGCGCAGATTTCAGCCGCTGTGAACCGCCCCCGGTTCCGTCAGCACCTTCCTGAACGTCTCCACCAGCGGCCGCAGATTGATCCGGTGCCAGGCCGCCCACAGCGGTGTGGTGAAGGAAATCCATGGCACTTCCCGCAGCACCACGCCCGGTGGCGCGTTTCGACTCAGTCCTTTCTGGATCATCGCAATCCCCAGCCCCGACGCCACCAGTCCCAGCGCGGTAAAAGGTTCGGTGGCTTCCATGCGGATGTCCGGAGTAAAACCAGCGCGGATGCAGGCGCTGACGAAGTCGTCGCGGCTGGCGCAGTTCTGGCGGTGTTGCACGCCGATCCATTCCTGATCGGCGAGGTCGGCCGGGGTCAGTGCTTTTTGCTGCGCCAATGGATGATGCTCGGGCAACGCCAGCAGCATCGGATCGTCCAGCACCTGGAAACCCAGCAGGTCCGGATCGTCAGCGACGGGCGGCTCACTGACCAGGGCGATATCCAGACTACGCTGTCGCAGGCCTTCGAGCTGTTCGGCGGAGCTCAGGTTGTACAGCGCCACGTGTACGTTCGGCCGGTCGACCCGCAGCACCCGCAAAGCGTTTGGCAGTACCCCGGCATGCATGGCGTTTTCGATGTAGCCGATGCACAGGCCGCCTTCTTCGCCACGACCCAGGCGCTTGCCGAGGGATTCCAGGCGGTTGGCGTGGGTCAGCAGGGCGCGGGTTTCGGCGAGAAAAGTCTGGCCGTCGCGGGTCAGGCGGATGCGCTGCTGGCTGCGTTCGAACAGGGTCAGCCCCAGGCGTTCTTCGAGCTGGGCGATCTGCCGGCTCAGGGGCGACTGGGAAATGTGCAGGCGTTCGGCGGCGCGACCGACGTGTTCTTCTTCGGCGACGGCGACGAAGTAGCGCAGCTGGCGGATGTCGATCATGTCAGACCTCTGGGGACTCAAGTGCTGCGCATTATGTCTTGGACGGTCCGATCATCGCAATCTAGGATCTGCTCAACGGTCACCCATGAGCTGACCCCTGACACTCAAGAGGATTCACCCATGAGCTTGAAAGACAAACTGCCCGGCGCGCTGGGTTTCGGCACCGCCCCGCTGGGCAACATGTTCCGCGCCATCCCTGAAGAAGAGGCGATGGCCACCGTGCACGCGGCCTGGGATGCCGGTGTGCGTTATTTCGACACCGCCCCGTTCTACGGTTCGGGCCTGTCGGAAATCCGCCTGGGTGCCGCGCTGGCCCAATATAACCGCGACGATTACGTGCTCAGCAGCAAGGTCGGCCGGGTGATTCTCGATGAAGTTGAAGACGCCTCGGCCCGGGATCTGGGCGAGAAGAGCGGGGTGTTCGAACACGGTCGCCCGAACAAGATCGTCAACGACTACAGCGCCGACGCCACGATGCGTTCGATTGAAGACAGCCTCAAGCGTCTGCAAACCGATCGTCTGGACATCGTCTGGGTGCATGACATCGCCCAGGACTTCTACGGCGATCAATGGCTCGAATATTTCAACCAGGCCCGCACCGGCGCTTTCAAAGTGCTGACCCGTTTGCGCGAAGAAGGCGTGATCAAGGGCTGGGGGCTGGGTGTGAACAAGGTCGAGCCGTGCGAACTGACGCTTGATCTGACTGAAGCGCAGCCGGACGGTTTTCTGCTGGCGGGGCGCTACACGTTGCTCGATCACGACCGTGCCTTGCAGCGTTTGATGGACGCGGCGCTGGCGCAGAACGTCGAGATCGTGGTGGGTGGTCCGTACAGCTCGGGCATTCTGGCCGGTGGCACGCATTTCGAATATCAGAAGGCCAGTCCGGCGATCGTCAACAAGGTCGAGCAGATCAAACGCATTGCGGCCGCCCACGGTGTCGACATCAAGGCGGCGGCGTTGCAGTTCTCCCTGGCGAACCCGGCGGTGGCGGCGGTGATTCCAGGTTCCAGCCGTCCGGGGCGGATTGCTGAAGATGTGGCGGCATTGTCGGCGGTCATTCCCGCGGCGTTTTGGCAGGCGATGCGCGAGGCGAAGCTGGTGTCCGAGCGCGCACCATTGCCCATCACAGGAGCTTGAGCATGAAGATCGATCTGACTGGAAAACTCGCGATTGTCAGCGGCAGCACCGCCGGCATTGGCCTGGGCATCAGCAAGGCACTGGCCGAGTCCGGTGCCACGGTGGTGGTGATCGGCCGCGACACGGCCAAGGTCGAGCAGGCGCTGGCGAGCATTCGCCAGAGCGTGCCAGGTGCGCAACTGCGTGGCCTGACCGCGGACCTGGGCACCGCTGAGGGCGCTGAACAGCTGTTCGCCGCCGAACCGCGGGCGGACATCCTGGTGAACAACCTCGGGATCTTCAACGAGGTGGATTTCTTCGACGCCCCGGACAGCGAGTGGACGCGCTTTTATGAGGTCAACGTGATTTCCGGCGTGCGCCTGGCCCGGCATTACGTGCCGGACATGGTCAAGCAGGGTTGGGGCCGGGTGATTTTCCTGTCCTCGGAATCCGGGGTGGCGACCCCGGCCGACATGATCAACTACGGCGTGACCAAGAGCGCTAACCTCGCGGTGTCCCATGGCCTGGCCAAACGGCTGGCGGGCACGGGCGTGACGGTCAATGCGATCCTGCCGGGCCCGACCTTTACCGACGGCCTGGAGCAGATGCTCAAGGACGCCACCGCCGCGTCCGGTCGCAGCGCCCGGGAAGAAGCCGACGCCTTCGTGCGCAAGGCCCGCCCGAGCTCGATCATCCAGCGCGTGGCGGATGTCGAGGAAGTCGCGAATCTGGTGGCTTATATTGCCTCGCCGCTGTCCTCGGCTACTACCGGTGCGGCCCTGCGGGTCGACGGCGGTGTCGTCGACAGCATGGCGATTTGAACCCTATTTGATTAAGAGAGAACCGTACATGGCAACTGCATCAGCGTTTATCGATATCCCGGCTTCGGCCGATCAGGTCTGGCAATTGATTGGCGGCTTCAACTCGCTGCCGGACTGGCTGCCGTTTATTTCCCAGAGCGAACTGAGTGAAGGCGGGCGGGTGCGCAGTCTGCAAACGGCGGATGGGGCCGTGGTAGTTGAGCGTCTTCAAACGTTTGATGACGCGGCGAAGACTTACAGCTATTCGATTTTGCAGGCGCCGTTTCCGGCGACCGACTATCTGGCGACTATCCGTGTTGAAGCGCAAGGCGAGGGCGCGCGGGTGACCTGGTCGGGGCGGTTTGCGCCGGTCGGTGTGAGTGATGAGGAAGTGGTGGCGCTGTTTACCGGGATTTATCAGGGCGGGCTGGAGGCCCTACGGGCCAACTACCCAGCCTGACAACACCACAAATCCCCTGTGGGAGCGAGCTTGCTCGCGATAGCGGTCTACCAGGCAGCAAATATGTCGCCTGACACTCCGCCATCGCGAGCAAGCTCGCTCCCACAAGGATCTACTTGTTCTTGAGCTAGCGCTAGGTCTGGGGAATCAGGTTCTGCCTGCAATCGAGCACCAACCGCGCGCCACCCAGTTCACTGCTTCCCACCTCCAGCGTAAACCCATGCAGGCTGACAATCGCCGCGACGATCGACAACCCCAGCCCGAATCCGCTTTGCGGGTTGCCACCCTCGGCACGATAGAAGCGCTGGAACACCGCCTCCCGTTCGCTCTCGGGTATTCCGGGGCCCGAGTCGAGCACTTCAATCCGCGTATGCCCACCTTCATCAACCCCACGCAAAATCACCTCGCCACCGGGCGGTGTGAATTTGATCGAGTTGCTCAGCAGGTTCGCCACCGCCTCGAACAACAGCGCCCGGTCGCCATAAAGTGGCGGCAATGAATCAGGCAATTGCAACTGAAAACCAAGCTCACCTTCTTCGGCCAACGGCAGATAGAACTCGTGCAGTTCCTGCAACAACGGCAGCGGATCCAGCTGCACAAAACCGGAACGCCGCTGCCGGTCTTCCAGCTCGGAAATGCGCAGCAATCCACGAAATCGCGCCATCAGGGTGTCTGCTTCGGCGAGCACTGAATCGAGTTGCGCCGCTTCTGCCGAGCCTTCGCCTGCCTGTTGCTGCATGCGGTACAACTGCGCGCGCAAGCGGGTCAACGGCGTGCGCAGGTCATGGGCGATGTTGTCGCACACGCCCTTGACCTCGTTCATCAAGCGTTCGATGCGTTCGAGCATGGCGTTGACGATGGCCGCCAGCATGTCCAGTTCATCGCGGCGACTGGACAGCGGCAAGCGCCGGGTCAGGTCGCCGGCGACGATCGCTTCGGCGCTGGCCTGAATCCCGCGAATGCGCCGCAGGGGCCGGCGGCGCAACAGGTGCCAACCGACGATGCCCGGGACAATGGTCAGGGTCACGCCCCAGAACAAGGCGTGCAGAATGATCCGGGTCACGGCAAACAGCGAGCCGTTATCCCGCAGCAGCACCAGCCAGCGACCGTCCCTGGCCTGGGTCGCCACCGCGTCGCAACTGTCGGTGGGCAGGGTCGGGTCGTCGGAGTCGGCGCAGTCGCTGAGCATGTGAATCTTGCCGTCCAGCGGCAGGCCTTTGGGGATATGGCGCAGCGCGCCGCTGAGGTAGCGCTGCTGTGCATCGAACAGGCCGTAGGCGTCGAGGCCGCGAATGTCGAAGGTCATGCTGACGGCGAGGGCGTCCACCAGTTGTTCGCCGGAAAAACGCGAGAACAGGTGCTGACGTTGCATCAGCGAGTGTTTGGCCAGGTTGTCCAGGTAAGCGGACACCTCGTAGTACATGACCCCCATGAGAATCCCGCTCCAGAGCACGAACAGCGAACTGTAGAGCGCCAGCAGGCGGCTGCTGGAAGAGCGCCAGCCTTTAGACGGGTTCGGCAATGACATAACCCGAGCCTCGCACGGTCCGTATCAGTGGGACATTGCCGGGCGGGTCGATCTTCTTGCGCAGACGGCCGATGTGGACGTCGATCAAATTGGTACCGGGGTCGAAGTGGTAGCCCCAGACCTCTTCGAAAATCATCATCCGCGACAGGATCTGCCCGGTGTTGCGCATCAGGAATTCCAGCAGCTTGTACTCGGTGGGCAGCAAGGTCAGTAGCTGCCCGTTGCGACTGGCTTCGTGGCTGATCAGGTTCAGCTCCAGGTCCGCCACCCGCAGCGTGGTGGCCTGGGCGGTCATGGTGTTCTGTCGGCGCAGCAGCACTTCGACCCGGGCGGCCATTTCATCGGTGGCGAAGGGTTTGGTCAGGTAATCGTCACCCCCGGCGCGCAAGCCGCGCACCCGCTCATCGACATCGGAGAGGGCGCTGATCATCAGGATAGGCGTGGCCACGCCCATGGTCCGCAGGGTGGTGACAATCGCCAGGCCATCGAGCTCGGGCAGCATGCGGTCGAGGGTGATCAGGTCGTAGTCGCCGCTGACCGCACGCGCAAGCCCTTCGCGGCCATTGTCGACCCAATCCACGTCGAGGCCGTGGCTGCTCAATTCGGCGACGATTTCCCGGGCGGTCACGGCGTCGTCTTCGATGGTCAGGATGCGGGTCATGGGATGGGCCTGTCTGGAGTTCACAACGTTGCGTGGCATTTTGCCAAGAAATGATCGCAGGCTTTCTAAATAAAACTTCATGTGAGGCGAAAAGATCAAAAGATCGCAGCCTGCGGCAGCTCCTACACCGACCGCATACGACCGTAATCTCACAGGTAAACCCACCCCCACGTAGGAGCTGTCGAGCGAAGCGAGGCTGCGATCTTTTGATCTTGCCTTAATGACCCTGCCTCGTAGGCAATGCATAAAACCCGCTGATATTCCCGCATTGTTGCAATTTGCATGGATATCGGAAGTTCAATATTTATAACATATTGAAATTAAACGATTTATCTAAAACTCGCGACTGGCACGCTGACTGCACTTCTTCATTCGAAGAGTTGTAACACCATCTTTCTGCCTGGAGTGATACAACAATGAATAGATCCCCTGATGGTTTCTATCCTGCCGAATACGAATCGAGCTCGCGCTCTGGTGTGTCCTGGGGTGCCATTTTCGCCGGTGCCGCGGCAGCGGCCGCGTTGTCGCTGATTCTGGTGCTGCTCGGCTTTGGCCTGGGTTTTTCGGCGGTGTCGCCGTGGGCCAACGAAGGGGTGAGCGCCAAGGGCCTGGGCATTTCCACGATTGTCTGGCTGGCCTTCACCCAGATCGTTGCCTCCGGGCTTGGCGGTTACATCGCCGGTCGCCTGCGGGTGAAGTGGGCGAACATGCATGGCGACGAGGTGTATTTCCGTGATACCGCCCATGGCTTCCTGGCCTGGTGCGTGGCGACCCTGGTGACTGCAACGCTGATTGTCGGCTCGATCAGCAGCATTGTCAGTGGCGGTGTGCAGGCCGGCGCCAGTGTGGCCGGTGGTGCCGCCAGTGCCGTGACTCAAGCGGCGGGTACAGCGGCGGGCAACACCGACAGTGACCAGTACGGTTACTACATCGACAGCCTGTTCCGGGATGATCGCCCGGCCGCCGTCAGCGACGATGCCGCCCGTGGCACCGTGACCCGCATCTTCGTGCGCAGCCTGAGCGACGGCCAATTGTCTGCCGAAGACCGTACTTACCTGGCACAGCTGGTTGCCCAGCGGACCAACCTCACTCAAGCGGATGCCGAACGTCGTGTCGATGAGGTCTATGCCCGTACCCAGAAAGCCCTGGCCGACGCCAAGGTGGCTGTCCAGCAAGCTGCTGATACTGCGGCGAAGGTGGCTGCAATGACCGCGCTGTGGATGTTCGTTGCGCTGCTGATTGGCGCGTTTTTCGCCAGCCTTGCTGCAACTTTCGGTGGTCGTCGTCGGGATGCGGTCGAGTATCTCGAAACTGACGCTTATGTAACCACCACTTCAGTCCCTGTTCGTTAACCCAGGAGAACTTCCATGCGCTCATTACTGCTGTTCTTTCTCGGCATACCGATCCCGATCATCATCCTGATCGCTCTGTTTACCTGATATTACTGAGGCTTGTGCCTCTGCCGCTTCCGCCTCTGGTGGAAGCGGCGTTTTGCATTCAGGGGAGGGGCAAAGTCAAAAGATCGCAGCCTTCGGCAGCTCCTACAGGGATCAGGTACACGGTCGTATGCGGTCGGTGTAGGAGCTGCCGAAGGCTGCGATCTTTTGATCTTCAAACCATCACTCGATCGGCGTATCGACAAACACCTCAAGCCCCTCGGCATAGTCAGTAAATGCACTGATCAGCGGAAACCGCGCAGCCTCCACCTGATCCAGCACCACCGGGTTGATCTGGCGGAATTGCTCGAAGTGCCGGAACACCGAAACCGATTGGTGTTCCAGCGCAATACCCAGGCATTTGGCAGAAATGGCGACGCGTCGCACGTAGGGCGAATCCAGCATGCCGATCAATTTCATTGAACCTCTCCTTCGATGGCCATTTCGGGATGGACAACCTTAGCTGAGGTTCCGCGCGCTGCAACCGGCGTCGGGCTAATCCTCGAAGCCCACCTGCTCATGAATCTCGTCGACCTTCAATTCCAGACGATAGGCCACGGCGATGAACAGCGCCTGGCACAGGCACAACGTCGCACTTAATGAGCGGAAGGCAAACGAGCTGCCTTCATTGACCAGCAGCACGGTGTTGGCGCGCTTGGCCAGGGGCGAGAGATTGCTGTCGGTGATGATCAGGGTTTTCGCTTGATGATGCTGGGCGATGCGCAGGCAGTGCTGGGTTTCCTTGCCATAGGGCGTGAAGCTGATGGCGATCACCAGGTCATTGGCGCGCACGCTGCGCATCTGCTCGCGGTAGCTGCCGCCAAGCCCGGAGACCAGGTGGATGCGCTTGTTGGTGTGCTGCAGGTTGTAGACCAGGTAATCGGCCACCGCGAAGGAGCGGCGCACCCCGACCACGTAGATGTTGTCGGCGTTCACCACCAGGTCCACGGCCTTGTCGAAGGCCTGGTCATCGAGTTCCAGCCCCAGGCGTTCGATACCCGACAGCGTCGCGTTGATGCACTCGCGCGCGAGGTCACCGCCGCTGGCCTTCTGCGACTTGTTGGCGATCATGCTGCGGATGCGCTGCTGGTAGTTCTGCACCGGCGTGGTCTTGTGCGTGTAGGCCTCGCGGAACAACGCCTGCATTTCGCTGAAGCCGCTGAAGCCGAAGCGCTGGGAGAACCGCACGATCGCCGATGGATGCACTTCGCATTCCCGGGCGATGTCGCTGATGCGGTCGACCATGATCCGGTCGCTCTGCTGGCTCATGTAGCTGGCGATGCGCTTGAGCTGGCGCGGCAGGCTCTCGTATTCCTCGGTGATCAGCGCCAGCAGGCGCTCGGCATTGATCGGGGGGCCAGGATCGCTCACGGGCGTGCTCTCGGTCGTGGCCGGCTGATCGGTGCGGGACATAGGGAATCCTTCTGGCTTGTTCTTATAGAGATGACTTATCAGGTCATCCCCTGACAATAGGTTGGCTGTGCGCAGTCTACAGGGTCGGCCCGAGTAAAATCTTGAGCTTGCCGTCGGTATGGGGCTGCTGAAACGATGCACTGTGCCTGGAACGCTTGTACCAGAGTTTAATGGAAAAAATATTCCACGTAAAAATATTTGGAATAATTATTGATTGTTTGGCCCCGGACGTTTTAGTCTGCATCCACCAAGAGTGTTCGGCGCGGTCTTCGCCCCGGACGCAGGCTGATAAAAATAACAGGAGCCAGCATGGGCCAGACTCGTTTTGCCAGTGGGCGTCAATTGGATCTGATTTGCCTGGGGCGCCTTGGCGTCGACCTCTACGCGCAGCAAGTCGGGGCGCGGTTGGAAGATGTTTCAAGCTTCGCCAAGTACCTCGGCGGCTCGTCCGCCAACATCGCGTTCGGCACCGCCCGGTTGGGGCTCAGGTCGGCGATGCTGAGCCGGGTGGGGGACGACCACATGGGTCGCTTCCTCGTTGAATCCCTGGCCCGTGAAGGCTGTGAGGTCAGCGGCATCAAGGTCGATCCGGAACGCCTGACCGCCATGGTGCTGCTGGGCCTCAAGGACCGCGAGACCTTTCCTTTGGTGTTCTATCGCGAGAACTGCGCCGACATGGCGCTACGGGCCGAAGACATCCGCGAAGCCTTCATCGCCTCGAGCAAGGCCTTGCTGATCACCGGCACCCATTTCTCCACCGACGGCGTGTACAAGGCGAGCATCCAGGCCCTGGACTACGCCGAAAAACACCACGTCAAACGCGTGTTGGACATCGATTATCGTCCGGTGCTCTGGGGCCTGGCCGGCAAGGCGGACGGTGAGACCCGTTTCGTCGCCGACCAGAACGTCAGCCAGCATGTGCAGAAAATCCTCCCGCGTTTCGACCTGATCGTCGGCACGGAAGAAGAGTTCCTGATTGCCGGCGGCGCCGAGGATTTACTCACCGCGCTGCGCAACGTCCGGCGGCTGAGCACGGCGACCCTGGTGGTCAAGCTGGGCCCGCAGGGCTGCACGGTGATTCACGGCGAGATCCCGGCGCGTCTGGAAGACGGCGCGATTTATCCCGGAGTGCGCGTGGAAGTGCTCAACGTGCTGGGTGCCGGCGATGCCTTCATATCGGGCTTCCTCAGCGGTTGGCTGGAGGATGCCAGCGATGAGCGTTGCTGCCAGTTGGCCAATGCCTGCGGCGGCCTGGTGGTGTCGCGCCATGCCTGCGCCCCGGCGATGCCGACCCGGGCCGAACTCGATTACCTGTTCAACAGCCCGGTGCCGATTACCCGGCCGGATCAGGACGTCACCCTGCAACGCCTGCATCAGGTCAGTGTGCCGCGCAAACAGTGGAAGCAATTGTTCATCTTTGCCTTCGACCATCGCTGGCAACTGGTGGAACTGGCCCACAAGGGCGGCCGCGACCTGAACGCCATCAGCGAGCTCAAGCAACTGTTTATCCAGGCTGTGGAGCGGGTCGAAGCCGATCTGCGCGGGCAAGGCATCGACGCCGATGTCGGGCTGCTGGCCGATCAACGCTTCGGCCAGGATTCGCTGAACGCCGCCACCGGTCGCGGCTGGTGGGTGGCGCGTCCGGTGGAGGTGCAAGGTTCGCGGCCGTTGGCGTTCGAACACGGGCGCTCGATCGGCAGCAACCTGATTGCCTGGCCGCAGGAGCAGATCATCAAGTGCCTGGTGCAATTCCATCCTGACGACGAGCCGATGCTGCGTCTGGAACAGGAAGCGCAGCTCAAGGGTTTGTATCAGGCGTCCCAGGTCAGCGGTCATGAACTGCTGCTGGAAATCATCCCGCCCAAGGATCATCCGTCGCCACACCCGGACGTGCTGTATCGCGCACTGAAACGCCTCTACAACCTGGGCATCTACCCGGCGTGGTGGAAGATCGAAGCGCAGAGCGCCGATGAGTGGAAGCAACTCGACGAACTGATTCAGGAGCGGGATCCGTACTGCCGTGGCGTGGTGCTGCTGGGCTTGAATGCACCGGCAGCGGAGTTGGCCGAAGGGTTTCAACAGGCCAGTCAGAGCCAGACCTGCCGCGGGTTTGCCGTGGGCCGGACGATTTTCCAGGAGCCGAGCCGTGCGTGGCTGGCCGGGGAAATCGACGATGAGGCGCTGATTCGCCAGGTGCAGGGGACGTTTGTCGAGTTGATCGATGCCTGGCGCAGCGCCCGCAGCTGAACATTTTCAATATGTGAACACTGAACCTGTGGGAGCGAGCTTGCTCGCGATGACGGCGGCACATTCAACATCAATGTCGCCTGAGACACCGCCATCGTCGGATCGCCGCCCGGAGCAAGCTCGCTCCCACAGGGTTCAGTGCCGTATTCAACGGTTAGGTACAACAATAAAAGGTGCAGCCATGCCCGCTATCCGAATTGGCATCAACCCGATCTCCTGGAGCAACGACGACCTGCCGTCCCTCGGTGGCGAAACGCCGCTGAGCACCGCTTTGAGCGAAGGCAAGGACATCGGCTACGAAGGTTTTGAACTCAACGGCAAGTTCCCCAAGGACGCCAAAGGCGTTGGCGATGTGCTGCGCCCGTATGAGCTGGCACTGGTGTCCGGCTGGTACTCCAGTCGCCTGGCCCGGCGTTCGGTGGCCGAGGAAATCGACGCCATCGCCAGCCATGTCGAGCTGCTGGCGAAGAACGGCGCCACAGTGCTGGTTTACGGTGAAGTCGCCGACTCCATTCAAGGCCAACGCATTCCACTGGTGGAACGTCCGCAGTTCCACACCGAGCAGGCGTGGCAGGAATACGCCGACAAACTTACCGAACTGGCCCGTTTCACCCTGTCCCAAGGCGTGCGCCTGGCCTATCACCACCACATGGGCGCCTACGTCGAATCCCCGGCGGACATCGACAAGCTGATGGCATTGACCGGCAGCGAAGTCGGCCTGCTGTTCGACTCGGGCCATTGCTACATGGGTGACGGCGAACCCTTGCACGTGCTGCGCAAACACATCGAACGCATCTGTCACGTGCACTTCAAGGACGTGCGCAAACCGGTGGTGCAACTGGCGCGCAACGACCTGTGGAGCTTTCCCGACTGCATCATCAACGGCACCTTCACCGTGCCCGGCGATGGTGATATCGACTTCGGCGCATTGCTCGACGTGCTGCTGGCCGCCGATTACCACGGCTGGCTGGTGGTCGAAGCCGAGCAGGATCCGGCGGTGGCACCGAGTTATGCCTACGCCAAAAAAGGTTACGACACCTTGCGTGCACTGCTCGACGGGAGGATTGCGGCATGAGTCTGCTGGTCAAAAGCAACGCCCAAGGCCGGACCATGGTCGAGTTGGGTCAAGGTGAGCTGGAATACGTCGGCTTTGCGGCTTACCGCTTGAGTCTCGGCGAAACACTGCCGGTCTCGGCGGGTGATAAAGAGCTGTGCGTGGTACTGCTCAGCGGCCGCGTCAGCATCAAGGGCGAAGCGCCGGGGCAGGGCGCGTTCGACTGGGACAACATCGGCGATCGCCAGTCGGTGTTCGAAGACAAGGCTCCGTTCGCCGCGTACTTGCCGCCCGGCAGCCAGGCCCAGGTGGTCGCCCTGAGTGATGTGCAAATCGCCGTGTGCGCGGCTCCCGGTTCGACCACCGAGACCCACGGCCCACGCCTGATCAAACCCGACACCATGAAGCGCAGTGTGCGCGGCAAGGGCGCCAACACCCGCTACGTCTGCGACATCCTGCCGGACACCGAGCCCGCCCATTCGCTGCTGGTGGTGGAAGTGCGTACGCCGTCGGGGCATTCGTCGAGCTACCCGCCGCACAAGCACGACACCGATGACCTGCCGCATCAGAGCTTTCTCGAAGAAACCTATTACCACCAGATCAACCCGCCCCAGGGCTTTGTGTTCCAGCGGGTGTACACCGACGACCGAAGCATCGATCAGGCCATGGCCGTGGAAAACAGCGACCTGGTGGTGGTGCCCAAGGGCTATCACCCGGTCAGCGTGCCCTACGGCTACGAGTCGTATTACCTGAACGTGATGGCCGGACCCAAGCGCGTCTGGCAGTTCCATAACGACCCGCAGCACAGCTGGCTGCTTGATCTCTGAACCCAAAAGCCTGAATGCCTACTTCTGCACGGAGAACAATAACGATGAGCGACGCCCCGATAATCGGCCATTACATCCACGGTCAGGTGCAAGACAGCGCCAGTGAGCGATTCAGCAAGGTGTTCAATCCGGCCACCGGTGCGGTGCAGGCGCGAGTCGGGCTGGCCAGCCAGAAAACCGTGGACGAGGCTGTCGTATCGGCACTCAAGGCGTTCCCTGCCTGGTCCGAGCAATCGTCCCTGCGCCGTTCGCGTGTGATGTTCAAGTTCAAGGAACTGCTCGACCGCCATCATGACGAACTGGCAGAAATCATCAGCCGCGAACACGGCAAGGTGTTTTCCGACGCCAAGGGCGAAGTCACCCGCGGCATCGAGATCGTCGAATACGCCTGCGGTGCGCCGAACCTGCTGAAGACCGAGTTCAGCGACAACATCGGCGGCGGCATCGACAACTGGAACCTTCGTCAGCCCTTGGGTGTTTGCGCCGGCGTCACCCCGTTCAATTTTCCGGTGATGGTGCCGCTGTGGATGATCCCGCTCGCGCTGGTCACCGGTAACTGCTTCATCCTCAAGCCGTCCGAGCGCGATCCGTCCGCCAGTTTGCTAATGGCGCGTTTGCTGACCGAAGCCGGTTTGCCGGACGGTGTGTTCAACGTGGTCCAGGGCGACAAGGCGGCGGTCGACGCCTTGCTGCAACACCCGGACATCGAGGCGATTTCCTTTGTCGGTTCGACGCCGATTGCCGAGTACATCCACCAGCAGGCCACCTCCCGCGGCAAGCGCGTGCAGGCGTTGGGCGGGGCGAAGAATCACATGATCGTCATGCCCGATGCGGATCTGGATCAAGCGGCGGATGCCTTGATCGGCGCGGCGTACGGCTCGGCCGGCGAACGCTGCATGGCGATTTCGATTGCCGTGGCGGTGGGCGACGTCGGCGACCAACTGATCGCCAAGTTGCTGCCGCGCATCGATCAGCTCAAGGTCGGTAACGGCCTGCAGGGCGACACCGACATGGGGCCGCTGGTGACCGCCGAACACAAGGCCAAGGTCGAAGGCTTTATCGGCGAAGGCGTGGCCCAGGGCGCGCAGCTGATTGTCGACGGTCGTGGGTTCAAGGTGCCGGGGGCTGAAAACGGCTTCTTCGTTGGCGCGACCCTGTTCGATAAGGTCACGACGGACATGAGCATCTACCAACAGGAAATCTTCGGTCCGGTGCTGGGCATCGTGCGGGTAGCGGATTTCGACAGCGCCGTGGCCCTGATCAACGCCCATGAGTTCGGCAATGGTGTGTCGTGTTTTACCAGCGACGGCGGTATTGCGCGCGCGTTTGCCCGCACCATCAAGGTCGGCATGGTCGGCATCAATGTGCCGATTCCGGTGCCGATGGCCTGGCACTCCTTCGGTGGCTGGAAGCGCTCGCTGTTTGGCGACCACCATGCCTACGGCGAAGAAGGTATCCGTTTCTACAGTCGCTACAAAAGCGTGATGCAGCGCTGGCCCGACAGCATCGCCAAGGGCCCTGAATTCAGCATGCCGACAGCCAAATAATTCACTTGTGCGGAGAATAACAACAATGAGCAAACCCCTGCGTTTCGCCCTGAACCGTATGGTTGCCCCACGATTGTCCTTGCCGGCGTTCATCGAGCTGGCGGTAACCCTCAAGGCCGACGCCATCGAGATCCGCAACGACCTTAAAGGCGTCGAGATCGAAGATGGCACAACACCCGAGCGCGTGCGCGAGTTGTGCGCGGCCAAAGGCATCGCCGTACTGTCGATCAACGCGCTGTATCCGTTTGATGTGTGGAACGACGAGCGCCGGGCGCAGGCCTTGAAGCTGGCCGCTTATGCCCGTGATTGCGGCGCACAGGGCTTGGTCATGTGCCCGTTGAACGATCGTGCCGACTCGCGTAACGAGGCCGAGCGCGCTTCAGGCCTGCGCACGGCATTGAGTCAGCTGGCGCCGATCCTGCGCGATCACGGGATTCTCGGTTTCATCGAGCCACTGGGCTTCGAAGAGTGCTCGTTGCGCCGCAAACGCACGGCAGTGGATGCGATCAAGGCCATCGGCGGGCTGGATGTGTTCCGCCTGGTGCATGACACCTTTCACCATCACCTGGCCAGCGAACATGAGTTTTTCCCGGAGTTGACCGGGCTGGTGCATATCTCCGGAGTCGAGGATGCCGAGGCGCCGCTGGCGAGCATTCGCGACGGTCACCGGGTGCTGGTGGGCGAGGGCGACATTCTCGGTAACGCGGCGCAGATCGACACCTTGCTAAGCAGCGGGTACAGCGGCTACCTGTCGTTCGAGCCGTTTGCCGAGAGCGTGCATGGGTTGGCGGATATCGAGCAGGCGATCGGCGCGAGCATGGATCACCTGCAAAAAACTCAAGGTTGACGCAAAACCCTGTGGGAGCGGGCTTGCCCGCGATGACGGCAGCACATTCAACATTGATGTGTCAGGAAGATCGCTATCGCGGGCAAGCCCGCTCCCACAGGGATCGGATTGCATTCACAAAAAGGTGCAAGCATGACCACAACAAGACTGACCATGGCCCAGGCCCTGGTGAAATTCCTCGATAACCAGTACATCGAGGTCGACGGGGTCCAGAGCAAGTTCGTCGCCGGGATCTTTACCATTTTCGGCCACGGCAATGTGCTCGGCCTGGGGCAAGCCCTGGAACAGGACAGCGGTGACCTGATCGTCCATCAGGGCCGCAACGAGCAAGGCATGGCCCATGCCGCCATCGGTTTCGCCAAGCAGCATCTGCGGCGCAAGATCTACGCCTGCACTTCATCGGTAGGGCCGGGCGCAGCGAACATGCTGACCGCTGCCGCCACCGCGACCGCCAACCGCATTCCCTTGCTGCTGTTGCCCGGTGATGTCTACGCCTGCCGCCAGCCGGACCCGGTGCTGCAACAGATCGAGCAGTTCCACGACCTGAGCATCAGCACCAACGACGCGTTCAAGGCCGTGAGCAAATACTGGGACCGCATCAACCGTCCCGAGCAGTTGATGACCGCAGCGATCCACGCCATGCGCGTGCTCACCGACCCCGCCGAAACCGGCGCGGTGACCCTGGCGTTGCCGCAGGACGTTCAAGCAGAGGCCTACGACTACCCGGATTACTTTCTGCAAAAACGCGTGCACCGCATTGAGCGTCGTCCGGCCACTGTAGCGATGCTCGGTGATGCGCTGGCGTTGTTCAAAGGCAAGCGCAAACCGCTGATCATCTGCGGCGGCGGGGTCAAGTACTCCGGGGCCAACGCGGCATTGCAGGCGTTTGCCGAGCGCTTCGCTATTCCCTTTGCCGAAACCCAGGCCGGCAAGAGCGCGGTGGTGTCCAGCCATCCGCTGAACGTCGGCGGCATCGGCGAAACCGGTTGCCTGGCCGCGAACCTGCTGGCCAGGGACGCTGATCTGATCATCGGGATCGGCACCCGCTACAGCGACTTCACTACGGCGTCGAAGTCCTTGTTCCAGCATCCGGAGGTGCAATTTCTCAACCTCAATATCAGCCCCTGCGATGCCTTGAAACTCGACGGCGTGCAGCTGCTGGCAGATGCCAAAACCGGTTTGCAGGCACTGGCTGAAGCACTGGGCGATTACCGCTCGAGCTGGGGCGATCAACCCCGTCAGGCCAAGGCGCAACTGGATGAGGAAGTCGATCGCCTCTATCAGGTCGAATACCAGGCCAAGGATTTCATTCCGGAAATCAATGACCACCTGGACCCGGCCGTCCTGCGCGAATTCATCGAGCTGACCGGCTCCTGCCTGACCCAGAGCCGCGTACTCGGCGTACTCAATGAAACCCTGGCCGATGACGCAGTGATCGTCGCCGCCGCCGGCAGCCTGCCCGGTGACTTGCAGCGCAGCTGGCGCAGCAAGGGCGTGAACACTTACCACGTCGAGTACGGCTACTCCTGCATGGGCTACGAGGTCAACGCCGCGTTGGGCGTGAAACTCGCCGAGCCTGAGCGCGAGGTCTATGCACTGGTGGGCGATGGCTCCTACATGATGCTGCACTCGGAGTTGGCAACCTCGATCCAGGAACGGCGCAAGATCAACGTGGTGCTGCTGGACAACATGACCTTCGGCTGCATCAACAACCTGCAGATGGAACACGGCATGGACAGCTTCGGCACCGAGTTCCGATTTCGCAACCCGGAAACCGGCAGGCTCGACGGTGGGTTCGTACCGGTGGATTTCGCCATGAGCGCGGCGGCTTATGGTTGCAAGACCTACAAGGTGAACACCGTTGAAGAACTGAAAGCGGCGTTGGCGGATGCGCGGTTGCAGACGGTTTCGACGCTGATCGATATCAAGGTTCTGCCCAAGACGATGATTCACAAATACCTGTCCTGGTGGCGGGTCGGTGTGGCGCAAGTTTCCACGAGTGCGCGCACCGATGCGGTGGCCAAGACCCTCAACGAACGACTGGCCAAGGCCCGTCAGTACTGATTGCCCCTGAAACCAACAACACGTCTTCACAGGAGAGTCTTCATGTCTTTGCTTTCTAATTCACTGCGGGTCGGCGTCATCGGCACCGGGGCCATCGGCCAGGACCACATTCGTCGTTGCAGCCAGACCTTGCTTAATAGCCAGGTCGTTGCCGTGACCGACATCAACCTGCAACAGGCCGCGAAAGTCGTTTCCGACCTGAAGCTGACCGCCGAGGTCTATCCCGACGGTCACTCACTGATCAAGGCCCCGGAAGTCGAGGCAATCCTCGTCACCTCCTGGGGCCCGAGTCACGAAGAATTCGTGCTGGCGGCGATTGCGGCGGGTAAACCGGTGTTCTGCGAGAAGCCCCTGGCCGTCACCGCCGAAGGCTGCCGCAAGATAGTCGAAGCCGAAGTGGCCCACGGCAAGCGTCTGGTGCAGGTCGGTTTCATGCGTCCGTACGACGAGGGTTATCGCGCGCTGAAGTCGGTGATCGACAGCGGGCAGATCGGCGAGCCGCTGATGCTGCACTGCGCGCACCGCAATCCGACCGTGGGTGAGAACTACAAGACCGACATGGCCATCACCGATACCTTGATCCATGAACTGGATGTGCTGCGCTGGTTGCTCGACGACGATTATGTGTCGGTGCAAGTGGTGTTCCCACGCAAAACCAGCAAGGCCCACGCACATTTGAAAGATCCGCAGATCGTGCTGCTGGAAACCGCCAAGGGCACGCGCATCGATGTCGAAGTGTTCGTCAACTGCCAGTACGGCTATGACATCCAGTGCGAAGTGGTGGGGGAGACCGGCATCGCCAAACTGCCGGAGCCGTCGCAGGTGCAATTGCGCAGTGGCGCGAAGCTGTCCAATGCGATCCTGATGGACTGGAAGGATCGCTTCATCGCCGCGTATGACGTCGAGCTGCAGGCGTTTATCGACGGCGTGCGGGCCGGGCAGGTCGGCGGGCCTTCGGCGTGGGACGGCTTTGCGGCAGCAGTGGCAGCGGATGCCTGCATCGAAGCACAAAACAGCGGCCAGATCGTCAAAGTCGGCCTGCCAGACCGCCCACACTTCTACCGCTAACCTCGCGGCATGATCGTTCCCACGCTCCGCGTGGGAATGCATCCCGTGACGCTCCGCGTCACAAAGCGGACGCAGAGCGTCCATGGCGGCATTCCCACGCAGAGCGTGGGAACGATCAGCGTCAGATGAAGGAGAACAACAAAAATGCGCATCGCACTAGACCCCTACATGTACCGCACCCTGTCCCTGGGCAAGATGGTCGACAAGGTGGCCGAGCTTGGTTACGAACACATCGAACTCTCGCCCCGTGAAGATTTCCTGCCGTTTTACAAAGCCCCGCGGGTCGACAAGGCGCGGATCAAGGAATTTCGCAAGGCCCTGAGCGACACCGGCGTCAAGCTCTCTTCCTTATTACCGATGTACCACTGGGCCGCTGCCGACGAAGGCCTGCGCGTGGCGGCGGTGCGCAACTGGAAGCGCGCGATCCAGATTGCCGTGGAGATGGATTGCGAACTGGTCAACACCGAGTTCACCGGGCAGTCGGACAACCCGCTGGTCTGCGAAAACCAGTTCATGCGTTCCATGGACGAACTGATCCCGGAGTTCGAACGCGAAGGCGTCAAGCTCGACATCCAGGCTCATCCTTATGATTTTTGCGAGCGCAACAACGAGTCGGTGGACATCATTCGCGGCCTGGATCGTGAGTGGATCAACTACCTCTACGCCGCGCCGCACACGTTTTTCTACGATGACGGCGTCGGTGATATCGCCTCGATGCTCAAGTACGCAGGCTCCAGGCTGAGCCACCTGATCATCGCCGACACCTACAACCACAAGGCTTCTTCGGGGTTGCGCTACATCGTCAATCCACCGGGTGTCGTTGCCACTGTCCACCAGCACCTGGACATCGGTCAGGGTGAGGTGAATTGGGAGGCGTTCTTCGGCACCTTGCGCGAGATCCAGTTCGATGGCATCGCCACGGTTTCGGTGTTCGCCTGGGAAGACCGGCCGGATGAGTCGAATCGGATGATGCTCGAGAGAGTGACCCGCGAACTCTGCGGTTGACCGGCGTACACAAAACCTGTGGGAGCGAGCTTGCTCGCGATGACGGCGGCACATTCAACATCTATGTGACTGTCAGGCCGCCATCGCGAGCAAGCTCGCTCCCACAGGGTCCGCATTCTATAAGGAGAATTTTTTCATGCGTATCGGACTTGTCGGTTATGGCCATGGCGGCCGGTTTTTCCATGCTCCGCTGATCAGCAGTTTGCCGGCGGCGAAGTTCGTCGGCGTGGTTACCCGCTCACCGGAGCGCCGACAGTTGCTGGCGGCCGAGCATCCGGGCGTGTCGGCCTTCGACAGCATCGGCCAACTGGTGGAAGCCGGGATCGATGTGCTGGTGGTGTCGACGCCGCTCAAGGGCCGCCCGGCGCTGGTGCTCGATGGCATCGAACACGGCGTGGCGGTGGTCAGCGACAAGCCGTTCGCCGCCGATGCACAACAGGCGCAAACCCTGATCACCATGGCCGAGCGCCAGGGTGTGCAGCTCAGCGTCTACCAAAACCGTCGCTGGGACTCGGACTTCCTCACCGTGCGCAAACTCGTCGAGTCTGGCGCGCTGGGCCAGGTCAGCCGTTTTGAATCGCGGATCGAACGCTACTCGCCGCAATCGGTGAACAACGGCAGCGGCGGCGGTTTCCTGCGTGACCTCGGCAGTCATCTGGTAGATCAGGCGTTGTTGCTGTTCGGCCCGGTCGCACGCGTATACGCCGAACTGGATTACCAGGAACCAGGCCAGGCCTTCGACGATGGCTTCTTTATGGCCCTGACCCACGCCAGTGGCGTGACCTCGCACCTGGGCGGCAGTTGCCGGCAAAACACGCCCGGGCCGCGCTTTCGGGTGACCGGTACCCAGGGTTGCTACAGCGTCGACGGTCTGGACGGGCAGGAGGCATCGACGCTCGCCGGGCTCACGCCCAGGTCCGAAGGCGAACGCTGGGGCGTGGAAGAGCATCGTCGCTGGGGCTGGTTCGAGCAGGGCGAGGTGCGCGAGCGGGTGCCCTCCGAGCGAGGCTGCTGGAATCAGTTCTATTTACAGCTGCAAACCGCGTTACAGAGCGGTGGCCCACTGCCCGTGGACGCCCGTGATGCACTGGCGACGACCCGCGTGCTAGACGCCGCGCGGCTGAGTGTCGAACGCCAGCAAGTGGTGGTATTGAGCCCGTTCGGGAGTCATGGAATAAAATCATAGAAAAATTCTAAAATTAGTTGATATAGAAATTAATTTCCAATAAAGTCATTTCCAGGTTGCCGACTATCAACGTCCGAACTCGCTCAAGCAGGCCTTGAACGGTGAAGGACGCACCAAAAACAAGAAACAAAAGCCAGGTACCGTCGATGAAAACCTTCAATGCTGCGCTGCATGTTTTACGTTCCGCACGACACCTCTCTCGCGACCTGCCTCGCGTCTCGTTTCATTCCTTCTTTCGCTTGCTTTGCGTCGAACGCGACGGCGCCCTGGTCTGCTGCATTCCGGGGGCACCGATTGTCCGCTTGCCCGTTCACTGAGTTCGTCACGCCTTATCCATAAAACCAACAAGAATGTGGAGAAAGACTTTTCATGAAGACCAGGATCCGTTTCGCCTCACTTGCCCTGTCCCTGATGTTCGCCAGCGGTGCTGCCCTCGCCGATATGAAGATCGGCGTCAGCATGTCGCAGTTCGATGACACCTGGCTGACCTACCTGCGCGAATCCATGGACCAGAAAGCCAAGTCCTATCCCGACGGCGTCCAGCTGCAGTTCGAAGATGCTCGCAGCGACGTGGTCAAGCAACTGAGCCAGGTGGAAAGCTTCATCAGCCAGAAGGTTGACGCCATCGTGGTCAACCCGGTGGATACCGCCGCCACCCGCAAAATCACCGAAGCTGCGGTCAAGGCCGGCATCCCGCTGGTCTACGTCAACCGTCGTCCCGATGACCTGAAACTGCCCAAAGGCGTAGTGACCGTCGCCTCCAATGATAAGGAGGCCGGCGAAATGCAGATGCAGTACCTGGCCGACAAGATGGGTGGCAAGGGCGATATCGTGATTCTGCTGGGCGACCTCGCGAACAATTCCACCACCAACCGCACCCAGGGCGTCAAAGAGGTGTTGGCCAAATACCCGGACATCAAGATCGAGCAAGAGCAGACCGGCATCTGGCTGCGGGATAAGGGCATGACCCTGGTCAACGACTGGCTCACCCAGGGCCGCAAGTTCGACGCGATTGTCTCCAACAACGACGAGATGGCCATTGGTGCCGCGATGGCCCTGCAACAGGCCGGTGTGGACAAGGGCAGCGTGCTGATCGCCGGTGTCGACGGGACGCCCGACGGTTTGAATGCAGTGAAGAAGGGCTCCCTGGCCGTCTCGGTGTTCCAGGACGCCAAGGGCCAGGCAGACGGTTCGATCGACACCGCGGTAAAAATGGCCAGGAACGAACCGGTTGAACAAGCCGTGTGGGTTCCCTATCGCCTGATCACGCCGCAAAACGTTGACCAGTTCAAATAGTCCGTCCGTTCAATAACAACAACAAGCCCGCAAGGTGGCAACTGCGACCTTGCTGATGGAGTACCTGATCATGTTCGCTTCAGCGACCGCTTCGAGCCCCCGGATGGGGGGTGTCCAGCCAACTGCAATACCTGTCGATGAGCCGTACCTGCTGGAGATCATCAACGTCAGCAAGGGTTTTCCCGGTGTGGTGGCCCTGTCCGATGTGCAGCTTCGGGTCCGCCCCGGTTCCGTGCTGGCGCTGATGGGCGAAAATGGCGCCGGCAAATCCACCCTGATGAAAATCATCGCCGGCATCTACCAGCCGGATGCTGGCGAACTGCGCCTGCGGGGCAAACCGGTGGTGTTCGAGACGCCACTGGCGGCGCTACAGGCCGGGATCGCCATGATCCACCAGGAACTCAACCTGATGCCGCACATGAGCATCGCCGAGAACATCTGGATCGGTCGTGAGCAGCTCAATGGCCTGCACATGATCGACCACCGCGAGATGCACCGCTGCACGGCGAAGCTGCTGGAACGCCTGCGGATCGACCTCGATCCGGAAGAACAGGTCGGCAACCTGAGCATCGCCGAACGGCAGATGGTCGAGATTGCCAAGGCGGTGTCCTACGACTCGGACATCCTGATCATGGACGAACCGACCTCGGCCATTACCGACAAGGAAGTCGCCCATCTGTTTTCGATCATTGCCGACCTCAAGCGCCAGGGCAAAGGCATCATCTACATCACCCACAAGATGAACGAAGTGTTCACCATCGCCGATGAAGTGGCGGTGTTCCGTGACGGCGCCTACATCGGCCTGCAGCGGGCCGACAGCATGGACGGCGACAGCCTGATTTCGATGATGGTCGGGCGCGAACTGAGTCAGTTGTTCCCGGTGCGCGAGACGCCGATCGGCGATCTGTTGCTGTCGGTGCGCGACCTGAAACTCGACGGCATTTTCAAGGACGTGTCCTTCGACCTGCATGCCGGCGAGATTCTCGGCATCGCCGGGTTGATGGGCTCGGGGCGGACCAATGTGGCCGAAGCGCTCTTCGGCATCACCCCGAGCGACGGTGGCGAGATTCGCCTGGATGGCGAGGTGGTGCGCATTACCGATCCGCACATGGCCATCGAGAAGGGCTTCGCGTTGTTGACCGAGGATCGCAAGCTCAGCGGCCTGTTCCCGTGCCTGTCAGTGCTGGAGAACATGGAAATGGCGGTGCTGCCGCACTACGCCGGCCACGGTTTCATCCAGCAAAAAGCCCTGCGCGCCTTGTGCGAAGACATGTGCAAGAAGCTGCGGGTGAAAACCCCGTCGCTCGAGCAGTGCATTGACACGCTGTCCGGCGGTAATCAGCAGAAGGCCTTGCTGGCGCGCTGGTTGATGACCAATCCACGCATCCTGATTCTCGACGAGCCGACCCGCGGCATCGATGTCGGCGCCAAGGCCGAGATCTACCGGCTGATCTCTTACCTGGCCAGCGAAGGCATGGCGGTGATCATGATTTCCTCGGAGCTGCCGGAAGTGCTGGGCATGAGCGACCGGGTAATGGTCATGCACGAGGGCGACCTGATGGGCACCCTCGACCGCAGCGAAGCGACCCAGGAACGGGTGATGCAACTGGCCTCGGGCATGTCCGCGGTTCACTAATGGATGCCGGCGCTGGCTCGGCCAGCGTCGACGACGCGATAGAAGGGTGATGGGTTATGAACGCGATATTGGAAAACAAGCCAGCAACGGTACCGGTCAAGAGTCGCCGGCGCTTTCCCACGGAACTGAGTATCTTCCTGGTGCTGATCGGCATCGGCCTGGTGTTCGAAGTGTTCGGCTGGATCGTGCGCGACCAGAGCTTTCTGATGAACTCCCAGCGCCTGGTGCTGATGATCCTGCAAGTGTCGATCATCGGCCTGCTGGCCATCGGCGTGACTCAGGTCATCATTACCACGGGTATTGACCTGTCCTCCGGCTCGGTGCTGGCGCTGTCGGCGATGATCGCCGCCAGCCTGGCCCAGACCTCCGACTTTGCCCGAGCGGTGTTCCCCTCGCTGACCGACTTGCCAGTGTGGATTCCGGTGATAGCGGGGCTTGGAGTGGGGTTGCTGGCGGGCGCGATCAACGGCAGCATCATTGCCATCACCGGCATTCCACCGTTCATTGCCACCCTCGGCATGATGGTCTCGGCTCGCGGCCTGGCGCGTTACTACACCGAAGGCCAGCCGGTGAGCATGCTCTCGGACTCCTACACCGCCATCGGCCACGGCGCGATGCCGGTGGTGATTTTCCTGGTGGTCGCGGTGATCTTTCACATCGCCCTGCGTTACACCAAGTACGGCAAGTACACCTACGCCATCGGCGGCAACATGCAGGCGGCGCGCACCTCGGGGATCAACGTCAAGCGCCATCTGGTGATCGTCTACAGCATCGCCGGGTTGCTCGCAGGCCTGGCCGGGGTGGTGGCTTCGGCACGCGCCGCGACCGGGCAGGCCGGGATGGGCATGTCCTATGAGCTGGACGCGATTGCCGCGGCAGTGATCGGCGGCACCAGCCTGGCCGGAGGCGTGGGACGCATCACCGGCACCGTGATCGGCGCATTGATACTCGGGGTGATGGCCAGCGGCTTTACCTTTGTCGGGGTTGATGCGTATATTCAGGACATCATCAAGGGATTGATCATTGTGGTAGCGGTGGTGATCGACCAATACCGCAACAAGCGTAAACTCAAGCGCTGAAACCGAAGCAAACCGCAAACTGCGCCACGCCTGACCCGCGTGGCGCAGCCGTTTGTCTTCTCTATACAGCTGCTCGAGGGAATTTCTTGCTATAAACGCACTCCGATAACCACCGAATAGCCTGCCATAAATCACTTTCGGGGCTTTGTCGGACGAATTCGCTGTCTTTTCAGTTGCTGAGGCCTCAAGTCGGCCTTAGACTGCCGCCCCTCGTAAATTGAGTGCCGGGTGGCGCTTGGAATAATTGGCGCCTTTCCGATGACCGACCCAGGTCCGCCGGAACGCTCCCTAATTCGCCTTAATGCACGTTTTTTTATAGAGATATCAATGACAAAGGACAAGTTGCTGGCCATGCCGGCGGATGACTACATGAATGCCGAGCAACATGCTTTTTTCTCCGAGCTGTTGCAGAACATGAAAGTCGAAACCCATGAGCGCATCGAACAGAACCGTATCGCCATCGAGAGCCTGGATACCCCGGCCGACCCGGCTGACGCTGCTTCTGTCGAAGAAGAGCGCACCTGGCTAGTGAACGCGATCGATCGCGACCAGCGCATGCTGCCTCAGTTGGAACAGGCGCTGGAACGCATCAAGGAAGACAGCTTCGGCTGGTGCGACGACAGCGGCGAGGCCATTGGCCTCAAGCGCCTGCTGATCAGCCCGACCACCAAGTACTGCATCGAAGCTCAAGAGCGTCACGAGCAGATCGACAAGCACCAGCGTCAGGCCTGATTCAGTAGCGCGATTCAGTAGCGCCCCCATCGCGGGCAAGCCCGCTCCCACAGGTTTCGTGTTGAACCTCTGGGAGCGGGCTTGCCCGCGATGCTTTTTGCTGTCTGTGAAAAAATCCTCGCTGAGCGCACGATTGTTACTCGTTACGCAAAAAAGATGTGCAGGCCCGTGACTGTTTCTTCGCGAATGGACCCATTATTCTGCCTACATAATTAGGGTGCTAATGAAGTTCGAGAGGTCAGCAATGCAGTGCAGAGTCGATGTGGCGGTCATGATTGGCAGCGGTGTGCCCGCCAGTTTGCGTGCGATGGGGCAGAGTGTTTGCTGGGTGGTACTGCTCGATGGTGAACGCCGGGGGACGGCATTCTCCAGTCGCGAAGAGGCGCAGGCGTGCAGGGCTGCCTGGGTGGCGCAATTGAGCGCCAGGACACCCGACAGCCTGCATTGAATCAGCGGTTAGTGAATCTGGTGCATGCGCAGGTTGAGGTCGTCGACCACCCGCGCCCAATCCGCGTCTTCGCGCAATTGCTCTTTCAGAAAGCCGGCTTGCTGCGGTGTCCAGAACTCGGCATCGATGAGTTTCTTATCATCGGGCAGCGGGGAATGGCTGGCGATGAAATCGTCGATGGCCTTCTCGCTGGAATCCAGGCCGAGTTGGTCGAACAAGCCTTTCAAGTCGTGTGTAGGTGAATCCATCTTCATCTCCTTGCTGGTCACGCGGATGCGAGATCTGAGGTGCGGCTTCATTGCATCTGAGGGAGCCGCGCTTCAGGAGTTCGATAGCGATATGCGAAAGCAGGAATGAGCATAGACTGCAAACCGGTGATCAGGCTTTCAATGCACCCTCATCGACGGCAAGCTTCAGGGCCTTGGCGGCATCCTGGGCGGCGATGGCAGCGACGTCGGAGGTCTTGAACCAGCGGTCCTTCTCGACCTGGTGATAGGTCACGGTGGTCAGCGGTGGTTTGGCGCGCATGATAATGACTGCCTGGAATTCGCCTTCGACCTCTCTGGCTTCGCCCCGGATAAAAAATTCACCGATATCAAATTCCGTCACGTAGCCGCCTTCCCTTGGAAATATTATGGTGTGTCGAACGCCGCCCGCCCTGGGGATGCGGTTCGTTTGGTCGGCCAGTATGGCAGTAGTTGCCTGCCGGCGGCTGAGTTAAGTCGCCGGCATGACGAAACGTCTATAGGGATGAAGGTCGGGGGCGTGTCAAATACGCGACTCGAGGGAGCGGGCGAGGGCGCAGGCTTCGTTATGGTCGCCGCGGAAACCTCTTACATGGCCCGTGGAGATTTCCTTGATATGGAAGAAGGCATTGCCCGCCAGAACCACCTGGAACCGCGGTGCGACAAGGGGTGGCGCGGGAAAATCATGGGGCTGGAACACCGTAGTATGCCGGGGCGCCAGACCGCTTGAGCAGGATGGCTGAGGTTGAGCGAAGTGGGTCAGTGTGCACATGGGAAGTCCTTTTCGTTGTTTTGCCGACGCGTGTACTTCGTTTTGGCTAGTCTCGGTGAGCATCGCTGCTCTAGAATCACCACCACTGGTTGCGATTGATGTTTATCTAAAGCAATTTTTTGCTGGCGATATGTCAGAAAAGTAATTTTTTTTTTAGCGTTTTTTCCCTAAAGTTAGTAATCCGTTTTTTCTGGCCGTTAGCAGGGCGTTTTCCTTCAACCTCTGACGAACACCAGGCAAGACGACGCGAGTGACATTCCAGTAGTCTTTTCACGCCTCGCGGTGGATGAGCGCTCTGCCCGTCCACAGGATTTCAACCGGGTCATTTGGCTAAACCCTCGGCATTGCCGCTTTTTTCTGCTGTGCGCTTTTTCTGTGTGCGGCATCATTTTCAGATGTGGGGATGTTTCCTTGGCAGTAAGTAATCTCGATATGCATGCCTTGTTCGTGTTGGGTGATTTGCGCGCAAAGCTGGTCAAACAGTTTCAGTCACGTTTCGTTTACATCACCGAACAGAACGCTGAAGGCATTTACATTGCCGAAATCGATACCGAGTCAGCGCTGGTGGTAGACGACAAGCCAGGACTCAAGCTCAAGGTCGGCGATCATTTCAGTGCCTCCGTACTGCCCAGTCGCGAAGGCGGCAAGCTGGACATCAAGTTCCGCGAAATCAAATTGACGGTCTACGGGCTGGGCGATTACGCGTTCGTGACGAGCGCCGACGGTCACGGGATCCTGTTCAAGGAAGGTCATAGCGTGGTGATGGTGTTTGCTGCCCACCAGCAGTTGCAGGAGGGCCTGACCAAAACCCTCAAGGCCGTTACCGCCAAGGCTGCCAAATGGCGCAAGGGTGAACTGGTGACCTTCAAGGCCAGCGAGTAATGCCCTCGAAAGCAGGAACCTCTACTACAGTCAGTTGACTGAGTATTCAGAGGCTTTGCGGTCTTCTGCCAGGCCATCCTGCCATTGCTGTGAACAGCACGAGGTGCAAAACCATGAACGGATTTCGACGGCTGCTGGCCGCTACTCTGGCCACGTTCGGGTTGTTGGCTTCACCCGTTCCAGTGTTCGCTGCCCAGGCGCCGATCCACTTTGCCGACCTGAACTGGGAAAGTGGCAGTCTGATCACCGACATCCTGCGGATCATCGTCGAGAAGGGCTACGGCTTGCCGACCGATACCTTGCCGGGCACGACCATCACCCTGGAAACCGCTCTGGCCAACAATGATATTCAGGTCATTGGCGAGGAATGGGCCGGTCGCAGTCCGGTGTGGGTCAAGGCCGAGGCCGAAGGCAAAGTGGTGAGTCTGGGCGACACGGTCAAGGGCGCCACCGAAGGCTGGTGGGTGCCGGAGTATGTGATCAAGGGCGACCCGGCCAAGGGCATCAAGCCGCTGGCGCCGGACCTGCGCAGTGTCAGCGACCTGCCCAGATACAAGGGCGTGTTCAGCGACCCGGAAACCCCGGGCAAGGGGCGCTTCCTCAACAGCCCGATCGGCTGGACCTCGGAAGTGGTCAACAAGCAGAAGCTCAAGGCGTACGGCCTGGACGACAGCTATGTGAATTTTCGCAGCGGCTCGGGGGCGGCTCTGGATGCGGAGATCAGTTCGTCGATTCGCCGCGGCAAGCCGGTCCTGTTCTATTACTGGTCGCCGACGCCATTGCTTGGCCGCTTCAAGCTGATTCAGCTGCAAGAGCCGCCGTTCGATGCCGAAGCCTGGAAAACCCTGACCGACGCCGATCATCCGAATCCGAAACCGACGCGCTCGCTGGCCTCGAAGCTGTCCATCGGCGTGTCCACGCCCTTCCAGAAACAGTATCCGCACATTGCCGAATTCTTCAGCAAGGTCGATTTTCCGATCGACCCGTTGAACAAGGCCCTGGCCGAGATGAGCGAAAAACACACCCCGCCACGGCAGGCGGCGGAGGCGTTCATGAAGGCGCACCCGCAGGTGTGGCGGGCGTGGGTGCCGGAGGATGTGGCGGATAAAGTGGCTGCAGAGCTGAAGTGATTTAGTGAGGCTTATGCCGCCTTCGCGAGCAAGCTCGCTCCCACATTGATATCTGTCGTACACGAAATCTGCGTGCACATCGGTCAATGTGGGAGCGAGCTTGCTCCGGGCGGCGTTCCGACGATGCTTTTGCTCTTAAAACCGGGTCTGCACCGCCAATTCAAAGGTCCGCGGTGTCCCGAGGTAATACGCCGGCGACACATGGGCAAACTCGGCATACACCTCATTGGTCAGGTTGCGTACCCGGCCGGTGACGGTGGTGTGCTGATCGACCTTATAGCTGAGGAAGGTGCCATAAAGCGTGTACGACGGCACAGTCAGGGTATTGGCGCTGTCGGCAAACACCGAGGCCACGTACCGCGCATCGACGCCGCCTTGCCATTGCGGCGCGAAGTCATAGGTCAACCACAGATTGCCGACCCGGTCCGGCACGTTGGTCGGTGTATTGCCTTTGCGGGAAACCACCACGCCCGCGGCGTTCTTCTCGGTGAATTCGTCGTATTGGGCATCGACCCAGGCGAAGTTGCCCTCGGCCAGCAACCTGTCGGTGATCCGCAACGAACTGGCCAACTCGATGCCCCTGGAGGTCTGCTGCCCTACTGGAATGCTGAGGGTCGGGTCCTGCGGATCGGTCACCGCGAAGTCCTTGCGCTCGATCGTGTACGCCGCCACCGTCGCCGAACCACGCCCGTCCAGATACTCGAACTTGCTGCCGACTTCCCATTGCTTGCCGGTGGACACGTCGAAGTCCTGGGTACCATTGGGCTGTTCGGCGGCGGTGCTGTATTGCACGTAGACATTGGCGGCGGGAATGAACTGATAGGTCAGGCCGACCCGACCGGTCACCGGCTCCCAGCTGCGTTTCACATGCCGGGGATTGCTGGCGGTCACTTCCCGGTGATTGGTCACGTCCAGGTCGATGTCGTCGTAACGCAGTCCGGTCAGCAACGCCAGCTTGTCGGTCAGCGCCAGGCGGTTTTCGACGAACAGGGCTTTGGTCGTGACTTCACTGGTCTTGTCGCTGACAAACCCGGGCCGGGTGCCCGGAATGTCGTAGAAATGCCCCGGCTGCAAGTTGTCCGGATCGACAGTGCTTGCGCCTTTGACGTTCAGCGGTGAGTTGGTGGTCTGGTTGACCTTGTACTCGAAACCGCCGGACCAGGTGGTGTCCAGGCTGAACAGGCGGTTGTCGTGGCGCAATTCGAACTGGTTGCCGTTCTGCTCGCCCTGGTGCCGCACCTGATACGCGGTGGAGCGGTTCACCGCGCTGTTGTCGGCGTTGTACTGGTAGGTTTCCAGGTTGCGGTAGTCGCGCTGGCTGTCGAGGTGATAGAGGGTATTGCGCAGGCTGGTGCTGTCGTTGATCCGGTAGTCGATGATCGAGCGGACCCAGATCGTCCGTTGTTCGTATCGGCCATCCTCGACGTTGTAGTTGTTGAAGCGGTTGTGCCTGTCGATCGAAAGCTTGCCGGCCTTGGGGTTGAGCACCGGTGTGCCCCAGTAAGGGCTGTCTTCGTGCTCGTCCTGATATTCCAGGGCCAGGGTGTGGGACAGGTCCGGTGTCAGGTCGCTGAGCAGGGAGAACGCCACGCTCCACGCATCGCGTTCCTGCCGGTCGATGTAGCCGTTGCCGGTGTTGTGGCTGACGTCGACGCGGGCATAGTGCTGCACGTCCGAACGGGCATCGCTCAGGGCATGATTGAGGCCGAACGCGGTCTCGGTGGTGTCATAAGTGCCGTAGCTGACCCGGCCTTCGACGGCTTGTTCTTCACGGGTGGCCAGTTTGGTCACGTAATTCAGCGAACCGCCCACGGAGCCGGCACCATTGATCAATGACGATGGGCCACCGACCAGTTCCACCCGGTCATAGATCCAGGCATCCACCGGCCGGGCGAGACCGCCGGAGACGTTGATGCCGTTGAACATCTGGGTGATCTGGCTGCTGGTGAACCCTCGATACGAGACGAATCCACCGAAGCCCGGCGGTGCACTGGCATTGACGCCGGGCAAGGTGTTGGCGGCGTCCTGAAAATTCTGCGCACCGTGGCGCTCGATGTCGTTGCGGTTGGCGATCGCCACCGAAGCCGGGGTGTCACGCACACTCAGGCCCAGGCGTGAAGCCATGCCGCTGGATTGATCGAGGCTCAGGCCCGGTTCGGCCGCAGCCTCTCCATCAATAGTGATGGGGGCGAGGTCGACCGTGGATTGCGCCCAGGCGTTAACGGACAGGCAGCCGAACAGGCTCGCCAGCAAAGAAATGGTTTTCATCGATGAATCCTGAATGCTTGACTAGAAAACAGCGCACAGGCAAACGCCACGCGTTAGCGAAGTGGGCTGACCGGAAAAGGCAAGGAAACTCAGGCGAAAGGCGGGGCGCGGGGGTTGGCCGAAGGCCAGGTGAAGCGGGCAGGGAGGTCGGCACTGACGATGACGGCCAGCGGCGGGCTGTGTTGCTCGGGGAGAATCGCCAGGGTCAGGCTGGAATTGAGCGCCGGGCCTATGCCGCCCGTGGAGCACAGCGGACAGCCGAAGGCTTGGGACAGGGTCGGCAGTTTGTCTTCGGAGGTGTTCGACGAGGGCGGTGCCTGGGTAGCCGGGTCGACCGTACAGAACTGGCCACCGATACCGTTTAGCTGCTCCCCGACCATTTGCCCGTGACCGATGCTGCAGGCGAACACATTGAACAGAACGCAGCAATAGAGCATCCAGGCAATGAGTGAGCGATCGGTGCGGGCGATTTTCATGGAGCGGCACTTTACCACCGTCGATCACCAACCCTTACAAAATCGTTCAAGGAAGTTCATCCTGCTGCGACATTTTACGCTGGACGTCTGAACATGAGCCTGATTATTGCGCAATGGATGGCTGCCATCTTCCTGTTGATCAGCCTGATCCACCTGTACTGGGCGGCGGGTGGCAAGATCGGTGGCGAGGTCGCAGTGCCGCGCGTGCCCGGGGAGAGCGGCGCACCGTCCAGGCCGGCGTTCAAGCCTTCGGGCTTTGCCACGCTGCTGGTGGCGGTCGGGTTGCTGCTGATCGCGATGCTGGTGTGCCTGCGGGTCGGGCTGTATCTGCCCAGGGTGCATCACGGGTCGCTGCAATGGGTGATCAGCGCCATCGCGATGCTGATGTTCGCCCGGGCGATCGGCGACTCGAATCTGGTGGGGTTCTTCAAGCAGGTCAAGGATTCGCGGTTTGCCCGGCTCGATACCTGGGCTTATTCGCCGTTGTGTGTGGTGTTGGGGGCGGGTTTGTTGGCAGTCGCCTGGATTTGAGTTGACCGATCCATCGTCATCGCGGGCAAGCCCGCTCCCACAGGGATCGTGTGAACTCTGAAGATCCTGTGGGAGCGGCGGTGCGGCGATCCGACTTGCCCGCGATGAGGCCCTGCCAATCGACACAAATCTCCAAACTTAACTCCCGCTCTCGGTACGCCGACTGCTCACCTCCTCCGGCACATCATCCCCGGCCATGCGCTTGCGGAACAACGCCGCTCGCGCCAGCAGCAAGGTGGTCACCGGCACTGTGATCGCCAGCAGGATCGGAATCAGCCAGGCATGCAGCACCGGCCCGGACTTGAGCGCGGAAAAGTAAATGATCGACGCCAATGCCGCGCACCACGCGCCGAGTGTGGAGGCGAGGGCTGGCGGGTGCATGCGCTGGAAGTAATCCTTCATCCGCAGCAGCCCGACGGCACCGATCAGCGCAAACAGACTGCTGAGCACCAGCAGGATCGCCACCGGAATCTCGACCCACAGCGACAGTTGCATATTCATTCGATCACCTCGCCACGCAGCAGGAATTTGGCCAGGGCAAACGAGCCGACGAAGCCGAACACTGCGATCAGCAACGCCGCCTCGAAGTAGGTGTCACTGGCATAACGAATGCCCAGGGTCAGCATCATCAGCATGGCGACGATGTACAGGTAATCCAGTGCCAGGACCCGGTCCTGGGCCGATGGGCCCTTGAACAGCCGGATCAGGGTCAGCACCATCGCCAGGGAAAAGATGAACAGGCTCAGCAGGATTGCGTTCGACAGCAACGGGCTCATTCGAAGATCTCCATCAAGGGGCGCTCATAGGTCGCCTTGAAGTGCTGGATGAACAGCGCTTCGTCATCCAGATCGAACACGTGCAGCAACAGGATGCTGCGATCCAGCGCCAGTTCCGACCAGACGGTGCCGGGGACCACGGTGCAGATCATCGACAGGGCCGCCAGGCCGTTGGCATCGCGCAGGTCCAGGGGCACCTTGATGAACTGCGAGCGTGGTGGACGACGCCCGGCGTTGAGCACGCCCCAGGCCACGGCGAGGTTAGACACCAGCACATCGCGTCCGACCAGCAGGAACAAGCGCAGGATCACGCCCGGACGCCGGATGCGGATCGGCAGCGGACGCAGTTTGCGCATCATCAACGGCGCACAGAACCCCAACACCGCACCCAACAGCAGATTGCCGGGACTCATCGACAGGTTCAGCACCAGCCACAACACCCACAGTGCCAGCGACAGCCACGGCGCGGGAAACAGACGCTTCATGGTTGCACCTCAGCGATCGCGGCCTTGGCTTCGGGACCTGGAATCGCTCGAGTCCCGAGCACTGCCATCACGTATTGCTGCGGGTTGTTCAGGGCGTCAGCGGCAGCCTGGGTATAGCGCAGGAGCGGCTCGGCCTTGAACGTGAGCGCGATGCTCAAACCCAGCAGCGCGATGATCGGCACGCATTCGAAACGACGCAGCAAGGGCGATGGCCGCTCTTCAGGGGTCCAGAAACGCTGGATACCCAGGCGCGAGAAGGCAATCAAGGAGGCCAGCCCGGAGATAATCAGCAGCGCCAGCAATCCCCACGCCGCGTTCGACACCGGTACATCGCCGGAATGCCCCAGGCCCAGCGGGTTGAGCAGGGCACTGAGCAGGCCGAGTTTGCCGATGAAACCGGAGAGCGGCGGCATGCCGATGATCAGCAGCGAACAGGCGATGAAACTCAAGCCGAGGAAGGCCATGGTCCAGGGAATCACCTGGCCGACCACGGCTTTCTGTTCGTCGTCGAGGTTGATGCCTTTGGGCGGCTGCAGGGATTCCAGCGGCCGCGGCAGCAGGTCGCCGTCATCGAACAGCGGTATTTCATTGGCTGAACGCGAACGCTCGATCAACTCGGCCAACAGGAACAGCGCGCTCAAGGCCAGGGTCGAGCTGACCAGATAGAACAAGGCCGCGCCGATCAGGTTGGGTTGGGCGAAACCGATGGCCGACAGCAGAATCCCCGCCGACACCAGGATGCTCAGGCTGGCCAGGCGCTCCAGGCGTTGGGCGGCGAGGATCGCCACCGCGGCACAGACGATGGTCGCCATGCCGCCGTAGATCAGCCAGTCGCCGCCGAAGTACGCCGACGCGCCGGCCTGGCCGGAGAACAGCAGGGTCCACAGGCGCAGCAGGGTATAGACGCCGACCTTGGTCATGATCGCGAACATCGCCGCCACCGGCGCGCTGGCGGCGGAATAGGCCGGGACCAGCCAGAAGTTCAGCGGCCACATCCCGGCCTTGGCCAGGAACGCCACGGCGAGAATCGCCGCACCGGCGTGCAGCAGGCCGCGATCGGCTTCAGGCACCAGGGGGATTTTCAGCGCCAGGTCGGCCATGTTCAGGGTGCCGGTGACGCCGTAGATCAGCGCCGCGCCAATCAGGAACAGCGACGAGGCCAGCAGGTTGATCGAGATGTAATGCAGCCCCGCCGACACCCGCGACCGGCCCGAACCGTGGAGCATCAGGCCGTAGGAGGCAGCCAGCAGCACTTCGAAGAACACGAACAGGTTGAACAGGTCCGCCGTCAGGAACGCGCCATACAGGCCCATCATCTGGATCTGGAACAGCGCGTGGAAACTCGAACCGGCGCCATCCCAGCGGGCCATCGCAAACAGCAGGGCGCTGACGCCGATGATCCCGGTCAGCACCAGCATCAGCGCCGACAGGCGGTCGACCACCAGCACGATGCCGAACGGCGCTTGCCAGTTGCCCGGCAGGTACACGCCGATGGAGCCGGGCACGCCGGTGTCCTGGGTCCATTGCAGCAACAGCACGGCGATGCCCAGGCCCACCAGGCTGGAGAACAGGTTGATCCTGGCCTTCAGCGGCCGGTGTTTCTCGCCCAGCATCAGCATCACGGCGGCGGTCAGCAGCGGCAGCAGAATCGGTGCGGCGATCAGGTGCGGCATCAGATTCATTCTTTAGGCTCCCGGCCATCCACATGGTCGGTACCGGTCAGGCCTCGGGACGCGAGCAACACCACCAGGAACAGCGCAGTCATGGCGAAACTGATGACGATCGCTGTCAGCACCAGCGCTTGCGGCAGCGGGTCGGTGTAGTGCAGCAAATCCTGCGGCACGCCGTCCTTGATGATCGGCTCCTTGCCGATGAACAGGCTGCCCATGCTGAAGATGAACAGGTTGACGCCGTAGGACAGCAGGCACAGGCCCATGACCACCTGGAACGTGCGCGGGCGCAGGATCAGCCAGACGCCGGACGCGGCCAGTACGCCGATGGCGATTGCGATGACTTCTTCCATCAGACGGCTCCTTCGGTGGCGACGGCTCTGGGCAGGGCAGCGGTCTTGTGACCCCGTACCGATTGGTGGGCGAGGGCGGTGAGGATCAACAGGGTCGAACCGACCACCACGGCGTACACGCCGATATCGAAGAACAGCGCGCTGGCGACGTGAATGTCGCCGAACACCGGCAAAGCGAAATGCCAGGTGTGGGTGGTCAGGAACGGATAGCCGACCGCCATCGCCCCCAGCCCGGTCACGGTGGCAAACAGCAGCCCGGTGCCCATCCAGCGCAGTGGACGCAGGCTCATTTGCGCCTCGACCCACTGGGTGCCGGCAACCATGTATTGCAGGATGAACGCCACCGACATCACCAGCCCCGCGACAAACCCGCCGCCCGGTTGATTGTGCCCGCGCATGAACAGGTAGACCGACACCACAAAGGCAATTGGCAGCAGCAGGCGCACGAGTACCGCCGGCACCATCATGAAGCCGAGCGCGGTGTCGCTGGCGTGACGCGGGTTGACCAGATCGGTGACCACGTCGGGTGCCAGCAGGCGCTGCTGGGCCGGCAACTGCAGGCTTTCTTTCGGTGGGCGGAAGCGTCGCAACAGGGCGAACACCGTCAGCGCCACGGCCGCCAGCACGGTAATCTCGCCGAGGGTGTCGAAGCCACGGAAGTCCACCAGCATCACGTTGACCACGTTGCTGCCGCCGCCTTCGGGCAGGGCGCGACTGAGGTAGAACGAAGAAATGTCGTTCGGGGTCTGGCGCGTCAGCATGGCGTAGGACAGCAGCGCCATGCCGCCACCGACGGCGATCGACAGCAGCAAGTCGCGCAGACGGCGAATGCGTGCCTTGCGCAGCGTGCTCGGCAGCGGTGAAACCTCTTCGATCCGCCGCGGCAACCAGCGCAGGCCCAACAGGATCAGCACCGTGGTCACCACTTCGACCGCCAGTTGCGTCAGCGCCAGGTCCGGTGCCGAGAACCAGACGAACGTGATGCACGTCATCAGGCCGCAGACGCTGACCATGGTCAGGGCCGCGAGCCGGTGATACTTGGCCTGCCACGCCGCGCCGAGGGCGCAGGCAATCGCCAGCAGCCACAAGGTCACGAACACGATCGAACCCGCAATCTTCGGGCGGTCGCCCCAGCTCAGGCTGCTGTGGAGCATCGGGATCAACCCGGCCAGCACGGCGGCGAGCACCACCAGGAACAGTTGGGTTTGCAGGCGCTTGGTGCTGATCTGCCGCTCCAGACGCCGTGCCAGGCGCATCATGACCACCAGGCTGCGCTCGAACAGGCGCTTGCCGTTGAACCGGCCGATCAGCGGCGGATATTTGAAGCGCCCGCGCTTGAGCTGATTGCGCAGCAGCAGGTAGAGCAGGATGCCGCCGGACATGGCGACCAGGCTCATGATCATCGGCGCGTTCCAGCCGTGCCAGATCGCCAGGCTATATTCCGGCAAGACGCCGCCCACGACGGGCTGTGCCGCGGCGGCCAGCAACGGGCCGACCACCTGCGCCGGGAAAATCCCCACGATCAGGCAGGCGAACACCAGCAACTCCACCGGCGCGCGCATCCAGCGTGGCGGTTCATGCGGGGTGTGCGGCAGGTCGGTGGCGGTCGGACCGAAGAACACATCGACCGTGAAGCGCAGGGAGTAGGCGACGCTGAAGGTCCCGGCGATGGTCGCGACGATCGGCAGGGTCATCTCGATCCAGGCCGTCGCGTTGATGAACACGGTTTCGGCGAAGAACATTTCTTTGGAGAGGAAGCCGTTGAGCAACGGTACCCCGGCCATCGAGGCACTGGCGACCATGGCCAGGGTGGCGGTGTACGGAATCAGTTTGATCAGGCCGCTGAGCTTGCGAATGTCGCGGGTGCCGCTTTCGTGGTCGATGATTCCCGCGGCCATGAACAGCGAGGCCTTGAACGTGGCGTGGTTGAAAATGTGGAACACCGCGGCCACGGCGGCCAGCGGACTGTTCAACCCCAGCAGCAGGGTGATCAGGCCCAGGTGGCTGATGGTCGAATAGGCCAGCAGGCCCTTGAGGTCGTTCTGGAACATCGCGCAGTACGCGCCGAGCAGCAGGGTGCAGGCCCCGGCGCCGCTGACGATGTAGAACCATTCTTCGCTGCCGGACAGTGACGGCCACAGCCGTGCGAGCAGAAACACCCCGGCCTTGACCATGGTCGCCGAGTGCAGATAGGCCGAGACCGGTGTCGGCGCCGCCATGGCGTGGGGCAGCCAGAAGTGAAAGGGGAATTGCGCGCTTTTGCTCAAGGCGCCGATCAGGATCAGGGGTAGCAGGATAGGGTAGAGGGCATGTGCGCGAATCAGCTCGCCGGCGGCCAGGACCTTGTCCAGGTCATAGCTGCCGACCACATGGCCAAGCAGCATGACCCCCGCCAGCAGGCACAACCCGCCGGCACCGGTGACCATCAGCGCCATGTAGGCGCCGCGCCGTGCATCGGCGCGGTGGTGCCAGTAACCGATCAACAGGAACGAGAAAAGGCTGGTCAGCTCCCAGAAAAACACGATCTGGATCAGGTTGCCGGAGATCACCAGGCCGAGCATGGCGCCCATGAACGCCAGGAAAAACGCGAAGAAGCGTGGCACCGGATCGTCCGGCGACATGTAATAGCGGGCGTACAGCGAAACCAGGGTGCCGATGCCCAGGACCAGCATCGAGAACAGCCAGGCGAAACCGTCCATGCGCAGCACGAAGTTCAGGCCCAGGCTGGGCAGCCAGACGAATTCTTCGCGAATCACACCGCCATCGGCGATTTGTGGAAACAACAGGGCTACCTGAACCGTGCCGATCAGGGCAACCAGGCCAGCCAGCAAGGATTCGGTGTTACGCGCGTTGTGTGGCAGCAAGGCAGCCAGACAGCTGCCGACAAAGGGCAGAAGCAGTAGAACTATCAGGGACATAGGCTTCTAATCTGCGGAAGTTTATGAAGCATCATACGTGCCAGTCCCCGGATCGCCAAACGCCAAGCTGTCGCAGAATCCTACAAGGTAGATGGAAAAAACGTGATTCACATTGTTTCAGAGGTCTGTATTGAGCAGGTCTGGCCCCTTCGCGAGCAAGCTCGCTCCCACAGTGTTTCTGGTTGTACACGAATCCTGTGTTCACCACCGGAACCTGTGGGAGCGAGCTTGCTCGCGAAGACGATCTTGGAGGCGCTTCAACTCTTGAAGCTTAACCTTGTGTTTCCTGCTCCAACTCTTCCTCGGCCGCCACCACCTTCCCCTTGGTCTTCAACTCACTGACAATCACCGCCGCCACAATCAACCCCGCCCCCAGCAACGCAATCGCCGGCAACCGCTCACCGGCAATCCGCCCGACAATCCCGGCCCACACCGGCTCACCGGCATAAATCAAGGTCGCCCGGGTCGGCGAAACGCTCTTCTGCGCCCAGTTCATTGCCACCTGGATCGCCGCACTGGCCGCACCCAGCCCCAGCGCACTGCACAGCAGCAGCCAGGAAAAGTCCGGAATCACTTCCTGGGTCGGCACCACCATCAGGAACGCCAGGACCGAAGTGACCGCCAGTTGGACCACGGTCACCCGGCGTACATCGACCTGACCGGCATAGGTACTGATCAGAATAATCTCCGCTGCAATCGCCACGGCGCTGATCAGCGTGGCGATTTCACCGGGGCTGAAGTTGAAAGAAGCCCCGGAAGGCCCCGACAACAGCATCAACCCGGTAAACGCCAGCATGATCCCGATGCTCGGCATCAACCCCGGACGCCGCCCCAACACCAGCCATTGCAGCAACGGCACGAAGGGCACGTACAACGCGGTAATGAAGGCCGACTGACTGCTGGGAATACTCTGCAAGCCCACGGTCTGCAAGCCGTAACCGAGCATGATCGCCACGCCGATAAAGGCCCCGGCCTTGAGTTCGAACAGGGTCAGCTCCCGCAGGTGCCGCCAGGAGAACAACGCGACAATGATCGCCGCCGCGGCAAAGCGCAGGCCGACGAAAAACATCGGCCCGCTGACGGTCATCGCTTGCTGCACCAGCAAGAAGGTGCCGCCCCAGACCATGGTGATCAACACCAGCACGCACTCGGCTTTGCTGAACCGTGAGAAACGGGAAGAAACCTGGGAGGAGTTCACCGACGTCATGACCTTGCGCGCTACCTGAGGGCGACGCACAATGCGTCGAATGTTGCGCAGTATACTGCCCAACCCTACCAAGTGAGCAATATAGTGCACAAAGATTCAACGCAGCGGGCTTCGGTCCTTCAGCATGTCAGCCAGAATGTTCGGCGCTTGCGCCACGCCGCCGACATGAGCCAGACCGCGCTGGCCGAAAAGTCCGGCGTCAGTCGACGGATGCTGGTGGCGATTGAAGCGGGCGAAAAGAATGTCAGCCTGACCACCCTTGACCGCGTGGCCGAAGCCCTGGACGTTGCCTTCAGCGACCTGATCCAGGCCCCGGACGCCCGCGACCCCAGTCGCATCAACGAAGTGGCCTGGGCCGGGACGATTCCCGGCAGCAAAGCCGTTTTACTGTCCAAAGCCACCGCCACTCGCGAGGTGGAGCAATGGGAATGGTGCCTGCAACCGGGCGAAATTTACCCGTCGCAACCGGATGCCGATGGCTGGAGCGAACAGATCTACGTGTTCGAAGGTTGCCTGACGTTGATGCTCGGCGACACGCCTCACGCGATTGGCGCCGGTGAGTTCTATATGTTTGCCAGTAACCAGCCCCATGCCTATCGCAACGATGGGGCGGTGGCCGCGCGATTCGTGAGAAACGTGGTGATCTGACCGTATGTAGATCAACACCTGATACACAGCCGATAGCACACACACACACATCCCTTGTGGGAGCGAGCTTGCTCGCGATGACGGTGTGTCATTCAACATCTATGTCTACTGATGCACCGCCATCGCGAGCAAGCTCGCTCCCACAGGTAATCGGCGTCGTACGTCCTACTTTGGAACTGCTTGATGAACCTTCCATTGGTTTGGCGCCTATTATCGTCCAGGAGATTTCGAGATAGTCATGCAGCTCGTCAGCAGCGATGCGTTGTTGGCTCGGGGCGAATTGCACGATTGTATTCAAGCGAACACTAACCAGCGAGAACGGCATGAGCGAAACTCCAAGCGGACCGGTGACCGACGCCCTCCGCAATGCAGACATCCTGATCGTCGGCGGCGGCCTCAGCGGCACGATGCTGGCGGCGCAGCTGTTGCGCCTCCCCGGCAAACGATCGTTGCTGGTGATCGAACCCCGCGCCGAACTTGGCCGGGGCGAGGCCTACAGCGCGGTCGAATTGGGCCATACCCTCAACGGCAACGCGGCGCGCATGAGCGTCGACCCGGACAACGCCGACGACCTGACCCAATGGCTGGCCGGGTACATCGCGGCCGGTGGCTGGCCGCAGGCCGATGAGCAGCATGTGCCGGTCAGCGAATTGTTCCCGCCACGGGGCATTTTCGGGTTGTACGTGCAGCAGCGACTGGCCGAGGCGCAAGCCGTTGGCGCGTTGAATGGTTCAACGGTCGAGCATGTGCAGGCTGAAGTGGTCGACCTGCAAAGCCTGGATGATTCGGTGCGCCTGGCCTTGAGTGACGGGCAACGCTTGCAGGGTACTTATGCGGTGCTGGCGACCGGCATGTTTCCCGCCGCACGTACACCGCAGACCGAATCCAGCGGCTTGAACGCCGCGGCACTCGACCCGTGGGATGTCGCTGCCATGCGCCAGCTTGATCCGCAGTCGACGGTGCTGATCATCGGCTCGGGTTTAACCATGGTCGATGCCGTGGTGTCGCTGGAACAGGCCGGGCATCGTGGGTCGATCGAAGTGTTTTCGCGCCATGGGCTGCTGCCGCATGTGCGTCGGCAACCGCCGGCCTGGGTGGATTTTCTTGCCGAGGACCCGAGCATTCGCACACCTCGGCAGCTGATGCGCGAATTGCGGCGGCATTGCCGGGACGCCATCGCCCAGGGCATCGATTGGCAGGCGCCGCTGGATACGGTGCGGGCGCACATCGGTCGCTTGTGGAGCCAGGCGACGGACGTGCAGCGTCGGCAGTTTGTGCGGCATGTGCGGCCGTGGTGGGAAAGTCATCATCACCGTTCACCGCCGTTGAGTGCCGAACGGGTGGCGCGGCTGCATGGGGAAGGGCGGTTGCGGATTCAGGCGGCGTCGTTCAAGGGGCTGGAGCCGTCTTCGGGCGGTGAAGTGAGTATTCGCATTCGTCGTCGTGGTGCAGCTGAAACTGTTGTTGTCAGTGGTGCGGCGTTGATCAACTCCAGTGGCATTGAATATGACTGGCGGCGGGTGTCGCGGCCATTGCCACAGCAGCTGCTGGCTCGCGGTCTGGTGCGGCCGGGGCCGTTGGCGTTGGGGATTGCGGCGGCGATTGATGGCGCGGTGCTGGATGTCGATGGGCAGGTTGCCAGTCGACTGTTTGCCATGGGGCCGCCGTTGCGTGGGATGTGGTGGGAGAGTACGGCGGTGACCGATGTAGCGAGTCAGGCCCAGGCTCTCGCCGCTCGACTGGCTACGGGCGGGTAGCGGGACCGGTTTTTGGGCATGACACCGATCAACGTTTTGGGCATGACACCGATCAACGTTTTGGACATGACACCGATCAACGTTTTCGGGCCTGACACCGATCAACACTGTAGGAGCTGCCGCAGGCTGCGATCTTTTGATCCTGATCTGCTCGAGATCGGAAGAAGCAAGATCAAAAGATCGCAGCCTCGCTTCGCTCGACAGCTCCTACAGGGGGTTCCCTGTTTCAGGCATTACAGCGCCGTTGATCAATAACGCTGATACTTCGAACCAAACTCAGGACGGTTTTCCGCGACGTAGAGTTTGCCTTGCTGGCCATCCTTGTGATCGATGCCAACGGTGTTCACATTCAACAATGCGGGCTGGCTGACTTTAGCCGCCGCAACGACTGTCGAAGTGGCGTGCGGAGCCGCAATGACCGACGTAGCGCCAAGTACCGACAGGGCAAAACCAAGACCGATGATGCTTTTCATGATGTGCTCCAGAAGAGTGGGGAGAAGATGTCGCCACTGTAGAGCTGGAGCACTGCGATGAAAAAACACCCTGACGCATAGTCTTTATCGAGAACATTGATCCGCCGTCAGCCAGGCATCATGACTCTGCGCCGAGCAATTCCACCGGGTAAGAGAACACATAGCCTTCGCTGCGCACGGTCTTGATGTAGGTCGATTCCCGGGAATCATCCTTCAGCCGCTGACGCAAACGGCTCACCAGCAAATCGATGGAACGGTCGAACAGGTCGGCGTCGCGACCCTGGGTCAGGTTGAGCAACTGGTCGCGGCTGAGGACCCGTTGGGGGTGGTCGAGGAACACCCGCAGCAGGCGATATTCGGCACCGCTGAGGGCGACCATGGTGCCGTCTTCGTCCAGCAGGTGGCGGGCGGTGGTGTCCAGGCGCCAGCGGCCGAAGCCCAGCAGTCGGCCGCTTTCGGTGATCAGCAGATTGGGCGGCAGCATTCGCGTGCGCCGCAGCACGGCATTGATCCGCGCCAGCAGTTCGCGTGCGGCGAAAGGTTTGGTCAGGTAATCGTCGGCGCCCATTTCCAGGCCGAGGATGCGATCGGTTTCATCATTGCGGGCGGTAAGCATGAGGATCGGCGTGGCCTTGTGCTTGCCCGAGCGCAACTCGCGGCACAGCAGCAGGCCGTCATCGCCGGGCATCATGATGTCGAGCACAATCAGGTCCACGGTGTTGGCTTCGAGAAAGCTGCGCATCTGCCGGCCATCGGCGACCACGGTGGTGCGCAGGCCGTTTTTCTTCAGGTAATTGCCAACCAGCTCCCGGATCTCGCGATCGTCGTCGACGATCAGGATGTGGTTCACATGTTCCATTGCTCAACCCTCTTTTCATTCGCACGTTGCGCATTCCAGGGAGCCACGTCGCGGTTGCATGCCGGCCTTTATATATCCCACTGTATCTGGCGCTGCTTCAAGCCTTATAGCGTCAATGAAGACGCCTTCGCCGGCAAGCCGGCTCCTACAGGGGGTGGCGTTGACCACAATTCATCCGTACACAGGTGATCATGTAGGAGCTGGCTTGTCGGATCGCCGCACCGCAGCGAAGGCGGCCTGCCAGCCGACCTGATTTTTCGGATGTACCCGAAACCATTGTGGGAGCGAGCCTGCTCGCAAAGACGGCCTGACAGCTAACATCGATGTTGAATGTTATGGCCTCATCGCGCGCAAGCCCGCTCCCACAGTGTTTACTTGAGCAATGCTACGCAACCACCTGATAACACGGAACATATGCCGCGCCACCCGGCAATTTCATCCGGTGCTGGGCGACGAAGGCCTTGAGCAGTTGATCGAGCGGCTGCATGACCGCCGCATCGCCACGAATCTGGTACGGCCCGTGTTCTTCGATCAGGCGGATGCCCTTGTCCTTGACGTTGCCGGCGACGATGCCGGAGAACGCGCGGCGCAGGTTGGCGGCCAGTTCGTGGGCTGGCAGGTTGCGGCTCAGTTGCAGGTTGGCCATGTTTTCGTGGGTCGGATCGAACGGACGCTGGAAGCCTTCGTCGATCTTCAGCAGCCAGTTGAAATGGAAGGCGTCGTTGCGTTCGCGGCGGAACTGTTTCACCGCCTTGAGGCCCTGGGTCATCTGGCGCGCCACTTCGGCCGGGTCGTCGATGATGATCTCGTAATGTTGCTTGGCGCCTTCACCCAGCGTGGCACCAACAAACGCATCAAGCTGTTCCAGGTACGGCGCCGCGTGTTTCGGCCCGGTGAGGATGACCGGGAAGGGCAGGCCCGCGTTGTCCGGGTGCATCAGGATGCCAAGCAGGTACAGGAACTCTTCGGCGGTGCCGGCGCCGCCGGGGAAGATGATGATGCCGTGGCCGACGCGGACGAAGGCTTCCAGGCGCTTTTCGATGTCCGGCAGGATCACCAGTTCGTTGACGATCGGGTTCGGCGCTTCCGCGGCGATGATGCCGGGTTCGGTCAGGCCGAGGTAGCGTCCGCCATGGATGCGTTGCTTGGCGTGGGCGATGGTCGCGCCTTTCATCGGGCCTTTCATCACGCCGGGGCCGCAACCGGTGCAGATGTCCAGGCTGCGCAGGCCCAGTTCGTGGCCGACTTCCTTGGTGTATTTGTATTCTTCGGTGTTGATCGAGTGGCCGCCCCAGCACACCACGATCTTCGGCTCGATGCCGGGGCGCAGGGTGCGGGCGTTGCGCAGCAGGTGGAATACGTAGTCGCTGATGCCCTGGGAGGTGCTCAGGTCGATGCGCTGGGCGTCGAGTTCATTTTCGGTGTAGACGATGTCGCGCAGGGCGCTGAAGAGCATTTCCCGGGTGCTGGCGATCATTTCGCCATCGACGAAGGCGTTGGCAGGTGCGTTCAGCAGTTCGAGGCGAACGCCACGGTCCTGCTGGTGAATACGGATTTCGAAGTCCTTGTAGGCTTCGAGGATGGTCTTGGCGTTATCAACATGGGCGCCGGTATTGAGGATGGCCAGGGCGCACTGGCGGAAGAGGGTGTAGGTGCTGCCGGATCCGGCTTCGCTCAGTTGCTGTACTTCACGTTGAGAGAGGGTTTCCAGGCTGCCTTTGGGGCTGACCGAGGCGTTGATTACATGTCGTTGGGTCATTCAGTGATCCTTAAAACGATGTCATCCGCCCAAGGAGGGGCAAATGGCATCCGAATAGTATGCATCCATAAAAGAAGATGGCACGAACTGCGCTGGATCGCCATTTTCCCGTTTGACGATAAAAAGGTGAAAAGAAACCCCAGCATAGCTAAATCCCTCGCAGAGGCGATAATGCCCCGCAGACTTTTTGCCCATGCCCGAAGGAAACCCGACGCAATGTTCGAAATCCAGCCGAAGAATGCCGCCACCTATCGACAGCAGACGCGCCGCAGCACGGTGATCATCGCCCTGGTTTTCCTGGCGCTGGCGATGGTGTTGTCCACCGCGGCGGTGGCGCTGTTCGGCGAGCCTGGCGGGGACAATTTGCGTTTCAATGTCGGTGGCGTGTTTGTGGCGGTGCTGCTGATGGTCGCGTTGATGCGCAGCACCTTCTGGACCCAGGAATGGATGGCGCCGGCCGTCTATGGCTGGCAGCTCAAGCGCAGCCTGATGAGCATCACCAACGTCATGCACCAGGTCACGGCAGCCGTGGAGCAGGGGGACCCGAGTGCGATGAAGCTGTTGCGCTTCTACCATCTTGGGCTGAGCCAGATGCATGAGCTGGACGGTAATTCCAGTGATCACAGCCAGTTGACGCGTGAGATGGATCAACACAAGGCGCGGATGGAATCGCTGTGCATCGACACCGAACAGACCCGGTTGAATCCGGACTGGATCGAGGCGGTGAAGCAGCCGTCGCGGTAGAATCCATGGCATGGGCGGAGCACCCTGGGATCCAGGGTTGCGGGCAGGTGGGGACTAGGCTGAACTGATCAGGCATAGTGAACGCAACAATGGGTAGAAAACCACGGCGACCGGGATGGGTCGCCGGTTCATCAGGATTCAGGGAGCGTCATGGGTCATCCGTCCGTTAAAGATCGAATCGAACAATCGCGCCATGGCGTGGCTCTGGTCGCCGAGCAGTCAATGGCCCGCCTCAAGGTTCGCTCTGTAGTGTTTCTGCTGCTCGCGGTATGCCTGTCCATGACCGCCATCGTGATCTGGGAAGCCTGGAACTCGCGCCAGTACCATCTGCATGACAAGGAAGTGGCGGTGTCCAACCTTGCGCAGACCCTGGCCTCCCAAGCAGAGGCGTCGATCAAGCAGGCCGATACCCTGTTGTTTACGCTGGTCGACCGCCTTGAAAACGACGGCATCACCCAGGGGCAGGTGCCAAGGCTTGAACGTTTGCTCACGGCCCAGCGCAGTGAGCTGAGCCAGCTTCATGGCTTGTTCGTTTATGACGAGCAAGGGCGCTGGATTGCCAACTCCAACGGCGCCGTCATGCCCGGCGCGAACAATGCCGACCGCGAGTATTTCATCTTCCATCGTGATCATCCCGATCGTGGACCGCACATTGGCCCGTCGATCAAGAGTCGGTCCACCCGTGAATGGATCATGACGGTGTCGCGTCGCGTCAATCATCCAGATGGCAGCTTCGCCGGCGTGGCGCTGGCAACCCTCTACCTCAGTCATTTCCTTGCGCTCTACGACAGTATCGACATGGGCAATAACGGCGTGATCAACCTGATCGCCGACGACGCCAGCATCGTCGTTCGCCGGCCGTTCAAGGAGGTTGAAGTCGGCACCAGCGTCGCCAAGGGGCCGCTGTTCACGCAATTGCTGCCCAAGGGCGATTCAGGCACCGCTACGGTCACCTCCTATGTGGATGGCGTCGAGCGGGTGGTCGGATTTCGCAGGGTCGAAGGTTATCCGCTGATCATCTTTGCTGCGCTGGATAAAGAGCACGTGTTGGCCGGCTGGCGTGAGCAGGTGCTGCTGAGCGCGGGCATCGTTTCGTTATTCTTAGGGTTTCTGCTGGTGTTCGGTTTTCGCCTCATTCGCCTGATGAAGCAGCAGAATCACGTCCAGAACGTCTTGCTCGATGCCCAGGAAAAGCTGATCGAGGTCAACCGCAGCCTTGAGTTGCTGGCGCTGGAGGATGCACTGACCGGATTGTCCAACCGACGTCAATTCGATCTGTTCATTCTTGCCGAAATGGGCCGAGCCAGGCGCAGCCAGACCCACCTCGCACTGCTGATAATCGATGTCGATCACTTCAAGCGCTTCAATGACCTTTACGGCCACGTGGCCGGCGATGAGAGTTTGCGCAGCATCAGCACGATCATCAGTGACCACATCAAGCGCCCTGATGACCTGGCCGCGCGGTATGGCGGCGAAGAGTTCACGGTGGTGTTGCCTGGCACCGACTATGTGGGCGCGTTTCTGGTGGCGGAAAAAATCCGTCGCGCGGTGCAGCAGGCCGGCATTCCCCACAGCGAGGGCGTAGAGGGCACGGTCACCGTGAGCCTTGGGGTGTGCGCCTTCAACCCGGCCTCTCAGGATCAGCCCAATGATCTGGTCAGCGCTGCGGACAAGGCGCTCTATGTCGCCAAGGCCAGCGGCCGGAACATGAGCGTGATTGCCAACTGAATGTCCGTCAAACAGGGCGTGGATTTTCGCTCTTAGCGGCAGGATGCCCGACGTAACCTGATCAGCCAAACATAGACCAGCACATTGATCACCAGCACCACACTGCCCAGCCCCAGCTGAATCGCCGGCGTCAGGCCGGCCGGGTAAATGACCGGCAACAGGTAATGTTCGATGAAGCCGCCACCATAACCGGTTTGCCCGGCCCCGTGGCGCATGAGGTTTTCCCAGTCAGTCAGCGGGCAGGGCAAGTGGAAGACCTCCACCAAAACGCCCCACACGGCCGCGGGCAGATGCCACCAGATCAACTGGCGCCATTTGAGCACCAGCAGGCCGCCGAACAGCACGAACAGAATGAACAGCAGGTGAAACAGCACCAGCCCGTCGGCGGCGATTCGGTAAAGCATGTCGACACCCTGGAGTGTTATGCCAATGGCTCCATGGTACTCGGGCGAGTGACGGAGGCGAACAATCAGCGACGGTGGCGTGCAAGTGCGCAAGATTGTTCAAGCCATCAGGCGCGGGTGCTGGCACAGTCTGGAGTCTTTCCCTGGTTGTAGAGCGTTATGTCCAACTCACTCATGCCGCGCAGCGCTTTTCTTCGCGGCGCCGTGGCGATCATGCCGTTGTCTCTGGCGACCGCGCCCTGGGGACTGCTGGCCGGCTCCATGGCCATCGAAGCCAATCTCACGCCCCTGCAAGGCCAGGGCTTGTCGAGCATCGTGTTTGCCGGTGCGGCGCAACTGGTGGCAATCGGCATGCTCAAGGGCGGTGCCGGGATTTTTTCGATTCTGCTGACCACCTTGCTACTGACTTCCCAGCATCTGCTTTACGGCATGAGTCTGCGTTCGGTGATTTCGCCGCTGCCGGGGCGCTGGCGGGCGGGGCTGGGCTTTTTGCTCACTGACGAACTGTTCGCCCTGACCAGTGCGCATGACAAACAGCAGTTCAACCGCTGGTACGCCCTGGGCGTCGGCCTGACGTTTTACATCGCCTGGAACCTCTTCACCCTGGCCGGCATTGTGCTGGGCAGCAGCATTCCGGGCCTGGAGCATCTGGGGCTGGACTTCTCCATCGCGGCGACCTTTATCGCCCTGATCACGCCGGTGGTGCGCAATGTGCCGACCGTGGTGTGCGTGGCGGTTTCGCTGTTCTGTTCGGTGCTGTTCAGCTATTGGCAGTGGGGTTCGGCGCTGGTGCTGTCGGGGTTGGCGGGCATGACGGCCGGCTTTGTCTGCAACAAATTCTACGGTGGACGCACATGATGGTCTGGGCAGTTATTGTCGGCATGGGGATCCTGGTGTTCCTCAACCGCTACGTGTTTCTCGAACCCCGGTTGCCGTTGCGCCTGAGCAGCAATGCCCGGCAGTTCCTCGGTTTTGCGGTACCGGGCATGCTGACCGCGATCTGCGGGCCGATCGTGTTCATGCCGGACAAACAGCTGAACCTGCAGTGGGACAATCCCTATCTGATCAGTTCGCTGGTGGCGATCGGCCTGGTGCTCTACACCCGCAACACCTTGCTCAGCATGCTGTTGAGCATGGGCTTCTTCTTTTTGCTACGCTGGTGGCTCTGAGCCGGGTGCGTGAAACTGTTCTACGCTTAACGTTGATGAACGATCCCTTCAGGAAGAGAGGTGAGCATGGCAACTGACCCAAAGCGTCCGGATCCGGATGATGTAGACATGGATGAACTGACGGAAGAAGAGCTCGAACAGCAGCGGCGTTCGACGCCCGACTGGAAGCATCCCGACGACGGCAAAGAGCTGTCGGAACGTGACCAGGAACGTCCGCTGAAGCCCTGATCGATCTACACATATCGCCGGAACCAAACGCTGTGTACCTTGATCCAACCTGCGCCCGCACAGACGTGTGGGCGCAACAGTCTGGCCCAAGGCAAAACATGAAACAGCTGGTCAAGGTTTTATCGGCGTTCGCCATCGCAGTCGGTCTGCTGGGGTGCATCGCTTCTCCCATCGAGATGACGCCGCAGACCGAGCAACGTCTGCGAGCGCAACCACCGATCCGTTTTCTGCTGACCTTCGACGACGGTCCCAGCGCTTCGAGTTGGTGGAATCCAACCGTGACCGTGCTCGACAGCCTGTCGCGCAATCCGCTGCAAGCGGACATCAAGGCGGTGTTCTTCGTGCAAACCCGCGCCTCACGGGCCGGCGGCAGCGAGTTGGGGCGCGAAATCATGCGTCGCGAACAGGCCGAAGGCCATATTCTGGGCTTGCACACCGCCACGCCCGGGCACAGCAATCATCGCTCGCTGGACGCGCAAGCACTGCAGCAGTCACTCAGCAACGGCAGCGCCGACATTGCCGCGATCACCGGAGCGCCACCAACCCTGCTGCGTCCGCCGTTCTGGAGCTACGACAAGCGCACCTTCGCGGCTTATCGGCAACAGGGCCTGCATCTGCTGCTCACCGACCTGAGCGCCAATGACGGCAAGATCTGGGGTTTCAACGCCAGCCCCCGGCGACGGGCCAACATGCTGCGGCAACTGTCCGAAGTCCGTGAGCGCATCGCGCGAGGCGAGCTGCCGACGGTGGACGGCGTGATTCCGGTGGTGGTGACGTTCCACGATCTCAATCGCTACACCGCCCGGCATGCCCGGGAGTACCTGCAAATCCTCCTCGACAGCGCCGCTGCAACCGGTGTGACGTTGGCGCAGAAGCCGTTTTACGACGATACGGCAGCGCTGCAACGGGCCGCCATGGCGCGCACCGTTCGCGATAGTTCAGAGGCGGTCAAATTGCCGGGGATCTGGAACTGGCTCTGGAATAGCAATTCCCCCGCTTTCTAATGTAGAAGCTGCCGCAGGCTGCGATCTTTTGATCTTGTTTTTGAAAAGCAAAGTCAAAAGATCGCAGCCTGCGGCAGCTCCTACATAGGGTGCATGACAGGGCGCATGCGCCTGTCGCATCGCGGCTTTATGCCGATGGCAACAGCTCGTCAATCATCCGCAAGCAATGATTCAACCCCGGCGACACGTCGCCCACGCGCCGGCTGAGGATAATCGGCGAGGTGGCGTTGTCTTCCAGCAGGGGGGTGAAGCCAATGTCGTCGCGGTGCAGCAATTGCACCGAGGCCGGCACCAGCGTGACCCCGATGCCTGCGCCCACCAACCCGATGGCGGTTTGCAGTTCATTGGTCCATTGCGCCACATGGATGCTCACGCCATAGGATTCGAACAAGGCGATCACATGGTCGGCATAGCTCGGCCGCGGGTTGCCGGGGTACAGCACAAAGGGCTCCTTCGCCAGTTCGCGCAGGCTGATCGGCCCGGCCAGCAACGGGTGGCCGGCGGGCAGGGCAGCGACCAGCCGGTCTTCGGTCAACACGGTCTGGATGATGGCCGGGTCGTCGATACGGATCCGCCCGAAGCCGATATCGATGCGCCCGGCCTTGAGCGCCTGCACCTGTTGCAGCGTGGTCATTTCCGAGAGCCCGAGCTCAAGTTCCAGGGGCTCGCCGCTGCGCAAGCGGCGAATCAGCTCGGGCAGGACGCCGTAGAGGGTCGATGGCGCAAAGCCGATGCCCAGCCAGGTCTTTTCGCCCAGACCGATCCGCCGCGTGTTGTCGCATACCTTGGCCAGCTGTTCGAGCAGGGCGCTGGAGTGCTCATGGAAAAACCGCCCGGCATCGGTCAGCTTCAGCGGCCGCCCGCGCTCCAGCAACATGACCCCCAGTTCGTCTTCCAGTTGCTGGATCTGTCGACTCAGCGGCGGTTGGGCGATGTGCAGCAGCTCGGCGGCACGGGTGAAGTTGAGGGTTTTGGCCAATACCTGAAAGTAACGCAGGTGACGCAGTTCCATGGAGCCTCCCGATGGGCAGTGGTTGAATACCTTTAAGGTATCAAGCCAGACCAATTCTATATTGGCCGCCCGGAAAAAGCCGTACGAGAATCCAGATCAGAACTTCAAGAACCTGACGGGTATCGACATGCTTGCAACAGCCATTGAATCGATCGAGACGATCATCGTCGATCTGCCGACCATCCGCCCGCACAAGCTGGCGATGCACACCATGCAGAACCAGACCCTGGTGATCATTCGTGTGCGTTGCGCCGACGGCATGGAAGGTATCGGCGAATCCACCACCATCGGCGGCCTGGCCTACGGCAACGAAAGCCCGGAAAGCATCAAGACCAATATCGATAAACACTTCGCGCCGCTATTGCTGGGGCAAGACGCCAGCAACGTGAACGCCGCGATGTTGCGTCTGGAGCGCAGCATCCGCGGCAACACGTTCGCCAAGTCCGGTATCGAAACCGCGTTGCTCGACGCCCAGGGCAAGCGCCTTGGCCTGCCAGTCAGCGAATTGCTCGGCGGCCGCGTGCGTGATGCCCTGCCAGTAGCATGGACCCTGGCCAGTGGCGACACCGCCAAGGACATCGCCGAAGCGGAACAAATGCTCGACCTGCGCCGCCACCGGATCTTCAAGCTGAAAATCGGCGCCGGTGAAGTCAACCGCGACCTGGCCCACGTCATTGCGATCAAGAAAGCCCTGGGTGATCGCGCCAGCGTGCGGGTCGATGTCAATCAGGCCTGGGATGAAGCGGTCGCATTGCGTGCCTGCCGGATCCTGGGCACCAACGGCATCGACTTGATCGAACAACCGATCTCGCGCAACAACCGCGCCGGCATGGCGCGCCTGAATGCCATGAGCCCGGCGCCGATCATGGCCGACGAGTCCATCGAGTGCGTGGAGGATGCCTTCAACCTGGCGCGCGAAGGCGCTGCGTCGGTGTTCGCCCTGAAGATTGCCAAGAATGGCGGCCCACGTGCCGTGTTGCGCACCGCGGCCATCGCCGAAGCGGCCGGTATCGGCCTGTATGGCGGCACCATGCTCGAAGGTGGCGTCGGTACCCTGGCCTCGGCCCATGCCTTTGTCACCCTGAACAAATTGGCCTGGGACACCGAGCTGTTCGGCCCATTGCTGCTGACCGAGGACATTCTCGGCGAGCCGCTGGTCTATCGCGACTTTGAACTGCACGTGCCGAAAACACCGGGCCTGGGCCTGAGCCTGGATGAGGAGCGCCTGGCGTTTTTCCGTCGCGACAAATCATCCACTGTCCTTCATCACGCCTGAGGAGTGCATCATGCTGTTCCACGTAAAAATGACCGTGAACCTGCCGGTCGACATGAATCCCGAAACCGCCGCCAGGCTCAAGGCTGACGAAAAAGCCCTGGCCCAGCGCCTGCAAGAGCAGGGCAAGTGGCGGCACCTGTGGCGCATCGCCGGGCTGTATGCCAATTACAGCGTGTTCGATGTCGATAGCGTCCAGGAACTGCACGACCTGCTGATGCAACTGCCGCTGTATCCGTACATGGCGATCGAAGTCACCGCGATGTGCCGGCATCCTTCGTCGATTCGCGAGGATGACCGCTGAACCCAGCCTGTTCAGTTCGCTACGCTTATAATTACAAGATGAGGAACCACCATGAACGTCAAGATTTCCCACACTGCCAATGCCCAGAAGTTTCTCGAAGAGGCCAGCGGTCTGCTCAATGAAGCCGGTAACCCGCGGGTCAAAGCCCTGATCTACCGCATCCTGCGTGATTCGGTGAATATCATCGAAGACCTGGCCGTGACTCCGGAAGAGTTCTGGAAAGCGGTCAACTACCTCAACGTGCTGGGTGCGCGCCAGGAGGCAGGATTGCTGGTGGCCGGGATCGGTCTCGAGCATTATCTCGACCTGCTGATGGACGCCGAAGACGAGCAGGCCGGCAAGGCTGGCGGCACACCGCGGACCATCGAAGGGCCGCTGTACGTGGCGGGGGCGCCGCTGTCGGAAGGCGAAGCACGTCTCGACGACGGTGTCGATCCGGGTGTGGTGCTGTTCATGCAGGGCCAGGTCAAGAACACCGCCGGCGAACCCTTGGCCGGTGCGGTGGTGGATGTCTGGCACGCCAACACCGGCGGCACCTACTCTTACTTCGATACCACGCAGTCGGAATTCAACCTGCGTCGGCGCATCGTCACCGATGCCGAAGGTCGCTATCGCTTCCGCAGCATCGTGCCGTCGGGCTATGGCTGCCCGCCGGACGGTCCGACCCAGCAACTGCTCGATCAACTGGGTCGTCATGGCCAGCGGCCGGCGCATGTGCACTTCTTCATTTCCGCGCCGGATCATCGCCACCTGACCACCCAGATCAACCTGGATGGCGATCAATACCTGCACGACGATTTTGCCTATGCCACCCGGGATGAGCTGATCGCCAAAATCACCTTCAGCGACGATCAAGAGCGGGCAGCGGCCCATGGCGTGAGCGGTCGTTTTGCCGAAATCGACTTCGATTTCACCTTGCAGACTTCCGCACAACCCGATGAACAGCAGCGTCACGAGCGGGTTCGCGCACTCGAGGACTGATATCCTCAAGCAATGGCCCCGGGCAGTGGGGTAACCCGTGGGAGTGACCTGTGGGCCCGACCTGTGGGAGCGAGCCTGCTCGCGAAAGGGCCATCAGCTTCAACATCAACGTTGACTGACACGCCGCTTTCGCGAGCAGGCTCGCTCCCACAGGTTTCTTCCATAAGTCGCTCCACTGAAACACCCTTGCATGCGCTGCCCCGCAAGACCCGCAGCACCCTATAACAACAACGAGAGTGACCCGATGATGCAAGCGCAATTGTTGAGTCAGCGCAGCACCGTATTCGACCACGCCGATCCTTACGCGGTGTCGGGCTACGTCAATCAGCATGTCGGTAACCATTGCATCCTGATGCCACGGGCCGGGCGACCGCTGGCCAGCCTCAATCACCGTAAATTTGCCAGCCTCGACCTGTGCCGCATCAGCTATGGCGGCAGCGTACGGGTCACCTCCGGTGCCCTGGAAAGCATCTATCACCTGCAAGTGTTGCTGCGTGGCAACTGCCTGTGGCGCGGCCACGGTCAGGAACACTACTTTGCTCCCGGCGAATTGCTGTTGATCAATCCCGACGATCCGGTGGATCTGACCTATTCCGATGATTGCGAAAAATTCATCCTCAAGGTCCCCACGCCGTTGCTCGAGTCCGTGTGCGATGAACAGCGCTGGCGGTACCCGGGGCAGGGTGTGCGGTTCCTGGAGAACCGCTATCAGCTCGACGAACTTGAAGGTTTCGTCGGTCTGCTGGCTATGATTTGCCAGGAAGCCGAGGCCACCGAGCAGATTCCCAAGGTGCAGGAGCACTACGCGCAGATCATCGTCAGCAAGATGCTCAGCCTGATGAAGACCAATGTCAGCCGGATCAGTCTCGGCTCACAGACAGCCACGTTCGAGGTGATCGCCGATTACATCGATCGTAACCTCAAGCAGGACATCGACAGCGAAGAGTTGGCCCGCCAGGCGCGAATGAGCCTGCGCTCGCTGTATGGCTTGTTCGAACGCAACGCCGGCACTACGCCGAAAAACTACATCCGGCACAAACGCCTCGAGCGTATCAATGCCTGCCTGAGCGACCCGACCTGTAACGTGCGCAACGTCACGGAGGTGGCCATGGATTACGGCTTCCTGCATTTGGGGCGGTTCTCGGACAACTACCGCAAGCAGTTTGGCGAATTGCCGTCCGATACCCTCAAGCGCCGGCACTGACCTCGCAAACGCCACCTCCCTGTTGATCGTTCCCACGCTCCCGCGTGGGAACGCCTCAACGGACGCTCCGCGTCCGCTTTTGGGACGCAGAGCGTCCCGCGCTGCATTCCCACGCAGAGCGTGGGAACGATCAATGCCGCGTTGACCTTTGCATAAAACGGATACAGGTCTGCACCCAGCGGATAGTCCGCCCCATCCCCCCGTCCTAGCATGGCCCTGCCTGACAATAACAATGGAGGCGGTGGCCATGACCCTGCGACCCGAATACCTGCATTCCCTGCTTGAAGACGATCCAGAGCAGGGCATCTATCGCTGCAAACGCGAGATGTTCACCGACCCGCGGCTGTTCGACCTCGAGATGAAACACATCTTCGAAGGCAACTGGCTGTACCTCGCCCACGAAAGCCAGATCCCCAACAAAAACGATTTCTACACCACCACCATGGGGCGCCAGTCGATCTTTATCGCGCGCAACAAGGACGGTGTGCTCAATGCGTTCCTCAACGCCTGCAGTCATCGCGGCGCGACGCTGTGCCGGCACAAGTCCGGCAACAAGAGCTCCTACACCTGCCCGTTCCACGGCTGGACTTTCAACAACTCCGGCAAGCTGCTCAAGGTCAAGGATCCGGCCGAAGCGGGCTACCCGGCCAGCTTCAACTGCGAAGGCTCCCACGACCTGACCAAAGTGGCGCGTTTCGAATCCTATCGCGGCTTCCTGTTCGGCAGCCTCAACGCTGATGTGTTGCCGCTGGTCGAGCACCTGGGCGAGTCGGCGAAGATCATCGACATGATCGTCGACCAGTCCGCCGATGGCCTGGAAGTGCTGCGCGGTTCCTCCAGCTACATCTACGAAGGCAACTGGAAACTCACCGCCGAAAATGGCGCCGACGGCTATCACGTCAGCTCCGTGCACTGGAACTACGCCGCGACCCAGAACCAGCGCAAGCAGCGCGAGGCCGGCGATGACAACCCGACCATGAGCGCCGGCAGCTGGGCCAAGCAGGGCGGCGGGTTTTACTCCTTCGACAAGGGCCACATGCTGCTCTGGACCCGCTGGGCCAACCCTGAGGACCGCCCGCTGTACGAGCGCCGTGACGAACTGGCCCAGGACTTCGGCAAGGCCCGGGCTGACTGGATGATCGAGAACTCGCGCAACCTGTGCCTGTACCCGAACGTGTACCTGATGGACCAGTTCAGCTCGCAGATTCGCATCGCCCGGCCGATTTCGGTCAACCGCACGGAAATCACCATTTACTGCATCGCCCCCAAAGGCGAAAGCGATCACGCCCGTTCGAGCCGGATTCGCCAGTATGAGGATTTCTTCAACGTCAGCGGCATGGCCACCCCGGACGACCTGGAAGAGTTCCGTTCCTGCCAGACCAGTTATGAGGGCAGCGCGACGGCCTGGAACGACATGTCCCGTGGTGCCGAGCATTGGGTCGAAGGCGCCGATGAGGCCGCGAAGGAAATCGATCTGCATCCGTTGCTCAGCGGCGTACGCACCGAAGACGAAGGCCTGTTCGTGCTGCAGCACAAGTATTGGCAGCAGACCATGCTCAAGGCCTTGGCCGCAGAACAGTCCGACCTGATTGCAGTGGAGGCCGTGCAATGACTATCACCTATGAAACCGTGCGCGACTTTCTCTATCGCGAAGCCCGTTACCTCGATGACCGGCAATGGGATGAATGGCTGGAGTTGTATGCACCGGACGCCACGTACTGGATGCCGTCCTGGGACGACAACGACGAGTTGACCATCGATCCGCAGCGGGAAATCTCGCTGATCTGGTACGGCAACCGCACCGGTCTGGAAGACCGCGTGTTCCGGATCAAGACCGAGCGCTCCAGCGCCACCATGCCGGACACCCGCACCTCCCACAACATCAGCAACATCGAGCTGCTCGAACAGGCCGACGGATTGTGCAAGGTGCGCTTCAACTGGCACACCCTGAGCTTTCGCTACAAGACCGTCGACAGCTATTTCGGCAGCAGTTTCTACACCCTCGATGTGCGCGGCGAGAACCCGTTGATCAAGGCCAAGAAAGTGATCCTGAAGAACGACTACGTTCGCCAGGTCATCGATGTTTACCATTTGTGAGGCAGCCGTCATGACTCATTCCATCGCGTTCAATTTCGAAGACGGCGTCACCCGGTTCATCGACGCCAATGCCGGCGAAACCGTGGCCGATGCCGCGTACCGCCAGGGCATCAACATTCCGCTGGACTGCCGTGACGGCGCCTGCGGCACCTGCAAATGTTTCGCCGAAGCCGGTCGCTACGACCTGGGCGAGGAATACATAGACGACGCCCTCAGCAGTGATGAGGCCGAGCAAGGTTTTGTCCTGACCTGCCAGATGCGCGCCCTGAGCGATTGCGTGGTCCGCGTGCCGACCTCCTCGGATGTCTGCCGCACCCGCCAGGCCAGTTATGACGCGACCATCAGCGCCGTGCGCCAGTTGTCCGACAGCACCATCGCGCTGTCGATCAAGGGTGAAGCCCTGAGCAAACTGGCGTTCCTGCCGGGGCAGTACGTGAACCTCGGGATTCCCGGCAGTGAGCAGACCCGCGCCTACTCGTTCAGCTCGTTGCAGCGTGATGGCGAGGTCAGCTTCCTGATTCGCAACGTGCCTGGCGGCCTGATGAGCAGCTTCCTCACCGGCATGGCGAAGGCGGGCGACAGCATGAGTCTGGCCGGGCCGTTGGGCAGTTTTTACCTGCGCGAGATCCGCCGTCCGTTGTTGCTGCTGGCTGGCGGCACCGGCCTGGCGCCGTTTACCGCGATGCTGGAGAAAATCGCCGAGCAGGGCAGTGAGCATCCGCTGCATCTGATCTACGGCGTGACCAACGATTTCGACCTGGTGGAAATGGATCGACTCGAAGCCTTCGCCGCCCGCATCCCGAACTTCAGCTTCAGCGCCTGCGTGGCCAGCCCCGACAGCCAGCACCCGCTCAAGGGCTACGTGACCCAGCACATCGAGCCCAAGCATTTGAACGATGGCGACGTCGATGTCTACCTGTGCGGCCCGCCGCCGATGGTCGAGGCAGTCAGTCAGTTCATTCGCGAACAAGGCATCGCCCCGGCGAACTTCTACTACGAAAAATTTGCCGCCAGCGCGGCATAAGCATTCTCCGCGGATTGCCCCCGTAGGAGCTGACGGCTCCTACAGAGGAGGTGGCGCGAACACGAGGTGGGTATGAACAGATTTCACGAAAAAGTCGCGTTGATTACCGGTGCCGCCCAGGGCATCGGTCGCCGGGTTGCCGAGCGCATGGCGGCCGAGGGCGCGCAGTTGATCCTGGTGGATCGCTCCGAGCTGGTGTTCGAGGTGCAAAAAGAGTTGGGGCAGCACAGCCAGGTGCTCGCCCTGACGGCCGATCTTGAGCAATACGAAGAATGCAGCCGGGTGATGCACGCCGCCGTCGAGCGCTTTGGTCGCCTGGATGTACTGGTCAACAACGTCGGCGGCACGATCTGGACCAAGCCTTTCGAACACTACGAAGCCCAGCAGATCGAAGCCGAAGTCCGTCGTTCGCTGTTCCCGACGCTGTGGTGCTGCCATGCCGCGCTGCCGTTCATGCTTGAACAGGGCAGTGGCGCCATCGTCAACGTGTCGTCCATCGCCACCCGCAGTGTCAATCGCGTGCCATACGGTGCGGCGAAAGGTGGGGTGAATGCGCTGACCGCGTGCCTGGCGTTCGAAACCGCGGGTCGTGGCATTCGAGTCAACGCCACCGCCCCCGGCGGTACCGAAGCGCCGCCGCGGGCCATCCCGCGCAACGCCGCGGAACAAAGTGCCCAGGAAAAGGTGTGGTATCAGCAGATCGTCGACCAGACCCTCGACAGCAGCTTGATGAAACGCTACGGCACACTGGATGAACAGGCCGGCGCTATCCTGTTCCTGGCCAGCGACGAAGCGTCCTATATCACCGGCATGACCCTGCCGGTCGGCGGTGGCGACCAGGGCTGACGGGGCTGGACAACTAAAAGCGACGCTGAAACGCTGTGACGATTTTAAGCGTGGCGTCGCTTGTGTCCAGATTGTGTATCGCCTCCAGCGGGTACCAGATGCAATCGAAGATTTCGTTTTGCGGCCGAGCCTCTCCCGGGTTCAGCACCGAGGCCTCGTAGACGTGGTGTCGCGTATTGCCGGTTTGCAGTTCCATCAGATACAGCAGGCCGTCGACCCCAAGCCCGGTTTCTTCCTGAAGTTCGCGCATGGCCGCACCCGCGATGGTTTCACCGCGCTCGACTTTGCCGCCCGGCAGCGTCCAGCGACTCTTTGGCTTGCGCACCAGGAGAATATGCCGGTCCTGCTCGCAAATGATTGTCGCGCGTACTTTCATGTGCCACTTGACCGCCTGTTGTCATGAACCAGACCTATAAATGCAATATTCCGGCCGGAACCGGCCAGATCGCTGCTTGAAAGGTTGGAGTGACGGGACGCAGGGAAAGTGCAATCCCTCTGCAACCACCGGCGCGACGTCTGGTCTGCATTTAAGTAAGGGGCAGGTGTAAGGTAATCAAGTCAAGGGTGGCTGATCACTGCCGAACAGGAGGTAACCATGAGTGTTCCCATGCTCAACAAGATGCACATGAACGGTTATGACGTACTCAGCGTAAACAACGGCCCGTGGCGGGTCTGCACCGAGGGTGACCGGCTCGGCGCGTTTGCCAGCAGGGAAGAGGCACTGGCCTTCGCGGCCTCTCTCCCCGGTTACAAGCCTCGGGCAAAAAAGCCCGGCAACAGCCAGAAGACGGATAAATAGTGCACTTAAGCCCCGGTTCGCCGGGGCTTGTCGTTTTCAGGCGGATCGTGCGGTTTTCGACTGATGGCCTTGGCCTTCACCTCTTCGGCATAGCCCGCCAATCGCTGCTCATCGCCCTGGAACAGGTCGCACAAGCGCAGGGCTGCCTGTGCATCCACATCATTGCCCGCCAGGCGCAACTGATCCGCGATGCGCAACAGCTCGACCGCCGACCATCGCAAGTCCGAGGCAACGCTTTGCAGGTCACGTCGAAGTTCGTTTTCCGATTCGTTAAGCCACATAATGACCTCCTGATAAGCTCCGCTACGAAATTTTAGTCCCATTTCGGCGGGGGAGCGTTATGTTTGTCCGATCCTGAATAGAGCCGCAATCATGCAAGCCTCTACCTGGCAACTGTTGGAAGTGCGCGACGGCAAGCCGATCAAGCTGTGGACCGAGGGCGTCCCGGTCGAAAGCGAAGCCCGGCAGCAATTGATCAACACCGCGAAGATGCCGTTCATCTTCAAACACCTGGCGGTCATGCCCGATGTGCACCTGGGCAAAGGGTCGACCATTGGCAGCGTGATCCCCACCGTGGGCGCGATCATTCCGGCCGCGGTCGGGGTCGACATCGGTTGCGGCATGATCGCCGCCTGTACCACCCTGACAGCCACCGACTTGCCCGACAACCTGCATGCGCTGCGCAGCGCCATCGAAAAGGCCGTACCCCACGGACGTACATTGAGCCGAGGTCGCCGCGACGAAGGCGCGTGGCACAGCGTGCCAAAGCAGGCGGACCGGGCTTGGGCGGCGCTGGATCAACGGTTCAAGTCGATTACCGCCAAGTACCCGAAACTGGCCAGCACCAACAACCGCCACCATTTGGGCACGCTGGGCAGCGGCAATCATTTCATCGAGGTCTGCCTGGACGAAGCCGACAGGGTCTGGTTCATGCTGCACAGCGGCTCGCGCGGCGTCGGTAACGCCATTGGCAATCTGTTCATTCAATTGGCCCAGGCGGACATGCGTCAGCACCTGGCCAATCTGCCGGACCGCGACCTGGCTTATTTCAAAGAAGGCAGTCGACATTTCGCGGACTATGTCGAAGCGGTGGGCTGGGCCCAGGATTTCGCCCGGCAAAACCGTGCATTGATGATGCAGGCGGTGATCGGGGCCGCTCGGCACGTGATCCGCAAGCCATTCGAGGTCGCGCTGGAGGCTGTCAACTGTCATCACAACTATGTGCAGAAAGAGCGGCATTTCGGCGAGGACGTGTGGGTCACCCGCAAGGGCGCGGTGTCGGCGAACAAAGGCGAGCTGGGGATCATTCCCGGCTCCATGGGGGCGAAAAGCTTCATCGTTCGCGGCTTGGGCAATGAACAATCGTTCTGCTCCTGCAGCCACGGCGCCGGGCGCACCATGAGCCGCACCAAAGCGAAAAACACCTTCACCGTCGACGATCAGATCCGCGCCACGGCCCATGTGGAGTGCCGCAAGGATGCATCAGTGATTGATGAAATACCGATGGCATCATATTGTGTTATGGACATTGACAATGGCTGAGGGTGCCCAAATGCGGGCCCTGTAGAGGTAAATAGCATGTCAATGTTGGTTTTATAAAAACATTGATTGATTGACTAGGTCTGCAAACGGACAAGCTGAGCAAGCTGTGATTGACACGTCGATTTTTCTATCGATTGACACAAAAAAGCGGATTTTCCGCTCGCTTAGAACGGATTCCGCTGAGTCTAGATGTGATTTTTCTCCCTGATTCTTTTGCAGTATCGAGAGACAGTAGCCGAACTGAGCTCAAGATTTTTTGCAATAGTCTTCTGATCCAAACCCGTCTGTAGAAGGGCTTCGATCTTTTCTTCTGTGAGCTTTAGGCGCGATTCATTCGAAAGGCCTTCTGTAGCCTGAGCTCGGTCAACTTCCTTCTGGAATGCTTCGAGCAACCCGTTATGGCTGAGAAGGGTAGTCGCGGCTAGAACCCCCTTTATCGTCTCTTGAACGGACTGTCCACTCCGCACGGATTCGCACAAAGCGACCATCAGGAGCGGTTCAACTTTCAGAACAGCAGCGATGGCAACGACCTTATCTAGCGTAACGCTCGAATTTCCGTTCTCAAGCCAGCTCGTGTAATGACGACCCATAGCTTCTGAAAATTCATCCTGGCTCATGCCCTTTGCTTTACGCAGAGCTCGCAGCGTGACAGCGAAGGCGCGCCTCATTGACATCTTGTATCCCCAAAAGGAAGGGATAAAGCCATGTTGCTTCGATTTCATCGACCGTATATATTAGGCAGTTGAAATTTATGGCGATTAGGGAGGCGAATTTTCGATTTTGCACGGCTCACGCTCGTCTTTTTTTTCGACTCCCTTAAACATTAGCCATAAATTGACACTGTGACCAAGGAGGTGAGGGTATGAGAATTCACTTGCTGTCAGACCTCCACCTTGAGTTCCAGGATTTCTCGCCTGCTACGCATGACGTGGATGTTGTTGTGTTGGCAGGGGACATCGATCTATTAGCCAGGGGAGTGGAATGGGCAAACAAAAACTTTCGCTGCCCGGTGATCTACGTCGCCGGAAACCATGAGTATTACAAAGGCCATCTCGATCGAACGTTGGAAAAAATGCGGACTAAGGCGTTCCCGCATGTTCACGTTCTAGAGAACGATCAAGTAGTCATCGATGGAGTGAGGTTTCTTGGTACAACCAGCTGGACTGATTTTCGCTCAACTGGAGATGTATCTTCTGCGCTTCTTAGTGCTCAAGGATCTATGAATGACTATAGGCAGATCAGAACTGGAGCTCAGTATCGACGTGTAAAACCAATCGAAATGCAGCAAAAGTCGGAATTTGCGAAACAATGGCTGCTCTCGCAATTGTCCACAAAGTATCAAGGGAAGACAGTAGTCGTAACGCATCATGCACCATCACCTGAGTGTGCCCCCGGGATTAAATATGAAATGGGGCATCTAGCTGCAGCTTACGTCAATGATTGGAAAGAATTTGCAGAATTCGATATAGATCTATGGGTTCACGGTCACACGCATGTCGGCTATCACAAATCCATTAACGGCATTCCACATGCATCCAATCCGCGTGGCTACCCGTTTGAAGACACGGGATTTGTATCGGATCTAGTGCTGACGATTTAAAGGTCAACGGCGCGCCAACAAAGTCTGTTATCCAGGAGTGTGTAGTGTTTAGAACAAGCGAAAGTCAGCTGCAAGGCAGATTTAAAATGCCTGATGAGAGTCTCCTGCTGTGGAAGTCAGTCGACCTTAGTCACAACCAATATTCGTTCTTAATAGAGGGGGTAGGGTTCTTCGACGGAACATTGGGGCCAAGCACGCGCCTCGTCTGTGACGCAGCATCGGTTCAAACCATATGCAGTTCAGGTGATTCTGAATTTATTGCTGTCACCAAGGTATACCTCATTTCGCCACCGTGGATGAATCGGCAAAGTGAGCGCCTAATGGAACCGCTTTCCGAAATAAGATTGCAAAGCTCTGACAAAGAGCCACCAGTCTACGAGTTCGTGACCATGGCGGGGCAAACCTATACAAGCGTTCCTTAACCTAAATCAATTTGAGATTTAACTATGGTGACGTTGGATGAAATCGCTCAGCTCCTCTACGGTAATGACGGGGGAACTTCGGGTTGGACTGGTTCCCAAGAGGATTTAATTTCCCTAGCGGGAAAGCTGTTCCCCGGCAAAGCGTTTTGTGTGGTGCGGCAGTGGATCTTGATTGACCTCACTGTGACACCTGAGGAAATGGAAAAGCTTACGAACCTCGGTCTGCTTCCCATGACGCTATTCGCTCACGAGGTAGTCCTGGACAGCGGAGGGCGCTTTCAGCCAGGCATGTGGGTGCGCAGTAATTTTGTGGTGTCTTTCATTTACGGCTGCATGTTTGAAACCAAGAGCACCGTCTACCTTTTATGGGGCCCAGGCCAACGAAAATCTGCCACTGTGGGAGCCGCGTTTTCGATGTCGCCCGCGTGAGCGGTGAACACCGCAAACACATGTTGAGTAATTTTGGAGATTTGGCCGGATGCCTGATGCAATCGAAGTAGAGCTGCACGGTAAAGATGTCAGTGAGTTTCAACTGGTTCGCTTGGTTCGAGCGAGCCATCGAAAATACAGCGTGCCGATTACTGCTTTCATCAGTGATGCTTTCATTGCTGAGGATACGTGCGTAGGTGTTTCTTTTGACCACTCTGAGAAAAACGAGGCGTTCCGCAAAGTAGATGGCGCTATCCTCCGCACTGGAAAAATTCACTCGGCGAGAAAGGAAGGACGGTTCTGGGTGCTTGAAACGCTCGATGGAAATTACGTAGTCGGCAGCTTCATGCGAGATTGTGGACGGCCTGGTTTTCTGAAGTTCCTTAGCACCGGCGAGCGCATCTGAGCGCTCAGTCAAAGTGCTCCAAAGCCGCGATTTGGAGCCCTTCATTTGGTCGGCTCGATTTTTTGATTAGCCGCTATGCGAAGGGGCGACTGGCTCGCACCTGGTGGCAGCACAAAGGAATACCTGCCTGGGCGGCAGGCGACGTAGTTCTTGGTTAATCTCTCAAGAGCACTTGGCGAAGCTCGGCTTACCCCTCACGCTGGACGCTAAATAAACTTTTTAATCTGTTAAAGATCGTCGGGGGTTGAGCCGAATTTGATTTAGTAAGCCAATTTTTCGAGAATGCCATGAGCGACAACCAGCGTTTGAAATCCCGCCTCACCTTCAGGTCTTCTGAGTTTTTCAGTTTTCCAGGAACAGACGAGCATTACCGTGCGACTGTCAAACTCACCCCGTCCCGTATTATTCGTGTAGTCCTAGACGACTTCAAAGCATGCTTCACCACACAGCAAGCTTATGAGATCGCGTCTGGTTTAATCAAAGCAGTACTCAACTCGTTTGATCCCAATCACCCAAAGTCGGATAAGTCTAATATCCAAACAAATCACGACAATTGGGCTGTTCTCATTGAGCGCCATGAGCCGTTTGGATCACAGAAAACACTTGATTTGCTCCAGGTCGTGATGACTGGTAGAAGTTTCCTAATGACAGGAGCCCTGCTTGATCCCGAACCGGTGCGGGAATTTAAAGATGGGGAAGAGGCTATCTATGATTTTCAGATCAGACTAGATGGCCAATACGTCTTATTGCTTTTTGGTTGGGTTGGCTGGAGTCTCAGCCGAGGGGAAGCACAGTGGTTAGCGGAACAGCTATGGACTGCGGTGTTTTTAGCGACGAAGCCTAAAGCGCATTTAATCAGGAGTCCGCATAACGCGTATAGGTGACCTGATGTTTGTTTAGGGCAGGGCTACAGCGGGGCCGGGAGATGAAACCGCTTATATTCGCTGCCGCGAACGGATCCGACCCTCACCATGGGGTGGGAGATAAAACCCCCGATATTCGTCAAAGTCCCATATTTGCTGGGCGGAACGGCCAGCGTGGCCGGGAGATGAAACCGCTTATATTCGCTGCCGCGAACGGATCCGACCCTCGCCATTGGGTGGGAGATAAAACCCCGATATTCGTTAAAGGCCCGTATTTGCTGGTTGGAACGGCCAGTAGGGCCGGCAGATGAAACCGCCGATATTCGCTTCAGCCAGCCGATCCGGCCCGCGCCACTGGGTGAGAGATAAAACCACGCATATTCATCTGACCACGGCTAGCCGCTTACGCGAAAAAGCGACTGAATTATTGTCCTAGAGGCAGCGGTCAGGATTAAGCCCTCATGTCCGCGCGCAGGGCACTTTTGGGATTATTCAAAATTATGGCTCAGTCATAATTATTGCTGATCCATAATTTTTCTGCCCCAGCGGGCGGCTTCAAAAAATGGATTTCGGCCTTCGCTCGTATGTCGAACGGGTAGCAGGGGATAGCAATTTCCGTTGATTCATTGATGCCCTTCGAGGAGGAATCCATGCTCAGCTATCTGTTCATTGGCGCCAACGATGTCGAGGTTTCAGCACGGTTCTACGACGCCATTCTGTCGCCGCTTCGCTATGAGAAAGAGCAATCTGAAGGGCAATACTGCTTCTCACTTCCCGAGAGTGCGGATAAGTCCAATGGGCCAGGCAGCATTCATATCGCTCGACCTTTTGACGGCCAACCGGCGACGGCGGGGAATGGGATGATGCCGGCGCTGCAGGCCGACTCCAGGTCAACAGTAGAGAAGGTATACGCTGCTGGTCTGGCAAATGGTGGAATGGATGAAGGCAAGCCGGGTATCCGAGAGGCTTACACCGATGACTTCTATGTTGCCTACCTTCGTGATCCGGTAGGAAACAAGATCGCCGTCTTCTTCAAAGGCTGATCGGTATCAGTGTTGCGTCAATCAGCCGGGGAAAATTGGTATTTTTCGAAGTCGCGGCACGCAGAAAACTAGATAAAACTTTAGCGGAATGATGAGAGTCATCCATAGGTAGCCATTGCTCAACGGAGTGTTGGCCATTCAATCCCTGGAGAATTCACATGAGCTTATTCAGCACGATATTGGAAAAACTCGGGATAGGTAAACACGCAGCGTCGCCAGCCGAGGCCGCTCCTGCTGATCCTACCGCCGGTGCTTCCCCCGTTACACCACAGACCTCGACCCCGACCCCGACGGCTGCGATCAGCGAAGTCGACGTCGCCTCGAAACTGGAAGCCTTGGCCAGCCAGCAAAGCGCGCAACTCAATTGGCGCACCTCGATTGTAGATTTGCTCAAACTGTTGAACATCGACAGTAGCCTGGCTGCACGTAAACAACTTGCTGCGGAGTTGCATTACACAGGCTCTACTGACGATTCGGCAGCGATGAACATCTGGCTCCATTCGGCGGTTATGAAAAAGCTGGCGGAAAATGGCGGGAAGGTGCCTGCGGATTTGCTGAATTAGAATTACGTTGCTCAGGTACAAATCCTGCGCTGGTGCGTACCGTGTTCACGGGCTGAAAATCTGGGAACAGCGGTACGCACTTATCATAGGCATGGGAAAACCCTGTCCGTTATCGTTTGAGTTTCCCAATCCCAGTAGGACTAAGACTTGGAATGCCTAAGGCTAGTGCCTCTCCCTTTCCTCGGCTCCTGCCGGTGGTAATCTCTTCAGATTTCGGCACTGAGGGAGCGGTACCACTCTGCATAAGGTGTATTGTCAATCTGATTCCTGTTGAAGTCAGGGCTGCCGTCGTTCCACCAAACAGGCCCGCGCTCACCGAGGTCTACCTTGGCCTCCTGAACCCTTGCCCGTGCCGCCAATAACTGCCCAGGATCACCAGACGCTTTCGCTGCCTTTACCTCACGACGCGCCGTCATCAAGTCATTGACCAAGCGCTGCCGCGCATCTTCATTCAACAATGGATTGGTGCAACGCCACAGCTGCCCTTTGACTACAAAGTAGCGACCGTCAGGAGTCATTGGAGTCATTGGATTCATCTCTGCATCTCCATGGGGCCTAAGTACGGCACACCCAAGCTCGTGGCATCGCACAGCTGTATTTTGGTGAGGGATTCTCTTAGGTGGTACTGGCTAGACGGCCGCTTACCCCCATCCAGCCATTAAAAAAAGCAGCCCTTACTCCCAGATATCATGATTTTTCACCAGCACGAGTCTTCCTTTATAGTCCTCTGAAGACCACTTGGAACACGGTTGTGTTTCCCTTGATACGAGACAATCTTATGGAAAATAAAAAAGACGCCGTCCAGCCTTCCGAGGTTGGGATGGGAACTCGAGTGGTATGGGGAGGAGAGCAAGTTCAACATCCCTATAATGCGACCCAGACACCCATCGTGGTCAGTGCCGCCTATGGCTATGACGATATCGATAAGTGGTATGACGTGGCATTGGGAAAGGAACCCGGCTTCATTTACAGCCGGATGAGCAATCCAACTGTCTCTGTCTTAGAAGATAAACTCTGTGAGCTCGAAAACGCAGAGTCGGCTGTAGCTTTCAGTACCGGAATGGCCGCAATCAGCGGTGTACTACACACCTTCCTGTCCTATGGGCAGCGTGTGGTATCTACACTTGACAGCTACGGTGGTACGAATAAGATTTTTGAGGAGTTTCTTCCACGCATGGGTGTAGAGGTAACCCTTTGCGATACGCTCGCCACTGTGACTCTCGAGCAGGAGATCGCTAAAGGCTGCAACGTTCTGTACCTGGAAACGCCTACCAACCCGACTCTGAAAATCGTTGATATTCGACGCCTTGTGGCAGCGGCGAAGCGAGTGGGCGCTTTGGTCATTGCGGACAATACCTTCGCGACGCCTCTGAATCAGAATCCGCTCGCTTTAGGCGTTGATGTGGTTGTGCACAGCGCGACCAAATTCCTGTCCGGTCATGGTGATGTACTCGGTGGTATGGTTTGCGGCGCCGAGCATTTGATGTCTCAAGTTCGCCATTACCGCGAAATCAATGGGGCCTCGCTCGACCCTTTTTCGGCGTATCTAATCATCCGAGGCATCAAGACGCTGGCTCTGCGTCTTCGTCAGCAACAGGCGAGCGCGCAACTGTTGGCCGAGTACCTCGCTACCGAGCCGCTGGTAGAGTCTGTTAACTATCCGGGGCTGCCTCAACATCCAGGTCATGACATCGCTCGCTCGCAAATGAATGGATTCGGAGCCATCGTCAGCTTCGTGCTGAAAGGAGGCATGGACACAGTGACTCGTCTGCTCCCGCTGCTCATGTATGCGCATCGGGCGGGTAACCTGGGCGCTGTGGAAACCATCTACGGGCCGGCACGGACGACCAGTCACGTGGAAAACACCTTGGAAGAGCGCCAGGCACTTGGGATTTCCGAAGGCTTGGTTCGAGTGTCCGTAGGTATTGAAGAATCAGCAGATTTATTGGCTGACCTAAAACAAGCCTTCGCTTTAGTGCGAAGTAAACAAGGTGATGCAAGCCTTCACGCTGACAGTGCCCAACGTTTCATTGAGGTAGGAGCCTGACGACGGGCAGGACTTTCGATATCCATCTAAAGCCCTTCATGAAGAATGAAAATAATAAAATCTAGCGACAACAAAATTGTACTGCCAAAAAGTCAGTTACAAGGCGTTTGTCCGCCCATTTCATGAGAATATAACTATGTCCACTCAGATAGAAGAAAAGCAGCCCGATCCAAATTCGCATTTCAAAAAGGAAATGCAAACCCGCCACATCGTTATGTTGGCGTTGGGCGGTGTGATCGGCACGGGCTTATTCCTGACCTCCGGTTACACGGTTAATCAGGCAGGGCCGCTCGGTGCAGTGATCGCTTACATCATCGGTGCAGTGATGGTGTATTTGGTCATGGTCTGTCTCGGTGAGTTGGCTGTACAGATGCCAGAAACCGGATCGTTCAGTAGTTACGCGACGCGATACCTGGGCCCGGGCACAGGCTATACAGTGGCTTGGCTTTACTGGCTCACTTGGGCGGTCGCCATCGGTTCTGAATTTACTGCTGCGGGCATACTGATGGTTCGGTGGTTTCCTGACACCCCGGTGTGGATTTGGAGTGCGCTGTTTGCCATTGCCGTTTTCTCAAGCAATGTTGTGTCTGTTCGGTTGTTTGCGGAGACTGAATTTTGGCTTTCGCTGATTAAGGTTCTGACCGTTATCACGTTCATCGTGATTGGCGGAGCGGCAATTCTCGGTCTTTTTCAGATACAGAATTTGCAGGGTGCGGGATTATCCAACTTCACACGTGAGGGGCTTTTCCCCACCGGGTTCTTACCCATTGCAATGACTCTCCTGGCTGTGTCCTTTGCATTTTCCGGAACTGAGCTGATCGGGATTGCGGCAGGTGAAGCGCAAGATCCACAAACTAGCGTGCCCAAGGCAATCCGTACGACAGTGGTACGTTTGGCACTGTTCTTTGTGGGGACAATTTTCGTCCTTGCGACGTTACTGCCACGAGAGCAAGCGGGTCTCGTGGAAAGCCCGTTCGTCATGGTATTTGAGCTGATTGGCATCCCATACTCTGCCGACATCATGAACTTCGTAATTCTCACGGCACTGATTTCCGCCGCTAACTCGGGGCTGTATGCAGCATCGCGCATGCTGTGGACATTGAGCGATCAAGGACATATGCCTAAGCGCTACGCCAGGCTCTCCAGTCGGGGCACACCGGTGAACGCCATCGTTCTTAGTATGGCGGGTGCAGTGGCTTCTCTGCTCAGCAGTGTGCTTGCCCCTGATACGGTTTACTTAGCCTTGGTGTCCATTTCCGGGCTGGCGGTCGTAGTTGTGTGGATGAGCATTGCTGCTAGCCAGATCGCGTTCCGTCGTCAATACGTCGCCAATGGCGGACGAGTTGAAGACCTGCATTTCCGTGTACGTGGCTATCCGTGGGTGCCTATCGGTGCGATGTTGTGTTGTCTGCTGGCGTGTGTGGGTATCGCTTTTGATCCTGAGCAGAGAGTGGCGCTTTACTTCGGCCTTCCCTTTATCGCGTGGTGTTATTTCGTTTACTGGATCACTCGCAACAAGAGAGCAGAGCGGTTGGCTTTAGCCGCCGCTGTTCATTCCTCTGGCACCGCGTGAAGTTCTCAGGCAATGATTGAGCATAGATAAAGCCCTGATGAGGTTGCGCCGATGAGTCAAAAATCACTACCACCCTTGAATTGGTTGAGGGCATTCGAAGTATCGGCGCGTTATTTGAACTTTACCCACGCGGCAGAAGAACTCCATTTGACTCAAGGGGCTGTGAGTCAGCAGATCCGTCAGTTGGAAAGTCACCTCGGGGTGGCGCTGTTCAAGCGCTTGCCTCGAGGGCTTGGCTTGACCGAGGAAGGACAGTCGTACCTGCCTGTCGTACAAGACGCGATCAGTCGCCTTGCAGTCGGCACAAACGAGATTTTCGGCCAGCACAATCGAAGACATTTGAAGGTGCGTGGCAGCCTTTCCTTTCTTCACTACTGGTTGGCTCCCCGGCTCGCGGATTTTTGTCGAGAGTATCCGCAGATCGATATTCGATATATCAGCAATATCTGGGTGAAAGAACCGGACGGCGAGGACGACCTAGAGATTCGCTGGGGATGCGGTGAGTGGTCGGGCTTGCACGCTCAGCGATTGACCTGGGACATCCTTCAGCCTGTTTGCTCCCCGACGCTCATGGCCAGCTCACCCATACATGAGCCTCGCGACTTGATGAACCATTCCCTGCTTCACGTGTTGGGTTACGAAGAAGGTTGGGGTTACTGGTTGAAGCGAGTGGGAGCAGACGACGTCGACTATTCCCGTGGCCTTCAGTTTGACACGCTGATCTCCACGATCCGCATGGCCGAATTGGGGCAGGGCGTTGCGCTGGCACGCTCTTCCGTGGTCGAGGATTTGCTTAACAGTGGGCAATTGGTTGCGCCATTCAGTCACCGAATCGAGGCTAGCGAATCTTTTTATCTGGTACACGAACAGGCCGAAGCGCTATCGCCAGATGCTGCAAATTTTTCTACCTGGCTGGTGGCTCAAGCCCATCGCCTTTTGTAATACCGATTGGGGAGTGGTCATGGATTATGTAAGCACACGTGGCGGTGACATGCGGGCGGATTTTCGCAGTGTGGTTCTGTCGGGGCTCGCCGAAAATGGAGGCCTGTATGTCCCGACCAGTTTGCCAGTATTCACTGAGAAACAAATTACCAGCTGGTCATGGCTGCCGTTTGATGAGTTGGTATGGCGGATAATCTCGCCCTTTGTTGGCTCGTCAATGGACGAAAGCACCCTGCGTGGCTTGCTCAGTGACAGCTATCAAAAATTCAAGCACCGCGCTATTACGCCGCTTGAGCAGATCGGGCATAACGAGTGGATACTCCAGCTGTTTCATGGCCCGACCCGTTCTTCCAAAGATTTCGCCGCGCAATTGCAGGCGCGCCTGGTCAAGCATTTTCTGCAGGAGGTCGGGAAAGAAGCATGGGTGGTCGGTGCAACTAACGGTGATACCGGCCTCGCGGCGCTTGACGCCTTTGCTGACTGCCCGGCCGCCCGCATGGCGATACTGTATCCGCGCGACGGGCTTGCGCCTGAGCAACTCAGTGCCTTGCAGGCAGCCGACCCGCAGCGGGTTCAGCTGTTTGCGGTTGACGGAAATTTCGATGATTGTCAGACACTGGTCTCCCGACTCTTGCGTGAGTGGCCGTTGGACGGAGTGATGCCGGTCTGTTTCAACTCGTCCAATTGGATCGGCGTCCTTGCCCAGATAGTTTTTTACTTCCATGCGGCGTTGCAACTGGGCGGTGGCTCGCGTCCCGTTGGCTTTAGCGTTCCAGCTGCCAGCTCGGCCGAGATCTACGCCGGCTACATCGCGCAGAAGATGGGATTACCCATCAATCAGGTGATCATTTCCACCAACAGCAATGATGCCCTGCATCAGTTTTTCCATTGCAATCGCTACTCCACCCGGATGACGAATCGAACAGTATCGCCGGCGATGGACTTCTCGTTGTATTCCAACCTGGAGCGGTTTATTTGGGAGATTTACGAGCACGATGGCTGCTCAACAAAAGCGCTGATGGAGCATTTTGAAAGTTGCGGAGAAATGAGCATCGGCAATCAGCAATGGCTGCGTGCCCGAGTACTCTTCGATTCCTATGCGGTAGACGAATCCCAGGTGCGCGATGAGGTGGTCGAACTATTCCGAGAGACAGGCTCGGCCATCGATCCTCACACCGCTGTCGGAGTACTGGCCGGCCGGCTTCATCGACGCAGTCTGGGGGCACCGATGGTCACTTTCGGGCAAATTGCGCCGGCCAGGTCGGCGGCGCTGTTGGCCGAACTTGGCGTCTGGCAAGCAAGCGTTCCGGGCACTGTCGAGGTGCGCGCGCAACCACCGTACCTGGGCAAGGGCGACCTGGACGGTCTGTGCCAGGCTCTTCGTCTGGCGCAGCAGAGGCTTGCATGAAGCGCATTCTGGATCCGTTGGACGAACGCATACTGGCCGAACTTACCGCCAATGCGCGAATAGCCCATATTGAACTGGGTGCCAAGATCAACTTGTCGCGCAATGCTGTGCGCCAGCGCATCGAGCGTCTTGAGCGCGACGGTGCGATCCAGGGCTATACGGTACTTCTCGGTGAGTCGCGGCGGCCTACGTCGCTTATCAGCGCGGTGATCTTTGTCTACCGCTACGACCGCATGCGTGGCGAAGAAGTACTGGCTGCGCTGCGCTCCATTCCCGAAGTCGTGCAATGTGAAGTACTCAGTGGTGAGTTCGATTTGATGCTGCGCGTGAATGCCGCCACACCTGAACGTGTCCATCTCGTGTGGAAGGAAATCGCGGCCATGCCAGGGGTGGAAAACACCGTGACCTCGTTCGTTCTTTCTGCGGTGTTTTGAATACATCGTGCTTGGGCAAAACGCCCAACTAATACAGCACTTTGCCATATTCAACTGCCAAAGCCCGGCTCTTAGGATGTTCCTATCAAACAACATCAATACAGGAACCGCTTTTATGACTGAGTACAAAATTGCCTTGGTAGGGTTTGGTGGCGTAAACCGTGGCTTCGCCCAATTGGTCGCCGATCGTAATGCCGAGTGGAAAGAGTCCCTGGGCTTCACGGTCAAAATTGTCGGTGTCACCGATCTGTTCCTCGGCTCGATCGTTGCCAAAGACGGTCTGGATGCAAAGCAGTTGGTCGCACTGCCCGTTGAGAAAGGCGCTTTCGCTCAGTTGCCCGGTGGCAATGCTGAGGCCTTCAACGAAACCGTGATCAAGCATTCCGGTGCGGACATCATCGCGGAGGCCACTTTCACCAATCCGGTGGATGGCGAGCCCGCCACTACCTTTTGCCGTTGGGCATTGGAAAGTGGCATTCATGTAGTGACCACCAATAAGGGGCCCATTGCACTGCACGGTGCCGAGCTCAAGGCGTTGGCCCGTCGCAACCAGGTGGCTTTCGAATACGAGGGAGCGGTGATGAGTGGCACCCCGGTGATTCGTCTAGCCAGGCAGGCCTTGGCGGGTGCCAACGTAAAAGGCTTCGAAGGCATCCTGAACGGGACTTCCAACTACGTGCTGACCCGCATGAAAGACGGCATGACGTTCAACGATGCCGTGGTACAAGCGCAACAGCTCGGCTATGCCGAGGCAGATCCGACCGCCGATGTGGAAGGGTTTGATGTCCGCCTCAAGGTGGTCATCCTGGCCAACGAACTGCTCAATGCACGATTGAATGTCAGCGATGTGATGTGTTCGGGGATCAGCAATATCAGCGCGCAAGATATTGCCCAGGCAAGTGCCAATGGCGCCAGCTGGAAACTGATTGGCTCAGCCGATCGTGAGGCAGATGGCTCGGTTCGAGCGACTGTGGAGGCCCGGCTGCTGCCGAGCTCTCATCCTCTGGCAGGTATTTGCGGTGCTACGAATGCAGTGTCATTCAATACCGAACTTCTGGGAGCTGTCACGGTGTCCGGGCCTGGGGCAGGGCGTATCGAGACGGCCTTCGCATTGCTGTCGGACATCGTTGCCATCCACACCGCCCACGGCAAATAACAGGAGCTAGTCATGAGCGTATCCAGCAGAGCCAGTATCCAGCTTGTTGAAGCCAAACAGATTGATGTGTTCAGTCCATTCGATGGTCACTTGGTAGGGAGCGTCCCTTGCCTCGATGCTGCCGCAGTTCCTGGCTTGCTGGAACGCGCGCGAATCGGCGTGCGCGAGAGTGCGGCAATGCCTCGTCACTTGCGTGCGCGCATTCTTGAGAACGCCGCCCGGTGTGTGGAGCTTGAGTCCGAAGCATTTGCCAGACTGATCGTTGCAGAGGCGGGAAAAACGCTGCGCCAGGCAGAGAAGGAAGTGAAGCGTTGTGTGAACACGTTGAAGCTATCGGCAGAAGAGGCGCGTCGTAACGCCGGGGAAGTTATTCCATTTGGGGCTTATGAAGGATCGGAGTCGCGTCAAGGTTGGTTCACGCGGGAACCGTTGGGGCTTATCGTCGCGATCACTCCCTACAACGATCCGCTGAATTTGGTCGCCCATAAACTCGGCCCGGCAATCGCCGGTGGCAATGCCGTGATTTTGAAACCCTCGGAACTCGCGCCGTTGTCTGCTCTCAAACTCGTTGAGTGCCTGGTGACATCGGGTCTTCCACCCTCTGTGATTACCCTGGCTACTGGAGGCGTCGACTTGGGTAAAGCATTGGTGGAGGTTCGCGAAGTTCGGATGATTTCCTTTACGGGTGGTTTTGCCACGGGTGAGGCCATTGCTCGTAGTGCTGGGTTGAAGAAGTTAGCAATGGATCTGGGAGGAAATGCCCCGGTTCTTGTGCTTGAAGATTGTGATATCGAACCGACCGTGGAGTCCTGTGTGTCTGGTGCCTTCTGGGCGGCAGGGCAGAATTGCATCGGCACGCAGCGCATCCTCATACATAGCTCAATTTATGAGGATTTCCGTGAGCGTTTTGTCAGCCAAACGCGCGCATTGGTGGTGGGCGATCCTGACCAGCGAGCAACGGATGTAGGCCCGATGATTACGGAACAATCGGCCCGTCGTACCGAACAATTGGTAAATGAAGCACTGGCCGAAGGTGCCGTCCTTCTATGTGGGCACCATCGCCAAGTGGGAAGCTATGCGCCGACCGTGCTTGAGCGTGTGAGGCATAGCAGTACGATTTGGCAGCAGGAAGTCTTCGCTCCGGTGGTTATTCTGGAGCCTTTTGACCATCTGGATGACGCTGTTGCTCTGGCCAACGCAACGGAGTACAGCTTGCATGCTGGTCTCTTCACACGTGATATTTCCAAGGCTTTGAAACTAGCGCGTCAAATCGAAGCGGGTGGTGTGATGATCAATGATTCTTCCGATTATCGTTTCGATGCCATGCCTTTCGGTGGTTTTAAGTACGGAAGTCTTGGGCGCGAAGGTGTTCGGTTTGCGTATGAGGATATGACGCAGCCCAAAGTGGTCTGTATCAGCGAGGTGGGTTAAGCCTACGAAGTAATTGTCGTCGACGTACATCGGGTGGACGCTTTCTCCCAACGCCCGATGTCCTCGTTGATAAAAATAGTAGCGGGTCGCGCGAACTTACACTGAGGTGCACGTCCGATGCTTTGTGAGATATTCTTACCCCAACTCTTAAGGGGTGAACGGACTGATTCTTTGGTTCACCCTATCTCACATGAGCAATCGTTTACGAGGTTAACCATGTCCAAACTCGCAGAATTTCGGCAGCTTGAAAAACACTTGGCCGAGCAGCTCCAAGCGCTTGAAGCCTTGAAAGGTGACGCCGGTCTGAAGCAAGAAATCGAGTTCGAAACAAAGCTCCGTGCCTTGTTGGCGAAGTACGGCTTCAGCTTGAGAGACATCGTCAACCTACTTGATCCTAAGGCTGGTAGTCGCGCACCCGCTGCGGAGTCGAAGAGCAGCACCCGCAAGCCACGCCAAGTGAAGGTCTACAAAAACCCGGAGTCCGGTGAAGTTGTCGAAACCAAAGGCGGCAACCACAAGACGCTGAAGGAATGGAAAGCGAAATACGGTTCCGACACCGTGGAGTCCTGGCTCACCAAGTGAGTTCGGTTTGAGTACAAAAGAAGCCCTCTACAGGGCTTTTTTTGGGTTGCGAAACGGATGTAAGAGATTGGGTGCAGGGAGCCCTGGTAGGACATGCAGATAGCCGTTGAGGTTCAAAGGCTATCTGGCACTACTCAGGACAAAATTGCTTGAGGTTTAAGGTCAGTAGCAACCTGTCAGTCTACAAAGTGATATGTCCTCAGCCACGCGAAGAGCCTGAACTGCAATCGTTGTGAGGGATTCACTGCAGCAGACGTCGGCATGAAGCCGGCATCGACGACAGGCCGTAGAGTCCAGCGACGCGCGAGCGGAATCATTGCCTATTCGGACGGTTGCGCACTCATGCGAAGGCGTGCGTTTATCCAGTGGGCGTGTGAGTACGATACCCACCCGCGATGTGGCTCGCTTATTGGCTTTGTTGCCCCAATATGCGAGTGCACCAGAGGGCATTACTATCAGCGAGCTCATCCGATTCGGGCGTCAACCGCATCAGGGCTTTATGCGCCAGTGGAGCGCCAAGGATCAATTGATCGTCGAGAATGCCTTGCAGGCCGCCAGCCTTGTGGAGTTGGCAGACAGGCCGCTCGAATCTATGTCCGGAGGGCAGCGACAACGCGCCTGGATCGCCATGGCAATCGCCCAGGACACGCCTTTGCTGTTGTTGGACGAGCCAACTTCAGCGCTGGATCTGGGGCATCAGCTGGAAGTCTTTGAACTCGTTCGCCAACTGAGCAATGCCGGCAAGACGGTAATTATGGTTCTGCATGATCTGTCCAGCGCATGCCGATATGCAGACCATCTGGTGGCCATGAAGGCGGGTCGCATTGTGATCGACGGCGCTCCCGATACAGTCGTGACTTCTGCTCTCGTTGAGGAGCTGTACGGCGTTAGTTGTGTACTGTTGAAGTGCCCCAGACTGGCGCGCCGGTGATCACTGCAATTCAACCGCTAAAAGCGTGCACAGCACAGGCTTCCACATCGCAAGGAAATTGTTGCTGATGTTGTTTTGTGCTGATCTGGACTGCCAGTCAGCTCGTCGACCTGGACTACACCTCCCTTGTGCAAGGCGATAGCGTCTGGATCACCGAAATGCAGACGTTTGTAATTTCTCAATGGTTAGTTCCTCGCGAACCAAAGCGTTGATTACGATCCCTCGGCATGCCCGATAAGAAAAACAGATACCTGGTTAAGGAATTCCCAGAGGCGCAGCGGACATGTGCGGCTTTAGAGTCGTGCCCAGTATTCGACTAAGGGAAAAGGACTGTCCATTCCCGAGCCCGTTGGATTGTCTACAAAAATAAGAAGGTGAAAAGCATGAGTCACGAAACGGTCGATATCAAAGCGTGGATCGACAACCGTCCGGTTGCCGGCTATCAGTGGCTCATCATGAGCCTGTGTTTCTTCATTGTGCTGTTCGATGGCTTTGACGTCGCTGTAATGGGTTTTATCGCGCCTTCGCTGATTCAGGAGTGGGGTCTGTCCAAAGCGGCATTTGGCCCGGTGATGAGTGCCGGTATGGTCGGTTTGGCCATTGGCGCCCTGACTGCTGGCCCTTACGCCGACCGCTTGGGGCGCAAAAAGGTGCTGCTCTTCGCCGTGACCGGCTTCAGCGTTTTGAGCCTGGCCTGTGCGTTCGCCCGTAATCCATATGAACTGGCGGCCTTGCGTTTGTTGACTGGAGTGGCCTTAGGTGCCGCGCTGCCCAATACCACCACGCTGTTGTCCGAGTACCTGCCAGAGCGCAACCGGTCGCTGTTCATAACTATCATGTTTACCGGTTTCAACATGGGGTCGGGGCTGGGCGGTTTTTTGGCGGCCTGGTTGATTCCGCATCATGGCTGGCAGTCAGTGCTGCTGGCGGGTGGCATCCTGCCGCTGGCGTTGCTGCCATTCCTTTGGTTGCTGTTGCCCGAGTCCGCACGTTTTCTGGCCAGTAGAAATGCCCCCGCCAGCCAGATCGCTAAAGTGCTGAACAAATTGGGTGGCACCTTTTCGGACGCCACGAAATTCACCATGACCGAACCCAAGGCCCAGCTCAAGGCGCCTGTGCGCATGCTGTTCAGCGAGGGCTACCGGTTTGGCACTCTTTCACTGTGGACGACCTACTTCATGGGGCTGCTGGTGATCTACCTGACAATGGGTTGGATGCCGACGCTGTTGCGCGAGGGTGGTCTGTCCATTGAGCGGGCGGCGACTATCACCGGCCTGTTCCAGATCGGCGGCACGGTCGGTGCCATAGTGGTAGGTTGGGCGATGGACAGGCGCAATCCCAACCGTGTGATTGCCACAGCGTACGCGATGGGCGGTGCGTTCATTCTGCTGTTGGGCGCATTCAGTCTGGAGTCGAGTCTGTTGGCATTTGGCGTGGTGGCGGCAGGTTTCTGCATGAGCGGTGCGCAGACCGGACTCAACGCTTTTGCCCCCGGCTATTACCCGACCGATTTCCGCGCCACGGGTGTGAGCTGGATGCTGGGCATCGGTCGTTTCGGGGCTATCTTTGGTTCTCTTATCGGTGGTGCCGTGCTTAGCCTCGGGTTAGGCCTGCCATTGCTGTTCACCCTGTTGAGCGTGCCGGCCTTCATCGCAGCACTGGCGATCATGGCCAATGGTCATGCTCGACGCCGGGTCAATCAGTCCCTGCTGACGCAATAATTTTTTCGAATAAAGGTACTCATCATGGCGCGCATCATCGGTGGCCTCGCTGTATCCCACACCCCCACTATTGGCTTCGCCGTAGATCACGATAAACAGAATGAGGCGGCCTGGGCGCCGATTTTCGAGGGCTTCGAACCGATCAAGGTTTGGCTGAAGGAGCAACAACCGGATGTGTTGTTCTACATCTTCAACGACCATGTAACGTCGTTTTTCTTCGACCACTATGGCGGTTTCTCCCTCGGAGTCGATGATCGTTACGAGGTGGCGGACGAGGGCGGCAATCCGCGCTTGCTGCCTGCGGTTGGCGGACACGCGGCACTGTCGCGGCACATTGGCCAAAGTCTGATGGCCGATGAATTCGACATGAGCTTCTTCCGTGACAAACCACTGGATCATGGCTTCTTCTCACCAATGTCGGCACTGTTGCCTTGTGAACCCGACTGGCCGGTAGAGATCGTGCCGCTGCAGGTCGGCGTATTGCAGTTCCCGATCCCCAGCGCCTTGCGCTGCTACAAGCTGGGCCAGGCTTTGCGCCGGGCCATTGAAAGCTATCCCGAAGACCTGAAGGTCGCCATTGTCGCGACCGGCGGCGTGTCCCATCAGGTGCATGGCGAGCGTTGCGGCTTCAATAACCCGCAGTGGGATGAGCAATTCGTTGATCTGCTGGTCAACGACCCGGTGCGCCTGACCGAAATGACCCATGCCGAGTACGCCAGCCTGGGCGGGATGGAGGGTTCGGAAGTGATTACCTGGTTGATCATGCGCGGCGCCATGTCGGCCACGGTAAAAAATCTGCATCAGGACTACTACCTGCCGTCCATGACCGGTATCGCGACCCTGTTGCTGGAGAACCAGGACAGGGAGGTGCCCGTCGATGTCACGACGCGTCACTTGCAGCATATGCAGCACCAATTGGCCGGGATTGAGAAACTGGAGGGAACGTATCCATTCACGCTCGAACGCAGTGCCAAGGGTTATCGCCTGAACAAATTCCTGCATCGCATGATCGAGCCGCAATGGCGTCAACGTTTTCTCGATGCCCCGGAAGCGCTGTTCGAAGAAGGGGGGCTGAGCGAAGAGGAGCGTGAAATGCTGCGACGCCGTGATTGGCGAGGGTTGATCCAGTACGGGGCGATCTTCTTCGTATTAGAAAAACTCGCGGCGGTACTCGGGATTCCCAACTTGCAGGTCTACGCGGCGATGCGAGGGCAGAGTCTTGAGGAGTTTATGAAGACCCGCAACCAGCAGGTTCTCTACTCGGTGGCGGGCAAAACCTCCCGCTGATCTACAGGGGCGATCGCTCCGTTAGTTCTCGGCGACCTTTTCCGGGTCGCCATTACCCATTTTTCTCTTGATCCCAGTGTGCTCTGCAAATAAGGGCGCAGGGCATTCCTTTACCCAAAAATCGGAAAAACAATAACAATGAAAATCACCGTTAATCGTCGAATCGCTTACTCGCTGGCCGTTGCTTGTGCGGCGCCTCTGGAAATTCAGGCCGCAGGTTTCATCGATGACGCCAGCGCGAACCTGAACCTTCGTAACTTCTACATCAACCGCAACTTTATCAATCCGACTTACCCGCAAGGCAAGGCCGAAGAGTGGACGCAGAACTTTATTCTCGATGCTCGTTCCGGTTTCACCCAAGGCTCGGTGGGATTTGGCGTGGATGTGTTGGGACTCTATTCGGTCAAGCTCGATGGCGGGCAGGGCACAGGTGGTACGCAGCTGTTGCCGATCAATAGCGATGGGCGTCCTGCCGATGATTTCGGCCGTCTGGCGGTTGCCGGGAAAATGAAAGTGGGCAGAACCGAACTGAAGGTCGGTGAGTGGATGCCCGTATTACCTATTCTGCGTTCCGACGATGGCCGCTCGCTGCCGCAAACTTTCCAAGGCGGTCAGGTCACCTCGCAGGATATCGACGGCCTGACCCTGTACGGCGGCCAGTTCCGGCAGAACAGCCCGCGCAACGACTCGAGCATGGACGACATGTTCATGCAGGGCAAAACCGCCTTCACGTCCGATCGCTTCAACTTCGTCGGCGGTGAACACAGCTTCAACGACAAGCGCACCATGATCGGCCTCTGGAATGCCGAGCTCAAGGACATCTATCAGCAACAGTATCTGCAACTGGTACACAGTCAGCCGCTCGGCGCCTGGACGCTGGGGGCAAATCTGGGTTACTTCTGGGGCCACGAGGACGGCAGTGCCCGCGCCGGCGACCTGGACAACCGCACTGCTTCAGCGCTGCTCTCGGCCAAGTACGGAGGCAGCACTTTCTACGTCGGCCTGCAAAAGCTTACCGGTGACAACGCATGGATGCGGGTCAACGGCACGAGCGGCGGTATCCTGGCCAACGATAGCTACAACAACAGCTACGACAACGCCCGGGAGAAGTCCTGGCAACTGCGCCACGACTACAATTTCGTCGCCTTGGGTATTCCCGGACTGACCTTGATGAACCGCTATATCAGCGGCGATAACGTACACACCGCTACTGTCAGCGACGGCAAGGAATGGGGCCGGGAGTCGGAACTGGCCTACACCGTGCAGAGCGGCACTTTCAAGAACCTCAATTTGCGCCTGCGCAACTCCAGTATTCGCCGAGACTACAGCAGCAACGAGTTTGACGAAAACCGCCTGATCGTCAGCTATCCCTTCAGTCTGCTTTGAACTGCAGGGCGTCCTGCTCGCGGATCACCCGGCGAATCATGTCCATCAGGGTTTGCGCCACCGGAGAGTGCAGGCAGCCGTTGCGATAAGTCAGGCCGATGGCCCGGGTGGTCTGTTGCAGCGTCAGCGGCAGGATGCACAACTCGCCGGAGGCGATTTCCTGTTCCAACTGGTGGGCGGACACCGCCGCGAGCATGTCCGAGCGTAGCAACAGGCCTCGAATGATCGCCATGTCACCGCTTTCCACCCTCGGCCGGGGAGGTGCAATACCGAACCGGGCGAAGCACTCATCGAGCATTTGCCGGGCCGGCGATCCCGCCCTGGGCAATACCCATTGGGCGGCGCCGAGCTCTTTGTGCAAGGCTGTTTTTTTATAGAACGGGTGACCACGCCGAGCCACCACGACCATTTCTTCCGTGAGTAATACTTCACCGGTCAGGTCGCTGGCGTAGGACTGTGATCGCAGTGCACCAAAAATGAAGTCGACATCGCCGGCACGCAACTCGGTCGCCAGCAGATCGAATGGGCTTTCGTTGGTGATCACTTGGGTCGCCGGGTGTTCGGCCATCAAGCGCACGATGGCTTCGGGCAAAATACGCGTACGTCCCAGGGGCAGGGCGCCGACATGTACCACGCCTTGCAGGGCACCGCGCATGGCGGTGATATCGGTCTCGATATGGCGTAACTCGTTGAGCGCCCGACGGATTGGGAACAGGATTTCATTGCAGGCACGGGTCGGTTGCAGGCCGCGAGGCGTGCGCTCGAACAATGATTGGCCACAGCCATTTTCCATGACCTTGATGGTCGAGCTGATCGCCGGCTGGCTCAGACCAAGCAAGCTGGCTACCGTCTGCATATGGTGGGTTTCACAGAGTTTGACGAACACCTGCAGACGCCTGTTCTGAAACAGGTAAAGCGGTTCGATAGCACGTTTTTCCCCGCTGCCCAAGAATCGAGGCACGCTTTCCAGCTCGACCAGCACCCGACGCGCCCGAGGCAATAGCCGTGTACCGTAATCGGTCAAACGCATACCGTTGGCGTGGCGTTCGAACAACGGCACACCCAGCCGGGCTTCCAGCTCGGAAATCGATCGGGTCACCACCGATTGAGCCCGATACAAGGCTACCGAAGCTTTGGAAACGCTGCCATGGTCGGCGACCCGGACGAAGGCTCGCACGTGCATCAGGCTGGAAAGTTCATCGGATTCCATCGGAAGCGTACTCTAGGGATCAATGTTCGAGCCTGACTATGCATCGCCTGTTTGCCTACAGGCAATAAAAAAAAAGCATACCTAAAACACTGTAACGCATTACTCCCTCAGTGGATCGCGGTGCGATGCTCTTTCAAAACGCAGGAGGAGAATCCGCAATGATCGAATCACCAAAAAATGCGCTGGTTGTCAGTGCCCACTCTGCCGATTTTGTCTGGCGTGCCGGCGGTGCCATCGCGTTGCATGCGCAACAGGGCTACAACGTGCACATCGTCTGCCTGTCTTTCGGTGAGCGCGGCGAATCCGCCAAACTGTGGCGCAAGGGCGAGATGAGCGAAGAAAAAGTCAAAACTGCCCGCCGTGAAGAAGCACAAGCCGCTGCGGACATCCTGGGCGCAAGCGTCGAGTTCTTCGATATCGGCGATTATCCGATGCGCGCCGACAAGGAAACCCTGTTTCGCCTGGCCGATGTGTTCCGTCGAGTCCAGCCTGAGTTTGTCCTCAGTCACTCTTTGAAAGACCCGTACAACTACGATCATCCGCTGGCCATGAACCTGACCCAGGAGGCGCGCATCATTGCCCAGGCTGAAGGCTACAAACCGGGTGAGAAAATTGTCGGCGCACCGCCGGTGTACAGCTTCGAACCGCATCAGCCCGAGCAATGCGAATGGCGTCCGGATGTGTTGCTGGACATCACCCCGGTCTGGGACAAAAAATATGCCGCGATCCAGTGCATGGCCGGTCAGGAACACCTCTGGGAGTACTACACCCGCGTCGCCTTGCAGCGCGGCGTTCAAGCCAAACGCAATGTCGGCATCACTTCCAGCCGCGACATCGTATATGGCGAGGGTTACCAGAGCATCTTTCCGCGCGTGACGGAGAACCTGGCATGAGCGAGCTGATCGGAAAAACCGGCATCGTCGTGCGCAACATTGCCCGTGCCGAGCGGGCGATGGTCGATGAGCTGCAACGCTACGGTGTCGCGACGATTCATGAAGCGCAGGGACGCAAAGGTCTGCTGTCGCCTTCGATCCGCCCCATTCAGCGGGGCACCGTGATCAGCGGTTCGGCCGTGACGGTACTGGTCGCACCGGGTGACAACTGGATGTTCCATGTGGCGGTGGAGCAGTGCCGTCCAGGCGACATTCTGGTGGTCGCCCCGAGCTCCCCCTGCACCGATGGCTATTTCGGCGACCTGCTGGCGACCTCGCTCAAGGCCCATGGTGTGCGCGCACTGGTCATCGACGCCGGCGTGCGCGACACCCATACATTGCGCGAGATGGGCTTCCCGGTCTGGTCTCGGGCGATCAGCGCGCAAGGCACGATCAAGGAGACCCTGGGCTCGGTCAACCTGCCGCTGGTGTGTAGCGGGCAACTGGTCAATCCGGGTGATGTGGTGGTGGCGGATGACGATGGCGTGGTGATTGTGCGGCGTGCCGAGGTTGCGCAAGTGGTCGAGGCCAGCCGTCGGCGTGCCGATCTGGAAGAGCAGAAGGCGCTGCGACTGGCCAAGGGTGAGTTGGGGCTGGACATCTACAACATGCGTGGCCGTCTGGCGGAGAAAGGCTTGAGGTACGTCGACAGCCTCGACGAACTCGGGGATTGAACATGACTCAGACTCGCATACCTTGCCTTTTGATGCGCGGTGGAACATCGAAAGGTGCGTACTTTCTGGCCAAAGATTTGCCTGGCCAGGAGGCATCGAGAGATCAGGTGTTGCTGGCGGTCATGGGTTCGCCGGACAAGCGGCAAATCGATGGGATCGGCGGCGGCGATTCGTTGACCAGCAAGGTTGCAATCATCAAACCCTCCGAGCGTGGCGATGCCGATGTCGATTACCTGTTTGCGCAAGTGCTGGTCGATGAGGCGCGAGTCGATTACGGCCAGAACTGCGGCAACATACTTGCTGGTGTCGGGCCATTCGCCATAGAGCGTGGGCTTGTGAAGGTAACTGGCGCCATAACCCCAGTGCGCATTTTCATGGAGAATACCGGTCAGGTAGCGATTGCGCATGTGCCAACCCCCGACGGCCATGTCAGCTACACCGGCGACCAACGAATTGATGGTGTACCAGGTACTGCCGCGACATTGCCTTTGCAGTTTGCTGACATCGCCGGCTCGAGCTGCGGTGCGCTTTTGCCCACTGGGAATGCGCTTGACGTGATCGACGGAGTAGGGGTCACCTGCATTGATAACGGCATGCCGGTGGTGCTGATCCGTGCTGAAGATTTGGGTTGCAGCGGTTATGAAAGCCCTGAACAGCTGAATGCCGATAGTGCGCTCAAGGCGCGAATCGAATCCATCCGCTTGCAGGCCGGCCCACGTATAAATCTAGGGGATGTGAGCGAACGCAATGTGCCCAAGATGTGCTTGGTCTCGCCGGCGCAGGCGGGTGGAGCGCTGAATACCCGCACATTCATTCCTCATCGTTGCCATAGCAGCATCGGCGTTTTTGGCGCCGTCAGCGTAGCCACCGCCTGCCTGATCGAAGGCACTGTTCCGGCCAAAGTGGCATGTCTGGAAAGGAGCGACGTAATGCGCTTGTCAATTGAGCATCCGACGGGCGAATTCACCGTTGAATTGCATCTGCGCCAAGGGCAAATAATGAGTTGCGGGCTCATTCGAACCGCCCGGCTTTTGTTTGATGGTTATGTGTGCGTGCCTCGCCGTATTGGGTCTGAAGAACGCGTCGGCTGATCGGAAATCCAGTTGTAAAATTTATGAATCTGACTAACTCATAGAGCGCGGCACCATGAGCTTCAAGAGTCCTGGCTGACCAAGTGATTTTGGTTTGAGTACAAAAAAGGCCCGCTGGGGCCTTTTTTGTTGCCTACAGAAAAGGCAACTAAGGGCCGGAGGAACGGCTTCGCATTTTCTGGGAGCGGTGGAAAGTCGGCCTGAGACCCACAGAGCTGACTTGACGTAGGTTTCACTGTGGCGGGGCTCACCATTCGTCAGCAAGGTGCCTTAACCCTCCTTGACAGCTCAGTCATCTGAGGAAATACTCATCTCAAAATTCATATAGATGACTATACAACAAGGTGAATAAAGTCGATGAATTCTCTATCCAGTGATGTTCGCCTGCCACTCTACCAACGCTTGCGTGATCAGTTGGCTGAACAGATTGCCAACAACCGCTGGCGCCCCGGGGAGGCAATTCCCACCGAAGCCGCGCTTTCAGCGGAGTACCAATTGTCCACAGGCACCGTGCGTAAAGCGGTCGACGCGCTGGTCGGTGAGGGCATTCTGGAACGTCAGCAAGGTCGAGGCACTTTCATTCGCCGGCCTCAGTTTCAATCTTCGCTATTCCGATTCTTCCGTTTTCAAACCGCTGCCGGCGAACGCCAGGTACCGGAGAGTCGTATCCTGTCGATCGAGCCGATGGCCGCACCCTCCGCAGTAGCCCAGGCCTTAGGGCTTCCCCTCGACGCGCCGGTTATTCGCATTGTCCGTGTGCGTCTGCTCGATGTTCAGCCGGTGCTTGCCGAAGAAATCTGGCTCCCGTCCAGCCGTTTTCAGCCGCTGCTGGAGATTGACCTTAGCCGAAAGGGGCCATTGCTTTATCCGATCTACGAAGAAGTGTGCGGCCAAGTTGTCGCCTATGCCGAAGAAACGCTCACCGCCGAGTCGGTGAGTGACGTGCATGCGCGATTACTGCAAGTCCCGGTCAATAGCCCGGTGGTAGTGATCGAGCGTCTGGCGCGTGACTACGCTGGTACGCCAATGGAATGGCGTCGATCTCGCGGGCATGCCGAGCATTTCCGTTACAGCGTGGATATTCGCTAACGCCTTGCCTGAGTAGCGGATCGCTCAGCGGCGACTAGATCGCCGCTGGTTTCATTGTTTTGTTTGTCCTGACTGGCCCCGCAGCGGCGCGGTTCGCTCTCGGCTGCCTCACGTTTCACTTATAAGGATAAGAATCATGTTTAGCTGGTATCGCCAAGTCACTCCTCGGGAGCGCAAAACGTTTTGGGCCTGCTTCGGCGGATGGTCGCTCGATGCGCTGGAAGTACAAATGTTCGGCTTGGCAATTCCGGCATTGATCGCCGCATTTGCCTTGACCAAGGGTGATGCGGGGCTGATTAGCGGTGTCACGCTAGTTACCTCGGCCATCGGCGGTTGGGTAGGGGGGACATTGTCCGACCGCTACGGACGGGTGCGCACACTGCAGTGGATGATTTTGTGGTTCTCGTTCTTCACCTTTCTGTCCGCATTCGTCACTGGCTTTCACCAGTTGTTGATCGTCAAGGCATTGCAGGGGTTTGGTATTGGTGGGGAGTGGGCTGCCGGCGCGGTGCTAATGGCCGAGACGATCAATCCTAAATTTCGCGGCAAAGTGATGGGCACGGTGCAAAGCGCCTGGGCAGTGGGTTGGGGCCTGGCGGTCGGCGTGTTTGCGCTGATCTATTCCTTTGTACCGCAGGACATGGCCTGGCGTGTGATGTTTATCGTTGGCCTGTTGCCGTCGTTCCTGATCATCTGGGTACGGCGCAATGTCGAGGAGCCTGACAGCTTCCAGCGGCTGCAAAAAGAAAACGCCATCCCGCAAAGTTTCTTCAAGTCTTTGGCCGGCATTTTCCGCCCCGAACTGATTCGCGTGACGCTATTCGGTGGTCTGTTGGGCTTGGGTGCGCACGGTGGTTACCACGCGGTGATGACCTGGCTGCCGACGTTCCTCAAGACCGAGCGCAACCTATCTGTGTTGAACTCTGGCGGCTACCTGGCGGTGATCATCTTCGCCTTCTGGTGTGGGTGTATAGCCAGTGGATTTTTGATCGACCGTATTGGCCGTCGTAAAAACATCGTACTGTTCGCGCTGTGCTGTGTAGTCACTGTGCAGTGTTATGTATTCCTCCCACTGACCAATACCCAGATGTTGTTCCTGGGGTTCCCGCTCGGTTTCTTTGCGGCCGGCATTCCGGCCAGCCTCGGGGCGCTGTTCAACGAGCTGTACCCGGCGGACGTACGCGGGGCTGGTGTGGGTTTTTGCTACAACTTTGGCCGAGTGCTTTCTGCGGTGTTCCCATTCCTAGTGGGCCACATGAGCGACACCATGTCTTTGGGTTCGGCGATCGGCATCGACGCCGGGATTGCCTATGGCGTGGCAGTGATCGCAGCGCTGTGCCTACCGGAAACCCGTGGTCGCACCCTCGAAGCGTCTAACACTGCATCGGTACAAGCCACGGTGAACGACAACGAGCGCGCGCGGGCCTGACGACCATTACCTTTGATAGTTGAAACCCATGTCTGATATCTGTTCTACGCCGATCACCGGCATCGATTCTCATGCTCACGTGTTTAGCCGTGAGCTGAACCTGGCCGCTGCTAGGCGCTACACCCCCGGTTACGACGCCACGCTTGAGCAGTATCTGAATCACCTGCAAGCCCATGGCCTGAGTCATGGCGTACTGGTGCAGCCGAGCTTTCTCGGTACGGACAACAGCTTCCTGTTGGCGGCATTGCAACAGGCGCCAGCACAGTTACGCGGTGTGGTGGTAGTAGAACCGGACGTTAGCCGCGAAACATTGAACGACATGGCTCGACTGGGTGTAGTTGGCGTCCGATTGAACTTGATGGACAAAGCATTACCCGACCTCCGTGAACGCGTCTGGCGAGACTTTTTCAGCCACATCGGAGAGCTGGAATGGCATGTCGAATTGCACCGTGACGTAAAGGATTTGCCGGCACTGATTAATCAACTAATGCCGTTCGGCATCAAACTGGTTATTGACCATTTCGGCCGTCCGGATGCCAGATCGGGAGTCGATCAGCCAGGGTTTTCCGAGCTGCTGGAACTGGGATCCAAAGGGCCGATCTGGATGAAAGTTTCAGGTATCTATCGTTTGGCAGGTACGCCGCAACAGAACATGGAATTTGCCCGAATGGCGTTGCCATTGCTGGAGCATAGTTTCGGTCTTCGACGGATGGTATGGGGCAGTGATTGGCCGCATACGCAGCATGAAGCAAGCATCGGTTTCGCTACGGTAATCGAGCAGCTGCAAGCGCTGGAATGTTCGTCGCCACTTATCCATTCACTGCTAGTGCAAGCGCCTCGGATGTTATTCGGGTTTGAAAAAAGCGAAGGCTGAAGATGCAACGATAGGTCAGGGTGTTCCCGATTTGAAGCGTCATGCGCTTAAAAGATTCTCATCTGTGCAGCTGATAGCTCCAACCCGTTGGCTTGATTCTAATGCTTCCTTATCGAGTGATTATTCTTAATTGGCGAGCGAGCATTAGTGTCCCGTCACGACAAATTTTCCCCGCCTGCGGTTCACAATAATACTGCGGGTGGCCACTCATCCTTTATATCTGTAACGAAAGCTTGCTGAAAGTTTGAGATGCGATTTTGCAGTCAAACCTCTCGTGCCGCATCGAGAAGTTCTGCCGAAGAGCAGCCAATTCCAATTACAAGAGAGAGCGGGTTTCATGAATAAGCAATCGAATGTTGAAATTGAAAAGTCGACAATGCGCAAGCTGGGGTTTCGCTTGATTCCCTTTCTCGTGCTCTGTTATTTCATCGCCTACATTGATCGGGTCAATATTGGTTTCGCAGCCCTGACCATGAACCAGGACATCGGCCTGACGGCCAGTGCCTTCGGATTCGGGGCTACACTGTTTTTCGTCGCTTATGTCCTTTGCGAAATGCCCAGCAACATGGCCATGGAGCGCTTCGGTGCCCGGCGCTGGATAGCACGCATCATGATCACGTGGGGCATCGTCGGTTTCTGCTCGTCATTTGCGGTCGGGCCGATCTCCTATTCTGTTTCCCGCTTCCTCCTCGGAGCGGCAGAAGCTGGCTTCTTTCCAGGTGTCATCCTCTACCTCTCGCAATGCATCCCCAAAGCGTACATGGCTCGAATCATTGCGATATTCATGGTGGCTATTCCACTGTCTAACTTCATCGGCTCGCCGTTGTCGGCACTGCTGTTGAAAATGGATGGTGTGGCAGACTTCGCCGGTTGGCAGTGGCTGCTGATGCTTGAAGCACTGCCTGCGATCATTCTGGGATTGCTGGCTTTGAAGGTGTTGCCTAATCGGCCGAGCGAAGCCAAATGGCTGACTCAACAGGAACAGGATTGGCTGAGCGGACAGTTAACCAAAGAACGGGCTGCACGCGAAAGCACTATGCAGAAACATCCTCACAGCGTGAGCGGCATGCTCAAGGCGGTGTTCACCAATAAGTATATTTGGGTGCTCTCGGTGATCTACATGGGCAGTTCGGCAACCAGCAATACCCTCTCGTTGTGGATGCCGCAGATTCTGAAATCCTTCCACCTGTCCAACATGCAAACCGGCCTGTTGAACATGATCCCCTTCGGCATCGCCGCAGTCTTCATGATTTACTGGGGGATGCACGCGGACAAAAGCGGGGAACGGATTAAAGCCACCGCTATTCCGCTGGCTATTACTGCGGTTAGTTTTGCCGCCACGCTGTTCACAGACTCCCTGACCATTACGCTGGTTCTTCTGACGCTGGTATTGATGGGCAACTATGCGATCAAGGGGCCGTTCTGGGCACTTTGCTCCGAAACCCTGCCACCTGCGACCCTGGCTACCGGTATTGCTGCGATCAATACCTTCGCCCATTTGGGCACAGGCGCGATGAGTTCCGTCATCGGTGTACTGCGTGATCAGACCGGCAGCTTTCCGATGGCGCTGATGCCGCTCTGCGCACTCACCGCTACCGGATCGCTATTGGTGTTTTTGATCGGCAAACAGGCCCGTCGTGCGGCGCAAGCCGTAACCATTAGTAGTTGACCAGTCTCTGCGAAGAGGCTCAATCGGCAAGTCTCTTCGTTTCGTTTTGATCCTCGTCGAGATGCAGTGCTGCAGGCCGAGTCGATCACCTCATATGAATGCGAGAGCCAAAAGGTATTGAACAATGGGATTGAGCGTCTTCTAACTGTAACCGAATCTGGCATGGCGATCTTGCCTACAAGTTCTCAATGCATTGGAAGGTGATGCAGGAATGGAAAACTGAACACGGCTCCGCGACCGTCGAGTCCTGGCTGGCCAAGTGATCTTCGTTTGAGTACAAAAGGGCCCGAGAGGGCCCTTTTTATGTTCAGCGGTGCAACGGCAAACTTCGCTAATAGTCGAGTAACTAGAAGTTCCTAACGAGAACGCTCTCGCCGTCCATGACGATTAAGCGCATATAAGCATCCGCCAAATACCAATGCCACGCCTGCAGCAACCAGGATCGACGGTCTGTGCTTGGCTGCACGCCAGCCACCTTCAATGCGGCGATCACCACTTGGCGGCGCAAACAGATTCCCTGATGACGATTCAGACTGTGGGCCATGTTGTACACCCAAGCGAGTCAACCATCCCGACAAGAGCGGGAACCCCGGTACCAGAAAATGCGCCAGGCGGGCCATCGTCGCGGCACCTCCCACCGTGATGCTGGGTCTCGGACGTAACGCACAGGCGAAATAGCCTGGGCGACGAGATGCGGATCATAGATGGGTGGCGGTGGCTTGAGCGTATGACCGGTGAAGTTGCCTGCATCACGAAATCCCGGTGTGTCCATGACAGCCGGATAGATGTCGCACACATGGATATCGGGGTATCCGATCAGTTCTCCGCGCAACGCTTCACTCAAACCGCGCAAACCGTATTTGCTGGCAGAGTAAGCAGCGGCATAGGGCTGTGCGACCCAACTGCCCAGTGACAAAGTGTTGATCAACGTGCCGCGTTTTTGCGCCTTGAAGTAGGGCCATGCCACATAGGCGCCGCGCAGGTAACCGATCAAATCCGTTTGCAGCACTTGCTCATGGGCTTCAAGAGGTGTTTCCTCGAACCTGCCAACCGCTCCGACACCTGCATTATTGATCCAAATGTCTATCTGTCCGTTACCAAACGCGGCAGCTTGATCCGCCAATGCGCGCATCTGTTCGCTGTCAGTCACATCAGTTTGGACTGCGAGAGCCGTGGCACCGCGTGCAGCACATTCTTCGACGACTTCAGCGAGCGCGGCTTCATCTCGTGCCCCTAACACCAGGCGTGCGCCCTCACTGGCGAATGCATGAGCTGCTGCGCGGCCTATGCCGCTGGATGCCCCGGTGATGACCACCAGTTTGTTGTAGAGGGCGCTGGTCGAGTCTCTGCGTACACCTCAGAACGGTCTCTAACCTCTGATGAGGATAAATCTACTGCGGCGTTGTAACGCACTTTGTTCAGTTTCAAACGTGCACCATCGATCAAGGTCAACGTCAGATCTTCAATGGTGCCGGCGACTCGATCTGGAAACACCGGCTCGCCTACAGGATCAAGTTCGTCGTACAAAAATCGCTGACCTTCCAGCCACCCGACGGCGGTCATTAATTCGGGGCCCAGGTAATATTTTCCGTCGAGAAAGAAGCCGGGAAAATTTCGTGTGCGCTCTAGGCTTTCGACGGCGTAACGCTCGCCAGGCTTCATACCGGTCAATGAGTCGATCATGGTGACATCCTCAGGTTCGCTGGTGTTGCGATAGAGGATGGGCTGTCTTCATTGTTCCATCGAGATGACTGAAAGGCAGATAGGCGTCCCTTCAGGTATTTGAGTGTGGTTTTTTCAAACTCGCTGAGAGAGTAGAGGTCAACCGATCACCACATTGTAAATGCGCGCAGCGCGCTAGGAGATCGGATGGACAATTATCACATCACCAAGACCGCCAAGCTCTGGGCACTGATAAAGGAAGGTGCGCAAAGAGCGTCGAAGACTGCCTCGACCAAGGCTGAAATCACCGCGCTGGCGGGTGAGTTCCTTCAGGGCAAAACTGCTTCGCTGAAGATCCACAAAGAGGACGGGACTATTCAGGAAGAAAGAACTTTTCCTCGTAGTGCTGACCCACGAAAATCCAAAGGCTAGCCAGTCATCCTGATGATTCAGTGCTGATGCGGACTTCCAGTCGGATCTTCGATTTGAATGACCTTTCCTTTGCGCCAGGCGTCAGCACCTGGGTCAATAGCAGGTGCAGGGATGTCGGCCCGCGCTTTCTTTTTCTGGGTGCTATCGACGCCAAGTCTTCTGTCCCGATCTGTCACCAGTCGCTGGTCGATCTGGCCATCAGCGGTGAATCCCATCATCAGTTGCGGAACACCCAACGGTAGATCTTTATTGAGGTCGGTGTGCCATGTATGCCACGTCTTGCCATAGGTATGGATGAGCTTTTCCATAAGCGCATGTTCTGCAATGTCCGGAATGCCGGGGGCGACCAATTGACCAGACTTCACTTCATGAACATGGCTGTGCCAGAGCGCCTTTTCAGTGTGGGGCAAATTGGCAAAAAGCTGTTCACTGATGATGTATTCCACCCCCATGAGCTTCGCGTCCTTGCGATTTCCATCGTAGATCACGCACTGGATCACTTCTTCATTCAGGATGGAGCAATAGTGGTGAGCCTCCATTTGAACGTCGGGGTGGCCATTGTAAAAATGGAATCCATCGAGGTAGGCATTGAGTGCATCGATGGGCGGGCGTGATTGGAGTAGGGCGGCACCCGCATCCAGAGTGCGGGTCGTGGGTGTTTTTTCTTCGCCCGGTGCAACGACATTGGACGACGTAGTGTTACCGGCACATGCAGTCAACAGGCCGAGGATCGTCAGCAGCAACGATGGTCTGGATGCGATGAAAAACGTGCGCTGAGGATTATTTTTTTTCATTGCAGATCCTTCTTACAAACAGGTTTCAGGCGTTGATGGCGAGCGACGACCGGGCGAGTTCCGGTACCCACATACGTTGATAGAAAGCGCTTGAGAGCTTGCGTTCAAATTGATGCGGGCAACGGCCTCCCGGATGATCCAGGCAACCTACTTGGGCATCGGGGCATTGTCCCCGGAATCGTCAAAACTGATCTCACCGGCTTCACCCATAACGCTGTACTGCTTCCGCAGTTTTCTAAGCTCCCTGGTGCCCATCTTGTCCAAGGACAACGTAGCGTTTTGCGCTTCCTTGGTCGCTCGAATCAGCTCATCGATTTTCAGATGTAAAATGTCGTTGTCCCGGTTCTGGGTGTTCTGGATCAGGAAAACCATTAGGAACGTGATGATCGTCGTCGACGTATTAATGATCAGTTGCCACGTATCGTTGAAATGAAAATACGGGCCCGTCACTGCCCACGCAACGATGAGACAAATAGCGGTGAGGAACGTCTTCGAACTGCCAGCCCGGTTGGAGAGTGCTTGGCAGAATTTTGAGAATTTCATGATTGCGAGCTCTGGGTGTGGTGCCAGGTAGACCACGGTGAGCCTTTGGAATTCTTTCTGACAAAATGTCCTCGTCGTTGGGAAGCTTTTGGTTTTCACATTAGTGAGAGGTGAATTAGAGAAGAAAATTTTCGCTAACGAGACTGGCTCACAGGTTCCTCCCACTCGCCACCATCCGCTACCGGAACGCTCCCCAAATCATAGGGATTCACGCCTTCCATGCAGCCGATATGAAGCCAAATTCGTTCGGATCGGTACCGCGTCGGTGATGGGTATAAATGCCGCAGATGCCGCAAAAGAAATGTTCAGCGACCTGCTTTCCGAACTGATATTTACGTAATGCAGCTTGGCCGCGAATCACTTTCAAATCTGCTGCTGGCACCGCAGCGACTATTGCTCCCTTGCGTTTGCAGAACGAGCAATCGCATCGATGTGGTTCAGGCAGACCTGCAGGTAAATGGATCTCGAGAACAACGGCACCGCAGTGACAGCTGGCCAGGTGACGAGGCTGAATGAGGGTTTTACCAATAGCTTTGATCATTTGTGCGATCACGTTGCCACCTCTGTCCAATCCAAGATGGCCGATTCACGCCATCTCACGTCACTGAGCGCGTACTTTTCAGCTTGAGGCTTGGTAACGACTTTGAGCGGCGGTCGTCCCGGTTTCGGTATAGGCGCCACTCCAGCATCACAACTTGCCCAATGCCAAGCATCGGCGTTGCTTCTTATCTTCGTCCTGATGATGAAGGACTTGGCCTCCCCATGAAGCTTGTACTCGATAATGTAAAGATCGGTATTCATGAGGCTCCCTCCATTTTGCTCATAAACAAAGGAGTGGCTGGGTCAGGAAAAAATTCAAAGGGATTTTCTGCTGGGGTAAACACTGATTTTCGCCAAGGGGGTCAGATAAATACGAAGGCTGAGAAATTTAGCTCACGAAGATGATTGCTATGGGATAGCGGCGCGCAGAAATGTGAATGAACACGTTCTGCTCGGGTCAAATGCGAAGACCCTTTGTGAAAAAAGTAAAATCCATTGCTACCGTTTCTGCCGGCATTTTGGATGGCGCGCGAGGGGCCTATGGATGTAGGCGTAGCGGGACGTATGAAGGTAGAGGTGATCGTCACCCACCTTGTTGCAATCCAGCGCCTACAAGCCAGTTCACACAGAGCGAGAGAAGCGAGTGCAACGAGAACAGGCACCATGAACAGCAGCGAGTTTATTTGGTTCTTGGTTGGACTCATGGCAACGTGAGTAGCTGTTGTCGTGATGGGGCGGATGGTTTTTGGCATCCATGGGTAGAGCGTTTCTTGGTTGGGGTGTTTGCGCATCTATCCGGCTGTTATGGACACACCGGGATTTCGCGATGCGGAAAACTTCACCGGTTATGCACTCAAGCCACCACCGAGTCGATAGGTGCCGTGTATAAACCGCATGTGCAGCCGATAAAACGCTCAACACTGCGCCACCGGGCAATAGCGATTGGAGTCAGTCGCCTAAGAGTATTTCCAACCCATCCTCCGCAAGCTGCCATTAGTCCTTACTCCGCACGTAACGAATCAGAGCATCAAGATGACTCGGGTTCGTAGCCTCAATCAAAAAAATAACGCCTACACTGAAAAATCTATCTGCTTGGCATGGAAATGAGCCGAGATGAAGGAACCGGCGCATGAAAAAAACCCAATGGGAAAAACTCTCACCCCTGACAGGATGGGTAATCGTCGTGGAAGACGACCCAACGTTGCGCATGTTAATCGGGGAGGTTTTGACCGAACTGGGTCTGCGTTCGCTGGAATTTTCAACTACCGATGAGGCTATGAGGTACATGTCGGGATCGCATGGCGGTTGTCCCTTGGTTATCGTGGATCACGGCCTGCCCGGTCAGATACAAGGCGCAGAATTTATTGAGATGATGAGGCGTAAATGGCCCTCGACCGCGTCAATTCTAACGTCCGGTTACGACCTGAATCTCTCGATGGTACCCGCTGGGACGATTTACCTTCACAAGCCCTGGTCTATACATGATCTGGAACTGGCCGTAACAACCCTATTTAAACCTGGTAGACCTCTCTCAGGACGATGATTCGCAGGCGTTGCCCATGGGCGAAAAAGTCTTAACCGCTTTATTTTTAATGTTGAGCATTTTGTGGACGCGGCCACTGTAGGGACGGTGTGTTGGCATCTGTAGATTCGCAGCAAGGTATCTAACCAGACGAGTCGTGAAATGCGGTGATGCCCCCTAGGCCAGCAGATCTTGCAGTTGGTCGCTTGTCGACGAAGCGTGATGGCCGATTGCAGACTGCCGCGAAGGACAGTTATCGACCCAAAGCTGCCGGTCAGCAACGGCAGGACTCCTGTATCGGCGTCGCCACTGTAGAGCACTGTTACATTACCTGTAGCTGTAATGTCGAGCTACGCAACCAGCGCTTCAATGCTTCGGGAGTGGCGAGTCGCTTGGATTAGTTTGCAGTAGCGTAATTGCGTCGGAAGCTAAAATTGTCATGACGGATATCGCCTCAGGTATCTAGGGTGACGGCGTAATCCGTGCATACGGAGGAAATTCCAAAGTCCTTATAGACGATAAGCGCCTCCTTCAAGTCGTCGAGGATTTCGGCTCGCTGGCCCTTCAGTTGCTCAGGCAGTTCGATGGCGAGTAACTTCTTGTGCACCCATCCAGCCCCCCCCGGTTTGCCCCCGGCGGCAAGCACTTCGATTTCCAAGTAAATCAGTTGGCCATTCCAAAAAAATATCCATCCAGACTGGCTTTTGTACTCCTCCCGACCTCTTGTAACATTACGCAGATAAATATTCCGCTCACGGTCGATAGTCCACATTCTTTCACTTGTTCCGCCAACAATAAAGTTCTTATCAATAGTTTCAAGGCCAAATCTTTTAACATCTTCTTGCGATATTGTTTCATTCACAAAAGTCATAAAGCTCTCCAATTAGTTGATAACTCAGGCTATAGGTCGAACCACAAATTTTGCTGAAGCGGTTCACTTACGCGTCTGCTTAGAGTGAATAGGGGCTGGTCATGAACGTCCATATTTGGCCGCAAGCCGCCTGTTACGTGGATTTATATTGGCCATCGTTAGGATTGCTCAAGCCTAGCTTGTTTCACAGCAGCCAAGCGAGTGGAGCCTGCAGGGGAGGTCGCTTTCGACCCAAAGGAGCCATTCAAGACACTCCTGTCCCCATACATAATCGCCATGCGTTGAAGGACTATCCATTCGTCATTTGATATGTCGGTAGACCTTCGTTGTGCGCACCGAGAATCCTGCCCCCTCGTATAAACGGTGGGCAGATTCACGGTCTGGGTTGGATGTTAAATCCAGTGTTTTCGCACCGAGGTCTTGGCTTTTTTCTATTGCTGCTTGTATGAGTGCTTTGCCGACGCCTTGACCTCGAGCACTGGCATCTACTACGACGTCTTCGATCCAGGCTCGAATACCTGTCGGAATGCGAAAATGAATTAGGGTTAATGCCCCTAAAATGCTTCCTCCACCTGCTGCTCTCACTACCAATAAGTCGGAGCACTCTGAATCCACTATCTCCTTCAAATCTTCCATTGTCATCGCTTGAGCGCTTTTGGAAAGCTGTGGGAGAAGGTCATTCAAAGACCTGAGCAGCATAGGATCGGTTTCTTGAACCACCTCGACAATAGCGAATTGGTTTGTCATTGGAGATCCTCAGTGAAGGGGGGGGTGAAGCTTCGATAGTTCAATTCGACACATTACTCCAAAGCGTCTGCGATTGACCGCTTTTGGCCCAGAGTGTGTAAAAACGCTTCACCAAAATTAAAGTGTGCGCGCCTACGTTAAATCTGAAGTTTATCGGCACGTCGGCAGATGTGGATTTCGCGTAGAAGCGCGATTTTCAGTCCGGTTTTGAGTAGCTGACTCGCTCAAAAACGTTTTTACACAGCCTCGGCCGATTGCGGCCAGCCATGAATGACGGCACTCGATCCGTAGCTATCAGTATCAGAGTGAGCGAACGACAGCATAAGTGGGGGGTGAAGCCTTACGGGTAGCTCACTGGTTCCCTTTCTTGCTTCAGCATCACTGGCATGGGAAGGACAGCGCAGATTCTGAACTAATGTGTCACGTAACCACGGTAGGTAACTTCAACAGCTAACATCCCCTCGTGAGGAAATTGCCAGCACGGTAAAGCGAGTAGAGCACTAGAGATCGGGGCAGGCGATCCATGACTCATTTCAAACTCAATAAATGTGCGGGAGCCGTGTTATGAACAAGCTGGCAGCGATCTTTCTTCTACTGGTAGCAGGTACTGCCCAATCTGCTGAACGCCTGACCACCGTCCAGGTTTCGGGGCTCTTTGTCCCCGGCACCCAAACGCTGGGGAAAGCGCTAGGATTCACAGAGTGTGTTGATTTCTTTAACTACCTGTCCTGCACGCGCAGCAAGCCAATGGACATTTTTGGCGCAACGGCCAGCAGCGCGGAAATAACACTGGATGTCACAGATAACTTTTCCAGCGAAGCAGATCCTATGGGAGGCGCCAAGATCGCGGGTGTGGCACTGGAGAAACTGACCTACCGATCCATTCGCTTGGAATTTCAACCGAAAGAGCGCGAGGCACTGGAAAAGGCCTTGCGCGCTGATGGATGGTTCGCAGTAGGCAACGAAAAACGCCTTGAGTTTTATAAGGAGGGCATCCCCGCAACCTTTCGCGTCGGTGGCGCCTACACAACGCTGAGTCCTGTCGATATCAACGAGGTTAGAAAAATGGCTTCCAGACTGGAGGCAAAGTCCACCCATCCAAGCATTACCTCAAATACACCCGATCCGGCGCAGTCAATGCTGCGTGACTCAGAGCCTCGTGGCTCTATGCGCGCGCCTCGATTTTAAAAACTGAATCGATATCGGCCGCGTTGGATCGATTGCTATCTGTGACAACGGGCTGCAACCGATTGCGGCCAGCCATGAATGTGGGGACTCGATCCGTAGCTTTCACATCGTAGAGACTGAACGAAAGCGTAAGCGGGGTGAAGTGTTGCGGTGATGTCGGCATTTCGCTCGTAAATAGCCATCAGCCTAGAAATGGATTGTCATACGTCGATCTGCAATTCCAAATCACCGTTTTCCAAGTGGCGCGTGTGAGCGACCGTGCCGGTTAAGTGTTTGCCTGGAGAAATGAAAATGGTCATCGAATGTGCCTTGTGCAAGTCATCTGGCACTGGAGATAACACCTGCACCTGAAAAGCGCCCGGCGTGATAGGCGTTATGACAACATTGCATTCAACGCTTTTCGCGATAGGGCCCAGTAGGGTGTCACGCATGTAATTCAAGCGTGCGGTGGTAGTAGTCATGGCGATGTCCTTGCAACGTACCGGAATGTGGGCCTAGGTTTCGGCTCTTATGCGCTAGACGAAACGTGTGACGTTTGAGTTCAACGCAAAGGCTCGACAGGTATCTCAAGGCCCATAGCTTGCCGTGCATTTTCTTAGGAAGATCGACTGCGCTGGCCGTGAGCCAGGCCCGTGACCTATTGGCAGGTCACTCGGGTGACATGAGCACAGCAAGGCTCAAGTTGATGAACTGTTTGTTCTTGTTAAACGTGTCTAAAGCTCCACGAATGTTGCCGGCGACATCCGAAGATCCGCGCTGCTCGACCCAATTGGCCAGCTCCATGACGGCGGCTTCAAGCGCGATCTGGTTTTGATTGATCTTAAAAAGCAGTGATGGAAGCAGGTCTGAATTTGGCATCGATTTTCCTCCATGAAAAAGCCAAGCGTAGCAGTAAAAAAATTGAAGGATCGGCTACGTCACCTCAACGCCAGGGCAGGCGAAACAATTGGTCGTGAATTTGCTTCCGCGCCTTCCTTGACTACTGGGTTTCCTAGACAAGACTGAGTGCAAATTCCCCATTCGAAGGAACGTCATGATCTCCGCTCTTGAGCTCCGACATATCATTGAGAGCGGTTTATTACCACGCTCCTGCACCTGCACGGTGAACCCAAAAGGGGCGCTTTTGATCAAGATGATTGAACCTTCCTCGGGCCATGTCGAACTGTTTGTCCCCGGCGTATTGGCATCGGCTCTCACGTCCAGTCGGGCGATCTCGAATTTGATCGGCGAACTCAGAATTGAAATGGCGGCGCGCAAAAAGATCTGCGTGAGCGCGGCGGTAAATGCTGGACTCGCAGCATCAGAGCCACCAAGTCACGTAGACTCAAGTCTTACGGATGGGGTGATCAGGTTGCAGTAGGGAAGCAACCGCGATGACCAGGTCGTCCAGTGACCAGGGCTTGTGCAGATAGATGGTTGATGGCGGTATTGTTGTGGGATCTATTAGATACCCTGACGTCAGAATTGCACCAATGTACGGCCATCTACCCTTGACCATCTCGATGAATTCGATACCTTGGATTTGACCTGGAACACTTTGGTCTGCGATCACCAACCAGCACTGATAATGCGCTTCCAACAGATAGGTTAACGCGTCATCAGCAGTGTCGAACGCCACTGCTTTTGCGCCTATCTCATCCACGATATCCACCATCAGCGAACGCAACGTCGGGTCGTCCTCGATGACGATAATCTCACCTTGAATCGGCAATAGCCCTTCCCAATTGACATTCACTCATCGATTCCCTAACCGGGCAGAACGTGCCGGCATCTCTATGGTAAGACTCTGAGTCTATGCCCAATGTCGAGATGCGCGACCCGGAAAACAATTCGTTTGATGTCTCAGTTCAAAGGATCGGCTGTGTACTGGTAAGGCAAAGGGATTATCACGTGGCCGTCTCCATTGGGCACCAGGCTGCCCAATACGCAAAGATCACGCGATGTTCCGGGAGCCACCTGGTCGGTTGAAAGCGCTCAGGGCTATAGAGGTAAGTGTTTTGCCACAGCGGTAGCGCGCATTCGACGGTGCGCGCTATCGCTGGGTATATGCCCGTCATTGACCTTCATCTAAGAGCCAGCTTGGGATGGGTCAACTTCGCTACCTTGCGTTGAGCCAGCGGTTGAACGGTCAAAGTCCTCTTCGCCGGCGGTTTTTTCAGCAGTAAACCAGTGCTCTAGGTCTTGTCCTTGCGGCTTCCCAGCTTTTTCCCAAAGCCGATATGCAGCTTCTCGAATTTTTTGCTCATCCATCTTCGAATTCCTCCCATTTTTCACTGAGTGATTTCGGGGCGTAACGGGACAAGCAGTATCGCCTCCCGATCCGTCTAGCAGCGTAAGGGTAGTCGTCATAACAAGCTCCGCCATCGCTTTTGATCGGATGGCTTTTACCACCGCCTCCGGGCCAATGCCGCACTGGCTGAAGATCAAGGGCAAAGAGCTAGGAGTGCTGCCGCGTTCCGCCAGTGCTAAGGCAGGATCGGTAGATACGACCCATTTGTACCGAAAGCGTCATCGCTCCGAACTTTCTTTCGATCTTTCCAGTCGACCAAACAACAGGCTCATCAGCACGCGCGCTAGTGCCTGTGAGCACCCCGTCGCAAGCGGCCCCACGACGGATCGGGTACAACTATAAATTGGTGGTCGTGATGAATTGTCTTATTTGTGTCGGTGTCGCAGAGCGCATTCAGTGTCATGGCCCATGGGAAGAGAGGGATTGTCCGGATTGTGGTCGCTACCGTATTTCTGATGACCTCCTCTTGGCCTTGATGGATCAGGGCCAAATTTTGGATGTCAGCAAAACGAGAGGTTGGCTTGAAACCCGGCGTATCGAAGTTGCAATTCCTTCTATCGAGATTCATCAAGCCCTCCTGGTGCCTTGAGTCGAATTCAGAAAGGTGTTTCGCCAAAGTTACAGCGCGCATATGGTAGTCGAGGGCCATTGGCGCCAGCTCGAGCTATTCATCGGATCCGCAGGAGCGTTTCTTGCTGTAGTTGTCCGTAGCAGCTAATAGTTAATAGTTAGAGTGTGGCTCCACGGTGAACTCGAAGAGGAAGTGAAGATGGCCTGGAGATTCGGTGTTGTTCCTGCATTACCCACGGATACGGAGTCCATGCGCAACGGAACGCGCTCTTACTGTAAAACCGCGACCGTAGGTTTTAACCTCTACGACAACGAGAAAAAGCTGCGGCTGCAGACCATCTATCCGACCCGAGCGGAGGCCGAGTATGAGTGCCAGCGGCACAACATGGAACGGCTTCAAATCGTCCATTCAGAACGGGAGGCGCAGCTTTGTCGATTGGCGCCCAATCGTATAAATTCTGCGAGCCGGCGAAATTCTGTCTGAAACTTCGAGCCCGTCGGTGGGAGCCGTCGATCTCTGGCGTGTTCACTGAAGCAAACTACAATTTTGATTTCATCAGCGGGCAAATGACATAGCTCTTTTTGCCTCTAATTTTCTGTCAATGGAGTAATAAATTGCTAATTCCCCCAGATAAAGACGCACTTCGTGCGATGCTTGAAGCTCAAGTTAAAGAAAAGCTGCAGAGTGATCCTGATGCGGTAACGACGTATGCCGCCAAACCCGAACCTGAACGCAAGCGATACACCAGTAAGCCCACGGTTCAAGACAAAGCGTTCATCAAAGAACTCGAAAAGATGCGCGCTGATGCTGAGGCCGGGGTGGTTCATAGACCCCTCCACGAGCTGACGAACGATGTTGAAGCAGGGATTGGGCTCGATGATTATCCTGGCTTAAAAGAAGCAGGTACCCCCTCTAATCAATGGTGAGTTCTGTCGCTTTTAGCTCGAGATGTAGGGACACGGTCTGAGGTTTCTTTTTAGGTATGTGCTCTGACGAAATGGTCGTCCCCCTCGTCGAAGCCTTTACCCGGCGCCTATGTGCATGTGTACGAAAACCCGACTTGAATACTGCAAAGACTGGCCTGGGATTTTCCGGCCGGATGATTCGCCTTGCGTAAACCAAGATGAGCACCAAGGTGCTCACCCATCTGCATAACACCTCCCTTAATGGGCTAGAAGAATCTTGTTTTCCTTGGCCTCGAGCGATTCTTGACAGGCTCGATACTGACCGGGCGTCATGCCGAACCAGCGCAGGCAAGCCTTGTGAAAACTGCTGTGGTCGTGGAAGCCAAGCAGGTAAGTTACGTGCTGTATATTGAAATGGGAATGGCGTAGATAGAAGTCGGCCAGCTGCTGACGCATATGGTTCAGGATATTCGTGAACTGCGTGCCTGCCTTCTCCAGTGCGCGTTGCAATGTTCGCTTGCTGATGCTCAGCGCGGCCGCAATCGATTCCATATTACATTGGCGCTGCGTTTGCGCCTGGCTCAGGCGTTCGGCGATCAGCGCACGAATCCTGCACACCACGGTGGAGTCATTCAGCAGGTCAAGCTGACCGTTGGCATAGCTGTCATGGAGCTTGGCCAATGCTTCGTTGGCCATGCGCAACGGACGCAGTAGCTCCTCGCCGTCGAACAGGATGCTGTCATAGGCTGCCCCGAAACGCAGCTCGCAGCCAAACAGCTGTTGATGCTCATGGATGTCTTTCGGTTGGGGATAGCTGAATTCCACACTCAGCGGTCTCAACGACTTGTCACCACTCAGCCAGCGGTAAACACCTAGCAGCGCTCCGAGACTGGCATCGGTGTACTGGCGGGGTTTGATCGAGCCGCGTTGATGGTGATCGAACGTGGCCAGGCGGTAATGCTGTTGTTCCTGGACAACAAACATGGTGAAACCTGTGCCGATCAACGGGCTGAAATGAGCCAGTCGTTCGAATGCATTTTTGAGGTTCGAACTGGACATCATGGTATAGCCGACGATCTGAAACATGCCTGGATGGAAGTGCTCGGCCGATTTCAAACCGATGTTTGGATCGCCGGAAGCCTGAGCCGCCAGATCCAATAGGCGGTAGATAGTGCTTCGTTCGCAGAATGATCCCGATATAGCTGCGAGCTCCATATCAAGCCCAGACTCCTGGCACAGACGGTCGACATCCAATCCTCGCGCCGAAAGCATTTTCACCAGCACGCAGGCATAACCTGCACTCATTTTATACATGACGATTCATCTCCCTGTTGAATCAGACATCCATGGCCATTTAAGCCAAATCGGCGGCCTTGTGTTATCGAAAATGTTGGGTATGCCGGGGAAGGTGGTATTGCGTCATGAGCGATCGCAGGTGCTCGATGGCGTGATCATATTTAAGATCGGCATGTCGGCGCTTTTCCTGGTACTGGCTGAAGGCTGCCGTATCCAGGTAGGGCCGATCCAGGATATCCAGGGCCGCGCAGCTCAAGCTTTGGGCTTCGCTGAAAAGCAGGTTGTTTCGCTGAAGGGCCAGGTTGAGACAGGATGTGGATTGAGGGGACTTTCGCGTGACATTCATTGCAGTACCATTTTGCTTGATCTGTTTTTATTTTTTTGCTCAACCTGCTCTGTGTCATTGGCAGGCCGGCTCGGGTCAGAAACGTCTCCGCACAGCTACAATTTCAAGGCGATGCCCACCAGTAAACCTCTCCATGGCGACGTCGCTAGGCCAATCGGCTCCAACGAGGAACTAATGGGTGAGATTCACGAGCTCAGGCCTTGGACTGTTTGCTCATATGGAAGTCAAAAGGGTCATAGCCTCATGTTCTTCCATCAGCAATCGTAGCTGAAATTGCGCAGCTGGCAGGCCTCCAAGGAGTCATCGAATGTCAAAAACGCGCCGTGTGGTGATCGTCCTGACGATGATGGCCTACCTATGTAAATTTTTTGTGTAACGACGAAGTGGGCAAGCGATGCTGCTCAGCAAATCACGCCATGATAGGGATATGAATTACGTATGGGGCAGGGGGCCAAACACGCTTGAGCAGTCCATTACCATGCGCCACTGCGAGACGCCGACGAAATCGACAACGATTTAACTCGTCGAGCAACATGCGGAACGGGCTCAAAGAGCAGATGCTTCAGGCGCACCGATCGATGGGGTCGACTTTACGGATGGGATAGCCAGGCCGAAGGAGGGACGGAATGTGAAATACAGTTCCTTAGTCCGAGATTATTTCTTGTGAGCGGTCAACTCGAATAAGGCCGACCCTTACCTGAATGCATGATCACAGGCCATCGAAGTTTTGGACACGTGCGCCCACCAGGGTGGCCGCCCAGATCATACGAAATTAGATGAGTTTAATGACGCCCCGATCTGTTCTGCTGGGCCTCCACCTCTGCGCTTAGCATTTGAGTCCGGGTATGTTCGTGCTTCTGGACAAGGGAGAGATACTCGTCGACGTCTTCCTGCGTCCGATGCTCCTGCCCCAAGAGCGACTCGCTCAAAAAATTGAATCGCATAGATTCCTCGAGCGTGAGGCCAGCAAAGACTTCGTTGCCCTGGTGGTCTTCACTGAGGGCTCGTATTTTCCTGAGGTACGCGCGCTGCATGTCCGTGAGCACAAGCATTTGGATCTCCTGTTAATTGCCACTGCGGAGCTGTGCCGCGATGCGCAGAGTTGATCACCCAATTTTTTTAGGGCTGCTTGTATGGGGTCAGCGGCGCTTGAAAGTTCCAGCCAGATTTCACCGGTGAAGAGGCACCTATCCGAACGGGATTTGCTACGGCGAATGGCTTGTTTCTGTCTGCCTCTTTAGGGGCTCAGCGCACAATCGTAGTCAATTATTGGAAACTTTACTGAACGTAGGGGTGAGGTGATGCGCAGACACTTGATAAAAAACGACGCATCCCTTTTTAAGATGCTGCCTACCTCTGAAGGCCGCTCGTGCTTCTCATCGGAAACTGCGTAAGGCTTCTTGCTGTGGTGGCCAATAGCCGCTAATAGTGAGGGGAGCTTGGAGAGGATGTGAAGATGATTTCGAGATTTGTTGTGGTGCCTGCAATCCCAACGGAAACAGGATCGATGCGTAACGGATCGCGCTTTTACTGCCAGATCGCACCTATAGGCTTCAACCTCTATGACAATGAGGGAACGCTGCGGCTGAAACCAACCTATCAGACCCGAGAAGAAGCTGAGCGTGAGTGCCAGCGGGTTAACCTGGAGCGGTTACAAAGCGTCCTGTGAGAGTGAGGATCCATTCCGATCCTCTAGAGGTTCACCATCGCCAAACAGTTACTCGACGTTAGGTTCTGGCGACCAGCAGATCAGCGGGGGATTAAGCGGTGCGGTAACGTACTCTCATCTCCCGTGGATGCTCGGCGTTTAATAGGGAGCAAACAGCCTCTGCATCAGCCCTGACTTCATATACGCCATGCTTGCTAGCTGAGCCACCCTCCACGAGATCTACAACCCTATATCGCTTACTGCCATCGTCCAATTTGGTGGTTCCAATCACCTTGAATCTCGACTGCATGGTGCGTTCCCTGCTAAAGAATGGTGCTCTACAAGTACCGGTATGACTTCATGATTTCAACAGCTGAGCAGGGCTGAGCTGAAACAATTTATGACAGCGCATCGTGCTTTCCCCGTGAGAAGGACGGCGCATCTGTGAGTTAGGGCTGCGCATTTCTTCATTGCAAGGAATGTCTATCAGAGGTCGTTAAAAAGGCTCTAGCTGCTCACGCTCCCAAGGAAGCGCCATAGCGCTACCAGCTTTCAAGAGACCCGACACAACCCTCAGGCGACCTGCAGTCCTCGCCGTAGTCATTTGCCTATGCGCTCGGTACTCCAGGCACATCCATGTTGATCTTGCGCCAGGCAGCTTCGGAAAAGCTGTAAACCGAAAAGGCGATCATCCCCAAGGCCATCACCATCAAAATCAAACCTCCCGCCGGTAGATTCTGGAGAGCATCGAGGGCCTCCTTCATGCCCGGCGGATCCATGGCTTGGTACTTCGAGCCGCTGATCATCAGCAGCAGGGCGATCTCGATAAAGACGACACCACGGGCTATCAGGCCGAATTGAGACACCGGACGGACGTATCGCATAACGTCTTCGTCAGCTTCAAAGTATTTCTCAAATGTCGCCTTCCATCCCTTGATGATGTGAGCGATGCCCACGCCGAGTGGTACGAGTGCGACGAGGTACACCAGTAAATTTGAGTGTTCCCAGGACAACAGAAGAGCCAGTAAATCCTTGGTTTGCCCACCTCCGGAATTGCCCGAGCTCCTGATGCCGCTGACGAGTAGGCCAAAGGCAAAAAACGCCAGCGCGCCGTTGACTACACCACCCGCCAGCAAACCTGCACGGATTACCAACCCCTTCATTTCTTTACCGTGATGATCAACGTCGCGTATTGCCTGCAACACTCGCCAAGCGGCAAAGGCAAGTAGGCCAGCTACCACCAGCCCAACTAAAACATAACCGAAGGGCTGGCTTAACAAAGCTTCCAAGCTCCTGTGACTATCCTTCGGTTTGGTCGAGTCGAGAGCCGCCAGCAGAGCGAAAATACCGATGATCAGATAAAGAACGCCTCGAGCGGCATATCCACCCCGTGCGGCTACGACAAGGCTCTGTTGCGCGGACATGAGATCTGATTCCATAGAAGTTATACAGGAGTAGACCTATCTATGCGGGAGGGGTTCGATTGCAGGTGGGGTGCCGGGCGGACAGGCCGCGTCAGCAGGCGATTTTGCCGGCCACAGATGCGAATGTCGAAAAGCTGCTGCGTGATTTGCAGAACGACATCGAGCAGTTCGGCGACGAGCGCATCAAGCAGCCACGCCGGGTGCTGCTTTCGCTCTGGCCTGTGGACGATGGCCGACAAGCCGAAGCTCGGTGAGCTTGCCCGGGTGCTGCGTGCTGAGCTGTTCGGCCATGCGCTACTGATGGTGTCCGAAGAAGATGATGAACTGTGCCATTCCGGCACTGATGATGAGGTGACTGAAATGATCGACAAACGCGACGGCGAAACGAAAAAACCAATCCCGAGCCAGGAAACGTATTTCCGACGGACGAAGTCGGAGCTGCCGGGGAAGGACGTACAACCTTCCCAGAAGAAGGCACCGAAGGCTCCGTTCGATGATTGACGGTGTGCAGCACAGACGACAAAGGGCGCCACGGAGAGCGCCCTTGTTTTTACTGGGGGAGCATGCCGTCAGCCTCAGTCCTTTTGAGTAGCAGGGACATTTCACAGAGGTAATTGAGGTCGCTACATCCGCCTGGGAGCTTTGTCGCAAAAGCTTGAGCTACTTCCGCAGCAACGAATTGAGCCTCTTTCGGTAAAGACAGGTAGGTGTCCACTACCCAGTCGACATCCACGGCGCACATCTCCCCGCCAACCCTAAGCATAAGCTTGGTGCCATCCCTGAATTGGGCCTTGAGGCGTCTCATCACCGCTTCGTTGAAGCTATGTACGTCTTGCTCGTTCATCAACTGCGCGATCAATTGTGCCGGGTTACCAAGTCATTGTGGCCCCTCGTTCTCTCCAATCGAATGCAGAGCTCCACGCATGATTTATGGTCAGTACAGAAGATGGTGGCCGAGAATGCAGACCATCAGGCCGATAATCAGCCAGCCAATTTCGGTTACAGATGTGCTCACGAGCCGACCTCCTGCTGGTCGAGGATCGCCCAGGCGATCAAAACGGCCTCGATGTTATCCCGCACCGAGCCTTCAAGGTAATCCTGCATCCGATCAACGGCGCGGCCGATTCGGGCCGCTTCTGTTTCAGCGTCAGTGTTGGCAGCCGTAGTATCCGGCGATAGCCGCCAATACGAACCCGAGCTGCGCCCCACGGTTCGCCCACTTCATCCAGTCGATGCCCGCGAAGGCTTTTCTGATGTTCATCGCCCGATGATCACCCACGCCGGCAGGCCAAGGATCAGCCAGCCGACTTGAGTCGAAAAGCGCAGGCACAGATACCGCCAGGCTCTATCGAGAATGTGAAATGGCCGGTACGCGGCGTTCAGGAACACACCGAGCGTGAAGACCGCACCAAGCGCAACCCAGAACAGCAGCCATTGGTCACGGGCGCCAATGATGAGGGCCATCGCCCCAAAAAACGCGGACGATATAGCGGCCACCGTTATCACCACGGGTAGGACTTTAAGTGTCAGCGGTTCCTTTTCTGGCAGCAGCAAGTCAACTGTCCTGTAGGCTGCGTGTTCAAGGTCGTATTCGTCGAGGTTGTCGTAGTCATTGCTGTTCATCATCTGCCTCCACGTCATCGCTCAAGTCGTCTAGGAACGATTGTAGGCTGCCCTCGTCGGTGCCACTGCCACCAGTGTCGCGCTCGATCCGGGGGGCCGACGCTACGTTGTGGCTCAGAGCCGACGCCGCCGAAACTGCCGTCGAAATCGCTGCCAGCATTTCCAGGAACTCGGCGGGGTTACCGCCTTTCTTCTTGCCACCCGCGTCTTCGTCTTCCTGCGGCTTCGGCCGGCCAACGCCACGATTGAGCACATCGTTGTATAGGTCACGTCGCAGCCGGGGATCCGTCGCAGGGTTGATCGCGTCGTCAATCTGTCGCTGGAGTATGATCTTGCTCCACTCGAGGGCCAGCATCTCGACTTCGTGTTGCGCCTTGCGCTTGGCGGCACGCTGCCTGGCTAGTTCGTCGCCTGGCTTGGGTGCGAGCTTCCACGGGCATGAGGCCGTGATAGATCTCATTCCATGGTTGGATGGAGCTTGTCATCATGATGCGTTTGCCAAGCGCGACGTCCGTCAGCACCTGGCAGACCTCGTGAGCGGTGAGAGGAGAGGTTGTGTTCAAATCATTCTGCGCTCGAGTCATCGCCGTAGCTAAGCTTCGGTATGAAGTGGTGTCAATGGAGAGGTTGCTCGTTCGAGCCAGTGAGGCTCAGCTAGCCTACCAAACTCGAGACCTACTCACTCAGGCGTCATCAGCACCGCTTACGTCATGTTGATGAACTCTTCGTTCTTGCCGATCGTTGCCAGCGCACCGCGCACATTGCCTCCAACCTCGCCCGAGCCGCGCTGCTCGACCCAAAGCGTGAGCTCCATGATCGCGGCTTCGAGAGACAATTGATTCTGATTGATCTTGAAAAGTAGGGAAGGGAGCAGGTCTGAATTTGGCATCGCGATTCCTCCGTGAAAGAGGAAAAGCGTAGCAGGTGAGTGCTATTCCCGTTCAAGCTGCCTGGCGTCTGAGGTCACTGCTTCCATAATAGAAACCAGCTCCTCCAGCAGTTCTGCATAGTAGCGAGTGAGATAGCCGGCAATGGCTTCGTTGCGAAGGATACGTACGAGATAACCCTTGGCCACAACCAAGACCAGCATCGTCTCACCCAGTGTGTCCTCTACCTGTTTGTAATCATGCTGCAGGTTCTCCATCTCCCGCTCCATGCGGGCTAGTCGACAGCACTGACGTCACTTGGTTTTTTCTTAATCTCCACCAACATCTCCGGTCGCGACGCCGCCAAGACCATTCGAGCGTAATTTCTCGTAAAACAGTTGGCAGAGATCATCATTTCAACCGTTTCAATCTGGCGGATGGGCTTCATCAGTCGAAGGGCACGAAACACGTCCTGCGATACCATGCGAACCTTCAGCATCTCCGCGACCTCAGGCGCTATGCCTTTCAGCAAATTCTCTCTTTCGTGAACTCTATCCACATTGATCCCAAGCACCGCCGCAATGCGAGAGGCTTCAATGCCTTTTTTCAGAGCGGAAATGATCATTTTATGTTCTTGGATCGGTGTCAGTCGGTTAATTTGCCGGTTGTAGGTAAAGCCCTCATCGTCGGTCGAAATCAGACATAGCGCCTCAGTTGCCCCCAATGCCTTGAGTGCCTCTAAGCGAAAATGCCCATCCAAAAGCATGAACAAAGTCACGCCATCGGCGACCACAGGTTTGGGGTGAACCACCAACGGTTCAACGACTCCGAGCTCTTTTATTGAGCTCAAAATGCTGGCGTACTTTTTACTTCCAGGTGTCAGTTGGTCGACCTTACGCGAGGGTAGGATTCGCTCGAGGGGAATCGCAATGACACGCTGTTCGAATGCCTGCTTGACCTCTGTAATCACGGCGTCTCTCCCAATATTCGGTCGGCTAGTGGTTTGGGCATATCCGGAATTTCTTCGTTACGAAGCAGCGTCCTGAAGTAGTCATCGGTTAGCAGTTTGCGCATCGCCGTGACGATGATCAGCAGCCGTTGTTCGTTGATGTCCGACTTTTTGATCATGACCTTTTGGCGTCGAACCTCGACTTGATAGGCGTGTAGCAGCTTCTGAGGTGTCGGCTTCTCGGTACGAGGCGCTTGCTGGCCATAGCGCTTGCCGAAGGTTTTCCGTTTATCAACGAGTCGTCGCACCCTCATGAGTTGTTCGCCTTTCAGCACTCCGCTTTCGTAGGCTTCCATCATCGCCTGCTGGAGATCAACATCCTTAGAGCGAGCAATTTCCATGGCCAATTTTATCGATAACCAACCTTTCTCCACCGCAGCGATCAGGCGCTCTTCTCCCTGGCGCAAAAGCACAAGGATTCCGTGTATATAGCCTGCATCCAGACAGGTTTTTTCGGCGATCTGCTGGCAGGTATATCCACGATCTGAAAGGATTTGGATTGACATCAAAAGCTCACGATTCGAATGTTTTCGGCGTGCTAGGTTTTCAACCAAACCGATCAGATATCGATCCGCTTCGCTTGCGCTTACCACGATGCAGGGAATTTTTTTCTCCCCCAACGCTTGCAACGCTTCGAAGCGACCTTGGCCACAAACAATTTCATAGGACTCGGTGCCGCCTGTCGTGGGAGCGACGGTAATGGGGCGTTTGAGACCTAACGCCGATATGTTCTCCACCAGCCTGGCAAAGACCTGCTTGTTACGCGCTCGAGGATTGAGCACCCGAATATCTTCGATGGGAATGAGCCTAATGGTCGTCTCTTCCGCAACGTGCATCAGAGCTCTGCGATGAGTCTCGATAGCCGTCATGCGACCCTCCTTAAATCACTGCGGCGTGACAGATCAGAAAGAATCTCCAAGTCGTCGAACCGGTAAATCTCGAGGTTGGCCTGGTTGCTTTCCGCCAGTCGCAGCGTTGGTTTTTCAATCTCGATGGTGGGCAGGATGTAGTAGTCCAGTGCAGCTTCTTCTTGCTCCTTCATGCGAACCGCAACGGTTAGATCCGGGCTCAAGCCATAATCGAAACGGATGTTCCATCGCTTGTTACCCGTGGGTGATACCTGACAACGGCTGAGTACAAGAGAGATGGTCACTTCCTGGTTTACCAGCATGAGATCAGTGCGCGGGTCTACCGAGACCTTTCCACCTACCTCCTCAATCTTCTGAGTCGTTTGCTGAAGGAGCAACGGATGCATTTGCCGAAGACGTTTATTGGCTTCGATGTACTGGTAGTCCCGTGCGGGGGAATACCCGATCAGCGAGTAACAGCGAAGCAAGCTCCCGAACCGGTGCTGATAAGCGCTACTTGAAGGGCAGCCCTCAGACTCGTCAATCACAAGTCCCGATAAATATCCTCTGCGCTTATAGATCGTCTTCAGTACCTGGAGCATTTCCTCGTCAGGCATGCGGTAGGAACGCGTTTCTATGATTGACTGAGCAGCTTTGAATAGGATGACGCTGACAATGGGCAGGAAGGCTCCATCCGCTCGAATCCATTCTTCAGGAGGGTTCTGCGTATAGGTTTGCTTCAACTTGAAGGAGGTATGGTTCCAGACGTTGTTGCCAATGTATTTTTCGTTGATCAGCACCTGGTGCACGGTACCCCGAGACCACGTCCCGGAACGGTCATTCAGTACGCCTTGAGTATTCAACCAATCAGCAATTTCGCGCTCGCTCCTCCCTTCCTCGACGAAAAGCCGATAGATGTGCCGAACCATCTCGATCTCATGTTTCGGGCCTGGCACCAAAATCACTCGGTCTGTTTGTATGCTTTTGTGCTCACCAAGGCTCAATTCATTTTTGGGCGTACCGTTGCCATCGACTAACTGACGTCTCAGACCATAGCAAGCAGGGCCTCCTTGGCGATACCCCAGTTCGATCAGTCGAGACTGCCCGGCAAACACTTTCACCGACAGTTCGCGGCTGTACTCACCGGCCATCATGCGCTTCACGCTTTTGACGATGTTGGAGACCGGTGAGCCGTCGTTAATGAATTGCTCCGCACAGTATTGAACGGACACACCCGCTTGCCGGCAGCGAACCTCATAGCTGGCACTCACATCAGGATCTTGAAAGCGGCCCCAACGGCTGACGTCATAGACCAGGACTGTCGAGTAATCGGCTAGCCCTTTCTCTACATCGAAGAAGAGCTGTTTGAGAGCGTCTCGACCTTCCAAGCGCAGGCCACTTTTACCTGCGTCGGTGTAAACCTTGGTGATGTCTAGGGCGTGGGTCGCTGCATAAAGGCGGATCGTATCGAGCTGGTTTTCTGTCGAATATTGCTGATGCTCGGTGGACATCCGCACATAAGCCGCCGCCATGGCCGCGCTTGAACCATTGTTATAGGTGCTCGAGCCAATGAGAGTTTGCATCGGCAAGTCCTCAACCTGATCGGGCAGCCGCTGAAGGCGATGCCGGACGCCGTGATCAGTTACTTCGTTTTTTTTAAAAGTGGCTCTAAAGAAGGTAGAAGACCGGGGAGGGAAAAATGTTCACGAAAACGGGCAATTCTTTTCTGGCTCAGAAGCAGTACGCGGTCGGAATCGCCAAAGCTCTGCATATGGAGCTTGGAGCCACGCACCAGGCGACCAAAACGTTGATGCGTTGGACTAACGCGAATGAAAGGACGGTGAAGAACTGGCTGGCAGGAAGCAGCGGGCCGAGGGGTGAGCATTTGGTGGCGTTGGTCAAACATTCTGACCTGGCCCTGGCTGCGTTCCTTGGCATGGCTGAGCGACCTCATGCCTTAACCGCGTCAGAGCTTCCATTGCTCAGGCAGAAGCTTCAGTCGGTGATAGAGGGAATCGACTCGTATCTTTGTATTGGAGATACGTAAGCTGGAGTGATCCGCAGCCATGCTCGGACGCAGTCGCGGAGGGGGGACGCAATACTGGATTGCCCGCTACAACCTCAAGGACATGGTTGGCAATGCTCGTAGGGCCCTGCATCGACAAACCGATCGGCACGCGTATTTCTCGCAGCGCGTCCAACGTGGGCTATTAACCTTTTCAACTGCCTAACTCTCACCGGGTCAGGGAGTTTTGTTATATTCCCTTGATGTCTAAATACCATGATTTAGGCGCCGAATTCTGGTGGTTGCCAGCTATCTATCCAAACTAGATTTGCAATCTTGACGAAACGGAACGGGTAACGAGTGTGAATGAATTGATCAACGGCTTCAGTAATGACGAACGCAATGGCTTCGTTTGCGTGATGGGCCATTTGGCAGACAGGTATCCCCATCACGATGCCTGGGAGGGTGTACTGGCCGGCGGAATGCAGGCGATCATATTCGGCACTCACAGTGAAAGCAGCGGAAAGCAGAACAGGCCGTCCTTCGCGATTTGCAAGAAATCCGGTATTAGCGCTCCCGTTTTTGGGCTCCGCGTTGACAACAAAGCGGTTAGAGCAGAAGTCACAGAGAAACTAGGCCCAGATGCTTATTGGATTCGTTTTCCATTGGGTAAAATATCCGTGGGTCTCTCTGTACTCACTGCCCAGTTAGACCTGTGGGCTGAGATTGAGGGGATTTCAAATCGCATGAGGGGCAGCAGTGCGGTTGTGCTTAGAGATGACGGTTTACCTCTGGAGAAGAAAGTTTGGCTTGAGGACGTATTGGCGCGGGTCAAGCGCCGGCGAGGGCAGGCTGAATTTCGCGAAAGGCTTATGAACATTTATGATCGAACGTGCGCACTCACAGGCTGCGCGGTTGAGCCTGTGCTACAGGCGTGCCACATCGCTCCCCACAGCGCGGGAATCAACTACGCATCAAGCAATGGGTTACTGATGCGTTCCGACCTTCACCAACTTTTTGATGCTGGGCTACTAAGGATCAACGGAGACGGCATTGTTTATGTCCAGCCGTCAGTGAAGTCTGACCCGAGCTACCAGAATTTGGATGGTCAGAGCATTCAGATGCCAGCTTTGGATAAGGCGGGGCTGGAGTCATTCAAAAGAGCCCTAGCCACCCGATTCTCAGAACTATCCATGGGCTGATGTTGGCAGGGTTGGGGGAGGGCGGGAACGTGGTTGCAATTTCGATCTTCGGATTCTGCGCGCAGTCGCTTTCACGTGGATGGTCAATGACGAAGCCACCGCTTCCCTAATCGTCCGTTCATGACCGATTTCTGTCTGAAATATCTAACCCTGATTGACCCCACAAGTGAGAAGGACTCAATTCCGAATCCGACCCGCAGCACCTGCGGCATACATCCTCACTCAGCGGCGTCTTTTGACATTCCCTTCCAGTGTCCTACATTTGTGATAACTCCCGATCAGGATATTCCGGCAAGCCTAAGCCGAGTGCGTGGTTGATTGGGTTTCCGGCCAAGGATTGCTCCTCTTCTCTGCGAGAAGAGTCATGATCAGGCTAACGTTAGCTATATGGGTAATCACCTCGTCCATTTGGGTGGGAATCGTTCGAGCAGATGATGATCCAATCTCGAGGGGCGGTTGTTTCACCGTCGCAGAAGCCAGTGAAATAGTCCGAACCCACGCCGGGCGCGTCATCATGAACATGTATGGCGACGCCAACGACACCCAATACAATGCTGATTATCGATGGACATTTATCCACTACACCGTGGGTGACCAATTCAAGATCGCCCTGTTTCAACGCGATTTACCCCAGTCGATGTCCCCGACCAAGCTGTGTGTCTGGCTTCTTCCGATTACGGGTAAGGCATTGTTTAAGAATCCTGCGGCTGGCAAACCACCAGCTGAAAACATCCTTCCTCCTGTCGATGAGAAGGTCGCTAGGTCAATGTGCCCCAAGAGGATAGAAGTGATGCAAGCGGCGCGCGGAAATCGGCTCGAAAAACTCGGCGATAGATGGGTTACCAGCGACGCAGCGTTGAGGGCCATGCGTCAGGTTGCTGGCGTGTCTGAGGCTGAAGAGGAAGAAAAAGATCGCATAAACCGCCAGCGAACCCTAAAGGGTGGCGATGCCCGATGCGATAGCTTGACGGGGATCATCCGGTCTCGGAAGGCCGACGGAATGAAACTCGTGGCTTTGTTTCAGGATAAAAATTACCTCGATAATACTGGCAAGCGCGTAATTGACAGTTTACACGCCCTTTTTGTCAGCGATACCGGTGCTGGAAGATGGCAAATATACGGTTACGCCGATGGTGGGAGTGCCGACATTGAGGCGTCTGGAGATCGCTTCGAACTCGAGCCAGGAGTCTTTAAATAAGTGCCGAGCGGTCATCCAATGCGTCCAAAGCTCCAACCTATTAGACCCGAGCTGAAGCCGAACATGAGTATCCGTCCGGCCAAGTCATCTACCCAGCGCTGCAAAGCCAAGACATGGTGTGCACTTAATTTAAGTGGACACCAGTTCTAGCCTTTTAAGCGGGTATTTCATGCAGCCACAACGCCGTTCCTACTCCAACTCCTTCAAAGTCCAGGTCATCCAAGAGTGCGCCCAGCCTCGTGCCTCGATTGCCAGCGTCGCCCTCAGCCATAGCCTCAACGCAAACCTCGTCCACAAATGGATTCGGGTTCATGCGCAGAAAAGCACGGCGCTGCAACCTGCATTCATTCCGTTACCCATCCAGTTGGCCGGAGCAAATTCGCAAGCGGCATCCTCGAACATCTGCGTTGAGATCCAGCACCCGAGCGGCACCGTCAAAGTGAACTGGCCAAGCGAAAATGCTGCTGCCTGCGCGACCTTTCTTCGAGACCTGCTGCGATGATCCGCATCGACTTCATCTGGCTCGCTACTGAGCCGATGGACATGCGAGCGGGCACCGAAACCGCGTTAGCCAGGGTGATCGCGGTGTTCGGTGCGGCGAAGCCGCACTGTGCTTATCTGTTCGCCAACCGCCGGGCCACTCGGATGAAAGTTCTGGTGCATGACGGCTTCGGGATCTGGCTGGCGGCTCGCCGTTTGAATCAAGGCAAGTTCCACTGGCCAGGCATTCGCCAGGGTTCTGAAATGCAGTTGGGTACCGAGCAACTCCAGGCGTTGGTGTTGGGCCTGCCATGGCAGCGCGCGGGCTCCGGCGGCGCAATCACACTGCTTTAACAGCTGCCATTAGCCTATCGATCTATCGCCGTGAATTGTCTGGTCTGGCAAAATCGGCACCATGACTTCGCTCCCCAATCCCGACCACCTTACCCCTGAACAACTGCGCGCTTTGGCGGCGCAGTTGATACAGCGTGTCGAGACGCTCGACCAGCAAATCGAGACCATGGGCAAGAAGATCAACCGCGATCAAACGGTGATCGAGAAGCTGACCCACGAGATCGCCCAACTCAAGCGATTGAAGTTTGCCAAGCGTAGCGAGCAGATGAATCCGCAGCAGGCCAGCTTGCTCGATGACCTGATCGATACCGATATCGCGGCAATTGAAGCAGAGCTTCAGGCGTTGCAAACAGCTCCGACGCCGACCGAGAAAAAGCAAAAGCCCAAGCGCACTGCATTGCCAGCAGAGTTTCCACGCACGTTGATCCATCACGAACCGGACAACACTCACTGTCCATGTGGCTGCGCACTGAAACGCATCGGTGAAGACGTCAGCGAGAAGCTGGACTACACGCCCGGCGTGTTTACCGTTGAGCGCCATGTCCGTGGCAAATGGGTCTGTGATGACTGCGAAACACTGATCCAGGCGCCGGTTCCGGCGCAAGTCATCGACAAGGGCATCCCGACCGCCGGGCTACTTGCCCACGTCATGATCGCGAAGTTTGCTGACCATTTGCCGCTTTACCGTCAGGAATCGATTTTCGGTCGTGCCGGCTTGGCGATTCCACGTTCAACGTTGGCTCAATGGGTTGGCATGACGGGCGTGCAGTTGCAGCCTTTGGTCGATGCGCTGCGCGACCTAGTGCTCGGGCAGCAGGTTATCCATGCCGATGAAACGCCGGTGCAGATGCTTGCTCCGGGCTCAAAGAAAACCCATCGCTCTTATGTGTGGGCCTACGCCACCAGCCAGTTCTGCGAAACAGCGGCTGTTGTCTACGACTTCAGCCCGAGCCGCGCTGGGGAGCATGCTCGCAACTTCCTGCAAGACTGGAAGGGCAAGCTGGTGTGTGATGATTTTGGTGGCTACAAGGCCAGTTTTGAACTCGGCGTGACCGAGATCGGCTGCATGGCCCATGCACGGCGCAAGTTCTTCGAACTGCACGCCACCAACAAAAGCACGCTCGCAGAGCAAGCCTTGCGCTACATCCAGTTGCTGTACGAAATCGAGAGCGAAGTCCGCGACCTGGAGCCGGATTTACGGCGCCGAATACGCCAAGAAAAAGCCGTGCTGGTGATGGATATGCTGCACGCCTGGATGATCGCCCAGCGCGATCTCGTGCCTGAAGGCTCAGCAATCAGCAGAGCACTGGATTACAGCCTGAAACGCTGGGCAGCGCTGTCGCGCTACCTCGATGACGGGACTGTACCCATTGATAATAACTGGTGCGAGAACCAGATCCGGCCCTGGGCTCTTGGACGTAAGAACTGGCTCTTCGCAGGGTCGCTACGCAGCGGCAAGCGGGCTGCGGCGATCATGAGTTTGATCCAGTCTGCGCGGCTGAATGGTCATGATCCGTATGCATATTTGAAGGACGTGCTCACGCGGCTGCCGACGCAGCGGGCGAGTGAAATCGATCAGTTGTTGCCGCATAGGTGGCAACCTATCTTGTTACGCAAGGCTTGATGCCCGGACGCATACGTAAAAAGCCCCTAATCTGAAGGTGCTGTGTAAAACTCTTACTTTGGTGACGATCACCGCCTACAGACCTCGCGAGAAATCATATGATCGACGGTTCCGCTGTTTTGACAGTGTTTTTGGTCTACTTGGCTGGTGTCGTTATTCCTGGGCCGAATTTCGTTGCAGTCGTCCATAAGGCGGTGGCTGCGACACGGTCTGAAGCCCTGGCCTTGGTAGCGGGAATCGTGGTGGTCAACCTGTTCTGGTCAACCTGTGCGATTGCAGGGCTTGGGATTGTATTTGCTGCGCTCCCCTGGGCTGCGCTTGTTGTAAAGGTGCTGGGGGCAGCCTATCTGATGTGGTTCGGGCTCCGATTGCTAATCAACGCAGGGAGGAACGCTCTCGGCCCGCTAAATGATGCCGTCGCCGGCAGTTGCCGACAGTCCTTTACTCAAGGGGTGATCACCAACATTGGTAACCCCAAGTCCATGGCCTTCTATGCCGCTGTTTTTTCAGCCGCAGCTCCCGCCCACGTTTCGCTAGGCACGTTTTTGTCGATGCTGGCAGTTGTAGTGGTGGTTTCAATGGCTTGGTATGGAATGGTCGCAATCGCTCTTTCGCAGCCTAAGATTGCTTCCGCTTATCAAGGGAGGAAAAAAGCAATTGACCGCCTGTGCGGTGGGTTGATTTTGTCGTTGGGAATCCGCCAGCTGGTTTAGCAATCCTGTGACTGAAAACTGGGCTGGGTAGGTGACTTCGCTGGACGCATACGAACATGAGTGCTAACGGTTTAACATTGGGCGGCTTAAATGCGTTCTCTCGGAACAGAAAGCACTGCCTTTTCTATAGGCCTCTCGATACGAAATTTCGGACATTTTTTACTGCTTGAGTTTCAGGCGAGATTTAGGAATCAGGCAATTACGTAAGTCAGAGCGCATTCAAAAGGTGCTCAAGCTGCTCACGCTCTCAACATCTCGAAAGGTCGAGCAGGTCACATACCCGAGACAGGAGCCGTATGCGGTAGTCCCGCACGTACGGATCTGTTCGGGGGGCGCAGGTAACTGCCGTCCCTACCGCGACTACTGATCACGGCTCTGGCCCCACAGCAAACGGATCAAGCGCCGCTACCAACTTCTTTAGCTCTGGCACATTAGCAGTAGTCAGAATATCGTAATCCCCCAGGCTGCTAAGCAAGTAGGCTTGGTGTGCCTTCTTGACTCGATCGAGAAGCGGTATTACCTGACTCGAAACCATATGGACGTAGTCGTTTACGTCTGCTCGTGTTTGCGGGATTTTGTACCCCTTACCGCCGCTAGCGATAATTACATCAGCATCCCGCAGCTTGGCGATTCCGTTTGACCTTAGTTTCTGATTCTTAAGCCCACTAAAACCGCAAGCAATAAGATGCTTCCTCAGCTCACCGGTGGAAATATAACCACGTTCGCCTACAAATTCGCTCTTGAAGCGGAGGTAGTCTAGGATGCAGCTCTGCAGCCGCTCATCTTCGTCCGGATACCGTCCGACTTTGGCAAGGAATTGGTCAGCCTTTTTAAGTGCCTCCTTATGAACCAGATGGTCGGCGTATGCAACCTCGCCGGAAGGTGGCGGAAGAAGAGATCCGAACTTTGGCGGCCACTCCTGCACGCCCAACGTTAAGTGTCCTAGAATACGTTTGTAGGCAGTCTCGACGGCCGGTGCGGCCTTACCTTCATAGATCTGGGCAATTGTCCCCGCGAAGAAATCGGCGACCTGAATAAGTACATCACTTTTGCTGCTCTTGGTCTCAAATTTGGCATATCCAAAGAGATCGTTGCCAGCATAACGCGCTTCTACATAAGCTTTCAGGCTGGCCTGAAATTCCACCCCGCCATGCTCATCGACAGTCACATGGGCATCGGGGCAATGCTGGAAGAGCCGTGCATAAAGAAGGTCGTTGACGAATTTTATGAAGGACGTCTTGTATTGCAACCCACCATCGCGAATGACTCGCTCCTTCTCAACTACTGCGACAAATAGCTTGAGGGGAAGCTCCGCGAGGTCGTCCAGGATGCGCTTGCGGCGGTCACTATCCTTGGGCCTAAGATTACTGGACTTGATTTCACCTTTCTGAAAATGGCGCGACCGAACCGACTCTGCCATTTCATAACAACGCGGAAGATCTGCGTCTGCGACGAGAATTGAGCAAACCACGAAGAATTTTGAGCTCCCCTGCTTCGATGTATTTAGGTCGTGATTTCCTGACTCATCAACGAAAGCGAATACTCTTTCCACTTTGCGACCCCTCCTTAGCGCAGACCAGTTTTGGCCGGTGTCTCATCTTAACGCAGCATTAGCGCGCATCGGGGATTTTTAGAGGCCAGTGGCCATTACCATGAGCGGTGAGTAGAGGGGGCAGCGGCATGATTTCGGAGGACGTCGGAGCGTCCGCTGGAAATGTTGGGAGCGAGGGTAAAAGCTCGCCTAAGTTGGTCACGCGCTTCATTGCGCGGTGGCTGCTGAGACTGATTGTTAGGTATCGATCCTTCGGGCCTATGGCCCGGCTCATCTATCAGCGAAGCATCTCCTGAACGATGGAGGCCACATTTCTAGCATCGTCTATCCCTCGGTGATAGGTACCCTGCCAAACTAGACCCATCGACTCTACAGTGGGCCGAAGTCCTTTTGGTTGATTGTCATACAACCCAGCATGCCATTTCTTCGCATAGAAATGTGGGACACCCGCAAGCAGGGAAGGGCACGCAGCAAATCCAGCATCGCGTTCTAGCTGTCTTGCATCGTAGTCACCCCATGACGCCCAGGCTGCATTTGTATAATGTGCAGCGAACGTTCGTAGATCTTCGCCAACCTCTTGATACGTTCGGGCGCCGTCAACGTCTGCTTGTTGAATGGACGTCAGCTTCTTATAGAAATCAGTAAGGATTGGGTGGATCTGAGGCCTAACGAAGCGCTGGAATTCATCGACGATCTCAAGTGATTCTAAATCGATTACCACTAGGCCAATCTCAATCGTTTCCATCTGATCGGGAACGACTACAAGCGGTCTTGGTGATTCGGATCCTCCCACCTCTCCGCAGGTTCCCTCAGGTCTACGCAAAACAGATACTGTATGGCGCGAGAAGGTTTGGGATTGCTTCGAGATTAAGGAGTTTTGCTTCAATGCTCATGGCAAGAATGACTTGGCTTGGATCGTTTCAGGGTAGTCGTTCTCAGTCGTGCCAATCAACGGCCCGCTTAGGCTGTGCGCGTACCTAGCCTTGTGCGGTGAGACAGAGCGCTGAACTGAGTAGGTCAATATCGAAATGCCACATCCGAATAGTTGGCAAAACGCCACTAATGGTGTGGACTGGGGGCAGTTATTCCCATAGATTCCACTCCATACATGCCATGGAAGTCGAGATGGAACCTAATGACGCTGGCGGAGTTGCCGCCAAGCACGGCTTCATCTTTCAGGATTGTGTTGCCGCCTATCATGTAACCCGCATGCTGCGGGACAAGTCCATCCAAAGTATTCGCTGCGAGGTCACGGACGACATCGACATTGTCTGCGATGACTTCGTCGAGTTCGTGCAGGTGAAAACCACCACGAAAGCACGCTGGGACAGATCCCATCTTGTCATCCTCTCCACCGGTACTGGGAAGACCAAGATCCCCTGCAGCTCCATTCTGCACAAATCCATGCAGAGTGAGCCTGGCCTCACAGTGCCGAGAAAATTTCGTATCGTCACGGAAGATCCGGTCAAGGCGACGCTTGAGTACTTGCGGGTCAGCCGCGATGGCCGAGAGGAAAAGCAGGGTCGCGACGAATTGATCGAGTACCTGAACATGAAAACCGAGGACTACGTAGCTCCTAGCGGCGTGGATGTTGCTGATTGGATTGATGCAACCTGGTGGGAGGTCTTCCGATCCTTGCGAGAGATTGAACTGCTCGGCGTGAGGAACATCCGCCTGGCTGTTCAGGATCTTCACGGAGTGTTGCTGAGCTCAGAGGCTTGCGCGGAGGACATCTGGCGCAGGATCTTGGACACAGTCACCCGCAAAGGCGCACTTTCCCGCAGGATCCATACCGTAGATGACAAGTCCTACCTTCGCGCTGATCTGAACACTTGGTTCAAGGCACTAGTTGATGAGGATCAGAGGCAGTCCGGGCGCAAGGTTTACGTCAAACGCGACTTGCCACACATTCTCGTCCCCTTTCGGAGCCCGCTCGCCTCACCGTGCAAAAAGCGAAATGGAAGGGTGCTCCACCAGCACTACAGCTTGAAACGCTATCGCTACAAGCACATCGCCGAAAATGTGTGCAACTGGCTGGATGAAGTGTTTCTTCGCCCCAAAGAGATGGCCGACATACACAAGCTGTCTTTCGTTGAACAGCGACAGCGGTTGAAGACGACTGTGTTCGCGTCATTGTCGGACGTCAGTTCTTTTCTAGGGCGGGTGCTACTCCACGCCACGATACGCCAAATGCACGAAAGCCAGCCCATCCCGTGCCTGCTCTACCTGGACGGGGACGGTGAAGAAAAGATTCTGGAGAACGTGCATATCGTCCGCCGTGACCCAGAGGGCGATCAGCTATGGGTCGGCTTCAGCGAGTTGGTAACGGCAGCCAACATCTCCACGCGGTTGCCGAAGATTCGAGAGCTGCTGTACGAAGAAATATCCGAGTGGTTCGACACCGCCAGGGGCAAGATCCTCGACATAAAGGATGATGACTACCTGTTGCGCCATGACATCGATGAGATTCTGGATGGAAGCCACGCATTCGAGAAACACCTGGAACGGTTCCGGTTCGTGCTGTTTGTTGGCTACGACTCGTCGCTGCTGACTGAGCCTATGACGTCCGGGCACGAAGACCATCTGGAGCAGGAAACGACAGCGCTCTTCGAAGCGTTTGCGGATGATCTGCAACACGACTCGCCTTTCGCAGAGCTCGCCATTGATGTTTTCATCTACCCAGCACCGAGCTTGGAAAAGTTGACCAGGATGATTGAGGCTAAGGTAAGGGAGGCCGTATGACTGATGTTTATGATGTGGCGAAGCTTAGCTTAGGGCGTGAGGGTTTTTCGGCGTTCCAATACCTGGCAGCGATCAATACCCTCCTGTCCAACCCGGTGTCGAACAATCTCGGGCGAGACTTGATCGTCAGGGCACTGGATGTCCGCGAAAAGTTTTCAGACCACACTGCCATCCTGCGAAACATGGTAAGGAAATCGGGGCTGTTTCCTTACCTCAAGAAAGAGTTCACCGACCTCACCCCCGGCGACCGCGTCGCGCTCGACCTGTATCGGACGCCGTTTTCCGACAAATACGTGTTCCACTCGATGCAGTTCCACATCTTCGACCTGCTGAAAGCGGGCCGCAACCTAGTGCTCAGTGCTCCTACGAGCATGGGAAAGAGCGCCATCGTTGACTCCCTCCTAGGGCTTGGGAAACTGAAACGTGTGGTGCTGGTCGTGCCTACAGTCGCCCTGGCCGACGAGACCCGCCGACGTCTACATGATCGGTTTGGTGACAAATATCAAATCATCCATCACAGCTCACAAGAGTGCCGCTCCGACTGGGCTGTATACGTCCTGACCCAAGAGAGGGTCAATGAGCGTGACGATATCCAGGACATCGATCTGTTCGTCATCGACGAGTTTTATAAGCTGGCCTTCCGGCAACTGAAAAGCGGCGGAACTGACTTCAAGGATGAGCGGGTTATCGAGCTAAATATCGCCTTGAGCAAGCTCCTGAAAGTGTCCAAGCAGTTCTATCTCACTGGCCCCTTCGTGAACAGTATTCGTGGCCTGACAGAGCTCGGATACAAGCACACATTCATCTCCGCCGATTTCAACACAGTCGCCGTGGATGTGCAGACGTTTGGCGTGGAGGCAAACGACGGTAAGGGCAAGCTCAAGGCGTTGGCTACGATTGCTAGGCAATGTGAAGGGGCCACGATTGTTTACTGCAAGTCTTCCGGGGTTGCCGGTAAAGTGGCACGAGAGCTTATCCGACTAGGGTATGGCCGGCAGTTAACGAGTTCACACGTCGACTGGGTCTCGGAAGAGTTCGACCCTGAATGGGACTACACTTATGCGCTTAAGAATGGGATCGGGTTGCACTTCGGTGGTCTGCCTAGGGCGCTTCAGCAGTACACGGCGGATCGCTTCAATGCCGGCGACATTCGCTTCCTGCTTTGCACCTCGACCATCATCGAAGGCGTGAACACAATTGCAAAGAATGTTGTCATCTACGACAACCGCGACGGCAGCCGTGGTATCGACAAATTTACCCATGGCAATATCAAAGGGCGCGCAGGTCGTATGGGTGTCCACTTCGTTGGCAAGGTGTTCTGCCTGGAGGAAGTACCAGAAGACAACCTCAACCAGGAGGTGGCTGTCCCCCTAGGCATACAAGATGAAGATACCCCACTCAACCTGCTGGCGAGTGCGCAGCCTGATCATCTGTCCGACTATTCCCAAGACAGGTTTGAAGATGCATTCGATCAAAACCGTTTCACCATTGATCTGGTGAAAAAGCATTCCCATTTCAGGATGGAGCAGTTCGAGCAGTTGTACAGCTTGGTTGAGATGCTGAAGGATGAGCAATTTGCATCGCTCGTATTCCACTGGCTACCACCGGCAGAGTTTCTGAAGACCTTCGCCAAGGTGATCTCTCGGGTAGTGCCCAAGACGTTTTCCACGAACGGGGTACAAACCAAAACCACCGACGTGATTGTTGCAAAGCTGGCCGGCTATCTGAACGCTTCGAGTTATTCAGACTATTTGAAGAGCCAGATTGCGTATGCGAAGCAGCGGATCGAGCAGGGTGACGAGCACACGCTCTCGAACATGCTCAACAACGACCTGAAGTTGGTGACCAACACCTTCGGATACACCATTCCGAAACTGCTGGGACTGCTGGAGGATGTCGTCCGTCTGCACGCGGCAAAGCGCAACATTCGGAGCAAAATCGATTATGGCCATTTGAGGATGATCTTCGAGAATCTACATCTTCCGCCTGGGGTAAACGCCCTAGAGGAAATGGGTATCCCGATTCAGACCTTGCATCGGATGGCGTCGGTGATGGATTTCCCGGAGGAGCTTGGCGTTGATGGTTTGGCTGATTATCTCAGGGCTAATGTAGAGGCCTGGAAGGAGATTGGCTACGTTGATCAGACGTTTGTCAAAAGAGCTTTGGGAATAGCCTAAGAGTTCGCTTGATGGACATAGGCTCAGTGTGCAGTGAGCATACACTCGAACGGTTCAGTTTCGTATCACCGTTGGCTCTCTGAGCAATGTACCGGCTTAAGTTCTCGTCGTATCGAACAGGCTGTAAGTTGGCCATCAGTGCTATCAGAACTTGTGCAAATCCGGGAAGATGTCTTCTGCAAACCAAACCGGTAGGCCTACCTGCAGCGTACTGAATTCAGATGGGGGGCTCACCACAAGGCCGATGTTGACCAACCTGGTTAACTGATCGCTTGCTGCTTCATGTTGGAGCCCGGTGAAAGTTTCGAACTCAGCGTGAGGAAGCGCACCCTGGATCAGCAGTGCAAGGAATGCTGGCGCAATTTCTAATCTGATCCCTATTCCCTGTAAGCGCGAGTTCGTTCTGAACGCATCCATAACAGATTCACGAAGCTTGTGACGACTCAGGGCAGCAGTCATGTAATCGACTTCTTCATGACAGACATCGAGCATAAGCTCGATGAAGGTGAGAGAGGCGTTGTCTGATCGCTGGACATCACCGGCGAATTGATTCTTTTGCGTGCGATCAGTTATGCCCAAGGCAGCGTGATACTCCTCTCGTCTGCGAGCTATGCCGCGAGACATCGACCACAGGTGCGGATGCAACCCAATCTGAACGAAGTGCATATGAATGATCATCCTCGCCATAGCCCCGTTACCGTCCCAAAGCGGTTGAGTTTGTACGAGGTGATAGTGGTGGGCCAGCGCCGCAAGAGTACGTCGACGAAGGTCTGTGATTTCCCCTAGCAAGGGCTGCGTGCATGCCAAGTTGGTTGCATCTTTCGGCACCTCGGACACAGTGTGGTGCCCGTCGATGATCCTCGAGAACCCAGTGTCAGAGGCCATCAGCAGTCTACTCAAGCACGCAGCGGTTTCATGCGCGACCATGCCAGCCAGGAAAGCAGTCTTCGTTACAAGTAAGTCTGCGCGCGCCAGTATTGACGGAGGAATCGAGTCGGGGAGGGCCGGGTTTGAGACATTCATGGCGCTGACACTATCCGTGCTTGAAGCGCTTGTCATGCAACAAGTGTAGGTTTCGAAACGAGCGAAGCGGTGCACACCCATTTCGTGGAAGTCACGAAAGCTCACAGGCTAGGATGAACTCATAACCTCTCGATATCACGTTTGGAAACCAAGGCTGTCTTCGATCATATCGGCCGACTGGAGAGGGCAGTGCTTGTGTGAAATTCATCAGACGGTCTGTTGGGCTGAGGAGCTGTAGATATATTTGCTATCGCTCCTTCGGGCTTGAGCCCGGCTCGACTTGTGAGGCCGGGTGTCTGGAAATAAATGCTTGACGTAAACATGTGTATAAATATACAGTATTTTGCTGCATTGACGTTTCCGCTCCTGATTAGCTTCCAGATGTTATGGGCGTCAGCGATGATCGTAGTGCAGTGAAGCCAGAGCCCCTTAAATGGGGCTTTTTTTGTCTGCGCTAAAGAGGTCGTGGGCGAAGACGGCTGTGTATCAAGCTTTCCAAGTGACTCATCCTTCGGCTTGATGGGGCGACCTCCGGAAACCGGAATGACGTCACACCAGCAAAGTGAGCTAGGTCGGCGCTGAACCAAACGTGAGGGCTGTATGACGCTACTATCTAGAACACCATTTAAGAGGTGCCTCAGTTATGCGTACAACCTTCAGCTGTAGCCAAGCTCGCCGGCGACTCCGCCGCCTTTTTGCGCTGGTCGCCCAAGGTCACAGTTTCGTCATAACAAAGAACGGGCGAGCAATTTGCCGGCTGGAGGGTACCGAAGCGATTCAGGTCACTCATGGCACCTCCTACAAGGCCTCATTGTAAGGCCTAGAGATGTCAATGAAACCCGGGGCCTTTCACCGGGCTTCAGTGAGCTCGTCTATTCAATCCGCAATTTGAGGCTTTTTTGAAAGGACGAGGCAGCGCGTGTTGCCGACAAATTCTTCTATCAGAAGTAGAGCGTCGCTAACAAGCTACAGTTCCTGTAGAGCTTCATCGAGAAGCTTACTCATCCCTGTAGGAGCAAGCGTCTAATTGAATAGAAAAAATCTAGCACGCGCAGGCAACCACCCAATCTTTGACCCGTTCACGGGCAACGACGGTATGTTCCGCACTTGACGGATGTCTAATAGGTATCCGCGCGACTTGAGTTGTGAGCTATAGCCATTTCGGGCTGCACGAACTCTGCTCGCCAATACGACAATAAAAAATATGAAGTTGCCTGAGACGGCAGGCTTTCGGATGCGCTCGCGCCTTCGATTGCCGGTTGCCTGCGGGGCAGACGAGGAGGTTGTTTGTGCAAATGAGTCTATTCGCTCCAGATCAGAAACTCAAAGCCATCCCTGAAGCGCTGAAAAACGAGATCAACACCCAGCGTCTGGCCTTGTCGTCCTTCTTCAATGGCGCCGCCAGGATGTTCCCATCCTGCAGTTTTGCCAACGAAGGTACGGGCTTTGGTAAGTCCTACAACGTCATCCGCGAATACCTGGTCAACACGCCAATACAGCCTAGCGGCAGGGGCCATCGCAACTTGCTGTTCATGACCCCGCAGAAGGCGCAAATCCGCTTTGGGCAGGACATCGTTGAGATGGCGAAAGAGAAAGGGGTGAAATTCCTCAGCTTCCTGGCCCGTACCGACCGGAACGACTTGGACTATGTCGGCTGGGTCACCAAGACTAGGAACGAAGAACTATACACCCGGTGGGCGAAGGTTCTCCGCAAGTCCTTTCCGGAACAGGCTGTGCGCCTCGACACACTAGTGCAGCACTTGCGCAACTTGCTCAATCAGGAAGAGCGCCTGAGCACTCTTTCGCCTCATGATCTAATGCTCCAACGCCTTCAGCAGGACGTCAACGGTGCCCGTTGGGATCTGCTGTCGGCCCTGCAGGGGCTGGTCACCGCCATCGTGGAAGAAGATCGCTTTGGCGAGTACATCACGCTGGATAAGCGTTTTGAAAGGACTAGCACGGTAAAAGACCAGGTGATCCTTGAGATCATCGATCATCTGCTCCCACTGGAGCGTGCCAAGCGCATGCCTACCATCCTGTTGGCTACCAGTAAGCGTTTCCTGTTTGCCACCATGGTGGTGAATTACACCAAAGGGGGTAAGCCTAGCATCAGCACGTGCCAGTTCGACGATATCCTCGGGCAAAAACTGGCACCCACCAACTCGGTCGACCTTAACACGCGTATCGGCTCGGTCAACGGCAAGTCCTTCGAGGAGCAGATCACGTTTCTCCGTGAGCAGTGGTTCCGCGTCGATCCTGACAATGTATTCCGCCAGCGCATGATCGATTTTACCGTGGTTGTGGACGAGGAGCATGTCGCCTACAGCCTCTTCTTCGAAAGCACGTACAAGAAACTCATTACTGACAAGCACCAGGTGCACCACGTCTTTGCCACGCTGTCCCGTCTCGTGAATTCGATCAAGCACGCTGAAGGGGAGGATATTGATGACATCGTGCTTTATGAGCCGATCAAGAAGCTCAGCGACGAGTTGTTCGACCTGTACAACAATCGCTGTCAGACGTCAGTTCCGCTGGACACCATCCTGGCCATGTGCGAGCGCAACCTCGGTCATATTGCCATCGACACAAGTGAGGTTGAGCAGATTCTCACCATCACCAAGAACATCTTTGCCATGAGCCCCCGGCGCTTCTACGCAGAGGAGCAGTTGAAGCAAATTCGTATCCGCGAACATGTCAGCGGATCTGAGTTGCTGATCTACAAACAACGCGCTCCGGAGGATACCAACCCCTCCCTGTACGATCTGTTGCAGGCCCTCATGTGTGTATTGGTGACCTGCTCGCACATCAGCAACAAGCACCTGCTGGGCCTGATCAAGACCGGTGATAGCGCCAGCCAGAACAGTCTGCTGTACGACTTCATTGTGAACGCTGGCGAGCACCGCCAGTACATCAATGCGGTGTTTGATCGCTCGACCGAAAGCGACATCTTCATTGATCAGCACTACGCATACCTGATGCCAAAGATGGTGTTTTCGCTGGTCAAGGTGCACACGCTCGAATTCGAACCCGGTACCAAGCACAAACGCATCTATGTCTCCTTGCTACTCGACCTGTTCCTTGAATTGCCGGAGGTAATCCTCCTTCGGTTGCTGCATGGCACGAGGAACTCGGTGATGTGCTTGTCCGCCACCACCGGGTTCAAGCAATCCTACTCTGGGTCGTTCACCCGCGACATGCTCCAGCAGTACGGTACGAGCCTGGATTTCAAGGTGCTAGAGCGGAGCGATAAGGATCGGAAGGTGATGGCCGCACTGCGCGATGCCCGGCAAAAAGCTCGTGATGTGCAGATCCGTACCTTCCATGACAGCGCAAGGAACATGATCACCGACTACACCAAAAAAGCTGAATTCAAGAACGCTTGCCTGGACTGGCGGGAGATGCTGACGCCGTACTTCTATAGCAACAATCGCCATCACACTGCCGCCTTTCAGCGGCAGATCGAGGCCATGCTGTTGACTGCCTGGGACGGCCGCCACTCGATGATCCTATCTCTTAATAACCGGTTCCAGGCGAGTTTCAAGAAGCTGCTGCAGGAAAACAGGAATGGGCGCTTCCGGGCCTGCAAGCCTCTGATTGAGGATATGGTCATCGATATCAGCCCCTTCAACGATCGGCCGAGGGTGCGGGTCATCCTGTTCGACGCCAATTTGGCCAAACATCCGAAATTCGAGGAGTGCCTGAAGGTCGATGAGAACACCAAGATTGCGTTCATCTCGTCATACAACAGCGCCGGTACGGGCTTGAACCTGGTGATTGAGGACACCAAGCAGGGGATCGAGGAGGATTTCGAGCGCCTTGTGCTGATCAATACCCCCTATTACACCGAGGTCTTCACCGAGGAGGGGCTGAACACGGTGCAGAACCATATCCTTATGTTGAAGTATCACGCGGCGAACACCAACACCAAGCTCAGTGACTTCGATACGAACCTGCTGCAGAGCAAGAATCGCAGAGTGCTTAGCGACGAAAATCTGTTGTCGCGAATGAAGGTAATCATCCAGGCCATCGGGCGGATTGAGCGCCGAGACACCTACACCACTTCGGAGATCATCATGCCGGACGACGTCATGGATTCGCTGGTGGTCGGGTATTCACATCTGCTTCGCAATGGCAACGACCTAATGCTCGACAGCTTGTCCTTGTTGAACTGCAAGGTCATGGAGTTTTGCCTGGAGCAGGCAAAGGGTCGCTCCTTCGCCTCGGACGAAGCTCGAGAGGATTTCCAGCGGAGCGCTGTGCAGAGTGGGAAAATGATCAATGGGTTCTTCGAGAATGACTTCCGCAAGTCGATTCTGCAGAAGGCCCGCGCCGGTGACCTTGAGGCGGCTCAGTTGAACGAGGCACTGCGCAACGTTACGTCGATCACCGCGCCGCGCCAATATGTGCAAGATCTGTTGAAGCATCCGATCATCAAGGCCAAGCCGTACTATCAGGACGTGATTGGCAAATTCTACTTCTGGCAGGAATCCCATACCGGGGTCACCCTCTGCACCATGGGGGATGACCAGTTCGGCATCACGGACATGAGTGACGGTCAGGGACTCTACCAGCCCTATCTCTGGCTGGTGCCGGAATACCTGCGCATGGAGAAGGGTCAGCAGAATGCGGCGCCTGGCCTGATTCGCCAGGCGGCCAACCTGGATACCCGCGAACTGGAGCAGAATCCGCCCAGTCCCGCTTTGCTGCCATTGCTCAAGGGCAACGTGGGTGAGTTCCTATTCTCGTCCTGCCTGAAAAAGCTCGGCATCACGCCACTGAGCATCGCCGAGCAGTTCGAGTTGCTGACCCCCGAGGCGTATGAACTGTATGACGTCTACCTAGTCGTCAACTCGCGGCTGGTTTGCATTGATGTGAAAAACTGGTCGGCTAGCCTCGACAAGGAAGATATGTCTAGGGATCTGCTCAGTCGGGCGGCAGAGAAACGCGACAAACTGACGGCAATCTGCAGTACCCGCAACTTGGAGCCGGAGTTCGTCTATGTCAATGCGCGCCATGACCACAACGCCCTGAACGATTTTCCCGAGTATTCCAACGGTACGCTGATCCGATACATGAACTTGTTCAAGAAGATCAGCGCATACAGCTCGGTTGGGGAGGGGGCTATGCCAAGCTACTCTTTGAGCGAGCAGTACGTCATCAATCCACAGTTGCTGGACATTCTCCGGGGGCGCGCATGAAAAGTCCTATCAAGCCCATCGAAGTCGGTCAGTTCCCGATTGCACGCACAAACATGCTGCAGTTGATATCGGCCAGTCTGGACGAGCTCCTGCGCAAGATTCTGCAGCCCGTACCTGGCTCCAACCTGCACATCAACTGTGGAATTTTCCAACTGCAGCGGAACAAGGGGGAATCCACCGCAGATTACTTCACTCGCGTGGACGCCCGGATTCGTGAAGTAGTTGGTAAGGCTCTTGGGGTCAAGGCCACTGTCGGCATCCACTACAACCGACTGCTGGTGGATAAGGGGAAGACTGTATTCGCCTACCTTGGCACGAAACCTCAAATGCCCGAGCAGATCCGCAACCAGTTGCAGGCTGAAAAGGTAAGCCTCACGCGAATCATTGCGATCATGATCGGCCTGCGTCTGAAAATGGACTTCCTGTTGGATGCCAACCAGCACTATGAAATTCAGCCGGTGGAATACAGCGCGGAACTGTTCATCGGCGTCATGCCGATCTCCCGATCGACCGAGATCCAATTATTTGATGCGCTGGCCATTCAGATCTATCTCTCCGAACAGCAGGAGCTGGTACTGACTTTGGAGCGCCAAGTTTTCGCCTGTACGGCCGAGGTCTCCACCACTTCGGTGGTGCGTGGGACGACCTTCATGTTTTTCTATGGAGGAAAGCAGTATGTGGCCAAGAATCGGCGGGATGCGCGCAAGTTCCAGGGGCGCAAATTCATGCTGTTTTCCAATCAAGATGTCTCGAAGGAAATGCGCAATGACTATCGCCACAGCACCAACTTCCACCTGAACGACTGCCTGAATCGACTGGAGCAGATGCTCGGACAAGCTGGGGTGGAGTTCGAACCCATTCGATTTTCGGCTACCCATCAGGTGCGGGAATTCCTCTCGCCGGCGACCGCCTGCCAACGTCCGCTGGTGGTGATCGATGACTACCAGGATTACGCCAGTCCACAGGAACAGCTGGTACTGCATGCGGCCATTGAGTCCAAACTGAAGCCTCAGCGGATACTAATTGGCAAGGAAATTACCGATCCTGCTCAACTGCCGGCGGAGGGAGTGAATTACCTGGTCATCAACCAGGAGCGCGACGGCGCTACCAGCATCATCAATCGCGCCACCGGCGAGACCTACAGCACGTTCTGGAGCGCCTGCCAGTCTATTGATTCGAAAGCTGGGCCGGCGTTGGCGGATTTTGATCTGTACACACGCATGAAGTATGAGCGCTTCCGCAATCAGAAGGCCTTTGTCTGTCAGGGCTATGACCTGGCCAGAGAGAAGAGCACGCCCCCGGATCAGCCCGGTGCGCTAGTGCTCGATGACCTGCGCCTGGAGAGGATCGCCTATGAACTGTGGATCAAGGAAAGCGTCTTCGACCGCAAGCAGGTCATTGTGCCAGGGGCCAACTACGCGCCCCGTCAGCTGGAGCTGTTGAGCTGCCGGCGTGACAACGATAAACGCAAGTGGATCGTAGTGGCCGACGCTCAACTGGAAGGCAGTGTGATTCACCTGCAGAAGGTGGCGCGATACGACAACACTACCAGTGGCGAATTCGACTATCGCTATCCGCTCCTGGCGAAGTCCTTGTCGCGCAGTTCCATGTCGAGCTTCGAGGCTCTCTACAACAACTCGTTCATGATGTGTGACTTGGTGACCGGCTGTTGGCTGAACGTCTACTCCAGCAACCGTGTCCCGCAAATCATTGGCAATGCGGCCTTTGACAATATCGAGGTGCATTTTGCTAGTCAAAACGTCCGGCGCTTCACCAAGGCCGAGAGGAACCCTCTGCCGTACTACCTGACCCCGGTGAGCAAAAAGCAGCAACACTTCGTCTTCTTGCAAGACACCGGGGTGGAGGGGATTCGCTTCTTTGTCTCCAAGGCCCTGCCGGCGAATAGCGCCATCGACAAGCAGAACCGGATCTATAACGTGTTGGTATATGGCCCGGATGGTGAGCGGCAGATGGCCTTCGGTCACCCGCTGGTCGAGGCATTTTTTGCATCCTTCACCTTTGATCTACTGCTTCTGCGTGAGTCGGCGAAGACCTCGATACTGGAAAAGGTAATCGACCTTTATTTGGAGAACTGATGGGCGCAGCTACCTTCGATATCACATCTTTCCATCTCTGATAAACCTACGTAGAGAGTAATGGAGATGTCGCTGATTAGGGCCATGCCCGGCGTATCCTTATGTCTTTTAAATGGAGGTGAAAGTGCTGTCATCTATAAAGGAATACTCACCAGGGCCCCAGATACCACAGAGCATTTGGATGACCCTCGGGCTGCCGTCACGCGGTACCAGGCTTCACGACCTAATTCGCGAGAGCGCGGTTCAACGTCGTAGAAAGCGACCGCTTGGTTGCATTGGTAGCTGTCTTTGAGCAGGCCCTTTCCCTATTCGAAGACGATGTCGCTGCTGCGACAGAATGGATGAGCTCGCCGGTTTGCGGGCTTGGTTCGAAGCGTCCTCTGGATATGATGGGGACGAGGGTGGAAACGAAGGCCATCTTCGATCTTATCGGCCGACTGGAGAGGGGAGTTTTTGTGTGAGATTCGATAGGCGACTTGTTGGGCTGCGGAGCTAAAGCTACTTTGGCTATCGCTCCTTCGGGCTTGAGCCCGGCTCGACCCCAAGTATTCACATGCCCGGGCGAGTCACTCCACAGTTGGCCCGCGATGATTGATTCAAGAAGCGCATTGAGGCTACCTCATTTGTCCTCGGCATTACCAGGGTGTCCGAAGTCCCAGGCTTCAGTGAATTCGTCTATTCGATCCGCGAGTTGAGGCTTTTTCGATAGGACTAAGCAGCGCGTGTTGCCGACAAACTCCTCTATCAAATACAGTGAGTCGCCGACATCAAGCTCCAGCTCCTGCAATGCCTCATCAGGAATTCGAGTTGCACAATCGCCGTCCCATTCTTCGATGATGATTTTCATAGGTTGCTTTCTCACGTGTGGGTCTCCATTGCTTTGAGTCGGCAATGATAACGTGCTTTGCGTACAGGCTAAGAGCGCAGTGAGCAAACGCTCAGCTGAACATCTCTTTCACGAGTGAAGCGACATTTCTAGCGTCGTCTATCCCACGGTGATAGGTACCCTGCCAGACCAAGCCCATCGACTCTACCGTTTGCCTAAGCCGTCTCGGCTGATGTCGTATAGGCCTTTATGCCATTTCCTCTCATTGAAATGTGGCAGACCCACGAGCAGGGAAGGGTGCGTAGCGAATCCCTCACTCTAGCTGCCACGCATCATAGTCACCCATGACGCCCAGGAGAACGCGCAATAAACGTTCCGAAGTCTTGGTCAGCCTGTTTATAGGTTCCAGCATGTTCCTTGGATTGCGCACTCACCTATATTGTCGGGGGGGGGGCGACCTGTAAAAGCTGGACAGCGACTGTTTCTGTAGAGTGCTCAAAATTAACGAAGTCGCGTCACATTTGAAGTGGCCTTCCGTGAAAGCTCCAGTTCAAGGTCAGAAATACGCTCCCAGAGTTGCAAATTTTGCACTAGCGCGGCATCACGCTGCTCGCAGGCGATCCGTAGTTTCTCTTCTATGGAGCAGATCTTCTCGTTAAGCTGCTTTCCTGCTTTGACCTTTTCTGTGGGTTTAGCTTGCTCGCGCAGCGCATTAATTCGCGCAATTAAGGCTTTGTGAGACTTGCGACTTATTTTTAAATAGCCACGGTCAAATCCTGCTTCAACACTTACAATGCCAGCCGTGATCTTGTGGGGTTCAATTCCAACATGCGCAGGGACTAAAGCTCTTCCCTCCAGAAGTCGTTGAAACGCGCCCTCGCACGCGGTAACGCCCTGACCTTCTCTACCCCTACCCATCATATTAGATCTCCGTAGTGTCAATCATGCGGGCTTTAAAGCTAATGAGCCTATCAAGATCATTTTTGGTAATTTGATACTCGCCTGAGTTCGCTTCGTAATTGTCCATTTGCTTAGACGTGTCAAGAATAGCTTCTTCAACCTTTTCGCTTTTAATGATTGCACCCTCACATGATAGACATTCTGTGAAATCCCCCATCATGAACGAGTTACATCGACCCGCTTTTGTGCAACCACCCAAAATAGTTGCACGATAACTAATTTCGCCGTTTTTGACACGATGAAGCGTGTCACGCCGTACCTCCTCTATAATGATTTCTCCGCTATCTAAGCGCGCCTTCTGTTTCTCCATATAAGAGCCTGTTCCGCCGAACAGCGGTTTCTCGTGAAGAAGTAAGTCAGAGATCAACTGATTAGCCACCCCAATGGGTATGCCCATTTGATATTCCAAAGCGATATGTGTTGATGGCAATACAAAATCATTTTTTTCAGTATCGAAATAACCAAAAATTGTTTTGAACTTGTCAAAGTTATTTGCGTAGTAGCGGGTCATCTCAAGCGTTAGGTGCTTGAACTGTGACTTAAGACTCGGAAGTGAAACGAAGCCGGAGTTGGTTGCATAGAAAGCAAGTGATCTTCGGAACTGATGAGAGGTCAATGGCCAAGGTTTGCCGACGCCGAATTTTTCTTCACTGTAAAAATCCCGAGAGGGATCTGTTTGGCCGAGCTCAATCAAATCAGAGGATTGTAGTGTTAGAGAGTCGAGCCATTGTGAATTAACTTTGGCTTTGCTGAGCGTTGTAACTTGGTTGATTTTTTTTCCACCATCCGGTTGTAGGTACACGGCGGACGGGTTCAGAAATAGGGGGCATTCTTGAAGGTTTTTGACGCCATGAAGCTGTGCAAGACTACGACAAAGCGCCTGCGCGACCTCTAACGCTCTAATAACTTCGCCTGTAGCAAGCCATGATTCCTCTTTTTTATACCCTTCGAACTTAGTAGTGGTTGAAAGAATGCTAATCATTTTAGCGCGATCACGCAGTACGCCATCATTATCTCTGACCTCAGGCGTCGCAATAACGTCAGTGGTACAGTCATATTTCAAGCGCATTACTTCTTGATCGCGCATACCTGTATACAGGTGGATTATGATTTTCAGCACATATTGAATACTCGACAACGCCCCAGACATCGTCTTTCTATTGTGACATCCAAAATCATCACGCAGCACCTGATGCATTTTATGGTCATCCATTGCATGTTGAAAATTAGGGCGCCGCTGCGAAGCAGGTATTTTGCGGTTTATTCTTGTTATTTCAGGTAGTCCATACGCTACATCTTTAAATTCGAGGACAAATGATTCAAGGCGCTGAATGTTCTTATGTAGTAAATCCAAAATTTCGGAGGAGCGGTTAATGATTTCGAGATAGATTCGCAGAGGGATAACCGGATGTTGATTGTCGTCTCTGGTGTGAGTAAAATTTACATCAGAGGCGTTCAAAACTTTGTAGCCGAGCAACTCTTCTCCAACTGCCGCCAAATTTTTCATCATTGCAGGAAATAGTACTTTAAAGTTATTTCTTTTTCCTTGATGTATAACAAATGCAGCAAGGTAACTCGGCGTGGTTAGCAATTGCTCAAATGATAACACTCCGACAAGTGAGTTTGTTTTTAGGGAATAGCAAAAGCGCGCCATGTCCACTAAAACATAATAATACAACTTAAGTGTAGAGGCTGACAGCTGGCCAACTCGGCCATGGCCAGCTGCGTGGTAGATATAACAAAACATCAGATACTTAACCTGTCCAATCAAGTCCTTTTGTTCGCTAACGTTCTCGTCAAAAATTCTATCAAATCTAAATACTGCTATTGGGTGGGCGCTCAGACGATACGGATTAAAGTCCCACGCGTCAGAACCGTAGACAGCTGTTGGCGTGCCGTCTTCGCTTCGACATAACACAAAATCGGAACTCGGGGGACGCGCCCCGGCAATGTCCGGTGCAACAGTGCCGTTCTTATTGGAGGTAAGGTACGGTGCGCTTAGGTTATTCAAAATACCACTCCCAGCTTTTCATAGCGCTGCAATCGAACTTCCCAAAATGCCGTCAGCTCACCGAGTTCGTGAACCTTATACGTTACTCGCTCAATCAATTCGGCTGCAGCTTTAGAGCGCTTTTTAAGCGCCTCCAGAATAAATTCGATGCGAATTGACAGGTCTTTATAGAGTATTTCAGCGTGGCCGATATCATGGGCTGTATTGCGAACAGCATTAATAACATACTGCAAGCTCATGAGCTTGTGAATGTCGATTTCATCAGAGTGGCAAGCATAGTGTTCGCAATATAAACAGCCATATTGCGTTCTGCAGTTTGGTTCTATAGCTGGCGCTGTACTGCCGCTTGCGGGGCGAGGATTATTGAAAGAATCACAATGCCCTGCCGCTGTCGACGTTAAGTGTTTTTCTTCTCCGTGTGCGCGTTCAATCGCTAACTCTGCGGCTTTACGTACTGATTGCCAGAAATCTCCGAACTCACTTTCTTGCTGCTCAATTCTGGCTTCCGAGTAATGATTTAGATTTGTCGAAACATTATGATTCAAAACGTCCGCAATATCAGTTGATGACGTCCCTATGAGATGAAGAATTGAGCTTTTATATTTGCGTATCGTCGTTGCGGTGATGTTAGGAATCCTTGGATCTAAATATACATCGTGTACGCTGCGGTAGAAGAACCAGGTAAACGTCACCATCAGATCATCGTAGTTATCGAAGACTTTGGATGATCCCGATCCTCCAATAGTAAAAAACAGTTTGTCGAATTCCTTGCCATCAAGAATCCATGTTCTCAGCTTAATGTACTCTCGCAGAATAGCCAGACCACTTTTTCTGCCGATGGCATAACGGGTTTTTTTGCCGCCAGCTCTAAATTTTACAGCCGACAACTCTTTTTTTACCGGGGACTTCTCGATGCCTATCGCTTCTTCGAACTCGAACTGAACGAACTCCTTTGGCGAGGCTCCGATAATACACAATAAGGCGCAACTATATGCACGCGCTGCGAGAGACGCAACATTCAGTCTGTATGAGTGGCGCATATTTGAGTTGACTGCGTCAAGATTCAGTTGGGCTCTTTGTACGTTTTTCGCCACAGATATGCGAGAACTCTGGGGTGACGCGTTCAAGTATTCTTCGATTGTTGAAATTCGTCGCTCGGCGTGATTATAAAGAGGTACAACCCTATCTGAGAGACTTGAAATGGTACCACGTGTTGACGGGAATTGAACCACCTCAATTCCACTATGCCGAAAGACAAGCGGGAACTGATCATTATTTAAAATGAATTCACTCAGTTGGCGCGCTATAGCAAGGCAAGTGTTAAAGTATGCGAGGAAATCACGTTCTGCAGGTGGCGCTGCGCTAGGCGGATTTTTACGCACAATTGGAATTGCAGTCCTCTTAATATTTTGGGTCGACGCCGGAAAGCGAATTTGTGCAAATTGGCTGAATATCTCTTGTTGTTTGCTTGCCGAGGCTGGTTTCAACTCGTTCATACTAATGCGATGATTGAGGTGCTGGGTAAACATTTGATATGCCGGTACGATAGCGTGGGCATGAACGAAGGCATCAGTGTGACCATTTTCATCGCACCAATCGAACATCGCCCTGTAGTATCGAAAGTAACTCAGAATTGTCGAATGACTTTTTTGTGCAGAAAAACACTCAAGTATACATCTCAAAAGCTCTCTGCGTTGCTCCATAAATGAATTGATGACAACTTGGGTGCATTTACCTTTTCCATATTCCGCCTTGTCTTTCTTGGAGCGAACTTTGTAAGCAAAACTTCCAATGTCGAGAGGAAAAGCGCTAATTTTTTTATCAAGTTGAATTCGAAGGCGTTCAGGCCTCAAATGCTCATGCTGGCATTGTGAGGCATGAATGACATCGGTTTCCCTATATATAAAAACTGCGCCAAGATCATTCATCACTGTCCCTCAGAATCAAATCATCATAGCTACTGAAGCCTAGTAGATGATCTTCGTACGCCTCTTGTGCATTCAGCTTGTTAGAATGCATTTTAAATAGCTTAAGGTAATTCTCTGTGACTTCCCTGCGTTCATGATGCATACGACTTTGGATAAAAGAAATCGCGTCGCTGGAATTGTAAACTCCAGATTCAACAAGGGGTTGTAAGCGTTGGTAAAGTTGGAACGCATACGTCGCGCGAAGCCAGTGGTACGTAAAATCTTTAGGGAGCATGCTCGATGCTTTTGCGATCAACTTTCGTTTTATCGTATCTGTAACTTGGCCAGTAGGCTTTGATTTGACAACTGGATAACGAGAGTCGTCTTTAGCAAGATAGTAGCAGTTGCCCTGATCTGACAAAAATACGTACATATTCTCTTCCGCTAGAGGTTCTAGTTGAGAATATGCTTCAGTAAAATGACGTTGCAACTTCGCACGTCTTGCCATCGCCATCGGGCTTGTTGCCAGAACAATCAGTTCATCTGCAAGTTGCTTCGGAAAATAGAGGTCTTGTCGCTTATTTTTCTTTGTGTCGATACCAGTGCCTGGGCCTGCCCAGAGCTGGTATGTCCCGTCAGCTCGCAATCGGTCTTCAGTAAATGCTTGTAAATGCTTCATGCGCAGCGTCAATACGGTTTGCTTTCGCGCACCTGTCATGAGGGCCGTCATGACAATCAGTCGTTCTTGAGCTGACCACTCGTTTCTGGAAATGACTTGGCGCAGTTCACGCAGTTCAAAGTTTCTAAGTGGTCTAAGATCTTCACTTTCTTCTCTTACGAACCCGATTGGTACTTGACTCGTTGTAGTTTTTTTGTGTGTCTGGCTTCGCTTTTCCGCCTTGATTTCCCTTTTACCGTTAGCCGTGTCAATAGTAAACTGGATTTTTTTTGTGGAATCGACAAGATCCATATTGATCGGATGCCAGTGTGCTGATATGAACTTGTAAAAATCATAAATTACACCAGTGTACTGATTGATTACATCTGGGCTTCGTTTGGATTCAGTTTCGTTGCTCAAATAGAAGAAATATTTATAGGTTGGACGATGTACAGATCTACCCGTGAAATTTAACCAGTCCAAATTGTTGTCTTCACAGAACATAAGATAGTCAAGCAACTTCGCGGCTCTGCGACGCATGTCGTCGCTTGGTCTTGTGGCCGCATGTTTGTTGGTAGCGAGGTTTAATAAGTATGAGTTCGCTTCATGCCAAGGCGTTGTGCAATCTTTATGAATGAGGAATGGGACGTTAAATAGGTCGTCGTTACTGTGGGCGGCGAACTGATTGAGTTGGTAGATGATTTTTTCCGGATCAGCCCCCACGAGCGATGCATCTATAGCACCCAGTGGCTTATTGGATACGTAGAGTTTTGCGAACGCATTCGGCACATGAGCGATCAGTATGAGGCGGCCCTGATGACGCGGATTCACATAAGCCATGATCGCCTCCAAATAGGTCAATCATAATGTTATGTGTTTAATATGTCAATCTCATAGTCAATCGTGTCTTGTTATGCGATAGGGTGTCAATCATTGTGTTATGTGCTGCGATGGCCTACAAGGATATCGACAAGGTCATGCAGGCGCAGCGCGAGCTGGTGGAAGTGGTGCACACCCTGCGCCAGGTGGTGTGCGTAAAAGGGTAGGGATGAAAGGTGCTTCCTTCTGTCGGGAAAATAACGCGAATTTGCCAGGTTGGTGTCGTATTGAAGTAGCCACTTTTCGCTGCGACGAGGCCCTTTCAAATGACGACTACCGATGATTTCAGATTTCACGCTCACGAGCTGATGGTCGATCTCGACGCGGCCACAACGGAAATGATGAAGCTCATTTCTGCTCATCAGCTGAGCGGCCCGGAATGGGAACGGGTCAGTCAATGGCAGCATGATGCCTACGAACGGTGGATGACCTATCTGAACGCCAGGTCGTATCCGGAATCGGGCGATACAAATGCCCCTCACTGAGTTCTGCTCAATGGATGGATGTCTGGTCAGCGACGCGCTACATTGCGTCCTTTTCAGGAAAGGGAAGCGTTATGCGAATGTTGATCGGGGGCTTGGGGGTGGCATTGCTGGCGGGCTGTTCATTGCCCGCGTCAGTGGTGCCAGGTGAACCGAATGTCAGCAAGTACAGCGAAAAAGCGCCAAAAGACTACGCCGCGTGCGTCCTGCCGGCATGGCAGCAGGTGGTTCCCCACTCGACTCAGGCGGGGATTTCCAATGGCTACCGGATCACGGCGCCGAGCATCATCACGGCCGACGAGATCCTCGATATCGTGAAATCGAAAGACGGCAGCCGCGTATCGCTGTATCAGGGACCGCCCTGGGCCAAATCAGGGTCGCTGCGCCAGGCCGTGCGAGACTGTTTGTAGCGTTCAGTCGCGGATCTCGCTCACCTGGATGAGTGTGTCGTCGCTTGCCTGAGCGTTTGCACCGCTTTTCTTTTCCCGACGATCATTCATCCAGTGGTCCACTTGCACGCCGAATTCCGGTGGGGCTTTGCGCCCGACCTTGCGCGCCAGATCCAGAATGGTCTGCTGGGCCAGGGCTTCTTCCATGCGTTTCTGCGCCGTCATCATCACGGCATGGACCGCGCAGGGACCGGCCACCGCCCAGTCGGGCGTGGCGCCTTCGAACAACGCGCAACGCCCGCGAATCTCGCGGCAATCAAAAATTGACTTCTGCCCGTCGATGGCATTGACGATATCAAGCACGCTGATTTCGTCAGAAGGCCGGGCCAGCTTGAACCCGCCGCGCACCCCCTCGGTGGCCACCACCAGTTTTGCCTTGGCCAGTTTGGTGAAGATTTTTGCCAGATAGTCCAGAGGCACGCCTTGCAGCTCGGCGAGGTCGCGCACGCTCGCCTCCCGGGTATCCCCGTGGTGACCCACCAGAAAAATCAGGCAATGAATGCCGTACTCGACGCCAGCGCTGTAAAGAGACATTGGTATCTCCGACTAATATTGTCGTAAATGTTACCAGCTGGATGGGAGTCCGGCAACGAAGCGCATTCGTCCTCGTTGGCAGATAGCGCCATGGCGTTGCTGGTGTAGAGAAATCGAAGCAGTCGATAGCAACCATCACAAAAAAACCATTGCGTAAATTAACTCGGATCAATACAGTCGTAGTTGTTCGGTCGGCACTGGCAAGCGCGCGACCGCTTGCGAACTCATCATTTGGTCTTCCCCGGAGTTGAAAATGAAACAGCACATTCTGGTAATCGGCGCAGGTTTCGGTGGTATGTGGACGGCTTTGAGCGCGACCCGCCTGTTCGATATTCATGCTCACAACGACGTTGAAGTCACCGTGTTGGCCCCGCAGGCCGAGCTGCGTGTTCGTCCGCGCTTCTATGAACCGAATGCGCACCAACTGGCGGCACCGATCGGCGAGCTGTTCGAGGCGGTCGGCGTCAAGTTCATCAAGGGCGCTGCAGACACCATCGATGTGCAGCAAAAGCGTGTGGGCTACATCGATGCTTCGGGCACCCGACAAGCGTGCAGCTACGACAAACTCGTTCTGGCCACCGGCAGCCGCCTGGCACAATCCAACATTCCGGGTGTGGCCGACCATGCGTTTGATGTCGACCAGATCGAACAGGCCGTACGCCTGGAAAACCACCTCAAATCCCTGGCCCACCTGCCGCAAAACAAAGCCCGCAACACTGTAGTGGTTGCCGGTGGTGGCTTCACCGGGATCGAAACGGCCACTGAAATGCCGGCGCGTCTGCGGGCCATCCTCGGTGATGAGGCCAATATAGAAGTGATCATCGTCGATCGCGGCGAGAAAATTGGCGGGTCCATGGGGGCCGAAATCGCCAGGTCGATCGAGGAAGCCAGTCTCGAGACGGGGGTGAAATGGCACTTGCGAGCCTCGGTGGTCTCCATCGACGCCAACGGTGTCAGCCTGAGCGACGGCCAGCGCATCGACGCCAGCACCGTGATCTGGACCACCGGCGTACGCGCCAGCTCACTGACCGAGCAGATCCCCGGCGAACGCGATCATCTGGGCCGGCTGCACGTGGACAGCCACCTGAAAGTCATCGGGCAGGACGACATCTTCGCCACAGGCGATGTCGCCTATGCCGCCACTGACGATATCGGCAACTACGCCTTGATGACCTGCCAGCACGCCATCGTGTTGGGGCGCCATGCCGGTAACAACGTTGCCGCGCAGATCCTGGGGGTGGACCCGACGCCGTACCGCCAGCCCAAATACGTCACCTGTCTGGACCTGGGGGCCTGGGGTGCGGTGTACACCGAAGGCTGGGATCGCCAGGTCAAGCTGGTCAAGCAGGAAGGCAAGTCGCTGAAGACGCAGATCAACACCCAGTGGATCTACCCACCGGTGGCCAATCGTGAAGCGGCATGGGCTGCGGCGGATCCGCTGATCCCGATTGCTTGACAGGTTATTTAGCGTTGTCTTGAAAGCGCTGCCCGCTGTTGAAAATCCCGTCCGGTTTCCGAGGCGGGATTTTTTTTGGAGCTATCACTGGATTGGAGGTCACTTCATTTCCAGCGTGGGCACGACCCCTTGTAGGAGCCGGCTTGCTGGCGATGATCGTTAACGTTAACGCGTGAGATCTGGTTAAACGCGGCGCACTTGAATCCATCGCCAGCAAGCCGGCTCCTACAGGTATTGCGTTATCGGTATTCCCGGGATTGCGTGAAGAATCTTTTTTGCCGGTTGAAAGGTTGCGGTTGTGAAATTTAACCTGTATTTTTTCATGAAATTATAAGTATAAAATTTCATGAGGCCCGCATGTTCCAACAGTCTACCCGGCACGTCGACAGTTACTACGCCCACAGCTGCGCGGATCGGTTAGTCGATCGAGCTGCCCTGGAAGGGGATCAGGACACCGATGTGTTGATCATCGGCGCCGGCTTCAGTGGCTTGCATACCGCTTTGCGTCTGGCCCTGGCCGGCAAGCGCGTGACCGTGCTGGAAGCCAGTCGGGTGGCGTGGGCAGCGTCGGGGCGTAATGGCGGCCAGGCCATTCTCGGTTGGTCGTGCGACATGCCGCCACTGGAGGCGGCGCTGGGTCATGAACGGGCGCGGCGACTGTGGGATGGCATGCGCTGGGCTGCGCGGGAGTTGCGCGCATTACCTGAACGGCATGCTTTCGATTGTGATTATCGGGCCGGCCATCTCTGGACGTCGGTGATGCCGCGACGGGTCAATCTGCTCACCGAGTGGCAGCATGAGGCCAGCCATAAGTGGGGCCACGATGGGTTGCAGTTCATACCGCGTGCGCAGTTGCCGCAATGGGTCGCCAGTGAGCGTTACCAGGCGGGCCTGTTTGATCCTGAAGGCGGGCACCTGAACCCGTTGAAGCTGGCACTCGGCCTGGCCGCCGCGATCGAGCGTGCCGGTGGACGCATTCATGAACAAAGCCAGGCACTGAGTTATCGCGAAGAGGGCAATCGGTACGTGGTCACCACCGGGCGCGGTCGCGTTCGGGCCGATGTGTTGGTGCTGGCATGCAACGCTTATCTTGATCGGCTTGATCCGAAGCTGTCGAGTTGTGTATTGCCGGTCGGCACCTATCAGGTGGCGACGGCGCGGCTCACGGAACAGCAGGCGACCGCGCTGTTACCGAGCAATGTGTGCGTCACCGACAATCAGTTTGTGCTCGATTATTTCCGCCGCACCCCGGACAACCGCCTGCTGTTCGGCGGTGGCTGCACCTACCTGGGGGGAATGCCCCAGGACATCGCCGCTGCGACCCGGCCCTGCCTGGAGCGTGTGTTCCCCCAGCTCAAGGGCGTCAAGCTGGAGTTTGCCTGGGGCGGACACATCGACCTCACCCTCAAGCGCACACCGGACATCGGTCGACGGGGTGAACTTTATTGGCTGCAGGGGTATTCCGGGCACGGCGTACTGCCGACGTTGGCCGCGGCCCGTGCGGTGACCGACGCGATACTCGGCCAGCCGGATGAGCTGGCGTTATACCAGGGTTTGATCAACGGCAGTTTTCCCGGCGGAAAATATATGGCGGCGCCCTTGGAAGCCATTGGCAAGGCCTGGTACCGACTGCGCGATAGCCTTTGAATTGCACCCTTTGCGGAAGCCTCTAGATGGACATGCAAGAAGAAATCTCGGCGCTGGCGATCCTGATCCAGGACCTGCGCAAACACAAAAAATACACGCTCAAGGAATTGGCGGACAAGATCGGTCGCTCCGTGGGCTTCCTCTCGCAAGTCGAACGCGGACTGTCACGGCCGACGGTGGCAGACTTGACTGCCATCAGCGAAACCCTCGGCGTGCCGACCACGTATTTCTACAGTTTGCCCAAACCCATGGCCCTGCCGTGGGTGACCCGTCCGGACGAGCGCCGCACCCTGTATTACGCCGACGGCATCACCGACATCCTGGTTTCGCCCAAAATGCGCGCGTCGTTCTCGATGCTTGAAAGCCAGCTGGAGCCCGGCGCCAGCAGCGGCGACCGGCATATCAATGACAGCTCGGAGCAGGGCGGTTATGTCCTGGAGGGCGAACTGACGCTGTGGCTGGCTGACGACGAGCCGGTCACCTTGCAGGCCGGTGACAGCTTTCAGCTGGCCAGTCATGCCCATTGCCGCTACGGCAACCTCTCGGACCGACTGACCCGAGTGCTTTGGGTCTACACCTGACAAACAACAAGGAATAACAACGATGGATGCCGTCTGCTCTGATCTGCTCGCCGAGGTTTGTACCTTCCGTCAGCGTTACCCGGATGTGCGTTATGTGGACCTGATCTCCCTGGACATTCCCGGGCATTTCTACGGCAAGCGCTACCCGATCGAAATGCTGGAAAAGGTCGCTGCCGGCAGCGCCCTCAAACTGCCGCAGAACTGTGTGTTGCTGGGGACTCAAGGAGGGCTGTTCAAGATTGGCGACTACTGTTTCAACGACGGCGATCCGGATGCGCCCCGGCGCCTGGTGCCTGGCACATTGAAACTCGTGGGCTGGGAACAGAAGCCGCTGGGGCAGATGCTGATCACCTCGAGTGGCACGGAACAACCGATTGTCTTCGAACCGCGGGAAGTATTGGAGCAGGTGCTTGAGCGGCTCGGCCGCAAGGGGATTTTCCCGGTGGTCGCGTTCGAGCTGGAGTTCTATCTGTTCGATCGGCAATTACAGGGTGGCTTGCCACAGTTCCCGCGCGATCCGCTGACCGACGATGCGGACGATCAGCCGAACATGCACATCGAGCGGCTGTCGCGATTTTCAGCGGTGCTCGATGACATGGTCGAGACCGCGCGGGCGCAAGGCATCGATGCCACGGTGATCACTGCCGAGCTGGGCCCTGGCCAGTTCGAAATCAACTTCGGTCACCTCGATGACGGTCTGCGCGCCGCTGACTGGGCCGCCTTGTTCTGCCGCAGCACCCGGGGCGTGGCGCTCAAGCATGACTATCGCGCCAGTTTCATGGCCAAACCCTACTTGCACCATCCGGGTAGCGGCATGCATGTCCATGTCAGCCTCTATGACGAAGCCGGGAATAACCTGTTGGCCACCGACGGGCAGCGGGCGCTGCGCCATGCAGTGGCCGGCTGCCTGGAAGTACTGCCTCATTGCATGCCGATCTTCGCCCCGAACCACAATGCCATGCGACGCCTGAGCGGCACGGTGAATGTCGCGACCCGCGCCAGCTGGGGTTTCGAAGACCGCGACGCGTGCCTGCGGGTGCCCGAATCGGATGACCGAAACCTGCGGATCGAACATCGTCTGTCAGGTGCCGATGCCAACCCTTACCTGGTCCTTGCGGCGATTCTGGTGGGGCTGGAACAGGGGTTGCAAGCCGGTCGCGAGCCGATCGCATCACTCAACGAAGACCGCAACAGCGGTATCGATTTCCCGCTGGAGATGCTCGAAGCGGTGCAATCGATGCAAAACCATGCGCCGTTGCGCGAGGGGTTGGGCGCGGAGTTCGTGGATGTCTACTGCGAGAACAAGCGTCAGGATCACCTGGCGTTCATGCAGGAGATCAGTGCGCGGGAGTACCGTTGGTTTTTGTAGGTCCCCTTAAAAATAATGTGGATATTTAAGGGGTTAGAAATATTAGTAACTGGTTGGTGAGTCAAAATATCTTGTTACAGGGCGAAATATTACGTAATATTCGCCCCGCGTTCACCACCACGGTTTATGCATTTTTAAGTCCCGGGCGTCCATCAGCTGCCCGGGATTTTTTTTGCCTGCATTTAATGGCGCGCTTTGAATTCCTCCATCGCGTCCAGCAGGGCCTCCTGGAAATACGCCTGCGACGTCCGGTCGCAAAGAATGTGCAGGCTCGCGTGCCGCGCGCTACCGGCGTTGATCACGATCACGTTGATGCGTGCCGCCGACGTCTGCGCCACAGCCCCGGGGCCGAACACCTGAGGGCTCAAATCAACGCCGCAGAGCTTGGCCATCACCTCGCTCGGGTTGTCCCCCGTCAGCTCAAACCAGGCATGGCTATCCTGGCGCGGCAGCAGGTAGTTGGCCTGATGATCGAGCTCCCAGCGGGCCTCTTCATCCGCCATGCGCTGGCCCTGATCCTCGGGGCTGCCCAGCAGCAGGTATTCGGTCTGCGACAGCCGCGCCACCTGGCTGCCATCGGCTTGAATCACGGCGCGGTTGGGCGCATCGGGCAGGGCGAAACCACGGTTGCGCAGGTACTCGGCGCTGTGTGCGCCGCGGAAACCGACCCGAGACAGGTCGGTCAGGTCCGTCAGGCGACAGCCTGGCAACGGCGCCAGGGTTTGCCGGCCAACACGGGGTTGTTCTCTCAGACTGGTCATGGCTCAAAGCTCCTGGCGTTGGTTGTCGGGATCGAAGAACGGCAACTTGACCACCTCGGCCTGGACCACGATGCCGCCTTCGACGCGGATCGGGATCCGTTGCCCCGGGGTGCTCTGGTCGATGCCGGCATAAGCCAGGCCGATGATCTTGCCCAGGCTGGCGGAATACTCACAGGAGGTGACATTGCCGCTGATGTCCGGCCCCTTGAGCACCAGGTGGCCCTCGAGGGGTTGCAGACTGCCCTTGGGCAACGCGAACCCCACCAGTTTGCGTTTCAGCGGCTGGGCTTCGAGGATGTCCACCGAGCGCCGGCCGACGAAGAATGGCTTGCTGCGGCTGACTGCCCAGCCCATGTCGATTTCTGCCGGGTGGGTCATGCCATCGGTGTCCTGGCTGATGATCACATGGCCTTTTTCCAGGCGCAGCAGGCGCTGGGTTTCGACGCCGAACGGGCGAATGTCAAACGCCTTGCCGGCGTCCATCAATGCGTCCCACAGTTTGAGCCCGTGGCGTGCCGGGACGTGGATTTCATAGCCCAGCTCGCCGACGAAGCCGACCCGCAGCAGTCGTGCCTTGATGCCGGCGACCGTGCCCTGACGCACGCCCAGGTAAGGGAAGCCTTCGGCGCTCAGGTCGAGGTCGGTGCAGACCTGTTCCAGCACCTTGCGCGAATCGGGCCCGGCGACGTTGACCGCGCAAATGGCCGCGGTGACGTTGGCGACGTCCACATCCAGGCGCCATTGGGCGTTCCACTTGAGCATTTGCTGGTAGATCCGGTCGACGCCGCTGGTGGTGGCGGTGACGTAGAAATGGTTCTCGGCCAACCGCGCGCAGACACCGTCGTCGATCACCACCCCGTGCTCGTTGGTCATCAGCGCATAGCGCGAGCGACCGATCGGCTGCTTGAGAAAGGCAAAGGTGTACATCCGGTTGAGCAGCTCGGCGGCGTCCGGGCCGCGCACATCCAGACCGCCGAGGGTCGAGACGTCGATCAGGCCGACCTTGTTGCGCACGTGCAGGGCTTCGGCCTGCATGCAGGCCTCGCGATCCTTCGTGTTGCCATAGTAGGCCGGGCGCTGCCAAATGCCGGCGGGCATCATCTTCGCCCCGGCTTGCAGGTGGCGGGCATGCATCGGCGTTTGCCGGTACGGGTCGAACGCGCGACCGGCGACATGCGCCAGCTTCTCTGCCACGAACGGCGGTCGCGCGGTGGTGACGCCGGTTTCGCTGATGTTGCGCTGGGTCGCCCAGGCCACCAGCCGCGCGGTCGGCAACGCCGAGTGGCGGCCCTGGGACGGGCCCATGCCGACGGTGGAGTAGCGCTTGACCAGTTGTACGTCGCGATAGCCGATGCGGGTGGCGTTGACGATATCGGCCACCTGCAGATCCTCGTCGAAGTCGACGAAGTCCTTGCCCTTGGGATGGGGGAAGATCGGCCAGTTGAAGTTGACCCGGGCTTCGCCGCTGAAGGGCACCCGCTGGGCACCCACCACCAGACCCAGGGCGAGCGCGGCCTCGGTACCCGCATTCACGCCATCGGCGATGACGTTGTCCAGGCGGTGACGAGCATTGACCGAGCCGGCGACATTCAGGTGCTGTGGCAGGCCGCTGATGGTGAACTCCGCACGCTGGTCGTCGTAGGCCAGTTTGCCGCCGGCCTGGCACAGCAGTTGATAGACCGGCATGTAACCGGCGGACATGCACAACAAATCGCACGCCAGGTGCTGCCCGCTCTCGGCGACCTGGCCTTGTGCGGTGATCTTGCGCACGTCGACCCCGTTGATATGGCGCATGCCTTTCTCGTGCAGGGCTTCATAGACGGTGCTGTTGCCCTGGCGGTAGATCTTGCGTTGCGCCAGGGCGCGCAGCAGGGATTCGTCCGAAGGCCCCTGGCGCAGGTCCACCACGGCGACCACTACCACCCCTTGATCGTGCAAGTCCAGCGCGGCGAGGTAACCGTCATCGTTGCCCGTCAGCACTATGGCGCGTTTGCCCGGCTTGACCGCATACAGTTTCATCAGCCGTTGCGCGGCACTGGTCAGCATCACCCCCGGCAGGTCGTTGTTGCGAAAGATCACCGGCTGATCGAAAGCGCCACTGCACACCAGGCACTGCTGGGCACGCACTTTGTACAGGCGTTTGCCCTGGATCACCGGCAGGTAGTTGTCGGTGAACCAGGCGTTGCAGGTGGCTTCGGTGAGGATGCGGATATTGGCGTGCTGCTCCACCGCGGCCAGCAGTTCGAGGCGAAGGGTTTCGGCTCGCTTGCCTTCGATATCGAAACGGGCATAGGTCAGTGAGCCACCGAGCACCGGTTGTTGCTCGATGAGCAAGACCTTGGCCCCTGCGTTGGCCGCCGTCAGCGCCGCGTGCAGCCCGGCAGGCCCGGCGCCGATCACCGCGACATCGGTGAACAGGTAGGCCTTGTCGTAGTACTCGGGCTGGAACTTCAGGTCGAGCACACCGAGGCCGGCTTTTTTGCGAATGATCGGTTCCCAGATTTTCCACATGCCCTTGGGCTTGTAGAACGAGCGATAGTAGAAGCCCACCGGCATGAATTTCGAGAATTTGCCGAGGTAGGCGTCCTTGTCGTTGTCCAGCGAGCCGTTGACGTTCTGCGCCGTGACCTGCAAACCGTCGGACAAGGCGTACGCATCGGCCAGCACGTTCGGCTCCTGGGGCAGCTGCACCAGGCTGTTGGCGTCCTGGCCGGCCATGGTCAGCGGGCCGCGGGGGCGATGGTATTTGAACGAACGGGAGATCAGGAACCGCCCGTTGGCCAGCAAGGCGCTGGCGATGCTGTCGCCTTGCAAACCCTGGTAGTGATTACCATCGAAGCTGAAATCCAATGGCTGATCGCGGTCGATCAGCAAGCCCATGGGGGCGGGTAGGCGATTCATCCGGCGATCTCCTTGGCGGCGCTGAAGTCGACGCGGGTGGTGAACAGTTCTTTAGGGTCGAAGGTGCGCAGGATTTCGTCGCTGACGGTGTGACGCTCCGCCAGGAACCAATAGCTCGATGGCGTATGCATCCACCACTCGCGAACCACGCCGGCGAGGTTGTCGGTGTTGAACACGTAGTCGGCCCATTCGGCGTCGCTGCAGGTCAGCGGATCGGGCATGGGTTTGAATTCACCGCCATAGGTGAACTCACTGATGTTGCGGGGCCCGTTGAGCGGGCACGTCATGATTTTCATAATCCGCTCTCCGTCAGTGACTGGCCGCCGTGGCGCCCATTTCGTTGACTTGCTGGAAGGTCGAGAAACGTTCCAGGCCGAAGGGTTTGATCAGCTCCGGCACCTTGCCGCCGCTGGCCACCAGCTCGGCCATGGTCTTGCCGCAGATAGGCGTGGCCTTGAAGCCCCAGGTGCCCCAACCGGCGTCGAGGTAGTAATTCTTCACCGGTGACAGGCCCATGATCGGGCTGTAGTCCGGGGTCATGTCGGTGATCCCGGCCCATTGGCGCATCAGCTTGGCGTTGGCCAGAAACGGAAACATCTCGATGGCATGGGCCAGCAGGCTTTCCTTCAAGTCGAGGGTGGAGCGGGTATTGAACAGCGGATAGGGATCGGAGCCGCCGCCAAACACCACTTCGCCACGACTGGTCTGTTGCACGTAGCAGTGCAGGGCAGAAGAGCTCACCAGCGGATCGAGAAACGGCTTGAACGGCTGGGTGACCATGGCTTGCAGGGGGAAGGTCTGGATCGGCGAACGGATCCCGGCCTTGGCCATCAGCAACGAGCTATGACCGGCAATCGCCTGGACCGCGCAACCGCACTTGATGGTGCCGCGGTTGGTTTTCACCGCGGTGATGGCACCGTTCTCGATGATCAGGTCCTGGACTTCGGTGAGTTGGTGGATTTCCACGCCGCGCTTGGCCGCCTGCTTGGCGTACCCCCAGGCCACCGCGTCGTGGCGCGCGGTGGCGCCGTCGATGTGCCAGAGCCCGGCGATCACCGGCAAGTGGCCGGGATCGAGGTTGAGGCTGGGTACCAGCTCGCGGATCTGCTGGCGGTCGATCATCTCGGTGCGCCCGCCGAAGTGCTTGTTGACCTCGGCCCGCTGACGGAACGAACGCACCGTGGCGTCGGTGTGGGCCAGGGTCAGTTGGCCGCGCTCGGAGTACATGATGTTGAAATCGAATTCGTTGGACAGCGACTGGAACATCCGCACCGACTCGGCATAAAAACGCACGCCTTCGCTGGTCAGGTAATTGGAGCGGATCACCGCGGTGTTGCGCGCGGTATTGCCGCCGCCCAGGTAGGACTTCTCCAGTACCGCGATGTTAGTGATGCCGTGGTACCTGGCCAGGTAGTAAGCGGTGGCCAGGCCGTGGCCGCCGGCACCGATGATCACCACGTCATAGCTCGCCTTGAGTTCCTTCGGTGGCGGCAGATCGACGTCCACCGGGTACTCCGAACTCAGCCCGTATTTCAATAGATTGAATGGCATAGGGCCTCCGATTGGCTGCGTTGAGCCTGGTGTTGCGCAAGGGCCGCGGTCACGGTGTTTTTCATCAGGAAGGCGATGGTCATCGGGCCGACTCCCCCGGGTACCGGAGTGATGGCCGCGACATGGGGCAGGGCGCTGTCGAAGTCGACGTCCCCCACCAGACGGCTGCGGCCAGCGTCGTCGATGCGGTTGATACCGACGTCGATCACCACCGCGCCGGGCTTGAGCCAGCTGGCGTCGATCAGTTGCGGCCGACCCACGGCGGCGATGACGATATCTGCCTGACGGCACAGGGCCTGCGCATCGCGGCTGCGCGAATGCAGCACGGTTACCGAGCAATCAGCCTTGAGCAGCAGGGCGGCCATGGGCTTGCCGACAATGTTCGAGCGGCCGATCACCACCGCGTGCTTGCCCCTTAGATCACCGCAGGTTTGTTCCAGCAAATACAGGCATCCGCTGGGGGTGCAAGGGGCGAGTACCGTGCGACCCTGGCTGAGACCGCCGACGTTCTGACTGTGGAAACCGTCGACATCCTTGTCCGGGGCGATGGCCTCCAGGGCGCGCAACTCATCCATGTGCGCCGGCAACGGCAACTGCAGTAGGATGCCGTTGATCGAGCGGTCGGCATTCAATGTCGTGATCAGGTTCAGCAGTTGTTCGGTGCTGGTGTCGGTGGACAGCCGGTGCTCCACGGAGCGAATGCCCACCTCTTCGGCACGCAGGATTTTGTTGCGCACGTAGACCTGGCTGGCCGGGTCGCTGCCCACCAGAATCACCGCCAGCGCCGGTTGAATGTCTTGCTCGCGCAGGCTGTCCACGTCCTTGCGGACTTGAACCAGCACCCGGGCGGCCGCGGCCTTGCCATCGATCAATGTGTAGGCGTTCACCGGAAGATCACCGTTCTGTCCTGGTTGAGGAAGACCCGGTGTTCAAGGTGGTACTTGACCGCCTTGGACAGGGCCACTGTTTCGGTGTCTCGGCCGGTGGCGACCAGGTCGTCGGGCAGGTAGACATGATCGACGCGCTGCACTTCCTGCTCGATGATCGGGCCCTCGTCGAGGTCGCTGGTGACGTAATGGGCAGTGGCGCCGATCAATTTCACCCCGCGCTGGTAGGCCTGGTGATAGGGCTTGGCGCCCTTGAAGCCGGGCAGGAACGAGTGATGAATGTTGATCGCCCGGCCCGAGAGTTGCTTGCACAGGTCGTCGGAGAGGATTTGCATGTAACGCGCCAACACCACCAGTTCGGTGCCGGTGTCGTCGACGATCTTCATCAGCTCGGCTTCCTGCCGGGCCTTGGTGTCCTTGGTCACGGGCAGGTAGATGAAGCGGATGCCTTCGCGTTCGGCCATGGGCCGCAGGTCGAGGTGGTTGGAGACGATGGCGGTGATGGTCATGTCCATCTCGCCCTTGTGGTAGCGGTAGAGCAGGTCGGTGAGGCAGTGGTCGAACTTGCTGACCATCAGCAGCACGCGCATCGGTTCGCGGGTGTCGTGCAGTTCCCAGGTCATGTCGAAGGCCTGGGCGACGTCGGTGAAGCCGTCCTTGATGTGCTGGATGTCGCCCAGGTGGCCGTCGTTGAAGCGGAAGACTGCGCGCATGAAGAAGCGGCCGCTGAAATCGTCGTCGAATTGCGCCATCTCCCCGATGTAGCAACCGTTGTCCGCCAGGTAGGTGGTGACGGCGGCGACGATGCCGGACACCGCAGGACAGGTGATCTTGATGATGAAATGGTTTTTTTCGTGTTGCATGACACGTCCTCGGGATGATGGCGGCAGCTCATCGCATAGCGAAAAAAATGTCAGCGGACAGCAGGGCTCATCCTTGAGCGCGTTTTCTTGTTGGGAATAAATTATTCCTGTTGATGGCTTTATACGGGGGAAGGGGAGGCGACGTCTAGAGGTTTGGGAAAGTTTTTTAACTGGGAGGAATTTTATTGGTCGTTTTCATGGCGTACGCTTTCCCCTGTAGGAGCTGGCTTGTCGGATCGCCGCACCGCAGCGAAGGCGTCCGTTCAGGCGATAGATGTATCGACTGACCCACCGCTTTCGCTGGCAAGCCAGCTCCTACAGGGTCGGTGTGATGCGCAGATGTGGGCAAGCCGTGCTGGGCGAGGTACTGCGTTATTCCTTGTCACTCCCATAATTCATGATCGACAACATCCGGATCGGCACCTGCACCAACTCCTCGGGCCCATGGGGAATTTCCCCCTCGAACGTCAGGCTGTCCCCAGCCTCCATCCGATACAGCTGATTGCCGTGCCGATAAATCAGCTCACCTTCGAGCAGGTGCAAAAATTCAGTGCCAGGATGCGAGAAGGTCGGAAACTCCTCACTCGCATCATCCATGCTCACCATATACGCCTCGAAACTCTTCTTCGGCCCACGGGTGTGATTGAGCAGATGATAGGTATGCCCTTTCTCGGTCCCGCGCCGGACCACCTCCATCCCCTGATCAGCCTTGACCAACAACGCGCTGCCATCCTGCTGGTCATACTCGCTGAACAACTTCGACAACGGCAGTCCCAGCACGTCGCACAGCCGGCTCAGGGTTTCGAGGCTGGTAGACACCTGGGCGTTTTCGATCTTGCTCAACATGCCCTGGCTGATATCGGCAATCTTCGCGACATCGGACAATTTCAGGTCCTGCGCCTGGCGCTGGCGCTTGATCTGCAACCCCAGGTATTGCTCAAGCTTGAGACGCGGTGCGGTTTCGGTCGGCATAGTCATCAGTCCTGCACACTTTCTGTTCAGTAATATTAGTTTCGCACTGAGAAAGTGCAAATCACGGCGTTCGGCGTCCATCCCGCCGGGCGTATTCCCACGGGGAAAAGAATTTTCCCATATATACAGCACAAAAGCGCCTTTCACGACGTTTCAACGGCGCACTCGCGAATCTGGCAAGGCCCTTGCATTCCTATCGGGAAACTAACTTTCTTTTTAGGAATAAAAAGACAGTAAAGGCCAATCCACAATGTTTTGCCTTTCGCGAGGAGTGACGAGCAATGTTGCCAGCAGAAACCCAGCGCATCATCGACAAGCACGGGATCAAGTACGTGCTTGCGCAGTTTGTGGATATTCATGGTGCGGCCAAGACCAAATCGGTACCGATTTGCGGGCTCAAGACCGTCGCCGAAGAAGGTGCCGGTTTTGCCGGGTTCGCGATCAGCGGCATGGGCATGGAGCCTCACGGTCCGGACTTCATGGCCCGCGGCGACTTGTCCACCTTGACCCCGGTGCCCTGGCAGCCGGGTTACGGGCGGGTGGTGTGCGTCGGTCATGTCGGCGGCCAACCCCATCCCTATGACAGCCGTTATGTGCTGCAGCAACAAGTGCAGCGCCTGGAAGAAAAAGGCTGGACCCTCAACACCGGTCTTGAGCCCGAATTCAACCTGATGCGCCGCGACGAACAGGGCAAGCTGCAACTGGTCGACCTCAGCGACAACCTGGACAAGCCTTGCTACGACTACAAAGGCCTGTCGCGCTCCCGGGTGTTCCTCGAGCGGCTGACCGAAGCCCTGCAGGCGGTGGATTTCGAGGTCTATCAAATCGACCACGAGGACGCCAACGGCCAGTTCGAGATCAACTACACCTACAGCGACGCCATGACCTCGGCGGATCGCTTCACCTTCTTTCGCATGGCCGCCGGCGAGATCGCCAATGACCTGGGGATGATCTGCTCGTTCATGCCCAAGCCCGACCCGAAGCGCGCCGGCAACGGCATGCACTTTCACCTGTCGATCAGCAGTGCCGACAACAAGAACCTGTTCCATGACGCCAGCGATCCGAGCGGCATGGGCCTGTCGAAACTGGCCTATCACTTCGCCGCCGGTTTGCTCGCCCACGGCCCGGCGCTCTGTGCCTTTGCCGCGCCGACGGTCAACTCCTACAAGCGGCTGGTGGTGGGCAACTCGTTGTCCGGCGCGACCTGGGCCCCAGCCTTCATTGCCTTCGGCGCCAACAACCGTTCGGCGATGGTGCGGGTGCCTTATGGCCGCCTGGAGTTCCGCCTGCCGGACGCCGGTTGTAATCCCTATCTGGTCAGCGCCGCGATCATCGCCGCCGGCCTGGACGGTATCGACCGCCAGCTGGAAATCGACCATGTCTGCAACGAAAACCTCTACAGCCTGAGCCTGGAGCAGATCGCCGCGCGCGGCATCAAGACCCTGCCGCAATCGCTAAAGGAAGCCTGCGACGCGCTGGAAGCCGACCCTCTGTTCGCCGAGGTGCTGGGCCCGCAGATCGTCGGCGAGTTCATCAAGCTCAAGCGCATGGAGTGGGTGGAATATAGCCGCCACGTCTCCGACTGGGAGATCCAGCGCTACACCGAATTTTTCTGACTCTGTTTTGACAACCATTCGGGCACCCGGCACGGCGTCGGGCGTTCACTGCCTCCGAAGGAGCGTTGATATGTGTGGAATTGTAGGTCTGTACCTGAAAAATCCGCAGCTGGAATCCCAGCTCGGCAAGCTGTTCGAACCCATGTTGCAGGCCATGACCGATCGTGGCCCGGACAGTGCCGGCTTCGCCATCTACGGCGATGAAGTGGCCGATGGCTGGGTCAAATTGACCTTGCAGGCGACCACTGAAGGCTTTGACTGGAAACCGCTGATGAGCGAACTGGAAGGCCGCCTCGGCTGTTCCCTGGACTGGTTCCAGAACGCCAGCGCCGCCGTGCTCAAGATTCACGCCGAAGAGGCGCCGGTGCGCCTGGCCCTCGCCGAACTGGCGCCGAGCGTGCGCATCATGAGCGCCGGTCAGAGCATCGAAATCCTCAAGGGCATGGGCTTGCCCCAGGAGATTTCCCAGCGCTTCGGCCTGGCCGGGATGAAGGGCAGCCACATCATCGGCCACACCCGCATGGCCACCGAAAGCGCGGTGACCATGGAAGGCAGCCATCCGTTTTCCACCGGCGCCGACTTGTGCCTGGTGCACAACGGTTCGCTGTCCAACCACTTCCGCCTGCGCCAGGAACTCAAGCGCGAAGGCATTCATTTCGAGACCGACAACGACACCGAAGTGGCCGCCGGCTACCTGACCTGGCGCCTGCAGCAGGGCGATTCGCTGAAGGAAGCGCTGGATCATTCCCTGGAGGACCTCGACGGTTTCTTCACCTTCGCCATCGGCACCCGTAACGGTTTTGCGGTGATCCGCGACCCGATCGCCTGCAAGCCGGCGATCCTCGCCGAGACCGACGACTACGTCGCCATGGCCTCGGAATATCAGGCGCTGTCGAGCCTGCCGGGCATCGAACACGCCAGGATCTGGGAGCCGGCACCGGCCACCTTGTACATCTGGGAACGCGAGTCAGCTTAAGGAGCGCACACATGAAAACCATCGATCTTTCCACTGCCACCGTGCGTGATCTCAACCAGGCGCTGCACGACCAGGCCACCACCGTTGAAGACCGCGAGTGGGTAGTGACTCATTCGAACGGCAAGCACAACCTTGCGGTCGGGGTGAATCAGGCCGTGTCCATCGATATCCAGGGCCACGCCGGCTACTACTGCGCGGGCATGAACCAGAAGGCTTCGATCACCGTTCACGGCAATGTCGGCGTCGGTTGCGCCGAGAACATGATGTCCGGCTACGTCCGCGTCAAAGGCAGCGCCTCCCAGGCGGCCGGTGCCACGGCCCATGGCGGACTGCTGGTGATCGAGGGCGATGCCGGCGCCCGTTGCGGGATTTCCATGAAGGGCATCGACATCGTGGTCGGCGGCAGCATCGGCCACATGAGCTGCTTCATGGGCCAGGCCGGGCGCCTGGTGGTCTGTGGCGATGCCGGCGATGCCCTGGGCGATTCGTTGTACGAGACCCACATCTATGTGAAAGGCACGGTCGAGTCCCTGGGCTCCGATTGCGTCGAGAAAGAGATGCGCGCCGAGCACCTGGAGGAACTGCAAGTGCTGCTCAACCGAGCCGGTTTCGAGCACAAGGCGGCTGACTTCAAGCGCTATGGCTCGGCCCGTCAGTTGTACAACTTCAAAGTCGATAACGCGTCCGCGTACTGATCCGCGCGAGGAGAACAGATATGAGCGACCCTATCAGCCAAAAAGCAGCTCCGGTGCTGCGCGAGTCCGCCACCTTCGACCGCCTGACCATTCAGGAAATCCAGCGTGCCGCGGAAACCGGCATCTACGATATTCGTGGCGGCGGCACCAAGCGCAAGCTGCCGCATTTCGATGACTTGCTGCTGCTCGGCGCCAGCGTTTCGCGCTACCCGCTGGAAGGCTATCGGGAGAAGTGCGGCACCGATGTGATCCTTGGCAACCGTTTCGCCAAGAAACCGATCCACCTGAAGATTCCGGTGACCATCGCCGGCATGAGTTTCGGTGCATTGTCAGCCAATGCCAAGGAAGCCCTGGGCCGTGGCGCGACCATCGCTGGCACCAGCACCACCACCGGTGACGGCGGCATGACCCCGGAAGAGCGCGGCCAGTCCCAACACCTGGTCTATCAGTATTTGCCGTCGCGCTACGGCATGAACCCGGACGACCTGCGCAAGGCAGACGCCATCGAGATCGTCCTCGGCCAGGGCGCCAAACCCGGTGGCGGCGGCATGCTGTTGGGGATGAAAGTGACCGAGCGTGTGGCGGGCATGCGTACGCTTCCGATCGGTGTCGACCAGCGCAGCGCTTGCCGTCATCCGGACTGGACCGGGCCGGATGATCTGGCGATCAAGATTGCCGAGTTGCGGGAAATCACTGATTGGGAAAAACCGATCTACGTGAAGATCGGCGCGAGCCGGCCGTACTACGACGTCAAGCTGGCGGTGAAGGCCGGGGCCGACGTGATTGTGCTCGACGGCATGCAAGGCGGGACGGCGGCAACTCAGGAAGTGTTCATCGAACACGTCGGCATCCCGATTTTGTCGGCCATCCCGCAAGCGGTACAGGCTTTGCAAGAGATGGGCATGCATCGCAAGGTTCAGCTGATCGTCTCCGGGGGTATCCGCAACGGTGCCGACGTGGCCAAGGCCATGGCACTGGGGGCGGATGCGGTGGCCATCGGCACGGCGGCGCTGATTGCCTTGGGCGATAACCATCCACGTCTGGACGAGGAACTGACAAAAATCGGCTCGGCGGCGGGTTTCTACGATGACTGGCAGAACGGTCGCGACCCGGCCGGGATCACCACCCAGGATCCGGAGCTGTCGAAGCGCCTGGACCCGGTGGAGGGGGGGCGTCGGCTGGCCAATTACTTGCGGGTCATGGTGCTGGAAGCCCAGACCATGGCCCGGGCTTGCGGTAAATCGCACCTGCATAACCTCGATCCTGAGGATCTGGTGGCGCTGACGGTGGAGTCGGCGGCCATGGCGCGAGTTCCGCTGGCGGGGACTAGCTGGATTCCTGGTTCCGGTTATTGAACCGGGCCGGTGACGCTCGTTCCCACGCTCCGCGTGGGAACGCCTCTTGGGACGCTCTGCGTCCCGCTTTCGTGACGCGGAGCGTCACCGGCTGCATTCCCACGCAGAGCGTGGGAACGATCAGATTGAGGGGGCCCGCAAAGAGGCCCATGAAACAACAGTTGCTCACTGCCCGGCACTTCCCATTTCCTTTGCAGGAGCTTTGAACATGGTCAATCGTCCTCTCGGCAAATCCCTTCTTGGCTTGTTGGCGGTCGGTGCACTGGTGCCGCTGGCGCAGGCGGCCGATGCACCAACATTGAACACCGGCAGCACCGCATGGATGGTCACCGCCACCGTGCTGGTGTTGTTCATGTGCCTGCCTGGCCTCGCATTGTTCTACGGCGGCCTGGTGCGGGCGAAAAACATGCTCTCGCTGTTTACCCAATGCTTCGGCATCGCCGGCCTGGTGGGGGTGCTGTGGGTGATGTATGGCTACAGTATGGTGGTCGACAGCTCCGGCATGGTCGAGGGGCAGGTGACCTTCAACAGTTTCGTCGGTGGCTTGAGTCGGGCCTTCCTGGCTGGCATGACCCCGGACAGCCTGGTCGGCGAAATACCGGAAGGGGTGTTCGTGACCTTCCAGATGACCTTTGCCATCATCACCCCGGCACTGATTGCGGGGGCGTTCGCCGAGCGCATGAAGTTCTCGGCAGCGCTGCTGTTCATGGCGCTGTGGTTCACCCTGGTGTATGCCCCGGTGGCGCACATGGTCTGGGGGGGAGCGGGGGCCTTGATGCATAACTGGGGTGTGCTCGATTTTGCCGGGGGCACCGCGGTGCATATCAACGCCGGTGTCGCCGCGCTGGCCGCGTGCCTGATGCTCGGCAAGCGCAAGGGCTACCAGAACACGCCGATGCCGGCCCACAACCTGAGCCTGACCATGGCCGGCGCGGCGATGCTCTGGGTCGGTTGGTTCGGCTTCAATATCGGTTCCGGTGGCGGCCTCAGCGGTACCTCTGGCGTCGTCATGCTCAATACCCAGCTGGGTGCTTGCGCCGGGATTCTCGGCTGGATGTTCACCGAATGGTTCAAGGTCGGCAAGCCGAGTGCGCTCGGTCTGGCCAGCGGTGCCCTGGCTGGCCTGGTAGGGATTACCCCGGCATGCGCCTATGTGGGCGTCGGTGGTGCACTGGCCATCGGTCTGTTGTGCGGGGTGTTCTGCTACCTGAGCGTCACCGTGCTCAAGCGCCGCTTCGGTTATGACGACAGCCTGGATGTATTCGGCTTGCATGGCATCGGCGGGATGATCGGCGCGGTGCTGACCGGGGTATTCTGCGTGCCGTCCCTGGGCGGCCTGGTGGAAGGGGTGACCATGGGCGCCCAGGTCGTGGCGCAGATCAAGGGTGTGCTGATGACAACGGTGTATTGCTTTGTCATCAGCTGGATCATTCTCAAAGTGGTCAATGCGCTGGTCGGCTTGCGGGCCCATGAGTCGGTGGAGGACATGGGGCTGGATCTGGCTGAGCACAACGAGCGTGCTTACAACCATTGAGCTTGATGGTTGATCGAAATCTCTCTTGAGCTTGCGAAAAAACCCTGTCGTTGCCGGCAGGGTTTTTTTCTATGTACACCGTCCAACTCACCCCAACACCGGCACACTCACCACCTGCGGTCCGCCAAGCTGCACGGCACGCTGCAACTGGCTGGCGATCAAGGTGTTCTTCAGCAGATACGCAATAGTCATCGGCCCGACACCGCCAGGCACCGGCGTGATTGCACTGGCAACGGTGCGCGCACTGGCGTAATCGACATCGCCGACCAGACGAGGGCCGGATTCGCCGGCAATCCGATTGATCCCGACATCGATCACCACGGCCCCGGGCTTGAGCCAACTGGCATCGATCAAATGCGGCCGACCCACCGCAGCAACAACGATGTCCGCCATACGACACAGCGTCGGCGCATCGACACTGCGCGAGTGCACCACGCTGACCGAGCAGTTGGCCTGCAGCAACAAGGTCGCCATGGGCTTGCCGACAATGTTCGAACGGCCGATGACCACCGCGTGCAAGCCGCTCAACTCACCGCAGGTTTCCTGCAGCAGACGCATGCAACCGCTGGGCGTGCAGGGTGTCAGGACTTCGATGCCTTGCACCAGGCCGCCGACGTTTTCGCGATGAAAACCGTCCACGTCCTTGATCGGGTGAATGGCATGAATCACCGCCTGCTCGTCGATATGCGCCGGCAAGGGCAACTGCACCAGGATGCCGTTCACCGAGGCGTCGGCGTTCAACTGTGCAATCAGTTCCAGCACATCGTTCTGGCTGGCATTTTCCGCCAGGCGATGCTCCAGGGAACGGATACCGACCTCCTTGGCCCGTAGCAGTTTGTTGCGCACATAGACTTCGCTGGCCGGGTCTTCACCGACGAGCAGTACGGCCAGGGCCGGATAAATCTGTTGCCCGGCCAGGGCCAGGACTTCTTCCCGAACCTCGTCGAGAACCCGCGCGGAGATGGCTTTGCCGTCGATATCGCGGGCAAGTGCAGGGGTGGTGCTGATCAAAAGAGTCACCGTTGTCTGGATTGATAGGTGGGCGAAATGATCATCGAGGCGTCGTTGCGCCCCGATGATCCATCAGAGACCTGCAGGCAAGTGCGTTCAGGCTACCAGTTGATGGCAGCCGTACACCACCAGAACACCCGCGATCAGTGTGGCATAAGGCAACCAACCGGCGCGTTTCTGACCGGCATCGGCCTGAATATACAGGTCGCTGAGCATCGCTTCGGGGAAGCGTCCGCGGTCCTGCACATAGTGGCGGTAGCAGAATACCGGCAGGATCAACAACGCCAGCAGCAGGCCGGTCATCAGGGTTCCGGCGCCCCAGATATCGGCGCCCAGGCCCATGCAGGCCAGGTTGACGAAACTCAGTACACCGCCGGCCACCAGCAGCACGGTGGGGGCCTTGTACGGGCGTACCCAGTCCGGACGATCCAGGCGATGGATCCAGCCGGCGTTGAGGTTGAGGAAGTTGAAGATGATGTAGCTGACATTGGACGCCGCGAGCACGAACACATAGTCGGACATCAGCAACAGCAGCAGGTTGAACGACAGGTCGGTCCACATGGCGGCAGTGGGCGCGCCGTGTTCGTTGGTGCGGCCCAGGTACTTCGGCAACCAGCCGTCCACCGAAGCCTGGTACAGGGTGCGCGAGGAACCGGACATCGAGGTCATGATTGCCAGCAAGGTCGCCAGGACCAGCATGATCAACACGATGTTGGCCACCACCTTGCCGCCGCCGATGCTGTCCGCCATGACCTGGCCGACGCCCATGCCGCTGTAGATCGCCGGCGACAACAGGCCGCTGTAGACCGCCGGTGTGACCACCGCGCCACTGGCATCGAGCACCGCCGGGGTCACCAGTTGGCCGAGGCCGAGGCTGCCCTGAAAGGCCAGGGGCACCAGGGTGAACACCAGGATGCACAACAGGCCGGCATAGAAAATCGCCTTGAAGGTGTCACGCTTGGGGTCCTTGAATTCCCGGGTGTAGCACACCGCCGTTTCGAAACCGTAGGTCGACCACGCCGCCATGAACAGCCCGCCGGCCATCAGCGACCAGCCGGAAATGTCCCAGGTGCCGTCGATCACTTGCCCAGCCGCATCATGGGCCAGTGGGTACAGCGGCAGGAAGTTGGCCTGGGTCGCATCCCCGGTGAACAACGGCACCATGCCCACCAACAGCAAGGGAATCAGCGAGGTCACGCCGAGCACCAGGGTCAGGCGTGCCGAGCGCAGGATACCGCCATGCTGCACGGCGAACACGGTCAGCAGGATCAGCAGGCCGATGGCGAAGGTCGCGTTGATCCGCAGCGACAGACCGCTCTTGATCCAGCCCAGGTCGAGCAAGGTCAGTTGCCAGGTGTTGATCAGTGCATCGGCGGGAAATAGCGCGGTGAGGATGTAACCGGCCGCCAGCCCTGAACCGATCGACAGCACCGGCGACCAGGCCAGCCAGTTGCACCACACTGAAACCGGTGCGATCAGCTTGCTGTAGCGCACCCAGGCCACCGCGCCATAGACCGAGGCACCGCCGGACTTGTGTGGGAACAGCCCGGCGATTTCGGCGTAGGTGAAGGCCTGGATAAAGCCGAACAGGATCGACACGATCCAGACGATCCAGGCCGGTTTGCCGACCGTGGCGGCAATCGCGCCGATAGAGAACAGCACCAGGGCGGGCACGCCGCTGGCGACCCAGAACGCCCCGCGCCAATCGATCTTGCGCTGCAGGCTGCCCACTGAACCGGCGGCCTGCGGTACGGCCTCGAACGTAGTCGCTTCCATCTTCGTATTCCCATGTCTGAGTAGAGCGGGACCTGTAGGAGCCGGCTTGCTGGCGATGGCATTCTTGAGCCTTGCACGAGCCGTGAGGACGCCTTCGCTGGCAAGCCAGCTCCTACAGGTGTGGGTATGGGCAGTCAAAAGTGAGTGAGAGCTCGATCAACTGCGCACCCGGCTCTTGTCCGGGTCGTAGAAAATCGCCGCGGTGACCGTGGCGCTGATGCGCTTCTGCAGGCCATCGACTTTGCCGATCTCCAACACTGTGCCGGCGTCGGCGCAGGCCACGTCGACCCGGCACAGCGCGATGTTGCTGGCCAGCAGCGGCGAGCGGCAGGCGCTGGTGATGACCCCGACCCGGGCTCGGCCGCGGTACACTGGGTCGCCATGGTGGGCACCTTCATTGCCACTCAATTGCAGGCCCACCAGCTTGTGGGCAGGATGGGCGCTGCGCCGCAACAGGGCGTCGCGGCCGATGAAGTCATCGGTTTTGCTTTTCAGCGGCACCGAAAAACCGATACCGGCCTCGAACGGATCGGTCTGGTCGCTGAACTCGTAGCCGGCAAAGATCAGCCCGGCTTCGATGCGCAGCATGTCCAGGGCTTCCAGGCCCAGGGGCACCAGGCCCAAGGGCTGGCCCAGCGCCCAGATCCGGTCCCACACTCGCTCGGCATCCTCGGGCTGGCACCAGACTTCGTAGCCCAGCTCGCCGGTGTAGCCGGTGCGCGAGATCATCAGCGGACAGCCGTCGTAACCGTCCAGGCGACCCACCAGAAAGCGGAACCAGCCGAGGGTTTCCAGGCTCGGCTGGGTGGGCGCGGTCCAGACCATCTGCTTGAGCAGCTCACGACTCATCGGGCCTTGCACCGCCAGGTTGTGGATCTGCTCGCTGGCGGACTTGATCCACACCTTCATGCCGAGCTTCTGCGCCTGCTCGCGCAGCCAGGTCCCGGCGTAGTCCTCGCCGCAAATCCAGCGAAAATTGTCCGGTCCCAGGCGCAGCAGCGTGCCGTCGTCGAGCATGCCGCCGTGATCGTGGCACATCGCCGAGTACACCACTTGCCCCACCGCCAGGCGCCGCACATCCCGGGTCAGGCAGTACTGCAACAAGGCTTCGGCATCGGGGCCGATGATTTCGAATTTGCGCAGGGCGGTCAGGTCCATCACCGCCACCCGTTCGCGGCAACCCAGGTATTCCTCGATCGCGCCATAGCCGTCATAACGCAGTGGCAGCCACCAGTTGCGGTAGTCGACGAAGCTGCCGGTCAAGGCGCGGGTGCGTGAGTGGAACGCGGACTCACGGGTAAGAATCGGGTCGGCATCGGCCGTGGTTCGAGTGCTCATGGCGATGGAAAAACGCTCCTTTTCGCTGTAGATGCGGACATGGATATCGCTCGGGTTCCAGCCATTGGCCGGGTCGATGTCATCCGGGCACGAGGTACTGGCGCAAAGCAGGTCGGTCATGGCCCGCAGCAACACGTAATCGCCGGGGCGCGACCAGGGTTCATCCAGGGTCATCTGCTGGTGCCCGTCGATGCCGGTGTTGAAGAAGAAATTGATTGCCGGCCAGCCATTGCGGGGCTTGACCCCATGGGGCGCGAGTACCTGGCTGAGGTTGTCGCTGCAGTTGTCGTGCCCGAAGTAGCCATGACTCTCGTAATAGCGCGCGGCGCAGGCCAGGGCGAAGGAGTCGTGGCGGCCGACGGTGTCGCGCACCACCTCGAGCATCGGTTGCATCTGCCGGTCGAAAAATTTCGAGAACAGCCCCGGTGCCGGGTAGGCGCTGCCGTTCAGGGTGCGGGTGACGGTCTGGTCCAGGTCCAGCTCCAGGCCGCGATCCAGCGCCCGCCGATCCAGGGCAACGAAGTCCGAGCACTGGCGGCCGGCGACATCCAGCACTTGCACGTACTGGCCCTTGCCGACGGTGTAACTGTGGGCAGTGCCGGGACGCAGGGTGAACTCGTCGAGCAGTTCACCCAGGGGCTCGGGCAAATGTGGAATCAACAGGGGTGAGGGATCGGCCCGTGTCACCCAGACCCTGAGTTCGCTGGGTCGGTATTGCCGGTCGACGGCGGTCGGTCCGGCGGGCGCGGCGATGATTATCAGCCACTCATCGCTGGCGACGAAGCGACGGCTGTACCCGGCCGGGCTGTCATCGTCCCAGAGTGACGCGGCGGCGGGCAGGTGTTGCGGATCGATTCCGCGCCGGGTCAACGCCTGGCCAATGCGACGCGCCTGGACCGTCGGTTCGGCCAGCCGTGCGGCGATGAAACCGCAGGTTGGCGAAGCGCTCAACCCCCAGTCCGCCAGGGCACTGCGACCGCTGGCATCCAGGGCCAACAGCTCGCAGGGTTGCCGGCCCTCAAGGTCGATCACTTGCAGGCTGTCACCGGGCTGCAAGGCAACCAGGGTCAGGCCACCGGCGGCCACCCGGTAGCGCTCCAGATCCGCGGCCCGGGCAAGCAGTCCAGGCTCCCGGGGGCGGGAAACACGAGGTGCATTCATGAGCAGGCTCCCGGGTCAGCCGACCGACTTGATGGACGTCGACGGTTCCCCGAGGTACGCCGCCATGGAGTCGTCCAGGGCCTGCAACCAAGGGGTGTGGTGGGGCGGCGACTGGGTGCCGGTCATCAGCGAGCGATAGGACTTGTCGCGGTAGCCCATGATGTTTTGCGCCTTGTCATGCTTCCAGTGCAGGAAGGTCTGGTTGACCGCGGCGATGTCGAAATTCGGGTAGTCGGTGGCGTCCACCAGGTGCTGGATGTAGGCGCCCTGGTATTCGAACATTTGCTGGTTGGTGTCCAGTGTCTGTTCCCGTTCGTGCCATTGCTGGCTGTCGGCGACCATTTCGGCCCGGCTCGGCAGCTGGATTCGTCCGAGGATCACATCGCGGGCGTACCAGGCCTGGGCGTCGAACATGTTGAAGGAGTACCACTGGTCTTGCATGCCGAGGTAGATCAGCCGCGGGTTGGGTTCCCAGAAAACACCTTTGTAGAGGTTCATCGGCCACAGGCGGTTGTCGGTCTTGAGGCTCAATTCGTCCGGCAGGAAGGGGAAGTGATGCTTGTAGCCGGTGCACAGAATCACCGCGTCGATGTGCTTGCTGCTGCCGTCGATGAAGTATGCACGGTTGTTTTCCAGGCGTTGCAGCAGCGGTTTTTCTTCCCAGTTGTCCGGCCAGGCGTAGCCCATGGGGGCGGAGCGGTAGCAGCTGGTGATGCTGCGGGCGCCGTATTTGTAGCACTGCGAGCCGATGTCCTCGGCGGAATAGCTGCTGCCGACGATCAGCAGATCCTTGCCCTTGAACTCCAGGGCCTCGCGGAAATCATGGGCATGCAGGATGCGCCCGGCGAACTGTTCGAAGCCTGCGAAGTACGGCACCTTGGGCGTGGAAAAATGGCCGCAGGCGTTGATCACGTAGTCGAATTCTTCGCAGCTCAGGGTGTCGCTGTCGTAATCGTGGGCATACAGGGTGAAGCGCTGGGTGTGTTCATCGAAGGTGACCTGGCGTACCACGTTGTTGAAGCGGATATAGTCGCGAACGCCGGCTTTTTCGACCCGCCCCTTGATGTAGTCCCACAGCACCTCCCGAGGCGGGTAGGAGCCGATGGGGCGACCGAAATGTTCTTCGAAGCTGTAGTCGGCGAACTCCAGGCATTCTTTCGGTCCGTTCGACCACAGGTAGCGGTACATGCTGCCGTGCACCGGTTCGCCGTTCTCGTCCAGGCCGGTGCGCCAGGTGTAATTCCACATGCCGCCCCAATCGCGCTGCTTCTCGAAGCACACGAGCTGCGGGATGTCGGCACCCTGGTCGCGGGCCGACTGGAAGGCTCGAAGTTGCGCCAGGCCGCAGGGGCCGGCACCGATGATTGCCACGCGTAAAGTCATGATCGTGCCTCGTAATGGCTCTTGAGATAAAAAGCAGGGGCGCTCAGCGAAAGATCACTGTCTTGTCCTGATTGATGAACACCCGGTGTTCCAGGTGATATTTCAGGGCCTTGGAGAGGGCGACGGTCTCGGTGTCGCGGCCGATGGCAACCAGGGAGTCGGGCAGGTGGGTATGGTCGACGCGCTGGATCTCCTGCTCGATGATCGGGCCCTCGTCGAGGTCGCTGGTGACGTAGTGGGCGGTGGCGCCGATCAGCTTCACGCCACGGTCGTAGGCCTGGTGATAGGGCTTGGCGCCCTTGAAGCCGGGCAGGAACGAGTGATGGATGTTGATCGCCCGACCGGACAGCTGCTGGCACAGACCGTCGGAGAGAATCTGCATGTAGCGGGCGAGCACCACCAGGTCGGTCCGGGTGTCTTCGACGATGCGCATCAATTCGGCTTCCTGGCTGGCCTTGCTGTCCTTGGTGATCGGCAGGTAGATGAAGCGGATGCCTTCGCGTTCGGCCATGGCCCGCAGGTCCAGGTGGTTGGAGACCACGGCGGTGATGTGCATGTCCATCTCGCCCTTGCGATGGCGGTACAGCAGGTCGGTCAGGCAATGGTCGAACTTGCTGACCATCAGCAGCACCCGGGTCGGCTGGCTGCTGCAGAACAGTTGCCACTGCATGTCGAAGCCGCCGGCCATGTCGCCCAGATCCTCGCGCAGGGCACCGATATTGCCGGCCACGCCAGTGTTGAAGCGGAACACCGCGCGCATGAAAAACTGCCCGGTGAACTCGTCGTCGAATTGCGCCAGTTCGCTGATGTAGCACTGCTGCCGGGCCAGGCATGCGGTGATCGCGGCGACGATGCCGGACGCTGCCGGGCAGTCGATCTTGAGGATGTAATGTTCGTTGGAGGTGTCCATTGAAGGTTCCCTGATTGCAAGTGAAGGGGAGGCTCAGCCCTTGGCCGTGCGCTTGGTTTTTTCCGGGTCGTCGAAGGGCAGGGCGTGGGTCACGGCGGCGCTTTCCAGGCTGCCGCGCACCTGCAGGGCAATGCCGGGAAGCGAGCAGGCAACGCTCATCCGGGCGATGGCCATGGAGCGTTTGCTCAGGCGCGAATACATGCCGCAGGTGATCACCCCGACTTGCCGGTCGCCCTGCCAGAGGGTGTCGCCGGCCTCGGCGGCGCGTACGCCGTCGAGCAACACGCCGGTGATCCTGAAACGCTCCTGGTCGCGCAGGCGAAAGTGCTCTTCGGCGCCGCGGAATTCGCGCTTGTCCGGGGAGACGGTGAAATCCAGGCCCATTTCCCACAGGGTGTCGCCGGCCTTCTGGTCGGCGAAGGGGTACATCTGCGAATTGTCGTAGGGGAAGAACATCAGCGAGCTTTCCACCCGCAACCAGTCCAGGGCGGTGAAGGCGCACGGGATGATGCCCAGGCTCGCGCCCTGTTCGAGGATGCTGTCCCACAGCGCCGGGGCATCGGCGGCCTTGCAGAAAATCTCGTAGCCGCGTTCGCCGGTGTAGCCGGTGCGCGAGATCATCACCGGGCGGTCGAACAGGCGGGTTTGCAGGTGATGGAAGTAGGGCAGCTGACGGATCCCGGGGACGTGCTCGGCGAGAAAGTCCACCGCCAGCGGCCCTTGCAGCGACAGGTCGTGGAGGTCGTCATCGAACAGCACTGCCACCTGCCGACCCTGAGATGAACGCACCAGCATTTCATGACCGCTGCCGGCACCGTGCACCACCATGAACGCGTTGGGCCCGGTACGGTAGACGATGCAGTCATCGACGAACTTGCCGTCCTCGTCGAGCATCGAGGCGTACACCGACTTGCCGGGGTAAAGCTTGGCGATGTCGCGGGTGGTGGCCCATTGCAGCAGGCTCTCGGCATGGGGGCCGACGTAGTGGACTTTCTTCAGCCCGGACACATCCATCAGCCCGGCGCGGGTGCGGATCGCCTGATGGTGATCGGCCAGGTCGCTGCTGTAGGTCCAGGCGGTGCCCATGCCGTTCCAGTCTTCGAGGTTCGAGCCGAGTGCGCGGTGCCGTTCGGCCAATGCGGAAATACGCCATGAGTGAGCCATGTGAGGATCCTTGTCGGGAAAAATGGGTAAGGGGTCAGGCCTGGTCGAAGCGGCTCAGCCACTCGACCAGGGTCGCTCGGTAGCGGCTCATGCCCTTGTAGTCGGCGATCGGCTCGGGCAGGTCGCGCAGCACTCGGTGCAGGCGGCAGCCCCAGCCGGGTTGAGTGACCAGTTCGTTCATGCTGATCAGGTAGGTACGAATGCTGAACATCACTGCGTGGCTACGCGGCAGGCGGACCATCACTTGCAGCTCGACCCGCAGATGCACCTGCTGCCCGACGTTTTCGGCGGTGATGCGGCCACGGTCGGCGCCCCATTCATGGAAGGTCTCGGGGGACGAATCCAGGCGCGGGTTGATGGTCAGCGTCCAGTTCAGGCGCCGCACCGGCTGCCCCACCTGCAGGTTGAGCAGGTACTTCAGCGCGCGGTCGAACACGCCCATCTGGTGCGCCATGGGCACCGGCGAATGCCACTGCTTGAAACTCATGCCGGCGTCGAAGGCCAGGGACCAGTCGGCCGGGCTGGTGACCAGGCCGGCGTCCATGTACAGATCGCCGTCGCGCTGATCGAGCAGGGCGAAATCCCCCTGCACCTGGCGGCCGATGAATTCCAGCGGCTCGCAGGGCAGGCTCGTTGCATCACCGAACACAAAGCGCTGGTCGATATCCAGCAGGCTGTTACGCCAATGCCAGTGGTCGGCGTCACGTTCGAGGGTGAACCACTGCGGATAGTCGGCGGCCAGGTGTTCCATGAGCATCTGCAGCGCATCCCAGGCCGCCACTTGCATGTGCGGCTGCACCAGGTAGCGGCGCGGATCCTTGTCCAGCACCAGGGCACGCTCGGCCATTTCCGAACGGTAGTGTTCGTCGATGTCGAACCGGTGCTGGTAAATCGAGCCGGGATCGCGGGAGGTCGCCGGTTCGATGTTCACCGAATACAGGTAGCTGTCCTCGGTGAAGGGGAAAGGAAAGCGGCGAATGGCAGCGGGGCTGTTGCGAAAACTGAAGTCGTCGCGGTAACTCTGCACGGGGCTTGCTTGAATGGACATGGTCGACTCCTAAAGATCCAGCGAAACGCAAGTGCCGCGGCCGCGAGAGACACAGGGCATGAGAAAGTCCGCCTGCTCGGCGGGGCTCAGAAAGCTGTCGCGGTGTTCGATGTCGCCGCCCAGGTGGCGGGTCATGCATTGGCCGCAGACGCCGCCACGGCACAGGTTGGGGATTTGCAGGCCGGCGGACTCCAGTGTTTCGAGCAGGCTTTGTCCGGCCTCGACCCGCAAGCGGCGCCCGCTGCGCAACAATTGCAGGTCGAAGGCCTGACCCGGTTGCGCGGCATTGAAGGCCTCCCAGTGCACCCGGCCGAGCGGCCAGCCGAGGGCCCTGGCCTGTTGCCGTACCGCGTCGAGCAAGGGTTGCGGGCCGCAGGTGTAAACGTGGCTGCCCAGCGGTCGCTCGCGCAGGATCCGGCTCAGGTCCGGGCGGCTGGCGTAGGTGTGCAGTCGCGATCCCAGGCGCTGTTGCAAGTCCTCGACATAGGCATCGCTCAGGCCGGGGCGACAGAGATAGTGCAATTCGAAGTGCGCCTGGCGTTGTTCCAGGGCCGCGATGTAGGCCATGAACGGCGTGATGCCGATGCCACCGGCGATCAGGATGTGCAGGCTGGCGGTCGAGTGCAGGGCGAACAGATTGGCCGGCGGCGAGATCCGCAGGGTGTCGCCGACCCGGACCTGGCGATGCAGGTAGTGCGAGCCGCCGCGAGAAGCTTCCTGCAGCCGTACGGCGATGCGGTAGTGCTGGCTGTGCGCCGGGTCGCTGGTCAGTGAATAGGCATTGCGCAGCTTGCTCTCGGCCAGCGGCAGGTGAACCTGCACATGACTGCCGGGGGAAAAACCTGGCAAGGGCCCGGCGCATGACTGCAGGGTGAATTCGCGCACCACCGGGGTGAGCATTCTCGCCGCGCTGACCCGCACTTCGAGAACGGCGCTCATGACCGGGCTCCCGGGTAAGGTTGGTCGGGGTCGCTGCAGACGCCGAGGTACGCCCCCAGGCGTCTGGAGAAATGCTCGCGCACTTGCAGCCCGACGGCGCAACCGATGCAGGCCAGCAGCGGCTCCGGCCCGGCAGCCTGAGTCAGGCCACAGTGCACGCAATACACCAGGCGCGGGCCGGCAAGCGTGCGGGTGATGTCGATCTCGTCATCTTCCAGCCCGGCGCCGCGGGCCTCGCCGTGGATGCGCCAGATAAAGGCCTCGTCACCCATGATGTAGAGATGGCTGCCGACGGTGGCACTGCTTAGCACCTGATGCAGGCGCCGGGCAAAGTCGGCGTTCTCGTCATTGAGCACCAGGGGCTGTTCAAGTTCGCCGACAAAGGGCGCGCAGGCCGCAGCCGATTGCATGACCACAATGTGCCGGGTGGCGGTCTCTTGAGGTAGCGGTTGGCGATAGCGCGGGAGGCTGTGAAGTCGGTCCGGGGCGGCGCTGTGTCTATCCGTCATGTGGGCTTTCCTGGCTGATCCGCGCCTGTCGAAAGGCGAGAAGGTGGCGTTGGACAGAGAATTTGTTTCCTGTTGGGGAAGATACTTTCCTATGGGGAAAATCTTCTCAATCCGGAAAAAGGGCTATGTCTTTGGAGATAAGCCGTGCACGACACCGCTTAGGGGCATGGAAGTTGCTGGTCTCCCGGTTCAGGGCTGAGCAGCCGGACGGGGAGTTATCGAGAGTGCGAACACGACCGCAGTGGTGGCCGCTCTGGTGGGGGCGTATCCGCCCCGATCAGGCACGCAGCGTGCGCAGGTTGTTGGCCGGGTTGCCCCTGAGCCAAATGCACGCTGACGGTGCCTTGGCGACTTTTCTGGACCGTTTCGACGCACTGCTGCCCAGCGGCAGACTGAATCTGATCCTGGGCGGCGAAGACCTGGGGCCGGCACGGCGTGCATCGCTTGAGGGCTGTAAGGGCGTGGAACGCTGTCCCTGGCGTGACGGGGCACTGACGGATACGGCTCAAGTCTGTGGCCCTTGCCGGCAACGGGGCGTGCATCGCCTGCTGTGTGCCTTGGCGCAAAGTGACGATTCGAGCAAAGCGCTGTTGTTGCTCGATACCCCACGACCGGTCCACGCCAGCTGGCACCCATTGCTGGAGGAGGCGGCGCAGGCGGTCGGCGTCACCGTACGCTTGCGCTGCCACAGCCGTGAGCAACAGCGCAAACAAGCCACGTTCCAACACGGTGCCCTGGCCCGTGAACTGCACGATTCGGTGGCGCAGCAGTTGGGTTACCTGGCGTTCCAGGCGCATTTGCTGCGCACGCAACCGGGCACGCCTGCGCACGCCACTGCCGTGTTGCAGGAATTGTGCGGCGGCCTGAGCCAGCTGCAACGCCAGGTGCGCGAACTGATCACCAGCGCGCGCCTGACCATGGACGGGCGCTCGCTGCGTCAGGCCCTGGCCGACTCCGTTGCCGAGTTCTCGCGGCGCTGCATCATCGTTTTCGAACTGGACAATCGCCTTGCCGACGATGCCTTGGGCCCGGAAACCGAATTGCAGATTCTGCAGATCATTCGCGAGGCACTGGCCAACGCGGTACGCCATTCCCATGCACGGCATGTGCGCATCGAGTTGCGGCAAAACCAGGACGGTGATGCCTCGGTGTCGGTGGAGGATGACGGCATTGGCCTGAGTCCGGCGTCAGGGGAGGAAAACCATTTCGGCCTGGCGATTATCCGCGAGCGCGCCGCGAGCATTGGTGCCCGCCTGACCATTGAAGCGATTCGCCCACACGGGGTACGCGTACACCTGGGCCTTTGCCTCCACCAGGATCTGCCAGAGGGGAGTTTCGATGGACTGCACGACCTTATTACTGATCGATGATCACCCGCTGTTTCGCAAGGGCCTGGCGCAGCTGTTCGGCGCCAGTGACGACTTCGAAGTGGTGGGGCAGGCCGCCAGTGGCCGCGAAGGCATCAACCTGGCCGTCAGCCTGGCACCGCAGCAAGTCCTGCTGGATCTGCACATGCCTGGCTTGAGCGGTTTGCAGGTACTCGATGAACTGCGCCAGCTGCGCCTCGACTGCCAGGTGGTGGTGCTCACCGCCTCGATGGATCGCGCCGAGCTGTTGACGGCCCTGCGCCTGGGGGCCTGCGGTTATGTGCTTAAGGAAACCGAGCCCGATGCGTTGTTGGCCTACATGCGCAATTGCCACAAGGGCGCGATCGTTCTGGATTCGACCCTGATTGCCCTGCTGGCCGATCAGGGCGATTCGGCGCACCGGCCGGCGCATGATCCGGAGCCGCTGGACACCGGCAACCTGACCGAACGCGAAGGGCAGACCCTGGCCCTGATCGCTGCCGGCATGAGTAATAAACAGATCGGCCGGGAACTGGGAATCAGCGATGGCACGGTCAAGATCTATGTGCGCAATCTGCTGCAAAAGCTCGGCCAGCACTCGCGCCTGGAGCTGGCGGCGTGGGTGCACAACGGTGCGTCGGTGCGACACGAGGAGCGGCATTAGATGATGGATCGGCCAGAGGTATTCGTGCAGACACCGCCCTTGCAGCTGATGGATCGCTTTCCTGCGGCGCTGCTCGAACTGCGGGATAACGGGCAGATCGCCCACTTCAACCTGGCCTGGGTCGAGCTGATGGATCGGCCGGGGCCGGAGCGTAATCTCGTCGATTACGTGCACCACGAAGACCGTTCATTGTGGCGCCAGGCCCTGCATGAACTGCGCCGGCGCCCCGAGACTTGCTTCAATCAGCGGCTGCGCTTCGTTCACCCTTCGGGGGAATTGCGCTGGTTCGACGTCAGCCTCAAGCGCGGGTCTGAGGGGTTCTATCTGGTGGTCGGGGACATTACCGCGCACAAACGACGCGAGATCGCCTTGCAGGCCAGCCAGCGCAGCAGCATGAGCCTGCTCGACAGCATGCCGGGGCTGATCTATCGCGGCCGCAACAACCGCGACTGGACCATGGAATTCGTCAGTGCCGGTTGCCTGCAACTGACCGGGTATCCCCCGGAACGACTGGTGGACAACCATGAGTTCACCTACAACAACCTGATCCTGGCGCAGGATGCCGATTACGTCTGGCGCGAGGTGCAATATGCCTTGTCGCGGCAGGAACCGTTCGAACTCAATTATCGGATTCGCTGCGCCGATCAGTCGATCAAGCACGTCTGGGAAAAGGGCGTGGGGATCTATGCCGACACCCGTGAGGTGCTGGGTATCGAGGGGGCGATATTCGAGCGCGGGGCAGGGCGGCCCTGAAGGGAGGTGGGTCTGGAAAGCACGGCAGATAAAGCGTGGGAGCGCGGCACCGTCGCTCCCACATTAAATCTTTGAAGCCTTGAACCTTGGTGTCAGCGGAATGCCGGGACCACGTGTTTGATAAACAGCTCCAGGGATTTTTTCTTTTCCGCGTGGGGCAGGCTGTTATCGCACCAGAAGCTGAACTCGTCGACCCCCAGTTCCTGGTAGTACTTGATGCGCGGGATGATGTCTTCCGGGGTGCCGATCATCGCGGTCTTGTGCAGGCTCTCCAGCTGGAACTCCGGGCGCTCGGCGAACTTCTCTTCCGGGCTCGGTTCCAGGAAGCCGTTGACCGGCGTTGTCTTGTTACCGAACCAGGCGTCGAAGGTGCGGTAGAAGCGCGAGATGGCCTTGGCCCCGACTTTCCAGCCCTCGGGATCGTCGACCGCGTGGACGTGGGTGTGACGCAGCACCATCAATTGTGGGCGCGGCACGTCCGGGTTGTTGTCCAGGGCCGTCTGGAACTTGTTCTTCAGGTCGAGGACTTCTTCGTCGCCTTTCATCAGCGGCGTGACCATGACGTTGCAGCCGTTGGCCACCGCGAAGTTGTGCGAATCCGGGTCGCGGGCGGCGATCCACATCGGCGGGTTGGGCTTCTGGATTGGCTTGGGCACGCTGGTGGACGTCGGGAATTTCCAGATATCGCCGTCGTGGGCGTAATCGCCTTGCCACAGGGCGCGCACCACCGGAACCATTTCCCGCAGGGCCTGGCCACCGGAGGACGCAGGCATGCCGCCGGCCATGCGGTCGAACTCTACCTGGTAGGCGCCGCGGGCCAGCCCGACTTCCATGCGGCCGTTACTGATCACATCGAGCAGGGCGCATTCGCCGGCGACTCGCAACGGATGCCAGAACGGCGCGATGATGGTGCCGGCGCCAAGGTGAATGGTGGTGGTCTTGGCGGCCAGGTAGGCCAACAGCGGCATCGGGCTCGGCGAGATGGTGTATTCCATGGCGTGGTGTTCGCCGATCCAGACGGTGCTGAAACCACCGGCCTCGGCCATCAGGGTCAGTTCGGTCAAGTCTTCGAACAGCTGACGGTGGCTGACGCTTTCGTCCCAACGTTCCATGTGCACGAACAGGGAAAACTTCATGACGCTTACCTCGGATCTTTTGTTGTCGGCCTGTCGACTGCGGGCCTGTTGGTTATTGGTATACCATAATACGATGTGGCGGCAAAATGTTTCTGTTGTCGGCTGGCGCTAAACCTGTGGGAGCGGCGGTGCGGCGGTCCCATAAGGTATGCGCATATTTCGCGGATATCGCAGATCAGGCGAGAACGGGCAGGGCGCCCATCTTGCCGTGGCAGTACACCAGCGGGCCGGCGTTGTGCTGGGGCACGATGAGGTTCTTCACCGCGCCAACCATGATCGCGTGATCGCCACCTTCATATTCGCGCCACAGTTCGCATTCGATCACCGCCGTGGCGTTAGCCAGAATCGGGTTGCCCAGCTCGCTCAAGGTCCATTCGATGCCCTTCGCCTTGTCCTTGCCTTTGCGCGCGAAGGCATAGGCTTCGCTCTGCTGGCCGCCGGACAGGACGTGAATGGCAAAGCGTTTGTTCTTGATCAAGACGGGATAGGAATCGGAACTGTAGTTGGGGCAGAACAGCACCAGGGCCGGGTCCATGGACAGCGAACTGAATGCGCTGGCGGTCAGGCCGACGATCTGGCCGTCGTCATCGAGCGTGGTGATCACGGTCACACCGGACGGAAACGAACCCATCACTTGTTTGTAGATGGCGGCATCGATCATGGGACGGTCCTCTGGCGGTGTGGTGCGGGTTTTTATGTGTTTCTAGGTCTGATGGTATACCGTAATACATAGTTTGCAAGGGCTTTTTCCACGAACCGATAAACGTGAGTATTGGGTCGAAAAGCTAATGATTACGGGCCTTAAAGCCAGATTGCGCTTACGGTCACCCGTCAAAATTGCGCATCAGGTGCTCGAGAAAAGAGCGGATCAGCCTTGTGCAAAGTTTGGAATACCATAATATGGTCGGCATCTGAGGGGTCGCCACAGAGCTCCCCCGGTTTGGCTTCGTACAACTATAAGATCAGACAAACTCGAGTTCATGCATATGTCCCAGATGTCCCGGCAAGACCCCCTGATCGAGAATCACACGGTCGATTACGTCCCACTCGCGGAACGCCATGGGAAGGCCCGCGATCTGTTCACCCTATGGTTCAGCACCAACATCGCACCGCTGCCCATTGTCACCGGCGCCATGGTGGTCCAGGTGTTCCACCTTGATCTGTTCTGGGGGCTGCTGGCGATTGCGCTCGGGCACATGATCGGCGGCCTGGTGATCGCCCTGGCGTCGGCCCAGGGCCCGCGCATGGGGATTCCGCAGATGGTGCAGAGCCGCGGCCAGTTCGGCCGTTATGGCGCGCTGCTGATCGTGTTCTTTGCGGCGCTGATCTATATCGGTTTTTTCATCTCCAACATCGTCCTGGCCGGCAAGTCGATCGTCGGCATCGCGCCGTCGGTCCCGGTGCCGGCGAGCATCCTCATCGGCGCCTTGAGCGCCACGGCGATCGGGGTGATCGGCTACCGCTTCATCCACACCCTTAACCGCATCGGTACCTGGGTCATGGGCAGCGCCTTGCTCGCCGGGTTCCTCTACATTTTTGCCCATGAGCTGCCGGCGGACTTCTTCAGTCGCGGCGGTTTCAACCTGTCCGGCTGGCTGGCGACGGTGTCCCTGGGCATCATCTGGCAGATCAGTTTCTCGCCGTATGTGTCGGACTACTCGCGTTACCTGCCGGCGGATATCGGCATTGCCAAACCGTTCTGGGCCACTTACCTGGGCGCGACCCTGGGCACTATTCTGTCGTTTACCTTCGGTGCTGTGGCGGTGTTGGCGACTCCGGAAGGCACCGAGGCGATGGCGGCGGTGAAGCAGTCCACCGGCTGGTTGGGGCCGATTCTGATGGTGTTGTTCTTGCTCAACATCATCAGCCACAACGCCTTGAATCTGTATGGCGCGGTGCTGTCGATCATCACTTCGATCCAGACCTTTGCCAGCCAGTGGACGCCGAGCATCAAGGTGCGGGTGGTGTTGTCGAGTATTGTATTGGCGGGCTGCTGCGTGGTGGCCTTGGGTGCTTCGGCGGACTTCATTTCGCAGTTCATCGGCTTGATTCTGGCACTGCTGCTGGTGTTGGTGCCGTGGGCTTCGATCAATCTGATCGATTTCTACCTGATCAAGCGTGGCAGCTATGACATCGCCTCGATCTTCCAGGCGGATGGCGGGATTTACGGGCGATTTAATCTGCATGCGATTGTGGCGTATTTCATCGGGATTATCGTGCAGTTGCCGTTTGCCAATACCTCGTTGTATGTCGGGCCCTATGCCAATTTGATCGAAGGGGCTGACTTGTCGTGGCTGGTGGGGTTGGTGGTGACTTGTCCGCTTTACTACTGCCTGGCGACGCGTGGGCGGACTCAAGATCTCAAGGCCGCCAGACTCGGTTATACCGACTGATCGAAGCGTGTCTGAAATGCTCCGGAACCATTGTGGGAGCGAGCCTGCTCATACCAAGCGGCCCTGAGGGCACTCGCTTTTAAGTGGATCAGAGTCGTCTATCGGTGCTGGAAAACCAGCACCGTCTATGACGAAAAGGCTTACTTGCAGGCTTTAACGCGGCGCGGATCAACGTTGATAGAGGCGCCGATGGAGGTAGCCACAGGCTGACGGAGAGGCTCAGGGCGTGAGGGGGCGCACACCGCAAAAGCAAAGCAAAAGCGAGGCGGCCTACCGGCCGACCTGGCTCTCTGGTCCGCATGCAGCTCCTACAGGTTTTGCGTTTGCTTTGAAGGTTTTTAAACCTTGGTGAGTTCCATCCTGTAACCGGCCCCGGGCGCCCCTTCATGCAATGCCGACTGAATTTTTGCATACAAGGCATTCGCCTCGGCCGTTGTGATTGATCGCGAACAATCACGCAGTACCACGCGCAGAAGTGCATTTTCCTGGCCAGGCAGCAGTCCGAGACGTTCGATGGCCTGCTCGGGTACTTCCGAGAACTCCCAACGTCCCTTGACTTGCATCTCCTCGATCCAGTCAGAACAGTCGCCAGCCGCTTGTAACATTCTTTCGGTCAACACTTCCTCGCTCAGCCCAGGCGTGACCGCCAATGAAATGTCACGAGCAATCGAAGGCAAGCGTGATACGGCGTTCCATGGGGTCAAATCATGCATCTGCGCCTGAACCCGTACGTTCTGATCGCGCAGCAAGCGAATATCCGGGATGCCTTTGCGCAGCATGGTCAGGCGATCCAGTCCCATTCCAAGCGCCAGCCCTCCATGCTGTAACGGATCTATCTCAAGTCGCTCCAGCAAAGACCTCGCAATACGACCGCATTCCAGGACTTCCACCGGTGCGCCGTCATTCAACACATTCACTTCAATTCCGCCTTCGGTGTAGTGATGCGGACTATTGCTATAGACCCAGGATTTGTCCGGCACGGCTGATTTGAGAATATCGCTGACCAGACGTAGCAAGTGTTCATGCGTCGACAGCTCAGGATCACCGAGCACCCAGACGTCCATTTGATGCGGTTCCGCACAATGCCAACGATCCCGGCTATCCCGGCGAAAAGTGATGCCAGGCGCAGCCAGCAAAATCATCTCACCCGGCTGCCGTACACCAGCCGCACGCTGCAGCGCCGCCGGAATTTGACTGGTGGTTTGCGTTCGCAACAGACAGTGCTCGTCGACCCAACGGGTGTGTTCACTGCCGAGGGTGATTTCTTTCGGGTCATAACCGAGCAGACCATAGTTTTCCTCAGCGGAAACAATCCGTGGTCCTGTCAGGATTTTTGCCTGGGGCCAGCCTTGTTCAAAAAGTCCCAGGAGGATTTCATTCAGCAATAGGCGGATGGCGTGATCGGGAGCGCTTTGCTGGGTGAGGTCTTGCAGTGACAAGGCTTGATGGACGGCTGTCTCTGACAGATATTTCTTTGATGCTTGCACTCACTAATCCTCTATTGGAAGTTTGCTTTCGTTTAAATATTGAATAAACGTAGCGATAACTGGCCAATAGCTACAACTCAAAGTTGAGAAGTTCTGTATTTTCAGAAAGGTACTACAGATATTACTTACGCAAGATCAAAAGATCGCAGCCTCGCTTCGCTCGACAGCTCCTACAGTCGTTCCAAGTGACTCGCCGCGAGGGCTGAACCGTTGGAAGCAGTAACCGAAAACACGGATATGCCACCAATCAAAAAACAAAAAAAAGGCCGCCACAACCCGACGTTGCGGCGACCCGAGGGTGACAGAAAACCAGCGGCCCACAGACATGGGCCAACACTAAATCAATGAGCCCCGGCAGCCTTGTTCAGATCACTCTCAGCCCATTCGGTATAAACACAAGCATCCGCAGTAGCCCAACGCACACGCACCGGATCACCAGTCTTCAGCGGCATGCCCGCCGCAGACAACGCCTTGACCGTCATCGAAGTCCCGCCCGAAGTCACCACGCTGCACGTCTGGCTCTCACCCAGGAACAACACCTCCACAACCTTGGCCGAGACTTCATTCCAGCCCGCTGCCAACGGTTCCTGAGCGGCTTGCTCGACACTCAACGCCACGGCTTTTTCCGGACGCACCATCAGCAACACATCCTGATCGGTTTGCAACCCGGCGGTCAGGCGAATCGACAACGACTGACCTTCAAACGTAGCCACCGCATTCCCCTGGGCCTTGAGCTTGAGAAAGTTCGAGTTACCCAGGAACGAAGCCACAAACGCATTCGGCGGATTCTGGTACAGGTCGAAGCCACTGCCCAAACCGACGATCTTGCCATGGCTGAAAATCGCAATGCGCTGGGACAGGCGCATGGCTTCTTCCTGGTCGTGGGTCACGTAGACAATGGTGATCCCCAGGCGCCGATGCAGCTGGCGCAGTTCATCCTGCAAGTCTTCACGCAGTTTTTTGTCCAGCGCGCCAAGGGGTTCGTCCATCAGCAGAATGCGCGGCTCATAGACCAGCGCCCGGGCGATGGCGACGCGCTGTTGCTGGCCGCCAGACAGTTGCGAAGGGCGGCGATGGGCAAATTGTTCCAGCTGCACCAGCTTGAGCATGGCATCGACCCGGCGCTCGCGTTCGGCGCTGGCCAGTTTGCGAATCGCCAACGGGAACGCAATGTTGTCGCGTACCGACAGGTGCGGGAACAGCGAGTAACGCTGGAACACCATGCCGATGTCGCGCTTGTGCGGGGGCACGTTGACCAGCGACTGGCCGTTGACCAGGATCTCGCCGCTGCTCGGGGTTTCGAAGCCGGCGAGCATCGACAGGGTGGTGCTTTTGCCGGAGCCGCTGGAGCCGAGGAAGGTGAGGAATTCACCGTCCTTGATGTCCAGCGAGATGTCATCCACGGCGGCAAAGTCGCCGTAGTACTTGTTCAGGTTACGCAGGCTGACCAGGGGCTTGTCACTCTGCTGGGCGGAATCTTTGATCACGGCACTCATGTCGTACTCCTGGCGCTCAGGCGCGGATTGGGTTGCGCCGGCGAACGGCGGCGGCGATGACCATGACCAATACCGAGAGGCCGATCAGCAGCGTCGAAGCGACGGCGATCACAGGCGTCAGATCCTGGCGCAGGGTGGTCCACATTTTCACGGGAAGGGTTTGCAGGGTCGGGCTGGCCATCATCACGCTCAGCACCACTTCATCCCAGGACACGAGGAAGGCGAACAGGGCGCCGGCGACCATGCCCGGACGAATCGCCGGGAAGGTCACCTTGAACACCGCTTGCAGGCGCGAGGCACCGCAGATCACCGCGGCATCCTCGATCGACTGGTCGAACAGCTTCAGCGAGTTGATGATCGAGATGATGGTGAACGGCAGCGCGACGATCACATGGCTGACGACGAAGGCGAACAGGGTCCCGGTGTAGCCAAGCTTGAGAAACAGCGCGTACACCGCCACGGCGATGATCACCAGCGGCACGATCATCGGCAGGGTGAACAGGCCGTAGAGCATTTCCCGGCCCGGGAAGCGTCCTCGCACCAGGGCAAAAGCAGTAGGCAGGCCCAGGGCGACGGCGCAGATCGTGGTCAGTACCGCGACCTTGAGGCTGGCCACGGCCGCGTTCATCCAGTCGGGGTTGGAGAAGAACTGGCCATACCACTTCAGGGTCCAGCCCGGTGGCGGGAACACCAGCCACTGGGAGGAGCCGAAGGACAGCAGCACGATGAACACGATCGGCAGCAGCAGGAACAGCGCGATCAGCCCGGTGGTGAAGTACAGGCCGAAGCGCATGCGCCGGCTCATGGCATTGGGAGTCAGGAGCATGACGGCTTACCTCGCGTTACTGGCGCCGACCGGGGATTCCGGCTGGAGCTTCAGGTAGAAGTAGAACAACACCAGCGTGATCACGATCAACAACGCTGCACCGGCGCTGGCCAGGCCCCAGTTGAGGAACGACTGCACCTGCTGAATGATGAATTCGGGCAGCATCATGTTCTGCGCACCGCCCAGCAGTGCCGGGGTGACGTAGTAACCGAGGGACATCACGAACACCATCAGGCCACCGGAAAACAGCCCCGGCCGGCACAGTGGCAGGAACACCCGGAAGAAGTTGGTCCAGGGACTGGCGCCGCAGATCGAACCGGCCTGCAGGATCATCGGGTCGATGGCTTGCATGGTCGCCTGCAGCGGCAGCACGATGAACGGGATCATGATGTAGCTCATGCCGATCACCACGCCGGTGAGGTTATGCACCATCTCCAGCGGCTGATCGATGATGCCCATCGCCATCAACGCCTTGTTGATGACCCCGGACGCCTGCAACAGCACCAGCCAGGAATAGGTGCGGGCGAGGAGGCTGGTCCACATCGACAGCAGCACGATGTTGAGGATCCAGCGCCCCCAGCCATTGGGCACCAGGGTGATGGCCCAGGCCAGTGGAAAGCCGAGCAGCAGGCTGAACAAGGTCACCAGTCCGGCCACCGAAAAGGTGTTGATCAACACTCGGGCATACGCCGAGTTGGCGAACAATTGCTCGTAGTTGCCCAACCCCGGCACCGGTTCCAGCACGCCTCGCAGCAGCAGGCCGATCAGCGGCGCGAGAAAGAACAGGCCGAGGAACAGCAGGGCCGGGATCAGGTTGCTCGAACCGCGCCAGCGCTGTGCCAGGGATGGGGATTGGTTCATCACAGCCGCCTTGCCGGACGCCGGGCCGGTAGCGCCCATGGCGCTCCCGGTCGGCGTGGGTTGACGGGACGTGGTTGCCGCCATTTTCATTTGACCAGCCATTCGTTCCACCGTGTCGCGATGGCCGGACCGTTTTTGGCCCAGTACGCGAAGTCAAGAGTGATCTGATCCTTGGCGTAGGCAGTCGGCAGGTTGGGCGCCAGCTCCGAATCCAGGCGCGCCACGCTGTCGACGTTGACCGGCGCATAGGCGGTCAGGTTGGAGAAGTCGGCCTGTCCCTTGGCGCTGCTGGCGTTGGCCAGGAACTTCATCGCCGCGTCCTTGTTCTTGGTGCCCTTGGGGATGACCAGGATGTCGGCCATGACCAGGTTCTGCTTCCAGCTCACGCCGACCGGGGCGCCGTCTTCTTGCAGGGCGTGGATGCGGCCGTTCCAGAACTGACCCATGCTCACTTCACCCGAGGCCAGCAGCTGTTGCGACTGGGCACCGCCGCCCCACCAGACGATGTCTTTCTTGATGGTGTCGAGTTTCTTGAAGGCGCGATCCAGGTCCAGCGGATAGAGCTTGTCCGCGCTGACGCCATCGGCCAGCAGCGCCAGTTCCAGCACGCCGGGGCTTGGCCATTTGTAGAGGGCGCGTTTGCCGGGGTAGGTCTTGGTGTCGAACAGCGCGGACCAGTCCTGAGGTTTTTTGGCACCGAGCTTGCCCTCGTTGTAGCCGAGGACGAAGGAGAAGAAGAACGAACCGACGCCGTGATCGGTGACAAAACGCGGGTCGATCTTGTCGCGCTGGATGACAGAGAAATCGAGGGGTTCGAGCAGGCCTTCAGCAGCGGCGCGCAATGCGAAGTCAGCTTCGACATCGACCACGTCCCATTGCACGTTGCCGCTCTCGACCATGGCCTTGAGTTTGCCATAGTCGGTAGGACCATCCTGGACCACGGTGATGCCGCTGGCCTTGCTGAACGGGTCGGCCCAGGCCTGCTTCTGCGCATCCTGGGTGCTGCCGCCCCAGCTGACGAAGTTGACGCTTTGAGCCGCCATTGCCACGTGACTGACCGTGGCCAGCAACCCCGCGAACAGTACAGCGGTTGCACCTTTGTTCAACACCATTTTCACGCCCTCATTTGTTGTGTTTTTGAGCGGGCTTGGTAATGCCCGCCTATCGGGAGCAGTAGGTCCATCTGGCCTCTAAAGGCGACCGTGCCAAGGACTGTTATTGGTGCTTTCCCTGTCGGGGGCACTTGGCTGAAGCGACCGGTCTATGGAATATCATATTATGGTATTCCAAACTTTGTGCAAGCACTTTGCCTTACCGGCTATCAGCCAAAACACGTTTTTTGCAGCTCTGAAGCCTTGCGCAAACAAGCCGGCCAACGCGATTCCTGTGGGAGTGGGCTTGCCCGCGATAGCGATCCTACTGGCACATTAATGCTGGATGTGCCGCCGTCTTCGCGGGCAAGCCCGCTCCCACAGGGGATTGCGCCATACCCAGATGCTTGCGTATCACTGGGTGAACGGAATGCTCTCCACCACCTCCAGGTCATACCCGGTCAAGCCTGCATATTTCAGCGGCGGGCCGAGGTGACGCAGCTTGCCGACGCCAAGGTCCTGCAGAATCTGCGCGCCGGTGCCCACTTCAGAATAGATGCGCGACTGCGAACGGCTGAATTGCCGCGGCGACTGGGTGAGCTGAGGTACCCGCTCCAGCAGCGCCTGCGACGACTCATGATTGGCCAGCACCACCACCACGCCGCGACCTTCCTCGGCCACGCGCTGGAGTGCGGCCCACAGCGTCCAGTTCAACGGGCCGCTGTATTCGGCACCCACCAGGTCGCGCAACGGGTCGATCACATGCACGCGCACCAGCGTCGGTTCGTCCCGGCGCAATTCACCCATTACCATTGCCATGTGGACACCGCCTTCGATGCGATCCTCAAAGGTGATCAGACGAAAGGTGCCATGCACAGTGGGCAATTCACGTTCACCAATGCGCACCACGGTGTGTTCGGTGCTGAGGCGGTAGTGGATGAGGTCGGCGATGGTGCCGATCTTGATCCCGTGCTTGCGCGCGAACACTTCCAGGTCCGGGCGGCGGGCCATGGTGCCGTCATCGTTCATCACTTCGACGATCACCGAGGCCGGGGTGAAACCGGCCAGGCGTGCCAGGTCGCAGCCGGCTTCGGTATGTCCGGCACGGGTCAGCACGCCACCTTCCTTGGCGCGCAAGGGGAAGATGTGGCCGGGTTGCACGATATCGGCGGGACCCGCGCCTTGGGCGACAGCGGCGGCGACGGTGCGCGTCCGGTCGGCGGCGGAGATGCCGGTGGTGACGCCGACGGCGGCCTCGATGGACACGGTGAACGCGGTGCTGAACACGCTGCCGTTGCTCGGCACCATCTGCTCAAGACCGAGGCGCTGGCAGTGGTCATCGGTCAAGGTCAGGCAGATCAGCCCGCGGGCTTCCCGGGCCATGAAGCTGATGGCCTCGGCCGTGCAGCAGTCGGCGGCCAGCAGCAGGTCGCCTTCGTTTTCCCGATCTTCGTCGTCGACCAGGAGCACCATCTTGCCTTGGCGATAGTCTTCGATGATTTCTTCGATGCTGTTGAAGGCCATGTGCGGATTCTCAGTGTTTGATGGAAATACTTTGTGGTATACCATAATACAAAAATAACCGAGAGGTCACTATGAAGGCGTACTGGATTGCACATGTAGATGTCACCGATCCCGACCAATACAGCCAATACACCCAGCGCGCGCCGGCGGCGTTTGCCGAATACGGTGGTCGGATATTGGCTCGTGGCGGGCGCAGCGAAGCGATGGAAGGTCGGCCGACGCCGCAACGCAGCGTGGTGATCGAGTTCGACTCGTACGAACAGGCGGTTGCGTGCTATCGGTCCGATCTTTACCAGGAGGCAAAAGGGCACCGCGAGGGCGTGGCGCGGGCCGAGGTGATCATTGTCGAGGGGGTAGCGCCGCTCTAACAAACGCTACTTGACCCTGTGGGAGCGAGCTTGCTCCGGGCGGCGTTCCGACGATGAGGGAGTGTCAGTCGGCATATATGTTGGTTGATGCAACGCCATCGTCGGAACGCCGCCCGGAGCAAGCTCGCTCCCACAGGGGGCTGTGCTGCACCCCGGAGCTTTCCGGGAAGCGCTACCGGATGAAGTGAATCTTGCCGGTATCGTCGTTGCCAATGTAGATGCCATACACCCCGGCCTGCCGCTCCTCGATATAACGCTCGAGGATCTGCCGGATCGCCGGGTAGTAAATGCTGTCCCAGGGAACATCCTCGGGCGCGAAGAATTTGTAGTCGAGGGTTTCCGGCCCGTACTGGCCGGTAATCTCCAGGGCGATGGCGCGGAAGATGATGTACACCTCGCTGATCTTCGGCACGCTGAAGATCGAGTAGGGCGAGAGGATTTCCGCGCGCACGCCGCTCTCTTCCCAGACTTCGCGCAGCGCCGCCTGCTCGGTGGTCTCGCCGCCTTCCATGAAGCCCGCCGGCAGGGTCCAGGTGCCGGGGCGCGGCGGGATGGCGCGCTGGCACAGCAAATACTTGCCGTCCTGCTCGATGATGCAGCCGGCAATGATTTTCGGATTGATGTAATGGATGTAGCCGCAACCGCGGCACATCAGGCGCTCGTGCGTATCGCCCGGCGGCAGCTGAGACTTGAGGTCATTGCCGCCGCACTTTGGACAAAAGCTCGGGCTGAACATGATCAGCGACCTATGCGTGGTTCTTTCAGCGCGATCGGCAGGGTGATCTCGGGGATCGCCCCGGTCTCTTCCTGCTTGCGCTTGAGGTATTCCAGGGCCACGGCAGCGGCGGCGCGTACGTGGTCGACGCAAGCCTGGTGGGCGACCAGCGGATCGCCGCTCTTGATCGCCTCGACCATGCGCTCCATCTCCTGATTGCTCGATCCGCGACGGTTTTCCTGAGACACCGAGGTCGCGCGCAAATAGCTGATGCGCGCCTGCAACTGGCGCAATTGCAGCGCCGCGACATGGTTGCCGGAACCTTCGAGCAGCACGTCATAAAAGCCTTGCACCGAATCGATGACCTGTTGCAGTTCGCCTTCCTTGAGGGCCTGGCGGTTTTCCTCCAGGGCTTTTTCCAGGGCCTTGATGTCCTTGGCCTTGGCGCGCAGGGTGAACAGCTGGACGATCAGGCCTTCGAGCACGCAACGCAGCTCATAGATATCGACGGCGTCGGCCAGGGTGATGATCGCAACCCGCGGGCCCTTGGCGTCGGCGAATTCCACCAGGCCTTCGGATTCCAGGTGGCGCAAGGCTTCGCGTACGGACGTGCGGCTGACGCCCAGGCGATCGCACAGATCGCGCTCGACCAGACGGTCTCCCGGCAGAAGCTGGAAGTTCATGATGGCGCTTCGCAGTTTATCCAGCACGATTTCGCGCAGGGTAACGGGGTTGCGATTGACCTTGAAGCTGTCGTCGAGTGGCAGGCGTTTCATGGGGTCCGCTCTGAATGTGGCTGTCCATGCAAAAAGAGCACTGCGATCCGGGGATCATCGGTGCTCGATCACAACAGCCAAGGGTTAACTTAAGGCCTCGGCATCGGCATCGGCTTCGGCGAAGGCTTCACGGGCGAGCCGGAAACTGTCCACGGCTGCGGGGACACCGCAATAAATACCGACCTGAAGCAGAATTTCGCGTATTTGTTCACGACTCAGCCCGTTACGCAAGGCGCCGCGTACATGCAGCTTGAGTTCGTGCGGCCGGTTGAGGGCCGAAATCATCGCCAAGTTTATCATGCTGCGTTCTTTAAGCGACAAACCCTCACGGCCCCAGACGTGGCCCCAGCAGTACTCGGTGACCATTTCCTGGAGCGGTCGGGTGAAGTCGTCGGCGTTCTCGATGGAGCGTTTCACGTAGGCCTCGCCCAGCACCTGGGTGCGGATTTTCAGGCCCTGTTCATACTTGTCATTACTCATCATCTTCCTCCAGCGCAATCCCTGTGGGAGCGAGCTTGCTCGCGATGGCGGCATCACATTCAACATCAATGTTGGCTGACCCGCCGCTATCGCGAGCAAGCTCGCTCCCACGGGTGTCTCGTTAACCACTCAGGCCAGGGTGGGCAGGGGGCCCAGCTTGCCTTTGTGGTAGATCATCGGCGTCACCGGCTGCTCGGGCAGTATCAGGTTCTTCACCGCGCCGACGATGATCGCGTGATCACCGCCGTCGTATTCGCGCCACAGTTCGCACTCGATGATCGCCGTCGCCTTGCCCAGCAGCGGGTTGCCCAGGGCGCTGAGGTGCCACTCGATAGCCTTGGCCTTGTCCTTGCCTTTACTGGCAAAGGCATAGGCTTCGGCGGTCTGGTCGGCGGACAGCAGGTGAATCGCGAACTGCTTGCTGTCGCGCAGGACCGGGTAAGTGTCAGAGGCGTAGTTGGGGCAGAACAGCACCAGTGCCGGATCGATCGACAGCGCACTGAACGCACTGGCGGTAATGCCGACGATGCCGCCGTCCGGGTCCAGGGTGGTGACTACCGTGACCCCGGAAGGGAACGAGCTCATGACGTCTTTGTAGATGCCGGGTTCGATCATTTCGCAAATCTCCTAGCGCATCACAAACGGATCAGGCATGGGTGCCTGGGAAAGGTTGATCCACACCGTCTTGAGCTCGGTGTAGGCCAGCACCGAATCGATGCCGCTTTCGCGTCCATAGCCGCTGTTCTTGAAACCGCCGATCGGCGCCATGGCCGAGACCGCGCGGTAGGTGTTGACCCAGATGATTCCCGAGCGCACGTCCCGCGCCAGGCGGTGGGCGCGACCCAGGTCGCGGGTCCAGATGCCGGCGGCGAGGCCGAACTGCGAGTCGTTGGCAATCGCCAGCGCTTCGGCTTCGTCCTTGAATCGAATCACCGAGGCCACCGGACCGAAGACTTCTTCCTGCATGATCTTCATCGAGTTGCGATCGCATTCGAACAGGGTCGGCTCGTAGAACCAGCCATCGCCCAGATTCTCAGGACGCTTGCCGCCCAGGCGCAGGCGCGCACCTTCGGCGATGGCATCGGCGACCAGGCCTTCGACCACCGCCAGTTGCTGCGCGGTGGCCATCGGCCCCATTTCGCTGCTGTCTTCCTGGGGGTTGCCGATGCGGATGCGTTTGGCGCGTTCGACCAGGCGCTCGACGAACTCATCGTAGATCTCGTCCTGCACCAGCAGCCGCGAGCCGGACACGCAGCTCTGGCCGGAGGCCGCATAGATCCCGGCGATGGCGCCGTTGATCGCGCTGTCGAGGTCGGCGTCGGCGAAGATGATGTTCGGCGATTTGCCGCCCAGTTCCAGGGACAGCTTGGCGAAGTTCTCGGCGCTGCTGCGCACCACGTGCCGTGCCGTGGCCGCGCCGCCGGTGAAGGCGATCTTGCGTACCAGCGGATGACGGGTCAGGGCCGCACCGGTGCTTGGGCCGTAACCGGTGACCACGTTGACCACGCCCGGTGGAATGCCGGCTTCCAGTGCCAGGCGCGCCAGTTCGAGGATAGTCGCCGAGGCGTGCTCCGACGGTTTGATCACGATGGTATTGCCCGCGGCCAGGGCCGGGGCCAGTTTGATCGCGGTCAGGTACAGCGGGCTGTTCCAGGGAATGATCGCGGCGACCACGCCCATGGCTTCGTGCACGGTGTAGGCAAACAGGTCCGGCTTGTCGAGCGGCAGGGTGCCGCCTTCAAGCTTGTCCGCCAGGCCCGCGGTGTAGTGGAAGAACTCCGGCAGGTAACCGACCTGACCGCGGGTTTCGCGGATCAGTTTGCCATTGTCGCGGCTTTCCAGCTGCGCCAGATGTTCCTTGTTTTCGGCGATCAGGTCGCCCAGGCGTCGCAACAGTTTGCCTCTGGCGGTGGCGGTCAGGCCGCGCCAGGCCGGGCTGTCGAAGGCGGTCTGCGCCGCCTGCACGGCGCGCTCGACATCGGCTTCGTCGGCATCGGGCAGTTGCGCCCAGGGTTCGGCCAGGGCCGGGTTCAGGCTGTCAAAGGTCTTGCCGGACAGGGCATCGACCCATTCACCGCCGATGCACATCTGGAAGGAGGCGAGTGTCATGCAACGATCCCCTTTATCTGGTTTTGTCGGGCGTGCGCGTTGTCGAGAAATTCCAGCAACAGCTGGTTGACCAGGCGCGGCGATTCTACGGGCATCATATGCCGCTGCTCGGCGAGCACGGCAACAGTGGCGCCGGGAATTCGTTCGGCCAGTTGCCGGGCCATTTCCGGTGTCGAGCCCGGATCGAGTTCGCCGGTGGCGACCAGGGTGGGCACCTGGATGCTCGCCAGATCCTCGGCGCGGTACATGTCCTGGGTCGCGAACAGCTCATAAGTGGTCAGGTAACCCTGCGGGTCATTGTCTGCCAGGGTCTGGCGCAAGGCGGCGATCTGCGCCGGGTTGGCCGCCTGGTATTCGCGGCTGAACCAGCGCGACAGCGCGGCTTCGGCGTTGGCATCCGGGCCATGCTCGGCCGCCTGGGCGGTGCGGGCGATGACGCCGGCACGCTGCTCGGCGCTGCGATTGAACACGCTGTTGAGCACCACCAGGCCTTGCAAGCGCTGCGGGTAGTGCAAGGCAAACGCCCGCGCTACCAGCCCGCCCATGGAAAAGCCAATCACCGTCGCCTGGGGTAACTGCAGGTGGTCGAGCAGCTCCAGCAACTGGTCGGCATAGCCGAGCAGGGGCGTGCCGCTTGCCGGACGCGGGCTGGCGCCATGGCCGAGCATGTCGTAGGCGATCACGCGGTATTGGGTGGCCAGGCCAACGACCTGGCCGCCCCACATTTCTTTGTTCAGGCCCACGCCGTGGATCAAGACCACGGGCTGGCCTTGGCCGGTCGCCAGGTAACTGGTGCCAGCCGGGGTGCGTTCAGCGGTGAGCCGAATCATGGAGCGCTCCTGCATGCCTTTTTGTTGTAGTTAGGCTGACCGGGATTACTGGGCTTTTTCGGCCGCCAGTTCTTCCAGGTCGATGTAACGGTTGCCGATGCGTGGGTGCAGGCGGCCGCCGTCGGCGCAACCCAGGACCACGACGATTTCGTCGGCGCGCGGTGCATCTTCGATCTTCATTTCCAGGGTGATGTAGTGCGAACGCAGGCCTTCGTCGTCCTTGTGCATCATCGGAATCTGGATCGAGGTGCCCGGGCCGCCGCGCTTGTTGGTGAAGCTCAGGTAGCTCTTGGCTTTCACCGCTTCGCGGTAATGGTTGCCGAAGCGCAGGGTGTGGATGACGGCGGAGGCGTGCTCGATTTCACCGTCGGCGCCGACCACGGCCGCCTTGCCATAAGCCTCGATCTTCTCGGCGCCGCCGATGATGCCCACCAGGCGTTCAACCATCATTGCACCGAGGTCGGAGCAGTTCTCGCGGATCTGTGGTTTGAGGTCTTCGACAAAACCGTTGCCCACCCAAGGGTTCTTCATGACGACAGCCAGGCCGACCATGGTCACGGGTTTGTCGGTGGCCTTGCCGCCTTCGATAAAGGTTTCTTCGACGTAGCTGACGATCTTGCGGATTTCGAAACTCATGAGCTGCTCCGTAGGAGGTTTGGGTGTCTGTGCGTCTGATGGTATACCATAATACCGGAAGCACAAGTCCCTCGGATGAGTTTCTGGTCGGACGGTTTAAAAAAGGGGGATTTTCAGCGAACGCCAGATAGGTGAACTACAGGGATCCCGTGTAGGAGCCGGCTTGCTGGCGAAGGCGGCGGCAGATTCAATAGAGGTGTTGGCTGGCGGACCGCTATCGCGAGCAAGCTCGCTCCCACAGGGTTCTCAGGCGAACACCAAATGGACGTACGGCGGGGGATACTGTGGGAGCGGGCTTGCCCGCGATGGCGGTGGCACATTCAGCAGAGGTGTTGGCTGGCGGACCGCTATCGCGAGCAAGTCGAAGGCGGTATATCAGGACTTCGCTTCCTTGGTCCCCAGCACATCACGGATGCTGTCCACCACATTACTGTCCTTGATCACATCGTTCAGCCAGCCCTCGAGCGGCATGTTGCCCCATTTGATCGCGCGTTCGATCAGGTAGGGGACGGGGCTCTGGGGCTCGGTCTGTTTGAAGAACTGGGCGATGCCCGCCAGCTGGGTGAAGGCCTCGTCGCGGGTCAGCGGCGTGGTGCGCAGCGGCGTGGCGGCAAGGTCGTGTCGGGTCTGGGTCATGGCAGGACCTGCGGGTTGGTCGGCAGCATTTTCAGAGGCGGCCAGAGGGGGTGCGACAGGGGCCGGGTGCAGTTCGATACCCCGATCCTTGAGCAGTTTCTCGGCCAGTTGCCCGGCGCGGAACAAGATGTCATTGAGCCCGGCGAAACTGGGTGCTTCGGCGCCGAAGTGGCGGTCAGCGGTGCTCTGCAGCTGTTGACAGGCTTGCAGGCTGGCGGCGATTTCGCCGGCCTTGAGACGCAGATAGTCCGAGTCGGTCAATACCACCGAACGCTGGAAGATCTCGGCGTTGATCTTGCCTTCGTCGAGGGCGGCCCGCATGGCCTGGGGGTTCTGCAGCGCCAGGTTTTCCACATGCCTGGACTCGTCATAGCGCAACAGGCCGTACTGTTGTCCCTGGGTGATCGGCAGTGCACCGACGATGTCCGCCAGCGAGGCTTTCATCCACGCCAGCCGTGCGGCACGTTCATCGACGCCATCCTCGAGCGAGGGGAACAGGTCAGCCCAGAAGGCTTCCAGAATGCGCTCGGCCAGGGTCAGGCCGAAGGTGATACCGACGAAGTGGTAGCGGTGCGCCAGGCCCTCGCTGAGCCAGGCGACCAGCATCAGGTCCTTGCTCTGTCGCGCCAGGCCTTGTGCAGCCAGGGTGATGGTCAGGTCCCAATCCGAGGATTTCAGATCGGTCTGCCAGTCACCCTGGGTGAGGTAATCGGGGTCTGCTCGACGTGCTTCCTTCACCTGATCGAACAAGGTGGAAAAGCTCAAGTCTTCGCCGCTTCCCTCATTGATGGGCGCTGTCAGTTCGGCCAGCGAAAGGTCGTTGAGAAATTCAGACATAGGCAACTCTGGTCAAGATAAAAGAACACCGTGCCTGATTGCCAGGCACGGTGCCGAACACGGACCGCTTGCGCGGCCCGCCATCGCTACAGACTTAAGCGAAAACCTTGTTGGCCGTGCGATCCCAACCGCCGGTCACGTTGCCGCCGCCCTGGCCATCGGCCCGGCTCTGCTGGGTGTAGGTGGTCTTGATGCGGGCGAAGTTGAAGCTGATTTCTTCAATCGGCAGATCGCTGACCGATTTGTCTTCACCGCCTTGACTGCCACCGGCAACGGCCTTGACCGAAGAGACCACGACTTCTTCCAGGTTGATGGTCAGGTAGGTGACCTTGTCACCGCCGGCGCGGTTCACGTTCAGTTGGATCTTGGCGATGTGCGTGCCTTTGCAGCAGGCTTCGAACAGTTTGGCAGAAGCCTTGTCCACGGCCTTGCGGATGCTGAAGTCGCTCAACGCCACACGCTCCGACGAAGCGCCGCCCGAAGAACTGGCCGTCGCGGAGGTCGCCTGGGTTGCGCTGAACTCGTAGCCCAGCACTTCGATCCAGTCCTTGTGCTTGTCGTCCAGCACTTCACCTGGAATGCCTTCGATCTGGATGTATGCGTCAAATGCCATTTTTAATTTCTCCTTACCTTCATTTAAGGACTGACCTGCGCACAGGTCACGAACCCTTCGTTTTAACCTCTTTGAAACGATCAAGAGAGGTGTGTTACCGGCCTGGGCCTCTACGTCGAGACGACCCGGGCGCCGGTGTTCCTGCCAATGGCGGGACGCTCTCAGTTGAGCGCCCGCACTTCGATTTCTACCCGCCGATTGGGCTCCAGGCACTGGATGAGTCGGGCCCTGGGCTGCTGCATGTCGCATTTGACCAGGGGCCGGGTGCTGCCCTCGCCGATGGCCTCGACCAACTCGCCGGGCACACCTTTGCCCACCAGGTAAGTCTTGATGGTCTGCGCGCGCTGTCTGGACACCTGCATATTGCCCTGGGGGTCGCCCAGTTGATCGGCATGCCCGGCGATGATGATTTTGCCGATGTCAGGGGTGCTCAAGAGCTTGCCGGCGATGGCACTGAGCTGGCCCTGGCCTTCGGTTTTCAGGCTCTGGAAATCGGCGCGGCCAAAGGCGAACAAGGTGTCCGACTCCAGGGTGATGGTCTCGATCGAGCGCAGCGACTGGGTCAGCAGGCTGTTGATGTAGTTGCGCGAGCTGGACGTCAGGAACGCGTTGTCGAGAATCCGCGGCACGTCTTCCTCGTGGATCTGGTCGCTGTAGAAATTGATCTGCCGGCTGGCAAACTCGTAATCCTGGTTCGAGCCTGCACCACCATTGGAAGCACCGATGGTCTTGCCAGTCTGGCGGGCGATCGCCGGGTACCAGTAGTCGGGGATCCTGGCTTTGAGGAAGGCGGGGTCAGCCTTTTCCCGCTGGGCACGGGAAAGCATGACGTAGGTGTCCAGCGTCGTCTTGCCGAAGGCCGCGATCGACTGGGCCCGATTGTCGCTCGGCAGCGCCTTGGGTTCGACGCTGTCGATGCCGGTCACGGGCAACAGTTCCTTGCTGTTGCGCTGATACACCTTGAGGGTAGTCAGCAGGTACAGCGAGCGGGTCAGGTTGTCGGCCGTCGGCTTGAGCATCACGCTTTCCAGCCGATCGAAATACTGGCTGCGCAGCAGGGGCTCGACTTTGTAGCCCTGGTACAGCCCCAGGCGCATGCGCAGCGGCACACCTTGATCGTGGTGCTGCGCATAGTAATGGGCGGTCCAGAAGCGCATGCGATCCAGGGTTTGCCAAGCGGTGTATTGACCCGTCGCCGACGCGTCAGTGGCGGCCGCCTCGGCCAGTTCCGTCGAAATCGCCTGCACGGTGTTTTTGTTGTTCACATAGGACCAGCCCAACAGTGCGCACAGCAGCAGCGCCACCAGGCCGGTACCGCCAATCCAGGCCGCCTTGCGCCGACGTTCGCGATGGTTGGTCGTGTACAGCGCTACCAGGTGCTGGTCAGGGATGATGACCTTTCTGAACAGACTGTTGATGAACAACGGGCGCGCTTGTGCAGTGCCGCTGGGGAGCGCTTGATCACTGTCCAGGGAGAAGCGCTCCGTGACCTGGCGCGTGTGTCCGCCCAGTTCCGGCTGGTCGGCATCCAGGGCGCTGGTGAAATAGAAGCCGCGCAGCAGTTCAGCCTTTTGATACGGGTTGGCGCGCAACAGGGCATCGACGAACAGCTGGAGCCGCGGTTTGAGCGCTGCCAGTTCCAGCGGGAAGCGATACACCGCCGAATCCTGGCGGGTGATCTGAATGTCCTGCAGGACCAGTTGCTGGCTCGCCACCTGCTGCCAATAGCTGACCAACTCGTCCATCGCCACGCCGAATTGCCGGCCCCAGTCGGCCTGCTCATAGCCTTTATGGGCGAAGGTCTTGCCCATCACTTCGCCCCGGGCAACGTCATCCAGTTGGCGGTAGAAGGGGGCAAATCCCGGCACCAGGTCGCACTTGGTGAACACCAGGTAGACCGGCAGCCGCACTTCCAACAGCGCATGGGTTTCCTGGATGCGCTCGCGCAGGCGCTTGGCAATCCGCTCCTGGTCCTCGAGCGAGGCTTGCAGGATGTCGTGGATGCTGACGGTGACGATCAAGCCATTGAGCGGCCGGCGCTGACGGTGCTGGCGCAGCAGCTGGAGGAAGGCCCGCCATTTGCCGGCTTCCTCTTGGTTGTTCATGTAGCGACCGGCCGTATCCAGCAGGACGGCCTCGGAACTGAAAAACCAATCGCAATTGCGTGTGCCGCCCAGGCCGGCGACGCGCGCACCTTCGCGCTCGGCGTAAGGGAAGTTGAGGCCCGATTGATAGAGCATCGTGCTTTTGCCGGCGGCCGGCTGGCCGATTACCAGGTACCAGGGCAGGGCATACAGGGCATCCTTGGGATTGCCGCCCCGGGGCTTGTTGCTGTGCAGGCGCTCGATGCTCTGCAACAGGCGCTCGCGCAACAGGCTGACTTCCTCGCGGTCCGCCGGGCTGGCGTTCAGTACCGCCTGGTCGGCATCGTCGCGCAGCAGCCCTTCCAGGTTGTGGTGTCGCGACACCCCACGATAAAGCAGCAGCACATAGCCGCAGGAGAGCAGCAGGAACACGCCGATGCCCGTCAGCAGGCTGTTCAGTGAACTGAAGTCAAACGCACGGCCGATGCCCCACACCAGGAAGATCGAGAGGAAAAACATCACCCCCAGAAGGTAGGGTTGGTAGCGCAAGCAGTAGTACTTGATCTTGTTCATACGGACTTCGAATCCAGGGCAGCGACAAAACGGTCGATGACGTCATCAAGAGGGCGATCGATTTCGGGAAAAACACAGGCAGGGTGGTGCTCGTCAAACGCATCGAATGACCCCAGCACGTCATAGCTTTGCGAACGCTCGCCGGTACCGGTCAGCACGCGATAGGCGTCGCTGGTGGTGCGCGAGGCAAAGCAGATCAGCCGGGGACGCATGAAGTCGTCCGCCAGCAGGCTGATCTGTGGCACGGCGCTGCCAGGTGTCATGCGCGTCAACCAAGTGATCCACAAATCCGCCGTCGGGTTTTTCAGACCCCGTTCTGCCGGCAAAGGCAGGGCGATCCCGATCGGCGTCCCGTGGTGCAGATGCCTGTTCAAAGCCTGCAAACGGGTGAGCACCGCGTTGGTGACGAACTCCGGGTAGGAGCCTTCGAGCGCGGTCGCGATGTCACGCAGGTTGAAGTTCACCAGGAATTTGTCGTGCACGCGCCGGAACAACTCGAAGTCCTGACCTTGCAAGGGGCGCAAGGCCTTGATGCGATCGAACAGCACCGAAGTGCTTTCGCCTTGGGCGGCCCTATGCAGCAAGGGCCTGATCTGCCCGCTGAACAGTTCGCCCAGGGTGAAAGGGTTGACCAGGGGCCCGGCTTCGCTGGCTTTTACCGTCTGGAAAATGAAAAACGGATAGCGTCGCTGGCTTGAATCCCTCGAACTGATCAGCCCGCCCAGCAGCCAGTTGCCGCTGCGTGCGCGATAGCAGAAGAAGCACAGCGGCAAGGCGTCGAACAGTTCCCGCCAGTGCTCAAGAGGCTGCAGGGCGGCCAATGCGCCTTGCAGCCAGGCATCGAACTCACAGACGTCGTCGGCTGCACCGTGCAGGCTGACGAAGTCCGGGCTCGCGGGGACTTTGCCGAAACAGCCGATCATCGGCCGGGTCCCTGATTCAGCACGAGCATGTTCACTGTGGCCGTCCGCCTGTCGCGTTGAGTGCACTCAGGGCCTTGACGTTGGCCAGGTCGGTCAGCTTGACGCCGCCATAGTTGCGCACGGCGAGGCTGACCGGGCCACTGGCGGTGTTCCAGCTGAAGCGTTGCTGGATACCGTCCAGGTCGCTGACCCGCGCGCTGTCATTCATGCGCAGCAGGCCCCAGCGGCCGGGGTAATCGAACACCGTGATGCGCTCGCCGGTCAGGGTGACCACGTCCATGCGGGCACCGGGTGCGGTGGTGGTGCCCGGCCAGGAGAAACGGCTCCAGCTGGTCTTGCCGTTACGGTAATGCTGCACCTGGCCATCGAGGGTGAAGATGATGTCGGTGAAGTAAGCCGAAGGCTCGAGCATGATCTCGAAGCCGTTTTCCCGGTCCGACAGGCTGGCGATCACCTGGCCCAGGGAGCTGGCCTTGTCGATGCTGTTGACCATGTTCGGGTTGACCAGTGGCGTTGCCTTGCTGGCGCTGCTCATGCCGAGGCCTTCGCCACCGGACAGGTTGCCGATTTCGTTGCGCTTGAAGTTCGGCAGCAGACCGGACTCCGGGTCGACGAAACGCTGCAGATCCTTGACCGAAGCTTCGTTGCGACTGCCCGCCGCGATCGGGTAACGGTGCGCCATGACTTGTTCCCAAGGCTTGGCGATCTGTTGCGCCCAGGCCTTGGCGATCTGCTCGCCGGCCGGATCGCGCAGGGTTTCCCAGGCAAACTGGATCGGCAGACTGAACAGGCCTTGCAGCGAGGTCGACAGGCCGCCCTGGCTGGTGTCGACGGTGGTCTCGACGTAATTGCGCACGCTGGTGACTTCGCTCGGTTGGCCTTCCAGGGTCTCGCTGATCAGTTGCTTGCTGCTTTTGCCGACGTCTTGCGAGCGCTGGATGTTGTTCATCCGCACCTTGAGTTTGCGCAAGGCCGCCAGGTAGCGATCCATGATGGTGCTGTCGGCGCCTTCGGCGTTCTGCACCGCGAACACCCGCGACACCGGTTCGAAGCGCTTGGCCAGGCTGCCGTCATCCACGGCGGGCAACGGCGAAATCAGCGCGTTCGGCGAGGTGTCCTGGCCATCGAAGAGGCCGGTGACCTTGCCCCAGAAACCGTCATCGCGCTTGATGCCCGCTTGCTGTGTTTCCCGGGGTGCGGGCACATCCCATTGGGTGTTGTCGTTGACCGCCGCCAGCAGGTTTTTTACCGGTGAGTTCTGCACGTCGCTGAGCAGCGACAGTTGTTTTGTCGCGTTGGCCATGTCGGTGAAATGGCGCACGCCCACACTGTCGATGAAGCCATACCAGGCCTGGCTGTAGTCGCGCTTGTAACGGGTCATGAACTCACGGATGAAGTTGGCTTTCTGCACCAGGCTGTCGCCGCCTTCACCATCGAGCACCCAGTCCGATTCGTTGTGCAGGTTGCCCGACACCAGCTTGATCAGCTCCGGCTTGACGAACTGTTCCCAGCCCTGACGGGTGAAAATTGCCGGCACCGCTTCCGTGCCGTACAACAGCTGACGCCCCGGCAAAGGCACCAGGTCGCTCAGGCCCAGGGCCGGGAACTGACGGCTGGATTCCAGTTGCAGGCGCAGATATTCGCGATCCACCAGGGAGCTGGAAATCATGAACGACTTCAAGCTGTTGCGGGTTTCGCTGATCAATTGCTCGTTGCGTGGCAAGGACGGCGCCTGGCCATTCTTGAGCAGTTGCACGTAGACCGGCGCGTTGTCCTGGATAACCGCAGCGCTGACCGGATTGTCCGCACTGGCGGTATTGGCCCAGGCCACCGGCAACGCAGCCGCCACGAATTCCGGCTCGGGATGCGCATCGGGTTGGGTCAGCATCAGGTAGAGCTTCAGCGCGTTATAGGACTCGATGATGGACTCGACCTGGCGCTCATCCAGCCGGCCCAGCATTTCCTCGGACAACGAAAGCCCACCGGTGGTCGCCGACAGATCGGCGGCGTCGCTCGCGGTGGCCGGATTGCGCAGCGCGGTCATGGCCTCTGCGCGAACATTGCTGGCGGCACCCTTGGCGGCACCGCTCAAACGGTTTGTGACATCACCCGTGCTGCGGGGAACGCTGCTCAAGCGGGTCGGCAATTTCAGCCCTTGCGCACGGGCCTTTGCGGAGGGGTTACCGGCCTTGGCGGACGCAGGCGCAAAGTTGTTCTGCGGGTCCATGGTTTTGGCGAACTCGTTGAACGCGCGCATCTGCAATTGCAGTTGCAGGGTCACCGGTTCCAGCGCCTGGGTGCGCAGTTGCTGCAAATAGGCATTCTGGGCGACAAGGTAGATGTCGTCACCGCGATAAAGGCCAGCGCCGAGTTGCAGCGGCACGCCTTTGGCACGGTACTTCTCGATGGCGGCGAGTTGATCGCGCAGCAATTCCAGGCCCTGGCCCGAGGCGAGCAACTGGGCGCGGTCCGGTGATTGCTGCAGCGCGGTCAGTTGCTCGCGCAACGAGGCCAGCCACTGACGGTTATTCTGGAATGACAGGGTTTCCCAGCCAATGAACACCAGCCCGGCCAGCACCGCCACACCCAGCAGGGCAGGGCTGAAGGATTTGTTCTGGCCGAAACGCGACTGATAGAGCGTCAGGTCGCGGTCTGGGAAAATCACCCGGCGGAAGGTGTCGGTAATGAAATAGCTGCGATCGCTGATTGTCTGGCCGCTGCTTTGTGTGTGCTGGTCGTGCTCGGGTTGCGGCTGCAGGGCAAACGACTCGGCGAGGTCATCTTCATAGACCTGGCTCAGTTGCTGATCGGTCTGCAGGGCGCTGGTGAAATACAGGCCGCGCAACAACAGTTGCGTGCCCGCCTGCCCGGTGTGGGCGAAGTGCTGGAGAAACTGCTCCAGCACCACCGACAGTTCGGAAAAATAGTTAGGGAAATTCAGCAGCGCGCTGTTGGCATCCGCCCCCAACGCAATCATCTGCGCGTCGACATGCCGGCGAATATGACTGTGCAGGTTGGCCAGCTTGGCATCCAGCACCGGGCGCAGACCCAGGTTGCGGATTTCAGAGAGACCGAAGGTCATGCCCAGCGGTTGCTGGCGTTCGTTCAGGTCCAGGCCTTCGAATGCCTGGCTGAAGCCCGGCAATTGGTCGGTCTTGCTCAACATCAGGTAGATCGGCGGGTTGGCGTCCAGGCAGTCGGTGTACTCCTCGATGCGCGACACCAGTTGCGCCGCGAGTTCGTTGCGCTCGGCAGCGCTGGCCGCCAGCAACTCGGGCAGGCTGACCACCAGCACCAGGCCGTTGACTGCCGCCTTGTTGCGTTGCTTTTTCAGCATCCGCAGGAACGCGGCGAATTCGCTGGCGGACTGATCGTCGCGCAGGTAACGACCGGCCGTGTCGATCATCACGGCCTCGGGGCTGAAGTACCAGTCGCAATGCTGCGTGCCGCTCTGGGTGTCATTGGCACTGTTGGCGATACTCGCGGACAGGCCGGAACGGGTCAGCAACGAGGTCTTGCCGGCGCCGGACATGCCGATGACCAGGTACCACGGCAGGTCATACAGCGCCGACGAGCCGCCGCCACCGGCCGAGCGATCGGTACGCAGCATGGCGATGGCGTGCTTGAGGCGTTCGCGCAGCACTTGCTGGTCACGGAACTCACCGGTGGACTTGAGCGATCGATCGACCTCGATCTGCACCAGGTTCTCAAGGTTGTGTTCCGCGCGGATGCGCTTGTACTGACGCAGCACGACGATCAACAGGTAGAAGGCGCTGATGATCGCCATCGCCTCAAGTCGATAGCCCTGCAACCAGCTGACGTGCGGTACCACGAACCAGCACAGCAGCAGACTCGCCAGCCACAACACGGGGATGACGAACCAAAAACTTTTCAACAAACGCAATAATGTCTTCATGTCTTCCTGACTCGATTACCTGACCTGTGCTCAGGCACTGAACAGCTGGCTGATTTGTTCGGACAACGCGGCGACGTCCTTGGCCAACAGCCAGTCCAGCGTCAGGTAAACACCCACGCAGACCAGCGCAATCAGCGCCAGGTAAAGCCAGACGGGCACTTCATGGCGCAGCATCTGCGACACCTGGTCGGGCAAGGCCCAGTCAGGCGAGAGCGCCTTGGGCGTCCTGCGGTAACGCGCGATGTCCTGGCCCAGGGTGTTGGCCAGGTAGCGCAACTGGTCTTTCTGGCCCAGGCTGAACTTGCCTTCGAAACCCAGCGCCAGGCACAGGTGGTACACCTCGAGCACATCCAGGTTCTGCTTGACGTCGCTGCGCAACGAATCGATTTTCTCGAAGAAGCCTTCGCCGGCCAGGTGCACGCCGAAATAGCGGAACTGCAACGGCTGCAGTTCGAAGTGGCGACGCAGATCGTTTTCCCCGGAGCGCAACACGCTTTCGTCGAGGAACGCACACAGGGCGTATTGCGTGTCTTTCACTTGTTCGACGCTGTAGTTGGCGCTGCGGGCTTCGCGTTCCAGGGTCGAAAAGAAGGCATCGATGCTCGCCTCGAAGGCGGTGACCGAGGTCACTTGCCGGCCCTTGCGCACGATCAGCGCCATGCTGATGAAGTCTTGCACCAGGTCTTTCAACAGCGGTTTTTCGCTGGCGGTCGCCACGGCGCCTTGCATTACGGCTTCAGTCATTTGAGTACCGCCATCAGTTCAAGCTTGAGATTGGTAAAGGCGCTGGGCGCGTAGAACGAGATGGCCTGGGCACTCATCATTCGTTCGTACACCCGGCCATGGGGCTCGATGGAGAAGTAGTGATTGTCCAGGCGCACCGGAATCGCGTTGGGCAAGCGGCTCGCGTGATTGAGCGTGACCCCGGGCATGGCGCTGTTGACCACCACTTCAATGTCTTCGGGCGAACCGACCTTGAACGCGCGCGGCACCAGTTCCAGCAGGCTGGAACCCGGCATGTCGGCGTGCACCGAAATATAGAAATCCGCCTCGGCCAGGCGCGGGTCGAGCAACTGTCCCTGCCAGTACGACGGCTTGGTCTGGGTCAGGTTGATCACGACGCACTGGTTCGGCACCACGTTGTCGAGCAGCACCCGGATCATTTCATCAAGCTTGACCAGCGAGGCCGCCGGGTCGTGATGGTCATACTCGGGAATGTCGTTGAGCTGGGTGTCCAGCGAAAACGTCAGCAAGCCACCCGCGAGCTCCGCGAGAAACACATACAGGCGCTCGGGGTGCAGGCGCGGGTGGGCGAGCAGGTGCGCCAGGCCCGGGTGCGCCCGGTTCACCGTGTTCAGCAGCCAGAACAGGGTCACGTCGCTGGAGCCGAACTCGGCAATCTGGTCCGCGCGTTCGCGACGACGGCCCGACAGTGCCTTGCTCTTGGATTGCAAGGCACCGAGCAAGCGTTTGCCAAGCCCGGTCAGGGTTTCGTGGGTGCCGACATGCAGGGTCGGGTGCACGAAGTGCGCGTCGAGGTTGAAACCGCCGATGTTATTGCGCGACAGCCGGGCGATCGGGCACCAGCTGTAGCCATCCAGGTTGTCGCCGTCGATCAGCATCACCACGTTCAGGCGCAGGCTGGTGATTTCGTTCTCGAGGTCGCCTTCGTTCAGGTCCGGCAAGGTATCGAACTGCTTGCGAAAACGTCGTGCGCTTGTTTGTTCCTGGCCGTCTTCGACGTAATTCATGCCGAAGGGCTCAGGCAGTTTCAGTGCGGCGTAGACCTTCAGGTCGTTACCCTTGAGCAAGTCTTTCAAATCACGGGCCGCTGGCAGCGGATCGTGCTGCGGTGCGTCGAACAGGCTGCCGTCGGGAAACACCAGTTTGAGCCGTTTGAGCTGCAAGGAGCCGGTGGCGAGGGCTTCTTCATCGACCTGCAGCATCTGCACGCCCCAATGGAAGGGCGTGCTGCGCAGCGTCGATTCCGCCAGCTGATGCTGGTGGAACTCATCCTGGTATTGGAAATGTTGTGGCAAAAGGAACATGCCTTCCGACCACATCACCCGGCTTTGCTTACTCATGAACGCCTTCCAATAAAGAGTTTAATTTCGACTCCGTCGCCTTTTGCGCGGAGCTGGTGGCCGTGTCTTCGGCCTGCTGCACGACCGCGTCCTGGACGCGCTGGGTCAGACTGCTTTGGGGTGGCGAGCCGGCCGGCTGGTCGGGCAGGGCAGACACTTGGGCAAGCTGCGCTTCGGTCCTGGGTTTGTTCAATACATCGACGCCACCCATGGCCGCGACCGTGTTGTTGTCCACCAGCACCCGCAGGCCGTCGGAGGAAAACCAGATGCCATCCTTGCGCAACGAGTTGGCGTCAAACGCGACCTTCCAGCGGCTGTTTTCGTCCGAGCGGAAAAAAGCGGCGACGCCGACATAACCCGCGGCTTTATTCAAAGGCCAGGTGTCGACTTGGCCCATGCCCGGCAGCAAGGTGATTTCGCGGTTTTCAATCAGCGTATTGCCCAGGGCTTTCTGCGGGTCGTCCCACAGCGAGTCGGCATCGATCGATGAAAAGCGCTCCAGCGACGTCAACTGGTACACGCGAATCACCACGGACAGCGGTTTGCCGGACTCGTCGGGATTGAGCTGATTGCCGCCGTCGGAGGTCAGGATGACCTTCTCGTTATCGTCGAACAGCATGTCGCCGGCCCAGGTGTCATCGACCCGCTTGCCGATCCGGTCGGTGACGCCACAGGCGGTCAGCGCCATCATCATTGCCACCGCGATCAGGCACTTTGCCAATGCTGGCTGCGCTGCACGCGTCCCTGTCTGTCTGTTATCCATGACGGTTTACCTGTAAGTGCTCGATCAGCTCAGGCGACAGGCGAAATCGCCGTCGCTGTCCATCTCGATGTTCAAACTCTGGATCGGTTTGTCCTGCGCCATTCGCTCCAGGACCTGCTGGGCAAGTTCCGGCATCAGGGTCTTGGACAAAATGTTGTCGATGTTGCGCGCGCCGCTGTCGACTTCGGTGCAGCGCGCGGCAATGGCCTTGACCAGCGCGTCGTCGTAGCTGAGAACGGCTTGATGGTTGCGCTCGAAGCGCTGGCGGATGCGTTCGAGTTTGAGCGCGACGATGCGCTCCAGAATGGCGTCCTTGACCGGGTAGTAGGGGACGACGGTCAGGCGGCCGAGGAAGGCCGGCTTGAACACCTGGTTCAACTCATCGCGCAAGCCTTCGACGATCTCATCGGGCGTTGGCTGCTGCCCGGCATTCAGGCACGCCTGCATGATGTGCTCGGTACCGGTGTTGGACGTGAGGATGATCACGGTATTGCGGAAGTTGATCTCCCGGCCTTCACCGTCATCCAGCACGCCTTTGTCAAAGACCTGGAAGAACAGTTCGAGCACGTCCGGGTGGGCTTTTTCCACTTCATCCAGCAGCACCACGCTGTAGGGTTTGCGCCGCACGGCTTCGGTCAGCACACCGCCTTCGCCGTAGCCGACGTAGCCCGGTGGCGAACCCTTGAGGCTCGATACCGTGTGGGCTTCCTGGTACTCGGACATATTGATGGTGATCAGGTTACGCTCGCCGCCATACAGGGTGTCGGCCAGGGCCAGGGCAGTTTCGGTCTTGCCGACGCCGCTGGGGCCGAGCAACAGGAACACCCCGATCGGTTTGTTCGGGTCTTCCATGCGCGCGCGGGACACCTTGATGCGCTTGCCGATTTCCTGCAGTGCGTGGTCCTGTCCCAGCACCCGTTCGCCCAGCAGCGCGGGCAGGCGCTGGACGGTGTCGATCTCGTCGCGCAGCATCTTGCCCAGCGGGATGCCAGTCCAGCCGGAGATCACTTCGCCGATGGTGCCGCCATCCACCAGGGCGTGCACCAGCGGTTGTTCGCCCTGGACGCTGGCCAGTTCGGCGCGTACGGCGGCGATCTCGCGAACATCGGGCGCCTGGTTGTCCGGGTGGCTGAGCGCGCCGAGTTTTGCCACCAGTTCCAGCTCACGCTGCCACTGCTGCTGCAGGGTGTCGCGGGTTTGCTGCCCGGCCTGCAGTTCGGTGTCGAGGGTCGCCAGGCGACGGCTATGGTCGCTGCCTTTAGCGGCTTCCTGCTGGAGTACCGCGATTTCGGCCTGAAGGTTGTCGATCTGCCGCTTGCAGTCTTCCAACGGCCCCGGCTGCGCCGATTGACCCAGGGCGACCCGCGCGCAGGCGGTGTCCAGCACGCTGACGGCCTTGTCCGGCAGCTGGCGCCCGGTGATGTAGCGACTGGACAGACGCACGGCCTGCACCAGCGCTTCGTCCATCACCGTGACTTTGTGGTGATCCTGCATTTTGCCCAGCAGGCCGCGCAGCATGTGGATCGCCTTGTCTTCGTCCGGCTCCTCGACCTTCACCACCTGGAAGCGCCGCGCCAGTGCGGCGTCTTTCTCGAAGTACTTCTTGTACTCGGCCCAGGTGGTCGCGGCGATGGTGCGCAGTTCACCCCGGGCCAGGGCCGGTTTGAGCAGGTTGGCGGCATCGTTCTGCCCGGCCTGGCCACCCGAACCGATCAAAGTGTGCGCTTCGTCGATGAACAGAATGATCGGATGCAGGCTGCGTTTGGTTTCCTCGATGACCGACTTGAGGCGGTTTTCGAACTCGCCCTTGACCCCTGCACCGGCCTGGAGCAAGCCCAGGTCCAGGGTGTGGATGGCCACGTCTTTAAGCACCGACGGCACGTCACCTTGAATGATGCGCAGGGCCAGGCCTTCGACCACGGCGGTTTTACCCACGCCGGCTTCACCGGTCAGGATCGGGTTGTTCTGGCGGCGGCGGGTCAGGATGTCGACCATCTGCCGTACCTCGAACTCTCGGCCGAGCACTGGATCGATCCGGCCTTCGCGAGCGCTTTGCGTCAGGTTGATGGTGTATTGATCCAGGGCCGGGGTCTTGCCGTTGCCTTTTACCGTGCCGCGGGGGGTAACGTCCGCACCGGCCAGGGGTTTGACCTGTTGCGACTCAGCGCTGCCTTCGACCAGCGCGCCGAGGTTGACCCGCAGGTCATCGGCGTTGATTTTTTCCAGCTCGGGGGCGCAGGCGATCACCACCCGGCGCAGCTCGTTGTCATCCAGCAACGCCTGCAACAGATAACCCGTGCGAATCTGCCCTTGACCGAACTCAATGGAGGCCAGCACCCAAGCCTGCTCGATCATGCGCGTGATGTGCGGCGACAGCGCCGGGGTTCGGGTATTGCCTTTCTTGAACGTGCCCAGCGCCGTCAGCAACTGCGCCTGCAGGCGCTCGGGCACTACGTCGTAGTGACGCAGGATGGCCGGCAGGTCGTTGTCGTGGCTGTCCAGCAATTGCAGCAGCAGGTGTTCGATCTCGACATCGTAGTGCTGCTCCGACAGGCACAGCGCCGCGGCACTTTCGGTGGCGCTGCGGCTGGTGTCGTTCAACTTGGCAAACAGGGACTTCAGGTTCACAGGGAGACCCCATCGAATGGAATGTGGAAGAGGGCGCAACGGGACGGTTCCACGTCGACGCCAGGGCGTTTGAGCCAACCGAGCCAGCCCAGTGACACGTTGCCCTGGCGCCCGAGACGGGCCACGGGTACGGCTTCGGGTTTGAGCCTGGGCGCCAACTGGAAGTCGAGTTCGGCGCCGACGTAGAAGCGCACCAGTTCCACCAGTTTCTGGTAGTCCGCGGTGCCGGGCTGGAAGCGTTGATAGTCGACCAGGTCCAGCGGGCCCATCTCGATACGCACGCAGGATTGATAGTCCCAGACCCGGTTGCCGGCCACGGCGCTTTGCCCGAGTACGGCGTTCTTGCGGCCCAATTGCGTGCATTGGCCGGCATCGAGTTTCAGCCAGCGGCCGGCAAACGGCTTGACCTTGAACGGCAGCGAAAAATAGAAACTCAGCATCGCTTCGAGGTTCATCGCGTTGCGTGGCTTCTGGGCGAACAGGCCGGAAAAATAGCTGAACAATTCGCGCCGCAGCGGTGAGCCTTGTCTGTCGAACTTCTGCTTCTGCGCCTCGGGCCCGAAGCCCACCAGGTTGAGCAGGTAGCGGTCGAAATCCGAGGTGCCGTTGCGTTCGTACTCGATGTAGAACTTGTATTTCTGCCAGGCCTCGTAAAACAGCGTGGTCATGCGGTGCGAGAAAATATCGAGGAACGCATGGGCCGCGTCATCCCGGTACTGGATGTGCCGCTCGATCAACAACTCGGTGTACGGGCGCGGCAACACACCCGAGGGTCCGACCAGGCCCATGAACGTGACCTGCACTTCGGACAGCGGCCGGCCGGCCGCGGACACCTTGCCCTCACGCTCGAACTGCAGATCGCTGACTTCACTGGCAGGGAAGTTGAGCGACAGCTGCGAACGAAAACGCAAAGGGTCTTCGTGCGGTCGAGTGTCCAGGTCCATGCGCCCGGTTCTGCTGTAATGCAGGCGGAGCAAGCGTACCAATTGGAAAAACTCGAATCGGTGCGGCTCAGCCCGTGCCTGGTCGATCAGACCAGGGGTTGATCGCCGGTTCGTGGTGGCCATTGGACGACTCTCTTTTCGCGCTGCAAGGTGCGAAGGGTTAATTGGGTAAAACTGTTCATGCTGCAGTACTGGCCAAAGAAGTGGTCCAGCACCATGCCGAACAAAAACACACCGCTGCCGGTGTACTGGCTTTCATCGAAATTCAGGGTGATGCCGACCCCGCGCACAAAGTTCGGACGCGGGTGACCGATACGCGCCACCACCGGTTCGCTGCTCACCGAAACGATGCCGTTGATCTGCTTGCGGATCGCCGACACATTGCGGTAGTTGTAGAGCGACAGCAGCTCCAGCAGCACTTCTCGCCCCTGGGACACCAGCGACATATGGTTGAGCGAGAGGTGCGAGATCAGGCGCCAGATCACCCCGTTGCCCAAGGGCACGCGGGCCGTTGCGGTGGGTTTGCGCAAGCAGCGGATGTCGTTGATCACCGAGTTGCCGGGAATATTGAAATCGCCGCGCTCGCCACCAAACGGCAGCATCAACGGCAGGTCGCGGTTGCTGCAGGTCAGGCGGATGCTCAACGTATCGTTGCTGGAATCGAGCAGCTCCAGCTCGCGATCCACGACCCGGATGAACATGTTCGAGCCATCGCGTTGTTGGGTCTGCACGGGGCGACGCCGGGCAAGCCAGAAGCTTTGGCCGGGGCCTTGATCGCCGCGTGGTTCGAAAAACGGGTGGCAAGTGCCGACCTGGTCGATGCCACCGACCTTGCGCACACGACGTACGCGATCGATCGACACCACTTCGGCCGAGCTTTGCAGGCGCACATCCGGCGTCACCGCGTACTCATGCTGGGCATGGGTCAACTTGATCGGTTCGGCCTGCTGGCGGAACAGGTTGATGATCGGCGTACAGTTGAGCTTGAAGTTATTGCGCCCGATGTTCTGCGTCAGGCGTGCCAGGCGATCACTCAGGTCGTAATCCGAAAAGTAGAAGTTGATCTCGATGTTCTCGAGGTTCTGGCCCGCCAACAGCCGCGCAAACCCCGACAGGTCGAAGAACATGAACTTGTCCGGAAAGGTGAAGTATTCGTGGAGCAGGCGATAACCCAGGAACGAGCGCTCCGAGTAATCCACCAGGCCTTCGTCCAGGCCATAACCGACGGCTTTCAGCGCGTTCGCCGGCAATGCGACCTCGCGAGTGCGGCCCTGATCGTCGAAGCTCACCGTCGCCTTGGCCAGGTTGTTGAACAGCAACTCGTAGAGCTGCAGCATCAGGGTGCTTTCGCCGTCGAGGAAAAAGCGCAGGCGGTCCAGTTCCATCTTGCCGAACAGCGTATCGGACGTTGCCCTCAGGCCGATGCGCAGCCGCGCGACCAGGTCGGCGCTATGACCGTTGAACGCCGAACGCTCCATTTCGATGAACGACGCTTGATGCACCGCCACCGGCCAGAGCTCAACCGGGTAGCAGGTGCGGAATTTGCACACCACGCCATCGATCGGGTTGGCACTGAGTTCGGTGTGTCGGGCGACACGGAAGGCTTCGGTGACTTTTTCCTGCTTGCCCAGGTTGAACTCGACAATCGACATCGACGGGGTAGGGCGCAGGTAATGCGGGTACAGCACTTCGAGAAACGACTCAACGATTTCCGGCAATTCATCGTCGAGTTTTTTGTGCACGCGGGCCGACAGGAACGAGAAGGCTTCGATCAAGCGCTCGGTATGCGGGTCTTCGCAGTTATCGCCCTCGATGAGCAACCGCGAAGCGATCTTCGGGTACTGGCTGGCGAACTCCTGGCCTAAAAAGCGCAGGTGCGACAGTTCCTTTTCGTAATAGGGCAGCAGATCGTCGAGCATCAGTTGAGGTTCTGCACTTTATATTCCTGGGTATTGACCTGCAGCACCGCGTCGAAGGACACCTGACGGGTGATGTCCTGCAGGCGCAGTACGGCGTCCACGCGGAAGGTCAGCATGCGTTGGCCGGTCTGTTGGGCGAGCAGTTGGACTTTGACGCTGCGAAACCGCCGGTCGCCGACGGTGATCGCCTTTTCCAGTTGGCGTTGAATCAACAGGCGGTCCTGGGGATCCAGCACGCTGCGGCTGGTGAAGTCCGGCATGCCGTAGTCGAGGATGGTTCCGCCCAGATTGACGAAACCCTCCAGTTCGTTGGCGACCAGCGACTGGCGCGTGTTGACCAGTACCTCGAGGTCGCGAACGATGCTGGCCTTGTAATCGGCCAGCGAACATAAGCGCTGCGATGACGCTTCCATGGATTGATGGGGAAGATCGTCCAGCAATCGATCCAGCAGTGATGGCAACAGCCTGTGTTGACTACTCATGTTGCCTCCCTGGCAGTGGTGTTGATCAGCCGCGAGTCGATTGCGGCAATTCGGCGACCAGGCGCAACGAAGCGGTCAGTTCGTCCAGTTGATAGTGCGGACGCAGATAGGTCACGGCCTTGTACACCCCTGGCTTGCCCGGGACTTCGAACACTTCGGCCCGCGCCTCACGCAACGGGAACTTGGCCTTGGCTTCCTGGCTGGCGGTGTCGTCCAGCAGCACATAGCTCGACAACCACTTGTTGAGGAACAGTTCGACATCCTTGCGCGAGGCAAAGCTGCCGATCTTGTCGCGCATGATCGCTTTCATGTAGTGCGCGATGCGCGAGGTGGCGAAGATGTATTGCAGCTGCGCGGACAACCGGGCGTTGGCATTGGCGATGTCGGTGTTGTAGTGCTTCTGCTTCTGCGTCGACTGGGTGCCGAAGAAGGCGGCGTAGTCGGTGCCCTTGCAGTGCACCAGCGGAATGAAGCCCAGGTCCGACAGCTCTTTTTCACGGCGGTCGGTGATGGCGATCTCGGTCGGGCACTTGAGGGCAATTTCGCCGTCATCGGTCTTGAAGGTATGGGTCGGCAGGCCTTCGACCAGACCGCCACCTTCGACTCCGCGAATCGCCACGCACCAGCCGTAACGGGAAAACGCGTCGGTGACCCGGGTGCCCAAGGCGTAGGCGGCGTTCATCCACAGGTATTTGTTGTGATCGCGGCCATCGACGCTTTCAACGAAGTTGAATTCCTCGACCGGCGTGGTATCCGGGCCGTAAGGCAGGCGACCCAGCACGTGGGGCAGCGTCAGGCCGACATAACGCGAGTCTTCAGAGGCACGGAACGACTTCCACTTGGCGTATTCGACGGTGTCGAAAATCTTTGCCAGGTCTCGCGGGCCGGACATGTCGGTAAACGAATCCCAGCCGAACAGCTCAGGCGAGGCCGCCGAGATGAACGGCGCGTGGGCCGCGGCAGCGACATGGGAGATTTCTTCAAGCAGGTACATGTCTTCCGGGCTGCGGTTGAACTCGTAGTCACCCAGCAACATGCCGAACGGTGCACCACCGAAGGTGCCGTATTCTTCTTCGTAGATCTTCTTGAACAGTGCGCTCTGATCGAATTCGGAGGCCGACTTGAGGTCGCGCACCAGGTCTTTCTTCGACGCATTGAGCAGCTGAATCTTCAGTGTGGTGCTGGTCTCGGTCTGGTCGACCTGATACTTCAGGCCACGCCAGGACGCTTCGAGCTGCTGGAACTCCCGGGCGTGCATGATTTCGTTCATCTGCTCGGAGAGCATCGCGTCGATTTCGGCGATGCGCGCATCGAGCACGGCAATCAGGTCCTTGCTCGGCGTCATCTCGCCTTCCAGCACCTGGCTGACCAGCTCGCCGATCAGGTCGCGGGTGCGGGTGCGCTCGGTCTCGGAGCGGGCCACGCGGCTTTGGGAAATGATGCTGTCGAGCAGCGAGGAGGGCGGGGCGAAGTTTTCCACTTCAACCAGATCGCTGTCCTGTTGAGTCACGGTTTGCTTGTCGTTCATCTTCAGGCTCCTACTCTTTGCCATCGGTGGCAGGAACGGCGGCTTCACGGCCGAATTCCCTGCCCAGCGTTTTCAACTTTTCAGTGTTCTGCAACACATCCATGAGCAGCTCTTCGAGCTTGTCGTTGCCGCCCATCTTGTTGCGCAGGTCCGCCAGCTTGTTGCGCACTTCCAGCAGCTTGCGCAGCGGCTCGACCTGCTTCACCACGTTCTGCGGTTCGAAGTCTTCGAGGGCGTTGAAGTTGAGCTCCACACCCAGCTGCGTGCCGTTCCTGGCCAGCGTGTTGTCGACGCGATAAGCCAGGCGCGGCCTGATGCCCTTGAGCACGCCGTTGAAGTTGTCGCGGTCGATGAAGATGAACTTGCGGTCCTTGAGCTTCGGCAGCGGCTCCAGCGGGTTGCCGGAGAAATCGCCCAGCACACCGACGACAAAGGGCAGCTCTTTCTTTTCCTGAGCGTCACCGATATCCACGTCATAGGTGATATGGACCCGAGGCGCGCGAACGCGGTCGAGTTTGTGCTGGGTACTTTCCTTCTTCGCCATCGTGATCTCCTGGTGCGAACACATTCGCTGCAAGTCGTTTGCGTGTCGGCTCAACTGGTGGCCTGGCGCGTTACATTCCTTCGATCGTCAGCAGAAGGCGCTGACGGATCTCATCGTTCATTTCCAAAATATTCTCGTGGCCTACCAGCTCTTCGAAGCTGGTGTTGCCGGCGATCTGGGTGCTGCTGCGGATCACCGCCTCATCAGGCAATTGGGCGCGTACCGGGGAGCCGATGACACAAAAGGGCAGGTCGCCAAAATCCTTGAGCCGCTCGAAACTCAGGGGAAAACGCAGGCCTTCAAGCACCCGGCCCACGCCCGGCGATTGGCTCAGGCAGTAGAACAAGACCAGGTAGTGCACGACAAAGCGGTGCAGCTCGGCGCTGCTGCGATTAGGGTCCTTGATGACCGTGCGAAAGCGGGCCAGGTCGAACGAACTGAAGCCCACCACCCAGCGCACAGGGCTGGTGATGCGAATGGATTGACCGCTTTGGGACAGCACCTTGTCGTACTCCAGCGGGAACAGTTCCGGCGTCGTACCGATCAGGTTGAGGGGGACTTCAAGCTCATTGACCAGCTGGAACGGGGAGGCCGAACCGATGCGGTCGTAGAGTTCCTTGAGCTCTTTGAAATGGTGTTGGGTCTCGCGGCCGCTGCTGCGTTGCGCGCCTTGCAGGTACTCACCGAAAAACGTCTGCGGCCGAATCAGCACTGCCAGGGTCGCCAGATAGTCCGAAGCCTGCGCCTTGAGCGCATCGGAAATGGCCCGGGTCTGGCTGCGCAATCTGATCAGTGCTTCAACATCAAACGTTTGAGTCATCGGTACATCGTCCTTGAATCTTCACGCCAGCTCTCCCGAACAGATACGGGAGAACGTGAAGAACGAATTTCTCGGCATAACACCTGTATGCGCAGTGCATTTTGCCGATGTTTCTCCATCGCTAATTCGCACTGCCCAGGATTAATTGGAAGTAGTGTGATGGCATATGGGTATCGAATAGCCACCAGCGTCGTATAGGGCAACGTTTTGTATGGAAAAGTTCACACAGAAGCGGATTTTTTCTCGTTTTTGATACATGTCGCAATGATGTCTGCAGGCCACTACTTGCAGTAAATGACTGTAGGAATGGTCCGAAGCCCAGTGAATACAGTGGTTTCAAGCGGGAATGGATCCAATTGCTACTTTAAAATAAATTGAAAAAGGTGAACCGGTTCACCAAACGGGGCAACGAATGGAAAAGAAAAATAGAAAGAGCCAGGTAAGGATCGATTTGTATGTCGGGAGCAATGACAACGCAGAGGGTGCACGAAACGCTGGATGTGTTGCGGCGCTGAATAAAACTCCAGTGTCTTTTGAGGTTACATATCGTTGGCATCACGGTATAACGCGCTTTGTACAACGGCGCCCCAAGACCGTTTCAGGGTGAGTTGTACAAGTGCACAAGGGCCTTCGGGCGTTTGTTAAATGGAATTTGTGCTCGCCAGGGACAGTAAGAGCGACGCAGCTATCGAGCCCATCCGATGAAAAATATCAGACTCATTGCCGTACTCATTTTCCTGCCGCTGTGCCTTAACCTGTTTGGCGTCTGGGAGCTGCAACGCAGCACTGAGCGCCATAGCCAATTCGCCGAAGCCAGTGCTCAGCTCAGTGACATACGACCCCAGCTCGAAGCGATGACCGCCCGGCCTGGCTCGCGTTCGATCCAGGTCGATATCGATGGGCAAAGGGTGGGTGTCGAGCTGGCCCTGTCCCGCCTCACCGAAGCCGAAAAAGAGTTGCGCAGCCTGCAACCCTTGAGTGCGCTGATGACTGACCTGGCCATCGGCGTTATCGTCCTCGGCCTGCTGGCCGCGCTGGTCGGTGCGCTGGGCCTGTTCGGGCTGGGCTGGGCCGGTGTCCGTGCCAGTCGTTCCCGCGAACAGCTGTTGCGCACGTTCACCCGGGTCAGTCGGATCCTGCCTTACCTGCTGGTGGGACACATCGTGACTATGGGCGCGGCGGTCGCGGCCATCCTCGGTTTCGAAGCGCTGGGGCTGTGGCACGCGGGGAGAATGTCCTCCGGCGAATTCAAGCTGATGGGCATCGCGTTGGTGGTGATGCTGGGCTGCCTGTATTCGATCTGGCAGATGGGCAAGCAGCTGCGCGTGATGCTGCACATGTTTGAATCGACGCCAATGCCGGTTCTCGGCCAGGTCGTCACCCCCGAACAAGCGCCGGCGCTGTGGGCCTATGTCCGCGATCTGGCCGATCAACTCGGCGCCCTGGCGCCTGAACACATCGTGCTGGGCATGACCGAAGGCTTTTACGTCACCTCCAGCGACATCAACCTGCTGCCGTCGGACACCGCGCTCCAAGGTCGAACCCTGCACGTGCCGATGCTGTACCTGGGGTTGCTCGACCGTGCGGAAACCAGCGCGGTGATCGGTCACGAGCTGGCGCACTTCGCGGGCGCCGATACCGAGTACAGCCAGCGCTTCCTGCCGATCTACGATGGCATTGGCCGCAGCCTGGGGGTGATCGGCGAAACCATGCAGCAAAGCGACCTGCTGCAACGCTCGATCTTGCGCCCGGCCTTCATGCTCGGCATCTACTTCATGGAGCGTTTCGATCATGCGGTGAACCACTGGAGCCGCGTGCGGGAACTGGCCGCCGACGCCGCGGGCGCCCGGTTGGCGGGAAATATCGCCGCGGCGTCGGCCTTGCTGCGCATCTCCGCCATCGACCCGCTGCTGCAAGAGTGCGTGGGCACCCATGTCGGTCATGCGACCAACCCCACGGAACACGCGCTGACCCGCGACCTGCCGACCAGCGTGTTGCACGAGCTGGCGGCCCAGCCGCTGACCTTGCCCGAGGAAGAGCTGGCCACCCGCTTGCCGCACCCGACGGACACTCACCCGTCCAACGGTGAGCGCGTGGCCTCGTTGCAGGTATCACTCGATGAAGCCGTGAGCCGCGGCACCCGCCCCATAGTCGCAGCACAGGCCTGCGCCGCAGTGGATCAGTATTTTGCCGATCCCCAGGCCTTGCGCCGCCGCGTCACCGAGGACTTCCTCAATCACTACGTGACGCAGGATGTGGCGCTGGTCGAGGAGTTGCGCACCCATGCCAGCCAGGCCACCGAGGAGGTGCGGCTGCACGAAGGTGCGCGCGTTCGCGGCTGGATCAGCCTGGTGTTCTTCGGCACGCTGATGGTGGTGGGCCTCGGCTTGCTGGTGTGGTCGCTTCTGTTCCCCGAAGTGGCAGGCAGCAAGAAGGGCGTGTTGCTGGCAGCGGGCGGCGTGCTCACCTTCATGATGGCCTGCATGCTGCCGATGTCGTTGCGCCTGCTCATGCGGGCGGACAAGACCGCACTGCTGCTCACCCCCGAGCACTTCGTGTTCGCCAACCTCAAGGCGCCACTGCCGATTCAACACGTCGCGGATTTCGGCCTGCGAGTGGGGCAGGGCGTGCATTTGAATCTGCTGCTCGAAGACGACGCACCCATGCCTGAGTTGAGCTCGCGCTCGTTCTTTGCCCCTGATGCGAGGCTCAACACGAAAAATCGCTGGGTGCAGTTGCAGTTGATGCAGTTCTGTCGCGACGACAGGAAACTCAAGGAGAAGGAGCTGGCGCAGCTGATTGGTACGTACCTGAATGCAGGGACCGCGCGGCATTTGTTGCAGCAGCGGTTTGAGCAGGCGTAGGGGAGGGGATAGCGCTGGCAGTGCATTGAGCAAGTGGTGTCCTATTTCTCAACAGCAGCAACGCTGACGGCGCCACTGTGTAAATCGACCGAGTAGCTGAGGCTGCTGGCAGCACTACGGGCGAGGCAGACTCTCCGGCGGGAGCCCGTTTGGCAGCTGGATTTTCACGCTTGACATTGGCGATCCACGGGTGTCTCCTTTGCTCGGCATCGTCTGTTGGATCCAAAAAAGCGTGACGTAGTTCGAATTTTTAGAATGTGTCAGGCACTTTTCAAAAAAGCCGTGGTCGCACCTTCCGGGCGTAAGTATCGAAATTTTGTCATGACTGCGTGCTGGGGGACTAAGGCAGTTTCTGAACCCCAGATGAACAATCAAAAGCCAGCCAGCGACCCGATGTGAACGGCTCGGACGCCCTTTGTCCGTAATGTAGTTGCCGCATGTTCGATTCGAGTCGTGCGGAAAAAAGGAGAAGGATGCATGGACGAGATGTTTTTACCCTGCACCGTGGCGAATCCACGTGGCGCACGCAGGCAAGCAGGGCTGATGGGTAGCGGCAATTTGACGTTTCCCGGTGAGATCGCTTCCCGAGCCTTTCCCTCTCAGAATTTTGCCGGTTACTACGCGACCAGTGATTACAACGCTGCGATGTTTCTGGCCCATGAATTAGCTTCGCCTGACACCGACATGACATCAGGCGAAGCGCAAGAGTATGTGCAGTTGCTGCGCTCTTTGTTAAGGCGGTTGAGAACGGCTAAGGATGTTTCCGTAGAAGCGCTGAAGAACTTGCAGAAAATGGCGGAAAGCATTCCAGAAATAGGGGACCTGATGTTTTCGCCAGCCAACCTGCCTGGCACTTTGGTCAGCGCCGGTACCACCGTGGCAGCAATGTCCAAGTCCAAGTCGGTTGTCGATTTATTGGACATGACAGCTGCCGACAAGAAAAAATTGATCAAATGGGCGAATAGCCGAGGCACGTCGACATCGAGGTCGGCCAAGAAGACGTTCAAGGGTAAAATCAAGCTGATCCGTGTAGGCGGCCAGCTTCATTTCGAAGTGCCGATTACCGCCCAGGCACAAAGTTACAAAGTGCTCGGCCAGGTTGGGCGGCAGGTTGCTCATATCCCTGCTTACGGGACCCGGGCTGCACTTAACGAGCGTGCAATGCTGCATGCCGAAGGCGCGCCTCGTGGGCTCAAGATGATGACGGGTAATGTAGTGGGCGTTGCGTTGGCTATCGGGCCACAGGCTTATATTGACTACACAAGTTCAACGACGATGGACGAGTTTTATCGCAAGTCTGCATATAGTCAGCCTACTAACGTTGCGGCATTTGCCGGCGGGTTTGCCGGAAGTGTAGCTGTCGGAATCATTTCTGTTGGCGTTGGAGCCGGAGCCGCCCCTTTGGTTCTGATTGTGGCAGTCGGTTGGCTGGCAGGGTTAGGCGTACAGGCACTGATGGTCGGTACAGGCGCGGATAAGATGGTCGGGAATTACCTTACAAAGTGAAAGTATATTATGATTGATGTCGAAAATATGAAAAAGAACGCTTGGGTATTATTTCTGGTGGCGGCTTTTTTTGGTCTTTTTGGACCATCTAATTTGAATTATTACTGGTGGTTTTACTCAGTATTCTTTGTGTTGTTTTTTTCTTGGACTCTGTATCTGATATACGTGTGTGAGCGATATGTAGTGTTTTTGGCGACTATGATTTTGGTCGGTGTTGCCATATTCTCGTTCCTGGCAAGTAGTCTGGCGTATGTGTCCGTTTCAAACTATACAGGTGGCGCGAACATAATTTCCATTGTTGGTGGATTGGCCCCGATTTTGGCGGTCGGTGCGGTACTTTCCATAATATTATTTACTAAGTCATCGTATTTTCCCTTCGAGTGCAAAGGCAATCGAGTTACTGTCCGGCGCAAAGAGCAGGGCAAGAAAAACTACCGCTTTGGATTAATTGCGGGGGCGTCGACCCTCACTGGTGGAATGTTTCTAAAGTCAGTTGACGCACTGACCAGCAATGTCGTTGCGATCGTAGGCTGTACAGCATGTTCAATAGCCATATTGATCTTGTTGCGCCACAGTATTCGAGGTCTGCGCACCCTCCATGCCCAAGAGCGAAGCATGTCTACTCCGTACACCTTCATACAAATCGACGAAATACGCGAGGCTCGCAGTCGCTGGTGGCTCGGCAGATTGTTTAAGCGGCTGGCATCCCTGCGTCACTCCCCAAGCGCCTGATGACCAACCGTTAGCGGTATTTGGACAGGCCGGTTACCCGAATATTGATTCCAGGAGTTGTACATGACAATGGACCTTTCATCCCTGTTTACGGCGCAGAACCGGCGCCTGTTCAAACTGACATTGGCGCTCAAGGGCGGGCAAGAACTGCTGCTTGAGTCCTTTTCGGGGTATGAGGGGTTGTCGGCAGGCTTCGGCTTCCAGCTGGAGCTGCTTTCGGACGACTCTGCCGTAAAACTCAAGACCGCCATGGGACAGTTGGCGACGATCGAGATCGAGCTCGCTACAGGTTCAAGTCGATTCATCAACGGGCATGTATTGAGTTTTGGTAGTAATGGTAGCGACGGTGGCATGTGCCGCTATTCGGCGGTCATTGGTTCCTGGCTTAGCTTGCTTGAGCAGCGGTTCGACTCCCGGATCTACCAGGATCAAACGGTCGAGCAAGTTATTTCAGAGGTTTTCAGCCGCTATGACGGGCTTGCCAAGTATGAGTTTCGTGTCCAACGTACGCTCAAACCACACAGCTATATCACTCAGTATCGGGAAAGTGATCGCCATTTTGTGATGCGCCTGCTGGAGCACGAAGGGCTTTTCTTCTACTTCGAGCACACCGCTGATAGTCACACGCTGATCATCATGGATGACTCATCCGTGTTGCCTGCTCTGCCCGAACAGCCGCAAGTGCGTTTTCATACGGCTTCGATCACTGAAACGGCTGATTCGATCACCCACTGGAGCGCAACAAGGGAGTTGCAGTCCAGCAAGATATCCGTCCAGACCTTCGACTACCGCCAACCTGGAAATCGCATTCCAGTCAGTATGAACAGCCTCAATCAGCAGGGCGATGTGCCTGCGTACGAGATCTACGATTTCATGGGCCAGTACACCCATGGAACCTACGAAGACGGCGAAGTGCTGGTGCGCAATCGCATCGAGGCGCTGGAACTCAACGGCAAGATTTTTTCAGGTGCGAGCAACTGCCGTGCGATGCGTCCTGGCTACACGTTCGAACTCACACAACACTATGAGCACGATAATGGCTCGGTTGAAGATCGACAGTTTTTGCTGATGCTTATCAAGCACCGAGGCAGCAATAATTACCTGTCTGGCGGCCAGGCCGGTTACGCCAACAGCATTGAATGCGTACGCAAGAAAATCAGATTCCGGCCTCAACTCGAAACGCTGACGCCATCGATCTCAGGCCCCCAAACCGCCATCGTCGTCGGTCCTCCGGGCGAGGAGATCTACACCGATGAACTCGGGCGCGTAAAAGTACAGTTCCACTGGGACCGTTACGGCGAGCACAACGACAAAAGCTCCTGCTGGGTCCGCGTCGCCCAGTCCGGTGCCAGCGGCGGCTTTGGCAGCATCCTCATTCCGCGGGTCGGCGATGAAGTGGTGGTGGTGTTCCTCGACGGCAACCCCGACCGCCCGCTGATCATGGGCAGCCTCTACAACAGCCAGAACATGCCGCCGTGGTCGTTGCCGGCGAACAAGACCCAGAGCGGGTTTTTGACGCGGTCGATGAAGGGCGATGGCGGTACGGCGAATTTTTTCCGCTTTGAAGACAAGGCCGGCGCCGAGCAGGTTATCGTGCATGCCGAACGCAACATGGACACCGAGATCGAGGTCGACGAGATCCATAGCGTTGGCAGCAATCGCACGATCACAGTGGGTGGCACGCACACTGAAACGATCAAGAAAGACACGGTGATGAATGTCCAGGAAGGCTCGTTGACGATTCAGGTCGATAACCAGTTCATTCAGGTCAATGCCAAGCAGCACATTATTTTGCAGGTGGGAGAGAGCAGCATCACGCTCACGCCGGACGGCATCGAGATCAAGGGCAAGGCGATCACCACGACCAGCACTGGCACCACCCAAATCACCGGCTCCGAAGTTCGGGTCAATGACTAGGAGCGCCTGCTAATGACCAGAACCAGTATCTACGATCGTATTTCCGCCAAGCGCATTGCGCTGGAGGAAGCGGCGCGTCTCGAGCAGCTAAATGCGCCGGTCGTTGTGCCAGCGCCCGAGCCGGAACCCGTTGCTGTCGTTGCGCTGCAAGATACGCCCAGCAGTTTCAACTTCGGCGGTTTTAATCTGGCATTTCCCGCCGGTTTCCACTTCCGCGATATCCAGACCACGCTCGAACACGAAGGCGAGCCGATCACCTTGACGATCAAGCGTCGTGATGTGGTGCGAGGCCAGAACCTGCAACACCTCTTCGACGCCGCCGTGCAAACGCTGCGCACGATTTACCCGGAGCTGCGCATCATTCGTCAACGCGACTACAGCGTGGCGGGCAGCGCCGCGAAGTGCGTGGATTTTCACTTCAGGATCGGTCACGCCGAACGCCACGGACGCCTCGTCGGCGCCATCGTTCCGGTGGCCGGGAGTGATGAAGTGCAATGGCTGAATATTTCCTGCGTGATAGATCCGACCAAGCCTTCGCTGAGTCTTTGGCTGGTTGATTTCGACAGCATGCTGGAAGGCCTCGCGGCCCGCTGATACCTACTTTTTTGGTTTAAGGAATTTACTCACATGGATTATGAATTGCAGGAAGGCAGCATCGCGTTGCCGCAGGGTTTCCAGGACCGCACGGTCAACATGTTTGTGCTGGGGGCGAGCATTCCTGCACCGTTGAGTATCACCATTTCCAGGGACATGCTCCTGCCCGGCGAGGCGCTCAAGGCCTACGTTGACCGCCAGGTGAAAATGCTCGCCTCCAAGCTGCGTGGCTACACCTTGCTGGGTAAGAAGGCGGTCGAGCTTTCCAGCACTGCACCGATCGAAGGTATCCAGATCGATGCGTACTACATGACTGATGGTCGCCCGTTCTATCAGCGTCAGGCGGCATTCCTGATTGAGCCGGGTCGTGCAATCATTTTCTCCACCACCGCCCAGGCTGACTTCAGCAGCGAGCAGAACCAGAACTGGGTAAACCTGCTGACTAGCTTTCAGCCTCGCCAGCCCGGCGTAAACAAGACCGACTCCAGCGAGCAGGAGTAACGGTCATGTTTGAAGCCGCAAGGTTTGGCGATGAAATCGCCCACACCAGTGCCCTGGGCGGGTTTCTGATCGGGGCCGCGCTCGGGATTGCCTTGGTTGCCGCGGTCGCAATCGCGACCTTCACCTGTGGGTTTGGTGTGGCTCTGTTGGCGGGTTTGGCCGCAGGCGTCGGAGGTAGCCTGCTGACTTCCTTGGGGGAGTCGATAGGCAGTAGTTTTTCATCGCCCTCCGGGACCATCGTCCTCGCATCGGCGAATGTCTTCATCAATAGTCGCAAGGCCGCCCATGTCGAAAAGAGCATTGCTGCCTGCGACAAACATCCCGGTCCGGTGCAAGTCGCTGAAGGCTCGACCAACGTCTTCATCAACGGCACTGCGGCGGCTCGCAAGGGTGACAAGCTCACCTGTGGAGCTACGATTTCCAGTGGCTCTGGCAACGTATTCATTGGCGGTGGCACCCACCGTTACCTGCCGGTAGACGACGAGATTCCGGGCTGGTTGCGCACCACGGTCGATATCCTGATGGCGGTCGCCGGAGCAGCGGGCGGTATTGCCCAACTGATCAAGGCCGGGACCCAGGCCGGTATGAAAGCGGTCATGCCCTGCGTGCTGAAATTCACTGCCGGTTTCGTCGCCGGTGAAGTCGCCAGTCGCTACGTCGTAGGGCCGGCCATCGAACGGGCAGTGGGCGGCCTGGTCGGCAACCCTGTCGACGCCACCACCGGGCGCAAGGTCATCCCTGACGAAACCGATTTCAGCCTCCCGGGCCTGATGCCCATCGAATGGTCGCGCTTCTACGCCAGCGACCTGGCCGTCGACAGTGTGCTCGGCAAGGGTTGGGTGCTGCCATGGGAACAAAGCCTGCGGCGCAGCGGCCGCTTCGTTTACCTGACCGACAACCAGGGGCGTACCGTGCCCTTCGTGGACGTGCAGCCGGGCGAGCGCTTCTACAACCCTCACGAGCAGGTCTATCTGGTTTGCACCGAAGGCGGACATTACCTGCTGCAAACCCTCGACAACATCTTCTTCTACTTCGGCGAGGTGCCGGACGACAACGCTCCTGTGCCGCTGCAGCGCATCGAAAACAGCCTGGGCCATTTCCTGCATTTCACCCGCACGGTCGAAGGCACCCTGACCGACATCAGCGCCACCGGCGGTATTCGGGTTCACCTGCATTACGACAATCCACTGGGTCGCCTGACCGATGTCAAACGCGTCGTCGACAATCAGGCCGTCGAAACCCTGGTGCAGTATTGCTACGACGATAACGGCCAGCTCATCGAAGTGATCAATCGCAACAACGATTCGGTCCGCCGTTTCAGCTACATCGATGGCGTCATGGCCAGTCACAGTAACGCCCTGGGTCTGACCTGCCATTACCGCTGGGAAACCCTCGGTGACCAGCCTCGCGTGGTGGAACACTGGACCAGCGATGGCGAGCACTTCCATTTTCGCTACGACTTGAACGCCCGCACCACCTGGATCACCGATGTGCTCGGGCGTGAAGCCGAGATTCACTACAACGGCGATCATCGCGTCACTGCCAGTCGCGATTTCGGTGGCGAGCACTACGTCATCGACATCGACGACACCGGCAACATGACAGGCCTCGCGCTGCCCGACGGCAATACCGTCAAGCTCAAGTACGACGACTACGCCCGACTGGTCGAAGAAACCGATCCACTCGGGCGCAAGATCAAGTACCACTATCACCACCTGACGACCTTGGTCACCCAGGTCGACTACCCCGACGGCAGCACCTGGAAAGCCCGCTACGACGCCAAGGGCAACCTCATCGCCGAAGTCGACGCGCTGGGCCACAAAACCGAATACCTCAACAGCGATGACGGATTGCCACACACCATCATCGACGCCACGCAAAAATCCAAATACCTGTGGTGGAACTCCCTGGCCCAGGTCGAGCGCTTCCAGGACTGCTCGGGCAAAAGCACCCGCTACCGCTTCGACGAGCGCCATCACCTGATCGCCGTCACCGACGCCCTGAACCAGACCACCACCCTGGAACGCAAACCCGACGGCGAAGTGCTGCGCATCCAGCACCCCAACGGCAGCGCCGAATCCTTCACCTACAACGCCCTCGGCCAGGTGCTGACGCACACCGATGGCAAAGGCCAGACCACGCGCCTGCTGCGCACCGCCCGCGGCCTGCCGAGCAGTCGCCAGGACGCCAAGGGCCAACGCATCCGCTACGAATACGACAAAGCCATCCGCCTGACCGCGCTGGTCAATGAAAACAATGCCGCTTACCAGTTTGCCTACGACGCCTCCGACCGCCTGGTCGAAGAAAAACGCATCGACAACCTGACCCGCCAGTTCAGCTACAACCTGGGCGGGCACCTGACCCGGGTGGACGAAATCGGCTACGGCGAACGCGCTGAACGGCCACAGCGCAGTACCGAATTTGAACGCGACGCGATTGGCCGACTACTGGCCAAACTCAACGCCGACGCCCGCCAGGACTACACCTACGACGATGCAGACCGCTTGCTGACCATCGAGCGCCTGCCCACCGCCAACGGCAAGAAACTCGGCGTCAGCGCGGAGAAACTCGATTTCACCTACGACCTGCTGGGCCGTCTGATCAAAGAGACCACGCCACAGGGCACCTTGTTCTACGACTACGATCCACTCAGCAACCTGACCACGCTGACCCTGCCGACGGGCCAACACCTGAACCACCTGTACTACGGCAGCGGCCACCTGCATCAACTCAACCTCGACGGCCAGCTCATCAGCGACATGGAACGCGATGATCTGCACCGCGAAGTGCTGCGCACCCAGGGCACGCTCACCAGTTGCTTCGGTTATGACGCGATGGGTCGCAAGGCCTGGCAATTCGCCTCGACTTTACCGGCGGAAAAACTCTCGCAACTCCACAACCCCGGCATCCAGCCGCAACTGCTGGTAGAGCACGCCTATAACCCGATCCATCGCCGTCACCAATACGATCCTGCCGGCGAGCTGACCCGCACCCTCGACAAACTGCGTGGCGAGATCAAGTACGAGTATGAGGCCAACGGTCAGCTACATAGCCGTGACACTGGCAAGTTGGTGGACAGTGAGGAGTTCAGGTACGACGCGGCGGCGAACCGGCTGAACTTCAACACCAGCCAGTTTGATCACGTGAAGGACAACCGGATCAAGCAGTGGCGCGATCAGGAATACAGCTACGACCCGTGGGGCAATCTGATCGAAAAGCGCATTGGTCTGACCACGTTGCAGACGTTTAGCTACGACTGTGAAAACCGCCTCGTCAAAGCTGAGACGCTGGTTAACAGCAAGCTTGAAAGTGTCGGCACCTACCGCTACGACAGCCTGGGCCGACGGGTAGGTAAAACCTCAATAAAAGACGGCAAAACCGAACAAAAAAACTTCCTCTGGCAAGGCCTGAGGATGCTGCGCGAAGAACAGCCGGGGCAGAGCAGCCTGTACATCTACGAGCCCGGCAGCTATGCGCCGCTGGCCCGCGTTGATCAAAGCGAAGGGGAAGAGCAGAAGCTTTACTACTTCCACACCGACCAGATCGGCACGCCGCTGGAAATGACTGACGCTGACGGAAGCATTGTCTGGCAAGCGACGTACAAGGCGTGGGGTTCCACCGAAGCGCTGGCGGTGAACGAGGTTGAGCAGAATCTGAGGTTTCAGGGGCAGTACTTCGACGACGAAACGGGGCTGCACTACAATACGTTTAGGTATTACGATCCGCAGGTTGGGCGGTTTATAACGCAGGATCCGATTGGGCTGGATGGTGGACTCAACCTTTATCGATACGTTACGAGTCCTACTGGTTGGATCGATCCTCTTGGATGGACTGGAATAGATGGAAGCGGCAGGCCGCTATCGAGCAGTCAGTATAGTGTGTGGACCAGTGTGGAAATGCCATCAGAAATTCATGCGTCTGACCGGCCGGTACACTTCCGGTATGCAAACGAAGAGTTATACAATCGGACGTTAAAATATCCAGAGCTGAAATCCTCTCTTCCACCTGAAGTGGTGACGCATATTCAGCCTGGGCCTAGAGGAGGATTTAAGCAAACCAGTCCGCCAAATCATTCTTGGCACCATAATGCTCAGACTCCTAAGGATATCGAGTTGATACCTAGGGCTCAGCATCAGGCGGCCGGACCGGTACAGCAAAGCCTCCATCCTAATCAGCAGGGTGGCTTCAAAAAATTGCAAAACTCTGCGTGTTGAGGTGAGTATGAAAACCTATAGTATTAGAGAAGTTTTAGAGAATATCGGGCAGATGCCAGAGACATGGTTTTATTTGCCAGCTACGACATGGACGTTGGATACGAAAGGAGCATTTTCTTTAGATAGTTGGGATTTTCCGCCCGACTCAACGGATTACCTTCCTCCACAGGTAGCTAGCGAGGGATGGAAGGCATCACTTGATAAAGCATCAATTGAAGATGTGATTTCAAATCTTGATCAGCAGTTACCTAGCCCAACAATTGATGAGTATTTTGAAGCGTTTAAGTTTTACTTTGAAAATGATGCGTTCATTGTTTTATAAGTTTTTCAGTTTTTAGAAGCAAGAGCAATGCGCTTGCTCGTTAGCGGCAAGCGCAGCTCTTTGAAGCTCATTAAGACACATCTTGACGTGATTGGGTTGCGTGAGTTGGGCGTCCCGCTAGGGCTAAATAAAAACTCTATCAGGGCAGGAGTGTGTTAATGAAACTGCTGACACCTTCAAATAATTAACCAGATAACTACTGGTTTTCTTATGATCGCGAGCATAGCCTTGATCACTTGAAGTTTTATGAGTGTAAAAAGATTTCTGCCTCTAAGCCTGCTCCAAAAATGACGTTGAAGAATAAGGTTTCTGTCGCGGCTATTCGCCGGTACGACTATTTATTTAGCGATGGACCGGATTTGGTAAGCTCTAGGCTTGCAGCAAAATCTAGTGGTGCCAAAGGAGTAGCATGTTGAAAAGTTTAAAGTGGGAGGCGAACCAAGTTCTAAGTGTTAAGGTTGGCGATAATTTGTTCACGCTTGCGCAGATGAGAATGAATTATCTGATGGAATTTTTCGATGTTTTCAGAAGTGATGAGGGTTGGGGAGGGGTAGATTTAAACAAGGAGAAAATAATTTTCTGTATTTTTGTATCTACAAAAAATCTCAAAGGTATATTTTCGGGTCAGGTGTCTAGTGGTGTTGTAGTTAATAGTCGTCCAATAAGAAGGCGGATGTTGTCTCCTGTTTTTGGTTCGTCAGGCAATAATGGAGCTAACTTGATTGACCTTACTGATGAATATACTAATATTGGTGCTGAGACGGTAAAAGCCTCGCTAACAACTGAGAAAGATTTACAGCTGATTTATGACTATGAGTCATGTGGGATGGCTGGAAACCCTGAAAGAATTTTAAACAGATTAAAGGTGTATCATGAAACTGGCGTGAACTGGGATGAGACTAAGGTGTTTCTGTTTCCTGATATAAAACCTCCGCAACCGTCACGTTGACCATTCTCAAGGAGTTTTCCCATGGATGCTATAGATACAGCGGTTTTATATCAGCAGCTCGATCTTCTGGATGGGGATGAGGAGTTTTTGGATAAAGTCAGACCGGTAATGTTTGAGTTGGTGCGAAATCTAGAAGCTTTGCCATGCTCAAGCTTCGGTAAAGGCGCGCTTCCCATGTTTAAACGCTGCATAGTCAGGCTAAATTCTTTCGAGGAAGACATTGAAACAGTGGAGCGGGAGTCATTGCTGGATGTTATTTATCGATTGGGCGAATTGGTAGGTTTAACTAGAGATAGTGAGTTTGCTGAGGCATGGCGCGGTGATTGGTAGTAGGGTGGGTTGTGCATTTTCGATTAGATAGCTAGCTTCATGTTTATAGTTTTCCGAATTTTTCTAAGCTCTTTTAAAATATGTAAAGCAGGTGGTTGCCAACCTTGTCTCAGCCACCTGTTACCCCTACTTTCATTATGGCCTTTGCATGCGTTGGCAGGGTTAATTGGCATAGCTTTTTAGCAATCACCTTCCGCAACATACAACAATATTTTGTTCAACTTCGCCGAAGTACTGACGACAACATCAACGTCCCGCTGCAGCGCATCGAAAACGCCCTCGGTCACTTCCTGCATTTCACCCACACCGTTGAAGGCAAGCTCACCGACATCAGCGCAACTGGCGGTGTGCGGGTGCACCTGCATTACGACAACCCGTTGGGCCGCCTGACCGACGTTAAACGCATCGTTGACAACCAGGCTGTTGAAACCCTGGTGCAGTATCGCTATGACGATAACGGCCAGCTCATCGAGGTGATCAATCGCAACCACGATTCGGTCCGCCGCTTCAGCTACATCGATGGCGTCATGGCCAGTCACAGTAACGCATTGGGCCTGACCTGCAATTACCGCTGGCAGACCCTCGGCGACCAGCCCCGCATGGTGGAGCACTGGACCAGCGATGGCGAGCACTTCCATTTTCGCTACGATTTGAACGCCCGCACCACCTGGATCACCGACGTGCTCGGGCGCGAAGCCGAGATCCACTACAACAGCGATCACCGCGTCACCACCAGCCGCGACTTCGGTGGCGAGCACTACGTCATCGACATCGACGACACCGGCAACATGACCGGCCTCACGTTGCCCGACGGCAATGTCGTCACGCTCAAGTACGACGAATACGCGCGACTGCTGGAAGAAACCGACCCGCTCGGGCGCAAGATCAAGTACCAGTATCACCACCTGACGACCCTGGTCACCCAGGTCGACTACCCCGACGGCAGCACCTGGAAAGCCCGCTACGACGCCAAGGGCAACCTGATCGCCGAAGTCGACGCGTTGGGCCACAAGATCGAATACCTCAACAGCGATGACGGCTTGCCACACACCATCATCGACGCCACGCAAAAATCCAAATACCTGTGGTGGAACACCCTGGCCCAGGTCGAACGCTTCCAGGACTGCTCGGGCAAAAACACCCGGTATCGCTTCGACGAGCGCCACCACCTCGTCGCCGTCACCGCCTATGACGCGTCCGACCGGTTGGTTGAAGAGAAACGCATCGACAACCTGACCCGCCAGTTCAGCCCCTACTGCTGGTGAAGCACGCCTACAACCCTATCCACCGCAAGGCTTAACCGAAATAATCCCATGATCAATCGCATACTTCACCAGCGCCGCCGGTTTATCGATGTTGAGTTTGCGCCGGATGCTCAGGCGATGGGTTTCCACGGTGCGCACGCTGATGTCGAGTTCCCGGGCCATTTCCTTGTTGTTCAGGCCTTGGGCCATTTTGTACAGCACCTGGCTCTCGCGGGGGGTCAGTTCGTTGTCGGTGCTTTTGTCGGCAATCAGCCGCTGGGCGATTTCGGCGCTGTAGAAGGTGCCGCCGCTGGCGATGGCTTCGATTGCCGCGATGATTTCCCGGGATGGCGAGTTCTTCAGCACATAGCCGCTGGCCCCCGCGCGCACGGACTCGCTCACGTACTCGTTGTTGTCGTACATGCTCAGCACCAGCACCTTGAGCGACGGGTACTGGCTGCGCAGCACCCGGGTCAACTCCAGCCCGTTCATGTCCTTGAGGCTGATGTCGACCAGCAACAGGTCCGGCTGGCAGCGGCCGACCATCTCGATCGCATCGGCGCCGTTCTCGGCTTCGCCCACCACTTCCAGGGGCGCCATCACCGCCAGCAGCGCTTTGATCCCGTCGCGGACCAGGGAGTGATCGTCGACCAGGGCGACGCGGATCGGGTAGGGCAGGTTCATTGCAGGCATTCACTCTTGTTGTGGGGACGACTCAGCGTTTTGTGCCGGGCATTTTCATCGGCAGCAGGACGTCCAGTTCACTTCTTCCCGGCATCGAGGTCAGGGCGAACTGGCCACCGAAATGCTCGACACGTTCGCGGATATTACGCAGGCCGATGCCGGCATGACGACGTTCAACCTGGGCGACGTTGAAGCCGATACCGTCATCGACCACCGTCAGGCGTACGCAGTCTTCAGCGCCGTGCAGGGTAATGGAAACGTTGCGGGCCCGGGCGTGGCGTTCGATGTTGGTCAGGCCTTCCTGGACGATGCGAAACAGCGAGACCGCGGCACCGTCGACCAGGTCGCAGGCGAATTCATTGTCGTCGTAGGTCACCACCAGGCCGCTGCGCTGCTCGAATTCGGCGGCGAGCTGGCCGATCGCCGCGGGCAGGCCCAGGGTGTCGAGCAAGGATGAGCGCAGGTCGTGGGACAGGCTGCGAACTTCGCCAATCGCGTCTCCCAGGCGTCGGGTGGCTTCCCTCAGGATGCCCAGGCCCTTGTCTTGTCCTTGGCCATTCTCGAGCACATGGCTGGCCAGTTCGAACTGGAACTTGATGGAGACCAGGACCTGGCTGATGCCGTCGTGCAGCTCACGGGACACCCGGGATCGCTCTTCTTCCTGCAGGCTGACGATGCGCTGGGTCAGGCGCTGCAGTTTTTTGTCGGCCAGTCGGTGTTCGCTGACGTTGAGGGTCATGCCGCTGGCGAACACCAATAGCACCGCCACCAGGGCCACGGCGGCAATCGCCAGCATGGTCTTGCGGATACCCATGGCCACTTCGTCACGGGCCTGCTGGGTGGCGCGTTCGACGTCTTCCAGGTAGATGCCGGTGCCGAGCATCCAGCCCCAACGATCCAGCATTACCACGTAGGCGAGCTTGTCGGTGACCTGGCCGGAGGAGGGTTTGTTCCAGGCGTAGCGTTGGAAGCCTTCGCCCGACTGCGCAGTGTTGAGCAGCGCCTGGATCACCGGCAGGCCGTGGGGGTCTTTCATGTCCCACAAGTCTTTGCCGACCAGATCCGACTGGCGCGCGTGCATCAGGCTGCGACCCTCGCGGTCGTAGACGAAGAAATAGCCATTGACGCCGAAGCTGAGCTTGCGCAGTTCTTCCAGCACTTGTTGCTGGGCCTGGGCGTCACCATGGCCGTCGTCGTAGAGCGGGGCGATCAGGCTTTGCGCCATTTCGACGTAGTTTTTCAGCTCGGCGCGCTTGCTGGCCAAAATGCTGTCTTCGATCAGTTGCGCCTGTTGATCGCCCAGTTGGCGGTTCAGGGAAATCACCAGGGCGCAGATGACGGCGATCGCCAGTACCAGCGGCAGGATGCCGAGCGCGACGATTTTGTGTTTGAGCTGCATCTGGGCTCCTGACCGGGCCGAAGGCGGCGATGGCTGGGCATGATATGCCAAAGAGGTGCGCGGCCAGTAGCGGTGGTGACGGAATGACCGCTGTCAGGATCTGTTCGTTGAAATGCAAAACCCCTGTGGGAGCGAGCCTGCTCGCGAATGCGGTCTGTCATTCAACATCCATGTCGCCTGATATACCGCATTCGCGAGCAGGCTCGCTCCCACAGGTTTTGCGTTTCAACCGATAGACCAGCGTTATCTACGTAGAACTACGTAGAGGCCGCGTACGTAGTAACGCGGATTTATTTGTGGACGGCATGCGCGGATATTGGGCCAGCTCCGCTCAGCGGACACAATTATAAAAATTACCGCCGCAGTCCACTGGCTGTCGGCAGGAGACACGCTATGCCCCGTCTGGCTAAACACCTCGCCTGGTTTGCCGTGGCTGTCCTGGGAGCGTTCGCGCTGAGTGTCGTGGCCCTGCGCCGCGGCGAAGCCATCAACGCCCTGTGGATCGTAGTCGCAGCAGTCGCTATCTACCTCGTCGCATACCGCTACTACAGCCTGTTCATCGCCAATAAAGTGATGCAGCTCGATCCCAATCGAGCGACCCCCGCCGTGCTCAACAATGATGGTCTGGACTTTGTGCCGACCAACAAACACGTACTCTTCGGTCACCACTTCGCGGCGATTGCCGGCGCGGGGCCGCTGGTGGGTCCGGTCCTGGCCGCGCAGATGGGTTATCTGCCCGGTACGCTGTGGCTGATTGCCGGGGTGGTGCTGGCTGGCGCGGTGCAGGACTTCATGGTCCTGTTCCTGTCCACCCGCCGTAACGGCCGCTCCCTGGGCGACATGGTCCGTGAAGAAATGGGCCGCATCCCCGGTACCATCGCGCTGTTCGGCTGCTTCCTGATCATGATCATCATCCTCGCGGTGCTCGCGCTGATCGTGGTCAAGGCCCTGGCTGAAAGCCCATGGGGCATGTTCACGGTGATGGCGACCATCCCGATCGCGATGTTCATGGGCATTTATATGCGCTACATCCGTCCGGGTCGCATCGGTGAAATCTCCGTGGTCGGTGTGGCGCTGCTGCTCGGTTCGATCTGGCTCGGTGGGCAGATTGCCGCCGATCCGGTCTGGGCCAAGGCGTTCAGCTTCACTGGCGTGCAGATTACGTGGATGCTGGTCGGTTACGGTTTCGTGGCCGCCTCGTTACCGGTCTGGCTGATCCTGGCACCCCGTGACTACCTGTCGACCTTCCTCAAGATCGGCACTATCGTCGCCCTGGCGATCGGCATCCTGGTCACCATGCCCGAGCTGAAAATGCCGGCATTGACCCAGTTCATCGACGGTACGGGACCTGTGTGGAAGGGCGGTCTGTTCCCGTTCCTGTTCATCACCATCGCCTGTGGTGCGGTCTCGGGTTTCCACGCGCTGATTGCTTCGGGCACCACGCCCAAGCTGCTGGCCAGCGAAGGCCATGCCCGTTACATCGGGTACGGTGGCATGCTGATGGAATCCTTCGTGGCGATCATGGCGATGGTTGCCGCTTCGGTGATCGAGCCAGGCGTGTACTTCGCCATGAACAGCCCGGCAGCGATTGTTGGCTCCGATGCTGTTACGGTGGCGCAGACCGTCAGCAGCTGGGGTTTTGCAATTACCCCGGAAGCCTTGCAAGCGGTGGCCAAGGACATCGGTGAGACCACCATCCTGGCCCGTGCCGGCGGTGCGCCGACCCTGGCGGTCGGTATCGCGCAGATCCTGCACAGTGTCCTGCCGGGTGAAAACACCATGGCGTTCTGGTACCACTTCGCGATCCTGTTCGAAGCGCTGTTCATCCTCACCGCGGTAGACGCCGGTACCCGTGCCGGACGCTTCATGCTCCAGGATTTGCTCGGCTCCTTCGTGCCGGCACTGAAACGCACCGAGTCCTGGACCGCCAACCTGATCGCCACCGCCGGTTGCGTGGCCATGTGGGGTTACCTGCTGTACCAAGGGGTGATCGATCCGCTGGGCGGCATCAACACCTTGTGGCCGCTGTTCGGTATCTCCAACCAGATGCTGGCCGGGATCGCGCTGATGCTGGCGACGGTGGTGCTGATCAAGATGAAGCGTCAACGCTACGTGTGGGTCACCATGCTGCCAGCAGTCTGGCTGCTGATCTGCACCACCACTGCCGGTTTTATCAAGCTGTTCGACGCCAACCCGGCGATCGGTTTCCTCGCGCTGGCGAAGAAATACAGCGATGCCCTGGCCAACGGTCAGGTGCTGGCACCGGCCAAGAACATCGACCAGATGCAGCACGTGATCTACAACGCCTACACCAACGCCACGCTGACGGCGCTGTTCCTGTTGGTGGTGTTCAGCATCCTGTTCTTTGCACTCAAGGTCGGTATTGCCGCCTGGGGCACCAAGGAACGTACGGATAAAGAAGCACCGTTCCAGGCCCTGCCGGATGCTTGATCGAGGAGTGCAGCATGTTCAATGACCTGAGTCGCCTGGGTAAATACCTCGGTCAGGCCGCGCGCCTGATGGTCGGCATGCCCGACTACGACAACTACGTGGAGCATATGCAGAACAAACACCCGGACAAACCGGTGATGAGCTACGAAATATTTTTTCGCGAACGTCAGGAAGCCCGTTACGGCAGCAAGAGCGGTCCGAAGTGTTGTTGATGGTTGCCAGCGTTCTTTATTGAACTTGTATCAAGTACCAAAAACGAAAACGCCGCTCATTCGAGCGGCGTTTTTCGTTTGCGCGGGATAAAGCAAGTTCGGAAATAAACATATAGCCGCTCTATTTTCCTCCTTATTATCGACAGCTTGTTGACGCCAGAAATTGTGCTGCCCCGGTTGCATCTAAAAGCGATTGGCCTTAGTGCAAAACAGTTGAGCGGGTTATTGAAGCGTCAGCCATAAATAACAACTAGATCAGGCAAATCAATCGCTAAGCGGCGCTGTGGGCCAGTGAGCAAGAAAGCGGCAGAAAACTGACAAACAAAAAAAACAGTCATATCCTCCCCCTATAAGTCGGTGATACATCATGATCAAGATCATGGCGTGCTTGCTAATGGGAGCTCTTACTGCAGGATGCAACGGCATCGTTAAACCCGATTTTTCGGGCACCATTAACGATTCATACTTTCTAGTCTTCTCGGGCTTTCCATTGGCGTATGTCTATATGGCTTCGGCGGTGCAATGGAACGAGGACTACGCCGTCACCACTCGCCATACGCCGTTGATCCCCAACGTGAAGTACAGCTGCAGCACAGGTTGCGACCTGGTGTTCTTCCAGCACAAGGCTAATGGCCGCTTCCCGTCCTGGCGCGCGCCGCGTGTGGGCGAGCGCATCACGGCCGTGGGGGGCAGCCCTTATCTGATCACTACCACCGGCAAGGGCAAGGTGTATCCAACGCCTTTCATCAATACCGATGAACACAGTGGCGATCTGTACGGTATCCATGACGCCCCGTTGGTCAAGGGCATGTCGGGTGGGCCGGTCGTCGCCAGTGACGGCAGTGTGGTCGGCATCAATATCGGTTTCTATTCCACAACATTGAACGATGTGAGCGCCCACCCCGGGGTCAATACCGCCGAGAGGATGAGTATCTTTGTGCCTTACTCGATCGTTCTACGCGAGTGGGGGTTGTTGCAGGCGAAGCTCGATGATCCGAACGGCACGAAATATGTCACGAAGTAGGGGCTTCTTTGCGGGGTTGGAATGGTGCAGGGCGGTGCCCAACGGATGGGTGCCGCAGGCATTTGCCGCTACTTGCCCGTCGGGGCCTGTTACCAGTGCCGCCTAAGGCCTGGCCGTGTCGCGGGGATGAATTCGAGCGTTTGCAGGTTCAGCAGGGTGAAGTGACCGCGTTCCGGCAGCCAGCCGCCGGTGTCGATGTGGTAGACATTGCCCAGGATGACCGGCTGGGGCAGGGGTGTATGACCTACCACCACAGCGCGCACCCCCGACACGCCGCCGGGGTCGCTGTCGGTGATGCGCTGGCGGGACCACTGCAGGGTCGTGGCTATCTGTTCGGCCTCCAGCGCTGAGCCGGATAACGCTTCAGTCATAGCTTGCCAGCTGCCCCGTGGGACATCCGCGTGCACGATGCCGATCAGGCCTTGCGTCGTCTCGACCTCAATCACCAAAGGCAAGTCAGCGAGGATGCCGGCGTAATAGGCTTGCTCGACGCCCGACAGGCCGTAGAACCAGGCGCCACCATTGACAAAGTGCAGGCTGCGTTCAGCACTGGTGCGGCCGGCGGCGTGGGAATCGACGGTCATCTGCTCGTGGTTGCCCCGCACTGCATGAAACCAGGGCTTGCGCAGCAGCCATTGATCGACGTCCAGTGTTTGCGGCCCGCGGTCGACCAGATCGCCCACGCTGAACAGGCGGTCGATGGAAGGGTTGAATCCGGCAGCGTCCAATGCAGTCTGCAGCCGGGCGAAGTGGCCGTGAATGTCGCCCACGGCAAGGTCGCGGCCGACAGGATTGGCGGCGAAGCGCTGCACTTCTCTGGTTTCGAACATGGCAATGCCTTGCCCACCACACACCGGCGGGCTGGTAGTCCGTTTAGTTTAGGCCAGGAAGTGGGGATCGACAGGTAGGTGTCGGTGCCGGTCTGGCTGGCGGACAGCAAGCCATCAAGTTACCCGACACCGATCAAGCAAAGTCAGAAGCCGGTAGCTTGTCCGAGATTGTTGTCTTGCGCGCCAGCGATGAGGTGCAGGGGAATGTGTGGCTGTTCATCAATGGATGAGACTTCAAAACCTCCCACCACCTGGGGCTGTCGCTCGCACACTTCGGTCGACTCTCCAGCCAGTATTTTAGCCATTCTTGCGTGATTCGCGGCGATTTCATTGAGAGTTGACATGTTACATCCCCCGGGTGACTGACCAAGCGTATCGCTGGCGTCCTTGAACATTGATTTGAGTGCTGCCGCGTCAGAATTACGTCGATCTGGAGCTGCTACGACCGGCCTTTGCAATCCTTGAGCCAGAGAGGGTTGGGTAATTGACGCTACCCACAGCATAGGCGACGAATGGTGGTTTTGCGTTACAAGGCGGGTGGTTTTGGGGGTGACTTGCCCGGGCGCCTTCGCTGGCAAGCTCCTACAAGGTCATTGGCGTACACGGATCCTGTGTTTGGCCGGTGCTTTTTAGAACCGATACTCGGCCGGAACCTGGTGGGCGATGAAGTGCTGCATGTGTTCGAAAAAGCGGGTCTGCAGTTTCGACGTCGGCCCCTGCACCGGCAACAGCATGCTGAAATCCATTTCAATCGCCGGCTCGAACGCCCTGAACACGACGCCGTTGCCGCGGTACTCGACCGCGCTGATGGCGTCGACCAGCGCGACCCCAAGCCCTTGTTCGACGAAGGTGCACATGGGCAGCGACAGTTGGGTTTCCAGGCGCAGTTCGCGCTCGACCCCATACGCGGCAAATATCGAGTCAATGTGCTGGCGCGAGCCGATGGATTGCGGATAGGAAATGAACGCCTCGCCTTGCAGATCCTCGGGATGGATCGTGGTCTTTTCCTGCAAGCGATGGTTCGCCGGCAGTGCGCAGAGCATGCGGGTGGCCAGGAGTTTTTCTGCGCGCGGGCTGGGGTAGGTATTGGGCAGGACGATGATGCCCAGGTCGCAGCGCTGGCCGACCACCAGGTCCACGACCTCGCGCGATGAATGCACCACCAGCGAGATCTGCACGTGCTCATGCTCGGCCATGAACGCGGCGATGGCGCGCGGCAGGAATGAAAGCCCCATGGCCGGGGCGCTGGCAATGTGCAGTGAACCGCGTTTCAGGCTGCGGATGTCCTGCGCCGTCCGGGCAATGCGTTCGACCCCGAGCAACGACCGTTGTACTTCCTGGTACAGCGTCATGGCTTCGGCGGTCGGTTGCAGCCGGCCCTTGAGCCGGTTGAACAAACTGAAGCCGATGTCCTCCTCAAGGCTGGCAATCAGTCGCGTCGCCGCAGGTTGCGAGATGTGCAGCATCTCGGCGGCACGGGTGACGGTCTGGCCCAGGATGACCGCGCGAAAGGCCTCCAGCTGACGAAGATTCATGGCGGGTATCCTTGGGTAATATCCATAACAAAAAGACATGACCTTGGCAAAATAAAGCATTTTTCAAGCCGCTGACAGCTCTCTAGGATCCTCTGCATCAAGATCATTCAGGCGTAATGCCTGCGTCGCAGGTGATTTCGCGGCGTTGAAAGAGCGGCAGTGCCAACTCATGCAAAAAACTGATGTGATGATCGTAGGGGGTGGTTTGGTCGGGCTGTCCATTGCTTATGGCCTGGCCCTGCTCGGTCGCCAGGTCAGCGTCCTGGATGAGGGCGATGATGCCTATCGGGCGGCGCGTGGCAACTTCGGCCTGCTGTGGGTTCAGGGCAAGGGCTACGGGATGAGTCCCTATGCGCAATGGACTCGGGATTCGGTGGCGCTGTGGCCACGGTTCGCCGCCTCGTTGCAGGCCGACAGCGGCATCGATCTCCATCTGCGTCAGCCCGGCGGATTCCAGCTGTGTTTGAGTGAGCAAGAGATGGCCGAGGAAAGCCGTCGATTGCGCTGGTTGCGCGACGCCATGCACGGTGATTATCCGTTCGAACTGCTGGATTCGGCCCAACTGCGCGCTCGCTTGCCGGGCGTGGGACCGTCGGTAGTGGGTGGCTGTTACTCGCCCATGGACGGTCAGGTCAATCCGTTGAAATTGTTGCGTGCGCTGTACGCCGCCTGCCAGGCGCGCGGGGTCAGGATCCTCAATGGCCAGCGGGTCAGCGCCATTGACCTGCGCGGCTCGGGCTTCGAACTGGATACCGGTGAACAGCGCTGGTACGCCGGGCAGATGGTGCTGGCCGCCGGGCTTGGCAATCGCGAACTGGGCGCGCAGTTGGGCATGGACGTGCCCGTGAGCCCCAATCGTGGGCAGATTCTGGTGACCGAGCGTCTCAAACCCTTTCTGCATTTCCCCACCACCTACGTGCGCCAGACCGACGAAGGCACGGTGCAGCTGGGCGACTCCCATGAATCGGTGGGTTTCGACGACAGTACCAGCAGCGATGTGATGGCCAGCATCGCCCGGCGCGCGGTGCAGTGCTTTCCCCGGTTGGGGCAGGTCCGTCTGGTTCGGGCCTGGGGTGCGCTGCGGGTGCTGAGCGCCGATGGCTTTCCCATCTACGAAGCTTCGCAGGCCTGCCCGGGGGCGGTGGTAGTCAGTTGCCACAGCGGCGTGACCCTGGCGGCAATCCATGCCTTGCGCCTGGCGCCGTGGATTGCCGGTGACTATGACGAGCCGGCCGTGGCGCCTTTCAGTCTGCAGCGCTTCAGTCGCAAACCCGAGGTGCGCCATGTTGGCTGACAGCTTGTTTCGGGCATTAATCCCCGCGGAAAAGACCGTGCAGATCGAATTCGAAGGCGCGTTGTTATCGGTGCCCGCAGGCATTTCCCTGGCCGCCGCCTTGCTGCTCGGCGGCGTCACTCACACCCGCGACAGTGCAGTCAGCGGCAGGCCCGGCGCACCGTTCTGCATGATGGGCGTGTGCTTCGAGTGCCTGGTCGAGGTGGACGGGCAGGCCAATTGTCAGGCGTGCCTGCTGCCGGTTCGCGCGGGTATGCGTGTTCTGCGCCAGCGCGGGGCTCGGGATTTTCTGGATCGTGGCCACGACGAGGAGGGCGCTGATGAATAAGCCAACAGTCGATCTGATCGTGATCGGCGCCGGCCCCGCTGGCCTGAGCGCGGCGCTTGAGGCCACGCGCCACGGACTGTCGGTGGCGGTGCTGGATGAACAGGGCAGCCCCGGTGGGCAAATCTATCGCAATATCCAGCAGGCCGATGCGCGCAGCCGCAGCGTATTGGGCGATGACTATGGAGCGGGAGCGGAGCTTGTCGCAAAATTCCTCCGGTGCGGGGCCCGTTACCTGGCCAACGCTGCCATCTGGCAAGTGACGCCACAGCGTCAGGTGCATTACTTGATCGATGGTCGCGCTGAAGTCCTGCAAGGTCATCATGTATTGATCGCCACCGGTGCGTTCGAACGGCCCATGCCCATTCCTGGCTGGACCTTGCCCGGCGTCATGACCGCCGGCGCCGGACAGATCCTGCTCAAAAGCGCTGCGCTGGTGCCGCAAGGGCCGGTGGTGCTGGCCGGCTGCGGACCCTTGTTGTATCTGCTGGCGGTGCAATACCTGCGAACCGGCATCGTCATCGAAGCGTTGGTGGACACCAGTGGCCGGGGCGATCTACCGCGCGCCTGGCGCAAAGTCCCGGGCGCCTTGCGCGGCTGGCGTGACCTGCTCAAGGGCCTGCAATTGCTGGTCGAATTGAAACGCGCCGGGGTCAGGCATTTCCGTGATGCCCGGGATTTGCAGATCGAAGGCACGGCGCAGGCCAGTGCCCTGAGTTTCGACAGTGGCGGTCGGCGCCGGACGCTTTCGGCCTCGCTGATTCTGCTGCATCAAGGCGTGGTACCCAACACCCAGATCAGTTGGTCGCTGCGCCTCGAACATGACTGGAGCGAACAGCAACTGTGCTGGATCGCGCGTCGCGACAGCCAGGGTGAAACCAGTCTGCCGGGCATTTTTATCGCCGGTGACGGTGGCGCTATCGGCGGTGCGCACGTGGCGCTGCTCGAGGGCCGCCTGGCCGGGCTGGCGATTGCTGCCAGCTCGGGAAAGATTGACGCGCAACAGCTGCAGCAACTCGCCGCGCCTTACCGAAAGGCCTTGATTCGCCAGCGTGCTGCGCGGCCACTGATCGATGCGTTATACCGCCCACAACAGCAAAACCGCATTCCGGCCGACGATGTAATTGTCTGTCGCTGCGAAGAAGTCAGCGCCGGCGCGATTCGCCATCACGTCGCCCTCGGTTGCCTGGGGCCCAATCAGACCAAGGCGTTCGGTCGCTGCGGCATGGGGCCTTGCCAGGGGCGCCTGTGTGGCTTGAGCGTCACTGAAATCATTGCCGAACAGCGCAAGGTCCCGGCCGCAGAGGTCGGGTATTACCGCATTCGATCGCCACTGAAACCCATCACCCTTGCCCAATTATCCACTGAGACACCTCTCACCCAGGAGCCTGTATGAGCCTTATTCAACGCATCGAAAGCAATCCACGTCTGAGCCGCAGCGTCGTGCATAACGGCGTGGCCTGGCTCAGCGGCATCGTCGCCGCCGACTGCAGCCAGGACATCCGTGGCCAGACGCGCCAGGTGCTGCAACGGCTCGACGAACTGCTGGAAATCTCCGGCAGCGACAAAAGCCGACTGCTCAGCGTGCAGATCTGGATGAAAGACATGGGTGCCGATTTCGCTGGCATGAATGAAACCTGGAGCGCCTGGGTCGATGCCGGGCAGACGCCGGCACGGGCTACCGCGCAAGTGATGTTCGATGATCCGCAGATCCTGTTGGAGTTGATCGTCACCGCCGCCGTCCGGGCTTCTACGTAGTACCCGTAGCGCCGGGTGCAGCCTGGCGCAACGACGGAGCAGGCGGCCGACAGAGCCGTCATCTCCTTGTTCACATTGCCGCTGCCATAACGGTCGCCTTCTTTCACGGAGCGCCCGACATAAACAACATCGCATCTGGAGCCATGAATGAACGTAAAAAATACGGTATTGAAGGTTGGCCTCATCTCGCTGCTGGCGTTCGGCGCCAACCTGCACGCGGCGGAGCAACCTCTGCGCCTGGGCATCGAAGCGGCTTACCCGCCGTTCGCGTCGAAAACGCCGGATAACGCCATCGTCGGCTTCGACTACGACATCGGCCAGGCACTCTGCGCCGAGATGAAAGTCCAGTGCGTGTGGCAGGAACAGGAGTTCGACGGGCTGATTCCCGCGCTCAAGGTGAAGAAAGTCGACGCGGTGATTTCGTCGATGTCCATGACCCCGGAGCGGATGAAATCGGTCGATTTCAGCAATCGTTATTACCGCATTCCGGCGCGCCTGGTGTTCAAAAAGGGCAGTGGCATCAGCGAGATTCCGGCCCAGCTCAAAGGCAAGCGCATCGGGGTGCAGCGCGCGACCAACTTCGATCGCTACGTCACCGAAAAATTTGCCCCGGCCGGTGCCGAAGTGGTGCGCTACGGCTCGCAGAATGAAATTTTCCTCGACCTGCTCGGCGGACGCCTCGATGCCACCATGGCCAGTTCGGTGGTAATCGATGAAAGCCTGTTGAAGCGGCCGGAAGGGCAGGGCTTCGAGTTCGTCGGCCCGAATTTCACCGAAGAGCAGTTCTTCGGTAGTGGCATCGGCATTGCCGTGCGCAAGAACGATCCGCTGGCGGGTCGCTTCAATCAGGCACTGGCGACCATTCGTGCCAATGGCACCTACGACACCATTCGCCAGAAGTATTTCGATTTCGATATCTACGGCGAGTAAGCAGCGGGGGGGCTTTCGGCACGCAGGCTTGAGCAGGCGGCTGTTCTTTTTGGGGACGGAGTCGAGGCTGCTTATGGTCAGTCATCACCCTCGATCCCGGCCGCAGGTTCGATCACCTGGGCGCCCTGGTTGCGAACGTTGCCGATCGCGCGGTCGACCTTGAACCACTCGAAGGCCTCGGTCGGCTCACCCTGGAACAGCGCCAGGTGCTCGGCGCGTTGCATGGGCGTGGTGGGCTCCAGCCATTCCCGGGCCAGTTCCGGCGATAAGGTCACTGGCCGCCTGTCATGGATGTCCACCATGCCACCGGCGCTGTCGGCAGTGATGATGACGAAGCCGTCGTGTTCGCCCGGCCCGTGCTCGGCGCTGGGGTACTGGCCGATCGCGGCGCAGAGGATCGGCGTTCGGTCTCGGTGACGGATCAGGTAAGGCTGCTTCTTCGGTCCGCGTTCGTCGACCCATTCAAACCAGTTGTCGATGGCGATGATCGCCCGGCGTGGCCAGATCGCTTTGAAGAACGGACCATGGGCGACCTTCTCGACCCGAGCGTTGATTGGCGCGGCGCGGTCCTTGGCCCAGTGCGGACGCCAGCCCCAGCGCACCATATCGGCGCGCAAAAACTGGCCTTCCTGGTGAAAGAGGGCGAGTTGAGTGGTCGGCGCGGCGTTATAACGCGCCAGCGGCTGGTCGCCGGCATAGTTGATCAGGGCGTTGGGAATGGCGAGCGCCGCGACGAAATCGTGAATGCCCCGATACTGGGAAAGGCGTCCGCACATGGTGTGTTCTCCGGCTGTGTCTTCAGCGTAGTTCAGCGGCCGGAGATTTCGTGACGAATCCTCGACCAAAACACGTAGCGCAGTCTTCCCGTCGATCAAATCGATCGAGGCACGCGGGACAGGTGTGGAACCGGGCCGGGTCGAGAAGCGGTCGCAGTCTTTCGAACAGGCGCAGGTCGCGGCATTCCCGGGCGACCTGGGCGGCGTCTACCAGTGCGCGGTAGAGGTCCGGATCTTCGAGCGGTTCATGGGTGACCCCCTCGACTGTGCGCCCGGTCTCTATGAGGTCGTATTGCTGCTCATCGGGCAGGGTCAGGGTCAGTCCGGTGATTCTCGCCACCACCCCGGAGGGGGTGAATACCAGATTCGCCCCGGTGGCATCCTGGTAAATTTTGCCGTCGTAGGAGAATCGGGCGCTTTCGGCAAGGGAGCTTGCGGCATAAAAAATGGATCGCGAAACCCGACCGAACAGCTCAGTGCCGGCGCGACGAACAACATCATAGGAAGACGCACCGCAGTAGCGGGCCGGCGCACTGTGCAGCTCTTCTACAGCATGCCAGTAGGCGGCGTTCGCCAGTTCGTTCATGTCGAAGTGCTGGAGTTCATCGACCAACCCCTCGCCGGCAAGGGTCGCGCTTATGGCGTGCAGGGTCTGGCGGTGGGCTTCGGGGTTCTGCATGCGGAAATCGTGGTCGTCGAGGGTCGAGCGCCACTGCTGAAGTCTCAGCGCTTTAGCCTGGTCGAAATTCATGGGGAGGGTTTGCTGTACAAGTACTGGTTGCATGTACAGTAATCGAAGCGTGGCGATCAGGCGAGGGTGGGGCGACGGGCTGCAGATTCTGAAAATGAAGCTTCGCCCGCCGCGTTGGAACGGTCAGGCCGCAGCGTCCACCGCTACGCCATTCTTCCTCGTCGGCACATCATGCAGGGAAATCCTTGAAGTTTCCGGCAATGCCAAACCACCGGCCAAGGCGAGCAACGCAACCGCCATCAGATAGAACGCGGGCGACAGGTTGCTGCCGGTGCTGCTGATCAGCCACGTCGCCACCAGCGGCGCGGTGCCCCCGAACAGGGTGTAGGCCATGTTGTAGGTGATTGCCGACGCGGTATAGCGCGTACGGGTGGGGAAGGTTTCCGAAAGCAGGGCCGCGGTGACCACGCCACACAACACCGCGCCGATCGCCAACAGCATGACGCCGACGATGGAGGCGGCGAACGATCCGGAACTGGCCATCAGGAACGAGGGGTACACCGCCACGATCAACAGGGCGCAGGCGGTCATCACCGTGGCCCGACGCCCGACCCGGTCCGAATACAGCCCGGCCAGCGGGCAGATCGCCGCGGCGAAGATCAAGGCAATCAGCGACACCAGCAATGCCGTGGCGCGACTCAGGCCGCCCGCGACTTGCAGGTAGGTGGCAAAGTAGGTGGTGAACATATAGAACGATAGCGCCGTCAGCGACACGAAGGCCCCCAGGCAGCAGATCGCCGCGCCATGGTTGCGTAAGGTCTCCTTGAGCGGGGAGTGTGCCACCGCATGTTCCTCGGTCACCGCCTGGAAAGCGGGGGTTTCATCCAGCTTCCAGCGCAGGTAAAGACCCACCAGTCCCAGCGGCGCGGCAATCAGGAACGGCAGGCGCCAGCCCCAGCTACCCATGGCGTCGGCCGATAATGAGGCCTCGAGTGCGTAAGCCACCACGGCGGCCGCGGCAAAGGCGGAAAAGGTCGAGACCGGGATGAAGCTGCCATACCAGGCCCTTTTATCATGGGGCGCATGCTCCATCAGGTAGGCACAGGCACCTGCGTATTCGCCCCCGGCGGAAAAGCCCTGGGCGCAGCGGATGACGGTCAGCAGGATCGGCGCCATGACCCCGATGGCGGCATACGTGGGCAACACCCCGATCAAGGTCGTCGCACCCGCCATCAGCAGGATGGTCATGGCCAGGGTTCTCTTGCGCCCGATCCTGTCGCCGAGCATGCCGAAGAAAATCCCGCCCAGCGGCCGGAAGGCAAAGGCCACGGCGAATACCGCGAAGGTTTTCAGCAAGGCCACGCTGGCGTCGCCGCTGGGAAAAAATTGCTGCGCGATGGTGGTCGCCAGAAAACCGTAGACGGCGAAGTCGAACCACTCGACGAAATTGCCGATGCCGGCGGCGACAATGACTTTTCTCAGCGTTTGCGGACTGACCTGAGCTGTGCTTGTCATGATGGACCCCTCGACATTCCATTAGTAGGCTTTCGATTATCGGGGCAGCGATTGAAACGGCTTACTTCAAAAGTGTCATCCGCATAGTCATGACCGACTCATTGCGATTGGGGTACGCATGATTCGTATCGAGGGGAGTTCCGATTGCGCGGTCGACTTCGTGTCCTCGCAGGGGTTACGAGACGGTCACGGCGTGACGATAGGCCGTTCTGGACGCATGGTGCGCGGTGCGCACCAGCAACAGCACAGCGCCAATCACCGGCAGGCTCACCAGCATCAGTGCATAACGCAACGACTCCTGGCCAAACAGCGGCAACAGCATGTCGCTGAACAACCCGGTTATCAGTGGCCCGATGCCGACCCCGAGCAGGGTACTGACGATGGTCTGCAGGGCCATGGCGGTGCCGCGCCGATTTGCCGGCACCAGTTGGGTGACGAGGTTGTAGGACGGGGCGAGCCACCAAACGGCAAAGAAGGAATAGAGGGCGCACCAGAGCATTGCGGTCGGAATAGGTACATCGCCCAAGCGCACCAGCAGGGCATCGGACCAGAGCAGATAAGGGGTAAGCGCGGCGAGGGCCGCCAGATGGCCCAACACGGGAATGGAAATCTGCCAGTGGGGGTGGCGGCGGCACAGGCGGTCACTTAACCAACCACTCAACAGGCCACCGATCCCGGCCGAAATACCGCAGATCACCCCGACCAGCAGCCCGGCGTGTTGCAGTGACAGGCCGTGGGAACGCACCAGGAAGCTGGTGTTCCACATGCCGATTGCGTAGGAACTGAGCGTGGCCAGGCCGCCCGCGAGGATCAGGTACCGGTAGGCCGGCAACGCCCACAGCTTGCGGGCTTCGGCACCCATACCCAGCAGTGGAGAGGGCGAGTGGGCGTGGGGCGCGAGGTCCCAACGGCCACGCTGCGGGTCGCGCACGAAAAAGGTCAGGACAGCGCAAAACACCACGGCCGGCATGCCAATGGCGATAAACCCGCTGCGCCAGCCATAGTGCTCCACCACCCAGGCCCCGAGACTCAAACCGATGATCGAGGAAAACGTCGGTGCCGCGGTAAAACAACTGATTGCGAATGAGCGTCGTTGTGGTGGATACAGGTCAGCGATCAACGACAGCGAGGCCGAGGTCGTCGGCGATTCACTGACCGCCACCAGCATTCGCGCGACGGCCAGCGCAAGGAAGCTGCCGGCCAGTCCGCAGGCCATTGTCGCCACGGCCCAGAGCAGGCACGACATGGCCAGCAGACGGGTGCGCGGCATGCGGTCCACCAGCCTTCCCGCCGGCAGGCCCAAGAGTGCGTACACCGCCGCGAACGCCAGGCCGGAGATCAACCCGATGGCGGTATCGCTGACCCCGAATTCGGATTTGATCGGTTCGATCATCACCGCGAGTATCTGTCGTCCGACGAAGTTGTCGGCAAACACCATGGCCAGCAGCATCAGAAAACCGTGGCTCCCCCAACCAACCCTGGCTGGGGGCAGCATGCCCGAGACCACGTTCATCGCGGTGCCCAGAGATCCGGCAAGCCGGGGTCACTCACGACGATCAGGCGCTTGAGCAATACCTTCAAGGCTTGTGCATCGGCGGTGCCGAGCTTGGCCGAGAGGTCCTCTTCCACCGCCTTGGCCAGCGCCAGCTGATGCAACGAAACCTCGCGGCCCTGGGCGGTGAGGACAAAACGCAGTGACTCTGCCGAGCCCTCGAACGCCACCAGGCGCTGGTTTTCGAGAAAGCGCATGCTGGCCAGCGTGACTTCACGACCGGTGTAGGTCACGAAGGTATTGATTTCCTCAAGGTTCAGGTTGTCGCGGATACACAAGATCGACAGGATAAAAAACGCCTGTTCGTCCAGATGCTGGTTACTCAGCATCTGCCGCAGGGCATTGAGGACCTGGTAGTGTCCGCGCCCCAAAAGGTAACCGAGCAGGTCCTCGGTGTAACTGCACTCGGGGGGCGGCGGCGTGGTGGCCAGGCGCAGTTCGCTGCGTGGCTTGCGGGTCGCCAATGCATATTGGCCACTCTGGAACGCCAGTGGCGCGCGGTCGCTGTGATCGAAGGCGAGGACTTCACCGACAAAAATCACATGGTCGCCGCCTTCATACTGGAATGCGGTGCGGCATTGAAAACGTGCCGTGCAGTCTTGCAGCAGCGGCGCCCCGCTGACGCCATTGTCCAGCTTGATTTCAGAAAACTTGTCCTCGCCCTGGGTGGCGAAACGTCCCGACAGTGCTTCCTGTTCGGTGGACAACACGTGGACGTTCCAGTGTTTGCCGCTGGTGAAGACTGGCAAGCTGCGGGCCTGCTTGGACAGGCTCCAGAGCACCATCGGCGGATTGAGCGACACCGAGTTGAAACTGTTGGCCGTGATTCCCACGGGTGAGCCGTCTTCGGTCTGGGTGGTGATGATGGTGACCCCGGTGGTAAAGGTGCCGAGTGCGGCACGAAAAGCCTGGGGATCGAAACTGACGTTTTGCATTGCCATGACTGGCCTCATGGGGTGGGATTTTCGTAGGGCCAGTATTGGTCGCATCCCAGGGTTCAACATCGTCTCAACGGACTAACAGATTTGCTCGATACTCGTCCGATCGGACGAGGCGTCGCGCGGGGTGTACGGCTAGGGTGGCGGCAAGCGCATCGGGCGCTTCCCGGCCATTGGGCCAGTACCAGCAAGGGGACACGAATGAGTTCAGTCATATCATCCGTCCAAGGGCTCACCAGTCTGTTATCCCGGCAAAAAAGCGCATTCGCCAGCGCCGGTGCAGTGAGCGCCGACACCCGCCGACGCCGACTCCAGCAAGTCATCGATCTGTTGGTGCGCCACCATGGCGTGTTGACCGAGGCGATCGACCTGGATTTCGGCGGTCGGCCTGCCGGTTTCTCGTTGATGAATGACGTGCTCGGCGCCCTGGCCTCGCTCAAATATGCGCGTGACCATCTGCAGGACTGGATGCAGGATGATCCACGTGCGCCTTTTGCGCCCTACGATCAGCTCGGCGCCAAGGCGTGGGTGATGCACCAACCCAAGGGCACGGTGGGCATTCTCGGTACCTGGAACGCGCCTTTGTTTACCCTGTTCAGCCCCTTGGCCTCGGTGCTGGCCGCAGGCAACCGGGCCATCCTCAAGCCGTCGGACGTGGTACCACGGACGGCCGAGTTGGTGGCGCAGCTGTTCGCTGAACACCTCGACCCGCTGGAGGTCGGCGTCGTCACTGGCGACGTGGAGCTGGCCGAAGTCTTCAGTGCCCAACCGTTTGACCACCTGGTGTACACCGGCAGTACCGCGACGGGGCGGCTGGTCATGCGCAACGCCGCACTGAACCTGGTGCCGGTGACGCTGGAGCTGGGCGGCAAGTCGCCGGTCATCGTCTCCGCCAGCGCCGACCTGAAAAAAGCCGCTTTCAGCATCGCCGTGGGGAAAGCCTGCAATGGCGGGCAAATCTGCATCAGTCCGGATCTGGTGTACGTGCCCAAGGCGCTGCTGGAACCCTTCCTTGAAGCCCTGCGCGCCACCTACAGCGAACTCAATCCTGCGGTGGCCGGCAACCCGGACGTGGTGGCGGTGGTCAACCAGCGGCACCTGGACCGGGTCGAAGATTACGTACTGGACGCCCAGGCCCGCGGCGCACGCGTCGAGTGCCTGCCCGAACCCCTGGCGCCGAATGCCGAGGACCGGCGCCGGCCCCTGCGCGTGGTGGTCGACCCGGCGCCGGACAGTGTGATCATGGGTGAAGAAATCTTCGGCCCCGCCATGGTCGTGCTCACCTATGAACACCTCGACCAGGTCATTGACGATATCAATGGTCGTCCCCGCCCGCTGGCGCTGTATTACTTCGGCAAAGACCCCGAACAGCAGCGCTACGTGCTGGAGCGCACCGTGTCCGGCGGCGTGACCGTCAACGATGTGATGATGCACGCGGCGATGCACGATGCGCCGTTTGGCGGTGTCGGCGCCTCGGGCATGGGCCATTACCATGGTCACGAAGGGTTTCTCGAGTTCAGCCACCAGCGCACGGTGTTCAAGGCGCCGGAGCATGACCCGCGCCGTCAATGGGGGCTCTTGCCGCCGTATGGCGAACACTTTTTGGCGGCCATGCTGGCCAGCGTGACCTCATAACAATAATCGACAGGGCGCGACAATCGCTATGAAAACCAACGAACACCAACCGATTACTGCCTCGACAACCACCTTGTCCAACGCGCCGCAGACCGGCTGGCCGCGGCGCAGCGTGCTCAAGGCGGGCGCCGTGGTCGCGGGTATCGGATTGCTGGGACGTTTTGCCGATGCCCGTGCGGCGGGTCTGTCGGCCAGTGACTACCAAGGGCTGGACGCCTGGGCCATGAGCCAGGCCATTCGCAGCGGCGAGCTGCTGGCCGAAGACCTGCTGGCGGCGGCGCTAGCTCGCTGCCAGGCGGTGAATCCCAGGGTCAAGGCCGTGAACATGCTGCACGAGGCCTACGCCCGCACGCTGTTAGCCCAACGCCGTTCCGCCGGTACTCAAACCCAAGGGGCACTGGCCGGCGTGCCGGTGTTGATCAAAGACCTCAATACCTACCTGGAAGGCACCTCGACCAGCAATGGTTGCCGGCTGTTCAAGGACGCCCCGCCAGCGGCCCGGACCAGCACCCTGATCAGCCGCTACGAGCGAGCTGGCGCCGTGCCCTTCGGCAAGACGACCTGTCCCGAGTTCGGCTTGACCACCACCACTGAATCCATGCTGTGGGGGCAGACGTGCAACCCGTGGAACCTGGCCATGAGCGCGGGTGGTTCCTCTGGCGGCGCAGCGGCGGCCGTGGCCGCCGGGATCGTGCCTGTGGCCCACGCCACCGACGGTGGCGGCTCGATCCGCATTCCTGCCTCGTATTGCGGGCTGGTGGGGCTCAAGCCCAGCCGTTATCGCACCCCGAGTGGGCCGGCGCATTTCGAGGGTTGGTTTGGCGCCAGCGTCGGCAATGTGGTCTCGCGCACGGTGCGCGATACCGCGCTGTTTCTCGATGCCGGTCAGGGCCATGAAGCGGGCAGTGCGTACTGGATCCCGCCGCTGATACGGCCGTATGTTGAAGAATTGCAGCGCGAGCCAGGCAAGTTGCGTGTCGCCGTGGTTCGCCAGTCATTGACCGGCGCGGCGTTGGAGCCGGCGATTGCTGCCACGCTGGAGCAGACCATCAAGCAATTGCTGGGACTGGGACATGAAGTCGAAGAGCTGACGCTGAACATCGATCCACGTCAGCTGTTCGGTGCGCATGGCACAGTGATCGGCACCGCATTGCGCACCGCGATTCACGACCGCGAACAAGTGCTGGGGCGGGCCGCCACGGCGCAGGAGCTGGAGAAAATCACCCTGGTCAACCTGGAACGCGCCCAGGCCACCACGGGTGAAGGCCTGTATCGCGCCCGTCAGTCGTTCGAAAGTATTGGCGCAACCATGGAGCAGCCGTTCGAACGCTTCGACGTGATCCTGTCGCCGGTCACCGCCAACCTGACGCCGCAACTGGGCTTGCTGACCCTGGATCAATCCTGGGACAGCTATGCCCATCACGCCATGGGCAGCGCCGGCTTCACCGTGCTGGCCAACGTCAGCGGCCAACCGGCCATCTCGCTGCCGTTGGGCCAAAGCGATAGCGGTCTGCCGGTGGGCATGATGTTCACCGCGCGCCTGGGAGGTGAAGACGGTCTGCTGCGCCTGGCCAGTCAACTGGAGCAGGATCGTCCCTGGGCCGCCAGACGCGCCGTCCTCTGACAGCACTTGCCTGGCCCTTTCGGCCGGTTGTTCGCAGCTTTCATGAGCAACCGGTTGTCGGGCCGGCTTCCTAGTCCGCTTTGACGATGAGCCCGGCCAGTGCAGCCCCGATCATGGGATGCACTCCGCCAGCGTTCCCACAGCGTCGTCGGCGGTTATCTCTGACCTCAGCTAATGGCATAACAACAATGACGGCTCAAGTTCAGTCTCAGACCCACTACGATGTAATTGTCGTTGGTTCGGGCGCAGGTGCAATGACGTCGGCGGTGTTCCTCGCCGATCACGGTTTCAGTGTGCTGATCGTGGAAAAAAGCGACAAGTACGGCGGCACCTCGGCGATCTCCGGCGGCGGTATCTGGATCCCCAACAACCACTATTTCGCGAAGCTGAACGGCAACGACACTTACGCAACGGCCTTGCGTTACCTGCAAGCCGCAGCGGGCGAACATGTCGATGAAACCCGGCTGCGCAGCTATCTGGACAATGCGCCGAAAATGATCGAGGAGCTTGCCCAGACCAGTCGGGTACGCTACGCGGTGGCCGCCAAATACCCCGACTATTACCCGCACCTGCCGGGCGCGCTGGCCGGCGGAAGAACCCTGGATCCGGAGTTCTTCGATACCAGCCTGTTGGGCGACGAACTGGACAACCTGCGTAAACCTTCGCCGTCGACCTTGCTCATGGGCTGCATCGCCTGGACCGCCCGCGATGCGCACAAGGTCATGGCGCGTGGTTTTGGCTGGCGCCTGCTGATCATGGGCCTGATGCTGCGTTACAAACTCGATTTCAAATGGCGCCGCAAAAGCAAGATCGACCGCCGAGCGTCCCTGGGCAGCTCGCTGGTGGCATCGCTGCGGCGCTCGCTGATGGACCGCAACGTGCCGCTCTGGCTCAACACCGATTTTGCAGGCTTGCTCACCAAGGACGGCCGGGTCAGCGGCGTCAGCGTGCGGCGCAACGGTGCCGAGGTGCAACTGCACGCGCGTCACGGGGTGATCCTGGCGTCCGGTGGTTTTGAACAGAACCAGGCACTGCGTGAAAAATACTTGCCGCAACCGACCCGCATGGCCTGGAGTGCGACACCTCCGGGCAACAACACCGGTGCCGCGCTGGAAGCCGGGCTGGCTCAGGGCGCGGCCACCGCATTGATGGATTGGGCCTGGTGGGCGCCGACCATCGCCGTACCGGGCGAGGAAAAACCCCGGGGGATCTTCGCCGAGCGCGCGTTCCCTGGCGCCATCGTGGTCAACAGCCTGGGCCGGCGCTTCGTCAACGAGGCCGCGCCGTATCTGGAGTTTGTCGATGCCATGTACCGCGACAACGGGCTCACGGGTGGCAAGTCGGTGCCGGCCTGGGTGATTTTCGATGGCCATTTCCGTTTCAACTACGCGATGGGGCCGTTGATGCCGGGCCAGATCATGCCCGACAGCCGCTTGCGCAAGGAATGGCTCAACACCCTGTACTGGAAGGACGACTCCCTGGCCGGGCTGGCCAAGCAGATCGGCGTTGATGCCGCCGGTCTCGAAGCCACCGTGGTCAAGGTCAACGACTATGCGCGCACGGGTAAGGATCCGGACTTCGGGCGCGGCGGCAATGTATTCGACCGTTATTACGGCGACAGCAATATCAAGCCCAACCCGTGCCTGGCGCCATTGCGCAAAGGGCCGTACTACGCCATGCGTCTGGATGCCGGGGACATCGGCACCAAGGGTGGCCTGCTGACCAACGAACATGCGCAAGTGGTCCGCGAGGACGGCGCCGCCATCGCTGGCCTGTACGCGATCGGCAACTGCTCGGCGTCGGTGATGGGCACCAGCTATCCAGGCGCGGGCGGCACACTGGGGCCGGCGATGACCTTCGCTTATGTCGCCGCCAACCACTTGGCCAGCCAGCGATAGGAGGGTGTATGGCGACGTTCGATGACAGTTTCTGCACGCCGATCCAGACACCTTTGCAAGTCGCCGACAGCAGCGCGTTGCTGTGGGACGAGCACTGCGATGTATTGGTTATCGGGTGGGGCGCAGCCGGGGCCTGCTCGGCGCTGGAGGCCCGCGCCCTGGGTGCCGATGTCTTGATTGCCGACCGATTCACCGGTGGCGGTGCCAGTGTCAAGAGTGGCGGGGTGGTCTACGCCGGTGGCGGTACCCGCCATCAGCAGGCGGCAGGGTTCAGCGACACGCCCGAAGCCATGTTTGACTACCTCAAGCATGAAACCCGAAACGTGGTCAGCGACGACACCCTGCGGCGCTTCTGCGCCGACAGCGTCAGCAACCTCGACTGGCTGGAAAGCCACGGTGCGCCCTATGGCCACCAGATGCCGCCGGGCGGCAAGACTTCGTACCCGCCTGACGGTTACTTTCTCTATTACTCCGGCAACGAGCTGGTCCCGCAGCATGGCGGACCACTGCCACCGGCACCACGGGGTCATCGCACCGTGGGCAAAGGCCAGTGCGGCGCGGTGCTATATGGGCATCTCAAGGACGCGTGCCTGCGCGCCGGGGTTCGGCCATTGCTGCAAGCGGCAGCCAAGCGCCTGGTGGTTGATGCGCAGGGGCGGGTGTTGGGTGCCGAGATGTGGTGCATCACGCCCGGCACCCCGCAAGCGCAGTTGCATGCACGCCTGGCCGCTCGTGCCGAGCGTCTACAGAATTTCGCCGCGGGTTACTGCAAGAAGCTGCGTCAGCGGATCGGCCAGCTCGAACGGGACTTCGCCCGACCACGGCTGGTTCACGCCCGCAACGGCGTCATCCTCAGTACCGGTGGTTTCATTTTCAATCGCGAACTGATCAAACGGCATGCGCCGAAATTCGAGCGTAACTTCAAAGTCGGTGCCACAGGCTGTGACGGCAGCGGCCTGCGCCTGGGAACCAGCGTCGGTGGTCAGGGCGCCGGACTGGAGCGGGTTTCGGCCTGGCGGTTTATCAACCCGCCGTACAGTTGGCACAAGGGCATCGTGGTCAATCGCGAAGGCCGACGTTTCTGCAACGAAGAAGTCTATGGCGCGACCCTGGGTCAACCCTTGATGGAGGAGCAGGGCGGCAAAGCGTGGCTGGTGCTGGATGCACCGCTGCGCAAGAAAGCCATCCGTGAGGCATTGTTTGGCGGCTATTGGTGGTTTCAAAGCTTGCCGGCCCTGGTGCTGATGCTGTTCAAGGTGCGCAAGGGCAAGAGCCTGAGCGAATTGGCCAATGCGACGGCCATGGACCCCGCCGTACTGCGTGCCTCGGTGCTGGCTGCCAACGCTGCCGCCCGTGGCGAGGCGCCGGAGCCGTTCGGCAAGTCCGAGGGCGGACGCCAGGTGCTGGAACAGGGGCCTTTCTATGCCTGCGATATCTCGGTGACCAATCCGGTATTCCCCCTGGGCGCCCTGACCCTGGGCGGCTTGCGCGTGGATGAGCGCAGCGGCGCAGTGCTGGACCAGCAGGGGCAAGCCATAGCTGGTTTGTACGCGGCCGGACGCAGCGCCCTGGGCATACCTTCGCATTTGTACATCAGTGGCCTGTCCCTGGCCGACTGCGTGTTCTCCGGTCGTCGTGCCGGTGCCGCCGTTGCCCGCCCGCACGGCCAGCAATTCCAAACGACCCACGCACATGAGATGACATGATGACGCTCAATCAAAACAACAAGAACGGCCGGGTTCACGGCAAGGTCGCGCTGGTCACCGGCGGCGCCAAGGGGATCGGCGCTGCCAGCGTGCGCCTGCTGGCGGCCGAAGGTGCCCAGGTGCTGATCAGCGACCTGGACGTCGAGGCAGGCCAGGCCCTGGCGGCTGAAATCGGGCCGGCTGCAGCCTTCATTCGCCACGACGTCAGCAGTGAAGACGCGTGGCGCCAGGTCATCGGCCATGTGCGCGAGCGCTACGGTCGTCTGGATATCCTGGTCAACAATGCCGGCATCCTGATCGCCGGCTCGATTGAAGAAACCAGTCTGCAGGCGTGGCAAAAGGTGATGCGGGTGAATGCCGACAGCGTGTTTCTGGGTTGTCGCGAAGGCATCGCGTTGATGAAGGACAGCGGTGGTTCGATCATCAACCTGTCGTCCGTCGCGGCCCTGGCCGGGCGTGACGATTACCTCGCCTACAGCGCCTCCAAGGGCGCGGTGGCGGCATTGTCGCGTTCGGTGGCGGCGCTGTGCCGGCGGCGCAAATACCGCATCCGCTGCAACACTCTGCATCCGGATGGCGTGCTCACCGACATGACCCGTGGCAGCCTCCCCGAAGGCGTCGACCCGGACCGCATGACCATCGACAGCGACCCGATGAACCGCATGTGCCGGCCCGAGGACGTGGCGGCCAGCGTGCTGTTCCTGGCCAGTGATGAGTCCCGGGCGATCAATGGAGTCGAGTTGCGCATTGATAGCGGGCAGATGGTGATGAGTATCTAGCGGCCGTTGCCACCCCTCTCTTTCACGTACACCCACACACGCCCGTAGGAGCGAGGCTTGCCCGCGAAGAACGATAACGCGGTCACACAGACAGACCGCAGCGTGAAGGCTCGCAAGCTTTTACGAAGTCGGTCGAGGTGGAAATAGGGCGTTTCTGATGGATGTGTAGGACGCTTCTGTAGGAGCGAGGCTTGCCCGCGAAGAACGATAACGCGGTCACACAGACAGACCGCAGCGTGCAGGCTCGCAAGCTTTTACGAAGTCGGTCGAGGTGGGAATAGGGCGTTTCTGATGGATGTGTAGGACGCTTCCGAGTGTTTGTAAGAAAGCCCTCACGTCACTTCCCGAAGGCCACAGCACCTTGCGTCATTGCCTACGGTTACGCCAGAATCCGCCGGCTTGTGCGCCTTGGGGCTGTTCGGTAACTTGATTCGCGTCACTGATGGTCAGTGATCGGGTTTAGTAGCCTGGAAAGTAATATCGGTTGCACAAGCGTCATTTGTCAGGTGTTCACCTGCACTTGATGGTGGCTGTGCGCTTGGCGTCTTCGGACGCGCCGGTTTGTTGCTTTCCCGGTCTACTAACTTGCGCACAGCCGCCACCCTTTCGTTTAGTAGCGAGATGGTTGCCGCTCAACTATGAGAAAAGCAACTATGTTCAAGCCAACACCAAACCCGCCGGACTCCGATCCGGCAACGCCCTCAGAAACCATCGATTCAAACAATTCCCACCCACCATCCGAACGCATTCCCTCTGCCGCCGACATCCAGGCCACCCCGCGCAAGCTTTGCACCATGTTCATCGTCAACCCGGAACTCGATACCGAAACCCTGCTGGCCCACGCCTGTGAGTCGCTGGCTTCGGCCAATGTCATGGCGCTGGATCTGGCGGATCATATGGAAGGGACCAGTCGCAACGCCCTGTTGGGGATTGCCCAGGTCATCATGCTGGGCGAACTGGCGGTGAACCGGGCGCTGGATCGGATTGATCGGGCTGAATAAAAGATCCAAAGATCGCAGCCTGCGGCAGCTCCTGCAGGGGAGTGCCAAACCTGTAGGAGCCAGGCTTGCCGGCGAACCGGGCGCTGCGGTGCATCTGTCGCACCGCGTTATCGTTCTTCGCGGGCAAGCCTCGCTCCTACAGGCGAACCGGGCGCTGCGGTGCATCTGTCGCACCGCGTTATCGTTCTTCGCGGGCAAGCCTCGCTCCTACAGGCGAACCGGGCGCTGCGGTGCATCTGTCGCACCGCGTTATCGTTCTTCGCGGGCAAGCCTCGCTCCTACAGGCGAACCGGGCGCTGCGGTGCATCTGTCGCACCGCGTTATCGTTCTTCGCGGGCAAGCCTCGCTCCTACAGGCGAACCGGGCGCTGCGGTGCATCTGTCGCACCGCGTTATCGTTCTTCGCGGGCAAGCCTCGCTCCTACAGGCGAACCGGGCGCTGCGGTGCATCTGTCGCACCGCGTTATCGTTCTTCGCGGGCAAGCCTCGCTCCTACAGGCGAACCGGGCGCTGCGGTGCATCTGCCGCACCGCGTAATCGTTCTTCGCCGGCAAGCCTGGCTCCTACGGGATCTCTATTGTTAATAACCTTCAAACTGCGCCGGACGCTTGTCGATAAACGCCTGCATGCCTTCCTTCTGATCCCGTGAGGCGAACAACAATGCATTGGCCTTGCGCTCCAGCGCCAGGCCGGCTTCCAGTGGCGCGTCCATGCCCGCCAGAATCACTTCCTTGATCTGCTCGGCGGCCAGGGCTGGCATGGCGGCGATGACGCGCGCCAGCTCCAGGGCGTGGGCCTGCACCTGGTCATCGTCGACCAGGTCACTGATCAGTCCGGCGACCCAGGCTTCCTCGGCGCTGATCGGTTGGCCGGTGAGCGCCATGCGCATCGCCTTGACCTTGCCCACCGCCCGCACCAGCCGTTGGGTGCCGCCGATACCGGGCATGATGCCGATGCGGATTTCCGGTTGGCAGAAGCGCGCGCTGCGGCCGGCGACAATCAGGTCGGCATGCATCGCCAGTTCGCAACCACCGCCGTAGGCATAACCGCAGATTGCCGCAATCACCGGTTTCGGGCAGTGCTGGATCGGCCCCCAGACCCGCTCGGTGTGACGCTTGTAGATATCGATGGCGCCGACCCCGGCCATGCTGTTGATGTCGCCACCGGCAGCGAACACCTTGTCACCGCCCGTCAGCACGATGCAACGCACCTCGGGATCAATCGCCAACTCACTGAAATAGCGCGACAGCAGCGCCTGCAATTCCAGGCTCAGGGCGTTGGTCGCCTGGGGGCGGTTGAGCCGCAGCAGGGCCACGCCGGGCAATGGGCGTTCGAGCAGAACCGGTGCAGCGTAGGGTTCGGACATGGGCATTCTCAAAGACCAGACAATGTGTGAGTGACCGCCAGTGTCCTGTTCGCAAGGTTAAATTTTCATCGTCCGTTCAGACGTAGTTTGGCCCTGGGTTCGTCCCTAGAGTGACCCTTGTCAGTAGAAAAGGAGCACATGATGGAGCTGCATTCGGGTCTTGATTACAGCGGCAAGGTGGTGCTGGTCACCGGTGGCACCAAGGGCATCGGCGCCGGTATCGCGCAGGGGTTCCTGGTCGCGAACGCACGGGTGATCGTCTGTGCCCGGCGCGAACCTGAACAGGTGCCGACGCAGGGTGGCAAGCGCGCGACCTTCATCGCCGCCGATGTGCGTGACCACGATTCCCTGCAACGCCTGTTCGCCACCATCGAGCGCGACTTCGGGCGCCTCGACGTGGTGGTCAACAACGCCGGCGGCAGCCCTTCCGCCGACGCAGCCACGGCTTCGCCCAGGTTTCATGAAAGCATCATCGGTCTGAACCTGATCGCGCCGCTCAACGTCGCCCAGCACGCCAACCGGCTGATGCAGGCACAGGCGCAGGGCGGTTGCATCGTGTTTATCGGCAGCATCAGTGCGCTGCGTTCCTCGCCAGGCACCGCCGCCTACGGCGCGGCCAAGGCCGGGGTGCTGGCGCTGGTGCAATCGCTGGCGGTGGAGTGGGGGCCCAAGGTGCGGGTGGTCACGGTCAGCCCGGGGCTGGTACAGACCGAGCAGTCGCATCTGCACTACGGCTCCGAGGCCGGTATCGCCGCCGTCGCGGCCGGCATTCCGGCCGCACGCATGGCGGTGGCCGAAGACATCGCCAACGCCTGTCTCTACATCGCATCGCCGCTGGCCAGTTACGCCAGCGGTTGCAACCTGTTGCTGCATGGCGGTGGTGAACGCCCGGCATTTCTCGGTGCCGCGCAGGTTCTGCCCACCTGATCGACCTATTGCGGCGACCGGGTTCGGTGGCCGCCTTCAATGTGAAGGAGACGACTTTGGCTGATCCACAATTGCTATCCAATGTGCGCGCCCTGGTGGGGCGCCAGTACGGCCGCGTGTATGCCTGGGACGAGGTCAATGCCCCGATGATTCGCCAGTGGTGCGAAGTCATGGGCGTGGACAACCCGCTATACACCGACGCGGGTTTTGCCTTGGGCACCGTCCATGAGGGCCTGATCGCTCCGCCTGCGATGTTGCAGGTGTGGACCATGGAAGGCCTGCACGCCAACAACTATCCACCTGGCTCCACCGACGAGAACCCTTACGAGGTACTCAAGGAAATGGAAGCCTACGGCTATGCCTCCACCGTGGCGGTGAACTCCGAGCTGAGCTTCACCCGCCCGGTGCGCCTGGGCGAAAAGCTCTACTACACCACGCGCCTGGATTCGGTTGGCGATGAAAAAACCACTGCCCTGGGCACCGGTTTCTTCGTCACCCTGGTCATGAGCCACTTCGTTGAAAAGCCTGGAGGAAAAGAGCCCGGCGGCGATGAGCCGGTGGGCCAGTTGTTGTTCCGCGTGTTCAAGTTCCGCGCGGCCAATGCCCAGGCACCTGCCAAGGTTGAGGCGGCACCGGCCAAGCCCAAGCGTCCGCTGCCGGGCATCAGCGACGACACGCGATTTTTCTGGGAAGGCTGCGAGAAGGGCCAGTTGCTGATCCAGCGCTGCACCGCGTGCCAAACCCTGCGCCATCCACCGGCTCCGGTGTGCATCCAGTGCCACAGCTTCGACTGGGACACCTTGCAGGCCAGCGGCCGCGCCAGCCTGTACTCGTTTGTGGTGATGCACTACCCCGAAGTCGCGCCGTTCGATTACCCCAACCCGATCGGCCTGATCGAGCTGGAGGAGGGCGTGCGCCTGATTGCCGGCCTGGTCGGTATCGAGCGCGAGCAACTACAGATCGGCCAGCGCTTGCAGGTCGAGTTCCAGACCTTCGATGACCAGTTGACGCTGCCTTTGTTCCGGCCGGTAGACGCGTAGGAGCCATTCACCATGGATTTCGAATTAAGTGAAGACCAGCGCGCCATTGCGCAAATGGCCGACGGCCTGTTTGTCGACCATTGCCATGACGACTACATGCGCCAATGGGACACCAGCGCCGAACCGATGATGGCGCCGCTGTGGAAGCTCTGCATCGAGACCGGGCTGCAGGCCCTGGCCATTCCCGAAGCATATGGCGGCAGCGGCCTGGGCATGACCGAGCTGATGCTGGTGTTGCAGGCTCAAGGCAAGGCCCTGGCCCAGGTGCCGTTGTGGCGCCATCAACTGGCGGCCGCGACCCTGGCCCGTTTTGACGCCAGCGACAGTGCGGGTTGGGTCGCCAAGGCGGCGTCCGGCGAGGTGCTGTTGAGCCTGTCAGTCGATGCGTTGAGCAGTGCGCTGGGCATTGAGCTGCAGGCACAGGCGACTGATGGGGGCTGGTTGATCAACGGCCGGGTCGCGGCCCTGTCCCTGGGTGATCAAGCCCAGGCTGCACTGGTACTGGTGCAGGTCGACGGCCAACCGCGCCTGCTGCTGTTGGACCTGTCAGCGCCTGAAATCCAACGGGTGTCGGCGGTGTTGACCCACGGCGAAGCGGTGGCCGACCTGCACATCGAGGGCTTGACCGTGAGCGGCGCAGCGCTGTTGCCCGCCGAGGCCGTTGCCTGGCTGGAACTGCGCAGCGTGGCGGCGCTGGCTGCCCTGCAACTGGGGGTCAGCGAAGAACAAATCCGCCGCACCGTGGCCTATGTCAGCGAGCGCCGGCAGTTCGAGCGCAGCATCGGCAGCTTTCAGGCCGTGCAGATGAGCATGGCCGACACCCATATCGCCGTCGAAGCCTTGCGCACGGTGCTGTGGCAACTGGCCTACCGCATCGATGCCGGCTTGCTGGCGCCCTCCGAAGCCCTGGCCACCGCGTGGATGGCCTGTGAAGCGGGGCACCGCATCGGCCATGTCGCACAACACGTGCATGGCGGGATCGGCGTCGACCTGACGTACCCGATCCACCGTTTTCTCTACTGGAGCCGCGGCCTGTGTCTTGCCCTGGGGGGTTCGGCAGCAAGCCTGGAACGCCTGGGCGACTGGCTCAACGATAACGACAAGCTGGGATGGAAATATGACCTCGAAGAACACCAAGCGCTTTGAAGACGTGCGCCCCGGCGAAGTACTGCCGGAGCTTGCCGTGCCAATCACGGTGACCCTGATCAACGGCGGGGCGATTGCCACCCGTGATTACTTCCCCGGCCACCACGACGCAGAGGCGGCCCGTGCCTTGGGTTCGCCCCACGTGTTCATGAACATCCTCACCACCAATGGGTTGGTGCAGCGGTTCATCGAGCAGTGGGCCGGGCCGCTGGCGCAATTCACCGCGCTGAAAATCAAGCTCGGCGCACCGAACTACCCCGGCGACTGCATGACCTTCAGCGGCAGCGTCACCGGTGTCGATGCGCACACCCGCTCGGTGGAAATCACCTTGAGCGGCAAAAATTCCATGGGCAACCACGTGACCGGCACGGTCGCGCTGGTCCTGCCCTGACAGCCGGAGAGACACAGATGACTGATTCATCGATTTCCGGGCGTGCCGCGATCGTTGGTCTAGGCGCAACCGAATTTTCCAAGAACTCCGGACGCACCGAATTGCGCCTGGCCCTGGAGGCCACCTTGAGTGCCCTCAAGGACGCCGGCATCGACCCGAGCGAGGTCGAGGGTTTCAGTTCCTATTCCGTGGACAAGGTCCCGGAATACGAAATTGCCCGTTTGCTCGGTTGCAAGGACGTGAAGTTTTTCTCGCAAGTACCCCACGGTGGCGGCGCGGCTTGCGGGCCGGTGATGCACGCGGCCATGGCAGTGGCGACCGGGATGGCGAAAGTGGTGGTGGTGTATCGCGCCATGAACGAACGCTCCTGGTATCGCTTCGGTACCGGTAACTACGGCTTCGCTTCGGCGCCGACCTTCGACAACGTCAACTACGGCTGGTACATGCCCCACGGCTTCCATACGCCGGCAGCCTGGGTCGGCATGTTTGCCCAGCGCTACATGCACACCTATGGCGCCACCAGCGAAGACTTCGGCCGGATCGCAGTGGCGGCGCGGGATTTTGCCGCCACCAACCCCCAGGCGTTTTTCCACGGCAAGCCGATCACCCTGGAAGAACACCAGGCCTCGCGCTGGATCTGCGAACCGCTGCACCTGCTCGATTGCTGCCAGGAATCCGATGGCGCCGTGGCGATGGTCATCACCTCGGCCGAGCGCGCCCGTGACCTGCGGCAGAAACCGGTGATCATCAAGGCCGGTTCCCAAGGCATCAGCCACGGCCAGCAGAGCATGACCTCGTTCTACCGTGATGACATCACCGGGCTGCCGGAAATGGGCGTGGTCGCGCGCGAGCTGTATCGCCAGTCAGGCCTGGGCCCGGAGTCTTTCCAGACCGCCGTGATCTACGACCACTTCACCCCCTTCGTATTGCCGCAGCTTGAAGAGTTCGGTTTTGCCAAGCGCGGCGAAGCCAAGGAATTCATCCGCGCCGGGCACCACGCCCGTGGCGGCAAACTGCCGATCAACACCCATGGCGGGCAATTGGGCGAAGCCTACATCCACGGCATGAACGGCATAGCCGAAGCGGTTCGTCAGGTGCGTGGCACGGCGGTCAACCAGGTGGCGGATGTGCAGAACGTGCTGGTCACCGCCGGCACCGGCGTACCCACCAGCGGCCTGATTCTCGGCGCAGCCTAAGGAGCAGCACATGTTCGTCGACCTCACTCCCGAACAACATGCCCTGCGCCACAAGGTGCGGGACTATTTCCAGGCCCTGATGACCCCGGACATGCGCGAGCAGTTGCGCGGCAAGGAAGGCGGCGAGCTGTTTCGCCAGACCATCCGCCAGATGGGGCGCGACGGCTGGCTGGCGGTCGGCTGGCCGAAGGCCCATGGCGGTCAAGGCTACGCCGCCACCGAACAGTTGATCTTCTTCGAAGAAGCCAACATCGCCGGGGCGCCGCTGCCGTTCGTGACCATCAGCACTGTCGGCCCGGCCTTGATGGCCCATGGCAGCGAGCTGCAGAAAGAGCGTTTTCTGCCAGGGATCGCCGCGGGCGAAATCATGTTCGCCATCGGTTATTCCGAACCCGACGCCGGTAGCGATCTGGCCGTGCTGAAAACCAGTGCCCGCCAGGACGATGAAGGCTTCGTGGTCAATGGCAACAAGTTGTGGACGTCGGGTGCCGAATCGGCCGACTTCGTCTGGCTGGCGGCCCGCACGGATCCGACCCAGGCGCGGCATAAAGGCATTTCGCTGTTGATCGTCGATACCACGACGCCGGGTTTCTCCCACACCCTGATTCCTACCACCAGCATTCCCACCACGGCCACCTACTACGACAACGTGCGGGTGCCCAGCGAGATGCTGGTGGGTGAGTTGCACGGTGGCTGGAGGCTGATTACCTCGCAACTGAACCACGAACGCCTCGGCCTGGGCACCTGGTCGGACAAGGTGGTGGCGCTGTTTCGCCGGGTTTACCTGTGGGCGCGGGCCCGCGATGAGCAGGGCCGTCGGGCGATGGACAAGGCCTGGGTGCGCAGTTCGCTGGCCGAGTGTTATGCACGTCTGGAAGCGATGCGCCTGATCAACATGCGTATCGCCGCCGACCTGGAGCACGAGCGCATGAACGTCGCGCTGAGTTCGACCACCAAAGTGTTCGGCTCGGAGTCGGCGATCGAGATCCTGCGCAAGCTGGCGGCGATCGTCGGGGCCAATGGCTCGATGCGCAGCGGCTCGGCGGCCGCCCTGTTGCAAGGTGATCTGGAATACGAGTTGCGCAGTTCGGTGACCCTGACCTTTGGCGGCGGCACCAATGAAATCCAGCGCGAGCTGATCGCCCAATTTGGCCTCGGCATGCCGCGTACCCAACGCTGAAGCTCGTCCATCAAAAACAAAAACCGTACTCGCCCCGAATCCGGGGCGAGTCGAAGGGGACTTTCATGAGCACTATCGAGCAATTTCGGCAGGACACTCGTGCCTGGCTGGAGGCCAATTGCCCGCTGTCGATGCGCACCGGCATGGCTGAAGGCGATGTGGTGTGGGGCAGTCAGAACCCGCAATTTCCCTGTGAAGACGCACGCCTGTGGTTCGAACGCATGCGCGACAAGCGCTGGTTCTGTCCCGAGTGGCCTGAGGAATATGGCGGCGCGGGCCTGAGTGACGAACAACTGTCGGTGCTGGAAAGCGAGATGCGTCGCATCAAGTGCCGCCCACCGCAAATCAACCTGGGCATCTGGATGCTCGGGCCGGTGTTGCTGGCGTTCGGCAGCGATGAGCAGAAACGCGATCTGTTGCCGCCGATCGCCCGCGGTGAAGTGCGCTGGTGCCAGGGCTTTTCCGAGCCGAACGCCGGTTCGGACCTGGCCAGCCTGAAGATGGCCGCGCGTGATGCCGGCGATCACTTCGTGGTCGATGGCAGCAAGATCTGGACCTCCTACGGCGACAAATCCGACTGGATGTATGCCTTGGTGCGCACCGACTTCAGCGCGCCTAAACACGAAGGCATCAGCCTGATCGTGCTGGACATGCGCAGCCCTGGCGTCACGCCACAGCCGATCGATTTGATCAGCGGCAAATCGGCGTTCTGCCAGGTGTTCTTCGATGGTGTGAAGGTGCCCAAGAGCCAGTTGATCGGACCGTTGAACGGTGGCTGGAACCTGGCCAAATACTTGTTGCAGCACGAACGCAAGGCGATGTCGAAATTCGGCGAGTTCAGCCTGCCGTCGCACTTCGATCTTCTGGCCTTGATGCGTGAATACGTGCCGGCGCCACAGACCATGAGTGAACACGCATTGCAGGCGCGGGCCACGGCCTGTGCGATGAACGAGCATGCCTACAACCTGACCGTGCAGCGCATGGGGGAAGAGGCGCGGGCCGGTGATGACATCGGCGGCCTGATGTCGATCATGAAGCTGGTGCACACCGAACAGGAGCGCGACAAGTTCGAAGTACTGCTCGACGCCATGGCCGGGCATGCCTTCGGCTGGGAGAGCACGGCATTCAGCGAGCAGCAACTGGCGGTGACCCGTGCCTGGCTCAACAGCTATGCGCTGACCATCTCGGGTGGGGCTTCGGAGATCCAGCTCAATGTCATCGCCAAGCGCGTGCTTGGTTTGCCTGAAGTGAAGAAGGTTGCCGTGAAAACAGGAGTACAGCCATGAGCCTGCGTTATAGCGATGAACAGCGTTTGCTGGCCGACAGCGCGCGGGACTTTCTCGCCGCCCGCAGCCCGGTCAGCGCCCAGCGTCGACTACGCGATGACGCGGTGGACCTGGGCTTCGATGCGCCGCTGTGGCACGACGCGGTCGAGCTGGGCTGGAGCGCAATTCCGTTTCCCGAAGACTTCGGCGGCCTGGATTTCGGCTGCAAGGGCCTGGGGCCGATCTTTGAATCCATGGGCCGCAACCTGTCGGCCTCGCCGCTGCTATCGAGTGTAGTGCTCGGCGGTTCGCTGCTGCACCTGGCAGGCAATCCGGCGCAACAGACGCACTGGTTGCAAGCGGTGATCGGGGGTGAACAGCGCCTGGCCCTGGCCGTGGACGAACGCTCGCGCCACGATCCGAGTCGCATTGCCCTTGAGGCGAAGGCTGAGGGGCAGGGCTATCGCTTGCACGGTGACAAATTCTGGGTGGTCGACGGCCTCGGTGCCGATGCCTATGTGGTGGCGGCGCGCACCTCCGGGCAGCCGGGCGACACGCAAGGCATCAGCCTGTTCCTGGTGCCGGCCGATACCCGGGGTTTGACCGTCAGCGCCTTGTCGCTGATCGATTCGCGCAACAGCGCACGCCTGCAACTGGATCAGGTGCTATTGGGCAGCGACGCGCTGCTGGGCACCCTGGGCGAGGGCTGGACGGCGCTGGAAACCGCGCTGGACCGGGGTCGCACCTGCCTGGCCGCGGAGCTGTTGGGGATGGCCGAGCAACTGTTCGAGACCACCCTGGAGTACCTCAAGACCCGTGTGCAGTTCGACACGCCGATTGGCACCTTCCAGGTCCTGCAACATCGCGCCGCGCAGATGTACATCGACCTGGCGCTGAGCCGCAGCGCCCTGATGGCCGCGCTGGCGACTCTGGATGACGCCAGCTTTGATGCCAAAGCACGCGCTCGCTTGGTCAGCCTGGCGAAATGGAAGACCGGCGACACGGCGATCAAGGTCGCCAACGAAGCGGTGCAGATGCACGGCGGCATTGGCGTCACCGACGAGCTGGATGTCGGCCTGTACCTCAAGCGTGTTCGCGTTGCACAGGGCTGCCTGGGCGACCGGGATTTCCATTGCGAACGCTATTTGGCCCACGCGTAGAACGTGTAGGAGCCAGGCTTGCCGGCGAACGGGACGCCGCAGTGTAACTGTTGAACCGCGTCATCGTTCGTTCGCGGGCAAGCCTCGCTCCTACAGGCGGGCGAGCCCGCTCCCACAGGTTTTTCGCTGTTCTGGAGAAAACACAGATGAGCATTGAACGCTGGCAAACCGCGTGGCGACAATTGATCGCCCCGGGTGCGCCGTTTGAAGTGGTGACGCCCGATGACGGCGCGCCACGCTATTTCCGTCACGCTGCGCACGACCTGCTGCAGGTGCTCGACGCCGGTCGTGTCCACGGCGACCGTGAGTTCCTGGTCTGGCAGTCGCAGCGCCTCACCTTCAATCAGTACTATGACCAGGTTGACCGCCTCGCCGAGCAGATGGTCGCTCGTTTTGGCCTGCAACCGGGCGAGCGGGTGGCGATTGCCATGCGCAACCAACCGGCGTGGCTGGTGGCCTTCGCCGCGATCTTGCGCTGTGGCGCGGTGTGTGTACCGCTCAACAGTTGGGGCCTGCGCGACGAGTTGCAGTACGCGCTGCAGGACAGCGGTTCGCGCCTGCTGCTGTGCGACGAAGCGCGCCTCGATACCCTGCGCGCAGATCTGGCCCGTGAGCAGCACGCCACGATTGTCGTCGGGAGCCAGGAAGGAACGTTGCCCGAGTACTGCCTGCGTTTCGAAGACTTGATCAGCGCCCCGGCATTACCGTTGCCTGTGCTGGACATCGATCCCGGCGCGCCGGCAATGATCCTCTACACCTCCGGCACCACCAGTCGCGCCAAGGGCGCAGTGTCCACTCACCGGGCCATCTGCCAGGCGCTGTTCGCACTGGATTTCCAGGGCGCGTTTTGCGCCATGAGTTCACCGGAACGCATCGGCGTGGTGATCAACAGTGGCTTCGCGCCAACCACGCTGGCGGCTGTTCCGCTGTTCCATGTCAGCGGCTTGCATGCGCAGTTCCTGTCGGCATTGCGCGGCGGTCGGCGCTTGATGCTGATGTACAAGTGGGATGTCGAACGGGCCATCGACCTGATTCGCGATGAGCGCTGCACGCAGTTCAACGGGGCACCGGTAATGATGCAGCAACTGCTCGCTTCGCCGCGCTTTGGCAGTGAGCATACCGCCAGCCTGTTTGGCTTGGGGTTGGGCGGTGGAGCTTCGTCCGCCGGGGTGCTCGACAACATGCTCAAGCTCAAGCCTGACGCCATTGGTGGCGCCGGCTACGGCCTGACCGAAAGCAACGGCATCGGCGCGGCGATTGGTGGCGATCAGTTTGTGTACAAGCCGGCAACGGCGGGCTGGGCGCTGCCGATCGTCGATATTCGCATCGGTGACAGCCCTGACCAGCCACAGTTGGCGAACACCCGCGGGGTGATCTGGCTGCGTTCGCCGACCCTGATGAGCGCCTATTGGAATCTGCCCGAGGCCACTGCGCAAAGCCTGCGCGACGGTTGGCTCGACACTGGCGATATCGGCTACCTGGACGACGAGGGCTTCCTCAGCATCACCGGGCGGGTCAAGGAGTTGATCAACCGCGGTGGCGAGAAGATTTCCGCGGCTGAAATCGAAACCTGCATCCTCGATATGCCCGGCGTTCTGGAGGCAGCGGCATTCGCCATCGCCGACCCGTTGCTGGGTGAGACGGTGGGGCTGGCCGTGCATGGCCAGGCATCGACGCTGCCCCAGGCGGCGCAAGTCTGCGCATTCATCGCCGAGCGCCTGGCCGCCTACAAGGTGCCAACGCAGGTCTATCGGGCACTCGAGCCCTTGCCACGCAATGCCACCGGCAAGGTGCTCAAGGCACAACTGCAAGAAAAGTTGGGCGCATAACGCCGCCTTAGTCTTTCCGGACGATGTCGGGGCCGGCAGAACACGAACAATAGGCCCATACCACAAAGCCTTATCAGCGTAGGAGGCATTACATGAAAATAACAAGAACAGGTCTCATGCTCGCGGTCGCAGTCACAGCCAATAGCGGGCTGATGGGTGCTGCGCACGCCGCAGTGACACCTCAGGAAGCCGCCAAACTGGGCAAGGAGCTGACCTGTGTCGGCGCCGAGCAAGCAGGCAACGCCGAGGGCACCATTCCGCCGTACACCGGCAAATACCTGGGTGAAGTGCCAGGCTGGAATCATGTGAAGTTCTCTGGCGACCAACCGGTTGATCCCTATGCGGCGGAGAAGCCGATCCTGGTGATCACTGCGCAGAACATGAGCCAGTACGAGTCGCACCTGACCGAAGGGCAGAAGACCCTGCTGAAGAAGTACCCGACCACCTACAAGATGAACATCTACCCCGGCCACCGGGATTTCCGCTACCCCGATTACGTTTGCCGCCGCGCGATGGACAATGCGCTGCATGCCAAGCTGGTCAACGACGGCGCGGGTTTCAACGGGATCGGCCAGATACCGTTCCCGATCCCCAAAAACGGCATGGAATTGCTGTGGAATCACCAATTGCCGGCACGTGCCTTCACCGAGGAAAAAACCTCCGACCTGGCGTCGGTCCTGCCCAACGGCAGCATTGGCTGGGGGCGTGCCTACGCGCGTAACCTGTCGCCGACCAACTCACCGACCGTTGACTCGACGGACGGCGATCTGATTTCGTCCTTCAGCAACAACATGACCCTGAAACCGGCTCGCGACAACGGTACCCTCAGCATTGCCCATGAACCCTACAACTTCGGCACCGGTACGCGTCAGGCCTGGTCCTACAGCCCGTCGACGCGCCGCGTCAGGCAGCTGCCAGGCTACGGTTTCGATCAGCCGATGATCGGTACCAACGGCACCATGACCGTCGACGAAGACCGCTTGTACAACGGCTCACCGGAGCGCTTCACCTGGAAACTGATCGGCAAGCGCGAAATCTACAGCCCGGCCAACGCGTTCAAGCCCAACACCGGGACCGTCAAGTACGCCGACATCCTGACGCCCAACCATCCCAACCCGGACTTCATGCGTTATGAGTTGCGTCGGGTGTGGGTCCTGGAGGCCGACTTGAAGGAAGGCTATCGCCATGTCTATGGCAAACGCGTGCTGTTCATCGACGAGGACACCTGGCACTCGGTCATGGCCGACAACTACGATGCCCGTGGGCAGCTGTGGAAACACGCCATGATCAACTACTACTACCACCCCGACATGAGCAGCTGGCAGGCCGGTTCGCAGTTCTTCATGGACCTGAACTCTGGCCAGTACACCGGCTACGGCATGACCAACGAAGCGAAGAAAGGGCCGATCCTCAACGAAGGAAAATTCACCCCCGACCAGTACACCGCCGATGCGGCGCGGGCTATCGGACGCTAAGACCAGGGTAATTGCAATAACAAAAAGCCCCATCGGTATCCGGTGGGGCTTTTTATCGTGAAGGGGCTGACATTTGTACCCGCCATGGACCTGCAGGAGCCAGGCTTGCCGGCGAACCGGGCGCTGCGGTGTATCTGTCACACCGCGTTATCGTTCTTCGCTGTAGGAGCCAGGCTTGCCGGCGAACCGGGCACTGCGGTGTATCTGTCGCACCGCGTTATCGTTCTTCGCTGTAGGAGCCAGGCTTGCCGGCGAACCGGGCACTGCGGTGCATCTGTCGCACCGCGTTATCGTTCTTCGCTGTAGGAGCCAGGCTTGCCGGCGAACCGGGCGCTGCGGTGTATCTGTTGCACCGCGTTATCGTTCTTCGCTGTAGGAGCCAGGCTTGCCGGCGAACCGGGCGCTGCGGTGTATCTGTTGCACCGCGTCATCGTTCTTCGCGGGCAAGCCTCGCTCCTACAGGCGAACCGGGCACTGCGGTGCATCTGTTGCACCGCGTCATCGTTCTTCGCGGGCAAGCCTCGCTCCTACAGGCGAACCGGGCACTGCGGTGCATCTGTTGCACCGTGTCATCGTTCTTCGCTGTAGGAGCCAGGCTTGCCGGCGAACCGAGCGCTGCGGTGCATCTGTTGCACCGTGTCATCGTTCTTCGCGGGCAAGCCTCGCTCCTACAGGCGAACCGGGCACTGCGGTGCATCTGTCGCACCGCGTTATCGTTCTTCGCGGGCAAGCCTCGCTCCTACAGGCGAACCGAGCGCTGCGGTGCATCTGTTGCACCGTGTCATCGTTCTTCGCGGGCAAGCCTCGCTCCTACAGGCGAACCGGGCACTGCGGTGTATCTGTCGCACCGCGTTATCGTTCTTCGCGGGCAAGTCGGGTCGCCGCACCGCTCGCTCCAGTGGTCTCGGCAGACACATCGGGAACCACAATTCACCCACTTTCTTCCTCCTAGGATCTAGCCTGAACTGACAGGCTCATGATCAAGGAGGATTACCCATGCCAACCATTCGCCATGCACACCGACTGCGCACCGGTCGCTATTCAGTGCCGGGTCAGGTCTACCTGGTTACATCCATTGTTCAGAACCGGGACCCCGTATTCACAGACTTTGAACTGGGTCGCCTCGTGGTTGATGCGTTGAGAAAAGCTCAGCAAGAAGAGCTAGCCCTTTCGCTGGCCTGGGTTGTCATGCCGGATCATCTTCATTGGCTGATCGAGCTCAAGGACAGCACGCTCACTTTCGTGATGGCGAGGACAAAATCTCGCATTACGTTCGCGTTGAATCGCTCGATCGGGCGTGATGGACCACTCTGGCAGCATGGCTTTCATGACCGGGCCATCCGCAGGGAGGAAGACCTGCAGGCCGTGGCGCGCTATATCGTCGCCAATCCGTTGAGGGCAGGGTTGGTCGAGAGAATCGGAGATTATCCGTTGTGGGATGCCGTGTGGCTGTAGGAGCCAGGCTTGCCGGCGAACCGGGCGCTGCGGTGTATCTGTCACACCGCGTTATCGTTCTTCGCTGTAGGAGCCAGGCTTGCCGGCGAACCGGGCACTGCGGTGTATCTGTCGCACCGCGTTATCGTTCTTCGCTGTAGGAGCCAGGCTTGCCGGCGAACCGGGCACTGCGGTGTATCTGTTGCTCCGCGTTATCGTTCTTCGCGGGCAAGCCTCGCTCCTACAGGCGAACCGGGCACTGCGGTGTATCTGTTGCTCCGCGTTATCGTTCTTCGCTGTAGGAGCCAGGCTTGCCGGCGAACCGGGCACTGCGGTGTATCTGTTGCTCCGCGTTATCGTTCTTCGCGGGCAAGCCTCGCTCCTACAGGCGAACCGGGCACTGCGGTGTATCTGTCGCACCGCGTTATCGTTCTTCGCGGGCAAGCCTCGCTCCTACAGGCGAACCGGGCACTGCGGTGTATCTGTCGCTCCGCGTTATCGTTCTTCGCTGTAGGAGCCAGGCTTGCCGGCGAACCGGGCACTTCGGTGTATCTGTTGCTCCGCGTTATCGTTCTTCGCGGGCAAGCCTCGCTCCTACAGGCGAACCGGGCACTGCGGTGTATCTGTCGCTCCGCGTTATCGTTCTTCGCTGTAGGAGCCAGGCTTGCCGGCGAACCGGGCACTTCGGTGTATCTGTCGCACCGCGTTATCGTTCTTCGCGGGCAAGCCTCGCTCCTACAGGCGAACCGGGCACTGCGGTGTATCTGTCGCTCCGCGTTATCGTTCTTCGCGGGCAAGCCTCGCTCCTACAGGCGAACCGAGCGCTGCGGTGTATCTGTTGCTCCGCGTTATCGTTCTTCGCGGGCAAGCCTCGCTCCTACAGCGAACCGGGCACTTCGGTGTATCTGTTGCTCCGCGTTATCGTTCTTCGCGGGCAAGCCTCGCTCCTACAGGCGAACCGGGCACTGGGGTGTATCTGTCGCACCGCGTTATCGTTCTTCGCGGGCAAGCCTCGCTCCTACAGGCGAACCGGGCGCTGCGGTGTATCTGTTGCACCGCGTTATCATTCTTCGCGGGCAAGTCGGAACGCCGCCCACTCCCTCCTACATCAACAAATGCCCCGTCAAGTCCCCGATCATCTCCAGGTGCGAATAATCACGAAAGCTGAACCGCCAAATCCCGCCGACACGCTCGAATTTATCAAAGTAGCGCCCGGCGGCGATGGGTTGCAGGGGCAGGGTGTCGGTGGCCTGAAGCACGGTGTAGCAGGAGCGAACCGTCGCGGTTCCCGCGGCTTCGTCGATGTCGATGATGGGGTTGCTGATGACGTGTCTGGTGCGGGGCGTGCCGCAGGGGTAGAGCTTGATTCGCTGTTGCCAGATGCCCAGCAGGGCTGTGTGATCAAGGAAGTCGCCCTGGCTTTGCACCTTGATGCGGGCATGACGAAACAGCTCGGCGGCCTCGACCAGTTGGCCGCTGTCCAGGCATTCGGCGTAACGGTAGAGCAGGTTGCTGATCTGTACGGCGCTGGTAGTCATGGTGATCCTCAAAAAAAACCGCTGGAACCTGACAAGGTTCCAGCGGCGCAGTGGTGTGGGGGAGAGGGTCAGGCAGTCACGGCCTGGTTCGGTGCGAGCAGCGGGGCGGGGCTCTTCATGTGGTGGCGGTAACGCGGCAGCGCCAGGGTCAGGAACACGCTGGCCAGCACCAGCATTGACACCGACGAAGCCAGGGCATAGCGCAGGGATTCACTGCCCAGGGTCGGCACGAAGAAGTCGCTGAGCATGCCTACAAACAGCGGCCCGACACCGACGCCCAGCAGGGTCATGGACATGACGAAAATCGCCGTGGCCTGGGCCAGTCGCGTGGCCGGGAACAGGTGGGTAATGGCGCTCAGGCACGGTGTTGCCCACCACACACCGAAGAAGGCGAAGGCGCTGTAGAACAGGAACGCCTGTGGCACCGCGATGCTGCCGATATGGAACGCCAAGCCCTGGGGCCAGAGGAAGTACGCCAGGGCGAAGGGGATGCTGATCAACGTGCCCAGTAGTGGCACGCCGATTTGCCAGCCGACATCGCGCCGCGCCATGCGGTCGGTGAGCATGCCGCACATCAGGGTGCCGACGGTCGCACCGGTACCGCCCACCACGCCCACCAGGAATCCGGCTTCTTGCAGGTTGAGGCCGTGGGAACGGATCAGGAAGCTCGGGCTCCAGGTGCCGATGGCGTAGCCGGCAATCGCCGCCGCACCGCCGGTGAGTACCAGCCACAGGAACGAGGGCATGCGAAACAGCTCGACGAGGGTCTTGAGCCAGCCATCCTGTTGCGCCGCGACGTTGCTCAGCGGCACTGCGCGCTTGGGCGCCCGCACGGTCAGCAGCAGAAGCAGGCCAAGGAAGATGCCGGGCGCGCCGATCAGCAAGAAGGCGTAGCGCCAACCGTGGTGCTGGGCGATCCAGCCGCCCAGGCCCAGGCCAACGATCGCCCCCAGGCTGGAACCGAGCATCAGCACCGACAGGGCAGTGGAACGGCGGTTCGCCGGGTACAAATCCGAGACCATGGCCACCGACGGCGCCGTACCGCCGGCCTCGCCAACGGCCACGCCGATCCGCGCCAGAACCAGGGTCAAAAAGCTGCCGGCCATGCCGCAGAGCATGGTCATCAGGCTCCAGGCAATGCAGCTGAAGGCGATCACCGGCTTGCGCCCGATGCGGTCCGACAGGCGCCCCAACGGGAAGCCGAACACGGTGTAGAACACGGCGAAGGTCACCCCCGACAGCAGGCCGATGCCGGTATCGGAAATGCCGAATTCGAGCTTCACCGGCTCGATCAGGATCGCCATCAACTGGCGGTCGATGTAGTTGAACACATAGATGCTGGCGAGCACGAACAGCGCGTAGTGCGTTCGCCATGTCACGGGGGATTGGTTCACTGCGGGTGCTCCCGGTTTTGTTCTAGTTGCCGCGATGTTCGGCTTGTCGCGGTTTTTTTTCATCGTCCGTTCAGACCATCTTTGCCGTTCCCGCAAGCGGTGTTTCAGATGCACCGCGTCGTCCTGTTCGCCGGCAAGCCTGGCTCCCACAAGCGGTGTTTCAGATGCACCGCGTCGTCCCGTTCGCCGGCAAGCCTGGCTCCTACGTGCGTACAAACGATGCGGTATCGGGATCGCCTTGTCGATAGCGAACCTAGTCTTGTCGGACGATGTTTCGCTCGCGTTCAACGTCAATCATTCAGCCCATATTCGCTGGCGTGTCAGTGCCTGCCCAAGCTGCGGCAAGCGATCCGACAGCCTGAAAACAAAAAAGCTGAGGAATTGAAATGAGCGTCTTGTTCGAGCCGGTCACCCTGGGCGAGCTGCAACTGGCCAACCGCATTGTCATGGCGCCCATGACCCGCAGCCGCGCCCTTGCCGATGCAGTACCCGGTAGCGAGATGGTCGAGTACTACCGTCAGCGTGCCAGTGCCGGGTTGATCGTGGCCGAGGGCACCGCGCCGTCCGCCAGCGGCCTGGGCTATTGCCGCACTCCGGCGATCTACAGCAGCGAGCAGATCGCCGGCTGGCAGCGGGTCACCGACGCCGTGCATGCCGAGGGCGGGTGCATCGTCCTGCAACTGATGCACGTCGGCCGCGCCGCCAGCCAACACAACAAACCGGCAGGCGCTGCGACGGTGGCACCTTCGGCGCTGCGTGCGCGAACCCAGGTGTTCAGTGACGCCGCGGGCCTGGTCGATACCGACGAGCCACAGGCGCTGAGCCTTCAGGGTATTGACGAGGCCATCGAAGACTATCGCCAGGCCGCATTGAATGCGCGCCTGGCAGGCTTCGACGGTGTCGAGCTGCACTGCACCAGCGGTTATCTGCCGATGCAATTCATGGCCTCTGGCAGCAATCAGCGCAACGATGCCTACGGCGGTGATGTGGCGGGGCGGGTGCGTTTTGCCAAGGAAGTGATCGAGGCCATGGCCAGCGCGATCGGCGCCGGACGCGTCGGCTTTCGCCTGTGCCCCGGCAATCCCTACAACGACATCGACGACCAGGATCCGGCTGCCACGGCGGCCGCCTTGTGTGAAGCCGTAGCGCCGTTGGACCTGGCTTACCTGCACATCATGCGCTCGCCATTGGCAGACCTCAATGCCTTCGCCCTGGCGCGTCAATACAGTCCTCATGCGTTGATTCTCAACGATGGTTTCGACGGTCCTTCGGCCAGTGCCGCTCTCGCGTCGGGCGAGGGGGCTGCCGTGTCGTTTGCTCGTCACTTTATTGCCAACCCCGATCTGGTGGATCGCTTGAAGCGTGGCCTCCCACTGAGCCGCTTCGACCGCAAGACCCTCTACACGCCGGGCTCGGCTGGCTACTCGGATTACCCCGCCTATCAAGCCAATGCCCAGGAGGTGGCGCAATGAACCTGAACGACTTGCCCAACGTCCCGCCGACCCACCCGGTTCCGCGGGAGCAGACACAGGCGCTGCTTGACCAGCGCGCTGCCGCTGCCGGGAAGATCAAGCCGGGCGATCTCTACACCCTGGCCGACCGCCTGGAACATCAGGCACATGAACAGGGTGAGCGCCCGTTCCTGATCTACGGCGAACAGACCCTGAGCTACTTTGAGGTCGATGCGCGGGCCAATCAGATGGCTCACACGTTTTATGCCAACGGCCTGCGCGCCGGCGATGTCTGTGCCCTGTCCATGGAAAACCGCCCGGCGTTTTTCTGCACCTGGTTCGGCCTGGTCAAGCTCGGGGTCGTGGTGGCGTTCATCAACACTCAGGTCAGCGGCCGCCCGCTGCTGCATGCGTTGCAAACCACCGATGCCAAGGCGTTGGTGATCGGCGAAGAATGCCTGGCCAATGTGCAGGCCACCGAAGGCTTTCCGGACCTGCCATGCTGGCTGATACGCGACGCGGAAAATCCCTGGACCGGACCGCTGCCCAAGGGCATCGACGGGCATTTCGATGCGCGCCTGGAGAAAGCTCCGCGCACGCCGTTTCCCCGCGATATCCGCGCACACATCGATGCCCAGACCCCAACCCTGCTGATTTTTACCTCGGGCACCACCGGCTTGCCCAAGGCGGCGCGCTACAGCCACATGCGCTGGATGTCCTCGGGCGATGTGATGGAAACCACCCTGCAAGCCACTTGCGAGGATGTGTTCTATTGCTGCCTGCCGCTGTACCACGGCGCCGCTGCCACGTCGGTGACCTCCACCGCGCTGCGGGTGGGTGCTGCCATCGTGGTGCGCCGCAAGTTCAGCGTGCGAGAGTTCTGGAAGGACGTCGCGCGTCATCAGATCAGCATCTTCCAGTATATCGGTGAGATCTGCCGCTACCTGCTCAATCAGCCGCTGCACGCGGGTGAGCGCGAGCACAGTCTGCGCTGCATGCTCGGCGCCGGGTTGTCACCGGACTCCTGGCAGCGCTGGCTGGAGCGCTTCGGTCCGATCCAGGTGTTCGAGGGTTGGGGCGCCACCGAGGCCAATACCACGGTGATCAACGTCGACAACTATTTCGGCTCTTGCGGCCGCGTGCCGGACTGGAACAAAACCAACCTGCGGCTGGTGCGGTACGACATCGAAAACGACTGTCACCCACGGGACGAAAACGGTTACTACCAAGTCTGCAAAGTGGGCGAGATCGGTGAGGCCATGGGCTTTATCGTCGATCACCCTGAGATCGGTGGCGGCCGTTTCGAGGGCTACACCTCAAGCGAGGCCACCGAGAGCAAAATCCGCCGCAATGTGTTTCGCGAGGGTGATGCCTACTGGAGCTCCGGCGACTTGCTGCGCGAGGACGCCGACGGTTACTGCTACTTCGTCGACCGCATCGGCGATACCTACCGCTGGAAGAGCGAGAACGTGTCGACCCAGGAAGTGGCGGACGCGCTGAGCGATCTGTCGGGCCTGGAGCTGATCAACATCTATGGCGTCCAGGTACCGGGCCATGAAGGACGCGCCGGCATGGCCGCGGTGCTGATGCAGGAGGGCCAGGCGTTCGATCCACGCGCGCTGTTCGCTCTGACTGAAGCACGTCTGCCGCGCTATGCAGCCCCGGTGTTTGTGCGGGTTACGCAATCGGCAGACCTGACAGCCAGCTTCAAGCTGCGCAAGTTCGATCTGCAACGCCAAGGCTACGGCCCGATGCGTTGCAGCGATCCGCTGTTTATCCGCGATGACCACGCCCGCACTTATGTGCCCTATTCGGTAGAGGCGCTGACGCGGGCCGGACTGACGCCTTTCGCGGTGCCCCACCATGACTGATCTCGACGACAACGGTCACGAACTGCGCGGCGGCCTGCGGTATCCATGGCCCCAGGCGCCTGATTCCGGGCAGGTGCGCGAAGTGGCGCCAGGTGTCTGGTGGTTGCGTATGCCGCTGCCGTTTCGCCTGGACCACATCAACCTCTATCTGCTGCGCCACACCGACGGTTGGGTGGTGGTGGACACCGGCATGAACACCGAGCAGACCCGCGAAGTCTGGGACCGGGTACTGAATGAAGTGTGTGCCGGCCTGCCGCTGCTGGCAGTGGTCTGCACCCACTTTCACTCCGATCATGCCGGGGTGGCCGCATGGCTTTCGGAGCGCTTTCAATGCCCGGTGCACATGACCGCCAGCGAGTTCCAGTCGCTGCACCTCAAGTTTCCCGCCGGTCAACCACCGGGCTGGGACTTCCTCGACTTCTACCGCAAGGCAGGCGTGGTTGACGAGCAAAGCACCGAGATGTTCGCGGTGATGAGCAATGCCCATTTTCTGCCCGCGCCGCTGAACCATTACCGCCGTTTGCGCGAGGGCAGCCTCCTGAGTATCGGTGGCCGCACCTGGCAGGTGGTCATCGGCCGCGGCCACTCGCCGGAACATGCCTGTCTGTACGCCGCCGATGACGGCTTGCTGATCTCCGGCGACCAGGTGCTGCCGCGCATCACCTCCACCGTCGGCGTGCATGCCACGGAGCCGTTGGCCAACCCGCTGCGCGACTGGCTCGATTCCATCGAGCATTTGCGCAGCTTGCCCGACAGCGTGCTGGTGCTGCCGGCGCACGAGCGGCCGTTCTTCAATTTGCATCAGCGCCTGGATCAGCTGGACGCCCATCACCGGGGGCATCTGGCGCAGATGCTGGCCAACTGTGACGAGCCGCGCACCGTGCTCGAGCTGATGGCCGTGTTGTTTCCCAAGTTGTCGGGTCGTTTCGACGAACTGATGGCGCTGGGCGAAACGTTGGCCCATGCCAACTACCTGGTGGCCGAAGGGTCGCTGGAGCGGGAAGAGGACCGGGGGCTGTATCGCTACCGGCGTGCTGTAAGGGGAGCGTGCGCGGTTACACCGCTCAACGTGTTTTGAGCGGATGGCACGGCAGCAGTGTTGAACATTCCAGGCAGCCAACCGGTTGCCCTTGAGGAGAATCAGTGTGATCAACAAAAACAACAATAACTCTAAGGTCATGGTTTCGAGCGCATTTCAGGTCAGCGGCCTGGCGGCGGCGATTGCGCTGGTGTCCACGCCGGTATGGGCCGGTGAAACCTTCGAGTTCGACAACGGCGCGACCATCGACTGGTCGGTGACTACCAGTTACGGCATTGGTGTGCGCACTGGCAGTCAGAGCGATCGCTTGCTGACGGTCAACGCCGACGATGCCAACCGCAACTTCGATAGTGGCAGCCTCACCACCAACCGCGTGGGCGCGCTGGCGGAAATGATCCTGCGTAAGGACAACTACGGCGCCGTGGTGCGCGGCAGTACCTTCTACGACGACGTCTACCACAGCGGAAACGATAACGATTCGCCCGCCACCGTGAACAAAAGCGGCAGCAACGACGAGTTCACCAGTGACACCCGCTACTACAGCGGCGGTCGCAGCAAACTGCTCGATGCCTATGTGTTCAGCGGCTGGCGCTTTGACAACGACACCATGCTGGACGTCAAGGCCGGGCGGCACATCGAATCCTGGGGCGAGAGTCTGTTCTACCCGGGTGTGAACGGCGTACAAAACCCGTCTGACGCGGTAAAAGCGTCCCAGCCGGGTGTCGAGGTCAAGGAAATACTCTTGCCGGTGGGCCAGTTCTCCGGCTCGTTCCGACTGAACCCCCAGCTGACCTTCGGTGCATACGTGCAATACGAATGGAAGGGCACCGAACTGCCGCCGGTGGGTAGCTACCTGTCGAGCAGCGACGTGGTTGGACCCGGTCGCGAGTTCATCTACGCCAACGGCCAGAAGATCGCTTACCGTGGTACCGACGAACCGCGCGATAGCGGCCAGTGGGGCGTGCAGATGCGCTACCGCCCGGTACCGGCCATCGAGCTGTCGCTGTTCCACGTCAACTACCACGACAAGAACCCGGCCACCGCCCTGGTCGGCTACAACCCGCTGCCAGTGGGCGGTGGCCTCAACGCCTTCGTCAGCAATGGTTACCGGATCAAGTACTTCGAAGACATCAAGCTGACCGGCATCAGCGCCTCGACCAAGATCGGCGACACCCAGGTCGGCGCCGAATGGTCGTACCGCGACGGTGCGCCGGTGATGGTCAATACCGGCCTTGGCGCGGTGCCGGCCAAAGGCAAGGGCCAGCAAATGCAGTTGTCGGCGATCCGTATCCTGGGCAACCGTCCCTGGGCCAGCCAGACGAGCCTGACTGCCGAAATCATTCGCGTGCAGGTCGACAGCGTCGACTCCGCTTCGGCGGCGCCCAACCTGCAAGGCGTGAACCTGTTGCCTTCCCTGGCACCTCTAGTGGCGTCTTCCGATGACTATACCTACAGCACAGCCGCGGGCTTTCGCACCAAGTCTTCCAGCGCCTACACCGTGGGCGCATCGTTCAGTTATCCGGGAGTTTTCCAGGGCTGGGATCTGGAAGTCCCCTTCAGTTTCTCCAACGTCTTCAGCGGCTCCACGCCCATGGCCGGCAGCATCTCCGGCGTCGCCGGCGATCGACGCCTGAGCGCGGGCACGACCTTCAAGTACCTGGGCAACCTGGAACTCGGCTTGAAGTACATCAGCTACCTGGGTGACGCGGACCCGGTCAACCGTCCGTTCGCCGACCGCGACTACGCCACGTTCTCGATGAAATACACCTTCTGATCGACTTCGCAAGCTCCGGGGCGTCTGACGTGCCCGGACCTTCAACACAACCTGGAAATCGCCGCAGCGTAACGCTTCGGCATGGAGGCACTATGGGGCTCAAAGGGCATGCGGCCATTGTTGGCACCGCACAATACAAACCGGAAAAATACGCGACCGCGCCCAAGATGTTCCACCTTGAGCAAGTCGCCGACCTGGCGGCCCAGGCCCTGCGCGATGCCGGGCTCAAGGCCTCGGACCTCGATGGGCTGGTGATCAACGGCCCGCATTTTCATGAAGCCTCGGTGTTCGTACCGGCGATGGCCGCCGAGTACCTGGGCCTGCGCCTGAACTTCGCCGAAGTGGTCGACCTGGGCGGCTGCACGTCGGTGGGCATGGTCTGGCGCGCGGCCGCGGCCATCGAACTGGGGCTGTGCCAGGCTGTGCTGTGCGTCATCCCGGCACGCATGGCGCCGTTGGGCCCTGACGAGGACCCCGGCTGGATGGCCCGGTCCATGCGTTTCGGTGGACACAGCACCGCGTTCGGCGCGCCCGAAGCCGAGTTTGACCTGCCTTACGGGCACATGGGCCAGAACACCGGCTACGCGATGATCGCCCAGCGTTACGCCGCACAATACGACTACGACCAACGGGCGATGGCCAAGATCGCCGTCGATCAGCGCACCAACGCCCTGGCCAATCCGCAAGCGATGTTCTACGGCCAGCCGTTGACCATCGAACAGGTCCTGGCCAGCAAAATGGTCGCCGACCCGTTGCACGTCCTGGAAATCGTCATGCCGGTGGCCGGTGGCGCCGCGATGATCATCACCAACAAGGAAGTGGCGGCACGGTCCCGCAAGCGTCCGGCCTTCATTACCGGGTTTGGCGAACACCTGGCGTTCAAGTCGCCGTCCTATGCCGAAGACATGCTGAACACGCCGATTGGTCCGGCTTCCCAGCGGGCCTTTGCCATGGCGGGGCTCAAGCCCAAGGACGTCGATGCCGCGCAGATCTACGACTGCTACACCATCACCACCTTGCTGACCCTGGAAGATGCCGGTTTCTGTGGCAAGGGCGAGGGCATGGCGTTCGTGCGCGAACACGACCTGACCTGGCGTGGCGATTTCCCGATGAACACCCATGGCGGGCAACTCAGTTTCGGTCAGTCGGCCTCGGCCGGTGGCATGAGCCAGGTGATCGAGGCGGTGACGCAGATCGCCGGCACTGCCGGTGAGCGTCAACTGGGGCGCTGTGACAGCGTCTACGTCTCCGGCACCGGCGGCGTGATGAGCGAGCAGGGCGCATTGATACTTCAGGGAGCATAAGCACATGTCCAACAACAAACCGATGCCGGTCGCGACGCAGATTTCCGCACCGTTCTGGGAGGGCCTGAAGGCTCGCCGCCTGTTGATCCAGCAATGCAACGCCTGTGCGCACTGGAACTTCTACCCGCGCCGACATTGCACGGTGTGCCTGGAACATGACCTGGCCTGGCGCGAAGTCGACGGCACCGCGACGCTGTACAGCTACACCGTGACGCGCATTGCCACCTTGCCCGATTTTATCGATGAAATGCCGCAGAAACTGGCGGTGGTCGAGTTGGCCCAAGGGGTGCGCATCAATACCAACCTGGTGGGCCTTGATGAAGCCGAAATCCGCATCGGCATGCCATTGCAGCCGGTGTTCGCCGAAGTCGACGCCAAGGGTAACCGCCTGCTGCGTTTTACCGGGGTGGACAAGAATGCGGCGAGCCTTGAATCGCTGCCCGCGCTGGACAGCGAGCCGGCGCCTGTCGCGTCGCAGCAATCGCCCGTCCGGCAGATCGACCTCAACGATGGGCCGGCCTTGCAGGCCCTGGTCAGCGAGCAGTTCAGCGACTGGAGCAACGTGGTGCTGGTCGATCAGGCCCTGATCGACGCCTTTGCCCAGTTGTCGGGCGATGATTACTGGATCCATACCGATCCGGAGCGGGCGCGCCTGCAAAGCCCGTTCGGCGGCACCATTGCCCATGGCGCGCTGGTCCAGGTGCTGCAGTCGCGGATGAAACTGGCGCTGGGCTTCGAGATCAGCGGCTACACCACCCAGATCAACTACGGCTCCGATCGCTTGCGCTTCCCGGCGCCAGTGCCGGCCGGCTCGCGGATCTATTCGCGGGCCCGGGTGAAAAAAGTCGAGGTATCGGTGCGCGGCACCCAACTGACCCTGGAACTCAATATCCATGTCGTGGGCCAGGACCGGCCGTCGGTGATCAACGAACTGGTGATCCTCTACATCGCCTGATCGCCCCGCCCCTGTAGGAGCCAGGCTTGCCGGCGAAGAACGATGACGCGGTTTTATATTTAAACCGCGGCGTCTGGTTCGCGGGCAAGCCTCGCTCCTACAAATCTCTGCGTCGCACACACATCCCCGCCCTACGCCATTTGCGCCAATGCATAAGCCATTTGGACGATGTGTCACCCCACGCCTTGCGCCGACTATCCCCTCAGAGGCAAGCCATCTCGATTGCCTCGCATGCCCTGGCGCCTGACAAGAACAAGAGGATCGGCCCTATGACTTGCCCCATGCACACGTGCCTTAGACAGGAGCATTACTCATGCGCTCTGTGATCGGCTACGCGGTCTGCCTGGTGGTCGCCTTGACCATCGGCTACACCTTTTCCCCGAAATCCCCACCGCAAGCGGAACTGTTGGCCACACGCCCGGACCGGGTGCAGATCAACGGCCTGCTCAATCTGGGCACGCGCGTGGTAGCCGTGGGTGAGCGCGGCAGCATTCTGCTCAGCGACGATCAGGGCGTCAGCTGGCAACCAGCCAGCGTCGCCACGCAGCGCAATGCCACCCTGACTGCCGTCGTGGCACTGGACGCCAAGCGTTTGCTCGCCGTCGGGCATGACAGCTGGATCCTGCGTTCGATGGACGCCGGCAGCAGTTGGCAGGAAATACGCTACGACGCCGATCTGGGCGAACCGCTGCTCGGCATCTGGACCGGCGGTGGCGACAACGTCATGGCGTTCGGCAGCTTCGGCAAGTTCTATCAATCCGTTGATGCCGGGCGGACTTGGACGCCGCAGTCCCTGGACATCGACAGCGCGCACCTCAACAGCATGGCCGGTGGCGACGATGGCCGGCGCATGCTGGTGGGGGAGCAGGGCCTGATGCTGCGCACGGCCGATGCCGGTCAGCACTGGCAGACCTTGCCGGCGTTCTACAGCGGCTCGCTGTTCGGCATCGTGCGCCTGAGCGCGGATAACTGGGTGACCTACGGTATGCGCGGGCATGTGTTCGTCAGCCACGACTTCGGCGACAGCTGGACCCAGATCAACGTGGGCAACCAACTGCCGTTGTACGGCCATGTACTGCTGCCCGATCACTCGGGGCTGGTGATCGTAGGCGCTGGCAGCTCGGTGGTGCGCCTGGATGCACAGGGCGCGCTGGTGGGTGTCGAACGCCTGGCAGGGCTCGGTACGTTGACCTCGGCGACGATGGTCGGCTCGCGGCTGCTGGTGGGTGGCGAGCGCGGAGTATTGCAGGGTTCAGGTGGCAGCGTTGCTGCCCTAGTGGCCAAACAGGCCACCCGGTAAATGAGAGGCAGGCAATGAATCAAGGTAAACACTGGGTGACGCGTGGCGTTGAAACGTGCGCCGACCATCTGATGGCCTGGCGCAAGGGGCTGCTGTTGCTGTTCGTGCTGGTGACGCTAGGCCTGGGCTACAGCGCCACCCACACGCAGCTGGATCCGGGGTTCAACAAACAGATCCCGGTGACGCATCCCTACATGGTCAACTTTCTCAAATTCAGCCGCTACTTCACCGGCGCCAACCGCCTCCTGGTCAGCGTACGCTGGAAGGGCGAGGGCGACATCTACAACGCCGAGTACCTCGAGACCCTGCGCAAAGTCACCGACGACGTGTTTTTCATTTCAGGGGTCAGTCGCCCCAGCGTGACGTCGCTGTTTACCGCCAATGTGCGCTACATCGAAATTACCGAGGAAGGTTTTTTTGGCGACGTGGTGGTGCCTCCGCGCTTTAGCGGCACCCTCGCGGACCTGGCGCAGGTACGCAGCAACACGGCGGCCTCCGGACAGGTAGGCCGGCTGGTGGCCAATGACCTGAAGTCAGCCATGGTCCGCGCCGATCTGCAGGACACCGACCCCAAGACCGGCCAGCCGGTGTCCTATGTCGACATCGCCAAGCGCCTGGAAGAAATCCGCGCCAAGTACAACAGTCCCGATATCGAGATCAACATCGTCGGCTTCGCCAAACTGGTGGGCGATGTGGTCGAAGGGCTGAACACGGTGATCGGCTTTTTTGTCGTGGCCTTCGTGATCACCGGGTTGCTGCTGTGGCTGTATTCCCGTTCCCTGCGCCTGACCGTGGTGGCGCTGGTGGTGGCGTTGCTGCCGGTGGTCTGGCTGCTGGGCCTGTTGCCGTTGCTGGGGTTGGGCATTGATCCGATGTCGATCCTGGTGCCGTTCCTGATCTTCTCCATCGGCGTGTCCCATGCGGTGCAGATGACCAACGCCTGGAAGCAGGATGTGCTGGCCGGTAGCACTTCCAGGGACGCGGCGCGTTCGGCGTTCTGCAAGATTTTCATTCCCGGTTCCCTGGCCTTGTTGATGAACGCCCTGGGATTTGCGGTGATCATGTTGATCGACATTCCCATCGTCCACGAACTGGGGGTGACGGCCTGCATCGGCGTGATGTTGATGATCATCACCAACAAACTGATGCTGCCCATCATCATTTCCTACCTGCGCCTGGAGCCTGCGCTATTGCGCCGGGCGCAATCACGTCCTGCGGGCAGGCACCGCCTGTGGTGGCGCCTGTCGGCGCTGGCCGAACCGGGGCCGGCCCTTGGGGTGTTCGCCATCAGTCTGTTGCTGCTGGCGGGCGGGGCCTACAAGGCTCGCGACCTGGCGGTGGGCGATATCGGTGCGGGCGCGCCGGAGCTGCGGGCCGATTCGCGCTATAACCTGGACAACGGCAAGATCATCAGCAGCTATTCCATCGGACTCGATGTGATGTCGGTGTTCGTCCAGGTCAAGGGCGTCGAAGAAGGCTGCCTGTCGCCCACCGTGATGCGTGCGGTGGAAGCCTTCGATTTCCGCATGCGCACTGTCTCAGGCGTGCAGTCGATCCAGAGTGTGGCGGACATGGGCAAGCGGGTGATTGCCGGCAATAACGAAGGCAATCCGCGCTGGGCGGCGATTCCAGGATCGCCCCGTGGCCTGAGTCAGGGCGCGCGGGCCTATGTGCCCGATGACGGGCTGGTCACCGACGGCTGCCAACAGATGCAGATCCTGGTGTTCCTTGCCGACCACGAAGGCAGCACGGTCAGTCATACGATCAATGAAGCCAAGCGGATCATTGCCGAGATCAGCTCGCCGCAAGTCGAGTTCCTTCTGGCCGGTGGCAACGTCGGGGTGATGGCGGCCTCCAACGAGGCGGTCAAGCGCGCCGAAATCATCATGCTGGGGGCGCTGTTCGGTTCAGTCGCGCTGTTTTGCTGGATGACCTTCCTGTCGATCCGCGCGGTGCTGTGCATTCTGGTGCCGCTGGCAATTGTCGCGATCCTGTGCAACGCCCTGATGACCATGCTCGGGATCGGCCTGAAGGTCGCCACCTTGCCGGTGATGGCGTTGGGGGTGGGCGTGGGCGTCGACTACGGCATTTATCTGTACGAGCGCATCCAGCATGAAATGCTGCGCGGAGCCAACCTGCGCGAGGCGTTCTACGAGGCCATGTGCCAACGCGGCACGGCGGCGGTATTCACGGCCGTGACCATGTCCATTGGCGTCTGCACCTGGGCCTTCGCGCCGCTGAAGTTCCAGGCTGACATGGGTGTGTTGCTGTCGTTCATGTTCCTGGTCAACGTGCTGGGGGCGATTTTCCTCTTGCCGGCGCTGGCGGCCTGGTTCAATCGCGGGCGACCGTTGGTCAGCGAACGGGCACGCCAGCACCCGGCACCACAAGGCAGGTTCGAGCTGAAAAAAAGCCCGGCTGCGCGTGATTCTCAATAGCGAAAAAATAAACCTGTCGGGCCTATTGTGGAGTAGGCAGGCGACAGGGAAACTGATGCGCGGGGCCCTGTTTTCAGGGCCCCCCGCAGGCCACTAGCCGAAACTATAAAAATAACAAGGGAAGGGCACCGTCCTTACCCGAGCGAGGAAAAGACTATGCAAGATGGTGTCCTGACCCCGGAAGTCCTGGCGAGCCTTGGCCTGGATCTCACGCGCTACAACGAGTTGGTGGGCGAAATCTACGACGGCGCCCTCGATCCGAAACTGATGGCCCACGCCCTCAGAAGCTTTCTCAAGCTCTACGAAGCCAACTACGTCACGCTGATCCTGCGGGTGCCGGACCAACCCGATACGGGTGTGATGATCATTGTCGGCGACATCGAAGGTGCTGGTGACGTCTGCTACATGACCTACCCGCAGACCAATACGCCGTTCGCCAACCAGCCACTGGACAAGGTGTTCACCGTCGATGACATCATGAGCTCCACGGAATGGGAACACAGCGCCTACTTCAAGGCGTTCTGCGGTCCCAACGATGTGTATCACGTGATGTGTGCGGACATCTCCACCCCGGACGGCGGCAAACTGCGCTTTCGCGCCACCCGCCCGAAACACGCCCCCAACTTCTGCGCCAACGAGCGGGTGCTGTGCGCCAGTTTCCTGCCACACCTGCGTCGCGCCTCGCAATTGCATAACTTGCTGGACCGCAGCGAATCGCTGAGCGATCTGTACTCCCAGGCCATCAGCCGGTTATCGGTGGCGACCCTGGTGCTCGACGAGAGCGGCAGCGTGTTGCAGATCAATCCGGTGGCCCAGGAAATCCTCGCCCGTTCCGATGGCCTGAAACTGGTGGGCGGGCGCCTGGAGGCGACTTATCCAAGTGACAACCGTGAACTGCAACGCCTGATTCGCGGCGCGTTCTCCCCGGATGCCCCGAAAAGTGCCGAGGCCATGTCGGTGACGCGGCCTTCAGGTCTGGTCAACCTCGGTGTGGTGGTCGAATCCATTCCGTCCCTGGACTGGGCCGAGGAGAAGGGCCAACCGACGGCGTTGGTGTACATCCGCGATGCGTCGAGCAAATCCCTGGCCAGCGAAGTGGTGACCAAGCAGCTGTTCAACCTGACCAAGGCCGAAACCGCCCTGGCCATGGAACTGGCCAACGGCCTGTCCCTGGAAGAAGCGGCCGAGGCCCTGAATATCCGGCGTAACACCGCGCGGGCGCACTTGCGCTCGATCTTCTCCAAGACCGGGGTGCGACGCCAGACCGAGCTGGTGCGCATCATGCTCAACAGCGTGGTGGCCTTGGGTAAGCCCAAGCTGGTGTTGAAAGTGGGTGAGAAAATCAAGATCCCGCCACTGAAACTGGCCGTGCCCATCTATCGCCAGGCCTGAACCCGTTTTGCTGTAGGAGCCAGGCTTGCCGGCGAAGAACGGTGACGCGGTGTTACAGGCACACCGCAGTGCCTGGTTCGCGGGCAAGCCTCGCTCCTACAGGCGAAGAACGGTGACGCGGTGTTACAGGCACACCGCAGTGCCTGGTTCGCGGGCAAGCCTCGCTCCTACAGGCGAAGAACGGTGACGCGGTGTTACAGGCACACCGCAGTGCCTGGTTCGCGGGCAAGCCTCGCTCCTACAGGCGAAGAACGGTGACGCGGTGTTACAGGCACACCGCAGTGCCTGGTTCGCGGGCAAGCCTCGCTCCTACAGGCGAAGAGCGGTGACGCGGTGTTACAGGCACACTTAGTCCGCACAGACGATGCCGTCGTTTGATTGCTCTGTCGATACTGGGGGACCTATCACGGAGAACAACTATGCCTATTACAGCCATTACCGGGAGTGCGTCGGGAATTGGGGCCGCCGTATCCGCCGCCATTCGCGCCGCCGGGCACCAGGTCATCGGTATCGATCGCAGCAACGCCGAAGTGGTCGCGGACCTGTCCACCCCACAGGGGCGTGACGCGGCCATCGCGCAAGTGCTTGAACTCAGCGGCGGGGTGCTCGACGGGCTGATCTGCTGCGCCGGGGTCGGTGTCACGGCGCCGACCTGCAGCCTGATCCCGGCGGTCAACTACTTTGGCGTCAGCCAATTACTCGACGGCCTGCAAGGGGCGTTGGCCCGGAGCCAGCAACCGGCTGCGCTGGTGATCGGCTCAGTGGCGGCGACGCATTCGGGGGCCGACGGCCAGCCGATGATTGACGCGATGCTCGCAGGCGATGAAGACCAGGCGATGGCATTGGCCAACACCCTCGGCCAGCCTCACGTTGCCTATGCCGCCTCCAAGTACGCCATCAGTCATCATGCCCGTAACCTGGCTGTGAGCTGGGGCAAGCAGGGCATGCGCTTGAATGTGGTGGCGCCGGGCGCGGTAGAAACCCCGTTGCACCGGGCTTCGCTGGAAGATGCACGGTTTGGCCAGGCAACCCGCGATTTCGTCGCGCCCCTGGGCCGCTCAGGGCGCCCGGATGAGCTCGCCGCAGTGGTGGCCTTCCTGCAATCGCCACAAGCGTCGTTTGTCCATGGCAGCGTGGTGTTCGTCGATGGCGGTATGGACGCCATGGTCCGCGCCTCGCGCTTCTAAAAGGAATCCTCATGAACAAGGTGGCATTCATCACTGGCGCCAGCCGTGGAATTGGCCGCGAGGCGGCGCTGGCGTTCGCCCGTGCCGGTTTCGACCTGGCGATCAGCGCCCGCACTCTCAACGAGGGCGAACAACATGAACATGCCCTGCGCGACGCCCACGGAGCGCCGCTGGCCGGCAGCCTCAACGGAACCGCCCAAGCGTTACGCGAACTCGGTTGCCGGGTACTCGTGGTGCCGATGGACCTGCTCGACAGCGCTTCGGCCCTGGCCGCCTGCGAGGCGGTGCTGGTCGAGTACGGGCGCATCGACGTGCTGATCAACAACGCGATCTACCAAGGCAGTGACCTCAACGCCGGGTTCATGGACCTGCAAGCCCAGACCTTGGAGCGGATGTTCCAGGGCTACATCCTTACCCCCTTTCTATTGACTCGGGCGGTGGCCGAACACATGGTGGCGCGCGGCGGCGGGGTGGTGATCAACGTCACCTCCGGCGCCGGCGAAAGCGACCCACCGGTGGCGGCGGGCAAGGGCGGTTGGGGTTATGCCTACGGCGCGGGCAAGGCCGCGGTGTCGCGACTGTCCGGGGTGCTGACTACGGAACTGGGTGAGGCCGGCGTTCGCGCCTATACCCTCAATCCGGGCGTAGTCACCACCGAAGCCCTCAAGGCCACCATCGGCGACAAAGGCCTGATCGCCCTGCGCGCCGGCAGTGCCCCACCTCACGTTCCGGCGGCCGTGATGCTGTGGCTGGCCACCGCCGAACAGGCGCCAGGGTTTCAACGCCGGACCATCGCCGCGCAGCCGTTTGCGTTGGAACACGGCATCGTCGCCGATTGGCGTTGACATTTTGTGGGGCGGGGCTTGCTCGCGAAAGCGGGTGAGCCAGTCTCCATATATAGTGACTGACATGTCCTCTTCGCGGGCAAGCCCGCTCCCACAGGTTCCGTATCGTAAACAAAATCTGTGTACGACACGGAACCTGTGGGAGCGGGCTTGCCCGCGAATGCGTCGGAACCAGCGGCGGGATCTTTACGTCTGCCGCCGCTGGCGGGCGAGGGTCATGGCGGTGTCTTCGATCATGTCTTCCTGGCCACCGACCATACCGCGACGGCCCATTTCAACGAGGATTTCCCGGGCCGACACGCCGTATTTCTTCTCGGCGCGCTTGGCGAACAGCAGGAACGAACCGTAGACCCCGGCGTAGCCCATGGTCAGGGCATCGCGGTCGCTGCGGATCGGGAAGTCCATGATCGGCACAACTAAATCTTCGGCGACGTCCTGGATACCGAACACGCTGACGCCGGTGTCGATGCCCATGCGTTCGCAGACCGCCACCAGTACCTCCATCGGCGTGTTGCCGGCACCGGCACCGAGGCCCGCGCAGGCGGCGTCTATACGGTTAGCCCCGGCGGCAATCGCGGCGATTGAGTTGGACACGCCCATCGACAGATTGTGGTGGCCATGAAAGCCGATCTCGGTTTCCGGCTTGAGGGCTGCGCGCATCGCCGCCACACGGGCGCTCACGTCGTGCGGCAGCAGGTAGCCCGCCGAGTCGGTCAGGTAGATGCAGTTGGCGCCGTAGCTTTCCATCAGCAAGCCTTGCTTGACCAGGCCTTCGGGGCTGTTCATGTGGGCCATCATCAGGAAACCGACGGTGTCCATGCCCAGGCCGCGGGCGTGGGAAATGTGCTGTTCGCTGACATCGGCCTCGGTGCAATGGGTGGCCACGCGAATGGTGTTGACCCCCAGTTCATGGGCCATTTTCAGGTGATCGACAGTGCCGATGCCCGGCAACAGCAGCGCCGACACCTTGGCCTTTTTCATCAACGGGATCACTGCCGACAGATACTCCTCGTCGGTGTGGGCCGGGAAGCCGTAGTTCACCGAGCTGCCACCCAGGCCGTCGCCATGGGTGACTTCGATCAGCGGCACGCCGGCCGCGTCGAGGCCGCAGGCGATGTCTTTCATCTGCTGCAGGCTGATCTGGTGGCGTTTGGGGTGCATGCCATCGCGCAGGCACATGTCGTGAACGGTAATGCTCTTGCCGCGAAGATCCATGGTCGGCTCCTTATGCGTGGGCGGTTTGGGCGGTGGCGGTCAGCACGAGTTCGCCCTTGAGGATTTCCTCGGCGAACATTTCGGCGGTGCGCGCTGCGGCGGCGGTCATGATGTCGAGGTTGCCGGCGTACTTCGGCAAGTAGTCGCCCAGGCCTTCGACTTCCATGAAGATCGACACCCGATTGCCGTCGAATACCGGGCCGTTGACCAGCCTGTAGCCGGGCACATAGCGTTGCACTTGCTTGATCATGGCCTCGATGGCGGCGGTGATCGCCGGCTGGTCGGGTTCGCTGGCGGTCAGGCAGTGCACGGTGTCGCGCATCATCAGCGGTGGCTCGGCAGGGTTGATGATGATGATCGCCTTGCCTTTCTTCGCGCCGCCGACCTTTTCCACTGCGCTGGCGGTGGTGCGGGTGAACTCGTCGATGTTTTTCCGGGTGCCGGGACCGACCGATTTGGAGGCGGCGGTGGCAATGATTTCGGCGTACTCCACCGGTTGCACGCTGGACACCGCCGCCACCAGCGGAATGGTGGCCTGGCCACCGCAGGTGACCATGTTGACGTTCATCACGCCCAGTCCCAGTTGGGCCTTGAGGTTGACGGGCGGCACGCAGTACGGGCCGATGGCCGCCGGGGTCAGGTCGATCATCAACACGCCCAGGGCATTGAGCTTGCGCGAGTTCTGCGCGTGCACGTAGGCCGAGGTGGCGTCGAAGGCGATCTGGATCTGGTCTTCGAGGACATGGGGCAGCAGGCCGTCAACGCCATCGGCGGTGGTTTTCAGGCCCAGCTCGCGAGCCCGTGCCAGCCCTTCGGAGGTGGCGTCGATGCCCACCATCCACACCGGTTCCAGCACCTCGCTGCGCATCAGTTTGTACAGCAGGTCGGTGCCGATGTTGCCCGGCCCGATCAGCGCGCATTTGATCTTTTTGCTCATGGTCTTTGGCTCCAGGGGAGGGAAAGGGGTCATCAAGGGGTGATCAAGGGGCGAAGCGCAGGCTGGCTTCACCGAGACCGGTCATTGACAGGCTGATACGGTCACCGGCCACCACCGGGACCAGCGGCGCCAGGGCACCGGAGAGAATGATTTCGCCCCGGCGGAAAGGAATGCCCAGCTCGCCCAGGGTATTGGCCAGCCAGGCCACGGCCGCGCAAGGGTGACCTTGCACCGCCGAGCCCAGGCCCGAGCCTGCCGGCTGGCCGTTTTTCAGCAGTTGCATGTGCACCGCGGCGAGGTCCAGCGAGCGCGGGTCGATGCGCTGAGTACCGAGGGCGAACACCCCGCAGGACGCGTTATCGGCCACGGTGTCCTGGATGCGGATCTGCCAGTCGTCGATCCGCGAATCGACGATCTCGAAGCATGGCGCCACCGATTGAGTGGCGGCCAGCACGTCCTCGGCGCTGATGCCCGGGCCTTGCAAGTCTTCGCCGAGGATAAAAGCGATTTCGCCTTCGGCCCGGGGCTGGATCAAGTTGTAGCGGGCCAGGCTGACATCGCTGTCATCCTCGACCTGCATGGCATTGGTGAGGAACCCGAAGTCCGGTTGGTGGACATCGAGCATTTCCTGCACAACGCGGCTGGTGACCCCGATTTTCTTTCCGATCACCCGCTCGCCGAGGGCTTCGCGGCGTTGCAGGAAGTGCAGGGAAATCCGGTACGCCTCCTCCAGGGTGATTTGGGGATAGCGTCGGGTCAGGGGCGCCAGTGTCTGGCGGCTGCGCAGGGCGTTGAACAGCTCATCACCGAGCGCTTTGATCAAATGGGCGTCCATGGGAGGGCTCCAGATGGGTGGGAAGAAAAAAAGCCCGCCCCGACATCAACAGAGACGGACCCAAAGGAGTGGGTTCAGCCGGGCCAGACCGACGAGTCGGCACCGCCATCGACATCAATGATCTTGCCGGTCACCCAGGCCGAAGCGGGGCTGGCCAGGTACAGCGCGGCGGCGGCGATGTCTTGCGGGGTGCCCAGGCATTTGAGCGGGGTGTTGGTTTCCATGACCTGGCGCATGGCGGCCGGCATCACGCCGTTCAGCGCCTCGGTCAGGGTGGGGCCGGGGGCGACGGCGTTGACCCGGATCTGCGGCGCGAAGTCCTGGGCCAGCAAGCGGGTCAGATGGCTGAGCGCGGCCTTGGCCGTACCGTAGGCGCTGAAATGGCGCTGGGCATAACGCGCCGCCACCGAGCTGATATTGATGATGTTGCCGCCACCGGCCTCGCGCATCAGCGGCACGCACAGCTGGCAGAAGGCGTAGCTGGTGGCGACGTTGAAGTTCAGCACCTCGGCGAATTGCTCAGGGGTCAGGGCCAGCGGATCGTTGGGCCCGCCCCCGCCGACGTTGTTCACCAGGTGAGTGATGCGACCCATGTTCTCAACGCCATGGCGCACCAGCGCCTGACGTTGCTCGGCATCGTTGACGTCGCAAGCGAACGCCAGGGCGCGTCGGCCCAGGCCACGCACTTCTTCGGCCACGGCCTGTACCTCGTCCAGCGAGCGCGCCGAGCACACTACATCGGCGCCGGCTTCGGCATACGCCAGGGCAATCGCCCGACCGATACCCCGGCCGCTGCCGGTGACAATGGCGACGCTGCCGTCCATTTGGAAACGCTGCAAAATACTCATGGGCCCTTGCTCCGTGGGGTCGATGGTTGATGGATTGAATATCGCTGCAACGGCCGGTGACAGCATCGTCTCAACGGACTAGCGCCGCGGGTGCCGCGTTCTTCGCCTGTAGGAGCCAGGCTTGCCGGCGAACCGGGCACCGCGGTTTATCTGTTGCACCGCGTTATCGTTCTTCGCGGGCAAGCCTCGCTCCTACGGGCGAAACGGACGCCGCGGTGTATCTGTCGCACCGCGTTATCGTTCTTCGCCGGCAAGCCTGGCTCCTACAGGAGCCGGGCACCCCCCTAGTCCGCTTTGACGATGAATGATTTCTCGCCCGATCCGATGATCCATCACAACTCGCGCAGTGGCGCAGTGAGATCGGGAGAATCGAGTGATGCACAGCAAGCGAGAAAAGACCCAGGACGAACGTGATCTGCTGGAACGTGCGCGACGCCTGGTGCCGGCACTCAAGGCGCGCACGGCGCAGGCCGAGAAAGACTTGAAGGTGCCGCAGGAGACCATCGCCGAGTTGCAGTCCGCCGGCTTGCTGCGGGCCTTGCAGCCGCGGGCGTTTGGTGGCTATGAAGTGGATCCGCGGACCTTCTTCGAAATCCAGACCATCCTCGCCGAGGGTTGCATGTCCACGGCCTGGATCTATGGCGTGATGGGGGTTCACCCCTGGCAGCTGGCACGTTATCCGATCGAAGCACAGCGTGAAGTCTGGGCCGATGACCACAGCACGTTGGTCTGCTCGACTTATATGCCGGCGGCCAGGGTCACGGTCGTGGAGGGCGGTTACCGGATCAGCGGGCGCTGGGGTTTCTCCAGCGGCAGCGAGCACTGCCAATGGGTGTTGTTGGGCGGCATCCTGCCGCCCGATGGCGAACTGGCTGCCGAGCACGGCACCTTCCTGCTGCCACAACGCGACTATCTGATCGAGCGCAATTGGGACGTGATGGGCCTGCGCGGCACCGGCAGCCATGACATCGTGGTCGAGGATGTGTTCGTCCCGGCCCATCGCGTGCAACGCACCAATAACTGGACCCTGGAAGCGACGCCCGGCCGTCTGGTCAACACCAACCCGATCTACGCCATCCCCTTCGCCCAGGTGTTTTCGCGCGCTGTCTCGACCTCGGCCATCGGCGCATTGCAAGGCGCGATCAACGAGTTTCGCGACAACGCCGCCAGACACATCGGCAAGCACGGCGCCCGCACCGCCGACGATCCAGTGGCGCAAACCGCGGTTGCCGAAGCGATGATCACTGTCGACAGCCTGCGCCTGGTGCTGGAGCGCAACTACGAGCACCTGATGAGCCTGGCACGTGCCGGCGAATACCCGGACACCGAGACCCGCCTGCTGTATCGCTACCAATCGGCCTATGTGACCAACATCTGCGCCGATCGGGTGAACGACTTGCTGCGCAGCATGGCCGCCTCGGGTTTGTACACCACCAACCCGGTGGCGCGATTGTTCCGCGACCTGCATCAGGCGCGTGGGCACATCGCCAACAACTACATGGCCTACGGGCGCAGTTTCGGCGCGGTGATGCTGGGCCTGCCCAATCCGGACCCGTACGTCTGAGGCCATGGTGCCCGTTTCGATACCCCTGGGTTTACACCTGCTCGTGATGCTCGGGCAGGTGGTCATGAGTACCTGACCTATGAACAATTATCTTGCCCTGCGCGTGGCGCGAGTGATCGAGGAAACCGCCGATGCGCGTTCCCTGGTATTCGACGTGCCGGAGCATTTGAGCGAACACTTTCGTTATCAACCCGGCCAGTTCCTGACCTTGCGAGTGCCTTTCGAGGACGGCTGGTTGCCGCGCTGCTATTCGTTGTCGAGCACGCCGTTGCTCGGAGAACCGCTGCGAGTGACGGTCAAGCGCGTGCGTGACGGCCGGGCCTCGAACTGGCTCTGCGGCGAGCTTCAGGCCGGTCAAACCCTGGAGGTGCTGCCGCCCGCCGGGGTTTTTGTGCCCCGTAGCCTGGACGACGACCTGCTGCTGTTCGGCGGGGGCAGTGGCGTGACGCCGGTGCTTTCAATCCTGCGCTCGGCGTTATTGGCCGGCCACGGCAGGATTCTGTTGATCTACGCCAACCGCGATGAAGCCTCGGTGATCTTTCGCGACGAACTCAAGGCCCTGGCCAGCGCGCATCCGCAACGCCTGCAGATTGTCCATTGGCTCGATTCGGTGCAGGGCATTCCGACCGTCGAGCAATTGGCGGAGCTGGCGCGTCCGTTCACAGACGCCCAGGCCTTTATCTGTGGCCCGGGGCCGTTCATGGATGCCGCGGTCAGTGCACTGAAAAGCCTGGGCCTGCCCGGCGGCCGGGTCCATGTCGAACGCTTTGTCTCGCTGCCCGGCGAAGGCGAACTGCCCCTGGTGGTCAGCAGTGACGCGGCGATGGCGGCGCAGTTGTCGGTGCGCCTGGATGGCGAGGACCACAGCCTGGCATGCGACAGCGGCGAAACCGTGCTGGCCGCGATGGAGCGTGCCGGCCTTAAACCTCCCAGCGCCTGCCGGGTGGGAGGCTGCGCCTCGTGCATGTGCACGCTGGACAGTGGCGAGATCGAGCTGCTGCACAACGATGCGCTGGACAGCGATGAACTGGCCGAAGGCTGGATCCTGGCCTGCCAGGCCGTGCCGACCAGCGCCCACTTGCGTATCCGTTTTCCCGAATGATGCAGATCACCGAGCCTACGATGAACCAGAGCCTGAAGCTATCCCTGCCGCTGAGCGAAGTGCCCACCACCATTGCCCGGTTGGTGTTCCAGAGTGCCGAACGTTTTGCCGGTCGCACGGCCATCGAAGACAACGGGCAGTGCATCGACTACGCCGAGCTGCCGGAACGGGTCATGGGCTTTGCCCGGGGCTTGATGGCGCTGGGCATTCAGGCCGGCGACCGGATCGGTGTCTGGGCGCCGAACAGCGGTGACTGGATCCTCGCGGCACTGGGCATTCAATGCGCCGGCGCAGTGCTGGTGCCGATCAACACGCGCATGAAGGGCCTTGAGGCCGCCGATGTGCTGGAACGCAGCGGCTGCCGGCTGTTGTTTGTCCAGCAGCGCTTTCTCGACGTCGACTACCCGGCGCTGCTCGCGCCCCATCGGCCGGTCAACCTGGAACACCTGGTGATTATCGATGGCGATACTCCCGAGCGGTCTTCGGACCTGACCCTTGAACAGTTCCTGCGCGGTGCCGCCACCGTCGATGCCGAGGGTGCCAGACGCCGCGCATTGGCAGTCGGCCCCGAGGCCATGTGCGACCTGTTGTTCACCTCCGGCACCACCGGCAAACCCAAGGGCGTGATGAGCGGCCATGGGCAGAACCTGCGGGCCTTCAGCGAATACGTCAAGGTCATCGGCCTGGTGCCGGGCGACCGCTACCTGATCGTCAATCCATTCTTCCACGCCTTTGGCTACAAGGCCGGTTGGCTGACGTGCCTGATCGGTGGGGCGACCATCCTGCCCCACGCGGTGTTTGACGCAGAACAAGTCTTCCAGCGCATTGCCCGGGAGCGCATCAGCGTCTTGCCCGGCGCGCCGACCCTGTACCTGTCGCTGCTGGCCCACCCGCGACTCAAGCAGACCGACCTGTCGAGCCTGCGCATTGCGGTCACAGGTTCAGCCAGCATTCCACCGAGCCTGATCGAGCGCATGCGCAACGAGTTGGGATTTGCCGTGGTCACCACTGCTTACGGCCTGACCGAGTGCGGCGGGCTGGCGACGATCTGCGATCCCCAGGACTCGGCGCAGGTGATCGCCGGCACCAGCGGACGGCCGATTGCCGGGACCGAAGTGAGCATTCGCGATCCGGACAACCAGGCACTGAACGCCGGGCTTACCGGTGAAATCTGCCTGCGTGGCTTCCACATCATGCAGGGCTATTTCCAGAACCCCGAAGCGACCCGCGAAGCGATCGACGCCGAAGGCTGGCTGCACACCGGCGATGTCGGGCGCCTGGACGAGGCGGGCAACCTGATCATCACCGACCGCCTGAAAGACATGTTCATCGTCGGCGGTTTCAACTGTTACCCGGCGGAAATCGAAGCGGCGCTGATCAGGCATCCGGCAATTGCCCAGGTGGCGGTGATCGGCATCGCCGATGAACGCATGGGCGAGGTCGGATGTGCCTGCGTGGTGCTGCGCGAAGGTGAAGCACTTGACGAGGCGCAATTGATCGCCTGGAGCCGTGAGCAGATGGCCAATTACAAGGTGCCGCGCCAGGTGCGCTTCTTCAGTGCGTTGCCACTCAATCCGTCGAGCAAGGTGGCGAAAAACGAATTGCGGGCGGTGGTGGCCAGCAACGCTCAGGCATAAGGCGCACCCGTCTCACCAAACCGCGCGGCACGGGCTTTTTTCATGCTGTGGCGACACAAGAAAAAACAACAACAAAAGGAGAGGAGCATGTTTACGCGAATCACTGTTGCGCGCCAGTCGGGGAACCTGACCGGTAGCCGCTGCCTGTTGGCAACGGCCATCACCATCGCCAGTGCCACAGCCGGCGCCGCACCCACGATCGAACTGGGGGAAAACACCACCCTGGATTCGTCGCTGACGGTCAACTACACCGCTTCCATGCGTACCGCCAAGCAGGCCAGCCAGTACCTCAACGACCCGAACAACGACGATGGCACGCGCAACTTCAAGCGTGGCTCGTTGATCAACAACCGCCTGAGCCTGTTCGGCGAATTGCAGCTCAAGCACGACAACCTCGGAGCGGTGTTGCGCGGCAGTCAGTTCTACGACGATGTCTACAACCAGAAAAATGCCAATGACTCGCCGCTGACGGTGAATAAGACCGGCCACAACGATGGCTTCAGCGACGAAACCCGCAGGCTCAGTGGCAGCATGGCGCGACTGCTCGATGCTTATGTGTACGGCAACTTCGATGTCGGCGAGACTCAGTACCTGTCGCTCAAGGCCGGGCGGCACCTGGTGGCCTGGGGCGAGAGCCTGTTCTGGCCTAACATCAGCCAGGGCCAGGCCCCGGTGGACGCCACCAAGTTCAACGTGCCGGGTACCGAGGCCAAGGACTCGTACCTGCCGGTAGGGCAGGTGTCCGGATCGTGGTCGCTGAATGAAAACCTGGCGCTAGTGGGGTACTACCAGTACGAGTGGGAAAAGACCCAGCTCAACCCCGTGGGCGACTACTTCGGCAGCGATACGTTTGGTCCCGGCGCCGAGTTCTATCGCCTGGGCAGCGGTGCGGTCGACCGTCTGCCCAACGGTCTGGCGGTCGGTTATGCCGGTGAAAAAGACGCCAGCGACAGCGGCCAATGGGGCCTGGGCGTGCGCTACCGGATCACCGAAAACACCGAAGTGGGGCTGTTCCATTACCGCTATAACGAACGCATCGGCTCGATGTTCTTCGACTTCACCGGCACCACCCAATACTCCTCGCTCAAGAGCATCGGCCATGACGGCACCGCGCCGTCCTATCGCCTGGGCTACTTCGAAGACGTCAAGCTGACGGGCATCAGTTTCACCTCCAAGGTTGGCGACTCGGTGCAGTACGCCGGTGACCTGAGCTACCGCGATGGCGCGTCGGTCTACCTGAACAACGGCGCGCCCACCACCGGACAGATCTGGCAAGGCAACCTCAACGCCATGTACATCCTGGGCCCAAGCCTGCTCGCCCATCAGACTACCTTCATGGGCGAAGTGGTGCATCAACGCATCGACGGGGTAGACAGCCTGACGATCACTGGCGGCGGGGCTGGCGTGGACGGCACGTTCGACACGTTCGAGTCGAAGACCCAGACCCGCGGTTCGACCCTGCTGGGCATTGGTGCCTACATGGATTACCCGTCCATCGCCACGGGCCTGGACCTGAGCACCAAAGTGGTCTGGACGCAGAACGTCGACGGCAGTGCCTATCAGGGCCTGGGCCGTGACGAGAAGCGCCTGACCGTGGGTGGCGATTTCAAGTACCTGGGTAACTTCCAGATCGGCATGACCTATGTCGCTTACCTGAGCTCGCCGGATGTCGCCCAAGGCCGACTGCTGGCTGACCGCGATTACCTGTCGCTCAACGCCAAGTACACCTTCTGATGATCATGGCTGCGTCGCGAGATGGCGACGCAGCCTTCGTTTTTTGTAGCCTGATAACAACAAAGAGAGGCCTGTCATGAACCCTCGTCCGACCCCATCACCGTTCAGCCCTATTGCGATTGGCCCACTGACCCTGAAAAACCGGTTTATCAAGTCCGCCACCAACGAGGGCATGAGTGCCCAGGGCGTGCCTTCCAAACAATTGGTTAAGTTGCACTCGGCCCTGGTCGCCGGGGGCACCGCCATGACCACCGTGGCCTATTGCGCGGTAAGCGATGATGGCCGCACCTTGCCCAACCAGTTGACCCTCACCCCATCCAGCGTGCCGCACTTCAAGGCCCTGACTGACGGTGTGCACCAGTCCGGTGGCCTGGCCAGCGCGCAGATCACCCACGGCGGCTGCTTTACCTTCATCCGCGAACGCTCGACCAAACGTCCGCTGTCTGCCAGCGGCGGCTTCAACAAGATCGGCTTGATGAGTGGCATGTTCCTCAAACAGGCGATGAACGAAGACGACATGCAGCAAGTGGTGCGCGACTTCGCGCAAGGAGCACGCCTGGCACGCCAGGCGGGTTTCGATGCCGTGGAAATCCACATGGGTCACGGTTACCTGCTCAGCCAGTTCATTTCGCCAATGTACAACAAGCGCCGCGACCAGTACGGCGGCAGCCTGGAAAACCGCCTGCGCTTTCCGCGCCGGGTGCTGCGTGCGGTACTGGATGCGGTCGGCAAGGACATGGCGGTGATCTGCAAATACAGCGTCACTGAAGGCGTGCGCGCCGGTAACAGTGCCGAAGACGGGGCGCAGATCGCCCGCATGCTGGAAGAGGAGGGTGCGCACCTGCTGGTGCTCAGCGCCGGGATGAACGCCGAGTCGATCACCACCATGTTCGGCTCTTCCTTCCCCAAGGAAAACCGGGTGCAGCAGAAGAACAAGGTGATTGCCTTGGCGATGGCCATTCAGCGCCGTAAAGAGCCAACCGTGGAATTCCGTGAGCTGTATTTGCTGGAACATGCGCGCAAGGTGCGTGCCGCGGTGAAAATGCCACTGGCTTATCTGGGCGGTGCCAAGAGCCTGGCGAGCATCGAAAAGATCATGACCGAGGGTTTCGACCTGGTCGCCATGGGCCGGGTGTTGCTGGCCGAGAATGACTACGTCAACAAGCTCGAAAGCGGTGCCAGCCGCGACTCGATCTGCACCGCCTGCAACCGCTGCGTGGCGATGATGTACACCCCTGGCGGCACCTCCTGCGTACTGGGCCAGCCCGGCGACGCCGTGTTGAACAGCCAGAAGGCGGCAGATCGCTAAACCACCCCCCTGTAGGAGCGAGCTTGCTCGCGATGGTCGTTAACGATAACGCGTGTCTGCTGGATGAACGCGTTGTCTTTGGGTCCTTCGCGAGCAAGCTCGCTCCTGCAGAGGAGGAGCGGTGCTGGGGGATCAACCGTTCTGCAGGAAGTCGATGCAGCTGCGGTTGAACAGTTCGCGGTGTTCCACCTGGACCCAATGTCCGCAACGGTTGAGCACGATGAACCGGGCGTTGGGCGCGCCGTCGATGATGCGCTGCGCGCCGCTGATCGGGTTGAAGCGATCATTGGTGCCCCAGAATCCGAGGATCGGACACTGGATCTCACCCAGACGCGCTTCCATGTTCGGCACCATCATCGTGCTGAACAGGTTCTTGGGCTGTGTCACCGCCACCGCCACGCGTTCTTGCAACAGGCTTTCCGGCAGGATCGAATCATCGAACAACTGCAGGCGCATCATGCTGCGCATCTCATCCATGCCGATGGGGCCGGCGTTGAAAAGGCTGACCATGCGCACGATGCCTTCCATCTTGAAGTAGGTCTCCCGCTCCTCGACACCGCCCGGTGCCAGCAGGATCAGGCCCTGAGGCATTTGCGGCAGACGCAGGGCCAGGCCCAGGGCAATCGCGCCACCCAGCGAGTTACCCAGCAGGGTGCAGCGCTGTACGCCGACGGCTTGCAGAAACGCCGCTACGCAGTCGACGAAGAAATCCAGGTTGTACTGGGCGTCCTCGGGTTTGTCCGAACGGCCGAAACCCGGCAGGTCGAGCACAATGTTGCGGTAGCCGGCGGCGACGAATTGCGGGTAGTTGCCCTTGAAGTTGCTGAAACCGCTGGCGCCCGGTCCGCTGCCGTGCAGCCACAGCACCACGGGGCCCGCGCCTTCATCCAGATAGTGCAGGCGCAAACCGTTGTTGGACAGCGTTGCGTAATGGCCGACGGGCAGAGGCAGGTCTACGGGTTGGTTCATGGGGTTCTCCATTTTCTGCGGATTCATAAAGCACAGCCGCGTCAGGCGCGACAGCGAATTGAAGGGGAACGCTGCACCTGACGTGGTGTGCACCCATGAATGCTGGGGCCGTGGGGGATTGCCGGCATCGTCCGTTCAGACCACGCGGCGATAGTCCCATCGGACGATGTGGGCCAAGGCACTTGCCGCTAATCATGCCGGTGACAGCTCCACTGCAAGGGCAGCGGGCTGCAGCGTATTTGCACAATCGGAGATTACTGATGAAGTTACTCAATAAAGTGGCCTTTGTGACCGGCGCAGGGCAAGGCATGGGCCAGGCCATCGTCCGTGGTTTTATCGCCGAAGGCGCCAAGGTGGTGGCTGTCGACCTGAATCAGGCCGCACTCGCCGAGAGCCTGGCGGACTTGGGCGACAAGGTACTGGCCCTGGCCTGCAACGTCGGTGACGGCGCCTCCGTGGCCGATGCCATGGGCCAGGCCGAGCAACACTTCGGCGGCCTCGACATCCTGGTCAACAACGCTGGCGTGGGCGCGCTGGACAGCTTCCTCGAAACCCCGGACGAGAGTTGGGCGCGGGTGATCGGTGTGAACCTGGGTGGCACCTTCCTGTGCTGCCGCGAAGGCGCCAAGCTGATGGTCAAGGGCGGGCGCAAAGGGGCGATCATCAACCTGTCCAGCACTGCCGCACTGACCGGCGACGGTCCTAGCCATTACTGCGCTTCGAAAGCCGGGGTGATGGGCCTGACCCGCTCGATCGCCCGTGAACTGGCGGCCAGCGGCATACGCGTCAACACCCTGGTGCCGGGACCGACCAACACGCCGATGATGGCTGGCATCCCTGACGACTACATGCAAGCGCTGCTGAAAAACGTACCGTTGGGCCGCCTGTGCGAGACCGACGAGATCGCGCGTGTTGCGGTCTTCCTTGCCAGCGAAGACGCCAGCTTCATGACTGGCCAGAACATCGCGGTTAACGGCGGCATGGCCTTTATCTGATTGGAGAGTCACTGATGAGCAAGCGTTTACAGGGAAAAATTGCCTTTGTGACCGGCGCCGGTTCGGGCATCGGTGAAGCCACCGCGCTGCGGTTCGCCGAGGAGGGCGCCACCGTCGTGCTCTGCGGGCGACGCGTGGAGCCGTTGCAAGGTGTGCAGGAAAAAATCATTGGATTCGGAGGGCACGCTGAAATTGCCGTGGCCGACGTCAGCGATGAGCAGGCCTACGTCAGCGCATTGGAAGCCACCGCGCAACGTCACGGTCGCCTGGACATTCTGGTCAACAATGCGATGGCCTACACCTGGGGCAGCATCGACACAATGTCCACCGCCGACTGGCACGCCAACTTCGCCACTACCGTCGACGGCACCTTCTTTGGCACTCGCACCGCGATGCGTCTGATGAAAGAGCAGGGCGGCGGTTCGATCGTCAACATTGCCTCGATCTGCGGTCTGTTCGGCACCGCGTGGATGGCCGGTTACTCGGCGGCCAAGGCCGCGGTGATCAACTTCAGTCGGGCGGCGGCCAGTGAAGGCGCGCCAAACAACATTCGTTGCAACGTGATCATCCCTGGCGTGGTCGATACCCCGGCCACCGCCGGCATGCTCGGCGACGCCAAGGCCCGCACCAACACCGAGAAAGTCATCCCGATGAAACGGGTCGGCCTGCCGGTGGAACTGGCCAACGCCATTCTGTTCCTGGCCAGCGACGAAGCCTCCTACGTGACCGGTGCCAGCCTGGCGGTAGACGGCGGACGCGGTTCCGACCTGTACACGGTGTTCGACTGATGGGCCTGGAATCCGCCGCGCTGCTTGAGCGCATCGACCGCCTTGAATCGCTGGACGCGATCCGTCAACTGGCCGGCAAGTACGCGTTGGCCCTGGACATGCGTGACATGGATGCCATGGCTAACTGTTTCGCCCCGGATGTGCGTGTGGGGCGCGACAAGACGGGCCGTGCACACCTCAAGGCATGGCTGGACGAAACCATGCGCAAGCAGTTTCACGGCACTTCCCATCACTTGGGGCAGCACATCATCGAGTTCAGCGATCCGGATCACGCCACGGGCGTGGTCTACTCCAAGAACGAGCATGAGACCGGTCCGGAGTGGGTGATCATGCAGATGCTGTATTGGGACGACTACGAGCGGATTGACGGACGTTGGTGCTTCCGTCGTCGCTTGCCGTGCTATTGGTACGCCACCGACCTTAACAAACCACCGATTGGCGGCCTGAAAATTCGCTGGCCGGGGCGCGAACCCTATGCCGGTACGTTCCACGAGCTGTTCCCTTCCTGGGATGCGTTCTGGGCGCAACGGCCGGACAAGGACGCGTTACCGGAAATTGCCGAACCGGCACCGCTGGAGGGCTTTCTTGCAACCTTGCGGCGCGGGGCGGGGGATCCCAAGATTCGCGTTCGCTGAAGGGCGATTCTTTTATCAGACCGCCTTCGCCGGCAAGCCGGTCTCGCTCCCACATTGGATTCGTTGCCGGCCACAGTATTTGTGTACGGCCCAATCACCTGTAGGAGCCGGCTTGCCGGCGAAGGCGGTGTGTCAGTCGACACATGTATTTACTGACACGCCGCCTTCGCTGGCAAGCCAGCTCCTACAGTTGATCGGTGTGACTGCGAGGTACCGGGTTCACTAGAAATACCGTTGCCGCTTCATTCCCGCACCCGCGCCTCACGTGGCATCCCCAAGGCACGCTCGGCAATGATATTGCGCTGGATCTCATTACTGCCGCCATAAATCGTATCGGAGCGGGTAAACAGAAACAGCGATTGAAGACGACTCAGCTGATAAGACTGGCCATCGAGGACTTCGGCATCGTCGCCCAACACATCCATCGCCAGCTTCCCGAGGTCTGAGTGCCAGGTTGACCAGGCCAGTTTGTAGATCATGGCTTCGCGGCGGAGGCTGCCATCTTGTGGACCCGAGAGCATGCGCAAGGAGTTGTAGCGCAAAACCTTGAGCCCGGCCCATGCCTGGGCGATGCGCTGGCGCAGCAGTGGGTCGCGTGAAGCGCCATTGGCACGGGCAATGCGAATGATCTCGTCGAGTTCATTGTGAAACTGCATTTGCTGGCCCAGCGTCGAGGCGCCGCGCTCGAAGCCGAGCAGGGCCATGGCGATTTTCCAGCCGTCGCCCGGTTGGCCGATCAGGTTATCGGCGTGGGTCACCGCCTGATCGAAAAACACTTCGTTGAACTCGCTGGTGCCGGTCAGTTGCTGGATGGGATGCACACGGATCTGCGTCTGGGCCATCGGCACCAGCAGGAACGACAAACCGTGATGCCCTTGACTGCCAGGTTCGGTGCGCGCCAAAGCAAAACACCAGTCGGCTTCGTGGGCCAGCGAGGTCCAGACCTTCTGGCCGCTGATCAGCCAGTGTTCGCCCGTGGCGTCGAGCCTGGCCCGGGTTTGTACATTCGCCAGGTCGGATCCGGCGCCGGGTTCAGAGTAGCCCTGGCACCAGAACTCGCGGCCACCGAGGATGCCAGGCAACAGGCGCTGTTGCTGGGCCGCCGTGCCGAAGGTGGCGAGGGTCGGGCCGACCAGCCCTTCGCCGATGTGGCCCATGCGTCCTGGCCCGCCGGCGCGAGCATATTCCTCATGGAATATCACCTGCTGGCCGAGGCTCAGGCCGCGTCCGCCATGCGCCTTCGACCAACCCAGGCCAATCCAGGCACCCGCGGCGAGTTCACGCTCCCAGGCTTTGCGTTCTTCGGGAAAGCTGTGCTCGTCCCCGGGACCGCCGCGAAAGCGCAACGGCGCAAACTCGCCACTCAGGTGTTCTGTCAACCAGTGGGCGACCTCGCGACGGAAAGCCTCGTCGGCATTGCTGAAACCGATTTTCATGCGTCTTCTCCGAACAGGTGTGCCGCCAGGCGTTCGCGATGCAGTGCGGGGCTGCCCAGCATTTGCTCGCTGGCGCGGGCGCGCTTGAAGTACAGGTGCGGGTCGTATTCCCAGGTAAAACCCACGCCGCCATGCATCTGGATCGATTCGGCGGCGCAGTTGAAAAACGCTTCACTGGCGTGGATCTTCGCCGTGGCGGTGGCCATCAGCAATTCGCTGGCCACTGCTTTGTCACCGGCGGGGTCGAGGTGCTCCTGAGCCACGCAGGCGGCGTAATAGACCGCGGAGCGGGCGCACTCGACCTGCAACATCATGTCGGCGCAGCGGTGCTTGATCGCCTGGAAGCTGGCGATGGTGCGGCTGAACTGCCGGCGTTCGGCGATGTACGCCAGGGTCAGGTCGAGGACTTGTTGTGCGCCCCCGGCCTGTTCGGCAGCCAGGCCTACAGCGGCGATCTGCAAGCTCTCGCGCAGTACCGGCCAGCCCTGGTCGGGCGCGCAGAGCAATTGTGCATCGCTGACGAATACATTCTGCAGTTCGATCCGTGCCAGGCGCCGGGTCTGATCCAGGGTGGGCAGGGCAGTGCGCTCCAAGCCCGGTGTATTGGCGTCAAGGGCGAACAGGCTGATACCCGATTCCCCCTCGCTGCCAGGCGTACGCGCGGCGACGATCACCAGGTCCGCTTGCGCCCCGTCGATGACCTGGGTGTAACAACCGCTGAGGTTAAACCCTCCCGTACAGGCCCGGGCGACGGTTTGCACGCTGTGCGCATCCCATCCGGGGCCACTGGCGAACGCTAGGGTCGCGCGTGTTTCGCCACCGGCAATCGCGCTGAGCCAGCGCTCTTGCAGCGCCGGGTTGTGTCCCGACAGTAGGGCCGGGGTGGCCAGGCAGGTGGTGGCGAAGAGCGGCGAGCCCAGCAGAAAACGACCGCTCTGTTCCAGCAGGATCGCCAGCTCGACAAACCCCAGGCCCATGCCACCGAAACGCTCGGGGACCATCAGGGCCGGCCAGCACAGCTCCAGGCCGATGCGTTGCCAGACGTCGGGATCGTAGCCGTCGGCGCGAATCATGGTTGCGCGCACGGCCTGGGAATCACTGGCCGTGGCGAGAAAGCGCTCGGCGCTGTCGCGAATCATCAAATGTTCCTGGGTAAAGGCGAACTCCATGGGGGTTGTCTCTGCTAGGCGAATAGATGAGCGAGTCTAGGGCGGCGCCGGTTTGCCCCGAATCATCGAAACGGACTAGAACCCTACTGCCGCCGCCCCTGAAACCGTTGTCTTGCTTAGTCTCAATGGACGATGAAGCAGGCCTCGGCGCTTTGCACAATGCTCGCCATGCACCGAATCAGCCAACGAGGAACCCAGGCATGATCGACATTCGCGGTTTGAGCTATTTCGTCTCCCAGATCGAAAACCTCAGTCATTGGCAACGTTACGCCGAGGACGTGCTGGGCATGCAGGTACGTCCGGCGCCGGGCGGTGGCCTGTACGTAAAAATGGACGAACGTCCGTTCCGCATGCTGGTCGTCGAAGGCAGCGAGGCGCGGTACCTGGCTTCCGGCTGGGAGCTGGCCGGCGAATCGGCGTTCCAGGCCGCACTTGAGCATCTGACCGCCGCCGGTATCGAATGGCAGCCGGGCTCTGGCGCCGAGATCGAGCAGCGTGGCGTACAGGCGCTGGTCAAACTCAGCGACCCGTCGGGCAACAACCATGAATTGAGCTGGGGCCATCGCTCCGATTGCCTGCCATTTGTTTCGCCTCAGGGCGTGCCGCGGTTTATCACCGGTGACATGGGCCTGGGCCACACCGTGCTGCCGGCGCCGAACTTCGATGCCACGCTGGCGTTCGCCAAGGATGTGCTGGGTTTCGAGCTCTCGGACATTTACAACTTCCGGCCCGACCCGTCGGCCCCGGCGATCCGCATTCACTTCCTGCATTGCCACAACGCCCGCCATCACAGCCTGGCATTGGCCGAATACCCGGTGCCGTCAGGTTGCGTGCACGTGATGGTCGAGGTGGATTCGATGACCGAGGTGGGGCGCGCCCATGACCGTTTGCTGGCGCATGACGTGAGCCTGTCGGCAACCCTCGGCCAGCACCTCAACGATCGCATGACCAGCTTCTACATGAAGACGCCATCCGGTTTCGATCTGGAATACGGCTTTGGCGGATTGCAAGTCGACTGGGCCGAACATTCGGCATTCGAGTTCACCCGCGTGAGCATTTGGGGGCACGACTTTTCGGTCGGCCAACAGTAAGGAATTGTCATGATGAATAAACAACTGACAGCGGCCGATGCGGTCGCTCAATTGCGCGATGGCATGACCATCGGTTTCGGCGGCTGGGGACCACGGCGCAAGCCGATGGCGATTGTGCGCGAGATCCTGCGATCAAAGGTCAAGGACCTGACCGTGGTCGCCTACGGCGGTCCGGAAGTGGGCATGCTGTGCGCCGCCGGCAAGGTCAAGAAGCTGGTGTTCGGTTTCGCCACCCTCGACGCCATTCCGCTGGAACCCTACTACCGCAAGGCTCGCGAAGCGGGCGAACTGGAGTTGATGGAACTGGACGAAGGCATGTTCCAGTGGGGCCTGCGCGCCGCTGGCATGCGCTTGCCGTTCCTGCCGACCCGTTGCGGCCTGGCCACCGATGTGACGCGCCTGAACCCGGAGCTCAAGACCATCGCGTCGCCGTATGCCGATGGCGAGGTGCTGCTGGCCATGCCGGCGCTGAACCTCGACGTTGCGTTTGTGCATGTCAACGTCGCCGACCGCCTGGGCAACTGCCTGGTGACCGGGCCGGACCCGTATTTCGATCACCTGTTCGCCCGTGCCGCCGAGCAGTGCTTTGTCTCGTGCGAGCGCCTGGAAGAACGACTGGAACTGAGCGCCGAGATGGCCCGTTTCAACACCTTCGAGCGTTACCTGGTGAAAGGCGTGGTGCATGCGCCCCTCGGTGCGCACCCGACGCTCTGCGCCCCCGACTACGGCTGGGACATGAAGCACCTCAAGGGTTATGTCGCCAGCAGCCAGGCGGAAAACGGCTGGCAGGACTATGTGCAGACCTACATCGCCGGTGGCGAGCAGGCCTATCAGGCACAGAACGGCGGTGCCGACTCCATGGGCGCCTTGCCCCTTCCCGTGTTCTGAGGATTAGCCACTATGTCTGCAACCTGTGATTTTACCCTCGCGGAACTGATGATCGTCGCCGCATCCGAAGCCTGGCGCGGCAATGGAGAAGTGATTGCCTCGGGCCTGGGCGTGATCCCGCGCCTGGGTGCCAGCCTGGCCAAACTGACCCACAGCCCTGAACTGTTGATGACCGACAGCGAAGCGTTCCTGGTCGAAGAGCCGATTCCGTTGGGCCCGCGTGGCGACTACGTGCCGCGGTACTCGGGTTACATGTCATTTGAGCGGGTGTTCGAATGCGTGTGGGGCGGACGCCGCCACGCGATGATCGGACCGACCCAGATCGACCGCTGGGGCCAGACCAACCTGTCTTGCGTCGGCGACTATCAAAAGCCCAGGACCGCGATTCTTGGCGTGCGCGGCTTGCCAGGCAACAGCATCAACCACCTCAACTCGTTCTTCGTACCCAGCCATAACAACCGGGTGTTCGTCAGCGGCGAAGTGGACATGGTCTCCGGTGTCGGCTTCAAGGCCGAGCGCTGGCCCGAAGGTGCGCGTCGCGACTTGATGGACATCCATTGCGTGGTCAGCGACCTGTGCGTCCTCGATTTCAATGGCCCGGAGCGTGCGGTGCAGGTGCGCTCGTTGCACCCCGGCGTGAGTTTCGAGCAGGTCCAGGACAACACCGGCTTCCCGTTGCTCAAGTCGGCGCAGTTGCACGAGACGGTACACCCGACCCAAGAGCAGTTGGCCCTGATCCGCCGACTCGACCCCCACGATTACCGCGCCACGGCGATCAAGGGCAACCCGCCCGGCATCCGTACGGCCTGAGGCGAGGACAGTGAACATGCACAGCAGCGAGAGTGAATTCGTCGTCCGCGAGGACAAAGCCGTCTACGAAACAGACACACCGGTGCTGTACGGCGTGGCCGAGGGGATCGCCACGCTGACGCTGAACCGGCCGACCTTCAACAACGCGCAAAACTCGCAAATGACCTACGCGCTGGACGCCGCCTTTCGCGAGGCGGTGAACGACGACAACGTCAAGGTCATCGTCCTGCGCGGCAATGGCAAACATTTCTCGGCAGGCCACGATATCGGCACGCCGGGACGCGATATCGACAAGCCGTTCGAGCGTGCACACCTGTGGTGGGACCACACCAACAAGCCCGGTGGCGAGCAGCTGTATGCCCGCGAGCAGGAGGTGTACCTGGGCATGTGCCGGCGCTGGCGTGAACTGCCCAAGCCGACCATCGCCATGGTCCAGGGCGCGTGCGTGGCGGGCGGGCTGATGCTGGCCTGGGTCTGCGATTTGATCGTCGCCAGCGATGACGCGTTCTTCCAGGATCCGGTGGTGCGCATGGGCATTCCGGGGGTGGAGTATTTTGCCCATCCCTATGAAATGAACCCGCGTATCGCCAAGGAATTCCTCTTCACCGGTGACCGCATGAGCGCCACCCGGGCCTGGCAAGTGGGCATGGTCAACCGCATGGTGCCCCGCGAAGAGCTGGAGCAGGCCACCTATGCCCTGGCCGCCGGCATCGCCCGTCAGCCGCGCATGGGCCTGGCCCTGACCAAACAGGCGATCAACCACGTCGAGGACCTGCAAGGCAAGCGCACGGCGATGGATGCGGTGTTCGCCTGGCACCAGTTCGCGCATGCCCATAACGAGCTGTTGTCTGGCGACAAACTGGGCGGCTTCGACGCCAAGGGCATGGCCCGGGCCAACAAGCAGGCAGAGGACAACAGCCAATGAATCGCTGGCTGGATACGCCACTGACCGAGGCCCTCGGTTGCCGCTACCCGATTGTGCAAACCGCCATGGGTTGGGTTGCCGATGCCAACTTGGTGATCGCCACCACCCAGGCCGGGGGCTTCGGTTTCCTGGCCGGGGCGACCATCGCGGCCGATGAGCTGGAAGGCGAAATCCGCAAGGTGATCGACGCCACCGGTGGCAGCAACTTCGGGCTCAATTTTCATATGTTCCAGGACAACGCCGCGCAGTGCGTCGACCTGGCGATCCAGTACCGCCTGCGCGCCGTGAGCTACGGACGCGGCCCGGACAAAAAGACCATCGCGCGGTTCAAGGCGGCCAAGGTGTTGTGCATTCCCACCGTGGGCGCACTCAAACATGCATTGAAGGCTGTGGAACTGGGCGCCGACCTGATCACCATTCAGGGCGGCGAGGGCGGCGGTCATACCGGCGGCGTACCCAGTTCCATTCTGTTGCCTCAGGTACTGGCCGCGGTCAAGGTGCCGGTGATCGCCGCCGGCGGTTATGCCACCGGTCGTGGCCTGGCTTCGGTGCTGGCTGCCGGGGGCGCCGGCATCGCCATGGGCACGCGGTTCCTGATGACCCGCGAATCGCCGACACCGGTCGCGACCCTGGAGCGCTACCTGAAAGTCAGCGACCCGCAACAGGTGCGCGTGACCACCGCGGTGGATGGCATGCGCCACCGCATGATCGAAAACCGTTTTATCAATCATCTGGAAAAGGCCGGTCCGTTCGGTCGCCTGCGCATTGCCCTGGGCAGTGCCTGGCAGTGGAAGCAGCAGACCGGCATGAGCCTGGGGCACATGGCCTCGGTGTTTATCCGTGCGTTGCGTGAAGACCCGTCGCAGCTGTCGCAAGTGGTGATGGCCGCCAACCAGCCGGTGCTGTTGCAGCGCTCGATGGTCGATGGCGCCCCGGACGAGGGCATCTTGCCCAGCGGCCAGGTGGCGGCGGCCATCGGTGAATTGCTCAGTTGTCGTGAAGTCATTGAAGGCATCGCCAGCGAGGCCCAGCAATGTCTGGACGCACTCCTGACCCGCAGCCAGACCCACCTTTCGAACCATCCCGCCAGTATTGGAGAACCCCTGTGAACCAGGCATTTACGACACAACTCAATCAGGGGATCGCTGAACTGGTGATCGCCAAACCTCCGGTCAACGCCCTCGACAGCCAGGAATGGCACGCTCTGGCGCGACAGATCGAAGCCCTCGGGGCCAATCCCGATGTGCGGGTGATCGTGATCCGCGCCGAAGGCCGCGGCTTTTGCGCCGGTGTCGACATCAAGGAGCTGGACAAGTATCCAGAGCGGATCGTCGAGGTCAACGCCGGTAACTACGCCACATTCAAGGCCGTGCACCGCAACCCGGTGCCGGTGATTGTCGCAGTGCACGGTTTTGTCCTGGGCGGCGGCATCGGCATCACCGGGGCGGCAGACATTGTCGTGGCTTCTGACTGCGCGACCTTCGCCTTGCCGGAAGTCGACCGTGGCGCCATGGGCGGCGGTGCGCATTTGCAACGGCTGTTCCCGGTGCAAAAAGTCCGTTACCTGTTCTTTACCGGCGACAGTATCGGCGCCCCCGAAGCCCTGCAATACGGCTTTATCGAGCGGATCGTCAGCAAGGACCAACTGCGCGAAACCGCTCTGGGCATCGCGGCGAAAATCGCCGAAAAGAGCCCGGGCATGATCCGCATCGCCAAGGAAGCCTTGAACGGCATCGAAGACGGCAACCTGGAAGACAAATACCGCTGGGAGCAGGGCTTCACCATGCAGGCCTACAGCAGCCCGGACTCCGCGGAAACGCGCCGGGCCTTCGTCGAAAAACGCGACGCCAAGTTCTGAGAGAACGCCATGGAACTGACTTATACCCCCAAGCAAACCGCCTTCCGCGCCGAAGTACGCGCCTGGTTGGCGGCCAACCTTCCGCGCGAACCGCTGGCCAGCTACGACACCCGGGAAGGCTTTGAGCAGCACCGCGCCTGGGAAGCGAAGCTGTTCGACAGCCGCTGGTCGATGGTGATGTGGCCCGCCGAACTGGGCGGTCGCGGTTGCGATTTGATCGAGTGGCTGATCTTCGAAGAGGAGTATTACGGTGCCGGGGCGCCGATGCGCGTCAACCAGAACGGCCAGTTGTTGCTGGGGCCGACCCTGATGGAGTTTGGCACCCCTGAACAGAAACAGCGTTTTCTCCCGCGCATGGCCGCCAGCCTCGACATGTGGGCACAAGGCTGGTCGGAACCGAATGCCGGTTCGGACATGGCAGCGATCACCAGCAAGGCCACGCTCGACGGCGATCATTACGTGATCAACGGCCAGAAAACCTGGTCGACCCGAGCGACCTTCGCCGACTGGCTATTCGGCCTGTTCCGCAGCGAACCGGGCTCCTCGCGCCACCACGGCCTGTCGTTCGTGATGGTGCCACTGAATGCGCCGGGCGTGAGCATTCGTCCGATCAAGGCACTCAATGGCAAGGACGCCTTTGCCGAAGTGTTTTTCGACGACGTGCGCGTGCCGGTGGCCAACCGCATCGGTGCCGAAGGGCAGGGCTGGCATGTGGCAATGGCCACCGCCGGTTTTGAACGCGGGTTGCTGCTGCGTTCACCGGCGCGTTTCCAGTACACCGCACGCAAGTTGGTGGAACTGTACAAGGCCAACCGCGCCAGCGCCGACCGCGATCCGGGCCTGCGTGACGCGGTGCTGGACACCTGGATGGGTGCCGAGGCCTACGCCCTGTCGGCCTACCACACGGTCGGGCGCCTCAGCCGGGGTGAACAGATCGGTGCCGAGTCGAGCATCAACAAGATCATCTGGTCGGAGCTCGACCTGAAAATGCACGAAACCGCCATGCGCATTCTGGGAGCCCGCGCCGAGCTGCTGCCGGCTGCCGATGCCGATGCCGATGCCGATGCCGATGCTGCAGGCTGGCTGGAGGGTTTCCTGTTCGCCCAGGCCGGGCCGATCTACGCCGGGACCAACGAAATCCAGCGCAATATCATTGCCGAGCGGATGCTCGGCTTGCCGAAATAAGGAACGGGCCATGGACTTCACTTTTACCGATGACCAGCTGACGTTTCGCGAAGCCATCAGTCGTTTCCTGATGACTGAAGCCGCCCCGGAGATGCTCCGGGAAATCTGGGAAACCGATGTCGGTCGCTCACCGGACCTGCGTCACAAGATCGCCGCTCAGGGCCTGACCGCCTTGTCGGTCCCCGAAGCCGAGGGTGGCCTGGGCATGGACGATGTGGCCTGGGCGCTGATGACCCAGGAGCTGGGGTATTACGCGATTCCCGATTCCCTGGCCGACACCGCGTATGTCGCCACCGGCTTGCTCGCCAGCCTGGCGACCGATCACCCGGCACGCAGCAGCTTGTTGCCACGGATCGCCGAAGGCACATTGCGCCTTGCCATCAGCCACCCCGTCAACTTGCTGGTCAGCGATGCGCAACTGGCAGAAGTGTTGATCCTCATCGATGGCGATGACATTCACGTGGTGCCGCGTTCGCAGGTGGATGTGCAGCCCCGGACGAGCATCGATGCGTCGCGGCGCCTGGGTCGGGTGACCTGGAACCCGACACCGGCCACCTGTGTGGCCAGCGGCGCTGCGGGCCGTGCCTTGCAAGCGCGACTGCTCGACCGTGGCGCCTTGTCGGTGGCCGGGCAATTGCTCGGGCTGGCGCAACGCATGCTCGATTTGTCGGTGGACTACGTCGCTCAGCGCAAGCAGTTCGGCAAGCCCATCGGCAGTTTCCAGGCGGTCAAGCATCATTTGGCCGATGTCGCCCGGCAGATCGAACAGGCCAAACCCGTGCTGTACCGCGCCGCCCACGGTCTGGCCCAAGGCGACAGCAACGCCAGCGTCTGGGTTTCCCAGGCCCGCCTGGCCTGCTGCGAGGCAAGCGGGATCGCCGCGCGCAAGGGCATTCAGGTGCACGGCGCAATGGGTTACACCTGGGAAGTCGATCTGCAGATGTTCATGAAACGTGCCTGGGCGCTCGATGCGTCCTGGGGTGATCGCGGCTTCCACAAAACCCGAGTCAGCGACTACCTGTTCGCCGACGGTGCCCGCCTGGGCCCGGGCCATACCTTCGAGGAGTGAGTCATGCCAGAGGCCTATATTGTTGATGCACTGCGCAGCCCGACCGGCAAGCGCAAGGGTGCCTTGAGCGAGGTCCACGCCATAGACCTGGGGGCTCATGTGCTCAGGGCATTGGTGGAACGCAACGCCATTCCAGGCGAAGACTATGACGACGTGATATTCGGTTGCGTCGACACCATCGGCTCCCAGGCCGGTGATATTGCCCGTACCAGTTGGCTCGCCGCCGGGTTGCCGCTGAATGTGCCCGGCACCACGATCGATCGCCAGTGCGGGTCGTCGCAACAGGCGCTGCATTTTGCGGCGCAGGCGGTGATGAGCGGCACCCAGGATGTGATCGCCGTGGGCGGGGTGCAAACCATGACCCGGATTCCGATTTCCTCGGCCATGCTCGCCGGGCAACCCTTGGGTTTTGCCGATCCGTTTTCCGGTAGCGAAGGTTGGCGCGCACGTTTCGGTAATCAGCCGGTCAACCAGTTCTACGCCGCCCAGCGCATCGCCGATCATTGGGGCATCACTCGTGAGCAGATGGAAGCGTTTGCCCTGCAAAGCCATAGCCGCGCCTTGGCCGCCATCGAGAGCGGGCGTTTCGCGCGGGAAATCGTCGCGTGCAACGGCCTGTTTGCGGATGAAACCCCGCGCCTGACCAGCCTGGCAAAAATGGCCGAGCTGCAGCCGGTGGACCCGCAATTCCCCTCGATCACCGCGGCCGTTTCGAGCCAGACCTGCGACGCCTCGGCGGCGTTGCTGGTGGTGTCCGAGGCGGCGCTCAAGCGTTACGACTTGACGCCACGGGCGCGCATCCATCACCTGACGGTGCTGGGCGATGATCCGATCTGGCACCTGACCGCGCCCATCGCCGCGACACGCCGGGCCCTGGCAAAAACCGGCCTGCGCATGAGCGATATCGACCGGGTAGAGATCAACGAAGCCTTTGCCTCCGTGGTCATGGCCTGGACCAGGGAGCTGGACTACGACCCGGCGCGCACCAACGTCAACGGTGGCGCCATTGCCCTGGGTCACCCGCTCGGCGCCACGGGAGCCCGGCTGATGACCACGCTGTTGAACGAGCTGGAATGCAGCGGTGGCCGTTATGGCCTGCAAACGATGTGCGAAGGCGGCGGCCAGGCCAACGTCACGATCATCGAACGCCTCTAGGTTTTTCCCATCCGTGCCGCCGTCCGCTGGGCGTGCGGTCACGCAGTCATAAGGAGTCAAGCATGGCTATTTGTTCAGGCCGCACCGTGATCATCACCGGGGCCGGCGGCGGACTCGGTCGCGCCTACGCGCTGGCGTTCGCGGCGGCGGGCGCCAACGTGGTGATCAACGATATTCGCGCCGACGCGGCGCAGGATGTAGCGGGCGAGATCCGCGCCAACGGTGGCCAGGCCATCGCCAACAGTGACGACATCACCACCCTGGCCACCGCCGAGCGCATCGTCGAAGCCGCAGTGGCGGCGTTCGGTGAGGTGCACGTGCTGGTCAACAATGCTGGCGTCCTGCGCGACCGCATGTTCATCAGCCTCAGCGAAGAGGATTGGGACATGGTCATGCGCGTGCACCTCAAGGGCCATTATTGCCTGGCGAACCTGTTGGGGCGGCGTTGGCGCGATCTGGCCAAGGCCGGCACTCCGGTCGACGCACGTATCATCAACACCAGTTCCGGCGCGGGCCTGCAAGGTTCGGTGGGGCAGTCCAACTATTCGGCGGCCAAGGGCGGGATTGCCGCGCTGACCCTGGTGCAGGCCGCTGAGCTGGCGCGCTACGGCATCACCGCCAACGCGTTGGCCCCGGCGGCACGGACCTCGATGACCGAAAGCGCCATGCCCGACGTGGTCAAGAAACCTGAGGACGGCAGTTTCGACGCCTGGGCGCCGGACAACGTCGCACCGCTGGTGGTGTGGTTGGGCAGCGCCGAATCGGCCCACGTCAGCGGCCAGATTTTCGAGAGCCAGGGTGGCCGCATTTCCCTTGGGGACGGCTGGCGCACCGGGGTCACCCGCGATAAAGGCGCGTTGTGGCGTGTCGAGGAAATCGGCGCCGCCGTGGCTGAGATTCTCGCCGAAGCGCCTGCGGCGCAGCGTGTCTGGGGCAGCTGACCGCGCAAAGCCGGCCGCCGGATGCGGTCATACCCCGTTTTGACGATGTGCCGGCTCGGGCGTGGCTTTATACCTGACAGCGAACTGATACCTTCGGAGGTAAACGCTGTGAAACAAGCTCCCCCTTATGTCCCGGGCCATCAATTACTGGCTGGAAAATCCGTGCTGATTACCGCTGCCGCAGGGGCCGGTATCGGTTACTCGGCCGCCCGGCGCAGCGCCGAGGAGGGCTGCCGGGCACTGATGATTTCCGACGTGCACCCGCGCCGCCTCGAAGAAGCCGTGGAGCGCCTCAAGGCCGAAACCGGCCTGCATGCCATTTACGGCCAGCTGTGCAATGTCACAATCGAAGACGAAGTCCAGGCCCTGGTGGCGAGTGCGGAAGAGTTGCTGGGCGGTGTCGATGTGTTGATCAACAACGCCGGCCTCGGTGGCCAGAAACTCGTGGTCGAGATGAGTGACGAAGAATGGCTGCGAGTGCTGGATGTGACTCTGACCGGCACATTTCGCATGACCCGCGCGATGCTGCCACACATGCAGCGCCGTGGCGCCGGCGCCATCGTCAACAATGCCTCCGTCCTGGGTTGGCGCGCACAGAAGGAACAGGCCCATTACGCCGCGGCCAAGGCCGGGGTGATGGCCCTGACCCGTTGCAGTGCGCTGGAAGCTGCCGAGTTCGGCGTGCGCATCAACGCGGTTTCACCGTCGATTGCCCTGCATGATTTTCTCAAGAAGGCCTCCAGTGAAGAGCTGCTCGCCAGCCTCGCCGGGCGCGAGGCATTCGGCCGTGCCGCCGAAGTCTGGGAAGTCGCCAACGTGATGATGTTCCTGGCCAGCGACTACGCCTCCTACATGGTTGGCGAAGTATTGTCCGTCAGTTCCCAACAAGCCTGAGGAGTGGGCCATGAGTCATGTTTTCAGCAGTGCCCAGGCGTTGCTCGAGGCCGAGGGCCTGGACCTGGGTTGCACCGAGTGGCTGACCATCAGCCAGCAGCGCATTGATCTGTTTGCCGAAGCCACCGGTGATCACCAGTGGATTCATGTCGACCCGGTGCGCGCCGCCAGCGGGCCGTTTGGCGTCTGTATCGCCCACGGCTACCTGACCCAGTCACTCGTCAACCTGTTCCTGCCGCAATTGCTCACCATTGACAACATGGCCATGGGCGTCAATTACGGCAGCGACCGCGTGCGCTTCCCGGCGCCGGTCAAGGTGGAGTCGCGGGTGCGCGGCAGCGCCAGCATCGTGCGTGCCGAACAACTGGCGGACGCCGTGCAACTGGTGGTACGCGTGACCGTGGAAGTCGAGGGCCAGGCGCGGCCCGGCTGTGTGATCGACACCATTAGCCGTTACACCTTCAACCCTATTACCGAGTGAGCCTGTCATGGACCTGAATGAAGTTGTCATCGTTGCCACTGCGCGGACCGCGCTCGCCAAATCGTTTCGCGGTTCGTTCAACGATACCGAAGCCCCGGTACTGGGCGGACATGTGGTGCGTGCGGTGGTCGAGCGCGCCGGCATCGAGCCGGGTGAAGTAGACGATGTGATCATGGGCGCGGCGGTGCAGCAGGGCACCCAGGCCTACAACATCGGCCGCCTCTGCGCTTATACCGGCGGCTTGCCGGACACCGTGCCGGGCATGGCCCTGGACCGCATGTGCGCCTCGGGCCTGATGAGCATCGGCGTAGCCGCCAAAGGCATCATGACCGGCGAGATGAACATCGCCATTGGCGGTGGCGTGGAGTCGCTGTCACTGACCCAGACCAAGCACAAAAACAGCTATCGCGCCCAGTCCGAAGCCGTGCTGGAAATCATGCCCAGCGCCTATATCCCGATGCTGGAAACCGCCGAAATGGTCTCGCGCCGTTATGGCATCAGCCGCGCGGCCCAGGACGAGTATTCCCTGCAGAGCCAACTGCGCACCGCCGCCGCCCAACGTGATGGCTTGTTCGACGATGAAATCGTCGGCTTGAGCGTTGATAAGTTGTGCTTCGATGCAGGTGGCCAGCCCAGCGGCCATCAGCGTGTGCTGGTCGAGCGTGACGAATGCAATCGACCGAACACGCGCCTGGAAGACCTGGCTTCGCTGAAACCGGTGTGGAAGGACGGTAAATGGATCGAGCAGGGTGAATTCATTACCGCCGGCAATGCTTCGCAGTTCTCCGATGGCGCCTCGGCCAGCCTGCTGATGAGCCGCGCTGAAGCCAAGCGTCGGGGGCTGACACCGTTGGGCATCTACCGAGGCATTGCCGTGGGTGGCTGCGCGCCGGAGGAAATGGGCATTGGCCCGGTGGTGGCAGTGCCGAAATTGCTCAAGCGCTTTGGCCTGAGCGTGTCGGATATCGGCCTGTGGGAAATCAACGAAGCCTTTGCCTGCCAGGTCCTGCATTGCCGCGATGCACTGCAAATCCCGGCGGAACGTCTGAACGTCAACGGCGGCGCGATTGCCATCGGCCACCCGTTCGGCATGTCCGGCGCACGCATGGTCGGTCACGCACTGCTGGAGGGTCGCCGTCGCGGCGTCCGTTATGTGGTGGTCGCCATGTGCATTGGCGGCGGCATGGGTGCGGCCGGTTTGTTCGAATTGCCGTAGGGTTGACCAAGGTGCGTTGAGCGCCGATAACACCCATTACGATTAAATTGATGCGGGCCATGCAGTCCTGGCCCGCTGCTGGGGAGTGGTTATGCAAAGTCGCGTGCCGAATGCGCAGGTCCTCGCGCACATGGGGCTGGAGTTGGCCGAGTACGAAGGCCTCATCGGCAACATGTACGACTCGGCCATGGATATTCGCTGCATGGGTGATTCGTTGCGCCAGCTCCGGAAGCTGTTCAAGGCCAATTTCGTGACCTTGATTCTGCGTGTGCAGGATGAGCCGCTGCTGTCGCCGATGATGGTCGCCGGGGACATCGAACTGGGGGAGGGCGGCATCAACCATTACGCCTACTACGCCAAGTCCACGCTGTTCGACGGTCTGCCCACCGACACGGTGTTCACCATCGATGAGTTGATGACTGATGATGAATGGGTCAGTTCTTCTTTTTACCTGTTGTTTTGCCAGCCCCATGACTGCTACCAGATGCTCGGCGCCGACATCCGCATGCCGGACGGCAGCACGGTGCGCTTGCGGATCAACCGGCCACGGGGCCAGGCCCGTTTTTCCCAGGTCGAGCGGGCCATGTGCGCCATGCTCTTGCCGCATTTGCGCCGCGCCCTGCACATGCATTCGCTACTGGATCGCAGTGAGTCGTTGGGCAGTTTGTACTCGCAAACGATCAGCCGTATGGCGGTGGCGACTATCGTGCTCGATGAAAACGGCACTGTGGTGCAACTGAACCCGGTGGCCCGGGAGATTCTCGCCAGTCAGGACGGCCTTAAAGTCGTCGGCGGGCGGTTGGAGGCGACTTACCCGAGTGACAATCGTGAACTGTCGCGGCTGGTGCGCAACGCCTTTCAACGGGTGAAGCAGGGCCGCGTCGGATTACAGATAGCCGAGGCCACGTCGATTTCCCGCCCTTCCGGAAAAGTCAGCCTGGGGGTGGTGGTGGAGTTGATTCCGACGCAGGAGCTGGTCGAGGGCAAGGGAAAACCGACCGTGGTGGTCTATGTCCGCGACGCTGTCAGCAAGTCGCTGGTGAGCAATGTGGTGACGTCGCAGCTGTACAACCTGACACCCGCGGAAACCTTGCTGGCGCTGGAACTGGCTAACGGCCTGTCGCTGGAGGAGGCGTCGGAGGCGCTGAACATCCGCCGTAATACCGCCCGTGCGCACCTGCGTTCGATCTTTTCCAAGACGGGTGTGCGGCGCCAGACCGAGCTTGTGCGGATCATGCTCAACAGTGTCGTGGCATTGGCCGGGCCGCAGCTGTCAGGATCAGCGAAGGATGCGCTTTAGTCTGTCGTTCACAGGCGCCGTGGCAAAACGCGTTAGTCCGTGCGGACGATGCTGCCGGTTCCTTGGGCTGCCGATACTGGGTGACCGCTATCGGTAACCAAGGAGAATAAAAATGACCGGCAGTAACCTGGCCTCCAATTGTCTTGTCTCGCGGGCTGCCAACGCCACTCCCACCTGGGTGCTGGGGTTGTTATTGGGATGCAATGCAATCGGTACGGCGAACGCCGCACCGGAAGATGTGGAGCGCCTGGGCAAGGATTTGACTTGCATCGGTGCCGACAAGAGCGCCAATGCCGATGGCAGCATCCCGGCGTTCAGCGGCAAGTGGCTGGGCGTGCCACCGCACGTGGATTTCAAAGGGACTGGCAACCATCCGGTTGATCCTTACCCGCAAGAAAAACCGCTGTTCGTGATTACCGCGACCAACCTGGCGCAATACAGTGACTACCTGTCCGACGGGCAGAAAGCCTTGTTCAAGCTGTACCCGGCTACGTACAAGATGCCGATCTACCCCTCGCACCGGGATTTCCGTTTCGACGACGCGGTTTGCCAGGCCACCCGCGAGAACGCCAGCACCGCGCGACTGGTGGATGACGGTGAAGGGGTGGTGGGCAAAACCGGCGGCACAGCCTTTCCGGTACCACGTAGCGGTCTGGAACTGTTGAAGAACGCCTCTTCCTTTACCTTGCGCGCCTGGACCGAGGAATACACCTCTGACAACGCCTACGTGCTCAAGGACGGCAACATCAACTGGGGCCGCGTGCATTCGCGCAACCTGGCGCCGTCGCTGGAGCCGGGCAAGAAAGGCGAGACCGTTGGTAACTCGGCCTTCTACCTCAACGAAACCCTGCTGCCACAACGGGACAAGGGCGAGATCAATACCGGCACCGAGTTCTGGAACGACAAGACCGAGCCTCGCCAGGCCTGGCGTTACGATCCGGGCACTCGCCGTGTGCGGCAATCGCCGGGTTATGGCTTCGACATGTCGTTCCCCGGCAGCGGCGGTTCGATCACCGTGGACGAGGTGCGTCTGTTCAACGGCTCGGGCCAGCGCTATGACTGGAAGATTGTCGGCAAGCGCGAGATGTTCATTCCCTACAACACCTATCGCCTGCATGCGGCCAACCTCAAGTACGCCAACCTGCTGACCCCTGGCCATATCAACCCGGATGCCATGCGCTACGAGCGCCATCGGGTCTGGGAACTGGAAGGCACCCTCAAACCGGGTTACCGCCACCTGTACGGCAAACGCAAGTTGTACATCGACGAAGACACCTGGTTCCCGATGCTCGCCGATAACTACGACAACCGTGGCGAGCTGTGGCGGACCTCGATGCTGAACTTTTTCTACGCCTATGAAAGCCAGCGGCCACAAGCGGGCGTGGGGCTGTACTACGACCTCAATGCCGGCAGTTACCTGGCGTTCAACCTGATCAACGAACAGCGCGACGGCTACCAGTTGAACAAGCCGGGCTTCAGCCCGCGGGATTTCGGTCCGGAAGCTGCCCGTCGGTTTGGCCAATAGCCAACGCAGATTCGCGATGGCAGAGGCTGACAGGTGAACCCTTTGAGAGCGGATCTCGTTTGATCTAGTCCAAGTGAGGGATGAATCCCTTGCCGGGACGCTCAATGATATCCGCTATGGGTTCAACCCTGTTTTTTTTGGGGGTATTGCTCCCCAAAGTTTCCAATCGAGGAACAATAACAATGACGAAACTCGCTGAAATCAGCATCGAAAACGCCCAGCGTACTCACCGTTACGCCCGTGGCTGGCACTGTCTGGGCGTGGCGGAGGATTACCGCGATGGCCAGTTGCACACATTGAATATCTTTGGCACGCGCCTGGTGGCGTTTGCCGACAGCAAGGGTGCTATCAGCATCCTCGATGCCCATTGCCCGCACATGGGGGCCGACCTGTCCAAGGGCACCATCGAAAACGACACGGTGGTATGCCCGTTCCACCACTGGAAATATGATACCAGCGGTAAATGCGTCGAGATTCCCTACTGCAAGCGCATTCCACCGAAGGCCAAGACCCGCAGCTGGTTGACCTGTGTGGAAAACAACCTGCTGTTCGTCTGGAACAACCCTGAAGGCCGTCCGCCGAAAGAGGGCGTGATCATCCCGCACCTGGCCGAGATGGACGACGCGGACTGGATTCACGACTGGAACATCGACACCATGCTGATCGAAACCAACCCACGGGAGTTGGTCGATAACCTGGTGGACGCCATGCATTTCGGCCCCGTGCACGGCACGCCGACCAAGTACTTCGCCAATGTCTTCGAAGGGCACATCGGCCACCAGATCTTCCACGGTGATTCCGAGCGCCTGGGTGGCGATCTGATCGCACCGTCGGCCTACTACGGCCCGGCGACCCACTTCACTCACATCAGCTCGATGTTCGGCGATGTGCGGATACATGCCATTTTGCTCAACAGCCATGTGCCTGTGACGGCCAACAGCTTCGACCTGCGTTTCGGCTGCATGGTCAAGCGTGTGCCCGGCTGGAGCGAAGAGCAGAACATTGAAGTGGCCAAAGCGTACATCATGGGTAATCGCACCTCGTTCTATCAGGACGTGGATATCTGGAAGCATAAAATCCGTATCGACAACCCGGTGCTGGCGGAAAACGACGGCCCGGTCTACCAGCTGCGCGAGTGGTACCAACAGTTCTTTACCGATGAAGACAAAGTGCCCGCGAGCATGGCTGAACGCCGTGAATTCATCACGGTCGACGAGCGTTGAACGGTAACGCCCCCTGAGTTATTGCAATGACATAGGTCCGACTTAACGGTCACGAGAGCACTGACAATGAAAACAAAAAGTCTTCTTGCCTATCACGTTTGCTTGTTGCTCCTGTTCCTCCTGGGGGGGACCGTGCTGGTCTCCCCGCCAGCGCAATCGCCCAGTTTTAAAGCCTGCAAGCAATACGCAGGCTGTGTCGCCATCAGCCAGAGCGTTCCGAACTGGCTGAATTTCCGCTAGGGGCGGCGCGTGCCGGGCACGTCACCCGCCCAGGCTGAAGAGCTGGCTGGGTGACGTTCAATCAACACCCACAAAAAAAGGCGACATCCCTGTCGCCTTGAAGTGTTTAACAGGGCAGAAAGTGGCCGCCGTTGACATCCAGTTGCGCGCCGGTAATGACCTTGGCGTAATCGCTGGCCAGGTACAGGGCGGCCATGGCGCAGTCGTTGTCTTCGGGGATTTTGCGCAACGCAATCTGCTGGGCGACCTGGTCGACCAGCGACTCCATCGGGACGCCCAGGCGCTTGGCTTCGCTCTCGAAGTAGCCGATCACCGGTGCGCCCCACATCCAGCCCATGAAGGCGGAGTTGACGCGGATGCCGAACGGGCCGAGATCCTGGGCCAGGTACTGCACGGCGGTTTTCAATGCGCCCTTGGAGACGGCATAGCCGGATTCCAGTTGGTTGGGGGTGCGGGTGGCCATGGTGTTGATCATGACGATGCTGCCCGACTTCTGTTTCTTCATCCGCGGCAGCACAGCCTGGGTCATGTGCATGGTGCCAAACAGGTTGACGTCCATCGCCTTGCGCCAGTCGTCCATTGACGACTCGGAGGAACTGCCCCAGGCGCCATGGGCGTAGGCAGAGTTGATCAATACGTCGATCTGGCCGAAGTGCTCGATCGTCAGGTCGGCGAGCGTCTGGCACTGTTCGGCATGGGCGATGTCGGTGGGGACTTTCAGGACCTGTGTGCTGTAGCCGGCGTCGCGGATGGCCTTTTCAGCCTGGTCCAGTTTGGCGGGGGTGCGGGTGGCCAACACCACTGCCTTCGCCTGATACTCCGCGGCTCGCACGGCCAGCTTGATGCCCAGGCCAGGGCCGATACCGGAAATGATGACGACTTTATCTTTCAGCAACATGGCAATTACCTTCTTATTGTTTTGGTCGGGAATGGGGCTTCAGGTGCGGTTGGCGTGCAGTTCTTCGGCACGTCGTTTCAGATCCAGGGCCATCTGGTCGAAACCGATTTTTACCCAGGAACCGTGTTCACGCATGATCGTGTCCTGGTTCAGGCCCAGGAAAATATCAGTGGTGAAATAGCTGCAGCGGTTGGCATCGATGGCCTTGATGTATTGATCGCGGCGGGCGGCGTCCATGTTTTCCGGGACGGGGCGCTGCTCCCAGGACAACAGCTGCTCCGGGTCGCAGGCCACGAGGTATTCGAAGACCGGAACGGTTTCGCCGGTATCGGGGGCAAGTACCTGCATATGCACCTCGTCGCCGATCTGCAGGCCGCACTGAATGCTCGGACAGAAGCTGTTCCACTGGTGGTAATTGTCCAGATCAATGAGCACTTCCCAGACCACCCGCGCGGGGGCGTTAATTTCCACCGTGTGGGAGGTCACTATGTTTTCGGCTCTGGCCATGACTGTCTCCTGTTGTGCATTCAGTTGATGGGTCTGGAGGTGATCTGCAGCTGTTCGCTCAAGGGTTGGATAGTCTCGAGCAAGGTTTCGTAGCCCGTCTCGGCGATCATCCAGCGCTCGCCGCGCTTGATGTAGCGATCCTGGTAGATCGCGCTGCCGTGCATGTGGGTGTTGTCCTCGAGGTTGATGAACACGTAGCTCAGGTACCAGAGGGCCGAAGCCTTGTCGCCATCGACTTCGATTTCCGGGGTGTGACCGTTGTGGGTGGCCAGGCGGGTCTTGGTGAACGAGGTGCGGTAGAAGTCCAGCGCATCGCCCAGGCCGTTGACGTGGAACTCGTAGGCAGGGCTCTTGAACGACAGGGCGACGTCTTCGGTGAGCATGCCCTGCAGCATCTCGATGTTGCAGGTGTCGATGGCGCGGAAATAGCGCGCCTTGAGCTGTTTGATCAGCTCGATTGCTTCTAGATCCAACATATGAAGTTTCCTCCAGCCTGGGTTTAGTGGTTGACGCTCAAATGACGGGCGCGATATTCCTTGTAGTCCTCAGTCATCTGCGCCTCGTTCAAACCGAAGCGCTCCAGGCTGTAGTCGTGGCTGGCACGTTTTTCCCGGCTGTTTTGCGACAGCCATCCCTGCGCGTCGGCGCGGGCATTTTCGGTGAACGGCAGATTGGCAAAGGCGTAGACCCTTTCCAGCACGTCCATCGGCTGGGTCACGGTGTCGGCGAAGTGGATGTCGAGAAAGCGCTCGGCAGCGTGCTGGTCGCGGACCTGCATGGTGTGACGGATGCCACGCGCCATGCGGTGGTTCCACTGTTCGCCGGCGGCTTTCGGATCAGGGTTGTCGCTGTACATCTGCCACAGGGTGTGGGCCATGCTCGCCATTGACGGGATGGTCTGGGCCGGTTCGCGGTGGGTCAAAATCACCTGCGCCTTCGGGAAAACATCCAGCAGTAGATGCAGGGTGTGCAGGTGTTGGGGGGCTTTGAGCAGCCAGCGTTGGCCTGCGGGTTCACCCCGTTGGCCTTTCTGCCATTGCAGGAACTGCAGCATTTTTTTCAGCTGGGTGTAGACCGGCCGCTGATCTTGCTGATCCAGCCAGCGGGTATAGCTGGGCACGTTGACGTAGGCGTCCATGGCGCACATGAACGAGTGTTCCATGAGCATGAACTCTTCGTCGCAGAGCATGGCATCGAGCGGGTGGATGGCGAGGATCTGCGGGATGACCTGGGCCATCAGCTCGACCTCGGCCTTGGCCTGGGCGATGCGTTTGGCCGGCACGGCCAGGGTTTCGTCTGCCAGCGGTGCCGGGAAGCGGGTCTCCCACCAGGCCGCCGAGTGGAAGCGCGGGTCAACCGCCAGCGTGCGTTGCAGCATGGTGGTGCCGGTGCGTGGCAGGCCGACGATGACCAGCGGATCGTCGATCTGTATCTGGGTGATTTGCGGATAGCGGACAAGGTAGTCCTCGATCACCAGGCGATTGACCAGTTGGCCCACCAGCCTTTCCTGCAGCAAGTACTGGCCGGTCTGCGACAACCCGGCCTCGGCGGCCAGGGCAACCAGCAGTGCCTCCAGAGACTCGCGATAGTTGTCATCGCCAAAATTGCTCAGGCCGTCGGTGCGCGCGATGGCGCTGGCCAACAGGCTGTCGACGGTCAACTCTTCAATCAGGGTATGCGCGTTCATAGGGCCTCCGCGATGGCAGACATTTTTACGACTTGGGTGGTGGGGTGGCATTGCTCCTGGGCACCGACCCAGCGCAGGCACATCGTGCCTTGGCGTACGCCGGCGGTTTGCAGCCAGTTACTCAGCCCGGGATCCCGCTCGCTGAGGACCAGGGTCACGCCGCCGTTGTCGTCGTATTGGGCCTGGTGTTTGTTGAAGCAGATCTGGTGGTAGCGGTAGTCCAGCGACTCCATCCAGTAGTTGTTGATCTGCAAGTTCCAGAAGTCGCACGCCGGCACTTTGTCGATGTGGATGACCAAGGCTTCGTCTTCAGCCAGCGCCCAGTGCGAGTGGTAGTAGAAAATGTTCGGGTCGCCGCCCACTGACTGGCACAGGGCCTGGTTGGCCGGTGGCAGTTGATTGCTGTGAGGCAGGTAGCTTTGGCTCCAGTCGGCGAACAGCCTGGCGGTGTTCTCCACGAAACTGGAGACCCGCGCCAGGCCTTGCTGGAAGGTTGCCGGATCAAGGGCCTGTGGCTTGGAATCGGAACCAATGCGCTCAATGCTCAGTTTGGCCGGCACTTCAATCCGACGGTCGAGAAACGTCTGGCGCACGATCAGGGCGTTGGTGGCATCTTCCATTTTCAACCAGTTGCCCGGTTTCGGCTCGCGGCTGAGGATGATTTCGAAGTTGCCCTGGGCATCGACTTCTAACTGGCTGGCATCGATGAAGCCGGTCTGGATCAGCGTACCGTCGGTTTCATAACCGCCTTTCTGGGTGCCGAAACTCAGGTAGGCGACGCTGCCGCGCTGACCCTTGATGCGATATTCCAGCGTGCCGTCCAGGCGCGAGTACTCGTAGAGGTTGTCCGGGTTGTCGGCACCGATCTTCGCGGTCTCGTGGGAGGTTTTGAAGAAGCTGGGAAAGGCCGGATCGGCAAACTCGATGTGCATTTCCAGGCCAATGCGCAGCAGGCGCGTGAGGTAGCGGAAACCTTCGGCGCGGGTGGCCGCATCGGCCGGTGCTTCGGGGCGCAGAATCTGCTCGCCGCAGCGCTTGAGGTGATCGCAAAACGTGGCCCAGGTCTGGCCACTTAATAGCTGTTGTTCGTCAATCGAGCTGATTGTCATTGTTAGACTCTCTTGATTAGTCGAACCCGGATCGTGAACGTCTGCGCAGAGGCGCCCGAACCGGATTCATCGGCCCACAACAGGGCCACTGTTTTATTCGCCTCGTGTCGTCCTTTCGCACTACTCGAGGCGATCGTTAAACGCCCGGCGAACCGGGCGATGGGGCTAGAACTCTTTACCGATGATGCCGCGCTCGGTCAGCACCGCGATGATGCGATCCACTGCGCCCTCCGGTGTCAGCTTGCTGGTCTCGATATGGATATCCGGCTTGGTCGGCACCTCGTAAGGCGAGTCGATGCCTGTGAAGTTCTTCAACTCGCCGCGGCGAACTTTCTTGTACAGGCCCTTCGGATCGCGCTCTTCAGCGACGGCCAGCGACGTGTCGACGAATATCTCGATGAACTCGCCTTCTTGCAGCAGCTCGCGCGCCATCTCACGCTCGGAACGGAACGGCGAGATGAAGGCCGTCAACACAATCATCCCGGCATCCACGAACAACTTGGACACCTCGGCCACCCGGCGGATGTTTTCCACCCGGTCGGCATCGGTGAAGCCCAGGTCGCGGTTCAGGCCGTGGCGCACGTTGTCGCCGTCGAGCAAGTAGGTGTGCCGGCCGCGGGCGTACAGCCGGGTTTCCAGCAGGTTGGCGATGGCCGACTTGCCGGCGCCCGACAAACCGGTGAACCACAGCAGCACGGGCTGCTGGCCCATTTGTTCGGCGCGCGCTTTTTTGTTCACATCCACGTGCTGCATATGAATGTTCTGCGAACGGCGCAGGGAAAACTCGACCAGGCCCGCGCCAACGGTGGCGTTCGTCAGACGGTCGATGAGGATGAAGCTGCCGGTTTCACGGTTGTCCTTGTAGGCATCGAAGGCGATCGGCTGACTGGTAAAGAGGTTGCACACGCCGATCTCGTTCAGCGCCAGCTCTTTGGCCGCCAAGTGCTCCATGGTGTTGACGTTGACCTTGTACTTGGGCACCGACAAGGTCACCGGCAGGGTTTTGCCGCCGATTTTCATCAGGTAGGGGCGACCGGCGAGCATGGCCTGCTCGTGCATCCAGATCAGGCTGACCTGGAACTGGTCGGCCACGCTGGTCGGGTCTTCTGCGGTGGACAGCACATCGCCGCGACTGCAATCGACTTCTTCGGTCAGGGTCAGGGTGATGGACTGTCCGGCCACGGCTTGTTGCAAGTCACCGTCGAGGGTGACGATGCGCGAGATACGGCTCTCTTGTCCGCCCGGCAACACGCGAACACGGTCACCGGGACGAATCACGCCGCTGGCGATGGTGCCGGTGAAGCCACGGAAATCCAGGTTAGGGCGGTTGACCCACTGCACCGGCATCCGGAACGACAGTTTCTGCTGGTGCGCCTCGTCGATCTCGACGGTTTCCAGGTAACCCATCAGCGTGGTACCGCGGTACCAAGGCATGTGTTCGCTTTGCTCGGTGATGTTCTCACCCCGTAGCGCGGACATCGGGATGGCGGTGAAATCCTGTAGACCGATCTGCTTGGCGAAGGCGCGGTAGTCATCGACGATGGCGTTATACACTTTCTCCGAATAGTCCATCAGGTCCATCTTGTTGACCGCCAATACCACCTTGCGAATGCCGAGCAGCGAGGCCAGATAGCTGTGACGCCTGGATTGAGTCAGGACGCCGCGTCGTGCATCGATCATCACCACGGCCACGTCGGCCGTGGAGGCACCGGTCACCATGTTGCGGGTGTACTGCTCATGCCCTGGGGTGTCGGCAACGATGAACTTGCGCCGGTCAGTGGAGAAAAAACGGTAGGCCACGTCGATGGTGATGCCTTGTTCGCGCTCGGCGGCCAGGCCATCCACCAACAGGGCGAAGTCCAGTTCGCCACCCTGGGTGCCGTCTTTTTTCGAGTCGGCCTCCAGCGCTTCCATCTGGTCTTCGAAGAGCATTTTCGAATCGTAGAGCAGGCGCCCGATCAGGGTGCTCTTGCCATCGTCCACACTGCCGCAGGTCAGGAAGCGCAGCAGGCTTTTGTGCTCGTGGGCCTTGAGGTATTGCTCGATATCCTCGGCAATCAGGTCAGATACGTGTGCCATTAGAAATACCCCTCTTGTTTTTTCTTCTCCATCGATGCGGCCGAGTCGTGGTCGATCATTCGTCCCTGGCGCTCGGATGTGCGGGTCAGCAGCATTTCCTGAATGATCTTGGGCAGGGTGTCGGCTTCGGACTCGACGGCACCGGTGAGCGGGTAGCAACCGAGGGTGCGAAAGCGCACGTTGCGAACCATCGGCACTTCACCCGGGTTGAGTGGCATGCGCTCGTCATCGACCATGATCAGCATCCCGTCGCGCTCGACAACCGGGCGCGGCGCGGCGAAGTACAGCGGTACGATCGGGATGTTTTCCAGGTGGATGTACTGCCAGATGTCCAGCTCGGTCCAGTTGGACAGGGGGAACACGCGGATCGACTCACCCTTGTGTTTACGGGTGTTGTACAGGTGCCAGAGCTCCGGCCGCTGGTTCTTCGGGTCCCAGCGATGCTGGTCGGAGCGGAAGGAAAAAATCCGTTCCTTGGCCCGCGATTTTTCCTCGTCGCGGCGTGCGCCGCCGAAAGCCGCGTCGAAGCCGTAGTGATCCAGCGCCTGCTTCAGACCTTCGGTCTTCATGATGTCGGTGTGGATTTGCGATCCGTGCTTGAACGGGCTGATCCCCATTTCAATGCCTTCGGGGTTGGTGTGGGTCAACAGCTCCACGTTCAGTTTGGCCACCATCTGATCGCGGAAGCGATACATCTCCTGGAACTTCCAGGTGGTGTCGACATGCAGCAAAGGGAAGGGCGGCTTGGCCGGGTAGAAGGCCTTCATGGCCAGGTGCAGCATGACCGCGCTGTCCTTGCCGATGGAGTAGAGCATGACCGGGTTGTCGGATTCGGCGACAACCTCGCGCATGGCCTGGATGCTTTCGGCTTCCAGTCGTTGCAGGTGGGTAAGCGTCATAGATTTTCCTTTCGCTTTTTGTTGTTGTCGCTTATCAACGTACAACTGCCGCGGTTCGGACTTATGCGCGACTTGATGTTTTAACATCAGGCGCAACATCTGCAGCATGGGGTTGTGGGGCAGGGTGGACGCGACGCCTGTCACGTTGTCGAGCGCATCGTCATGGCTGATGCGCGCAGCCTGGCCGATGTGGGTCGCCAGCTCGCGGGCACCGCTGAGCATTTCGCTGGCTTGCGGCAGGTGAAACAGAAGCAGCCGGTCGGCGCGCTCGCCGGCCCAGGTGATGAAGGCGGCCGCGCGTTGCCAGTGCATGCCCGAGAGCAGGGCGAACACCTTGCGTTCGGCGGAGCGATGCAGGCGGTCGAAGAATTCGACCAGATGGGGCGCGCGCAGCCCGTCTTCGTAAGGCAGCCAGAGGACCTTGCCGCGATTGCTGACAGCGCGCAGTACGCCATAACTGAGTTTGCCCTGGTCGTTGGGTGCACCGTAGTCGTCGATCCAGAGGATCTCGCCGTTCTGCGCGCGAGCCTGGTCAAGGATGTGTCCGTAGGTGCTGCGGTACCAGCGCTGCACGGCCAGCGAAGCCTTGGCGATATGTTTGGCCGGGCGCTCGGCATTGAGCTGCCAGCGTTGCAAATAATGGGCGGCGGTGCGTTCTGGCAAGTCGATACCATGCAGGCGCTTGACCAGTGCCTGCATGGCCTCCAGCTGCCAGAGCAGGAACGGTAACTGGTGCCGTTCCGGCAGTGTGCTGACCAGCAGTTGGTAGATGTTCTGTTCCTGCTGAACAGAGAGGCTGCGGCCTTCGCCTTGCTTGCGCCCGCGCTCGCGCACGGGCACGGCAATCCAGCCGCCGACTTGCCAGGCCTTGTAGGCGGCGATGATGGTCGGCGAAGAGAGCCCTGTGTCCTGGCTGATGGCTTTGAGCGTGCTTCCGGCGATGCGCAACTGCACGGCGCGCAGGCGGAGCCTGTTGATCTGAGGAACGGATAACTGATTGCCGTGGGGCACAGGAACTCCTGTTAAACATCCATTTGCTGATTGGCGGTGTTGCGGATGTCTGTACTGTTCCCCGATCCGGAAAACGGCGCATAGGCCGTATGGACCATACGAAGAACAAAAACAGGAGAAACCCCATGAACGAGTCAATGGCTGTTCTGCTCGAAGACGTCATCGGTATTGCCCGCGCAGCGGGCGAATTGGTATTGGAGGTGTACCGCTCGGATTTCGAGGTGCGCGGGAAAGTCGATACCTCCCCGGTGACCGAAGCTGACGAGCGCGCCGAGACCCTGATTCTGCCGGCCCTGGCGGCGCGCACACCGCAGATTCCGGTGATTTCCGAAGAGGCTGCCGCCGCTGGCCAGGTGCCCGAGGTGGGCCAGCGTTTCTGGCTGGTGGACCCGCTGGATGGCACCAAGGAGTTCATCAATCGCAACGGCGAGTTCACCGTCAATATCGCCCTGATCGATAACGGCGAACCGGTGCTGGGGGTGGTTCTGGCGCCCGCGCTGGAGCGTCTGTTCGCCGGTGCCCGTGATTGCGGAGCCTTTATCGAACAGGCCGGACAGCGCCAGCCCATCCATTGTCGGGCGGTGACGGAGGAGGGAATGGACGTGGTTGCCAGCCGCTCCCACGGCGATGCCGAGGCGCTGGATAAATTTCTCGACGGACGCAAGGTGCGCTCACTGAAAAGTGCCGGATCATCGCTGAAGATTTGCCTGGTGGCTGCCGGCGAGGCGGACCTATATCCGCGCCTGGGGCGCACCATGGAGTGGGATATCGCCGCGGGGCATGCAGTGCTGGTCGCCGCCGGCGGACAGGTCTGCACCCTGGCCGGCGATGCGTTGCGTTATGGCAAGCCCGGCCTGGACAACCCGCATTTCTACGCTCGTGGACTGCAGTGATTGAGGCGTCACCGTGCCCTGGCTGAAGTTGCGCAGGCCACGGTACCGAACAGCTTGCTCGATTCGCCCCTAGCCAGCGCTGATGTTGCCGCAGAAAAGAGGGCGGCTGCCGTCTGCCGGGCTGGTGCGAACGAGCAAGGCATAGTCACCCTGGGTCAGTTCGCTCAGCGCCACCGGTGCCTGAGCCCAATGCCGGGTTCGCGGGGCGAGCGATGGATAGTCGACGCCGTTGGCCTGATGGGTCCTGTACGCAGGCTGTGCGCTCAGCTGCTGGCAGGAGCCTGCGTAGATAGCGGTGTCGAGGCGGCTGGATACGGCCATGTCGTGGGTGACACCACCGACGGTGAGCCAGATGCTGGTTTGGTTGCCCACCAGGCTGAGGGTGGCTCGAGCGATATGCTCTGCGTTTTGCGGGGTCGCATCAAGGGGGACATCGACAATCTCGGTTCTGCTCGCGCAACTTGAAATTGCCCCTGCTGCCACTACCAACGCCAGCCAAGATGTTCTGTTCATCACAGATCTCCTGATTTGAGGTACGTTGATTTCATCCCCCGTGTGAAGTCTAGTTGCCTGCCGCGGGCGCGGGATCGAGCTGATGGGTGGTTGCACCCGGTCATTTCAAATCATCCTTTCAAATCCGGGTCGCCCCCAGTCATTCGGACAGCATGGTCATGTACCGTTGGGTCACCCATCACCGTCGAGGCGAGTGGTAGGGTCTGTACAGAAAGTAGAGGGGGAGAAACAAAAAGCCCGGCTCATTGGCCGGGCTCTCTGTACACGTGGCCAAATCCCTTTGGCTGATCACATTGTGCTTGGCAGGTGTGACGATGGCGTGACAGGTTGCCGAAAGTCGTGATGCAGGTTCCTGGTGATGTTCAGTCAATATGCCTAGGCTCAAATATCCCACAGTAACCATAAGAAGAGGCGTCGCATGAACTTGAAGACGTTGAGCCACACGCTGATAGTGCTCGCGCTGGCGGGCTGCGCTTCTTCGGGTGGCACACCCGTGAAGCCGGTCCCGCCTTCAGCCGCTTCCCTGGATGACGCTCAGATAAGAAGCACTTTGGTTGGCAACAAACTGACCAACATAAAAAAACCAGCCTCAATGAGCTTCAACGAGGACGGAACAGAGTTCTTCAGTGGCGCTGATGCGTACTCTGCGACAGAACACTGGACAGTCAAGAACGGCGTTCTTTGCATCGCTGCAAAAGGCTACCCTACCGAGTGTCAGCGGGTGAAAGCTGACAACAAGGACGTCTGGTTCATCGATCCTGGCAGTGGAGAGGTGAAGTCCCAGTACATCCTGACTCCCCAGTGATGCCGGAGTTACGGTTAGCTGGAGATGGGAAGCCCGGTGCTGAGCCAGGGTGGGTGTCATCAGTGAGCTGGCCAGTAATCGCCAGTTCGACCAAACCCAGAAACGACAAAGCCCCGAATAATCAGGGCTTTGTCGTATAAAGATGGCGGAGGCGATGGGATTCGAACTCATGGACCTGTTACAGTCGACGGTTTTCAAGACCGTTGCCTTAAACCACTCGGCCACACCTCCGTTTGCGTTGCGGGCGCCATAATACCTGAATGAAACACACTGTCAAACTCTCTTCGTAGCTTGTTACAGAGCGTCTGTTATGATCTTTGCGACTGAACGTTTCAAACCAACAGGAGTGTCGCCATGCGCGAACAGGATTACGCAGTTAATACCAGCGTGCAGGCTGAGCAGCTAGAGGTTAGCCGCGTCCTGCGCAACACTTACGGCCTACTCGCTCTCACCCTCGCATTCAGCGGCGTGATGGCGTATGTCGCCCAGCAGATGCGTGTCGGCTACCCGAACATTTTCGTGGTGCTGATCGGTTTCTACGGCCTTTTCTTCCTGACCAACAAACTCCGTGATTCGGCGTGGGGCCTGGTGTCGGCGTTTGCCCTGACCGGTTTCATGGGGTTCCTGCTCGGCCCGATCCTCAACCGTTATCTGGGCATGCAGGGCGGGGCTGAAGTCGTCAGCTCGGCTTTCGCGATGACTGCGCTGGTGTTCGGCGGCCTGTCGGCCTATGTGCTGATCTCCCGCAAGGACATGAGTTTCCTCAGTGGCTTCATCACGGCGGGTTTCTTCGTGTTGCTGGGTGCGGTGGTTGCCAGCTTCTTCTTCCAGATCAGCGGCCTGCAACTGGCGATCAGCGCAGGTTTTGTGCTGTTCTCCTCGGTCTGCATTCTGTTCCAGACCAGCGCCATCATCCACGGCGGCGAGCGTAACTACATCATGGCGACCATCAGCCTGTATGTATCGATCTACAACCTGTTCATCAGCTTGTTGCAGATCTTCGGCATCATGAGCCGCGATGATTGATCGCTGGCGTTGAGTAAAAAACCCGCTTCGGCGGGTTTTTTATTGGCTTTTTATAGAGTGACGTGGGGGGGCAGGGGGCAGGGCTTGCAGCGTTATCGTCGATTTGTCGTTTTTTGGTGTTCATGAACAAAGCGTCCGGATAGCTCGTTACTGAGGAACGGCAACGGCAACGGCAAGATCAAAAGATCGCAGCCTGCGGCAGCTCCTACAGGGGGAATTGAGTACGGTCGGAGTGGATGGGGCGGCTGTCAGGGCGCCTTCGCTGGCAAGCCAGCTCCTACAGTTGGATTGCGTGCGGATCGGAGAGCCAGGTCGGCCGGTAGGCCGCCTCGGTTTGGCTCTTGATTTTGCTGTTGCGGTGTACGCCCCCTCGTGAGGCCGAGTGGAGGTTCTGCGCAGTGGGCAACCCGGCATGGATGCCGGGTTAGCCGCGCACGGCCATGGATGGCCGATCGCGGCGGGCCCACGGAGCAGGACCGGAGCGAGGGCATGCCGAGCCTAGGCGAGGCACCGAACGACAGGGGCAAGAGCCCTTGGTTACTTGGGGCTTTTCCAAGTGACTCGCCGTAAGGGCGAAACCATTAGCCGCCGTTACCGCAGCAACGGATATGTACACGATCAAAAAAGCCGGGACAGCAGCCCCGGCTATTTGGCTGCGCACTCATGCCATCGGCGGCAACCGCCGCTTGACCGGCGTCTTCTTGACGATCGCAGTGTTGGTTTCAGCATGGGTATTAAGCCGGTCAAGCAAGGTGTCCAACTGCTCCATCGAACGCACATGCAGACGGGCAATGAAGCAATCGTCCCCAGTGACTTTGTCGCACTCGGTGAACTCGGGGATCGCCTGGATCTGCCGCTCCACCTCCTGCAACTGCCCCGGCAGCGGGCGGATGCGGACGATGGCCTGCAGCTGGTAACCGAAGCATCGGGGATCGATCTCGACGGTATAGCCCTTGAGAACACCCCGTTCCTCTAGGCGGCGCAGACGTTCGGCAACGCTGGGCGAGGACAGCCCGCTGATATTAGCCAAAGCCTTGAGCGAGCGCCGCGAGTCCTCCATCAAGGCCGTGATCAGCACTTGGTCGATGTCGTCGGTCATGGCGCAACCTCGATTAGGCAATTAATCGGAACCGCCTTCGTAATAAAGGCAGAAACCGAGTTTAGCCTGATTTTTGCGCTGGAGAAGACCCCAGGCGGATTGGCATACTTTGGGCTCACACACAGGAGTCTGATGATGGACAAGACTATACGTCGCGGCTCATTCGAAATGACCGCCGCCATGCTGATTTCCGGGACCATCGGCTGGTTCGTGCTGGTGTCCGGGCAACCGGTGCTGGACGTGGTGTTCTGGCGCTGCGTATTCGGCGCCGGCACCTTGTTGCTGATTTGCGCGGCATTCGGCTTCCTGCGCCCCGGCATCCTGACCCGCACCACCTTCTTGCTGGCCGTGCTCAGCGGCGTGGCGATTGTCGGCAACTGGGTGTTGCTGTTCGCATCTTATTCTCGCGCCTCGATTGCCATCGGTACCGCGGTGTACAACGTTCAGCCGTTCATGCTGGTGGGGTTGGCGGCGTTATTCCTCAACGAAAAAATCACCCTGCAGAAACTGTTCTGGCTGGGCATCTCGTTTTTGGGGATGCTGGCGATTGTCAGCGCCCATGGCGAACAGGGCGCAAGCGGCAACGATTACCTGATGGGCATCGCCCTGGCGCTGGGCGCTGCGTTCCTTTACGCGATTGCGGCGCTGATCATCAAGCGCCTGACCGGTACGCCGCCGCACCTGATCGCGCTGGTCCAGGTCAGCACCGGCGTGCTGCTGCTCGCGCCGTTCGCGCACTTCTCGGCGCTGCCGCAAGCACCGAGCGGCTGGGCCAGCCTGGTGACCCTGGGCATCGTCCACACCGGCGTGATGTATGTGCTGCTGTACGGCGCCATTCAAAAGCTGCCGACGGCATTGACCGGTGCGTTGTCGTTCATCTACCCGATTGCGGCGATCTTCGTCGACTGGTTTGCCTTCGGCCACCGCCTGGAGCCCCTGCAATGGCTGGGTGTCGCCGCGATTCTGCTGGCGGCTGCCGGCATGCAGCAGGGCTGGACCCTGAAATTTCGGCGCACGGTCACGCCCTGAACCGGCGTCAGATGTTCCAGCGCGGCGCGGTCTTGGCCAGGCGCTGGCGCATCTGGCCGATGTTGGCGGCCAGCTGGCGATTCAGCAACCGGTAGCCATCCAGGGCGTTATAGACCGGGGCATCCAGGCTGGCATCAGTCGGCAGTTCGGCGGGCCGACTGAGGCGCTGGGTGGCACCGGATTTCAACGCCCGGGCCATGCCGATCAACTGCACTCGAATCAACCGATGCTCGGCTTTCAGCGTCGATTGCAGATTGGCCATGGCAACGGGGTCGTTGGCATCCGGCCGGGTGTTGCCGAGGATTTCCAGGGTGCTGATACACAGGCGCAGATGGCGCTGGATGGCATCGAGTTCGGTCATGGAAATCTTCACTTCCTTGGACACCGATGGCATCAGCGAGCGCAGTTGCAGCATCACCGTGTTCAGGCGGCCCATGATTGTGTGGTATTCGTCATCGCTGACCGACTGGCCATTGATGATGCGGCCGTGGATCGCCGCGCAGTCGCGCAGGGCATCGGCCAGGTTGTAGCGCCAGGAGTAAACCGCGTACAGCGGCAGGGCGAAGGAAAACGCCAGGGCCAGGGCAATGCCGATCAGGATGTCGACCCCGCGCCACAACCCGTCGGTGACCGGATTGTCGCCATGCCCGGCGACGATGAATACGGTGATCGCCGACAGCAGCGCGGTGTAACCGCCCTTGCCGATGGCGTGGTACGAGAAGAAGCCACACACCACGGCCATCGCGAAATAGGTCAGCCATGGCATTCCCAGCCATGCTTCTTGCGCCACCAGCGCCAGACCGACACCGGCCCCGATCAAGGTGCCGATGGCGCGTTCGGCGGCTTTTTTGCCGATATTGCCGTGATGCTGCAAGCCGCCGATCACCACCAGCATCGTCACCGACGCCCACTCACCGTGGGGCAGGTTGATGCCGGTGGTGAGCAGGATCGTGGCCAGCAACCCAAGCGACACGCGCACCGCGTGGATCAGTCTGGCGTGGCGATAGCGCCGATAGGGGTCCAGCAATGGACGCAGCATTCGGCGCAGCAGCGGTGGCAGTCGGTGGGCTCTGAATGTGCTCAGGCTTGGATCTCCTCAGAAGATGTAATCGGTGGTCAGGAAACTCGAACTGCGTCCGCTGATGATTTCGCTGATGAGTTCCTTGTTGGTTTCCTGGAATTTGGTCGCCACCAGGGTCCGAATCGAAAACACCCGCAGCGCATCATGTACCGACAGCGTACCTTCGGCGGAGTTCTTGCGGCCGTTGAACGGGTAGGTGTCCGGACCGCGTTGGCACTGGGCATTGAGGTTGATCCGCCCGACCTGGTTGGCGAAGGTGTCCACCAGCCGACCGACTGCTACCGGGTTGGTGCCGAAGATACTCAGCTGCTGGCCGAAGTCCGATTCCAGGACGTAGTCGATCACCGTGTCCAGATGCCGGTAAGGCACGATCGGCACCACCGGGCCGAACTGTTCTTCCTGGTAGACGCGCATCTGCGGCGTCACCGGGTACAACACGGCAGGGTAGAAGAACGAAGCGCGGGCTTCACCGCCGTTGGGGTTGACCATAGCAGCGCCTTTGCTGACTGCATCCGCGACCAGTGAGTGCAGGTAATCGACCTTGCTCGCCTCCGGCAACGGCGTCAGCGCCACACCGCTGTCCCACGGCATGCCGGGTTTGAGCGTGGCGAGTTTGGCGTTGAATTTTTCGATGAAGGCGTCGACCACATCTTCGTGGACGAAGAGAATTTTCAGCGCGGTGCAGCGCTGGCCGTTGAAGGACAGGGAACCGGTCAGCGCTTCACTGACCGCGTTGTCCAGATCCACTTCAGGCAGGACGATGCCGGGGTTCTTTGCATCCAGACCCAGCGCCGCGCGCAGACGGTGCGGTCTTGGGTGCAGTTTTTTCAGGTCACTGGCAGCCTTGTTGGTGCCGATAAACGCAAAGATGTCGATCTTGCCGCTGGCCATCAGCGCGCTGACGGTCTCGCGGCCGCTGCCGTAGATCACGTTGATCACTCCGGCTGGGAAGCTGTCGCGGAAGGCTTCCAGCAATGGACGGATCAGCAGCACGCCGAGTTTGGCCGGTTTGAACACCACGGTGTTGCCCATGATCAGCGCCGGAATCAGCGTGGTGAAGGTCTCGTTCAACGGGTAGTTGTAAGGCCCCATGCACAACGCCACACCCATGGGCACGCGGCGGATCTGGCCGAGGGTGTCCTGTTCCAGCTCGAAGCGGCTGGAGCGGCGGTCGAGTTCCTTCAGGGCATTGATGGTGTCGACGATGTAGTCGCAGGTGCGGTCGAACTCTTTTTCCGAGTCCTTGAGGTTCTTGCCGATCTCCCACATCAACAACTTGACCACCGCTTCACGCTGTTCGCGCATGCGGCCGAGGAAGGTTTCGACGTGCTGGATGCGCTCGGCCACGCGCATGGTCGGCCATAACCCCTGACCCCGGTCATAGGCGCGGACGGCGGCGTCGAGGGCCGTCAATGCGGTGTCCGCATCGAGCAATGGCGTGCTGCCGAGGATGACTTGTTCGTCGCCGTTCGCACCGGCCAGGTACACCGGGCTGCGAACCTGGGCGAGAGGGCCTGGCCAAGTTTTCAGCTCACCGTCGACCAGGTATTCACGCTGCTCGATCTGGCCGTCGAGGCGGTATTTTTCCGGGATGTCGCCGGCAGAGGGAAACAGGTTGCCAAGGATCTGTGCTGTGGTCATGTCGCTACCCCGTCTGGATTTGGGTGATGCGGATAAGGTCTGTTATCGCTATGCACCGGGATCAGGTCAAGGCTTGATCACGATGCGGTTGTCGAAAAGTGGTGGTTAGGCCATAAACTCAGTCGCGCAGTGGTTTGATCCCTTTGCAGGCTGCGCGCTTGATCGGTATGGCTGAATCGTTTTAGCAGATCGCTGCATGGATTGTCATGTCCCACAGCATGCTAGCTGTCTTGATTGTTTAAAGTTCCTGCCCGGCGCATCGAGTCTGTGATCTTTTGCCCCGAGAACACACAACGGCCAACGCTGCGGGTAAACTTCGCGCTCTTTCCAAAGGAGTTCATATGAGTCACTACCAGCCGGGCATTCTCGCCACCCCAGTCCCACCTCAAGCCCGTCATATGTTCTTCGCGCTGGAATCCGCCGCTGCACTCCCAGCCGCGCTCGACAACTTGATGCAGCTGGTGGACGGTAAGTCGGCAGTGGTCGGTTTCGGCGAGTCCCTGGTCAAGGCGCTTCATGGCCAAATCGAGGGCCTGCGTCCCTTTCCGGCGCTGACCGGGGTCGGCGTCGACAACCCGTCGACCCAACACGCGCTGTGGTGCTGGTTACACGGAGTCGACCGTGGCGAATTGCTCAATCGCAGCAGCGCCATCGAATCGGCCGTGGCACCGGCCTTGCGCCTGGTGCAGATGAACGAAACCTTCCGCCACCTCACCGGGCATGACCTGACCGGTTACGAAGACGGCACTGAAAACCCTCACGACGAAGCCGCCGTGGCCGCCGCGCTGGTGGGTGAGGGCACTGAAGGCCAGGTGGGTGGCAGCTTCGCCGCGATCCAGCAGTGGCAGCACGACCTGAAAGGCTTCAACGCGCTGCCGTCCCATGAAAAGGACAACATCATGGGCCGGCGCCTGAGCGACAACGAAGAGCTCGACGACGCGCCGATCTCCGCCCACGTCAAACGCACCGCCCAGGAAAGCTTCGCCCCCGAGGCGTTCGTGGTGCGCCGTTCGATGCCGTGGATCGAAGGTGACCGCGCCGGCCTGATGTTCCTCGCCTTCGGTTTCTCCCTCGATGCGTTCGAAGCACAGCTGCGGCGCATGAGCGGTCTGGAAGACGGCATCACCGATGGTCTCTACCGCATGAGTCGGCCGATCACTGGCGGCTACTACTGGTGCCCGCCGCTCAGGGACGGTCATCTGGACCTGCGTGCGTTGCGCGTCGGCTGAACGGTAGGAGCCGGCTTGCTGGCGAAGGCGTTTTCATTGGCGGCGCAAGGCTTGAGGCCGTCTTCGCTGCGGTGCGGCGATCCGACAAGCCAGCTCCTACAGGTGCCCGCCGCTCAAGGACGGTCATCTGGACCTGCGCGCATTGCGCATCGACTAAGGATCAAGGCATGACGATGAAGGTGGTGCGCTGGGGCATGATCGGGTGTGGCAGCGTCGCTGAGCGCAAGAGCGGACCGGCTTTCTACAAGGCTCCCGGCTCGGCGCTGGTGGCGGTGATGGGGCGACGGCTGGAGGCGGTTGCCGATTATGCCGCACGCCACGGCATCGCCAGGACCTGCACCGACGTTGAAGCGTTGATCAATGATCCCGAAGTGGACGCGGTGTACATCGCCACGCCGCCCGACAGTCATCACGCTTACGCCTTGAGGGTGGCCGCCGCCGGTAAACATTGCTGTGTCGAAAAACCGATGTCGCTGAATGCCGGGCAAAGCCGGGAGATGCAACAGGTCTTTGCCGATGCCGGGCTGCACCTGTTCGTGTCCTATTATCGACGTTCGTTGCCGCGCTTCCAGCAAGTGCGGCAATGGCTGGACACGGGGCGGATCGGCGAGGTCCGGCACCTGACCTGGACCCTGACCAAGGCGCCGTCGGCAGAGGATCGCAGCGGTGCCGGCAACTGGCGTACCGATCCGGCGATTGCCGGCGGCGGCTATTTCGCAGACCTGGCCAGTCATGGCTTGGACCTGTTTCAGTACCTGCTCGGCGACATCGTCGACGTTGCCGGTTTCACCGGGCGACAGGCCGGGTTGTATGCCGCCGAAGATGCGGTCAGTGCCAGTTGGCGCTTTGCCAGCGGGGCGATGGGCATGGGCTGCTGGAACTTTGTCGCGGATCGACGCGAGGATCGGGTCGAGGTGATCGGCAGCAAAGGGCGGATCAGCTTTTCCGTGTTCGATGAACATCCGGTTCAGCTTGAAGCGGATGAAAACCTTAGCCTGCACATCGACCATCACGAGCACATCCAGTGGCATCACGTATTGGGCATGAACGCGCACATTCGTGGTGAGGCGCAGCATCCGGCGGTGGCCGAGCAAGCGTTGAAAACCGATTGGATCATGGATCAAATCCTCAAACGCACTTGAACCTGTGGGGGTTAGCGCTGCGCATCTAACCTTATTCCCAAACAGTATTTCTCAAGCCCGCTATTAGAACTTTAAGATCACGTCATAACTCGTTATAACAAGTGATCTGCCATGACCGATAACGTTCTATCCCTGAGCAGTGTTCCGCTACACACCCAACTGCGAGATGTACTGCGCGCCCGCATCCTCGACGGCGAATACCCGCAAGACAGCCAGATGCCGTCTGAAAGCGAGCTCGGCGCGTTGTTCAAGGTCAGCCGCATCACCGTGCGCCAGGCGCTGGGGGACCTGCAGAAAGAAGGCCTGATCTTCAAGATCCACGGCAAGGGCACCTTCGTCGCCAAACCGAAAACCTTTCAGAATGTCAGCACCTTGCAAGGCCTGGCCGAGTCCATGACCGGTCGCGGCTACGAGGTGATCAACCGCCTGCGCAGCTTCAAATTCATACCGGCCGACAAACTTGTCGCCGAGCGGTTGCAGGTCGCCGAAGGTGAAGTCGTGGCGCAGATCAAACGGGTGCGGCTGATCAATCGCGAACCAATCTCGCTGGAAATCACCTACCTGCCCAAGGCCATCGGCGAGCGGCTGGAGAAGGCCGATCTGGTCACCCGCGACATTTTCCTGATCCTCGAGAACGACTGCGGCCTGGCCCTCGGTCACGCCGACCTGGCCATAGACGCCGTACTCGCCGACAGCGACCTGACCCAGGCGCTGAACGTCGAAGCCGGCTCGCCGATCATGCGCATCGAGCGTTTGACCCACGACGCCAGCGGCCAGCCCCTGGACTTCGAACACCTTTACTACCGCGGCGATGCCTTCCAGTACCGCCTGCGGATCGACCGGCACAAAGGGGATCAGGCATGACCCGCAGCTCTATAACCAGAAGCACGCTTGAGCAGGAATACGACATCGTCGTGATCGGCGGCGGCACGGCCGGGCCCATGGCTGCGATCAAGGCCAAGGAACGCAACCGCGATCTGCGGGTGCTGCTGATCGACAAGGCCAACGTCAAACGCAGCGGCGCCATCAGCATGGGCATGGACGGCCTGAACAACGCGATCATTCCCGGCCACTCGACGCCGGAGCAGTACACCAAGGAAATCACCATCGCCAACGACGGCATCGTCAATCAGGCGGCAGTGTATGCCTACGCGACTCACAGCTTTGAAACCATCGAGCAACTGGACCGCTGGGGCGTGAAATTCGAGAAGGATGAAACCGGCGACTACGCGGTGAAGAAGGTCCACCACATGGGCGCCTACGTGCTGCCGATGCCGGAAGGGCATGACATCAAGAAAGTCCTGTATCGCCAGTTGAAACGGGCACGGATCAGCATCACCAATCGCCTCGTTTGCACCCGCTTGCTGAAGGACGAAGAGGGCGCGGTCAATGGTGTGATGGGCTTCGATTGCCGCACCGCCGACTTCCACGTGATCAAGGCCAAAGCCGTGATTCTGTGCTGCGGCGCGGCCGGGCGCCTGGGGCTGCCGTCCTCGGGTTACCTGATGGGCACTTATGAAAACCCGACCAATGCCGGCGACGGTTACGCCATGGCCTATCACGCCGGCGCGGAACTGGCCAACCTTGAATGCTTCCAGATCAACCCGTTGATCAAGGATTACAACGGCCCGGCCTGCGCCTACGTCACCGGACCACTGGGCGGCTACACCGCCAACAACAAGGGTGAACGCTTCATCGAGTGCGACTACTGGAGCGGGCAGATGATGTGGGAGTTCCACCAGGAGCTCGAAAGCGGCAACGGCCCGGTGTTTCTCAAGCTCGATCACCTGGCCGAGGAAACCATCCAGAACATCGAAGAGATCCTGCACAGCAACGAACGCCCCAGTCGCGGCCAGTTCCACGCCAACCGCGGCACGGACTACCGCACGCAGATGGTCGAGATGCACATTTCGGAAATCGGTTTTTGCAGCGGTCACTCGGCGTCGGGGGTGTGGGTCAACGAGAAGGCCGAGACGTCGGTCAAGGGTTTGTACTCGGCGGGCGACATGGCCGCAGTGCCGCACAACTACATGCTCGGCGCGTTCACCTACGGCTGGTTCGCCGGCACCAACGCGGCGGATTTTGTCGCCGGACGCGAATTTTCAGCGGTCGATGCGCAGCAGATCGAAACGGAAAAGGCGCGGGTCTATGCGCCACTGGATCGTAAACACGGTCTGCCGCCGGCGCAAGTCGAGTACAAGCTGCGGCGTTTTGTGAACGACTACCTGCAACCGCCGAAAGTGACCAAGAAGATGCAGATCGGCCTGCAACGCTTCAGTGACATCCAGCGCGACCTCGATCAGATCAAGGCCCACAACGCCCACGAGCTGATGCGCGCCATGGAAGTCAGCATGATCCGCGACTGTGCCGAAATGGCCGCCCGCGCTTCGCTGTTCCGCGCCGAGAGTCGCTGGGGGCTTTACCACTATCGGGTCGATCACCCGCAACGCAACGACAGCGACTGGTTCTGCCATTGCCACCTGAAGAAGGATGAAAACGGTGTGATGAGCAGTTTCAAGAAAGCCGTCGAGCCTTACATCATCCCGCTGGATGCCGAGGAAATGCAGGCCTACGACCGGCTGCGAGTCGGTGCCTTTGCTGCCTGAGCCTCACCAAAAGAGAGACCGCGAAATGGCCTATCAACCCCAGGAAATCTTCTTTCGTTCCAACGCGCCGGTCACGGTCGATGAGGACCTGTGCATCGCTCACAAAGGCTGCACCGTGTGCGTCGACGTCTGCCCGATGGACCTGCTGGCGATCAACCCCGCCACGCAAAAGGCCTACATGGCCTTCGACGAATGCTGGTATTGCATGCCGTGTGAAAAGGACTGCCCGACCGGGGCGGTGAAAGTCGAGATCCCGTATCTGTTGCGCTGAAACACCGACCTGTAGGAGCTGGCTTGTCGGATCGCCGCACCGCAGCGAAAGCGGTGTGTCAGCTACCGAGATGTTGAATGTGCTGACGTCTTCGCCGGCAAGCCGGCTCCTACAGGGATGTGTGCTGAATCAAGTTTTGCAGACACCAGGGAAACCTGTGGGAGCCGGGCTTGCCCGCGATGAGGCCGCCACAGACAACAAAATAGCTACCCGGCAACACCGGACGCTTGCTTCAAAACACCCCTCGTTTCCCACCGCGCCCTGATCGTGGCGGAGACGAACATCCTATAAATGATTCGAGGGGATTCACCATGTCTTTGCCAATATTGCTGCGTGCAGCATTTGCCGGTCTGGTACTGGCTACATTCACCTTGTCGGCGCAAGCCGAAACCATCCGCATCGCCATCGGCACCCAGGACACCACGATCAACTGCGCTGCCGGCGGTCTGTTGATTCGCGAGTTGGGTCTGCTGGACAAATACCTGCCCCACGATGGCCCCTACAAGGACGCCAGATACGAAGTGCAGTGGAAGAACTTCACCAGCGGCGCGCCCCTGACCAACGAGATGGTTGCCGGCAAACTCGACTTCGGCGCCATGGCCGATTTCCCCGGTTCGTTCAACGGTGTGGCGTTCGAAACCGCAGGCAAGCACAGCCTGTTCATCAGTGTGTTGTCGGGCAGCATCAAGGGCAGCGGCAACGGCATCGTGGTGCCTAGCGCTTCGGCGGTGCAGTCATTGGCCGAGCTCAAGGGCAAGACCATTTCCGTGCCGTTTGCCTCAACGGCCCATGGCATGTTGCTGCGCGCCGTGGCCGCCCAGGGCTGGGACCCGCTCAAGGACGTGAACATCATCGCCCAGCCGCCGGAGGTCGCAGGCTCGGCATTGCAGGCCGGGAAGATCGACGCCCACGCCGACTTCGTACCCTTCGCCGAACTGTTCCCGAGCCGAGGTTTTGCTCGCAAGATCTATGACGGTTCCCAGGCGAATGCCCCGACTTTCCATGGCGCATTGGTCGATCAGGCGTACGCGAAAAAGTACCCGGAAATTGTCGTCGCCTACCTTCGCGCCAGTATCGAAGCCAACCAGTTACTGACGGCCGAGCCCGAGAAATACAGCGAGTTGATCGCCAAGGTCACCGGGGTCGATGCCGAGGTCAATTACCTGTTCTACGGTCCGCTCGGGGTGCAGACCCGCGACCTGAGCTGGAAGCCGGAATACCGACAGGCCGTGGGGACCGCCATCGACACCCTCAAGTTGCTGAAGAAGGCTGACCGCGGTCTCGACTTGAACACCTTTATTGACGATCAGTACATCCGCACCGCGTTCAAGGCCTCGAACCTGGACTACACCGCGCAACTGGCCAACTACGCACCAACGCCGCTGAACGCGGTGGATGCGCTGAGCGGCAAGCCGATTACCGATTTCAGCCATGTGGCCGAGGTCTGGGTGCGTGGCGAGCCCAAGGTTCGTCAATACGCCTCGGCGGAGTCGGCGTTCACCGCGCTGGCCAGCCTGAAGCAGGAAGGCAAGAGCATCCGCGCGGTGTATGCCCAGGCGAGCGACAGCGGGATCAAGTTGCTGGCGGATCAGGCGTGGTTTGCCAGTGATGCGCAAGGGCGCTTGAGCGCGTTTCTGCTCAAAGGCCAGGCCCAGCAGTTCGCCACGGCCCAGGGTGGCAAAGTCTTCGACTTCACGGATGCCACGACCCAGGCTATTGCCGTTCGCTAACCACCAGAACATCGCAATCCCCTGTGGGAGCGGGCTTGCCCGCGATGGGGCCAGATCAGTCGGCATCAGTGTCGACTGACACACCGTAATCGCGGGCAAGCCCGCTCCCACAGGATCTCGGTTGAGAGGAAGAATTGTGTACCGATCATATGCACGCTGGATCCCCAGAGCCGCCTCGCTGCTGCTCTGCCTGCTGTTCTGGCAATTCGCCGCCAGTGGCCACTGGAACCTCGGCCTGGTCACTTTCGCCAACGTTCCGACACCGCTGGCGGTCGTTGAAGCCGCCCTCGGCCTCGGCGATTCCGGCAAGCTCGTCCAGCACCTGAGCAGCAGTCTCGGCCGGGTGTTTGCCGGTTATCTCGCGGCGCTGATCATCGGTGTCGCCCTCGGTCTGGCCATCGGTCGCTCGAAATGGGCTGAAGACGTGTTGCTGCCACCCCTGGAAGTCCTGCGCCCGATCCCGGCGGTGGCCTGGATTCCGCTGGCGATCCTGATGTTCCCATCGTCAGAGCTGTCGATGGTGTTCATCACCTTCACCGGCGCGCTGTTCCCGATCCTGCTCAACACCGTGCACGGCGTCGAAGGCGTCGACCCACGGCTGATCGCCTCGGCGAAAAGCCTCGGGGCAGGGCGACGGGCGATTCTGCTGGAAGTGATCCTGCCGGGCGCCGCACCGAGCATCATCACCGGCCTGGCCATTGGCATGGGCACTTCCTGGTTCTGCCTGGTGACCGCGGAAATGATCTCCGGCCAGTACGGCATCGGCTATTACACCTGGGAGTCCTACACCATCCAGAACTACGCCGACATCGTGGTCGGCATGTTGCTGATCGGCGTACTCGGGATGGGCAGCAGCCTGCTGATCAAACGGCTGGGCGGATTATTCACGCCCTGGCACCGACCACGAGGAAAAGCCTGATGAGCGTGATGCAAACCCCTGACGGGCGGATCGACATCCGCCAGTTGTCCATTGTCCTCGGCGAAGACCGGCAAGCCTTCGAAGCCGTGCAAGGCCTGGACTGCCAGATCGAGCCGGGGCAGTTCGTGTGTATTCTCGGGCCGTCCGGTTGCGGCAAATCGACCTTGCTCGGCGCGTTGGCCGGACATCTGCAAACCTGGACCGGCACCCTGAACGTCGACGGCGCGCAAGTCTCGGGCCCATCGCCCCAGCGCGGCATGGTCTTTCAGCATCACACGCTGTTCCCCTGGCGCACGGTGCGCGACAACGTCGCCTTCGGCCTGAAAATGCGTGGCATCGGCAAAGCCGAACGGCACCGGGCCGCCGACGAAATCCTGGCGTTGGTCGGCCTCGAAGGTTTTGCCGAGCGCTGGCCGGATCAGCTGTCCGGCGGCATGCAGCAGCGGGTGGAAATCGCCCGGGTGCTGATCAATCGCCCACGGCTGTTGCTGATGGACGAGCCTTTCGGCGCCCTCGATGCCCTGACCCGGTTGAACATGCAGGAACTGCTGCTGGATATCTGGACGCGCATCCGCACCACCGTGGTGTTCGTCACTCATGACATCGACGAAGCGCTGTTCCTCGCCGATCGCCTGCTGGTGATGAGTTCGCGCCCGGGCCGGATCATCGAAGACCTGCGCCTCGATTTTCCCCGGCCTCGCACCACCGAACTGGTGACAAGCCACGCGTTCTCCCGCTTGAAGCGTCATTGCCTCGAGTTGCTGCGTCACGAAGGCGGTCGGCAGTTACCGCGCCTGAACCCCCTCGGACTTCCCCCTGAAAACAAACTGCCGCGATTTGCCCTATGACCTCTCTATTCGATGTAACCGATAACGATGACATTCTCGCCCTGCAACCGCGCCTGACCGATGAAGATCCCGGGGTGCGCCGGATTGCCCTGATCGAACTGGCCGATCTCGAGGAACCGGATGGCTTGCTGTGGCTGGTCAACCGGCTGACGCAAGACCCGACCGAAGAGGTCCGCGCCGAAGCGGCACGGCTACTGGAAGCCTGGGAGGAAGAGCCCGTGGTCCAGGCACTGTGCCAGGCCTTGACCGATCCCTCTGAGGCGGTGCAGGCCGCTGCCGCGCAAAGCCTCAGCCTGCTCAAGAGCGAAGCGGCGGGCCGGGTGATTCTGCCGTGGACCGGGCATGCCGACATCAGCGTGCGCATCGCCGCGTTCAGGGCCTTGCGCGAGTTGCGGTTTCCCGATGCTGCTCAAGCTGCTGCGGTTGCGCTGAATGATGAAGACGCCAGCGTTCGCCGCGAAGCCGTCGGCGTACTCGGCTGGCTCAAGCAGCTCGATGCCTTGCCGGCGCTTGCCCGACTGGCCAGTGACGATCCGGACACCGAAGTCCGCCGCGCCGCCACCGGGGCCTTGGGCCTGGCGTCCGATGTACAGGTGCTGCCGGCCCTGCGCCAGGCCCTGCAGGACCAGGCCTGGCAAGTGCGCGAAGAGGCTGCCACCACCCTGGGCAAGGTCGGGCATGCCGACGGCGGGCCGGTCCTGGTCGAAGCCCTGGGCGACGATTACTGGCAAGTGCGCCTGCGCGCCACCCGCAGCCTCGGCCGCTTGCGATACGTACCGGCCCTCGACGCACTGATTGAAACCCTCGGCCACCGCATCAGCAACCTGCGCAAGGAAGCCGCGCTGGCGCTTGGGGAGTTGAACGATAAAGGCGCCATCGCGCCATTGCAGGCGGCACAGGACGACGGTGATCCGGAAGTACGCAAAGCCGTGCGCATCGCGTTGAGTCAACTGCAATGAACCCGGTTGCGATTGGCAATTGCCGGAGCAAACAGCAATTGCGCCTGAACTGGCCGAATGGTCGTGAGCAATTGCTCGACCACGCCGAGTTGCGTCGTCAATGCCCGTGTTCGCAATGTCGGGCGTTTCGGCTGCAAGGCTTGACGGTGAAGGTCGATCCGCGCATTCGAGTGACCGAACTGAACGCCCAGGGCTACGGCTTGCAATTGGTGTTCAGCGACGGTCACGAACGCGGCATCTACCCATGGCCCTACCTGGCAAACCTCACTCCCGAAACCACCTGAAATCCCCTGTGGGAGCGAGCTTGCTCGCGATGGGGTCATAACAGTCAACATCAATGTTGAATGTCAGTCCGCTATCGCGAGCAAGCTCGCTCCCACATTTGACCGGTGTTTTGCGCGAGTTTTGTGGTCAACCCTCCCGCCAGCGGATTGACGGTGCTTGCCAGGAAAACGCCGAAAGAGTACAAATGTACTCCATGACGACTCTGACTCCCCGCCGTACCGCCATCCTGACCTTTATCCGCGATCGAATCGCCGAGCACGGTCAATCCCCGAGCCTCGCTGAAATCAGCGAGGCGTTCGGTTTCGCCTCCCGCAGCGTGGCGCGCAAGCATGTGCTGGCGCTGACCGAAGCCGGTTTCATCGAGGTCAATGCGCATCAGGCCCGGGGCATTCGTTTGCTCGGGCAACCGGCGCGGCCCGAGCTGCTGGACATTCCGGTGCTCGGTCGGGTGGCGGCGGGGGCGCCGATCGGGGCCGATGCCGAGGTGCACAGCCGCTTGCTGCTCGACCCGTCGATTTTCTCCCGGGTGCCGGATTACATGCTGCGGGTCCGGGGCGACTCGATGATCGAGGACGGTATTCTCGACGGTGACCTGGTGGGGGTGCATCGCAATCCGGAGGCCGTCAACGGCCAGATCGTGGTGGCTCGACTGGACGGGGAGGTCACCATCAAGCGTTTCGAGCGGGTCGGCGATGCCGTGCGCCTGTTGCCGCGCAACCCGGCGTATCAGCCGATCATCGTTCGCGCCGGACAGGACCTGGCCATCGAAGGGGTGTTCTGCGGCCTGGTGAGGCAAGGGTGATGGGTGCCGTCGTTGCGTTGGATACGCTGTTCAATGGCGGCCAGGTCTGGCGGGGGCGACCTGCGCCACCGGCCGCCAGCCCGCAACCCACCGGGCATGCCGCGCTGGATGCGGCCTTGCCCACGGGCGGCTGGCCGGAAGCGGCGTTGACGGAAATCCTCCTGGCCGGGCAGGGCGTTGGCGAGTTGCAACTGGTGTGGCCGACGCTTGCACGATTGTCGGCAGCGGGTGAACGCATCGTGCTGGTGGCGCCGCCCTACGTGCCGTATCCCCAGGCGTGGCAGAACGCCGGGGTCGATCTGCGCCAGTTGTCGATCATCCAGGCCAGCGAGCGCGATGCGCTGTGGGCGGCGGAACAATGTTTGCGTTCGGGCAGTTGCGGCGCGGTGTTGTGCTGGCCGCACAAGGCCGATGACCGCGCCTTGCGCCGCTTGCAGGTGGCGGCGGAAACCGGCTCGACCCTGGCATTTGCCTACCGCTCGATCCATGAAGCCATCAACCCTTCGCCCGCCGCCCTGCGCATCGCCATCGACGCCAGGCCTGCGCAATTGCGGGTGCTCAAGTGTCGGGGTGGGCTGGCGCGTTCGGCGCCGATTGCCTTCCCGGTGGGGCATTGAGGTTGCCATGCGCTGGGTGTGCATTCTCTTCCCGCAATTGGCGCTGGACGCGGTCCTGCGTCAGCGTTCCGATCCCGATGAGCCGCTGGCGCTGCTGACCGGCCCGGCGCAGCGTCGGGTGTTGCAGGCGGTCAACGCTTCCGCACGGGCGCTGGGCTTGCGTCCGGGCCAGTCGATGACCGCTGCGCAGGCCCTGAGCAAGGGATTTGTCACGGCTGAATATGACGCTGCCGAGATCGAACACTGGCAGCAGTTTCTCGCCGCCTGGGCCTATCGGTTCAGCTCCCAGGTCAGCGTGCATTACCCGCGGGCGGTGGTGTTTGAAATCGAATCCAGCCTGGGGTTGTTCGGGCCCTGGCCGCACTTCGAAGCACGCTTGCGCGCCGAACTCGGCGAGCTGGGGTTTCGCCACCGCATCGTTGCTGCGCCCAACCCGGTGGCGGCGCGGGTCTTGGCCAATGCCTATGACGGTCTGGTGGTGCCCGATGATCAAGCCTTGCAGTATCACTTGGGGCAGTTGCCCATTGACCGCATCGGGTTGGAGGCGAGCGTCGCCACGGCGTTGTCGCGCATGGGGCTGCGCACGCTGAGTCAGGTGCAGGCGTTGCCCCGGCAGAGTCTGGCCCGGCGTTTCGAGGCCCAGGTGCTCAAGCACCTGGATGCCTTGCTGGGCACCCGTCGGCTGGCGCTGGCGTTCTACTTGCCGCCGGACCGGTTCGATGTGCGCATCGAACTCAATTTCGATGTGCAATCCCACCAGGCGCTGCTGTTTCCGTTACGCCGCCTGACCGGCGATCTTTCTGCCTTCCTTTGTGGCCGGGACAGCGGCGTGCAGCGCTTTGACCTGCACCTGGAACACGCCGGGTTGCCGGACAGCGTGATCAAGGTCGGCCTGCTCAGCGCCGAGCGCGATCCGGCGATGCTCTTCGAACTGGCCAGGGGGCGGCTGGAACAGGTCCAGGTCGAGGCCCCGGTACACGGTTTTCGTCTGCGCGCCGAAGACTTGCCGGCCTTCGTGCCCCAGTACCAGGAGCTGTTCGACGACCGTGCGCAGCAGTCCTTGCCTTGGGAGCAACTGCGCGAACGCCTGCGCGCGCGGCTGGGGGATGACGCGGTGCAGGGCTTGCGGTTCCAGGCCGATCACCGGCCGGAGTGCGCGTGGCAGACCGGTGTCGACAGTCAGCCCTGTTCAGGGCTGTCGGCCGTGCAGCGTCCGGGCTGGTTGCTGAGCGAGCCCTTGGCGGTCCACGAAAGCTCGACGCGCATCCTGATGGGGCCGGAACGTATCGAGTCCGGCTGGTGGGACGGCGCCGACGTGCGCCGCGATTACTACCTGATCGAAACCCGCTCCGGCCAGCAGGGCTGGGCCTGGCGGGCGGTGGGTGAGGGCGGCCCGTTGTGGCTGCAGGGCTGGTTCGCATGAAGGTCGATTATGCCGAGCTGCACTGCCTGTCGAACTTCAGTTTCCAGCGCGGTGCTTCCAGTGCCCTCGAACTCTTCCAGCGGGCGAAAAAGCAGGACTATCAAGCGCTGGCAATCACCGACGAGTGCACCCTGTCGGGCATCGTCCGCGCCTGGCAAGCGGCCAGATCCGTGGAGCTGCCGCTGATCATCGGCAGCGAAGTGCGCATCGAGAACGGTCCGAAACTGGTGCTGCTGGTAGAAAACCTTGAGGGTTACCAGGGCCTGTGTCGACTGATTACCCAGGCCCGGCGCCGCACGCAGAAAGGTCAGTATCAGGTGCTGCGAGAGGATTTCGACGAGCCGTTGCCGGGGCTGTTGGCGTTGTGGGTGCCGGACGCGGTGGATGACGTTGAACAGGGTCGCTGGCTGCAGCAGACCTTCGCCGAACGCCTGTGGCTGGCGGTCCAGCTGCATCGCGGCCAGGACGATAGCCGACGGCTGAATGAGCTGCTGATGCTGGCAAGGGAATTGCGCATCCCGGCGGTGGCCAGCGGCGATGTGCACATGCACGCGCGCGGGCGGCGCGCCCTGCAGGACACCATGACCGCGATTCGTCATCACTTGCCGGTGGCCGAGGCCGGGTTGCGCCTGTACCCCAATGGCGAGCGGCATTTGCGCAGCCTCGACGCCTTGGGCGATCTCTATCCGCAAGCCCTGCTCGACGAAACACTGAACATCGCCCGGCGCTGCACGTTCGACCTCGGCCAGTTGCGTTATCAGTACCCTCGGGAGCTGGTGCCTGAGGGGCACACGGCCACCTCCTGGCTGCGGGTGCTGACTGAGCAGGGCATTGCGTGGCGCTGGCCACAAGGCCCGCAAGCCAAGGTGTTGCTGCAGATCGACAAGGAACTGGAGCTGATCGCCGAGCTGGGCTACGAAAGCTATTTCCTCACGGTTCACGACATTGTGCGTTACGCCCGCGAGCAACAGATTCTTTGTCAGGGTCGTGGTTCGGCCGCCAACTCGGCGGTGTGCTTTGCCCTGGGGATCACGGAAATCGATCCGGATCGCACCACGCTGTTGTTCGAACGCTTTCTCTCCAAGGAGCGCAACGAACCGCCGGACATCGACGTCGATTTCGAACACGAGCGGCGTGAAGAAGTCCTGCAGTACGTGTTCCGCCGTTATGGTCGAACCCGCGCGGCGCTGACCGCGGTGGTCAGCACCTATCACTCGGCCGGCGCGGTGCGCGATGTGGCCAAGGCCTTGGGGTTGCCGCCGGACCAGGTCAATGCCCTGGCCGATTGCTGCGGCCACTGGAACGACGAAACACCCCCCGTGGAGCGCCTGCGCGAAGGCGGTTTCGACCCCGACAGCCCGGTGTTGCGCCGGGTGCTGAGTTTGACCGGGCAGTTGATCGGCTTCCCCCGGCACCTGTCCCAGCACCCCGGCGGTTTCGTGATTTCCGAGCAGCCTCTGGACAGCCTGGTGCCGGTGGAAAACGCCGCCATGGCCGATCGCACCATCATCCAGTGGGACAAGGACGACCTGGACGCGGTCGGGCTGCTCAAGGTCGATATTCTGGCCCTCGGCATGCTCAGCGCGATTCGCCGCTGTTTTGACCTTTTGCGGCGTCACCGAAACCTTGACCTGAGCCTGGCGACGATCCCGGCCGAGGATCCGCAAACCTACGACATGATCGGCCATGCGGACACCATCGGCGTGTTCCAGATCGAGTCCCGGGCGCAGATGTCGATGCTGCCCAGGCTCAAACCCAGGAAGTTTTACGACCTGGTGATCGAGGTCGCGATCGTGCGGCCGGGGCCGATTCAGGGCGGTATGGTTCACCCTTATCTGCGGCGGCGAAACAAGGAAGAGCCCGAGACCTATCCCTCCCCGGAACTGGAGGCAGTGCTCAAACGCACCCTGGGCGTGCCACTGTTCCAGGAACAGGTGATGCAGATCGCCATCGTCGCCGCCGACTACAGCCCCGGCGAAGCCGATCAATTGCGCCGTTCCATGGCCGCCTGGAAACGCCACGGCGGGTTGGAGCCACACAAGGATCGCCTGGCCGCCGGAATGAAGAAAAATGGCTATACGCCCGAGTTCGCCGCGCTGATCTTCGAACAGATCAAAGGCTTTGGCAGTTACGGTTTCCCCGAGTCCCACGCCGCCAGTTTTGCCTTGCTGACCTATGCCAGTTGCTGGTTGAAATGCCACGAACCGGCGGCCTTCGCCTGTGCGCTGATCAACAGCTGGCCCATGGGGTTCTACAGCCCGGACCAGATTCTGCAGGACGCGCGCCGGCACCACTTGCAGATTCGCCCGGTGGACGTGCGGGCCAGCGACTGGGATTGCAGCCTGGAACCGATCAGCGGTGCGCAGCCGGCGATTCGCATGGGCTTGCGGATGATCAAGGGGTTTCGCGAGGACGATGCCCGGCGTATCGAAGCGGCACGTTCGAAGGGGGTGCTCATCGACATTGCCGACCTCGGTGAACGGGCGCAACTCGATGCCCGCGCCCAGGAACAACTGGCCGATGCCGGGGCCCTGCGCGGGCTGGCCGGCGATCGGCATCGGGCACGCTGGGAGGTGGCGGGGGTGCAGAAACAGCTCGGTTTGTTTGCCGGACTGCCGAGCCAGGAGGAAGCTGCTGTGGCATTGCCCAAACCCACCGTGGGCGAGGACCTGCTGGCCGATTACAACAGTGTCGGCACCACCCTCGGGCCGCATCCGCTGGCCCTGCTGCGGGGTGAATTGAAAGCCCGGCGTTGCCGCAGTTCCAGGGAGTTGCTAGAGGTCGAACATGGGCGACCGGTCAGCGTCGCCGGGTTGGTGACCGGCCGGCAACGCCCGGGCACCGCCAGTGGGGTGACCTTCGTCACCCTTGAAGACGAGTTCGGCAACGTCAACGTGGTGGTCTGGCGCGACCTGGCCGACCGGCAGCGACAGGTGCTGGTCGGCTCGCAGTTGCTCAAGGTCGACGGGCGCTGGGAAAAGGAAGGCGAGGTGCGTCATTTGATCGCCGGACGCTTGAGCGACCTGAGTCCGTTGCTCGACGGCATCAGCGTGCGCAGCCGGGATTTCCGCTGAACCCGATCTGATCGTTGAACGTTTCGCTCCGGGTGGGAACGATCAAAATCCTTGTGGGAGCGGCGGTGCGGCGTCCCGACTTGCCCGCGAAGGCGGAGTGCCAGTCACCGCAGATACCAGCTGTACCGGCCTCTTCGCGGGCAAGCCCGCTCCCACAGGTTTTGTGCAAACGTTGGTTATTTTATTTCCGGCCAAAACCGCTGCCCACCCCCCGGCGCATCCGTCCATGCCTGCAGCGACCGGGTCGGCAGATCGAAATAATCCCGGGTGCGCGCATACCCATGGCCACCCATCCGGCCAATCGCATCGAGCCCCAGTTGGTCGATATACAGGGTTTTCGGGTCGATCAATTCATCCCGCACATGGGCCATCAGCACTTCGCCAAAGATGATCTCCCGCGACTGCCCGATGGACAGCGCCATCATCCGGCGGCACTCCAGCGCCACGGGTGCTTCGCCGATCCTGGGGCATTTGACGGTCGTGCCGGGAATAGCGGTGAGGCCCGCGGCCGTCAGTTCGTCGAAGCCCGGGGCGAAGGGCACGGCGCAGACGTTCATGGCTTCCACCAGGGCATCGCTGACGATGTTTACGGTGAATTCCTGGTTGAGCTGGATGTTGCGGGTGGTGTCCTTGGGGCTCTGGTCGCCGTAGTTTTCCACGCCCAGGGCGAGGATCGGCGGATCGGCGGAGAGGGCATTGAAGAAGCTGAACGGCGCGGCGTTGATCCGGCCTTCGCCGTCGATGGTGGTGACCAGGGCAATTGGCCGTGGCACCACGCTGCCGATCAGGATCTTGTATTTGTCTCGCGCACTCAATGTGCTGAAGTCGAAGCGTTGCATAGGCAGAAATCTCTAGAGAAGTGGATCAATGGTGCTCAATGGCACCTGTGCGCTATAGGCGTCAGCGAACGGGATGGCCGGTTGGAACAGGCTTTTCCAGTCCGGTTGGCCAAAAGCCCGGTCACTGTGGCTGCGCATCAGTTTTTCGAATTGGCGTTGCGCCTGGCGTTGCAGGGCAGGGTAGTCGACCCCTTGAACCTGGCCATCCTGCATCACACAGCGGCCGTCGATGTAGCTAGCGATGCAGTCGTCACCGCGACCCGCCAGCACCAGGTTCTTCAGTGGATCGAACAGCGGCCCCAGGTGCAGGCCGCGCAGGCTGAACACCGTGATGTCGGCCTTGGCGCCCGGTGCCAGGCGACCGAGATCGTCGCGGCCCAAGGCCCTGGCGCCGCCGAGGGTGGCGGCGTTGTACAGGTCCAGCGTGCTGGTCAGCGAGTTGCCGCCCTCCAGCACACGAGCGATGTTCAGGCCCTGGCGCATGTTCTCCAGCAAGTCCGCCGGCCAGGTGTCGGTGCCCAGGGCGACGTTGATGCCCTTGGCCCGATAGCGGCCGAAGGAATTCAGCGCTTCGCCATCCCGGGCAAACACCACCGGGCAATGCACCAGGCTGGCGCCGCCATCGACTACACGCCGCAGGTCGTCATCGCCGTGGGTATAGATACCGTGGGGCAGCAGGCTGCGCGGGGTCAGCAGGTCCAGTTGCTCCAGCCACGCCAGGGGCGAGACGCCGCGCAGTTGCTCGACCATCGCCACCTCGCCAAGTCCCTGGCAGCAGTGCAGACGCATCGGCGCATTCAGTTCCCGGCTCAACGCGGCAGTGCGTTGCAGCAGCGCCGGGGTGCAGGTCTGGATGCGATCCGGCAGCAGTGCGCCGCGAATCAGCCCCCCCTGTGCGCCGTCGAAGTCATGGAAAAACCGCGCGGCGGCCGCCAGTCCGGCCATCCCCCGAGCCTCGTCCCAGTGATGCCCGAGACTGGCATCGGCGCGCCAGTAACTCATGCCGCTCATGTAGCAGGGGCCGAGGTAAGTGCGCAGCCCCAGCTCACCGGCGATACCGGCTACCGCGGCAAATTCGTCGTAGGTCTCGGCCCACTCGCGGTAGTACATCGAGGTGATGGGCATGGCGGTGGTGATACCGTTGCGAATCAACTGCGTGAAGGCGTAGCGGTATTTGAAGACCTCTTCCTGCGCGGTGTAACTCTCCCGCGGGCCGGCCACCAGATAGTCCTCGGACCACATCCGGCCCATGTCCCGCTCATCGCCGTTGTCGAGTGTCAGCACCGTGGAATCCAGATCCCCGAGCGCATCCAGATCGATGAAGCCAGGGCCGACCAGCGCGTTGCCGTAATCGATCCACTGATCCACCGGCCCCGGATAATCACGCCCGACAAACAGGATGCGCGAGCCTTCGAACACCACTTCGCCGTCGCGCCACAGCACATGTTGCTGGCCATCGAAGCCAACGACACAGCTCGATTTCAGGCCGATGCGCTTCACAGGCGACTGTCCAATAAAGACCCATTGGCGGCGATCAGTCTGCCTGCCCGATACACCTGGCGCACCGGTCGCGAGACCACGGCCTCACCCAGGGTCTGCACCGGCATCAGCAGGAAGTCCGCCGGCTGGCCGATCTCCAGCCCATAACCGTTGCAGCCCAACGCCCGAGCGCCATTGACCGTCGCCGCCTCGAATGCCGCCGCCAGCTCATCGTCCTTGTTCAAGTCGAAACGGAACGCCAGCAGCATCGCCCGTTCCAGCATGTCGCCGTTGCCCATGGGCGACCAGGCGTCGCGAATGCCATCCGAACCCAGGCAGACATTGACCCCGGTCTCGCGCAGGGCAAGGAACGGTGGCACCGCGCAGTCGGCGGGTGCCGAACTCATCAGCGAAATGCCCAGCACCGCCAACCGTTCCGCCAGCGGTTTGACCTGACGCCACGGCAACATCCCCAGGCAATACGCATGACTGATCATCACCCGACCCTGACGCGCGAAACGCTCGGTGTAGTCGGCGATCAGCGCGATCTGCCACAGGCCCAGTTCACCTTTGTCATGCAGGTGTATGTCGACGCCGCGATCGAACTCGCTGGCCAGTTTGAAGACGAAGTCGAGTTGGGCGATCGGGTCGTTGTCGATGCCGCAGGGGTCGAGGCCACCGACGTTCTCCACGCCCAGGGCCATGGCTTCGCGCATCAGCTCGGCGGTGCCGGGGCGGCTGATCAGGCCTGTTTGCGGGAACACCACCAGTTGCAGGTCGATCAGGTCGCGGTAGTTTTCGCGCAGCTGCTGCATGGTGTCGACATGGCGCAGGCCGAAGTCGGGGTCGATATCGACGTGACAGCGCAGGGTCAGCGAGCCACGGGCGATGCAGTTTTCCAGCAGGGCGCCGGCCCGTTGGGCAATCGGGGCGTCGATTTCACGCAGTACCTGGCGTTCGTTGGCGATGTAGTCCTTGAGGGTCGGACCGGCGCTGTTGGGGCGCCAGGGTTGGCCCCAGAGGGTTTTATCGAGGTGGACGTGGCTTTCCACCAGGGCCGGGGTGAGGAGCTGGTGTTGGCCGTCGATGTCGGTGGCGGTCAGCGGTGCGCTGGTGGCCGGGCGCCGAGCTTTGAACAGGCCGTTTTCCAGAAGCAGGTCTTCGGCGGATGAACCGTAGGGCCGCACATTGCGCAGCCAGCGGGGTTGGGTCATGGCAAACCTCGAATGGTGTGGTGTTTGTGCGGGCCTCATCGCGAGCAAGCTCGCTCCCACAGGGTTTTGTGTTGGAACAAAATAGTGTGCCAACCGAGAACCCTGTGGGAGCGGGCTTGCTCGCGAAGGCCGCGACTCGGTCTCAAACCTGGGCTCCCACAGGGTTTTGTGTTGGAACAAAAATAGTGTGCCAAACGCATATCCTGTGGGAGCGGCGGTGCGGCGATCCGACTTGCCCGCGATGGCCGCGACTCGGTCTCAAGCCAGGCAATCAACCCTTGAGCTTCGCCCAAATCCGGTCCTGCAGCTCCCGCGCCTTGTTGCTGCACTCTTTCTCCGGGCGCAGGCGCGAGGCGAATTCATCCGGCATGTTGATGGCGTCCATTACCCGCCATTTGGCGTCGATCAATGTGTCGCTCTGGATGCCATTGGCGTAGGCGATGGCATTGGACACGGCGGCGGCGTTTTCCGGTTTCATCATCCAGTCGATGAAGACCTTCGCGTTGCCAGGGTGCGGCGCGCTTTTCGGCACGGCGAAGTTGTCCTGGAACATCGCCAGGCCTTCACGGGGATACACGTACTTGATCGTGCTCTTCTGCAGCGTTGCCCGAGCGGTGGAGCCGTTCCAGTTCTGCATCATGATCACTTCACCGGAAGCCATGCGGTCGACGGTGTTGTCGGAGCTGTACATCTTCAGGAAGGGTTTCTGTTTTTGCAGCAGTTCCAGGATGCGCTTGGCGTCCTGCGGGTTTTCGCTGCATTCATCGACGTTCAGGTAATGGCTGGCGGCGTTGATCACGCTGCTCGAGGTGTCGAGGGCGGCGAGTTGGCCTTGCAGTTCCTTGCGCGGTTCGAAGAACTCTTTCCACGAGTCGTCCAGCTTGCCACCAGGCACCCGGGCGCTGTCATAGGAAAACCCGGTGGTGCCCCACAGGTACGGCGCCGAGAACTTGCGGCCGGGGTCGAAACTCGGGTTGCGGAACGGCGGTTTGACGTACTGGAAATTGGGCAGGCTCGATGCGTCGAATGCCAGCAGCAAATCCTGCTTGATCAGGGTTTGCATGATCGATTGCGATGGCACGATCACGTCATACGCCGCGCCGCCGGCCTGCAACTTGGCCAGCAGGGTTTCGTTGCTGTCGTAGCCATCCATGGTGACCTTGATCCCGGTCTCCTTTTCGAACTTGGCCAGCAGTTCGACCGGGTAGTAGTCGGTCCAGTTGTAGAAGAACAGTTCCTTGGGCTCGGCGGCCTGTGCGCTGAACGCGGTGAAGCAGCTGAGGGCCAGACCGGCGACGCCGTAACGCATGCTGTTCAAGATCATGCTTGTGCTTTTCATAGAGAACGCTCCAGAAGGGGAAAGACTCATTGTTGTTTGCCGCGCTGTCCCAGCCAGAAGGCCAGTACCACCAGCACGATGGAAATCAGCAGCATCAGGGTCGAGATCGCGTTGATCTCCGGGGTCACACCGGCCTTGATCGCCGAGAAGATGTACACCGGCAAGGTCGTGGAACCCGGGCCTGCGACGAAGAAGGTCATGATGAAATCATCGAGACTGACCACGAACGCCAGCACCGAACCCGACAACACCGCCGGCCACAGCAGCGGCAAGGTCACCCGGCGAAACACCTGCCAGGGGTTGGCGTACAGATCGTTCGCCGCTTCCAGCAGGCTCTTGTCCAGGTCGTTGAGCCGCGCACGGATGGGCAGGTAGGCGAAGGGAATGCAGAAGCCGATGTGCGCGACAATTACTGTCAGCAAACCCAGCTTGATCCCCAGCGCCATGAACAGCAGCAGGGTCGCCACGGCGGTGACGATCTCCGGCAGGATCAGCGGCAGGTTGATCCCGCCCTCGACCATTTTCTGTCCGTAGAACGGCCGGTAGGTGGCCAACGCCGCCAGCAAGGCAATGGCCGTGGCGCAGACCGTGGCGATGCTGGCAACGATGATCGAGTTCAGCGCCGCGGTCTGGATCGACGGGTTCGCCAGAATCCGTCCGTACCAGGCGAACGAGAACTCGGTCCACACCGTCGCCGAACGGTTGGCGTTGAAGCTATAAGCAATCAACACCAGGATCGGCAAGTACAGATAGGCCAGGATCAGCAGGCTGACTTCCCGGGTTAGGGGCAGTTTTTTCAGGTGCAGGGCAATCATGCGGTGGCTCCCCGGCGAAGTGTTTTGGCGGCGCTGCGGCTATAGAGGGCGTACAGCACCAGGGACAGCAGCAGAATGCCCAGCAGCAGGAACGACAGCGAACTGCCCAGCGGCCAGTTGCGTGCGGTGCCGAACTGCTGCTGGATCAGGTTGCCGATCATCAGCGTCTTGCCGCCGCCAAGAATCGCCGGGGTAATGAACGCACCAAGACTCGGCACGAACACCAGCAGCGCGCCGGCAATCACCCCCGGCATCGACAGCGGCAGGATGATCCGCTTCAGTGCGTGCCAGCGATTGGCACCGAGGTCGTAGGCGGCTTCCACCAGGCGCCAGTCGAGTTTTTCCAGGGTCGAGTAGATCGGCAGGATCATGAACGGCAGGAAGCTGTAGACCAGCCCGACGCTGACCGCGAAGTCGTTGTAGAGCAGGGTGATGCCACCGGCTTGAGGGAACAGCGCGTTGAGGCTCTGGGCGACCCAGCCATGCTCGCGCAGGATGATCAGCCAGGCGTAGTTGCGGATCAGCAGGTTGGTCCAGAACGGAATGGTGATCAGCAACACCATGAGGTTGCGTCGCCGCGGGGTCAGGCTCGACATCCACAGGGCTACCGGGAAGCCGAACAGGAAGCACAGCAACGTGGTGCCGCCGGCCTGGAACACCGAGCGCAACAGCGCCTGGGCATACACCCAGTTCAGCTCCAGTTCACCGTCGAAACCTTCCTGGAAAAACAGTTGCACGTAACTGTGCAATTGCCAGTCGGCCTGCCAGTCGACACCGCCATAGACGTTGCGCGGCAGCAGGCTGATGTAGCCCATGATGCCCAGCGGAATGGCAATCAGGGCCAGCAGGGTCAGAACCACCGGGCTGAGCAACAGCACGCGGTTGAGGGCGGGAGAAGTGCTGCTGACGCTCATCTCAGGCCTCCATCAACAGGCAGGCGTGGGGCGGCAGGTTGACCGCGACGCGATCACCGACCACCCGGCCGCGGTTCAGGCCTTCGTTGTTTTCGCGCAGCATGACCTTGATGTCGTTGTTCAAGCGGCATTGATACAGGGTGGCGGTGCCGACATACAGCACCGCCTCGATCACCCCGCGCAGGTGGTGCGGTTGCGCCGGGTCGACCAGTTGCGAACGTTCAGGACGGAACGCCAGTTGCACCCTGGCGCCGTCGAAGCCTGGGGCCGGGCAGGGGATTTCCACCGGCATGCCACTGGGCACGAACAGGTTTTCGTTGTGCTGGCCGCGCTTGACATGACCAGGAAGGAAGTTGATATCGCCAATGAACTGGGCAACGAACTGATGCTTTGGCCGTTCGTAGATAGCGTTGGGGGTGCCGATCTGCAGGATCTTGCCGGCGGACATCACGGCAATGCGGTCGGACAGGGTCAGGGCTTCTTCCTGATCGTGGGTCACGAAAATGAAGGTGATCCCGGCTTCCTTCTGCACGCGCTTGAGTTCGACCTGCATCTCTTTACGCAGCTTGAGGTCCAGGGCTGACAGCGGTTCGTCCAGCAACAATACTTTTGGCTTCGGCGCCAGGGCCCGGGCCAGCGCCACGCGCTGTTGCTGACCACCGGACAACTCGGCCGGTTTGCGCTTGGCCAGGTGTTGCATTTGCACCAGCGCCAGCATCTCATCGACACGTTGCGTTATCTGCTCGCGATCAAGGCCCTGCATCTCGAGGCCGAAGGCGATATTCTGCGCGACACTCATGTGCGGAAACAGCGCGTAGCTCTGGAACACCGTGTTGACCCGGCGCTTGAACGGCGGCAGGTCGTTGACCGGTTCGCCGGCCAGGCGGATCTCACCTGCGCTGACGTGCTCGAAGCCGGCGATGGTGCGCAGCAGGGTGGTCTTGCCACAGCCGGATGGGCCGAGCAGGGTGAAAAATTCGTTGTCGGCGATGTCCACCGACACGTTGTCGAGAGCTGGAGCCAGCCCTGGATCGTCGGAATACCGCTTGGAGACGTTACGCACTTCAATCGCTACTGGATGACCCATAATGGTGCATTCCTCTAATTATTGTATGCAATATCTGGATGCAATCTACAAATAACCGGATTAATCTGCTTGTGCAACCCCCTTTTTCAATGGCTGCTCATCGCCAGGGGCCGGTTGTTTAGCGCAAAAGGAGGGTTCAGATGACCGAGAAAAAACTGGAGACCACGGTCGACCGCGTCTACCAAGGGGTTTACGAGGCGATCAGCAAACGTTCGTTGCGTCCTGGCATGAAGCTGGGCGAGGCGTCGCTGGCCGAACTTTTCAATGTCAGCCGGACGTCGGTTCGTGCCGCGCTCAAGCAACTGGAGGCCGATGGACTGGTCACCACCGAGCCCAACAAGGGGGCGTCGGTGTCATTGCCCAGTGATGAGGAGATCCGGTCGTTGTTCGAAACCCGGCGCCTGATCGAGATCGGCATCGTCAGCGAGCTCTGCCGTCGGCGCGACACCGCGGTGGCCCAGGACCTGCGCGATCATTTGTTGCTTGAGGACGAAGCGCACCAGAGCGGCGATCATGAACGGCTGATTCATCTGCTCGGCGAGTTCCACATCAAGCTCGCGCAAAGCCTGAACAACCCGGTGCTGCTGGACTGGTTCCGCAAACTGATTTCCCGTGCGTCGCTCTACGCCGCCGCGCTGGATGACGACAGCCACCAGGCCTGCCGCGATGACGAACACCTGCGCCTGATCGAGTACATCGAGGCCGGCAATCAGAGCGCAGCCATCGAATTGACCTGCATGCATTTGAACGGCATCGAGAAGGCGATTCTCGACGTCGCCGCCACCTTGAAAACCGGTTACCACCCGCTCAAGCACCTGATCGAGGTTTAGCCACCAAACCTGAATCTGAAGTTGCACCCTGTGGGCGCCATGGATTGCTGCAAGAATAAGCTAACTTCTATGAAACCATTGGCAGCCACGATGCTCGAAACATACGGGCGCCAATCACAGGACTCAAAACCAGCCGATGCAGTTTCTAGACGATAGCCACGGATGTGCCGGCTGGAGCGGTGAAATGGCCGGGCGTATTCGTGCGTTCGACTGGAGCCCGACCGAGCTGGGGAAGATGGACGCCTGGCCCGCAAGCCTGTGCAGCGCGGTGCAGTTGATGCTCGCTTCGCCGCTGCCGATGGTGATGCTCTGGGGCCGCCCCGGTTACATGATCTATAACGATGGGTATTCGAAGTTCGCCGGTGGCCGCCATCCTTACCTGTTGGGTTCCCCGGTGGAACTGGGCTGGCCGGAAGTGGCCGAGTTCAATCGACACGTGGTTGATACCTGCCTGGCGGGCGGCACGTTGTCCTATCGCAATAAAGAGCTGGTGCTGCTGCGGGACGGGATTCCCGAAGACGTCTGGCTGGACCTGTATTACAGCCCGGTGGCCGATGATGACGGCAAACCGGCCGGGGTCATGGCGATGGTGGTCGAGACCACTGAGCATGTGATTTCCGAACGTCGCCGCCGGGCCGCCGAAGACGCCTATCGCGCCGACAATGAGCGGGTGCGCCTGGCGCTCAATGCCGGCGCCTTGCTCGGCTCGTTCGTCTGGGACATCAAGGGCAATGTGCTGTCCGGCGACGAACGCTTCGCCCGCACCTTTTCCTACCCGGCCGAGCAAAACCTGGCCGACCTGCCAGCGGACATCGCCCAGGCACAGATCCATCCCGATGATCGCAGTTGGGTTCAGGAACAGGTCAGTCAAGCGGTGGAAACCGGCGACCCCTTCAACGCCGAATACCGGGTCATGCGCGCGGATGGCAGTTATCTGTGGGTGCAGGCAAGCGGCGGCTGCGAGTTCAACGAGCAGGGCGATCCCTTCCGCTTCCCCGGGGTGTTGATCGACATCCACGAACGCAAGACCGCCGAAGAATCCTTGCTCAGGTTCACCCGAAACCTGGAGCAGCGCGTCGCCGATGAAGTGGAAGCGCGGCTGACGGCTGAAGAGCAATTGCGTCAATCACAGAAACTCGAAGCCATCGGCGGCCTTACCGGCGGCGTGGCCCATGATTTCAACAACCTGTTGCAGGTGATCGCCGGCAACCTCCATTTGCTGGCGCGGCATGAACCGGACAATGCCAACGTGCAGCGCCGGGTCAGCGCCTCGATTGCCGCGGTCGAGCGCGGCGCCAAGCTGTCCTCGCAACTGCTGGCGTTTGCCCGCCGCCAGCCCTTGTCCCCGGCCGTCTGCGATCCGCGACAAATTTTCGACGGCCTGGCTGAGCTGTTGCAGCGGGCCCTGGGGGAAACCATCCAGATCAGTGTGACTGCTCCTGAAGACGCCTGGCATCTGCATGTGGATCGCAATCAACTGGAAAACGCCATCCTCAACCTGGCAATCAATGCCCGTGACGCCATGCAGGGCGAAGGAATGATCGAGCTCAGTGCCAACAATATTGCACTCGACGCCCGGTTCTGTGTGGGCAAGGGTATTGTGCCCGGCGATTTCGTCTGCGTTGCGGTGGCGGACAGCGGTGTCGGCATGTCACCCGACGTGCTCGGGCACGCGTTCGAACCGTTTTTTACCACCAAGGCCGATGGCCAGGGCACGGGGCTGGGCCTGAGCATGGTGTTCGGGTTCGTCAAGCAAAGCGGCGGGCATATCGACATGTCCAGTGTCCCGGGGCAGGGCACCCGGGTGCAGCTGTATTTCCCCCGCAGCCTGCGGCCGCTGCCCAGTGAATTGACCCTGCATGATCCACAACAGCCAGGCGGCAACGAAACCGTGCTGGTGGTCGAGGATAACGAGGCGGTGCGCAGCGCGGCGGTCGAGTTGCTGCGCGAAGAAGGCTATCAAGTCCTGACCGCCGGGAACGGCGACACGGCCATGCAGATGTTGCTGGAAGGCGTGGCGGTGGACCTGATTTTCACCGATGTGGTCATGCCCGGCCTGATCAAGAGTTCGGACCTGGCTGCCTGGGGCAAGGTGCAGACGCCGCCGGTGCCGATCCTGTTCACCTCCGGCCACACCCGTGACATCATCTCGCGCAACCACCAACTCAGCCCCGACACTCACCTGCTGAGCAAACCCTATGGTCCCGAGGCGCTCAGCCAAATGGTCCGCGCCGTGCTCAATGGCTGACGCAATCACTGTGGGAGCGAGCCTGCTCGCGAAAGCGGTCTTTCAGTCGATACAGAGGTCGCCTGACGTAACAGCTGAACGCAACACCCGGCGGATGAACACGAAACGTAACGGCCGAACACAAAACCCCTGTAGGAGCTGCCGCAGGCTGCGATCTTTTGATCTTGATCCTGGTAATTTCAAGGCCCGCCAAAAGATCAAGATCAAAAGATCGCAGCCTGCGGCAGCTCCTACATTTTGACCGCGTACATCCATACCATTTCTTCAAGGCTGCCCATGACTGACAAGCGCACCTCCAACCCTCCCTCCGGCATGGTCAGGGTGCGCGGCGCCCGGGAACACAACCTCAAGAACGTCGACGTCGATATTCCCCGCGATGCCCTAGTGGTGTTCACCGGTGTGTCCGGTTCGGGGAAGTCCTCACTGGCGTTCTCGACCCTCTACGCCGAAGCGCAACGCCGCTATTTCGAATCCGTGGCGCCTTATGCGCGGCGTCTGATCGATCAGGTCGGGGTGCCGGACGTCGACTCGATCGAAGGCTTGCCGCCCGCCGTGGCCTTGCAGCAACAGCGGGGCACGCCGAGCACGCGGTCTTCGGTGGGCAGCGTGACCACGTTGTCGAGCCTGATCCGCATGCTGTATTCCCGGGCCGGCAGTTATCCTCCAGGACAGCCGATGCTGTATGCCGAAGACTTCTCGCCCAACACACCACAGGGGGCGTGCACGCAATGTCATGGTTTGGGCCGGGTGTACGAAGTCACCGAAGCCTTGATGGTCCCGGACCCGAGCCTGACCATCCGCCAGCGCGCCGTCGCCTCCTGGCCCATGGCCTGGCAGGGACAGAACCTGCGGGACATCCTGGTGACCCTGGGTTACGACGTCGATAAACCCTGGCGCGAGCTACCGAAAAAACAGCGCGACTGGATTCTGTTCACCGAAGAAACGCCGACGGTTCCGGTGTACGCCGGGCTCACTCCAGAAGAAACCAGAGTCGCGCTCAAGCGCAACATGGAACCCAGTTACCAGGGCACGTTTACCGGCGCGCGGCGCTACATCCTGCACACCTTTACCCATTCCCAGAGTGCGCTGATGAAGAAGCGCGTTTCGCGCTACATGCTCGGCAGCCCCTGCCCGGTGTGTGACGGCAAACGGCTCAAGCAAGCAGCGTTGTCGGTGACCTTTGCCGGTTACGACATCGGCGAGCTGTCGCAGATGCCGTTGCTGCAAGTGGCCGCAGTCTTGAAGCCGGTGGCGGCTCACAGTTACCTCGAACAGGCCGATGAAGCGGGTGAGGTGTTGACGCATCTGCAGACCCGCGAGGCCCGTGAGCAGCGAGTGGCCCAGGGCGCCAGCGGCCACGCCAACGCGCCGGACGTGCGTCACACGCCCAATCTGTCGGTGGAAAAACGCCTGGCCGCGCAACGGATCGCCCAGGATCTGCTCGAGCGGGTCAGCACCTTGACCGACCTGGGCCTCGGTTACCTCGCCCTTGAACGCAGCACGCCGACCTTGTCATCTGGGGAGTTGCAGCGTCTGCGCCTGGCGACGCAATTGGGTTCGCAATTGTTCGGCGTGATCTACGTGCTGGACGAGCCATCGGCCGGTCTGCACCCGGCGGATGGCGAGGCACTGTTCGAAGCCCTGCAACGGCTCAAAGCCGCCGGCAATACCTTGTTCGTGGTCGAGCATGACCTGGAAACCATGCGCCGCGCCGATTGGCTGATCGACGTCGGACCTGCGGCGGGCGAGCATGGCGGGCGAATCCTCTACAGCGGACCGCCGCCGGGACTGGCCGAAGTAACAAACTCCCAGACGCGCGCCTACCTGTTCGCCGAACAGGTCACCCAGCCCCGGGTCAGCCGCCAGGCCACCGACTGGCTGCGGCTGGAAGGCATCACCCGCAATAACCTGAACAACCTCGGCGCGGAGTTTCCGCTGGGCTGTTTCACGGCGGTGACCGGTGTGTCGGGTTCCGGTAAATCGAGCCTGGTCAGCCAGGCGTTGCTGGAGCTGGTGGGCGGGCATCTCGGACGCGCGGCCAGTGACAGCGAGGCTGAAGCGTTGAGCCTGGAGGACGACGCACCACAGGTCAGCGGCGGCCAGGTCACCGCTGGACTGGCGTCGATCAAGCGTCTGGTGCAGGTCGATCAGAAACCCATCGGCCGCACACCCCGCTCGAACCTGGCGACCTACACCGGGCTGTTCGACAACGTGCGCAAGCTCTACGCCGCCACCCCCCAAGCCCAGGCCGAAGGCTATGACGCCGGCCAGTTCTCTTTCAACGTCGCCAAGGGACGGTGTGCGACGTGCGAAGGCGAAGGGTTTGTCAGCGTCGAGTTGCTGTTCATGCCCAGTGTCTATGCGCCGTGCCCGACTTGCCACGGTGCGCGCTACAACCCCGAGACCCTGTCGATCCTCTGGCAAGGTCTGAACATCGCCCAGGTGTTGCAGCTGACGGTGGATGACGCAGTCGAGGTGTTCGCCGGGCAACCGGGGATCCGCCGCTCGCTGGAGGTCCTGCGCGATATCGGTCTGGGCTATTTGCGCCTCGGCCAGCCGGCGACTGAATTGTCGGGTGGCGAGGCCCAGCGGATCAAACTGGCCACCGAACTGCAACGCAACCAGCGTGGGGCGACCTTGTATGTACTCGATGAGCCGACTACCGGCTTGCATCCACGGGATGTCGATCGCTTGCTCGAACAGTTGAATACGCTGGTGGCGGCGGGGCATACGGTGATCGTGGTCGAACACGAAATGCGTGTGGTGGCGCAGAGCGACTGGGTGATCGATATCGGACCGGGGGCGGGGGATCAGGGCGGGAAAATCGTGGTGGCGGGGACGCCGCAGAAAGTGGCTAAAAGCAAGAAGAGCAAAACAGCACCGTTTCTGGCCAGAACCCTTGGTATGGCTTGAGTCGGTGGTGTTTTGGCTGACGCCTTCGCGAGCAAGCTCGCTCCCACAGGGACTTGTGTCGTGCACAAATAATGTGAACAACCGGTTCCCTGTGGGAGCGAGCTTGCTCGCGATGGCAATCTATCAGGCGCTGTCTAAAGTACGCCGAACCTTGTCCAGCAGCTCATTGATCTGAAACGGCTTGACCAGCATCTCCATGCCATCCCCCAGAAACACCTGGCGGTTGATCGCGGTTTCGGCATAACCGGTCATGAACAGGATCGGCAATTTTTCCCGCCAGCCCCGCGCCACATCGGCCAGTTCGCGACCGCTCATGCGCGGCAGGCCGACGTCGGTCAGCAGCAGATCGATGGACTCGTCGTTCTGCAACCGCTCGAGTGCGCCTTCAATATCGCCCACTTGCGTGCAGCGGTAACCGGCATCCACCAGCACTTCGGCGACAAACATCCGCACCGATGGCATGTCCTCGACAATCAGCACATGTTCACCGCAACCCTGTGGATCAACGCTGGACGACTGGTTTTCGCTGGCCATGAGGTCGGCACTGGCGGGCAACATGATGGTGACTTCGGTGCCGCGCCGGGCCACGCTGCGGATGTGCGCATCGCCGCCCGATTGCCGGGCGAAACCGTAGATGGTCGACAACCCCAGCCCGGTGCCTTGACCCAGCGGCTTGGTGGTGAAGAACGGATCGAACACCTTGCCGATCACACTGTGGTCGATACCGGTGCCGTCATCGCGTACCGACAGCGCAACGTAGGCCCCATCGGCCAGGTTGGGATCGCCGTGAGAATAGGCCGCATAGGTGCTGACCCATACATTGCCGCCTTGGGGCAACGCATCGCGGGCGTTGATCACCAGGTTGAGCACAGCGCTTTCGAGCTGGATCGGATCGACCAGGGCGATCGCGGGTTTAGAGGTCAATTCCAGTTTCAGGGCGATGCGCTCGCCAATGGTACGCACCAACAGTTCCTCGAGAGAACGCACATGCTCGTTGATGTCCACGGGCCGTGTGTCGAGGGGTTGCTGGCGCGCGAAGGCAAGCAGGCGATGCGTCAGGGAGGCGGCACTCATGGCCGAATTCAAGGCCGCTTCGGCGTAGAACTGAACCTTGTCGGTGCGCGAGGCGGCGACCCGTTTCTGGATCAACTCCAGGCTGGTGATGATGCCGGTGAGCAAATTGTTGAAGTCATGGGCGATGCCGCCAGTCAGCTTGCCCAACGCATCCATCTTTTGCACTTGCAGCAGCTGGGCTTCGGTGCGTGCGCGTTCGGCGACTTCCTTGGCCAATTGGGTGGTGGCGTCGTCCAGCCGGGCCAGGTGCGAGCGTTCGCGGTGCCGGTGTTCGGTGACATCTTCGACGAACACCAGGCTCAATTCCGGTGTGCGGTAGGGCGATATCTGCCATTCGGTGTCGCGGACCGCGCCCTGGACCCGCATGCTCAGGGTGCCTTTCCAGCGCTCGCCATAGGCCAGGCGCAGGCGCAGTTCGTCGATGATCGCGTCCTGGTCTTCGGCAAAGCACTCGCGCAGGGCGTCCGGATTGCGATTGTCCTGGATCATCTGCGCGAAGGCATGGTTGCATTCGTGAATTTTCAGCTCGGCGTCCAGCACGGCGATAGGCGCCGACACGTTGACAAAGATTTCCCTGAACCGCGCCTCGCTGTCACGCAGGGCGTTTTCGGTTTCCCGCACTCGCAGCAAGGTGCGCAGGGTTGCCAGCAACACATCCGGATCCACCGGGTGAATCAGGTAGGCATCGGCACCGGCGTTCAGGCCGGTGATGATGTCCCCGGTCTGGATCGAGGCCGCCGACACGTGAATCACCGGCAGCAGGGCGGTAACCGCCTCGGCGCGCAGTTTGCGCACGATGTCGAAACCGCTCATGTCCGGCAGATTGACGTCGAGGATCAACGCGTCGATGTTGACGCTGTCGATCAGCTCCAGGCCTTCGCCGCCGGTGCCGGCCTCCAGCACTTCATAGCCGTGGCGTTCCAGGCGCCGACGCAGGGCGTAGCGGGTCGCGACATTGTCGTCGACGATCAGCAAGCGGATGTCACGTTTCATCGGCGGGCTCCATGGCGATGGCCAGCGGGATGATCACGAAAAAGGTCGAGCCCTTGCCCGGCGTACTCTGAACCCCGACTTCGCCACCCAGCAACGCCGCGAAGCGTTTGCACAAGGACAGTCCGAGCCCGGTTCCGCGAAGGCGTTTTTGCAAGGGTGAGTCGACCTGAGAGAAGTCTTCGAACAATGCGCCATGTAGCGCCGGGGCGATACCTATTCCGGTGTCGCTGACGGCAAAGCGCACGCGGTCGCTGCCCTCCAGCCGGGTCGAGACGCGGACTTCGCCGCGGGTGGTGAACTTCAATGAATTGGCAATGAAGTTGCGCAGGATTTGCGCGAGCTTCTTGTCATCGGTGTAGAGCCTTGGCAAGCCCACCGGCTCTTCGAAAATCAGGTCCACGGCACTGGCGTCGACAATCGGCCGGAACATCCCGCGCAGGGCGGCGAACAGGTCGAACATGTCGAACCAGGCCGGGGAAATGGTGATGCGCCCGGCTTCGATCTTTGCCAGGTCCAGCAGGTCGTCGACCATGTCGCTCAGCTCGCGGGCAGCGACGCTGACGAAGGCCACTTGCTTATGCTGCTCGGGGCTCAGGGGACCGTCGAGTTCATCGGTCAGCAGACCGGTGATGCTCAGGATCGAACCCAGTGGCGTGCGGAACTCATGGCTCATGTACGACAGGAAACGGCTCTTGAGGTCCGAGGCCTGACGCAACTGTTCGGCCTGGGTGTCAAGTTCGGCATACAACGCCAGCACACCCTGGTTGGTTTCATCCAGTTCCTCGCGCAAGGCGTTGGCTTCACCCTGTAATTGCGCGATCAGCGCGGCTTGTTCGTCAACCTGACTCATGGGTATCTCAGCCATGGGTTGCCTCCAGAGCAATGACCAACACCGTCACATCGTCCCGTCCACGGCAGAAGTCGCGGTGCAGAATCGCTGCAATCACGGCGGGATGGCGGTGCACCAGGCCGGGGTAATCCTGCAGGTTCCATCGGGACTGCAGGCCGTCGCTGTACAGGATCAATAGTTGACCGCTCACCTGAGCATAGTCAAAGGGTTGGGCCTTTCGATACTGGCCACCGACGATGCCGGGGAGGGAGGCCAGGCCGCGGGATTTGTCCGGTGCGATCAGGCTGCCACCGATGTTGCCGATACCGACGAATCGCAGTGCATGGCTGTTGCCGTCGAACTGGGCAATAGCCAGTGCTCCGCCGCGGGTGCCGGTCATGGCGTGGTGGATGTCTTCGAGCAACAACACCGGCGAGGTGAACGGCGACAGGGCAAAAACGCGCTCGCCGGCGCGGGCGGCGCGTTCGGCTTCTTCACCGTGACCGAGGCCGTCGATCACCAGGGCGCTGATGCGGGGGCCGTCAAACGCCAGGTGCCAGACATCGCCACAGGCGGGGTCGTGGTGCAGCGCATGCTGGCTGATGCCGATTCGTCGGTCCGGCGCCTTGTCGCTGCGCGGATACAACCGCGTCAGCAGCACGGCGCCTCGGGAGTCGGCATAGACATCGAACACTTCGGTCTGGCGCGACACCGCCCCAAGACCGATGCCCTGGGTGCCGCCGGTGGAAAACCCGTCGGTCAGGCACGCTTGCACATCGAAGCCCTGGGCGCGGTCGACGGCGAGCATCTCGATCCCGGCGCCTGAAGCCCGCGGCAGGGTTCTCAGGTGCAATTCGCCCCGGGTGGCATGCTTGAGAATGTTGCTGGCAAGCTCGGTCGCTACCAGTGCCACACGTCCGGCATCGGTGGCGTCGAAGCCGTGTTTTTCCGCCAGTTGCTGCGCGGTGCGTCGTGCATGACCGATCTGGCTGCTGTCTTCGATGGGCAGCACCTGAGTCATCGTCCCGCCCATGTTCACGTCCATTGCGTGATCGTTATGCGAGTGCCTTTGCCGGGCGTGGTTTGCAGTTCGAATTCTTCCACCAGGCGCTTGGCGCCGGTCAGGCCCAATCCCAGGCCGCTGCCGGAGGTCCAGCCGTCGGTCATGGCCAGTTTGATGTCGGGGATGCCCGGGCCTTCGTCGCGGAAGACCAGGCGCAAGCCGGTGCGTGAATTCTCGTCGAGAATCTGCCAGTCCATGTCGCCACCGCCGCCATAGACCATGGTGTTGCGCGCCAGCTCGCTGACGGCGGTCACCAGCTTGGTCAGGTCGATCAGGCGCATGCCGCACTCCTGGGCGAGCTTGCGCGCCAGTTGCCGGGCCAGCACCACGTCCTGCTCGATGTGAATCGGATGAGTGCCGCTGCGGCGTACGGTCATTGCTCGCGTACTCGTGCCTGCAGCAGTTTCATCCCGCGCTCGACGTTCAGCGCCGTACTGACGCCGGGCAGGGTCAGGCCGAGCTCGACCAGGGTGATGGCCACAGCCGGCTGCATGCCGACCAGCACGGTCTGGGCATCCATGATTTTCGACAGCCCGGAGATGGTGCCGATCATTCGGCCGATGAACGAGTCAACCATGTCCAGCGCCGAGATATCGATCAGCACGCCGCGGGCCGAGGTCCGGCTGATACGCTCGGACAGGTCGTCCTGAAGGGTCAGGGCCAGCTGGTCATGCATGTCGACCTGAATGGTCACCAGCAGGAAGTCGCCCATTTGCAAGATCGGAATGCGCTCCATCGGCTCAGACCGCCTTGCTGACTGAGATTCCCAAGCGGGTCAGGGCCAGTTTCAGCGCATCGGCCAGGTTGGCCTTGGTGACTACGCCTTGCAGGTCCAGCCCCAGGTGCACGATGGTCTGGGCGATCTGCGGTCGCACACCGCTGATGATGCAATCGGCGCCCATCAGGCGAATCGCGGTGACGGTCTTGAGCAGGTGTTGCGCCACCAGGGTGTCGACGGTCGGCACGCCGGTGATGTCGATGATGGCGATTTCCGAACCGGTATCGACGATCCGCTGCAACAGCGATTCCATCACCACCTGGGTCCGTTGTGAGTCGAGGGTGCCGATCATCGGCAGCGCCAGCACGCCATCCCAGAGCTTGACCACCGGTGTCGACAATTCCAGCAGCTCTTCCTGCTGGCGCTTGATCACCGCTTCGCGGGACTTCTGGAACGTGCGGATGGTGTGCATGCCCAGGGCGTCCAGCAGTTCGGAAACCGACCAGAGTTGCTCGGCCAGCAGTGCGGGACTGTCCTGGTAATGATTTTGCAGAAGCGCAAACATCGGTCCTTTGAGGGCGAAGATGAAACTGGCGGTCTGGTGCGAATCCTGGCCGAGCAGAGCGCGGCTATGGGAGAGTTTTTCGAGGAATTGGCGAATCTCGTCCCAGCCGGAGGAGGTGACGTTCTGGTCGTTGCCGCGTTCGAGGCCGGCAATGACCAGGTGCAGGAAGTCCGACGTTTCCTGTTTCAGGTCCTGCTCTTTGAGGTTGCGTGTGGCGCCGGTGGCTTCGAGGTTTTTCGACCATTCGGCAAGCAGTTGCGTCCGGTTCATTTTCATTGCATCGAGCGTGCTGGTTTGCAGTGCCGCCATGGGACTTTGACTCCTTGGAAAGTGTGGCCGATTCTCCAAATATTGATCGGCACAAATCAGTGACATTTGCCGTACATAATAGTTGTTCGTTTCTGACAGGTTTTTGCGATTCGCTGCACCTTTGCGCAGGAGCTGGCTTTCGTAGGAGCTGGCTTGTCGGATCGCCGCACCGCAGCGAAGGCGGCCCCGAGCCTTGCAGCGCCCATGAAGACGCCTTCGCCGGCAAGCCGGCACCTACAGGTCGGGTGATCCATCCGATGGAACGTTGCTGGCTGGAAAGCCTCGAAACTACAGGACCGACTGTTTAAACCGCACTTGCAGTGATGAACGAGGTACTTATGAAAGACCAATCGATGACACAGGAGCAGGATCAGACGGGGGCACCGGTCAAACGTAATGATCCGGCGATTGACCCGCAGACGCCGACCGAACCGGGCGGGCAACACCAGGGACAGACTGCGGAGCCGGAAAGTGCCGACCAATCGGTCGACCAGAAGAACCGCCATACCGATAACGACAATGAATTCAGCCCCGGTTTCAAACCGAATCCGGACCGGCCAAAACCCAGTGATGACACCGATGCCGACATTGACACCGACGGCGGTTAGGTTGGGTTCAAACAAAGAGGCCGCATCCCTGGATGCGGCCTCTTTGTTTGTGAGCATTACTTGCTTGGATGAGCCGCCTGCAGTTTTTTCGCCATGTCCAGATGCTTCTCCAGCGCCGGCAGCATTTTTTGCGCGAAACCTTTAAGTTCCGTGGCCCCTTTGACTCTGTCGTCCGTGACTGTGTTGGCTTGTTTCTTGAACAGCTCAATGGTGTCTTCGTGCGCCTTTACCTGATTGTTGGCATAGGCTGCATCGAAGGATTCATCGCGCATGTCGAGGATTTTTTCCTTGGCCTGTTTCACCAGGGTGGTGCTGTCGGGCACCTCGATGTCATTCGCCTTGGCCAACGCCGCCAACTCATCGTTCGCCTTGGCATGATCGGTGATCATCATGTTGGCAAACTCCTTGATGTCAGCCGATGAGCTTTTTTCCAGGGCCAGCCGGCTGGTTTCGATCTCGGCGATGCCGCCCGCGGCCGCGCTGTCGACGAAGTCATTGGAAGTGGCAGCGCAGGCCATGCCCATGCTGGTGCTCAAGGCAACGGCCAGAGTGAGGTGGCGCAGGGTAAATCCGTCCATTGGTTATTCTCCACACAGGTGTTCATGGGCGATCGAATGATCGTTAAACAGTGGAGGGCGACGGACGGACAATGGTTTTATCGCTTTTTCGACAGGACGACGAACGGACACCGCTGGTCTGATAGGCGGTCGACAGAACCCGCCAACCAAGGCCATTCTGATAGTTGGTGAACGCAATCAATCGCGTTTGCCACCGATCAACAAACGGAGGTGTTCCATGCCGGTGACCCATGACCTTTATCAGGACCTGAAACTTACAAAGGAAGAGATCCAGCAAAAACGCACCAAGGATCCATTACTGGATTCACTGATCAACAAGTATTCGCAGGCGGACGCCGAGGTAGTGAAGGCCGAGTCCGCCCAATCGGACGCACCCAGCGATGACGCACTGAAGAAGCTCAAGGAGAAGCGCGTGCTGGTCAAGAACCAGATCGTTGACCGACTTCAGACACCGTCCTGACACGCCGAATCCCACCACCGACGACCGGTGAGTGAAAATTTGGAACGGTGATAAATACCGGCACCTCGAATGATCAGAGTCCGAATCGACGGCTCATGCGAGGTGCCCCAATGACTGATCCCCTTGTTTCCAGTAAAGAAAAGTACCCCAGCGAAGAGCAGGGTGGCTACGATCCCATCCCGACCCATCCCGAGCCCTTGAGCCCAGGGCGCACTACCCTCAATCCCGAAGATGAACCGGGCATCGATGAACTGCCGAACAATGAAGGCGCGATCCCGATGGACCAGGACGATGGCACTGTCCTCGACCCGGAGCGGGTGCGTGAAGAAACCGACAATGCAGTGCGTGATGACGAGATGGATCCCCGATAGCTCTACAAACACCACGGAGCAAATGTGGGAGCAACTGTCTTGATGACCTTTTTTTGAAGGCTTTTTGATAGACAGCAGTGTTCCCACATTATTTGATTTGCGTTACTTCTGAAGGGCTTTGCTCAGCGGCAACCGCGCCATGTGCTTCGCCTTCAACGACCCGAAATACAACCAGTCCCCATACTCGCGAACCGTCGTGATCGGCGAGTAATTGCCGCTGCTCCCATCCTGCAGATTGGCAATCACCTTGCCCTCCACATCCAGGCCCAGCGCAAACGCACGTTTCTCCACCGGGTTGGGCAACAGGGTCATCGCCCGCACGATCATCTTGCGGGCGAAAGGATGCGCTGCCATGGCATCGAGCAGGGCATTGCGCGGCGCGTACAGTGCCACCCAGAAGCGATCCCGGCCATTGAACGCCAGGTTGTCCGGAAAGCCCGGCAAGTTGTCGATGAACAGGTCACGGGTGCCGGCTTTCGGCCCGCTCAGCCAGTAACGGCTGATGCGATAGGCGCCGGTTTCGTTGACCAGCACATAACTTTCGTCCGGTCCCAGGGTCACGCCGTTGGCAAATTCCAGCTTGTCCATCAACACAACGGTGTTGCCGGTCTGGAAGTCATAACGCAGCAAACGACCGTCGCCGCCGTGCTCAATGATCGCCTCGCCGTCACGGCCATAGCCGAAGCGGCTGGATGCATCACTGAAGTAGGCGTAGTGCCCGGACTTGTCGATGGCCACGTCGTCGGTGAAGCCAAAAGGCACGCCGTTGGCCGCGGTGGTCAAAGCAATCAAGCGTCCCTGGGCGTCCAGGGACAGCAAGCCCTTGACGCCGTCGGCGATCACCAGCAAACCGTTGGGGTGGCGGGCCAGACCCAACGGCCGGCCGCCGGTGTCGGCCAGGACCCTGGTGACTTTGCCGTCGAGGCTGGTGCGAATCAAGCGACCGTCATGCAGCCCGGTGATGAGCACGTCATCCTCCAGCAGCAAGGCTTCCGGCCCGTCGATGTCGGCGACACCGACCGGCTCCGCGCCTTTGAGGCGCTGATTGTCGGCGTACAGTCCGCTGGTCAGCGAAGGCGCCGGCGGCGGTGTCCAGCCCACGGGTTCAACCTGGGTCGGCATCAGGAGCAGAAAAGCGCCGATGGCAAGGATCACCAGCAACACGACATGGCGAAACTTGAAGGTTCCACTCACGCGGCGACTCCTGTCGAGGCCAGGTGTTTCAGCGCCATTTCCCGCAAGGCCTGCAACGACGCTGCCGACTCACGATCGATGCGTCGCTTGAGCAGCAGGCGATTGGCAATGCGCATCCCCAGGCCGCTGAATTGATATTCCAGGGTGCGGACGAACCGCGTGCCATCACCCTCGGCCTCGCACTCGTACGTCACGACCAGCGACAGACCGTTATCGCCCCGCGCCCGGGCGCTCCAGCGGCGTCCCGGCAAATACTCGTCCACGGCCCAGCGCAAATGCCCCTCGCGTCCGCCCGCTCGAATGTCTTCCTCGAACCGCGACCCGGCATGCAACGGCCCGTCCTGGCCGTCGATCTTGAGGGAGGAGGGGTGCCATTGCGGCCAACGGGTCACGGTGCTGGCATAGGCGAGCACGGCAATCGGATTGGCGGCAATGTCGATCTGATGCTGCATGCGGGTCATGGGGATTCTCGTCGAGTGCAGGGGTATCGGCTCCGGTTCCCAATAGAGGGTACCGAACAGGTAGTCCATCAGTGGCAAAACGATGTTGAAATTGCATTCCTGCATCAGCTCGCGGCGGTGATGCAGTTCATGCAGGCGGCGCATCTGGCGGATCCACGGCAGGCGGGTGACCGGATTGCCCGGGGGCAGGTGTTCGCAGGCATGGAACACTTCATAGGCCAGGTAACCAAGGACCAGGCAGCCAGCGGACAACCCGCCGACGTTGGCATCGACTTGTGTGAGCAGCCACCAGAGGGGCAAGGTGATGACGACGGTGTGCACCACGATCAGCCAGGCCGGAAACAGAATCACGCGCCAGTCGCAGGCTCTGTCGTAGGTCATATGGCCGGGGGTAAAGAAACTGTGATGGTCGCCGGCATGTCGGGCATAAAACATCCGTGCGAAGCTTTTTTTGTGGTGGCCAAGGTGGCGATGTACCCCGTACACGCCAAAGCTGAAGAGCAACAGGGTCAGCGGCACCGCCAGCCATTGCAACGGCTGTACCTGATGCACGGTGCTCCAGAACCCGGCGATGGCCAATAATCCGAACAGCAGCACAAAGGCGCCATGCAGCCACGGGTTATAGAGCGGATGAATCCCGGCACGATAACGGCTGCGGAATGCTGCGGTGGTTTGCCTCACTGCGTTCACCTGTGGTTATTATTATAAATAACCAGCAGATTAGCCGATCCCGCGGTTTCGGCCGGGCGAACCTTGAGGCCACAAGCGCCATGCTCCGGTGCAAACGGGACTCAGGCCAGCGGGTTCCAGCGTTGCGACCAGTCATCGTCGGACTGGATGACCTCGCGCAACAGATCGAAGGCCCGCTGCAGGGTCGCCGAGTCGCGGTCGCGGGAGTAGACCAGATAGGTCGGGTAGCTGAACTCCGGGGCTTTTGGCACTTTTTCCAGTACGCCGCTTTCCAGGTAACTCTGGACTACCCGGGTACGGAAATAGCCGCTGCCGCCGTTTTCCAGAATGTACTGCAAGCCCAGTGGGCCGAGGTTGAAGCTCAAGGCGGCCCGGGCCTTTTCCGGCAGCGCGGCATCGTGCTGGCGACGGAAGTCCGGGCCCCAGTCGATGTACACATAGGGATCGGGGCTTGCGGCGAGTCGTACCAGGACCAGTTTTTCTTCCAGCACCTGCTCGACTTGCAGGCGGGGCCAATACTCGGGCTGGTAAACCAGCGCTGCATCCAGAACCCCCAGTTCCAGTTGGCGCAGCAGGTTTTCGCCGTCGCGGATTTCCATGCGCAAGGCATGGCCGGGAATCTTCTCCCGCAGTTCGCCGGCCCAGCTGAGCATCAGCGGGTTGCACAGACTGACTTCGCCACCGATGTGCAGCACGTCGTGGTAACCCTCGGGCAACGGCAGGTCCCGGCGTGCGGCCTCCCAGGTTTCCACCAACTGATTGGCGTAGACCACAAAGGCCTCGCCGTTCGCGGTCAGGCGAGCGCCGGCGCGGTTGCGCACGAACAGCGTGCTGCCCAACTGGCTCTCGAGCTTCTGCACGCGCGCGGTGATTGCGGTCTGGGTGACGTGGAGTTTTTCGGCCGCCGCGGCGAGGCTGCCGTGGCGGACGATTTCCAGAAAGGTGCGGGCGAGATCGATGTCCATGGGCAGGCCGGTGGGGGAGGTGCGCCATTGTAAGAGCGTATGCCGGCAACGGATACCTCACTGCCAGTTGGGTAAGCAAAGATCAAAAGATCGCAGCCTGCGGCAGCTCCTACACGAGATATTGCATTCACCCTGTAGGAGCTGCCGAAGGCTGCGATCTTTTAGCGGTTCATTTCAAAACGCAAAACACGAACAACCAAACGCCCCCCAGAACCCGGCGAAATCGCTGACCGGTGCCGACGACAACCGCGCCCGTTCATGACGATGGGCATGCACCGCACAAGCCCCCACGCATTGATGAACCTGCGCCGTCAGCGGCGCCAATGGTTTCCAGTGGCCCGGCACGTTAACCACCGGTGACCACTCGGGCACCACAGGCACCGCAGGCGGCCCGAGTTTTTCGAACTCGACGCTGCCGTAGACAATCTTGCCGTCGACAATGGTCAGCACCGACTCGATCCACTTCACGGCTTCGTCTTCGATGTGGAAATAGTCTGCCGACAGTGCAATCAGGTCCGCCAGTTGCCCGACCTTGATCTGCCCTTTCTTGCCCTGCTCGGAGGAGAACCAGGCGCTGCCGTGGGTGAAGAGGTCCAGCGCGGTGTCGCGGCTCAAGCCTTGCGGGTAGAGCTCGAGCCCGCCGACGGTGCGGCCGCTGACCAGCCAGTAGAGTGAAGTCCAGGGGTTGTAGCTGGACACCCGCGTAGCGTCCGTCCCCGCGCCAACCGGGATGCCTTCGGCGAGCATGCGCGCAATAGGTGGCGTGTGCTCGGCGGCCTTGGCGCCGTAACGGTCGACGAAGTATTCGCCCTGAAATGCCATGCGATCCTGGATGGCAATGCCGCCGCCCAGCGCTTTGACGCGTTCGATGTTCTGCGGGGTAATGGTTTCAGCGTGATCGAAGAACCACGGCAAGCCATCGAACGGGATGTCGCGATTGACCCTCTCGAACACGTCGAGCATGCGGCTGATGGATTCGTTGTAGGTGGCGTGCAGGCGGAACGGCCAGCGCTGTTCCACCAGGTGCCGCACCACCGGTTCCAGTTCCTGCTCCATGGTCTGTGGCAGGTCGGGGCGTGGTTCGAGGAAGTCTTCGAAGTCCGCCGCCGAGAACACCAGCATCTCCCCGGCGCCGTTGTGGCGCAGGAAGTCATCGCCCTGCCCGTAGCGGGAGGTGCCGGTCCAGTTCTTGAAGTCGGTCAGCTCTTCCTTGGGTTTCTGGGTGAACAGGTTGTAGGCGATGCGCACCGTGAGTTGCTGGTCTTTGGCCAGTTGCTGGATGACCTGATAGTCGTCCGGGTAATTCTGATACCCGCCGCCGGCATCGATGGCGCTGGTGACGCCGAGGCGATTGAGCTCGCGCATGAACTGGCGGGTCGAGTTGACCTGGTATTCCAGCGGCAGCTTCGGCCCCTTGGCCAGGGTCGAGTAGAGAATCATCGCGTTGGGGCGTGCGATCAACAGGCCGGTCGGATCGCCATTGGCGTCGCGCTGGATTTCGCCGCCCGGCGGATTCGGCGTGTCGCGGCTGTAGCCGACCACCTTCAATGCGGCGCGGTTGAGCAGGGCGCGGTCGTAGAGGTGCAGCACGAACACCGGGGTATCCGGCGCGGCCTTGTTCAGTTCATCGATGGTTGGCAGGCGCTTTTCGGCGAACTGGAACTCGTTCCAGCCACCCACCACGCGCACCCATTGGGGCGTGGGCGTGCGGTCGGCCTGGTCCTTGAGCATGCGCAAGGCATCGACCAGCGACGGCACACCTTCCCAGCGCAGTTCGAGGTTGTAGTTCAAGCCGCCGCGGATCAGGTGCAGGTGCGAGTCGTTGAGGCCGGGAATCACCGTGCGACCGTGCAGGTCGACGATTTGCGTGCCGGGTCCTTGCAGGGCCATGGCCTGGGCATCGCTGCCGACCACCACGAAGCGGCCGTCCTTGATCGCGACGGCACTGGCCTGGGGCTTCTTGCGGTCAACCGTGTGCAGGCGTCCGTTGTACAGAATGAGGTCGGCCGGGGCATCGGGCATGGTTTTACTCCCTGCTAGCAGTGGGCTGATCCAGGCACCGACGGCGCCTGCCGAAAGGCCTTGCAGTACACGTCGGCGATTGAAGCCGTCGTGGTCGTCAGGTGGGCTCATGGCAATGCTCCGCGCAAAGGCTTTTCATGAACAGGCTCTTCATGAAAAGACTCTTCATGAAAAAGCGAGGGCAAACAGCCGATGGCGACGCAAGCGGCCAGAAGGAATATAGACCGCAAATCCGCAGGTAGCCGTTTTCAATGGCGCAAAACGACGAATCCCGCCACGAGGGGCGGGATTCGTTTGCAGCCAGGCGTGCCCCCGAAGGACGGGGGCGACGTGCTTAGGCCGGGAACAGCTCGGACAATTTCATGGCCAGCATCATGTCGCCTTCGGCGCGCAGTTTGCCGCCCATGAAGGCTTGCATGCCGTCGGTTTCGCCGCTGACGATGCCTTCCAGGGTTTCGCCGTCCATCACCAGGGTCACCTGGGCGTCCGGGTTCTCGCCTTCCTTGAGCTCGCAGGTGCTGTCCTTGACGATCAGCGAGAAGTTCTTGGTGTCGTCGATGCGGAAACCGAATACCAGGTCCAGACCGGCAGCAGCGGCTGGGTTGAACTTGGCTTTCATTGCTTGTACGGCATCAGCTACGGAGGTCATGGTTCGATCCTTTCTTGGGTAATTAGAGCTGGGTGGTTACAGCCAGGGTCACAATAGTCCGGACTCAGCGAAACGTGATGAGTTCCGGGGCTTTCAACAGTTGCAGGTGCGCCTGACTGTTGAAAGAAGACAGTGCCACCTCGCGTCCACGAAACTTCAGCAGGTTGAGCGAGGTGTTGACGATTTGCCAGTTCAGTTCGAATGCCTGCCGTGCCGGCATTTGCGTAATGAGGTGGAGCAGGGCGGTGATGGTGCCGCCCGAGGTGAACACGGCGATTTTCTGGGTGTTGTCGGCCTGTTCGAGGATGCGGTGCAGACCGGCATGGACCCGTTCGACAAACCCCAGCCAGCTTTCCAGCCCGGGCGTGTCATAGGTCCCCGCGAGCCAGCGCTCGATGATCAGCGCGAAGATGCGCTGGAACTCGGCGCGGTTTTGCGCGGCATTGCGCAGGATGTCCAGCGCTTCGGGTTCGTCTTCCAGCATGGCTGGCAGCAGCGCACGGATCACCGCGTCGGCGTCGAATTCGTTGAAGGCGCAATCGGTTTCCACAATCGGCACCGGCAGGCCCACGGCGGCGAACTGTTCCAGTGCGCTGTTGGCCGTGTGTTGCTGCCGACGCAGGTCGCCCGAGAGACAGCGATCGAAGCGGATGCCCAACCCGGCCAGGTGTTGGCCGAGGACTTCTGCCTGGCGTATACCGGTCGGCGACAGGACGTCATAGTCGTCTGCACCAAAGGAGGCCTGGCCATGTCGAATCAAATAGATACTGCCCACGTCCGCGTCATCCCGGTACGTTGAAGGTCCGGCGAGGTTATGAGGATGGCGCTGAGCTGTCAATGAAAAAACATACGCTTGTTTGAAATGCTCGTTACAGGCTTGTTGCCAGAGGTTTCACGGCTGGTCGCCGCGACCAGGCATGGGTATGCTGGTGGTATCGCGCGCGCGTTTATGCAGCGCATCGTCTTGAAGGAGTCATTGTGGAGTTTTTTGCCGAGTTCGCCATTTTTCTGGCTAAAACCGTGACACTGGTGATCGCCATCCTGGTGGTCCTGGCCAGTTTTGCGGCATTGCGCAGCAAAGGTCGACGCAAAGCCGCCGGCCAGTTGCAGGTCAGTAAACTCAATGATTTTTACAAAGGGCTGCGCGAGCGCCTGGAGCAAACCCTGCTCGACAAGGACCAGCTCAAGGCGCTGCGCAAGGTCGAAGCCAAATCCGAGAAAAAACAAAAGAAAAAGCCCGAGGCCAGACCCCGGGTGTTCGTGCTCGATTTCGATGGCGATATCAGGGCCTCGGCCACTGAAAGCCTGCGCCACGAAATCACTGCGCTGCTGACGCTTGCCACTCCCAAGGATGAAGTGGTGCTGCGTCTGGAAAGCGGCGGCGGCATGGTGCACAGCTATGGCCTGGCATCCTCGCAACTGGCGCGCATTCGTGACGCGGGTGTGCCGTTGACGGTGTGCATCGACAAGGTGGCGGCCAGCGGCGGTTACATGATGGCGTGCATCGGCGAGAAGATCATCAGTGCGCCGTTCGCGATCCTCGGCTCGATCGGCGTGGTGGCGCAGTTGCCCAACGTCAACCGCCTGCTGAAAAAACACGACATCGACTTCGAAGTCCTGACCGCCGGCGAATACAAACGCACCCTGACCGTGTTTGGCGAAAATACCGAGAAGGGCCGGGAGAAGTTTCAGGAAGACCTGGACATCACTCATCAGCTGTTCAAGAACTTTGTCTCGCGCTACCGCCCGCAACTGGATATCGATAAGGTCGCCACCGGTGAAATCTGGCTGGGCGTCGCCGCGATGGACAAGCAACTGGTCGACGAACTCAAGACCAGCGATGAGTACCTCGCCGAGCGGGCGAAGAAATCCGAGCTGTATCACCTGCATTACGCTGAACGTAAAAGTTTGCAGGAGCGCATTGGCATGGCGGCCAGCGGTTCTGTGGACCGTGTCTTGCTGTCCTGGTGGAGCCGGCTGACTCAGCAACGCTTCTGGTAAAAATCTCATGAGCACCTTGTTGCCGGTTTTCGGCAGCAAGGCGCTTTGCACCCATGAATAGAATCCGGTGCGGTATATATATATTTTAAAGCATTGGAATGTTGTTTGTTCGTTCTGATTGTTGATCAGTTATTCGAACTTTTATCAGAAAATGTTCAGCATTAATCTGGTTGTCCAAATCAGATTCAAGGTTGTTCAACATGACGGTAGAAACGAATAACACAGCGTTGGATAGCATGACGCCAGAACAACAGGGCGCATTCTTCTCGCTTATTAAACAACAGGCCCCCTCCTGGTTACTTGAGTCGCCCTCCGATGTTCGCGCCGCCCTGCGCAAGAGTCTGATGGCAAGTTACTGCACCCACCAGGCGATGGCGGATGCCTTGGGCGAATTGAAATCCCCTGAAAGTTTTTGTGCACCCTTGTTGGCCAAGGCCATGTCAGACAAGTCGGGCGAGCCGTTTGATATAGAAGGCGTGGTATTCCAGCATGTGCGCTCGACGTCAAGCTTGCTCGGGTTGAGGAAAAAGCTCGTCACGCCGATTGACCGCGACCTGTTGATGGCGGCCTGCGAAAATTTCGAATCCAGCGAGACGGCTCAGGGGAATTATGACGACACCTCGTTGCTATATGTCCCCGAGCGTATCAATGGGCGGTCCAATAAGATCCTGTCAATCAAACCCCATGAGTTTGCGCAACTTTGTCGAACACTGGACTTGGGTAAACAATACCAGACCCATGTCAAGACCGTGTTGGGTGCGGAGCAGTTGCTCGATAAACATACAGCATACGCAAAGGACCGGTTTGAAGTCGATATGCATATCGCTTTCATGAAGAAGCATATCGGTGTCGATGTTTATAGCATGTTGAAGTTGGTCAAGAACGCCGCTTCATCGATCAAGCTGGGTGACAATACGCCAGGTTATCAAGGTTTGGAAATGCGCGGTGTAAAACTGCATGGCGCGTTCTTTGTTGGCCCTGTCAGTGAACATGCAGACGATGATTACCGATGCGTGGTTTACCTGCCGGGTGACCCGTTGCACCCTCTGAAGGAATATGCGTCGTTCAAGGATTTTGAGACGGAACTGAGTAGACGCCTTAGAAGTGCCGATTTTCGCCAGTTCTTCATGCGTTTCATTTTGTTGAGCGACCGACCTGGTTTTCACACGGCGCTGGATACGCGGCTGTTGTCTCGAACAACGCTGCCACTGCCTACGAGCAGCATCTACATATCGGTCGACGGGTTTGATCTGAAGGATGATGTGTTCCTGACCCTGTTTCACCAGCGCTCGGCTCATGTGATCGCCGATGCGCGTTTGCTGGTGGTGCCAACGGATGACGAGGATGAAAAAACCCGTCTGGCCCGGATCGAGACGTATAAGACCATCGGCGTCAACACGCTGCTGTTCTTCAGCTCCTTCGTGCCGGTGGTGGGCGAAGTCATGTTTGCCGTCGCCGGGCTTCAATTGCTGGCAGAGGTTTACGAAGGTATCGACAGCTGGTCCCGGGGGGAGCAGGAAGAAGCTACCGACTATCTATTCGATGTCATCGAAAACCTGATTCTGATGACGGCAACGGCTGCCGCCGGCAAGTGGGTGGGCAAAGGGTACAAGGCCGTCAAATCTTCGGACTTTATCAGTCGATTGAGAGCAGTCCCGGTGGGTTCCGGTTCCATCCGGTTATGGAAACCCGATTTAAAAGCTTATCGCCAGCACTCAGCCGTGCCGGGCAAACTCCCTCCCGATGAGCAAGGGCTCGTGAAGTGGCGTGAGCGCCAGTACTTGCGAACAGGGACGGATACTTATGCGTTGCGTCCCGTTCAAGGCACCGACCTGTGGGAAATCGAGCATCCGGGGGCATCCGGACGCTATTCACCGGTGATGGAGACCAACGGCGCAGGTGCGTGGCTCCACGATTCCGAGCTGCCGCAGAAATGGAATCTGCTCACATTGTTTCGACGCCTGGGCTATCGCGAGGAGGACATCCCGGACACCGAGGGATTACAGATCCTTGCCATGAGTGGCCTCGACGAATCGCTGTTGCGCCAGCTGTATCCGGGCCGCAGCAAGCCGATGGCTACGCTGGTCGACACCGTGCGACGCTTTCGCGCGGACAAGTCCGTCAACCGTTTCATGGAGCACATGCGTCTATCGACCTCCGCGCCGCAGGCTGACGCCGACCAGCAGTTGTATCTGCTGACATCCGGGAATAAATGGCCTCGGGAAACAAGGGTGAGCATTACCGATATTACCGGTGGGGAAATCAAGCAATACGGGCGGGCTTCGGCGTCCCGGCAAATCAGGATCTCAGAGGATCTGTTTAACAAAGGGCAGTTTTATCCAGCGTTGCTGAAGGGGCTGGACACGGCGCAGCGTACGACCCTGATTGGCTTGACGACGACTGACGAAACGCTTCAGGCCCAATCGTTGGCTAACATGATCGCCGAGCTCGCAGAGGGCCAGAGGTTGTCGCTGTTTGACCGCTTCTATCAGCGCACCAATGTGATCGCAGAGACGAAGGCCGCGCCTGTCCTGGAGAAGTTTGCCGAACTGCCGGCCAGTGTCGCCGACGAGCTGGTACAGAATGCCGACACCACTGAATGGCAGCAGCTCGAAGAGGCAAAAGTGCCGCTACGGCTGGCCGAAGAAGCCCGGCGGTATGCGCAGATAGTGCGCCTGAACCGGGCTTATGAAGGGCTGTATCTGGACGCGGCCAGCGGGCTGGACACGGTCCGATTGGTGCTCAACACCCTCAAGCATTTGCCGGGCTGGCCAAACGATGTGTTTGTCGAGATCGCGGAACGGGCGGGGCCCGTTGAGGCAAGGGCCAGCATTGGATCAAAAGACGCCGCGCAAAAGCTCGTTATCGAAGCTTACCCTGACCGTTTTGAAGCGTCCGATGCCAGTGGAAAAAAGCTGTTCACGCACCTGAAGCGCACCCGCGCGCATTTTTTTCAAACGCTTTGGCAAGGCTTGCCCGTCAATACGCGCAAAGCGCTGGGGGTCGAAGCGCAAGACGCCGGCGTGGCGTTAAGGAAAAAAATCACGGCACTGGCATTGCAGCGACGTGATGCCATCGCAGGGGTCATCGGTATCAAGCCGATACGCGCCGGTTACAGCTCGCCAATGGGTCTGGCTGACCGGTTGGTCGCAAAAGCGATTTTATTGGGGCTACCGCCTTCGGGTGAGCGCTCGCCGGCCCTGCTGCAGCGGGCCCAGGAGCTCTATCCCGCTCACTCGCCAGCGCAGATCGAACATTTGCTGACGACACTGGGCACCGACGAAGTGGTGGCCATCCGGGCACTTGAGGCACTGCGCCAGGAACATCAGGCCATCCGCGATGCGCTGGAGCGCTGGGTCAATCGCGACACCCACTATCAGGAAGGCGATGGACCGCGACTCAGGGTGCCTCAACACAGCAAGGGGCGAGCCGCTCAGGCGATTTTGCGCGCCTGGCGCAAAGAAGGCAGTTTCATGCTTGGCACTCCGGAAATGCTTTACAAGCTGAGTCTTGATGCGCAGCCACTGGGGGATATACCGGTGCTGGTCGGTAACTTCAGCCACATCGGCGCCCTGGAGATGGACAGGGTAGGGGCCAGCGCCGGATTGAATGCATTTCTGCGCAACTTCCCCAACCTGCGCACATTGAGCCTGACCGGCAATGAGTTGAGCCGAATCCCCCAGGCTATCGCGACCATGCCCAAGCTTGAGCACCTGGACTTGAGCGATAACCGGATTCATCTGACGCCCGAATCGATCCGGTTGCTCAATGGCCTGGAGTCTCTGCAGACACTCAACTTGAGCTTCAACCCGGCGCTCGGGCAAACCCCGACGGTCACGGCCCTCAAGCAACTGCGGCACCTTGCCTTGCGTGGTACGAAGATTGCCGATTGGCCGGTCGGGGTCAATGATCTTTCCGAACTGCAGACACTGGATCTGCGCGACAACCTCATCGCACACATCCCGGAAACGGTGTTCAAGGCGCGGCCCGCCTTGAACCTCGGTACCAACGTCGATGGCAACCCACTTTCAGCGTCGAGCCTGGCGGCGCTCGCCGCCTATCAACAATCCAACCGCATCAGCCTGGGGATCCTGGTCGCCGATTACCTTCAGGTCGCGGCCGTGCAACCGGATGTCGCCAGACACGGCTCGATCTGGTTGAGCGGACAGGTCGGTGCTGAATTGGCCCGTAAAGAAGCACTTTGGAGCTCATTGTCGTTGTACCCAAGGTCCAGGGATTTTTTCCATTTGCTTGCCCGGCTACACGACACCGCGGATTACGACCTGATGCAAATCGATTTGACTCAGCGGGTATGGGACGTGCTGGAAGCGGCCGGCGAAGATGACGCGTTGCGACGCGCCTTGTTTCAAGCGGCTCGCATCGGCAGGGTCAGCGCCCAGGACGCTGCGGGGTTGTTCAGCGATATGGTGGTGCGGGTCCTGTGTTATCGAGCCGTGGTTTCGGCTCGCACTGGAAATCGTACCCTGGAGGGGGAGCTGGTGCGTCTGTTGAGAGGCCTGTTTCGACTGCAACAGGTGGAACGGCAGGCCATGATCGAGATCGATCGTCGCACGCTGTCCGGACCGTTCAGTCGCGCCCAGGCACGGGAGCTCGAGCTGATTTACCGCGTGAGGCTGGCGGAGCGCCTGGATCTGCCTGCCCAGCCCAGAGAAATGAATTTCGTCCGGAATGTCGACGTATCCCCCGAGGAGATCGAGAGCGCCTATCAAGAGGTCGCCAAAGCCGAAAACTCCGACGCGCTGTTGGCCTCGATCAATGCCCGAAGGTTCTGGTACGAATACCTCCTACCGGCTCATCAGGAAGAGTTCGACACCATGAGCCAGCGCAGCGCTCATGCCTTTGCACAACTGGAAGCGCAAATCGCCTTGCCCCGTGCAACCGCTACCCAGCGCCTGAACGCGATCATCGAAAACTATAAAAACGACACCGTACAATTTTTCGATCGCTTGACCGCTGCCGCCTTGGCGAGACATCCGGGACTGCCGCTGCCCGCCGAGGAGGTGTCTGATGAATGAGCGCCCTCATGATCAAGTAGCCGCCCCCCATCCGACACCGACCTGGCAAATGCGCAACGATCTGAAAGGCATCGTGGACATCGCGCTGCCACAAACCCCCGGCCAGTTTGGCGAACACCAGATCAAGCAAAAATGGGGGCAGGACATCGACCCGCAGACCACCCTGCTGGTGACGCTCGATTACGATTACAAAGGGCATCCTGCACAGGCCGGGATCCATCAGGGGCAAGTCGCCCATTCTCAATCCTTGCTGCAAGCGTTGCTGTTCAACGACCAGACCGTCGGTGACGGGCGATTCGGCGAGACGGCCTTCGGTCTGTATACCCCGCCTGACATCGGTCCGGAGGTTCGCATCGTGGAAAAAGTCGATGAGTTCGCCGATCACGGCAGCGGCAACCACCAGACCTATGAAGGCATCTATCGGCAAACCGTTCCGCAAACCTACGGACCAGACACGCAGCTGGCCCTGAGACCGGCCGATTTCAAGCAGTGGGTCTGGGAACTGGAGTTGCAGGACCTGTACGGCGCTTACCTTGATCGAGCATGGCCTTCGGACGAGGTGCTGCTGGCGCCCGCGCCTTATGCCCTGAGAACCTCGGTCAAGGCGGCTTTTGTCATGAGCGCCTGGCTGCAGCGCCATGAACGACGCTTGACTCAAAAGGGTCTGGAGCTGACATTGCAGGCGGCAGGGTTATCGCCTGATCAACCTTGGGAAACATTGACCATCAGCCAGCTGCGGGCACCGACTCCGATCCCCGGCGCGGTCACGGCACGCCGCTTGAAACTCTATCGTTATACCGCGAGCGATATCTGGGTTTTCCATAGCCCGTCCAGCGCCAGGATCATGCTGTACATCCCCGGCAACTCGTCGCCGCTGCATGACTTCAACGATGCCGCGCAACTGCGCCAATGGGTGGTGGCGCAGGGGCGCACCGGCGAAACGAAACAGGCACTGGCGGCGCACTTTGCCGATGAAGATCGTATCGACGGTACCTTCCACGCCGGTGTCCTGACAGCGCTGGAGGGTATGGCGATGTATCCGAAAGAACACCGGCTGACCAAAGAGGCCGGTTTCTTTAACAATGATGGCTACTGGGATCCCGCCCAGTACATCGGCTTTGATGACGCTAGCGCAGACACCGACCCGTTTGCGCAGCTGGTGCTGACAATGAAACAGGCGGCATTGGCCAGCGTCAAAACCATTCGTGACGATGCCCAGGTCAATCGCGACAATTTGAGCGCTGTGGTCGAACCGATCGTGCAATGGATCAACCGCTTTGGTCCGCTGGCCTTGTTCGTTCCGGGAGGCGAAGGCCTGCTGGCGTTAGCGGGACTTATCGATGCCGGTTATGGCCTGGATCAGGCCATCAATGGAGAAACCGCAAGCCAGCGTTCCGAAGGTGTGACGCGCACAGTGTTCGGCTTGCTCAATGCGCTGCCGATCGCCGGGGTCGCGGCCTTGACCGAGGGCGATGGGGTTGATATCGAAGCGCTGGCGAAAACCGATCACCGCGCCGGCGAACCGTCAGTCGCTCCACCTGAACCGCATACCAGCGCTGAACCGATTCCTCCGGTACCGACCCGCCTGGCCCTGCTGCGGGGCGTCGGCCCGTCGGTCGCCACCTTCAGCGATGAAATGCTCGCACAGATCGGCAGGGTCAGCGCGGTTGATGACGACATGCTGCGCCTGATGCAAACCGGACGCCCACCGACGCCGTTGCTGGCCGATACGATCAGCCGCTTCAGGATCGATCGGGATCTTGGGCCCGCCGGGGACCCTGATGTGTTCAACAGCCGCTATGAAGCGCTTCAGCATTCCGGGAATGCATGGGTCCGGTTGTTGCAACGCGAGTACCCGGGCCTGCCCAAAAGCGCTATCGAACAAATGCTCGACCGCTATGGCGTGGATATCCAGGGAGCGCCCGACGCTACCGAGGCCTTGCAAGTGATCAAGCGTCTGGACAGCAAGGCCCGCCAATATCAGCAACATGCATGGCTCAATCGAGCGTATGAGGGATTGTACCTTCGCTCGGTGCGCAATCCGCAGTCAGACACACTGGCCTTGCACTCGCTGAAAAACCTGCCCGGCTGGCCTGAAAACCTGCGGATCGATGTGCTCGATCAGTCGGCCATCGGGCGTGTGCTGGACCGTAGCGGGCCACTCGATGCACCGCACGTCCGGCGCCTGATCAAGACGGGCGATCACTATCTGCACCAGGCTCTGCAAACGGACTTCTACGGCGCAGTCCTTGGGGTGCTATCAGACGATGAGCGTTCAGCGTTGCACCTGACGTCGCTTGATCCCGCCAGTGAATTGCGGCTGAAAATCGGCGACCGGGCGTTGTCACGGTCTGAATTCATGCTCGGATCAGGAAGGATGGACAGCGGATTACCCTTCGAGCGCCAGGGTCTCAGCGGCGGCTGGTTTCCGGACCCACCGCCGGCCGGGGCGTTGAGGCACCAAATGATGAGACTGCAGGTCAGGGACCTTTACCCTGAATACTCCGATGCCGAGGCCGATGAAATGCTGCAACGGGCGGGAGCGAGCGCCCAGGCACACCTCGACGGTTTGCAGCAGCAGCTTCAACAACTCAACACCGATTTGAATGGTTGGATCGATCAGGCAACTGACGACGTCGAAGACATGGACTTGCCTTTTCTCGCCGCCGGTGACATTGAAGCGCAGGGTCTCGATGATGCGCAAATCGAGGCGCATAACCTGGCATTGCTGCATGACACGATTCAGGTCGAACGCGATACCAGGGCCGAATTGGCCGATGAAATGATCGCCATCTGGCAAAAACGTGCCCCGCAGGAAGACAGTCATTACTCAGGCAGTTACTTGAACGGCTTCACAATGAACATGAATTTCGAGGATTTCCACCGATTACCCGCGCTCAATGTTCGTCTCGACGACGTGACCGGGTTGTCGATGCGATATTTTCATTTGTTCGAGCGTGAAACCCTGAACGATTTTCTCGAATCGTTTCCCAACCTGCGCACCTTGAATCTGGAAGGTACCGATCTTCGACTTTCCGATAACGGCGCGAATCTGGTAAGCGCTGTGCCCCGGCAGATTTCCCGAATGCGCCATCTCACCTGGTTGAATCTCAGTGCCACCGAAACGGCATTCACGGAGGCGATGGCCTCGCGACTCAGTGAGCTGACCCAGCTGCAACATCTGGATTTGAGCGAAAACCCGCTGGTCGTCCCTCCATTGGTGCTGGGAATGAACGAGTTGCGCTGGCTCGACCTGAGGAACACCCGGATCACTTCATGCCCCATCGGGATCATGGATCAGCCGTACCTGGACCGGCTGGATTTGCGCAATAACCAGATCACCCGGGTGCCGCCGGCCGTGGTGAACCAGGCCATCAGTCGTGACCGCGTACTGCTGCAGGGTAATCCATTGATCGATGAAGACACGCTGTTGCGCCTTGTGGACCATCGCCGCAGCACAGGCATCAACCTGTGGTTGAGCGAGCCTGGACCTGACGGCGACGTCATCCAATGGTTGCGTGAAGGCAACGACACGCAACGGCAAGCCAGGCGATTGATCTGGCAGCGGGTGGCAGCCAAACCGCTGGGCACGCGCTTTTTGAGAATCATGGACGGCCTGAGTCTGACGGCGGATTTCCGGGTGGATTATCTGACGCTGCAAGCACGCGTCTGGCGACTGCTGGGCGAAGCGGATGCTTCAGAGACGTTGTGGACGCGGCTGGTCCAGGAGGTCGAAGTGGCCGAGATCGATGCTGATAATCCGTTTGCGATCTTTACGGCGCTGGAGGGTCGGGCGAGGGTTTACCGGGATTGGGTGGCGATGGGGCGACCGTTTCCGGTGAATGAGTAGGGCGAGTGCCTTGAACCCCGAAAAGGGGTTCAAGGCTTGACGGTCAGCGGCGACGGAACAACGGCAGCGGTTCGTCGGTGGCGGCCTGATAGGTCACCGAAAAGTCCTTGAGGCTTTCCAGCGCTTCGTACGGGTCTTTGTCGGCGCGCAAGGCAAACGCATCGAACCCGCAGCGACGCAGGTAGAACAACTGGTCGCGCAGCACATCGCCGATCGCCCGCAGTTCGCCCTTGAAACCATAACGGTCACGCAACAGGCGGGCGTTGGAGTAGTTGCGGCCATCGGTGAAGGCCGGGAAGTTCAGGGCGATGACCTGGAACTGATCCACGTCGTCACCGATTTCTTCGGCTTCTTCATCGGCATCCAGCCACACGCCCAGGCCGCCATCGCGGGCCTTGAGCATACGGCTGTGTTCGCGCCACAGCTGCAGCGGGACGATGTAGTCGTCGCAGTTGCTGATCTCGTCGATGTTGAAGTCCTTGGGCAACAAGTGCCAGGTTTCGTCGACGACCTCGTTGTTCTTAATTATTCGCTGCATAGACGCGCTCCTTGAAGAGGTCGATACCGATACGCTGATAGGTGTCGATGAAGCGCTCGTCTTCGGTACGTTGTTCGATGTACACGTCGATCAGCTTCTCGATCACATCAGGCATGGCGTCCTGGGCGAAGGACGGGCCGAGGATCTTGCCCAGGCTCGCATCGCGAGTGCCGCTGCCACCCAGGGACACCTGGTAGAACTCTTCGCCTTTCTTGTCCACCCCGAGGATGCCGATGTGGCCGACGTGGTGGTGACCACAGGCGTTCATGCAACCGGAGATGTTCAGGTCCAGTTCGCCGATGTCGAACAGATAGTCCAGGTCGTCGAAACGGCGCTGGATCGATTCGGCGATCGGGATCGACTTGGCGTTGGCCAGGGAGCAGAAATCGCCGCCCGGGCAGCAGATGATGTCGGTCAGCAAGCCGATGTTCGGCGTGGCGAAGCCTTGCTCGCGCAGTTCGCCCCACATCTCGAACAACCGGCCCTGTTCCACGTCGGCCAGAATGATGTTCTGCTCGTGGGAGGTGCGCAGCTGACCGTAGCTGTAACGCTCGGCCAGGTCGGCCACGGCGTCGAGCTGTTTGTCGGTGATGTCGCCCGGGGCAACGCCGGTCGGCTTCAGGGACAGGGTCACCGCCACATAGCCCGGCTTCTTGTGGGCCAGGGTATTGCGGGTGCGCCAGCGCGCAAAGCCCGGGTGCTGCTTGTCGAGCTCGGCGAGTTCGGCTGTCTGGTTGTCCAGCGCCTTGTACTCGGGATCGACGAAGTGTTTGGCGACGCGATGCACTTCGGCCTCGGTCAACGTGGTCTGGCCACCGCGCAGGTGCTCCATTTCCGCTTCGACTTTTTGCGCAAAGACTTCAGGCGTCAAGGCCTTGACCAGAATCTTGATCCGCGCCTTGTACTTGTTGTCACGACGGCCATAGCGGTTGTAGACCCGCAGGATGGCGTCGAGGTAGCTCAACAGGTCCTGCCACGGCAGGAATTCATTGATGAATGCACCCACCACCGGAGTACGGCCCAGGCCGCCACCGACCAGCACGCGGAAGCCGATTTCGCCAGCGGCGTTGTGCACCGCCTCCAGGCCGATGTCATGGACTTCGATGGCGGCACGGTCGGAGGTAGAACCGTTGATGGCGATCTTGAACTTGCGCGGCAAGTAAGCGAATTCCGGGTGGAATGTCGTCCACTGGCGGACGATCTCGCACCATGGGCGCGGATCGATCAGCTCATCGGCGGCGACACCGGCAAACTGGTCGGTGGTGACATTGCGCAGGCAGTTGCCGCTGGTCTGGATCGCGTGCATCTGCACGGTCGCCAGTTCAGCAAGAATGTCCGGAATGTCTTCCAGGGCCGGCCAGTTGAACTGCACGTTCTGCCGGGTACTGATGTGGGCATAGCCCTTGTCATAGTCGCGGGCAATCTTGGCCATCATTCGCGTCTGGCGCGAAGTCAGCTGGCCGTAAGGCACCGCCACCCGCAACATCGGCGCGAAACGCTGGATATAAAGCCCGTTTTGCAGGCGCAGCGGGCGGAATTCTTCTTCGCTCAGCTCGCCTGCCAGATAGCGTCGGGTCTGATCACGGAACTGCTTGACGCGGTCCTCGATGATCCGCTGATCGTACTCGTCGTATACGTACATATAAGTCCTGTTCTCAGGCTTGGGCCGGTCGGATCCAGCTGCGTTGTTCGCCTGCTGAAGTCTCCGATACTGCCTCGGCAATTCTGCGCGCACGGCCGCGCACTCCCAACGGAGCCGGGGCAAGATACCAGTTTGTAGTTATGCGCAAAAGTGATGTTTGAGTATATGCAAAGAACCAAAAGGACTAATGAGAATCGTTGTTGCAAAGCCCCTGGTTGTGGTGAGGGCAATCATCGTCTTAACTGTGGTCGAGTCTTTATGCAATCACCGATAAAACCGACAAGAGGCGATGCAATGAGCAACCCTACCAAAGTCACAAAACCCGATAGCACGGTCGATGCCTGGGCGATTCTGTTCCTGATCATCCTGGTCGTGGGCACCGCGGTATTCTGGGTCAGTCATCAATAAAGGCCTCCTCCGGGCTCGCTCCGACGGTTGTCGGACGACAAGTGGAATAAACGCCGATGTGCGGGAGGTCGCTGGCTAAAATGTGCGGCGAATTTTCGGGGCCCGGACGATCAATGTTGAAGTTTTTCTGTAGCGTATTACTGGCGCTGGGTACGGTCATGGCACCTTGTGTCCAGGCAGCCTCGGTGCTGTTCCTGAATCCGGGAACCACCCGGGAAGCTTTTTGGGTCAGTTACTCGCAGTTCATGCAGGCCGCGGCGAGGGACCTGGCGATGGACTTGCGCATTCAGTACGCCGAGCGGATACCTGAAAACACCCTCAAGCAGGCTCGTGAAGCCCTGCAAGGGCCAGACCGGCCGGACTATCTGGTGTTCGTCAACGAGCAGTACGTCGCCTTCGAAATCCTGCGTCTGGCGCAGGGCAGTGGCGTGAAGCTGTTCATGGTCAATAACGCGCTGACCCCGGACCAGATGAACCTGCTCGGCTCGCAACCTGAAAAATACCCCGATTGGCTGGGCAGCCTGGTGCCCAACGACGAGGAGGGCGGCTACCTGATGCTCAAGGAGCTGATTCGCCAGCATCGCCCGGTCGCCCCCGGTCAGGTCATCGAGCTACTGGCTTTCTCCGGTCTGAAGGTCACGCCGGCGGCACAGTTGCGTGAGAAGGGCATGATGCGCGCCCTGGCCGAGCACCCTGAAGTGCGATTGCGCCAGTTGGTGTATGGCGGCTGGACCCGGGAGCGCGCCTACCAGCAGGCCGGATTGCTGTTCAAGCGCTATCCGCAAGCTTCGCTGGTCTGGACGGCCAATGACGAAATGGCCTTGGGGGCCATGCAAGCCTACGCCGACGCCGGTGGCGAACCTGGAAAAGACGCACTGTTCGGTACCATCAACCATTCACCCGCTGCCTTGCAAGCGCTGTTGGACGGTCGGCTGAGCGTGCTGCTGGGTGGGCATTTCAGTCTGGGCGGCTGGGCCCTCGTGCAGTTGCATGACTACGATCAGGGTGTGGATTTCGGTCAGTACGGCGGCCGCGACCAGCAGATTCCGTTACTGCAACTGATCGATCGGGCACAGGCCAGGCGACTGTTGGCGCTGGGCGCAAGGCAGGATTACGGCGTGGATTTTCACAAGCTCTCGGCCAAGGGGCAACCGGCGTCGTATCGCTACCCGTTCAGCCTGCAAACCCTGCTGCACTGAGTCATTTGCCTTGAATCAGGCATCAAATCCCCGCCAGATGCAGCACCAGTTTGACGATGCCGAACAGGGTCAGGGCGAACACCGCCGTGAACACAATCCCCAGGATCACGAAATGGCTGGGTTTGCCGTGAGTGAAGTCCCGGGCCCGGTTCTTCCCGCTCTGCACCCCGAACGCCGCGGCCATGACGCTGTGCAGCATCTGCCAGAAGGTGGGCGGCTTGTTGTTGTCGACTGGATCGTCCATAAACCCCTCGTCAGCAATGTGTGAGAGCTAAGCATAGACAATCCACGGCATGCACAAAGCAAATGTGGGAGCGAGCCTGCTCGCGAAAGGGGCCGTAACATTGAACACTTTCGTGGACTGATACACCGCCTTCGCGAGCAGGCTCGCTCCCACAGGGGATCTCTGCTGGCCACAGGGTTTGGCTTTCGAGCCTTTCGTCGTATTCGAGGGCGCCTTCGCTGGCAAGTCGGATCGCCGCACCGCAGCTCCTACAGGGTTATGTGTACACCCGTGTAAAAGCTGCCGCAGGCTGCGATCTTTTGATCTTAGTTGTCGTAGCCCAGGTTCGGCGCCAGCCAGCGCTCGGTCACACTCAGCTCCTGGCCTTTGCGCGACGTGTAACTCTGTACCTGATCCTTGTCGATCTTGCCCACGGCGAAGTATTGCGCCTGCGGATGAGCGAAGTACCAGCCGCTGACCGCTGCCGCCGGGAACATCGCGTAGTGCTCGGTAAGGAACACCCCGCTGCGGCCTGCCTGCATTTCGCTGGCTTGCGGGTCGAGCAGTGCGAACAACGTGCCTTTCTCGGTGTGATCCGGGCAGGCCGGGTAGCCCGGAGCAGGGCGGATGCCGGTGTACTGCTCCTTGATCAGCGCCTCGTTGTCGAGCGTCTCGTCCTTGGCGTAACCCCAGTAATCCTTACGGACCTGCTGGTGCAGCCATTCGGCGCAGGCCTCGGCCAGACGGTCGGCCAGGGCCTTGACCATGATCGAGTTGTAATCGTCGCCGGCATCCTGGTAAGCCTTGGCCACTTCTTCGGCGCCGATCCCGGCGGTGGTAATGAAACCACCTACGTAGTCGGTGACTTCGCTGTCCTTCGGTGCCACGAAGTCGGCCAGGGAGAAGTTCGGCTTGCCATCGGTCTTGATGATCTGCTGGCGCAGGTGATGCAGCTTGGCCAGTGGCTTGCCGTCGTCGCCGTAGAGCTCGATGTCATCGTCGCGCACCTGATTGGCTGGCCAGAAGCCGAACACCGCACGCGCGCTGATGAGTTTTTCGTCGATCAGCTTGGCGAGCATTTCCCTGGCATCGGCGTACAGCGCGGTGGCAGCTTCACCGACCACTTCATCGTTAAGGATGCGCGGGAACTTGCCGGCCAGGTCCCAGGAGATGAAGAACGGCGTCCAGTCGATGTATTCGGCCAGGACTTTCAGGTCGATGTTGTCCAGCACCTTGGCACCGGTAAACGTCGGTTTGACCGGCGTGTAAGTGCTCCAGTCGAACTGCGGCTTCTTGGCGATGGCCGCCGGGTAGCTCAGGCGTTCGGTTCGGGCGCTGCGGTTGGCGGTGCGCTCGCGGACCTCGATGTATTCCAGGCGGGTCTTCTCGACGAATGCCGGCTTCAACTCCTTGGACAGCAACTGCGTCGCCACGCCCACGGCGCGCGAGGCATCGGTGACGTAGATCACCGCATCGTTGCTGTACTTCGGTTCGATCTTCACCGCCGTGTGCGCCTTGGAGGTGGTCGCGCCACCGATCATCAACGGCAGGTGGAAGTCCTGGCGCTGCATCTCGCGGGCCACGTGGACCATTTCATCCAGCGAAGGGGTGATCAGGCCGGACAGGCCGATGATGTCGCACTTCTGTTCCTTGGCCACTTGCAGGATCTTCTCGGCCGGCACCATCACGCCGAGGTCGACGATGTCGTAGCCGTTGCAGCCCAGTACGACGCCGACGATGTTCTTGCCGATGTCGTGCACGTCGCCTTTGACCGTGGCCATCAGGATCTTGCCCTTGGCTTCCGGCTTGTCGCCTTTCTCCAGTTCGATGAACGGGATCAGGTGCGCCACGGCCTGCTTCATTACCCGGGCGGATTTCACCACCTGCGGCAGGAACATTTTGCCGGCGCCGAACAGGTCGCCGACGATGTTCATGCCGGACATCAACGGGCCTTCAATGACCTCGATCGGCCGGGCGAACGACTGACGGGATTCTTCGGTGTCTTCAACAATGTGGGTAGTGATGCCTTTGACCAGCGCATGCTCCAGACGTTTATTGACGTCCCAGCCGCGCCATTCTTCGGTCTCGGCTTCCTTGACGCTGCCGTCGCCCTTGTACTTGTCGGCAATGGCGAGGAGGGCGTCGGTGCCTTCCGGGGTGCGGTTGAGCACTACGTCTTCAACGGCGTCACGCAGTTCGGCCGGGATCTGGTCATAGATCTCCAGCTGACCGGCGTTGACGATACCCATGGTCAGGCCGTTGCGGATCGCATACAGCAGGAACACCGAGTGGATTGCCTCGCGCACCGGGTTGTTGCCACGGAACGAGAAGGATACGTTGGACACGCCGCCCGAGGTCAGTGCGTACGGCAGTTCGTCACGGATGTAGGCGCAGGCGTTGATGAAGTCCACAGCGTAGTTGTTGTGTTCTTCGATGCCGGTGGCCACGGCGAAGATGTTCGGGTCAAAGATGATGTCTTCCGGCGGGAAGCCGACTTCGTTGACCAGGATGTCGTAGGAGCGTTTGCAGATTTCTTTCTTGCGCGCTTCGGTGTCGGCCTGGCCGGCTTCGTCGAAGGCCATCACGACGACGGCGGCGCCGTAGCGCTTGCACAGTTTGGCGTGATGAATGAACTGCTCGACGCCTTCCTTCATGCTGATCGAGTTGACGATGCCCTTGCCCTGGATGCATTTGAGGCCGGCTTCGATCACTTCCCACTTGGAGGAGTCGATCATGATCGGCACGCGGGAGATGTCCGGCTCGCCGGCAATCAGATTGAGGAAGGTCACCATGGCCTTCTTCGAATCGAGCATGCCTTCGTCCATGTTGATGTCGATCACCTGGGCGCCGGCTTCGACCTGCTGCAGGGCGACTTCCAGGGCTTCGGTGTAGTTGTCGTCACGAATCAGCCGGGCGAACCTGGCGGAGCCGGTGATGTTCGTGCGTTCGCCGACGTTGACGAACAGCGAGCTGCGATCGATGGTGAAGGGTTCCAGGCCCGACAGGCGGCAGGCCTTGGGGATCTCCGGGATCTCGCGCGGTGCGTAACCGGCCACGGCCTTGGCAATGGCTTCGATGTGGCCAGGCGTAGTGCCGCAGCAACCGCCGACAATGTTGAGGAAGCCGCTTTGGGCGAATTCTTCGATAACCTTGGCGGTTTCCGCCGGCAGCTCGTCGTACTCGCCGAATTCGTTCGGCAGGCCGGCGTTCGGGTGCGCGGAGACGTAGGTGCCGGCCTTGTTCGACAGCTCTTCCAGGTACGGGCGCAATTCGCTGGCACCGAGGGCGCAGTTCAGCCCGACCGAGATCGGCTTGGCGTGGGCCACGGAGTTCCAGAAGGCTTCGGTGGTCTGACCCGACAAGGTGCGGCCCGAAGCGTCGGTGATGGTGCCGGAAATCATGATCGGCAACTCGACGCCCAGTTCTTCGTAAACCCCTTGTACGGCAAAGATCGCGGCCTTGGCGTTCAGGGTGTCGAAGATGGTTTCGATCAGGATCAGGTCGGCGCCACCTTCGATCAGGCCCTTGGTGGCCTCGGTGTAGTTTTCCACCAGTTCATCGAAGGTCACATTGCGATAGCCGGGGTTGTTCACATCCGGCGACAGCGAGCAGGTACGACTGGTAGGACCGAGAACACCGGCGACGAAGCGCGGCCGGTCAGGTGTTTCCAGGGTCTTGGCGTCCGCCACCTGGCGTGCCAGGCGGGCACCTTCCACGTTTAACTCGTACGCCAGGTCCTGCATGCCGTAGTCGGCCTGGGACACCTGGGTGGCGTTGAAGGTGTTGGTTTCCAGAATGTCGGCGCCGGCATCCAGATAGGCCTTCTCGATCGAGCCGATCACGTCCGGGCGGGTCAGTATCAACAGGTCGTTGTTGCCCTTGACGTCGCTCGGCCAGTCGGCGAAACGTTTGCCGCGGTAATCCTGCTCCTCGAGCTTGTAGCTCTGGATCATCGTGCCCATGCCGCCATCGAGTATCAGGATGCGCTCTTTGAGGGCGTGCTTGAGAGCTTGAAGGCGAACACTGCGATCGGACATTGGGACTACTCGGAAAGACCATGACGAAGGGCCGGGATGATAGCAAACCTGTGCGGTTTTGGAGCATGTCGCGGTTTTGCATGAATCTCGCTCATGTTGGCGCGCCGCCAGACCCGCACTTTCCCGACAAAAATACTAGGACTTTGTCCGGCGCGTTGATTGGCGTAAACTGCGCCCAAGCCTGCGAGGAGTTTCCATGACCGCTATTACCATTACCGACGCCGCCCACGACTATCTGGCCGATCTGCTCTCCAAGCAGAACACGCCGGGTATCGGCATCCGCGTCTTTATCACCCAGCCTGGCACCCAGTACGCCGAAACCTGCATTGCCTACTGCAAGCCGGGCGAAGAAAAACCTGAAGACACGGCGCTGGGGCTGAAAAGCTTCACCGCCTACATCGATTCGTTCAGCGAAGCTTTCCTGGACGACGCGGTAGTCGACTACGCCACCGACCGCATGGGCGGCCAGCTGACCATCAAGGCGCCAAACGCCAAAGTACCGATGGTCAACGCCGACAGCCCGATCAACGAGCGTATCAACTACTACCTGCAGACCGAGATCAACCCGGGGCTCGCGAGCCACGGCGGTCAGGTCAGCCTGATCGATGTGGTCGAGGACGGCATCGCCGTGCTGAAGTTCGGCGGCGGCTGCCAGGGCTGCGGCCAGGCAGACGTCACGCTGCGTGAGGGCATCGAGCGCACGCTGCTCGAGCGTATTCCCGAGCTCAAGGGTGTTCGTGATGTGACTGACCACACGCAGAAAGAAAACGCCTACTACTAAGGTGTTCGCTGCGACATGAAAAAACGGCACCCGTGAGTGCCGTTTTTTTATGGGTGAAATTCACTGACGCCTTCGCGAGCAGGCTCGCTCCCACATTGAAATGCGATCAACTGTGGGAGCGAGCCTGCTCGCGAAGGGGCCCTATGGCCGATACAAATGCGCATGCCCGGCGCGATACAGCGACGACTCACTGAAGTGATCGCTACCCAACACCCGGCCCACCAGAATCAACGCCGTCCTCCGAAACCCCTTCGCCTCAACCTTCCCGGCAATATCCTCAAGCGTCCCCACCACCCAATCCTGATCCGGCCAGGTCGCCCGGTGAATCACCGCGATCGGGCAATCCGCACCGTAATGCGGCAGCAATTCGACCAGGATCTTCTGCAGATGATTGACCCCCAGATGGATCGCCATGGTCGCCCCGTGTTGCGCCAGGCTGCCCAACTCTTCACCGGCCGGCATCGTCGTCTTGTCGGCGTAACGGGTCAGAATCACGCTCTGTGATACATCCGGCAAGGTCAACTCCGCACCCAGCAGTGCCGCACAGGCCGCTGTCGCGGTCACACCGGGAATGATTTCAAAGGCAATGCCGAGTTCACGCAGGTAGCGAATCTGCTCGCCGATGGCGCCATACAGGCTCGGGTCGCCGGAATGCACCCGCGCCACATCCTGGCCCTTGGCATGGGCACTCTTGATCAGTTCGATGATCTGTTCCAGGTGCAGTTCGGCGCTGTTCACCAGCTGTTCGGCCTGATGACCTTCGAGCACGGCGGCGGGCACCAGGGAGCCGGCATAGATGATCACCGGGCAGCTGCGGATCAGCCGCTGGCCTTTGACGGTGATCAGTTCCGGGTCGCCGGGACCGGCGCCAATGAAATAGACAGTCATCGTCGGTTCCTGTGAAAAAATGGGCTGGGCAAGGCTTCAGATGAAGATTGCTCATGATCGAGGAGGGGATTATCGGGGATTTTATGCAGCGCCGGCCAATGCGAGGGTCGCCTGGGCATATTTCTGTCGCGAGATCAGCAGTTTTACTGGCGCCTGGGCCAGTTGTTCGGCCAGGGCCAGGGCAGCACTTTCCGCTACGCCGTAGCAGCCGGTGCGTTCGAACGCGATGTCCGAATGGTGGCTGAGTTGCGTTTGATAGCTGGCCAATTGTGCGCTGCTGAAATACATCAGCGGCAGCGCGAGTTGTTCGGCGAGTTCGATCAGGCCAGGTTCTTCGCGCTTCAGGTCGATACTGGCCAGGGCCTTGATCTGGTGAAGTCCGATTTGATGCGCCTGTAACGCCTGGTCGAGCAGCGCCCGCAACGTGCTGGCCGGGCAGCCGCGCTGGCAGCCCAGGCCGACCACCAGGGTCGGCGCTGTGCGGGTATCAGTCATGCGTGGTACTGGCCATCGTTCTTGCGGCGGAACAACCAGGCGCTGATCAGGCCCAGGGCCAGCCAGAACGCGACGTTGGTCAGCTGCGAAGCGATTTTGAACTGCGACTCGAGCGCTTCCGGAGCGAGCATCGAATGCACTTCTGGTTGCGGCGCGCCAATCACGTGTGGAACGGCGAGAATGGCCACGCCGAGGATCTTCATCAGCCAGTGACGGCTGAACACGATCAAGGCGATGCCGGCCGCGGTGGAGGCGGCAGTGCCGATCCACCAGATCTGCCGTTGCGCCAGATCGGCCGCGGCAGTCCCCGGCAGTTCAGGCGGCAGGCCGAGGGTCGGCGCGAGCACGAAGGTCGCATAGCCGGCCAAGCCCCAGAGCAGGCCTTGAGAGGTTTTGGTCGGGGCGCGCAAGGTGTAGAGACCGGCAAGCATCAAGGCGAAACCGACCGCTACCACCAGGTTGCCGCCGGTGGTCGACAACACGCGCTGCCAGCCGTCTTCCGGCTCCCAGGTTTCGGCATCGTGGGAATGGGCGGCGACAGCACCCGCGGCGTGCTCATGCACTTCAACAGCGGCCGGCTCGGATTTTTCGTAGGTTTCCGCCTGCAGAATCAGCGGCGAAACCCAGAAGCTTTGCAGCAGGGTCAGCAACAGGGCGGCCAGCAGCCCGGTGAAACCCGCGGTTTGCGCGATACGCTTGATCATGTCGGCAGGTCTCAATGGCACGGGAAAGCGGAGCTATGACGGGTATCGTGGGCGGCATTGTGCACCGCCTCGATGTGCGAGAAACCGGCGAAATACACAAGGCTTGCGCCAAGGATCGACGCACAGGCGGCGGCGGTCAGGCGTTGAGTCAGGGTCGTGGTGCTGCTGGCGGTGCTCTTGTCTGTGTTGCTGCCGGTGCTGCTGATGATCGACATGGCGCTTCCCTCTGGTCTGTCAGCGGGTGAATAGAGCGCATGGAAGATCCCTGCGCATCAGGCGCGCAGAGGCTCAACAGCGCCCGCCCACCGCGGGTTTGTTATTCAGTGAACATGACGTTCACCTGATGTTGCGGGCCGGTCTCCGGGCTCACGAGGGGCGCAGGCTGTCGCCTGAACCTGCAAGCGTCACCTTCCCATGCCGGACTGCTGGCACAGTGGATCTGACGCTTCGCTCGCTTACCGTTGCGGGGGCAGCACCGGACTGACATGGCCTTGAGTAAAGCACATGATTCACCGGTTTCCCGTTTCACCCTGTGAAGGGCACCCGTAACAAGGCGTGTAGGAGAGCATGGGCGGGGGTTGGGCGTCAATTGGCATGGGTTCTCACTTGGATGCCGAATCGCTCCCTTCGCGAGCAAGCTCGCTCCCACATGGGAATGCGGTCACCTGTGGGAGCGAGACCGGCTTGCCGGCGAAGGGGCCGGTGCGGACGCCACAAGACATTGACCCGCCCCCATACCATGCGTAGCCTTGCGCTTTCGAGGTTCTTCGGCGTCTGCCGAAGCTAAGAAGGGAACGCGGTCGATGCCGCGGCTGCCCCCGCAACTGTGAACGGTGATGTTTCGCTGCCACGCCACTGCAAACCCTGTGCAACGGGTTCGCGGGAAGGCGCAGCAAACGCCAGTCGAACGACTGGCACACCGTCAGCCAGGAGACCTGCCTCGACACAGATTCTCACTACAACCGGGCGGGGTGATCCGGTGGCGGAACTCTTGCGCGCGCCTGTCGCAGCGATTGTCGTCCCGTATGCCCGCCACCTTGCCAAAGGGCATCCGATGAAAACACTGGCCAAACTCCCCGTCACCATCGTTACCGGCTTCCTCGGCTCGGGCAAGACCACCTTGCTGCGGCACATGCTCGACAACGCTCAGGGTCGCCGTATTGCGGTGATCGTCAACGAGTTCGGCGAGTTGGGCATCGACGGCGAAATCCTCAAACAGTGCTCCATCGGCTGCACTGAAGAAGAAGCCAACGGCCGTGTCTACGAACTGGCCAACGGCTGCCTGTGCTGCACCGTCCAGGAAGAATTCTTCCCGGTGATGCGCGAATTGGTGGCCCGTCGCGGCGACCTCGACCACATCCTCATCGAAACCTCGGGCCTGGCCCTGCCAAAACCGCTGGTGCAAGCCTTCCAGTGGCCGGAAATCCGCAGCGCCTGCACCGTTGACGCGGTCATCACCGTGGTCGACAGCCCGGCGGTCGCCGCCGGCACCTTCGCCGCATTTCCGGACCAGGTCGACGCCCAGCGCAAACTCGACCCGAACCTGGACCACGAATCGCCGCTGCACGAACTGTTCGCCGACCAACTGGCCAGCGCCGACCTGGTGATCCTCAACAAGGCCGACCTGATCAGCCCTGAAGACCTGGCCCGGGTGCGCCTGGAAGTCGCCGAAGAACTGCCGCCAGCGGTGAAAGTCATCGAAGCCAGCAGCGGCCGCCTGCCACTGGACGTACTGATCGGCCTCGGTGCCGGTTCCGAAGAGCACATCGACAGCCGTCACAGCCATCACGACCATCACCATGAAGGCGAGGACGATCACGACCACGACGCCTTCGATTCGATCTCCATCGAACTGCCGCCAGCTGACGAAAGCCTGCTGCTGGATGCCCTGACCCAACTGGTGGTCCAGCACGGCATCCTGCGCGTCAAAGGTTTCGCCGCGATCCCGGGCAAGCCGATGCGCCTGTTGATCCAGGGCGTGGGCACACGCTTCGACAAGCATTTCGACCGTCAGTGGGGCGCCGAAGAAGCCCGCACCACGCGTCTGGTGTTGATCGGCCAGGAGCTGGATGCCGCGCTGCTCGAAGCGCAATTGCGCGCCGCACTCAGCGTTTAAGCCATGCACCTGCTCAGGACCCAGCCCGGCGGTTTCGTGTCGGATGACAATATTGCCGACCTTGGACAGACCCCCGCCGAGCTGGTGATCCTGTGCAGCGGCGACTCCAGCCTGGCGCTGCTCGCCGAAGCGGCGCAGCAGTTACCGGACGATTACCCGAGCGTGCGCCTGGCCAACCCGATGCAGGTGCAGAATCACGCCTCGGTCGACCTGTATGTCGACGAAGTATTGCGTCACGCCAAGGTCATTCTGATTTCGCTGCACGGTGGCATCGCCTATTGGCGCTACGGCGTGGAGCGGCTGGTGGAGTTGTCCGGGCGCGGTGCGCAGCTGATTCTGGTGCCGGGCGATGATCGTCCGGACCCGGAGCTCAGCGACCTGAGCACCGTGGTTGCGCAAGACCGCGACCGACTCTGGCATTACCTGCGTCAGGGCGGCATGGCCAACGCACTCGACCTGTTTCGCTGCCTCGCCGATCGTTGGCTGGATCGCGACTACGCCTGGGCCGAGCCGCAGACCCTGCCGCGCACCGCGATTTACCACCCACAAAAAAGCCCCGCCGCACTGAAGGATTGGCAAGCCGACTGGCAGGCCGATCAACCGGTAGCGGCCGTGCTGTTTTACCGCTCGCATCTGCAGGCGGCGAATACCGCTTTCATCGATGTTTTCTGCCAGCGTTTGCAGGCGGCGGGGCTTAACCCGCTGCCGATTGCCGTGGCCAGTTTGAAAGAGCCCGGCTGCCTGACCGTGGTCGAGGATCTGCTGGATGAAGTCGCTGCCAGCGTGATTCTCAACACCACCGGTTTCGCCCAGTCCAGCCCCGAAGCGCCGCAGTTGCGGCCGTTTCGCCGCAACATTCCGGTGATTCAAGCCATTTGCGCGCAAGACAACGAGCCCGGTTGGCGCGCCAGCGAGCAGGGCCTCGGACCGCGGGATCTGGCGATGCACATCGCGCTGCCGGAGCTGGACGGGCGGATCATCAGCCGGCCGATCAGTTTCAAGGACCTGGCCTGGCGCAGTGAGCGCAGTCAGTCGGACGTGGTGTGTTATCGACCACAACCGGAGCGCATGGATTTCGTCGCCGAATTGGCACGGCGCTGGATTGATCTGGCCCGGGTGCCCAATGGCGAGAAACGCATTGCGCTGATCCTGGCCAACTACCCGACCCGCGATGGTCGCATCGGCAATGGTGTCGGCCTCGACACGCCTGCCGCCGCGCTGAACATCCTGCGTGCGCTGCACAACGAAGGTTATCCGTTACCGGCCGAATTGCCCGACAGCGGCACCGCGTTGATCCAGCAATTGCTCGGCGGCGTCAGCAACGACCTCGACACCCTCGACCAGCGTCCATGCCAGCAAAGCCTGGCGCTGGACGACTATCAGCTGATGTTCGACGCGCTCCCCGCCGCCAACCGCCAGGCCGTGCTGGACCGCTGGGGCGGCCCCGACAGCGATCCGATGTTCCGCGGCGGGCGGATGATGATTGCCGGGTTGCGTTTCGGCCTGACCTTCGTCGGCATTCAACCGGCCCGGGGTTATCAGGTCGATCCGAGCGCGGTATACCATGACCCGGACCTGGTGCCGCCTCACGGCTATCTCGCCTTCTATTTCTGGCTGCGCAACACCTATGGCGCCCACGGCGTGATTCATGTCGGCAAGCACGGCAACCTCGAATGGCTGCCGGGCAAGGGCGTCGGCCTGTCGGAAAATTGCTGGCCGGATGCGCTGCTCGGGCCGCTGCCGAACATCTATCCGTTTATCGTCAACGACCCGGGCGAGGGCGCCCAGGCCAAGCGCCGTACCCAGGCGGTGATCATCGATCACCTGATGCCGCCGCTGACCCGCGCCGAAACCTACGGGCCGCTGCGCAACCTCGAGTTGCTGGCCGACGAATATTACGAAGCGCAATTGCTCGATCCGCGCCGCGCCCGGGAGTTGCAACGGGACATTCTGCAACTGGTGCGCGACAGCCACATCGACCGCGAACTGCAGCTGGATGAACAACTGGACAGTGATGCCGATGCGGCGATCTGGCTGCCGCGTCTGGACACCTACCTGTGTGACTTGAAAGAGTCGCAGATCCGCGATGGCCTGCACGTGTTTGGCGAGTCGCCGATCGGGCGTTTGCGCATTGATACCTTGCTGGCCCTGCTGCGGATTCCCCGTGGCGACGGGCGAGGGGCGCAATCGAGTGTGCTGCGGGCCTTGGCGAAGGCATTCGAGCTGGGGTTCGATCCGCTGGATTGTGCGCTGGCAGAACCTTGGGCCGGGCCGCAACCCGAACAGCTAAAAGTGCTCAGCAATGAAGTCTGGCGCACGGCCGGCGATACCCGCGAACGCCTGGAACTGTTCGCCGCTCAACTGATTTCGCAGACAGTGGGTACCGAGTTCGAGCTACCCAACCCTATTCAAGCCAACCCCGGCCCCTGTGGGAGCGAGCTTGCTCGCGATAGCGGTGTGTCAGGTAAATCAATGTCGACTGACACTCCGCTATCGCGAGCAAGCTCGCTCCCACAGGAAGCAGGCTTGCTCCCACAGGAGGTAAGTTGGTCTGACGTGAGCGCCATCATCGACAACCTGCGCGAGGTCGTCGCCCCCCGTCTGGATGCCTGCGGCCCGGCGGAAATGCGCGGTCTGCTCGATGCCTTGAGCGGTCGTTTCGTCATGGCCGGCCCCAGTGGTGCACCCAGCCGCGGGCGCCTGGACGTGCTGCCGACCGGACGCAACTTCTATTCGGTGGACGTGCGCAACCTGCCGACCACCACCGCGTGGCGCATCGGTTTCCAGTCGGCGAACCTGATGCTTGAACGGCACCTGCAAGACCACGGTGATCACCTGCGCCAGCTCGGCCTGTCAGTCTGGGGCACCGCGACCATGCGCACCGGCGGTGACGACATCGCCCAGGCCATGGCGCTGATGGGCGTGCGGCCGGTCTGGGCCACTGGCAGTCAGCGGGTCGACGATTTCGAGATCCTGCCGCTGAGCGTGCTCGACCGTCCGCGGGTGGACGTGACCTTGCGCGTGTCCGGCTTCTTCCGCGATGCCTTTGCCAACCTGATCCGCCTGTTTGACGCGGCCGTGCAAGCGGTCGCCGCCCTCGACGAGCCGGACGACCTCAACCCGTTGGCGGCCAAGGTCCGCGCCGAGCGTGAAACGCTGCTGCAATCGGGGCTGGATGAAGAGACCGCGCGCCGCCAGGCCGGTTGGCGCATCTTTGGTGCCAAACCCGGTGCATACGGTGCGGGCGTGCAAGGCGCGATCGACGGTCGGCTGTGGCAAAGCCGGCAGGACCTGGCCGAGGTTTACCTGAACTGGGGCGGTTACGCCTATGGCGGTTCCGACGAAGGCACCGCCGCCCGTGAACAGTTCGCCCAGCGCTTGAGCCAAGTGCAAGCAGTGCTGCAAAACCAGGACAACCGCGAGCACGACTTGCTCGATTCCAACGACTATTACCAATTCCAGGGCGGTATGCTCGCCGCCGTGGAAAGCCTCAGCGGCGAAGCGGCGGCCAGTTACCATGGCGATCACAGCCAGCCTGACCTGCCGAAGATCCGCACCTTGAAGGAAGAGCTGAACCGGGTGATCCGTTCCCGGGCGGCCAACCCGAAGTGGATCGACGGCGTGAAGCGCCACGGCTATAAAGGCGCGTTCGAACTGGCGGCCACGGTCGACAACCTGTTTGCCTTCGACGCTACGACGCAGTTGATTGACGATCACCAGTACGCACTGCTGGCGGACGCTTATCTGCTGGACCCGGCGACCCGGGATTTTGTTCGCGAGCACAACCCCCATGCACTGCGCGACATGACCGAGCGCATGCTCGAAGCGCAGCAGCGGGGCATGTGGCAGGAACCGGGGGAGTACCGCGAGGCGCTGGAGAATTTGTTGCTTGATATAGAAGAAGACAGCTAATGCGCCGCAAAACCCTGTGGGAGCGAGCTCGCTCCCACAGGGATTAAGGTGCTGCTGATGGATCACCGACCATGACCGAGTATTAAAGATGACCGACACCCCGCATTTCCCCCTCTCCGCCGTGGTCGGCGCCGACGACTTGAAACTCGCCCTCTACCTCACCGCCATCGACCCGAAAATCGGCGGCGTGCTGATCGAAGGCCCGCGCGGCATGGCCAAATCAACCCTGGCCAGAGGCTTGGCGGACCTGCTCGCCAGCGGTCAATTCGTCACCTTGCCCCTGGGCGCTACCGAAGAACGCCTGGTCGGCACCCTCGACCTCGACGCCGCACTGAGCGAAGGTCGCGCGCAATTCTCCCCGGGCGTGCTGGCCAAGGCGGACGGCGGTGTGCTGTACGTCGATGAGGTCAACCTGCTGCCCGATCACCTGGTGGACCTGTTGCTCGACGTGGCCGCCAGCGGCATCAACCTGATCGAACGCGATGGCATTTCCCATCGGCATTCGGCGAAGTTCGTGCTGATCGGCACCATGAACCCGGAGGAGGGCGAACTGCGTCCGCAATTGCTCGACCGCTTTGGTTTGAACGTCGCCCTCAGCGGTCACACAGTGCCGGCCGAACGTGGTCAGATCATTCGCCGGCGACTGGATTTCGACAGCGATCCCCACAATTTCTGCGCCGAGTGGGAAAGCCGGCAGCAGTCGCTGCGTGAGCGGTGCCAGAGAGCGCGCAGCACACTGGCGAGCATCCCCCTCGACGATCAGGCACTGGCGCAGATTACCGAGCGCTGTTTTGCCGCGGGTGTCGATGGCCTGCGCGCCGATCTGGTCTGGTTGCGTGCGGCGCGTGCCCATGCTGCCTGGCGAGGTGCGAACGCCATTGCCGAGGAAGATATCGACGCCGTCGCCGAGTTCGCCCTGCGCCACCGCCGTCGCGAACAGGCGCCGCCTGCGCCACAACACAATCAACCGCAGGCTGGCCCGCATTCCAACCCTGGGGAAGGCCAGGGCCAATGGGGCGAAATGCCCGCCCAGGCATTGCCGGTCGGCGCCCGCCGTGAAGTGCCGAGCTGGCCAAAAAAGCCCTAGGCATTCGCCCCCGATCTGACGCGGGGGCGAATGCCAGACCCCGGGCCGGACGGCTGGACCACGGCAAGCAAGGCAAGCGCCACGCCGCGCGCAACGGCTCGATCAATTGGCCGGGTACCTTGCTCAATGGCCGCCCGCGTCAGCGCGACGATGTGCTGTTCCACCTGCGTACCCGTTCCCCCCATGAACTGTGGCTGGTAATCGTCGACGCCTCGGCCTCGACCCGCCGTCATCAGGCGTTAAGCGATGCCAAGGGCCTGCTGGCACAACTGCTCGACGACGCCTACCGCCAGCGCGCGCGCCTGGCCTTGCTGACCGCCAGCGGTCAGGTACCGGAATGGCAAGTGCAAGGGTTGAAGGCGTCCACCGGTTTGCGTACCTGGCTGGATGGCCTCGGAGCGGGCGGCGGCACGCCCTTACTGGCAGCGCTGGGTGAGGCGGGACGCTGGCTGGCCGCCCGTCAGAAGCGTTTTCCGGCGGAGCGACAGCGACTGTTGCTGGTGACCGATGGCCGATTGAAAGACTTCACGATGTTGCCGACGCTTGATTGTCCGGGACTGTTGATTGACATTGAGCGAGGGCCGATTCGTCTTGGGCGGGCGAAGGTGTTGGCGAGCGGGTTGGGTGCAGATTATCGACATATCGACGAGCTGGTTCCTGGCTGATTTCGTTGTTGCCTGAGCTGGCCTCTTCGCGAGCAGGCTCGCTCCCACAATTGATCCATGGCGTTCACAAGTCCCCTGTGGGAGCGGCCCCCTCGCGAGCATGCTCCAACAGTTGATCCGTGGCATTCACAAGTCCTCTGTGGGAGCGAGCCTGCTCGCGAAGGCATCACCTCGGTATCGGATCATCCCGGTCAACCTGTATCGCAGCCCAATGCCCGATAAGCAAACCCATCACAGGAGTGAACCGTGCGTGTACTAGCCGCCAACCATCAGGATGATTTCCGCGTCAAAGCCTATGCCGGCGCCAATGGCGTGTTGTTGGCCATGGACCTGGCCGAGCCCCGGCGCCAAGGTCTGCTGGGTTTCGCCATTGAAAAGCAGCAAGGCAGCAAGCCCTGGCTGTTTCTGTTCAACAGCCTGACCTTCCCCGGCAAGGTCCATACGTTTCCCCGGTTTCGCGCCACCCCCAGCAATATCGCGCCGTTGCAGAAATTTCGCTGGGCCGATTACGCGGTCAATCCGGGGATGACCATCCACTATCGAGTCCACCTGGCCTACGGTAGCGCCGATGCGCCGCAGCTGGGTGAGTACCTGGAAGTGACGGTCACCTCCGACAATGGACTGCCGCAAAACCAGAGTGTGATTTTCAACCGCGCAGTGGCCGCCAGTCAGGCATTCCAGCGCAAGTTCCCCGACCTCGACGCGCTGATCAGCGCCAACAAGAACCTGCCCATCGAAGCATGGCCCGATGCCCCACGGCAATGGCTGGAAAACGGTCTGCTCGGGCGCTTGCTGGAGTTTATCGAGCGTGCCATGGATAGCCAGTGGGCACTGGACATCGCCATCTACGAATACGAGTTGCGGGTGATTGTCGACGCCATCAACGCGGCCTTCGAACGCGGGGTGAAGGTGCGGGTGCTGTATCACGCAAAATCCGCTGATAAAGGCACCGCCAGGAACGAGGAAAGTCTGGAAAAAATCCCGCAAGCGAGTAAACGCGGGCGAGTCACCCACAAGCTATTCCACAACAAGTTCATGGTCCTGAGCCGGCTCGACGCCGCAGGGCAGCATCAGCCCGAAGCGGTGCTTTGCGGCAGCACCAACTTCACCGCCAATGGCGTGTACCGCCAGGCCAACGTGGTGCATGTGCTGGACGACGCGCGAGTCAGCGCCAGCTATCTGGAGACCTTCGAGCAGGTCTGGGCCAACCCGGAAAGTGTCGGCGCCACCCGAAAATGGCTGACGCAACATAACCCGATGGACTCGCTGCAACCCTTGTTCAGCGGGTTCTCTCCGCGCTCGGGTCGGGGCGATCTGCAAGCGTTTGTCGAGATCATCAACGCCGCGAAAAAGGATGTGCTGTTCGTGACCGCGTTTGCCTTGCCCGACGATATCCTCAACGCCTTGCTGGGCCAGCCCGAGGACGACATCTTGCGGTACGGCCTGCAAAACACCACCAGCCGCATCACTGGTTTCCACGCCGACCGCACTGCCGAGTTCGCCGCCACCGCATTGCTCAATACCGGGCTGGAAGGCTGGCTCAGAGAGAACATGAAAGGCCAGAAGGGTAACCTGCTGGTGCACACCAAAGCCGTGGTCACCGACTTCACCAGCGACGCGCCGACGATCATCAGCGGCAGCCACAACCTCAGCGCGGCGGCCAGCAATGGCAATGACGAGAATTACCTGATCATTCGCGGCGATACCGACCTGGCAGACCGTTATGGCCTGGAGTTGCTGCGGTTCTACGAGCATTATCGCTTTCGCTACTTCGCGAAAAAACTGGCGCTCAAGCAGGTCCAGCCGTTGGCGGCGGATGACAGCTGGACCGATGATTACTACCTCGCGGGAGATTTGCGCAGGTTGTCGCGGTTGCGCTTCTCCGGACGATAAATCGCCGTTACTCCAGGCTCAGGGAAAAAGCCTTTGGCGCCGGGATCGGATTGCGCATCAGCGTGCCTACCACCAGCGCCCCGAGCAACGCCAACAAACCTGCGACCCACAACAGCAGGCTGAAACCACCGACGAAAGCCTGTCGAGCCAGTGGTTCAACCAGCGGCCGAGCAGTTTCCGGCAACAGGCTCATTGCTGCCGTCATGTCGCCGGCCACCACCCGCGAGGCGATGCCCTGGGTCTGGTCGAGCCATTGCGCGCCCTGTGTCGCCAGGCTGGTGCGCAACAACAGTTCGGTATGGCTGGACAGCAACGCGCCGAACACGCCAATGGCCAGCACAATCGCGCTGAAGCGCATGGTGGTGCTCATGCCCGAAGCCATGCCGGTGCGCTCCCGTGGCACGCAGGCCATGATGTTCTTTTGCGTGTCGCCATTGAGCAACCCCGCACCGGCACCGGTCACGGCAATCGCCAGGGCGAAGGGCAGGTAGCCGCCGCTGCTGACGGCCCAGGCGCTAAGCAAGTTACCGCTGCCGACCAGGACCAAACCGGCCGCCATCATTGTGGCTGGGGCAAATCGGCTCGCCAGGCGTACGCCGATGCGCGGGCAAATCAGCATGGTCAGGGCGAACGGCAACATCCCCAGTCCGGAGGCAATGGCGGAGAATCCCAGGCCGTTTTGCAGGTAGAACGGCAACAGGGTCATCATTACCTGGGCGCATCCGGCGTAGGCAAACATGCCCAGCAGCGCGCCGATGAAGCGCGGGTGCCTCAACAGTTGCAGGTCGACCATCGGCCGGCGCTGCAGCCGTTCAATTACCACGAACAGCCCCAGCAACAATGCGCCGCCGATCAGTCGGGCGTAGGTCAGCGGGTTGTTCCAGCCAATCCGGTTGGCTTCGATCAGGCCCCAGATCAGGCACAGCAAACTCGCACTGAAGGCCAGGCTGCCCCAAGGGTCCAGACGTGCGGACTGGGTGTCGCGAGATTCCGGCACGGCGCGCCAGACCATCACCATCAGGAACAAGCCCACCGGCAAATTAAGGTAGAAGATCCAGCGCCAGCCCATGTATTCGGTGATCAGCCCGCCGACGGTCGGCGCGGCGGTCATCGCCACGCCCATGCACGCGCCCCAGAATGCCCAGGCCTTGGCTCGTTCCACTTCATCGTGGAAGGTATGGCCGATGGAGGCCAGGGCCGAGGTCAGCAGCAAGGCGGCACCGACACCCTTGATCGCCCGGGCGATGTCGAGGAACAACGCGTTGGGCGCCGCGCCGCAACCGATGGACGCGAGGATGAAAATGCCCAGGCCACAGAGCAGGATTTTCTGCCGGCCGAAGCGGTCGGCGATGCTGCCGGCCGGTAACAGCAGGGCGGCGAAGGCCAGCATGTACGCACTCACCACCCATTCGATGTCGGCGAAATTCGCGCCCAGGTCCCGGGCGATGGTCGGCAATGTCACGGCGACGATGTTGGTGTCGAGGACGATCAGCGAACAGACGCCAGAGGCCGTCAGCAGCGTCAGGCGAGGGCTAACCCGGCTCATGGTGTGATTGCCTTTTGGGCAAGGCAAATATCCGCGAGCGCAATAAGGGGTTTGACGTGCATGGCGAGGGCTCCTACTGTGAGTGCGAAGTGAGCTTATCGCGGGCGATTGCAGGCTTCGTTAGCCGGATAACGGAATTTCATTACCTTTGAGCTAATACAGCGATGGACATACGGCATTTCCGCTACTTCCTGGCTGTTGCCCGGCAAGGCAACTTCACCCGCGCCGCCGAACAACTCGGTATCGCCCCGCCGACCTTGACCCGACAGATCCAGGACATGGAGAACGAACTCGGCACGCGATTGTTCGTGCGTCAAACACGTGAAGTCAGCCTGACCGAGGCCGGCGCCGCGCTGGTGATCGAGGCCGAGGCGACGGTGCGGCAATTCGAATACGCCCAGCACAATGCCCAGCGTGCCGGGCGCGGGGATATTGGCCATATCGAACTGGGTTACGTGGCGTCGGCGGTGTACTCGGGCTTGCTGCAAAAACAGGTACAGGCCTTCAGCCGCGAATGTCCGGACGTCAGCCTGAACGTACGGGAAAGCCCTATGGCGTCATTGCCCGCGATGGTGGTCGAAGGCCGCTTCGACATTGGCTACGTCCGCTCGCCCATGACCTTCCCCGAAGGCATCGAGGCCATTCGCCTGGTCGCCGAAGGCTTTGTGCTGGCGCTGTCGACCGACTCCTGGTTGTGTCGATTGCCGGAAATTACCCCGGAGCATTTGCAAGGCGAGACGTTCATCCTGCCGGAACAGATCAGCGGCACCTTGCAAGTGGCTGCCGAGGGTGGCTTTGCGCCGAAACTGGGGGCGCAGCCGGGCGGGTTGGTGGCGGTGATTGCCCTGGTGTCCCTGGGGCAGGGCGTGGCGGTGGTACCCGAGTCGGTGGTCGGGCATGTCGGTTTGCCGGGGGTGTTGTACCGGCCGATCAAGGGGTGTGAGGCGAGTTCGTGGTTGTCGTTGATTCATCGGCGGTTCGAGAAATCGGCGGCGGTGGCGAGGTATATCGCGCAAGTCAGAAACAGTTAAGAGCAAGAGCAAGAGCAAGAGCAAGAGCAAGAGCTTCGCGAGCAGGCTCGCTCCCACAGGGATTTACCTTTTGCCATAATTCCATGAACACCGAAGATCCATTGTGGGAGCGAGCCTGCTCGCGAAGGCGGCCGTCGGAACAACGGGAATCCAGAGATTTACAGATTTTGTAATGATTTCCGACTGTAGAAAAAGTCCCATTCGCCTATATGCTCCAAGGCCTTTTTCCTTTCAGGACTTGCATGAACACCCTCTTGGAGCCTCCCGGTTATCCTTCCTCTTCGCGCTACCTCGCGCTCTTGATGCACGCGAAACACCCGGTCTTTCGACTTCCGAACAGCTTCGACATTGCAGTCCCACGGCCTCTGAGCCGCGCCTTGCCATGCCCGGCATTCTGACAATCACCGAAGAGATCGAGACATTTTCATGGAATGGATAGCTGACCCCACCGCCTGGCTGGGCTTGTTGACCCTGATCGTGCTGGAGCTGGTGCTGGGCATCGATAACCTGGTGTTTATCGCCATCCTCGCCGACAAACTGCCGCCCGAACAGCGCGACCGTGCGCGAATCATCGGTCTGTCCCTGGCCTTGTTGATGCGCCTGGGCCTGCTGGCGAGTATTTCCTGGCTGGTCACCCTGACTCAGCCGCTGTTCGAGGTGTTCGACAAAAGCTTCTCCGGTCGTGACCTGATCATGCTGTTCGGTGGCGTGTTCCTGTTGTTCAAGGCCACCATGGAATTGCATGAACGACTGGAAGGTCACGTCGGCCAGCGCTCGTCCAATGCGGCGTATGCGATGTTCTGGCCGATCGTGGCGCAGATCGTGGTCCTCGATGCCGTGTTCTCCCTGGACGCGGTGATTACCGCCGTGGGCATGGTCGATGAGTTGGCGGTGATGATGATCGCGGTGATCATTTCCATCGGCCTGATGATCGTCGCCAGCAAACCGCTGACCCGATTCGTCAACGCGCACCCGACGGTGATCATGCTCTGTCTGGGCTTCCTGATGATGATTGGCTTCGCCCTGACCGCCGAAGGCCTGGGCTTCCACATTCCGAAGGGCTATCTGTATGCCGCCATCGGTTTCTCGATCCTGATCGAGATCTTCAACCAGATCGCCCGGGCTCGCCGCAAGCGGTCCATGCAGGGCCTGCGGCCAATGCGTGAACGCACGGCCCATGCGGTGATGCGGTTGCTCGGTGGGCGCAAGCTGGCGGTAGAGGAAGTCGGCGAAGAAATCGCCGACATGCTGGACAACGGTGAGGTGCCCAGCGGGGAACTGTTCGACCGTCGTGAACGGGTGATGATCAGTGGCGTATTGCAACTGGCCGAGCGGCCGATCCGCAGCTTGATGACCGTGCGCGCCGACGTCGATCACATCGACCTGGCCGACGATGCCGAGACCATTCGCACGCGGCTGATGCATTCGTCCTACTCGCGCCTGCCGCTGATTCGCGACGGTGCGGTGGATGAACCGTTGGGCTTCGTGCACAAAAAGGAATTGCTCAAGGAATACCTGGCCGGTAACGAACCGGGCCTTGAGGAGCTGGCGCGCAAGACCATCAACTTGCTGGACAGCTACTCGATCCTCAATGCCTTGGAACAGATGCGCAAGGCCTCGACCCACATTGCCTTCGTGGTCAATGAATTCGGCGACTTCGTCGGCGTGCTGACCATGACCGACATTCTCGAATCGATTGCCGGCGAACTGCCCGATGCCAGCGAAATCGAAGGCCCGGACGTGGTTGAAGAGCAGGGCGGGTTCATGGTCAGCGGCGCGTTGAACCTGGCCCGGGTGCGCCAGCACACCGGCTTTGCGGCAGAACCGACCGACGACTACCAGACCCTCGCGGGACTGGTGGTGAGCGTGCTGGATCGGCTGCCGATGATCGGTGACAGCCATGAATGGGAAGGCTGGCGGATGACGGTGATGGCGGTTGAAGAGCGGCGGGTGACGCGGGTGTTGCTGGCACCTGTCGGCGGGTAGCTTTGCGCTGCCGCTGAAGGCCCCGTCGCGAGCAGGCCCGCTCCCACATCAGACTGTGTTCGCCAATTCGACTCGGTCAAGTGTGGGAGCGAGCCCGCTCGCGAATGCAATCGTTCAAACGAAGAGTATTTCAGCCCGGAATCCGCACACCAGGATGCAAGGATATGTGGCTTTGGCCGTGGAGTTTATAAGAAAAAGGAATGTGTAACGTGCGGCTTAAAGTGCTATTTTTAATGCCATTAAAGGCACTCTAGGAACAGAGTCATGACGCATATCGTGCTTTCGCAAGTCGTCGCCAGCATTTCTGAACTCAAGAAAAACCCGATGGGAACAGTCGCGGCCGGTGGTGGCTTGTCCGTCGCGATTCTTAACCGCAACGAGCCGGCTTTCTACTGCGTCCCTGCCAAAGAATATGAAGCGATGATGGATCGACTGGAAGACATGGAGCTGATTGCCCTCTGCCGCGAACGAGAAAACGATCCGACGATCAAGGTTTCTATCGATGACCTATGAGTTGGAATTTTCCGATAAAGCCTGGAAAGAGTGGGAAAAGCTTGGCGCAACATTGAGGGAGCAGTTCAAGAAGAAGTTGCAGGAGCGACTCTCAAATCCGCACGTTCCGGCTGACCGGCTAAACGGGCTGGGGAATGCATACAAGATTAAGCTCCGTAATGCCGGGTATCGGCTGGTATACCGCGTCGTCGATGAGGTACTGGTAGTGACGGTGATAGCGGTAGGAAAGAGGGAGCGCGGAGAAGTTTATAAGGACGCAGGAAAACGCTAGATTTCTTCGAGATGAATTTTTGTAATCGCAAGTACTCGCAGAGTCAGGCCGTCACCGTACTACTAACCAAAGACAGTCTGGCAGCCAACCAGAAACTTGCGGGATACGTTGCCCAGACGCCAACACTAAGCCCCAATGGGCGCTTCGCTTCATTTTTGAACCTCCATCCCTCATATGTGGTGCAAATACCCGCGCTGTGTGGCCAACGGTAGCGCATCGCCAGTTGTGTATTTCGCCAGTCCTTTATTCGCGCTTCCACGCATCCCTCTGATTCAACACACTTTTCAATCTCCCCAACATCCCCTCCACAACCTGTGGCACACTTTCTGCTGTCTATTCCGTTGTTACATACCATGTTCCGGTATAGCGGAATACACATCACCTGGAGTGCTTGCCATGCATCGCCGACCTTCCTTGTTCAAAGCATGTGTTTTTCTCTTCGCCGCTTCGGCTGCTGTCGTGGGGGTTGCCCAGGCCGCAGACAGCAAGCTCGACAGTGTGCTGGCCCGCGGGAAGTTGATTGTCGGTACGGGGAGTACCAACGCGCCATGGCACTTCCAGGGCGCGGACGGCAAGTTGCAGGGGTTCGATATCGATATCGCGCGGATGGTCGCCAAGGGCTTGTTCAACGACCCGAGCAAGGTCGAGTTCGTGGTGCAGTCGTCCGATGCCCGGATTCCCAACCTGCTGACGGACAAGGTCGACATGAGTTGCCAGTTCATCACCGTGACCGCCAGCCGGGCGCAGCAAGTGGCGTTTACCCTGCCGTACTACCGCGAAGGTGTCGGCCTGCTGTTACCCGCCAACAGCAAGTACAAGGAGATCGAAGACCTCAGGACCGCCGGCGATGGCGTGACCGTTGCGGTGCTGCAGAACGTGTACGCCGAAGAACTGGTGCACCAGGCGCTGCCCAAGGCCAAGGTCGATCAGTACGACAGCGTGGACTTGATGTATCAGGCGGTGAACTCCGGCCGTGCCGACGCGGCGGCTACCGATCAGTCGTCGGTCAAGTACCTGATGGTGCAAAACCAGGGTCGCTATCGCAGCCCGGCTTTCGCCTGGAGCCCGCAGACCTACGCCTGCGCGGTCAAACGCGGCGATCAGGACTGGCTGAACTTCGTCAACACCGCCCTGCATGAAGCCATGACCGGCGTTGAGTTCCCGACCTATGCGGCCTCGTTCAAGCAGTGGTTCGGTGTCGATCTGCCTACCCCGGCCATTGGTTTTCCCGTCGAATATAAATGATCCCGTGAGAGCGGGGCGCCCATGACGCGCCCCGCTCAAGGTGCTGCTGACCATGAACTATCAGTTGAATTTTGCCGCCGTGTGGCGCGATTTCGACACGTTGCTGGCGGGGCTCGGCCTGGGTCTTCAGCTGGCGCTGGTGTCGATTGCCATCGGCTGCGTGATCGGCCTGCTGATGGCGTTTGCCTTGCTGTCAAGGCATCGCGCGTTGCGGGTGTTGGCGTCGGTGTATGTGACGGTGATCCGCAATACGCCGATCCTGGTGTTGATTCTGTTGATCTACTTCGCTTTGCCGAGCCTGGGCATTCGTCTGGACAAGATCCCGTCGTTCATTATCACCCTGTCGCTGTATGCCGGGGCGTACTTGACCGAAGTGTTCCGCGGCGGACTGTTGAGCATCCCCAAGGGCCAGCGCGAAGCCGGCCTCGCCATCGGACTCGGGGAGTGGCAGGTCAAGGCCTACGTCACCGTGCCGGTGATGTTGCGCAATGTGTTGCCGGCGCTGTCGAACAATTTCATTTCGCTGTTCAAGGACACCTCGCTGGCGGCGGCGATTGCCGTGCCGGAGCTGACCTATTACGCGCGCAAGATCAATGTCGAGAGCTACCGGGTGATTGAGACCTGGCTGGTGACCACAGCGCTCTATGTGGCGGCCTGTTACCTCATTGCCATGATGCTGCGTTACCTCGAGCAACGTCTGGCGATTCGCCGATAGGAGGCCCCATGTACGAATCCCCCAGTTGGTTGCATGAGTTGTGGGTGGCGCGGGAAGTGCTGTGGCAGGGCTTTTTGACCAGTGTGCAGGTGTCGGCCCTGGCTATTCTGCTGGGCACGATGGTCGGCATCGTTGCCGGTCTGGTGCTGACCTACGGCAAGTTCTGGATGCGCGCACCGTTTCGGTTTTACGTCGACGTCATTCGCGGCACGCCGGTATTTGTTCTGGTGCTGGCCTGCTTCTACATGGCGCCAGCGCTGGGCTGGCAGATCAGTGCATTCCAGGCGGGTGCGTTGGGGTTGACGCTGTTTTGCGGCTCACACGTCGCCGAGATCGTGCGGGGTGCCTTGCAAGCGTTGCCCAGTGGCCAGATGGAAGCGAGCAAGGCCATCGGCCTGACGTTCTTTCAATCCCTCGGTTACGTACTGTTGCCTCAGGCATTGCGGCAGATCTTGCCGACCTGGGTCAACTCGTCCACCGAGATCGTCAAGGCGTCGACGCTGTTGTCGGTGATTGGCGTTGCCGAATTGCTGCTTAGCACCCAGCAGATCATCGCCCGGACGTTCATGACCCTGGAGTTTTACCTGTTCGCCGGATTTCTGTTTTTCGTCATCAACTACGCCATCGAATTACTCGGCCGGCACATTGAAAAGCGGGTGGCCTTGCCATGACACAAGCTCAAGCTTCGACACAGAATCAAGCGCTGCTGGACATCCGCGGCCTGCACAAACAATACGGCCAGCTCGAAGTGCTCAAGGGCGTCGACTTGACCATGCAACGCGGCAACGTGGTCACGCTGATCGGCTCCAGCGGCTCGGGCAAGACCACGCTGCTGCGCTGCGTGAACATGCTCGAAGAGTTCCAGGGCGGGCAGATCCTGCTCGATGGCGAATCCATCGGTTATGACGAGGTCAACGGCAAGCGCGTGCGCCACCCGGAAAAAGTCATCGCCCGCCATCGGGCCATGACCGGCATGGCATTCCAGCAGTTCAACCTGTTCCCACACCTCACGGCGTTGCAGAACGTCACCCTCGGTCTGCTCAAGGTCAAGAAGCTGCACAAGGATGAAGCAGTGGCCCTGGCGGAAAAATGGCTGGAGCGGGTAGGGCTGCTGGAACGGCGTGACCATTACCCCGGTCAGTTGTCCGGCGGTCAGCAACAGCGCGTGGCGATTGCCCGGGCGATTGCGATGAACCCGAGCCTGATGCTGTTCGACGAAGTGACCTCGGCCCTCGACCCTGAACTGGTGGGCGAAGTGTTGAACGTGATCAAGGGCCTGGCCGAAGACGGCATGACCATGTTGCTGGTAACCCACGAAATGCGCTTCGCCTTCGAGGTGTCGGACAAGATCGTGTTCATGAATCAGGGCCGGATCGAGGAACAGGGGCCGCCCAAGGAACTGTTCGAGCGCCCTCAATCGCCACGACTGGCGGAATTTCTCAAGAACACGCGTTTCTGACTTTTACCAAAGAATTTTCATATTTCAATCAGGAGAAACACCCATGAGCATTACTCGTTACGGCACCGGCAGCACCGCCGGTGGTGGCCAGCCCCGTCCTTTTGCCCGTGCCGTTGAAGCCGATGGCTGGCTGCACGTGTCCGGCCAGGTGCCGGCGGTGGATGGCGAGATCATTGCGGGCGGCATCGTCGAACAGACCCACCAGACCATGAAAAACCTGATCGCGATTCTCGAAGAGGCCGGTTATGGCCTGGAAGACGTGGTGCGCACCGGTGTCTGGTTGGAAGACCCGCGGGATTTCTGGAGTTTCAACAAGGTGTTTTCCGAGTACTTCACAAGCGAGCACGCACCGGCGCGGGCCTGTGTGCAGGCGAGCATGATGGTGGATTGCAAGGTTGAGATCGACTGCGTTGCCTACAAGAAAAAGGCCTGAACCGCGATCGCTCTTGTAGGAGCTGCCGAAGGCTGCGATCTTTTGGCGCTTTTGGACCAGTCGCAAGAGCAAGATCAAAAGATCGCAGCCTGCGGCAGCTCCTACAGGGCGAATTTGCATGGGAATCACTGACATGACCGAAGACACCATCAAGCGCCGGGCGCGCGGTCTGGACCGGGCGTTCGATATCCTCGATTTCCTCAAGGAGATCGGCCAGCCCCTGCGCCCGAATGAAATCGCCAGTGGCATCGGCAGCCCGAAATCCACGGTCTACGAACTGGTCGCCTCACTGCTCGAACGGCGCATTCTCGAGCCCGTGGGCAAGGACGGGCACGTCTACCTCGGCCGTCAGCTGTACTTCCTCGGTCAGGCGCATTTGCGTCATTTCGACCTGACCCGCGAGGCTGATCACGCTTTGCAGGAGATCGTCAGCCAGACCCATGAAACCGCGCAGATGTGCCTGCTCAACGGGCGCAAATACACCGTGGCATTGATGAAGGAGGGCGAGCGGCATTTTCGCATTTCCTCGGACATTGGCGAAAACGCACCGATCCCCTGGACCGCTTCCGGGCGCTTGCTGCTGGCGCACCTGAGTGACCAGGAAATCCTCGACCTGATCGACCATGACGACTTCATCCTGCCCAACGGCGAGCGTTTGCCGCTGGAACAGTTTCTCAAGGAGATCCGTCAGGCCGGCATCGATGGATTCTTCTCCTTCGACAGCGTCGCCGACACCTTCACCCATTGCTTCGCCGCCCCGGTCAAAGACCCCAGCGGCGTGGCCATCGCGACCCTGTGCATCGTCGCCCCCCGGGCCGATGCCAGGAACAACTACAACGACTACCGCCGGGTGCTGATCGACAGCGCCAACAGCCTGGCCCGTCGCATCAACGAATAACCGTGGCTGCTCGCGGCCGCGAATGTGAGGAGTTCGACCATGTATTCTGCCAAAAATACTGCCGCCGTGGAAAAGGGCTTTGCCCACACGGGTGCCAACCTGGTGCGCGACGTCAGCCTGCCCGCGCTGGTGCTGCATCGCGAAGCGCTGGAACACAACATTCGCTGGATGCAGGCGTTTGTCAGCAACAGCGGCGCGGAACTGGCGCCCCACGGTAAAACCAGCATGACCCCGGCGCTGTTCCGCCGCCAACTCGACGCCGGCGCCTGGGGCATCACCCTGGCCAGCGCCACCCAGACCCGTGCGGCTTATGCCCATGGCGTGCATCGGGTGTTGATGGCCAACCAGTTGGTCGGCACGCCGAACATGGCGCTGATCGCCGATCTGCTGGCGGACCCGACGTTCGACTTTTATTGCATGGTCGATCACCCGGACAACGTCGCTGATCTCGGCGCGTATTTCGCCTCTCGCGGCGTGCGACTGAATGTGATGATCGAGTACGGCGTGGTCGGTGGTCGTTGTGGTTGCCGCAGCGAAGAGCAAGTACTCGCGCTGGCCAAGGCCATTGCAACACAACCGGCCCTGGCGCTGACCGGGATCGAAGGTTACGAAGGGGTGATTCACGGGGATCATGCAGTGACTGGCATCCGCGAGTTTGCCGCCTCCCTGGTACGTCTGGCGGTGCAGCTGCAGGACAGCGGCGCCTTCGCCATCGCCAAGCCGATCATCACCGCCTCGGGTTCGGCCTGGTACGACCTGATCGCCGAATCCTTCGAAGCCCAGAATGCCGGCGGACGTTTCCTCAGCGTGCTGCGTCCCGGCAGCTATGTGGCTCACGACCACGGCATCTATAAAGAAGCGCAGTGCTGCGTGCTCGACCGTCGCAGCGACCTGCACGAAGGTCTGCTCCCGGCGATGGAAGTCTGGGCGCATGTGCAGTCGTTGCCGGAGCCGGGGTTTGCGGTGATCGCCCTGGGCAAGCGCGATGTGGCCTACGACGCCGGTTTGCCGGTGCCGCTGCTGCGTTACAAGGCGGGTGCGTTGCCGGCGACGGGTGAAGATGTCAGTGCCTGCAAGGTGACGGCGGTGATGGATCAGCATGCCTTCATGACCGTGGCGCCGGGGGTCGAGTTGCGAGTGGGGGACATCATTTCCTTTGGTACTTCCCATCCGTGCCTGACGTTCGACAAATGGCGTATCGGGTGTCTGGTGGATGAGCAGCTGAATGTCATCGAGACCATGGAAACCTGTTTCTAAGGCTTGAGACTGCGGCGCGGCCATCGCGGGCAAGCCCGCTCCCACAGGTTTTATGTCGGGCCCAAACTCGGCGGCACTTCCAAATCCTGTGGGAGCGGGCTTGCCCGCGATGGCGGCCGACCAGACAACATCGCAACACCAGAGACCCCACAACAATGAACACCATCAACACCCTGGGCCCCCACACCCCGCGCATCGCCCTGATCGGCGAATGCATGATCGAGTTGCAGCAACGCGCCGACGGCAGCCTGCAACAGAGTTTCGGCGGCGACACCTTGAACACGGCGGTCTACCTGGCCCGGGAGTTGGGTGAGGGCGGCACGGTGGATTACGTCACGGCCCTGGGCGACGACAGTTTCAGCGATGCCATGTGCCAGAGCTGGGCCGCCGAACACATCGGCCTGGGCATGGTCCAGCGCTTGCCCGGGCGCTTGCCCGGTCTGTATTGCATCCAGACCGATGCTGCCGGCGAGCGACGATTTCTCTACTGGCGCAACGAGGCGGCCGTTCGCGATTGCTTCACTACCCCGGCCGCCGCACCGATCCTGGCGGCGCTACCGGATTACGACGTGCTGTATTTGAGCGGCATCACCCTGGCGGTACTCGGTGTGCAGGGGCGGGAGAAGTTGCTGGAAACCCTGATCGAGGCCCGGCAGCGAGACGCGCGGATCGTGTTCGACAACAACTACCGGCCACGCTTGTGGGCCTCAATCGAGGACGCGCGCGCGGCTTATCGCAGTGTTCTGCCGTATGTCGACCTGGCATTGCTGACCGTGGATGACGAGCAGGCACTGTTTCATTTTTCCGATTGCGCGGCGGTGTTTGCCGCTTACGAGCAGATCGGCACGCCGGAAGTGGTGCTCAAGCGCGGTGCCGAGGCGTGTCTGATTCGCTGTGATGGCGAGTCGTTCGAAGTGCCGGCGCAGAAGGTTGAGCGGGTGGTGGATACCACGGCGGCGGGGGATTCGTTCAGTGCGGCGTATTTGGCCAGTCGGCTCAAGGGCGGCAGTCCGGTTGATGCGGCAGAGGCCGGGCATCGGTTGGCGAGTCGGGTGATTCAGGTGGCGGGGGCGTTGATTCCCAAGTAAGTGGAAGATGGCCGCCTGCTGTGCAGTCGGTTCGCTGGCAAGCCAGCTCCCACAGGTTTCTTGGTGTGGTTGCGATCTGTGGCAACACACAACCCCTGTAGGAGCTGGCTTGTCGGGTCGCCGCACCGCAGCGAAGGGGCCCTCAAGCCAACCGATCAATCCCGATAAAACACCTGCACCAGGTGATACCCGAACTTGCTCTTGATCGGCCCATGCACCACCCGCAACGGTTTTTTGAAGATCACCGCATCGATCACGCCAACCATCTGCCCGGGCCGCACTTCACCCAGGTCGCCGCCGCGCTTGCCGGACGGGCAGGTGGAGTACTTCTTGGCCAGCACATCGAACGCTTCACCCTTGGCGATGCGTTGTTTGAGCTGCTCGGCTTCTTCCGAGGTTTTCACCAGAATATGGCGGGCTTGAGCTTTCATTGGGACAGGTACCTTGCAACGGTGGTGGCTGTTGGTGGCTATGTTGGTGGCTATGATGGTGCCAGCGGGGGGGCGCGCGCGATTATGCCTCAACTCACTCGGGTTGGCCGATCATCGTGCGAATCTTGTTGGCCAGCAGGTCGATGGAAAAGGGCTTGGCCACCATGTCCATGCCTTCTTCGAGGAAGCCCTGGCGTTCGGCGGCTTTCTCCGCATAACCGGTCATGAACAGTACTTTGAGGTCGGGCCGGTGCTGACGGGCGATTTCCGCCAGTTGCCGTCCATTCATGCCCGGTAGCCCGACATCGGTCACCAGCAGATCGACCCGCAGGTCGGATTCGAGCAAGGGCAGGGCGGTCTTCGCGTCTTCGGCTTCATGGGCGTGATAACCCAGCTCGTTGAGCAGGTCGAGCACCAGCATGCGCACCGCCGGATCGTCCTCCACCAGCACCACGGTTTCACCGGCAATCGCCGCTGGCGCCTCGCTGGTGACCGGCGACAATGCCGGGTTCGGCACTGCGACGTACAACCGCGGCAAGTACAGACGAACACTGGTGCCCTGGCCCGGCAGGCTGAACAGGCTGACGTGGCCACCTGATTGCTGGGCAAAACCGTAGATCATCGACAACCCGAGACCGGTGCCCTGGCCGATGGGCTTGGTGGTGAAGAACGGGTCGAAAGCCTTGGCCAGTACCGATGGGGACATGCCGGTACCGTTGTCGCTGACGGCGATCATCAGGTAATCCCCGGCCTTGACCGGCTCCAGGGTGGTGATGTCGCTGCCGTCGAGATAGACGTTGGCGGTTTCGATCAGCAATTGGCCGCCATCGGGCATCGCGTCCCGGGCGTTGATCACGAGGTTGAGCAGGGCGTTTTCCAATTGACTGACGTCGGTGCTGACCGGCCAGATTTCCTCGGCCAGTTGCAGTTTGAGTTCGATGTGGTCGCCCTTGGTGCGACTGAGCAGATCTTCCAGGGAACGGATCAACTCATTGGCATCGAGCGGTTTGCGATCCAGTGACTGGCGCCGGGAGAATGCCAACAGGCGATGGGTCAGGGCGGCGGCGCGTTTGGCCGAGGATACCGCCGCCTCGGTGAAACGGCCTATTTCCGCGGATCGACCGTCGGCGATGTAACGCTGCATCAAGTCGAGGCTGCCGATGATCCCGGTGAGCATATTATTGAAGTCATGGGCGATGCCGCCGGTGAGCTGGCCGACCGCTTCCATTTTCTGCGCATGGCGCAACGCTTCTTCGGCGCGTTCGCGTTCGAACATCTCGTTGAGCAGTTTTTCATTGGCTTCGGCCAATTGGCGGGTGCGGGCACTGACGCGCTCTTCGAGGGTTTCGTTGAGATTGCGCAGGGCTTCCTCGGTCTGTTTGCGCTCGGTTTCGTCGATCACGAAGATGTAGAAGCCATTCACCGCGCCATCCGGGCCGTGACGCGGCAGATAATTCATCAATGCCTGACGGATGCTGCCATCTCGATGCGAGGCGCTGATGCTGAAACAGCAGGCCTTTCCCGCCAGTGCTTCGGCGATGTATTCGGCGCGCAAGGCGTAGGCATCTTCGCCGAGTACGTCGCGAACCGTCCGACCGTAGAGTTCCTGGGGCGTCAGACCATACCAGTCGAGGTAGGCGGCGTTGTTGAGACGAAAGCGCTCCTCGCGGTCCACGTAACTGATCAGGATCGGCATGGCGTTGATGATCAGTTGCAGCTCGGTCTGGCTCTGGCGCAAGGCCTGCTCGGTGAGTTTGCGTTCGGTCAGGTCCAGGGCGGCACCCAGGAAACGGATGGGCCGGCCATGGTGGTCCTTGTAGCAACGACCCCGGGCAAATACCCAGCGCAACTGGCCGTCGGGCTGCAGCAGGCGATATTCCTCGGCGTATTCGCTGCCGTGGGTAATGGAGTGCTTGATGCTGCGGGTGACCATGGCGCGGTCTTCCGGGTGCACGGCATGGAGGTAGTCACTGATGGGCAACTGGCTGGCGAGCAATGGGTCGACGCCATGCAGCTGGGCGAAATGGGTGTCGGCAATGAAACGGTCTTCGCTGATGTCCCAATCCCAAGTGCCGACGGCATCAGTGGCGGCCAGGGCCAGTTGCAGGCGCTCCTCGGTTTCATGCTGGGCCTTGAGGCTGGCTGCCGAGCGCTGTTCCAGCTCGAGGGCGATGCGGCGGCGCTCGTTGGTTTCGATGGCGGTGACCAGGATACCGGCCACCTGGGCGCTTTCATCGCGGATGGGGCTGTAGGTCAGGTCCAGCCAGAAGTCGGAATCATGGCCATCGCGTTGTAAGGTGAAGCGCTGCTCGCTGTAGGTTCGCACCTGCCCTTGTAGGACAGCGCTGTAAATCGGGTCGGTAAAGTCTTTGAGTTCCGGCCAGATCTGGTGTGTGGGTTGTCCGAAAGCGTGTGGATGCTTGCTGCCGGCCAGCAGGGCGAAGCCATCGTTGTAGATCTGCGTGAGCTGCGACCCCCACAGCAACAGCATGGGCATCGGCGAATGAATCACGATGTCCACGGCGGTGCGCAAGCTCTGCGGCCAGGCAGTGGCGGTGCCCAGCGGAGTGCATGTCCAGTCCAGCCTGGCGATCAAGGCCTGGGCATCGCTGCCGGTCGGTGATGCGTTCATCAAATTGTCCTGCACTAAATCGGTGTGGCGGCGTCTACTATCCTTGCATGGCGGTAGGCGCTGGATGACCTGTTTCGGGTTATTTTTATTCATTGAATGCTTCGCGGATGCTTTTTGCCATGGAAATCGATGCGCTGTTGAAAGTTCTGGCCCACCAGAATGGCTCCGATCTATACCTGTCCACGGGCGCACCACCTGGCGCGCGCTTCGATGGCGTGCTCAAACCCTTGGCCGAGCGGCCATTCAAGCCCGGGGAAATTGCCGCCATTGCAGCATCCCTCATGGACGCCGAACAACGCCTGGAGTTCGATCGGGAACTGGAGATGAACCTGGCGATCTCGTTGGCGGGTGTCGGGCGCTTTCGGGTCAATATTTTCAAGCAACGCAACGAAGTGTCGATCGTGGCGCGCAACGTCAAACTCGACATTCCGCGCTTCGAAGACCTCAAGTTGCCCTCGGTGTTGCTCGAGGCGGTCATGCTCAAGCAAGGCCTGATGCTCTTCGTCGGTGCCACCGGCTCGGGCAAGTCAACCTCGCTGGCGGCATTGATCGACTATCGCAACCGCCACAGCAGCGGCCATATCATCACCATCGAAGACCCGGTCGAGTACATCCATCGGCACAAGAAGTCGATCATCAACCAGCGTGAGGTCGGCGTCGATACCCGCAGTTTTCATGCCGCGCTGAAAAATACCCTGCGCCAGGCGCCGGACGTGGTGCTGATCGGCGAAATCCGCGACCGCGAAACCATGGAGCATGCGCTGGCGTTTGCCGATACCGGCCATCTGGTGATCTCGACGCTGCATGCGCACAACGCCAATCAGGCACTGGACCGTATCATCAATTTCTTCCCCGAAGAACGTCGCGCGCAACTGCTCAATGATCTGGGGAATAACCTCAAGGCCTTCGTTTCCCAACGCCTGGTGCCCACCCGCGACGGTCACCGCCGGGCTGCGGTGGAGGTGATGCTGGGCTCGCCAACGATCGGCGATCTGATCCGGCGCAACGAGTTTTCCGAGCTCAAGGGGATTATGGAAAAGTCGCAGGAGGCGGGGATGCAGACGTTCGACGGTGCGCTTTATGCATTGGTCGTCGAGGGGGCGATTGATGAGGAAGAGGCGCTCAAGCATGCGGATTCGGTGAACAACTTGCGCTTGCGCTTGAAGTTGCACGCCGAAGCGTCCCCGGGTCCCCATACACCCCCCGGCGAATGGGGCCTCATGGACTGACGCATAACCCCTGTAGGAGCTGCCGCAGGCTGCGATCTTTTGATCTTGATCTGCTCGAGATTGCCGAGAAGCAAGATCAAAAGATCGCAGCCTGCGGCAGCTCCTACGCCGATCGCGTTTCAATCCTTGAGTTCGGGGCGACTGCGGAATTGCTCCAGCGCCTCGGGATTGGCCAGCGCATCGGTGTTTTTCACCGGTTGCCCATGCACCACATTGCGCACGGCCAGCTCGACCACCTTGCCGCTGATCGTCCGTGGAATGTCCGTCACCGCCACAATCTTCGCCGGCACATGCCGTGGCGTGGTGTTGGCGCGGATGACCTGGCGAATCTGCTGTTGCAATGCATCGTCCAGTTCGACGTCGTCGCGCAAACGCACGAACAGCACCACCCGCACATCATCCTGCCACTGTTGGCCAATGGCTACGCTGTCGAGCACCTGCGGGACTTTCTCTACCTGACGGTAGATTTCCGCCGTGCCAATGCGCACGCCGCCCGGGTTGAGCACCGCGTCCGAACGCCCGTGGATCAGCATCCCGCCGTGCGGCAGCTGTTCGGCGTAATCGCCCTGGGCCCAGACCCCGGGGAACAGACTGAAGTACGACGCGCGCAGCTTTTCCCCGGTGGGGTCATTCCACAAACCGATGGGCATTGCCGGGAAGTGCCGGGTGCAGACCAGTTCGCCTTTTTCGCCAACGACGGGAGTACCGGCATCGTTCCAGACCTCGACGGCCATGCCCAGGCTCTTGCCCTGGATTTCCCCGCGACGAACCGGCAGCAGCGGATTGCCGTTCACAAAGCACGACACTACGTCGGTGCCACCGGACATTGACGCCAGGCACAGGTCGCGCTTGAAGTCGCGGTAAACGTAGTCGTAGCTCTGGGGCGACAGCGCGGAACCGGTGCACAGCAGGGTTTTCAGGCTACCCAGATCGTGGCTTTGCCGGGGCTTCACGCCGTTGCTTTCCAGGGTCGCCAGGTACTTGGGGCTGGTGCCGAACACGCTGATGCGTTCGTCGTCGATCAGCTCGACCAGACGCTCGGGCCCGGGATGAAAGGGTGAGCCGTCATACAGCACCACGGCGCTGTCCACGGCCAGGGCCGAGACCAGCCAGTTCCACATCATCCAGCCGCAGGTGGTGTAGTAGAACAACCGGTCGCCGGGCCCCAGATCGCAATGCAGCCCATGCTCCTTGACGTGTTGCAGCAGTACGCCGCCGGTGCTGTGGATGATGCATTTGGGGATGCCGGTGGTGCCGCTGGAATAGAGGATGTACAGCGGATGAGCGAAGGGCACTGGCACGAAATCCGGCTCGCCGCCAGGCTCGTAGAAATCATCCCAGAGCGTGACGTTGGCCTGGGTATGGAATGCTTCGATGCGCGCCTGTGGCCGTGCGTAAGGCACGACGACCAGCTGCTGCAGGGACGGCAGTTGAGCGAGTACTTCGTTGATCTTGGCAGTCTGGTCGATCTCTTTGCCGGCGTAGCGGTAGCCGGCGCAGGTGATCAGCACTTTGGGCTCGATCTGGCCGAAGCGATCGACCACCCCTTGGGTACCGAAGTCCGGCGATGAACAGGACCAGATCGCCCCGAGGCTGGTGGTGGCGAGCATGGCCACCAGGGTTTGCCAGGTGTTCGGCATGCAGGCGGCCACGCGGTCGCCGAGGCCGACGCCGCAGGCGATCAAACTGTTCTGAAATCCGGCGACATGCTCCGCCAGTTCGGCCCAGGTCAACTGTTCACGCTGACCGTTTTCACCAATGGCGACCACCGCTACGGCATCGTCACGACGCCGTAGCAGGTGTTCGGCGAAGTTCAGGGTGGCGCCGGGAAACCACTGGGCGCTGGGCATTTGCGCGCCTTCGACCAGCACCGCGTCGGGTTGGTCGTGAAAGCGGATGTCGAAGAAATCGACGATGGCCTGCCAGAAGTCGACCCGTTGCTCGATGGACCATTGATGCAAGGCGTGGTAGTCGGCGACGTCGAGGTTATGTCGTTGATTGATGAAACGCCGGAAGGCGTCCATGCGGGTCTTGCCGATGCGCTCGGCGCCGGGTTGCCAGAGGATGTCGGACATGGTTTGCCTCTTCTTGTTGTGTACCGATCATTCCCACGCTCTGCGTGGGAATGCAGCCCGGGACGCTCCGCGTCCCAAAAGCGGACGCGGAGCGTCCATTGAGGCATTCCCACGCAGAGCGTGGGAACGATCATTACAAGGGTTAGTGGTTACTGCGCCAACCACCCACCATCAATATTCCACGCCGCGCCCCTGACCTGGCCACCGGCTTCGCTGCACAGAAACAGTACCAGTTCACCCAGCTGCGGCGGTGTCACGAACTCTCCGGACGGCTGCTTCTCGGCCAGCAAATCATGCTGCGCCTGTTGCGGCTCGATCCCGGTCGCGATGCGGTCGTCGATCTGTTTCTGCACCAGCGGCGTCAACACCCAGCCGGGGCAGATGGCGTTGCAAGTCACATTCGACCGGGCCGTTTCCAGGCCGACCACCTTGGTCAAACCGATCACCCCATGCTTGGCCGCCACATACGCCGCCTTGCCCACTGAGCCGACCTGACCGTGCACCGAGGCGATGTTGATGATCCGCCCCCAGCCCTTGGCACGCATGCCCGGCAGGCTCAAACGGGTGCCGTGGAACACCGACGACAGGTTGATCGCAATGATCGAATCCCAGCGCTCCAGCGGAAAATCCTCCACCGGCGCCACATGCTGGATGCCAGCGTTGTTGACCAGAATGTCCACGCCGCCGAACTCGCGCTCGGCGTAGGCAATCATGTCGGCAATCTGTGCCGGATCGCTGACATCGGCCGGGTGATGGCCGACCTTGCCCCCGCTTTTGTTACTGATCTGCTCCACCTCGGCAATCACCTTGGATGCATCGCCGAAACCGTTGAGGATCAGGTTGGCGCCGGCCTTGGCCAGGCTCAGGGCGATGCCCAGGCCGATGCCGCTGGTGGAACCGGTGACCAGTGCAGTCTTGCCCGAAAGAGTTGTCATGAATACCTCACACAATGCCAGTGGCGTAGAAAGTACCGATCACTACAAAGACCGCCAGGGTCTTGATCAGCGTAATACAGAAAATGTCTTTGTAAGCTTCGCGGTGGGTCAGGCCGGTGACTGCCAGCAAGGTAATCACCGCGCCATTGTGCGGCAGGGTGTCCATGCCGCCGCTGGCCATCGCAGCGACCCGGTGCAGCACTTCCAGTGGAATGTTGGCCGCATGGGCCGCCGCGATGAAGTCATTGGCCATGGCCGCCAGGGCAATGCTCATGCCGCCCGAGGCAGAACCGGTGATGCCGGCCAGCAGGGTCACGGTGATCGCTTCATTGACCAGCGGGTTGGGAATGCTCTTGAGCCAGTCGGCCAGCACCAGGAAGCCTGGCAAGGAGGCGATCACCGCACCAAAGCCGTACTCCGACGCGGTGTTCATCGCCGCCAGCAACGAACCGCCGACCGCACTTCGACTGCCTTCGGCCAACTTGCCGCGAATCGCCTGGAAGCCGAAGACCAACACCATGATGATGCCGACCAGCAAGGCTGCCTGAACCGCCCAGATCGCGGTGAGTTTGGCGATTTCGGTGGTCACGGGCGCCGCCATGCCCGGCAGCGCGAGGCTGTGGGTCTTGCCGTACCACTGCGGAATCCACTGGGTAAACAACAGGTTCATGATGCCCACGGCCAGCAATGGCGACAGGGCGATCCATGGGTTTGGCAGCTTGATATCGGCAGCGGTTTCCGGCTCGTTGCGCAGTTCGGTGCCATAGCCTTCACCGGCATGTTGCGCCTTGTTGCGCTGAAGCTGGAGGAACAGCATGCCGGCGCAGACCACGAAGATCGAGCCGATCAGGCCCAGCCAGGGCGCGGCCCAGGCGGTGGTGTTGAAAAAGGTACTGGGGATGATGTTCTGGATCTGCGGCGTGCCGGGCAGGGCGTCCATGGTGAACGAGAACGCGCCGAGGGCAATGGTTGCCGGGATCAGGCGTTTGGGAATATTGCTTTGGCGGAACATCTCGGCGGCAAACGGATAGACCGCAAACACCACCACAAACAGCGACACGCCGCCGTACGTGAGCAACGCGCAGACCAGCACGATCACCAGCATCGCCTGGCGGGTGCCGAGCAGACGAATCGCTGCCGCAACGATAGAGCGCGAGAAACCCGACAGTTCGATCAGCTTGCCGAACACCGCGCCGAGCAGGAATACCGGGAAGTACAGTTTGATGAAACCGACCATTTTTTCCATGAACACCCCGGTGAAGGCAGGGGCGACGGCGGAAGGGTCGGTGAACAGGACAGCGCCGAGGGCGGCAATCGGGGCAAAGAGGATAACGCTGTAGCCACGGTAGGCCGCGAGCATCAGCAGCGCGAGGGCTGCCAAGGCAATGATCACACTCATGGTGTGTCTCCTGGATTGTTATTTTTTTAGGTTGAAACTGTGGGGGAGAGCTTTAGCGAGATTCGTGCCATGAGTGCAACATGTTGAAATATAAAGGAATTTATAAGATTTGTGATGAGGTGAGTGTTTGATAGTCTCTAATATGAGACATGTATTGGCAGTGCTGGCCTCTTCGCGAGCAGGCTCGCTCCCACAGGTACAGCGATTATCCCAGAGGAATTCGCTCAACTGTGGGAGCGAGCCTGCTCGCGAAGCTTTGTCTATAAATGGAGATCCATGTCTCTTTGCAGAGACTCTGCAATCCCCAACGCCACCATCTTCTTATACAACGTCGACCGCCCCAGCCCCAACCGTGCCGCCGCTTCAATGACCTTGCCTCCGCACTGCGCCAGGGCCGATTCAATCAACTGCCGGTCAAACCGTTCCCGAGCCTCGTTGAACGTCTCATGGGCAACCGCCGCGATATTCAAGGGCGCGACACGTTCCACCGGCATGAGCGTACCAATCGCCGCACGGATATCCGTGGCATTCAACATCAGGTCATCACTGAGCAAGGCCGCCCGCTCCAGCACATTGCGCAGTTCGCGAATGTTTCCCGGCCAGGCATGCTGACCCAATAACTCAAGCGCCTCGCGGTTCAGTTCATGCTGACTGCGCAGTTCTTCCAGGATCGCTTCGCTGAGCGCCGGCAGATCGTCAAGGCGATCGCGCAAGGGCGGGACCTGAATCGGCAGCACATTGAGGCGATAATACAAATCGGCCCGAAACTCGCCGCGCCTGATCGCCGCTTCCAGATCAGTCGAAGTGGCGGCGATCACCCGCACATCGCTCTGGATCACTTCGTTGGAGCCCACCGGCTCGAATTCCTTTTCCTGCAACACCCGCAGCAGCTTGCTTTGCAGGGGCAGCGGCATGTCGCCGATTTCATCGAGAAACAGCGTACCGCCCTGGGCGATCTGCAATTTGCCGGCGCGACCCTTGCGGTCGGCGCCGGTAAACGCGCCGGGCGCGGTGCCGAAGAATTCGGCCTCCAGCAGCGACTCGGGAATCGCCGCGCTGTTAATGCTGACGAAGGCTTTGTGCGCGCGGGGCGAAGCACCGTGAATCGCCTGGGCCAGTAATTCCTTGCCGGTGCCGGTTTCACCAAGCAGTAGCACCGGCGAATCGGCGCTGGCGCTGCGCCGGGCGCGACGCTTGACTTCCAGGCTGGCGGCGCTGGTGCCGATGAAGTGGGCGAAGTTGTATTTGGTCTGCCGCGCCCGCAGCAGCGAGCGCGTGGAAGCAAGCTCTTCCTGCATGCTCATGTAGCGTTTGAGCATCGGCGACAGGCTGCGCAATTCGTCGAACAGGGCAAAGCCGATGGCGCCGATCACCACGCCCGTATCGTCGTGAATCGGCAGGCGCATCACCACCAGCGGTTCCTTGGGGGTGTCCTGCATGTCGAGCAGAATCGGCCGGCCGCTGCGCACCACCTCACGCAGCAGGCTGCCGGGGATCACGCTTTCGCAGGCTTTGCCGATGGCCACTTGCGCCGACTCCAGGCCAAAACGCCGGGCGTAGCGCTCGTTCATCCAGACGATATTGGCGTCGCGATCGACGATCACCGTGCCTTCACTCGACTGCTCGATGATTTCGAACAATGAACGGATCGCCAGCAGGCGGACCTGTTGGTAATCCTTGAGGCTTTCGGTGGTGTTCATGGGTGCTGATCCTGATTATTTATTGCCTGTGCCGGCCCTATCGCGAGCAAGCTCGCTCCCACAGGTTTTGTGTCGACCCCGAGTCCGGCGGCAATCACATATCCTGTGGGAGCGAGCTTGCTCCGGGCGGCGTTCCGACGATAGGAGCGACTCGGTCTTACTGCTTGACGCGGATTATGCCCACCCCAAATGCGCCGCCGCCAACAGCTCTTTGGTGTAGGGATGCTGCGGCGACTCGAACACGTCATGGCTGGCACCGCTTTCCACCACTTTGCCGTCTTTGATCACGATCATGTCGTGGGCCAGGGCGCGCACGACCGCCAGGTCGTGACTGATAAACAGGTACGTCAGCCCGTGCTTTTCCTGAAGCTGACGGAGCAGGGCGACCACTTGTTTTTGCACGGTGCGATCCAGCGCCGAGGTCGGTTCGTCCAGCAGGATCAGCGCCGGTTTCAACACCAGCGCGCGAGCGATGGCGATACGCTGGCGTTGCCCACCGGAGAATTCGTGGGGGTAACGATGGCGGCTTTGCGGGTCGAGGCCGACTTCTTCCAGCGCCCGAATCACCTCGGCCTTGCATTCGTCTGCCGTCAACCGGCTATGCACTTCAAGGCCCTCGCTGATGATCTGCGCCACCGACATCCGAGGACTGAGGCTGCCGAAGGGGTCCTGGAACACCACCTGCATTTTCTTGCGCCATGGCCGCAGCTGTTTTTGCGACAAACCGTCCAGCGCTTCACCCTGGAAGCGAATGCTGCCGTCGGAATCGAGCAGGCGCAGGATCGCCTGACCCAGCGTCGACTTGCCGGAGCCGGATTCACCGACGATGCCCAGGGTCTTGCCGCGCTGGACATTCAGGCTGATGCCGTCCACCGCGTGCAAATACGTCTTGCGCTGAAACAGTCCGCCGCCGAGGGCGAACCGCACGCACAGATTGTCCACCTCCAGCACATTCTCGCGCTCGTCCCGGGGCAGGGCTTCACCTTCCGGCTCGGCGTTCAGCAGGACGCAGCTGTAAGGATGTTTTGGCTCGGTGAACAGCGTCTCGCAGGGCGCTTGCTCGACGATTTCCCCGGCTTTCATCACGCACACGCGCTGGGCGATGCTGCGCACCAGATTGAGGTCATGACTGATCAACAGCAGCGACATGCCGAGGCGCTTCTGCAGGGATTTGAGCAGCAGCAGGATCTTGCGCTGCACCGTCACGTCCAGCGCGGTGGTGGGTTCGTCGGCGATCAGCAACTCCGGCTCGCAGGCCAGGGCCATCGCGATCATCACCCGTTGGCGCTGGCCGCCGGACAATTGATGGGGATAAGCCTTGAGCCGCTCCTTGGGTTTCTGGATGCCCACCAGTTGCAGCAACTCGAGAATCCGTGCCTGCGCCGCCTTGCCGGTCAGCCCCTTGTGCAACAGCAGGGTTTCACCGATCTGTTTTTCGACGCTGTGCAGCGGGTTGAGGGATGACATCGGTTCCTGAAAGATCATCGCGATCCGGTTGCCGCGCAACTCTCGCAGTACCGTGGAGGAAGCGCCGAGCAGTTGCTTGCCGCGATAGCGAATGCTGCCGGTGGTTTCGGTGCCGGTCTCGGGCAGCAATTGCAGGATCGAGTGCGCGGTCACCGACTTGCCGCAGCCCGACTCGCCTACCAGGGCCAGGCACTCGCCGGGGCGGATGTCCAGGCACAGGTTGCGCACCACGGTCTGGCCGCTGAAGGCCACGCTGAGGTCACGGATTTCGATCAGGTTATTACTCATATCAACGCCCTAATTAAGACCGGGGATCAAGATCGCGGATCAAAGGCGTCGCGCAACGCCTCGCCGATAAACACCAGTAGAGAAAGAATCAGTGCCAGGGTGAAAAACGCGGTCAGTCCCAGCCACGGCGCCTGCAGGTTCTGCTTGCCCTGACCGATCAACTCGCCCAGGGACGCACTGCCGGCCGGCATGCCGAAACCGAGGAAGTCCAGGGCCGTGAGGGTCGAGATTGCCCCGGTCAGAATGAATGGCAGATAACTCAGGGTCGCGTTCATCGCGTTCGGCAGGATGTGCCGCACGATGACCTTGCGGTCGCTCAGGCCCAGGGCTCGGGCGGCCTTGACGTATTCCAGGTTGCGCCCGCGCAGGAATTCGGCGCGCACCACGTCGACCAGGGCCAGCCAGGAAAACAGCGCCATGATCCCCAGCAGCCACCAGAAATTCGGCTCGACGAACCCGGAGAGAATGATCAGCAGATACAGCACCGGCAACCCGGACCAGACCTCCAGCAGCCGCTGACCCAAGAGGTCGACCCAGCCGCCGTAATAGCCTTGCAGTGCGCCGGCCGCGATACCGATCAGGGCACTGACCAGGGTCAGCATCAAGGCGAACAGGATCGACACCCGTGCGCCGAAAATCACCCGTGCCATCACGTCCCGGGCCTGGTCGTCGGTGCCCAGCCAGTTGACCTTCGACGGCGGGCTCGGTGCCGGTTTGTCCAGGTCATAGTTGGGCGTATCGTCACTGAACGGGATCGGCGGAAACAGCAGCCAGCCGCCGTCCTTCTTGATCAGGTTCTGCACGTAGTCGCTGCGATAATCCGCCTGGAACGGCAGTTGTCCGCCGAATTCCTGCTCGGTGTGGCGTTTGAAGGCGGGGAAGTACAGCGAACCCTGGTAACCGACCACCAGCGGTCTGTCGTTGGCGATCAGTTCGCCGCCGAGGGTCAGCAGGAACAGGCCGATAAACAGCCACAGCGACCACCAGCCACGACGGTTTTTCTTGAACCGTTCGAAGCGGCGACGGCCCAGCGGCGAGAGCTTGAGCATCAGGCATTCCTCGCGGCGAAGTCGATACGCGGGTCGACCAGGGTGTAGCACAGATCACCAACGATTTTTATCAGGAGGCCGAACAGGGTGAAGATGAACAGCGAGCCGAACACCACCGGATAGTCCCGAGACACCGCGGCTTCGTAACTCATGCGGCCCAGGCCATCGAGGGAGAAGATCACTTCGATCAGCAAGGAGCCGGCGAAAAATACGCTGATAAAGGCCTGGGGTATCCCCGACACCACCAGCAACATGGCGTTGCGAAACACATGGCCGTACAGCACCCGTCGCTCGCTCATGCCCTTGGCGCGGGCGGTGACCACGTATTGACGGGTGATTTCATTGAGGAAGGAGTTCTTGGTGAGGATGGTCAGGGTGGCGAAGCCGCCGATCACCAGTGACGTGACCGGCAACACCAGGTGCCAGAAGTAGTCGGCGATCTTGCCCAGGGTCGACAGCGACTCGAAGTTGTCCGAGACCAGGCCGCGCACCGGAAACCAGTTCAACGAAGTGCCCCCGGCGAACATCACGATCAGGAACATCGCGAACAGGAACGCTGGCATGGCGTAGCCGATGACGATCGCGGTGCTGCTCCAGATATCGAAATGGCTGCCGTGATGCACCGCTTTGCGAATCCCCAGCGGGATCGACACCAGGTAGGTGATCAGCGTGGCCCAGAGCCCGAGGGAAATGGTCACCGGCATTTTTTCCAGGATCAGGTCGGTGACCGTGGCGCCGCGGAAGAAGCTCTTGCCGAAGTCTAGTTGCGCATAGCTCTTGAGCATAAGCCACAGACGTTCCGGGGCCGGTTTGTCGAAGCCGTACTGCTTTTCGATCTCCTTGATCAGCTGCGGGTCCAGCCCGCGGCTGGCCCGGGAACCGCCATGACTGATGGCGTCGCTGGAGCCGCCACCGACACTCGCGCCGCCGATGCCTTGCAGGTGCGCGATCGCCTGTTCCACCGGACCGCCCGGCGCGGCCTGGACAATGACGAAGTTGACCAGGAGGATGATCACCAGCGTCGGAATGATCAGCAGCAGGCGCCGCAGGATATAAGCCCACATCAGTGCGGCCCTCCGGGTTTGCCGCGTTTGATGAGTTCGGCTGTCATCTGCTGGTTGGTCAGGGGCGTGGAGCTCACTTCCCACCAACTCTCGATGGCTTCGTCATTGCTGGCTTGCACGCTGGGAATGCCGAAGCGGTTCCACCATACGGTCGAACTGCCTGGCGGGTAATAGTTGGGAATCCAGTAATAGTTCCATTGCAGCACCCGGTCCAGGGCATGGGCATGGCGCAACATGTCGGCCTGGGTGTTGGCGCGAACCAGGCCGCTGACCAGCGTATCGACCGCCGGGTTCTTCAGCACCATGTAGTTGTTGGAGCCCGGATCGTTGGCCGCCACCGAGCCGAAGTAGTTGTATAGCTCATTGCCCGGCGAGGTGGTGACCGGGTAGCCGGTCACGATCATGTCGTAGTCCCGGGACATCAGGCGATTGACGTACTGCGACGAGTCGATGCGGCGGATGTTCAGGTCGATGCCGATCTGTTTCAGCGTGCGTTTGTACGGCAGGAGCAATCGGTCCATGCCGTTCTGGCTGACCAGGAAGGTAAAACTCAGCGGTTTGCCTTCGGCATTTACCAGTTGATCGCCTTCCGGCTTCCAGCCAGCCTGCTCAAGCAAGTCCAGTGCCTGCAATTGCTTGTCGCGGATCAAGCCGCTGCCGTCGGTTTTCGGCGCTTCGAAGACCTGGGTGAACACCTCGTCCGGGATCTGCCCGCGCAGGGGCTCGAGGATCGCCAGCTCGGCGGCATCGGGCAGGTTGCGCGCGGCGAGGTCGGTGTTGGAGAAGAAACTCTGCTGACGAATATAGAGGTCGCGCATCATCTGCCGGTTGCTCCATTCGAAATCCCAGAGCATGGCCAGGGCCTGGCGCACACGGCGGTCCTGGAACATCGGGTTTTGCAGATTGAACACGAAGCCTTGCGCCGATTGTGGGGCGTTTTGGGCCAGATGGGCCTTTTGCAGGCGTCCGTCACTCAGCGCCGGGCTGTCGTAGCCGATGGAGTAACCGGTGGCGGAAAATTCGCGGTTGTAGTCGTAGGCACCGCCGCGCAGCACCTGGCGCGCCACGTCGGTGTCGCCAAAGTACTCGATGCTGAAATGGTCGAAATTGTACAGGCCGCGGCTGACCGGCAGGTCCTTGCCCCACCAGTCGGGGTTGCGCTTGAAGGTAATGCTGCGCCCGGAGTCGACCTTAGCGACCTCGTACGGACCGCTGCCCAGCGGCGGCTCGTATCCGCCGCCACCGGCGAAGTCGCGGGTTTTCCACCAGTGCTCGGGAAACACCGGCAAGGTCGCGATGTCCAGGGGCAGGGTGCGGTTTTCGTTGTTCTTGAAGTCGAAACGCACGGTGCGTGGCGACTCCACTTCGACGCCCTTGACGTCGGCGAATTGCGTGCGATAACGCAGGCTGCCCTGGGTCATCAGCAGCTCGAAGGTGTAGCGCACGTCTTCGGCGGTGATCGGCTGGCCATCGGCAAACCGGGCCTTGGGGTTGAGATTGAAGCGCAGGGACAGGCCGTCATCGGCGCGCTCCATCGTCTGCGCCACCAGGCCGTATACGGTGTAAGGCTCGTCCAGCGAGCGCTGGGCCAGGGGCGAATAGATCAAGCCGTCGATCTGAGTGACGCCGATGCCCTTGTCGATGTACGGCAGTATATGGTCGAAATGGCCGATTTCGATCGCCGAACGACGCAGGGTGCCGCCCTTGGGTGCTTGCAGGTTGGTGTAGGCAAAATGACTGAAGTCGGCGGGATACTTCGCCGGTTCGCCATACACGGTCAGCGCATGTTGCGGTGTTGCATTCACCCCGGCAGCACCTGATAACAGGGCCACGGCAAGGAACAACAAAGTTGGGAAAGCCAGTCGCATTGTCAGCCTTTGAGCCGGGTGGTCGATAACCGCAATTTGTACGCTAGCGGCGCGCCCCTCGCCAGCCGTATCACATAACCGAAACACAACGGCCCGCCAAAAGGCGGGCCGCTGCACAGGTAACTTCGCGAATCGATCAGTCCTGACGACTGGTCACTTCCAGCAAGTGGTAACCGAACTGAGTCTTGACCGGACCCTGCACCACGTTGATCGGTGCGCTGAAGACCACGGTGTCGAATTCCTTGACCATTTGACCCGGACCGAACGAACCCAGGTCACCGCCCTGGCGGCTCGAAGGGCAAGTGGAGTTGGCCTTGGCGACTTCGGCGAAATCAGCGCCACCCTCGATTTGGGCTTTGAGTTCATTGCACTTGGCTTCGCTGGCAACCAGGATGTGACGTGCAGTGGCTTTAGGCATGGGAAATTCCTCCTTTCAATGTTCAGTAAAGTGCTGAGCCTACCGGATTCAGTGCTCTATTTCTTCTCAAAGTTCCCTTCGTGGCTGCCCGGTAACGGGGCATTCCTCACAAGCCGACCTTTTTCAAGCGTTCGGCATGCTCTATATAAAGGTCGACCGGGTCGATGCCTTTGCGGATCTGACCGGCCATCTGACTGATGCTGTCGAAGTGATCCAGCGGATAGTCGGAGCGGATCACGGTGCCCAGATGAGAGCTGTAGCGCCCGACCAGGCCGTCGTTCTGCCTGGCCTCGGTGGTGAAATAACGGGAGAAGGCCCGGCAAAATCCGTGCAGCGGGTCGAATGCATTGCGCCCTTTATCGAGGAGGCTCCCTTGCAGCGTGCCGCTCCAGGAGTAGTAGCGAACACCGTTGACCAGTTCACGGCCCTTGCCACCCCATGTGTGCGGCAGCCCTTGGGGGTATTTTTGATTGAATATGCCCACGCCCTCGGTGGTCAGCGCATTCAGCGCGGCAATGGCGTTTTTCGGCAGCTGGCGGTTGCCACTGAGTAACGATAGAAAGTCTGTGAACAAGGTGGCGACTGCCTCGGCGACCTGCTCTGACAGGCGTCCGGGCGTCAGGGCCTTGCGCAGGACGTCGGCCAGCTCCGAACCGTGATTCGGTCCGCTGACGGAGGTCACCGACGCGACGGCCCTGGGTGCAATCGCTGCCGCATAACGCGCGGCCAGCGCGCCCTGGCTGTGACCAATGAGGTTGACCTTGTTCGCACCGGTACCTTCCAGCACCCGCTCGATCTGCGCCAGAAGCTGGTCACCGCGTACTTCGTTGCTATGGCTGGCCGACAGGTGTGGGACAAACACTCGGACGCCGGCGTTTCTGAGGGCTTGCTTGATGTCATGGAAGAGCTCGAACCGGCCGATGCGATCGAAACCGAAAAGCCCATGGACCAGCAGAATCGGGTAGCGAGTCGTTGCATTCCGTTGCATTGTTCATACCTTTTTCACAGGAGGTTGTGGGAGGCTTGAGCCTCACTCTAAAGCACTCCAGCGCGGGTGCGATGTATGAAAAGGCCGCGGTAGCCTGATGAAAACGGAATAGGAAAAGTACGAAAGCTCGAAGGGTATGAGTTCTTTGTCGGAAGGTCTGGACAGCCTTTCGCCGGAGGCAGTGCACAGGTGTGCGATGGCCCGCCTCCGGAGTGTCATTTGTCTGTCAGTCGCGCTGAGCCCGCAACCGGCTCGCCGCCTGGCGCAACAAGTCTTCGGTCCCGGTCCAGCCGAGGCAGCCGTCGGTGACCGATACCCCGTACCGCAGCGCCGGGCTCAACGCTTGGCAGCCTTCGAACAAATGGCTCTCGATCATCATGCCGATCAGCGATCGATCACCTTGCAGGCGTTGCTCAAGCACGTCGTTGAACACCGCCGGCTGCCGCAACGGGTCTTTGCCACTGTTGGCATGGCTACAGTCGACCATGATTCGCGCCGGAATTTTCAGCCTGGTCAAATCGCTGTGCACCTGGGCGACGCTCTCGCGGTCGTAGTTCGGTCCGCGATGGCCGCCGCGCAGAACCAGGTGAGTGTCCTGATTGCCAGGGGTCTGGATGATTGCAGGATGCCCCTGACTGTCGACACCGAAATGACGATGGGGATGGGCGGCCGAGCGCATGGCGTCGCTGGCAACGGTCACGCCACCATCGGTGCCGTTCTTGAAACCGACCGGCATGCCCAGGCCGCTGGCCATTTCCCTGTGGATCTGCGATTCGGTGGTGCGGGCGCCGATCGCCACCCAGCTGAGCAGGTCGTCGAAGTAACCGGCAGCCATCGGTTGCAGCAGTTCGGTGGCAATCGGCAAGCCCAGCTGGAGCATGTCACGCATCAGCTCGCGAGACAGGGTCAGGCCGCCCGCCATGTCGTCGCTGCCATCCAGGTGCGGATCGTAGGCCAGGCCTTTCCAGCCGATTGTGGTGCGCGGTTTTTCGACATAGGCGCGCATCACCAGGAGCATGTCATCGCTGACTTCGGTGGCCAGGCGAGCAAGGTTAGTGGCGTATTCGAGGGCAGACCGGGGGTCGTGAATCGAACAAGGGCCGACGATGACCAGCAGGCGGGCGTCTTCGCCATTGAGGATCGCGCGAACCGCCTGGCGGTGGGCAGCGACTTGTTGGGTCAGGGCGTTGGTGAGCGGCAGTTGCTGCTTGAGTTGCAATGAGCTGGGCAGGCGCAGGGTCAGCGCTTCATTGGCAGGGCTCAGGGTGGACAGCGGTAGAGCGGAGACGGACGAGTTCATGTTCAGGCTTCCTGGGCAGGTGGCGGGTTCGGTCCCGCGCACTCGGCCCTACTGGGGTGTTCGACAATTGGCCGGATTGGCTGCGTGTGTGTGCTTGCCACCTGTGGGTGACCGATCGGAGGCGGCAGGCTGTCCCGAGCGGAGGCTGCTAAATCGCCAGGCGGTAAAACTGTCGTAACGGTAATAAGTGGCGTAGTTCATTTCTAAATCCTCTAGTTGTCGGGTGTGTCACTAAAAATGTGCAGGGCTGAAAAAAACAAAACCCCCGGTCGGGAGGCCGACCGGGGGTTGAGAATTCTCTGGTGGCGACCCGTTCAAAGTGGGCGCCGTGTGGGTATCAGGCGCGCCAGTGGCTAAACCAATACCCAAAATAAAAGCTGACCGAAGCACAGACGTCATTCACCCGGGCAGCCGCGACCGAGCGCAGGGCGCTGGCGGTCTGAAGCGGTGAGAGGGTGTTGATCATGGTCTGTCTCCGATGAATGCACCGAGCTTACTAGAGGCCGGTAGGCAGTTTCAATCAGAAAATGCTATCGGACGCCGAGGGTGTTTTCTATCGCTTGAGTGCGCCGGAGGTTGTGACACACTTGACACTTGGACAAACCCCACGTCATCGAGTCGGCAGGATGCCGTGCAATCCTGGCGTCGGACCGCGTGGTCATTGCCCAGTGCAATGCAATGGCCAGCAGCAGAAAACAGTGGCGGTCGCGGAGGCTTGATGGCATTGGAATTACGCCCGGCGACGCTCCGGGACCTCGACTTCGCTCGAAAGCTGACCTGCGACAACATGCTGCGCTATTACATTCAGCATAATCTGTTGTGGCTGGACGAAGGTTTCGATATCGGCTGGGCCGGGCGCGAGAACTGGTTGATCGTGGAGGGCGAGACCTTGCTCGGTTACGTCAGCCTGAGTCGGGACGCCAGGGACCTGTACATCCGCGAATTGCACGTCATCAAAGCGTTTCAAGGGCAGGGCGCCGGCTCCTGGGTGATCGATCGAGTGTTGGCCATGGCGTGCCGGGAACGACGCCGGGCGTTGCGTCTGACGGTTTTTCAAAACAATCCCGCGCGAGCTTTATATGAGAGAAAGGGACTGGCAGTCGTTGGCACGGACGGGTGTTTCCTGAGAATGCAGCGCGAGATCGATGGGGTGCATGGCTAAGACACGTATACGGCAAGCCTTTCAAGAACTATTGATACTTTTTATATAGCGCGTGCCGCTAGGTCTGCCAGTCGCTTTTTGCTAAGGTGTCGAGCAACCCAATAAGACCATATCGCGAGGTGTCTGCTTGATTAGGGTGCTAGTAGTCGATGACCATGATCTCGTTCGTACAGGCATTACACGAATGCTGGCTGACATCGATGGCCTGCAAGTGGTCGGCCAGGCTGAATCAGGTGAAGAATCCCTGCTCAAGGCGCGTGAGTTGAAACCCGATGTGGTACTGATGGACGTCAAGATGCCGGGAATCGGCGGTCTTGAAGCCACGCGCAAATTATTGCGCAGTCATCCGGACATCAAGGTCGTCGCGGTCACCGTGTGCGAAGAAGATCCGTTTCCTACAAGGTTGTTGCAGGCCGGTGCCGCGGGTTACCTGACCAAGGGTGCCGGGTTGCCGGAAATGGTCCAGGCGATTCGCCTGGTGTTTGCCGGGCAACGCTACATCAGCCCGCAGATTGCCCAGCAACTGGCGATCAAGTCGTTCCAGCCGACCAACGATTCACCCTTCGATGCGCTGTCGGAACGGGAGATCCAGATCGCGCTGATGATTGTCGGCTGTCAGAAAGTCCAGATCATTTCCGACAAGCTGTGCCTGTCGCCAAAAACCGTGAATACCTACCGTTACCGCATTTTCGAAAAGCTTTCGATCAGCAGTGATGTCGAGTTGACGCTGTTGGCGGTTCGTCACGGCATGGTCGATGCCAGCCTCTGAAAATGACTGAAGCCTTTGATCCAGGTGCCTTTCTGTCGACAGTCAGTGGGCGCCCCGGTGTGTATCGCATGTTCGACAGCGATGCGCGCCTGCTCTACGTCGGCAAGGCCAAGAACCTCAAGAGTCGTCTGTCGAGCTACTTCCGCAAGTCCGGGCTCGCCCCCAAGACCGCGGCCCTGGTGGCGCGTATCGCCCAGGTCGAAACGACGATCACGGCCAATGAAACCGAAGCCCTGTTGCTTGAGCAGACGCTGATCAAGGAGTGGCGGCCGCCCTACAACATTCTGCTGCGCGACGACAAATCCTACCCCTACGTCTTTCTCTCGGATGGCCCGTTCCCGCGCCTGAGCATCCATCGCGGTGCGAAGAAGGCCAAGGGTAAGTACTTTGGTCCTTATCCCAGCGCCGGGGCGATTCGTGAAAGCCTGAGCCTGCTGCAGAAGACCTTTTTCGTGCGCCAGTGCGAGGACAGCTATTACAAGAACCGCACGCGGCCGTGCCTGCAATACCAGATCAAACGCTGCAAGGCACCCTGCGTCGGCCTGGTGGAGCCCGAGGTCTACGCCGAAGACGTACGGCACTCGGTGATGTTCCTCGAGGGACGCAGCAATGCGCTGACGGACGAATTGTCCGCGGCCATGGAAGAGGCGGCAATCAACCTCGAATTCGAGCGGGCCGCCGAGTTGCGCGACCAGATCTCGTTGCTGCGCCGGGTCCAGGATCAGCAGAGCATGGAAGGCGGCACGGGGGATGTCGACGTGATCGCGGCGTTCGTCAATCCGGGCGGTGCCTGCGTGCACTTGATCAGCGTGCGCGGCGGGCGGGTGCTGGGGAGCAAGAACTTCTTCCCGCAGGTGGGTATCGAAGAAGACGTGTCCGAAGTCATGGCGGCGTTTCTCGGCCAATACTACGTCAGCAGCCCCGAACGCGACTTGCCGAGCGAGCTGATCGTTAATGTGGTTCACGAAGACTTCCCGACCCTGATCGCGGCCATCGACAAGCTGCGCGGTCGCGAACTGACCATCAGCCACAGGGTTCGTGGCACCCGGGCACGCTGGCAGCAATTGGCGGTCACCAATGCCGAGCAGGCCCTGGGCGCTCGGCTGGCCAACCGGCAACATGTTGCAGCACGTTTCGATGCCTTGGCAGAAGTGCTGAACCTCGACGAGCCACCACAGCGTCTGGAGTGTTACGACATCAGTCACTCCAGCGGCGAAGCGACCGTGGCCTCCTGCGTGGTGTTCGGCCCGGAAGGCCCGATCAAGTCCGACTACCGACGCTACAACATCGAAGGCGTCACCCCCGGCGACGACTACGCCGCGATGCACCAGGCCCTGACCCGACGCTTCAGCAAACTGAAGGACGGGGAGGGCAAGCTGCCGGACATTCTGCTGGTGGACGGCGGCAAGGGCCAGCTGTCCATGGCCCGGGACGTGCTCAATGAACTGGCGGTGCCCGACCTGATCCTGCTGGGCGTGGCCAAGGGCGCCACACGCAAGGCCGGTTTCGAAACTTTGTACCTGAATGATGCCGCCCACGAATTCACCTTGCGCGGCGATTCCCCCGCGCTGCATTTGATCCAGCAGATACGCGACGAAGCCCACCGTTTCGCGATTACCGGGCACCGTGCCCGTCGTGGCAAAACCCGCCGTACGTCTACGCTTGAGGGCGTCGCGGGCGTCGGCCCGACACGTCGGCGCGATTTGTTGAAACATTTTGGTGGATTGCAGGAGCTGTCTCGTGCCAGCATCGAAGAGATCGCCAAAGCACCCGGGATCAGTAAAAAGCTCGCAGAGTTGATTTATGCAAATCTGCACAGCGAGTAGAATGCCACCTCACCTCGTAGCCAGTTGTGCCGATGAATATCCCTAATCTGATTACCGTTCTACGCGTCCTGCTCATTCCGATCTTTATTTTGCTGTTCTACCTGCCTTACCACTGGAGCTACCTGGCATCCGCCTCGGTGTTCGCCTTTGCTGCCGCCACAGACTGGCTGGACGGGTACCTGGCCCGCCGTCTGGAGCAAAGCACGCCATTCGGGGCGTTCCTCGATCCGGTGGCCGACAAGCTGATGGTCGCCGTGGCGCTGGTACTGTTGGTGCAGGAACACGGCAACCTGTGGCTCACGCTGCCGGCCGCCGTCATCATCGGTCGCGAGATCGTGGTCTCGGCGCTGCGCGAGTGGATGGCCGAACTCGGCGCCCGGGCCCACGTCGCAGTGTCGAACCTGGGCAAATGGAAAACCGCCGCGCAAATGCTGGCGCTGGTGATCCTGCTGGCCAACCCGTCGGACTTCACGTTCTGGGTCCTGTTCGGTTACGCTTTGCTGCTGGTCTCCGCCGGCCTGACGTTGTGGTCCATGATCCAGTACCTGCGGGCTGCCTGGCCGCATCTGAAGACCGATGCAGAAAAGAAATAAAACTTTTTTGAATCAAAGGCTTGACGGCGCTTCTGGATTCTATAGAATGCGCCACACCAAGACGCGGGAATAGCTCAGTTGGTAGAGCACGACCTTGCCAAGGTCGGGGTCGCGAGTTCGAGTCTCGTTTCCCGCTCCAATTATTGTTCTACAGGCTTCTATTGAAATCTGTAGAGACTGAAAAAAAGAGGCTTCGGCCTCTTTTTTTTGTTCCAGTAAGTTCCCCTTGAGATCACTAGAAGCCACGTTTTTTTAGTACATTTTTTAGTACATTAATCCGGCGCCTGGTAGATCACTTTTTCGTGAGACTCGCCCCCCTGGAAACCGTACAAATCTCCCATCCAAACGAGACGGAGATTGTACGATGGCCCTCACCGATACCGCGGTCCGGCACGCCAAGCCCCGTGCCAAGGACTACACCTTCCCCGACTACAACGGCCTCGCCCTTTTCGTGAGTACGAAAGGCGCCAAGCGCTGGCACTTCCGCTTTTCCTGGGTGGATAAGCAACACCGTATTTCGCTCGGCACCGATCCTGAAGTTAGCCTACGAGATGCTCGCGCTCTGCGTGATGTTGCGAGGACGTTGGTCGCCGGGGGCATCGATCCGCGCGTCCATCGACGGCTGGAGCGGAATGCTAGGCGCCTGGCCACGGAAAACGTCTAAGAAACGGTCTTTCAGCATTGAAAGTGGTGTGCAAAGTTGAACATCGTGGTACTGGTCGTGGGACTCGATAGTCTTGGACCCAGAACCTCCCGCTTCAACTGGCCGCCGGTTCGGCTGACAGCGAGGGCGCTCAGGTTGAGATGTAGAGGGGGGGCGCCTTACCTTCGCTGCTCATGGCCAGTTAAGCCTTTGGGCCAGGTCGGTGATCAGTCGTTGGGCAGGTGCAGTTGCACTTCCATGGCGTCATGAAAGAGTCGGACGACCTCGATCACGTCGTCGTTTGCCACACGATAGAACACGATATGGCGTGGGCTTTTGACTGTCCCATGGGGGTGATTGGCCTGCTGGCGTGAATAGATGAGGTGATAGCTGCGAAGGCCCGGTGCAAGCTCATCGCGTTCGTGGCTGCCGATGCGATAAGGCGGGCCGGCAATAGCTTGCAGCGCCGCGAGGATCAGCGCCTGATACCGCTGGCGTGCTTGATCGCCGAACTGCGTCTGGGAGAGCCTGAGGATGTCGACAATGTCGGCGCGCGCCGCGTTGGAAATCCGATACTGCGGCATGCTCAGTGTTTCTCTCTCGCGGGGATGGTTGCCTCCAGGCTCAAGCCCTCGAGGTAGTGCTCCAGATCCCCTTCGTTCAACTGAGTAAAGCGCCGGTGCTCAAGATCCATTATGCCGATCGAGGTCGCCTGACGCAGGGCCTCAATTTTGGCGGTGTCTTCGGCGACGCGCTGTTCCAATAGACGCAAACCTTCTCGCATCACTTCGCTGGCATTTTGATAACGGCCGGACTGAACCAGGTCATGGATAACCTGTTCCTGGTGAGGGGTGAGCACAACGTTTCGCGTCGCCATAATTAGCTCCAGCTCTGAGCAAACAGGTTTCTTTCGATCATTGGCATATTATGCCATTTTACCCGCGAGCACATAGTTTGGGATTTGTATCTGACGAAATGTGTAGTACGGGGGTCATCCTTCGCGCCGAACAGCGCGTGCTGACCCGGACTGCATGCGCACAAAGTCCAAAAAGGCTGTTGCAGGCGGACGTTGGGGGCAGCTTGATTGGTGTGGGCCTTGGGCCGTCAGCTTGGCCAAGCCCTGTTTGATGTGTCCGGCGTTCTCACCGATCGTGTGAAGCGCGCCGCGGACATTGTCGCCAGCCTCGGCATGGCCTTGGCTCTCAATCAATAAGGTCAGCTCCATCAGCGCAGCCTCCAGGGCGAGTTGGTTGTGATGCAGGCGTTCAAGAACATCGGGGAGAGAGTATTCAGTGGGCATCGTTTCGACTCCGATCGAGGAATCGAAAGCGTAGCAGCGGGGGAGGTCAGACAACCAAAGGCCCGCGGGCGGTGGGTCGTCGATTTGGCTGGGGCATTTTGATGGGATTGTGGCGCGAGTGACCGCATTCGACCCAAACTCTCTTGAGCGCATTCTAGGTGGTGGTGCGAATGACCTATTGGAGGAGAGCGGAAAGCTCGGCCTGAAGATTCGCCAGTTGCTGAATGACGGCGTGATCGAGCTGTTCAAAAACGTCGCTATCGATCAGGTTATAGGCAAGCGCCAAGGGTTGGTCGTGACGGCGAGAGAGCAGATACTTCCACCTGTGGACGAGATCATTGTGGCGACTGGATTCCGCCCTGACCTGAGCCTGCTCGCCGAGTTGCGTATCGCACTTGATCCCGCAACAAAGCGCAGTGTTGCTTGCTCCGATGATTGATCCCAACGAACACAGCTGCGGTACGGTCAGGCCCCATGGTGCGGTAGAGCTGGCCTGAGGAAGGCTTGCTCATTATGGGGATGAAGAGCTATGGCCGCGCGCCAACGTTCTTGTTGATGACGGGGTATGAGCAGGTACGGTCTGTTGTCGCGGCATTGGCGGGCGACTGGGATGCGGCCAAAAGGGTTGAGCTGGACCTCCCGGAGACTGGCATTTGCAACTCGGATTTCGATGAAGTCGATGATTGCTTGAAGGCTTCGGCAAGTCAGGCGTCTTGTTGCGGCACTGGAGGGACAATTCCTGAGGTCGCACCTCGTACCTCGCCGGGTTGTTGCAAGGCTTAGTGCGCAGCAACCGAGCCCGCCCTCGATGACCGGGGCGGGTTAGGGGCGACCTTCTTATTTTCTTCTACATGTCCAGGTAGTCCTTGAACCAAGGATCGACCTATCTTTGCGTGAGTGACAGTTTCATTACAAAAACCATATATGCACCGCTGCAGATATTTGAAGAGGCCCGGAAGACGATTTACCTGCCTAACGCCGTAATACAGAGCTTTCATTGAGGGTGGCCGGCGGAATTCAATCGTTTTGATGGATTAATATGTCGTTGGCTCTTTACCTTATATGCGGGAAAACATATATTTGTTAAACCGTATATGAGCTGAGATTTCACAATGACCAGCAAAGCCCGTGTCCTGTTCGTTTGTACCGCCAACGCTGCCCGCTCACAGTTGGCCCAAGCGCTGCTGAGGCATACCGACTCGGAGCATTTCGAGGCGTTCAGCGCCGGCACAACTCCGACTCAGGTAGATCCGCGCACCTTCGAGGCGCTTTCACACATCGGTGTGAGCACTGAAGGATTACGTAGTAAGTCGGTAGACGAGTTCCGTGGTGAGCGTTTCGATTACGTCATCACCTTGTGTGATAAAGCCGCAGCGGAATGCCTGTCTTTACCTGGATCAGGTGAAGCATTGGCCTGGAGTTTTGAGGACCCGGTCACCAGCACCAAACCCGATGCCTTCCGCCACACCCTTCACGAAATTCATGAGCGCATCAAGATGTTCGTCTTGGTCAAAAACAAACACTGAGAAACGATATGGCTGACCATCTGACACCGACCACTGTTTTCAAATGCCTGGCTGACGACACTCGGGTCCGCACGATGATGCTCATCACCCGTGAAGGAGAGCTTTGTGTTTGCGAGCTGACCTGCGCGTTGAACGAGAGTCAGCCAAAAGTATCCAGACACCTCGCGCAGCTGCGCAGCTGCGGCCTGTTGTCGGATCGTCGGCAAGGCCAATGGGTGTATTACCGGCTGCACCCAAACCTCCCAGATTGGGTCCATCAAGTGCTGACCACTACTCTCGAAAGCAACAAGCATTGGTTGAGCCCTGAATCCAAACGCCTCGATGAAATGGGCGACCGTCCTGAAAGGGCGCTGGCCTGCTGTGAAAGCAAAATCGCCTGATTCCGCCTTCGACTACGAGACCGCTCGATGAAAATCCTGTTTCTCTGCACTGCCAATAGCTGCCGCAGCATCCTTTGTGAAGCGGTCTTCAACCACTTGGCACAGGGAGGCATGAAAGCCTACAGCGCTGGCAGTCAACCCAAAGGGGAAGTGCATCCGCTGAGTCTCAAAACGTTGAAGAAGGCTGGTATTTCGACAGCCGGATTGTTCAGTAAGTCCAGCGATGTCCATGTGAAGCTGGCAACTGATTTCGTCATTACGGTGTGCGACAAGGCTGCGGGTGAGGCCTGCCCGGTATTTTTTGGACCCGCCACCAAAGCCCACTGGGGTCTGGCTGACCCTTCGGAATACCACGGGACTCAAGAAGAGATCGAGGCGGCTTTTGAAGCCACCTTGGAGCAGATCAAAACCCGTATTGAAGCTTTCTTGGCTTTACCGCTTGCCCGACTGAGTGCCGTACAGCTCAAGGCAGAGCTGGCCCTGATTGGCACGCTGTAACCATAGGAGCAATGATCATGAGTAAAAGCCGCCTCTCCTTTCTAGACCGTTACCTGACGCTGTGGATTTTTCTCGCCATGGCCCTGGGTATCGGTTTGGGGAGCCTGTTCGAAGGCTGGCCGCAGTGGCTCAACAGTCTTTCTGTGGGCACAACCAACGTCCCCCTCGCTATCGGCTTGATCGTGATGATGTATCCGCCTCTGGCCAAGGTTCGTTATGAGGAACTGCCGGAAGTCTTCAAGGACAAGCGCATCCTTGTTTTGTCTTTGGTGCAAAACTGGGTCATCGGACCGGTATTAATGTTTGCGTTGGCGATCATCTTCCTGCGGGACCAGCCGGAGTACATGACGGGCCTGATCCTGATCGGCTTGGCTCGTTGCATCGCGATGGTGCTGGTCTGGAATCAGATCGCGGGTGGCAACAATCAGTACGTCGCCGGATTGGTGGCGTTCAACAGCATCTTCCAGATTTTGTTTTTCAGCCTTTATGCCTGGGTCTTCCTTGGGCTGTTGCCGCCGCTGTTTGGGCTGGAAAGCAGTGTGATTGAGACCAGCTTTGTCAGCATTGCCGAGTCGGTACTGATCTACCTGGGTGTGCCATTCCTGGCAGGCTTCCTGACCCGCAAGATTCTCATCGCCCGTAAAGGCGAAGCTTGGTTCCAGGAGCGCTTCATTCCAAAGATCAGCCCGCTGACACTGGTGGCACTACTGTTGACCATCGTGGCCATGTTCAGCCTCAAGGGCGATGTGGTGCTGCAATTGCCATTCGACGTATTGCGCATCGTGATCCCGCTGACGATCTACTTCGTGGTGATGTTTTTCATTAGCTTCTGGATGGGCAAGCTGCTCAAGGCTGACTATCCGCGCACCACCGCACTGGTTTTCACAGCCGCAAGCAACAACTTCGAACTGGCGATTGCCGTGGCCGTCGCCACCTTCGGCCTGGCTTCCCCGGTCGCCTTTGCCACGGTGATTGGCCCATTGGTGGAAGTGCCGGTACTGATTTCCCTGGTCGGTGTGGCCCTCTGGTTGAAACGCCGCTGGTTCGATGAATCCAAGAGCGCCATTGCGCAGGACAAAGACTATGTTTGATGACCACATCCCCCAACTCGATACCGAACTGGTTGATCTCCCATCGACTGACAAGCTGGGCATCGAGAAGACCTCTATCCATAAGCCACGCATTTTGCTGCTGTATGGATCGACCCGTGAGCGCTCTTTCAGTCGCCTGATGGTGGAGGAGGCCGCTCGACTGCTGGAGCACTTAGGGGCCGAGGCGCGGATTTTCAATCCGTCAGGTTTGCCGCTGCCAGATGACGCTCCCGATGATCACCCACGGGTGAAGGAACTGCGCGAGCTGATGCTGTGGTCCGAGGGGCAGGTCTGGTGTTCTCCAGAACGTCACGGTTCCATGAGCGCGGTCTTCAAAGCGCAGATCGACTGGGTGCCACTGGCGATGGGCGCGGTACGCCCGACCCAGGGCAAAACCCTTGCCGTGATGCAGGTATGCGGCGGCTCGCAGTCGTTCAATGTGGTCAATCAGCTGCGAGTGCTGGGACGTTGGATGCGCATGTTCACCATCCCCAACCAATCCTCCGTGCCGAAGGCCTATATGGAATTCGACGATAACGGCCGGATGAAACCTTCTCCGTTCTACGACCGCGTCGTTGATGTGATGGAAGAGTTGGTGAAATTCACGCTGCTGCTTCGCGACCGTCAGGACTATCTGGTCGATCGTTATTCCGAGCGCAAGGAGTCGGCGGAAGAACTCATGAAACGTGTCAATCAGCGCTCCATCTGAGGATTTTTCACTGTGCAACAACACCCATATTCCGTACTGCCCCTGACACAGTTCAATGGCCAATTGATCTTCACCCCGTGCCCAGGCACGAAGGGCACCCGACCTTTCGAGGCGTTGCAAACACTTAGGGATGCAGGTGCATCGGCGTTGCTGACGCTGATGCCGACAGAAGAGTTGTTTCAGAACGAGATCGACCTGCTGCCCGAAGAGTGCCAAATGCTCGGCATCGAGTGGTTTCACCTGCCAGTAGAAGATGATCAAGCGCCTGGCGAAGCATTTAAAGCCGCATGGGAGCAGCACCATCCACGACTCAAGCAGTTACTGACCGAAGGGAAAACCATCGCCATCCATTGCAAGGGCGGCTCGGGCCGTACCGGTTTGGTCGCCGCTCAGCTGTTGATCGAGAGCGGTGTGCCATTCAGCGATGCCATCCGCGATGTTCAGTCGTTGCGTCCGCGTGCCATTCAGCATCCCGCCCATATCGAATACATCGGCCAATTCGACACCCAGTCGAACTCCCACTGACTACAGATACAGAGCACAACAACATGACTATCAAAGTTGGCATCAATGGTTTCGGTCGGATCGGTCGCCTCGCTCTGCGAGCAGCCTGGAGCTGGCCAGAGTTTGAATTTGTGCAGATCAACGATCCGGCAGGTGATGCGGCGACTCATGCACACCTGCTGAACTTCGATTCGGTGCATGGTCGTTGGAATTACCAGGCCGACTCTGAGGGCGACAGCATCGTCATCGACGGCAAACGAATCAAGGTATCCGCCAACAAGGCGATTGCCGACACTGATTGGTCGGGCTGCGATCTGGTGATTGAAGCCAGCGGCAAGATGAAGACCGTCGCTGCGCTTCAGGCTTACCTCGACCAAGGCGTGAAGCGCGTAGTGGTCAGCGCCCCGGTGAAGGAAAAAGGCGCGCTCAACATCGTCATGGGCGTCAATCATCAGCTGTTCAATGCGGCGGAACATCGCATCGTCACGGCGGCGTCATGCACCACCAATTGCCTCGCTCCAGTGGTGAAAGTGATCCACGAAAAGCTGGGCATTCGCCACGGTTCGATCACCACCATTCACGACCTGACCAACACCCAAAGCATCCTCGATCAGCCGCACAAGGATCTGCGCCGTGCGCGTGCTTCAGGCATGAGCCTGATTCCAACCAGTACCGGCTCGGCCACCGCGATCGCGGAAATCTTCCCAGAGCTGCGTGGGCGCCTGAATGGTCACGCGGTACGGGTGCCGCTGGCCAACGCGTCGCTGACTGACTGTGTCTTCGAGGTTGAGCGAGCCACCACTGTCGAAGAGGTGAATCAGTTCCTCAAGGACGCCTCCGAGAACGAGCTGAAAGACATCCTCGGCTTCGAGGAACGTCCACTGGTGTCCATCGACTACCGCACAGATCCACGCTCATCAATCATCGACGCGCTGTCGACCATGGTCATCAACGGCACCCAGGTTAAACTCTATGCCTGGTACGACAACGAATGGGGCTATGCCAACCGCACCGTCGAACTGGCCAGAATGGTCGGTCTGGCAGTCTGAGGAGCGGTCATGAAAACGTTGTCAGCCCTCGCTCCGCAAGTGCGGCAGTACCTGCTCGTGACGGGTAACTACTGGGCCTTCACCCTCACCGACGGCGCCTTGCGCATGTTGGTGGTGCTGCACTTTCACGCGTTGGGCTACAGCCCACTGCAAATCGCGGCGTTGTTTCTGTTCTACGAACTCTTTGGCGTGATCACCAACCTGGTGGGTGGCTACCTCGGCGCCCGGCTGGGGCTGAACCGAACCATGAACATCGGGCTGGGCCTCCAGGTCGCGGCGCTGCTGATGCTGACGGTTCCTGTGGCCTGGCTGACCATCCCTTGGGTGATGGGGGCGCAGGCATTGTCGGGAATTGCCAAAGACCTGAACAAGATGAGCGCGAAAAGCTCCATCAAACTTCTGGTTCCTGATGGGCAGCAGGGCAAGCTCTACCAGTGGGTAGCGATTCTCACCGGCTCGAAGAACGCACTCAAGGGTGTCGGCTTCTTTCTCGGCGGAGCCTTGTTGGCATTGATCGGCTTCAAAGGTGCCTTGCTGGCCATGGCCGGTGTCCTGGCGCTGATCTGGATCAGCAGCTTGATCCTGTTGAAAAAGGACTTGGGCAAAGCCAAAGCCAAGCCAAAGTTTCGCGACATCCTGTCCAAGAGCCGGGCAATCAACATCCTCTCAGCGGCGCGGATGTTTCTGTTCGGCGCCCGCGACGTCTGGTTTGTGGTGGCCTTGCCGGTGTACCTGAACAGCGTGTTCGGTTGGGACTTCTGGAAGGTTGGCGGCTTCCTGGCGGCCTGGGTGATTGGCTACGGCATCGTGCAGTCCTTCGCACCCAACATCACCGGAAAGAAACGAGGGCACGTACCGGATGGTCGAGCGGCGTTTCTGTGGGCACTTGCACTGGCGGGTCTGCCTGCGGCAATCGCTCTCGGGCTGAACACCGGCCTGTCACAGCAGGTTGTTCTGCTCGGCGGATTGATGGTTTTTGGCGTGCTGTTCGCGGTGAATTCCTCGCTGCACAGCTATCTGATCCTGGCCTATGCCAAGGAAGATGGCGTGTCGCTGGATGTGGGTTTTTATTACATGTCTAACGCCATGGGACGCTTGATAGGCACGGTGCTCTCCGGCTGGGTTTATCAGGTGTATGGGCTGGGGGCATGCTTTTGGATATCTAGCGCATTCGTACTGTTTGCAGCTTTGATTTCTACAGCCCTGCCTCGGCACGCAGGTCACTGAAATAACCTCTTGGTCTATCACGGCTGGCACGAGCTTTTACAAATTCGGCAACTCTAATGGGATGCTATCTCCATTTCGGGACTCAAGGTTCCCAACCAAGCCACTAGCCCCACTATCAAAACCGCCGTCGATAATTCAACCAACACGCTGCGCCTTAACGAAATACCTGCCGCCCTATACTGGCCATTCCGTAATGACCTCTCCAAAAGCGGGCTAAGGTGAAACCGGTTCAAGGCGGCCAGCACCAGCATTCCGGCAAAAAGCACTACCTTGATGAACAACAAAGTCCTATAGGCGCTAAGGACTACGTCATCAAACTTTGGGCCCACGATGAACAGGTAGTTCACGACTCCTGTGACCGTGATGACGACTACGATTAAAGCGCCCACCGATTCGAATCGGGTGACGGCCCGGGCCAGCAATCTGATACGCTCTTCGGTTTGCAGCGTGTCAAGCCTTGCCATCCAGGCAAATGCGACTAACGCGCCGAGCCAGGCTCCAGCCGCCATTAAGTGCAGTATGTCCGTTGAAAAATGCCAAAAACGACGACTGCCTTCATCCATCGCTCCATGACCGTTCCACGCAAGACTTGCAAGGGCGATCCCGCCGGCAATAGCTGCAACCAACAAGCTAACGCGAGGCGCACGTTGGTTGAATATCACCGCTAAACCACCAACAACCAACGCGATAATTCGCACGACGCAGGCTAGCCCTACGTCCGTCTCCAAGACCATCATCTCAATATGCGGACGCAGCTCAGCGTAGTCCAACTCCCCGCTCATGGTGCTCGCCATCAGCACCATGCTAGCGACAGACACCAACACACCGAGCGCCGTGGTCCCCGCCAACATAGACTGAAACGGCAACACGGCACCCGACACTCGCTCTCGCCCTTTAAGGCTGTACAAGCCAAAAAGCGCCACGCCAAAGAGCAGCATCAAATCTATGTACAAGCCGAAGCGCAGGGCAATGCTGGCCCAATCGCTCATCAGTTACTTCACTTTGAACGAAACGTTGCCGGTGATCGGATGAGTGTCCGATGACACCGCGCGCCATTCAACTTTATAGCTACCAGCGGGCAAAGGAGAGAGCGGCGTGATAATCATGGTTTTCGGGTCGCTGCCGCCGGAGACTTTGGCCTTCATGGGCATCGGGGGGTGGGCCATACCAGGCATTTCGGTCATGACCAGTTTCGCGCCAGAGAACTGGGTCATGAGGTTTTCGGAGAAGTGCAGTTCGATCTTGCCGGGGGCCGCAACGTCTGCGCCTTCCTCCGGGGTAGATGAGAGCAATTTCGGGTGCGCCTGAGCGAATGTGCTCATGAGCAACCCGGTGGAAAGTGCGATGACACCAGCGATGGTTTTGATCAAGCGCATACAAGGCCTCTCGCCGCGTTGAGCGGTAACTTTTTTGATTGTTAAGTTGACGCGTCGTACTAGAACCACAGCCGAACACCAAGGACGAGACGTGCTTCACTGCGATCCTCGCCGTCGTCCTTGGCATAATCGGCTGTTTTGCCGTATGTGCGGTTCCAGGTCACGCCGATGTAAGGCGCAAACTCCCTGCGGATTTCATAACGCAGGCGTAGGCCCGCTTCAGTGTTAGACAAGCCAGAACCGATGCCTCGTTGCGGGTCGTTTTTGCTGTGAAAATTAAGTTCGGCGGTTGGCTGCAAAATGAGTCGGTTGGTCAGCAGGATGTCGTAGTCGCCTTCCAGTCGCGCGGCGGTTTGGCCACCTTCACCGATAAACGCCGTGGCTTCGGTTTCAAAGTTGTACAGCACCATGCCTTGCACGCCGAACGCCGCCCAGGTTTGCGGGTCGCCGGGTTTGAAGTCCTGCCGAGCGCCGGTTACCAAGTCCCACCACGGGGAGATGGCGTGGCCCCACAGTGCCTGGACTTCCGTCCTCTAAACCCTCGCCCTGCACGTCGTGCTGATCGAGCAATTCATCCTCCTCGTGAACTTCCAGGACTGTGGATGGCTCCAGTTCCAGCACTCGGTTGGGCCACCCTCCGTCAATAAGCATTCACCCTTGGCTGTGCGAACTATCGACTGCGGAGCTTTCAAGAACGAAAGGATTGTTTGTTGGCGCCCTTGCGAGTCAACCAGCAACACCCGGGTGCGGTGCGTGGCGTCCCCTGATCCACAACACAATCCACGCTCATCGCACATTAAGAACGTAGGCTGGTTTAAATTTGCCGACACGGGAACGGATCGTTGCGGCCTTCGGTCAACGGATGAACCACACCTTTTCCTTTTCTGTGAAGAGCATACGGCCATCATTGCAGCGAGTGACCAAGCAGAGTACTTATGACGAGCGCGAAGGCTTTTGGCCCTGGAATTACGTGACCTGCAGGGAGGACATTGAAGGCCAGGAAGTCTGGCGGATCAACGTCAAGGTGAAGCGTGTTGATGAGGTGGTGATTCCGCTTGTAGCGGCTGACCATAACCATGGGCTGGTGCAGGTTGCTGAGCGGGAGCTCGGAGCGCGGATGATGGCGGAGCATTTAGCGCAAGGGTGAAATTGGAAATAAATACCCTTCGGCAGGCGTTAGTGAGTGACCAACGCTGACGTGGGAGATATCCAGTTCAATTCGCGGATTGGGATGGGTGGTAAGCCAGAGCTTCACATACTTGATCAGGATGAGCCCACCTTGCCGAGAATTTTGACTTCCCAGATAAGTGACACCGCACTCAACGAGCGCAATGCGAAGATGTTCGGGTCGCCGAAGGAGCGCTTGGATTTTTATCGTAGAGAGATTCACTACGAAACTAGCATCTTGGCCAATCGAACTGACGCCTATCTGGCATCCCAGTCCTTTTTGGTCATCGCATTTGCCTCTTGTATGGGCAATCTCAACCCAGAGTGGGGCAAGTTGTTCACGCTGGTAGTGCCACCGTTTCTTGCGTTGCTTGGCGTGCTAAGTTTGCTGAATGCTTGGCCAGGTATTCGCGCGGCATACGACATTATTGACCACTGGCATTTCAAGCAGAGCGAGCTATTGCATAGCGAGCCTGTAATAGGGTTGGCGTATGACGACTCGCCTTTATTTTGTGAGCGAGAGTCCACGCACAAGGGGTACCGAAAGGCGTTGCTGTTTTCGGTTCGCACACCTTGGATTTTTGCGACGTTTTGGATATTGCTTGGCATTTGGTCGGTTTATATTCAAATCACAAATCCAGGTGCTTGAGACGTAAACAGAGAGGAAAATCTTTGCTGTTTGGTCGCTGATGACAGGCCGGGCGACCAGCTTTGGCAGAGGCAATGCCCTCAAAACCGAGCGCACCCAAGTCGAGTTCGTCGACGAAGGAATCAACCTCGCGCCTCGGATTTCCTTCAGCCATCTAGCAGGTATCCGAAGATCAGTAGCTCTGCGTCCAAATGAAAACTCGATCACAGGTTATAGGGTGTACCATCGACAGGTGCCCATCAAAAATTAGTGAGCCATGTCCAGGGAAAGCGAAGAGGGCCGCCAGATCGTAGCTTTTCTGGCGCGCCGGGTCGGTGACATTGCTGATCTTGCAAAGACCACCCACGCAATTATTTCAACCTTGCAGGATATGGACGCAGCCCTCAGACCCATCATCGGCCAGCAAGGGGTTGCTGCGCTTTATCGCCGCAGCCTCAATCTGTGCGTTTCCACTCATCCGCGACTGGCCGGCACCTATGACAAAGTGCAGACAGGTATGGATCTGAATGCCCTCAAATCCGTACTCGTTGAGCAAAGCGAAGTCGATGCGCTGTTCTTCGGCGAGGTGCTGCTGACCACCTTCTACGAGTTACTGATCACGCTCATCGGGCCCTCGCTCACCGCACGTTTGTTTCGTGGCGTGTGGGAACCTTCTTTGAGCGACACCCCTTCGCAGGAAAATTCGCCATGAGCACCAAAGTGACTATCAACCGCCTGGCCACCGGCGTGCCAGGGCTAGACGAGGTGCTGGGCGGAGGACTGCCGGAGTTTTCGTTCAACCTGATCGCCGGCCCGCCTGGCTGCGGCAAAACCACCCTGGCGCATCAAATGATGTTTGCCCTGGCAACGCCTGAACGCCCGGCACTGTTCTTTACCGTGCTCGGCGAGCCGCCGCTGAAGATGCTGCGTTATCAGCAACAGTTCGACTTTTTCGACAGCGAAACGATCAACCAGTCGATCCGCTACGTCAACCTGGCCGACGATACCTTGGCCGGAAATCTGGACGAGGTGCTGCGGCGCATCGTCAGCGAGGTCGAGGCTCACTCCCCATCGCTGGTGTTCGTCGACTCGTTCCGCTCCGTGGTACTGGCCAGCCAGACCCAGGACAATCCCAACAACAACCTGCCGCAGTTCGTTCAGCAACTGGGCATGTTGATGACCACCTGGCAAGCGACGACCTTCCTGATTGGCGAATATTTCACCGAAACCGACACCAACCCGATTTTCACCGTGGCCGATGGCCTGATCTGGCTGCGCCAGAGCGTCCAGCGCAACTCGATGGTGCGCAAGATGGAGATCATGAAGATGCGTGGCCAACCGACATTGCCGGGGCTGCATACCTTCCGCATTGCCACTTCGGGGATCAAGGTGTTTGCGCCGGCAGTGCTCAAGGCGGCTGAAGCGCCTCTTGAGCTCCCGATCAAACGCCTGAAAATGGGCGTGCCGCAGCTCGACGAGATGCTCGGCGGCGGCCTACCTCGGGGTTATTCGCTGCTGGTGGCCGGGCCTTCGGGTTCGGGCAAAAGCATTCTGGCGGCAACCTTCCTCGCCGAAGGCGCACGCAATGGCGAAACCGGCGTGATCGCGGTGTTCGAACAACGGCCCAATCATTTTCAGAATGTCACCCTCACTCAGTTGATCCAAAGCGGTCAGATCGGTCTGGTGGACAGCCGCGCACCGGATCTGTCTATCGCCGAAATCGTGCAGTTGATGCTCAGCGAGATCCGTCGACTGAAAGCCACTCGTGTGGTGATCGACTCGTTGTCGGGCTTCGAACTGGCGCTCGCGCCGACTTTCCGCGAAGACTTCCGTGAATCGCTGTCACGCATGGTCACTGCGCTGACCAGTGTTGGGGTCAGTGTATTGATGACTTCGGAGCTGGAAGACCGCTACACCGACCTGCGTTTCAGCCCCTACGGCACGGCGTTTCTCACCGACGCGATCATCGTTCAGCGCTACATTGAAGTGCAGAGCCGCTTGCTGCGCATCATGGCCGTGGTCAAGCTTCGGGCTAGCGCCCACTCCGATGAGTTACGGCTTTACCGCATCGACGAAAACGGCTTGCAGATTGGCGAAATGCTGCCGGACCAGGAAGGTCTGCTCGGTGGTCGACCGACAAACAGAGTTCAGGTTTGTCACACCCAGGAGATAAAAATGCTTGAGCCCGACTCATGAGTAATGTCGATGGCACGAATGAGCGTGAGATCGCTAATGCCGCTCACGAATTCTTCCTGCTTGGCCAGAAAACCGTGGAAGCACGCGCCGTGCTGGCAGCACTTCAAAAAGAGTTGAGCGACACCAGCAGCCGGCTGGTGGATAGCCAGCAGGTCGAGCAAGTGATTGAGACCAATCAGCAGCCAGTACCGGCGAAACTCATGGTGCAGTCAGACGCTTTAGTTGCCCCACACTTGGAAGAGCAACGTTTGTACCAGGAACTGCGTGAGGCTAATGCCCAGCTGGTCATAGCCGCACTCAGCGCTCAAGACCTTCAGGCTGTAGCCGAGCGCGCACTGAGTCAGCAAAAAAGCATACTGGCGACGGTGGCTCATGAGCTACGTAACCCATTGACCCCCATCAGCATGATTGCAGAACGTATGGTGCGACTGCCAAGCGATCAGCTGCCGAGGATGCGGGAGTTGATCGAAGGCCAAGTCCAACATATGTCACAGTTGGTCGACGATCTGCTGGACGTCTCCCGTGCCAGCACTGGTAAGTTGCGACTCAATCGCCGCGATGTCGACATGATTCAAGTTCTAGGTGAAGCCATTGATGCTTGTCGCCCTTTAATGAGCGCACAAGAGCAGCGTTTCGACGCCCATCTTCCCGATGGGATCTTGATGGTAAATGGTGACCCCGGGCGCCTCGCGCAGATTCTCCACAACCTTCTGGCGAATGCGGCTAAATACACCCCGACCCACGGTAGGATCAAACTGTCTGTAACGGTAGCGTCCGACGTTTTGAAAATAACCATTTCCGACAATGGAATCGGCATTTCCGCTAAAGCACTCCCGTTTATTTTCGACCCCTATGTTCAGGACGTGCATGCCGTCGGCTTCAATGGGACAGGCTTAGGCATCGGACTAACAGTAGTCCGCGAGCTGGTTGAGGCGCACGGCGGCGAGGTTACCGGCATGAGCGAGGGTGATGGCAAGGGTAGCGAGTTCGTGGTCACGTTACCGTTGGTGATCCATTCAAGCGGATAAGAAACGCGTGAAGAATGATTCATTTGATTCCAGGGGGCACGCCCCTGTTCCAGCAGACAAAATGATTACCGTCCATCGCTCGGGCTGATCCATTAAAAACCACAATCAAGATTCTTGGTGGGTACTGCGACTTCTAACTTCGAGTCAGACCCGCTGAGCACAGGATCCGACATGAACGCAACGGACGACTTTAGATTTAAATCTCATGAGCTGCTTTTAGATCTGGATGCAGCTATTAGCAAAATGATGATGTTGGTCGCAACTCGCGATCTTTCCGGTGAAAGGTGGTGTACGGCTGTAACGCGACATTCGGACGCGTATGCAGCTTGGCGTTCACATCTCAACGAGTCATCGCTATCGCACCCTCAATCCTTTAATTTGGAGAATTCACATCTGGATCACTGAGCGGAATGAGAGTGGTCATGCGACCAACCGGGCCAAGCCTTGAAATATACGGATGACACCCCAAGTCGTGATTCTCCTGGGGAACCACACTCTGACCATCCGTCACCACCATCGCTGGCCATTGAATCCAATCCAGATACGTCAAAATTTTCCCCTTCATTCACATTGCGGTTATTACGTGATCCTTCATCTTGCGGTTTCTGTAGGCACGGGACGTCCCATGCCGGGTCATGCCCGGGCTGTGGATTCGTTGAAGCGGAGTTATTCCTTCGGGTAGGACGCGGCTAGAGAGTCTCGCTGATCCGCTCATATTCGGATTCCAGCCAGGCCGCGCGGTCCCGAGCCTCCTCGATGGTCGAGAATGAATCCACGTTCTTTCCGCACTCGGTATCGACCGAGAACTTCGCGGTGCCGTTGATAGAGCGATCGACAACCTGGAATTTCATGATGGGATCCTCAGGGTTGGAGCCGGATGGTTAGATAGCGCAAAGGTCGTTCGAGTCAGTGAGCTCAGAAAGCGGCTCTTCGACGTGCGCGACGCCGGACAGAAACGACATGATGGGCGATGGTTTCGGCCTGGGCGGGAACAGGTGCTCGTCGTAGATGACGTGCAATTCAGCGTTAGGGATCCGCCTGGCCAACAGGTGATGTTGACCAGCGGGATCAGTGGATCGTTCAAATGCTTTCGGTATCGCCGTAGGACCGCCGAGCAGGCCGAAGTCTTTGAGACGAGGTCAGACGCAGAGGCTAGCTTCTATTCCTTCCGCCTGATGAGGGTGCTTCTGGGGTATCAGCTTGAGGCTGTTGAGGCGCAGGACGCTCAGAACAGTAGGTGAGGGCGGGTCAGGCTTCGTAGAACGCTGTGAAATTTAGCTCACCCAAGGTACTGCACCTTTGCTCGCAATTCCATTCGGCAACAAATATGGCTCCTTTCCTCATTCGCAATTTGCTATAGCCAGTATTCCCAGAGTCGCGCCATCTGCTCCTTCGCTCTCACCACGAGCGAGCGGTGCTGCCACTTTTCCAGCTTGATTTCGTTCGACTTGGCCAGATCAGCCATGAATGCCGCCTGCATCTTCTTTCCGAACTCGGTGCCCAACACAACGACGTTGACTTCATCGTTGTGCAGGAAGCTGCGCCAGTCGAGGTTGGTGGAGCCGACACTCGACCACACGCCATCGATTACAGCGGTCTTGACGTGGAGTAGCGCGTCATGGCGTTCGTAAAGCTTGACGTTGGCCTCCAGCAGCTCGCTGTAGTAGGTGCGTCCAGCATGGAACACCAGCCACGAATCGGTGCTGCTGGGCAGCACCAGCTTGACGTCGACTCCACGAGCTGCCGCCTCCTTGAGTGCCGCCAGCAACTGCGGATCGGGCACAAAGTAGGCGTTAGTCAGCCATATCTCGGTCTGCGCGCTACGCAGCGCCGAAATCAGCGTGGCATAGATCAGGCTGAACGGCTCATCTGGCGAGCTGCCGATGGCGCGCACCACCTCGGCGCCTTTGCGCTCAGGTGGCGGAAAGTAATGGCGAGCTGCGAGTGGTTCACCTTTCTGGGTCGTCCAGGTTCCGATGAACAGCTTCTGCAGTTCCGCAACCACGGGCCCCTCGATGCGCAAGTCGGTATCGCGCCAGGGCAGATCACCCGTTGGGCGAGTCTTCGAGTGAGCGCTGAACGAGCCCCCGGAATAAACGCTGCTGATGTTGATCCCGCCGAGAAAGGCAATACGGCCGTCCACTATCAGCAGCTTTCGGTGGTCGCGCTGGTTCACGTCCCAGCCCGCTTTGGCCGTCATCGGATTGACTGGGTTGTACTCCAGCACCTTAATGCCCGCTTCGGTCAATCGAGAGAAAAACGCTGATGGTGTTCCAAGGGTTCCGACGCTGTCACGGATCAGATTGACCTGTACGCCTTTCTGTTGCCGAGCGATCAGTGCGGCGGCGAAGCGCTGGCCGACTTCATCATCGTCGAGGATATAGGTCTCCATGTTGATGTGGTCGCGCGCAGCTTCCACGGCTTTGATCATCGACTGGTAGGTGGTGGGGCCGTCCTGCAGCAAGTCGACCTTGTTTCCTTCCGTTAGCGGGCTGCCGACGATGGATTCTTCGATTGCGAGGTGCACATCGAAGATGTTGGTTTCTGCGCCGGTGGATTTAAGTCGGTCGAGAATGGCTTTGCTGCGCTCGGCTGACAGAGGTCCGTGTATCCCGTCGAGTTGCACTGGCGCAGAGGGCGCGTGAGCCATGTCGGGCACGATCCTCGGCAATGTACTGTAGGAAATCACAAATGCCAGGAGCACGGCGACGCACAGCAACAGAGGAATACATACACCCTTGCATGTGGATAGTAGATTCATTAGGCCCCCTCTTGGCGAGGACGGTGATAGCCCTCAACAATCTAAAAGTTTCGCCGTGCATCCTGTCTAAAGGGGGGCGAGCCGGGATACACACTGTGACAGTGGATACGACCGTACTTCTGGGCCAAGTAGTCGCTAACTCAACTGGGCAACTAAAACCGCGTTGGTATAGATCAAGCTGCCATCACTGGCTCGATGCCCGACCATGAAGCAAGCCCAAGGCCTTTGAGCAGTCGCGACGCCATTACTTGTTTTGACCACTGTGTAAGGGCCGGGTTCGTCGTCAGAGGCTGCTTTTGGCCCAGAGTGTGTAAAAACGCTCATGACCTCATCGTCTTGGAGCATCGACGTTCGTTAGCTGAGCGATCACACGGTCAATGCTGCGGGCCGCATCGGTCGCGACCTGGAACATGTCAGCGCTGTTTTTACAGCCTCTGGGATGGGCCAAAATCAGCCTTTTATGCCGACAACGCCTTCATCAAACCGTGAGCACCCAACTTCAGGCCTTTTTCAACGTAGGAGTAGTGCCAGATCAGCGCCGCGACCAGATTTTCTCCGAACAGTCCCAACTGTTGACGCAGCACAACGAACTGATGGCAGACGCTTCGGATGACCTTGCTGTTGTCTTTTCGGAAGTTGGCGATGGTCTTGAAGTCCGGCACCAAACGCCCGGTCAACCCCATCAGTTCGACGTTGCGTTGGGCTTCTCGTTCCCGCCGCCGACTCGATTGAATACGATTGAGATAGCCGTAGATGATTAAGCGGTGAGTGTGACGGTAGGGAGGACTCGATGGTACGGACGCTTCCTAGGCTGAAGCTGCGTAACTGATGTGTTCAGGTTGATAGCAATTTTCAACTGGCTAGGACCAGAAGCCAATAGCTTGCCTTGGAATTGCTCTTTTTTTGCTCTTGAAACACCTCAATAACAAGTCCAGAATTGAGTCTTTTCCTGCTTCGGCAAGAAAAGAAACCCCTTAGATTTCAATGGGTCGGACGCCAGATGCGAGTCTCGTTTCCCGCTCCAAATATAGCGCTTCAGAGTTCCATTGGATTCTGTAGTGATTGAAATCAGGACCTTCGGGTCCTTTTTTCGTTCCGGCGGGAACCGCTGAGATCCAGCGCCTCAGCCAAGTGCTCATTCAAGAAATCAATTCCAAAACCAGTACACCTCATAGACTATACGCACCTTTTACCCGCAACACTGCGTGCGGGGCGAGCGTGAGCGAGCTCAAGGAGCAAAGTTTATGAGTATCAAGATCGAGGGAGTGATTGCCAGCAAGATTGGCTTCGCTTCTCACCAGAATGCTGTGCCAGTTGTGCGTGAGCTCGCCTTGTGGCATCCCGGTGATATTGCCTATCAGGATCTTGTGCTCGAACTCAAGGCAGATCCTCCTTTCCTGGAAGCGAAGACCTGGCGCCTGGAGCGTTTGAGTCCTGGGGAAAGCCTGCGTGTTGCCGATCGAGATATTAAGCTCAACGCCGGTTTCCTGGCCGACCTGTCAGAGAGCCTGAGGGCAGAAGTCACGCTGCGTTTGACCTGTGCCGGGAACGTAGTTGCTGAGGAATGTTTTCCAGTCGAATTACTGGCAAAAACCGAGTGGGGTGGCATGAGTGCCATGCCGGAGTTGCTCGCTGCTTTTTGCATGCCGAACGACCCCGCTGTCGACCGCATTCTCAAGGCCGCCTCTGTCGTGTTGCGTCGGGCCGGAAAGAAAGACGGGATCGATGGCTATGAAAGTCAATCCAGGTCGCGAACCTGGGAGTTGACGTCCGCTATATGGTCGGCAGTGTGCAGCTTCAAACTGAGTTATGCATTACCTCCCGCCAGCTTTGAACATCAGGGACAGAAAGTCCGGACCCCAGGTTTGATCCTGGAAAATGGCGTGGCGACCTGTCTCGATACTGCTTTGCTGTTCGCCGCGGCGCTCGAGCAAGCGGGGCTCAACCCTTTGTTGATCATGACCAAAGGGCATGCATTTGCAGGGGTGTGGTTACAGCCGCAGGAGTTCTCGCAATTATTGACCGACGAGGCGTCGGCGGTGCGCAAACGCCTCGACCTCAAGGAAATGGTGGTGTTCGAGACCACATTGTCCACCCAGGCGCCGGTGCCAAGCTTCAGCCAGGCAATAGCCTCTGCCGAACGCCAGGTCGAAGATGAACAGTTCATCATGGCCATCGATATCCACCGGGCTCGCATGCAGCGTATTCGCCCATTGGCGATGTCCGCAGCGACAACCATTCAACCCGCTGCCGAAGTTGAGAACAGTACTGGGGCGTTTGAGGACGCGCCAGTGCTGCCGGGCTTCGATGTGGAAATCGTTCCGGAAAACGACGGGCCTGCCGGTAAGCTGACGTTGTGGCAGCGCAAGTTGCTGGACCTGACGACGCGCAACCGCTTGCTTCATCTGCCGGACAGCGCCAAAGGCGTTCGGCTGCTTTGCCCTGAGCCCGCTGAGCTGGAAGATCTGCTTGCCAGCGGCAAGCGCATCCGCATCGTGTCGGTGCCAGACCTTGAAAGTGGTGGCCGCGATGCTGCCCTCTATGAGCAGCAGAACCGTGAGAGCCTGCGTGATGAGTATGCGCGCGGTGCCATGGCGCGCGGTGAAGTACTGGCCACACTGGAAAAGTCCAAGCTGGAAGCCGCGCTGATCGAGCTGTTTCGCAAGTCGCGCAGCGACCTTGACGAAGGTGGCGCCAATACACTGTTTTTGGCGATCGGGTTCCTTAAGTGGAAGAAGACAGCAGATGACCCGAAGTCTTACTCTGCGCCGCTGATCCTGCTTCCCGTCAAGCTGGAGCGCAAAAGTGCATTGTCTGGTGTGACGATGAGCATGCTCGAGGACGAGCCGCGTTTCAATCTGACGCTGCTCGAGTTGCTGCGCCATGACTTTGAGCTGGCGATACCTGGCCTGGAAGGCGAACTGCCGACAGATGAAAGCGGTATCGACGTGATCGGTATCTGGAACACGGTACGCCGGGCGGTCAGGGATGTTCCGGGGTTTGAAGTCACCACCGAACTGGTGTTGGGGACCTTCTCATTTGCCAAATACCTGATGTGGCAAGACCTCTCGGCGCATTCGGTCCAGCTGTTGCAAAGCCCGATGGTCAAGCACCTCCTGGAACGGTCCGGCGGTGGCGAAGGTTTCGTTTCGCCCGGAGAGTTCCCCAAGCCAGAGAACCTGGATGAAACCGTCGCGCCGGCGGACCTCTTTACCCCATTGCCGGCGGACTCTTCCCAATTGGCCGCTGTGGTGGCCTCGGCGGGAGGCAAAAGCTTTGTGCTGGACGGGCCACCCGGAACAGGCAAGTCGCAGACTATCGCGAACATGATTGCGCATAACCTGGCGCTGGGACGCCGGGTGCTTTTCGTGGCAGAAAAAATGGCGGCCCTGGACGTGGTTTACCGCCGCCTGGAAGAAAAAGGCTTGGGAGAATTCTGTCTCGAGCTGCACTCCAGCAAAACGTCCAAGGTCGAAGTGCTCAAACAACTCGAGCGGGCCTGGGATGTGCGCGATGCCTTGACGGCGCAGGAGTGGGAGCGTGAGGCCGCCAAGATGCATGCATTGCGCTCACGCCTGAACAACGTGGTGGAAGTGCTCCATCGGCGCTGGCCAAACGGCTTGTCCGTGCACCAGGCCATTGGGCGCGTGGTACGTGATGAAACCCTGTCGACTCCGCGTTTGACCTGGCCGGCCGGCACCGACCATGACCTTGCCCAATACACGCAACTCCAAGACGTGGCCCGCAGGCTTGACCTTAATGGCAAGGCCGCGCGCGAACTGTCCTCCGAGTTTTCCCTGTTGTCGCGTTCCGACTGGTCCAATGGCTGGCAGGCAGCGATCACCAGCAGCGCGCGAGAGCTTCCGGATGCGCTCGATGAATTGCAAAGTGCCTGTGAGCGCCTGCTTGCAGCAACGCATATCGACTTGCCGAGCGATCAGGTTGCACAGATCCAGTCGCTCATTGAGCTGGCTACCCTGATGACTCGCACTCACGGGCTCAATCTGACCTTTGCATTCGCCCCCGATGCCGTCGCCAGGATTGAAGCCACCCGGCGAGCAATGCAATTGATCACGGCGTATCGCGAGATTGAGCCGTCGTTGTCAGTGGCCTATGCAGCAGAGGCCTGTCGGCGAGTTCCTTTCGAACAGATCGCGGCCGATTGGCGTGAGGCCGAAGGAAAGTTCTGGTTCCTGGCCACATTGGCGAAGAAGAAAGTCGCCCAAAACCTCGCCAGCCTGGGAGGCGCCGCAGGCATGCCCGATACGGTCAATGACCTGTCGAAGTTGCAGCGCATGCAGGTATTGATGCTGGAGCTTGATGGCCTATCGTCTGAGGTCAACTCGACACCAGGGTGGAGTGGCTTGTCGAGCGATACAGGACGGATCCTTGAGGGGGTTGAACTGGCAGAGAGACTTCGCGCGAAGATGAGTTCGCTTGCCCGTTCACCGGAGCACTTGATTGCCTTGCGTGGGTCGGTTTCCAGGCTCGTGATTGAAGCGAATGAAATGCTGGGCCCGGAGCGTGTTATTGATCTATCACTGCGTCGGTTGAAGGAGGCATTGGCTCGTTACATTCAGGTATCGGGGCGTTTCGCAGAATTGGCCGAAGTCGCAGATGTGCCTGCAATGGGTATTCAGGCATTGCGCAGTGTCACACATTCCATTGTTCGCCAAGAGGCGCAACTCAAGTCGTGGTGTGACTGGTGCCGTGTCAGGGACGAAGCGCTGGCGCTCGGCCTGGGGCCCCTGGCCGATGCATTGGCGGCCAATGCCTTGGCTGAAGGGGAAACCAGCAAGCTATTTGAAACGGCTTATGCGCGGTGGTTTGCAGCGAAGGTTATCGACAATGAACCCTTGCTGCGCAATTTCGTGGCGGCGGAGCATATGAGCGATATTGCTTCGTTCGGCCGGTTGGATGATGAACTGTCCCGCCTCACGGTACGTTACATTCGTGCCAGGTTGTGTGGCTTGATCCCGTCCAAGAACGAGATCGCAAAAAACAGCGGCTTCGCCATACTCAAGCATGAACTGCAAAAATCGCGGCGGCACAAACCCGTGCGCCAGCTTGCACTGGAAATGGGCGACGCCATGTCCAAGCTGGCGCCATGCATGCTAATGAGCCCATTGTCCATTGCGCAATTTCTGCCGGCCGATCAGGCGCAGTTTGACCTGGTGATTTTCGATGAGGCCTCGCAAATCGCTCCCTGGGACGCCATCGGCTCCATCGCTCGCGGTAAGCAGGTGGTCATTGCCGGTGATCCACGGCAGATGCCTCCGACCAACTTCTTCAATCGCGCAGCCAATGCTGACGATGATGACACGGCCGAAGACATGGAAAGCATTCTCGACGAATGCCTGGGGGCAGGGATTGCGAGCCACAGCCTGAGCTGGCATTACCGGAGCCGTCATGAAAGTCTGATCGCATTCTCGAACCACCGCTATTACGACAGCCAACTCATTACGTTCCCGGCGGCGCAAACCCGATCGAGCGCTGTGGAATGGCGTCGAGTCAACGGTATGTATGCCAAAGGCAAGGGCCGGCACAACCAGGCTGAAGCCGAGGCGATCGTGGCTGAAACGGTAAGGCGCCTGACCGATCCGGCCTTTGTTGCGACCGGGCATTCGATCGGAATCATCACCCTTAACTCGGACCAACAAAAGCTGATCAGTGACTTGCTCGACAGTGCTCGGCAGCAATACCCGCAGATCGAGCCATTTTTCCAGGACAATCTGGCCGAGCCGGTTGTGGTCAAGAACCTTGAGACTGTCCAGGGTGACGAGCGTGATCTGATCATGCTAGGTGTGGGGTATGGCCCGACAGAACCCGGTGCGCAGGTCATGTCCATGAATTTCGGGCCGCTCAACAAAGAGGGCGGATGGCGTCGATTGAACGTAGCGATCACCCGGGCTCGCAGGGAAATGCTGGTGTTTTCTTCATTCGATACGTCGATGATCGATCTCAACCGAACCAATGCCCGGGCTGTTCGTGACCTCAAGCACTTTCTGGAGTTCGCTCAACGCGGGCCACGGGCTCTGGCTGAAGCGATCCAAGGTTCGGTGGGCGGCTATGACTCACCGTTCGAAGAGGCCGTGGCGCAAGGATTGAGGCGAAAAGGTTGGCAAGTCGTTCCACAGATTGGCGTATCCCGTTTTCGTATCGACCTCGGTATTGTCCATCCGGACCGGCCCGGCGATTACCTGGCTGGCGTCGAATGCGATGGTGCGACTTACCATAGCGCGGCTACGGCCCGCGATCGGGACAAGGTCCGCAGTGCTGTTTTGCAAGGTCTCGGTTGGAAACTGGTTCGACTCTGGTCCACCGAGTGGTGGGTGGACAAAGCCGGCGCACTCCAGCGCCTGCATGAAGCCCTCGACGCGTTGCTCGCGCACTCGCGTGCCGAGGCACCGCCTATAGAACCGGCGTTGCCGGAGGTATTGCCTATGCTGACTTTCACCAAGGGCGAGAGGGAAGAAGACCTGACGTTGCTTCAGGCCGAAGCAGTCGAGAAGTCGCCGGCAACCAGTATCGAAGAGTCGGAGCTGCGAGTTGCCCAAGCGGTTTCTACGGTTACGACGGTCAAGCCTGTACGGGGTGAGTATCGGGTTGCTGACCTGGCACCAGTTGCCGAGCGCATCAATGCTGACCTGTTCCATTCCCCGGAATACACCCCGGTATTGATGGAAGTAATCCACCACGTACTACAGCAGGAAGCCCCCATACTCGACTCACTGTTAGTCCAGCGTGTTGCCAGAGCCCACGGGTTTCAGCGCTCGGGGCGGTTGATTCGTGATCGGGTTCTGGAGCTGGCCGAGCGTCATCATCACCTGCAGAATTCTGGCCCGGATGAGCAGTTTGTCTGGCACTCCCAGGGAGATGTGCAGACGTGGTCATCTTACCGGGTGCCGTTCTCGGCTAATGACGCAAGGTCCGTGGAGGAAATTGCGGTCGAAGAGCTGCGAGTGGCGGCCACCCTCGTCAATGCGGGGGACCCAGCGTTGGAGATTGCTCGTTTGTTGGGCGTGAAGCGCCTGACCGGTCTTGCCCGGGAGAGGATCGAACGAGTGCTGCAGGAACGATTTGGATAAAGGGGAGGGGTGCCGTCGAGGGCCATTGGCGCAAGTTTGAGCTATTCATCGGATCCGCAGGAACATTCCTTGCTCTAGTTGTCCGTAGCCGCTAATAGTTAGTAGTTAGAGTGGCTCGACGGTGAACTCGAAGAGGACGTGAAGATGGCCTTGAGATTCGGTGTTGTTCCTGCATTACCCACGGATACGGACTCCATGCGCAACGGAGTGCGCTCTTACTGTAAAACCGCGACCGTAGGTTTTAACCTCTACGACAACGAGAAAAAGCTGCGGCTGCAGACCACCTATGAAACCCGAGCAGAGGCGGAGTATGTGTGCCAGCGGCGCAACATGGAACGGCTTCAAATCGTCCATTCAGAAGGGGAGGCGCAGCTCGATCGATAGGCACTCAATCTGATAGATTGCGAGTGGGCGAAATTCTTCATCGGCGTGTGTAGATGACCATCAGAATAGCCCCGTGCACCGAACCCGCACTGTGTGCCGCATCCGGGGCACGGCAACAATAGTCGCCGACGTCGAGCGTTCGATCCTGATCAAAGAATGAACCTTGCAGTACGAACAGTTGCTCAAGTTCGCCTTCGTGGGTATGGCTGTCGACATGGGCGCCAGGATCGACTTTCATCAATAGGGTCTTTTCACCGCGCTCGGTATCCTCGAACAGCGGTTTGATCCAGAAGCCTTCAGCCGTTGTTGGCAACCAGTCATCAGCCGAAGACGAGTGATAGAGAGAGCCTTTGATCGGTCCCTGGATGCCGTTTTTTCCAGCTATCTTCCAGGAGGGTGTTTCATTGTTTTGCATGTTTTTCCGCCTGAGTGGGTTCGTTTACAAGTCTTTGACCAGTCTCAAGGCATCGTAGATCGCGGCGTGGGTGTTACGCGCAGCTACCGCATCGCCAATGCGAAACAGCTGGAATCTGCCATCAGGGTTGATCACTACCTTTTGTGAATTGCCGATGATCAGGTCCTGATGTTCAACCACACCGCCATTGCTGGAAGCGGGTTTCAACTCGAAATACAGGTCGTCCAGCGGTCGGGTGCCGTGATTGACCACCACTTGATCGACCCGTCGTACTTTGCGCGCACTGCCGTAGTCACTGTCGATGGTCGCCAGTAGATCCTGGCCCTCGCGTTCGACGGCGAGCAGCCGGAAGGTGACGGTGAAGGTGGTGTCCAGTGCTTGCAGCGAGCGCATGTAGGGCACCAGGTTCATGGCCATGACTTCCGGTGCAAAGGTCCGGTCCGGGGTCATGATTTCAACTTTTGCACCACTCTTGGCGATGAACTCGGCGGCTTGCAGGGCCGCATGATCACCCGCGTCGTCGAACAGCAGGACATTGCGCCCCGGTTTAACATCCCCGGAAATAATGTCCCAGGCCGACACCACCAGCTCATTCCCAGCCGAGAGAATCTCGGTGTGGGGCAGGCCGCCGGTGGCAATGATCACCACGTCCGGGTTTTCGTCGTGGACGGTGCTCGGCTCAGCCCAGGTGTTGAAGTGAAAGGTGACGCCTCGCGCCATGCATTGGGCCATGCGCCACTCGACGATGCTGATCATTTCCCGCCGCCGCTCCGATTGCGCGGTGAGGCGAACCTGCCCGCCAGCCTGGTTGGCGGCTTCGAAAACCACCACCTCATGACCTCGTTCGGCCGCCACTCGCGCCGCTTCCAGCCCGGCGACACCGGCACCGACAATCACGATCTTGCGTTTGCTCGCAGCCTTGGGGATGTCATGGGGCATGCTGGTTTCACGGCCAGTAGCCGGGTTGTGAATGCAATAGGCCGCACCGCCCTGGTAGATCCGGTCCAGGCAATAGTTGGCGCCGACGCAGGGGCGAATATCCTCTTCACGGCCCTCGATGATCTTGCGCACGATATGCGGATCGGTCATGTGCGCGCGGGTCATGCCGACCATGTCGATCTTGCCCGAGGCGATGGCATAGCGGGCGGTGGCCACGTCCGGGATTTTCGCCGCGTGAAAAGTGGGGAAGTCGGTGGCGGCGCGAATCTCTCCAGCAAAGTCCAGGTGCGGCGAGTTGCGCATGCCCTGGATCGGAATCAGGTCGGTCAAGCCTGCGTCGGTGTCGATGTGTCCGCGGACAACGTTGAGAAAATCCACCATGCCGCTGTCTTTCAAGCGCCTGGAGATGTCCAGGCCATCGGCCTGGGTCAACCCTCCGGGCATTTGCTCGTCGCCGGTATAGCGCACGCCGACAATGAATTCATGGCCGACGCGCTGGCGAATGGCGCTGAGAATTTCGAAAGTGAAGCGCAGCCGGTTGTCGATGGTGCCGCCATAGGGCGCATCGAGATCATTGGTCAGCGGCGACCAGAATTGATCCATCAGATGTCCGTAGGCTTGCAGTTCGATGCCGTCCAGACCGGCAAACTTCATCCTCTCGGCGGCATCTGCATAGTCCTTGATGATGCGCTCCACATCCCAGTCTTCCATCTTCTTCGGGAAGGAGCGATGGGAGGCTTCGCGCTCGAAAGACGGCGACACCACGGGCAACCAGTCGCCCTTGTCCCACCGTGTCCGTCGGCCAAGATGGGTCAACTGGATCATGACCGCAGCGCCGTGTTCGTGGCAGGCGTCGGTCAGGTCTCGCATCCAGCCGACCACCTCATCCTTGTAGGCGAGGATGTTGTTGAACACCGGCGGGCTGTCTCTGGAAACCGCAGCGGAACCTGCAGTCATGGTCAACGCCACGCCCGCTTTCGCCCGTTCCACGTGGTAGGCGCGATAGAGCTCCTTGGGCATGCCGTCCACGGGATAGGCCGGTTCGTGGGCGGTGGTCATGATGCGATTTCTGAGCGTCAGGTGCTTCAACTGATAGGGCTGGAGGAGCGGATCATTCAGCATCGTCAAGACTCTCCGGAAGAGGGCGTCGGACCTAAGTTGAATTTACGTTAGGGCGAAATGTACACCTGTGTCAACAAGCTGGACACAGGTGTACATTTTTCTTGCGCGACGTCGGATGAGCGACTAGGATCGAGCCATGAACGAACCAACCAAAGCAGTAGAAACCGGCTGGAGAGGGTCCCTGGAAGGGTGGCTCGATGCAGCGTATGAAAGCCTGACCGAGTGCGGCGTCGACACGGTACGGGTGATGCCGCTGGCCAAGAAACTGGGGTTGTCGCGAACCAGTTTTTATTGGTTTTTCAAGGATCGTGAAGAGTTGCTCGCCGCACTGATCGAACGTTGGCGAGTGAAGAATACCGGCAATCTGATCGCTCAGACCGAGTGTTATGCCGAGAGCATTGCCGAGGCGATGCTCAATGTTTTCGACTGCTGGCTGAATCCGGCTTTATTTGATTCACAGTTCGAATTCGCCATGCGTAGCTGGGCCTTGCAGTCTGCTGAAGTGTCCGAACATATCCGGGTTGCAGACATTGCCCGGCGTGAAGCTTTGATCCGGATGTTCGTGCGCTTCGATTATCCATTCGATGCGGCCGATGTGCGGGCTCGAACGATTTACCTGACTCAGATTGGTTACATCAGCACCAACACCCGAGAGGATGTCGGGGAGCGAATGCGGCGGATTCCCGAGTACGTGAAGATATTCACCGGCCAGGAACCTTTGGAGCGCGAATTGAAACGCTTCTACTCCCGCCACGGGTATGTGATGGATGAGGTTTCATCGAGTACCCCTGACTGACCGCGACTTCTGACTGACGAAGGCAGGTTCACATGTTCGAAGAACCCACGATAGGCATTATCGGTGGATCGGGATGGCTTGGCCGTTCGATTGCCCTGGCGATGCTCGACAAGACTTTTGTTCAACCCGATAAGTTGGTGCTTTCGAACCGCTCCGCAAGTAACCCGTTAGACGCAAAGTGGTCGCACGTGATGGTAACGCGCGACAACCAGGCACTGGTGGAGCGTTGTGATGTAGTCATCGTGTCAGTGCGCCCTGAGCAATTTGCCGAGGTAAAGATTTTCGCTGAAAACCGGCTGGTGATTTCACTGATGGCCGGTGTGCCCATGGACGATGTGGTGCAGCGTACCGGCAGTCGGCAGGTGATTCGCGCCATGGCCAATGCCGCGGCAGAAATCGGCAAGTCGTATACGCCATGGTTGGTCACTCATGAGGTCACCGAGGAGCAGAAAGCCTTCGCCCAGCGGCTGTTCGAAACCTTCGGCAGTGCCGATCAGGTCTTCAGCGAAAGCCATTTGAACTACCTGACGGCGCTGGTCGGAACAGGGCCTGCTTACCCGGCGTTGCTGGCTCGCAGCCTGTTCGAACATGCCGTGAACAGTGGCTTGCCTCCCGCCATTGCCCTGCGCGCAGCGAATGCAGTGGTGGTGGATGCCAGCCAGTTGATAGGGAATGGGCACAGCGTCGACGAACTCTTGCAGACACTCATCAACTATCGCGGCGTCACGGCAGCAGGTCTGGAAGCCATGATCGCCGGTGGCTTCGATACAACCATAAAAGCAGGTCTGGATGCGGCGACCGCGGTCGCCAGTTCCATGAGTCCATTTGCCCATTCTGCTGACACCAAAGAAGGCCCAATGACGCGGTAGTTGGCCCTTCTTAACTCTGGCCGCAATCGAGGTTAGTGTTTATGAATATAAAGTCTTTCTCGAAGACGGGACTTGCACTGGGGATCGTCGCCTTCAGTGGTTGGGTATCAGCGTCTGAGTGTGGTGATGTGACGATCGCCAACATGAACTGGCAATCCGCTGAAGTGATGGCCAACGTCGACAAGCTGATCCTCAACGCAGGCTACGGTTGTAATGCCGACCTGGTGTCTGGCGACACGGTTCCCACCATCACCTCCATGGCTGAAAAAGGTCGGCCCGATATCGCCCCCGAAGGCTGGATCGACCTGGTTCCGGAGGTCGCCAAGACGGGTATTCAAAGCGGTAACCTGATTCAGGCAGCAAACTCACTATCTGACGGCGGCTCTCAAGGCTGGTGGATTCCGAAATACATCGCCGATGCCCATCCGGACATCAAAAGCTTCGATGATGTGAAAAAGCATCCCGAACTGTTCCCAGCCCCTGACGACAAGAAAAAAGGCGCGATCTACAACGGCCCGCAAGGTTGGGGCGGCACCGTGGTCACCAGCCAGTTCTATAAGGCTTACGGTTTCGAGAAGGCTGGTTTTGTGCTGGTGGATACGGGTTCGGCAGCTGCGCTGGATGGCTCCATCGCCAAGGCTTACGAGCGCAAGGCGCCCTGGTTGGGTTTCTATTGGGAGCCGACCGCGTTGTTGGGCAAGTACCCGATGGTCAAACTGGAAAATGGCTTGCCTGTCGATGCGGCGGAGTGGAAACGTTGCAATACCGTCGCCGACTGTCCTGATCCCAAACCCAATGGCTGGCCGATCGATCGGGTCTACACCCTGACCACCAAGTCCTTCGCGGCGCGCTCGCCAATGGTCATGGCCTACCTGAACAAGCGCGCCTGGTCCAACGAGACGGTGAACAAACTGATTGCCTGGATGACCGACAATCAGGCCACCGGTGAGGAGGGCGCCAAGTACTTCCTGAAAAACAACGAAGCGCTCTGGAGTCAGTGGGTCACCCCCGAAGCGAGCAGCAAGATCAAGGCTGCGCTTTAATCCGTAGGGTCAATGCCGCCCGTTGCGACAGGCCGCATTGACCCTGGCGCGCAGACAACAATAAAAACACCCAAGTATTGAAATGACCTGCCAGTGTTCTCACGGTCTTCTACAAAAGGGGAATGTCATGGAGTGGTTACTGAGCTTTCCACATATGGAGGACGAAAGACTCCGGGCCTTGAAAAAGACCATCGACGGTGCCTTTCGCAACTTCACCAGCAGCTATGGCGACAGCTTCGAGGCTTTTTTCCAGCCGTTGCAGGTGTTCCTCAACCAGTCCGAACGGTTCATGACCACGACGCCATGGCCGATCATCATTGTGCTGGTCGCCTTGATTGCCTGGTTCGCCAGTCGCAGCTGGAAAATTGTCCTGGGTTGCGTGTTCACGTTGATGGCGATCGGTTATCTGGACATGTGGTCCGACACGATGAAAACCCTGTCGATGATCTTTGTCTGCACGGTGATCTCCATCGTCATCGGCTTGCCGACCGGCATTGCCATGGCGCGCTCCAATCGTCTGCGGAATGTGGTCAGCCCAGTACTGGACGTGATGCAAACCCTGCCGAGTTTTGTCTACTTGATTCCGGTGGTGATGTTGCTGGGGATTGGCAAGGTAGCGGGGCTGATTGCGGTCGTGGTCTACGCCTTGCCGCCGATGATCCGCCTGACCAACCTCGGCATCCGCCACGTCGACGCCGAGATGCTGGAATGTGCCGACGCCTTCGGCTCGTCCAGTTGGCAGAAACTGAAAAACGTTCAGCTACCCCTGGCGTTGCCATCGATCATGGCCGGCATCAACCAGACCATCATGATGGCGCTGGCCATGGTGGTCATTGCCTCGATGATCGGGGTTCAAGGATTGGGGCAACCTGTGCTCAAAGCCATTTCCAATCAGTACTTCACCCTGGGCATGTTCAACGGCCTGGCCATTGTCGGTATCGCGGTAATCTTCGATCGGGTCAGTCAGGCGTACGGCAGAAGATTGCAAAAGCATTTGGAGAGGGTCCATGGCCACTAACCTGACCAACGATTTCGGCATCGAAATCAAGCATCTCTTCAAGATCTTCGGTTACCAGGCGCACGCCAGTATCGAACGGGTTAAAAGCGGCATGAGCAAGGCCGAGCTGTTGAGAAATCACAGTCATGTATTGGGTTTGAAGGACATCAATATCAGCATGCCGTCCGGGGGCATCCAAGTCATCATGGGGCTCTCCGGTTCCGGTAAATCGACCTTGATCCGTCATATCAACCGATTGATCGACCCTACGGCCGGCGAAGTCATCGTGGGCGGCGTGGATGTGCTCAAGATGAGCCAGAGCGATCTACGAGAGTTTCGCCGCCATAGAATTTCCATGGTGTTTCAGAAGTTCGCGCTGCTGCCGAACCGGACCGTGTTGGACAATGCTGTCTATGGCCTGGAGATCCAGGGCTTGCCCCGTGACAGGCAAGTAGAGATAGCCATGGGCTGGTTGGACCGGGTAGGGCTCAAAGGTTACGAGAGTCACTACCCCAATCAGCTTTCCGGCGGCATGCAGCAGCGCGTCGGCCTGGCCCGGGCGCTGGCCAGTGATGCGCCGATTCTGTTGATGGATGAGGCCTTCTCGGCACTTGATCCTCTGATCCGCATGGACATGCAATCGGTGCTCCTGGACCTGCAAAAAGAGATCAAGAAGACCATCGTGTTCATTACCCATGATCTAGATGAGGCACTGCGCATTGGTGATCGCATCGCGATCTTGCGTGACGGTGAAGTGGTGCAACAAGGCACCCGACAGGAGATCGTCATGAGTCCTGCTGACGATTACATTGCCAACTTCGTCAAGGAAGTGAACCGGGGGCGGGTGATCAGTGTCGAGGCAATCATGCGGCCGTTTGTCCGGGTGAAGGCCGGAGCAACGCTGACAGTGCCCATGGGGACTTCACTCGAGTCGGCAGTCAAACGACTGGTTGAAGCGGGACTCGATGAATTGGTGGTGACTGACAGTCAGGGGCTGCCTGTGGGGCAGGTGGCGCTAAAGTCGATCATTGCGACGATGGTCACTTCGACGGTGAGCGAAGAGTCGCAGGTGGTTCGGTTAAGCACGACGGCTCTGTAGGAGCGAGCTTGCTCGCGATGGTGTTTAACGATAACGCTGCAAACCTGACAACCCGCGGCGTTCTCGGGTCCATCGCGAGCACGCTCGCTCCTACAGTTTTCTCCATTGTGACGACAACAAAATTTCGCCATTACCCAAATTTGACCGACGGACCGATGTTTCATTTTTGCGACAGTAGAATCCTGCAGGCCGCTCAACAGAGCGGCCCATGGGCTATTCCGGCCATTCAAATCCGAGCCGTGATCCCTGATCCTCCCTGCCCAAAAATCGCACATGGCGAAATTTTGATACTACACGTCGAGTTGGCGGGAGCGACGAAGCACTGACGACGATTATTGTTTTCGCACAAAAGCAGGAAACAAAAATCATGCTGCCGTCGACCAAAAGAATAGACAGTCACGTTCATTTTTATACTTCACAAGATCTTCGTCGGGTGGCCGGTTCGCTGCCCTATACGTTACCTGAGCCGCACCCGCTGACGGCTTATCTGGATACGTTGATCGATGCCGGAATTACCCCGACGCTCATCAATAACGTCCATCTCAGTATCTTGCCGGATTCGGAAAACGTGTTCGCTTCCTTCGAGGAGCTCAAGAACCTCCAGGCAACAGACCCGCTGCGCTATGGGGACGTCAAACTGGTGGGCACGATCAAAGCAGAGCCTGCTTACGCGACCTCGCAACGTCTCGCACATCCCCAGGTTATTGGCGCCCGAATCGTCCTGCACGATGCAAGGCCGGAAACGGTTTCTGATACGCAGTACAGCGATGGGCATTGGTCGGCGCTTTATGCCCGCCTGCTGCCGCATCAGCACCTGCACATTTACGCGAAAGAAGCCGAGACCAATCTGCGCGTGTTGCGCCAGATTCCACGCGATGTGCGGGTCATCATCGATCACCTGGGCACCTGTCACCACGAGCGGGACATCACTGAGCCGGCTTACATCGCGCTACTCACCGAAGCGAGAGAGCGGGGCAACGTGTGGTTCAAAGGCCCCGGCTATCGCACCTCTGTTCACCCCGAGGAAACCGCTCGATTCGTGATGCAGATTGTTTGCGCAGTCGGCGCTGACAAGATCCTGCTGGAAGCCACCGATGCCCCTCATGTCGGCACCGACAACCAGGGTGCGCCGTATTCCGGACGGTTTGATTTGAGCAAAGCTTTTAACTTTGTTGATGCCGTTGCACATCATGTTTCCAAAGACACCCGAATTCCTGTTGGCCAACTTCTCCGAGGAGCATCTGGCCAATTGGTACGTTGATCTACGCCCACGCTCCCACTTCGAGATCTCTAGCGATGACGAACATTACAACAAAAGAAATCAACTTTACCGTTAAGTACGGCGATGAAACCCTGAGCCTCAAAGGCACGGTATTCCAGCCAGAACAACCAGACGCTGAGTCGAAAAAACTGCCCCCCGTCATCTTCAACTCCGGCTTCACCGGCGGGGTCACGATGTACGGCCAGCTGTTCGGTCGCGCTCTGGCAGCCCGCGGTTATCGCGTCATGACCTACGACGTGGCGGGTTTCTTTTCCAACAAGCACGTCCGCAATACGATCCAGGCCGGAGACATTGAGATCACCAACGTCATCCTCGAAGACCAGAAAGATGAAGTCCTCGGTGCCGTTGAATGGGCGCGCGAGAACTTCGGTGAGATGCCGGTGGTCGCATCGTGGGCAATGGGTTCGGTCGCGAGTCTCGGTGCAGTGGCTGAGCTGGCCGCGGCTGGCGGTGAACAGATCCGCTTCTGGGTGCCGATGAGCTACACCAACATTCGTAAGCTGCAAGCCTTGCGCGCTGATCAGGGTGCTGCTGACGCCGCCATCCAGCAACTTGCGGATGACGCGCCAATCCCTCCGTTCGACACCGGGACTGACGCGACCCGCCTCGGCTACTATCCGCTGGACCCTGAAACCCAGGCTTATGTTGATCAGCAACTGGGCGGCTACACCGAAGCGGGCGGCGCGGACCGTTGGCCGGGCTGCACCCACGTGACGGCGAAGTCCTACAAGTCCTACGTGGCGTATGACCCGGAGCAGTCCATTGAAGGTGCAAAAGGCTTCCCGCCTGCACTGATCATCCACGGCGCCGACAACACCCTGCACATGCCCTCGGAATCTGTGCGCCTGCACCAGAACTACCCGGGCGATGCCGGCCCGAGCGCACTGATCATTTCGCACATGCAACATGGCCAGCAGAATCAGGTCGACAGCCCTGTGTTCAAGTCGATGATCCAGAGCATCGATGAGGCCATCCGCGCGCGCGGCTGATCGTCCGGGCAATAGCCTGTGAGACCTCGTGCGCCGAGGTTTCACAGCGATTATTCAGCGTCGCGGTGCATTCCCCGAGCGACGTTTCCCGGTCCACTCCGATCCGTCGCAATGCGCCGGGTTTGCCCTTCGCTGTCCCAAAGATCAATCTGGCTGAATGCGTGCCCAGGCCCTAACATAGCGTGTCCAAAGCCACTCCCTCGGGCTGGCCTAAGCTGTTCACTTGAACGGCTGGAACCACCCATGACAAGGATCTGGCGATGACGGCCCCCAGTGAATCAGCGACGTCTGTGAATAGCTACACAACCAAGCGAATCGGGCTGCTCATTCTCCCTCAGTTCTCCATGATGGCCCTGGCCGGAGCCAGCGAGCCTTTGCGGGCGGCGAACCGACTGTCCGGCAAAACACTGTATGAGTGGACCCTGCTCACGGAATCCGGTGGGCCGGTCAGCTCCAGCAGCGGTATCGAAATCCAGACCGTGCCGGTTGATCAGGCTCCGGAGCTGGATCGCGTTTTTGTCCTGGCAAGCCTCGACATCGAACATCAGAAACCACCGAAAATGCTGCGCTTCCTACAGCGCGCAGCGGCGCGCGGGATAACCGTCGGCGCACTGAGCACCGGTACGTTCATCCTCGCACGCGCCGGGTTACTGGAAGGAAAGCGCTGCACGTTGCACTGGGAGTCCATCGGCCAATTTTCGGAGGAATTCCCCACGATAGAAGTGACCAAAGAGCTGTACGTCAACCATGGCAACCGCTGGACCTGTGCCGGGGGGACGGCGGCCATCGATCTCATGCTGGCGCAAATCGCGCTTGATTTCGGCAATCAGCTGGCCGCGAGCATCGCCGAGCAATTTCTGCACGCCAGGATAAGAGCCCCGGAAGAACATCAGCGGATGTCGATTCAGTGGCGGTTCGGGATTCACGATCGCAGGCTGACGGCCGCCATCGCCTTCATGGAAGACAATCTGGAGAACATTGTCGGCATCGAAGAAATCGCCGACCGCTGCAATCTGTCCCATCGTCAACTGGAGCGGCTGTGGCATCAGCACTTCGGCATGACGCCGAAGAAATTTTATCTGGAGCTCAGGCTGAACGAAGCGCGGCGCTTGCTGCGTGAAAGCACCCAGCCCATTGCTTCCATCGCCTACAGCTGCGGATTTGTCTCGGCGTCGCATCTGGGGGCTGCTTACCGTCGGGTGTGGGGATGCACGCCCGGTGAAGAGCGGCGGAAATTTGATGATGCTCATTCCTGATCGCAGTCGTTGAACAGGCTGGTCAATGAACGCTAAGCCCCTGAAAAACCACTGAGCCGATCCTGCATAGCTAGCTAATGACTCGGCCCGACAGGCGGTGCGCTCCGGTTGGCCTTGGGAATTTGGCGATCCTGCATACTTCCTTCTTCAATCAACCCTTCACCTTGCATTACACGCTGGCTTGCCACGTGACGTCGGTTTTTTGATAGAAATCGTCGGGCTCAAAGCTCAGGCTGTCTACGGTGGCGCGGTAATGTTCCCTACAGATCCGGCGTTCACTTCCAGATGCACGACCGACAAAAACAACAATGACGTACAGAAGGCATATCAACCATGGAAACCTTGAGTTTCATTCTGGAAAACGGCGGGCTGATCAGTCTGCTACTCGGGCAGCACCTTCTCATCGTGGCGATAGCGGTGGGGCTGGCGATTCTGACCGGCGTGCCTGTCGGGATTGCAATATCCCAGCACCCCAGAACGCGCCGTTGGGTCCTGGCTTTTGCCGCTGTCCTGATGACCATTCCTTCTGCCGCGCTGTTCGGGCTGATGATTCCGGCCCTGTCGCTGATTGGCTATGGGATAGGCGTCGTACCCGCGGTGATTGCGCTGTTTCTCTACTCCCAATTGCCCATCATTCGAAACACCACCACCGCGATCTCCAACATCGATCCCGCCTTGCGCGAAGCGGCGATCGGCATGGGCATGTCCACCTGGCAACGGCTGCGCAAGGTTGAGCTGCCGATTGCGGTCCCGCTGATCATGGCGGGTGTCAGGATGGCCACCGTCATCAACATCGGCATTGCGGCCATCGCGGCCTACATCGGTGCCGGCGGCCTGGGCAGCCTCATCATTCGCGGCATCGCGCAATCGGATACCCGACAGCTGTTGGCCGGCGCGATCGTCATCAGTGTCATTGCCATTGCGGCCGATTACGCGCTGTACGGCTTGCAGCGCCTCCTGACGCCAAAAGGCTTGAACAAGAACAAAGTGGCCACTGGCCGAATGAAGGAAGCTACGACGTGATCCAGATCGAAAACCTGAACAAGCAATTCGGCTCAATCACTGCAGTAGAAGATGTCTCATTCAATGTTGAAGAGGGGCAGATCTGCGTACTGCTGGGGCCGTCGGGCTGCGGTAAAACCACGACGCTGAAAATGATCAACCGACTGATCACGCCCACCTCCGGCACAATCAGAATCGGTGGTCGCGACACGTCCGAACTGGACAGCGTCACCCTCAAGCGCTCAATCGGCTATGTGATCCAGCAAGTCGGGTTGTTCCCGAACATGACCGTCGAGGAGAACATCTGCGTCGTCCCTAATCTGTTGGGATGGGACAAAACCAAGAGCCGCAAGCGCGCCGCGGAGTTGCTGGAAGTGGTCGCGCTGGATCCGTCGAAATTCCTCAAGCGCTACCCGTGCGAACTGTCGGGCGGCCAGCAGCAGCGAGTAGGGGTGGCCCGGGCCTTGGCAGCGGATCCGCCGGTCATGTTGATGGATGAGCCTTTTGGCGCGATCGACCCCATCAACCGGGAAGTGATCCAGGACGAGTTCATGCGCATCCAGCGCCTCGTCAACAAGACCGTGCTGTTTGTTAGTCACGACATCGATGAAGCGGTGAAGATGGCGGACTGCGTCGCGCTGTTCCACAACGGAAAAATCCAGCAATTTGGCACCTCGGATGATCTGCTGGCCCGGCCCAACAGCGAGTTCGTGGCGAACTTCATGGGCGGCGACCGGATCATGAAACGCTTGCGTCTGCTGCGCGCGGCTGACGTGGCCAGCAAGGTCCCGCCGCGGGAACACATGCAGATCGTGGGCGGCAACAGCGGTGTTACGTCGCACACGCACCTGATCGTCAAGCCCGGGGATGACCTGCGCCAGGTGCTCTCGCAACTGCTGGGACGCGGCCAGGATTGGGCTCTTTGCAACGACAGCAACGGACGCTTTATCGGCTATGTCCACCAGGCCGACATCCTGGCGCGGCTTGTTGAAAACATTACTCCGGTGGTGCACTGACGATGTCTGACTTACTGAGCAGGTTGTGGGAAGGGCTGCAGTTTTACTGGGGCGACATCAGCTACCTGACGGTCCAGCATCTGCAGATCGTGGCGATCAGTGGGGCGCTGGCCCTGGCCATCGCGCTGCCGTTGGGCGTGTGGATGAGCCGTCCGGCGAACCAGCGTTACGCCATGGCCAGCATGCAGGTGCTCAACGTCGGGCAGGCGATCCCCAAGCTCGCGTTGTTGGCGTTGGCCATGAGCTTCATTGGCGTCGGCAGCGGCGCGGCCATCATCGGCTTGTTTGTCGCCACGTTGTTGCCCGTGGCGGTCAACACCTATGAAGGCTTGCGGGCCGTGCCGCAGCACTTGGTCGAAGCGGCCGAAGCCATGGGCATGACGCCCCGCGAAACGCTGTGGAAAGTCGAAATTCCGAATGCAATGAACGTGATTTTCGCGGGCATCCGCACGGCGCTGGCGATCAACGTCGGTACCGCGCCGCTGGCCTTCCTGGTCGGTGGCGGCGGGCTGGGCGAGTTGATCTTTACCGGGATCGACCTGAACGACTTCGGCATGATGCTGGCCGGCGCCGCAGCGACTGCGCTGTTGGCGATTGCAGTCGATCTGGGCTGCGGCTTGATTCAAAACATTGCAGTGTCACGGGGCTTGAGGTTGGCCGGGCGCGAATGAATCTGAAGACCATAGACAAAAACCAATAATATGAGGTGCACGATGATTTATCGAATGCTGGCCAGTCTGATCTTTACCCTGAGTCTTGTTTCAGGTGTTGTGGGCAGTGCGTCTGCCAACAGCACGATTGTGGTCGGCGGCAAGAAATTTACCGAGCAGCAATTGGTTGCCGAGATGACCGCTCAACTCCTGCGCGCCAATGGCTACAGCGTCGATAAACGCCCGGACCTGGGCTCCTCCGTTTTGCGCGCGGCGCAAGAGAATGGGCAGGTCGATGTGTATTGGGAGTACACCGGCACTTCGCTGATTACTTACAATAAAGTCACGGACAAACTCGACGCTGACCAAACGTACAAGAAGATCAGCGAGCTTGACGCGCAGAAGGGCATCACCTGGTTGAACCCTTCCAAGGCCAATAACACCTACGCCTTTGCCATGCGCAAGGAAGAGGCCGAGAAAGATGGCGTCGTCTCCATCAGCGATCTTGCGAAGAATATCCAGGGCGGCAAAACCTATAAATTCGCCTCCAACGCTGAGTTCTTCTCGCGACCCGATGGCTTGCGTCCTCTGCAAGAGACGTACAAGTTTGAATTTGAGCGCAAGAACATCGTTCGTATGGACGGCGGGCTGACCTATCAGGCGCTCAGGGATGGTCAGGTCGATCTGGCCTTGGTCCTGTCGACGGATGGGCGGATTCCGGCCTTCGGCTTCGTGGTACTGAAAGACGATAAAGGCTTCTTCCCCAGCTATGCGCTGACGCCAGTGATTCGCACTGAAGTGTTCAAAGAGAACCCGAAGATCGGCGAGTTGCTCAACGCCCTGTCGTCCAAGCTGGACGACGACACCATTGCGGGCCTCAATTCCCGGGTCGACGTCGGCCGTGAATCCATCGAGAGCGTGTCCAAGGAATTTCTACAGAAGAGTAAGCTGCTCTAGTTAGTTCGCGGTGGCGTTGAAGTCACCCGGTTTGATCATGATTGTCCGGGCCAGCTGAATATCGCTGGCCTCTTTTTATCCTGCTTAGTTGTGACGCTCATCCCAATCGTTTGGGGCGTGAGCTCATTTCGTTCGTCTGTACTTATTAGGGGACTACCCATGCAGTTGAATAAAAAGTTCGTGGCGTGCTCGTTTTTGCTGTTGGCGGCAGGTGCTCAGGCGGATGACGGTATCGACCGCATGACCCTCGCCGATATGCGTCATGCATTGAATAACGGGACCCTCAGTTCCGAGCAACTGGTCCAGCACTATCTGGATAACATTCAGGCGAATAATCACCAGGGCCAAAACATCAATGCGCTGGTGACCATCAATGAACAGGCGATCGATCAGGCCCGCCAGTGGGATGCTGAACGGGCGAAAAATCCCAATGCCGAGTACGCACCATTGGCCGGTATTCCGTTTGTGGTGAAGGATAATTTTGACACCGCCGGAATGGTCACCTCCGGTGGGTCCTATGTGCTGCGTTCGTCTGTGCCGAGCCAGGATGCCTTCACCGTCAAGAAGCTGATCGACGGGCAAGCGATTCTGCTCGGCAAAGCCAACCTGTCGGAACTGGCCGCGTCGTTTGGCTGGTTTGGCTACAGCTCGTTTGGCGGCCAGACGCTGAATCCGAAAAACACCAAGCGTGATGCGTCGGGCTCCAGCAGTGGTTCTGCCGCCTCGGTGGCAGCAGCATTTGCACCCTTTGCGTTGGGGTCGGACACCAGCGGCTCGATCCGCGCACCGGCCAGCGTTACAGGTACGGTGGGTTTTCGACCTTCGCTGGGGTTGATCAGTCGCAGCGGCATTATTCCACTGTCGCTCGCGTTCGATACGGGTGGCGTCATCACCAACAGCGTGCTGGACCAGGCCATCGTGCTCGACGCGATCAAGGGCCAGGACAAAACCGACCCGGCGACCCTGGATATCGCCGCAGACAAAATACAGTTCGAACCCGCGTTGAACTCCACCTCGCTGCAAGGCAAGACCATCGGGGTGATCACCAACTTCAAAGGCGCCAATCCGGAGGTGGATGCGGTCTTTAAAGCTGCCCAGGAAACCCTCGGCAAACGCGGTGCGCGTGTCGTCTCCATTGAATTGCCAAAAGCCTTTGAAACCCTATGGGGCGACGTACTCGGCCCAGTGGGGGAGAGCGAATTCAAACCGCAATTCGAACGCTACCTGGCCACGCTCAATCCGAGCCAGCCGCGAACGCTGGCGCAGTTTCTCGACCTGGCCAGAAAGAACCAGGCTGAAAACGGACCGCATGGGATGAACCCGGCGCGCCTGGCCGGGCTGGAAACGGTAGCGAATACCACCAGCACCGATTCGCCGCAATACATCTCCATCCTCTCGCGGAAGATCCCGCAGTTGCGCCAGCAGCTGATGGGCATCATGAAGCAGAACAACGTCGACAGCCTGTTCTTCGCCACCATCAACTGCCCGGCGTCGGTGGTGCACGGCGTGACCGATGACAGTTACGTGTGCACATCCGGCGATACCTACGCGTCGTCGTACATTGCCTCCGCGACAGGATTTCCCGAGATCACCGTTCCGGCAGGCACCATCAAGGGCAACCTGCCGGTCGGTGTTTCGTTCCTCGGCGGCTACGGCGAAGACGCCAAGGTTGTCGGTTTTGGCTACGCGTTCCTCGGACGCTGATCAGTGGGGTGGGCCGTTCAGATCTGTTCCAGCAACCAGGTCCGGAACGCGACGAGCGACGGCAGCATTTCCGTTTTTCGGCGGGAATCACTGGAAGAGGGCGACTCCCCCATTACTGCCCATCTGCCCACCCCGGCTGCCGCCCGAATTCCTCGAACAGCTCGAAAATGGTCGACTTGACCTTCTGCACGGCATTGCTCTCTACAACCGTGTCATGCCAGCACAGCGAAAGATCCCGCTTGAACAGTCGATGATCGATCCTGGCCAGCTTGAGCCTGTGTTGCACAAGCTCAACATGGGCAGCGGCCCACGGCAGGATCGTGACACCGAGCTGCGCCTTGACGGCTGAGAACAACAGGTCGGTGGAATTGGCTTCGAACTCAACCTCGCATTTCAGGCCGGCCTCCTGCAGTGCAGATTCGACCCGACTGCGAATCGTGTTCGGGGCACAGGGCAGCACCAGCGGCATCTTCGCCAATGCCTCGATCGACACCGGTCCATCCGGTAATGCAAATTCCGGCCACGCCACCAGGTACAGCGTTTCGGTCAACAGCCGCCGCAAAGCCATGCCCCGGGTTTCGACCGCATCGACATTCACCGCCAGTGCCACCCGTCCTACCGTGATCAGGTGTCCGAGTTCGGCGCTCGGGGCATCGATCAATTCCAACTTGATGCCCGGGTAACGGCTGCGAATCGTGCGCGCGAGCGGAATTGCCAACATGCGCGCCGTACTCGACGGCATGCCGACCGAGACTTTGCCTTGCGGGAATTCGGCGTCCTGGCGCAGCAGTTCCTGGGTGCCGTCGGCCTGGCGCAGCAGTTCGATGGCATGCCGATAAAGCGTTTGCCCAGCCGCCGTGGGAACAACGCCATGCACGCTGCGCTCGAGCAGTTGCATGCCCATGTCCTGTTCCAGGTTGCGCATCTGCTGGCTGATGGCTGGCTGCGCGATGTGCAGCGCTTCACTGGCGCGGGTGATGTTCGCGCACTCGACCACTTTGATGAAATACCGCAACTGGCGCAGGTCCATCAGTCCCCCTCCAAGCCATATGATTTTCCGATGAATACAGAGGAATATCATATTTGAAGGTTATGAGATACGCCGCCTAGACTCGTCTCACAACAAATGAAGCGCTAACGGCCATCAAGGCAAGCAGCGCCTCAACAGGCCTTGGCGCAATGTCCGTACTCAACCCTTCACTGGAGAACCCTATGCAAGCTTTGCAAGGCGTGAAAATCGTCGACCTGAGTCGCGCACTGTCGGGGCCGTTCTGCACCATGGTGCTGGCAGACCTCGGTGCCGATGTGATCAAGATCGAGCCCGGCCCGACTGGCGACATGAGCCGCAGCTGGGGCCCCTTCGACCGGGGCGTGAGCACCTACTATTTATCGTGCAACCGCAACAAGCGCGGCATGTGCATTGACTTGCGCAATCCCCAAGGGCTGGCCACCATCCAGCAGCTGATCGATGACGCCGACGTCGTCATCGAGAACTTCAAACCCGGCACGCTGGAAAGCATGGGCCTCGGTTATGAGGTGCTCAGCGCCCGTAATCCGCGACTGGTGATGGGCAGCATCAACGCCTTTGGCGCCGACGGGCCGATGAGCAGTTGGCCGGGCTTCGACCAGATTGCCCAAGGCTACTCGGGGCTGATGAGCCTGACCGGTTTCGTCGATGGCGACCCGACGCGCACCGGCACCGCCATCGGCGATTTGACCTCGGGCATGTGGTTGGTGACAGCGGTGCTGGCCGCACTGCTCGAGCGCGAGCGCACCGGGCGCGGCCAGCATGTCAGTACGTCGCTGCTGGCCAGTCTGGTCGGGTTGCTGAGTGTGCACGGCCAACGCTACCTCAGCCTGGGGGATGTGCCGCGTCGCACCGGCAACGCCCATTCGGTGATTGCGCCTTACGGCGTGTTCCAGACAAAGGATGGGCCGCTCAATCTGGCGCCGATCACCTCGGCCATGTGGGGGCGTTTGTGCGTCCTGCTCGAGTTGCCCGAGCTGCCGGACGATCCGCGTTTCGCCACCAATGAAGCGAGGGTCGAACGTCGTGACCAATTGAGAGAAATTCTGGAAAGCCGTTTGAAAACCCGCAGCAAACGCGAGTGGACCACGCTGTTCGTCGACGCAGGATTACCCGCCGGCCCGATCAACACACTCGATGAGGTCTTCGACGACCCGCAGGTGCTGCACAGCCAACTGACCGAAACACTCATGCACCCGACACTCGGCGCATTGCGTCAGGTAGTGACCCCGGTGTTCGGCGCCACTGCCGGCGTTGCCAGCCGCCCACCGCCACTGCTCGGCGAACACACCGTCGAAGTACTGCGCGAAGCCGGTTTCGACGTTGCATCGATCAACGCACTGCTCGCCGCTAAAATAGTGTTTCAAGCCTGCGACGAGATGACCTGCGCACAATCAACAGGAACCACACAATGAATCCAACCTCTTGCGCTACCGTGACCGTCAACCGGGTCGATGAACGCATCGCGCGGCTGGTCTTCAGCAACCCCACACACCGCAATGCACTCAGTGCACAACTGCTGACGGCGCTCGACGAAAGCCTCGTCGCCCTGGCGTCACAACGCATCCCGGTGGTGATCCTCGGTAGCGAAGTGGGCCAATCCGTGTGGAGTGCCGGCCACGATATCCGCGAACTGCAACACGACCGCGACCCGATTGCCTACGGCAAACCGCTCGAACAGGTATTGCGCCGCATCCGCGCCTATCCCGGCGTGGTGATCGCCCTGGTGTCCGGCTCGGTGTGGGGCGGCGCGGTGGATCTGGTCATGAGCTGCGACATGGTCGTCGCGGACCGCAGCGCCAGCTTTGCCATGACTCCGGTGAACATTGGATTGCCATACACCACCAGCGGATTGCTGCGCTTCTTCAACAATTTGCCGATTCATGTGTTGAAGGAGATGTTTTTCACTGCACAGAAGCTTGATGCGCAGCGGGCGGAACGGTTTGGTCTGGTCAACAGACTGGTCGACACTGATGTACTGGAAGCGACCGCGCTGGAACTGGCGCACGGCATCGCCAGCAAAGCGCCGCTGGCCATTGCGGCGGTCAAGGAACAGCTGCGTATCCTCGAAGACCTGCAACCGATGCCGGTGCAGGCGATGGAACAGATTGCCGAACTGCGCCGACAAGCCTGCGAAAGTGCTGACTTTGGCGAAGGGCTGGCAGCCTTTGCCGAGCGCCGGCCGGCGGTGTTCAGTGGCAATTAGCACGACAGATTTCGTTTCGGCACGCCCGGCCTGACGTGAATCGGTTGCTCCACATCCCGGAAAAATAACAACAAGGACGGTACCTGCGGGGCCGTCCGAATGCGGGGAGTCAGATTGAAATGAACAATGAGATTCTGTCGATTTTAGTATTAGTGGTCATTTTCGGCATCGCTAGCGTGTTGCCCATCAACATGGGCGCGCTGGCGTTCGCGGCGGCCTTTATCGTCGGTTCGGTGATCATGGACATGACATCGGCGACCATCTTCGCCGGTTTTCCCAGTGACCTGTTCCTGACGTTGGTCGGTGTCACCTATTTGTTCGGCATCGCCCAGAACAACGGCACCATCGACTGGCTGATCGAACGGGCAGTGTTGATGGTGCGTGGCCATGTCGCCTGGATACCTTGGGTGATGTTCGTGGTGGCGGCGCTGCTCACCGGTTTCGGTGCGCTGAGCCCTGCGGTGGCAGCGATCCTTGCGCCTATTGCGCTGAACTTCGCCGTGCAGTACCGCATCAACCCGGTGCTCATGGGCCTGATGGTGATTCACGGCGCCCAAGGCGGCAGCTTCTCGCCTGTGAGTATTTTCGGTGGCATAACCAATCAGATCGTTGCGTCCTCCGGGCTGCCTAATGCACCGTTCACCCTGTTCATCACCAGTCTGCTGTTCAACCTGGGGATTGCCATGGTGGTGTTCGTCGTCTTCGGTGGTTTACGCAGCGCTCGCCTGTCGCTGGTGCCGGCCTCGCCCGGTCTCCAGTTGCATGCCGCGGGTGCATCGCTGGCCATTCTTGGCCACGGCGGTACGCCGTCTTCCCCGGCTTATCATCGCACTGACCTGACGGGCGCCGGTGCGCCGCTCCAGACCGTCAGCGGTCTGGACGGGGCCAAGCTGTCGACGCTGGTCGGTCTGTTGGCCCTGGCGATCTCGGCATTAGTGTTCAAGTTCAATATCGGGTTGGTGGCCATGACGGTCGCGGTGGTCTTGGCCATGTTCGCGCCTGCGGCGCAGAAGGCGGCCATCGACAAGGTCAGTTGGTCGACTGTCCTGCTGATCACCGGGATCATCACTTACATCGGAGTGATGCAGACCATCGGCACCATCGACTATGTCGCCCATGGCATCTCCGGCTTGGGTGAGCCGCTGCTGGTGGCGTTGCTGCTGTGCTTCACCGCCGCAATTATCTCGTCCTTCGCCTCGTCCACGGCGTTGCTAGGGGTGATCATTCCCCTGGCGGTGCCATTCTTGAGCCAGGGCCACATCAGTGCGGTCGGCGTAGTCGCGGCCATCGCCATTTCCACCACCATCGTCGACACCAGCCCGTTCTCCACCAATGGCGCGCTGGTGGTTGCCAATACACCCGTGCAGGAGCGAGAAAAAGTGTTGCGCAGCCTGCTGATCTACAGCGCGGTGATTGCCCTGGTGGGACCCTGTGTGGCCTGGTTGACCCTGGTGGTGCCCGGGGTGCTTTGAACCATCGGCGTGCAGTTCACAAGTTGCCGACGCCGCCATCCACCAACAACTCTGTCCCCACCACGAACGTCGATTCGTCAGAGGCAAGATAGACCGCGGCCTTGGCCAGTTCCCACGGGGTGCCCAATCGCACCCCGTCAATGCATCTTGCTGTGATCAGGCATGTTCAGTGCCCGTGCCTGGGCTTCGATCTTGATCGACTCGATTTCACCTGCGGCATTCTCAACGGTCAGCACCAGCGGCACCTTGTCGCCTTCCTTGACTTGAGCGACCAGGTCGATAAGCATCACGTGATAGCCATGAGGATCCAACGCCACCGGTTTTCCGGCAGGCAAGGCCACGGACTCTACCGGTTGCATGCTCATCACATCGTTTTTCATGGTGGACTGGTGAATCTGCACGATCTTGGCCGCAGGTGATTGTGCGCCAATCAGCTTGCTGTCGCCGCTCGCCGTGACTGTCATGAACGCCCCGGTCGCTTGTTGTCCGGCAACGGTGGCGCGAATCCAGGCGTCTTCTACCTGAGTCTGGGCTGAAACCTGAAAAGCCAATCCCAGCAAGGAAAGCCCAAGCACGATCTGTTTCAGGTGCGCATTGATAGCGGGGGTAATGGCATTCGTGTTCACTAGCAGACCTCCATGACGGTCAGCAAATCTTCCGTGCACTCTTGTGCAGAAAGCGAATGGGATAACCCAAGGCGTAGCGTGCCCCTGGAGTCATAAACGTAGCTGGTAGCCGTATGAGAAAGCGTATAGGTGGAACCGCTCGGAATTTTTTCATAAAACACACCGAACTCTTTAGCCGTTGCAGCCGTTTCCTCCAGGGTCCCATGTAGCGCGACAAATGAAGGATCAAAGGTCTTGACGTAGGCGTCCAGTACCGCCGGTGTATCCCGTTCAGGATCAAGGGTGATAAAGATGACCTGGAGACGATCACCGTCCTTACCCATCAGCTTCTTGATCTGCACTGCGCGAGCCAGGGCCGTAGGGCATACCGCCGGGCATTGAGTGAAGCCGAAAAAAACCATCGGCATCATGCCCCGATAGCTCGAGAGCGTCGTCAGGTTGCCTTCAGTGTCCTTCAACTTGAAGGTCCGCCCGAGGATCTGATCGCTCAGATCCTTGCCGTATCTGTACGACAGCTTGACGCTGTTGTCGCAACCGCTGAGAAGGCCAAGACTGAGCAAGCCAATACCTGCAACCACCTTGCGGCGAGTCAAACAAACACTCATGTCCTGCGAACCTTTAGCTGAGCCCTGCAGTCCATAAGACCGTACGGCTGATTAACCTTGATAGGGAAACTGATGATCCATCTCAGCCTAACCGGGCGCGAGTCTAACAATTCCAGCGAGTCTTGATAACTTGCGACATTCTGACGCAGTCACTGCCTCTGGATCATTCAGCCCTTCAAGATTTTTCGCCCACCCGCCCTGGGTCGGAACAAGGGGCGTTGGCGCGTGGGAATGGGGTCGGGGACATATAGTTATTAAAAGACTGGTCGGCCGAGGCCGCATTACAGGTGCCCGGCGTTACGACGGGTTCAAGACCATGAAAAAGATGGACCCGCCAGACAGCGGGTCCGAAAGGCGATCAGAGTTTCGGCAACTGCCCGATGCGTCCCAGCATCTCGGTCACGATCTGCAGGTCCAGCAGGAACTGGTCGACGGTCTTGAACTCGTTGTCGGTGTGGCCGGTGTACTTGAGCTCGGGCCGGGCCAGGCCGAATTGCACGCCATTGGGCAGCTCATGGACCGAGGTGGCGCCGGCCGAGGTGCCGAACTCGTGTTTCATGCCCAGGTTTTCGCTGGCCACGGCCAGCAGGGCCTTGACCCATTCACCCTCGGGGTTGCGGTACATCGGCTCGGCGATCGAGTAGTCGAAGGTCGGCGCAATGTGGGTATTTTTGCTCCAGGCGCCCAGCTTGTCGGCGATTTCAGTCTTGAGCACTTCTGGTGACTTGCCTTTCGGCACCCGCAGGTTGACCGCGAGCTTGAAGGCTTTTTCATCCATCCCGACATAGGTCAGGGAGGCCGTCAGCGGTCCCATGAAGGCATCGGAAAAGCCCACACCCAATTTACCGCCCAGGTAATCCAGTCCCCAGTTGTCGGCGGCGTAGCGAGCGGCGTCGGTGATGTGGTTGTGCTTGAGCGCGACCTTGCCGTCGAGGCTGTTGATCAAGTCCAGCATCCTGGCCACCGGGTTGACGCCGGATTCGGGTTCGGAGGAGTGGGCGGAAACGCCGGTGACCGTCAGCTGGACGTCCTGGCCGACGACCTTGGCGGTCACTTCGAAGTTGCCGCCATTGCGCCGGGCATAATCGGCACCGGCTTTCTGCAGGCTGGCGGCCAGTTCGGCGGGTTGGTCCGTCACGAGTGTGGCGACCGAAGTCGACGGAATCTGGTTGGTGGCCAACCCGCCCGTCATTGAAGTGATTTCGGCGCCTTTGCCCTCGGCGGCACGCCGGGTAAAACTGGCCATGACAGTGCCGTAGCCTTTTTCGGCGATCACCACCGGGTAGCTGCCATCGAGTGCCAGGTTGTAGTTGGGCGTCGGGTTGCGTTCAAAGTAGTAAGGGATGGCGTCGCCGGTGGTTTCCTCGGTGGTGTCTATCAGCAGCTTGAAATTTCGCGCCAGCGGCAGCTTTTCTTCCTTGATCACCTTCATGGCGTAGAGCGCCACGACGATGCCGTTCTTGTCATCCTCGGTGCCCCGGCCGTACAGGCGGTCGCCAACCAGGGTGACCTTGAACGGGTCGAGCCGGGTGCCGTCTTTGAGGACCCAGTTTTCCGGGGTCACGGGCACCACATCGGCATGCGCGTGAAGGCCCACGACTTCCTCGCCGCTGCCCTCGAGGGCGATTTCGTAGACGCGGTTGTCGATGTTGCGAAAGTTCAGGTTGAAGGCCTGGGCCAGGCCCTTGAGTTTGTCGGCGATCTTGATGAACTCGGGATTCTCGTGCTGGGCAACGCCGTCCACGCGGAAGGTCGGGATGGCGACCAGTTCGCGCAGGGTCTCGTTGGCCGCGTTGCCGTATTTCACCCGTGCATAAATGCCCAGCAGGCGATGGATCTCGTTCTGCTGTTCAGGGGCAAGGGTCTTGTTGCCCAGGAAGGCACTGATGGCCGCGCCGAGGTCGTCGGTTTTGGCCAGGTCGCTCTTGGCCAGGTCTCCCAGGAACTGCCTGAAATCCGTAACAGATGCGTTATCGAAGCGCTTGAGGATGGCCGTGCTCTGTTGCGGGGTGATGTTGGCGTACGCTGGCGTGGTAAACGACGAAAGGCTGGCCAGTATCAGGGTGGCTGCGGCCAGGTGCTTGAGTGAACAATTCATTGCTGGGGCATTCCTTTGCAGGCTGGTGGTAGGAAGTGTCTGATCGAAGTAACAGAACATTTCCAAAATTAACACCATTCGTCAGCCCGAAGGGCACCAAGCGCTGCATTTTCGATTCAATCGATCAGGTAAAGGCCACCAGACAATCGGCAAACTGCGCATTCTGCTCTTTCGATATGTAATAAGTGAAGGCACAATGCGCATCCTTTTTTGGCTGGCCTTGCCGGAGGCGCCTCGAAATGATCAAAACGCCGTATTACCTCATCGATAAACAGAAGCTGCTGGCGAACATGCAGAAGATCGCCTATGTGCGCGAACAGTCCGGGGCCAAGGCCCTGCTGGCGCTCAAGTGCTTCGCCACCTGGTCGGTGTTCGACCTGATGCAGCAGTACATGGACGGCACCACGTCGTCGTCGCTTTACGAACTCAAGCTCGGTCGACAGAAGTTCGCCGGCGAGACCCACGCCTACAGCGTGGCCTGGGCCGACGACGAGATCGAGGAGATGCTCGACAACTGCGACAAGATCATCTTCAACTCCATCGGCCAGTTGCAGCGCTACACCGAAGCGTCAGCGGGCAAGGTCCGCGGCCTGCGGGTCAATCCGCAGGTGAGCAGCTCGGATTATCTGCTGGCCGACCCGGCGCGTCCGTTCAGCCGCCTGGGCGAATGGGACCCGGTGAAGATCGAGCAGGTCATCGAGCAGATCTCTGGCTTCATGTTCCACAACAACTGCGAGAACGGCGACTTCGGCCTGTTCGACCAGATGTTGTGCACCATCGAAGAGCGTTTCGGTCATCTGCTGCACAAGGTCGAGTGGGTCAGCCTCGGTGGCGGCATTCACTTTACCGGTGAAGGCTACGCGCTGGACGAGTTCTGCGCGCGCCTCAAGGCCTTCTCGCAGAAGTACGGCGTGCAGGTCTACCTGGAGCCGGGCGAAGCCGCCATCACCCAGAGCGCGTCGCTGGAAGTCACGGTGCTCGACACCCTGTACAACGGCAAGCACCTGGCAGTCGTGGACAGCTCCATCGAAGCGCACATGCTCGACCTGCTGATCTATCGCCTGAACGCAAAGCTGGCGCCAAGCGAGGGTGAGCACACCTATATGGTGTGCGGCAAATCCTGCCTGGCCGGCGACATTTTCGGCGAGTATCAATTTGCTCGGCCGCTGGCCATCGGCGATCGACTGTCGTTCGTTGACGCAGCGGGTTACACCATGGTCAAGAAGAACTGGTTCAATGGCTTGAAAATGCCGTCCATCGTAGTGAAACAACTCGACGGTAGTATCGAGGTGGTTCGCGAATTTGGTTACAACGACTACATGTCCAGCCTTTCGTAAGCTGGCGCAGAGGAGAGTTAGATAAATTGAAGAAGAACGTACTTATCATTGGTGCAGGAGGTGTCGCCAAGGTGGTGGCCCACAAGTGCGCGCAGCACAACGATGAACTCGGTCGTATTGCTATCGCGTCGCGCAACATCTCCAAATGCCAGGCCATCATCGACAGCGTCAAGGCCAAGGGCAGCCTCAAAGAGCCCGCCGACATCCAGGCCTTCGCGCTGGACGCTCTGGATGTGGAAGCGACCAAGGCGCTGATCCGCGAAACCGGATCGCAGATCGTCATCAACGTCGGCTCCGCCTTCCTCAACATGTCGGTGCTGCGTGCCTGCATCGATAGCGGCGTGGCCTACCTGGACACCGCCATTCACGAAGAACCGGGCAAAATCTGCGAGACGCCGCCCTGGTATGGCAACTACGAGTGGAATCACCTCGAGGAATGCAAAGAGAAGAACATCACCGCCATCCTCGGTGTGGGCTTCGACCCGGGTGTGGTCAACGCCTATGCGGCGCTGGCGCAACAACAGTATTTCGACCACATTGATTCGATCGACATTCTCGACGTCAATGCCGGCTCCCATGGCAAATATTTCGCCACCAATTTCGACCCGGAAATCAACTTCCGCGAATTCACCGGACAGGTGTGGAGCTGGCAGGACAGCCAGTGGACCAGCAACACCATGTTCGAAGTCAAACGCACCGACGACCTGCCGGTGGTAGGGGCGCAGAACCTGTACCTGACCGGCCACGATGAAGTGCACTCGCTGTCGAAGAACCTCGACGTGCCCAACGTGCGATTCTGGATGAGCTTCGGCGAGCACTACATCAATGTGTTCACGGTACTCAGGAACCTCGGCCTGCTCTCCGAGCAACCGGTCAAGACCGCCGAGGGCCTGGAAGTCGTGCCGCTGAAAGTGGTCAAGGCCGTGCTGCCTGACCCGAGCTCGCTGGCGCCCGGCTACACCGGCAAGACCTGCATCGGCGATCTGGTCAAGGGCACCAAGGATGGTCAGCCGCGCGAGGTGTTCATCTACAACGTGGCCGATCATGAAGACGCCTACGCCGAAACCGACAGCCAGGGCATTTCCTATACCGCGGGCGTGCCACCTGTGGCAGCAGCCCTGCTGGTTGCCCGCGGCGAGTGGGACGTTCAGCGCATGGCCAACGTCGAAGAGTTGCCGGCTGAGCCGTTCCTCAAGGCGCTGGACGTGATGGGCCTGCCGACCCGCATCAAGGACGAGCATGGCGATCGTCCCCTGGAGCTGTAACGCCTGACACTCCCCCCGCTACAAGGTGCGCCAGGGCAGGTGCACCTTGCTGTTTCGTTCAACTCCCTCCTGCAAGAACCTCTGCTTTGCTGATCCGCTGACTCCCTTATGGATCTGCTCGCGGCACGCGTTTGCCTTGGCGATATAGATATCGAAGGGTCACTGGAAGTTTGTATTCGCAGGGCATACCGCCGACGACTGGCGGCAATTCGACGCATAGTCAGCGGTTCAATACCGCCTGTCGCGACTCAAAAATCTTTTTAAAATTTTCAATCGGGCAATTGCTTCAGATGACTGTGGGCGGCGCATTCGGTCCGTCTGTCACCGCACGCTGTTGAGGCGTGCGGTGCCTTTCTGTTACCAAGAGACTACGGAGTGAATGACATGGCTTCGAATTTCAATAGGGGAACCGGGGACAGCTCCCTGGACCTGTCCGGTTTGTTCAGTGCCACGGCGAAGGCATTCGAACGAGACGCACAGCGCATTTCAAGGCAGTTGCTACCGATGAATTCAGGGGCAGGCCGTAAGCGGACGAACAGTCGATAGGAGGTTGTATGGCAGATCCAGCGTCGTCGGGTGCAAGTGTATCGCGCTCATGGCTTGAGCAAGTTCGCAGTAGCAATTGGCAGGGCGCCTGTTTCTGGTTGATCCTGACCATCGTCACGTGCCTGTTGCTGTTCAGTGGCTATAGCGCGCTGACAGGGGCCGACCCGAACGTACTGCATTTCGCGATGCTGGGCGGCACTGCCGGTTTCGCGGCGACAGCCCTGGGCGCCGTGCTGGCCCTGGTGCTGCGTGAGGTGGCGGTGCGCACCCAGGACATGATGCTCGGCTTTGCCGCCGGGATGATGCTGGCGGCCAGTTCATTTTCGCTGATTCTGCCCGGCATCGACGCGGCGCAGTCCATCACGGGCAACCAGATGATGGCTGCCGCCGTCGTGGTGTTCGGGATGGGATTGGGCGCGGCACTGATGGTCGGACTGGATCGCTTTGTGCCCCATGAACACCAGAAAATCGGAAGGCGAGGGCCCGAGGTGCAACGGATCAACCGGGTCTGGCTGTTTGTCCTGGCCATCACCCTGCACAATTTGCCCGAGGGCATGGCCATCGGTGTCAGCTTCGCCGACGGCGACATGACCGTGGGGTTGCCACTGACCACGGCAATCGCGCTGCAGGACATCCCCGAAGGCCTTGCCATCGCGCTGGCGCTACGGGTGACGGGCATCTCGGCACTGCGTGCTGCGCTGGTGGCCGTCGGTTCCGGCCTGATGGAGCCCTTGGGCGCGGTGATCGGCCTCGGGGTGTCTTCCGGGTTTGCCTTGGGCTATCCGATCGCGCTGGGGCTGGCGGCCGGCGCGATGATCTTCGTGGTCTCCCATGAAGTGATTCCCGAGACGCATCGCAACGGGCATGAAACGCCTGCCACGCTGGGATTGATGTTGGGGTTTGGGGTCATGATGTTTCTGGATACGGCTTTGGGTTAGTGGATTGACATCCGCCATTGCGTCCACGGGGGCTCATCCCCAACAATGGCAATCCCACAAGAGTCAATGCCACGCCCAGCATGGCACTGCTGCTCAACGGATCGCCGAACTGCAGCCAGGCCCAGATCATGGTCACCGGCGGGGTCAGGAACAGCGCGCTACTGATGCGCTGAATGCTGAACCGCTGCAGGCACAGCCAGTAAAATCCGTAGCCACCCAAAGTCGCGAAGACCACCAGCCACACTACGCCCCCGGCAAAACCGGCGCTGGCCGGTGGACTTATTTCGCCTTCAAGGCCCGCCAGCACGGCAAACACCGGGATCACCGCACAGACTTGAATGAACAACGCAGTCAGGGCGGACATCGACGCCCCGGGCAGCGCTTTCTGGTACAGCGTAGCCGCCGCCAGGGACAGCACTGCCAGCAGTGGCAAGCTATAAACCCGCAGATCAGTGGCGTCCCATTCGACGCTGGCAGCGCTGGCCACCAGCATGCCGCTCAGGCACAGCGCCAATCCCAACCACTGCCAGCCGCGGGTGCGCTGCCCGGGCACGCTACCGGCCAACACCACGATCGTCAGTGGCAACAGATTGGCGATGAGTGACGCCGTGCCTGGCGCGACACCCAGCTGAATGGAGGCGGCGATCGGTCCGATATAGCCGCCAATCGCGAACAGCCCCAGCAGTACTTGATGCATCAGGTCGCGACCACGCAAGGCCCGCAAACCCCGCCAGGCGAAGGGCAGCAACACAACTGCCGCCAGGATGAAACGCCATAGCGTAGCCAGGTAAACGCTGCCCTGATCGGCCACATACCGGTAGCCGATAAAACCGGAACTCCAGCTGACGACCATGGCCAACATCAGCAAGCCGCTGGTCAACAGCGATAAGCGAGGGTGTATGACGTTCATCGAATGGCACCTGACAGTGGGCTCAGTTCGATGGTATGAATGAAGCGGTTATGCAATCAAACGATACGATCAGCACCACTGGTGCAGGATTTCTGAACCATGGCCGAGACGATTGATATTGAACTGCTGCGCACCTTCCATGCCATCGTGCGCTTTGGGCAATTCCTGGCGGCCTCGAGCTTTTTGAACAAAAGCCCGTCGGCGGTCAGTCTGCATGTGCGACGCCTGGAAGCCCTGGCTGGGGGACGCTTGCTGGAGCGTGACAACCAGACTGTCAACCTGACACCGCTGGGCCGTCGCTTCGCGTTGCAAAGCGCCGAGCTCCTGTTGCTCCACGACCGAATGCTCGCCAGTTTCACCGCGCCGGTCGCCAGTGGCCGGGTCAGGCTGGGCATTTCCGAGGAGTACGCCGGGGCGGTACTGAGCTGTACGCTGCCGCACCTGACGGCGGATTTTCCTTACATCGAACTGGAGGTCGAAACCGGTTCCAGTGGGCGCTTGAATATTCGCCTGCGGCGGGGGCAACTGGATATGGCGTTGCTGGTGGAGCCGGTTGACGTGACTGCGCCCGACACTCGCTGCATCAAGACCTTGGGCATCACCCAACCTGTCTGGGTGGCTGCCCACGACTACCGGCTGGATCTTGCCAGGCCGGTGCCTCTGGCTTTGCACGGCAAGGGCTGCCCGTACCGAAGCGTGGCGGTCGACGCGCTTACCCAAATGGGCCGGCGCTGGCGGGTGGTCATCATGAGCGCCGGGGTTGCCGCACTGGAAACCGCCATCGAAGCCGGTTTGGCCGTCGGCATCGTCGACCGCGCTCAAGTGCGGCCAGGCATGCGCGTGCTGACCACGGCAGACGGGTTGCCTGAACTGCCGGTGCATGAGCTGCGACTGATGTTGGCCCCGGGGAAGTTAAGTGAAGCGGGTGAGGTGTTGGCGGGATTGATCGGGCACGGCTTCCAGCTCTGACGCGCTTTACACCCACTCAAAATATCCAGACTCGCCATGGATCCCTGTGGGAGCGAGCCTGCTCGCGAATGCGGTGTGACAGACGACATCGACGTTGGATGTCCTGGCCTCTTCGCGGGCAAGCCCGCTCCCACAGTTAGTTGTGGTACATACAAAATATCCAGACTCGCCATGGATCCCTGTGGGAGCGGGCTTGCCCGCGATGGCGGTGTGACAGGCGATAAGCGCTTTGCAAGCGTGCTACGTCATCCAGCCCATGTCAGGACTATCCTTTTACTGAATCAACCATGACCCGGGCATCCGTGATTCGCAGGTGTATTCAGCTTTTGTAGGAGCTGCCGCAGGCTGCGATCTTTTGATCTTGATTCTTGGTGGCCTTGCAGGCGCTAAAGTCAAAAGATCGCAGCCTGCGGCAGCTCCTGCATTCAAAACCAAGATCCGTCGTTGTCGCGGTAGAACCCGTCAAAAGCCTCGCCCGAGTGAGTCTTCGCGCCACCTTGAAGCGTTACCGACATTCGCAGGAGATGCCCATGAATCCGTCCGATCTTCACGCCCAATTGTCGGGCCAGGCCACCGAAGATGCTCAACAAATCACTGAATGGCGCGATGCGTTGCTGTCCGTCATCGCCCACGGAGGAACGGCACAGGCCAAGCAGATCCTGGACATGCTGGTGGCCGTGGCAGGCGCTTCAGACATCGGCTGGCGGCCCAGTCACGGCACGCCCTACATCAATACCATCAGCGTTGAACAACAACCGGTGTTTCCCGGAGACCTGGCCATCGAAGAGCGCCTGGCATCGATCATGCGCTGGAATGCCCTGGCGATGGTTGCCAGGGCCAATCATGCCTATGGCGAACTGGGCGGGCATATCGCCAGTTACGCGAGCGCGGCGGATCTGTTCGAAGTGGGCTTCAACCACTTCTTCAAGGCGCGCACCGAAACCTCTGGCGGTGATCTGGTGTTCTACCAGCCGCACTCGGCGCCAGGCGTCTATGCCCGGGCCTTTCTCGAGGGACGCCTGCAGGAACAGGATCTGCAGCACTATCGGCAAGAGATCGGTGCGCGCGCCAATGACGCCCGGGGGTTGTCGAGTTATCCGCACCCCTGGTTGATGCCGGACTTCTGGCAGTTCCCGACCGGCTCCATGGGGATCGGTCCGATCAGTTCGATTTACCAGGCTCGCTTTATGCGGTATCTGGAGCACCGTGGACTGCAAGACACCTCCGGGCGCACCGTCTGGGGGGTGTTTGGCGACGGTGAAATGGATGAGCCGGAAAGCATGTCGGCCCTGACCCTGGCGGCGCGTGAAGGGTTGGATAATCTGGTCTGGGTAATCAACTGCAACCTGCAGCGCCTGGACGGTCCGGTCCGGGGCAACTGGCGCATCATCGATGAGCTGGAGGCGCTGTTCGGCGGTGCGGGCTGGAATGTGATCAAACTGGTCTGGGGCTCCGACTGGGACGGACTGTTTGCCCGGGATAAAGACGGCGCATTGGTCCAGGCCTTGTCCAGCACTGTCGATGGCCAGTTTCAAACATTCGCGGCCAAGGACGGACGCTTCAATCGCGATTATTTCTTCGGCCAGAACGAGGCGTTGGCGCATTTGGTCCAAGGCCTGACCGACGAGCAGATCGACCGCCTCAAGCGCGGTGGGCACGACATGGTCAAGATCTTTGCCGCGTATCAAAGCGCAATGCTTGAGGGTAACAAGCCCACAGTGATCCTGGCGCAGACCAAGAAAGGCTTCGGCATGGGGGAGGCCGGGCAAGGCAGGATGACCGTGCACCAGCAGAAGAAACTCGATCAGGAGGCATTGCTCGCGTTCCGCAACCGTTTCAACCTGCCGTTGACCGATGAGCAGGCGATCTCGCTGAGCTTCTTCAAGCCCGGACAAGACAGTGCCGAAATGCGCTACCTGCATGAGCGCCGCCGTGCGCTGGGCGGGTACATGCCGTCGCGGCCTGCCGCCTCAGCGTCCCTGGCCGTGCCCGATGTGCACAGCTACGCCGGGTTTGCCCTCGCCGCCGAATGCAAGGAAATGTCCACCACCATGGCCTTCGTGCGGATGCTCAGCGGTCTGCTGCGGGACAAGCAACTGGGGCCGCGCATCGTGCCGATCGTGGCGGATGAGGCGCGGACCTTCGGCATGGCCAGCCTGTTCAAGCAGATCGGTATCTATTCCAGCGTGGGGCAGCGCTATGAACCGGAGGACATCGGTTCGATCCTGAGTTATCGCGAAGCGCTGGACGGGCAGATTCTCGAAGAGGGCATCAGCGAGGCCGGTGCCATCAGTTCCTGGGTGGCCGCCGCGACCAGCTATTCGGTGCATGGCCTGCCGATGTTGCCGTTCTATATCTACTACTCGATGTTCGGCTTCCAGCGCATTGGCGATCTGATCTGGGCGGCAGCAGATCAGCGGGCTCGCGGGTTCCTGCTCGGCGCTACCGCCGGGCGCACGACACTGGGCGGCGAAGGTCTGCAGCACCAGGACGGCAACAGCCACTTGATGGCTTCGATGGTGCCGAACTGCCGCGCCTACGATCCGGCGTTCGCCGGTGAGTTTGCGGTGATCCTGGATCATGGCATGCGCCAGATGCTGGAGCGTCAGGTGGACGAGTTTTATTACGTCACCCTGATGAACGAAAACTACCCGCAGCCCAACCTGCCTGCAGGCGTCGAACAGGCAATCATAAAGGGCATGTACCTGTTCGCCCGGCATGAGGTCGAGGATGCACATGGCAGCGTCCAGCTGTTGGGTTCCGGCGCCATCCTGCGCGAAGTGATTGCCGCCGCGGAGTTGTTGGCCGGCGATTGGGACATTGACAGCCAGGTCTGGAGCGTTACCAGCTTCACCGAGTTGGCACGGGATGCCCGTGAGGTGGAACGCTGGAATCGCCTTCATCCCGGACAACCTGCGCGATGCAGCCATGTACAGGCGTCGCTCAACGATTCGGCGCCGATCATTGCCTGTACCGATTACGTTCGCGCCTTGCCCCAGCTGATCTCAAGCTATCTCGATGGCCATTACACCGTACTCGGCACCGACGGATTTGGCCGCAGCGATACCCGCAGCCAGCTGCGCAGGTTTTTCGAAGTGGACCGCTATCAGATCGTCTTGAGTGCGCTGACTTCACTGGCACACGTAGGGCGCCTGGACGCCAGCGTCTGTGCCCACGCCATTGAACGGTATGCCATTGACGTTGACGCAGTGGCGCCCTGGGAAGGTTGAAACCGGGATGCAGACAGCGTCGAATTTTCCGGAAACGATTATGAAGAATGTCATGCGCAAGGTGTTCACGGGGGAATTGGCCAACTGGCCGGCCGTCACATTTTGCGTCAGTTTGACAGGTATTTAGTGGCGGCGATTTTGGGCTTAATAAGGCCCTCCAGTGGGGGATGCCCCGAAATCAAGCAAGGAAGAAAAATGAACGTGAACCACGAACACATCTGCCGCAGGGATTCCCTGTTCGGGACGCAAGGCCAGGTCGAGATTCAGTTTCCCGGAGTCGAGGCGAGTGGCGCCTATGCATTGGTCTCACCCGGCGAATACCAACTGGTGGTCGCCGCGCGTATTGGCGTGGCAGGGCGCCATCAGGTCGCGTTGGCCGGTCTTTCAGCTGACGGTGAGCTTGACCGCGACTATGGCGAGGGTGGTTTCGTCATGGCGCCGTTGGGCGCGGGCCATGCGGCGGTGCCGGTCGCCCTGATCGCCCTTCGCGGGTCCGACGCCTGCGTGCTGTTGGCCGAGGATCGCACCGAAGACGTCGGCTGCCCGGTGCTTGCCCGTATCGGTCGGGACGGTCACATCGATCATGACTTCGGCGAGGGGGGTAAGGCCGTCATTCGCTTGCCTGGCGCATCGGGAAATGACGAGCCCTACGACGTGCTCGAATTACCGGACGGCAAGCTGATGATCGCGGCTACCCGTTTCAACGAAAACGCAGATCCCAGCGGGCTGTTGATCCGTTTGCATGCCGACGGCAAGTTGGACACCAGTTTTCAAGGGTGCGGCTATCGGCTGTTGACCCTGGCTGGGGAGCCGCAGATCTGGCTCGAAGGTCTGATGTTGCAGGCCGATGGCAAGCTGGTGGTGTGGGGCGCGACCGATGATGATGGTCTGTTCGCACGTCTGCATGAAGATGGCTGTCTGGACGAACAATTCGGTACGGGCGGTGTTGCCCTTGTCGGCGGGGAGGACGCCGGCAGCCGCTGGCGTGGCCTGGAGTTGTACCACGTGATCGAAACCGCCACGGGAAGCCTGCTCGGTTTCGGCGCTACCAATGACCGGCCTTATCAAAGCGTGGTGATCGGCCTGACCGGGCGCGGTTGCCCGGATCCGGCTTTCAATGAAGGGCGCGCATTGTTCGTTCCTGTGAGCAGTCATGGCAGCCGCTGGATCTGGGGTGACGTGCAGGATGACGGCACGATCGCCGGCAGTGGCCTTGCCGGGGTGCCTTATGCCGGGGACGAAACCCGTTTTCTGGTGGGACGCTTCTTGCCCGAAGGCAAGCTGGATCCTTCGTTCGGTTGCGGTACCGGCCTCAAGATGACCAATGTCGATGAAGGGCCGGACATTACCCGCTGTTCGGTTCTGCAATCAGGCCGTCGGCTGGTGCTGGGCGGGACTTCGGACAATCCGGGTCCAGTGGAAAAAACCTATCTGGTGCGCTACTTCATTTGATTCTTTCGGCGCGGCTTTTTGATTGAGCCGCGCTACTCGTCTTGTCTTGCGTCCTCTTGGCGTACGGTGGCAGCCTTTCCTTGCGGGTGTCGGGGCATGATGTGCGCTACTGACCCGGATTCACCCGATCAATGCAACGAATCCGACGCCAGGGCCTCATATAAAGACGAGCGGAGCCATTGGTACCGATGCAATGGCCGATTGCGGTTTCACCCCGACAATAGGTAATTGTTTTTATGACGGCTGCTGAAAAGAACCAAGTGACCTGGCTGGTCGAGCAATCCATGCTGTATGCCGCAAGGCAGCGGGCCAGACTTTACTCCGGGCAAGGTCGATTGTGGCAACAGCCCTATGCCCATACCCGGCCCCGTGATGCTTCGGCCCTGGCGTCGGTGTGGTTCACCGCGTACCCGGCTTCCATCATCACCCGGGAAGAGGGCACCGTGCTCGAAGCGCTGGGCGATGAAACCCTGTGGCACGCGCTGTCGAAAATCGGTATCCAGGGTATTCACAATGGCCCGCTGAAACGCTCTGGCGGCCTGAAGGGCAGTGAATTCACCCCGACGATCGACGGCAATTTCGACCGGATCAGCTTTGACATCGACCCGCAACTGGGCACCGACGCCCAGCTTCACGCGCTGACCCGCATGGCCGCCGCACACAACGCGGTCATCATCGATGACGTCATCCCTTCGCACACGGGCAAAGGCGCGGATTTCCGCCTGGCAGAGATGGCGTACGAGGACTATCCGGGGCTCTACCACATGGTGGAAATCCGCGAAGAGGACTGGCCGCTGCTGCCGGAGATTGCCCAGGGGCGCGATGCGCAGAACCTCAGTCCGCAGCAGGTCGACATCCTGCGGGACAAGCATTACATCGTCGGCCAGTTGCAGCGGGTGATCTTTTTCGAGCCCGGGGTCAAGGAAACCGACTGGAGCGCGACATCGGTGGTGGTGGGCGTCGACGGCAAGCCGCGACGCTGGGTCTACCTGCATTACTTCAAGGAGGGGCAACCGTCGTTGAACTGGCTGGACCCGACCTTCGCCGCGCAGCAGATGATCATCGGCGACGCGTTGCATGCGATTGATGTCATGGGCGCGAAGATCCTGCGCCTGGACGCCAACGGCTTCCTCGGCGTCGAACGCAAGCTGGATGGCACCGCCTGGTCCGAAAGCCACCCGTTGTCGATCACCGGCAACCAGTTGCTGGGCGGCGCGATTCGCAAGGCCGGCGGCTTCAGTTTCCAGGAATTGAACCTGACGGTCGACGACATCGCCTCCATGTCCCACGGTGGGGCCGACCTCTCGTATGACTTCATCACCCGACCGGCCTACCAGCATGCGTTACTGATGGGCGATACCGAATTTTTGCGCTTGATGCTGCGTCAGATGCACAACCTCGGCATCGACCCGGGCTCGCTGATCCATGCCTTGCAGAACCATGACGAACTGACCCTGGAACTGGTGCATTTCTGGACCCTGCACGCCCACGACACCTTTCTCTATCAGGGCCAGACCTTTCCCGGCAACATCTTGCGCGAGCACATCCGCGAGCAGATGTACGAACGCCTGGCCGGGGAACACGCACCCTATAACCTGAAATTCGTCACCAACGGCGTGTCCTGCACCACCGCCAGCATCATCACCGCGGCGCTCGGCATTCGCGACCTCGATGCGATGACTCCGGCGGATATTCAGCAGATTCGCCAGGTCCATCTGCTGCTGGTGATGTACAACGCCATGCAACCCGGCGTGTTCGCACTGTCGGGCTGGGACCTGGTGGGTGCACTGCCGGTGCCGGCGGAGCAGGTCGCGGATTTGATGCTCGACGGCGATACCCGCTGGATTCATCGCGGTGCCTACGATCTGGTCGATCTCAATCCCGATGCGCCGCTGTCGGCGGGCCAGATGCCGCGCGCGAAAACCTTGTACGGCAGCCTGATCAGTCAATTGGACGACCCGGATTCGTTCGCTTCGCAGCTGCAGAAAATTCTTGCCGCGCGCCGCGCCTACGATATCGCCGCCAGTCGTCAGATCCTGGTGCCGGACGTGGAGCATCCGGGGTTGCTGGTCATGGTCCATGAGTTGCCGGCCGGTAAAGGCACGCAAATCACCGCGCTGAACTTCGGCTCGACACCGATCACCGAAACCCTGCACCTGCCCAATATTGCACCGGGGCCGGTGGTCGACATCATCAACGAGCGAGTCGAAGGCGATCTCACGCCTGAGGGCGATTTCACCATCACCCTGGATGCCTATGAAGGACTGGCGCTGCGGGTGGTCAGTAGTTCGCCGATGATCTAGGGCTGCATGCCCTGAATAAAAAACGCCACTCGTTTCAGAGTGGCGTTTTTTTTTGCGCGTTATCAGCGCTCAGACCGAAGTTCAAAATGTAGGAGCTGGCTTGCCAGCGAAGAGGCCAGTACATCCGGCATCGATGTCGTCTGTCACACCGCTTTCGCTGCGGTGCGGCGATCCGACAAGCCAGCTCCTACAGGGGATCGTGCGGCCGAGTGGTCAAAGCAGCGGCACGCTGTAGCTGACGAACAACCGGTTCTGATCCTGGTCACGGGACGCTTCACTGTTGGTCTCGCCGTTACGCCAGCCGAAGCCGACGCCCTTGAGCGCGCCGGACTGGATCGTATAATCCAGGCTGATATCCCGTTCCCATTCCTTCTGCTCGTCACCCGAGGCCGTCTTGATATGGTCACCGCTCAGGTACATGACCGAGGCTTTGAGGCCCGGCACGCCGAGGGCGGCGAAGTCGTAGGCGTACTGGCCGAAGGCTGTGCGTTCGCCCGCACGGGTGAAGGTCTGGATCAGGCGATCGGTATACAGGTACAGACTGGCGCCACCGGCGCCCTTGTCCGGCAGGTTGCCCTGGCTGAGCTGAGTGAAGTTGCTGCCGCTGGAAACGCTTTGGTAGCCCGCCGTGATGCCATGGCCACCCAGGGTGTACACCAGCGCGGCACTCCAGGTGCGGTTGTCGATCTCGCCATCATTGCCGTCGGTATAGCCACTGATTCGGTAACCTGAGGTCCCCGAGCTGTTGGCACCGGACGAATCGGTCTTGAAGTAGCGCAGGTCGGTTTTCAGGGATTGACCTTCCCCGATCGGCAGGGTGTGGATCAGGCCGAAAAACTGCTGGCTGTAGTAGTTGTCGAGGTTGGCGTAGTAATACTGGGCGGTCAGGTCCTTGGTGACTTTCCAGTCGCCCCCGGCGAAGTCGAATGCGTTGCTTTCTCGGGTGCCGCCGGTGGCAGCCAACCCGGTCCGGTCGCTTGAACCCCGGCCCGTGGCATGTTCGATCCGGCCGCCGATCAGGGTCAGGTCCTTGAACTCGTTCGAGGTGATCTGGCCCCCTTCAAAGGTCTGGGGCAGCAGGCGGCCGTCGTTGGAGACCAGGATCGGCAGCTTCGGCAGCAGGGTGCCGAGGCGCAGTTCGCTTTTCGAGACCTTGACCTTGCCGGTCAGCCCCAGCCGGCTCCACTGGTCGACCGCGCTGTTGTCACTGTCGGAAGGAATCATCGAGCTGCCGACGTGCCGGCCCATGCCGCTGTCCAGCGTGAAGCCCATCAATCCCAGCGCATCGACGCCAACACCGAGGGTGCCATCGGTATAACCCGACTTGTAGTCGAGCATGAAACCCTGGGCCCACTCTTCGGTTTTCGACGGCGCGGCGGTGCCATCGCGGTTGTCATTGTTGAAGTAGAAGTTGCGCATCCCCAGGGTGGCTTTGCTGTCACTCAGGAAGTCCGCGTGGGCCTGGGTGCCGAGTGCAATAGCGCCAAGTGCAACCGTTACCGCCGTTTTATTACTGCTCATGTATATCGCCCCTTTTTTTGTAGTTTGAAGTTGGGAGCGGACGTGTCCGCACAGGCTATCGGTCAGATGCAAGATTCAAGGTATGTCAGGGTTGCTCCCGCCATGGCGGGTGCCGGCACAGTGCGCTGCCTGCGGGAGCGAGTCAGAAGGTCTTGGGTCAGATACCCAGCACGTTGGCGCCAATGCACGGATCGATCCCGCGTTCCAGGCGACGCTGGTGGACGATCAGGGTGATTTCCATCGAGCCGGTGGTGACTTCGAAATCGAGGATGTGGCCGCCATAGGCCTGGAAGGTCGCGTCACCGGCGACGCCGTGCATGTGGATCGAAGGCTGGTCGTTCTTCCACGCCACCGAGCCGGTGATGCTCGCCATTTCGACACTGTTCAAGATCTTGGCGTCGAAATCCTTTTTGTCCTTGTTCCAGAACCCGAACTTGACGTTGCCAAAGCCGATACCGCTGATGGAGGCGCTCGGGATCTTTTCGGCAATGGCCAGTTTGGTCAGTTCCTTGAAGGCGTTATCACCCATGCGCAGAACCATGAGGTAACCGGTGGGGGTCTTGGTGTAGCGCGGTGTGGCTTCGGTTGCACATTGCATGGGCGCTGTCGTCGCGGTGGTCGGGGTGTCGGCAAAGGCCGGTTGAGTGGCTGCCGTGTTGATCATCACGGCGGCGGTCACGGCCAATAGCAGTTTGCCAAGGCAGTGTCTGGTCTGAAGCTGAACGTGCATGGGGCTTCCTCTGTTTTTGTTGTTGTGTGGGTGCAACGGATTTTGAGACGAGTGTCCCCGGCGCCTGTTTTGCAACAGGCGCGGTTAGTTGTTGTTAACGGTGGGCGTAAGTTGGAACCGAACCTTGGTGGCTTACAGAGAATCGCGGCTGCCGACTCCGTCAATCAATCGCGTAATGTCTAGCGGGTTGCGGTTCTTCAAGGCGTCCGGCAACAAACCGTCGGGGCAATTCTGGTAACACACCGGACGCAGGAAGCGATCGATCGCCAGCGTCCCGACCGACGTACCGCGGGCATCCGAAGTAGCCGGGTACGGTCCACCGTGGACCATGGCATCGCAGACCTCGACCCCGGTGGGGTAACCGTTGAACAGCACGCGTCCGACTTTCTGTTCCAGCAGGGCCAGAACCTCGCCCAGGGTGTCGAGTTCCGTATCCTCGACGATCAGGGTGGCGGTCAACTGACCGCGCAAACCGTTCAACGCCTCGAGCAACTCGGCCTGGTCAGCGACCTCGACCACGATGGTGGTCGGGCCGAAGACTTCTTCCTGTAGTAACTCATCACCCTTGGTCAACAGGCTGACGTCGGCCTTGAACACTTGCGGCAGCGCCCGGTTGCCCTGTTGTTCGGCGCCGGCCAGGTGGGTCATTCCGGGGTGGACGCGAAGGTTGTCCAGGCCGTGGCAATAGCTTTTCAACGCGCCGGCGTTGAGCATCGTTTGCGCGGGTTGTTCGCCCATCAGCCCGGTAAAACGTTGGAGAAAGGCCGAGAACTGCGGCGAACGAATGCCCAGCACCAGACCGGGGTTGGTGCAGAACTGGCCTGCACCCAACACCACGGAAGCGGCCAGTTCGCCGGCGATTTTCTCACCCCGGACTTTCAGCGCTTCGGGCATCAGCACCACCGGGTTGATGCTGCTCATCTCGGCGAACACCGGGATCGGTTGCGGGCGTGCCGCCGCCATGTCACACAACGCACGCCCGCCGCGCAAAGATCCGGTGAAGCCCACGGCCTGAATCAACGGGTGCTTGACCAGGGCTTCACCGACGCTGCCGTACAGCATGTTGAACACGCCATCAGGCATCCCGGTTTTGCGCGCCGCGCGAGTGATCGCATCGGCGACGTAATCGGCGGTGGCCATATGGCCGCTGTGGGCCTTGAACACCACCGGGCATCCCGCGGCGAGGGCCGAGGCGGTGTCGCCGCCCGCGGTGGAGAAGGCCAGCGGGAAGTTGCTCGCGCCGAACACGGCGACCGGACCGAGCCCGGTGCGGTACTGGCGCAGGTCAGGTCTGGGCAGTGGTTGGCGATCCGGCAATGCACGGTCGATGCGTGCGCCATAAAAGTCGCCGCGGCGCAGCATCGTGGCGAACAGGCGCATCTGGCCGCTGGTGCGGGCCCGCTCACCCTGAATGCGGCCGGCGGGCAGGGCGGTTTCCCGGCACACCAGGGCAATGAACGAATCGTCCAGTGCCTCGAGCTCAGTCGCGATGGCATCGAGGAACCCGGCGCGGCGGGCAGCCGAGAGATGGCGAAAGATCGGGAAGGCTGAGGCGGCCGCTTCGGCGGCCGCATTCACTTCATCCACAGTGGCCTGGTGGAAACGATAGGGCAGCGCTTCGCCGCTGCTGGCGTCGTGACTCTGCAAGGTGTTCGAGCCTTGTGCCGAACGAGTGCCGGCGATGTAGTTGTGGCCTGAAACTTCAAACATGGGAACTCCTGAAGGGCTGTTCAAATAGGGATCAAGTGAGCCGGTAAATGCGTCGGGCGTTGTCATGAAACAGGGCAAGCCGATCGGCGGGGGAGCGGTCGCGGACGATGGTCTTGAAGCCGTCGAGCACTTCGCCGAGGCTGTTCACCACGCCATCGACCGGGTAATTGCTGGCAAAGGCACAGCGACTGACGTCGAAAATCGAGATGGCATCGTTCACTACCACGCGATTCGACTCGATGGGCCAGGCCTTGCCGGGGATGCAGATGCCGGAAATCTTCAAGGCGACGTTCGGCTCCCGGGCCAGCAGCGCGAGGTTGTCACGCCAGCCGGCCAGGCCGTGCTCCGAGCGATCCGCCGGCAGCGCCGTGTGATTGACCACAATGGTCACATCGGGAAAGTCCCTGGCCAGCTCGGCCGCTTCCGGCAGATGCCACCAGGGCGCCTGCAACTCGAAGTGCAGGCCGTTTGCCGCCAGTCGGGCATACCCGTCGCGCCAGCGGGGATCACGCATGGAGCCAGGTGCCGCGAAATCCTCACGCCAAGCCTCACGGCTGGTCACCGCAGGTTTGTGGCGCACGCCGCGCACCAGCGGGTGATTGCCGTACTGACGCAAGAGCTCTGCGGCGTCTTCACGATCGAGCCAGGCTTGGCCGACCATGGCGGCCAGGGTGGGTTCGTGTTGCGCCATCGACTCGATGAAACTCACTTCGTCGGCGGGCGTCGCCGGGTCCCATTCACCCTCGATGACCACCGTCTGTACGATGCGATGGTTGCCCGCGAGCCGCCGATAGTCCTCAGGCAGAAAGTTGCGACAGATCGACGAGTAATCGCCATAACGAAAGGGCCGCAACGGGCGATCGTTCAGCCACGGGTAGTAGTGGTGCTGGATGTCGAAATAGTGTTGGTGCGCGTCGACGATCGGCAAGTCCGCGTCTTCGCCGCTGGCCAGAAAACGCGCGCGCCAGTCGAGGGTGGATACGTCATCCATGCTGTTGCTCCAGACGATAAAAGCGTTGTGCATTACCGGCGAATACCGCTTCCTGTACCGCACGCCCCATGGGCGCGAGCATCGCCGCCATGCCATCGGCAATCGTGTCGTAGCAAGCGCGCAATCCGGCAACCGGGAAGTTACTGGCGAACATGCAGCGCTCGGGACCGAAGATCTCCAGCGCCATCAGGACCACCACCCGGTTGTCGTCGTAGTTCCAGGGCGAGTCTCTGAGGCCGAACTCCGAGAGCTTTATATGCACGTTGGGCTGCAAGGCCAGCGCTTCGAGGCCTTTACGCCAGCGCGCCATGCCTGGCGGGCTGCGATCCCAGGCGAAACCGGTGTGATTGAGGGCGATCCGGATCCGCGGGAACATCGCCGCGACTTCGGCGGCTTCGACCAGGTGCCAGGGCGGTACACGCAGGTCCCAGGACAGATCATGATCAGCCAGCCGCGAAAAGCCCTCCAGCCACTTGGGGTCTTGCATGGTGCCGGGCGCCCCGGCAATCGACACGTCCGGCGACGCCGAGGTCACCGGTTTCGAACGTATGCCCTTCACCAGTGGCCGTGCCGCCTGGGCCGCGAGAATCTCGGCGCTGTCTTCGCGGTCGAACCAGGCGTGGGCGACGATGGCATTGGGGAACCCATAGCGTTGGTTCACCTGTTCCAGCCAGCGCGTCTCGGCGACCTGTTCATCGCGGGCGCGCTCGGCCTCGACGTGTACCGTGCCCACCAGGCGTTGTTTCTCGGTGAGGGCGAGGAAGTGTTCCGGCAGGAAATCACGGCACAGGCTGTGATAGTCACCGAGAAAGAACGCCTCGTGATACTCGTCCTGCAACCAGGGATAACGACCGCTGCCCAGGTCCCACAGGTGGTGGTGGGCATCGACGATCGGTAGCGCGTCCTCGGCAGCCAGGTTCGGCAGGCCGTTGCGTTCATGCAGGGTGATCATGAGGTCGTCCCTTGCTCAGCGCGAGGCGGCGAATTGGGAAGGGCTGAGCACGCCGTCTTCGACTTCGCCTGCGGCCGCCGCCTCGGCCTTGGCCTGGACGCGGCTGCGCAGTTTGGCCACGTTCACCACCACTCGGGTATGCGCCGCCGTGGCCACCAGCTCGACGTCATCGCGCACCTCGACATTGAAGGTGACGCTGCGACCCTCGATCCGGGTGACCGTGGCGACGATGCTGACCGACATGCCCAGCAGCGTGGCGCCGACATGCCGGATATCGACTGCCGCGCCGACCGTGTTCTCGCCCTCATCGAGGAAGGTGAGCAGGTAGTCCAGGCAGGTTTGTTCGATGTCATCCACCAGACGCGGCGTGGCATAGATGCGCAAGTCCTCACCCAGGAACGAGATGGTGCGCGCCTGGTCGACGATCAGTCGGCGTTCGGTAGTGGCGGTGCCTGCTTCCAGCGTGGAGAAATTCATAAGCAACCTCGTGTTTGAGAGTGCCGAAGGTCGCAGCGGCGACTATCGGCCGGGATGTGAAAGGATGATTTATTTAGTGGGCAGGAAACCGATGGAAATCCATGGCACGGCGATCAGCACACCCAGGGCGACGACCAGCGCGCCGAGATACGGCCAGACCCGGCGCATGGCGCCGCTGGGGTCGACCTTGGCGATGGCGCAGGCGGCGTAGAAACCCACGCCAAAGGGTGGGGCGAACAGGCCCAGGCCCATGGCGAAGATCGCGACCATGGCGTAATGCACGTCGTGGATGCCCATGGCCTTGGCAATCGGGAACAGCAGCGGCCCGAACAGCACGATGGCCGGGATGCCTTCCAGAAAGCTGCCCAGCAGGATGAACGCTACCGCGGAAATGATCAGGAAGCCCAGCGCGCCTCCCGGCACCGTCGACATCACCTGCGCCAGCTGATGGGAGAAGCCCGACTGGGTCAACGCCCATGCCATGGCGGTCGCGCTGCCGATGATGATCAGGATTGCGCCGGACAGCGACGCGGTGCTGACCAGGATCGGATACAGGCGGCGCCAGTCGAAGCAGCGGTAGCACAGCAGGCCAACGATAAAGGTGTAGGCGACGCCGATGGCGGCGACTTCAGTGGCCGTAGCGACGCCTTCGACCACCGCGGTGCGGATCACGAACGGCAATGCCAGGGCCGGCACCGCGACCAGCAGCGAGTGGCCGATTTCCTTGCCCGTGGCGCGTTTGCCGGTGGACGCCTCGCCTTTGCGGTTCTTCCACCAGATCACGGCCGCCATGGCGATCGCACCTACCACCGCCGGCATGAAGCCGCCGGTGAACAGGGCAGAGATCGACACGCCGGTCACCGAGCCGATGGTGATCAGCACCAGGCTGGGCGGAATGGTTTCCGACATCGCCCCGGAGGCATTGAGCATTGCCACCAGTTCATTTTCATCTTCACCGCGTTTCTTCATTTCCGGAAACAGCGCCGGGGCGATGGCGGCCATGTCGGCAGCCTTGGACCCGGAAATACCGGAGATCAGGTAGATGGCACCGATCAGCACGTAAGACAGGCCGCCACGCACATGGCCGATCAACGAACAGAGGAAACTGATCATCGCCCGGGCCATGCCCATGGCCTCGATCAATGCGCCCAAAAATACAAACAGCGGGATCGCCAGCAGGATCAGGCTGGCCATGCCTTCGTCCATCCGGCCCACCACCAGGCTCAGGGGCGTGCCGGTCATGGTCGACAGGTAGGCCACGGTGGCCAGACCGAACGCGACCATGATCGGCACGCCGATGATGATCATCGCCATCACGCCGATCATGAAGAAGATGACCAGGTTCCAGTTGCCCATCAGCAGCAGGCTGCCTTCCGCCACCCACAGCAATGCGGCGAGAGAGGCGAGCATCGCCACCGACACCGAGAAGTCGATCAACCGCGCACTGGTCAGCAGGCGTGCGACACAGGTCATCAGCATCAGGCTCAGACCGACCGCGATGGCGGATACGCGAAAGGCATTGGGGATTTCCAGGGCGGCGGTGGTGATGATCCATTCGTCGCTGACGTACTCCCAGGCCGGGGTGAACAGCAACCCGATGAAGGTGATCACGATCACGGCGCCGAGAGTGTCGACGAAGGCGCGTTTTTCCACCGGCAGTCGCGCGATGAACGAGGTGAGGCGCATGTGCTCGCCCCGGCGCATCGCCACCACCGAGCCGAGCATGGCCAGCCAGAGGAACAGCAGCGAAGCGAGTTCGTCGCCCCAGACGATGGGCTGGTTGAGCACGTAGCGCGAGAACACGTTGCAGAACAGCAACACGACTTCGACCACCACCAGCAATGCCGCGCTGCCTTCGGTCAGCCAGCGCAGGCCAGTGTCGAGCGCACGACCGAGGCGAAAGGTGGCGGCGCGCGGGCTGAGTCCTTCAGCGGGAGAAACATCCGTCATTGGCAGTTCGTTTTTCATGACCTTGTCTCCGGCTTAGGACAGTTGACCCGCGTACTGCTCGAGCAAGCTCCAGGCTTCGTCGCCGTACTTTTCCTTCCATTGGGTGTAGAAGCCTTTCGATTGCAGGTCGGCCCTGAACAATGAACGGTCGACCTTGTTGAAGGTGATGCCATGGGCGGTCAGGGACGGCTCCAGGCTGGCGTTGAGGTCGATCACCTGCTGACGCTGGACCAACGCGGCGGCGTTGATCTGCCGGGAAACGATTTCCTGCACATCGGCGGGCAGTTTTGGAAAGGTCTTGCCGGAGGCGACGATCCAGAACCCGCCCCAGATGTGGTCGGTCATCGAGCAGTATTTCTGCACTTCATAGAAACGCGCGGACTCGACCACCACCAGCGGGTTTTCCTGGCCGTCGACCACTTTGGTCTGCAGTGCCGAGTAGGTTTCGTTGATGCTGATGCCGGTCGGGGAGGCGCCCAGGGCGCTGAACATGGAGGTCCACAACGGGCTGACCAGCACCCGCAGTTTGAAGCCGGCCAGGTCTTGCGGGGTGAAGATCGGCCGCGTCGAGCTGGTGATCTGGCGGAAGCCGTTGTTCCAGACTTTCTCCATCGGGATCAGACCGACCTTGGCGGTCTTGGCGCGCACGTACTCGCCGAGCTTGCCGTCCAGGGCGGCCCAGACGCTGTCGTAATCCTTGAAGGCAAAGGGCATGCTTTCAATGGACATGGCCGGCACCAGGGTGGAAAGAATCGCGCCGGGCAATGGAATGAAATCGATCGCCCCGGCGCGCACCTGGGACAGCATGTCGGTGTCGCCGCCCATGGCGCCGTTGGCGTACACCTGCAGGTCCACCGCGCCATTGGTTTCGGTCTTGATCGCGAGCGACGCGGCCTTCATCTGGATGTTCAACGGATGGGTGTCGGGCAGGCTGCTGGTGTAGCGCAGCACGATGGGTTTGGTCGCGGCGAAGACGCTGGAGGGCAGCAGGTTGGCGGCGAATGCACCGCCCACGGTGATGCCGGCAGACATTAGAAATGATCGGCGGCTGACGGCCTCGGTCAAGATACGGCTCATGATGTTCACCTTGTTATTGTTGTTGTTCTTGTTTTTGTGGGAGCGAGCTTGCTCGCGATGGTCGTTAACGATAACGCGGGCTTTCTGGTTGAACGCAGCGCTCTCAGGTCCATCGCGAGCAGGCTCGCTCCTACAGGGGATCGGGTTCGGGGTGGCGGTTCAGGAGGCTCGCGCCACCACCGCCCGGGTTCTTATCAGCTCATCGATTTCATCTTGCGCATAACCACTTTCCTTCAGCACTTCGCGGGTGTGTTCGCCGAGCAGCGGAGCAGGGCGGCTGGTCGGCGGCGCGGCGCTGTCCATGTCGGAGAAGTGAATCGGCAAGCCCATGCCGCGCACCCGGCCTTCGGTGGGGTGTTCAGTCTCGACGACCATGCCCCGGGCGATGGTTTGTGGATGGGCCAGCGCCGCGGCGATGTCGAGGACCGGCCCGGCGGGCAGGCCGAGGTTGTCGAACAACACCATCCATTCATCCGTGGTGCGCGCCACCAGGACTTCGTTGAGGATTTCCACCAGGGCCAGGCGGTGCTCCATGCGCAACGCGTTGCTGGCGAAGCGCGGATCGGCCTTGAGTTGCGGCAGGGCCAGGGCTTCGACCAGTCGCTCATAGTTGGCCTGGTTGGCGGCGCCGATGTTGATCCAGCCATCCGCGGTGCGGAACACCTGGTACGGTGCGCTGGTGGAGTTGGCCGAGCCCATCTTCGGCAGGATGGTGCCATCGGCGAAGTACGCGGCCGCCGGCCAGTACATCTGTTGCAGGCCGGCTTCGAACAGCGAGGTGTCGACCATCTGCCCCAGGCCGGTTTTCTGCTTGGCGGCATAGGCGGCACAGATGCCGAGGGCGGCGAGGATGCCGGAGTTGATATCGGCCACCGGAGAACCGGCCTTGACTGGCTCGCGCCCGGCTTCACCGGTCATGCTCATCATGCCGCTCATGCCCTGGGCGATCAGGTCGAAGCCGCCTTTCTCGCCGAACGGCCCGCTGCGCCCGTAACCGGAGATCGCGCAGTAGATCAGGCCAGGGTTGATGAGCTTCAGCGCCTCATAGCCCAGGCCGAATTTCTCCATGGTGCCGGCCCGGTAGTTTTCCGTGACCACGTCGGCATCCAGCAACAGGCGGCGCAACACGTCACGGCCGCCGTCGGTTTTCAGGTTCAGGCCGATCCCGCGCTTGTTGCGGTTGACCACCATGAACGAGGCGGATTCGCCGCTGGCCATGATCGGCGAGAAGCGGCGCGAATCATCACCGTCCGGGACTTTTTCGACCTTTACCACGTCGGCGCCCATGTCGGCCAGCATCATCCCGCAGACCGGGCCGGACATGATGTGAGCCAGTTCTACAACGCGCATGCCTGTCAGCGGTCCCATGTCATTTCCCCTTGAACTGTGGTTTGGCTTTCTCGATGAAAGCGTTCAGGCCGATCTGAAAATCTTCGGTGTCGTAGCAGGAGTAACTGCTGTCGATCTGCTGGACGGTGGGTGCAACGCCGGCTTCAAGCTGGCGGGCGGCCTGGCGATGCCAGCGGGCGACGAGGGGCGCGCCGTTGACGATGCGTCTGGCGGTGGCGAGGGTTTCGGATTCGACCTCGGCGTCTGGCACAACGCGGGTCACGAGGTTTTTCACGTAGGCGTCGTTGGCGTCGAGAATGCGGCCTTCCAGCAGGATCTCCAGGGTGGTCGAGCGTCCGGCCAGCGCGACCAGCCCGGCCATTTCGTCATAGGACATGACCAGGCCCAGTTTGCCGACCGGCGCACCGAAGCGACTGGAAGTGCCGCAGATACGCAGGTCGCAGAGCGCGGCGATCTCCAGGCCGCCGCCGACGCACACGCCGTGGATCATTGCGATGACCGGGTGCGGACAATCGGCAACCGCGCGCATGGCTGCCGACGTCACCTCGGCATACACCCGGGCTTGCGCCTGATCAGCGCGTACGCTCGGAAACTCGCCGACATCGGCGCCGGCGGCAAAGGCCTGTTCACCGGCGCCGCGCAACACAACGCAGCGTACAGTGGAGTCAGCGGACAGCTCGGTCATGACGTCACCCAGGTCCTGCCACATCGACAAGGTCAGGGCATTCATTTTTCCCGGGTGGCTGAGGGTGACGATGGCAATGGCGTCTTGCCGTTCGATAAGGACAGTGGGGTTCATGATGGGGGCCACTGGCGTCGAAGCGCGTTCGACGAAGCGGCTGCCTCCTGTTTTATTGTTGTGGGATAGCGGCTGTTTACAGCGCCTGCTGGAGCATCGACAGGTAGTCCGCGGACGATGCTTCGCGGGGGTTGGTCTTGTGGCTGTGATCGTGCAGCGCGCCTTCGACGATCCCGGCAAACAGGCTCTCGTCGACGCCGATGTCACGCAGGCGGGTCGGCAGGCCCAGGCGGCGGGTCATGTCCTCGATGGCTACACCGATGTTCGCCCCGGCTGCAAGGCCCATGGCGTGGCGCAGGCGCTCGAGCTTGCGTTCATCGCGAACGGTTGGGGCGTTGGCGTTGAAGTCCACGACTGCGGGCAGAAAGATCGCGTTCAAGGTGCCGTGGTGCAGCTTCGGGTTGATCCCGCCCAAGGCGTGGGACAGGCTGTGCACGCAGCCCAGGCCCTTTTGGAACGCGAGGGCGCCCTGCATCGAGGCACTCATCATGTTCATCCGCGCTTCGCGGTCACCCGGTTCGGCGGTGGCGCGCTCGATGTGTTCCCAGGCGCGCCACAGGCCATCGAGGGCGATGCCGTCCGCCGCGGGGTTGAAGGCTGGTGCCATGAAGGTCTCGATGCAATGGGCGATCGCGTCCATGCCGGTGGCGGCGGTGAGCATGGGCGGCAGGCCCAGAGTCAGCTCGGGGTCGCAGATGGCCACGCGCGGCACCACATAAGGTGAGATTACGCCGACTTTTCGACCATCGTCGAGGATCAGGATGGCGCCGCGGCCGACTTCGCTGCCGGTGCCGGCGGTGGTCGGAATCGCAATCAGTGGCGCGGTGGCCGAGGTGATGCGATCCAGCCCGCCTTCGATCACCGCGAAGCTTTGCAGCGGGCCGTCGTGGGTGGCGCAGACGGCGACACCCTTGGCCAGATCGATGGAAGAACCACCGCCGACGGCGATGATGCCGTTGCACTCGCCGAGGTGGTATTGCGCGACGGCTTGACGCACGACCTGTTCGTTCGGGTTGGGCGGGGTGGCATCGAAAATCGAAGGGGTATGTGCGGCGCCCAGGACGGCGATGACTTTGTCGACGATGCCGGCATTGCGCACACCGACGTCGGTGACGATCAGTGGACGAGTGATGCCGGCGCGTTCGGCTTCTGAAGCCAGTTGCTGCAAGCTGTCGTAGCCGAACTGGATCTTGGTGACGTAATTGATGAGGGACATGATTCACCACAAGTTATACAGGATTGTTGTTGTAGCAATCGGTCGGGTGGCAGGAGGGCGGTCGCGCTCTGGTCAAACCCATTGCATTGCCTGGTTGTGGAGTGGACTATAGGGCCGTCGTGGCGAGCCCCGATACTGACAACTTTCGATACCTCTATAACTTTTAGTTAACCCTGATGACGCCCTCACTGAACTCGATCATGTCCCGGCTGCACATCAAGCAGCTGCGTTTGTTGATAGCCCTGGATGAGCACGGCTCCTTGCTGGGCGCGGCCAAGCAGGTCGCGCTGACGCAGCCCGGCGCCAGCAAGGCGTTGCAGGAAATCGAAACCACCTTTGGCACCTCGTTGTTCACCCGCACTAACCGCGGGCTGGAGCCAAACGATGCCGGGCGCTCGGTGATCCGTTACGCGCGCTTGATCCAGACCGACCTCGCGCACCTGCGCGAAGAAATCATCGGCATCATGAGCGGCGAGGGTGGACGGGTGGCGGTCGGCACCATCATGGGTGCCGTGCCTTTATTGACCACCGCGATCAGCCGGGTGATTGCCGACCATCCGAAGCTGTCCATCGAGATCGTCGAAGACACCAGCGCCGCATTGCTCAGCCAGCTGGATGCCGGACGCCTGGACCTGGCGATCTGCCGCACCACCGTCAGCACCACGCCCTACTTGTATGAGAGTTCGACCTTCGTCGAGGAAACCCTGGCGGTGATCGCCAGCACCCAGCATCCGTTCGCCTATGCCCGGCGCTTGTCCCTCAAGGATCTGGTGGATTACCGCTGGGTGGTCTATCGCGCCAACATGCCCATGCGCCTGCTGCTGGAACGGGAATTCCACGAGGCCGACTTGCGGTTCCCGGTGCACCTGCTGGAGACGACTTCGGCGTTTGCCACGTTGTCGCTGCTCCAGGAAAACCCGACCCTGGTCGCACTGGTGTCGACTGACGTGGCGAAATTCTGCTCCGGGTACGGCTTTACCACCACGCTGCCGCTGCCGATCACCTCGCGCAGCGAACCCTATGAGCTGGTGTCGCGCAAAGGCGTGCCGGACTCGCCAGCGGCCAGGCTGTTGCGCGAGGCCTTGCTCAATCCCCCCCGTTGAACGACCCGGCGCGCCTGCGTGCACTTTTATAAAGCTCCGAGGCATCGCGCTGCACTATGCGAAGGCAAAATCCCCGATGTCCATCCGTGTGTCCATTAATCGCCAGGCGCCTGATACACAGGCCTGAAGCGGTATCAGCAGGATCTGGCACAAACACTGCATAATACTGGACAGGCCCGCCGCGAATACAGTCGAGTGGGCAAGCCCCCTCGGTCAACGACGATCGATACGTGGGCAACATCGGTGGATCAGGCAGAGACGTCTGGTTTCAACACCGCAAAAGAACAGGCAAAGACGCCTGGAACCGCAAGGTTTCAGGCGTTTTTTTTTGCATTTTTGAACCGTGACGGGCTTTAGCCGGGTACTACTTATGAATTCCAATGTTGCCGCGTTGAACAAACTGCAAACGCTGATCGTGATCGGCAATGGCATGGTCGGACATCATTGTGTCGAACAGCTGATCGAGCGCGGTGCCCTCGATCACTATCGGCTGCACGTGTTCAGCGAGGAGCCGATGCGCGCCTATGACCGTGTGCACCTTTCCGAGTATTTCACCGGCCGTGATGCCGAGTCGCTGGCGCTGTCCGACGCGTCGCTGTACCAGACCCCGGGCGTCACCCTGCACCTGGGCGTGCCGGTGCTGGAAATCGACCGCGACCGCCGCCAAGTGATCACCGCGCAAGGTTGCGTCGCCTACGACAAGCTGGTGCTGGCGACGGGCTCCTATCCCTTCGTGCCGCCGATCGAAGGCGCCGAGGGCGACTCGCGCCTGGTCTACCGCACCCTTGAAGACCTCGACGCGATCCGTGCCGCGGCCGCCAACGCCCGGCGTGGCGTGGTGGTCGGTGGTGGCCTGCTCGGCCTTGAAGCCGCCAACGCCCTGAAAAGCCTGGGCCTGGAAGCCCATGTGGTGGAGTTCGCGCCGCGGCTGATGCCGGTGCAATTGGACGAGATGGGTGGCCTGGCACTCAAGTCGCAAATCGAACGGCTGGGCGTCGGTGTGCACCTGTCCCGCGTCACCCAATCGATCAGTGCGGGTCAGGACTACCGCTACCGCATGAATTTTGCCAACGACGAATTCCTTGAAACCGACCTGGTGGTGTTCTCCGCCGGTATCCGCGCGCAAGATGCGTTGGCCCGTCAATGCGCGCTGGACATCGGCCCGCGCGGTGGCGTGGTGATTGACGATGACTGCCTGAGCATCGACCCGAACATCTACGCCATCGGCGAGTGCGCCTCCTGGAACGGCAGCCTGTTCGGCCTGGTCGCGCCCGGCTACCAGATGGCGCGCAGCGTCGCGGCGCGGCTGTGCCACGAAGTCGCGGAGCCGTTCACCGGCGCCGACATGTCGACCAAGCTCAAACTGCTGGGGGTCGATGTCGGCTCCATCGGCGACGCCCATGGCAACACGCCCGGCGCGCGCAGCTATCAGTTCATCGACGAAACCAGCGCCAGCTATCGCCGCCTGGTGGTGGATGCCACGGGCAAGCACGTACTCGGTGCGGTGCTGGTCGGTGACAACAGCTATTACGACACCCTGCTGCAATACATGCAGAACGCGATTGCGCTGCCGGCGGAACCCGCCAGCCTGATCCTGCCGTCGTCCGAAGGCGCGCCGACCCTGGGCCCGGGTGCGCTGCCCGAGTCAGCCACGGTGTGCTCGTGCCATAACGTCACCAAAGGCTCCATTTGCTCGGCCATCGACGGTGGCTGCACCGACCTCGGCCTGCTCAAGGCGCAGACCAAGGCCTGCACCGGCTGCGGCGGTTGCGCCGGGCTGCTCAAGCAGGTGTTCGAGCATGAACTGATTGCCCGTGGCGTCAGTGTCGACAAAAGCCTGTGCGAACACTTCGCCTATACCCGTCAGGAGCTGTATGCCCTGGTGCGGGTAGAAGGGGTGATCACTTTCGAAGAACTGCTGGCCAAACATGGTCGTGGCCACACCGGTTGCGATGTGTGCAAGCCCGCCGTGGGTTCGATCCTCGCTTCGTGCTGGAACCAGCCGATCATGGACGCCTCGCTGGTGCCCTTGCAGGACACCAACGACACCTTCATGGCCAACATGCAGAAGAACGGTACCTATTCGGTGGTGCCGCGAATTCCCGGTGGCGAAATCACCGCTGACAAACTGATCGCGATCGGCGTCGTGGCCAAGAAATACGACCTCTACACCAAAATCACCGGTGGCCAGCGTATCGACCTGTTTGGCGCGCAGTTGCATGAGTTGCCAGACATCTGGGCCGAGCTGATTGAAGCCGGTTTCGAAACCGGGCACGCCTACGGCAAATCGACGCGGACGGTGAAGTCCTGCGTCGGCAGTACCTGGTGCCGTTATGGCGTGCAGGACAGCGTGCAGATGGCCCTGACTATCGAAGACCGCTACAAGGGCCTGCGCTCGCCGCACAAGCTCAAGTTCGCCGTCTCCGGCTGCACCCGTGAATGCGCCGAAGCGCAAAGCAAAGACGTCGGCGTGATCGCCACCGAGAAAGGCTGGAACCTCTACATTGCCGGTAACGGCGGCATGCGCCCGCGCCACGCCGAGCTGTTCGCCACCGACCTCGACGATGCGACCCTGATCCGCTACATCGACCGCTTCCTGATGTTCTACATCCGCACCGCCGACAAATTGCAGCGCACCTCGGTCTGGCGTGAAAGCCTGGAAGGCGGCCTCGACTACCTCAAGGACGTGATCATCAACGACAGCCTGGGCCTGGGCGCCGAACTCGAGTCGCAGATGCAGCTGGTGGTCAACCGCTATGAATGCGAATGGGCCAACGCCCTCAAGGATCCGGAAAAACTCAAACGCTTCCGCACCTTCGTCAACGATAAACGCCCGGACCCGGACATCCATTTTGTCCAGGAACGCGGTCAGCGGCGCCCGATCATGGCCGCCGAACTCAACCTTATCCCGGTTACCGAGGAGATTGTCTGATGAGCCAGTCCAATACCCAACGCATTGAATCCCTGGCCAACACCGATACCTGGCAAACGGTGTGCGAGCAACGGGACCTGGTCAGCAATTCCGGCGTGGTGGTCTGGCTCGACGGCGCACAAGTGGCGCTGTTCTACCTGCCGAGCGTTCACGGCAAGACGCTGTACGCCATCGACAACCATGACCCGCAATCCGGGGCGAATGTGATCGGGCGCGGCCTGGTCGGCAGCATCAAGGGCGACCTGGTCGTTGCATCGCCGATCTACAAACAGCATTTCCGCCTGGAGGACGGCAGCTGCCTGGAGTACCCGCAACAGCGTCTGCGGGTCTGGCCGGTGCGGCTGAACGACGGTGTGGTGGAAGTCGGGGTGGCCTGAGAGTGATCAAGGCCGGCGCACAATAGAATCGGAGGCACTCATGAAAACAGCCGCACAACTGCTCAAACTCAAGGTCGTGCAAAACCAGCACGTGCATAGCATCGCACCGGACCAGATGGTGCTTGAAGCACTGAAGTTGATGGCCGAAAAGAATGTGGGCGCACTGCCGGTCATCGAAGCGGGGCAGGTGGTCGGCGTGATCAGCGAGCGCGACTACGCGCGCAAGGTCGTGTTGCAGGGGCGCTCCTCGGTCGGTACGCCCGTGCGCGACATCATGAGCGCGCCCGTGGTGACCGCACAGAGCCAGCAAAGCATCGAGCGATGCATGGAGGTCATGACCGACAGCCACCTGCGCCACCTGCCGGTGGTGGAGGGCGGCGAATTGATCGGGCTGTTGTCGATCGGTGATCTGGTCAAGGAAGCCATCGTCGAACAGGCTGACCTGATTCGGCAGCTGGAGCACTACATTCGCGGGCATTGAACAGGCAAACTGCCCTGCAGAATTTTTTTTGAAATCAAGGGGTTGCCAGCCTCGGGAAATCAGTACATAATTCACGCCATCGAAAGCACTGATCGCTCAAAAAGCTCAATGTTTTCAAGGAGTTAGATCGAGATCTTGCTCCAAGTTTGTACACGTTTGGTGTTGTGCTACATGACATCAGATGTTTGAGGCCGAGTAGCAAAATGGTTATGCAGTGGATTGCAAATCCACCTACGCCGGTTCGATTCCGACCTCGGCCTCCACTCTTAAAAACCCCGTAGATCAATGATCTACGGGGTTTTTTTATGTCCTCAGGAAAGTGAGGTGTTCCGCAATTTTTGGGGGGGTGTTCCGCATCACTGGGCGTCAAGAGCAGTAACGGTCGTTATAGGCTTCGGCACTTTCGAAGGTGTAACGCCAGCGGTTTCAGTAGAAATTTTTAGACACAGCCGACGCTACTTATTTGAATCAGGTGTTTGATTAGAGACAGGTTGTATTGGTCTGTCGGGCTTAGGTTTACCTATTGTGGAGCTGCACAATAACTCCTGCCAAAAATATTCTGTTATAATGCAGTTGCTTAAGTTTAGCTAATTGACAAACAATAAATGTTCGAGGTTTAAATGGGATTTAAGGCGTTTGAGGGAATGCTGGCGGAGGAGTTAAGTAGTAGAGGGGTTTCTGAAGGTTTAATAACTGATGTGATAGACTCTGGCTATATGGCTATGCCATTTGGAGGTCATTTCTCAGGTAAGACAGAACTACTAGTGCTCGACAAAATGTTTGGCAATAAAGGGATTTCAAGTTGTTTTAATGTGGATGAATTTGTTCGCTATCTTCTTGGTGAGTATAAGTTTCCTAAACAGCCTGAGCACAGGGAGTACGTTGTAAAAAATATTGATGACATAAATGGTGTTTTGAACGATGAGAGGCGCCAGAGATACATAAAAAACGGAATACTGTCTTTTCGGGGACAGACCTCACAATATACATATAAGCGCAAAGTTCCAAGTCCTGTAAGGGCGAATAGTTCTGGTCAGGAGATTTCGTTGTTTCCGGGGTTGTACAGGCAAGGTGGAGAGTTTTACTCATTTAAAGAAACCCCAAAGGAAGAGCGTACCCTACAATATTTTCTTCGTGAGCTAGAGCCCAATAATCCTGATGTGTATTTAGATAGTGCGCACGCGTACGATATTATGCGCACAGAGCAGCATTATGCTACTCAAACAGCGGGCCTAGACATATCGTTTGATATTGAAACCGCGATATTTTTTGCTACATATAAATTCAAAACTAACTCGTGTGGTAGGGCGTATTACGAAAAAATCGAAAAGGGAAATCACGATGGGGTAATCTATGGTTTTTGCTTTCGAGACCCGCCAGTTAAAAAAACTGAATTCTTAATTACCGATTTTGATTTTTTCAAAACATATAAACCTGAGCGAATTCTAAGGCAAAACTGTGGCCTTCCATTGTTCAGTGAATATGATAGAAATATCGCAGTAACAGATTTGGATTTCATAATTCGTTTGCATGAAGATTTTGAATATGATGGGGAAAGAACTCCTGATTTTATGTTTCCGAATGCTGGCGATGATAAGTTTTACGGGAAGCTTTTAGAGCTGAAGGATCGCCATCCTGAATGGTTGTCAAGAATAGTGGAGTATGAAGGTAGTAGGGCTTTCTACTAGGTTAGGCATTGAGCCATTGTAATGGTCGAGGCTAGATTTGTAGAAAGTTAATCTAGATGGAGTTAGTTGTATAAAAGACTACATTGGGTTTTCGGTTTGGTGTTGGTCAGTTATCTGATAAGTCCGCATGGCATCCGCCAGCGGGCGCACAGACTAAGTGATCATAAAGTAGGCTGTAGTAAGTTAAGCTTTATATATGAGCCTAATCTAAATCGGGCATAGGGAAGTAATGGGTCTACATGCTCAGCGGCACGATAATTCATTTTGTGGGTCGGACGACCTCGCCAACACGACGATAGACCTTTTTCGTCATTTCCTGCGTCGAGTGTCCAAGCAACCGACTGGCATGACCGATATCGTCAATTTCACTTGCTGCCTTTGGCCGAATATCGCGGAACTGAAATTGGCGTATAGCTGCTGACAATTCAGTGTCTCCCTCGATTACAGCCTTTTTCGCGGCCTTATCGCGGGCTTCATCCCACCGATTTCTCAACATAGCGCAACTCATCCGCAGTCCTGACTGGTTGGTGATCAGGTTGGTGCTTTTGATCCCGGCCATCGCTTTGCGATCGAGCAGTGCATCCAGAAAGGCGCTGAGGTCAGACGCCGTGACGCCATCGTGCAGGCGAATGCGCAGTCGCTTTTGAGTTTTGCCTTGGCCGACCATAAGGAAACCATTGTTGATGTCGGCCGCTGATGCCTTCAATACGTCGGCTGGGCGTTGTCCTGTCAGGTAGGCCAGATCCATTGCATCTTTGAGCTCGGCCGGGGCTTGGGCGTAAACGGCGTCCCACACGATTTCCCCTGCATAGAAGTCTCGCGGGGTTTCTTTGTTTCGGCGCAGGCCGAAGCAGGGGTTCGCTTTATCGGTCAGGCCCCATTCTCGGCCGAACGTGAACATGGTGGAGAGGAGGGCGATTTCACGGTTTGCCCGCACCTTGGCGGTTCTTGCGTCGCGATACTGAGCAATCACCTGGGGTGTCATTGCTTCGATCGGGGCGCCCTCGAAGGCCTTACGAAGTTGCCGCAGTCCCTTCCGATAGTCATCCTGCGTACCAGGCGTCAATTTCGGCATAACTTTTTTCTCGTATTCGTCGAAAAGACGGTCCATCAGGTGTGCAGGTTTTGGTACTGCCTTACGATCCAGCCGTGCCCATTCGATTTTTGCCTCGTCCAGGTCGCCACCGAGTGGAATCTCCACCCGGTTACCTTCGGCGTCCCTGCCGTTGTAGTAGTAACCCACCCAGGTACTGCCATTCTTTCTTTTCCTGGCGCGACGGATCATTCGTGGTGGCAGGTCACGGTTTTCTGCTTTTTTCTGGCGCATCGTTAACCCACGCGAGAGAGATCAAGAGACCAGGTTTCAGCGACGGCGTTGCGCGCTGAGGGCTTCAGGCCGGCGAGCTTCAATCGGGCATATACGCGACCTACGACGGGACGTTGTGCGCCCGTCAGTACGTGTTCCCACGCATTGCGTTGCAGCCACTGACGTTGGCAAGACGGGATCTTGTAGCCGGTGATCGTGGCCAGCTCATCCTCAGTCAGCGTTTCACTGGGTAGCTGGAATGCGTTGTCGTTGTTCATGCGGCTTCTCCCTTTCGCTCACGTTCGTCCTGATTGCTGTTGGCACTGACCAGCGCCATCATTGGCCACGGCGACACCGAATTCCCAACCATCATGACTTGAGTCTTGTTACTGAATTTTCGCCCGTCATGCCCGCGATCGATGACGTAATTGTCTGGAAAACCTTGTGCGCGGTACAGCTCCCGAGGTGTGAGCATGCGCATGCCGATATCGACGATCACATAGGGCGTGCCTTTGATCGTGACCGTGACGAGTGCCAGGCGATCCCGTGTTGTGATGGTGGCGGCGGGATCGCGCAGGTCGTAAACGTTGTCGCTGCCGTAGTACCCCATCAGAAATGACGCGACTCGCAATGCCCCGGCTTGCGCTTCAGGTGCAAGCGTGTACTCGACCAATGCGTGATGTTCCGCACCGGCAGTGATCGTCGGCACCAGGTCCTCCATGCTTCGGCCGACGCAGTTTCGACGCAAGGTCGATAGGTGCGCGGTGACGATTTGCTGTTGGCTACCGGTGGTGGTGATCGCGGTTAGCGGTTGAGTTGGATGATGGCCAGGTGTCTGGTTAAACCCGCCGTTGTGTTGTGCAACGTAGGCTACCGCTACAGCGAAGTGGCCGCCTTTGACATTGCTGCATATGGTGCGCAACGGGGCATCGCCGGGCATGTTGCGCTGGCTGCTGCCATTGGCATGCTCAGTGATGAAGGGTGAGATTTGCGGCGTGACTAGTGCGAAGGCGTGCGCCCCCGTGAAGGTTTTCACGGGATCCTCCGTCGAGTGGCAGCGAGACAGGTCGTTGCCGCTGTGGTTGACGCTGACAATGAACGGGTTGTTGTGCTCAAGCACGTAACGCCTGGCGCCTTTACGCAGGCGCTCCATGGTGTTGTGAACCAGTGGGCGCCTGACTCCGGCGGCACGGCCTTGTTCTTTTGTGAGAAAGATACTCGGGCAGGGAATCGACCAGTCAATGCAACTGGCTGCGGTGCGGTAGGGGAGTCGGCCTTTGCCCGGGTTCTTGAAGTGAGTCGGCTCTGGCCAGCGCAGGGGGTGGCCATCACGACGGGCGATCATGAATAGACGCTCGCGAGTGGTGGCAGCGCCAAAGTCGCAGGCCTTGAGTTTGCCGTGCGTCAGTTCATAGCCCATGGCTCGCAGTAGGGTCACGAAGCGGAGCCACGTGCGGCCTTTGCGTTTCGGATCGGGCACCAGGTATTGATCCTGCACAGGCACGCGCTCGCCGGCAGCCGCCACGCTCAGGTCGCGGCGGATGACGCGGCGGGTTTTCGAGCAACGCTTGGCGATCAGTGGACCCCATTGCAGGATTTGCGTCACGTTTTCCATGGTGATCATGTTCGGGCTGACCTGGCCCGCCCATTTGACGATGACCCAAGACAGTGAGCGGCTGGTGGTGCTGCGGGCTTGGCCGCCCGCTGCAAGGCTGTGGTGTGTGCATTCAGGGCTGGCATGCAAGTGATCGACCGGGCGACCACGGGTCGCCTGATGGGGGCATACCTCGTAAACATCGGTGATGTAATGCTCGGCGCTCGGGTGATTGCGCTTGTGCATGCTGATCGCATCAGGGTTGTGATTGATGGCGATATCGACGGGGATGTCAGTGGCCATCTCTTGCCCCATGGTTGCACCACCACCGCCGGCAAACAGGTCGACGCGGATGCCGCCAGCCAGGTTCAGACCGAATTGGGTTTTGACCGCAGTTGTGATTGGCGTAGCGCCCGGCAGCGACTTATACCCCAGCGCAGGCTGCGCGGGCGCACGATTCCGAGCGGTTAGCGTTGCATTAGTGGTGGCTGCCACGCGCAGCTTTTCGTGGGGTATAAGTGCCTCGGCAGTGGCGCTTATAGGAGCAGTAATGCCTGCTGCTCCGCAGCAGAGGCTCTTTGTTTCATATGCGTCGACGCTCCTTTTAGTGTCAGGCTCGTCAAAGTCGAAGCGCTTGCCGGTGTAGGCGCGGTTCTGGCTCATGCGGCCTCCTTGATCAGGTCGGCAAGCATCAGGGCGTTGCGGGTGTCCTTGTGCAACTTGCGCAGGGCGTCATGGCCAATCAGCGTTTTCAGCTGTCGATCGAACTCTATTCGCAGGCGTGTCACTTCTCGAAGTTCGGTAGAGACCGCGGTCAACTGCTGTTGCAGCTCACCGGCCGCTTCGGGGGAGAGGCGTAGGAGGGCGCGTTTCATGCTGCGGTCTCCTGTGCTTCGGGTACCAATAAAGCGGCCATGGCGAGTGCCTGTTCGCGGAGGGCGATGGATTCACGCTCCAGCTTTTTACCGGTGCGGAAAGCGGCAAATGTCTCGGCGGCGATCCTGAGCTTTTCGGCGATGGCCAGCAGGGTTTGCCGTTCTGGTTCCCCCAGTTTCGAAGCGGTCAGTGCGCGCTCGTCGTGGGAGTAGAGCTTCTTGTAATGCCCCCTTGCCTGGTCAAGCCATAGCTCCAGGTTGCGGACGGTTTGCGAGTTGTCGGATTGTTGAATGGCCTTGCCTTCATCAATGCCCTCAATGCGGCCATCAATGAGACCGCCGCGATAGCCGGCCCAATAGGTAAGGCCGACGAAAAAGATGAGGACGATCAGTGCGCAGATCTGAACTGCAGTCATGTGGTGTGCTCCTGGTGTTGTCGTTGGCTGGTGGTGGCAGCCGTTCGATGGTTTTCTATTACTCGGTAGTGACGTCCTGCTGACGCTGCATGTCTTCGTCGGCCTTGTAGGCGCGGATATCGATAAGTGAGGCGACGTGGCGGATGTGCGCATACTTCGGTGCCTTGCGGCTGCTGTGTAATGTGGTGACGGGCAGTTGAATTCGGCCGCTGCTGACCTCGGCGACAAACGACTGTTCATTGAGATTGCGGAAGTACTGCTCGCGCACCTTCTCCAGCGGAATGAGGACGTCGCCGAAAATGCGGTAGAGCAATTCAACGGTGGCCGTATCTGGCGCAGGCAGCAGTCGTAATGGGGTCTGGCCGATGCTCATACGGCCTCCAATTTTTCTGCAAGAGGGTGTAGATCTCTGAGCACCGCCTCTGCTGAGCTGCCGAAGCCGATCAGTTTGGTGCCAATTGAGTCGTCTCTCATGTATGCACAGAGACTGGTCAATGAGGCATCTTGGTGTTCGCGTAGGGTGAGCGAGATGTCGTACTGACTCATCTTCAGTTCCGCAGCGAGAAACTCGACAATGGCAACGAGTTTCATCTGCTCTCGTTGGAGTCGAACCGTCGGGGTGATTTCAATTTGTGCTGCTGCACTGATGCGGCTGATAGCTTCGGCGATGTTTGCAGGTGTCCGAAACTCTGGAGGTATGCGCAGTAGGTCGATGACTTGGCGATCAATCAGGTGGTTGTCCATGGTCCTTTCTCCTTTTTGGATGATTCCACGCGTTCAGGCAGTGGCATTTGGTCAACTCGCGCAGATGTTCCGGCACTTCGAGGAGCGCGGCATTGCGCTCCTCGCGTGTGCGCATGGCGACGATCTGGCGGGCGTATTCCCTAGGCCACGTCACGGTTGTCTGTCGGGATGGCAGGGAGGTCGATGCCCAGCTGTTCGGCCAACCAGCGGATCCCGGGTTGTTTGACCCTTGTCGACTGGCTGTACTGCATTCCGAGTTGGTCGTGAAACCACTGGCCATCCTTGATCCGCAGATAGTCGCGATCACGGTTGGGGTGGGCCGGCAGGTTTCGTTCGGTGAGTAGGCCCTTTCCCCGCATGAGGCCGATGAGCTTGGGACGGGTCAGGCCGAGTTGGGTTGCGGCTTGTGCAAGCGTACGTTCCATGGCATCCCCCTCACGCTGCGTGCGCGGCAGGCGTCGCTGCTGCAGCGAGATGGTTGATGGACTCGGTGACCTTGCCGTAAATCTCGACATCGGATCCGCACACGGTGAAGCATTTGGTGTGTGGGCTTTTGTAGCCGATGCTCAAGATGGCGGTGACGCCCCGGCGAGTGTGGGTTCGATGCACCGCGACGTGCAGAGGGAGGTCGAAGCCCATGTCGAAGCTCAGCACGCCGCCAGTGCATACCAGCTCGAATACGCGTTGTTTATCCTGGACTTCAAACCGGCCGTATTCGCGGCTTGCGTGGGGGCGCCGCGCCTGATCACTGGCACTGCCCGGACCGAACGGGCCGTTGGCAATCTCTTCGATAAAGTCGGCCAGTTTGAGATGCATTTTCTTGTGGTTTTGCAGGGTCAGCGTGTGGCGATCGCTGCCCAGTTCGACGACGAAAACGCTCTCCGATGTGCCGCGCTCTACCTTGAGACGGAACGCCAGGCACTCACGCTTGGGCGCTGTCCGGAGAACGTGGTTGAAGGTCTCGGTCAGGTTGACCTGAGCATTGAGCAACTGCAGGGTGCGGTTGTCGATTTTGTACTTGATCATGCTGCATGCCCTCCGCCGTTCGGATCGAATGGCGCGGGAGCGGTGCGGGCTTTCTGCTTGGGTTTGGTGGTGACAAATGAGCAGCCGTATTCGCGGGCCAAGCGGCGAATCTCGAAGATGCGGAAGGGGTCCGCAGCGGCAGGATGGACGTGCAGGGTGGCTATGGTGTGCATGGGTTATCTCGCTCTGTGGTGGAAGAGTGAGAGTGATATTAACCTCAAGGGTTATTTCGTCAAGTCATAAAACAACCTTTTGGGTTGTTTTGCCGGGTTTGTATTTTTTGTTTTATCGGAGAGGATTGTTTTTGTGATGGCTATAGGCTATAAAGGTTGCGCTGGGTGTACCACCCAGGTGCTCTTTAAATATCGATAAATCTCTAGGCTTGCAGTTGGTGATTGGGCAACCAATCAGTTTTGGGAGTTTGCCAAAACTATCTCCGCCACCCGCATGCTCGACCCATTGAAACCTGTTCACGATATGTGCCCTAGGGCGCAGTTATCCGAACTGGTTTTTCGACAACCGCTACGTTCTGCGGATGTTTACTTACTTCGACAAAGACTGCTCGGTAACGAGCAAAGCATTTTGCGCTAACGAAACGGTATTTTGCGGTTACGTAAAGCCACTCGACGTTAACGTTAAGCTGTTTTGCGCTAACGATACAGCGCTGAGCCGGCCGTTGGCCGAATACGCGATCTTAGTCAGGTGAGCAATGGGCGAATGGCGGCGGACGGCCTTTTTAAGGCAGAACTGCGATTTGTATGGACACCTTCAAGTTCCTTTCGGCCTAGAAGCTTCGCGGCGGGGCATTCCGCCTAAAGGAGCTGTATCGATGAAATATTTAAAGAAAGCTTGTCGCTCTAGAGCGGCAAATCATGTGCACAACAATGAAGGTGTCCGTGTCAATGATAAGACCGGAAAGGACCCGAAAACTGCTACACCTGACGCTGCTGGCACCCGAAGCAAAATTTTGACCGTAGTGGTCAAAACCGCGACAAAGGAGGCTGTACGTTGGGGGATTCAGAATTGGCCTTTCGTCCATGAGCATGCCTTGAAGATTTTTGAGGCGGTTGTGGAGATGTTTAACCAATGACACAGCAAATCGCAACATCGAATTTCAGATAGGGCCAGCAAATCAGCTGGCCTTATTTTTTTCTGAGGTGGAAATGGACTCTCCGCTCTACCGTTACAAGCCGATTTACAGTATCAATTCCCTCGCTTTGTTGCTTGGAGAAACTGTGCCCTTGTTGAATAAACTCGCGGAGGATTCTCACAAGATGTATCGACGCGTGCCTCAAGTTAAGAAAGATGGCACTGAAAGAGAAACTTTCGATGCGCATGAGCCATTGAAGTCTGTTCAAAGAAAAATTGTAGATAGGCTCCTATCTAAAGTTCATTACCCCGACTACCTTCATGGTGGTATCCGGGATTCTAAGTCCCCACGTAGCATTTACTCGAATGTAAAGTCTCATTCGGGAGCTCGTAATATTGTTTTGCAAGATATTAAGAATTTTTTTCCATCTATTACTATCGATAAGGTTTTGTTAATATTTAAAGGTGTGATGGGTTTCGGTGATGATGTCGCAGTCATGCTAGCTCGTCTTGTAACTAAAGATGGAACGGTCCCCCAGGGCGCGAGCACGAGCAGTTATATTGCAAACTTGGTGTTCTGGGATGTAGAGCCTAGATTGGTAGTGTGGATTAGAGCTCAAGGTATGTCTTATAGCCGCTTTGCCGATGACATAAGTATATCTTCGAAAAAAGTTATTTCGTCAGAGCAAAAAACCGAGATTGTGCGCAGAGTTACTGGGATGCTCGCTGCGAAAGGCTTCCTCCAGAAACGGCAAAAAATGCATATCTTGAAGAAAGGTCAAGCTATTACAAAGGCTGAAAAGTCAGAAGCCGTAGTAGTTACAGGTCTGAGTGTCGCGGGACCTCGCCCGGGTGTTACCAAAAAAGAGAGGCAACTAATACGCTCAGCGGTAAGAGAATTTGAAATATTGGCTGAATCTGATGCCGATGTTTTTAAATTGCGCGAGCTTTACAATCGAGCAATGGGGCGAGTCGGGAGACTTTTGGCTTGTGGTCAATCCAGCGGTTTAGCTTACAAAGATCGATTAAACCTTGCTATGCGCCGATCCGGTAAATCTCTAATGGAGAAGTATAAACAGGGTGAAGAGGACGGCGCAATTTGGTAATGGTTATATGGGGCTCGGTATGTGGTCTACAGGTTTGATATTTTCCACCTGGCTCGACCGCAAATACTCCATTCCTCATTCATTTTAATTATTCGCTCCGGCCAATCTGGGTTAATAGCGAATAAATATTGTTCATCTCCTTCTTGCCTAAGCTGCTTTAGTGTTGCGGCGTGATCCCTGGTGCGTTTCGCTGCCACGAAATGACCGGGAAGAGCCTCAAGGGAGGGATCAATAACAATCATGTCTCCTTCCAAGAATTTTGGTTCCATGCTCATTCCCTCGACGCGGAGGATAAAAGCACGTGGACCTACTGGTCCTGGTGCGTCTATCCATTCCTCAGCATCTCTCGGGTCGAAAACCCCATTTGGCTCACACCATGCTCCTGCCGCAATCGATCCTATAACTGGCAATTTTCTATCTGTATGACTCATCACCGTAGCGTTATTGAACTCACCAAGCCCGTAGGGCATGTCGAGATAACCGTTGTGAAGTTCTAATGCTTTCTCGAGTTCGCGAGCGATCTGGTCACCAATACCTTTGGTAGGGTTTTTCCCCCCAAAAGCGCTGACCTGAGCCGGTGCTTTACCCAGCAAATCGGCGACGTCAGTCAGGCGGAGTTTCTTCTCGGCCAGAACTCTTCTGAAATTTTGTAGGCGGGTATCTGAGATTTTCATGAGCTAATTTTGTGCGAGTTAACCTCGTAGGTGAATGTCCTTGTGGGTATTGCAAAAGTTAACCTTTGCGGTTAAATTGGCGATCAGGAGGTACACCATATGAAGCTGCGTGACTACATCAATTGCCTAGATTCTAAAGGGCTAACAGCTTATGCCACACGATGCAGAATCGCAGAGAGCTACCTGCGACTACACGTCAAATATGCGAGTAAAGATCCTAGCGTCTCGTTGATCAAATCGTTGAACCGTGAAAGTCAGGGCTGCGTTTCACTCGAGGAAGTGTTGAGCCATTTCGGTATCACCGAGACGATCCCGAACGAAGCAGCATAGTCAGAAAAAAGGCGACCCAAAGGCCGCCCAGTTCCTCCCGGCACGCACCACCACAGCGCTGTCGGGTCGCGATAAAGAGAAGCGGGCACACCACATGCTAAACCGCCTCCCTTTACCGCGCTTTCCAAGGCACGGATGCCTTGGTGTTGCTGCCTTTTCCACCACAGATTGGGCAGCGGTTGCGCCAGGGGTGAGCAATGGATTGCTCGCCCCGGCACGGTGCCGGTGTCGATCCTGAAGATCTAGCCGGCGTTTGGGCCCTTTCAAGCCACGCGGCAAATGTACCACCACTGCATGTCGCGCGGCACTGGCAACTGTTAAGGATTAATGCCATGAGCCGAATTGCTCTGAGTTCTGTTGAACGAGCGCAGCGGGAAATTTTGCCGCTCGATCTAGCGCTTTACCATGCTGCCCGGGATTACCCAGGTGGCGCCGCTGCCATTGCCGCCACCACCGGCAGAAACCCCACCACGCTGCAGCACAAACTCTCACCCACCCACCCGAGCCACACGGTGAACATTCAGGAATTCGGCGAGATTCTGGAGTTGACCAAAGACCGTCGCATTCTGGATGCGGTGCATGCCCTGGTGGGGGATACGACTTGGCAGGAGCTGGCCGAGGCGTATACCAACGACATGCCGGAAACCTTGGCCAATGGTATTGCCGAGTATTTTCGGCAGGTGGCAAAACTGACGGAGACCTGGGCCAAGAGCATTGGCGATGGTGTGGTCTCGGATCAGGAACTGGCCGAGATTCGCTTGCAGGTATTTCGCGGAATTCAAGGGCTGCTGGGGATGTTCAACCGCGCCTCGTACGTCAACCAGACTACGCGGGGTGTCGACCATGGCTGACATCGCTGATTTCGCTAATGACCTGGTCCAGGAGCGTCTCGATCAGGCGCTGGCTGCTCGTCATGCTGCCAAACCTGTGTTGGCGGTTCATTCGTTTTTGTTCTGTGAGGGGTGTGACGAACCTATCCCGGAGGCTCGCCGGCTTGCGTTGGCGGGTTGCACGCAGTGCGTGCAGTGCCAGTCCATCGATGAATTGCGGGAGGCCCGCCATGCTCGATGAGGTATTGGGACAATTCGCTGACTTTGGCCTTGAGCCAAAACTCCCTCTGACTTTCGGTAAGCTGACTCGTTGCAAAACGGCGCAGGACAGGGGCGCGGAAAAGAATGGTTGGTATGTCGTCCATGAGCATCGCACCGAGAAAAACGAAACGCTGATCTTTGGCAGTTTTGGGGATTGGCGTTCGGGTGAGACGCAGAAGATCAAGGTGAAAGCGGGGCGGATGTCTCCGGAGGAGCGTGAGGTCATGCGCGCTCGGCAAGAGGAGGCCAAGCGACGCGCTGCCGAGGTGAAGGCTAATGCGGCACGTCGAGCGGCGAACCGGGCGGGGGCGTTGTTCAAGCGCATGCCGGAGAAGGGGCGCAGTGATTATCTGGATCGCAAGCAGATCGTCGGGCTGGGCGTGCGTTACGCCCCGCGCTCCGGCGCGTTTCTGGTGCCGATGTGCAATGTACGGGATCAGATTGTCGGGCTGCAGGTGGTCTTTCCCGCCAAGCAGCAAAGTACTGGGCGGGATAAACAGTATTGGCCCTATGGGATGTCGAAGGAGGGCGCCTTTCACCTGATCGGACCGCACCCGGAGCCGGGTGAGCCAGTGTTGGTGTGTGAGGGTTACGCCACCGGCGCCAGCCTGCACATGGCGACGTCGCTGACGGTGGCTATCGCGTTTGATGCGGGCAATTTGCTGGTGGTTTGCAAGGCGATGCGGGAACGCTTTCCTGGGTGCCCGCTAATTATTTGCAGAGATGATGATTGGAAGACGAAGCGGCCGAATGGTGAGCCTTGGAACCCAGGAGAAGAGAAGGCGAACAACGCCGCATTGATTGTCGGTGGTCAAGTGGTCGCGCCGATTTTCTCTGTCGAGCGGGAAGACAAGTGGACGGACTTCAATGATTTGCATGTCGTCGAAGGTTTGGAAGCGGTCCGGCGCCAGGTACTGGCGGTAGTCAAACCGCCTGCAGCAGGTGGTTGGAAGGACCAACTGGCCCGTACTGAAAACGGCTCGCTGATCGCGCACATGCAGAACGTTGAGCTGATCCTTGGCAATGATGAACGCTGGGCTGGGGTAATCAGTTACAGCGCCTTCAGTTCGAAGATCGTCAAGTTGCGGGCTGCACCCTACGGCGGTGGTACCGGCGATTGGGCCGATATCGATGACGTGCGTGTAATGAAGTGGCTCGCGCAGCAGTACAACCTGCGGGTGAAGTCGACTCAGGTGATCGAGGCGGTGAGTGTTGTTGCCCATGATCATGCTTTTCATCCAGTGCGTCAGTACCTGAAAAAGTTGGAATGGGATCGGGTGCCGCGGCTGGAACGCTGGCTCACCGATGTCATGGGGGTGAAGTTCAGCGACTACTCGTCCAAGGTTGGTAAGCGTTGGTTACTTTCAGCGGTGGCGCGAGTGATGAAGCCCGGCTGCAAGGCGGACTCGGTAATGATTCTTGAGGGTGCGCAGGGTGCCGGTAAATCGACGGCGATGAGCATTCTCGGCGGTGAGTGGTTCATGGACACCCCTTTCGCTCTGGGTGACAAGGACGGCTTCCAGGCGATCCGTGGTAAGTGGATCGTCGAACTAGGCGAGCTGGACAGCTTCAACAAGGCTGAAAGCACCAAAGCCAAGCAGTTTTTCTCGGCATCCACCGACACCTATCGCGAGAGCTATGGCCGTAGAACCATGGACGTGCCACGCCAGTGTGTGTTTGTGGGGACAACCAACCAGGACGAATATCTAAAGGATGCCACCGGCAACCGGCGCTATTGGCCGGTGGCCTGTACCAAAGTCGAACTAGACCTGCTACGCGAAATCCGCGACCAGCTTTGGGCTGAGGCGGTATTTTGCTACGAGGCGGGCGATCTCTGGTGGGTGACGTTGGATGAGGCCCCGCTGTTCAGTGAGGAGCAGGACGAGCGCTTTGTAGTGGATGAATGGGAAGGACCGATATTGACTTGGCTGGAGGAATCGCAGATTGGCGAGACTACGACTGGCAGCGAGGTCTTGACCAGCGCGCTGAAGCTCGACTTCGGTCATTGGGGCAAGCCGGAGCAGATGCGGGTTGGCGCGATCATGCATCGGCTGGGTTGGAGACGTGTGCGCCTGCCGGCCCTGGTGAAGAGCGGGCAGCGGCCGTGGGCTTACAAGAAGCCGGCAGCGTGGGGCGGTGCCTCGGGGTTGCAGCGGGAAGCGTTCGAGGAGCCTTGCTTCGATGATTAAGGAAATCGACGCGTTACTTCATTTGTGGGCTCAGGAACTGCACAGCGAACTCTCCAAAGGAGGGCTCGCCGGAGGAAACATGGTCGCCATGATGATGGAGAGCAACGGGCAGTTGATTCGCGGCAGGCGCGCGAGCCGTGCGCCATTGGAAAGCTCTCTGGACGTTGAACTGATTGTTAATAAGCACCTCGACGCCGAACTGGCAAAGGTGGTCCGAGAGCACTACTGTAACCACGACACCAATATGTCATTGAGGTACGCGCACTGCGGCTGTGGTCGCGACACTTATTACCAGCGCCTCCATGACGCGCACCTGTGTATTGCCGGCATGTTGATGGGGAAGGCTGCGTGACCCCAGGCATGACTCCGGCTTGTGCTGTCCTACTGGCCCACCTTGTCCCATTGCGTTTTAACGTGGAGGGGCAAGCGCGGGCCGCGTCGTTGCTGGGCTGTCCCACTGTCCCGCCTTTCGGAGTGCCTCGCCCATGTGAGCGCAGCGGACACCAGCACGCGCCTGCGGCGCGCACGCGTGTTATTCAATTTCCTCCTTTACACGAGAAAGGAGATAAAACAGTGGGACAGTGGGGCGAGGCCCCGATTTCAGTTGCTCTCAGGTGTCCTACCTTGATTCTGATTGGTGGGATACATGGGACAACGCAACAACATCGAATAGCCGAGGGGGTGTATTCACCGACATTCGCCAGGCGTTCACCCTGCGTTGCCCACCTATTCACCGGGTGGCATTAAAGTGGGGTTGCTGCCACCGGAATCCACCTGTAAAAAGTAGTCATCTTCGATAGGTGCGACCGCAGAGAGCGGTTCGATAAACCGGCCATTTGGCCGGTTTTTTTACGCCTTGGGTAATGCGCTTTCAGCGGTGTCCGCGCCCTTGTTGTTTCGGTTGGGACTGGTCCAGTAGGCCACGAATGCAACGCCTATCCCGAGGTAGATCATGGCGTTCCAGGCGTTGACCAATAACCAGAGCACGTCTTTGCGCGTGAGTGGGGCGTCGCTCATTGAGAACAGAACGATTTCCCGTACGGCGCTGCCCAGCAGTATGAGTACAGAAAGGAAGATCCAGATTTTGAGAAGCCATGTTCGCAGCTCGATTCTCTTTTCTCGTGAGAGCTGAACCCAGCCCATCATCACGGGCACGATCGCCCCCACTACGGTTACAACATCAACGAATACGCTCATCAGCCTTTCTCCGGTCCATTGGAATCGTTCGGAGGAGAGCTTCTTACATTCTGTGCCAACAACCAAGTGCCGCTCACGTCTGCGGCTGGAGTGAACATGACCAACGAGCAGCAAGCATTGGCGGATATGCCGATTTGGATGGTAATCACGCTGTCGTTGGTCGGCGGGGTGTCGGGTGAGATGTGGCGGGCAGACAAAGCAGGTGTGAGGGGCTGGCCGTTGGTTCGACGTTTAGCCCTGCGGTCTGGCGCATGTGTGGTGTGTGGACTATCGACCATGATGTTGCTGCACGCAGCCGGAGTTTCAATCGTGGCCGCCGGTGGCATTGGATGCCTGACTGCGATGGCCGGTGCCGATGTTGCCATTGGCCTCTACGAGCGCTGGGCCGCCAAGCGGTTGGGCGTCTGCGAAGTGCCACCGGCAGCCGGTGATCAGAGGTGATGCACCGTTTCGGTGCACCGTAAATCGCCGGGGACCCTGGGATTATCCGGGGGGTACGGGGTCGGAAACCCGCGGGAAAGCGTTAGCGGCTGTGCTCCCAGCTTACTGAAATTCAAACCATTGAAATCGAAAGGTTTTCATTGAAAAGTCGTTGAAAGGGAGGGCTCATGACGGAATCACTTTTCCTGTCTAAAAGCGCTTTCGCAGCTCGCATCGGCAGGACGCCGAGCTACATCACCTGGCTCAAAGATAACAACCGCCTGGTGCTGACACCGAATGGCAAACAGGTCGATGTCCTCGCGACCGAAGCCCTGATCCTCGAAACGGCTGACCCGAGCAAGGTCGCCGTCGCGGCTCGCCACCACCAGGACCGGATTCAGCGCGATGTCTACAGCCAACTGTCCCCACTGGCCGAGCCGACGTCCACGGCTGCGCCGCAGCAACCGATTGGCGGCGATGGCAAGTCGCCGGACTTCCAAAAGGCCCGCGCCCTGCGCGAACACAACATGGCGAAGTTGGCCGAGATCGAATTGCATAAGGCTCAGGGCTCTTTGGTCGACAGGACAGCAGTCGAAACCGGTGCCTACAACGCGGGTCGCCTGCTACGCGATCAATTGTTCGGCCCGTTGCCTCAGTTGTCCCATGATCTCGCGGCCATGACCGACCCCTGGCAAATCGAAAAACACCTGACGGCGACTATCCGTCGAACGCTGGAAGAGGCCGAGCGGCTGTCATCAGCGGATCTTGAACACGCCCTTATCCAGAGTTGAACCCATGCACACGGAATTTCCTGACGGTGCAAAGGTATACCGTGAGGCGTATTTCCGTGGGCTACGACCCGACCCAGACCTCTGGATCGATGAGTGGGCCGACGAATACATGCGCATCCCGCGAGATACCGGAGCACCAGAGCCTGGCCAGTATCGCACCTCGCGCACGCCCTATGCTCGGGAGCCCATGCGCTGCCTGTCACCGGCTCATCCTTGTCGGCGGGTGGTCACCATGGTGGCCTCGCAGTTGATGAAAACTCAGATCGCGCTGAACTGGATGGGCGGCCTGATCCATATGGCACCGTCCAACATCCTGGCGTTACTGCCCAGTCTGAGCCTGTCCAAGCGGGTGTCGGGGCGCATCAGCAAGACCATCAAAGCCACACCAGTGCTGCGCGAGCGCGTGGCGGCCAGTCGCTCGCGAGATGCGCGCAACACGATGGACACTAAGGAATTCGAGGGTGGCTCGCTGTACGTCACCACGGCTGGATCGGCAGCCAACTTGTCGGAACTGTCGGCTCGCTACATCTACGGCGATGAGGTCGACCGCTGGGAAAATGACGTAGGTCAAGAGGGTGATCCCATCGGGCTGGCGGAAACTCGAGCGACCAACTTTGGCCGCAACGCTAAGATCTATTTTTCCAGTTCGCCGACCATCAAGGGCGCCTCGCGGATCTCGGACCTGTTTGAATCCAGCGACCAGCGGCACTACTACGTGCCATGCCCAACCTGCGGACATATGCAGGTGCTGGAGTGGGAGCGTTTGCACTACAGCCAGGACTTCAATACCGCGCATTACGAGTGCGCGGCCCCTGAGTGCGACGTGCTGATCGAGGAGCACCACAAGGGCACTATGCTCGCCCGTGGCGAGTGGCGCGCCCATGTCGAAGGCGACGGCGAGACGGTCGGCTTCCACCTCAACGCGCTGTATTCGCCGATGGGTTGGATGGACTGGCGCTCTCTTGCCAAGGAATTTGAAGAGGCCAAGAAAGCCCAGGCCAAGGGCGACATGGGCCTGATGCAGGTGTTCTACAACACCCGCCTGGCGAAGGTTTGGGACAGCGCACAAGAGCAAACCAAGGCCGAGGTACTGATCGCTCGAGCGCGTCTGGAAATCTATACCCTCGGCGCGATGCCTGCTGGTGCACTGATGCTGACCGGCTCCGTCGACGTACAGGCCAACCGTCTGGAGTTGATGGTGATGGGCTTCGGCGTCGGCATGGAGCGGTGGGTGGTCGACCACCAGGTGATCTGGGGTGATCCAGCGGATGACCGTACCTGGGCGGTGCTGGATGAAAAACTAAAAGTTCGTTACCGACATCCGTGCGGTGTCGGGTTGGCGATACTTGCGACCGGGGTCGACTCCGGCGGTCACCATACCGATGAGGTCTATCAGTTTTGCCGTGTCCGTCGCTGGCGCAACGTATTCGCCATTAAGGGCGCTAGCAAGCCAGGCAGGCCGGTGATCGCGCAACGTCCCTCCATGGTCGATGTGACCTGGAAAGGGCAGACCGAACGTGGCGGAGCCGAGCTGTGGATTGTCGGTACCGATACGGCGAAGGACTGGATCTACAACCGCTATCCCTTCGAAGACGGACCGGGCGCGCTGCATTTTGCCAACGATCTGCCGGACGAATTCTTCGCCCAGTGCGTAGCTGAGCGTAAGGTCGCTCGATACATCAGGGGCCACAAGCGTATCGAGTGGATCAAGGGCAAGGCCGAACGCAACGAAGCACTCGACCTGATGGTGTACTGCCTGGCGATGGCCCATTACCTGGGCATCAACCGCTATCAGGAGCATGACTGGGAACGGGTGCGGCAGTCACTGGCGCAGACGGGTCTGTTTGATGAAAAGGTGGTGTCAGCTGAACGGGTGATGGTGAGCAAAACAGCAGCTACATCGCCTCAACCGTTGACACAACCTGTGATCCCGGCTGCGCAAGTAAAACCTGTGGCGTCCCCACAACGGCGCAGCTCCAGCAGCGGTTATCTGAAGCGAAGATAATCAGGAGGAGAGGCCCACCAGCGGACTGATCAATCGAGCACCGATGCCGAGTGCCTCGGAGACCAGACTGCGCATAGCTTCTTTGCCTTCCTCTTTGGCGGCATTTGTAATCCGTTCACCTAAGGAAGGTCCATTGCTCAAACTGGACGGAGTAGCTTTCAAGACTTCGAGACCCTTCGATGTCAGAACGGCGCGGAACAAGCCGAGGTTGCTGATTTCACCTGCGATGAACCCTGCATCCTTAAGCCAATAAATAGTGGCTCTGACAAATTCATTATCTGCTTTGTAAGCCTCGGGCATGAACTCTCCATCCTGCCAGGCTCCGGGTATGACGTCGTGGTCAAACAGGTCCGTCCGAATAGGGAATGCTGCGTAAAGACGGGCGAAGATCAGCCCGGTGTATACGTCGAATCGTTCAATGTTTGATGTTGTCACGTAGCGACCTATTCCAAGAGGGGCGACGTTTCAGGTTAGCCAGAACGCCGGGCCATCTCTAGTGCCCTGATCAAATCAAACACAATGGTATTCACATGTCCTTTACCCAAAAGCACCTCGACGCAGTTGAGGCGGCCATCGCTCGCGGTGAGAAAACCGTGCGCTACACAGACCGCACCGTGGAATACCGCACCGTTGACGAACTGCTCAAGGCGCGTGAAGAAATCCGCACGTCACTGATCCGCGCCGCCGGTCCGCGCTCACGCGTGGTCAGGCTGTACCACGGAGGCAAGGGAGTCTAATGGCCCGCCACTATCCGACGCTGACCCGTAACGGATTCTTGCTGCCGTCGAACATCAAGGCCAGTTACGAAGGCGCCGGGGAGGGCCGACGTTCCACTGGTTGGGATGCCCCCGACACCGGCATCAACAGCATCAACACCCCGGCATTGCGCAACCTGCGCTCGCGTTCTCGGGCTGCGGTTCGCAACGATCCGTATGCCTATAACGTGATCGACAAACGCGTCAGCAACCTGATCGGTACCGGTATCACGCCGAGGCCGAAAACCGATGACGATGCCCTGCGCAAGTTGCTGCAGGAGTTGTGGGAGGACTGGGTCGATGAATCGGACGCCGATGAGCGCACCGACTTCTACGGGCAACAGGCCCTGGTGTCGCGCACGGTGGAAACCTCAGGCGAATGCTTTGTCCGGCTGCGACCTCGCGGTCTCGACGAAGGCCTCGCTGTGCCGCTGCAGATCCAAGCGCTCGCGCCGGAATTCGTTCCGCACGACAAATTCGAAACCACCCGGGACGGCAACATTATCCGCGCCGGGATCGAGTTCACCCCCAGCGGCAAGCGGGTGGCGTACTGGATGTACCTGTCACACCCGCGTGATGCCTCGTCGTTGAATGCGGTTTACAACCAGCTGGTTCGTGTGCCGGCCGCTCAGGTGTTGCACATCTTCGAGCCGGTCGAGCCCGGTCAACTACGTGGCGTACCGCGCTTGTCGCCGGTGTTGAAGCGCCTGCGCAGTCTCGATAACTACGACGATGCGGTGTTGTTTCGCCAAGAGGTGGCCAACCTGTTTGCCGGTTTCATCAGCCGGCCGGCACCGGACTCCGGCCTCGTGCCCAGAGATCCCGTCACCGGTCAGCCGCTGAACCTTGATCGCGACGGCTTCACGCCAATGGTCGCGCTGGAGCCCGGCACCATGCAGGAGCTGGGACCTGGTGAAGAGGTCGAGTTCTCCAAGCCGCCGGACGCAGGCAACAACTATCCGGATTTCATGCGGCAGCAGCTGATGGCAGCCGCAGCCGGCACGGGAACGCCTTACGAGATCCTCACCGGCGACATGCGCGAGGTCAACGACCGGGCGCTGCGAGTGGTGCTCAACGAGTTTCGGCGTCGCCTGGAGCAGCTGCAATTTGGCGTTTACGTGCATCAACTCTGCCGCCCAGTGCGGGCGGCCTGGATGGACATGGCGGTGCTGTCGGGTGTCCTGATGCTGGATGACTATACGAAACGACGCCGTGAATATTTGCGTACCCGTTGGGTACCGCAAGGTTGGGCCTATATCCAGCCTGTGCAGGACGTCCAGGCGCGGCGGATGGAAGTCCAAGCGGGCTTCGCCTCGCGTAGCGAGATGGTGCTGCGCACCGGTTACGACGCCGAAACGGTTGACGCTGAAAACGCGGCTGATCTGCAGAGAGCCACAACCCTCGGCCTCAATTACACCACTCTCGAAGCTGTCGTCCCTATCGACGACAAGGAGCAACCATGAGCAAGAAGGCGCGACCGCGCATTTATAACCAGGTGGGCAAGCGGGTGCAGGTGCAGGATAAAACCTGGTACACCCTGCAGGCCAGCGGTGAGGCTGCTGAGCGAGTGATCGAGGTCTTCGTCTATGGCGAGATCGGCACCTGGGGTATTACCGCCAATCAGTTCGTGCAGGATCTGCGTGCCATGGACGACGGCGCCTCGCCGGTGATTGCGGCTTTCAACAGCATCGGCGGCGACCTGTTCGACGGCCTGGCCATGCATAACGCGCTGTCACGTTTGGGTGAGCGTTGCACTGGTCGGGTCGATGCGTTGGCGGCCAGTGCAGCCAGCGTGGCCGTGTGCGGTGCGCACCGGGTGGTGATTGCTTCCAACGCCATGTTGATGATTCACAACCCCTGGACGTATGCGGCAGGTGATGCCGAAAGCTTTCGCAAGGTGGCCGATGTTCTCGACCAGACCATGGAGGCGATCATCGCGGCCTACAAGGCAAAAGCACCGGACATCGACGAGGCCGAGCTACGGCGGTTGGTCGCCGCCGAAACCTGGCTCACCGCCAGTGAGGCGGTGGCCCTCGGGTTGGCCGATGAAGTTGGAGATGGCGTCAAGGTCAAGGCCTGCCTCGGCCAGGGTGCGGTGCTGCAGCGTTACCAGCATGCGCCGGCTGAGTTGCTGGCCCAACTTAATGCGCCCGAGGAGCCGGATCCGGACATTGAGCCTGAAGACACACCACCGACGCCGCCCGTGGTCGACTCGACCAAGCTGGCCCTGATGATCACCCAGCGTTGCGCTGAGGCGGGCATCAGCAACCTGGTCGAACCGCTGCTCAGCTCGACCAAGCTTGAAAGCGAAGAGATCGTCCAGGCAGGGCTGACACGCGCCAAGGCGGTAAATGATCTTTGTGTGGCCGCTCGTTTGCCGGAATTCAGTGCCGAATATGTCGCGGCTGGTCTGGATGCATCGGCTGTACGGGCGCGGCTGTTCGACAAAATCGTGGGCAGTGGCAAGGGTTTTGAAATCGACAACAGCCTGCCGCTGGCCGATGACCCGTCGCCGAAAGTGCAGGCCAGGCAGATCGATCAACCCTCGATCTGGTCTGCGCGCCAAGCCGCGCGCAGCGGGAAATCCATTACTACTGGAGCAAGACCATGACCATTCAACGCGAGCCGATGCACGCCGGCGAATTTCTTCTGTCCGAAGCGCCCGGCACGATCTCCCGGGAAGCAATCAACGTCGCCGCGGGCCCCGCACTGGAGCCCGGGCAGATCCTCGGTCTGGTGGCCGCGACCAGCGAGTTCGCGCCGTATAACCCGGCCGCCGAGGACGGCACCGAGAACCCACTGGCGATTCTGTACGGGCCACTGGGGGAATCGGACGTAGTCCGTCGCGGTCGCGCCGTCGTGCGGCTGGCTGAGGTCAGCGAGGCACACCTGACTGATCTGGATCCGGCAGCCGAAAGGGCCTTGGCCTCTCATTTTCTGATCGTCCGCTAGGATGACCACCCCTGATTACTGAGCCCGCCGAGTGCGGGTTTTTTGCATTCTGGAGATAGTTTAATGGCTGACATTGAAATCTTTAACGATGATGCGTTTACGGTCTCGTCGCTCACCGCCGCCATCAATGAACAGGAATACCTGCCGGGGCGCATCAGCAGCCTGGGCTTGTTCCAGGAGGAGGGCATCACCACGCTGACGGTGCAGATCGAAAAGGACGGGGACACCCTGGCCCTGGTCCCGGCCGGTGAGCGCGGCACCTCGGGTCTGGTCGTTGCGGGAACCAAACGCAAGCTGATCCCGTTCAACACCGTGCACCTGCCGCAGCGCTTTGCGATCAAGGCCGACGAGATCCAAGGCATTCGTGCCTTTGGCACTCGTTCTGAACTGCAGGCGGTACAGGACGTGGTCAACAAGCGCTTAGCCAAGTGCCGGCGACAGCTCGATGTCACGCACGAATTCCAGCGCATGGGCGCGCTGAATGGACAGATCCTTGATGCTGACGGCCAGACTGTTTTGCTGGATCTGTACAAGACCTTCGGAGTGACTCGCAAGAAGATGTCCATGGGACTCAACAGTCCCGATACCGAACTCCGCGTCAAATGCGGCGAGGCCCTGGACCTGCAGGAAGATGCATTGGGCAGCGTCACCAGCAGCGGCTCGCGCGCTTTCTGTGGCAAGAATTACTGGAACAAGCTGATTAGCCATCGATCAGTAAAGGAGACTTACCTCAACAGCCAGCAAGCAGCGGCATTGCGTGGTGACGCGCGCGAAAGCTTCGAGTTCGGCGGCATTGTCTGGGAACGCTATCGCGGCAAGATCGCCGGGGTGTCGTTTGTCCATGAAGACAAAGCGCTGCTTATTCCCGAAGGCGTGCCGGATCTGTACATCTCGGTGTTCGCCCCGGCGGACTATATGGAGACGGTCAACACCGAAGGCGTGCCGTATTACAGCAAGATCGAGCCGCTGCCATTCAATAAAGGCATGGCGGGTGAAGCCCAGTCGAACCCGTTGCACCTGTGCACCCGACCTCTCGCACAAATCCTGCTGGAGCTTTGATCATGGGCTTTCGCGATCTGATCACCGAGGTCGACGCGGTCGTGTTCGAAACCCTGGGTGATACCGCACGGATTGAAGGCAGGGACGAGCCGGTCCTGGGCATGTTCGCGGCGCCCTGGCTGCAGCCCAAGTTCGGCAAGCTCAACAGTGGGCTGCGTGAGCCGCGCTTCGAGATTCGTGTCTGCGATTCTGATGGGTTGAACAAGGGCCTGCGGGTCAGCATCGACTTGCCGGAACTGGACGGTGGCGGTGACTACGACTTGCTGCAGCTGGAGCCCAGCGGCGATGGTTTGGTGGCCTTGATTCTGAGGAAACGCGCATGAGCGTCGGCAGCTATTCGGAGCAAAAGCGTAACAGCGGGATGCTCACCATCCAGCCGTCCGCGGTGCACCTTCAAGCCTTTCAGGACTTTGCCAAACTGCTGCCGAAAGCTGCAGCGGCGGCGCAACGTAGGGCGATCAACAAAACCTTGGGCTGGCTGCGCACCCACATCGCCCGGGCGGTGGGCAAACAAGAGCGGATCGCCATCGCTGCGGTCCGGCAACGCTTGCGAGCCTATCCGGTCTCGGGTGGAACGATGCGCGGAAAGTTGTGGTTTGGCCTCAATGCGATTGAGGCCAGTCGCACCGGTCGCGCTCGCCAGACGGGCAGGGGTGTGTCGGTGGCCGGTCGCCGTTACCAAGGGGCGTTCTACAAAAAGGTGTACGGCAGCAAAGCCGACATCTGGATTCGCACCGCGAGTAAGCACTTTTCAGCGAATGACTATCCCGATTCCGAGCAGGGCCGTCGTCGCTCAGGTTTTGTCGAGGAAAACGGCAACCGCTTTCCCCTGGCCAAGGCCAAGGTGTCGCTGGAGCAGGCTCGTCCGCACTTCGACAGCTGGATCAAACGCGCCGATCAACGCTTGCTGGAGATCCTCAAACAAGAGCTGAACTTTGAACTGCAGAAGTACTTGAGAGGGACTGCCCGTGTCTGATGAACCATTTAGCCTCGAACAGCTCCTCGAGGGTGTTGAGCAGCATCTGCAGACCAATTTGCCGGGCGTGGAAATGGTCGCCGCGTGGCCGGATTTGAGCAGCAGACAACACATTCCCTTGCCAGCAGTATTGCTTGAACTGGCCGAGGTTGAGCCTGGTCAGGACATTGGCACCGGAGAAACGACGCTGGTCTGCAAGTTCGAAGCGCGGATCGTCGTCGACGTGATCAGGGATCACCACCAACGACAGGCCGTGCACTTGGCCACGCAACTGGCAGTGTTGCTGCGGGCGCAGACCTGGGGGCTTGATGTCGAACCCGCCGAGTTTGTGCAGGCAGTGCAGGACTGGACCCGCCCGGAGCTGGATGGCTACACCGTCTGGCTGCTCGAGTGGACCCAAACGGTTTACCTCGGCGCCGAGGAATGGCCGTGGCCGGATGAGCCGCCTGGCACATTGGTGTTCGGTTTCAACCAGGACACCGGGCCAGGTCATGAGGGCGACTACATCGCGCCGGAGGATATGTGAATGAGCTATGCCGTTGCCGAGCATGACCGAATGATCGCCGCCATGCTTATGCCCTGTGTGGTGGTCGGCGTGGATCTGTCGGCCGGCATGGTGCGGGTTCAGTCCGGTGAATGGATCAGCGCCTGGGTGCGTTGGCACAGCCAGGCAGCGGGCAAGGCGCGGCATTGGCGGGCACCGAGTGTCGGCGAGCAGGGCGCTTTGCTCAGCCCAAGTGGTGTTGCGGGGATGGGCACCTTTATTCCTGGCTTGTACGGCAACGCCGGGGCCCAGCCGGACAACCGCGATCATGTAGAAGTCTGGCGCTTCGACGACGGCGGTTCGCTGGTTTATGACTGGGAGGCCAACAGTTACACCATCGAGCTGCCGGTCGGCACCGCGACCGTTAAAGTCGGTGGCTCAGTGCTCGAAGTCACCCCAGAGCAGGTGAGAGTGGTGGCCAACAAGATCGCCCTGATCGGTCAGGTCGTCGTCGATGGACCGGTAACCATCAACAGCACGCTGAACACCACCGGCGACATCAATAGCGCCGGTAAGGTCATCGATGTGGGTGGCAACACGCCCAACCACCAACACTGATCCACCCTTTTTTCTCTGCCCGCCGCGTGCGGGCTTTTTCATATATGGAGCATGCCCTATGAGTAAGTCTAAAAGTGCTGATGGCTCGGTCGAACCAGTTCAGACAGTGAGGCCCCTCGGTCCTCCACGCATCTTTCGCGACACGGTATTCACCTCTCGCACGCTGGTACTACCCAATGGCCGTACGGCTTCAGTTGCCAAAGGCCAGGTGACAGCGTTTGGTGATGATCAGTTTGCCTATTTCAGTACTCACCCTGACCTGGAACTCATGCCGGAGTAACCCTACATGATCGGAATGGACCGCCGCACCGGCCTGCCGCTATCCGGTCTCAGCCATCTCCGGCAGTCCATTGAAGACATCCTCGGCACGCCGCTCGGCAGCCGCCGTATGCGACCAGAGTACGGCAGCAAGCTGCGCCGCTTTGTCGATCTCCCCGTCAGTGAAGGTTGGAAGAGTGCCGTACAAGCCGAGGTCGCTCGGGCACTTGGCCGTTGGGAACCACGGATCAAGCTCGACCAGGTGCGCGTGGTGGCGGTGATCGGTGGCCGCATCGACCTCGAACTCAAGGGCGAATACCAGGGCGAAGCCCGATTGCTGGAGGTGTCCGCATGAGCACGGTGGATTTGTCAGCACTGCCTGCGCCGCAGGTGCTGGAGTCGCTGGACTTTGAGGCGCTCTATGAAGAAGAGCTGGAAACCTTCCGGTTGTACATGGGGGAGAACTGGACGGCCGAATTGGAAAGCGATCCAGTAGTCAAGCTGCTGGAACTGGGGGCTTATCGGCGGATGCAGAACCGTGCCCGGGTTAACGATGCAGCCAAGGCATTGTTGCTGGCCTATGCCAAAGACGCCGACCTCGATCAGCTGGCGGCCAACGTCAAACTTAAACGCTTGATCATCCAGGCTGAAAACTTGCTGACGGTGCCACCGACGACTGAAGTGAAAGAGTCGGATGACGCCTTACGTGAGCGTATTCAGTGGGCCTATGAGGGGCTGACCACCGCCGGGCCGCGTAGCAGCTACATCCTGCACGCGCGCAGTGCGTCGGCGCTGGTGGGCGATGCTACGGCGGAAAGCCCGGCACCAGCCGAGGTGGTCGTCACCGTGCAAGACCTGCAGGGTAACGGGCATGCGGATCAAGCCCTGCTGGACATCGTCATGGCTTACCTGAGCGATGACGACGTCCGTCCGGTCGCGGACCGTCTGACCGTGCAAAGTACGCAGGTACTTGAGTATCGAATTGAGGCGGTATTGCACCTGGAAGGCGTGGGCTCTGAGAACGAAGCCATTCTCGCGGAAGCCAATCGCCGGCTTGAGGCCTGGATCAATCCTCGGCGCCGGCTCGGCATCGAGGTCGCCCGCTCGGCGATAGATGCGCAGCTGCACCTCAGTGGCGTGCGCCGAGTGGAATTGGTCGGATGGGTCGATGTCGTTCCGACCAAATTCCAATCGGCGTATTGCACCGGTTTTACCGTCGTTCAGGGAGCTTGATATGCGCAGTTTGCTACCGCTCAACAGCTCCCAACTCGAACGCGCCATTGAGGCCGCCATCGATGAAGACACCGAAATCCCGTTGCGAACCTTGTACAACCCGGACACCTGCCCGGTGGCGTTGTTGCCGTGGTTGGCCTGGGCCTGGTCAGTGGATCGCTGGGACAGCAAATGGCCGGAGGCGGTGAAGCGCTCCGCGATCCGTTCGGCGTTTTACATCCATTTGCGCAAAGGGACTATCGGTTCGTTGCGCAGAGTGGTCGAGCCACTGGGGTACCTGATCGAGGTGCTGGAGTGGTGGCAGACCGTGCCCAAGGGTATCCCTGGCACTTTCGCATTGAAGGTCGGCGTTCTTGATGAAGGCATCACCGAGGAGATGTATCAGGAGCTCGAGCGCCTGATCGACGACGCCAAACCGGTAAGCCGACAGATGACGGGGCTGGCGATCAGTCTGCAAACCACAGGCAACTTTTACATCGGCGCCTGCGTGTATGAAGGCGACGAAATCAGCGTCTACCCGCCGACTCAGCGTGACATCGAGGTCAGCGGATACCTCCGACAGGGCGGACGCGATCATCACATTGATACGATGGACATCTACTCATGATTGATCAGAACAGTCAGTTCTTCGCCATCCTCACTGCCGTGGGTGAGGCTAAACAGGCCAATGCCGATGCACTCGGCGTACCCTGGACATTTGCCCAGATGGGCGTTGGTGATGCCAATGGCACCGACCCTATTCCTGATCGTATGCAGAAAACGCTGATCAACGAGCGCCGTCGCGCACCATTGAATCAGCTGAAAACAGATCCGAACAACGCAAGCATCATCATCGCCGAGCAGGTCATTCCGGAAAACGTCGGAGGCTGGTGGATTCGTGAAATCGGGCTGTACGACGCTGCGGGTGATCTGGTTGCTGTCGCGAACTGCGCGCCAAGCTTTAAGCCGTTGCTGAATCAAGGCTCAGGCCGCACCCAGGTCGTGCGGATGAATCTGATAGTCAGCAGCACCGCCAACGTCGAGCTGAAAATAGACCCCAGCATTGTCTTGGCGACTCGTGACTACGTTGATTCCAAGGTGCTGGAGGAGCTGAACAAGCTCGACAGCAAGCAGTCGGTGCGGGTGGCCACGACCGCTAACATCGCATTAGCCGGGCTTCAGAGCATTGATGCGGTCACCTTGGTCGCGGGTGATAGGGTGCTGGTGAAAAACCAGACGGCCGCTAAAGATAACGGCTTGTACGTTGCGGCCGCTGGCACCTGGCTGCGCGCACGCGATGCCGATCACAATTCCGAAGTGACCTCCGCGCTTCTGGTATCGGTGGAGCAGGGTGCCACGCTAGCCGATACCCGCTGGCAACTGGTCACTGATGGAGTGATTGTTCTAGGCACTACTGCCCTGACATTCCAAAACGTCACTAAGGGCTTTGCGCCGATCAACTCCCCGGCGTTCACCGGCAACCCGATTGCTCCGACGGCAGCGCCTGGGACCAACACCCAACAAATCGCCACGACGGCGTTTATCCAGACGGCTTTGGCAGCGTTAGTAGATTCATCACCTGCAACACTGGATACGCTAAAAGAGCTCGCGACGGCTCTGGGCAATGATGCGAACTTCGCCCAGTCGATGGCCACCGCCTTAGGCCTTAAAGCGCCATTGGCTAGCCCGGCATTGACCGGCACACCAACGGCGCCGACAGCAGCTGCCGGCAACAACACAACGCAAATTGCCACAACGGCATTCGTGACAGCGGTGCAGGCGCTACTCAACACGGCGATTGGTCTCAAGGCACCCTTGGCCAGCCCCGCGTTGAGCGGAACACCGACAGCGCCGACGGCCGCCGCGGGCAACAACAGCAACCAGATTGCCACGACGGCCTTTATTCAAGCTGCCCTCGGGGCGCTCGTTGCCTCCTCACCAGCAACCTTGGACACGCTCAAAGAGCTGGCCGATGCCTTGGGCAATGATCCAAACTTTGCGACGTCGATGGCGACCGCCCTAGGGCTCAAGGCTCCGCTGGCGAGCCCAGTGTTCACTGGCGATCCGAAAGCACCGACGCCGGCGACGGGGGACAATGACACGTCTGTCGCCACCACCGCGTTTGTCCAGGCCACGATGAATGGTTCCGTTGCGGTGAGCATTGCCGGTACGGGTTCGATTACGTTGACGGCCACACAAGCCGGCGCCGCGACCATTAACCTGACGGGCGCACTGACTGGAAACAAGACGGTGGTGGTGCCGACTGCGGTCGGTCGTTATCAGATCTGCAACAACACGACCGGTAATTTCACCGTCACCGTTAAGACAGCCGCCGGCACTGGCCAGCTAATCACGCGAGGCATGTCCTCGCTGATGTTCTGCGATGGTGTGAATGTGCAGTTGCAGCAGACTGACTTCATCAGTCCTGCATTGAGGGGGATGCCCACAGCGCCGGAAATTCCACGATTCGAAACCAGTGATCGGATCGCGACCGCCAAGGCGCTGCAAAATCGTGGTCATCAGTACGCAAACTTCACTCAGTTTACGGGAACGCTTGCCGGTGTTCTTGCGCATGTAGGCGGCCTCGTTCACTGCTCGGGGGCCACCGCGAACGCGTACACCTTGCCGGACAGCACCACAAACAAACTCATACCAGGGGTGACCATCCGGGTTCAGAACTGGGGGGTGACATCCTTGGCTCTTGGCGTACAAGGCTCGGACAAGATGCAGGAGAACATCGACGGCGGCTGGACCAGCACGCCCCGATCTATCCCGCCTGACTCTTATGTGGACTGTTTGTACATTGGCACCAAGTACTGGCTGCTAACAGGCACAGGCGTGATGGGCAAAACGCGCGTGTTCGGGGCATCGCTCGGCGTAAACGGATACCAGAAGCTGCCCTCGGGGCTGATCATTCAATGGATGACCGCTTCATTCGCAGGTCCGGCAAAATCTATCGCATTCAACCTGCCAATTGCATACCCAACTCTACAACTTGGATGCCACGTCAGCCTGACGGGTAGTGCGATCTATGAATCCATCGCGACGCCACACACCGCTGGAATGGTGAATGGCCTCGGCCAAGTGCTACTGCAGTCCAACTACTCCGCCAGTCAGTCGGATGTCCGCGTGCTGTCGTTCGGGATCTAAGAGGGTACGACTATGCTTTTTTCCAGCAAGACAACTGAATCGTTTCACGACCCGGATTTAGGTCCTTTGCCCGATGATGCGATCGAAATATCGCCAGAGCTGCATGCCCATCTGATGGGGAGTCAGTCGGCCGCCATCAAAATCAATTTTGACTCTGATCCGCCCTCGTTGGTAGATCGTCCGCCAATGTCTTCTGAGCAATTGGCTGACATTGAGCGCAGTTGGCGTAATGGGCAGTTGGCGGCAACTGACAGTGTGGTGTCGCGCCACCGTGACGAGATGGAAAGCGGTGCGTCCGCCACGCTGCTGTCCGAGCAATACAGCGAACTGCAAGCCTTCCGGCGTCAGTTACGCGACTGGCCGCGAGGGACTGAGTTTCCATTGGTGGATCATCGTCCTGTTGCGCCACCTTGGCTGGCTGTACACCTCCAATAACGCCCTGATCAGGCTTTTTCAATCCTGCTGCAAGTAGTTAAAGAACACACCACGACCTCGCTATGCGGGGTTTTTTTCGTTTCTGGAGATCGCCATATGAGTGCTGCTGGATTTTTTCACGGTGTCACCGTCACCAATGTCGACACGGGTACGCGCACCATTGCGCTGCCGTCGTCCTCGATCATTGGCTTGTGTGACACTTTCACCCCTGGCCCGGACGTGACAGCCAAACCCAATCAACTGATGCTGCTCACCAGTGAACGCGAGGCGGTCGCCGCTTTCGGTGAAGGCGCGGCCATTACGCAATCGGCCAAGGCTGTGTTTACGCGTGCCAAGGCCGTCATCGTCGCGGTCGGTGTCGAATTGAAAGCAGACCCTGCTTTGCTGACTTCGGCCATCATCGGTGGCGTGCTCGTTACCGGCGTGCGAACCGGTTTGCAAGCCTTGCTCGACGGTAAAAGCAAGTTCAACTCACAGCCGCGGCTGGTGATTGCACCCGGTCATTCCAGTACGCAAGCGGTCGCCACCGCCATGGATGCTCTGGCCGGAAAACTGCGCGCTGTTGCCATCGTTGACGGTCCCAACACTACCGATGAAGCGGCCATCGACTTCGTTGAAAACTTTGGCAGCAAGCGGGTCTTCCTGGTCGATCCAGGTGTGCAGATGTGGGACACCGTCACAAGCGCAACCATCGATGCACCGGCTTCGGCCTGGACCGCTGGCTTGTTTGCCTGGACCGATGCCGAGTACGGCTTTTGGGCTTCGCCGTCGAACAAAGAGTTTGTCGGCATCACCGGCACCAAGCGGCCCATCGAGTTTCTGGATGGCGATGAAACCTGCCGGGCCAACCTGCTCAACAACGCGAAGATCACCACCATCATCCGTGATGACGGCTATCGCCTGTGGGGTAACCGCACCTGTTCCAGTGATCCAAAATGGGCATTTGTCACCCGGGTTCGCACTCTCGACATGGTCATGGACGCGATTCTCTACGGGCACAAATGGGCGGTCGACCGATCGATCACCAAGACCTACGTCTCGGACGTTACCAACGGCCTGCAGGCGTTCATGCGCGATCTGAAAAACCTCGGCGCGATCATCAATTTTGAAGTCTTCGCGGACACCGAACTGAACACCGCCAGCCAGCTGGAGCAGGGCAAGGTGTACTGGAACATCCGTTTTACCGATGTGCCCCCTGCAGAAAACCCCAACTTCCGCGTCGAGATCACCAACCAGTGGTTGACCGAAGTCCTCGAAGCTGCCTAAGGAGGCCGTTGCATGATTCCTCAAACGCTATTCAACACCAACCTGTTCGTCGACGGGATCAACTTCACCGGTGATGTGCCCAGCCTGTCACTGCCCAAACTGACCACCAAAACCGATGAGTACCGTGGCGGTGGCATGGCCGGTCCCATCGAGATGGCCATGGGCTTGGAAAAGCTCGAAGCCTCTTTCGTCACCAAGGGCGTGCGTCGTGAATCGCTGAAGCACTTCGGCCTGGCCGATGGCTCAGCCTTCAACGCGGTATTCCGGGGTGCCTTCAAGGGCCACAAAGGCAAGATGACGGCCGTGGTCGCCACCCTGCGCGGAATGCTCAAGGAAGTCGACATGGGCGACTGGAAGGCCGGCGATGCCGCCGAGATCAAACATGCCGTGGCCGCGACTTACTACAAACTGGAAGTCGATGGCCGCCTGATCTACGAGATCGACATGATTGCCGCGATCCAGGTGATCGATGGCGTGGACCAACTTGCCGAAATGCGCACCGCGCTGGGCCTCTAAGGAGCAAGCACTATGACTACTCAATCCGCTGATTTGAAACTGTTGCCAGCCTGGCTGAAGGTCACTGCCGACAATGCAGTGGTGACGCTGTCCCGACCCAGCGATGTGAACGGTGTAAAGGTCGATACCCTGACCCTGCGTTCCCCGACGGTGCGCGAAGTGCGCGCCGCTGATCGCGCCTCCGGTGGAGACGAAGAGCAGCGCGAACTGATGCTGTTCGCCGGGCTGGCGGATGCTGGTGTCAGTGATCTGGAGGGCCTGAAACTGGTTGATTACCACCGTCTGCAGGCCGGCTATTTTCGCCTGGTGCAGGACGTCGGGGTTTGATCCTGTCCTGATGAAACTGGCGGCAAAACGTCTGGCGGCGGATACCGGATTTTCCGCCGCCGAGATCCAGGCTATGCCGTTTTCCGAGATGCTCTGGTGGCTCACGGACTGAGCCACTGGCGGTAAAACTGCACGTTGGGGAGCTTCTTATGGCGAACAATCTCGCGCTGGGGCTGGTCATTGGTGGCGCCGTCAGCCCCACGGTCGGCGCCGCTTTCAAGGATGTTGAAGGGCGCATCAAGCACCTGGAGGCGAAAGGGACGAAAGCCCGCGTCCTGCAACGCACCATCGGCGACACCATCCGTCTGCGTGATGAGTGGAAAAAGGCCAATGACAGTGGCGCCGCAGGGGCCGACACGCTACTGCGCAAGCTGGAATCGAACCTCAGTAGCCTCAAAAAGCAGGGGATTGAGGTCCGCAACCTGGCCAAGGCTTATCAAACGATGGGGCAGGTGACGCGAAAGTCCGAGCTGAAAGCGGTAGGCCTTGCCCAAATCAATGACGGCAGGGAGGGCCTGAATGGGACCGTCGGGCGTGCAGCAGCGGCTGCTGCGATCATTGCCATTCCCACCAAGGTCTCGGCGAACTATCAGACACAGATCCGCCAGATGTCCCTTTGGGCGCACACCGCCGGCACCGACGCTGAACAGCAGATGGCCGACAAAATCAGCGAGGTCGCGGCGAAGAAGGGCATGGGCCAGCAGGCTCTGGCTCGGGCGGTCGGGGGCCTGATCGAGAAGGGCATCGATTGGGAGGAGTCGGTTGACTACGCGCCGTTGATTGCCGACCTGGTGGATGGTCAGGGTATGGAAGCCGAAACCGTCGCCACCTTGTTTAGTGCGTTCAAGGAAGCCGGGGTCAAAAAGGAAGATATGGGCGCGATGCTCGGTCAGGTCGCGGCGGCGGGGGACATCGGCGCCTTCGGTCCCAAGGACATGGCCAAGTACATGCCGGCGTTGCTCGGCACCATCAAGCGTCTGGGCATGGAAGGCCCGGAAGCGGTTCGCTTCTTGGGTGCCAGTCTGCAGTCGCAGTTCTCGCAAACGCAGGACGCCGCTGCAGCAGCCACCAACATGAACAACCTGCTGAACGCGGTGATCAGCAGCACCAGTCAGGAGCGTTTCGCCAAGGAAGGCTATGACCTGGCTGGTTCGATCCTAGCCGCGACGAAAAGCGGCAAGGCGGCCAACCCGGTAGAAGCCTTCATCATGCTCAGCGAAAAGTTGATCGCCAAGCAGGATCCGAAGAAAGCCAAACGGGTCGAAGCACTCAAGGCCAAGATTCAGGCATCCAGGGATGGCAGCGTCGAGGAAGAACAGGCCATGGTCGCGTTGATCGAGGCGGCCGGCCTGGCCACCATCGTCAGTGATCAGAGCGCCAGTGATGGCCTGCTGGCCCAGATCAAGTACGGCAGCAAGATCAAGGATGATATGTCGGCCATCAAGGACACTGATGGCAAGGCAAAGATTGAGGCTGACGCGGCCAAGGCCAGGGAAACCTCCAATGCAAAATGGAGCGCCGCCACCTCGAGCATGGAAGCCTCCATGACCAGTGTCGGCAATGCACTACGGCCGCTGACGGACATGGCGGCCGATGGTTTGACCAAGGTGGGTAACAGCATTGCCGGGCTGGCGGGTGAGTTCCCGAAAATCATTAGCGGTACCACCCTTGCGGTCGGTGCCATTGGTGCAGCGGTCACCGCCTTCAGTGCTTTCAAAATGGGTAAGGGGTTGTTCAACCTCGCTCGCGGAACGCTGGGGAAAAGTGAGCGCAATGAGGTGCAGAAGGTCTTTGTCACCAATGCCGAAGACGTCAGCACTGACGGCGGTCGAGCGACACCGAAGGGCAAGGCTGGAGTTGCTTTGTCGTTGGTCGAAACTGGACTGAAAGCCGCAGCAGCGCTCAAGGGAAAATCGCAGGCCGATGACGGTCCGAATGGGGGCAAGGACGCGGGCGGCTTTGACGTGGTCTCGACCGGGTTAAAAGTGGTCTCGCTGATTCAGGATACTGCTGGTGACAATGACTCCGTGGGATCCGAGGGTGAGTCCGGTGATGGTGTGCAGAAGGTGTTTGTCGTCAATTCTCCTGTGATAGGGGGAGGGGCTGGCAATCGCGGGCCGCGTCGAGGTCGTGGGTCAAGCCGTACCCGGTCGCAACGACGTCGACCTGCTGGCGGGCCTCGTCCAGCCCGTCCTCCTGCTCCAGATCGGCCATCTCGACCACCCGTACCGCCTAGACCTCCCGTACAGGTGCCTGCTTCGCCTGGCATGCTGTCAAAACTGGGTGGTGTCGTCGGCAAAGTGGGCACGGTTGGCAAGATGATTCCTGGCGGGGCTTTTATCGAGGCCGGATCGATGGCCCTGGACACCTTTCAGAACGCCGACACTCAGGATAAACAGGCCGAGGGCTACGGTGCGGCTGCCGGTTCGTTAGCGGGCACCATGGCCGGCGCTGCTGCCGGTGCGGCGATTGGTTCGGTGGTGCCGATCATTGGCACCGCCATCGGCGGCTTGGTCGGTGCGTACCTGGGCAGCATGGGCGGCACCGCACTCGGTGGTGCGGCGGGCAAGTCGTGGTTCGGCAGTGACGAACCGGAGCGACCCGCGACTGCGGCGACATTGGTCACGCCGCTGGTTGTTGCACCTCGGCCGGGTCCAGCCGTACCCACTCTCGCCAGCATGGGGCAATCGTTTTTGGGAGCACCGAAAGACTTCGCGGGAGCATCGTCTGAACCGGGAACGAAGTTGGGTGACGTGGTGCGCACGATGGCGGTGCCGGCGGCGAAGACCGCAGCGGTCGTTCTACAGCCGGCGGTACCGGAAAAGACCAAGCCGACCAAAGTGGATCAGAAGTTTGAATATTCTTTGAGTATGCCGGTCGCCGTACACGGAGACGTCAAAGATCCACACCGCCTGGCTCAGGAGCTCATGCCTCACATGCAGCGAATGATGACGGATGCCGCCAAACAAAACGCGGCCAGTAACCTCTTTGATCAACCCCATTTGTGAGGATCTCCCATGGCCTATATGGAACAGATGCAATCGGGCCTCAAAAACCTGGTCGAAGCTGGGGAGGCAGGCCGCCGTAATGTAGATGGCATGCTGGGTCCGGTGAACGGCGCCATTAGCGAGATCACCGGCGCAACGGACGAGCTGGAAAACATCCCGTTCATTGGGCCGGAGGTGGGTGCCAAGCTGCAGCGGGTGATGCGCAGTGTTAACGCCGCGCAATCCAAAGCTGGAACGGTCCTGGCCACTTACGGCCGTGCCACTCGCGCTGCGACGCAAGTGCAAGAGCGGCTGGGTACGTTGAAAGAGCAGGCAGCGAAAGCGGCCACGATGGTCAATAAACTCGCTGGCCAGGTCAGCCCGGCACTGTCCAACATCTTGCCTACGGGAGGCTTCGGCATTGACGCGACGCCGGTACCGGAGGCGGTTAAACCGTTTCCGCACCTGCTGATCATCCAGCCGCTCAAGCCCAATACCCAGCCGTACTACTTCAATCTGGACACGGCAGCCTTTGATGAACTGCGGCGGCAGACTGAGTTTCGTTGGGCCTCACAAGAACGGCTCACCCGGCGCCCGGCGCAACAGGCTGTTGGCATGGGCGTAGAAAAACTGACCCTCAAGGGTGCGATCTTTCCGGGTTTCAAGGGTGGCCTCAAGCAGTTGGATATCCTGCGCAGTATCGGCGCCCAGCTTATGCCGCTGGGGCTGACCACCGGCTATGGCGACGTACTGGGCAACTGGTGCCTCAAGAATCTGGAGGAAGAGCAGAGTGCGTTCCTGCAGGGCGGCATCCCACGCAAACAGTCTTTCACGTTGGAGTTTGTGCGCTATGGCGACGATATGCAGAACGTCTGATGGCGACCTGCTCGACACACTCTGCTACCACTTCTATGGCCATCTCAACGGTTCAGTAGAGGCGGTGCTGGAAGCCAATCAGGGGTTGGCGGACGAGCCGCAACCGTATCGGGCGGGGCTTTTGATCCACTTGCCGGAGTTGGTGGTAGCGGATCTGGAACAAGTTCAGCTGTGGAGTTGATCCGGGTGCTCGCAGTGCCCAATCAGCCTACAGATTAAATCTGCTTCACCCATTTGAGCCCTGCCGTTGTGCGGGGCTTTTCTGTTCTTGGAGGTTTGTTTTGTGAAACCCACTTTTCAAATTGTGGCCGATGGGGCGGATATCACCGCCTTGATCAACGACCGCCTTCTGATGCTGCGTACCCTCGATAAGCCTGGTATGGACTCGGATGAGTTCGAGCTACGCATTGATGACCGAGACGGCGCGGTTGCCCTGCCGGCACGTGGGGCGAGCATTGAGGTGTACCTGGGGTACACCGATTCTTCCTTGGTTCGCGTGGGTCGCTATGCCGTCAATCGTGTTGAAGCCTCCGGGCCACCGTCAACGATCGTCATTCGCGGTCGAGCCAGCGATATGCGCGGAAGCGGCAAAACCACCCGCAGTGGCAGTTGGGAAGATGTGCCGCTTTCGAGGATCGTCGGCGACATCGCGGCCCGTAACGGCTGGAGTCCGGAGTGTCCGGTCGGCACTGTGGTACCGCGGGCGGATCAGCTCAACGAGTCGGACTTCAACTTCATCACCCGCTTGGCCAAGTCGCACGACTGTACGGCCAAGGTGGCTGACAACAAGCTGTTGGTGCTGCCCCGACAAAACGGTACGACCGCCAGTGGCAAAAAACTACCGATGCTCACCATCAGAAAAAGCGACGTCAGTCGGTGGCAGTTCTCGTTTGATGATGGCAGTACGCAGAAGGCGGTCCGGACCAAGTACCAGGACCAGAAAACCGGCGAACTGGTGAACCTCAGTCTCGACAACGATGAAGCCCCGGCCGGTCTGCCTCCGGTGCACACCGACCGGCACATCTACACCAACAAGAGCGCGGCCGAGCAGGCGGCCAAGGCCCGGCTCGTGGCTTTCAATCGCTCGACGGCGGATGTCCGGCTGGAGATGGCAGGGCGTACCGATTTGTTCGCCGAGCGCCAGATCATGGCCATGGATTTTAAGGTCGGCCTTGATGGGGATTACCTGGTGGACTCGGTCGAGCAGGTCTTTACCCAGTCAGGTTGGAGCACCACGGTCGAGTGCAATGCCGGCAAGAAGGGCAAGGCCAAGGCTGCCGGTAAGAAAGCGAAAAAATCGAAGGAGGTCAAAGTGCTCGACCTTTAACGGAGCACGCTCTGCAGCACTGAATCGACACCAACGCGAACCCGCCCTTGAGCGGGTTTTTTCGTCTCTGGAGGCAGCATGTCCATCACTGAACGACAACTCTTGCGCATCATGCCGAATGCTCATAACGCAGTTTTAACGTATGTCCGGGCGCTCAACGATGCGATGGCGAGGCGCAAGATTGATACCCCCAACCGTCAGGCCGCTTTCCTGGCGCAGGTCGGCCATGAGTCTGGCCAACTGCAGTATGTCCGTGAGCTGGGTGGCAATCAGTATCTGAGCAAGTACGACACCGGCTCCCTGGCCGTGAAGTTGGGTAACACGCCGGAAGCGGATGGGGATGGCCAGCGTTATCGCGGGCGGGGACTTATTCAGATCACCGGCCGCAACAATTACCTGCGCTGCAGCTTGGCGCTATTTGGTGATGAACGATTGCTGCACACGCCTGATCTGCTGGAACTGCCGCAATGGGCCGCAGAGTCAGCCGCGTGGTTCTGGTCGGTGCGTGAATTGAATGCCCTGGCGGATCGAGACGAGTTCGAAGCGATCACCCGCAAGATCAACGGCGGATTGAACGGTCTGGAAGATCGGTTGCAGCTGTGGGCTCGGGCGAGGACGGTGCTATGCGTCTCGTCGACCTGATCCCAATGCCTTATCGCCTGTTTGCCGTCGGCGTCGGGCTGGCAGTTTTAATCAGTGGCTCTGCCGTGTTTGCCTGGCAGATACAGGACTGGCGCTTCGGCCAGCAACTAGAGCAACAAGCCCGCTTGCAGACCGACACGCTCAACGAAATCACGCAGACGGCTGCAGCACAGCAACGAGCTCAGCACGACAAACACCTGGCATTAGAGCAGCGCCTTTCAGCCAGTGAACAAACCCATTACCGAGCCCTAAGCGATGCCCAACGTGATCAAGGTCGCCTGCGCGACCGCCTTGCCACTGCTGATCTGCGCCTGTCAGTCCTACTCGCTGTCACCGATTCAGCCAGTGGCTGTGCAGTGCCAACTACCACCCCTGCCAGCGGCGTGGTTCATGGCCCCACAAAAGCCCAACTTGACCCAGCGCATGCTCAACGAATTATCAGCATCACCGATGCCGGCGATCAAGGATTGATTGCGCTTGCTGCGTGCCAGGCATACGTCAGAGAAGTGGGTTACTGAACAGATTGGAGGAAATCGACGGCAGCCTTTATGCGCAGTCGTGGTAGTGCAGGGAGGTTCGTCTGTGTTCCGTCGGCAGGCGCCCAAAGATGAGGTCAGACCAGATTCCATGTCAATCTGATTGCGGCACATATGGCTAGGAATGTGATTACCCACAAAATTACGGGACCTGATGCACCTTTGAATTTGAAGCCAAAACCTTCGAATTCGATTGGGCCCGAGGTGTGCTCAAGGAACATTACAAGACAAAGAGAGGCTAGGGCGGCACAAGGTAGTCCAACTACTGTGGGGAAGTGGTGCACAACGATCTGAAATAGTTCTGTAGTAGATAACATCGACAACGTCGTGCCGATGATAAACACAACGCCAATAAAAGTGCAGCCCAACAACACGAGCCAACGTGCTACTGCTGAAGTATTTGATTGAGGGAGCATAGCAAAGCACCTCGTTTGGAAAAATATAACTCGGCCTTTAGATGCCTAAATCGAATCCCTGCCGCGACCCATTTAGAAGCAAAGAAGTGGCAGGATATTCGGATCAGTTCTATGGGCCGACTACTTTAATAGAGTGCAAATGGGGGAAATCTGAACCTCTTGAGATGAGAATGCGATTGACTCCAGCATTGAGTCTGATGGTACCTTCGTTTGTCACAAGACGATTACCCTCATACCACCCTCCAGTCGGCGCAGACGCAGCGTTACTGGAGATCACTTGGCCATTCACATTGACTGTAATGGGGCGCGGATCTAGAGCTGCGTAACTAAGCGAGAGTCGATAGGGGCCCGACTCTTGAACGGTGATTTCATATTCAGCGGAAGTTGGCAGGTTTCCAGGCCTTCTCGTAACGATGCAATCGCCAAATCCATCAGGCGCCCCGCTTGCGACGTTTTGCGAGGCTACATAATCCTGTGCTCTGACCTCAACTATTTCCTGCGCATGAGCAGCATTTATACTCAACGCCAACGCCAATAAACCCAGCATTTTTTTCATGACCCTATCCTTTTGTTGATGGGCTGCACTGACAGCTTCCGCAGCAGATAAAGAATAGACTCATTTTTAAACCACTCACGCCTCAACTTGGTCTAAGGCAACCTTTGTTTATCGCAATACAAATTATCAACTGCTGAAACTAAATGACGCAGTATTCATCACGGGCGGGTGGCTCGCAGCGGCGCGGTCCTTGGCCCAGTGCGGGCGCGACCGCTGCGCACTGTTTCCTAGTGGAGATGGCGAGCTACGTTGTCGATACGGCGTTGTACCACTCGAACCGATGGTCGCCGGTATTTTTTACGAACGCATTGGGCATTCATGGATGCCATCGTATTGAGGAAGTCGTCCGCACGTGGTGATGTCCTCCTGCTGAAACATCAGATTAGCTCAGCGGCACTTTTGCGAAGAAAGGACACCCATTAGCTGGTCTCGAGTCAAGGCTAATGGGTGTCCCCTTTTCATCGTGGCACACCAGCACCGCGCAGGAACAGCAAGATGTCGTTCTTGCCCTTGCAGAACAGCGGAATCGTGTCGACCAGCAGATTGAACACATTGGGGTAGCGATAGCGCTCCATGATCCCGCCTCGGTACATGTTGATGAGATACCAGAATACCGAAACTAGCAGCGGAAGTAATTCGAGTCATTCGAGTAATTCGGGGACAGGCCACGATTTTTGGCTTGAATGATTAAACAGACGCTAAATTAATCGTTGTCTGCCACCGATTTTCCCAAGTTGGTCCCGGCTGCATCCTGGTAAATCTACGAGCTGAGAACTGTGTGAAGGTTTTTGGTGGCATGCTGTGCGAAGCTATTTGTGGAACACTATTTTATGTGTACGTGAACTGGTACAAAAAAATGAAAACAGCTCCTAAGCCGGTACCCTACGCATCGTTCGGCGAACTGTTGGTTCGACTTCGCGTAGCGGCGGGATTCCCAAAGCAGCAAGAACTGGCAACAGCCTTAGGCAAAACCCAGCAGTCGGTGAGTCGCTGGGAGAAGGGGGTCGCTCGCCCACGCTCGAATGATATCCCCTTGCTGGAGAGGTTGGTTGGAGCCAAGGAAAACGAGCTCTTAGTAGCCGCCGGATACAAAATGGCACTAGCAGATCTTCGCATCGAAACGGCGACCACATACGACCGCTCGCTCCCGCTCTCCGCCCTGCCGCCGGATACATTCGAAAGTTTCTGCTCGGCCCTCTTGGATCGCATGTACCGGCCAAGCGCAGGCAGCGTGCATCGTTATGGGGGCACAGGCCATAAGCAGCATGGCATCGACATCGTCGCCACCGGTTCATTCGGTACTTACTCGTTTCAGTGCAAGCGAGTTAATGAGTTTGGTGCCCAGAAGGTCCATACCGCGGTGGCTGAGCAGACCTACGTCGCAGACTTAAAGGTGCTCTTGTTGTCTAGCGTCGCGAGTCCAAGGGCTCGCGATGCAATGGCTGTACATGCTGGCTGGGAGTTGTGGGACCGAGAGGATATCACCCGAAAGTTTCATGATCTCTCGATGTACGACCGCCTGGATCTGGTGGATCGCTACTTCAATGGTCAGCGCCTAGATTTACTTGGAATTGATGAGCCGGGACCCATTCAGACTGTAGATGCCTTTTTCAAACCGTTCCTAGTTCCTGACCGCTTCTTCAACCATTCCTGGGCTCTTGTTGGTCGCGACACAGAGGTTTCACAGGTTATGGACTACGTCCGAGACGAGTCGGTACTCCTAACCTGCCTCGTCGGGGCACCTGGGTTTGGAAAGAGTCGTGTTCTTCGCGAAGTCACCCATCAACTGGCGGAAAACACTTCCCTGCAAGTTCGATTTGTGTCGCCGACCGAAGACGTCAGGGCTCACCACCTGGACAAACTACGCGACAGCCTCGGTGGCGTGACACTGCTTGTTGTCGATGATGCTCACGAGCGAGAAGACCTCGGCATCCTCCTTAGACACGCGGCAGTGCCGGACAATAGAACGCGGTTGCTTCTATCGCTTCGTCCCTACGGAAAGGAAGCGCTGCGTCTTCAAGCGGCTGACGTAAGCCTGTTGGGGTCTTTGGTCCAATTTGTCGATATGCATCAGCAAACGCGAGATGAAGCGCAAGCACTGGCCGAATCGGTTCTCGCCAAGTGCAATGGCCCACTGGCAGCCGCTGCTGAAATCGCCCGCGCAACGTACACGACGCCCTTGGTGACAGTCTTGGCGGCGCAGTTGGTCGCACGCGATGATGTGCCGTTGACGCTGCTGTGCAATTCGGGGGAGTTTCAAACCTATGTGCTGTCGCGCCTTCAAGACGTCATTGCTGTTACCCTGGTTTCGGGGCAGGATGTTGCGAAGCTGAGGGCCGTCCTACGGGTAGTCGCGCTGCTTCAGCCCATCATTCCGGACGATCCGGGTCTGCTTAATATCTTGTTTAAGGTCGAAAGGATCGAGGCGCCAGACGCCAGTCGGTTGATGCGCTTGTTAGGGGAGGCAGGAGTTCTATTCAAACGCGGGGTTCGCTCGAGGCTCGCTCCAGACTTGCTGGCGGATCAGATCATTCGTTCGAACTACCTCAATTCGGATGGCGGAGCTAACGAGCTCGTTACACAAATCTTCGACCTCGCGGGTGCGGACCAACTGAAGCACTTATTCGTCAATCTGGGACGATTGGACTGGCGCTTACGCGAAGGAAAAACAGACGACAGTGCGCTTCTGACCAGTCTCAGTCCCAAGCTGTGTTGGGGCGGCAGGTACAACAATCCGCACGTAGAAGCAGTGGAGGCCGTTGCCTACTACCAGCCCAGGTTTGCGCTTGACTTCGCGAAGCAGCTCATCGCCGAAAAGCATGGAGACAGCTCGGTTGTGTGCAACATGGTGCGCAATGCAGCATATACGTACGACCACGTCCAAGAAGCATGTCACCTTCTATGGACCGCAGGCCGCAGCGATGCCCGCGCGCTAAATCAGAAGCCGGGCCACGGCATTCGCATCCTCAAGGAACTGGCTACGTTTCAGTTGAACAAGCCGGTCGAGTACGTGCGCGAGGTTATTCGGTTCGCATTCGCGCTTCTGGAAAGGCCTGCCTCGCTCAGCTCGGTTTACACGCCCTTCACCATCCTTGAGGGAGCGCTGGGCACTGAGATTGAGGCGACGAATTATTCACGCTCGACCTTCACTATCACCCGCTACCAGCTTTCCCTTAAAGCGGCAAAAATCGTTAGGGATGAGGTAACCGGAGCATTGCTCAAGTACCTGCGGGAAGGCCCGCCGCGAAGAGCGTTTCTCGCAGCACAGACGATTGCTCAAGCCTTGCGTGGTCCAATGCATGGCGACACGTCCGATCAAGAATGGAAACGAGAACACCAGAACCTCTTGCGGGAGCTTCAGGTGGTGCTGCGTGAAGTATACGTATCGCCCGTAGTATTGGTTCGTCTCGCACAGTCCATTTCCTGGCATGCGTTTCGCGGCTGGCCGGAGACATCTGACGAGGCTCGCGCCATCATGGCTTTGTTGAACCGAGACTTGAGGACCCGATTCCTCCGGGCGCTTATCGACGGCTGGGGAACGGAAACATGGAAACTCAGCGAGTCGCTTGAACGCGAGGAGCATGAGAGCGACCGTGAGCTCTTGACGACTGAGTTGATGGCTGAGTTCCCTGATGCAGGTAGCTTATTCGATGAATTGCATGACTGTTTGCAAGACATTGTGAACGTAGTCCCCGAGGGATATGGCTCTCCATTCCTGCTCGTGAATCATCTGCTTAGCTTCGTGCCAGGTCTTGCTATCGAATTGCTTTGTAGGAACAACGAGTGCCGAGTCGGTCAACTCGCCCCGTATGTAGGCAAAGCTCTGAGCGTGGCCATTGAGACCGGAAACTCGGACTTAGTAGTGGACTACGTCACTCGCTCGGAGGGTTCCGCCGAGGTATTGGCCCAACTCGCTGAGGCATACACGAGATTTGAACCATCACGCCCCTATACTCCGCAAGAAGTTACCCTGTTCAGGCGCATCTTTGAGTCTGAAGCCCCGAGTGTACTGTTGGCCGCGTCGAACCTTGCGCGTCAGGTAGCTGATAAAAGCCCGGCTCTGGCAGTCGAACTCATTTGCTTGGCAGATTTCGAAGTTAATTCTACGGCAACTCATGGCATGTTCATGTTGATCGCCGGCGGAAAACCCATTCCAAAAGATTATGTCGTCAGCAGACGAAGCGAGCTATTGGAGAAGCTTGTAGTATTGAAGGAGCTTGATGACTACTGGGTACAGTTCTTCCTCGCATCGTCAATTAAAGAGGACCCCGCCGCTGTCGTCGCGTTGGTCAAAGCGCGTCTCATCGAGGCGACGCGTCGAAACGACTGGTCTTATGAGCCCCTGAGCAAAGAACATAACGAAAACAGCCTTAGACTCATGAGTATGGAGGCTGGGCCCCGTTTGATAAGAGAGCTTCTTGACTGGGCGCTCAACGAACCGGCAGATACTCAGGGGGTGCAGCGTTTTGGCGAGGCAATTTCTGGCCTCTGCGGCGACTACGACGAACTACTGCTTGACCTACTCCTTGCATGGATGTCGTCGGGTTCGCAAGCTCATGCCCGGCTCGTAGCCAGAGTACTGTTCGATAGTCAGCCGACCCTCATTTATGATCATCCAAAGTTCATCCGGGACATCCTCAACGCGGCAGAACTCATTGGCGAAGACGCGCTAGCTGATATTCGTTCATCAATCGAGGCCTCAGTACACTCTGGTATGCGAGGAGGAGCACCCGGTGAGCCGTTCCCGGAGGACGTTCGGCAAGAGCAACACTGCGTAAAGATGCTCGCATCACTCAGCCGCGCCGAGCCCTCATTTGAGCTGTACGATGACCTACTCAAGGGCGCGCGCGTTGCGATAGCACGTCAACGAAAATCAAAGGAAGCTCTAGAGGATGAAGATGACTAGCCTGGGCGAATAAGGGCGGGAAAGGTTCAGGGTAAAATTAGGGCAAATTCATGGTCGCCGTAGGCCGCAATGCGCCTTAGCCATGATACGAAAATTCCGCTTTTAATGGCTTTGAGCGGTCCACTGGCGCGCGTGAAGGGGTTCGAATCCCTATCGAATTTCACCAAAGATTTCTATTCTGACAATTTTTAGAAGTTAACTCTTTCGGAGCAGGCGATGAAAATTCCATGTATCAATCGCGAGGCGGTCGTCCAGCAAGCTGAAGCAGCGCAGGAAATGATGGCCGCTTACACGCAAGATCTTGAGCGAATATCGGGTGATTTACAGCTTCTGCGTAAAGAAAAGATAGAGTTGGCTGCGATCATTGGGTATCTCGAGCGGGCAGAAACACGCCAAGCGGTTCTGCATGCTTGCTTGGCGTTCGGAGAGGAATACATTTCCAAGGGGATAGGTGGCTATGAGGGCACGGAAGACCTAGCTCAATTTCTGGCTTTCATGATCACTCTTGATTCTTGCATTGCTTCCTCCGAGCGAAGCTTGCGTGAGACGCAGGAGGCTATTGAACTGCTTCGCTCCGATGTGGAGCTTTTGAGTGTGATCTCAGAGGCACATTTCAGACAAATTTTCTCTTATATGGCGGTGAATGCGCCCGGCTGGAGCTTCAACAAATTCTCATTTGGAATTCGCCCCAGGTCTCAGGGCTTGACCCTGCCGGGAGACGGGCTTCCCTATTATTTCACTGAGTCGTCGAATGTTCTGAGGGCGCTGCGCTGAGGACGACGTTCAATCGGCACACCGAAAAGATTAGACAAAACCACGTCGTTGACCTACGACCATAATGGTTGCGCAGTACCTGCCAAGCCTTGGTATCTGTGGGACTCAAAAACTTTAGAAATCCGTTCCGCAACCAAACACCGTGTCCTTGTAGGCTGAGGGATGCAAGCTGTGAAAAATCAGTAGCTTGCGGAACGCTAATAATGCTAACCTATTGAAATTGCTTGTGTTGTGGATGGATTGCAAATCCACCTACGCCGGTTCGATTCCGACCTCGGCCTCCACTTTAAACAAGCTCCGTAGATCTATGATTTACGGAGCTTTTTTATTTGCATAGTCCAGCAAGATTTAGTCTTGAAATGGGCATCTGCAAACTTGCTTCACCGGGGCGGTATGTATATATTTCCACCTCTGCTGCACAAGCGTCAGAACTGCCAGATCGTTATTTGCAGTATTCAGACAGCTTCACCGCGCTACCGCCCGAATGGCGAAACTGGTAGACGCATGGGACTTAAAATCCCCCGCTCGTAAGGGCGTGCCGGTTCGATTCCGGCTTCGGGCACCATTTAAAATCAGGGGTTTGCGGGCGAAAGCTGATGCAAACCCTTGTTCGTTTCTGGGTCGCAATTTTAAAGTTGGGTCGCAATTCACTTGGTCGGCGAGACTTTCTTTCCTTTCCGATTGCGGATGTATTGCTCGGTCATTACGACGGTAGTATGCCCAAGTTGATCTCTCGCCTGCATGATGTCCCCGCTTGATTCGGCTTTGTCCGTACCAGCTTTAGCGCGTAAATCACGCATCTGAAACTCGGACTTCGCGACACCGGCCGCCTCTCTGGCCAAATCAAACCTTCCCCGCAACATTGCCACCGACATCGGTGTGCCATCCTCCGTTACGATCATCCGCGTCGAGCGGACCTTGTGTCCTGCCTTCCTCGACATAATTCGATCGATCAGATCCTTCAGTTCGCCAGTTATCTCGATCCGACGTTTTGCATTCGTCTTGCCCTGCAGCACCCAAATTTGTCCGTCGCGAACATCACGCTCGTCCAGTAATCGGGTATCGGTCACACGCTGACCAGTCAGATAAGCAAGGTCCATCGCATCCCGAAGGCCGACATCTGCTTTTTCGTACACGCGCTTGAACAATGCGTCCTCAATGTAGATGTCCCGACCTGTCTCCTTGTTGCCCTTGATCCCTGCGCATGGGTTGGCCAAGGCTGTGTATCCAACATCCCTCGCAAAGTTCCAGATTGCACTGAGTAAGGCCTTCTCGCGGTTTGCCCGAACAGGCGCCGCCTTGCGCCAGGTCAGATACTGTCGAACGTGTAGCGGTTGGATTGTCTCAAGAGGCGCCGGCGGATCGTCGAAAAATGACATCAGGTTTTTCAACTCGCGGATGTTGTCCTTCTGGGTGGCGGGCTTTTTCGACGGCACGACGTCGCGCATATACTTCTCGGCCACGTACCGAAACGTGATCACCTTGGCGACCAGGTCTGTCGCGGTGCGGTCGCGCTCCAGCTTGGCGTACTTCATGATGGCCAAGCCGTAATCGCTACCCAGTGCGATTTCTTTGCGGTCCTTGCCGCCCATCTCGTAGTAATAGAAAACCCGGCCGCTTGCTTTCTTGCGCTCTCGCAGCCGGGCTATTGAACCGGGTTTACTTGGTCGTCGTCCCATTTCAGCCAGCCTTGCGTGGTGTCCATGCGGGTTTTTCTGCTTCAAACATACCGACCGCAGTCACGGCCATCGCCGTCACGCTTGGCCAGCCATTCACCTTGATGGTGTGCCTGACGCCGTTCTTCTTCAAGTTGAGGATCTGGCCTGCCTTGGTCCGCGCGCCGGTTAGCTCGCAAACCTCATCGTGAGATAGAAACTGGATGCTCAAGAGCTGCTCCATGCCGCGCGTAGCGGCAGAAGGTGGTTATTGGGTGGCTTTGGCGATCGCGGCATGCAGCTGGGCGATACCGTCAAAGACCGGAACCGGTGAGCCGCTGGCACTCGCCTCATCAATTCGCGCGTTGAGACCGGTTAGAACCTTTTGGGCTGCTCGTAGCAGTTCTTTCTGCTGTGCACGTTCTTCTCGGCCGATATCCCAGAAGCGCTGTCCCCAGTGCCCGGCGGGCGGCGGGTTCCGGTTCTGAACGCCGAAGGCCATCGCTCCCACGGCCGAATCAAGCAAGTCGCGTTTATAGGCGTTGTCGCCATCGATGCTCAGGCCCTGGCGGCGGAGCGCGTCGAGGGCATTGTTCAGGTTCGCCTCTGGCGATGGCAGCACCAGGTCGAAATCCTTTTTCCCGGGGCGGCAGGCGATGAGGAACATTTCACAGTCGAGCGGCAGGTGCTGGGCGATATCCGAGATTGCGTCGATAGCGGCCTCGCGGAGTTGGTGTTTTTCGTCAGACATAGCGATTCCTCGCCCGCCGTTCACCGGCAGGCTGGTAGGTGGAAGAGGGGTTAGGCTGTTGCGAATAAATCGATTTGCGGTACCGGGGCGTCGCGCACGGCGATTGCGTCAGTTATGCGCGCATGGGCGATAGGCATGTACCCGATCCGTTGGCCGTGCTCATCGAGGTCGCGCTCTATCCCGATGAACTTTCGGCCGAGCTGCATGCAGGCCACGCCGGTGGTGCCACTGCCCATTGTGTTGTCGAGCACCACCTGCCCCGGTCGGGTGTAGGTGCTGATCAGGAAAGACATCCATGCGACGGGCTTTTGCGTCGGGTGGAAGCTGCCGGTCTGTTTGTCACTCGAAAAAAACTGCACTGAACGCGGGTACCGATCTGTCGAGTCATATTCGGTAAGCGCCAAGGCTTTCCCGTAGCACTCCGAATTGACTGTCTTGCGCTTGCTGGTCTTGCGTTCATGTCCGCTCGTCATTTGCGGGTTGTACACAGGCTGCTGGCGGTAAAAGACTTGGGCGCTTTCGTGCGCCCGAAGTAGCTGCTTCTTGGCGTTCAGGAACCCGGTGGCGTTGCCTTTTTCCCAGATCCACTCGTACCGGTAGAGCTTCGGGTTGCTCGCCACAAGCATGGATGCGAACGGCTGGGCGGCGCAGAGCACGATCGCTGCTTCTGGTTTCGCAATCCGCAGGTACTCCCGCCAGAGTGACTCGAGCGGAATGATGGTATCCCAGGCGCACTGGGTTGTTCCGTAGGGTAGATCGGCCAGCACCATGTCGACGCTGGCGTCTGGCAACTGCTTCATCACCTCCAAGCAGTCGCCGAGATAGAGCTGGTATTCGTTCATCGCCGTGGCCCCGAGTAGATGAGCCAGGCCATGTAGGCGAGGGCATAGACTGGGATGATCATGCGGTCACCGCCCGGCGCGCCCAGTGCACATGCGGGCCGTCCTCTGTGTCGAAGATTCCCAGGAGAAACCATTCCGGACCTGGTGACTGCGGATCCCAGCCGACGCAACCCTCACAACCCACCGTTCCGTCGAAGTGGGGGTGAACATCGAGATCGCGCTCCATTCCCCACTCGCGCAACTCCAGGCCTTGTTCGGTCAGCCAGGCATGGTATGGCGCAGGGTCCTCGGTACCGCCGAAATCCGGGATCCCCTGGTGCCACCACCAGCCGTTGTGGTCCCGTTTCACTTCAGCGGGACCGAACTTGCGAGAAGCTTTTATTTCTTGGATTAGCGACAGGACGACGGAAGGGCGAAGTGCTGCGTGGTAGCGAGCCATTTTTTCCGTGTCATATGGAGCGCCATAATCAGCCGTGGATATCGTCAAAACTGGATAGGTGTTGCCGGATTCGGAGCGGTGACCGACTTCCCAGTCCCATTTGTTTTCGGCGGGCCAGCACTCGGTCAGGTTGTCCCATCCGATGAGGCCGGAGGCTTGGAGTTCGAGAGCGTCCAAGTCCAGATGCATTGTTTCAGGCATGACGTGGTCCTTGCCGCTATAGCGGCTGACTTTGAAGGGGGAGGGAGTTACAGGGAGGGGGTGAGGCGTTTCAGCTCATCGTCGTAGGCGTTCCAGCCGTCTATGAGGCCGCCTTCGTGATTGCAATCAGGGTCTAATTGCTCATAAGTCGTCAATTCAACTTTGCGTGCAGGCAGCACCACCGATACCGGCGCGGGCGGCGAGGTGTAGAGGGGCGTAATAGGCCATCCCTTCGAGAGCCAGCGAAAACAGACGAGAGGATCATATGTGGTAGCCGATTTATCGGTCAGATGGTCGTCGGTAAACCACGCAACCGGCTCTTGGCGCTCAGCGACAGGGGCGGCGTAACTCAGCACGCAGATGTCATCCGGTAGGCCGTGGCCGCGCTGAATATGCGTGATGGTGCGGACGATGCTCTTGTTTGCCGGGTTCCCGGTTTCGTCTATCAGGAACAACTCGACTTGATCTCCCTCGCGGAACTCCCGGTCGGCACAGTTGCGCATCTCGCCTGTTTTTCGGCCGCTTACGAGGTCCGTGAACGGTTGGCGATGGATCTTCAGGTGGTGGGTGGTCATGCGCTTGCTCCAGATTCGACTGGCGGAATGGCGGCCTTCATCTTTTTATGCAGTATCGAGTCGCACCAGACGGAATTCCTGGTGCTTCCGTCTAGGTAGTCCGATGTTTCACGCAGCAGCTCGATCAGCGCTGCATTCTTCTGCTGAAATTCGAATGCGTCCTTCATCTCTTCCCGCAAAGCGGTCTTGTGAGATTCCAGTTCTTCCCGCAACGCAACCAGCTCTTGCTCGCGCTCGACGCAGATGGCGTAGTAGTTGTCGCTTATCTTCTGGACGCGAGCCAACTCCTCGGCCCGCACGAAACCGCCCGTCATCGTCGAGTGGCGCAGCTCGGCAACGGTGTAGGTTTTGGTCGTCATGCGATTGCTCCTGATTTTGCGAGTTTGAATGGTGAGATCAGCGCCTGAAGCTCAACAGCGTCCGACCGCTGGACAACGATCTCGTCGGCGCCGTCTGCATCGACAGCATTCTCCAAGGTCATCCGTGCGGTTTGTCGCAACTCCAGAAGCACGCACTCCAGCTCATCAACTCGCTGATCCGCTGCGTTCAGGCGCAGCTGCAGGGCGTCACGCTCGGCGGTTAGGCGCTCGATCTCACCCGCATCGGGGTTGGCGTCAATCATCGGCAACCATCCTATAGGGGCGCCGACGCTTTGCGTGAAGTGGTCGTGAGTCCAGCACCACCCGGCAAACCGCCATTCATCTTGTTCGTCATTGTCGAAGTTGTTCGCGCCTATCGTGGCGGCCTCATCATCGGCATCGGTTGAGTGTTCATCGAACTCGACAAGTAGACGAACCAGCGTGCCGTCCCTTGGCGCGCTTGCCATGTCGCGCCATTTCGGGTCGTGGTTCTCCTGCACCCCGCATTTCGTACAGACCAGCATGAACATTCCGTCATCGGTCCATTCGTGATCGCAGGTCACCAACTGAGCATCAGCTTGCGGCGGTGCAGGGGATGCGGCGAGGGCCTCGAACCACATCTGCAACACCCCGTTCCCTTTCTTCCGCTCGGTCGTCATTGCGGCGAGGATCTGATCACGTCTCGAGCGGCAGGAGTTAAACATCGAGTTGCTGCTAGCGAAGACCACCCATGCGAACCGCAAACTAGCTGTGATGGAGTGTTGCGCAACTGCGCACGGCGTCAGCGGTTGTTTTGCCGAAATCGACTTCGATTTCACCTTGCAGACGTCCGTGCAACCCGACGAGCAGCAACGTCACGAACGAGCCCGCGCCCTAGAGGACTGATATCCTCGAAAAGCGGAGCCGGGCCACGAGATAACCGACCGTTTATCCCGTGGCTTTCTGCATTCCCGGCGTTACGCTGGATCGTCCCGACGCACCCTATAACAACAATGAGAGTGACCCGATGATGCAAGCGCAACTGTTGAGTCAGCGCAGCACCGTTTTTGATCACGCCGATCCTTACGCGGTGTCGGGCTACGTCAATCAGCATGTTGGTAACCATTGCATCCTGATGCCCCGGGCCGGGCGACCGCTGGCCAGCCTCAATCACCGCAAGTTTGCCAGCCTGGACCTATGCCGCATCAGCTATGGCGGCAGCGTGCGCGTCACCTCGGGCGCACTGGAAAGCATCTATCACCTGCAAGTTTTGCTGCGCGGCCACTGCCTGTGGCGCGGCCACGGTCAGGAGCACTACTTCGCCCCTGGCGAATTGCTGTTGATCAATCCCGACGATTCAGTGGACCTGACCTATTCGGACGATTGCGAAAAGTTCATCTTGAAAATCCCTACACCGTTGCTGACTTCCGTGTGCGACGAGCAGCGCTGGCGGTATCCGGGGCAGGGCGTGCGTTTTCTGGAAAACCGTTATCAGCTCAATGAACTGGAAGGTTTTGTCGGTCTGTTGGCGATGATTTGCCAGGAAGCCGAGGTCACTGAGCAGATTCCCAAGGTGCAGGAGCACTACGCGCAAATCGTGGTCAGCAAGATGCTCAGCCTGATGAAGACCAACGTCAGCCGCATCAGTCTCGGCTCGCAGACGGCCACGTTCGAGGTGATTGCCGACTACATCGCCCAGCACCTTAAGCAAGACATCGACAGCGAAGAGCTGGCGCGCCAAGCGCGGATGAGCTTGCGCTCGCTGTATGGCTTGTTCGAGCGCAACGCCGGCACCACGCCGAAAAACTACATCCGGCAAAAACGCCTGGAGCGCATCAACGCCTGCCTGAGCGACCCGACCTGCAACGTGCGCAATGTCACGGAAGTGGCGATGGATTATGGGTTTCTGCATTTGGGACGGTTTTCCGACAGCTATCGCAAGCAGTTCGGCGAATTGCCGTCGGACACCCTTAAGCGTCGTGACTGACGCTTCATCCCTTTGCACAAAACGGATGCAGGTCTGCACTCGGCGGATAGTCCGCCCAATTTCTTCGTCCTAGCATGGCCCTGCCTGAATAAAAATAATGGAGGCAGCCATCAGACGATCTTGCACTGGACCACAAGGATCTGATGCTGCTATTTGCGCTCAGGAGAAGCGGAAAACCCTATTGTATGCGGCCAACGGATATTTACCGCCTGCTTCGGGTAACCTCGGGAGCCGCCACCTACAGGGCAGATCGGCTAGTAGAGAAGGGAGTGGCACAACGTATTTATGATCCTGAAGACCGACGTAGCCAACTCATCCAGCTGAGTGACGAGGGGATGCGGTTGGTTGATATTGCGATTACCCGACTAGCCGAGACGAGCCTTGAATGTCTGGAACAATTGACCCAGGTGCCGGGTGAACTTGATCAGCTCGGCCACCTGCTGCATGCAGTTGAAGCGGGATGGTTGCAGGCGACGCCCGCGGACAGCAATCCACTGGCACGTTCCGAAAAGCCGGTACTCTAAGGCCCAGTAAAAGCAGGAGTAAAGAAGAAGATACTCGTTGGGGGGGAGGGGACAAGATTGAACATCGCGGTGCGCTCACGACGGTCAGGTACACCGCGATTTTTTTCGCGGATGTACCCGATCGTGTCACCTGCTCAGCGCGGGTCGATTGGTGTTAGTCGACCTGCCCGTGCTTCGATGATCTCCGCGGCGTCAAACAGGTCTCCCTCGCGATAGCGCCGGCCGAGTAATTGCACTCCGCAGGGTAGCCTGCTCTCGATACCAACTGGAACTGACATTGCCGGGAAGCCCAGGTTGGCGATCCCCATCATGGACCAGTTGGCTTTTACCGCTCGTCGCATGCCTTCAAGACTTTCGATGTCCAGATTCTGCGGAAAGGCCTGTTCGTCAGATACTGGAAGCAGTATGACCGGATAGGACTCCAGAACTGCTTGCAGTTGGGCTATCAAGCTGCCGCGCCGTGCATAGCCGTGCATGTAGTCTCTTAAAGTGGGCTGCGTGCCCCACCAATCGGCTGCTACTTCAAGGGTGAACTTCATAGCCGTCAGCGCTCCTTGATCTCCTGCTTGCTCCATGAGCGGGAGCATTTCACGAAACTCCTCTATCGCAAGTAGATACCAGAGACGATAGGCTTCCTCTAGGAAGGGTAACTCTATTTCTTCGACGATGTAGCCCGCGTCTGACAGATAAGTTGCAGCACGATCTAGAGCTTCCAAGACCTCCTTTGAGGTAGTTGTCGCAGCGGATGTGCGCAGAATTCCGACTCGCATCGGGCGTTCGGCGTTTTTCGTGTTGCCGGGCATGGGCAGCGACAACAGATCCCTTGAGTCGAAGCCACTCATAGCCGAAAGAGCTAGTCGCAGATCCCCGACGTTCCGAGCAATAGGCCCGTCTGTTGCCATGACTTGCACGCAAAGAGGTTGATCTAGGTTTTTAGGGCCATACCAGCGAGGAACTAATCCAACCGTCGGTCTGATTCCTGTCACTCCACAGCAGTATGCGGGGTACCGGATCGACCCGCCGATGTCATTACCGATTGCAAGCGGCATCATGCCTGCTGCAATGGCTGCCGCGGCACCACCACTCGAACCGCCAGGTGTGTGGTCCTTGCTCCATGGATTGAGGGTCACTCCGTGTAGGTTGTTGCTGGAGAACCAGCGTAGCGAGAACGCGGGTAGATTGCTTCGTGCAGTCAGTATGGCCCCGGATTGCCGCAACTTGGCAATCGATGGTGAGTCCTCGGTAGCGATATTGCCGGCGAATAGAGTTACCCCATTGGTAGTTGCTCGGCCAGTTTGGTCGATGTTGACCTTGGTCGATAGCGGAACTCCATGTAGAGGCCCGAGCAGTTTTCCAGAGGCGACGGCGCGGTCGGCCTCATCTGCCGAGGCTAATGCTTCTTCGTGATTGACCTCGGTGAAGGCGTTAATGATGGGGTTTATCGCATCGATACGGTCAAGGCAGCTTTGTACAACTTCACGAGAGGATAGTTGTCGAGTTCTGATCGCTTTGGCCAGATCCACCGCACTCCAGGTCCAGGGTTCGTTTGAGGTATGTGGGGTATTGTTCTGCTCAAATGCTGATGTGATTGGCTCGGTTTTCATCTGTTTCTACCTTTTGTATTTGATCTAAGAGCGCGCGCGCGCGACGAAAGGCTTTATGTTCAGTCGTCGCTTTTATCCCGACTGACTACGTCCCTATGCAACTGCCAGGCTCCGTCGATACGTTTCCAAGTGACCAGATAGCGTCCCGCCACAGCAGTGATGCGTTGACCTTGTGGGGATTGAGCAAAGAGTTGATAGGCGCCTATTTCGGTTGCTGCTTTCTCATCTCCATCGACTTCCAATGTTGTGAATTTCCCAGCGACGATGCCTTTCCTAAAAATGTCTTCGAAGAAGCCGGCGATCTCAGTTCTGCCTTTGAGCGTTGGTGCGCCGTCGGGAAGAAAACGAGCGTCATCGGTATAAAGCTCAGCCACGATTTGGCTGTTCTGGCTGGCAATGGCGTCAGCCAGTTTTTTCTCTGCGAGTTGTATTTGGTCCTTTAGGGACATGAGTGGCTCCATCTATTTCAGCGGATGTTAGTAAGAGATCCAATCAGCATTGCTGAAGGATTCATGCTCTATTGAGGCGCAACCATGAAATGCTGGCCGCATGTGTGGGTATGAGGTGCTCAATCCCGAGTTACTGTCGTTACCTATAGGGGCGGTGTGGATGAAAAGATGGTGGGGCAGGTTCCACTGAAGGATCAGAGGAATTAATAGAGGGAAGGGATCGGCGTTGATGGTCTGTGCGTCTGCAGAAGTTTGTACGTCCTCCTCTAAACATATCTTGAGCAAAGGTAGTACTCCACCAGAACCATGGCTGGCTCGAAATACGGTAGTGCCGATTATCCGCGGGTAAAATATGGCGATGCGCAGTAGGTTCTGGCTGAAGGCGTTATCTGAGGGCGCTCCTCGATAGCCTTTCAGCTCATTGGCGGTGTGATTGCATGTGCGAATTCCCAGCGTCACATCTGGAGTGGGCGAAGGACTGATGCCTGCACCGGTATCGTAAACCCCAGGCATTGTGGTCGGGCTACCATATTCGGTAGCGTCTGCCGCCGGAGACCTGCCGAGCAAGCCGAGGGGCAGTGTATAGTTGGTCTCGGTATGCATGGCGCCCCCCTGATCGAATCGACGATATGGGGCATCTTATGGGGCGATAAAGGTTGAACCTATCCGTTTTCAGCACAGTTTCAGCGGTGTGATGCTTGTCTGCGTAATTGCTTCGAATTGACCTGCTCACACCGTATCGACGACCGGCAGAGAGCGGCCAAATACGGAAGTTCGTTTTTTTGTAGCTGAGAGTTTGATATCTCGCATGAAGAATCGACCTGGATTATCTAGGGAAGGTCTGAAGTACCCACCGATTTTTCATGCCCTCGCTACTTGAGGCTGAAAAATCATAAGTCGGTCGAAAATCAGACCTTTCTTGCCCTTAATTCATGGTTCTTTCCTCTGATCGCGCTGTTTCAGGGCGATCAGCCTGCATTACAGACGCACCTCGCCCATCCCCATCAACCGTTTTCGCACCATCCACAGATTCGACAAAGCGAACAAGGTTGTCTGTTGAGCGATGTTTTTCGACAAGCCACGAAAGCGCACTTTCGTATAACCAAACTGGCGCTTGATCACGCGAAACGGATGCTCAACCTTGGCCCGCACCTGCGCTTTCGCGTCTTCGATTTTGCGACGCACCTGAGCGATCAAGCTCTGCTTGCCGTGCTTCTTATACGTGCTGGGCCGCGCGGCAATCGACCAGATCATCTTGCGATCCTGATGCTCGGGACGTTTGTCCACGCCGGTGTAACCGGCGTCGCCACACACGTAAGTTTCCTCACCGTGCAGCAACTGATCGACCTGCGTCACGTCCGCCACATTGGCCGCCGTGCCCACCAGGCTATGCACCAAGCCGGATTCGGCATCGACGCCGATGTGCGCTTTCATCCCGAAGAAATACATATTCCCCTTCTTCGTCTGGTGCATTTGCGGGTCGCGTTTGCCGTCCTTGTTCTTGGTCGAACTCGGCGCGTGAATGATCGTCGCATCGACCACCGTGCCGTGACGCAACAGCAGGCCACGGTCGCCCAGATAGCCATTGATGACCTGCAAAATCCCGCCTGCCAACTCATGTTTTTCCAACAAGCGGCGGAAGTTGAGGATCGTGGTTTCATCGGGAATCCGATCCAGATTCAAGCCCGCGAACTGGCGCAGAATCGCCGTTTCATATAGTGATTCTTCCATCGCCGGATCGCTGTAGCCGAACCAGTTCTGCATCAAATGAACGCGCAACATGGCCATCAACGGATACGCCGGACGGCCCCCTTCGCCCTTTGGACAATGCGGCTCGATCAAAGTAACCAAGCCCTTCCAGGGCACGACCTGATCCATCTCGATCAGGAAGCGCTCGCGGCGGGTCTGCTTACGTTTGCCGGCGTACTCGGCATCGGCGAAGGACATCTGTTTCATCGGGACTCAACCGTCGTGTTCGTGTCAGGCGGGTTTTTCACCAGATTTGGAAGTCCTCTTCAGAGTTTCCCTTACCCTGTAGGTGCTTTAGAACTCATCCAATAAGAAGAGCATGCCCACAATGTTCAGTCTTCCAGGTTCGCGCGGTGATCGAAAAACTCGCCTGCAGCTCATAGCTGCCTTAGAGGGAAAGCAAGACCAACCCGAGTTCCGCGCAAGCGCCAGGGATCAAGAACTCAAGCGCGCATGGGAGAGCGCAGCCAATAGAGAAAAGGGACTGACGGCACACGTCAGTTTATTGGAAGCCGAGCTTGAGGCAGCTCGTGCGCTATTGTCAGCAGCGGAGAACAAGATTGAAGCCCAAAGGGAGCGTTTTGACCTTATCAACCGTGCGTCCAACGAAGGTCTGTGGGACGTGGAGGTGGTCGGTGGTGATCCAATGAGCCCGAACAACATCTGCTGGATGTCACAGACTTTGCGTGAGTTGCTGGGTTTTAGCGACGAGCGCGAATTTCCCAATGCCATATCCAGCTGGTCTGATCGCATGCACCCAGATGACAGACTAACCGCGTTTGAGGCGTTTGGCCGACACTTGAATGATAAGTCCGGGAAGACACCGTATCGCGTGAATATCCGCATGGCATTGAAGGGCGGTGGGTACCGCTGGTTCTTCTCACAAGGAGAAACGCTGCGCGACCTGCAAGGCGTGCCTATCCGGATCGCCGGATCGATACGGGATATTCATGATGACTGGGAGCGCGAAAGAGCGCTGGATGTGACCCTTACCCGGTTCGAGCTTTCCCGCGAGTTGCTAACCGATGGTCTATGGGACATGGAAGTGATCGCTGGCGATCCGGTTAACCCACGAAACCCTATATGGTGGTCTCTGCAATTCCGGCGCCTGCTTGGTTTTGAGACAGTCGAAGAATTTCCGGATGTACTCGAAAGCTGGACTTCACGCCTGCACCCCGAGGACAAGGAGCGCAGCCTGACGGCATTAGCTGAGCATTTGAATGACCGCTCCGGCAGAACCGCGTTCGACATTCAATATCGGCTCAAGCTCAAGAGCGGTGAGTTCCGCTGGTTCCGCGCCCGTGGCCAAACCCGTAGGGATGAGCGCGGCACACCACTGCGAGCGGTTGGTGCGCTGGTAGACATCCATTTCCAGCACGAACAAGAACAGTTGCGCGAAACCGAAGCCAAGCATCAGCAGAATCTGGAGCAGAACATTGCTCAGCTGACGCAAATTGTGGGCACTATCCAGAGCATTGCCAGCCAAACCAATTTGCTTGCACTCAACGCTGCTATTGAAGCAGCCCGAGCGGGCGAGGCTGGGCGCGGATTTGCGGTGGTGGCCGATGAAGTCAGGAAACTTGCTACCCGAACCACTGAAGCCACGCAGGAAGCGACCAGCATGATGAGCAAGTGATTCTGCTTCGAGGGGAAGCAGCGGCGGGGCGATGCGCGGTGGGTTTGTTTCTCTCACCAGCTGCTTTATAGGGGGCTGACTGCCAAAGCATCAATTGAGCAGCAGTCTGGCTGTTATTGCTCAACAGACAGCAATTAGTCACCTCCCGATCAGGCAGGGGCCCAACCAGGTTGCACAACATCGCTCACGATGGAGGCAACTGCTTCTATTGCACTGATGAAGATCATCTGCTCAGTACGCATAGGCTGTGCTGTGAAGACGCGATGCCAAAACTGGATAACGGGCACTTTTGCCGCGCTCGTACTCTCATGAGAATGACCTGCAACCCTCTTGGGTGGCCGCATGCTGGCGGACAGGTTGATTAAATCCAGAAAGACCTTCTTCGAGGACCAGAAATGGAAAGTTCAACTCGTCGCACGCTGATTTTCGGTGGCCCTGTCTTAACTCAGAATCAGGGGAGGGAAACTCACGAAGCCATCGTTCTTGAGGGGGACTCGGTGGTTGCTACCGGAGCGTTGGCGGACATGCGTAGTTTAGCGGGGCCCGCAGCACACAAAATTGATGTTGGTGGCGCCTGTGTTATTCCGGGCATCATTGACAACCACCCACATTTTCTTCACCTCGCCAGTTTTGATGCGATGTGTGTCGATCTGTACGATGCACGCAATCACGATGATATACGTGCGCGGATTCGAGAGCGTGCGGCAGTTACTCCCGTCAATGGTTGGATTGTCACCACACCCGTGGGTGAACCCCATTACTTTATTCGCCGCTCTTGGCGCGACTTGCCTGAAGGACGTCTGCCAAATCGATATGAGCTCGACGCCGCTGCGCCTGATCATCCGGTCTGGATTCAGGCCTACGCGCCGCAAGTGCCGAACATCAGTGTTCTGAACTCCAAGGCATTGCAGATCCTGGGACTCGGACGAGATTTGCCCGATGTGGTGGACAATGTCTGGATTGAAAAGGACGATTCCGGTGAGTTGACCGGTATCTTCCGGGGTAGCGTGATCAATTACTACAACGACAGCGCGTTCTGGATGACCCGAGTGGTTTCGCAAATGCCACTGCCGCCCGCAGATCTTTGGTATCACGGTGCGCTGGCGGGTCAAATCAGGGCGGCCAATCAAGGGGTAACCGCATGTTATGAGGCGCATGTGATGGACGCTTCCCATATCGCTGCTTACCAGCGCGTACGTGATGAAGGCCTGCTGAGTATGCGAGTCATGTCCGCTCTTGATGTCGCACCAACGTCCTGGGATTTAGGGCTCGGCCTAACTGACGAGAATGTGTACAAGAATTTCGAGCTGGCGATGAAACTGTCGCAAACCAGCGATCCCTTGTACCGAGTTAATGGTATGTCGCTGGCAAGGGGGGGAGGCGCCTGGTCTGGTTTTCTTAGAATCGATCAGACTTACAAGGATCCCTATGGACGTCCAACTAATGGACGTACATTCGTACCACAAAGCATCGAGCGCAACGCCATTGAATATTGCCTGCGTAACAATGTTCGATTGAACATGGTACAGGGCGGCTATCAGGATCACAGAGAGTTTCTCGAGTCCCTTGAGCCTTTCCTCTCACAATGGAATGTGCGGGAGAGGGAGTGGATCATGCAGCACAATATCCTCATCGATGAGAAAACTATCAAGCGTTATGCCGAACTGAACTTCCATCTGACCAGCAGCTTGAGCTTCTGCTGGGGCAAGGGAGATTTGTATCAGGAGCGTATTGGCGAACATGTGCTCCCGGATCTGGTGCCGATTGGTAAGATGATGGCTTCCGGTGCCAACGTCGGGCTGGGTTCTGACTGGGGGCCAACCAGTCCATTCGAGCACATGGCGCTTGCTGAGACGCGCGAGTTTTCAGGTTCGGGGCGCAAGCATTCCGGCCCTGGTAACACAATCGATCGGCAACAAGCATTCGACGCCTGGACGATAAACAATGCCCGACTGATGCAATGGCAAGGTATAGGTGCGCTGATGCCGGGATATAAGGCCGATATTGCCATCATTGATCAAAATATTCGGACATGCAGCCTCGACCAATTAGCCAGCACGCAAGTCCTGCGTACGGTGATGGGGGGGAAGGATGTTTTTGATGCTGGTGTCATACCTCGCTTAGACGGGGGCGAGTTATCCCTGGAGCGTTCGCGGCCGATAAAACGCAGCGCGATGAAAGGTCATATTTGCGGTGCTAACTGCGGTTATGCACATGAATAGGGCGCATTTTTAGAAGACGATCATTTTAGAGGCAGATCGGTCGTAACTTTTCTTTATAAGGACTCGGCCGATCTTTCACCTTTTACTCTTTTTTCTTCTTTATCAGTGATTATGGCGAGCTCGAATTCTGGATGGGTGTACTTTGGTTGCACTGCATTAAAAACGCGAATTTCCGTTACGTTTTGAACGTGGGCAGCCGGCCGAAATGCTCTCGATATCAAAGTCGAGTCTGTTTTGGATGTTGTCAAAATACCTGGATGTTTGTAGGAATGGTGTTTTTATAACCATGCTTCGGTTTTTTTGCGTTTTGATTAGCTGTTCGTCACATTAATAAATTTAGTGATGATGTTATTGAGTCTTTCGGCATTCTGGAACGTCTTTTGCATGTTTTTTAGTGGCCGGATTTTTCGGTGCGTCGGCAAAAATCGTATCTTTCGAAGGCTATAACAATATGAGATCAGAGAGTGTTTGCCGTACTAAAGATTACTATGTTCATGCGGGTCATCATTCAGACCCGTTCACCAATTCTGCAGCGTTTGATGGCTGGGATCTGGAGTACATTCAACTTTCTTCAGGGCAATATCAATGTAATACTAAGGAATTATGGCTTTCTGGATTACAGATTTATACAGAGGTCGGAAATGTAACGAGCCACCAACTTGGTATTGCGTGGGCTGATTCATTTGTTTTTGCCCTGCCTTGGTGCATGGAGCGCGAAGGACGAATAAATGGTCGAAGCTGGATGGCAAGTGACCTCGTCATTTTTAGAGGCGAGAATGATTATGATGCATTGGTTCCCCCGACCAAATTGCTGATTGTGGCAGTCTCTCGTAAAGTGGTTGCTGAATATATGGAGTCAGTCGAACATGTGTCGGTAAAAGACTGGCTGAAACGTGGGATGTTCCTGGTCGACGACTCGACATGCACGGCAAGCATGACCAAAGTGTTCATTGGTATGCTCGACGTCTGTCATGATGATCCGGAGATGCTTAGTCATCCTGAGGTACGCTCAGCCTTGATGCAAAAGGCGATGGAGACACTGGCCCCTATTATCCTAAAAAATTTTACAGTACCAGCGATTGTCCATCGAGAGTTCAATCATGTGCAGATCGTGCGCCGGGCACGCGAATTTTTAGTTGATAATATTTCAGAGCCCATGCAGATTATTGATGTCTGTCGTGAGCTTCGTGTTTCTCGACGAGTATTGCAATACAGTTTTCAGGATCTGTTGAATATCAACCCGGTGAGTTACCTTCGGTTGCTCAGGCTGAATGGAGCTCGTCGTGATTTGGTGAGTGCGGGTGATGGTGCGGTGCAAGTAAAAGATGTTGTGGCGAGTTGGGGGTTCTGGCATTTGAGTCGTTTCAGCTCTGAGTATAAAAAAATATTCAATGAGCTTCCTTCGGAGACATTAAATCGCGTAAAGCGGGACATACGCGCTCTGTAGTGCGTATATAAAATATCAAAGCGTCACTGCGGGTTGCGATGTCTTCGGCAACCTCCTGCAGCTTGTCGCCTCGGTATCGACAGTCTGGCCGATGCCAATATAGATAGCCTTCTCGATACCGATCAGAATCGGCATTGATGGGAGATCCAGCTTGGTCATCGCCTTCATCGCCCGGCATCGATTATCCATTGCAAATCGCCCTCTCTCTCGGGTGCATAATTGTGATTGTACGGAAATCAGATAAGAGGTTCGGTTTGTCGTTCAATCAGTTCCGACAGCCAGCTTGGCTGGTGATGCAGTCGCCACTTTCCGTTATCGATGGGGGAAGCCTCTGCCTTCTGACGGATGGCACGAGTTGTTTTACCTTATGCCAAATCTGGCTAACACTACTCTTTTGCGCTTCGTACTCTTGCAGGCATCAGTATTACCATGAGGTGCAATTTACTGAGTAGTGAAAGATAAAACGCTTCTTATAAAAGTCGCTCAGGGGCGCTTTCAATATGCCGCTCCACCGCAAGTTAAAACACAGGAGCACACAATGAGCAAACAAATGAGCAAACTATTATTCCCCCCTCTGCTAGTAGCCTTGCTAGCGTGTGGTCCTGAGGCGTTTGCAGCCGTCTCTGCCCAAGAGGCTGCGAAGCTGAACAACGAACTCACTCCGTTAGGAGCCGAAAAGGCCGGGAACAAGGATGGCACAATCCCGGCTTGGACGGGTGGCTATACTAAGCCAATTCCTGGGGACGAGCCGGGCGGGCGTCGTGGCGATCCGTTCAAGGATGAGAAACCGCTGTTCTCAATTACGCCGGCGAATGTCAGCCAGTATGCCGATAAGCTCACCGAGGGGACCCAGGCGTTGTTGAAGAAGTACCCGGAAAGCTTCCGGGTCAATGTTTACAAGACCCAACGAACCGCAGCCGCACCACAGTGGGTGTATGACAACACCTTCAAAAATGCGACCAATGGCAAGATGAATGGTGACATTCCGCAAGGTGTCTATGGCGGTATTCCTTTCCCCATTCCGCAAAGCGGTGCGGAGTTGATGTGGAATCACGTGCTGCGCTGGCGTGGCACTTCAACATCGCAAATGATCAAGACCTATCAGCTGACCGCCAATGGCGACGCCGTACTGGTTTCTGACTTTGTTCAAAACACCGAGATGCCTTACTACTTGCCAGACAGTAATCTTGAAGAACTGGCCAAGACCAATAATTATTGGCGCTCCCGCCTGGATACCATGGCACCGCCAATCCGTGCAGGAGAGGCGCTTGCCGGCATCGAAAACCTGGACGGTGACAAGTCACAATACTGGATATATCTCGTTGGCCAACGTCGGGTGCGCAAGCTGCCAAACACCTGTTGCGATACACCATCGACGGCCACTGCCGGGGTGATGAGCTACGACGAAATCTCGACCTTCTCGGGTCGGCTCGATCGGTTCGACTGGAAAATTATCGGCAAACAGGAAAAGTATGTCCCTTACAACAGTAACGGTGCGCTTCAGGTAAAAGATGACAAAGAGTTGCTGTCCAAGCATCACCTCAATCCTGAGCACGTACGTTGGGAATTGCACCGGGTTTGGGTGGTGGAAGCCACCTTGCGCAATGGCAAGCGCCACCAAGCGGTGAGAAGTCGCTATTACTGTGACGAGGACAGTTGGACATGCTTGTTGGGCGATCGCTGGGACGCTAATGGTCAACTCTGGAAGACACTTCATGCGGACGCTGTTGTTGCACCTGACGCTCCGGCAGTGGTGATTACAAGTTTTGGTTTTAACGACCTCATATCGGGTACAAGCTTTGAGTCTCTCATTAATAACAAACCGAAACAGTACGCGCTCACCCCACGCTTCGACAAAGATGCGTTCTCGGCCGACTCGATGGTCGGCGACAGTTTGCGCTAGATAATCTATCTATATTTGGCACTGTCACCTGTTAAAGGCCGCTAAACCGGGAAATGGTGTCCACTTAGTTAAGTGGGCACCATTTTTTAGGTGTAATTTCATGCAGCTGAAAACTTTGCGGTGCTCTCTTTATCTGTCCTCCAATTTTTGCCCAATCGGCTTTGCCAGTCATAAGGCGTATGGAGGTCGATTTGCCGATGTGAGTAATTGTCAGTCTGTCTGATAGCTGCAGGACTGGCATTTTTTTGCGATTTTTCAAAGTGTGCCATAACCCCCATATTCGTACGGTCGACTTGCACGAGGCCGGGAGTGCACCCGAAAGGTTTTAGCTTTTACCAAGAAGTCCAGCGCGTCGCGCCATCCAAAAAAATGGAGTGCTCAAAATGTTTGAGTTTGTCAGGCGCTTATTAGTTGATCTTTCTGTGGGCAAGAAATTGCTCTGTGGCTTCGGGTTGGTTCTTTTCTTGACAATAGCGGTGATGGGCACAGGTTTTTTTGCCCTAGGCTCGGTGCTCGGGCAATACCGGCAGGTCATGCAACTGTCGACCATTGATACGCTGATCTTGCAAGCACGGCGCAGTGAGCGGGACTTTGCAATCAGCCGTGCCGAGGTTGACGCCCAGGCGGTACGCCAAGGGCTTGCCCGTGTGCGTGAGTTGTTCGGGCAATATTCGGAGTCGGTGGACGGGGACGAGAAGGCTCGTCTGCAGGCTATGGATCAGGCTGCATCGGTTTATCTCGAACAATTTGAGGCGTTTGTTGAGCAGCATGCTAAAGCCCTCCAGGCTCGACAGCAAATGACCCAGACAGCCAACGAGGCACGCAGGCAGTTCGAGACAATTGAGTTGGATATATACGATGCTCTGCGTGAGAAGAACTATGAGGGCGGTCAGTCCAATGATAATAATCCACTGGATTTGGCCGAAAAAGTGTCTGGGATGAGCAAACGCATGCTCGACCTGCGTAGCAATGAAAGTCTGTACATAATCGATGGATCTGCCGAAGCTTTGGACGCTTGGCTCTCTATCAGCACAGAGCAGGGCGCACTCGCACGTAATCTGAGCATCTGGCTGGATGAGAGGCAGCGCAATAACATCGATGCAGCCCTTGCTGCACTCAAGAGTTACCAGGACGCTTTCTTCAATTATCAGCGTGTGGTTAAGAAGACTGCCGAGATTGAAGGAGTGATGCTTGACCGAGCCCTGACTGTGCTAACGCTGGCCGAAACGGCCAAAAAACTGCAAGGCCAAGCGATGAGCTCTGGCAGTCACCGCGCGTTGTTTCTGCTCGGGTTGATGGGCTTTATAGCTGTGCTGATCGGATTGTCCGCCTCCTTGTTGATAACACGTCAAATCGTCCTGCCGCTGCGCCAGGCAGTGGTCTTAGCACAGCGCATTACCGGGGGTGATCTAAGCCAGGACATCACATCAGAGCGTCGTGATGAGGTTGGCCAACTAATGACGGCCATGCAAGGCATGACTCTCAATCTACGGAACCTGATTCGGCGCATAGGTGTGAGCGTTACTCAGATATCTGGCTCCGCAGAACAACTTTCCTCCATTACTGCTCAGACCAGTAGTGGAGTGCAGACGCAGAAGCTGGAAGTCGAGCAGACAGCTACAGCCATGCATCAGATGGCTACGACTGTGCAGGAGGTCGCCCGGAACGCTGAGCAGGCGTCGCAGGCGGCCCAACAGGCTGATTCGCAGGCGCAGCAAGGCAATTGGGTGGTGCAGCAGGCAATCGGCCAGATCGGTGATCTGGCAACTGAAGTGGCGCGTTCCTCTGACGCTATCGCCGCGTTGAATCAGGAAAGCATGCGCATTGGTAGCGTGCTCGAAGTCATTCGCGGGGTGGCTGAACAGACTAACCTGTTGGCGCTCAACGCGGCCATCGAAGCGGCCCGTGCGGGTGAACAAGGGAGGGGATTTGCGGTGGTCGCCGATGAAGTGCGCGCTCTGGCTCGCCGCTCTCATGACTCCACCGAGGAAATTGAAAGGCTGATAGTTGGCCTGCAAACCTTGGCGAGTAACGCGGTGCAGCAGATGGACAGCAGTTGTAAGCAAACTCAGCGCACCGTTGCTCTGGCCAGCGAAGCTGGCGATGCTCTGATCCGCATTACCCGTTCGGTTAGTACGATTGAGCAAATGAACCAGCAGATCGCCGCTGCGGCTGAGCAGCAGAGCGTAGTTGCAGAGGTCATCAATGGAAGCATCAGCCGGGTTCGTGGCATTGGAGAGCAAAGCGCCGATGCAAGTCAGCGAACTGCAGTTTCCAGTGCAGAGCTTGCACGATTGGGAAGAGAGCTCCGAGAGCTGGTTCAGCAATTTCGAACCTGATTTTTCTGACGAGCAATTTACGGCAGGGGGAGGGCTATGAGTTTCAGTTCATCAGGCCCAACTGTGGCCTGGGACGACTGGATGCGAGATATCAATCGAATCTGCGGGGCACTTGCCGGGCGCTACTTGAGTGAAGGTTTCTATGGGAAGATCGGGTCATTTTCCAATGGGCCGTGATGGCGAGGTTACGCTGGAGGCGCTGTTGGTGCTATTGCGCCCAGTCATTGAGGTAAGTGAGGGGCAGGACAGGCGCAATCGTCTGTTTCGAAAGGCTATTGCTTTTATCGATGCGCACATCCACGAAGCTGATCTGTGTCCGGAACTGATCGGTCGTCAGGTCGGTGTTTCTGTTCGGGGGGCTGTATCGGATGTTTGCTCGCCGCTGGCTGGTGGTCTCGCAGCATATCAAAGGCTGCTGACTTGAACGTTGTGCCGAGGTTCTACGTTGGGCACCAGTCGGGCAGCCCCTTTCAACACTCGTTGGTCAATGGGGCTCTGGCGATTACTTCTACACAGCCTTCAAGGCGCGCTTCGGCATGAGTCCACGTGAACGCCCACTAGTGTCCGGTAAACACGTTTCATAGCTGAAGGCTGTCTTGGGCAGCCTTCAGCTTTTCTCGCTCCAGCCTTCGTCGGTCCCTCAACGCTGGGGTATGCGGGCCTAGAGTTTCGGAGAAATTCGCCAAGGACCGCAGGTTTGGGGCTTGGGTCAAATGACCGCTGACCAGTGTCACCAGCAATTGCCAGGACGTGCAGCGTTTGACATAGCGATCCGCCCGGTGCCTTTCGGTGGATTGCCGGAAAAACTGACGCGGGATCGCACTGAGTAGGTGGGCTAAACGGGTGCTGGTAAACATGAGTCAAAATCGAGTCTGAAAAATCAGATTATGACTGACGGCCGCCAACCGAAGGGGGAGCAAGCTCCCCCTTCGGTTTTTACCGGACACTCGTGAAGTAAATGCCGCGAGTGTCACGGTTGATCTGGCGTAAGTGGGCTCTATCTCTGCCCTGGGAATGACGATCACATCGCCCCATCGTTATTTTCAGGCGGGGCAATGTTCTCCGGCCTTAGCGGCGCAAACACACGGACTTGGTTTCGCAGTAGGCGTCCAGTCAGTCGACTCGACTTAACCCCTCGATGACCAGCGCCGGATCGGTATCAGCCAGCGCAATGGCAGGATTCTTGCCCCGAGACATCACTACTTATCGGCCGCGGTCTGTATAGAAGCCTTGCAATTGAACTGAGCTTTCTGGCGTGCATGAACCGCCGTCGACGATGATGCTCTGCCCGGTAACGTAGTTCGCCTCGTCGCTCGCCAGATAGAGCATGGCGTGAGCGATGTCGTGAGGGTGGCCGAGTCTTCCGATCGGTACCTGAGTGGCCATTTCCGCTTGTTCCTCGTGGCTGACTAGTTGGTCCATTGCTTGGGTGAGGATGTAGCCGGGCTCAACGGCGTTAACGGTAATGCCGTCTCGTGCGTATTCGAGCGAAGCAGCGCGGATGAATCCGTTCAGCCCGGCCTTGCTGGCCGCGTAGTGAGCCAGCAGCGGCATCGCCACACGTGGGCCGGTTACTGACGACGTGAAGAGAATGCGGCCATGGCCGCGTTCGCGCATCGATGGTGACACTGCCTGAGTCAGCCAGAAGGCGGCCTTCAGGTTTACCGTCAAGGTTTCTTCCAGTTGCGCGTCGCTGAGGTCGTCGATCGTCGCCATCGGGAATACCCCAGCGTTATGCACGAGAACATCTAATGCACCGTGCTCTGCGAGTACAGCTTCGACCAGATGCCTGGCATTATCCGCTGTACTGAGGTCGGTCTGCTGCCATTGTGCCTGGCCGCCGCTGGCGATGATGTCGGCGACTACCTTACGACCTTTTTCAGCATTGCGAGCCGCCACCACAACGTGAGCTCCTGCTTTGGCGAACACCTCGGCGATGCCCTGGCCGATGCCCTGGCTGGCGCCGGTCACTAAGGCTACTTTTCCTTTCAATCTAAACATACATCACCCCTTTGATTGACCACGCCCTTGTATGGGCTGTCGTATATCGATGGTTGGCCATTTACTCGGCTTTGGCGGAACTGCTATAGGTCTTGACAAATTCGGCGGTGAGATCGCATGCCAGTTCGGTCAAGAAGGGAGCGAGTTCCCTGGCGACGTCCGACCCTTCTCGGGTTTGCACCCAGCCCAAGTAGGTGAAGCCCCGTGCCATCATGAAGACCGGCAGTTTGGCCAGGACCTTTTCAGGTAGAGCTCGATATGCTCGGTAGCCTTCGATCAGAGCGTCGTGAGCAACCTTGAAATTCGCATCTCGGCGGACGAAGTAAAGCGCAGTGGCCAGTTCAAACAGATGCCATCCGAAACCAGCGTCATCGAAGTCCAGCAGACGCACGGTATCGCCCGAGATCATCAGATTCTCCGGCACAAAATCGGCGTGGATCAGGCCGTAGTAGTCGTCGTGCTCGGGGGACTGGGAAATTGTTTGCAGCTCGGAGCGAACAATGTTTCGTGCCGTCAGGACCAGTTGCTGTTGCTCTTCGTTGAGGCTGCGCAGTTCCCAGAAGCGCCCCCAGAAAGGGGAGTCGCCGACCAGGCCTTCAGCGTCCCAGGCATGGCGATTGAACCCTTCGGGCCGACGCCATTGTCTGCCGTGCTCGTGGAGGCGTGCGGCGATGTTTCCAATGGTCCGGTAAGTATGCTGGATCTGCTGTATGTCATCGCCGAGGCCGCCTTCAGCCGTGCCGAGCTGGCGACCTTCGATCCACTCGAACAGGTCGATCTGTAAGATTTCGCCAGTGGAGGGTAGCGTGGCCAGAATGAACAACTCACCTTTGTCGGTCGGTACCACTACGGGCACGTCGATTCCGAATTGCTGTAGTGCAGCCATCCATTGCAGCTCGGAGCGCAACGCTGCGTCCGAGTGATAGCCGCCACGGTGCACACGGAGGGCGTAGCGGTTTCCGTTTGTGGTCTCGATTTTAAATACTGCATTTTCGCGGTATTTGATCAGGGTGACGTCCAGACAGTCCATGTTCCACTGGTGCAACGACGCCCGTGCCAGCCCCAGTAGATTGCTCAGCATCTGCTCCTGGCTAATTTCAATGTGTTCGCTCATGGGCGGCTCCTACAGGGTTGCCAGGCAATCGTCGAGGGTATTGATGAACAGGTCGGCGTGTTCGGTCGTGAAAGGCAGCGGCGGGCGCACTTTGAGTACGTTGTCGTTCGGTCCCAGGCGGCTGATCAGAACACCGCGGTCCTTCATCAGGTTGACCACCTGCTTGGACAAGTCCCTTGCGGGCTCTTTGCTGTTGCGGTCCAGCACCAGTTCGATGCCGAAAAACAGCCCTGAACCTCGGACGTCGCCGATGATCTCGTGGCGCTGCTGGAGTGCGATCAAACCCTTGAGCGTATGCTCGCCAACCTGGGCAACATGCTCCAACAGTCGTTCTTCCTGGATAACATCCAGCACCGCCAGTCCTGCTGCGCAGGAGACCGGATTTCCCCCGAAAGTGTTGAAGTACATCACCCGCTCGCGGAAGTTGTTGACCAGATCTGCTCGAGACACCACGGCGCCGATCGGATGTCCGTTGCCCATGGGTTTACCCATGGTGACAATATCCGGAACAACACCGACCTGATCCTGGCCCCACATATGTCCGGTGCGACCGAAGCCTGACTGGACCTCGTCAAAGATCAGCAAGCCACCGGCTTCGCGTACCAAGCGAGCTACTTTTTGGACGTAGCTGGAGGGAGCGCCAGGCAGGCCCTCGTTGGCGAAGATCGGACAGATCAAAAGCCCGGCGAACCCCAAGCCGTCTGCCTTCAATGCTTCGATAGCTTTTGCGACTTCAGCGACATAGGTGTCGATGAGTGCTTCGCCCTGTAGGCCGCCGAGCGGACGATAGTGGTCGGGGAATGGCACTGCACGTACATTGAGACTTCCGGTGACGCCACCGGTAAACATGGTCGACAGCTCATCCACTGCCGCCGTATTGCCATGATAAGTACAGTTCGAACAAATGATGCCCTTGGCGCCGGTTGTCATCCTGGCTATGCGCAAGGCCAATTCATTGGCTTCGCTGCCGGTGCAGGTGAAAATGGCCATATCCAGTGATCTGTCAAAAGTCGCTGTCAGGCGCTCGGCATAATTGACTACATTCTCGTGTAGGTAGCGGGTATGTATGTTGAGATCGGCTGCCTGTTTGCAAAGAGCCTCTACTACTTTTGGGTTGCAATGCCCCACTACCGGTACGTTGTTGTAGGCATCCAAATAACGTTTACCGTCGGCGTCAAATAGCCAGACGTCTTCGCCGCGCACAATGTGTAGCGGTGTGTCATAGAAAAGCGGTGCAGCCTTGCCTAATAGCTGATTTCTGCGCTGCAGCAATTCGATGTTGGTCACCGTTCGCTCCTTTTTATATCGTTTTCGCATGTACAGAGGGTTTCAGTCGACCACTGCTGTCCAACCTCTGCAAAAAGATTTGATGTCGATCTTAGTGCTGACGAACAAGATACAAAGAGAAGGAGGGGGGGGTGTTATCCAATATTGGCATGCACCAAATCGCTGGACTGCTCTGTAACTGGAGTCGACAGGATGGGACATTCTGCGAACTCTCATCGACTTCCGGATGAGTCAGGCTTGCCGCAGTGGTATTTCAATGCTTCTGCGGTTGTGATGCCAAATTAGGCTAACGGACGCCGCGATGCCTTCGTAATCTAATTTCCGTCGGAATACTCTGATACAACTCCGGCGTTTGTCGGTGAGTGACGGGTAGTTCCATTGGTCGATGACTATGAATCAGGCACTAGCGGAGCCAATAAAATGCATAAAAATAAAGCCTTGCGTCCACTCGCTATCTCCATAATGGCTATCGTGTCGCCGAGTGTTTATGCATTCGTGATTGACACTGAAAATCCAGATTTCAAGCTTCGGTGGGACAATACGGTCAAGTACAACAGCGCTTTTCGTGTCAAGGGGGCGTCCGATAAGTTGACTTCCTCGGTCAACCAGGATGACGGTGATCGAAACTTCAGCAAGGGCTTGATTTCCAACCGGTTCGACGTTCTCTCAGAGTTGGATATGAACTACCAGGGTTTCGGCGCACGGTTGTCGGGCGCTGGCTGGTATGACACCGTTTATAACGAATCCAACGATAATAATTCGCCGAGCACGGTTAACTCCTTTTCCCGTCCCTATGACGAGTTCACCAGCGATACCGAGAAATTGCACGGGCAAAAGGCCGAGTTGCTGGATGCGTTTGTTTATGGCCGAGTGCCTATCGGGGATACCAAGGCCACCTTTCGAGCGGGCAGGCATGCCCTGATTTGGGGTGAGAGCCTGTTCTTTGGTGCCAACGGCATTGCAGGTGGGATGGCACCGATAGATGCAGTGAAAGCTCTGTCTGTACCCAATACCCAGTTCAAGGAGCTGATTCGCCCGGTCCAGCAGTTTTCCGGGCAGCTTCAGTTAACGCCGGACGTCTCCATCGGCGCCTATTACCAGTGGCGGTGGGAAGAAACGAAGTTGCCTGCTGCTGGCAGCTATTTCTCGACCCTCGATGTTATAGGAGATGGTGCCGAGCGATTGATCGCCGGCCCTCCTGTCATACCAGGAGGTGGGCCATTGGCGCTCTTCCGAGGGAAGGACATGAAGGCCAGGAATTCCGGGCAAGGTGGCGTGCAAGTACGCTTCAGCGTCGATGAAACAGACTATGGCATCTACGCGATCCGTTACCACGACAAAACACCTCAGCTTTATCTGCGACCTGGTGCCCTCAATCCTGTCAGTGGACAGATCGGTGAATACCGATGGGTTTATCCGGAAGATATCACTGCTTACGGGGCGAGTTTCAGTCGCACGTTTGGCGACTACAACATTGCCGGCGAAGTATCTGTGCGTCGCAACACTCCTCTGATCAGCGGTGGCGCGGTCGATTTGACAGGCACCGGCGATAACGATGGCAATCCGCTTTATGCCGTAGGTAATTCCCTGCATGCGCAAGTGTCTTGGTTGGCGACCCTGGGTCCATCATTCATCGCAAATGAAGCCAGTTTTCTCGGGGAGGTCGCTTGGAATCGACGCACGAGTATTACCAAGAACCCTGATCTTCTAAGCCCCAATGCTGATCGAGATGCAGCCAACATACGCGTACTCTACGAGCCATCTTATCGCCAGTTTTTTTCTGGGGTAGATATCTCCGTGCCATTAGGTCTGGGCTTCGGTATTGGCAACTCGTCAGTAGTGGGGTCGTTTAACGGAGATCATGTCGGAGATGTCAGTATCGGGTTGAAGGCGACATACCTCAACGATTGGAAAGCGGGGCTTACCTACACCCATTTCTTTGGGCCGGAAGGTACGTTCCTGGATGACACGAGTTTCACGTCATACAAACAATCGATGAAGGATCGCGACTTCGTTTCTCTTTCACTACAGCGCACATTCTAAGAGAAAGGTTTGCCCACAGGTTCGCGCTTCGTCTGTTAGGTCAGGCGCTTATCATTGGGTAAACAGTGGCAGTGAACTCAGGGTAAACGCGTTGAGTATCAAAGCTGCATGCTCAACATTTTACTGGTGAGTTACTGAACGAAGTACGGAGTCAATTATGTCAAACATGAGTAACGTTTCTCGACATTTAGCATGGTGCCTTCTTTGGGGCATGGTTCTTATATCGACATTGTCGATTGCCAATGGGGCGCCGGTTGGATCTGCGTTAGAAAGACCCTCAATTCCCACTGTAATGGCGGCACGCTCGTACTTGCTTGGCGTGGCGCAGGCGGGAAATCGCCTCGTCGCTGTGGGGGAGCGGGGAATTGTGGTGTTGTCCGATGATTCTGGAGCGAACTGGCGGCAGGTGCAGACCCCGGTCAGCGTGACGCTGACCGGCGTGCGCTTTGCCGATGCCAGGAACGGCTATGCCGTTGGGCATGGAGGTTGCGTGCTAGTGACCTCTGACGCTGGCGAAAGTTGGACACTTAGCCTCGACGGCCGGCGGATTGCCCAGATAGTTCTTGCTGAAGCGCAAAAAAAAGGCGAAGCCCGGCCAATCGCTTTCGCGCAACGCATGGTTGAGGAAGGGGCGGACAAGCCTCTTCTCGATGTTCTGGTGCGCGATCCTCTTAATGCCGTTGTGGTGGGTGCTTACGGAATCGCCCTATCAACCACCGACGGTGGCAAGACCTGGTCATCCTGGAGAGACCGAATTCAAAACCCTGGTGCGCTTCACTTGAATGCAATACGCGGCGAGGGCCAGACGATCATTATCGTTGGCGAACAAGGGTTGGTTCGCACTTCAGAGGATGGCGGTGCGACCTTTTCCATCGCCCAGACACCCTATCGGGGCAGTTATTTCACGGTAGAAATTCTATCGAAGCATGAAGTTGTCGTCGCTGGTTTACGCGGCAATGCCTTGCGCTCTGAGGATGGCGGCAAGACATGGACATCACTGGTCTCGCCGGATGAAGCGTCTATTACCTCTTCTGCGATCCAGCCTGATGGTCACTTGATTCTGGTTAATCAGGCTGGATTGGTAATGCGCGAGCGGGGAGGAAAGCTCGAACCACTCAATACCCGACCTTTTCCACCCCTTAACGGTGTGCTGCTCACATCAAACTTGAGCACGGTGGTGCTCAGTCAGCTTGGCGTACATGTAGTCAAACCTGGAGATAAGCTGTGAAGATTCAATCGTCAGACCTCTCAGGGGATGCCGCCAATTTCGATCACCAGTCGGGCTCCCTGCTGGAACGCGCGTTATTCAACAATCGACTCGTGGTCATCATTCTTTGTGCCATTGTTACCGCTTTATTGGGGTGGCAGACGACCAAGCTGGAGCTCAATGCCAGCTTTGAAAAAACCATTCCGACGCAGCACCCTTACATCCAGGAGTTCAACAAATACCAGAATCAGTTGGCTGGTCTTGGCAACGCTGTTCGCGTTGCAGTGGAGAGTCCTAAAGGCACCATTTACGATCCCGGATACCTCGATGCGTTGCGCCGCATGTCCGATGAAATCTTCATTTTGCACGGGGTGGATCGGGCGAACATGAAGTCACTGTGGACGCCATCAACACGGTGGACGGGCGTGACCGAAGAGGGTCTTGAAGGCGGCCAGGTGATTCCTGAAGGATACGACGGCAGCCCTTCAAGCCTTGAGCAGTTGCGGGCGAACATCGCCCGCTCCGGTGAGATCGGCCAGATCGTGTCCACCGACGGCAGGTCATCGGTGATCTACGTTCCGTTACTGGCCAAGGACAGCGAAGGTCGCCCCTTGAACTATGCGGTATTCGCCGGATATCTGGAACAACTGCGTCACAAGTACGAAGCCGAAGGTAATGTGGTGCACATCACAGGGTTCGCCAAGATTGTCGGCGATCTTATCGACGGTGTGCGTTCGGTCTTGGTGTTCTTCGCCATAGCCGTCGGTATCGCCACTGTTACGGTGTTTTGGTTCACCCGTTGTGCCCGCTCTACGTTGCTGGTGGTTACAGCATCGTTAATCGCAGTGGTATGGCAACTCGGACTGTTGCCGACGCTTGGTTATTCCCTGGATCCCTATTCTATTCTGGTGCCGTTTCTGGTGTTCGCTATTGGCATGAGCCATGGCGCGCAGAAGATGAATGGCATCATGCAGGACATCGGGCGGGGCGTTCCGAAGTTACTCGCCGCACGCTTCACATTCCGCCGTCTGTTTTTGGCAGGTATGACGGCACTGCTGGCCGATGCTGTCGGCTTCGCAGTGTTGCTGGTGATCGACATTCAGGTTATCCGCGAATTGGCTATTGCTGCCTCGATCGGCGTGGCGGTACTCATCTTTACTAATCTGATCCTGTTGCCGATCATGCTTTCCTACACTGGCGTCAGCGCCTTTGCTGCCAAGCGTAGCCTGCATGCCGAGTCAGCAGATGATAAAGGGCAGGGCAAGCACCCGCTCTGGTCTTTTCTGGATCGCTTCACTCAGCGCAGGATGGCTGCCTTCGCATTGGTGGGGGCCACGATCATTGGTGTGGCCGGTTTTGTCGTCAGCACCCATCTGAAAATCGGTGACCTGGACCCAGGGGCGCCCGAGCTGCGTTCTGACAGTCGTTACAACCGTGATGTGGCCTTCATGAACACGAGCTACGGTGCATCAAGCGACGTTCTCGCTGTCATGGTCGCGAGCCCCGCAGGCCAATGCTCCCAATACGAAACGCTCAACAAGATCGATTCGCTGGAATGGCAACTACGTCAGCTCCCGGGCGTCGAGACGACCAACTCACTATCTCTGCTGAACCGGAAAATGCTGGTTGGTTTGAACGAGGCCAACCCTAAGTGGTACGAGTTCCTTCCCAATCAGAGCATGCTGAACACGATCACAGCTGGCGCACCGCGCGGGCTTTACGACGACAGCTGCAGCCTGTTGACGCTTTACATCTATTTGCGCGATCACAAGGCTGACACGCTGTCTTCCGTGGTCCGGTTTGTCGAAGCATTTGCCCGCGAGAACGATACTGACGATACCAAGTTCCTGTTGGCTGCCGGGAATGCCGGTATCGAAGCGGCCACTAACATTGTGGTCAAGCAAGCCTGGTGGCAAATGCTGTTTCTAGTCTATGCCGCTGTTGCGGTACTAAGCCTGATTACCTTCCGTTCCTGGCGGGCGGTGGTAGTAGCGGTATTGCCATTGATGCTTACCTCGATACTCGCCGAGGCGTTGATGGTCACTCTCGGCATGGGCGTTAAGGTTGCGACATTGCCTGTCATCGCCTTGGGGGTGGGAATCGGTATCGACTACGCCCTGTACATCCTGTCCGTCACTTTGGCTCAGTTGCGAGAGGGTAAGAGCTTATCCGAGGCCTACTACCGAGCCCTGTTGTTTACCGGGAAGGTTGTGATGCTGACGGGTATCACGCTGGCCATTGGTGTTGTCACCTGGGTGCTAAGTCCTATCAAGTTTCAGGCGGATATGGGACTGCTGTTGGCCTTCATGTTCCTATGGAACATGTTGGGAGCACTGATCCTGCTACCGGCACTAGCACATTTCCTCCTCAGGCCGAGTGATATAGCCGCCGCTGCCGATTCGCAACAGCCTGAGCAGTCGTGTGCAGCGAAGGGCGAGGTAGATCACGGCCAGCTAAGCCACAACTTGAAAATACCGGTTTGATATCGGAGCTCTCGATCTACACGATGGATGCTGATACTCCATGGGTTGATGCCTTGGCGGTGCGAGACGGTCGGTTGGTTTAGGTGGGTAGCGAGGAAGCTGCAAGGGCTGCCGTAGGTGCCGATGCCAGCGTGATCGATCTGCAAGGGAAAATGGTGATGCCCGGCATGATGGACGTCCATAGCCACTTCGTCCTTGCAGGTCGGGCCGAGCTATACGAGGTGAATTTTCCGCCGACTGCCAATCTCGACCAGATCATTGAAATGGTTCGCGATGCAGCCAAAGATCGTCCGCAGGATCGGTGGATCGTCGGTGGATCGTCGGTGGTATTTGGGGCAGTACGTTGCTTGATCAGCTGACCTACGAGGCGCGCCTTCGTCTAGATGAGGCATCCGCTGGACGTCCGGTCATGCTGCGAGATGATTCCCATCACAACCGCTGGCTTAACCTTGCAGGATTGAAGGCTTGTGGTATTGACGACAACACCCCCAATCCTCCCAACGGAACCATTGCGAGGCATCCGCAAACCGGTGAGGCTACCGGCTTGTTGCTGGAAACCGCTTCCGCTCTGGCTGAGGCTACGGTGTCCCGGTAATAGGCAAAAGAGCCGGAACTCGACGTCGCTGCGGCCGTTCATGCGATCAAACGCATGAATGCTCTAGGTGTCACCGGGCTTCAGGATGCTCTGACCGCGCGGATGATGATGGACGCGATCAAGACTGTGGCTGATCGCGGACAATTGACCGCCTGGGTCGTCGGCTCCTTGCCTGTATTGGAAGGAGGACCTCTTGCCTCCGAACAATGGGGAAAGGAGTTATTTGAACTGCGTGACCATTACCGCAGCGAATACTTCCGTCCTGAATTCGGCAAGATCTTCCTCGATGGCGTGCCCACCACCCGCACTGCATCGATGTTGGAGCCTTATCTACCCGATACTTTGCACGGCTGCTGCTTCCGCGGTGCGACCTTCCTGACAGTGCCACAGTTGGCGCGAGTGATAGCTGAATGCGAACAGGCTGATGTCAGTCTGAAGATCCATTGCACCGGCGATGGTTCGGTACGCGTAGCACTTGATGCCTTTGAAGTGGTGCGCACCTTCAACGGTGGCAATCGCCAGCATCAGATCGCCCATGCTGGTTACTTGCACGACAGTGACATCGCGCGCTTCAAAGAGCTGAACATCGTTGCTGACCTTTCGCCGATACTCTGGTGCCCTGGGGTGATTGTTGACCAGCTCAACGCGGTCTTATCCGAATCGCTCCATGGATGAAGCTGGGGTTTTGCTCGCCGTTGGCTCGGATTGGCCGGTGGTGCCTGATCCGAGCCCGTGGATCAGCCTGCAAGCCATCATCACTCGGCGTGATCCAAGTGGAGCGTTCCCTGGAGAAATGTGGCCCGAGCAGGGATTGGACCTGCCCACCGCGTTGCGTGCCTACACCATTGGTCCTGCTACGGCGATGGGCCTCGGCGATGAAACCGGCTCACTGGAAGTGGGTAAGTCCGCCGATTTCATTGTGCTTGATCGTTACCTGTTTGAGATCCAAGTCGACCAATTGGCACAGACCCAAGTCCTGCAGACCTACTTCGCCGGCAATTTGGTGTATGAGGCCCAGGCATGAGCGATGCGACTGATGCCCGGGTGCCGGTCACGCTGTTGACCGGTTTTCTCGGCAGTGGAAAGACCACGACCCTGAATCACTTGTTGCACCTGCCCGAGCTCGCCGATACGGCGGTCATCATCAACGAGTTCGGAGAAATTGGAATTGATCATCTCCTTGTCGAACAGGTGAGTGAGAACCTGCGATTGCCGCAGAGCGGATGCGTGTGTTGCACTATACGTGGTGATTTGGTTGACACCTTGGTGGACCTGCACGACCGGCGGGAGAACGGAGAACTTTCGTCATTCAGCCGTGTAGTCATTGAAACCACGGGGCTCGCGGATCCGGTACCGGTGTTGCAGACCTTTATGATCGATCCCGAGATCATTCAGCGTTATCGCCTCCAACAGGTTGTCACTACAGTGGATGCGGTTAATGGTGCAAGTACCCTTGATCGGCACGTTGAGGCTGTCGCGCAGGTAACTCTGGCGGATCGGTTGCTGTTGACCAAAACCGATCTGGCGTCTGGTCAAGCTATTGCAGCACTGGAGGCCAGGTTGCGGGGCATAAATCCTGCGGCTGATTTCAAGCGGGTTATCAAGGGGCATGTAGATGCGGCCGATGTGCTAGGGCACGAAGACTGCACTACACGACACGACGTGCTCGACGTTGACGCTTACATGGAGCAAGCCCAGAGGCGAGGCGGTGAGAGCTACCACGAAGGCAAGGTTCAGTCTCACTTCCTGATTCTGGATCAGCCAGTTGAACAGGAACGCCTCGCCTATTGGTTGGAACTCATTGCGTCGGTGAGGGGGGAAAACCTGCTGCGAGTGAAGGGAATAGTGCGGGTGGTCGAACATCCAGATCAGCCCATTGTTATTCATGGTGTACAGCAAATCTTCCATCCATTGAAACGGCTTGCAAAGTGGCCATCGACGGATCACCGCTCGCGAATCGTGCTCATCGTTCAAGAGATTGAATATGCCGAGATCATTCGAACTTTCGAGAAGTTCGTCGGGGTGAGCCTTCCTGCATTCAAACCAATGTCCCAAGTCAAGCCTGATCGAGAACGAAGTGTAACGGTATTTCATGGATAGGGCTGAGCTGGCCTTGATGTTTCCTAATACAGGGACGCTAGGCACCTATACAAAGCTCCCGGTCACTTTCCTGCAATCGTTGCGGTATTCGCAGGTTACGTAGTAGTGGCAATGCTGGCGATACCGGCGGAGATGTTTTTTGTTGATGCGGTGATCGCCAAGCTCCTTCCCGGTGTTTTTCCGGAAAGAACTATCCCGTTGGCGACTCTGTTATTACTGACAGTTACCAACCTGGTGGGCGCATGGCCCTATCTGACGCGGTGCGACCAAGGCAGTTGCTCTGGCAGCTCGCAATCATTGACTCTGCCCTCGATTTCTGACCAGTAATCCTGAATCAAGGCACCCTCAGTCCAGTGTTTCTCGCTGTGCCAAAATCGGCTAACGCCATGCGTTCATCACGATTAACTTTGCATCATCGTTAGTCAATCTGAGCCCCAGAAACCAAAGTGTCTGCACGTGCACTTCGTGGTCGGCTTGTCTGCGATCTCCCTGCACCTTCTTCGGCTCGCAAGGCCGCGCCGACATATTAACCAGCGCGCTTGGGGAATGGCTTCAGCAGGGGGGCTAGAAAACCTGGGGTATCGAGCCCCGAACAAAGAACGATTACTTAAGGAGGCAGCAGCATGTCCCAATCGTTGCAACGTACCCTGATTTTCGGCGGTTCTGTTCTAACCCAGAACGAACGGCGTGAAACACATGAGGCCTTGGTCCTCGAAGGCGATACCGTGCTGGCCACTGGTTCGCTCGAAGATATGCGGGCACTAGCAGGTTCTATGTCGAGGAAAATCGATGTTGATGGGGCCTGCGTGATGCCCGGGTTGATCGACAATCACCCGCACTTTCTGCATTACGGGAGCTTCGATGTGTCGTGCGTCAAGCTGTACGATGCTCGCGACCACGACGACATTCGAACTCGCCTCCGCGAGCGTGCTGCTGTCACTCCGCGTGGCGAATGGATTGTCACCACGCCGGTAGGCGAGCCGCACTATTTTATCCGCCGCTCCTGGCGTGATCTGCCTGAAGGCCGCCTACCTAACCGCTATGAACTGGACGCCGCTGCCCCGGATCACCCCGTTTGGATTCAGGCCTTCGCGCCGACTTTGCCCAATGTCTGCGCCATGAATTCGAAGGCGCTACAGGTGCTAGGGTTTACGCGCGATCTGCCGGATTTCATCGACGATGTGTTCGTCGAAAAAGACGCGAACGGCGAACTGACGGGCATCTTCAGTGGCTACGTGACCAATTACTACAATAGCAGCCGATTCTGGCTGACGCGCGTGCTTGCGCAGGTGATGCGTCCGAGCGACGACCTCTGGTACCAGGGGGCGATGGCGGGGCAGTTATCAGCCGCGCAGCGAGGCATTACCGCCGCCTACGAGGGCCACGCGATGGAGCCGGAGCACATCTCCGCTTATCAACGCGCGCGGGATGAAGGAAGCCTGAACATGCGTGTCCTGGCGGCGCTGGAGGTAGAGTCTGTCGCGTTCGATTTCGGCATGGGGTTGACCGACGATGGCATTCGGGCCCGGTTTGCGCTGGCAGCGAGTTTGACACAGAACGTCGATCCGCTGTTTCGTGTCAACGGCATGACGCTCGGTGTCGGCGGGCCCGGCTGGACGGGCCACATGCCGACCGACCGCACCTACAGCGACCCCTTTGGGCGGCCAACGCGCGGACGCTCGTTTATTTCAGGGGATATTGAGCGTGAAGCGATCGACTATTGCCTGCGCAATGATCTCCGCTTGAATTTCATGCCGACGAGCGGTCGCGATCATCGGCGGTTCCTCGAGAATCTCCAGCCATTCCTCGCCGACTGGAATGTAGGTGCAAGGGAATGGGTCATGCAGCACAACATTTTCATTGATGACGCCACGATCGAGCGCTATGCCGAGCTGCAATTCCATTTTTCCGGCACCATGAGCTTCTGCTTCGGAAAGGGCGATATGTACCGGCAGCGCATGGGAGAGCAAGTACTCAAGGAACTCTCTCCCTTCGGAAAGATCTTCGCTTCAGGCGCCAACATCGGTTTGGGCAGCGACTGGGGACCTGCAAGCGTATTCGAGCACCTGGCGCTCGCGGAGACACGCGAGTTTGCGGGCTCCGGATACCGGCACGACGGCCCGGGCTATTCCATCACTAGACAACAGGCGCTGGACGGTTGGACGACCAATAACGCCAAGTTGATGCAGTGGGCCGGTATTGGAGCGTTGAGACCTGGGTATAAGGCGGACTTGGTCATTGTCGATCAGAATCCGCTCACCTGCACCCTTGATGCGTTGCCCAAGACGCAAGTACTACGAACCGTGCTGGGTGGGAAGGATGTATTTGATACGAGCATTCTTCCTCGTCTAGACGAGGCCGAGCTGCCTCCTGAGCGCTTGCAATCCCTGAAGAGGTCCACGACTCTCCGCTCAGCGGATCACGAGTGCGGCCCGCACTGCAATCACCAGAAATAGATAGCTTCTCGGCGGCACCGCCATGCGGGGGATCCAGCTGGCAAGCTAGTTCGCAGCACGGTGTTGCCGTCGAGCTTTAGCAAGTAGTCAACGGACTTTCAGTTTGCCGTCTTTTCCGGATACGCAAGGCGCATCCTTGCGGTAATGAGGAAATAGCTGCGAGTTTGGCAAACCACATTGATTGGTGTGGATGTATTAAGCTCGAAGCGACGATGGTTAACTCATCCATACGAGTGCGCGGCTGACTGAGGGAGGCCTCATATGCATATATGCGGAGCGAAAGTTTACGTGGCTCTACTTTATTCTGAAGTTTTATTGGATGTTCCGATCTGTGACGGGAGCTGTTGCCGCGGAAGGTGTGCGGCAGAAGCGACAACATCAGTTCCACGCGATGTGCGTGACCAGAACGGGGGAAGTGATAGAGCTTAATAGTGGACATAGTGACTCCGCTGGGTGATGGCGCCGTTCCATCGTGAACGGCGCCGAGCGGGAGCTATCTTCCACCCGCTTTAAAAACAAAAGCTGGCATTGGTCCCGTTCGCATCAAGGCATGTTGTGCCAATTCCGGCTAACGCTAGCATTCCAGGCTACGTAGGATAGATCTATCGGACTTCGACTTCTGAGTTTATTTCAGAAGGAAACAATGGATATAGGACAAAGGCACTGTCAACGGGCCTGCGCGCTGACTTTAAAATGGCCAGTCATCGTGATCCCGTCATTGAAGCCAATAAAACCGATAAATCTTAGTAGTGCTCCTGATTTGGAGTCGCTGCACGCGGAGAATGCGATGAAAGTTGAAAACAGAAGTATTCTGGACAGCTTGGGAACCAGCCTCCCAACAGAGGAAGCCGATACGCTCCGCCCGAGCCTAGGTACATTGCGTCTTATTTTTCTGATCATCGCTGCAGCGGCACCGATGGCGGCGGTACTGGGTGTCGTTCCCATCGCCTTTGCTTTTGGTAATGGACTGGGGGTACCACTCACTTTCGCGGGAGTCGCCGTCATTCTGGGCTTTTTTACGGTCGGCTATAACGCGATGAGCAAGGAGGTGGTGAATGTTGGTGCATTCTACGCTTATGTAGCCCGTGGCTTCGGTAGTGTATTGGGGCTTGGCTCAGCCTTCCTGGCGATACTCTCCTACACGGTTTTCGTGTGTGGGGTCGTTGGTTATGTGGCTTTCTTTACACAGGTTGCGTTAAGCGATCTATTCGGTATCAACGTGCACTGGATAGTGCCGGCAATAGTTGCTGTGGTACTCGCGGCGATCCTTGGCTATCGGCAGATCGATTTCAGCTCGCGCATGCTCGCCATTCTGCTGGCGGTCGAATTCGCCGTGCTGATTGCACTGAACATTAGCATTATCTGGAGCAAAGGGGCAGACGCATTTCCCGTCAGTGTTTTCAGTTTGAGCGCGGTTTTCAGCGGGGCACCGGGCATCGCCATCATGTTGGCGTTTACCTGTTTCATCGGCGTGGAATCTGCAGCACTGTATTCCGAAGAGACCCATTCACCTTCGCGCAGTATCGGGCTGGCAACCTTCGGGGCTGTTTTTCTCACGGCGTTGTTCTATTTCGTGACCACGTGGATCACCATTGGTGCCGTGGGCAGCGATGTCCAGAATGTCGCGACGAGTCAGTTGGCAACGCTCTACTTCAATCTCGGGGACCAATACCTCAATAAGCTTGCCACCCATACCATGGAACTGTTTCTTTCGACGAGCATGTTCGCAACCTTGCTTGCGATTCATAATGTGGCCAGTCGCTATATCTTTGCCCTTGGCCGACAGGGCTGTCTCCCAGCATTTTTAGGGCGTGTACATCCGACGCATGCCTCACCTCACAATGCGAGTGCGCTTATTACCCTGATCACTGTTACCGTTGTCGCCATCACCTTTGAATTTGGCCTTGATCCTCTACTAGGCTTGGGGGCAGTCGGAATCGGATTCGGTACGGTTGGTATCATCGCGCTTCAGGCGCTTACCAGCCTTGCCATCATCGCTTACTTCCTTCGCAAGGGCCGCACTCATTGGTGGCGCACTCTAACCGCACCCATCGTAAGCTTCATCGGTCTTGCATTGGCAGTGTCGCTTGCCGTAAGAAATTTCGATCTCCTGACCGGAAGTAAGAGCCCAGTAGTAATTCTTCTGCCCTACCTGCTTGTCCTGGCGTTTATCATTGGTGGCTTGTATGCCATTCGCCTTAAGAAGTCTCATCCGGACGTATACTCCGCAATCGCTCAGAACGTTAACTCGGAGGGCTAACATCTATCCAGTTTGCTGACTGGGCTCGTACCAGTCAGCCAATCTTGGTCCTGGTCGACACCTCGCAAAAGGTAGTCGACCGAATCGAAGTGCACGCGAGCATTTCCGGCGCCAGCGGATACATGATTAATCCCTTGATCAGTCCCGGCACATCTAAAATTTGTGTAACTAATCATCCACGAATTACAGAAGCGCGGCCTCTACAGAACCCAGCCGCAAAGTGGTACCTTCAGGCCCAGGCTGTCGGAGGATGGCGGCAGTCATTTACCCGATTCGGCTTATGGAGACTCGCTCCGCCTCGGTAACAACCTATAGCCCGAAGGCGACTGCTTATGAGTTATCAAAATGTGCCGAACGATCGACAATAACATCATGGACCATGGGTAGCCCCATCGCTGCCGTATAAAACTATAACGTTGGTCAGGCCAGACGCGGAACTGGGAGCCGGTAGGAGCGGTGATGCTGAATCCGGATCGGGAGCAGCAGGACGAGAAAAGAGCGGCATAGTTGAACGGTTGACGCGACAACTACCTTGAAAAACGCCGGTCATAGGGTCAATGGAGTGTTCCGCTTAAGCCTAGCTTTTAAGTGTTGTCACGTCCCTGTGGCTCAGTTTTTAAAGTGTGATTTGAGTGGAGGCTGTTTTGTAATTAGATAATAGACTGATTGCAAATCGCGTTTTCATCTTTGTTTATTCTCGGTCGCAAGTTAATGAAGTATGGCTTGTGAAAGAATCGCGGGTCTTACATCCGCATCTATAAAAGCTCAAAGAGCTATGAAGGAGCGAAAATGACACGCATTACGCCAAAGCGTTTGACCGCCACTCACTGGGGCAATTACTTCGTTCATAGTGATGAAAACGGCGCGATCATCGTTGACCCAGTTCCCAATGATTCTGAACCCTCTCCAATCGGCCAGTCTCTGGCCTCTACCCAGGATTCAAACTGCCGTATCTCGCAACCTATGGTACGTAAGGGGTATTACGAAAATCGAAGAGCCAGCGACACTCAGCAACGGGGGAAAGAACCGTTTATTGCTGTGAGTTGGGATGAGGCGCTAAGCCTGGTAGCTGAAGCTATACAAGCTGCAAAGGACACGAAGGGTAATAATTCCATCTATGGTGGATCCTACGGTTGGGCAAGCGCCGGCCGATTCCATCATGCGCAGAGCCAGGTCCACCGTTTTCTCCGATGCTGTGGCGGTTACACAGATTCTGTTGACACCTATTCGTACGCGGCAGCTGAGGTTCTCATACCTCATATTCTTGGCTTGAACGCTTTCCAAGCAGGCATGGAGGTCTCCACTACTGAGGAAGTAGCTGCACACTGCAAACGCATTGTGTATTTCGGCGGTGCTGCGACCCGTAATATGCAGGTGAATCCAGGAGGTACCGGCCAACATGACGCACGCTCACACTTCAATGCTATTGCCGAAGCAGGCATTGACGTCGTAAACGTTAGCCCTATCAGAGACGACGTTGCCGGCAACCTGAACTCTCGCTGGATTCAGTGCCGTCCTAACAGTGACGTAGCCATCATGCTCGGCCTGACACACACACTGATCCAAGAAGGCCTGGTCGATCAGGCGTTCGTGGACAAATACTGCGTGGGCTTCGACATTTTCTCTGACTATGTGATGGGTGTAGGTGACGGTCAGCCCAAGGACGCAGAGTGGGCCCAAGGCAAGTCAGAAATTGACGCGGAAGAGATACGCAAATTGGCACGCCTGATGGCGGCAGAGCGCTGCATGATCGGTCTTTCATTTTCCGTCCAGCGGGCCGAGCACGGCGAGCAAACTTACTGGGCTGGGATCGCGCTAGCGTCAGCGCTCGGATACATCGGCCTACTTGGCGGCGGTGTTGTCATGGGAGCGGGCGTGAGCAAAATGAGCACCATGCAGCGCCGTATTATTCCTTTCTCTGTAGGGTCGCTTCCACAGGGGAAAAATGCTGTGTCGGATTACATCCCCTTGGCCCGTGTAACTGACATGCTTGAGAATCCGGGCGGTGCATTTACGTATAACGGGTTGAATCTCACCTACCCGGATATTGATTTGGTTTACTGGGTTGGAGGTAATCCGTTCCACCATCACCAAGATATCAACCGTCTCCGCAAAGCTTGGACCTACCCCAAAACCATCGTCACCCATGAAATCAATTGGACCACTACGGCTCGCTTGGCTGACATCGTTCTCCCATCTACGTCACATCTGGAAAGAGAAGACTTCGCTGGCGGTAGCATGGACAACTGGCTCACACCGATGCGCCAGTCGCTTAAGCCTTACCTTGATGCTCGTAATGACTACGATATTTTCTCAGGCATCGCGGAAAAATTAGGCATCAAAGAACAGTTCACAGAAGGTCGCGACGCAGCTCAATGGGTCAAACATTTGTACGGCGTCACTCAGCAGAATGCCAAAGCTGTCGGCATCACATTGCCTAGCTTCGAAGAGTTCAATGACGGCCCACCGATAGATCTGCGCCCGATGTTCTCGGATAGCAAACAGACTCTTGAGCGCTTTCGCGATGACCCGGTAGGCAATCCACTGAATACGCCGTCAGGGAAAATTGAGATATTCTCAGAAACTATTGCGGGCTTCGGTTACGAGGACTGCGTTGGGCATCCGGCGTGGTACGACAAAGTCGAATATCTCGGAAGCCCTTTAGCAAAAACGTTCCCTTACCATCTGTTATCAAACCAACCTGCTACGCGACTCCACAGTCAGTTTGACCATGGCATCACGAGCCAACTTTCGAAAATCCAAGACCGTGAACCAATTCGCTTAAATCCGGAAGACGCGAAAGAAATTGGAGTCGTAGATGGCGATATCGTGCGCGTCTTCAATAATCGTGGATCCTTCCTCGCAGGCGTGATCTTGTCCGACGCGTTAAGACGAAACGTTTTGCAGATCGCTACGGGGGCTTGGTACGACATGCTGGATGTCCACGATCCTATGAGTCTTGAAATTCACGGTAATCCTAATGCCGTTACCAATGACGTAGGGACGTCATCGTTAGCTCAAGGGCCATCAGCAAACAGCTGCCTTGTGGACATAGAAAAATACACAGGGGAGCTGCCTCCGCTGACTGTGTTTACGCCCCCTGAGATCCAATACAAATAATTGGCGAAAGCTCAGGGTTGTAAGCAAAGGGTGATGAGTGCAGGTGTGGTGAGCCTGCACTCAGCTCCCACCAAAACTAAGAATATGTGCGACTTCGGTCTAGAGCGTTATCGGTGGGTACGGTGAAGGGCATCGAGTGATGGTGATGCTTTCGGGTTCCTATCAGTTTGCTGAGTTGCTTGTCCTTCATTCCCGAAGGGCTCATGCGGAGGGCGTTTAGACCGGAGCCTGAAGCTTGGCTGATCTTAAAAATATGCTCACACATTCCTCTCGTATTCCCACGGTCGACCTCCTTCGGAGGCCGTTGATCACCAGCGTTTCTACAACAGGTCTGCTTGCTGACCAGTTTGCACGAGAGCTGCGGGACCTTCGAATTTCGGTAACGGACCGGTGTAATTTTAGATGTGTTTACTGCATGCCCAAAAAAGCCTTCGGTAGGGATCACGCATTTCTAAAACAAAGCTCTCTCCTATCTTTTGAGGAAATTGAGCGAGTGGCTCGGGTGTTCGTGAGGCTCGGCGTGGAGAAAATTCGACTTACTGGAGGGGAGCCTTTGCTCAGGAAAAACCTTGAGTATTTGATTGAGCGTTTAGCCTCCTTAACCACTCCCAAAGGTGAGCAACTCGACATTACCCTCACCACCAATGGTTCCCTTCTCGCGCCGAAAGCGCGGGCTTTAAAAGACGCAGGATTATCAAGAGTCACCGTAAGCCTCGACGCCCTAAATGATTCACTTTTTAAGAAGATGAACGACGTCGGCTTTTCTGTGACGGATGTCTTGAAAGGGATTGATGCAGCTCACGCAGTTGGGCTGTCACCAATAAAAATCAACATGGTGGTAAAGCGCGGGACCAATGATAAGGAAATCCTACCGATGGCTACGCATTTCAAAGGATCAGGGATAGTGCTGCGCTTCATCGAATACATGGATGTGGGTACATCGAATCAATGGAAGATGGATGAAGTGATGCCCTCAGACGATGTCGTCCAGGTCATCAGCTCTCAGTTCCCACTACGCCAACTCGATTCGGAACGCAGCGGTGATACCTCCCAACGTTGGGGCTATCTCGATGGCAGCGGTGAGATTGGAGTCATCTCCAGCGTGACTCATGCATTTTGTGGCGAGTGTAACCGCGCTCGTTTATCAGCCGAGGGTCGACTCTACTCCTGCCTGTTTTCTGGGCACGGCCACGACCTTCGAACGCTGATTAGGAACGGGTGGAGTGATGACAGCATCTACACGACAGTCGCGAGTATCTGGGAAGGGCGTACCGATCGGTATTCAGAGCTAAGAGGCAACGTTGATCAAATTGCAGGCGGCGCCGGTGTGGCGAAAGTAGAAATGTCATACATCGGCGGATGAGATAACAGGATTCGCGGCTTATCTGCGCTGGACTGCAATAGGGTCAATACCAGTAGAAAACTTTGGAGGGATTTAGGTGATCTCGGTTGATTATGTCCCAATGCAATTGCCAGGCGCCATCGAGATGTTTTCAAGTGGCCAAATAGTGTTCTTTCATAGCAGGAAAGGAGGCGCAAAAAGTTCGAGCGCAACTATTTCTGTTGCAACATATTCATCACCATCGAACTCTTGGTTGTGTAAGTTTCGTCTATGAAGCTTTTGGAGCCCGGATCTTTAAGAGTTCGGCGATTGCGAATTGGACTACGAGAGGGCGCCTTCGGGAAGAAGGCGCTCATCTTTGCGAACGGTTCGGCAACACACTTGGGGTTCTGACTGGCTATCATTGCGACCAATTTATATTCAATATTATGTAGCTGCTCCTTGGGGATTATGGGTGTCATTCTCTGATTTTTGTTCACGAGAGGTCATTGGCCTGTTCGAGTGATTACCCTTTGAGTAATAGGTGTTCGACAGACACAATGACAGTGTTTGGTTTATGTGGGTGTATGTGGGTGGTGCCGAGACGCTGGTACAAGTCCTGTCGCCTGAATTTGCAGGCTCGTTGTCCAAAGGCTCAGAAGCTTTGCGAGACGCGCACGGCGAAGGTGTAACCTTCAGGTCGGTTTCGCGCATCGAACTCCTTGTATATGTGCGCCGATATAGGGGGAAGTCCTGGCTTGAAATAGGCCACTGCGGGACCAATGGCAAGAGCTCTCGATCGGTTTCCGATTGTTAGATTGGGAGCGTTATCGTCGCTGACTTGACGGTAATAAAAGCCTCCCAATCCGACGGTCCATGGGCCGATATGCTGTCCTGCGGCGAACTCGTGTCGATACTCGATACCGTTCTTGTAGTCGGTGGCTTTATTGCGGGTGCTGAAATCGACTTGAAAACTTGATGAAACCTCGAAGCCGCTATCGGTGATGTAGGTGGCATTGAAGGCGGGCGAGTAGGTCCAGTGGTTAAGGCCGGGTGAGACCAAACGATTCTTATCGTAATCGCCGGTTGGGGCTGTGATGGCCAGGGATGTGTTTACGAACAAGTTGGGCGATAAGTTCCATTGAAGTATTAATGGAATGAAGACCGCATCAGACATTCGAAACGGATCGGCTTCGAGCTTCATTGGGCCGGCCGGAGTCTGCACGTTGAGTTCAGCGTCCATCTTGAACAATGGAAGCACGACACCGAATCCGTAGTTGGCACCCAACAGGGTGTGCTCGGTCATCCGCAAATAAGAGGCGGAGATGCTGAGTATGTCGAGAGAGAAATCGTTGTCAGAACGGTTGCCATGGCTGTCCTTTAGAGTCCTGGCGGAATAGTAACCGGTTCGTACTCCTACGGTTCCATTTGCGGTGGGCGGAGGGGTCATGCCTGCCCCGAAATCATAAACACCGAAGGTAGTGGTTGGGCTTCCATTCTCGGTTGCCTCTGCCGACGTCCATGCGCCCAGTAGGCTGACTGTGAGTGCCACGAAGTGTTTTGTGCAGTTATTTGTCTTGTTGTTCATGGGATGTCCTCATGCGGGTCGGCGAAGTGAGGGCATCATGTTGTGCGGCTATGTTTTTTTATATCCAATTTCAGCACAGATTAACGTCTTAACGTTTGAGAGGGGCGTTCGCCGAACATAGTATGATAATCGACGGAGAAGCGGCCAATATGCCAGAAGCCCCAACGCTCCGCGACCGTCTGTATTACCTGTGTCGTGCCGCTTTCTCGAAGCTCACGACGCACTGAATTGAGGCGTAGTGCTCGAAGATAAGCGATGGCATTGGTGCCTAACGCCTCCTGAAAGCAATACTGCAATTTCCGTCGGCTTGCACCAATGCTGTTGCAAAGATCAAGGATTGAGAAGGGTTCGTCCAGGTGGCTCATTGCGTACTCACAGGCTCTGTCAACCGTGCGTTTGCGCGCTGTCGGTTTGAGTGAAAGTGTTTCGTCGCTGGTGACCAAGTCGATCAGGTGCATGATCACTGTATCGCTGATGTCGCTGCGAATCGTCTTCTGCTGAAGTTCATTGCCGCTTGGTGATGCCCTTGCCAGTTCAGTAACCAACCATTTTAGCTCGTGCCACGCGAGCGAATCGCCGATCGGGTAACACTTGGGGAAATCGGTAATACGAAAGCTGCTACCTTGACGCTCAAGTGTATGTTGTAGCGATCCCTGATCGATGGCGACCAAGAGGATATCGACGATCTCCGGGACCTTGAGTTCAGGCATATTATCGCTATGCGCCACCATCACGCAGGGCTCGGTGATCTGGTGTCCGGAGCAGTACACGTCATCGTGGTTCTTCAGCGTGACGCAGAAGGCAATCGTACCTTCAGCCCCCGCGCCTTTCTTCGTCATGGCCTGATTAGAGCGGTCGCGGACCATCTGAATCTTGTCCGAACGAAACTCGTCGAGTTCACCTTCGAAGCGGCCATGACTCAATTGATCGTAACTAAGGCGCCAGCCACTCAGGTGACGAGCGTGCTCGTCGGGGTCGTGGGTCTGTATGCGGCTCAGGTAAGGTGGCTGTGCACTCGGCGGTTGGGCCAGGAAATTGTTGTTCATGTTTGCAGCGCCATTGGATGATCACTAAATGTGAAGGCAAGTTCTATTCCTCTCCTAGGCGTCTCTCTGAAATTGTGCCGGAAATGGATAGAGCGCCGGATTGGCGTTCAATCAGCTTCGAGGAGCTGGCCTAGCGTTGACGCTTCCAACCGAACCGGATGTAGCTGCTCTGGCCGTCGAGATCGCTTTTGCCTGTATGAAGCATGGTTACGCGAAGGACGGCCTAATTTCCGAAGTCATTTGCGCTGAAGCTGTAAGGGCCGTCGAGGCTTACCGAGTGCTGTGGGAGCCACCGGTCTGACGAGTCGTCTTATGATTTGCTCGGATTTTCGTCTCTCTCATTGGTTGAGTAAGGGTGTGTAATGAGGTCTTATGGTTGGTAGGAAAATATAACGATGATTGCTTTCCATCCCGCACTTGTTTCGACGAAACACTGCTGCCCTGCTCCGTGAGGGCGACGAACACCTGGCGCTGTACTGCTCTGGACGATACCGCCACGCTCCAGCCGAGACAGAGCGCCGCTCATGCGCGAGTCAGGGTGATCATGCGGTGATATCGTGCTAGGTCGATGTGCGGCTAACAATGTCGCGGCGGAACTGATTGGTGTTCCTCCCATTCTTAATAGTCAGCCCGGGAAGTGCTTCAGAGGCTGAACTTATCGATCTGCGTTTCGCGCCACACAATCCCGACACCCGGTAAGTCCGGGATCACGGTGTTCCCATCCTTGAAGGTTAGAGTCGGTTCGATGACCGCCCCGGCGATGTCCAGTCGTTCGAGCCAGTCAGCGGTGGGGGAGACCGCCAGCAAGTGTGCACTGAACTCCTGGAACAAGTGGCTGGAAAGCGGCAGGCTGAATTGCTGGGCTAACGCACTTGCTCGGAGCCATCCGGTAACGCCACCGATTTTCATGATGTCCGGCATCGCCAGGTCGCAGGCACCGGCGCTCAGCGCCTTGTACATCTCTTCGGGGCCGAACCAGTTTTCGCCGATCTGAATCGGTACATCCAACGCTTCGCAGATTCGTGCATGCCCGACATAGTCGTATTGCAGAGTCGGCTCCTCGATCCAGGCCACGCCTTCTTCTTGCAGGGCCAGGCCCCGGCGGATCGCTTCGGGCACGGTCAGGCTCTGGTTGTAGTCGACCATGATGGAAAACCCCTCACCCACCGCGCGGCGCATGCTACGAATGACACGCAGATCCTCGGCCAGACTGGCATAGCCGATCTTGGTCTTGACCGCGCGAAAACCCGCTTCGGCGGCATTGACTGCACGTGACGTTGCCAGGGCTTCACCGTCCAGGCTGTGGCTGTCGTAGCTTTTCACTGCCCGTAGATTGCCACCCAGACACTGTACCAACGGCAGCCCCTGGGTCTTGGCCAAGGCATCCCACGCGGCCATATCGATCCCGGCGGCGGCCATTCGCACCAGACCAGTGAAACCCAGCAAGCAAAAGCGCTTGCTGAGCATCTGTTCCAAGTCACTGGGTGCCAAGGGCTGATCGACGATCAGACTGGCCATGTCATCGACCATCTGTTTGAGCGGTTTGAGTGCTACCGGCGTGTAAGCGAACAGATAGGCATGCCCGGTTACACCAGCGTCGGTGGTCAGATCCAACAGTACCAACGGGGCTGTGGCGACAGTGCCGACAGCGGTATGAATGGGATACGTCAGGGGAACATTCACAGCTCGGGACTTGAGTCCGGTGATCTTGACGGCAGACATCTTTAGCTTCTCGCTTGTTCTAGTGGATGAATCCGGGCAGGTACCAAAATGGCTTGTGCTGGTGCAGGCGGCAGGTCGAGGTATTCGGTCGACAACTGCTCGACGCAAGGGCAACCGATTTGGGCCAGGGTTCGATCGATATCGGCCTTGAGCAGGCGCAACACGTCATCCACCCCGGCTTCACCTCGCGCCGCCAGCCCATACAGAGTGGCGCGCCCCAGCAATACCGCGTCGGCCCCCATGGCCAGCGCCTTGACAATGTCGGCTCCGCGACGGAAGCCGCTGTCGATCAATACCGGGGGGCTGACCTTGCGCACGGTTTCAGCCAGCACTTCGAAGGGTGAGATGGCGGTGTCGAGTTGACGTCCGCCGTGGTTGGACAGAATCACCCCGTCGACGCCCTCAGCGATACATCGGAGCGCATCGTCGGCATCCAGCAGGCCCTTGACCAGCAACGTGTGGGGCCATTTGTCACGCAGCCAGCGTAACGCCTGCCAATCAAAACTGGCGTCCATCTGCCGACTCATCAGAGCGGCCTGGACCTCCAGGCTGGACGCGTCACTACTGACAAAGTTGGCCAGTTCGGGCATGCCATGGCGCACCAGATCAAGTGACCAGCGTGGATGCAGGCAACCGTCGAGCATGACCCGCGCGGTGTAGCTCATCGGCATCTTGAACTGATTGCGCAGGTCGCGTTCGCGGTAGCCGTTGACTCCCACGTCGGTGGTCAGCACGAGGGTCGTGTAACCAGCCGCCAGCGCGCGCTCGACCATCTGTTCGGCCAGGGTGCGGTGGACCACATAGAGCTGGAACCACAATTCACCATCGCAGCGTCGGGCCAGGTCCTCGATGGACAAGTTAGAGGCGGTAGACAGCACGAAAGGTATGCCCGCCCGGCTTGCCGCACGGGCCAGGGCCAGATCGCCCTGGGGCCACAACGCGCCATTGAGGCCGGTGGGACCGATCAACAGCGGCAGTGCCTGGCGTTTGCCGAACAGACTGGTCGAGAGGTCCCGCTGGCTGACATCCACTAACCGGCGCGGCTTGAATCGGACGTTCTGGAATACCTCTCGGTTGTGCTGCAGGCCTTGTTCGTCTTCGGCCCCGCCTTCAAGGTAATCGAAGACCATTTTGGGTAAGCGCCGACGGGCCAATTCACGATAGTCGGCGACATTCAGCGGAGCATTATTCCACATCGATGATGCTCCTCAGCTCTGCGGCGCCAATGTGCTGACTTCGATTAATACGGGCGCGTGCAATGCTAGAGCCTGATGAAGAGCATCCTCTAATTGGCTTCGGTCTTCGGCTTTGAACGACTGCATGCCATACCCCTTGGCCAGGGCACAGAAGTCGATGCCCGGGACATCCAGGCCCGGTACGTTCTCCACTTCCAGAACGCCGGCAAACCAGCGCAAGGCACCATAGGTCCCGTTGTTCATGATGATGAAAATCGTCGGGATGTTGTATTGAACAGCGGTCCATAGGGCGGCGATGCTGTAATTGGCCGAGCCATCGCCAATCACCGCAATGACACGGCGCTCGGGCTCGGCGAGCTGAACACCCACTGCCGCAGGCATGGCGAACCCCAGTCCACCGGCAGCGGCGAAGTAGTAGCTACCCGGATTGCGCATGGCCAGGCGTTGCCACATCAACGCGGTGGTGGAGGTGGATTCGTTCAGGTAAATGGCATTGTGCGGAGCGATTTCGTCGAGCGTGTCGAACACCACCTCCGGGCGCAGCGGGCCTGCGTGCTGCTCCACCGGCTCAGGTAATGGCAGCGCTGTCGGCATCGCTCGGGAGGAGGGCGCTACGCGTTCGGCCAGGGCGGCAGCAATCAAGCCGACATCACCGACGATGGCATCACCCATGGGTGCCCGCGCTGCTTCCAGTGGGTCGCAGGTAACCGCAATCAGTCGCGTACCTTGAGCCAGGTACTGACCCGGATCGTACTGATGGTAGCGAAACACCGGTGCACCGAGCACCAGTACCAGGTCATGACCTTCCAGCAGTTTTCCAATGGCCGCAATGCCTGCCGGCAGCAGGCCACGAAAGCACGGATGGCGCGTCGGGAAAGGGCAGCGAGGCGCCGACGGTGCGACCCACACCGGGGCTTTAAGACGTTCTGCCAATGTTACGCAATGCTCATTGGCGTTTGCCGCATCGACATCTGGCCCCAGTACCAGCACCGGGTTGCGGGCGTTCGACACTTGCTCGAGCAGATCCGCCAGAAGGGCATCGCCCGGCAACCCGGCACTGACTACCCGTCGCTCAAGCAAGTGGGAAGATTGTGGATCGGCTTCCCGTGCCCAGTCGTCATAGGGTACGGACAAGTAGACCGGCCCGCGCGGCGACATTGATGCCATATGGATCGCACGACTCATGGCGTGCGGGACTTCCTGGGCACTGGCCGGCTCATAGCTCCATTTGACCAGCGGCCTGGGCAGGTTGGCGGCGTCGACGTTGGTCAACAGCGCTTCCACCCCAACCATGGCGCGGGTCTGCTGGCCTGCGGTGATGATCAGTGGGGAATGAGAGTTCCAGGCATTGCTCAACGCACCCATGGCGTTGCCGGTGCCGGCGGCCGAATGCAGGTTCACGAAACCGGGGGTACCGCTGGCCTGTGCGTAACCATCGGCGATGCCGACCACCACACCCTCGTGCAAACCGAGGATGTAGTTGAAATCCTTTGGAAAGTCTTTGAGGAACGGTAGCTCGTTCGAGCCCGGGTTACCAAAGACGGTGGTGATGCCTTGGCGACGCAGCAGTTCGTAGGTCGTGGAGTGTACGGATGCCATTGCGATTATCTCTGTCAAAACGTCAGCCTCAAAAGTAAGAGGTCGCCTTGAATAGATCAAATAGATGATTTTTTCGACTAAATATAGATAGTGTCTATTTTTCTGAGGCGGCTGGTCACGTTCCAGCCGCTTGAACTCAAAGGCCTGCCAGGGTGTCCTTCAACAGCCCACAAAACCACCGTTGAGCAAGGATGTCGCTGTCATGGTCATTCCATTGCAGGCTGACTTCGATAGAGGGGACGCTAAAAGGTAGCTCCACCACGCGGGTATGGCTGCGAGACGCGAACATAGTCGCCACCCGTGAAGGCAGGGTAACCAGCAGGTCGCTTCTGGAAACAACTTCCGGCAATACACTGAAATGCGGCACCCGCAATCGGACTTTGCGTTCGAAGCCGGACTCGCGCAAACGATCCTCCACCACGTGGTGCCCGGTCAATGCGGACACCACAACGTGGTTCTCCTCCAGGTACTGCTCCATTGTCATCGTCGAACCGATGCGTGGGTGGTCCTGACACACCAGGCACACATAGCGCTCACTAAAAATCAGGTCACAGTTGGCATTGAGCGGTGAGTCGCTGCGGTTACAGATGGCCGCGTCGATCTTTCCGGTACTCAGCCACTCGCCCAGCTTGTCGATGTCGATCTGGATGATTTCCAGCTCGGTCTCGGGTGCTTGCACCTGCAAGGCCTTGAGGATGTAAGGCAGAAAGAACACCTCACCCAGGTCGGACAAGGCCAGGCGAAAGCCGCGAGTCGAAACCCGTGGGTCGAAGTGGCTGGTCTGGGCAATGGCCCGCTCGATCTCCGACAGTGAGTAACGGAATTTGGCATACAGCTGCGTGGCCAGGAATGTGGGCTGCATGCCATCCCGGCTGCGTTTGAACAGCGGTTCGTTGAGCAATGTACGCAGGCGAGACAACGCGTAGCTCACGGACGGTTGGGTCACATGCAAGCGCTCGGCGGCGCCGCTTACACTGCCGGTTTCGAAAATCGTCACGAAGACCCGGACCAGATTGAGGTCGATCACTGCCACTCCGAGTATAGTTTGTATTTATAGTTAATAGAAAAATCTATCTATTTGATCTATTCAGATTCTATCCATATCGTCTAGAAACGCAAACGAAGTGGTCGTACACCGTTTCGCAATACTCCCTGGCAACCGCACTGCCAAGTCCCGCTGCCATGGCCATGACAATAATAAGAGTAACTTGTATGCGCTCGATCAATGCGTTGGAAGTCGTCAACTCTGCACGGCTGAATCGGTTCCACTACCTGCTGGTTTTCTGGTGTTCGTTCATCATGATGTTCGACGGCTACGACCTGGTCATCTACGGTTCTGTGCTGCCACATTTGATGACCGCATGGGCGTTGACACCCGCCGAAGCGGGCATGTTGGGCGCCAGTTCCATGGTCGGGATGATGTTTGGTGCCGTCACCCTGGGCACCCAGGCCGACCGCTTCGGCAGGCGTCGCATTATCCTTTTCTGCGTTGCCTTGTTTAGCCTGGCGGCGTTGTCAAACGCCTTTGCCACCGACGCCACCAGCTTCGCCTTGTGCCGGTTCCTCACTGGAGCAGGACTGGGTGGAGTCGTGCCCAATCTGGTGACCATTCTCAAAGAAATGTCGCCGGGTTCATGCCGCAACCGCCTGATCAACTTGATGCTCAGCTTCTTTGCCATCGGTGGGCTGCTTTCCGGCCTGGCCGGTATCTATCTGATCCCGCACCTGGGGTGGCATTCGCCGTTCTACGTCGCAGGCCTGTCGTTTTTGTCCCTGCCGTTGCTCTACAAGACCCTGCCCGAGTCGGTGGCCTATCTGCTGCATCGTAACCGCCAGGAAGAGGTGGCTAAGATGTTGCGTCGGATCAACCCGGATCACAATCCTGTTGGCGCGGTGACCTATGTGTTGGAGTCGGTGGCTGACGCGGGCGCTGGTAAAACGTCGATGTCAGCATTGTTCGGCAATGGCCGGGGGTTCAGCACATTGATGCTGTGGTTGAGCTTTGGCATGTGCATGCTGATGGTCTATGGCCTCAACACCTGGCTGCCGAAGCTGATGAGCAGCGGTGGCTATCCATTGGGGTCCAGCATCGTGTTTCTGGTGGTGATGAACGTCGGTTCCCTGATAGGCACCTTGATCAGCGGCGTGCTGGCCGATCGTTGGGGGTGCAAGGCGACACTGGCGCTGTTCTTCGCCTTGGCTGCCGTATCCATATCGATGTTGGGCATCAAGCCGGACGCGACCACGCTCTATGCCTTGTTGCTGATCGCTGGTGGTTCAACCGTGGGCTGCCTCTCTGTAGTGCATACCCTGGCCGCCGATCTTTACCCATCCCGGGTTCGTTCCACCGGCGTCAGCATGGCTGCTGCGATTGGCCGCTGCGGCGCTGTGGCAGGGCCATTGCTGGGAGGCTTTCTGTTCAGCCTGAGCTTGCCCTTTGAGCACAATTTCCTGGTCTTCGCCCTTCCTGGAGTGATCGCGGTGATTGCCGTGTTGTTGATCTCACAGAAGCCGGTTGCACTTCCCCTTGCACAACATCGCCCTACGGAGGGTGTCTGATATGGCAACCACTAACCTTCAAAATCAATATGCGTCTATTGCCGAATTCATGGACGAGCAACGCTGGAAAGCACGTTTTTATACTGGAACCTGGCAATCGACCGAGAACGAAATGCAGGTGAATGAGCCCGCCACCGGTGAGCGCCTGGCAACCGTAGGGATTGCCAGTGCGGCGGACGTTGCACGCGCCGCACTACGCGCCAGGCAAGCCCAGTCGGGCTGGGCGGCTACACCTTTCGATCAGCGCGCGGCGATACTGCGGGAGGCGGCGCGGCTTCTGCACCAGGAAGCCGAGAGCTTCATCGAATGGAATATCCGTGAGTGTGGCGGCGCTCGTTTCAAAGCCGAGTGGGAGCTCAGTGTTTGCGTCGAACAGTTGCAGATGGCCGCTGCCATGCCAATGCAAGCCAATGGCGAAGTATTCCCCACGAGCATGCCAGGGCGAACCAATATCTGGCGTCGGGTGCCGATGGGGGTTGTCGCCGTCATCTCTCCCTGGAATTTCCCGTTGCTGTTGTCCTTGCGCTCGATTGCGCCGGCGCTCGCCCTGGGTAATGCGGTGCTACTCAAACCTTCGGAATTCAGCAGCGTGACCGGCGGTCTGTTGCTGGCACGCTTGTTCGAACTGGCGGGTGTGCCGCAAGGGGTGTTTCAAGTACTTCCCGGTCTTGCAGAAACTGGTTCTGCACTGGTCAGCGATCCTTCAGTGAAAATGATTGCCTTCACTGGTTCGACGGCTGTGGGTCGTAGGATTGCCGAAACCTGCGGCGCATTGCTCAAGCGGTGTTCGTTGGAACTGGGAGGCAACAATGCCCTGATCGTGTGTCCTGACGCAGACCTCGATGCGGCCAGCTCCTCAGGTGCCTGGGGCTCGTTCCTGCACCAAGGGCAGATCTGCATGCAGGCAGGAAGGCACATTGTTCATCGCAGCGTGGCCTTGGCCTACACAGAAAAACTCAGGGAACGGGCGGAGCGTCTTGTCTGCGGGAACCCCTTTACCCAAACCGTGCAACTTGGGCCACTGATCAACGCCCAACAGCGCGACCGCGTACATGGCCTGGTACAAGACGCCATCCACCAGGGAGCGAGGTTGGTCACCGGGGGGGAATACAAGGATCTGTGTTACCGGCCGACGGTACTGATCGACGTCACGCCGGAGATGCCAGTGTTCAAGGACGAGATTTTCGGGCCGGTCGCGCCCATCGTCGTGTACGACGATATCGAGGAGGCCTTGGCGCTGGTCAATGAGTCGTCATATGGATTGGCGGTTGCCATTCATACCGGCAATGCCATGCGCGGCTATGAATGGGCAGGGCGTATTCACAGCGGCATGGTGCATGTGAACGACCAGACGGTGAACAACGAATTCCAGGTGCCTTTTGGCGGCATGGGGATTTCCGGTTACGGCGGCCGTTACGGTGGCCCGGCGAACTTTGATGAGTTTACCGAGCGTCAGTGGGTCAGCTTGATGAACGATCCGATCCAGTACCCGTTCTAGCGCACTTTCCTGCCGTTGGGAGACAGGCGCGATAGCAGCGATTGCGCCTTCTATACAAAAAACCAATGAATCCGGCGAGGCCTTGCATTCGCAGGGGCTCGGCTGTGCGCTGCATTTCAGTTTTTGCAGAACAACAATAAGAAAGGAATATGCGTCATGAAAGCTTCTGTTCGTCTTGGTACTTTGGGCTCTTTGTTGACCTTCGTAATCGCTCCCGCAGTGAAGGCTGATGCCCTGGAGGACAGTCATCTCAACCTCGGCTTGCGCAACTTTTACGTCGACAGGGACTTCAAGCAGAGCAATGCCCCCAAGTCTCGTGTCGGCAGTTGGAGCCAGGGCTTCGATTTGCAATTCAAGTCGGGTTATACCGATGGCCCGATCCAGTTTGGCCTGGACGCCGCCGGACAGTTTGCCTATCGGCTCGATGGCGGTGGAGGGCGGGCGCCGGACACCGTGTTGCCCTACGATATGAGCACCGGCGAACCGGTTCGTGACTATGGTCGTGCCGGCCTTACCGCCAAAGTGCGGATGTCCAACACCGAAGTCCGCGTGGGCGAGCTACGCCCAACCTTACCTGTGGCCTACATGGATGACTCCAGGCAGCTGGTCACCACCTTTGAAGGGGCGACCATTGAGTCCCGGGAGTGGTCGAAACTGACCTTGAACGCCGGTAGATTCTGGAAGATATCCACGCGCGAATCGTCCAATCGGGAAGACATCTACCTGTTCGGCGACAGTCCTGCCCAGAGCAGCGACGGACTCAATTTCGCCGGTGCGCGTTACGACTTTACCCCTGCGCTCAACGCCACCTATTACTTCGGTCAACTTGAAGACATCTACCAGCAACATTACCTCGGGCTCGCGTACACCTTGAGTTTTGGGGACGGTTATAGCCTCAAGAACGATGTCCGTTACTACAACAATCGCGAGGAGGGGAAGCAGCTGTCGGGTGACCTCGATAACCGATCGCTGGGCCTTATGACGGCGCTGAGGAAAGGAGGAAACACCTACACGCTCGCTTATCAACGCATGTTCGGTGACGACGCCTTCCCGCTACTCAATGGCTATGCGCCGCAGCCTTATCTTGTGAACTGGTCGACCGTCGCTTTCTACAAAGCCAGCGAGCGCTCCTGGCAAGCGCGTTATGACTACGATTTCGCCGCGCTGGGTGTTCCGGGCCTCAAGTTCATGACCCGTTATCTACGCGGCGTCGACATCAACCGTGGAGCTAACCTTGCGGATAACGTCGAGAGCGAACGCAACTTCGTCATGTCTTATGTGGTGCAGAGTGGTCCGCTTCAAGGGCTGGGTTTCGAGGGGCGCAACATCAAGGTGAAGACACGCTACGGTGCCGACTTCGATGAGAACCGGCTGATCACGACTTACACATGGAAGTTCTGGTAGGCATAACAGCGTTGGTGATCGAGAGGCGAGTAGTTGTCCGCAACAGAAAGAAAGGGATTACCTCATGAGAGAGATAATCCCTTTCAGGTTGTGGTTTTACTCCTCGCGCTTCACCACCAAGGTCAAAATGTCATAACTGGCAACCAGTTCGCCCAACTGGTTAGTGACTTCCACGTCCCACGCGACTACACCTTGCGGGATGCCTTGCGGGCTCTTTTTGCCCTGATCGATTTTGCGTTTGCAGGTCAGGCGCGCCTGAATCGTGTCGCCGATGCCCACCGGAGTGATAAAGCGCAAAGTATCCAGACCGTAATTGGCCAGAACCGGGCCGGGTGCTGGCGACACGAACAGGCCCGCCGCCGCCGACAGCACGAAGTAACCGTGGGCGATGCGTTTGCCGAATTGCGATTCCTTGGCGGCGATGTCATCGAAGTGCATGTAGAAATGATCGCCGGACAGGCAACCGAAGTTCACCAGATCGGCTTCGGTCACGGTGCGACGGTGGGTCAGCAGCGATTCGCCGATCTGCAGGTCCTGGAAGAACCGGCGGAACGGATGCACCTCGGTTTCGATGACCTTGGCGCCCCGCACGTATTCGCCGGTGACCGCCGCCAACATGGTCGGCGAGCCTTGCACCGCCGCGCGTTGCAGGTAGTGTTTCACCGCGCGCAGACCACCGAGTTCTTCACCCCCGCCGGCACGACCCGGGCCGCCGTGTTTGAGTTGTGGCAGGGGCGAACCGTGGCCGGTGGATTCGGCGGCGGATTCGCGGTCCAGCACCAGCAAACGGCCGTGCCAGGCAGCTGCCACCGGGATTGCCTTGGCGGCGATCTGCGGATCCTTGGTGATCAAACTGGCCACCAGACTGCCTTTGCCGCGAGCGGCCAGGACCAGTGCTTCGTCCAGATCGTCGTAGGCCATCAGGGTGCTGACCGGGCCGAACGCTTCGATGTCGTGGGCGCCACCTTCGGCGTGAGGGTCGCGGGCCTGCAACAGAGTTGGCGCGAAGAACGCACCCTGGTTGACGTTTTCACCGCGCGGCTCGAAACCGTCGCGGGCGCCGAACAGCATATCGCTGCTTTGCAGTAGGCTTTCCAGGCGTTCGGCAACGTCTTTTTGCTGATCGTGAGAGGCCAGCGCACCCATGCGCACGCCTTCCACCGACGGGTCGCCGACCACGACTTTCTTCAGGCGATCGCGCAAACGGCTGGCGACCGCATCGATGTGTTTGGCCGGCACAATCGCGCGGCGAATGGCGGTGCATTTCTGCCCTGCCTTGGTGGTCATTTCCCGAGCGACTTCCTTGATGAACAGCTCGAATTCTTCGTCGTCCGGCGTCACGTCCGGGGCGAGGATCGCGCAGTTCAGCGAGTCGGCTTCAGCGTTGAACGGCACCGAGTTGCGGATCAGGTTCGGATTGACCCGCAGTTTGGCGGCGGTGTCGGCCGAGCCGGTGAAGGTCACCACGTCCTGGCCTTGCAGGCGATCCAGCAAATCACCGGTGCTGCCGATGATCAACTGCAAACTGCCCGTCGGCAGCAAACCGGATTCGTCCATCAGCCGTACCACGGCTTCGGTCAAATAGCTGGTGGCGCTGGCCGGTTTGACGATGCACGGCATGCCGGCGAGAAAGCTCGGTGCGAACTTTTCCAGCATGCCCCAGATCGGGAAGTTGAAGGCGTTGATGTGCACCGCCAGGCCGCCGCGAGGCACCAGAATATGCGTGCCGGCGAAGGTGCCCAGTTTGCTCAGCGGCATGGCCGGGCCTTCGTGGACGATGTTGCCCGACGGCAATTCGCGCGAGCCGAGGCTGGCGTAGGTGAACAGCGTGCTGTTGCCGCCTTCGATGTCGATCCAACTGTCGGCGCGGGTCGCGCCGCTGTGGTGCGAGATGGCGTAGAGCTGTTCCTTGCGTTCGCTCAGGTACAAGGCCAGGGCCTTGAGACGTTGCGCCCGTTGCTGGAAGTCCAGCGCCATCAGGCCGCTGACGCCTTGGCGACGACCGTGCTCGACGGCTTCGGCGAAGTCCGGACGCTCTTCATGGGTGCGTGCGATTTCATGGCCATCGATGGCGCTGCGCAGCACCTGAGCGCCGTGTTGGCCGATCCAGCGACCGGCGATGAAACTTTGCAGGGTAGGGGCGTGAGGCATCACGATTCCTCCAGGTTATGAAAGGTGTTGACGCGGTTGCGACCGCGCCATTCAGGGATTACCAAAGCGCCACGGTGTAACCGACAATCAGCCGGTTTTCATCGATGGCGGTACTCAAGCCATTGCCGGAACGGAAGGTCACGTTGCGCCAGCGAAGGCTGACGTCCTTGAACACGCCGCTCTGGATGACGTAACTGATGTCAGTGTCGCGTTCCCGCTCGCGGCCGTTGTCGACGCTGCCGGATTTAACGTGGCGACCGTCGGTGTAGCGGGTCATGAAGGTCAGGCCGGGGATGCCTTGCGCCGCGAAGTCATAGTCGTAACGCAGCTGCCAGGAGTCCTCGTCGGCGCGGGTGTAGGTGTTGTAGGTCACCAGGTTGACCACGTAGGGATCGCCGCCGTTGAGGAACGGAAAGGCGCTGTCGCCGGACAACTGCTGGTACGTGGCACTGACTTTGTGGGCACCGTGGGACACGGTGAACATGCTGTTGAAGTTGCGGTTGTCGATACGTCCGGCCCGCTCGGCGCCATCCCCTCGGCTGTCGAAATAGCGCAGGTCGCTGCGCAGGTTGAAACCGTTGCCCAGCGGCTGGGTATGCACCAGCCCGACGAACTGTTGGCGATAAATCTGATCGAGCTTGCCGTAGTAGTAGCTCAGGTTCAGCTGCGGGCTGAAGGCGTAGCTGCCGCCGGCAAAGTCGAAGTGATCGCTGCTGGCGGCGCCGTAGCCGATGTCATCGTTGCTGGACGAGTCCCGCAGGTTGGCTTTGGTCAGGCGCCCGGCATTTACCGTCAGGCCACTGATTTCCTGGCTGGTGAGCAGGCCACCCTCGAAGGTCGAACCCAACAGGCGGGTGTCGTTGTAGGTAGCCACCGGCAGCAACGGTTGCAGAGTGCCGAGCTTCAGTACGCTTTTGGATACTCGCAGCTTGCCGGTCAGCCCCAGTTGGCTGAACTCGTCCGCAGGTTCATGGCTGCTCGGGCCATAGGGCAGCAGCCCGGTGCCACGGCGATCCGGGCTGGAATCGAGCTTCAGCCCCAGTTCCCCAAGCGCGTCGAGACCGAAGCCGAAGGTGCCGTCGGTGAACCCGGACTCGATGCGCGCCGTGAACCCCTGGGCCCATTCTTCAGCCTTGGATTGTGGCGCGTTGTCCTGACGGAAATCGCGATTGATGTAGTGGTTGCGCATTTCAATACGGGCCTTGCTGTCGTCGATGAAGTCGGCCATGGCGCTAGTGGCGACCATGGGCAGACTCAATGCGGCGGCTAACGAAAACAGTGATTCGTAGGATGCGGTACGCGCGGGCTTCATTATTTTTATTCCCTGCCATCAGATCGATTGTCGTTTAGTGCTTGCTGGCGCCGGAGGCACCGATGCCGGTCATTGAACGGATGAACTGCGCCAGGTAACGGCCACGCTCAAGGGCCGCACGGGGTGAGGTGTCGGTGACGGAAAACACCCAGGCACTAAAGAAGGCCAGGCTCATGGAGAACAGTGCCGGGTTGGAGTAGGGGAACAGCGCCTTGTCGTGATGAAACACGTTGACCCACACCGCCGGGCTTAGCACCAGCAGGACAATCGCCGAGATCAGCCCCGCCAGACTGCCGGTCACCGCGCCGCGGGTGGTCAGGCCTTTCCAGTACATCGAGAGAAACAGCACCGGGAAATTCACCGACGCGGCGATGGCCAGCACCAGTCCGGACAGGAACGCGATGTTCTGCGACTCGAACAACAGGCCGAGAATGATCGCCAGGACACCGATGCACAGCGTGGCAATCCGCGAGACGCGAATCTCCTGTTGTTCGCTGGCCTGGCCTTTGCGCATTACGCAGGCATACAAATCGTGGGATACCGCCGAGGCGCCGGACAACGCCAGTCCGGCCACCACCGCCAGAATGGTGGCGAAAGCGACGGCCGAGATGAACCCGAGAAACAGGTTGCCGCCCACGGCTTGCGCAAGGTGCACGGCGATCATGTTGCCGCCGCCGATGATCGCGCCGTTGGCATCGCGGAACGCTGGATCGGTGCCGACCATGACGATCGCACCGAAGCCGACAATGATCAGTAGCAAGTAGAAATAACCGATAAATCCGGTGGCGTAGAACACGCTTTTACGCGCTTCCTTGGCATCGCTGACGGTGAAGAAACGCATCAGGATATGCGGCAGGCCGGCGGTGCCGAACATCATGCCCAGACCCAGCGAGATTGCATCGATCGGGTTCGACAGCAAACCGCCGGGCGCCATGATCGCGTTACCCTTGGCGTGCACGGCAGTGGCCCCGGCGAACATCGCTTCGGTGCTGAAACCGAAATGCTTGAGCACCATGAACGCCATGAACGTGGTGCCGAACAGCAGCATCACGGCCTTGATGATCTGCACCCAGGTGGTGGCGAGCATGCCGCCGAAGGTCACGTAGAACACCATCAACACGCCGACCAGCATGACCGCGTAGAGGTAATCGATGCCGAACAACAATTCGATCAGCTTGCCGGCGCCGACCATCTGCGCCACCAGGTACATCAGGGCCACGGTCAAGGTGCCGAAGGCCGAGGTCAGGCGCACCGGGGTTTGTTCCAGGCGATAGGAGACCACGTCGGCAAAGGTGTATTTACCGAGGTTGCGCAAGCGTTCGGCGATCAGGAACAGAATGATCGGCCAGCCCGCCAGTACGCCCAGCGCGTAGAGCAAGCCGTCATAGCCATTGAGGAACATCATCGCCGAGATGCCCAGAAAGGACGCCGCGGAGATCATGTCGCCGGCAATCGCCAGACCGTTCTGGAAACCGGTCATGCCACCGCCCGCGGTGTAGAAATCGCTGGCGGAGCGAGTACGCAGAGCGGCCCAGCGCGTCACACCGAGGGTGAACAGCACGAACACCAGGAACATGCCGATCGCGGTCCAGTTCAGCGGGCGGGACGCGCCGTCGGCCGCTGCCGCAAAGTCAGTGACAAAGGCCAGAGGTAGCAGGAATAACGCAAGAAGCCGGCTCATCGGGCGCACTCCTGTTTGAGCTTTTCGTTGAGCGGATCGATCACGTTGTTAGCGCGATAGACGTAGAAACCGGTCAATGCGAACGCCAGTGCCACGATCACCACACCCACCAACATGCCCACGGTGGTCACGCCACCGCTCAGGGATTGGCCGAGGGTGGCGGGGGAGAACGCCACCAGTAAGACGAAGCCGAAATAGATCACCAGCATGATCAGCGACAGCGACCAATACAGGTTCTGTTTACGGCGTACCAACTGGATGAAGTCGGGGTTCTGGCGGATGAGTTCTACGTCTTTGGGTGTCATGGCGCGCTCTCTGTTGTTGTTTTTGTTGTGGGTAAAGCAGGTTCTGGGTTACGGCGCAGTCTCTGTGGAGCGTGGCTTGCCCGCGAAGAGGCCATCAGATTCAACATGGTGTCGCCTGATACTCCGTCTTCGCGGGCAAGCCCGCTCCCACAGGGAATGTGCAAAGCCTGGGGAATCAGAGCTGATCGAAATCCAGCACCACTTTGTCGCTCACCGGAAACGCCTGGCACGACAGCACATAGCCGGCGGCCACTTCGTAATCTTCCAGGGCATGGTTGCTGTCCATTTCCACTTCGCCTTCGATGACCTTGCATTTGCAGGTCGAGCACACGCCGGCCTTGCACGAGTAAGGCAGTTCGGCGCCTTGGGCGTTGCCGGCGTCGAGGATGCTCTGGCTGTTGCGTGGCAGGTCGAAGGCCAGGGCGCGGCCGTCGCTGATGACGGTGATCTGGCTGACGGCGGCATCAACCTGCCGAGCCGCCTCGCGGGCCTCACGTTTTTGCTGGCTGCCGACGGCAGCAAACAGTTCGAAATGAATGCGCTCAGGCGGCACGCCTTTGGCTTTCAGGCTGTCGCGCACGGTTTCGGTCATCTCCTGCGGGCCGCAGATGAAGGCCGCGTCGAGGGTTTTGACGTCGAGCCAGCGAGAGAACAGTTGCTCGCATTTCTCGGCGTTGATCCGGCCGTTGTACAGGTCGACATCCTGCTGTTCGCGACTGAACACGAAGATCAGATTCAAGCGTTGCAAGTAGCGGTTTTTCAGGTCTTCGAGTTGTTCGCGAAACAACGCGCCGGAACTTGAGCGGTTGCCGTACAGCAGCGTGACGCGGCTGTGCGGCTCGGTTTGCAGAGTGGTCTTGATGATCGACAGGATCGGCGTGATGCCGCTGCCCGCCGCGACCGCCAGGTAGTTGCCATGGCGGGTCGGGTCGAGCTCGACATGAAAGTGCCCGGCCGGCGGCATCACTTCCAGGCTGTGCCCGGCCTTCAACTGCTCATTGGCAAATGCCGAGAAACGCCCGCCCGCCACGCGCTTGATGGCGATGCGCAGTTCACCGTCGTTGACCCCGGTGCAAATCGAATAGGAACGGCGCACTTCTTCGCCGTCCATCTGGGTGCGCATCACCAGGTGTTGGCCTTGGGTGAAGTGAAAACTGTCTTGCAAGTGCTGCGGAATCTCGAAGGCGATGGACACCGCGTCACGGGTCTCTGCGCGCACATCCTTGATGGTCAGGCTGTGAAATTTACTCATTTTTATTCTCCAGCTGGGACGGCCGATTGCCGCTCAGATGCACTTGAAATAGTCGAACGGTTCCCGACAGTCGCAGCAGCGGTACAGTGCCTTGCACGCGGTGGAGCCAAACTCGCTGAGCACTTCGGTATGTGCGCTGCCGCATTGCGGACAGACGATCACCGGGCTTTCGCCGAGCAGGCTGCGCTTGCTGGTGCTGCCGTTTGGCGGCGCAATACCGTAGGCGCGCAGACGTTCGCGACCGCTGTCAGTGATCCAGTCGGTGGTCCAGGCCGGGGTCAATTTGCGTTCCAGTTGCGGCGCTTTGAACCCGGCGAGTTCCAGCGCCTCGCGGATATCGCTTTCGATCACTTCGGTGGCGGGGCAACCGGAGTAAGTCGGTGTGACCACCACGTGCAGATGTCCGGCCTGCCAGTCGAGATCGCGAACGATGCCGAGGTCGACCACGCTGACCACCGGCACTTCCGGGTCCATGACCTCCGCCAAAATCGCCCACGCGGCGGCCAGGTCGGTCGGTTGAGCCGGCCGGGCGCCGAGGTCGCTGGCGATCAGCTCACCAGGTTGCATCGGGGTACGCTCGTGGCAGGAACTGCATTTCGGCCAGCAGGATGCCCAGGTGTTCGGTGTGCAGGCCCTTGCGCGCATTCAGGTAGAAATAGCTGGGTGCGACCGGCACGGGCAGGGTGGCGCTGGCAAAAATCTCGTTGACCTTGGCTTGCCAGGCGGCAGCGACTTGCGCGGCGTCCGGGGTGATGCCGGCTGCATGCAAACGTTGTTCGCTGTCATCGGCACTGGTCAGTTCAATGGTGAAGCGCCAGACCTCGGGGATCGCCGCGAGCATGCGCTTGTGGCTCTCCTCGGTGCCGTCACCCAGACGCTCGACCCACTCGCCGGAGCGGCGCAGGTGATAGGTCACTTCCTTCACGGCTTTGGCGGCGATCCCGGCGATGCGTTCATCGCTGGACTGGCTCAGGCCGCTGAGCACTTGCAGGTGCCAGGCGTCGTAGAGGAACTGTTTGAGGATGGTCACCGCGTAATCGCCGTTGGGTTGTTCCACCAGCAGCAGGTTGCGGTAGGCGCGCTCGTCGCGGCGGAAGGCCAGATGATCGGCATCGCGGCCGTCGTCCAGCAGTTCGGCGGCATACTCCAGCCAGTTGCGCGCCTGGCCCACCAGGTCGAGGCCGACGTTCATCAGCGCCAGTTCTTCTTCCAGTGCCGGTGCCTTGCCGCACCACTGGCACAGGCGCTGGCCCTGGATCAGGGCGCTGTCGCCGAGGCGCAGCAGGTGTTCGATCAGATCAGTCTTGTTGTCCATGGTCGACCTCACATGTGCCCGACTTCGGCCGGCAGCTCGTAGAAGCTGGCATGGCGGTAAACCTTGTCGTCCGACGGGTCGAACAGCGGGTCTTTCTCATCCGGCGACGAAGCGGTAATTAGCGCCGAGGGCACCACCCACAGGCTTACGCCTTCACTGCGGCGGGTGTACAGTTCGCGGGCGTTTTCGATCGCCATCGTGGTGTCGGCGGCATGCACGCTGCCGACATGCTTGTGGTTGAGGCCGTGCTTGCTGCGCACGAAGACTTCAAAAAGGGTCCATTCAGACATTTCAGTGACTCCACATCAGGGGGCCGATCAGGCGGCGTTCTTGTTCTGTTTTTTACGAGCGTGGGCGACCGCGGCTTCGCGGACCCAAGTACCGTCTTCAATGGCTTTGCGGCGGGTGGCGACGCGTTCCTGGTTGCACGGGCCGTTGCCCTTGAGCACTTCGTAGAACTCGCTCCACTGGATTTCGCCGAAGTCGTAGTGGCCGCGCTCGGCGTTCCACTTCAGGTCCGGATCGGGGCAGGTGCAACCCAGCAGTTCCAGCTGCGGGATGGTCTGGTCGATGAAGCGCTGGCGCAGTTCGTCGTTGCTCTGGCGCTTGATTTTCCAGGCCATGGACTGGGCGCTGTTTGGCGAGTGTTCGTCGCTTGGACCGAACATCATCAGCGACGGCCACCACAGGCGATTGATCGCGTCCTGGACCATGTCTTTTTGCGCCTGATTGCCGTGGCGCATCATGGTCAGGAGGATTTCGTAACCCTGGCGCTGGTGAAAACTTTCTTCCTTGCAGATCCGCACCATGGCCCGGGAGTAGGGGCCGTAGGAGGTGCGCTGCAACACGACCTGATTGACGATCGCGGCGCCGTCCACCAACCAGCCCACGGCGCCCATGTCGGCCCAGTTCAAGGTTGGGTAGTTGAAGATGCTGGAGTACTTGGCCTTGCCGCTGTGCAGTTTGGCGATTTCTTCATCGCGGTCGGCGCCCAAGGTTTCCATGGCGCTGTAGAGGTATAGGCCGTGGCCGGCTTCGTCCTGAATCTTCGCCATCAATTGCAGTTTGCGTTTGAGCGATGGCGCGCGGGTGACCCAGTTGCCTTCGGGCAGCATGCCGACGATTTCGGAGTGGGCGTGCTGGGAGATCTGCCGGATGAGGGTTTGGCGATAGGCATCGGGCATCCAGTTTTTGGCTTCGATCTTGATTTCTGAATCGATTTTTTCCTGGAAAGCGCGTTCCTGGTCGGACATCTCCGCCAGGTCTTTTATGCGCTTGACGCCGGTTTCAACGAGCTGTGCGTACATGGGGGGTCTCCCGCCGTGAATCTGTTTGATGGCATAGAGAACTTTATAAGCGATACGGAAATTAATATCAAACACAAAATATAGTGTCGTATGTGTTTTTGTATCGCTTTGGGATGAGTGGTTGTTTTTGGGGGGGGGTTATGTATGCGTATCCGTTTCTTCGGTAACGGCGGCCCTACGCCGCCGTCACCTAAGAAATGGATATACACCCAATACAAAATCCAAAAAAAAACCCCGCCGAAGCGGGGCCATAAAGGGTGCAGCAGTCATCCTTTGGGACGCTTATCCATCACATGACAAGCCTTCCCCTCAGACCGCTTGATCGAATGCATAGGCTGCAAAACAATCCGCGAACTGATCCCGATATACGTCTTGATATGCCGACTCAACTCCGCACACACAGCCTTCTGCTGGTCATCCCCCCAATGCTGATGTTCAGCCTTGAGCTCCACATGCACATCGACGCTATCCAGGTTGCCATTGCGATACAGATGAATCTCATAACACTCCGCAAGCTGTTTGATTTTCAGCACCTGTTCCTCAATCTGCGTCGGAAACACGTTAACGCCACGAATAATCAACATGTCATCACTGCGCCCGGTGATCTTGTCGATACGCCGCATCGGCCGCGCAGTGCCCGGCAGCAGGCGAGTCAAGTCGCGGGTGCGATAGCGGATCATCGGCAGCGCTTCTTTACTCAGCGACGTAAACACCAGCTCGCCCATCTGCCCGTCCGGCAGCACTTCACCCGTGACCGGATCGATGATTTCCGGGTAGAAGTGGTCTTCCCAGATCGTCGGCCCGTCCTTGGTTTCGGCGCATTCCATGGCGACGCCTGGCCCCATGATTTCCGATAGGCCGTAGATGTCCAGGGCGGTAATGCCCAGGCGATTTTCGATGGCGCTGCGCAGCTCGGCGGTCCAGGGTTCGGCGCCGAAGATGCCCAGGCGCAGCGCAAGTTTGTGCGGGTCGATGCCCTGACGCTCGATTTCATCGGCGATGTTGAGCATGTAGGACGGCGTGACCATGATGATGTCTGGCTGGAAATCCTTGATCAGCTGCACTTGCTTTTCAGTCTGCCCGCCGGACATCGGAATCACCGTGCAACCCAGGCGTTCGGCACCGTAGTGGGCGCCGAGACCGCCGGTGAACAGGCCGTAACCATAGGAAATATGCACTTTGTCGCCACGTCGGCCACCCGCCGCGCGGATCGAGCGGGCGACCACGTTGGCCCAGGTGTCGATGTCGTTCTGGGTGTAGCCAACGACGGTCGGTTTGCCGGTGGTGCCGCTGGAAGCATGCAGGCGCACTACGTCATGCATCGGCACGGCGAACATGCCGTAGGGGTAGTTGTCGCGCAGGTCGGATTTGGTGGTGAAAGGAAACTTCGCCAAGTCTTCCAGCGACTGGATGTCATCCGGGTGCACACCCAGCGCATCGAAGCGTTGACGGTACAGCGGCACGTTCTGATACGCGTGTTTAAGGCTCCAGCGCAGACGCTCCAGTTGGAGCTGGCGGAGTTCGTCGATGCTGGCGGTTTCAATCGGGTCCAGCACTGGATCTAGCACGGCTTTGGCAATTGGTATGTTCATAACTTCACTCGAATTATTTTTGTGTTTCAGCCCTTTCGCACAAGGGCTTAGAGTGCATGCCCCAAGGATACCTCTCGGCTCCCCGGGAATCGCGTTTCTTTAGTCGGACAGGCGCTCGATGATCAGCGCGATGCCCTGGCCAACGCCGATGCACATGGTGCACAAGGCGTAGCGACCCTGACGTTCTTCCAATTCATGCAGGGCGGTGGTCACCAGCCGTGCGCCGCTCATGCCCAGCGGATGACCGAGGGCAATGGCACCGCCGTTGGGATTGACCCGCGGGTCGGTGTCGCTCAGGCCGAGTTCGCGCAACACCGCTAGGCCCTGGGCGGCAAAGGCTTCGTTGAGTTCGATCACGTCCATGTCCGCCAGACTTAAGTTCGCCAGTTCCAGTACCTTGCGCGTCGCCGGCAGCGGGCCGATGCCCATGATCCGTGGTTCGACGCCTGCGGTGGCCATGGCGACGACCCGGCCGCGAGCCTTCAGGCCGTGGCGTTTGGCGACTTCCGGGCTGGCCAGCAACAGCGCGCAAGCGCCGTCGTTGACCCCGGACGCATTGCCGGCGGTGATGCTGCCACCTTCGCGAAACGGCGTGCCGAGCTTCTGCAACTGCTCAAGCGTGGTATCGCCGCGCGGGTGTTCGTCATGCTCGACGACTTTGCCCGGGCCTTTGCGCTGGGGGATTTCTACCGCGACGATTTCCTTGGCCAGGCGGCCGCTGGCCTGAGCCGCGCCGGCACGTTGCTGGCTGCGCAGGGCGAAGGCGTCCTGATCGGCGCGGGAGATGTTGAACTGCTCGGCGACGTTCTCGGCGGTCTCCGGCATGGAGTCGATGCCGTAGGCTTTTTTCATCAGTGGATTGACGAAACGCCAGCCGATGGTGGTGTCGTAGATGTGCGCATCGCGGGAAAACGCTTGCTCGGCCTTGCCCATCACCAGCGGTGCACGGGACATCGATTCGACACCGCCGACCAGCATCAACCCGGCCTCGCCACAGCGAATCGCCCGGGCGGCGGTGCCGATGGCATCCAGTCCGGAACCGCATAGACGGTTGAGCGTGGTGCCGGGCACGCTGACCGGCAATCCGGCCAGCAGCGCCGACATGCGCGCGACGTTGCGGTTGTCTTCGCCGGCCTGGTTGGCGCAGCCGTAGATCACGTCATCAACGGCATTCCAGTCGACTTGCGGGTGGCGGCGCAGCAATTCGCGCAGCGGCACCGCGCCGAGGTCGTCGGCGCGCACGCTGCTCAAGGCTCCGGCGTAGCGGCCAATCGGGGTCCGCACCGCGTCGATGATCAAGGCGTCATTCATTCGGGTTCTCCTGCGTCAGCACAGCGCCGCGCACTTTGTAGGATTTGCCATGGAACAGCGCGATGAGCTGGCCCAGTTGGTTTTCAATGCGTACGTCATAGTTGCCGGTGCGACCGCAACGGCTTTGCTCGATGCAGTCGGCATTCAAGGTGTCGCCCAGGCGCGCCGGGGCGATGTAGTCGATGCTGCAGCCGATAGCGACCGTGGCCTCGTTGTAGCTGTTGCAGGCAAAGGCAAACGCCGAGTCGGCGAGGGCAAACAGGTAACCGCCGTGGCAGGTGCCGTGGCCTTGAATCATGTCGGCGCGCACGCTCATGCCCACGCGGGCTGCACCTGGCGCCACCGAGAGCAGGCGCATGCCCATTGCCTGACTGGCGGCGTCGCGCTTGAACATTGTTTGCGCGCAGGTGCTGGCCAGGTTCATCGCTTCGTGGTTAGTCATGAAAATTTCTCCCTTCGGCGACCCGGCGGCGCAATAGCAGCGACGGCCGATAGCGTTCTTCGCCATAACTGGCTTGCAGGTTTTCCAACACCTTAAGGACATGCGAAAGCCCGATGGCATCGGCCCAGGCAAGGGGACCTTGGGGGTAATTGACGCCGGCGCGCATCGCCAGGTCGATGTCGCTGGCTGAGGCGACGTCTTGTAACAAGGCGTCGGCGGCTTCGTTGGCGAGCATGACCACGGTGCGAAGTACGGCAAGGGCAGGGCTGTCGCTGAGTTGGCTGACTTTCAGGCCGGCCCGCTGCAGCAGAGCGACACCCTGTTGAAGGGCGATGTCATCAATGTTCTCGCAATAGCTGATAGCGATTCGACTGGACTGTGCGTAGTCGAACACCAGGTCCAAAAGGATCAGGTTGTGCAGGCCTTCTTCTTTGGCGCGTTGGCAGGCCATGCGCCCGTCGCTCAGTGCCAGTACGGCGTCACCGACCCGCAGCAATCCGCGGCCATCGCGCTGGATAACTTCAACACCTTGCTCGCGCAAGCGTGAAATCAGAGGTTGTGCTATGCCCAGGTTGCCTTCCGCGACACACGTTTCAACGGGCCGCTTGCTAATGATTGACGCGGGATCGGGGCGTTCGGCAGCTTCGCCGTAGCTGTAAAAGCCTTGGCCGCTTTTTCGTCCCAGGCGCCCGGCGTCCACCAGTTCTTTTTGAATAAGCGAGGGCTGAAAGCGGTTATCACCGTAATAGGCATCAAACACCGAGCAGGTCACGGCATAGTTGACGTCATGGCCAATCAAGTCAGTCAATTCGAACGCGCCCATGGCGAAGCCGCCGGCATCGCGCATCAGCGCATCCAGTGTCGGATGATCGGCGGCACCCTCCTGAAGCAAGCGCAGGCTCTCGGCATAGAATGGTCGGGCCACGCGGTTGACGATAAAGCCTGGCGTCGAGCGGGTATGCACCGGTTTTTTGCCCCAGGCCCTGGCGGTGTCGTACAGGCAGGCCGCCAGGGCTGGATCGCTGGCCAGGCCCGAGACGATTTCCACCAGCGCCATAACGGGTGCCGGGTTGAAGAAGTGCAGGCCTAGCAGGCGTTGCGGATGGCGCAGTTGCGCGGCGATGCTGGTAATCGACAGTGACGAGGTGTTGCTGGCCAGGATGCAGTGCTCGCCGCAAATGTCTTCCAGCTGCCGGAACAGGGCACGTTTGACCTCAAGGTTCTCGACGATAGCTTCGATAATCAGTGCGCAATCGGCCAGGGCTTCGATGTCTTGCACGGCTTGCAGGCGAGCAAGGGTCGCGCTGCGGGATTCGGCGGACAGCTTGCCGTTCTCGACGCGTTTACCCAACTGTCGGTCGATGCCATCGATGGCCTGGGCGGCGGCGCCCGGACGATTGTCCAGCAACAGAACCGAATGGCCGGCCTGTGCCGCGACCTGGGCAATGCCGGCGCCCATGGCCCCGGCGCCGATCACCGCGATGCGTGTGTTGGTATCCAGTACAGTCATGATTCAGCGCCCCTTGAAATTTGGGCTGCGTTTTTCCATGAAGGCGCTGACCCCTTCACGGTAATCCTCGCTGCGCCCGGCCAGGCGTTGCAGGTCTTTTTCCAGTTCCAGCTGTTCATCAAATGTGTTGCTCAAGCTGGCATTGAGGCTGCGTTTGATCAGCGCCAGACCGTAGGTCGGTTGCGTGGCCAGGTGGCGGGCGAGCGTCAGGGCTTCGTTGCGCAGTTCGGCATCGTCGACGACCCGGTAGATCAAGCCCCATTGCTCGGCCTGCTCCGCCGTCAGGCGATTACCGAGCAAGGCAAGCGCCTTGGCGCGGGCCATGCCGACCAGGCGCGGCAGCGTCCAGGTGCCGCCGGAGTCGGGAATCAGGCCGATTTTGCAGAAGGCTTGAATGAAACTCGCCGAGCGTGCGGCCAGGACCAGGTCGCAGGCCAGGGGAATGTTGGCGCCCGCGCCGGCCGCCACGCCGTTGACCGCGCAGATCACCGGCAGCGGCAGGTCGCGAAGTTGGCGGATCAGCGGGTTATAGAACTTCTCAATGGACTCGCCAAGATCCGGCACAGCACTGTCCGGCGCGACATTGCGGTCGCTGAGGTCTTGCCCGGCGCAAAAGCCGCGCCCTTCACCGGTCAGCAACAGGACGCGCACGTCCGGGTTCTGTCGGACCTGTTTCAACGCTTCCTTCACTTCGCCATGCATTTGCGCATTGAAGCTGTTGAGCTGGTCCGGTCGATTGAGGCTGAGCAGGGCGACGCCGGCCTCGACGGAAAACAGGATGTGTTCGTAGTTCATGGTCATGGCGCTCTCTGAGAGGTCGTTCGAATCAGTGACTGATGGCCGGGTTACTGGCCGGTGAAGGTCGGCGTGCGCTTTTCCTGAAAGGCCCGGATGCCTTCATCACGGTCGCGGGTGCCGGCCAGCACGGTGAACGCGTGGCGTTCGAAACGCAGGCCGCTGGCCAGGTCGGTGTCCATCGCCTTGAGCAATGATTCCTTGGCCAGACGCACGGCCAGCGGTGCTTTGCCGGCAATGGTGCGGGCGATTTGCAGGGCGCGTTCGACGGTGAATTCCGGTTGGGTCACTTCACTGACCAGGCCGGCGCGTTGGGCCTGGCGGGCATCGATCGGCTCGCCGGTCAGCACCATTTGCATGGCCATGGATTTGCCGACGGCGCGCAGCAGGCGTTGGGTGCCACCGGCGCCGGGCATGATCCCGAGGTTGATTTCCGGCTGACCGAAACGGGCGTCCTCGCCCGCAATGATGATGTCCGCATGCATCGCCAGTTCGCAGCCACCGCCGAGGGCGAAGCCGTTGACGGCGGCGATCAGTGGTTTGTTGAAGCGGGTGATGGTCTGCCACGACGCTTGGCGCGGGTCATCGAGAATGCCGACCAGATTGCGTTCGGCCATTTCCTTGATGTCGGCGCCGGCCGCGAAGGCTTTGCGGCTGCCGGTCAGGACCACGGCGCGGGTATCGGGATCGGTTTGTGCGGCGTTTAGTTCATCCGCCAGTTCGCCGAGCAATTCGGTGGTCAGGGCATTCAGCGCTTGCGGGCGCTGCAGGGTAATCAGGCGGACGCCCGGCTCGATGAACTCGACAGCAAGGGTTAGAGGCATGGCGGATGCCCTCACGGTGCACGCTCGGCTGTAATGCCGGCTCATTATTGGATCGGCTCGGTGGGCCGGTTTTGCCTGAGTATACCTATAACGTGATACGTAAATACAATAGTAAAACTGATTTAATGTGTCTTATTGATGGCTGGTGTGCGTTTTTATGGCGGTCTTATGAGGAGGGTGATGACCAGATAATCGCCAGTTTTATTGGTTTCAATGGCTTAGGTAGACGCATCGCTGGGCCTTCTTCAAGCGCCGAAATTAAGTGATACGGTTTTTTTGTCTTTGTGCTGGTAAAAGCGATGTGATACAAAATGACTCCATATCGGCATCGCTTTGTAAATACACCCGGCATTGCGCTTAAAGGAACGTCCCATGACTTGCTACAGCCTCGATGGCTTGACCCCGGTGGTTGATCCCACTGCTTACGTTCATCCGTCGGCCGTCCTGATCGGTGACGTGATTGTCGGCCCCCATTGCTACGTCGGGCCGCTGGCCAGTCTGCGCGGGGACTTTGGGCGGATCGTGCTGGAAGAGGGCGCCAATCTGCAGGACACCTGCGTGATGCACGGTTTTCCAGACAGCGACACCGTGGTCGAGCGCAACGGCCATATTGGTCATGGTGCGGTGTTGCACGGTTGCCGGATCGGCGCCGATGCGCTGGTGGGCATGAATGCGGTGGTGATGGATAACGCGCGCATTGGCTCTCGCTCATTTGTTTCGGCAGCGGCCTTCGTCAAGGCCGGATTCGAATGCCCCGAGCAGTCACTGGTGATGGGCGCGCCGGCCAGCGTCAAGCGCAGCCTCAGTGATGAGGAGGTGTCGTGGAAGCAGGCGGGCACCCGCGAATATCAGCAACTGGCCAAGCGCTGCCTTGAGCAGATGCAGGTCTGCGAACCGCTGACCGAGCCGGAACCCGATCGCCCACGGATCAGCGATAGCGGTTTGCGGCCCAAGGGGGCGGTGGCGCTATGAGCATGCAGCGCAACAGCACGGTGGTCACGCGGGCCGGTCGCCGGGTATATTTCAGCCTTTTTTCCTGTCTGGTACGCCCATGTCGTCCCTTGCTCCGTTGAATTCTCTTATCACGCGCTTTCAGGAGCAGACGCCGATCCGCGCCAGCTCGTTGATCATCACTTTGTACGGGGATGCCATTGAACCCCACGGCGGTACAGTCTGGCTAGGCAGTCTGATCCAGTTGCTCGAGCCTATCGGTATCAACGAACGGCTGATCCGTACCTCGATCTTTCGCCTGACCAAGGAAGGCTGGCTGACCGCCGAGAAAGTCGGTCGCCGTAGCTACTACAGCCTGACCGGCGCTGGTCGGCGCCGCTTCGACAAGGCCTTCAAGCGGGTGTACAGCTCCACAGTGCCGGCCTGGGACGGTTCCTGGTGTCTGGTGATGCTCTCTCAGTTGACGCAGGAAAAGCGCAAGCAAGTGCGTGAAGAACTGGAGTGGCAAGGTTTTGGTGCAATTTCGCCGGTAGTACTGGCTTGCCCACGCAGCGACCGAGCTGACGTCAACGCGACCTTGCTCGACTTGGGGGCTCAGGAAGAGACCATCGTTTTTGAAACCACCGCCCAGGATGTGTTGGCGTCCAAAGCGCTGCGCATGCAGGTGCGCGAGAGTTGGAGCATTGAGGAACTGGCGGCCCACTACAGTGAGTTCATTCAGTTGTTTCGCCCGCTCTGGCAAGCTCTTCGCGAGCAAGAGAATTTGCAGCCTTCGGACTGCTTCCTGGCGCGAGTCCTGCTTATTCATGAATATCGAAAGTTGCTGCTGCGCGACCCGCAGTTACCCGATGAGCTATTACCCGGGGACTGGGAAGGGCGTGCGGCACGGCAGCTGTGCCGCAATATTTACCGGTTGATCTACACCAAGGCCGAAGAGTGGCTGAACAGTGCACTGGAAACGGCCGACGGCCCGCTGCCGGACGTCGGTGAAAGTTTCTATCGGCGTTTTGGCGGGCTTAAATAGCCTGCCATCGTTCAGGGAGTAATCGCTGTTCAGGAGATCCGAAGCGTCCCGATTTATCGTGGATTGGCGTAGAAAATAAAAATAAGCCTGCGTGAGGCCTGACATGATTTCTACAATTGCACATCGCCGTGATGGGTTTGATCAGTGGATCCATCAGATCAATCAGATCTGCGGCGCCTTCAACGCACAAACCCTCGGCGCTGAGTTTTCCGGCCAGATCCGGGAATACCAAAGCGGTGCGCTGAAGCTCAGTTTTGTCGATGCCTGCCAGGCTCGGCTGTACCGCACACCGCTGGAAGTCGCCGCTGGTGAAGAGGGGAAATACTTTGCGGTATTCCAGCTCGATGGCACTGCCGGTATGGCCCAGGGCGACAATCGGGTATCACTGTCAGCCGGTGATATCACGCTGATTGACGCTTCACGCCCCAGCGACTTCACCTACAGCGAGAACTCGCGGCAGTTGTCGCTGATTCTGCCGTACCCGTTGGTTGAGCAGACCCTGCGCTTCAATCAAGTCAAGTGCGGTCATCGGATTGCTGCGACTTCACCCATCGCGGTGCTTTCTCGCCACCTGATACTGGATGCCACTCGCCAGAAAAACCTGAGCCAGCAGGAAAGCGAAGCGACCTTGCTGGCCGTTGTCAGCCTGCTGCGCCCGGCTATCAGCTATACAGAAGACTGCAGTGATTTGCATGAACGGATCTTTCGCAAAACCCTCGACTACATTGATGATCATATCCGTTCGGAAGACCTCTGCCCTGAATGGCTGGCGCGGGAAGTCGGCATATCGACCCGTGGGCTCTATCGGATGTTTGCCAAGAAGGGGCTGGTGGTCGCGCGCTACATCAAGAATCGCCGACTGGATTTGTGCGCTGAATCCCTGCGCCAGTCGGGCATGGAGCAGAAGTTGTCGGTACTGGGTTACTCGTGGGGGTTCTCCGATTCGAGCTACTTCTCCACGGCGTTCAAATCCCGCTTCGGGATTTCTCCTGGGGAATACCGCAAGCAACACGCTTGATTGCAGTGATGGTCGCTGAACGATTGCTGTGGCATTCGGGGGATGGGCTTTAAATACGTACGAAAAAGGAGGCTCCTCAGGAGCCCCCTTTTTTAGTGCCTTGTTTATTTCGGTGCGTTCAAGTTCAAAGTGGGCGTTTCATCGAAGAAATTCCAGGGTTTCAACAGTACATGAACCCACTCGGTTGGCATGATTGGCCACTCTTCGGCCCGGGCGATGTGAGTGGTGCCGGTGGTCAGCCAGACAACATCATCGGTATTTTCGATGGACTGGTTATCGTGGGTGAACTGCCCTAACCCAGCGTCTTTGTCTGAACGATTAGGGTACTTACCTTCTGGGTACTTCTCTTCAGGATTGTAGCGAGTCACCCAGAGTTGCTTGTCCATGAAGCTCAGGCGGTGATAGAGCCATTCGTCCTTGCCGAAGTTGGCGCCTTTGGCTACCGGGTGCGTACCGCCGGCATAAGGAATCAGTTGGTAGGAAACCGGGTTGCCGACTTTGTTTTCCTTGCTGAAGTTGGTCAGCAGGCGGACGGTCGAGGGGTCGAATTTCTGTGCAGCCTGCTGTTCGGTGCCGACCACTTGTTGCTCGGTCTGCATCGTACTGGTCCGCGGCCCGCCACGGTCGTTCGCGGCAACCACCGGGTTCACTTCAACCAGTGAGTTGTTTTCACCGTCAACATCCATATCCAGACGGAAGTTGTAGATGTGCTGGTGGGTGGTGCCGACGATGTTGTGGTCCAGCAGGGTGCCGTAGCGGGTGTCTTCCTTGGCCGTGGCCTCATGCATGGTTTTGGATTTCACACCCTTGACCGCTTCGATCCCGGTGGCACCGGCATCGATGCCAATGGTGCCGTTTTGCTGGAAGACCCAGTCGAAGATGTAGTCGTAGTTGCCGACGGTGCTGATCCAGCGCACCACCAGTTCACGACGCTCGGTGCTGAGGTTGGGCCGGCCCATCTCCTGGTGTTTGTATTCCGGGCCGGCGTAGCGCTCGAACACCGCCATCGCGCGCGGGATCGAAGTCGGTGCGCCGGTGTAGTCGGCAATCGTGGCGTCCAGCAGCACGGCGTTTTCCGGTGCGTCTTTGCCGCGCGCGATCGGCGAGGTCAAGGTGCCCATGCCGTAATCGCCCGAGTCGAGGTAAGCCTTGAAGTACCAGCCGCCATCGGGGTCGCCGTAAGGCACGATCATGCCGCCCAGCGAGCCCTCGTACATAATCTTGCGTTTCTTGCCCTTGTCGTCATAGGTGACTGTGGACAGGATCGGGCCGACCCGCGAATCGAGGCGAACATGAAAGTCCCAGTTCTGCCAATGAATACTGTTGCCGGTAATGGTGTAGTTTTTCCCCTCGGGCTCAATGATTTCCAGCGGCTTGACCTGCGTGCCTTTGCGGCCACGCCCGTCATAGGGTGTTGGTTTCATCGGGACCGGGATGATCGCCTCGTCTTCGATCTTGATCAGTTTCTTTTGCTCAAGATCGACAATCGCGACCAGGCCCTCGATCGGATGCGCCCAGTAGTTGCCGTCATCGGTGTTGAGGTAACTGACGATTTTCAGCAGTCGTTTGTCCTGCGCCAGGCCGTCCTTGCCATCGAAGTAACCGACGGTCAATGGGGTGGCCACGACCTTTTTGACGTCGGTGATGCCGCGCTTGACCAGTGCTTGCGCGAATTCCGGGCTCGATTCAATGGCAGACTGCACAGTAGCGAAGTCATCCAGCAAGACCATGCCGTGAGCGCCTTCGACGGGTTTCCAGGACTTGAGTGTCTTGCTGTCGAGATCGACCAGACCCTCGATCACATGCTTGCCATCGAGCACCACGATATTGGCCTGGCGAGGTTGGGTTACGTTCTGGCCGGTGTAGACGAAATTCCAGACCTGATCCTTGGGTGGCTCATTGACGGAAACTTCGGTGAAACGAAAGCCGGGCTTGTAGTTGGCGGAATTCTTGACGACATCCACCGCCGCCTTGATTTCGTCGGCGCTCAGCGGGTTGAGCGGGTTAGGGCGGGTCTCGACGACAAAGGTCTTGTCCAGGCCGGACTGGAATACCTGGTTGATGAAGTCCTTGGACATGAACGCGGTCTTGTCTTTGAACACCACCGGTACCGACAGCTCCAGCCGCTTGCCGTTAAACATGGCCACCTTGCTGTCCGGTTTGACCTTGAGGTAGACACCGTCCTTGGCAATGACAAACAGGTTGGCATAGTTGTCCCATTTGACCGTGGCGCCAAACTCCTCAAGGGTCGATTGTAGAGGTACCATTTCGGCAGCTGCCCCGTGGGCATTGGCATTGGATATCCAGCAAGGCAACCCGAGCGTGCCCAAGGTAATGGCGAGCGCAAGTCGAGCAAGCGGTTTTCTTTTTAACAACGCTACGGATGTGAACATTTCTGAGTTCCTTGAGACGAGCCGGGGACAGGCACACCTGCACTTTGCTACAGCTGGTGGATAGCTTCTTTTTGATTCTTGCCAGAAACCTTTTGCTCTGTGCCTAAATCAATTTTTGCCGACTGGCGACTCATCGAACGTGTGAGTAGTCGGGACTGGAGGGAAGGTAAAAGTCACTGACCCACTCAGAGCCACCGAGCCATCTGAATTCAAATTGGCAGGGATAGAAACCTGTCTGGCACAGACGAAAAGTCAAACGAGCAATGGCTGAATTAGTCTCTAGCTGAGAGCGCTGTTACTCATAACGTGTCGTTGGTGAGTATTACAGTGGGCCGTTGTTTCCAATCATCAGCGCGAGGCAAGAATCATGAATTATAGTAATAAGGTCGCGACCCTGGACAGGGTCAACGCCTTCTTGAAGCAACGCCGTGGCTTGTACATCGATGGCGGTTGGGTAAGCGCGCAGTCCACCAGTACCTTGCCGGTCTACGATCCTTCAACGGGCCTTCAGATTGCCTCCACCGCCGACGCCAATGAGTTCGATGTAGAACGTGCTGTGAAGTCGGCCCATGAAGCTTTTCTTTCTGGCGTATGGTCTCGCCGTCTACCCGCAGAGCGCGAACGTATTTTGCTGCGCTATGCCGACTTACTCGAACAGCATGCGGAAGAACTGGCTCAGTTGGAAACCCTGGAGCAAGGCAAATCGATTGCTGTTTCGCGGGCCTTTGAGGTGGGCTGCACCTTGAACTGGATGCGCTATACAGCAGGGCTGACCACCAAAATCTCGGGGCGTACGCTGGACCTGTCGATCCCTGTTCCCGTCGGGGCTCGATATACCGCGTACACGCGCAAAGAACCCATTGGAGTGGTAGCCGGGATTATTCCCTGGAATTTCCCGCTAATGATTGGCATGTGGAAGGTGATGCCAGCGCTGGCGGCCGGCTGCTCGATCGTGATCAAACCCTCAGAGATCACTCCCTTGACGTTGATGCGCATGGCCGAACTAGCCACAGAAGCGGGTGTTCCTCCGGGGGTATTTAATCTGGTGACAGGCAGCGGCAGCGTGTGCGGTAAAATCCTGACCACCCACCCATTGATCAGCAAAATTAGTTTTACCGGCTCGACCGCCACGGGTAAGGGTATTGCCCGCAGCGCCGTGGACCGGCTGACCCGAATTACTCTTGAGCTGGGTGGCAAGAATCCGGCCATCGTACTCAAGGACGCCGACCCGAAGCAGGTGGTAGAAGGGTTAATGATGGCCAGTTTTCTGAATCAGGGTCAGGTATGTGCCGCAAGTTCACGCATTTACATAGAAGCCCCTCTTTTCGACCAGTTGGCGGGCGATTTCGAGCTGGCGGTCAAAGGGCTTTCGATTGGGGCGGGCATGGATCCAACCTCTCAAATCAACCCGGTCGCCTCTAAAGCACATCAACTGAAAATCGAGTCCTACCTGGCAGAGGCTCGCACCCACAATGCTGAGCTGATCAGCGGCGCAATGGTGCCGAACAATGAAGGCTTTTATGTCTCGCCTACATTGGTCATCAATCCCGATGATAGGCTGTCGCTGACCCGCGACGAAGTGTTTGGTCCTGTAGTAACCCTGACGCGGGTTGCTAATGTTGAAGAAGCGCTAAGCAAGGCCAACGATACCGAATACGGGCTCACGGCCAGTTTATGGACCAGTAGTTTGTCGGCCGCCATGGACCTGACACCACGTATTGAGGCCGGTACGGTATGGGTCAACAGCCACACGCTTATTGATGCGAACATGCCTTTCGGTGGTTTCAAGCAGTCTGGTAATGGACGAGATTTCGGTGTCGATTGGCTCGATGCTTTTACTGAAACCAAATCTATTTGCATACGGCATTAAGCCTTCATGACTAACGGTGGTTCACAATCTGATCGTTGTGAACCATTGGTCGTCGCTTCCCTGGCTTGGGTGTTCTTGGGTATTGGGAAGATATTGCCCCAGGCAGAGTATAAGTTGGGGATTGGTCTCAATCCGACGTCGACTTGCAAAACGATTACAAGATTCAAGAATTCTCAAATGCATTTTTCAATGCCGGGTGGTATCACGTTGTCGCAGACCTTTGTCATGGACAAATACGTCATAGCAGCAAAGCTTCCCGCTCTGCCTCGTCATTCCGTGTTCGGCAGTCCGGAAACCCACCTGATTAATCGATTGGGACGCCACCTCTGTGTCGTGCCGAGTCGATTACTAACGCTGTCACTGCAAGAGATGACGGCGTTCAAGGTTATCGGTTAAACCTTTTTTACATTCGGATCATGAGTGCTGCTTCGATCGCATCACTTTTACATTCGTGAGAAGAGCTTGCTCGTTAAGGTCAGAGGTTCGATCGCTATCAGCAAATGTCGAAGTTGACGCTGCCATGCAGCTTGTCACTATCCATTTCCGGCACAATCTTCAGGCGGTTGCTGGCGCGGAATGAAACTTGTTGAGCCTCAACCTGTAAGCCTTGAGTGCGGACAGGATTTTCCAATGAACAATAATAATGTCTTGGTACAAGCAACCTCCGGATTCTCGACGGGACCGGCCTCTCATCTTCATCGAGTGCAAACCAGCGACATTGATGAACATGCCCACAATTTGAGTGGTTGGCGGATAGAGTACGACCAGTTGAGTCCCGGTCGCTTCCAGGGCGAGTTAATCGAGTTTCGTTCTGACTGGTTGCAACTCGTCCGCGACCGCTCTAATCAGGCCATGACCAAAAAAGGTGCGGCCAGGGAGGGCACGGTTACCTTCAGTGTGCCTTTGAGTCGTCAGGGGGATGTCCATTGTTCCGGGCATCTGATTCGTGAGCCAAGTGTGCTTGTGGCACACGGCGACAACCTGCCTGAGATACGTATTCCACAGATCATGGATGTGCTGATTGTGGCTATCGAGGAGCGGGCTCTTGAGCATGTGCTGGGGTGCCAGGGTAGTCGTTTTCGGATTACTGATTTTCCCACCTGTTACCGGCTCGGTGACTCAACAGTGGATGGCGAACTTAAAGTATTACTCGATGAGCTACAGGAGGGCGGCCAGAGTGGGGATTTCCTGTTGGGAGATGAGTCGATTCGCCGTGGTATTCGCGATACGGTGATGTTGCATTTACTTGACGTTGTTGAGCTTGATCAAACGCCACCGCTCAACCCCACTGCGCGTAAACGGATGGTTGACCGGGCTCGTGAGTTTGCCCTGAGCCACCTTGACGAGCCGTTCTCGATCCTCGATCTATGCAACGGCATAGGAGCCAGCCGACGCAAGCTTCAGTATTGTTTTCAGGAAACCCTGGGGATTAATCCTGTGGCTTATTTACGGGCTCTGCGCCTTAATGCTGCGCGCCGTGAATTGCGAGATAGCACGTCTTCGCTCTCTGTGCAGAAGGTCGCTGCACGTTGGGGATTCTGGCATTTGAGTCGGTTTTCCGCTGATTATCGGGCTATGTTCGGCGAGCTGCCGTCGCAGACCCTACATCGCTGAAATTTTTGCCAATATCGGATAACTCTCGCTCGCCCTCGCTCGATAGGATGCCCCATACACCAATATCTGCGAGCCAACCTCATATGACGACTTCTCAAAATACTGATGCGGATCTAATTTTTTTCAATGGCGCGATCTACACGATGAACGCTGATTACCCATGGGCCGACGCGCTGGCAATACGTGACGGTCGCCTGATTGCCGTGGGAAGCGAGGCCGCTGCTCGTGCAGCCGTGTCGTCCCGGGCACGAGTCATCGATCTCCAGGGGCGGATGGTCATGCCCGGTATCATCGACGTGCATAACCATTTTCTGTTTGCCGGACGCGCAGAGCTATATGAAACGGGTTTTCCTCCCAACCTCTCACTTCAACAGGTGCTTGAGCAGGTTCGTCAGGCCGCTATGAAGCAGCCGCCCGATGGCTGGGTAGTCGGCGGTATCTGGGGCAGCGGCCTGCTCGGCGAGTTGACGTTGGAGGCCCGTAAATCCTTGGATGAGGCTGCTGGCGGCCGGCCGGTAATGCTTAGGGACGACTCGCACCACAATCGCTGGGCCAGTTCCGCTGCCTTGCGTCTCGCCGGCATCGATGCCGCCACGCCGAATCCGCTCAACGGTGTGATCGTTCGCGATCCTGCCACTGGCGAGCCGACGGGCCTGCTGCTGGAGGCGGCCTCAGCGTTGGTCGAGGCCGCCGTGGGCAATGCTCTCGCATCATCGCCGCAACTTGACATTGATGCCGGCGCGCATGCATTGCGTCGACTCAATGCTTGCGGCATTACAGGGTTTCAGGAAGCACTCACATCGCGTCCGGTGATGGATGCCATCAAGGCGCTTGCCGATTCAGAGCAGTTGACGGCGTGGGTCGTAGGTTCACTGCCCGTCGTAGAGGCGGCACTCGCGCCGGGAGAATGGGGCGAAACCTTGTTCGCGCTACGTGATAGCTATCGCAGCCGTCATTTTCGCCCCGATGCCGGCAAGATCTTCCTTGACGGTGTGCCGACCACGCGTACCTCGGCAATGCTGGAACCCTATCTACCCGATGCCCTTCACGCCTGCTGCTTTCGCGGCGCGACCCTGCTGAGTGTGCCGCAGTTGGCGCGTGCGTTATCCGACTGCGAGGGGCAGGGTATCGCTGTGAAAATCCACTGCACAGGGGATGGCGCCGTACGGGCTGCACTTGACGCCATTGAGGTTGTGCGCAGCTTCAACGGGCTCGGGTTGATGCATCAGATTGCCCACGCGAGTTTTATACATCCGGACGATATACCGCGCTTCGCCGAGCTCAACGTGGCCGCAGATTTGTCGCCCATGATTTGGTTTCCGGGCATCTTCATTGAAGCGATTCGTGCGACCGTGCCGCTGGAGAGGGTAGAGCACTATTGGCCAAATCGTGACCTTCACGAGTCGGGTGCGCTGATTGCTGGTGGCTCGGACTGGCCGGTGACACCGGATCCGAGTCCCTGGACCGGGATTCAGGGCATGGTCACCCGACGCGATCCCAGCGGGCGGTTTCCTGGGGCGCTTTGGCCCGAACAGGCGCTTGATCTGGCCACGGTGTTGCGCGCCTACACGCTTAACCCGGCGCGAGCGATGGGCATCGCAGACGAGACGGGCTCAATCGAGGTTGGCAAATCCGCTGACTTGATCGTTCTCGACCGTCATTTGTTCAACATCCCGGTCGACGAGCTGGCTGCGACTCGCGTTCTGGCGACCTGGTTCGAAGGCCGTATTGTGTATGAGCAGACGCCATGAAGGACATTGTCGATTCACGCATACCTGTGACGTTGTTGACCGGTTTTCTCGGTAGCGGGAAAACCACCGTGCTGAATCACCTGCTGCAGCTTCCCGAGTTGGGGAACACGGCGGTCATCATCAATGAGTTCGGAGAGATAGGGATCGATCACCTGCTAGTCGAAGAGGTGAGTGAAAATTTGCGAGTACTAAACAGCGGTTGCCTGTGCTGCACGGTACGCGGTGACTTGGTCGATACACTTCTGGAGCTCAACGCCAGGCGTGAGCGAAAGGAAATCACCGGGTTCACTCGGGTCGTCATCGAAACCACTGGTCTGGCCGATCCAGCGCCAGTGCTGCACACCCTAATGGTCGACCCTGACATCATCAGCCGATATCGTCTTCACTGCGTTGTGACTACCGTAGATGCTGTCAACGGCATGGGCACTCTTGATCGTCATACCGAAGCGGTGAAGCAGGCTGCGGTGGCTGATTGTCTTCTGCTGACCAAGACTGACCTGGTTGCTGGCGAGGTAGTCGATACCCTGAGTGCGCGTTTGCGGGCCCTCAATCCAACTGCCCCGATGCGATATGTGGTCGATGGAAATGTCAGTCCGGACGATGTGCTGGGAGCCGAAGAGTACGACCCATTACGCAAATCGGCTGACGTCAGCGCTTGGCTGTCGAATGAGAAATTCAGTGATGGTCATCACCATCACGGGCATCATCATGACGTGAACCGTCATGGTGATCGTATAAGGGCTCATTGTATTGTGCTGGATGAGCCGGTAGAGGAGGTTGCCTTTTTCCATTGGCTGGACCTGATGGCATCCATGCGCGGCGAATCTATGCTACGTGTGAAAGGTCTTGTGCATCTGGTTGAGTATCCTGAAGAACCGTTGGTCATACACGGAGTGCAGCACATATTTCATTCACCGCAGAAATTGCCATCATGGCCTTCGGCTGACCGGCGCACGCGTATAGTCTTCATCACGGAAGACATCGACTATGCCGATATCGTTCGCACCTTTCAAAAGTTCGTAGGTGTGCACCCGATCACTCCTCAGCATCTCTGATTCCCTGGAACGCAACTCCCTGGCTGTTGCACTCTTGCCAGGGAATTGGTCGAGAAGTAAAGGGCTTTCACGCGTCCATGCGATGCGACAGTGGCGGGGCAGGCAGATGAAGGAACACGACCCCCAAGCGAAGAGACCAGGCCATAATCGAGACTGTCGATTCAAGCGCCCACGAGCAGCGGCAGGCCGGTGGTCAGAGCGGCGGCGAAGGGCATCTGCCAACGCCTGCCACTAGGGGGTGATAGTTATCAACAGGCGTAGCTGTTCTCCCAGTAGACGCCATCCCCTGAGGCTAGCGGCGATTGAAAGATGCTCAGGCTTGCGGTTCTCGCCAATGCTCAGTATTCAACGTCCGCTCAGGACCAACGACCTCTCACTACCAGCCCCAGCAATTCTCGATGTCCGCTGACTCCCACCTTTCGATAGAGCCGTTTGATGTAGGTAGCGGCGCTTGAGCGCTGGATGCCCATCAGGGGCGCGATATCTTCAGCCCCAAGACCACAAAGTAAATACTTAAGTAGTTCACGGTCCCGACGAGTCAGTTCAGGATAGAGCAACTCGACGCGTTGACTTAGCAAGGACGGCATCTGATTGGCTTCGATAAAAGCGCGATAGTGCAATCGCGTGACTTGAATCAGTAACGGCGCAACCGACTCGATAAATTCAATTTCGCGCTGATTGAAGTTGCCGTGCTCGCGACCTCGATAGAAGTTGATCGACAGCCAGGCCCCGCCCTCTTCCTGATGATTGAGCAAGGCCATGCGCTGGGAGATTTGCGGTTGTTCGTAGCAGATCCGCCGATAGTCGCGATGGGTGATGTCTTCAGCTGACTGAAGCTGAGCCAGGATTCGCGCGCCGCCGTATTTTGCCCGGTGACCGAGCATCGCTTGGCGGTTGCCGTCCAGGCTGTGAAAACGCTCGACGTAGTCCCGGGAGATACGCGATATCTGCACTAGTCTTGCCTGATCGGAACACGACAACACCTGCGGCTCCTGGCCTTCCGGATAAGCGAAAATCGTACATTGAGCCAGCGGCATTTCACCCCGCACCAGGGTCAGTAACTCTGCCGCCAACCAGGTTCGGCAATCCTCGCCGACCCGAGCCAATAGATGAGCAATTTCCCCCGTCGTTAATGGGCTCTGATGGTAAACGTTGGTAAGCAGCCAGTGGTTCATTCAGGGATCAGTTCACGTGATGAAGGTTGGCGTTCGTGGGGTAGCGTGCGTACCAGCATTGCAGCCACCAGTAACAGCAGCGCGGCGTACAGACAACCGGCCGTATAGGAACCCATCGCCGCCATGCAGACCCCGGCCAGTTGCACGATCGGCTCACTCGACAGGGCCGTGCAACACCAGCCTGTTGCAGCCAGCAGCATTGGAAGCGCCAGGTGCCAACGCCGCTCTTGGGTCAGGTCCGAGTGTCGGCCCCAGAGGATCATTCCAATGATGGTGCATATTTGCGGAATTGCCGACAATAATCCGATCAAAGTATTGCTCTGGCCAGTGCTGAAGCTCTTGACGATCAATGGCGTCCAGACTGCGATCATCGCCAAGGTGTTGACCAGGCAAAAGTACACCAGACAGAATAGAATCACCGATGGTGACAGCAACTCACGTCCCCAGTGAGAGTGAGGGGAAGGTGCCTGACGGTCACGCTCGATCAACTCGGCCAACTGCAGCTTCTCGCCGTCACTCAACCATTGTGCCTTGCGCGGCTGATCATCCAGATAACCGTACACCGCCAGACCGAGTACGACGCTGGGTAGTCCTTCGAGCAGAAACAACCATTGCCAGCCTGCCAGGCCCCAGTGGCCATCCAGGCCCAAAATGGCGCCGGACAAAATCGAGCCAAAGTCCGCGGTAAACGGCATGGCTATCATGAACAGCGCATTGGCACGCGCCCGGTACGCCGCTGGAAACCAGAACGTCATGTACAACAGCACACCGGGCAGAAATCCTGCCTCGGTGATACCTACCAACGCACGCAGCCAATAAAGACTGGCCGCGTCATGCGCAAATAAGGTGGCTGTCGACGCCAAGCCCCAGGCAATCATCAGACTGCCAATCCAGCGCCGTGCACCCAGCTTCGCCAGGGCGATGTTGCTGGGGATGCCGCAGGCGATGTAGGCCAGGTAAAAAATCGTCGTTGCCATGCCAAACTGGGTACTGCTCAAACCCAGATCGTCCATCATCGTCAGCCCGGCGAAACCGATGTTGATACGGTCCAGAAATGAAAAAACGAAGCAGATGAAAAGAAACCACAGCAGGCGTTTCGAGACTTTGGCAATGACCGCCGGATGGGGGCCGGCCTGCCCGCCAGGGTTCACAGCAGGACGGGATAACATAGGGTGATCCTGTTTTTGTAATTATTGGCTGATGCAAGGTTTTACAGATCCTGCACGGCGCACTCGATCAGTGCGTCGAAGCGCTCGGCATCGTTCAGTGCCTCGGCCGCCAGTAGAGCCAGCTTGACCAGAAACAACTCGCTGTCGTTACCCGTACGATCAATCGCCTCGGCGAGTCGGTCATAAGCGTGTTCGAGGTCTGTTACGTTCATTGACTGGCTCATGGGTGGTCACTCCCGTTATGGCCAAGGGCCTGGTTCAATCCATGGCGCAAATGCTCGCCATCCAAATGCAACCAGCGCGCGCAGACATGCTGGTCTGGGCGCGCCAGATAGGCGGCGCCTGCGTGCTGTACGCCGTAACGCGTGCTGAATAGATTGTCGCAATCGGCCAAAGTCAGGTCGGCATGTTGCACCTGAAGGACGCCATTCATGGCGATCGCGATCACTTGTATCGGTACTCCCTGGCGGCGCAGAGCCTGGACATGTGCAACGACTTCGACATCGAGTGCCACCTCGTCAGTGAAGCAAATCAAATGATAAGCGGGCGCCAACTCATCGAAAAAATAGTGCTGCTCTGCCAGACGGACATTTAGCAACGGTGCACCGTTGCGCGGCCCGCCGGTAAACAATAGATTGTCGTCGTTCACCGCATTGAGTTGCGAATCGGCATAATCGTGAGCCCTTGAAGTACGCCAGTGATATAGCGGGCGAACGAACTCCCGGGTCAACGACAGCGATAGCACCGCATCGCGCAACAGTCGATAACCGCGACTGGGCGGCGCCATGAACCGCGTGCTCTTGCCGGCCTCTTCAATGATTTCACGAGCAGCCTTGACCCGTTCGTCACTGTAAGAAGCCAGCAGTCCGGCACCGGCAAGGCCTTTGATGTGCAGCGCCAGTTTCCAGCCAAGATCATGGCAATCCTGGAATCCGGTATTGGCGCCGCGCACGCCGAAGATCGGCAACAGATGCGCCGCGTCTCCGGCAAAAATCACTCGCTCATTGATGTACTGCTTCAAGGTCAGCGCCCGGGCCGAATACACCGAACTCCAATCAAGCACCCATTCAGGGTTCTCGACATTGAGCATCGCCAGTTGCGCATTGATGCGCTCGCGCAAGGAGTCGGGGTGTAATGCCTGCTCGGGTGTTTCGTCCGCGGGCAACTGGTAGTCGATGCGCCAGATATCCCCGGGCTCTCGGTGCATCAATACGGTATTGCCGGGGTTCCAGGAGGGATCGAAAAATGCGAGGCGTTCGGTCGGCAAATCGAGCTTGATACGGATGTCGGCAATCACGAACCGTCCTTCATAAGACGCCCCTTCAAGCTTGAGGCCCAACATCGAACGCAATCCGGAGCGGGCGCCATCAGCGGCCACCACCCAATCGGCCTTCAGGGTATAGGCATCACCCGGGGTATCGACTTGCAACCTTGCGTGGTCGGTGTGCTGCTCGATATCGATAACATTATTGCCCCAACGCAATTCGATCAGTGGCTGTGCCTGGGCTGCCTCCACCAGATGTTGCTCGAGGTACTGCTGTTGCAAATTGGTCATCGGCGGAAAGCGATCATGCTCGTCGACCGGTGCTTCCATGCGAAAAACCCGCTGGCCGCGGTAATACGAATTGCCGAAGTGCCAGGGCAGGCCCTGCTCGGTTACCGCCTCGGATACCCCTACTTGCTGGAAAATCTCCATGGAGCGGCGGGTGAAAACAATAGCGCGGCTACCTTCACAGACTTGCTGCTGAGCGGACAGAACTGTGCTTCTGATACCGTAGCGCGCCAGTTCGAGCGCCAGCGTCAGACCAATAGGTCCGGCACCCACAATCGCCACGGGCGAGCTATTGAGGATGCTTTGGGACGGCACGAAAGCAGGATAAACCTGATAGGGAAAATACAGAGATTGATGGGGTACGATTTGAGGCTGATGCATGGTCCGGCGGCTCCCGGTTTATTGTTATCGGGGACAGTTTTTGTCTTCGAGCCACTCTAAACCCAAGCGCTAAGGTAGATGTCCCCTGGAGGGGACATGTTTGTAAGGTGCGCGCAATGTTTGACTGCTAAAGAGCGCCAATCGGTGGGGCGCTCAAACTACAGTCGGACGCCAGATGCGAGTCTCGTTTCGCGCTCCAAATATTGCGCTGCAGTGTTCTACTGAATTCCAAAAAGAACGAAAAAACATCCGATTTTTTGTCTGCGCGGTGCCCAACTGCGTTCCAGTCGTACCATTGGAAAAGCCCAATGAGGGTACACATAGAGGTAGAGAAGTTTTCGAACTTAAAAATTTCCTTTATTTTCAGCGACAAAGATGAAGGTTCGATTCCGGCTTCGGCACCATACATATCAAGGGCTTGCGTGAGGTACCTCGCGCAGGCCCTTATGTTTTTTTCCGCAACAAATCCTTTCCGTCACACCACTCTCAGTCAGTTCATTCGAAGCCGGAAGGGAATACATTCCGAATCCGCCGAAGACCCAGTGTGAGAGCGAGCCTGCTCGCGAAGGCGAACTGACGCCCGGCATCGATGTCGACTGACACGCCGCCTTCGCTGCGGTGGGGCGATCCGACAAGCCAGCTCCTACAGGATCGGGGCCGCACAAAAGTCCCGAGTCAAACCGCTAGCTGCCACCACTGCCTCCGCTGCTGCTACCGCCACCTGCCTTTTCGGCACCACCGGGTTTGGAACCGGCAGGTGTAGGGCCGCTATCCGTGGTGCCGCCATCGGCTCCTTTGGGTAGCGAAGCGGCGTCCGGATCGGCATTTGTGCTTTTGGGCGCCGGTTCACGAGTCTGGCTGGTGCCATCGGTTGAAGTCGATCCTGTGGATGTGCTGTCTGCTGCGACCGCATACATCGATCCAGCAGAGACAAGGCCAGCGAGCGTGAGCACTGCAATTTTATGCTTCATCATGGTGAATCTTCCTTGCATGTGGTTAACACAGCATTGGAAAAATCGGCGACGAAATCGTGCTGGGCAGCGGACGAGCGGTGGGTGCGTGGCGTTCGCTGGAATGAAATGCCAAAGGTCAATTACAGGCGATAGCGACGGCCTTCTCGGCGCGCTTGAGTTGCTGTTTGACGTCGGCCGGTATTCGCTGCTCTTTCAGCCGTTGCTCAAGAAACAGCTGATCGCCCCGGGACTTCACCTCGGCATCCGAAGCGGCAACCTGCGCTTGAACCGTGGCAGCGTGTGCCTCGATGACCGCCTCGACCTCCTGCTCGTTTTTGGCCGTATCGAGCGCGTGAATTAGCTTGCCGACCTCGGCCTTCTCGGCCTCGGCGTAGCCATCGACCGAGAGTCCTGCGGCCAGCGCTCGTGCCTGGATTTCCAGGGATTTCACACGCTGCCGCGCAATCTTGCACTGCTCATCCCGCTGCGGGTTTTCGTTGGCTTCCCAGCTGCTTAACCCATAAGTCACGGCACCAATAATTGCCAAGGTGGCGGCGGCACCCAGTAATTTGCCTTTCAAATTGCGCAACCTCTTTCCAATCGCCAGGCCAGGAGCGTGTCGGCTACGGTCGTGGCTGATTTTCCACTGCCTGGTCGGCGACTTTGGCATTGTGAACAAGTCGGCAGAGGACGGAGACGATCATATTCGACAGCAGCGGCCAGTAGATAAAATCGCTTTCAGGCGCATGGCATCGCCTCGCGCTTCATTGCACCAGACCCGATCGGCACAGGATCTTGAGTTCTGGTCTGTGACAGGACGAGTATCGATACCAGTGTCAGATAGATTGTCATCGTACGGAAATTAAGCTACGGATCTGTGAGATCTTAAAAAAATCAAGGGCTTGCGGTCGATAGCTAATGCAAACCCTCTTGTTCAATCCGTTATTTTCGTTTCTCACATCTAGGATCGACCTCCGCCAGGCGTCGGATCAGGTTTGCGTCGATCGGCCCCAGCAGAATTGCCGACATTCAGCAGCCTTCTCTCCACCAAGACGTTTTGCAGGGCCTGCCGGGCATCAGGATCCAGTTGATGCTCTCGCTCCTTGAGTTCGAGCAGGATCGGGCTGGACCAGGCACGATAGGTTTTTTCGGCGGCACGAATGGATGTCATCTATCTCTCCTTGATTGGACGCCTGTTTAAAAAGATGCTTGATGCGCTAGGAATCCTAGTTGAGGAAACTCATTGTTGCCAACAAATTGACACGATAGCGCCACCCTTACCGATGGCGGCGCTATAGGGCTAATAATCAAATAATATAGTGCACATCGGGGGTATTGCGGCCATCGAGTACCGTGGTGAACAGTTACAACACCAGGGTTATCAATTAGTTGGAAGCTTTGCCTGTTCCAAAGCCTGACGATAAGCATCCGGCGCTACCGTCATGATCCGAGTGCGCGTTGTGTCTCACCGGCGTAGTTATTTCTGTTTCCAGTTGCCACCGCCGGTTTCGCAGTCGACCTTCGATTGCCCAAGGTTTTCAGCCGCGTAGTAATAGGTAATGACCTGGGCATCTTTCGGGATGTTCAGTGCCTTGCTGTTCTTGTCCTTACTGACGGACTGAGGGTTGGCCAGGGATTCGGGCGTCAAGGTGCCCTGGCACGTGGCCTGGTAATGGTCGGCGCACTGCTCGACTTTTTTCTTGGTGCTGGTCAGCATCTCCTTGCTCTCGTTGCTGCAGGACCAGTCGATGGCGTCCACCGGCATGCCTTCGTATTCATAGCAGGTGTGGGTCTCAATCACGGGCACGGAAGGGCTCTGGGATCGGGTCAGGACGTCGCACCCCTGGGCCATCGTCAGGGTAGGGCTCAGGCAGGCAAGCAGAAGCACAAGTCTACTGTTCATCAGGATTTCCTCTCCAGTAGCGCCCTGTTTACAAGGACAGGGACTTATAACTTTCGAAACATAACGAACAGACTTGTTCCATCCGGTTTTCTATTGAGCGCTCGGCAAGAGGGTGGCCGGGCCGAATGAACGCGACCCGACCGCCTGACCGCTCAGCTAAACAAAAGGTTGGCCGGTAAAACCCCGAGGCAAGCGTTGCCGTCCGGCCATGGCGGTGAGCCGCTCGGTCCAGGCCGCGCGCCAGTCGTTGGGAGTGGGGGTGACTCTGGTTTTACGTGAGGCGCGGCGTGCAGCGTTGCGCTGGTCTTTGCGCGCTTCCTTGAAGGCGTCGGTGTTGCGACAGCTTCTGCATTTCACGCGGTTCAGTTCGCGGGTCGAGGTGAGGTTGGTGCCTTTGTGACCGCAGGCCAGATGCCCGCCGATCTTGAAGTGGGTGATCATCAGACGTCTCCTTCGTGACGTGTGATCGTTTGACCTCCCGCAGGTGACGACGTTCGTTGAGCGGGTCACGGACAAAAAAAAGGCTCGCATGCGGGCGGGCCAAGGGGATGCTTCAAAAGGAGTGAGGCCACTGTAGAGGGTGAGTTGTGAAAGGGGTGTGAACGGATAATTCAGGCAAAAAAAATCCCGACACCAGGTCGGGTTGACGGGTGTAGCACAAAACGCTCAGGCAAGGACGCATCCGGTAACTGGTTGTTGCCGTTCATGCGTCCTGAATCAGGCCGTGTCCTGGAATCCGTTGTCCAGATCGAATCATCTGAACCGCGGCAGGGGCGGGTCGACAGGTTTGAGCGAAGACAGAGTATTGCGGATCAGTGGTGTGTCCTTCTCGATGTCATTCAGGCGATCACGAATTCTGAGCGCAGTTGGGTGCCCGCCTTGATGATCGACCCAGTCGGCGATTTCCTTGCACGCCGCAGCCAAGCGAGCCTGGCGAGAGTCAAGCAGGGTGAGCAGGGTGGTGATGGACTCTTTTTCGGACATGGCAAACACCTCCGGTGAAGAAACCTTGTCAGTGGTAGCAAAAAGCCCGCTGGGAGCGAGCTTTCTACCGATGGGGTCGTTGATCCTTCAGCAGTTTTCAGTATAGACCCGGACTTCAGCCTTGTCGGGTGGTCATCTGCGACCTGGCGTTCAGCTGCCAGCAGGCGCGTCGGGCCTCTTCTTCCCGATCGAAGCCGTCGCCCATGAAGCCGCGGGTGCGCGTATCGATAATGCGGTACCAGACGGCGGCATCAGGGGGTGGATGACGGGTTTCCCCGGCTCGGCGGCCATGAATGATGATCCTGTTGCAGCGCTTCACAACGAAAATGTCTTCCATGGCGTCACCGCAGCTGATACGTGTCCAGAACAAGCATAGAAGCCATTTGCGATCATGCAAAAAATCAACGGGCAGTTCGTCGGTTGAATTCCGGTGTGGCGCCAGTCAGGGTTTGTCCGCGGCGGCGATTATTTGCTCAAGAAAAGTCGCCAGTCCGACTTCCTCGGCCCTGAGTCCTTTGCGTGTTCTCGGGCGCGGCAACTGGGCCAGGGCCCCCAGAAGAAACCCATCGAGCACTGCCGGGTGGATGTAGCACTTGCGGCAGACCGCCGGGGTGTTGCCCAGTTGCCGGGCGACGTTCTTCACCATCTCGACCACATGGCGCTTGGCGTCCGACTCCGGCTCCCATTGCAATTGACGCAATACCGACAACGCCAGGACGCTGCCAGCCCAGGTGCGGTAATCCTTGGCGGTGAAGTCGGCGCCGGTCAGGGTTTGCAGGTAGGCGTTGACGTCGGAGGAGCTGATGCTGTGCCGCTCGCCATTCTCATCGAGATACTGAAACAGGTTTTGCCCGGGGATTTCCTGGCAGCGCTTGATGATCCGCGCCAGGCGCCGGTCTTTCACGGTGATCTGATGTTCAACGCCGCTTTTGCCGCGGAACTGGAACAGGATCGCACTGCCGTTGATCTCGACGTGACGGCTGCGCAGGGTGGTCAGGCCGTAGGAGCGATTGTCCCGGGCGTACTGCGTATTGCCGACCCGGATCAATGTCGCATCGAGCAAGGTGATGACCGTGGCCATGACCTTGTCCCGGCTGAAACCCGGTGCCGCCAGCAACGTTTCCAGCTGTAGGCGCAGCTTGGGCAAGGCGCGTCCGAAGTCCCGCAGGCGCGAGTATTTGTCGGCATCGCGCACTTCCCGCCAGCGTGTGTGATAACGGTATTGCTTGCGACCCCGGGCGTCACGACCGGTGGCTTGCAGGTGGCCACGCGGGTCGGCGCAGATCCACACATCGGAGTAGGCCGGGGGTACGGCGAGGGCGTTGATGCGCTTGATTTCGTCCGGGTCGGTGATGCGCCGGCCCGCTGGATCGAAGTAGCAGAACGTGCCGCGCAGTTTCTTGCGGGTGATGCCGGGCAAGGTGTCATCGACGTAATGCAAATCAGGCGGCAGCACGTCGGGCGATACGGTATCGGGCATGGCGGTAGTCCTTGCAACGAATCAGGGGCCGTTATTGCCATTGACCGCATGCCGTTGCAGTGGTGCCAGCCAAGTTATTTCAGCCAAGCTATGCCAGTACGGCGACCGCCTTTATCTGGGCCCAGAGTTGCTGGCCCGGGTGCACGCGCAACTGGTCCCGGGAGTAGCGGGTGATGCGCGCCAGCAGCGGCGTGCCGGCGGCGTCCAGGCGGATCAGCACGTGAGCGGCATTGTCGGCGCCCATCTCACTGATCACGGTGACCGGCAGGCGATTGAGGATGCTGCTTTGCTCGACGCTGTGCAGGCTCAGGCTGACATCCCGCGCCTGCACCTTGCAGCGCAGTGCCTGGCCGGCGTCCATTGGCGTGTGAGCCACGCGAATGTTCAGGGCGGTGCCCGGCAGTTGCAAGGTCAGCAACTGATAGTCGGCGTCATAGGCACTGACATGCCCCTCGATCACCACGCCCGCGTCATCGCCCAGCGCCAGGGGCAGGTCGAGCCGGGCCAGGGTTTCGCCGATCGGCCCGCTGGCCAGCGCCTTGCCGTTGCTGAGCAGGACGATGTGGTCGGCCAGCCGCGCCACTTCGTCCTGGGAGTGGCTGACGTACAGCACCGGGATGTCCAGTTCATCGTGCAGCCGTTGCAGGTAGGGCAGGATTTCGCCTTTGCGCTGGCTGTCCAGCGCCGCCAGCGGTTCGTCCATCAGCAGCAGTTTCGGGCTGGTGAGGAGGGCGCGGGCGATGCCGACCCGTTGCCGTTCACCGCCCGACAGGTGCTGCGGATGGCGATCCAGCAGATGGCCGATCCCGAGCAGTTCGGTCGCGTGCGTCATGTCGACCCGGCGTTGTTGTTTCGGGATTCGCTTCAGTCCGAATTCCAGGTTGGCCAGCACCGACAGATGGGGAAACAGGCTGGCTTCCTGAAAGACATACCCCAGTGCGCGTTTGTGCGGCGGGACGAAAACCTGCTTGTCGCTGTCCTGCCAGACTTCATCGTTGACCTGGACAAAGCCCTGTTCGGCCCGTTCCAGGCCGGCAATGCAGCGCAGGCAAGTGGTCTTGCCCGAGCCGGAGTGACCGTAAAGCGCGGTGACGCCACGACCGGGCAATTGCAGATCCACATCCAGGGCGAAGCCCGAATATTTCAGTTTCAGACGCGTATGAATCATCGATCAGCTCCAGCCCGCTTTGGTTTTGCGGCTGGAGTACAGCGCCAGCAACACGGCAAACGAGAACACCAGCATCGCCCCGGCCAGCCAATGGGCCTGGGCGTATTCCATGGCCTCGACGTGGTCGTAGATCTGCACGGAGACCACTCGGGTCTTGTCGGGAATATTGCCGCCGATCATCAGCACCACGCCGAACTCGCCGACGGTGTGGGCGAAACCTAGAATGGCCGCGGTGATGAAACCCGGTCGGGCCAGGGGCAGGATCACGCTGAAAAAAGTGTCCCAGGGATTGGCGCGCAAAGTCGCGGCCACTTCCAACGGGCGGGTGCCGATGGCGGAAAAAGCGTTTTGCAGCGGCTGGACCACGAATGGCATCGAATACAACACCGAGCCGATCACCAGCCCCGCAAAACTGAAGGTGAGGGTGCCAAGACCCAGGGATTGGGTGAAGTGGCCGACAAACCCGTGGGGGCCGAGCGCCAGCAACAAATAAAAGCCAATGACCGTAGGCGGCAGTACCAGGGGCAGGGCGACGATCGCCCCGACCGGACCGCGCAGCCAGGATTGGGTGCGCGACAGCCATAACGCAATCGGAGTGCCAATGATCAGCAGGATGACCGTGGTCAGCGACGCCAGTTTCAGGGTCAGCCAGATGGCGGAAAAGTCGGCACTCGATAGGGTCATTTAGAGTTGGTAACCGTAGGACTTGATGACGGCGGCGGCTTTCGGCCCTTTGAGGTAGTCAACCAGTGCCTTGGCGGCCGGGTTGTCCTTGCCTTTGATGAGGATCACCGCGTCTTGTTTGATCGGGTCGTGCATCTCGGCCGGAACGATCCAGGCCGAGCCGGCGGTGACTTTGCCGTCTTTGTAGATCTGCGACAAGGCCACGAAGCCCAGTTCGGCGTTGCCGGTGGAGACGAACTGATAGGCCTGGGTGATGTTCTGGCCTTCGACAATCTTGGCTTTGACCTTGTCGGTCAGGCCCAGCTTGGCTAGCACCTGGGTGGCGGCCAGGCCGTAGGGCGCGGCTTTCGGGTTGGCGATGGACAGATGCTGATACTGATTGTCGCTGAGCACATTGCCCTTGGCGTCGACGTAGCCTTCTTTGGCCGACCACAGCGCCAGGGTGCCGATGGCGTAAGTGAAGCGCGAGCCCTTGACGGTGTCGCCTTCGGTTTCGAGTTTTTGCGGGGTGGTGTCGTCCGCCGAGAGGAAGACTTCGAACGGCGCGCCATTCTTGATCTGGGTGTAGAACTGGCCGGTTGCACCAAAGGAGGTGACCAGTTTGTGCCCGGTGTCTTTCTCGAAATCAGCCGCGATGGCCTGGATCGGCGCCGTGAAGTTGGCCGCGACGGCGACCTGGACTTCGTCCGCCTGGGCAGAACCCAGGGCGAACACAGCGATCAGGCTCGCAAGGCAGGTGGGGGCAAAACGTGAGGCACGAATGGTCATGAAACGGCTCCATGGTTGGCAAGTGCGGCGAGGGTAAACGCTATATAAATAAATATATAGCGATTTGCCTGTAAACGGAACGCTGTAGAAATGGCTTGTCGGATCGCCGCACCGCAGCGAAGGCGGCCTCGAGCCTTGCAGCGCCAATGAAGACGCCTTCGCCAGCAAGCCGGCTCCTACACAGGGGGCGGCGTTTTTCGCAATCATTTGTACACAGATGATCGTGTCGGAGAATCGGGGGCAGGTTTTTAGCGGTTAATCAATTTTGCCAATCCTTCCTCCGCCAGCTTGCGGGTCAACTCCGCCGTGCTCATTTCAACCCCCAAGGTAAACGCCTGCCCGGCCCACAGGTTGCTGAAGTCTGCTTCCCCCTTGACCCGCAACGGCATCAGCGCGCCCCCCGCCAGCGGGAAGGCCGGCGCTTTATCGCTCATCGGTCCGAGTTCGCGCATGACCCGGTTGAGAATGCCCCGTGCCGGGCGGCCGGTAAAAATGTTGGTCATGGCGGTCTCGCTCGCCCTGGCCGTGCGCAGGGCCTTGTGGTGGGAGGCGCTGACCTTGGCCTCTGGCGTGAACAAATACGCGGTGCCCACTTGCACCGCCGACGCTCCCAGCACAAACGCCGCCGCGACGCCTCGCGCATCGGTTATGCCGCCAGCGGCGATGACCGGCACGTTCACGGCGTCGACGATCTGCGGCACCAGGGCGAAAAGGCCGACCTGGCTGCTCAGGTCGTCGCTGAGGAACATCCCGCGATGACCGCCCGCTTCATAACCCATGGCGATGATCGCATCACAACCCTGCTGCTCAAGCCAGAGGGCTTCTTCGACCGTAGTGGCCGAAGACAGCACTTTGGCCCCGGTCGCTTTCACCCGATCCAGCAAGGATTTTTCCGGCAGGCCGAAGTGAAAACTCACGACTTCGGGACGCAGCGTTTCGATCACTTCGCAGGCCGCGTTATCGAACGGCGCGCGGTTGGACACCGGTGTCGGCGCGTCAAAATCGACGCCGAGTTCGCGGTAGTAAGGCGCCAGCAGATTTTTCCAGTCCCGGGCGCGTTGCTCATCGGCCGCCGGGGCCTGATGACAGAAGAAGTTGACGTTGATCGGTCGCTGGCTGTGCTGGCGAATCATCTTCAGTTCTTCGCGTAACTGCTCGATGCTCAGCATGGCGGCGGGCATCGAGCCCAGTCCGCCGGCGTTGCTCGCCGCGATCACCATGGCCGAGGTCGTGGCGCCGGCCATGGGCGCCTGGATGATCGGCAGTTCGATCCCGAGCAGATCAAGAATGCGGGTATCTGGCCATTGGCTCATTGCAGGATTCTCCAACGTGAATACAGGGCAGGGGGGGGTAGGAGCTGTCGAGCGAAGCGAGGCTGCGATCTTTTGATCTTTTGATCTACTGCACCTCCCGCTCCAGCAACTGCCGCTTGCGTTCCACCCCCCAACGATACCCCGACAAATTACCATCGCTGCGCACCACGCGGTGGCACGGAATCGCCACCGCCAGGCTGTTCGCGCCACAGGCTTGAGCCACGGCGCGCACGGCTTTTGGTGCGCCGATGCGCTGGGCGATATCGGCGTAGCTGGCGGTGCTGCCGGCCGGAATCTCCCGCAACGCTTGCCAGACCCGCTCCTGAAACGCCGTACCGCGAACATCCAGCGGCAAGTCCAGGCCGATGGCCGGGGCTTCGATAAAACCGACGACCTTGGCAATCAGCTGCTCGAACTCGCGATCGGCACCGATCAGGTTGGCCCGCCGGAACTTGTCCTGCAGGTCACAGACCAGTTGGTGCGGATCATCGCCGAGCAGGATCGCGCACACCCCGCGTGCACTTTGCGCCACCAGGATCGCGCCCAGGGAACACTGGCCGACGGCAAAACGAATGTCGTTATTCTGGCCGGCTGCGCGGTAATCGCCGGGTTTCATGCCCAGCAACTGATCCGCCGCTTCGTAAAAACGACTGTTGGAGTTGAAGCCGGCGTCATACAGGGCGTCGGTCACCGAACCGCCATCGGTCAAACGCTCACGGACCTTGCGGGAACGATGGGCCGTGGCATAGCCCTTGGGTGTCAGCCCGGTCACGGTCTTGAACACCCGATGGAAGTGAAAGCTGCTGAGGCCCGCAGCCAGGGCCAGCTCGCTCAGCGCGGGCAGGTGTTCGGCGGTTTCGATCTGGCGGCAAGCGGCGGCCACGGTCAGGGCATGTTGTGCGGCGACCTCGCTCTGGTCCTTGGCCGCCCGTTTGCTCGGACGATAACCCGCCGCCTCGGCTTGCGCGGCGGAGTCGAAGAATTCGACATTCTGCGGTTTCGGCAAGCGCGCCAGGCTGCTGGGGCGACAGTAGATACCGGTGGTTTTCACGGCATAGACAAACTGCCCGTCGGCGCGAGGATCACGCGCGACGACAGCGGCCCAGCGCGGGTCATGCTCGGTGGCGATAATTGGCGAGTGACTGGTCATGGCGTCATATCCGTTGGTCCGTTTAATCCAGATTAACCAGCCGCTGGGGCGGCTGCACTCCGGGTCTTGCGGTCGAATTCGAGGTCGTCATCTGGCGGTGCGAAAGGTGAAGTTGATGCGTTGCTCACCCAGGCGCGAATGCTGGCCGGCCTTGATCGGCAACACCCCGTGATAACGCAGGCGATCGACGCCGCCCCAGACCACGATGTCGCCATGCAACAACGGCACTCGCTGGCTTTTGTCACTGCGCTCGAAGCCGCCGAACAGGAACATCGCCGGCAACCCCAGCGACACCGACACAATCGGGGCTGCCAGGCAGGCTTCGTCCTTGTCCTGGTGCAATGACATCTTCGCGCCGGGGACATAACGGTTGATCAGGCAGGCATCAGGCACGAAACCGGCAAACCCTGCTTCACGCGCCGCCGCCTGGGCCAATTCGAAAAATGCCTTGGGCATCGCTGGCCAGGGTTGACCGGTCAGCGGGTCATGGCGGGTGTAACGGTAGCCGCTACGGTCGGTGGTCCAGCCCCAAGTGCCGCAACTGCTCATGGCCGCCGACATGGTGAAGCCGCCTGGCGTAACCATCTGCCGCAATGGTGCACCTGCCAGCACTGTTTCCAGTGCGGGCAGCAACCGGTCCAGCCAGGGCTGGGCAAAGCCCCTCAGGACGAAAGACTGTTCGCCAATCTGCTCGCGCCGGGCCTGCTGCTCGGGTTCAGCGTCGGCAAACAGGTCGAAAGTAGTCGGGGACATGGGCTCATGAGGCATCGTGAAATATGATTCCAAGGGTATGCCGTTTTCCGCTGTGCAGGCGACTCACGCCGTGGCGCAGGGTCACGCGGTAATAGCCACGAACGCCTTTGACCGGTCGTTGATTGACCGCAAAGATCAGCCCGTCGCCTTTCTTCAGGCCGATGACCTGTGGCCGCGACTGCATCCGTGGACGCTGTTCGGTCAGCACGAACTCGCCGCCGGTGAAATCCTCGTCCGGCTCTGACAGCAGAATCGCCACTTGCAGCGGGAACACATGTTCACCGTACAGATCCTGATGCAAGCAGTTGTAATCCTGCGGCCCATATTGCAGCAACAACGGGGTCGGGCGTTCCTGACCGGCGGCATGGCAGCGTTCGAGAAAAGCGTCGTGCGTCTCGGGGAAACGGGTCGGCAGGTCCATGCGTTCGTACCAGCGATTGGCAATCGGCACCAGGCGAGGGTAGAGCGCACTGCGCAAGCGGGCGACGACATCTGGCAAAGGATATCTGAAGTATTTGTACTCGCCACGGCCAAAACCGTGACGAGCCATGATCACTTGCGAGCGGAACGGTTCTGACCGGGGGTACAGGGCGCTGACTGCGTCGCATGTCTGCGGACTCAAGAGCGATCGAATGATCGCGCAGCCATCCTGATCCAGTTGCTGTTCCAGGTTCAGCCAATCCAGTCCTTCGAGACGTTGCTCGCTCATCGCCGTGCCTCGCGATCGGCAAGTGCCGCTGATATAGCGAATCGAGGAAGTGGACATGTTCTGACTCCTTAACCCAGGGTTGAGGTGGCCAGTCTAGGGAGCACTGCCGGCGCGATCACTCCGGCGCTTGCGGTCGAATTCCAGGTGCGCGCTCCGGATTCCGTTACAGCGCCTTGCTTACGCTGATTTCGCTGATGACGTCGTCACCTTGGCCATGAATGGCGTCCAGCGCGACTTTGGCTTCTTCTTCAGTGCCCTTTTCCAGCTGCGCAAATTCGAAGCGGCGTTCGCCGTTGAGTTTGTATTTGATGACGTACTTGGTCGTTTGAGCCACGGTCATACCTGCTTGTCTGTGTGTGGTCGCGTCACTCAGCTCAGTTTCGAGCTGGAGCGGCGGATGATCTTGATCGAGTGAGTCAGGGTCGGTTTGCGGGTCACGCTGATCGGCCGGCGGTTGACCGTGTCGATGGTGATGTTCCAGAAACCGGTGCTCGGTGCCGTAATACGCGCCGGGAAGGTGTCGAACGCACCGCCGTGATAAGTGTGACGACCGCCATTCTTGAAACTGCGGAAATTGGCGTCGTTCATCAAACGGATGTTGCAGGTTTGCGAGCACTGAATGACGACGATGTCGTCTTCGTTGAGGTGCTCGCGCTGGTGGATAAATTTCATGGGCGCCTCCAGAAGGGCTTTTTCTACAAAATCAAAACGATAGCATGGGCGATTGGTGCAGTTTATCAGCCCGAACAGGTTATTATCCGGTCGTCGAGGTGCGCTTTGACAATTAAAAACAGTTATTCGCGATTCCATGCGGATTAACGCAACGAGCCTCGGAGAAAAACCGCATTTATGCTGTCGGAGGCTCTTTATCGGAGATTTAACATGAAATGGGGTATATGGATCCTGCCGTTGGTAGTGGCGATGAGTGGTTGTGCGAGTGTCTCGGATATCAATCAGACGCTGCCTACCATGAGTGTGATTTCTGGCAAGAAACCCCATGAATACGCGCAGTGCCTGACCGAGAAGCTGGCCGACAGCCGTGGCGCCCTGCAAGTCGAACCGCAGAAGGATGGCGTGCGGGTGATCGTGCCGCAGAAGCTCTCCTCGGGCCCGGCTGCGGTATTCGACATCGAAGAACGCTCCAGCGGCAGCAGCATCAAGCTCCACGAACGCATCTCCAATGTGCCGTTGCGCCCCCAGGATGTACGCGATGCCGCCACCGCCTGCATTTCCGGCTGATAGACTCGCTCCTACAGTAGATCGCATTGGCAGGACCGCATTGTCATTTCCGGAGTCGAGCATGAAGCGAGAGCAGGTACGCAAGTGCCATGCAGAGGGTCATATCTCTGCCACCCACGTGATCCAGAATCCGGCGAGCCCGGGGGAATGGATCGTGTTTTTCAAGAAAAGCGCCGGGCGCAGTTATTTCCTGGTGGATGACAACGATGAAGTCGAATCCTTCGCTCGTCTCGATGACTTGATCGAGACCGTGCGCGGCCTGGGGATCAAGTTCGCCGAGATCCACATGTAGGGCAGGGTGCCTTACTTGCAGACCACCACCACGCTGCGGTTCTTGTAATTGCCGACATCCACGCCCAGGGTCTTGTCGCTTTCCTTGGGCGAAGGGGTGCCGTCCGTCCCGACGATGTTGTAGCCGGTGCCCGCGCAGGAGGCGTCAGCCTTTTCGTAGCAGGTGGCCCAGGAGTTGGCCTCCCCGGAGCAATCGATCGTCAGGCCCTGTTCTCCGTTGTGCAGGTAAGTCGTTTCCGACGTGGCGCAACCGGTAAGGGCCAGTAGCGCAATCATTGGCAAAAATCTATTCATGTGGTGTGGTCGTCGTCGGGATGATGGGGCTAAGCCTGTGATAGCGCTGGCTGCAAAAGGTTATAGCGATTGGCCACTTCGCCGCGGGCAATCACAAAAAAGCCCTGCGTAAAGCAGGGCTGTGTGGACAGGGCGGATCAGCTCTTGTCCTTGCCACGGCGTTTAAGGGCAGCAGGCTGGTCCTGCAACACCGATGCCACTTCAATCGCCAACGCTTCGCTGGGGAACGGTCCGGCGATATGCTCGCCGCCGACGCTGTCGACCCACCACTGGCCGTCTTTCGCCTGGTTGATCAGGTACCCGTTGACGCTCTTTGCTACCGACATCTATCTGCCTCGTTGGCTGGTTCAATCGTGCAATGATAGCGCCAAATGCAGCCAACGGGTGCTGATGGGCGTATGGTGGTGCGATTGCCTGTCCGGTCGATGGCCGTGCAAGTCTGCCAGCCTCTGCTATTTATAGATGGCAGCGGAAGATCTGCAGAGCGTTATGCGGAACTATCCGCGTGAATATTTCTCTATGATGGCATCGGTTAGCCAGCGCGGGGCATTGTAAGGTGCGCGCCGCCTGACTTAGACTGCGCCGAAACTCGAACACACAGCCCTTTCAAGGACTTATATGATCAAGAAATGCTTGTTCCCAGCAGCCGGTTACGGCACTCGCTTCCTCCCAGCGACCAAAGCCATGCCCAAAGAAATGCTGCCGGTGGTAAACAAGCCACTGATCCAGTACGGCGTCGAAGAAGCACTGGACGCCGGGTTGACCGAAATCTCCATCGTCACCGGTCGCGGTAAACGCGCCCTGGAAGACCACTTCGACATCAGCTACGAGCTGGAAAACCAGATCAAGGGCACCGACAAGGAAAAATACCTGGTCGGCATCCGCAAGCTGCTCGACAACTGCTCGTTCTCCTACACGCGCCAGACCGAAATGAAAGGCCTGGGCCATGCGATCCTGACCGGCCGCCCACTGATCGGCGACGAGCCTTTTGCCGTGGTCCTGGCGGATGACTTGTGCGTCAACCTCGACGGTGACGGCGTACTGACCCAGATGGTCAAGCTGTACAAACAGTTCCGCTGCTCGATCGTCGCCATCCAGGAAGTCGATCCGCAGGAAACCCACAAGTACGGCGTGATCGCCGGCGAAATGATCCGCGACGACATCTACCGCGTGCACAGCATGGTCGAGAAGCCAAAGCCGGAAGACGCGCCGTCGAACCTGGCGATCATCGGTCGCTACATCCTGACCCCGGACATCTTCGACCTGATCGAACAGACCGAGCCAGGCAAGGGTGGTGAAATCCAGATCACAGACGCCTTGATGAAGCAGGCGCAAAACGGCTGCGTCATGGCCTACAAATTCAAGGGCAAGCGTTTCGACTGCGGTGGCGCCGAAGGCTACATCGACGCGACCAACTTCTGCTTCGAGAACTTCTACAAGACTGGCAAGGCTTACTGATAGCTTGACTCGCTTGTATTGAAAGGCCGCTCGCAGACTGGGTGAAAACCACTGCGCGGCGATTCATGAAAATGCTCCGTATCGAAAGATACGGGGCATTTTTCGTTATGGCCTGCCGACAAAGAGAGTCGCATAGTCAGACCAGTCTGTTTCCATCCTCCCCTGAAAGAGTTGATCCCCGAGGAGCATCTCGTTGATTGATGTCGCCTCGACGCTGAGTGTCTGCGCAACATTGAAATGATATGGCTGATCAACCGGCCATAAAACAGAGTTCTCCTGCCCGAATAACAACTCCATAACAACGCTGTTGTAGGAAAAGGAGTTTTTGTTTTGGCGAAATTTCCTAATCGTCCTTTTGACCCTGCCTTGGGGGCCGCGACGCTGTTAGCGTCCGCCTTATCATTTATGACCGCCCCGATATTTGCCCGGCTCAGTGCTCTTGCCGCGGGAAGAGGGGCAAGCAACCCAGAGCCCCCAAGGATAAGGATCCTGCGAATGAATACACCCTTGCATCCCTTGTATGCGAACGATGTCTCCCCTGAATTTCTCAACAGCCTGAACGACTCGCCTTTCACGGAGCAGCAGGTTGCGAAATTCGACGAACAGGCCCAGGCGCTTATTCGTCAGCAGCAGGATTACGTTATCGCTCATCCCCCCGTCGCTGTTTACCGGTGGGCAACCGAGGGCAGTCAAACCCGTAACGGCGGGGTGGTCCAACAAACGACAGCGACGCTGGAGTTCACATTGGATAACGATCGGACAGTGCGCGTAGCGAGGAAAGGCGATTACGTAGCGTATGCCGATGGCAGTACGGCGCAGATCGTCACCGGCGCGGGACAAGACTGTAACCATTTTGCGCTGGTTGGCAGTTATCTCAGCAATGGAGATGAAATCATCAATACGCCGCAAGGCATGGCCTTGTATGTGGTGCGTGAAGGTGTGCCGATGGCAGAAGATTTTCTGCCATCTATCACGGGCTGACAGTAACGCGTGGCGCTGCTGGATTATTTCTCAGTGCCGCGCTGCGCCAATGTCTTCAAAACAAATGGTTGCAACTTACGGTCGCAAACCTCCTGGCTCGACCGGATGAAATGGAGAAGTAAATCGGTGAATGAAGGCTATTACATTGGCTTGAATGACAAGACCACCTGTGGTGGCAAAGTCCTGGATGGTGATACCAGACTCATGCTGTATGGTCTTGCCCATGCTCGCGAAGGTGATCGAGTCACTTGTGGAAAAGACGGGAAGATCTATCAGATCGTCGGTGGCGTTTCGCACTTTATCAGTCATGGCAAACACGTGGCTGGCACGCTGGACAGCTTCAGCAATTGTCCCTGTAAAGCGCAACTGATCCCTTCGGTATTCACGGCCACCTATCAGAATGAAGCACGTCCTGCGCGGTATGCCACCCGTAGAGCCGCTCAACCGACCTCTCCTGCGGCTACTCGTCATTCGGTAGCGCCGCGTCAATCCGGTTTCGCTCCTTCGAACCCTCCAGCGCCAGCGATTTTCAACAGCGCACAGTCGCAGGAACCTGGCTTCTATGTCGTGCCTAAAAGCATGACTCGGGAGGCGCTGGAAGCTACTCTTTTTGGTACGCGCGATCGGGCCGTGATGGGGAAGTTTCAAGCGCTGAATCCAGGTCTCGGCGACCTCAAAGCAGGTTCGATGATCGTGCTGAGCGATCCGAACAACACCTCCTGCACCTACCAGGAAGCGCTGCTGATGCAGGCCGCTCAACAGGTCAAGGCGGACCTCGATCCCCTGACACCGGAGGAAGCCGATTTCATGTTCCGGCACGCTGCTGAAATCGCCAGCTTTACCGGCCAGACCTCGACCTGGCTTGGCGTCAGCGCGGTGGTGATGGAAAAGCACCTGACCCGGCTGCGCGACACCCTTCAAGCCATGGAGCGCCTGCATCAGGACACCTATCGCCAGCACGGTCACCTCAGATCACCTCAGTTCTTCGCCGAGCGCCAGCGCCTGCTCGCCCAGCTGGATGCACACCTGCTGAACTCCACTCGCCTGCGTGGGCAGACGACCTTGGGTGATCATCCCAAGTTGAAGACGGCCCTCGGTATTTCCAGTCGCAGCCTGGTGCACCACTGGGATAAGGCTGGTGCGCCGGGCCAGATACCGGGTTATGCCACCCATGTGGATGCAACCAGTCGTGCTGCCAAATACATGCAGAGTGGTGGTTACATCGGCATTGGCATCGGTGGGGTGTCTTCGCTGCTGAGTATTCAGGAGGTTTGTAATACCGGCTCTGCAGAAGCTTGCGAGAAGGTCAAGTTTACTGAAGGGGGGAAATTTGCGGTCTCTACTGTTGGTGGTGTTATCGGTGGAGAGATTGGTAGATATGCCAGTGGACCTATCTGCCTGGCGCTTGGAGTCTCTACTGGAGTTGGGGGAGTTGTCTGCGTCGCAACCGTGATAGGTGTTGGCGCATGGGTGGGTACGAATCGTGGCGGTGTTGGGGGCGAGTTTGTAGGCGAAAAATTGTACGAAGGCTCAACGCCATGATCGACGCGTGGCCGCCTTGGGTTGCCATAATAGTTGTTGGGGGGCCATTCCTATTGGGGGTTGTGGGTATCGCGTACTCTTTATACTTGGGCCGTCACTTGGACGCTATGATGGAGGCTCTGAAAAACAGTCGTTATATCTACATCTGGGGGCCTGGCCTGCGCAATCAGGGGTGGTTCGGATGTCTCATGCTTGTAGCAAAAATCAGCGGGATGGTGATGATGCCAAGGACATCAATCCGCCTTGGTGAACTGGACCCCGTAGATATTAAGAACTTCCCTCCTCATCTCAAGCGTCTGTTGCAAATCAAAGCTGTGATGTTGATTGGTAGTGGCGTTTGGCTGTTGGTTGGATCTTTGCTGGTGGAATTCAGGTAACAGGATGGACGAATCAAAACGAGGGATCCCGAAAGCGCAGCCAGCAGCGGGACACTGATCGAAAACGAAGGGCGGGCCGCGCCTCTCGACCCGGCCATTTCGGCGTGATGCTTGCTCAATGGGCGCCCGCAGGTATGCTGGTAGCCTGCCGAGGAGAAAGAAATGGCCTACGATTTTGACCTTTATGTGATTGGCGCCGGTTCCGGCGGTGTGCGGGCTGCGCGGTTTGCGGCCGGTTTTGGTGCGAAAGTGGCCGTGGCCGAGAGCCGTTACCTGGGGGGCACCTGTGTGAACGTCGGCTGCGTGCCGAAGAAGTTGCTGGTCTACGGCGCGCACTTCGCCGAAGACTTCGAGCAGTCTTCCGGTTTCGGCTGGACCCCGGGTGAGGCGAAGTTTGATTGGGCGACGCTGATCGCCAACAAGGATCGCGAGATCAATCGCCTGAACGGCATTTATCGCAACCTGCTGGTCAACAGCGGCGTGACCTTGCATGAAGGTCACGCCAAGATCGTCGACCCGCATACGGTCGAGTTCAATGGCGAACGCTTCACCGCCAAGAACATTCTGATTGCTACCGGCGGCTGGCCGCAGATTCCACAGATTCCGGGGCATGAACACGCAATCAGTTCCAACCAGGCGTTCTTCCTCAAAGAACTGCCCAAGCGCGTGCTGGTGGTGGGTGGCGGTTACATCGCCGTCGAGTTCGCCGGGATCTTCCACGGCCTGGGCGCCGACACCACCTTGCTCTATCGCGGTGAGTTGTTCCTGCGCGGCTTCGACGGTGCGGTGCGCAAACACCTGCAGGAAGAGCTGACCAAGCGCGGCATGGATCTACAGTTTAATTCCGACATCGAGCGCATCGACAAGCAGGCCGATGGCAGTCTGAAAGTCACCCTCAAGGACGGTCGCGAGTTGGAAGCCGATTGTGTGTTTTATGCCACCGGCCGACGTCCGATGCTGGACAACCTCGGGCTGGAAAACACCGGGGTCAAGCTCGACAAGAAAGGCTTCGTCGAGGTCGACGAGCAGTATCAGACTGCCGAGCCGTCGATCCTGGCCCTTGGCGATGTCATCGGTAGGGTTCAGCTGACGCCGGTCGCACTGGCCGAGGGCATGGCGGTGGCGCGGCGCTTGTTCAAGCCTGAGCAGTATCGCCCGGTGGATTACAAAATGATCCCGACGGCGGTGTTCAGCCTGCCGAACATCGGCACCGTCGGTTTGACCGAGGAGGAGGCGAGGGACGCCGGGCACGAGGTGGTGATCTTCGAAAGCCGTTTCCGGCCGATGAAGCTGACCCTGACCGAGTGCCAGGAACGCACGCTGATGAAGCTGGTGGTGGACGGCAAGACCGACAAGGTGCTGGGTTGCCACATGGTCGGTCCGGATGCCGGTGAAATCGTCCAGGGCCTGGCCATCGCCTTGAAGGCCGGCGCGACCAAGCGTGACTTCGACGAAACCATCGGCGTGCACCCGACGGCCGCCGAAGAGTTCGTCACCATGCGTACGCCGGCCGCCGGTTAATCGTCCTTCTGCTGTTCTGCTGCGTCGGGCGCTGTCGCAACGATGGCCGCCAGGCGCAGTTGCTCCAGATGCGACTGGGTCTGTGTCAATTCAGCTTCCAGTGATTTATTGGCCTGCGCGTGTTCCTCGACACTCTGTTTGAGTGACTGACTTTCTAGCAGCGCAGTGCGCAAGCGTTCCTGGAGGAGGGTGCGCTCGCTGTCGATGCGGTTGACCTGTTCCAGCAACTGGTCCTGGCGATGGTGGGTTTGCTTGAGCTGTTCCTGCAGCAGGCTCAACTCGCGCAGCGTTCCTCGGTTCTCCGTCAACAGGCGCTCATTGTCGCGGTGCAACTGGGTGATTTCATCCTGGCGTACCAGTGCGCTTTGCTGGGCCTGGCGCAATTCCATCTGGATCTGTTGCACCTGGCCTTCATGGCGGCTTTGATCCTGCTCGCGCTGCTCTTTGACGGCGTTGCGGTAGTGCTCCAGGGCGTCGCGGGTATGCAGGTGTTTCTCTTCAAGGGAGCGGATCTGCTCGTCCTTGTCTTGCAAGCGTAATTCGAAATCGGTCAATGCCTGGTTCAGCCCGGCGTTGCGGGTTTGCTCGGTCTGCAGCAGGGCACGGGTTTTTTCCAGTGCATCGGATTCCTGAGTGTAGGCCAGGCTTTGAATTTCGTATTGCTGCTGCAACAGCGTGTTGGCTTGCCGGGCTTCGGTCAACTGAGTTTCAAGCTCTGTTCGCTGTTGCTCGAACTGCGCGCGAGCCTGATCGATCGGTTCCTGCGCCTGCTCCTTGAGGCGCTGCGCCAGGTGCGAGACCAGTCCTGCCAGCTCGTCGTCGAGGGGCTCGGAAGAAGACTCGGCCGGTTCAGCGCCGTCATCGAGCTCTTTCAGATAACGGTGAATGGTGGTTTTCGAGCCGGTATTGCCCATTTCGATCCGTACCGCGTCGATGCTCGGATTTTCACCGCGGGCGAGGATTGCCAGACGGGCCGTTTGAACCACTGCTTTGTTGATGCCGCCACGGGCCATGTGCTCTCCTACGATTTCGTAATGTGGTATGTACCACTAAATACACATTGTACCATGCCATGCTGAAAGTTAAATATGCCTGGGTTAATGACACGGGATATACTGGTATTATCCCGTGTGAGAGCGTTTCTGAAGCATTCGCCGCTAGATTTCGGTACGCAAATCCCTGTAGGAGCCGGCTTGCTGGCGAAGGCGTCGTCATGGGCGGTGCAAGGCTCAAGGCCGCCTTCGCTGGCAAGCCAGCTCCTACAGGGGTTCGGCATCAGGCAGGCAGCGTTATCGTTCACGTCCATCGCGAGCAAGCTCGCTCCTACAGGTTATTTTCATGAGCGAGCTGGATCGTTACCTGCAAGCCGCCACCCGCGACAACACCCGTCGCAGCTATCGGGCGGCCATTGAGCACTTCGAAGTCAGTTGGGGCGGTTTTCTGCCGGCCACTGCCGACAGCATCGCGCGCTACCTGGTGGCGTATGCCGGTGAGCTGTCGATCAATACCTTGAAGCTGCGCTTGTCGGCGCTGGCGCAATGGCACAACAGCCAGGGTTTTGCCGATCCCACCAAGGCGCCGGTGGTGCGCAAGGTGTTCAAGGGCATTCGCGCGCTGCATCCTGCGCAGGAGAAACAGGCCGAGCCCTTGCAGCTGCAGCATCTCGAACAGGCAGTGGCCTGGCTGGAGCAGGAGGCGCAGGCGGCAAAATCTGCAGGCGATCAACCGGCGCTCTTGCGGGCAAGGCGCGACACAGCGCTGATACTCCTGGGCTTCTGGCGTGGCTTTCGCAGCGATGAGTTGTGTCGCCTGCAGATCGAGCACGTTCAAGCGAGCGCCGGTGCTGGCATCACGCTGTACCTGCCGCGCAGCAAGAGCGACAGGGAAAACCTCGGCAAGACCTATCAGACGCCGGCCCTGCAGCGCTTGTGTCCGGTGCAGGCGTACATCGACTGGATCAGCGCGGCGGCGCTGGTCCGTGGTCCGGTGTTTCGCGCAATCGACCGCTGGGGCAACTTGAGCGAGGAGGGGTTGCACGCCAACAGCGTGATCCCGCTATTGCGCCAGGCGCTGGAACGCGCGGGCATTCCCGCTGAGCAGTACACCAGCCATTCCTTGCGCCGCGGCTTCGCTACCTGGGCGCATCAGAGCGGATGGGATCTGAAATCGTTGATGAGTTACGTCGGCTGGAAGGATATGAAGTCGGCCATGCGCTACGTTGACGCCAATCCGTTTCCGGTGATGCCCCGGATCGTTGAAAAGCCCGTGATCCCCTAGGAGCGTTCTCAATCCGTTTCCCCGTCGCGCTGTGGGAACCCATCGAGAAAGGCCCCTAGGAGCGTTTTCTTCTATTAATACTGTTCGCTAATAGCTAAAACCAATCAGCAGCATGAGGTTTGCCAATGAGCCATCGGGAGATTGAATAGGTAGGATTCATTCCATCAACTTTTCAACCCCTGACGGAGAGTCATCGATGCCTATCATCAACAGCCAAGTTAAACCGTTCAAAGCTGACGCCTTCAAAAATGGCGACTTCGTAAAAGTCTCGGACGCTGACCTGAAAGGCAAGTGGTCTGTCGTGTTCTTCTACCCAGCCGACTTCACCTTCGTTTGCCCGACCGAACTGGAAGACCTGGCTGACAACTACGACGCGTTCCAGAAGCTGGGCGTCGAGATCTACAGCGTTTCCACCGATACCCACTTTGCCCACGCTGCCTGGCACAACACTTCGCCAGCCATCGGCAAAATCCAGTACACCATGATCGGCGACCCGACCCACGCCATCTCCCGCAACTTCGACGTACTGATCGAAGAAGCCGGTCTGGCTGACCGTGGCACCTTCGTGATCAACCCTGAAGGCCAGATCAAAATCGTCGAGCTGAACGACGGCGGTGTGGGTCGTGACGCTTCCGAACTGCTGCGCAAAATCAAGGCAGCCCAGTACGTCGCTGCTCACCCGGGCCAGGTTTGCCCTGCCAAGTGGAAAGAAGGCGAAGCCACCCTGGCTCCGTCCCTGGACCTGGTTGGCAAGATCTAAGTCTGTGGATCGCATCATCAGGGCGGGTTTCCGCACCTAAGTAAGCTGCAACCGCCCTCAAAAACGCCCGGGCGAGATTCGCTCGGGCGTTTTTTTTTACGAATTCACTCCCTATTAAAAGCATGGAAATCGCCCGTATGTTGGACGCCAATCTTAACGCCCAGTTGAAATCGTACCTGGAACGGGTCACCCAGCCGATCGAGATCATTGCATCCCTCGACGACGGTGCGAAATCCCAGGAAATGCTCGAACTCCTGAAAGACGTTGCCAGTCTTTCTACTCAAATTACGTTGCTCGACAACGGTGATGATGCACGTAAACCATCGTTCTCGATCAACCGCCCGGGTGCCGATATCAGCCTGCGTTTCGCCGGCATCCCCATGGGCCACGAATTCACTTCCCTGGTGCTGGCCTTGCTGCAAGTCGGCGGCCACCCCTCCAAAGCCAGTGTCGAGGTGATCGAACAGATCCGCTCGCTCAAGGGCGAGTTCAACTTCGAGACCTACTTCTCGCTGTCCTGCCAGAACTGCCCGGACGTGGTCCAGGCGCTGAACCTGATGGCCGTATTGAACCCCAGCATCCGCCACGTCGCCATCGACGGCGCGCTGTTCCAGGCTGAAGTCGACGAGCGCCAGATCATGGCCGTGCCCAGTATCTACCTCAACGGCGTGAACTTCGGCCAGGGTCGCATGGGCCTGGAAGAAATCCTCGCCAAAATCGACACCAGCGGCATCGAGCGCCAGGCCGAGAAGATCAGCGCCAAGCAAGCCTTTGATGTATTGGTCGTCGGCGGTGGCCCGGCCGGTGCTTCGGCAGCGATCTACGCCGCCCGTAAAGGCATTCGCACCGGTGTCGCGGCCGAGCGTTTTGGTGGGCAGGTGCTGGACACCATGGCCATCGAGAACTTTATCTCCGTGCAGGAAACCGAAGGGCCGAAACTGGCCGTGGCCCTGGAAGAACACGTCAAGCAGTACGACGTCGACATCATGAACCTGCAACGCGCCGACAAACTGGTGCCGGGCAAGCATGGCGAACTGAACGAAGTCCACTTCGCCAGCGGCGCGACATTGAAAGCCAGGACCGTGATCCTGGCGACCGGTGCGCGGTGGCGTGAAATGAACGTCCCGGGCGAGCAGCAATACCGCAACAAGGGCGTGGCGTACTGCCCGCACTGTGACGGTCCGCTGTTCAAAGGCAAGCGGGTGGCGGTGATTGGCGGCGGCAACTCCGGCGTCGAAGCGGCCATCGACCTGGCCGGTATCGTGTCCCACGTGACACTGCTCGAATTCGACGTGCAATTGCGCGCCGATGCGGTCTTGCAGCGCAAGTTGCACAGCCTGCCGAACGTCACCGTGATCACCCATGCGCAAACCACTGAAGTGACCGGCGACGGCCAGAAGGTCAATGGCCTGCGCTACAAAGATCGTCAGTCGGACGAGCTGCGGACGGTGGAACTGGAGGGGATCTTCGTGCAGATCGGTCTGCTGCCCAACACCGATTGGCTCAAAGGCACCCTCGAGTTGTCGCCGCGCGGCGAGATCATCGTCGACGCCCGTGGCGAGACGTCGATACCGGGCGTGTTTGCGGCCGGTGATGTGACGACCGTGCCGTACAAGCAGATCGTGATTGCGGTGGGTGAGGGGGCGAAGGCTTCCCTGAGCGCATTCGATCACCTGATCCGGACCTCGGCCCCGGCGTAAACGCCGACGCTAAAAACAAAAAACCCATGAGCGATCATGGGTTTTTTTGTGCGCGCCGTTGCAAGCTGATCGTTACCACGCGGAGCGTGGGAACGATCAGCGTCGTACATCAGAGCGGGGCGGGCTGGATGATTTCGACCCAGTAAGCATCCGGGTCCTTGATGAAAGCCAGGCTCTTCATGCGGCCGTCGTTCAGGCGTTTCTGGAAATCGCAGCCCAGTGCTTCAAAGCGCTCGCAGGCGGCGACGATGTCCGGCACCGAGATGCAGATGTGGCCGAAACCGCGCGGGTCGGTGTTGCCGTTGTGGTAGGCGAAATCCGCGTCGTTTTCGGTGCCGTGGTTGTGGGTCAGTTCGAGAATGCCGGGGATCGATTTCATCCATTCGGTGCGCGCCGCGGCGTCGGCCGGGATCTGGTCTTTATCGACCAGCGCCAGGAAGTACAGGCTGAATTCGGCTTCCGGGAAGTCGCGCTTTTCCACCAGCGAGAAACCCAGGACGCGGGTGTAGAAATCCAGGGATCTGGTGATGTCCTTGACCCGTAGCATGGTGTGGTTGAAGACGAACTTGTGGGTCGCGGTATCAGGCTGGGCGGTCACGCCGGGGAAGGTGTTCAATTCGTGCAGGCTCATGGGCCCTCCGGACAATAAGTGGGGCTAGCGAATGGCGACCATGATACGCAAGGGCGTGGGCATCACCAAATTTCGGCTATTGCCTGACCGGCGGGCGAGGCTCAGACTTTACGGTTCAACCCCTGAGTATTCATTGCAATGATTCGATTCTGTCCATCGATCTTCGTCCTGCTGAGTGTGCTCTCGGCTTCGGCCACTGCTCACGCCGATGCGCCAGTCGTGACCTGGCCCGACGGCTGGCAAGTCGAAGCCGTCCCGCAAGATCCAGCCAATGCCCAGGTATCGCGCCAGCGCGCGGTGAAAAACGATCAAGGCGGCACGCCGGTGATGGTGATGGAGTTGACCATGACCCAAGTGCCAACTGGTCATCAGGTGAATCTGCAGGGCGTGTTGCTGGAGATGCGCAAGTCGGTGCAGAAAGACTTCTTTCAAGGCGGCTATCAAAGTGTCTGCAACAAGATTCACCCCACTCGTTTGAGCCGCCTCGAAGCGCTGGAAACTACCTGCACCATCACCCAGAACGGTCGTCATGTGCTGTCTCAAACATTGGTGGCGGCCGTGGATGCCGATAAGGCCTATGTTTTTTCCTCCGCGGGGCAGGCTGAGGTTTATAAGGCAAGTCAGGGCGAGATAGACGCTGCCCGTAACAGCTTGAAACTTTAGTTGAAGATTTCAATGTGCTGCAGTCCAGGGTCCCGGTGCACATTTTTAGATGCCCGGAGGGATTAAGCCTGAAGTAGTCGGCAAGTAGCGATTGATCGGCGCCAATCGTTGCAGTTGGACGGCGCCCATGAAAAAGCCCTGCATTGGCAGGGCTTTTTTATTACCACGCGTACTTAACCACGCAGCCAGGAATCCACGGTGTCAACACCGTATTGTTCCTTCCAGGCTTTCAGGCCACGGTGGTTGCCACCCTTGGTTTCAATCAGTTCACCGGTGTGCGGATTCTGATAGACCTTGACCACGCGAGCGCGGCGGGTTTTAGGCGCTGTGGCCTGTTGCAGACCGGATTTGCCCAGGTTCGGATCGAGAATGGCGATGACGTCGCGCAGGCTCTTGCCATAGGTTTTCATCAGCCCCTGGAGCTTTTCTTCGAATTCGATTTCTTTCTTGAGCCCGGCATCGTTCTTCAGGGTTTCCAGCTGCTTGAGCTGTTCCTGAAGGGCCTTTTCAGCTGCACGAAATTCAGCGAGTCTGGACAATATCTTTACTCCAATAGTGTATTTGGCTGATACCAACCGCAAACAAGGCTATAAGCCAAGCGCCTTGTAGCGACTCGGTGATAATGGCTCACCTGCCAATCTTGCGCAGGCATGAAAAATTGTAGTAGTTAATGGGACAAGAGTAAATCCTGTCTTTTTTTTCATGTAACTACACTAGTCTTTTGATTCAGTTGGGTGCGCGATCGCTCTGTCTCGTCGCTTCAAGCCGTTAGTTAATGATGACTTAATGCGTTAATGAACTCTGCGCCGGGCATTGGCCGGCCGTACAGATAACCTTGCAGGAAGTTCACGCCGTGGGCGGTCAGGTAATCACTTTGCTCCGCGGTTTCCACACCTTCGGCGACGATGGCCAGATCAAGCTTGGCCGAGAGTTCGATGATGGTGTCGAGAATATGCCGGGAGAGGGCATCGACACCGATCATGGCAACAAAGCTTTGGTCGATTTTCAGAAAATCCACATTGAATTGTCGCAGGTAACCCAGGCTTGAGTGGCCGGTACCAAAGTCGTCGATCGCGATCAACACGCCGAGCTCGTGCAGCTGTTCGAACAGTTGATGGGCCATGGCCGTGGGCTCGATGAGTTCGCGCTCGGTCAACTCCAGCACCAGGCTGATTGAGCCCGGTGCGAAGGCCTTGATGAACTCGCGACAATCCTCGACCAGATCCAGGTCCTTGCAGTGGCTGGCGGTGATGTTGATGCCAATGTGAAACGGCTCTTTGAACGACGAGGACAGGGGGCCCAGCAACGCGGCGGTCTGTTGCATCAATGAGCGGGTCATCGGCACGATCAGCCCGGAGTACTCGGCAAACGGGATGAACAGGTCCGGGCGCACCAGGCCTTCCTTCGGATGGTTCCAGCGCATCAATACTTCGCAGCCGGACCATTGCTTGCTGCCGCCATGGACCACCGGCTGAAAGTAGGGAATGAACTCCGCGGCTTCCATCGCGCGCTGCATTTCATGGCTGGGTGACATGGCGCGCCTTTGCAGGAAATGCCCGATCGAACCGGACACCACGCCGAAAAAGATCAGCAAACTGAACAGTGGCGGATACTCGCTTTTCATATAGCGCCAGGTTTCGCCCTCGGGGAAACCGGCTGCCACGGTAAAAGCGTATCGCGAGGAGGTCAGTTCGCTTTGCGCCACCGGAAAGACGGGTAGGGCACCGTCATGAAACCGGCCATCGGCGGACAACCAATTGGCGCCCACCTGCAATACCAGCAAGGTCTTGCGGTCGATCAGGCGCAGTACGTTACTCAGGTGATAGCCGTCCAGGTTGCTCATGGCCCCCTGTTTACCTGCGTTGAGTCGATACATCAGCACTGCGCTATCCGGCGTGACCAGGTTGCCCTTCATCAGCACCAGCCGGCCTTTGCTGTAGTCGCCGGCCGCGATCTTTTCCTGATAGTCGCCGAACAGGGAACTGCAATAAAGGGTGTTGTCCCACACCAGGCTGGTCGAGCGCACGAAGGGGCGGCGGGTGACCTGTTCGCGCAGGGCCAGATTGACATCGAGGCAGCGTTGGCCCGCCAGCGGCAGCAACTCGCGCGCGGCCTCGGCGGTGTTGTCGAACATCAGGTCGAACTGGCGCACGGCTTCTTCCGCCGTCAGCCGGGTACTTTGTTGCAGTGTGCGTTCGGCCTGCACATAGAGAATGGCGACCCCCAGCAGTACCGGGAGAAAACCGCTCAAGACGGTCACGGCAATCCTGATCCCGCGTTTGCGGCGGGTTTTGACGTTCAGTGGCATTCGTGGAACCTGTAACGGTGAAAGAGGGCTCTCAAATGCTGGCAGGACGACGATTCGCCTCCCAAAAAGAGTTCAGGTAACGGGCATGATAGATCGACTCGAGGGCTTTTGCCGATCAACGGTAGTCCAGGCCCGTGGCTGACTTGATGAAAGCCAGTGCCGCTGGTGGGGATTACTGTGCAACAAACCCCTTGCGCGAGCAGGGAAAAAGGGGATTTGATACAGAAGGCGGACAAATTGATTTACGCTGTGTAGAATCGGGTTACGCATATAAGAATAATCGTCTTCTGGCAGCAGAAGCCTCGCCCGTCATAGCCTTGGGTCGACAATGAAGATATTTGGGTTTCAATTGATCTACGGTGACTTCCTCGCCCGCAGCGTGCGGGGCATCTCCTGCGCGCCACCCGCCGGTCTCAGCATTGCCAGCAACTAACGATCCGTTACTTGAAAAAATGATGAGGCGTCAACCATGGCAGATTTATACGAAAACCCGATGGGCCTGATGGGCTTTGAATTCATCGAATTCGCATCGCCAACCCCCAACACCCTGGAGCCGATCTTCCAGATCATGGGCTTCACCAAGGTGGCGACCCACCGCTCCAAAGACGTGCACCTGTATCGCCAGGGCGCGATCAACCTGATCCTCAACAACGAACCCAACAGCGTCGCCTCGTACTTCGCGGCCGAACACGGCCCGTCGGTGTGCGGCATGGCCTTCCGCGTCAAGGATTCGCAAAAGGCCTACAAGCGGGCCCTGGAACTCGGCGCCCAGCCGATTCACATTGAAACCGGGCCGATGGAGCTGCACCTGCCGGCGATCAAAGGCATCGGCGGTGCGCCGTTGTACCTGATCGACCGTTTCGGCGAAGGCAGTTCGATCTACGACATCGACTTCGTGTTCATCGAAGGCGTTGACCGCAACCCGGTCGGGGCTGGCCTGAAGATCATCGATCACCTGACCCACAACGTGTACCGCGGGCGCATGGCCTATTGGGCCAACTTCTACGAGAAGCTGTTCAACTTCCGCGAGATCCGCTACTTCGACATCAAGGGCGAATACACCGGACTGACCTCCAAGGCGATGACCGCGCCGGACGGCATGATCCGCATTCCGTTGAACGAAGAATCGTCCAAGGGCGCCGGGCAGATCGAAGAGTTCCTGATGCAGTTCAACGGTGAGGGCATCCAGCACGTGGCCTTCCTCAGCGAGGACCTGATCAAGACCTGGGATCACTTGAAAAGCATCGGCATGCGCTTCATGACCGCGCCGCCGGAAACCTACTACGAGATGCTCGAAGGCCGTTTGCCGAACCACGGCGAGCCGGTCAACGAACTGCAGGCGCGCGGCATTTTGCTGGACGGTTCGTCCGAGTCGGGCGACAAGCGCCTGCTGTTGCAGATCTTCTCGGAAACCCTGATGGGCCCGGTGTTCTTCGAATTCATCCAGCGTAAAGGTGACGATGGTTTCGGTGAAGGCAACTTCAAGGCGCTGTTCGAATCGATCGAGCGTGATCAGGTTCGTCGGGGTGTGCTGTCCACCGACTAACCCGGCGCCGCTGTAAAAACTGTGGGAGCGAGCCTGCTCGCGAAGACGGAGTATCAGTCAACATCAACGTTGTCTGACACTCTGCTTTCGCGAGCAGGCTCGCTCCCACATTGTTTTGTGTGTCGTTAAGGTCTGCGGTTACGGACCATATGCTTGAACCCTTCAAACACCAACACAACCACCGCCAGCCAGATCGGAATGTAGGTCAGCCACTCCCCGGGCTTGATGCTTTCCCCCAGCAACAACGCCACCCCGAGCAACAGTACCGGCTCGACATAGCTCAACAACCCGAACAGGCTGAACGGCAGCAACCGGCTGGCGATGATGTAGACCACCAGCGCCGAAGCACTGATCACCCCGAGCAACGGGATCAGCAGCGACAGCCATGGATGTTGATCGAACACGCCGAAGCCTTGTTCGCCGCTTTGAACGAACCACAGCGCCACCGGCAGCATCAGGGCCATGTCCATCCACAAGCCGCCGAGGTTGTCGGTCGCCAGGCGCTTGCGCAGGATGAAGTAGAGCGGATAACCGACGACCACCAGCAAGGTCGCCCAGGAAAAACCGCCGACCTGATACAACTCGTTGAGCACGCCAAGGGACGCGAAGAATACCGCCACCTTTTGCAGGTAAGACAAGCGCTCGCCATAGGCGAACCGCCCGGTCAGGACCATGGACAGCGGCAACAGGAAGTAGCCCAGAGACACGTCGAGGCTATAGCCGTTGAGCGGCGCCCACATGAACAGCCAGAGTTGCAGGCCAAGCAGCATTGCCGAAAGGAGCATGCCGGCGAGCAATTTCGGTTGGCCGACCAGCCGCCGAAAGAGGGCGATCACCCGTTTCCATTCGCCGGAGATCACCATGAACACGGTCATGCAGGGCAGGGTCAGCAGCATGCGCCAGCCGAAGATTTCCACGCCGCTCAGGGGTGAGAGCAGCGAGGTGAAGTAATACATGACGGCAAACAGCACCGAGGCCGAGACCGATAAAGCGATACCTTTAGACAAACTGCCCTCGCGAAGTTGGACATGAAACGGGGCGCAGAGGATACGTGGTTTTCCAGCCGAATATTGACCAGATGATCAGCACATATCGAATAATGTGGGAGCGGGCTTGCTCGCGAAAGCGGTATGACATTCAACATTGAAGTTGCCTGATACACCGCCTTCGCGAGCAAGCTCGCTCCTACAGGGGATCCGAGTCGAAGCATGGTCGGATGATCAACACCCAAACCCTTGTGGGAGCGAGCCTGCTCGCGAAGGATCTCAAGCCATACGCGGTTTGCGCCCGGACACAAAATGGCTCACATCATTAAACCCCGGTGTCGATGCATGCCCCGGCGTCACCAGCGAATCGATAAAGGCTTCATCCTCAACCGTGATCTTCACCGCCTGCGCCTTGGTGTAGGCATCCCATTGTTCTTCAGTGCGCGGGCCAACGATGGCCGAGGTGACAGCGCTGTTGTTCAGCACCCAGGCAATCGCAAATTCGACAATCCCCAAACCGCGCCCTTGGGTGTACTGCTGGATCTGCTGGGCGATACGCAGGGATTCAACCCGCCACTCGGTTTCCAGAATGCGTTTGTCTGCACGTCCGGCACGGCTGTTGGCGTCGGGCTTCACATCCGGCGCGTACTTGCCGCTGAGCACCCCACGCGCCAACGGGCTGTAAGGCACCACGCCCAGGCCATAGTTATGCGCGGCGGTGATCTGCTCGGCTTCGGCCTGGCGGTTGACGATGTTGTACAGCGGCTGGCTGATCACCGGCCGGTCGACGCCCAGTTTATCGGCCACGCGGATGACTTCAGCGATACGCCAGCCGCGGTAGTTCGACAGGCCCCAGTAGCGGATCTTGCCCTGGCGAATCAGGTCGCCGATGGCCGACACCGTGACCTCCAGCGGCGTGTTGTGATCCTCGCGGTGCAGGTAATAGATGTCGAGGTAATCGGTACCCAGGCGGGTCAGGCTGGCATCAATGCCATTGAAAATATGCTTGCGGCTCAAGCCGCTGCGGTTCGGCACACCGTCCACCGGTCCGAAACCGACCTTGGTTGCGAGCACCCATTCCTGACGGCGACTGGCGATGGCTTCGCCGACGATTTCTTCAGAGCGACCGTGGGTGTAGACGTCGGCGGTGTCGATGAAGTTGATGCCCTGATCCCAGGCCTTGTCGATGATCCGCAGGGAATCTTCGGTGCTGGTCTGTTCGCCGAACATCATGGTGCCCAGGGTCAGGGTCGACACCTGCAGACCCGAATGACCCAGCGTGCGGTAGCTCATGACGAAATCCTTTTACCAGTGGGAAGGGCCCAATCAAATACCAGAACAACCCCATGGATCAAACTGAAATATCGAATACCCGGACACAAAAAGTGGGAGCGAGCCTGCTCGCGAAGGCGCAGGGTCAGCGACATATAGAGTGACTGACCCGGCGCCTTCGCGAGCAGGCTCGCTCCCACAGGGGATTGGTGCCAGGCCCGAAGGGGGCGGGACTCTCTTTATTATGATTTTTTGCGAAGCGAGGGTAACGTTGATCGCCGGGTGAATCTCGGCCAGCCCCATCCCGCTTTCAAGGATCCTCACTATGTTCGAACTCGATCACGACCTGGCCCAGGACATCGTCGACCGGGCAATGGCCATCCTGCCGTACAACGTCAACGTCATGGACAGCCAGGGGCTGATCCTCGGCAGCGGCGAACCGGAGCGGGTCAACACCCGCCATGAGGGCGCGCAACTGGTGTTGGCCAATGCTCGGGTGGTGGAGATCGACGCCCAGACCGCGATGCATCTCAAAGGCGTGCAGCCGGGCATCAACTTGCCGCTGCTGCTCGACCAGCGCCTGATCGGCGTGCTGGGCATCACCGGCGAACCGGAGCAATTGCGTACCTACGCCGAACTGGTACGCATGACCGCCGAGATGCTGGTCGCCCAACGCAATCAACAGGCCGAGCAGCAATGGCGGCGCCAGCGTTGCGATGACCTGCTGGCGCTGTTGCTCAGCGAGGCCGGGGATTCGCCGCGACTGATCGACGAAGCACAACAACTGGGGCTCAAGCCACAGATGAACCGGGTGCCCTATCTGTTCGAGTTGGGGGCGGAGCAGGGGCCGGGGCACACCGTCGAAGCGCTCAGCGGCTGGCTGACCTCGCGCTACCCGGACAGTTGGTGCATGAGCTCGGCCAAGTCCTCATTGCTGTGGTGCCGACCGGCCAGCCAGGTAGTCGAGAACGCGCGGCTGCTGGAAAAACTCGACGGCCTCGGCTGGAACATCCTGCGCATTGCGGTGGGCGGGCAGGCCGATGAGTTGTCCGGTTTGCGCCGCGGCTATCGACGGGTCGGGGACTTGCTGGCCTACGGGCGCGACGTAGTGCCCCGAACCCGTTTGCTGACGTTGAACCGCTATCGACTGCCAGTGATGCTCTGGCGTCATCGCAACGACGATGCGCTGGACGAACTGCTCAAGCCCCTGCGCAAAGTCATCGCCAAGGACGGCAACGGCCAGCTGCTGGCCACCTTGCGCAGCTGGTGCGACCACGACGGCCAGAGCCAGGCCTGCGCCGATGCACTGGGCATTCACCGCAATAGTTTGCGTTACCGGATGGAACGCATCGCCGAACTCAGCGGCGTCGACCCCTTGCGGCTGGACGGCATGCTTGCGCTTTATCTGGGTGTTCAGCTATTGCCACAGAGCGATGTGCCTGGAGGATGACACCTGACAAGGAGCATGGCTTGTCGGCGATGGCGATCACAAGTACGCCTTCGCGAGCAGGCTCGCTCCCACAGGGGGGCTGCATTGCACAAAAAATCTGTGCTCCACTACGGAACACTGTGGGAGCGAGCCTGCTCGCGAAGGCGGCGGCACATTCAACATCGATGTCGCCTGTCAGGTCTCGATGGCGAGCAGCCTCGGCCACAGGTTTTTGTGGAAATGAACAATAATCCACAGTGCCGATCGTGCAGCGGACCGGCGTTTTTGTTCCAGAGCGCTGGCAGCATGAGGGCACTGGAACTGGAGAACTCCCATGAAAATCGTCATCGCCCCCGATTCGTTCAAGGACAGCCTCAGCGCCCAAGGTGTGGCTGACGCCATTGCCCTCGGCCTGACAGACGTCTGGCCCGATGCACAGCTGGTCAAATGCCCGATGGCCGACGGCGGGGAGGGCACGATTGAGTCAGTCCTGGCCGCGTGCAATGGAGAACTTCGCCACGCTGATGTTCGCGGGCCGCTGGGCGCAACGGTCAAGGCCGCCTGGGGTTGGCTGCCCCACAGCCACACCGCGATCATCGAAATGGCCGAGGCCAGTGGATTGCAGTTGGTACCGGTCGATCAGCGCGACGCGTGCATCAGCGGCACCTTCGGCACGGGCGAGCTGATTCGAGCGGCACTGGACGCAGGAGCGCAGCGGGTGATCCTGGCGATTGGCGGCAGTGCTACCAATGACGGCGGCGCCGGAGCGATGCAAGCCTTGGGAGTGAAGCTGCTCGACGCACAGGGCAAGGAACTCGTACCCGGTGGTTTGGCGCTCCAACAACTGGCCCGCATCGACCTGAGCGACATCGATCCACGTCTGGCCAAGGTGCGCTTCGACATCGCCGCCGACGTCAACAATCCACTGTGCGGACCCCACGGTGCCTCAGCGATTTTCGGCCCGCAAAAAGGCGCCACGCCCGGGCAGGTCCAGCAACTGGATCAGGCCCTTGGGCACTTTGCCGAGCTCTGTGGGCAAGCCCTGAACAAAGACGTACGCGACGAACCGGGTAGCGGTGCGGCAGGTGGTCTTGGATTTGCCGCCAAAGCGTTTTTGGGAGCGCAGTTCCAGGCCGGGGTTGAAGTGGTCGCCGAACTGGTCGGCCTGGCCGATGCGGTCAAAAACGCCGATCTGGTGATTACCGGCGAAGGCCGTTTCGATGGGCAGACCCTGCGCGGTAAAACGCCATTCGGCGTCGCGCTGATCGCCAGACAGCACGGTGTGCCGGTGATCGTCATCGCCGGCACCCTGGGCGATGGCTACGAGCAGATGTACTTACATGGGGTAGGCGCGGCATTTGCCCTGCCGTCAGGGCCAACCAGCTTGGCGCGGGCCTGCGGCGATGCACCGAGATTGTTGCGCGAGCGGGCAGGTGACATTGCCCGGGTCTGGCGACTGGCCACCGGTCAAGGATAAGCCGTCTCTTGCACACGGACAATCAGGATCACCGGTGAGGCCAGGCACCGTGGGTTTTTCGGTCTGTGTCGCGTGACAGTTCTGCCCTGAACGACACACTGTATATATTCCCACCTGTCAACTCTGACAGTTTCGCTTTTTTTTCCGCAAGCGCTTAATTCGCCCAGGGTCGGATCGGCCTGCTGCGCGGCGGGTTTTCCTTGGCTTGTATTCCAGCGCGCAAGCGGTTGATTGGCTGCACAGCCATAGCACTGCTTATGGTTCAAATGGTGTGACAGGAGGAAGGGAGCATGGCGAACGTACAAGGGCAACGTCAGCAACAACCGGCGAGCAGTGACTATCTGACAATGCGCGCCGAGCATCGAGTCAAGCTGGCCGATCTGGTGATCGAAATCGACGACAAATACTTCGCGGACAAGCCCGGTGGTCTTCTCAACGGTCCAAGCCTCAAAGAGGGGCTGACGGTGAGTATCCCGAAGTGGTTGATCCTGCCTCCACCGGAAGAGCCGGAAACGGTTATCCTCAAAATGGCCGTTGATTCGGGAGATTTCGACAGGGAGGTGGGAAGGCATGTGTTCACCGTTCCACCAGGAGGAACTGATTTTCCGGAAACCTTTCCTTTCCCCATGACCATCAAGGTCAATGACCTTCCGGAGGACGCCGAGATCCGGCTTCAGTACACTTATACGTCCTTCACTGGTGAGGATAATCCGTCGCAGATCACCACGCTCATTTGCGATCGGATGCCGCCGTACAAGCACTTGCCACCCAGCGCATTACAGTTTGCAGATGACTTTCTGGATGATTCCAATTTGCCGGCCGCAGGCACGCTGGAAGCTACCATCCCTGGGTATTCAGACTGGAAAGACGGCGATAAAGTCGCCATTTATCTGGTCGATGCCGCGAACATCCCCGAAGACCCGACCACTGCCGATCTGGTGTTCTTCGGCGACGTCCTCTCGGGTACCAGTGATACAACCGTAGAGATTGATGCAGATACAATCCGTGAATTTGGTGACGCCGAAGCGGTATTTATCTGCGTGTTGATCGACAAGGCACAGAACCCCAGTGCAGTGTCGATTCAGAAGCAATTGAGCCTGACCTTCGGGCTGCTGCCCGCGAACCTGCAACCACCGAAACTTCCACAAGCCGACCCCGGGCCGCTGGACAATGAGCATGTTCGACAGGGTGTGAGTGTCTGGATTGACTGGTACGACAACTACAAACGTGGTGACGAGATTCGATTGAAGTGGGGAACCACTGTCTTGAAGCCAGACTTCCCGATCCCCGACAACCCGATGCCCACTATAGAAAACCGGGTACTTCCCGCACTGCTCATGCTGCAAGAGTACGGACAAACAACGACTGGAATCAAATCGACGCCTGTCAGTTATGAAATCATTCGTAAAGGTCGGTCGTTCGGCCCGGTGTCTGACACCTTCCCCGTCAACTTTGAGGTGGCATTTCCATGGCTGCCATGGCCGCCAGTGGATTGGCCAGATCCGGTTCATCCGAGTTTGCTTGCAGGGGAAGTTACCAACCACGACGACAGCCGAACCAATCAACTGACGCGTGCCGACAAGAATGAACCCGCCAAATTCACGTTCACCTGGTACGCCGCTGCAGTGGATGGTCATGTCGTCGACTTCTTCTGGAACGGCACACGTGTGGCCGAGGCACAGGTCACTTTTGAGGGCCCGGGGCATACGCCCGGCGGCGAACTCACTGTTCAAATCCCGTGGACGTATATCAAGGATGGGGGCAACGGTCCGACAGTACCTGTGCATTACGAGGTGACAAAGGCAGGCGTGGATAATGAACTGCGTTCAGGCACCACTGAAGTGGATGTCAATGCGATCACCGTTGAGCTGCCAGCAGCAAGTTTTCCGACGTTTGCCTCGCAGCCGAATCCGAATTATCCGGCCTGTGGCGCGTTGGAGAACGATGGGGCGCTTCAGGTCGCCATCCCGGACCTTACGGGATTATTGAAAGACGGAGACGAGATCCATGTCGTGTTCACCCCGATGAGAGGAGAAGACCTGAACAAACCCGATGACCCAGCGGATTACATTATTGCTGCAGTGTTCGAGGATGACATTGAGCTGGGCACTGCCGGTCATCCTGTCACCGGGTTCACCTTCCTGGTACAGCCCCACAGCACGCATATTCATCCGCTGTATACCGAAAATGCGAATGGGCGAGGCCGGGTGAAAATTCAGTACTTCTTTAATGACGGCACTGAAGACATCGGGTCGGTGTCGCTGATTAAACGCACATCCTTCAACACCGGGACTGGTCCTTGCCCGATTCCAAGACCTTAGCGAAGTCCCGACCGTCGACATGGGTGATGTCTACGCCCATGTCGACGGTTGATTCCAGTCGTACTTGTCAGTGATTCATACAAGTGGCGGAAGAAAATCCCTGCGAGCCAAAGGATTAGTCCTACATACCTTGCGTAGGAAGTTGCTTAGCATCGCCGCCCCTTGAACGCCCAGACCTGACAGCCCGTTGCCAGATCGATGCGTTTTCACAGATAGCCGATGTACTCAGGAGCGACTCCATGCACGTCCGCCACACATTTCCTCTCACAACGCTCGGGCGAGTCATAAAGCTCGCCGCACTGACACCTTTGCTATTGATCAGCCCGGGTGCACTGGGGCAGCAGATCGTCGATGGCGCCACGATGCCTCCCAGGACCATTGATGCTTCAACCGGGCTCGATAATTTCTTGATCAGAAATGCCGGCAGTCTGACGGCGCAAGGCGCCAAAACACTGCAGATTCGAGCGGAAACAGGCTCCAGTGTCTCGCTCAATGGTACCGAGGTCACGGCACAGGCAGGGCTTAATGCCATGGAGCTGTCTGCCAGCTACGCGACCATTGCTCGCAGTCAGCTGGTCAGCAGTCAGATAGGGCTTCGCCTGTTGGAAACGGCCGCGGGGGGTGGAGCGACGGCGCGGGTCACTGATAAGAGCCAGATAATCGGCGGTCAAATGGGGGTCAATCTCAGTGCAAAGGGCCAATTGATACTTGTAGACTCCTCGGTCACTGGCAGTGACGCCAATGGTATCGGTGTAAGAAGCTTCGGCGGCCGCGTCTCGGCCACGGACAGTCGCATTGTCGGGGGCAAAAACGGTGTCAGCCTGTTCACCAACGGCAATCTTTCTCCAGACAACGCGTTGATACTTGACCACTCTGACGTTGAAGGGCTCAGTGGCTCGGCCATCATCATCGACGGTCAGACTCAGACAAACGCCGAGCGGGCGAATATCGAGGTCAACAACCAGTCCACGCTGAAGGGCGGCAACGGTGTGTTATTGGAAGTCATCAACGGGTCTTCGGCCAACTTCAAGGTCGATAACAGCCAATTGGTCGGCGATATTGTTGTCGCAGACGGTAGCCGCGCCGATGTGGTACTCGATCATTCCGCAACATTGACCGGTCGCCTGGAAAATGTTGAAAACCTGGCCGTCAACAACGATGCGCGCTGGGTGATGATCGGCGATGCAAGTGTCGAAAACCTTGCGTTGAACGGCGGGGGCGTGCAGTTCGGCAACCCGGGCGAATACTTCAAGCTGTCGGTGGGAACGCTGTCGGGTGAGGGTGGTACGTTCTACATGCACACCGATTTCAACACCGGTCAGGTCGATACCCTGACGGTCACCGGCACGGCCAGTGGCAGTCATATTCTGGCAATAGACGCCAGCGGCTCGGAACCCGTGGGTGCGGGGAGTATTCCGGTGGTTCAGATCGGAGGTGGTGACGCTCAGTTTTCCCTGCAGGGTGGTGAGGTGGACCTGGGGGCCTTCTCCTATGACCTGATCAAGCAGGGCGACAATGCCTGGCACCTGAACACCGCCTCCAGAGTCATCAGCCCAGGCACCCAATCGGTCATGGCACTGTTCAATGCCGCGCCGACAGTCTGGTATGGCGAACTCAGCACGCTGCGCAGCCGCATGGGTGAACTACGCATGAATCCGGGCAAAGCCGGCGGCTGGATTCGTGCCTATGGCAACAAATTCGATGTCAGCGCGAGCTCCGGCGTGGCGTACCAGCAAACCCAGCAAGGCCTGTCGTTCGGTGCCGACGCTCCGCTGCCGATCGGCGACGGGCAATGGCTGGTGGGCCTGCTGGGTGGTTACAGCAAATCCGATCTGAACCTGAGTCGCGGCACGACGGGTGATGTCGACAGCTACTACCTCGGTGCTTACACCACTTGGCTGGATGAGCCGAGCGGTTACTACTTCGACGGTGTACTCAAGTTCAACCGCTTCCAGAACGAATCCAGTGTGCGACTGAGCGACGGTACAAAAACCAAAGGCGATTACGACACTAACGGTGTCGGCGCCTCCCTGGAGTTTGGTCGTCATATCAAGTTGAACGACGGCTACTTTGTCGAACCCTTCACACAGTTGTCGGGTGTGATAGTGCAGGGGGCAAGTTACGACCTGGATAACGGTTTGTCCGCTGATGGCGACCGCGCCCGCTCCTTGCTCGGCAAGGCAGGCGTCACCGCCGGGCGCAATTTCGTGCTGGGTGAAGGCAAAGTGGTGCAGCCCTATCTGCGTGCTGCTTATGTGCACGAGTTCGCCGATAACAGCGACGTCGAGGTCAACAACAACAGTTTCACCACTGACCTTTCCGGTTCCCGTGGCGAGCTCGGTGCGGGTCTGGCCATGACGTTGACGGACAAGGTCGCGATCCATGCTGATTTTGATTACAGCAATGGTGACAAGATCGAGCAGCCATGGGGCGCCAATGTGGGCGTGCGTTATAGCTGGTAAACGAATGGCTTGACACCGACCGGTGGAAAGCCGGGTGCAGCCCTTGTTCAATGTGCTTTTTGTAGCGCGAGGAAGGCCAACTCCGATACTTGGGTTGGTTCTGCTTCGCGTTTTTTCCAAGGAGTGTTGCTCATGGTTACATTCAAAACCACTCAGTTGCCTGACCCGACGCTCCCTGAGCCAGAGGTGCGAGGATTACTGGACGATATAACCGGAGGGGAAACCAACCTGGTGCCCGAAGCATTGACACACAATGCCCTCAAGGTCTGGTTTACGGTGCCTGCGTTCTCTGACCCCAGTATTGCGCAGGAGCGAGTAGAGCTGTTCGTCGACGATCAGCCAACCCCCATCGCCTGGCGGACCTGGACGGCCCCCATCGAGGACTCGGACCGCTATCTTGAACTACCGCAAACCTGGCTGCGCAACAATGACGGGCAACACCGTTTGTATTACGTGACACAGATCTACAATGGTCAGAGAGACTTTTCTTTAGGTCTCGTCATAACCCTTGATACCAGGGCGCCTATGCTCGCCGCTGTCAGCAAACTGACTTTCCCTTCCGTAATCCTCCCGCCCAACAAGTTGACCGCCCGCTACCTTGAGCAGAACGGCGATCAGGTAAAGGCAGGCATACCCGGTTATACGACCCCCCGGCCCGGGGATCGCATTACATGGTTTTGGGGAACACGCACTGATGACTTCAACAAGGGCGGTGTCATTGATCTTGACCATCAAAACCATGATCTCCCCTTGGAGCTCATCGTTAACAAGCAACTGATTGTGGACAGGGGCAAGGGCGATCGTTATGTGTCGTATCAAGTGCTCGACCGTGCAGGTAATCAAAGCGCGTATTCGATAGCTGAAAAGCTGGAGGTCGACGTCACACCGCGCACCTTTGCACCGTCAAAGGTCAAGGAAGCTTCGGGGGGCGCCTCGAGTGGCACGCTGACCCCCAGCAAGGGAGTCAGCGGCGTGACGGTCACCATCCCGCCCGAAGCGATCATTTACGATGACGAGGACGTCTACGTGCAATGGGCCGAGCCGGACACTGTCGGTGCTTTTCGAACCAATACGCCGGTATCGCAAGATTCCAGAGAGTACAGGATACCGAAAGACAAGATTGCCCAACACCTGGGCAAGACCTTGCCGGTGTATTACGAGGTGTTTGAACCCGGGGTGGTGAAGCCGCATGAGTCGGGCAGATACAGTTTGCGGATCGAAGACCTGACCGGCTTGCCGACCGTGCAATGCAACAGGGTATCTGGCGGCAGCCTGAGTCTGGCAAGCCTGACAACCGGATTCGCCGACTTCACGCTTGGAAGCTGGACCTTCATGGCCACCGACCAGTACCTCACCGTCTGGGTAGAAGGCGTGGACACTAACACTCAAAGACTGGAGATCCCCGTCCTCACGGAGTACCAGGTTCCAGCGGTAGCATCCACAATCCCCGTCGGGAGAATTTCCAAGGTTGATCTGCAACGTTTCAAGCTTGGTACAGGCATTGAAGTGGCGGTTAAGGTGAGCTTCGACAACAAGCAGACCTGGAAGTCTTTTCCTAGATTGAAACCGACACTGGTTGCTTGAGGACGGGTGGCGGGATCAGCGGGTTTGCCGGTAATGGCAAACCCGTTTTTTTTTGGAATCAGCGTCAACGACTTCAGGCTTATTTGTAGGAAAGGGTAAAGTTCAACGCACCCTTGGCCAAGCCTGGGCGCACCGCGGTGGCGGGCTCGGTCTGGTAGAAGCGGGCACTGAGATCCAGCAGCGTGATACCTGGCGAAATCGGGGTCAAGGGCACTGCGGTGCCGAGCTCCAGTGGCGCGCCGTCAGCTTTCAAGACCTGGATACCCATCCCTTTGGCGTCCGAGTCGGATGTCAGGCTGAAAATGCCATCGGTTGGGGGGCCGATGGGAACCGACCCGAGGATGCCGTCGAGGCGGATATTGGCCATCGCGATGAATCCTGCACCCGTATCGGTCTCGCATCGGCTCAACTTGATGGTGAAGGGCACTGGATTGGTGGCGTAGCCCGGCCCGGTGAAGTCAGCGGTGTCCCAGTTGCCAAGCGGCACAGGGTCGGCGCTGACCACATCGGCGCCGACGCTGCATTGGGCTGCAATGATGGTGCCGGTTATTCCATATCCGAACGCTTTGCCCAGATCGGTGAAATGCCCACTGAACAGTTCGCTACCATCCAGTGTATCGGCCCCGGGTGTCAAAGGGCCGGTTTTCACCAGCGTGATCTGATTGGACAGGTTGCCAAGCCTGATGGCTGTCAGCAGGTATTTGTCGTTGTACCCGTCATAGGGCACGGTAGCAGGGCCGCCGATGGGGATAAAGACGTTGGGGGCGCTTCCGGTTACCGTGAGTGGAAAGCCCAGTTTTATTCGCACACCTACGCCGGGAATGTTGGTTTGCAGTACTTTGCCGGTAACGTCCTCACCCGTGCTCAGTGTCAGCGGGCCTGGAAACAGCGGTGCCGTGGCACGGGCGTTGAACAGCAGATAATTAGCAAAATTGTTACTACAATTTACGATCATGCCTGCGTCGTTAGGCGTGGAATGATTCAGGTCGACACTACCGATGACGGTGCCGACGCGAGCGTCTCGAGGTACGTACAAGGTTCCAACGGATCGCTGATAGTTCATCATCGTCGGCCCACCCGCAGGAACCCATGTGCAATCGGCCGCCATCGTCAATGGAGGCAGACATCCGGCGGCCAGCAGGGCGGTGCGTAACACTCGGCGCATTGATAGTTTCATGGTGTTTCCTGATGGACGGCCATTGGTGTGTGCCGACTTCTTCATAATCAGAGGCATGTCAGTTCCTGTAATCGGTAACCTTGAGCCTGCTCCATGCTGTCAGGGTCGATACTCAACCGGCATTGCGGGGTGGTCTGCTCTGCCCAGTGAACATCGAGTGTCTGGGGTTCGCTGCTGGTGGAGAGCATCACTTGCCCGGCCTGGCCGACGATGCCCATGACGGTCCCTTTGGCGTCGCTCACTTGAGCGCCAAAAGGCAACGGTTCGCCCTGGAGGGTTCGGCCAGTAATAATCAGGCGATTGACCGTGCGTGCGGGGAAGTTGGCCTTGACCACCGCGCCACGCCTGGGCACGACCTGGGCGGAACCATTATCGATCTCCACTTCGGGGCCCAAGTCGTCGGTCTGCAACATGACTTGATTGATCCGGTAAGGTTGCATATGAGGCACCAGGGCGTAGCCATGCTTGTTGGTTTTCACGCCCGTTGCATTCATCACGCCGACTCCGGCGATGTCCGTCACTTCGATCAATGCGTTGGTTTCGCCCAGATAAGGCCCCGTCTCGACACCGCCGGCGTGTAACAGCACGGCACCGCTGGCATTGACTGAAACGCTGCGGTAATCCTGGCCCTGGGTCAGCCCCGCACCGACACTGCCAAAGGGAGCCTGGTAGCCGGCCGACAGTGCCGCCGTTTGCTGGCTGTTTTCACTGTTGCTCAGGCTGACGCGGTAATTGAGCCGGCTGTCGTCGGCGCTGCCGCCGAGGCTGGCACGCTGGCTATAGCGGTCACCGTTACTCTGGACATCGAAGGTCGCGTTAGTGGAACGACCGAAATCAAGGGGCAGCGACGCACTCAGGCCGAACTGGCGGTCGGTGCCACGGCTGCCACGCCTGTCGCTCAGTGATTGGGAGGCAGACAAGTTATAACTCACGCCTTTGAGATGGGTGTTGAAGTTGAACTGGAATTGACGTTCCTGGTAATCGCTGCGCCAGTAATCCTGTCGCGACAGGGTCAGGCTCACCGCACTGCGGGTCCCCAGATGCTGATAAATCGAAGTCTCCAGACGACTGCGTCGGCTGCCGTGGAAAGTCGAGCTGGTGCTACGTTCGCGCAGGGCTTCATCGAAATCCCGATAGCCTTCGGTCGAGTAGCGATAACCGGCGAACCGCAGGTTGGTTCTGGTCGCAAAGGATTTGCCGTATTTGAGCGCATAACTCATGCCTTGCACCGATTGCGTGTCATGGGTGTCGATGTCGGCGCTGGATCGAGTGACGTCCAGGGCCAGGGCGCCGATCGAACCCAGATCCCTGGCAATGCCCAGGTTGGCGGCACGATAGAAATCACCGGCCATCAGCCCGCCGTATAACGTCGAGCCCCAACCCGTGCCCATGGCCAGGGTGCCCTGCCAGAGCAGCGGTTCATCAAGGTTGCCCGTGGCGTTGTAACGCCCGACTGCGCCGCTGTAGCGCCATATGCCTTCACGCAACAGGTTGCCGATGGTGGCGTAGGGTTGGGTAAACCGTCGAACCTGGCCATCGGCCTCGGTCAGGACGATTTCCAGTTCACCGCCGCCGCCAACGGTGCTCAGATCATCGATTTCATAAGGGCCGGGGCTGACGTAGGTGGCATAAATCGGGTAGCCGTTCTGCAATACTTCCAGTTTGGCGCGGGTTTGCGCCACGCCGCGGATGACCGGGGCATAGCCTTGGGCGTTGTCGGACAACATGCCCAGGTCCGAGTTGATCAGCGCACCCTTGATCGGCACGCTGCGGAAGACATCGCCGCCGGTAAAGGTTTCACCCAGCGTCAGGTTCGCATGGGTGCCAGGCAGGTCGCGTTGCGCATAGTTATAGGCGCGGGCCCAGACGCGCTTGCCGTCTTCGTCCTGACGCATCGACTGGTTGCTGCGCAAGCGCCAGGGGCCGAGGTTGATGCCGCTGTTCAGGTACAGATCATCGCTGGTGCTCTTGCCGCCATAGCGACTGGTACCTTGCTGGGCCGAGACCTGGTAGTTGACGAACGCGGCGTTGATGCCGTAGTCCCAGCGTTCGGGGTCGACGCGGCCGGTGACATCGCGGCGCATGGCGATCTGTGGGATGGAGATGGCCAGCAGCAACTTGCCAGCGTCGAAGTCGATCTCGGCACCGGGAATGAGCGAGAGCAGGTCGACGCAAGGGCCACGCAATAACGTCGGGTCGGCCAGACTGTCGAGCCGCACGCCCAGCTCTTCGAGCAGTTCGGGAGAAAGGCAAGGCAATAGGCGATCACCGTCGGGGTCGAGTTCGAAGGTTATCTCGCGCTGGCCGAAATAACGCAGGTTGGCATGAATATCGACCCAGTAACGCCCCGGACCCAGATCCTGACTATGGCTCAGGGCGCGCAGGGCCAAGGCTCCGGCGTCGTCAGCATGTCCCGGACTCTGGCGCATGAACCCGCTCTGGAATTCGACGGGTTGAGAAGCCAGGGCCGGTTTGATGTGTAGCAACATGGCGCCGCTGCTACCGATGAACAGCAGGGCGAGGCGCAGACGCGAACGCACGGCCACGCCCCCGTGGTCGGGTAATGAAAAGGTCATGGTTATAGTTCCTGGCAGTTAGTGCGGGCGCACTGCCTCAAGGGGCCAGTTGAATCGGCACGGTCAATGGCACGGTGTAGCCGCCGTAGTCGTTGATCGCCGAGAACACGACCTGCAAGCCATGACTGGATTTGACGCCGTTGAGGGCGAAAGTCTGGCTGTTGAGCGGCTCGACCATGGCGGCGTTCTGAACAGCGTGGGCCTGGCCCTCGCCCATCACTTCAAGGCGGGCAAAAGACACGTGGAAGGGCGTCGGATTATTCACCACCAGGTGTGGCTGGCCTTTAAGGTCTTTGATCGACCATTGCAGGTCTTTGAGGCGTGTGACGGGGTTGTCCTTGATCTGGGCGGGGCGAAAGAACAGCTTGATGCGAGTCCGCAGCGCAATGTTCAGGACATTGCTGTCATTGGTATCGGCCTGCGGAATTTCCTGCACATTGAAATAGAACAGCGACTCGCGGTCGGTTGGCAACGTATTGGGCAAACCGTTGATCTGTACTTGCTGTTCCTTGCCCGGGTTGAGTCGAAACAAGGGCGGGGAAGGGATGAACGGCACCGCAGTGGTGGTATCGTCACTGGCTGTGTTGACCCAAGTCTGCACGGCGTACGGCCGGCTGCTGGGGTTGGTGACTATCACCGAGGTACTGCGCTTGTCGCTGCCGAACACCACGCGAGTGGCGCCGACGGTCAAAGCCGCCTGGGCGATGGGGGCGTGCACGGCCAGCATGAGCAGCGTCATGCAGGTACCCAGGACACGCCGGGAAATAACAGGTTGTGGGGTCAAGCCGTACATGGGTAATAACTCCATACGCCCGAGTGAGCGAACTGCACCCGGACGTACCGAAATGCCACTTGAGCACGACGCGATCAGCGCCGTGTTCAAGGAGGGCGGGGTGGCTATCAGTTGATGTTGACGAGGAACGGGACGTCGGCCGAGGCGGCACCGGCGGCGACAGTGGCGGCTGTCGAACGGTAATAGGCATTGAAGATCATGTCGGTACTGCCGGTGTCGTAAAGATCGTAGTCGGCGGACGATGTGCCCGGCGCAATCGATGCACCGGTTTTATCCTTGAGCACGATCACAACGTTTTTGGCGCCGTCAGCAGTAGGCGTGACCGCGAAGTAATCACCCGATGCGTCGGGAGTGCCGTTGAAAGTTACGCTAGCGGTGTTGCCAGTCGGATCAAAGCCGCAACCGGGACCTGCGGTCACGCGCAAGCCAAAGCGTTTGCCAGAGTATTCCTGTCCGATGGCGGTAAAGCGGCTCGCTTCGATGCTGCCCATTTTTACCTGACTGCCGATCGAGCCATCTTCCGGGTTGACGATTTGAATTGGGCAGGTGCTACTGGTGATCATGCCTTCGAAGTTGATGGTGCCGGTGTTGGCATACACGGAAGTGCCAGCCATTGCAGCGGTAAGTCCCAGGGAAAGTGCGAGTAGATGTTTTTTCACGGTGAATCCTAAGGTTGGTTTAGTGCTGGCAAGTACATAATGTAGTTATCTGACTTGTTGCACTTTTGGGTAGATTGGTTGTGGTTTGTTGTCATGACGGGGCGGGATATTAGAGGGGGATTTAGAATTTGGAAAGTGCTCGCGGCGTGGATGTTTCGACGCGACGTGTAGGATTTTTCTCGAGGCTGGCTTTCTATCATGAATTTATGCAAGTTATTGTTTTTATGGGTTTTATTGTTTTGCGGTATGTGTTTGGAGCAGAGATTGGGAATGGTTGATCAGAGTTTCTTGAGGAAGGGGTTCGAGCAAGGAAATCATGGAAACAGGCATTGGTGAGTTTTTTAGTTGCAATCGGATATTTAATTGGAGGGGGCGATGGCAAAAACAAAGATTCGGCGACAACGCTGATAAGCTGTCGCCGAAGTTTAATCAAGTGTTACTTGCGAATCTGGTGGATCGTCACATTTGTTTCGGCCGGAATGGTGCTGTTTGCGTGCGTTACAGCATCGAGTACTTCTCCTTCAGTGCCCCTGCGTGAGGTCGCTGCCTTGAGCTGCTCTAGGAGCAGATCCCTACTGCCGCCTGGTTTGGCAGGTGAAGAAGGCGGAGGCGGTTTCAGTTGTGACTTCATTTGCGTTATCTGGTTTAAGTTTGGCTGAATGCCGGCCCCCCCCACATTTGATATTGGGTTAGGTGGGGGTGTTGGTGTTGGTGTTGGTGTTAGTGTTAGTGCTGGACCTTGTGGTGGGGGCGGTGTGCTACCACCAGCAGTTAGCATAGGAGAAAGACGGGAGGAGGAGCCCACCTGAGGCCTCGGGATTGTGAATTGTTGCACCTGCTTCGTCCCTCCCGCTTGTATACCTTTCCAAATTTCTTTCCCCGCCGACCTTTTACCGAACTCCATCATGATCTTGCTCACCCCCTTATAAGCACTGTGAACGATCAGGGGCGCCGCTGGAACAATCGCCGCAAACCCTAAATACGTACCCCAGTTGCGTGCCTCATCGTTACCGGTGGCTGCACCCACCGCGCTGGCGATGGTAGAACCTAAGCTGAGGCCGGTCCCCACCGCGATCAAAGCAAGAGAAACGGGTCCGGAAGTGCCCAATGAAACAACAAACGAAACAACCCCGATGGCGACAAATACGGCTCCCACCGCCACGCCAATCCATTCCATGACCCCGCCACCTCCCCCTGACAAACCCGGCACGGCATCTTCATCCGTCCGACGCAACCTGCCGCTCCAGCCGATCGCTTCGTGGCCGGTGGGGTCACGCAGGGCGATCGGGTTGCCCAGGCAATAGTTGTAAGGATTGACCCCGCCACTGCCGAACGGGCTGAGCGAGTCGGGACTGTGAAAACGCATCAGGATTGGGTTGTAAGCCCGATAGCCCCGTCCCAGCAGGTACCAACCGCTGACTTGATCACGCACTTCACCGTTGAACGCCAGCAGGCTTTGCAGCGTGTCATCACTGTGGCGCTCGCCGTAGGCACTGTAGACAGCCGTGCGCAGATCGCGCTGCCGACTTTCACCGAGTACGCTGTGGTTTGCATCGGTCATCAACAGCAAGGTTTGCGCAGTGTCCCCGGCTTGTTGTTGCCCCAGGGGCTGGTCCATGTGATAGAGGATTCGGGTCTGACGATCACCCTCAACGACAGCGTTCAGTTGCTGGTCCTGATAAAACCGCAGGGTTTCGCTCTCGCCTTGTTGTGAATTGACCAGATGATCATGGCTGTCATAACGGTACTGGCTGATGACCTGACCCCCGGTATTCTTGACATTCAGCAGACGGTTCTGGCTGTCGTAGATCAGGCGCTGGCCTCGTTCATCATTGACCTGATTGCCGTTGAGGTCGTAGGCAAATGTCGGATCGCCCGTCACTCTCTTCGGGGTATAGGCAACCTGTTCCAGCCGAAAAGGATCATCGGTCGAATAGTTGAACACAGCGCGTTCGTATGACTCGTCCGAAAAGTTCGTCATCGTCAGCCTGATATTATCCAGCTCGGTGAAGGTGAAAATCTGCTTGACGATTTTCCGGCCTTCGCTATCGCGTGGCAGGGTGTCGCCCGAGCATGTATGGGTGATGAGCCGGCCACGAAGATCATAGTCAAACGTCTCGTGCAGCAAGTTGACCGCGCCTTGTGTCAGATGCCGGCTTTGCAGCAGGCCATCGAGCTTCCACGTCTGTTTCTGGGTGCGTGGTGACTGCTGGTCCAGCGTCAGGGTCCGCAGGGTTTCACGCCCCTGATCGTCATACTCCAGCTCGGTGACCAGCATGCTTTTTGCGGCCAGGTCTGTGGTCGTGGTCTTGGTGAGTTGGCCCAGTTTGTCGTATTCGAACTTTGCCTCCAACTGACCCTGGTCGATGCTTTTCAGCTGTCCGAGGTCATCGTAATGGTAAACAGTATCCAGCCCGTCGCTATTTTCATGTTTCAAATCGGTCCGTTTCAGCAGCAGGCCTTGCATGGAGCTCGAGTGAAGGGTGTGCCAGGCCTTTCCTTGTTTGTCGACCCAGCGCTCACCGAGTAATTGGTTGGCGGCGTTGTAGTCATACTCGCGTATGCCTTGCTCATTCTTCGCCTGGGTCAGGCGGGCACTGGTGTGGTCATAGGTGAAACTGGCGGTTTCATCCTCCGCGTGGCTGCCAATCGGTTGGTCGGTGAGTGTCAGGTTGTAGTCGTAGGTGATGGTCTGGTTCGCGGGCGTGGTCTTACTGCTGACCTGCATCTGACCGCCTTCATAGGCGTAGCGTTCGGTGCGTTGACCGGTGGTGAGCCGGACAAGGCGCTCCAGGCCGTCGAATTCCTGCTCGCCCACCAGGGTGTACTTCACGCCATCGCCACTGACACGCAAGGCCACCGGTAACTCCGAGGCGCTGTGGGCGGCGTACTCGCGCTTGACGATGTTTGCGTCGGGCAGCGTGCTGCTGACCATGCGCGACCAGGCGTCATAGGTGAATTGGGTAATCCGTTTATACGGGTCGCTCTGCTGGGTGCAACGACCCAGCCCGTCATACAGGTAAGTCTGTGTGGCTATTTCCTGTTGCGCGGCATCCAGTACCCGGGTCCGGGAAGGTTTGCCGAACCGGTTGAGCCAGGTTTCGCTCATGCCTTGGATCTTGGGGGCAGGCCCGGTGCTTTGGCGCCAGCTACGCTTGATTGGTCCATTTGACTCCGGTGTCCCTATCGGGTCGGTGGTCTGGTGTTCTTCAACACCATCGGGGCCGATGACCGTGCATTGCTGGGCCCAGTCGTCATACTGGACGCGGGTGGTCAGCGCCAGCTGCTTTCCGTCAAGCCAGTCGAAAACGGTCTGCTCGGCCAGATCGCCCCACGCGTTGTAGAGCGCCGCACTGGTTTGTCGGGTTCGGCCCGGGTCGGCGCTGTCGACGTGGTCACGCTCCTCGAAAACTGCACGACCTAATCCGTCGAGAACGACGCGTGTCCTGATCTTTTTGGCGTTGATGATGACATGCTCGATCTGTTGTCCGTTCACGGCGCTGAGGGTGTATTCATATTGACGACGGGCTTCGTAGTCGGTGCCGGGCGCCGTGACCTCTTCGGCCAATCGATTCAGGGCGTCATAGGTGTAACGGGTTTCCACACCATCCACCAGGCTTAGAAGCTCCTGCGACGTCAGCAACGAGTGTTGCCGGGTGATGCCTCTGCTCGCATCATCGAAGTCGGTACGCAAAGTCTCCGTGGTTTGTTGTACGGGCACCTTGAGTTGAGGGCTATCGAACTTCTCGTATTGGTAATCAATGAAACTGGATTTGCCTTGCAGGGTCACCGCCTGCCGCTCGACGCGACCATGCAGGAAGCCATCACCCGGCTGGTTGACGTGGGTGTACAGCGTGCGCTGCAGTTCGGTTTCACCGCTGGTCTCCAGTTGCACCTGCGTCACGCTTTCGGGGGTGAGCCAGGCCGCTACGGGGCTGCCGGTCAGCGGCGGCAACGTCTTGTAGGTGTAACGGGTGACCAGTGTCGGTGCCTTGCCGTTGGGCGACGCGGCCGGGGTGACGGTCTGTTCCTTCATGTACCGTACAAAGTCATTGGCGTCAGCAGCCGGGTACCAGGTGCTGGTTTGGACCACGCCATTGGCCTGGGTCTGCGTCAGCAGGTTGCCGTGGGTGTCATAAGTGCTTTTGACGGTTTCGCTGCGTTGGCGGGTGACATTGTCCCGCAGCGTCCAGGTGGTTTTCACCTCGTGGGGCAATTGACAGTAAGTGGATTGTTGCTCGAACGGGACGTTGGGTTTCAGGTCATACGTGGTCTCGACTGTCTGGACATTGTTGTTCTGGGTGGTCGTTTCGCTGGTCAGCAGGTGGAACTGGTTGAATGTGCGTTCAATGGCGCGTACCGCTTTGGGTTTCGGTCTCGGGTCCGCCTCCGTGGGGGCGTCGGTGATCAACAGCGATTCAACGCACACGTAGTCGTAGGCACCGATGTACTTATAGAGATTGTCCAGGCCGTCGTCGTCCCACTGCACGGAAAGACCGAAGCCTACAAAATTTTTCTCGCCCGGATAGGTGTAGCCCACCTCGATCATCGGCTGGCCGGCGCCGGGGTACGTGCGGTGACCGGTTACCCGCGGCAACGGTGCCTTATTGCTGCCCTGCGGAAACTGATGCCCCAGGTCTTCATAGAGGATGACTTCGCGCCCGCCGGAGGGGGTCTCCACCGAGCTGATGCACAACTGATCATTCTTGAGGCTGTAGCCGAAGCGCCAGGACGCCTCGTTTTCGGTGGGCAGGGTGATCTTTTCAACGTATTTGCTGGAGCTCCCCAGGGTCATGACAAAGCGTGCCAGCGGGCCGCCATCGGGGCCGCCATCGGGGTCGGCGAACGGCTGCAGCAGCACCTCGACCGACGAACTCTCGCGCTTGACCGACAACAAAGTCTGGCCCGAGTCATCCTTGATCCACGCCAGGATATGATGCGATCCGCTGAACGGCACATGGTGAAGCGTGATCTTGTGCCCTACAGGTGAATAAATCTCGACGGGCAGGGCCACCCGGTTCTCGCTGCTGCCGAACTCCTTGAGGATCTCGACCATGCCGGACTTGTGCACCACCCGAAAATGAGTGTCGTCCACCTTGTAGAAATGGAAGCTGTCGAGTTTCTTTTCCGCCATCACCAACTGCATGCCGGCGCTGCCGGTGACCTTGAAGGTTTCACCGGTGCTCAGGGACAGGATGTTTTTACCCAGGGTGTATTGCGACAGCTGCAGGTTCCAGCCCAGACCATAGCCAGTGTCCAGGGTATTGAGCGGGCTATAGGCCAACCCCAGGCCAAAGCCCGGGCCGCGTAAATCATTGGTCTGCACCTCGGGCAAGTCGATGGAAATCGTATACAGACCGGTGCGCTGATCAACACCGTTTTTCATGGAACTCATAAAGTTAAGTGCGTTGGAGTGCACTGAGGAGGTAGCAGTCATGGATATGAACCTCATTGTCGGGCAAGAGAATTAAAACACCGGTTGCCGCGGCTCAGGCGGCATCTACAACGGCAGTCGTTACTGGCAATCACGTTAAAGCGCCATTAATAAAATGGCTGTGCAATCCTGGCGTGTATCTCTATTCAAGTGGTGGGATACAGGCATTCCAATAAAACAATAACAGGCTGGTTACGTGGCCGAACCTATCAGTTCTGATAGTAGGCAGATCGAACATTCAGGCGTAAAACATAGCCATCCATGACGGTTCGCGTAATTGATGCAAAGGCGAAGTGCCTGGCATCAAGCTACGTCAATTAAAGGAATAGAGATGATGACTGCGACATTACCCATGCCGGATATTCCGGACCTGAAGTCTGATAACACCATTGATCTGGATGAATTAGGAGATGCAAGCCTTCCGACCTGGATCAACTATGACGGGATAGCCGAAGGCGACAAATTCTGGCCTACCTGGTGGGGGTGCACCGCGCTCGGTGAGGCGGTCGACGACTTTGACGAGCTGACAGAGATATTGCCAGGTGAGCTGACGCCGCAGGGTGTCCGTGTGCTCATCTCCAATACCAAGCTCAAGGACCTGAATCAGGGATGGGTGTTTTATTCGTACAGGATGTACGACTCCGGTGAGCCTGATGCACGAGGCGAGGAGTCGCTACGCCGGTTTTTCTATGTAGGCAAACGGTCGTCGAGCACGTCGCTGCTGCCAGCTCCTCAGTTCAAGGAATCTCACGGTCTTGCCTTGGACCCGAATTCGATTGGGGATGGCGGGACCACTATTGTGATGGCGCCTTATCAGGCGATGTCCGCGGGTGACAAGGTGACACTGACCGTCGACAGATATATTGATGAAGACTTCCCTTGGGATCCGATTACCCTTACAAAAGAATTAATTAACGTTGATGTCGGTAAACCTCTGCAGTGGCCATCGATATCGAAGAACGAGTTTGAAATCATTGTGGATGGATTTGCTCATATGAGCTATCGCATCGACTATGCCACACCGACCGTGCCCACCGAATCCGCCAGGCAGACCGTGCATATTGTCACGCCGCCTGACACTTGGCTGTCGGCCCCTCAAGTAAAAGGTTTTAACGACGAAGAAGAACTCGATCCCGATCTTTTTCCTGACGGCATGACGCTGACGATCGAACCCTACCCGGGCATCCAGTTAAATGATGACGTCATGGTGTACGCCTCGGGTGAAACTTCAGTGATCAAGACCCTGCGAGTTGATGCATCGACAATGGATAGTGCCATTCTGGAAGTCAACCTGGAACGCGCATGGCTATTGGCCAATGTCAGTAAAGAAGTCAACTTCATGTATCAGTATGCACGGGTGGGCAGTGCAGGTACTTCCAAACCCTTGGCATTGACATTGACCAAGCCCCTGAAGCTGCCACTTCCCATTGTTGAAAACGCGACACCAGACGCTGAAGGCGGTTTTCTGCTGCCTGCAAGAATTACCGGAGGCGTTTACATCAAGCTTCCGGACGATGCCGAAATCGGTGGCAACAAAGTTCAGATGCACTGGGAAGGTCACGGCAGCACGGGCAGTCACATTGCCGATCCCATGCTTGGTTATCCAAAGCGCTTCTTCATTCCTCCGGAAGCTGTGCCGGCAAATATGGGCAAGCGCCTGAAGGTGTTTTACAAGGTCACTCCTCCGGGGAAAAATTCGCAAGTATTTGACCTGGAGATCAGAGATATGACGACGGGTTGGCCAGCCCTCCAGATCAGTTCTCCGACTTCACCCAATAATAAAGTTTCACTGGGTGCCGTAACGGGTTTCGTGGTTTTCAAATTACGCTCGTGGCCCTACATGTCGGCCGGTCAACGGGTAAAGATTAAAGTTGAAGGTTTGCTGTCTGCGGGGGGGAAAGACGTTTTCGATATGCGTACGGGCGCCAAGGAAGTGGTCACCGAGGATGAGTACTATGCGGGGGAGCTGGAAGCGAAATTGCCCAAGGATTTTTTAATGAAGTTAGCAATTGATCAACAATTTGACGTGTTTGTTTCTACAAGTTTTGATGATGGATTTACCTATAAGACATTTCCACAGATATCCCCCCAACTGATCGCCTGACGCGCGATAGACATCCTTTAAGTTTTCGTGAGGTTTTAATCATGGCCGGTAATTCATTGGAAAGCGTGTTGGCGTGGATGAAAGATGATGCGCGCATGTTGGAGTGGGGGTTGGTCGTCGCATTAGAGCGGCGCAAGGCCAATCTGTTGATCATTCAGGAATATATCCGGCGTTTCGGTTCGGACAGTTATCTCCCGGCGATTAGAGGAGATGTGCCGATGGTGGTTGGTGAATGGATGGAATACGTCCATGATTTTGTACTGGATGTCCCACGCCTGTCATTTGGAAATGCTGATCTCAATAATTCCACAGCCATGTTGACCATGGCGGTCATGGGCGGGATCCAGATGACGCTGGCATCAGAAAGCACTGGCTGGAAAGTGAACAAACTGGAAGAGATAGATCCGTTGCAAGGTCCGAAATTATACCTGGATTTGCGGCTGAGTAATGTGCCGGGCGATGTCGATATCGATGGCCGGGTAAAGCTGGATTTGAAAGAGAGCGATAACTTTCGCCTGACCTTTGCCCAGACGGCTCATGGGCAAAGGATGGGCGGGGACTTTTTCAAGGATTTGTTCAATCAACTGCCTGATGAGCAACGTATCTACCCATTGGGTCAGATTCAGCGCGGGACGAATGAGTTGATGAGTCCGAAGTCATTTAGACTTTGGACTCAGGCGAGTCCTACAGCCTCTGGTGATTCTCGATCTACAGAAGATGGCAATGGTGCCATCCTCGCCCTGATTCGGACGATGGCGCCCCAGGAAGGGCATGTGCCAGGAGCAGGCTATAAGTTTTTGATTCCTGACGATGAGGGGTCGGACTACTCGGCAACTGTGCTGTTTGATCGTAAGCAGGCGTTGATGGGCACCGTATTGAGTGACATGTCAGGGTTATTCGAGAATGCCTCATTTGACTATGAGTACAGTGGCAAGGAGTTGCTGAGTGTGACAGCAAAATCCGGTCAGCTGGTTACGCCGAAAATAGAGTTTGAGCAGGAGTATAAGCACCCTGATGATGGGACCCCGGTTAATATAGCAGTCAAACTGGGTGAGTTTGTTTTTTTTGCAGACGGTAAAAACCCGTTCGCCATTGATATTTTCAACGATAAGCTGAGCGTGCGTTGGGAGTCGTTAGCCGAAGCACGGGGGGTTATCGATCCGTTCGAAGCACCTGAAAGAGAACTCCTCGTTCGGTGCTCCTTTACCTTTCGGGCAGGGTATGAGGTTGTTGCAGAGGCTGACGGGCGCATGTCGCTGCGACAAACTGACTTTGATATGAAGTATGAGATCAAGGAAGTAACGTCCGACAGTGCTGGGTCAGCCTATAATTCATGGTGGGTTGCATTTTTTAAATACATTCTCGACAGTTTGCTTCTGAGTATTATTCCACATCTAATCATTAATAATACAATTAGCCAAAGTTTATATGTAGCGTTTAAAGAGCGATTAACGCCTGAGAAGTCGGTCAATGCGTTTATTAACGAAACCATCAAGCTCAACTTTGGCCAGGCGATCCAGGGCAACGAAGTTCATGCCCCCTTGGACGTCGGCTTCTTCGGTCGCATCAACCCCACCCAGACCTCGTTTGTGGTCAGCCCCATGGAACCGTTGCTTAAGCAGGGCAGCACCCTGAAGTTTACCACTGAGCCTGTTGTTCCTGGCGTCAAGTGGAAGGTGGAAAACGTCATTGAAGGCGCCGACAACGTTGGAAAAATCGACGAAAACAGCGGGGAGTATCAGGCCCCACCGGCTGATTCCATCACGGGTCGTTACATCCGGGCCCGAGTCACGGCCACTGCGGCCGATACGGGTTACTTCAGTTCGGCCCTGGTGACCGTGCTGGTCGGTGAGCTGACCGTCAACCCCTTGATCCAGGTCTGCAATGTCGGCGGCGCTGTCGAGTTGGCGGCGGGGCAACTGGGGACGGGCGAGCTGAGCTGGTCGATCAAAAATCCTGTCGCCGGTGAAAGCGGCGAAGTGCGGCGAAGCGACAAACCCGAGCTCGATCACACGTATTACCACGGGCCGGTGGTTGCCAATAAAACCTACGTACTCGATGAGATTGAGGTGAAGAGCGCAGGGGCAGCCCGATCGGTGCATGTCCTGGCGTTGCAGAAGACCCCCGGCCTTTCGGTGAGAATTGACAGTATGGACCCGGCGAAAGGGGACGTTCAATTGACGGCCCTCGTCAATGGTACTCCGATGACCGCGCAATGGAGCGTTGCTTTGGGCCCGGGTTCGATTGAGGCAACAGGCCTGTACCGTGTGCCGCCCACCACCATTGAACGATACGCGCTCATTTTCGCCATTGTCGACGGTGGTCCCTTTGGCAAGTTTGAAGGCCATTTGATCTTGCCGTTGCCCTTGCTCGAGTTTCCGGAGTTGCATGAGGTATTAAGCCAATGAGCAACGCTCTTCAAGCGATTAAACCCATTGTTATTTATACAAATGTAAAGGGGAGTCAATTCCATGGCCGATAATTCATTGGCAAGTTTGTTGCTGTGGCTGAAAGAGGGTTCACGCATGTTGGGGTGGGACCTGATCGTTGCCCTGGACGGCCGCAATATCAACCGTGATTTGCAGCAGGACCACATCATTCGCTTGAGTCAGGGCAATGATCTTGGGGACATCAATGTATCGATTGACATTCCCAACACCAACATCACTCAATACCTGTCCGGTGTGAAGCTGGCTGCACCGGCGCTGTCCTTCGACAAGGCCTCGCTGCAGAGTACCCGGGCAGCCTTGAACCTGGCGGTAGTGGGGGGAACCCTGATGATGGTGGAGACCGTCCAGGGGCAGAAAACGATCAGCAGACTCTCCAGCCTCGACCCGCTGGATGGGTCGCAACTACGGCTGGAGGCACCGATGGTGTCCGATTCGCGCAGTGCACTGCTGGACCTGGCCACTGGCGAAGAGGTTTTGCTGACCTTGTTCGACACCCCGGCGCAGCAGCGTGAAGCGGGCAAGCACTTCCTGGAGCGTTTCAAAGCGCTGGCCAACGACAAACGGGTGTATACCCTGGGTACGTTTGCCGGCGAGGACAATCCATTCATGCTCAGCCGCAGCATTGATGTGCGAACCCAGAAACGCGACGCTCAGGTACTGGCACCGCAGGCCGTCAACGAAAACGGGGCGGTCCTGCTGTTCGTCAGCATGGCTGATGGCAGCACGGGCGATTTCCCCGGAGATACCTCCGGCTACAAGTATTTGATCCCGGATGACGACGGGCAGACAACCTGGTCGGGCACGGCCCTGTTTTCCCGGGCGTTGGTCCACCGCGCCGCCTACGGCCATGCAGTGCTGCAATTGCTTGACGATGCCGAGTTCGAACGGACCGCCAACGAAGCGGGAATGCTGAAGAAACTGGTGGCTAAAAGCGGTGCCTTGCAGGCTACCGCAGGTCGCTATCAAAGCCTTGATTTTGAGTTCGAGTCTGAAGCCTTCAGTCTCCCCGCGACGGGCGGCGCATTACCGCTGACTGTCGAATTCGGTGACGACCAGGCGACACAGCACTGGCAAGGCAGCTTTCCATTGTCATTCAGATACCGCCGCGTGGGTGGCACCGATTGGCAAAATCTTACCGCCACGTTCAACATCCGCCTGGACCATGAGTTTCATTTTTCGGCGGATGAGTCCTCAGCCTTGGGTATGGAAGGCGCATTGTCCTCCCCCTTTGGGAGCACGCAGGTGAGCCATGTTTCAGGATTGCCTGCGATTGCGCCAACGCTGTTGCAGCAGATCATCGAATTCGTCGGGCAGACGGTCAATCGGGCGATCCTTGAGCGATTCTCCAACACCCTGACGGCAACATCGTCCGACGAGTTTTTGGCGGGGTTGGCGATTATCGGCAAAAGTACCCTGCAACCGACCGACGTGGCTTTGCCTTCTGACCTGGCGGTGTTTGGCCAGGTGCATCCAATGGGCTCATCGTTCTCCATCGTCCAGCCGCAAGCGATAGTGGCTGCCGGCAAGACGCTGCCACTGAGCACCGAGCCAACCCGCGATGGTGTGGAGTGGACAGTGGAAAACCTTGCCGAAAGCCCCAGCAACCCGGGCACTATCGACAAGCAGAGCGGCGTGTATCGGGCCCCACCGGCGCATGCGATACAGGGCAGGTTCAACCGCGTATTGGCTATTGCCACTGACCCGGATACCGGCGAGCGAAGTGTGGCGCTGATTACGGTCCAGTCGAGAGCGATTACCGTCAACCCGCAAATTCAGAAGTGCTATCACGGCCAACGGGTGGCGCTGTCGGCGGGCGGCATCGGGACCAGTGAATTGATCTGGACGATCAACAATCCCGTCCCAGGCGAAAGCGGTACCGTGGTGAAGAGCGATGAGCCTGAAGGCGATCACATTTACATCGCCGGCCCACAGGTTACAGGGAAAACCTATGTGCTCGATGAAATCAAGGTGAGCGACAGTCAAACCGATGACGCCGAGTCTGCCTGGGTGCTAGTGATACAAAACGAGCCCGGAGCGACGATAAAGCCTGAAGCTGACCCCTCCCAGCCGGAAGGGCAGTTACAGCTGCGGGCCTTTGTCAACGGCCAGCCGATCGATGGTGAATGGTCGCTGCCGCTTGACGGGCCGGGGTCGATCGATGCGTCAGGACTGTATACCGATGATCCGTTCGCCGAAGATCGTTTTGTGCTGATTACGGTAACGGTAGATGGCGGAGATTTTGGCAAGTTTGAAGGCCATTTGATTCTACCGCTGCCACTCACTGATTTTCCGGCGGTGCTCAAAGCATTGGCTGAATAACCTATCCACGCTGTTTCATTGCTTTGTTTTTTTCTCAAGGCAGGGGGTAATATCATGTCTGGTAATTCGCTGGAAAGTTTATTGAATCGTATGAAAGAGGGCTCAGTGACCCAGGGCTGGGGCGCTGTTTCTGTCTTCAATCGCGGCCGCCTCAATCGGTTGCTGGAACAACAATATATCGCACGTTTCAATGGCCTGGGTTTCATGCCGTCGTTCAACGGTAGCCTGCAGCTCACTGATGATGGAAATGAAGTTGTCGAACTGAATAATGTTTCGTTAGGCCAACCGTTATTGTCGTTCAACACTGCATCATTGATTAACTCGAGTGCCGTGTTGACAATGAACCTCATCGCCGGCCATTACACCGTCTCACGCCAACAGCCAGGTGCGCAGAAAGTGCTGTTGTCGACATTCAATATAACGGAGGCACAGGGTTTTACCCTGGTCATGGATATCGACTTGTCCCTGGTGGTCGGTGAAATCGATCGGCAGGGCAAGGTGACATTGAACTTGTCAGAGGCGGCCAACTTTCGCTGCAACCTGGCGGGGGATGATGAGGCGACGAATACGCGATTGGCCAGCGTGTTCAAAGAAAGCTTTGCCGCGTTGCCTGCTCATCGAAGTGTCTATCAATTGGGCATGCTGAATCTCAAGGGCTACAACCACTTGACTCCGAAGTCGTTTCGTATTGTAACCCAGGCTGCCCCCGGTGCAAAAGTTCGCAGTGCATTGAACTATGGTGATGGCGGCGTGGTGGTGCTTATACAGCTTCAGGGTAATACGGGACCCGGTCGCTTTCCGCTAACCAACGACTTTCCGTTTTTAATCCCGGATGACACGGAGGCGAATGGCAGCGACAGATACTCGGCGTCATTGGTGCTGTCTAAAGACATGACGCCTTATGTCGAGGGCAACAATCTGGAAGTGCTCAATAACCTGCTCTTTCCCGCAGAGAACTTTTTCGATGAGCGCGAGCGGCATAAGCCGGGTGATAACGATCTGGCGGTGTTCGGTAATATCAGTCCCAAGCAGACGCTCATCACCCTGGACCCCGCCTTCAAGACGATCAAGGCGGGTGGAGACCCGCAACGCTTTACCTTGCGTAACTGGAAGGGCGAGGGCATCCAGGGTAGCAACTGGCGAGCCGTCGGCCTGCGCAGCCATACCGCCGAGAGCCAGGGCACGATAGCAGACGGGCTGTACACCCCGGCCTCATCGGCCCTTATCGGGCATGATTCATTGCACGTAGTGGTGACTGCCGACTATGTCAATGCGGGTATCACCTACACTGCTTCGGCGCTGTTGCTGGTGGTGTTCGACAGCATGACGATTGCACCGCGAATGGCGACCTGTTCGACAACCGCTCAGTCACAAGCCGTGGTGCTGAGCGCGTCGGCGCTGGACGCTGCGCCCGTGAGCTGGAAGTTGCTCGCGCCTGAATATGGAACGCTGACCCAGAGCGCTAACCGGGGACTGTTCACGGCCGACAACCGAGCCAGAAGCAAAGGTCTGGCTGTGCAGCGAATTGAAGCGACGGGAACCGAGACGCGCCAGGCATCCTTGCTGCTGGTGAACGCAGAGCAACTGCTGCGGGTTGAGCCGCCCTACGTTCCGGCGGTCAGGCAGTCCGCGGGCGTTCAACTCAAGGATGATCCGACGTTGCTGCCGGGCGTCCCCAGACGCTGGAAAGTCATCGGTGGCGGCGGCACTGTCGACGCGCGCGGGCATTTTACCGCGCCGGCGCAGGGCACCACGCACAGCACCGTCGTGCACTGTGAGATCGTGCGCAATGGCGTGGTTTTTTCCAGCGGCTACAGTGTCATCGATCTATCCGAATTGGAACCGGAGCCAAGCTGGGACAGTCTTGTAAAATTTACCGTCGTGGTGCCTAACGGGCTTGATCAAGGTCGCCTTGGTTCGATGTATACCAACGGCTATCAGCAATTGATTACCGAGATCAGGGTCGAAACGTCGAGCTCAGAAGGGAAGGCCCGCGCGTTGAGCGTTTCCGAAAAGGCCAGCATGAGGTTGGTGACGAATTCTTCGGATGCTGAGATCGAATTTGTGGACGGCGATGGTATTCCGGAAGGGGATGCACGGGCGTGGGCGACCAATTTGAAGGTGAACCGCTTTGAAATGCCTATCCCGGGGCTCGCGGCGCAAGACTGCACGCGTGGCACCGAACCGGGCGCTTTCAGCGCCGATCCGCCCCCCATCAGCAATGTGGTTCTTTATCTCCACACCCGTGAGAAGGCGGGGTCGCCGGCCACTTTCTACGCGACGTTCCAGGCCGACCGCGACAACTTCTGGCATAGATCGACCCACATCACCGATATCAACAACAAGATCACCATTACCCCGCTACCGATTCCAATGTTCATTGATGAGGATTACACCTTCAAGCGAGCTAGGATCGATGGCGGATCGGGTAATCCTGGAGATCCGGAAGATGACGATTTTGACTTTCATTTGCGTACTGTCGATTACTGGACGCTTGGCTACGTGGGCAGACCCGGGACCCAAGGGGCCACTTTCGAAACGCTGGAGTTTTTGTCTGTCGATGGGAACGACATCCCTGTCGCGGCCTCTGAATCCACCATTCGCTGGGAAAGCGAGCAGCTTGCCGAGACGATGTTCAGTTGGACAGGCTCCATCTTTCAGGATCGGCTGGAGCCTGATTCTATTGCAAAAATCAAATTCGATGAAGCGACCAAGTTTGTCGTAAAACACGAAAGTCTGGATGTTGATGTCGACCGGGGAAGTTTTGAACACGGCAGGCTGGTGATCAGTTTGCACCGTTCCGACCGTATTCCTTATATAAGAGAAACAGACACATCGCGAGCCAAATTGTCACGGGATCTGGCGGTATTGTTGAGAGATAAAAACGGTAACGCACACAGGCGGCGTATTACTTACCTTCCAAGCAGTGTGGTGGGTGATCGAAATAGATTGAAGCACATTCTGTTCACTCCATCTTCCTGATTTGCCCATGTCGGCTGGCTGAAAAAAAGTATTTATTTGAATGAGCGAAGGAGCGATGTAATGAAATTTTCTAAAATGCTTGCCGTTGGAGTAATGCTGGTCAGTGGTCCAATGCATATGGGATGGGCGTGGGCTGAAACCCCAAAAAATAATAACGCGTACATCAGTATTTCCCAACATGCAGATGGCGGTGGTAAGAGCTGCATTGTTTCAGCTGAAAAAACGGCGACGTTCTACATGGGGGATACTACTTGCGATAATGACGAGGCGTCTTATTTTCAGCTAAATAATGTTCCGTCGGCGACGAAGATCACGTTTACTTCAGACAAGGACTGCGTAGGTAGCAGTCGGTGGTATTATGAGCTGACGACGATTGTTCACCCCACCTCCTCGATCTGGTTGTCCATTCCTAACCTTCACAGCAAAATGGTCGGTGACATTGTAGTAAAAGGTGTGAGGCTGACATATAAACATGGCGATGGCGGTAGTATTAAGGGTAAGTTGTCCTGTGTGGGGATAATAAGGTCGTTACAGCCGTGACGGAATCCGTTGAGGATGCGATATTTAATTAAACACTGCGAGACACCTGATATGACCACTTCAACTTCAGTACACTCCAACGCCTTCAACTTCATGAGTTTCCTTGAAGGCGGCGTCGACCCACGCACCGGGCTCTATACCGTTGCGATCACGTTGCCCGATGTCAAAACCAACGATCTGCGCGGCCCGGGCATGCCACTGGCGCTGACCTACAATCCACTCAATACCCTGGACAGCGGTTTCGGCATGGGCTGGAACCTGCAGCTGTCGCAATACACCCTGGGTAAAAACATCCTGTCGCTGAGTACCGGTGAAACCTTCAAGGTCACCGGCAGCGCCGGCATGCAGTTGTTGATGAAGGAAAAGAAGATCGACAGCTTCCATTTCTACAAAATGGACGACGGTCGTTATAAGGTGGTGCACAAGTCCGGCATGGTCGAGATCCTCAAGGAATTCGGCAGCAGCGAGAACCGGGTGGCCCTGCCCGTGGAGATCTATTCACCCGAAGGTCACAAGGTCACGCTTGATCATGTGCCGTTCAGTGGTTTGCATCATATCCTGAGCTGGATCAAGGATGACTCGGGCCAGACCCTGTTGTCGGTCAAGCGCGAGAGTTCGTCGGTCGAGGTGCTGCTGCAGCCGTTCGCCGGCCCCGATGGCGACCCGTTGGCACGCTTTGTCATGACCCTGGGGAGCTCCAGCAAATACGTTGAAAAGATCACCCTGCCCACCGAAAACGACGCGTCCTGGCGCTTCGGCTACAGCCTCAAGAATGATCAGTTGTGCATCAGCTCGGTGGAGACCCCCACCGGCGGGCGCGAGGTCATCCTCTATGAAGACCTGGGTCATCAGTTTCCGGCGGGCAGCAATAACAGACCGCTGCCGCGGGTGACCGGTCACCGCACGTACCCCGGCTTCGACCAGCCGATGATCGAGGTGGGCTACACCTATCCGGGTGAGAAAAACTTCCTGGGTTTCGGTCTTTCCCTATCCTGGGACGACGACGGCCTGGACAATCTCTATAAGTACATCGGTGCCTACGAGTACGTGTGCGTTGAATCGCTATTGATCACCGACGCCCCCACGGAAGCGGACCCGAACCCGAAACCCAAAGCGGTACGCACCATTGAACGCACATTCAACCAGTTCCACCTGCTGACCAGCGAAACGACCACCCAGAACAACAACGTTCAGAAAGTCGAGACCACGTATGACCTGAAACCCAACGTCTCGTTCGAGGAACAATCCACTTACTGTCAATTGCCCCACGAGGTCAAAACCACCTGGACGCTGCGGGACAATGTCACCCGCCAACGCAGCGAAACCGTCAAGAGCACTTATGACACCCACGGCAACCTGCTGACGCAGACCCAGGCCAATGGCGTGGTCGAAACCAGCACCTGGTACCCCGCCGCTGACGCCAATGACTTTGTACGGTACATCAAGCAGCAGACCGTCACCCCGGCCGCGTCGCCCAACGGCAAGGCGCCGACACTGGTCACCCGTTACACCTACAAGACGTTGCCGCCGCTGACCGGCAGCCCCGTAGCGGCCTGGCTCACCCCCGAAAGCGTGACCCAGGTGCAACTGGAGACCAGCGGTGAAACCGAACTGCAGCGCACGCTGTACACGCACTTCAACCAGCCGGGCGATGGCTTCCTGCATGGTCGCATCGAGCGGCAGACGGTGACGATGAAAGGAAACGACTCCATCACCGACTATGGCTACGCCAAGCTCGACAGTGCCGTGTTCAAGGAAAGTGTGCTGCAGACGACGGAAACCTTCACTGGTTTTGACCACGGCAAAGACGGTAGAAACGTAAAAAAGGTAACGACCCTCCAGCATTCGCTGCTCAATGGCGAACCCTTGCTCAATCGCGATGATAACGATGTCGAGATCCGTTATACCTACGACTCGCTGCGCAGGGTGACCAGCGAAACGGTGGCGCCGTGCACTGACAGTGAAGCCACTCGGCGCTATGAATACCAACTGTGCGCCAACACTGGCGACCAGGCGGAACAACAACTGTTCGATGTCAAGGACGTGAAAACCCGTACGAAGTTCGACGGTCTCAACCGGGCGGTCTACGAGGAGCGGGATGATGCCGATAACCCGACCCGCGCCAACGAGCCGCGCCAGGTCTACGCCGCAACCTATGACCCGTGGGGCCATCTGGTCGAAGAGACCGAATACGATTGGATGGCCGAGGACGATTGGCTGGATCGCGAGCGGGCCCTGACCAGTCGATTCGACTATGACGACTGGGGCGCGCAACGCTGTGTCACCGGCCCGGACGGTGTGCAAACGTTCGAAGAAACCGACCCGATCGGGTCAGTCGAATCGAAGGGGCCGATCCAGCGCAGCTGGCGCGTGGGCACCGTAGGTGAGCCGCTGATCAGTGGCGTCACTGAAACATGGCTCAACCTGTTCGAAAAGCCGGACCGCACGCAACGGTTCGATCTGGCCGGGAAGCTCGAGAGCCAGCATCAGTACTTTTATGACGGGCTTGGGCGCACGGCCAAGGAAATCGTCGGTTTTGGTGAAGTCCAGCGCGAGACGCTCTACAGCTACGATGCCTTTGACCGGATGATTGCAAGCACCCTGCCGGGTGGCGCCGTGGTTCGACGCAGCTACGCCGCGCACAGTGCCGGGGATTTGCCGATTTCGATCAGCGTCGACAACATCCTCCTTGGGGAGCAGGTATTCGACGGCCTGGACCGCATGTACGAATCGGTCACCGGTGGTCGCAAGCAGGTTTTTACCTTTAAACCGGGGCAAACCGAACCTGACACGGTCACGACCCCTGGCAGCCAGGTCATCGAGTATGACTATCAGCCGCAATTGGGCACCGAGCCTGTGCGGCGGCGTCTGCCCCAGGTCGACGGCATCCTGGGCGAGGTTGATGAAGCCCGCTACGACTACGATCCGAAAAACGCACGGCTGCTCTTTTGCCAGGAGCAGGGCTTGCAGCTGACCCGTGAGTACTACAGCACCGGTGAGCTCAAAAGCGAGTTGCGAGTCGTGGAGGACGGCGAATACATCATGAATTATCGGTACAGCCGCCTTGGCCGATTGCTGGGTTATACCGATGTCCTGCGTCAGGCGCAGAGTTATGAGTTTGACGCCCAGGGCCGGTTGCAAAAGACGCAGTTGGGTACCACCGTTTCGACCTTTACCTACGACTCGCTGGGACAGACGGCAAATATCCATACCCGCGACAGTCTCAGCGGCCAGAGCGTAGGTATTACCCTGACATACGATGAGTTCGGTCGGGAAACCCTGCGTGCTTTCGACCTCAACGGGGTCAAGCAGACATTGAAGCAGGTTTACAACGATGTCGATGGCCTGAAGCAACGAACCCTGAAGGAGGGGGACACCACGCTGCGTGACGAAACCTATGGGTATGATCTGCGCGGGCGACTGATCAACTACGATTGTACTGGCACCCAGCCCCCGGTGGATCCGTATGGCAAGGCCATCACCCGTCAGGTGTTCTCGTTCGATGCTCTGGACAACCTGAAGCTGGTGATGACTTACTTTGGAGCCTTATTCAACCGGGCGATATATGCCTATGGCAACACGGACGACCCGGCGCAACTGACCAAGGTCACGAACTCCCATGAGGACTACACGAAGCAGATCGACCTGGTCTACAACGTTGACGGTCACCTGGTCAGAGACGAAGAAAGCCGCACCCTCGAGTACGACGCCCTCGGCCGGTTGATCAAAGTCAGTGGCCTGCCGGGTGAGACACCGGGCAGTTATCACTACAGCCCGCTGGATGAGGTGACCGGAGTGATGAGCGGTGAGGGAGGGCAGGAGCACCGTTTTTACCAGGACGGTGAGCTGGCGAACCAGATCAAGGGTGGCAATAGCAGTACCTTCGTACGTGGCGGTGGAAATGTGCTCGCAGAGCGCCAGGCAGGTGCTGACCCAAAGTCCTGATGCTGGCCAGTGATCATAAGAACACTGTGTTCAGCGAAGTGCGCAAGGACGGGCGTCAGGACGTGGCTTACACGGCCTACGGTCACTCGGCGCCAGACGGTTCGTTACGCTACAACGGCGAACGGTGTGAGGCGCAAACCGGGTGGTATTTGTTGGGCAATGGTTATCGGGCTTATAACACTGGCTTGATGAGGTTTCATAGTCCGGACAGTTTGAGTCCGTTTGGGGAGGGGGGGCTCAATTCGTATATTTATTGTGGGGGCAATCCGATTGATTTGTTCGATCCGACGGGGAGAATCGCTGTGTTCGGTTGGCTGTCAAGGCTTGGATCATGGTTGTCAAAAGCTTTCTCGACGGGAGGAACGAAAGCTGCTGGTTCAGCGCGCAGTAGTCTGAGTAGCCTCGAAATGACAATGTTTGAGCCTTCTAATGTGGGAAGAACTGCGTCTAAAGTGGCAACGGCGGGAAGAACTGCGTCTAAAGCGGCAAAATCATCGACCCCTTCCGCTCTTAAAGGCAGTGTTGTTGATGGGAACGTAAAGGGGGGGCTCTTCGAGGGCTTGAAAAGAGGGGCCATTAAACCCGAGCGCATAAAAGTAACTGACGAAAAGCTCGCTCAGCGTGCTCCCGTGAAAGGAGCCAAGTTGGGTGATGCGCTTGAAAATCCGCAATCCGGTGCGCAGCGAATTCAGTCTCGACTAAAGAAAGGTTTGTTGAAGGATGATGTTCAAACTGAGGTGAGTAACGTGCGAGGGCCGAAGAGTCAGAGGGCGGAAGCGACTAAAAGCATCGGGGGAAATGTGTACTAGGAAACCGCAGTAAATTTGAACCCAGGTCCATGCTCGCCGCAGAAGCGAGCATGGACCTGGCTCAACGGCAGACGGGTGTCGCGTTCAAGGCAAATCAATCAACCCCAGCTCCAGCGCTTTGACCACGGCCGACCCACGCGAGCTCACGCCGAATTTGCGGCGGATATTGGCAAAATGATAATTCACACCGGCTTCGGTGCAGTTGAAGATACGTCCGATCTCCCAGGAGGATTTACCAGCGGCACTCCACTGAAGCGCTTCCTTCTCTCTCGCGGTCAGTGCTATGGCGGTGGGTTGCTCCGGCACCTGATGTTGGCTATAGGCCTGAACGGGTGATGACTGGAGTGTGTCTGAATGGGCACGGTACATGTCGGGTGACTCCCCTCTATCGTCAATGATCGCGGGTGCAGCTCCATCGTCTTGATCCGAAATGGCAAGATTCGCGCGGACGTCCTTCAGAGGCCTGCGCAGGCAGCTGACGGTTCGACCTCCTTATAACGCGAATAAAATATCTTGGGACCTGTCACAAATTACAGGTAGGCGGCCTCAGTCGTCGTAACCCCCTGAATCTTTTGTCTTCCGCCCTCGAAAAAAACTTCAATGCCCACAAACTGGCGTCTCGTGCCGTGGATTTAAACGCCATGGTGGCGCAATTCGTGTTTTGAGATAGGGTTGACTCAGGAACCTGCGCGATTGGAGAACTACATGCGCTACTCAGGCTTGACCCAACGCATCGCCGGAGAAGGCGCCGCGGCCTGGCAAATTCATTACCGCGCGCTGGAATTGCGCGAACAGGGCGTCGATGTACTGCTGTTGTCGGTCGGCGATCCGGATTTCGATACCCCCCAACCTATCGTTCAAGCCGCCATCGACAGTTTGTTGGCCGGCGATACCCATTATTCGCAAGTACGCGGCAGCCCGGGGCTGCGCGACAGCATCGCCCGTCGACATCGCCAGCGAAGTGGTCAAGCGGTGGACGCCGATCATGTGATCGTATTGCCCGGTGCGCAGTGCGCGGTGTATTCGGTGGCGCAATGCCTGCTCGATCCGGGGGACGAGGTTATCGTCGCGGAACCGATGTACGTGACCTATGAAGGCGTGTTCGGTGCCATCGGCGCGAAAGTGGTGCCGGTGGCGGTGCGTCCGGAGAATGGATTTCGGGTCGACCCGGCGGATGTCGCGGCCCGTATCACGGCTAAAACCCGGGCGCTTGTGCTCAACAGCCCGAACAATCCTTCCGGGGCGAGTTTGTCGCTGAAGATCTGGCAGGAGCTGGCGTCGCTCTGCGTTCGTCACGACCTGTGGCTGATCAGCGACGAGGTCTACAGCGATCTGTTGTACGAGGGCGAGCACATCAGCCCGGCCAGCCTGCCGGGCATGGCCGAGCGCACGGCGACGATCAACAGCCTGTCCAAGTCCCACGCCATGAGCGGTTGGCGGGTGGGCTGGGTGATCGGGCCGAAACCCTTGGCTGATCACCTGGAACACCTGTCGCTGTGCATGCTGTTCGGCATTCCGGATTTCATTCAGAACGCAGCGCAATTGGCGCTGGACCAGGATCTGCCGCAAGTGGCGATGATGCGCGAGGAATATCGCCGGCGTCGCGACCTGGTGTGCGCGAGCCTGAGCGACTGCCCGGGCCTGCGGCCGATCCGCCCCGATGGCGGGATGTTCGTGATGGTCGATGTGCGCCAGACCGGGTTGTGTGCCCAACGGTTCGCCGAGCGGTTGCTGGAGGGTTATGGCGTGTCGGTGCTGGCCGGGGAGGCGTTCGGGCCGAGTGCGGCGGGGCATATCCGGATTGGGTTGGTGGTGGATCAGAGAAAGCTCGCCGATGCGTGCCGGCGGATTGCGCTGTGTGCTTCGCAGCTGCTGGAGGCGCGGCGGGCCTGAAAGGTGTTGTGTTGTTTGTGCCGGCCCCTTCGCTGGCAAGCCAGCTCCTACAGGGGATCTGCTGCGTACACAATACCTGTGTCCAATGCAGATCCCCTGTAGGAGCTGGCTTGCCAGCGAAGGCTATCTCATAAACGCTAGATCCATCAGGCCTTCCACGCTTGCACATTCACCAAATTAGCCGGCCGCTCACCCGCCAACGCCGCCAGCAGATTATCCACCGCACACCGGGCCATTGCCTCGCGCGTCTCATGGGTCGCCGAGCCAATGTGCGGCGTCGCCACGACGTTATCCAACTGCAATAACGGCGACTGCGGGTTCAATGGCTCACGCTCGAACACATCCAGCCCCGCCGCGCGAATCTGCCCGTCACGCAGGGCCTGGATCAGTGCCGTTTCATCCACGACCTTGCCCCGGGAAATGTTGATAAAGATCGTTTCCGGCCCCATCAGTGCAAACTCTTCAGCACCAATCAGCCCTTCAGTCTCGGCCGTCAGCGGCAATGTCAGGCAGACGAAATCAGCTTCCTGCAACAACTGCGCAAGACTACGGTACTGCGCATCGAATCGCTGTTCCACCGCCGGTTTCGGCGAGTGGCTGTGATAGATCACCGGCATGCCAAAACCGAAATGCCCACGCTGGGCCAGTGCCTCACCGATCCGCCCCATGCCGATGATGCCCAGGGTTTTGCCGTGCACGTCGGTGCCGAATTGCGCAGGGCCGACATTACGCGTCCATTCGCCGGCGCGAACCAGGTTGGCCAGTTCCACTACACGCCGGGCAGTCGCCAGGATCAGCGCGAAACCGGTGTCGGCGGTGGTTTCGGTGAGCACGTCCGGGGTGTTGCTGAGCAGGATTCGCCGTTCGGTCAGGTAATCGATGTCGTAGTTATCGACGCCCACCGAGACGCTGGCGATGGCTTGCAAATCAGGCGCGAGGTCGAGCAATTCGGCATCCAGCTTCAGGCTGGCGCCGAGCAAGCCGTGGGCTCGGGGCAGGGCATCACGCAGCTTGGCCAGGCCTTCGGCGTCGAGGCTTTCGATCAGGGTCACTTCGGCCTGCTCGCGCAGCCGCGCCATCAGCAGCGGTGAGAGTTTTTTGTATAGAACAACCTGCTTTTTCATCGTCGTCATCTCAATATAATTCAGGAATGCAGGGGAGCAGGGCGCTTCACACTGACCGTGGGCCGCTCCCGGTCACTGGCGCCGGGCTTGAGAAAAATCGTCAACACCACCGACAGCATCAATGCGCCGCTCATTAACAGATACGACGCGCCAGGCGAACCGGTGGAGCTGTTCAGGTAACCGACCAGGTAGGAACCGCCGAACGAACCGAGGGCGCCCATGCTGTTGATCAACGCCATGGCGCCGCCCGCCACGTTGGCGGGAAGGATTTCCGGGACGATGGCAAAAAACGGCCCGTAAGGCGCGTACATGCAGGCGCCGGCAATCACCAGCAAGGTGTAGGACCACCAGAAATGTTCAGCACCGAGGGCGTAGGAGCCGTAGAAGGCAATCGAGGCGATCAGCAGCGGCGGCCAGACAAAGCGTTTACGTTTTTGCAGTTTGTCCGAGCCCCAGGACACCAGCAGCATGCCGATCACAGCCGCCAGGTACGGCAGCGCCGACAGCCAGCCCGCTTCGATCATGTCCATTTGCGCACCGGCCTTGAGGATCGACGGCAGCCAGAGCACGAAGCCGTAGACGCCAATGCTCCAGCAGAAAAACTGCAGGGCCAGGATGATCACTTTGGGCGAGCGGAAGGCTTCGGCATAGTTCTTCACGGCCTTGATGCCCACCTGTTCGGCCGCCAGGGCGCTTTCCAGATCCTGTTTTTCCTGGTCACTGAGCCACTTGGCCTGGGCCGGACGATCGTCGGCCAGACGCCACCAGATAAACGCCCAGAACACCGCCGGCAAACCTTCGATGATGAACATCCAGCGCCAGCTGTAATGCTGCACCAGGTAGCCCGACACCACCGACATCCAGAGCATGGTCACCGGGTTGCCGAGGATCAGGAAGGTATTGGCGCGGGAGCGTTCGGCACGGGTGAACCAGTGGCACAGGTACACCAGCATCGCCGGCATCACCGCGGCTTCGACCACGCCGAGCATGAAGCGGATGACGATCAGCCAGTAGGCGTTGGAGACGATACCGGTCAATGTGGCCAGGCCACCCCAGAGGATCAGGCTGACGAAGATCAGCTTCTTCACGCTGTGCTTTTGTGCGTAGATCGCCCCTGGTACCTGGAAGAAAAAGTAACCGAGGAAGAACAGTGCGCCGAGCATCGATGACAGGCCGGGGGTGATCATCAGGTCCGCCGCCATGCCGGAGGCGGCGGCGAATCCGTAGTTGGCGCGGTCCAGATACGCCAGGCTGTAGGTGATGAACACGATGGGCATGATGTACCACCAGCGGCGGGCGGCGAGGGTAGCGGTTTTCATGGTGATGCTCCTGAGCTTGTTGTTTTTGTCGCAGCAGGTAACGGTTTAAAAATCTTCAGTGACCGGGCGGGCCTCATCGCGAGCAAGCTCGCTCCCACAGGGATTGTGTGAACTCTGCAGATCCCCTGTGGGGCATGGAGGGTGTGAGCGCAGCAGATCCCCTGTGGGAACGGGCTTGCCCGCGAAGGCGGCTTCGAATTCGGCAGACATCTCGGATCGGCTCGGCAACCCCTCCATATCCCCCCGACTCTGCACCGCCCGGCTGCCAATCCAGTTGGCGCGCTTCACGGCGTCGGCAAAGCTGTGGTTTTCCAGGAGGGCGCTGATCATGCCGACGGCAAACCCGTCACCGGCACCGACCGTATCGACTACGGTTGCCACCGGCACGCCCGCGACAAATCCCTGATCCAGATGGGTGCGGTAATACGCCCCATGCGGCCCCAACTTGATCGCCACGGCTTCGGCGCCCTGGTCGAGGTAGAACGCCGCGATGTCGGCCGGGTCTTCGAAACCGGTCAGCAAGCGACCTTCGCTCAAGCCCGGCAGCACCCAATGGGCGAGGGCGGCGAGGCGGTTGATTTCAGTGATCATCTGTTGCGTGCTGGCCCACAGGCTCGGGCGCAGGTTCGGGTCGAAGGACACGCTGCGCCCGGCCTCGCACATGCGGGTCATCAATTCGAAGGACATTTCCCGGGCCGTGGCAGACAGCGCAGGGGGAATGCCGGTGGCGTGCAGGTGCCGGGCCTTGAGCAATTCAGGCACGATCGACTGCGGCGACAGGTGACTCGCCGCCGAACCGCGGCGGAAATACTCGACCACCGGGTCGCCACCGTCGTCGGTGCGGGACTTGAGCTGAAAACCGGTCGGGTGGGCGCTATCGATGGCGACCTTGCTGCAGTCCAGGCCTTCTTTCTCCAGGGTGTCGATGACGAACCGACCCAGGGAGTCGGCGCCGACCCGGCTCAGCCACGCCACCTTGAACCCCAGTCGCGACAGGCCGATGGCGACGTTGCTGTCGGCGCCGGCAATGCGTTTGTGGAAATGACCGACCTCGGCCAGTTCACCGTTCTGCTCGGCGACGAACATTGCCATGGTTTCGCCAAACGACAGGATATCGAAGTCAGACATGAGCGCGCTCCAGGCGTGGTTGACCGAGGCGGGCGAGGGTGGCGACGTGCTCGGTGGTGAGTTGCAACAGATCCTCGCCTTGCAGCGGATATTCCGCCGCCCGCATCACGCCTTGGGCCATGTGCCGCAGCAGTTGTTCCCACAGCTGCAAGTCGCTGGCGGTAGGGGGCATGGCGACCAGTTTGCCATCGGCGCGGCGCGATACGGCTTTGCAGTGCACATAACCGACGTGGCGACCGAGCAGCCGCGCGGCGTTGGCGGCCGGCTGGTCCTGCCAATGCCAGTTGCCGATGTCGAAGGTCATCTGGATCGGCAGATGGTGTTGCTCGACCTTGGCGAAAAAGCGCTGGAAGGGTTCGATGCGCCCGCCATGCAAGGTCTGATCGTTTTCCACCAACAGCTGCACGGCGCTTTTGCTCAGTACCTGATTCAGGGTCTGGAGGTCGCAGGTGTCGGTGAAATAGCCCAGGGAAACCTTGAGCCATCTGGCGCCAAATGCCTGGGCGCGCTGCAGGGCGGTGGTCAGTTCGGGATTGGGTTTCGACTGGCCGGCCAGCCACAATTCCATCGGCGAGGAATACACACTTTCCAGGCCTTGGGCGCGGGTGGCGTCGGCCAGTTGCAACGGATCTTCGACGGTCAACAGTTCTTCGCGCCATTCGATGCGCGTAGCGCCGGCGGCGGCCAGGATGTCGATGAAACTGCCCTGGCCGCGCTGGCGTACCAGATCGGCGCCGTAGCTGGACAGGCTGATGGAGACGGGTGGTTTATTCATTGTTATATACCTCTGAAACCGGTTTCATTTTTGTTCAAAAAAAATGGAGGGTGCTTTGTGGTGACTGTTGTGACCCCTTCGCGAGCAGGCTCGCTCCCACAATGAACTTTGTTGGACATCAAATTTATGTTCGACACAATCAACTGTGGGAGCGAGCCTGCTCGCGAAGGGGCCAGACCAGTCACCGGGAATCTCCATGGGTCGACCCCCGCACAATCAACCGCGCCGAAAAATCCACAGTCCGCACCGGCCCGTCATCCCCGCGCAAACGCCTGAGCAAACACTCGAACGCGCTGGCGCCAATCTGCGCCGTCGGCTGGGCGAGGGCGGTGATGCCGCTGCCCACCAGCGGGTACCAATCCAGGTCATCGAGGGCGATCAGGCCGACGTCCTCGAACAGCTTGCAGTGCAACTCGCGCAAGGCATGGGTGCTGGCCAGCGCCGCAATACCGTTCGCGCAGAACAGTGCTTTCGGACCGGGGCCAGGGGTATCGAGGAAAGTTTTCAGCTGCGTCGTCAGTTCACTGCCGGTTTCGATGAGGGTGCCGCGCAGCGCCGGACGCTGGGCAATCTGCGCCTTGAAACTGCTGACCCGCTCGATCCGCGAGCTGGTGCCGTCGAACGGTTCGGTGACCAGCAGCACGTCGCGATAGCCGCGATCTTCAAGGTGCGCGAGGGCCATCTCGACCGCCGCCGGGTTATCCAGCCCGACCAGATCGCTCTCGAGTTGCTCGACCTTGCGATCCACCAGCACCAACGGCATTTCCCGATGCAGTTCGCGCAATTCGTCGCGATGGTGGCCCAGGGTGTTCACGATCAAGCCTTCGATGTTGTAGCTGCGCAGCAGGGCCAGGTGCTGGCGTTCCTGCTCGTCATCGCGGTCGGTGTTGCACACCACCAGGCTGTAGCCGTGCTGACGGCAGGCGGTTTCCACCCCGTGCATCACGGCAATCGAATAAGGGTTGCGGATATCGGCCACCAGCATGCCGATCAGGCGGGTTCGCCCGCGTTTCAGGCCGCGGGCCATCTGGTTCGGGCGGTAGCCCAATTCGGCAATCGCCTGCTCGATGCGCAAGGCAATCGCATCGGAGAGCAGGGCGCGGTCGTCACCAATGAACCGCGACACGCTGGCCTTGGAGACCTTGGCATGTTCGGCCACGTCAAGCATGGTCACGCGGCTGCGCTGGGCGGCGGAGAAATCGTTCACGGTCTGAAACCTTCTTATTGGATTTATTAGGTCTGTGCTTTTGCGACAGCACTGAAACCGGTTTCAGAAGACACCAGAAACCAATCCGCCGTCAAGTGCCTGATTGATCGAGGAACGAAAAATGCCGACGGGTGGCGGTCAGGCCAACACACTCAACCAGGCCGATCCCAGCAGCAACAGGGCCATGCAGCGGTTGAAACCTTGCATCGCTCGCGGCGAGCGCAACCATCGCGTGGAGCCCGCGCCGAGCAATGCCCAGGCGCCGAGGCATGGCAGGGAAATCAGGAAAAAAGCCAGGGACAAATACAGCACATGGCCCAGGCGCTGCTCGCCACTCCCGGCGAACACGCTGACAACGGCCAGCGCCATCATCCAGGTTTTCGGATTGATCAATTGCAGGCTGGCAGCGCCCAGTAATCCGAGCCGCGCTTGGGTGTCACTCGCGTCGAGGGCCTTGACCGGGGCACTGAAAATCTGCCAGGCCAGGTAACTCAGCCAGATCACGCCGACCCACTGCATCGTGGTTTGCACTCGGGGCAAAGCGGTCAACGACGAACCGACCCCCGTGCCGAGCAGCAGCACTATGATTGCAGCGCTGGCACAGGCACCGAATATGATCGGCAGAGCCGCCGCCAACCCGTAACGGGCACTGTTGCTCAACACCAGAATGTTGGTCGGGCCGGGGCTGATCGACGCCACGAAAGCAAATAACAGGAAGGGCAAAAACGTCGGGCGCAATTGCACCAGGTAGGCGTGGGGTGCGATACCAAAAGCAGCCTTGAACGCGCGAGTCAGGCGGAAGCGGTCGACGCCCGCCGCCGCGGCCAACTGGTCGAGGCCGATGTCGTATTGCGCGTTGGCGTGCAGGTACTCCCGTGCTTTTTTCGCCACCAACGGCAGACGCGGATCCTCGCCATAACGAGCCCGCCAGTGCAGGTGGCTGGTGAGGCGTTCGAGCAAGCCGTCGAGTGCGGTCTGGCGCACGATCTTCAGCGCTCCCTGATGCAGCGCCTGAAAGGCCAGGCCGGTGGCATGGGCCAGACGCACGTCAGTGGCGAGGGTATTGGCGAAACTCAACTGACTGTTTTCGGGCGCGTTGTCGAACACCGCACTGAGTTCACGCTGCAACCATTGCGGATCGAGGTACAGCATGCGGTAGGTGAAGCCGTCCTCGGTCGGTGCTTCGCCGTCATGGATATCACCGGGTTCGAGCAGAAACACCTTGCCCGGCGTGCTTTGATGCTTCGCCCGCCGGCAGTTGAACTGCTGCACCCCTTGCTCGGTGACGCCCACCAGATAGCTGTCATGCCAATGCGGGTCGTAGGCGTGGCCCCTGAAATGCGCACGCAGCGTCTCGATGCCGGTGTCGGCGTCCTGGGTCAGGTCGATCCAGTTGTGAGTGGTCATGCTGCACCTGTGGGACGGATTGCCAGTCAATTTAACGTCCGTGGCGAATGGTGCCTAGAACGGACTGCTCGTTGCTGCAACGTCGAATCGGACAACTAAAGCATAAATACTTCGCGGCGCCACTAGCAGTTCTGATAGTGGTGCTGATGGCCCCGGAGGGTTTTACTGGACGCTGACTACTTGAACAGAGAAGCGCCACATGAGCCGTTTTGATCCTTCCAGCCCCGACAGCCCAATCGGTAAGGTCATCAACAGTGGATCCAGCTCGGGGATTAAGATTTGCGCTCCAGGCAATGTGCGAGGCTGGCGAAACTCTTCAACCACCGCTCTGTTGACTTGGGATGAGCCTTACTCAACCTGCCATTTGTGCCCGGATGCCACTGGTTATGAAGTGTTCGGGGAAGGCATCGCAACACAAAGTGTGGACCGGCCGCCTTTTGAATTGACGGGGTTGAAAGCCGATGTCGAGTATCTGTTTTATGTTACGGCCAAAGCAGCGGTGAACAATGTTTCGACGCCGAGCCCTTTTCGCCTGTTCAAACTGCACTCTCCCGGTAAACCGGGCATTCCAGAGCTGAGCGAGCTAGGTCATGCTGCGGTGACATTGTTTTGGGAACCTTCATCTCAAGGGGCTGGACCCACTCGCTACAGAGTTTATCTAAACGGCTTTCTCGTTAAACTGGTCACCGAGCCTCAAGTCAGCCTCACGCACCTGCAAAGTCATACCGAGTATCGAGTCGAGGTGCGGGCGTTCAATGAGGTAGGTGTTTCCGAGCCGAGTTTCATTACCTTCCAGACCAGACTGCGCCCGCCGACCAACCTGAAGTTCAGCCACCGAAACGGGATTTGCAGGCTGGCATGGGACCCGGTTTTCAGGAAAAAACCGGCCCATGAATTATCCATCAATGGCCAAGTATTCACCGTTGCCCCAGGCCGCTGGGGTTACAATTTCAAACTGGCTGATGTTTCGCCCGGCCCGGTTCCGCATCACTTGAAGTTTGCAGTCCATGCTCAGCTTGACGGGGCCCATTCTGACGTCGCTTTGCTCGAGCATAGCGTTGATGACGCTCCTCCGAGCCAACCCGGGGCTCCAGTGGTCAGCGATGTAACCGATACCTCGGCGACCCTGAGTTGGGAACCCTCGAGCGATAATGTCGGAGTAAACGAGTATCGAGTGCTTCTGAATGGAATGATTCCTTATTCGTCCTCTGACACGCTCTGTACTTTTACCAATTTGATCAGCGGCACTTATCACTGGGCGTTCGTGCGTGCCCGGGACAAGGATGGAAACCTGTCTGCACCCAGCCGGACCGCCGTGTTCAAAACCACAGGACAGGCGCCTAAACCGCAACCCGCTCCGCCGCCGGTGGAAATCACTGCGTTGACATCTACTTCAGCCAATCTGAGTTGGAAGCTGGAATCCGGCGATTCGGGCGTAAGGATTTCGATAAATGACGAGCACTTGAGAGATGTACTGTTCCTTGAAAGGTTACCGCTGCAGTATCTGACGCCGGACGTCGAATACTCAATCAGTGTATCGGCCTTTGACATTTTCGGTCAGTTATCCGAGCCGACAGTTCTTGCCTACGTGCCCAAGGATGTTACCCCTCCCAGCACACCAGAAAATCTACACAAGGGCGACGTGACGGCTGATTCGGTGATGCTGATCTGGGAAGAATCAACAGACGACGTCGGTTTGCACGAGTATGTCATCTACAACAATTGCGAATACTTCGACCGCACCCCGCTGACCCATTACACGGCCGTTGACTTGCTGCCCGGTACTTACTCGTTTGAGGTGAGTGCCATGGATATTTCGGGAAATGCCTCTGAGCCTGCTGTATTAACCGTTTCCATAGAAGGTGAGTTGTAGAACGTTCGGATGGTCACTGCCATGGATTGGCGAGCAGGGCACGAAGTAAAAAATCGCAACCGGTCAATCAGAAGCTGATCGTCCTGTTATCCAAAGAGCCCCGCGGCGATATTGATCGAGAACCCGAGAATGGCCGTGTTGAACAGAAACCCGATCAGCGATTGCGCCAACACGATCTGGCGCATTTGCCGGGTGGCTACGCCGACATCCGAGGTCTGCACTGCCACACCGATAGTGAACGAAAAATAAAGGAAGTCCCAGTAGTTGGGGGTCGTCAGGCCCTCAGCAAAACGCAGTGCCTGATCCTTGCCGTCCCACGTGTAAAACAGCCGCGCGTAGTGCACGCTGAAGATCACCCCGATCAGTAGCCAGGACCCAAGCACGGTCAACGCGGTAAAGCCGTAGTGCAGCAGTTTGTCCGTGGTTTCCAGGTCCTTGCTGCCGGCCAGTTCCAGGGTGATGGTCGCCAGGCTGGCAATCGCCGCAATGCACACCACGAACAGCACCAGCCCGGCGTTTTCATCCTCGACCTCGGCGATGCGCTTCACGTCCGGCGCCTTGGCGCGCACGGTGAGCCAGAACATCAGGATCAGATATGTCCAGACCCCGGCATTCCAGCCGAAGAGGATTTTGCTGATGATCGAGTCGGCCGGGGCCAGAATGCCCACCGCGACGCCGAGTGTGGCGGCCGCGGACAGGCGCGGGTGGGTGCGGGCGAGGAAGGGCATGTGAACTCAATGGGCCAGGGTATGCAAATACCTTAGCACCACAGACGTGAGGCCTACACACATCCCTGTAGGAGCTGGCTTGCCAGCGAAGGAGTGTCAGTCGAAATCAATGTGGCTGACCCACCTTCGCTGGCAAGCCAGCTCCTACAGGGGGGATGTGTTGGGGTTAGATGTTTTTGTGGCGCTTGCGCACCAGCTTCATCACCACAACAAAAAACACCGGCACAAACAGCACCGCCAATGTCGCGGTGATCATCCCGCCAATCACCCCGGTGCCGATGGCTTGCTGGCTCGCCGAACTGGCCCCGGTGGCAATCGCCAGCGGCACCACGCCGAGGATGAACGCCAGGGAGGTCATGACGATCGGCCGCAGGCGCAGACGCGCGGCCTGGAGCGTGGCGTCGATCAGGTCGTGGCCTTCGTCGACCAGGCTCTTGGCGAACTCGATGATCAGGATCGCGTTCTTCGCCGACAAACCGATGATGGTAATCAGCCCGACCTTGAAGAACACATCGTTGGGCATCCCGCGCAAGGTCACGGCCAATACCGCGCCGAGCACGCCGAGCGGCACTACCAGCAGCACCGAGGTCGGGATCGACCAACTCTCGTACAGCGCTGCCAGGCACAGGAACACGATCAGCAACGACAGCCCGAGCAGAATCGGCGCCTGGCTGCCGGACAGGCGCTCCTGAAGCGACAACCCGGTCCATTCCTGGCCCAGTCCCGCCGGCCCTTGCACCACCAAACGTTCGATTTCCGCCATGGCTTCACCCGTGCTGTAACCCGGTTTCGGTTCGCCGGAAATACTGATCGCCGGGTAGCCGTTGTAGCGGGTCAACTGCGCCGGGCCCTGGGTCCATTTGGCCTGGACGAAGGCCGACAGCGGTACCATTTTTCCATTGCTGTTGCGCACATGGATTTTCAGCAGGTCGGCGACCTGACTGCGCTGATCGCCTTCGGCCTGGACCACCACCCGTTGCATCCGCCCTTGATTGGGGAAGTCGTTGATGTAGGCCGAACCGACCGCGGTGGACAGCACGCTGCCAATCTCGGCAAAGGACACTCCCAACGCATTGGCCTGTTTACGGTCAACTTCCAGCTGCACCTGGGGCGCTTCGGCGAGGGCGCTTTCGCGTACGTTCATCAGGATCGGGCTTTTGTCGGCGGCTTCGAGCAACTCGGTGCGCGCCTGCATCAGCGTGGCATGGCCAAGGCCGCCGCGATCCTGCAGGCGGAACTCGAAACCGCTGGAAGTGCCGAGGCCGTCCACGGGCGGCGGCAGGACGGCGAAGGCCACGGCGTCCTTGATCTGGCTCAGGGCGATGTTGGCCCGATCGGCAATTGAACTGGCCGAGTCGTCGCTGCCGCGAACGGACCAATCCTTGAGCGTGGTGAACGCCAGCGCCGCGTTCTGGCCGCTGCCGGAAAAGCTGAAACCGAGAATCACCGTGCTGTCGCCAACCCCGGGTTCAGAGGCGTTGTGCGCTTCGATCTGTTCGACCACCTGCACCGTGCGGTTCTTGCTCGCACCCGGCGGCAGTTGCACGTCGGTGATGGTGTAACCCTGGTCTTCCACCGGCAGGAACGAGGAGGGCAGGCGGCTGAAGCACAGCCCCAGACCGATCAACAACAGGCCATAGATCAACAGGTAACGACCCGTGCGTTTCAGCGCATAGGCGACCCAGCCCTGATAACGCGCGGTGAGCTGTTCGAAGCGGCGGTTGAACCAGCCGAAGAACCCGCGTTTTTCATGATGCTCACCCTTGGCGACTGGCTTGAGCAAGGTCGCGCAGAGCGCCGGGGTCAAGGTCAGGGCGAGGAACGCCGAGAACAGGATCGAGGTGGCCATCGACAAGGAGAACTGCCGGTAGATCACCCCGACCGAGCCCTGCATGAACGCCATGGGAATGAACACCGCCACCAGCACCAGGGTGATGCCGATGATCGCCCCGGTGATCTGCTGCATCGCCTTGCGTGTCGCCTCCTTGGGCGACAGGCCTTCGCTGACCATGATCCGTTCGACGTTTTCCACCACCACAATCGCGTCGTCCACCAGGATGCCGATGGCCAGGACCATGCCGAACATGGTCAGCACGTTGATCGAGAAACCCAGGGCCAACATGGTCGCGAAGGTGCCCATCAGCGCCACCGGCACCACCAGGGTCGGAATCAGCGTGTAGCGAATGTTTTGCAGGAACAGGAACATCACCGCGAACACCAGCACCATCGCCTCGACGAGGGTGTAGACCACCTTGGTGATCGAGACTTTGACGAAGGGCGAGGTGTCGTACGGGATCTTGTATTCCACGTTGGCCGGGAAATAGCGCGCCAGTTCATCCATCTTCGCCCGCACCAGGGTCGCGGTGCTCAGGGCATTGGCGCCGGGGGACAATTGTACGCCGACCGCGGTGGATGGCTTGCCGTTCAGGCGCGTGCCGAACTGATATTCCTGGCTGCCGATCTCGACCCGCGCCACATCGCCGATGCGCACGGTGGAACCGTCGGGATTGGCCTTGAGCACGATGTCGGCGAATTCTTCCGGGGTCGACAACTGACCTTTGACCAGAATAGTCGCGGTGATTTCCTGGGTGCTGCGGGTCGGCAGGTCGCCGATGCTGCCAGCCGAAACCTGGGCGTTCTGCGCGACGATGGCGGCGTTGACGTCGGCGGGTGTGAGGTTGAAACCGATCAGCTTCCGGGGGTCGATCCAGATGCGCATCGCCCGTTCCGCGCCGTACAGCTGGGCCTTGCCGACCCCGTCCAGGCGCTTGATCTCGTTCATCACATTGCGCGCCAGGTAATCGCTGAGCGCCACGTCGTCGAGCTTGCCGTCGCTGGAGGTCAGGGTAATCAGCAGCAGGAAACCGGCGGAGACTTTCTCCACCTGCAAGCCCTGTTGATTCACCGCTTGCGGCAGTCGCGACTCGATGACTTTCAGGCGGTTCTGTACATCGACCTGGGCCATTTCCGGGTTGGTCCCCGGCTGGAAAGTGGCCTTGATCGTGGCGCTGCCCAGGCTGCTTTGCGACTCGAAATACAGCAGGTGATCGGCACCGTTGAGCTCTTCCTCGATCAGGCTGACCACGCTCTCGTCCACGGTCTGCGCCGAAGCGCCCGGGTACACGGCGTAGATTTCGATCTGCGGCGGCGCGACGTCGGGGTACTGCGCCACCGGCAACTGCGGGATGGCCAGGGCACCGGCCAGCAGGATAAACAGGGCGACCACCCAGGCGAACACCGGGCGATCGATAAAGAACTGCGGCATAAAAAAGCGTCCTGCTTACTGACCAGAAGCCTGGGCAAGGGGAAGGGGGGTGTCGTCGATCTGCACTTTCTCGCCAGGGCGCGCATGTTGCAGGCCTTCGACGACGATGCGGTCGCCGGCCTTGAGGCCACCGGTGACGATCCAGCGATCGTTTTGCACCGGGCCCAGTTCCACCGGCTGTTGGCCGACCCGTTGTTCGGCGTCGAGCAGCAGCACCTGGGCGACACCGGCGCTGTCACGCTGGATGGCCCGTTGCGGCACGCTGATGCCTTGCTGATCGACCGCTTGCTCCAGGCGTACGCGAACGAAGCTGCCGGGCAGCAAGTCGAGGTCGGGGTTGGGGAACTCGCTGCGCAGGATGATCTGGCCGGTGCCGGGGTCGACGCTGATGTCGGTGAACAGCAACTTGCCCGGCAACGGGTAGAGGCTGCCGTCGTCCTGGATCAGCGTGGCTTTGGCCTGGCCCTGGCCGACCTGCTGCAACTGGCCGGAGCGGAAGGCGCGGCGCAGGTCGTTGAGCTCGCGGGTCGACTGGGTGAGGTCGGCGTGAATCGGGTTCAGCTGCTGGATCAAGGCCAGCGGCGTGGTTTCGTCCTGCCCGACCAGGGCGCCTTCGGTGACCAGTGCGCGACCGATGCGCCCGGAAATCGGTGCGGTAACGGTGGCGTAGCCCAGGTTCAGTTTTGCCCGCTGCACCGCGGCCTTGTTGGCGGCGACATCGGCCGCGGTTTGGCGTACGGCCGCCCGGGCGTTGTCGTAGTCCTGACCACTGATGGCGTTGCCTTCGATCAACTGGACGTAACGCTGCTCCTGCAAGCGCGCCTGAAAGGCATTGGCCTCGGCTTTGCGCAGCTCGGCTTCGGCACTGTCCAGGTCAGCCTTGAACGGCGCCGGGTCGATGCGGAACAGCACATCACCCTGTTTCACGTCGCTGCCTTCACGGAAGGTCCGTTGCAACACCACGCCGGCCACCCGGGCGCGGACTTCGGCCATGCGCGGCGCGGCAATTCGACCGCTCAGCTCGCTGCTGATCGACAGTGGCCGGGCCGAGAGGGTCTCGATGCGAACCGTGGCCAACGGCGCCTGCTCTTCGGCAGTCGAGGCTTTGTCACAAGCGCTCAGCGTCAACGCCAGTGCAATCAGGCTGAGCCTGGCAAGCAGATTGTTTGACATGTAATAACCCCAATAATGACCCCGGCATCCTACGGGGAGGCGGGGAGGGTAGCGGTGAAGCTTTGTAGGTGCTGTGTGAAATTGTGTAAGGGTTTTGCACGGGGGTGGGTGAGGGCGTATATCCTTTGCAGCTTGAGACTTTTTTGCGACTGTCAGGCCGCCATCGCGGGCAAGCCCGCTCCCACAGGGATGTGATGTGGACACAGATTTTGTGAACACGACCGGCCCCTGTGGGAGCGGGCTTGCCCGCGATGAGGCCGGAACAGGCGCCACAGCACTTTCTGGAAACACCCATGCCCAACATCCTCTTGGTCGAAGACGACACCGCCCTCGCCGAACTGATTGCCAGCTACCTGGAACGCAACGGCTATTGCGTCAGCGTGATCGGCCGCGGCGACCACGTGCGCGAACGGGCCCGGGTCGATCCGCCGGACCTGGTGATCCTCGACCTGATGCTGCCGGGGCTGGACGGCCTGCAAGTGTGTCGACTGCTGCGCGCCGATTCGGCCACGCTGCCGATCCTGATGCTCACCGCCCGCGACGACAGCCACGACCAGGTGCTGGGCCTGGAAATGGGCGCCGACGACTACGTCACCAAACCCTGCGAGCCGCGGGTGCTGCTGGCCCGGGTGCGGACCTTGCTGCGGCGCAGCAGTCTCAGCGAACCGCAGGCCGCCAATGACCGCATCCTCATGGGCAACCTGTGCATCGACCTGTCCGAACGCACCGTGACCTGGCGCGAGCAACCGGTCGAACTGTCCAGCGGCGAATACAACCTGCTGGTGGTGCTGGCCCGGCATGCCGGCGAAGTGCTCAGCCGCGACCAGATCCTGCAACGCCTGCGCGGCATCGAGTTCAACGGCACCGACCGCTCGGTGGACGTGGCGATTTCCAAGTTGCGACGCAAGTTCGGCGATTGCGCCGGCGAGGCGCGCAAGATCAAGACAGTCTGGGGCAAGGGCTACCTGTTCAGCCGTTCCGAGTGGGAATGCTGAGCCGATGTTCAGAATCCTCTTTCGCCTGTACCTGGTGACCATCGTCTCGTTCAGCGCGGCGATCTACCTGGTGCCGGACCTGGTGATCAAGGTCTTTCATGAGCGTTTTCTGACGTACAACCTCGACTATTCCCGAGGCTTGCAGACCCTCATCGTCAAACAATTTCATTCCATCCCCCCGACGCAATGGCCGGCCCTGGCGGCCGAGATGGACAAGGAATTCCAGCCGCTGCACATCGTGTTGAGCGGCAACGACGATGCCGACTTCACCCTCGATGAACGGCAACGTCTGCAGCGCGGCGAGAACATCGTGCGCATTGGCGACTGGGGCTGGCGTACCCTGGCGGCGTCGCCGCTGAACGAGCGCACGGTGGTGCAAATGGTGGTGCCGCCGGACCCGACGGACGTCAGTTTGCTGTACTGGAGCATCAACGTGCTGATCGGCGCGACCATGCTCGCCTGTCTGTTGCTGTGGCTGCGCCCGCACTGGCGCGACCTGGAACGCCTCAAAGGCACGGCGGAACGCTTCGGCAAGGGCCAGTTGAGCGAGCGCACGCAGATTTCCGCCAGCTCCAACATCGGCAGCCTGGCCAACGTCTTCGACACCATGGCCGGCGACATCGAGAACCTGCTCAACCAGCAGCGGGACTTGCTCAATGCCGTCTCCCACGAATTGCGCACCCCCCTGACGCGCCTGGATTTCGGCCTGGCCCTGGCGCTGTCGGATGACCTGCCGGCCGCCAGCCGCGAGCGTCTGCAAGGTCTGGTGGCACACATCCGTGAACTCGACGAGCTGGTGCTGGAGTTGCTGTCCTACAGCCGCCTGCAAAACCCGGCGCGGCTGCCCGAGCAGGTCGATGTCTCGCTGGATGAATTCATCGACAGCATCCTCGGCAGCGTCGACGAAGAACTGGAATCCCCCGACATCATCATCGACGTGCTGCTCCACGGCCAGCTCGAACGCTTCAGCCTCGACCCGCGCCTGACCGCCCGCGCCATTCAGAACCTGCTGCGCAACGCCATGCGCTACTGCGAAAAACGGATTCAGATCGGCGTACAGGTTTCCCCGAGGGGTTGTGAGATCTGGGTCGACGATGACGGCATCGGCATCCCCGAAGATGAACGTGAGCGGATTTTTGAGCCGTTTTATCGCCTGGACCGCAGTCGGGATCGCGCCACGGGCGGGTTTGGACTGGGGTTGGCGATCAGTCGCCGGGCGCTGGAGGCTCAGGGTGGAACGCTGACCGTCGAGGCATCGCCCCTGGGAGGGGCGAGGTTTCGGTTATGGTTGCCGGCATTTGACTGAACGTTTGCTGTTTTTTCCAACAGTCAACGCTCGCCAGCCTTCAGGTTGTGAGCCATGAATGCTCAGCTCCGATGGCTACTTCGGCTTTGTTGAAAAACGGAAAATAATGTTGTTGTACTTCGGTAAGTTTGTCTACATAAGCGGGGTCATATACAACGTGAGTCATTGACGTTCCATGTTCCTCAGTGAGCTTAAACTGGTTGTTGTAGTAGTCCGGCCTTTCTCGGGCCAATACATCGTTTAAAACCTGAGGCCCCGTCAAACGAAAAAGCTCGGATGAGTATGTTTGTTGTGCGGAAGTGGAAACGGCGTCAAGACTGAATCGCGGCCTGGGCTTGAGAAAAAAGTCTCTGTTCAGCTCGCAGCGCGTGGCCATCTCTTCTATCACTTGATTCAATACGGGATTGTTTGGGTGCGTGGCAAAGATACTGCTGTTATAGCCTTCAAAACCTGCATCAGCGTGCTTCACTAATCCTCCCAGCAGTAGATCGTTGGGCGCCGCTTGAAAAACCATGTCCAATGGATCTCGTATGAAATGATCGTCAACGTCCATGTATAAACCACCGTGATAGTTACTCAGCGGATAACGCAATATATCAGACGCCGCTGAATAGTTGAGCCCCGGCCCGGTGGTTGCATTGATGTAATGGGCGTACAGTCTGGATTTTCTGAATTGCTCGAAAAACAGGCTGTCGCGTACATTGGCAATGACCAGGCCGGGTGCGGTGGCCCTGAAAATGTTCTTGAGTGTCATGAGCAGTTCATCGCTGACATCGGTATGCAGTGTCGAAGTGAATTGCGAGCTATTGCGTCCATTGAGGCTGAGGTTATCGATGATGTTCTGGTTGGGGATCGAGGTGCCCACCCAGATATGATGGATTTTTTTTGGTATTGGTCGAGTATTTAAAGGAAGCACAGGAAGTGGCGGCAGTTGGATTGTCCTGAATCCTTCAAGCGGGGGCAGGGTGTCTCTGATGGCCTGCCATTCAACGACGGAACCGGACACCCATTCGTCTTTTGCGACACGCCACGCTACCATTGGGCCGTTGCCGAATGAAAAGCGTAGTCTCCAGACTTGATTGCCGGCATCGTAAAAAGCATGGGCGCCATAACCGTGTAAATTTATCACGCCATGATTGGAGACGTCCGCCATGGGCACGGCGACTTCGTGAACAGGCGCGTCGGGTTGTAAGCTGCTCACTGGAAGGTGGCAGTAGTCTTCGGAAGTTAACATGCTATTTCCCACCTTTTTTTGCTGTGGCTGAATACAACGCGAGGGCCTTCAATGTTTTCCTTGTGAATGCGGTATTGACCGTCCCCGGTGTTGTTTACCTCATAAATATTTTCCTGAAGGTAAATATAAGTTTTGCCCTTTGTTGAGTAGATGTTATTGGTCGCTACAACGTCCGATAGATCCACACCTCGAGCATGCAGCCTTCTCTGTTGTTGGATATTCAGACAATTGCCGGACGTCGAAAAATCTGCCCTGAAAAAATCCACACTGTCTATCGTTACCCCCTGACGGGCGACGGGTCGCCCCATGGACTGGATAGGTACTGTGTGGATGGGCGGCAGGTGTTTTATTTTGATAAGGCTGGACAGGTGAGGGCCAGACCCCAATTCCTGTCGGGCAAACCTTAGAGCGAATTTCAAGGCTTGCATGCCTTTGCTTCCCGCCTGGAACATCAGCACGACGGCCCCAAGCGGGTTGGCGGCTTCGGCCGAGCGCAGAAAGGCCTTGGGAGCGGCATTTTGCAGAGGTTTTATGGCCCTTGCTGCTGCCAATACCTGCCTTGAGAAGCCTAGAGAGCGTGATGTGATGATGATGCGGCTGAGCTGGGCAGAAACCTTGAGCGCTTTTATTCCAAGCCCGATAAAAGGCAATAATAAACTGAGTGCTTCCAGCGCGCCGAAAATGACTGTTCCCACTGTGACTTTTCCAGACTTTATATCCTGATACAGCGCATAGCCGGGAAAAACAAAACTGGCCCATAGCACTGCCCGATTATAAGCCCTTTCTTTATGTGCTTCGAAAGGCGTGGGGCTTCGCAATGTTGGATAGCCAAGCTCAACAATGTTTCCAAAAACCGAGTCGACGAGTTTTTTACAGAGGTATTCGATTTTCTCGTTTCTGGACATTTGTTGGGTCTGTCGGCGGACGGAGTAGAAAGCCACTGTCAGGTCCGGGATACTCCTTTTTCCATTGACGATGCCTTCAAGGTAAACCCCTTCGTCCAGTGGCGGAATTCTCAAATAAGGTGACTCATGCCAGAGTGCATCTTGTGTGTCGGGTGAAAAGTCCTGATTGATGCGAACAGGGTGTGTTCCGGTAAGAGGCAGTGGCCGGATAACCCCGGAAGGGCTGAACAACTCATAAGCGTATTGGATGCTGTCGCTTTCCTTGTATAAAGCAATCATGCCGAAATAGCTGTCCTGGTTGGCTTGGTTATTGTTGAATGATAATTTAATATATTTATAAGCGTTCAGGATTCTGTTTCTGTCCAGTTCGGGCAAGTCATGCAGCGACAGTGTCATGCGGGAAATCAAGGCGTTGAGGAAGTTTTCTTTATAGATTTTAAACTTTGCGTCGAACAAGGTTTGAAAATAACAGGCTCCTTTAGGATAAGGTTTCAATCCAAGTTCCGCTTCATCGAATACATTTCCAAATGCACAGCTCATGTATTTTTCAAGAATGGTCATCTTCATTTTGCGTCCGACACCCTTGTCGGCCGCAGCAGCAGGATGGCTGAAGAAGTATTTGTTTAATTCGGTTTTCGAAAACATCGTGACCCGTTCCGCATCCTCGTTTGGAAACTCTTTGGTGAAAGCCTCTCTCGCGATGGTTTTGCGTTGAGGAGGTATTTGAACCAGATCAGTGAATGTTTTAGCCTCCAGATCTTCTCGTTCTTTGATGTATTCGGCGGCCTTGAGGCTGTTGTCATGGGAAACGTAAGCAATGTCTGTTTCCGGAATGACACCTTGGCACATGGAAAAATGCAGCGCGGGAAGTTGCTTCAGAAGTGCCAGTGCTGTTTTTTTGTTTTCTGAAAGAGAACTATATTGAAAAGTCGCATAAGCAGCGGTGATCTCTTCATAAGTCATGCCATGGGAGGAACAAGGCTCGATTGCTTCCATGCAGGCGACGGCGTGGCGCCAATGAACGGCCTCTATTGTCTGCCCGTAAAGCAGCGTTTGCGGGAGCGCTTCCACAAGGAGTTCGGGGGCGAAGCGAGCGCTGAGCAGCGTAAACGCAAAGAGTTGACCGGCTCTGTCAGTACCGGGGAATTGCTGACTGATGTGATGTTGAAGAGCCTCGCGAACCTTTGTGGCGGACGACTCACCCATACTGACGCTATTGAGGTTCAGGCCACAGACATACCCCGGTTGTTGCTCCGCAGACGGATACAGGTAGTCGGTGATTATCGACACCGCAAGCGCTCGTTTTGTGGTTATGGATAACGGTTGATCGCGGTCTGGCGCGGCCTTCTCAAGCGCATCTTCCAGTGCATGGAACCCCGGAAGATCCAGGAAAAGCTGGTGGTACAGGGCATAACTTCGATTGAATCGATAGGCGGGAGACGTCTCGGGCTCATCGATTGTCAATATTGCGACATCAAGGTATCGGGCAAGGGCGTTCAAATCGATGCCGGTTGATCCTGCAGCTATTGCGGTACGCAAGGCTTGAACCATTGTTGCGGGTTGATCCTGGGCGGTATCGAGTTCCTGGGATGAGTAATAGGGGTTGGCTGTTTCCATTGGACGTCGTGTTATACCCAGCAACGGCAGACTGGCACTGTCGACAAGGGTCTTGGCATAGACGTGATCAGGATTCTGGCGGGATTGTTGTTGTAGAAAGTAATGTTTGTATCGTTGACTGTCGGGAACTTCCCAGCGAAACCCAATAAGTTCCAGGCGGTGGGTGATTATTTTGTTTAGAATTTCTGCACTGAGTTGGCGAGTAATAACGGTGTCGCCTGGAAAATAGGGAGCGACATTGGCTAAAACACCTTTTATAGCGTTGATCATGTCGCTGGAGGTCAACGTTTTCATCATGAGTCGGCGACGCGCGTCATCACTTAAAGAGCGATCATCGCCATCAGGTAAGTCCAAGGCTGGAGGCATCAGGTGAGCCCTGGAGAGATCACTGTGGGCAGGCGTGTGAAAAAAAGCCAATGCGTAGGAGAGTGGATGCTCGGCTAGACCAGCAATCAATTTCAGCTGGCGCTGGGCTAGCAGCAGGGTACGCTTTATCTCGAGACCAAAGCCCAAGGATGTGTCCAGGGATTTACAATATGCATCGAGGTTTCCCGCAAGCAACTGTTTTTTTGCGAGACCCTGGTTGTGGATGAAGTTTTCTTGCTGCTGACAGAGCAGCCCGTCGATAACGGCATCGATAACGCTCGATTGGATTTCGATTCTTTTGACGCCCAGGCGTGCCGGTTGCAGAGAATAAAATTCAGATATATTCCAGGCATGTTTTGTACTCAGGCGCGCCAGAAGCGGATGACGGGCGTTGTCGTCAGCCATTTGATTGAGTAACTCTTTGGTAAAGCTTTCCCAGTTGTCGTATTCCCATGCACCTGTGTCCAGCGAATAGACAATAACGTTCGCCTTGGCGTCGTCATGATCGCCGATCAGGAAAGTCCCTTGTAGCGGAAATTCCTTCGAGGAAGCTAGGTCGACGAGTACGCAGTTGAACACCCTGGCGGCGGATTCGTTGGCCAGTTTTTTTCGTTCGTCAAGTGTAGGGTGACTGAATACCTGATCCAGTAGCCGGTAACTTTCCTGCCCCAGTGTAGTGTCAGCCAGTCGTAGGCGAACATCGGTTTCCATGTCGTGTTTTAGTCTGTCCGCCCATACTTTTTTAGCTCCGGTTCCAGGGGCGGGGGCTTGCCAATATTGCTCTATGTCTTTCTGATATAGCGAAAGCAGCTTGTCAATGCGCTCAAAAAAGTCATCAAGGACGGCGAGGTTGGCGGGCTGGAACGGAAAAAAGTTGAAGTGGCTATAGTTGATTGGGCCTTCCTTGAGCAGGTCGGAGGAACTGACCAGAGAATCTTTCGCATTTTCAGGTTTATTGGCGTCCTCATAAAACGAAACTTTCAGCGATGTCCATGGGTGATGGTCCTGTCGATGCGGTTTTGCGCCGCTGATCAAATAGTCTTTTATGACGGTGGCCATCGAACCCGTATAAATCTGGATAGGTGTTCGAGACTGAGTTGAATCCACTTCGGTCGGATCATCAACGTAACCATGGACAATGACAGAATAGATCGTGGAAAGAGTTGAAGTGTCCATGATCCGGTTCAACAAGTGTTTTATTTCTGCCAGCATCCGTTCGGAAAAGCGCGGCTGATTTTTCAGAAGGTCGAAGGGATCAACGTTGTCGATTGCAAGCGCTTTGAGCTGAAGGCTCTGGAAAGTCCGAAGCTGATAAGTGTCGATGATGTTTGCCAGTAGGCGCGTGGTGTCAACACTGAGTGGATAGTCACTCTGCTTGTTGATCTCCTCGATGTTAACGGCGTCTTTGAATGTTTTTCGTGCTGTGCTGCTCAACGCGACGGTCGGGTAAGACAAGGCGGGAAGCTTGTCTTTCCATATGGCATATGAAAGTTTGTATAGAAACTCCAGCGTCAGCGAAAACGCGAGGTTTTCTTCCAGAATCCCCGTTGCCTGTGAAATGATCCGCCTTATTGATGGAAATCTGCAAAACGCGGGTAAGAAATGTTCATCTTCCCAGTTCATGACTTTATAAAATTCATTTGCCTGCAACGCATCAAGCATTGTTGGGGGTAATAAGTGCAGAAATACTTGCCGGGCCTGATCGCCCGGTAGAGCCGACACAGGGGAAATTTTCAAGTTGTCGAGAGCATCGGCAATGCTCAATGTTTTTATCTTGTGCGCTTCCATAATGACAATCCGTGGTCATGTGTGAAGCGGCGATTATGTGCTCCGGAAAAAATCAAGGGCTGTATATATGTAGTGCATCGCGGTTCCGCGGGTGGCAAGCGTATCGCTGCGGGAGTAGCGGGCGTGGTCAAAATCATGGCTCATAAAAAAGCCCCCCATCGCCAGTGCGATGGGGGGCTTGTTTGCAACGGGTATCAGATCAAACCTTGACGATCCAGCCCGCTGGCGCCTCGACGTCGCCGGTCTGCACGCCCGTCAACTCCTTGTAGAGCTTCTGGGTGATCGGGCCGACGTCGGTTTCGCTGTGGAACACGTGCAGCTTGTCGTTGTAGCTGATGCCACCGATCGGCGTGATCACCGCGGCAGTCCCGCAGGCACCGGCTTCCTTGAAGTCGGACAGCTTGTCGATGAACACGTCGCCTTCGATCACTTCCAGGCCCAGGCGCGACTTGGCCAGTTCGATCAATGACAGGCGGGTGATGCCCGGCAGCACCGACGGCGAGTTCGGGGTCACGAACTTGTTGTCGTGGGTGATCCCGAAGAAGTTGGCCGAACCGACTTCCTCGATTTTGGTGTGGGTCATCGGGTCCAGGTAGATGCAGTCGGCAAAATGCGCCTTCTTGGCCTGGGAGCCCGGCATCAGGCTGGCGGCGTAGTTGCCACCGACCTTGGCTGCACCGGTGCCTTGTGGCGCGGCGCGGTCGTAGCTGGAGATCAGGAAGTTGTGCGGCGTCAGGCCGCCCTTGAAGTAAGCGCCGACCGGGATGCAGAAGATCGAGAAGATGAACTCGGGGGCGGTACGCACGCCGATATTGTCACCCACGCCGATCACGAACGGACGCAGGTACAGCGCGCCGCCGGTGCCGTATGGCGGGATGAAACGCTCGTTGGCGCGGACCACGTCCTTGCAGGCTTCGATGAACTGCTCGGTGGACACCTGCGGCATCAGCAGGCGTGCGCAGCTGCGCTGCATGCGTGCGGCGTTCTGGTCCGGGCGGAACAGGTTGATCGAGCCGTCCTTGCAACGGTAGGCCTTCAGGCCTTCGAAGCATTGCTGGCCATAGTGAAGGGCAGTGGAGCCTTCGCTGATGTGCAGCACGTTGTCTTCGGTCAGGGTGCCTGTGTCCCACTCGCCGTTACGCCAGTGCGACAAATAGCGCTTGTCTGTCTTGATGTAGTCAAAACCCAGCTTGTCCCAATTGATGCTTTCGTTACCCATGACACCCTCTATCGCTTAACAACCGCCGAAACGGTTCAAGGCTTCTGACGTTTTTCTGGATGGGGACAACAATACTTCATTCCGGGCCCTTTTCGCAGCCCGGACTATCGGGTGATTGGCATATAAATGATGTCGCCCTTGAGAATTCGCGAGCAGGCTCGCTCCCACATTCGATCGTTGTCTGCCGTGGAACCTGCAAACACCCTGAATCCCTGTGGGAGCGAGCCCGCTCGCGAAGGGGCCATCAGCTACGCCAACTATCCCCTTGATTCACAGATGCAACGCATGGCCCAAAGCGCGCAACGCCGCTTCTTGCACCGCTTCGCCCAAGGTCGGATGCGCATGGATCGTCCCGGCGATGTCTTCCAGCCGCGCGCCCATTTCCAGGCTCTGGCCAAACGCGGTCGACAACTCCGAAACACCCACACCCACCGCCTGCCAACCGACAATCACATGATTGTCACGCCGCGCCACGACCCGTACGAAGCCGCTTTTCGATTCCAGGGTCATCGCCCGGCCATTGGCCGCAAACGGGAAACTCGAAACAATGCAGTCCAGTCCCGCAGCCTTGGCCTCGTCCGGCGTCTTGCCGACCACCACCAGTTCCGGGTCGGTAAAGCATACGGCAGCGATGGCGGTCGGGTTGAACTCGCGGGATTTACCGCTGATCAGCTCGGCCACCATCTCGCCCTGGGCCATGGCCCGATGGGCCAGCATCGGTTCGCCGCTCAGGTCGCCGATGGCGTACACGTTGCGCATGCTGGTCTGGCAGCGGTTGTCGATCTTGATCGCCGAGCCGTTCATGTCCAGGTTCAGCGCTTCGAGATTCCAGCCCTGGGTATTGGATTTGCGGCCGACGGCCACCAGTACCTGATCGGTTTCCAGGTTAAGGGTGTCGCCGCCCGGCTCAAGAACTTGCAGTGTATTGTTAACAGAATCAAAGCCTTGGACGCTGTGCTTCAAGTAAAGCCGCACGCCGAGTTTTTTCAATTCATCATGCACTGGCTGGGTCAGTTCGGCGTCGTAGGCCGGGAGAATGCGGTCTTGGGCTTCAACGACGCTGACGTCTGCGCCGAGCTTGCGATAGGCAATCCCCAGCTCCAGGCCGATGTAACCGCCACCGACCACGATCAGCCGTTTCGGCACGGAGGTCGGCGCCAGGGCTTCGGTGGAGGAGATGATCGGCCCGCCAATCGGCAGCATCGGCAGGTTCACGCTTTTCGAACCGGTGGCCAGCACCAGGTGCTCGCACTGGATCCGCGTGTCGCCGACCTCGACCGTCTTGCCGTCGATGACCTTGGCCCAGCCTTGAATCACCTGAACCTTGTGCTTCTTCAGCAGCGCCGAGACGCCAGTGGTCAGGCGATCGACGATGCCGTCCTTCCACTCGACGCTTTTGCCGATGTCCAGGGTCGGCGCCGAAACGCTGATGCCCAGTGCCGAGTGGTGGCTGTGGTGTTGCGTCTGGTGAAACTGCTCGGCGACATGGATCAGCGCCTTGGACGGAATGCAGCCGATGTTCAGGCAAGTACCGCCCAACGATTCGCCTTCTACCAGAATGGTCGGGATGCCCAGCTGACCGGCACGAATCGCCGTCACGTAACCGCCAGGGCCGCCGCCGATGATCAACAGCGTGGTGTTCAACGTTTGCATGCCTTGCTCCACAAATACTTATTCCACAAACAACGTGGCGGGTTGTTCGAGCAAGCCACGAATGGCCTGGATGAATTGCGCCGCGTCCATGCCGTCGACCACGCGGTGATCGAAGGAGCTGGAGAGGTTCATCATCTTGCGAATCACGATCTGGCCTTTGACCACCATCGGCCGTTCGACGATTTTGTTGACGCCGACGATCGCCACTTCCGGCAGGTTCAACACCGGGGTACTGACAATGCCGCCCAACGCGCCGAGGCTGGTCAGGGTGATGCTCGAGCCGGACAGTTCATCGCGGCTGGCTTTGCCGGTGCGGGCGGCGGTGGCCAGACGGGAGATTTCCGTGGCGCTGTCCCACAGGCTGCGGGCTTCGGCGTGACGCACCACCGGCACCATCAAGCCGTTGTCGGCCTGGGTGGCGATGCCCACATGCACCGCGCCGAGGCGGGTGATGACCTGGGCTTCGTCGTCGTAACGGGCGTTGATCTGCGGGAAGTCACGCAAGGCGACGACCAGGGCGCGGACCAGGAAAGGCAACAGCGTCAGCTTGCCACGGGTCGCCCCGTGTTTTTCGTTCAGGTGTGCCCGCAGTTCTTCCACGGCGGTGACGTCGATTTCCTCGACATAGCTGAAGTGGGCCGCGCGCTGAGTGGCGTCCTGCATGCGCTGGGCGATCTTGCGGCGCATGCCGATCACCGGGATCTGTTCTTCGTCGTTACGCTGGGCGTAAGCGGCAGCCGCGGACGACTGTGGTTGCTGACCTTGGGCCAGATAGGTCTCGAGGTCTTCGTGCAAGACGCGACCGGCAGGGCCGGTGCCCCGCACCAGACGCAACTGGATGCCGAGGTCCAACGCATGTTTGCGCACGGCCGGGGAGGCCAGCGGGCGCTCATCGGCTTCGCGAGCAACCATCGGGCCCTGGCAAACGGCGGCTGGACGCGGCGCCGCAACCGGTTTGCTCTCAACCACCGGTGCAGCTTTCGGCGCTGCAACCGGCGCTTCTTTCACGGCAGCGACCGCCGGCTGGGCCGACTCTTTAACGTTGCCCGCGCCTTCGACTTCAATGCTGATCAGGATGCTGCCCACCGCCATGACTTCACCCGGCACGCCACCCAGGGCGATGACTTTGCCGTGCACCGGCGAAGGGATGTCGACCATCGCCTTGTCAGTCATCACGTCCGCCAGCACCTGATCTTCGACGACCATGTCGCCGACCTTGACGTGCCATACCGACAATTCAACTTCTGCAATGCCTTCGCCAATGTCCGGCATTTTAATAACGTGCGTGCCCATTCAGACCTCCATGACCCGTTTCAAAGCCGCGCCCACCCGGGACGGACCAGGGAAATACGCCCACTCTTGCGCGTGCGGGTAGGGGGTGTCCCATCCGGTGACGCGCTCGATCGGCGCTTCCAGGTAGTGGAAGCAGTGTTCCTGCACCAGGGCGACCAGTTCGGCGCCGAAACCGCAGGTGCGGGTCGCTTCGTGAACAATGACGCAGCGTCCGGTTTTCTTCACCGACTTGACGATGGTGTCCAGGTCCAGTGGCCATAGGCTGCGCAGGTCGATGACTTCCGCGTCGATGCCGGTTTCTTCGGCGGCGACTTGCGAGACGTAGACGGTGGTGCCGTACGTCAGGATGGTCACCGCCTTGCCCGGACGGGTGATGGCGGCGACGTCCAGCGGCACGGTGTAGTAGCCGTCCGGCACTTGTGCGGCCGGGTGTTTCGACCACGGGGTCACCGGGCGATCGTGGTGACCGTCGAACGGGCCGTTGTACAGGCGCTTGGGCTCGAGAAAGATCACCGGGTCATCGTTTTCGATGGAGGCGATCAGCAGACCCTTGGCGTCGTAAGGATTGGACGGCATGACCGTGCGCAAGCCGCAGACCTGGGTGAACATCGCCTCGATGCTCTGGCTGTGGGTCTGGCCGCCATAGATGCCGCCGCCGCACGGCATGCGCAGGGTCATCGGCGCGGTGAACTCGCCGGCCGAGCGATAGCGCAGGCGGGCGGCTTCGGAAATGATCTGGTCCGAGGCCGGGTAGACGTAGTCGGCGAACTGGATTTCGGCCACCGGCCGCAAACCGTAGGCGCCCATGCCCACGGCGACACCGACGATGCCGCTTTCGGAGATCGGCGCGTCGAACACGCGAGAGGTGCCGTACTTGGTCTGCAGGCCTTCGGTGCAACGGAACACGCCGCCGAAGTAGCCCACGTCCTGGCCGAACACCACGACGTTGTCGTCACGCTCAAGCATCACATCCATGGCCGAGCGCAGGGCCTGGATCATGGTCATGGTGGTGGTAGTCATGGCGGTTTCCAGCTCGATATGGGTGTTGTGATCGTTCATGTCAGATCCCCAACTCTTGACGCTGGCGCTTCAAGTGCTCCGGCATCTCTTTATAGACGTCTTCGAACATGGTCGCGGCGCTCGGAATCTGGCCGCCGGCGAGGGTGCCGTACTGCTCGGCTTCTTTTTGCGCGGCGATCACTTCGGCTTCCAGTTCGGCACTGACCGCGACGTGTTCCTCTTCGGACCACTGGCCGATTTTCACCAGGTGCTGCTTGAGGCGCGCAATCGGGTCGCCTAACGGGAAGTAACTCCAGTCGTCGGCTGGCCGGTATTTGGACGGATCATCGGACGTGGAGTGCGGGCCGGCGCGGTAGGTGACCCATTCGATCATGGTCGGACCGAGATTGCGCCGGGCGCGTTCGGCAGCCCAGGCCGAGGCGGCGTAGACCGCGACGAAATCGTTGCCGTCGACCCGCAGCGAGGCAATCCCACAGCCGACGCCACGACCGGCAAAGGTGGTTGCTTCACCACCGGCAATCGCCTGGAAGGTGGAGATCGCCCACTGGTTGTTGACCACGTTGAGGATCACCGGCGCCCGGTAGACGTGGGCGAAGGTCAGGGCGGTGTGGAAGTCCGATTCAGCGGTGGCGCCGTCGCCGATCCAGGCCGAGGCGATTTTGGTATCACCCTTGATCGCCGAGGCCATGCCCCAGCCCACGCCTTGTACGAACTGGGTGGCGAGGTTGCCGGAAATGGTGAAGAAACCGGCGTCCTTGACCGAGTACATGATTGGCAACTGACGGCCCTTGAGCGGATCGCGCTCGTTGGACAGCAGCTGGCAGATCAGGTCCACCAGCGGCACGTCCCGCGCCATCAGGATGCTTTGTTGGCGGTAGGTGGGGAAGCACATGTCGTCGATGTTCAATGCCAGGGCCTGGCCAGTGCCGATGGCTTCTTCGCCCAGGCTTTGCATGTAGAACGACATTTTTTTCTGACGCTGGGCGACCACCATGCGGTTGTCATAGATCCGCGTCTTGAGCATGGCGCGCATGCCTTTACGCAGGATCTCGACCGGCACGCCTTCAGCCCATTCGCCGAGGGCATTGCCCTGGTCGTCGAGCACACGAATCAGGCCCTTGGCCAGGTCGGCGGTTTCGGCGGGTTCAACATCGATTGGGGGTTTGCGCGCCAGGCCGGCGTCGGTCAGACGCAGGTAGGAGAAGTCGGTTTTGCAGCCTGGGCGGCCCGAAGGTTCCGGAACGTGCAGGCGCAGCGGTTCGTACGCTTGGTTCATGGCTTCTACGCTCGATCTTGTGAATTTTTTGTAGTGAGCTGACCGTCATTCTTCTGTCGGAGAATTCTTGTCCTACAACAATCATAGGCCGGACCAAGGAGAATATTTCTCTGTGTTTCATTGCACTCGAAGCCATTTGAGGATAAAAATTCTGCATAAACATAAAATCACAGGTGTTTTTTTCTCATGCGCAAACTGGACCGTACCGATATCGGCATTTTGAACAGCCTGCAGGAGAACGCGCGGATCACCAACGCCGACCTCGCACGCTCGGTCAACTTGTCGCCGACACCCTGTTTCAACCGGGTCAAGGCCATGGAGGAACTGGGGCTGATTCGCGAACAGGTCACCCTGCTGGATGCCGATCTGTTGGGGTTGCACGTGAATGTGTTCATCCATGTCAGCCTGGAGAAACAGGTGGAGGAGGCGCTGCAGCATTTCGAAGAAGCGATCTCGGATCGCCCGGAAGTGATGGAGTGCTATTTGATGGCCGGCGACCCGGACTATTTGATCCGGGTGCTGGTGCCGACCATTCAGTCGCTTGAGCGCTTCATGATGGACTTTTTGACCAAGGTGCCGGGGGTGGCGAATATCCGGTCGAGCTTTGCGCTCAAGCAGGTGCGCTACAAGACGGCGCTGCCGTTGCCGGCCAATGGTCTGACCCTGGCCTGAGGGCAAGATTGATCGTTCCCACGCTCCGCGTGGGAATGCATCCCGTGACGCTCTGCGTCACGTCCGGAAGCGGAACGCGGAGCGTCCCTGGCGGCATTCCCACGCGGAGCATGGGAACGATCGACACCTTTAGATCAGAGTTTGTTCAGGGGGATTTTCAGGTAAGTGACGCCATTTTCCTCCGCCTGCGGAAAATTCCCCGCCCGCACATTCACCTGGATCGCCGGCAGCAACAGCGTCGGCATGCCCAACCCCGCATCACGCCGGTTACGCATGGCGACGAACGCAGCTTCATCGATGCCGTCGTGGACGTGGATATTGCTCTTGCGTTGTTCGCCCACCGTCGTCATGCACCGGGATTCGCGACCCTCGGTGGGGTAATCGTGGCAGACGTAAAGGCTCACGCTGGCGGGGAAGGCCAGCAATTTCTGGATCGAAGCGAACATCTGGCTCGCATTGCCCCCGGGAAAGTCGCAACGGGCGGTGCCCACGTCCGGCATGAACAGCGTGTCGCCCACCAGAATCAGCTGGCCGTCTATCAGGTAGGCCATGTCCGCCGGCGTGTGGCCGGGCACATGCAAGGCCGTGGCCTTGAGGTTGCCGATCATGAATGACTCGTCCGGTGCGAACAGGTGATCGAACTGCGAACCGTCGACGGCAAATTCCGCTTCCAGATTGAACAAGGACTTGAACACGTCCTGCACCTTGCCGATGGACTCACCGATCGCGATCCTGCCGCCCAGTTGCCGGCGCAGATAGGGCGCGGCGGACAGGTGATCGGCGTGGGCGTGGGTTTCCAGCAGCCATTGCACCTGTAAGCGATGCTGGCGGACGAAAGCGATGAGCCTGTCGGCCTGAGTGGTCGCCGTTCGCCCGGCGGCAGGATCGTAGTCGAGCACCGGATCGACGATCGCGCATTGACCACCATCGGCCTCGTAGATGACGTAGCTGTAGGTGGACGAAGCGGGGTCGAGGAAGGCTTCAATCAAGGCGGACATGGTGGCTTATTTTTGGGGGGACAGACCATGAGGGTAGTTTCATTTTCCCTGGGTTGGCCACCCCCGTATTAATTCTGTTAATGAAAAAAGCTGTACGGGCTCTATCCTGTCACTCAATCGATACCGGGCGTTCCCGGCTTTTTTGTTCGCGGATCATGAGTGCTTTATGTTGCTGGCAGGTTTTTTTGGCGTGGTGATGGGCCTGGTCCTTGGATTGACCGGCGCCGGTGGCGGGATTCTTGCGGTGCCGGCGCTGGTACTGGGGTTGGGTCTGACCATGACCCAGGCGGCACCGGTCGCGCTGTTTGCGGTGGGCAGTGCGGCGGCGGTCGGGGCCATCGATGGTTTGCGGCATGGACTGGTGCGCTATCGCGCGGCGCTGTTGATCGCTTTGCTGGGGGCGATCTTTTCGCCGGTGGGCATTTTCTTCGCCCATCAGTTGCCGGAAAAGATCCTGATGATCCTGTTCAGCCTGCTGATGGTCATGGTCGCCTGGCGGATGTTGCGCCGTGAGCGTCAGGACCAAGGGCCGAGCGACCATGGCCACGCCAACTGGGGCCAGAAGAACTGCATGCTCGATCAGCAGACCGGGCGTTTTTCCTGGACCGCCAAATGCACCGCAACCCTGGCGGCCCTGGGGGCGGTGACCGGGGTTGTCTCCGGACTGCTCGGGGTGGGCGGCGGTTTCCTGATCGTCCCGGCCTTCAAGCAACTGACCGACGTGCAGATGCGCGGGATCGTCGCCACCTCCCTGATGGTGATCAGCCTGATCTCGGCGATCGGGGTGATCGGCGCGTTTCACGCCGGGGTGCGCATCGACGGTTTGGGGGCGGTGTTCATTGTCGCGAGCATCGTCGGCATGGTCATTGGCCGCAAGCTGTGCGCGCGCGTCCCGGCTCGGGTCTTGCAGATCGGCTTCGCCAGCATCTGCGTGGTGGTCGCCGCCTACATGCTGTTCAGAGCGGGCGCCTAGCGGGTACCGGTTCCTGTGGATGCCAGTCGGTTCCACAGGCATACACCCTAAGTGGCGAGCCTTGCCAAAGGCCGGTCTTACATCGAATTTGCCGCGCTCCATACGCCACTCCAAAGCAACTGAAAACCAGCTCCAAGGCAGCGTATGACGCCGCCGGTCCGCTTTCGATAATCGCCTCCGACATCAAGTCCCCCGTTGCGGAGCGCGTCATGCACAACAATAACAACTTCAAGCATCGTTACTTGCCTGCCTTTTTCGCCAGTCTGTCGACCCTCGGCTTGAGTGCCATGGCCGAGGCCGAGATCATGCTGTACGACAAGGACCAGACCACGTTTTCCACCGACGGCTACATCAACGCCTTCTACGTCAACAGCGATGTCGACCGTGCCGGCGAGCAGTACGACCGTCGGCAGTCGCGGGTCAAGATGGGCTTTCTGCCCAACTACCTGGGTTTCAACATGGGCAAGCAGGTCGATGACCTCAAGCTCGGCGCCCGTGCCTCGTTCTGGGTGACCATCAACGACAGCGAAACCAACGGCACCGACACCGCCATCGACGTGCGGCAGTTCTACGGCACGGTGGCCAACCCGCAATGGGGCGAAGTGCTGATCGGCAAGGATTTCGGCCTGTTTGCCCGTTCCAACATTTTGCTCGATGAATTGCTCGCCGGTTATGGCCAGGTCAGCGATACCCTGGGATTGGTGGACGGTGGCGGGGTGTCGTTCGGCAACATTGGCACGGGTTATCCGTATCCGTTCCCCACTTCGCAGATCACCTACCGCACGCCGGTGATGGAGGGGTTGCGGGTGGCGGTAGGGATCATGGACCCGGTCGACACCAACGACAGCAGTCCGTTGGGCAAGGCTTACCAGGAGAATCCACGCACCGAGAGCGAGGTCACCTATCAGTTCGACCTCGCCGGGGCGAAGATTTACAGCTGGGTCAACGGCAGCTACCAGACCTCGGACAACACCGATTCCAGCGTCGAATCGGTCACCTCCAAAGGCGTCGGCTACGGCGTACAGGCGAAAATGGGCGGCTTGTCGCTGACCGGTTCGGGGTTTCAGGCCAAGGGCATCAACCCGTTTTTCACCAACAACGCCGGGGAGCCTACGCTGCGCAATGTCGATAGCGATGGTTACCTGCTGCAGGGCTCCTACAAACTGGGCAAGAATCGCCTGGCCTTGTCCTACGGCAAGACCGAGGATGACGGCAACGGTGTGGTCGGCAGTGGCGCCGATTACGAGACCCGAGGCGTTGCCCTGTTCCATGACGTCAACGACAACCTGAAGCTGGTGGCGGAGTACAACCAGTTTGAAATCAATGGCCATGACACCAGTGCGCAGAATGAAGACACCGATACCTTTGCGGTAGGGGCGGTGTTGACCTGGTAACCCCAGCTAAACCCTGTGGGAGCGAGCTTGCTCGCGATAGCGGTTTAACATTCAACATCCATGTTGACTGACACTACGCCATCGCGAGCAAGCTCGCTCCCACAGGGATGTGCGGTGTTTTGTAGGTCTGACACTGCTCTCACACAGGGATGTGTGGTGTTTTGTGGATTTGACACTTCTCTCATCCCATCGAACCGCCAGACCGCTACCCAAGTAGCATAGGTCGCCCGCCACAGCCTTCGTACACTCACCCCTCATACACACGCACCTGCGGGAGGCGACGATGCAGCAGGTCCAGAGTGAAGGTGTGGTCAGTGCGATGTCCCAGGCCACCGATGCCCCGCAGGTGGCCCAGGAGCTGGCGCGGCAGTTGTTGCATCCACACCTGGGCTTCGTGCTGTTTTTCTGCTCCGCCGAGTACGACTTGCAGGCGCTGGGCCAGGCCTTGCAGCAAAGCTTCGGCGGCATTCGCCTGGTGGGCTGCACCAGCGCCGGGGAAATCACCCCCTTGGGCTACGGACGCAACTGCGTGACCGCGGTAGGCTTTGATCATCGGCATTTTTCCATCGACGCCGAACTGATCTGCGAGATGGAGCGCTTCAGCCTGATCGACGCCCAGCAAATGGTCGAGCGCCTGGTCAGTGGCTGTCGCAGCAACACCCTGGCGCCGATCAAGGGCAACAGCTTTGCCCTGACCTTGCTCGATGGCCTGTCCAGCCGCGAAGAAATGGTCCTCGCCGCCTTGAGCGCGGCCTTGGGCGACATCCCGCATTTCGGCGGTTCGGCCGGTGATGACAACTACCTGACCCACACCCACGTCTATTTCAATGGCGAGTTTCACAGCGGCGCGGCGGTGGTGGTGCTGGTCAACACCTGGCTCGATTTCGAGGTCTTCACCACTCACCACATCCTGCCCCGGGCGGAAAAACTGGTGGTCACCGGGGCCGACAGCGGCTCGCGCCGGGTGTTCGAACTCAATGCCGAACCCGCCGCCGAGGAGTACGCCCGGCACATCGGCGTCCCGGTGGCCGAACTCGATCACCGGGTCTTCGCCGCGCACCCGTTGGCGGTGCGGATCAACGATCAGTATTACGTGCGGGCGATCCAGCAGGTGCATCCGGACCTGAGCCTGAGTTTCTACTGCGCGGTGGAAAACGGCATCGTCCTCACGGTCATGACCCCGGGCCCGATGCTGCCCAATCTGCAACACCTGTTCGAGGGCTTGCAGGAACGCCTGGGCGAGCTGTTGCTGACCATCGGTTGCGACTGTTTTCTCAGGCGCCTGGAGCTGGAAGACGGCGGACACCTGGAGCAGATCGGCAGCTTTTTGCGCGACCAGCGGGTGATGGGTTTCAACACCTACGGAGAACAGTTCAATGGCATGCATATCAACCAGACCTTCACCGGGGTTGCCATTGCCCGAGGCCGGTCCCCTGGACAGCGCTGACCTGCAGGCCGAACTCGCCAGCCTGCGCCACGACAATCACAAGTTGCAGCGCATCAATGGCGCGCTGATCGAACGGATCGAGTCCGGCATCACCCGCGGCAACGACCCGTACGCGGCGTTCCAGCATTCGGTGGTGCTGGCCGAACAGGTGCGTGAACGCACCGATGCCTTGAACCAGGCCATGGCCGAACTCAAGTCCGGTAATCACCTGCTCAGCGAAGCGCGCCTGCGGGCGGAGACCGCGCATCAGCATTTGATCGATGCCATCGAGAGCATCTCCGATGCCTTCGTGCTGTTCGATGCCGAGCAGCGGATCGTACTGTTCAACAGCCGCTTCAAGGCGTTCTGGGGCAACAGCCGGGTGCGGATCAACGCCGGCATGCGCCTGGCCGAGGTCAAGCGGCTGATGAGTGCCACCGGGCTGTTCACCGAAGAGCCCCGGGGGCATGCCGACGAGAACCTGCTCTATCGCCTGCAGGACGGCCGTTGGCTGCAAGTCAGCGAACGGCCGACCCAGGAAGGCGGGCGGGTGATCCTGTTCACCGACATTACCGACGTCAAGCTCAGCGAGACCGTGCGCCGCGAACAGGCCGTGGCGCAGAAATCCCATTTGCTGCAACGGGCGGTCGACAACCTGTCCCAGGGCGTGGCCATGGTCAACGCCGAGGGCATCCTCGAACTGTGGAACCGGCGTTTCCTGGAGCTGAGCGGCCTGGCCCCGGTGGCGGCCCATCGGCCGTTCGCCGAGGTGATCGCCGACAGCGAGCTGAACCTGCTGACCCCGGCCACTCGCGATGGCAACGGGCGCCCGGTGCAGGAATGCGAGCAGCGCCTCTATGACGGCCGGGTCCTGGAAATCCGCACCCATCCGTTGCCCACCGGTGGCTTCGTCAACACCTTTACCGACATCACCGAGCGCTACCAGCATGCCGAGGCCCTCAGTGAAAGCGAACGCTGGATTCGCCTGATCACCGACCATGTGCCGGCGCTGATCGCCTACCTCAACGCCGATCTGGTGTATGAGTTCACCAACAAGGTCTATGAAGAGTGGTACTGCTGGCCCCGGGGCGTGATGCTCGGCCAGAGCCTGCGCGAAGTGCACAGCGAGCAGCATTACCAGCGCCTGGAGGCCTATGTGGCCCGGGCGCTGGCCGGTGAGAGCGTGACCTTCGAATTTGCCGAAATCAACATCAATAATCAGGAGCGTTACATGCTGCGCTCCTACGTGCCCAATCGCCTGGCCAGCGGCGAAGTGGTGGGGATCTTCGTGCTGATCCGCGACATCACCGAACGCCGGCGCACCGCCGAGGCCTTGCACCAGGCTTATCAGAATCTGGAATTGCGGGTGCGCGAACGCACGGCGGAACTGACCACCCTCAATGATCAGTTGCTGCGGGAAATCGACGAGCGTCGGCGGGTGGAATCACGCCTGCGCGAGGCCAAGCTCGACGCCGAACAGGCCAACCTGTCGAAGACCAAGTTTCTGGCCGCCGTCAGCCACGACCTGTTGCAACCGTTGAATGCCGCACGGCTGTTTACCAGTGCGCTGCTGGAACGCCGCGAACCGGTGGCCAACGCGGTGCTGGTGCGCAATGTCAGCAATTCCCTGGAGGATGTCGAAAATCTGCTGGGCACCTTGGTCGACATTTCCAAACTCGATGCCGGGGTGATCAAGGCCGACATTGCGCCGTTTGCCCTGAGCGAGCTGCTGGAAAACCTCGCGGCCGAGTACACCCAGGTCGCCCGCAGTGAAGGCCTGGAGCTGCATTTCATTGGGTGTTCGGCGCTGGTGCGCAGCGACATCCAACTGCTGGCGCGGATCCTGCGCAATCTGCTGAGCAATGCCATTCGCTACACCTACAGCGGCCGGGTAGTACTCGGTTGCCGGCGTCATCATCAACGGCTGTCGATCCAGGTCTGGGACAGCGGCATGGGCATTGCTGAACATCGACTGGAGGAGATTTTTCAGGAGTTCAAGCGCGGTGATGTGCAGCGTCCGGACCAGGATCGCGGCTTGGGCCTGGGCCTGGCAATCGTCGAGAAGATTGCCGGGATTCTCGGGCATCGGATTCACGTGCGTTCGTGGCCGGGCAAGGGCTCGATGTTCTCCGTGGAAGTGCCGTTGAGCGCCACGGCACCCAAGGCGCTGCCGAGCCTACTGATGAGCGAGCCGATGCTGGAGCGTTTGCGCGGGGCGCGGGTGTGGGTGCTGGATAACGACGCCGCCATTTGCGCTGGCATGCGCACCTTGCTTGAAGGGTGGGGGTGTCTGGTGGTGACGGCGCTGTCGGAGCAGGATCTGGCACGGCAGGTGGACAACTACCATGCCGAGGCGGATTTGCTGATTGCCGATTATCACCTGGATGATGACCGGAACGGCGTCGATGCCGTGGCCCGGATCAATGCCCGGCGTGCTTCAGCGATTCCGGCGATGATGATCACTGCCAACTACAGCAACGAGCTCAAGCTGCAGATCCGCGAATTGGGGCATACCCTGATGCATAAGCCGGTGCGGCCGATGAAGCTCAAGACGGCGATGAGTCATTTGCTCGGCAGGCCTTGAGTCTTCTGGGGTCTATGCGGGCCCTATCGTCGGAACGCCGCCCGGACCAAGCTCGCTCCCACTCTTGATCTCGGATGCTCACAAAAACTGTGTTCACTGGAGATCAAATGTGGGAGCGAGCTTGGTCCGGGCGGCGTTCCGACGATAGGGCCGACCCGGTCTTCCGGTTGATCCGGTATTCAACGCCGCAAATAAGACCCGAAATCAATATCACCGGCACTCAAGATCGCCTGCACCCGGTTATGCACATTGAGTTTGCGCAGGATTGCCGAGACATGCGCCTTGACCGTGGTTTCGGCGATTTCCAGGGTGTAGGCGATCTGCTTGTTCGACTCACCCTTGGTCATGCGTTCCAACACCAGCAACTGCTTGCGGGTCAGGGCCTGCAGCAATTCCGGCGGGAAGCTCGGGTTGTCGTTCATCCGGCGGTGGGTGCCGCTTTTTTGCGTGCGGATGATGTCCGGTGGCAAGTACACATTGCCATTGAGGATCTGCTGGATGGCTTCGGTCATCTGCACCCGTGGCGAGGATTTGGTGATGAAACCCACCGCGCCATAGGTGATGGCCTGCAGCACGATCTGTTTGTCCTGCTCGGCCGAGACGATCACCACCGGAATGGTCGGCGCCTCGTTGCGCAGGTTGATCAGGCCGTTGAGCCCGTGCATGCCGGGCATGTTCAGGTCGAGCAGGATCAGGTCCAGGTCGTCGTGCTCCTGGGTCAGCGCCAGGGCGCTGTCGAGGTCGGCGGTTTCCATCACCTCGCTGCCCGGGAAACCATCGCTGATGACGTTATGAATGGCTTCGCGAAACAGTGGGTGATCGTCGGCAATCAGAATTTTGTACATGGCCTTTCACCTCGTTTTTTTGATTATGGTGTGGCAACTACACGCAAGCGTAAAGATCAGGGAAAGGGTTCGGGCCGGGCCGGCGTCACTGGCAGGTTCGCCGCTTGCCAGGCGTCCAGGCCGTCGCGATACCAGTACAGCGTCTTATAGCCGATGGCGGCGGCGCGTCTTGCCGCGTTCCAGCTCAACCAGCAATCGGAGCGGCAGTAGAAGACCAGCGGTTGCGCGCGATCGCCTGCGGTCAATACGTTCAGCTTACGCGCAAAATAGTCCCGCCACTCGGGCGTCAGGTCACCGTCACCGGTATTGGCCAGCCAATGGCTGCCGGGCAGGTTTTCGTGAGGCTGATCTTCGATGAAGCGGCCTTGCAGCCATTGGCGGCGGTAGACGTCGATCAGCAGCGGGCGCGGCGTTTGGGTGAGTAGCGATTGCAGGGCTGGCGTATCGACGATGGTCGCGCCCTGCAGTTGATCCGGGGTCGGGCTGCGGTACAGGCCGATGCGATAGCCGTCGGAGGAGAACAGCGGGGTATCGGCCTGTGCGACGCCCAACAACAGGCTTAGTGACAACGCAGCGAGCGAAGGGCGCAACAGGCAGGGTCGGGCACGCGGCATGGGGTTCAATCCTTATAGTTATGAACCCATTACATGCCAGTCGCGGTGCGATTGGAATGCGACGATAGACAGGTAAACCGGTACTAAAGTAGTAATTTTGCCTGGCTAATGCATTGATTTTGCAGCGGATGAAGATCAACTGTGGGAGCGGGCCTGCTCGCGAAGAGGCCATCACATCCAGTATTGATGCCGACTGACACTCCGCCTTCGCGAGCAGGCTCGCTCCCACAGTGGATGCTGTTGTCAGCTGGCTTTGCGCAAGGCGGCGTGTTGCGGGTTGAAGGTGAGGACGGCCAGTAGGGAGAACACCAGCGTCAGCCCCACGCATACCGCCAGTGCGACCGGATTGAAACGCTCATACAACGCAAACCGCACCAACTCCACCGCATAGGTAAACGGATTCAACGCGCACAACCCATACAACCACTCACTCGACTCGCGCATCTTCCACAGCGGATACAACGCCGACGACAGGAAAAACAGCGGGAAAATCACGAAGTTCATCACCCCGGCAAAGTTTTCCAACTGGCGGATCGCATTGGACAGCAGCAAACCCAGCGCGCTGAGCATCAACGCCACCAGCAACAAGGCCGGCAAGGCGATCAACAGACCCATCGCCGGCGGTTGCACGCCGTACACCCAGGCAATCGCCAGAAAGGCATACACCTGCAGCAGGGAAATCAATGAAGTGGCCAACAGCTTGCTGCACAGCAGAAAGACCCGGGGCAGGGGGCTGGTCAGCAGCACCCGCATGCTGCCCATTTCCCGGTCGTAGACCATCGACAGTGAGCCCTGCATGCCGTTGAACAGCAGGATCATGCAAGCCAGGCCGGGGATGATGTAGACCTCGTACGGGATATAAGTGTCATAGGGCTCGATAATCGCGATGCCGAGTGCCGCGCGAAAGCCCGCGGCGAACACCAGCAGCCACAGCAACGGCCGCACCAGCGCACTGAGAAACCGTGTGCGCTGCATCACGAAACGCAGCCACTCGCGCAACACGATGCCGCTGAAACACTGCCAGTAAGCGTTCATGGGGCGACTCCAGAGGTCGTCAGGCGAGCGAATGCCGAGCCAAGGTTGCCGCCATGTTCCAGGCTCAAGGCATCGGCCTGTCCGCTGGCCACCAGCCGGCCCTGATGCAGGATCAGCAAATCGTCGCTGGGCTGCACTTCATCCAGCAGATGGGTGGTCCAGAGCACGCTGAGCGCCTGCTCGCGGCACAGGCTGCGGATGTGCTGGTTGAGCGCCAGGCGGCTGGCCGGGTCGAGGCCGACGCTGGCCTCATCGAGCAGCAACAGACGCGGTTCATGCAGCAAGGCTCGGGCGATTTCCACTCGCCGGCGATGCCCGCCATTGAGTTCGCGCACCCGCTCGCGACGGCGTTCGGTCAGGGCCTGGCGGGCGAGTTCGGCCTCGACCCGGATGCCGCTCTGGCGCCGCGACAGCCCATGCAGCGCGGCGTGATAACGCAGGTTCTGCTCGACGCTGAGGTCCAGGTCCAGGGTGCTTTGCTGAAACACCACGCCTAACTGCTTGAGTGCCGGGCGTGGCGCATTGCGCAAGGAACAACCGCCGACGCGGATGTCACCGCGCTGCAAGTCGTAGAGTCGGGTCAGCAGGGCGATCAGCGTCGATTTCCCTGCGCCGTTCGGCCCCAGCAACGCTGCAAAGCGCCCCGGTGCCAGGCTGAAACTCACCTGGCACAGCGCCTCCCGCGGCCCATAGGCGAAACTCAGGTCGCTGACTTCCAGCGCGTTCATGGGGTCACCACCACGCCCCAGGGATAGCGCCCGACCTTGACCGATTTGCTGACCTTGAGGCTGTCCACATCTATCACCGACACATCGCCGCTGACGCCGTTGGTGGCCAGCAGTTGCTTTTGATCCGGGGTAAACGCCAGCTGCCAGACCCGCCGCCCGACCAACAGGTAATCAACAATCTCAAAGGTTTTGGCATCGATCACCGCCACATGATTGGCCGGGCCGAGGGCGACAAAACCGTACTTGCCGTCAGCGCTGAGCTTGATCCCCACCGGCTGGACTTTATCCGGGTGCACGCCCTTGATCTTGAAGGTCAGGGTCTTGAGCACCTGGCGGCTGGCGACGTCGAGAATGGTCACCGTGCCGCCGATCTCCGCCGAAGCCCAGAGTTTGCTGCCGTCCGGGGTGAACTCGACGAAGCGCGGCCGCTGGTCCACCAGAGTGCTGTCGGCCAGGGTCTGGGTACTGGTGTCGATCCAGTGCAGCATGTTGGTGGTTTCGCTGGTGTTCACCGCCCATTTGCCATCGGGACTGACGGCCATGCCTTCGGGTTCGACGCCGACGCTGATCTGGCTCAGCACCTTGGAAGTTTCGGTGTCGATCACCGTCACCAGCGCATCGTCTTCGTTGGAGACATACAGCCAGCGATTGTTCGGGTGCAGGGCGAACTGCTCGGGGTCCTTGCCCGAGGGCAGTTCCTTGATGATCTTGCGCGTGGCGACGTCCATCACCTGGACCCGGTCCGAGTCACTGGCGCAGATGTACAGCAGCTTGTTGTCGTGGGACAGCAGCAACCCGCGGGGACGCTGGCCGACAGCCAGGGTGTCGGTGACTTGCAGGGTCTGCAGGTCGATTAGGCTCAGGCTGTTGTCCTTTTCGTTGGAGACCCAGGCGGTGCTGGCAGCGGCGTGCCCGGCGGCGAGCAGCAGGGCCCAGGAAAGCAGGGAGCGGCAGAGCAGGGTGCGGCGCATGGCGAATTCCTTGTTGTTGTAGTTGTCGTGGAGGAGCAGGGATCAGGGAAAGCGGCAGCTGACCTCGGGCTTGTCGTAGCCGAGGCTGTCCATTTCGTTGAAGGGATGCAGGAAACCGTCCTGGGGCGAAGTACTGACCAGTGCCCGGGGTTGCACGATGGGGATGGGCTGGCGCAATTGGCCATTCCACGGCCGATAACTGAGCTTGCGGCCCTTGAAGCCGTCCAGTGGCAACTGATCGCCGATTTCCAGCTGACGGATCGCCATCGGATCGGCCTTGCGCACTTTGCTCACCGCGCTGGCGATGCTGCGCACGGCGATCCAGGCAGCGAAATCGCGGTCGTTCATCCAGCGGCTGGCCAGGGCTTCGAAGCGTTTCTGCAACTGCGCGGCACCATAGGTTTCCACGGTCTTGTGCCAGCCCACCGGGGTCAATCCTTGAGTCCCGGCGACCGGGCGCGGGTACCAGGTCTGGTACGGCACGTATTCACCGAAATCGCCGCGTTCATCAGCCACCAGTACCACGTCGTACTCGGCGGTCTGGGTGAACAGCGGCATGTCGGCCTGGGCGCTGCGGCGTTGATCGTTATCGAAGCTCCAGGCTTTTTCCGCCACCAGTTGCAGGCCGAAGCGCTTGGCTGCGCGGCGCAGGGCCGCGGCATAGGCTTGATCGTCGGCGGTCGGGCCGACGATCAGCAGCGCCCGCTGCCACTTGCGCACCACCAGAAATTGCGCCAACGCGTCGGCGAGCATCGCCCGGCTAGGCAGGCTGTGTAGCACGTTCGGCAGGCAGTCGGTGGTCCGCAAACTGTCCTCAGGACTGCCGGCGTTGAACAGCAGGCTGTCGGGCAGGGCAGCACTGAGTTGGCGCAGGCTGGCGGCCGGCGCGTTTACCACGAACAAGCGCAGGCCTTGCTCGTGTTGGGCTTTCGCCGCTTCGAGCAACGCCTCGGGGTTGTCGACGTTGACGCTGACCAGGTTGTAGCTGTGCTGGAGAAAACGTCCGGTGCTGTTGCTGTCGGTGATCGCCAGTTCCGCGCCCCGCAGCCCGGCGTCGACCGGCTCGGGAATGATGTTCGACAGCAATGGACCGGGATCGGGGCGATAGCCCAGGTAGCCGATCTGCACCTGCAACGGCGCGTCCGCGGCCTGGCTGTGCGTGGCCAGCCCGGCGGCGCAGGCAATCGCCAGCAGGTAGATCAGGGCGTAAGGGGCAAGCTGGCGCATGGGTCACTCCTTTACAGGTAGCGCCAGCATAGGAACCCTTGGCCGGGGATGAAATATGCAGAAAGTACCAGTGAGGCAGTACCAAGGTAGTAGCTCGCCCGGGGCGGCGCGGTTTTAGCATGGGCCATAACGGCCATCACTCCGGAGGCGATCGATCATGCGAATTCTCAAAGCGCTGCTCCTGCCGTTGTTGCTGATTTTGAGCATGATCGGCGTCGACAAACTCCACGGGCCGCGCCCCGCGCTGTTGCTGGTCGTGCCCGCGATGCCGGGGCGCTAGGCGTGTCGGCCCTGTGGCGGATCAACCTTTGGGTCTGCGGCTTTTTCGCCCTGGTGGCCCTGGCGTGCATGGGCTTGCTGGTGCATCAGGCGGTGGAGGATGTGGAGCGTGAGTTGCAATCCGCCGAGGCGGTGGTCGAATACCTGAGTGAAACCGCCGAGCGTGATCCCGCCAGCCTGCAACCGAAGCTGACCAGCAGCTTGCGTCATGTGCGGGTGCGTTGGCTGGAGCCGGGCGAGGCGGCACGTCTGCAGGTGAAGGACGGGCTTGATGCCTGGCTCGGGCGCCTGCTGTTCGCCGAAGCCCGGCACAGCGCGCGAGTACTGGATTTGCGCGATGGCCGGCGCGTACAGATCGCGGTCGATCCGCGGGATGAAATCGATGAAATCCGGGACTCGCTCCAGCAGTTGCTGAGCCTCTGTGGCCTGGCGCTGGTGCTGAGCCTGTTGACCATCCGCTGGGCCGTGCGCCGGGGCATGGGCCTGCTCGACGAACTGCTGCGCGCCTTGCAGCAGGTCTGCGCCGGCCAACTCCAGGTGCGCCTGCGGGCTGCAGGGTTGCCGGAGGCACGGCAACTGGCGACGCATTTCAACCGCATGACCGTGGCGCTGGAGCAGGCTCACGCGGATAACACCCGATTGACACAGACCTTGCTGGCGGTGCAGGAGCAGGAACGCACCCATCTGGCGCAGACCCTGCACGATGACCTCGGACAGTACCTGGCCGGCATCCGCGCCCAGGCCTGCCTGCTGCGGCTGGTGGCGAATCAACCGGTGGTGGTGGAACGTACGGTGCGCGAGCTGGAACACAACTGCGAGCACTTGCAACAGGGCTTTCGGGCGCTGGTGCACGACCTCTACCCGGTGATGTTGCAACACCTGCCGCTGGCCGAAGCCTTTGGGTTGCTGGTGGAGCAATGGCAGGGTCGGCAGGGGATCGATTGCCAGTTACGGGTCAGCGCGCAGTTGCCGCCGCTGTCCGCGCCGGACAAGACCCATCTCTACCGCCTGTTGCAGGAAGCGTTGACCAATGTCGCCCGGCATGCCGGCGCCAGCGAAGTGCGGGTGCGCCTGCAACATCGCGGCGGCCATTTGCGTTTGCTGATTCGCGACAACGGTCGCGGTGCAGCACAGCCACAGCGCCCGGGTGTCGGTTTGTACTCGATGTTCGAACGTGCCCGCAGCCTGGGCGGCGAACTGCGCATCATCAGCCACCCCGGTGCCGGTTGGGCGCTGGCCTTGAGCATGCCTTTGGAGGCGTCATGAATATTCTGCTGGTCGATGACCATGCGGTGGTCCGTCAGGGCTACGCCAGTCTGTTGCGCGCGCTATTGCCGGCGATGGAGGTCCGTGAAGCCGCTACGAGCGAAGAAGCCTTGACCAGGGTGCAGGAAGCCGTGCCGAACCTGGTGATCATGGATTTTGGCTTGCCGGGGATCAGCGGCCTGGAGACCACCCGACGCCTGCGTCAGCGCCTGCCGCAATTGCGCGTGCTGTTTTTCAGCATGCACGATGAGTTGCCGCTGGTGCGCCAGGCGCTGGATGCGGGGGCTTCGGGTTACCTGACCAAGAGTTCGGCGCCGGAGGTGTTGATCGAGGCCGTGCGGCGGATCCTTGCGGGGCATGCCTACATCGAACAGCCGCTGGCCACTCAACTGGCGTGTCATGCGCAACAGGACGCCAGTGATCCGCGCTTGCAGAGCATGACCCAACGCGAACTGGAGATCTTCGTGATGCTCGCCAAAGGCACCCCGGCCCGGTTGATCGCCGAGCAACTGAGCATCAGCAGCAAGACGGTTTCAAACCACCTGACCTTGCTCAAGAGCAAGTTGCAGGTGACGTCCCATGCCGAATTGGTGCATTTGGGGATCGATATGGGGGTGGTGCGGGTGTGTAGGAGCGAGCTTGCTCGCGATGGTCGACAACGATAACGCGGGTAACCTGACACCCAGCTGCGTTCTCAGGTTCATCGCGAGCAAGCTCGCTCCTACAGTGGTTGTATTTTGCCCTGACCTCACTTGTTCCACGTCTTCGGACACCCCTTGCACCCCTCCATATTCGCATCCTGAAAATTCGCATAATGCTGGCGCGAACCGCTGAGGTTCGCCTGTTCCAGATTACTTTCCCCGAACTTCGCTTCCTGCAGGTTTGCATCACCGAGGTTGGCACCCTTGAGGTCGGCCTTGCTCAGCCAGGTCATTTCCAGATCGGCGGCCTGCAGGTTGGCATTGTGCAGCCGGGCCCCGGAGAGGCGGGCGAATTGCAGGTTTGCGCCGCCGAGGTTGGCGTCCTGGAATTGCGCTCCCTGGGCAAACATCCCCCAACCCTGGATCGCCATCAGCGTCGCACCACTGAAATCAGCCAGGCGCAGGTTGCTTTGTTGCAGGCTGGCGCGGGTCAGGTTGGCGCCCTGCTGCTGGGCCTTTTCCAGGTTGGCGAGGTCAAGACGGGCGTGACGCAGGTCGGCACCGCGCAAGTCGGCGCCGCTCAGGTTCATGTTGCGCAGGTCCTGATTGCTCAGGTTCGCCCCTTTGAGATCGGTGCCGGGGCATTGGCTGTGATCGGCGATGGTGCAGCCGTTGATTATCAGCGGGGTGTCTTCGGCGTCGTCGGCGGCGGCGGAAACCGCAACGGCAGTGAGCAATAGCCCTAAAGGCAGATATTTCATGACAGGTCCTCGGAATGGGCAGGGCAGCTGGATACACACAAAACCTGTGACCAATACAGTTCCAGTGGCGAGGGAGCTTGTCGGAACGCCGCATCGTCCCGCTCGGCTGCGCAGCAGTCGCGAACCCAGGCAACCCGGTAATGCTGAAAATGGAGGGGCCGCTTCGCGGCCCGGCGGGAGCAAGCTCCCTCGCCACAGGGAAGCCCTCTCGCTGCAGAAAGCTACTTCTTCGCCACCTGGCTATCCCAACTCGGAATCTTGAACACCCAGAACGACCCGCCCTGAGCCACCGGCTTGGTCAGCTCGGCCATGTCGCCGCCCCACAACGGCACCGCGCCGCCATAACCGACGGTCACGCCGATGTACTGCTCGCCATCCTGTTCCCAGGTGATCGGCGGCGAGACGATGCCGCTGCCGGTCTGGAACTTCCACAGCTCGGCGCCGGTTTTCGCGTCGAAGGCCTTGAGGAACCCATCGCCGGTGCCGGTGAACACCAGGTTGCCCTTGGTCGCCAACACACCGGCCCACAGTGGCAGCGCCTCCTTGTGCTCCCAGACCACCTTGCCCGTGGTCGGGTTCATCGCGCGCAGGCTGCCGACGTGATCGTCGTACATGCGCTTGATGCGGAAACCCATGCCCAGATAAGCCGAGCCTTTCTTGTAGTTGACCTCCTCGGTCCAGTACTCCTCCTTCCACTGGTTGCCCGGAATGTAGAACAGCCCGGTGTCCTGGCTGTACGCCATCGGGTTCCAGTTCTTGCCACCGAGGAACGGCGGCGAGACTTCCACGGATTTGCCCTTGGTCTCGCCCGGCAGTGGCTTGGCCGGCCGCTGGCCCGGATTCTCCACCGGCTTGCCGGTCTTGAGGTCGATGTGGCTGGCCCAGGTGATGTTGTCGACGAAGGGGAAGGCGTTCTGCAGTTTGCCGTTGTTGCGATCGACCACGTAGAAGAAGCCGTTGCGGTCCGCGTGGCCGGTGGCCTTGACCGTCTTGCCGTCCTTGTCCTTGTAGTCGAACAGCACCAGCTCGTTGTTGCCGGAAAAATCCCAGGCATCGTTCGGCGTGTGCTGGTAGAACCATTTCACCTCGCCGGTGCTCGGGTCGACACCGACCTGGCCCGAGGTATAGAGGCTGTCGTAGTCATGCGGGTTGCCGTCCTTGGCGGTGCGCGCCCAGGTGTTCCACGGGCCGGGGTTGCCGGCGCCGACGATGATGGTGTTGCTTTCCGGATCGAAACTGGCGCTCTGCCAAGGGGCACCGCCACCGTGGCTCCAGGCTTCGACCTTGCCGGTTTCGGTGGTCGGATCATCCGGCCAGGACGGCGCCTTGACGTCACCGGTGGTGGTGCTGTCCTTGCCGTTCAAGCGGCCCATGTGCCCCTCGACGAAGGGCCGCATCCAGACTTCTTCGCCAGTGTCCGGATCCCGGGCGAACAGCTGCCCGACCACGCCGAACTCATCGCCGGAGCTGCCATGGATCAGCAGCACCTTGCCGCTGGTCTTGTCCTTGATCAGCACCGGCGCGCCGGTCATGGTGTAGCCGGCGGCATGGTCGCCGAACTTCTTGTTCCACACCACTTTGCCGGTGTTCTTGTCCAGGGCGACCAGCCGCGCGTCGAGGGTGCCGAAGTAGATCTTGTCGCCGTAGATCGCCGCCCCGCGATTGACCACGTCGCAGCACGGACGGATGTTGTCCGGCAGGCGATGGTTGTAGGTCCACAGGCGTTTGCCGGTCTTGGCGTCCAGGGCAAATACCCGGGAATAGGAACCGGTGACGTACACCACGCCATCGCTGACGATGGCCTGGGATTCCTGGCCACGCTGCTTCTCATCGCCGAATGAGTAGGACCAGGCCGGGGTCAGCTTGAACACGTTCTTGTCGTTGACCTGGGCCAGGGGGCTCCAGCGCTGGGCGTTGGTGCCCATGCCGTATTGCAGCACGTCCCTGGTGGTCAGGTGATCGTTGGCAATGTCCTCCCAGCTGACGTTGCGGGTCGGGTTGGCAGGGGCGGTTGCGGCATGGCTGGCAGCGCTCAGGGACAAACTGCCCACCAGCAAAAAGGCCTGTACGGCAAGCGTCAGCGGGGAAAGGGCGGGTAGCGATCTTATTGTCATGGTTGCAGTTCCCAGTGGAGGTTTTGGCCTGCACAGGTTGCTGCGCCCGGTGGGATGCCGGATACGGAAAAAGTCCCGCTGTTGCCGGGAAAAGTTCCCATGGCGCACCTGATTTGGGTGTGCGCCACAAGCCCTACTACCAAGGTACCGGGTGGCGGACACCAAAGCAGCATGGGGCTTGCGCGAAGCCCTTCTTAAGATGGGTGCCATAGCCTCTTCAAGGAGGTTTTGCGTGCAATCTCGAGGGCATAACAATGACAACAAAACGCAACGCCTTGCTCGTTGCCGGACTGCTGGCCGGCTTTATCAGTGCAGGTTCAGTCTGGGCTCACGGCGACGTCGTACCCCAGGCCGTCGCCACCCAGGGCCTGACCCCGATCAAGGACGCCGGCGTGCAGGTCGATGCCGATGGCTGGGCGGCGGTGAACCCCTATCGCACCTCCCCGGAACACGACAAGGCCGTGGAAATCGGCTCATCGGCCTATAACCAGAACTGCGCGGCCTGCCATGGCCTGGAAGCCAAGTCCGGCGGCATCGCCCCCGACCTGCGCATGCTCGATGCCGGCGATGCCGGTGATGAATGGTTCGTCGAACGGGTCCGCCACGGTGCGGTGCGCGATGGCCGGGTGTACATGCCGAAGATGGCCGACTACCTGAGCCAGGAAGCCTTGTGGGCGGTGCGCACCTATCTGGACAGCGTTCACGTCGAGGAGTAATTCATGCGCCTGCTCGCTGTGTTGATCAGCGCTGTGTTGCTGTGCTGCCAGGCGGCGCAGGCGCAGGTCCGTACCTATGACGAAATGATCGCCGCTGGGGAGCTGAAGGTGGCGGTCTACAAGGACTTCGCCCCCTACAGTTTTGAAGACGCCGGCCAGCCGCGCGGGGTCGATGTCGAACTCGCCCAGGCCTTGGCCAGGGCGCTGGGCGTGCGTTTGACGCTGATCTGGGCACCGGCCGGCGAGAAGCTCGACGACGACCTGCGCGATTACATCTGGCGCGCCAGCCAGTTGCACGACCTGCAACTGGCCGACCTGATGATGCGCGTGCCCTACGACCAGGACTACGCCCGTAAACGCAATGAACTGGGCGAGCTGGAAAACGGCCATGTGGTGATGTTCGGACCGTACCAGAGCGAACAATGGCAAGTCGCCTTCGACCGCCGCCGGCTGGAGAAGGTGGGCAGCGTCGCGGTGTTCGAGCATCACCCGATCGGCGTCGAGGTCGACAGTGTGCCGTCGTTCTACCTGACCTCGGTGTTCAACGGCATGCTCGTCGGCAAGGCTCACCATTATCCCGGCGTGGCTCAGGCGTTTGCGGCGATGAAGGCCGGTGAAGTCGATGCCGTCATGGCGATGCGTGGCGAGATCGACTGGCAGGTGCACCAGGCGGCGGACCCGCAACTGGCGCTGGCGCAAAACGCTTACCCGAACATGGGCAAGCAGCTGTGGGAAATCGGCATGGCGGTGCACGAAAGCAATCGTCAATTGGCTTATGCCGTGGAGGAGGGGCTGGAAGCGTTGATTCGCGAGGGTTCGGTGAAAGCCATCTATGCCCGCTACGGCCTGCGCTACGACGTGCCCGAGATGTATCAACAGTGAACTGGCGAGCGAGTTGGCTGTTGGCCTGCTGGTTGCCCCTGGCAGCCCATGGGGTGGACATCGAACCGGGCAAGGACCCGGTGCCCTCGGTGATGTGGGCCTTTTATCACAAGCAAATGCTCGGCGATGCGCCGTTCGTGTTCGATGAGCGGGTCAAGCTGCTCGCGCCGCCGTTCGCCGAAGACGCCCGGCAAGTACCGCTGGAAATCGATGCCCGGGCGTTCAAGGGCGAGGTGGTGAAAATCCTCGCCTGGGCCGAACTCAATCCGTTGCCGAAAATCGTCGATTTCCAACCGCTGGACCGGGTGCTGCCGTGGCTGTCGATCCGTATCCGTATCGAACAGGCGACGCCGCTGCGCGCGGCGGTGCTGACCCGCGACGGGCTGTGGCATGTCGGCTCGACGCTGATCGATGCGGCGGGTGGCGGTTGCACGGCGCCGAGCGTGGTGCGCACGCAAGCGGGCTGGGAGGACCACCTCGGCGAAGTGCTCGGCGGTCGTTATCCCCGTGGCCAATCCAGTCGTCTGCGCCTGCAGGTGGCGCACCCGATGGACAACGGCATGGTCAGCGGCATCCCGGAGTTCTTCATCAACCAGGCTGAACTGCGCGACCAGCACGATCAGTTGCTGGCCCGTCTTGAACTGTTCCCCGCCGTCAGCGAAAACCCCAGCCTGGCGTTCGATATCGAAGGGGCAGGGCAGACCCGCCTGTTGTTGCGTGATAACAGCGGCAATCAATTCGATGCGGCCATACCCTGACCCCAAGGAGCGCGTGATGCGCTGGATGTTGCTGTTGTTCATGAGCCTGAGCCTGCCGGCCCTGGCCGAGCTCGACTATGCACTCAAGCCCCGGCAGATCGCCGAAGGCACCTGGCTGCTCGAAGGCAGCACCGACAATTTCGCCAAGGCCAACGGCGGCAACATCGTCAACACCGCGTTCATCGTCACCGAGCGCGGCGTGGTGGTGATCGATACCGGGCCGTCCCGGCGCTACGGTGAAGCGATGCGCAAGGCGATTGCCGCGACCACCGATAAACCGGTGATCCAGGTGTTGCTGACCCATCATCATCCTGATCATGTGCTGGGTAACCAGGCCTTCAGCGACGTACCGATCGGGGCGTTGGCCGGCACCACCGACCTGCTGCGGCAGCAGGGCGATGCCATGGCCGAGAACCTGTATCGGCTGGTGGGTGACTGGATGCGCGGCACCGAAGTGCGGTTGCCGACGCAGACGCTGACGCCTGGCGTACACAGTTTTGGGAATCACGATCTGCACCTGCTGAGCCTGGGTGGGCACACAGGTGCGGATCTGGCTATTCTCGACCGGAAAACCGGCGTGCTGTTTGCCGGGGATCTGGTGTTTTACCAACGGGCACTGACCACGCCCAACAGTCCGGGGCTGGCGGTGTGGCTGGCGGACATCGCCACGCTGCAAGGGTTGCCGTGGAGTTTGATCGTGCCGGGGCATGGGCCGGTGGCCAGCGATCAACAGCCCTTCGAGCAAATGCGTGACTACCTGACCTGGCTCGACGAGCTCATGCGCGACGGCGCCGCCAATGGCAGCGACATGGCCGAGATGATCCGCAGCCCCATTCCCGAGCGTTTCGCCGGAATCACACTGAGCCGTTACGAACTGATCCGCAGCGTCAGCCATCTGTATCCGCGTTACGAGCGCTCACAGATGACGCGGGTGGATTCCACCGCAAACAAATGAACAACACACATCAACTGTAGGAGCGAGCTTGCTCGCGAAGGACGTTAACGATGACGGGGACTGCCTGGATGAACGCGGCGCTCTCACGTTTTTCGCGAGCAAGCTCGCTCCTACAGTTGGCCGGTGTTGATCGCAAAATCCGGTGTTCATCCCCTCCGACCCGCTACTAAGGAACTAGCAATCTCAACACTGCGGGCAATTGTTGCCAGGGCGGCGGCGGCCAAGAATCTGCACCAGACCGGGAAAATTTCCCGGGTATAACAAAAACCGCAGAGGTAGCCGTCATGACCCAACCCGCACGTCGCCAACCCTTCGTCCTGAGCGTGCTGCTCAGTGCCATGCTGTTGTCCGGCACGGCATTGGCCGCCGTCACCGACCAGGACATCCTCCAGGACCCCAAGAACCCGGAGCAGATCGTCACCAACGGTCTGGGCGTTCAGGGTCAGCGCTACAGTCCGCTCGATACCCTCAACGTCGACAACGTGAAGGACTTGCGGCCGGTCTGGGCGTTCTCCTTCGGCGGTGAAAAACAACGCGGTCAACAAGCACAGCCGATGATCAAGGACGGCGTGATGTACCTGACCGGTTCCTACTCGCGGGTGTTCGCGGTGGATGCACGCACCGGCAAGAAACTCTGGCAATACGATGCGCGCCTGCCCGACGACATCCGCCCGTGCTGCGACGTGATCAATCGCGGTGTTGCACTGTACGGGGACCTGGTGTTCTTCGGCACGCTCGACGCCAAGCTCGTGGCCCTGAACAAGGACACCGGCAAAGTCGTATGGAGCAAGAAGGTCGCTGATCACAAGGAAGGCTACTCGATCAGCGCCGCACCGTTGGTGATCAACGGCAAACTGATTACCGGCGTGGCCGGGGGTGAGTTCGGGGTGGTTGGCAAAATCGAAGCCTACGACCCGAAAAACGGTAACTTGTTGTGGACCCGTCCAACCGTTGAAGGCCACATGGGCTTCGTCTACAAGGACGGCAAAGCGGTAGAGAACGGCATCTCCGGCGGTGAAGCCGGCAAGACCTGGCCCGGCGATCTCTGGAAAACCGGCGGTGCCGCCCCTTGGCTAGGCGGTTACTACGACCCGGAAACCAATCTGCTGCTGTTTGGCACCGGCAACCCGGCGCCGTGGAACTCGCACCTGCGTCCTGGCGACAACCTCTATTCGTCTTCGCGCCTGGCGCTCAATCCGGACGACGGCACCATCAAATGGCACTTCCAGAGCACGCCTCACGACGGCTGGGACTATGACGGCGTAAACGAGCTGGTCTCGTTCAACTACACCGAAGGCGGCAAAGAGATCAAAGCCGCCGCGACCGCTGACCGTAACGGCTTTTTCTACGTGCTGGACCGCACCAACGGCAAGTTCATTCGCGGCTTCCCGTTCGTGGACAAAATCACCTGGGCCACCGGCCTGGATAAAGAGGGCCGGCCGATCTACAACGACGCCAGCCGCCCAGGCGCGCCAGGCACCGAAGCCAAAGGCAGTTCGGTATTCGTAGCACCGGCATTCCTCGGCGCGAAAAACTGGATGCCGATGGCTTACAACAAGGACACCGGGCTGTTCTACGTGCCGTCCAACGAGTGGGGCATGGACATCTGGAACGAAGGCATCGCCTACAAGAAAGGCGCGGCGTTCCTCGGTGCCGGTTTCACCATCAAGCCATTGAATGAAGACTACATCGGCGTGCTGCGGGCCATCGACCCGAAAACCGGCAAGGAAGTCTGGCGCCACAAGAACTACGCGCCGTTGTGGGGCGGAGTGCTGACCACCAAGGGCAACCTGGTGTTCACCGGTACGCCGGAAGGTTTCCTGCAAGCGTTCAATGCCAAGACCGGTGAGAAAGTCTGGGAATTCCAGACCGGCTCCGGCGTACTCGGCTCGCCCGTGACCTGGGAAATGGACGGTGAACAATACGTCTCGGTGCTCTCGGGCTGGGGCGGTGCGGTACCGCTGTGGGGGGGCGAAGTGGCCAAGCGCATCAAGGACTTCAACCAGGGCGGGATGCTCTGGACGTTCAAGTTGCCGAAAGACCTCGTGGCCAAGCACTGATCGCTGCCTTGATCGTTCCCACGCTCCGCGTGGGAATGCCTCATCGGACGCTCCGCGTTCGGCTCTTGGGACGCAGAGCGTCCCTGGCTGCATTCCCACGCAGAGCGTGGGAACGATCATCAACAGGTAGATGTGCGCAAACCTACGACCAAATAACGAGAATCCCCCTGCCAACGGCGCATTCGTCTGGCGCACGGGGCTCTCTATTATCGATGCATCGCCTGTTTGCCCGACAGGCACCGACCCAGACAGAGGCCCACCATGATCTACGCACAACCCGGAACACCAGGCGCCGTCGTGACGTTCAAGGCGCGCTACGGCAACTTCATCGGCGGCGAATTCGTCGCGCCGGTCAACGGTGAGTACTTCACCAACACCTCACCGGTCACTGGGGAAGTGATCGCCGAATTCCCGCGCTCCAGCGCCGCCGACATCGAAAAAGCCCTGGATGCCGCGCATGCCGCTGCTGACGCCTGGGGCAAGACTTCGGCGCAGGACCGCTCTTTGGTGCTGCTGAAAATCGCCGATCGCATTGAGCAAAACCTGGAAATCCTCGCCGTCACCGAAACCTGGGACAACGGCAAAGCCGTACGCGAAACCCTGAATGCCGACGTGCCACTGGCCGCCGACCATTTCCGTTACTTCGCGGGTTGCATCCGCGCTCAAGAGGGCGGTGCCGCCGAGATCAACGAACTGACCACGGCTTATCACTTCCACGAGCCGCTGGGCGTGGTTGGACAGATTATTCCGTGGAACTTCCCGCTGCTGATGGCCGCCTGGAAACTCGCCCCGGCCCTGGCCGCCGGTAACTGCGTGGTACTCAAACCCGCCGAGCAGACCCCGCTGTCGATCATGGTCTTCGCCGAGCTGATCGCCGACTTGCTGCCGGCCGGCGTGCTGAACATCGTGCAAGGTTTCGGTCGCGAAGCCGGTGAAGCCCTGGCCACCAGCAAGCGCATCGCCAAGATCGCCTTCACCGGTTCCACCCCGATCGGCGCGCACATCATGAAGTGCGCCGCCGAGAACATCATTCCGTCCACCGTGGAGCTGGGCGGCAAGTCGCCAAACATCTTCTTCGAAGACATCATGAACGCCGAACCGCAGTTCATCGAGAAGGCTGCCGAAGGCCTGGTGCTGGCGTTCTTCAACCAGGGCGAAGTCTGCACCTGTCCGTCGCGAGCGCTGGTGCAGGAGTCGATCTACGACGACTTCATGAAAGTGGTGATGAAGAAGATCGTCAAGATCAAGCGCGGCAATCCCCTGGACACCGAAACCATGGTCGGCGCCCAGGCGTCCGAGCAGCAATACGACAAGATCCTCTCGTACCTGAAAATCGCCCAGGAGGAGGGTGCCGAACTGCTCACCGGCGGCGCGGCCGAGCGTCTTGAGGGTGACTTGTCGACGGGTTATTACATCCAGCCGACCCTGCTCAAGGGCCACAACAAAATGCGCGTGTTCCAGGAAGAAATCTTCGGCCCGGTGGTGGGTATCACCACCTTCAAGGACGAAGCCGAAGCCCTGGCCATTGCCAACGACAGCGAGTTCGGCCTGGGCGCCGGCCTGTGGACCCGCGACATCAACCGCGCCTACCGCATGGGCCGGGCGATCAAGGCCGGGCGAGTGTGGACCAACTGCTACCACCTGTACCCGGCGCATGCCGCGTTCGGTGGCTACAAGAAATCCGGTGTCGGTCGTGAGAATCACAAGATGATGCTCGACCATTATCAGCAGACCAAAAACCTGCTGGTGAGCTACGACATCAATCCGATGGGGTTCTTCTAACCCCGCAAGAACACCACAAAAACCTGTGGGAGCGGGCTTGCCCGCGATAGCGGAGTGTCAGTCAACGAATGTGTTGAATGTGACGCCGCCATCGCGGGCAAGCCCGCTCCCACAGGGTTTGTGTATTTCCAATGTCCGCGTTACACCCCCTACCAACGCACGCCGCCACCTCCTTCGAAAGTAGCATTCGATCGCCTCGCACCCCGTGCATTAATGGCTTTACCGGAATCGTCCGGCACAAGAAGAGGATTGACCCATGTGGACTAAACCCGCGTTTACCGATCTGCGCATTGGCTTCGAAGTGACGATGTATTTCGCCAACCGTTGATTGCCCGCCCGGCCAGCCGTGGCGTTGGCCGGGCCTGTTGCTGGAGCAGCGGAGAACCGCAATGACCGACACCGCGATGACCCCCACCGAATTCGAACAGGCCCTGCGCGCCAAAGGCGCCTTTTACCACATCCACCACCCATTCCACCAAGCCATGTACGCCGGCCGCGCCAGCCGCGAGCAGATCCAGGGCTGGGTCGCCAATCGTTTCTATTACCAGGTGAACATCCCACTCAAGGATGCAGCGATCCTCGCCAACTGCCCCGACCGCGAGGTACGCCGGGAATGGCTGCAACGGATTCTCGACCATGACGGCGTGCCCGGCAGCGAAGGCGGCATCGAAGCCTGGCTACGACTGGGCGAAGCCGTGGGCCTCGATCGCGAACAAATCCTCTCGCAAGAGCGGGTGCTGCCGGGCGTGCGCTTCGCTGTGGACGCCTACGTCAATTTCGCCCGCCGCGCCTGCTGGCAGGAAGCGGCCAGCAGCTCCCTGACCGAGCTGTTCGCGCCACAGATCCACCAATCCCGGCTCGACGCCTGGCCGACCCATTACCCGTGGATCGACGGCGCCGGCTACGACTACTTTCGCACTCGCCTGAGCCAGGCGCGGCGCGATGTCGAGCATGGTTTGCGTATCACCCTGGCGCACTACGTGACCTTCGAGGCCCAGCAACGCATGCTGGAGATTCTGCAGTTCAAGCTCGACGTGCTGTGGAGCATGCTTGATGCCATGAGCATGGCCTATGAGCTGGAGCGCCCGCCGTTTCACACGGTGACGACCGAGAAGGTCTGGCACCGGGGGATTACCCTGTGAGCCTGATCAAACGCGAGCAGGCACCGTCCCTGCGCCAGGGTTTTCGCCTGCAATGGGAGCCGCGTCAGGACTGCCACGTGTTGCTGTACCCCGAAGGCATGATCAAGCTCAACGTCAGCGCTGGGCAGATCCTCGATCTGCTGGACGGTCGGCGCAGCGTGGCGGCGATCATTGATCTGCTGTCCGCGAGTTTCCCTGGCGTACCGGGGATTGACGAGGACGTGCTGGCGTTCCTGGAGGTGGCCCATGCGCAATTCTGGATCGAATGATTCGCCTCCGGGACCGCCGCTGTGGTTGCTGGCGGAGCTGACCTATCGTTGCCCCCTGCAATGCCCGTATTGCTCCAACCCGCTGGACTTTGCCAAATCAGGTGAGGAGCTGAGCACGGAAGAATGGATTCGCGTGTTTCGCGAGGCGAGGGACATGGGCGCGGCGCAACTGGGGTTTTCCGGTGGCGAGCCGTTGGTTCGCCAGGACCTGGTCGAGCTGATCAAGGCCGCCCGGGACATGGGTTACTACACCAACCTCATTACCTCGGGCATCGGCCTGACCGAACAGAAGGTGCGCGACTTCAAGGTCGCCGGGCTGGACCATATCCAGATCAGCTTCCAGGCCGCCGACGAAGCGGTGAACAACATGCTCGCCGGCTCGCGCAAGGCTTTCGCCCAGAAACTGGCGATGGCCCGGGCGGTGAAAGCCCAGGGGTATCCGATGGTGCTGAACTTCGTCACCCATCGGCACAACATCGACGAGATCGCGAAGATCATCGACTTGTGCCTGGAACTGGAGGCGGATTTCGTCGAGTTGGCCACCTGCCAGTTCTACGGTTGGGCCGAGCTCAACCGCGTCGGCCTGCTGCCGACCCGCGAACAACTGCAGCGTGCCGAGCGCATCACTAACGAGTACCGCGAGCGTCTGGAGGCCCAGGGCCATCCGTGCAAGCTGATTTTCGTCACCCCGGACTACTACGAAGAACGCCCCAAGACGTGTATGAACGGCTGGGCCAACCTGTTTCTCGACATCACTCCGGACGGCACCGCGCTGCCTTGCCACAGCGCGCGACAGTTGCCGGTGCAGTTTCCCAACGTGCGCGAGCACAGTATCGAGCACATCTGGACCGACTCCTTCGGCTTCAACCGTTTTCGCGGTGATGGCTGGATGAAGGAACCGTGCCGCTCCTGCGATGAAAAGCACAAGGACCTGGGCGGTTGCCGCTGCCAGGCGTTCATGCTCACCGGCGATGCGGAAAATGCCGACCCGGTGTGCAGCAAGTCGCCCCATCATGGGGTGATCCTCAAGGCCCGGGAGGAGGCTGATGCGCCGGGGTTGGGCATGGAACACCTGACGTTGCGCAATGAAAAGGCTTCGCGGCTGATCTTTCGCGGATAAATCGAATAGGTACATCCAACACAGGGTTTTGCGTTAGATATAAGATTTGGGTAGCCGCGGCCTACCCATTGGTCTGATTGCATTCACCACCGGATGCGTTAGTGTGGCTTTACCTTCCAAAACAATAAAAAACAGGCTTTCCAATGAGCCAGAGTCTCAGCCAGCTGCGTAAATTCGTTTCGCCTGAAATCATCTTTGGTGCCGGTTGCCGGCACAACGTCGGCAACTACGCCAAGACCTTCGGTGCCCGCAAGGTGCTGGTGGTCAGCGACCCCGGGGTGATTGCCGCCGGATGGGTGGCGGATGTCGAGGCCAGCCTGCAAGCCCAGGGCATCGATTACTTCCTGTACAGCGACGTATCGCCCAACCCGCGGGTCGAAGAAGTCATGCTCGGTGCCGAGCTGTACCGGGAAAACCACTGTGATGTGATAGTCGCTGTCGGTGGCGGCAGTCCGATGGATTGCGGCAAAGGCATCGGCATCGTCGTCGCCCACGGGCGCAGCATCCTCGAGTTCGAGGGCGTGGACACCATCCGCGTGCCCAGCCCGCCGCTGATCCTGATTCCAACCACCGCCGGCACTTCGGCGGACGTCTCGCAATTCGTGATCATTTCCAATCAGCAAGAACGGATGAAATTCTCCATCGTCAGCAAGGCCGTGGTGCCGGACGTGTCGCTGATCGACCCGGAAACCACCCTGAGCATGGACCCGTTCCTGTCGGCCTGTACCGGCATCGACGCCCTGGTCCATGCCATCGAAGCCTTTGTCTCGACCGGTCACGGACCCTTGACCGATCCCCATGCACTGGAAGCCATGCGCCTGATCAACGGCAACCTGGTGCAGATGATCGCCAACCCGAACGACATCGCGCTGCGCGAGAAGATCATGCTCGGCAGCATGCAGGCCGGGCTGGCGTTCTCCAACGCGATCCTCGGTGCGGTGCACGCGATGTCCCACAGCCTCGGTGGCTTTCTCGACCTGCCCCACGGCCTGTGCAACGCGGTATTGGTGGAACACGTGGTGGCCTTCAACTACAACTCGGCGCCTGACCGCTTCAAGGTGATCGCCGAGACCTTCGGCATTGATTGCCGGGGCCTCAATCACCGGCAGATCTGCGGGCGGCTGGTGGCGCACCTGATCGCCCTCAAGCATGCGATCGGCTTCCATGAAACCCTCGGCCTGCACGGGGTCAGCACGGCGGACATTCCGTTCCTCTCGCAGCACGCCATGCACGACCCGTGCATCCTCACCAACCCGCGCGAGTCCAGTCAGCGTGATGTCGAGGTCGTCTATGGCGAAGCCCTCTGACGAGCAACAACGGGCGCTGGCCGGACTACTGGGACTAGGCAGCCATTCGGCGCGCAAGAGTCACTACCCGGAACTGGCCGCGCGCCTTGATGAGCTGGAGGCCGAGCGTAATCGCTACAAGTGGCTGTTCGAAAACGCGGTGCACGGGATCTTCCAGGCCAGCCTGCTCGAAGGCATGCGCGCCGCCAACCCGGCGTTGGCGCGGATGTTGGGCTATCAGGATCCGCAGGAGGTGTTGTTCTCGCTGGCGGACCTGGCCAGCAACCTGTTTGTCGGCGGGGCGCGGGAGCTGGAAAACATCGGCGAAATCCTCAGGCACCAAGGCAGCCTGCATGGCTACGAAACCCAATTGCGGCGCAAGGACGGCAGCAGTCTGGACGTACTGATGAACCTGCTGCTCAAACCCGATCAGGAAGGGCTGGTCGAAGGTTTTGTCGCTGATATCACTGAACGCAAACTCGCCCAGCAGCGTCTGCAACAGCTCAACGACCAACTGGAACAGCGGGTCACGGCGCGCACTGACGAATTGCTCGAAGCCAACCGCAACCTGCAGCAGCAAATCACCCAGCGTAAACAGATCGCCGAAGCCTTGCGCGATGCCCGGGACGCTGCCGAGGCCGCCAATCGCAGCAAGGATAAATACCTCGCCGCCGCCAGCCATGACCTGCTGCAACCGCTCAACGCCGCGCGTTTGCTGATCTCGACCTTGCGCGAGCGCAAATTGCCCGAGGTCGAACAGGTGTTGGTGGAACGTACGCACCAGGCCCTGGAAGGGGCCGAAGATTTGCTCACCGATTTGCTGGATATTTCCCGGCTTGATCAGGCCGCGGTCAAACCGGACGTTGCGCTGTACCGCCTTGATGAATTGCTCGGACCGCTGGTGTCTGAATTCCGCTCGGTGGCCGAAGCCGCCGGATTGAACCTGCGCGTGCACATGGGCGACTATGCCATCAATACCGACTTGCGGCTGATGACGCGGATCCTGCGCAACTTTCTCAGCAACGCCTGCCGTTACACCGACGCGGGCAGCATCCTGCTGGGCGCCCGGCGGCGCGGTCCAATGCTGCGCCTGGAAGTCTGGGACACCGGACGCGGGATTGCCGCGGACCGGCTGGATTCGATCTTCCTCGAATTCAACCAACTGGACGTCGGCCGCGCCGCCGATCGCAAGGGCGTAGGCCTGGGGCTGGCGATTGTCGAGCGCATCGCGAAAATTCTCGACTACAGGATTCAGGTGCATTCGCGGCCGGGGCGCGGTTCGATGTTCAGCATCGACGTGCCGATTTCCCACGAGGTCCCGTTGCCGATCAGTCAGGCCGTGCCTCTGCCGGGCACGGGCAACCCGTTGCCGGGGCGGCGTTTGCTGGTGCTGGACAATGAAGTGAGCATCCTCGAAAGCATGAGCGCGTTGCTGGGGCAGTGGGGTTGCGAAGTGGTGATCGCCACCGATGAAGCCTGCGCGCTGACGGCTTTGCAGGGGCAGGCGCCGGAACTGATCCTGGCCGACTATCACCTCGATCACGGGGTGGTGGGCTGTGAGGTGGTCCGGCATTTGCGCGAGCATTTCGCCCAGATGATTCCAGCCGTCATCATCACCGCGGACCGCACCGACCAGTGTCGCAGCGCGTTGCAAAAGCTCGAGGCACCGCTGCTGAACAAACCGGTGAAACCCGGCAAGTTGCGCGCAGTGCTGAGTCAGATGCTGGGCTAGCCGAGTTCGGGGGCGAGGGTGAGGGTGAGGTGGGTGAGGTTGTCTTTGAGTTCTAGCAGTGTCATGGCTTTTCGTCTTGCGTTGAATGGTTGAAAGATCGCAGCCCGGTCCACTGTAGGAGCTTCCGAAGGCTGCGATCTTGCAGCACAAGCGGTTACGGCAAAGGGTTGAACGCAGGTTCCGGCAAACCTTTCACGCCGGGATCGAGGGCGAACACGCCGCCAGCCAGTGACTGTTCGTCCTGGTCGTCTCCGGGGCGGATCGAGGTCACGAACAGCGTGTCCAGTCGACTGCCGCCGAAGGCGCACATGGTGGGTTTTTTCACCGGTACCGCGAGGGAGCGGTCCAGTCGGCCATCGGGGGTGAAACGATGGATCAGCCCGGCGTCGTTGGCGCAGATCCAGTAGCAGCCTTCGGCATCCACCGCGGCGCCGTCGGGACGTCCGGGGAACTGATGCATGTCGACGAACAGCCGGCGATTGGACGGCGTGCCGTTGTCGATGTCGTAATCGAAGGCCCAGATCTGCTGGACCAGGGGATGGGAATCCGACAGGTACATCGTGCGGCCATCCGGACTGAAGCCCAGGCCGTTGGGCACGATGAATCCGCCGAGTTGTGCCTCCAGCGGCCCCGGTTGCCCGGCGCTGTAGCGATAAAGTGTGCCATCGACAGCATTGGCGCCCATGTTCAGCACCATGCTGCCCGCCCAGAAGCGCCCCTGGCGATCGCAACGACCGTCGTTGAGGCGCATGTCGGGGCGGGCGTGATCCACGCCGGCCAGCAGTTCGCTGTCGAGGCTGCCGTCATTATGCGGGTGCAACTCAAAGAAGCCGCTTTCCATGCCCGCCACCCAGCGTCCATTGCCTTGACGCGCGATGCAGGCAAGCATTTGCGGGGTGGTCCAGGCATCGACATGACCGTTGTCGGCACTCCAGCGTTGCAGGCCCCCGGCGGGAATGTCGACCCAGTACAGGGCGTTTTCCTCGGCGACCCAGACCGGGCTTTCACCGACCGCGTTACGGGCATCGACAATCAATTCGGCGTGCATGGCGACTCATTCCCTTGGGCTTTTATGGTTGGGATCGGTGCGGGTTCAGTCGCCGAACGGCCCGGCCGCGCAGAAAGCGCCACCTTGATAGACCCGCGCCGGATCATCAGCGGCCGGCATCGGCTGGGCTTCGACTTTTTCGCGGAACACTTCGGAGCTGTCCTTGGGTTCATAGCCCAGGGAGGTCGCGAATCGGTTATCCCACCAGACTTCCTTGTTATCGGACATGCCGTACACCACGGTGTGGCCGACGCCAGGGGTGAGCAACGCACGTTCGAGCAATTGCGTGAGGTCGCCGAAGCTCAGCCAGGTGCTCATCATCCGGCGGTTTTGCGGTTCCGGGAATGAAGAGCCGATGCGGATGCTGACGGTCTCGATGCCATAACGATCGAAGTAGAACGTGGCCATGTCTTCACCGTAGGACTTGGACAAACCGTAGTAACTGTCCGGGCGGCGCGGGGAGTGGGCATCAATGACTTCGTCCTGCTTGTAGAAGCCGATCACATGGTTGGAACTGGCGAAGATCACGCGCTTGACGCCATGGCGGCGCGCGGCTTCGTAGATGTGGAACACGCCGCAGATGTTAGCGCCGAGGATTTCTTCGAACGAACGCTCTACCGACACTCCGCCGAAGTGCAGGATGGCATCCACGCCTTCGACCAGTCGATGCACGGCTTGCTTGTCGGAAAGATCGCAGGTGACGACTTCTTCGCGATCATCGATAGCCGGGGCGATGTCGGCGATGTCCGACAGGCGAATCACGTTGGCATAAGGCCGCAGACTTTCGCGCAGCACTTTACCTAGGCCACCGGCGGCACCGGTTAGCAGAAGGCGATTGAAAGGGGCATTGGGCGTGGTGGTCATGGCAAGTTCCTGGACGTAAAATCATTGTTGAATTTGTTGTAGGTTGTCGTACGACTATGTTGAAGTATCGTTAGGGTTTCCGGCTCTTGTCAACGTGACTTTGCTCGAATTTGACGGGGGGCATCGCAGTGAAACGTCGATCGGCACGTCACACTGACCCCTGTGGGAGCGAGCTTGCTCGCGATGCGGTGTACCAGACCACATTACTGTCGACTGACACTCCCTCTTCGCGAGCAAGCTCGCTCCCACATTGATCGGTTAACCCTGACGACAGAGTTTGTGCCCGCCCCAAAACGCTTTTGCAGGCCGACATAGAAGGTGTTGCCGCCGTATTTGGCCGAGAGCAGGGCGAACGCGGTTTTGTTGTCGAGGTCGCCGCCCAGGGCGCTGCCGTCTTCCTTGCCGATGAAGTAGCCGAGGTTGGCGCTGCCGGGTTGGTGAAGTTGCGATTGAAGTAAGCGTTGCGCAGGTTCAGCGTGGCCTTGGCATCATCGACAAAACCTTTGGCGTTGCCGGTCATGGGCAAGACGAAAACCAGGGTGCTGAAGCTGATCAGGTTCAAGGTATGGCAGCGTGCAAAGGCGGGGCGAGGGGTGCTGGCGGAGGAATTGCGGACGAGCTTGCTCACTGTGACGCTCCCTATAACTTTTTTGTTTTTATTGTTGTCATGCGTCGTCGTATAACATGGGGGCGATTATTTGCGAGGATTTCGCGGATTGTCAATCGGAAGTTGTACGACGACTTGATGACTTTGGACGTATGTCGCTGGAACCCTGGTATTTCAATTCATGATCATGGGTGGCAGGGTTCCCAATAGCGAAACCGCCGCCACCGCCCCAATCCCCAGCAACCACTCCAGCACCACACTGGCACGCAACGCCATCATGCGCCGCTCGCAATCCCTGATCCGCAACCGATTGAACAGCGCCAACCCCAGCATCGCGCCCACCAGCACCACCTTGATCAACAGAATCAAGGCAAATCCACTCAGCAATGGCGTCGGCCAGAACGCCCCGGTCAATACCCGAACATTGATCAGCCCCGTAACCAGCAACCCCGCGACCAAGGCAAAACCGACACCGCTGAAGCGTTGCAACATCCCTTTGACAGAGGGCGTTGCCGGACGCAGCAAGATCATCACCAACACCATCAATCCCCCGAGCCAGGCGCCGACGCAAATCAGGTGGATGATCTGGTTGAGGATCAGCAATTGCCCTTCAAGGCCGTCGAGCATGGCGTCATGGCCGACCGGGGCCAAGGTCGCCAGCAACAGCCCGCTCATGGCTATCCGCAAGGGAACATTGCGGTGCAGCGGCGTCAGCAGCAACGCCGCCAACAGCAGATTGAGCAGCAAATGCCAGCGCCACACCTGGCCGAAAAACGTCTTGCCCAACACCAGCCCCAGGGTCGACGGATCGAATGCCGCCGCCCAGGAGCCGGCCATGCTGGCGGTGATCAGCAACAACCAGCCGACTCCGCTGACCAACGCCAGCACCGCAAGCCATCGGCTCACCCGCGCCAGGAGCCCATCCAGTGCCGTTTCGCGGCCCAGCAACAGAGGCTTGAACACCCAGGCCCCGAACAGCATCAGCACCACGGTGAAATGCAGGAAACGGCACAGCACCATCGCACTCGTCATGAATTACTGGCCAACCTTGAAGCTGTAGGCGCCTTCGCTTTTGTGGGTGTCGACGGAGACCGCATGCCACTCGACTTTGTAAGCCCCGGCCGACAAAGGCGCCGCCGGTGTCACGACCAGGGTCTTTTTATCGCTGCCTTCGGTGGCCAGGCTTTTCACCGGGACATTGGCTCCGTCCTTGCTGAGGGTGACTTTGGTGAAGGTCGCTTCGACGCCTTCGGAAAACACCAGGCGCAGTTCCACCGGTGCGCTCACCGTACTGTCCGCAGCCGGAGTCTGGCTTTTCAGATGGGCATGGGCCAACACCGATGAGGCGGCGAGCAGCGAGCCGAGGAGGGCGGCGGTGGTCAGGGCGTTCTTGAGCAGCATCGTGGATACCTCAGAGGCAGGTTCGAAGAGGCGGGGAGTTTACCTGCGTGAACGTGAAGTGGGGCGTAGGAAGATTCGTTTTCCCCTGTCGCCCCGAAGTAGGGCGGATGCTAGTCTTGACCAATGCTGTTGTCAGGGAGCCCTCATGGGCAATCACAAGATCGAGATTCGCCGCAGTAACGTCGAGAAAATTCTGCTGGGGGCCGAAAAGGTCTTCGCCGAAAAAGGCTTCGGCAGCACCGCCATGGCCGACATCGCCGCCGAGGTGCAACTGCCGCGTTCCAACCTGCATTACTACTTCAGCACCAAGAGCGAACTGTACAGCGCGGTGCTGTTCGACCTGCTCGAAGTGTGGAAACAGGACGCCTTGTGCTTCGAGATGTTCGACGACCCACGGGTGGTACTCAGCAGCTACATCCGCGCCAAGATGAACCACTCCCGCAGCCGGCCTTACGGCTCGAAAGTCTGGGCCAACGAAATCATCCACGGTGCCCCGACCCTGGGTGAAAAACTGGACGAGAGCCTGTACGACTGGGCCAAGATGAAAGAAGCGAAAATCCGCCAGTGGGTGGAGGATAAACGCATCCTGCCGGTGGAGCCTTCGAGCCTGCTGTATATGATCTGGGCATCGACTCAGCACTATGCTGACTTTGATCATCAGGTGAATATTTTGAACGACCACCAGCCGTTGTCGGACATGCAGTTCGAGCGGGCGGTGCAGACGGTGACCAGTGTGATATTGCGCGGGATTGGGTTGGAGCCTTGAGGTATTTGGTGTAGCGGCTGGCCTCTTCGCGGGCAAGCCCGCTCCCACAGGGTTCTCTGGTGTACACGGGATTGGTGTGCGCCATAAAACCCTGTGGGAGCGGGCTTGCCCGCGATGGCGTCAGTTCAGGCGCCGTTGAATTCAGGGGGTGACATGGTACGGATTGCGCGGATCATGATTCCAATCCAGAAACGGCTTGCCGTTCTCCATCGGCACCATCTCGATGCAATCCTGCACCGGACAGGTGATCTGGCACAGGTTGCAGCCCACGCACTCCTCATCGATCACTTCATACTTATGCGTGCCGTCCGCCTGCCTGAGGCTGGCAACCGCCTGGTGCGAGGTGTCTTCGCAGGCGATATGACAGCGACCGCATCCGATGCAGGCTTCCTGGTCTATCTTCGCAATCACCTGATAGTTGATATCGAGGTACTTCCAGTCCGTGGTGTTGCTCACCGCACGTCCTGAAAAATCTGCGACGCTGGCGTAACCCTGACTGTCCATCCAGCGTGACAAGCCATCCTTCATCTCGTCGACTATCCGGAAGCCATGCAGCATCGCCGCCGTGCATACCTGCACCGCGCCGCTGCCCAGGGCGATGAATTCCGCTGCGTCGCGCCAGCTGCCAATGCCGCCGATGCCGCAGATCGGCAGGCCCTGGGTCTGCGGGTCGCGGGCGATTTCGGCGACCATGTTCAACGCGATCGGCTTGACCGCCGAGCCACAATAACCGCCGTGGGTGCTCTGGCTGCCGACGGCGGGATTGGCGACCATGCGTTCCAGGTTGACGCTGGTGATCGAGTTGATGGTGTTGATCAGCGACACCGCGTCGGCGCCGCCACGATGGGCGGCGCGGGCGGCGACGCGGATGTCGGTGATGTTCGGCGTGAGCTTGACGATGACCGGCAGCGAGCAGTAAGTCTTGCACCAGCGAGTGACCTGCTCGACATACTCCGGTACCTGGCCGACCGCCGCGCCCATGCCTCGTTCCGGCATGCCGTGGGGGCAGCCGAAGTTCAGCTCGATGCCGTCGGCACCGGTGGCTTCCACCAGCGGCAAGATGGATTTCCACGACTCTTCGACACAGGGCACCATCAGCGAGACGATCAGCGCGCGGTCCGGCCAGTCCTTTTTGACCTGGGTGATTTCCCGCAGGTTGATCTCCAGCGTGCGGTCGGTGATCAGCTCGATGTTGTTGAAGCCCATCACTTCTCGGTTGGGCCCGAAGTGCGCCGAGTAACGCGACGACACGTTGACCGCCGCCGGGTCTTCTCCCAGGGTTTTCCAGACCACGCCACCCCAGCCGGCCTCAAAGGCGCGGACCACGTTGTAGGCCTTGTCGGTCGGTGGCGCGGAGGCCAGCCAGAACGGGTTGGGGGCTTTGATGCCGGCGAAGACAATCGAGAGATCGGCCATTTACGCAGCCTCCACGTTGAGCATGAGTTGGGCGTTGATGGCTTCGGCAGCCAGCTTGCCGTGTTGCACGGCCTGCACTGTGAGGTCCTGATCGAGGCTGGTGCAATCACCGCCGGCATACACGCCGGGGATGCTGGTGCGCAGCTGTTCGTCGACCAGGATTCGCTCGCCCTGGCGCTTGAGTTCACGGGCCAGGGGATCGGCGAGGGCGCCGGCGTCGAAGGCTTGGCCGATCGCTTTGAAGATGGCGTCGGCGGCGAGCTCGAAGGTTTCCCCGGTGGTTTGCAGACGACCTTCCACCAGGTGCGTGCGGGCGAAGCGCATGCCGCGCACCTGCCCCTGGTCGTCGAGCAACACTTCTTGCGGTTGTGCCCACGTCATCAAGCGCACCTGATTGGCCTTGGCGATGTCTTGCTCGTGGCCGGTGGCACCCATGTCCTCGACACCGCGGCGATACACCAGATTGACGTCGCGCGCACCAAGACGCGCCATTTGCACGGCCATGTCGATGGCGGTGTTGCCGGCGCCGAGCACGATGCAGTGGTTCGCCAGCGGCAGCTGAGTCAGGTCATCAGCCTGGCGCAGTTCGCGGATGTAGTCGGTGGCGGCGAGCAGGCCCGGCGCATCTTCGTGGGGCAGGCCCAGTTGCTTGCTGGCCGCCAGACCGAGGCCAAGGAACACGGCATCGAATTGTTGATGCAGCTCGCTGAGGGCCAGGTTCTCGCCAAGCTTTTGGCCGTGGCGGATTTCGATGCCACCAATCGCCAACAGGAAATCAAGCTCCTTTTGCGCATAATCGTCCACCAGCTTGTACTTGGCGATCCCGTATTCATTGAGGCCGCCAGCCTTTTCCCGCGCCTCGAATATCACCACGTCATGGCCGTGCATGGCGCTGCGGTGAGCGCAGGACAATCCGGCGGGTCCGGCACCGACCACGGCGATGCGCTTGCCAGTGGCAGCGGCGCGCTGGAATGGGTGTTCGCTGAAGTGGGCGTTGTCCACCGCGTAGCGTTGCAACAGACCGATCAGCACCGGCGCGCATTCGTGGGCGTTGTTGCGTACACAGGCTTGCTGGCAGAGGATTTCCGTCGGGCAAACCCGCGCGCAACTGCCGCCGAGGATATTGGCCGAGAGAATTTTCTGCGCGGCGCCCTGCACGTTTTCCTGGTGGATATTGCGGATGAACGAGGGAATGTCGATGTCGCTCGGACAGGCATTCACGCAGGGCGCGTCGTAGCAATACAGACAGCGCGAGGCTTCCAGGTGGGCCTGGCGATCGTTGAGTGGTGGCGCCAGGTCGGTGAAATGGGCGGCGAGGGCGGCCGCAGTCTCATGGGGATGCGGGAGGTGGTTCAGGGTCTTGATCACGGTGTTGGCCTCACGGTTATTTGAGGTGCTGCCTCTGGTGGGCTGATCGTTCCCACGCTCTGCGTGGGAATGCCTCAGGGGACGCTCCGCGTTCCAGTGGGACGCAGAGCGTCCCGGGCTGCATTCCCACGCAGAGCGTGGGAACGATCAGATAGGCCGGAGGCCTCGATTTCAGCGTTTCACTGCAACAGGCTTATTCAACTCAGCCCGCTTGCTCAGCAAATCAAACACCGCCGGATAAGCCGGCCGTTCGACGTACCGCCCGGCACCACGCTCGGCCCGCAAGTCGCCATCGGCCCAGACCACCCGACCCTGGCTCACGGTGTGACTCGGCACACCGCGCACGGTCTTGCCTTCGAAGATGTTGAAGTCGACCTGCTGGTGATGCGTCTTCGCCGAAATCGTCCGCGTACCCTGCGGATCCCACAGCACCAGATCGGCATCTGCACCGACGCGAATGGCACCTTTGCGCGGGTAGAGGTTGAAGATCTTCGCGGTGTTGGTGGAGGTCAGTGCAACGAAGTGCTGCATCGACAAGCGGCCGGTGTTCACCCCTTCATCCCAGAGCACCGCCATGCGGTCTTCGATGCCGGCAGTGCCATTGGGGATCTTGCTGAAGTCGTCACGGCCGGCGGCTTTTTGCTCGGCGCAGAAGCAGCAGTGGTCGGTGGCTGTGGTGTGCAGGTTGCCTGATTGCAAGCCGTGCCAAAGCGCTTCCTGATGACCGCGAGGACGGAAGGGCGGGCTCATCACGTAACCGGCAGCGGTCTGCCAGTCCGGGTGTTGGTAGACGCTGTCGTCCAGCAGAAGATGCCCGGCCAGCACCTCGCCGTAGACTTGCTGGCCCTTGCTACGGGCGTAGGTGATTTCGTCGAGGGCTTCCCTGGTCGAGACATGCACCAGGTACAGCGGCGTGCCCAGGGTTTCGGCAATACGGATTGCCCGGCTCGCCGCTTCGCCTTCAACCTGCGAAGGACGCGACAGCGGATGCGCTTCAGGGCCGGTCATGCCCTGGGCCATCAACTTGCGCTGCAAGTGATAGACCAGCTCGCCGTTCTCCGCGTGCACGGTCGGCACCGCGCCCAGTTCCAGACAGCGTTCGAAACTTGCCACCAGAGTGTCGTCAGCCGCCATGATCGCGTTCTTGTAGGCCATGAAATGCTTGAAGCTGTTGACGCCATGCTGGCTGACCAGCTCAGCCATTTCTTCGCGAACCTGCTCGCTCCACCAGGTGATCGCGACATGGAAGCCGTAATCGGATGCCGACTTCTCGGCCCAGCCGCGCCACTGATGGAACGCTTCCATCAACGACTGCTGCGGATTGGGAATCACGAAATCGATGATCGACGTCGTGCCACCGGCAAGTCCTGCTGCCGTGCCGCTGAAAAAGTCTTCACTGGCCACGGTGCCCATGAAGGGCAGTTGCATGTGCGTGTGCGGGTCGATGCCGCCGGGCATCAGGTATTGGCCGCTGCCGTCGAGCACTTCGGCATCCGCCGGAACATCGAGATTGTCACCGATGGCTTTGATCACGCCGTCGGCGCAATAGACGTCGGCGCGATAACTTTCATCATGGGTAATAAGGGTGGCGCCACGGATCAACAGAGACATTCCGAGTTCCTCGCAGGCAATGACCGACTTGTGTCGGTTCTAAATGTTTTATATGAAGCAGACACCAACAGGCGTATTCCTGTCAGTGCTGTCAAGAATAGACGCTAGCTGCAGTTTGGGGATTGGGCAAGAATATTTTTATAAGCTTATATATTTTTTAAAGTGTTGATATTGAAAGATAAAATAACAAATTCACTGAAATGGTCAGGCGCCTCACCATTTTGACGCACTTGACAGGTTCTGAAAATGAACGAGATTTCTATGTGAAATCAGCCGCTTGAGGGATGGTCTATGGTTGATGCGCAGCCTTGGAAAAAAACAGCTGCACCAGATTGAGTCCTGACTGTCTGTAAAACCTGTTGGATATTCAGCCCGAATGGCGTGACAAGTAAACGGTGATTCATATCTGGATAAATAAAACTGATGTACATCAGTTATTTACAAAGTCTTTATGGAACTGCCCGATGCGCAAACGGGGTGACCGGCACAGTTATTGAAGCCATCAGCCCTGATGAGCAAAAAAAAATTCAAAGAACAGTGGAGCGGCCATGCAACAGATCAGATCGCAAGTGACCGAGCGCGACGGCTTGTTCGAGCTCGAAGCCGGCAGCGATGTCCTCGACAGTCCCCGTTACAACCACGACATGGCACCGACCAAGGTGCGCGAGCGAACCTGGAACAAATGGCACATCACCGCCTTGTGGGTCGGCATGGCGATCTGCGTGCCGACCTACACCCTCGGCGGGGTCCTCACCGCCTACTTCGGCCTGAGCGTGGGTGAAGCGCTGCTGGCGATTCTGTTTGCCAATATCATCGTCCTGATCCCACTGACGCTTAACGCCTTCCCCGGTACCAAATACGGTATCCCGTTTCCGGTGTTGCTGCGCTCGTCCTTCGGCATTCTCGGCTCCAACATTCCATGCCTGATCCGCGCCCTGGTGGCCTGCGGCTGGTTCGGCATCCAGACGATGTTCGGCGGGCTGGCGATCCACCTGTTCCTGGGCTCGGTGTTCGAGGGCTGGAAGTCGCTGGGCGGCACCGGTGAAGTCATCGGCTTCATGGTGTTCTGGGCCTTGAACCTGTGGGTGGTGATTCGCGGGGCGGACTCGATCAAATGGCTGGAAACCCTGTCGGCGCCGCTGCTGGTGCTGGTCGGTGTGGGGCTGCTGGTGTGGGCGATGCCGAATGTGTCGATGACTGAACTGCTGGCGATCCCGCCCAAGCGCCCGGAAGGGGCAAGTGTGGTCAGTTACTTCGCCGCCGGGCTGACCGCGATGGTCGGGTTCTGGGCCACACTGTCGTTGAACATTCCGGACTTCAGCCGCTATGCGAAAAGTCAGAAGGACCAGATTGTCGGGCAGATCATCGGCTTGCCGCTGACCATGTTCCTGTTTGCCTCGCTTGGCGTGGTGATGACGGCCGCATCCGTGAAACTGGTGGGCGTCACCGTCTCCGATCCAGTGACCTTGATCGGCCATATCCAGAGCCCGGTCTGGGTCGCGCTGGCCATGGCGTTGATCATTATCGCCACGCTGTCGACCAATACCGCGGCCAACATCGTTTCGCCGACCAACGACTTTCAGAACATTGCGCCCAAGGTCATCAACCGGACCAAGGCGGTGATGCTCACCGGACTGGTCGGGCTGGTGCTGATGGGGCATGAACTGTTGAAAAAGCTCGGGCTGATTGTTTCCGATTTAAGCCTGGAAACCGTCTATTCCAACTGGTTGTTGGGTTACTCCAGTTTGTTGGGCCCGATCGCCGGGATCATGGTGGTGGACTATTTCCTGATCAAGAAGCAGCAACTGGATCTGGCCGGGCTGTATCGCGATGACGTTTACCCGGCGTGGAACTGGTTCGGGTTCATCGCCTTCGGTGTGCCGGTGGTGTTGACGTTGTTATCCCTCGGCAGTGATGCGTTCAGCTGGTTTTACAGCTATGGCTGGTTTACCGGGTCGGCGCTGGGCGGGTTGATTTATTACGGGTTGTGCTCGATGCGGTCCAGTCCGACTGCCGTGAAATCTGCGGTGTGACGGACGGCCTCTTCGCTGGCAAGCCAGCTCCCACAGGGATCTTCAACGCTCACAAAACCCCTGTAGGAGCTGGCTTGCCAGCGAAGACGGCCTCAAATCCACCAAAAAAACACCGCCAAATAACCGCAACCCCTGCAGGAGCTGGCTTGCCAGCGAAGGCGACCTCAAATCCACCAACGAAACGCCTGAAGAAATCCATAAGAACAGCCTGAGGAGATCATCATGAACGCAGCCATAGACGTTCTGCAATCCACCCATCAGCACATCAACCGCGACCGCCTGTGGCAGTCGCTCATGGAGCTGGCCCAGCTCGGCGCCACAGTCAAGGGCGGTGTCTGTCGCCTGGCCCTGACCGACCTCGACCGCCAGGCTCGGGATATTTTCGTGCGGTGGTGCGAGGAGGCCGGGTGCACCGTCAGCATCGACGCCGTCGGCAACATCTTTGCCCGCCGCCCCGGGCGCAATCCGGACTTGCCCCCGGTCATGACCGGCAGCCATATCGACACCCAACCCACCGGCGGCAAGTTCGATGGCTGCTTCGGTGTACTGGCCGGCGTCGAAGTCCTGCGCACCCTCAACGACCTGGGTGTGGAAACCGAAGCACCGCTGGAAGTGGTGGTCTGGACCAACGAAGAAGGCTCGCGCTTCGCACCCTGCATGATGGGCTCCGGTGTGTTCGCGGAAAAATTCACCCTCGAGGAAACCCTGGCCAAGGTCGACGCCGAAGGCATCACCGTCGGTGAAGCGCTGAATGCCATCGGCTACGCCGGCCCGCGCAAGGTCAGCGGGCACGCCGTTGGTGCCTATTTCGAAGCGCACATCGAGCAAGGCCCGATCCTTGAAGACGAACACAAGACCATTGGCGTCGTCATGGGCGCCCTCGGACAGAAATGGTTCGACCTGAAACTGCGCGGCGTCGAAGCCCACGCCGGCCCGACCCCGATGCATTTGCGCAAGGATGCCCTGGTCGGCGCTTCGATCATCGTTGGCGCCGTCAACCGCGCCGCTCTCGGCCACCAACCCCATGCCTGCGGTACTGTCGGCTGCCTGCAAGCCTACCCCGGCTCACGCAACGTCATCCCCGGTGAGGTGCGCATGACCCTGGACTTCCGTCATCTGGAACCGGCACGCCTGGATTCGATGATCGCCGAAGTCCATGCGGTGATAGAGACCACCTGCGAGGAACACGGCTTGACCTTCGAACTCACCCCCACCGCCGATTTCCCTGCGCTGTACTTCGACAAGGGTTGCGTTGAGGCCGTACGCGCTGCTGCCCAAGGGCTGGGTTTGTCGAACATGGACATCGTCAGCGGAGCAGGGCACGACGCAATCTTCCTCGCTGAACTAGGCCCGGCCGGGATGATTTTCGTGCCTTGCGAAGGCGGCATCAGCCACAACGAAATCGAGAACGCCGCGCCGGGTGATTTGGCGGCCGGGTGTGCGGTGTTGTTGCGGGCGATGCTGGCAGCGTCCGCCGCCATCGCATCTGGAAAATTGGCGGCCTGAAGAGCATAAGATCGCAGGCTTCGCCAGCTCCTACCCGGGTACACCAGTGATCACGCGGATGCACACAACCGGTGTAGGAGCTGCCGCAGGCTGCGATCTTTTGATCTTGATCTTGGCGCGCGGACCGCCAAAACCATTGGACTGCCATGTCGACCTGATACTTTTGACAGTATCCGTGACGGCTTGCAGCGCGTTTAATGTGCTTGAGCATGATGCCTTGCAGAGCAGGAACAACGCGACAGGCATAGTCCAGTCGGAAGGAGAACACTGTCTTCGCTTCAAAAGCGCTGAAGTCGTGATGGCAACCCATGTGACCTCAAGGATCTCGAACCTGGCAACACGAGAAAATGGAGAAACACCATGTCACAGATTCGTCGGAATACGATCAGCAGAAGCAATACCCCACGACACGGCCACGTGTTCTATCCCGCATCCCGGGCTTATTTCGCCTGGCTGGAGGGCTGGCTGGATGAGGGTGCGCTGAACCAGCGCGAGTCCGGAAAATTTTTCCCGCTAACCGCGGGCGACGTGCGGGATGTTTACGCCAAGGACGACATGGCTAACGTCGCACCGCCACCGGACGGGAAAATCGCCAGCGCGAATCAGTTGACTGGCGCAAAACTGGATGAGCCCGGGGACCACTGGCAACAGCATGATGTGCGAAGTTGTGAAACCTTGGATGTCTCCTGGAACTTCAGCGCCAAGCACGCGACGCGGCGCTATAACTATTTCATGACTAAAGAGGGATGGGATCCCCGTAAGGTGCTGTCACGCGATCAGTTTGAATCGCAACCCTTCCATACGGTACAAAACAATCAGCAACCCTTTTGGCAATATACAGACGAAATGTTGCCGTCATCACCCACCACGCATGAGGTGCCATTGCCCAAGCGAGAGGGCTACCACGTGTTACTGGCGGTTTGGGAAGTGGCCAATACTTCGATGGCGTTCTATCAGGTAGTGGATCTGAATTTCCTGCCATCCGACGGTGGAGGTGAGCGTCCAAGCACACCGACCGGTCTGGCCGCTGGCAATGTCACCGACAAGCAGGTGGTCTTGACGTGGAATGCAGCCACCGGCCCCATGCCCATCGCCTTCTATCGGCTTACACGCAACGGGATCACTCTGGTCGATATCGAGGCACCGCTGCAGACCTGGACCGATAACAGCGTGGCGTCTGAAACGACGTACAGTTACTTCATCAGCGCGATCGATATTGAGGGCAACATGTCTGCGCCCAGTCGGGCCATTGACGTGCGCACGCTGGCCGAAGGTGGCGGGGCACCGCTGCCCGGCGCACCGAAGGACCTGCACAGCATGGGCCAGACCGCCGACAGCATCAGCCTGATGTGGACTGCATCCGTCGGCGCGGTGCCGATTGTGAACTATCTGATCTTCCGCGACGATCAAGAAGTCAGATCCGTGAGCGGGAATCAGATTTCGGTTGACGACACGGGCCTGACGCCGGATACCGAGTACTGTTACTTCGTAAAAGCGCTGGATCTGAACGGTAAGCTGTCATTGCCGAGCAATACACTCAAGGTCAAAACCGGGGGAGAGGGGGGCCAATATCCGGCATGGAAACTGAATACGCTATATGCAAAAGGCGATTCGGTGAGCCATATCGCGAAGAACTGGCGTTGTATTCAGGCTCATACCTCCTATGACAAAGAATGGGCACCGGGTGTTATAGGCGCCGAAGTGCTCTGGGAAGAAAAGTCCTGACCTGATCAAGAGCGTTCACCCGGAGCTGTAGGAACTGCCGCAGGCTGCGATCCTTTGATCTTGAATTTTGGCGATCTTGAATGCGCTGGAATCAAAAGATCGCCGCCTGCACCAGCGCCTGCATTGACCTTGTTCCCGGCATGCCCGGTGAACAACCTCTGCACGATCAGGCTCGCCAGCGGTCGTAATCTTCACAGGGCCGCGCGTAAACGCGCCGCCACACGTGTGGAGATGCAATGAGCCAGGACGTCCTGACCACCGAAACCAACCGCCGCCAGTTGCAGCAGATCATCGCCGGCCTGTCCGACGGGGTGATTCTGCTGGAGCTCGACCAGACCATTCTCTGGGCCAACGAGGCCGCGCTGGCCATGCACGGTGTCAGTCGGATCGATGACCTGGGCGTCAATGCCAGGGAGTACGCCAGGCGCTTTACCTTGCGCTATCGAAATAATCACCCGGTCCCGGTGGACAATTACCCGATCAGTCGCGTGGCTCGGGGCGAGACGTTCAGCGATGTGCTGGTCGAGGTGACGCCCGCAGGGGACGAAGAGCGTACCTGGGTCCACAACGTGCGCAGCATGGTGCTGACCGACAGTACCGGCGAACCGGAGTCGCTGGTGCTGATCATGGACGACGTCACCGAGTGGGCCAGTGCCGAGCAGCGATTCGAAAAGACCTTTAACGCTAATCCCGCCCCGGCGGTGATCTGTCGCCTCAGCGATTTGCGCTACATCAAGGTCAATTCCGGCTTCCTGGAAATGACCGGTTACTCCCGTGATCAGGTGATCGGTTGTTCAACCTATGAACTGGATGTGCTGGAGGGGGCCGAGAACAAAGACCTGGCCAAGCAACGGTTGCGTGAAGGGGCCACCATTCCGCAGATGCAGGCCGAGTTGCAATTGCCCGAAGGGGGCAACAGGCAGGTCATCGTCGCCGGACAACCCCTGGAGCTCAACGACGAGGCCTGCATGCTGTTTTCCTTCGTGGACATGGAGCCTCGGCACAAGGCAGAAGTCGCTCTGCGCCAGAGTGAGGAACGTTTTGCCAAGGCCTTTCGCCTGACCCCGGTGCCGATCCTGGTGTGTAACGCCGGCGATCAGGTGGTGATGGACGTCAATGAAGCCTTTCTGGACACCTTCGCGTACCCCAGCGAAGAGGTGCTCGGAAAGACGCTCGTGGCGATCGATTTCATCCATGACAAAGGCGCTCGTACGAAGTTGTTCGCGGCGTTGGAGAAAACCGGGAGCCTGGACCGGATCGACGTGCGTATGCGTAAAAAAGACGCCGAGGAGATCGACTGCGCAGTCTCCGCCGACACCGTGAACATCCAGGACAACCCATGCTATTTGTTGGTGTTGATGGATATCACCGAGCGCAAACGCACGGAACTGGAGTTGGTGTCGGCCATTGAAGAGGTCATGAAAGACGCCTCGTGGTTCAGCCGCACGCTGATCGAAAAACTCGCCAACGTGAAGCATGTCAACTCGCCGAAATTGCCCAGCGTGTCCTTCACTGACCTGACTGCCCGTGAGCGCGATGTGCTCGGCCTGATCTGCGAAGGCCTGGCCGACAAGGAAATCGCCGCGCGGCTGAAACTGGCACCTAATACCGTGCGCAATCACGTGTCGACGGTGTATTCCAAACTCGATGTGCACAGTCGCAGCGAGGCGATAGTCTGGGCCCGCGAGCGTGGGTTGTTCTCGGGTCAGCGGCGGACCAAGGGTTAGCGCGAAGGTGCAAATGCACTAGGCCTTGAGATGCAAATGGATGTTCTGGCGGGGTGCCGCAGTTCTTAGTCTGTAAGGGTGCGATAGAGGTCTTTGGACCGCTGTCGCGTCCCCTTCGAAACAGCTCAAGGAACAGCCACATGCTTCGCCAATTCAAAACAGTTTCGGTCGACGGGGCCATCAACCAGCCCAGGGGTGAATCGCAATGATTTATCTGACGAAATTGCGTGCGCAACTGGAACAGCAGTTTTCTCCTCGCGCTTGTGAGTGCAGCGTGTCGGGTGATAACTTGGTGACGGTGAAGCTGTATCACCCGGTGTCCGGGCAGGTGGACCTGGTGGTCAGTGGGGTGAATGTGACGTACCTCAGATCACCGGAGGCCGTGGCAGCTTTGGTTGAAGAGCTGCGGTATGAACTTGAGAGCAATACCTTGCATCGTCCCGAAACTTCGTAAACCTGCCTTTCTGTTGCCGGCCCGTGGACTTTCCAGCGTTGTTTTGTTGTCACACAACTGTGTACATCACTTATCGCGGGTCAACCTATGAAAAGTCTTGGGAAACGCGTTTTTGCACCACTGCCGCTTGCCCTCTGCGCGGCGATACTCGGTGGTTGTGCCAGTCCTCCGCCTCCACCACCCCTTGCTCCGCCGCCGCTTCCTGTGCGTACCTGCCAAACCACTGAAAACGTTGATGTGCAAGGCGACATGCGAGCTGAAGGGCAGGTGACCCGAAACACCACCCTGACCCGTTGTATCACTCAGTAAACGCGGATCAGTTTGTGTAGACCGCCAGCGGCGTAGAGCTGCTGGCGGGCGCTCACTGAGGGGGCGATCAGACCTCTTCTATCCTGACCCAGCGCGACGCTCGCGCCGCGAGGCGAATCGCCGTTGCCAGGCGTTCGACTTCCCACGCCTGCTCGAAATCCGTGCCGCCCTGACCGAGCCCGGCCAGCGCCATTACCAGATCATGCACTTCCAGGGTCTTGAGTTCGTTGTAGCCCAGCTGATGCCCCGCCGCCGGGCTGAACGCGGCGTAACCCGGCAAATCCGGTCCCGCCAGCAAGCGTTGGAAGCCGTCCTGTCCGGCGCGATAGAGACGCAGTTCATTCAAACGTTCCTGATCGAATGCCAACGTCCCGTGAGTGCCGCTGATTTCAAAACTCAGGTGATTCTTGTAACCGTGCTTGAGCCAACTGCTGCTGAATGTTCCACGCGCACCGCTGGCAAACCGCAGCAGGGCATGGACCTGATCATCGACCGCGATGCTGCGCTGTTCCTGGCTGCCCAGTGTGACGGGACGTTGCCCGTGCACGGTCTGGGTGTCGGCGCACACCGACTCGACATCGCCCACCAGATAACGGGCCATGGCCAGCAGGTGACTGCCCAGATCCGCCAGCGCACCGCCGGCATGCCCAGCGTCGCAGCGCCAGGACCAGGGGGATGCGGGATCGGCCATGAAGTCTTCGCTGAACTCACCCTGGAAACTGATGATGTGCCCCAGCTCGCCGTTTTCGATCAATTGCCGCGCCAGGCCGATGATCGGATTGTGCTGATAGTTGTAACCCACCCGCGTGACCACGCCTGCCGCTTTCGCCGCCTGGCGCATGGCATCGGCCTGTTCAAGATTGACCGCCAGTGGTTTTTCGCAGTACACCGCTTTGCCGGCGCTGAGGGCGGCCATGGCCATGGGGTAATGCAGGTGGTTGGGCGTGGTGATGGCGATCAGGTTGACCTTGGGATCGTCGATCAAGTGTTGCCAGTCGCTGTGGGCCGTTTCGAACCCCCAGGCGTCGGCGCAGTGGCGGGCGCGCTGCGGGTCGGCGTCGGCCAGGGCGGCGAGATTGATCTTCAGAGGGAGTTCGAACACTGCACTGACATTACGAAACGCCAAGGCGTGGGCGCGGCCCATGAAGCCTGTGCCGATGAGACCGATACCGAGTTCGCGCATAGCCGGAATCCTTTTGGATTTTTGTTTTCAGGAAGTCTATTAATGGAATAAATATTCACAATATGCAATATTTGGAATAAATATTCCCGAGCGACGGATTTCCGTTTTCCACAATCCATCGGTACACCGGTGATCGTGCAGGAGCTGGCTTGTCGGATCGCCGCACCGCCGCGAAGGCGGCCTCAATCCTTGCAGCGCCCATGAAAGACGCCTTCGCCGGCAAGCCGGCTCCTACACGGGTTCAGCGCGGTATACACAACATGATGTCAGCACGTAAATGGTCGGTGCTACAGGTACAAAAAAGGCAGCCCCGAGGCTGCCTTTGGTCATCCGCAAAAAATCGAATCAGGACAGGAAACCGCCGTCCACATTCAACGACACGCCAGTGGTGTAACTGGACGCATCGCTGGCGAGATAGAGCACGGCCCCCGCCATCTCACTCGGATCCGCCACACGCTTGAGCGGGATCTGTTGCAAGGCAGTATTCAGAATCGCCTCGTTCTTTACCAGCGCCGAGGCAAACTTGGTGTCAGTCAAACCCGGCAGCAGGGCATTGCAGCGAATGCCGAACTGCGCGCATTCCTTGGCAAATACCTTGGTCATGTTAATCACCGCGGCCTTGGTCACCGAATAGATGCCCTGGAAAATCCCCGGCGAGACGCCGTTGATCGAAGCCACGTTGATGATGCTGCCGCCGCCGTTTTCGCGCATCAGCTTGCCGGCTTCCACCGACATGAAGAAGTAGCCGCGGATGTTGACGTCCACGGTTTTCTGAAAGGCACTGAGGTCGGTGTCCAGTACGTTGCAGAATTGCGGGTTGGTCGCGGCGTTATTGACCAGGATGTCCAGGCGCCCGAACTGTTCCTTGATGCCGGCGAAGACCTGGCTGATCTGTTCCATTTCACCAATGTGACAGGCGATGGCGGTGGCTTTGCCACCAGCGGCGATGATCGCGTCGGCCACGTGCTGGCAGCCGTCGAGCTTGCGGCTCGAAACGATGACGTGGGCGCCTTGCTGGGCCAGCAGCTTGGCGATGGCTTCACCGATGCCGCGGCTGGCACCGGAAACGAAAGCGATCTTGCCGTCGAGGTCGAACAACTGAGTCTTGGACATGGGATTCCCTTATAAAAAGTCTTGTTATTGGGCCAGGGGCGCAGTCAGAGGCTGGATTTTGCAATGACCTGCAAGCTCATCTGCTCCAGCAGTTTGTTCATGTGAATGAACTGCGCAAAGCGTTTGTCCTGGGTCTGACCATGGAAGAAGCGGTAGTAGATCTGTTGCACGATGCCGGCCAGGCGGAACAGGCCGTAGGTGTAGTAGAAGTCGAAGTTGTCGATCTGGATGCCTGAGCGTTGGCCGTAGTAATCGACGAACTCACGGCGGGTCAACATGCCCGGGGCGTGGCTCGGCTGGCGTCGCATCAACTGCACCGGCGCCGGGTCATCGGCTTCGATCCAATAGGCGAGGGTATTGCCCAGGTCCATCAGCGGGTCGCCGAGGGTGGTCAGCTCCCAGTCGAGTACGCCGATGATCTGCATCGGATTGTTCGGGTCGAGGATCACGTTATCGAAACGGTAATCGTTGTGAACGATGCTGGAGGTCGGGTGATCGGCCGGCATCTTGTCATTGAGCCAGGCCTTGACCGCTTGCCACTGCGGCGCGTCCGGGGTCAGGGCTTTTTCGTAGCGCTCGCTCCAGCCTTTGATCTGCCGTGCCACGTAACCTTCAGGTTTGCCGAGGTCGCCCAGGCCATAGGCGTTGTAATCGACCTGATGCAGTTCGACGAATTTGTCGATAAAGCTCTTGCACAGGGCTTCGGTCTTCGCCGAATCCAGCCCCAGTTCCGGTGGCAGTTCGGCGCGCAGGATGATGCCCTTGACCCGTTCCATCACATAGAACTCGGCCCCGATCACCGATTCATCGGTGCAGTGCACGTAGGCTTTAGGGCAGTACGGGAAGCCGTCCCGGAGCTGATTGAGGATCCGAAACTCGCGGCCCATGTCGTGGGCAGACTTGGCCTTGTGGCCGAATGGCGGCCGACGCAGGACGAACTCCTGTTCGGGGTATTCCAGCAAGTAGGTGAGGTTCGACGCGCCGCCGGGAAACTGGCTGATGGCAGGCTGGCCACTGAGCCCCGGAATATGGGCTTTGAGGTACGGATCGATCAGGCTGGCATCGAGTTCTTCGCCGGAGCGGATACGGGTGGACTGGTCAGTAAGCGCCATGCTTATCCCTTCTGCTTATTCTGGAGGCCTGAGACTATTGGCTAATCTAATGCGCACAACCGACACCCACAACCATGAACAGCCCTTATAGGTGAGCGTGTTGCCGGGCAATCATTGCTTTTGATACACCTGTTTGAATGACAGCCTACAACACTGCCTTGATCTGGCTCGCCGGTAGATCGATCGGGGTCAGTACCGGGTCGCCGGAAAAGAACGCCACCAGGTTGCGACCCACCAACTCCACGGTGCCCTGGGTGGCTTCGGGAGACAGCCCGGCGACGTGCGGCGTCAGGATCACGTTGGCCAACGCCTTGAATGCATCCGGCACCCGGGGTTCGGCATCGAAGACATCCAGCGCGGCACCGGCAATTCGCCGCTGTTCCAACGCGCTGATCAGATCTGCGGTAACGATGACACTGGCCCGGGCGATGTTGACGACGAAGCCTTTGGGGCCCAAGGCATCGAGTACTTGTTTGTTGATCAGGTGTTTGGTGCCCAGGCCGCCGGGGGTGGCCACGATCAGAAAGTCCGACGCACGCGCCAGCTCGGTTGGCGTCGAGCAGAAGCTGTAGGGTACGTCGCTGCGATGCTGGCGGTTGTGGTAGCTCACCGTCATGTCGAAGCCGTGGGCCGCGCGTTTGGCAATGGCCATGCCGACAGCGCCGAGACCAAGGATACCCAGGCGTTTGCCGGCCAGGGAAGGGCGCATGATCTTCGGCCACTCGCCCCGGCGCACGGCGGCGTCGCAGCGGGGAATGTCGCGCACCAGTGCCAGGAGCATGGCCATGGCGTGATCGGCGACCGATGACGCATTGACCCCGGCACCGTTGGTGACGGTGATGCCCCGGTTGGCGGCGGCTTGCAGGTCGACCTGTTCGTAGCCGGCGCCGATCACGCAGATGATCTTGAGATTGGGCAGGGCGGCGATTTCATCGGCATACAGCCCTAAGGGACCGCGGGTCAGCACTGCATCGATCTGACCGCCATGCCGGGTGATGGCCGCCGCTCGCTCGGCGGGCGTCGGGGCCAGAATCAGGTGAAAGCCCTGATGTTCAAGAATCGGCAGGTAATCATTGATGGTTTCAACCAGTACCAGAACGGTTGCGGGCATTACTCTGCTCCTGTGATCGTGACGTGTCGGCGTGAAAAACATTTTCAGGTTGCTGATTCCCAAGCGAATTGGCAATGGTCGCCAATCGCAGAGACGGTGTTTTTTAGTCTGGACCGCTTCCTGAAAGAAGCAAACTCGTGGTTCAGGGCAGACGGAGCCGATGTCACGTCACTGGGCAGCACACTGCAAATACAGTGTGCTGCCGCAGCGTCACTGGGCAGTTCGCTGCTTTAGCACTCTGTCTCGTTCCGCCAGTGCAATAGCTTTGGCATCATAGGTCGGATAGAACTCGGTCTTGAAGCTTCCCCATGCTGTTCTTTCGAATGCAAGATTTACTTCTATCAGGCGGGAGGCCGGGAAACGCAATGTGACGATTTGGCCGATACCCATCACGGTATTCCAACTGACGACCTCTACCCCCTCAGGTGGGAAGGCCTCATAGTATCCTTGCTTTTCAAGTTGGGTCTTCAGTTCAGGCAAAGATCGTGATTGATCGTGCTTTAAAAAGACGGTCAGCATGATGGCATTATCTGGCGTGGCGACGGCATTTTTTACCGGGGAGGACGTGGTGGGTTGCGCGTTGGCAACGGAGAAAGTCGAGGCGATCAGTAGCGTAGATAGCAGTAACGTTTTGAGGGTTTTTTGCATATTGAAACTCCATGTTTTATAGGTGGCAAGATATATTTAACCGCCAACGCGCGTTGGAGGTGATGAGTTGAATCGTGGGTGCCGTTCAGCCTGAATGGCTTCAGTGGGTATCGGAATCTGGTTTGATGGCGGATTTTGTAACTACTGTGCCGGTGTAGGGGGCATGAACGACATAGATGCGCACCAGGGGATTGTTGTTTACCATGTCGCGGGGCACTTCGCGAGAATAGGTAAATTCATTGGTATTCAACGTTTCCAATCGTCTAGCCATGGCTTTGGTTGGCCCGACATCGGGCACTAAAACGTGGGTTTTTTTATCGCCCGTGACAAAAAAGTAACCGCCACCTCCATTGTTGTGTTTTGATTCTCCCGTGTCGGTGTAAAAGAACTCATAGCGATTGCGTTCGGGGTCCCAGGTCGATATTCCGACCACCCCGGGATACTTATCTTTTACATCCGTTTGTGGAGCGCCCTCTATATAGACCTTGGTGGTCAGCCACCGAGGAGAGGAGGCCAGGTCCCGAACATCGCCAGTGGCAGGTGCTTGTTGCGCGAAGCTGCCGAGGGGGCACAACAATGCCGCGGCAAGCAGGAGTGTGGACGGAATATTATTTTTTTGCATACGGATAACTCCATGGTTGATGGGGGAGTCGCGCGCTATTAATCATTCAGATTCAATGCTGGAAAAATATAATCTGGAAATGTGAGTTGTTCAATGGTGGGTAGTTGCTTGTAACAATTCAGGCTTCTAATGTTTAAGAAACGGTTAGTCGTACTTGTTTATCGATGTGTTGGCTGTAGGAGTTTTCCTGTGTGCAGATATTGCAAGAGGAGCAATATCGTTTTTCAGTGACCACTCCTGTCAGCTAATACAGGCATGCGCAGATCAGATGGCGTACTGGGCAACTCCGTTGCCGAACGACCAGTTCTCTTTTTTCACTTCTACCAGATTGATGAACACATCTTCCAGTCGAACCGCCAGTTGCGCATGCAAACTGTCAACGATGGTTTTATAGAGCAGCTTTTTCTGTTCGACGGTGCGACCTTCGCTCAGGGTGATTTGAATCACCACCAGGTTGTCGGTGCGGTCAATGCCCAGGTATCCGGGATCGAAGATGAAATGATGTTCATCGTGCTCGGCCAGAATCTGGAAGTTATCGTTCTCCGGCACGCCAATGGCGCTGTGCATGGCGGCGTAGATCAATTGCCCGACACGTTTGGCGTAACAGGGGTCTTGCTGCTTCCTGATGTCGACGCGAACGAGTGGCATGGCGTGACTCCGCAATGAGGGCTGCCGGACGGCGGCTGAATTGAACATACATCAGGTTGAAACCCTGGCGAATGGGTAGTTTAAACAATCTATTTTATTCGGACGCAAGGGCGCCATCGCTCCCACAGGGGGTCACTTCGCCCGATTGACTGATCCGCACCACCACTCCTCAGCTAAGTCTTTGCTTCTGTTCATTAATCCCGGACAATCGCGCCCCTGTTTCGGTCAGGGCGCTGCCTGTCGGTTTTTTCCGACTCGTCCTGACCGGGTAGCAAATGACCGGAATGCGGAGATCCCACCGGATGAATGATCAGGCCAATAGCGTCGACGAACGCTATGTAGCGGCGACACCAGCAAGCCTTACCCGCTGGAATCGCCATGACACCACCTGGATGCTGGGCCTGTTTGGCACGGCCATCGGGGCTGGCACGCTGTTTTTGCCGATCAATGCAGGGCTGGGCGGCTTCTGGCCGTTGCTGATCCTTGCAGTGTTGGCGTTCCCGATGACGTTTTACGCACACCGTGGCCTGACCCGCTTCGTGCTGTCCGGCCGCGAAGGCGCGGACATTACCGAAGTGGTGGAGGAGCACTTCGGGATCAAGGCCGGCGCGCTGATCACCTTGCTCTACTTTTTTGCGATCTTCCCGATCCTGCTGATCTACAGTGTGGCCCTGACCAACACCGTGGGCAGTTTTCTCGAGCATCAACTGCACATCATGCCACCACCGCGCGCCGTACTGTCGTTGGTGCTGATCCTCGGCCTGCTGGCCGTGGTGCGCTGCGGCGAGCAAGCGATCATCAAGGCCATGAGCCTGATGGTCTACCCGTTCATCGTGGCACTGCTGTTTCTCGCGGTGTTCCTGATTCCGCACTGGAACGGCGGCATCCTGGCCACCGCTTCCACGCTGCCTGAACCCTCGGCGTTGTTGCACACCTTGTGGCTGGCGATTCCGGTGATGGTGTTTTCGTTCAACCACTCGCCGATCATCTCGGCGTTTGCGGTGGACCAGAAACGTCGTTACGGCGATCACGCCCAGGAGCGCAGCTCGCAGATCCTGTCCCGGGCCCACGGCTTGATGGTGGTGATGGTGCTGTTCTTCGTCTTCAGCTGCGTGCTGACCCTGTCGCCGGCGCAACTGGCCGAGGCCAAGGCGCAGAACCTGTCGATCCTGTCGTACCTGGCCAACCACTTCAGCAATCCGACCATCGCTTTTGCGGCGCCGTTGATTGCGTTCGTGGCGATTTCCAAGTCGTTCCTCGGTCACTACATTGGTGCCAGTGAAGGTCTTAAAGGACTGATCGTGAAAAGCGGCAAGCGCCCGGCACCGAAGACGCTGGACCGTATGACGGCGGCGTTCATGCTGGTGGTCTGCTGGATTGTTGCCACGCTGAACCCGAGCATCCTGGGCATGATCGAAACCCTCGGTGGTCCAGTCATCGCAGCGATTCTGTTCCTGATGCCGATGTATGCGATTCGCAAGGTGCCGGCGATGGCGCGTTATCGCGGTCAGGCGTCCAATGTCTTTGTGACGGCCGTTGGTTTGGTGGCTATTTCGGCGTTGATCTATTCGCTGAATGCCTGATGGATCTTGTGGGGCTGTAAGTCCGCCATCGTCGGATCGCCGCCCGGACCAAGCCCGGCTCCCACAGGGTTTTGATCGTTCCCACGCTCTGCGTGGGAATGCAGCCCGGGACGCTCCGCGTCCCAAAGCGTGACGCAGAGCGTCACAAGAGGCGTTCCCACGCGGAGCGTGGGAACGATCAGTTAAGGGGGCAGGCATAAAAAAACGCCGCTCATCTCACGATGGGCGGCGTTTTTTATTGCGTTGCAGCGTTAGGCTTGAACCACCGGGATATTGGCGTTCGCAGCAGCTTCACGGAACTCGGCGATCTGGTCGAAGGACAGGTAGCGGTAGACATCGGCCGCCATGCTATCGATCTTGCCCGCGTACTCCATGTACTCCTCGACGGTCGGCAGGCGACCCAGGATCGAAGCCACCGACGCCAACTCAGCCGAAGCCAGGTAAACGTTCGCGCCGTCACCCAGACGGTTCGGGAAGTTACGGGTCGACGTCGACACTACTGTCGAATTCGGCTCAACACGTGCCTGGTTACCCATGCACAGCGAGCAACCCGGCATTTCCATGCGTGCGCCAGCCTTGCCGTAGATGCCGTAGTAGCCTTCCTCGGTCAACTGGTGAGCGTCCATCTTGGTCGGCGGCGACAGCCACAGACGGGTTGGCAGCTGACCCTTGACCTGTTCCAGCAACTTGCCGGCCGCGCGGAAGTGACCGATGTTGGTCATGCACGAACCGATGAACACTTCGTCGATCTTCTCGCCAGCAACGCTGGACAGCAGACGGGCATCGTCCGGATCGTTTGGCGCGCAGAGCACAGGCTCTTTGATGTCGGCCAGGTCGATTTCGATGATTTCAGCGTATTCGGCGTCAGCATCGGCAACCATCAGCTCAGGGTTGGCAACCCAGGCTTCCATCGCTTGGGCGCGACGTTCCAGAGTACGCGCATCGCCGTAGCCTTCGCCGATCATCCAGCGCAGCAGGGTGATGTTGGAGTTCAGGTACTCGGTGATGGAATCTTTCGACAGCTTGATGGTGCAACCGGCAGCCGAGCGTTCAGCCGAAGCGTCGGACAGCTCGAAAGCTTGTTCGATGCTCAGGTTGTCCAGGCCTTCGATTTCCAGGATGCGGCCGGAGAAAGCGTTCTTCTTGCCTTTCTTCTCGACGGTCAGCAGGCCAGCCTGGATCGCGAAGTAAGGAATGGCGTGAACCAGGTCGCGCAGGGTAACGCCCGGTTGCATCTTGCCTTTGAAGCGCACCAGGATCGATTCCGGCATGTCCAGCGGCATAACGCCAGTGGCGGCGGCGAACGCAACCAGACCGGAACCGGCCGGGAACGAAATGCCCATCGGGAAACGGGTGTGGGAGTCACCACCGGTACCGACGGTGTCCGGCAGCAGCATGCGGTTCAACCAGCTGTGGATGATGCCGTCGCCCGGACGCAGGGAAACGCCGCCGCGGGTCATGATGAAGTCTGGCAGGGTGTGGTGGGTGGTCACGTCGATCGGCTTAGGGTAAGCCGCGGTGTGGCAGAAGGACTGCATCACCAGATCGGTCGAGAAGCCCAGGCACGCCAGGTCTTTCAGTTCGTCACGGGTCATTGGACCGGTGGTGTCCTGGGAACCGACGGTGGTCATCTTCGGTTCGCAGTAGGTGCCAGGACGAACGCCTTTGCCTTCTGGCAGACCGCACGCCTTGCCGACCATTTTCTGCGCCAGGGTGTAGCCCTTGCCGGTGTCGACAGGTGCTTCAGGCAGTTTGAACAGATCGGTTGGGCCCAGACCCAGTTCGGCGCGAGCCTTGTCGGTCAGGCCACGGCCGATGATCAGCGGGATACGGCCGCCAGCACGAACTTCGTCCAACAGAACCGGGGTCTTCATTTCGAAGGTGGTCAGGACTTCGTCGGTGCCGTGTTTGCAGACTTTGCCAGCATGCGGGTACAGGTCGATCACGTCGCCCATGTTCATGTTGGTAACGTCGAACTCAATTGGCAGTGCGCCAGCATCTTCCATGGTGTTGTAGAAGATTGGAGCGATCTTGCTGCCGAAGCAGAAACCGCCAGCACGCTTGTTCGGTACGTTAGGAACGTCGTCGCCGAAGAACCACAGTACGGAGTTGGTAGCCGATTTACGCGACGAACCGGTACCGACCACGTCACCGACGTAGGCGATAGGGAAGCCTTGACCGCGCATTTCTTCGATCTGCTTCATCGGGCCAGTCACGCCTTGGGCGTCAGGCACGATGCCTTCACGGGCCATTTTCAGCATGGCCAGGGCGTGCAGCGGGATGTCCGGGCGGGACCAGGCGTCCGGGGCAGGGGACAGGTCGTCGGTGTTGGTTTCGCCGGTGACCTTGAACACGCGCAGGCTGATCTTGTCGGCCAGGACAGGGCGGTTCTTGAACCACTCGCCGTCAGCCCACGACTGGAGCACGCCTTTGGCGTGTTCGTTGCCGTTCTTGGCTTTTTCCGCGACGTCGTGGAATGCATCGAACATCAGCAGGGTGTGCTTGAGTTGAGCGGCAGCGACTGGGGCCAGTTCGGCGCTGTCGAGCAGGTCAACCAGGGTCACGATGTTGTAGCCGCCCTGCATGGTGCCGAGCAGTTCAACCGCGCGCTTCTTGTCGATCAGAGGGGAGGTTGCTTCGCCTTTGGCCAGGGCAGACAGGAAACCAGCCTTTACATAGGCCGCTTCGTCCACGCCAGGTGGAATGCGATTGGTGATCAGGTCAACGAGGAAAGCTTCTTCGCCAGCCGGGGGATTCTTCAGCAGCTCGACCAGGCCTGCAGTTTGTTCGGCGTTAAGCGGCTGGGGAACGATACCCAGTGCTGCACGCTCTTCGATATGTTTGCGGTAGGCTTCAAGCACAGTTATTACCCTCATCAGTGGTCCCATCTGGGTGTCCGGGACGCTCATCCCGAAATTGCCGTACTCATGCGCTGCGTGGCGTTGTGGGCCACTTAGCCAGAATTACCGACAATTCCTTACAGAAGCTGCTTTCAAAGTTTTACGCCTGCAGAACGGGAGCTGATGAGGGTTGGCGTTGGGCTTTTCCCCGCTGGAAAAACCCTTCGCCAACACCGCTCTGAAGGAACGACTGTGCTCGTGACGCTTTGAAAACAGCTTCTAACGGACATTGGCGCCTTAAAAGGCTGGCTGATTCTACGGGAAAAAAAAATTAAAGGTAAGTTAGGGCCTGAATTTTGAGGGGTGATGAATGTTAGACAAAGGGCTAACATGCCCACCTGTTCTGCTTTCCCGTGTTCTCCTACTTATGCCCAATCAGACCATCAAGACCCCCTGCGTCGGCCTTTGCTCCACTGTTTACGGTGATCTGGTGTGCCGTGGCTGCAAGCGTTTCCACCATGAAGTGATCAACTGGAATGGTTACAACGAGGAAGAAAAACGCGCCGTGTGGCTGCGGCTTGAGCAATTGCTGTCCCAGGTGATGGCCAGCAAGCTGGAGATTTTCGATCCCCAGCGCCTGCGATGGCAGCTGGAGCAGCGCAAGATCCGTTTTGTGCCGCACCAGTCGGAGTATTGCTGGGCTTATCAGCTGATCGCCCGTGGCGCGCGGGTGATCAACAATCTGGAAGCCTACGGGATGGTGTTGATGCCGGAGTTTCGCGACTGGAACCTGCCGCAATTGCGTGATGCCATTGATCGGGAGTTCTTTTTGCTCTCGGAGGCGCATTACCAGCGCTACATTGCGCCCGGCTTCCTCAAGGACGCCTTCGGTGGCTGATTTTTAAAGTCAAACGATCGCAGCCTGCGGCAGCTCCTACAGGGAAATGCGATCCCATGTAGGAGCTGCCGCAGGCTGCGATCGTTTGATCTTGGCTAATGCTGAGTCACGATCTCCTCCAGATGATCCATGATCGTGTCCGGCTTCAATACCAGCACGTCACTCTCCACCGCATCCAGCACCACTTCCGCCGTATTCCCGATCAACGCGCCAGACAAACCGGACCGCGCAACCGTGCCGATCACCGTCACCGACGCCCCCAGCTTGTGCACCATATACGGAATCAACACATCCGCCGGGCCTTCCGCGATATGCAGGTGCTCGTCATCAATGTCGAACTCGGCCTGAAAGGCCTTGCACTGTTCGCGATAGCGGGCCTCGATGGTTTCGCTGAGTTGCAGCGTCGGGTCGGCCGCCGACAGCATCGGCGATGGATGGGCACTGACCACATGCAAATGGGCTTTGGCCAGGCTGGCGATGTCATAGCCATGATCGACGATGCTGGCGTGCAAGGTGCGGTGTTCGCCATCGGTATTGCCGACGTCGATCGCCGCCAGAATGACCCCGCCAGTCCAGGGTTTCGAGGTTTTGACCAACAGTACCGGGGTTGGACAGTAGCGCAGCAGTTTCCAGTCTGCCGGGGTCAGCAGGGCCTTTTTCAACGGGCTGTCGGGGTAATGCTGTTTGATCACCAGCCCGCAACCTTCGGCCTGCTGCACGTCGACGATGGTTTCGTGCAGGCTTTCGTTCCAGGCCTGCTCGGTGGTGATGCTGAAACCGTCCTCGAGCAGGGCGGCCTTGAGCACGCCCAGCATGGCGCTATGGTCGTGCTTGCGGTCGCAGACCAGCAGGTGCAGATGGGCCTGGGTCACGCCGGCAATCAATTTCGCCCGTTTGAGCGCCAGGCTTTCCGAGTGTTCGGGTTCGATGACCACCAGGATGCTGCGGATGGCTTGCATGATCGGGATCTCCAGGAAGGTAAAAATACTGCGTTGGACAACTATAGTTGCTGGCCGGGCATTCGGGACTTGATGCATATCAACGGTCGCGGCTGGTGGTCTGGCGGCAGGCCGGTATAATCGGCGCCCTTCGTTTTGAACCTCTTATCCGTGAGCCCCATGATCCTTCCCGACATTCACGAGTTTCTCGGCTGCCGAACCCCCGACGGCTGGGTCCAGGCCGCGCTGGCCGATCAGGAAACCCTGCTGATCGATCACAAGAACTGCGAATTCAAGGCCGCCAGCACGGCGTTGAGCCTGATTGCCAAGTATCACAGCCACGTCGAATTGATCAACCTGATGTCGCGCCTGGCCCGGGAAGAGCTGGTGCACCACGAACAGGTCATGCGCTTGATGAAAAAGCGCAAGATCGAGCTGCGTCAGCTGTCCGCCGGGCGTTACGCCTCGGGCCTGCGCAAAGTGGTGCGCAATCACGAACCGGTCAAGCTGGTGGACACCCTGGTGGTCGGCGCGTTTATCGAGGCCCGCAGCTGCGAGCGTTTCGAGGCGCTGGTGCCACATCTGGATGAAGAGCTGGGCAAGTTCTACTTTGGCCTGCTGAAAAGCGAGGCGCGGCATTTTCAGGGTTACCTGAAACTGGCCTACCAGTATGGCGACGCCAAGGACATCGCCCAGGTGATCGACAGGGTTCGCGCTGCCGAGCAGGAGCTGATTGAATCGCCGGATGTGGAATTTCGTTTTCACAGCGGTGTGCCGGTAGCCGCGTAACCTGATCTCAGCTTTGTCGGGAAACCGCCAACGGCTGTGAAGCGGCTTAGCGGCTCAAGCCCAGGCGTTCATGCCACTGGGCGATCGACTCTTCGGGATAGACATCGAACTGCTTATCACCAGGACGCACTTCGACTTCCACCCACGGCGCCCTGGAATCGAGCAACAAGTGCGTGTGTTGCGGCGGCACCGGTAGCGGGGTGTCGATGGCTGATGCAAATGGGTGGATCAATTCCGGCCATTCGGGGCTGAACAACCACAAGCCGGAGCTGCAAAGGGAGCAGAAATGCCGTTCGGCAGTGCTGGTGTGCGCGCGTTTAGCGCCTTCTTCCTTGAGTCGCGCGTGGTAAATCGCAATGTGTTTGCGGCCACGCACTTTCAGGCTGGCGGCGTCACCTGCAATATTGATCGAATAACCGCCACCGCCCTGGGTCTTGCGGCAGATCGAGCAATAGCAACGCTGGTACGGGTAGGGGTGGGCGCTGGTCAAACTGAATGACACCGCGCCGCAATGGCAGGAACCTTCGAGCAGCATGGGACCCTCCGACGGGTCTGGAACTTACCCAGTACAGCCTAGACCCTCAGCGGCCCTCGATGGACGCCGCAATGGCCTCGCTGGAACATGCGCCGGGTTCAGGCAGGGGCTGGGTTTGTGGTGGATGTGCTGGCCTTTTCGCGAGGCCCGTTCCTACAGGGATCTTTGTGTACGCAACATCTGTGTTCAGCACGTAACCTGTGGGAGCGAGCCTGCTCGCGAAGAACGATAACGCGGTCTCACTGGACGCCTACCGCTCGCCGAGTCAGCATGAGCACCTCGAAATCCGGGCCTTGATCATGCGACGTCTACCCTCCCTGGCAGCACTCAGAACCTTCGAATGCGCCGCCCGTCACGCCCATTTCGGCCGGGCGGCGGCGGAGTTGTGCGTCACCGACAGCGCCGTCAGCCATCAGATTCGCCAGCTCGAAGAGCAATTGGGCGTGTCGCTGTTCATCCGCGAAGGCCGGCAGATTCGCCCGACAATGGCCGCCGGGCGCCTGATGCAAAGCTTGCAGCAGGCCTTCGAGCTGATCGGTGATGCCTGCGATGAGTTGCGCGATCCATCATCGCTGGCCGTGTTGCGTTTAGCGGTGACCGCCGAGTTGGCGCAAAAGTGGTTGATGAGGCGCCTCACGGATTTTTATGCGCGCTATCCGCACATCACCTTGCACCTTTACGAACAACCGATCGATGCCACGGCGCCGGGAGAGGACATCGACCTGGCGATCACTTACGGCACCGGCCCGGTGGACAGCAGCGCGTATTTCGTCCGGCCTTTGCCGGCGCTGCAGTTTTTCCCGGTGTGCAGTCCCGGCCTGTTCAACCAAGGCACTTTGAAAACCCCGAAGGATCTGGCCCGCCATTGTCTGCTGCACGACGATCAGGACGGCAAGACATGGACGGCCTGGCTCACCAGTCATGCCGGTGATCAACGCCCGCAACGGCAATTGTATTTTGCCCACGCCGGTCTGGCGCTGGAAGCGGCGGCACAAGGGCAGGGCGTGGCCATGGGCGACAATCTGACGGCTCAGGAGGATTTGCTCAGCGGTCGTCTGGTCCGGCCGTTTACTTCAAACATGACGGCCCTGGGTCAATATGCGCTGGTGTGCGAACGGGTGCGCCTGGAACGTCCGGCCGTGACGCAGATGCTCGAATGGTTCAACGATCAGCTGATTGATTGATGAGTTGAATTCAACTGTTCCGAAATAATCATCGTTGGCGAGGAGGGCGCCGGCGACCTTAGCCTGTGGTCATCCAATCCCCGCTGATGAGGTTTGACCATGGCACGTTTGCTCGACTCCACCCCTAAACAAGACGGCTTCCGCCTGCCCGGCGAATTCGAAACCAAGGCCGGTTGCTGGCTCGGCTGGCCGGAACGCACCGACGTCTGGCGCAATGGCGCCAAGCCTGCGCAGAAGGTTTGGGTGCAGATCGTCAGCGCCATTTCCCAAAGCGAACCGGTCACCGTGTGTGCCTCCGCCGCCCAGTTCGCCACGGCCCGTCGGCAGTTGCCGCCGCAAGTGCGGGTGGTGGAAATGACCTGCAATGACACCTGGTTCCGCGACAGCGGGCCGTGCTTTGTGGTCAACGACAATAGCGGTGAAGTGCGTGGCGTCGACTTTGAGTTCAACGCGTATGGCGGCCTCGACGGTGGCTTGTATTTCCCGTGGGACAAGGACGACCAGATCGCCAGCAAGATCCTTGAAATCGAACGTTTCGACCGCTATCGCGCACCGCTGATTGCCGAATTGGGGGGCATTCAGAGTGACGGCCAGGGCAGCATCCTCACCACCGAACAATGCCTGCTCAACCGTAACCGCAACCAGCATCTAGGCAAGGAAGAAGTCACCCGGCGGTTGACCGATTACCTCGGCGCCGAGCAAGTCATCTGGCTACCTCGGGGGTGCAAGTTCGACGAAACCGACGGCCACGTCGACGATCTTGCGTGTTTCGTGCGTCCCGGTGAAGTGGTGCTGCAATGGACCGACAATCGAGACGACCCGCAATGGGAAATCTATCAGGAGGCCTACGACATCCTGCGCAGCACCCGCGACAGCCGAGGCCGCGAGTTGATCGTGCACAAGTTGCCGCAACCGGATGTACTGGAATGGACCGCTGAAGAGGCCGAAGGCCTGGACCAGCTCGACGGCACTCATGTGCGTCAGGCGGGGACCAAAATCTGCGCGTCGTACATCAACTATTACGCCGGTAACACCTCGATCGTGGTGCCGCTGTTTGGTGATCGTAATGATCAGGCAGCGATGGCGACCCTCGCCGAACTGTTCCCGAAACATAAAATCGTCGGCATCGAAAACTCCAGGGAAATCCTGCTGGGCGGCGGCAACGTCGCGTGCATCACCATGCCGCAATATGCCGGCAGTGCCTGTAACAACAAAGGAGTCTGATCATGGGCCTGCACAAACTGACCCAAGCGTTATTGCTGGTGCTTGCACCCTTGTGTGTGCAGGCCGCCGATTCCGCCAGACCGGTGGTGAATCTGTACATCTGGGGCGAGTATCTGGCCCCGGACACCTTGACCAATTTCGAGAAAAAAACCGGAATCCATGTGGTGGTCGATCATTTCGACTCCCTGGAAACCGTCGAAACCAAACTGCTCACCGGCCGCAGTGGCTATGACCTGGTGCTGACCGCGGGGCAGCATTTGTCCCGGGCGATCCAAAGCGGTGCGATCCAGACCGTGGACAAGCAGCAATTGCCGCACTTTGCCGGCGTCGGCGAGGAGTTTCGCCAGCACATGGCGGTGTTCGATCCGGGCAATAGGTACGCCGGGATCTACGCCTGGGGCACGACCGGCGTGGGCTATCAGGAGCAGGCGATCAAGCAACGCCTGCCCGACGCGCCACGGGACAGTTGGGCGATGCTGTTCGACCCGGCCGTGGTATCGAAATTCGCCGATTGCGGGGTCAGTCTGCTCAACGACCCCAACGAGGTGTTCGCCGCGGTCATGAAGTACATGGGGCTGGACATCAACCGTCAGAGCCTCGATGACCTGAAACAGGCGGAGCAGCAACTGGCGAAGATCCGGCCGTACATTCGTTACTTCGACAATGATTTGAACATCAGCGACCTGGCCAACGGCAACACCTGTGTGGCGATGTCCTGGAACGGTAACGTCGCCATCGCAGCGGGCCAGGCCGAGGCGGCGAACAAGCCGTTCAAACTAAGCTACCGGATTCCGAAGGAGGGCACGTTGATCTGGTTCGATGCCATGGTCATCCCCAAGGATGCACCGCATCCCCAGGCGGGTCTGGCGTTGATGGATTATCTGATGACGCCCGAGGTGATGGCGCCGATCACTGACACCATTCATTACGCCAATGCGATTACGGCGGCGGAGGGGTTGATTGATCCGGCGATTCGTAATGATCCCGGGACTTATCCGTCGGCTGCGGTTCGGGCTTCGTTATATAGCAAGAATGACAATGGCAAGGCGTTTAACCGGGCGTTGATTCGGGCGTTCAGTCGGTTGAAGTCGGGGTTGTGACTGGCCTTGGATAATGTGTTGAATGTACTGACGTCATCGCGAGCAAGCCCGCTCCCACAAGGGTATATGTGTAACCTGTGGGAGCGGGCTTGCCCGCGATGAACGATGACTCGATCTACTTGTTGGGCACCCGCCACAAATACCAGGAAGCCACCGTCCGATACGGACTCCAAGCCAGTCCGATCTCAATCATCTGCTTGCGCGTCGGCTGTACCTCCAGCCCCTTGAGCCGCCGATACCCCTCACGCACGCCAAAATCATCGGCCGGCAGAATATCCGGGCGTTCCAGGCTGTAAATCAGCAACATCTCAACCGTCCAGCGCCCGACCCCGCGCAAAGTAATCAAACGCTCGATCAGCGCTTCGTCATCCATGGCCAACGCTGTGGCGTAGTCCGGCACCACGCCATCCAAAGCCGCTTGGGCAATCCCCTGAATGGTCGCGATCTTGCTGGCGGAAAACCCGCAACTGCGCATCTGGTCAAAGTCCGTCGCCAGAATCTGTTCGGGCCTGGGAAACGTGCCCGAAGAAAACAACGCCAACAGCCGAGCGACAATCGCATCCCCTGCCTTTGCGTGCAGTTGCTGATAAGCAATCGCCCGCACCAGCGATTCATAAGGATCACGGGCCGCATGGGGCTGATGCAGGCATGGACCAATGGCGACGATGTGGCGGCGCCAGTCGTCGTCGATGGAGGCTAGAAACTCGGTGGCGGGCAGGTAGGTGTCGGGCATGCGCTCAGACTTTTCCTGTGGGTGCCAACAGGGCATTCACTTCGCCGTAAGTGAAGGCCTTGAGCTGGCTACTGTCGAGTTTGCCGGTTTGCAGAAAGCTCTTGGCCAGTGAGGCCATGGCGCCATACAGAAATTCGGCGATGCCCGAGCCAGCGCTCAAACGACGCACGCCGAGGGCTTTCAACTCGTCAAGCGATGGCAGGCCCGGGAGCCCGAGCACGTTCAACGGCAACGGGGTGCGCTGGCACAGCGCCGCGATCTCGTACTGCGCCGTCACGCCAGGGGCAAACAACCCGTCAGCGCCGGCGGCCTGATACAACGCGGCGCGCCTGAGGGTTTCCGCCACACGATCTTCGGCGGGTACAAGCTCCTTGAGGTACACATCGGTGCGGGCATTGATGAACAGCTTCACATGGCGACGATTGCCAACCTGCCGAGCGATTTCGATCTTGCGCGCCAGCAGCTCGGGTGTAGAAGCGCCGTCCTCGATATTGATCCCGACAGCCCCGGCGGCAATCACCGCATCAATGACTTCTGCGACCCGGGCCAGGTCATCGGAATAGCCGGCCTCGATGTCCACGGTCAACGGTACCGAGATCACTCGGGCGATGGATTCGACCGTCGACACCAGCCGCTCGAGGGGCAGGGCATTGCCGTCCTGATAGCCGTGAGCCCAGGCCACCGCCGCGCTACTGGTTGCCACGGCTTTGTTGCCCAATTGCTCCACCAGTCGCGCCCCGGCGGCATCGGCGACGTTGGTGAGGATCAGCAAGCCATCCTGGTGCAACTGGTGAAATAGTTGGTCGAGCGTGTCCATCGAATTTCCTTCCCTATGAAAGATGAAAAACACCGAATGATCAGAACGCGAGTTGTTGGGTGACGTGCATCGCGGCTTTTTCCAGCCTCAGCAGAAACGCCTTGCGCGGTTGTCCTCCACCATAGCCGGTCAGCGAGCCGTCTGCACCGATCACCCGGTGGCAGGGCAGGACAATCGAAAGCCGGTTATGCCCGTTGGCCAGGCCCACGGCGCGACTGGCGCCGGGCTTGCCGAGCTTCGCGGCGATGGTGCCGTAGGTGCTGGTCTGGCCGTAAGGGATTTGCGCCAGTTCCGCCCACACTTGCCGGGCAAATACGCTGCCGGGCAGGTGCAGCGGGACGTTGAACACAGTCAGTTTGCCGGCGGAATACTGCGCCAGTTCTTCTTCGATTTGTCGCAAGTAGCCATTGTGCCCGGGCGCCACGGCATAGCCATAGCGGTTCTGCAGTGCTTCGACTTCCCGGGTCAGCGCTGGCCGGTCAAGAAACTCCAGCAGCACCAGCCCACGCCGTTCGGCCATGGCGATCATCGGCCCGAGTGGCGTGGTCAGGCGCGTGAACAGCAGCGGCTCGCTGTTGGCGGCGCGGCCTGGTGTGATGTGGAAGGACTTTTGGAACGCATCGCGGAAACCGCTGAGGGACTCATAGCCCGAGTCGAACGCGGCGTGGTCGATGGAGTCGCCCTGTTTGATACCGCCCAGCGCCATGCCGAGGCGGCGGGTGCGCAACCAGGCATGGAAGGTCATGCCGAAATGCTGTTTGAACCAACGCCGCAACTTCAGCGGCTCGATGCCCTCGGCCAATAACCGGGCATCGGTCCAGCGCTGGTCGGGATCGGCATCCACCGCCGCGAGCAACCTCTGCACCCAGTCCGGGGCAATAGCCGCCGCGTCCAGCGGTTTGCAGCGCAGACAGGCGCGATAACCCGCCGACATGCACTCATCGGCATGGGCAAAGAACTCGACGTTCTCCGGCTTCGGCTTGCGCGCCGTGCAACTGGGGCGACAGAAGATGCCGGTGGTTTTGACCGCAGTAAAAAACACCCCCTCGTAGGCGGTGTCTCGTTCGAGCATGGCGCGAACCATCTCGGCGTGGGGCGGAAGCAAAGCGTTCTGTAGGTTCATGGGCTGAGCATAAGGCGCGTCGCCCGGCGCCTCCACCGGAAAATCGACAGAGAATTCGTAGCAGTTCAGGCCCGTCGTGCCATCAGCAACACCGAAGCCGCTACCGAGAGTAAGCCCGCGCAGCAACGGTTGAATATACGCTTGCCCCGTGGCTCGGCAAACCAGCGGCGCATGTGCAGGCCCATGTAGGCGTAGGCGCCGATGGCGATCCATTCCAGCATCAGGAACAGTGCGCCCAATATCGCGAACTGCGGGGTTATTGCCTGGGTCGAGTCGACGAACTGTGGCAGGAACGCGGTGAAGATCAGGATCGCTTTCGGATTACCGGCCGCCACCAGAAACTCCTGCCGCGCCAATCTCAGCGTGCCCACGGGCGCTCCCGCGACACTGTCTTGCGTCCCGGGATCGGCACGCCACAACTGCCAGGCGAGATAGAACAGATAGGCCGCGCCGACGATCTTGATCCCGTAGAACAGCAACTCCGACGTTTGCAGCACTACCGCCAGCCCCGCCGAGGCGAGCGCGATCATCCCGGCAAAGGCCAGCAGTCGACCGATACCGGCGACACACGCGGTGCGATAGCCGTAGCGGGTCGAGTTACTGACCGACAACAGGTTGTTCGGCCCTGGTGCCATGTTCAGGGCGAAGCAGGCGGGGAGAAACAGGCTGAGCGTGGCGAGGTCCATGACGGGGCTCCTGAAACGAGAGCGGTATTTTTACCATAGGTGCAGCGTGGCTCGACCCGTACAGTGGTGCGCGTCAATCGCGGTACAGGTGAGGGGTGTTTTATTCAATACAGCGAAGAGGACGCTCTTTACCTTGGAGCCTGGATCAACTGAATGGAAGAAGGTGTGCGATGAGTCTGATTATTTCCATGGCGGCGTTTGCCCTGGCGGCTTCGATAACGCCGGGGCCGGTGAACATCGTGGCGTTGAGTTCGGGGGCGCGTTTCGGTTTTCGCGCCAGTCAGCGACATGTGGCCGGTGCGACGCTGGGCTTTGTATTGCTGCTGGTTCTGATGGGATTGGGCTTGCATGAGCTGTTGCAGCTTTGGCCAGCGTTGACGCAGGTGGTGCAATGGGCCGGCGTGGCGTTCCTGTTGTACATGGCCTTCAAATTGGCTGCCGACCAGGGGCAACTCGAAGCGAAGGAGTCAGGCCGGGCACCGTCGATGCTTTACGGCGCCGTCATGCAATGGCTCAACCCGAAAGCCTGGCTGGCCTGCGTGGCTGGCATGGGGGCGTTTGTCGCCGATGGCGAGGCGCGGCTGGTCTGGCAGTTTGCCGCGGTGTACCTGGTGATCTGCTACCTGTCCGTCGGCTGTTGGGCCTATGCCGGGACTTTTTTGCGCGGCTATCTGAACAACCCGGCAGGCATGCGCTTGTTCAACCGGATCATGGCGTTGTTGCTGGCGGTGAGTGCCATTTACCTGGTGTTGCCTTAGTGGCGCCCTGACCGGCTTTTGTGGCGACGGGAGTTGTGCGAGTCACAGTGGCTTGTTAGCCGCAGGAAATGTGTGCTGATTTCAGCCGCGATACTGCCCCGGTGTTGCCGCCAGGTGTTGTTTGAACGCCCGCTGAAAATGCGCCTGATCGGCAAACCCCGCTTCCAGCGCGACATCGGCGATCAGATGGCCGCTGCGCAGTCGATCCCGGGCGAACTGGATGCGCCGATTGACCAGGAACGCATGGGGCGTCATGCCGTAATACTGCTTGAATGCACGGATCAGATAAGACGGCGACAGCTGAACCGCCGCGCAAATGTCTTCGAGCTTGAGCATTTTCGTGCAATTGTCGCGGATGTAGTCAGCCGCCCGCTCCAGTTTGAAGTTGGGCTCGCGCAGCGGTGGATCGACAGGGTTGAGCCGTAGCTGCACCTCGGTGAAAAACTCCACCGCCGCGCTGTGTTTACGCAGCACGTCTTGCTGATCGTCAACCAACACTTCATACAAACCCGTCAGGCCGGCAACCAGCTCCGCGTCGCGGTCATGGGTGACGGAAAACCGTCGAAACGCGAGGTCGTGGCTGAACCCGAGCTGGTGCTGCAGATCGGTGAGCCACGGCGTATCGACGTACAGCATCAAGTACGACCAGGGCTGATTATCAATGGGATTGCAGGCATGGACATCGCCGGGATTCATCAGCACGACGGTGCCGGCACTGACCTGAAATGCCGATTGCTCGTGGAGATAGGTACTGCACCCGGCGGTGATTGCCCCGATGGAAAAGTGCTCATGGGAGTGCTGGGTGTAACAGACCTCGCGCCCATCGGCGATGGAGCGGGCTTCGATGAAGGGCAGGGCGTCATCACGCCAGAAGCGCGGCGCCTTGTCCGTGTCTTTGGCAACGGTGTGTTTCATTGTCAACGTCCGCGGCGGATCAGTTTCGCAGTGTATTAGCTCTCGCCGTCAAAGGCGCGCTGCAACGCAGCGATGTCGAGTTTTTTCATCTGCAACATCGCCGACATGGCCCGTTGTGATTTCGTCGTGTCGGGGTCTTTCATCATGTCCATCAGGGCCACCGGTACGATCTGCCACGACACGCCGAATTTGTCCTTGAGCCAGCCGCATTGCTGGGCCTCAGTGGGGCCACCCGTCGACAGGCGCCCCCAGAAGTGATCGACTTCTTCCTGGGTGTGGCAATTGACCTGGAACGAAATCGCCTCGTTGAACTTGAATGCCGGACCACCGTTGAGCCCGGTAAAGCTCTGCCCGTCGAGTTCGAAACTGACCGTCATCACCGAGCCTTCGGGCCGACCATGGATCTCTTGACCGGCCTTGCCGTAGTGGGTAATGGCGCTGATTTTCGAATGATCGAAGATCGCGCAATAAAACTTGGCGGCCTCTTCGGCCTGATCGTCAAACCACAGGCAGGGCGTGAGTTTTTGAACACGATGCATGACAGTGCTCCTCTACGGATTGCTCAGGCTGGGACTTTCAGCGTAGTCAGCCTCTGGTCGCCTGGCTGTACCGTAGATCGACAAGTGCGTCAGGTAAACCGGAAGAAATGAAGTCGATATGACCATCTCGTGAGTCATAACGACTAGCCTGGTATGTGGTCGATATGACTCTTTTGCCGCGAGATTATTGATTTATAAGGACTAAAGAACTGGCACGAGACTTGATACCTCCAACGTACAACTGAACTGCTTCGGGAGTACGGAAACATGTTCGATTTCTTCAACTATCCCCATAACGTTCTGCACCTGTCGAGCCGTGTGCTCGGCGCAGGCCTGGCGCTGCTTTTGATCGGTATCTACGGCGCCTACCTCTATGGCGGTCATTTGCCGATCGTGGCGCTGGTGACGATGCATGCGATGACCATCATCGGACCGACCTTGCTCAAAATCGGCTATGTGATGCGCCTGTTGGCTCAACATCGGCTGGGCGAACACGGGGCAGGGGTGGTCGCCTGATGCGCAGACTCGCCGCTGCGCCTGTTTTCAGTCTTGGCTTTCGACCGTTCTTTCTCGTCGGCGCCGCGTTTGCGGCAATAGCGGTGGCGATCTGGGCGCTATGGTTGTACGGCCGATTGCCAGGTGCGCAGCCCGTTGGCGGAATGCTGACCTGGCACCGGCATGAGATGCCGTTTGGTTTTGCCACGGCGATCATCGCCGGTTTTCTGCTGACCGCGGTGCCGAACTGGACCGGTCGCCCCGGCTTGCACGGCTGGCCCCTGATCGGTCTGCTGCTGATATGGCTGTTGGCGCGGCTGGCCTGGCTGATGCCGATTTCTCCCAGCGTGTTGCTGGTCTTGCAAATCCCGTTTCTGCCGTTGCTGGCGTGGGTGCTGGGGCGAGATCTGGTGGCTGCCGGCAAACGCGACAACTATCCGATCCTGCTGGTGATTGCGCTGCTGGCCGGATGTCAGGTCATGACGCTGCGGGGGATTTCGCTCGATGACGTCGACCTGCAACGGCGTGGCGTACTGGCGGCCGTGTGGTTGGTGGGTGCGCTGATGAGCGTGATTGGCGGGCGAGTGATCCCGTTTTTCATTCAGCGTGGCTTGAACCGTTCTGCTGCACCTTCGGCGCATCCCTTGCCAACTCGGGTATTGCTGTTCTGCGCAATACTCGCGGCCGTGTCGTTTGCCGGCGGTTTGAATCACGTCCCGAGGCTGTGGCTGGCGGCGTTGTTTCTGCTGATCGGCGGGTTGCACCTGCATCGCCTGTGGCGCTGGCATGATCGGGGCATCTGGCGTGTTCCGCTGCTTTGGTCGCTGTACCTGGCTTACGCATGGCTCATGGTGGCGGCATTGGCCATGGCGCTGTGGCATGCCGGCCTGATACCACAACAGAGCCTGGCGACGCATTCGCTGGCGGTGGGTGGTATCGGCGGGCTGATTCTGGCGATGATTGCGCGGGTCAGCCTCGGTCATACCGGGCGCGTGTTGCAGCCCTCGAAAGCGATCGTTCTGGGTTTTGCCTTGCTGGTGATTGCCGGTGCCTGCCGAGTGTTGCTGGTGCCGTATTCCGGGATCGGGCTCGGCCTGTCGGCGCTGCTCTGGTGTATCGCCTTCGGGCTGTTCCTGACGCGTTATACCGGCTTCCTGCTCAAACCTCGCCGATGAGTTGCAGACCTGGCGTGAGCTGTCGGTGTCCACCGACTATTGATACCTGGTTTTGTGGGACTCATTCCAAGGCCGCCCATCGAGGCGGCCTTTGTGTGACCGGTGGTCGATGAACATGGCCGGCGGGGCAATTTGCGCTTAGCTGTAAGGATAACGCCGATCCCGCAGGAGCAAGGCTCGCCCGTGAAGGCGTCAGTTCTGGCACACCGCGTTATCGTTCTTTGCGAGCAAGCTTCGCTCCTGCAGACCAATAACGGCGTCACCGTGAGTCTGAGGAAATTCGCCATGCTGACCCTTAACATCAATGGCAAGGATCAGGACAGCGACATCGATCAGGCGCTTTCGGGCAACATTTGCCGCTGCGGCACCTATCCAAGAATCCGTGCCGCGGTCAAGCGCGCCGCAGAAATCGGTTGATGCCATGTCGACGGGAGCCTGAGCCATGAACAGCATCAATCCATTGTCGCGCCGCGGTTTTCTCAAGGGCAGCGCGTTGCTGGGCGGCGGTCTGGTGGTGGCGTTTGTCATTCCCGGTGCCCATCGCTTTGCCATCGGCGCCGAGAATCAGGGCAATGTATTCGCCCCCAACGCGTTTCTGCGGATCGGCAATGACGCTCAATTGCACGGTGAGCATCACCCAGGACAAATGCGAGATCTGGACCGGCACCCAGTTTCAGACCCTGGATCAAATGATCGCCGGAAAAATCACCGGGCTCAAACCCGAGCAGGTGGAGATTCATACCGAGTTTCTGGGGGGCGGTTTCGGTCGCAGGGCCAACCCGACCTCGGATTTTGTCGCTGAAGCCGTGGAAGTCGCCAAGGCAGCGGGTGGGCCGGTGAAAACCGTATGGTCGCGCGAGGACGACATCCGCGGCGGTTATTACCGTTCGGCGTTCCTGCATCAGGTGCGCATCGGGCTGGATGCCGGCGGCATGCCCCTTGCGTGGAAGCATGTGCTGGTCGGGCAATCGATCATGGCCGGTACCCTGCTGGAGGCCAAAATGGTCAAGGACGGCATCGACAAGACCTCGGTCGAAGGCGTGTCCGGCAGCCCCTACCTCGCATGCCTCGCCAATCATCAGGTGGATCTGCATTCACCGAAAACCGGCATCACTGTGCTGTGGCTACGTTCGGTAGGGCACACCCACACCGCGTACGTGATGGAGTCGTTGATCGACGAACTGGCCGAGGCGGCCGGCAAGGATCCGGTCGACTATCGCCGCACCCTGCTCAAGGATCATCCACGGCATCTCGGCGTGCTGAACCTGGCGGTCGAGAAAGCCGGCTGGAAAGCGCCGCTACCGGACGGTCACGCCTTGGGTGTCGCGGTGCATGAGTCTTTCGGCAGTTACGTTGCCCAGGTCGCCGAGGTGTCCCAGGACAACCTGGCGATCCGCGTACACCGGGTGGTGTGTGCGGTGGATTGCGGCATTGCGGTCAACCCGATGAGCATCGCCGCGCAAATGGAGTCGGCCATCACGTTCGGCCTCGGATTTACCTTGCACAGCAAACTGACCTTCAAGGACGGGCAGGTAGAGCAGTCCAATTATCACGACTATCAGGTGCTGCGGCTCAATGAAATGCCGCTGGTCGAAGTGCATATCGTGCCCAGCAGCGAGAAGCCCGGCGGTATCGGTGAGGTCGGCGTACCGCCCACGGCGCCGGCGGTGGCCAACGCGGTGTTCGCCCTGACGGGGCAGCGCCTGCGGGAACTGCCGCTGCAGCTGTCGGGGGTGTGAGATGAAACGACATCTGCTGCTTGGTGCGGTGGTGCTAATACGCCGCCGGGGGCACCGCACTGGAGCCTGCCGCCGGCGGCCCACAAAATGGCCTGGATCGGCCTGCCGGCGGACAAGTTGTGCGCCATGATCAAGGACCGCTCCAGCAATGGCGATCGTGATTTCGCGGCGCTGATCAAGCATGTCAGTGAGGACAAACTGGTGCTCTGGGGCTGGAATCCGGGTGTGGGACGCGCGCCGGTGCCGGTGCCGCACGACATTTTTGTCACCCGGTTCAAGCTCTGGGCGGACGCGGGAGGGCCCTGTCCGATCGAGGGCAGTTGACCGGCGGTCCGTTAACTGGGAGTCAAACCGGGTATGGACGACTCTAAGAAATATACCCGCCAATGGAGTGAGTAATGCTGATCCCAGGCAAACCGGTCAAACACAGTGCTTGCGCAGACCCCTTGCGCACGCCACTGCAAGAGCGCGAATTGCTGCGTGAGCTGGCCCGCAAGGCCGAGCAAGAGCTTATGGGCTTGCAGATGGCGAGCATGGATGAGCTGACGCTGCTCTCCAATCGTCACGGTTTCACGGCGCTTGCCCAACTGGGACTGGACGCCTGCCAGCAGTTGGGACGGCCAGCGACCCTGCTGTTTTTCGATCTCGATGAATTCAAACACATCAATTATCTGTATGGCCGTGCCGAGGGCGACAATGCCCTGAAGACCTTCGCGGATGTGCTGCGCATTGCGTTTCGCGAAAACGACGTGATTGGTCGACTCGGTGATGATGAATTTGTCGCGTTGTTGACCGGCACGGGCTGGGTGGACATCGCTCCGATCAAGGCGCGTCTCGAAGAAATGCTCGACGAGCGCAATGCCACGGTGCGTCGCGGTTATGACATTCGTTTCAGTATTGGGCAGATCGAGTTCGACGCCGCTCTTCACCATGGCGTCGAGGAGCTGCTGGCTGAGGCCGCAAGGGCGTTGCACCGGTAGGCGTCCTTACAGGCGCCCATTCTCTTCACTTGGCAAACAACTGCCCAATATCCTTGAACGCCTTGAACTCAAGCGCATTGCCGCAGGGGTCGAACAGAAACATCGTCGCTTGCTCGCCCGCCAATCCCTGAAAGCGAATACCCGGTTCGATCACGAAGCGCGTACCCAGGGCTTTCAAACGCTCGGCCAGCGCTTCCCATTGCGCCATCCCCAACACCACACCGAAATGCGGGACGGGTACGTCGTGGCCGTCGACGGCATTGGTGTGGGCGGCTTCTTGAGAGGCGTTTTTCGGCGCCAGATGAATGACCAATTGATGGCCGAAAAAATTGAAATCAACCCAATGCTCGCTGGATCTACCTTCTTCCAGACCGAACACAGTGCCGTAGAAATTCCGCGTGGCGGGCAGATCGTAGACCGGGATGGCCAAGTGAAAAGGGGAAAGTTGCATCAAGTGTGCCTCGGTTATCTGGATTCAGACTGAGTTTAGCCCTGTGCTTTTTGATTGAAAGACGATAATTTTTGCATCGAGCTCAAATTATTTCGATCAATTGAGAACGCCATGCTGCGGGAACTGAAAGCCTTCATTGCCGTGACGCGCTACGGCACCTTCGCTGCGGCGGGGATGCATATCGGCCTGACGCAATCGGCGGTCAGCGCACAGATTCGCAATCTGGAACAGGCTCTTGGCATTCGGTTATTTGATCGGACCGGACGCCAGGCGCTGCTCAATGCGGCGGGGCAGCGGGCGTTGCCCATGGCCAGGGAAATGCTGGAAACCTTCAGCCGCATGGCGGTCAGTGATGACGTCAGCGAGTATCGCGGCGAGTTGAAAATCGGCGCGGTGGCCACGGCCCAGACCGGGTTGTTGCCCCAGGCGTTGCTGCGATTGCGCCGACAGGCGCCGCTGCTGGAGCCAAAACTGGTACCCGGCGTGTCATTGAACCTGTTGAGTCAGGTCGACACGGGCGAAGTGGATCTGGCGAGTGCACGACCGCCTTCGCTGGCAAGCCAGCTCCTACAAGGGATCGCGGTGAGCCCTCAAATCGCAGGCACAAAAAACCCGCCTGAAAAGGCGGGTTTTTTAGTTGGCTGACCGAAGATTACTCTTCGAGGCTACCCATGGCCGTGGTGTTGAAACCACCGTCTACGTACATGATTTCGCCGCTGATGCCCGACGCCAGGTCCGAGCACAGGAAGGCGCCGGCGTTGCCGACTTCGTCGATGGTGACGTTGCGACGCAGCGGGGTTTGCGCTTCGTTGGCGGCCAGCATCTTGCGGAAGTTCTTGATGCCGGAAGCGGCGAGGGTGCGGATCGGGCCAGCCGATACGCAGTTGACGCGGGTGCCGTCCGGGCCCAGGGAGCCGGCCAGGTAACGTACGCCAGCTTCCAGGGAAGCCTTGGCCATGCCCATCACGTTGTAGTTGGGCATGGTGCGCTCGGCGCCCAGGTACGACAGGGTCAGCAGGCTGCCGTTGCGGCCTTTCATCATTTCGCGGCCGGCCTTGGCCAGGGCCACGAAGCTGTAGGCGCTGATGTCGTGAGCGATGCGGAAACCTTCACGGGTGGTGGCTTCGGTGAAGTCGCCGTCCAGTTGGTCGCCCGGGGCGAAGCCGACGGAGTGCACGATGCAGTCCAGGCCGTCCCACTTCTTGCCCAGCTCAACGAAAACCTTGGCGATTTCTTCATCGCTGGCCACGTCGCACGGGAAGCACAGGTCAGGGTTGGAACCCCAGCTTTGTGCGAACTCTTCGACACGACCCTTGAGTTTGTCGTTCTGATAAGTGAAGGCAAGCTCAGCGCCCTCGCGATGCATGGCGGCAGCGATGCCGGATGCGATGGACAGCTTGCTGGCGACACCGACGATCAGTACGCGCTTACCGGCGAGAAAACCCATGTGTTGCTCCTCTCTTTTCAGGTTATTGCGCAGTGGCTGGGGCCAGGAAAGCGGCTTCCAGCAACTGCTGTGTATACGGATGTTGGGGGGCGGCAAAAATACTTTGCGCGTCTCCCTGTTCGACCACTTGGCCCTGCTTGACCACCATCAGCTGGTGGCTCAGCGCTTTGACGACAGCCAGGTCATGGCTGATAAACAGATACGTCAGGTTGTACTTGGTTTGCAGTGAACGCAAAAGCTCCACCACTTGGCGTTGCACTGTCCGGTCGAGGGCCGAGGTCGGCTCGTCCAGCAGAATCAACGCCGGTTTCAGCACTAATGCCCGGGCAATGGCGATTCTCTGCCGTTGCCCACCGGAAAATTCGTGGGGGTAGCGGTTCCGGGTTTCCGGGTCCAGGCCTACCTCCTTGAGTGCCGCAATAATCGCCAGTTCCTGTTCCGCCTCGGTGCCCATCTTGTGGATGCGCAGGCCTTCGCCGACGATCTGGCTCACGCACATCCGTGGGCTCAGGCTGCCGAACGGGTCCTGGAACACTACCTGCATCTCCCGACGCAGCGGTCGAACCTGTTGCTGCGTCAGGCAGTCTAGCTGCTTGCCTTCAAAACGGATGGTGCCTTTGCTGCCGATCAGCCGCAAAATCGCCAAACCCAGTGTCGACTTGCCGGAACCGCTTTCTCCCACAATCCCCAAGGTCTGGCCTTGAGGCAGGCTGAAATTGATCCCGTCGACCGCCTTGATGTGATCCACGGTCTTTTTCAGCAAGCCTTTCTTGATCGGGAACCAGACTTTCAGGTCCTCGACTTGCAGCAAAGGCGGGCCGATGACATTGCTCGCCGGCGTCCCGCCGGGCTCCGCTGCCAGCAGTTCCCGAGTGTACGGATGCTGCGGCGCGCGGAACAACTCTTCACACGATGCCTGTTCGACGATGCAACCGCGCTGCATGACACATACGCGATGCGCAATTCTTCGCACAAGGTTCAAATCGTGGCTGATCAACAGCAGCGCCATGCCCAGTCGGGCCTGCAGTTCCTTGAGCAATTCGAGGATTTTCAGTTGAACCGTCACGTCCAGCGCGGTGGTCGGTTCGTCGGCGATCAGCAGTTCCGGCTCGTTGGCCAGGGCCATGGCGATCATCACCCGTTGGCGCTGGCCGCCGGACAATTCATGGGGCAGGGCCTTGAGGCGCTTCTCAGGCTCCGGGATGCCGACCATCTCCAGCAATTCCAGGGTGCGTTTGGTCGCTACTTTGCCGATCAGGCCCTTGTGGATGCCCAGCACCTCGTTGATCTGCTTCTCGATCGAGTGCAGCGGATTGAGCGAGGTCATCGGCTCCTGGAAGATCATCGCGATCCGGTTGCCACGGATGTGGCGGATGGTTTTTTCTTTCAGATCCAGCAGGTTTCGCCCGGAATACTCGATGGTACCGGACGGATGCCGGGCGAGCGGGTAGGGCAGCAGGCGCAGGATCGAGTGTGCTGTCACCGATTTGCCTGAGCCGCTTTCGCCGACCAGGGCCAGGGTTTCGCCGCGCTTGATGTCGAAGCTGACGCCTTCGACCACCCGCTGAACACGCTCGCCGACGACAAATTCGACGGCCAGGTCGCGCACTTCGATCAGATTGTCCTGATTCATTTCACTTCCTCGGGTCGAAGGCATCGCGAGCGGACTCGCCGATAAACACCAGCAAACTCAACATCAACGCCAGCACCGCAAACGCGCTCATGCCCAGCCACGGCGCCTGCAGGTTGGATTTGCCCTGGGCCACCAGTTCGCCCAGGGACGGCGCACCCGGCGGCAAACCGAAGCCCAGGAAGTCGAGGGCGGTCAGGGTGCCGATGGCGCCGGTCAGGATGAACGGCATGAAGGTCATGGTCGAGACCATGGCATTGGGCAAGATGTGGCGGAACATGATCGCACCATTCTGCATCCCCAGCGCCCGGGCCGCACGCACGTATTCAAGGTTGCGCCCGCGCAGGAATTCGGCGCGCACCACGTCCACCAGGCTCATCCACGAGAACAGCAGCATGATCCCCAGCAGCCACCAGAAGTTCGGCTGGACGAAACTGGCGAGGATGATCAGCAGGTACAGCACCGGCAACCCGGACCAGATCTCGAGGAAACGCTGCCCGGCCAGGTCGACCCAGCCGCCGTAGAAGCCCTGCAAGGCCCCGGCGATGACGCCGATGATCGAGCTGAGAATGGTCAGGGTCAGGGCGAACAGCACCGAGATCCGGAAGCCGTAAATCACCCGGGCCAATACATCGCGGCCCTGGTCGTCGGTGCCCAGCAGGTTGTCGGTCGAGGGCGGCGCGGGAGCCGGGACTTTCAGGTCGTAGTTGATGCTCTGGTAGCTGTAGGGGATCGGCGCCCACAGCACCCAGGCGTCCTTGGCCTTGAGCAGTTCGCGGATGTACGGGCTCTTGTAGTTGGCTTCCAGCGGGAATTCGCCGCCGAACGCGGTTTCCGGGTAGCGTTTGAGCGCCGGGAAGTACCAGCCGTCGTCGTAGTGCACCACCAGCGGTTTGTCGTTGGCGATCAGCTCGGCGCCGAGGCTCAGGCCGAACAGCAGCAGAAACAGCCACAGCGACCACCAGCCACGCTTGTTGGCCTTGAACAGTTCGAAACGTCGGCGATTGAGAGGGGACAGGTTCATCTCAATGCTCCCGGCTTTCGAAGTCGATGCGCGGATCGACGAAGGTGTAGGTGAGGTCGCCGATCAGCTTCACCACCAGCCCCAGCAGGGTGAAGATGAACAGTGTGCCGAAGACCACCGGGTAGTCGCGGTTGATCGCCGCTTCAAAACTCATCAGCCCGAGGCCGTCGAGGGAGAAGATCACTTCCACCAGCAAGGAACCGGTGAAGAAGATACCAATGAACGCCGACGGAAACCCGGCGATCACCAGCAGCATGGCATTGCGGAACACGTGGCCGTAGAGCACGCGGTGGTTGGTCAGGCCCTTGGCCTTGGCGGTGACGACGTACTGTTTGTTGATTTCGTCGAGGAAGCTGTTCTTGGTCAGCAGGGTCATGGTCGCGAAGTTGCCGATCACCAGTGCGGTCACCGGTAAGGCCAGGTGCCAGAAGTAGTCGAGGATCTTGCCGCCCATGCTCAACTCGTCGAAATTGTTCGAGGTCAGCCCGCGCAACGGGAACCAGTCAAGGTAGCTGCCACCGGCGAACAGCACGATCAGCAGGATGGCGAACAGGAACGCCGGGATCGCGTAGCCGACGATGATCAATGAGCTGGTCCAGACGTCGAAGTGGCTGCCGTGGCGCGTGGCCTTGGCGATTCCCAGGGGGATCGACACCAGGTACATGATCAGCGTGCTCCACAACCCGAGGGAGATCGATACCGGCATCTTCTCCTTGATGAGGTCGATGACCTTGGCGTCGCGGAAGAAGCTGTCGCCGAAATCCAGGGTGGCGTAGTTCTTGATCATGATCCACAAGCGTTCCGGCGCCGATTTATCGAAGCCGTACATGTGCTCGATTTCCTTGACCAGCGCCGGGTCCAGGCCTTGCGCCCCACGATAGGCCGAACCGGCCACCGAGACTTCGGCACCACCGCCGGCGATGCGGCTGGTGGCGCCTTCGAAGCCTTCGAGCTTGGCGATCATCTGTTCCACCGGCCCGCCGGGGGCGGCCTGGATGATCACGAAGTTGATCAGCAAAATGCCGAGCAAGGTGGGGATGATCAGCAGCAGTCGCCGAAAAATATACGCCAGCATCTGTTACTCCGTGCCCGCAGGGTCGGCTTGCAGTTTGGTTTCGATTTCTAACGCAGGTTTGGCGTCGGGCTTGATCCACCAGGTGGTGATGCCGACATCGTACTTGGGTGAGATGGCCGGGTGGCCGATGTGATTCCAGTAGGCCACGCGCCAGGTCTTGATGTGCCAGTTGGGGATCACGTAGTAGCCCCATTGCAGCACCCGGTCCAGTGCGCGGGCATGGGCCACCAGGCTTTGCCGCGAGTCGGCGTTGATCAGCTGCTCGACCAGCTGGTCCACCACCGGGTCTTTCAGGCCCATGGAGTTGCGGCTGCCGGGTTTGTCGGCGGCGGCGGCCATCCAGAACTCGCGCTGTTCGTTGCCCGGTGAGTTGGACTGCGGGAAGCTGCCGACGATCATGTCGAAGTCCCGCGAGCGCACCCGGTTGATGTACTGCGAGACGTCGACCCGGCGGATCATCAGGTCGATGCCCAGATCGCTGAGGTTGCGCTTGAACGGCAGCAGCACCCGCTCGAATTCGGTCTGGGCCAGCAGGAATTCGATGGTCACCGGTTTGCCGGTGGCGTCGGCCATCTTGTCGTCGACGATGCGCCAGCCGGCCTCTTGCAACAGTTGATAAGCCTTGCGTTGCTGGGCGCGGATCATGCCGCTGCCGTCGGTGACCGGGTTCTGGAACGACTCGCTGAACACTTGCTCGGGGATCTTGCCGCGGAACGGGTCGAGAATCGCCAGCTGATCGGCGTCCGGCAGGCCGCTGGCGGCCATTTCCGAGTTTTCGAAATAACTGCGGGTGCGCGCGTAGGCGCCGTTGAACAGTTGCTTGTTGGTCCATTCGAAGTCCAGCAACAGGGTCAGGGCCTGGCGCACGCGCAGGTCCTGGAACACCGGGCGCCGCAGATTGAACACAAAGCCTTGCATGCCGGTGGGGTTGCCGTTGGGGATTTGTTCCTTGATCAACCTGCCCTCGGTGACGGCCGGGATGTTGTAGGCGTTGGCCCAGTTCTTCGCGGCCATCTCCAGCCAGTAATCGAACTGACCGGCCTTGAGTGCTTCGAGGGCCACGGTGTTGTCGCGGTAATAGTCGGTGGTCATGACGTCGAAGTTGTAGAACCCGCGATTGACCGGCAGGTCCTTGCCCCAGTAATCCTTGACCCGCTCATAGCGCACCGAGCGCCCGGCCTTCACTTCGCTGACCTTGTACGGACCGCTGCCCAGCGGCAGTTCCAGGTTGCCCTTGTTGAAGTCGCGGCTGGCCCACCAATGCTTGGGCAGTACCGGCAACTGGCCGAGGATCAGCGGCAGTTCGCGGTTGTTGTTGTGCTTGAATTTGAACAGCACCTTGAGCGGGTCTTCGGCGACCACTTCGGCGACGTCGCTGTAGTAACCGCGGTAAAGCGGAGCGCCGTCCCTGGTCAGGGTCTCGAAGCTGAACACCACGTCTTCGGCACGGATCGGATGGCCGTCGTGGAAGTGCGCTTCGGGGCGCAGGTAAAAGCGCACCCAGCTGTTGTCCGAGGCTTTCTCGATCTTGCCGGCGACCAGCCCGTACTCGGTGAACGGTTCGTCCAGGCCCTGCTTCGCCAGGGTGTCGTAGATCATGCCGATGTCGTCGGCCGGTACACCCTTGCCGATGAACGGGTTGAGGCTGTCGAAGCCGCCGAACCCGGCCTGGCGGAATATCCCGCCCTTGGGCGCATCGGGGTTCACGTAATCGAAATGCTGGAAGTCGGCCGGGTATTTCGGCGGCTCGTTGTACAAGGTCAGGGCATGTTGCGGGGCGGCGCAGGCCAGCCCGGCGAACAACAGGCCGCTGGCGTGCAATAGCAGGGCACGGACGGGTTTCATCGATCCTTCTCCGAAGATTTCAGCCACCACGCGCTCAAACCCAGGGTGTAGGGCGGCGTGGTGACAAAGGCGAACCGGTTGCGGTAGGCCAGGCGGTGATAATTGAGGTACCAGTTGGGAATGATGTAGTGCTGCCACAGCAACACCCGGTCCAGCGCCTTGCCGGCGGCGACCTGTTCGTCGCGGGTCTGGGCGGCGAGCAAGTGTTCGAGCAGGTGGTCGACCACCGGATTGGCGATGCCCGCGTAGTTTTTGCTGCCCTTGACCCCGACCTGGCTGGAATGGAAGTACTGCCATTGCTCCAGGCCGGGGCTGAGGGTCTGGTTCAGGGTCAACAGGATCATGTCGAAATCGAACTGATCGAGGCGTTGTTTGTACTGGGCGCGATCGACCGTGCGCAGCCGGGCGTCGATGCCGATACTGACCAGGTTTTCGATGTAAGGTTGAAGGATGCGTTCCAGATTGGGATTGACCAGCAGGATCTCCAGGCGCATCGGTTGCCCGGCGGCGTTCTGCAGTCGTTGGCCATTGAGCTTCCAGCCGGCCTCGGCCAGCAGGCCGAGGGCCTTGCGCAGGGTGTCCCGGGGAATGCCGCGGCCCTGGGTCTGCGGCAGGCTGAACGGCTCGGTGAGCAGCCTGGCGGGTAACTGCTCGCGATACGGCTTGAGCATCAGCCACTCATGGCCGACTGGCAGGCCCGTGGCCGAGAACTCGCTGTTGGGGTAGTAGCTCAGGGCGCGCTGGTAGGCGCCGCCGAACAGCGTGCGGTTGGTCCACTCGAAGTCGAACATCAGCCCCAAGGCTTCACGGACCCTGGCCTCGGAGAAGGTCGGGCGCCGGCTGTTCATGAACAGGCCCTGGGTCTGGGTCGGGATCTGGTGCGGGATCTGCGCCTTGATCACGTCGCCGCGGCGCACCGCCGGGAAGTTGTAGCCGTTTTCCCAGTTCTTCGCCTGGTGTTCGATATAGATGTCGAACTCGCCGGCCTTGAAGGCTTCGAACGCGACGTCGCTGTCACGGTAGAACTCGACTTCCATGCGGTCGACGTTGTACTTGCCGCGATTGACCGGCAGGTCCTTGCCCCAGTAATCCTTGACCCGTTCGAACACGATCTGCCGCCCGGGCGTTACCGAAGTAATGCGATAGGGTCCGCTGCCCAGGGGCGGTTCGAAGGTGGTGGCCTTGAAGTCGCGACCCTTCCAGTAGTGCTGCGCCAGCACCGGCAACTCGCCCAGGCGCAGGATTAGCAAGGGATTGCCGGCGCGCTTGAAGACGAAGCGGATCCGATGCGGGTTGAGGATGTCGACCCGCGACACTTCCTGAAGATTGGTGCGGTATTGCGGGTGGCCTTCCTTGAGCAGCAGGCGGTAGGAAAACGCCACGTCGTAGGCGGTAATCGGCGAGCCATCATGGAACCGCGCTTCCGGGCGCAGGTTGAACACCACCCAGCTGCGGTCCTCGTTGTACTCCACCGATTGGGCGATCAGGCCATAACTGGACGTCGGCTCGTCGCCGGACGGTGCGTACTGGCCGGTGCCGACCATCAAGGGTTCGTTGAGCTCGTTGATGCCGTACTGCAGGAAATTGGGGGTCGAAACCGGGCTTGAACCTTTGAAGGTGTAGGGGTTGAGCGTATCGAAGGTGCCAAACGCCATCACCCGCAAGGTACCGCCCTTGGGCGCTTGCGGGTTGACCCAGTCGAAGTGGGTAAATCTGGCCGGGTACTTGAGCGTGCCGAACTGCGCATAACCATGGCTTTCGCTGATCGTCGCGCTTGCGGTGGAGCTCAAGGCCAGGCTGATCAGGAACAGGAGGAGGGGACGCTTCAAGTCAGAGATCCGATCCAGGCGGCTTGGGCTTTGTGGGCCGTACAGTAACAGCTTGTCTGGGCAGGAAAAAGACGGGGATTTAATGCGCGGTTAATTGCTGGGGATAAAGGCCATCCTTGAAACAACAGGCAAAAAAAAGCCCCTATGCAGGGGCTGGTTTTAACGAGGCGAAGCCACCGTCAACATCTGTCCCGGCTTCAGCGCCTGGCCGATCCGAGGGTTCCAGCGCTTGAGGTGCTGCATTTCAACATTGAAACGCTTGGCCACCATGTACAGCGAATCGCCTTGCTTGACCTTGTACCGGGTCTGCTGCTTCTTGCTGGTGGCCGCCACCACGGTGTTGACGCGCCCGGCGCTGCGCTTGGTGGTGTCCTGCATGACCAGGGTCTGACCGGCCTTGAGATTCTTGCCGGTCAGTTTGTTCCAGCGCTGCAGGTCCTTGACGTCGACCTTGTTGGCCTTGGCGATGGTGCCCAGGTTGTCGCCGCGCTTGACCCGGTAGGAACGCTTGACGCCGGCCACGGCGGGGCTGTCGGCACCCTCGAACACCGGCTTGAGGGGTTTTTTGCTGATCAACTCGTCAGGCCGCATGGTCGACAGGTTGGTGGTCAGCAGCTGCGCCTTGGACGTCGGCACCAGCAGATGCTGGGGGCCATCGATGGTGGTGCGTTGTTTGAACGCGGGGTTGAGCTGGAACAGTTCGTCTTCGTCGATGTTGGCCACCGCGGCAACCTTGGACAGGTCCATGCGCTGGTTGATTTCGACGACCTGGAAGTAGGGTTCGTTGGCGATCGGGTTGAGGTTCACGCCGTAGGCGTCCGGTGCCAGTACCACCTGCGACAGCGCCAGCAGCTTCGGCACGTAGGCCTGGGTTTCGGCCGGCAGTGGCAGGTTCCAGTAATCGGTCGGCAGGCCCAGCTTTTCGTTGCGCTCGATCGCCCGGCTGACGGTGCCTTCGCCGGCGTTGTAGGCCGCCAGGGCCAGCAACCAGTCACCGTTGAACATGTCATGCAGGCGGGTCAGGTAGTCCATCGCCGCCGTGGTCGAGGCGGTGATATCGCGCCGGCCATCGTAGAAGCGGGTCTGACGCAGGTTGAAGTAGCGGCCGGTGGAAGGGATGAATTGCCACAGACCCACCGCGTTGGCCCGGGAATAGGCCATCGGGTTGTAGGCGCTTTCAATCACTGGCAGCAGCGCCAGCTCCAGCGGCATGTTGCGTTCTTCGAGGCGTTCGACGATGTAATGGATGTACAGGCTGCCGCGTTCGCCGGCGTTTTCCAGGAAGGAGGGGTTGCTGGCGAACCACAGGCGCTGTTGCTCGATACGCGGGTTGACGCCGACGGTGTCCTGCAGCTGGAAGCCCTGGCGCATGCGCTCCCAGACATCCTGGGGTATTTGCGGGGTTGGTTTTACGCTGAGCAGCACTGGCTTTGGCTTGGCTCGAGCGGCGAGATTCGGCGTGTGTGTCGCGTCGGTCTGCGGCACATGGCTGGAACAGCCCGCCAGGGTGGCGGACACAGCCACCGCGATGGCTTGAGCCAGGCGGGTCAATGCGTCTGTATTGATGGCTTTGCGAATGGATGACGACATTGGCTGGAAGTAAGTTCCGGGCAAAAATGTCGGAGGATTCTAGAAAGCGTACCCCCCTAGGTCAACCATTCAGAATTTTTGTACCATCGGCAAGGCGGCTTAGAACTTATCTTTCCAAGCGCGAAGAGCAGCAAAGACCGTACTCGGAGCCCGGTCATGAGTTCCGTTCCGTTCGTCCACTTTTTCTTTAACGGATGTTTCTCCGGTACGTAAAAACGGATTGGTGAGCTTTTCCAGGGCCAATGTCGACGGCAGGGTGATGATCCCGGCTTCCCGTTGCCCGGTGACGGTGGCCAGCCGTTCGGCGATATCCGGGTTGCCCGGTTCGACCGCGATGGCGAAGCGCAGATTGCTCAGGGTGTATTCATGACCGCAGTAGACTCGCGTATCGTCGGGAAGGGCCGCGAGGCGTGTCAGCGAACTGTGCATTTGCTCAGGCGTACCTTCGAACAGGCGCCCGCATCCTGCGGCGAACAGGGTGTCACCGCTAAACAGCAGGCCCTGGTGATAAAGGGCGATGTGCCCCAGCGTATGGCCAGGGATTGCGATGACCTCGAAGTCACAGCCCAGCACGCTGAAGCGGTCGCCGTCCTTGAGGGCGACGTCCCGGGCCGGGATGTTTTCACTGGCCGGGCCATAGACGGTCGCGTCTGTCGCTTTTTTGAGCTGTTCGACGCCGCCGACATGGTCATGATGATGGTGAGTGATCAGAATATCGCTCAGTACCCATTCCGGATGCGCCGCGAGCCAGGCCTGGACCGGCCCGGCATCCCCCGGATCGACGACCGCACAGCGCCGGGTGTGGTGGTCTTGTAACAACCAGATGTAGTTGTCGGTGAAGGCGGGCAGGGCACTGATCTGTATCATCGTCGGATTCGCCAAGCGGAAAACAATGGCGCATCTTAGAACTTCCTGGCGCTTTGGAGAAATGCAATGACCGATAAAGCGTTCGCTCAGGCCGATCCTGAGTGGCTGACGTTGATCAGCGCGGCCCGTGAATGGCTGTCCGGCCCGATCGGGCAATTTCTGCTGGACGAAGAGCGCCTCATGCTCGAAGACGAGCTGGGGCGCTTCTTCGGCGGCTACCTGGTGCATTACGGTCCGTCGGCCCAGACACCGCCGTCGGCGCCGCAGGTGCAGCGCAATGTGCGGCTCGGCGCGCCGTTGCCGGGGGTCGAGATCGTCTGCGAAGAGCAGGCTTGGCCATTGAGCGAGCATGCCGCCGATGTGGTGGTGCTGCAACACGGGCTGGATTTCTGCCTGTCGCCTCACGGTCTGCTGCGCGAAGCCGCCAGCAGCGTGCGCCCCGGCGGTCATCTGCTGATCGTCGGGATCAACCCCTGGAGCACCTGGGGCTTGCGCCATGTATTCGCTCACGATGGCTTGCGCAAGGCGCGCTGCATTTCCCCGTTCAGGGTCGGTGACTGGCTGAACCTGCTGGGCTTTGCGCTGGAGAAACGCCGCTTCGGATGCTATCGTCCGCCGCTGGCGTCCCCCGCCTGGCAGGCCCGCCTGGCCGGTTGGGAGCGCAAGGCCGGTGACTGGCAACTGTCGGGTGGCGGCTTCTATCTCCTGGTCGCGCGCAAGATCGTGGTAGGCCTGCGGCCGCTGCGTCAGGAGCGGCGCGAACCGATGGGCAAGCTGATTCCGTTGCCGATGGCCAAGGTCAACCGTCGCCGCGTCGAGCCGTAATACACATTCATATTCCCGGTCGGGTTTGTCCCGGCCTCGGGCATCGTCGGTCATGGATCGGCGGGCCAACCGCATTTTCTGGATAGATTGGCATGAGCGATAGCGTAGAACTCTTCACCGACGGCGCCTGCAAAGGCAATCCTGGCCCTGGCGGCTGGGGCGCATTGCTGGTGTGCAAGGGCGTTGAAAAAGAACTCTGGGGCGGCGAAGCCAACACCACCAACAACCGCATGGAACTGATGGGCGCGATCCGCGGCCTGGAAGAACTCAAGCGTTCCTGCGACGTACTGCTGGTCACCGACTCCCAGTACGTGATGAAAGGCATCAACGAGTGGATGGACAACTGGAAAAAGCGCGGCTGGAAGACCGCGGCGAAGGAACCGGTAAAAAACGCCGATCTGTGGAAACTGCTGGATGAGCAGGTCAACCGGCACAAAGTCACCTGGAAATGGGTACGCGGGCATATCGGCCACCATGGCAACGAACGGGCCGACCAGCTGGCCAACCGAGGGGTGGATGAAGTGCGTGGGTACAAGCAGGCCTGATTCAGTTTCTGCCAATACACCGCGTCGCGGCCATCGCGAGCAAGCTCGCTCCCACATTGGATCTCTATCGGGCGCAAATCCCCTGTGGGAGCGAGCTTGCTCGCGATGAACGATGACGCGATTTTGCTGAAAATCCACGGCGTTTGCATCACTTGGCGTGGCGCGCCCGATCCCGCGAGCGTGTTAACATCGCCGCTTTTGTAAGAACGACCCGTTGAGAGCTGAGCACTGATGGCCACCAGATCCGTTGTACTCGATACCGAAACCACCGGCATGCCGGTGACCGATGGCCACCGGATTATCGAAATCGGTTGTGTCGAGTTGATTGGTCGGCGCCTGACGGGCCGACATTTCCACGTTTACCTGCAACCGGATCGCGAGAGTGATGAAGGCGCCATCGGCGTCCACGGCATCACCAACGAATTCCTGGTGGGCAAGCCGCGTTTCACCGAAGTGGCCGACGAGTTCTTTGAGTTCATCAAGGGCGCGCAGCTGATCATCCATAACGCGGCGTTCGACGTTGGCTTCATCAACAACGAATTTGCCCTGATGGGCCAGCACGATCGCGCGGACATCACGCAACACTGCTCGATCCTCGATACCCTGATGATGGCCCGGGAGCGTCACCCCGGGCAGCGCAACAGCCTCGATGCCTTGTGCAAACGCTACGACGTCGATAACTCCGGCCGTGAACTGCACGGCGCCTTGCTCGACTCCGAGATCCTTGCCGACGTCTACCTGACCATGACCGGCGGCCAGACCAGCCTGTCCCTGGCCGGTAATGCTTCCGATGGCAACGGTTCCGGTGAAGGCGCGGACAACTCGGCCACTGAAATCCGCCGTTTGCCGGCCGACCGTCAACCGACGCGCGTCATTCGCGCCAGTGAAGACGACCTGGCCCAGCACATTGCGCGCCTCGAAGCCATCGCCAAGTCCGCTGGTGCGCCGTCGTTGTGGCAGCAACTGGCGGAGGCCAAGGCTCAGGCGTAGGGGTGGCGTAGGCCCGAAAAGATCGCAGCCTCGTTTTCACTTGTAGGAGCTGTCGAGTGAAACGAGGCTGCGATCTTTTGATCTTCAATACCGCACCGCTGGAATGCGCCCAATGACCCATTTCAGGGCGCCGCACTCGCCACATCCGCTCCAACCCTCTACCCTGACGGTATTGGCAGGCCACGGCCCGCCGCCTCAGGACACTGAGCCTCATGTATAAAGATTTGAAATTCCCGGTCCTGATCGTCCACCGCGACATCAAGGCCGACACCGTCGCCGGTGACCGTGTGCGGGGTATTGCCCGGGAGCTGGAGCAGGAAGGCTTCAGCATTCTCGGCGCCGTGGATTATACCGAAGGGCGTCTCGTCGCCTCGACTCATCACGGTCTCTCGTGCATGTTGATCGCCGCTGAGGACGCCAGCACCGACTCGCATCTGCTGCACAACATGGCCGAGCTGATCGGCCTGGCGCGAGTGCGTGCGCCGGACCTGCCGATTTTCGCCCTGGGTGAACAGGTGACCCTGGAGAACGCCCCGGCCGATGCCATGGCTGAACTCAATCAACTGCGCGGCATTCTGTACCTGTTCGAAGACACCGTGCCGTTCCTCGCCCGTCAGGTGGCTCGCGCCGCGCGCAAATACCTCGATGGCCTGCTGCCACCGTTCTTCAAAGCCCTGGTGCAACACACCGCCGACTCCAATTATTCCTGGCACACGCCCGGTCACGGCGGTGGCGTGGCGTATCACAAGAGTCCGGTCGGACAGGCGTTCCACCAGTTCTTCGGCGAAAACACCCTGCGTTCGGATTTGTCGGTGTCGGTGCCGGAATTGGGTTCGCTGCTCGATCACACCGGCCCCCTGGCAGAAGCGGAGGCCCGTGCCGCCCGCAACTTCGGCGCCGATCACACCTTCTTCGTCATCAATGGCACCTCGACCGCCAATAAGATCGTCTGGCATTCGATGGTCGCCCGGGATGACCTGGTGCTGGTGGATCGCAATTGTCACAAGTCGGTGCTGCATTCGATCATCATGACCGGGGCCATTCCGTTGTACCTGTGCCCGGAGCGCAATGAGCTGGGGATCATCGGCCCGATACCCTTGAGCGAATTCAGCCGCGAATCAATCCAGGCCAAGATCGACGCCAGCCCGCTGACCAAGGGCCGGGCGCCCAGGGTCAAGCTCGCGGTGATCACCAACTCCACCTACGACGGCCTTTGTTACAACGCCGAACTGATCAAACAGAACCTGGGCAACAGCGTCGAGGTCTTGCACTTCGACGAGGCCTGGTACGCCTATGCGGCATTTCATGAGTTTTTCGCCGGGCGCTATGGCATGGGCACTTCCCGCAGTGAAGACAGTCCGCTGGTGTTCACCACCCATTCCACCCACAAGCTGTTGGCAGCGTTCAGCCAGGCCTCGATGATTCACGTCCAGGACGGCGGCGCGCGGCAGCTGGACCGGGATCGCTTCAATGAAGCGTTCATGATGCACATCTCCACCTCGCCGCAGTACAGCATCATCGCGTCCCTGGACGTGGCATCGGCCATGATGGAGGGGCCGGCAGGACGTTCGCTGTTGCAGGAAATGTTCGACGAGGCCCTGAGTTTTCGGCGGGCCCTGGCCAATCTGCGGCAGCACATTGCCGCTGATGACTGGTGGTTTTCGATTTGGCAGCCGCCTTCGGTGGAAGGCATCGACCGTGTCGTCACCGCAGACTGGTTGCTGAAACCCGAGGCCGACTGGCACGGTTTTGGCGGCGTGACTGACGACTACGTATTGCTCGATCCGATCAAGGTCACCCTGGTGATGCCGGGCCTGACCGCAGGCGGAGCCCTCAGCGAGCGCGGAATTCCGGCGGCGGTGGTCAGCAAATTCCTCTGGGAACGTGGCCTGGTCGTCGAAAAGACCGGGCTGTATTCCTTCCTGGTGCTGTTTTCCATGGGCATCACCAAGGGCAAATGGAGCACGCTGCTGACCGAGTTGCTGGAATTCAAGCGCAGCTACGATGCCAATGTCAGTCTCGCCAGCTGCCTGCCGTGCGTGGCGCAAGCGAATGTCGCGCGCTATCAGGGCATGGGGCTGCGCGATCTGTGCGATCAATTGCACGCCTGCTACCGCAGCAACGCCACGGCCAAACACCTCAAGCGCATGTACACCGTGCTGCCGGAAATCGCCATGAAGCCATCCGACGCCTATGATCAGTTGGTGCGTGGCGACGTTGAAGCGGTGTCGATCGATGACCTGGATGGGCGGATCGCCGCTGTGATGCTGGTGCCGTACCCGCCGGGGATTCCGTTGATCATGCCCGGCGAACGTTTTACCGGGTCGACGCGCTCGATTATCGATTACCTGGCGTTTGCCCGTACGTTCGACAGCAGCTTCCCGGGGTTTGTCGTTGATGTGCACGGCTTGCAACACGAAGACGAGGGCAATGGACGGCATTACACCGTCGATTGCATCAAGGAATGAGGACCTTTCCCAGTATGCAACCGGTCATGAATCCGCAGTACCCAGGGCTGTCGGTGCGCGTTGCCGACGATGGTTTTGCCGCTTATATCTGGGGCAGTGATTTCAGTTTTGAAGTCGCGGCCTATGGCGCCGCTGAAATCGGCAAGCCGGTGGAGCGCTGGCTGGTGACGCCTATCACGCCTTACCGCAAGTGTTACGGCATCGATCCCGAGGAATTCAGCAGTTTCCGCGAGGCGACCGACAGCGAGATTTTCATGGCTTATCTCGATGACGAGCCGGTGGGACACCTGGTGGTGAGCACCAATTGGAACGGCTTTGCCCATATCGATGAGTTGGCGGTGCACGCGCCTGCCCGCCGACATGGCGTGGCCAAGGCACTGCTGGATGTGGCGCAGTTCTGGAGTCGCAAGAAAAAACTGCCGGGCATCATGCTCGAAACCCAGAACAATAACCTGGGTGCCTGTCGGCTCTATGAGCGCTGCGGCTTCGTGGTGGGCGGGATCGATCATCTGCGCTATCGCGGTATTGATCCGAACACCGCCGAAGTGGCGCTGTTCTGGTATCGATTGTTCGATAACCCGCTGGAAAATCCGTTTAGCTCGTCAGCATCGCCGCGGCTTGTTCCGTGACGATGTCCAGTAATGCCTGAACGGCCAGCGAGGGTTCGCCGTTTTTCAGAGTCAGGGCATAGAGGCTGATCGGCACCGCGGGCGCCAGCGGGCAAGCGTCGAGCCCGGTCGACCTGGCCCCGAGAGCGGTAAACGGGTCGACAATCGCCAGGCCTTCGCCGGCCTCGACCATGCTGCGCATCATCTGATGAGTCTGGACCCGGGTGTGGAACACTGGGGCAGGGCGCAGCGCGTGTAGTTTGTGGTCGAGCGCCGGGCTCAACGGATCATGACCTTCCAGCCCCACCATCGATTGCCCCGCCAGGTCTTGCAGCGAGATGTACTTCTGTTTCGGTTGCAACCAGCCATGGGGGGCGAGCAGTTGAAGTTTGCCCTGGGCGATCACCTGGCAATGGATGTCGGCGTGATCGGGATCGTGCAGGCTCAGGCCCAGATCGCTTTCGCGTAGCAACAGGCTTCTGACGATCTCGCGGGTGGGCTGGCTCAGCAGGCTGCAAGGCGCGTCGGGCAGGCGCTTGCGCAAAGTTGCAATGCTCTGCGGCAACAGTTGTTGTGCCAGGGGCGGGGTGCAGATGATTCGCAGGGGCGGGGCTTGATAGTGCTTGAGGCTGCTGGCCAGGCGCTGGACCGGCTCGAGTGCGTCATAGACGTGGGCGATTTCAACCTGCAGCGCCCGCGCCTCGCGCGTGGCCTGCAGGCGTCCACGCACGCTGGAAAACAGCATGAAACCCAACTGCTCCTCGGCATCGCGCAGAATGCGTTCAACCTCGGCCACCGGCAACTGCAGCCATTCGGCGGCGGTACCCAGGTGACCGGTCTGCAAGAGCGCCTGGATCACTTCGATATGACGTAAACGCATGCGTGAAGTCCATGTTCGGCAGGTGAGGGAGTCAGTGACTGAATCCTAACTCAAGTGCGCGCATATGACTTCCGCTCATAACGGCAGGTTATGAGGCAACGGTGGTTTCCGGCAGCTGGCCGACATAAGTGTCAGGTTCGCGCGTGATAGTGACGTCCGATTGAATCAGCTGAAACCGGTTGTCATCGAGTTTTTTCATTCGATCGCCAATGGCCAGCTTATAGGTGGTGACAGGCACCGAGCCGGTAAGACCGTCTGCCGACGGGGTGGAGTCCTGGAACTCATGCACTAGATAAACGCGGCCTTCCGCGTCTCTTGCATGGAACTGACCGACGAGTACTGCTGCCATCTGCTTAGAACCTCTGGAGATAAATCACGCAATGTGCGGGTCTGTAGACCTTGGTTGGGTGAGGTAAGTTTTCCTGCTGGAAAAAAATAGTCAGGGGCAATGTTTTAGTCGCCCACTGCTTGAATCGTCATCTATAACTAGTAGCTCTTTCTATCGGATAGTCGAGAATTTTCCATGAGCAATGTCTACACGATCGCCGTACTGGTCGGCAGCTTGAGAAAGGAATCGCTCAATCGCAAGGTCGCGCTGGCCCTGGCCGATCTGGCGCCGGCGAATCTCAAGCTGAACATCATCGAAATCGGCGACCTGCCGCTCTACAACGAAGATATCGATGGCGCTTCACCGCCGGCAGCCTACAGCACTTTCCGACAACAAGTGAGCTCATCCGACGCATTGCTGTTCGTGACCCCCGAATACAACCGTTCGGTGCCGGCGCCATTGAAGAATGCGATCGACGTCGGTTCGCGCCCCTACGGCCAGAGCGCCTGGGGCGGCAAGCCGGGGGCGGTGATCAGCGTTTCACCGGGTGCGGTGGGCGGATTTGGTGCCAACCATCACCTGCGCCAGTCCATGGTGTTCCTCGATGTACCCTGCATGCAGCAGCCGGAAGCCTACTTGAGCGGTGCCGGTTCGGCGTTCGACGAGACGGGTAAGCTGTCCGAGACGGTCAAGCCGTTCCTGCAGAAATTCATCAATGCCTACGGAAAATGGGTAGAACAGCACAAGAAATTGTGACGCCAAATGGACCCTGTGGGAGCGAGCCTGCTCCGGGCGGCGTTCCGACGAAGGCGCTGGTCCATTCACCCTCACAGTGACTGACAGATTGCTTTCGCGAGCAGGCTCGCTCCCACATGGATTACCCTGTGCTGGCCAATCGGCTACAGATCATCCTTTCCATTTCCTACAGCCATGCGGCGGTTTGTTCCGCCGCTGACCTGAACGCTGCTGCTGATCCCGATTTTCGTTCCGACCTGTCCTTGAAGGCTGCTGTGCATGCTCATTGCGTCGTTGATTTTCCTGCTTTTGCCCTGGAGCCGCTGGGTATTCCGATCAGTGCTATCTCGGCGGTGTGCGCAGCGTTGCTGTTGGCCATCGCTGCCCGTGGTCACAAGATTTCCATGCGCAAGGTGATCAAAGAAGCGCCATGGCAGATCGTTATCTTCTCACTGGGCATGTACCTGGTGGTCTACGGCCTGCGCAATGCCGGGCTCACCGGGTATCTGGCCGGCTGGCAGGACGGCTTTGCCCATTACGGCGTCTGGGGCGCGGCCATGGGCACCGGGCTGCTGACGGCGCTGCTGTCGTCGATGATGAATAATTTGCCGACAGTGCTGATCGGGTTGCTGTCAATTGAGGCCAGCCAGGCAACGGGCGTGGTGAAGGAGGCGATGATCTATGCCAACGTTATCGGCAGTGATCTGGGGCCGAAAATCACGCCGATCGGCAGTCTGGCGACGTTGTTGTGGCTGCATGTGCTGCAGCGCAAGAACATCCGGATTGGCTGGGGGTATTATTTCAAAGTCGGAATTGTGTTGACGGTGCCGGTGTTGTTGGCGACGTTGGCGGCGTTGGCAGTGCGGCTGTCCATCTAGATCGCGTCGGCCTCATCGCGAGCAAGCTCGCTCCCACGGGATTTATGCCGAATGAAAAACTGGCGAACGGCATAAAAACCTGTGGGAGCGAGCTTGCTCGCGATGAGGCCAGCCCAAGCACCACAAAACTTAACCACTACCCGGCACATTCGGCCAAAGGTCCGCCACCAGGAACAATCGCTCCGCTTCCTCCCAATCCCCATCGCCATTCTCTGCCAGCCGCACCAGCAACTGTGCCGGGGCCTGCGGTTCCAGATCGCTGAGCCACGCATCCAGCTGCTCAGTGCTCCAGGTCTGCTCCACCGGATAATGCGCCGGCGCCAGCCAGGCGTGGCGGGGCAGGGGTTGCCAGCGGCCGAACGGACGCTGCACGACAAAGTCCGCCCAGTCTTTTTGATGCAACCAGCTGCCCCGCAAATGCTGTGGATGTGCGCCGTCTGGTGGTGCGGACTGCCCCGGCCACGGATACAGCAAATAGCCGCCCAGCCACAAATGCGCACTGAACTGCTGAATGTCCAGCGCCGCCAACACTTCGCGGCTCTCCGGGCGGGCGGAAATCGGCAATTGGTGCTGGCTGAGGTGGGCGAGTTTGCGGTCCAGCCGATCGTGGCAGCCCGGGCCGAGCCACTGCGCCGTGTCGTGTCCGTTGCCGTTCTGCGGGCCGAGGTAGAGTTTGATCGCCAGTTCCAGGTGGTGCACGCCGTCGCGATCGCGCAGCAACATGTCCAGTTCTCCCAGGGTGTGACCCTCGCGGCGGATCGGCATGTTGGCGGCAATCAGTTCGATGCCCGGTGCGTGGCGCACCGCGTACTGCCACAGACGTTCGTAATACAAACCCAGGCGCCGGGTCCTGGCCTGTGCCAGCCAGTGCAGCAGGTCATAACTGTCGCGATCGAGTTGCCGCAGCCACAGCTCCAGCCGTTGCGGCGCCTGCACCCAGTCACTGCCGGCCAGCGGGTGGCGCTGCGGCCACGGGGTGACATCGAGCATCGGCGGCGCGAGGATGACCCAGGCCAGGTCGCGCACTTCGGGGTGGCGCAACTGATGGGGTAACTGCAACAAATCGGGAAATAGGATCATCTTGCGAGCATAGCCTCAATCGTGAGTACACCGTTGTGGCTGAAAGGATTTTGTCTATCCCGCGCTTTCGCCCATAATCGTGTTTTTCGCCGGACTCGCAGGAACCCCATGGAGCAATTTCGTAATATCGGCATCATCGGTCGCCTGGGCAGTTCGCAGGTGCTGGATACCGTCCGCCGACTGAAACGGTTTCTGCTCGATCGTCACCTGCACGTGATCCTCGAAGACACCATTGCCGAAGTCTTGCCCGGTCATGGCCTGCAAACCTCGTCACGCAAGATGCTCGGCGAAGTCTGTGACATGGTGATTGTGGTCGGCGGTGACGGCAGCCTGTTGGGCGCTGCTCGTGCGTTGGCCCGACACAATATCCCGGTGCTGGGCATCAACCGCGGCAGCCTGGGTTTCCTGACCGATATTCGCCCCGATGAACTGGAAGTGAAAGTCGCCGAAGTGCTCGACGGCCACTACCTGGTGGAAAACCGCTTCCTGCTGCAGGCCGAAGTCCGGCGTCACGCCGAGGCCATTGGCCAGGGCGATGCGCTGAACGACGTGGTGCTGCACCCTGGCAAATCGACGCGGATGATCGAGTTCGAGCTGTACATCGACGGCCAGTTCGTCTGCAGCCAGAAGGCCGACGGCCTGATCGTCGCCACGCCCACCGGCTCGACGGCCTATGCGCTGTCGGCGGGCGGACCGATCATGCACCCCAAGCTCGACGCTATTGTGATTGTGCCGATGTACCCCCATACCTTGTCGGGCCGGCCAATTGTGGTCGATGGCAACAGTGAGCTGAAAATCGTCGTGTCCAAGGATATGCAGATCTACCCGCAAGTCTCCTGCGACGGGCAGAACCACTTCACTTGCGCGCCCGGCGACACCATTACCATCAGCAAGAAAGCGCAGAAGTTGCGTCTGATTCATCCGCTCGACCACAACTACTATGAGGTGTGCCGGACCAAACTCGGCTGGGGCAGCCGGTTGGGTGGTGGAGGCGACTGATGTTCGATCCCGCGCGAAGCTACGACCTGATCGGTGACGTGCACGGTTGCGCTCTGACCCTGGAGCACTTGCTCGACCGACTCGGTTATCAAAAACAAGGCGGCGTCTGGCGGCATCCGTCGCGGATGGTGGTGTTCGTCGGCGACATCATCGACCGCGGCCCGCGGATTCGCGAGGCGCTGCACATTGTTCACGACATGGTCGAGGCCGGCCAGGCGCTGTGCATCATGGGCAACCATGAATTCAACGCTCTTGGCTGGAGCACTCCGGCGCTACCGGGCAGCGGCAAGCAATTCGTCCGTGAACACACCCCGCGTCATGCCCGTTTGCTCAACGAAACCCTGACCCAGTTCGAAAACCACCCGGCGGACTGGCACGACTTCCTGCAATGGTTCTATGAGTTGCCCTTGTACGTCGATGCCGGACGATTCCGGGTGGTGCATGCCTGCTGGGATGCCGGCCTGATCGAACCGCTGCGGGCGCTATTTCCCAACGGTTGCGTCGATGAGCATTTCCTCCAGGCCTCGGCGGTGCCCGGCAGCTTCGCCTGCACTGTATTCGATCGCCTGCTGCGCGGCACCGACATGCGTTTGCCCCATGGGCTGACCATGACCAGCGGCGATGGCCTGACACGTTCGTTCTTCCGCACCAAGTTCTGGGAAGACGATCCGCAAACCTACGGAGACATTGTGTTCCAGCCTGATGCATTGCCAGAGCCCGTGGCGCAAACGCCCTTGTCGTCCACAGAGAAAAACACCTTGCTGCGCTATGGCGTCGATGAACCCCTGCTGTTCGTCGGCCATTACTGGCGCAGCGGCAAACCGGCACCGATCCGTTCGAACCTGGCGTGCCTGGACTACAGCGCGGTGCTGTACGGCAAACTGGTTGCCTATCGCCTGGATCAGGAAACCCGTCTCGATCCGCATAAATTCGTCTGGGTCGATGTTGAACGGCCGGAGGTGCTGCAATGAGTGGGGTTGCCGTTTTACGCCTGCCCCTGACGGTGGATCTGAGTGGCTTCGTCAAGTTGCTGCAACGCATGCAGGTGCCGCATCGGGTCAGTGAAGAGGCGGGCGAGCAGGTACTGTGGGTACCGGCGAACATCAGTGAAGACGTGCGTTCGCTATATGAACGTTTTCCGGCGGGCGATCCCGATCAACAGCTCGACATCCCTGTGGCGCCGACCACCCGCCGCCCCGGTTTTGTCGAGCAACTGCGCTACGCCAAGGCGACTGCACTGGTGCTGTTGCTGAGCCTGCTCGTCGGCGCGGTGACGCTGCTGGGCGAAAACTTCGACACGATGCGCTGGCTGACCTTTCTCGATTTCCGCATCGTCGGCGACTACCTCCATTTCGTGCCGTTGGCCGACAGCTTGGCGGCGGGGCAGTGGTGGCGCCTGGTGACGCCGATGCTGATTCATTTCGGCATCCTGCACCTGGCCATGAACGGCATGTGGTACTGGGAGCTGGGGCGGCGCATCGAGTCGCGCCAGGGCAGTATCAACCTGCTCGGCCTGACCTTGCTGTTCAGCCTGGTGTCCAACTATACCCAGTTCATTTTCAGCGGCCCGACCCTGTTTGGCGGGTTGTCCGGGGTGCTGTACGGCCTGCTGGGGCATTGCTGGATCTTCCAGCTGTTGTCGCCAAACCCGGCTTATCGCCTGCCCCGTGGGGTGCTGGTGATGATGCTGGTGTGGCTGCTGCTCTGCCTGTCCGGGCTGGTCTCGATGATCGGCTTCGGTGAAATCGCCAACGCGGCCCACGTCAGCGGGTTACTCATCGGATGCTTCACCGGTCTGTTGGGTGGTTTGTACAACCGCCGTAAACTGGCCGTCTAAATTTATTTGTGTCTTGAAGAGCACGGAGACCTTGATGTCCTCTTTCAACGAAATGATCAACAACATCACCCCCGATATCTACCAGAGCCTGAAACTGGCGGTGGAAATCGGCAAATGGTCCGACGGTGGCAAACTCACCGCCGAACAGCGGGAACTGTCGCTGCAAGCGATGATCGCCTGGGAGATCCAGAACCTGCCGGAAGAAGAGCGCACCGGTTACATGGGCCCGCAGGAATGCAGCTCCAAGTCGATCACCGTACCCAATATCCTGTTCAAGTCGGATGCTGTCCATTGATCGAGATCGGCCGCGGTGCAATCAGCAAAATGTCGGCGCGCCTGGACGGGCCGAACGTGCAATACGCGTTTCGTCTGGACGACCTCGAGGTACCGGTCAATCCCTTGATCGGCACCACGGTGCGCCTGGAATACCTGGGGGCGATCTTTTGCTCCCATTGCGGACGCAAGACCAAAACCAGTTTCAGCCAGGGTTACTGCTACCCGTGCATGACCAAACTGGCGCAGTGCGACCTGTGCATCATGAGCCCGGAGCGTTGCCACTACGACGCCGGCACGTGTCGGGAGCCTGAGTGGGGCGAAAAGTTCTGCATGACCGATCACATCGTGTACCTGTCCAACTCGTCGGGGGTGAAGGTCGGCATTACCCGTGCCACCCAGCTGCCGACCCGCTGGATCGATCAGGGCGCCAGTCAGGCACTGCCCATCATGCGTGTCTCGACCCGTCAGCAGTCGGGCTTCGTCGAGGACCTGTTCCGCAGCCAGGTGGCGGACAAGACCAACTGGCGTGCTTTACTCAAGGGCGACGCGACTTCGGTGGACCTGGCCCAGGTTCGCGATCAGCTGTTTGAAAGCTGTGCCGACGGTTTGCAAGGTTTGCAGGAACGATTCGGCCTGCAGGCAATCCAGACCATTGCCGATGTCGAACCGCTCGAAATCCGCTATCCGATCGAGCAATACCCGGCGAAGATTGTCAGCTTCAACCTGGACAAGAACCCGATTGCCGAAGGCACGCTGCTGGGAATCAAGGGCCAGTACCTGATTTTCGACACCGGCGTGATCAATATTCGCAAGTACACGGCCTATCAGCTCGCCGTGCATCAGTAAGGACTCCAGCATGCGCACCGAACAACCGAAGATGATCTACCTGAAGGACTATCAGGCCCCCGAGTACCTGATCGACGAGACGCACCTGACCTTCGAGTTGTTCGAGGACCACAGCCTGGTCCATGCGCAACTGGTGATGCGCCGCAATCCCGAGCGTGGCCCGGGCCTGCCGCCGTTGGTGCTGGATGGCCAGCAACTCGAGCTGCTGTCGGTGACGCTGGCCGATCATGAGCTGAGCGTCGCGGACTACCAGCTGACTGAAAATCACCTGACCCTGCAGCCAACCAGCACCACCTTCACGGTCGATACCAGCGTCAGGATCCACCCGGAAACCAACACCGCGCTGGAAGGCCTGTACAAGTCCGGCACCATGTTCTGCACCCAGTGCGAGGCCGAAGGCTTTCGCAAGATTACCTATTACCTCGATCGCCCGGATGTGATGAGCACGTTCACCACCACGGTGGTCGCCGAGCAGCACAGCTATCCGGTGCTGCTGTCCAACGGCAACCCGATTGCCAGCGGTCCGGGCGAAGACGGCCGGCACTGGGCGACCTGGGAAGATCCGTTCAAGAAACCTGCCTACCTGTTCGCGCTGGTGGCCGGTGACCTTTGGTGCGTCGAAGACACCTTCACCACCATGACCGAGCGTTCCGTAGCGCTGCGCATTTACGTCGAGCCGGAAAACATCGACAAGTGCCAGCACGCCATGAACAGCCTGAAGAAGTCCATGCGCTGGGACGAAGAGGTCTATGGTCGCGAGTACGACCTGGACATCTTCATGATCGTCGCCGTGAACGACTTCAACATGGGCGCCATGGAGAACAAGGGCCTCAATATCTTCAACTCCAGCGCCGTGCTGGCGAAGGCCGAAACCGCCACCGACGCCGCGCACCAGCGGGTCGAGGCGATCGTTGCCCACGAGTATTTCCACAACTGGTCGGGCAACCGCGTGACCTGCCGCGACTGGTTTCAGCTGTCGCTCAAGGAAGGCTTCACCGTGTTCCGCGACTCGGGCTTCTCCGCCGACATGAACTCGGCCACGGTCAAGCGTATCCAGGACGTGGCCTACCTGCGCACCCACCAGTTCGCCGAAGACGCCGGTCCCATGGCTCACGCCGTGCGCCCGGACAGCTTCATCGAGATCTCCAACTTCTACACCCTGACCGTGTACGAAAAGGGCTCGGAAGTGGTCGGCATGATCCACACCTTGCTTGGCGCCGCAGGTTTCCGTAAAGGCAGCGACCTGTACTTTGAACGCCACGATGGCCAGGCCGTGACCTGCGATGACTTCATCAAGGCCATGGAAGACGCCAACGGTGTCGACCTGACCCAGTTCAAGCGCTGGTACAGCCAGGCCGGCACACCGCGTCTGGCGGTGAGTGAGTCTTACGACGCGGCGGCGAAAACCTACAGCCTGACCTTCCGCCAGAGCTGCCCGGCAACCCCGGACAAGGTGGAAAAGCTGCCGTTCGTGATTCCAGTCGAATTGGGCCTGCTGGACAGCAAGGGCGGTGAGATTGCCTTGCGTCTTTCTGGTGAAGCCACCGCTCAAGGCACTTCGCGGGTTATTTCGGTGACCGAAGCCGAGCAGACCTTCACCTTCATCGACATCGCTGAAAAACCACTGCCTTCGTTGCTGCGTGGCTTCTCGGCCCCGGTGAAGCTGAGCTTCCCGTACGACCGCGACCAACTTATGTTTTTGATGCAGCATGACAGCGACGGCTTCAATCGCTGGGATGCCGGTCAGCAATTGTCGGTTCAGGTCTTGCAGGAGCTGATTGCCGATCATCAGAAGGGCGAGAAGCTGGTGCTCGACCAGCGTTTGATATCTGCCCTGCGTACGGTGCTGTCGGACGAGACGCTGGATCAGGCGATGGTCGCCGAAATGCTCTCGCTGCCGGGCGAGGCGTATCTGACCGAGATCAGCGAAGTGGCCGACGTCGATGCCATCCACATCGCCCGCGAGTTTGCCCGTCAACAATTGGCGGAAGGTTTGTTCGAGGCGCTGTGGTTGCGTTATCAGGCTAATCGCGATCTCTCGAAGCAGACCCCCTATGTGGCCGAGGCCGAGCACTTCGCGCGTCGCGCGTTGCAGAACATCGCGCTGTCGTACCTGATGCTCAGCGGCAAGCCGCAAGTGTTGGCGGCGACGCTCGAGCAGTTCGAGACCAGCGACAACATGACCGAGCGCCTGACGGCGCTGGCGGTGCTGGTGAATTCGCCGTTCGAGGAGCAGAAGGCGACGGCCCTGGCGAGTTTTGCCGAGCACTTCAAGGACAATCCGCTGGTCATGGATCAGTGGTTCAGCGTTCAGGCCGGCAGCACCTTGCCGGGCGGTCTGGAGCGGGTTCGCCAGTTGATGCAGCATCCTGCGTTCAACATCAAGAACCCGAACAAGGTACGGGCACTGGTCGGCGCGTTTGCCGGGCAGAACCTGATCAACTTCCATGCGGCGGACGGTTCCGGGTATCGGTTCCTGACGGATCTGGTGATCGAGCTGGACGGGTTCAACCCGCAGATCGCCTCCCGGCAATTGGCACCGCTGACGCGCTGGCGCAAATACGACGCTGCGCGTCAGGCGTTGATGAAAGGTGAGCTGGAGCGGATTCGTGCTTCGGGCCAACTGTCCAGCGATGTGTTTGAAGTGGTCAGCAAGAGCCTGGCCTGATTCTGACTCATCTCCCGCAGGTGTTCACCGGACACCTGTAGGAGCTGGCTTGCCAGCGAAAGCGGTGGGTCAGTCGATATATCTATCACTGAACGGACGCCTTCGCTGGCAAGCCAGCTCCTACAGGTGATCGATGTCATGCCCCAAAACCGAGCCAAACCCCAATCACCCCACCTGATACCCCATCATTCATCCTCCCCCCATACCCCCCAGGTTAACAAAACATAACGTGGCGTCGATTGTCAGACCTTTCCAAACCCCGATAGGATAAAGCCAGCTTCCGAAGGGGCTCTGGATTGCGGGTTTCAGGACTATGCTCCAGAACAGGCAATCCCGATGCACCCCTTACGGCGCCCAGAAAGGTTGAACGACCTAACAATAATAATGGGGGAAGGTCTATGAGTGAGCCTGTCATGGGTGTGGGTATCTGCCGCCCGCCGGCACTGCGCAAATTCGCGTTGCTGGCTACAGCGCTCTCGCTGTTGAGCTGTGCCGTGCTGTCGGCACCCGTGCTGGCCGCTGCGGCGCCGGCGTCCGATGGGGTGTATTCCGTTGAATCCGCCAAGGCCAGCAAAAGCCTGATGCTCGACGTCGTGCACGCAGGCTCACGACTGGTGGCGGTCGGGGATCGCGGGCACATCCTGTACTCCGATGACCAGGGCGCGACCTGGACCCAGGCCAAGGTGCCGACCCGGCAATTGCTGACCTCGGTATTTTTCGTCGACGACAAGCACGGCTGGGCCGTTGGCCATGACGCGCAGATCCTCGCCAGCGAGGACGGCGGTGTCAGCTGGACCAAGCAGTTTGAAGACCTCAACCGCGAATCGCCGCTGCTGGACGTCTGGTTCCAGGACGTCGACAGCGGCTTTGCCGTGGGCGCCTACGGTGCCTTGATGGCAACCACCGACGGTGGCAAGCACTGGGAAGACGTCAGCGACCGCCTGGACAACGAAGACCAGTTCCACCTCAACGCCATCGCCGCGGTCAAGGATGCCGGGCTGTTCATCGTTGGCGAGCAGGGCAGCATGTTCCGCTCTGCCGATGGGGGCGAGACCTGGGAGAAACTTGAAGGCCCGTATGAAGGCTCGTTGTTCGGTGTGATCGGCACCGCTCAAGCCAACACCCTGCTGGCTTACGGGCTGCGGGGCAATCTGTATCGCTCCACGGATTTCGGCGGCACCTGGGAACAGGTCGAGTTGAAGGCTGCTCGCGGCGCGCTCGAGTTCGGCCTGTCCGGCGCCACATTGCTTGATGACGGTTCCATCGTGATCGTCGGCAATGGCGGTTCGGTGATCCGCAGCAACGACAACGGCGAAACCTTCAGCGTGTTCAATCGCCCGGATCGCATTTCCGTTTCGGCAGTCACCGCGGCGGGCAACGGCAATCTGATTCTGGCAGGACAGGGCGGCGTTCGCGTCACCTCGCCAACCGGCGCCGGCGCAGAGAATGGAAAGAACGGGTCGTCCAAATGAGCCGGGCACATAATAAGAAGGCGGGTCTATGACATCCTTGAGCACTCATCATCATGACAAGGCGACGTTTCTCGAACGCCTGATTTTCAACAACCGCCCGGCAGTGATCTTCATCTGCCTGCTGGTCAGTGTGTTCCTGTTCTGGCAGGCGACGCTGATCCGGCCGTCCACCAGTTTCGAAAAAATGATCCCGCTCGAGCATCCGTTCATTCAAAAGATGATGGAGCACCGCAACGATCTGGCGAACCTGGGCAACACCGTGCGGATCTCGGTTGAAGCCACCGATGGCGACATCTTCTCCAAGGAGTACATGGAGACCCTGCGCCAGATCAACGACGAGGTGTTCTACATCTCCGGCGTCGACCGTTCCGGCCTCAAGTCGCTGTGGAGTCCGAGCGTGCGCTGGACCGAAGTGACGGAGGAGGGTTTCGCCGGTGGTGAAGTGATTCCCCAGAGCTACAACGGTTCCCAGCAAAGCCTCGACCTGCTGCGCAACAATGTGCTCAAGTCCGGGCAGGTCGGGCGCCTGGTGGCCAACGACTTCAAGTCGAGCATCGTTGACATCCCGCTGCTGGAGTCCTACCCGGACCCGCAGGACCAGGGCACGCTGCTGGCACTGGATTACCGCAAGTTCTCCCACGAGCTGGAAGAAAAGATCCGCGACAAGTTCGAAGCCCAGAACCCCAATGTGCAGATCCACATCGTCGGTTTTGCCAAGAAAGTCGGCGACCTGATCGATGGCCTGGTCATGGTGGTGATGTTCTTCGGCGTGGCCTTCGTCATCACCCTGATCCTGCTCTACTGGTTCACCAACTGCATGCGCAGCACCGTGGCGGTGTTGAGTACGACGCTGGTGGCAGTGGTCTGGCAGCTCGGCCTGATGCACTTCTTCGGCTTCGGGCTGGACCCGTATTCGATGCTGGTGCCGTTCCTGATCTTCGCCATCGGTATTTCCCACGGCGTGCAGAAGATCAACGGCATCGCTTTGCAGTCCAGCGAGGCGGACAACGCTTTGACGGCCGCGCGGCGCACCTTCCGCCAGCTGTTTCTGCCGGGGATGATCGCGATCCTCGCCGATGCGGTGGGTTTCATCACGCTGCTGATCATCGATATCGGCGTGATCCGTGAACTGGCGATCGGCGCGTCCATCGGCGTGGCAGTGATCGTCTTCACCAACCTGATCCTGTTGCCTGTGGCGATTTCCTACGTCGGCATCAGCAAACGCGCGGTCGAACGCAGCAAGAAAGACGCGCATCGCGAACACCCGTTCTGGCGCCTGCTGTCGAACTTTGCCAGCCCGAAAGTCGCCCCGGTCTCCATTGCCCTGGCACTGATCGCATTCGGTGGCGGCCTCTGGTACAGCCAGAACCTGAAAATCGGTGACCTCGACCAGGGCGCGCCGGAACTGCGTCCAGACTCGCGCTACAACCAGGATAACAACTTCATCATCAGCAACTACTCCACCAGCTCCGACGTATTGGTGGTGATGGTCAAGACCAAGTCCGAAGGCTGCTCGCGCTACGAAGCCATGGCGCCGATCGACGAGCTGATGTGGAAGATGCAGAACACCGAGGGCGTGCAGTCGGCGATCTCGCTGGTGACCGTGTCCAAACAGATGATCAAGGGCATGAACGAGGGCAACCTGAAATGGGAAACCCTGTCGCGCAACCCGGACGTGCTGAACAACTCCATCGCCCGCGCTGACGGCCTGTACAACAACAGTTGCTCCCTGGCGCCGGTGCTGGTGTTTCTCAACGACCACAAGGCCGCCACACTGGATCGCGCGGTGCATGCGGTGCAGGCGTTCGCCAAGGAGAACAACAAGGAAGGCCTGGAATTCATCCTTGCTGCGGGTAACGCCGGGATCGAGGCGGCCACTAACGAGGTGATCAAGGAATCCGAGCTGACCATCCTGATCCTCGTCTACATCTGCGTCGCGACCATGTGCATGATCACTTTCCGTTCCTGGGCGGCGACCCTGTGCATCGTGTTGCCACTGGTCCTGACCTCGGTACTCGGTAATGCGCTGATGGCGTTCATGGGCATCGGCGTGAAAGTCGCGACCCTGCCGGTGGTGGCGTTGGGAGTGGGGATTGGCGTGGACTACGGGATCTACATCTACAGCCGCCTGGAAAGCTTCCTGCGTGCCGGCCTGCCGTTGCAAGAGGCGTACTACCAGACGCTGAAATCCACCGGTAAAGCCGTGCTGTTCACCGGTTTGTGCCTGGCGATCGGCGTGTGCACCTGGATTTTCTCGGCGATCAAGTTCCAGGCTGACATGGGATTGATGCTGACCTTCATGCTGCTGTGGAACATGTTCGGCGCACTGTGGCTGCTGCCAGCGCTGGCGCGGTTCCTGATCAAGCCGGAGAAACTGGCGGGGCAGAAGGGCAATTCGTTGTTTGCCCACTGATTCAACGGTTTGAAAAAAACGCAGCCTAGGCTGCGTTTTTTTTATCAATCCGCGTCACTGTAGGAGCAAGCTCGCTCCTACAGTGACCGGCATTAAGCCCGGGCTGCTTTTTTTCAGTTCGCTTACGGCAATAGCTCCAGTTTCAGGAAAAGCTTTTCAGCCAAGGGCAATGCGATTTCCGCTTTTTCCAGATTGACCAGCGCGCGGTTGTCCTTGCGGGCCCGTTCGACCAGTTCTTTACGGGTAAATTTGCGCTCCTCTTTTGTCTTTAAATGAGCGAATGCAGGTGGTGATTTTGGTGAATCGGCGGCCAGATAATGGAAATGCGCATACCACAAGACATTTTCCTCGCCCTTTTTCCCTTCTTTTATTTTGTTTTTGTCACGCACTGCATACTCGGTGAGGTAGTCACCCGCTTTCAAAAGGATGCGACTGCGGACCAGGTTGATATCGACAAAGCCGTGATCCCACAGATATTCGACATTGGAGTCTTGGGGGCGCTGTAGCTTGTATCCCTCGCTGCAAACCTCGTAGGCCAATTGTTTCACAGCCTTCGCCTCGTCACGGTAAGTGCTCTCCAATTTGGCGGCGTTTGTATCCGTGGCGTGGTTGCCTTTTATTTCTTCGGCCAGGGCTTCGAGTTTTTCCGCATGCTGGGTCAGCATGACATCCCAATCTCGCGGATCGACGCCTTCGCGTCGGCTGGGATCTTGAAGTTTTCTTTGTTGAAAGCGAATACTGAGTTCAATATCCGCGCGTTCGCCTATTACCGTTTCCGCTTCCGTTTTGATGCTCTTCAATGAGCGAACCGCAGGTGGGGGAGCCGGCTCAGGCGGGCGCGCAGTCACCACCTCTTGCCAAAACCCTTCGTTGGCGTGTTCAAGGTAAGTGGCGACGGTCTCACCGGTGATGGGGTCTTTGATGTCGACTAAACTGCCCGGATCCCCAGGTTCGGGTGGGCGCAAGTCGCCCACCAGGCTCCCCTTGTTGCGGGTCCTGATTACTTTTTTGTTGGCGGGTTTTACCCTGCCGGGTCTGTTTGGTGCCGGCGCCGGGGCGAACCCTTGGTCAACGAGGATCAAGTCGGCCAGTTGTGTTTCGAGGCTGGTACGGGCCTCACCCAGGTGCTCCAGAAAAGGAGATCGATATTCGTCACGCACGAAACCGGAATTCATGTCAGTTAATGAATTGACGGCATTCTCCATGCGCTCGTAGTGCTCCAGAATATCCTTGAGGACGGCAGTCTGTTCGGCCGACGAGTAGCCTGAAGTGGAGCGCATCTCCGCATGCGTAAAAATGGTTTGGGCCAATTGAGTGTCGATGAGCTGTTGGGCAAAGGGAAACTCTGCCGGATCACGGGAGGAGCCGCCGCGATCCAGCACCAATTCGAGAAGCGTTAGCAACTCGGACATTTTCAGGGTAACCGAGGAGATGTATTGATCTTCAGGCGATATGCTCAACAGCACCTGACGCTGGGCTGGGTCGGCTTGAGCGAGAAGTGTTTCTATTTCCTTGGCGATCTCGATCTGGGTTTTTTCCAGCTCAAGCAAGGCTTCCTTATGGTTGATGAACGACTCATACGCAGTCGTAATGCCCCGGCGCAATTGCTCATTGACTCGGATGCTCAGCTCATCGATGTTCTCACCGGTCTCGGATTCAGCCATGTCAAGGCGAGATTTGATCAGGTATTCATACGCCAAGGTCCAATTATTGTATTCAAGCAGGGCTAGTCGGTGGTGATCATTTCTATAGAGCACGTTGGTTCTATCGGCGGCCACCAGCTCGGCTTGCTTGTCTATCGCCTTGCGCAACGCAGGGGAAATCGCCTTGACGGATTGCAGGTGTTTATCGAATGCGCTATCCAACTCCATCTTTAATCGCGCCGTTTCACGCTGCTCCTGTTCATGGCGCTCAGTGACCCTGGCTCGCAGTGCCTCAATCGCATTGCCGAGTAATACCCAAAGCTGTCTTAAGGTTTTTTTCTGTTTAACAAGGTTCTCGCGAGCGATTTCCAGGTTTTCCCTGGATTCCTGAACAGCCGGGATCAGCTGGTTAAATTGGTCCTTCAGAGCGTACGCTTGGGCATTGAGCTCACGCAGGAAGCTTTGCTGCCCCTCCCGCCAGTTATCGACCCGTTTCCTGGGCATTCCGCCCTCGAGTCGGGCCCTGCGATCCAGTCGCCAGTGCCCCTGGCCGTCGCTGGCCAGCTTGAAGCCGGGATGGTCCGGGTGCTTTGGATCGACCAGGTAGACTTCGCCGAAGCCGGGCTCAACGCTGACCTGGAACAGCAGCCCACCGACGCTGGCATGCCAGAGGTCGCCGATATGGTACAGTCCCTTGAAGGCACCGCTGGCCACCGGAGCCGGTAGCGTTTCGGGCCATGGCACATTGACGGCGAGCAAGGCGTTGAGCAATTTCGCGCTTGCCTTGGGGCTGGCGATGGAACGGCTGAAGTCCAGGGTCGTGTGCCCTGTGGCCGGTGGTTCCCCGGGCAACGCTACTGGCCCATGACGTACCACCGGCGTGTCTTGCGGGTGGGGCTGACCCGCAGCGCGGTGCCAGGAGGCCAGGTGCAACGCGCTGTCTTCCGGGGCCGGTTCCACCAATGGCTGCCGGCTTCTGTTGGAGGGCGTGGCCGTGTGCAGCAACACCATCGCAGTATTCAGCAACAGATCGATCAACGCCAACTCCCGGACGGTCGGGTCATCGCTATCGAGCCCGGTCAAGTCCTGCTCCAGGCTGCTGACCAATACCAGGAGCCAGCCTGCCAACATGGCCGGCCCGCGGACCAGCGGCAACAGCAGCGTATTGAACAGCAGCCACGCACCTTCCATGACAATGGCCCAGCGGCTTTCGCCGTTGGACACCGACTCGCGATCGGCCAGGTCGACCAACGCCCGCGCGGTGCTGCCGAACAAATGCTGGAGCAGCTTGCCGTCGACTTGTGATTGCAGCCATTCTTCGGCCCCCTCGTCGACAGCCAGGGTCGCGGGTGCCGGTTTTTCATACGAGGTGAATTCGTCGCCACTGAGGAAGTGAAGGATGTGCGGTTCCTTGATGCCGCCGTGGTCGTAGATGGGGCGCGCCTTGTCTGCCAGCCAGGTCAGCACGCTGTTCTGCAACTCGCCGGGGGCGGCAAGGGCGTCCAGCAGGGCCTGGCGTGTCGGGTATTCCCGCAGGGAGTCGTCGTACAGCGGTCGATACAGCAGGTGCGGGCCGACCTGTGTGTCGCGGGGTTCGATGATAAACATATTGTTGACTTCATCGGGCGCGGCACCGGGTTTTCGGCACAAGGCCAGTGGCCGCAGGACGATCTCCTGATCGTCGACGAGTCTGTCCGTGGGCGTATCACCCATCAAGGCTTTCACATAACGGTAGCCCCTGGCGCAAACCCCATGCTGGAGTCTGATCTTGTATTCCAGCGCCTGCATCGGCAGCCGGACCTTGAGTTCGCGGGTAAACAGCGTTTCCCGGCGCCGGGCATCGGCCGTGTCGGACAGCAACAGCTCCTTGATTTTTTGCGGGTAGGTGGCGCCGATATCGACGCGCTGGATCAAGCCCTCGCTGCCCAGCAGATAAGCTTCGTCAAGCCACTGCGGGAGTGTCTTGGCGCTTTTGGGGGAAAGCTTCAGCGTGCCCTTGGGTTTGCCGGCGAGATTTTTCAGGGCCAGCTCGGTCAACGACATCCGCACATGCTCGATAATGCCGGCGCCGCCGGGATAACCGGCCGCCACGGCAAAGTCCAACACCACGTCGTCGGGATCCTGATCTGCATGATCGGTTTGCATCTGCTTGCGCAAAGCATTGCGGCTGAAGCTGTGGATGTTTTCAATGCCTTCATTGAATGAGCGTCCCTGGTTTTGCTTGACCACCTGCGCCATGTCTTGCAGATGACGGTGGTAGGCGAAACGGTCGCCGGCATCGGCTTGCCTGAGCCAGTCGGGCAGCTGGTCACTCACCTGTTGGAGCCGAACGGGAGCGGCCTGGGCGACATTGCAAAAAAGCAGGGCGGGGTCCGTGAGTTGTTCCAGGCGTCGCTCAAGCGCTGTTTCGCCCTGGCCCTGAAACGACAACGACGCCAGGTCTTCGAGCTGTTGATTGAGGATCAGCCCGGCCTGCTGTTCGAATACATCGCCGTCGGGTTCGTTGCGCCGCCAGGTAATGCTGTCGAACTGGAACCGGCGCTGCATCCTGGCCCCCCAGGCTTCGCCGAAGGCCTCGATGGAGTCAAATACTTCGATAGCCCCGGCCACGCTGTACAGCACTACCTGTTTGTCGCGCACCAGCAGCAGGTCCGGCGTCAGCAGACGCTGTTCTTTTTCGGCCTTGGTCAAGGTGCTTTCGATGAAGTAGACATAGGTGGTGGGCACGGAACGGGACAGACGCTTGAGCCGTTCCGGCCAGTCGGCGACGAGCGACAGCATGTCCCGTTGAGTTTCGCTCAGGTCCGGGTGCGACGCTGCGGCAGCGGTCATCTGACCCTTGAGCAATTCGCCGAGCCATTGCCAGCGACTGCTGCCCTGGCTGTCGAGCTCACTCCAGTAGTCAGCCAGAGCCTGCTGGAAATAGATGGGCAGCGTCGAGGGCAGCTCATCGATGATTTCGGCGATGACTTGCATGTCAATGTGCGGCGCTGCCGGGGTGTCCAGCGGCGTGGGCGGATTCTGGGTCAGGTACAACGACAATTCGCGTCGGGGGCTCAGGTCCAGCAGTTGCGGGTTCAATACATGAGCGATAGCGACGTTCATCAACAGCTGGAATGTCCAGTCTCCAGACGGGCCGGGGCTGGCCAGCTGGACCTTGAGCAGGTCAAATTTCAGCGTTGGATAGCGCTCCAGGATTCGGCTTTGCAGGGCATTGAAGACCACTGAAAACAACGCCGGGCGGGTGGCGAAACGTTCATGGATTGCCTTGGCGGGCAATTGGCTCAAGGGCGCAGGTAGCGTGGGGGTGTTCGGGTCGGGCATGTCGAAATCCTTTTTCCTGTTTAAAGCCGGTGCCTTCTTGGCTCCGGGGATTGCGGACCGATGATCGGTCCAGCACAGGAAATCGCATTTCGTGGTCGCGAGTGCGGTATGGGGATACCGCCACTATGACAAAGGTTGACCCAATACCACGCTCAGGGCACTGCGCGCATCGTCGAGTTGCACCAGGGTTGCATGCCGGGCGCCCAGAGCATCGCGATTTTCGATGGCGGTCAGGATCGCCTTGTGTCGCGGCAGCGCCAGTTCATGCAGATTCGGTCGTTGGTTGGAATGTTTGAGCGCCTCGGCAATGGCCACCGATAGCATGTTGCACAAGTTCGCCAGCAAGTCGTTGTGGGTCGCGTCGGCAATCCGGCTGTGGAAATCCAGGTCCGGTTGCAGCAAGGCTTCCGGTGTCGGCGCGGCTTCCATGCGTTGATAGGCTTCACCGATGGAGGCGATGTCCGCGTCGGTGGCGAACTGGGCGGCGAGGGCTGCCGCAGCGGGTTCGATGATGCTGCGCACACTGGTCAGCAGATCGAAGAATTCATTCTGCGGGCTGCTTTGCATCAGCCAGTGCAGCACGTCCGGATCGAGCATGTGCCATTCCTTGCGCTGCTTGACCACGGTGCCAACCCGCGGACGGGAATACACCAGGCCCTTGGCAACCAGCACACGCGTGGCTTCACGCAGCACCGGCCGGCTGACGGCGTACTCTTCGCACAACAGGGCTTCGGCGGGCAGTTTGTCGTCCGGTTTGAAGCGTCCCGAGACGATCTGCATGCCCAGTTCCTGGACGATGCGCGAGTGCATGCTTTTGTGGTCGGAGGGTTTGCGGTAATCCATGGGGAACGGCGCGATCCTGAGCGATGTAGGTGCCGTGCATGATAACAGGCGTGGTGAGGACGGTCGCCAATCCCTGTAGGAGCTGGCTTGCCAGCGAAAGCGGTGGGTCAGTCAATGAAGATGTCGACTGAAACATCGCCTTCGCTGGCAAGCCAGCTCCTACAGGGGGGCGGTGTTGTGTGGGGGTTTTGTGTCCGACACTGAGCCGAGCCCACATTGAGCTATCATTGCGTCTTTCCCATTCAAAGATCGACTGCCATGACTGCCGTAACCGACACCTTGCTCGAAGCCCTCGAACACTGCAACTTGCTGGAAATCGACGGGCTGCACGCCTTCGATTTCTCCCTCGATGAAGACGACAACCTGCACATCGAATGCATGGACGGCCGAGCGGCAAAGCGCTGGGCGTTCAGCATGGCCCAGATCAATGCGGCGACCTTCGATCCAACCCTGCAAAGCTGGCTCATCACCGGTGATTCCGGCGAGCATCGGCTGGTACTGATGGATGCTTTCGGTGGTGATGACGACGAGGACGAAACGAATGAGAATGCGTAATCTCTGGCCGCTGTTGATCGCCGGCAGCGTTGGCGCGATGGGCGTTCAGACGGCGACGGCTGATGATTATCAGTTGCTGGTCGGTTCTTACACCGCCGGCCAGAGCCAAGGGATTTATCGCCTGAAGTTCGACAGTTCAACCGGGCAGATCGACGCCAAACCCTTGCAAGTGGTCAACAGCGAAAATCCGTCCTGGCTGACCCTGTCCAGGGATCAACGCCGCTTGTTCGTGGTCAACGAAAACGGTCCGGGGCAGGCTGATCCGGTAGGGCGCGTCAGCAGTTATGCGATCGATCCCAAGACCCATGAGCTGAGCCTGATCAATCATGTGCAGAGCCTGGGCAATGAGCCAACGCATTCGAGCCTCGGCCTTGAAGCCAGTCACCTGTTTGTCAGCAATTATTCGGTGGCCGAAGATCCGGGCGGCAGCCTGGCGGTGGTGCCGGTGGGTGCTGACGGCAAGCTCCAGCCCGTGGTGCAAATGAGCAGTCATCCCTCCAGCCGGGTCAATCCCGAGCGGCAGATGTCGGCCCATGTGCATTCGACCCTCTCATCGCCAGACGGCCGCTACGTGTTTTCCAATGACCTGGGGGCGGACCGGATTTTTGTCTACCGCTTCGACCCCAAGGCCAATCCGGACCTGCCGTTGACCGCGGCCAAACCGGCCTCGGTCCAGTTGCCACCCGGCAGCGGGCCCCGGCACCTGCTGTTCAGCGCCGATGGCAAACACGCGTGGTTGACCATGGAAATGAGCGCGCAGGTTGCGGTGTTCGATTACCGGGACGGTCAGCTGGAACAGACGCAAATGATCGACCTGGCGGCGGGCCAGCCAGTGTCGGACAAGGCCGCGGCGGCGCTGCATGCCTCGGCCGATGGCAAGTTCCTCTACGTCAGCAACCGTGGCACTGCCAATCAGTTGCTGGTGTTCGCCATCGACCCTGCGACCGGCCACCTCGAGGAGCTGCAGCGCCGCTCCGTGGAAGGCGATCATCCGCGCGAGTTCAGCCTCGATCCGAGTGGCAAGTTCCTGTTGATCGCCAACCAAAAGAGCAACCAGATTGTCGTCGTCGAGCGCGATGCCAGGACCGGCCTGCTGGGTAAAACCGTACAGAAACTGCCGATGGATGCCCCGAGCGACCTCAAGTTCCTGGTGCGTCAATAGGCCGCAGGCCCCGGTTGATGGGGCCTGCATCCTTCTATTAATGACGCTGATATCTGCTACTGCTACAAAAGATTTCAAGGCGCCAACCGCGAAGGTTAAGTTTGCTCCACGGCCCCACCGGGCAAGCAAGCCAACTGACTTCGAGGACTACCGCCATGAACTTCAATCTCTTCTCTGTGATCGCCGCATCCGCTATCTCAGCCACCGTGGCGCTGCCAGCCAGCGCCAACGTTGAAATCAGCGACAAAAAATCCCACGCCCAGAGCTACACCCAGAAATACCTGCAGCAGAGCGCCAATTTCTACGCCGCCCTGGATCACAAAAGCCAACACTGAAAGTTCAGCCCTGCACACTTTATGCAGGAGCGAAGTCACTTGCTGATTGACCGCCTGGTCGAAAGGCCGAGAAGTGATGTCGCTCCTGCATAACGCGTTACGACAGCATCATCTTCTGTTTTTCTATCCCGCCATTCTTTCGCCTGCCCAGCTCGCTCAAGACGAGCCGAAGGCCGCTCGCGAGCGGCTGATAGGTTTTATCAAAAACTGAGATAGACGGGCTTAATGATCAACGAAGCTGATGTTCACTATGGATAACCCTGAGTGGTTGTGATGACTTTTTTGATCGATTCTGTGGGCATCGAAACATGCCAGCGGAGAACATCATGGCCAGCACAATCCTCACTTCTGCCAAACGCGGCGCCTATGTGGCGATCGGTCTTTACCTGGCCATGGTCCTGGTGTTCAGCCTTTCACCGCAGTCGCGTCAAACCATTGAAGCGCCGATTCAAGTCGCTCATCCCGGCATCCAGTTTGAACACCGTGCGCAAAACGCGACGGTCGATCAGGCGCTGATCGCGGGGATCGCCGGAGCATGAAAGGGTACAGACTTTGGGTCATCGCCTTCCTGGCGTTCATGACCAACGGATCATCCCTGCTGGGGATCGGACATGCCTCGGCGGGGTCGTTGGCGCGGGCCATCGAAGCCAATCACAATCTTGCACGCAACATCGAGACCGCGAAGGCCCTGGGACTGCTGGCCGGCAATCCGCCGATCAAGCGCCAGAGCGAGTTTTTCGGACCATTTCACGTGGATTGCTCGGTGATTGAGATGTGCTCGGTATTGGCCTGAAACCGTCACATGTAGGAGCTGCCGCAGGCTGCGATCTTTTGATCTTCACATTTTCGCTGGCGCCGAAGATCAAAAGATCGCAGCCTTCGGCAGCTCCTACGGGGATTGCGATCATCCAGTTACTTTTTCATTATCGATGTAAAAAGATCAGACTCCAGAAACCGCTGCAACCAGGCCTGCAAGCGCCGATAGGGCGTCTTTGCGAACCACTCGCGATCGACATGGGCGAATTGCCGCACGAACGGCATCAGTGCTATATCCGCCAGGCTTGGATGCGCTGCCAGCAAATAATCGCGCCCCTCCAGCAGCCCGTCGAGCTTGCGTAGAAAGACTTCACCCTCAGCGCGATAAAACGCCATCGGCTGCTCGGGATAACGCTCGGCGTATTTGTAACGATTGAGGTGCAGCTTGAACACCTGATCGTTCGCTTCAATCAGCTCGGCGATACGTTGCTGCCCGACGGGGTCATCCTTGAGCAACCAGTCCTGCGGATCGTTCTGCGCCAGGGCCCAGTGCATGATCGACAGGCTTTCATCGATCACCTGACCGTCGACGCTCAGTACCGGCACCGTGCCTTTGCTCGACAATGCGAGCATCTCGGCGGGTTTGGCCTTCAGGCTGACCTCGACAATGTCCACGGCAACCCCGCAATAGCGCAGGGCCATGCGCGCCCGCATGGCGTAGGGGCAGCGGCGGAACGAATACAGGGTATTCATTTCACCTCCAGGGTGCTCAGGCCGTTGCCCTGGCGGCGGACCTGAATCTGCACCGGAATGCGCTCATGCATTTCCTGGACGTGGGAAATCACCGCGACCTTGCGCCCCTGGGCCTGCAAGCCGTCGAGGGCGTCCATGGCCAGTTGCAGGGATTCCGGATCGAGACTGCCGAAGCCTTCGTCGATGAACAGCGATTCGATTTTCAGCGTGCTCGAGGCCATCGATGCCAAGCCCAATGCCAGAGCCAGCGATACCAGGAACGTTTCGCCGCCGGACAACGAATGCACCGAACGCAGTTCATCGCCCATCTCGGTGTCCATCACCAGCAAGCCCAACATGCTGCCGCCGCGTTTCAGGCGATAGCGCCGCACCAGCTGCCGCAATTGGACGTTGGCATGATGCACCAGCAGGTCGAGGTTGTAGGCCTGGGCGATCTTGCGGAAGGTGTCACCGGTGGCCGAGCCGATCAGTGCATTCAAGCGGGCCCAGCGCTGATATTCGGTGTAGGCGTCGGCAATCTGCTGCGCCAGAGCCTGATTGGCGTTCTGCCGGCGTTGATCCTCGGTCTGTTCGGCGCGCAGTTCGGCGCATTGGTGTTCGCTGGCGGCCGACAGGCTTTGCAGTTCGGCAAGCGCCGTGGCCAGTTGCTCGGCGTCGAGATTGCCATTGTGCTGCGCCTGATGATCGAGCAGCCGCTGATCGCGCTCCTGCAGCAGGACGTTGGCCTGCTCGACGGCTTTTTCGCTGTGTTGTAATTGCTGGCGCAGTTCGCTGACCTGCTGGTCGTCGACGCTCAGCAGGTTTTCCAGGCCGCCATCATCCAGTTCCGGGTGCAAGGCGCGCCAGTCGGCGATTTTGCCGCTCAAATCCCGATCTTCGGTTTCCAGTGCGAGCAGGCGGTCCTGCTGTGCCTTGAGCTCGGCGGCCAGTTGCACCAGTCCCGTGCGCACGCTTTGCAGTTCCTGACTGGCCGTTGCTTCGCCAGTGCGTGCCTGTTCCACGGCCTGGTCGAGTTGCTGCTGCCACTGCTCGGCGCTCGTATGTTGGTCGAGCAATTGCGCCAGTTTCTGCTGGCAAGCCTGTTGCTGCTCTTTGATGACCGTGAATTGCTGCTGCGCGGTTTCCAGTTGCTGGACGCGGGTCAGCTGGCGATCTTGCTCTTTTTCCAGCGTCTGTTGGCGTAGTTGCTGTTCGCTGAGTTCGTCGCGCTGCTGATCGAGTTGTTCCAGGCGCTGGGCGATCTGTTGGTCGAGCTGCATGAAGGTCGCAGCGGGTTCGTTGCGCAAGGCGTCCAGCGTTTCGGCCGGGAGCAGGGCGCTGAACGCCGTCAGCTCTTCGTCCATACGCTGGCGATCACTGCTCAACGCCTGTTGCTGATGACTCAGGTGCTGGGTCGCCTGCTGGCTCGCCGTTTCGGCGCTGCGCAACTGCTGTTGCAGGCGCGCGGCATCCTGTTGCAGGGTGAGCAGGGCGGATTGGCGCTGTTCGTCCTGGCTGATGCTCTGGTTCAGCTGACTGTTTTGCTGGGCGAGCCAGGCATCGCGTTTGAGCCTGTCCTGACCCAGCAACTGCGTTGAGAGCGGATGCGCTTCGAGGCTTGGCGTCAGGCTCTGCAGCTGCGCGCTGAGTTGCTCCTGCTGTTGTAGAAATTCCCTTTGCTGAGCGATCAGGCCGCCGACTTCAGCGCGCAGGTCGGTGAGTTTTTCCTTGAGCAGGTCGACCGCTTTCTGGGCGTTGGCCTGTTCGCTTTCATCGTGCCGACCGAGACTTTGCAACAAGGCTTCAGGCTGGTGGTAAGGATGATCAGGACTGCCGCACACCGGGCAAGGCTGATCGTCCTGCAGCTGCTCGCGCAATTCTTCGACGCTGGCACTGCGGGCCAGACGCTGGCGTTCCAGCAGTTCGCGGGTGACGGTCAGGGTCTGTTCGGCGACCGTCAATTGATTTTTGGTGTTCACGCCGTCCTGGGTCAGGCGATCGCGTTCTTGCTGCGCGGTTGTCTGGCGCTGTTGCAGCTCGGCGGCACGCTTGTCGAGTTCCTGCTGACCGGCCCACAGTCGTGTCAGCTCTTCAAATGCCCGCAATTGCTTGCGGTTGTCCTGCAGCAGGTTGCCCAGCAGCTGGATCTGTTCCGCCACGGCTTCCGGCTCGGCACCCGCTTCTTTGTACAGCACTTCCAGGTGCTGCTTTTGCGCCGCCAACTCCTCGGTGGCGCGGGTGGCGCTCTGTTCCAGGGCGGCCAGTTCGGCCTGGCCCTTGTTCAGGCGATTACCCACGAGCATCAGCTGCTGCAGACGGTCGCGATAGGCGTTCCAGGCGTCGCTCAGCGGTGCCAGATGGATGCTTTGTTCAAGCTCCCCGGCGATTCGCTGCAGACGTGCGGCCACCTGCTGTTGTTGCTCAAGCAAGCCCTGGATCCTTAGCTGCCCTTGCGTGCAGGCGAGTTCTGCCTGTTGCTTGAGGTCTGCACTCTGAGCGGCTTCCTTGTCCAGGCGGGCGAGGGTGCTTTGCTCTTCAAAAGCCTGACGCAGCAGCGGCGCGCAGGCGCTGTGCTGGCGTTGGGCTTCGATCAGTGCGGTCCGCGCAGCCGCCAGGCTGAGTTCGAGTTGCGCCTGACGTTCGCTCAGCTCGGCTTGCTGGCGCGTGGACTGTTGAATGTGCGCGGCCAGCGGCGTGAGCTGGGCGCTGAGTTCGGCCTTGCGCGCGAATTGATGCCGTTGCGGCGCCAGCTGCTCCAGCCGGGTCAATGTCAGACGTTCGCCAGCCAGACTGTGCCAATGCTGTCGGGCGCTGGTCAGTTGTTCGGTGGCACTGTGTTGCGCGTCCTGCAACTGGCGCAGGTCCTTGAGCCAGGTGTGTTGCAGCTCAAGCTGTTTGAGTTGTGCCTGTTGCGTCTTGAGTTGCTGTTGCGCCTGGTTGAAACGCTCATCCAGCTCCGCCCGGGCTTGCGGCGACAGTGGCGTGACCCCGGTGGCCTGGTCCTGCAGCAGCTTGTGGGTTTCGCGGGCTTCCTTGGTTTTGTCGAAGGCGCGGCGACCCAGACGGGTGTAGAGCGCGGTGTCGGTGAGTTTTTCCAGGAGCTCGCTGCGTTCGTTGTCGTTCGCCTTGAGGAAGGCACTGAACTCGCTCTGGGCGAGCAGCACCGCGCGGGTGAACTGCTCGAAATTCAGGCCCAGCACCGATTCAAGCTGGATTTTGAATTCGACTTTCTGGCTGGCCAGCAGCTGATCCTGATCGATGTCGCGCAAGCTTTGGCGACTGGCTTGCAGTTTGCCGCCGGCCTTTTCCCTAGCGCGGTTGGCTTCCCAGCGTGCACGGTAACGGCGGCCGTCAATGCCGACGAAATCCACTTCGGCATAACCTTCACCGGTGCCGCGACGCAGCAAGGTGCGCGGGTCCCCGGTGCCGATTTCGCCATCGGCGTCCGGTGCCTTGGCCGACGTCTGCGCATTGCTCAAGCGCGGCACAGCGCCGAACAACGCCAGGCACAAGGCATCGAGCAGGGTACTTTTACCCGCGCCGGTGGGGCCGGTAATCGCGAACAGACCGGCGCTGGCCAGCGGTTCAGCGGTGAAGTCGATCTCAAACGGACCGGCCAGCGAGGCAAGGTTCTTCAGGCGGATCGCGAGGATCTTCATGGTTGTTCGCTCTCCATCTGCACGTCCTGCAACAACTCTGCAAAATCCTTCAGCGTTTGCTCATCGACCTCGCTGCCATAGCTGTCCTGCCACGCGCGGCTGAACAATTCCTGTGGCGTGAGCTGGTCCAGTTCGACCAGCGTCGTGCCGTCATCGACGCCATCGCGGCTGCCGTTGCCGGCGTATTCCGCAGCGATGCGCACCAGGCGCACGGCTTTGCCTTGCAGCGCGCTTTCGACTTGATGGCGCAGATCGGGTTGCGGCTCATCCAGGCACACCCGGACTTCCAGCCAAGGCTGGCGCTGAATGTCGGCCAGCAGGTCGATGTCCGGCAGGTCGGCCAGTTGCAGCAAGATGTCGGCCAACGGCGCCGGCCCGATGCGCTGCAGATTCACCGCGCGGGGAATCAGCTTCGGTTCGACGCTGACCAGGGTTTCGCCGTCGAGTATGACGTCGAGAATCTGATGCTGATAACCGATCTCGGAAAACGACAGCGGGATCGGCGAACCGCTGTAGCGGATGCGCTCTTGCGCGTTGACCTTCTGCGGCTTGTGCAAATGCCCGAGGGCGACGTAGCTGATGCTTGGCCCGAACAGGCTGGCGGGCAGGGCTTCGGCATTGCCGATGATCAGGCTGCGCTCGGAGTCTTCCGACACCGAGCCGCCGGCCATGTGCGCGTGACTGATGGCGATCAGTGCCTGGCCCGGTTTGCGCTTGGCATTGGCGGCTTCGATCAGCCATTCGTGAACCTGCCCGATACCGCGCAGGTAGTTGTCACCCAGATGCGCGCCGGTGACTTCGGCGGGGCGCAGGAACGGCAGCGCCAGGCACCAGGCGACGGTTTTGCCCTTGGCGTTGGGTAACGGCAGCAGCAGCCGCTCGGCGTCAAGTTGACCATCGTCCAGCCACAGCACCCGACCGAGGGCATGCGTGCGCAAACGGCGCATCAACGGCGCGGGGAGTTCAATGCGCGAGCCGGAATCGTGGTTGCCGGCGATCATAACGATGGTCAGCTTCGGCTGCTGCTCATGGGCGCTGACGATGAAGTCGTAGAGGCGTTCCTGGGCTTTGACCGGCGGGTTGACCGTGTCGAAGATATCGCCGGCGATCAGCAGTACATCGGGCTGATCCAGCTTGAGCTGGCGCAGCAGCCAGTCGAGGAAACAACCGTGCTCGAAATCGCGGTCCTGGCCGTGCAGATTCTGCCCGAGGTGCCAGTCGGAGGTGTGAAACAGACGCAAGGCGAACTCCGTAGGAAATAAGGTAATGGCCGCGAGGAAAATGATGGCGGCGAAAGGGGAGAGAGTTTACTGGCAAACAGCAAAAAGATCGCAGCCTTCGGCAGCTCCTACATTGGAATGGCGTACACCCTGTAGGAGCTGGCTTGTCGGATCGCCGCACCGCAACGAAGGCTGCGTGTCAGTCGACATCGATGCCGGATGTCAAATCGCCTTCGCGAGCAGGTCGAATCGTCGCACCGTCGCTCCCACAATGGATTTTTGCCAGCCCCCGGATTTGGGTACCCCCAATTACCTGTAGGAGATACCGCAGGCTGCGATCTTTTGATCTTATTTCGGATAGAGCGGTGGCAACCCGCTGTCGCCCACCGGGTCATGCACCCGATCGGCAATCGGGATCGCCTTGATCGCCCGCCACAGTTCCTCACCCTGCCAATGCTGGCCGGTTTCGCTATAGAGCGCGCCGTTCAGTCCGTCGAGGGCGTCGGACAGCGGTACGAAGCGGGCGGCCATGTCGGCCAGGGTTTCCGGTTGTTGCCGGGCCCAGGCGTCGAGGGCCTGGCGCGTGGCGTGGGTGTCATTGGCCTGACAGGCACGCTTGAGGTCGTCGAGCACGGTGCGTGGGCTCGGGCCGGTCTGCGCGACACGCAGGATCGCCGGTTGCCAGCGGGCGCGCCACCACAGGCCGAAGCCCAGCACAGTGCTGCAGGCGAGGATCAGGGTGCTGAGCTTCCAGCGCCAGAGTGTTTGGCTGTCGACAGCGGAAATGATGGGCGGTGTGCCGGCCGGGGTGTCGACCGTCAGGCTCGGATTGTTCGCCACTTGCAGGGTCTGGGCCGGCAGGCTGCTGTGTTCCAGGTGATCCTCGAAGGTGTTCCACCAGGTCACTTCCACCGCGGGCAACTCGATGGCGCCGCTACGGGTCGGCACCAGGGCTTCGCGCTCTTCGCGACTGCCGATCAGGCCGCGTTCGCTGTTCTGGTTGCCCAGCATCGGTTGATCCGGGTAGCGCCGCAAGCCGTTGACATCGGTGGCGGGCAACGGCGGCAATTGCGAACTGGCCAGGCCCTCGGCCTTCACGGTCAAGCGGCGCGTCAGGGAATCGCCCACCTGCGCGTGATCCGGTTGCGGGTTCCAGCTTTCGCTCAGGCTCAGGCTTCGAGCCGGCAGCCAGGGCACATCCGCCGGGTAAACGCTCGGTTTGGCCTTGACCGTGAGCATGATCTCGGAGGAGCTGACGCGCATCAGTTTGCCGGATTTCGGTACCTGGGAGGTGGCGTCCACCAGGGCGGCATTGAAGATCTGCGCCGGAATGATCAATTCACCGCTCTGTTGCGGGTAGATCGCGTAGCGCATTTCGATCACGCCGTGGCGCAGGCCATTGATGTCTTTCTCATAGGTGCGCGACTCGCCCAGTTGCTCGATGCGCACATCGGCGATCTGCAGGGGCGGCAGGCTGCTGTCATCGTACAGCGACACCGAATGGTAGATCCGCAGGGTGAGGATCGCCTGGGCCTGTACGTACACACTGTTTTGATCGAGGCTGGCGTCGATGAACACCGGGGTCAGTTGGTGGCGGATGTCCTGGGTTTCGCTCTGGACCACTTGCAGGGTGATAGGCTGGCTCTGCACCTCACCCAGTTGCAGCAACGGGATCTCCACGCTGCCGGTCTGCCGGGGCAGCAGGGTGATGATCCACCGGGTGGTGGCACCGTTGTCGCCGTTAAGCGTATTCAACTGGTTGACCTGACGGGTGCCGCGGACTTCGAACAGTGGCTCCAGCGGCGTCAGGTCAGGCTTGCCGAACTGCGTCACGTCAGTGGTTTCCAGGGTCAGTTCGACCGTCTCGCCGGAGTTCAGGCGACTGCGATCCACACTGGCGACCAGCTCCGCGGCCTGGGCGCTGACGGTGCAGAGCAACAGCGCGGGTAGCAGGGCGAGCCTGGAGAGGGTGAAGCGGGTCATCGAGTTTTTCCCTGATCCTGATGTTGTTGCTGTTCGTACCAGAATTTGCGCCTGAGCAATTCGCCGGGATTATCCGGGATCTTGCGTAGCCATTGCTCCAACGCCTGGCGCTGTTCGCCATCGATGCTGGCAGTGGCCGGGCGCAAGGGCGGCCTGGTGTGTTGTTCATCCCCCAGCTCACTGCCGGGGACCTCGTTGGTCCCCGCTTTCGGCGGCGTTGCCGGCGGCTGCCCGGCAGCTGCCGTAGCCTGTTGGGCGTCGGTTTGCGGTTCGCCGCTGCCCGACGGTTGAGTGGCCGCGCCGGGCGGTGGTTCTTGCTGGCTGGCCTGGTGTTCGTCGCCAGGTTTTTGCTCCGGCTTCACCGGCGGCGGGGTGTTTTTCTGCTTGATCAGATTTTCCACCAACGCTTTGTTGGTCAGCGCCGGGCGTAAATCCGGCTGACGTTCGAGCGCCTGTTCGTAAGCGTCCAGCGCTGCTTCCAGCTCACCGCTCCTGGCCAGGGCGTTGCCACGATTGTAGTGGGCGTGGGCGTCGTTGCCTGCGGCGAACCGCTGAGCGGCGCCACTGTAGTCGCCGGCCTCATACAGCGCCACGCCCTGCCATTGCGGGTCGGCGAAATGCTGTGCGGCCTCGGCCGGGCGCTTCTGGTTGAGCAAGTGCATACCCTGCTGATCCGGCCGCAGCCACAGGTCTTCGAAGTCGAAGGCGTAGCTGGTTTGCGGCAGCAGCATCAGCAGCGGCAGGCAGAACAGCCAGCCGCGGCGACCGGCGCAGGCTGCCAGCAGCAACAGCGGCAATAATAGCCAGTAACCCTGATCGGCCCAGGTGTCGAGGCGCACGGTCTGGCCGTCATTGATCAGTGTGCGCGGGCCGTCGAACAGGCCTAGCGCACGCAGATCGGCATCGTCCAGGCGCGCGTGGCGATAGCGTCCGTCCACTGCACTGGCAAAGGCTTGCAGACTGGGTTCGTCCAGATGCGGCACCAGGATCGCGCCCTGATCGTCCTTGAGAAAACTGCCGTCCTCTTGCGTGATCGGCGCCCCTTCGGCGGTGCCGATGCCGAGCATCAGGAACTGCGTCGATTTACCATCCAGCGCCTGACGGATCCCTTGACGCTCCTCTTCGGTCAGGGTCGAACCGATGAGCAGGATCCGACCCTCGCCCAGCGCCCCCTGATTCAGCAGGGCAAGGGCCTTGACCACCGCCAGATCGGCGCGATGGCCGGCCTGGGGCATCAGCGAGGGCTTGAGCGCTTCCAGCAGATTGCGGCTGGTGGACAGGTCATCCGACAGCGGCACCAAGGTGTGGGCGCTGCCGGCGTAGACGACGATGGCGGTCTGGGCATCGCTGCGGCTTTGCAGCAAGTCGAACAGCTTGCGCCGCGCCTGTTCCAGGCGGTTCGGCGTCACGTCGGTGGCGAGCATTTCCGGGGTCAGTTCCAGGATCACCACCAGCGGATCGGCCGGCTTCTGACTGGCTTGCTCGACACGTTCCCAACCCGGTCCCAGCAACGCCAGAATGGTCAGCAGCCACGCCACGCCCAGGGCGACCCATGGCAGTTTGCTGTCGCGACCGCTGCCACCACTGAGCAATGCCGCATGAAAGGCCGGCGGCAGAATCATCTGCCAGCGCCCCGCGCGTTTCTGTCGGTGCCAGAGTTGCCACAGCAGCCAGCCGAGCAGCGGCAACAGCAGCAGCCACCAAGGGCGGAACCAGAAGGGCCAGAGCGCACTCATCGGCGCCTCCGCAGGCGCAGGCGGTTGAGCCGCCGGCGCCAGTCGGGCAGTTGCGATTGCAAGAACAGATCCTTGGTAAACAGGCGCTGCAAGGGGTTGTCCGGCCAGAGCTCGCGGACGACGAACAGCATGCTCAGCAGCAGCGCCATTGCCAGAGGCCAGTGGTACAAGGCCTGGGCCGGACGCGCCTGGGTGGGTTGTTGCGTCACCGGTTCGAGTGTGTCGAGAATGTCCTTGATCGCCTGCAGCTCCTTGCCATCGCGGGCGCGGAAGTACTGGCCGCCTGTGGCTTCGGCGATGGCTTTCAAGGACGGCTCGTCGAGGTCCAGGCTCGGGTTGATCCCGAGAAAACCGAGGGTGCCACTGTCCTCCGGATTGGCACCGATGCCAATGGGGTAGATTTTCACTCCTTCGATGGCCGCCAGCCGCGCCGCCGTCAGCGGGTCGATTTCGCCGCCATTATTGGCGCCGTCGGTGACCAGAATCAGCACGCGACTTTGCGCCGGGCGCATGCGCAGCCGCTTCAGGGCCAGGCCAATGGCATCGCCGATCGCGGTGTTCTTGCCGGCGATACCGATTCGCGCTTCGTCGAGCCAGACCCGCACGGTGCGCCGGTCAAAAGTCAGCGGAGCCTGCAGGTAAGCCTGGCTGCCGAACAGGATCAGGCCGACCCGGTCGCCTTCGCGACCTTCGAGGAAGTCGCCGAGTAAATGCTGGACCAATGTCAGGCGGCTGACCTCATCGTCCTGCCAGCGCATGTCGGGAAAGTCCATGGAGCCGGACACGTCCACCGCGACCAGCAGATCGCGGCCGCTGGCGGCAATCGGCAGCGGCTCTCCGAGCCATTGCGGGCGGGCCGCGGCGATCAGCAACAACAACCACAGCAGAATGAACGGCGCTTGTTGGCGCCAGGCCGGCAGGTTGGCTCGGGCGCGGCGCCGGGCCAGGCCTTCGAGGTCGCTGAGGAAGCTGACTTTGAGCGCCGGCTCGCCACTGTCCGCCACCGGCAGCACCACGCGCAACAGCCAGGGCAGCGGCAGCAGGGCGAACATCCACGGCCAGGCGAATTCAAACATGCTTGCGAATCCAGGTATCGACCGCTTGAGTCAGGCCGGCGATGGCCTTGTCGTCGAGTTTGCATTCAGGTTTGTAGGCGCCTTCGACCAGCACCATCCAGCGGGTCAGTCCCGCGGCCGGGCAGCGGTTGTCGAGAAAGGCCAGCCATTTGCGCCCGTTGAGGGTGTGGCTCTGGCTGTACGGATAGTGGTTGCGGCACAGGCGCTTGAGCAAACCGTTGAGTTGCTGCAGCCAGGCACCGGCCGGTGCGCCGTCGTAAGGCTTGGGCATCAGTGCGAGCTCGGCCAGCGCTGCGATGCGTACCGGGTCCAGCGGTTGTTCGGCGCGCACGACTGGGCGGTTGTCGGGAAGCAAGCGTCGCAACTGCCACATGCCGAAACCGAACACAGGCAGTAATAGCAGCAATAACCACCAGCCCGGCGCCGGTGGCCAGAATTCGATCGGTGGCGGCGAAATCAGCGGTTGCAGTTGCTCGAGGCTGCTCATCGGCTTTTCCCCGGACGTTCCGGGTTCAGGTATTCGCGCAGTTGTTCGACCATCTCGCTCTGCGTGCTTAACGGCATCAGCAGCACCCGCAGTTTCTGCGCCAGCAGTTCCCAGCGAGCGACGCGTGCCTCGGCCTGGGCGCGGTAAGTCTGGCGCAGGTCGAAATTGAGGGTGTCGAGTTCCAGTTGCGCCCCCCGTTCCGCGAAGCGCAACAGCCCGGCGGCGGGCAGGGCATGGTCAAGCGGATCGGACACCGGCAGCAACAACAGGTCGCAGTGGCGCGACAACAGACTCAGCTGCTGCTCGGCGCCCTCGGTCAGGGCGCGTTCGTCGCAGATTACGATCACCAGGCTGCCAGGACGCAGGACTTCCCGGGCACGGCGCAGGGCAATGTTGAAAGCGTCGCGGTCCGGCTCGGTTTCGGTGTGCAACGACTGATTGACCCGCACCAGGCGGTTGAGCAACTGCAACAGGCTCTGCTTGCTGCGCCGTGGCTTGATCTCGTAATGCTCTTTGTCGCCGAACACCAGGCCGCCGACCCGGTCGTTATGGCCCAGCGCCGCCCAGCCAATCAGACTCGCGGCCTGGGCGGCGAGTACCGATTTGAACATCAGTCCCGAACCGAAAAACAACCGACAGCTTTGCTCGACCATGATGAAAATCGGGCGCTCGCGTTCTTCGTGGAACAGCTTGGTGTGAGGTTCCTGAGTACGGGCGGTGACGCGCCAATCGATGCTGCGCACGTCGTCGCCGGCCTGATAGACCCGCACCTGGTCGAAATCCACGCCACGGCCACGCAGTTTCGAATGGTGCAGGCCGATCAGCGGGCTACGCTGGCTTGGCGTGGAGAACAGGTGCACTTCACGCACTCGATGGCGCATTTCGATCAGCTCGGCGAGGCTGACACGGACACCCGGTTCGGATGGCAGGATGGCGTTCATCGGGGTCAAGCGACAGCTACGACGTCGAGAATCCGCTGGACCACCCGGTCCTGGTCGATCCCGGCGGCTTCGGCTTCAAAGGAAAGAATGATGCGGTGACGCAGTACGTCGAACAGCACGGCTTGAATGTCTTCAGGGCTGACGAAGTCACGACCGGCCAGCCAGGCGTGGGCCCGGGCGCAACGGTCCAGGGCAATCGAACCGCGAGGACTGGCGCCATAGGCGATCCATTCGGCCATCTCCGGGTCGAACTTGGCTGGGGTGCGCGTGGCCATGACCAGCTGCACCAGGTATTCCTCCACGGCATCGGCCATGTACAGGCCGAGAATCTCCTTGCGTGCGGCGAAGATCGCCTGTTGGCTGACACGGCGCTCGGGCTTGGTTTCGCCGTTCAAGGCTTCGCCACGGGCTTGTTGCAGGATGCGGCGTTCGACAGCAGCGTCCGGAAACCCGATTTTCACGTGCATCAGGAAACGGTCCAGCTGCGCTTCGGGCAACGGGTAGGTGCCTTCCTGCTCGATCGGGTTTTGCGTGGCCATCACCAGGAACAACGGCGACAACTCATAGGTGCTGCGCCCGACACTGACCTGACGCTCGCCCATGGCTTCGAGCAGCGCCGACTGGACCTTGGCCGGTGCACGGTTGATTTCGTCCGCCAGCACCAGGTTGTGAAAGATCGGGCCTTGCTGGAACACGAAACTGCCGGTCTCCGGGCGATAGATTTCCGTGCCGGTGATGTCGGCCGGCAACAGGTCGGGGGTGAACTGGATGCGGTGGAACTGGGCTTCGATGCCTTCGGCGAGTTCTTTGATGGCCTTGGTCTTGGCCAGGCCCGGTGCGCCCTCGACCAGCATGTGGCCGTCGGCAAGCAAGGCGATGAGCAAGCGCTCGATGAGTTTTTCCTGGCCGAGAATCTGCGTTGAAAGAAAGGTTCGCAGCGCGAGCAGCGCTTCACGATGTTCCATCGATGACTGTTCCTGGAAAGGGTGACCGCAGACGTTCTGCTAACGCCAGGGCTGGGGGCGTTACTTTAAAGCATCGCGGGGGGTGGCGACTAACGGCATTTTGCTTAAAGGGTGGGAAATGGTTGGGGAAAATGTTGGAGATTTGTGAGGTTCCATGGCTGGAGGTGTTCTTTCGGGCCTCATCGCGAGCAAGCTCGCTCCCACAGTGGACCCCATACATCTGAAAGAACGCGGTCACATGTGGGAGCGAGCTTGCTCGCGATGAGGCCGGCACAGGCGCCTGAAATCAGAGCTCGCTGATATAGGTCCCGGTCCCCTTGAGAATGTTCTGCAAGGTTTCTTCCACTTCCGCCAGATCCCCCGCCTCAGTGCTGTGGATGATCTCCAGCGAATCATCCCCATTCAGCGCATCGGCATCCGCCGCCGCGATTTCGATCAGCAGGCGGGTAGGGCTCAAGGTGACTTTCACCCCATCCAGGGTCGAAGGCTCGCCGTCCAGAGTGATTTCCAGTTCGTCTTCATCCGGGTAGCGGGTCATCAGGAACATATCGCCCTGTTCGCTGTGACAGCACAGCATCGCCATGTTGTCTTCCTCGTCGTCGCACGGGTTGACGATCAAGAGGGGGGTGGTCATTTGCATGGGATAATCCTGGCTCGGCGAGCGTTGTGAACGCAAAAAAACCAATTCTGCCAGCCCACGGGAATTTCTGCTTGGCTGAGTGTCAGAGTCTGTGTCGTGGTCATCTGGAGTGTTGCTGGTCATTTTTAGTACGCAAGCGCCGTAAATCCGGGCATATAGCGTCCGGTTTTCCGTGCGCCTGCTAGTGTTGTTCGAGGCATCGGCCACGCACTGCGTACCGATGACCGAATATGTCGCAGCGCCGCAAGCACGGGCCTTGCCGCACTGGTTAAGCTGCGCATCGAATGGATACCTGTAAAGACATTGTGCAATTGATCGCAGAGTCGTTTTTGCAGATGCCCATTCATGGAAGGTGAATGTGACCTGAGTGTCTCGTCCAGCTTCACCCACCTGTCCCCCTGTTTCCTCTGCCCGAGAATCAGGAACAGGGTGACGGATCGCCCCGAAAGGGGTTTTGCACGCGACGCTTCCATCAATAACAAGCCCAAGCGGAGTACCACAGATGGCGTTCTTCACCGCAGCCAGCAAAGCCGACTTCCAGCACCAACTGCAAGCGGCACTGGCGCAGCACATCAGTGAACAGGCACTGCCACAAGTGGCGCTGTTCGCTGAACAATTCTTCGGCATCATTTCCCTGGACGAGCTGACCCAGCGTCGGTTGTCCGACCTCGCCGGCTGCACCCTTTCCGCGTGGCGCCTGCTTGAGCGCTTCGATCACGCGCATCCGCAAGTGCGCGTCTATAACCCTGATTACGAACGCCACGGCTGGCAGTCGACCCACACCGCGGTCGAAGTGCTGCACCACGACCTGCCGTTCCTGGTCGACTCGGTGCGTACCGAGCTGAACCGCCGCGGCTACAGCATCCATACCTTGCAAACCACTGTGCTGAGCGTGCGTCGCGGCAGCAAGGGCGAGTTGCTGGAAGTCCTGCCCAAGGGCACCCAGGGCGAAGGGATCCTGCAAGAATCCCTGATGTACCTGGAAATCGACCGCTGTGCCAACACGGCCGAACTGAATGTCCTGAGCAAAGAGCTGGAGCAGGTTCTCGGCGAAGTCCGCGTCGCGGTCGCTGATTTCGAACCGATGAAAGCCAAGGTCCAGGAAATCCTCACCGGCCTGGACAACAGCCGGTTCGCGGTCGACCCTGAAGAAAAAGCCGAGATCAAAAGCTTCCTGGAATGGCTGGTGGGCAACCACTTCACTTTCCTGGGCTATGAAGAATTCGTCGTCCGCGATGAAGCCGATGGCGGCCACATCGTCTACGACCAGGATTCCTTCCTCGGCCTGACCAAGCTGCTGCGCACCGGCCTGACCTACGATGACCTGCGCATCGAAGACTACGCCGTGAACTACCTGCGCGAACCGACCCTGCTGTCGTTCGCCAAGGCCGCGCACCCAAGCCGCGTGCACCGTCCGGCTTATCCGGACTACGTGTCGATCCGTGAAATCGATGCCGACGGCAAGGTCATCAAGGAATGCCGTTTCATGGGCCTGTACACCTCGTCGGTGTATGGCGAGAGCGTGCGGGTCATTCCGTACATCCGCCGCAAGGTCGAGGAAATCGAACGCCGCTCCGGCTTCCAGGCCAAGGCTCACCTGGGCAAGGAACTGGCGCAGGTGGTTGAAGTGCTGCCGCGCGACGATCTGTTCCAGACCCCGGTGGACGAGCTGTTCAGCACCGTGATGTCGATCGTGCAGATCCAGGAACGCAACAAGATCCGCGTATTCCTGCGCAAGGACCCGTACGGCCGTTTCTGCTACTGCCTGGCCTACGTGCCGCGTGACATCTACTCCACCGAAGTGCGGCAGAAGATCCAGCAAGTGCTGATGGATCGCCTGAAAGCCTCGGATTGCGAGTTCTGGACCTTCTTCTCCGAATCGGTGCTGGCCCGTGTGCAGCTGATTCTGCGCGTCGATCCGAAAAACCGTCTGGACATCGACCCGGTCCGGCTGGAAAAAGAAGTGGTGCAAGCCTGCCGCAGCTGGCAGGACGACTACGCCAGCCTGACGATTGAAAGTTTCGGTGAGGCCAGCGGCACCAACGTGCTGGCCGACTTCCCGAAAGGCTTCCCCGCCGGCTACCGCGAGCGTTTTGCCGCCCACTCGGCGGTGGTCGACATGCAGCACCTGCTGAGCCTGAGCGAAAAAAATCCGCTGGTGATGAGCTTCTACCAGCCGCTGGCCCAGGTGTCCGGGCAGCGCATGCTGCACTGCAAGCTGTATCACGCCGATACGCCGCTGGCGCTGTCGGACGTGTTGCCGATCCTGGAAAACCTCGGCCTGCGCGTGCTGGGTGAGTTCCCGTATCGCCTGCGTCACAACAGTGGCCGCGAGTTCTGGATTCACGACTTCGCGTTCACCGCCGCCGAAGGCCTGGAACTCGACATCCAGCAGCTCAACGACACCCTGCAGGACGCATTCGTCCACATCGTGCGTGGCGATGCCGAGAACGATGCCTTCAACCGCCTGGTACTGACCGCCGGTCTGCCGTGGCGCGACGTGGCGCTGCTGCGGGCCTACGCCCGCTACATGAAGCAGATCCGTCTGGGCTTCGACCTGGGCTACATCGCCAGCACCCTGACCAACCACACCGACATCGCTCGCGAGTTGACCCGGTTGTTCAAGACCCGTTTCTACCTGGCGCGCAAGCTCACCAGCGACGACCTGGAAGACAAGCAGCTACGCCTGGAACACGCCATTCTGAGCGCTCTGGACGACGTCCAGGTGCTGAACGAAGACCGCATCCTGCGGCGCTACCTGGACCTGATCAAGGCCACCCTGCGGACCAACTTCTACCAGACCGATGCCCGGGGTCAGAACAAGTCGTACTTCAGCTTCAAGTTCAACCCGCACCAGATTCCGGAGTTGCCGAAGCCAGTACCGAAGTTCGAAATCTTCGTTTACTCGCCACGCGTCGAAGGCGTGCACCTGCGCTTCGGCAATGTGGCTCGCGGTGGCCTGCGCTGGTCCGACCGTGAAGAAGACTTCCGTACCGAAGTGCTGGGCCTGGTAAAAGCCCAGCAAGTGAAGAACTCGGTCATCGTACCGGTGGGTGCGAAGGGCGGCTTCCTGCCGCGGCGCCTACCATTGGGCGGCAGCCGTGACGAGATCGCGGCCGAGGGCATTGCCTGCTACCGCATCTTCATTTCGGGCCTGTTGGACATCACCGACAACCTGAAAGACGGCGCGCTGGTGCCGCCGGTCAACGTCGTGCGTCATGACGACGATGACCCGTACCTGGTTGTGGCCGCGGACAAGGGCACTGCAACCTTCTCCGACATCGCCAACGGCATCGCCATCGACTACGGTTTCTGGCTGGGTGACGCGTTTGCGTCCGGTGGTTCGGCCGGTTACGACCACAAAAAAATGGGCATCACCGCCAAGGGCGCGTGGGTCGGCGTACAACGCCACTTCCGCGAGCGCGGCATCAATGTCCAGGAAGACAGCATCACCGTGGTCGGCGTCGGCGACATGGCCGGTGACGTGTTCGGTAACGGCTTATTGATGTCCGACAAGCTGCAACTGGTCGCCGCGTTCAACCACCTGCACATCTTCATCGACCCGAATCCGGAGCCTGCCAACAGTTTTGCCGAGCGTCAGCGCCTGTTCGACCTGCCGCGTTCGGCCTGGTCGGATTACGACACCAGCATCATGTCCGAAGGCGGCGGGATCTTCTCCCGTAGCGCGAAAAGCATCGCGATTTCCCCGCAGATGAAAGAACGCTTCGACATTCAGGCCGACAAGCTGACCCCGACCGAACTGCTCAATGCCTTGCTCAAGGCACCGGTAGACCTGTTGTGGAACGGCGGCATCGGTACCTACGTCAAAGCCAGCAGCGAAAGCCACGCCGATGTCGGCGACAAGGCCAACGATGCACTGCGCGTGAACGGCAACGAACTGCGCTGCAAAGTGGTGGGCGAGGGCGGTAACCTGGGCATGACCCAACTGGGTCGCGTCGAATTCGGTCTCAATGGCGGCGGTTCCAACACCGACTTCATCGACAACGCCGGTGGCGTGGACTGCTCCGACCACGAAGTGAACATCAAGATCCTGCTCAACGAAGTCGTGCACGCCGGTGACATGACCGAGAAGCAACGTAACCAGTTGCTCGGCAGCATGACCGACGAAGTCGGCAACCTGGTGCTCGGCAACAACTACAAGCAGACTCAGGCCCTGTCCCTGGCGGCCCGTCGTGCCTACGTGCGGATTGCCGAATACAAGCGCCTGATGAACGATCTGGAAAACCGCGGCAAGCTGGATCGCGCCATTGAGTTCCTGCCGGCTGAAGAGGCAATCAACGAGCGCATCGCCGAAGGCCACGGCCTGACCCGTGCCGAGCTGTCGGTGTTGATCTCCTACAGCAAGATCGACCTCAAGGAAGCGCTGCTCAATTCCCTGGTACCGGACGACGACTACCTGACCCGCGACATGGAAACCGCTTTCCCGCCAAGCCTGGTGAGCAAGTTCTCCGCGGCCATGCGCCGTCACCGTCTGAAGCGCGAAATCGTCAGCACCCAGATCGCCAACGATCTGGTGAACCACATGGGCATCACCTTCGTGCAGCGACTCAAGGAGTCGACCGGCATGAGCCCGGCGAATGTTGCGGGTGCCTATGTAATAGTTCGGGATATCTTCCATCTCCCGCACTGGTTCCGCCAAATAGAAGCCCTGGACTATCAGGTTTCCGCTGACGTGCAACTGGAGCTGATGGATGAGCTGATGCGCCTGGGGCGTCGCGCTACGCGCTGGTTCCTGCGCAGCCGTCGCAACGAGCAGAACGCTGCCCGTGACGTCGCGCACTTCGGTCCGCATCTGGCGGCGCTGGGCCTCAAGCTCGACGAACTGCTGGAAGGCCCGACCCGCGAAGGCTGGCAGTCGCGCTACCAGGCTTACGTCGCCGCTGGCGTACCTGAGTTGCTGGCGCGGATGGTTGCAGGCACCACTCACCTGTACACCTTGCTGCCGATCATCGAAGCGTCCGACGTGACGGGCCAGAACGCCGCCGACGTCGCCAAGGCGTACTTCGCCGTGGGCAGCGCGCTGGACATCACCTGGTACCTGCAACAGATCAGCGCCCTGCCGGTTGAAAACAACTGGCAGGCCCTGGCCCGTGAAGCGTTCCGTGATGACGTCGACTGGCAGCAACGTGCGATCACCATCTCGGTCCTGCAACAGGGCGATGGCTCCCACGACGTGGAAACACGCCTGGAACTGTGGATGGAGCAGCACGAGGGCATGATCGAGCGCTGGCGCGCCATGCTGGTGGAACTGCGTGCCGCCAGCGGCACGGATTACGCCATGTACGCGGTGGCCAACCGCGAACTGCTGGACCTGGCGTTGAGCGGGCAAGCGGTGGTTCCCGTCGCTGCACCTGCCAGCACTGTGCTGGAGCCGGCGGCCTGATCAGGCGCTGAATGAAAAAGCCCCGTCTTGAAAGAGACGGGGCTTTTTTATGTCTGAAGGATTTGGGGGGCCTGGGCGGGCCTCTTCGCTGCGGTGCGGCGATCCGACAAGCCAGCTCCTACACGGTTTATGTCGTTCGCCGATTATGTGATCGACGCAAACCTGTGCAGGAGCCGGCTTGCCGGCGAAGGGGCCATTTGTTTCACTACAACTTCCCGCTTGTTTTATTATCGATCATCGACACTTTATCTGTCGGTCTGGTCAATAAATTACTGAGCGACTGGTCAAACTTCTGCAGCGCCCGAACTTGCACATTCTGTTGTTCGTTAATATCCGCAACAATCTCTTCACTGCGTTTATAGTCCGCCCATAACGGACTCAGCGCTTTAGCGTCATACCCTTGTGCAGTGCCGATGTAATTGAAGTTCGAGTCATAGAACATTGCACGGACATCCGCCTCAATGTCGGAGCTGCGCGATGTCATCAACTGACTGCGGGTATCGACAACGGCGACGACATCCGGTTTCGCCGCCCTGAGGCTTTGCATGTCCGGATACACCGTCACCGTACCGAACTGGCGTTGCAAGGAGGCCTTGACCCAGTCCACGGTCAGGTCCGGCTTTGAGGTGGCTACATAGGCATCGTGAATCGACTGCACCAGCAGGCTCTGGCCGAAACCGGTGCCGGCGTTGGCCTGATAGTGCTGGAGGTAGGCGCGATTGGACTGGGTGTTACGGCTGTAGACGATGCCCAATGAAACGTTGCTGCCGCTGGCAACGCTCGTGGCACTGCTACGGCCGACCGGCTCGCTAAAGATACCATCCAGGGAAGAAACGGCCTTGGGTGCAGTGGGAATCGAACAGCCCGTTAACAGGACCGTCATCGTCAAGGTACTGACAAACGCAAGTTTCATGGTGTTTCTCCAGTGAAACAACGTGAGTTGGAAGTGTGAATGGCCGGAGCGGGGCGGCGGTGATTCCAGACTAAACCTGTCCTTGCTGAATGAAATAGCCAATAACCGAACTTTAAGGTGGCCAATAGTCTTGTTTGGTTTAAACGTGTGGGGTTAATTGCTACAGGAAATAAACAGGCGCGAAATCGCCATTCGCGCGTGTTTATTTATAGTTGCCGTAACAGCTATCAGTTTTTCAATGGGATCAGTACTTTTTCGTCCGGCGACAACACCATGAACACTAATAACTTGGCAGGCTCGGTAGGGCTTGCGTTTTTCGAAACCAGATGTTCCGATCCCGCAGCCTCGTACCAGTACTCGCCGGCCTTGTAGGTAACCGCTTTTTCACCCTTCACTTGAGAAGTGATCGTTCCCGAAAGAACGTAGGCCATGGCTGTGCCCTCGTGCTTGTGGGCGATGGACGCCTGGCCGGGTTTGTAGTCGACTTCGATCATCAACGCCTTTTTGCCAGGCACATTTTTCAGCATCTGGTCCTGCAATACCGTCACTTTTTCCGACGGGTCTGTGGATTCATGGGCGAATGCCGAGGCTGATACGGTCAGCGCCAGGGCGGCGAGAGAGGCAGCACAGAAACGCAAAGCTTTCATGGTTATCACCTGCGGTGGTTAGTCGTCAGGGACCACAGTAATGCGTCGGCCGGGGCCATCAAACAGCCAATTTTCGGGAAGGTAAGGGGGCCAATTTGCAACATCAAAATCAAAAGATCGCAGCCTTCGGCAGCTCCTGCCGGGGGTACCCATTGCCCTGGAGGAGTGGTCGGAGACTGCGATCTAACTGGCTAAACGATAGGGAAACTGTTGAAGTCGACAGCGTTGGCCAGTCGGCTGTCGATCAGGCCGATAAAGCCTTGTACTTCAGGGTTGTTGAAATGCATCTGCATGGCGGCTTCCGATTGCCAGCGGGCGCTGACTGTCCAGCGGGTGTCGTCCTCGGGGCAGCGGTCGACCATATAGGAGTCGCAACCCGGTAGTTCGCGCAGGGTTTCGACGATCTTTTGCAGTTGCCTGCCGAGTTCTTCCGAGCGGCCTGCCGCAGTCTGCACCTTCACGGTATTGATCACTTCGTTGGACATTGCTCACACTCCTGAATCAGGCCGGACGAATCCTGCTCACTGAGAGATCACGCCCATTCAGGATAGGCCTGGCCCCTCGGACCACCAATAGCCAATCGCCGGATAAAAACCCAGACCAATCCGTCAGGCGACCTGCTGCAAAATGTCCCGAAAACGGTCCAGGGCGATGTCGATGTCCAGGGTTTCGATGGCGCCAAAACCCAGGAAAAACCCGGCCCGTGGCGCTTGCTGGTAGAAAAAGCTGTCGATGGCGTAAAGGCCGACTTCGACCTTTTTCGCCAGTTCGATCACTAATGGAATATCGATCGGCACTTTGCACATAACCACCATGTGGAACCCGGCCGTGGTCGGCACGGCCTCAAGCCACGGCGCAAGGTCGCCGGCCATGCGCGCGAGGATTCGTTCACGGCGCCCGGCGTAGATCGTATGACAGCGCCGAATGTGCTTGAGCAGGCAGCCTTCGGCGATGAACTTGGCCAGTGCCCATTGGGGCAGGGTGGAGGTGTGCAGATCGGTGAGTTGCTTGGCGCGAATCACCGCTTCAAGAATGGCCGGCGGCAGAATCGCATAACCCAATCGCAACTCCGGCAACAGGGTTTTGGAAAAGGTGCCGACATAAGCGACGATCCCGCGCTCATCCATGCTTTGCAAGGAGTCGGCGGGACGGCCTTCGTAGCGAAATTCGCTGTCGTAATCGTCTTCGATGATGATCGCGCCCAGGGCGTAGGCCCGTTCCAGCAGCGCCACGCGACGCTCCTGGCTCATGGGCATGCCCAGGGGGAACTGGTGGGACGGGGTGACGTAGATCAGCCGGGTGCCATCGGGAATTTTGTCGACCTGTATGCCTTCGGCATCCACTGGCACCCCAACCACGGTGGCGCCGTGGGTGCCGAACAGCAAGCGCGCCGGCGGGTACCCGGGGTCTTCCATGGCCACCAGGCTGCCGGGGCGGGTCAACACCCGGGAAATCAGGTCCAGCGCCTGTTGGGCACCATTGCACACCACCACATCTTCGTCCTGGCAATTGACCCCGCGCGAAAACGCGATGTGCCGTGCAATCGCATTGCGCAACGCCGGCAGGCCTTCGGGCAGGCTGTAGAAGCCCTTGGAACCGGCGATCTGGCGCAAGGCGTGCGAGGTGCAGCGCCGCCAGTCGTCCTGGGGAAACTGACCCTTGCTGGTGGCGCCACCGATGAAGTCGTAGCGCAACGAGCCTTCCAGGGGCGGATGGCGCAGAAACACCGGCAGGTTGCGCCAGGTCTCGATGACATCAAAACCGGCCAGTTCCGAATGGCTCTGTTTACGAGTGATTTTCGCCGCCCGGGCATTGACGTAGGTGCCTTTGCCGATCACCCCGGTGAGGAAGTTTTCGTAGGTCAACTGGGCGTAGGTGTCGGAAATGGTCTTGCGCGAAATGCCCAACTGTTCCGCCAGCAATCGACTGGGTGGAAGCTGCGTCCCGGCTGCCAGGCGGCCGGATTCGATGGCGCTGCGCAGCTGCCGGTACAACTGGCCTGCCAGGTCCTTGCGGCCGTTGATGACAACATGAAGTTCCATACCGGCGAGGCTCCTGGGGCGATTGAGGCGCGTGTGCGTCGCGCCAGATTACCCGTGTGAGCGGATACGCAGTAGTTGCGTGGGCGAAAAACCTACGATTGGTCTGCTGCCTGGGTGGTCCACGGGTATTTCGTTGAATTGGCTCTGTAACGTCTGCGCATCAACGCCTAACTTGAAATGTACCTATCGATACTCGAGACACGCCATGAACGCCCGCCTGGATTACTACAGCGCTTCGCCCAAGGCGATGAAAGCCATGATTGCCATGGAGGCCTTGACCAGCAACCTCAGCATCGAGCCGGCCTTGCTGCACCTGATCAAGATCCGCGCCTCGCAGCTCAATGGCTGCGCCTTCTGCACCGACATGCACTCGGTGGATGCCCGACGCCTGGGCGAGACCGATCGCCGGTTGTACTCGATCGTGGTCTGGCGCGACAGCGGTTTTTTCAACGCTCGGGAGCGCGCGGCGCTGGCGTGGACCGAAGCGGTGACCTTGCTCTCTGAAAGCCATGTGCCCGACGACGTCTACGCCCAGGCCCGGGAGCAGTTCAGCGAAAGCGAAATGGTCGACCTGACCATCGCTGTGACCACCATCAACAGCTGGAACCGCCTGGCGGTGAGCTTTCGCCAAACCCCCAGCGAATGAGGCAATTGTCACACCAGATTCATGAAAGATGCCCAGGATGAGAGGCTTCTGACAAGCGGATCGACAGGAGTCAACGATGCCCTATATGGAAACCTCAGGCCGTCAAGGAGTCGCCCGGTATCGCGCGCCTGTAGCGAATACCGCGTCCTGGCGCACGCTGGCGGCGGGCCTCGATCCAGAGCTCGTGCAGGCGTTCCGGGTCATCGCCCGTTGCGGCTGTTTCATGCAGGCGGCCCGTAGCCTCAACATCAAGGCGACCCGGCTGCGCCAACAATTGGCGCAGCTTGAAACGCAACTGCAGTGTTCGCTGTTAAGCCAAAGCGACAATGGACTTGCCCTCAGCCGTGAGGGTTTGCAGCTGCGGGCGCAGTTGATCGCGTTGGCCCATGAACGCGACTTGCCGGTGATCGAACAGCCGTTGATTCGCCTGGCCGTCAGCGAAACCATCCTGCACGACATTCTCGGCCGTGACCTGGTCTCGCTGTTGCGACGCAACGCCAGGGTGCGCCTGGACATCATCTCCCTGGACAGCGAACTGTCCCTGCAAGCCATCAGTGCCGACGTGGTGGTCTGGCTGGCCGGCACCGACTCGCCACTGCCTGGCCCGAGTTTTGCCACCAGCGAACCCCGGAGACTGGCGCGGCTCGATTACCTGCCGCACATTGCCAAGCGCTATTCGCGGGTCGCGGCTCGCCCGGAAAGCGTCGATGATCTGGCCGACTTCATGCTGGTGCAATGGCAGCACGATCGTCAGGTCGAGAGTTTCCGACCATGGAACGACGTGGTGGATCAGCGTCTGGCGGGGGTGGTGCAGTTGCAGTCCCATGAACTGATGCTGGAAATGATCCGATGCAGCGCGTGCATTGGTCTGCTGCCGCACTATATGAGCCGGTTCGACCGCGGCTTGGTAGCGTTGCCGGGGGTGTTCAGCCAACCGATGCAGCGCCAGGTGTGGATGGCGGTCAATGCCGATTCCCGGGATGAGGCGGGGGTGCAGATGATCGTCGAGTTGATCCACAACACCTTCGAAGAGCGGCGGGAGTGGTTCGAGAGCTGAACGCGCTTGAAATTGTGGGAGCGGGCTTGCTCGCGAAGAGGCCACTACATTCAATATTGATGTCGGCTGTTACGCCGCCTTCGCGAGCAAGCCCGCTCCCACAAGGTTCTCGCCATTCCGGAAGAATGCGTTATAGAGTAGACGGCCATGTCTGTATCAAGGATGAATCACCCATGAGCGCCAGTGACTCTGTCATTTCTCTCGAACGCTTCAACGAATCCCACATCGACGGCATCACCGCGCTCTACAACGACCCGGCCATCACCCGTCAGGTGCTGCAAATGCCGTTTCAGTCCACCGAGGTCTGGCGCCAACGCCTGGATCCGGGCAACGAACGCCATTTGCAACTGGTGGCGCTGCATCAGGGAACGGTCATCGGCAACATCGGCCTGGAGCAGTTTTCGCGGATCCGTCGCAGCCATGCCGGCAATTTCGGCATGGCCGTCGCGGTAGCCTGGCAGGGCAAAGGCGTCGGCTCGAAACTGCTGGCGGCGACGCTGGATATCGCCGACAACTGGATGAACCTGCACCGGGTCGAGCTTTCGGTCTACACCGACAACGAAGCGGCCATCGGCTTGTATCGCAAGTTTGGCTTCGAAACCGAAGGCCTGTTTCGCGACTACGCCGTGCGTGACGGCGTATGGGTGGATACGTTGAGCATGGCGCGCCTGCGTCGCCCGCCCAAGACCGGCTGAGAACGCCACCGCCGCCTGCGCATGCAGTTCGGTGGTGTCGGGCAGGGGCTCGCCACCCCCCCCAGCCAGTACCGCTCACGCTTTTAGTCGTACGCCGCCAGCGCGCATCTGCCATGCTCAAAGTCCGCAGCACTGCTTCAACCAAAGGAACACCGCAATGGACGACGTACAGCAACTGGGTGAGATGCTTCGCCACTACGCAGAAAGCGAAGCGCACAAGAAACAACTGTTTGAGTCGCAATCGGCCGTGTGGGCGACGCGCATTAGTGAGCTGTTCGATCAGATTCAGCAGTGGCTGGAACCGGTCAAGGCGCCGAACCTGCTGGAAGTGAGCCGCGAGGCCTATGTTGCATCGGGGCCGAGCGTTCCGCTCGAGACCTCGACCTTCAAGACTGAAAAGCTGAGCATCGTGATTGCCGGCAAACCGGTGGAGTTCGTGCCGGATGTGATGGGGGCCGGTGGCCAGATTTCCCTGGCGGTGATGGGCTTGACCGCCGCGCGGTATGGCAGCATTTCGCTGGTGTGCCTGCCGCCGTCGAACAGCTGGCAATGGCGCAAGACCAATGGCCTGAAAGATCCGGACACCTTTGCCTTCGATGCGAACTTCCTGGCGCAGCAGTTGCAGAGCCTGATCCCGCGCGAGCGCGGGTGAATCTCTAAGGCTGACCCATAATCCTGTGGGAGCGGGCTTGCCCGCGATGGCGGCTTGACATTCAACACATTCGTTGACTGATATTCCGCTATCGCGGGCAAGCCCGCTCCCACAATGGATTAGTGGTGCATCAGATATCCATGTTTCCCCACCCAGGTTTCCCCGCTTCAGGCGCAACTGCTTTTACAGTCTTCCCCGTCGCCAACTCCACCCGCCGTGCCACCTCCGGATCATCGGCAAACGGAATCAGGCTCGCATCCTCCAGGCTCTCCACCGTCTGATGCTTCAGGCAGTATTCAACCGCCAGCCAAAACACCACCACCCCCACTGTATTCAGCCAAACCTCGATCATCTGAAACCTCAGGCTACCTGCGCTTCACGCTCGGCCATCGCCATGTCCGACACCCGCACCGTGCGCCAGGTGTTGTACGCCATCAGCAACATCCCACTGAGGAAAAACACCCCTCCGGCAAAGCGCACCACAAACCCTGGATGACTGGCCTGCAGAGCTTCGACGAAGGAGTAGGTCAGCGTGCCGTCGTCATTGATCGCGCGCCACATCAACCCCTGGGTAATGCCGTTGACCCACATCGAGGCGATGTACAGCACGGTGCCGATAGTCGCCAGCCAGAGAAACCCACCGCGTTGTGGCCGTACCACCACTGCACCATGGCGTCGGTGGCCCCGGAATACACCGGGTAAGACTTGAACCAATCCGCCGGAATCGCCAGGTGATTGACCACGTGCAGCATCGCAATTACCACGATGAATGCACCAAAAAACCAGTTGCCGACGTAGATGTGGCTGGTTTTGCGCTGTACCACGGTGGTGAAGAACACGATGGCGTAAGCCACCCAGACCACCGTCATCCACACCGCGCCGGAGAATTCGATCTCGGCGTATTCCTTGGTCGTGGTGTAGCCCAGCGGCAGGGTGACCAGCATCACCACGATCACCGATTGCCAGCCCCAGAAGGTGAAGGCGGCAAGTTTGTCCGAATACAGTCGTACCTGGCAGGTGCGTTGCACGGCGTAGTAACTCGCGGCGAATTGCGCGCTACCGGCAAAGCCGAAAATCACCAGACTGGTGTGCAGCGGGCGCAAGCGGCCGAAGGTGGTCCATGGCAGGTCGAGGTTCATCTCGGGCCACACCAGTTGCGAGGCGATCCACACCCCCATCGCCATCCCCACGACGGTCAAATGCTGCTGCGGGTGATCGTCGGCGGCGGGTTGGGGCGTACGCCGATCCTCGGTTTGCAGATTCGCGAAGGCTTGCCGTGGCAGCACTTGCTGTCGTATGTCGAAGCGGTGCTGCGGGTCTATAACCGCCACGGCCGGCGCGACAACAAGTACAAGGCGCGGATCAAGAATCTGGTCAAGGCCCTGGGCATCGAAGCCTTTGCCAGGGAAGTGGAGGAGGAGTGGCAGTACCTCAGGGACGGCCCGGCGCAATTGACCGACGTTGAATACGAGCGTGTAGCCAGCGCCTTCGTGGCCCCGGATTACCGCTCGCTGTCCGACACCAACCTGGAATTCGGCACGCGCCTGGCCGAGAACCCGGTGTTTGCCCGTTGGGTAGCGCGCAATGTCCAGCCGCACAAGGTGCCGGGCTACGCCAGCGTGGTGCTATCGACCAAACCGGGCAGCGCTTCACCGCCGGGTGATGTCACCGGCGAACAGATGGACGCGGTGGCGGCGTGGTCCGAGCAGTTCGGTTTTGGCGAAATCCGCATTGCCCATGAGCAGAACATCGTCTTGCCTGATGTGCCGAAAACCGAGTTGTTCGCCCTCTGGCGCCGGGCCTGCGAACAGGGCCTTGGCAGCGCCAATATCGGTTTGCTGACCGACATCATCGCATGCCCCGGCGGTGATTTCTGCGCACTGGCCAATGCCAAGTCGATCCCCATCGCCCAAGCGATTCAGGGACGTTTCGAAGACCTGGACTATCTGCATGACCTGGGTGACATCAGCCTCAACATCTCCGGCTGCATGAACGCCTGCGGCCACCACCACATCGGCAATATCGGCATTCTCGGGGTCGATAAGAACGGCAGCGAGTGGTACCAGATCACCCTCGGTGGCGCCCAGGGCAAGCACAGCGCGCTGGGCAAAGTCATCGGCCCGTCCTTCAGCTCCGCCGAAGTGCCGGACGTGATCGAGCGGATTGTCGCCACCTTCGTGCGCTACCGCGAGAGTGAAGAGCTGTTTGTCGACACCTTGCAGCGCATCGGCCTGGAGCCGTTCAAGGAAGCGGTTTATCCGAAGCTGCTGGAGATATCGGCATGAACAATCTGCTGCGACTGCAGGAGGGCGTGGCGCGGATTGAGGCTGACGATCCGTGGACGCTGGTGAGGGCGCTCGATGGGGACTTGCCGACGGGCCCGGTGATTCTGCCGTTGGCCCGTTGGTTCGAGGAACCGCAGCAGCATGGCGTGTGGTTGGGCCCGGACGATGAAGTGGAAAGCCTCAAGCCGTGGTTCAACTCCGCGATCAGCTCAGCCATATGCGTCAGTGTGGTTTTGACAGCTTTGCCGTTCGTGAGGACAAGTCCGCCGAGGATGCGCTCAAGGGGTTGGCCGGGATGAGTGTGTTGTATGGCCGTTCGGTGATTGAGCCGCGGCCGTTGTTTCGACGGCGGTAAGCGCATCAAGATCAAAAGATCGCAGCCTGCGTCAGCTCCTACAAGGGTTGCGTACATCCGCGTCATTATGGGTGTACGCGGTCAATGTAGGAGCTGCCGCAGGCTGCGATCTTTTGATTTTCCTTTGTACCGAAAATCACTTCAACGCCGGATCCCCCATGTTCATCTTCTTCCAGCCTTGCAATAACACCTGAGCCTTGGGCTCCTGCCCGTTCTCCAGGTAGTACTGGATCAGCGACAGCCGCGCATTGCGATTCGCCGGCTGCTCTTTCAACAATCTTTCCAGCTCCTGGCAGGCGTCATCGACCTTGCCGCTGTCGTGCAACGCCACCGCGAGGACATAGCCGTATTGGGCGTTCTGTGGCTCCAGTCGAGCGGCTTTACGCAGGGCCGGCATGGCCTGGTCCGTCTGGCCGCCACGAATCAGCGCCAAGCCCCGGGCATGTTGCAGCAGGGCGGCGTCCGGATGCTCTTGCAGGCTCTGTTCCAGCAGCGCCTGGGCTTCCTGATTGCGCCCGCCGGCTTCCAGCCATTGCACCAGGGTCACCAGCGCCGGGTAGAAGTCCGGATCGCGCTTGAGGGCTGTGCGCAGCAGCGCTTCTACTTCGCCGCCGCGACCGCTGGCCTGATAGAGCATGGCCAGGTTGAGGTTGGCTTCGGCGCGTTCGGCCAGGCTTTTTTGCACGTCTTCGTACTCGGCGATGGCCGCATTCCAGTTGGCCTGGGCGCTGCCCAAACCCGTGCGGGCCACGCTGAGCAAATCCCGGGCCGCGACGAGGCGCACAGCCTTCACCGGATCGCTCAGCAAGGGCGCCAACAGGGATGCACGCTCCGCTGGCGGCAGGAACGCGCTGATCGCCCGTACCGCACTTTCCCGCACTTGCGGGGCCGGGTTGCTCAAGTCTCTGGTGGCCAGCTTCAAGGCTTGTTCACTGGGATAAAGCGCCAGTTCAGCCAGCAAGGTCGCCCGCTGAATCGCCAGCAGGTTGCTGCGTTGCAGTTGTCCGTACAAGGCGTCTGCCGCACCGGGCTGACCGTTGCGGATCAGCCACAGGCTTTCGTCGTAACGTGGAGCCTGGGCACTGTTGTCACTGTTCCAGAGTTTGAACTGTTCGGCGACCCTGTCGCCGGCCTTGCCTTGGTGACAGGTCAGGCAAGCGTCGGGGGTGCCAAGCTTTTTCGCCCGCAGGGGATTGGGAATGCTGAAACTGTGGTCATGCCGCCAGTCATTGCCCATGTAGAACTTGCCGGGCATGTGGCAATCCACGCACTGCGAACCTGGTTGACCCAGGGCGTGGCGGGTGTGTTCGATGGAATCGTAGTTCTTCGCTTGCAAACCCTTGCCGTCGACCCCTTCGAATGCGGTCTTGCCGGCGCTGTTGTGGCATTGCAGGCATACGCCGTTGCCCGGTGCCTTGAGTTCGGTGCTATGGGGGTTGTGGCAATTGCTGCAGCGCACGCCCTTGTCGAACATTTTGCTCTGGGCGAAGGAGCCGTGTTCAAACACTTCGTCCTTGATCTTGCCATCCAGGGCATACAATTCGCGGGTCAGCGTGCTCGGCAGGTAATCGTCCATTAAACGCTTGCCGACGGTGAAGCCATCGCCCAAGGGGGCGCGGCGTGCGTGGCAGCGGGCACAGGTTTCGATCTCGACGGTGGCGTCCTTGTCCTTGAGATCGACGGCAAACCCGGCGTGGATCAGGTCGCCTTTTTTAGCGGTCCATTCCAGGTGATCGGAGGCTGGACCGTGACAGGCCTGACAGCCGACACCGAGGCTGTTCCAGTGACTGTCGAAGGTGTTTTTTGCTGCGTTGAAATTGCGCTTGAAACCGGTGGTGTGGCACTCGACACACATGAAATTGGCGTTCTGGCTCGGTTTGCTCCAGTGCAGCGGATTCTTGAAATTAACGCCCTGGCCCGGATACAGGTGAAACCAGCGCTGTTTCTCGGTATCCCAGGCGACGCCGAGGGCTTGCAGACGACCTTCGCCGACCTCGATCAGGTATTGCTGCAACGGCGCGATGCCGAAGGTGTAAGCCACCTTGAAGTCGGCATTCTTGCCATCGATACCGGGGGTATTGACCCAGAATTCGTCGTTGTTACGCGAGAAGCGGGTGGTTTCTTTTTCTGCCTTGAAAGTGACGTTATTGAAGTCACCCAGCAGGGTCCCGGCATTGGCTTGCTGCATCGCCAGTTGATGATGGGAGCCTTGCCAGGCCTTGACCTGTTCACTGTGGCAGCCCTGGCACTGTAGTTCATCGACCATCAGCGCCGGCACCACGGCCACCGGTTGTGGCTTGACCGGCGCTGCGATGGGGGTGCTGGCCGGGGCATAAGTCACGGGGACCGGTTTGCTGCTGAACAAAAACCAGCCGATGCCCGCAACGGCCAATAGCAATACGCCGATGGTGACGGGAAACAGATAACGGGCGATCAGGGTCGGTGTTGAGTCCGGGTTCGGTGCAGGCGCTTTATTTTTATGTTTCGGCATTGCGACGTCCATAGTCCAGGGGCGTTTGCCGTCAGGCTTGCGTTCCAACTGGATGCAGCTTTGCCGGATGGCCGGCGTCTGTCAAATGACGGCTGTGGTTCGATCGCGTTGATAGATGAATATTGTGATTTCCAAAGCAAACAGCGCTGTATTGGCTATACCTGTAACACCCTTGTTCGTCCCGTTGTCGACCTGCTTACAGGAGTTACAGCATGAAGCTTGCGTTAATGATGAGCACTCTGTGCGTTGCCTCGATCGCAATGGTGGGCTGCTCCAGTAAAGTCGTTGAGCCGGACCAGTATTCGGGGTTTCTCAAGGATTACAGTCAGCTCAAGGAAGCCCAGTCACCTTCGGGTGCTACGGTGATGCGCTGGGTCGATCCCAAGCTCGACATTAACCAGTACACCAGCGTTTACATTGAACCGACCCAACTCTATCCCAAGCCCCAACCGACCGCGAAGATCCCTCAGGGCACTCTGAACGGTATCACCAGCTACTACGATCAGGCGCTCAAGCGTGAAGTGAGTAAATCGCTGCCTCTGTCGGCGGGGCCAGGCCCTGGTGTGCTCGTAGTGCGTGCAGCGATCACGGCCGTGAGCAGCAAGACCCAAGGCCTGAAGCCTTATGAAGTGATCCCGATTGCCCTGGTGGCCGCAGCGGTGAGTACGGCCAGCGGCATTCGTGATCAGGAAACCGACCTGGCCACGGAAGCGGTGTTCCTTGACGGCGGCAACAACAAGGTCCTGGCCCAGGTGGTGCGCAAAGGCACCGGCAAACCACTGGAAAACGAGTCTCAGGTGATGAAGGCCGATGATGTGAAAGGCGTGATCGATGGTTGGGCTTCGGATATGCATCAGTCGTATTTGAAGCTCAAGTCCAAATGATTTATTGAGGCTGAGGGCCTCTTCGCGAGCAGGCTAGCTCCCACACTTGATCTGTTTCGGACACACATTGTGTGTACGCCAAAGATCAAATGTGGGAGCGAGCCTGCTCGCGAAAGCGGTCTTGCAGGCGCCACATCACTCCCCGACAAACCACCGAAAATACGGATTCCCCCCATCCCCACGCATCACCTCGCGGATATCCCTGACCCAGGCATTCCGGTCACCGTCACAGACGTGCAGACTCGCCCGATAAAACTCTTTTCCGATCGGCGTATCCAGGTCCCGGGCACCGACGCCACAACTGACGAACATGGTCATCAGGCTGAAGCCCGCTGCGCGAATTGCAACGTTCATATCAAAGTCCTCATTGGCCGAAGGTGACATTGAGCCCGGCGAACAGCGTGAATTGAGGCAGGCCAACGCCTTTGCGCTCCACGGTCCACTGCGGTTCGACGAACACGTTAAGAATATTGCTGGCGGACTTCCACACCTTGCCGGCGCCGAACCCGACAGGGATGAAATGGGTGTCGTGCTTCAGGTCAAACGTCCAGGTAGCGGTGGAACGCAGGTACCAGCCTTTGTCCAGGTTGTGAATGATGAATGGTTGCAGGGTGGCCGATTCAACATGGTCGCGATCGCTGTCGCCGGCAAACGAGCGCTGGTATTGCACCTGCGCACCGAGCAAACCTCGGGGCGATGAATCAATCGCGATGGCGGCGAGGCCAGCTTGCCATTTACCGGTGCCGAGTTCGTCCTGGTCGGCGATGGGTGCGGTAATCTGCGGGCCGATCCCCAGCTGCAGACCATCGGTCTTGAGCAGGAAAATATCGACCAGGTTCAGATCACCTTCACCCGTGCTGTAGCCGCCACTGGGATCGGGGCGTGTGCTGATCGGCGCGCTGGCGCGCAGCAATTGCGGGACCCCAATGAAATCGTTGGGCGCAATCGGCAACGTTCCGCGCACCTGCAGGTCGTTGGTATGGATATTGGAATCGTAGTATTTTGGGGTGTAATAGTCTTGCAGGTTCATACCCTGCGCGAGGTTCAGCGGGTTGTTGCTTTTATTGGCGGTGTCGGCGGTGTCGGCGTGTGCACAAAAGGCTGACGCCAGTGAAGCCGCCAACAACAGCGCGCTCGCTCCTGGATGTTTCGACATGATTCCCCCGATTCCCTGGTGGCTCAGCGGACTACTCGGAACTTGGCGGCCGTTACTGCGTAATCTCTTTCCTGTCAGGCCTGTAGGACATGTCTTTGACGTTAGCAGTTAAACAGGGGTTATCCAGTTGAAGGGGGGTTTTAAACCCTTGGGGCTTGCTCCGTTCGGCTGCGCAGCAGTCGCAAAATCGGCCGGCGCGGTTTTTTCTGATGGTCCGCATCAATAGAAAATGTGGCGACTTCGCCACCCAACGGGGGCAAGCCCCCTCGCCACATTGGTTCAGAGGTGATCAGGTGATCAGGTGAATCGAGAGTACCCGGCATGAGCATCTGCTGAATTTCCGGCATTGCTGCAATACTCAGCTCTTCTTCATCTGCTCACGCAGGCGTTCTTCCTGCTCCCGCAGTTTCGATGTGAATTCGTCCCCGAAATCCTCGGCCTCGTATACCTGGCGAATTTCGATCTCGGCGTCGGTGCCTGGCATCGGGTTGGGGCAGCGCTTGACCCAGTCGATCGCTTCCTGCTTCGATTTCACTTGCCACAACCAATAGCCGGCGATCAGCTCTTTGGTTTCAGTGAACGGGCCGTCGATCACCGTGCGCTGGTCACCCGAAAAACGCACACGGGCGCCTTTGCTGCTGGGCTGCAGGCCGTCGCAATCGATGAGGATGCCGGCCTTGGCCAGTTCCTCGTTGAAATTGCCCATCGCGGTCATCAGTTCTTCGCTGGGCAGGATACCGGCTTCGGAATCCGGACTGGCTTTCACAAAAATCATGAATCGCATGGTCTTGTCTCCGCTGGATTTGAGTGACTCACTGTTAGTCGAATGACCCTGTCCTGAATCGACAACGGTGCGAACTAAAGATCACTGCAAGTTTTCCTGACGCCCCGGGCCCCTGTAGGAGCTGCCGCAGGCTGCGATCTTTTGATCTTGCTTGTCAGCGATCTCGAAAAGATCAAGATCAAAAGATCGCAGCCTGCGGCAGCTCGACAGCTCCTACAGGGTAATGCGTTCACGTGGCAGCACAGGGATTTGCGGTGGGAGCAGCTGAAGCGCGCGTTTTTGTATCCAGTTTTGCAGGGTACTAAATGACAATTTGTATCTGAGCATAGGTCGTCAGACCATTTCGTGGTTAACTTCGGCCTCGTCAAAAATCTCCACATCAACCATCAGAAGGACTCCGTTCATGGCTCAAGTCACTCTTAAAGGCAACCCGGTTCAAGTCAACGGCCAACTGCCACAAGCCGGCTCCAAGGCGCCAGCCTTTTCCCTGGTGGCCGGCAATCTGTCCGACGTGACCCTGGCGAGCTTCGCCGGCAAGCGCAAAGTGCTGAACATCTTCCCGAGCGTCGACACCCCGACCTGCGCGACTTCGGTTCGCAAGTTCAACGCCCAGGCCAGCGAACTGGCCAACACCGTGGTGCTGTGCATCTCGGCTGACCTGCCGTTCGCCCAGGCCCGTTTCTGCGGTGCTGAAGGCCTGGACAACGTGCAGAACCTGTCGACCCTGCGCGGTGCCGAGTTCATCGAGAACTACGGTGTGGCGATTGCCGATGGTCCGCTCAAAGGCCTGACTGCCCGTGCCGTCGTGGTGCTGGACGAAAACGACAACGTCCTGCACAGCGAACTGGTCAAGGAAATCGCTCAGGAACCGAACTACGACGCGGCACTTGCCGTTTTGAAATAAGCAAACGTTTACAATTGTTAACGGCCTAGGGGGCGTTCTCACTGAATTTCCCCGCCGCGTTGTCGCCTTAAAGCGGGCCAGGCAAGGCGCAGGCCGCTGGGAATGGTTGTTCCCTTTCCAAGGCCTGCAACGCAGCCTGGCCCGCTTTAAGGCACAACCCGAAGGGCCGGGCCTGCTGTTGTGCAGGGCTGCGTTGCTCGAAGCTTATTTGGAATGACCAAACCACGCTTCTCGCGCCTTGCCCTGCACAACAGCAGACCCGGCGCGGCGGGGAAATTCAGTGAGAACGCCCCCTCTGTCCAGGCCGTTTTCATTTGTGGTTCAGTGTCTTAGACAAACCTCCTGTTACGTAAGCCGAAGGTAAATTGCCGGTAAAGGCGCTTTGCTAAAAACCCTCCAGTGCTTATCGTTCAGCCTCCCGTAGAAAAAGCCCACGCGCCCAATGGTTGATCATTCAATGCAATCCTCTGCTTCCCGTAGTCCCCGTCGCTGGCTGTTCGGCCTGCTCGTGCTGTTGGTCATCGCCGTCCTGTGCTGGAAATTCTGGCCCGACGGGGCTGCGCCAAAAGAAGGCGCAGGGCAAAAAGCCGTGGCCGGGCACACCGGTCGATCCGGGGGAATGCGACCGGGCTTCGGTGGCGCGGCCGGCCCGGTACCGGTGCGGGTGGCGTCGGCGGTGAAGGGCGACTTCCCGCTGTACTACAAGGCGTTGGGCACCGTGACGGCGCAGAACACCATCAATGTGCGCAGCCGGGTCGGTGGCGAACTGATCAAGATTGCGTTCGAAGAAGGGCAGATGGTCAAGGCCGGCGATCTGCTGGCCGAGATCGACCCGCGTCCCTACCAGAACGCCTTGCTGCAGGCCGAAGGCACCTTGCTGCAGAATCAGGCGCAGTTGAAGAACGCCCAAGTCGATGTCGAACGCTACCGCGGCCTGTACCGCGAGGACAGTATCGCCAAGCAGACACTGGACACCGCCGAAGCGCTGGTGGGTCAGTATCAGGGCACGGTCAAGACCAACCAGGCGGCGGTCAACGACGCCAAGCTCAATCTCGAATTCACCAGGATCCGCGCACCGATCACCGGCCGCGTGGGCCTGCGTCAGCTGGACGTGGGCAATCTCGTCGCCGCCAATGACACCACGGCGCTGGCCATCATCACCCAGACCCAACCGATCAGCGTGGCCTTCACCTTGCCGGAAAACAGCCTCGACGTTGTGCTGGCTCGCTATCGCACCGGCGCCAAACTACCTGCCGAAGCCTGGGACCGTGGCGACACCAAACTGCAAGCCACCGGTGTGTTGCAGAGCCTGGACAACCAGATCGACGTCACCACCGGCACCTTGAAATTCAAGGCCCGCTACGAGAACCGGGATCAGGCGCTATTCCCCAATCAATTCGTCAACGTCCACCTGCTGGCCGACACGCTCAAGGATGTAGTGCTCGTGCCCTCGGCGGCCATTCAGTTCGGCACCAACGGCACCTTCGTTTACGCGATGGACGGCGACAAGAAGGTCACGATCCGTCAGCTGAAAGTCGGCGCCAGTGACGGTGACAACACCGTCATCACCGAGGGCCTGGCCGCCGGTGATCGGGTGGTGCTGGAAGGCACCGACCGCCTGAAGGAAGGCAGCGAAGTGGAAGTGGTCAACGACAGCAAGGATGTACCGACCACCCCCACCGAACATCTGCAAGGCAAGTCGGCCGCCACCGCGCCTGACGCGACCGGCACCGACAAGGCGAAAAAGGGCGGCGCATGAACATCTCGCGGCTGTTCATCCTTCGCCCGGTCGCCACGACCCTGAGCATGCTGGCCATTATTCTGGCCGGTGTGATCGCCTATCGGCTGCTGCCGGTGTCGGCCTTGCCTCAGGTCGATTACCCGACCATCCGGGTCATGACGCTTTACCCCGGCGCCAGCCCGGATGTCATGACCAGCGCCGTGACCGCGCCACTGGAGCGTCAGTTCGGGCAGATGCCCGGCCTGACCCAGATGGCCTCGACCAGTTCCGGCGGCGCATCGGTGCTGACCCTGCGTTTCAGCCTCGACATCAACATGGACGTCGCCGAGCAGCAAGTGCAGGCGGCGATCAACGCCGCGACCAATCTGCTGCCCACGGATCTGCCGGCGCCGCCGGTGTACAACAAGGTCAACCCGGCGGACACCCCGGTGCTGACCCTGGCCATTACCTCCAAGACCATGCTGCTGCCCAAGCTCAATGATCTGGTCGATACCCGCATGGCGCAGAAAATCGCCCAGATCAGCGGCGTCGGCATGGTCAGCATTGCCGGTGGCCAGCGTCAGGCGGTGCGGATCAAGGTCAACCCCGAGGCCCTGGCGGCCAACGGCCTGAACCTGTCCGACGTGCGGACCCTGATCGGCGCCTCCAACGTCAACCAGCCCAAGGGCAACTTCGACGGCCCGACCCGGGTCTCGATGCTCGATGCCAACGACCAGCTGACCTCGCCCAAGGATTACGCCAACCTGATCCTGGCTTACGCCAATGGCGCGCCGTTGCGGCTCAAGGATGTGGCAGAGATCGTCGACGGCGCCGAGAACGAACGCCTGGCGGCGTGGGCCAACGAAAACCAGGCCGTGTTGCTGAACATCCAGCGCCAGCCCGGTGCCAACGTCATCGAAGTGGTCGACCGGATCAAGGCCTTGCTGCCAAGCATTACCGACAACTTGCCGGCCGGTCTCGACGTGGTAGTGCTCACCGACCGCACCCAGACCATCCGCGCCTCCGTCACCGACGTGCAGCACGAATTGCTGATCGCCATCGCCCTGGTGGTGATGGTGACCTTTCTGTTCCTGCGCCGCGCCAGCGCCACGATCATTCCGTCGGTGGCCGTGCCGCTGTCGCTGATCGGTACCTTCGGCGTGATGTACCTCGCCGGTTTCTCGGTCAACAACCTGACCCTGATGGCCCTGACCATTGCCACCGGTTTCGTGGTGGACGATGCGATCGTGATGCTGGAGAACATTTCCCGCTACATCGAGGAGGGCGACAGCCCGCTGAATGCGGCGCTCAAGGGCGCCAAGCAGATCGGTTTCACCCTGGTGTCCCTGACCCTGTCGCTGATCGCGGTGCTCATTCCGCTGTTGTTCATGGCAGACGTGGTGGGGCGCCTGTTCCGCGAATTTGCGATCACCCTGGCCGTGGCCATCCTCATTTCGCTGGTGGTGTCCCTGACCCTGACGCCGATGATGTGCGCGCGGCTGCTCAAGCGTGAACCCAAGGAGGAAGAACAGGGCCGTTTCTACCGGGCCAGTGGCGCGACAATTGATTGGATGATCGCGGCTTACGGGCGCAAGTTAAAGTGGGTTCTCAAGCATCAACCACTGACGTTGCTGGTGGCCATCGGCACCCTGGCGCTGACTGTGTTCCTGTACATGGTGGTGCCCAAGGGTTTCTTCCCGGTGCAGGACACCGGGGTGATCCAGGGTATTTCGGAGGCGCCGCAGTCGATTTCCTTTGCTGCCATGAGCGAGCGGCAACAGGCACTGGCCAAGGTGATTCTCGCCGATCCGGCGGTGGAGAGCCTGTCGTCCTACATCGGTGTCGACGGCGATAACTCGACGCTCAACAGCGGCCGGCTGCTGATCAACCTCAAGTCCCACGGCAACCGTGACCTGAGCGCGACCGAAGTGATTGGCCGTTTGCAACCTGAGCTGGACAAGCTGACCGGCATTCGCCTGTTCATGCAGCCGGTGCAGGATTTGACCATCGAAGACCGGGTCAGCCGCACCCAGTACCAATTCAGCATGTCATCGCCAGACTCGGAGTTGCTCAGCCTGTGGAGTGGCCGCCTGGTGGATGCGTTGTCCCAACGGCCGGAGCTGACCGACGTCGCCAGCGACTTGCAGGACAAAGGCTTGCAGGTCTACCTGGTGATCGATCGTGACGCGGCGTCGCGGGTCGGGGTATCCGTGTCGAACATCACCGACGCACTGTACGACGCCTTTGGCCAGCGGCAGATTTCCACCATTTACACCCAGGCCAGCCAGTACCGCGTGGTCCTGCAATCACAGGCCGGTGAGAAGATCGGCCCGGACGCGCTGAACCAGATTCACGTCAAGACCACCGATGGCGGGCAAGTGCGCCTGTCAAGCCTGGCGCACACCGAAGAGCGTCAGGCGCAACTGGCGATCACCCACATCGGCCAGTTCCCGGCGGTGATGATGTCGTTCAACCTGGCCCCCGGCGTGGCGCTGGGGCATGCGGTGGAGATCATCGAACAGGTGCAGCAGGACATCGGCATGCCGATCGGCGTGCAGACCCAGTTCCAGGGCGCGGCCGAGGCATTCCAGGCCTCGCTGTCGAGCACCTTGCTGCTGATCCTGGCGGCAGTGGTTACCATGTACATCGTGCTCGGCGTGCTGTACGAGAGCTATATCCACCCGATCACCATCCTCTCGACCTTGCCCTCGGCGGCGGTCGGCGCCTTGCTGGCGCTGCTGTTGAGCGGCAACGACCTGGGGATGATCGCAATCATCGGCATCATCCTGCTGATCGGTATCGTGAAAAAGAACGCGATCATGATGATCGACTTCGCCCTCGACGCCGAACGCAATCAGGGCCTGGACCCGGAGACGGCCATCTATCAGGCGGCGCTGTTGCGCTTTCGGCCGATCCTGATGACCACCCTGGCCGCCTTGTTCGGCGCGGTGCCGTTGATGCTGGCCACCGGTTCCGGCGCGGAGTTGCGCCAGCCGTTGGGTCTGGTGATGGTCGGCGGTTTGCTGGTGAGTCAGGTCTTGACGCTATTCACCACCCCGGTGATTTACCTGTATTTCGACCGACTTGGTCGTCGCTGGGGGCGCAAGTCCGAGTCCGTGGAAGTGGTTGAGCAGCCATGAACCTCTCCGGACCTTTCATCAAGCGCCCGGTCGCGACCATGTTGCTGAGCCTGGCGATCATGCTGCTGGGCGGCGTGAGCTTCGGCCTGTTGCCCGTGTCGCCGCTGCCGCAAATGGACTTCCCGGTAATCGTGGTCCAGGCCAGCCTGCCCGGCGCGAGCCCGGAGGTGATGGCCTCGACCGTGGCCACGCCGCTGGAGCGCTCCTTTGGTGCGATTGCGGGTGTGAACACCATGAGCAGCCGTTCCAGCCAGGGCTCGACCCGGGTGATCCTGCAATTTGACCTGGACCGCGATATCAACGGCGCGGCGCGGGAAGTGCAGGCGGCGATCAACGCCTCGCGCAACCTGCTGCCGAGCGGGATGCGCAGCATGCCGACCTATAAGAAGGTCAACCCGTCCCAGGCGCCGATCATGGTGTTGTCGTTGACCTCGGACGTGCTGGAGAAAGGCCAGCTCTACGACTTGGCCTCGACCATCCTGTCCCAGAGCCTGTCCCAGGTACAGGGCGTCGGCGAAGTGCAGATCGGCGGCAGCTCCTTGCCGGCGGTGCGTATCGAACTCGAGCCCCAGGCGCTGAACCAGTACGGCGTGGCCCTGGACGACGTGCGCAACACCATCGCCAATGCCAACGTGCGCCGGCCCAAGGGTTCGGTAGAAGACGGTCAGCGCTTGTGGCAGGTGCAGGCCAACGATCAACTGGAAAAAGCCAAGGATTACGAGTCGCTGATCATCCACTACGCGGATGGCGCTGCCCTGCGCCTGAAGGACGTGGCCAAAGTCAGCGACGGCGTCGAGGACCGCTACAACAGCGGTTTCTTCAACGACGACGCGGCGGTATTGCTGGTGATCAACCGCCAGGCTGGCGCCAACATCATCGAGACGGTCAACGAGATCAAGGCCCAGTTGCCGGCGTTGCAGGCGGTGCTGCCGGCCAGCGTCAAGCTCAACCTGGCAATGGACCGTTCGCCGGTGATCAAGGCGACCCTGCACGAAGCGGAGATGACCCTGCTGATCGCCGTGGCCCTGGTGATCCTGGTGGTGTTCCTGTTTCTGGGTAACTTCCGCGCTTCGTTGATCCCGACCCTGGCCGTACCGGTGTCGCTGGTCGGTACGTTCGCGGTGATGTACCTCTACGGATTCTCCCTGAATAACCTGTCGCTGATGGCGCTGATCCTGGCCACCGGGCTGGTGGTGGACGACGCCATCGTGGTACTGGAGAACATATCCCGGCACATCGACGAAGGTGTGCCGCCGATGAAGGCGGCGTATCTTGGCGCCCAGGAAGTCGGTTTCACCTTGCTGTCGATGAACGTCTCGCTGGTGGCGGTGTTTCTGTCGATCCTGTTCATGGGCGGAATTGTCGAAAGCCTGTTCCGCGAGTTTTCCATCACCCTGGCGGCGTCCATCGTGGTGTCGCTGGTGGTCTCGTTGACGCTGACGCCGATGCTCTGCGCCCGCTGGCTCAAGCCGCACACACCGGGCCAGGAAAACCGTCTGCAGCGCTGGAGCCAGCGGGCCAATGCGTGGATGGTCGGCAAATATGCCACCAGCCTGGACTGGGTGTTGCGTCACCGTCTTCTTACTTTACTCAGTCTATTCGTGACAGTTGGCGTTAACATTGCACTGTATGTCGTTGTTCCAAAAACATTTATGCCTCAGCAAGATACCGGCCAGCTGATCGGTTTCGTGCGCGGTGACGATGGGCTGTCGTTCAGCGTGATGCAGCCGAAAATGGAAATCTTCCGGCGTGCAGTGCTCAAGGATCCAGCGGTGGAAAGCGTCGCCGGCTTCATCGGCGGCACCAACGGCACCAACAACGCCTTCATGCTGGTGCGCCTGAAACCGATCAAGGAACGCAACCTGTCCGCGCAGAAAGTCATTGAACGCCTGCGCAAGGAAATGCCCAAGGTCGCCGGCGCGCAACTGATGCTGATGGCCGACCAGGACCTGCAGTTCGGCGGTGGTCGTGAACAGACCACGTCGCAGTATTCATACATCCTGCAAAGCGGCGATCTGGGCGCGTTGCGCGAGTGGTACCCCAAAGTCGTGGCCGCGCTCAAGGCGTTGCCGGAGCTGACGGCGATTGACGCCCGTGAAGGCCGTGGCGCCCAGCAAGTCACGCTGATTGTCGATCGCGATCAGGCCAAACGCCTGGGCGTCGACATGGACATGGTCACCTCGGTGCTCAACAACGCTTACAGCCAGCGGCAGATTTCGACGATTTACGACAGCCTCAACCAGTATCAGGTCGTGATGGAGGTCAACCCGAAATACGCCCAGGATCCGATCACCCTCAATCAGGTCCAGGTGATCACCGCCGACGGTGCGCGGATTCCGTTGTCGACCATCGCTCATTATGAAAACAGCCTGGAAGACGATCGGGTCAGCCACGAAGGCCAGTTCGCCTCAGAGAGCATTTCCTTCGACATGGCCGAAGGCGTGACGGTGGAGCAGGGCACGGCCGCCATCGAGCGGGCGATTGCCAAGGTCGGCTTGCCCGAAGGCGTGATCGCGAAAATGTCCGGCACCGCCGATGCGTTTGCCGCCACCCAGAAGAGCCAGCCGTGGATGATTCTCGGGGCGCTGGTGGCGGTGTACCTGGTGCTGGGCGTGCTGTATGAAAGCTACATCCATCCGCTGACCATTCTCTCGACCTTGCCGTCGGCCGGGGTGGGCGCACTGCTGTCCATCTACGCGCTGGGCGGTGAGTTCAGCCTGATCTCGTTGCTCGGCCTGTTTTTGCTGATTGGCGTGGTGAAGAAAAACGCCATTCTGATGATCGACCTGGCCTTGCAGCTCGAACGGCATCAGGGCCTGGAACCGCTGGAATCGATCCGCAGTGCCTGCCTGCAACGGTTGCGGCCGATTCTGATGACCACGCTGGCCGCCATCCTCGGCGCGTTGCCGTTGCTGCTGAGCCGCGCCGAAGGGGCGGAAATGCGTCAGCCGCTGGGCCTGACCATCATCGGCGGATTGATCTTCAGCCAGGTGCTGACCCTCTATACCACCCCGGTGGTTTACCTCTATCTCGACAAACTGCGCCATCGCTTCAATCACTGGCGTGGTGTGCGTACCGATGCTGCTCTGGAAACTCCGCTATGACTGACCGTTCGCTGTTCAACCTGGCTGCACCCGTGGTCACGGCCCGAGGTTCGCGTTTACTCAGCCTGTCGCTGTGCGTGGCGCTGCTCAGTGCCTGCACCATCGGCCCGGATTACCAGCGCCCGTCAGCCGCTGCGCCGGTGCAGTACAAGGAAGCGGCTGGTTGGCGCCAGGCCAATCCGAGCGATTCCCTGGCCCGCGGCGCCTGGTGGGAGCTGTATGGCGATCGGCAGCTCAATGGCTTGATCGAGCAACTCAACAGCGCCAACCAGACAGTCGCGCAGTCCGAGGCCCAATACCGTCAGGCTCAGGCCCTGGTACGCAGTGCCCGTGGGGCGTTTTTCCCCACCGTGGACCTGACTGTCGGGAAGAACCGCTCCAGCCAGGGCACCGGTAGCAGCAGCTCGAGCCTGACCAGTTCTTCCAGCGGCATTCGCGACACCTATACCGCCCAGGCCGGGGTCAGTTGGGAAGCCGATGTCTGGGGCAAACTGCGCCGGGGCCTTGAAGCCGACACGGCCAATGCGGAGGCGAGTTTTGCCGATCTGGCGGCGATGCGCCTGAGCCAGCAATCGGAACTCGTGCAAAATTACCTTCAATTGCGGGTGATCGATGAGCAGAAACGCCTGCTTGAAGCGACAGTCGAAGCCTATCGACGCTCGCTGACAATGACTCAAAACCAGTATCGCGCCGGGGTGTCCGGCAAGGACGCGGTGGCTCAGGCCACCACTCAACTCAAAACTACCGAGGCCGAGTTGATCGATCTGATCTGGCAGCGCGCTCAATTCGAGAACGCCATCGCCGTGCTGATCGGCCAGCCGCCGGCCGAGTTCGGTCTGGCCGAAACAAAAAACATCCCGCCATTGCCTCAAATACCCCTGAGCCTGCCGTCGCAATTGCTGGAACGCCGCCCGGACATCGCCGCCGCCGAACGCTCGGTGATGGCCGCCAATGCCAACATCGGCGTGGCCAAGGCTGCCTACTATCCTGACCTGACGCTAAGCCTGAACGGCGGCTATAGCAGCAGCACTTCCAATGACTGGTTCAGCGTGCCCAACCGTTTCTGGTCGGTCGGGCCGCAACTGGCGATGACCTTGTTCGATGGCGGCCAGCGCTCGGCGGAAGTCGACCGCAGTGAAGCCGCCTACGACGAAACCGTGGCCAATTACCGCCAGACCGTGCTCGACGGCTTCCGCGAAGTGGAGAACTACCTGGTACAACTCAAGGTCCTGGAAAACGAAGCGGGCGTACGCCAGGAAGCACTGGACGCGGCGCGTGAATCGCTGCGTCTGATCCAGAATCAGTACAAGGCCGGGGTGATCGCTTATCTAGACGTGGTGGTGGTGCAAGCAACGGCATTAAATAACGAGCGCAACGTGTTGAATTTGTTGCAGAATCGGTTAATTGCCAGCGTTCAGCTGATCGCTGCTCTGGGTGGAGGATGGGATGGCGCGCTGCAAGTGAGCGACAACCCATAGGCGCAATCGCAGGCTGCTTTGATTTTTTTGACGTCCTTCCCGGCAACGCGTCGTCTGTTGGAAGATCAAAAGATCGCAGCCTGCGGCAGCTCCTACAGGAACCGTGTGCAACCTTGTCTTGACTTCAAACAAACGTTTCATCGGTTTGATGGCCTTTTGCTCATTTTGTCAGTGCGTTCTATTGCGCATTGAGTACAATCGCCCGATTTGCCCCTCGAGAATGGAAGCAGTACGACGGGGCGGTCGCGAGAAGCCCCATGCTCATCGGTAGCTATTCCCCCACGCTGGTTATCATCTCGCTCTGTGTAGCGATTCTCGCTTCCTATACCGCGCTCGACCTCACCGAACGCATCGCCACGGCCAAAGGTCGCGCCGTGCATTTATGGACCGCGGGCGGCGCCTTTGCCATGGGCACAGGGGTGTGGTCGATGCATTTCATCGGCATGCTCGCGTTCAAACTGCCGATCGACCTCGGTTACGATGTCACCCTGACCATGCTGTCACTGCTGATCGGGATCCTGTCCTGCGGCTTTGCCTTGTGGCTGGTCAGTCAGCCGCAGTTGCCCGCCTGGCAACTGGCGTTCGGTGCGCTGGTCATGGGCGCCGGAATCAGTGCCATGCATTACACCGGCATGGCCGCCATGCGTATGCAACCGGGGATCGATTACGACCCGACACTGTTCGGCGCCTCGCTGCTTATTGCGGTCGGCGCGTCGGGCGCCGCGTTATGGATCGCTTTCCGCCTGCGCCAGCGCAGCCCTCATGTGATCCTGATCCGTGGCGGTGCGGCGGTCATCATGGGTATCGCCATCGTCGGCATGCACTACACCGCCATGGCCGCGGCGCGCTTCGCCGACGGCAGTTTCTGTGGCGCGGCCATCGACGGCTTGAACGGCAAGGGCCTGGACAACCTGGTGCTGATCACCACCCTGGCCATTTTGACCATTGCCTTGCTGACGTCGGTGCTCGATGCACGCATGGAGACGCGCACCGCCAGCCTTGCCCACTCGCTGACCGAAGCCAATCGCGAACTGACCCAACTGGCCCTGCATGACACCCTGACCGGCCTGCCGAATCGGGTGTTGCTGGCTGACCGTATCGATCAGGCGATGTCGAAAGTGCAGGAGCAGGGCGGTTGTTTTGCGTTGATGTTCATCGATCTGGACGGGTTCAAACCGGTCAACGATGCCTTCGGTCATCACATGGGCGATCAGTTGCTGCGAGCGGTCGGCCTGCGGCTGCGCGAGGATTTGCGCAGTCAGGACACCCTGGCACGGATCGGTGGCGATGAGTTCGTGCTGCTGGTGCAACTGGGCGAGGAGAACGACGCCTTGAACCTGGCGGCCCGCCAGGTAGGATTGATTGCGCGCCCATTCCAGGTGGCCGAACATGACCTGCAAATCTCCGCCAGTGTCGGTATCGCGGTGTATCCGGGTAACGGCTACAGCGCTGAAGAGTTGCTGATGAACGCCGACGCGGCGATGTATCACGCCAAGGGCACCGGGAAAAACGGCTACAGTTTTTTCGATGTATCGATGAACAGCAACGCCCGCAAACAGCTGCAACTGCTGCAAGACTTGCGCAACGCACTGGAGCAGCAGCAGTTCAGTCTCCATTACCAGCCCAAGTTCGACGCTGTCAATGGCCATCCGGTCGGCGCCGAAGCGCTGCTGCGCTGGGAGCACCCGACCCAGGGCATGCTGCTGCCGGACAAGTTCATCGACCTGGCGGAGAAAACCGGGCTGATCATTCCGATTGGCGACTGGGTGCTCCACGAAGCTTGCCGGCAGATGCGCGAGTGGTATCTGCTCGGTTACACCGACTGGCGCATCGCGGTGAATCTGTCGGCCTTGCAGTTCTGCCACGTCGGGCTGGTGCAGAGTGTGGCCAAAGCCCTGGCCACGCACCATTTGCCGGCCAACAGCCTGACCCTGGAAATCACCGAGACCACCGCCATGAACGATGCGGATGTGAGCATGACGGTGCTTCAGGCGTTGTCGGAAATGGGCGTCGACCTGTCCATCGATGACTTTGGCACCGGCTATTCGAGCTTGATGTACCTCAAGCGCCTGCCGGCCAATGAGCTGAAGATCGACCGGGGGTTTGTCCGCGATCTGGAACACGACAGCGACGACGCCGCCATCGTTTCAGCCATTGTCGCCCTTGGCCAGGCATTGGGTCTGCGGATCGTCGCCGAAGGCGTCGAAACCGGGGTGCAACAGGATTTCCTGACGAAACTCGGCTGCGACTCGTTGCAAGGGTATCTGCTCGGCCAACCGCTGCCGGCGGCGCGCTTCATGGCAGATATTCTTCGTGGGGAGCAATTGGCGGCGGGGTGACGCACCGCGTTATCGTTCGATGGCGTTGGCAAAGACACCACAGACTCCATGCAAAAACCGGGAATGACGGTTATTCTTTGCTCCGACTGCTAACGCTTGAAACGGGGGAAAGCCAGCATGGATAAAGTCATCGTCATCACTGGCGGCAGCCGCGGCATCGGCGCCGCCACTGCCTTGTTGGCCGCCGAACAGGGCTATCGGATCTGCATCAACTATCAGGCCGACGAAGAAGCAGCCCAGACGGTGCTCGAGCAAGTCCGCGCTCTCGGCGCGCAAGCCATCGCAGTACGCGCCGACGTCAGCATCGAAGACGAAGTGATCGCCCTGTTTCAAAGGGTGGACAGCGAACTGGGGAGGGTCACGGCCCTGGTCAACAACGCTGGCACTGTCGGGCACAAGTCCCGGGTCGAGGAAATGTCCGAGTTTCGCATCCTCAAAACCCTCAAGACCAACGTCCTGGCGCCGATCCTCTGCGCCAAGCATGCGCTCCTGCGCATGTCGCCCAGACACGGCGGGCAGGGCGGCAGCATCGTCAACGTGTCCTCGGTCGCCTCGCGCCTGGGATCACCCAACGAGTACGTGGACTACGCGGCGTCGAAAGGTGCGCTCGACAGCTTCACCATCGGCCTGTCCAAGGAAGTGGCGGGCGAGGGTATTCGTGTCAACGCCGTGCGGCCGGGATTTATCTACACCGACTTTCATGCGCTGAGCGGCGATCCGGATCGGGTCAGCAAGCTGGAATCGGCGATTCCGATGGCGCGCGGTGGTCGGCCGGATGAAGTGGCGGAGGCGATTGTGTGGTTGCTGTCGGACAAGGCGTCGTATGCCACGGGGACTTTTGTGGATCTGGGCGGCGGCCGTTGACCGCTGCTCGTTCCCACGCTCTGCGTGGGAACGCCTCTAGGGGCGCTCCGCGTTCCAGCTCTCGAAAGGGACGCGGAGCGTCCCGGGCTGCATTCCCACGCAGAGCGTGGGAACGATCAACGCTCCTACACGGGTTGCTGCGATCTTTTGCTTTTAAAAGGACCTGACAATCCGCCCCAATGTCTCCATCGCCTTCTCCGCAGCCTCATCCCATGGGCTGCCATAATTCAACCGGATACAATTCCTGAAGCGCTGGGCCGGCGAAAAGATCGGCCCCGGCGCAATGCTGATGCCCTGCGCCAGCGCCATCTGAAACAACTTCAACGAATCCATCTGCGCCGGCAATTCCAGCCACAAAAAGTACCCACCCGCCGGTTGGCTGACTCGAGTCTGCGTGGGGAAATATCGAGCGATGGCCGCCAGCATCGCGCTCTGCTGTTCTTCCAGCGCGTAACGCAGTTTGCGCAAATGCCGGTCGTAACCGCCATGTTGCAGGTAATCGGCAATGGCCGCCTGGGCTGGCATCGAGGCGCAGAGCGAGGTCATGAGTTTCAGTCGTTCGATCTTTTGCGCGTAGCGCCCGGCAGCGACCCAGCCAATGCGGTAGCCGGGGGCCAGGCTCTTGGCGAATGAACCGCAGTGCATCACCAGTCCCTCTGTGTCGAAGGCTTTGGCCGGTTTCGGCGCCTGTTGACCGTAATAGAGCTCGGCGTAGACGTCGTCTTCGATCAGCGGCACTTGATGACTGCGCAGCAGCTCCACCAGTTCGCGTTTTTTGGCTTCAGGCATGGTCGCGCCCATGGGGTTCTGGAAACTGGTCATGCACCAGCAAGCCTTGATCGGGTGGCGCTCCAGGGTTTGCGCGAGCACGCCAAGGTCGATGCCGTCGCGTGGGTGCACGGGAATTTCCACGGCTTTGAGCTTCAAGCGTTCCAGCACTTGCAGGCAGGCGTAGAACGCCGGCGCTTCGATGGCCACCAGGTCGCCAGGCTCGGTGACGGCCTGTAGGCACAGGTTCAGGGCTTCCAGCGCGCCGTTGGTGATCAGCAGTTCTTCCATGGGCAGCATCAGGCCACCGACCATGTAGCGCAGGGCGATTTGTCGCCGCAGCTGCGGGTTGCCCGGCGACATGTCGGTGACCACCATGCGCGGGTCCATGTCCCGGGCGGCACTGGCCAGGGAGCGCGACAGGCGCTGAAGCGGAAACAGCGCAGGGCTGGGAAAGGCCGAGCCGAAGGGCACGGTGTTGGGGTCCTTGATCGAGTCGAGGACCGAGAACACCAGTTCGCTGACGTCGACTTCGGTGGATTCGTTGACCTGGCTGCTGATCACCGGCTCGGAAAACGGGCTCGGTGCATGGGCGTTGACGAAGTAGCCGGATCGCGGCCGGGCGCGGATCAGCCCGCGGCGTTCGAGCAGGTAATAGGCCTGGAACACCGTGGACGGGCTGACACCGTAGGTCTGGCTGGCGTAGCGCACCGAAGGCACACGCTGCCCGGGGCCGAGGACGCCGGAGCGGATCAGTTCAGCGATGTCGTCGGCGAATTTTTCGTAGCGTTTCATCGGGTGCCTGGAGAGGTGTCATTCATTGAGAAATGAGCGCAGCTGAAATTGCCAAGATCGTCCGAACGCGGCCCGAGCCTGCGGCAGCTCCTACATTGAATCGGCGTGCACCCGTAGGAGCTGCCGCAGGCTGCGATCTTTTGCTCTGCATTTTAAAGGCTCATCTGTTCATCGGCGCAACAAACCGGCTCTTGGCCACGCTATAAATATCGGGCTCATCATGGTCGACAATCTTGAAGCTGATGCTCTGCGACCCGCTGCTGGGCCGTTCGCTGGTCATCGCCACCGACACCGGCACATCGACTATCTCGCCTGGCGCCAGGCTCAGTTCGGTCTTGCCCTGAAGCTGGAAACCGTCGCCATCGACCAGGGTCAAGCGGTAGTCCTGACGTTGCTGGGTCTTGTTGATGACCTTCAGGCTATAGATGTTCTCGATCTGCCCCTGACTGTTCTCCCGAAACAGGCCCCGGTCCTTGCTCACGTCCAGCGAGACCATTGGCCGCTCAACCAGCGCCAGGGCGAGGGCGCCGATCATTATCAGCAGCACGGCGGTATAACCGATCAGCCGTGGCCGCAGCAGCCGGGTCTTGCCACCCTGCAACTCATGCTCCGAGGTATAGCTGATCAGCCCACGGGGATAGCCCATCTTGTCCATGATCGAATCGCAGGCGTCGATGCACGCCGCGCAGCCGATACACTCCATCTGCAAACCGTCGCGGATGTCGATGCCGGTGGGGCAGACCTGCACGCAAAGCTGGCAGTCGATGCAATCGCCGAGTCCGACTTCTGCCGGTGCCACCTCACGTTTGCGCGGGCCACGGTCTTCACCACGGGCGACGTCGTAGGAAATGGTCAGGGTGTCTTTGTCGAACATCACGCTCTGGAACCGCGCATACGGGCACATGTGCATGCACACCGCTTCACGCAGCCAACCGGCGTTGATGTAGGTGGCGCCGGTGAAAAACAACACCCAGAACAGGCTGACGCCGCCCATTTGCAAGGTCAACAACTCTTCGGCCAGCGGCCGGATCGGCGTGAAGTAGCCGACAAAGGTCAGGCCGGTCAGCAGGCTGATGGCCAGCCACAAGGTGTGCTTGGTCGAGCGCCGGATCAGTTTGTTCAGGCCCCAGGGCGCGGCTTGCAGCTTGATCCGCTGGTTGCGTTCGCCCTCGGTGATCTTCTCGCACCACATGAAGATCCAGGTCCAGGAGCTCTGGGGGCAGGTGTAGCCGCACCAGACTCTGCCGGCGAACACGGTAATCGCAAACAGCCCGAACGCGGCAATGATCAGCAGTGCCGAGAGCAGGATGAAATCCTGCGGCCAGAAGGTCGCGCCGAAGATGTGAAATTTGCTTTCGGACAGGTCCCAGAGCACCGCCTGGCGACCGCCCCAGTTCAACCACGCGGTGGCGAAGAACAGCAGGAATAAAAAACCTGCGCCGCTCATGCGCAACGTGCGGAACAGGCCGGTGAAGCTGCGGGTGTGGATCAGGTTGTCGCTGGACTTGACCTTCATCTTTGGACGCGAAGGCTCGTGGCTTTGTACCTCGTAGCTGTGTACCAGGGGTGCGCTTTCCAGGGATCGGACGGGGATTCTATCGCTCATGGTCTGTCGCTCATCAGCCTCCATCAGGCGTGAGCACTATGCGCGGCGATCTGTTTGCATAACAGACTCAGCTATTGCAATAAAAAGCGGATCAGATGGGCCGTAACCCGCTGCCTGCGACAACTTGAAGCATCTGGCACAGCGGGATACCGACGCCTGCATCCGGCGCAGGGAGGGGTTGTTGATGCGAATCCGTCAAATCACCGAATCACTGTCGGTGGCCTTCAGATGCCTGCGACCGTCCACGGCACCTGCTACGGTCAATGCATCGGCTTCTGCTTCGGTGATGTAGATGCGCTGACCGTCGAGGTCCACCGCTGACATCGCCTTCTCAGAGTCAGTAAGGATGATGACGTCGGGACACAGACGAATTTCTTCGCCGTTCTCGGTCGTGAAGAAGCAGGTCTGGTGTTCGATGCGTACCGACATATGAGGTGTCCTTTTTTCGGCGGGTTCTAAGCTGTTAGGACGTAATTGGCGGACATCGTTCTGTGCAACCGATTAATGGTCGGCACGGCGCATCGTCCAAACGACTTTCTCTGAATCATAGGACTGCGCCATGAACGCCTGGTTGCATGAGGTTTGGGTGACCCTGCAAGCGGAGTTCGCCGACATCGGCGATGCATCCCAGCTGACACGCATCACCGTGCGCCTGCTGATGGCCGCGCTGTTGGGCGGGATTCTCGGTTTCGAACGCGAACAAAAAGGCAAGGCCGCCGGTGTGCGCACCCACATGCTGGTGGCGTTGGGGGCGGCGCTGTTTGTGCTGGTGCCGCAGATGTCCGGTTCCCAGGCCGACGCCATGAGCCGGGTGGTACAGGGCGTGATCGCCGGGATCGGCTTTCTCGGGGCCGGGACCATCCTGAAGAACCAGGAGGGCGATGAAGGCCACGTCAAAGGCCTGACCACCGCCGCCGGCTTGTGGATGACCGCGGCCATCGGTGTTTCAGCCGGGATGGGGCGCGAGGCGACGGCGGTGCTCAGTACGTTGCTGGCATTGCTGATCCTGGGGGTGATGCCCAAGATCGTGAAGATCTTCGAGAAGGATCACAATCACCTGTAGGAGCTGCCTTCGGCAGCTCCTACACGATCACCGGCGGCATCGTCTCCGGCGGATCTTCCCGCGGCGGCGGTGTGGTTCCTGGCGGCTCTTGTTCAGGCACCGGTTCCGGCTCGGTCGGCGGTATCGTCGGGCTATCTATGTTCGGATCGGGTGTTTCAGCCGGGATGGGAATACTCATCGTTGAAGCCTCCTTATGGCACATGGCGTAAGACGTGCTTAAGTGGATTGACCACCGCGCAGAGGAATTGATTCCCCCGAAGACCTGGCAAATCCCCGTGAACTTTTACCCGCGCCCGTCGCTCGGAACCTAAGTGAGTTCATTCCGGGGCCGACGGCCTTGCGCGAATGGCGACCAAGCACAAGAGCGTCCATGGGGCGTAAAGGAGAGATGCTCGATGACTGCTGAAAAACCGACAGAGCTCAACTACAACCCGCATATGCCGCTGTCGCAGGCGTTACTGCTGCCGCGCATCGCGATCGAAAACACCATGCCGACCCTCGATGGCGGGCAGTTTGCCGTCAAGGCCGTGGCGGGGCAGGACGTGGTGGTGACCAGCAAGGTGTTTGCCGATGGCCACGATCAACTGGCCGTACGGGTGCGCTGGTGTGCCGATGGCGATGAGACCTGGCAAAGCGAGGTCATGGCCAGCCTGGGCAATAATGGCTGGCAGGGCGAGTTCCATGTGGTGGAGCAGGGCCGTTATGTATTTTGTATCGAAGCCTGGATCGATCAATTCGCCAGCTTCCGCTATGAGCTGGAGAAAAAGTATCTGGCGGGCGTTCCCATCAGCCTGGAATTGCAGGAAGGCCGCAACCAGGTCCAGCAAGCGGCCGAGCGCGCGGAAGGCCAGCTGAGCGAAGACCTGGCGGCGCTGCACCATGAACTGTCCGGGCTGCTCGAAACCGAGCAGGTCGCGCTGTTCATGCACCAGCGTAGTGCCGAGTTGATGGCCAGGGCCGATCACCGCGCGTATTTGAGCCTCAGTCCCGAGTATCCGCTGGACGTCGAGCGAGAACTGGCGCAGTTCGCCAGCTGGTATGAATTGTTCCCCCGCTCGATCACCGATGACCCGGCCCGCCACGGCACCTTCAACGATGTGCATTCGCGGCTGCCGATGATCCAGGACATGGGCTTCGACGTGCTGTACTTCCCGCCGATCCACCCGATCGGCCGCAGTTACCGCAAAGGCCCCAACAACTCCCTGACCGCCGGGCCGAACGATCCCGGCAGTCCTTATGCCATCGGCAGCGAAGAGGGCGGGCATGAGGCGATTCACTCGGAACTGGGTACCCGCGAAGACTTCCGCCGGCTGGTGGCGGCAGCGGCCGAGCATGGGTTGGAAATCGCCCTCGATTTCGCTATCCAGTGTTCTCAGGACCATCCGTGGCTCCAACAGCACCCGGGCTGGTTCAACTGGCGGCCGGACGGCACGATCAAATATGCCGAAAACCCGCCGAAGAAATACCAGGACATTGTCAACGTCGACTTCTATGCCACCGAGGCGATTCCCAGTCTCTGGGTTGAATTGCGCGACGTCGTGATCGGTTGGGTCGAGGAGGGCGTGAAGCTCTTTCGCGTCGACAACCCTCACACCAAACCGCTGCCGTTCTGGCAATGGCTGATCGCCGATGTGCGGGCGTTGCACCCGGAAGTGATCTTCCTGGCCGAAGCCTTTACCACCCCGGCGATGATGGCGCGACTGGGCAAGGTCGGTTACACCCAGAGCTACACCTACTTCACCTGGCGTAACACCAAGACCGAGCTGGCGACCTATTTCACCGAACTCAACGAGTCGCCGTGGCGCGAGTGTTACCGGCCGAACTTCTTCGTCAATACGCCGGACATCAACCCGGCATTCCTGCATGAAAGCGGGCGTGCCGGTTTTCTGATCCGCGCGGCACTGGCGACCATGGGCTCCGGTCTGTGGGGCATGTATTCAGGGTTCGAGCTCTGTGAAGCGGCACCCGTGCCGGGCAAGGAGGAATACCTCAACTCCGAGAAGTATGAAATCCGCCCACGGGACTTCACCGCGCCGGGCAATATCATTGCCGAGATTGCCCAGCTCAACCGGATTCGCCGGCAGAACCCGGCCCTGCAGACGCACCTGGGGCTGAAGGTCTATAACGCCTGGAATGACAACATTCTGTATTTCGGCAAACGCAGTGCCGATGGCAGCAATTTCATTCTGGTGGCGGTCAGCCTGGATCCGCACAACGTCCAGGAAGCGAATTTCGAATTACCGCTGTGGGAGATGGGGTTACCCGACGACGCCAGCAGCCAGGGTGAAGATCTGATGAGTGGCCATCGCTGGACCTGGCACGGCAAGTACCAGTTCATGCGAATCGATCCGGCGCATCAGCCGTTCGGGATCTGGCGATTCACCGTTTAACACATGATCGATCGTTCCCACGCTCCGCGTGGGAACGCAGCCCGGGACGCTCCGCGTTCCATCCAGAGCCGAACGCGGAGCGTCCGTGTAGGCATTCCCACGCAGAGCATGGGAACGATCTGGTCCGGGGCGTCTCTGGTTTTCAACAGGAGTTTCAAATGGCGAAGAAACCCAAGGCAGCCACCTTTATCAAGGATCCGCTCTGGTACAAGGATGCAGTGATCTACCAGGTTCATGTCAAATCGTTTTTCGACTCCAACAATGACGGGATCGGCGACTTTCCCGGTCTTATCGCCAAACTTGATTATATTGCCGACCTCGGCGTCAATACCGTCTGGCTGTTGCCCTTCTACCCCTCGCCACGGCGCGACGATGGCTACGACATCGCCGAATACCGTGGCGTGCATTCCGATTACGGCACCATGGCCGATGCCAAGCGGTTCATTTTCGAGGCCCACAAACGAGGCCTGCGGGTGATTACCGAGCTGGTCATCAACCACACCTCGGATCAACACGCGTGGTTCCAGCGCGCACGCAAGGCCAAAAAAGGTTCGGCGGCGCGGGATTTCTACGTCTGGTCCGATGACGATCACAAATACGACGGCACCCGCATCATTTTCCTCGACACAGAGAAATCCAACTGGACCTGGGATCCGGTGGCCGGCCAGTACTTCTGGCACCGCTTCTATTCGCACCAGCCGGATCTGAACTTCGACAATCCGCAAGTCATGAAGGCCGTGCTGTCGGTCATGCGTTACTGGCTCGACATGGGTATCGACGGTTTGCGTCTGGATGCAATTCCATACCTGATCGAACGAGACGGCACCAACAACGAGAACCTGCCCGAGACCCATGACGTCCTCAAGCAGATCCGTGCCGAAATCGACGCCAACTACCCGGACCGCATGCTGCTGGCCGAGGCCAACCAATGGCCGGAAGATACCCAGCTGTATTTCGGTGACACCGACGCCAAAGGCCTCAATGGCGATGAGTGCCACATGGCGTTCCACTTCCCGTTGATGCCGCGCATGTACATGGCGCTGGCCCAGGAAGACAGGTTCCCGATCACCGACATCCTGCGCCAGACCCCGGAAATTCCGGCCAACTGCCAGTGGGCGATATTCCTGCGCAACCATGATGAGCTGACGCTGGAAATGGTCACCGACAGGGAGCGCGACTACCTGTGGAATTACTACGCGGCCGACCGTCGGGCGCGGATCAACCTGGGCATTCGCCGCCGCCTGGCGCCGTTGATGGAGCGCGACCGCCGCCGCGTCGAGCTGTTGAACAGCCTGCTGCTGTCGATGCCCGGCACGCCGACCCTGTATTACGGCGATGAAATCGGCATGGGCGACAACATTTACCTCGGCGACCGCGACGGTGTGCGCACGCCGATGCAGTGGTCGATCGACCGTAACGGCGGCTTCTCCCGCGCCGACCCGGCCAGCCTGGTGCTGCCACCGATCATGGACCCGCAATACGGCTACCTGTCGGTCAACGTCGAAACCCAGGCCGGCGACCCGCATTCGCTGTTGAACTGGACGCGGCGCATGCTCGCCGTGCGCAAGCAGTCCAAGGCCTTCGGTCGCGGCACCCTGAAAATGCTCTCGCCGAGCAACCGCCGGATACTGGCGTACACCCGTGAATTCACCGGGCCGGATGGCAAGTACGAAATCATCCTGTGTGTCGCCAACGTCTCGCGCAGTGCGCAAGCGGCGGAACTGGACCTGTCCGCCTACGCCGGCATGGTGCCGGTGGAGATGCTTGGCGGTAACGCCTTCCCGCCGATTGGCCAACTGAATTTCCTGTTGACCCTGGCGCCTTACGGTTTTTACTGGTTCGGACTCGCAACGGAGAATCAAATGCCTAGCTGGCACGTAGAACCGGCGCAAAGCCTTCCGGACTTCACGACGCTGGTACTGAAGAAACGCTTGGAAGAACTGCTCGAAGCGCCGTCACGTGGCACGCTGGAGCAGGGCATCTTGCCAAGCTGGTTGCAAAACCGCCGCTGGTTCGCGGGTAAGGACGCGGCCATAGACAAGGTCCACCTGGCCTACGGCGTGCGCTTCGGTGATGCGCAGCATCCGGTGTTGCTGAGTGAAATCGAAGTCACCAGCGGCGGCCAGACCAGCCGTTACCAATTGCCGTTCGGCTTCATTGCCGATGATCAGGTCGGCCCCGCACTGCCGCAGCAACTGGCGCTGTCTCGGGTGCGACGCGGGCCTCAGGTTGGTTTGATCACCGATGCGTTCGCCCTGGAAAACTTCATCCGCGCGGTGTTGCAGGGCATGCAAAACAACACCCTGTTGCCTTCGGATGGTGGCGAGATCCGTTTCGAAGCCACCGACGAACTGGACAAGCTGGGGCTCATGGCTGAGCCGGAAGTGCGTTACCTGTCCGCCGAGCAGTCCAACAGTTCGGTGGTGATCGGCAGCAGCATGGTGCTCAAGCTGATCCGTAAAGTCGCCTCGGGTGTGCACCCGGAACTGGAAATGAGCGCGTACCTGACCGAAGCCGGCTTCGCCAATATTTCGCCGCTGCTGGGCTCGGTGATTCGCCGTGATGCGGCGGGCGAGGACAATCTGTTGATGATTGCCCAGGGTTACCTGAGCAATCAGGGGGATGCCTGGGAATGGACGCAGAACAACCTGGAACGGGCGTTACGCGATGAACTGGCCGACGCCATGTCCGAGCAGGAACAGCACTACAACGCCCTCGGCGAGCTGAGGGACTTCGCCGGCATGCTCGGCCAGCGTCTGGGGGAAATGCACCAGGTGCTGGCGGCACCGACCGACAACCCGGACTTCGCGCCGCAAGCCACCACGCAGAAGGAGGCACTGGCCTCGGCCAAGGATGTGGCGGCGCAACTGGAAAACGCCTTCAAGTTGCTCAAGCAACATCAAGGCGAACTGAACTCAGCGGACAAAACCCTGGTCAGCCGTTTACTGGACAACAAAAATGCCGTCCTCAGCCACGTCCAGGAATTGGGCAAAAAGGCCGCCGGTGGCCTGCGGATCCGCGTCCATGGCGACTTGCACCTCGGGCAAGTGCTGGTGATCAAGGGGGACGCCTACCTGATCGACTTCGAAGGCGAGCCGGCGCGGCCGCTGCACGAACGACGGGGCAAACACAGTCCTTATAAAGATGTGAGTGGAGTGTTGCGTTCTTTCGACTACGCTGCGGCGATGGCGATCAACGTGCACAACGTCGACAACACCGACCTGGCCCAGGCTGCTCGCCAGCGCGTCGCCGAACGCTATTTAAATGAAGCACGACAAGCATTTATCGACGCTTATCGGCTGGCGGCAGCTAGTCTTGCTCATGCGTGGCAAGATCCGGAAGGCGAGGACGCCGCGTTGGCGTTGTTCGGTCTGGAGAAGGCGGCTTATGAGGTGGCGTATGAGGCTGAAAATCGCCCCACATGGTTGCCCGTGCCGCTGCACGGTTTGTATGGGCTATTGAGTGGGCTTAAACCCTTTTCCGATTTTGATGGAGAGTAGTCATGAGTTTCTCGAACAGGGATCAGGGTCACGCTAAAGAAGCGCTGCTGCCCAAGGCACGGGATATCGATGCTCTGGTACGTGCCGAGCATCATGACCCTTTTGCAATTCTCGGCCCCCACGGCGATGGCGCCGGCGGGCAATTCATTCGGGCCTATCTGCCGGACGCCTTAAGCGTACAGGTAGTGGCCAAGGACTCCGGGGAGGAACTCGGCAACCTTGAGCCGACCCAGACACCGGGGCTGTTCGTCGGGCACTTCGACAGGAGCCAGCCTTATCTGCTGCGCACCCGCTGGGCCGGTGGCGAACAACTGTCAGAAGACCCTTACAGCTTTGGACCGTTGCTCGGCGAGATGGACTTGTACCTGTTCGCCGAGGGCAACCATCGCGATCTCAGTGCTTGCCTCGGTGCGCAACTGAAGACAGTAGACGGTGTCGACGGCGTGCGCTTCGCCGTGTGGGCACCGAACGCCAGACGGGTGTCGGTGGTCGGTGACTTCAACAACTGGGACGGTCGCCGCCATCCCATGCGTCTGCGCCATCCCACTGGCGTCTGGGAAGTCTTCATCCCGCGCATGCAAGCGGGAGAGGCCTACAAATACGAAATCCTCGGCAGCCACGGCATTCTGCCACTCAAGGCCGACCCGATGGCCCTGGCCACCTCGCTGCCGCCGGACACCGCGTCGAAAGTCGCTTCACCGCTGAACGTCGACTGGCAGGATCAGGACTGGATGCTGTCGCGCGGCGACCGTCATCGGCCGAGCGCGCCGCTGTCGATCTACGAACTGCATGCCGGGTCCTGGCAGTGCGAGCTGGATGATCTGGGCGAAGTGGCCCGCCAGTACACCTGGCATGAAATGGCCGAACGGTTGATTCCGTATGTCAAGGAATTGGGCTTTACCCACATCGAATTGATGCCGATCATGGAACATCCGTTCGGCGGTTCATGGGGGTATCAACTGCTGTCGCAATTCGCCCCGAGTGCCCGCTACGGATCGCCGGATGATTTCGCGGCTTTCGTCAACGCCTGTCACCAGGCTGAAATCGGCGTGATCCTCGATTGGGTGCCGGCTCATTTTCCTACCGATACCCACGGCATGGCGCAGTTCGACGGCACCGCGCTATACGAGTACGGCAATCCACAGGAAGGTTTTCACCAGGATTGGGACACACTGATCTACAACCTGGGCCGCACCGAAGTGCACGGCTACATGTTGGCGTCGGCGCTGCACTGGCTCAAGCATTTCCATGTCGATGGCCTGCGCGTCGATGCGGTGGCCTCGATGTTGTATCGCGACTACTCGCGCAAGGCCGGCGAGTGGGTACCCAACCGGCATGGCGGCCGGGAGAACCTTGAAGCCATCGACTTCCTGCGTCATCTCAATGATGTCGTGGACCTCGAAGCCCCCGGCGCGCTGGTAATTGCCGAAGAGTCCACCGCGTGGCCAGGTGTCAGCCAGACCACTCAACAGGGCGGCCTGGGCTTTGACTACAAGTGGAACATGGGCTGGATGCACGATTCGCTGCATTACATCCAGCAGGACCCGGTGTACCGCGCCCATCACCACAACGAACTGAGTTTCGGCCTGGTGTATGCGTGGTCCGAGCGCTTCATCCTGCCGATCTCCCACGATGAAGTGGTGCACGGCAAGCATTCGCTGATCGACAAGATGCCAGGCGATCGCTGGCAGAAATTCGCCAACTTGCGGGCGTACCTGAGTTTCATGTGGGGCCATCCGGGCAAGAAGCTGCTGTTCATGGGCTGCGAGTTCGGCCAGTGGCGCGAGTGGAACCACGACCAGCAACTCGATTGGTACCTGCTGCAGTATTCGGAACACAAGGGCGTGCAGAAACTGGTCGGCGATCTCAACCGGCTGTACCGCGAAGAGCCGGCACTGCACGAGCAGGACGACGCGCCGCAGGGTTTCCAGTGGTTGATCGGTGATGACGCGGTCAACAGCGTCTATGCCTTCCTGCGCTGGAGCAAGGACGGGCGGCCGGTGCTGGTGGTGGCAAACTTCACGCCGGTGCCGCGTGAGGCTTATCGTATTGGTGTGCCGTTTGCCGGGCGCTGGACCGAGGTGATCAACAGCGATTCGGCGACTTATGCCGGGTCGAACTACGGGAATAGCGGCGGGGCGTTTACCGAGGATGAGCCGAGCCATGGGCAGGCGCTGTCGCTGGTGTTGAATCTGCCACCGTTGGCGGTGCTGATGTTGCGCCCGGAAGGTTGATCTAACACCGCGTCGCGCCCTTCGCGAGCAGGCTCGCTCCCACACTGGATTGATGTAGTACACAAAACCAATGTGGGAGCGGGCTTGCTCGCGAAGGCGTCAGACGAAACAACCTATTCCTTGAAATCAAACACTCACCACCGCATCCGCACCCCCATACTCCCAATCAACCCATTCAAATCATTGTCATCCACATCACTGCTGTAATCGGCGCTGATGTACAAACTCACGCCGGGCGTCACTCTGGCCACCAGACCCAACCCCACTTCGACGGACGATGAATAGCGGCTGCTGCTGATCTTGTCGACTTGATCGAGGGTCAGCGTATTGCCGGCGTACACCGTGTGCCACAAGTTGGTCCGCACGTAAGGTTCGATAGGCAGGCCATTGATGTCGTAGCTACCTTTCAACTTTGCACCGACCCGACCGCTCCACGACGTCAGGTCGCTGGACGACGGGTCTCTTGAGTCCCGGTTTGGGGTGTCCAGGGTGATCCGTTGATTGATCAACTGCGCCTGGGGTTCAACCACCCAGTTTTCGCTCAGGCCGATCGGGAAACCACCTTCCACCGACAGCGTCACCGCGCTGCCTTCGGCCGCTTGCCGGTTGCCCTGGCCGTCACGGCTGTAACCGTTGACCCGGCCGCCGCTGGCGCTCAAGTCCACGTGCCAGCCTTGGGGGCCGGTCAGGCTCCAGTAGGCGCCGAGGCTCTCGCCTTGCAGGTTGAGGGTCTCGGTGTGGGAATCGGCCAGGGCGCGACTGGTCAGCAAGCCGTTGCCATTGCCTCGGAACTGACTCGTGCCGCCGATCAGTCCGACCCGCTGGGTATGGCCACTGCCATTTTGCAAGGTGAGGATCGCCGGGCCTTTGAGGGTGTTGGCGTCCGGGATGGAATAGCCCTGGGCCAGATAGTCGGTTTGTGCCTGCCGCGATGCCTTCCCGTAAAGCTGATCCCAGGCCAACGGCGCGGCGTCTTCAACCGTGAGGTGTGAACTGCGCAGGTCAGGATTGGCATTGATGCGGCCAGCATCGGTTGCAGCGAGGGCGGGCAAGGTCAGCCTATGAACCTCCTGGTCATACCAGGCGGTTTTTTCATCTTCAGGCGAGGCGTGGATCTCCATGGCCGAGCACAGCAGGAGAGAACTCGAGACCGCGCACAACGTGAATTTGATCTCTTGTGGGCTGAGTGACTTTTTCATGGGGGCCTTCCTTGCAATAGCGTGCCTTATCTCGCTTTGGCGTCTCTCTCCTACCCCGAATGAGGGGCGACCGAATGGGTTGGGCAAACCTCTGGCCGCCCGTTATCGCGGGTGCCTGGAGGCTTGCCCCTGGTATGGTTCCGGGGGTAGTAACGTGTAGCTAAGAAGACCGTTGACGTTGCGTCAAGAAATTGGCCGATAAGCGGTACTGCTATTTTTAGGGGCTATAAGTGACTGAATAATGGCGTTTCTCTAACCTCTTGTTTGTTCGTCAAATCGTCAAAAAAGCGCGAACTGTAACCTTCGCGAAACGCTACCCGCCATCTGGATCGGTCAGCGTCCCGTACAGGCCGAGGCTGTCACCCTCCAGTTCTACCTTGCCGGCGCGCTTGCCCTCGAAGCCCTGGTTGAAGCCGTCGACATCGCCCTTCAGGCGGTTGTGGCCAACGAATAAACCCATGCGCCAGGTTTGCCCGCCCGCCAATTGTGAACCGAACAGGTCATTGCCGACCTGAAAGCCGTTGAGAGACCCGTCGAGCCGCGGTGTCACAGTGCCGGCCCAGGTCTGGTCGAAGTTTTTGCCATAGACCCGGCCCCAGCCAGCGCCCAAGGCACCGGTTTCAGTGAGCAGGCGCTGATCGCCCTGGCGATCATGAAAAGTGCCTTAAGCCGCCAGGGTCAATTGCGCGGCAGCCGGCGGCAGCACGGACCAGGTTGGGACTTCCGGACGGTAAAGGGCAATCGGAGCGGCACCTGGCACAGCGGCTGGCAACGCTGGCAGCTCGGGGCCACCGACCGACGCGAGAGCCGCTACCGGTGTGGCAACCACCGGAACCGTGATGGGCGGCAAGCCCGGATCAGGGTTGGGAATGGTCGTCACCGCTGGCGCGACAACGGCCGAACGCAGGAACCAACTGTTTTCACTCCCGGCGGTAACGCCCCCTTTGAACAGGCGGTAGTCAAAAGCACCGGCCGAAACCGCGCCCTTGAGTGCGAAGGCGTCGCTGTTGCTGATGGCCGTGCCCTGGGCCTGCACTAACTGGATGCCATTCTGGCGGGTCAGGGCTCCTGCGCCGCCAAGATTAGTGACAGAAATCAGGGTATTGCCCGTCAATGTCCCGTCGCTGACCACCAGTTTGTCGCTCGCGGAATTGTCGTCACCCAGCGCACTTTGTAAAAATAACTGACCACCGTTGCCCGCGTAATTGCCCTGGACCGTCAAGGTGTCGCTGGTGCGGGCATTGCCGCTGCTCAAGTCGATCACCCCGGCGTTGTTCAAGGTGGCACACTGGCCAGCGGTGAAAGGCGTGATGCTGCCCTGGGCCGAAGTCAATGTGCTGCTGCCGTCGATAGTGAACTCTCCGGTACCGCTGACGCTGTCCCCCAGCCGAAGAGTGCCATCCAGGTCGAAACGCGAGCCATTGTTCAGGCGGACCGTTTCCCAGTTGCGGTAACGATCACTGCCCGCCGCGGTGGTCCCATCGAAGGTCAGCAGGTCGTTGCCGTTGCCACCATCGATGGCGGGAGTAAGGGCGAGGGTGCTTTCACCGAGATGGCGCGATGGCGCCGCCACCGTAGCAATAGATTTACAACGCGACTACTGTCACAAATGACAGGTAGCCCAAGATAAGCGCGGGTCTTCAGAGGTGTACTTCCACCGCCAACGGCAAGTGATCCGACAGGTGTGTCCACGGCCTGGTACCCAATATCCGCGGGTCATGACTGCTGGCGTTGCGCAGGTAAATCCGGTCCAGGCGCAGCAGCGGAAACCGCGCCGGGTACGTTTTTGCGGGCCGGCCATGATGGCGTTCGAAGGCTTCATGCAGGTAGACGCGGCGCGCCAGGGCGGCATTGCCCTGGAGCTGCCAATCGTTGAAGTCGCCGGCGATGATGACGGGCGCCTCATCAGGCAGGGATTCGAGCAGCTGGCATAATAGCTGAAGCTGCAACTGGCGATGACTTTCCAGCAGGCTCAGGTGCACGCAAATCGCGTGGACCTCGACGTGTCCCGGAACATCCAGCACACAATGCAGCAGGCCGCGGCGTTCGGGGCCAGTGATCGAGACGTCGAGGTTGCGGTATTCGCGGATCGGGTATTTCGACAGCAGGGCATTGCCGTGGTGACCGTCGGGGTAGACCGCATTGCGACCGTAGGCGAAGTCACTCCACATGCTGTCGGCCAGGAACTCGTATTGCGAGGTTTGCGGCCAGTTGTTGAAACGAGAGGAATGACGCCCGTGTTCGCCAACGACTTCCTGCAAGAATACCAGGTCCGCCGAGGTGCTGCGCACCGCTTCGCGCAGTTCCGGTAGAACGAAGCGTCGGTTTAACGCCGTGAAACCTTTGTGGGTGTTGACGGTGAGAACTCTCAGCCGATGAATCACCGGTGGTGTGTCCAGCGGCGTGGATTCGATGGCCTGCGGCTTGGAATCACTGCTCACGTTCACTCCTCTGATTTCGGGCTGCTTATGTATGCGACTGATGCGGGAGCGGGCAGTTCAGTAGTGTTCCAGGAAAGTGGGTCCGCCGCCGATCAACTGTGGGAGCGAGCCTGCTCGCGAAAGCGGTCTGTCAGACACATCAATATTGAATGTGCCACCGCCTTCGCCGGCAAGCCGGTCTCGCTCCCACAGTTGGTTCGGGGTTGGCTCAGACAAAGACGATTTCATACGGCAAGCGAATCCGCTCCAGCAGCACCCGGGGCAGCAGCGGGGCGAGGCCGATGGCCGGCTCACCGTCGAGCTGGCTGGCGTAAGCGTGAGTGGCGTGGCTTTTGCGCGCGACGGTCCAGGTGTCGAGCCGGATCTTGCGCGCGCGGTGCCAGGGAATCATTGCGCGATCGCGGGTCGGCCAGTGCCAGGCCCGGAGCGGTACTTCATGAAACCTCGCACCCATCATGGCGGCAGCCTTGGCGCTGGCCCGGCCAACCGCCTCATGGTCATCATTGCCGTCCTCGCCCCAGGTGCTGAACACCACGTCGCCGGGGCGCAAGTAACGGGCAATGAATTGAGTCAGTTGAAGCTCCCGCTCGGCCAGGGCGTTGTCGGTGAAACCGCCGCGAATCCACTTCAGGCTGTGCATCGGTAAGCCCAGCCGGCGCAAGGCTTCGACGCTTTCCTGGGGGCGAAACACACTCAAGCGTTTCTCCGACCACTGCTGCGACCCCGGATGGCTGGCGCTGCCGTCGCTCATCGAAATCAATTGCAGGGGATGACCCAAGGTGCTGAGCAATTGCAGCAAGCCGCCGCAGGTCACGACTTCATCACCGGGATGCGGCGCGATTACCACGGCACGCGCACCGGGAGGGACCAGGGTTTCGGTGTTGATCACGGGGATGGTGTCCAGCTGAGGGGCGCTGTTCCAGATCTGCGCGCTCTGGCTGCTTTCATTGATGGAAACAGGTTTCATCGGAGTTACGTCCTTGTTTGATTGCAATGTGCAGCGCTCCAAACCCTGGATTGCCGCGAGCAGAGTATTGCTCATGTCATGCCATTCGTCGCGTCGATGTTCTATCTGGTACGTTTTTATCTTCCTGACCCAGTGGCGAATCGTTTTTCGCGCCAGGCCCCGCGCAATTCGTGTTGAAGATCAAAAGATCGCAGCCTGCGGCAGCGCCTACGCGGGAGCGATCTTCATACAATGGAAATATCGCCCATCATCGCAAGCCCTCCAGGGTCGCCACCGAACGGGGTTCGCGGCTCCACAGTTCCAACAGGAAATCGGCCTCCTGATGCAGGACCAGGCGCGGCAAGTGCAAATGGTCGTGGAGCAGGTCGTGGACCTTTCGGGCGTTGAGCGGGCAGTCATCGATCGGCGGGCGCCAGTGACAGGCCAGGAGTTGGCCGTCGGCGGTCAGCGATTGTGCGGCGCGTTCGATCAGGCGCTTGAGGTCTGCGGCGTCCAGGTAGTAGCCGACTTCACTGAGCACGATCAGGTCGAACTGTTCGTTCGGCCAATCACCCGGCAGGCGGCTCTGACGGACTTCGGCATGCTCGAACAGGCTCAGACGCGTGCGGGCCAGGGTCACTGCGGCGGCTGCGGTGTCGCAACACAACAGGCGGTCGCAGCGGGTGGCCAGGTCGGCACTCAGTTCCCCATTGGCGCAACCCGGCTCGAAGATGGCGCGATAGTGTGGCCGGGGCAGCGCGGCCAGGGTGATGGCACGTTTGCGCTGTTCGTACCAACGATCACGGAACGCCCAGGGATCGTCGTTACCCGCAAACAAGCCGTCGAAGTAGCGATCCTCGACGCTCATACAAACACCACTTCGAAGGGTTGCAGCAAACGATCCAATACATAGGGGGCCAGGACCGGCGGCAAGCCGATGTGCGGGTCGCCTTCCAACTGGCTGGCGAAGGCGTGCACGGCATGACGCTTGCGTGCCACCTGATGGGGCTTGAGCAAGACTTTTCGCGCCCGATGCCAGGGCACGCCACTGTCATCGGGGGTTGCCCAATGCCAGGTCCAGACGGGCAGTTCGTGCAGGGTTGCCCCGACGCGCCGGGCCGCTTCAGTGCTGGCGCGGCCCACGGCTTCATGGTCGCAATGACCGTCCTCACACCACGTGGTGAATACCACGTCGTTGGCGCACAGGTGGCGCTCAATAAAGTCACTCAATTCGGCCTCACATGCCGCCACCTGACTGTCGGCAAACCCGCCGCGCAACCATTTCAGGCTGTGCAGCGGCAGGCCGAGGCGGCGCAGGGCTTCAGCGGATTCCTGCGGGCGGACCGCGCTCAGGCGTTCCACCGGCCAGCGTTCGGACCCGGGGTGGCTGGCGCTGCCATCGGTGACCGAGATCAATAGCAGCGCCCGATTCGCGGCGGCGAGCAATTGCAGGAAGCCGCCGCAACCCAGCACTTCATCGTCCGGATGGGGGGCGATGATGACGGCCCGGGAACCTTCCGGTACCAGCGTCAGGATGTCGATCACCGGTAACTGCGCCAGGTGGCTGGACGTTTGCCACAGGTGCAGGGGCGTACCCTGGCCGACGATTGGATTGGTTTTCATAAGCTCCATGTTCTGTTGATGACCTGTCGACCCAGTGCGGCAAGGTCTCGTTCGGCGTGGCTTTGACGCAGGAACACCGGCAGGTCGGCGATCAGCCGGGCGAATTGTCGATCCTTGCAATAGGGACCGGCGCCCAGGGCGTGGCCGACATGCCGGATGACCTGCTCGGCACTCTGTTCGACCACCGCCCGCACGCGACGGGCCAGCAGCTCGGCGTCGTCCAGTGGTGCGGCGTCAATGCTCAGGGCACTGGCGCGCAGCACGTCGGCAGCGGCCTGCAATGCGCTGTCGACGGCCCCGAGATGGGCGAGAGCATGGGGTTCTTCGCGGTGGGCGCAGTGACGGCGCAGACGTTCGGCAATGCTCCGGGCGGCGCCGTACCAACAGGCGGCAATGCCGATCCCGCCTTGCCAAAAGCCGGGACGTTGCAGGTAGTCGCCGGGGTTGCCGATGGCCTGCCCCTGAGCGCCGTCGAACAGCACGTCGACGCTGCCGGTCGCGCCCATGCCGACGGCTTGCCAGCCTTGATCGGTGATGGTCACACCGGGTTGATCCAGCGCCACCGCCACCAGTTGCTGTCGATCCTGCTCGTCCCAGGCAGTCAGCAAGCCGTGGCTCAACACCGCAGCTCCCGAACACCAGGCCTTGCGTCCGTTCAATGCAACCGATCGGCCGTGTGGGCTGACGTGTACCCGCGCGTGGGGCGGTTCGGCGGCCCACATGCCCCACGTACTGCCCGGTGTTGGCGAACCACCGAGTTGCTGGATGATCGCCAGCGCATCGGTATGGCCCTCGTACAACTTGCACAACCCAAGGTCATGCCCGCCGACCTCGGCCAGCGCCTGAAAACGCTCCAGGGTCCGGCCACCGCCGGGCAGCGGAAGCTGATCAAGACCCGTCTCCACCAGGGCCCGCAGGCACCGGCCTAACGCCTGGGTATCGGCGTAGTCCGGTGACTGGCCATGAAGAAATCCCTGGAGGTCCATTTCACTCTTCGTCCTCACGCTGCAATTCGAACAGCAGCAACGAACGGCCGGTGGCCGAGTACTCGTGGCCAAACTCGAAGCGTTCCTGACCGCGAATGGACGGCTGATTGGTGTCGATCATGCAGGTCCAGAAACTGCCATCGGGCACTTCCGGTAGCAGGAAGTTCACCACGTCATGATGGGCGTTGACCACCAGCAGCAGGGTCGCGTCCCCGCCTTTGCGGCGGATCCCGGTTTCCTGAGCGCGGCCGTCAAGCAGCATGCCCAGGCAGCGGCCATGGGCTTCTTCCCACTGTTCAATGGTCATTTCGCTGCCATCCGGCGCGAGCCAGGTGACGTCCTTGACCCCGATGTCCTCGTTGTAATTGCCCACCAGGAAGCGTCCGCGGCGCAGGATCGGGTAGGCCAGGCGCAACTTGATCAGGCGTTTGACGAACTTGAGCAGGGCCTTGCCGTCTTCGCTCAGGTCCCAATTGACCCAGCCGATGTCGCTGTCCTGGCAATAGGCGTTGTTGTTGCCTTCCTGGGTGCGGGCGAATTCGTCGCCGGCCACCAGCATCGGTGTGCCTTGGGACAGCAACAACGTGGCGAAAAAATTACGCATCTGCCGCTGGCGCAGTTCATTGATCTCGGGATCGTCGGTCGGGCCCTCGACGCCGTGGTTCCAGGACAGGTTGTTATCGCTGCCGTCCTGATTGTTCTCGTCGTTGGCTTCGTTGTGCTTGTCGTTGTACGACACCAGGTCGTTGAGCGTGAAACCGTCATGGGCGGTGATGAAGTTCAACGAGGCGTATGGCCGCCGGCCTCGCTGGTTGAACATCTCGCCGGAGGCGGTCATGCGGCTGGCAAAGTCTGCCAGTTGGCCGTCGTCGCCTTTCCAGAACGCGCGTACGGTGTCGCGAAACTTATCGTTCCACTCGACCCAACCCGGCGGGAAACCCCCGACCTGATAACCGCCCGGGCCGCAATCCCAGGGCTCGGCAATCATTTTCACCTGACGCAGCACCGGGTCCTGACGACAGGCCACGAGAAAACTGTGACGCTCATCGAACCCGTCGTGGTAGCGGCCGAGGATGGTCGCCAAGTCGAAACGGAAACCGTCCACGTGCATTTCCGTGGCCCAGTAGCGCAGGGAGTCGGTGACCATCTGCAGCACACAGGGGTGACTCAGGTCCAGGGTGTTGCCGGTGCCGGAATCGTTGATGTAGTAGCGCTTGTCGTCGGGCATCAAGCGGTAATACGAGGCGTTGTCGATGCCGCGCATGGACAGGGTCGGGCCCTGTTCATTGCCCTCGGCGGTGTGGTTGTACACCACGTCGAGGATCACTTCGAGATTGGCTTCGTGCAGGTGCGCGACCATCTCCTTGAATTCGGCGATTTTGCCGCTGGCCAGGTAACGCGGGTCGGGGGCGAAAAACGCGATGCTGTTGTAGCCCCAGTAATTGGTCATGCCTTTGTGCAGCAGGTGCTGGTCATTGACGAAGGCATGGATCGGCAGCAACTCCACGGTCGACACACCGAGCTTGCGAATATGTTCCAGCACGTCATCCACCATCAACCCGGCGAAGGTGCCACGCTGGCTCTCGGGGACGGAGGGGTGACGCATGCTGATGCCGCGTACGTGAGTCTCATAAATGATCGTCTTGTCCCACGGCACGCTGACACGATGGTCGTGCCCCCAGGTGTGGGCCGGGTCGATCACTTTGCATTTGGGCACGAAGGGCGCGCTGTCGCGTTCATCGAAGCTGAGGTCGGCGTCAGGATGGCCGATGGTATAGCCGAACAAGGCTTCGGACCATTTCAACTCGCCGACCAGTTGTTTGGCATAGGGGTCGATCAGCAATTTGTTGTGATTGAAGCGATGACCGTTGGCCGGATCGTACGCGCCGTAGACGCGGTAGCCGTAGATCAGCCCCGGATGCGCATCCGGCAGGTAGCCGTGGTAGATCTCGTCGGTGTATTCCGGCAACTCGATGCGTTCCAGCTCGACTTCACCGGCATCATCGAAGATGCACAGCTCAACCTTGGTGGCGTTGGCGGAAAACAAGGCGAAATTGACCCCCAGGCCATCCCAGGTCGCGCCCAGCGGGAAGGGCAAACCTTCACGGATTCGCGATGGCGTCTCGACGTGCGGTTCTGGCGCGGATTTCTTTGGACTGCTCATACATGCTCCTGCAAAGGGGGGACAATTCTTGGCTCTGGCGTTTTTCGAGGGCGAGCGAGCCCTCGGTGGCGAGGGGGGCTCGCCACGCATTCATTCAGCACAGGTAGGGAAGCGTTAGACCGCGGGTGGTTTACGCGCGGCGCGAGGCTTCTTCACGGCGGCTTTTTCGCCGGGCGGGATCACCGATGATGCAGCTGCCGGCTTGGCCTTGGCCTTGGTTTTCGGCTCAGCGCCCTTGCCGTCGAGTGACTTGTCATTGAGTAACTTGCCGTCGGGCTTTTTCGTCGCTGTCTTGGTCGCGGCCGCTTTACTGCCAGGCGCTTTTGACGACTTGTTCGGTGACAGGGCTTCGGCTTCAGCCAGCTTGCGGGCCATCTCCCAGTGACGGGCTTCCTGGCCTTCGGGTTTGCCTTCAGATTCCCAGATCTGATAGGCAAACTCGCGGACGCGTTTATCTTCGGTACTCATCGCTATGCTCCTGAACTGCACTCAAGTGTCGGTAGTTTGGATAAAGAGATTGACCGGGAATTCCCCCAGCGCAGCGCTGATCATCAGTTCCCCTTGGGTTGTGACTGCGGTGGCTGAAAAAAGTCCCATCAAATGTACATCAGCGGTGGCGAACGGCAACTTGACCCGTGTATCGCCCCACAGCAGCGCGTCAACTCGCGGATCGGCACTGCTTTTCAGCAGTTCGGCGCAGCGTATCGGCACGATCACGATCGCCCGTTTTCGTTCCCAGGAGCGGGCAAACGCCAGCACCCGGTGCGCCTGGCTGCCGACAACTTCCAGGGCTTGATACGCCCCTCGCCGAAACAGCTCGGCGTGTTCGGCCCGCAGGTTCAACACCTGGGCAATCAAGCTTTGCTTGATGCGCCCGTCGCGCCAGTTCGTCAGCAGCTCGGGCAAGCCCGAAAAGGCTTGCAAGGCCTGTTGTCGATTGGCGTAATCCACCGGGCGCCGGTTGTCTGGATCCACCAGCGAGAAATCCCAGTACTCGTTGCCCTGATAAAGATCCGGTATGCCCGGCACGGTCATGTGCAGCAAGGTTTGCGCCAAGCCATTGAGTGCGCCGGGGGCGGCGAGGGTGTTGACCGCCTTGCCCAGGGCGGCGCGCAACAGTTCACCTTCGGGACTGAGCATCAGTCGTTGCAGGAATTGCTGCACCGCTTGTTCGTAAGCGTCGTTGGGCGCGCTCCAGCTGCTTTGCAACTTGGCCTCGCGCAAGGCTTTCTGTTGCCACTGCCACAGTCGCTGAGTGTACGCCTCGATCGCTATGGGATTTTCACTGAGGTCGAGCGGCCAGCTGCCGAGGATCGCTTGATACAGGATCAACTCGTCACCCGTCGATGGCATCTGGTCGTCATTGCGCAGAGGCCGGGCAAGGGCTTGCCAGAGCGGCACTTGCTCGGCGTACCAGGCACTGCGTTCGCTCAGCACCGCCAGGCGCGCCCGGGTGTCTTCGCCGCGCTTGTGGTCGTGGGTGGCGGTGGCCAGCAAATTGTCGGGAAACGCTTCGAGTCGGCTGACACAAACCCCGTGGAAATCGGCGACCGGCGCACTGAACTGCTCGGTGCTGAACCCCACGTCATTGCGCGACAGCAATACCGCCGAGCGATAGAACGCGGTGTCTTCCACAGCCTTGGCGGCGGCCGGCGAGGTCAACTGCTGAAAGCGTACGCAGGCGTGCTTGAGCATCTTGCGCTGGCGACCCGCCGGGCGTTTGCGCCACGGTTCGCCGCCGAGCCAGCGCGCCAGGCAATCGAGCACTGGCCAATCGGCCTCGCTGAGCGATTGCCGGGCGCCGTCCATGGCCTGCTGGAAAAACACATCGTCTTCGGCACTGCGGCCACGGGGGCTGATATAGGTGCGATACACCGGGAAGTGCACGATCAGTTCCTGCAACGCCCGCCGGATCGCGCCGAGGGTCAGGTCGCGGGTCATCAGGTCGTCCCGGGCGACTTGCAGCAACGCCTGGGCGACACTCTCGAAGTCTCCGGCGAGGGAACCGCTGAGGATTTGCTGGCGTGCCAGTTGCGCTTCCTGGCGAAAATCGGCGGGCCGTTCGCTGTATCGGCTCCAGAGTTTGCCCAGGGTCAGGGCGCCTTCCGGGTCGTGTTGCAGCAGCGACAACTGGTTCATGAATTCATAACCGGTGGTGCCGTCGACGGACCAGTCGCGGTGCAGGGTTTCGCCTTCGCCGAGGATCTTCTCGACGAAGATCGGCAGGTGCCGCTGCGGTGAAAGGCTGTCGACCCTGCGCCGCAATTTGCGGCAATAACCACGCGGGTCGGCAAGGCCGTCGATGTGATCGATGCGCAGGCCGTCGACCAGGCCTTCGGCTACCAGCTCGAAGATCTTCGCGTGGGTCTCTTCGAACACTGCCGGCCGCTCGACCCGCAGGCCGCCGAGTTCGTTGATATCGAAAAAGCGCCGCCAATTGATGTCGTCCGCCGCTGTGCGCCAACTGGCCAGGCGATAGCTTTGGCGCTCCAGCAAGGTGTGCAGACGCTCGAACCCCTCGCGCGTCAGCGAATCATAAGCGTCCAGGCTGCGCTGGAGCGCTTGCGCAATGGCCGGATCAGCGGCGAGATCGCGCAGCTCGGCCTTGAGCGGGATCGCCAGGCTGTGCGCGTCCATCTGGTAGCTCAAAGTGCTGAAGCGGTCTGCCAGGGATTTGAGTTGCTCTGCCTGATCGGCATTCAGCGCGTCATCGGCCTTTAGCAGTTCGCCGTAGCTCGTCGGGCAGATCGGGAAGTGATGCTCATAGTGCTCGACATAAAACGCGCCGTGCTCTGTATCAAAGCGCAAGGGCAGGGTGCCGTCCTGCAGGGCGACGCCGTAATCGCTGCCGAGGAAGGGCAGCAGCAGCTGGCCGGCCATCAACGGATCGGGGGAATGCCACTGGATATCGAAGAACTCGCCGTAGGGACTCAGTCGCCCCCATTCCAGCAAGTCCAGCCACCAGGGATTGTCGCCGCCGCCGACGGCCATATGGTTGGAAACGATGTCGAGGATCAGCCCCATCCGGTGCTCACGCAAGGTGCTGACCAGGCGGCGCAATGCCGCTTCGCCGCCCAGCTCCGGGTTGACCGTGGTCGGGTCCACCACATCATAGCCATGCATGGAGCCGGGGCGGGCGCTCAGCAGCGGTGACGCATAGATGTGGCTGATGCCCAGGCTGGCGAAATAGGGTACCAGCGGCACCGCCTGATCCAGCGTGAAGCCTTTATGAAACTGCAGTCGCAGGGTCGCCCGCAACGGTTGGATGAGCGCTTGATTCATTGGTCACGCTCGGCCGCCTGAAGTCGCGCGCAGGCGAGCAGTTCCAGGCGCCGGGCGGCGTCCGGGTCATCGAGCAAGGTTTCGCTGTCACCGGGCAGGCGTCGGGACCAGTTGGGGTGGGCGTCGGTGGTGCCGGGCAGGTTGGCCTGCTGTTCGATGCCCAGGGCATCTTCCAGCGGCAGCAGCACCAGCGGCGCGGGGGTATGCCCGAGGAAACGGATCGCGGCATCCAGCACCTGATCGGTTTCATGGGACTCCTCGCGAAAGTTCTGCGGATCCTCGCTTAACACTCGGCGCAAGCCTTCGCGCTCGCGTTCACGGTGCTGGCGCCATTCGATTTCACTCGGGGCGTCGACCAGGCCAAGACGGGCATACCAGTCGATATCGTGGCCATGCCACCAGCCATTGAGGGTCGGCAAGTCATGGGTGCTGGTGGTGGCCAGTGCGTTGTCCGGCCAGTCGAGCATTGGCTTGAAGCGTGCGTTGTCCTGTTCGAACAGCAACACGCGCATGCCGAGGATCGAGCGGGCGATGAGTTTTTCCCGCAGACCGTCCGGCACGGTCCCCAGGTCTTCGCCGAGCACGATGGCCTGATGACGATGGGATTCGAGGGCCAGCAAGCGCAGCAGGTCGTCCACCGGGTAATACAGGTAGGCGCCGTCCGCAGGTGGAGCGTCATTGGGAATCACCCACAGCCGTTGCAGGCCCATGACGTGATCGATGCGCAGGCCACCGGCATGGGCGAAGTTGTCCCGGAGCATTTCAATGAACGCACGAAAACCGTTGCGTACCAGGCCTTCGGGGGAGAACGCCGAAATGCCCCAGCCCTGGCCGGTGCGGTTGAGAATATCCGGTGGTGCGCCCACGGTCAGGGAGGCGAGCAATTCGTCCTGGCGACTCCAGGCCTGGCTGCCACCGCCGTCGGCACCCACCGCCAGATCGGCAATCAGTCCGATGCTCATGCCGCTGGCGCGGGCGGCGGTTTGTGCGCGCTCCAGGCAGCGGGTGATCAGCCATTGGCAGAAGGCAAAGAAGCCGATGCGGCCGGCGTTCTCTTCAGCAAACCCGGCGAGGGCGGCGCTGCGCGGGTCGCGCCATTGTTCGGGCCACTCGCGCCAGTCGAGGCCTTCACCCTTGGCGGCGCGGGCTTCCTGAATGGCTTCGAAGCGGCAGTGGTTTTCCAGGGCTTCGCCGCCGGCGTGGCGGAAGCTGCTGAAGTCGGCATGCAGCGGGTGTTCGCCCTGGACAAACCCTTCGTAGAGCGCTTGCAACAGACGATGCTTGGCCTCGGCGGCCATCGGCCAATCGATCAGAGGCAGTTGTTCAAGGTGCTTGAGTTCGGCGGCGAGCCCCGTGGCATCGATCGCCGTGCGCACGGCGCGCTCACCGAGAATGAGGCCTGGTGCCGCGTAGAGGCTGTTGAGGAACAGACGGCTGGACGGCGAATAAGGGCTGTAGCGATGGGTATCGTTGGCAAACATCGCATGCAGCGGGCTGATCGCCAACGCTTCGGCGCCACGCTCGCCAGCGACCCGGACCAGATGTTCCAGGGCCTGGGTGTCACCGAATCCACCGTCACCGGGACGGCGCAAGGCGTACAGTTGGACGCTCAGGCCCCAGGCGCGGGGGATCGGGTTGTCGACGGCATCGCCGACGCTGTAGCAGCGAGCCGGTGCGACGGCCAGGGTAAAGGATTGTCCGTCGATGCTGACGTGCTGATAACCGACCGGAATCAGGCCGGGCAGAATCGCCTCGGCATCCAGTTTCAGGTGGAGCCGCGAGCCATCTTCGAGATGGACCTCGCAGGGCGTTTGCGGCTCGAAGTAATGCGCCAGATTGAGACCGACGCCGACGTCTGCGGTGATGAGCGGCGGCAGGTGGCGGGTCTGTTGCACTTGCTGCAATTGCAGCAGGCTGGCGTCGATTTCCTGTGCGGAGCCGGCGGGGTGGCCGAGTCCGGTGAGCACGTTGCGTAAAACCGATGGGGCGACTTTCTGCGGGCGGCCGTTGGCGTCGATCCAGTCGACTGCCAAACCAGCTCGGCTGGCCAGTATTTCCAGTTGCGCATCACTCATTGGCGCTCTCCATCCGGGGGTAGCATAAGGGGTGCGGCCGTGAGGCTGACTAGCGCGCAATACGGGGCAAGCGTGCCCTGATCCAACAGGCCGGCCGATTGCGGTGGGTGTGCGAACAGCAGCAAAGCGTCGGCCTGTGGTGAGTGGACCACTGGCGTATCACTGAGGTTCAGATCAATACGCAGCTGACTGCCATCACCCAGTTGCCAGCGCGCGGTCACCGCGCCCTCGGCCAGGACGTCGGCGCCCAAGGCATAAGTCCCGGGCAGATTGGGAATGATGTGCTTATGCCGAAGCCGCAACAATTGGCGATACAGGCCTTGCATGGCCGATTGGCGAGTGGCGGTCAGTTTGGGCCGGGACGCCTCAAAGGTCTGTCGTGCGTTTGGATCGGGAATCTGTTCACGTTTATGCGGATCGGTAAACGCGCTGAATGCGGCAAATTCATTACGTCGTCCTTCACGGACCAGTTCCGCCAGTTCACCGTGGTGGCTGGTGAAAAACAGGAAGGGTTCTTCGGCGGCGAATTCGTCGCCCATGAACATCAGCGGGATCATCGGTGACAGCAACAGCAGCGCTGTCGCCGCTTGCAAGGCGTCGCTAGTGGTCAGCTGATGCAACCGCTCGCCAAATGCGCGATTGCCGATCTGGTCGTGGTTTTGCAGAAACAGCACAAAAGCACTGGGCGGCAAGTGACCGCTGGGTTCTCCGCGGGTTGTACCGTGGCGGGTGACGTGGCCCTGAAACACGAAACCCTGGCTCAGGCAGCGAGCCAGTTGCTCGGTGGGGTGGTCGGCATAGTCGGCGTAATAAGCGTCGGTTTCGCCGGTGAGCAACACATGCAGGGCATTATGGCCGTCATCATTCCACTGCGCGTCGAAGCCTTCCTGCAACAGGCTGGCCTGGTTGTGCTCGTTCTCCACCGTCAGCCACACATGCCGCGCCGGATCTGTCTGCTGCCGAACCCGTTGCGCCAGTTCCTGGAGAAAGTCCGGGCTTTCAATGGCGTGGACCGCGTCCAGGCGCAGACCGTCGAAGCGGTATTCGAGCAGCCACATCAGCGCATTTTCGATGAAGAAGTCCCGCACCTCGCGCCGCCGGAAATCAATGGCAGCCCCCCAGGGTGTGTGCTTGTCTTCGCGGAAAAAGCCCTTGGCGTAGCGATGCAGGTAATTGCCGTCCGGGCCGAAGTGGTTGTAGACCACGTCGAGAATCACCGCCAGGCCATGGCCGTGGGCGGTGTCGATCAGGTGCTTGAGTTGTTCGGGGGTGCCATAGGAGGATTGGGGCGCGTACGGCAGGACGCCGTCGTACCCCCAATTGCGGTCACCGGGGAACTGCGCCAGCGGCATCAGTTCGATCGCGGTAACCCCCAGTTCGACCAGGCGCGCCAGGTGCTTCTCGACATCACTGAAACCACCGAGGGCGCCGACGTGCAGTTCGTAAATCACCGCCTCGCTCCATGGCCGGCCCAGCCAGGTGCTGTGTTGCCACTGATACGCGAGGGGATCGACCACCACGCTGTGCAGGTGGATGTCACCGGCCTGGGCGCGGGAGGCCGGGTCAGGCACCTCCAGCTCACCGTCGATGTTGTAGCGGTAACGCGTGCCGGCGGGGCAGCGGGTATGGATCACGAACCAGCCATCGGCCTGAGGCAATAGTGGCAAGGATTGTCCATCTTCCAGTTCGACACTGACAAAAAACGCATCTGGCGCCCACAAGGCAAAACGCGTGTGTTCTGCGTCCAGCATGATTGCGCCGTGGGGCCAGGTCTCAAGGGTCCGTAACGGCATCTATTGAAAACCTCTTACTGTCTGTGCGATTTACCCAGTGCTTTAGCCACCAGCTGTTCGTAAAGTTCGGCGTAGGGTTCGACCGCCTTGCACCAGTTGAATGGCGCGGCCATGGCGCGGCAGCGCATGGCATTGAGCAGGTCGGGAAAGGCGAATACCTTGAAGGCGCGGCTCAGGGCTTCCTGGTAACTTTCAACCGTGGATTCGTCGAACAGGAAACCGGTCACGCCATTTTCGATGGTGTCGGCCAAGCCACCGGTATTGCGGGCCACCGGCAATGAACCGAAGCGCTGGGCATACATCTGGCTCAGGCCGCAGGGCTCGTAGCGCGACGGCATCAGCAGGAAGTCGCTGCCGGCGAACATGCGTCGGGCGTCGGTTTCATTAAAGCCGATGCGCACGCCGATTTGCCCCGGGAAACGCAGGGCCAGCTCACGCATGGCTTGTTCTTCTTCCGGCTCGCCACGCCCGATGATCGCGATCTGGCCGCCGGATTCGACGATGTATTCGGAGACGGCTTCGGTCAGGTCCAGGCCTTTTTGATAAACCAGGCGCGAGACCACGGCAAACAGCGGACCTTCGCTATCGTCCAGGCCGAACAGTTCACGAACGTGGGCGGCGTTGACGGCCTTGCCCTCCCAATCGCCGATGCTGAACGGGCAGAACAGGTGCGGGTCGGTGGCCGCATCCCAGCTTTCATCGATGCCATTGGGGATACCGCTGAGCAGACCTTGCTGGGTCTTGGCGGCGAGAAAACCGTCGAGGCCGCAGCCGAAGGCCGGGGTGGTGATTTCCTGGGCGTAGGTCGCGCTGACCGTGGTGATGTGGCTCGAATAGGCCATGCCAGCCTTGAGGAACGACATCTTGCCGTAGAACTCCATGCCGTCCTGCTGCAGTGCATGGGTGGGGATACCCAGTTCCGGGCATGATCCCAGACTGGTCACGCCCTGATAAGCCAGGTTGTGGATGGTGAACAGGGTCGGGGTGCGCTGTCCACGCCAGTGCATATAAGCAGGCGCCAGGCCGGCCGGCCAGTCATGGGCGTGCACCAGGTCCGGGCACCAGTGGATTTGTGCGAGGTTGGCGGCAATATCGGCGGCCGCCAGGCCCAGTCGGGCGAAACGGATATGGTTGTCCGGCCAGTCGCGACCGTTGTTGGCACCGTAGGGCGAACCTTCGCGCTCGTAGAGTTCAGGGCAGATCAACACGTAAATGACCAGGCCGTCCGGCATGTCCATGCGCCCGATCTTGCAGGGGGGCAGGGCTGCGTGGCCACCCAGCTCGCCAATGATATGAATAGGGTTTTCGCTGTTCAGTACCTGCGGGTAACCTGGAATCAGTACACGAACGTCGTGCAGTAGCGCCATGGCCCGGGGCAGCGCTGCGGAAACGTCACCCAGGCCACCGGTCTTCACCAGATCGGCAATTTCGGAGGTGACGAACAAGACTTTCTTTCTATTGGGATTGTGCCTGGCAACCGGTGCCAGCGCCTTGGTGCCCGGGACGCTGATCGATTGGGCACTGCCCGCATTCACGACGCTCGACTCGCCGACCTGCTGATGAGCACGTTCTCCCTGAATATCTAATGCCGCACTGATCATATGAATCTCCCGTGTTATTGATCTAATTCTTAGGTCTGGCAGACGATGTTCCGTGGCCAATTCATGTGGCCGGGCGCAAACGCGCTACGCATCGGTCAGCAAATGCTGCCCATGCGCTGAAGCAGTAACGCTTGATATGGACATTGCAAGGATTGCACCAGCCGCAACACTCCTCCCTTTCAGGTGACCCGTCGCGTCGGGTAAAAGTTTCGACTTTTTTTTCACTTTATGACTGACCGGTTTCACCTCGCGGGAAGGAGTCTAGGCCAGAAGTTAGAGCGGGGAAGGCCAATTGGCAAAATTGTTCGACAATCGGTTCAAAGAGGTACGGGCGTCCCGTTTGGAAGGCGAAACGCACCGACGAAGGGCGGCGTTTTCGAGGATTTGGCGCCAAAAAAAATACGAAACGTCACATTATTGTGCAACGCCTGGCGAGGCCGCGCGCTGTCATGGTGCGTGCCGCCTTTGGCCGAACCGTTGCCTTACGGCGTAGTACGCGGCCTTGTTATAGTTCAGGCCTGGTTCTGGCCACCGACGTCGGCAGCGTGCAACGCTTGCCGCGGATCATCGGTGACGGCATGCTGCGTGAAGTGGCTACGCCACCTGGAACGCCGCCATGCTGCAATCCACCGATCTGCGCGTGGCCATGGCTGCCCCTCTGAGCAAACAGAAACCCGAATTTCTGGATTGATTAAAATGATTTCACGCTGGACCACAGCAGTACTGGACACCGATCAACCCGGCGGCTGGGCCGTGGCGCGCGGCCCTGAAGGGTTTATGTACGACGACAATGGCGCGCTGTTTCCACGGGAATGGCTCAAACGCCAGGACCTGGCGATCCTCGCCGAGCACGGCATCGGCCATCTGGACGGTGAGCCGGTCTATTTGCTGGAGTTGCGCAGTCACAGCGAAGTACCGGGCTGCAACTGGAAAGGCTTGCGCGCCTTCATGCTCGAAGGCGACCACGCTGTGTTCAAAGTGCTCGGTTATGCCGCGCAGATTGGCACCTGGGCTCGCGAGCATCGCTTCTGCGGCAATTGCGGGCAGGCGACCCGACAGGTCGTGCGCGAACGGGCGATGTACTGCGAGCCTTGCGATTTACGCTATTACCCGCGCATCTCACCGAGCATGATCGTGCTGATCACCCGTGGCGACGAAATCCTGCTGGCACGCTCACCGCGTTTTGTCACCGGGGTCTATAGCACGCTGGCGGGGTTTGCCGAGCCGGGCGAGTCGGCCGAGGACTGCCTGATTCGCGAGGTCCGTGAAGAGGTGCAGATCGAGGTCAGGAACATCCAGTACATGGGCAGCCAGTGCTGGCCGTTCCCGCATTCGATGATGCTCGGCTTCCATGCCGAGTACGCAGGAGGCGAGATCGTGTGCCAGGAAGACGAGATCGAAGACGCCCAGTGGTTCAACGTCAACGTGCTGCCGCCGTTGCCGGCGTCACGCTCGATTGCCCGTTACCTGATCGACGTCTATGTGGCGCGGCGCCTAGGCCACGCTGAACCAGTGCTGCCAGGCTAACCGCACGGTCAGCCCAAGTACCACGGTGATGAACACCGGGCGAATGAATTTCGCACCGCCGCTGATGGCGGTGCGAGCGCCAAAGAACGCGCCGACCATCACCGACAGGCCCATGCTCAGGCCGATGATCCAGTCCACTTGCCCGGAAAACACGAATACCGACAGCGCCGCAATGTTGCTGACGAAGTTCATGCTGCGCGCCACGCCGCTGGCCTTCACCAGGTCAATGGGGTACATCAGCATGCTGCTGACGGTCCAGAAAGCTCCGGTGCCGGGACCCGCCACACCGTCATAGAAACCGAGGCTGAAGCCCTGGGTCGATTGCCACTTTTTCCTGATCGGTGCGTCGCTGTCCAGCGGCGCCTTCGGTGTGCCGCCGAACAACAGGTAGAGGCCACAGGCGAAGACGATCACCGGGAGCATCTTGTTCAGCCATTCGGCGGGCAGGTAATGAGCGACCACGGCGCCGCTCAGCGCCCCGACCAGGGTGCCGACGATAGCATGCGTCCACTGCCTTGGATGGAACAGCTTGCGGCGGTAGAAAGTGAAGCTGGCGGTGGCCGAGCCGAAGGTCGAACTGAGTTTGTTGGTGCCCAGCACCAGGTGCGGTGGCAGGCCGGCGGTCAACAGTGCCGGGGTGGTCAACAAGCCACCCCCGCCGGCGATGGCGTCGATGAAACCGGCAACAAAAGCGACAAGGGCGAGGATGGCCAGGGTGGTGAGGTCAACGCTGAGTTCGAAAGGCATGGAATCGGCTTATTCGGCAGGACGCAGGAGGAGGCTGCGGGGGAGGGCCGGTATCTTACCTATATCCAGACTTTGCGGCGACTGTTCTGGCCTCATCGCGGGCAAGCCCGCTCCCACAAGGATTGAGGGTGCTCACATAGTTTGTGTTCACTCCGACCCTGTGGGAGCGAGCCTGCTCGCGAGAGGTCCATCAGATTCAACATCGATGTTGACTGATACACCGCCTTCGCGAGCAGGCTCGCTCCCACATTTGGATCAGTGTTTACAGGCCGAGCTCGGACAGGCCTGGATGATCATCCGGTCGACGACCCAGCGGCCAGTGGAACTTGCGCTCGCTTTCCTTGATGGGCATGTCATTGATGCTGGCGTACCGGTTGGCCATCAAACCGTCTTCATTGAACTCCCAATTCTCGTTGCCGTAGGAACGGAACCAGTTACCTGAGTCGTCGTGCCATTCGTAGGCGTAACGCACGGCGATGCGGTTGTCCGTAAAGGCCCAGAGTTCCTTGATCAAACGATAGTCCAGTTCCTTGGCCCATTTACGGGTCAGAAAGCCCTTGGCTTCTTCGCGGTTGTTGGCGAATTCGGCACGGTTGCGCCACCGGGTGTCCAGGGTGTAGGCCAACGACACCCGTTCCGGATCGCGGGAGTTCCAGCCGTCTTCGGCCAGGCGAACTTTCTCGATGGCCGATTCACGGGTGAAGGGCGGTAATGGCGGACGAACTTCGGCGTTAGACATTGACAGTCTCCCTGGCAGATTAAAATTCAAGCAAGTTGTCGGGCTTATTCGAAGTGTCACAGGTCCAATAACTTTCGCGCCATGCATTGCGCATTATCGGCGGCACTGTGATCACCCATGACAAGCGCCACGGTAATGGCACCGTCGATCAGGATCAGCAGCTGTCTGGCCAACGTCTCCGGGTCTGTAGCGCCATGTTCGGTACAAAGTTCACGCAGGTAATCGAGCAGCTTCTGTTTGTGGTCTTTGGCGACCTGGCGAACCGGGTCTTGCGGGTCGCCGGTTTCACCGCTGGTGTTGATGAAGGCACAGCCACGAAAGCCTTCCGAGGCAAACCAGGCCTTGAGCACGGTAAACAGGTTGAGAAGCCGCCCGGCCGGGGTTTCGGCCTGGTCGACTGCGCTCCTGTACCAGTGCATCCAGCGCACGTCGCGTCGTTGCAGGGCCGCGACGGTCAGCTCTTCCTTGTTGGCGAAGTAGCGGTAAATACTTTTCCTGGAGACGCCGGCGGTTTTCACCAGAAGGTCCATGCCGGTGGCGGCAATGCCACTTTTGTAGATCAACTTTTCGGTGACATCCAGAATGATGTCGCGTGTGTCGTTGCTCGTTATTTTGTTCATGGTGTAAACAGTAGAACGATCGTTCTCCTTGGTCAAGCGGCTATTTTTGTCGCCTATGAAATTGCCTTCGCTGCGATGCGGCGACCCGACAAGCCAGTTCCTACAGGTGATCGTATTCCCCTGTAGGAGCTGGCTTGTCGGGTCGCCGCATCGCAGCGAAGGCGCCAGAACAGACACCAACAAAACCCGAACAAGCCCCAAACAAGACCCAAACCCATCCATGGTGTAAGCTCTCAACCTCTTCGGATTCGACCCACTGCGAGCCCTATGCCGTCGCTTTTCAAACGCTCTCTGCTGCCCAAACTGCGCAGTTTTCCGCTGACCGCCGATGCCGTCACTATCCTCTCAGGCGCTGCCGAGTTTCGCCGTTGCCTGCTGGAAAAAATCGCCCAGGCCACCCAGCGCATCTACATCGTCGCGCTCTACCTGCAGCAGGATGAAGCCGGCCAGGAAATCCTCGATGCCTTGCACGCCGCCAAACTGGCGCGTCCGGAACTGGACGTGGCGGTGGTCGTCGACTGGCTGCGGGCCCAGCGTGGCTTGATTGGCGCCGGCAAGCAGCCGGGCAACTCCGCCTGGTATCAGGAAACCACCCGTACTCGCGACAGCACGGTCCCGGTGTACGGCGTTCCGGTACAGACCCGAGAGCTGTTCGGCGTCCTGCACTTGAAGGGTTTTGTGATTGACGACTGCGTGATCTACAGCGGCGCCAGTCTGAACAACGTCTACCTGCACAAGTTCGACAAGTACCGCTACGACCGTTATCACCTGCTGCAGAACAGCGCGCTGGCCGATTCGATGCAGCACCTGATCCAGCACGGCCTGATCGCCTCCAAAGCGGTGCATCGCCTGGACCTGCCGAACCTGCCGACTACCCGCAGCCTGCGCAACGACATCGGTGACCTGCGCAGCCGCCTCAAGCACGCGGCGTACGACACCACCACGGGCACTACCGCCAAGGACGGCTTGATCGTCAGCCCGTTGCTCGGGGTGGGCAAGAACAATCCATTGAGCCGGGTGATTTGCGAGTTGATCGCCAGTGCCCGGCATCAACTGACCATCTGCACGCCGTATTTCAACCTGCCGCTGGCGGTCACCCGGGAAATCAACCGGGCGCTGGCGCGAGGGGTGAAAATCGACATCGTGGTCGGGGACAAGACGGCCAACGATTTCTACATCCCGCCGAGCGAACCGTTCAAGGTGATCGCGGCGCTGCCGTACCTGTACGAGATCAGCCTGCGTCGCTTCGCCAAGCGTCATCACCGCAGTGTCGACAGCGGCCTGTTGAACCTGCACCTGTGGAAGGACGGCGACAACACCTATCACCTCAAAGGCATGTGGATCGATCAGCGCTACACCTTGCTGACCGGCAACAATCTCAACCCCCGGGCGTTCCGTCTGGACCTGGAAAACGCGCTGCTGATCGATGACCCCAACGGTGAGTTGCTTGAGCCGCGGCGACAAGAGCTGGACGAGATTTTCCAGCACGCCCGCCGCATCGAGCGTTACCAGGAGCTGGACACACTGCTGGAATACCCGCCGGCGGTGGCCAAATTTCTCAAGCGTGTGAGTCGGGTGCGGATTGAGCGGTTGCTCTATCGGATTCTGTAAGACCAGGGCGAGTGGGCGGTCCATGAAGCGTCATCGCGGGCAAGCCCGCTCCCACAGGATCTCCATTGCTTCGGCGGGCTGCGTTAATATGCCCACCACTCGAACAACAGGGCATGCCTCGCTCAATGGCGGAAAAAGACACCATTTCCATTCAACTGGTGCGTGAAGCGCTGTTGCAAAGTTGCGCCCCGGGCGCTGCCACCGAAGAGGTGCTGGACAAGGTCGGCATCGATCCGGCACTGCTGCAGACCGCCGACGCCCGTGTGCCGGCCACTGCGTATGCGCGCCTGTGGCGATTGCTGGCCCGGCGCCGGGACGACGAGTTTTTTGGCATGGACCCGCGCAAGCTCAAGTCGGGCAGCCTGGAGTTTCTCTGTCGTTGCTCCATGGTCCAGCCGAGCCTGGCCGCCGGCCTGACCTCGGGCCTGGGTTTTCTGTCGCTGATGCTGGAACACTTGCCTGCACAGTTGGTTCGCCAGCAAAGCCTGGCGGAGATCGTGCTGCTGGAGGACGACCAGGACCCGCGTCGGGCCTTTACCTATTTCACCTACTGGATGATCGTTCACGGCGTGGCCTGCTGGCTGGCGGGACGGCGGATTCCGATCCTGGCCATCGAGCTGCGCTGCCCGGAACCGGACTTCTGCGATGACTATCAGGTGATGTTCTCCGAAAACCTGCGTTTTGATCGGCCGCGCACGCGAATGATCTTCTCCGCCGAGTGCCTGGATGTGCCGATCAAGCGCTGCCTTGAAGAGCTCAAGCGTTTCCTGGCGCATGCACCGGCCAATATCCTGGTCAAGTACCGCGACCCGGAAAGCCTGGCCAGCCGGATCAAGCACGATTTGCGGCAATTGCCCGCCGAACGCTGGCCGGAGACCGAGGCGCTGGCGCAGCAGCTGTGCATGTCGGCCTCGACCTTGCGCCGGCGGCTGGCCGAAGAAGGGCAGACCTATCAAGGCCTCAAGGACAGCGTGCGCAAGGAGTTGGCGATCGTGTGGCTGGCAGAACCTGCCATCAGTTTTGCCGAGATTGCCACGCGCTTGGGGTTTGCCGATGCCAGCTCGTTCTACAAGGCGTTTCGCAAGTGGTCGGGGTCGAATCCGGGGCATTACCGGAGTTTGATCCTTAACGAGGCTGATTGATCCGGATTTTGTGGTGCCTGATCTGGCGCTTTCGCTGGCAAGCCAGCTCCTACAGGGTTCTGCGGCGCACACGAATATGTGATCAACGCCAACCCCTGTAGGAGCTGGCTTGCCAGCGAAGGCGCCAGCACTGGCGCCACATGTCTTGAATCTTGGCCAAACCAGTCACACAACTTGATAGCTTTGACCATTGTCCCGCCCCCCGTGTAGAGCGAGTATTTCCCTGTTACTTACGGTTCCCCAACCTAATAAGAAGACACAGGGATTCTGGCAATGCGCGATTACTTGTCTGCCACGTCACAGTTCGATTATCAGCACACCGTCGACGCCGCACTCGCGGGCGATTTGACTGCCCTCAACGCCTGTGTCGAGTGTTGCGACCGGCATGCCTTGCCGGGGCGCATCGCGCTGTTCTGGGAAGGCCGCGACGGCGCCAGCGCGACTTACACCTTCAACGACTTGCAGGACAAGGCCGCGCGATTCGCCAATTTCCTTTTGGCTCAGGGCGTGAAGAAAGGCGACAAGGTCGCCGGCCTCTTGCCGCGTAACATCGAGTTGCTGATCACCGTGTTCGCCACCTGGCGCATCGGCGCGGTCTATCAGCCGCTGTTCACCGCGTTCGGCCCCAAAGCCATCGAACATCGCTTGAGCAGCTCCGGCGCCAAAGTGGTGGTCACCGACGCGGTCAATCGCTCGAAACTGATGGAAGTGGCCGACTGCCCGACCATCGTCACCGTCGCCGGTCCCAAGGGGCAGGGCATCGTCCGGGGCGATTACAGTTTCTGGGCCGAACTGGCCAATTATTCCGCCGAGTGCGAACCGGTGCTGCTGACCGGCGAAGACCCATTCCTGCTGATGTTCACCTCGGGCACCACCGGCCCGTCCAAAGCGCTGTCGGTGCCGCTCAAGGCCATCGTTGCCTTCCAGAGCTACACCCGTGACGCCGTGGACCTGCGCCCTGAAGATGCGTTCTGGAATGTCGCCGATCCGGGCTGGGCCTATGGCATCTATTTCGGCGTCACCGGGCCGATGTCGATGGGCCATCCGATCACCTTTTACGATGGCCCGTTCACCCTCGAAAGCACCTGCCGCGTGATCAACAAATACGGGATCACCAACCTGACCGGCTCACCGACCGCGTATCGCCTGTTGATCGCCGGTGGCGACGACTTCGCCCGCTCGATCAAGGGCAAGCTGCGCATCGTCAGCAGTGCCGGCGAGCCGCTGAACCCGGAAGTGATCCGCTGGTTTGCCGACAACCTCGGCGTAGTGATCCACGATCATTACGGCCAGACCGAACTGGGCATGGTGCTGTGCAATCACCATGGCCTGGCGCATCCAATCCACATGGGCGCCGCCGGATTTGCCTCGCCGGGCCACCGCATCGTGGTGCTGGACGACGAGTACAAGGAACTCGGCGTCGGCCAGCCAGGCATCCTGGCCATCGATCGTACCCAGTCGCCGATGTGCTGGTTCGGCGGTTACGAAGGTGCGCCGACCAAAGCCTTCGTCGGCAACTATTACCTGAGCGGCGACACCGTCGAGTGGAACCCGGACGGCAGCATCAGCTTCGTCGGCCGCAGTGACGATGTGATCACCACCTCTGGCTACCGGGTCGGCCCGTTCGACGTCGAAAGTGCGCTGATCGAACACCCGGCAGTGGTCGAAGCGGCGGTGGTCGGCAAGCCTGATCCGGAACGCACCGAGCTGGTAAAGGCCTTCGTTGTGCTCAGCGCGCAGTACCGCCCTGAACCGGAATTGGCCGAAGAACTGCGTCAACACGTGCGCAAGCGCCTGGCCGCGCACTCATACCCCCGTGAAATCGAATTTGTCAGCGAGTTGCCGAAAACCCCAAGCGGCAAATTGCAGCGCTTTATCTTGCGCAACCAGGAAATCGCCAAGGCTCAAGAGGCTGCGGCGAAGAACGTTTCAGCTTGAATCCAAGGAAACAATGATGCAGATCGCAAACAAGGTTTTTCTCGTCACCGGCGGTGCGTCCGGTCTCGGTGCTGCCACTGCTGAAATGCTGGTCGCGGCGGGTGCCAAGGTCATGCTGGTGGACATGAACGCCGAGGCGGTTGCCGCGCAGGCTCAACGTCTGGGCGCGCAAAGCGTGGTGGCCGATATCAGCAACGAAGCAGCGGCCGAAGCCGCGGTTCAGGCCACGGTTAAGGCGTTCGGTGGCCTCAATGGCCTGGTCAACTGCGCCGGCATCGTGCGTGGCGAGAAAATCCTCGGCAAGACCGGCCCGCACGTGCTGGCCAATTTCAGCCAGGTGATCAACGTCAACCTGATCGGCAGCTTCAACATGCTGCGTCTTGCTGCGGCGGCGATTGCCGAGACCGAAGCGGATGCCGATGGCGAGCGCGGGGTGATCATCAATACGGCCTCGGCAGCGGCGTACGACGGCCAGATCGGCCAGGCAGCCTACGCGGCCTCCAAAGGCGCGATCGTCAGCCTGACCTTGCCCGCCGCCCGTGAACTGGCGCGCTTCGGCATTCGCGTGATGACCATCGCGCCGGGGATTTTCGAAACGCCGATGATGGCTGGCATGACCCCGGAAGTCCGCGCGTCGCTCGCCGCCGGCGTGCCGTTTCCGCCGCGCCTGGGCAAACCGGACGAGTATGCTGGCCTCGTCAGGCATATCATTGAAAACAGCATGCTCAATGGCGAGGTGATCCGTCTCGACGGCGCCTTGCGCATGGCCGCCAAGTAAAGAGGATTTGTCATGACTATTGCCAACGATCCAATTGTTATCGTCAGCGCCGTCCGCACCCCGATGGGCGGGTTCCAGGGCGATCTGAAAAGCCTGACCGCACCGCAACTCGGTGCTGCTGCGATCAAAGCCGCGGTTGAACGCGCCGGTATTGCGCCGGATGCGGTTGAAGAAGTGCTGTTTGGCTGCGTGCTGCCCGCCGGCCTCGGCCAGGCGCCTGCACGTCAGGCCGCCCTCGGCGCCGGCCTGGATAAATCGACCCGCTGCACCACCCTGAACAAGATGTGCGGTTCGGGCATGGAAGCGGCCATTCTCGCGCATGACATGCTGGTTGCCGGCAGCGCCGAGGTGGTGGTCGCCGGCGGCATGGAAAGCATGTCCAACGCGCCGTACTTGCTCGACCGCGCGCGCAGCGGTTACCGCATGGGCCATGGCCGCGTACTCGACCACATGTTCCTCGACGGCCTGGAAGACGCCTACGACAAAGGCCGTTTGATGGGCACCTTTGCCGAGGATTGCGCCGAAACCAACGGTTTCACCCGTGAAGCTCAGGACGCGTTTGCCATTGCCTCGACCACTCGCGCACAGCAGGCGATCAAGGACGGCAGCTTCAAGGACGAGATCGTGCCGCTCACCGTGACCGTGGGCAAAGAGCAGGTGCTGATCAGTCACGACGAGCAGCCACCGAAAGCCAAGCTGGACAAGATCGCCTCGCTGAAACCGGCGTTCCGCGACGGCGGCACTGTCACCGCGGCGAACTCCAGCTCGATCTCCGATGGCGCTGCGGCACTGGTGCTGATGCGCCGTTCCGAAGCCGAGAAACGCGGCCTGAAACCCTTGGCGGTGATTCACGGCCACGCCGCGTTTGCCGATACCCCGGGCCTGTTCCCGGTGGCTCCGGTGGGCGCGATCAAGAAACTGATGAAGAAAACCGGCTGGTCCCTGGACGAAGTCGACCTGGTGGAAGTCAACGAAGCCTTCGCCGTCGTCAGTCTGGTAACCATGACCAAACTGGAAATACCCCACGAGAAGATCAACATCCATGGCGGCGCTTGCGCCCTGGGTCACCCGATCGGTGCGTCCGGTGCGCGGATCCTCGTGACCTTGCTCTCGGCCCTGCGCCAGAAAGGCCTGAAGCGTGGTGTCGCAGCGATCTGCATCGGCGGCGGTGAAGCGACGGCCATGGCCGTGGAATGCCTGTACTGAAGCTACCACCGATCCCTGTGGGAGCGGGCTTGCCCGCGATGGCGGTTTACCAGACGCCAATGATGTCGTCTGACAGGTTGCAATCGCGGGCAAGTCGGATCGCCGCACCGCCGCTCCCACAGGTCCAGTGTTTCAACATGCATTTTGTACAAACGGTTTTTAAGGACTTGGCATGATTCCCAATGACGAACAACTTCAGATCAGCGACGCGGCCCGGCAATTTGCCCAGGAACGGCTGAAACCGTTCGCCGCCGAATGGGACCGCGAACACCGCTTCCCCAAGGACGCCATCGGCGAGATGGCGCAACTGGGCTTCTTTGGCATGCTGGTGCCGGAAGAGTGGGGCGGTTGCGACACCGGTTACCTGGCCTACGCCATGGCCCTGGAGGAAATCGCCGCCGGTGACGGTTCCTGCTCGACCATCATGAGCGTGCACAACTCGGTGGGGTGTGTGCCGATCCTCAAGTACGGCAACGACGACCAGAAAGAGCGCTTCCTCAAACCGCTGGCCAGCGGCGCGATGCTGGGTGCCTTCGCCCTGACCGAACCCCAGGCCGGCTCCGATGCCAGTGGCCTGAAAACCCGCGCCCGACTGAACGGCGACCACTACGTGCTCAACGGCTGCAAGCAGTTCATCACTTCGGGGCAAAACGCCGGGGTGGTGATCGTCTTCGCCGTGACTGATCCGGGCGCCGGCAAACGGGGTATCAGCGCGTTCATCGTGCCGACCGACTCGCCGGGCTACAAAGTCGCACGGGTCGAGGACAAGCTGGGTCAGCACGCTTCCGACACGTGCCAGATTCTGTTCGAAGACGTGAAAGTGCCTTTGGCCAACCGGTTGGGCGAGGAGGGCGAAGGGTACCGGATCGCTCTGGCCAACCTCGAAGGCGGCCGTGTCGGCATCGCCTCGCAATCGGTGGGCATGGCCCGTGCCGCGTTCGAAGCGGCCCGTGACTACGCCCGTGAGCGTGAGAGCTTCGGCAAGCCGATCATTGAACACCAGGCCGTAGCGTTCCGTCTGGCCGATATGGCCACCCAGATCGCCGTGGCCCGGCAGATGGTGCATTACGCTGCAGCGCTGCGTGACAGCGGCAAACCGGCCTTGGTCGAAGCGTCAATGGCCAAGCTGTTCGCCTCGGAAATGGCCGAGAAGGTATGCTCCTCGGCCTTGCAAACCCTTGGCGGTTACGGTTACTTGAACGATTTCCCTTTGGAGCGGATCTACCGCGACGTGCGTGTCTGCCAGATCTACGAAGGCACCAGCGATATTCAGCGCATGGTCATTTCGCGCAACCTTTAAACGGAACCCCGTAGGAGCTGTCGAGTGAAACGAGGCTGCGATCTTTTGATGTTATTTTTTAAGAGCAAGATCAAAAGATCGTCCGAACGCGGCCCGAGCCTTCGGCAGCTCCTACGGGGGGCAAGGCTTTTACAATGCTTAGGAGTCATACATGAGTTACGAAACGATTTTGCTGGAAACCCGTGGCCGCGTGGGCCTGATCACCCTCAACCGTCCGCAAGCGCTGAACGCGTTGAATGCGCAGATCGTCAGCGAACTGAACCACGCCCTCGACGGCCTGGAGGCCGATTCGAATATCGGCTGCATCGTGCTGACCGGCTCGAAAAAAGCCTTCGCCGCCGGTGCCGACATCAAGGAAATGGCCGAACTGACCTATCCGCAGATCTACCTCGACGATCTGTTCAGCGACAGCGACCGCGTGGCCAACCGCCGCAAGCCGATCATCGCCGCGGTCAACGGTTTCGCCTTGGGCGGCGGTTGTGAGCTGGCGTTGATGTGCGACTTTATCCTGGCGGGTGACAACGCGAAGTTCGGTCAACCGGAAATCAACCTCGGCGTGCTCCCGGGCATGGGCGGCACCCAGCGCCTGACCCGCGCCGTGGGCAAGGCCAAGGCCATGGAAATGTGCCTCAGTGGTCGCCTGATCGATGCGGTGGAAGCAGAGCGTTGCGGGATTGTGGCGCGGATCGTGCCGGCGGATGAACTGCTGGAAGAAGCGCTGAAAGTTGCGGCGTTGATTGCCAAAAAGTCGTTGCCGATTGCGATGATGGTCAAGGAAAGCGTCAACCGGGCCTTTGAAGTGAGCCTGTCGGAAGGTGTGCGCTTTGAGCGTCGGGTGTTCCATGCGGCGTTTGCGACGCAGGACCAGAAGGAAGGGATGGCGGCGTTTATTGCCAAGCGTGAGGCTGAGTTTCAGGGGAAGTAGCCCGAACCGATCGTCTGTAACCGATCGTTCCCACGCTCCGCGTGGGAACGCATCCTGTGACGCTCTGCGTCACGCTTGAGAAGGGACGCGGAGCGCCCCGGGCGGCATTCCCACGCGGAGCGTGGGAACGATCAACTCTGCGGCGATCATTTAGACCAAGTAGTGCTTCAGTTCACGGGCAATCACCATCCGCTGTATCTCGCTCGACCCTTCATAAATCTGCGTGATCCGCGCATCCCGGTAGTAACGCTCCACCGGGTAATCCTCCAGATACCCATACCCGCCATGAATCTGCATCGCCGACGAGCAGACCTTCTCGGCCATTTCCGAGGCAAACAGCTTGGCTTGTGAAGCCTCCGACAGGCAAGGCTTGCCGGCACTTCGCAAGCGCGCGGCATGCAGGATCAGCAACCGCGCCGCGTTCAGGCGCGTGTGCATATCGGCCAGCATATTCGCGATGCTCTGGTGCTCGATGATCGGTTTGTCGAACTGGACCCGATCCCGCGAATAGGCCAGCGCCGCTTCGAACGCCGCACGCGCAATCCCCAATGCCTGCGCCGCGATACCGATGCGACCGCCTTCGAGGTTCGACAGGGCGATGGCCAGGCCTTTGCCGCGTTCGCCGAGCAGGTTGGCTTCGGGGATCGTGCAGTTGCTCAGGGTCACCGCGCAGGTATCGGAAGCGCGGATGCCCATCTTGTGTTCGGTGCGATCGACGATGAAACCTGCCGTGTCCGTGGGTACCAGGAACGCCGAGATGCCGCGCTTGCCCAGATCCGGATCGGTCACCGCGAACACGATCGCCAGTTTCGCCCGTTTGCCGTTGCTGACGAATTGCTTGGCACCGTTGATCACCCACTGGCCATCGCGCAATTCGGCGCGAGTACGCAGGTTGTGCGCTTCGGAGCCCGCCTGGGGTTCGGTCAGGCAGAAGCAGCCGATGGCCTGGCCGCTGGCCAGGTCCGGCAACCAGGTCTGTTTCTGCTCTTCGCTGCCGTAATTGAGGACAGGCCCGCAACCCACGGAGTTGTGGATACTCATCAGCGCACCAGTGGCACCGTCGCCAGCGGAAATCTCTTCCACGGCCAGGGCATACGCGACGTAGTCGACATAGGTGCCGCCCCATTCCTCGGGCACCACCATGCCCAGCAGGCCCAGTTCGCCCATTTTCGCCACCAGGCCATCATCGATCCAGCCGGCCTTTTCCCAGGCCTGGGCGTGGGGCGCGATTTCGCCGCGGGCAAAGTCCCGGGCCATGTCGCGGATCATGACTTGTTCTTCGCTCAATTCGATATCGTGCATGGCTCAGCTCCAGCTTGGGTCAAACCCGCTGAAAAAACTCGCGACGTGCCCGGCGTCCAGCGCCTGCAAGGTCGGCGGGTTCCAGCGCGGGCTCTTGTCTTTGTCGATCAGCAAGGCGCGCACGCCTTCGATCAGGTCGCCGCGCTCGAACCACTGCCGGTCCAGGTGCAGCTCAAGGGCGAAGCAGTCTTCCAGGCTCAGGTGCCGACCGCGGCGCAACATTTCCAGGGTCACACCCATGGCCAGCGGTGAACGGCTTTGCAGCAGGTCGGCGGTGGCCACGGCCCACTCATGACTGTCGGCGACCGTTACTTCACGCAGTTGCTCAACAATACTCGGCACATCGGGCAGGGCGAAGAAGTGATCGATGGCCGGGCGCAATACGCTCAGTGGCGCGTCGGGCAGTTGTTGCACCGCGAGTGTTGCCAGCAGGTCTTGCAGGTCCTTGAGCGGCGTGTCGTGCCATTGCAGCCGATCGAGTTGCTCGTCCAGGGTGCCGAGTTTGCTGCTGTCCAGATACCAGTCGGCCAAGCCGCAATAGAGCGCGTCGGCCGCGCGAATCTGCACGCCGCTGACGCCCAGGTAGGTGCCCAGTTCACCAGGAACCCGCGACAGGAAGTGGCTGCCGCCGACATCCGGGAAATAACCGATCCCGACTTCCGGCATCGCCAGGCGGCTTTTCTCGGTGACCACCCGCAAGTCTGCACCTTGCACCAGGCCCATGCCACCCCCCAGGACGAACCCGTCCATCAAGGCCAGGACCGGTTTGCGGTAGTGGTGAATTGCCAGATCGAGGGCGTATTCCTCGACGAAGAAATCCTCGTGCAGGGTGTCGCCGTTTTTGAAGCTGTCGTACAGCGAACGAATATCGCCGCCGGCACAGAAAGCCTTCTCGCCGGCACCGCGCAAGACCACCGCATGCACCTGCGGGTCCTGCGCCCAGGCGTCGAGCTGACACTGCAGAGTGCGCACCATGTCCAGGGTCAGGGCGTTGAGGCCGGCGGGGCGATTGAGGGTCAGGTGACCGATATGGTTGCGAACCTCGGCCAGCACTTCGTTTTGCGTGGCATCCATGGACGAAGTCCCCGGAGAAGAAACCTGAGCAGTCATCAGTAACTCCCTGCTTTTATTGTTCTTTATAGACAAGCTCGCACGCGAGCGATGCTGGATCGTACCAGTGCAAATTTGTGATGTACAACCGGGAAATGTGCAGGTACTCCCTGCATATTTGCATGACCCTACATGTGGGAGCGAGCTTGCTCGCGAAGGCGATGTGTCATTCAATATCGATGGTGACTGACACGGCCTCATCGCGAGCAAGCTCGCTCCCACAGGGATGTGTGTCGTCAGGAAATCTGGCTCAGAACTTCACCAATACTGCGACGTTTGGCGTGCAACTCACTGATATGGATCAGTTGTTCCAGATCTTCCGGGGTAACGTCAAAGAAGGCCTCCATCTCCGCCAGGGCCAGTTTGAGATCCTGGGCGGTGATGGCCTGGTTGTCGATCGGCGGGTGATCGGCCGGCACCACCGCAACCGGTTCGCTGGCACGCTTGGGGTAACGGATGCGTGTCAGGTTGTTGTAGGCCAGGGCGCTGAGCAGCATGGTCGATGCGCTAAGCAGCACCGGACCGAGGGCTTTCCAGTCCAGGGCGATGGTCGCCGGGTCCGCCAGCACCAACAGCAACGCCAGTGCTCCAGCAGGCGGGTGCAGGCAGCGCAGCCAGCACATCAGAATCAGCGCCACGCCTGCTGCCAGGCACGCGCTGCCAAGGGTCCGTCCGAGTACATGCGCGACCAGCAACGAGACCACCCCGGCGCTCAAATACCCGCCAAGAATCGACCAGGGTTGGGCCAGTGCGCCGGAGGACACGGCGAACAGCAACACGGCCGAGGCACCCAGCGGGCCGATCAGATGCTGCGCCACTTGCATGCCGAATACCTGGCTGCAAAGCCAGACGCTGAACATCGTGCCCAGGGACATGCCAATGGCGGCGCGGCTCCATTCGGAAGGACGGGTATTGATGGCAGCAGGTAACCAGCGAGCAAGCATGAGGCACAGGATCCGTAGAAAAAACTCGAGGCAAAAAAAAGGCTTAGCTGGGATACCCAGAAAGCCCTTGAAGGTGTTCCAACTATTGGGGGAAGAACCGGCACAGTGTGCCGTTCAATCCTGATGCTGACAAATTCATATTAATGAAGCTTTAATTCATTATTTCTGAAGTATGGCGACCCGACGCCCACTCATGAAACACAGGAAACCACCCATGGCAGTCAGCGCGCTCAAGGCATAGAACATGGTAGGCGCAGGGGAGTGCAACAGCAGGTAACCGCAGATCACCGGACTCAGGGCCCCGCCCAGGGCTGCGAGGTTCTGTGCGCCATAGTAACTGCCGCGCAGTTCCTCTGGCGCCAGGGTATCGACGAAGAGGAATTCGGCGGGATAGATGATCATTTCACCGAGGGTGAAGATGAACATCGCTACGCACCAGCTGACCAGGCTGTCAGCCAGGCTGAAACCGATCAATCCGACGATGAACAGGCTGGTACCGCCGGCGATCCAGTAGCGCAATTGTTCGCGCTTGAGGAAACGGCCGATCTGGTATTGCAGCAGGATCACGCTGACGGCGTTGCAGGCGAGCAGGGCGGCCATGGTTTCCAGGGCACGCTTGGAATCCTGGGTCACCAGCAGGTATTGCGACAGGTACAACGTGAAGCGGCCGTGGACCACGGTACTGAGCAGGCAGCCGCAGGTGAACATGATCAGCGTGCGGTCGTTTTTCAGGGTGACCAGGGTCTTGAGGAAACTCTGGGGTTGGCCGATTGCGGGGGCCAGGGCCGAGTCCTTCGGTATTCCGATCATCAGGAAAATACTGAAGAACGCGATACCCCCGGCGATCAGGAACGGTGCAATCGGATACACGCCGGCAATCACCACGCCCAACATCGGGCCGGTGGCGTAGCCGATGTTGGTCAAGGTGTAACGCAGGGAAAACGCCTTGGCGCGCTGGCCCATGGGCAGGTTTTCGCTGAGGATCGCCTTCGAGCCGATCAAGAACAGTGCCGAGGCGGTTTCGGTGATCACCAGAGTGGCGGTGGTCAGGTAGAGGTTGTCGGCGAAGGTCAGCAGCACGAAGCCGATGGCGCTGGAGAGCATGGCAAGGATCAGCAGCCGGCGCTTTTCGAGACGGTCGATGATGTATCCGCCGTAGAGCGCGAGCAGGGTGGCGATGAACACCGCAATGCCCAGCAACAGACCGACGTCCTGTTGGTTGAGACCGAGTTTGTTGCTCAGGAACAGCGTGAGCAACGGGCTGGTGATGGCGCGGCTGACGACGATGGTCAGCGAAACGATCATCAACCGGCGGATAACGAGTGAGTAAGTGGCCACGGTGGTGCAAATATCCTTATTGAATGAACTCTGACTGATCGTTCCCACGCTCTGCGTGGGAATGCCTCACCGGACGCTCTGCGTCCGCTCTTGGGACGCGGAGCGTCCCGGGCTGCATTCCCACGCGGAGCGTGGGAATGATCAGTGCCTCGATAGATTCCAATTCTTCAATTCGCCACAATTGTTCAAGCAGTTCTGCCGCTTGCCGCCGCGGCATCATCCGCATCGCCAGACTGAAGAACTTCTCCTCCAGCGCCGCATCACTCAACGGATTACCCGGCGCCCCCAGCGGTGGATCGACACAAAGGCTTGCCCGCCGACCATCCACAGTCTGCACGCTGACAACAGGCTCGCCATCCTCTGACAGTCGGGCGTCCACTACAAGACGGATGCGGGCCATCCACTGCGCAATCCGCGGATCGCCCCGTTGGGCATCGTCATAAGCCTCCAGCCGGCAATGACCATGCACCAGCCGCGCCGCGAGAGCATACGGCAGGCTCATCTGCGCCGCCGCCAGCGTGCTGACATCCTGACCACCGCACATGTCGCGAAGAAACCCGCACAGCGAAACCTCGACGTCCTCGACCTGATCCACGCCGATGTTGAGCTGATCCAGTAACAGGCCCAACGCATCAATTGCCGAATGAGTCCCCCGGCACGCGGCGTAAGGCTTGATCGAGCAGCGGGCGAGTTTCCACACGACACCGAGCTCGGCATCGAGCGCGTCAGGGTCTGAAGTCACGCCGGCCAGGGTTCTGAGAAACCCGCCCCAGACATCCTCGAACAATTTTTTCGGCCCGGTGATGCCTTGTTGGGCAAACCGCGCCGCCAGCAATCCACCTTCGGCAGCGCGACCGCTGTGCAACTTTTTACTCTGCGAACCGTCGTGGATGAAGGCCCACAACCCTCCGCTGAAACTGCCCGCGATGCCCAGTGCCGACACGGTTTGCCCGGCATTCAATCCGAGAATCCGCGCACTGGCCGCCGCCGCACCGAACACCCCGCAGGTCGCGGTGGAATGCCAGCCGGCGCCGTTGTGCGCCGAGTAACCACCACAGGCTTCCAGCACCCGGCGGCCGACTTCGTAGCCAATCACAATCGCGGTAATCAACTCGCGACCGTTGACCGGTTCCCTCTGCATCGACACAGCGGCCATGACCGCCGGCAGCACTACCGCGCCAGAGTGATCGCAACCGCCGGTGTCGTCGAGTTCCAGCGCATGAGCGGCAACACCATTGAGCACCGCCGCCTGGGCGGCACCGACCCGCAGCTCAGTGCCCCAGACCGGCGTGTCGCCCCTTTCATCGGCGAACACCTGACGCGCCTGCTGCGCCACATCGCTACCAGCCCCGGCCAGCGTCGCGCCGAAGGTATCGAGAATGTGCCGTTTCGCTTGCGTCACCAATGCTGGCGGCAAGTCCTCGAAGCGGGTATCGACGCAGAACTGCGCCAGTCGCTGCATGCGCTCTGTCATAGCAGGTAATCCCGGTAATGCCGCTCATACACGGAAGCGGGATGATCCTCGGTCACCGGTGCCGCCGAATCGGCCCACCACCGGGCGACTTCGGCGCCCGTGGCAATCCACACGTCATCGTGCTGTTGAATCCCCTCAAGCAACTCGCGCAGCACGCCAATCCGCCCGGGCGTCGCAATGATCTCCGGGTGCAGCCGCAGCACATAACACAAACCAAACCGGTGAAACCCGGCGAAGTCCATTTGCAGGTTGCCCAGGGTGTGGCTGTAAGACGCGATCCGCGATTGCGCCGGTGGCACGGCGGGGCTGAGGTTGAAGGCGAAGTAGGGTTCGTCTTCCAGTTCGTAGTGCAGTGGCAGCTCGATGACTTCGGGCGCGGTCGGATGTGCGAATGGCAAGTCATCGCCACGCCATGACGACGACCAACGTATGCCATGGTCTTTCAACGCCTCGATGAAACCCGGCGCGCCATTGCCGGCCGGGATGCGAAACCCCGTCGACCGCTGGCCGGTCAGCGCAGCCAACGCCTCGCAACCCTTGGCGATCTCGGTGCTCTGCGCTGCCAGGTCCAGCGTGTCGTAGTGTTGATGGCGATAGCCGGCGCAGGCAATCTCGTGGCCGCCCGCCTGGATGGCCCGAATGTGTTCCGGGTTTTCCTCGGCGACGATGCCGGGAACAAACCAACTGCTGGAAACCCCCAGTTCGGCGAACAAACCGAGCAAACGATCGACACCACGCTGGGTGCCATAACGCCAGACCGATAGCGTCTTGTCGCGCCCGGCGACTTCCGGGGCCTGGGTGAGAATGCCGTGGATATCGTTGTAATCGACGGTCAGTACCATGGCGCAGCGATAGCCGTCGGGCCATACAGTGGAATCAGCCATGGTGATGCTCCTTCAGCCACCACCGGGCGACATCGCGGCAGGTAGCGAACCAGACGTCGTCGCGCTGGCGCATGTGTTCGAAGAGTTTTTCCAGCAGCAGGATGCGTCCTGGTTTGCCGGTGATCTTGGGGTGGAACAGGGTGGTCAGGCACAGGCCTTCGTTCATCGCGCCGTCGTATTCGCGGCACCAGTTGTCCAGCGTCAGCTCGTAGCTGGCGGTGCGGTCCAGGCCGGAAGGAAAGTCTGGAGCTCGCGTATAGGCGATGGAGGCGTAGTCGTCCATTTCCCAGCGACCGGGGATTTCCACCAGCGGCGTGTCAAAGCCCGGCACCTTGACCAGGTACGGCCGGTCATCACCGCGCATGCTGCTGGAGTAGGTCACGCCGGCCTCGACCAGCATCGCCGGTGTCTCGGCTCGCCAATCCCCGGACGGGGTGCGGAAACCTTCGGCGCGGATATTCAGGTGTTGCCAGAACACTTCGCGGGATTTTCTCATCACGTCCTTTTGCTGCTCCAGCGTCAGGGCGTAAAAGGATTCGTGTTTGTAGCCGTGGTAGGCCACCTCATGCCCGCGCTCGACAATGGCCTGGCACTGTCTTGGCCAGTTTTCCACGACCCAGGCCGGGACGAAGAACGTCGTCGGGATCCGGAACTCGTCGAGCAGGTCGAGGATCCGCGGCAGCGCCCGATAGGGGCCGTAACCACCGAAACCGAAGTATTCGGGCTTGCGCCAGATCGAGCCATTGAGCATCGCATCGCCGGTGGGGCCATCGAGGTCGAAGGCCAGGGCGAGGCAGGCTTTGTGCTGGTCGGGCCAGGTGGGTTGTGGCGAGGAGGACATCACAGCGCTCCATTATTTGTGGGAATCGCAATACCTGTGATCAACCGGGAACCCTTGTAGGAGCTGGCTTGCCAGCGAAAGCGGTGGGTCATTCAACAATGATGTCGCCTGATACGGCCTCTTCGCTGGCAAGCCAGCTCCTACAGGTTTATCGGTCGGCCACGAAACTGTGGTCGACCCAGACCATTGTGGGAGCGAGACCGGCTTGCCGGCGAAGGCTGTGTGTCATTCAACATTGATGTCGACTGATGCGGCCCCTTCGCTGGCAAGCCAGCTCCTACAGGGCGGGTATTATTTGCCGGCGTTGATGGTCACCGTCTTGATCGCGCCCAATTCCAGGTCCCACTTTTTCAGAATCGCCTGGTAGGTACCGTCATCAATCATGCTCTGCAACGCCACCTTCACCGCTTCACTGAGCTCAGGCTTTTTCTTGCTCACGCCCAATCCGGTGAACTGCGCGGAGATCGGCAGGCCCACGGTCTTGTACATGTCCTTTTCCTGAGTCTTGAGGTACGACAAGGTCTCGCTGCCCTGCATCGCCGCATCGATGCGGCTCTGGCGCAGTTGCGCACGGGCGTCGGCCGAGCCTTCGGTGCCGATCACATTGATCGCAGGCTTGCCGGCGGCTTCGCAATTGGCCTTGCTCCATTCGGCGATCTCCGCCGGAAAGGTCGTGCGACGGCTGGTGCCGACCTTCTTGCCGCACAGGTCGATGATCTCGTTGGTGTCCTTGTTTTTCTGCAAGGTGTAGAACTGCGGCCCACTGGTGAAGTAGTCGACGAAGGTCACACTGGCCTGGCGTTCGGCAGTGTCGGTCATGCCCGACATCACCATGTCCACGCGGTCGGTGGTCAGGGCGTTGATCATTTGCTCGAAGCCGGTTTCCTGCCATTTGATCTTCACGCCCAGGCGCTCGGCCAGGGCGTTGCCCAGGTCAACGTCGAGACCGGTGAGGGTATTGGTGGCCGGGTCCTTGAAGTCCATCGGCGGGTAGTTCGGCATGATCGCTACCACGACCTCGCCTTTCTCTTTGATGCTGGCCGGTAGCTCGGCGGCGAAGGTGAAGCCTGAAGCCATGACGCCTGCGAGTACTGCTGGGATAACTATGTTCTTCATGGTCGTTCTCTTATGAGTGTTGTGAGCGGCTCTTGTTTTCCAAGCACGGCCCTTAGGTTCGAACGGCAGAAATGAAGCTTTGGGTGCGCGGGTTTTGCGGACTTATTAGTATTTCTTCGGGGCTTCCAGCCTCCACGATCTGTCCGCCATCCATGAACACCATGCGGTTGGAAACTTCGCGGGCGAAGCCCAGTTCATGGGTGACGACGATCATGGTCATGCCGGTTTGCGCGAGGTCGCGCATCACCGACAGCACCTCACCGACCAGTTCCGGGTCGAGTGCCGAAGTGGGTTCATCGAACAACATTAGTTTGGGGCGCATGGCCAACGCGCGAGCAATGGCAACACGTTGTTGCTGACCACCCGACAGTTCGATCGGGTAGCTGTTGCGCTTGTCGGCCAGGCCGACGCGGGCGAGCAGTTCCACGGCTTCTTCGTGCGCCTCCTTGGGCGAACGCTTGAGCACCTGGCACGGCCCTTCGATGATGTTCTGCAACACCGTCATGTGCGGGAACAGGTTGAAGCGCTGGAACACCATGCCGGTGGACAGGCGTTGCCGGGCGATCTGCGACTCGTTGAGTTCGTGCAGTTTGTTGCCGGCGATCCGGTAACCCACCAGTTCGCCGTCGACCCACAGGCCACCCTTGTCGATCTTTTCCAGCTGGTTGATGCAACGCAGCAAGGTGCTTTTGCCGGAGCCGGAAGGGCCGATGATGCACAGCACTTCGCCTTGCTCGACTTCGATATTGACGTCCTTGAGGGCGTGGAAATGGTCGTAGTACTTGTTCAGGCTCACGGCCTTGACGATGCTTCTCATGTCGGACTCCTCAAGAACGCTTGCCGGCGCCGCGAGCGAAACGACGCTCCAGACGGCTTTGGCCGAAGGACAGCACGGTGACGGTGGCCAGGTACCAGATACCGGCGACAATCAGCAGTTCCATGACCCGGGCGTTGGCGTAGTAGATGTTCTGGGCGTTGTAGAGCAGTTCCGAATACTGGATGACGCTCGCCAGGGACGTCATTTTGACCATGCCGATGAATTCGTTGCCGACCGGTGGAATGATGACCCGCATGGCCTGGGGCAGGATGATCCGGCGTAGGGCTTGCAAGCGCGGCATGCCGATCGACTTGGCGGCTTCGTACTGGCCGGTGTCCACCGACAACAGGCCGGCACGTACCACTTCGGCGGTGTAAGCGCCCTGGTTGATGCTCAAGCCGAGCAGGGCCGCCACGAATGGCGTCATCAGGCTCACGGTGTCCATTTCAAACAGGCCGGGGATGCCGATGGTGGGGAAGATCAGCGCCAGGTTGAACCACAACAGCAGTTGCAGGATCAGCGGCGTACCGCGAAACAGCCAGGTGTAAGTCACCGCCACGTAACGCAGGATCGGATTGGCCGACATGCGCATGATCGCCGTGATTACGCCGAAGACGATGCCCAGGGCCATCGCCAGCACCGCCATGACGATGGTGTTGAGCAAGCCCCACATGATCGCCTGGGAAGTGAGGAACTGGCCGATGTACGACCATTCGATCTTGCCTTCGGCGAAGGCCCGCACCAAGCCGAGAATGGCGATGACGATCACGGTGGCGAAGAAAATCCGCCCGTAATAACGCCGTGGCACATGGTGATACTGGGTGATATCGAACTGGTTTTCCGCCAGTTTGCGCTCCGCCTGGAGTCGTTCTGCCTGAGTCTGGCTCATGTTGCTTCTCCGTACGCCACCCCTCAATGCAGGCGGCGCATGTTGTCTTTCAGTTCCAACACAATCCCTGTGGGAGCGGGCTTGCCCGCGATGGCGGAAATACATTCAACATCAATGTTGACTGACCCACCGCTATCGCGGGCAAGCCCGCTCCCACAGGTATGGTGGCGTTGATTCAGAGCCGGAAGCCCTGATAGTTCTCGGTCCATTCCTGCTGCGCGGCGAGGGCGGTCTTCAAGCGGCCGATCTGCTCGCGCACTTGTTGCGGCGCGGTTCCACCCCAGCCGCTACGGGCAGCGATGGCGGCTTCAAGGGTCAGGCTGTCGCGCACCTCAGGCGTCAGGCGCGGATCGATCTCCGCCAGCAGCGCCGTCGAGGCTTCCCACAATTCGATGTCGTGTTTCTCACAGGCCTGGACCAGCGCACCGGTGATTTCGTGGGCCTCCTTGAACGGCACGCCGCGCATGGCCAGCCAGTCGGCGACTTCGGTAGCGAGGGTGAAGCCCAGCGGAGCCTGACGCCGCAGCTCTTCGACATTGACCGTCATGGTCGCGACCATTCCGGCCATGGCCGGCAGCACCAGCAGCAAGGTGTCCACGCTGTCGAGCACGCCATGCTTGTCTTCGCTCAAGTCGCGGTTGTACGACAGCGGCAGGGATTTGAGGGTTGACAGCAGGCCGGTCAGGTTGCCGATCAGGCGGCCAGCCTTGCCCCGGGCCAGTTCGGCAATGTCCGGGTTCTTCTTCTGCGGCATGATCGAACTGCCGGTGGCGTAGGCATCGTCCAGGGCGACCCAGCGAAATTGCCGGGACGACCACAGGCAGAATTCTTCCGCGAGGCGGGAAATGTTGATCCCGAGCATGCTGGCGATAAACAGGAATTCGGCGACGTGATCGCGGCTGGCCACGGCGTCGATGGAATTTTCGCAGACACCGCTATAACCCATTTCCCTGGCCGACTGCTGCGGCAGGCGCGCAATGGCGGAGCCGGCCATGGCCGCCGCGCCGAGTGGCGACAGCGAGGTGCGCACGTCCCAGTCCACCAGGCGCTGCACATCGCGCAGCATGGATTGGGCGTGGGCCAGCAAGTGGTGCGCGAAGACGATCGGCTGGGCCTGCTGCAGGTGAGTGAACCCCGGGCAGATGCTGTCGATGTGTTGCTCGGCCTGATCCACCAGGGCGTGCTGCAAGGCCAGGACTTCAACGGCCAGGGTGCGCACGTGATCACGCAGGAACAGGCGCAGGTCGTTGGCGGTCTGGTCATTGCGCGAACGACCGGCGCGCAGTTTGCCGCCGAGGGCGCCGAGGCGCTCGGTCAACAGGCGTTCGATGAAGGTATGGACGTCTTCGTCGTCCAGGGTCGGGGCGATGCTGCCAGCGCGGAAGTCAGCGCCAATGCGTTCCAGTGCGTCGAGCATGGTCTGGGTTTCTTGCTCGCTCAACAACCCGGCGCGTTGCAGTTCACGGGCATGCGCCCTGGATCCGGCGAGGTCGTACGGGGTGAGCCGGAAATAGCGTTCAGGGCAACGGGAAAGGGCCGCCAGGGCTTCGGACGGGCCGCTTTTGAAGCGGGCACCCCAGAGACGGTCGGTGGGTTGGGACATTGTTGTTTTCCTCATCGTTGCTCGGGAGTGAAGGGGGTTGTGGCCAAGAGCTTCGCTGGCAAGCCAGCTCCTACAGGGATCGGTGTAAAGCGACCAATGCACGCTGGAAATAACCAGGGTGTGACTCGGTCCAGGCGGTGTTCAAGAGGGCAGTTGCGAAGTGGCGGGAGTTGATCGAAATGTCAGCTTTTAACAGTTCGAAATCAGTGAGTTGGCACTGATGGGCGCAATTGATTAGCGGTTGCCAAGCCTGGTTTTCTGTGTTCATTATTATTGGCCAGCTATGTTTTTGTTGTTGTGCACAGAGTGTTGAATAGGGCGCCAGAGGTAAATAAGCATTATGGAAACCCCACTTTCCAATTCCGGAAACCCGCCGCCGAAAACGCCGCATCGGGCACCGCTGACCCTCAGTGGACTGGACTTCAAATTGCTCAAAGTGTTCAAGGCCGTGGTTGAGGCCGGAGGGTTCAGTGCGGCCCAGAATGAGCTGAATGTGGGGCTGGCAGCCATCAGCAAACAGATCTCCGACCTTGAAATTCGCATCGGCATGCGCCTGTGCACGCGCGGCAGGGAAGGCTTTCACCTGACCGAAGAAGGCAGTCTGGTGTATCAGGCATCCATTGACCTGTTTGCCTCGGTCGATAACTTTCGGGATCGTCTTAGTTCAGCGCAAAACGAACTTGTGGGTGACCTTGGCGTGGGGGTTATTGATAATACGATTTCCGATGCCCATTCACCGTTAGTTGCTGCACTTAAACGGATTAACGAAGCGTCACCCAAAGTAAGATTCCAACTTCAGACCTCGCAGCTGGATGAGGTGGAAAGGGGCGTGGTAGAGGGGCGGTTGCTGGCGGGGATTGTCCCGGTTTACCAACGACGGGAAGAGTTCGATTACTACGCGCTTTATGAGGAGCGCTCAGAAGTCTACTGCGCCATCGGCCACCCGTTATTCACCCTGCCGCAGGCGGAAATGGGCAGCAATGTGCTCAAGGATTACGAGTGCATCAACCACCGTTATGCGATACATCGCGACAAACTGAACTTTGCCCACTACGACAGCTCTTCGGCCTCGGCAACCCAGGTCGAAGCGGTGGCGCTGTTGATCAAGACCGGGCGTTTCGTAGGCTTTCTACCCCAGCATTACGCCGCCTCGCTGGTGGCCCAGGGGCAATTTCGAGCCGTGCGTCCGGACTTGATTCACATCGATACGCCGTTCAACCTGATCCTGCGCCACAACACCGTGCGCAGTCCGCTGGTGAAGGCGTTTGCCCAGGCGTTGGGCGTCGACTTGAAGGTACCAGCTTAATGCTGAAGGTTATGCCTGATAACTAACGGACGGTTGCGGTCTATGTAGGAGCTGCCGCAGGCTGCGATCTTTTGATCTTGATCTTCGTCGGACTCAAGGTCGCTGAAGATCAAAAGATCGCAGCCTGCGGCAGCTCCTACACAAGGTGCGTGTTTGGTTATTGCGCGACGACGTGCGCCACGGGCCATTGTTGAAGCGGAATCGGCAACTTGCGCGATTCACCGCGCCCCATCGGGAAATACATGAAACCGGCGCGCGCCAGGCGTTCGGCGTCATACAAGTTGCGGCCATCGAAGATCACAGGCGCGTTGAGCCGCTGCTGGATCAGGTTGAAATCCGGCGCCTTGAACTGCTGCCATTCCGTGCAGATGATCAACGCGTCGGCACCGGACAATACCGCTTCCGGGGTGCCCATGAGCATCAACTTCGATTGATCGGGATACAGCTCCCGGGTTTCCTGCATGGCTTCGGGATCGAACGCACGCACGTTGGCCCCGGCGGCCCACAGCGCTTCCAGCAGCACCCGGCTCGGCGCATCGCGCATGTCATCGGTGTTGGGTTTGAACGCCAGGCCCCACAGGGCAAATGTCCTGCCGCGCAAGTTACCCTGGTAGAACGCGTTGATACGCTCGAACAACTTGTGTTTCTGCCGCTGGTTGATCGCCTCCACCGCTTGCAGCAAGTCGCTGGAGCAATGCGCCTCCTCGGCGCTGTGGATCAGGGCACGCATGTCCTTGGGAAAACACGAGCCGCCATAACCGCAGCCGGGGTAGATGAAGTGATAGCCGATGCGTGAGTCGGCGCCGATGCCCAGGCGTACGGATTCGATGTCGGCGCCCAGGTGTTCGGCCAGTTCGGCGATCTGGTTGATGAAGCTGATCTTCGTCGCCAGCATGCAGTTGGCGGCATACTTGGTCAGCTCCGCGCTGCGCAGGTCCATGAACATGATGCGGTCGTGATTGCGGTTGAACGGCCCATAGAGGTCACGCATCACCTCGCGTATGTCATCGCGTTCGCAGCCGATGATGATCCGGTCCGGGCGCCGGCAGTCGGCCACCGCCGAGCCTTCTTTCAAAAACTCCGGGTTGGAGACGATGTCGAACTGCAACAGCCGGCCGACCTTGAGCAGGTGCTTGTCGATGTGCGCGCGCAGGGCATCGCCGGTGCCCACCGGGACCGTGGACTTTTCCACCAGAATCACCGGTTGTTCGCGATGACGCGCCACGGCTTCGCCCACTGCCATGACGTAGCGCAAATCTGCCGAGCCATCAACCCGGGACGGTGTACCGACGGCAATGAACAGCACCTGGCCATGTTGCACAGCGAGTTTCTCGTCAGTGGTGAACTGCAACCGCCTGGCGTCCAGGTTTTCACGCACCAGACTGGCCAGTCCCGGTTCGAAAATGCTCACATGGCCTTGCTGCAACAACTCGACTTTCTGCGGGTCAATGTCCATGCACACTACGTCGTGGCCGACTTCAGCCAGGACAGCGGCTTGCACCAGGCCAACGTAACCGCTACCGAATACACTGATTTTCATGGGGGCTCTCCTGTCCTGATCGACACCCATTCAGGAGTAGCAGGGCCATGTTTCAGTTCATCTATCGCGTTAACCTTGACCTGCCGGGCGTGACAATTCACATTCCCGGCCACGCCCGGCAGCGTAACCGCCAGTTCTTTGCCTATCGTTGTGCTTTTCCTTTGGACTTTTCATTCAAGGCCGTTTCGTTTGACTGACTTACCCGCTGTTGTTGCCAATATGCCAAAAATCAATCCGCTGACCCTGTACCTGGCGCGACTGGCCCCGTCCAGCCAGCTGACCATGCGCTACGTCTTGCAGGACGCGGCCGACCGCCTGGGTTTCGAAGACATGAACGTCGAGGAGATTCCCTGGCATGAGTTGCAGCCCGAAGATGTCATTGCACTGGTGGCCACCTTGCGCGCGGATGGCTACGCGCCAAACACCTCTTCGCTGTACGTCAACGCGGTGCGCGGGGTGATGAACGAAGCGTGGCGCATGAGCCTGATCAGTCAGGAACACTTGCTGAAGATGCGTACGGTCAAGGGAATAGCCGGTACACGGCTGTCCCAGGGGCGTAATCTGCGGCGCACGCTGATCCAGGAGATGATGGCGGTCTGTGCCGCCGATCCTCGGCCACAAGGCCTGCGGGACGCGGCGATCATCGGCATTCTGTACGGCTCGGGGATGCGCAAGTCGGAATCGGTGAACCTGGACCTCAATCAGGTCGATTTCGCCGAACGCAGCCTGCGGGTCACCGCCAAGGGCAACAAGCAGTTGATCAAGTACGCACCGGCCTGGGCCTTCGCCAAACTGGATGCCTGGCTGGAGCTGCGCCGGTCGCAACTCAAGGAAGGCGAAGAGGACGATCCATTCCTGTTCAATCGCATCCGCCGCGGCAGTCACATCACCCGCGAACGCATTACCAAGCACGCGATCTATTACATTGCCCGCCAGCGTGGCGCGCAAGTCGGGGTCAAGATCATGCCCCATGACTTTCGGCGTTCGTTCATTACCCGAGTGATCGAAGAGCATGACTTGTCGATCGCCCAGAAGCTGGCGCATCACAGCAACATTCAAACGACCGCCAACTACGATGTGCGCGATGACAACGAGCGGCGTCGGGCGGTTGATCGCTTCGATCTGTGAGGGCAGGGGTTCAGGCTTCGCTCAGGACGTGGGCGTGGCCGATCATCGAGACGTGAACGGCGCTACCCATCGGTGGCGCATACAACCCGGAACTGCGCACCATCAAGGATCGGCCTGGCTGTTGCGCGCTATTGTGCGACTGCAACTCCACCGTCAAGGTGCAGGTATTGCCGCTGAAATCGCGCTCGGTCACCACTGCGCGGCAGCCGACGGCCTCTGCCGGACTCGTCTGGATGCTGACCAGGTGCAATTGCTCGGGCCGCAGCATGATCTGCGCGCATTTGTTGTTCCTGTGATTGTTGACCGGAATCCGCCCCAGGTCGCAATGGGCCCAGCCCGCTTCGATCCGTGCCGGCATGACCACCGCATCGCCGAGAAACAGGGCGGTCTGTTCATCGTCGGGATAGCGGTAAAGGTCCAGCGGATGGCCTGACTGCACCAGTCGGCCCTGACGCATCACCGCCAGCTGATCGGCAAACGACAACGCTTCACTCTGGTCATGGGTGACCAGAATGGTGGTGACGCCCGCATCGGCCAGCAGCCGCGCGACCAATTTACGCATGGCGGCGCGCAAGCCGGTATCCAGTGCCGAAAACGGTTCGTCCAGCAGCATCAGGCGTGGCTGTTGGGCCAGGGCGCGCGCCAGGGCCACACGTTGCTGCTGGCCGCCGGAAAGCTCATGGGGCCAACGCTTGGCCATGCTGGCGTCCAGCGCCACGCTGTCCATCAGTTCGGCGATACGCTCCTGCTTTTCAAGGCCCTTGGTCGACAGCCCGAAGCCGATGTTGGCGGCGACAGTCATGTGCGGGAACAGGGCTCCATCCTGCGGCACATAGCCAATCAATCGTTGATGCGCCGGCACCTCATGGGTGTTGTCGACCAGCGTCTGACCATTGAGCAGAAGGCGACCTGAATCCGGGAATTCGAAGCCGGCGATCATCCGCAGCAAGGTGGTCTTGCCCGAACCTGAAGGGCCGACAATCACCGTGCGGCTGCCCGCGGGCACCGACAGGCTGATGTCTTCCAAGGCCGTCTGGGCACCGTAGGCCTTGCAGATCGAGTGCAGTTCGAGAGCGTTCATCGGCCCGCCGTTCGTTTGGATTGATGATAAAGAATGGCGGTCAGCGGCAGCGACAGCACGATCATCAGCAGGGCATAGGGCGCCGCGGCGGCATAATCGATTTCGCTGGTCAACGCCCAGAACCCGGTCGCCAGGGTGCGCGTACCGTTCGGCGCGAGCAGCAGGGTGGCCGTCAGTTCATTGGTAATTGCCAGGAACACCAGGGCGGCGCCCGCGGCAACGCCCGGTGCAGCCAGACGCAAGGTGATCAGCCACAGCGCCAGGGCGGGCGAGCGACCGAGGCTGCGGGCCATGTTTTCCAACTCGATCGGTGCCTGGGCAATTCCCGCACGCAAGCTCACCAGCGCACGGGGCAAGAACATCAGAAGGTAAGCCAGTAGCACCGTGATCGAGGTCTGGTAAATCGGTCGGGCGAAATGAATCGTGATGGTCACCAGGGCGAGGGCCACGACAATCCCCGGCAACGAGCTGGTGATGTAGTTACAGCTTTCCAGCACCCGCTGCAGTCGCCCCGGCGAGCGAATCGACAGCCAGGCAATCGGGATGGCCGCCAAGGTGGTCAATATCGCCCCGCTGATGCCCAAGAGCACGGTCTGTTCCAGCGCCGGCAGCAGTTCGCTCAGTTGCCAGACTTGCGTGCCGCCAGCGATCAGCCATTTACCCAAGGTGATCAACGGCACACCCAGCGCCAGTGCGCAGGTCACGATCTGCAAGGCCAGCGCCAGTATGGCTGGCCCGGCAGACAGGCGCACGATCCGCTGTTCGCGGGGGCTGCCCGACCCGACGCGGGCATAGCGCGCATGGCCACGAGCGGCCGATTCGACGGTCAGCATCGCCAGGCAGCACAAGGCGAGCACTCCCGCCAGCATGTGGGCGGCGGGGCCGTTGAAGGTTGACTTGAACTGATCGAAGATCGCCGTGGTAAAGGTGTCGAAGCGGATCATCGCGTACAGGCCATATTCGGCCAGCAGGTGCAGCCCCACCAGCAAGGCTCCGCCGCAGATGGCCAGGCGCAATTGCGGCAGCACCACGCGGAAAAATACCGCCCAGGGCTTGAGTCCCAGAGACTCTGCGACATCTTCGATGGTCGGGTCGATCCGTCGCAGGGATGCCGCAATGGGCAGGTACAGGAACGGGAAGTAGGCGATGACCGACACCAGGACGGCGGCAAACAGTCCATGAATCGGTGGCACCAGGCTGACCCAGGCATAGCTGTGGACGAAGGCGGGGACTGCCAGCGGCGCCGTGGCCAGCAACGACCACCAACGCCGCCCCGGCAGATCGGTACGCTCTGTGAGCCAGGCCAGGGCCACGCCGAGCATTACACACAAGGGAATCGTGATCACCACCAGCAACAGGGTGTTGATCAATAACTCGCCGACCCGTGGCCGGAATATCAGGGGCACCAGGCTCGCCCAGCCGGTCTCGAAGGACACGCCGATGACGAAAGCGATCGGCAGCAGGGCCAGCAGCGACACCAGCACCGACAAACCGATCACCCACGCACCGCCGAGGCCCGCAAAAAGGCCACGGGAACGTCGGCGTAAATGGGGCGGGATCGCCTCTGCGACACCCGCCGGTAGTGTTTCAGGCATCAATTAGAGCAGTCCGGCCTGAGTCATCAGCTCCACGGCTTTTTTACTGTCGAGTGTTGAAGCGTCGACCTTCGGCGCGTCAAGCTGCTGCAAAGGCACCAGTTTCGGGTTGGATTCGGCGTGTTTGCCCACCGCGTATTCGAACGAGTTGCCGGTCTTGAGGACGGCCTGGCCGTCTTTGCCGGTCACCCACTTGAGGAAGGCCTGAGCCTGATCCTTGTGTTTGCTGGACGCCAGGACGCCGCCACCGGAAATGCTGACAAAGGCACCAGGATCCTGGTGTTTGAAGTAGTGCAGGGCGGTGTTCTTGCTGTTTTCACCGGTCTTGGCCTGATCGCCGAAGCGGTAATAGTGGTAGATCACGCCGCTGTCGATCTGGCCGGCATTGACCGCCTTGAGCACGGCGCTGTTGCCCCGGTACGCGGTGAAGTTGCTTTTCATCCCTTTCAACCACTCGAGGGTCGCGGCTTCACCCTTGAGTGCCAACACGGCGGCGACGATTGCCTGGAAGTCGGCGCCGGCCGGCGAAGCGCCCCAGCGGCCTTTCCAGTTCGGACCGGCGAGGTCCATCAGCGACTTGGGCAGCTCGGCTTCGGGCAGTTTGCCCGGGTTGTAGACGAATACCGTGGAGCGCGCGGCAATGCCCACCCATTTGCCATGGGCTGGACGGTAGGCCGCGTCGACCTGTTCAAGGGTGGCCGGTGCCACCGGCGCAAACAGCCCTGCATTGTCGACCAGCACCATGGCCGGGGAGTTCTCGGTCAGGAACACGTCCGCCGGGGAGGCTGCGCCTTCCTGTACGATCTGATTGCCCATCTCGGTGTCGTCACCGTTGCGTACGGTGACCTTGATCCCGGTGTCCCTGGTGAAGCCTTCAATCCAGGATTTGGTCAGGCTTTCGTGCTGGGCGTTGTAGACCACGATGCCGTCGGTATCAGCGGCATACCCGTGGCCGGCGCTCAACAGCGCGGCCGTCAGCACTGCGCACTTAAGAAACGGCGGGATAGGGAGGATCATGCTGGGGCAGCTCCTGTTCTTTTTTGATCATGCACGCAGACTTGACCGGGATGGTCGTCAATTATTGTAGGCCAATACGAATCATTTGCAGGTTTAAGGCGCGGCAAACGCAATGCGCAGCATGAAAAAATCGTCAAGTCACTGGGCTGAAGGGCAACCTCTTTGTGCTCCGCCCGCCGCCTGGGTGATGAGCGCGGCCAGGCGTTTGACGTTGTTTTGATGAGCCGCCACCAGGTCATCGATATTCGGTCCCGAAGGCGTTTGCAAGGTGCTGCGGCATGTGACCAGCGTGTTATCGCTTTCGCCCAGATTGCGCAGGCGCCATTTGACGTCGATCAGGCCGTACTGGCCGGGAATCGAGTCAAAGCGCCGCACGTCGAGCCGCACCGACATTTTTCGTTGAGAGTTGCTGTTGACCAGTTGGTCCTTCAACGCGCTGCTCAACTCGTCCACCAGGCTCGCGGCCCACCACTGGGTTTCCAGAATCGCCAGGCCACTGTTGCCCTGGCGGATGACGATCTGCGGACGATCGACCTGGGGCGGAACGCTGATCGCTTCGATCTGGATATCCGCAACGGCGGACTTTGAATGACCGCCCAATTGGGTCGGGACCAGGGTGTGAAATTGAATCGGATCACTGCGGCAAGCAGTGAGCATCAACAGCGCAGTGACCAAGGTCATCTTCAGCGGAAAAGCCATGGGTATTGCTCCTGTGGTCAGTTGCGCGGTGGCGCTTGCAGATCTATCGGTGCTGCGTTGTTGGGGCGACCGCGCAGCAGCGATTCCGGATGCCGTCCCAGGTAATCCGAGAGCTCGCGCAAGGAGCGCGACATGCGTCCCAGTTCGTCGAGGGTCTGGGTCAGCTGTTCCCGTTGCGGTGAGTCTTCGGCCAGGGTCGAGCTGGCCGATTGCAGGGTCTTGCTGACGTCCGCCAGGGTGGTCTGCACGCCGGGCAGGGTCTTGGCGTTGAATTGGGCCAGGCCTTTGCGCAGTTCGACAAGGTTGCTGTCGAGGTTGCCGGCAATGCGCTCGATCGGCAGCTGGTTGATCTTGTTGACCATGCCCTCCAGTTTTTCCTGCAACTGTTCGAGGCTGCCAGGAATGGTGGGGATAGAGACGGGACGGGCGGTCGGATCGAACACGACTTTCTCCGCCTTGGGGTAGAAGTCGAGGGCAATGTACAGCTGACCGGTCAACAGATTGCCGCTACGGGCCTGGGCCCGCAGCCCGTTTTCGATGAAGGAGCCCATCAGGCGTACGCCAGCGGCTTCGTCATTGGGGTCATGCTTCAAGACTTCGAGCATTTTGATATGAGCCTGACCGAGGCGTTGCGGGTAGATCAGGATGCCGACATTGACCGGGAAGCTGCGTTTCTTCGCGTCGAAGTCCAGATTGACCGACACCACTCTGCCGAATTCGATGCCGAGGAATTCCACCGGCGCCCCGACCCTTAGCCCACGTAACGCCTGGTCGAAACGCAAGCTCAGGTATTGCCCCTTGCCACTCGGCGGGGCGAGGGCGGTTTGCTGGTCTTCGAACAATTCGAAGGATTTCTCCTCCCCGGCCGGTTTGTCGCTGGGGCTGTATTCCGGGGCGCGGAAGGCGATGCCGCCCACCAGGATGGATGACAAGGATTCGGTCTTCACCGCAAAGCCGTTGGCACCGACATTGACGTCGATGCCGCTGGCGTTCCAGAACCGGGTGTTCTCGGTGACGTAGGCATCATTGGGTGCATGGATGAACACTTCAATATTCACCCCTTTGCCGTCAGCGTCCAGGGCATAGGCCACCACCTGACCGACCGGAATCTTGCGGTAGTAAACCGGCGAGCCGATGTCCAGCGAACCGAGGTCCTGGGTATGCAGGGTGAAGCGCTTGCCCGGCTCGCCATAGGTAATGGGCGGCGGGTTTTCCAGCCCGGTGAAGTGCTTCGCCCGGGCGTTCGACTGGCCGATATCGGCGCCGATGTAATCCCCGGAGAGCAGGGTATCGATGCCCGAAACCCCACCAGCCCCGATACGCGGCCGCACCACCCAGAACTGCGAGTCTTCGCGGGTGAAACTTTCCGCCTGCTTGGCCAGTTTGACGGTGGCGTTGACACTCTTCTGGTCGTCGCTCAACTCCACGTCGGACACCACCCCGATCACCACATTGCGGTATTTGACCTGGGTCTTGTTGGCGGTCAGGCCGCTGCCGGTCTTGAACGTGACAGTGATGGTCGGCCCTTCCTGCATGACCGAGTGCACTACCAGCGAAATCCCCACCAGTACTGCGACGATCGGCACGATCCACACCAGCGATACGCTGAAACGGCGGGTCTTGACCGGGGCCGGGCCGGGGGCTTGCGGCCCGTCAGTGGCTTGCGACTTCATCCATGACCTCCTCGTTGGGTGGGTTATTGCGTGCTTTATCCTGCTTGTCCCAGATCAGGCGCGGGTCGAAACTCATCGCCGACAGCATGGTGAACACCACCACCAGGCCAAAGAACAGGATGCCCTGGCGCGGTTCGATATCGCCCAGCGCCTGGAACTTCACCAGCGCCGCCACCAGGGCGACGACAATCACGTCGAGCATCGACCAGTAGCCGATGAGTTCAACGAATCGGTACAGCTTCGAGCGTTCCTTGAGCGCCCATGAACTCCCGCGCTGGACAGTCACCAGCAGCATCGTCAGGGCGACGAACTTGATGCCCGGCACCGCGATGCTGGCGATGAAGATAATCAGGGCGATGTCCCAGGCGCCGTGCTGCCAGAACTCCAGCACGCCGCCCATGATGGTGCTCTCGGAACCGGAACCGAGCATGGTGGTGTTCATCACCGGCAGCAGGTTGGCCGGCACATAAAATATCAGCGACGCCAGCAGGTAAGCCCAGGTCCGGGTCAGCGAGTTGGCCTTGCGCCGGTGCAGCGGCGCGCCACAGCGTTCGCATTCATGAGGGTCATGGGTGATGTCACAGGCCAGGCCGCAGCTGTGGCACAGGCACAGGTTGAGTTCGCTGGCGACCGGTGGCGTCTTCATAAAATGTCCCACAGGTCACGGATATCGCGCCCGGCAATGCGGATCATCATCAGGCTGAGCACGGCCAGGGCAAACAGTCCGATACCGGGCAATACATCGAGCAATCCGGCGAGTTTGAACACCGCGACCATTGCCCCCAGCAGACAGACTTCCAGCATGCTCCAGGGCCTGAGGGTTTCCAGCCAGCGCATGCAGAACCTGAAACCGGGCGAGCGCCGGTTCGCGAGGGCGTAACTCAGGACCCAGATCAACAACAACAGTTGGAACACCGGCGCGATGATCATCGAAATCGCCGCCACCAGCGCAATGAAGGTGATCGGCCCTTGGCTCAGGGCCAGCACCGAATCCCAGAGCGTGGCGCTGTTTTTCAGACCTTTGAGGCTGATGCTCATGACCGGGTAGAAATTGGCGAACGTCCACAGGACAGCCGCCGTGAAGGTCAACGCAAGGCGCTGTTCCACCGAAAGACCGTTATAGCGCTCAAGCACGCCGCCGCAGCGCGCGCACAGGGTTTTCTGATGTTTGGCGAGCGTGACTTTTTCATACACGCAGTCGCAGTGCTCGCAGATGATCAGGTGGTCAGTCGTAGCCATAGGCCGCACTCGCCAGGAGACAGGAAAGTCAGAGCACCCCCTCAATATAGAAGTGCCTTGCGATTGAGCAAATCGAAAGGTTGAACGAGGAGTCCGGGAGGGTGCTGCGGCCACGAAATAATCAATCCCTGCGATGATCCCCCGTAGGAGCTGCCGCAGGCTGCGATCTTTTGATCTTGTTTGTCGGCAGTCCCGAAAAGATCAAGATCAAAATCAAAAGATCGCAGCCTGCGGCAGCTCCTACGGGGTATGCGGTGGTTGCTGTCAGCCAAGCAATTCGCGCAGGCGATACCAGAACATACCAAGTGCTAGCAACGGAGAACGCAGCATAGGCCCGCCAGGGAAGGTCATGTGCGGCACGGCGCTGAACACGTCGAACCCCTGACTGTGTCCGGCATGGATCGCTTCGGCCAACAGCTTGGCGCACCAGTGGGTCACGTTCAGGCCATGGCCCGAGTAACCCTGGGCGTAAAACACGTTGGGATGCTGGCTCAAGCGCCCGACCTGCGGGAAGCGGTTGGCGGAGATACCGATCTTGCCGCCCCATTGATAGTCGATGCGCACGTGCGCCAGTTGCGGGAAAACCTTGAGCATTTGCGGGCGCATATACGCCGCGATATCTGCCGGATCGCGCCCGGAATAATGGCAGGCCCCGCCAAACAGCAACCGCCGGTCCGCCGAAAGCCGGTAGTAATCAAGGCCGACCTTCTGGTCGCACAGCGCCAGGTTCTGCGGGATCAACTGCGCTGCAACCTCGGGTGCCAAAGGCTCGGTGGCGATGATGTAGCTGCCCGCCGGCAGCACCTTGCCACTCAGTTTCGGTTCGAGCTTTTCCAGATGCGCATTGCACGCCAGCACCAGCGTGCCGGCGCGTACCGTGCCCGCGGCGCAGCGCACCTGCACGGTACTGCCATGAATCAACTCCAGCACCGGGCTTTGCTCGAAGATCTGCACGCCGAGGCTGTGTGCCAGTCGCGCTTCGCCGAGGACCAGGTTGAGCGGGTGCAAGTGTCCCGAGCCCATGTCGACCAGACCGCCGGCATACACCCCGGAGTCGACCACTTGCCGGCGGATCTGCTCCGGCCCCACGAGGCAGGTTTGATGGGCGTATCCCGACTCGGCAAGGCTTTGTTGCTCTGCCGCGAACGCGGCGAACTGCGCCTTGGTGTTGGCCAGCTCACAGAAGCCCCAGCGCAAATCGCAGTCAATCCCGTGTTCGCGGATACGGTTACCCACCAGTTCCACCGACTCGATCCCGGCGCGCTCGAGGTAACGCACGCCTTCTTCACCGACATACCGAGCAAAACCGCTGACGTCATGGCCGACCCCGCGGATCAACTGGCCGCCGTTGCGCCCGCTGGCGCCCCAGCCGATCCGTCGGGCTTCCAGCAGAATCACCGAGAGTCCGCGCTGCGCCAGTTCGATTGCCGTGTTGACCCCGGTGAAACCGCCGCCGATCACGCACACATCGGCGACCCGATCCTCGTCCAGCGCGGGGTAGGGCGCCATGCTGTTCGCTGTCGCCGCGTAATAGGAATGCGCGTGTCGGTTATTCATTGGTTGACTTCACTTTGCTCCAGGAACGGGTCATCAGCCGCATGATCGCCTGGGGCGGGGTGGTCGAGATGTAGAGCTTGTCGAGGACGGCCTGAGGCGGATACACCTCTGGATTATTCACCAGTTCGGCTTCCATGTATTGCTGGGAAGCCGGGTTCGGGTTGGCGTAACCGACCGAAGCGCTGACATTGGCGATCACTCGCGGGTCAAGCAGGTTGTTGATGAACGCATGCGCTTCTTTCTGGTTGCCGGCATCGGCGGGAATCGCCAGCAAGTCGAACCACAGATTGCTGCCTTCCTTGGGGATCGCGTAAGCGATATTTACGCCGTTCTTGGCTTCCTTGGCCCGGTTCGCGGCCTGGAACACGTCGCCCGAGTAACCGAAGGCCACGCAAATGTCGCCATTGGCCAGGTCCGACACGTACTTGGAGGAGTGGAAATAGGTGATGTAAGGGCGAATGGTCAGCAGCTTGGCTTCAGCTTTTTTGTAATCCTGCGGGTTCTCGCTGCGCGGGTCCATGCCCATGTAATTGAGGACCGCAGGGAACACTTCATCCGCCGAGTCCATCATCGACACGCCGCACTGGCTGAGCTTCTTCAGGTTTTCCGGTTCGAAAAACACCGCCCAGGAATCGATGCGATCAATGCCCAGCACCTGCTTGACCTTGTCGACATTGTAGCCGATACCGTTGGTGCCCCACAGGTAGGGTACCGAATGCGCGTTGCCCGGATCGTTCTGCTCCAGCAACGTCAGCAGTTTCGGGTCGAGATTCTTGAAGTTGGGCAACTGCGAGCGATCCAGCTTGAGGAAAGCACCGGCCTTCACCTGGCGGGCGAGGAAGTGGTTGGACGGCACCACCACGTCATACCCGGTGCGACCGGCGAGCAGTTTGCCCTCCAGGGTTTCGTTGGAATCGAATACGTCGTAGATCACCTTGATCCCGGTGTTGGCCTGGAAGTCGGCGAGGGTGGTCTCGCCGATGTAATCGGTCCAGTTGTAGACGCTGACGCTTTGCCCGGCCTGCGCTGCGGTGCTGAACAGCACGGCCAGGGCGGCCGGGAGGATGGATTTCAATAGATGCATCGCGACACCTCTTATAGTTGTTGAATTTATTCAGGTGTTTCTCTGGTGTTTCTCTGGTGTTCTCTGTCTCTGTGGGAGCGGGCTTGCCCGCGATGGCGGTCTGTCAGTCAACGGTTATGTTGGATTTACTGGCCTCTTCGCGGGCAAGCCCGCTCCCGCAGGGTGATCTGCACCCCAAAAGTTGGACACCTATCCTGACTTTTGGGGGAGTGAGGTCTCAGACGCTGAGCAACAGGAACTCACGCTCCCAGGAACTGATCACCCGCTTGAAGTTCTCGTGTTCGGCGCGCTTGACCGCGACGTAACCGCGCACGAACTTGCTGCCCAGGTAGCGGCTGACGGTTTCGCATTCCTCCATCTGCGTCAGGGCGTCTTCGATGGTGATCGGCAGCCGCAGATTACGCCGCTCGTAGGCACGGCCCTGAACCGCGGCGCTCGGTTCGATGCGCTCGACCATGCCGAGGTAACCGCACAACAAACTCGCCGCAATCGCCAGATAAGGGTTGGCATCGGCACCCGGCAAGCGGTTCTCCACGCGCATCGAATCCGGCGTGGAGGTCGGTACGCGCAGGCCGACGGTGCGGTTTTCTTCGCCCCATTCGACATTCACCGGGGCCGAGGTGTCCGGCAGGAAACGGCGGAACGAATTCACGTTGGGCGCGAACATCGGCAGCACTTTGGGGATGTACTTCTGCAGGCCGCCGATATGGTGCAGGAACAGCTCGCTCATGTTGCCTTCGGCATCGGCGAAGATCGGCCGGCCGCTGACGATATCGACCACGCTCTGGTGAATGTGCATGGCGCTGCCCGGCTCATCGCCGATCGGCTTGGCCATGAAGGTCGCGGTGACGTTGTGCTTGAGCGCCGCCTCGCGCAAGGTGCGCTTGAATACGGTGATCTGGTCGGCCAGGTCCAGCGCGTCGCCGTGACGGAAGTTGATTTCCATCTGCGCCGGGCCGTCTTCGTGGATCAAGGTGTCGAGGTCCAGGCCCTGCAATTCGCACCAGTCGTAGACGTCTTCGAACAGCGGATCGAATTCGTTGGCGGCGTCGATGGAAAACGACTGCCGGCCACTTTCCGCACGCCCGGAACGGCCCAGCGGCGCCTTGAGCGGCAAATCCGGGTCTTCGCAACGCTGGGTCAGGTAAAACTCCATTTCCGGCGCGACAATCGGCTTCCAGCCTTTGTCGGTGTACAGCTGCAGGACTTTCTTCAACACGTTGCGCGGCGACAGTTCGATGGGGTTGCCGAACTTGTCGAAGGTGTCGTGGATCACGATCGCGGTCGGCTCGATGGCCCACGGAATCACGTAAACCGCATCGGAAACGGGCTTGCACACCATGTCGATGTCGGCCGGATCGAGCAGGTCGTAGTAGATGTCATCGTCGACAAAGTCCCCGGTTACCGTTTGCAACAGCACACTTTCCGGCAGGCGCATGCCTCGCTCATGCAGGAACTTGTTGGTCGGTGCGATTTTGCCGCGTGCAATACCCGTCAGGTCACTGACGACGCACTCGACTTCGGTAATCTTGTGATCTTTCAGCCAAGTGAACAGCTGATCGAAAGGGGCATTCATAAAGACCTCGTTATTGGTTTTATTAACGCCGGGGAGGGTGGTTTCATCCACCACACACTTCCCCTGTGGCGCGTTGACGACTATCTTGGGCGAGCCTTGCGGTTCCATCTATCCACTTTCAGCAGCACCAAAACGCACCAAACGAGTGCGTAAGGTCACCCATGACAGCGTGTAATCCGTTACAAGTCCAAGCCTTCAACACCGCCGACGTAGCCGAACAGATCCGCGCCACACCCGGTTGGGTCCAGCACTACCAGCAGATGTCGCCGGGGCATTTCGCCGGGCGGGTGCGCTACCTCGACCTGCAAGGCGTGGAGATCTACGAGGAACACATGAACACCCGGGTCGAGCAGAATTTCAGTGCGCCCGAGGGTTCGCTGGCGTTCTGTTTCGATCGCAGCGACAACGCGCTGTACGTGTTGAATGAAGAAAGCCGCAACATCTGGATCACCCCGGAGAACTACCAGGAAATCGCCGTGGTGTTCGGTCCGGCGTTCGTTCAGCGTCACGGCCTGAATGTTGCCCGGCTCGAAGGGCTGTTCATGGCGCCGCTGAATTCGGGGCAGAACGCGCTGTTCAGCCGCTGGTTGAGCGGGACCCTGACCCGGCTGACGCAGACACTCGATCCGCCGAGCAAGGAGGCATTGACCCAGCAGTTGCTGGAGGACTGCCTGTACATCCTCGATAACGCCTGCGTCTGCCTTGATCGCGGAGGTCTGCGGCGCCGCGCCGAAGAACGAGCAGTCATGAAGCGTATCGGTGAATGGGCGGCCGACGTTCCGGAAGAAACCCTGAACCTGCTGGAGCTTTCCCGGGTGGCCGGGGTTTCCCTGCGTCAGTTGCAGCAGGCGTTCAAGGCCTACACCGGCATGACGCCCACCCACTGGCTACGCTTGCGCCGGCTCAACAGCGCGCACCGTGAACTGCTCAAGCGCTCGCCCATGGAGACCACGGTGGCCGAAGTGGCGATGCAGTGGTCGTTCTGGCATCTGGGAAGGTTTTCCAGCAGCTATCGGGCGTTGTTTCAAGAGTTGCCAAGTGAAACGCTCAAGCGTACCAGTCGGAATTGATTGCACTATTAAAGGCTGTTGTTATTGCGAAGTTGATGGTTATGTATTTGTTCGAATAACGCTTGTAAGCGTTGTCTGTAGGAAACGTCCTGCACATGTAGCTCTATGTTTCCATGGTGCTAAATATCTTTGATAATCAATGGCTTATTCATACGGCCAAATATAGTTGGACAAGGACTACGACTATTACGTCGGCATGTCGTTTTCCGGAGGCCTGCCAATCTTCTGGCCTATTTCAGGCTCGATCTTCGGGCCGAAAGCCGAGGCCGCCCGCAAAGAGCGCAATGCGCTGAAAGCCGAAGTCGATGCGCTGGAGGTATCCGTCAGCGGCAAACAAAACCTGCAGAGCGCCATAGAAAGCTCGATGTCGAATTTTGGCGATATCGGCATTCGCATGGCCGGCGCCGAAGCCGCACTCAATATCTTGAACACGATGTGGCAAACCATCCTGAGCAAGGTCGATTCGTCTGCCGAACAGTTTGAACGCATCAACAACGCATTGCGCCTGACGTCATTCGTTGCCGAGTTCGCACAGGTGATCGATCCATGGCGCGACGTGAAAAATACCGCGGGCGAGCTGGTGGCCATTTTCAATGAAGCACTTGAAGAATACAAAAAAACCTTCAACTGATCGCCCAACGGACAAAAGGATATTGCCATGAGCATAGTGACGCCGATTGACACCCCGGTTATTCCCGCTATTGAGGTAAAAAACATCGTTCAAACGATCCGTGATGTCTCCAGGCTGGCGAACTTCAGAAATGAGCGCCCGGACGTGCTGCAGGAGAGAGCACACCAGGTGGCCGCGTATTTGAATAACATCGATACCCACATGCGTGAATCCTTTCCTGTGTTGCTGACAGCACTGAACAACGTATCCGGACAGCAATGGTTTGAGGTCCTGGACGAGTTGAACGGCGCTTTGGACAGACAGGATCTGACGCCGGAAGATCGAGCGCTAGTGAGCGACGAACTGCTGAATGTCAAAGGCAATATAGAGGCAATGCTTGAGGGCGTTAGCGCAAAATTTGTTGCACGTTCCCGGCTTCTGACCAACGAAGTGAATGGCCTGTACAAGATCGAAATCGGTGAGCGAGCGGATGAACCGCTCAAAGTGGCACGTGCCCGCAAAGCCAGGGTCCTGGCTCAGCTGAATGACCACAACCTGAATAAAGCGGCCTGCATCGAGCAGCGGGACGTTCTGGTAAAAGCGCAGGATGTGATTCGCGAGTTCAATCTGGCGGACATGTATAAAAACTACATACCGGAGGGCAAGGCACTGGACGGTATGGACCTGGAAAACCCGAAAAAAGAGGCCGTGAAACAGGGTATCGAGTTGGTCAGAAAGGTCTTGGGCTTGGTGTCTGACGGCATCAAATACACGGAACTGGCGACCTCGCGAAACAATCTGGACCTGGAGATTCAGTCGATCAGCCGGTTGATCGAAGGACTCAATATAGAGTTGCTGAGTGCCGAAGATGTCTTGTCCGATATCACTACCGTTGTAGAAATTGGCCTGCGACGCAGGATTGCAGGTGAAGAGATCATGGCGGTGGCGGATATCTGGACAGGGTTTTCAGTGAACCTCGAAACGCTCAAGAGCGTAGGGTACAGCCAGGCGGGACTGCGCAGATTTCTGGCACGCTACAACGAGTCTCTGCAGCGATTGGCGGCAGACTATAACAGCATCATGATCAACTAGGCCTTCGCCGCTGGATGTTGCCTGCCTGCACACCTTGGTGTCGACAGGCAACATTGTGCATTTCGCGCCAGGCGAGTGAGAAGCGCAGGCAAGACTTAAAATAAAGCTCACCAAGGTGAGCTTTATACACAATAATACTCACTGTGCTCGCTATTAACATCTCATTCGCCAACATAATACGTGCTATCGTTAACCTTATGAAGGATAACGCTCATTCTGGTGCGTATTATGAAAGACTTTTTCCCCGTCGCCTGTGCCGACACCCTCAGTAAAATCGGGCTCTTGGTCAAAGCAAGGCGCCTGGCATCGGGCTTGCGTCAAGCGGATATCAAATCGACACTCGGCATTTCCGAGCACACACTGCGCAAAATCGAGAATGGGTCGGAATCCGTCGACCTCCGTTCTTTCATGCTGGTCCTGTGGCGCCTTGGCATCAACGAGTCGATTTTCGCCTCATTGGACGGGATCGAAACCACATCACAGATAACCCGGTATGTCACTGATGAGGACGCACACCAGAGTATTGCCTCCAAACGTGTGCGATTGCGCAAATCCAAAGCGGAGGACTTCTGATGTCCCGTGCCTATATCTACATGGAGCACCCGGACACCGGAGAGATGCTGACCCTGGGCAGGCTGACCCTACAGGGGAAGTTTGGCGAATTCATTTATGCGCCCGACTATGTAAAGAGTGGCAACTGGGTGCCCGACCCCATCAACTATCCGTTACGTGCGCAAGCCTATACCGGCATTACCAAGAACCGAGGGATACCGGGCTTCATCAACGACGCCATGCCGGACGGATGGGGAGAGCGCTTGCTCCAGCGTGCCTTTGGTCAAGTGCTGGCGCCCATCGAATTTTTGCTCAAGTCTCCAAACAACGACCGCGTCGGCAATCTCATGGCCGGGACTTCGACTGTTCCCGTACCCGGTCTGGGAGACAGTCCGGTGCCAACCTTGAAAGGCCTGGCAAAATTCATAGAAGCCTGCGAAGCGGTCTATGACGGACAACTGGATGAACAATCCATCGCAATGCTGAACATCCGCCAGCAACGCTCTTCGCTAGGCGGTGCGCGACCAAAGCGAACGTTGCAGGACCACGGAATGCTGATTCTGGCCAAGCCCCGAGACCGGTTTGACCAGTATGATTTCCCTGCAATCGAATATGCCTGCATGACCTTCGCCGCGTCCAAGGGTATGAACGTCGCAAATACCGCCTTACATGCCGAAACGCCCTCCACGTTATTGATCGAACGCTTCGACCGCACACCATTGGCCGAAGGCGCGAGGCGCATCCCGATGCTCAGCGCACTGACCTTGCTGGATGCGGAATGGAACGAGCAATACCACCGTGATTGGCGCTATGCGGCAGTCGCCGATGAAATGCGCCGGCGCGGTGTCCCGGACGTGGATCTGCAAGAGCTGTTCAAACGCATGTGCTACAACGCCTTGGCGGGCAACAGCGACGACCACCCGCGAAACCACTCGATCATTTGGCTCGCAGGGCAGTGGCGCCTCTCGCCGATGTACGACGTGCTGCCGATTGTCGATGAAGGTCCTGCTCAGGCCCTGGCCATGGCAGTGGGCCGGGACGGCAATCAAATCAGCCGTGCCAATTTGCTCAGTCATCACACGCACTTTGCGCTGACCCGCGAACACGCCGAGCACTTGCTGGATGAAGTGGTTGGTTGGGAGGAAGAGCTGAAAGACTATTACGCTCAGTGGTTGCAGGGCGAAGAATTGCAGATGGCGCGCGGCGCGGTCAGTACTGCGCGTATGCGCTAGCAAGCGTACCTGGGGCAGGATCAGTCCCGGGGTGTGCACCAGTCTCTAAGTCTCTACCTCAAAATGTGAAACGGGTGTCCGGGTGGGTAGGGGAGATTGATAATCTGAAACAGGGGAATTAACAGGTTGATTTATAACTCAACTAAATAGATGTTTAGTTTAATTATAATTGTTGATTATATATCTGATCACTGAGAGGTGGCTTGTCCCATGGCGCAAAACAGACGCGACAACCCAATTCCCAACGCTCAAGACGTGGTCGCCGCACTCAACCTGCAGCCCCATATGGAAGGTGGATTCTACCGCAGAACCTTCCAGACCGATCATTCGACACTCGAGACTGCTGGCGGTCAACGTTATTTGATGAGCTCCATTTATTATCTGCTGAGCGACGATTCGCCGATCGGATACTTTCATCTGAACCGGTCCGACATCGTGCATTACTACCATCTGGGCGACGCGATTCAGTACAGCCTGATTTATCCGGACGGCACATTTAAAACCGTGGTGATGGGCAGCGACATTATCGCCGGACAATGTTTGCAGCTGCACGTGCCTGGCGGAACCTGGAAAGCTTCGCAGCTGCTGGATGGGCCGGCGGGATACGGATTGATCAGTGAAGCGGTTTCACCAGGGTTCGATTATGCGGATGCGCAGATGGGCAATCGGCAGAAGCTTGGCGAGCAGTTTCCCGAACACACAGCGTTGTTTGAGAAACTGACGCAAGGATGAGGGATTGGGTTTAAATCAGCTCCTCAAAATCTGTGGGGAATCCGGCTGATCTGGTGCTCGCTGCACCAAGTGCAGAATCCGAAGTCCCGGAAAATCGCGAGGCAGGCGATGATTTAGCCATAGCGTCTATTATGCGAGGCGACTCTATATGTTTTTTGCGAATTAGGATGACAGTAAAACGGTCTAAAAAACTGTCATATTTTACAGTTATCAAGCGTGGCTAATGGCTAGAGACTGAGGCGTGTCACAGCAGTGCATGTCCTCGATACCAAGGAGAAAAACGCTATGCCAATGCTAACTCCAGAGCAATTTCTCGCCTTGTCTCTAGAGCAACTGAAATCCCTGACTCCAGAGCAAATAAAAAGCCTGACTCCAGAGCAAGTGATACAACGAGATGAGCTATTGAAACAACCACAGCCGAAGAGCCGGATATTTGTGAAAACTCTAACGGGATAAATGCTAGGCAATTCAGTTCAGATGCCATCTAGCCAAACGAAAAACCCCAGCGATAGGCAGACCTCCGGGGTTTTTCTTCGCGTGCGATACGCTTCCCATAAAAAGGAGAACTCCACCACCTACGGTTGCATTCTCTTATTACGTGTAATGTATATTATGTTAAATAAGATGCCATTGTACTGAGCTTCCTGAAGTCGTACACCCTTACGACTCCGCCAATTTGAAACTTTTCGTGCTGAATATGACCTCCGCCCACTCCTCTGTATCGTCTGCGCTCGGTCGGCGCAGCTACTAGCGTCAGGGCGCGGGACTCTAGATTTGCCTGTGCGTTGTACTCCTTCCCCCATCTCATTCGTATGCCGATCAGGGGCGTCTGGAGTCTCGCAGTGCGTCTCTGCGCTCAGCATGGTTTCAATAGTTGGCTACGTGTGCGACGGCCCAACGGTGGCAGACAGATACAGCCGTTCGCCGAGGAACTTTCAAGCACCGCTGGCCCCATACAAGCAGCCCTGAAAAAATTGGGTGATCAACTCTGCGCATTGCGGCACAGCTCCGCAGTGGCAATTGACAGGAGATCCAAATGCTAGTGCTCACGGACATGCAGCGCGCATACCTCAGGAAAATACGAGCCCTCAGTGAAGACCATCAGGGCAACGAAGTATTTGCTGGCCTGACGCTCGAAGAATCTATGCGATTCAACTTTTTGAGTGAGTCGCTTTTGGGGCAGGAGCATCGGACACAGGAAGACGTCGACGAGTATCTCGCCCTTGTCCAAAAGCACGAACATAACCGGACTCAAATGCTAAGCGCAGAGGTAGAGGCCCAGCAGAACAGATCGGGATGTCATTAAACTCATCTAATTTCGTATGATCCGGGCGGCCACCCTGGTGGGCACACGTGTCCAAAACTTCGATGGCCTGAGATCATGCATTCAGGTGAGGATCGGCCTGATTCAAGTTGACCGCTCACAAGAAATAATCTCGGACTAAGGCACTGTATTTCACATGCCGTCCCTCCATCAGCCTGGCTATCCCATCCATAAAGTTCGACCCCATCGATCGGTGCGCCTGAAGCATCTGCTCTTTGAGCCCGTTCCGCATGTTGCTCGACGGTTAAATCGTTGTCGATTTCGTCGGCGTCTCGCAGTGGCGCTTGGTAATGGACTGCTCAAGCGTGTTTGGCCCCCTGCCCCATACGTAATTCATATCCCTATCATGGCGTGATTTGCTAAGCAGCATCGCTTGCCCACTTCGTCGTTACACAAACAATTCACATAGATTGGTCATCATGGTCAGGACGATCACCCACAAGTGCGTTTTTGACATTCGATGAGTGCTTGACGGCCTGCCAGCAGCGCATTTTCAGCTACGATTGATGATGGAAGAGCATGAGACCCCGTCCTGTGCTCTTGCAAATGAGCGAAGCTGCCGGTGCACTGAGCTATGAACCTCAGCCATCAACTCCTCGTTGGCGCCTTGAGTGGCCATGGATGTCTGATTCAACAGGGAGATGAATCGTCATGTATAAAATGAGTGCAGGTTATGCCTGCGTGCTGGTGAAAATGCTGTCGGCGCAAGGATTGGATGTCGACCGACTGTGCTTGGAATCCGGGCTTGATAGGAATCTCGCCGCTATCCCGGGATCATTCTGCGAACGAAGCACTATCTACCGCCTGTTGGATCTGGCTACTCAGGCTTCCGGCGATCCAAACATCGGTTTGAAATCGGCCGAGTACTACCATCCAGGCATGTTTCAGATCGTCGGCTATACCATGATGTCCAGTTCGAACCTCAAAAATGCATTCGAACGACTGGCTCATTTCAGCCCGTTGATCGGCACAGGTTTCACCATGTTTGTTGTCCAGGAACAACAGCATTACCGCCTGGCCACGATCGATCACCATCAACGCGGCTCGATCAAACCCCGCCAGTACACTGATGCCAGCCTCGCAGCCCTGCTAGGTGTTTACCGCTGGCTGAGTGGTAGAAAATCGTTGAGACCGCTGAGCGTGGAGTTCAGCTATCCCGAACCGAAAGACATCCGTGAGCATCAACAGCTGTTTGGCTGCGAGCTGTGTTTCGGGGCAGCCTATGACAGCATCCTGTTCGACGGCGAGGAGCTACTGCGTCCGTCGAGCATGGCCAACGACGCGTTGGCCATGCTCCATGAAAGCTATGCCAACGGTCAGCTTGACCTGCTGAATGACTCCACCATGGTGTGCAGGATTCGTGCGCTGATCACCGAACGCCTGAGCCAGGCGCAAAGACAGGGCCAATGTAATATGGAATCGATTGCGGCCGCGCTGAGCATCAGCAAGCGAACATTGCAACGGGCACTGGAGAAGGCAGGCACGCAGTTCACCAATATCCTGAACCATATGCGTCAGCAACTGGCCGACTTCTATCTGCGCCATTCCCATTTCAATATGCAGCACGTGACTTACCTGCTCGGTTTCCACGACCACAGCAGTTTTCACAAGGCTTGCCTGCGCTGGTTCGGCATGACGCCCGGTCAGTATCGAGCCTGTCAACAATCGCTCGAGGCCAAGGAAAACAAGATTCTTCTAGCCCATTAAGGGAGGTGTTATGCCGATGGGTGAGCACCTAGGTGCTCATCTTGGTTTACCTCAGGCGAATCATCCGGCCGGAAAATCCCAGGCCAGTCTTTGCAGTATTCAAGTCGGGTTTTCGTCCACATGCACGTAGGCGTCGGGTAAAGGCTTCGACGAAGGGGATGACCATTTCGTCAGCGCACATACCTGAAAAGAAACCTCAGACCGTGTCCCTACATCTCGAGCTAAAAGCGACAGAACTCACCATTGATTAGAGGGTGTACCTGCTTCTTTTAAGCCAGGATAATCATCGAGCCCAATCCCCGCTTCAACAACGTTCGTCAGCTCGTGGAGGTGTCTATGAACCACCCCGGCTTCAGCATCAGCGCGCATCTTTTCGAGTTCTTTGATGAACGCTTTGTCTTGAACCGTGGGCTTACTGGTGTATCGCTTGCGTTCAGGTTCGGGTTTGGCGGCATACGTCGTTACCGCATCAGGATCGCTCTGCAGCTTTTCTTTAACTTGAGCTTCCAGCATCGCACGAAGTGCGTATTTATCTGGGGGAATTAGCAATTTATTTACTCCAGTGACAGAAAATTAGAGGCAAAAAGAGCTATTTCATTTGCCCGCTGATGAAATCAAAATTGTAGTTTGCTTCAGTGAACACGCCAGAGATCGACAACTCCCACCGACGGGCTCGAAGTTTCAAACAGAATTTCGCCGGCTCGCAGAATTTATACGATTGGGCGCCAATCGACAAAGCTGCGCATCCCGTTCTGAATGGACGATTTGAAGCCGTTCCATGTTGTGCCGCTGGCACTCATACTCGGCCTCCGCTCGGGTCGGATAGGTGGTCTGCAGCCGCAGCTTTTTCTCATTGTCGTAGAGGTTAAAACCTACGGTCGCGGTTTTACAGTAAGAGCGCGTTCCGTTGCGCATGGACTCCGTATCCGTGGGTAATGCAGGAACAACACCGAATCTCCAGGCCATCTTCACTTCCTCTTCGAGTTCACCGTGGAGCCAACTCTAACTACTAACTATTAGCTGCTACGGACAACTACAGCAAGAAACGCTCCTGCGGATCCGATGAATAGCTCGAGCTTGCGCCAATGGCCCTCGACGGCACATGTGCACGCTATCGCTTTGGCGGAACACCTTTTCTAATTTATCCGTTGTCAGCACCTTCAGCGCATATGTGCGCTCTTTCTAATCCTCGTCTGCCCTATGACTCCGCCGTGGCCACTTTTCTTTCGGAAAAGCTCACGGCTATACGGGTGACTTTGTACGTTCCATAATTCGGGCGGCCAACCAGGCAACCTTGTCTGATCGTTGCGGGTGGTGACGTCCAATTCCGCAAGCATCAGTCTAAAAGCCCTCATGCGCGTCGAGCATAGCTTCCGCTGAACAGTAAGAGCTTCACGTGTAGTGGTCTAATGAAACCGGACACCTATTTAGGCGAGAATGCTCGCCAGATCGAGGTGTCAGATGACCAAACAACGCCGTTCCTTTTCTGCTGAATTCAAGCGCGAGGCTGCCGACCTCGTACTCAAGCAAAACTACAGCTACATCGAAGCCAGCCGTTCACTCGGTGTCGGCGAGTCGGCACTACGCCGCTGGGTCGAACAGGTTCAGCAAGAACGCCAAGGCGTCACCCCGCAGAGCAAAGCGCTGACCCTGGAACAGCAGAAAATCCAGGAGCTGGAAGCCCGGATCGCCCGCCTTGAGCGGGAGAAATCGATATTAAAAAAGGCTACCGCGCTCTTGATGTCGGAAGATCACGAGCGTACGCGCTGATCAATCAGTTGAGCGTCCATGAGCCGGTTGATTGGCTGTGTAAAGTGTTTGAAATCAACCGCTCAAGTTACTACGCCCACCGCCTCAAGCGCCGAACGCCTGATGTCGAACGGCTTCGGTTGCGCAGCCGGGTGAGCGAGTTGTTTTCACAAAGTCGCAGTGCTGCCGGCAGCCGTAGTCTTCTGTCGTTGATGCGTGACGATGGTGAGCAACTCGGTCGGTTCAAAGTGCGCAGCTTGATGCGTGAGCTTGACCTCGTCAGCAAACAGCCAGGTTCTCATGCCTATAAACGAGCGACGGTTGAACGGTTGGATATCCCGAACACCTTGAATCGGGAGTTCGATGTCCCGATACCCAACCAAGTCTGGTGCGGCGACATCACCTACATTTGGGCCCAGGGGAAATGGCATTACCTGGCGGTCGTGCTGGATCTTTGCGCGCGCCGGGTGGTGGGCTGGGCGTTGTCGGAAAAGCCGGACGCCGATCTGGTTATCAAGGCGCTGGATATGGCTTACGAGCAACGAGGAAGACCTCAGGGACTGCTGTTTCACTCGGATCAAGGGTCGCAGGGCGGATTCAACCGGTCGTCGCAACACCTTTGATCGAGGTGTTTATGGGACAACGCGCCAATGGAGCGCGTGTTCCGCAGCTTGAAAACGGAATGGATACCGACCACGGGTTACAGAACGGCTCAAGAAGCCCAGCGCGATATCAGCCAATTCTTGATGCATCGGTACAACTGGATTCGACCCCATCAATTCAACAGTGGGCTGGCGCCAGCTCGGGCCGAAGAAAAACTTAACGTCGTGTCCGGGATTAGTTGACCACTACAACCTACCGGATTGTAAAATCCGTGCCAGGGAACCGACAAGCACCAACAGGGCAGATTCCGCGCTTGCGCGAGTAAGCCTTCCGGTGAGTAACGGATGGTGCAAACTGGCTCACCATTCTTTGGCGAATCGAGGCTAAGGTTCATGTATTGGAGATTCAAATTCCACGACTAGCCCGTTTTCATCGCCCCCGTGGAGCTACTCAGAGGATGTAACGCTTTAGATGGGCAGGACTCACACAATTCAATGATTATCTAAAAAACCAAAAAAGAGGTGATAATGTCTCCCTTTGATATTCAACGGATGTTGATAGATGAGTTTCCACTAACATTTTTGCTAGAGGTAGGGTTTCGGGCAGCTTTTGCCTTTCTTGCCGTTTTCTTGTTCTTAAAATCAAGTGGCCGACGCGGGATAAGACAGCTCTCACTTTTTGAGTTGGTCGTGATTTTGACGTTGGGCTCCGCTGCCGGAGACGTGTCCTTCTACCATGATGTACCACTGTTGCCCGTTGCAGTCGTTTTCCTCACGCTGTTGCTGCTCTATCGCATGACGGTTTGGGTCATGACCAAAAGCAAGAAATTTGAAGCATGGATTGATGGTCTACCTGTAACCGTCATTCGCAATGGCTTATATGAACTTAAATCCTTAGAGAAGCTGAATATTTCATCGAGCGAAATATTGATGGAGCTTCGACAACGGGGCGTTGAGCACTTAGGCCAAGTAAGATTGGCGCTTATGGAAACAGATGGCGACATCAGTCTTTATTTTTACGATCAAGAAGACCTGCGCCCTGGCTTGTCAGTCCTACCTTTAGAACATCGTGCGGAGTTTATAAAAGTGCCCGCTTCGGGACTTTATTGCTGCGTGAGTTGTGGCTTTGCACAATCTATTCTTGAAGAACACGAAGCACGCTGCTCGCGGTGCGATCATGACATCTGGTCAAAGGCGCTGAGCACCCAACGCTGTAGGTGATGGTTGCTGGAAACAATCCCACCAGGCATCAGTCAAATCCACAGGCGCCAGCATTTTGAGGGGAACAGATGAAGGTATTCATAAGCTCGGTGGTAAGGGGATTTGAGCAATTCAGAGCGGCTGCCAAGGACGCCGTAGAAGCTCTGGATATGAAGCCGATCATGAGCGAGCATTTGGAGCCCGCACCTATTCTTCCGTGCATGCCTGCCTGACAGAGGTTGATCAGTGCGACGTCTTTGTCCTCATCTTGGGCGCTAACTACGGCTACGAGCCTGAGCCGGGTCTGTCGGTTAGCCTTGGCGATTGCCTCTCACCACACTCAAGAATTCGACATTAGCCCCTTCGTGCTGGGCCTTCTGCTGTCCTCCTTTTTATGGCTTTACCTCTTCGCACTCATACCCATGGGAATGCTGGAGGATCGATACGATACTCCGCTGGTCAACGCCTGGGGCATCGGCGTCTGGTCTGTCGCCCCCCTCCTCTCTGCAGCATCAGGGGGTTTCTTCTCCATGCTGATCACTCGTTTGCTGATGGGTGTCGGAGGGTCGACTTCGTACCCCGCCGGGGGACGCGCTCTGCGCGAATGGGTGCCTGCCGGCGAGCGCGGAATGGCGACCTCACTGTTCCATGCCGGTAGCCTGATAGGCCCGGGGATTGCTGCGTTGGGCCCGAGCATTGTCGTCAACAGTTACGAATGGCGTGTTGCCTTCGTCATAACTGTCGCTGTTCGATTCTTATGGCTGGCTGCCTGGCTGATATGGTTCAGGCAACCTGAAGTCGCGCGCTGGTTACATCCGCTTCAGGCGCTGCTCGCTGTCGTTAGGAATCTTGCTGCCTGAGCTAAGAGGCATAATTAAAACTTTAGCTGGGAAGGGGTGGATGGCTCGGCAATGTGCTCACTGCCGCCCGCCTTCGGGCCTGGCCTCATTTCACGGAAAAACATTCGCCGATACTCAGAAGGCGATGTGCCGAGGTGAACGCCGAACTGTTGTCTCAACGACAAAGGCGTTCCGAAACCCGCCTCACCGGCGACACACTCGATAGGTAGGTCGGTCGTTTCGAGCAGCTGTTGTGCTCTGGCGACTCGCTCAGCATTCAACCATTTAGAGACGGTACTGCCAGTGGCCTCCCTAAAGCGACGAGTAAACGTGCGCCTACTCATTTTCGCCATGTCTGCCAGGACGTCGAGCGATAGATCACTGGCTAGGTTCATTCGGGCCCACGCCAGTACATCAGACAAATGAGTCTCGCTGGATAGCTGCGGCACAGGATGTTCTACGTATTGAGCTTGGCCTCCTTGCCTATGCGGCGGCGTCACCAGCATTTTCGCGGTGCGATTCGCCACGTCGGCGCCGAGCCGCTGGCGGATCAAATGCAGGCAACAGTCGATTGCCGCCACGGTTCCCGCAGAGGTCATGATGTTGCCATCACTGACGTAGAGCACTTCGGGCCTGAAACGAACTTCAGGGAAACGTCGCGCAAATTCCTCTCGGACTGCCCAGTGAGTGGTTGCTTCTTTGCCATCAAGCAGCCCGGCATCTCCGAGCACGAACGCTCCCAAACATAACCCGACAATGAGCTTTTCTTGCGCGTTAGCGAGCTGTAAGGCTTTCACGAGTTGTGCAGATGCAGCGACTGACTGATTGCCCCACGCCGGAATGACAATTACGTCAGAGGACTCCATCAGTTCCAGACCATGACTGACCTCTAAGCCGATGCCTTGGTCGCTACTCACCATTCCCGGCGTCTCTGCGCAGTAACTGACCTCGTATTGAGGTTCATCAGGTGCAGATTGAGCCGTCCCCAGCACTACTCCCGGCACGGAGAGATGGAACAGGCTCACGCCGTTGAAAGCTAGAACAGCAACACGTATGGATTGCATCAGGCCGCCTCGGATTTGCCGTGTAATTGCTATCGAACGCACACAGGAATTGTGAGCGATCGTTCACAGTGATGTATTTCAAGGACGGAAGGGAACGTCGCCCCCCTCATCGCATAAATCCAGACCCCGCATATCGCTTGGCCCGATTATATCGAAATATGTCATTCAGGCCACTGTTAGGCTTCAAAGCATTCGGCAAGAATGGTGTTCTCGATGTATCTACAGGATTAATCACATGAACTTCAGAACGCTTCCGCTTGCCCTCAGCATTGTTTGCGCTGCTGCCGCCACACCTGCATTTGCGGGCTCAAACGTCACCAACGCGCCGGACGCATCCCATAAAGTGGACTTGCAGCAAGTTCGTAACGCAACGGTGAAAATCACCTACGGCGGCACGACCTTCCTGATCGACCCTATGCTGGCCAAAAAGGGAGCCTACCCAGGGTTTGAAAATACCTACCGGAGTAACCTGCGCAATCCTCTGGTTGATCTGACCGAGTCGCGCGCTGAAGTTATCTCTGGTGTCGACGCAGTCATTGTCACGCATACGCATCTTGACCACTGGGACGATGCCGCACAAAAAGCGCTGCCTAAAGACATCCCATTGTTCACGCAGCATGAAGAAGACGCGCAGCTGATTCGCTCCCAAGGCTTCAAGAATGTGCGCGTACTGACTGATGAAGCTGAATTCGGGGGCGTCAAAATCACCAAGACCGGTGGTCAGCATGGCACTGACGAAATGTATGCCGTACCAGCTTTGGCTAAACCTCTGGGCGAAGCCATGGGCGTCGTTTTTCAAGCGCCAGGCTACAAGACCCTCTACCTCGCCGGTGACACTATCTGGCGTAAAGAGGTCGACCAGGCCATCGAGAAATATCACCCCGAAGTCATCGTACTCAATGCCGGGAAAGCAAAAATGACCGGGTATGAGGGTTCGATCATCATGGGCGAGGAAGATGTTCTCCACGCCTCGAAGGCTGCGAAAAACGCGAAAATCGTCGCCGTGCACATGGACGCAATCAATCACATGTCCCTGACCCGTGAAGAGCTGCGCACCTACGTCAAGAAGCAAGGTATTGAGAGTCGCGTAGATATTCCCGAAGACGGCGCTTCACTGGAGTTCTGATTAATCGGGCCGTAGGTGACGCTGGCTTACTGTCCCGCAAACAGCTCGGCCCTCACGACAACGTCACGTTGATAAATTGACTGGAGATCGTTAATGAAACGAGGTCTTGTAGTAGTTGATCTGCAAAACGAATACCTGCCCACTGGCAAATTGCCTTTGACCGGCATCGAAGGGGCTGTCGCGAATGCTATCCGGGTGATCAGCCACGCGCGCGATACAGGTATTCCAGTTTTTCACATACGGCATGAGTCCGATAATGAGGGAGCTACAATTTTCATTAAGGGATCTACCGGCGCGGAAATTCAACCAGCTGTAGCTCCTGAAGGTCGCGAACCCGTGATCGTCAAAAAGCACATCAACGCCTTCAGGGAAACTGACCTCAAGCAGCAGCTGGATGCCGCTGATGTCCAAGAAATCGTGGTCATAGGAGCGATGAGCCACATGTGCATCGACGCTGTGGTACGTGCAGCAGTGGACATGGGGTATCCGGTTACAGTGCTGCATGACGCCTGCGCCACTCTGGATCTCACATTTCGCGGCTTGAACGTGCCTGCCGCTCAAGCGCATGCGGCGATAATGGCAGCATTTGAGTTCGGCTACGCCAGCGTTAAATCTGTAGACGATTACCTGTTGGCATAAATGAGTGACTGTAAGGCTTTTGGGGGCCCTGTGCGCCTTGCTGCTTCTAATCGGAACCCATCAGTTCAAGGAAGAAACGGGCTGGATGCACAGGGAAGTGGGCTGTCGCTGGAAACTAGGTAGTCGGGAAGGAGCCCAAAACTGTTCAAATGAAAAAGGCCCGTCAAGGGCCCTTTGTACTCAAACAAAATCACTTGGTCAGCCAGGACTCGACGGTCGCGGAGCCGTGCTCAGCTTTCCATTCTTTCAAGGTCTTGTGGTTGCCGCCTTTGGTTTCGACGACTTCGCCGGTGTGAGGATTTTTATAAACCTTCAACTGACGAGGCTTGCGACTACCGCGCGACGATCTGCTTATTCATCCAGTTACGCTTTCGGGCTGTGACGGGAACCACTCGAGTGCTTGGCCAAGGAATGGATACTCAAACAAGGAAGCAAGCTGGCTCCCACTACAGCCTACCCTTCTCTCTTTCAAGCCCGACCGAATTGTCGATATTTCGACGATGCATGGATCCGGCCAAACCTCTGCGCTGAACCTGATGCCTTTGATCTTCCGGCAAACAACGATTCGTGGCATCGCCGTTGCTCCTCGCTCCTCATTTGATCGCATGAACGAATTCTTGAATGAGCACAAGATTCGCCCGTTAATCGACCACGTGTATCCATTTGATCAAGCACGCCAAGCGTATGAGCACTTGGCCAGAGGCGCCTTTGGTAAAGTAGTGATCAAAATTTCGTAAGGTCAAGAAAGGACTGGGTCATCCGGCGGTTGAGTACCGATTCCACTAACTAAAGTCGATGGCTGTGATCGAAGGGTTCCAGCGCAGAAGCCCTGGATAGTCGAGCACAAAGCCGCCGGACGGCTCAAGTCATTAAGGTGCTACATGCGTTTGGAAAATCTTGCTAACCACAGTCCACTTACCTTCGACTTTCAGCAGATGGAAGAAGTCAGTGAAAGAGATGCCTGACATGTCGTTAGCGTCGATGCGAGCGCTAGCCGCGGTACCGACGATTTCGATGCGGACTATAGCGGCCTGTGCGTCAGGAGATGGACGGAAATCCTTGTCGATCCCATCGAACAGGATTGGAATCGCGCCGCCGGCCAGCTTGCCATCGGCGCCGACGCTGTACATCGTCGCATTTTGGTTGAAAGCGGGCTTCATGATGCTGCTCTTTGCCTGCTTGCAGCCCTCAATGTACTTGTTCAGTACCTCGGTGATAGCTTGGTATTCTTGTACGTACGTAGGGTTGCTCATGGTTTTACTATTGATAACTTGTTGGTCGCGCGGTAGGTTATCTGCTTGAGCAATCGCGCCCAAGCTGGAAATTAGGGCCACAAAAAACAAACTCTTGATAGAAGTAATTTTCATTTATTCACTCTTAATTTAATAACGATTGCGATTATTGATTTATGCTCAATTGCAAAAAGCACAGCAGGTGTTCCGAAAAACGTTGGTGCTACTGTAGCTTCGCAATAAAATTAACGATATGTTTTCAATAAAGAATTCCACAGTTTCACCGTGACCTGCGGACTCTTTGTTTTTGAAACTACTTGCTCAGGCTGGTCTTGAGTTCTTGAGATGCCTGCTCGATCGCAGTGCGGAACTCCGGCAGATGGCTGAATGCGTTCGACAGCCCAAAATCGTGAATCATGCCGTTATAGCGTACGGACTTCACAGGTACACCCGCAGCGTCGAGCTTGCGGCCGTAAGCTTCAGCTTCATCGCGCAGGACATCGAATTCGGCAGTTTGGATCAGCGTCGGCGGCAAGCCTTTTAACTGCTCGGTTGTCGCCTGCAGCGGCGACGCGTAAATCTGCTTGCGTGCTTCGGCGTCGAGTGTGTAATTGTCCCAGAACCACACCATCAAGTCCTTCGTCAGGAAGTAGCCGTTGGCAAACTCCTTGTAGGACGGCGTGTCAAAATTTGCATCCGTCACCGGACACAGCAACACTTGCGAACGTAGTGCTGGTGCGCCCTTTTCGTTCGCCATCAAAGCAACCACGGCTGCAATGTTCCCGCCTGCGCTGTTGCCAGCTACGGCAAGGCGTTTGCCGTCTACGTTCATCTCCTTGCCATGTTCGGCCACCCATTTTGTCGCAACATAGGCTTGCTCGATGGCGACGCCGTATCCCGCCTCAGGCGAGAGGGTGTAGTTAACGAAAACCGCCACCGCTCCCGAGCCTACCACCAGGTCACGCACCAGCCGCTCGTGGGTCTGGAAGTCGCCCAACACCCAGCCGCCGCCGTGGAAGTACATGAACGCGGGTAGGGTTTTCTGATCGCTGCCGACCGGGCGCACGACGGTTAGCTTCAGGTCGCGGCCATTGACGCGGATCGTCTTCTCGCTGACGTCTGCTGTCGGCAAGGCCACTTGGGGGGCAGCCTGGGCAGCCACCAGCGCGGCGCGGGCCTCGACCGGCGTCATGGAATCCAGCGTCTTGACGCCTTCAAGGGATTTCAAAAATTCTGCTACATGGTGTTCAACGCCAGGCTGGTCGGCTGCAAGTGCATTACCAAGCGACAGCGTCACGACGGAAGGAGCGAAAGCGGAATTGAGGATCTTCATGATCTTTCCTATGTATAGCCTGAATGTCTGCATCATCAAATAGCGAGCAACTTTATTATCTGTTGCGGCTTTGATCCGGCGGTCGAAGGCAACGTCTTCAAGGCTGTATGCCGGACGTACATTTCCGCCGACGCCCGGCTGCAAAAGAAAACATAGCAGGCATGCAGTGCAGCCTCGTCGCCGCGCGCTCAAGGAGGATAAAGCCTCAAGGGGCGACGTGTGTGTGGAAGATCTTACTGACCACCGTCCATCTGCCATCCACTTTCAAGAGATGGAAAAAGTCGGTGAAAGAGATGCCTGACATGTCGTTGGCGTCGATGCGAGCGCTAGCCGCCGTACCGACAACCTCGATGCGGACTATAGCGGCCGGAGCGTCAGGAGATGGGCGGAAACCCTTGTCAATACCTTCGAACAGAATTGGAATCGCGCCGCCTGCCAGCTTACCTTCGCCATCGACGCTAAACATCGTTGCTTGCTCACTGAAAGCTGGCCTCATGATGCTGCTTTTGGCCTGCTTGCAGCCCTCAATGTACTTGTTCAGCACCTCGGTGATGGCTTGGTACTCTTGTACGTAAGTAGGTTTGCTCATGGTTTTACTCCTGCTTCGTTGGATTGCATTGATTACTGATTTGATTAATGCAGAAAAGCTTCAGGCTTTGGTATCAAGCCAGACAGATCCATAACGTGTGTAGGCTGCAGGAATCTCTATGACTTCCCTCAAGTCATCTGCAGCGGTGCGAACCCAGAATGGATCACGCAGCATTTGCCGACCCACGAACACCAGATCAGCACGGCCGTTTTGCAAGATTTCTTCGGCCTGACGCCCACTCTGAATCACACCCACAGCGCCTGTAGCAATATGCAACTCCTTACGCAGTAATTCAGCGGCCGGTACCTGGTAACCCGGGTAGGTCTCCACCTTGACCATCTTGATCCCGCCGGAGCTGCAGTCGATCAGGTCAACACCCTGCTCTTTCATCCAGCGACCATATTCGAGGAACGACTCAGGCGTGTTTCCGCCTTCGGCGTAATCGGAGCTGGATATCCGTACGAACAGAGGACGATCCCCCCAATGATTTTTTACTTCTTCCAGCACCTCGCGCAGGAAGCGATAGCGACGCTTGGCATCTCCGCCATATTCGTCGTCGCGGGTGTTAGCCAGCGGCGAGAGAAACTCACTCAATAAGTAGCCGTGCGCGGCATGGATCTCAAGCACATCGAATCCAGCGTCGCTGGCACGCCGTGCGGCATCGCCGTAAAGCTTAACCAGACCCGGAATTTCATCAGCCGCGAGTTCGCGAGGAACAGGGCTTGTTTCCGTGAACGGAATCGCCGATGGCGCGATGTGAATGAGATCGGGCAGGTCAGCATTGCGCCCCGCATGGCCGATCTGAGCGCCGGCTTTTGCACCAAAGCCGTGAAGCAGTTCGGTTAGCGCTTTCAAGCCGACAACGTGTTCATCGCTCCAGATACCAAGGTCACCGGCTCCGATACGACCGTCAGCCTGGATAGCCAGCGTTTCGGGAAAAATTAGCGCCGCCTGACCCAGAGCGCGAGCTCCATAATGAACGCGGTGCCAGTCAGTGACAAAACCATCATCAGCGGCCATGTGCATGCACATAGGGGACATGACGACCCGGTTTTTCAGTTTGAGGCCTTTAATTTCATGGGGGGATAGCAACAAGCTCATCTGGCGGATTCCATAGTGGTTGATATGGAATCATGCTAACGTACACAGCACATATGGGTAAGTACGCACAATTTTGTGCTGTAGGCACACTTTGTATACCATGGAGATAACAGTGAAAAAATGTATTCCTCAGGGTGAAATTGAGGCGTTCGCTTGTCCCGTCGCGTTCACCGTCGATGTCATCGGTGGGAAATGGAAATCGCTTATATTGTTCCACCTGATGTCCGGAACGAAGCGCTTCAACGAGCTGCGACGCCTAATACCAGATATCACTCAGAGGATGCTGACACTCCAGCTGAGAGAGCTGGAGACTGATGGGATTATTCATCGCGAAATCTATCGCGAGGTGCCGCCCAAGGTGGAGTATTCGCTCACAGAATTAGGTAACTCTCTCGCGCCCTTGGTGCGTGCCATGCGAGAGTGGGGAGCTGTGCATGAGCACACGATCTTGGAACTCAGGCGCTTTGCGGTCGATGACGACAAGTTCGAATCTCTAGCCTGAGTCTGTACCGCAGCGCGACGCTGGCAATCGATGCGCCGGGCTAGGCAAACTCTTGAATGACCTAGGCCTTGAAGGATTTTGAGCAGGAACGGCGTTGTGGCTGCATGAAACACCCACTTAAACGGCTAGAACGGGTGCCCACTTAAATTTATGTGCCCACCATGTCTTGACTTTGCAGGGCTGGGTAGATGACTTGGCCGGACGAATATGCCTCTCCAAGAGTTTGACAAACTTCAGGAGTGAAACCGGACGAAGCCTTCCACCGGCACCCGCTTGCTTGCGAGCGTGTTCTCCACTTTGGTGTTATCTGCATATCCCAAGCTCATGGCGCACACCATCTTTTGATCGCTCGGCAGATTCAGATGCTCGAAGATCAGTCGATGGTATTTGTTGAATGCGGCTTGCGGGCAGGTGTCTAGACCGAACGTTCGGGCCATCAGCATCACATTTTGTAGAAACATGCCAAAGTCGAGCCAAGAGCCCTGCTCCATGGATCGATCGGTGGTAAATACAATGCCCACCGGCGCGTCAAAAAACTTAAAGTTGCGCGCATGCTGTGCCTTCATCGCGAGCTTGTCTTCGCGGGGAATACCCAATAATGAATACAGTCCCCACCCCAAGGCCCGTCGACGATCAATGAACGGCGACTTCCAAGTCTTGGGATAGTAAGCAAACTCTTCGTAATGCAGATCATTCTGTTCAGGATCATCCAAAACCGTGTCTATTTTTCGCGACAAAGAGATTTTGCTATCTCCCGTGAGGACGTGAGCTACCCATGGTTGAATATTGCTACCCGAGGGAGCCCTCGAAGCATGGGAAAAAATTGCTTCCAGCACCCTACGTTCAATCGGATCGGGCAAAAATGCTCGCACTGAACGGCGAGTTTCAATGGCCTCGATCACACTCACTCTCGACTGGCACATAAGCCCTCCAACTCTGGTATCGAATGACGCTCCACCGCGTCCCAAATCACCTCAAGACAGGCGTAGGACATCTGGAATCAGCGCTGTTACAGCGACAATGGAACGGAAAAAGTGACAATTGATCACGTCGAGAAATAAAAAAACGCTGACTGAAGCGTCAGCGTTGAGGAAAAACCACCAGGCTGAAAACCTCGAAATGCGCGTAGTTCGTTCGTGTCGGGTCGTTAAAGCAGCGGAATGCTGTAGCTCACGAATACTCGATTTTGGTCTTGGTTCCGAGCCGCTTCACTATTGGATTTACCGTTACGCCAGCCGAAACCCACGTTTTTTAGCACCCCGGATTGAACGACGTAGTCCAGAGTAAAGTCTCTTTCCCATTCCTTCTGATCACTACCGGACGCTGTCTTGATATTGTGGCCAGAGAAGTACATGACCGACGCTTTTAGACCAGGAATGCCCAGCGCAGCGAAGTCGTAAGCGTACTGGCCGAAAGCTGTATTTTCGCCTGCGCGAGTGAAGCTTTGGATCAAGCGATCGGTATACAGGTAGAGGCTCGAACCACCGGCCCCCTTATCTAGAAGGCTACCCTGATTGAGTTGAGTAAAATTGCTGCCATCTGAAACGCTTTGATAACCCGCCGTAACAGCGTGCCCACCCACGGTGTAAATCAGCGCAGCACTCCAAGTGCGGTTATCGATCTCGCCATCGCCGTTCTTGGTGTATCCACTTATTCTGTAGCCAGATGTGCCGGAACTATTCTCACCTGACGAGTCGGTTTTGAAGTATCGCAAGTCAGTTTTTAGTGACTGATTATCCGAAATCATAAGCGTGTGAATCAGTCCGAAAAAATGCTGTGTGTAGTAGTCGTCGAGATTGGCATAGTAGTACTGAGCAGTCAGATCCTTGGTGACCTTCCAATCGGCTCCAGCAAAGTCGAACTTGTTGCTTTCACGCGTGCCGCCGGCCACAGAAAGCCCCGTTCGATCAGTCGAACCACGGCCCGTCGCATGCTCGATCCGGCCGCCAATCAAAGTCAGATCTTTGAACTCGCCTGAAGTAATCTGACCGCCTTCGAAGGTTTGTGGCAGCACGCGCCCATCATTGGCGACCAGGATTGGAAGCTTCGGAATCAGGGTGCCGTAGCGAAGCTCGGTCTTTGACATTTTAACTTTCCCGGTGAGGCCGAGCCGGCTCCACTCGTCGACAGCGTTGTTGTCACTGTCAGAAGGAATCATCGAACTGCCAACGTGCCGTCCTGTACCGCTATCCAAAGTGATGCCCATCAGGCCGAGGGCATCGATACCAACCCCTACAGTGCCATCGGTATAACCCGACTTGAAATCGAGCATGAAACCTTGGGCCCACTCTTCAGTTTTAGAGGGGGCCGCTGTGCCATCGCGGTTATCGTTACTGAAGTAAAAATTTCGCATTCCCAAGGTAGCCTTGCTATCACTCAGGAAGTCGGCATTAGCATGGTGACTTAGGGCAATACACCCAAATGCCACAGTTACTGCAATTTCTTTCCTGCTCATCCAAAGTGCTCCCATTTTTTGTTTTAAGTTTCAGAATCAAGACAGAATGTAAAGTCACTGCAATGCCGGAGGTTAGAGGGCGCAGTATAAAGCTACCAATTCACTTCCCATTGCAATTATACGGTTTGATCTATTAATCCACCCGCGCACAGGGATCTTGAGCCGCGCAATTGTGAAAGACGACTCGAACTAATACAGCGTGTCGCACTCAACTCTAAGCACAAGAAACCCCACGCACCAAAAATGCCATGATCGAAAAATTCCGAATAGATTAGCTAATCATTGCTTTTCATTTTCCGGCATGAAAAGCTTATGCACACAAGCGTTACGAAGATGCCCCCAGTTTTCGCAGAGTACAATCAATCGAAAACAACCGGGTATTTATAGGAACTACCGCTCGCCAGTCGATCAAACCCCTGGTTGATATGTTCTAGCGTTGCAACCATTCATTGAATCTTGCAAACTGGTGAAGAACTTCCAACCGCTCAAAACCATTCCCGACAGGTAGAACGTAACAGGCAGCAAAAACTGCCTGTTATGTGGCATATCGGCAGCAAAGGCTCGGGCCATTGCTGCACGCCTTTTCATATCTTTGCGGCAACCGCGAGGATCCTCCGACGCTCTCCACACAGAGACCTTGAGCACTCAAGACTTGTGGTGCCCATACCAGTGGGATTCTCGCCCTCCCCCTTTACGACCCGGATCCCTCCAGAAGGTAGAGGTGACTTTTCGCTGACTGAGTGCGGTATCCAATCACATCCTGGTAGTCTTGGGAGTGGTAGAAGTCGCGAGCCTTTTCAGGACTTTCGAATTCGACCAGCACAACCCTTTCCACTTTGCGGTCGCCTTCAAGCACTTGAGGCTCACCACCGGCTATGGCGAATGTCGCCCCCCACTTTTCCAAGACCGGGCCAACCCTCGTCATGTACTCGTTGTAGAAATACTCTGGATCGGTCACAACCAATTCCGCGTAGATAAAACCTTTGCGTTGCATACCAGCACCTCTTTTTTTGTTATGGAATTAATGGGTAGATCCCAGATAAGCAGCTCTTACAGCGGGATCATTACGCAATTCGCTGGCAAGGCCATGAACCGAGATTCGGCCATTTTCAAGAACGTAGGCGTAGTCGCTTACTTCGAGCGCCGCAGCGGCGAACTGCTCAACCAGGAGCATCGTCACACCTGTCGTCTTCAGTCTCTCAATGATTCGAAACACCTCATCAACAAGAATGGGCGCCAAGCCCATAGATGGCTCATCGAGAAGAATCACTTCAGGAGCAAGCATCACCGCCCGCGCCATGGCCAACATTTGCTGCTCGCCCCCTGATAACGTGCCCGCAAGCTGATGTCGGCGCTCTTGAAGTCGTGGGAACAACTCAAGAGCGCGTTCCAGATCCTGGGCGATATCACCTCTGGGTCGGCTTCGCATGAACCGAGGAAAAGCACCCAGGGTAATGTTGTCGATGACCGAAAGAGTCGGGAATACCCGACGCCCTTCCGGTGAGTGCGCCAGTCCGCATCTCGCTATCTTGTGCGACGGCAGCCCCGCGATGTTTTTGTCCCCAAGCATGATCGAACCCTGCTGGGGACAGATCATTCCTGACAATGCCCGCATGGTTGTCGTTTTACCTGCGCCGTTACTTCCTATCAGGCTGACAACCTGGCCTTTCGGCACCTCAAGACTGATGCCATGCAGAACCTGGACTTTCCCGTATCCAGCGTGCAAATTTTTTACCGTAAGCATGGTCAGGCTCCCTTTGTAATAAGGACATGGGGTTCACCAGGCTCGGCTGACGGCTCCGGTTCCGGATCAACCACTGAACCTCCGAGATAGGCTTCGATAACACGGGGATCGGACTGAACTTGAGCAGGCTTGCCCTCGGCAATCTTCTGCCCGAAATCGAGCACGGTGACCGTGTCACAAATGCTCATGACCATGTCCATATGGTGCTCGATCAGCACGACTGTTACGCCGTGATCTCGGATCTTCTTAAGGATCTGTACGAGCTCTGCGATATCGGGTGCAGTCAGTCCCGCAGCCGGCTCATCGAGCAAAAGCATTCTGGGTTTGAGTGCGAGCGCGCGACCGATCTCAAGCAGTCTTTGCTTGCCATAAGGGAGATTGCGCGCTTCCTCATCACGCAGAGATTTGAGCCCCATGAAGTCGAGTATATTGAGTGCTTTATCCTTGGCTGCCTGCTGTTCTGCGCGGTAGCCCGGAAGGTTCAACAGGATCGCCGGCAAGCCTTTATGGAATGTATGGTTGAACGCCACCAACACGTTTTCGAGAACAGTCATTTCGCCGAAAAGCTGAACGTTCTGAAACGTTCGTGCTATGCCGCCCAAAGCGATCTTCGAGGGTGACCGCCCAACTATGGAATGACCGTCGAAAACAGCCTCACCAGCAACGGGAACGTAGATGCCGGTGATGACGTTCATCATGGTGCTCTTGCCAGAGCCGTTGGGGCCAATCAGTCCATGAATAGTGCCACCCGCAATTGAGATGGTCACTTTATTGAGTGCCTTCAAACCTCCAAACTGCATGACGATGTCTTTGGCCATGAACAAAGGTTCACCGCTTCGTTGACCAGATTTATCTTTTTCCCACAATGCAACAGCTCGGGGTTTGGACAGATTCGTCGTAGCAGAATGATCGGCTTTGAGCCTCACGAAAGGTGCTTTCAAAAAGCCCATGACGCCGTTCGGTAGGTAATAGATCACGGCCAGCATCATCAACCCGAAGATCGTCAGCCGTTGTTCGGTGATGTCAGTGATGTTGAAGGCAAACACAACGAACGCGGCAAGCGCCAGGCACGGCAGAGCAACTTGACGTGTTGTAAAGCGTTTACGTGCAATGCCTAACCCGACCGACAGGGTAACAATCACAACCAGCCCTACAACCAACGAGTGGAACAAGGCAAGATCGGAAAGCCAGTTAGGAAGCAACACAACCACAGACGCGCCCAGTATCGCGCCCACTCGACTCTTCTTACCTCCCAAAATCAACGCCAGCAGGAAAAGAACATTGAGTTCGAATCCGAAACCGTTTGGTGCGATGTACTCCTCCGAATAGCTGAACAAGCTACCTGCAAGCCCGGCGAACGTGGCACTGATCACGAAGGCCACCACCTTATACCGGTACACGTTCACGCCCATGCAGTCAGCCGCCACCGGACTCCCTCTGAGAGCCTCGAAAGCCCGCCCTAGGGGAGAACGCAGGATCCGTGTCACAGCGATAAACGACAAGGCAACCGCTGCGAGTACGACGTAGTAGAACTCCTCAGAGGTAAGCCTGTGGTCAAAGAAGACCGGCTTCTGCACCTGCAATCCCTGCGGGCCGTTGGTAAGAAAATCCATTTCGTTTATGAGGATCATGATGATGGTCGAAAACGCGAGGGTCACCATAGCGAGATACGGCCCGGTCACACGCAACGCGGGGAAAGCCAACAACCCACCACATAACGCAGTGACCGCCATGGCTGCGGGTACTGCAGCGTAGAAAGGCAAGCCAAGCTTTGTTGCAATCAAGCCCGCCGTATAAGCGCCTACCGCGAATAATCCAGCGTGCCCAAGGGACACTTCGCCTGTGTACCCGACCAGGATATCCATGCCAAAGAGAAGCACTGCATAAATCCCGATGACTACAACGAGGTGCAGGTAGTAGGGATTATGGAATGCTTGAGGTAATGCCGCTGCCAGGACAAGCAGAAGGCAGCCGGAGATGAGCTGGACGTTTCGCATACTCACACCTTCTTAATCGCGGCCCGGCCGAAGATCCCGGCGGGCTTGATCATCAATACAATGAGCAACAACACCAGACCTGGGACGTCCTTGTAACCGGTTGACAGGAAGAAGCCTGTCGCGGTCTCCGTGACGCCAAGAATGATGCCCCCAACGATGACGCCGACACCGGACGTCAGTCCTCCAATGATCGCCACTGCGAAAGCTTTCAAGCCCAGCGCTACACCCATGCTCGCTCCAGTCAAGGTAAGCGGAGCAACCAAAATGCCTGCGAATGCGGCGGTCATGGATGAGAGCGCGTAGGAGAAAGTAATGACGGAACCGGTGTTAATACCCATTAGGCCGGCCGCATCTCGATCAGAGCTAGTGGCGACAACTGCTTTACCGAAAATTGTTTTGCGGTTGAAGAACTCAACGGCGAGCATCAACAGAATGGCGCCGCCCACTACCATCAGCTCCATCGGCATCACGAATGCGCTACCGATCTGCAGTGGTGTCTCGGGGAGTGGAGAAGGAAACTTCATATCATCCTTGCCCCAGATGTTTTCAGCCACATTCTTGAAGATGATTGCCAAGGCAATCGTTGACATGATCCAGCCAAATTCCGACTTAATTTTCATGGCCGGACGCACAGCGATTCGCTCCACAACAACACCTTGTAAAGCGCCGAAAAGCATCACCAGCGGAATCGCAGCCCAGTAACCGACGTAAGGGTAAAGAGTCAGTCCAACAAGCGCCCCAAGCGCAAGTGCCTCACCCTGCCCGAAGTTCAATGTGGTGGAGGTCGCAAACGTTAATTGGTATCCGAAGGCGATCACCGCATAGATCATGCCCATAGAGATACCGCTGAGCAGCACTTGTAACAGTAGCCCGTCCATTGATATGTCCTCCCCTGCAGGGGTCGATATATAGGGGGCAGCGGAGGTTTCCGCCACCCACTTACCAGCTCAGCAAACTAAGGTTTGTTACGGTCGGCCTCATAGGCATATACAACACGACCGTTCTTAATCTCACCGATGACCGCGACTGCGGGAGTCTTGAAAGCTTCGTGATCGGTTTTGGAGAATGGCTTGTCGTATGTCATCACTAGCCCCTCAACCGGCTTTTTCAGGTCTTCCAAGGCTTCCTTGATCTTGGTGCCATCGGTCGAACCAGCCTGCTCAATGGCTGCTGCCAGGATGTAGACGCAGTCGTAACCTTGTGCTGCCCACACCGGGCCAGGGATCCGGTCGACAGCGTAAGTCTTGAGGTAGTTGTCAATGAATGCTCTACGCTTATCGGTAGCGCCATCAAGAATGAAGGTCTGTGGCATCCTCACTCCTTCAGCGTTGGCACCTGCGTTTTCAGAAAAGTTAGGCATCGACAAAGTCCAGCTACCGATCATTGGGACTTTCCAACCCAGCTTGGCCATCCCGTTCGCAATTTGCGCGAGCTCCGGGCCGATCCCATAGGTCAATATCGCTTCGGCGCCGCGCATGCGTGAACGCAGCAATTGCGGCGTCATATCGACGTCCTTGATATTGAATTTTTCAACGGCTACCGGCTCAATGCCTTTTTCCTTGAGCACCGCTTCCAGGTCGGCACGACCTAATTGTCCGTAGTTGGTGGAGTCCGCAAGGATGGCCACTTTCTTGAACTTACGAGTCTCGACAGCTTCTTTCACGATCATTTCAGCCTGAATACGATCGGGAAGCGAAACTCTGAAGATGTAGCTGTCAGGCAGGAAGGTCTTGGTGACCTCGGTGCCCGATGGGCCAGGAGTTACAACCGGAATCTTGGATTCCTGGTAGAAACGTTGGCTGGCCAGCATTACACCGGTATTGATAACACCTACCGCTGCGACGATTTTGTTGTTGTAAATTAGGTCTTGGGCAACCTGATTTCCGCGTTCGTTTTTTGCCTCATCGTCGCGCTCGACCAGTTCCAGTGGCCGACCTAGTACCCCTCCCTTATCGTTTATTTCTTTGACAGCCATTCGCATGGCATCTCGCATCGAAACGCCCATTGGGGCTGACGCGCCTGTATACGGGCCAGGTGCACCGATTTTTATGGGGTCAGCCGCCATGGAGTTCATGGCAAGCAGCAGAGTTGAAACAGCCAAAGTAGTACGCAGTAGAGCTCGCATGATTTGTCTCCGTTGTTATTGTTTTCAAATCTTTTGGCGGAACGTTAATTAATGAATGTGGAGCCCTCCATTCACATCCAGCACAACTCCAGTCACATAACTCGCCATATCGGACACGAGATAGAGACATGCATTGGCCACTTCCACCGGCTGGCCAATGCGTCCTAGCGGGGTCGCATCAAGCGTTAATTTGCGATTTTCATCCGAGAGTCTTCCCGCGATCAGGTCGGTCTCAATCAAACCAGGAGCCACGGCGTTAACTCGAATGCCGTCAGGCGCGAGCTCTCTGGCCAGTGCTTTCGCCAAGGTCTGAACGCCACCTTTGGCCGCCGAGTAATGAGCGCCGCCCATGACACCGCCACCACGTTGCGCTGAAACCGACCCCATGCAGAGGATGTTTCCACTACCCGCTTGGCGCATATGTGGTACCACTGCCTTCGACATGTTGAGCGCGCCGCGCAGACTGACGTCCATCACCAGGTCGTAGCCTTCATCATCGATTTCCAACAGACGTCGCGGCTGACTAACTCCGGCGTTATTGATCAGAATGTCGATCTGCCCGAAAGCTTCGACGGCCTGCTCAACTACCTTCTTGCAACGCTCTGAATCCCTCACATCGCAAACAAAACCTTGATGAGGCAAGCCGAGCCTGTCGGCGGCGATCTGAAGTTTGTCGGCGGCAATGTCGACAAGAACGATCTTGGCCCCCTCCTCTGCAAATCGTCTGGCAATGGCCCAACCAATGCCGTTGAGCGATCCCGCTCCCGTCACCAGCGCCACTTTGTCCTTGAGCAACATATGGTTATCTCCTCCTGTGACCGACATTCGCCGGCGCCCAGGCTCAGTGAATGTGTAGCCCGCCATTGACGTCGAGAACGACGCCCGTTACGTAGCTCGATAGGTCAGACGAGAGGAAAAGACAGGCGTTTGCGATATCCAGGGGAAGAGCTAGGCGACCAAGCGGTGTCCCGGTCATAGCTGCCTGCCGACCTTCGTCAGTGAGCTTGCCCACGAGCAGCTCGGTGTCGACCAACCCGGGAGCGATTGCATTAACGCGGATACCATCGGGAGCCAACTCGCGAGCCATCGCCTTGGCAAGGGTCTGAGTTGCCCCCTTAGCCGCCGCATAATGGGGGCCACCTAGCACACCACCACCCCTTTGAGCGGCTATCGATCCCATGTTCACGATTGCACCGCTGCGCCGAGCGCGCAGATGTGGCACTACTGCTCTGGACATGTTGAACGCGCCACGCAGGCTGACGTCCATCACCAGCTCGTAATCTTCCATCGTGCTTGCCATCAGCTTGAATGGCTGACTAACACCCGCATTGTTGATCAGGATGTCAACCTGTCCAAACGCCTGGATAATTGAGTCAACGGTACGTTCACAAGCATCGGGGGATCGAACATCGCAGCTATAGCCAACGCTGCCATTTCCGAGCTCATGAACTGCAGCGTCAATCACCTCCGGATCGAGGTCGAGTATCGCCACACGAGCCCCGTTTTCGATGAACAGCTGGGCGGTAGCCCAGCCAATTCCCTTCAACGAAGCGCCACCGGTGATGATGGCGGTTTTCCCTTTAAGTAACATGGTGATCTCCTTTGTTCTTGTTTTCGGAGAAGCAGTGATGCACTCAAACGATGAGGATTACCGACCCACTCGTTTTGCCTGATGCGAGGTCTTCGTGAGCGGCGCCCGCCTCTTTCAGCGGATACTGATGGTCAACGCGAATGCGCAAATCGCCTGATTTGATCAACGCAAAGAGCTCGCTTGCCCCTCGTTGGAAATCAGCAGACTCAGCGACATAGTGCGAAATGGTCGGACGGGTGATGAACAGAGAGCCTTTGTTGCGCAGGTAGGCGAGATCGATCGGAGCGACGTCCCCAGATGCCCAGCCGAACGATACGATCAGGCCGAAACGCTGTGCGCAATCCAAGGATTTTTCGAAAGTTTCCTTGCCGATGGACTCGAACACCACGCTCACGCCCTTACCGTCAGTGAGCCGCTTGGTTACCTCCAGAAAATCTTCTTTCTCGACATCCACTGGATGAGCACAACCGTATTCTTTGAGAATTTGCGCTTTCTCTTGCCCAATGCAGGTACCGATGACCTTGGCGCCGAGATGGGACAGCCACTGGCAGAGAATAAGGCCAACCCCACCCGCCGCTGCGTGAACCAAGACCCAGTCACCCTGCTTGATGTCTTTCAGGCGTGTGGCCAGGTACCAAGCCGTCAGGCCTCGGAACAACGCGCCGGCAGCGGTAATCGAATCCAGGTTTTGGTCAGGCAGCTTGAACACGCGCTCAGCAGGGACATTCCTTTTCTCGGCGTAAGCCCCTGGTGTAAGAAAGTGGTAAACAACTTTGTCGCCCTCAGTCAGACCAGTGACCGATTTGCCTACTTTTTCGATGACCCCGGCAGCGGCAAATCCCAGTCCGCTCGGCAGTTTAGGAAGCGGAAGCAAGCCGGAACGTAACTGGGTGTCAATGAAATCGACGCCAATGGCTTCTTGGCGAATCTGAACTTCATTATCGCCCACCTCGGGCAACTCGATTTGTTGCCACTGAAGCACTTCCGGGCCACCGGTTCGTTCGACAATGAGTGCGCCTACTGAATTGCTCATTCTGATACCTCGCTAAAAAGTACGTGGGATTTGTTATTGCGCTGTCCAACCACCGTCCACCATCAAGCTTGCTCCGGTCACCATCCGTGCTGCTGGGCTAGCAAGGTAGAGAGCTGCACCGACGATGTCCTCGACTTGGGCCATATGGCCAAGCGGGATTTTGGAGACAAGAAATTGCTGTTTTTCAGGCGTGTTGACGATGCTGCGCACAAGGGGTGTATTCACGAATGTGGGAGCGATGCTGTTGACCCGCAGCCCCCGATCCGCAAACTCAATCGCCATCGCCTTAGTCAAGCCTTCAACAGCATGCTTGGTCATGCAATACACAGTTCGATTCGGAGAGCCGACATGCCCCATTTGAGAGGTGATGTTGATGACCACGCCTGGGGTGTCGGACTGCTTGCTCAGCATTTTTTTTGCGGCCGCTTGAGCAGTCACAAAGCATGCTCGGACGTTGAGATTCAGCATGGCATCCAGATGTTCATCACTCACTTCCACCATCGGCTCGGGGAAATTTGTGCCAGCGTTGTTAACCAGGATATCGAGGGAGGGAAGCTCATTGATCAGAGCACGTATGGCGCTGGAGTCGGTTACATCGCAAACCGCTACAGTTGCTTCGCCACCTTGTGCGCGGATGTAGCCTGCGACGGGGTCAAGAGGATCTCGATCGCGGCCAACCAGGATGACGTGGGCACCGGCGTTGGCAAAGGTCAGAGCAATGCCCTCGCCAATACCGCCACCTGCACCTGTGATCAAGGCGGTTTTGCCATCCAGACGGAAGCTTGGGGATACGAAAGGTACGAGGTCAGAATACACAGCGGGCTCCTTTTGTTTTTGTATGGTGCCGTTACCGTTTTGGTGAAATTGAGGTTACTGCCGACTGGCAAAGTCGACCAATTCAATTATCATTAGAATTATGCAATCTAATCTAATAATGAGGCCGACATGCCCACGCCACTTGATCCCCAGCCGTTACCGAACGTGAATTTAAAGCTGCTGCAAGCATTTATGCTGGTGGCCGAGCACGGAAGTTTTCGCCAGGCAGCCGACCTGACGCACAAGTCCCAATCAGCGGTGACCAGCCAGATCAAGCAGCTGGAAAGCCAGTTGGGCGTTCAGCTTTTTCACCGAACGACTCGTCAGGTCAGCCTTACTGCCTCTGGTGTTGAGTTGCTCGAAAGTGCAAAGCGGGCCGTGCACGAGGTCGAGCTGGGATTGCGGCGCATTCAAGAGACGACGGATCTGAAGCGAGGTCGAATTTTCCTGGCCTGTTCAACCACGGTTGCAGCTACCCGGTTGGCGAAAATCCTCGCCGCATTCGAAAGCGATTACCCAGGGATCGAAGTTTTCGTTCGTGAACTGACCTCCGGCGACATGCATGACAGCATTCGCAAAGGTGAAGTGGATTTCGGTATTGGGCCGGTCAGCGACTTTCCGGATTTCAACTGTGAAACGATCCTCACAGAAAATCTGTACGCGTTAGTCCCGAAAAAATTGCACAAGGAGGGAGGGTCAACCATCACAATGACCGAGCTCGCCCAGATGCCGCTGCTACTGCTTAATCTCGCGACAGCTCTGCGGGCAGTTGTCGATGACACTGCCAAAAAGCTCGGGCTGGAATTGAAGACGCGATATCAGTTCAATCAGGCGCAAACGCTGATATCAATGGCAAATGCTGGATTGGGCGCTGCAGTTTTACCTGCAGTGGTATTGCCGGATCATCCCCATCCGGACACTCATGAAATGCTGATCATTGAGCCAGAGCTCACGCGGCAGGTGGCCATTATCACAATCAAAGGACGATCAATGTCACCTGCCGCATCCCGCTTGGCTCAACTCGTTCGCCTCTTGATAACAGAGCCACATTCGTCTTGCCGTCAACGCAACAGGAGCTGATGGTAAACGCCTAGTTGCTCAATGCATTGAGAATGCGTCTAGCGCGAGATAGCACTGGCGCATCAATCATCTGCCCATCGAGCTTGAAAGCGCCACCCTGCGTTTCAGCAGCAGCTAGAACGCGGTTTGCCCAACTGACCTCGTTTGGTTCCGGCGTCAACGCTTCGTGGATAACGGCCACTTGTTTCGGGTGGATGCATAACACGCCGCCAAAGCCCATTTCTAACGCGGTTTGCACAGCACTGGTTAATCCTGAAAAGTCGTTTATCGACGGGAACACCCCATCTAGAGGGGGAGCCAGGCCGTAAATCCGTGACTGAACAATAACGGAAACCCGAAGGTGATCGAGGACAGTTAGCGCACCTGGCGAACCATCCTTAAGCCCCAAGTCCAGAGCCATGTCGATGGCGCCAAAGCACAACCTTTCCAGTCCTGGCACGGAACAGAGTTCAGGGAGATTCACTGCCCCGAGAGCGCTCTCAATAATGGGCAGAATCGGTTTTGCGGTTTCGGCTGCGTTCGCCAACTGAGCGCGTGTTTCGGCCTTTGGCAGCATGATCCCTATGACGCCCTTATGTCCTTTGCAAAACGCGAGGTCAGCCTCGTGCTGGGCATGGCCGGGTGAGTTGACGCGTACCAAAACTGCGGCCTCGGGGTTGCTGAGCAGATACTCACCTAACGACGCCCGGGCACTGCTTTTTGAAGCCTCCTCCACAGCGTCCTCGAAATCCACGATGACACGGTCTGCGCCACTGGCCAGCGCCTTTTCGTAACGCTCGGGTCGATCACCCGGCACGAAGAGTGCTGAGCGCACCAGATCATATCCCGCTGCACTGATTGAAGCGTTGCTCATGATTTCTCCACCGTTATGTTGAGTGAGGTTAAGCGAAGGCGATCTCGCCAAGTTGGCCAATGCCACCCTTGTTGCCTGCCCAAACCGAAGCTCTCCCCTTCTCTTCGACACGGCCTCCTACAACCAAGGTATCGCCGGCTATAAGAGGTCGAACGCCTTTGAAAGCAAATGTCCGGACGGTCACTTCAGGTTCGAACTTCGAAAATGCGCGCATGACCAATGTGGCAGTAAGAGGCCCGTGCACTACCAATCCTGGATAACCCTCAACCTCGGTCACATATCGCCAGTCGTAGTGGATCCGGTGGGTATTGAAGGTCACAGCAGAGTAGCGAAATAGCAACGTCGGACTGGCGTCGATCTCGTTAGTCCATTCAGCATCCGGCAAGGGATCACCCTCGCCCACAACGGCTTTGGTGACGGCCCGATAGACGATGTCTTGCTCCTCAATCAGAGAGGTCTCTTCATCCTGAATGTACTCATGCCGGACTGTCACAAACAGCAGTGACCCAGTCCGGCCTTGTTTCTCCTTGATGTCCTGGATTGTAGAGCGACGGTGGACAAGCTTGCCAACCACCATCGGCTTCATGAACGACAGTCTCCCACCTGCCCACATCCGTGTTCGGTCTCCTGCGGCAGGAAGGAAATCACCCGTCATCGCGTGTCCATCCGAACGCAACGATTCAGTGAAAGCGAGATCCTGAAAGTACGCCCAATGCCACAACAGCGGTAAGGGGTCGCCATCGACCGGCGCCTTTTCATTGAGGGTCACAGCTAACTTGGCCGCATTTTCCTGTGCGATAAGTTCGGTGCGCTCTTGTGTTTTTCCAACCCACTCTGAATATTCCACAAACCCTCCTTATGCTACCGCTGCGTCAGTTTTCACATCCCGACCGGCCGCATTGGTGGACAAACGAGCGTCTTCGATAACCATGTCCGCTCCTTTTTCCGCAATCATGATGGCCGGAGCATTGGTGTTGCCCGAACAGATACTCGGCATGATGGAAGCGTCGATCACACGTAGCCCCTCGACACCTCGTACCCTCAGTCTTGCGTCTACCACTGCGGTTTGATCATTCCCCATTCGGCAAGAACCCACGGGGTGATACATCGACTGTCCAAACTTTCTCAAATAATCGAGGAGTTGCTCGTCTGTCTGCACCTGACTGCCCGGCATTGTCTCTTTGACGACATGCTTGGAAAGAGGCTCGGCGGCGTAGATTTTGCGCATCCAGCGAATACCCGCGATCAACGCCTTGCAGTCGTCTTCGTGGGTCAAATAGTTCATGAGAATGTCTGGATCGTCATATGGGTTTGCTGAGCTCAGGCGAATTCGACCACGCGATTTTGGTCGAATCTGGCTGCAAGACGCGGTGACGACAGGAATCTTCTCAGGCACGATCTTCCCGTCTTCAGTCACCACGATGCTGAAGGGCCTGAATTGAATCTGCAAATCAGGCGAGACCATGGAGGGATCGGATTTAACGAAGCAACAAACCTGGGCAGCAGCAGAGGTCAGTAGCCCCTTGCGGGAACCAACGTATTGCAAGACATGAGGGATAAGGCGCCAGCCTTGAATCTCATGATTGATGGAAAACTTCGGAGTTACCTGATTCAGAAAATGGACATACGCATGGTCGTGGAGGTTTTCTCCAACACCGGGCAGATCATGAACAACGTTGATGCCATGGCTACGTAGATGATCCTCCGGGCCTACGCCTGAAAGCATCAGCAACTGCGGTGAGGCGATGGTGCCACCGCTGAGAATGATCTCCTTCGCGTATACGTCCCTCTTTTGCTTACTACCTTTAATGGCGAAGCGCACGCCGACAGCACGTTTGCCTTCAAACAAAATCCGCTCGGCGTGTGCATTCACCTGCACTTCGAGGTTAGTGCGGCTGCGAATCGGTTTCAGGAAAGCAGTCGATGTCGATTGCCGCACACCGTTTTCCATAGTCATCTGCGGATAACCAACGCCGTACTGCTGAGCACCGTTGAAATCTTTGTTGAAAGGAATGCCGATCGCCTTCGCAGAATCAATGAACGTCAGTGAGGCGATGTGCGGGTTTATCACGTCAGAAATCGCAAGCTCTCCCGTTGCGCCATGATATTCATCACCCCCACGCAGCTGTCGCTCGCTCTTCTTGAAATAGGGAAGCACATCAGACCAGCCCCACCCTTCGTTACCCTCGTCGCGCCAGGAATCGTAGTCATACGAATTGCCTCGCATGTAAACCAATCCGTTGATGGAACTGGAGCCGCCCAGGGTTTTGCCGCGAGGGCAGTAAAGCGTACGGTTGTTAAAACCAGGTTCCTTAGCCCCTTGGTACCGCCAGTTCACCTTCTTGTTCGAAAACAGTCGGGTCATCCCTGCCGGGATTTTTATCCAGAGCAGGTCGTCCGACGGGCCAGCTTCCAGGAGCAGGACACGTTTGGAAGGGTCAGCGCTGAGCCGGTTTGCCAATACGCAGCCCGCCGATCCTGCCCCTACGATGATGTAGTCATAGGTTGATGCGTTCATTTGTTCACCCCTATCAATTGTTTTTGTCGGAGCTGGCCGATCAAATCAGCCCAGTCAGGTAAAACACGGCGATCACAACAAATGCCGCCATGGTTTTGAAAATCGTGAGGACGAAAATATCGCCATATGCCTGTCGATGGGTTAACCCGGTCACCGCCAGTAGCGTGATGATCGCCCCGTTGTGCGGGAGCGTATCCATCCCACCTGCCGCGATGGATGCGACGCGGTGCATGACTTCGGCAGGTATTGCGTGTTGATGGGCAAGGGCGACGAAATGATCGCCTAGCGCGCCAAGTGTCAGGCTGAGCCCCCCCGAAGATGATCCGGTGATCCCGGCAAGCACGTTGACGCTCACCGCCAGGTTGATAAGCGGATTTTCGATGTTAGACAGCGTGTCAGCGACCAGCTTGAAGCCCGGCAGCGCCGCAATGACGGCCCCGAACCCATATTCCGACGCCGTATTCACGCCGGCGAGCAACGAACCTGTAACGGCGATTTGAGTCGAATTCGTGAACTTGCCGCGGATTCTGCCCCAGCCCAGGATCAGGGTGGCCAAAATGCCCAGCGCCAGTGCACCTTCTACAGCCCACACGGCGGCCATTTTGGTGACATCCTGCGCCACTGCGGCAAAGTCAGGACGGAACGACACAAGCACCTGATTGCTCGCGCCGAAGTGATTCAAAATCAAATCGAGCAGCAGTTTGTTGCCTACCCCAACGATGACCAAGGGCAAGATGGCAATCCATGGACTGATCGTGGCCTCATCTGTAGGCGGCTCCGGCTCGTTGTAATGCCCTGAGCCATAGCCCTCTCCTTTGGCCATCAAGCTTCTACGACGCATCTCCAAATAAGTGATGCCGCAACCGGCGACAAAGATTGCGCCGATAATCCCAAGCCAGGGAGCAGCGTAGGCATCAGTGCCAAAAAAAGCTGTTGGAATAATGTTCTGAATCTGGGGGGTTCCTGGCAGCGAGTCCATGGTGAACGTGAACGCGCCTAAGGCAATCGTTGCCGGGATCAAACGCTTCGGAATGTTATTGCGGCGAAACAGCTCCGCAGCGAACGGGTAAAGCGCAAATACCACTACGAACAAAGATACTCCACCATAGGTCAGCACCCCGCCCACGCACACGATGCAGGTGATCGAGTAGCTGCTACCAAAAACCTTGGAAATGGCTGTCACGATCGATCGTGCAAAACCCGAAACTTCGATCAGCTTCCCAAAAACAGCGCCAAGCATGAACACGGGAAAATAGAGCTTCAGGAGCCCCACCATCTTGTCCATGAACAACCCACTGTATGCAGGTGCAACCATCGATGGCTCAGTAAGAAGCACTGCCCCCAATGCTGCGATCGGAGCAAACAGGATGACGCTGAAGCCCCTGTAGGCCACGAACATCAAAAATCCCAGCGACGCCAGGCAAATCAATAGACTACTCATCAGACGCTCGCTTTTATTTTTGTAAGTCGCACGTTCCGTTGTCGGCGGCTTTGTTATCCCGGAGATCCGCCGACAATTCCACTGTCACGTAATGCGCCGATTTGCTGGTCACTCAGTCCCAGGACATCAGCAAGAATTTCATCGGTGTGCTCCCCTAGCTCGGGAGCAGGTTGTACTGCTTGACGAGACATGTGGCCGAACCTGAGCGGCGTACCGGCCGCCAAATGATCACCAACGCCAGATGTCTGAATTCGCTCGAAGATGGGGTTATCCAAGGAGACGCGTTTGTCTTCTTGGAGCAACTGTCGAACGGTTCGGTACGGCCCGTAAGCGACTCCATGTTGGGTAAAGTGTGCTTCGATTTCAGCCAGCGATCTTTTGATGCACCACTGTTTGATCAATGCGGCCAGCAATTCGCGACCTTCGAACCGATCAGCTTCGCTGTCAAAGTTCACTCCCAGAGCCACTTCCAAGGATTGCACTGCGTTCTGCAAATCGCAGGCTTTCACCAAGGCGCGCCATTGACGCGACGAGATGGCTACGATCATTACTCGCCGACCATCTGAAGTGGCAAAGTCGTGTCCAAAGGCGCCGTACAGGTAATTGCCAAGAGATTCACGCGGCTGCGCAATCAGCTCGGACTCCGTCAGCAGACCAAGATGAGATAGCGTCGAGAATGCACTGTCGGACAGAGCCAGCCGAATCTCAGCGCCCTCTCCGCTGCTTTGGCGACGAGCTAGAGCAGCTACGATTGCAGTGGCGGCCTGGTTGGCACAGATGACATCCCACGCAGGAAGCGTGTGATTAACCGGTCGATCGGGTGTGCCCGTCCCAGTTAACATCGGATAACCAGTGGCGCAATTAACGGTGTAATCCACCGCCGTGCTCCCATCGAAATTACCTTCGATGGTGCAAGAGATCAGATCAGGCCGAAGCTCTGAAAGAGTTTGGTGGCTCAACCAAGGCGTACCGATATTGGTCAGCAGAATGCCTCCTGCCTCACCCGGTGCCCCTACAAGACGCTGAAGCAGCTCCCGTCCTTCTGGGCGCTTGATATCCATCGCAACGGATTTCTTGGCCTTGTTAAGACTTGTCCAATAAATGCTGCGGCCCTCTGGCATCATCGGCAGACGCTGATAGTCGATACCTCCCCCAATCAGATCTACACGGATGACCTCGGCGCCCAGTTGCGCCAAAGTCATCCCGCACAGAGGTGCAGCGATGAACGCCGAGCTTTCGATCACTCGTACGCCCTTGAGCAGATCGTAATTCATGAGCGTTCAGCCCTCTGAGAATGAAGGTCGATCGCGTTCTGCCGAGTCGGCACGAGGCACGCACGCACGAAGCTCATGCATACGGTACCTTCCTGGTTAAACGCTTCGGTTCGCGTTGTCACAATGCCCTGCCCCGGCCTTTTTGCGCTTTCGCGCACTTCTGTTACTTCAGAGCGGGCATAGAGTGTGTCGCCAGGGAAAACCGGGGCACTGAGCGTGATGTCCTTCCAACCTAAATTGGCGATCGCATTGAGGCTGACGTCATCAACGGTCAGACCCAATACGATCGCAACGGTGAGCCCGCTGTTGATCAGGGGGCGACCGAATTCGCTCATTGAGGCGAAGTTGCTGTCGCAATGCATCGGGTGACGATTCATCGTCACGAGACTGAACTGGATGTTGTCAGCGTCTGTAACAGTCCTACCCGGCCAGTGACGATAAGAATCACCGACCTTGAAGTCCTCAAGAAAACGCCCGGGCATCGGAAATTGAGTTTCCATCATATTTGTCCTTGTTCTTGGAACAGCTCTGATTCGTTAGCCGAGAACGAAAGGATCCGGAGTTTCAAGTGCAGTACTGATCCAGACACTCTTGGTCTGCAGATAGGAGTAGATAGCGTTCTGGCCATTTTCATGACCGACACCCGAGCGCTTGAATCCGCCAAACGGTGCCATGTAGCTCACTGCGCGGTACATGTTCACCCAAACCATCCCGGCCTGAAGGCGCTCGGACATGAGCAGCGAGCGACGCATGTTCTGAGTCCAAACGCCGGCCGCCAGGCCATACGGCGTGTCGTTGGCTATTGCAATTGCGTCCTCCTCATCCTTGAAAGGGATGATGCTAAGCACAGGGCCGAAGACTTCCTCACGTGCGATGCGCATCTGGTTGTTAACACCCGTGAAGATCGTCGGTTCGACGAAAAGCCCATTCCCGCATTCCGGCTTTGTGGACGGGTTACCGCCGAGTCGACAGACAGCGCCTTCAGCCTTGGCGATGGCGATGTAGTCCAGAATTTTTTGATACTGCGCGGGGGTGGTTACCGGGCCAACCTGGGTAGTGGCCAACATCGGATCACCCATCTTCGCGGTGCGTGCAAAAGCGAGCAGCTTTTCCACGAACTCATCGTGGATCGACTCTTGAACGAGCAGGCGAGAACCAGCGACACATGTCTGACCCGTTGCAGCCATGATCCCACCGACCACGCCTTTTACAGCGTTGTCTAGATTGGCATCGTCGAACACAATGTTGGGTGACTTGCCGCCGAGTTCCAGAGTGACCTTTTTGAAGTTCTTGGCTGCAGACTCGTAGATTTTCTGTCCACCATATTCGCTACCGGTAAATGCGATCTTCGCCACGTCAGGATGGGTCACCAGCGGCTCGCCAACTTCCAGCCCGAAACCTGTGACGACGTTAACTACGCCTGCTGGGAAGCCTGCCTTTTCAACGAGCTTCGCTAGTTCCAGTGCCGATGCGGAGGTGAATTCGGACGGCTTGAGCACAAACGTATTACCCGCCGCCAATCCAGGGGCAAGCTTATTCACGGCCAGCAATAATGGAGAATTCCAGGCGGTAATGGCTACACAAACGCCAAGAGGCTCATAGCGGGTAAAGGTGAAGGTGTCGGCTTTGTCGATAGGCAATACCCCGCCTTCGATCTTGTCAGCAAGGCCGCCAAAATAATAAAAATACTGAGGCAGGTAGCGAACCTGTCCACGCATTTCGGCGAGCAGCTTTCCGTTGTCTGCCACTTCAGTGGCGGCAAGATGCTCCACGTTTTCTGCGATCAGATCGCCCAGTCGGCGCAGCAATTGCCCCCGCGCGCTTGGTTTCATCTTCGACCATTCAGGAGAGTTGAACGCAGCTTTCGCTGCAGCCACGGCACGCTCGGCATCGGCTGCACGACCACGGGGCATGGTCGCCCAGGTCTCGCCTGTATAAGGGTTCTTGGTTTCAAAGGTTTCGCCCGCAGCGGCATCAATCCATTCACCACCAACGTACATTTTGTAATTAGTCATTTTGATTCCCGTGATCTCTGATTGGTTAGATAACTTTGCTGGCTTTAAGCGCTTGTAGGGCTTCAGGAGAAACACCTAGGAGCCGGCTCAACACCTCCTCAGTACTCGACCCAAGCGAGGGGCCGGTGGAGACAAAAGCAGCGGGCGTTTCGGAAAGACGAGGCATCGCATTGGGCAGAACAAGCTCGCCGATACGCGGGTCTTGTACGCGGATCAAGTTCTCGCGCTCTGCGAATTGAGGATCTTCAAAGATATCCGCGATGGAGTTCACAGGGCCGGCCGGAACCTGACCTTGCACACACACTTCAAGAAGTTCTTCCTGGGTGAAACCGGAAACCCAAAGTGCGACGAGCGCATTGATCCTCGCTCTCTCCTTCACACGATCAGGGCTGGTTGGGTATTCGATCGCGAGTTCTGGCGTGCCCATTGTCTGCGCGAGACGTTGAAACATCCGATCATTGCTGCAGGCCAGCGCGATCCATTTCTCATCCTTCGTCTGGTAGTGGCTATGCGGTACGACGTTAATAGTGTCGGCACCCATGCGTTCACGAACGAATCCATACTTGGCATATACCGGTGCGATTTCATCCAGAAGCCTGAACACCGATTCGTAAAGTCCAATATCGACGTACTGACCAATCCCGCCAGCTTGAACGGAACGAAGGGCCAGCAAGACGCCGATCGCTCCCCACATGCCTGAGATGTAGTCAGCAAGTGAGGTAGAGCCAGGTACGACTGGCGGGCCGTCTTTCTCGCCCGCGAGAAAAGCGAGGCCACCGAATGCGTGCGCGATGCGAGCGAATCCAGGTTCACCTCGCTTTGGGCCAGTTTGACCGTAGGCGCTGACTCGCAGCATGACCAGCTTGGGATTGATCGCTCGCAGAGACTCAAAGCTGAGGCCCCACTTCTCCAGCGTTCCTGGACGGAAATTTTCCAGAACGACGTCCGACTTGGCCACAAGCTGTCGAAACAGGTCAGCACCTTGTTCGGAGCGTAGATCGAGCGTAACGGACTTCTTATTCCTGGCTTCACTGAGCCAGACCATGCTGTCGCCGCATTCAGTAGGGGTACCAAATTTGCGGAGGGTATCCCCGCCTTCCGGTTGCTCGATCTTGATGACCTCCGCACCGAAATCCGCAAGGATGGTTCCGCAAAACGGAGCTGCAACGAACGTAGCGATGTCCAGAACGCGGACACCGGCCATAGGCTGATTGTTATTTGTCTGGCCCAATTGAGATTCCTCAGATGCAGTTCATCGACTGGCGCAGGGAGGTGCACCGGCGAGCTGAGAAAATCGTAAAAGAATGCCAATGAAAGAACTAATTGAATAATCATTTTGATTATTCAATTTACGAGATCAATGGCTGTAAAGGTGAATATCAGATATGTGGGCGCTGAATTTAGGCGCCAATTGCTCCCTTCGTGTGAAATGCCACAAGCAGAGAAGCCTATGGCTGTTCTCGAACCCCGACCAGTCGTCTAGATCGCACCGGCATCAGATGCCAGTGGTGGCAGTAAGCGCACGGCATGCGCCGCGAGGCGGCGCATTTGCGTGACCGTCAAGCCATCGCGTGCCTGAATCGACATTCCTTCAAGCATCGTGTTTAGCGCACCGGCCAATGATTTCACCTCCGTACGCGCGGGCAGCTGGCCATCCGAGATAGCGCGCTTTAGGCGTTTGACGAACAACTCTTTTCCTTCTTGGCGCAGCGCTTCGATAGCCACTCGAACTTCGATAGAGTCCTCTGACACGCTGACTGCGGCCGTTGCCACCAAGCAGCCGCAAGGTGCTTTTGGCGACAGCAGAATGCGAGCGGACGCATCGAAGAAGTTCGCGATTGCACTATGCACGTCGCGCTCAGCGTCCAGGGCTTGCCAAGTAGGATGCCAGTACTGGTGCTCGTAGAAATCCACTGCCTCTAGAAACAGCTTGGCTTTGTTGCCGAAGGCCGCATAGAGGCTGGGCGGATTTATTCCCATTGCAGTGCATAGCTCGGCCACCGATGCCAGCTCATAGCCGCGCCGCCAGAAAACGTCGAGGGCCTGGGTCAGCGCATGGTCGCGATCAAAGCCACGCGGACGCCCTTTGTTACGCGTAGAGGGGGGATTAGATCCGGTATCCGACATGGTTTGTTGAGCCTCGTGTTTAACAACCAACTTGACTTCATCTATAGCGGTCACTATACAATAGTGATATCTGTAACGACCACTACGTATATGTAGCTTCAGGTACCAAGTGCGCAACGGAGAGCGGTCAGGAGTGAATCGTATGCGACAAAAGAAAGGTGCTTGTATCCACGGGGTGTCCGTAGGGGCGGAGCCGTGATCGACTTGGTCATGAATCAGACCGCATCACTGATAGACGTGCTGCGCGCGTATGGTTCGTACGGAGCCATTTTGTTCGCAGCCCTATACCTGTTGGCCACGCTGGCCTTCATGCCTGCCTCGCCACTGACAACTATCGCCGGTTTTTTGTATGGGCCACTGTGGGGCACATTGCTGGTATTACCAGTAGCCGTAGTGTCGGCCACGTTGGCTTTCTTCATTACGCGTTACATGGCGGGGCCTTGGGCACGACGCTGTCTCGACCGGAAACCTCGACTAGCGGTGGTTGATCAGGCAGTAGCCCGAGATGGTTTTCGCATCGTACTCCTGCTTCGGCTGGCCTCTATCGTGCCGTTCGCTCCGCTGAGCTATACGCTCGGCGCTAGCAGTATGAGGGGCCGCAGTTTCGTGCTGGCGTCCTGGTTGGGACTACTGCCCGGCACCTTCCTTTATGCCTATCTGGGGTCGCTGGTCTCCGATGTCGCACAACTTATTCGCGGCGAGGTGCCTGTGAGTACTTATTCGCACTGGCTGTCGTGGGGCGGTCTGGTAGCAGCATTGTTGGCGCTGTGGATCATTGCCCGCTTCGCACGACAGGCAATCCATCAATCAACTGTTGAAGGTTCGAACGATGAGCAAGCTGTTTGAATCCCTAACTCTGCACACCAAGGGCGATCGCGGGATTTGACCCCGATACCCGCGGAGACCCCCACCTTTTTTTCAAAGCTACTCTCAACCAACCAGGAGCAACACCATGAACAAGCCCACCTATGTGCAGGAATATCAGGCCATCGTTGAGGTACTGAATAAGTACAACGAAGGCTGCAAGCAGGCCAAGAGCAGCATCATGAAGCCCGCTTTCAGCGAGCAAGCAACAATCTTCGGTGTTGACGCAGACACCAAGCTGGTTGGTGGCCCGATTCAAGAGCTGTTCGATGCCATCGATAATCCGCCATTCCGCCCCTCGCCTGAAGCCCGCGGCGCAATCGTCAGGATCGATATAGTGGGTACCGCAGCTAGCGCTCGCATTGACACCAATGACGTCTCGGGCTTTTGCTTCACCGATTTCTTCAACCTGTTGAAGGTCGAAGGTCAGTGGACTGTCGTCAGCAAGATCTACCACACCCACGTGGCTCCGTAACCAGCTTTTGGGTAGCCCACGCCCGCATCGTCGGATGCCGGGCGCTTCCTGGTCTATATCCACGACGTCTAAGACCGGAGTGGTGGGCACTACCCCGAAAGCCCACCCTAAGCAAAGGAATCGACGATGACCCAGATCTTTATTGTGGGCGGTGCCGGTAAGGTCGGTCGCCTCCTGTCCCAGCATTTGAATAAGCGCGGGCACCGGGCCTTAGCGCTGTATCGGAACCCGGATCAGACCGAAGAACTAAAGGCGCTGGGCGCTACCCCGGTGCTCGGCAGCCTGCTAGAACTCGACGTCGAGGGCTTGGCCGCGCTTATGGCCGGCAGCGACGTGGTGGTCTTTTCCGCTGGCGCCGGCGGCAAGGGCGGCCCGGAGATGACCAACGCCATCGATGGCCTTGGCCTGGAGCTAGCGGTAATGGCGGCGCAGAAAGCCGGCATCCGGCGTTTCTTGCTGGTCTCGGCCTTTCCCGAATCGTTCCGCGGCAAGCAAGTTTCGGAGACCTTCGAGAACTATATGGCGGTCAAGAAGCTGGCCGACGTGCACTTGGCCGAGAGCGATTTGGACTGGGTGATTCTGCGGCCAGGCACGCTGCTCGAAAGCCCCGGCACCGGCAGGGTGCGCACCGGCTTGGCGATCCCCTACGACGAAGTGCCGCGCGAGGATGTAGCGGCCACGCTACTGGAGATCATTGAGCGCCCAGCCGTGAACCGGCTGATTATCGAACTGACCCAGGGCGACACCCCGGTGGGCGAGTCCGTGCAACGGCTCGCGCGTCCATGAGCGAGGCTAATCCACGTCTGGAGGGGACGACGCTGCTCCTGGTGGGGGCCACTGGCCTGGTCGGGCGTCACGTGCTCCAACTGGCGCTGACCGACCCGCGGATCGCTGCGGTGGTGGCGCCGACGCGGCGCAGCTTGCAGCCCCATGCCAAACTATCGACACCGCGCATCGATTACCAGCATCTCGATGAAGATGCGCCTTGGTGGCGCGCCGACGCGGTGATTTGCACTTTGGGTACCACTATTCGTACTGCTGGCTCGCAGGGGGCGTTCCGCCAAGTCGACCATGACTATCCGCTGGCCGTGGCGCGGCTTGCCTGCGCCCAGGGCACGCCGACCTATGTGCTTAACTCGGCGATCGGCGCCGACGCCGGCTCACGCTTTTTCTACAACCGGGTCAAGGGCGAGCTGGAGCAGGACTTGCGCGATCTAGGCTTCGACAGCCTGGCCTTGGTACGCCCTGGCGTGATCGGAGGCCATCGCAACGAATTCCGTCTCGGCGAGCGGCTGTTGGTAGCTATGTTGAGGCTAGCGGGGCCGCTGCTGCCCAAACGTTGGCGGCTCAACCCAGCGGCCAACATAGCCCGGGCACTCCTTGACGCGGCCCTAGTGCCCCAGCCCGGCGTGCATATCGTGCCCGCCGAGTGGATGGTCTGAGTTTTTAACCCTTTGCACTGAAGTCACGCCGGCTACGGCGTGTCAGGTGTCCAGCAATGCCTTCGGTTCACTAAAATGCCGTGATCGACACCCGGGTGTTCAGCGATAGACACTGGCAAGAGACCACGTCTTCGAAGCCAAAAGCCGAGGGCTGGAGGCGAAATTACCAAGCTTAATGCGCAAATGTGGGAGCTTCGGGTGACTGAAATCCAGTTCAACGAATCGCCGGATAAACAAGTCTCAGCTAGTGCCAGTCAGTTAAACTGACTGGCACTAGATTCCACGGGCCCTTTTGCATTCAAGATAGCTCGATCAGCAAAACATCGTCGTTATCAGTCGTCTGAAATGTTCAATGCCTTAGTGAGAAACAACTGAAGACTATTATGACCATCGACGATCAGACCTCGTATTAACTCTTGATAGCGTTCAGCGGTACCTAGGTCTTGTAGATCGAAGCTTGCAGACCAATTGATGAACGTCTTGGACTGCCCTGTAAGTGAGGCCAATTTCACAGTGGCGACATAGTTATCAAGCGGTAAAGGGGCTTCCTCGAAGCGGTAGCACAACGTTAAATTGCGATCATCGACCGATAACAAACGCTCCCTGACAACTGCGCCATCGGCCAGTGTGAGTTTACGAATACAACCAACCAATCCGTCAGGTTGGTTGTCCTCAATACTGCTTTCGACAATCGATGGATGCCATTTATGAATCTCGCCAAATTTCTTCAACACGCTCCAAACATGTGCTGCATCGCCGTCTAAGACAGCAGAAAACTCAACAATCGACATCGTGTATCTCCTTTCAAATTATCTACTTTGGAAACAGCTAACCTCGGCTCAAATACAGCGCACGGAGGTGATGATGTGAACACCCGGTTTCTGCTCAAGGGCTGACTCAAGCAGCACCAGGGCGATCCGCGACGCGGGATTAAGTTGCCAGCGAACGGGTAACAATCTTCCGGCCAGGCCCAGAAAAACGACCAGTGCTCGCCCACCCAACCGCAGTTCGTCGCGCGATGCTCACCCCTCGAACTGGTGATAAACCTTGGCGATCACCTTCCAGGTGCCGTCAATTTTGATCAAAGTCAGGTAGTCGTTGTAATCAGCGCCGATCGCATCCTTCTCCATGTCGACACGTACCACGGCAGTCGTGGGTGTGATCGCCAGCACGTCGACTCGGGTAGTGATTTCGGGGGCATCACCGTTCTTCTGAACGAAATCAAACAGATTCTTGATCGGGCCGCCAAGCAGCTCACCATTAGTGAAACCGTACATCACGGCGTCTTTATGGAAAGCTTGCGCAACGCCTTCTGCGCTGCCCACACGCAGACCTTCAACGTACAGATTGGCGGTAGCGATGACAGCGTTGTACTCGGAGGTTGGTACTGCCTTGATGTTCTTTGACATGGTTCTCACCTTTCATTGGGGACGAGGTGCAGCACACCTCGCGAGAAGCGCTCGAGCGATCAAGCGCTCGGGTGGGTGTGGTAAATCTTGCTGACGATCGTCCACTTGCCTTCTACCTTCAGCAGGTTGAAGAAGTCGGTGAAGCGAAATCCCGAAACGTTGTCGGTATCGACGCGAGCACTGGCGGCAGTGCCCACGATGTCGATGCGAACGATCACGGCTTTGGCTTCGGGAGATGGACGGAAAGAGTTGTCGATGACGTCGTACAAATTCTGGATCGCGCCGCCGACGAGCTTGTCGCCGTCGACCCCAAACATGGTGGCCTGCTCGTTGAACGCGGGCTTCATCAAAGTGCTGTCAGCCTTTGCACCACCTTCGTTGTACTGGCTAAGTACGTCGACGATCGCGTTGTATTCCTGGACGTAAGTTGGATTGCTCATGATGGACTCCTGATTGAAAGATTTTCCGATTACCCATCAGGTCTGGATGGGCGCAGCATGGCCAACCAACGATCACCAATCCTGGCGAGTCGGCGAGATAATCAGATCGTTGACGGTGACGTTTTCCGGCTGATTGAGCGCATAAATCACGGCACGGGCGATATCGTCGGGCGCAATGGCAATCCGGTTCAGTTCCTGAGCCGCCTTACGCCCTTCGGGATCACTAACCTTGTCCGCCCAGCCGGTATTGATGACGCCGGGACTGACGGTGTTGACGCGGATGCCATGCTGCACGCCCAACTCCTTTCGCATGGACTCGGTCATGGCCTGGACGAAAAACTTGGTAGCGCTGTAAACACCCGCCGCCGGCCCAACCTGGTGACCTGCGACAGAGTCCATGTTGAGAATCTGCCCGGACTTCTGTTCCAGCATGAATGGCAGTACCGCAGCAGTAGCGTTGAGGTAGCCCTTGATGTTCACATCGATCATCTTTTCCCAATCCTGCACGGCCAGATCGACCCAGTTGGAAAAGAGCATCAGGCCAGCGTTGTTGACCAGAATGTCCACGGCGCCGTAGGTGTCTTGTGCAAACTTCGCGAGAGCTTTGGTTTGATCCAGATGGGTGACATCGGTAGTGAACGCGACCACGTCGCTCCCTGCCACACGCAGCTCGGCAACAAACGCTTCAAGCTCTTCCTTATCGAGTGCTGCTGCCACGACGCGAACGCCCTGTGCGGCCAATGCGCGGGTGGTGGCAGCACCAATGCCGGAAGACGCGCCAGTGACGATTGCTACTTTGTTTTGCAGATAATTCATGCTCAGTACCCCTTTGCGTTGAATGCTGTTGTGACGGACTTCCCCGCGCCTGGCTGGCGCAAGGGCACGACTCAGTAACTTGCCGTTGGCCAATCGGTGTAGCCCTTGGCACCTCCGCCGTAGTAACTCTCGCGCGGAGCGATGGTCAGCTCGGCACCACGACGCAAGCGCTCTACGAGGTCTGGGTTGGCAATGAATAAGCGGCCAAACGCCACGGCATCAATCCGCCCTTGCGCCCGGCGCTCCAGCGCCATATCCAGGTCATAATTGTTGTTGCCAATGAACGGCCCTTCGAACTGCGCACTCAGCGCGTCCAGATCCACTCCTTCTGGAACGGTGCGAGAAGTGGCGGTTGCGCCTTCGACGAAGTGCAGATAGGCCAGGTTAAATCTGTTCAGCTGCTGAATCAGGTAGCCGTAGGTCGCCATGACGTTACTGTCAGGGGGCGTATTGCCTGCGTCAGGCGTCACCGGTGACAGGCGGATACCGACCCGGTCACTGCCCCAGATCGCTACCACTGCTTCGGTGACCTCAAGCGTCAGCCGCGTCCGGTTCTCGATGGAGCCGCCGTATTGGTCAGTGCGCTGGTTGGTGGAATCACGCAAGAACTGGTCGAGCAGATAGCTGTTGGCAGAATGGACTTCCACACCATCAAAACCGGCTCGCTTGGCATTTTCTGCCGCATGCCTGTACTGCTCGATGATCCCCGGGATCTCTGAAGTCTCAAGGGCGCGAGGCATGGACACTTCGACCATGCCCTTGTTGGTGTAGGTGGTACCTTCGGCCTTGATTGCCGAGGGTGCCACCGGCGCCTCGCCGTTTGGCTGTAACTCGACGCTGGAAAAGCGGCCCACGTGCCATAGCTGGCTGACGATTTTGCCGCCTGCCGCGTGCACCGCGTCGGTGACTTTTTTCCAGCCTGCGACCTGTTCTTCCGACCAGATCCCCGGCGTCATGGCATAGCCACGGCCCTGAGCAGAAATGTTCGTGGCCTCGGCGATGATCAAGCCTGCGCCTGCACGCTGGGCGTAATAAGTGGCGTGCAGTTCATTCGGCACCCCGTCTTCTGCCATCCGGCTGCGTGTCACCGGAGCCATGACGATACGATTAGCCAGTTGCAAGGCGCCCATCTGCGCGGACGAGAAAAGGTCGGTGTTATGACTGTAATCAATCATGCTGAATACCTCGACTACTAGACCGGTCGTCTAGAAAACCAGTTAAAAAAAACGCCCCTAGGCCAGCAGGCGCTTACTTGTGATCAGTGCGGTTTCAAAGGGAGCCGTGGTCTTCTTGACCTTGACCAACAGCGAGGCGCCAAGCCATAGCTGGTACAGCGATTCGGCTAATGTCAGTGCATCCTGGGTCTGCGAGATGGAACCATCGGCCATGCCCTGCTCAACACAACGCGTGATCCGCTGGATGATCAGCGCGGTGCCTTCTTCCAGTACCGTGCGCATGTCTTCCGATAAGTCGCAGACTTCAGCGCCCAGTTTCACCACCAGGCATTTCTCCTCGGGATGATCAAACGCTTGTGTCTTTGCCCAGTAGTGCAGATAGCCCAACAGCCGCTCGGCTCCGGTTCCTTCAGCAGCCATCACGATATCGACGCGCCCGATGTACTCCTGAAAATATTCTTCAAGCAGCGCCTGGCCGAATTCCTCTTTCGAACGAAAGTAGTGATAGAACGACCCTTTGGGTACGCCCGCGGTTGTCAGTACTTCTGACAACCCCACGGCGGTGTAGCCCTTGTTGGTCATCAGCGACTTGGCCACGTCGATGATGTGCTGGCGCATGTCTTGGATAGGTTTCTTCATAGGAAAGGCAGCCTACACCAAACTAGACCGGTCGTCTAGAGGCTCCTGCCCGTGTCTCATGAATTGACCGAGCAGTTAGCGTTTCCTGTCGGACGCCTTCTCGCGGATTGCTATGCTTTTTGCGCCGCCGGATTGACTCGTGAAGGCTCAAGGGCCGCCCTCTCCCACTTGGCGATTACCAAGGGTGCGATGGCATTACCCAGTACGTTCAGCGTGGTGGTTCCGCTATCGATAATCCTGAAGATCCCCGCGATCAGCGCCACCCCTTCCAATGGAAGACCGGCAGAAGCCAATGTCGCAGACAGAATAATGATGGCAAACCCAGGCACCCCGGCAGCACCTTTGGAGGTCAGCACCATCGTGACCACCAGCAGAATCTGCTGGGAAAGCGACAGGTCGATACCATAGAGCTGTGCGACAAAAATCGTAGCCACGCCAAGGAAAATCGACGCACCATCCAGATTGAACGCATACCCCACCGGCACCACAAAACTGACGATACGGCGCGGAACGCCATAGCTCTCCAGTTTGCTCATCAGCTGCGGCATTACCGCTGCCGACGCGGCACTCGAGAACGCAAGAATCAGCTCATTTCGGAAGTACTTGATCAGCTTGAAGATGTTCTCGCCGATCAAATAGCAAATACCGCCGAGTACCACCAACGCAAAGACAATCAGTGCCAGGTAAACCACACCGATCAGCTTGAGCAAGGGCAATAGCGAGGCAAAGCCAAAGGTCGCAACGGTAGCGCCTATCATGCCAAATACACCGATGGGTGCGTACGCCATGACGATTGAGACGACTTTGAACATCGCATCGGAAATACCCTGAACCACCGCGACCACTGGCGCGCTTTTCTCTCTGGGTAGCGAGTTCAAGGCCATGCCGAACAACACCGCGAAGAACAGCACCGACAGCAGCTTCGCTTCCGACATCGCCACAAAGACGTTGTCCGGGACAATGTTCTGCACAATCACGAGGGCGCCCTTCGAAGGTTCCATCGTGATGGACGCAGAGCTATGCGTGATGCCCGAAATATCGGTTCCCGTGCCAGGCTCGAAGATGTTTGCGAAACACAGACCCATCACAATCGCCAGGCCGGTGATCGCAAAGAAATATCCCAGCGACTTCATGCCCATACGGCCAAATGACTTGTTATCTCCGCCTCCTGCGATGCCCAGGATCATGCAACAGAACACGATCGGCACGACCACCATCTTCATCATCTTGATGAAGATATCGCCAAGTGGTTTCAGGATTTCCGCACTGACCCACGATTGATACTGCGGATGCGTATTGAAGTACCAACCGACGAGCACGCCAAGCAACAGCCCGGCAATGATTTGCCACACCAAGGGAATACGTTTCATGTCTAGCCTTCTTGTTGGAATGAAAGGACTGCGTTAATTGGCAGTTGCTAGATTCATGAGCTTCCAGCTCACTTGAATTCAAATGGCACAACGCTGTTGTGCCAACACTTTTCTTATTTTGCGAAGAGCTGGCTCATATCCTTGAACGCCTTGAATTCAAGGGCATTTCCACAAGGGTCAAACAAAAACATGGTGGCTTGCTCGCCCACCTGCCCTTTGAAACGAATGTAGGGTTCGATCACAAACTCAGTGCCAAAGGACTTGAGGCGCTCGGCCAGCGCTTCCCATTGTTCCCAGCCCAAAATGATGCCGAAGTGCGGAACAGGTACGTTGTGGCCGTCTACCGGGTTGCTATGGACGCTTTCCTGGGAAGCGGTTTTTGGGTGTTCGTGAATAACCAGCTGGTGGCCATAAAAATTAAAGTCGACCCATTGGTTGCTGGAACGACCTTCTTCCAGGCCGAACACTTCGCCGTAAAAGGTGCGTGCGCCAGCAAGGTTGTAAACGGGGATTGCCAGGTGGAAAGGCGAGAGGCTCATCAGAACTCCAATACAGTTTTTGTTGGTGAAGGACGGAGCGTATGAATGCTGGCCGTTGGTTTTTCACGACGCTTCAAGATCCGCCGCCCCACCGACATCGGCTCAAAGGTTCGGGCTGTTGTCGGGGGATAGCCACATCGTAGAGCGGCAAACCAAACAATAAAATCAATATAAATTTCTTAGAAATACAATTAATATTTGTGAATGATCAAAGAACTCAAGACACTCATTGCTGTAGCTCGTGAAGGCACTTTCGCTGCTGCCGGGAACAAGATCGGTCTCACCCAGGCTGCCGTGAGCGCACAGATTCAGCGCCTGGAGGCCGAGCTTGGCTTCGAGATATTCGACAGGAAAGGACGCTCGGCCCACCTCAACAGGATGGGCCATCAGATACTTCTACAGGCGCAAGAGCTGCTTCGCCTCTACGACAATCTGGGCTCTACCACGGTCGGACTTCCCGCGAGCATTCTGGTGAACATCGGTGCAATCGCTTCCGTCCAGCGCTCCTTTTTACCGGACGCCCTGGCCAAGTTTCACCAACAATGCCCGCAGTGCCGCACACGAGTAATCCCCGGGCTGTCGATGGAGTTGGTCAACCTGGTGGATGCCGGCGAAATCGACATGGCGGTGATCATTCGCCCGCCCTTCTCGCTTCAAAGCGATCTGCGCTGGACGACCCTGGTGCTTGAGCCCTACCGTCTGATCGTGCCGCGGGATGTGCCGGGAGAAGATTGGTCGCAACTGCTTTCCAGCCAGCCGTTCATTCGGTACGACCGGTCATCCTTCGGGGGCAGGCAGGTGGATCGCTTCCTGCGGCAGATGCATTTCACGTTGCGGGAGGTTTGCGAGCTGGATGAACTGGAGGCGATCATCAAGCTGGTTGAAAATGGTGTAGGCATTGCGCTGGTGCCACAGACGGCAACCCATCAGGAATGGCCCGCCGGTGTACGAGCGCTCGACCTCGGCCAACACACTTTCCATCGAGATATCGGGCTCGTGCACAGGGCTCGGCGAAGCTTTACCGAACCGGTACGCATACTGGCTCAACTTATCAGTGAGCAGGTTTCGCCTGGTTCCGAATGAAACCCGAACAATAAAAAGGGCCCTCGAAGGGTCATCCCGGCCTCGAGGTATCTACGGCTATCTCAACCGCATCAAGGCCGGCGCAGCGAACTTCGCCTACGGGGCATTTAAGCACTCTATAGATCTCAAAAATCACCTGCATCGTTGCGTCTTCGATCGTTCCTTCATTACGGCATAAAACCCAGCCGTGATCTGCAATCGCTTGCTCGAACGCCTTGGTACAAGCGACATGCTCTTCCAGGTTATGGATCACCGTACTGCCCAACCCACGAGATCGTGCCGCTGCCCTCGCCCATGAAATTTCAGGGGCGGTGACAACCCCGACATGCAGGTCTGGCACTCGCACGTTTCGATCAATGTTCAACCGTAGAATCTCTGCAAACGGGACTATCCGGCGAAAGGCGGCATCAGACGGGTACCAGCGATCGATCAGGATGATGCTGCCCGGTGGCTGTTTTGCCAGCACGTGCTGGGAAATCCAGGTACGGCTATCAGCAAAGCGCTCACAAACCCTCAACTCCAAATCCCGGGTGGGATTTCTGACGAGTTTGTTAACGAGAGCCATTGTTTCACCCCTATAGGGATCGCTTTTTTTCTCGCAAAGGCGGATCACCTTCTTGTTGTCTGCCCTCAGTACTTTCGTAACGGCCTCCAACAGTGTGGTTTTGCCGGCTCCCTTGGGCCCATCTAGAGAAACAAACAGCGGACGATTCATTCTTCACATAACGATTGATATACGGTTTTTTTTGCCCGGTTCGTTCGCTGGAACCGCTTGGCGCGACTACGCGAATCGAGTGGAGGGCCCTTATGAACAGACATTGATGAACACTCTAACTCAGTTTCTGGCTAACGGATCTCAAAATCCAGGCGTCCTCGCCACCTGAGACACTGCGACTCGCTGGTACTGAGGCCGTCGCAGCCCGGCTCGTCACTAATGCGACGAGACATAGATTGATGGCGTGGACGGCGCAGGCAACGCATAGGTAGCCTTCATCCATTCGATCTCGGCCTGGGGCGTTCGGCCAAAGAAGCGGATGCCCTGCGCTAAAAATTATGGATCAGCAATACTTATTGCTGAGCCATAGTGTTGCCGAAGATGGTCCAGGATGCGATGACGGCGAGCTTGAATTGGCGCCTGTCATCACCCACACCCTGCCGCTGGAGCGAATCAACGAAGCGTTCGACCTGACGCATGAAGGCAATCGATCTGCACCATCGCCTGGTGCATGGCCCCAGGCACTTTCGTCTGACCCCATGAAACGGAGAAGCCAACGTGAACACCTTGAAACTTCACCCTGCACTGGACAACGGTATCCAACCTGCCGCCGCGAATTTCACCGGTGGCACCCTGCAATGCCTGTGTGCGACCGACAAGGTCGAGGTCAGGATCGACGCACAAACCCTGCATAACCACGCGTGCGGCTGCAGCAAATGCTGGAAACCGCAAAACGCGATATTCTCCGTCGTTGCCGTAGTCCCTCGGGATAAGGTCAGCGTCACGGCCCACGCTGAAAAGCTGGAAATCGTCGACGAAACCGCCACCATCCAGCGGCACGCCTGCAAGCAGTGCCACGCCCATCTCTTCGGGCGCATCGAGAACAAGGACCATGCGTTTTATGGCCTGGACTTCGTCCACACCGAGCTCTCTCCCCAGAGTGGATGGGCTGCGCCGGGCTTCGCAGCGTTCGTATCCTCCATCATCGAAACCGGCACACCGCCAGCGCAGATGAAGGCGATCCGTGAGCGCCTGCGCTCGATCGGCCTGGAGACCTATGACTGCCTGTCGCCGGACTTGATGGACGCACTGGCGACTCATGTCGCCAAACAGAAAGGTCTGCTCCCCGCCGCCTGATTGATCGGCCGCCGCGGTTTCTTCGTCGGACCGCGGCCCCGGCATCCCACCACTGAATGAGCCGAATACAACGGCTCGGGATGCTCGGTCTTAAACAACCAAGCTGACCCGCCCCTTCCCTCACGTAGCCAGCCTCCGCTATCCGTGCGGCAGACTGCATGAGCGCTGCAAACGATTTGCTGCCGCTCCAGGGTACGGAAAAGGTAGTGCGCAGCTGATCCCCAGTGGCCTGCCGCCCTCGCCAGTACATGCGCGACACTCTCCAGAGGAAGCTTGCCCGCATACACTATGATCGCAAACCACGTTGTTCCGGGGCAGATTCAAGGTTTCGAATTCATTGGAGTCGTTGTGACCTGGTGGGATTCTGGCTAGCGGATGAGACTCACGGCGGTGACACGGATCAGAATTTCTTCCTGTTGAAAACGCTCTTCAAGATCACGCTTGTAGCTTTGCCACCAAAGCCGATCAACAGCTTCAACCATGACCTCATAAACGATGATTTCGTCTTCTGATCTTTCGTTGTCATTCAGCAGCGAAATACCTTTCGCCGGATTGCGGGTGAACGCCGTCACTCCTCCAAACTGATCGGCCAACTGCTCCCGTTCACGACGAAAAAGCTCGATGGGCTGAGGTATGCCATCGTTAGTGTTGAGCGGCAAAAAAATCTCAATCAGGTGCATTTGAATAACCTCGAAATTTTAAGAGGTCGTTTCGTGAACAAGGCGCAGGCCGGTGCTCACACCCAAACATATTGGTTGCTGAGTTTGTGAGCCAAGGCTGGGATTTCAGTATTGGCCGGCAATATCGAAATCAAGCCCCGAAAGATCCGGGGCTTGATGGGGTCAGACGGCATCAGGGTTTGCGTCCTCCACCTTCGCTCATCCCACCATCCTTACGGCCCATTTCAGAGGACTTATCGCGGTCATCGGCGAGATTGCTGCCGCTTCCGCTTCCTTTCCCGCCGCTGGACGATTGATCAGCCTTGCTGGATCGTTGTCCGCCTGAAGCCTGGCCACCTTTTTGGCCTGGTTTTGACATGTTTTCTTTATCGTCGGCAAATTCGCCTCCGCGATTCGTACCCTGCCCGCCTCCGGACATGCGATCGCTATCGCGGGATTGTTGTCCGCCGGAAGCTTGACCACCTTTTTGGCCTGCTTCAGACGCGCGTTGTGGATCGTTGGCAAAATTTCCGCCAGAGGCTTCTCCGCCTTTCTTACCGGCTTCAGAAGCCTTGTCCCGGTCATTGGAAAAATTGCCTGGATTTTTGTTTCCTGTATTGGCCATTTTTGTTCACCTCTACATCGTTAGCACGAGCATGGGCTCGTCTAATTCGGAGGATGCGCAAAACAGAAAGTTTGATCGGAAATATTGGGCTCGCGACGAGTGGATCCGTCTATTTGGTTCCACTTAAAATGCGCGCATTCGATGGACGGCTTGTGCCTCATGGAGGGGCGACTTACGTCGGATTCCAGATCAAATGCTCGATGTTTACTAGACTTGATAACGCGTAGAAGTCCTCCATGCATCACACTCAGGTGGTCAATCGATGACTGAACACATCGTGCATTTTCATTGCCAGATCGATCAGGGAACGACTGAGCGCTTCCGGGACTGTTGCCTGGAAGCCATCGATCAAGGCGCCACCTCCTTGCTCCTCAATCTTTCTACAAGCGGGGGGAGCACTAACTTTGGCTTCACCCTCTACACGTTCCTGAAGTCATTGCCGGTACCGCTATGCGCGATCAATGCGGGCAACATCGAATCCATGGGCATCATTATGTTTTTGGCGGCAGGCCGCCGTATCACCTCGCCCCACTCACGCTTCCTGATTCACCCGATGAATTGGTACTTCAGCCAAAAATCAGTGGACCATCAGCGCCTGCGTGAATACCTGTCGAGCCTCGACAACGACCTCGCGCGTTACGTGCAGATTTTCACAATCGAAACTGCTGACGCAGAGACCAAGCTCGATATTTTTCATTGCCTTTCAGCGGAGGAAAAAGTCATCGCTGCACATGAGTCTCTGGCTTATGGCATTGCTCATGAGATGAAGCAAATGATGTTTGCAGATGATGTCAAACATTGGAAAGTCAGCGGTGGATGAACCGAGCCCATTCCTCATTCCTGACTCAGAGGGCGTGTCGAACCCGAACGTGGAAACGTCTAAGCCTTTCAGTCATTTCGATGGAACGTTGATGGCAGCCCATCCTCTATCGCAACACCAGCGAACCTGAGGATGTCACCATGATTGACTCATTGACCGGTATGAAGCCTGGCGAACGTTACGCCGTCGAAAGCCTGGAACGCACACGAAATTTTCCCGGCTTCTTTCTCGACGGAAAATATTACCTGGGCCCCGAATTAATGACCGCCGTCGGGTGGCTGGAAGGTCAGCAATTTTTATACGACGAACTTGATTCTGTAGGCGAACCGGTGTTTCCAGATCGAGTCGCCGGCACCATTGAAGGTCTGACATTGACCTTGATCGATGGTGCACGTTTGAAACTGCACAAAGTGCGATACAACGCCGCAGTAGATTTACCCTCATCGGAGGTTGGAGACCGTTCTGAGGTGTACTGCAAAGCCACGACAAGCGCCCTCTACAACAAACTGGTGGTCATCACCGGGGCATCAAGCGGCATAGGCCGCGCAGCAGCTCATGCATTCGCCAGTGAGGGCGCTCGCCTGGTACTGGGGGCACGTGACGAAGCCGCGCTTGCTGAAGTCGTCGAAGAATGTGCTGCACGCGGTGCCACAGCCTTGGCAGTCCAAACTGATGTTACACACAGCGAACAGATGCGAGCTTTGGCAGACCAAGCTGCCGCGTTTGGCGACGGATGCATCGACATCTGGATTAACAATGCGGGTGTCGGAGCGGTAGGCAGCTTCGAGGAAACTCCACTTGAAGCACATGAGCAGGTGCTGCAAACGGATCTGCTCGGTTACCTGCGCGGTGCCTATGTGGCATGGCCTTACTTCAAGGCGCAAAAACGCGGCACGTTGATCAACACCTTGTCACTGGGGAGCTGGGTCGCGCAGCCTTACGCAGCAGCTTATTCGGCCAGTAAGTACGGTTTGCGCGGCTTGAGTGAAGCGTTACGCGGGGAGCTGAACGGATATCCCGATATCCATGTGTGCGACATCTATCCGGCTGTCATGGACACACCGGGATTTCGTGATGCCGGTAATTTTACCGGTCATGCGCTCAAGCCACCGCCACCCATCTATGATCCGCATCTCGTAGCCCAGGCGATGGTTGCCTGTGCGTTACGTCCAAGACCCAGCACCACTGTGGGAGGTGCCGCCACGATGGCCCGTCTGGCGCATTTCCTGGTACCGGGCTTCCCCCTCCTGTCAGGATGGTTGACTCGCCTGGGTGTTGAACGCAGCCCACAGTCTGAATCGTCCTCAGGCAATCTGTTTACACCGCCAAGCGGTGATCGCCGCATTGAAGGTGGCTGGCGTGCAGCCAAGCACAGGCCTTCCTTCATGGTTGCTGCCGGCGCGGCATTGTTGCTTGGCGGATGCCTATACGCGCTCAATCGTCATGGACGGCGAGAACGTTACCGTTAGCAACTTCAGGTTACTCCACTATTAGTGAAGTTTTCCGTTGCACCGCTGAACATAAAAAAGGGCCCTGAGGGCCCTTTGTTCTTAAATGGGCCCTACCAAGGCTTCTAAGCCCCCCTAACAGTTCATTGACTCCACCCTTGCTCTTGATGATCTTGCCAGCTGTCGAGGCTCTGTATCGATTTGATCATGCGTTTAGCCCGTGTGCTCACACCAAGAGCGGTTTGTCCTGACGCCAGACGCGAGCTAGCGCTTCATCGGCTTTTCGCTGAAGATCGGAGCGGCTATGTACCAGATCAGTTCTCCTGGCTGACGGTACGAGCTGATCAACGTCCGAATCGACATTCAGCAATAGCGCCGAGAGGCTTGCGTGCATGATTAATACGGCGGCGACCACATCACACTGCAAGAATGGCTTCACACAGGGTAAGCCCCTCTGCGCAAGTTCGATGCCCTGAAGGCAGCATCTCGCAGCTGCGAGTGCACCTAAGGTAATTTCCAGTGTTCGCTGCTGACTGTGACCTTGAGAGTCAGCCAGTGGCTCTTCGATAAAAGCACTGAACGCCCGAACATCATTGTCGGCGTGGGCCTTCATGACGGCCATCAGTTGCTCCACCTCATAGACGGTCGACTTCCGCTCGTCTTCCAGGTTGCGAGTATCGGATTTACGTAGCGCCATGAGGAGAAGCGCAAGGCCGAAGCTGGCACAGACGCATGACGTGGCACCACAGCTTGGTACCGAAGTATCAGCAGCAATTTTGTCTCGAAAAGACTCGAGACTTGATGACCAAATGCTCATCCGCAGCATCTCCTTCAAGGCAGTGAGTTACTGGTTGGGGAGTCGCTCTTCAGCGCTTGGGGCCGGCGTCACCCTGGCTCCGTCACACGCCGATTCATCTTCCCTGCTGACGCGCTCGTCGTCCGCCAGCCTCTCACCGACGTCATGCTCATCCAACTGTTGTTGATCAGTGCGTACCGTCGTCCTCAGGTTGATCGGCCTGTGAACACGGTACGCGCCCGGCGCATGATTTGTTGCTAGGCAAGGCAGTCCTAATTCAGCCTATCGTGCTGAATAAGTTCATTTGAATTGCAATCGATCTGCACCGTCGCCTGGGGCATGGCCCCAGGCACCAGCCGCGGTTTCTTCGTCGGACCGCGGTCCCCGGATCCCACAACTGAATGACCCGATTGATGTCCCCCGTTTCAGGCTTGAAGAACGGTGCGCCCCAGCCTGCGTCCTGCGCTTTGGTTTTCGCCCTTCCTGTCTGTGACATTCGGGTTGCACCTTTAATTTGAAAATTCTTCTCCACTTTACACACCGGGGTCCGTGGCGTACACGGCTGTACATTTTCGAGACGCTCATTCGCCAATCTATTGGGTGAGCGATCAATGGATCCATTGATCGCGCCATTCAAGGAATATATTTGACATTCTGGGCGAAAATCTACGTTAATGGATCCACTAAATAAAAACAAATAGCCTTGGAGAATGTCCATGTACCCCAAAAACACCTGGTATGTTGCCTGCACGCCCGATGAAATCGCCGACAAGCCACTGGGCCGTCAGATATGTGGTGAGAAGATGGTTTTTTACCGCGGGCACGAAGGCAATGTGGCCGCTGTCGAGGATTTTTGCCCCCATCGCGGCGCACCGCTGTCCCTTGGTTATGTGCACAACGGCAATCTGGTCTGCGGCTATCATGGCCTGGTCATGGGGTGCGATGGCAAGACCGTGGAAATGCCCGGGCAACGGGTTCGCGGTTTCCCGTGCAACAAGACATTCGCCGTGGTCGAGCGCTATGGCTTTATCTGGGTCTGGCCCGGCGATCAGGCGTTGGCCGATCCGACGCTGATCCATCACCTGGAATGGGCGGTCAGCGACGAGTGGGCCTATGGCGGTGACCTTTTCCACATTCAGTGCGACTACCGCCTGATGATCGACAACCTGATGGACCTGACTCACGAAACCTACGTCCACGCGTCCAGCATCGGCCAAAAGGAAATCGACGAAGCGCCGTCGCTGACCACGGTCGAAGGTGACGAAGTGGTCACCGCCCGCCACATGGAAAACATCATGGCGCCACCCTTCTGGCGCATGGCCCTGCGCGGCAACAATCTGGCCGACGATGTACCGGTGGACCGCTGGCAAATCTGTCGCTTCACCCCGCCCAGCCATGTGCTGATTGAAGTCGGCGTGGCCCATGCCGGCAAAGGCGGTTACCACGCCGACCCGCAGTTCAAGGCGTCGAGCGTCGTCGTCGACTTCATCACCCCGGAAACAGAGACCTCGATCTGGTACTTCTGGGGCATGGCGCGCAACTTCAATCCGCAGGATGAAGCCTTGACCGCGAGCATTCGTGAAGGTCAGGGCAAGATTTTCAGTGAGGACCTGGAGATGCTCGAGCGTCAGCAACAGAACTTGCTCGCCCACCCGGCACGCAACCTGCTCAAGCTGAATATCGATGCTGGCGGCGTGCAATCGCGCAAGGTCCTGGAGCGCGTGATCGCCAAGGAACAGAGGGTCGAACCGCAGTTGATTGCCACCGCCACCGCCACCGCCTGACCCGGACACGGCACCTTAAAGGTGCCGCGCCCCTCCCTTGCCTGTGCCCTTTGCCGAATAACCAGAAGTGACCGCCGACGGCGGCAACGCTCCGAGGACTGAACATGATCGATGTGATGGTGGTATCCCGTAACAACGAAGCCCAGGACATCTGCAGCTTTGAACTGGCCAACGTCGATGGCCACCCGCTGCCGGCCTTCAGCGCCGGCGCGCATATCGACGTGCACCTGCCCGACGGGCTGATCCGCCAATATTCCCTGTGCAATCACCCCGAGGAACGGCATCGCTACCTGATCGGCGTCCTCAAGGACCCGGCGTCCCGGGGCGGCTCCCGGAGCCTGCACGAACAGATCCACAGTGGCGCACGCCTGCGCATCAGCGAACCGCGCAACCTGTTCCCCCTGGCCCACCAGGCACGTCGCAGCCTGTTGTTCGCCGGCGGTATTGGAATTACCCCGATCCTGTGCATGGCCGAGCGCCTGGCCCATGCCGGCGCCGACTTCAAGCTGCATTATTGCGCCCGCTCCAGCGAGCGCGCGGCCTTTGTCCAGCGCCTGCGTGACGCGCCCTTCGCCGACCGGGTATTCCTGCATTTCGATGAGCAACCGCACACCGCCCTGGATGCCGCCAAGGTCCTGGCGACGCCGGAAGACAACGTGCATCTGTATGTCTGCGGGCCGGGAGGCTTCATGCAGCACGTGCTGGATAGCGCCCGGGCCCAAGGCTGGCAGGAAGACTGCCTGCACCGCGAATACTTCGCCGCCGCGCCGCTGGACAGCAGCAACGACGGCAGCTTTTCGGTCAAGGTCGGCAGTAGTGGCCAGGTCTTCGAGGTGCCGGCCGACAAGACAGTGGTCCAGGTCCTGGAAAGCCACGGCATCGAGATCGCGATGTCCTGCGAGCAAGGGATCTGCGGCACCTGCCTGACCCGCGTGCTGGAAGGCGTGCCTGAGCACCGCGACCTGTTCCTCACCGAGGATGAACAGGCCCTCAACGACCAGTTCACGCCCTGCTGCTCACGCTCGAAAACGCCGCTGCTGGTGCTGGATATCTGACGCGATTCACTCCGTGCGCAGGATCACCTTCATGCGCTCATCCGCCGCCGCGGAGCTGAAGATCTCGGCATAGCGCAAGGTCGCATTGGCGTGCTCACGCATGATCGCTTCGGCCCGCGCGCCCTGGCGATTGACCAGGGCGTCGAACACCGAATGGTGTTGCATGTGGGCGTAGTTGAAGCGTCGGTATTCGCGGGCCATGTCGTCGCGGTCCACTGCCAGGGCTGTCACCGAAGCGAAGGGCAAATGATCGTTGCGCGCCAGTGCGTCGGCAATTGCCGGGTTATGGCTGCCTTCGACGATCACCTCATGAAATCGCATGTTGAGGTCGTGATAGACCTCCAGGTCCTCTACGGTTACGTACCCCTTGTCGAACAGCTGATCACCCTGCAACAGGCACAGCTCAAGGGTCGCTCGGGCTTCGTCCGACAACCCTCGCTCTGCGGTCTGGCGCGCCGCAAGGCCTTCGAGCACACCCCGCACCTCAACCGCACCGGCAATGTCATTGGGACTGACCGAGCGCACCTGAAATCCGCGCCCGCCAAAACGCACCAGCAAGCCTTCCTGCTCCAGTGTGCGGAACGCCATGCGCACCGGCATCCGTGACACACCGAACAGCTGCGCCGTGGGAATTTCCATCAAGCGTTCACCCGCCGCCAATTCGCCGGAGGCGATCATCTTGCGCAGCGCAACCAGCACTAATTGACCGGGCTTACTCATCCAGGCGGCTTCCAGAAAACGTGGGCCGCCATAGTACCGCAAGCCTTAACCCTGTAGGAGCCGGCTTGCCGGCGATAGCGATCTCAAAGACAGCCCCTACAGTGACAGCGGGTAGCTGACGATCAACCGGGTCTGGTCGAAATCGCTGTTGAAGCTGCGGCGGTTGGTGGCGTTGTTCAGCCGCACACTGAGGTTCCTAAAGCTGCCACTCTGGAAGGTATAGCTCACCTCAGTATCACGCTCCCACTCCTTGCCGTTACTGCCAGCCCTGGTAGTGGCGTTATCACCATGGCCGTAACGCACCATCGCCAACAGCCCGGGAATACCCATCGCGACGAAGTTGTAGTCATAGCGCGCCTGCCAGGAGCGCTCGTCGGCGTTGCTGAAGTTACCGTTGAACATATCGTTGCCCAAGGTCCGGCCACTGCTGCCGTAAACGGACATCCACGGGCTGTCGCCACTGACCTTTTGCACCCCCAGGTACAAGGTATGGCCGCCCGTCGCCGCCGAGAGCAAGGCATAGGCGGTGCGGCTCTGTATCTCGCCGATACGCGCGCGGCCATCATCCTTGTCGATGAAGTAACCGAGGTTCGCCCCCAGCACCCAGCCGCCCACCGGCTGCTTGTGCAACAGGTTGAAGTAGCTCTGCCGATAAATGTCTTCCAACTGCGAATGCCAGGCCCCGACCAGGGTTCGCTGCTGGTTGAAGCGGTATTCGGCACCCGCGTAATTGAACCCATCGGAGGTTACTCCCGGAGCCGCCCAGGCCGAGAGATCCTCCATGTCCGAAGAGTTGCGCAGGCTCACCGAGCGGTATTGCCCGGCCTTTAACCCCAGCCCTTCGATTTCCCGTGAGTCGAGCATGGCCCCGCGGAAGGTCTGGGGCAGCAGCCGGCCATCGTCGTAACGCAGCACAGGGATATCCGGCAGTAATTCTCCGACCTTCAATTCGGTGGCAGAAATGCGCATCTTCAGCGCCACGCCGACGCGCCCGAAGTTATCCGCTGCCTGCCCGTCGTCCTGAACCGGCAGTAATTCCGAACCACTGGCCACCCGGCTGCTGTCGAGCTTGACGCCGAACATGGCGATACCGTCCAGGCCCAAGCCGACGGTACCCGGGGTGTAGCCGGAGTTGAACTTGAGAATAAAGCCCTGGGCCCACTCTTCGACCTGGCTCTTGGCCGCTCCCGGATCGCGAAAATCCCGATTGAAGTAATAGTTGCGCAACAGCAGATCGGTCTTCGCATCCTCGAAAAAGCCGGCGTCTTCAGCCCAGGCCGGCAGGCCGACGCCCAGGGTCAGCGAGGCCGCAGCCATCGAGCGCGCAAGGATGCAGTAAGGGGTGTTCATTATTATTGTTCTCCGCTTTTCACAGGCGCAGCCGCTCCCAGACAGGCCGTTCAGGGCCCGTCCAGCATTGGCTGCAAAAATGCCCGGCGCGGCCGGGCGTCAATCAGTCGGTCAAGGCATCGGAAGGGGTATTGGCGCGTGAGTGCTGCACGCCAGGGTCAGGCGCTGGCCAGCGCCGGCCGAGCCTCGACCTTGGGCGGCTTGAGCAGCAACAGGCAGCCGGCGGCCATCACGAAGACGCTGGCAAACACTCCATACAGATGCAGTGGTTGCCAGCCGCCATCGAGCAGGAAGCCGGCCACGATCGGCGAGAGAATCGCGCCGATGCGCCCGATACCGATGCCCCAGCCGACCCCGGTGGCGCGCACCGAGGCGTCATAGACCACGGGCGACAGCGCATAGAGCCCGGCGACGCAGCCGTTGGAGAACAGGCCGATCAGCAAGCCGAGCCCCAGGGCCGCGGCAATCGACGAGCCTGAGCCAACGAACAGCACCAGCAAGCCGGCAGTAATCAGCATGAACAGCGACAACACCCGGGTCAGCGGCCAGCGTGAGGCCAGGCCGCCGATCAGGGCCGCGCCGAAGATCCCGCCGACGCTCAGCAGCACCCCGCCAGTAATTCCCTGCTGCGCCGACAAGCCGGCGGCAACCAGCAGTTTCGGGGTCCAGCTCATGACGAAGTAGAAACCGAACATCACCAGGAAAAACAACAGCCAGATCAGCAAGGTGGTGTGGCGCATGGCCGGCGCCAGGAGCTGGCCGAAACCACTGGCAGAACCGGGCTGCTTGAGCACCGGCGCCGGCATTTGCACCAGCGCCGGTTGTTCCAGGCGCAGGGCCAGGCGATTGATCCGGGCCAGGGCGTTGGCCGGGCGGCGGGCGAGCAGAAAATCCAGGGATTCCGGCAGCCATAGCAGCACCAGTGGAATTACCAGCAAGGTCACCACGCCGCCAAACAGGAACACCGAGCGCCAGCCCCAGTGGGTCAGCAGCCACACCGCCAGCAAGCCGCCGAGGGTCGCGCCCAGGGCATAGCCGGTGGATTGCAGGCTGACCGCCAGGCCGCGCCAGCGCTTGCTGGCGTACTCGCTGGCAATCACGTTGCTGCTGGCCAGGATGCCGCCGATGCCCAGGCCGGTGAAGCCACGCAGCAAGGCCAGTTGCACGGGAGTCTGGCTCAGGGCCGAGAGCAGCATGCCGAGGCCGGAAAGCCCGAGGCAGAAGAGGATCAACGGGCGCCGGCCGAAGCGGTCGGCCCAGGGTGCGATAAACAATGACCCGGCGGCCATGCCGAACAGTCCGGCGCTGAGCAGCAAGCCGATCTGTGCCCCGCTCAGGCTCCATTCGGCCGATACCGAGGCGGCGGTAAACGCCATTACCAGTACGTCGAAACCGTCAATCATGTTCAGCACAATGCAGACGGCGATCGCCAGGTATTGAAAGGAGGTCATGGGGCCGCTGTCCACGCGGCTCTTCAGATCGAGGCTCATGACAGGACCTTCGCGCGATGAACCCACAGTGATGGGAGAGCAGACAGCAACGTGCACACACACAGGCGGCGGACGGAACCCAGGCAGTTCCGCGCCCTTGATAAGCCATTCATGACGAAACCCTTCTTGTAGTTTTTATCGGAATGGTCAGGAGGGCTCCTGCCATCGCCAGGGCGCTAATTAACCCGCTAATGGATCCATAGGCAAGAGGCTTTTAGTGTGGATCCGCCTGAAAACAGCTCCAGTCCGAAGAAAAACTCTCAGAATAAATTTATTTATTTCTTATATATCAAAGCATTGCAGCGTTAAGTCAGCACGAATATTTCCGTTCGATTATCGAACACCCACAAGCGTCTTGGTGTCCCTCTAGTATGTAACATTGATCTGAGTCTACCAATGGATCCATTAATTCTCCGTCAGACAAATGCCAAGGCTGCCCGTGCCCCCTCTATCGCTGCCAGGTGCTGCGCCACCCGGGACGGCAAGTAGTTGAAAAAGAACCCGGCGCTTTGCAGCTTGCCGGCGCGCAACGGATCCTCTTCCGGCAGCGCCCTGGAGACCCGCGCCGCTCGCGCCCAGGCGAGGGCCAGCAAGGTCATGCCGCACAACTGAAGAAAATCCCCGGCGGCCCGATAGGGATATTCGCTGTCTTCCCGTGACCGTTCGCGTATGTCGTCGACCACCGCCGCCAGCGCGTCGCACAGGCTGCCCAGGGCGACGGCGAAACCTGCGCATTCGGCCCATTTACCGCCCTGCCTGGCCTCTTCGCGCAGTTGTGCCAACAACAGGCTGAACGCGCAGCCCTGGTCCCCCAGGACCTGGCGCAGCAGCAGGTCGTTGGCCTGAATCTCGTTGCTGCCCTCGTAGATCATGGCGATGCGGCTGTCACGCAGAGTCTGCTCGATGGCGAACTCGGCGACGTAGCCGTAACCACCGAAGACTTGCAAGGCGTTGCTCGCCTGGCGAAACCCCTGCTCGGTGAAAAAGGCCTTGATGATCGGCGTCAACAACTGCGCCAGTCGCCCGGCCTGCTGCCGCGCCTGCGGGTCCGGGTCATGCTCGGCCTGATCCAGCAAATGGGCGGCCCAGTAGCCGATGGCCCGCAAGCCTTCGCTGGTGGTGCGCAGCTCCAGTAACACCCGGCGCATGGCCGGGTGATAACTGATCGGGTCGGCGGCTTGGGCCGCCACGCCTTCCGGTCGCAGCGGCGCGCGCATCTGCAGGCGTTCGGCGCCATACTCACGGGCGTTCTGCCAGGCTGCCTCGACATGCCCCAGGCCTTGCAGGCCGACATGCAGGCGCGCCGAGTTCATCATCACGAACATGGCCGCCAGGCCCCGGTTGGCCTCGCCGATCAGCCAGCCCCGGGCGCCTTCAAACACCAGGGAACAGGTGGCGCTGCCCTTGATGCCCATCTTGTGTTCGATGCCGTCACAGCGCACGCGGTTGGCCTGGCCAGTGTCCAGTTGCTTGGGTACCAGGAACAGGGAAACACCGCGACTGCCCGACGGCGCACCCGGCAAGCGCGCCAGCACCAGGTGCAGGATATTGCCCGTGAGATCGTGCTCGCCGCCGGAGATAAACAGCTTGTTGCCATGCAGGTGATAGCTGCCATCGTCCTGGGGGTCGGCGCGACAGCGCAGCAGCCCGACATCGCTGCCGGCCTGGGGCTCGGTCAGGCACATGGTGGGCAAGGCCTGGCCACTGACGATGTCGGGCAGGTAGCGCTCCTGCAACCAGGGCGCGCCGTGGTGCTTGAGGCACAGGTAGGCGCCGTGCGAGATGCCGGTGTACATGGCCCAGGCGTGGTTGCTGGCGTAGAGCATCTCTTGCAGCGCCGCGTCGAGCAGTTGCGGCAGGCCTTGCCCGCCCAGCGCTTCGGCGCAGGCCAGCGCAGGCCAGCCACCGTCGACATACGCTCGGTAGGCGTCGGCAAAGCCGTCCGGGGTACTGACCTGCCCTGCCGTCCAGCGGCAGCCCTGGCGATCGCCGCTGCTGTTCAACGGTGCCAGCACGCCTTGGCTGAAACGTCCCGCCTGTTCCAGCACCTGTACCGCCAGGGGTAGATCCAGACCTTCGAACGCCGGACTGCGGTGCCACGCCATGGGCGCCTGCAGCCAGTGTTCGAGCACAAATTGCATATCGCGCAGGGGCGCCTGATAGCTCCACATGGGAAACCTCATCGGATAGAAAAGAGTCGCCCGCCCCGCTGGACGGGCCGATAAAGCCTCAGGCGCGGTACGCCGGGTTCTCGATCAGCAACGCCATGCCCTGCCCGCCGCCCACACACGCAGCGGCAATCCCGTAACGCAGGTTGTGCTGGCGTAATTGCCGGGCCAGGCTCATGACCAGGCGCAGGCCGGTAGCGGCCAGGGGATGCCCCAGCGCCAGGGAACCGCCCTGGACGTTGAGCCGGGCACTGTCCAGCTCCAGTTCCCGGGCCACCGCCAGCACCTGGGCGGCCTGGGCTTCGTTGATCTCGAAACGGTCGATGTCGTCCAGGTTAAGCCCACTGCGTTGCAGCAGCAGGCGAATCGCCGGCGCCGGGCCGATGCCCATGAATTCTGGCGCCACGCCAACCACCGCACTGGCCAGCAACCGAGCCAGGGCCGGGCGCGCGCAAGCCGAGGCCCGCCCCACCAACGCCGCCGCCGCGCCATCGACCACCGCGCAACTGTTACCGGCGGTTTGTACGCCGCCGGCGTGCATCGCTCGCAGGCGGGCCAGGGCCGGAAAGTCGGTGGGCCGTGGATGGCTGTCCTCGGTGACGGCACTGGCCCGGCGCGGCAGGTTGATGCCGCGCGCCTGATAGCCCTCCAGTTCAAACAGCTGGTTATCCACGGCGACGATTTCCCCGACCCAGGCCCCTGCGCGCTGCGCCAGCAAGGCCCGCTGATGACTGTCGCAGGCATAGCGGTCCACCGCCTCGCGGCTCAGCTCATAGCGCCGCGCCAGGTTGTCGGCGGTGGCGATCATGTCCAGCCCGGGGGCCGGGTCGTACAGGGCTTCCCAGAGAAAATCCTTGAACTCGACCCCACCACCGAGACGAAATCCGTCCCGGTGGGTGTAGGCGGCAATCGGATTGCGCGACATCGATTCACTGGCTACGCACAAGGCCAGTTGCACCTCGTCGCGCAGCTGTTCAGCGGCCTGGCGCAACAGCTCGAAGCCGGTGCCGCAGATGCGCTGCACCCCCAGCGCCGGGACCGATTGCGCCACGCCGCTGTACAACCCGATATGCCGTGGCAGCAGGTAGGCATCGAAGCTGGCCTGGGCCATGGAGCCGGCCAGCACGCTGTCCACCGCCAGTGGGTCGATGCCGGCCCGGCCCAGCACTTCACGGCCGACCTTGATCCCCAGGTCGATCGGCGAAACCTGGGCCAGGGCCCCGCCGAGGTCGACCCAAGGGGTGCGCACGGCGTCGAAAATCGCCGCATCGGCAAAGGCCGAGTATTGCCCGGCGCTACTCACGGCTTGGGCCCGGCGCGCAGGATGGTCGAGTCTTCGCCGCGATACAGCGCCTCGACCCTGGCCGCGCGCCATTGCAACACCGCGCGCTGATTGATCGAGCCTTTGTCGGTGATTTCCCCACGGTCGATGGAGGCCGGCTCGTCGAGCAAGGCAATCCATTCCAGGCGACTGGCATTACCTGTGGCCTCGCGATTGAGCCGCTGCAACCAGTCGCCGAACCATTGGCGTACCGGCTCGCTGTCCAACACTTGGGCGTCGCTCGCTTGGGCGCCCAGGCCCGCCAGCCGCCGGCATTCGTACAGCCGTGGAAACACCAGGGCTCCCAGGCATTCGCGGTCCGGCGCGGCAATCACCAGGTCCTGGACATAGGGCGAGCCCTCGAGCACCGCGCGATTGCGCAGCGGCCCGACACTGACAAAGACCCCGGACGACAGTTTGAAATCCTCGGCGATGCGCCCGTCGAACATCAGCCCCAGTTGCGGGTCACGCGGGTCGGCGAGCTTGAGCGCGTCGCCCGAGCAGTAGAAGCCCTGGGCGTCGAATACCTCGGCGGTCTGCTGCGGTGCGCGCCAGTAGCCGGGCATGATGTGCGGACCGCGAAAGCGTCCTTCGAGTTTACCGTCCACCGGCACCAGGCGTACTTCGCAACCCGGCGCCGGCAGGCCAATGTAGCCGGCCATGGACAAAGGCCCGGTGGTAAAGGTGCAGGACGGCGAAGCCTCGGTCATGCCGAGCCCGGCCATCATCCGGATGCGTTCGCCGCAGTGCTGCTCGGCGACCCGGTCGAGGCGGTCCCAGAGACTTTGCGAGAGCCCGGCGGCAGCGAAGAAAAACAGGCTCATGCGCTTGAAAAAACACTCCCGCAGTTCGGCGTCCTGCTCCAGGGCATTGACCAGTTCTTCCCAACCCTTGGGCACGGTCAGGTAGGCGGTGGGCGAGACTTCCTTGAGGTTGCGCAATGTTTGCGCGAAGCCCTGGGCCGTGGGCTTGCCGTCGTCCAGGTAAAAACTGCCGCCGTTGTACAACACGATGCCGACGTTGTGGCTGCCGCCGAAGGTGTGATTCCACGGTAGCCAGTCCACCAGCACCGGTGGTTCTTCGCCGAACACTGGGAAGGTCTGCAACAGCATCTGCTGGTTGGCGCAGAGCATGCGCTGGGTGGTGATCACCGCCTTTGGCAATTTGGTCGAGCCCGAGGTAAACAAAAACTTGGCGATGCTGTCCGGGCCGGTGGCGGCGAAGGCAGCGTCGGCCTCGGCGCCGCCGGGCTGTTCGAGCAGGCTGGCAAAGCTCGCCTGGCTGCGTCCCGGCACCTGGCCCCGCACGGTGATCAGCGGCGTGTCAGGCGGCAGCACGGCGTCGATGGCGCGCTGGTAAACGCCGGCATCGCTGACAAACACCAGGCCCGGCTGCAACAGGTCGCAGACATGGCGCAGCTTGGCAAAGTCCTGGGACAGCAGCGAATAGGCCGGCGACACTGGGCAATAGGGAATCCCGGCGTACATCGCGCCCAGGGCCAGTTGCAGGTGTTCGATGTCATTGCCCGAGAGCAGCGCCAGGGGCTTGTCGGCCGACAGCCCGTAACTCAGCAGGCCCTGGGCGATGGCCCGCACGCTGTCGAGCATTTCGGCATAGCTGACTCGGCGCCATTCGCCGCCGGCCTGGCGCGCGGCAATAAAGGTCTGCTCGGGGCGCACCTGGGCCCAATGCACCAGACGATCGAGCAGCCGCGAAGGCAGCTCGACGAGTGGCTCCAGGGAGCGCATATGCAACACGCCCTGCACTTCACTGACCTCGACCGATGGCCGGCCGATGGACACTTGGCGGTAACGCGGCGGGTTGGCCACGGGTTGGGATGGTGCTCTGAATTCGGAACTCACGTACGTGTCCTCCATCAAGGCACGCCTGCGCCGCGCACGCAGGGCGACGGGCAGCAAGCATGGCAGCCAGTGGCTGCGGCCTTGTTATTGTTATGCCTGGCCTGCACACGGGCGACGGACTCCAAGGAGCCTGCGCCCGTGGCGACGGATCAGATCGGGTAGTGCCGTGGACCGTTCTGCAAGGTGACCCAACGCAATTGGGTGAAGTGTTCGATCGAGGCTTTGCCGCCAAAACTGCCGTAGCCGCTGGACTTGACCCCGCCAAACGGCATTTGCGCTTCATCGTGCACGGTCGGGCCGTTGATGTGGCAGATGCCCGACTCGACCCGTTGCGCCAGGGCCAGGGCGCGGCTGGTGTCGCGGCTGAAAATCGCCGCCGATAGGCCGAACTCGGAATCGTTGGCCAGACGCAGCAACTCTTCATCGCCCTCACCGCGCAGCAACACAGCCACCGGACCGAATGATTCCTCGCGGTACAGACGCATTTGGCCGGTGACGCCGTCCAGCAGGGTCGGCTGCAAAATGCTGCCGTCCAGTTGCCCGCCGACCACCAGCCGTGCGCCCTTGCCCAGGGCATCGTCGATCAGCGCCTTGATCCGCGTACCGGCACTGGCATCGACCAGGGAGCCGAGCACCGAGTCTTCAGCCGCCGGATCACCCGCACGCAGGGTCGCGACCTTGGCCGCCAGCTTGACGACAAAGGCGTCGGCGACCTTGGTGTCGATGATCAGGCGCTCGGTGGACATGCAGATCTGCCCCTGATTGAAGTAGGCGCCAAAAGCTGCCGCATCGACTGCCGCATCCAGGTCGGCGTCATCCAGCACCAGCAACGGCGCCTTGCCCCCCAGTTCCAGCAACGCTGGTTTGAGGTGGCGCGCCGAGAGCTCGCCGACAATCCGCCCAACATGGGTCGAGCCGGTGAAGTTGACCCGCCGCACCGCCGGGTTCGCGATCAAGCGTTCGACAATGGCGGCGGCATCGGCCGGGGCATTGCTGATGACATTGACCACGCCATCGCCCAGGCCGGCGTCCTGCAATACCTGGCCGATCAGGCGGTGCACCGCCGGGCTCAGTTCCGAGGCCTTGAGCACCACGGTATTGCCGCAGGCCAGGGGCATGGCGATGGCGCGGGTGGCGAGAATCACCGGAGCGTTCCACGGGGCGATGCCGAGCACCACGCCGCAGGGTTGGCGCAGGGCCATGGCAAAACTGCCAGGCACATCCGAGGGGATCACTTCGCCGTTGATCTGGGTGGTCATCGACGCCGCTTCACGCAGCATATTGGCCGCCAGGCGCACGTTGAAGCCGTACCAGTTGGCCATGGCCCCGGTCTCGCCGGCGGCGGCAATAAACTCGGCGCTGCGCGCCTGCAATTGCTCAGCCGCCTTGAGCAAGCGCGTACGTCGTTCATTGGGGGCCAGGGCCGCCCAGGCGGGGAACGCCGCCTGGGCCGCGGCTACTGCGGCGTCGGCATCTTCCAGGGTCGCGGCGGCAACCCGCGACACCACTTCACCGGTCACCGGGTTGCGGCGTTCGAAGGTTCGACCGTCGCCGGCGGAGCACGACTGGCCGCCGATCAACAGGGGCACGTCCAGCATGGTGATTCCTCTTTCTTGTCTTTATCGGGAATGCATTCGAGGGGTGTAACAGTAGTGCCGCCGTGGGGCAACGAACAGCAGGATGGACCCCGCTGTTCGTCCCGGCGGGCTTCAGCGTTTATACGCCTGCAGACCGGGCTTGATGCTCTTGTCGTCGAGGAACTGCTTCATTCCCTGCTCGCGACCGCCTTCGGTGTCGAGCAAGCGCGACTGATCGAGCTTGGCGTAGAGGTAATCCTCATTCTGCTCCCAGGTCAGCTCGCGGCAACGCTTGAAGCCATGCTTGGCTGCGCGCAGCACCACCGGGTTCTTCTCCAACAGATTAAGCGCCAGTTCAACCGTCACTTCACGCAATTGCGCCAGGGGTACGCTCTCGTTGACCAGGCCCATCTCGGCAGCTTTCTGCCCGCCGAAGGTCTTGCCGGTCATGATGTAGTACAGCGACTGGCGATGGCCCACGGTGTCGGCCATGGCCTTGCTCACCAAATTGCCCGGCGGAATGCCCCAGTTGATTTCCGAGAGGCCGAAGGTCGCTTCGTCGGCGCAGATTGCCAGGTCACAGGCCACCAGCGGGCTGAAACCGCCACCGAAGCACCAGCCGTTGACCATGGCGATGGTCGGCTTGGCGTACATGCGCAGCAGTTTCCATTGCCACTGAGAGGCTTCGCGGCGGATTTTTTCCTGGAGGATTTCCGGGCCGGCGTCCACTTCACGGAAGTATTCCTTGAGGTCCATGCCTGCGGTCCAGGCTTCGCCCGCACCGGTCAGCACCAACACGCCCGCGTCCGGATCCTGCTCCAGGGTTTCCAGAACGTCGATCATCTCGCGGTTCAGGGTCGGGCTCATGGCGTTGCGCTTTTCCGGACGGTTGAGGATGACCCACGCGATGCCTTCCTCGATTTCCACTTTGACCGTTGTCCAGCGACCTTCGTAATTGCTCATGGCGATGCTCTCTTGTTCTTGGCTTGACGATGGGTAAAAACTAAACCGGCAAATTAGTTATGTCAATTAACTATTAATCGAATTAACCAAATATTTTTCCTCATCGAATCCCTACAAAGGTTCGCGCGTTAGCCTCCTGCCGTAGCTATTCCTGCCTAACCTCGTCAAACTAGATATCTTTATTAACCTGAAACCCGAGGGATTTCCCCGCAATGGCCAAGTCGTCCAAGAATGTCGCTGCCCCCGAAGCCCTGGCCCACGACGTTGAAATTCAGGCGCCGATGGACTCCGCATTGGACGAGCTGATCGGTTACGCCATGCGCCGGGCCCAGCTGAAACTGTTCCAGAATTTGATCAGCCGACTGTCGACCCACGATTTGCGGCCCGCGCAGTTCTCGGCACTGGCGATCATCGAGCGGCACCCTGGGCTGATGCAGTCTGACCTGGCGAAAGCATTGGCCATTGAGCCGCCCCAAGTGGTACCGCTGCTTAACAAACTCGAAGAGCGTGCGCTCGCGGTACGGGTACGCTGCAAACCGGACAAACGCTCCTATGGGATATTTCTCAGCAAGACCGGCGAGACGCTGCTCAAGGAATTGAAACTGATCGCTGCCGAGAGCGACATGGATGCCACGTCCGCTCTCGACAGCCAGGAACGCGAAGAACTACTTAGGTTGCTGAAAAAGGTCTATCAAGCTTGAAACGCCAATGCCAGCGCATTCCTGGGGGAACGGCTGGCCTTATGGCAGGTAAAGGGCTTACCAGATCGGCACGGTGTAGAGCACCAGAAAGCGGGTCTGGTTTTCATCGCGAAACGCCGCACCATCAGGGAAGTCATTGCGATAGATCGACTTGCGGGCCATCAGCCCGACATTCTTCAGCGGACCACTCTGGAACACATACCCCAGTTCCATCTGGAACTCCCGCTCCTTGCGGTCGTCGGCATTAAACGCCGCCAGTTCGATATGGTCACCGCGCACATAACGCAGGCGGCTCTTCAGGCCGGGCACCCCGGCGGCGGCGAAGTCATAGTCGTAGATCGCCTGCCAGGTTCGCTCCCTGGCATTGAGAAAGTCCGAACTCATGGTCAGCTCGCTCATGCCCATCAACTCGGTGCCCGACACATAAGGCGTCGCCGTGTCGCCACTGGCGTGCATATAGCCCAGGCTCAGGCGATGGCCGCCAAAGCGATAACCGAACAGCGCCGAAAGGTTGCGGTTGTCCACTTTGCCGGCCTTGGCGCTGCCCTCTTCATCGCTGAAAAAACTGCGCAGGTCGCTGGTCAGCGTGCCCTCACCCACCTGTACCGTGTGCAGCAACGCCAAGGTGTTCTGCTGATACAGGTCCGCCACTTCGGCGTGATACACGCGCAGGCTGAGGTCCTTGTTCACCTGGTAATCGCCGCCGACATAGGCCATGTGCGATGAGGTGGCCGCGCCGTTGAAACGCCCGTTTGGCGAAGCGATGCTCATCGGCTGATAGTCGGTGGAATCACGCTTGTTGATGCGATCGATGTAGCCGGTGTTGACGGTCAGTCCGTCGATGTCCTTTGAGCTGAGCGTGGTGCCGCGAAAAGTCTGCGGCAGCAGCCGCGACGGGCTGGCGAAAGCAAATGGCAGGAAGATCGACACGTCGCCGGTCTTCACCGTGGTCTGGGCAACACGCATCTTGGCGGTCATGGCCAGGCGTGAATACTCGTCCGCCGCGCGCTTGTCGCTGCTGGACACCGGCAGCAACTCAGTGCCGCTGCGGTCCGGCGCCGAATCCAGCTTGACCCCCATCAACCCACGGGCGTCCAGGCCGAAGCCGACACTCCCCGGGGTAAAGCCCGACTCCACATTCATGATGAAACCCTGAGCCCATTCCCGTGCCGCGGTTTTCGCTCCGTCGTCCTTGTAATCCCGATCCAGGTAGTAATTGCGCAAGGTCAAGGTGCCGTGACTGTCATCGATGAAGCCGTCAGCCAGCGCCGATGGTGCAATCAAACTCAGGCCCAGCAAGGCCAGGTCACGTGCGCGAGCAGGTAAGGTTGAAGCCGCCGCAAGGGCGTCCCAATGAAGGTTTGGCATGTTTGATGTCCACTTATTGTTGTTGTTTTTTGAACGGGATCGTTGGTTATCCCGCAGATCTCCGGCCAGAGAATGGAAACAGCCGGGCGTGGAGTCAATCGTGAGTGACCGATAAACGAACATTAATATTATTATCTATTTTATCGATTTCCCTGCATCGCAATGCTATCTATCTGATTCAATAGAGTTTAATTGTGATTTTCAGAAAAAAATATTCGGTATTCATTTTTTAGTTATCTTTGTTAATCTTATTTCAGGCCTGTCGCCTCCCCAAGGGAACAGGCTCGCGTTCATCCGTCAGCACTCCCACAAAAACAATAATGAGGTTCGCCATGGACACCCCATCACGTCGTACGACGCTGACCATTGCCCTGTGTTTTATCGTTGCATTGATCGAAGGTTTCGACCTGCAAGCTGCCGGTACCGCCGCCGCGGGCCTGCGCCAGACCTTTGGCCTGGACCCGAAATCCATGGGCTGGGTGTTCAGTGCCGGAATCATCGGTTTGCTGCCGGGCGCCTTTTTCGGTGGCTGGATTGCCGATCGAATCGGTCGCAAGAAAATCCTCATTGCAGCAGTGCTGCTGTTCGGGGTGTTCTCCCTCAGCACCGCTTACGTCAGCAGTTTCTCAACCCTGCTCCTGGCGCGCTTCATGACCGGCCTGGGCCTGGGCGCCGCCCTGCCCAACCTGATCGCTCTGTGTGCAGAAGCCGTGGGTGAGCAACGTCGCGGCACCGCGATCAGCATCATGTATGCCGGCGTGCCGCTGGGTGGCGCACTGGCGGCGGTGGTCGCCATGCTCTTCACCGATCATTGGCAGACGACCTTCATCATCGGCGGGCTCGCGCCCTTGCTGGTGGTGCCGCTGATGATCCTGCTGCTGCCCGAGTCCAGCGCCTTTCGCCAGCAACAAGGCACTGTCAGCGTAACCCGCGAATCAACCGGCCAGGCGTTGTTCGGCGAAGACCGGGCTCGCGTAACCCTGGCGTTGTGGCTCAGCTATTTCTTCACCCTGACCGTGATGTACATGTTGCTCAACTGGCTGCCATCACTGCTGCTGGAACAGGGTTTCAGCAAAGCCGAGGCTGGCCTCGTGCAGATGCTGTTCAACATCGGCGGCGCCCTCGGCTCGCTACTTGGCGGGGTGCTGCTGGATCGCTGCAACGGCGTCAAGGTGGTGCTTTACGTATATGCCGGATTGCTGGCGGCGCTGGCCGGGGTCGGCCTGTCGGTGGGCATCGTCCCCATGGCCGTCGCCGGGTTTTGCGCGGGGTTGTTTGTGATGGCCGCGCAGCTGGTGCTTTACGCCCTGGCACCCCCATCGTACCCGACCTCGGTACGTGCCACCGGCGTCGGTGCCGCGGTGGCTGTCGGTCGCCTGGGGTCGGTCGCCGGCCCCTTGGCCGCGGGGCAGATTCTGGCGGCCGGGGCCGGGACCACTGGGGTGTTGTTGGCGACTTCACCGGGGCTGGTGATTGCAGCACTGACCATCATCAGCGTGATAGTCCGATCGGCCCCGCAGGCTTTGCCCGAGCTGAGGGCGGCGAACCCGCTCGCGGACAAACCCTGAAAAACTGATTTAAGCCAGGCTGTTCGGCGTTGCGAGGAAACGTCATGAGCGCGCCGTCCGCCACAGATACAAGAAAAGAGACCGAGGTCTCTTTTCTTGTTTACCTGCTGATCGGCTCGAGGTCCCTTTATCGATGGCGCACCCGCGGAACCGATCGCACCCACGTCCCTAGAGCCGGCGCATTAACCGCGAGTGCCGCAATGATCCTTAAGGTTCGGTCTTTGGAGTCGCGGTTTTTCGGGGCCTTGGCTTGCGCTTGGTTACAGAAGCTTGGCGTACCTGAGTCATTTGCTGCTCCAACGTTTCAGCCCGGGCGTGCTGCGCTGCGGCACGTTGTTGCGTTTGGCTAAGCTCGTTATGAATCGACTCCAGTCGCCGTTGCAACTGCTCAACGTTCCGCCCGGGTTCCTTGGACTGGGCGACTGTAGCCTTGCTCTCCTCCCGCGCGCGGTCCACTTCCCGGTGCGCGCGATCTTCGACTCCGCGCACGTAACTCTCCTGCGCGACGCGATCCTGCTCGGCCTTGAGCCGCAGGGCCTGCAGATCCTGCTGTAGCACCTGGGTTTGCTGCAGAGCTTCACGGCGCTCGTGCAGCAAGCCTTCACGCTGTTGCTGCAGGTCCTCGATCTGCGTCTGGCGCTGAGACAGCAACAATTCCAGATTGCCGTAGTCACTCTGATTGGTGTCAGCATGGTGCTGATTGCCAGCTCCTTTGTCTCTCCCAATGGTGTCACGGCATCCCTGAGCCACCTGCTGGACAAACAGGCAACCTTCCCCAACGGTTTGTTCGGTTTCTTCGCCGGTTTCCAGATGGCCATTTTCTCATTTGCCGGCACCGAACTGATCGGCATCGCAGCCGCGGAAACCCGCTCCCCCGAGAAGACCCTGCCTAAAGCCATCAACTCGATTCCGCTGAGAATTATCCTGTTTTATGTGCTGGCACTGGCCTGCATTATTGCGGTGACTTCCTGGCAACAGGTTTCGCCCAACAAGAGCCCCTTCGTCGAACTGTTTCTGGTGGCAGGGTTTCCCGCAGCAGCAGGTATCGTTAACTTTGTGGTGCTGACGTCTGCCGCCTCATCGGCTAACAGTGGCGTGTTTTCATCCAGTCGTATGCTGTTTGGATTGGCCAGTCACGACAATGCTCCGGGGATTTTTCGGGGCTTGTCGAGCAATAGCGTGCCCTTGCTGAGCCTGGCGTTCACGACACTGTTGATGCTGGTGGGCGTACTGTTGCTGTTCATTGTTCCGGAAGTCATGACAGCGTTCACCATTGTCTCTACCGTGTCGGCGATCCTGGTGATTTTCACGTGGTCGACCATCCTCGCGTCGTACATTGCGTATCGCAGAAGCCGGCCCGACCTGCATGCGCAATCGGCCTACAAGATGCCTGGCGGCGTGCCGATGGCCTGGTTCTCTTTGGCGTTCCTGGGCTTTGTTCTCTGTTTGCTGGCATTAAGACCTGACACCCGTATTGCCTTGATGGTCATGCCGGGGTGGTTCATATGGTTGGCCATTGCCTATCAGTTGACCCACACCTGGAAGCCCAAACCCGCTTCTGGATCGACAAGTCAGTACAGCTGATGTTCACCTAGAGCCTTTGTCAGCCAGGACTGGACGGTAACGGAGTCGACGCCTAGCGGTGAGGTAGCGCTCTACAGCTGCTGCAACAAAAGCGTGCGTGGCGCCCATGAAGCAGCGGCTGTAGAACACAACGCTTTTACCCCAACTCCCGTTGGAGCTGCTCGCGATCCAAAGCCCCATCCCAACGAGCGATGAAGATGGTTGCTACACCATTGCCGATGACGTTGATCAGCGCACCGCCTTCAGAGATGAAACGATAGACCCCAAGCACCAACACCAGCCCTGCCGCAGGAATAACGTCCATCGACCCCAATGTTGCGGCAAGCGTGATAAACGCCCCTCCCGTGACACTGGCGGCGCCCTTCGAAGTCAGGAGCAGAATCAGCAGCAAAGTGACCTGATGGTAGAGGGACACATCGATATCGAGCGCCTGAGCGATAAAAATCGCCAGCACCGTCATGTTGATGCAGCTCCCATCCAGGTTGAAACAGTAACCGGAAGGCACCACCAGCCCAACCGTCGATTTTTCACAGCCCAATTTTTCAAGCTTGCCCATCAGCCTTGGAAGTGCAGATTCCGAAGATGAGGTACCCAGTACCAGTACCAGCTCTTCGCGAATGTATTTTAGAAACTTCCATAAGCTAAAGCCGGCTAACTTCGCGACCAGATTCAGCACCACAAACACAAACGCGATGGCTGTCACGTAATAGCAGATCAGCAAATTTCCGTAGGAAACCAGCGATCCGACGCCATACTTGCCTACGGTAAACGCCATCCCGCCGAAAGCGCCCAAGGGAGCGACATACATGACAATCTTGAGCATTCGGAAAAAGGCGTTGGCGATCAGATCGATGATGTTCAACAGCGGCTTACCCAGGTCGCCCATCAACTGCAAAGCGAATGCGAACAAGACTGAAATAAATAACACCTGCAGGATGTCACCCTCGGTAAAAGCGCCGAATACCGTGGACGGGATAATGTGGGTAAGGAAACCAACCACGCTTTGATCGTGCGCGGCCTTGGCATAGCCCGCGATGGCAGTTGCATCCAACGATGCAGGGTCAATGTGCATGCCGACGCCGGGCTTGAGCAGGTTCACGCCGATCAAACCAATGATCAAGGCGAGCGTGGTCAATACTTCAAAGTAGATGAGCGCTTTCAGACCCACGCGTCCAATGCGCTTCAAGTTCTGCATACTGGCGATACCGCTCACCACTGTGCAGAAGATGATCGGAGCAATCAGCATCTTGATGAGTTTGATGAAGGTGTCGCCCAGCGGTTTCATCTGCTCGCCGACTGAAGGGGCGAAGTGTCCCAGAACGATCCCTAAAGCAATAGCCGCCAATACCTGAACATACAGGTGCTGGTAAAACGGCTTGCGTTTGCTTGTAGGGGAATCGATGCCGAGATCTGAATCTGTATCTGAAGAGCTAATTATTTTTGTCATGGCTCTGCCTCGTTGAAACATTTTTAGGTCGATGCATGCGAAATGATCAAGACACCACGTGTATTGGCTTGCCCTCCACATAAGCCTCTATGTTTTTCAGAATGACGGACTTGAGTCGTTGCACGCTGCTTTCACTGGCCCATGCCACATGCGGCGTGACCAGAAGGTTGGGATGGTTGGCATGCAATAGCGGGTGGTTGGCAGGTGGCGGTTCAATGTCGAGAACGTCAAGCGCCGCTCCGCCTAGCCTTCCATTTTGGAGGCCATGCAAAACTGCAGACTCGTCCACTAACGGGCCACGAGCGGTGTTGATCAGGATCGCTCCAGGCTTGATTCGAGCGATCTCCTGCTCTCCGATCAGATGTCTGGTCTGGAGCGTCAGCGGGCAGTGAAGCGTCAATATGTCAGCTTGAGTGAGTACGCTGTCGAACGCGTGATAACCAGCACGGACAGTGGTAGCGCCGCGATGCTCGGCGAACAACACTTTCATGCCCAGAGCACTGGCCAGGCGTGCGACGCGACTACCGATATCGCCTCGTCCAAAGATCCCGAGTGTGGCACCTTCGACGTCGAGAACAGGCTTGTCATGTACGCAGAAATGCGAAGAGCAAGGCCATTGCTCAGAAGCCGCTTGCCGGTAACTCAGCAGATGTCTTCGCAAGACGAATATGGAACCAATCACAGACTCCGCCACGCTTACAGCGGAATATGCCGGGACATTGCTTACGGTGATGCCCATGTCACGGCAGGCTGCCAGATCGACACAGTCGTAGCCTGTCGCTGCGACGCAGATGAATTGCAGTTCCGACAGTTGCTCGAGAGCTGCCCGCGTGATTTTTACCTTGTTGGTGATGGCGACTTGAGCGCCTGCCAGTGCAGCTACCAATTCGTGCGCAGACGTGGCGGATCGTTCAATCCAACTCAAGGCAGCGGCTGGGCGATCAAGTGGAGACGGAAGACTGGAACTATCGAGGAAAACAATATTCATGGATACACTCTCATAAGCTTGATCTTCAAAGCTGCTCGGCGTCGATGTCATGGGTCGTCAATACAAGGTGATCCAGATGGCTGATCACAGTGCACGCTCGACCGGGTTCGATGGGAGTTGCTTGCTGAGTGTCTGGACATGCTCAGGGATCGGGTGCAAATCCAGACGGCGGCCCGCTTTCAAAATCTGGCTTGGGGTTTCGTGACCTATCAAACCCGGCAGTTGTGCCGAGGCTTCCAGCACCCCATCCAGATCAAGCCCGGTGTCATATCCCATCAGCTGAAGCATGTGCACCAGGTCTTCTGTGCATACGTTGCCGCTTGCGCCGGGGGCATACGGGCAACCACCAAGCCCACCCAAGGAAGCGTCGAAACGATCAACACCTGCTTCCAGCGCACCCAGTGCGTTGGCCAGCGCCATGCCCCGGGTGTTGTGAAAGTGCAAGGTCAATTGCAGCTCTGGGAACCGGTCGATAACGGCTTTCGAAAGCTCACGAACTTGCGATGGATAGGCCATGCCTGTGGTGTCACACAAGGTGATGCCGCGTACCCCAAGATTGGCGAAGCGATCCACCCAGCTCAGCACCTCGCCTGCGTCGACCTCGCCTTGCATGGGGCAACCGAACACTGTGGAAAGCGAAACGTTGGTCGCAACCGGGCCCAGCCCGATGACCGAGATGACTTCCTGCAACTGAGTAAAGGATTGCTCACGGGTCATGCGCAAATTGGAACGGTTGTGCGGCTCGCTGACCGACATCACCAGGTTCGCTTCGTCAATCCCGCAGCCCAGTGCTCGCTCGGCACCCCGCACATTGGGAACAAGCACCGTGTACTCGACACCGGGTTTGCGGGTAATCCCGTGCATCACGGCTTCTGCGTCACACAACGAAGGGATCGCCTTGGGCGAAGTGAATGACGTCACTTCGATCTTCGCGTAACCGCATTTGCTCAAGTGGTTGATCAACGCAATCTTGTGTTCGGTTTCGATGAAAACCGATTCGTTTTGAAAGCCGTCGCGGGTCGCGACTTCTTGCATGAAAAGTCGTTTCATGGTGTTAGACCTTAAGTTCAGATGATGCCGCGACTGCGCCACTCGGCTCGGGTTTGAGCATTGATACCGTGAGCCTCAAGCACCGAGTCGGTGTGTTGGCCAAGCGTCGGAGCCGTCGAACGTACCTGGCCAGGAGTGGTTTGCAGCTTGGGCACGATGCCAGGCAACGTCACCGGGGTGCCGTCATCCAGGGTGCTCTGCAGCAACATGTCGCGGGCGAGGTAATGGGGATCATTGGCAATGTCCGCTGCGTCATAAATTTTCCCGGCAGGAATACGAGCTTCATTGAGTGCCAGCAGAACCTCGTGCAGGGATCGTTCAGCCGTCCATGCCGATATAGCCGCGTCGATCCTCGCGACGTGTCTGACGCGCCCATCGTTCTGCTCGAGCTCCGGATCGGCAGCCAGATCCGGGCGTTCTATTTTCTCCATCAGGCGGCGGTAGATGCTGTCACCGTTACCGGCGATGAGCGCATATTTTCCATCGTTGCAGCGATAGGCATTGGTTGGAGCAATGCCCGGCAAGCTGCTGCCTGCGGGTTGGCGGATGCTCTGAAAAACGGAATATTCCGGCATCAGGCTCTCCATCATGTTGAACACCGACTCATACAACGCGACATCCACCTGTTGACCACTGCCGTGGTTCTGTTCGCGATGACGTAGCGCCAGCAACACGCCGATGACGCCATGCAGCGCCGACAACGAATCGCCGATGGAAACTCCAACCCTGACGGGGGTTCTGCCTGGCTCACCGGAAAGGTGACGCAAGCCGCCCATGGCCTCACCAATCACGCCGAATCCAGGACGGTCGCGATAAGGGCCTGTCTGTCCGTAACCGGAAACCCTTAGCATGATCAGCTTAGGATTAAGCTCGTGTAGCACCTCCCAACCCAATCCCCACTTTTCAAGCGTGCCTGGGCGGAAGTTCTCGATCAGGACATCAGCGTCTTTCACCAGGCGTCTCACCATCTCCTGCGCTTCTGCCTGACGCAGATCCAGCGTCACGGATTGCTTATTACGCGACTGTGCCGCCCACCACACGGAGGTGCCGTTATGGATCAGACGCCACTTTCGCAATGGGTCGCCTGTAATGGGCGGTTCGATTTTGATAACTTCCGCGCCGAATTCGGCCAGAATTTTTGCGGCAAAAGGGCCGGCGATGAGTTGACCCATTTCGACCACTCTGATGCCATCTAAGGGAAGGCTCATGACGTTTTCCGTTCTTGTTGGAGGCTGTGGCTGAATAATCCGCGCAAAAATGCGGGATGAAAATTTCAGTTTTCACCACTACCCTTTCCAATTCGGAAACCCTTAAGGTTGAACATGATCAATCTCCTGCACATCGACCTGCTCTCGCTACGGCTGCTGATGTTCGCCGCTGACACTGGGAACCTGACTAAGGCAGCTCAGAAAGCCAACATCACGCTCTCCTCCGCCAGTAAGCGATTGACTGAACTCGAACGCACCATGCAATGCGCTCTTTTCGTACGCCTTCCGCGTGGCCTGGAACTGACTGCCGCAGGCCAGGGAATGGCCGAACACGCCCGCTCAATTCTGGAAGGCGTACACCGTATGGCCTGCGACGCCAGTGACTATGCGGTGGGCGTCAGAGGTCACGTTCGATTGTTTGCCAACACTTCTGCAGTGATCCAGTTCTTACCTGGCGATCTGGCAAGCTTTCTTGCTTCGAATCCAAACGTACGGATCGGACTCGAAGAAGGGCTTAGCGACGCAATAATCCAGGCGGTCGCAGAAGGTCGAGCGGACATTGGTATTTTTGCGGACAACGCGCCAGCTGATGCACTGCACAAACTTCCCTATCGCACAGATCAGCTGGTGGTGCTTGCACCCACAAACCATCCCTTGGCGGCACAGGAAGCACTGACGTTGGTCGATACCCTTGAGTACGACTATGTCGCGCTTAATCAAGGCAGCTCATTGCTCAGGCGCATTTCTGATGCAGCTATGAGTGCTGGAAAAGTACTTAAAGTTCGAATTCAAGTGAGTAGCTTTGATGGTATTTGTCGGATGATCGAAGCAGGTCTGGGTATTGGCATTCTTCCATTCGCGTCTGTCAGATCAGAACTGCTCGGAGCGAGACTTCGAGCAATTCCATTAACTGATGATTGGGCCACAAGAACCCTTTTCGTGGGCATTAACAAAGAGATCAAGCTCCCCCCAGAGGCTGCGAATCTCTTCGAGTACCTCAGTCGGGTTGGCACTGATCCCTCTTGTCATGGGTGAAATTAACGATCAGTCGTTCGTAGTTGTCCATCGGGGTGCAGGGGCAAAGCTTCCATACGCCAAACCTATCATTCCTTATCCGCGTTTCGCCCTTTCAATGCTTTGCCACGAAACTGGGCAATGACTTCTTCGATGAGTGGATTCGGTCGATCAGCATTCCAGGCCACCGCCGTCGTCACTACATTGAGCTTCTGGCTCAGCGCTCGAAACACCACGTTGTCGGGCGCCAGTTTTTTCAACGACGCCGGCACCAATGCGATGCCCTGGCCATAGCTGACAAAGGCGATTTGCGAGGCGACAGAACGCACTTCGTGAAGCACACGAGGGGAAAAGCCGCTAGCCCGGCAAGTCGCGATCAAGTTATCGAAATAAACCGGACTGACCTTTCGCGAAAACATCACCAAAGGTTCGTTGGCCAAGCTGGACAGGCTGATACGCGTGCGCGCCGCCAAGGGATGATCAATGGGCAGAGCTAACACCAAGCGATCTTCCAGCAGTGGCAGTGATTTGATCGAAGGCCCCAGATCCCCGTCCAGCCGGGCGAAGGCCAGGTCGATGTCACCGGCCTCCAGCGCCGGAACGGCCTCCACGCTATCGATTTCCCGCACGGACACCGTCAGGTGCGGGTAGTCCTCTTTCAGTCGCTCAATCAGCCTGGGCAAAACGTCAAACATGGCCGTGGAAATCGCACCAATGGTCAACATTCCCGATTGCCCCGCCAACGCCTCCTCCACGGCGAGTTCCAGCCGCTCCAGTTGGTCGGCGAACTTGCGCACCGCCGGCAGAATTGCGGCACCGATAGGAGTCAGTTTCGCGCCACGTCGCGAGCGATCAAACAGCTTGACCTTAAGTGCCTGCTCCAGCACTTGGATCTGCTCGCTCAGTGGTGGCTGAGACATGCCCAAACGCTTGGCGGCGCGGCCGAAATTCTGTTCTTCGGCGACGGCCAGGAACAACCAGAGGTGACGAATCAGGCGGAAATTGATCATGATCATTCCATAGGATTAACGTATCTAATACTTCTGTAATTAGTAATATACCTATCAAATTGTCTAACTGACACTGGACGCCTCCGTCACTAAAGGGGCTTCCCATGACCCATAAGAGTTTGCTGGATCGCTTGGCGGCGCTCGATACCAACACGGTTTCCGATGCGCTTGATTTCCTCGGCCTGCCGGGTGCCACCGTTGGGCTACGCCCTCTGTGGAACTGTCCGAAGATCGTTGGCCGCGCCAGTACGGTGCTGCTGGCCCCAAGATCCGACAACGTTCCCACGGTGCATCTGATCACCCCCGTGGTTGAACAGATCGACACTAACGAACGTGTGCTGGTGATCGCGGGGGGTATCGAAGGCATCTCCTGCTGGGGCGACATCCTTGCCAATGCGGCGGCAAGCAAGCGCGTACGCGGCACGGTCATCGACGGTTTCAGTCGTGACATCGACGGCAGCGAATCGATTGGCTACCCGGTTTTTGGCCGTGGGGTCACCATGATCAGCGCGCGCAACCGAGTGGTTCAGGTCGACGCCGCCGTGACGATCAACGTGGCTGGCATCGACGTCAGTGAAGACGACTACGTCATCGCTGATCACTGCGGCACAGTGTTCGTGCCCCAGGCTTACATCGAGAAGGTCGTGGATCTTGGCGAGCGTATTGCCCGCCGCCAGGACGGCATGGTGGAAGCTGTTCGCAGCGGACGCTCGGTGGCCGAAGTGATGCATGACACCCAGTTCGAAGCTATTTACGTGGAGCGCTCCTGATGAACATCGATGATCAAGCACTGATTGCCCTGTTCGAGGGGCTCGACACGCCTGGGGTCTCCGATGCCATGGACAAGCTTGGCCTGCCCGGTCAATGCCTCGGCATAGCACCGCTCGACAACTACAGCAAGGTCACCGTCGGCCCGGCGTTCACCGTGCAGTACGTCGCGGCTAGCGTGCCTCCAGGCACCGTGGGCGATTTCATAGAAGACGTCGCCGTCGGCGACGTGGTGGTGATCGACAACGGTGGCCGCACCGACTGCACGGTCTGGGGCGACATCATGACCCAGTACGCCGGTAGCCGAAAAATAGCCGCCACGGTTATCGACGGTGTATGCCGTGACGTAAGCAAAGCGCTGGGCGACGGCTATCCGATTTTCAGCAAGGGCCGTTACATGCGCACCGGCAAAGACCGCGTACAGGTTCAGTCGGTCAACCAGCCGGTGTCGATTGGCACGGCGCGGGTATGCGCCCGGGACATCGTGGTCGCCGACGCCAATGGTGTAGTGATCGTGCCACGCGCCCAGGCCGCTGAAGTGGCCGCGTGCGCCCGTCAAATCGAAACGGTCGAAGCCGACATTCGCACGCTGATTGCTCAAGGAAAAACCCTCAAGGAAGCCCGCGACGCGCTGGGCTACCACGGCCTGCAGAGGAAAATCTGATGACCACGCTCCCCCTCCCCCTGAATGTCCACGAACGGGCAAAAGTGTTGGGTAGCTCAACACTGTATGAAGCTTCGCATCTCCCCTGTGCAGTGGACAGTGCAATTCGCCCTGTCTGGGACGGTGCTTTTATCGCCGCGCCGGCTTACCCGCTGGAGTGTTCGCCAGGTGACAATCTGTCTTTGCACCTGGCCATGGAGCGTGTGCCTCGTGGCAGCGTGCTGGTCGTCGGTACCGGCAATTTTATCGCCGGCTACTGGGGCGAAGTGCTCACCGTGGCGGCTGAAGCGGCTGGCGTGGTCGGTTTGATCATTGATGGTGGCGTTCGTGATATCGCGGCCTTGAAAAAGCGCCAGTTTCCCGTATTCGCCCGTGGTATTTCAGTCAAAGGCACTGTCAAGGCCAGCGCGCCCTCTGTGGGACAAGCTTTCAATTTCACCGGTGCCTTAGTGGCTCCGGGTGATCTGGTGGTGGCCGACGATGATGGCGTGATCATCATCCCGATTGCGGATGTGGCCCGTACCTTCGCTGAAGGCGAAGCTCGAGCGAGCAAGGAAGCGCAGATGATGCAGTCATTGACCGAAGGCCGATCGACTCTTGAACTGATGAACCTTACAGAGTGGAGAACCCGCGCATGACCGCCGATATCCAACGGCTCAACCAGCGTCTGGCGGATGCACAACCTTCCGCAACGTACCGAATCATCGATCGGGTGGCAGAGCGCCGGGCGCAAGGAGCAAAGATCATCTCACTGTGCGCTGGCGAGCCTGACTTTGATACACCCAAACATGTGCGTGAAGCGGCCATTCAAGCTATTGAAAACGGCCATACCCGCTACACCCAGGTCGCCGGTGTGCGCTCCCTGCGAGAAGCGGTGGCCGCCAAATTCCGGCGCGAGAACGGCCTGGACGTTACCTGGCAAGACACCCTCGTCTGTAACGGTGGCAAGCAGGTGATCTATAACGCCTTGGCCGCGACCCTCAACGAAGGTGACCAGGTCATCGTGCCAGCACCGTACTGGGTCAGTTACCCGGAAATGGTTCAATTGTGTGGCGGTGAAGCGCGGATCGTGACGTGCGATGCCGAAACCGGCTTCAAATTGACGCCCGCCGCGCTGGCCAAGACGATCACCCCGCAGACCCGCTGGCTGATCCTCAATTCGCCGTCCAACCCGACGGGCGCAGTGTATAGCCGGGATGAGTTGCAAGCCCTGGCCGATGTGTTGTTGGCCTACCCCCAGGTGCTGATTCTGGCCGATGACATCTATGAACACCTGATCTTCGACGATCAAGTGTTCCTGACCCTGGCTCAAGTCGAACCACGACTGGCACCGCGAACCCTGACCATGAACGGTGTTTCCAAGGCCTATGCCATGACCGGCTGGCGCATCGGATTTGCCACAGGGCCGCGCTGGCTGTTGGAGGCGATGGAAAAACTGCAAGGCCAGCAAACCTCTGGCGCCAGCTCGATCTCGCAGCAGGCCGCACTCGCCGCGTTGGAAGGCCCCAAGGCTTTCATCCGTAAAAGCCGTGCTGTTTTCCAGAAACGTCGCGATTTGATGGTGGCGCTATTGAACGATACGCCAGGCCTTGAATGCATCAGTCCAGCGGGGGCGTTCTACGCGTTTGCCTCCTGTGCGGGATTGATCGGTCGTACGTCCGCGGGCGGTCGAATGCTGCACACTGACGAAGATGTCGCTCACGCGTTGCTCGACGAAGTGAATGTGGCCGTGGTGCATGGCAGCGCCTTCGGCCTCGGCCCCTACTTTCGCATTGCCTACGCCCTGGATGACGCTTCATTGCGCCAGGCTTGCGAGGCCATCCGGGCGTTCTGCACTTCCCTACGCTAACCCGTTGATGAATGAACGAAACCCGGCGGCAGCCAGGTCTCGTTTTTTTCACTGAAGGAGTCAGACTTCAAGGGGGCTCAATCACGCCCGTCCCCACTCAATAAGTGAGAAGCGAGGGATCAGATCAGTCTGGCCAGCAGAGCGACAACGACAAAGGTCGTAAGGGCGAACGCAGCGCCGATGCTGAAAGGCAACAGAAAAGCGCGGGCCGCCGTCGGTGCCGGTCTGCTCATTTCTTCGGCCAGAGCGGCTACATCACGGCGTAACCGTTCAATGCTGGCTTGATTCGTAGACTGTGTGGGCATGCTTGTTCTTCCTTTACCGGTCACGGGTCAATCCTGGTGCGTGAACCTTTGTCAGGCAATGTGGGCTGCGCAAGGGCAAAACTCAAGTGCCGTCGATGCGCGGCCCCGCTGTTGCGACCCCGCGTTCAGAACGTGGACAAAAGACCTACAGCCGCGACAACCGCAGTCACCACACCAGCCCCCACTGCGAACGGGTACCAGAAGGCTTCTTGCTTCAGCTTACCTTCTTCGGCCATGAACTTGCGGGTTTCGGCCGTGAATTTCCGAATTTCAGTTTGTAGTTTATCGAGTTCCAGATTGTCGCGGTCGTTTTGTAGCATAAGCCATCCTTGCAGGCTTTAGCAGGCACGCTCCTATCACTGTCTCCTTTTCACAAACACCCGGATAGCAGGTAACTCCCGTTGCGTTGTAGGAAAAGTCCGAGAGCTGCGCGCGAAGGTGCATTGAGCATCACGGATGCTTTGCGAGCAGTACCGGCACCCACTCCTATATTTCGATAGATTCAACTGGGTCTCCCTTCCTCAGACCCTCGGTCGCGACCTGCCTGATGCTGCAACACTGCCCTTAAATCGATTGGCTATTTGAGTTAGAAATATTCGTTTCTACAAGCCCTGGATAAGTAACTAGCCTTTGCAATCTCGGCCTGAGCCGTTTCCGCGACCCTTGATACGGTTCAAGGTCCTATCCGCTTGACTGGAGGGACCGATGGAGCCTGCTGAACACAAGTCCGGTAGCACGGGCCGCCCCCCCAATCGCGGCTTGACCCCCGAGATCGTCCCGCCCAAAGGCGGCGGTGCCCTCAGCGGGATGGGTGAAAAGTTTGCCGCTGACCCCGTCACAGGAACGGGGTCGATGTCGGTGCCCATTGCCACTTCTCCCGGGCGCTGCGGATTTGGCCCTCAGCTGTCAATCAACTACAACTCCGGTGCAGCAAACGGGCCTTTCGGCTTCGGGTGGAACCTGTCGCTTCCCGTCGTCTCGCGCAAAACGGAAAAGGGCTTGCCGCTTTACCGGGATGCCGAAGAGCCCGACATCTTCATGCTCTCGGGCGCCGAAGACCTGATGCCGGTCCTGCTCCGTGTCGATAACGACTGGGTCCGCGAAGTCCTGCCGCCGCGCACCGTGTATGGACATCAGTACAGCATCCACCGGTATCGGCCTCGCGTCGAAGGATTGTTCGCGCGCATCGAACGCTGGGTGAACACTGCCAACGAGGCGGACACGTTCTGGCGCTCGATCTCCAAAGACAACATCACGACCTGGTACGGCCGGACTGCGCAGAGTCGAATTGCGGACCCCCTCGACCCCGGCCGCATTTTCAGCTGGTTGATTTGCGAAAGCCACGACGACAAGGGCAACGCCGTGTTCTACGACTACAAGCCGGAAGACTCGGCAGGCGTCGACCTGTCCCAAGTCCAGGAGCGTAATCGCAGTGACCTGGCGCGATCGGCCCAGCGTTACGTCAAGCGCATCCGCTATGGCAATCGCGTGCCTTACTTGCCGGACCTGACCGCCACAGAACCGCCCCCGCCACCCGTCGATTGGTGCTTCGAGGTGGTATTCGACTATGGCGAGCACGACCTGCTGGCCCCGGTCCCCCAGGACACTTCACAGACATGGACCTGCCGGCTCGATCCATTCTCGAACTATCGTGCATGCTTCGAGATCCGCACCTATCGCCTGTGCCGGCGAGTGCTGATGTTTCATCATTTCGCCGGGGAATCGAACGTCGGCCTCGATTGCCTGGTGCGCGCCACCCACCTGGAACACGCATCCAACCCACCCGCCGACACCACGCAGCCTTTTTACGCTTTTTTGCGCTCCGTCACCCAGACAGGCTACGTTCGCGATGGCGCCGGATACCGCGCGAGTTCGCTGCCACCGCTCGAGTTCGACTATACCCAGGCTGAAATCGACGAGTCCGTGCGCGACCTCGACGCTGTGAGTGTGCGCAACCTGCCGAGTGGGCTCAGCGACGCCAGCTATCGCTGGGTGGATCTGGAGAGTGAAGGCGTCCCCGGCATCCTGACCGAACAGGGCGGCAGCTGGTATTACACGTCGAACCTGAGCCCGGCCAACCGGCAGGTCATCGCCGGCACTGAAGTCTCCCTGCCGCGGTTCGGGCCGACGCAGCGCGTAGCACGGCAACCCTCCCCGGCTTCCTTGAACAGCGACCGCGTGCATCTGATGAATCTGTCGGGTGCCGGCGATCTCGCTGTCGTGGCATTCGACGGCCCCTCCCCCGGCTATTTCGAGCGCACCGATGAGCAGGACTGGGACCGCTTCAGGAGGTTCCGGTCGATCCCTGTCCTCGACTGGAGCAACCCGAACCTCAGGTTCATCGATTTGACCGGCGACGGATTCCCCGATCTGCTCATCAGCGAGGACCACGCGTTCTGCTGGCATGCCTCCTTGTCGGTCGACGGCTTCGCGACAGCGCAGCACCGGCCCCAGTCACTGGATCAGGAAGCAGGACCGCAACTGGTTTTTGCTGATGGCAGCGAGTCGATCTTTCTGGCCGATATGTCCGGGGATGGCCTGACCGACCTCGTTCGCATTCGCAACGGCGAGGTCTGCTACTGGCCCAACCTTGGCTATGGCCGCTTTGGTGCCAAGGTCACCATGGCGCAGTCGCCCCACTTCGGTCACGCCGACCTCTTCGACGGCAACCGCCTGCGCCTCGCCGACATCGATGGATCCGGCACGACGGACATCCTCTATTTCGCGAGTAACGCGATCGATCTTTATTTCAATCAATCCGGCAACGCCTGGGGGACTCGACGCAGCCTTGCACATTTCCCGGCCGTCGAATCGGTATCGTCGGCCACGGTGCTGGACCTGCTCGGCAACGGCACGGCCTGCCTGCTCTGGTCTTCACCGTTGCCCACAAGCGCATCGCGCCCGATGCGCTACATCGACTTGATGGGCGGCCAGAAACCCCACCTGCTGGTGCGCTCGCGCAACAACCTGGGCGCAGAAACTGTCGTCAGGTACGCGCCCTCGACCCGGTTCTACGTGGCCGACAAACTGGCGGGCACACCCTGGTTGACCCGGCTGCCGTTTCCTGTGCACGTGATCGAACGCGTGGAAACGTATGACTACATCAGCCGCAATCGCTTCGTCACCCGCTACGCTTACCACCACGGCTATTTCGACGGTGTGGAGCGCGAGTTTCGCGGTTTCGGCCGCGTCGATCAGTGGGACACCGAGGAGATCAGTACCGTCTCCCAGGGCGGCGTCTTTCCAGGGGCGAACAACCAGGACCCTGCGTATTCGGTGCCGCCGGTGCACACCCGGACGTGGTTCCACACGGGCGCCTATTTCGGCGAATCGATCGTCTCCAGGCAGTTCGCACAGGAGTATTACGACGAAGGCGACGACAGCAGCTTCATCGCCGGGTTAAGCGACGCAGAACAGCAAAGCCTGCTGCTCGACGACACACTGTTGCCCGACGCCGTGATGCTTGCCGATGGCAGTCGCCTGCCATGGACCTTCTCACCCGATGAGAGGCGCGAGACCTGCCGCGCGTTACGCGGCTCGATTCTGCGCCAGGAAATCTACGCGCTCGACGGCTCTGACGCCGCTGACCGCCCTTACAGCGTCTCCGAGCGCAACTACAGGATCGAAGTCCTGCAACCACGGGGAGAAAACCCCTACGCGGTGTTCTTCGCGTTCACGTGCGAGGCCATAGACTTCCATTACGAACGCAAGCTGTACAAAGTCCTCGGCAACCAGCTGGTGGATCAGGCTGCACCGCCGCCCGGCGCGAAGGATGCCGCCGACCCGAGGGTGTCTCACGCGCTGACGCTCCAGATCGATCCCTTCGGCAACGTGCTGCAATCCGCGGCGGTCGCCTACGGACGCCGTTATCTGGATCCCTCGCTGACGCCGCAGGATCAACGCAAACAAACCGCGCCGCTCAGTACCTATGCACAGGCGTTCTACACCAACGCCGTCCTCGCCGAAGACGCGTACCGTGCGCCGTTGCCTGCGCAATCGAGTAGCTACGAACTTATCCAGCTCCCGCCATCCAGCGCGCCGCCCGGCATTACACCGCTGCTGGGGTTCACGCAATTGGCCAGTGCCATTCAAACCGCTGCAGACGGCGCACACGACATCGCCTTCGAAGACTTGAATCCTTCGGGTCTCCAGCAGGGGCAAACGTATCGGCGATTGATTGCGCGGGCGTGCACCTTCTATAGGCCCGACGATATGGGCGCTGCGGCCTCCGACGCGAACGCACTCCTCCCGCCTGGCACGCTGGAGGCGCTGGCACTGCCAGGCGTCCAGTATCAGCTCGTCTTCACCCCGGGACTGGTTTCACAGGTCTATCGGCGGGCGGGTTCTGCGCTGCTGCCCGTGCCTGCCGACGTGCTTGCCAGCATCGCCGCGGACGGGGGTGGCTATGTCGACTTGAATGGCGACGGCCATTGGTGGCAGCCCTCCAGCCGGGTTTTTTATTCGCTCAGCGCCACCACACCTGCCGCCGAAAAATCCGCGGCGCTCCAGCATTTCTATCTGCCGTGCCGCGCGGTGGATCCCTACGGCAATGGCGCGACGGCCACCTTCGACGTGCACGATCTCCTCCCGGTGCAAACCACCGATGCGGTCGGCAACTCGACGACGGCCCTCCACGACTACCGCGTACTCTTGCCGGTCCTCGTCACCGATCCCAACGGCAATCGAAGCGCTGCTACATTCGATGCGCTCGGCCTTGTGGCGGGGACCGCCATCATGGGCAAGGCCACCGAACACCTGGGTGATTCACTCACCGGCTTTTCCGCCGCCCTGACACCTGCCGACATAGACGGTTTTTATGCGGCCGATGATCCCCACACCCTGGCCGGTGCACTACTGGGCACGGCCACGATGCGCATCGTCTACGACCCGCTGCGCTTCTTCAATTCCCGTCTGGCCTCCCCCGACGATCCATCGCAGTGGCAGCCGGCCTTTGCCGCCACCCTCGTGCGCGAGACGCATGTCAGCGACCTTGCACAGGGGCACACGAGCAAAACGCACATTGCTTTTGGATATTCCGACGGCTTCGGCAGAACCGTGCAGAAGAAAGTCCAGGCTGAACCGGGGCCGGCCATGGCTGATGGCCCTGTGATCGATCCGCGTTGGGTCGGCAGCGGCTGGACCATTTTCAACAACAAGGGCAAGCCTGTGCGCCAATACGAGCCGTTCTTCAGCCAGTTGCCAGTGCAGGGGCACCAGTTCGAATTCGGCGTACAGGCGGGCGTCAGCGCGATTCTTATCTATGACCCGTTAGGCCGTGTAGTCGCCACGCACCATCCCAATCAGAGCTACGAAAAGATCGTCTTCGATGCGTGGCATCAGCAATCGTGGGACGCAAACGACACGGTGCTGGTGAACGAGCCTGCAGCCGATACGGACGTGGGCGGCTACCTCGGTTTGCTGCCCTCCGGTGATCTGTCACCGACCTGGTATGCGCAACGCATTACCGGAGATCTCGGCACGCAGGAGCACGATGCCGCTGCGAAAGCGGCCGCCCACGCCAACACACCCGGCATAACCCACCTGGATGCGCTGGGACGCCCTTTCCTGACTATCGCCGACAACGCCGCCGCCGGCCAATACGCGACGCGCGCCGAGATCGACATCCAGGGCATGCAGCGCTTCGTCACCGATGCGCTCGACCGCAAGGTCATGGTGTACGACTACCACATGCTGGGCGGCAGTATTCATAAGTCCGGCATGGAAGCCGGGCAGCGCTGGAGCCTGGACGATGTCACAGGGAAAACCATCCGCGCCTGGGATTCCAGAGGGCACAATCACCGCAACGAATACGATGCACTGCGCAGGCTGACCGGCTTGTTCGTGCTGGGCACCGATGCCGCGAATTCCGATCCCCGGACCCTGGTCGAGGTGCTGTACCACCAGGTCATTTACGGTGAAGGAATGCCAGACGATGTGCTGCTCAATCTTCGGACCCGTGCCTACTCGACCAGCGACACGGCCGGTGTCGTCACCCACCTGGCGCTCAACCCGGTTACCGGGCTGCCGCAAGCCTACGACTTCAAGGGCAATGCGCTGGGGGTCAAGCGGCAATTTGTTGCGGACCATCGGATATTGTCCGACTGGTCGGCAGCGCCAGTGCTTGGCGGCACCTTCATCGGTCATACCCAATACGATGCGCTCAACCGTCCGACCGCAGCCACCTCCCCTGATGGAAGCACCACGCGTACTACCTACAACGCTGCCAACATGCTCGAGACCGTCAGCATCAATCTGGCGGGCGCGGCGGCGCAAACGCCCTTTATCACGAGCATCGATTACGACGCCCAAGGCCGCCGCACGCTGATCGACTATGGCAACGGCGCCAGGACGAAGTACGACTACGATCCATTCACCTCCCGTTTGACGCGGGTGCTCACCCGACGCAACCCGGCCGGCTTTCCCGACGATTGTCCGTCGCCACAGGACACGGACTGGCCCGGATGCCAGATCCAGGACCTCGTCTACACGTACGATCCGGTGGGCAACGTCACCGCTGTTCGCGACAACGCGCAGCAGACCATTTTTTTCCGCAATCAGCGCGTGGAACCGAGCAATGACTATGCCTACGATGCCCTCTATCGCTTGACGCAAGCCAGCGGCCGCGAGCTCCTTGGACTGGGCGCCAATGACATGCCGCTGGCACCGGCAGCGAGTTCATACAGTGACGCGTCTCGCGTTCGTTTGCCGAGCCCCCATAACGGCAAAGCCATGGGGACGTACACCGAACACTACGACTATGACCCCGCAGGCAACTTTCTCAAGTTGATCCATAAGGGCAGCCAGCCCATCCATGCGGGATGGACGCGTACTTATAACTACAACGAAGCCAGTGCGCTGGAGCCGGGAAAGATCGGCAATCGCCTGTCCTCCACGGTTGTCACCGGTACCCAGGGCCTGACCGAGGCGTACGGGTACGACCTTCACGGCAACATGACGTCGATGCCGCAATTGCAGGCGATGCAGTGGAATTTCCATGACGAGCTCTATACGTCGCAGCGCCAAGCGGTGAATGCAGACGATGCCGATGGCGGGCTGCATCAGGGCGAGCGCACGTATTACGTGTACGACGGTACCGGTCAACGGGCCCGCAAGATTACCGAATCACCGGCTGGCATCAAACGCAAGGAGCGTTTCTATCTGGACGGGTTCGAAGTGTATCTCGAGTACGACAACGCGGGCGCCCTCACGCTGCAACGCGAAACGCTGCACGTGGCCGACGACCGGCTACGCATCGCGCAGGTAGAGACGCGGACCCAGGGCAACGATGGCTCTCCCGCGCGGTTAGTGCGTTATCAGTTCAGCAATCACCTGGGTTCGGCGGTGCTGGAACTGGACGATGCGGCGCAGGTGATTTCCTACGAAGAATTTTGTCCCTATGGGAACACTTCGTACCAGGCGGGACGCAGCGCGGTGGAAGTCAGCCGCAAGCGCTATCGCTTCACCCGGATGGAGCGCGATGAGGAAAGCGGGCTGAGCTATCACGGGGCCAGGTACTACGCGACCTGGCTGGGCCGATGGACGAGCTGCGACCCCACCGGATTGCAAGGCGGCCTCAACTTGTACGAGTACGTACTGTCTTGCCCCACCGGGCTGACTGATCCGGCCGGGACTGATGGCCGCCCCAGTGACGAGGACATCGCAAAGATCGAGGCTCGTGCAAAGGAAATCCGAGACATGCTGACCCCGGACCTGCCTCGCTACAACGCCCAGGGCCCGCCGATAACGCCGACGCAGAGGGGCAAGATCCAGGGTCGGATCGACATGCTGCACACACTCATACCCAAGCTGAACGACGCCGGCAACACCACCGACGCATCCATCATCGTCCACATGATCGGCGACATGCTTTTCGAGATGAAGTGGGGAGAAAAACAATGGAATGCCCTTTCGGACGCTAATAAACGTTACTGGGGAATGAAACTCGACCATCCGGAATGGGCGGTCAAACCCAACGCCTTGAACATGATGACCGGTGCGATCATGACCGAAAGCATGAGCACCGACGTGCAGATTTTCCAGGGTATTGCCATGGGCTTCCTCACGATGTCGGCCATGCCCGCCAAACCCAAGGCCCCCGTGACGGCCGGCGCGGATGATGTCAGGGGGCCGCACAATTACCTCCCGGTCAAAAACGGCCCACTTTATCTGGCGGACTCCGAAGGCGTCCTGGCGCACCTGACGAACGATCGCTGGTACTCGAGGTGGATACGCGGGGGTACTCAACTCATCTTGAGCAGAGGCCCTGTGACCCAAGGCGGCCTGTTGAGTGCGATACGCCGTTTCGGCCGGACGGGGCGAAGGCTGACGATTCTGTCGGGACCCCATGGCGATGAGACAGGGCGAATGTTAACGCAGACCGCCGCTGAGATTGATCCCGCCGTGGGTGGGCAGCGGCATTTCCTGAACGCGGACATCCATGTCATTGGCCGCAACGGGCATGCGCCGGGCGTGCGTGTGCTGAATGCCGAGCTCTTGTCGGACATGCAGCTCAAGACAGTCTTGACCTCTGGCGATGACGTTTACGCGGCGTGGTGCCACAGCGGTGTTTGTGCCCAACTCAGTCGAGCTTTTGATCGACTCTCGCAATAGTCAGTTTGATCCACGGAGGAATGCTCCATGCCCATCGAACTCACACCAGGCGCTACCGGCGACGGCCAGGGCAGCGTCCAGGGAAAATTCGTCGACGCGGACGGCGCGCCCATCGCCGGTGCGCGCATCTCTTTGTTGGCGCAGCGTGTACGCGATCGATCGGAACTCGCCTCGGCCATCACGGATGAGTCGGGCAAGTTCCTGTTGACCTATCGGCGCAACAAAGCCGTCAACCTGATCGTGCAAGCCCTCGACGCCCACGACAAGGTCATTGCGGAGTCCGGGGTGCTTTTCGCGGCCGATGCGCATGTCGACATCGACCTGACGACGGCAACCATCGGCCGTGTGCCTGCGCCGTCGGCCCACACGTTGCTGAACAACAGGGTCGCAAGTCAATTGCTGAAGACGCCCTTGGTGAAGCTGAAACAGAACAAGGACAACCGGGAACTGGATTTTGTCGCGAAAGCCAGCGGCGTGCCTTTTGCCGACGTGGCCCGCTTGTACATCGCGCGACGACTGGCAGCTGCGAACACGCTGGACGAACACACGCTGTATGGCCTTTTCAGCCAGGGCATTCCGGCGCCCCTCGACACGGCGCTGGGGCAGTTGCCTGATGCCGGCATCGACGACGCGTTCGTGGCGCAGGTTCTGACAGGGGTGCTGGCCCATTCGGACGTGTCGCTCGCGCAGGCGCTCGGCGCCGCACTCGCGGCCAATGTGCTGCCCGCCACTTATGCGGCGAAACAGCCGGATCAATTGGCGCAGCTGCGCGCGTTGCGCACGCAGCGTGTCGGCGCAACGCCTTACATCCGGGGAAAGACCCCGCTCAACGACGTGTTGAGTGCCGCCGGCGTCGATGCTGTGGTGAGCACTGCCTTCATCCAGGCGTACGCCGCATCGGGAAAGCGCCTGCGGACCACATGGAAGCTGCTGCGTGCCGACCCTGCGCTGACCAAGGAACAACTGGCGACGCTCAACACCGCACTGAACGCCAGCGAACTGCTCGGCGGTAACCTGGTACTCGTCAAAGACACCCTGCAGCGCCTGGCCCGAGGGACGCTGACCAGCGTGCAGAATCTCGCCCTGCTCGATGAAGCCGACTGGGTCGCAAGGATCGAGCAACTCGATCCGCAGGCCTCGACGATTCCCCAGGTGTTGCCCGATGACACGCCGGCACAGCGCATCGCCCGTTTCGCCAAGGCCTTGGCCGAACGGTTCCAGTCGCGCTACCTGACAACGACCTTTCTTGGCGGCCTGAGCAAAGCCACGGGCCCCTCCTTCCCCGCCAGGGAGGAATTGGTGTCGGTACTGACCGCGAATCCGAGACTCAATCTGCGGCGTACAAACATCGACCGGTACGTCGCCAGGAACAACGTCGAGCTGTCGGCCGAGGCCCTGGGTTCACTGAAGGCCCTGCAACGGCTGTCCTTTTTGTCGGCGCGCTACGCTACGGTAGAAGCGCTTAAAGGCGCGGGTTACCACTCGGCGCAAGCCGTCTATTTCAGCGGGCGCGCACCCTTTGTCGCGCAGATGGCGCCACTGCTCGGCAGTGAACCGCGAGCCGATGCGGCATGGTTGCGCGCGCAAGCGCGCTACGCCAGCGCGTTGTCCGCTTTCGGCCGCTACAACCTCGCGCTCAATGGCACCACGGTGGCGTTGATGGCCTCCCCCGTGCCTCCTGCGGATTCACTGGCCAACCTGCCGGACCTGCAGGCCCTGTTTGGCTCGCTCGATTACTGTGAATGCAGCGAATGCCGCTCGGTGCTCAGTCCTGCGGCCTACTTCGTGGACTTGCTGCAATTTCTCAAACAACGCGCAGTCCTCGATGCACTGCTCTCGCGTCGGCCCGATCTGCAATTCATCGCCCTGGGTTGCGACAACACGGACGTCACGTTGCCCTACATCGACCTCGTCAATGAATTGCTGGAATCGGCGATAGCACCGCCTGCTGCACCGGTCACGCTCTTCGCGACCGCGGGCGCCTCCGCGGAGCGGCGTGCGTTGCCCCAGCACGTGTCGCAGGCGGCGTACGATAAAACCGCGGTGGCGGTCTTCCCGCTGACGCTCCCCTTCGATCTTTCCTTTGCCCGGACTTCGGCGTTTTTGAAGGCGATGGGCACTCGACTCGACCAGGTGATGCGCCTGTGCGACAGCGGCAGTGCGGCGGCGCGTGCTGCCGCCCAACTGGGCCTCAATCCCGCCTTACAGGCGGTGATCAACGGGACCGACGCACACCCGCCCTGGGAGCGTTGGGGATTCGATGCCCAGGCCAACCCGACGAACGTGTATGACCCCAGGACGAGGCAGCCGCTGAGCCCGGCACCCACCGACTGGATCGCCGCCTTATCCAAGGTGCCCGTGCTGCTGGGGCGGGCAAATCTCGACTTCGCCCAGTTGTGCCAGTTGCTGGAGGTGGCCTGGGTGACGGGCGGCAACGTGACCCTCAAGCTGGGTTTCACCGTCCAGGACACCCTCAACATCGCGAGCTGCGACACGGCGCTCATGACCTTTGAGGGGCTCGATGCAGCCGTGCTTGACCGGGCCAATCGCTTCCTGCGGCTGTGGACGGTCACCGGGCTGCAGATGTGGGAGCTGGATTGGGCGCTTGAATCGGCGAACGGCAACATGGACGACGCGTTCCTCATTTTCATTGCCGATGCGCTGGCCTTGCGCGAGCGATTGAGGCTGCCGCTGCAGGAGCTGCTGAGTTTTTGGGGGCCGATGCCCACCCATGACGTGACCAGCCACCTCGGCGATGTGGATACCATCGTTCCCTCGACTTACGACCGCGTGTTCCGCAGTCCGACGTTGCTGGCTTCCTGGTCCGGGGTCTTTGTCGACGCCGGTGCCTTGCCGGGAGGACCGATCGATTCCCACGCCATCAAGGCGGCGCTGGGTTTGAGCGCCGACGATCTCGCCGCGATTGGCGCCGCAACGGGCGTCACCCTCGATGTGTCGCTCGACGGGCTCAACCTGTTGCTCCGGCACGCCCGGCTCGCTGCCACTTTATCCCTCACCGTCCCCGACCTGTTGCTGTGGATGACACTCTGCGATGCGTTGCCTTCCGGGTCCGCTCCCGCTTTCGGCGGCACGCCGGCCAACACGGCCGAGTTCCTGCGCAGACTGGCGCTCCTGCAAGCGACCGGCGTCAAGCTGGCCGACCTGGACTATCTGCTGCGCAACGGATCGGCCACCCGGAGCGAGATGACGTTTACAACGGCAGAGGCGACGGCCGTGTTGCAGGCGATTCGCGATGCGCTCGCCAAGCTGGCGCCGGCGGACCCCGCGGCTGTGCAAACCTTGTTTGTCAGCGCCTTGGCCGCTGCGACTGGTACCAGCGCGAATGTCCTGGCGCCCGCGCTCACCAGCACGGGCATACTGCCGCTGCCTGCCACCACGATCACGCAGTTGCTCGCGCAGGCGAATGGCGTGGACCCGACACAATTCCAGCCGCTGGTGGACGGGCTCACGCGCGTCGCGAAGGCAGCCGCACTGTTCAATGCACTAAGACCGACCGCGTCGACCTTTACATTCCTGATACAGAACGCGGCGTCGTTCAACTGGTTGAACCCGGCCGCGCTGCCGCTATCCCCGCCTGCCGGCACTGTCTATCTTCCCTTCGAACGCCTGCTGCAGGCGCTGCAACTCAACCGTCGCCAGACGGCGAGCGCACCCAGGTTGTTCGATGTGTTGGGCCGTTGGGTGCTCGCGTTGCCCGCTGACGTGGCCGGCGCCATTGGCAATGAGGCAGGCGCCCTGGCCGTCGCCCTGAATACCAGCACCACTGATCTGACCGTCCTGGCCAACGCACTGGCGGCGAAGACGCCCACGCTGGATGGAGGCACCCAGGCCGGCACGCTCGCCGACATGGGCATGCTCACGGCGATCGGCACGGCGCTCGACGTCATGGCGCGTTATCACATCGGGGCTGCTGCGCTGCTGCAACTCGCAGCCGCACCGCCGACGGTCGAGTCCGCCTCTGCCGCCATGGGCATCTTCCAGTCCCGCTACGCCCCTTCGGCATGGCTTGGCGCCGTGCAGCCGGTGGAAGACACACTGCGCGAAATGCGCCGCGATGCCTTGGTGGCTTATCTCCTCGGTCCGGGCCCGTCCGTGGCGCTGACGCCGCCGCTGCTCAGCAGCGACGATATTTTCAATGGCTTTCTCATCGACCCTGGCATGTGCGCGTGCGGCATCACCACGCGACTGCTGGAGGCTTCGCTGGCCGTGCAGCAATTCGTGCAGCAATGTTTCCTCGGCCTGACCCCTGGCGTCTCGGTGGATTCGACCGTCGATCCGGGTTGGAACCAATGGGCGTGGATGAGCCAGTTCAGGCTCTGGCAGGCCAACCGCCAGGTCTTCCTGTACCCCGAGAACTATCTGCTTCCCGAGTTGCGCACCGACCGGTCGCCGTTTTTTTCCGACCTCGAGAACGAACTCAAGCAAAGCAACTGCGACACCGACGCGACCACTGCGGCGTTAAAGAACTATGTGCGCAAACTGGTGGAAGTCAGGCACCTGACCATCGCCGCGCATTACCGCGAGACTCGCGCCGACGGATCCCGGGTCTTGCATGTGTTCGCGCGCACCCGTGGCGCGCCGCCGAAGTGGTACTACCGCAGCCGGGCCGAGGGCTCGCTGAGCAGCGGAGTCTGGAGCCCATGGCAGGCGCTGAACCTGGATATCGCCTCGGATCAGGTCGTGCCGCTGGTGTGGGACCAGCGACTGCATCTGGTCTGGCCGATCTTCAAGCAGATTTCCGAGAAGGCCGGCACCCAAAGCATACCGACCTCCAATAACGGCGCGCCAACGCCCAATTCCGCACCGGCCGCCAGGAAATTCTGGTCCATCGAATTCGCGATGAGCGAGTTGAGTGCAGGGCAATGGCAGGCCAAGCGAACCTACGCCGAAAAAAGTTATGTCCAGACCGATAACCCGGCGCTCGGCTTCACCTTCCGCGCCTTCGCGGACGCGCAGTCGACGCTGCAACTGGAGATCTACCTGAGTGTGCATTGGGTCAACTACGGCACCTGGTCCAGTGTCCTGGTATCCACCGGCCAATTGTCGATGCCGGATTCAGCGCTGGCCGTTTATTCGCAGAACTCCCTGCCCGCCGCCTCTGCCGTCGATCTGTCGCAGGAACCCAGTTACGCGCTCATTACGCAAAAGTACCAGTTTCCGAACACCTTGGTGATGGCCGCCAACTACAGGTTCCGGGGCCAGGATCTATGCAGCTACGGTCCCCATCCGGGCCCGGTCAACCCGCTGACGGTGCTGGCCCTGGCCGGCAGTCACAGCGCGCCGGCGGCATTGACCCTGCTGAACACCATTGACAGCCAGCGTGTGGTGGTGCCGATGCAGGACCGGGTGTTCGATTCCGCGGATCCGTTCTTCGCCGCCGATTCGTCGCGAACCTTCTTCGTATCCCCGCATTACTACACCGTATCGAGTTCGCCGCAGGAACTCGACGATCTCGCCTACATCCCGCAGTGGACGACGAGCTATGCGTTCACCCCGTTCTATCACCCTTACGCGCGAACATTCCTGCGCGAACTGGAGATTGGCGGCACTGACCGGTTGATGTCGCGCCAGCTGCAGACCGATCCGCAAACGGTACGCGGCCAGGGCAACTTCGACTTCGCGACAGCGTACCAACCGCAACCCCCGGTCATGACGCCCTATCCCCGGGAGGACGTCGATTTCAGCGTATCGGGTGCCTACTCCCTCTACAACTGGGAGCTTTTCTACCATGCGCCGATGTTCGTGGCCACGCAGCTGATGCGCAACCAGCAACACGAGCCTGCGATGCAATGGCTCAAATACGTCTTCGATCCGACCGACCCGAACCCCGCGCCGGTACCGGGACACTTCTGGCGCACCCGGCCGTTCTACGAAATGAATGCCGACAATTGGTTGGCACAGCAAATCCAGCACATCCTGGCGACACTGGCGGCCAATGCACAGCAAGGCACCTCGGACCCCGACACCGCCGCCGCGCTCCAGGACTGGCTGGCGCATCCTTTCGATCCGCACCGCATCGCCCGGTTGCGCATCGGCGCGTACGCCAAGGCGACTGTCATGAAGTTCCTCGACAACCTGATTGCGTGGGGTGACTCGCTGTACGCCCAGTACACCATGGAAAAGGTCGCACAGGCCGAGCAGCTCTATGTGCTCGCCAACCTGATCCTGGGCCCCCGGCCCGAGCAGGTGCGCCTGCGCGATGCCGATTTTGCCACCCGGCCGGACGCCACGACCTACGCCGCCATCCAGGGCGCACTGGACGAATTCTCCGATGTGCTGGTCGCCATCGAGAATGTGATCGCGGCGCCGACCCCGGCGCTGGACACCCTCGACGCCGTGAGCGAGGCGCCGGACCTGCCGCAGCTATCCACGCTGTTTTTCTGCATCCCCCCCAACGATCAGCTGCTGGCCTATTGGGACACGGTCGCCGACCGCCTGTACAAGATCCGCCATTGCCTGAACCTGCAGGGCGTTGCCCAGCCGTTGCCGCTGTACGCCCCGCCGATCAATCCTTTGCAACTGATGGGAGGACAGGCCGGCTACGGCACCGGAGCGATCGGTGCCGCAACGGCATTCACGCCGGTGTACCGATTCCCCGTCTATCTCGAACGCGCCCTGGAGTTGACCAACGATGTGCGCGCCTACGGCGCCAGCGTGCTGGCGGCACTGGAAAAAAAGGATGCCGAGGCGCTCGGCGTGGTGCGCGCCAATCAGGACTTCGACATCCAGACGCGGCTGCTCGACATCAAGACCCGCGCCGTTGCGGAGGCCGAGGGCCAGGTCACGGCCCTGCAGAATCAGAAAGCCACGGTCCAGATTCGCCACGACTTTTATGCCGGCATCGAATTCATGAACGCATGGGAAGTGGCGGCGAGTGCACTGCAGATCCAGGCAGCGATTATCAATGGCATGGCGGTGCCCCTGGACCTCACCGCGAGCGGCGCCCACCTGATTCCGGAAATGACCTTCGGCGCGACGGGTTGGGCAGGCAGTCCGACCTCGCTGGTCAAAGTCAGCGGCGACCAGCTGGCGGCATCGCTCGCGTCCTCGGCAAGCGCCCAGCGCGGCACTGCCGGTGTCATCAGCGAGGTCGCTGGCATGACAGCGACCCTGGGCGGCTACCAGCGACGCATGGACGAATGGACCTTGCAAAAGGATCTCGCCGCCGCGGAGCTGATTCAGCTCGAGACCCAGATCGCCATGGCCAACGATCGGCTGGCGATGGCCAACAGCGAAGTCGACCTGCAGACGCGACAGATCGCCAACGCCCGCGCCGTAGGCGATTTTCTCAATGAAAAATATACCAACGAGCAGTTGTACGGCTGGATGCTGACGCAACTCACGACTGTGCACACACAGGCCTACCAGCTTGCCTTCGCCCTCTCCCGGCAGGCCCAGGCCGCCTATCAGTACGAACTCGGCAGCCAGGACGCCTTCGTCCAGTTCGGTTACTGGGATACCCAACTCAAAGGGCTCACGGCCGGGGAAAGCCTTCTCTTTGATTTGCGCCGGATGCAGGCCCGGTACCTGGAAGCCAATACCCGCGAGATCGAGCTGGTCAAGCATGTCTCGCTGGCGCTGACGCAGCCCCTGGCCCTGGTGCAATTGCTGCAGACGGGCATTTGCGACGTCGCACTGGACGAATCGCTGTTCGATCGCGATCACCCCGGGCAGTATTTCCGTCGGCTGCGTTCGGTTGCACTCACAGTGCCGTGCGTCACCGGTCCCTACAGTGGCGTGAACGCCAACTTGACACTCGCCCAGGCCAAGGTTCGCGTGCAGCCGCCCACTGCGCCGTACACACCTGCACTGGCGCGGGATGTAGCCGCGGCCCCGGCGTTCGCGGCCAGCCTGCCAGCTGCCACCGCCAGCATCAGCACCAGTCATGGCCAGGACGATGCGGGCCTGTTCGAGGTGAACCTGCACGACGAGCGCTGGTTGCCCTTTGAAGGGCAAGGTGCAGTCAGTACATGGACCCTGGAGCTCGATCCTCGCGACAACGGTTTCGATATCTCCACCATCACCGACGTCGTCCTGCACTTACGTTATTCGGCGCGCTCGGCGGGTGGTAACCCTCAGGCGGTACGCCAGGCGCTGAAGCCGTTGGGCCCGCGGCAGTTTCTCCTGAGCGTGCGCAGCAGTTTCAGCGACGCCTACTACGCCTTTTTCAATCCCGCCGATCCCGAGGCCACGCAGCAGGTACTCACGTTGCCGCTGCTGGCCAATGTCTTCCCGTTCTCCAACCTGGGCGCGGCCTCCATCACCGATATTTCAATCAACATGATGCTGACCGAGGTGCCGCCAGACGGCACCCAGATCACCAACGCCACGTTCGGGCCAACCGGCGGCACCGCTGTTTCCATGTCGATCAGCCAGGTGCCGCCACCGTCTGGCGGCGACCCCGTCGCGGCGCTTGGCGTCGTCACGGGCCAGTCAGGACCGCCGGGGGCCTTCACGATGAGCGTGCCCGAGTCCGGCATTGCGCCGGCGATCGCCATCACGGTCAATGGGCATGCACGCCTGGACGCCTCGCAGTTCAACGACATCCTGCTGATCGTCAGCTACGGGATCGTCTGATGCTGAGCGACGCCGACATTCAGCGCATCGTTTCACGCATCGTCCAAGGGTGCCAGCCCATCGCGGCCGGCATCTTTGGTTCGTACGCGGTCGGGCTCGCCCGCGAGGACAGCGACCTGGACGTGTTCGTCATCCAGCGCACCACACTGGCAAAGTCAGCGCGACGCCGATCGATCTGTCGGCATCTGTTCGGTGTCATGCACCCGCTCGACGTCCATGTGTTCACGCCGGAGGAGTTCGAGGCCGATGCACGAGAGGCGTTGTCATTCGCCTGGATCATCGCGAAACAGGCCCGCTTGTACTATTGGAGCGCGGAGGCGGCGAAGCAGGTTCCGGCACTGCACGTGGCCGAAAAAAAAATGAGAAGCCATGACTGAAGGCATGGCTTTGCGAGAAGCCGACCCTTAGAAACTCAACCTTGTACCAGGTAGGCTCCGAACGGAACCCGATGTCGCAGCTTCTTGCAGCTTCCGGGGGCGGGCTGATGCCCCGGCGGGCGATCGGGAAACCAGATTCGACATTTACCTGGAGGCGGCCAATGGCCGCGAGGAATATCGACCTCGTCGTATGCGAGTTCCGGCTTGACGGAGGCCACTTGCAATTTCTCTTTGTGACCTGGCCTGTCACTCTTCGGCGAGTCCGCTACCCGCTGCGCCTCATCGAGTGTGAAGGTGCTGCTCTGGCGCACAGGGTCTGGAGTGGATTGCTCAGCAACAGCAGCTTCCTCTGCTTCACGGCGCCTTTTAACTTCCTCTTCCAACCCCTCCTGAACGGCAATAAGACGCTCGTCGGCGTTGGGTGGGTAATCGGACGCCTGGGCCTTCTGCGCCGCCTGGATCAATTGGAGGTTGCGACTGCGCAACGCGGCGTTCTGACCAACCCGCATGTTGGAGCGCGCTGCCAGTGCTTGCGCCTGCTGATACTGTTTCTGCTGCAGGCGCAACACACCAAGGTAATGCAGCGTCGCGGGATTGTTCGGCTGGATATGCAGCGCACGCTCCAGCGTGGCGGCGGCCTGCTCCAACTGGCCATCAGCATACTGCTGCGAGGCGGATTCGATCAGGGTGGTGGATGCGTTGTTACTTTGCGCGGAGGCGTTTCGCTCGCCTGCGAAGGCGCAATGCGACGCGGCGGCATAGATCGCCAGGAGGAGACGCGGCAAAACACGCTTGGTCGGCATCAGGGACGGCTCGGTTGGTCGTGCGGCACTGTCAACACAGGCCTCCAGCGCTAACGGCTGGAATGGGTTCATTTGCCCTGGGATCACGGTTGAGGGCGCCTCTATCGACCTGACCTCCCCCTTGAAGTTCCCATGGGACCGGCCTGATCCACCGCAATCAGCACCATCGACCCTTGCGGTTATCGACCGAAAGCTACAAACGGCATCACCTTCCCTCAATCCCACTGGGGGCAAGCGCATGTCCCCAGGGCATCGCTCATGGCCCGAACGAACGTCAAAATAACGTTGCATTGTCGAGACTCCCCACACCCGCTTATCAGTCTGATCAGTTTTTTGACGATTCTCCGATATGCGGTCACAACTTTCACGCTCCCTCAGGTCCTAACAACGTGCTCGTCGATGGAATATTGGCATCAAAGCGGTTTTAGCCTGACACGGAGATAAGTTTATGATTTTCAACGTACAAAGTTTTGGCGCTAAAGGTGATGGCATCACAGACGACACGGCGGCGATACAAAGTGCAATTGATGCGGCCGCCGCCGCAGGCGGTGGGCAAGTCTACATGCCGACCGGAACCTATATCGTTTCCGGAGGTGAGGAACCCTCCGACGGCTGTCTGATGCTCAAGAGCAATGTCTACCTGTACGGCGATGGCATGGGCGCAACCAACGTCAAGGTAGCTGATGGCTCCGACACCAAGATCACGGGGGTCATCCGCTCCGCCTATGGCGAGGAAACCCACGACTTCGGCGTCAGCAACCTCACCATCGACGGCAATCGCGACAGCACCACGGGCAAGGTCGACGGTTGGTTCAATGGCTACATTCCCGGCGAAGAAGGCTACGACTCCAACGTCACCCTCGACAGCGTCGAGATCAAGGATTGCTCCGGGTATGGTTTCGACCCCCACGAGCAGACTGTCAACATGGTCATCAAGAACAGCGTCTCCCACGGCAACGGCCTGGACGGCTTCGTGGCTGACTTCCTCAGCGACAGCATCTTTGAAAACAACGTCGCCTACGACAATGACCGCCACGGGTTCAACGTCGTTACCAGTACCCACGACTTCACCCTCACCAACAACGTTGCCTACAACAACGGCGGTAATGGCATTGTGGTGCAGCGCGGCAGCGAAGACATCCCCTCCCCCAGCAACATCACCATCACCGGTGGCCAGGTGTACGGCAACGGCGCTGAAGGGGTGCTGATCAAAATGTCCAGCGCGGTGACCCTCAGCGGCGTAGACATTCACGACAATGCCAGCGCCGGGGTCCGTGTCTACGGCAGCAACCACGTCGAGCTCATCGACAACACGCTCAACAACAATTCCCTGGGCAACCCCGTACCGGAGATCATCATCCAGTCCTATGACGATACCCTGGGCGTGTCCGGCAAGTACTTCAACGGCAGCGACAACACCATCCAGGGCAACATCATCAGCGGCAGCGACCTGTCGACCTACGGCGTTGCAGAGCGCAATGAAGACGGCACCGATCGCAACGCCATTATTGGCAACACCATCAGTCATACCAGCAAGGGTGCCACGTTGGTCTATGGTGACGGCAGCTACGCCAGCGCCACGGTGCCGATGACCACCGTGCAAGGTACGGCTGGCAACGACACCCTGTCGGGCAGCGCCGCCAGCGAGATTTTCTACGGCGGGGCCGGCAACGACACGATCAATGGTGGGGCCGGTAGCGACACTCTAGTGGGTGGTGCAGGCATCGATAAACTCACTGGAGGTACCGGCGCCGATACGTTCCGTTTCACCGCGCAGTCCGACAGTTACCGCACCGCAACCGCAAGCTTCGATGACACCATTGTCGACTTCGACGTCACCCAGGACAAGATCGACCTCGCCGGTCTCGGTTTCACCGGCCTGGGCAATGGCCGTGGCGGCACCTTGCAGGTCAGCTACAGCGCCAGCAACGACCGCACCTATATCAAGGACTACGATGCCGACGCCAGTGGCAATCGCTTCGAGTTGATCCTCTCGGGCAACCTGACCAGCACCCTGACCGCCAGCCATTTCATCTTCAACCGGGTGGTCAACGGCACCAGCGCCAGCGACTCGCTACTGGGTAGTGATTCGGCCGACACCTTGCTTGGCCTGGCGGGCAATGACAGCCTCAGTGGCGGCGCGGGTGACGACAAGCTCGACGGCGGTGCCGGCATGGACACCCTCACCGGTGGCACCGGGGCGGACACCTTCGTGTTCTCCAATCGCCAGGACAGTTACCGCAATTACAACACCGGCGGTGTCAACCTGGGCGACCTGATCACCGATTTCGATATCGGCGCCGACAAGATCGACCTCTCGGCCATGGGTTTCACCGGCCTGGGCGATGGCAAGAACAACACCGTATACCTGGCGCTCAACAGTGCCGGCACCAAGACTTACATCAAGTCCCTGAGCGCCGACGCCAATGGCAACCGCTTCGAAGTGGCACTGGACGGCAACTACCTCGACACGCTGACCGGCGCCAATTTCGTGTTCGCCTCCTCCTCGCCGACCAATCAGGCGCCGGTGCTGGCCACGCCACTGCTGGATCAGAACGCGACCGAAAACACCTCGTTCAGCTACGTGGTGCCGGCCACCAGTTTTACCGATCCGGATAACGACAGCCTCAGTTACACCGCCAAACTGGCCAATGGCAGCGCCCTGCCCAGCTGGCTGACATTCGATGCAGCCACTCGTACGTTCAGCGGCACACCCAGCGACACCGCGTCGGGCACTTACTCCATACAGGTCATCGCGACCGACGGCAGCAATGCAACCGCCAGCGACAGCTTCACCTTGGCCGTTCAAGACGTACCCGCCACCCCCGGCGTGATCAATGGCACGCCGAACAACGACACCCTGACCGGCACCGCCGCCAACGAGCAACTGTTCGGTGGCGCCGGGAATGACACGCTGAATGGCGGCGCGGGCAACGACATCCTCGTCGGCGGCACCGGCGCAGACAAACTCACCGGCGGCACGGGTGCCGATGTGTTCCGCTACACCGCAACACTCGACAGTTACCGCACCAGCTCCACCAGCGTCAGTGACCAGATCCTCGATTTCGATGTAGCCGCCGACAAGATCGATGTCTCGGCGCTCGGTTATACCGGCCTGGGCAATGGCCTGAACGGTACGCTGCAAGTGACCTACAGCGCTTCGAGCAACCGCACCTACCTCAAGGACCTCACCGTCGATGCCAATGGCAACCGCTTCGAAGTGTCGATGGCGGGCAACCTGGTAAACAGCCTGACGGCGAGTCATTTTGTCTTCACCAACCAGAACCCCCCTGGCAATGTAGCGCCGGTGGTGGCCATCCCCCTCCTCGACCAGAACGCCACCGAAAGCGCACCGTTCAGCTACACCGTGACCAATGACAGCTTCACCGACGCCAACCAGGATGTGCTGACCTACTCCGCGACGCTTGCCGACGGCAGCGCCCTGCCCGCATGGCTGAGTTTCAACGCCACCAGCCTGACGTTCACCGGTACGCCGATCAGCACTGCGTCCGGCAATTACAACGTCCTGGTCAAGGCCAGCGATCCTTCGGGGGCGTCGGTCAGCGACAGCTTCGCCCTGGCGGTGGCCGATGCGCCTGCCAATACCATCGCCGGCACCAACAATGCCGAGACTCTCAATGGCACAGCGGGTGCAGACCTGATCCTCGGCCTCGGTGGCAATGACACAATCAAGGCCGGCACCGGCGCGGACATTGTCGACGGCGGCAGCGGACGCGATTCACTGTACGGCGGCGCCGATGCCGATACCTTCCGCTACACCAACGTGCTCGACAGCTACCGCGACTATGACACCGGAGGTGTCACGGCCACCGACACCCTGTATGACTTCACCGCGGGCGTGGACAAGATCGACGTCTCGGGCCTGGGCTTTCTCGGCCTCGGCGATGGCAGTAATGGCACCTTGTACATGACCCTTAACACGGCCGGCGACAAGACCTACATCAAGTCCGCCGAAGCGGATGCCGATGGCAATCGTTTTGAAATCGCCCTCAACGGCAACTACCTCGACACCCTGACCGCCAGTGATTTCGTGTTCGGCGAGCGCGCCCAGCAAGACATCCTCTACCTGCCGACCCTCGGCCAATCCAACGCGCGCCTGCTGCGCATGACGGAGGACGACGATCAGTCCGGCACCTCGATGCTCGTCAATGACCTGGACCGCTACACCCCCTATGACGTGCGCAGCCAGTTCACCGACGCCGATGGGAACGGCATTGACATCGCAGTGGGTGGAAGCACCGTCAACGGCCTGTCGACCCTGGGCGCCGAGGAACTCAAGTTGTGCTGGTGGCTGACCGACACCGACCAACCCGGGCCTGCACTGCTGCGCGCCGAGGCGCTGCTGCGCAACCAGCTCACCGAACTGCAATCCATCGACAACGTCACCATGGGCATTATTTGGGGCCAGGGCGAGGAAGCCGCCCAGGAAATCGGCCGCGCCACGGACAAACCAGCGGCAGCAGCGGCCTACAAGGCCGCAACCCTGAAGGTCTTTGATTACCTGCATACCCAGTTCGGAAGCTTTAGCGTTTACATGATGGAAACCGGTCACTACGAGCAGGACGCAGCGCGTGCCCGTGGTTACTCGGAAGAGAAGATAGCCTCCATCGTCGAAGGGGTCGGTCATGTCCGCGCCGTCCAGGAAGCCATCGCCGCTGAGCGCGCCGATGTCAAGCTGGCGGTGGACTACACCGACCTGCCCTTGCGCTACGAGGTCGATCCACTGGTGTATCCCGATGACGTCTGGCACCTGCACGAGGAATCGGCGGAGATCGTCGGCCAGCGCCTGGCCGACGCCATTGCCGATGACCTTGGCTTCCAGGGCAACCCCAGCGACAACAACAGCGTGCAGGACATTTTCGACAACGCTCAGAACCAGGGCGGGATGATTTCCGGTACCGACCAGGCGGATACCCTGGTGGGCAGTTCGGGCAACGACACGCTGGATGGCGACCTGGGCGCCGACACCATGACCGGTGGCGATGGCAACGACATCTATGTGGTCGATAACGCTTTCGACAGCGTGGAGGAAACCAACACCTCGACCTCGCAGATCGATACCGTACAGGCCTCGGTCAGCTGGACCCTGGGTGCCAATCTCGAGAACCTGGTGCTCACCGGCGTGTCGGACATCGACGGCACCGGCAATGAACGGCGCAACTTCATCACCGGCAATGCCGCCAATAACGTGATCGATGGTGCCGCAGGGGCCGACAGCATGAGCGGCGGCGATGGCAACGACACCTACTATGTCGACAACGCCGACGACACTGTGATCGAGACCAACAACAATGCCGCGCCTGGAGGGATCGACAGCGTGCACAGCAGCCTGGCGGGCTATGCCCTCGCCAACAACGTCGAGCATCTGTATATCGATAGCGCCGGCGTCGCCAATGGCACGGGCAACGGGCTGGACAACACGCTGTTCGCCGGCGCCGGCAACAATGTGCTGGACGGGCGCGAGGGTAATGACACCGTGTCTTTTGAGCGCGCCCTGTCCGGCGTTAACGCAAACCTCTCGACGTCAGCGCAACAAAACACCTTGGGTTCCGGGCTCGACACCTTGAAATTCTTCGAAAACCTGACGGGAAGCGCCTACGCCGACAGTCTGTCGGGCAACAGCGCCGCGAACGTTCTGAACGGTGGCGCGGGCAACGATACCCTGGTGGGCGGTTCGGGCGATGACCGGCTGATCGGCGGTGCAGGCACCGACAACCTCAGCGGCGGCACGGGCGCGGATACCTACGCGTTCGGTGCGCTGTCGGACATGGGCGTCGGGGCTTTGCGCGATGTGATCAACGGCTTCAAGAGCGCCGAAGGCGATCATCTGGATTTCACCGGCCTGGACGCCAACCCGCTGACCGCCGCTGTCGACGCCTTCGCCTTCATCGGCAGCAATGCCTTTGACCCTGCCAATGCCACCGGCCAACTGCGCTTTGCCGATGGCATTGTCTACGGCAGTGTCAATGCCGACGCCACCCCCGAGTTCGAATTCGAACTGGTGGGCGTCAAGGAGCTGCACGCCAGCGATTTCACAGCCTGAGTTAAGCCCACATCCTGTGGGAGCGGCGGTGCGGCGATCCGACTTGCCCGCGATAGCGGCGGCACATTCAACATGGATGCTGACTGACCCACCGCTATCGCGAGCAAGCTCGCTCCCACAGGGATAGGCGCCAGTCTTGAGTTTGAGCTTGGTTGCAACCCGACTTCTCAAAACAGTCTTTGCACCTGTTCCAGGACCGCGCGGTTCATCTGGCCGGTGTGGGTGTGCAGGCTCACATAGCTTTGCAGCATGTCGAGCTTGGTGTTGAGCAGGTCACGGCGGGCCTGGAACACCCGCTGTTGGGCATCAAGAATGTCCACCGTGGAACGCACTCCACCCTGGAAGCCTTTTTCCGTCGAGATCAGCGCCCGCTGATTGGAGTCCACCGCCCGCTGTATCGCCTTGCTCTTGGCAAACCCGGCCACGACGCCCAGATAATCGGCCTCGATGTCCTCGGCCAACTGTTGACGCTGCACATCGTAATCGGACTGGGCACCGGCCAGTTGCGCTTCGGCCTTCGCCACCGAGGCGCGTACCGCCCCGCCGCGATACAACGGAATATCCAGCTGAACCCCCACGTAATAAGAGTCCTGGCGCGGGTCGAGCTCCTGGTACTGAGGGCTTTCCCGGCGCGTTAGCTGGGTGGTCAGCGACAAGGTCGGGTAATGCCCGGCGCGCTGACTGTCAGCCTGCGCCTCGGCGACTTTCACTGCCGCCAGCCGGGATGCCAGATCGGGGCTGGCTTCACGGGCAATTGCCGTCCAGTACGGCAAATCCCGCTCCGGCGGTATCGGGCTTCCGGCGGGCAGTTCTTCGCGCATCGGCTGGATGTCATCGATCGGCACGCTGGCGCGCCCGGACAACGCCCGCAACGCAGCCACGCGGCGGGCCTGGGCTTCAGCCTCCTGGGCATCGACGAGATCGAGCCGGGCCTGGGCCTCATCAATATCGGTGATCGCGCCCTGGCCGCCCTGATAAAGCTTTTTGCTCTGCGTCACCAACCCATTGATGGCCATCTTTTGCTGGGCGATCAACTTGATCTCGTTCTCGGCACGGGCGACGTCGAAATAGCCTTTGGCAACGCGGTCGAACAGGGTCTGGCCGGCAACATCGAATAGCTGGGTACCCAACTCCCCCCGCGCCTTGCCCTCCTCATACGCCGCCCAGCGCTCCTTGTCATAGAGCGGTTGTTGCGCCGCCAGGGTGACGCTGTTGGCCTGGTAGTCATTACTGTTGACGTAGCTGCTGTCGTCCCCGCCATCGATACGTCCGCCGTAACCGTAGCGCGACGTCAGCGACACTTGCGGGTAGAGGCCGCCGCGGCCAATCGCCTCTTCATGGCTGGAAGCATCAAAGGCATGGGCTGCCGATTGCACGGTCGGGTCATTGAGCCGCGAGGCATCGTATGCAGCAGTCAGGTTCAAGCCTTCCTCGGCGGCCCATACGGGATTGATCGCGGCCCAGCTGGTACACAAACCCAGTAGCAAACCGCAGCGATAGCGGCAACGGTCGGTCATGCTCATTCCTCTTTGAAGGCCGCAAGCAAGCGCTCACGCAAAGGTTTCATCAGGTAATTCATCAAGGTGCGTTCCCCCGTCACCACCGTGACATCGGCGAGCATGCCGGGGCGCACCAGCAGGCCGGCGGCCTGCAGCGACGCGACGGTGTCGGCGGGAATTTCGACCTTGGCGGAAAAGTACGGCTGGTGCGTCTGTTCATCGATCAACTGGTCCGCCGACACCGTCGTCACCGTGCCGGTGACGGTCGGCGTATCCACCCGTTGCAGCGCGGTGAAATGCACATGCACCGGCAGGCCCGGGCGCAACTTATTGGCCATCAGCGGCTCGAAACGCGCGGTGATCGCCATCGGCGCATCCAGCGGCACCACCTGCATCAGGGTCTGGCCGGCCTGGGCAACGCCCCCGACCGTGTGGATGCTCACGTCCATGACCTGCCCGGACACCGGCGCCCGGATCGCACCGTTGTCGACTTCAAACTGCAAGGCACGAATCTGATCGGCATAACCTGCCGCCTCGGCAGAGACCTCGCTGAGCTGGGTTTCGGCATCGCGGCGAAACTCCTGCTGCGCCTGCAAGGCCTTGAGCCGGCTTTCGTTGATCGCCTGGCGGGTCCTGCCGACATCGCCAACCCCGGAGGCAATCTGCCCGGCCAATTGGGCGGCGTTGCGCTCGGCCTCGAAGAGTTTGTTGCGCGGAACGTAGCCTTCACTGGCCAAATCACGCAGACCTTCGAGTTCCTGCTGCTGGAAACGCATCTGCGCGTCGTAGTTGCGCTTGACGCCTTCGTAGCCGAGCAATTGCTGCTGCAATGCCGCGGCTTCGTGTTCGATGATCTGCAAGCGGCTGCCCAGCTCTGCGCGGCGAGTCAGAAACAACTGGCTCTGCAAAGCCATGGCGGCCTTGACCCGCGGCTCGTTGGCATGATCCAGCAGTTCAGCGGGCCATTGGATCTCGGCAGAACCCAGACGCTCGGCAATCAACCGCGCCTCGACGCTGCGATCGTTGAGCAACTTGCCCAGGGTCACGTCCCGTTGCGACTGCGCCTGCACCGTGTTGAACTGCACCAGCAACTGTCCCTGGGTGACGCGGTCGCCATCGCTGACCAGCAGCTTTTCCACGACCCCACCGACCAACGACTGCACCGCCTTGCGTTCGCCCGCCACCACCACGGTGCCGCTGCCCACGACTCCTTGGTCGAGCGGCGCCAGGCAGGCCCAGAGCAGGAAGCCGCCCAGGGTCAGGACCAGGAAACCCACACCATAGCGTGCCGCCGCCCCGGCGTCGGTACTGGCGCCGGGCAGCGTGGTGTCGCCGCTTACGCTCAGCCCCTGCTCGCTATACGTTTTTGCCTTGGGGGTCAGATCACGCATCTTCGCCAGCCTCTTTGACCGCGGCCGGTCTTGGCGCCGGCATCAATGCCTTGAGCACCCGATCCCGTGGACCGAATGCTTGTTGAGTGCCGTCCTTGAGCACCAGGATGTGATCGACTACCGCCAGCACGTTGGGCCGGTGGGTAATCAGCACCACGGTGCTGCCCGCGGCCTTGAGCGCACTGATGGCCTGCACCAGCGCCAGCTCTCCGGCTTCATCGAGGTTGGAGTTGGGCTCATCGAGCACGATCAGCGGCGGGCGACCGTAAAGCGCGCGGGCCAGGCCGAGGCGTTGCTTTTGGCCGCCGGACAACCCAAGCCCGCCGGGACCCAAGGGCGTGTCGTAACCCTTGGGGAACCTGAGGATCATCTCGTGGATACCAGCGAGACGCCCGGCGGCGATGATCTTGTCGGCGTCCTGCTCACCGAAGCGGGCAATGTTGTCGGCCACACTGCCGTCGAACAGCTCGATATCCTGCGGCAGGTATCCGAGGTGCGGGCCCAGGGCATCGTGGGACCAATGGCTGATCTCGGCGTCGTCCAGGCGCACCGACCCGCTCATGGCCGGCCATACCCCGACCAGCGCCCTGGCCAGTGTCGATTTACCACTGGCGCTGGGGCCGACGACGGCAAGCACCTCACCTTTGGCCAGGCTGAAATTGATGCCCCGCACGATCGGTTGCGCGGCACCGGGCGGGCCGACATACAACTGTTCCAGGCGCACGGCGCCGGTGGGCGGTGGCAAAGGCATGCGCAGGCGCTCGCGCGGATGCTGGGCAAGCAGTTGACTCAGGCGCTGGTAGCTCTGGCGGCCGGTGCTGAATTGCTTCCATGAGCCAATGGCGATTTCCACGGGCGCCAGGGCACGCCCCAGCAGCAGCGACATCGCAATCATCATGCCCGCCGACAATTGACCTTCAAGCACCAGCAACGCCCCCAGGCCCAGGGCCAAAGACTGTCCGGAGATGCGCACGAAACGGGTCATCGAAGTGATACGCGCGCCGCGGTCGCTGGCATGGGCCTGGGCGGCAATGATGCGTTGCTGCAGCAGGCTCCAACGCTGGCGCAACGGCCCGAGCATGCCCAAGGCCTGGATGACTTCGGCATTGTGTAACGTGCTGTTTACGTAGATTGAAGACTGCACGCCCAGGCGATTGGCTTCGCCCAGGCGCGTGCGAGTCGCCAACTCGCCCCACAACGCCAGGCCGATCAGCACCAGGGCCAGAACCAGCGTCAGCACACCGAACCAGGGATGGAAGATGAACGCCACCAGCAGGAAGATGGGCAACCACGGCGCATCGAGCAAGGCGATCAAGCCCTGGCCGGTAATCAACTGTCGCAGCGTCGCCAGATCGGTGAGCACCTGCGCCGGGTTGGCGTCGTGCTCGCGCAAGCTGCGGGCGAAGGCGGCGTCGAAAATCCGCTCGCCCAAGGCATCGTCCAGCCCCGCGCTCATGCGAATCATCACCTCGCCGCGTACCCACTCGATCAGGGCGCTGAACATGAACAGTCCCAAGGCGATCAAGGTGAGCATGAACAAGGTGGTTTCGTTGCGACTGGTGAGGACTCGGTCGTACACCTGCATCATGTAGAGCGACGGCACCAGCACCAGCAGGTTGATCACGCCACTGAACAGCGCCAGAGACCAGAACACCCGGCGATAGCTTAATAACGCGGCATCAATGTCATGACGCGGATCGAGAAGCAAACCCATAGAATGTCGCTCGCAAAAGGAAAAGTCGGTCCAGGACGCAATCCATCGCGAGCGTTTTGCCCAAGGAATTGGAGAAAACACTGAATGTAGGTTGAAGTGCCGCTATCAGAGACGGTCCTCGTCGCTACAGGCGCCCATTACTGACAACGACACCATGGGTTAGTGCCGGCTCCAAGGGCCGGGTTTTCATGCAGGTGACGGGCGGGAATGTGGCAGCGCCACGCTCGCTTGTCGCTCGAGCTCGCAAGTCATGGCCAAGACGATGCGGGCCTGTTGGATGTGAACCTGCACCCACTCGACAGCCCGCTTTGAAGACCACAAGACTGACGAGATGCCCTCCATCCACGGCCAGAACGTAAGCGGCTAGCTAATACGCCTATACATTACATTCACGTCAATTCACGTTCGCTGCATCAACGTCTCAAAACCCTGTCGGCAGGAGGGCTGATTATTTTCTGGGGAGCGATGCGATCATTTGATCAAAGGCCGTTACCGAATACCTTCCATCAAGGTTTTCCACGGTGGGCATTTTTGAAGGGAACCCGAATCGCACTCTGCCGGGAAGCACTTCATCCATAGCCGAGTACCAGGTCAGCAGGGCTTGTTGGAGACGCACGTGCAGCTCGAATCTACTCCGTCGGCGGGTGGTGTCTGCTTTGGCCCGTTCGCGCGCGAGCCGAGGATCTATGCGGCCAACAATGTAACAGTCAGCAAAGCCAATACGTCCTTGTGCGATCGTTTCTCTTGTGGCGTCCAACTCTATTCGCCAGTCGTGTTCGCTCGCCTCGCCGATCTGCCAAAGGCTCCAGATGTAGTGGAGCTTGAGAGGGTCACTGTCACATAACGCCCACGAAGAACTGTCCTCCATGGCCAGCGCCGTTTGCCAGCGATCCACGTTTCGCTCTGCCCAAAAAGTTGCTGCTCCGACTGGATCCTTTATCCGATCCGGCTCGTTTTCAAAACGGCCGTTTTCAGGAATGACATGTTGCTCTCCATGCTTGGCGCACCAAGTGGTTTTCCCGCTGGCGCTGATACCTTCAACAACCAAAATCATCGTTATGACTACTCCGTTAATTACGCCATCCTTGTAAGTTGGAATAACTACTCAGGCGGATCGATTTGGTCCAGCACTCGGTTTGCAGCGATCTCCGCCAACAGCACGCTGTTCGAAATTCCCAGCAGCGCATTGCGCGACCTCACGGGCCGGTTTCTTTTTGGTCGGCATACATGCACCTCTGCAACATGTTATGCCCGAACACAAAATTTATGACACTCCCTGAACGACATGAGATCCAGGCTGCTTCAGCCGCGCCAGTACGCTAGCCAAGTGCGGCATACAATGTTCGATTCAATTCATGCAAACGGAAAGACCCCACTCAATGAGTGAGGGGCGAGAGATTAGACCAGTCTGGCCACCAGAGCGACGACGACAAAGGTTGTAAGGGCGAACGCAGCGCCGATGCTGAAAGGCAACAGAAAAGCGCGGGCCGCAGTCGGTGCCGGCCTGCTCATTTCTTCCATGAACTTGCGGGTTTCGGCCGTGAATTTCCGAATTTCAATTTGTAGTTTATCGAGCTCCAGATTGTCGCGGTCGTTTTGTAGCATAAGCCATCCTTGGCAGGTTTTAGCGGGCACCCTAAGGACCGCGCTACCGCGTCGCTAACAATGCTGGAGCACGGCATTGTCAGTACGCAGCGTGGCATATAGTCCAGGTCAAATTTTCGAACCCTGTGGCGGCGTCTGGCAGGGATATTGTTCCTGTTTGATCTGGACTGCCATTGAGCCATGAAGGTTGTCGGAGCGACGGTAGTCATCCAGCGATGAAACTCACCCGGTGTCAGCTCGCATCACTGCCAATGCTCGCACAGTTTGACCAGCTCATCGACCACATATCTGACCTTCGGCCGCAGATGGGACACCTTTGGCCAGACGGCATGCACATCGACAGCTTCCGGTTCATAAGCTTGCAGAACCTCCACTAACCTGCCCGCTTCAATATCGTCCTGGAACAGGCTGCGTGGCATCTGGCACAAGCCTGTGCCGGCGACTGCGGCGAGAATCATGGCTTCCCCGTCGCCAATTTGATGAGTCGTGGGTGGCGCGTATCGTACGGTCTGCCCCGCCTGCATGACCCGCCACGACAACGGCTGGCCGCGTCGATGCCCGACAATGCAGCGGTGATGGCTCAGGTCTTCCAGGTTCTGTGGAACACCAAAGCGCTTCAGGTAGTCGGGGGCGGCACAAATGGCCCAGCGTTGTCGTGTCAGCCGCCGCGCCACCAGACCGCTGGTGTCTTGCAGTTCTCCGAAGCGGACCAGCAAATCGATGCCCTCTTCGAAGGGATCAACCAGGTGGTCGGAAAACGTCAGGTTCAGTTGCAGAGCCGGGTATTTGTTGGCGATCTCAAACAGCAATGGGGCCACGACCCGACGCCCGAATGCCACAGGAATGTCTACTCGCAAACGTCCGGAAGGCTCTCCACCGCCTGGCCCCAGTCCGCTCTCTGCAGCACCGATTTCCTCAAGGGCCGTAGAGCACGCCACAAGATAGGCCTCACCATCGGCAGTCAGGGAAATCCGGCGAGTAGTACGATGAAATAGCTGTGTGCCCAAACGTTCTTCCAGGCGCGCAATGGCTTTGCCCACGGCAGATTTCGACAGGCCGAGGCGCTCGGCTGCCTGGGTAAAACTGGTCGAGCGCGCCGCCACGACGAACGTGATGATGCCTTGAAAAGAATCGATAGGGACCATGCCGGTTTGCCGATTGTAGAGTTCTAGTCTACCCAGATTATAGTTTTAGGCCGTTTATCGCCAGCAAGTTCAACAGTACGATGAGCTTCAGCAATGTAAGGGTGCGCTATAGCACGTCAAGCACCTCTCTCCCGACTAATGCCCAGAAGGACACCATCATGCCCGTCGTACGTGTGAGCTGGTTCGAAGGTAAAGAACACGCACAAAAAGCCGCTGTTGCTGCAGACATCACCGAAAGCATCGTTAAACACACCGGTACCGATGCCAACTACATCTACGTCATTTTTGAAGACGTAGCGGCTTCGGATTGGGCGGGTGCCGGCAAACTGTTCGGCGACGCGCCCGAGAAACCCTGACCGCCATCGGCACCGAATGCATCGGCTTGGCCAGCGATGCGTACTCAACTGGCTTCTGATCAAGCCTCTGACGCAAGAGCGATTCATGCACCCACCTATCTCCTGCCTGTTCTCCCTCGCGGTAAAACCCGAAGCGTTTCCAGAGTTCAAGGCGCTGATCGCGACGATCGTGGCAGCTACCCGCACCGAGCCTGGCACACTGGTTTACGAATACAGCGTCAACGACGACAACAGCACCGTTCACATCCTTGAACGCTATAACGCCGATGCCGTAGTCAGTCACGTAGACACCACTTTCGCACCATTCGGCAAGCGTTTCCTCGAGCTGTGCACCGTTACCAGCCTGGTGGTCTACGGCACACCGGATGCAGAAATCCGCAAACGCCTTGATCCATTCGGGGCGGTGTACATGACCCCTTACGACGGTTTCAGCCGCTAAGTTCAATGACCGCGCAGTCTCGATGGCAACAACCGGGACTGCGCGCATCTACTTTCTCGCACAGAGATCACCATGTCCGTTATTGCTGAAGTAATTAAGTCCCGAATTTCCGCCAACAGCTACGACACTGAACGTCAATTGACGGATCAACAGGTCACCGATCTGATCGATCTGGCTACGCACGCCCCTTCCGCCTTCAACCTGCAAAACTGGAAGTTCCTGGCAGTGCGCAGCACCGAAGCAAAGGCGCGCCTGCTGCCGTTGGCCTACGGTCAACAGAAAGTCATGGATGCGGCCGTGACCTTTATTGTCTGTGGCACCCTCAATCCCCATGAAACCCTGCCCGTGGCCCTGAAACCGACGCTGGATGCCGGCATCATTGACCAGGCAATCTACGATATGTGGCTGGGCGCCGCTCAAGGCATGTACCAGGAAAACCCGCAGTTACAACGCGACGAAGCGATCCGCTCAGGCTCGCTGGCCGCCATGACCCTGATGCTCGCGGCCAAAGGACAAGGCCTTGTGTCGACACCCATGATCGGGTTCGACCCGTCGGCAGTGGCACAAGCGTTCGGTCTTTCCGCGACGGAGATTCCAGTGATGTTGATCACCGTGGGCTATCCCGGCTCGGCCAACTGGCCGCAAAAGCCTCGTAAAGCTGTGAACGACGTTCTGCAGTTCGTGTAAGCATTGCTGCCAGCGATTGCCAGGCACGACCTGGTTTCGTTGGCCGTTGCTAATGTGAAACAAAGCTGAGTCAGACTTTATTCGACGAAATCCTCTCTACCGTTCCCATTGAGGGTGGGCAAATCGCTCGACCAGAAAGTTGATCAGCACGCGGACCTTGGTCGCCAAGTGCTTGCGGGTGGGATAGACCACATAGATGCCCAGTTCGACCGACTGGTACTCAGGCAGGATCTCAACCAGGTCACCCGCCCGCAAATCCTCGGCAACCATGAAGCTGGGCTGCAAGGCAATGCCGCCCCCCGCCAAGGCAATACCGCGACAGGTATCGCCATTGTTGCAGCGAACGATCGAGCGGGTGCGCACACTTTCGCTGCCGTCAGGGCCCATGAACTGCCATTCATTGCCGCTGGCGAAGTTGGTATACGCAATCACTCCGCGCTCTGCCAGGTCTGCCAACGTGCGCACTTGTGGATGGCTCGCCAGATAGTCGGGTGAAGCGCACAGGCACATCCGCGTGCCCGCCAGACGACGCCCTATCAAGGAAGAGCTTTCCATGCGAGCAATACGAACAGCGGCATCGAAGCCCTCCTCCACAAGATCCACCAGTCGGTCGTTCAAACTGATGTCCAACTCGACGTTGGGGTAGGCCTTCATGAAGTCGCCCCATATAGGTGCCAAGTGCAGCACACCGAAACTGACCGGTGCATTCGAGCCTGGTCTGGCGGGTCAACGTCTGGCCGAACTCGGTCGCGAACTACCGCGGCCTGATGCCATCGTCATCCTCTCCCCGCACTGGATGACCCGCGGCGAAATCAACGTTACGGCGAGCACCGCCCCCGAAACCATTCACGATTTCGGTGGATTTCCCGACGCCTTGTACACGTTGCGCTACCCCGCACCGGGCGCTCCGGCCCTCGCCGCTCATATCGTGGGCCTGCTGCAGAAGGCGGGATGGAAGTCCCGGCTTGACGCCCGTCGAGGCCTGGACCACGGCGCCTGGGTGCCTCTGTTGTATCTGGCCCCTGAGGCAGACATACCCGTCGTTCAGGTATCGATGCCTGCCGGCCTCGACACCCACCAGGCTTGGAAATTGGGCAAAGCCCTCACGCCACTGCGCGATATGAAGGTGTTGATCGTGGCTTCCGGAAGCCTGACCCATAACTTGTACGAGTTTCGGGGTGCCGCCAGCCATGGGGCTGATTACGTGAAAGAGTTTGCTACCTGGACAGCCCAAACCCTGCAGGCGGGCAACACCGATTTCCTGCTGGACTATAAGCAGCACGCACCTTCAGCCAAACGTGCCCATCCCACGGATGAGCATTTTTTACCGCTGCTCATCGCCCTTGGCGCGGCTGGCGAACACTATAAGACCCGTGTCCTGGAATGCGGCGTGAGCTACGGGGTGCTGGCGATGGACAGCTACCTGTTTTCCTCGAACGACAATGATGGATCTGAATCCATTCAATTCAGTTAAGGCGTTACAGACCATGCGTGACACGATTTTTTCTGACGCTGCCCGCGAACCGCAAACGGGCCTGTTTTTCCGCAAAGGGTGCAGAACTTCAGTGTCCAAGGGCCGCCTGCTTTTACTGCATGGTGTCGGTTCAAACGAAGCGAATCTCGCATCATTGGTTCCATCGCTGCCCGAGGAACTGGAAGTGATTCTGCTGCGCGGCCCCCTGCAGGTCGGTCCGCAAGGCTTCGCCTGGTATCAGGTGAACTTCACCAGTAACGGCCCATCGTTCAATCAAGAGCAAGCAGAGTCCAGCCGACAACTGCTGCAGCGTTTCATCGCAGCATTGCCCAAGCTGCCGACCGTGATCGCCGGTTTCAGCCAGGGCGGCATCATGAGCGCGAGCCTTGGGGTCACCGAGCCCGAGCTGGTTGAGGGTTTCGCAATTTTGAGCGGCCGAATGCTGCGCGAACTTGATCCTCGGATCGCTTCCGCCGAGCGACTCAAGTCTGTCAGCGCGTTCATCGCCCATGGTCATCAGGACAACGTCCTGCCCGTGGCTTGGGCGCAAGAAGCGGACACTTGGCTGGATCGAATCGGCGTCGCCCACGAAACGCACTTCTACGACATGGCCCACGAGATCGTCGCTCAAGAACTGGCGGATTTTTCGCAATGGCTGACCCACACGCTGTCACTCTCCAAGTAAACAAAGGAACTGCACCATGATCGACTCGCGCACCGCTCCGTATGCCGCACTCGTTATGCGCCTGACCCTCGGCATCATGTTCATTACCCACGGACTGACCAAAGTGCTTGTGTTCACTCCGGCAGGCACCGCTGGATTTTTTGAATCCATCGGTTTTCCCGGCTTCGTGGCCTACCCGGTCATGGCCTTTGAAGTGATCGGCGGTTTGATGCTGGTACTGGGAGTCTATGCGCGCTGGGTAGCCGCTCTGGCAGTGGTTCAGCTGTTCGTTGCCGCGACTGTCCATTTTGGCAACGGCTGGAGCTTCACCAATGCCAATGGTGGCTGGGAATATCCTGTCTACCTGTCCGCGACGGCACTGGTCGTAGCGTTGCTGGGCGACGGACCTATGGCGGCAAAAGCATCCAACAAAGCGTAAGCCACTGCAGACTCAAAGCCTGCCCACGCTCTGGAAACCCCGGCGCGTCGGCAGTTTGCGTTTGGGCCAACCATGACGATTCACGTCAGGCGCGATGACATAAAACTCACAAAGGCCTTTATCTTTGGCAACGGATGGCGACTGGATGGCCAGAGAATGCTGAAGGTGCGGTGGTCGCGAATATAGCGATCCAACACAGGCACCAATCGTCCGTCAGCGATGGCGTCCTCGACAAAAAAATCGGGAAGGCAGGCTATTCCTTGCCCCGCCTCAGCCATAGCGAGCAACGGTTCAATCGCGTTGGCAGTAGCCGACTGCCCCAGTTCAACACTGTCCTGTCCCTTTTTTGCCACCAGAGGCCAAGGGTCGAGTTTACCGCTGGTGGGGTATCGGTAACGCAGGCATGAATGGCTGGACAGTTCCGATGGCCGTGAAGGTACACCCCGGCTTGAAAGGTAGTGTGGCGACGCGACCAGGCGATGGCTGTAGCCGTTGAGCTTGCGCATCATCAGGCGCGAGTCTTCAACCTCACCGATACGCATCACGGCATCAAAACCCTCCTCGATCACGTTGACCAACCGATCGCTGAACTCCAGTTCCAACTCCACTTCGGGATACGCCTGTTGAAACGCAATCAAGTGAGGCATCAACCTCATGCCCAGTTGTGGCAAACCGAGACGCAACTTCCCCTGAGGCCTGCCCGCAGCTTGGGTGAGCTCCCGTTTGGCAACCTCGTACTCCGCAAAAATTCGATGGCAGCGTTCCAGAAACAGGCTGCCCTCAGACGTCAGGGTGATGGCGCGCGTGGATCGGTGAAACAGTCTTACCCCAAGCTCTTCCTCCAGTCGCGCAACCGCCTTGCCAACGGCCGATGAAGATACGCCGGTTCTGCGCCCGGCTTCGGTAAAACTGCGCGTTTGCGCGGCGTGAACGAACGCACTGAGCGCTCCAAAATGATCCATCGTCACCTCAGTCTATTTGAGCGTTTTATTCCTGAATGTTCGGAACTTCATCCTGTTTTTCTTTTTCATCATACATCCTATAGTCACCGCAATTGTGACTTCACCCCGCTATATCGCACTGCGAAGTCACGGCCATCTGACTACACGAGAGCCCTCGAATGACTTCGATGCCGTCCCACTATGAACTTGCGCCTGAGCTCAAGCAGCACCCGGGCTATGCGCGCGTTTTCCAACCCGGCCGTTTGACCTTCGGCTTTATCGCGCCGTTGGAAAGCTATCCCAATAGCCCAGCGCCGACTCTGCAAGATCACGCGCAGCTGGCTCAGCGGGTTGACGAAGCGGGCTTTTCCGCGATTTGGCTACGGGACGTGCCGTTTTACGATCCGAACTTTGGTGACGTGGGGCAAATCCTTGATCCGCTGGTCTATGCCGGCTTCCTCGCTGGCGTGACCAAGCAGATAGCCATCGGCACCGCCGGCATTGTCCTGCCCTTGCGCGATCCGTTGATCGTTGCCAAGCAGGCTGCGAGTATCGATCAGTTACTGGGTGGACGATTTATTCTGGGTCTGGCTACGGGCGATCGTGCAGTGGAATACCCCGCCTTCGGGCTCGAATTCGGCAACCGTGCCGAGCGCTTCCGTGACGCGCTGGCAGTCATCCGCGCCACCACCGAATCATACTGGGCGGTTCACCAGTCGCGGTTTTATGGTCAGTTGAATGGAGAGATCGACCTCGTTCCCAAACCGGTAGGCTCACGCATACCGACCATTATCGTTGGCCAGGCCGGCCAGTCGCTGGAGTGGATTGGAGAAAATACGGACGGCATTCTTTCCTACATCTCCAATCCGGTTCTGATTGCGCAAATCATCGAACGTTGGCGTGCCGCCTGCGGCGGCCATGTCTACAAGCCCTATGGCTACGGCACCCTGTTTGACTTGGACCGAGATCCAAACCATCCCGTCCAGGCGGGCCGCGTGTTGCGTGCCGGGCGAAATGCCCTGATTGAACACTGGAAACGCCAACAGGATCAGGGCGTCGGCCACGTTGCCCTGCACTTCAAACCTCAGCGACGCCACGCCTCGGAAGTCATCGACGAACTGGGCGAATACCTCCTGCCGCACTTTCCAAGTGCGTCCTTACCCATCGAACCAGTGTTAGCGCAGGCCCACTCATGAATCGTCCACTGCATCATATGGATTTCATTTTTCAGACGACCTTGGGGACCTATCCCTTGGCAGCGCAGTGCGAGATGCTCGCCGAACTCGGCTACCAGGGTCTGACGATGTCTGCCTGGAGTAAAGACCTGAAGTCGATCGCCCGGGTTAAACCCACCTGGGGCCTGGACGTGGGCGCGGTCTACCTGATCTATCGCATGGGCCTGGAAGCCTTTGTGACCAACATCTTCGAGACCATCGAGGGCTGTACCACAATCGAGCTGGCCCTGCATTCCGGCGACGAAGTCACCCAATTTGACCGCCAAATGCTCGAACGCCTACTGCCGATCTGCGACCGCCGAGGCCTGGAGATCAGCCTGTACCCGCACGCACGCTACGGCATGCAGACGACCACCGAGGCGGTGGCCCTTTGCAGGGAGTTCAACCATCCGCGCCTCAACATCGTGTTCAACGGTTATCACTGGTACGCGACCGAAGAGCAGTCCCTGGAGCAGCGCCTGGACGCGATGTTGCCTTGGCTGAAACAGGTGAACATGGCCGGCACTCGGCGCTCCCCGCTCGGATGGGGCGGCCTGGCAACCATCGAGCCGCTCGATGAGGGCGAAATGGACAACTTCGTGTTGTTGGGCGCGCTCGAACGGCGCGGCTTTGACGGACGGTTTGGCGTGCTCGGCTGGGAAAGCATGGGCGGCGATGTCTACGGCAACCTGCGCCGCTCGGTCACCGCCTTCCGGTCCATGGAACAACGGTTGGCCGCCCACCCTGAGTGGGCAGTCCTGACCGATTCGCCGCACTGAGCCAGGAGAAAAATCATGGCTCATCGCATTCATGCACTCGATTCCTTCTTCTACTCGTCGATGGGCGTATATGCCTTCCAGACGCAGTGCGAAATGTTGGCCGAGATCGGCTACGACGGCATTACTGTGGCTGCCTGGGGTGGCACACCACTGACTGACCTCAGCCTGCTGCCCAGCGTCCGGGAAAACCATGGCCTGCACATCGAGGGCCTTTATCTGGTGCTACACGAGGGGCGCAACGACGCCCTGATAAGGCGCATCGTCGAAACCGTCGAGGGTGTTGAGCTGATCGAGCTGGCGATACAGACCTCAGTCAATGGCGCCCAGGCCATTCTGCGGTTCATCGAGTCGCTGCTGCCCATTGCCGAACGGCGCGGACTACGGATCGCCCTGTATCCGCACCTTCATCATGTCACCCAGACCACCACGCAAGTCGTGCAGATTTGCGAGCTCTTTGCTCACCCACGCCTGGGGGCCTCGTTCAATGGTTATCACTGGTACGCCAGCCAGGAAGGCGAACTGGAAAAGCGTCTTGGCGCGATGAAACCCTGGCTCATGCAAGTGGTGACCTCTGGCAGCGCACTTTCGCAATTGGGCTGGGGCGGCGTGGCGACCATGGAGCCGGTCGACCGCGGAGAGATGGACAACTTCGCCTTGATTGCCGCGCTGAACCGCGCCGGCTATACCGGCAGCATTGGCGTGCTCGGCTGGGATTACGGGGGTGACATTTACCTCAAGCTCCAGCGATGCCTGGCAGCGCTGCGCGAAATCGATCAACGCCTGGAACGTCACCCGTCCTGGTCGGATTTCCCGCTTAAGTAGTGGACTGCCATGTCACAGACTTCACCTCAAAAACGGAACATGCAATGACAGCCCTTTCTGTGCTTGACCTCATGATGATCGGCGAAGGCAAAACCTTTGCCCACACGATTGATGACGCCACCTCCCTGGCGCGACACGTGGAAGCCCACGGCTACAAACGCTACTGGATCGCCGAGCACCACGACCTGCCGGGAATTGCCTCTTCGGCTACCACCTTGCTCGTCCAGCATCTCGCTGCGGCAACCAGCACCCTGCGAGTCGGCTCTGGCGGAATCATGCTACCCAACCACTCCCCTTTGATGGTGGCGGAGCAGTTCGGGACATTGGATACCTTGTTTCCAGGCCGTATCGATCTAGGCATTGGCAGAGCACCTGGATCAGCAGGGCGGGCTATTCGCGCCATGCGCGGTGACGCCTCCGAGCGCGACTTCGAGCAAGACATCCAGCAATTGACTGACTATCTGGCGGACAACGGAAATCAGCCGATTCGTGCAATCCCAGAAATCCATGACGTTCCGATATGGCTGCTGGGTTCGAGCCTCAATAGTGCGGATCTAGCTGCGAGAATGGGGCTTCCTTACGCATTCGCTTCACATTTCGCGCCGCGATTCTTGATGCAAGCCATCACGCACTATCGCGCCTCGTTCCGGCCGTCAGCATTGCTGGACCGCCCTTATGTCATCGTTGGCGCAAATGTCTTCGCTGCCCCATCACGCGCCGAAGCCGATTACCTGGCGAGTTCACACCGTCATTGGGTAAGCAATTTGTACGCGGGAAGAGCAGGCGCTCTGCCGCGCCCGGAAGAAGGCTTGATGGAAAGACTCGCCGATATAGATCGCCACAACCTGGCTCAAGCCATGTCTTGCACTGCAGTAGGCGACAAGGATGATGTTGGAAGTTGGCTGCGCCAGTTCATCGGAACCACCGAGGCGGACGAGGTTATAATCGATGCAAGAATTTACGATCCCGACGCACGCTGCCGCTCCTATCAACTGGCCGCCGAATCCATTGCCGACCTGCTTGACTAAGGCGTCCATGTGCCGAGTTAACGCAAGAAAACGGTACTGGAGAATGCCCTGAAAATGTCATAACCAAGAACAGGCGTCGTCAATCAGCTTGAGTGATTGACGACGCCTGTTCGGGCCGATCTTTTCTTCAGCGGCGCATGGCCGCCAGTTAAGACCTAATTAAAAACCATTCCACCATCAATGATTACAGCCTGACCTGTCATGTAGTCAGAATCAGGGCCGGACAGGAATGAAACACAGGCAGCAACATCCTCTGGCCGAGAAAGTCTCTTTAACGCAATATGCTGGGCAAATTGCTCCATTCCCCATTCAACGCTTTGATTAGCATTGTCCGCTACATCCTGGGCAACCTTGCGCATCATGGGTGTATTCACAATACCTGGGCAATATGCATTCACCGTAATGCCGAGGTGGGCCAATTCCCTAGCCGCCGTTTGGGTGATGCCACGCACTGCAAATTTAGTCCCGCCATAAACAGCCAGGTCTGGATTTCCGACATGACCTGCCTGGGAGGAAGCACTGATGATCTTGCCACCGTGCCCCAATGTTTTGAACGCATTTACAGCGGCCTGTATGCCCCATAAAACACCCCCCACGTTGATATCAAAGGTTCTCCTGTAAATCTCTGGCGTAATAGATTCAATCGGAGCAATAGGCGCAATACCCGCATTATTGATGACAACATGCAGATCGCCCAGAGCGTCCACCGCTTCCTGCACGGCTTTGAAGACATTATCGCGATCAGCCACATCAACTGTTATCGCCAAGGCTCTGCCACCCTCTTTGTTGATTCTTTCAGCAACGTGACTGGCGGTTTCAATATTCATATCAGCACAGGCCACCGCAAAACCATCTGACGCCAAGCGCAAAGCGATGGCCTCACCAATCCCTTGACCTGCACCTGTAACAAAAGCAACTTTTCCCTTGGATTTACTCATTTCAGCTTTCCTTCTCAGTCGTTATGGGGAAATCAGATAGCGGTTTAGAAGCTCGCCTGTAGTTTCACGCCTGCGACCAGGGCGTTATCGACTTCGTAAACACCGCCGGGGTGACGGACGTACTGCACGTTCGGGCGCACGGTCAGCCAGTCGGTAACATGCACGCCATAGTTGAGCTCAATGTCGTATTCGCTGTGCTGAATGGGGACGTATTGCGGGTTGTCGTAGTCGTCAATGCCCGTGCTTTGATTGATCTGGCGCTGGCGTTTGGCCGCGGCATCGTTGACCAGTAGCCGAGCGACACCCAGGCCGATGTCATCCTTTGGCCGGGCATCGAACGGGCCTTTGTAGACCGCGCCGATGTTCTGGAAACTCTCGATACCGCTGGTGGCCTTGTCGAGGACGGTCAAGCTGGCAAAAACGCTCAAGCCACGTGACGCATCGCCGTGATGGGAGGTGAGTTGCTGCTGGCCCATGATCCACGCGCCATGTTTGCTGCTGCGGGATTTGGGCGCCTGGCCGGTCGACCCTTGCGGCTCGCCGTTAACATCGTCATACACATCATTGGCGCTGGCGCTGCTGTGGTAGTAGCCCAAGCGGTATTCACCCGGCAGTGCTTCGCTACCCAGCGTCGGTTTCCAGATCACCTCTACTGGCACCAGCGCACCTTGGGTACCGCTACCGCTGAGTTTGAAGCCGTTGCCGGTCTCCAGGTTCGAAGGGTTTTGTTCGTACACCCCGACCTGCACCGCCCATTGTTCATCGATGTTGTAACGAACCCGCCCTCCCCACTGGCTGACAGGACCGCTGTACCAGACATCACCGGCGACGTTGCCGATGGGTGCACTGCAGAACGACAGGCTCTGGAAGTCACAAGGGAAACTGTTGAAATCTTCGTTGACCCCCAGGCGCCCCAGCTTGAGATCCAGTGCACCGTCAAAAAACTTTTGTCGATACCACATCTGTGTCAGGCGCCAGGTTTGCCCCCGACCCCACACTTCCTGCACGGAACTGAGTTGCGGCGCACGCGGGTCGGATATTCGCTCGTTGGATAGGTTGTTGCCATTGCGCTCGGTCACCAGCAACTGGAACTCTGCGTCATTCCAGCCCAGCAGTTTCTGTAAATCCAGGTGCGTTCCAAGGGCCCACTGCGCCGTGTAGCGTGCAGTGCGGTCATGGTTGTAGCCGCCGTGGACATTGGTGGCCGCCTCGCCGACGTACCCGACGATGACGTCCACGCCCTGTTCCAGAAGCTCGCTGCGTACCCCTCCCCAATCTCCCGATCCCCACTGCGATGAAGGGTCAGCGGCGGATACGGGTAGAGCGATGCACGAAAGGAGCCCGAGCCCCAACGGCAGTTTCCAAGAGATGTACATGTCGATTTATCCTTGTTTTTATGTTTTACGACACAGCATTAACTGGACCGCAGGGCGATGCCCTTGCGGTCACTAAGGAAGCGATCAATTGAAAAACGGACAGTGGCGGATCTAGCGCGGGTTAGATGCCTGCCAGGCACAGGTACTTGATTTCGAGATAGTCCTCGAGACCGTACCTGGAACCTTCCCGGCCGACACCGGACGCCTTGATACCGCCAAAGGGCGCGGCCTCGGAGCTGATGATTCCGGTGTTAACCCCGACAATGCCGTACTCCAGAGCCTCACCGACGCGGAACACCCTGCCCAGGTTCGCGGTGTAGAAGTACGCCGCGAGGCCGAACTCGGTGTCGTTGGCTTTGGCGATGACCTCGGTGTCATCAAAGAAACGGAAGACCGGTGCCAGCGGGCCGAAGGTTTCTTCCTTGGCGACCCGAGCATGGTCGGGCACATCGATCAGGATGGTGGGTGAGAAGAAGTTGCCGCCAAGGGTATGGACCGCGCCCCCCTTGATGACCTTCGCGCCCTTGGCCAGCGCGTCTTCGATATGCTCGCGTACCTTGGCAACGGCCTTGCCATCGATCAGCGGACCCAGGGTGACCCCGTCGGCAAAGCCATCGCCAATCTTCAGCGCACCCACCGCGCAGGCGAGTTTGTCGACGAAGGTGTCGTACACCTTGTCGTGGACGTACAAGCGGTTGGCGCAGACGCACGTTTGCCCGGCGTTACGGAACTTGGAGGCCAGCGCGCCCTCCACCGCTGCATCGAGATCGGCATCTTCAAAGACAATGAAAGGCGCATTACCCCCCAACTCCAGAGAGACTTTCTTGATGTCGTGGGCGCACTTTTCCATGATCTGGCGACCGATTTCGGTGGAGCCGGTAAAAGAAATCTTGCGCACGGCCGGGTTGCTGGTGAGCTCTTCTGCAATCTCCGCTGCCGCGCCGGTCACCACCGACAGTACACCTTTTGGAATGCCCGCCTGCTCGGCCAGGTAGACCAACGCCAATGCCGAAAATGGCGTTTGAGAGGCCGGCTTGATGACCATGGTGCAACCGGCCGCCAACGCGGGCCCGGCTTTGCGGGTGATCATCGCGCTAGGGAAGTTCCAAGGGGTGATGGCTGCGCACACACCCACGGGTTGCTTGATGACCAGTAGACGCTTGTCCACGGCACCCGGGATCAGATCGCCGTAAACACGCTTGGCCTCCTCCGCATACCACTCGATGTAGGAAGCGCCGAACGTGATTTCCCCCAGCGCCTCGGGCAATGGCTTGCCCTGCTCCAGGGTCATTATGTGTGCCAGGTCGTGCTGGTTCTCGATGATCAGGTTGTACCAGCGGCGCAATGTGTTGGCGCGCTCCTTCGCCGATAGCTCGCGCCAGGCGGGCAGCGCACGCTCGGCAGCCTCGATGGCACGACGGGTCTCGGCCTTACCCATGCGAGGGACCTGGCCGACGGTGACCTGGGTCGACGGGTTGACCACGGTGATGGTGCTGTCGTTGTCGGCGGCCAGCCATTCACCGTCTATATAGGCTTGTTGGCGCAAGAGCTGAGGGTTGTTCAATATCACTGCAGGTTCTCCGTTGTGCGGCGCAATTACGCCCGTTCAACACTCGCCTGGCCGCTGGCGCAGCAGGCGAGTGCAACTGTTTGTGCCAGTCGCGTGGTGGTCGATCAGTGCAGTGCTTTTTGCGCGTGCTTGTCCGCGACACTCACGGCCTTGAACTTGAAGCCCCGGTAGTCATTGTTTTTTACCGCCGTCAGATGTTCGCTGAATGCCCCCAAGCCGCCCATGTAGAAGTAAACCTTGTTGCTCTTGCCGGGGATGTTGGCACCGAAGATCCACGAATCGGTCTTGGCGAACAGGGTCTGATCGGCGATTGCCTGGCAGGTCGCGCCCCATTCATGTTCGCTTTGCGGGTCGGGTTCCACGCATGCCAACTCGTTTTCTTCCATGAAGGTAATCAGCTCGGACACCCACTCAACTTCGGTTTCAATAGTGGGTGGCAGGTTGGTGAAAGGACCGTTGGGTCCGAGGATCATGAACATATTGGGAAAGTTGGCGGTGGCGACAGACAGGTAGCTGGAGGGTCCGTCGGACCAGTGATCGTTTATCGAGACATTTTCGCGCCCGCGTATATCAATGCGTTTGTAGTTGCCATCCACGGCATCGAAGCCGGTGGCAAAGACCAGTACATCCAACTCGTGTTCCACCCCGTCCGCGGTGCGAATGCCCTTGGCGGTGATTTCCTCGATAGGGTTGGCCTTGACGTCGACCAGAGACACGTTGTCCCGGTTGAATGTGGCGTAGTAGCCGCTGTCACACAGCGGCCGTTTGGCGTAAAGGTCGCGGGGCATCAACTTGCGGGCGGTTTCTGGATCATTGACGATTTCGGCAATTTTTTCCCGCACAAAGTCCTGGGCAGCGAGGTTCGCTTCTTCGCTGGTTGCGATGTCATTAAAGGTCTGGAACATGTAGCGAAAGCCGCCACCACCGTCCCAGGCACGCTGAAAGATGGCTTTTCGCTCGGCAGCGTCGACACTCATGGTTGGGATGTCGCTTTCCTGGAAACCGAACGCCAACCGCGAGCTGCGCACTTCTTTCCAGATGGCGTCGTAGTTGCGCTTGATGTCATCTACATAGTCGCGGCTGAGCGGGCCATTACCCACTGGCACTGTGTATTGCGCGGAGCGTTGGAACACGGTCAGGTGGCTGACCGTTGGCGCGATCGCCGTGATGACCTGGCAACCGGTCGAGCCGGTACCGATGACGCCCACCCGCTTGCCCTCCAGCACGGCATCGGCAGGCCAGTTGGCCGTGTGGTACATATGACCCTTGAATTGGTTTAGGCCTTTTATCTTCGGCACGTTAGTCGCTGATAGCAGACCGAGTGCCGTGACCAGATACCTGGCACTGTATTGGTGACCGTCGTCAGCAGTGACGAGCCAGCGACTGCTTTGCTCGTCGAACACAGCAGAGGTGATCCCGGTTTCCAACTGGATATCCCGACGCAGGCCATGTCGATCAACCGCGTGGTTGAGGTAGGACAGAATCTGCGGCTGGGTCAGGTAGCGCGTGCTGATATCCCACTCCTGGCACAACTCTCGGTCCCAGGAGAAGCAATAGACAAAAGATTCACTGTCGGATAACGCACCCGGGTATCGGTTCCAAAACCAGGTGCCGCCGATACCGCCCGCTTTATCAAAGGCGCGAACGTTCAAACCGAGTTCATCGCGCAACTTCTTGAGCATGTAAATGCCGCCAAAGCCCGCGCCAATCACAATGGCGTCGTAGTTAATGATGTCGGTGCCAACGGAACGTTTGGCCAGAACTGTAGTTGTCATTATGTTCTCCTGTTTCGGTCATTGCGCCTGCAGACTTCACTAACGGCAGCGCGTTTTTGAAGGCTGCAAGCAGGCCGCATCCGTTTCCCTTGACTAAGCGTCAAGGGAAAGTGGTCATCAAAATTGGGGTTGAGCGGGTCATTCCCGCTCGCTCAACTAGAGTGAGAAGCCGCCATCGACGGCGATCGCCTGTCCGGTGACATGGGGTGCACAGGCCAGGTAAACCGCCAGTTGGCCCATGTCTTCAACCGTTTGCGCTTCACCTTGAGGCAGGAGGCTGGACTGGTGCCGCTCCCAGGACTGCACTTCCGTTTCACCTGGTTGGGCCCAGCGTGCGGACAGCCCTTCATCACCACGCCACATGCCAGTGCCGACCACACCGGGGCACAGGGCGTTGACCGTGATGCCTTCACGGGCAACTTCCTTGGCAAAGGCGTTGGTAAAACCGATCACAGCAAATTTGGAAGCGCTGTAATGGGACAGGTCCGGGAAACCGACTTTGCCGGCAATCGAGGCCAGGTTGATGATTCGCCCGAATTTATGCTCGCGCATCAGCTTGAGTTCAGCCTGACAGCACAGGAATACACCGCGAGCGTTGATGTTCATGATCCGGTCCCATTCGCTGACCGGTAATTCATCGACCCTGCCGAGACTGACCACACCGGCGTTGTTGACGGCCACATCGAGACGGCCAAATGCCTGTCTGACCTGTTCAATCATGCTGGCGACGCTCTCGGCCTTGCTGACATCAACTTGCAGGGCGACAGCTCGACGACCCAGGGCGCGAACATGGGCGGCGGCCTCTTCGGCGATGCCAATATCATAATCGGCGAGCACCAGGTCAGCGCCAGCCTGGGCCAGGCTTAGCGCAATGCCCTGACCGATACCGCGTCCGGCACCGGTCACCAGGGCAACTTTGCCTGTCAGGGAGAAATCGACAGCTTTGAATTCGCTCATGTGATGCCTCTGTTCATTATTGTTGTTGAGATACGGCGGTCTCATGCGGCCCGCTGAGACAGTCAGAGCAAGTCGAATGCCAAGACTGGAATAATGGGCTGAAAGGCCCGGAACAGAGAGGTTTAACCTTGAAAATATACGGCGACACAACAGGCAGGACCAAGACATAACGGCTCTCTCTCCTCACGCCCTGCTGCGAATACTGAGATGTTATGTCTCACCGCAACCGATTGACCGATTCAGCTTGAAGGGGCTGTCCAACCCGCCTTTAATGAGCCTCACAGAAAAATAAGATCCAACCTTCGGAGGTACCATGTCCTCTGGCTTTTCAAAGATTCACGTCGAGCATGTGAATCGGGTGTTACGCACTGCCGAAAATGCCCCGACCCTGCCGGTGCCCAATGTCATCCTCGATTCCTGGCGCCGCTCGGTACAGCATCACAAACTCGACCCCGGTTCATTGCAAGGCCCCAGGATCCTTGAGGCTCACCAACTCCATGAACACCGCGAGCGCGTCGACGACTTCTTGCACCTGGCGGGCGATGAAATGTCGCGATTGCACGGCCGCGTTCGTGACGCCGATTATTGTGTGATGCTCACCGATACGCTGGGTTGTACGGTGGACTACCGCATCGATCCGACGATACGCGGCGAATACCGCCGCGCGGGCATGGATGTGGGAACCTGTTGGTCGGAAAGCGAAGAAGGCACGACCGGCGTCTGCGCAGTACTGATCGACAAGCTGCCAGTCACGGTGCATAAGCACGATCATTTCCGCGCAGCGTTCATCGGCATCACCTGCTCCGCGGCACCGGTGTTTTCGCCGAGCGGCGAGATCCTCGCGGTCCTGGATGTTTCCTCGATCCGATCACCGGATGACCGGCGCAGCCAGCACCTGATTCGGCAAATGGTCATTCAGAGTGCCACTGACATCGAGAATGCGTACTTCATGTACAGCACCCAGGATCTTTGGGTGATGCGCGCGCACCCCCTGCCCGGTTACATCGACAGTCAACCACAGTACCTGTTCGCCTGGGATCGCGATGGCAGGATCGAGGCACTCAACCCTGCCGCCCGCCGACTCCTGTTGCAGCGCTGTGGAAGAATCCCCACACATATTGAAGAGGCCTTCGCATCGGCACGACTGCCCGCCTCCGGTGATGACAGCATCCACTACCTGCCGTCGTTAGGCCTGCATGTGCGCCTTAAGGTGCCAAGAAGACCCACCCGTGTGCCGATGGCCGGCAATGTGGCTTCAGCACTCGATCCCAAGGTCGCTCAAGCCCTGGAGTTGGCGGTGCGCGTCAAGGACCGCGGGCTGCCGGTACTGATCCATGGCGAGACCGGGGCAGGCAAAGAGCACTTTGCGCTGCAACTGCATGCCGCCAGCAAGCGACGTGACAAGCCCTTCGTAGCGGTCAACTGTGCGGCGATACCCGAGAGTCTTATTGAGAGTGAGCTGTTTGGCTATGCAGCCGGTGCGTTCACCGGTGCCTCCAGCAAAGGCATGCGTGGTCTGCTGCAGCAAGCTGACGGCGGTACGCTGTTCCTGGATGAAATCGGCGACATGCCGCTAATGTTGCAAACCCGTCTGCTCAGGGTTTTGAGCGAGGGAGAGGTGGCGCCATTGGGCGGTGCGCGACCGCAGTCCGTCGATATCCAGGTCATTTGCGCCAGCCACCGTGATATCTCCACCCTGGTAGATAACGGCAGCTTTCGTGAGGATCTGTTTTTTCGGTTGAGCGGCGCGCGCTTCGATATCCCGCCGCTACGTGAGCGCAAAGATAAGCTGGCGCTGATCAATAAACTGCTGGACGAAGAGTGCCAGCGCTCGGGGGAACGCCTCGAACTGAGCGAAGCCGCTCTGGAAATGCTCTTGAACTACAGCTGGCCAGGCAATATGCGGCAATTGCACTACGTGCTGCGATACGCGTGCGCCGTCTGTAAAAGTCAGGTGATTGGCGTTGAGGACCTACCGGCCACTCTCAGCGTGAGTGCGCCAGTGAGGGGGTTGGAAACGGTATCCGGTAGCCCGGAACGGCAGGCATTGATCGATACGCTGGTGCGCAATCGCTGGAAACCTGTGCTGGCGGCACAGGAGCTTGGCATTTCCCGGGCGACTCTGTATCGCAAAGTGAATCTGCACGGGATCAAAATGCCAGGCAAAGGCTCCTACAATTGAACAACACCAGGCGCTATGAACATAGCGCCTGGCCTCGTCGCTTGGCGCCTTGCGCGCCGGTTTCAAATTTAGAACGGATAAGGCTGATCAGAGGGCTCGACCGTTACCCACTTGACCTCGGTAAACTCCTCAATGACGGCACTCCCATCGAAGCGTCCGTAGCCACTCTTCTTCATTCCTCCGTAAGGGGCCTGGGGTTCGTTTTGGACGGTGGCTCCATTGATGTGTACGCAGCCAGCATCAAGTCGGCCAGCCAGATCCAATGCCCGTGTCACATCACGACTGAATATGGATGACGAAAGACCGTAGGCGGTGTCGTTGGCCACCTCCAGCGCTTGCTCGGCCCCCTTCACCCGGACGATGGTTGTCACCGGGCCAAAGGTCTCTTCATCGTAGATCGCCATCTCACGGGTAACCCGATCGACCAGTGTCGGGCCCATCAAGGCGTTTTCCGCCAGGCCGCCAGCCACTATGTCAGCGCCCTTTCCAATAGCGTCATCGAGTAAATGATTGATCCGTTGTACTGAGCCCTGGCCGATCATTGGGCCGATCACGCAGCTTGGTGTCGTGGATGGAACGCCAGTTTCCAGTGACCGTACGCGTTCTGCGAAACGGGAAACGAATTCGTCGGCAACCGCTTCATCGACCACGAAACGCTCGGTCGACATGCAGATTTGTCCTTGGTAAAGGAATGCTCCGAAAACGGCAGCGTTGACTGCCCCGTCGATATCCGCGTCATCCAGAACGATGAAAGGAGCTTTGCCACCTAATTCCAAGAGGCAGCGTTTTAGATGACTGGCACAGGTCTGGGCAATCATGCGGCCGACCTTGGTCGAGCCGGTGAAATTCACTCGACGCACAACGTCATGCGCTACCAACGCTTCAGTCACAGCTGCGGCGTCCTCTGGCGCGCTGATCAGAAAGTTCAACACCCCCGCCGGCAGACCGGCATCGTAAAACGCTTCGGCCAGCAACGCATGCGTACGTGGGCTGCTTTCAGAACCCTTGAAAATCACCGTATTGCCACATGCCAGTGGGTAGGCAATCGCGCGTGCGCCAAGAATGACCGGGCCATTCCAGGGCACGATACTCAGCACCGCGCCCACCGGTTGGCGCAACGTCATCGACAGTGCGCCTGGCTTGTCGGTAGGAATGGTTTCGCCTTTGATTTGTGTGGTCAGGGCGGCGGCTTCACGTAGCAGGTTGGCCGATGCGCCCACGTTGAATTGTGCCCACAGTTGCGAAGCGCCGATCTCTTCGGCCATGACCGAGCAGAACTGCGCCATTTTCGATTCCAGGGCATCGGCAGCCGCCAGCAGAATGCGCCGGCGCTCGGTTGGGCCGGTTCTGGACCACGTCCGAAAAGCGCGCTGGGAAGATTCGGCGGCACGCATGGCATCCTCGACACTGCAGGCAGCGCCTACGCTCACGGTCGCGGCACTGAGCGGATCGACGCGTTGGAAAGTCTTGCCATTGGAGGCATCGAGTTTTTGATTGTCTATCACGAGTTGAACGGTCATTGCGGGTTCCTTTGGAAATCGAAAAAGTCAGATCGACGCAGGGACTGGCATGCGAAGAATCGGTTTGATGGTGACACCGCGTTCGCTATCGGCCATCGCCTGGTTCACCTCATCGAACTCGTAAAACTTGCAAAGCTTGTCGAAGGGGAATCGGCCCTGCAGATAGAGATCAACCAGCTTCGGAATAAAGGCATTGAATACGTTGAACCGGATCCTCTTCGCGGCTATTGATGACATGGGTTGCCCCCAGTTCGCGCGCCAGTTCCAGCCGACTCGGGGTGACGTCCACAGCAATGATGGTCGTAGCGCCGGCGACCTTCGCGGCCATTACTGCAGCCAGGCCGACCGCGCCGGCACCAAAGGCGGCGAAGCTCGATTCGGCCTCAACCTTGAGAGCATTGAGAACCGATCCTGCGCCTCCCTGCGTGCATGTCGGTTCAAGTCGTTAGGCAAGTGCTCGCCAACCCAACTGGGCACGAGCCTCTTGCAGGTCGGACTGCATATCGTGATTCCACAGCCAGTCGAAACGCTCTGCGAGGGTTTTGCCCAGCAGTTGTTCGTCATCGGCTACAGCTGGATCACGCAGTTCATAAAGCTCCCCTGCTTCCCAGGATGTGCGCTGCACACGACAGGCACGTGGACGACGGATTGCGTCGTAAGCCGCGAGCACCGCTTGTGGCTGGCTGGCAAGGACCTGCGGATCGGCCAGCAATCGCGCCAGAAGCCAGGCGTCTTCCAACCCCTGACCTGCGCCAGCGCCCTGGTGCGGCAACATTGCATGCGCAGCATCGCCGATCAGCGCCACGCGGCCGTGCACGTAGCCTGGCAACTCATCGAGTTCATGCAGCGCCCAAAGGGTGGGTGCCGGAATGCATTCGAGCAGCACCCGTGCAGCATCTCCCCAATGATTGAAGGCAGAGAGCATTTCTTCCTGGCTGGCATTGCGCACCCATGGAGAATCGCTTGGCCAGGTTGGATCAGGGCGACTGCGATCGGAAATGAAGGCCACAACGTTGATAAGCCGGCCTTGTTTAACGGGGAATGTCAGGATATGTGCATCAAGACCCAAGTACATCTGCGGGACGTCGACCAAGTGCTCATCGACACCCCGAGCCCGGTAGGCTGCGCGCAGCTGTTGGCTGTCGATCATCCCACGGTAGGCGCAAGTACCACTGAAACGCGGTGCCACAAGGGGTTGGCCAAGACCGTTGAGAACATGATCACGAATTGAAGACTTGATACCGTCCGCGGCGATCAACAGGTCGCAGCGATGCTCAGTGCCATCGGTGAAAAGGACGCGAGCCTGCTCGGCATCCTGCTCCACGCTGACGGCGCGCTTACCGAATTGGGCGATCCCTTCGGGCAGCTGGCTGGCCAGAGCATCGAGGAAGTCAGCACGGTGTACCGAAGACTGCCCTACCCCTTCGGCCAGGCTTGCGCCTAGATAACCGGCATCTTCACCACGACGCCATTCGAACCAGATGTCCTGCCAGGGGTCCTGTGTTTGGTCGGCAATCTTGCGGTAGGGTTCGGCAATACCCAGACCCGCGATAGCACGAACGGCATTGGCGCCGAAGGAGACACCTGCTCCGACCTCGCCAAAGGCTGCAGCCGCTTCGAACAACTGCACGCTCAGATGGGAATGACGGCACAGGTCCAGGGCCAGAGCCACGCCGGCAATACCGCCGCCAACAATACCGATTTGCAATTTGGATTGAGAAGTACGCATAGCAAGTTACCCATGAGGCTGATTGTTATTGGAGTAACCAAATCATCGCCATCTGAGCGCTATTGATAAATACCGCAACTCCCATACATCCCATCATGGGTGTGAATATTACTTCGCGGGACGAGCAGTCATTGGCCAGGCGAGCCCTTCCTTGAGCTCGCCTGTTTCGGCCATCGTTACTGCGACACGGCTTGCCTGGATGAAGCGGCCTGACGGCTTGAAGCGTTCTGAATGAGAAACACCAGAATAGCGATGGCTCCTATCAGACCTGGTACTGCGAAGATGAGAAAGCTCGCTTGCAGCGGCAATGAAGAAGCGTGCAGTGCGCCGCCCAGCAAAGGACCGATGATGGCTCCGGTGCGACCGACGCCCATCGCCCAACCAAGCCCTGTAGACCGTATGTGCGCAGGGTAATACTGCACCGTGCAGGCGTTGGCCAGGATCTGCGTGCCAATGGTGCACGCCCCTGCTATGGCGATGAGCAAATAAAGTACCGGTAACGGCGCCTTGAGCGCTAACAGACTCAGGGCTAATGCTCCACAACTGAAAAACCCGAACAAGACCTTGGCGATACCAATTCGGTCCCCCAGCCATCCACCGGCCACCGCGCCAATAATCGCGCCGACATTTAGCGCAATCAGAAACGCCAGGCTGGAGTTCAATCCATAGCCTGCAGCGCTCATGAGTTTTGGCAGCCAGGAGCTCAATGCATACACCATCAGCAAACAACAGAAAAACGCTAGCCACAGCATGAAGGTGCTCAACTTGCGCCCGTCCTGGAACAGCTGCGCGATCGACACAGTCGTGCCTTTGGCGACCATCTGGTTCAACTGGTCATTGGCAGTGGGTTCATAAGACGGCGCGGCTTGTGCCAACAGATTTTGGGCCTTGACGGTCTGCCCGGTGCGCAGCAGGAAATCCATCGACTCTGGCAATTGTCGTATCAGCAATGGCAAGGCCAACAGCGGAATCAGCGCGACGTAGAACACGGCCTGCCATCCCCACTGCGGGATCAGCACCATGCCCAGGCTCGCCGAAAGCATTCCCCCTAACGAGTAGCCACTGAACATGATCGCGACTAAAGTGCTGCGGGATTTCTTCGGCGCGTACTCGTTCATCAATGCGACAACGTTGGGCATCACCCCCCCGATTCCAAGGCCGGCGATGAACCGGCATAACGCAAACGCCTCGGGGCTCTGGGCCAAGCCGTTGATCGCTGTGACCCCACTGAAGATGGCGACACACATCATGATGGTTTTACGTCGGCCTATACGATCCGACAATGAACCGAAAAACAACGCACCCAGCATCATGCCCACCAGCGCGCAACTGCCTAGCGCTCCAGCCTGCAATGAGCTGAGACCCCACTCGGACATCAGTGAGGGCAGCACGACCCCATAGACGACCAGATCATAACCGTCGAAAATGATGATGAGCGCGCACCAGAACAGCACGCGCGCATGGAAGGTATTGAAACGTGCCCCGTCAATCAGGGCTGATACATCAATCGTACGCATGGCATCGCTCTTCTTGTCATTGTTATAGAGCCGGAGGATCTGACGCCTCCGGGAATTGCGCGGTGCCCAATGGATTACGCAGAGCGTTCAGGACTGGACATGGATTCGATCATGGGCAAACCATCAACCCTGATAAATGCAGCCAGGCGAATACGCATTATTTCGAACGTGAATAAAGATCGTGGACGAGCAAAAGCCCCATTGCTCTCACGATGGACGCGGCGCTCTGGCGCTTGTTAGGCTTGGGACTCTTGCAGCGGCGATTTCAGAGCGGTGCAGAGCCAACAATGGGCAAAGATCTATCGCCCTCACGAGAGCGCAATCTGCACGAGGCGTTATGGAATTACGTGAACTTGATCTCAATCTTCTTCTGGTATTCAACCAACTGCTGATCGACCGCCGGGTATCGACGGCGGCAGATAATCTCGATCTGACCCAGCCCGCTGTCAGCAACGCGTTAAAGCGACTGCGTGTCGCTTTGAACGACGAGCTTTTCGTTCGCACTTATCAGGGAATGGAGCCCACGCCCTATGCCCGGCAGTTGGCTGAGCCGGTTGCACTGGCCATTCAGACCTTACGTGATGCACTGAGCCGACAGGACAAGTTCGACCCGCTCACCTGCAATCGCAGATTTACGATGGCAATGACCGACATTGGTGAAATCTACTTCATGCCGCGGCTGATGGACGCTCTGGCTGAACGCGCTCCGGGTTGCTCGATCAGCACACTGCGCAACACCTCCGATACCTTGGCCGAAGGATTGCAGAACGGTGCGATCGACCTCGCCGTTGGATTACTGCCGCACCTGCAGGCTGGATTTTTCCAGCAGCGCCTGTTTCATCATCGCTATGTCTGCATATGCCGCAAGGACCACCCTGCCACCAGGGAACCGTTAACGCTGGAGCGCTTTTGCAGCTATGAACATGTTCGCGTCGTAGCGGCGAACACGGGGCACGGTGAAGTCGATACGTTTCTGGCGCGGGCCGGCATCGAGCGAAACATACGCCTGGAGGTTCCCCATTTCGTCGCCGTAGGTCACATACTTCAACGCACCGACTTGATGGCAACGGTGCCTGAACGATTCGCCAGCAGTTGCGAACAACCCTTCGGACTCGCGGTTCTACCGACGCCAGTGGAGCTGCCAAATATCGAAATAAACCTGTTCTGGCATGCACGCTATAACAAGGATCCCGCCAATCGTTGGCTTCGCCAGCTGATGTTTGAGTTGTTCTCTGATTAAGTCACCTGAGCGCGTACCGCTGCGACGCCAAAGCAGGATTCTTCAACGCCTGGGCATAAACGTTCAATACTCAGGCCGGCTCTCATTCCATGCTCGAACCTCAAAACAAAAAAAATATTGAGGAGATGGCAATGGCACACCTAGACATCCGTAATCTTCTGGTTACAGACAGCCCTGCTGCGGCACTCTACCAGCCAGGGCGGATCGGCACCCTGCAATTGCGCAACCGCTTCGTGCAAGCGCCGATCTTCACTCAGTTCGCCAGTACCTTCGGTGAGGTTGACGATAAGCTCATCGAATACCATCGGGCCCGCGCCCGTGGAGGGGTGGGGCTGATCATCACCGAAAACACCTCTATCGATTGGGAAGTCGGGCGCACGGCAGGCCACCCGATGCGAATTGACCACGACAGGTTCATTGGCGCACTCAGCAATCTGGTCGACGCCGTCCACGGTGAAGGCGCGAAGATTGCGGTGCAGCTGCACCACACTGGGCGCCAGAACTCCCAAGGCAATACGGAACGCAACGAACCGCCACTCGCGCCGACAGCAGGCATCACCAGCGCCTTCGGCACTCCACCGCGAGCAATCGAAGAACATGAAATTCCCGGGCTGATCGACAAATATGTCCAAGGTGCCCGGCGCGCCGTGGCTGCTGGTTTTGATGCCGTTGAGCTGCACGGTGCGCATGGCTATTTGCTCGGCCAGTTTCTCTCCCCTTTCACCAACAAACGCACCGACCGTTGGGGTGGATCCCTTGAAAACCGTGCCCGTTTCGCCCTCGAAGTCGTGCGTGGGGTTCGCGCACAGGTCGGTGCAGACTTTCCGATCCTGTATCGCCTGAGCGTGATGGAGCCTTACGAGGGCGGCCTCTCCCTGGAAGATGGCCTGGCTTTTTGCGAAATGCTCGAGCCTTACGTCGACGCCCTGGATGTCAGCGCCGGGAACTACGACACGGCGATGACGTTGCTGCCCATGATCGCGCCAGGATCATTAGTGGATTACGCCAAGCTCGTGAAAAAGCGTGTCTCGATCCCGGTGATCGGCGTCGGTCGTCTCACCTGGCTCTTTGACGAGATGGCACAATCGGTGTCCAACGGCGAACTCGACTTTGTGGCCTTGGGTCGATCTGGTCTTGCGGACCCCGAAACGGTTAACAAGACACGGCGCGGGCAACCGCAGAGTGTCCGCCGCTGCCTGGCGGTCAATGAATGCATCTCACGGTGGATGTTCAACGGCAAGGGCACCCAGTGCGTGATAAACCCTACCCTCGGCCAGGAACGCCGGGCGAGTGACGCTCGCCGCCCGGCGTCCAATCAGCAACAAGTACTGATCGTCGGTGGCGGGCCTTCCGGCTGTGAGGCCGCGATCCTCGCCGCTGAGCGCGGACATCGTGTGCGGTTAGTCGAAAGATCGGATCGCATCGGCGGTCAACTTCATGCCTGGGCAGCTGCGAGCCCGTTTCGCATGGAGGTCAAGAACATGATCCACTTCTACGAGAGCGAACTTGAACGCGTGGGCGTCGACGTGCAATTCAATACCGATGCAGCTGATTTGGACTTGTCCCCGTGGGACACCGTACTGCTTGCGACCGGTACCGTTGCGCAGGATCAAGGTCCGGATGTGGCCGACATGCTGGCAAACGCGGATCTGCCCATGGCTGACGACGTCACCGTATTTGGTGAAACCGAGACCGCAATGTTCGCCGCCCTGTGGATGGCCGAGCAAGGCAAAAAGGTCAGCCTTGTTTCACCCGCTGATGGGGTGGGTGTCGATACCAATGATATGCAGCGCGACCATCTTACCGGCCTTCTCAAGGGCCTGGACGTATCGATCCGGACAGCCGGCACGGCGCCCGATGACGGCTATGTGGTGATGGCGACCGCCCGCAATGCTTCCACTGTACTGGAGGAGTCCGTCGATGACATTCGCGTCCATAGCATCGGAACGAGGTCGCGTGGCGGGCGGATGTATGAGGCGACCCAGTCCGGCTTCTGGGCGGCAGCGAAAATAGGAGAGTTGACATGAACGTTCGCGCGATCGAACACGTAGGCATTACCGTTCCGGATATGGAAGCGGCAACCCGATTCTTCGTCGACGCCTTTGGTGCCGAGAAGCTATACGACATGCTTGACGCGCCCTTAGGAGGGCCTGAGGTGGAGGCGGGACTCGGCATTGCACCCGGTGCTGTGATTACCGCAATCCGCATGCTTCGTCTTGGCAACGGCCCCAACCTGGAGCTGTTTTCCTACACCGGGGTGCCGCAGTCGCAGCCCGTTGTTCCAAGCGACTTGGGTATTCAGCACATCTGTATTTACGTTGACGATATCGACGCTGCCGCCAATCGTCTGGAGAAGGCCGGTGGTGTTCTGCTCAGCCGCCCTGGCGACCTCCCGGGCGGTGACGCCGGGAAAGGTAATCGCTACGTATACACCCGCACGCCTTGGGGCAGCACGATTGAACTGGTGACTTACCCATCGGCGCAGGCCTACGAGCGCCACACTCACCTGCGCCGATGGCGACCGGGTTATGCCGAGCCGAGTGACCACGAAACCCAGGTGAAGTAAGAGAAGGCTTGCCAGACGAGCTGTGGAACCCCCCCCGATCGATGGCAAGCTTGTTTTGCTTACAAGCTTGAAGGATGTGTTAGTTTTTGAATGTGAGAACGCTACGCCATCAACCCTCAAAAACTGGCAAGTGCTGATAAAAAACTCCACTGCAAATACCAATAAAAAGGGAGTTGTGATGAGTGCCATCCTCTTAACGCCAGAAAAAATGCTGGACGTTATCCCTGGTGAAGTCACGATCAAAGGTACCGTTGAGACTGCACCCGATAACGGCATGTCGATCCGCGGCTATCGCTTTGACAAAACCGAAGTCAGCATCCCCTGCATGCGCGATTACGAGCTGGTGAGATGGAAATCGGGAACATCCAATCTGGGTTTCCATGATGGCAAGCAATGGCAAAAATGGTCCGTTGGCGATAACGACGTGACCATTTTGACTCGAGGCGAATCATCCAGGTGGTACTGGATGAACGATATCGAAGTCAGTCATATCTACATCTCGCAAGCGATGATGGCGAAGGTCGCCAATGAAGTTTTTCAACAGGATGTTGACGGTGTTTTTGTCGACCACTGCCCCATCGTCAACGACGCGAAGCTCTCCAGGCTCATGGCAAGTTATGAAATGGAATGCTTGAGTGGCGAACCGGGCAGCAGCATCTTCGCCCAGACCCTGGAAATACAGATGTGCATTCATCTGCTGCGCCAGTATGTGCGCTGTGACCTGAGAGACAGCGATCAAGCGTCTCGCCTGACGAACATGAAACGCGACCAGCTTCAGCAATACATCGATTCACACCTGGCCTGCCCGATTTCGGTAAAAGATATGGCCGCCATAGTCGACCTGAGCCCGTCGTACTTTGTACGGGTGTTCGGGGCTGTGTACGGGGTCTCGCCCCATCAGTACGTTCAGTCGCGCCGCTTGAAAAAAGCTGAGCGGATCTTGTCTACGGTGCGTGATGTACCGTTGAAAGCGGTCGCCATGGATTGCGGGTTCTCGGACCAGAGCCACATGACCCGACTGTTCCAGGAAAAACTGTCCATGACGCCCAAGCAGTATCGCGAGAAAAACGTATCCAGGCTTTTTGGTTCATTGGCCTTACAGTAACGAGCCCAAGGCCTAAGGACGACAATCAACTCACCCGTGAACGCGGTCGAACCATTTACAGATGACGGTTGGGGGGCGCTCCAGCAGCGCATAGAGCGCACGCGTTACAAATCAGACCAGACTCAGCTAGAAAGGTATCGTCAATTTCAACCAATACGCGTTGCCTTCGGCCCTGTTTCGCACTGCTGACTCCTGTTGCCATTTCGCAGTCAAAAACCAACCTTTATTGCTGGTATATTTGATAGATGGACCAATAGCAAACGCATGTCCTTTGTTGTTCTCAATCCGTTCGCCCGCGCCCTGGACAAGGCCAAGGTTGATTCGATCGAAGTCGCCCACGGTGACGGGCTGCAAGGGTCGAGTTTCAACTACGGCTTTGCCGCGCACACGGATCTGGAGTGGATCGAAGCGGCCGCCGATGTCATCACTCACGCCAAAATCACCACTCTGTTGTTGCCCGGCATCAGTACGGTGCATGACCTCAAGGCGGCCTACAACGCCGGGGCGCGGGTGGTGCGCATCGCCACCCATTGCACCGAAGCGGACGTGTCGAAACAGCACATCGAATACGCCCGCGAACTGGGCATGGACACCGTCGGCTTCCTGATGATGAGCCACATGATCCCGGCCGAGCAGTTGGCGGCGCAAGCCAAGCTGATGGAAAGCTACGGCGCCACCTGCGTGTACATGGCCGACTCCGGCGGGGCGATGAACATGCAGGACATCCGCGAGCGTTTCCGCGCGTTCAAGGAGGTGCTCAAGCCGGAAACCGAGACTGGCATGCACGCCCACCACAACCTGTCCCTCGCAGCGCTGACCTGCAATCCGCAGCCGATCACCATCAGTGCCTGCAGCAGTGCCGACTGCAGCCTTTACGCCGATCCAGTCAGTATGACCCTGAGCCCCTCCAGCGGTTGGACAGCCACACCGCCTGCGGTCATGAGCGGTAACACCATTACCTTCAGCGGCGGCAGTGCCCAGGCAACGTTGCGCAGCAGCACCGTGGGGAATGTAAGCCTGGCTGTCGGCGCATCGGTCCCCGCAAGCACCGGGCCGGTCGTCTGCTCGACCAGTGGCTGTACGATCGGCTACGCCGAGAGCGGTTTTATGTTCGATGTGCCGACCCTGATCGCTGCCCGACCACAGAGCCATATTGCCTTGCGCGCCGTGAAAAAAAGCGACACCTCGCAGGCCTGTGTGCCGGGGTTTTCCAATGTCACCCGCACACTGGGTTTTAGCTCGGCCTGGCTTGATCCCGGTACGGGCAGTCAACCGGTGATGGTCAATGGCTCCGCGGTAACAGGCAGCCCGCGCGAGATCGACCTGGCCTTCGACAGCACCGGCAGCACGCCCCTTACCGTCCGTTACGACGACGCCGGGCAGATGCTGCTCTCTCTGCCAGCTATCAGGGCATCGCGGCCAACAACGATGCCGGACTCAGCATGAGCGGGAGCGATGTGTTCGTCGCCAAACCCTACGGCTTGTGCCGGCAGACCGATTCAACGTGCAGCGTTGCGGGTATCAGTAGCGATTGCAAGGTGTTCCCCAATGTGCGCGCGGGCGATTCGTTTCCCCTGCGCATCCAGGCGGTCGGCTGGCTGGCGGACGACGAGCCCCGGACGGCGGCTGCGTTGTGCCGCGACCACAACGTCACGCGCAATTTCCGAATGAGTGACATTCCCCTGGTCAGTGAAGTGGTCGTTCCCCTGCCCGGCGACAACGGAACAGTCTCGCCGGCTCACTACAGTCATGCTTCAGGTAGCCAGACGACGACCCTCACTTCCATTTCCGAAGTCGGCGTATTTCGACTGCGCGCAACGCCATTGGCCAATGCCTATTTCGGTGAAACCGTCAGTGGCGGTGAGAGCGGCCTGGTCGGACGTTTGATTCCCGCTTATCTGGGCGTCCAGGCAAGTGCCAGCCTCACGCCCAGCTGTGATTCGTCCTTCAGTTATCAGGGTCAGCCCATGGCTTTTGCCGCCGGACAAGAGCCTAACCTGAAGGTCACCGGTTTCAATCGCGCCGCCAGCATCAAGCATAACTATGATCGCGGCGCATTCTGGCGGTTGGCGACGCCGGTGCCGGATGCATACACCTCTACTACCGGCAAGCTCAGCCTGGATGCCAGCGGACGCCTGACCAACAGTGGCGGAGCACGTCTGACGCGAGGTGGTGTCGACGATGGCGACGGCAGCCAGAGCTACCGTTGGAGCAACGAAACCCTGCAGTACACCCCGGCAATCCTGCCATTGGCCGATGACCGGCCATTTATTGCGGCCATTGCCGGGAGCTTCAGCGCTGCGACATTGACCGATAGCGATGGTGCGTGTTTTGGTGATGGCAATGGTTGTTCGGCGTATCACTATGACTTCGCCAACAACTCTGGCAGCGAAGTCCGTCTCGGCCGCTTGCGTCTGGGCAACGCCCATGGCTCGGAATTTCAGAGTCTGGACCTGCCCTTGAGCATCGAAACCTGGCAAAACGTTGCAGGTGGCAGCTTTCGGGTTGAAGGCCTGGATACCTGCACCACGGCAACCGTTTTGCAGGCGCCAGGGCTAACCTCATACACGGGCAGCTCAGCCAGGAAAACTACGCAAATGACCAGATCACATTATTCGCACCGAGTGCTGGCCTGGGCCTGTTGCGCCTGCAGCCTCCCGGCGTCAATGGATCAGTTCTCGGTCAGTTGCCGGCAATGCCGTCCTGGCTTTTCTATGACTGGAATGGCCAGGGCCGCGAGGCGGCAACGGGTCTGGCCAGATTCGGTATCTATCGAGGTTCGCCGTCGATGATATTTCGCCGGGAGGTTTATCGCTAAAGCTGCTCGATGACACCGCGCGCCTTCAACTCGGCCAGGCGTTCATCGTCCAGCCCCAACTGACGCTTGAGGACTTCATCCGTATGTTCACCCAGCATCGGGGCCGGGCGCAGATACTCGACGGGCGTGCCTGACAACTTGATGGGACTGCCCACGGTAACGAAATCGGCCTTCAGCGGGTGGGGGATGTTCACCAGCATATTGCGCGCCTTCACTTGTGGCTCGTCCAGTGCCTGGGCGATGCTGTTGATCGCCCCTACCGGCACGCCCTGGGGGTGAATCCGTCGCACCCATTCATCGGCGGTAGCGCCGAGGAAATGCTGCGCAAGAATCTCGATGACCGCCTCCCGATTAGTCACTCTGTCCGCATTGCGCGCGAAACGTGGGTCTGCAGGAAGGTCCGTCAGACCGATAGCCTCGCACAGTGCGATAAACTGGGAGTCATTGCCGCAGGCGATAATGAAATCCTGGTCACTGGCGCGGAATACCTGATACGGCACGATGTTGGCGTGGGCGTTACCGTAGCGGCCTGGGGGTTTGCCGGACGCCAGGTAGTTCTGGCTCTGGTTGCACAGCGTGGCGACTTGAACATCAAGTAGCGCCATGTCGATGTGCTGACCCACGCCGGTTTTCTCGCGACTGAGCAATGCAGCTTGAATAGCGACCGTCGAGTAGAGCCCGGTCATCAAATCAGAAAACGCCACGCCCACTTTCTGCGGCCCGCCACCCGGCAGGTCATCACGCTCCCCCGTGATGCTCATCAGCCCGCCGATTCCCTGGATGATGAAGTCATAGCCTGGCTCCGCAGCCCGCGGCCCGGTCTGCCCGAAGCCGGTCACCGAGCAATACACCAGCCGCGGATTGAGCTGGGACAAGGAGGCATAATCCAGCCCGTATTTGGCCAATGATCCGGCCTTGTAGTTTTCGATCAGCACATCGCAGTCGGTGGCCAGCGCACGCACCAGTTCCTGGCCTTCGGCGCTCGCCAGGTTCAGCGCCACCGACAGCTTGCCGCGGTTGGTCGATTGGTAATAAGAGGCTTCGTGGGTAGCCTCATCGTTCTGGCCCTTCATCCACGGCGGTCCCCAACCACGGGTGTCGTCACCCGCACCCGGTCGTTCAACCTTGATGACTTCGGCTCCCAGGTCGGCCAGGGTCTGGCCACACCAGGGACCGGCCAGCACACGGCTCAAGTCGAGCACGCGGTATCCAGTCAAAGCACCCATTTCATATCACCTTTGTTTGCGCGCATTCGGTGTGGCACAGCGACAGGCCGAGGGTCGCGCGGCGGCGCAGCCAAGGGCCCGGCCGATAACGCGGATCCCCCGTCAGTTCGGTCATGCGCTCCAGGATGGTCAGCAAGCGTTTGCTGCCGACACTGTCGCCCCAGGCCAACGGCCCCTGCGGATAACCCAGCCCCCGGCGCACGCCCTCCTCCAGGTCTTCGACGCTGGCGATGCGCTGTTGCACGATATCGCCGGCCAGGTTGACGATCATTGCCAGCACGCGTTGGGCGACGAAGCCGACGCTGTCGTTGATCACGCTGACACCGACGCCGTCGCGAGCCAGCAATGCATGCGCGGCATTGCGCATATCGACTCGGGTTGCCGGGTTCAGCATCAGCGTGCGGTAGCGAGCGCAGTCGAGCAGCGGGTCGATGCAGACCGTGCGTGTCGGGTCGGTGGCAAAGCGTTGCGTAGCGCTGGTGGCATCCAGGCCATAGGGCGCCAGCAAGCACAGTGCTGCGCTGGATGGCGTGGCGCCCTGCTCCACCTGCGCGCCCAGTTGCTCCAGCAAAGCCCTCAGGCTGACACGATCGGCGTCGTTCTCGGTCCCCAGCCACACCGGCGGCAGCGTCTCCACTACCGGCACTGCCTGTGCCTGGGGAGCATCAATCATTTGGCCGTTGGCGTATCGGTAAAAGCCACGCCCGACCTTGCGACCGACGTATCCGGCCTCAAGCATCTGCCGAGTCAATGCGGCCGGGCGATAGCGAGGCTCCTGGTAAAACTGGTTGTAGATCGACTCGATCACCGGGTGCGAGACATCCAGGGCTGTCAGGTCGAACAGCTCCAGCGGCCCCATGCGAAAACCCAGGCCTTCGCGCAGGATGCGGTCGATTTCGGCGGGCTCGGCCACGCCTTCCTTGAGCATTTGCAGGGCTTCGGTGCTGTAGGCTCGCCCCGCATGGTTGATGATGAAACCTGGCGTGTCCTTGGCCCGAATACCACGGTGGCCCATGCGCGCCGCCAACGCCTGCAAGCGATCACCCACCTGTGGATCACTGGCCAGGCCGTCGATGACTTCCACGACTTTCATCAGCGGCACCGGGTTAAAGAAATGGAACCCCGCGACACGCTCAGGACGCCGACATTCCCGGGCGATGCTGGTCACGGACAGCGACGAGGTATTGGTTGCCAGAATGCAATCGTCACCGACGACCGCTTCAAGCTGTGTGAGCAAAGCCTGCTTGGCATCCAGGCGCTCAATGATGGCTTCGACGACCAGGTCGACGTCCTTGAGCTCAGTCAGCGCGGTCGCTACCTGCAGGCGATCGAGTGTGGCCTGTGCATCTGCGCCCAGGACCTTGCCCTTGCTCACCAGCTTGTCCAGCGTCTGTTCAAGGTTATCGCGAGCGGCTTGGGCGGCGCCTTCGCGGTTGTCGAACAGCAGGACCTGAATACCGGCCTGGGCAGCAATCTGGGCAATGCCGGTGCCCATGATGCCGGCACCCACAACAGCCATGTGGTTGATCTCGCGTGTCATGAATCACTCTCCCGAGAAGGTGGCTTTGCGTTTTTCCAGGAAGGCACTGGCGCCCTCTTTCTGGTCCCTGGAATCGAACAGCAACTGAAACGCCTTGCGCTCCAACGCCAGGGCGCTGTCCAGGGGCAAGTCGGCCCCGAGCAGCATCACCTCCTTGATCTGCGCGACAGCCAGCGGCGGCAAGGCGGCTATTTCAGCGGCCAGCTCAAGGGCTCGCGGCACTGTGCGCTCGTCACTCACCACCTCGCTGACCATGCCCATGGCCAGCGCTTCGGGGGCCGCGACCAGACAGCCCGTCAGTGCGATACGCATCGCCTGGAACTTCCCGACGGCGCGAATCAGGCGTTGGGTGCCGCCGGCTCCCGGCATCAGGCCAAGCTTGACCTCCGGCTGGCCGAAGCGTGCCGATTGCCCTGCAACGATGATGTCGCAGTGCATCGCCAATTCGCAGCCGCCCCCCAAGGCAAAACCATTCACCGCGGCGATCACAGGTTTAGGGCAACGAGCGATGGCCTCCCACAAGTACTCCGTGTGGCGGCGATACATCTCGATAGGGCTGGCCTCGGCGAACTCGCGGATGTCGGCACCGGCGACAAAGCACTGTTCACCACCGGTGAGAACGATCGCACGCACCCTTTCATTGCCGGCCAGGGCGCGAAAGATCTCTGCCAACTGTTCGCGCACTGCGCTGTTGAGCGCGTTCTTGACCTCGGGCCGCTGGATCCGTACGACAGCGACGGCATCATCGCGGATTTGCAGATCCACTACAGCTTCAAGCTGGGAGTCCATACTCACCTCTTATTTTTGTTTCGCTATACGAAACTGAATACCGTAATTACGCTAAATCATAGGTACGCTTCTAAATTTCTGTAAACAGGAAAACAATAAATCTGTTTTTTTTCTTTAATTACAGTGATTTAGATATGACTAATAAACAGATTGGTTTTTTTAAACGTACCGAATACAATTTCGCCTGACGAAACTGTATTTTATTTTCTTGCATTTCTCGAAAGCGAGGTTCTACCATGGGTCGCAACAAGGCAGATCACCAGGCCGTGGACAAGTCCAAAGGAGCGGATGAAATCGGCTTACTGAAGATGGGCATGCTCGATCCCGCCAGCGCGCTGAGCGAAGACGAAAGCACTGGCCAGTTCGTGACTGCGCTGGCACGCGGACTTGAGCTGATGAGGTGTTTCACGCCGCGCGACAACGTGCTCGGCAATCAGGACCTGGCGCGAATGACCGGGCTGCCCAAACCGACGGTGACGCGTTTGACCAATACGCTGATGCGGCTGGGCTGCCTCAAGCGTGAAGTGCATTCAGGCAAGTATCAGCTGGACGTAGGTGTGTTGGGTTTCGGTTACGCCATGTTGTCGAATCTGGCGATTCGCACGGTGGCTCACCCCTTGATGGAGGAATTGGCCAATCACGCTCAGGCGGCCGTCGCCATGGCCGCCCGTGATCGTCTGCAAATGGTGTACCTGGATGTGGTTCAGGGTCAGGGCAACATGACCATGCGCCGGCAGATCGGCAGCTACTTGCCGCTGGCACAGAGTTCAGTGGGCCGGGCGTGCCTGGCGGCGATGCCGGAAACCGAGCGGGAATTTCTGCTCGACCACATTCGCCAGCGCGAATCGGAGCAATGGCCAGCCATCCGCAAGGGCCTGGACAGAGCGTTCAGGGATTTCGCCGACTACGGCTTCTGCCTGTCGGTCGGTGAGTGGCACCGCGACGTCAACTCCGTTGCAGTGCCGTTGCTGCACCCGCAGTACGGGTTGCTGACCTTCAACTGCGGTGGACCGAGCTTTCAGCTACCCCGTGAACAGCTCATGGACGATATCGGGCCTCGCCTGATCAACATGGTCAACAACATTGGCGCCGCTGCTCGCTGACGCAACGGAGTACGGCGCCCTAAAAAAAACGGCTCGCTTGCGAGCCTTGGGAGCGCACATGATCCGTGATACCGAAACCCTGCAAATACTGCTGGATTCCCTTCGTCAGTTCGTCAGCGAAGTGCTGATTCCGCGAGAGAACGAGGTTGCCGAGACCGACAACATCCCGGACGACATCGTTGTGCAATTGCAAGAGATGGGGCTGTTCGGCCTGACCCTTCCGGAAGAGTTCGGCGGCATGGGCGTGACCATGGAAGAAGAGGTCAACATCGCCTTCGAACTGGGGCGTACCTCCCCTGCCTTTCGTTCTTACATCGGCACCAACAACGGCATCGGCTCTATCGGCATACTGCTCGATGGCAGCCAGGAGCAGAAAGCCAAGTACCTGCCAAAGCTGGCCAGTGGCGAGCTACTCAGTGCCTTCTGCCTGACCGAACCCGACTCGGGGTCTGATGCTGCCTCGCTCAAAACCACGGCCGTGCGTGACGGCGACAGCTATATCCTCAACGGCACCAAGCGCTTCATCACCAATGCCCCCCACGCCAACATCTTCACCGTGATGGCGCGCACCAATCCGGACATCAAGGGTTCCGGTGGCATCAGTGCGTTCATCGTAGAGCGTGACACGGCCGGTATCTCGTTGGGTAAACCCGATCACAAGATGGGACACAGAGGCGCTCACACCTGCGACGTGATCTTCGAAAATGCCCGCGTTCCCGCCAGCCAACTGATCGGTGGCGTTGAAGGCGTGGGTTTTAAAACCGCCATGAAAGTACTGGATAAAGGTCGCCTGCATATTGCCGCCCTGAGCGTCGGCGCAGCCGAGCGCATGCTGGCCGATTCGCTGCAATACGCAATTGAGCGCAAGCAATTCGGCAAGCCGATTGCCGAATTTCAACTGATCCAGGCGATGCTTGCCGACAGCAAGGCGGAAATCTATGCAGCACGCTGCATGGTCCTGGATGCCGCACGCCAGCGTGACGACGGACGTAACGTCAGCACTGAAGCTTCCTGCGCCAAGATGTTCGCCACTGAAATGTGTGGACGGGTCGCCGATCGCTGCGTGCAGATTCATGGTGGCGCCGGCTATGTGAGCGAATATGCCATCGAGCGCTTCTATCGGGATGTTCGCCTGTTCCGCATTTATGAAGGCACCACCCAGATCCAGCAGCTGGTCATTGCCCGGAACATGATCCGCGACGCGCAAAGCTGAGGCCACGGACTGTCAATTCACGTCCCAAGTCCCCTCCCCCATAAATACAATAAGGTAACGCTATGGACGCTGCTGCTCAGGCGAGTGCGACGACGCACGCCAAATCCAGTACCTGGGTACTGGTCTTCATCTTCTGCTTTCTTGGATTGTTGATCGACGGTGCCGATCTGATGCTGCTGTCCTACAGCCTCAGCAGCCTGAAGGCCGAGTTTGGCCTGAGCAACGTCGAGGCCGGCAGCCTGGGTAGCTTCACCCTGGCCGGGATGGCCATCGGAGGCATCTACGGTGGCTGGGCCTGCGATCGTTTCGGCCGGGTAAAAACCGTAGTCTGGAGTATCGTCCTGTTTTCCGTCGGCACCGCTGTCCTGGGCCTGACGCATAGCTATTGGCAGTTCGCGATCACCCGTTTCGTGGCCTCGCTGGGGATCGGCGCACTCTATGTGGCCTGCAACACGCTGATGTCCGAATACGTGCCCACCCGCTACCGCACAACAGTACTCGGCACCCTGCAGGCAGGCTGGTCAGTGGGGTATATCGTTGCGACGCTGCTGGCTGGCTGGATACTGCCGAGCCATGGCTGGCGCTGGCTGTTCTACATCGCGATTATCCCGGTGATCCTGGCCGTGGTGATGCAACGTTTCGTGCCGGAGCCACAAGCCTGGATCAACGCTCAGGCCGAGCGCGCCAGGAAAAAAATCACGGGCGCCCAAAATCCATTCCCCGCAAAGCGCGAGAGCATGTACAAGCTGATCGTCAGTGATCCGCACGCTAGCCGGATGTTTATCTTCTGGGCCCTGACTGCCGGCTTTCTGCAGTTCGGTTACTACGGTGTGAACAACTGGATGCCGACGTACCTGGAAAGCGAACTGGGCATGAACCTCAAATCCATGACCGGCTACATGGTCGGCACCTACACTGCCATGATCCTCGGCAAAATTCTCGCTGGCCTGGCGGCTGACCGTATCGGGCGTCGTACCGTGTTCGCCTTTGGCGCCCTGGGGACCGCGGTATTCCTGCCGGTGATCGTGCTGTTCCAAAGCCAGGAAAACATCCTGTGGATGCTGGTGGTGTTCGGCTTTTTGTACGGTATTCCTTACGGTGTGAACGCCACGTACATGACCGAAAGTTTCGAAGCCAAATTTCGCGGGTCCGCCGTAGGGGGTGCCTACAATATCGGGCGTCTGGGCGCAGCGATTGCTCCGGCCGCTATCGGCTTCCTCGCCTCTCATGGCTCGATCGGCGTGGGCTTTCTAGTCATGGGTGCGGCCTACTTCATCTGCGGCGTGATTCCGGCGCTGTTTATCAAGGACAAGCAATTCGATCCGCAAAATGGTTGAGAAGTCATTGCTCACTGCGCAGATAAAGTCTCAGAATTCGTCGGAGCGCCCCAGCCCCTTTAGATCTTGACGCCCCCTCCTGCGCATGCTAGCCGGTGCTATACTACTTTCGAATTGCATGAAGTGTGCAACGTTCCCCATGGGTACAGATACCGACTGCAAATCTCAGGCAAGGGCTGCAGGACAGAGGAGGTCTACAGCAAACGCGAGATGGGAGGTGTGGCATGAATCGACACTATTACATCAGTGACAATCTCGACGATCTTGAAACCGTTGAAAATGAATTGGAAGCCAGCGGCATCAATTCCGAACAAATTCATGTGCTCAGTGAAGAAGTTGCTGATGTTGAACAACATCATCTTCACGAGGTTAACTCGTTGATGAAGCAAGATGCTGTTCACTCTGGGGAGATTGGTGCGGTGGTCGGTGTGCCACTCGCGGCGCTGGTCCTTGGTGGCGCCTATTGGATGGGCTGGACCGAATCCGCCGCAGGCTGGGTGCCTTTTATCTTCCTTGCCGTTGTTATATTCGGCTTCTGCATCTGGGAAGGCGGTTTTTTTGGGTTCCAGGTGCCGAACGCTCATTTCCGCAGTTTTAAACAGGTGGTAGACGAGGGCAAACATATCTTCTTCGTGGATGTCCAGCCGGATCAGGAGTCGATACTGGATCGGGTAATCGAACATCATCCAACGCTGAAGATCGCCGGCACGGGAGCGGCAGCCCCCCACTGGACAGTAGCCTGGCAACACAAATGGCATCAGTTCAAGCGAGTGATATCGGGTTAGCCCCTGGAAGCTCAAGGCCACCGGAAGCTGCTTATTGGCCGAAGGAAATGACCCGGCTGAGGAAAACATAGTCCGCCTCGGTGGCCATCAGTCCGACGAGCACCAGCAAACACAACGGTGGCATCAATATGGCGTAGACCATGGCCAACCGTTCCCAGGCCATATGCATGAAGATGGAGACAATTAAACCTGCCTTCAACAACATGAAAGTGATAATCAGGGACCACCGAAGGTAACCATGGAAGTGGAAATAGTCGACAAGGTACGACAGCGTGCTGAGGACGAATAACAGCCCCCAGATTTTAAGGTACAAGCTGATTGGATGTTGCTGACCTTGAGCATGTGCCATCACCAGCGCTCCTCTACCATAAATAGAAGAAAGCAAAAATAAACACCCACACCAAATCCACGAAGTGCCAGTAGAGCCCGGCTATCTCGACGACCTGATAGTTTGCGGAGCGCTCATAATCGCCCCGCAATACTTTCAGCGCCACGATGGTGAGGTAGATGACGCCGATTGACACATGCAGTCCGTGGAAACCGGTAATCATGAAAAAGCTGGCACCAAACTGCGCCGCCCCCATAGGGTTCCCCCAAGGACGCACCCCTTCTGAGATGAGCTTGCTCCATTCGAATGCCTGCATGCCGACGAAGGTCACACCCAAGGCAGCGGTCGCCAGCATCAGGGCAGTGGTTTTCGCACGATCACGGCGATAGGCGAAATTGACTGCCATGGCCATGGTGCCGCTGCTACTGATCAGCACAAAGGTCATGATGGCGATCAAAATAAGTGGGATCGCCTGACCGCCGATCGTCAACGCGAACACTTCACTGGGGTTCGGCCAGGCGGTGGTGATGGTCATGCGTACCGACATGTAGCCGGTCAAAAAGCAGGTAAATACAAAAGTATCGCTGAGCAGGAATATCCACATCATCGCCTTGCCCCAGGGGACCTGCTTGAAAGCCTCCTTATCCGAGGCCCAGTCGCTGGCGATGCCCTGCCATCCCGGTGCAGGCGGTGAGTCTGGTGCATTGGATGAACTGGATTCGCCTGGGGCAAGTGGGTGCAATGCCATGGCTTTTCACCTCAGGCCGCAGAATCTGGCGATGGCTTCATAGGTTGCCGGCGTGCTGGCCAGCAAAGCGAATAGCACGAACCAAAGACCCAGTAAGTAATGCCAATAGATGGCACAGAGCTCTACGCTGACGCTGAGTTGCGGCAACGGCACGCGACGCAGGAATTTAGCGACGATTATGCTCCAGGCTATCAACCCACCCAGCAGGTGGAGCCCATGCATACCAGTCAACAAGTAGAAGAAACTGTTGGCCGGATTGCTGGCGACGAAATAGCCCCAGGCAACAAACTGCTGCCAGACCCAGAGTTGTCCCGCCAGAAAGGCAATGGCAAATACGCCCCCCAATACAAAACCAATAACCGTTGCGTCCAGTCGAGCCTGTCGGGCCGCCATACGCGACCACTGCAGTGCGACGCAACTCAATACCAGAAAAGCCGAATTCAGCCATAGCAGCCAGAGATTGGCTAACGGCGCCATGGGCTCTGTCAGGGGTTGCCAGTCGACCATTTGTGAGCGGGCAATAAAGGCGATCAGGAAGAGAAAGAATAACGAGCTCACCACAACCAGAAACAAGCGCAGGCCTACTCTTGCGATTTGGCTTCTATCGCCACCCTCGGTGGCCTGAATACCCCCAGGATCGCGACTCCAACTGCCGCCGGGGTCAGAGCCGTCGGCGTTTCTCAATAGCAATCTGTTCATGTTTTAACGTCCACTATCTTGGCTCCAGCACTCAGTTGCCGCATCTGCTCCAGCTCCTCGGCGGAGACCGTTTGCGCAACGAAATCCTGCTCTATCCCCGGCACGCTGTAGTCATAGGCCCAGCGATGCACGACCGGCAGCTTCGCTCCCCAGTTACCGTGTATCGGCGGGGTGTTCGGCGTTTGCCATTCCAGACTGGCCGCGCCCCAGGGATTACTGCCTGCGGGCTTGCCCTTGAATACACTCCAGGCCAGGTTGAACACGAACAGCAGTTGGGAAACGCCGACGATCAATGCGACCACCGTAATGAAAGCATTCAAATCTTGCGCCGACTGCGGGATGAACGCGTAGTTTTCATAGGCGTAGTAGCGACGGGGCATGCCCTGGAAACCCAGGTAGTGCATGGGGAAGAAGATGGCGTAGGTGCCCAGGAAGGTAATCCAGAAATGCAGCTTGCCCAGGGTGTCGTTCAACATGCGCCCGGTGACTTTCGGGAACCAATGATAAATGCCGCCGAACACCACCAGGACCGGTGCGACCCCCATGACCATATGAAAATGGGCGACGACGAAATAGGTGTCCGAGAGCGGAATATCCACGATCACATTGCCGAGAAACAACCCGGTCAGACCGCCGACCAGGAAGGTGACGATAAAGGCCAGGGCAAACAGCATCGGCACGGTCAGGTGGATGTCGCCCTGCCACAGGGTCAGCACCCAGTTGTAGACTTTCAGTGCGGTCGGCACCGCGATGATCAAGGTGGTGACGGCGAAGAAAAAGCCAAAGTACGGGTTCATTCCGCTGACATACATATGGTGCGCCCAGACCACAAAGCTGAGTACGCCGATCGCAATAATGGCCCACACCATCATTCGGTAGCCGAAGATATTTTTACGCGCATGCGTGCTGATCAAGTCGGAGACCAGACCGAACGCAGGGAGCGCAACGATGTAGACCTCCGGATGGCCGAAGAACCAGAACAGGTGCTGGAATAATATTGGGCTGCCACCCTGATGATCGATCTGCTGCCCCAGCGAGATCATCGCCGGCATAAAGAAGCTGGTGCCTAACAGCTTGTCAAACAGCATCATGACCGCACTGACAAATAACGCCGGGAATGCCAGCAAGGCCATGATCGAGGCCATGAAGATTCCCCATACGGAGAGCGGCATGCGAAACAATGTCATGCCGTGCGTGCGCGCCTGCAACACCGTGGTGACGTAGTTCAACCCGCCCATGGTGGCCGCGACAATAAAAATCGCCAGTGAGACGAGCATCAGGACGATGCCCCACTCGGCCCCCGGTGTCCCCTGAGAAATGGACTGAGGCGGATAGAGCGTCCAGCCCGAACCGGTGGGGCCGCCAGGGACAAAAAAGCTGGCGAGCAACACCAGTACCGCCAGCAGGTAGAACCAGTAACTCAGCATGTTGACGTAGGGGAAGACCATGTCGCGGGCGCCCACCATCAGTGGGATCAGATAGTTGCCGAAGCCCCCCAGAAACAAGGCCGTCAGCAAATAAATGACCATGATCATGCCGTGCATGGTCATCGCCTGATAGTAAGCACTGGGGTCCATGAACTCCAAACTGCCGGGGAAGCCTATCTGCATGCGCATCAAGCCAGACAACACCACGGCGATAAGACCCACGAATATAGCCGTCAAGGAATATTGAATGGCTATGACCTTGTGGTCCTGACTCCAGATATATTTGGTCAGGAAGCTTTTGGGTTCGTGCAGTGCTTCTGTTTCGGCTTGCTCCGCATAGGCCATCACGTCATCCTCCTGTTCGAAGTTTCGGTGCATTCCTGGCTGCTTTACGGCTACTTCCCTGGCTCCGCCTTGCTCGCATCAGCGTCGGCAATCGCTTTGGATTTGATAAAAGCGATCAGTGCGTTCAACTCCTGATCACTCGGCGTAAAGGCCGGCATGACGGCTGCATAGCCTTTGACGATTTTGGTGCCGGGATTAAGAATCGAATCCTTTATATAGCCCTCGTCGACCTTGATACTCGTACCGTCGGCAAAGGTTACGGTCTCGCCATACAGGCCCTGCCAGCTGGGACCGACACCCTTGCTGCCGTCGACGCTGTGGCAGGCCAGACAGCCGAGCGACTCGGCCAGCCGCTGCCCCTGTGTCGCCAAGTCATCACCTCTGTCCAGTTTTTCGCTGGCAGAAGATTCTTGCTGCGCGGCACCCAGTGATTTGATCAGGGCGACGACAGCACCCAGTTCATCTTCAGTGAGAGTATAGGCCACCATGACTGGCGGGTAACCCTGTACCAGTCGGGCCTTCGGATCGAGGATCGACTCTTTCAGGTAGGCCTCATCGACCAGCGCACTGGTGCCATCGGCAAGCTGTTCAGTGCGGCCGTACAGCCCCTTCCATCCCGGGCCGAGTCGGGTACTGCCATCCTGGCTATGGCAGGCACCGCAGCCGTATTGTTCGACCAAATGGCGACCTTTTTCCAGCACGCTGTCCTGACTGGGTTTGGCAGCTGACGTTAATGTCTGCGCAAAAGTCGGTTGGCTGTTCAGCCATTGATCGAAGGCGCCCTGCTCTTCCACGATCATTTGGCCGCGCATGTTGTAATGCCCTACGCCACAATATTCAGCGCAAAGGATTTCATACTTCCCGGTTTTAGTCGGCGTAAACCAAAAGTACGACACCATCCCCGGCACCATGTCCATCTTGCTGCGAATTTGCGGGATATAGAAATTGTGCAGCACATCTTTAGAGCGCAGCAAAACTTTCACTGGCTGATCGAGCGGAAGGCGAATTTCATTGTTTCTTATAAGCACATCGTCCTGCCCAACAGGATCCTTGGGATCAAGACCGAGGGGATTGGTGAAATCAACAAACTTAATATCCGATTTACCCAGCTTTCCGTCCTGGCCGGGAAAGCGAAAGGCCCACTGCCACTGCTGAGCGACCACTTCAAGTTCATAAGCATTTTTCGGCACCCGGACGAAATCACTGTAAACCACCAGGCCTGGCGCCAACATCGCGGCAATACCTACCGAGGTCACGATAATCAACCATGTTTCCAGTTTTTTATTTTCTGGCTGATAGTGCGCCCTGGCGCCCTCCTTGTGACGATAACGCATCACGGCTACCGCCATAAATACCGTGATGGCGATGAAAAATATTCCGCTAATGATCAGGGTGATGAACAGGGTGGTGTCGATTGACCCCCAGTTGGAAGCTGCCGGTGTCGCATGCCAAGGCGCTAGTATATGGAACAACACTGATGCAATAACGATTAGTACAAGAATAATTGCCATTGCCATTTTGCTTTCATCCTATTCCTGTTACTCATCGGTATGCCTAAGCATCGCCACAGAACAACATCGTCAAATCGATACTGATCTGACGCCAAACAGGCTGGACAACTACCACCTATCTTCGTGGCAAAGTCCGCAGGAAGTATAGTTCATGGCCGGAACAAGCGCTTTTCCTGAAAAGCCTTGTTGCCTGGATATTCCAACTTCAGCGTCAACTTGATGGCTTGAAATCTATTCGCTATATATAACTGTAACTATTCAGCAACACATCGCGCCTGGACGACACGTCGAGCAAGCGAGGTGCGGTTGCCAGCTATAATTAAAGTCGGATTACGCAAGGCAAAGATCGGTTAAAAGCGCCCGCACAGATCCTCGCCTATGCATAGCGGTCAGACAAGTGACGGCCAATAGCGATAAATTTCAGCCGTCGACAACGGAGGTTTCGCCATGAGTGCCTTGACGATCGAAGGCTGGTGCAAAGTCAACGGAGAACTAAAGCCGACCCCGACGGGTGAAATCCATTTTTACGTCGATGGCCCCCTCCATCTGGGTCTGGAGCAAGCTGAAGAACGCCTGCAGAAGACCCATGAGCGTGAAGTCATGGTCGATGTCGACATGAACACACTGGAATTGATCTTGCCAGAGGGATACGGACCTCTGTCCGACTGCCAAATGCGCGTCTACATACACCACGAGCGCGGTCAGTTCCATTTGGTCGGGCATCGAGCGAGTGATGGAGGCTTGATCTATAGCAACGCGATTTTGATTGATCAGCTGCTTGATTAGCTACGACGGAATTCTCGGCATCGGTTTTTCCCAGTGGGGGTAGTTGTGGCCGGGAAGTCAGAACAGTGCCAGGGCATAGCTGACGACCAGACGATTCAGGTCTTGAGCGGGAGCAACCTGCGAGCGCAGTGTGCTATGTCGCCAACCCAGGGCCACTCCGTTGAACAGGCCGCTCTGGATGACGTAGTCCAGCGCCAGGTCGCGCTCTCATTCCTGCTGCTCGACGTTGGTGGCGCTCTTGATGTTATCGCCCTTGAAATAGCTCACTGAACCACGCAGGCCTGCATTTTTTCAACTTGCATTAATATACGATCGGTCTATATTCATGGCATGACCGACTTGCCTAAACGCCGCGGGCGTCCGCCGAAAAGCCCCCGCACCAATCCCGACACCCGCAATGCGTTGATTCGTAGCGGTACCGCCCTGCTGACCGAGCAGGGCTTCATGAGTACCGGCATCGATTTGCTGCTGACACAGGTCGGCGTGCCCAAAGGCTCGTTCTACTACTATTTCGAAAGCAAGGAGGCCTTCGGGCATGCCGTGCTGGACAACTACGCCGACTATTTCGCACGGCGCCTGGATCGGCATTTCCTCAACGAAGACCTGACGCCGCTGCAACGCATAGCCGCCTTCGTCGAAGACGCCAAACGCGGCATGACCAAGTATGAATTCAAGCGTGGTTGCCTGGTGGGCAACCTGGGCCAGGAAGTCACCCTGCTGCCGGCCAGCTTTAAACAACGCCTGGACGCCGTGATCAACTCCTGGCAAGCGCGCTTGAGCAGTTGCCTGCAAACGGCCAAGGCCTGCGGCGAACTGAACCCGGCGGTGGATTGCGAGGACCAGGCGGCGTTTTTCTGGATCGGTTGGGAGGGTGCGGTACTGCGTGCGCGCCTGACTGGCAACACGCATCCGTTGGATATTTTCCTGCGCGGTTTTCTGTCAGGGCTCAAGACCTGACTTTTTTGCACTATTTATAGACGACCAGTCTAAAAGGAGTAGAGCGATGTTTGACGCCATTCTGATTGAGAAAGACGACGCGGGCTATCGCGCCACCCTGCAAAGCCTGCAAGAGACTCAGTTGCCCGAGGGTGATGTCACCGTACGGGTCCACTACAGCACGCTGAACTACAAGGATGCCCTGGCCATCACCGGCAAAGGCCCGGTGGTGCGCAAGTTTCCGATGGTCCCCGGCATCGACCTGGCCGGGACCGTCGAGCACAGCAACAATGCGGCCTACAAAGCCGGCGACCAGGTACTGCTCAATGGTTGGGGCGTGGGTGAAAACCATTGGGGTGGCCTCGCCCAAAAGGCACGACTCAACGGCGACTGGTTGATCCCCCTCCCCGCCGGATTCACCGTGGCACAGGCCATGGCCATCGGTACCGCCGGCTATACCGCCATGCTCTGCGTCATGGCCCTGGAACGCCACGGTGTCACCCCCGGCAGTGGCGAGATCCTGGTGACCGGTGCCAATGGCGGTGTCGGCAGTTTCGCCATCGCGCTGTTGAGCGGCCTGGGCTATCAGGTCGTCGCGTCCACCGGTCGACCGCAGGAGTCGGACTACCTCAAGGCGCTGGGCGCCAGCGACATCATCGACCGCGCCAGCTTGAGCGAGCCGGGCAAACCCATGGTCAAGGAACGTTGGGCGGGAGTGATCGACTCCGTGGGCAGCCACACCCTGGCCAATGCCTGTGCCGCCACCCGCTACGGTGGTGTGGTGGCCGCGTGCGGACTGGCCCAGGGGATAGACTTCCCTGCCAGCGTGGCACCGTTCATTCTGCGCGGGATCACCCTGGCCGGTATCGATAGCGTGATGCGCCCTCGGCAGGACCGGATTGACGCCTGGAATCGGCTGGATCGCGATCTGGACCGCACACTGCTCGAGCAGATCACCCAGACTGTCGCGCTCAAAGACATTATCCCGATGGCCCAGCAGCTATTGGCGGGCCAGGTACGAGGGCGCCTGGTGGTCGCAATGGATAGCCAGTAAACGCCTATCAACTCGCTATGCTGTGGCCCGCCTGGGTGGCGAATTGCAAACCATGGTGAGCCGCTGATGCTCGTCGGGTTTATTGCGGGCATCCCCGTGTTCTTCGAGGTTGGATTCGTCCTGCTCATCCCGCTGATCTATGTGGTCGCGAAAGAGACCAGGATCAACCTGCTGTACCTGGGCGTGCCCTTGGCCGTGTCGCTGATGGCCGTTCATTGCATGTTGCCGCCGCACCCTGCCGCCATGGCGATTAGCGGGATGCTGGGCGCCGATGTCGGCAAGGTCATCGTGTACGGCCTCATTGTCGCGCTGCCGACGGCCATCATTGCCGGGCCGCTGTGGATCAAGCTGGTCTGCAAGAGTGAAGCGCCTGACACTCAAGCAGCGTTTCTGGACGAACATTGCGATGACAGCACGACCCGGGACTTGCCAGGCCTGGGCTTGACGCTGCTGACCATCCTGTTGCCACTGCTGCTGATGGTAGGGAAAAGCCTCGCGACCGCCCTGCCCCATGACTCGAGCGCATTCAGTGTCATTTCGTTCCTGGGCACGCCACTGATAGCCCTGTCCATTGCGGTGGTATTCGCCTACTGGGCGCTGGGCCTGCGCCGCGGCTTATCAATGCCTGACTTGCTCGCGCACACTCAGAAGAGCTTTCCTCCACTGGCCAGTATTCTGCTGATCATCGGTGCCGGTGGGGCATTCAACGGCATCCTGGTCGACAGCGGCGTGGGTAACGCGCTGGCCGGTTCGTTGACGCAATTGAACATGAATCCCATCGTCCTTGCGTGGTTGGTGGCAGGGTTGATGCACTTCGCCGTCGGTTCGGCAACAGTGGCAATGATCAGTGCGGCGGGCATGGTGCTGCCGATGCTGGGCGCTCATCCCGCCGTGAGCAAGGAAATCATCTGCATTGCCATCGGCGCCGGCGCCATTGGCTGGACCCATGTAACGGACACCGCCTTCTGGGTGGTCAAGGAGTACTTGGGTGTCTCGCTGGCCGAAGCCTTGAAGAAGTTCACCTTGGCCACCGTACTGGCGTCCTTGGTCGCGCTGGGCCTGACCCTGCTGCTGTCGCAATTTGTTTGAATCAACCCGTATTTTCAGCCTTATCTGTTTAAAGGGACCACGTCATGATTTTGGGAAAAACACTTGAAAGCTGGTACGCCAGTCATCCTTTGATTCGCGATCTGGTCGCGCTGCAAGAAACCACCTGGTTCAATCCTGCCGTGGCTCCGGTCGCGGACTCGATCAGCGATGTAGGATTGACGGCCGCCGACGTCGCCGATGCCAGCGCTCGACTGACGCGTTTTGCTGCTTACCTCAGCCGTGCGTTCCCGGAAACGCAAGCCAGTGGCGGCATTATCGAGTCGGACGTTGTGCCGGTGCCACACCTGCAGCAAGCGCTGAGCGAGCGCTACGGCCAGGCATTGGCTGGGGCGCTGTGGCTCAAGCGGGACAGCCATCTACCCATTTCGGGTTCCATCAAGGCGCGCGGCGGTATCTATGAAGTGCTCAAGCATGCCGAGGACCTGGCGCTGGCCGGCAATCTGCTGACGCTTGACGACGACTACGCCGTGCTGGACAGCGATAAAGCGCGGGCGTTTTTCGGCCAGTATAAAATAGCCGTCGGCTCGACCGGTAACCTCGGTATGTCCATCGGCATCATGGGGGCCGCGCTGGGTTTCCAGGTGACCGTGCACATGTCGGCGGATGCGCGACAATGGAAGAAAGACAAGTTGCGCTCACACGGCGTCACGGTTGTCGAGTACGCCTCCGATTACAGCGTGGCCGTTGCGCATTTCCAATCAGCGTTCTAGGTGCACTACGGCGATTTACGTTGATTGGAATGTAAGCTGCACACTGCCCCGGCGCTTTTCATTAAACGACAACGCCATCACATTTCATGACAAACGACGTCGCTCGGTTGCGGTCAATCACGCGCGGCACGCACCTTCCCGCTGAAGACCCTGAAGCCGTAAGTGTTGTAGATGAGCGTCACCGGTATCAGCACGACGAAACCGATCAGCATGAACAGCTGGCTGGTCGGGCTGGAGGCGGCAGCCTGCAACGTCAGGTTCGGCGGAACGATTAGCGGATACAGCGCAGCGATCATCAAGGCGAACGCCAGCACGAAGATTCCCAATGCAGCGAACAGTGGCAGATAGTGTCGACGACTGCGAAAGCCCAGGAAGAAGCTGATCAGCAGTGCCATGAGAAAGGCGGCGGCCGGCAGCCAGACAAGAGGGTCTGACAGCCGATGCAGGTATCGAGCGTCCAATGTCGCTGTCCAGGCAACCAGCACGGTCAACAGGCCCACGGTTACGCCGGCCAGTACCTTCGCCTGCCTGGCTGATCGTTGCTGCAGTTCTGCTTCGGTACGCCAATAAAGCCAGCAGGCGCCCAGCCAGGTGTAGCCCACCACGAGCACCGCACCACAGTAGAGCGGGAACATGGCCAGCCACTCCCAGCCGTCGCCACTGTACTGACCGCCTTGATTGGGTACGCCCTGTACCAGCGTACCCAGCACCATTCCCTGCGATCCACCGGCGAGCAGTGAACCCACTGACAGCAAGCCATCGACACCACGCTTGAGCCTGTCGCTGCTCGCGTAGTCACGAAATTCCAGCGCAACCGCTCGAAGAATCAACGCTAGAAACATCAGGATAAAGGGCAGGTAAAGCGCCGGCAGCAGGATGGCGTAGGCCAGCGGAAACAGTGCCAACAGGCCGCCGCCACCTAATACGAGCCAGGTTTCATTGGCATCCCAGATCGGCAAAATGGTCACCACCATGGTACGTCGCTGCCGGCTACAGCGGGTCAGGCCCATCAGTACGCCAACGCCAAGATCAGTGCCGTCCAACAAGACGTAATTCAATACCGAGAACCCGAGGGCTGCCGCGCAAAGCAGGGTCAACATGTCATTATCGAACATGGCGCATGCCCTCAGGAATCACCCGTCTCGTCAGCCAACGCAGGCTGCGGCCCGGGTTCGTCCTTGTGCGGAGGATCACGCAGTATTCGCAGGAGCACCCAGAGGCCAACGCCGAATATCAGCAGGTAAAACCCCAGGATCACCCATGTCGACCCGACCACCTGCTGTCGGGACACCGAGGACAGGCTGTCAGCCGTGCGCAGCAATCCGTAGACGGTGAAAGGTTGGCGGCCCACCTCGGTCACCACCCAGCCGCTGAGCATCGCGAGAAATCCGGCCGGTGCCATCAGCACACCCCATCGGAGCATCCAGCGCGCGGTGTATAACCGTTGTCGCCGTCGCACCACCAGACTGGCAATGCCCTGCCCCAGCATCAACAGGCCCAGGCCGACCATGACGCGAAATGCAAAAAACACCACGGGCACCGGTGGGATGTCCTGTGGCGGGAATTCATCCAGAGCGGCGATGCTGCCACTCAGGTCATGCCGCAGGTACAGCGAACCCAGGCGTGGAATCGCCACCTCCCAATGGTTGCGCCGCTCTGCCATGTCCGGGATGGCGAACAAGCGCAGGGGTTCCCCCTCCCCCTCAGCCGGACGAGTCCAGGAAGCCTCGACGGCGGCGATCTTCTGTGGCTGAACCTCGAGGCTGTGCCGACCATGCAGGTGGCCCGCCACTATTTGCAGGGGTGAAAGCACGACAAGCGCCCACAGCGCCATGGAGTATTGCAGGCGTGCTCGTGGGTTGCGGGGCGCCTGTAACAATTGCCAGGCGCTGACACCGGCCACCAGCGTGGCGGTGCCAAGGAACGCGGCCAACGTCATGTGCACCAGCCGGTAAGGGAACGACGGATTAAAGATAATCGCCCACCAATCTTCGGCCAGAAAGCGTCCATCAATGCCAATGGTATAACCGGCAGGCGTCTGCATCCAGGAATTGGCTGACAGGATCCAGAACGCACTCATCAGTGAGCCAAGGGCCACCGCGCAGGTGGCGAAGAAATGAATCCGGGGGCCGACTTTCTTTAACCCGAAGAGCATGATGCCAAGAAAACCAGCCTCCAGAAAAAACGCGGCGAGCACTTCGTAGAACATCAAGGGCCCGAGGATGTCTCCCGCCTTGGCCGAAAGCCGCGACCAATTGAGTCCGAACTGATACTCCAGAATCAGGCCCGACGCAGTGCCCACCGCCACGGTGAGGGCAAATACTTTCAGCCAGTAACGATAAACGTCCAGGTAGATCTGTCGCCCACGCCACAGCCAAAGCGCTTCGAGCGCCATCAAAAAGTTGGCCAGCCCGATGGTGAGGGCGGCCAGCACGATATGAAAGCTGATGGTGATCGCGAATTGGGCACGCGCCGCCATCAGCGCCGAGTCAACCGAGTCCATGCGGTCCACTGGCCGTTGGCCAACGCCTGCAGGAATGAAGGGCTGAAAGAAGCACTCGATGGTTGCCGGGATAGCTGGAGGTGCTGGCGAGAATAGGCATGACACCTGTCCGGTGCAGTAGTTGTCGGTGGACTCTGCTCAGCGCCAATGATTCCGAAAGATAATGTCGAGTAAAGTCCGATGCCTACAACCTTGGTTCAGGGCGTGGATACGCCAGCAGACCGGTAGCCCGATGTAGCTGTCGATACGCAGCCACCAATTGCTCCAGTGTGAACGCAAGATTGCGCCCACTGGGGTTTGGCAGCACCCAGACGGCTGCACCGCCGAACGTCCTGGCCTGAAGTCCCCACTGAATAACCTTCTGCCCGGACAATCCGGCATAGGCCACTTTGCCGAGGAACGCCACATGGAGCGGTGCATGGCGGGCAATCTTCTGCTCAAAGCCCGCAGCGGCTGCGGTGAATTCCCGGGTGGACAATTGATCAGCCCGCGCTGTCGGCCGTGCGACCACGGCGGTCAATCCACAGTGGAACTCAAGGATCGACCGGTCGTTTTCCGGCCGCACTTCTTCGGGAGTGAACCCGGCCAGATGCAGCGTGCGCCAGAAGCGATTTCCCCGCCCCGCGAAATGATGCCCCCGGGCCGCAGCCAGCAGGCCGGGATTGATCCCGCAAAAAACCACTGACAGACCTTCAGCCAGAATGTCTTCAAGCGCTTCCATAATCCATCTCAGCTGCAGATGACGTTGACAGCATTGCGCGCAAGGCCGGTCAACTCTTCGCGGGATTTACCCGCCCGCGCGCGAATCGAAATGCTGTGCAGCAGCGAGGAGGCGAGCACTGCCAGTGCTGCCGGATCGGTACCGGGTTTCAGTTCACCGGATTCAATCGCGGTTTGCAGGCGCGCTTCGAGATCGGCATCGAGCTGGCTGAGCCGCGCAGACAGTACCGTGCGGATCTCCGGATCCTCGACGGCCTCAGTGGTCGCCGTGCCAATCGCAAAACAGCCACGCGGCTGCCCATCGCCCGAGAAATAAATCGCCAACTGCCCTTCATAAAAACCGGTCAGCGCTTGCTCCACTGTCAGGCTGCTGTCGGTTAACGCAGCCTGCATGGCGGTGTGAGCCGTTTGCCAATACTGGTCGAGCGCCTTGATATAGAGGGCGTGTTTATCGCCGAACGCAGCGTACAGGCTCGGGCGATTCATTCCCGCCGCACTGGCGATGCTGTCCAGCGAAGCGCCGGAATAGCCGGTGTTCCAGAACACCCCGAGCGCCTGTTGCAGCGCTGTCTGCGGGTCATACGCGCGAGGACGGCCGCGGCCTTTTCCTTCTGTCGTTTTATTTTGTGCCATGTCGTACAAAATCCTTGCATGAAGAGAGGCTCGCCCATATTCTTACACCATCGCACAAAATTAAGGAACCAGAAATTCCTTGATCGCCAGCGCAGCTCAAATCGGGTCTGACCACGACGAAACAGCGGTACGGAGCGATCCTCCCCCACCGCGCACGGATTTGATTACTCACAGCAATTAATGACGTCGGGGTCGCAGGCGATCGTGCACAGCGCCCGATTTCCCGGTTAAGGGTGGATTCGAGCATGACCAGGCAATTCGATCTCTCAGCAGCACCAGCCAGCGCACACCCGGGTCCTGACCTGGCTGACGCACCGCCGAAAAAACCCCTGAAGCAGAAGCTGCGGCCACTGCTCATGGCAGGCGTTCCCGCCCTCTTCGCCGTCATCGGCTACGGCCAATACGTGGCGAACGTGCCGTTCGTGTCCACTGACAACGCCTATGCCCGCGTGGCCAAGGCCTCAATCAATGCGCGGATTTCCGGGCAAGTGATCGAGATCGCTGTCGATGACAATCAACCGGTGCGCAAGGGCCAGATCCTGTTCCGCATCGACCCCAAGCCGTTCCAGATCGCCGTTGACCGTGCGCAAGCCCGGTTGGGCACCGCCCGCCTGAGCATCGACGGACTCAAGGCCAACTACCGCCAGCAACAGGCCGAACTGCAATCGGCCAAGGCGTCGGCCGATTACGAACAGAAAGAATTCGCCCGCAAAAAAGCGTTGATGGCTACCGAGTTCGTATCCCGGGCCCTCTACGAGCGCGCCGAAACCGACCTGAAAGTCTCGCGGCAACGCATCGCCTCAATTGACCAACAGATCGCCAGCGCCGTCGCCGCCCTCAACGGCAACCCGGACATCGCCATCGACAGCCACCCCGCCGTGCGCGAGGCCCAGGCCCAGCTCGACGAAGCGCTGCTCTACCTCTCCTACACGACAGTGACCGCGCCGGACAACGGCATCGTCGCCAAGGTCGACGATCTGCAGGTCGGCAACTACGTCAACAACGGCGCCGCCGCGTTCGCGCTGATCTCCGATCGGGAGATCTGGGTCGAGGCCAACTTCCGCGAGACGCAAGTCACGCACATGCGCCCCGGTCAGCCAGCGACCATCACCCTCGATACCTACCCGGACCGGCAGTTCAAGGCGCACGTGATCAGCATGAGCCCCGGTGCCGGCGCTGACTTTGCCCTGCTGCCGCCGGAGAACGCGACCGGCAACTGGGTGAAGGTGGTGCAGCGGGTTCCGGTTCGCCTTGAACTGGACGAGGCCGATCCTGCCCTGCCGCTGTTCTCCGGCACCAGCGCCACGGTCAAGGTCGATACCGGGCACCGCTTGCCGTGGTGGCATCCGCTCAAGTCGTTGTTGACCGCAGGTAATCCGTGATGAACGCCACCGCTCACACCATGACAACCGACGCGCGCTCGCTAAGGTTCGTTGCCCTGCTCGCGACCTACATGCAATCGGTGAACCTGCCGTTGCCGAACGCAGCGCTGCGCCTGATTCAGGGCAGTATTTCGATGACCGACGACCAGGCCGGCTGGATCTTCACCGCCTACCTGGCCGCCAGCGCCATCACCCTGCCCGTCGCGCAATGGCTGGCCGGGCGCTTCGGTTTGAAGCGTGTTTATCAAAGCGCGCTTGTGTTGTTCGCCCTCGGTCTGTGGCTCGCAACGCTGGCCGGCACGCCGCTGGAATTCATCGGTGCGCGCATCCTTCAAGGTTTGGCCAGTGGCGTGCTGGCACCGCTGTCGATGGCCATTGCGCTGGAGACGTTGCCTGCCGAACGCCGCCCGGCGTTCGGCCCGAAATGGACGGCGCTGGTGCTGTTCGGCATCGTCAGCGGGCCGAGCATCGGCGGCTGGATCTGCGAGTATGCCGACTGGCGCCCGATGTTCTACCTCAGCCTGCCGCTGACGGCGTACATCTTCATGGTGGTGACGCTGCTGCTCGCCGAGAAGAAGGCCGACCAGCGCCCGTCGTTCGACTTCTTCGGCTTCGGCACCTTCACCCTCGGCATGATCGCCCTGCAAATGCTCCTCGACCGTGGCGAGCGCCTGGACTGGTTCGACTCGCCGGAAATCTGGATCGAAGCGCTGGCCTGTGCACTCGGGCTGTACCTGTTCGTCGTCCATGTGCTGACCGCCAAGGTGCATTTTCTCAGCAAGGGGTTGATGGGCGATCGCAACTTCATGCTGTCGACGGTGATGTTCTTCGCCCTCGGTTTCGTGCTGCTGTCGACCATGGCGCTGACCTCGCCGATGCTCGACGAAATCCTCGGTTATCCGCCGGACACCACCGGTTTCCTGACGATTCCCCGCGGCATCGGGCTGGTGGGCGCATTCCTGCTGATGGGCCGTGCGCCTGCCTGGATCGACACCCGCGTGTTCATCACCGCCGGCATTGCCCTGGTGGTGTACGCCAACTGGCTGATGCTCGGTTACTCGCCGCTGATGGACTGGACGCCCGTGGCAGTGACCGGGTTCATCCAGGGTGTCGGCCTCGGCATTTTGATGCCGGCGTTGAGCAAGGTCGCGTTCAGCACGATTGACCCGAAGTTGCGCCCGGAAGCCAGCGGTTTCTTCAACCTGATGCGTGTCTACGGCAGCACCCTCGGCGTGGCCGTGGTGCAGATCTATTTCTTCAACAACACCCAGGCGATGCACTCGGCGCTGGTCAGCCACCTGACGCCGTACCGCGTGACGCTGCCGACCTCGCTGCCGGCGCTTGAGGGGCTCAACCATCTGGTCACGCACCAGGCGGCGTTCATCGCAGTCATGGGGCAGTTCAAGATTCTGATGATGGCGATGCTCGTGGTGAGTCCGCTGGTGTTGTTCCTTCGCAAGCCGGTTGCGGCCAACTGATATTCGTGGAGTCTGGAACATGAAAACGTCTACGCGCTTCACCCGCTCTGCGTTCCCGGGCACCTTCATTGCGCTGGCGATGGTTGTGATGCTGTCCGCCTGCACCGTCGGCCCCGACTTTGAACGGCCCGCCGCCAGTTCATCGCAGCACTACGATCAACAGGCCGAGCGCCAACCTGGCAGTCAGCGCTTTGACATTGGCAAACGGATCAACGGCGACTGGTGGTCGGCGTTCCGCTCGCCAAAACTCGATCAGGTCATGCACCGTGCCATCGAGGGCAACCTCGAACTGGTGGCCGCCGATGCGACCCTCCGCCAGGCCGCTTCTGCCGTCGCGGCGGCGGAAGGTGCGCTGTATCCGCAGCTGGACTTCGGCGCTACAGGCGGTCGCCAACGCACCCACACCGGGCCTGAACCGAGCGTCTCGAACTTCTACGCCATCGGCCCACGGGTCGCGTTCGATCTGGACGCGTTCGGCGGCAACAAACGCGTGGTCGAAGGACAACAGGCGCTGAGCGATCTGCAAAAGCATCGCTACGAAGCGGCGTACCTGACCCTGACCGGCGATGTCACCCGCCAGGCGTTGCTGCTCGCGTCGGCCAACGCGCAAATCCAGGCCGTGCAGGAGCTGCTGGCCAACGACGCGAAAAACCTCGATCTGGTGCAGAGGGCGCATCAGAGCGGCACCACGACCCGGATCGATGTATCGCTGGCCGAAACCCGCCTCGCGCAGGACCGCACGCTGCTGCCGCCACTCGCCCAGCAACGTGATGCGGCGCGGCATGCGTTGTCGATCCTGGCCGGCAAAGGCCCGGCGGACTGGATCGCGCCGGACTTCACACTCGACGAATTCGCCTTGCCGTCGAGCATCCCGGTCAGCCTGCCCTCCGAGATGGCCCGCACCCGGCCAGACATCCTGCAAGCCGAATCCGAACTGCACATCGCCAGCGCGGCAGTGGGCGTGGCGACGGCGAACCTCTATCCCCGCGTCGTATTATCCGCCTCGCTGGCGCAAGCCGCGTCGGGCAATGGCGGCGCCGCGCTCTGGGGCTTCGCCGCCGGGTTGGCCGCGCCGATCTTCAATGGCGGCACGCTCAAGGCGGAACGTCAGGCGGCGGTCGACGGTTACCACGCCTCCCTCGCCCGCTACCGGCAAACGGTGATTCAGTCGTTCGGCCAGGTCGCGGACACCCTGCAGGCGATCAACCATGGCGCTGAGCAAAGCCTGGCGCAGGACGATGCCTTGCGCGCCGCCGACACCAGCTTTCGCTTGAACCAACAGGCTTACGCCCAAGGCGCAAACAGCATTGTGCAAGTGCTCGAAGCCGAACGCGCCTACGAGCAGGCGCTGCTCGGGCAGATCCGCGCGAAGACGGCGCGTTATCTCGACACAGTGCAGCTGTTCGTGGCGCTGGGCGGCAATGCCGTGGGCGTCTTCGAGCAAAACCTCGCCGTGCGCGATCGCACTGATCAACAACCGCTGTAACGACCGTCATTGGAGAACTGACATGACCTACGAAGCCTTTCACCATGAACTTCGCGACACACGCTTGCCGCTGAACAACGGTGCGGGTTCGATGCCCGCCGTGGGATTCGGCACGCTGTTCCGCGACCTGGGCACCACCACCGAAGCCGTCAAATGCGCGCTCGAAGTGGGCTTTCGCCACTTCGACTGCGCCGAGCGTTATCGCAACGAAGACAAGATCGGCGTGGCGTTCCAGCAAGTTTTTGCCGCCGGCAGCATCCGCCGCGAGGACGTGTTCATCACCACCAAACTGTGGAACACCAACCACCGCCCCGAGCGGGTCAGACCGGCATTCGAAGCGAGCTGCCAACGGCTGCAGCTCGACTACATCGATTGCTACCTGATCCATACGCCGTTCGCCTTCCAGCCCGGCGACGATCAGGATCCACGGGACGTTTTCGGACATGTCATCTACGATGGCGAAATCACCCTGCTCGACACTTGGCGCGCCCTTGAAAGCCTGGTGGATGAAGGCCGCTGCAAGTCCATTGGTCTCTCGGACATCACCCTGGATGCGTTGAAGGAGATTGTCGCCGCGGCACGGATCAAACCCTCGGTGGTGCAAATCGAATCGCACCCGTATTTGCCGGAATGGGAGATGCTGGAATTTTGCAAACAGCACGGGATCATTGTTCTGGCCTTTGCACCGCTGGGGCATGGGATGGAGCCGAATGTGCTGGAAGACCCGGTGATCACCGGCATCGCCCGGCATGTGCAACACACCCCGGCGCAAGTGGCGCTGGCGTGGGCGGTACAACGCGGCACCGCTTTCCTGACGACTTCGGCGACGCCAAGCCATATCCAGGAGAACTTCGATATTGCGACACTGCCGCACCGGGCGATGCGTGAGATCAAGGAAGAAATCAGCACCCGGATTCGATTCAATTCGGTGGTCGAGACCGGCGTACCCGGCTTTATTCCGGGTAAAAGGTGACAACGAAAAAAGGGCCGGTCTCTCCGAGGCGGCCCCCTATACTTTTCCCACCTGACTCCTGGGACGAAATGATGGACGTCTTCCAGAGCATGCGCTTTTTCATCGTCGTCGCCCAAACCGGCAGCTTCACCACCGCCGCGCAGCTGCTTGATACTTCCACGACCAATGTCTCCAAAGCCGTCTCCGCCCTCGAGGCCCGCTTGCACACGCGCCTGATCAACCGCACCACTCGCCGCCTCGCCCTCACCGAAGCCGGCATACGCTACTTGCAACGCTGCGAAAAAATCCTCGACGACGTACGCGAAGCCGACGAGGAAGCCGGAACCGCCCAGACCGTGCCCGTCGGCCGCTTGAAGATCCACGCCATGTCGGCCATCGGTAACCATTACGTCATCGACGCCATCGCCCGCTACCGGGAAATCCATCCGACAGTCATGTTCGACCTGACCCTGACCAACCGCCTCCCGGATCTGCTGGAAGAAGGCTACGACATGTCCATCGTGCTGGCCCGCGACCTCCCGGATTCGGGCTTCGTCGCCCAGCGCCTCGGCATCACCTACAGCATCCTCTGCGCAGCGCCGGCCTACCTGGAAAAACGCGGAGTCCCGCACACACCCGGCGCGCTCTGCGAGCATGAGTGCCTGCGGATCGTCAACACGGTCATGCCGGTCGAGAACTGGACCTTCGAAGGCCCGCAAGGTATGGAAACCATCACGATTGCGCTGTCGCCCTTTCACATCAACACCGCCGACGGCATGACCATCGCGATCGAAAAAGGCATGGGAATCGGCATTCAGCCAATAGCATCGGCCGTGAACGGCCTGAGGGCGGGATCGTTGGTGCGGGTATTGCCGGAGTACCGGCTGGAGGAGTTGAACCTGTTCGCGATCTATCCGTCGCGCAAGTTCGTCGATGCGAAGACTAAAACCTGGGTGGAATTTCTCAAACACTCGATCCCGGACTTGCTGGCATCGGATGAAGACATCGTCGGAGCAAAAAACACCTGAGTGCAACAGATATGGAGTGTCGACCCTCCTTCGTCTGCACCGGGCTCAATTGGAACAGCCAGTACCCATCGTCTGATACTGCAGCACATGCCGCTCGCCATGAGAATCTTCATACGTCATCTGAACCGGCACCGGTGCGCATTCATTCGCGGGTTCGGTGATCGAGATCACGTGTTCGATGTCGAGCTTCGTCGAGTACCCGTAGGTTTCGACCGGCATGTTCTTCGTCTGCGCCGTGTCCGCATAAGCGTTTGCGCCCAAGCTGCCAAGCATCAAGACCAGCGCCATTTTCTTCATGTTCATGTTGTTCACCGTCTCGTTGAGTTGACCGCATCAGCCCGATTGCTGGCGGCTTCGAGACGATATTAAGAGTTGATGCCTCCGGTAAAAATCGATCGGTGGGACAAACAGTGTTGCCGAAATTTGTATGAATGTAGTGCTCATGCGCGGCGAGCTGTCGCGGTTCCTGAATTAATAGCGAATCCACTCACTGATCCGCAGACCCCCGTAACGGCGAAAATGTTGCAGGGCACTTGATACAGAACATGCTCCGTCGTACTGCCCACCCATTTGCCCAGTCCCTGGCGATGCGCATTTCCCATGACGATCACATCGACCCGGTGATGCGCTGCAAAGTCGGCCAGCGCTTTGCCAGGTGGCCCTTCAATGAAGTGTTGTCTGCCGACAACATCACCGACGAGAAGTACTTCGACATCTTCGATGCCTACGGTGCCCTGACGTACGGTGCACCGCCGTAAGCGGCCGGCTAGCGCATCGAAAGTCCTCAATCCATCGCGTTTTGACCAGCGGTACAAACGCCGAGTTTTCCGATAGTGCAAATCTACTGAAAGTACCAATCCTCAGACTGAACCAATTGGCAGAACGGCCCATTAAGTGTCGCATTGTGATGAGCGACGATGGCCTCAGCCTTCATGTCGGGAGTGTCTGCACAGGAATGGCCATCGGCGACCAGTACGGCGTCGAAACCAAGGTCACGTACAGCGCGGCAGGTGCTGTCAACGCAGTATTGAGTTTTCATCCCGGTGACCACAACGCCGGTAGCGCCCCAAGACCGCAAACTGCTCGCCAGGTCGGTCCCGGCGAACGCATTGGGCCGTTGTTTTTCGAACACCACTTCACCGCCCAGCAACTTCAGTTCCTGAGCAACCATCGTTAACGGACTGCCCTGTTCGATGGGAGATCCCGCCGGCCCGATGTGGCAAGCCAGAAATATCGGAGCACCGGCGGCGCGCGCCTTGTCCATGAGGTTATTCAAGGTTTGCAACAGCGCTTCGCAGCGCCATGGCTTGTCTGGGCCATGAACCAGCCCGACTTGGATATCGAGTATCAACAGGGCGTACATATGTGCATCTCCTTGCGTGAACCAGCGACGCACGGGCACAAAAAAGGCCCTATCCATCGCTGGCGGGCCTTTGAAGTTTGTCTGCTATTGGATCACGACACTTCGCACGCTCCGCCGTCGGCGGTCGTGGTGGTGGTAGTCGAGATGAGACGATAGGTAGTCATGAATCGACCCTAACGTTTTAGCGCAAAGATGACAAGTTCGGATCGTAGAGAGAGGTCAACTCGCGCTCAGCCATTCGAGCTACAACAGCAGTAGTGTCTCCCGCTTGATAAATGTTATGTTATTACATATTCAATGGAGAACCCATTTTGAAACACTACGCGCCGCTGCTGGCAGGACTCACACTCGGGCTATTCGAACCACCGCTATCAGCGGCCGAAACCCTGGTGCTGGACGAGCTCTCGATCACCGATTCATTTGTCGAGGAGCGCGCGGACGGGCCGGTGCGTGGCTATCGCGCCACTCGCTCGGCCACGGCCACCCGCACCGACACGGACATCCGTGACACCCCGCAAAGCATCGGCGTCGTTTCCGCCCAGGTGATCCAGGACCTTAATACCTCCCGCATCGACCGTGCCCTGGATTTCGCCGGTGGCGTAGCGCGACAGAACAACTTCGGCGGCCTGACCTTTCTCAACTACAGCGTACGTGGCTTCACCACGGGCGAGCTGTACAAGAACGGCTTCGCCATCAACCGCGGCAGCTACAGCTCGCCGGATACCTCCAACATCGAGCGCATTGAAGTACTCAAGGGGCCGGCTGCCAGCCTCTACGGTCGTGGCGACCCCGGTGGCCTGGTCAACATCGTCACCAAACGCCCCCAGCCCGAAGCCTTCAGCACCCTGAGTTTCAGCGCTGGCACCTGGGATCGCTATCGGAGCAACCTGGACGTCAACACCCCGCTCGACAGCGAGGGCAACCTGTTGGCGCGGTTCAACCTGGCGGTCGAGGACAACGGCAGCTTCCGCGACCACGTCGGCAACGAACGACGCATCGTCAGCCCGTCGCTGAGCTGGCAGATTTCGCCGGACACCCGGCTGATGCTGGACACCGAGTTTTCCCGCACCGAATCGGTGTTCGACCGAGGTATTCCTGCGGTCAATGGTGAACTGGGCTCGGTCAAGCGCTCGACCTTCGTCGGCGAGCCCAACGACGGCGAGATCCGCAACGACAACCAGACCATCGACCTGGCGCTGGAGCACTACCTGAGCGAAGACTGGAAACTGCGCCTGGCCAACCACTACACCCAAGGCACGCTCAAGGGCGCGAGTTCGGAACCCCAAGCCCTGGTCGGCACGACCATCAGCCGTTTCTACCGCGAGCGTGATTTCGAGTGGAACGACTCCATCACCCAGGCCGAGCTACACGGACACTTCGAGCTCGGCGGTTGGCAGCATCAGACGCTGACGGGGTTGGAATACGAGAACTACCGCAACAGCCAGAAGTATCCCCAGAGTGCCACGCTGCTGAGCTATGGCCTGGACATCTATAAGCCGGTGTACGGTCAGCCCAAGCCGGCGCTGACCCGTGCCAACGACTTCTTCGAGCACACCGAGAGCTACGCCCTCAACCTCCAGGACCAGATCGCTTTCACCGAACGCCTGCGTGGGCTGATCGGGGTGCGCCTGGAGCGCATCGAGCAGACCTCGCTGAACCGGACCACGCGCGTGAGCAACAGCCAGGAAAAGGACGTCGCCACCCCGCGCATCGGCCTGCTCTATCAACTGACGCCGCAGGTCGGCGTGTTCGCCAACGGCTCCACTTCGTTCAAGCCCAACACCGTAGGCACCCAGGGCCAGGTCTACAAGCCTGAAAAGGGCCTGGGCTATGAGAGCGGCCTGAAACTCGATCTCTTCGACAGCCGCATCGGTGCGACCATCGCCCTGTTCCACATCGATAAAGAAAATGTCATCACCACCGACGCCCTGGGTGACAGCGTTGCCGCAGGCAAAGCCCGCAGCCAGGGTCTGGACCTGCAGTTCAGCGGCCAGGTCACCGATGCCCTGCGTGTCATCGGCGCCTACGCCTACATCGACGCCGAAGTGACCAAGGGCGACGCGGCCATCCCCAAAGGCAGCGACCTGCTCGGCATCGCCCGCAACAGCGGTAGCCTGATGGCGGTGCACGAGTTCCAGAACGGCGTCCTGCGGGGCTCGGATATCGGCGCAGCCGTGAGTTACGTGGGCGAGCGCTCGGGCCAGGCCGGCAGCAATTTCACCCTCCCCTCCTACAGCACCCTCGACCTGCTCGCCCATTACAAAGCCAGCGAGGAATTCACGGTCGGGCTGAACCTCAACAACCTGTTCAACCGCAAGTACTACGAACGCTCCTACAACAGCGCCTGGGTCACGCCAGGCGATCCGCGCAACCTCAGCGTCAGCCTGACCCTCAACCTCTGATCGAAAGGAATCACTATGCAATCGTCACTGAAAATCGCCGCCGCACTGGCTCTGGTCATGACCACACAGGCCGGCGCCCACGGCCTGTGGACCGAGGAACGCCGTGGCAACATCGAGGTGGTGTACGGCCATGGCGCCGAAGACGGCCCCTTCAAAGCCGAGAAGATCAAGAGCGGTTGGGCCTTCGATATGGCCGGCAAAATGATCCCCGTGACCGTCCAGCGCCTGGCAGATCACGCCCGCCTGCAACCGCTGCGTCCACCGGCGGTCATGGCGGTGTTACTGGACAACGGCCCCTGGTCGCAGACCCCGGAAAAGCGATGGGTCAATCAAGACCGTACCCAGGTGCAGAACGCCATCGCGTCGACCCACAGCTTCAAGTACAGCCTGGCGATCTATCAGGAAGGCGCGCGCCTGCCCAAGCTGGACATGTTGCGCCTGGCGATCATCCCTCAAAGCGACCCGCTGAAGATCGGCGCTGGCAAGGAACTGCAAGTGCAGGTGCTGGTTGACGGCAGGCCCGCTGCGGATATCGAACTCTATGGCGACTACCGCAGCGCACCCCATGAAATCAGCGGCAAGACCGACAAGGATGGCCGCGCCCGCATCAAGGTGCGCAACGAAGGCCTGAATATCATCGCCGCCCAAGTCACACTGCCGATGGCCAAAGGTGCGCCGGTAGACAAGCAGAGCTTGTTCAGTTCGCTGACTTTCCTCGGCGAGCCGCACCACGAATAAGCTCTGCGTCGCAGACAGGCGGCCGCAGGTTGTATTGCAGGCCACGTGACTGTCGCGGCGGCCGGTAACGCTGATCAATCAAGAACCTGGCGAAGTCTTTGATCTGATTGCATCAGGGTTCCCGGATTGAATTTCAGCATCGAAGCGGACCCTTGCGGAGCGAAAACCTTCGGCGTTTTCCAGTAGCCACGTCCACAGCGGCACCATGCGCGCCAGAAAACTGCGCCCCAGCGGCGTCAGCTCATAATCGACCCGTGGCGGCACCTCGCCGTGGTCGAAACGCACAATCAACCCGTCACGCTCCAGTTGCCGCAGGCTGCGGGTCAGCATGCGTTGCGTGACGCCCGGCAGGCGCCGACCGATTTCGGCGTGACGCAATTTCCCTGCCACTCCCAAGGTGTGGACGATTCCCAGCGACCAGCGATTGCCCGCGTGAGTCAGCACTTCGCGCTTGAGGCCGTCGTCCTCGGCGCTGAGCGCATCGCACACGGCTTGCGACCGGCGTATCACCTCTTCTTCACTCATTTCGTCATGCGGTATCACGTCTGTGCCTTCTTCTGATCGTTGATCAATGGTGTCAGTGTGATGTTGCGAGCTTCGGGCCTCGACGCCGCGTCCGAGGATAAACGCATAACCCTGGAGGAACTGAACGCACTGGGCATCGAGGTGCTTGCGGGCGATACAGTGAACGACTCGGTGAGTCAGCTCGCCGCGATGTTCAGCACCTTCGACACCGTGGTCAGTTGTCTCGGCTTCGTCGCCGGTGCCGGGACGCAACTGAAACTGACCCGCGCCGCGTTGCAGTCCGACGTGAAGCGTTACGTGCCATGGCAGTTCGGCGTGGACTATGACGTCATTGGCCGGGGCAGCCCGCAGGGACAAGTCGCGCAGCTACAACGTCGAGCGACAGATCGAAACAACCACCGTCGCGCAATGGATCGAACAGCATCTGCTCTGACCAGGCAGCGTTGTGGACTTCAGTCCGTTGCACCAGTTCCATGACCTGATTTCTGCAGATGTACCCGGTCGGCTACGCAGATTCCGGCCAGTGGCTCAGGCTTTGCATTTGCGGGTAGATGGGCGGAATCGAGAAACGAGGTGATCCATGGCGCTGGACCCGGCAGTGACACTTTCGATGGCTGTATTGGCAGCGCCTGCGATGGTGATGACAGCGTTAGCAGCAGGCGCAGTTGCCACATCGGCAACGATTACGGCGATGGGCATCGCGCAGAGCCTTACTCAGGACACGGATCTTCTTGATTACCTGGCATCCGCATCACTCCATGTGATGCTGCTGGCACTTATGCAGACAGGTAGCCTGGTGGCGATCACGGAGTTGATGCAGCACGTGAACCTGATGATGATCATGACCGCCCTATAGGCGCCAGCCCCCAACGTTGGGTATTCCTGCCCCCCAAACCGGTATCGTTTTTCTTTTTCCAGCGTCGCTTTGAAACCCGGTGAACACTCGAAAATCCGAAGAGACGGCCTCATGGCCCTTTTTTGTACTGAAACTAAACTTACCTGGTCAGCCAGGACTCTACGGTCCAATAGGGCGCGCGGCGGATATGATCGAGCCAAAACCGCGGCCTGAACTGATACAGACACTGGCCTTTGGCACGGAGCCTTGCGAAATACTTATGCGGTAATCGCTTATGTTTATCTGTCCTTCAATATTGCAATCGCACCGGCTAGCTTCTCCCGGGTCATGGGAGAATGCACTTTGATAAAACGAACGGGACTGGTCGCATTGGTATCGTTGCTGGGTTGTGGTCTGGCCCTGGCAGATGGGAACAACTTGCTGGTGGCGTGCAAAATGATCGGTCAGAAGATTCCAACTGACGACTACAGTGCTTTTGAAAGCGGGTTGTGCATCGGGCTGGTCCAAGGCGTTCGCCAGACGCTGAGCGCATACGCCGACCTCTTGCCAAAAGAACAACGCATCTGCGTTCCACGGGCAGTCAACAACAAAGAAAGCGTGGGAATCGTCGTCAAGTATCTGGAGGCCCATCCCAACCAGTTGAACCTGCCGGAAGTGGCACTGGCGATTCAGGCACACCGAGAGGCATTCCCCTGTAAATGACTCATTGCCACGTGTTCGAGGCTCATGATGAAAACCACTGACCCGTCGGGTGACACGTCGGTTACCGCGCCGGTCGAGCAGACGTCAACCCGCAACGGCTGGCGCACCATGCCTGGCGGCATCTGGGCGCTGGGTTTCGTCTCGATGTTGATGGACATCTCCTCAGAGATGATCCATGCCTTGTTGCCGCTCTACATGGTGACAGTACTGGGTACTTCCGTTCTGGCGGTGGGCCTGATCGAGGGCATAGCCGAGGCTACGGCCTCGATCACCAAGGTATTCTCCGGGGCACTCAGTGATCGATTGGGCAAGCGCAAACTGCTCGTGGCGCTGGGCTATGGGCTGGGGGCGCTGTCCAAGCCGATCTTTCCCTTGGCGGGCTCGCTGGACTGGCTGATCGGTGCGCGCTTTATCGACCGTATCGGCAAGGGAATTCGCGGCGCCCCACGCGATGCGCTGGTCGCCGATATCACGCCACCGGCCATTCGGGGGGCGGCTTTCGGCTTGCGTCAGACGCTGGATACCGTGGGGGCATTCCTGGGGCCGTTGCTGGCGATCGGCTTGATGTGGCTGACCGCGAACCACTTCCAGACCGTGTTCTGGGTAGCTGTTATTCCGGCCTTCCTTGCCGTCGCGGTGCTGCTGGTGTTCGTTCATGAGCCCAGACAAACGCAAGGGACGCGCCGGGTGCGTGCGCCTTTGAGCCGGCGGGAACTGGCCCGACTGGGCGCCGGCTACTGGTGGGTGGTGGGTGTCGCCGCGGTGTTCACCCTGGCGCGTTTCAGCGAAGCTTTTCTGATCTTGCGCGGTCATGCCGTCGGGCTGGCGCCAATGTGGGCGCCAGCGGTGCTTGTGCTGATGGGGGTGGCGTACTCTCTGTCAGCCTATCCCGCAGGCGCCCTGTCTGATCGTGTCGGCCGCGTGGCGGTGCTCGGCGCAGGCCTGTTATTGCTGGTCGCTGCCGATCTGACCCTGGCCTTCGCATCGGGTATCGGTGGCCTGGTCGTCGGCGTCGTGCTATGGGGGCTGCACATGGGCTTTACCCAAGGGATATTCGCCGCCCTGGTCGCCGACAGCGCGCCGGCTGAACTGCGCGGGACGGCCTTCGGCATGTTCAATCTGTTGACCGGGCTGACCTTGCTGCTGGCCAGTGTGATCGCCGGGGCGCTGTGGGATACGGTAGGCTACCAAGGCACCTTCTTGATGGGCGCAGGCTTTGCTGTTCTGGCGTTATTGGGATTGTGGGTGATCCAGGCGAGCGTTCAGGTTCGATAGCAAGGAGCCATTCACGCGGGCATAGCTGTAGATTTTTGACATAGAGAATGCCGGGCGATCATTGGTTGTGGAAAGAAGGACCAACACGTTGAGCTAATTTTCTTCGCTCACGTATAGCTTCGTATAATTAACCAAAAGAATCGTAAAGAAATCGTAGAGCGCCTTGAGCTCCGCGAAAGATATTTTATCCTCCGGAACAATTTCCACGGGAGAACACTATGAGCAGCTCTGACTAACTGCCCCTGATCCAGCCGCACTATCCTGGGTCTTTATAAGATCTTTATTTTTTCGCCCCCAATCCTTTTAACAATTTACTAGCCATCAAACTAGGCTTCCTTCATTGCTGGAGGGAATGCCATGGACTTCATCTTTTTAGTACTCGCAGCGCTGTTTTTTATCAGCTTGGTGGGCCTGGCGCGTGGCTGTGCGGCGCTTAACAGGAGGCGGTCATGACGGGCTTCTATCTATTCGGCAGCCTGATAGCGGCCGGGTTGCTGGTTTATCTCGTCTGCGCGCTGCTGTTTCCGGAGGACTTCCTGTGACTATTCAAGCCTGGGTCCTGCTTGGGGCTTTTCTTCTGACGCTCGGCATTCTGGCCTGGCCTCTTGGCCTTTGGCTGACCACCGTGATGGAAGGCCGGTTTACCTTCGGTTCGCGAATTGAGTCGCCGCTGTATCGCCTTGCCGGGGTCAAACCAGGAACCCGGATGAGTTGGCTTCAATACGCACTCGCCTTGATCGTATTCAATGCGCTGGGTTTGTTGGTCGTTTATGCACTACAACGGTTGCAAGGCGTTCTGCCATTTAACCCGCAAGGCATGGGCGCCGTGAGTCCGGATTCGTCATTCAATACTGCTGCCAGTTTCGTCACCAATACCAACTGGCAAGCCTACAGCGGCGAAGCAACGATGAGCTATCTGACCCAGATGCTCGCGCTGACCGTGCAGAACTTCCTGTCCGCCGCCACCGGTATCGTGGTGGCAATTGCCCTGATTCGCGGGTTCGCGCGCCACAGTGCGGACAGCATCGGCAATGCCTGGACCGACCTCACGCGCATCACCTTGTGGGTGCTGTTACCGCTGTCGCTGATTTTCGCGTTGTTCTTCGTGAGCCAAGGCGTGATCCAGAATCTTGACCCCTATAAGGAAGTCACGACGATGGAGGTCATGCAGTACCAGGTTCCGGCGCTCAATGACGCCGGTCAGCCGACCCTTGATGCGCAAGGCAATCCCGTATTGAAAAGCATCAGCAGTGACAAGCAGACCCTTGCCATGGGGCCGGTGGCGTCACAAGAGGCCATCAAGATGCTGGGCACTAACGGTGGCGGTTTCTTCAACGCCAACTCGGCCCACCCCTATGAGAACCCCACCGCCATTACCAACTTCTTGCAGTTGATCGCGATTTTCCTGATTCCAACGGCGCTGTGTTTCGTGTTTGGCCATGTGGTCGGCGACATACGCCAAGGCTGGGCGCTGCTGGCGACGATGACGATCATCTTCTTGATCGCGGTGGTGGCTGTCACCCATTACGAACACATCGGTAACCCGCAATTTTCAGCGCTGGGCATCGATACGGCGGCGGGCAACATGGAAGGCAAGGAGGTGCGCTTCGGCATCAGTGCATCCAGCCTGTTCGCAGCCGTGACCACGGCGGCTTCCTGCGGTGCAGTCAATGGGATGCATGACTCGTTCACTCCACTGGGCGGCGCGGTGCCGTTGGTGCTGATGCAACTGGGCGAGGTGGTGTTCGGCGGCACCGGCTCAGGCCTTTACGGCATGTTGGTGTTCGCCATCCTCGCGGTGTTCATCTCCGGTCTGATGATCGGCCGTACTCCTGAGTATCTGGGCAAGAAAATCGAAGCCTACGAGATGAAGATGGTCGCTATCGCGATTCTGGTGACGCCATTGCTGGTGCTGTTTGGTACGGCCATCGCCGTCATGGCCGAGGCCGGCAGGCTGGGGATCGCCAATCCCGGAGTCCATGGCTTTTCGGAAATTCTCTACGCCTTCACCTCGGCGGCCAACAACAACGGCAGCGCATTCGCCGGCCTGTCGGCCAACACACCGTTCTACAACACGATGCTGGCCCTCATGACCTGGTTTGGCCGCTTCGGCGTCATCGTGCCAGTGCTTGCAGTCGCCGGCAGCCTGGCCGCCAAGAAACGTCTGGCAGTTACCGCAGGCACGATGCCCACCCACGGCATGCTGTTCGTGGTGCTGCTGATCGGCACCGTGTTGCTGGTCGGCTTGTTGAACTACGTACCGGCGCTCGCGCTGGGTCCCATCGTTGAACACTTCATCATGATCAAGTGAGATCACGAACATGACCCGCAAAGCGTTCTCCTTGTTCGACCCCAAACTCATACGACCTGCCATGGTTGAATCGATGCGCAAACTCAGTCCCAGGACCCAGTGGCGTAACCCGGTGATGTTCGTCGTCTATATCGGCGCAATCATCACCACCGCGCTGTGGGCACAAGCCCTTGGCGGCAAGGGTGAGGCCAGCACAGGGTTCATTCTTGCGATTGCCCTGTGGCTCTGGTTCACCGTGTTGTTCGCCAACTTCGCCGAGGCCCTGGCCGAAGGCCGCAGCAAAGCTCAGGCCGCGTCTCTGCGCGACCTGAAAAAGGAAACCTGGGCCAAGAAACTGCGCGAGCCTCATTACGGTGCCGAGTGGCAATTGGCTCAGTCGAGCGACCTGTGCAAGGGCGACGTGGTGGTGGTTGAAGCCGGTGACCTGGCGGACTCGGTGATCCCCGCCGACGGCGAAGTGATCGAAGGCGCAGCCTCGGTGGATGAGTCCGCCATCACCGGAGAGTCGGCCCCGGTGATCCGCGAATGTGGCGGCGATTTCTCGGCGGTAACGGGCGGGACTCGGGTTCTGTCGGACTGGATTGTCGTGCGCGTGACCACCAATCCCGGCGAGACCTTCGTCGACCGAATGATCGCCATGGTCGAGAACGCCAAGCGGCAAAAGACCCCGAATGAAATCGCCCTGTCGATTTTGCTGGTCGCGCTGACGATTGTGTTCCTCGGTGTGACGGTGACCCTGCTGCCCTTCTCGCTGTTTGGTGTTGCCGTGGCGAAGGCTGGCATGCCGGTCTCGATCACCGTCCTGATCGCTCTGCTGGTGTGTCTGATTCCCACCACCATTGCCGGCCTGTTATCGGCAGTCGGTGTGGCCGGTATGAGCCGCATGATGGAGGCCAACGTGATAGCCACCTCCGGTCGCGCCGTTGAAGCTGCCGGAGATGTCGATGTGCTGTTGCTCGACAAAACCGGGACTATCACGCTGGGCAACCGTCACGCCTCGGCATTTATACCGGCGCCGGGGCACAAGGAGGCCGAACTGGCGGATGTGGCGCAACTGGCCTCCCTCGCCGACGAAACCCCCGAGGGACGCAGTATCGTCGTATTGGCCAAGCAGCGTTTCAATCTGCGGGAGCGCGACATTGGCGCACTCGACGCCCACTTCGTGCACTTTTCGGCGCAAACGCGCATGAGCGGCGTGAACCTGGGCGACCGGCAAATACGCAAGGGCGCTGGCGAGGCGATCCTCAAGCATGTCCAGGGTCTGGGCGGCAGCTTTCCCGAGGCGGTGCAAACCAGCATTGAGGAAGTGGCGCGCCGGGGCAGTACCCCGCTGGTGGTTGCCGATGGGGTGAAGGTGCTGGGCGTGATCGAACTCAAGGACATCGTCAAGGGCGGTATCAAGGAGCGCTTCATCGAACTGCGCCGCATGGGGATCAAGACGGTGATGGTGACCGGCGATAACCGGGTCACCGCCGCCGCTATCGCCGCCGAAGCCGGGGTCGATGACTTTCTGGCGGAGGCGACGCCCGAACAAAAGCTCGAACTGATCCGCAGCTATCAGGCCGAAGGTCGGCTGGTAGCCATGACCGGCGACGGCACCAACGACGCCCCCGCACTGGCCCAAGCGGATGTCGCCGTGGCCATGAACTCGGGGACTCAGGCCGCCAAGGAAGCCGGCAACATGGTGGACCTGGACAGCAACCCGACGAAGTTGATCGAGGTAGTGGAAACCGGCAAACAGATGCTGATGACCCGAGGTTCGCTGACCACCTTCTCGATTGCCAACGACATCGCCAAATATTTCGCCATCGTACCGGCAGCCTTCGTCACCACGTACCCGCAGCTCGCGGCACTCAACATCATGGGCCTTACCAGCCCGAACTCGGCGGTGTTGTCAGCGGTAATCTTCAACGCGTTGATCATCATCTTCCTGATCCCCCTGGCGCTCAAAGGCGTCAGGTATCGCCCGGTCGGTGCGGCCTTGCTGTTGCGCCGCAACCTGTTGATCTACGGGTTGGGTGGCGTGATCGTTCCATTCATTGGCATCAAAGTGATCGACATGGCGCTGTTTGCCGTCGGTCTGACTTGAAGGAGCACTGTCATGGCTTCCCTGCTGCGTCCGGCGTTGACCCTGTTGATTGCACTTTCGCTGATCACGGGCCTGGCCTATCCACTGGTCACGACCGGGATCGCCAGGCTGGCCTTCCCCTCTCAGGCCGCAGGCAGTCTGATCGAACGGGATGGCAAAATCGTGGGTTCGTTATTGATCGGCCAGGGTTTCAGCGATCCCGGGCATTTCTGGAGTCGCCCGTCTGCAACCAGCCCCATGCCCTACAACGCGGCAGCCTCATCGGGGTCAAACCTGGGGCCTCTGAACCCGGTACTGGCGGACGCGATCAAGGGCCGCATCGATGCCTTGCGTGCAGCCGATCCCGGGAACACCGCCACGGTGCCCGCCGACCTGGTCTACAGTTCGGCTAGCGGTCTTGATCCGCATATCAGCATCGCCGCAGCCCTGTATCAGGCGGGTCGAATTTCGCGGGTGCGCAGCCTGCCCATCGAACGCATTCATCAACTGATCGCCGAACACTCTGAAGGCATGCTGTTTGGGTTCCTTGGCGAGCCTCGGGTCAACGTCCTGGAACTGAACCTGGCACTCGACGCCACGCATTGAGCGCCAACTCACACACGGTGGGCTTGATGGCCGAACAACGTCCTGACCCAGACCAGCTACTGGCACAGATTCGCGAAGCAGAAGCGCAAGCCACACGCGGTCGGCTCAAGATTTTTTTCGGAGCCAGTGCCGGTGTCGGCAAGACTTACGCGATGCTGGTCGCCGCGCAAACGGCGAAACAACAGAACACCCATGTACTGATCGGCGTGATCGAAACCCATGGTCGCGCCGAGACCCAGGCGCTGACCTCGGGGCTCGAACAATTGCCGCTCAAACAGGTCATCGACAAGAACCGTACGCTGACCGAATTCGATCTGGACGCCGCGCTGTTGCGCAAACCCGAGCTGATCCTGATCGACGAGCTGGCCCACTCCAACATCATCGGTTCCCGCCATCCAAAACGCTGGCAGGACGTAGAAGAGCTGCTCAGCGCCGGGATCGACGTCTGGTCAACCATGAACGTTCAACATCTTGAGAGCCTGAATGACATCGTCGGTGGCATCACCGGCATCCGGGTTTGGGAGACCGTACCCGATCATGTGTTCGACACGGCGGATGAAGTGGTCATTGTCGACTTGCCGCCTGACGATCTGCTGCAACGCCTCAAGGAAGGCAAAGTCTATCTGGCCCATCAGGCCGAACGCGCGGTGCAGAACTTCTTCCGCAAAGGCAACCTGATCGCCTTGCGCGAACTGGCACTGCGTCGTACCGCCGACCGTGTCGACAGCGAGATGCTGCAATACCGCATCAGCAGTGCAGTCAAACCCGTCTGGGGCACCCGCGACTCGCTGCTCGCCTGCATCGGCCCGCATGAAAAAGGGGAAAAAACCGTACGCTCGACAGCTCGTCTGGCCGCTCAGCTCAACGTGCCCTGGCATGCCGTGTATGTCGAGACCCCCGCCTTGCAGCGTCTGCCCGAAACGAAGCGCCGTCGCGTTCTGGCGACCCTGAAGCTGGCCCAGGACATGGGGGCGCAGATCTCGACCCTGGCCGGCCAGGACATCGCCGAAACGCTGGTCAAGTACGCAAGGCAGCACAATCTCTCCAAAGTCGTGCTGGGACGCGACGAACACCCTCGTCGTCGTTTCTGGCGGCGGGTACTCGCGGATCGAATTGGTGCTCAGGGCGCTGACCTGGACGTGATTCAAGTCTCTCTTCCAACCGACCAGCGTACACAAACCGAACCCAGTGCCACGACGACCGAGACTCCGGTGATGTGGCGGTCCTATATCTGGAGCGTAGCCCTCTGTACGGTGACGACCTTGCTGGTCATGCCCCTGGCTCACGTGCTGGAACAGGCCAATATCGTCATGATATTCCTGCTTGCCGTCGTCGCCGTCGCCGTTCGTTTTGGACGCGGCCCGGCGATTCTCGCGGCCTTTTTGGCAGTAGGTGCGTTCGACTTCTTTTTTGTGTCGCCGCGCTTTTCGTTTGCCTTCACCGATGCCCAGTACCTGGTGACCTTCAGCGTCATGCTCGTGGTCGCTCTGGTGATCGGACAAATGACCGCCGGCCTGACCTACCAGGCACGTGTGGCGCAACGGCGCGAAGACCGCATGCGGGCGCTGTACGACATGTCGCGCCTGTTGTCCGCCGCACTGATGACCGAGCAAGTCGCCGACATCAGCGCACGCTTTCTCGCCTCCGAATTTGGTGCAAGGTCGGCGCTGCTGGTCGCTGATGACAACAATAAGCTGCAAGTCCCGTTGATCACAGGGGATGCACCGCAAGTGGACTTTGCCATTGCCCAGTGGTCCTTCGATAAAACCGAGCCGGCCGGCTATGGCACCGATACCCTGCCCTCAAGTTCAACGCTTTATCTGCCGTTGTCAGCCCCCATGCGGGTGCGCGGTGTACTGGCCGTGCAACCGCGAGACACGAGCCGGTTGGTGGTGCCGGAACAGCGACGCCTGCTCGACACTTGTGCGTCATTGCTGGCCATCTCGCTCGAACGGATTCACTACATCCACATTGCCCAAGACACGACAGTGCAGATGGAGTCCGAGCGCTTGCGTAACTCGCTGCTCTCGGCCATTTCCCACGACTTGCGAACGCCATTGTCCGTTTTGGTAGGGCTTGGCGAAGCGCTTAAACTGACCAGGCCACCCCTGACCGGCGAAGCCGCCGAGATCGCCACGGCGGTGGGTGAGTCCGCCCTGCGCATGAATACGCTGGTCAACAACCTGCTGGACATGGCGCGCCTCGAATCCGGCAAAGTGGTGTTGAATCGACAGTGGCAACCCATCGAAGACGTGGTGGGCAGCGCCCTGCGAGCCATCCAGCCGATTCTGGGCGGGCGTTCGGTGCAGGTCGCTTTGGACGATGATTTACCTCCCGTACACATCGATGCGGTACTGATCGAACGCGTCCTCATCAACCTGATCGAGAACGCCGTCAAGTACACGCCGGCAGGCACCACCATCGGCCTGGGCGCCAGGGCCGCACCTGACAACTTCGAATTGTGGGTCGCCGACGAAGGACCCGGGTTACCGCACGGTCACGAAGAGGCCATCTTCAGCAAATTCATGCGCGGCAAGAAGGAAAGCTCGATACCCGGCGTTGGGCTGGGCCTGGCCATCTGTCGAGCCATCGCACAGGCTCATGGAGGAACCATTTTGGGTGTTACACGCCCAGAGGGCGGTGCGCGCTTCACGCTGCGTCTACCCCGTGAGGAGCCTCCAGTCATCGAACCCTTTGCTGAGCAAACAGGCGAGGAGCAACCATGACCGAATCGGTGCTGCACGTCCTGATCATTGAAGATGAGAAGGAAATACGACGTTTCGTGCGAATGGCCCTGCAAGCCGAAGGCCTGGAGGTGCATGAAGCCGATACCTTTCACCGAGGCCTCATCGATGCAGGGACACGCCATCCGGACCTGATCGTGCTCGACCTCGGACTGCCCGACGGCGACGGTGTTGACCTTATTCGGGACGTACGGAGTTGGTCAGAGGTGCCGATCATTGTGTTGTCTGCCCGTGGCGCGGAGTCGGACAAAATCCTGGCACTGGACACGGGCGCCGATGACTATCTGGTGAAGCCGTTTGGCACCGGAGAACTGCTGGCTCGCGTCCGCGCACTGCTACGCAGACACGTGAAGGATACCGAGAACCATGCGGTCCTGGTCTTTGGCGAAGTCCGGATTGATATGGAACGGCGTGTCGTGGAACGCGCCGGCGCCCCTCTGCATTTGACACCACTGGAATACCGCCTGCTGGTCCATCTTTGCTCACACCCGAACCGCGTCCTGACACATCAGCAACTGCTCAAGGCTGTGTGGGGCCCATCGCACACCACCGATACGCCTTACCTGCGAGTATTCATGGGCGGCCTGCGTAAAAAAGTCGAAGCAGACCCTTCCCAGCCACGCCACCTCATTACCGAAACGGGTGTTGGTTACCGTTTTATTCCTTGAACACAGGACGGCAAGAGTTACGTTGATTTTTGGTTCAGCCACGCGAGCTCAAGAAAGTGCGGACTTGTGGTCCTGCCCCTCCATTCAGAACGATGTTGGAATCACTGAATATGAACAAGGTACTGCGTCACTACATCCCGGCCACGACGCTCCGATTACTGCCCAACCGCTGGGATCTGGTTGCCCTGCCACTGGTGATCGGCTTTTTATTGTTTTTTTCGATAGCCGCACGGGAAACCTGGGCGCCGATGTCCACCTTGCAGGGTGAGGTCATCTCACTCGACCCGGCCAGCCTGCCCGAATATGCAATGCGAACCACCCTGCGCATGCTTGCGGCGATGGCCGTGTCTCTGGTCTTCACCCTGCTTTACGGAACCCTGGCGGCCAAAAGCCGACGGGCCGAGAAACTGCTGGTGCCGGTACTGGACATCCTGCAATCGGTGCCCGTTCTGGGCTACATTTCGTTCACCGTGACGTTTTTTCTGTTGCTGTTTCCAGGGCGAGTACTTGGCGCTGAATTCGCCGCCATTTTTGCCATTTTCACCAGCCAGGCCTGGAACATGACGTTCAGTTTCTACCAGTCACTGCGCATGCTGCCGCGCGACCTGGAAGAAGTGTCCAGTAACCTTCAGTTTTCCGGCTGGCAAAAGTTCTGGAAGCTCGACGTGCCGTTCGCCATTCCGGGACTGGTCTGGAACATGATGATGAGCATGTCCGGTGGCTGGTTCTTCGTGGTGGCCTCCGAAGCCATTACCGTCGGCGACAAGACCGTCATGCTGCCTGGAGTGGGTTCGTACCTGGCGATCGCCATCCAGCAGCAAAACCTGCACGCCGTGGGCTACGTCATTCTGGCGATGATCGCGGTCATCCTGATTTACGACCAGTTTCTGTTCCGGCCATTGGTGGCCTGGGCCGACAAATTCCGCATGGAGAACACCGCCTCCCAGGCGGGCGCACCGCAATCATGGCTGCTGAAGCTGATCCAGCGCACCCGCATGGTCCAGCGCATCTTGCGCCCCATCACCCGAGCCATCGGCCGAATCGGCAACCGACGCTTCAGCCTGCCGCGCTCAAGCCCCAGCGCCATGCCACCGAACCCGGCCACTTCACGGCTGATCGATTGGGTGTGGGGCACGCTGATTGCCGTGTTGACCCTCTACGCGCTGTACCATATAGCCCTCTACATGAGCAGCGAAGTGACACTCGATGAGGTCGGGCATGTGCTCGGCATGGGGCTGATTACCCTGGTACGGGTGGTGCTGTTGATTGCCGTGGCCTCGCTGATTTGGGTGCCGCTGGGCGTGATGATCGGTTTGCGTGCGCACCTGGCGGAAAAAATCCAGCCGTTGGCGCAGTTCCTCGCGGCTTTCCCCGCCAACTTGCTGTTCCCGGTGTTTGTCATCGTGATTCTGCGTTACCAGTTGAACCCGGATATCTGGCTGAGCCCGCTGATTGTGCTGGGTACGCAGTGGTACATCTTGTTCAACGTCATCGCCGGCGCCAGTGCATTCCCGAACGACTTCCGCGAGGCCGCGGCCAACTTCCGCATTCGCGGCTGGCTGTGGTGGCGTAAGGTCATGCTGCCGGGCATCTTCCCGTATTACGTGACCGGGGCGATCACTGCTTCTGGCGGTGCGTGGAACGCCAGTATCGTTTCCGAATTCGTTTCATGGGGACAAAACAAGGTCGTTGCCCACGGCCTGGGCGCTTACATCGCCCAGAACACGGCATCCGGTGACTTTCCGAAAATCACTCTGGGCGTGGTGGTGATGTCGCTCTTTGTCGTGGCCTTCAATCGCGCGGTATGGCGGCCGATGTACGCCATTGCTGAAAACAAACTCCGTCTCAATTAACGGGATTCGATGCCATGAATACCTACACCGAACACACAAAGGCATCCCCCGAAATTTACTCGCTGAACAACGTGAGCCGGGCGTTTGGCAAGGGCAAGGACGAGTTGCAAGTGCTCAGCGATGTTGACCTGACGCTGCGCGAAGGCGAAATCGCCGGCATGCTGGGCCGCTCCGGATCGGGCAAATCCACCTTGCTGCGCATCATTGCCGGCCTGATACCGCCGTCGTCGGGCGAGATCCGGTACAACGGCGCCTTACTCACCGGGCCGGCCAAAGGCGTGGCGATGGTCTTTCAGACCTTTGCGCTGTTCCCTTGGCTGACCGTCCTCGAAAACGTCGAAGCCGGCCTGCAAGCGCTACAGGTCGAACGCAAGGCCGCGCGCAAACGCGCACTGTCAGCGATCGACCTGATCGGCCTCGATGGATTCGAAAACGCTTATCCACGTGAATTGTCCGGCGGTATGCGGCAACGAGTCGGATTCGCCCGCGCGCTGGTGGTCAACCCGACGCTGCTGTTGATGGACGAGCCCTTCTCCGCCCTCGACGTACTGACCGCCGAAACCCTGCGCACCGACCTGCTGGATTTGTGGAGCGGCGAGCAGCTGCCGATCAAATCCATCCTGATCGTGACCCACAATATCGAAGAAGCCGTTTTGATGTGCGACCGTATTCTGGTTTTGTCGTCAAACCCCGGGCGCGTCGTCGCCGAAATCAAAGTGCCCTTCGCCCACCCACGCAACCGACTGGATCCGACCTTTCGCCAAATGGTCGATGACATCTATGCGTTGATGACCGACCGGCGCAGCGCTGACACCAGTACCGGCAAAGCCGAGCTGAAGATGGGCAGTCCGCTGCCAGAAGTCTCCACCAACCTCATGGCCGGCCTGATCGAAACCCTCGCTGCCGAACCCTATAACGGGCATGCCGGTCTGCCAGACGTTGCTGAACGGCGCTTACTGGAAGTGGACGACCTGTTCCCGATAGCAGAGATGCTGGAATACCTGGGATTCGCTGAACTCAAGGACGCCGACATCACCCTGACTGAGGCCGGCAAGTTATTCGCCGAGTACGGCACCCAGGAGCGCAAAACCCTCTTTGCCGAGCACCTGGTCAAGCACGTGCCACTGGCCGCACGCATTCGGCAGGTATTGCAGGAACGAAACGGGCACCGCGCGCCACGGGTGCGCTTTGAGCAAGAACTGGAAGATTCACTCACTGAGGCGTTTGTGGAGAAAACATTGGAGAGCGTGATCACTTGGGGGCGATACGCTGAAATTTTCTCCTATGACGACCACACCGAGACGTTCAGTCTGGAAGATGTCGAAGGCAGCCTGTAGTCCTTCTCGCAATTGGCACTCCGTAGCAAGATTCTCGCGAGCGTAAAGCGTCACTGAGGCGCGCAGCTTGTTGCCACCAAAAGCGCACATTTTATCGAACGCCTTGTGGCTGACGGGCAGATGCTGGCAGTCGAGTGCTTGACGGTGCTGGCTGTGATCGATGTCCGGATCATGCAGGTAGACGAAGTCTTCATCGTAGTCAGTGACAATGACCCAGTGCGGGGCTTTCGAGCGAGTCAGACGGTAGCTGCTGATCAGCACCAAGGGTTGACCGCCGGCCTTCAGCGTGAGAGCCAGGTCCAGTTGGTTGCTGCTGACCTGCTCCACATCACTGTGCTGAAGCTCGGTGCAGAACTCTTCGTGTACCAGGCGCATTACGTCCTTTTTATGTGGGTCGCGCACCCCGTCGAGAAACAGTGGACCTGCGATGCTCACTTGCAGGCGTACTCGAAATCCTCTGCGCCAGGCCGCCAGAGCCAGCCCTTGGGGACTGCAGCCGCCGTGCCCCGAGGTCATGAACACCGTCGTGGCTTCACGCCAGATTTGCAGTTCGTGCCTGCGCTCGATCAAGCGATCGGGCTGCAATGCACTCATGGCCATCAAGAGACAAGCCGGCCCGCAGGTAAACTCAGTGGTCTGTTGGTAGTAAGGCACCTGGAACTCACGGCTTTCCCGACGCTGCACAATGCGCTTTTCCAGACGCAGCGCATGCACATGATCTTCGTAGTAGTCGTTGACGACGGCGAAACGCCGGTACCCATTGCGCTCATACAGACTGATGGCGACAGGATTGTCCGGTCGAACTTCCAGTCGCAGGTAAGCACAGTCGTGCGCGCGCGCACACTCTTCTGCTTGATCAAGCAGCTGTTTCCCCAAGCCCAGGCCACGACTGTGGGGGGCGATGGCAATGGAGTACAGACGCGCCAGAGAGGTGCCGCGGTGGAACAGGACCAGGCAGTAGCCCATCAATTGACTCCCGGCCTGCGCGACGATCAGGCTGGCATGGGCTCGGCTGATCATCCACTGAAAACTGCGCGGCGTCAGCCGATCATAGGTAAAGCACTGGTTTTCCAGTTCCAGCAGAGACTTCAGATCATCGTGTGTAGCCTTGCGAAATACCAGGTTCATATAGCCGCCGTAAAAGTTGCGTAACGAAACGAGACTTTTTTAAAAGATCGTGCTTAATAGATAAGGACTTGTTCTCCAACGGACCTTCTCATATGTCAGCAGTACAGGGTGATTTGCGTGAAGTATCAGAGCAAAATCGGCTAGCGGCAATATCAAACCTTACTTATTTATCGGGTACACCTAAAAGGTCTAGCCAAGTAGTTATTATTGTTGAGCGCAAAGAAGACTGGGCCTCTTATTTTCCCTCAGAGGATGTGATGAGTGCCCAGGAGTATCTCGAGCAGCCCCTTGAAAGCGAAGCCGGCAAGCGTGTTCAGGTTATTAACCTGTGTCGCAGCTACAAGTACCTGGGACACGGCTATTACTGTTCATTACTGGCGGAAGCACGCGGCCATAAAGTTATTCCGTCTGTGCGAACCATCAGCGAGCTGACCCGAAAGTCACTGTATGGCCTGGCACTGGATGATCTGGACAAGGCGCTCGACAAAGCACTGAACAACCACCTTTATAGTAATACCGAAGGATTCACGCTCACGCTATACTTTGGTAAAACCAACCTTGAACCCTTGCAAGAACTGGCGCGGCAAATTTTCGAAATATTCCCTTGTCCGATTCTCTTGGTAGAGTTCCGCAAAAGCACTAGTTGGCGCATCGAAGGAATAAAGTCTGGCGTCTTGCAAAAATTACGCGAAGACCAGGAGGATCAATTTGCTAACTCGTTGGACAGTTTCAGCCGCAAGATATGGCGAATGCCGCGGTCACCACGCGTGGCCCGCTACGACCTGGCCATTTTGCATGACCCGCAAGAAGCGCTGCCACCTTCCAATGCCAAGGCACTCGAGAATTTTATCCGGGTCGGCAAAGGCTTGGGTATTGATGTCGATCTGATCGAAAAGAAAGACTATTCGCGAATCGCCGAGTATGACGCCCTGCTGATTCGTGAAACCACCAGCGTGGATAACCATACCTACCGCTTCGCCAAAAAAGCTGAGAGCGAAGGTCTGGTGGTAATGGACGATCCCACTTCAATCCTGCGCTGTACCAACAAGGTGTACCTGACTGATCTACTCAAAAGCCATCAACTGGGTATGCCGGCTACCGAGATTCTCTACAAGGAGCGACCGGAAGACTTCGAGCGCGTTGGTGAGCGCCTGGGCTTTCCATTGGTGCTGAAGATTCCCGATGGTTGTTTTTCCCGTGGTGTGATCAAAGTCGAAAGCCAACAAGCACTGCTGGATGCCACCTCTGAGCTGTTCGAACACTCAGTATTGTTGCTGGCTCAGGAATTCTTTTACACCGAATACGACTGGCGTATCGGCGTGCTCAACCGCAAACCGATTTTCGCCTGCCAGTACTTCATGTCCAAAGGTCACTGGCAGATCTACAACCACAAAGCCAAGGGCCAGGACATTAATGGGGAATGCCGCACCTTGGCGGTCCACGAGGCACCGCGAGCGGTAGTCGAACTGGCGGTGAAAACTGCGAACCTCATCGGCGACGGCCTCTATGGCGTCGACCTCAAGCAGTCGGGCGATAAGGTGGTGGTGATTGAGGTCAACGACAACCCGAACATGGACGCCGGCATCGAGGACGCTTACTTGCAGGACGATTTGTATTCACTGGTGCTGGAAGAATTCGTCCGGCGCCTGGATCTCAAACGTCGCGGCCAGGCCTGGTGAACGCTTGATCCGACACGCATCCTGCAAGACACTGACTTTCTCAGTCGATAACGCCAGAGGTCAGATGTGATCAAGAGCTTTCAACTCGCCAATGGGGCGCTGGTACCGGTTGAACACCTCGATGCCGATGTGATGTTGTTCAGCAATCCCGATATTGCAGAACGGGATCTGCTGCGCAACGATTTCAAACTGGACGATCACGCGCTGGCTTCGGCACTGGATCCGGACGAAGTCTCACGCATCGAGTTCCACCCGGATAACCTGTTCCTGATCTGGAAGCGTCCGGAAAGTTACTCGGGTGGAGAAAGCCTGGCGTTTGAGGTGTCGTCGTTCGGCTTGTTGTTCTCTCAAACACGCTTGCTGGTGATTGCGACCGACGATTCCCAGTTGAGCGGACTAGGGGCGCGGCACCCCTTGCACACACCGCTGGATGTGCTGCTGGACATGCTGTTCAACAACCTCCACCACTACCTGGGTCACCTCAAGGTGATCAAGATGGTGGCTCGCGAACTGCAGCAGAAGTTCAACGCCTCGATGGAGAATCGGCATCTGGTCCAGATGTTCAATCTCAGCGAAAGCCTGATCTATTACATCAACGCGATTCACAGCAATGGTGCTGTCCTGACCCGGCTGCGCAACCATGCAGAAAAACAGCACTTCAGCGCGGAGGCGATCGCGCTGATCGACGATCTGATCATCGAGAATACCCAGTGCAACAAACAGGCGGAAATCTACTCCCGGGTGTTTGCCGGCTTGATCGATGCACGCGGCAATTTGATGAACAACACCATGAACAACCTGCTGCGCAAACTGACGCTGATCAATGTGGTCTTCTTGCCTCTCAACCTGATCGCCAGCATTGGGGGCATGTCCGAGTTCAGCATGATGACCTCAGCCGTCCCCTGGTGGGTTGCCTATCCGCTGTTTCTCACCGGAATGCTGGTGACCGGAGGGCTGATGGTCATCGCGCTCAAGCGTCTGACGCGTGGTTCATCCAGCATGAATGGCCCGCATTGAACGCTTGAGGTGCTGCACAGGCAGTGCGCCAGCTTCGACCTCCTCGCGCCGCCGCCCCATGAACACCCTTGGATACTCGATGACTCTTTACATCTCAACCTGTGTGCCCAGCTCTATCACCCGATTCAACGGCAACTTGAAGTATTTCAGGTTGCTGTTGGCGTTCTTCAGCAAAAACGCGAACAGGCTCTCTCGCCAACGGGCCATACCAATGCGCTTGGTCGGAATCACCGTCTCTCGGCTGAGGAAATAGGTCGTGCGCATCGGACTGAAATCCAGCTCAGACAAGTGACAGAGACTCAACGCCAGGGGGACATCAGGCTCTTCGATAAAGCCAAAATGCAGACTGACCCGGAAGAAGCCTTCACCATAGGCTTCAACCTCAAACCGTCTGTCTGCACCCACGCGAGGGCTGTCTTCAGACACCACGGTGAGCAACACGACTTGTTCATGCAAAACCTGGTTATGCAGCAGGTTGTGCAGCAGTGCATGCGGAACCGCATCGGCCCTGGCCGTCAGAAACACCGCCGTACCTTGCACCCGATGGGGAGGCTGCGTACGGATGCTACCGATAAATAGCGGGAGTGGCAGCGCGGTTTCATCCAATCGCTCCACAATAATCTTCCTGCCCCGCTTCCAGGTCGTCATCAAAACGAACAGGCCAATACCGGCAATCACCGGGAACGCACCGCCCTGAAAGATCTTCGGCGCGTTGGCCGCGAAATACAGGCCGTCTACCAGCAAAAATCCGAACAACATCGGAATGGCCAGCCAGCGCGGCGTTTTCCATAGCAGCAGGACGACAGCCGAGGACAGGATGGTGGTGATCAACATGGTTCCCGTCACCGCGACTCCATAGGCGGCGGCCAAGGCACTGGAGGATTCGAAGCCGATAACCAGCAGCACGACACCGACCATCAACGCCCAGTTAACCGTACCGATGTAGATCTGTCCCTGCTCCTGGCTGGAGGTGTGCTGGATGAACATGCGAGGAACATAACCCAGTTGGATGGCCTGGCGAGTCAGGGAGAAAGCACCGGAAATCACCGCTTGAGAAGCAATGATGGTGGCCAGTGTCGAGAGTGCGACCATCGGCAACAGGGCCCAGGCCGGTGCCAGCAAATAGAAGGGGTTGCGCACCGCCTCCGGGTTCTCCAGGATCAAGGCACCCTGGCCAAAATAATTGAGCACCAGCCCTGGCAGCACCAAAATGAACCACGCGCGGGCAATGGGCTTGCGCCCAAAGTGGCCCATGTCGGCGTAAAGCGCTTCGGCCCCCGTCAGCGCAAGCACCACTGCACCAAGGATGGCCACGCCGATCCCCGGATGAGCGATAAAAAAATGCGCTCCCCAGTATGGGTTGAGCGCTTGCAGTACTTCCGGTCGCTGCAAAATGCCATGGATCCCCAGGGCACCTAATACGACAAACCACAGCACCATCACTGGACCGAACAGGATACCAATGCGAGCTGTGCCGTGTTTCTGTATCAAGAACAGCGCCACCAGCACGATCACGGACAAGGGCACGACCCAGTGCTCTATGCCGTCAAACGCCAGCTGTAGTCCTTCAACCGCAGAGAGCACCGAAATAGCCGGGGTGATCATGCTGTCCCCGTAAAACAGTGCCGCACCGAACAGACCAAGCAGTACCAGGACTTTACTCATGTACGGATAAGGGGCGGCCGCCCGCCGGGCCAATGCCGTCAGCGCCATGATCCCGCCTTCGCCCTGGTTGTTGGCGCGAAGAATGAACAGCACATACTTGATCGAGACCACCCAGATCAACGACCAGAAGATCAACGACAGAATGCCCAGCACGCCATCGTGGTTGGCCTGGACACCGTAGTGACCGGCAAACACTTCCTTGAGCGTGTACAGGGGGCTGGTGCCAATATCTCCGTACACTACCCCGACCGCAGCGACGAGCAGTCCCGCCGCTGAGGTTTTGCGATGGGGTTCTTCAATTGCATGGGTCGCTGTCTCGCTCACTTTCTACGTCTCGAATATTGAGGGCCGAAAACGCATCCGTGAGATTTCAAGGCCGTGGTGGACTTCGGTGAAACTGCGCAGCACCTTCCACTCCCCTGCAAGCAGCGTTGACCAACCCAGGAAAAACTCGTGGGTTACCCGAGAGAGTCGAGGGTCGCGAGGCATAAAAGCACTGTCAATTTTGCCGGCCAGTATCGTTGCGAGTAACAAAATCCATCGTAAAAAAAACGTAAATTTTTTTGCGGCCTTACCTATGAGGAGGCTGCCAGGTAAGGCATCAGATCAAGGGTCGGCGCGTTTTCGGCCAAACACCCCGAGGCGGTGGCCCGGATGCAAGCCTGGGCCGCCGAGGGCCGTCTGAAGGCCATCGAGGACATCGTCAATGTTTGCCACCCGCTCGGGCAACCTCACCTTCATCGCCAGCAGGCTGCAAATGGCAATGCCAGTGGTCCTCGTCGTCACCCAGGCGTGCGCTCGACGGTCACGGCAATGATGGTCTTGGGCAACAACCTCATCGGCCAGGCGCCCGGGCCCGTCATCGCCGGCATGCTGTCGGATGCGTTCGACCTCAAGCTCGCGTTGACCCTGGTACATGAGCTCGATCGCTCTCGTCAACATTCACACTCGCGCTTGCACTGGCGCCGGGTTTTTTCGTCAGCGTGATCGTTGCCACCGCGGCGGCTCTACTGTCGCCTCTTTCACACGCGCCAACAGCACCTGCAGCGGATGGAGCACCGTCGCACCTTCCTGACGCTTGACCTGGCTGCGGCAAGAATAGCCATCGGCAACGACTCGCCCCGATTGGTTAAATTTCTGAATGAGGCGCTTCCAGGATTGCCCGTAGATCGTGTCCGACGTTTTCGCGTTTCGCGTCTCATGCCCGTAGGTGCCCGACATCCCGCAGCAGCCGCTGGCTTGCACCTGAAGCGTCAGGCCCATACGCTGAAAAATCTTCTGCCATTGGCCGATGCTGCCAGGCTCATTGGTTTTTTCCGTGCAGTGCGGCAGGAAGTGGTAAGGCTCGCCCTCCTTCACTGCTTCACCTTCCGGCAGCGCATTGATCAGCCACTCCTGCGCAAGCATCACCAGGGGCGCTTTGCCGGCTTCCAGGGTCTTGGCGTACTCCTGTCGATAGACCAGGGTCATCGCAGGGTCGAGCCCCACCAATGGAATTTGATATTGCTGGAGACTGAGCAAAGACCGGCCATTGAAGCTGGCAGCTTTCTCGAATGCCTTGAGAAATCCCTGCACCTGAAGCGGTTTGCCATTCGGCGCGTACGGTGCCAGGTAGACCTTGTAACCGAGCCTTGAGATCAGCTCCACCCAGTCAACGAGCAACGGGGTTTCAAAAAAGCGCGTAAAGGCATCCTGAACCAGAATCACGCTTTTCCCACGCTGCGCATCGGATAGAGCAGCAAGGCGTTCCGGTGTTGCGACCTCGACGTTCCAGCGCCGGCAAACAGCCGCAAAATCCACCAGGCTCAGTAAAGGGCTGTCGACCATCCCGGCTGCTCGCTCGAGAAGCCAGCGAACCGGTCGAGCGCTCATCACGAAATTGTACAGGCGCGGCATCCTGGCAATGTACGGAACCGTGTATTCCAACGAGCCGATCAGGTAGTCCTTCAAGGGGCGCAAATACCGGCTGTGATAAAGCTCGAGAAAACGCGACCGGAACTCCGGCACATTGACTTTGACAGGACATTGGCCTGCGCAGGATTTGCAGGCCAGACAACCTGTCATCGCTTCGTAGACTTCATGGGAAAAATCTGCTTGCCCCATCTTTTGTGCGAGGCTGTTAACGGCCCTGCGCGCAATGTTCTGCGACCCGGCAGACAGTCGAACACGATCGCTTGCCTCCAGCACATCAACCCCCTGCTCCCCCTGCAATCTCAGCCATTCTCGTATCAGCGACGCGCGACCTTTCGGAGAATGGACACGATTGCGCGTAGCCTTCCAGGAGGGGCACATGGCGTCATCGGGATCGAAGTTGTAGCAGGCGCCATTGCCATTGCAATGAACGGCAGTGTCATAGCTTTGCCAGACACGCTCATCAATGGTCCGGTCCGAGTCGCCGCGCAACGGCACTTCATCGACGCGTGTCAGTCGCGCGCCAGGGACCGTTTTCGGCGTGGCGATCTTGCCTGGATTGAGTTGGTTGTACGGGTCGAAGGCCGCTTTGAGCGCTTGCAACGCAGGGTACAAATCACCGAAGTAATCCGGCACATACTGCGATCTCAAGCCCTTGCCATGCTCGCCCCACAACAACCCCCCGTGTTTTTGCGTCAAGGCCGCGACGGCATCGGAAATCGGCCGGATCAAGGCTGCCTGGACCGGATCTTTCATGTCGAGGATCGGGCGTACATGCAGGACACCGGCGTCGACGTGGCCAAACATTCCGTACTGCAGGTCATGGCTATCCAAAAGCGCTCGAAACTCCTGGATGAAGTCAGCAAGGTTTTCAGGTGGAACAGCGGTGTCTTCGACAAATGGCTGCGGCCGGGCCTCTCCTTTGACGTTGCCCAACAACCCCACGGCGCGCTTGCGCATGGCATAGACACGCTTGAGCGCATCCGCGCCGATCGCCAGCGTGTGGCCCAACCGCACAACAGACGTATCGCGCTGCAAATGCAGGACGAACTCATGAACCTGCTGCCGGACAACCTCTTCGTCGTCTGCGCTGAATTCAATGAGGTTGATTCCGAGTGTCGGTCTCTCGGGGTCTTCAGGGAAATAGTCGGCGACGCCGTGCCAGACAATATCCTGCATCGCCAGCATCAGCACTTTGGAGTCCACTGTCTCGATTGACAGCGGTTTCATTTCCATCAACGCCTTTGCATCACGCAAGGCATCCATGAATCCGGCGTAACGCACGTTAACCAGGATGGAATATCCGGGGATGGGCAGGACGTTCAATTTTGCTTCGACGATGAATCCAAGAGAGCCTTCAGAACCGCACAGCACGCTGTTGAGGTTGAAGCGTCCATCAGTTTCACGCAGATGGGCCAGGTCATAGCCGGTCAGGCAGCGATTGAGCTTGGGGAAAGTGTCCTTGATCAAGTCGGCGTGGGTGTCAGCTATATCCATTGCGCACCGGTAGACCTCACCCACCCGATCCTTGCGTCCTGTAAGCGCACGCAAATGCTGCGCATCGACCGCTGAGCTGGTGAGACGATGACCGCCAAGCAACACCGTCGAAAGCTCGAGCACGTGATCGCGAGTCTTGCCATAGGTACAGCTGCCCTGACCACTGGCATCGGTATTGATCATGCCACCAATGGTTGCGCGATTCGACGTTGAGAGTTCGGGTGCAAAGAACAGACCATAGGGTTTGAGTGCGGCGTTCAGCTGGTCCTTGACCACACCGCTCTGCACGCTGACCCAGCGCTCCTCAACGTTGATTTCCAGGATGCTGTTCAGATGTCGGGACAGGTCGACGACCAGGCCATCGGTGAGCGATTGCCCATTGGTGCCCGTACCTCCACCTCGAGGCGTGAGCACTACCGCACTGTGCGCGGGTTCTGCGACCAGTCGTGACAAGATCACTACATCCTGTTCATCACGAGGAAACACCGCTGCCTGGGGCAGACGCTGGTAAATGGAATTGTCGGTGGCCAATACCGTCCGGTCGCCATAGTTGCGGGCAATTTCTCCTTGAAACCCCGCCACCTGGAGCGCGTCGAGAAAAGCGTCATAGGTGGACGTCTGGGTATCAGGAGGCAACAGCCGGGCAATCATGATGGAATTCCTACAGGCTAAAAAGCTAATCTATGCATTCACATTACGTATGCTCAATACGAGCAGCTGCACAGGGTTTTGATGATTGTTGCGCCTGTCCAGGCCTGGAACAAACGTAATTCCTGCTGGTTTTGCATGAGCTTTATGAATGAACCCTAGAAGACTGACCCCTTCGATGTCGCTGCTGGTGGCCTTTGAGGCGGCCGCCCGCCATTGCAGCTTCACCAAGGCCGCAGAAGAACTGGCATTGACCCAGAGCGCCGTCAGCCGCCAGGTACAGAACCTGGAGGCGCAACTTGACATCGAGCTCTTCAGGCGTGAGGGCCGAAAGATTGAATTGACGGCTGCCGGCGCGGTGTATCAACACGAATTGGCGGCGGCTTTGGGGCGCATTCGAAGTGCAACATTGCAGACCATTTCGTACAAGAATGACGGTGGTCCATTGAACCTGGCGGTACTGCCAACCCTGGGCTCGAAATGGCTTCTGCCACGGATGCATGAGTTTTATGCACAACACCCGCAAATATTGGTTCACATACATTCGAGAATCATCCGGGAGGACGTTCAATCGTCCACTCACGACATGAATGCAATCATTTGCGCAGGCTCTGGAACATGGCCAGGCTACATTTCACATAAGTTGCTCACCGAAAGACTGGTGGTGGTTGCCAGTCCGACAGCATTGCCCGAGTACCCTGGCATGTCACCGGCGAACGTTGCCGAACATGCATTGTTAAACGTCGTTTCAAGGCCGAGCGCCTGGTCGGACTGGTTTGACAAGCATAACGTCGACCACCGAAACCTGCGTGCCGGCCCGAGCTTCGAGCTCACGGCGCACCTGATTCAAGCGGTGACAGCGGGGATCGGGCTTGGCCTGGTTCCAGAAATTCTTGTCCAGGATGAACTGAAGAATGGCGACCTCGTCGCATTGTTCGAACCGATGGAAAGCGGCCGCAGTTACTACCTTGTCTATGCGAATCGATACCAGAACCTGCCGTCATTGAAGGCCTTCAGTGCCTGGCTGCTATCGCTGCCCTTTCCAGATAAATAAGAAGTGAGAAGTACTTCGTTTCCGCTCGTGCTGCGATCCGTGCCTATGGGTCACTGGCTGCCCTGCTTGCTTGAGCATCACTTGCAGGGCAAGCACAGCACAAATTCTGAACTAATGTGTAACGCAACCATCGCAAGCTAATTTAACGACTAACATCCTCCTCGTACACAAAATGCCAGCACGGTTCCGGTAACGCGCGTTGCGCTTCAGGGATCGCTAGGCGATCCGCGATTCATTTCAAATCCGATAGATCTGTAGGAGCTGTGATATGAACAAGCTGGGAGCGATCTTTCTTCTACTCGTGGCAGGTACTGCCCATTCTGCTGAACGCCTGACCACCGTTCAGGTCTCGGGACTCTCTGTTCCCGGAACCCAAGCGCTGGGAAAAGCGCAGGGATTCACAGAGTGCGTTGATTTCTATAACTACCTATCGTGCACGCACAACAAGCCAATGGAAGTTTTTGGTGCAACCGCCAGTAGCGCAGAAATAACACTGGATGTCACAGACAACTTTTCCAGCGTGGCGGATCCTATGGGAGGCGACAAGATCGCGACGGTCCCACTGGAGAAACTGACCTACCGATCCATTCGCCTGGAATTTCAACCGAAAGAGCGCGAGGCACTGGAAAAGGCCTTGCGCGCTGATGGATGGTTCGCAGTAGGCAGCGCAAAACGCCTCGAGTTTTACAAGGAGGGCGTACCCGCCACCTTCCGCGTCAACAACGCCTACATCACGTTGAGCCCTGTCGATATCGACGAGGTCAGCAAAAGGGTTTCCAGACTGGAGGCTTCCAACCATTCCAGCGCCAGCTCGGATCAACCCGATCCGGCGCGGGCAATGCTGCGTGACTCAGAGCCTCGTGGCGTCGGCTCGGTTCGCCCACCTCGATTTTAATCAGCGGCATTATCAGCAAATGCAGTATCAAGAAATGCAGTATCAAGAAATGCAGTATCAAGAAAGAGTGCGCTTATAAAAAACTCGACTTACACTGCAAAACACCTGAGGGATCGATTGGTCCACGGCAATCCGGGCATCACGTCATGATCTGGGTAAATCCCAAATGAAAACGGTCACGGCCCGTTTCACCTGTCTGCTCGCTGCCAGCGTATGCGCGGCGGCGAGCAGCTGTGCAAGGGCTGCGCCCCCTTCGCCCACGCTCAACACCAGCTTCGACTGCGCCCAGGCCAGGGCACCCGCCGAAAAACTCATCTGTCGCGATCCGCAGCTGGCGCAGATGGATGTCGAACTGATGCGCCTGTATCGCCTGGCCCTCACGGATGAACGCTCAATACCGCCTCCGGACAACGTCGTGATCGACCAGCAGTTCTGGATCGAGACGCGCAATCAGTGTGCGTCCGGGCCAGAGCTCAAGGCGTGCACGATCCGCAGTTATGCCGAGCGCGCGCACCAACTGCGTCAAGGCTCGGCCATTGTCAGAACCAGGGATCCGGACAGACTCACCGAAGGCCCCCTGGCGTTTCGTTGTCCAGGGTTGAATGCGCTGATTGCTGCCACCTTCTTCACCACGCAGCCGGGTGTCGTGTACCTGAAATGGGCGAACTCCTCGGTCACCCTGAACCAGGTGCAGAGTGATTCGGGAACCCGATACACTGGCAAGGATGCCCAAGGGCACTACAGCTTCTGGCAAGACGGCAATGCGGTCCTGTTCCAGAAGCCAGGCTCTGGGGAAATGAGTTGTTCGGCCGAGCCGGCCGGCTGATTGTTCGAGCAGACACCGGGCAATTGGCGTGCTCGACCTGGCGCAATTCGATGCATCGACAACGACTACGCTGTGGCGATTGAACCTTGTCTCCCAAGGAGATTCCCGTGAGCACCGCTCCCCTGTCCGAACTCGATGCCGCCCTGCCCGGTCTGGTCCGCAAGATCCGCGTTCTGGATGCCCTGGCCTGGCCGGACGGGGTCGAGGAAGTATTCCTGGAACGTTGGCGCGCCGGGCATGCAGAACTGCCCAGGGTCGAGCTACGCCCACGCGACCACAGTGCCGACATCGTTGCCCTGGAAGCCTTTACCGGCCGCTGCGACGAGGGGCATCCGGCCGGGCGTTTCCTCGCGATGACGGCCCGCAGCTATGCCACGGCCGGCCGCATGCTGGGGGCCATTGGCACACCCGCCTTTACTCAGTATTCGTCAGCGCTGTACCGGCGCCCGGACTTCTATTACCCACGCCTGAACTTGAGCATGCTGGACGCGGCCCGGTTCTTCCTCAGTACCACGGATGCCTTGCTGGGCGGTGCACGGATTCCAACGAGCCAGGCCGACATCCCGGCCGAGGCGTTCGCTGCCTGGATGCAGCCGGAACTGGATCGTTTCTTCGGCCCGGGCCGGATCACGGTCGTGCTCGATCCGACCCTGGCCGCCAAGGCCATTGCCGGGGCGAGCCGCATCCGCCTGCGTGCCAGCGCCCTGTTTTCGGAACTGGACAAGAACCAGCTCTTGCAGCATGAGGCCTTTGCGCATGTCGCCACGGCACAGAATGGCGCGCTGCAACCCAACCTGAAAAGCCTGGGCCTGGGGGCACCACGCACGACCCAGACCCAGGAGGGTATCGCCACCCTGGCCGAGTTGTTCACCGGCAGCATGGACATCAACCGTCTGCGCCGCCTCGCCCTGCGCGTGCTCGCGGTCCAGCAGGCGCTGGAGGGTGCCGACTTCATTCAGGTGTTCGAAGGTTTTCTCGCTGCCGGTCAGTCCCAGGAGGAGTCCTTTCGTTCGACCCAACGGGTTTTCCGCGGCGCCGACCTGCACGGCGGCTCGGCATTCACCAAGGATGCCGCCTACCTGACCGGTTTGCTCGGCGTCCATACCCTGCTGCGCATTGCGATCCGCGACAACCGGCCGGAACTGGTGGGTCATCTGTTCGCCGGGCGCCTCAGCCTGGGTGACACCGTGCGCCTGGCCCCGCTCTTCGAGTCCGGCTGGCTCAAGGGGCCGGTCCACGTCCCGGATTGGGCCGCCGATCTGAGTCGGCTCGCCGCCAACCTGGCGTTCTCCGCCTTTATCGCTCGGATCAAGCTGGATGTGCTCGATCTGGAAGTGCTCATGGCGTTTGCAGATGAGCATGAAGCCGACGCGAGTGCCTCCATCCCTGACGCGTTTTCATAACGAGAGCAACCCACTGTACAAGCCATAAGCCGCGAGCCCCGCCCCGGCCACTACGCAGGCAAAAATCCCCTTCTCGATGTGGGTGAACAATGGCTCGCCCTGCTCATGCTTGGCCTTGGCAAACAAAATCACCCCGAGCGCAGGAAAGACCTGTTCATCGGTGCCCTGGCCGTGGTTTACGCGATCTGGCTGATCTATGCCGGCGGTGTCAAATACCTGCTGCTCTCCGCCCTGCTCTATGCCCCCGGCGTCATCCTGTTTGCCAAGGCTAAACTTGAAGTCAACAAGCCGATTTTCACCAATATCGAGAAGCTGATTTTCGCGGCAGTCGTCGTCGGCGCTCTGATCGCGGCCTACGGGCTATATGCCGGCTTCCTGGCCCTGTAACACCTCATCTGGAGGATTACTGTAATGACCACCGAAAAAGTTAAGTACGGCGTCCATTCCGAAGCCGGAAAACTGCGTAAAGTCATGGTTTGTTCCCCAGGCCTGGCCCACCAGCGACTGACCCCGAATAATTGCGACGAACTGCTTTTCGATGATGTGCTGTGGGTGGCCCAGGCCAAGCGCGACCACTTCGACTTCGTCACCAAAATGCGCGAACGCAATGTCGATGTGCTGGAAATGCATAACCTGCTGACCGACATCGTCGCCATCCCCGAAGCACTGGACTGGATTCTGGAACGCAAGATCACCGCCAACTCGGTCGGGTTGGGGCTGATCAACGAAACCGGTTCCTGGCTGCGCAGTTTGGAGCCGCGCAAGATCGCCGAGTTCCTGATCGGCGGTGTGTCCGCCGATGACCTGCCGGACAGCTTCGGCGGCAAGATCATCGAGATGTTTCGCGATTTCCTCGGCCATTCCAGCTTTATCCTGCCGCCGCTGCCCAACACCCAGTTCACCCGCGACACCACCTGCTGGATCTACGGCGGGGTGACGCTCAACCCCATGTACTGGCCGGCACGGCGCCAGGAAACCCTGCTGACCACCGCCATCTACAAGTTCCACCCGCAATTCACCAACGCGGACTTCGAGATCTGGTACGGCGATCCGGATCAGGAGCACGGCAGCTCCACCCTGGAAGGCGGTGACGTGATGCCGATCGGTAACGGTGTGGTCTTGATCGGCATGGGCGAACGCTCGTCGCGCCAGGCCATCGGCCAACTGGCGGTCAGTTTGTTCAAGCACAAGGCGGTCGACAAAGTGATTGTCGCCGGCCTGCCGAAATCCCGCGCGGCGATGCACCTGGACACGGTGTTCAGTTTCTGCGACCGGGATGTGGTGACCATCTTCCCGGAAGTGGTGAAGCAAATTGTCGCCTTCACCCTGCGCCCTGACGAAAGCAAACCAGGTGGCATCGACATTCGCCGCGAAGAAACCAGCTTCCTCGATACCGTGGCCCAGGCCCTTAATCTGAAAGCGCTGCGCGTCGTCGAAACCGGTGGCAACAGCTTCGCCGCCGAACGCGAGCAATGGGACGACGGCAACAACGTGGTGGCCGTGGAACCGGGCGTGGTGATCGGCTATGACCGCAACACCTACACCAACACCCTGCTGCGCAAGGCCGGTGTGGAAGTCATCACCATCAGTGCCGGGGAACTCGGGCGCGGCCGTGGCGGCGGCCACTGCATGACCTGCCCGATCATTCGCGACCCTATCGACTATTAAGGAGATCCCATCATGGCTTTCAACATGCGCAACCGCAGCCTGTTGTCGCTGATGCACCACACCACGCGCGAGCTGCACTATTTGCTGGACCTGTCCCGTGACCTCAAGCGCGCCAAGTACACCGGCACCGAGCGTCCGCACCTGCAAGGCAAGAACATCGCGTTGATCTTCGAAAAAACCTCGACCCGCACCCGTTGCGCCTTCGAAGTCGCGGCCCATGACCAGGGCGCCCACGTCACCTATATCGACCCGGTGTCGTCGCAGATCGGTCACAAGGAAAGCATGAAAGACACCGCCCGCGTGCTGGGGCGGATGTTCGATGCCATCGAATACCGCGGCTTCGAACAGGAGATCGTCGAAGAGCTGGCCGAGTTCGCCGGTGTCCCGGTGTTCAACGGCCTGACCGCCGAATTCCACCCGACGCAAATGATCGCCGACACCCTGACCATGCGCGAACACAGCGACAAGCCGCTGCATGAGATCAGCTACGCCTACCTCGGCGACGCCCGCTACAACATGGGCAACTCGCTGCTGATGATCGGCGCCAAACTGGGCATGGACGTACGCATCGCCGCTCCCAAGGCGCTGTGGCCGCATAAGGATTTCATCGATCAATGCAAGGCGTTTGCCGAAGACAGCGGCGCGCGCATCACCATCACTGAAGATCCGAAAGCAGCGGTCAAGGGCGTCGACTTCATTCACACCGACATCTGGGTGTCGATGGGTGAGCCCGTGGAGGCATGGGACGAGCGCATCGAGCAACTGCTGCCGTACCAGGTCAACGCACAGATGATGAAAGCCTCGGGCAACCCGCGAGTGAAATTCATGCACTGTCTGCCAGCCTTCCACAACAGCGAAACCAAGGTTGGCAAGGACATCGCCGCGCGCTATCCACACCTGGCCAATGGCGTCGAAGTAACCGAAGAGGTCTTCGAATCGCCGGCCAACATCGCCTTCGAGCAAGCGGAGAACCGCATGCACACGATCAAAGCGATCCTGGTGGCGGCGTTGGCGGATATCTAAGGACCGATGCGGTCGGCTCTTTGTGGGAGCGTGGCTTGCCCGCGATAGGATCGCCGCGGTGTACCTGATACACCGAGGTGTCTGCATCGCGGGCAAGCCACGCTCCCACAGGGAACTGTGTCGCCCGTTACTTCTCTGTTCAGAAGGACTGCATCATGCGTATCGTCGTTGCTCTGGGCGGTAACGCCCTGCTCCGCCGTGGTGAACCCATGACCTCGGACAATCAACGCGCCAACATCCGGATCGCCACCGAACAGATCGCCAGGATTCACCCCGGCAATCAACTGGTGATCGCCCACGGCAACGGGCCTCAGGTTGGCCTGTTGTCGTTGCAGGCGGCCGCGTACACCTCGGTTTCGCCTTATCCGCTGGACGTGCTCGGTGCCGAAACCGAAGGCATGATCGGCTACATCATTGAACAGGAACTGGGCAACTTGCTGGACTTCGAAGTGCCCTTCGCCACCCTGCTCACCCAGGTCGAAGTCGATGCCAATGACCCGGCGTTCCAGAACCCCACCAAGCCCATCGGCCCGGTCTACACCAAGGCCGAAGCGGAAAAACTCGCCGCCGAGAAAGGCTGGGCGATTGCTGCGGACGGCGACAAGTTTCGCCGTGTAGTCGCCAGCCCCCGCCCCAAACGCATCTTCGAAATCCGCCCGATCAAGTGGCTGCTGGAAAAAGACAGCATCGTGATTTGCGCCGGTGGTGGCGGCATCCCGACGATGTACGGTGCCAGTGGCAAACTACAGGGCTTGGAAGCCGTGATCGACAAGGACCTGTGCTCGGCGCTGCTGGCCGAACAGCTGGAAAGCGATCTGCTGGTGATTGCCACCGACGTCAATGCCGCTTACATCGATTTCGGCAAACCCACCCAGAAAGCCATCGCCCAGGCCCACCCCGACGACATCGAAAAACTCGGCTTCGCCGCAGGGTCGATGGGACCGAAGGTCCAGGCAGCCTGTGAATTCGCCCGCCACACTGGAAAAGTCGCGGTGATCGGTTCACTCTCGGACATCGAGGCCATCGTTCAGGGCAAGGCCGGTACCCGTATCAGCACCGAGAAGCCTGGCATCACTTATTTGTGAGGAGAGACAGCAATGGCAACGTTCGACCCCGGACATCTGCACATCGAGCGCCACGCGCTGAACGATGACGATGTCAGTTACAACCTGCACCTCGACTACGAAGTCGCCCAGGATCCCAAGGAAGGCAAAGGCATGCAGTTCACATTGCATGGTTCGGTCCAGGGCAAGGACATGAGCGAAACGTTCTTCCTGCCCAAAGACCAAGCCTACAACTTTGCGCGCAACGTCACGAAAATTCTTGAAAAGTACGGCATCCCCAAGGTGCATAGCAGCATCGGTTCGAATCACAAATTCTACGACTTGATGTTCGAAGACATGCGGGAACAGCTGGATATGAAATCGGGGGACCCGGTCAAGCCGGAACATCTGGAGTAATCCCGTTTTCCCGTGAAAGTGCAGCCTCCGGGAGCGGGCTCGCTTTCACGGGAGATCAACGTTGATGGAAGTCCAGGGGCGCTGGCGGATCCTGCGGATGAATCACCAGATAGCTGCCGACTGCATCATCTATCGTTGGAAAAAACGCCGCTTCACCCAGCCGCGCGAACAGCCCGAAACGCTTGAGCTTGTCCTTGACCGGATCCTTCATCTCGGCAATGCACAACTTGATGCCCGCCCCGTGCAAGGTTTCGTCCAGTTCCGCCAGCATATCGGCCGAGGTAACGTCCACGCTGGTGACCGGCTCCGCCGCCACGACCAGCCAGCGCACCGGCGTGGGCGAGGTCGCCACGGCGTCCAGGACCCGGTCATGGAATAGCTCGGCATTGGCGAAGAACAAGGGCGCATCCCATCGAAACAGGACCAGGCCGGGGATGAGACGCGCGTCGGGATAGCGCTTGATGTCGTGGTAACCCTTGACGTTATCCGTGCTGCCCAGCACCGCGGAATAAGGGCGCCAGCCATCCCACAGAAACTCTATGACCGCTATTACGATGGCCAGGCCGATGCCTTCAATCGCGCCCAGCACCGCCACGCCAACGGTACAGACGATCGACAGCCAGAATTCCCAGCGCTGGATGCGATAGATTCGTCGCAGGTCGTTGACCTCGATCAGGCCGATGGCGGATGCAATCACCACTGCAGCCAACGCGCTATTGGGTAAATCCTGCAACAGGTCCGGTGCCACCACCAGCAGCAAGGCAACGGCAAGCGCGCCGACGACGCCGGTCAGCTGGGTTTTCGCGCCTGCGGCCTCGGCCACGGGGGTGCGAGACGAACTGCTGCTGATCGCAAAACCCTGGAAAAAACCGGCGGCCAGGTTGGCGACGCCCAGTCCGACCATTTCCTGGTTAGGGTCCACGTAAGTTCGGGTGCGCGCCGCGTAGACACGCGACAGCACACTGGTGTCGGCGAATGAAACCAGGGCTACGGCGCAACCGCCGATCAGGACGGGGACGATATCGGCGGTGGTGATCCAGGGTATGGCGAAGGCCGGCAGCCCCTGGGGCAGCGAGCCCAGGACCGACACCCCGCCCCGCGTTGCAAGATCCAGCACACCCACGGCGACAGTCGCGCCTGCCACTGCGATCAGAATACCCGGTACGCGTTTGTGATCCTTGAGCAGCAGGATCACTAAAAGGGTGGCTGCGCCCACCATGAACGCAGTCCAGTTGGTCTTGCCATCCATCACCGCCGTGGTGATCGCCCATATGTTCCTCAACGGGCCGTCGGACTCGATCGAAAACCCGAAAAACTTGGGCAGTTGACTGATCAATACCGTCAGCGCGATACCGTTCATGTACCCGTAACGGATCGGTTTGGACAGCAGTTCGGTGACGAAACCCAGGCGCACGATGCCCGCCAGGATGCACACCGCTCCCGACACGATCGCCATCATGCCTGCCAGGGCAATGGCCCGTTGCGGATCACCGCCGGACAGTGGCAGGACGACGGCGAGGATCACGGCCGCCAGCGAAGAGTCCGGCCCCAGCACCAGAATCCGGCTGGGCCCGAACAATGCGTAAGCCAGCAGCGGAATGATGGTCGCGTAGAGACCATAGATGCCGGGTACGCCCGATGCCACCGCGTAGGCGATACCGACAGGCACCAGCATCGTGGTCAGCACCAGTCCGGCCACGAGGTCGTGCCGCAACCAGCTGATTTTGTATCCGCGCAGGGTACGCACTCCCGGCAGCCAGCGGGTCCAGCCGGCCTGATCGTCGCTCGACTCGCGGCGCGCAATCCGCCCCGGTTCCGGGACGGGCGGCAAAATATCCGATTGGCTCATGGGGCTGCGGCCCTTTGGTTTGCGACACAGACAGGCTTCAACAATCCGTCAGAATTTTTCAGGGATCCGTCGTAGCGGATAATCCGGTTCGCGATAGCCACCGGGCTTCTGCCGCTTGGGCAATATCACCTTCTCGCGCGCGACTTCCTCGTACGGAATGCGGCTGAGCAAATCGCTGATGATGTTGAGGCGGGCCCGTCGCTTGTCGTTCGAGTTGGCCACCAGCCAGGGCGCATGTTCAGTGTCGGTGGTCATGAACATGTCGTCGCGCGCCCGCGAGTAGTCATACCAGCGGCTGTATGACTTGAGATCCATCGGGGTCAGCTTCCAGATTTTGCGGCCGTCCTTGATGCGCGCCTGAAGCCGGCGGGTCTGCTCTTGCGGGCTGACTTCCAGCCAATACTTGAGCAGGATGGTGCCCGATTCGACGATTGCACGCTCCACGTTGGGTGCTGTTTTCAGAAAACCGGCAACCTGCTCCTTGGTGCAGAATCCCATCACCCGCTCGACGCCCGCGCGGTTGTACCAGCTACGATCGAAGATCACCACTTCGCCCGCCGCAGGCAGATACGGCAGGTAACGCTGGACATACATCTGGCTTTTCTCTCGATCGGTCGGTGCCGGTAGCGCCACCACACGGAAGACCCGCGGGCTCACCCGTTCGGTGAGCGCCTTGATCGTCCCGCCCTTGCCGGCACCGTCCCGTCCTTCGAAGACGATGCATATCTTGATGCCCTTGGCTTTTACCCACTCCTGCAACTTGACCAGTTCGACGTGCAGGTTGCGCAACTGCTCGAGGTAGTCTTTGTTCTTCAGTTTCGGGCTTTCAGCGGAATTGATCCTGGGGGTTTTCTTCTTGTCCTTTGCCATTGAAATGACCTCACACGTGCCAGTAGATGACAACCGACAGACTGACCTGCAGATGCAGCCATCGGCTTGCAGATCGCGTATTGCTTCGAGCAAAACTGGCGTCGTGGGTGGCCCTTCTGCTCTCCATGACCAACCGGGTGAGTCTAGTCGATGATTCAACCCTCATCGGGGTTGACGCTGGTGCTACCGGGCGATCAATGCGCCGCGGCACTCGCCATCTCGCGTCCGGAGGGGTAATAACTGCTCGACAATTTCAGGATGGTCCTCGGTAACGTCCCATCCTGCAGGTGTGTCCCGAATATCAAACACTCTAAATGCCCCCCGCCATGGGGGGGCGTCAAGGGTCTCGAACTGACTATTTTTGAGCGGTGCAGCAAGCGGAGTCATTTATCGCTTTGCATTGTTTCGTCTGCCTCGTGCCCCCCAACAACTTCAAGAGAATAAAAAATGGCTAAGTATCCCGTCGTTGTCTATGGCGCCAGTGGTTACACCGGCATGCTGATCATGGACTGGCTGATCGATCAGAACATTGCGTTTACCGCCGTGGCGCGCAATGCCGGGCGCACGCGTGAAATGATGGCGCAGCGTGTGGTGCGACTGGAGTCTGCCACCTACGAAATCATCGAAGTCGACCACACGGTCGAATCGCTTACCCAGGCTTTCCGGGGTGCCAAGGTCGTATGTAATACCGTAGGACCCTTCGCCAAATTCGGGCTCACTACGGTCGAAGCCGCGCTCAATGCCGGCTGCCACTACCTGGACACCACCGGCGAACAGTCGTATGTGCGTAATGTCCGCGACCAGTTTGGCGAGCGCTTCGCCCAGGCCGGCCTGCTGGTCTCGCCCTCGTTGGCGTACATGAATACCTTTTCGGAGATCGCTGCCGAACTGGCGCTCGAACATCCCGGCATCGACTCCCTGGAAACCTCGGCGTTGTGCCGTGGCCAGCGCGGTGTCGGCGCCGGGGTAACGGTCGGCTCCACGGCTTCGATCTTCGAAATGTACCGTGCCGAGCATTGCTACCTGTGGGACAAGAAACTGGTGGCACACCCGGTCGATGCTTCGTTTTTGATCCCTTCGCCGCACTTCATGCAACCGGTGTTCGCCTTGCCTTGGGGCGGCACCTCGTTGCCGATCTATTTCGAGAATGATCCGCGCGTACGTTCCTGCGTCTCCTGCGTCGGTTTCTACGACAACGACGCGATGAAGATGGTGCATTCGCTGCATAAGAAGTGGGAAGCCGAATACAAGCATCTTCCGGCTGATGCTCAGGATGAGATACTCAAGGATATCGTCCAGGCGACAACCCCGGCGATGCCGCCACGCGAGCGCACGACCTTGATGCGTACGGTCGACACCGCGATCGGTCGCGGGCAGCTTTCGGCCGTGCGCGCCGAAGTGCTCGGCACCACCGCCTACATTGCCACCGGTGCCTTGCAAGCCGCGGGCGTGATCAAGCTGCTGGACGGCGACACCGCCAAAGTGGGCTTCGCGTCCGGCTCCAAGGCATTCGGTCACCGCTACCTGCTGGGCTTCTGCGAAGAACGCGGGTTGGCTCGCGCCGTTGTCACCAAGCTCTGATCAGCAACGCACGGTTATATCGCGCCAGTCCGCTGGCGCGATTCGCGCGAGCGGAGGGTTTGCAACGCAAAGGTTTTCAGCACTGGATCAGGCAACCCGCACCGGGTTCGCTCAACCAGACGCCTCGAGAATACCCAGCATGTAGGCGCGGTCCACCACATGCCTGCGGGTGCCTGCATGAAATTTTCCGTACAGGTTTTTCAGATGCCACTTCACGGTTTCATCCCCGACATTCAGTGCCAGGGCAATCTGTTTGTTTGTCAGGTTGCGTGCCAGCAACTGCAGCACTTCCCGCTCTTTGGGCGTCAGCAGTCGGCTGGGGGAAACGCCCGTGGCAACCGGATCTTGCCGTCGAACCGGAACGGACGGGCTGGTTTCCTGCGCAGGCGTCCGGGCATCCTTGTGGCGGACTTTCTGCGCCCACGTGGCGAGATCCGGATGGGTATCCTGCAGGATTCGCTGCTGGCCGTAGGTGTCGGCCAGGCTGATCGCTTCAAGCAGACAAGGCAGCCCATCCCCTCCTGAATCCCTGAGTGCCAATGCCTTGAGCAACTTGACCTGAACGAGTTCCCGGCCACGCTGCAGGCGCTCGGCAAGCTCGTTTGCCACGGCGAGCACGCCCAGCATGGCCTGCCAGTCGCGCTGGACGAGATAAACATAAGCGTGGCTCAGCCCGGCCAACAGCGCCAGTTCCTGTCCCAGCAGACCGCGCTGCGTGCGCGCGACGTCTGGCACCAACTCATCCAGCCGTCTCCCCAGCGCCAGGCAAGAATCGCCTCGGCCATGCAGCGCATGCAGGCGGATTTGCTCACCCAGGGCCACCATGCAGAAGCGTGCGATGCCCCGCTCCTCGCCGAGCGCGAACAAGGCTGTCAGCAAGTCGTGGCCGCGATGCGGCTGCCCCTGCAATGCCGCCAGGCGTGCCGCCGTGAGAAATCCCAGCGCAATCGCATCCGGTGACGCCAACCGCTCGACGACATCCAGCCGATTGGCGAGGACCGTCGTGGCCTCCTGGATCTCACCGCGTTCCAGAAGCACGGAGGCCAGTCCACAGGCGAGCATTACCGCCACCGAACTGCGCCGGCCGATATCCTGTTCGGCGCGCAGCAAGCTCTTGCGAAAAGCGGCTTCGGCCGACGGCATACGCCCTTCGTACAAGTAGGTCATGCCCACGACCCACTCACCATAGCCGCGGATGCCATCGAACCCCGGGGTCCACGTATAGTGCGGCGCACGTTGAAAGATACGCCGGGCTTTTTCCGGTTGGCCCTGAAACAGCGTTATGCGGGCGACCAGGTTGGCGACGATCGCTTGCAGCTTGATCGAACCGGATGACAATGTGTCCATCCAGGGGGCGAGCAGTGCCATTGATTCGTCTGGCTGGTCGGCAAAGTAGGCTGCGGCGGCCGCTATCGCCGCCGCTTCACAGCGCGTTTCGTCATCGGCAGCTGGATCCTGTTCAATGCAGGCGATTAACCTGGCCGCCTCCACATGCCGCTCGCCCATCGCCAGGGCCCAGGCCGCCGCCAGGCACAGACGCGGGCGGGACTGCACTTCCTCGACAGGCAGCTCTTCGATCCACTCCAGCACCCGGCTGAACTGGCCGCGCAACATGACCTCGTAGAGGCATTGTTCGATCATCAGATAGCCATGGGCGGCTTGTCCGGCCAGCAAGTATTGGCGCGCCGCCTCCTCGTAAAAGGCATTCGCCTCCAGCCAGCTCGCGGCCCGCTCATGGAGGGCTTTTCGTTGCGCCTGCGGGAAGCTGCGAAAACGGCTCTGCAAAAACTCCCTGGCCAGGGGATGGAAGCGAACCCACTCGCTGTCGACCCCTTCGGCGAAAATCGGCGTCGAGGCGCATAACTCATGCAGCAGTTCCCCTGCCCGTTCACTGCCGGTCAGCGCCGTACAGAGTGAAGGGTGAATGACTTCCAGCAGGGAGAGACAGGTAATGAAATCGATTTGTTCTGCCGACAGGCGGGTGACCAGTCTATCGACGAAATAACCCTGGATATCACCGGAACAGGCCGAGAGATCCTCGACGGCGGTTTCCAGATGGGCACTCTTCTCGATCGCCGAAATCGCCAGTTGCAACCCAAGTGGCCAACCTTCAGTGATTTCATGCAGACGCAGACACAGATCAGCGTCGATGCGTGCTCCGAAACGGTTGCTGAGCAACGAAACGGTTTCTTCGACACGGAAGCGCAAGGCATCCACCGCGATCCGGACATAGAGCCCTCGGGCCACAAGGTCAGCGGTGTTAAGGTTCAAGCGACGACGCGAAGACATGATGATGCGCAGGTTGGCCGGGGCATTGTGTAGCAGGTAAGTCAGACAATGGCGGGAGGTGGACTCGGGCAATGCGTCCGCCTCATCGAGGATCATCACGGTCTCGCCGCCGAGGTCGGCCACTTCCGCCAGCCAATGGGTCAGCCCTTCCAGCTCGTCGCGACCATGGCCGGAGGATTCATCGCTGGTACTTGTAAAGGACTGTCGGCCGCTGCCCAGGGCCATGGCTGCCGATAGCCCAAGGGCAAGACGGCTGCCATCGTCACGTGCATCCAGGGTCAGCCAGGCAACCACGGCCCCGCGCGACAAAAACTCTCGTCGCCATTGCGCCAGCAGCATCGTCTTGCCGAAGCCGGCCGGCCCCTGCACGCTGATCGCCACTTTGTCCGCGAGTTCGGGGGCATCAATGCTCAGTCGATCGCGCAACTGCGCGCCTCTCTGGCTGCGCGGAGGGGTTGTCTTGAGCACCAGTTCAGGCTCTATGCGATCCACGTTGGCGATGCCTCTCTACAATCCGTGTACGGTGTGAAAGAGACCGGGCATCGATGGTTTATGCCATCAACGCCCTACTCAGCTACTTGTTCCAAGGGTAATGGTCTTGCGTATAGAAGATAGCCCCGGAACGGCTTGCGCGGCTTCATTTTATCGAGCGCGATTGCACCGCCAAACTCAATCCGGCAGGGCAAAGCCTGCGGTCAGCCCGCCGTCTACGGTGTGGCACGAACCATTGATATAGGCGGCCTTGTCCGAGGCCAGCCATGTCACCAGGTTGGCAACATCCTCCGGCGTGCCCGCGCGGCCGCCTTGGGGAATCATAGCCTCCAGCATGACCTGCTCGTTCTTGCTGAGGTTGCCCTCGGTCATGGCGGTGCGAATGTAACCGGGGGCGATGGCGACGCTGCGAATGTTCTGCCGCCCATGCTCCAGCGCGCAGGCCTTGGTCAGCCCGATGACGCCATGCTTGGCGGCCGTGTAGTGCGGCAGTGTCGCCATGCCCACCAGCCCATCCACCGAAGCCGTGTTGATGATGACCCCGCCGCCGTTGGCCAGCATGGCCGGAATCGCGGCCCTGGCGCAGAAGAAGACACCGTTCAGATTGATGTCGATGACACGGCGCCACTCGGCCACGGACACCTCCGCCGTCCGTCCGCGAACGCCGCAGATGCCGGCATTGCTGAACAACACGTCAACCCGCCCGAACTTATCGATCGCACTGTCCACCATGGCCTGACAGGCAGCTTCATCGGCGACATTGGTGGGAACAACGATCGCGTTATCGCCAATCACTTCAAGGGTCTCGCGCAACCCTTGTTCATCGACGTCCGCCAGCACCAGCTTTGCACCCAGGCGGGCAAACTGAATGGCTGAAGCACGTCCAATGCCGTTGGCCGCGCCGGTAACGATGACAACCTTTCCGGTAAATTCCACGGTAAATCTCCTCACTCATGCCAAATGGCTTTCTTGTTCACCGTCAAACTATCCCTCCGCTTGCCCATGGGCTTGTCCTTGCAGGCAGAAGTCTTATCCCAGGCAAGACAGACAGCCGCACAAGGCCGATTTGTCCCTGCGTGCCTGACTTGTTATCAGGTTGCTCCCATGGCGATTACAAACGTCGAGCAGTGTGGATACTGGCCATCACGTTGATGGAGGAATCGCTATGAGTACCGATATTGTTATCGCCGGAGTAGGCATGGTGCCCTTCCGCAAACCAGGGCAATCGCAAAGCTACGATGTGATGGGCGAGCAAGCCGCACGGGCGGCGCTCAAGGATGCCGGCATCGACTATGCGCTGGTCGAGCAAGCTTTTTGTGGCTATGTCTACGGGGATAGCTGCGCAGGACAGACCGCGCTCTATCGTGTAGGCATCACCGGCATCCCGATTTTTAACGTCAACAACAATTGCGCCAGTGGGTCTTCGGCTTTTGCCCTGGCGGTCCAGGCCGTTCGGGGGCAGCAAGTCGAATGCGCCCTGGCGCTTGGATTCGAACAGATGCCCGCCGGCGCCATCGACATGGTCTTTCCTGAAAAGGTCAGCCCACTGGCGCGGCACTCTGAGGTGATTGCCAGGATGATGAACCTGAGCGACGAGGAGCGCGATACGCCGCCAGCGGTCTGCATGTTCGGTGCCCAGGTCGACGCCATGCTGGAGATGGGCGTGACCGAAGAGACCTTGGCCCAGGTGTGCGTCAACTCGCGCAAGCACGCCGCCAACAATGAAAACGCCATCTTCCGTACGCCGTTGACGGTTGAAGAAATCCTGGCGACGAAACCGATCTTTCGCGGGCTGCGCAAAAACTTCGCCTGCCCCCCAAGCTGTGGCGCCGCCGCAGTCATCGTCTGTACACCGGAATTTGCCCGCGCCCATGGCATCCGCGCTGACGTGCGCCTCGCCGGCCAGGGCTGGTGCAGTGACCAGAGCAGTTTTTTCGAAGGCAGCATTATGGATGTCATGTTTCAGGCACTGAGCCGTGATGCGGCCAACAAGGCTTATGAAGATGCCGGCATCGGTCCGGCGGATGTCGACGTCATCGAGTTGCACGACTGTTTTGCCAGCAATGAATTGGCCACGTATGTCGCGCTGGGCCTGTGCAAGCAGGAAGAGTTGAATGATTTTGTCGCTTCGGGGCGTGGCACCTATGGCGGCCAATGGGTCATCAACCCGTCGGGCGGTCTGCTGGCGAAGGGGCATCCGTTGGGTGCGACAGGGTTGGCCCAATTGACAGAGCTGACCTGGCAGCTACGTGGCCAGGCTGGAACACGACAGGTCCCGGGCGCAAGGGTCGCCTTGCAGCACAACGGCGGACTGGGCAGCGCCGGATTCGTGCATATTCTCAAGAAGTATTGAAACCCCGGTCGAGTTGCAGATACCACGCAGTCAGCGTCACGTGGTCTCTGCCGACCGGTCGGGCCATGACCATCAAGAAACACTCATTTGACAGCGTCAATGTTGCGTTCTGCCCTGCCCTGTCAGCGCTCCAATCCAAGGCTCTGGCGGTATTGACTCGGTGCCATGCCGGTCCACCGCTTGAAGGCGCGGGTAAAGTTGCTGACTTCGGAAAAACCCAGGGAAAAGGCAGCCTCCGTCACCGACACCGAACTGCGCGACATAAAGGCGAGCGCATTGGTGCGTCGTGTATGGTCGAGGATTTCCTGAAAACTGGTATCCCTGGCAGCGAGCTTCAATTGCAAGCCGCGGGTACTGATGTGCAGCCGCTCAGCCACTCGATCCTTGTTCAGCGCACGGGAGGACAATTCGCTGCTGACAATGGCCCGGACGCGATTGACGATATCGCCCCGCTCAATGCGCTGGAGGTACTCCATCACCGTACGGTCATGGCTCAAGGCAAGCTCTTCGTTGGCACCGGGGAGGCGCTTGTCTACCAGGTCCAGATCCATTGTCATCACGATCTCGGGCCCGCCGAATTCGACATCGCATTGGAAGTACTGGGTAAAAACCTGTGCCATGCCTTCAGAGGCAGGTCGGATCAATTCGAGTTTCCTCAAACGGAATCGATTACCGGAAATGGTCCGCAGAAGCGTAAAGATCATGGCGATGTAGGCGTCGTGTGTTTCATGGCACACGTGCGCCCCCGGTTCGCTTGAAGTGATGAGCCGGAACGTGTTGTTTCGCTCTTCCACGCGGATGTTGGCATTCTGCGAAATGATCCGGTAGAGCGAACTCAGCCGTTGCGCGAAGTCCCGTATCGAAATGCTGGCCAGTAGTGCAAAACCCATTGCATGGAGATTGGCCGGACGCAGGGTTTCTCCGGCTCGCAGGCCGAAACACGGATCTCCCGTGGCCTGCACAGCGGCGGCATACAGCCTTGCGATCGTTTGATTATCGATGCGCAGCATCGGATCGGTGGTCGCTGGCAACGTGACCCCGCAAGAGAGAAAGACCAGATCGGCGCAAGCACCTTGATTTTCCAGCGCTTCAGCAATCGCAATGGCATAGGCACCAATGATCGATGAACCACGGCTTGGCGTGTCCGGCGCAACGCCGTCTTTCAGCGTCCGATGCGCTTCAATGACATCGTTGTACTCATTGCTTGTCGTCACGGTAAACACCTCTGATTGTCCCACTCGGCAACGAGCACCATCGCCTCGACTGACGGGACCATTTTAGGCACCGGCGCAGGCGGCAATTTTGTTAATGCACGCCAAACATTTGTGATTGAATGCCGTTTATGGCAGCCACGTCATCAAGGAGAAGTGGTATGACGCCGTACATGCGCGGTTGGGTGCTGCAGGGCTTTGCGAACCTGATAGAAGAGCTGGGTGGCGATGTGGCGGATTACGAGAAACGCTTTCATCTGCCCCTGCGTGGTCCTGATCAAAGCGACATGAAGATTCCCGGCTCACCGCTGATCCGCTTGATGGAGGCCTGCGCCGAGGACCTGAAATGCCCGGACTTTGGCATTCGCCTCGCTTCGTTGCAAGGCCGCGCACCACTCGGCCCGGTCATGTTGGCATTGACCCAGTGCGCGACGGTGGGCGAGGCAATCGGAGCAGCTGCGCGGTTCATCAACATGCTGAACCCGGCCGTGGAACTCCAATGCCAGAGCATCGCCGGCGGGCTGCGTCTGAACTATCAGCTCAAAGTGCCCAGAGCGGGTATCGCGCGCCAATTCGAGCAATGGTGTCTTGCGGCTGGTGTGATGATTCTGCAGATCCTGGCGGGCATCCAAGCACGGCCCCGGGCGACGTTCTTCACCCATCCACCCTTGCTGTCGAAGGTTTTCTATTCCCGCACATTCGGTTGCCCGGTGAAGTTTTCGCAAGCAACTTTTGGGCTCGATTTTTCTGCAAGTGATACTGCGCGCCCGATGGACGGCAACGATCCAGAGATGAAGGCGCTCGTCACCGACTATCTGGAGCGGATTGCAGACGCGTCAGGGCTCGACCTCGAACACCAGTTGGACGCGCTGATTTGTAAACTTCTGCCGACCGGCCGTTGCACGCTCGACACCATCGCCAGTCATTACTTCGTCAGTGTTCGTACTCTGCAGCGTCGACTGGATGATCAAGGGCTGGCATTCGAGAAACAGGTAGACGATATCCGCCGCGAACGTGCTGCCTTGTATCTGGGTGATCCGATGCTGCGAGTTTCTCAGGTGGCGCTGTTGCTCGGTTATGCCGAGCAAAGCTCGTTATCGCACGCGTTCAAGCGTTGGTATGGGATGTCGCCAAGTGCCTGGCGCCGCGTCCATCCGGCCTCGCTTCAGGCGCGATGACATCCAATCACAAATGTTTGTCGTGTATTAACAAACCGTTGATGCGGTGCAGTTCCCAGAATAGGGCAGCCAACATCTGGATGACTTCGTCCGCATCAATGGAGAACAAGAAGAATGACATTGCCCCAAACGAGCCGTGCAGGAAGAGCAGGCGTCACACGCAGACTTGAATCCTCTCTCTTCATCGTACTCGGTTTACTCGTGGCTTCGACGGCAGTTGCCCAGACCTACAAGACCGACATTCCGCCGGCGATCGTGACTCCCGACACCCTCGAGACACGGCTCGGCACCCTGCGCTTCACCGACGGTTTCCCGGACGAGGCGACCGTGCAGAAGGTCTACGACAACCTCGACTTCCAGCGCGGCGTGCAGGCGTTCATCTCGACGATTCCCGCCGCGTCGCAGGTGGCAATGCGCAGAGGCCTCAGGTCGCTCGGTCCAGACAACGGAACGCTGTTCATCACCGAGACACTGATGGACTCCAGATCGCTGTTCCTGACGGGCAACAGCGAGAGTGTCTACGTGTCGGGATGGATCGACCTGAAGAACGGCCCGGTCGTGATCGAAAGCCCACCCAATACACTCGGCTTCGTCGATGACTTCTGGTACCGCTACGTCACGGACCTCGGTAACGCCGGGCCGGACAAGGGTCAGGGCGGCAAGTACCTGTTGCTTCCTCCGGACTACAACGGAGAAGTGCCGCAGGGTTACCACGTTTTCAAATCCCGCACCTTCAACAACTGGTTTGCCAGCCGTGGTTTTGTGGTGAACGGTGACCCGAAACCTACGGTCGAGAGCTTCAAGAAGCAGTTGCGCATCTATCCGCTGGCGCAGGCCGCCAATCCACCGGCGACGACCTTCGTCAACATCTCCGGCAAAACGATCAACACCATCCATTCGATGGACTTCTCCTTCTTCGAGGAGGTCAACGAGGTGGTGCAAGAGGAGCCGAACGCGGCGCTCGATCCCGAGACGCTCGGCCTGCTCGCCGCCATCGGCATCGAAAAAGGCAAGCCCTTCGCGCCCGACGCGCGGATGAAGAAAATTCTCACAGAAGCGGCGTCGGTCGGTAGCGCTACAGCGCGAACGCTGGCTTTCAAGTCCCGTTCGCAGGATGCGTATCACTATCCGAACAGTGCATGGCGCAAGCTTTTCGCCGGTGGTGACTATCGATTCCTGCAAGACAACGTCCGCCAGCTCGACGCGCGCTTGTTCTACTTCTTCTATGCAACGGTCAATACGCCCGCGCTGGTAAGGAAGATGGTCGGCGTCGGCTCGCAATACGCGGCGGCATTTGTCGACGCCAAAGGCCAGCCACTCGATGGGGCCAAGAACTACCGGCTGCACCTGCCGCCGAATATTCCGGCGAAGAATTTCTGGTCAATCGTGCTCTATGACAATCAGACGCGCTCGATGCTGCAGACCGACCAGCAGTTCCCGAGTATCGGCAGCCAGAGGAAAGGCATCGTGATCAACCCTGATACCTCGGTGGACCTGTACTTCGGCCCCAAAGCGCCACCGGGCAAGGAAAGCAACTGGGTGCAAACCCTTCCCGGCAAAGGCTGGAACACCCTCTTCCGCCTCTATGGCCCGCTCGATGCCTGGTTCGACAAGACCTGGCAACCGGGTGAAATCGAAGAGATCAAGTGACCCCTTTGGCGCGGACAAAGTAAGGAATAAATGAATGAACACCAGACTTGCGACCCTGATGCTGCTCGGTGCCTCCACGGTGTCGTCGGCATTCGCCCAGACTTACAAAACGGACATCCCGCCTTCGATCGTGACACCCAATAGTCTCGAGACGCGGCTCGGCCCCCTGAGGTTCACCGACGGTTTCCCGGACGAGGCGACGGTGCAGAAGGTCTACGACAACCTCGACTTCCAGCGCGGCGTGCAGGCTTTCCTCACCGCCATGCCTGCGGCTTCGATGTCGGCGCTACGCAAGGGCATCACCCAACTCGGCCCGGCTAACCAGACCGTTGCACTGTTCGAAAACCTGATGGATGCCAAGTCGCTGTTTCTTACGGGCAACAGCGAAAACATCTACGGCTGGGCCTGGATTGACCTCAAGGACGGACCGATCGTCATCGAAAGTCCACCCAACACGCTCAGCATCATCGACGACTTCTGGTTCCGTTACGTCGGCGACCTCGGCAACGCCGGCCCCGACAAAGGCAAGGGCGGCAAGTACTTGCTGCTGCCGCCGGGATACGACGGTCCCGTGCCTGAAGGCTACTTCGTATTCAGGTCACCGACTCTCGGAAACCTATTCATCACCCGCGCGTTTCAAGTCAATGGCGACCCGAAACCTGGCGTCGAGAACATCAAGCAGCACCTGCGTATCTATCCGCTGGCGCAGGCCGCCAAGCCGCCGACGACGAACTTCGTCAATGTCTCCGGCAAGGCGTTCAATACCATCCACGCCATGGACATCAACTTCTTCGACGAGGTCAACGAAGTGGTGCAGGAGGAATCGAATGCGGCGATGGACCCGGAAACACTCGGCCTGTTGGCTGCTATCGGCATTGAAAAAGGCAAACCCTTCGCACCTGACGAGCGGATGAAGAAGATCCTCACCGAGGCTGCAGCCGTCGGCAGCGCCACGGCGCGTACGCTCACCTTCCGGTCGCGCATCAAGGATTCGTATTTCTATCCGAACAGCGCCTGGGGTACGCCCTTCGTCGGTGGTAGCCATCGCTACGAGCGTGACGGCGTTCGCTTGCTCGACGCACGCACGTACTTCTACTTCTACGCCACCGGCAACACCCCGGCGATGATCGCCAAAATGGTGGGCGTCGGGTCGCAGTACGCAACCGCATTCGTGGACGCCAACCAGCAGCCCCTCGATGGAGCCAAGACCTACCGGCTGCACCTGCCGCCCAATATTCCGGCGAAGAACTTCTGGTCGGTCGTGCTCTATGACAACCAGACGCGCTCGATGCTGCAGACCGACCAGCAGTTCCCGAGTATCGGCAGCCAGCGAAAAGGCATCGTCATCAACCCCGATACCTCGGTGGACCTGTACTTCGGCCCCAAGGCGCCGCCCGGCAAGGAAAGCAACTGGGTTCAAACCACGCCAGGCAAAGGCTGGAACACCGTGCTTCGTCTCTACGGGCCACTTGAGCCGTGGTTCAACAAGACCTGGCGCCCAGGTGAAATCGAGGAAGTGAAGCAGTAACCCCATCGTGCCGACTCCGGCCTATCGAGCCCCTCAAATAAGGGTCGCAGGGACAAGCGCTGTGCCGGATTCGATAAGTCGGAGTTTTCGTTACGGATTACTCTCAATCAATCGGTTGAAACAATAACAAGAGGAATCGTCGATGTTTGATTTGGAGAGAATTGTCGAGCCTGTACTGGGCCTTTGCGGTCTGGAAAGTGACTTGACGGAAGAAGAACGAGCTATTCAGGAAGTGGCGCACAATTTCGCCAAAGACGTCATGCGCCCGATCGGCACGAAGCTGGACAAAATGACTGCCGAAGAAGCGATCGCGCCGGGTTCTCCCCTGTTCGACTACATGCGCCAGGTGCACGAATCGGGGCTGCTCGATCTGGGCGCGCTGGCAGCGATGGATAGTCAGCAGAAATCGCGCATCATGCCGATCATCTTTGAAGAGCTTGGCTGGGGCGATTCGGGGCTGGCCATCGCCACGCTGGCGTCCGCCTTTCCGGCGTATGCGGCGCACAACTCCGGGAACCCGGAACTCATCGAACGATTTGGCTCACTCCCTGGCTGCTGGCTCGCGACCCAGCCCGACCGTGGCAGCGATATCGTCGACATGGATGCGGACCTGGTCCTGCGAGGCACCAAGCAATCGCGCGGCAATCTGTACGCACGGGTCGTCGGCGATGAAGTGGTCATTCAAGGCCAATCCTCGGCATGGGTTTCCTATGCACCATTGGCCCAGACTGCGCTGGCCTACATCCCTTGCGACTACGGCAATGGCCTGGAACATGAAGACGGCGCTGGGCTGAATCACATCGCCATCCTGATTCCGCTCGATCTGCCGGGTGTCTCGAAGGGTAAGCCGCTGGAAAAACTGGGCCAGCGCGCCCTGCCCCAGGGTGAGCTCTATTTCAATGAAGTCCGTGTGCCCAGGAAATACGCCCTCGCCGAAGGTGAAGCGGCCATCACCAGCTTCTTCGGCGCCCTGACGTTCGGCAACATGGAAATGGCGGCAACCTTCACCGGCGTGGCCCGCGCGGCCTTCGAACATGCGCTGGCGTATGTGCACGAGCGCAAACAAGGCGGCACACCGATCATCAACCATCAGAGCGTGCAACTGCGCACCTTTGATTTGTGGCAGAAAGTCGAGCTCTCACGCGCGATTGCCCATCGCGTATTCGCCTACAACTACAGCGAAAAAGGCCCTCACCTGCTGGCCTCGATCACCAGCAAGACCTACGTCACCGAGACCGCCTTCCAGGTGGCCAGCGAAGCGCTGCAATTGTTTGGTGGCAATGGCCTGACCAAGGAGTACCCGATCGAGAAGCTCATGCGCGACGCACGGGCATCGATGATCGAGGATGGCGAAACCAACGTTCTCAAGCTCAAGGCCATGCGCTGGCTGAGCCGCGCCTACCAACGCGCCAACTGATTCCACCTCGACGCCTCAACCCACCACATTCCCGGGCTGCCAGATGTGCAGCCCGAGGACAACGCTGTGTCGAAAAAACCAGTCGTTGTGGAACCTGTTTAAAGGAGTGCATTTGCCATGCGGATCATCGATCACTTCGATAACGCCGTACGTTTTTACCCCCACAACCTGGCCTTCGTCGACGTTGGCAACGATGCCAGCGCAGTGACCTACGCCCAGGCGGCGCCCGTGACGCAGGCCATTGCCGGCGCAATCGCCCACAACGGGTTCAGTGGCGGCGGCCATGTCGGCATTCTCGCGCCCAATAGCACCGTCGCCTTCCTCGCGCTGCTGGGCGTGTTCCGTGCGCGTTGCGTCTGGTTGCCGGTCAATCCGCGCAATACAGTGGCGGCCAATGCGGACCTGTTCAATGACTTCGAAGGCGAACTGCTGCTGTTCCATAGCGCCTACGCCAATGAGGCGGCGCAACTGAAAGAGCGTTGCCCCGGCCTTCGGGAGCTTGTTTGCATCGACGGCGATTGCGGCGTGGGGACATCCCTCGCGGCGTGGTCGCAAGGTGCACCGGCGAGCTACACCCCGGCCGAGGGAACGGGCAGCATGGACGATACCTTTGCCCTGTACCCCACGGGTGGCACGACCGGAAAGTCGAAGGGGGTGATGATTACCCATCGCAACATCCACACCTTCTTCAGCAACTTCTACGCGCACTTTGATTATCACGACACCACGTGTCATCTGGTGGTGGCGCCAATGACGCACACCGCCGGCCTGACCGGGTGCCTGCATTTCGCGCGCGGCGGGACCAACGCGATCATGGCCGGCGCCGTCCCTGAAGCGGTTGCCGACGCGATTGAACAATACAAGGTCACCCATCTGTTTTTGCCGCCGACCGTGCTGTACATGCTGCTGGCGTTGCCGGACATCCGCCAGCGCGACTATAGCTCGCTGAAGCATTTCCTGGTCGGCGCTGCGCCGACGTCACTGGAGAAGCTGAAGGAAGCCGTGCAGGTGTTCGGCCCGGTCATGTCCGAGGCGTTTGGCCAGTCCGAAGCACCGGCCGCGATTACCGCCAAGGCGCCGTGGGACTACATCAACGCGGACGGCACTATCAACGAGGCACGCCTGCAATCCATTGGCCGGCCTTGTGTACTCAACACCGTCGCCATCCTGAATGACGAAGGAGAGGAAGTCGCTCGCGGTGACGCGGGTGAGATCTGCATCCGCGGCGATCTGGTGACGCCGGGCTATTACAAGAATCCCCAGGCGACTGCCGAAGTCCGTCAGCAGGGCTGGCACCACACGGGTGACGTCGGGGTCATGGCCGAGGACGGCTATATCACGATTGTCGACCGCATGAAGGACATGATCATCACGGGCGGATTCAACGTTTATCCGAACGAGATCGAACAGGTGCTCACGACCCACGACGCGGTTCAGGACTGCTCTGTCATCGGTATTCCTGACGACAAATGGGGCGAAGCGGTGAAGGCGATTGTCCAGCTCAAGCCTGGCAAGCGCTGCACCGGAGACGACTTGATTGCGCTGGTCAAGGAGCGGTTGGGAAGCGTCAAGACCCCGAAGAGCGTCGACTTCACCGAGCAGTTGCCGCGCAGCCCGGCGGGAAAAGTACTCAAAACCGAACTGCGTAAAGCGTATTGGCAGGGCAAGAACAGGGCTGTGCACTGAGTACATCCTGTCTACCACTGACCCCTTTCAGCAACGACCATGGCATTGCGAGCAATCATGAAACTCGAACAGAAATACCCGGCAAAGCGTGCCTTCGTGACGGGCGCCGCCAGCGGTTTTGGCCTGGCCATCTGCATGCACCTCGCCAGCAGGGGCTGGAAACTGCTGATCGCCGACATCAACGCGAAAAGACTGGAGCAGGCTGAAGCGCAGCTGCGCCAACGCGGCGCCGAGACCTTCAGCATGGTGTTGGATGTCACTCGACAAGAGGCCTTGCAGGAGGCCGCCAACACCGTCAAACAACTGTGGGGCGGTGTCGACCTGGTTTTCAATAATGCGGGCATTGCGTCTGCAGGCATGATCGATGACCTTGCCCTGGAAGAGTGGGAAAAAGTCATCAACGTTGACCTGTGGAGCGTGATTTATGGCTGCAGGGCCTTCGTGCCTTTGCTCAAGAATCAGGGCGGCGGCTGCATCATCAATACCGCATCGAGCGCCGGTACGTTGTCCGGGCCTGAAATGTCGCCCTACAACGTGGCCAAGGCGGGCGTGGTGTCCCTGTCGGAGACCCTCAAGTCCGAGCTCAGCGGCTTTGATATCGGCGTCACCGTGGTGTGCCCGACCGTGTTCGCGACATCGCTGGGGGACTCGCTCACCAGCGAGCGCGCCATGGAGAAGCGCCTGCTGGCCCAACTGAAAAAGTCCCGATTCACCTCCGAGCACATTGTCGACGATGTGTTTCGCGCACTGGAAAAGGGCCGCCTCTACGTCATGACCCAGCCTGACGCCAAATGGGCCTGGCGGCTCAAACGCTGGATGCCGGAAACCTATTTCCGTTTGATCGCCTATCTGTATCGCAACCAGAAGTGGCTTTACGCCGAGCAGAAAGAAGCCGACCGATTGATCTGAAAAAACTGTTAAGTCAGTGCGCACCCGTGGAGAGCAAACAATGCAACGTATCCGGCTGCTGTCGTTCCTCATCGCATTCATGGGCTGCGCGCAGGCCCAGGACAAACCCAACGTCGTCGTCATGCTGGCCGACAACGTCGGTTATGGTGACCTTGGCGCCTATGGTGCGGGCGAGGCTCGGGGTATGCCGACCCCGCGCATCGACCAGTTGGCCAGCGAAGGCGTGCGCTTTACCCAGTTCCTGGTAGAACCAGGTTGCACGCCCTCCCGCGCCGCACTGCAAACCGGACGTTATTCACCACGTTCAGGCCTTGGCAGCATCATCGTCGCGGGCACGCCGAATACACTCCAGGCCAATGAAGTGACACTGGGAGAGCTGTTCAAAAGCCAGGGCTACGCGACGGGTTACATGGGCAAGTGGCATCTTGGAGCAAGCGAGCAAAGCTGGCCGACCCGCCAGGGCTTTGACCAGTACCGTGTTGGCGTTCTCGAAACCAGCGACAGCACACTGTATCGCGATGGTATGCAGCGCAGCGGGATTCCCGAGGCGCTTATCTCTGCGTCCGAGCCTGCCATCTGGGAGTCCGGGGCAAACGGAGTGCTGAAGCAAGTCCGCCCTTATACGTTGGGTTACCGCCGACAGGTTGAGGGAGATATTGCCAATTCGGCGGCGGAATACATCCAGCGCCAGGCCAAAGCGTCTGAACCGTTCTTCCTCTTCGTCGGCTGGACGAATACCCATTACCCGTCCCTGGTCGCCCCCGAGTTTGACGGCAAGTCGCGGATTGGTCCCTATGGTGACGCGATCATGGAACTCGATCACCGCACTGGCCAGGTATTGGACGCCATCAAGTCCGCCGGCGTCGAAGACAACACCATCGTGATCTGGCTGTCCGACAATGGCGCTGCACCGACTGAGGGACCGGCCGAGTTTCGCGGTGGCTCGAACGGGCCGTTCCGTGGCGAGCTCGGCGATGGGCTGGAAGGGTCATTGCGTGTGCCGGCCATGATCAAGTGGCCGGGCAGGATCGCGCCAGGGGCAAGCAACGCGATGGTGTCCATCCACGATGTCTTTCCGACGCTGGCGAAGCTCATTGGCGCAGCGGTTCCTGCCGATCGGCCGATCGACGGCGTTGACCAAAGCGATGTCGTTCTCGGCAAGCAGACCGCTTCAAAGCGTGAAAGCCTGATCACCTTCATCGGTGACGAAATCGTTGCCGTGCGTTGGCGGCAGTTCCGCATCTATCCGAAGCAGTTCATCAGTTCGGCCGGCAATCCTGCCATGGCCGGCGTTGGCGGCTACCGCGCCGAACTGACCGGTTATCCATCGATCTTCAATATCGAGCAGGACCCCCGTGAGGAGGTCAATACCGTCGCGGTGAACGCCTGGACCCTGGCTCCATATATGAAGTTGATCGGCGAATACATGAAGTCACTCGAGCACTATCCCAATCCCAAGGCCGTCAATCTGACGAAATTTGGTGGGTGATGTTTGTGTAGAAACCGCCACAGGTGTGCTGCTCCCGACCTTTCTCGGGAGCCAGCAACTTTTGATGTGAATCGGCTCGATCATTCCTGCGCCAAGCGATAGTCACGAAACTGCTCGCGCAACTTCATTTTTTGCAGTTTGCCCGTTGCCGTATGCGGCAGCGCCTCGACGTAAGCGACATCGTCCGGCAACCACCACTTCGCTACCCGGGTTTCCAGGTATTCCAGCAGTTCTTCCTTGCTGGCAGCCTTGCCGGGCTTGATCACCACGATCAGCAGCGGGCGCTCCTGCCATTTGGCATGGGGAATACCAATAACCGCCGCCTCGGCCACCGCTGGATGCCCAACCGCGGCGTTCTCCAAGTCGATCGAGGAAATCCATTCGCCACCGGACTTGATGACATCCTTGGCGCGGTCGGTAATCTGCATGTAGCCATCGCAATCGATGGTGGCGATATCACCGGTGTCGAACCAGCCGGCATCATCGAGAATGCTCCCGCCCTCACCCCGGAAATACTGATTGGCTATCCACGGCCCCTTGACCAGCAGATGGCCGGAGGCCTTGCCGTCACGGGGCAACTCGGTGCCCTCCTCGTCGACGATCTTCATCGACACCCCGAACAGCGCCCGTCCCTGTTTCGCCTGCAGGTCAAGTCGTTCAGCCAGCGACGCATCGCGGTGTTTGGGCAGCGGGTTGCAGACGGTGCCCAGTGGAGACATCTCGGTCATTCCCCAGGCATGCAGCACCCGGGCACCGAAACGGGTTTCGAACGTCTCGACCAGGTGTCTCGATGCCGCGGCCCCGCCAATTACCACCCGGTTCAGGCACAGGTCCGCCACCGGGTCCAGGCCACGGGCCTCGACGTGTTGCTGCAACATCATCCACACCGTCGGCACGCCCAGGGCCAGCGTCACCTGTTCGGTACGCATCAGCTCGTAGAGGCTCTCGCCATCCAGCGCCGGCCCGGGTAGCACCAGCTTGGCGCCGCACATGGCCGCCGCGTAGGGCATGCCCCAGGCATTGACGTGGAACATTGGCACCACGAGCAGCGCCGAATCCGCCGACGACAGGCCAAAGCCCTCCGATGTGCACAGTCCCAGGGAATGTAAAATCGAGGAACGGTGCGAAAACAGCACGCCTTTCGGATTACCGGTGGTGCCCGAGGTGTAGCACATCGAGGAGGCTGCCCTTTCATCGAGTATCGGCCAGACGAATTCACTGCTGTGGCCGTCGATCAGGTCCTCGTAACACAGCAGATTGGACACTTCGATGTCCGGCATCCGGCTTCGATCCGTCAGGGCGATGAAGGCTTTGACGCTCTCCATCCGCGGCGCGAGCTGCTCTACCAGCGCGGCGAAGGACAAATCGAAGAACAGGTATTGGTCTTCGGCATGGTTGGCAATGAATTCGATCTGCTCGGGAAACAAGCGCGGGTTGATAGTGTGCAAGACCGCGCCCATGCCTGACACGCCGAAATACAACTCCATGTGCCGATAGCCGTTCCACGCCAGCGTACCGATCCGTTCGCCGGGTTGCACCTCCAGTGTGGTCAGGGCATTGGCCAGTTGTTTGGCACGCCGGCCGATGTCGGCATAGGTGCAGTGGTACATCGGCCCTTCGACCGTGCGCGAGGCAATTTCGCTCCTCGGATGCGCCGTGAGGGCGTGTTCGAGAACCGATGAAATCAGTAGCGGTTGATCTTGCATCAATCCCAGCATGGTTTCGTGCTCCATTCAGATTCTGGTTTGAGTGCGCCGGTCGGTGCCGGCGCGGATTAATGGGTATCCGTCAGATCCTGATTCAGCACACCTTGGGGGCCGAACAGTGCCAGTTGGTTATCGCCCAGCGGCGCGAGCGCGGCGAGGTTCTGTCGGTCGGTGCGGATCTGCGCCTGAAAGCGCTGCAAGTCCTGATCGGCGACGGCCACCAACCCGCCATTGCCCACCAGCGCTACGCGACCGTCGTTGAGTTGGCTGACCGCCGTGATGGCTTCCTGGCTGCCGCTGTCCCTGGTTTGCCAGGTATCACCCTGGTCCTCGCTGACCAGCACCCGTCCGCTCATACCCACCAACAGCACGCGGCCATCGCGCAGGCTCGTGCCAGCCCACAACGAGCCGCCGACACCGGTATCCAGGGTTTCCCAGGTCGCCCCATTGTCGGGAGACCGGTAGGCGCTGCCGCCCTCGCCGGCGATGAACAGGTGGCCATCGCGCCCGGCAAAAATCTGGTTGAGGTGATAATCGTCGTCGCTGCTCACGCTCAGGCGCTGCCAGCTGCGACCACCATCGCGGGTTTCGCTGGCGTAGCCGTAGGCGCCGACGACAATGCCGTGCCGGGTGTTTTCGAACCACACCGACAGCAGCACTGGCTTGTCTTCCAGAGGCGGTTGCAGCGCCCAGGTTTCACCGCCGTCCCCGGTGCGCAGCAACACCCCGCCATGCCCCACGGCCCAGCCGATTTGCCCATCGGCGAAACTCAACGCCGTCAGCAGCCCATCCACCGGCACGGTTTTGGCCTGGTGCCACTGCTTGCCATTAGCAGAGAGCACCACCACACCGTGATCGCCCAAGGCGACAAGGCCCGCGCCCACCTGGGTCACCGCCACCAGTGGCGCCTGTTGCGCCTGGGTCAGGCGCATGGCCGATAGCTCGGCGCCGTGGCCATGGAGCACCTGCCCTGCCAGGCCGAACAACGCGGCAATGGCTAACAGGCGTGGCAGCGAAATCGTTTTGTTCGACATTTGACATCCCTCGATCAATGCGCAATCAGAGGCGCACGGACAGGCCCCCGCCGCGGAATCAGCACGTCCAGCATCACCGCAATGGCCGGCAGCAAGGTGATCGCCATCAGCATGTTGACCATGAACATGAAGGTCAGCAGCAACCCCATGTCGGCCTGGAATTTCAACGCTGAGAGCGACCAGGTCGCCACGCCGATCGACAATGTAATCGCGGTGAAAATGGTCGCCACCCCCACCTCGCGCAGGGCAAGTTTGAACGCTGTAACGATGTCCTTCCCTTCCGCCAGGTGCAGTTGCAGGCGGTTGTAGATGTAGAACGCGTAATCCACGCCGATGCCCACGGCCAGCACCATCACCGGCAAGGTGGCGACGGTCAGGCCGATGTCCAGCGACTTCATGAACCAATAGCCGAGGAAGGTCGCCAGGGTCAGCGGTACACAGCAGGCGACCATCGCCCGCCAGTCGCGATAGACCAGAAGCACCAACAACACGATCGTCAGGTAAACATAGAGCATCATCGGCAATTCGGAGGTTTCGACGATTTCGTTGGTGGCCGCCTGCACCCCGGCATTGCCACTGGCCAGGCGCACGGTGATGCCGTTCATGGGGTGTTCCGCCCGATAATGCTGCACCGCTGCGACCACGGTTTTCAGAGTGCTGGCCTTGTGATCGGCCAGGTACAGGTTGATTGGCAGCACCGTGCAATCGGCGTTGTACAGGCGCAGCACTTCAGGCACCTGGCGCACGGCTTCACCGATGCTCAGCTCATCGACCGGAAGCGCTGCCCATTTCGGGTTGCCCTCATTGACGCCCGAAGCCGAGAGTTTGGTCAGTGCCGGCAATGATTGCGCCGACAACACCCCCGGCACGTTGGCCAGGAACCAGGTCAGGCGGTCGGTGTAAGCCATGACTTCATGCTGGTAACAGCCGTTTTTCGGCGTTTCCACCACCACGGTGAACAGGTCCAACCCCAGGCCGAAATGACCGACCACGCTTTCCACGTCCTGGTTGTAGCGCGAGTCGCTGTGCAACTCGGGGGCGCCTGGCAACACGTGGCCGACATGCCGGCCCTGGCTCTGCCAGACGGCAACGCCGAGCAATACCAGGCATAACACCGAGCCGATCGCCGCATGGCGGGTTTCGGCCAGGCGCCCGAGTTTACTCATCACGCCATCGCGCCAGGCTTGCAGGCGTTTGACCCGGTTGACATAGGCCTGATCGAAATGGAAGAAGCTGGCCAGCACCGGCAGCATGATCAGGTTGGTGACGATCTTGTAGGCGACGCCGACCGAGGCAGTAATCGCCAGTTCGCGAATCATCGGAATCGGCACCAGCACCAGCGTGGCAAAGCCGACGAAGGCAGTAATCAAGGCCAATGTGCCCGGAATCAATAAACCGCCGAAGCTGCGGCGAGCGGCGGTCATCGCATCGGCGCCGTTGCAGACTTCCTTGGAGATGAAGTTGACCTGCTGCACGCCATGGGACACACCGATGGCGAACACCAGAAACGGCACCAGAATCGCCAGCGGGTCGAGACCGAAGCCGAGCAAGGTGATGGTGCCGAACTGCCAGACCACCGACACCAGCGAACAGCACAGCGGCAGAAAGGTCAGCACCCAGGAGCGGGTGTACCAATACACGGCGGCCAGGGTCAGCAGGAAGGCCAGCGCAAAAAAGCCCATCACGCTGGTCGCGCCGGCGCCGATGTCACCCATTTGCTTGGCGAAACCAATGATCTGTACGTCGTAGTCGCTGTCGGCATACTTGGCGCGGACATCGTCTTCCAGGCGTTTGCTGAATGCCAGATAGTCCAGGCGTTTGCCGGTCTGCGGATCCGGGTCGGCGAGCTCGGCCACCACCATGGCACCGGAGTAGTCGTTGGCCACCAGGCTGCCGACAAAGCCGCCCACGATGGTGCGATCACGGATGCCGACAATCGCCTGCTCATCAAGAGTACCGACCGTGACGTCACCGCCGATTACATCCTCGGCCTTCATGCCCTCCTCGGTGATCTGCACCGCGCGGGTATTGGGGGTCCACAGCGAGGTGACCGTGCGCCGGTCGATGCCCGGCATGAAAAACAGCGTCTGGGTCAGGTCGTACAACCGGGTCATGGCCTGCGTGTTCCAGATGTCGCCGCTTTTGGCGTGCAGCACCACGATGACGCGGTTGGCACCGAACAGCACATCCCGGTACTTGTTAAAGGTTTGAATGAATTCGTGCTGCTGGGGCAGTTGCTTGTCAAAACCGGCCGACATGCGCAGTTGCGAGGCGAAACCGGCCATCACCAGTGTGACGAGCGCCAGCACCGCCAGGGTCGACAGTCGACGCCGAAAAAAGAACCGCTCGAGACCGAGCACCAGAGAAGCCAGCATAGTGAGCCTTCCTGAAAAGCGGGAATGAGCTTCCCTCAGCCCGTGGCCGAGGGAAGACACGACATCAGAACGAGTAGGAAATGTTGCCGCTCAAGAAATCGCGGTCAGCCATCAGGTTGTTGTCCCCGCCTCCCCAGTACTGCACCCATTGCAAACCGCCCTTCCAGCGGTCGCGGTAGTTGAACAGCAACGAACTGGTCAGCGACTTGCGACCTTCGACGAAAGGCAGCGCGTTTGGCGTGGTGCCATGCACGTCGTGGGCGAAGTCGAGTTGCGGTGTCAGGGTGATCCCGGTGCCGAACAGGTTTGGGTAGTTGATGCCCAGCTCGGTCACGTAGCCCCATGAGGTTTTATCCGGCAGCGAATAATCCGGCAGGAAGTAAGGCGTCTCACCCGAGGTATCCAGGTCCGGGTAATGGGTGACCACCGCTTCGGTCAGCAGGAAACCGTCGGAAGCGCCCAGGCTGGTCGGGATAAACCCGAGCGGGTCGTTGGCCGAGAAGGTGTAGATGGCATTCACGTGAGCCTGCCATTTCTTCTCTTCGACAAAACCTTTGTTGGTGCCGGTGTCGTACACACTGAACTTGTTGAACTCCCCGGTGAACGCCTGGCCAAAGGGCACCGTGGGGTCAATGCCGACGCTGTCGTTGGGCCGATAGGACAACTCCGCCCCCACGGCCACCGGGCCGAACATGGTATTGAGCGACAGCCCGTACAGGTTCTTGTCTTCGCCGTAATTCCAGAAGTAGTTGTCGACCACCAGCCCATCCGGATTGGACGTAGCGGTGTAGCCCACGAAGGGCAACTTGTCGTGGTAGCGCTGGTAGAAGAAACCGAACTCGGTCGCGATCTCCTCCACCGTCCAGCGCAGGGCGATACCGTATTGGCCACTGTTCTTGGCCGAGCGCTCGCCGGCAAACGGAACCGCCAGGCCATTGGCGACCAAGGTGGCGTCGTCCAGGCCGCTGATCAACGGCTCGCCGCAACGACCGGTGGGTGTCAATGAGGCGCAGGTACCGGCACCGAGAAGTCCGTCGAGCGTACTGGTCGAGTAGTAGATCGGCCGGTTGCCCTCACCCACCACATCGGAGTTGGAATAGTAGGTGCCCACCGGGTCGATGCCGTACGCGTTCCACTTGAACTGGTAGTAGGTCTCCAGGTTCAGGTTGTCAGTCAATCCCAGGTTGAACGACGCCATGGGAGCCGGGACGAAGACCTCCTTCAACTGGGTGCCGGGCGTATGGTATTTCGTCAGGTTGAGGGCATTGATCTGGTTGATGCCGCCGGTGACGAAAATCTCTTCGCCCCAGCTGATCACCTGGTTGCCGACCTTGACCTTGGCCGGCATCTCGCCCAGATCGAAACTCTTGGCCACCCACAGATCGAGCAGGTCGACGCGTTCGGTGGCTTCGCGATCGGCATTGTCATCGAGTTCGGTGCGCCGGGTGTTGTCCATCTTGAAATCTTTCGACCAACTGACCCGACTCAGGGCGCTCCACCCATCACCGAACTTCAGACTCAGCTCGTGGGTGCCCTTCACGACCTCGGAGAAGACATCGTGCTTGTTGTAGTTCTGGTCGCCATCATCGGAGTTGGTGTAATTGATATCGGCATTGGCGTAGCCGTTGCCTCTGCTCAGGTTGTAAAACTCCCCCAACCCGGTATTGGTACCGTCGTTACAGCCGCCGCTGTCACCGCCGAGCAAATGGCAGTCACTCGATTGCATGCGCGTGGCGAAGCCGTATGACAGCGTGGAGTCGAAACTGCCGGAGATGCCGTCTTCGGAGCCGAAGCGCATGGCCTGGCTGGTATCCATCCACATCAGGCTGGAGGCGGCCATTACTGCCAGAGTCAGACTGTTTTTAGCGCGCGCGAAGCCTGGCGCGGCTTGGGCCGCGCCTTTTTTATTGTTGTTCATAGCTCTACCTTTACGCGGAGTTATTGCTGCTTAACGTTCGCCGCTGCGGCGCAGTTCGTTGGAGTTGAACAGTTTGTCGCTGACCCGGCCTTCGAGCCCCGCGGTCAGGTCGAGCACCTCGCCCTCCTGGGTAAAACCGTCAGCGATGTAGCGTCGTGCGACGAGGTCGTAGCTCACGTACTCGAAGCCGGTGCACGACTGCGTCTGAGGGTTGGCCCAGAGGCTGCCTTCCTGCACGCGCCAGAGATTGCCCTTGGCGTCGTACATGTCCACGTGCAACAGCGCCCAGCTGTCTTCGTCGACGAAAAACACGCGCTTGGCGAAGGAGTGGCGCTTGTCTGCCTTCACCGTGGCTTCCACCACCCAGACACGGTGCTGCTCATACCGTTGTGCGTCGCGATTGAGGTAGTCCTGCCCCATCAGCTTTTCGTACGTGTTGCTCTTGTCGACCAACTTGTAGGAGTTGTAAGGCACCATCATTTCCTTCTTGCCGATCAGCTTGAAGTCATAACGGTCCATCGCTCCGGTAAACATGTTGATCTGGTCGACGAAGTACAGGCTGTCGGTGCCGGCAATCGGATTGTCGTAAGCGAAGGATGGTGCGCGGCGCACGCGGCGCTGGCCTGGGAAATAGATCCAGGAGTCCTGCGGTTTGTCGAGATAGCCGTGCACCAGATACATCTCGCCAGCTCGCGATGGCGGTGTCAGCACGTCATAGAGCATCTTGGCCTCGAAGTCGCCGGCATCGACCGGACTTTTGACCGCCGCATCGTTGTAGGGGTAATACTCGCTGGCCCACTGCTTGAGCTCCGACAGCTCACCGCTCTTCTCGCGAAGCAGCATCGACACTTGCGCGCGACGCCCCTTGGCCATGTAGCGCAGCTTGTAGTTCCACATCACCTCGATACCGCTTTGCGGCACCGGGAACGGAATCGCAGCGCCAGCCGCTTGCTCCAGGTTCCAGCCGTCGCTGCCGATCTTGCTCTGCGCAGCGAACGCTTTGGTGCGTTGGGCAATCTCTGTCGGGAAGGTGCAACTGCGGTGCGTCGGATAGACGTCCAGGCGGTAGCCCGGATAGGCCTTGATCAGCTCGACCTGTCCGGCAGGTAACTGAGCTTGATACTGCGCGAGGTTCTTGCCATCGATGGAGAACAGCGGCTTGTCGGCGCCGTAGGGGTCGCCGTGGCCCGGTTTCCAACCCGCCGGAGCCTGGGTGAGTCCGCCATTCCAGGCGGGAATGATGCCGCTGGCATTGCCGGCTTTTTCTGCACCGAACGGCGTCAGCTCGTTACCCAGCCTGGCCAGATCGCCCGAGGTTGCCGCCTGGGCGCCGCCAGCACTGAACAGTGCCAACATAGCGCTGCACAGCAGGGACTTCTTGAAATGAATACTCATGATCACTCTCCCATTGTAATTATTGTGCAGGAGCGCCCGGCGCATGACGCCGGGGCGAAACGTGGATCAGGCGCAGACTGGCCTGGCGGCAACCCGGCTGGCGCACCAGCCGAAGCCCAGGGCTGAACCCAGGTAGACCGCTGCCAGCCCCCAACCGAGCGGGTTCATCGCCCCCGTCATGACTGCCTGAATGATGATGCCGGCGCACACAAGATCGGAGCCGATCAGCAACAGCGCGTCACGGCGTGGAAGGTCTTCGAGACTGCGGATGAACCAGAAGCCCAGACCGACAGCGAGGTACGTAGCGCCAAGGAGACGGCCGAGGAGCATGCCGTCGGCCCCCAGTGGCATGCCCACCCAGCGGAAGATCAGGCTTGGGTCGATCAACAGCAGCGCAGCAACAGATACGGTCAGCAGGCACTTGGGTTTGGTGTAGATCGTGATGCTCATGAGTGGGGTCCTTGTTGACTGAGGAAACAGGTAAGGGCCTGACGATCCTCTGCCTGGCGCAGACCACCGAAGGCCATGGCGGTGCCGGGCAGGAACGTCATCGGGCCACTGAGGAACGCGTCGAGCTTTTCCGTATTCCAGGTGAAGCCCGCTTGCTCCAGCGTTGGCGTATAGGTGAAGCCTGGGGCTGAACCTGCCTTGCGGCCGAATACGTCACCGAGCTTTGGCCCGACCTTGTGTTCGGCGAGTGAATGGCAGGTTGTGCAACGGGTTTCAAAGAGCCGCAAACCGGCAGTCGGGTCGCACGCTTGCGCAGCTTGCGCGGGCAGATTGATCAGCCCCAGCAGCCCGAGTGCGGCGAACAGCTGAGGGGCGTAGCGGCCAGTCATCCCAGCAGTTCCTTGGCCCGCATGGCCGCTTTACTGCCAGCGGCGATGGCGCCGGAAATGCTGCCGCGCCAGCCCTCGCCGTGGTCGCCCTGGCCAAAGAGGATACGGCCGCGATCTTTCTGGAAGTGCGCGTAGTATTTCTCGAACCACTCCGGTCTGTAGCTGGCGTAGGTGCCGAGGCTATAAGGGTCCAGTGTCCATTCGTAGCCGTAGGTACTTTCGACCTGGATGCCAGGGAAGAGCGGATCCAGAATCGCCTCGACGGCCTTGTTGTCGTAGATATCGATCTTGCCGGGATCGTTGCCGAAGGCGACAAAGACGGTGTTGTCGTCACTCACGTAATGCGGCATTACCAGGCTCAGCGGGTAGCTGGAGTCGGCCATGGCGGTGACTTTCGCCAGCTTGGTGTAGCCACCCTTGGCCTTGATGTAGAGCTTGATCCCTACGCCACAGTGCTTCTGTTTGCCGGCCTCGATCAGGACCGGGTCCAGCGCCGGCGAGAACTCGACGTTGGGCAGCACGTTCATCGGCAACGCGATGATCACGCTGGCGGCCACTATCCTGTCGCCATTTTGGGTGGTGACCACCGTGTGATCGCCCTTGTCCTCGATCTTCTTCACCGGCGTCGATAAGCGAACTTCCGGCTTGCCGTCCTCGATCATTTTGTTGATCAGGGCGATGGTGCCGTCCTTGAGCTTGTAACGCACGAGAGCGTCGTTGAAACCCTGCAGGTTCCAGCCTGAAAGCGCCCAATAACGCAGCATGTCAACGTAGGAAGTCTGATCCAGCGGGGCATGCGACGTCGCGCTGACGAAACTATCGACCGCCACCCGCTGCACCGGGTTGAGCTTGAGCTCATCCAGACGTTGCAGAGCAGTGCGCTTGTCACGGCGGATGATTTCGTTCCAGGTGTACCCGGAATCGAAGGGGCGATCCCAGACCTGGCGCGCCTCGGTGTAGAAGGCCTCGAAGGCTTCGTACAGCGGCAGCAACTGCTCGCCGGTCAGCTTGTGGGTAGTGTCGCCAACCCTGACCACATACTCTTCGCTCTCGAACGCCACGCTACTGGCCGGAGTCTCCAGCACTTCCAGGCCATAGCGTTCTTTCTCGGCCCAGACAGAGTCCTGCGACCAGTGAATCCAAGTGCCACCCATCTCGACTTTGTGGCCGTCGAACTCGGAGGTGAAGGTGCGCCCACCCAGACGATTGCGCGCCTCCAGCAGCAGGGTCTTGTAGCCGTTCTTGCGGCTGTCCCGCGCCGCCGTGACACCCGCGAAGCCACCACCGATCACCACCACGTCATAGTCGCAACCCGCTGTCTTGCAGTTATCGCCGGACGCCGCCGTGGCATGGGTCACAACCCCTGCCCCGGCGACAGCCACCGCGCCCACTCCGGCACCCTGCAAAAACTTACGACGACTGACGCCCTTGGCGCCGTTCTCATGCTTTGCCATTAACCCACACCTCTTTTTTTTGTTATCGGTGGCGGGCATGCAGCGCAGCTAAAAAGATTCCGGTCGCGCCAGACAACGCCGGCCGGGAAAGGTCATGCCCACCTCAGGGACAGAAGCTAACAGTGGCCATGCGCAGGGGCTTGCCAGCGGGCGTCAGAACCGTTGACATCTGACGCCAGCCGCAAAAAAAAATATCAGGAGTGGTTGGTCTTGGCTTGCAGGCGATATTGCTGCGGAGAGATTTGAGTCCAGCGACGAAAAGCGCGGCTGAAGGAACTGCATTCGGCGTACCCGAGCAGCAAGGCGACTTCAGTCAGGCTGTATTGGTCCTGCGCTACATAGACTTCGGCCAATGAACGGCGCACATCCTCGACCAGCAGCCGGAATTCCACCTGGTGCTCGGCCAGACGCCGTTGCAGTGTGCGGGGGCCCAGGCCCATGCTCTGCGCCACCATTTCCAGGCTGGCCCCGCCGCTGCTCAGGCTGCTGGCAATATGACTGCCAAGCTGGGCGAGAAAATCGCTGGCCGATGCCCTGATCCGGCGCTGCTGCTCGAGGAAGGGTTCCAGTGCCTGGAACAGGCGCGGGTCGGATGTGCGTATTGGCATGTCCAACAGTTCAAGCGAGAAATACAGGCGATTGTCCGGCTGTTTGAAGTGCAGCGGACACGCAAGCACCTGACTGTGTAACGACAGATCGGCCGGCATCTCATGCTCGAAGTCGGCCCGTTCAGGTGTCAATCGCGGATTCTGGGTGATCTCTCGCAACAAGCTGAGGAAAAAGCCAATGCTGAATTCGGAGTCCTGACGGCGCCGCACGATGGTCGGATCGGTGCACTGGTAAGACAGGATGACCTGCCCCCCGACGATTTCGAAATCCACCCGAATCGCGTGAGCCAGCACCACGGCGAAATGGCTCAAGCAACGCAGTGCCAGGAGCATGGTTGGCGCACTGCGTATCGCTTGACCATAGGCACCAAGGGCGGCGCTAACAGTCTGGAGGCCGATGCGCAGGCCGATCGACGCATCCACTCTGCGCCCGAGGATCTCCCAGAGTTCGACATAATTCGCCGCGGGAATCTCCACATCTGGGGCGTGCAGAATCCGTTCGTCCAGGCCCGCCTCGGTCAGGAACGGGGCGAACAGTTGTGCATTCACGCGAAAGAAGCTCTCGGCGAAGATGGTATGGGCACTGGGTCTGGACATGCTGGATAACGCCGAATGACGCCCTTTCCCGGGCAGGTAGTTCTTATAGGGCTCACGGCCCTGTCCCGATGACATGGCCGAACCCGAAGTCATCCTAAAGGCCATGAAACATTTTGCAAAGACTCTTCGGCCCGGCATCTATCAGGGGATCTTAGTCAATCGTCCCCCCCACCAAGGGGGGTGAAGTAGTTTTCAGCCCCGATAAAGTCAAGACACAACAGTACATTCCATCACTCAGCGCTTTCGAGCAGGTGAACCGATGAAAATAATAATAATGCTGTGTGTCATCGCCTCATTTACAGCAATGGTGGCTGTCGTCACCACACGCTTTGACGACGTTTCGCTGGCGTCGCTGCGCCAGGCCCGAAATGAATGCCAGGCGGTGAATCCTTACACTTGCCTCAGGCCATCGGTGAATTTTGCCTCGCTGCATTGATCGTGCTCCGAGCGTCGAATTCCAGGTTATTGCACCCGATGAATGAGGCAGTCCGTGAATCACCCATCCTTTTGGCTGGGAACCCGTCTCGCATTGTGGGTTGCTACAGGCTCCTGGAGCAAGAAGCCTGTTATTACGACGCTGGACAGTGCGGTACCAAAAAATCAGCCAACGCAGTCCTTGCCAAAGATCGCTCGTGCAATGACCAAACGCTGAACTTCATTGGCCCCCTCGTAAATTTCGCCGATCTTGCTGTCCCTGTAAATCGCCTCCAGTGGAAATTGCTCGCCAGTCGCTGCCAGCTCCTTGACGAATCCATAGCCGCCGCAGACTTGAATGGCATCACGCGCAACATCCCCCGCCAGCGAACTGCCGATCAACTTTGCCATGGCACACATCGACTGGATATTCGGCCGTTTTTTATCGACGATCAGAGCGGCCTTGACGTAAAGATTGCGGGCGTTCTCCAATTGCGTCGCGTACTCGGCAAACTTGAATTGCCAATACTGAAACTGCGCAATCGTCTTGCCGAAAATTTCACGCTTTTTCATATAGGCGCTTGCGAAATCGAACGCTGCCTGTGCCATCCCGACACCGCAGGCACCGATACCCACACGGCCAAGCGTCAGCGAGGTCAATGCGGCTTTCAGTCCCGCGCCACACTCGCCGACCAGATTCTCGGCCGGCACAAATACGTCATCGAAGTAAACATCGGCGGTCAGTTGGCAGTGATTTCCCATTTTCTTGTCGGGCTCACCGACCCGAACGCCATCGCTACTCATGTCCACCAGGAGCATGGTCATGCCACCTTCCATTTTGCATAGCACAAACATGTAGTGTGCAACCGGTGAGTTGGTGATCCAGCGCTTGCGCCCGCTGATCCGGTATCCCCCTTCGACTTTCCTGGCTTCGGTTTTCAACGCCTTGACACTCAAATCGGTGCTGGCATCTGGCTCGCTCGTGGCGAAGGCACCCACGATTTCACCCCTGCACAAGGCGGGAAACAGTTTTTCCTTGATCGAGGGCTGTGCGTGTTTGAGCGTGTGGCCGAACAGGATCAATTGGACATCAATCAGTGCGGCCGCGACACCGGAGGAAACGTAAGCAATTTCTTCCAGCATCACCATGGTTGCCAGTGTCGGATATTCCAGTCCGGCCCCCCCATATTGTTTCTCGAAAGGGATCCGCAAAAGACCCGCTTCACCCATTTGCCTGAGCAATTGCCACGGGAACGCCGCGACACTTTCGGGCGTGTTATTCAGTTCGTGAGCAACGGGGCGGAGCACGGTTTCTGCAAAATCCCGAACCTGCTTGCGGACTGCAAGCGTTTCGTCAGGCAACCAAAGGTCATCGTAGATTTGATCAGAAATGCGAGGCGTGGTTGAACTCATGTTTAATCCTTACTAGTGATCGTTACAAAGGCAGCCCAAGGCATGTGGCAGTTCAGAACTGCGCAGCCTCAAGCAGGTAGAGTGACTCGCTGCCGGCCTTCACCGAAGCGCTCAACGAATGAATACGCGGCAGCAGGCGGGCGAAATAGAACCGCGCAGTGCCCAACTTGCTCGCATAAAAATCGTCCTGCGCTTCTTTACCGTAAGCAGCCTTGGCCATCCGCGCCCACATGTAGGCGTACGCCACATAACCGAAGACTTGCAGATACTCGACCGAGGCGGCGCCGATTTCGTTCGGGTTGGTTTTCGCCCGGTCCAGCAGCCATGCGGTCAACTCGTCGAGGGTGGTCACGGCATCCTTCAGCGGCTTGGTGAACTCCGCCAGGTCAGCGCAGGACCTGGCGCTGAAATGACGAATCTCGTCCACAAACAGGTTGTAGTACGCTCCGCCCGTGCCGACGATCTTGCGGCCTACCAGGTCCAGCGCCTGGATGCCGTTGGTGCCTTCGTAGATCTGGGTGATGCGCACGTCACGCACCAGTTGCTCCTGGCCCCATTCGCGGATGTAGCCGTGGCCGCCGAACACCTGCTGGCCGTGCACCGTGGTTTCCAGGCCGAGGTCGGTGAGGAACGCCTTGGCCACCGGGGTCAGCAAGGCCACCAGGTCTTCGGCGCGCTTGCGGGTGGTGGCGTCTTCGCTGAACTTGGCGGTGTCCAGTTGCATCGCCACGTAGGTGGAGAAGGCACGGCCGCCTTCGTTCGAGGCTTTCATGGTCAGCAGCATGCGGCGCACGTCCGGGTGGACGATGATCGGGTCAGCGGCCTTGTCCTGGTGCTGTGCACCGGTCGGCGAACGACTTTGCAGGCGATCGCGGGCGTATTCCACGGCGTTCTGGTAGGAGCGCTCGCCCGTGGCCAGGCCCTGGATACCAACCCCCAGGCGCTCGTAGTTCATCATGGTGAACATCGCCGCCAGGCCCTTGTTCGGCTCGCCGACCAGGTAACCCACCGCCTCGTCGAAGTTCATCACGCAGGTCGCGGACGCCTGGATGCCCATCTTGTGTTCAATCGAACCGCAGTTGGCCGGGTTGCGTGCGCCGAGGCTGCCATCGGCATTGACCATGAACTTCGGCACCAAAAACAGCGAAATGCCTTTGGGCCCCGCCGGCGCGTCCGGCAGTTTGGCCAGCACCAGGTGGATGATGTTCTCGGTCAGGTCGTGTTCGCCGCCGGTGATGAAGATCTTGGTGCCGCTGACCTTGTAGGAGCCGTCGGCCTGGGGTTCGGCCTTGGTCCGGATGATCCCCAGGTCGGTACCGGCATGCGGCTCGGTCAGGCACATGGAACCGGCCCAGACCCCGGCGTACATGTTCGGCAGGTACGCGGCTTTCAGTTCTTCGCTGGCGTGGGCGTTGATCGACAGACAGGCACCGGCGGTCAGCATCGGGTACAGGCCGAACGACAGGCTGGCGGAGTTGACCATTTCTTCGACCTGGGCCGACACCGCCTTGGGCATGCCCATGCCACCGTAGGTGGGATCGCCACCGACGCCGACCCAACCGCCTTGCGCGTAAGTCTGATAGGCCTGTGGGAAACCGGCCGGCGTGGTCACGGCACCGTCCGCCCAGTGGCAGCCTTCTTCGTCAGCCGCACGGCTCAGCGGCGCGATGCTTTTGCTGGTGACCTTGCCGGCTTCTTCGAGAATGGCTTCGACGGTTTCGGCATCGACGGTCTCGGCCAACGCCGGCAGTTCGGCCCAGAGTTTCGTGACCTCGAACACTTCATTGAGGACGAAGCGCATATCGCGCAGGGGGGCTTTGTAATCACTCATGATGGAATGGCTCTCGAATTGTTGGCGCATTGATCGCCCTGATTGACAGGTGCCGCGACCTCGGCGGATTGCGTCATGGACTTCTTTTGGACGGATTCCATTGCTGTGGCTTGGGCCCTGGACATGACATGCCGCGGGCTGCAAAGCAGGAAATGTGACAGCGCCGGGATCAGCACCAACGCCCCGACCATGTTCCAGATGAACATGAAGGTCAGCAGGATGCCCATGTCGGCCTGGAACTTGATCGGCGACCAGGCCCAGGTGATGACGCCCGCCGCCAGGGTGATGCCGACCAGCGCCACGACCTTGCCGGTGAAGGCCACCGAGTTCTTGTAGGCCTCGGTCAAGGACAACCCGGCACGTTGCTGTGCCAATTGCACGCTCAGCAGGTACAACGCGTAGTCGACGCCGATGCCCACGCCGAGGGCGATCACCGGCAACGTGGCCACTTTCACCCCCATGCCCAGCCAGACCATCAAGGCTTCGCAGAGAATCGAGGTCAGCATCAACGGCACCACGGCCACCACCACCGCGCGCCAGCTGCGGAAGGTGATGAAACAGAGCACGATCACCGCGCCATAGACGTAGAACAGCATGGTGCGGTTGGCTTCACGCACGACGATATTGGTCGCTGCCTCGATGCCCGCGCTGCCGGCGGCGAGCATGAATTGACGCTCATCGTTGCTGTGTTCGCGGGCGAAGGCATCGGCGACCTTGACCACATTGTCGAGGGTCTCGGCCTTGTGGTCGGCAAGATAGGCCACCACCGGCATCATCGAACAATCGTTGTTGAACAGATCGGGGTTATTGACCGAAGCCTGCTGTGCGCCGTAGTTCAACACATCCTGGTTACGTGCGATGGTCAGCATTTTCGGGTTGCCTTCATAGGAACCCGCCGTGATCTGCCGCACCGCATTGACCAGCGACACTGTGGTTTGCACGCCCGGTTGCTGCTGCAGCAACCAACCGAGACGGTCGGCCTCGACCAGGGTTTCGTATTTCAGGCAGCCTTCGCTGGGGGTTTTGATCATCACGGCGAACTGGTCGCTGGACAGCGAGTAATTGGCGGTGATGTAGGCGTTGTCGCGGTTGTAGCGCGAGTCGGCGCGTAGCTCCGGTGCTCCCGGATCGAGATCACCGATCTTCAACTGGGTGCTGACCATAAAGCCGCCCACTGCCAACAGGCCCGCCACCACCACGGCCCCGGTGGCCCAGCGACGCTCGGTGAAACGGTCAAGGAAACTCCAGAGATTGCCCAGGCCCTGGCCGTGCAGTTCCTTGTCTTCCTGGCGCAGGGTGCGCGCAGCCGCCTTGCGGCTCACACCGCAATAGGACAGCAGCACCGGCAACAACACCAGGTTGGTGAAGATCAGCACCGCAACGCCAATACTGGCGGTGACCGCCAGGTCCTGGATCACCGGAATATCGATCAGCATCAGCACGGCAAAGCCGACGGCGTCGGCCAGCAGCGCGGTCAGGCCGGCCAGAAACAGGCGGCGGAAGGTGTAGCGTGCAGCCACCAGTTGGTGGGTACCACGCCCAACGTCCTGCATGATGCCATTCATCTTCTGCGCGCCGTGGGACACGCCAATGGCAAACACCAGGAACGGCACCAGGATCGAAAAGGGATCGAGCGCATAGCCGAACAGAGTGACCAGTCCGAGTTGCCAGGCCACCGCAATCACCGAACAGAGGATCACCAGCGCGGTGCTGCGCACACAGCGGGTAAAGCAGAAAATGATGGCGGTGGCGATCAGTGCGGCGGCGCCGAAGAACATCATCACCAGCATCAGGCCATCAAGCAGGTCGCCGACCAGCTTGGCAAAGCCGATCACACGGATCTTGATGGGCCCCTTGCCCTCCTCGCCCTGGCCATGAGCCTCGGCATTACCGGCGAACTCGTATTGGTTGCGCAGCTGTTCTTCGAGCATGCGCGAAAAGGCGTGGTAGTCGATGGCTTCGCCGGTGACCGGGTCCTTCTCCAGCAACGGCACGAAGATCATGCTCGACTTGAAGTTGTTACCCACCAGGCTGCCGACGATGCCCGAGCGGGCGATATTCTGACGCAGCTGCTCGGCACCCTTGGCCGAGCCGTCATAGGCGTCCGGCATCACCGGCCCACCCTGGAAGCCCTGTTCGGTCACTTCGGTCCAGCGCACGGCCGGTGTCCACAACGACTTCATCCAGGCCCGGTCTACGCCCGGGGTAATGAACAAGGTGTCGTTGACCTGCTTGAGCACCTCAAGGTACTGCGGGTCATAGATGTCGCCTTCACTGTTCTCCACCACCACCCGCACGGCATTACCCAGCCCGCGCAAGGACTGGCGATTGTCCAGGTAGTTTTTGATGAAGGGCTGGCTCTGCGGCAGCATCTTCTCGAAGCTGGCCGTCAGCGTCAGCCGGGTGGCCGCGAAGTAACCGAGCATGACGGTCAGGACCAGGCAGATCAGCACCACCAGCAGGCGGTTGTTGAAAATCAGGCGTTCGAGCAGGTTGCCGGAACGGGCATCAAAGCCCTTGAGCTCGCGGATCACCGGCATCGTATCGAGTTCGTAATTACCCATAACGTTCTTGTCTCTTTTGTTATACGACAGTGGGCTTATTCGAGGGGTAGCTGACGCAGGCCACGAACACCGGCGAGCACCAGCGCGCCGGAACTCGATACCTGGGCCGCGGCCACCGGCGCCAGGCCGTTTTGTGGCTGCAGTTTGAAGCTGGCACCGTCGTCAACGCTGACCAGTACATGGCCGGCCTGGCTCAGCAGCACGATTCGCCCATCGTGGGTGACCGTACTGGCGGTGATGCTCGAAGGCAGGCCAAGCTCGACCTGGCTCCAGCTGGCACCGCCATCGACGCTGCGATACGCATTGCCGCGCAGACCGAAGACCAGCACCGCACCGGGCTTGCCAGTGATGCCAAAGAAGGTGCCGTTGTAGGGCGTTGGGGTAGCAATGAAACGCTCGGCCACGGGATCAAGCTTGAGCACCAGGCCTTGTTCGCCGACGATGAACAGCTCATTGCCGACCGGGCGCAGCGCGTACAGGTTCAGCGCACTCGGGTTGTCGGTGCGATCAAGCCAGGGGGTCCAGCTTTGACCACCGTCATCGGTACGGAATATCAGGTTGAAGGCGCCGACGATGTAGCCGACGCGGTCGCTCTCGAACCACACATCGAGGAAAGGTTTATCGGCGCCCTCCTCAACCATGCGCTGGGACTCGATCAGCAAGTTTGCAATCGACTCGTCATCCGGACGCATCGCGGCCAGTTGTTGGTAATGAGCGAGCAATGTCGGGCCGACCTTGCGGCCGTCAAATTGACGACTCCAGGTTTCACCACCATCGCTGCTGTGCAATACCACCCCATCGTGGCCCACCGCCCAGCCTTGAAGCGAGCTGGGAAAATGCACGGCTACCAGATCAGAACTGACCGGTACCTGAGCCTGGTGCCACTGCTGACCGTTATCGTCCGAATAAAAAATGTGCCCGCGCTGGCCCACCGCGACCAGACGTTCTCCAGCACTGGTCAGCCCCGTGAACATGCCCTGGACCGCCCTTTCACTCTGGATGGCCGGACTGTCCAGGGTATCGGCGAACTCTGCCGCCACCACGGGTCGGGTGAACGGCAGCGCCAGCGCCGCAGCCAGTGCGGCAAACGCCATCCACTTGAAGTTATTCATAGCTGTTTCCCGGATAAAAAAGCCACCGGCAAGCTCTACTGCTTCCCGGTGGAAAATGACGCTATGGAGTTCGGTTAACGGATACCCGCGCCGGCCAGCGACTCCGGTGCCCATTGGGCTTTGGATAGCGCTTCGATGTACTTGATGCCGCCGTAAGGGCCGTAAACACCGGAGATGCTGTAACTGCCCGCGACGAAGTCGTAGGTCATGAAGTTGTCCGAATTCGGCGCCTGCACGTCGTAGCTGTAGGCCATGTGCGCGAAGGAGCCGCGGTACAGCTTGCCATTGGCGTCATATTCGTCGGACGCCAGGGCGATCCAGCTGTCCTCGTCGAGGTAGAAGGTACGTTTGCTGTAGATGTGGCGCTTGCCCGGCTTCAGCGTCGCCTCGACGACCCAGACACGGTGCAGTTCCCAGCGCACCAGGTCGGGGTTGACATGGTTCGGTGTGGTGATGTCCGCCGCTTTGTCGTGGTAGTTGAGCTTGTAGGTGTTGTACGGAACGACCATCTCCTTCTTGCCGATCAGCTTGAAGTCGTACCGGTCCAGCGCACCGTTGAACACCCAGGCATCGTCATAGGTGGAGCTGCCGGCCGTACCCGGGTTCGGCGTGTCGTAGGCCAGATCCGGTGCCAACTTGACGCGGCGTTGCCCGGGCAAGTACTGCCAGCCACGGCGCGGCTGCTTCAGCGGGTTGACCGCGTCGTTGAGCAAAATCGCCTCGCCGGCGCGACGGGCCGGGCCCTGGTAATAGAGTTTGGTCTTGAAGAACAGATCGCCCTCTTTTGCCGGTTCCGTGCGGGACGGTTCATACAGGGGGTATTCAAGGTAGCCATTACTGGTGGTGGCCAGGGTCGCGCGACCGGAAGAATCGACGTTCCAGTTGTCGTACTTGATATTGAGGGCATGCCCCTGAAAGCGCAGCAGATGGTTCCACATGGCTTCATTGCCATCACCGGGGATCGGGAAGGGTATGCCCGGTAACGCGTTTTCCAGGGCTACGCCACCTTCGAGTGACTTGGTCCCCACGGCGTTTTTGGCAGTATTGTCCAGCACTCGTTGCGGCAGGCCCACGGTACGGTGGGTCGGGAACACATCAACGCGAAAGGACGGGTGACGCTTGAGCAATTCCTGGGTCGATGCGGTCAGCTTGCCGTTGTATTCGCTGGCATTCTTGCTGTTGATCACCAGCCTTGGCTTTTCCGCCTCGAATGGGTCGGGACGGAAGGAGCTGCCCTTCTGATAGCTGGCTGGCGCAGTCTTCAGTCCACCGGTGTAGGCCGGGATGCTGCCATCGGCATTGCCGGATTTTTCGGCACCAACGCCGGTCAGGGTGGTACCGAGCTTGGCCGCCTGGTCCGGGGAAACGGCTGCATGTGCGCCGCCGGCGACGGCCAGCGCCAAGGTGGTGGCCAGAACTGATTTGACGAATTTCATGGAATATCTCCTGTTGCTGGGCAACGGTTCGATCAGATAGTCGTTTTGAAGGTGAAAGTGACCATGCCGCGATCCTTGAGCTGCGATGGGGTTCCGCCGAAGGCGGTGGTTTGACCGAGGGCGCAGTTGTACTGGCCGTTGGCGCCGGGAGCGGCACCCTCGCCTTGCGCCGCGGCACTGCCGGCGGAATCGCAGGTATCGAACGGACCGAAGTTGTCCACGTACTTCAGGTCGAAGCGGTACTGGCTGCGCACATCCATGCCAATGCCGACCGAGTAGCTGCCGGCGTCCTCGTTACCGCCCAGTTGCACGGCGGAGTTGCCGTTCAGCCCGACGTTGTAGGTCATCGGCATGTACATATCGATGCCGGGGAACACCTGGTACCAGGTCGGGTTGAAATTGACGCCGACGATGTAGTTGTCCTTGGTCACCTTGTCGGTGCCGTGGTACCAGTCCTCGCCCTTGAACAACTGCTTGTTGTCGGTCACGTCCAACCAGCGGCTGTAGCCGAGTTCGACCAGCAACGAGGAGCTGTCCCACAGTGGCGTGTCGCCAAAGGTGGTCAAACCGTTGAGCACCGCATGCACGGTGTTGCCGCGGGCCACGCCGTTTTCGCCATCGAAACTGCCGATGAAACCGGGCAAGCCGGCCGCTGCCGCTGCAGGGCTGACAGTGCCGGCCACGCTGGCCAGTGGCATGTTCTCGCGGTAGTTCAGGTCGAAACCGACGCTGACGCCAGCGATGCTTTTCGACAGGCTGATGCCGTAGATGTCGATGTCATCGACGTAGAACTGGTTGTAGCTGCCGATGTTGCCAGAGATCAGCTGCGCCGGGCCGACGGCGGTCGGCTGCAAAGCCAGGTTGGGCAGAATGTCCGAGGTGTTGCGGTAGTAGAAGCCGAGCGTGCCATCGAGCCATTCCGGGCTCCACTTGGCCATCAGACCGAAGTCGCCGCGGTTGTCCGGGGTGAAGGTGTGGCCGTTGCTCAGGCGCAGGAACTGATTGGCACCGATCGGGCCAGGCGCACCGAAGAATGGGTTGACACCGCCGATCAGCGACAGGTTATGTCCGCCGCTCTGGATGCCGTCGTTGAAGCCCAGGTACGTGCCGGACTCCGGGAGGCGCGCGGCGTCCCAGTCGAGGAAATACTGGGCACCGAGGGTCAGCTCCGGGTTGACCGTGAAGCTGGTGGACAGCTGGTTACGCGGAATGAACAGTTCCTTGGCTTCGGTACCCGGTACCGCCAGTGCCTTGGAAATATCCAGCCCGGACTGGCCGTAGCTGTTGCCATGGGCAAAGGCCAGGATGCTTTCACCCCAGTATTGGGTGTGGCTACCGAGCTTGGCACTGAGCATCGATTCTTCGCCGACTTCCATGCTGCCGAAGACGAAGGCATCGAGGATTTCGGCGGATGGACCGTTGTAGTAGCGATCGGCGTAACCGCTGATATGCCGTGAGTCCGGCACCCCGTGGTTGAGCTGATTGGTTGCCGCGTTGTCGCTGCCTACGTTGTCGTAGGCGTGGTCGTACCAGCTGTTGGCGCTGACGCGAAAGCCGGCTTTTTGCTTGTAGACCACATCCAGTTCCGAGAGCACGTCCAGGCGCTGGGACACGGCACTGCCCGAAGAGAAGTTACGGTTGCCGTCGTTGTTGTTCCACGCATTGGCCAGTTTACTGTTGGGGCTTTCGACCCGCTGGGCATAGTTGAACTTGAAGGTGTTGTCGAAACGCACTGCCAGGTCTTCGTTGCCGGTAGCGATTTCCAGGGCCTGCACGGGCCCGATACCCAATCCGCTCAGGATCGCTGAAGCCAGAAGTCCTCGACGCAAATTTGTTTGGCAGATCTTATTGTTATTGTTCATCTCACCTTCTCTGTTGTTCATGAAAATGCATTGAATCGGCCTGCGACGCTGTCCTTATGTGCGTTGCAGGATGGTTACCGCCACGGCGCGTCCCAAGGCCGCGCTGTGCTGAAGGGCCGTCCGGGCACCTTTGCGTTGTCTGTTTGTTGCAGCGCCGCGCAGTTGCCAGACCAACTCGGCAATCTGTGCGAGCCCCGTTGCACCGGGCGCGTGCCCACGCCCCAACAGACCTCCCGAGGCACAGACGGCAACCTGTGCGCCTCGTGCATTGCGGCGCTCACGCACGAACGTGTCGATCTGGTCTTCCTCGCATAAACCCAGGGCGGCGCTGTAGACCATGAAGTCGCCGACACTCTGGTCGTGCAGTTCGACGACTTCGATCTCGTCGGCACCAAGTCCGGCAAGTTCGTAGGCTTGCTGGGCGACGCGGCGAGTCGCGGCACGTCCCAATACATCGAGCACGCAACCGGACTCTTGCTCGGAGGCGGTGTCACTGCCGCGCACGCTGGCCAGCACCGCCACACCTCCCCGGGCGCCATAACGCGCGAGAAATGCCGGACTACACAGCAGCACCGCCGCGGCACCGCATGCCGGTGGGCAGAGATAGGGCGCCAGCCAGCCATCGAGCGCCGCGCCATGATTCAATACGGCCAGGGGATTGACACTGGCCTGTGCCCGGGCCTGGCGGAGCACCTGTTCGAAGCTGGACTGAGCCACGCCCATGCGGGTCAACAACCAGCTGGTCTGGGCGGCGAACAGCGCGGCCGGATGCTGGCGCCGAGCAAGAAAGGCCAGGGAGGCGTTACTCTGCTCGAGGCTGTCCCACGCGTGCGGCGCCAAATCGTCCAGGCCGAAGAACGCCTGGTTGGAAACGTTCGCCGGCATGCTTTCGAAGCCCAGCACCAACGCGCATTCGGCCTCGCCGCACAGCACACTGTGCCGCGCCAATTGAAAAGCGCTGGTGGCCGCTGCGCAGCCGTCCCGGACCGTGAACACAGGAATGCCGGTAAGGCCCGTTTCGGCCAGGGCCTCTTCGCTGCAACCGACCGCACCGCTGACACAAGCGGCGAACACCTGGTCGACCAGATCGTAGTCAATGCGCGCATCGTCAAGCGCCTGGCGAATCGCCCGGCTCGCCAGCGCAGCGGTACTTTCGCCAGCGCCCAGCGGGACAAACGGGGTCATACCCACCCCCGCAATCAGCACTCTTTGACTCATGGAATTTCCCTCGATAGCCGACACGCGACAGCACGTCGCTTATCGATCAGGTGTCTTGTAGCGGTGCCACGTACGGTCGGTGCATTCGATCTGCACTGCAGACACAACGTGGAACTCACCCTATCGGGTCTGCGCCAGGCAACCCCCCTCTCGTTGGGGGGGGTGATCTTTGTGGGGGGCTATCGCGTGTTCGGCAGCGTACGCACCTCGTCAACACACTTGAGCAGCGTCTGGGCGACACGAACCTGTCCATTGCGGCCGATATCCAACAAGAACTGGACAAACTGCTGTGGGCCGATCTGCTGATCCTCAACTTCACCGATTACTGGCTTTCGGCGCCGGCTATGCTCAAGGCATGGATCGACCGTGTGCTGGTCTCTGGCACGTGCAGGCCCCGAATATCCAATAGCCAGAGCAAGCACTTAACGGGGAAACTACTCGGACTGTAGAGGGACATCGTCAACATGTGTCGCATAGATCCTGAACTGGTCCTGAAGACCACCCCGCCCCGAAGCCAAAAAACCGCCCGATTGCGCGAGCGACTCAGCATTGACTCCCCGGAACTGGCGGACAAGGTAGCGATCGCTGTTCATGGCCCGGCCGGCTTCGGCAAAACGACGCTGCTGGCCCAATGGCGCCGGGAGTTTCTTTCGCGTGGCGCGGTGGTGGCCTGGTTGATGCTGGATGGTCATGATGACGAAGTCCGTTTTACCCAGGGGCTGGCAGCGGCCATGGCCATTGGCAGTGGTCGGCAGCCTTTTGCAGACATGCTTGAGCGAGTGCCGGGTGATGGCCGCGACGAACTTGAAGGGCTGACCTACTGGCTCGCAGAAGTGGCCGATCTGGGCAGCGAAACCGTGTTGATTCTCGATGACGCCGATGCCTTGCCCGAGGCGACCGTTCGACACTCATTGACCTATTTGCTGCACAACGCTCCGGCCAACCTGCGTATCGTCATGGCCTCGCGCCGGCGCTTGAACCTGCAGGTGGCGGATCTGCTGGCACGCGGGCTGTACGTCAGGGTCGCAACGGAGGCGTTGCGTTTTCGCATCGAAGAAACCGTAGCGATACTCAGCAGCCGATTTGGTGCACGCATTGATACTGACCTCTGCGCGCGCCTGAATGAAATCACTGAGGGTTGGCCACTGGGGCTGCAATTGGCGATTGCTGCCATCGAGAAAAGCCCCAACCTGAGTGCTGCCATCGATGGTTTGTCGGCTTGTGAGGGCGATATCCAGCGTTACTTCGTCGATAGCCTGGTGACCCGCCTGTCTGCCGAACAGGTCGATTTCCTTACCCAAATCGCTTTGCTGGACATGGTTCATCCGTCGCTCTGTGTCGCACTCACTGGCAACGACCAGGCAGGAGAAATGCTGCAGGGGCTATGTACCTCGACGCCGATCTTCGTCGAAGGGGTCGACAGCGACTGGGTTCGTCTCCATCCCCTCGCCCGGGAGTTCCTCCAGGGACTTTTCAACGACCTGCCATTGACGCAACGACAAGCTTTCCATGAACGAGCGGCGACCTGGCTCGAAGAGCACAGCTTCTTCGAGGAAGCCGCGCGGCAATACCTGCTGGCCGGACGTGCCATGCAGGCCTACGAGATGATTGAACAATGTCTGTACGAAGTCATGCTTCGAGGGCAGTTCAGCCGGGTGCTGGAGTGGATCGCAGAATTGCCATCCGCGGAAGTGGAGTCTCGTCCACGCATGTGTCTGGCAGCGGCCTGGTCGCTGGCGATGAGTGAACGTCACAGGGAAGCGGACAGGCTGATCGCCCGCATCCGGCAGGATCCCACCGCAAACGAAGAAGCGCGCTGCGAAGCGGCGTTGATCGCCGCTGCAGCGGCCTATTTTGCCGACCGCCCGGACGATTCGCTGGCTATTATCACTCCCTGGACGGACGGCGCGCCCCTCCAATCAATCAAGTTACAAGCCATCCTGGCCATCCATATCGCCAGGTTGACCCTGTTCCAGGGTCAACCGGAAAAGGCTCGGCGGATTTTGCAGCGCGCGCCGCACTATGTCTGGATGTCAGGACTCGATGCGATCCGCGGGGGCTGTGAATGGGGACTAGGGATGACCTACCTGTGCGAGGGGCGCATGCTGCCGGCCGAGGCCTCGCTGCGCCACAGCCTGCTGCAGGCCGAACAGGACATCGGCCGGCGCAGTTCAGTGGCGGTGAGGCTGGCCTGTGGACTGGCCACGGTACTGTTGGAACGAGACGAAATCCAGGAAGCCGCGACGGTGCTCGCCAACCGCCTGGATGTGGTCGAGCGTCTATCCTCGCCGGATGCCATTGTGTTGGGTTTTCTAACCGCTTCCCGCCTGGCTGTTTTGCAAGGTCAGGCCCACCGTGGTCACGACCTGCTGGAGGCGCTGTTCGCCCTTGGCGAGGAGCGCGGCATTGCGCGTTTCTGCCTGGTGGCACTGGGTGAACAGATCCGCCTGAACGCACTGCATGGCCGAGGTGATACCTGCCAGGCGCTCTGGCGCCGACTGGATGCGCTGTTGCCCGACGTCGCCCGCCAGCAGCACGGTTTACTGGGGCCTGAGTTGAGCCTGGTCTCCGGGCTGGCGAATGCCTATGTCGCCCTGGTACAGCGTGACTGGCAGACGGCGCTGGATGTACTGGCTGTTGTCAACGAGACTGCCGAGCGCCTGCGGCGCGGTCGGGAGATCGTCCAGGTCAAGCTGCTCAAGGCCCTGGTGCTGAAGATTTCGGGAGGCGATGGGCTGCCCTGCCTGCTCGAGGCGATCAGCCTCGCCGAGGAATACGGTTTGCAGCGCATCATTCAGGACACTCATCCCGATCTCGTCAAGTGGGCGCAGAATGTCCCGCGGGAACCCGCCCAGCCGCCGGCGGTGGCCACGCTGCAACCCGCTCCGGCACCACGACCGGAAATGCAAACGAGCGCTTCCGCCAGCCGGCTGCTGACGCCCAAGGAGCGCGAGGTCCTGCAATTGCTGGCACGCAACCTGTCAAACAAGCAGATTGCCCTGACCATGAATGTCGGCGACCAAACCGTAAAGTGGCACCTGAAAAACCTGTTTGGTAAATTCCAGGCCGGCACCCGCAAACACGTCGTGGACCGCGCCTACATGCTGGGCATCCTGGAATCGGGGGTGTAAGGGTACTGCGACTGTGCGATCAATAGGCCTCCTTGCGCGCACTTTGCTGGCTCAGCAGATTGACCATCAAACAGGCATACAGCGTCACGACGAGGAACAGTCCCATGCGCACGGCAAACGCCGTGTAGACGTCCTTGCCCGCCGCGCTGTCCTGCACCGACTGGCCCAACAGGATAATCATCGTGATCAGGCTGTTGAGCCAGAACCCCGGACTCAACCGGGTCGGGCTCAGGGCGTACAACTTGCGCGCCAGCACCAGGGTGAACAGCAGCATCCACAGAAAGAACATCCACAGATGCACGAACAGGCTGAGCGCGCACCAGAACAGAATGGCCAGCAGACCGCCGAACAAGGTCGAGCCGACCAATTCGCGGCCCGCGTTGCGGGCGCTGGTCGTCGAACTCTGCTGACCCAGGCTGAAGGCTTTGAGAACGATCGGCAGATAGCTGGCCGGGTCGATCAATGCCAGTAGAAAGGTGGGCATCACGATCAGGGTGGCCCGCAGCGCTACCCTGCCCGCCTCGTCGGCGGGCAAGATCGGCGCGGCCGGGGGTGACGGGGCGTTGGCCGGTTCGGGAAACAGCCAGTGACTCAAGGCCAACACCACCACCGCGAGCAGCAACCCCTTGACCAGTGCCCCGATGACCATCGCCGCCAGGTCAAATTCGGCGACGCCGGCCGACGAGATCAGGGTCAGGCCAATCACCAGAAAGGTCACGATCAGGTTGTTGCCGCCACGCAGGCCAAAGCGGAAGGCCAGGAATAGACAAACGCTGATCAACAGCACGCCGCTGACGGGAAAGTAACGCAGGACCGGGATCAACAGCAGGCCGATAGCGGTGGTCAGCAGGGCCGCCAGGGCCAGCACCAGGCCTGCCTTGAGCGGCAGCGGGCGATTGAGTGTGGCCAGCAGCAAAACGGCAAGCACCGGGGCAAAAAAGGGAATCGGCAACCCCAGGCCGAAGCTGGCGGCAAGGCTCAGTGCCGTGCCCGAGGCCAGACGCAGTGCACGCTGCGCCCGGGGTGAGCGCGCAGTAGATACGCCCTTAATAGGCATAGCTCAGCCAACTCATCAGGCCGACAAACAAACGACCCAGGGGATTGAGCGGATTGCCCTGGGTGGGGAATGCCATGACTTCCGCCTGCCCGCCTGCACGGATGGCACCGCTGTCGCGCAGCCTGGCCCTTGAGTCCTCGGACAACTCGATGATCACCGGAAAACGTTGCGCCGGGCGCAGCCAGTCACGGCTGTTCTGCACACTGGGCAGCGTGCCGGGCGCGGCTGTCGGGCCGACGCTGACGCCATAACCGACACTGCGCACGCGGCCCTCGAACAGCTCGCCCGGCATTGCATCCAACACGATCGCCACCGGGGTATCGACCTTGACCAGGCCGAGGTTGTTCTCGGTCATGTCCGCACTGATCCACACATCATGGATGGCGATCAGGGTCATCACCGGGCTGCCGGCCCCGGCAAACTGTCCGACATCGGTGCGCAGGTCAGTGACCAGGCCGGACGAACGGGCGCGGATCTGCGTGTTGGCCAGGTCCAGTTCGGCTTTTGACAGCGCCGTGGCGGCGCTGCGCAACGTGGCGTTGTCTTCGTCGCTGCCGCCCTCCTGCTCACGCGCACGCTGCACTTCGGCACGGGCGGCGGCGACCTGGCTGACCGCCTGTTCACGGGTGGAACGCGACACTTCCAGCAGGCGTACGGAAATGGTCCCGGGGTCTTCGCGGTACAAGCCTTCCAGGCGCTGATTGTCCTGCCGCGCCTTGAGTTCATTGGCCTGGGCGGCGCGCAAGTTGGCTTGCGCCGCCGCAATACCGGCGGTGCTGGCGCCGATCTGCCGGCGTGTCGATTCCAGGTCGGCGCGCGCACGGTCGACGGCAATCTGGTACGGCTGCGGGTCGACCTCGAACAGCAGTTCGCCGGCCTTGACGTCCTGGTTGTTGCGCACGTTGACCCGGGTCACTCGCCCCGCCACCTCCGAGGCTACCGGGATCACAAAGGCGCCCACCCGTGCCTGTTGCGTATAGGGTGTGAAGCGATCGGCCAACAGGTACCAGGCCAGGCTCAGGAGGATCACCAGCAGCACCCATTTGATGCCTTTTTTCGTCGGATCGGCGGCCGGCTCCGGCGCTTTGCCGGCAGGTGTCCCGGACGAGGGCTGGGCGGCTTCACTCATTGGTCTTGTCCCTGGTAAGACATCGGAAAGGCCGGGGCCGCAGTGGCAGGCTCCTGCAGCAAATCGCCCCAGTCGGTGCGTTGTTCCATCTGTTGGCGAGTGGCTGGATCAACTTTGGGTCGGGCGCTGTACCAACCGCCGCCCAAGGCTTTATACAGGGCAATCGCATTGCTCACCGCGTTGCTGCGGGCCACCAGGTAATTGTCCTGTTGCTCCAGCAAGGCACGCTGCGCATCCAGCACCCGCTGAAAGTCCGAGTAGCCTTCGCGGTACTGTGCGCTGGCCAGCACCAGCGAACGCTTGGCGGCCGTTTCAGCTTCGCCGAGGATGCGTTCGCGTTCCAGGGATTTGATCAGGCCATAGGCGGCATCGTCCGCCTCCCGTGCGGCCTGGCGGACCTTGTCGCGGTAGGCCTCGATCAACTGCTGCAACCGCGCATCCTGCACCCGTACGTTGTTGCTGATCTGGCCATGATCGAACAGGTTCCAGCGCAGGCTGGGGCCGCCGATCAAATCCAGGTTGCGCGACGTGCCACTGAGGGTATCGGCCGACCAGACGATGCTGCCGAGCAACGTCAGTGATGGGTAGAAGTCGGTGACCGCCACGCCGATCAGCGCTGACTGGGCAGCGACATTCAGCTCGGCGGCGCGCACATCGGGCCGGCGCAGCAACAGGTTGGCCGGTACGTCCTGCAGCACGGCGCGATCGACCAGCGGAATCAGTCCTTGATGCTCGATCAGCTGCGGCAGTGCGCCCGGCGGTTGCCCGATCAGCACGGCCAACGCATTACGGGTGCGCTGCAGCTGATCTTCGAAATTGGGGATGGTACTCAAGGTGCCCAGGTATTGGGTCTTGGCCTGTTGCAGGTCGAGTTCGGCTTGCTGGCCACTGTTGAACAACTTTTCGGTGATCTCGAAGTTACGCTTCTGCTGTTCGGCGTTTTCCCGGGCGACGCGAAAACGGGCTTCGGTGGTGCGCAGCGAGAAATAGGTGTCGGCCACTTGCGCGCGCAGCAATACGAGCACGTCTTCATAGTTGGCCTGGGCGGCGAAGTAGCTGGCATCCGACGACTCGATGGCACGACTGAAGCGGCCCCAGAAATCCAGCTCCCAGCCAATGTCGAATGCGGCGCTGTGTTGCCAGAAATGACTGTCCTGCGGATTGGTGCCACCGGATTGCCGACGGTTGAAGTACAGGCTGTCAACGCTGGCCTGCTGCAGTTGCGGGTAGCGTCCGCTTTGGGCGATACCCAGCTGGGCGCGGGCTTCCATCACCCGCAGACCGGCGATTTTCAGGTCCGCATTGTGCGCATCCGACTCGGCAATCAGCTGATCCAGGACCGGATCGGCGAACACTTGCCACCACTGCCGCAGATCCGGGTTCAGGCTGCGTTGAATGGATTGCTCGAGGGCCGGGCTGCTCCAGTAGTTGACCCATGCCTCGCCCGGCGCCTGGAAGTCCGGTCCGAGCCGTACGCAGCCGCCGAGACCCAGTGCGCCAAGCAGCAGGAGCCGGCCTGGCCGGAACAGCAAGGCTCTACGTGACTGCATTTACGCTGTTCCCGGCCGACGGAGTTCACTGGAGCATAGACGCCCAAACGGGCAAACGGCTGCTAAGCTTTTTTAACCCCCTCAAATCTTCAGCGACCGGTAAAAAGGTACGACACTCATGAATACGACCCAGGCTACTGTTGAACCGCATTCAGCCGGCTGGCGCTTCAAGTTGGGGATCATCATTCTCTGTGTGATGCTGGGCTCCTGGCTGTTGGTGCCCCTTGCTGCGATTGCCGGTGTGGCGGGTTCAAGGGTCGCCGCGCTGACCGGTGTGCTGTTCATCAGTAACAAGGTTCTGCTGATCATCGTCATTGCGGTGATGGGCAAAGCCGGGTTCCAACAGTTGAAGCGCACCCTGTTCGGTTATGTGTCCTCGATGGCGCCCAGCATGGATGTCGAAGTGGGTCCATGGCGGCATCGAATCGGCATCGTCATGTTTTTTGTGCCGCTGGTCTCGGCCTTTCTTGAACCCTACGTCGACACGATCTGGCCGGGCCTCAGGCCCAACCTCTGGCAGATGCAGGCACTGGGCGACTTGATGCTGATCGCAAGCTTCTTCGTGCTGGGAGGCAATTTCTGGGAGAAGGTGCGCGCGTTGTTCATTCGAAAAGCGCGGGTCGCCAACGCAGAAGCGGTCTAAGCCCAATGGGCGTTGGACATCTGATGAGGGGTACGAACCAGGCTGCGGCGCGCTCTTCCAGGGGCCGCAACTCCAAAGCACTTTGTTAGCCGTGGAGTCTTTATGAACAAGTCCTTCTCACCCTGCATCGCCACGATTCTCTCCATGGTCTGCCTGTGCGCGACTGCCGAGACCGTGACGCCGCTCAAAGGGCAGTCCCCCGACATCATCCAGCAGGACATAGGCGCATGCCAGGCTCAGGCCGGCAATACCACCAGCACCAGCACCAGTCCTCAATCAGGTGGACGGGTCCGTGGTGCCGCCACGGGTGCAGTCGCGGGCGCGGCGGTTGCCGGGGCGCGCGGTCGTCAGCATGACGAGTTTTATGATCGGGTCGATGACGATGTCAAACAGGAATATCGGCAGAACAAAGCCAAGGATGCCGCGGTGGCCGGCGCGGTTGTCGGCGGAGCCCGGCAACGTCAGGATCGTCGTCAGGATCGCCGGGATGCGCAGCAGAACACGGCCGCTACCTCTTCGGCCTACACCAGTTGCATGCAGCAGCGCGGTTATCAAGTAACGCCCTAGACATAAAGAATAAAAAAAGCCGAAGCCCTGAAGGCTTCGGCGATTTTTATCTGTCTATTGGCGAACCTATTGGCGAACTGTTCTTTCAAGCGTTCGAAGCTGCCTGGCCATTACTCGTCCCCCCGTTCAAAGGGCCTTGCTCTACCAGCGGTTGCCCCTTCGGCGCACGCAACGTCCAGAGCAGATAAACCCCAACCAGCCCCGCAGCCGACAGTGACAACATGCCTGCACGGGGATCCGTGAACCAGACTTCCATATTGGCCTTGAGCATGGGTGCGACGAAGCCGCCGATATTGCCCATGGAGCCAATCAGCGCAATACCGCCTGCAGCGGCGACCCCTCCCAGATAACCGGTAGGCAGGGTCCAGAACAGCGGCTGAACCGTCACGAAACCGGCCGCTGCGAAGCAGAAAGCCAGCAGTACTGGGGCAAAACTGTTGAGCAATGCCGAGGCTGCAATACCCAAGGCTGCCATGCCCAGCATGCACATCGCCATCTTCAGGTGTGCCCCGTGCCGGTCGGCATAACGCGTCACGAAGTACATGGCGATGGCGGCGCACAGCCACGGCAACGAAATGAACATGCCCACCTTGAAGCCGACGGTGGTCCCCAGCAGCTCCGCGATTCGCGTCGGCAGATAGAAGATGACCCCGTACACACTGACCTGGACGCTGAAGTAGATCAGGATGAACTTCAGCACTCGCTTGTTGCGGACCAGGCCCAGCAGGCTGGTCGGTCCATGGGCCAGTTTGAGCTTGTCTTCAGCTTCCAGCTCCTGGCTCAGGGCCGCCTTCTCTTCGCGGGTCAGCCAAGGAGCGTCCTGTGGCTTGCTCTTGAGGTAGAACAGCGCAACGATCCCCACAACGACCGCCGCCAGGCCTTCCACCAGGAACATCCACTGCCAGTTGGTCAGGTTGAACATGTCATGCATTTCCAGCAACCAGCCCGACAGCGGACTGCCCAGCATCAGGGCCATCGGCAAGCCGAAATAGTAGATGCCGATGGCCTGGCCGCGACGCTGGGCGGGAAACCAGTAGGTCAGGTACAGGATCACACCTGGGGAAAAGCCCGCTTCGGCCACGCCGAGCAGAAAGCGCAGCACGTAAAACGTAGTTTCATCCCGGGTGAACATCATGGCGGCGGACACCAGCCCCCAGGTGATCATGATCCGGCTGAGCCAGACCCTTGCGCCGACCCGGTGCAACATGAGGTTGCTCGGGACTTCGAAGATCGCATAACCAATGAAGAAAATGCCTGCCCCCAGAGCGAAGGCGGCATTGCTCAAACCGATATCGGTTTGCAGCGCCGCCTTGGCGAAGCCGACGTTGGAGCGATCGATCATTGCCAGGGCGAACATCAAGGCGAGGAACGGCAACAGCTTCCAGCGACACTTGGCAAGAGCGCTCTCGATAGCTGCGGTGTGGTTTGATCTTGTTGTATGTTTGGTCATCGTTTGTGTGCCTTGTTATTAGATGTCCAGCGACCACTGTTTTTTAGCTACCAGGAACCTCTGGCAGGGGCAAATCAGTGGAGCGATTTACCTGCCACCAGACCGCGAGCGGCCAGGTTGCCCATCAATGCACGCAGGCCGAACGTCCATGGTGTGGCTTCATTGCTGTTGGTGACGCGGTTGTGCAGAACGCCCAGCAGCGGACTGCCGATGCTGACGCTGTCGCCCTGTTTGTGGGTGAAGCCACTGCCCGGTTCTTCACGATCTTGCGTCGGGGCGAACAGGGTGCCGAGGAACAGCATGAAGCCGTCCGGGTACTGGTGATCGCTGCCCACAGTCTGCGCTACCAACTCCAGCGGGTCGCGACTGATCTGCTCCATCGAACTGGTGCCGTGCAGAGTGAAACCGTCATCACCTACGACGTCCAGGTCGACCACGCAGCGGCGCACATCATCCAGGGAGAAGCCTTCGTCGAACAGGCGAATAAACGGACCGATCGCGCAAGACGCATTGTTGTCCTTGGCCTTGCTCAGCAGTAAGGCGCTACGGCCTTCGAAGTCGCGCAGATTGACGTCGTTGCCCAAGGTAGCGCCGTGTACCTGGCCACGGCTGTTCACCGCCAGGACGATTTCCGGCTCAGGGTTGTTCCATTTGGATTTAGGATGGATACCAATCTCACTGCCACTGCCGACGGAAGCGAGGACCGGTGCCTTGGTGAATATCTCGGCGTCAGGGCCGATGCCCACTTCAAGATATTGCGACCAAAGGCCCTGCTCTATCAACACACCCTTTAGCCGGGCCGCTTCGGTCGAACCGGGTTTGATCGAGCGCAGGTTGTCGCCGATAGCCGCCGTGACAAGGCTGCGTACGCTCTCGGCCTTGGCCGCATCACCACCCGCCTGCTCTTCAATGACGCGTTCGATCATGCTGGAGGCAAATGTCACACCGGCGGCCTTGATCACCTGCAGGTCAGCCGGTGGCAGCAGAAAAGCTTTGGCCGGATCGGACTCCAACCCCGTATTGGCCAACAGCTCTTCAACACTGCCGATGTATCGCCCGCGAGTATTGCGAACGGCCTCAAGCGGTGAGGCGCTTTCCAGCAGATCGCTCAACGTCGCGAACGCCTGGGACAAATCAAACACGCCATCGGCGCGCAGCACCACCGGCGATGGGCCTGCTGTCTTCCCCGGCACCCAGGCACGACCAATCAGAGTACCTTGTAGTCCATCGATCGGGAGGGTGTTTTCACAAGTCAATTTCAAATGGGGCATAAGGAGATCCAAGTCAATTCGGTGGCGACGGGACAAAAACTAGTGGACTTGGTCGATAAATCCCAATGACATATTTTCAGCATTTGATATCGTTTCGTTATCAACCCGATTGAGCGCCTTATGGAAAACGACGAAATTTCGTACGCCAGTGTCAGCAAATGGCTCAAGATCAAGCATCTGATGCTGGTCGATACGCTGGCCAGGACGCGCAACATGCACACCACGGCCGAACTGATGAATCTGACCCAGCCAGCCATCAGCAAGATGCTGCGCGACATTGAGGTGTTGTTGGGTTTTGCGTTGTTCGAACGGCAAACCCGCAGCATGGTCTTGACTGAATTGGGCGAGTTTGTGGTCCGCTATGCGCGGATGACGCTGGACGACACGCAATCATTCGTCGATCAGCTCAATAAGCTGCGCAAAGGTGGACATGGCCATTTGAAAGTCGGCGCGATATTCGCCGCGACCTCGGTCGTGCTGCCCGAGGCCATCACCCGCATCAAGCTGGACCGCCCCATGCTGTCCATCGAAGTGATCGAGCAAACCAGCAATCAACTGCTGGAAATGCTCGAACATAAAAAACTCGATCTGATCATTGCCCGCTTCACCGATGAACGTTATCTGCAACGGTTCGAATTTCGTGCGCTAGGGCCCGAGCCCTTTTGCCTGGTGGTTAACAGTCGCCATCCCCTCGCGCAGTTCGACGAGGTAGCGACCGAGCAACTCAGCGATTGGCCCTGGGTCATGTATCCGTTCAATGCCCCCATACGCCGTCGGATGGAAAGTGCCTTCACCGAGTTCAACATGCGCACGCCCACCAACACGGTCGAAACCATCTCGATGCCCACCTTCCTGCAACTTCTGCAATCGGGACCGATGCTCGCGATGTTGCCCGAGTCCATGGTCCAGTCCCAGGTCCAGAGCGGTTTGCTCAAAGTGCTCAACACGCCGTTCAAGGTCGAACCTCAGGACTACGGCATCATCACGCGCAAGGACGAGCCGCTGTCCGAAGCCGCCCGGGAATTCGCCGATACCTTGCTGGAATTCGCCCGGCTGCGACGGGAAGCCGGCGACCGTTGAGCGATTTTTCACTCAAAAATCCCACAACCAATGAGAAAAGGTTATCGATCAATCCAAAGGTCTCATTAGGCAACGCCGTCCCGGGACTCTTATAGTGCGGCAACAAAGGTAAGGCGCAGCCCGTTTGCCTGCGACCCCCACCGCTTCATAGCCAGTGAGTTTGCGATGCAATTGATCATGAAAACCGGTGCAGCCGCCGTCCTGCGCCTCAACCCTCTGGACGATGTGTTGATCGCCCGTCGGCCGTTGATCGCGGGTGAAGTACTCGAGCAGGAAGGCGTGACCGTGCGCCAACCCGTACCCGCTGGCCACAAGATCGCCGCACGTCAAGTCGAAGCCGGCCAGCCCTTGCGTCGTTACGGGCAGATCATCGGTTTTTCAACCGGGGTCATCGAAGCCGGTGATCATGTGCATGTGCACAACCTGACCATGGGCGATTTTGCCCGTGACTATGCATTCAGCGTCGATGTGAAACCCGACGAGCCTCTGCACAGCGAGCCTGTGTTTATGGGGATCGTGCGTGCGGACGGTCGTGTGGCGACACGCAACTACATCGGTATCCTGACCTCGGTCAATTGCTCGGCCACCGTCGCCCGTGCCATCGCCGACCACTTCCGACGCGACATTAACCCTGCCGCGCTACTGGCGTACCCCAACGTCGATGGTGTAGTGGCCCTGACCCACTCCGCCGGCTGCGCCGTGGACCCCGCCGGCGAAGGCCTGGCCCTGTTGCGCCGGACATTGGCCGGCTACGCCACCCACGCCAATTTTGCCGCCGTGCTGGTGATCGGGCTGGGCTGCGAGACCAACCAGATCGAAGGGTTGCTCAGCACTCAGGGCCTGAGCCGCAGCAATACCCTGCGCACCTTCAGCATCCAGGACAGCGGCGGTACCGCCAAAGCAGTCGCCAGCGGCATCGCCCAGGTCAAGGCGTTGCTTGAGGAGGCCAACCAGGTCAAGCGCGAACCCGTGAGTGCCAGGCATCTGGTGATTGGATTGCAATGTGGCGGCTCGGACGGTTATTCCGGAATTACCGCCAACCCTGCGCTGGGTAATGCCGTGGATCGCCTGGTGGCCTGTGGTGGTACGGCCATCCTGTCCGAAACCCCGGAAATATATGGTGCCGAACACCTGCTGACCCGCCGGGCGGTCAACCGCGCGGTGGGCGAAAAACTCATTGCCCGGATCCATTGGTGGGAAGCGTATTGCGCACGCATGGGCGCAGAACTGAACAACAACCCTTCGGCCGGAAACAAGGTCGGCGGCTTGACCACCATCCTCGAAAAATCCCTGGGGGCCGTGGCCAAGGCAGGCTCCAGCAACCTGGTCGATGTCTATGAGTACGCCCAGGTGGTCAGCGCCAAAGGCCTGGTGTTCATGGATACCCCAGGCTACGACCCGGTCTCGGCGACTGGCCAAGTGGCCGGTGGCGCCAACCTGATCGCCTTCACCACCGGACGTGGCTCTGCCTACGGGTGTGCGCCCTCCCCGTCGATCAAACTGGCGACCAATACCGCCTTGTGGAACCGCCAGCGCGAAGACATGGACATCAACTGCGGCGAGATCGCCGAAGACACCCTGACCATCGAAGAATGCGGTGAAGCCATCTTCAAACTCATGCTGCGCATTGCTTCGGGCGATCGCAGCATGAGCGAGCAGCACGGTTACGGGCAGAACGAGTTTGTGCCCTGGCAGATTGGCGCAGTCACCTGAATCCCTGCTCTCCTCCCCTGTTGTCCTGACATCCCCGCAAGGGGACATCCTTTACTGGAGCCAGAAATGTCCACGATTATCGGCCACAACTACATCGGCGGTCAGCGCAGCGCTGCCGGCACTGTCATCGTCAAAAGCGTCGACGCCAGCACCGGCGAAGCCTTGCCCCACGATTTCCACCAGGCCACCCTGGAAGAAGTCGACGCCGCCGCCAAGGCTGCCGCCGCGGCTTACCCGGCGTATCGCAACCTGAGCGCCGAGCGTCGGGCGCAGTTTCTTGATGCGGTGGCCGATGAACTCGATGCTTTGGGCGATGAGTTCGTCGCCCTGGTCTGCCGCGAAACCGCGCTGCCAGTCGCACGCATTCAAGGCGAACGCGGTCGCACCAGCGGTCAGATGCGCCTGTTCGCCAAGGTGCTGCGGCGCGGTGATTTCTACGGTGCCCGCATCGATCAGGCATTGCCGGAGCGCAAGCCGTTGCCGCGTCCCGACCTGCGCCAGTACCGCATCGGCCTCGGACCGGTGGCGGTGTTCGGCGCGAGCAATTTTCCCTTGGCCTTTTCCACTGCCGGCGGTGACACCGCTTCGGCATTGGCCGCCGGCTGCCCGGTGGTGTTCAAGGCCCATAGCGGGCACATGGCCACGGCCGAGCGGGTCGCCGATGCGATCATCCGCGCCGCGGAAAAAACCGCGATGCCGGCGGGCGTGTTCAACATGATCTACGGCGCCGGGGTCGGCGAAGCGCTGGTCAAGCATCCGGCGATCCAGGCGGTGGGCTTCACCGGTTCGCTCAAGGGCGGCCGGGCGTTGTGCGACATGGCCGCCGCCCGTCCTCAGCCGATCCCGGTGTTCGCCGAAATGTCGAGCATCAACCCGGTGCTCGTGCTGCCCCAGGCACTGGCAGCGCGCGCAGAAAGCGTGGCCCGTGACCTGACCGCTTCGGTGGTACAGGGTTGCGGTCAGTTCTGCACCAACCCGGGCCTGGTGATCGGGATTCGTTCACCGCAGTTCAGTGCGTTCGTGCAGCAGGTGGCCGGGTTGATGGGTGATCAGCCGGCGCAAACCATGCTCAATGCCGGGACGTTGAGCAGTTATGGCAAGGGTCTGCAAAACCTCCTCGCGCATCCGCACATCGAACACCTGGCCGGCCGCCCGCAACAAGGCAATCAGGCCCAGCCGCAGCTGTTCAAGGCGGATGTCAGTCTGCTGATCGATGGCGATGAAGTACTGCAAGAGGAAGTGTTCGGGCCGACTACGGTGTTCGTCGAAGTCGCGGACCAGGCACAACTGAGTGCCGCGTTGAACGGTCTGCACGGACAGCTGACGGCGACCATCATTGGCGAACCGGCAGATTTCGAGCAGTTCGGCGAGCTGACAGCGTTGCTGGAACAGAAGGTCGGGCGGATCCTGCTCAACGGTTATCCGACCGGTGTGGAAGTCTGCGATTCGATGGTCCATGGCGGGCCGTATCCGGCGACGTCCGATGCGCGCGGGACATCGGTGGGTACCTTGGCGATCGATCGCTTCCTGCGGCCGGTGTGCTTCCAGAACTACCCGGACAGCTTGCTGCCCGAAGCCTTGAAGAATGGCAATCCGCTGCAGATCCAGCGCCTGGTCGATGGCCAACCATCCCGCGACGCCCTCTAACGGCCAAGCACCATCCCCTGTGGGAGCGAGCTTGCTCGCGAAAGCGGTGTATCAGTCACATGGATGTTGAATGTGCCGCCGTCTTCGCGAGCAAGCTCGCTCCCACAGGAATCGCTGCCGTTGCACGAATATTGTGCCCAGCACAAAACCCTGTAGGAGCTGGCTTGCCAGCGAAGGCGTCCGTTCATTCAACATCTTCATTGACTGACACACCGCCTTCGCTGCGGCGCGGCGATCCGACAAGCCAGCTCCTACACAGGAATCGCTGCCGTGCATTGCCGAATCAGCTCTTCGCTGCCGGACGTGCGCGGCCTGTTCCCGTTGTTGGGGAAGCGCCACGCCCCCCATTATTGTCTCTACTGATCCAGCTACGGATTCGCTACCATGCTTGAACGTTACCCTTACTGTCCGCTTTCCTTGCCCAGGAGCCCGAATGCCTAGTCAGAAGGACCTCGCCGCCGAAAGCGGCGCACCGATGATTCCTGAACAGCGCCGTGAATCAATGCTGCGACAGCTGCGCAAGCATCAGGTGCTGAGCGTTCATCAATTGATGGAAATGTTCGACTGCTCGCACATGACCATACGTCGCGATATCGCGTTGCTGGAGCAGGAGGGCCGTGCTTACTCGGTAACGGGTGGGGTACGAATCGCCAGCCAGCTCCACAGTGAACCCAGTCATCAGCTCAAGGCCGTGGTCGAGTTGCCGCAGAAGCAAGCCATGGCCAAGCTCGCCGCCCGGCTACTGCATGCCGATATGACGATCTACCTGGATGCGGGGACCAGCACCCTGGAAATCGTCCCCTACATCAAGGCACTGTCCGGCATGACCGTGGTGACCAACGACTTCGGCATCGTCCAGGCACTGATCGAAGCCCCCCACGTCACGGTGATTCATACCGGCGGGCAGCTGGATCACTCCAATCAATCGTGCGTGGGCAGCCTGGCGGTGGCCACCTTGCGTCAAATCGTCACCGACATCGCGTTCATATCGTCCAGCTCATGGGATTTACGTCGCGGCCTCACCACGCCTTCGGCACTGAAGGTAGAGGTCAAACAAGCCGCGATGCAATCGGCCTCGCAAGTGGTGCTGGTGGCCAGCAGTTCGAAATACGGTACCTTCAGCCTGTACAGGATTGCCGGGCTCGAGCAGTTCGATATCATCCTCAGCGACGACGCGTTGACCCCTGCCGCGGCCGATGGCATCCGCAAGCAGGGTGTCGAACTGTTGCTGCCGTCTGACTAGACCCCGGCCTGAAACAACGGACTACCAGAGCGCACCGAAGGTCTCTCGCAGTTCATCCAGAGCCGCCTGGTCAAGAGGTTCGGGTTTGGGCTGACTCATCAGCCAGAGTCTCGCGGTTTCCTCAAGCTCTTCCAGCGCATAACTGGCCCTGGACACCGAGCTCTCCCAGACCACGGGCCCCAACCGTTCGAGCATCACGCCACGAACACGATTGGCCCACTGGGCGACCTGCTCGGCTACCTTTGATGAGCCGGGGCGTTGATAGCCAATCAACGGGATATGCCCGACTTTCATCACCTGATACGGCGTCAGCGGCGGCAGGATGTCGTCCGGCTGCCAGACGCCTGCCAGCGTCAACGCCACCAGATGGGTCGAGTGGGTATGCACCACACCGCCGACACTCGGGTTGCGGTCGTAGACCTGGCGATGCAGCGCCAGGGTCTTGGAAGGCTTGTCACCGGACACCCATTCGCCGGCCAGGTTGACCTTGGCGATGCTCGCCGGATCAAGGCGCCCGAGGCAGACATCCGTCGGCGTGATCAGCCATCCGTCGTCCAGGCGCGCGCTGATGTTGCCGGCGCTGCCGACGGTGTATCCGCGTTGGTAAAGGCTGCGACCCACCTCGCAAATCTCTTCGCGCAACGCATTTTCAGTGCTCATTGCACACCTCTGGCCAGTTGATTCAACGCTTTGCTGAAGAAGTCGCGGCCACCGAAGTTGCCCGATTTGAGTGCCAGCGCCAAAGGCTCGTCAGTACTGCTGACGGTTGCCGGCACCCCCGGATCGATCTGCGCGCCGATCTGCAGCAGCTGTACGCCCAACGCCTGAACCACAGCGCCCGAGGTTTCCCCGCCGGCGATCACAAAACGGCGCACCCCACTCTGGCGCAGACCTTGTGCAATTTCACCAAAGGCGTTTTCCACCAGGCTGCCGGCTTGCTCCACGCCGAGTTGCTGTTGCACCAGCTTGACCTCTTCGGGTGAACTGGTGGCGTAGATCAATACCGTTTGCCGGTTATCACGGGCGAAGTGCAAGGCCTGCGCCACCACCGGTTTACCCGCGGCCAAGGCCAACGGATCAATGCGCAGGGCCGGTCGGCCTGCTTCGAGCCAGGCCGCCACTTGTCCATTGGTAGCGATCGAAGCACTGCCGGCCAATACCACTTCCCCGCCGGACACCGCCGGAAGTTTCGAGGCATCGAGGTGGCGCAACTTGCCGGCGCGACGGAAGTTGTCCGGTAAGCCCAGGGCCAGCCCCGATCCACCCGTCAACAATGGAAGATCGGCGCAGGCGGTACCGAGGGTGTACAGATCGCTGTCCGACAAGGCATCGGCGATGGCCATGCCGACCCCTTGAGCTCGCAGCTCTGCGATTCGCGCACGCACCTGCTCAGGGCCGCGGGCAATGGTGTCATAGCGCAACAGGCCGACATTCAGCCGGGTCTGCGATTGCAGCACCCGAACCAGGTTGGCATCGGTCATCGGAGTCAGTGGGTGATGTTGCATGCCGGACTCGCTGAGCAACTGATCCTGCACAAACAGGTGGCCACGAAAAATCGTCCGGCCATTCTCCGGGAACGCCGGGCAGGCCAGGGTAAAGTCGCTGCCCAGTGCAGCCAGCAACGCTTCGCTGACCTGGCCGATATTGCCGGCCGCGGTGGAGTCGAACGTCGAGCAATACTTGAAAAAGATCTGCTCGCAGCCTTGTTCGCGCAGCCAGGCCAGTGCGGCGAGAGAGTGTTCGACCGCTTCGGCGACCGGCGTGGTACGCGACTTCAGGGCAATGACGATCGCATCGGCGTCAAGCCCGGCGGCAACTTCCGCGCTCGGGATACCGATGCTTTGCACGGTGCGCATACCGCCGCGTACCAGCATGTTGGCCAGGTCCGTGGCGCCGGTGAAATCGTCAGCGATGCAGCCCAGCAGCGGGCGTGCGGTGGAGGTAGTCATGGGGTGCTCCTCAAACAGAATCAGGCTTGGCAGTCGGCAATTCGATGCCAGGGAAATCACGCAGACCCAGCGCCATGGCCTCGGCAGAGGCGGCAATATGCACCCCGGCGAGCAGTTGGTTGATGATTTTGACCTTCGAACCCAGGCCATGGACGTCACCCAGGCGATAGACCTTGCCAGCCATGCCCGCCAGTATCGACTCGGCCTGGGCATAGGCGTCGGCCGGGCCCGAGGTCATCATGGTCATCTCGCCAGCGGCAGCCTTGGCGGCGCCCCCGGAAATCGGTGCATCCAGGTACAACAGGCCCAGAGCGGCCAGACGCCGGCCCAGATCCACGGCGTAAGTCGGGGCGACCGTGGCGCAGCCGATCACCAGGCTACCGGGGCGCAGTGCGGCCACAGCACCACCTTCACCGAATAATACGGTCTCGGTCTGCTCGGCATTGACCACCACGATAATGATGACCTCACACTCAGCGGCCATGTGCGACGGTGACAAGCACGCCACGCCGCCCTCCCCGCTGAACTGTTCGGTGACGCCGGCCCGCACATCACAGGCATGCACATCGAAACCGCTGCGCAACAACGAGCGGGCAATGCCCAGACCCATCGCGCCCAGCCCGACAACACCGACCTTCTTGTTATTCATGGGGTACTCCAGAGGAAAGCAGGGGTGTCCTACCGGTTGGGGAGATCATCCACCAATGATCTAATCATGTGAAGTATTTTTTCTTCATAACATTTTTTAACACCCCATTCGCAGCCCGTTCCGACGCGCCTGTATAAGCGCAGTGCGTTCGAGTTCGCCTGAGGGGTTCTGCCGTCGAAAACAGGCTCGGCTGATGACTAGTCCTGCGCTTGCCAGACAAGGCAATCAGCGCCCTGCTTTACCCCGGACTCGGGAATTTTCGAGCTGTTGCGCACGATCAACTGCCCTCGAACGACCTCTTGAATCGCCGGGGTATCCGGGTTCTCCAATTGCGCGCAGATGATGCCGACCGCACGACTGACCATGGCGCCAACCGGTTGAACGTAAGTGGTCAGCGCAAAGACCGGCCAGGACGCCAGGGCAATATCATCGAAACCGACGATTGAAATGTCATGGCCAGGTTGGAGCCCGAACTCCTCGCGAGCAACGTTGATGGCGCCCAGCGCCATGATGTCGTTCGCGCAAAAAATCGCGTCGGGTGGAGTGGCGCTCGACAGCAGACGGCGAGTGGCATCCATTGCTCCGTCAAAGGTGTAATGCCCCACTTCGCGCTGCGGCGCTGGATGCCCGAGACGTTGCAGCGCGTCGACAAAACTTCTTTCCCGATCGCGACTGGTCGAAGAGCTTTCCTTACCGGCGATAAAAGCCAGCTTTTGATGGCCACCGGCAACCAGGAACTGCGCAATTTCCAGGCTGCCCTGGGCATTGTCGCTGGTCACACTGGAGATGCTGCTGCTGTCATTTCGACGATTGAGCAGCACCACGGGCAAACCGGTTTGCCTGCACTCCTGGGCGAATCGCGAAGACAGGCTCGCCGAGACCAGGACCAGTGCTTCAACGCGATAGCCAAGGACTTCTTCGAGCACCGGATCGGAGTCTTCGTGGTTGGCGGTGGAGAACAGCAGCACGCGATAACCCAACTCTTCGAACGCTGCCGACAAGGCCTCCAGCACCGCCGAATAAAAGGGGTTCTCCATGCTGGGCGCGACGACGCCGATCAGATTGGAGCGGCGCTTGATCAGCGAGCGGGCCCACTGATTGGGTCGATAACCCAGGGCTGCTGCCGCTTCTTCGACCTTCTGCCGAGTCTTGGGTGAAACACTGGCGCCCTTGGTGAAGGTTCGCGAGACCGCCGACTGGGAGACACCCGCCAACCTGGCCACATCATGGGCCGTGATCGGATGCCGGGGTGGGTCGTTGGAATCTGCCATTTTGCGTGCGCGCCGAGTATTGAAATGTCGATCATACCTGCCATTGCCAGCGACGTGTGCAGCCTGCCCGTTTTGCGACGCAACTCATGCCCTCTGCTGCGAACCGCCCGGCTCTTTTTTCTCCACCCCCTTTTCATCGGCCTTGAGAATGACATAGGATTGCTCTCATTGCATACGTATGCAAATTCAAAAACAACAACGCTCAGGAATCTATCCCATGGCAACTTGGCTCAAAAAAGGCGCGGAAGCGTCCGTCATCAAATCGGCAGCCCGTGAAGTGCGTGACACGGTCGAAAAGACCCTGGCCGACATCGAAGAACGTGGCGATGCCGCGGTTCGCGAGCTCTCCATTCGCTTCGACAACCTTGATCGCGAGGACTACCGACTCACCAGCGCCGAGATCGATGCCTGCATGGCGCAGTTGACCAAGCGCGACATCTCCGACATCGAGTTCGCCCAGACCCAGGTGCGCAATTTCGCTCAGCACCAACGTAACAGCCTGCGTGATCTGGAAGTCGAAACGCTGCCAGGGGTGGTCCTCGGCCACAAAAACATCCCGGTCAATGCGGCCGGATGCTATGTGCCGGGCGGCAAGTACCCGCTGCTGGCTTCCGCGCACATGTCGGTGATTACCGCCAAGGTGGCCGGCGTACCGCGCATCATCACCTGCGCCCCACCTTTCCATGGCAAACCGGCCCCGGCCATTGTTGCCGCTCAGCACATGGCGGGCGCCGACGAGATTTATTGCCTGGGCGGGATCCAGGCGATCGGGGCCATGGCCCTGGGTACAAAATCCATTGCTCCAGTCGATATGCTGGTCGGCCCGGGCAACGCTTTTGTCGCCGAGGCCAAACGCCAATTGTTCGGCCGGGTCGGTATCGACCTGTTCGCCGGCCCCACCGAAACACTGGTGATCGCCGACGAAACGGTCGACGGGGAAATTTGCGCCACTGACCTCCTCGGTCAAGCCGAACACGGCCCGGACTCGCCTGCGATATTGCTGACGACTTCGGAAAAACTGGCGCGCGAGACCATGGCTGAAATCGAACGCCTGCTGCTGATCCTGCCGACTGCCGGGATCGCCCGCCAGGCCTGGGAGAGTTTCGGCGAAGTGATCGTGGCCGAAGACGAACAGGAAATGCTGGCCATCGCTAATGACCTGGCGTTCGAGCATGTGCAAGTCATGACCCGTGATCCGGACTTCTTCCTCAACAACATGCGCAACTACGGCGCCCTGTTCCTCGGCCCGCGCACCAACGTTTCCTACGGCGACAAGACCATCGGCACCAACCACACCCTGCCCACCAAGAAAGCCGCGCGCTACACCGGCGGCCTGTGGGTCGGCAAGTTCATCAAGACCTGCACCTATCAGAAGGTCATGACCGACGAAGCCTCGGCCCTCATCGGTGAGTACTGCTCACGCCTGTGTGCGCTGGAAGGCTTCGCCGGACATGGCGAACAGGCCAACATCCGGGTCCGTCGCTACGGTCACAAGGATGTGCCGTACGCCGGTATCGCAGAGTAAGTACAGCCTGGCTAAAAAGGGCCGCGACACCTGCGCGGCCCGACAACAAAAAATCACAGCCACTGCGCAGCCTCTCATTCGCCTCCTCTGCGCTGCAGGCCCAGCCTCGAAGGACATCCCATGAGTGTCATCATCGCCTTGTTGGCGTTGTTCGCCTTAATGCTCGCTGCTTATCGGGGATACAGCGTCATTATCTTCGCGCCGCTCGCTGCACTCGCTGCCGTTCTGCTCACTGACCCCAGCGCGGTAGCCCCGGCGTTCAGTGATATTTTCATGGACAAGATGGTCGGCTTTATCAAGCTCTACTTTCCGGTGTTCCTGCTGGGAGCGGTGTTTGGCAAATTGATCGAGCTGTCCGGTTTTTCCCGCTCTATCGTCAAATCAGTCATTCACCTGCTGGGCAGCAGCCAGGCCATGCTGGTCATCGTGCTGGTCTGCGCGCTGCTCACTTATGGCGGCGTTTCGCTATTTGTGGTGGTGTTTGCGGTCTACCCCTTTGCGGCGGAGATGTTCCGTCAAAGCGATATTCCCAAGCGACTCATGCCCGCGACCATCGCCCTGGGTGCGTTCACCTTTACCATGGATGCGATGCCCGGCTCACCGCAGATCCAGAACATTATCCCCACCACGTTTTTCGGCACCACATCCTGGGCCGCGCCCTGGCTGGGCGTGCTGGGTTCATTGTTCATACTGATCGGCGGCATGCTCTATCTCGAGCGCCAACGGCGCAAGGCCCTGCGTGCGGGTGAAGGCTACGGCAGCGATCTGCGCAACGAACCGGAAACCCCGCAGGACATCGCCCTGCCCCACCCGCTGATAGCGTTGTTGCCGTTGCTGCTGGTGGGTGTGATGAACCTGGCCTTCACCCATTGGATACCGCAATGGTATGGCAGTGTGTATGAAATCGATCTGCCAGGGCTGAAGGCGCCCATCCAGACCCAGGTGTCGAAGATGATTGCCATCTGGTCGGTGCAGGCGGCGTTGCTGGTCGGGATCGTCACCGTCTTCATCTTCAGCTACCGCACCATCGCTCGCAAACTGGCCGAAGGCAGCCGTAGCGCCGTCAGCGGTGCGATGCTTGCCACCCTCAATACCGCGTCCGAATATGGCTTCGGTGCAGTCATCGCGGCGTTGCCGGGTTTCGTTGCGGTCGTCGAGGCGCTGAAGGTCATTCCCAATCCCCTGGTCAACCAGGCCATCACTATCAACTTGCTGGCCGGTATCACCGGGTCGTCCTCGGGCGGCATGAGCATTGCGCTTGCCGCCATGTCCGATACCTTCATCGCCTCGGCCAACGCCGCGCACATCCCCCTGGAAGTCATGCATCGCGTGGCGGCAATGGCCGCTGGCGGCATGGATACCCTGCCCCACAACGGCGCGGTCATCACCTTGCTGGCGGTCACCGGTCTGACCCACCGTCAGGCGTACAAGGATATTTTCGGGATGACCATCTTCAAGGTACTGGCGGCGTTTTTCGTGATTGGGGTGTATTACCTGACCGGGATTGTCTGATCCGGTTCGGGTGTGTGGGAGCGGGCTTGCTCGCGAAGGCGGACTGGCATCCGGCATTGATGTCGACTGACCGGACGCCTTCGCTCGTGGCTCCTACGCGAACATGCGAGGGTCGTACATGAAATCGAACACGTCGACCACTTTGATCTCAGAGACCGCCGGGTGACCTGGATTGATCACCACATTGCGTTCCAGGGCCAGCACGGCCGAAGGCACGATCAACCCCAGGTGCGTGTTCGCCCTCAGCCAGGCGGTACCGAAATCCATACTTGGGCGGTCAGCGGGAAGGCTCGCCCAACCGTCCGGCAACGTCTTCGGATCAGGCTGCAAAAACAGCGTGGGATCGTCGGGCAGTTCGAAGCAGGTGATTTTCATCGGGAACGTCGGTTCGCCCCCTGCGTGGACGAAGGTTTCCAGACAGCAGATTGCCGGAGTCAGCCCCATGTAGACGGCGGGTACATCCTGATCATTCCAACGCCCACCCTCGATAGCGGCGCCCATGCCTGAAAGGTCGGTCGCACGTTTCGCCTTTGCGATGCGCCAGGCCCGCATCAGGCCGCGCCGCCCCACTCCAGTGCATGGAGCACACGGCGCACCTGCCTGGCCCCGATCTCGGTTTCGCAGAGCATGATCGGGGCAATGCCGCCGAGCGCTTTGTTCGGCGTCGACATCCAGTGCGCGGCGTTCACCTTGTTCTCGAACACCTCTTCAGCCAGATGAGAGACCGTGGCTATGCGATCAAGACGTTCGGAAGCGACAGGGTCCAGGTTTTTTTGCTCACGCCGACGCCTTTCGAGCGTAGAGATCGACGCATTGAGCAGCGTTTCCACACTGCGCTCCTGCAGGTCGAAGGTCTGGCGCAGGGCCTGGACAAGAGAGGCTGGAAATCCCGACTTGATCTGCTGCAAGCGCTCCGAGTCCTTGAGCAGTTCTCGATTGAAACTGAAACGCCAAAACGCGGCGATCCCGATTTCACGAGGTTCATCCTTCTTTGCGGCCGGACGCCGAGCGGCTGTCGATGTGTTCATGCCCACTCCATTCAAATGAACTAATTTTTCAGTCAAATGAAGTATAGGCTGACTCAATGCTCAGCGATACTGCCGTCGCAATTGGCAAGGGAATTTGCCCACTACCTCAAGCGGCCTCTGTGAAGCGTCTGTTCAATCAGGCGCCGGCGTATTGAACACCAGCAGCTTGCCCGTCGCCCGTTGCACCACCTTGTCGTTCTGATTGAGGGTTTCCATGAGCATCGTCACCACGCCCCGATCCGGCTTGGAAGCGGACGGCTCAATGGCTTGCACGGTGCATTTGAGGCGCAATACGTCGTCTGGATAGGTCGGCGTCGGCCAGCTCAGTTCAATGTTCAGACCAATGATCCCGTCCGCCAATGGCACGCTGGCCACCAGCATTTTCATGGTCAGCGCCGCGGTGTTCCAGCCACTGGCCGCCAGACCGCCGAACAGGCTCAGGCTGGCTGCTTCCGGATCGAGGTGGAAGGGTTGCGGGTCGAACGCCTGGGCAAACGCCAGCATTGCCTGCAGGTCGACGCGAACGGTGTCACTCTCGAATTTCTGACCCAGGTGCAGGTCATCGAGGTAGAGCTTTTCCCAGGCATGCACGGTCATGATTCATTCCTCCGTGTTGCATTACGAGTAGCCGATGTCACTGAGGTCGATCGCCACCAGCAAAGCCCCCGAGTCGGCCTGGCCATCAGGCCCGCGTCGATAGGCGCGCCGCTTGCCCGGCATGCGCAGCCCGTCTGCCTCGACGTAGTCGCTCACATACTGGGCGGCAGGCAGGCCGCCGCTGATGTCCACCTTGTAGTCGTGGCGACGCAGCAGAAAGTCCTCGCCGAAGTAGAAATCCTGCACCGCGCAGTGGGTGGCGATGTGCTCGGGAAAGGTCACCCGCAGGCGTCGCCAGTGCTGAGTGCCCTCTTGCCAGGGTTCGATTTCTTCGGTGGCGACGCCCGGCCAGGTGAACTGGAAAGGCATGGTCAGGTAAGACCAGAGCGCGTAACCGTTGAAGTACGCACGGTGCAGCGGATCCCATGAGCTGTTTTCGCCATGGTCGCGGAAGGATTCCCTGGGTGCCGAGCGTTCGGCGATCACCTTGCCGTCGGTCTTTTCGATGGCGATTCGATCCGCTGTGAAGGCCGTCAATTGATCAGGTCCGCCGAAAGGCGTCACCGAGGCGCGCTGTTCATGCAGCCAAACGGTCATCTGCCGTGGTGCGCTGTCCTGGGTAAGGCCTTTCATGGCCCAGAGCGAACCGCCGGTCACGATCGTGGCGCGTACCTTGTCGAAGCTGTTCCAGCGTTCCAGCCCGCCATGGGCGATCAATACCTGCTCCAGCAGCTCATTTTTCTGCGCACTCACAGTGACTGCCCTCCTCCTTCGTGCGGCCGGTCCTGCACCCACTGCCAGAATAATTGATACCCGACCGCCAGCACCACCGGGCCGATGAACAGCCCGATGATGCCGCTGGTGACCATGCCGCCCAGGGCGCCGATCAATATTACCGGCATGGGTACATCGACACCGCGGCCCAGCAGCAATGGCTTGAGCACGTTATCCACCAGGCCGGCGACGAAGACATAGACGGCGAAGACGATCGTCGCCGTGCTGGCCCCTTCGGTGGCGAACACATAGGCGATCACGGGAAGCGTAATCAGGGTCGCCGGCAGTTGCATGATGCCCAGCAACAGCACGGCCAGCGCCAGCAAACCTGCGCCGGGAACGCCCTTGAACACGAAACCCAGGCCCACCAGCAGCATCTGGATGAAGGCGATGCCGACCACCCCCAGTGCCACCGCACGGATCGTGGCGGTGCACAGTCCGGCAATTTTCCGGCCCTTCTCCGAGCCGCTGAGGCGCGATGCAATCTGTATCGCACTGCGGCTGCCCTCTTCGCCATAGGCCATGATGATCCCGGCAATGATCAAGGCAAAAATGAACATCAGCAAACCCATGCCGACGCCGGCAAGCTTGCTCAACAGGCTCAGGCTGGCGTGTTTTATCTGCGGCAGGTATTTCGCTGCCAGGTCGGGAAGATCGGTTGAAGCCTGCAGCCAGAGTGTCGAGAGAGGCTCGCCGATCAACGGCCAATGGGCAACTGACTCAGTGGGCGGCGGAATATGAAACTCACCGCCCTTGACGATTTCCATCGAGTGCTCGACCGAATCGGCAATCGAGATGCCCAACAGGTAGATCGGCACCATGAGGATAACGATCGCAACCAGCACGATCAGCGTTGCAACCACGCCATCCTTGCGACCCAGCGACCCCTTGAGCCGCGTTTGCAGCGGGTAAAGGGTGATCGCCAGAATCAGCGACCACAGCATCAAGTCGCGGAACGGGGCGAATATCTCGAAGCAGAACAGCACCAGTACGGCGATCAGCCCGGCACGAATCAAGACATCCAGCAGCGTGCGCGTGAGTGCTTTCTCGGAGAGGGACGTGGGCTCCATGGATGCCTCTTTGCAGATCACTGCAAGGTAAGGGGATCGGTTAGCCCAGCATAGACCCTCGCTGGAGAACGCGAGGTCTCAACGCAGCTTCAATGGATCGACCAGTTGCGCGGCGATCGCCATGCCCACCAGGTCCGGCAAGGTGCTGGCCTGCATGCGCTTCATCACCCGCGAGCGATACAGATCGACGGTTTTGGCGCTCACCCCCAGTTGCTCGGCGATTTCACGGGTGGTGTAACCCTGCACCAGCGGCAACAAGACGTCGCGCTCGCGAGGCGTCAGGGTGAGCAGGCGCGCCTGCAGGGCGTCGTGGCCCTGATTGCCCGAGCGGTTGGCCGCGCAGTTGCTCAGGGCCTGTTGTACGCTGTCCAGCAGCAATTGCTCGTTGTAGGGTTTCTCGATGAAGTCATGGGCGCCGGCCTTGAACGCTCGAACCACGATCGGCACATCGGCGTGACCGCTGACGAAGATGATCGGCAGATTCAACTCCCGTGCGCGCATTTCTTCCTGGACGTTCAAGCCGCCCATGCCGGGCATGCGTACATCGAGCAGCACGCAAGCATCGAGAGTCGCATCACAGGCATTGAGAAACGCCACGCCACTGGTAAACGGCAAGGCCTTGAGCCCCACCGATTCCAGAAGCCAGACCGTTGAATCGAGCATGCCTTGATCGTCGTCGACCACATACACCACGTGCTCAGTCGCACCTGCCATTGCATTATTCCTGTTGTTGTTTTGTCGGACCGGCCAGCGGCAAGCGGCAACACATCAGCAGCCCGACCGGCTGGCGATGGGCCTGCAGCTCGCCACCGAACCCTTCGATGATGCTGCGGCTCATGGACAGCCCGAGCCCCAGACCCTCGGCTTTGCTGGTGTAGAACGGGGTAAATATCTGCTCAAGCTCCGGCTCGCTGACGCCCGGGCCCTGGTCCTGCACGCTGATTTCCACCGTCGCGCCACTGCCCTGCCCGGCCGCCATCACAATCAGTGAAGGCTGTCCCGGATGCTGTTCGCGGTTGGCGTCGATGGCATTGCGCAGCAGATTGAGCAAGACCTGCTCCAGCAGCACCCGGTCGGCATAAACCGGCGGCAGATTATCCGGCAGTCGATCCTCGATTGCCACTTGGCAATTGTTCGCTTCCCAGGCGCACAAGCGCACGGCCTCGCGGGCGACGTCGGTGAAATTCAGGGCCTGCATGCGCCGCTGCCCCTTGCGCAGGAAGGCCCGCAAACGCCGGATGACCTCCGAGGCATGGGTCGCGTGGTGGGTGATGCGTTCCAGTCCTTGCGCGACTCTGGCGGCGGCCTCGGGGTTGGAGTCCAGCGTCTGCAAATAACGCTGGCTGGCGTTGGCATAATTGACCACGGCCGCCAGCGGCTGATTGATTTCATGGGCGATGCCCGAGGCCAGTTCCCCCAGGGTCACCAGCCGCGCGGTGTGCGCCAGTTCGTCCTGATGGCGGCGCTGTTGCACTTCGCGCAGTTCGTGCTCGGTCATGTCCCGCGCCACCAATGAGTAATAGCGCTCGCCGCCGGCGGAACGGTGCGCCAGCAGCACCAGCGATACCGGCACCGACGTGCCGCCGCCCGGGGGTTGCAAGCGGGCATCGGTGCTCCACACCCCGTTGCGCTCGGCGCCGCTCCAGCCGTCGCGTTGCAGGCGGGCCAGGTCGCTGCTGGCGAACAACTGCGCCAGGGTCGGCATCGGCTGTTGCTCGTCGACCCCGAGGATGCGCCGCGCCGCCGGGTTGAGATAGGTGACTTGCCCCTCGGGGTCGATGAACAGCACCGGATCGGTGTTGACCTCGACCACTTCGGCCAGGCGCCGCTTGTTCTCCTCGGCCTGCACCCGGGCGGTGATGTCCCGGGAGACGCTGACCACTTCGACCACCGCACCGGTGTAGGTTTCCCGAATCGCCCGGCTGGCGGTTTCGAACCACAGGTAGTGCCCGTCCCGATGGCGAATGCGATAGGTCATGGTGTGGTAACCGTCCTGCTCCAGGGCATCGCGTGCGCGCTGTACCAGGCTGGCCAGGTCCTGGCCATGGAACAGGCCCTGGGCCATTTGCCCGCGCAACTCTTCCGGCCAGTAGCCGAGCAAGGTCCAGGACGCCGGCGATGCATCGAGAAAGCGCCCGTCCGGGGTGTGTCGGGAAATCAGGTCGGTGGTGTTCTCGATGATCAGCCGGTACAGCCTGCGCGCCTTGGTCGCTTCGCGCTCGGCCAGCACTTGTGCGGTGGCGTCGCGACAACGGGCGAGGACGCGGTTGTCCTGGGGATCGGGGATAAAGGTCCAGATCAGGATCTGCGCTTCGAACTGGGCCTCGACCCCTTCGATGGCACGTTGCTGGTCGAGACAGGCGCGCACCAGCACCCGGTGATTCACCGGCAGAAAGCCCGGCACCTCGGTCAGCGGTTTTTCCGCGAGCAATGCCATCAGCGCCGCATTGAACTCCAGCGGCCGGCCCTGGGCATCGAGCAACAGACTCGGCTGCGGATCGTGGCCCAATAGCGGCGAGCCTCGCAGCATGCCGTTGACGCTGGCGAGCAGGGTGGTCAGCAAATCCTGGACCCAGCCCAGCCAGTCAAGGCTCACGCCCTCGCACACTTCTACCAGCAACAACCCCGGCTGGCCCGGCTGCAAGGCCAGGTCGAAGACCTGACCATGACTGATGGCGGCCCGGCGCAGTCGGCCGGCCAGCCAGCAATCGAGTTGCCGCACTTGCGCCAGATCCAGCCGCCCCGCTTCGACCAGGCGCTCGAACAGCCGTTGATCGCTGGCTTGCGAAGGGTCACCCAGGCCCGGTGGAAAATGCTGGGCGGCACCTTCGTGACTGTAGATCCGCGATTTGGCTTGCCAGCTCAGATAAACCGCCCGACGCACCTCGGGGCAATCCTGCAACGCACGGCACAAGGCATCGGCCCGGGTGGCCAGGGACACGCCCTCGCGCTGCAGGCGCAACCAACTGTGCAATCGAACGGGGGTCAGGGTCATCACGGGTCCTTCGTCAGGGAAACCAAGGATATACCGGCCTTGGGGGTAAGACCGCATTCATTTAGAACCTCAAGAATCATCTATAGTATATTTACTATACGCTATAGGTTGTACTTCCATATCTATGGCTGAATGTTATATAAAGCACACCGGACATAAAAGGTGACCTCAGCGGCGACGCTGCAAGGCCACCATAGAGCTAACAATCAGCCACCGAGTACCCGCACATGTCGATCTATGAACAAGGGCTAGGCCCTGCGGCTGTCAATCACATTGCCCTGTCTCCGCTCAGCTTCATCGAGCGCACCGCCAGCGTTTACCCCAACTACCCCGCCGTGATCCACGGTTCGATTCGTCGCACCTGGGCGCAGACCTACACCCGCTGCCGGCGCCTGGCCTCGGCGCTGGCCGGGCGCGGCATCGGCAAGAACGACACGGTGGCGGTGATGCTGCCGAACATTCCAGAGATGCTTGAAGTGCACTTCGGCGTGCCGATGATCGGCGCCGTGCTCAACCCGCTTAATGTGCGCCTGGATGCCGAAGCCATTGCCTTCATGCTGCAGCATGGCGAGGCCAAGGTGCTGATCACCGACCGCGAGTTTCATAGCGTGATTCACGCGGCGATCGGCATGCTGGATCACCCGCCGCTGGTCATCGACGTCAATGATCCCGAGTACGGTGAGGGCGAGGCCGTCAGCGACCTGGACTATGAAGCGCTGCTGGCCGAGGGCGACCCGGCCTTCGACTGGCACTGGCCGGTGAACGAATGGCAAGCCATCTCGCTGAACTACACCTCCGGCACCACCGGTAACCCCAAGGGCGTGGTCTATCATCATCGCGGTGCTTACCTGAACGCCCTGGGCAACCAGATGACCTGGGCCATGGGCAACCATCCGGTGTACCTCTGGACCCTGCCGATGTTCCACTGCAACGGCTGGTGCTACCCGTGGACCATCACCGCGCTGGCCGGTGTGCATGTGTTCCTGCGCCGGGTCGATCCGCAGAAAATCCTCACGCTGATCCGTGAGCATCAGATCACTCACCTCTGTGCAGCGCCGATTGTGCTCAATGCCCTGGTCAACATGCCGGAGTCGGCGAAGGCGGCCATCGATCACCCGGTCAACGCCATGGTCGCCGGCGCCGCACCACCGGCCAAGGTGATCGGTGCGGTGGAAGAAATGGGCATCAAGGTCACCCACGTCTATGGCCTGACCGAAACCTATGGCCCGGTGACGCTCTGTGCCTGGCATGCCGAGTGGGACGAACTGCCGCTGGAGGAGCGGGCGCAGGTCAAATCCCGCCAGGGCGTGCGCTATCCGACACTCGAAGGCGTGATGGTCGCGGACTCGAAGACCCTGGAACCGACCCCGCGGGACGGTCAGACCATCGGTGAGATTTTCATGCGCGGTAACACCGTGATGAAGGGCTACCTGAAAAACCCGACCGCCACCGCCGAAGCGTTTGAAGGCGGCTGGTTCCACACCGGCGACCTGGCGGTCTGTCATCCCGACGGTTATGTCGAGATCAAGGACCGGCTCAAGGACATCATCATTTCCGGCGGCGAGAACATTTCCACCATTGAACTCGAAGGCGTGCTCTATCGCCATCCGGGCGTGATGGAAGCGGCAGTCGTGGCCCGTCCCGATGAAAAATGGGGGGAAACCCCCTGCGCCTTCATCACCTTGAAGGCCGATCACCAGGACGTGCGCGAGGCCGACATCATCAGTTTCTGCCGCGAACACCTGGCCGGTTTCAAAGTCCCGCGCACGGTGATCTTCACCCTGCTGCCGAAGACATCGACCGGCAAGGTCCAGAAGTACGTCCTGCGCGACAGGGCCAAGGCGCTCTAACCGAATCGACGTTGTACCCGTCAGGCGGCAGGTGTCTTTACCTGCCGCCTCGGGCTCGTGCAGGCCGAATTCCGCCCTGCCCCGCCCCTGATACCAAAAGCACCGATAACAAAAAACAAGGTGGAGCCACCCATGATCGACATCCATTCAACCGATACCCAACGCTGTGAACGTATTCGGTCCAATCCGAAATTCCTTCAATTGGTGAGCAGCCGTTCGCGCCTGGCCTGGTCGCTCAGTGCCGCGGTACTCGTGACTTACTACGCCTTCATGCTGGTGGTCGCGTTCGCCCCGCAATGGCTGCACGCACCGATCGCCGAGCATCGGATGTTGACCCTGGGCATGCCGGTTGGCGCGGCGATCATCATCTTTTCCTGGCTACTGACGGGCTGGTACGTCTACAGCGCCAACACCCGGTTCGACGCCCTTGGCGCCGCCATTCTCGAGGAGAGCAAGTGATGACTTCGCTGCGTAAACTGATCCTCGCCGCAGCCTGCCTGCTGCCGGCCTCCGTGGTGCTGGCTGCGCCCGCACTGGGCACGGTGGAAAAACAACCGCTGAACCTGCATGCGATCGGCATGTTCTTTGTGTTCGTCCTCGGCACGCTGGCCATTACCTGGTGGGCGGCGCGCCAGACCAAATCCACCTCGGACTTCTACACCGCTGGCGGCGGTATCACCGGGTTCCAGAACGGTTTGGCGATTGCCGGTGACTACATGTCCGCGGCCACGCTGCTGGGGCTGTCCAGCCTGGTGTTCGCCAAGGGCTACGACGGCTTCATCTATACCATCGGCTTTTTCGTCGGCTGGCCGATCATCACCTTCCTGATGGCCGAGCGCCTGCGCAACCTGGGGCGCTACACCTTCGCCGACATCGTTTCCTATCGACTGGACCAGAACAAGGTGCGGATCTTTGCTGCTTTCGGTTCGCTGACGGTGGTGTGTTGCTACCTGATCGTGCAGATGGTCGGTGCCGGCCAGTTGATCAAGTTGCTGTTCGGTCTCGACTACCCGGTCGCCGTCGTTATCGTTGGCGCGTTGATGCTGGTCTATGTGATCTTCGGCGGCATGATCGCCACTACCTGGGTGCAGATCATCAAGGCGGTATTGCTGCTCGCCGGCGGTACGACCCTGGCGGTCATGGCCATGTCGCAGTTCGGTTTCAGCTACGAAGCCCTGGCCACCAAAGCCGTCGAGGCTCACGCCAGTGGCTGGAACATCATGGGGCCGGGCTCAATGCTCGCCGACCCGATCAACACCGCGTCGATGTCCCTGGGCCTGGTGTTCGGCATCGCCGGCCTGCCGCATATCCTGATGCGTTTCTTTACCGTGCCCAACGCCAAGGAAGCGCGCAAGTCGGTGTTCTACGCCACCGGCTTCATCGGCTTCTTCTTTCTGGTGGTGTGCACCCTTGGTTTTGCCGCGATGGTGATCATCGGCACCGACCCGCAGTACTACGTCAACGGTGAAGTCGGCGGCGCCCTGGTGGGCGGCGGCAACATGGTCGCCATGCACCTGGCCAAAGCGGTGGGCGGCAACCTGTTCTTCGGTTTCCTCGCGGCGGTGGCTTTCGCCACCATCCTGGCGGTGGTCTCCGGGCTGGCCCTGGCCGGTGCTTCGGCGATTTCCCACGACCTCTACGCCACCGTGTTCAAGAAAGGCAAGGCCACTGAGAAGCAGGAAATGCACGTGACCCGCATGGCCACTGTCGGCCTGGGCATCATCGCGATTCTGTTGGGCATCCTGTTCGAGAAGATGAACGTCGCATTCCTGGTGGGCCTGACCTTTGGCATCGCCGCTTCGACCAACTTCCCGGTGCTGATCATGGCCATGTACTGGAAAGGCCTGACCACCAAGGGCGCGATCATCGGTGGTTTCGCCGGCCTGATCTGCGCGCTGGTGCTGGTGATTCTGTCACCCGCCGTCTGGGTCACCGTGCTCGGTAATGCCCACGCGATCTTCCCTTACGACCACCCGGCGCTGTTCTCGATGCCGCTGGCGTTCCTGGTGATCGTGGTCGTCTCCCGGCTTGACCGCAGCGTGCGCGCCGACAAGGAGCGTGACGCCTACGCCGACCAGTTCGTTCGCGCCCAGACCGGCCTCGGTGCCGCCAGCGCTTCCAGCCACTGACAGACAAGGCACGGCCCGCCACAGCGGCGCCGTGCCCAACCGTCCCATTGAGGTTCACGTTATGCCCGAATTCAACGCCCCGCTGCGCGACATGCGCTTTGTGCTGCATGAAGTGTTCGACGCCCCGGCCCTCTGGGCGCGCCTGCCGGCCCTGGCCGACAGCGTCGACGCCGCCACCGCTGACGCGATTCTCGAGGAGGCCGCCAAAGTCACCTCGCACCTGATTGCCCCCTTGAATCGCAGCGGCGATGAGGAAGGCGCCCAGTGGCACGAAGGCCAGGTCAGAACGCCGATCGGTTTCAAACAGGCGTACGCCACCTACATCGAAGGCGGCTGGGTCGGCCTGTCCGGCAACGCCGATTTTGGCGGCATGGGCATGCCCAAGATGCTCGCCGTGCAGTTCGAGGAAATGCTCTACGGCGCCAATTCCAGCTTCGCCCTGTATTCGGCCTTGAGCTCCGGCGCCTGCCTGGCGCTGGATGCCCATGCCAGCGAGACCCTCAAAAGCCTGTACCTGCCGCCGATGTATGAAGGCCGCTGGGCCGGGTCCATGTGCCTGACCGAAGCCCATGCCGGCACCGACCTGGGGCTGATTCGCACCCGGGCCGAACCCCGGGCCGATGGCAGCTTCAGCATCACCGGCAGCAAGATCTTCATCACCGGTGGCGATCAGGACCTGACCGAAAACATCGTGCATCTGGTGCTGGCCAGACTGCCGGACGCGCCGCCTGGCCCGAAAGGCATCTCGCTGTTCGTGGTGCCCAAAGTGCTGGTCAATGCCGACGGTTCCCTCGGCCAGGCCAACGCCGTGAGCTGCGGCTCGATCGAACACAAGATGGGCATCAAGGCCTCGGCCACCTGTGTGATGAACTTCGACGGCGCCAGCGGCTGGTTGGTCGGCGAGGCCAACAAAGGCCTGGCGGCGATGTTCACCATGATGAACTACGAACGCCTGTCCATCGGCATCCAGGGCATCGGTTGCGCCGAAGCGTCCTACCAGAGCGCCGTGGCTTACGCCCGTGAACGGGTGCAGAGCCGTGCACCGACCGGTGCCATCGCCCCGGACAAAGTGGCCGACCCGATCATCGTCCACCCCGATGTCCGCCGCATGCTGCTAAGCATGAAAGCCATGACCGAAGGCGGCCGTGCGTTTGCCAGCTATGTCGGACAGCAATTGGACCTGGCGAAATTTTCCGATGACGCCCGTGAGCGCGACACTGCGCAAACCCTGGTCGCGCTGTTGACGCCGGTGGCCAAGGCGTTTTTCACCGACACCGGCCTGGAAAGCTGCATCAATGGCCAACAGGTATTCGGCGGCCATGGCTATATCCGCGAATGGGGCCAGGAACAATTGGTCCGCGACGTGCGCATCGCGCAGATCTACGAAGGCACCAACGGCATTCAGGCGCTGGACCTGCTCGGTCGCAAAGTGCTGGCCGATAACGGCTTCGCGCTGCGCCAGTTCACCGGCCAGATCCGTCACTTCGCCCAGCAGCCCGACGCGCCCTACTCCGCGCAACTGGTCGATGCCGTGCAGCGCCTGGAAGACCTGAGCGCCTGGCTGCAGGACCAGGCCGCGACCAACCGCAACGAAATCGGTGCCGCCTCGGTGGAGTATCTGCACCTGTTCGGCTACGTCGCCTACGCCTGGCTGTGGGCGCGCATGGCTCAAGTCGCGGGGCAGAAACGCGGCGAAGACGAGGCGTTTTACGGCGCGAAGATCGCTACCGCCGATTTCTACATCCATCGCCTGCTGCCGCGCATCCTCAGCCTGGAGCAATCCATTCGCGCCGGCAGTGCCTCGCTGTATGGCCTGGCTGCCGAACAGTTTTAACGATTGAACCCACGCGGTGCCACGCTCCTCTCTTTTCGGCGCCTGCGTTTTTTATCGATACGCCCTCGCCCGTCCGACGAGGGCTGCGGGACCTGTCTTTGCATAATAAAAACAAAGGGGCTTCACCATGGACCGTAACACCCGCAATCTCACGACCCGACTGCTGCTGGCCGGTGGCGTCATCAGCCTCTCGGCCCCCGCCGCTGCTGACTTTATCAAGGACAGCAAGGCCAGCCTCGAGCTGCGCAACTTCTACTTCAATCGTGATTATCGCCAGGACAACGCTGCGCAATCCAAACAAGAGGAGTGGGCCCAGGGTTTCCTGCTGCGCTATGAATCGGGCTTCACCCAAGGCTTGATCGGCGTCGGCTTCGATGCGATCGGCCTGGTCGGCGTCAAACTCGACTCCAGCCCCGATCGCGCCGGTTCCGGCCTGCTCAAGCGCCATAGCGACACCAGTGAAGGTGCCCAGGACGAGTACGGCGAACTGGGCCTGACGGCCAAACTACGCGCGTCCAAAAGCACGCTGAAACTTGGCACCCTGCTGCCCAAGCTGCCCACGGTGCTGGCCAACGATTCGCGGCTGTTGCCACAAACCTTCGAAGGCGGTCAGTTGACCTCGCTGGAAGTCGAAGGCCTGACCGTGGACGCCGGGCGCCTGACCCAGGTCAACCAGCGTGACTCCTCGGACTACGAGGACATGGGCATCACCCGCACCGGCGCCAAGGGCATCATTACCCGGCATGCGGCCAGCGACAGCTTCGATTTCGCCAGTCTCAACTACAAATGGACCGGCAACCTGGCCACCGGCTACAGCTACGGCCATCTCGACAACCTCTACAGTCAGCACCTGGTGAATTTGACCTACGTGTTGCCGGTCACCACCGGTCAGTCGCTGAAGACTGATTTGCGTTTCGCCCGCTCCACGGACGATGGCGGCAGCAATGTCGACAACAACGCGATTGGCGCAATGTTCACCTACAGCCTCGGCGGGCATGCATTCGGCCTCGGCTATCAAGGCATGAGCGGCGACACCGGCTACGCCTACATCAACGGTACCGATGCGTTCCTGGTCAACTTCGTGCAGATCGGCGACTTCGCCAGCAAGGACGAACAATCCTGGCAGGCCCGTTACGACTACAACTTCGCGGCCCTTGGCATTCCGGGCCTGACCTTCATGACCCGCTACCTCACCGGTTCCGATATCGACCTGGGCAACAACCGCCCGGAAGGCAAGGAATGGGAGCGAGATACCGATATCGGTTATGTCGTGCAGAGCGGGCCGCTGAAGAATGTCGGGGTGAAATGGCGTAATGCCACGGTGCGCTCGAGCAACTTTGGCAGCGATCTGGATGAGAATCGGTTGATTGTCAGCTACAGCTTGCCGATCTGGTAAGTCGATCCGGGCTGTAATAAAAGGAGGGACTCGCTTGATGGCGCAGTCCCTTTTTTTTCTGCTGGATTTGCGGCGTTATGGCGGGCCTCATCGCGAGCAAGCTCGCTCCCACAGTTGACCGAGTTGTTCAGATAGAGACGGCAACTGTGGGAGCGGGCTTGCTCGCGAAGGCGGCCTCAAAGGCAACAAAGATGTCGGGCCTGGATTCCCTCCCCCGACACCAACCCGCGGCAGTGCCCATAGTAGAGTAAGATGCCTGCTAACCAGGCCCGCCGCGAGACGCCCGCATGACCGATACCACCCCCCGCCTGATCAAGAAATACCCCAATCGCCGACTGTATGACACCCATACCAGCAGTCACCTGACACTGGCCGACATCCGCCAGCTGGTGGTCGACAAGGTTCCGTTCCAGGTGGTCGATGCCAAGAGCGGCGAGGATTTGACTCGCAGCATTCTGCTGCAAGTGATTCTGGAGGCTGAAAGCGGCGGCGAGCCGATCTTCTCCAGCGAAATGCTGATGGGGATCATCCAGTTCTACGGCCCTTATCAGGGCGTGCTTGGCAGCTACCTGGACAAGAGCATTCAGACCGTGATCGACATCCAGTCCCAGACCGGGGCGCAATCGTCAGAGGCCTGGAGCGCGTTCATGCACCAGCAGGCACCGGTGATGCAGGACCTGATGCGGCAGTATGTCGATCAGTCCAAGGCGCTGTATCTCAACACCCAGAACATGTTCGGCCTGTTTGGCGCCAAGCCCCCAAAGAATGACAGTGAGTGAAGCAAGGCCTGGTCATTGACAGTAGCGCGACGTCGACTAGGCTCACAGTCATCCTGCCTCCCCAACCGAACCACGGCACTTGAACGCAAGGCTTGGTGAGGTCATCAATTTATTCAGCCTGTCCGTCGCTGTTCGAATGCAGACATCCGGCATCCCCAGCACAGAGGGCTGACGCTCTTTCGCGTGCGTTGATCTCAAGTACGCAAAGCGACTGAACCGCCACTTTCCACTGCACTTTCACCTTGGGAGGCAGTCGTGCAAAAAGTCTTGAAGCTCGTCAGCTATGCAGTGCTCGTGCTGATGGCCAGCGCGGTCATCTATGCCGCAATCATCGGCATCACCTATTGGACCGGCATCGGCGTATAGAGAGATCGCAATGAACAAACGTCAAACACGCTCGTTCGCGCTGATATCGACTGCCATCGCCACGGTGGTATTCCTGGGAATGACGGTCGATAGCCATCGACAATTCCCGACACTGACCAACGCCCAGCAGATCACGCCCCAGGTCACCCGCGGCAAGGATGTCTGGCATGAATACAACTGCATCAATTGTCACACCTTGTTTGGAGAAGGCGCGTATTACGCCCCGGACCTGACAAAAATCACCCAGCTGCGCGGCGCCCCTTATCTCACGGCGTTCCTCAAAGACCCCTCAAAGTTTTATGACGAGCAACGCCACCGCCGATTGATGCCGAACCTGAAGCTCTCTGACGAAGAAATCGCCGCCCTGATCGCCTTTATGGACTGGGTGAGCAAGGTCGACAATCAGGGCTGGCCACCGCGGCCGATTCTGGTGACCGGCACGTCGATTCCCGGCATGGACCTCACTGTTGCGCAGCAGAACGTCACCGGCGGCGGCACCCAGCCACCCGGCGCGCGCCCGGTGTCCGGCAAGGAAGACCCGATTGCGCTTGGCGAGGCGCTGTTTCGCACCACCGCGACACCGGTATGCAGCGCTTGCCATTCGATAGCACCGGGGGTCAATCTCGCCGGGCCGACACTGGCCGGGTTGGCCGGTCGGGCCAAAGAGGTCATCGCCTCGCCTGACTACAAGGGCAAGGCCAAGGACGTCGAAGGCTTCATCCGCGAATCCATCGTCGCGCCGAGCGCCTACCTGCATCCGGGCGACATGTATTCCGCCAACGGCATGTCCTTCATGCCGGACACCTTCACCAAATCGCTAACGCCCGGACAGGTCGATCAACTGGTCGCCTACCTGGCGTCGTTCCAGTAACCCAAGGGGATGACCATGCGCTACAGATCTCAATCCGTCGCCTACTGGTACTTCGCCGTGGCCATGGTGCTGTTTGGCCTGCAACTGGTATTCGGCCTGCTCTCGGCGGCCAAATACCTCGGGCCCGATCCCTTGCTGGACCTGTTGCCATTCGATGTCACCAAGGCCATTCACACCAATCTGTTGATCGTCTGGGTGCTGACCGGGTTCATGGGGGCGACCTACTGGATGGTGCCGGACGAATCCCGTGGCGAGTTGCACAGCACCAAACTGGCCTACATCCAGCTCGGGTTGTGGACGGCCATGGGCGTCACCGCCGTCCTGGGCTACCTGTTCGGTTATGGCACCGGGAACAAACTGCTCGAACAGCCGCTGCCGCACAAGATCGTGATCGTGATCTGCATGCTGATGTTTCTCTACAACATCGGCATGACCATCAGGAAAGCCGGACGCTTCACCGCCACCGAAGGCGTGCTGCTGCTGGGCCTGGCCAGCGCCGCCGTGCTCTATCTGCCAGCGTTGCTGCATTATGAAAACTACGTGGTGTCGATCTACTACCGCTGGTGGACGATCCACCTGTGGGTCGAAGGCGTCTGGGAGATGATCCAGGGCGGCTTTCTCGCCTATCTGCTGATCAGACTGTCCGGCGCTGATCGTGAGGTCATGGAGAAGTGGCTGTATGTGATTGTCGGCCTGGTGTTCATTGCCGGCATCCTCGGCACTGCACACCATTATTACTGGATCGGAGTGCCCCATTACTGGCTGCCACTGGGCGGCTTTTTCAGTGCGCTCGAACCCATGGCGCTGGTCGGCATGGCGATCTATGCCTACAACGCGATGCGCCGCTCCGGTCTATCCCACCCCAACAAACTGGCCCTGCACTGGACCATGGGCAGTGCAGTGTTCACGATGTTCGGTGCCGGCCTCTTGGGTCTGGCCCACACCTTCCCCGATGTGAACAAATGGACCCATGGCACCCTGATCACCGCCATGCATGGCCATGCCGCCTTTTATGGGGCCTACGTCATGATCGTTCTGGCAATGATCACGTATGCGCTTCCGGGCATGACCCGTCGTCCCGTGGAGGAAAGCAGCATCGGTTATTGGGCGTTCTGGCTGCAGCTGGGAGGCATGTTCGGCATGACCCTGTCATTTGCCACCGCGGGCATCGCCCAGGTGTACCTGGAACGTATTCTCGGCATGGGCTACCTGGATGTGCAGCTGAAAATCCAGGTGCATTTCCTGATGCTGGTGGCGACGGCGTCGATGTTCAGCCTGGGTGCAGGGCTGTTTATCTTCGATTTTTTCCGTCATGCGCCGCAATTCAATGTCGATGAAGCCGATCCGGTGCTGGATGTGCCTCGAGCATCAGGCGCGGCGTTGTGATGGATCGTTCGCTGGTGCAGCAGAACCTGCCCGCAGCAGAATCTGCATTGCCGCAAACCGAACCCTATTACCAACCCTGCGGCGACGAGGTGGCGATCTTCAAGCAATGCCATGCCCAGCAACTGGCGATCATGCTCAAAGGACCCACCGGGTGTGGCAAGACCCGCTTTGTCGAGCACATGGCCTGGCGACTGAAACGCCCGTTGATCACCATTTCCTGCCATGACGATCTGAGTGCCAGCGACCTGGTCGGGCGCTTCCTGATCGGTCATCAAGGCACCCATTGGGCGGAAGGCCCGCTGACTAGAGCGGTGCGCGAAGGCGCGATCTGCTACCTCGACGAAGTGGTCGAAGCACGGCAGGACACGGTGGTCGTGCTGCACCCGCTGACCGACCACCGGCGCATCCTGCCACTGGACAAGATCGGCGAGATCCTCGAAGCCTCGCCCCATTTTCAACTGGTGGTGTCCTACAACCCCGGCTACCAACGCATACTCAAGGATTTGAAGCCCAGTACCCGCCAGCGCTTCGTGTCGCTGGATTTCGATTTCCCGCCGGCCGAACGCGAGATCGCCATCGTCATCCATGAGGGCGCAACCGACTACGCCACCGCCCACGCGCTGGTCACCCTTGCCCATCGGCTGCGCGCCTTGCAGGACCGGGGCCTGGCGGAAGTCCCCAGCACGCGCCTGCTGATCGCCACTGCCCGATTGATCAGCAGCGGTATTGCGGCCCCGGCCGCCTGCCGCGCCGCGTTGATCTCGCCATTGTCCGATGATGCGGTGCTGGTCGCGGCCATGCGCGACCTGGTTGACCTGACGTTTATCTAAATGGCCGAAGCCGAGGACCTCATCACCGATGTCTCACGCCATGCAACGGTGTACGCCCAGGCGCTGTGGCGCCGTCACCAGGCCCCCTCCACCCGTGCAAAGGTCGTCACCCTGGCGGATGTCGCGCAACACCTCGATTTGCTGATTCAGGCTCTGTTTGGCACCCACTATTCGCTGCGCGTCGCACAACCGCCCTCACCTCCCACTCTGCTGAAAAAGCTTTTTCTGCGTGGTGAGACCCCGTGTCGGCAACGTGCCGTGCCGGCGACCGACGGCGTGTCTATCTGGCTGCCCGAGTCTACGGGCAGCGACGATGGACTGCTCACGACGCAGTGTTTCAGGACCCAGGCCTTGCAACAGGCGATGCGCGCGCAAAGAGGCAGTGCCGCCAATCTGCCGGACCTTGCCAACCCGATGCAACGCAGCGTTTATCTGCTGCTCGAAGCCTGGGCTGCCGATCGGGATCTGGTGCGGTTGCTACCGGGGCTGGCGGCACCGATCCAGGGGTTACGCCAGAATGCGTTGGCCACCCGCCCGCCCCTGCACGCCTTTGCCGACCATCGACGGCCCCTGGAAAACCTGCTTCGTCTGCTGCTGAGCAATAAGTGCGGCGAGTCTGTGCCGGGACTGGAAATACCTGTCAACACCACCGATTCGCTGCGACAGTCAGAAACCCTTGCGGCACACTTGCTGTCCAGTGGAGTGGCTCACAGGCCTTACGCGCACCTGCTGTTGCTCGATGCCTGGACCGGCGACCTGCGCGAGCCGCCGGCGCAACAGGAGGTGCCGACGTTGCCCGGCGCTATCGACAGCGATGACACCCTGCCACGCAGCGCCCGCCTCGAACGCCAGCCAAAGGTGCGCGAGGCCCGGGCCGACGAAGACGACGATCAGGAACAAGGCCCGTGGATGGTGCAATCCGCCGAGCCTCTGGAAAAGGCCGAAGATCCCATGGGTATGCAACGCCCGGTCGACCGGGATACAGACATCCCGGCAGATGATTTTGCCGACGCATTGTCCGAACTCGACGAAGCCCGACGGGTGGTCGCAGCAGGCCGTCCCAAAGAAGTGCTGCTGAGCGACGATCCACCTCAAACCCGCGTTCGACACGTAGCACCAGCGCTTGCCGAAAACGCCATCAGCTACCCCGAATGGGACTATCGTACTCAGGTCTACCGTGATCCGGGTACAACCTTGCATCTGTGCCCCGCCCAGCAAGGCCCGCAGCAGTGGGTCGAACGAACGCTTGAAAGTCACCGGTCGATGCTCGAGGCCATCCGCCAGCAATTCGAAAGGCTGCGCGCCCAACGCGTGAGGCTGCGCAAACAACTGGACGGCGACGATATCGACCTGGAAGCCTACCTCGACGGTTGTGCCGAAGCCCGCGCCGGCCTGAGCATGCCGCAAGCGCTGTATCAGTCCCAGCGTCGCAGTCGGCGCGACATGGCGATCATGCTGCTGATTGACGTCAGCGGTTCCACCGACAGCTGGCTGTCGCGCCATCGGCGGATCATCGATGTCGAGCGCGAGGCGTTGCTGCTGGTCTGTCTGGCGCTGGAGAGCCTGGGCGAACCCTATAGCGTGCTGGCGTTTTCTGGCGAAGGGCCGCAGCGGGTGACGATACGCAGCCTTAAAGCATTCGATGAGCGCTACAGCGGTGAAGTGGGTCGGCGCATTGCCGCACTGGAGCCGGAGCGCTATACCCGGGCAGGTGCCGCCATCCGCCACGCCAGTACCTTGCTGATGCGCGAAGCGGCTACACACCGGCTGCTCTTGCTGCTTTCCGATGGCAAGCCCAACGATGTCGACCTGTATGAAGGTCGCTATGGCGTGGAAGACATGCGCCAGGCCGTGACCGAAGCCAGGCTGCAAGGCATCTATCCGTTCTGTCTGACCATCGACCGTCAGGCCGCGAGTTACCTGCCGGCGGTATTCGGATCGCGGCAATATGCCTTGCTACCCCAACCTGAACTGTTGCCCGGCGTACTGCTCGAGTGGATCAAGCGGCTGCTGTTGGCCTGAACCTTTGTAAATCAGTTTTTTCCAGCCGAAAAAAATGGCGATGGGGAATAAACCCATCGCCATCGGTGCAGCCGGCCTGACAAGACTTACTTGTTACCGGTCTTGGTGCTTGCTTCCGGAGCTGCTTTGGTGGCTGCGGCAGTCGCCTCGGCGAAACTGCTCTGAGCCACATCGGAAGCCTGTTTTGCGGCTTTCTGTGCGTTTTCAAACGCACTGCCGGCATTCGCCAGGCCCGACTTGAACGCGTTCACTACTGGCTCGGAGCCGGCAGGTGCGTTCTTGCTGATCGCTTCAACGAACTCTTGTACTTGCTGGGTGCCGGCTTCGACCTGGCTGGAGGCCAGCTTGGCGATGTCCGACTGAGTTTCCGCGATCAGCGCCTGAACCTGGCGATTGAACTCGGTCAGGCGTTCGGTTTGCTTGTTCGGCTGGGTGAAAGAGGCCTGCAGCTCGGCGAAATCTTGTGGACCGCGTACTGCCAGCAGCTTGCGAACACCTTCGAACTGCTCTTCGGAGGACTCGCGCAGGGCCTTGAACTGCAACTGGCTGAGCTGTTCAACGCTGGCGAAGACCTTGCCGCTGATTTGCTGGATCAGGTCGAGGTTGGCTTTCTGAGTGGCTTGCAGTTTTTCCGAGTTGAAAAAAGACATGCTTGAATCTCCTGGTACTGGAAGGCCCAAATGGGCCAGAGGACGCGATAGCGATCCTGCCAGACATCGCGTTAGCCTTGATATTGCAGTGCACAAAAAGTTTTGGCAACCCCTATTTTGTGCAGCGCAAAATAAACCTTGTCAGCGGGGTCCTTAATAGGTCTAAACTCCTGACCATCAGACGGCCTGGCCCAGTCTTGTTCAATAAAGGGTTGAATGCGCCGCTTCCGCTATAAGGCATCAGGAGATCACGATGGGCCAGGATGAATATATTGCGTCGCAAGATGAAGGGCTTGCATCAACCTCCGGGTTGCTCGAACACCTGAATCACCTGCAACGCCTCAATACCCGCAACGTGCTCGACGCCGTGCAAAAGCGCCAGGCAAAAACCTTCGCACCCTCAAGTCTCGGGCAACTGAGACAGCCTACCGCGAAGGAATGGCAGGAATATTTCACTGATCTGGCCCAACGCAGCGTGCTGTTCTGGGACACCTTGCGTCAGCGCGGCGACAACACCCTGGCGCACGAACGGGCCGGGTATCCACTGCTGCTCAAATTCGATCATGAAACCCTGGTCGCCGGTGCAGATCTGCCGCGCCCGGTCAATTACTCGCTGTTGCAGGTCTTCGGCGGCTCCGGAAAAGCGATCGACGGTAATAAACCGCCGGTGATCATCATCGATCCACGGGGTGGTCATGGCTCGGGCATCGGCGGTTTCAAACAGGATTCGGTCATCGGCGAAAGCCTGCGGGCCGGCCATCCTACCTACTTCATCACCTTCAGCCACTCGCCAAGACCCGGGCAAACCCTTGCGGACATTACCGCCGCCCAGGCCCGGTTCATCGAAGTCGTCAGCGCCCGGCATCCCGCCAGCAGCAAACCGGTGGTGATCGGCAACTGCCAGGCGGGTTGGGCCTTGATGGGGTTGGCGGCCTCGCGTCCGGAGTTGCCTGGGCTGATCATCGTCAATGGCGCGCCGTTGTCCTACTGGGCCGGTGTCAATGGGCGCAATCCGATGCGCTACACCGGCGGCTTGCTGGGGGGCGGCTGGATGGCGCGCCTGGGCAGCGACCTGGGCAATGACCGTTTCGACGGCACCTGGCTGGTGAGCAATTTCGAAAGCCTCGACCCGGCGCACAGCTGGTGGGGCAAGTACTACCACCTGTTCAGCGAAGTCGACAGCGAGGCCCAGCGTTTTCTGGACTTCGAGCGCTGGTGGGGCAGCCCGACGCTGCTCAACGGCGAAGAAATCGAGATGATTGTCGACGACCTGTTCATCGGCAACCGGTTGTCCGGCGGCCTGGGGCGCAAGAGCAGCGGGCTGGACCTCAAGCGCATCGAAGTGCCGGTGGTGGTGTTCTGCTCCTATGGCGACAACATCACTCCGCCGCAACAGGCGCTGGACTGGATCACCGACGTCTACCCCAGCGATCTCGCCCTGCAACGTGCCGGGCGCACCATCGTTTACCTGCGCCATGCCAGCATCGGGCACCTGGGCATTTTCGTGTCCGGTAAAGTGGCCCGGCGCGAGCACCGGGAGCTGCTCGGTGCGGTCGATACCATCAATGCCTTGCCGGCCGGACTGTATGAAATGTTGATCGAAGACTTGCCGGAAAACTCGGCAACACCCTATGCCGTGCGTTTCGAACCGCGGCGGATCGCCGACATTCATGGCGACGAGCAGCCGAGCCGTGACGACGATCGCGAATTTGCCCTGGTCGAACGCGCATCCGCTTTCAACAACAACCTCTACGACGGCTTCATACGCCCATGGTTGCGGCAGTGGATCAACGAACCGGCCGCCGAACTGATCCGGCGCTCGCACCCCTTCCATCAGCAACAAGTGATGTGGAGTAGCATGAACCCGGCCTTGTGGTGGCTGTCCGCCAGTGCCTCCCAAGTAAGCAAGGATCGCCACCCCGCCACCCCTGACAACCCTCTCCTGGCCTGGCAGGCGTTGTTCTCCAACCAGATTCAGGATGCCCTGGACAGTTACCGCGATCTGCGCGATGCCACCCAGGAGCTGTGTTTCTACGGAATCTATGGGGTATTGAACAGCCTCACCGGTAATGCACCCGGACGAAATCTGCAGGCACATGCCGAGCAACACGACAAGCTTGTGATCGAACGCCTGCAGGATGCCCTGCCCCTGGGCGGCTTGATGGAAGCCTTGATCCGCATCCTGTTTCTGCTGGGCCGCGACAGCAACGAGCCCGGCCAGCAAAGCGTCGAGAAACTGATCCGCAAATTGCAGGCGCCGCTGCCGGATCAAAGTGCGGCGCCAGTTGACCTGCGCGAAACCTTGAGCCTGCAGAAACTGCTGGTCGCCACCTATCCGCAGGAAAGCCTGCAAAGCCTGCTCTTGATGCTGCCCGAGGCCGAAGAACGCCAGCAAGTGCTGGCAGCCGTGGCCAGTCTGCTGCCGGAACTGCTGACCATCAACGGGGCTGAACATCCGTTCTGGCGTGAGCTGCACACACTGCTCGATGTTGCTTTACCAGGTTACAACGCGACCCAGGCGCCGAGTGAAGCCAAAGCCGAAGTCATCAAGCAGGAAACACCGGTGGTGAAAGCTGAGCCGATCAAGGTTCCCGTGGTCACACCACAGCCAGTCAAGCCAAAAGATCCCGTGGTAACGCCTGAGCCGGTCAAGGAAAAAGCTGCCGGGGTAACACCTCAGCCAGCCGAGCAAAAAGCGCCGGTGGTCACACCTGAGCCAGTCAAGCAAAAAGCTGCTGGGGTAACACCGCAACCAGCCGAGCAAAAAGCGCCCGTGGTCACGCCTGAGCCAGTCAAGCAAAAAGCTGCTGGGGTAACACCGCAACCAGCCGAGCAAAAAGCGCCGGTGGTCACACCTGAGCCAGTCAAGCAAAAAGACTCAGTAGCGACACCTGAGCCGATCAAACAGGAAGTCCCGGTCGTAGCGGCCAAGCCGATACCCACCAGCCCGACCGAGCAAAAAGTCCCGGCAGTGCTCCCTAAGCCCGTCGCCAAGGCGGTCAGTCCGGTGCGTACGGCTCCCAAGGGCAAAAAAGGCGCAAAGAAACCTCCGACCAAAAAGCCTTGATCACCGACGAGAGCCGCGTCACACCGACGCGGCCCCCTCGAGCGCGAACGATTCATCGGCCCGGTACTGACCGGGGGTCATGCCGAACCAGCGGCTGCAGGCTTTGTTGAAGCTGCTGTGGTCATGAAAACCAAGGAGATACGCCACATGCTTCATGTTGAAGTGAGAATGGCGCAGGTAGAAATCAGCCAGCTGCCGGCGCACGGCGTTCTGCACGTCCTTGAACTGGGTCCCGTCCCTTTCCAGGGCGCGTTGCAGGGTGCGCTTGCTGAGGTTCAACGCAGCGGCGATCGACTCCATGTCGCATTGCCCCTGGCCGTGACTCAAACGCTCGGTGAGCAGCGCGCGGATTTTGCCGACAATGGAGAAGCCGCAGAGCGAATCCAGTTGCGCCTCGGCGAAACTGTCATGCAGTACCGCCAGCGCCTCGTTGGCCATGCTCAACGGACGCAGCAGTTCCTGGCCGTCAAACAGAATGCTGTCGTAGGCCGAACCAAATTGCAGGTCGCAGCCAAACAGCCGCCGATGCTCGGACGTGTCTCGCGGTTCGGGGTAGCTGAATTCCACACTCAGGGGCTGCGGCAGCGTTCCGTCGCCCAGCCAGCGGCAGAAGCCCAGCAGAGAAGCGAGCCCGGCATCGGCATATTGCCGAGGCTTGATCGAGCCGGACTGCTGATGATCGAGCGAGGCCATTCGGTAATGCTCCCGCTCCGGGACAAAAAACAGGCTGAACCCGCCGCCGATCAACGGACTGAACCTTACCAGGCGTTCAAGCGCCCTTTTCAGGTTAAGGCTCGACATCATGGTGTACCCGACAATCTGAAAACTGCCGGGATGAAAATGGCCGTAGGCTTTCAAACCAATATCGGGATTGCCGCTGGCCTGCACCGCCAGTTGCCAAAGCCGATAGATCACCCTTCGCTCGCACAACGCTCCTGGCGTGTGCGCGATGTTCAAGTCCAGTCCAGCCTCCTGACAAAGGTGGGCGACATCCAGTCCTTCCGCTAACAGCGTATTGACCAGCACATTGGCGTAACCGGAACTCATTCTATACATGGCGTCCTCATTGACCTTTGGAACCGAACGTCCTGTCCGGAGCCATAACTGATCTAGGTAAAAACAAAATACTAACCGACGGCTCAATTTGAAGAATTGATCTCAGTATAGGTAATGCTCATTTTTTGCCAGTGGATATAAAAAACCTGCATGGCGCCGTTGGACACCAGACAGTCACCTTCCAACACTTCCGCATACCTCGCCAATACCGAACAATCACCCCCCATCCTGCAACGCAAAATATAGAAAGGAAAGACTGTATGAAATCGCTTAGTCGTATTGCGTTGGTTACTGGCGGTATGGGTGGGATCGGCACGGCAATTTGTCAGCGCCTGCACAAGGAAGGTTTCAAAGTCATCGTGGGCTGCAGCTCGGATTCGGCCCGCAAGAATGAATGGGCAGCGAGCCAGCTGGCGGCGGGTTATCAGTTCGAATTCATCTACGGCGACATCACCGATTGGGAGTCCACCCGCAAGGCTTTCGAGATGGCCCGTGAACAATTCGGTCCGGTGGATGTACTGGTCAACAACGCCGGCATCACCCGTGACGCCTCCTTCCGCAAAATCACTCCGGAAGACTGGAACGCCGTAATCAACACCAACCTCAACGGCATGTTCAACACCACCAAACAGGTGATTGAAGGCATGTTGTCCAAGGGCTGGGGCCGGATCATCAACATCTCCTCGATCAACGGTCAACGTGGCCAGTTCGGCCAGACCAACTACAGCGCGGCCAAAGCCGGCATCCATGGCTTCACCATGGCCCTGGCACGTGAAGTTTCAGGAAAGGGCGTGACCGTTAACACCGTCTCCCCCGGCTATATCCAGACCAGCATGACCGCGGCCATCCGCCAGGACATTCTCGACACCATGATCGCCGCTACCCCGGTCGGCCGCCTCGGCCAACCCGAAGAAATCGCCTCGATCGTCGCCTGGCTGGCATCGGATGAATCGGGCTACAGCACCGGCGCCGACTTCTCGGTCAATGGCGGCATGAACATGCAATAAGTCTGTCAGGGCAAGGACGCCCTGCTCTCGCTTGACCCAATCCTGATGAGGTTTTGCATGAACGAAGTCGTAATCGTTGCCGCTACGCGTACCGCCATTGGCAGTTTTCAAGGTTCCCTGTCCGCCATTCCCGCCACCGAACTGGGCGCAGCAGTGATTCGTCGCCTGCTCGAACAGACCGGTGTCGATGCTGCACAGATCGATGAAGTGATCCTCGGCCAGGTGCTGACCGCAGGCTCCGGGCAGAACCCGGCACGCCAGTCGGCGATCAAGGCCGGCCTGCCCCATACCGTCCCTGCCCTGACCCTGAACAAAGTCTGCGGCTCCGGCCTCAAGGCGGTCCAGCTCGCGGTCCAGGCAATCCGTTGCGGCGACGCCGAACTGGTGATTGCCGGCGGCCAGGAAAACATGAGCCTGGCCCCCTATGTGCTGCCCAAGGCGCGCACCGGCCTGCGCATGGGGCATGCGCAACTGCAGGACAGCGTGATCCAGGATGGCTTGTGGGATGCGTTCAACGACTACCACATGGGCATCACCGCCGAAAACCTGGCGAGCAAGTATGAGCTCAGTCGCGAAGACCAGGACGCCTTTGCCGCGGCCTCGCAGCAGAAAGCCTCTGCAGCCATCGAAGGCGGTTATTTCAAGGCTGAAATCACCCCGATCCTGATTCCCCAGCGCAAGGGCGATCCGCTGGTCTTCGACACCGATGAACAACCGCGCCCGGGCAGCACGCTCCAGGCCTTGGGCAACCTCAAGCCGGCGTTCCAGAAAACCGGCACCGTCACCGCCGGCAACGCGTCGACTCTCAACGATGGCGCCGCCGTGCTGATGCTGGCCAGCGCCGCCAAGGCCGAGGCCCTCGGCTTGCCGGTACTGGCGCGCATCAAGGCTTATGCCAGTGCCGGTGTCGACCCGTCGATCATGGGCATCGGCCCGGTGCCTGCCACCCGCCTGGCCCTGACCAAAGCTGGCTGGAGCCTGGACGACCTGGACCTGATCGAAGCCAACGAAGCGTTCGCCGCGCAATCACTGGCCGTCAGCAAGGAACTGGGCTGGGACATGAACAAGGTCAACGTCAACGGTGGCGCGATTGCCCTCGGGCATCCGATCGGCGCATCGGGCGCGCGAATCCTGGTGTCGCTGGTGCATGAACTGATTCGTCGCGATGGCAAAAAAGGTCTGGCCACCTTGTGCATCGGTGGCGGCCAGGGCGTCAGCCTGGCCATCGAGCGCTAGACACACCGAACTGCTTTCTTGGCTGCAGCCGCGGCGCCGAAGTCCGGCGCCGCGGTTTTTTTCTGTCTGGTTTTTTTCATGTAGGCAAGGAGTTCCATGGACAATAACGCACACACTTTCAACACCTTCTGGTCCGGCCAGGTTCCGTTCGTTGCCTCTTTCGCAGTGCAACAGTTACGTCTGTGGGTCGCCACCAATCCGTGGTTCACCGGGCAGGACCACAACGCCTGGTTCGACGTTCCACGCAGCACCCTGGACAGCCTTCAGTCGGATTATCAGCAACAATGGGCTGAACTCGGCCAGCGTCTGCTGACCGGCCAGGCCTTTACCTTCGACGACCGACGGTTTGCCAGCGGTAACTGGGGCCAGCCATTGTTCGGTTCCCTCGCCGCGTTTTACCTGCTCAATGCCGGTTTTCTACTCAAGCTGCTCGATCTGCTGCCGATCAACGACAAGAAACCACGCCAGCGTCTGTTGTATCTGGTGGAGCAAGCCATCGCCGCTGCTTCCCCGAGCAATTTCCTGGCCAGTAACCCCGACGCGCTGCAACGGGTGGTCGATACCCAGGGCAGCAGCCTGGTCACCGGCCTGATGCACCTGGCCGCCGACCTGCAGGAAGGCAAGATGCGCCAGTGCGACGCCGGCGCGTTCAAGGTGGGGGTCGACCTGGCCAACACCCCTGGCGAAGTGGTGTTCGAGAACGAGCTGTTCCAGCTTATCCAGTACTATCCGCAAAGCGAAACCCAATACCGGCGCCCGGTATTTATCGTTCCGCCGGCGATCAACAAGTACTACATCCTCGACCTGCGCCCCGACAACTCGATGGTTCGCCATCTGTTGCAGCAAGGCCACCCGGTATTCCTGATGTCCTGGCGCAACTTCGACCAGGCGCACGCCGGCACCACTTGGGATGACTTGGTCGAAACCGGCATTATCAAAGGCCTGCAGGTGACCCGCGAGATCAGCGGCGAGCAACGGCCCAATTGCATGGGTTTCTGCATCGGCGGCACGCTGCTGGGTTCGGCGCTGGCCGTATTGGCGGCCCGCGGTGACAAGGAAATCGCCAGCGTCAGCCTGCTGACCACTTTCCTCGATTACCGCGATACCGGTGCGATCGATATCTTCGTCGACGAACAACTGGTAGCCCAACGCGAGCGCACCATTGGCGGCCTGAACGGCCCCATCGGCCTGTTCAAGGGCGAGGACATGGGCAACACCTTCTCGCTGCTGCGCCCCAACGATCTGTGGTGGAACTACAACGTCGACAAATACCTCAAGGGGCAGAAACCGATCCCGCTGGATCTGCTGTTCTGGAACAACGACAGCACCAACCTGCCGGGGCCGATGTACTGCTGGTACCTGCGCCATACCTATCTGCAGAACGACCTGAAATCCGGTGAGCTGGAGTGCTGCGGGGTCAAGCTGGACCTGCGCGCCATCGACGCCCCGGCCTACATCCTCGCCACCCATGACGACCACATCGTGCCATGGCGGAGCGCTTACGCCAGCACCGAATTGCTCTCCGGAACCAAGCGTTTCGTGCTGGGCGCCTCGGGGCATATCGCGGGCGTGATCAATCCACCGGCCAAGGAAAAACGCCACTACTGGACCAACGACCAGGTTACCCAGGACCCTGAAACCTGGTTCGGCAATGCCCAGCAGAATCCAGGCAGTTGGTGGAACGATTGGTTCGCCTGGCTGGCCGAGCAGGCCGGGGAACGCCAGCCTTCGGTGCTGCACACCGGTAACGAGCAGTACCCGGCGCTGGAACCGGCACCTGGTAGTTATGTGAAGCAATGACCTCCTCTGTGGGAGCGAGCCTGCTCGCGAAAGCGGTCGGTCTATCACTGCGATATTGAATGGGCCGCCGCCTTCGCGGGCAAGCCCGCTCCCACAGAGGCCAGCTCCTACAGGGGGTTGGCGGCCTGCCAGTTGATATTGTTGTCGCCTGATCCACCACCTTCGCGAGCAGGCTCGCTCCTACCGGGGCTTGGCGCTTATCATGTCTGCCGAATTAATCCCGGCCTTTATGAGATGAGCATGACTTTCGATTTTGATCAGGTGTTCGACCGCCACAACACCGGCAGTACCAAATGGAGCCGTTACCCGGCCGACGTATTGCCGATGTGGGTCGCCGACATGGACTTCGCCGCGCCGCCGGTAATCATCCAGGCCCTGCAAAAACGTCTGGAACACCCATTGCTCGGCTACAGCGTGGCTCAGGATGACTTGCGCAATGCCATCGTTGCCGACCTGTGGAAGAAGTACGCCTGGCGCGTCGAGCCCCAGGAGCTGATCTTCCTGCCGGGCGTGGAGTCGGGCTTCAACATGGCCCTGCACGCACTGCTCCGGCCGCAACAGAATGTCGTGGTCCAGACCCCCAACTATCCGCCGTTGCGCCATGCGCCGGGGCATTGGGGGCTGAACAAGGTCGAACTGGGTTTCGACGCCCTGCCTGACGGAACCTATGCCACGCCACTGCACGCCTTGCGCCAGTCCCTGGAAGGCGGCGGTGCCCTGCTGTTGAGCAACCCGCACAACCCGCTGGGCAAGGTGTTCCCGCGGGGAGAACTGCAAGCGGTGGCGCACATCTGCCTGGAACAGGACGCCTGGATCATCTCCGACGAGATCCACGCCGAACTGTGCTTCGACGGACGTGTGCATGTGCCGATCGCCACCTTGAGCCCGGACATCGCCAGGCGCACCATCACGCTGATGTCGGCGAGCAAGGCCTATAACATTGCCGGGCTGAAAACCTCGTTCATGATCATTCAGGACAAAGCCGTGCGCGAGCGGGTCAACCACGCGCGCTGCGGCCTGGTCGACAGCGTCAACCCGCTGGGCCTGGAAGCCACCCGCATCGCCTACAGCGAAGCCGGACCCTGGCTGGCCGGGCTCATGACTTATCTGCAAGGCAACCGCGATTACCTGGTCGACGCCGTTCGCACCCGGTTGCCGGGCGTCAGCCTGAACGTGCCGCAGAGCACGTATCTGGCGTGGCTCGATTGTTCGGCGCTGGGGCTGGACAACCCGCAGCAATTCTTCCTCGAACAGGCCAAGGTCGGGCTCAGCGCCGGCCTGGATTTCGGCGATGACAGCCAGCAGTTCGTGCGCCTGAACTTTGGCTGCCCGCGAGCGTTGCTGGAAGAAGGTATTGCGCGGATGGAGCGCAGCCTGATCAACCGCACACGCTAAAAACAACGCACCCCTGTAGGAGCTGGCTTGTCGGATCGCCGCACCGCAGCGAAGGCGTCCTTTCCGCCAACAATGATGTCGACTGGAAGGGCCTCTTCGCTGGCAAGCCAGCTCCTACAGGGGGTTTGTGTGGGGCCCGGGTTTACCGTACAGCGATGAAATCCAACCGAACTCAAGGCAAAACACCAGGGTCAACCCATTGACTCTTCTGCCTTGAGAACGGAGATTTCGCAATGAAAACCTATCCAAAACCACCCTTCCCGAAACAGGCTCAGCCAGTCCCCGGTTCCCAGAAGAAAATGGAGCCCTACCCGGACTGTGGCGAACAAAGCTACAAAGGCTCCGGCCGGCTTGCGGGCAAGATCGCCCTGATCACCGGCGCCGACAGCGGCATCGGTCGCGCCGTCGCCATTGCCTTCGCCCGTGAAGGCGCGGATGTCGTCGTGGCCTACCTCAACGAACATGAAGATGCACAGGAAACCGCTCGCTGGGTCGAGCAGGCCGGCCGTCAATGCCTGTTGCTGCCCGGCGACCTGGCGCAAAAAGCGCAATGCCAGGCCCTGGTGGACAAGACGGTCGAACGCTTCGGCCGGATCGATGTGCTGGTCAATAACGCCGCGTTCCAGATGACCCACGAACACTTCGAGGACATCCCCGACGACGAATGGGTGATGACCTTCGATGTCAACATCACCGCCATTTTCCGCCTCTGCCAGGCCGCACTGAAGCATATGCAACCGGGCAGTTCGATCATCAACACCAGTTCGGTCAATTCGGACATGCCCAAACCGACCCTCCTGCCTTACGCCACGACCAAGGGCGCAATCGCCAACTTCACCGCCGGCCTCGCGCAGTTGCTGGGCGAGCAGAACATCCGGGTGAACTGCGTGGCACCGGGGCCGATCTGGACGCCGTTGATCGTCTCGACCATGCCCGATGAAGAAGTGCAGAACTTTGGGGGGCAGACGCCGCTCGGGCGCCCGGGCCAACCGGTGGAGGTGGCGCCGATCTATGTGCTGTTGGCGTCGGATGAGGCCAGTTACATCACCGGGCAGCGTTACGGCATTACCGGCGGTAAACCGATGCTCTGACCGCCATACCCGGGTCAATGAAAGACCCGTCGCTGGAAGACTTGCCTGTGGCCCGGTAGGAGCTGCCGAAGGCTGCGATCTTTTGATCTTGCTTTACGGCGGCGTTGAAAAGATCAAGATCAAAAGATCGCAGCCTTCAGCAGCTCCTACAGGGACCGTGGCGTTTGCCCTGAGCCACAGGTGTGCGCTTGCCTCAATATTTTTCTGAAATGCAGGTCAGGACTGCTCCTGAGCAATCACCGAGATCTTGCCGTTGCGCTCCAGTATCGCGAACTTGATCTGATCCAGGGTTTCGATGCCCTGGCTCGAGCGTGCGGCCTCCATGACGTCGGCCTCGATCAACCGCGCCTGGCGCAGGCGCTTGTGCAGCAGCTTGCCGTTCTCGACGATGATCGTCGGCCCGCCATCGATCAGCTGCGATATCCATTGCGAGCGCTGTTTGAGCAGCGACAGGCCGACGTCTATGGCAATCAGCGTGACGATGACCAGCATCGAATTGGTCAGGGAAAAGTCATCACCCAGCAACGCCTGCTGCGTCGCCTCACCGATGATCATCAACAGCACGAAATCGAATGTCGTCAACTCGGCCAGGGAGCGCCGGCCGGCAATCTTGAACAGCACCATCAGCGCCAGATACATCGCGGCCGCGCGCAATACCGAGTCCATAGGTCACCTAAGGGAAAATGAATTGATCGACGTTCACCGCGGTAGCGCCGGGCGAAGTAATACGGCTGTGAAACAGCCCCAGCCCATCCCCGCGCAAAGTCAGATGCAGGTTGGCCCGGCCTTGCGCGTCGGTCTGCACCCACAGCTTCATACCTTGCCCGGCACTGACGGCACGGATGGGCTCCGGCTGCAGGCTTTCGATACTGAAGCCTTCCAGCAGCGCTCCGGACAGTTCCAGCTCGACCATGGCATCGGGCGTACTGATCACGCTCAACTGCATCGGGTTGGTCGATCCGTTGCGGTGAAACATCTCGTATTGCACCCTGACCTTGCCATCGCTGCCTTGCACGTCCCGGGTACTCAGCGGCCCGCGTGAAAACAGCCCGAGCAGGGCCAGCACCACCAACAGCACCAGGACGTACCAGCCCCAACGCTCGAATCGCCAGACCTTGACCTGATGCGCCATGTCTTCACGCACGGGATAGTCGCGGCTGCGGTAATCGGTATGGCCGGATTCATCGTTCATCAAGTGCGCCCCTGACCTTGCTCACCGGCCAATGCCCGTTGATGGAAATGCGGCAGCCGTTTCAACGCATGCTCGGCGGCCAATAACTGGACCTCGGCACGCGTCCCGGAAAATCGCTGTTGTTGGCTGAAAACACTGCGTCCCTGCGCGGTCTGGAAAGCCCAGGCGAAACAAATGGTGCCGGCCGGAATGCCATCGACATCTTCCGGCCCGAGAATCCCGGTGGTCGCCACCGCGACATTGGCCGTGCTGTCGCGCAGTGCACCCGAGGCCATTTCCCGGGCAACTTCACAACTGGTCAGGTTGAAGGTTTCGATGGTCTCGGGGCTGACGTTGAGCAAACGTTGCTTGGCTTCGGGGGAATAGACCACGTACCCGCTTTCGATCAGTTCCCCGCTGTGCGGCACTTCAGCCAGCAGCGTGATGATCTTGCCGGCCGTACAGGACTCTGCGGTGCTCAGCAGCAAGTCGTTTTGGCGCAGATACTCGACCACCGATTGGCTGACGTTCATGGCAAATCATCCAGGGAGGGAACTGCTCGGTTGACCTTGGCCACCTGTAAACATTCCCTCTATCGGAGCCTCGCCCAGGCCTGCGAAGAAAAAATGAACCCCTGGCAAAACTTGCCCCTCAATACGTTCAGGGTCCCCTGTCACGGGCCGCTCCAGCTCAGGAGGTCGTCATGTCCGCACCTATCGTCAAGCTGTTTACCCAACCGAACTTCGCGTGGACGGATATCCGCAAGGAAGAGGAAGCGCATCCGCGTCATTACCTCGCCCATTTGTTGCTGCTGGCCTTGATCCCCGCCGTGTGCCTGTTTATCGGCACCACCTATGTCGGCTGGAGCCTGGCTGAAAATGAAATCGTCAAGCTCAGCGCCGGCAGTGCCTCCCTCTATTCGACCTTCCTGCTGTTTGTCGGCCTGCCAACCTTCATGCACGAGCGCAAGGAACAGGGCCTGTTGTATGCGGCCTGCGTCTGGGGCGTCGGGTTGTTGGTGCTGGTCACCATCCTGGTGGAAATGATCCTGATCTGGTTCAACGTGTTGACGCCTGAATACCTGCGCGCGACTGTCGGTTGATGACCGCGGCCCTTGAGGCCCGCGCCGCCCACAGTGAACTCCGATCATGAGTTTCATTGTCTGGGTGGCGGTGTTGGGTGCCGTGCTGCTGACGCTGGCACTGACGTCGTCGTACCTGCGCTGGATGCCGGTGACCACCTCCGCCGTGTGCCTGGTGCTGGGTGTGGCCATCGGGCCGGCGGGACTCGGGCTGTTGAAACTGGACACGAGTGACGCATCCATCTGGATGGAGCACCTGACGGAAGTCGCGGTGCTGTTCTCGCTGTTCGTCTGCGGCCTGAAATTGCGCTCGCCGCTCAGGGATAAAAACTGGCGGATTGCATTCGGGCTGGCCGGTCCGGTGATGCTGTTGACGATCGCTGGCGTCTGTCTGTTGTTGCACTACGCCTTTGAGCTGCCTTGGGGCGCTTCGGTGCTGATCGGCTCGATTCTGGCACCGACCGACCCGGTACTTGCCTCCCTGGTACAAGTCAACGACGCCCGGGATGACGACAGTGTGCGCTTCGGCCTGTCGGGTGAGGCCGGGCTCAATGACGGCATCGCCTTCCCCTTCGTGATCCTCGGCCTGCTGCTGGTGCAGCACGACGGCAACCCCGGCTGGCTGGGCGATTGGGTGTTGCGCAGTGTGCTGTGGGCAGTGCCTGCCGGCCTGCTTACCGGCTATTGGATGGGACGCGGTATTGGCCGTTTGACCTTGTCGCTGCGGATCCGAAATGACGACAGCACCCTATCGCCGAACGATTACCTGGCCCTCGCCTTGATCGCCCTGTCGTATGTAGTGGCCGAGTCGATTCACGGCTACGGCTTTCTGTCAGTGTTCGCGGCGGGCCTGGGTCTGCGTCAGGAAGAGGTCAAGTCCACGGGCAACGACGAGCTTCCCGCCGAGCACCTGGTTCAACCCGTTGTCGGGCATCAGAACGTCGAGCCGCTGCACGCCGTGCATGGTAATACCGCCAGGCTTGAAGACACTCAGGTCGCCGCGGGCATCATGATGGGCGACATGCTCGCCTTCGGCGGGCTGGTGGAGCGCGCCATGGAAGTCTTCCTGGTGACGCTGCTCGGCGTGGTGTTGATCGCGCACTGGGACTGGCGCGCGCTGGTGATCGCCGGTGTGTTGTTCTGTCTGATTCGACCACTGAGTGTGGTCGCCATGCCTTGGGGTGGTTTGCTGGACGCTCGCCAGCGCCTGTTGATCGGCTGGTTCGGCATACGCGGCATCGGCAGTCTGTTTTATCTGTTTTATGCACTGAACCACGGGCTGGCGCCGTCTGTTGCAACGCTCTGCATCGATCTGACCCTGTCCGTGGTCGCGTTGAGCATCCTGTTCCACGGGATCAGCACCCAACCGATCCTGGCTCGATATGAACGGCGTAAAAAACAGGATATTTGATTTTACCCTTGGGCTTTTACTGCCGGAATCATCGAATTTTCGCCTTCATAAATTTGAAATCCTGGGCGGTCCGGCAGGTCACACGCTTAATCCCGCCCGGATTTTGTGCGGCGGGATGGTTCAGGTTCGGTTCCCCTGGGGCTCCAAGCCTATTAAAAGGGACCTCGAAAAATAAGGTGCTGGTCATGATTCACTATTCAACCTGCGAAGAAATCAAAGCCTGCCGGGCGTTCGCCCTGGAACGCAATCGTCAAATGTTTGCCGAGGCCCAAGCGCTCAGCCGCAGCGCCTTTGAGCTGCTCGATGGCAGCGATATGGATGGGGAGCTGTTTGATCGCTATCTGGAGATACGCAGGAAGGCCAACCTGAAGTTCAAGGAAGCGATCGAACACTTGCGCGTGCTCAACGCAGATTTCCCCCCGGTTTCGATGTCTACGCAAAATGCGCAACGTTTGCACAAGCAAGCCGAATCCAGGGTGTAACGGTACAGATCCAGAGGACGCCATCGCTGCGATGCGGCGACCCGACAAGCCAGCTCCTACAGGTGATCCGCATCTGGAGAGAATGGGGTCTATAACGCCGGGATAGGCGTAGTCTCCACAGCTTCGGTCAGGGGCACATCACTGGAACCCGGCGTGAGAATCACCTTGCGGCAGTCCTCCTGTTTCTTGTCGAAAATCCTGTACCCCTCGGCCACCTGCTCCAGGGACATGCGGTGAGTGATGATCGCCTCCGGTTGCAGGCGTCCGGTTTCGATGTGCCCCAGCAGCTCCGGCAAATAGCGCTGCACATGGGTCTGGCCCATTTTGAACGTCAGGCCCTTGTCGAACGCATCGCCGAACAGGAAACCGTGAATAAACCCGGAATAGACGCCCGGCACACTCACCACCCCACCACGGCGCACGGCGGCGATGCACTGGCGTAGCGCCTTGCCGCTGCTGCCTTCGAGTTTCAGCGTGGCGAGCAGCGTTTCCGTGGTACTGCCCTTGGCTTCGAAGCCTACGGCATCGATCACCGCGTCCACCCCACGGCTGCCCGCCGTCTGGCGAATGATGGTGTCTGCCGGATCATCATCGTCATCAAAGTTGATCGGGATTACACCATAGGTGCGCTGGGCATAGGCCAGCCGATAGTCGTGATGGTCGACCATGAAGATTTGCTCGGCACCGAACATCTTCGCGCACGCCGCACTCAATAGCCCCACCGGCCCGGCGCCATAGATCGCAATGCTTGAACCCGGCCCGATCCCGGTGTTGAGGACCGCTTGCCACGCCGTGGGCAGGATGTCCGACAGGAACAACACTTTCTCGTCCGCCAGCAGCCCGGGAATCTTGAAGGGCCCGGTGTTGGCCTTGGGCACTCTGACCAGTTCGGCCTGCCCCCCCGGTATGCCGCCATACAGACGACTGAAGCCGAACAAGGCGGCGGGCGGTGGAATCGCCTTTTTATTGATGATGGCACCACGACCGGTATTGGTGGTTTCACAACTGGCGAACAGATCACGCTGGCAAAAAAAGCACTCGCCACACGCAATCACAAATGGAATCACCACCCGATCACCGCGCTGCACGGCCGTCACCGCCGAGCCGGTTTCTTCGACAATGCCCATGAACTCATGACCAAAAATGTCGCCGTGCTCCACGGTCGGAATCTTGCCTCGATACAAATGCAAATCCGATCCGCAAATGGCGGTGGCCGTCACCCGCAAAATGATGTCGTCGGGTGCTTCGATAGTGGGATCGGGCACCGTTTCGATTTTGACGTCATGGGCTCCGTGGTAAGTCATTGCACGCATGGCTAGATCCTCACTGGTCAATAAAGACATCGGTTGTCTGTATTAAGGGAGCAAGGCAGAACCGCGAGTTCAGTTGCATGATTGGCGAATCTGATCAGCGGTCAACGCTGAAAATCACGCTGTCACTGGGGTAAAAAGGCAACGCCGCGAACTGCATGAGTCAATTTCCCGGCTCATGCAGCCTGCACGACTTCAGTTTGCCATCATTGATTTTAACCTATTGATTTATATGTATTTTTACCGAAATAAAGAACCGGCACGACAAATGCTCCTGAGACAGAAGCGACCTTCGGCCTTGAGACCGTTCGCGCTCTTCCCCTGACCTAGTTGAGAGACTCGACCATGAACGCCATAGACCTGTTGAAAGCCGACCATGAACGCGTAAAAGGTATCCTGACCCAATTAAGCGAATCCACCGAGCGTGGTATCAAAAAACGCGGCGAACTGTTGGCCAAGCTGGAAATGGAGATCACCATTCATACCCGTCTTGAAGAAGAAGTCTTATACCCGGCGTACAAGAAAGCCGGGGGCAAGGAACAGGACGTGATGTATTACGAGGCCAAGGAAGAACATCGCACCGTCGATTCGCTGGTGCTGCCCGATTTGAAAGTCACCGACCCCTCCACTCCGGAATTCGCCGGTCGTGTGAAAGTGGTCAAGGAACTGCTGGAGCACCATATCGAAGAGGAAGAGACGGAAATGTTTCCTCAGGCGAAAAAACTGTTGGGCAAAGCCACCCTCGAAGAACTGGGAGCGCAGATGGAAACTTTGAAGGCCCAGTACAAGAAAGAAATGAGCGCAGGCAATATGGCTGCTTGATGCAGCCAAGGCAAAAGCAACGGTAACGGAAGATCAAAAGATCGCAGCCTCGCTTCGCTCGACAGCTCCTACAGGGTAATGCGTTCACGTGAAGCCAGGTCGGCTGGCAGGCCGCCTCGCTTTGGCTGTTGCGGTGTACGCCCCATCGAGAGGCCGAGTGGAGGTTCTGCGCAGTGGGCAACCCGGCATGGATGCCGGGTTAGCCGCGCACGGCCATGGATGGCCGATCGCGGCGGGCCCACGGAGCAGGACCGGAGCGAGGGCATGCCGAGCCTAGGCGAGGCACCGAACGAAAGGGGCAAAAGCGCTTGGTTACTTGGCGCTTTTCCAAGTGACCCGCTGTAAAAGCGGAACCGTCGGCGGCCGTTACCGCAGTAACGGATATTCACGACCAACAAATTTACGATTCGGCTCACGCACCGGGATTCGTCACCTGGATATAAACTGCATAGCTGCCCAGCAATACCCAGAACGTGGCGAAAATCCAAGGCGTACGCACCGAAAATAACAAGGACTTGCGATAGCCCTTGTGGGACGATTCCATCTCACTGAACAACGGCGACTCATCGTAGGCGAGGCCCATCAAGGGCTCACTGCGCAACAATTCACTCTGCTTGAAATGCCAATGATCAATAATGTCGTAAGCCGCTCGAATACCCGGCCACGCGTTGAGCGAACTGAGCAGCCCCAACAGCGCCAGGAATGGCGGCACCACCAGGGTAAAGAGCTTGCCCCATTCCGGATTGAGGTTGGACATGCAGGAAGCGAACGCAATCAGCAAAAACGATTGCGCGGCCAGGTAGGCGTCGGTGCGATTGGCCAGAATGCTGGTTTCGTACTGGATTTCCCTGCGATAGAAATCCAGGCGCTCCTTGGGCGAACCAAACATTTTGGCATTGTGTTCGGTGAGGGTTTCTTCGGCCGGGGCCTCGGTCAGTATTCTTGGCACAGGAATCACGCGAGGGCTGCAAAGACCTTTAGAAAAAACCGCTGCCGACAAGTTCAGCTGGATTGACAACACAAGGGGTCAGCAATGGACTATCTCGATTGGGTGCAATGGCCTGCCATGCTGGTCACGGTGCTGGCAGCATGGCTGATCGGTTCGCAAAACCCCGAACGCCGGGTCTCGGGCTTCACCTGTTTTATCGTGAGCAATGTGTTGTGGGTGATATGGGGTTACCACACCCAGGCCTATGCCCTGATCGTGTTGCAGTTTTGCCTGTGCGCCATGAACTTGCGCGGCTTCAGGAAGAATGCGCACTCCGCGAGCTGATGTTGCGGTACACAGGTGATCCCTGTAGGAGCTGGCTTGTCGGATCGCCGCACCGCAGCGAAGGCGGCCTCCAGCCTTGCAGTGCTCATGACGACGCCTTCGCCAGCAAGCCGGCTCCTACAACAGGGATTTGGCGTTTTCCACAATCCAGCGGTATGCAGGTGGTGCGGTGATCATTTCATGGTCGAGGCGATGATCTCCACCAGATTGAGTTGGGTATAGGGTTTGGACAGGCGCGGGAGTTGCGTCGCAAAGCCTTCCAGTCGTTCGGCGTAGCCGGTAGCGAGAATGATCGGCAGGCTGGGTTTGATGACGCGGATGGCCTGCGCCAGTTGCGCACCATTCATCTGTGGCATGGCCATGTCGGTAATGACCAGGTCGATGGCTGGCTCGGCATCGAGCGCTTTCAGCGCCAGAGCCCCGGAGACCGCGCTGATCACCCGATGTCCGAGGTCTTCGAGCAACAGGCAGGTACTGGTCAACACCAGGCTGTCGTCGTCCACCACCAGCACACACAGGCGAGGCACAGGCGGTGCGGTTTCTTCGTCGGTAGCGGGCATGGCCACCGAACCGGTCGTGGCGATGGGTATCCACAGTTCGGCAGTCGTGCCCGCGTCTTTCTGGCTCTTGAGTATGAATCGCCCGCCCAGTTGTTCGATAAAACCATGCACCATCGACAACCCCAGGCCCGTGCCTTTACCCACCCCCTTGGTGGTGAAGAACGGGTCCATCGCCGAGGCCAGCGTGGTCTCATCCATGCCTTCCCCCGTGTCACTGATACTCAGGCAGACATAGCGGCCCTTCATCGGGGTGAACTGGACTTGGTCGCCAACCTCTTCCGTTCTGGCGCTGATCACCATTTTCCCGCCATGGGGCATGGCATCCCTGGCATTGGTCGCCAGGTTCAGCACCGCCAGTTCAAGCTGATTGACGTCGGCCAGGACCGGTTCAAGCTCGGGGGAAAAGTGGATTTCAAGGACCACGGAAGGCCCGAGGGAGCTGCGCAACAAGCCGGAGATGCCTTGTATCAGTGTCGGAATCTCGACGGGTTCGGCCTTGAGTTCCTGGCGCCTGGCAAACGCCAGCATGCGCTGGGTCAGCGATACGCCACGCAAGGCGCCCTGGGTGGCGTTATCCACCAGCCGGGTAATGCGCGGATCGTCATCCACGCGCTTGCGGACTATTTCCAGATTGCCGAGGATCACCGTCAGCAAGTTGTTGAAGTCGTGGGCAATGCCCCCGGTGAGCTGGCCGATGGCTTGCATCTTCTGGGCCTGGAACAGTGCCTCGCGGGTTTGTTCGAGGACCTGCTGAGCCTGGGTGACTTCGGTGATATCACGGGTGATCTTGGCGAAACCGAGTAACGTGCCTGTGTCGCCCCGGATCGGGTCGACCACGACGTGGGCCAAAAACCGCGTCCCGTCCTTGCGCACGCGCCAGCCTTTGTTTTCGAATCGCCCATCACGGATGGCAATGGACAGGGTCCTTTGCGGTTCGCCGGCTTCGCGGTCCTCCGGGGTATAAAACATCGAAAAATGTTGCCCGATCACTTCTTCGGGCAAATAGCCCTTGATGCGCTGGGCCCCGAGATTCCAGTTGGTCAGGCGGCCGTCCGGGGCAAGCATATAGATCGCGTAGTCCGTGACGCTTTGCACCAGCAGGCGGAATTGCTGCTCGCTTTGCTTGAGGGTCTCTTCGGCCATCTTGCGGTCGGTCAGGTCTCGGGTGATCTTGGCAAACCCCAGCAACTTGCCCGACGGGTCGATAATCGGGTCGATGACCACGTGCGACCAGAAGTGCGTACCGTCCTTGCGCACCCGCCAGCCCTCGCCTTCGAAACGCCCTTCGTTGATTGCCGTGTTCAACGCGCGCTGGGGCATACCCGCGCGTCGATCCTCTTCGGTGTAGAAACGCGAGAAGTGCTGGCCGAGAATCTCGGCCTCCTCATACCCCTTGAAACGCCTGGCGCCGGTGTTCCAGCTGGTGATGATGCCATCGGGATCAATCATGTAGATCGCATAGTCAATCACAGCATCGATCAGCAGGCGAAAACGACTGTCATCGATGATGGTGGCTTTGCTTCGATCTTCGCTCATTGATCCCTCACGTCATGGATGTGTTTGTAAAGTATGCGACAAAGCGCCAGTTTGGAAAGTCGCAATACCGACACTCGTCGCCAAGTGTCATCGGTTTACGTATTTGGTGATGAAGGCGTACAGGGCGTTGTAGACAAAATCAGGGACATATTGAGCATGGGCCTGGGTCTTGAGCAGCGCCAGGTGGCACTCCTTTAGAACCTCGTCCCGGTCTTGAGTCGCGAAGACATGATTATCGATAATGCTGGAGTACACGCTGTACGTAAAATTTATCTTGGTTGTCGTAGAGGTAACGGAACCATCGGCAGCCTTTGAGTAGGTGCTCTGAGCGATCAACGCCCGCTCTTTCAACGCGCCGAAGCCACGCTCGTACAGGTTGATTTGCGACCCGCTGACCGCCTTTGCAGCCGTCTCGAAGGCCAGGATGACCGCTTGCGCATAACACATGCTGGCCTTCAGCCTGGAGACCGTCAGAAACCTTTCCATCTCTCGATCTTGCAGGCTTTTTAACGCTCGTTTGATGCTCGACAGGTAAGCAAACTCTTGTGTGCAGCCAACGATGTGAGTCTCGAACTGATAACCGACGGCGGTTGCTGTCGGTGGAAAGGTCGCGAACTCGAAACTTTCGAACACGCATTCCATGATGATGTTGTATTTGCCTGTAAACGCATGGGTATGAATCTTCGTGGAGACTTCACGGACAAATGCCTCTGTATGCTCATACGCATGCAAAACGCCGAGTTTGATCATTTCTTCGTATTGAGGGTGTTTTTTTCGGTATTCGGGCAAGTACAGACGAACATAGTTGTCGTACCGTTTTGAGGGCAAAAGGCTTTTTTCCAGCAGATAGGTTTTGCCTGCGCCCTCTATCCCGGCAACAACCAGTATTTTGGGGATTGCCTCGGCCTTGATGCCGTTGAACAGCGTCGCTTTTATTTCATCAAACGCTGCCGTGACCTGTTCAGGGGTGTACGAGTAGTTCGGTGCTACTGACATACCTTGATTTCCTTATCAAAGATTCGATTGAAGTGATGACGCGATCCATGACTAAAGCGCACTTTGCTCGCTTGTTCAAATGGTTGTGTCTTTCAATGTATGTCACTGTTTGTAATATGAAAATTCCTACTCGACAGCGAGAAGATTCGTTGGCGCAATCGTCCACCAGCGCGGCAGCAGTTGCTTGACCTTGCTGTCGCCAAAGCGGTCATCGATCAGCATGATGACCCCTTGATCCTGCTGGGTGCGAATCACCCGTCCCGCCGCCTGGACCACTTTCTGCACCCCGGGGAACAGGTAGGTGTAGTCATACCCGGCACCGAAAATCGCCGCCATGCGATGTTTCACCTGCTCGTTGACCGGGTTGAGTTGCGCCAGCCCGAGGGTGGCAATGAACGCACCGATCAGGCGCGCCCCGGGCAAGTCGATGCCTTCGCCAAACGCCCCGCCCAGCACTGCGAAACCAATACCCTGACTGTCCGCGGTGAACTGATCGAGAAAACCCTGGCGCTGCCCTTCCGCCATGCCTCGAGACTGCGCCCACAGGTTGATATGGGGATGTCTTTGCGCCAGCAACTGCGCCACTTGCTGCAAATAATCGAAGCTGCTGAAAAACGCCAGGTAGTTGCCGGGACGCTGGCTGAACTGCCTGGCGATCAGCTCGACGATCGGCGCCAGGGACGACTGGCGATGAACGAACCGGGTGGAGATCTGGTTGACGATGTGCACTTGCAGCTGATCGGCGTGAAAGGGTGATTCGACATCGATCCACACCGTGTTCGCTGGCGTCCCTAACAGATCGGCGTAGTAATGGCGCGGGCTCAGGGTCGCGGAAAACAACACGGTGCTGCGCGCAGCCGTCAGGCGCGGGCGGATGAAGCCGGCGGGCACCACGTTGCGCAGGCACAGCTGCGAAAGGTTTTTCTTGCGCTCGAGGTCGCGCTTGCTGATGTCGAACAGGAACTGTTCATCGAACAGTTCGGCGACCCGGCAAAACTGCAGCATGTCGAAGTAAAAACCCTGCAAGGCGCTGTCCAGGCCTTGAGGATGATCGTTCAGGTAATCGCCGATACTCGCACTGCAGGACGACAGGGCCTGGAGCAATTTTTCCGGCGCCTTGTCGTACGCCTGATAGGCGCCGAGCTGCAGGTCATGCAGGGCATTCCATTGCCGGTTGACCCGCTGCAAGGCTGTCTTCAGCGCTGGCGGGGCGGTTTTGCGCACAGCATTGAGGGTCGATTGGTCGAGGCTTGCACTGTACATTTGCCGCCCCCGCTCCACCAGGTTATGCGCTTCGTCCACCAGCACCGCGACTTTCCAGTTGTTGGCCTGGGCCAGCCCGAACAGCAGCGCGCTGAAATCGAAATAATAGTTGTAGTCGGCAACCACCACGTCTGCCCAGCGGGCCATTTCCTGGCTCAGGTAATACGGGCAAATGTCATGTTCAAGTGCTACCTCGCGCAAGGCGCTCTGGTTCAGCAGGGTCAGCTCGCTGGCGGCCTGGCGCGCCGCGGGCAAGCGGTCATAGAAACCCTGGGCCAACGGGCAGGATTCGCCGTGACAGGCTTTGTCCGGATGCTCGCAGGCCTTGTCCCGGGCGATCATTTCCAGAACCCGCAGGGGTGGCGCTTCGGCACTGTCGAGGATGACTTGCGCGGCATCCAGCGCCAGTTTTCGGCCCGGGGTTTTCGCGGTAAGGAAGAACACCTTGTCCAGTTGCTGCGGCGCCAGGGCCTTGAGCATTGGAAACAAGGTGCCGACGGTCTTGCCGATCCCCGTGGGTGCCTGGGCCATCAGGCAGCGGCCGGTACTGACCGCCTTGAAGACCGATTCAGCCAGATGACGCTGCCCGGGACGGAAGCTGGCATGGGGAAACGCCAGTTGCTGCGCCGCACGATTGCGTCCTTCGCGGTGGGCCATTTCCTGCTCGGCCCACTGCAGGAACAGACGGCAATGGTGTTCGAAAAACAGCTCCAGCTCTGGTGCGCTGAAGGCCTCGACCAGGCAGGTTTCCCTTTCGCTGACGATGTCGAAGTACACCAGCGCCAGATTGATCCGGGTCAGTTCCAGCTTCTGGCACATCAGCCAGCCGTAGATCTTCGCTTGTGCCCAGTGCAGCTGACGGTGGTTGGCGGGTTGTTTATTCAAGTCGCCGCGATAGGTTTTGACTTCTTCCAGGCAATTTTGCACCGGGTCGTAGCCGTCCGCCCTGCCCTTGATCTTCAACGTTTGATACCGGCCTTCGAGCGCTACTTCACGCTGGTAACCCTCACTGCGGCGGGACGCCACGGTGCGATGCCCGACGATGCCTTCCAGTGCAGTCGGCGACGGGGTGAAACGCAGGTCAAGGTCGCCGACCTTGGCGGTGAACTCGCACAACGCGCGCACCGCGATGTTGTAGCTCACGCGCTCTGCTCCGCCCATTGCACGTAGCACACGGCAATCGGCATCTGGTGCTCATGGCAGAACTCCAGCCAGCGCAACTGGTTGTCCTGCAGGCGATCGCCGGGGCCTTTGACTTCGATCATGCGGTAGGCCTTGTCTTGCGGCCAGAACTGGATCAGGTCCGGCATGCCGGCGCGATTGGCCTTGATGTCCAGCAGCAGGCGATGGAACCAGTGCTTGAGGTGGTCGGCCGGCAGACAATCGAGGGCCTGGTCGAGCAATGCCTCGCTCAATACACCCCAGAACACGAAGGGTGATTGCACGCCCCACTTGGCGGCATAACGGTCACGGATGGTCTGGCGGTAACGTCCGTCATCGAGTTCGGCCAGGCAGGCCTGGAACAGGTCAGCCCGGCGCACATGGAAATCTTCATTGAGCAGGTCCACCGGCCCGCGCTGGAACGGGTGAAAAAACGCTCCCGGCAAGGGCGCGAAGATCGCCGGCCAGCACAGCAGCCCGAACAGCGAGTTGATCAGGCTGTTCTCCACGTAATGCACCGGTGCCGACTCCTGTGCCAGGTGGGCCTGGACATGATATTCCACCGACAGCGCCGGATCGGTCCTGGGCAGTTGCAGGTCCAGGCGCAGCATTTCCCGCGGGGACGAACGCTTGATGGGCGGCCCGCCGAGCTTGCGCCGCAGGCGGGGCAATACCCGCAGCAAGTGCTGCTGTTCGGCGGCGCTTTGCGCTGTTTGCTCGGCATGGCTGGCCAGGTCCAGCGCCAGCTGATACTCGCCGCAGCGCTCCAGCACGCGAATCAGGCGCAACCGCGCGCCGGGCCAGGCGCACTCGCGGTAAATGCTCAAGGCCATGGCGAAATCGGCGGTGCGTTCGCAATATTGACCCATCTGGAATAACAGTTTGTCGCGACGTCGTTGCAGCCAGGGGTTGCCCAGCGCCAGCCCGTTGACCTGCTCGACAATGCCGGCCAGCGCTTCGCCCGCTTCGAAACGCTGCTGACAGTCATGCAGGAAAACGCAGGCATCCACGTCCTCGCGGCTGCGCAAGCCCCGGGAGTCGGCGCAGAACTCGACTTTTTCATAAGTAAAAATGCCCAGGTCGGCCAGCACGAACTCCGACCAGTCCTGGTAAAGATTGCCAAAGAACATCAGACGCAGGCGATCACACAGACCCATGATGGTCAGGCTGAACAGCCGATCATCCACTGCCTCGCACCAGTGGCTGAAGCACCGGGCTTCGGGAAACTGCTCGCTCAATGCCGGCAGCCAATCGGTCTTCTTTCCCTTGGGCTGATCGATGGCCGCGCCAAGACACTGGAGGATTTCTGCCTTGAGCAGCACCTCGAACAGTTCTTCGATAGACAATGGCGCCTGCTCGTCGATCCAGCCCAGCGCCAACAACGGGCCGGCAGCGCTCGCGGTGTCGCCGATCTCGACGTACTGCAGCTTGCTCGCCCGGAAGTGTATGCCCCTGCGCATCACCATCCGCACCAGCAGCGCCCTGGAGGGCCGGGGCAGCAGGTAGAAATCGCCGATGAATCGCTGCTCCTCGACACTCAACACATCGGCATAGCGATGCTCAAGCCAATCAAGCACTTGCATGAAGTTGTTCAAGTAGTAGAACGGGTCGTCGAGGGGATTTGCAGTCACAGGAAAAAGGGCCATGGCAAGCGAATACTGGTTATGCGTACAGATACCAGCTACGCCCGGTGCGGTGCAAACGGAAAAGGATCAGCGGCGGGCAATCGGCTTATTTTTTTGCCGTCTGTCGAACTTTCTGCCAATCCATCGCACCAACCGCCTTAGAGGTACCGTGACGGTAATGCTCGATCGAGACAGTGCGCTGCTTTTTTAAAGGATGAGAGGTGGGTATGAATATCAAGACTCTGGGTTTGCCCTTGGCAGTGGCAGCCTTTCTGGCCCTGGCCGGTTGTTCGACGGCAACGGTGGTGACCCTGCAGAACGGCACCCAGTATTTGACCAAGGACATGCCGGACACCGAGACCAAGGATGGTTTTTACGAGTTTGAAGATATTTCCGGGGCGAAGGTGAAGGTCAGGGCTGCTGAGGTGGCTACCGTACGCAAGGAAGACTGAAGACCGAGTCATCGTTCTTCGCGAGCAAGCCCGCTCCCACATTTGATCTACTGTGGACACAAGATCTGTGGACACACTAAACGAGGGATGGGAGCGGGCTTGCTCGCGAAGAGGCCCTCACAGGCGCCGCATCACTTTCAGGCGATAACAATCCCCCCACCAGACAAACTCTCCAGCCCAACCCCGACCAGCGTCACCGAATCCCCGCCAAAGGTCAGCACCGTATCCTGCCCCACCGCCGTGGCATGCGCCCGAACATCATCGTTCGGCATCACCCCCTGAACCCCCATAAACACCAGCTGGTCATCCGCTTGGTAACCTACCACCCGGTCCTGACCAAACCCGCCACTGAACAGGAACGTATCGCTCCCGCCCCCCGACTCCATCAGGTCGTTCCCCGCCCCGCCGACAAACACATCGTTACCCTTGCCGCCGATCAAGTGATCGTTGCCTTCAAGGCCAAACAACCAATCGCCGCCAGCGTGCGCCGTGAGCGTATCGGCACCTGCCCCGCCTTTTACCGATGCAGCGTACCGAGTCAGGTCATTGCCGACCGCCAGGCCATCGGCGGTCACGCTGTGGGTCACGTCATCCTTGAACAGCCCCCAAAGCAATCCCGGTTCCTTGCTGACAATGTTGCCGATGTCCCGGGTAATGCTGATGCCGCCATGGGCGTCGCGGATATACAGGTTGCCGGCACCATCATTGGCAAAATCCAGGTTTTTCACCGATTGCTGCAGATCGAGTACGTTGTTGCCCTGGCCGCCCGACAGGATGTTGTAGCCGCCGCCATCGCGGAAGGTGTCGTTGCCGGCACGGCCTTCCAGATAGTCATTGCCCTGGCCGCCCTGGATCAGATCGTTGCCGTCGCTGCCAATGATGAAGGTGCTGCCTTTGTGGGTTTCGGCGTTGCGATTCAAATCCTGAACCCATGTGTTGGCCCGGGCCGGGTCCGACAGGTTGGCGACGATGATCGTCGAGTCTTTGCCGGTGAGGTCGTAGAACGTCGACGCCAGCACCCGGTTCATGCCGTCGCCATAAGCGGTGGGCAGGTGCGAGATCCAGGTCGGGATGTTGAGGATGGAAAACGGCAGGACGTTCCACGCCGTCGAGGCGTAGTGATCGTTGAAACTGACGATGTTGTCAGTCGCCGAGGCTTTGGCGGCATCGTGTACGCCCACCGACGACAGGTTGAACGACGAACCGTCGAGGGCACGAAACACCGGGTCGTTTTCATAACCGACGTTGAGCACTTTGTCGGTGCTGCTTTGGGTGGGCGAAGCGTAGGCAATGTAATTGGAGTCCTTATAGAACCCCGACCACTGCTCGTTGCTCAGGTCTGCCAGGCTATTGACCGCCAACCCGCCGAGACTGTGACCGCTGACCAGCACGTCCTTGCCCGACAGGCCATTGGCACGGGCAAACGCGGCGACGTCGCCAAGTAACTCGCCGAAGGCTTCACCCACGTAGTTTTTCGCGTAGTCCTTCGGCCCCAGGGCTGCCAGCAGGTCGTTGATCACGTCGGCGATCGAATCGCTGATCAGGGTTTCCCGAGGCCCACTGGTGCCGCGAAAGGCAATGCCGATTTCACTGAGTTGCCCCTGGGCGTCGTACTTGCCGAGGATCTCCACCTGGGCGCTGGTGTAACCGGCCTTTTCGCCGAAGAAGGTTCCGCGCGCATCGACCTTGCCGTCATAGCCCAGTTGCGAAGCGCTGATCGGCGTCCAGCCGGCCTTTTGCACGGCATCCAGTGCGGCTTTTTCCGAATCCGGATTCCAGGGGATCCCGGGGATGACGCCCTGGGAATCAGCGCCGCCAATCAGCGCCGTGACCAGGGTCGCCGGCAAACCCAGGCCGAAGCCGTTGTGCTGGTAACCGGTGGCAAAGCCATTGTCGAGGTTGTGATAGGAATACAGCGTGATCGCCATCGCGTCGCTGAACAACGCTTTGGAGTCTGCCGTGCCGTGGTTTTTATAGTCATACACACCCATGGGTCTTGCCTCTCTTGTTGTTGGAATTGTCAGAGATTTTTCAGGCGCTACCGAGTCGGCCCCTGGCCAAACGCCTCGTCGACCCGGGCCAGATCCTGCTCATTCAAGGTCCCGGCGTAGTAGTGCAATTTGATCCAGGCCATCAGATAGTCGTACCGGGTCTGCGCCAGGTCGCGGCGTGTGGTGTAGAGCTGTTGTTCGGCGTTCAGCGCATCGAGGTTGACCCGCTCACCGCCCAGAATGCTTTGCCGGGTCGATACCACCAGCGCTTCGGCGGAGCCAAGGGCTTTCTGATAGGCGCGCAATTTGCTCACACCCGACAGGCAGGCGCTGAACTGCCGGCGCAGTTCGATCAGGGTTTCCCGGGTCTTGCCGTCCAGTTCGTACTCGGCCTGTTCCATTGTGCGGCTGGCCTGTCGGGTCGACGCCGATACGCCGCCGCCGGCATAGAGCGGCATGCTCACTTCGATACCGATGGTGTTGGTGTCGTAACGCTGGTTATAGGTATTGCCGCTTTCCGATTCGTTCTGGCGCAGCGAGGCGTAGGCGCTGACTTTGGGCAGGTGCCCGGCGCGATTGCGTTCGACTTCATGCCGCGCAACTTCCACGGCCTGGCGCTGGGTCGCCAGGGTCGGGTTGTTGGCCACCGCCCTTTCGTGCCAGGTAGCGAAGTTGGCCGGTTGCAGGGTGAAAGTCTGGAAGTTCTGATCCAGTGGCGCCAGGTCGCTGATGTCGATGGCCGGCACGCCGATCAGCGCGCCCAGTTCACGCAGGGACGCGTCCTGCTCGTTGCGTGCTTCGATTTCCTCGGCGGTGGCCAGTTCGTAGCGTGACTCGGCTTCAAGAATATCGGTGCGGGTGCCCTCGCCCTGGCGGAACATGTGCTCGTTCTGCTGGAATTGCTGTTCGAAGGCGTTCTTCTTGGCCAGCGCAATGTCGATCTGGTCCTGGGCGAACAGCGCCTGGGTGTAGCTCTCCAGCACGCGCACCAGCAATTGCTGGCTCTTGCCGCGAAAGTTTTCGTCGGCGAACAGCGCTTGCGCCACCCCTTTGCGATACGTCGCGTAGGCCTCGTAGTCGAGCAAGGGTTGTTGCAGGGTCAATGACGAGCCGTAACTGCTGTAGTTGCGATCATCACTCTGGCTGTGACCGCGATCGTTGAGGTAGGTGACCTTCGAGGAGTTGCGGCCCTTGTTGTAGTTGTAACCCAGCTTCGGCAATAGTCCGGCGCGGCCGATGGCGCGATTCTCCAGGCCAGCGTCGCGCTCCTTGATCGCGCCGAGGAACTGCGGATCGTTGCGCAACGCTTGTTCATAAATGTCGAACGGTCCCATGGCCAGCGCACTGTTGCACGTCAGCAACGCCAGGGACGCGGCGCACATCGAAAGCTTATTCATACAGCCGAACATCCTTATTCCTCGGTCAACGCGGAACCTGCCCGGTCGAGCAGCGGTTTGAACAAATAGTTGAGGAGTGAACGTTCACCAGTGCGCACGAACATTTCTGCCGGCATCCCGGGCTTGATCACCAGGCCGTTGAGCTGTTCCATGGCCTGGTCGCTGACGCTGCTGCGCAGCACGTAATACGGCGCACCGGTTTTCTCGTCGAGCATCTGGTCGGCGGAGATCAGGCTGACTTCGCCGGGCAACCGCGGGGTGCGGCTCTGGTTGAACGCCGTGAACAGGATGTCCACCGGCAGGTGCATGCCGACCTTGTCGACCAGGTTGGTTGGCAGGCGTCCTTCCACTTCCAGGCGGGTGCCTTGGGGCACGATTTCCAGCAGGGTGTCGCCCTGGCGTATCACCGCGCCTTCGGTGTGAACCCCGAGGTTGACCGCAATGCCATCGGCGGTGGCGATGATCTCGCTGTGTTGCAGGTCAAACCCGGCGGAGGTCAGTTGCTCCTCCAGGGTCACGCTTTTGAGCTGGGCGTCGGCCAGTTGAGTGCGGACTTCTTTCTGATACTCCTCGGTCTGTTGTTGCAGCTTGAGCCGCGATTCGAGGATGCCCTGCTCCACCCGGCCGCTTTCGCCGCTGTTCTCTGCCAGCTGTTGCCGGACTTGCGACAACTGGCGCTGGTATTCCAGCAGCCGATTGCGCGGGATGTAACCGTTGTCCGCCAGCGGTTGAAGATTGCTCAATTGTTGTTGCAGGGAGCTGGCCTGGGCACTCAGGTCAGTGCGGGCGCGGCGCATGCCGGCCAGTTGCGCACCGGCGCCTTCGATGCTGGCGCGCAAGGCGGCCTGCTCGCGGAAAAACGCTTCCCGGCGGCTGCTGAACAATTGCCGCTGACCTTCCAGCACCAAGGCCAGGCGTGGGTCCGGATCAATACTCAGTCGGGCAGGAAAGCTCACCTGCCCGAGGTTATCCCGTTCGCTCTGCCAGCGGGCCAGACTGGCCCAGGCCATACGGTATTGCGCTTGCAGCGATTGCACGTCGGCCGCGACTTGGGTCGGGTCGAGCCGGAACAGTGGCTGGCCCTGCTTCACCACTTGCCCCTCGCGTACCAGGATCTGGCTGATGACACCACTGCTCATCGCTTGCACGGCTTTGCGCTTGCCCGAGACTACGACGGTGCCTTGCACCGGGATGCCCTGATCGAGCGGCGCCAGGCTGGCCCAGGTGAAGAAGCTGCCCGCGCCGACGATCGCCAGAATCCAGCCCAGGCGAGCAAAAAAGTGCGCGTCGCGCTCGGGGCGTTCGGCAATGTAGTCGTGTTCCATGGCGTTTTCGCTGTCGTGGCTCATACACCCGAATTCCTGGTCGAGGGCTGGTACTGCCGGCTCATGCTGAGCCCGCCCGGTGCCTGCGCGGTTTTCTCCCGCTGCTGCTCCTGAGCGCCGGACAGTGCTTTAAGCACTTCCTGGCTCGGACCGAAGGCTTGCAGGCGTCCTTCGTTGAGCACCAACAGCTTGTCGGCCTGGGCCAGTGCCGAGGAGCGATGGGTCACCAGAATCACGCTGGTGCCCTGGGCTTTCATTTGCGCGAGAGCACCCGCCAATGCGGCCTCGCCGACGGTGTCGAGGTTGGAATTCGGTTCATCCAGCACCACCAGGCGTGGCTTGCCGTACAGGGCTCGGGCCAGGGCGACACGTTGTTTCTGACCGCCGGACAGACCGCTGCCCTCTTCGCCGAGTACGGTGTCGTAACCTTGGGGCATGCGCAGGATCAGTTCATGGACACCGGCCTGTTGCGCGGCTTCGACCACTTTTTGCGGATCTGCCTCACGGAATCGCGCAATGTTTTCAGCGATGCTGCCGCTGAACAGTTCGATGTCTTGCGGCAGATAACCGATGTAGGGGCCCAGGTCGTCGCGGTTCCAGCGATGAATGTCCGCGCCGTCGAGCCGCACCGTCCCGCCAAGCGTTGGCCAGACGCCGACCAGCACCCGGGCCAGGGTCGATTTTCCGGAGCCGGACGCTCCGAGCACGCCCAGCACTTCACCGGCGCCGAGGTTGAAATTGACCAGGTGCAAGGTCGCAGCCCGTTGCCCCGGTGGACCGGCGCTGACCTGTTCGAACATGACCTGGCCTTTCGGGGCCGGCAGCGCCATGGCCTCGTCACCCGGCGGGAAGGCTTGCAACAAGTCATCGAGACGGCGGTAGGCAAGCTTGGCGCCACTCCACTGTTTCCACACGGCGATCAACTGATCGATAGGGCTCAACACCCGGCCCATCAGGATGGAGCCGGCAATCATCATCCCGGCGGTCATGTCGCCCTTGATCACCAGCAACGCACCGAGGCCCAGCACCAGGGACTGCAGGCACAACCGCAGGGTCTTGCTCAGGGAACTGATGACTGCGCCAGTGTCGCTGGCCTGGTTTTGCAAGCCGAGAAAGCGTGAATGCACCTGGAACCAACGATTGCGCAAAGCCCCGAGCATGCCCATGGCCTGGATGGTTTCGGCGTTATGCAGGTGACTGCTCGCCAGTTGGCTGGATTTCTGGGACAAGACGGCCGCTTCGCCCAAGGGCTTTTTGGTCATGGCCTCATTCAGACAAGCCAGCCCGATCAGCAGCGCGGCACCCGCCGTGGCAAACACTCCGAGCCATACATCGAACAGATAAATCACGAACAGATAGACCGGAAACCACGGCGCATCGAAGAAGGCAAACAATGCCGGGCCGGTGACGAACTGGCGAATATGGGTGAGGTCGCCCAGGGATTGTCCGGCGTTGCCTTCGCCCTTGAACAGGTTGCGCTCGAACGCGGCCTGATAGACCCGCAGGTTGAAGCGGCGTTCCAGTTGGCTGCCGATACGGATGACGATGAAGCTGCGCACAATCTCCAGTAGCCCGATGAACGCAAAGAACCCGACGACCATGAGTGACAACATGGCCAGCGTCGTTTCGTTTTGCGACGACAATACGCGGTCATAAACCTGCAGCATATAAATCGACGGAACCAGCATCAGTACGTTAATCAGTGCGGTAAAACAACCGACGCTGATCAGGATGCTCTTATAGTCGCCCAGCGCACTAATTAACGGCGCGGTGGCCGGGCTCTTTGCCATCTTCATGGGTTCTTCCTGAGGTGTTATCCCTCGCCATACCTGGCGAGGTCTGCCGAATCTTGTTTTTGTGGTTACCGCTTACACTTCAATAACAATTTATTGTTCTGTGGCTTCTAACGCCATTGGCGGGCGCTAAACTTAATGCACTTCTCGCGTGAGCGTAATGATCAGCCTGGATTTCAATGTGCCTTGATAAAGCCCATCACGCTGCCGACTGAAAAACAATACTTTTGAGCCTTCTGCCCCAGTGATTGCGATGCCGTCAGGCTCCGTAAACCAACCGATTGTTTGCTCGCCCAGCCAGGCGCTCAGGCACCCGGCGCCCTCGCCCAGGGTTTGGTTCGCTTTAAGTTCGAGGGTGCATACGTTTGACGGTTTGTCCTGCAACGCCTGGGACTCTGCCGAGTCATCTTTGGCAGTCAGGGTCGCCTGCCATTTTCCGGCCAGTTCCGCGGGGTCCGCTAATTTCAGGCTGCTCGCCATGGCTGAATCTCCAAAAAACATCATGAACGTCGCCAATAGCCACGGGGTTCTCCTGTGGGTGAAGCGATCATGGATCATAAGGCGCTTTACTCCAGTCAAGGGGCAGAGAGCAGCGCATGTGCGCCGCCCCCCTGGCTTCACATCACGCAGCGATGTCCGAGTAAGCCGCCTGGCCCACGGTGCTGACCAGGAAATCAGCCACGCCCTGCCCGGAGAAGTCCACCGACAACAGGCTGGTACCGCCCGAAGAAGTCAACACCGCATCGCCTGCCGCACCGGTGAACGAGTTCACGAAATGCAGGCCCGCGCCATTAGTGATGCCGGTCAGGTCGATTTTGTCCAGGCCGCTGACAAAATCGAAGATCTGGTCGACGGCGCCTGGTTTCGAATCGCTGCTGGCCGCGAACACGAAGGTGTCCGAACCGGCGCCACCCCACAGCTTGTCCGCACCGCCGGCGCCGAAAAGGATGTCGTTGCCAGCACCGCCCTTCAGTTCGTTGGACAGGCTGTTACCGATCAGCAAGTCGTTGCCAGAACCGCCTATGGCGTTCTCGACCGCGACACCCTTGGCGATGGACACGTTACCCACCAGGCCGCCAACGTCGGAGAACGAGGCTTCATTGAGGTTGATCTTCTGGTTCTGGGTAAAACCGGAGAAGTCCAGGGTGTCCTTGCCGCCCGCATCCCACACCGAGAACACGACTTTGTCCGAGGACGAAGTCGCGCCGAGGAAATCGCGGCCGGCATTGGAATTGAAGCCGTAGGTGGTGTCCCCGGTTCGGGTGCTGGTGTTGGCGCCGTAGAGCTTCTGAATGGCGGCAATATCATCCATCAACGGGCCGGACGCATAGGCTTCGACGCCGCCCTTGCTGAAGTTCTGGCTGGTGTTGCTTTCGCTCCAGTAGCTCATGACGCTGTAGCCGCGGGTGTCCTGGCCGTAGGAGGCGTCGTTGTAAGTCGGAGCGCCTTCGCCGGCGTTGTAGTCGCCCGGGTGAGCCAGGCCCAGGGAGTGGCCGATTTCGTGTGTCAGGGTCTGACGGCCGTAGTTGTTCAGCTCCGGCGTCTTGTTGACTGGGTAGCTACTGTTGGTCAAGTACCAGGAAGTACCGTCATACCCCGCGCCCGTACCCGGCAGGTAAGCAAAGGCCGCCGCGCCGTCCTGGCCGCCGCTGTAGTTGCCGAAGGTCATGTGAGCGTCGCCACCGCTGCTCTTGTCGGTGAAGGTGACATTGGCCACGTCGGCCCAGGATTGCATGGCCAGCACCGCCTGGCCTTTTTGCTGCGCGCTGAACTGGCTGAACCCGGTGATCCCGTGCTTGTTCAGGGTGCTCGACGATGCCGAGGTCAAGAAGGTATAGGTGAGTTCGATCTTGCCACTGCCGTCCTTGTCCTGGTAGGCAGCGCCGTCGCGCAGCAACTGGGTGGCTGCCTGGTCGACGGAGAAAGAGGGTTTGCCATTGACCGTGAGGTTGCCGCCACGATCATACTGATGGCTGAAACTATTGATCTGGTTGAACGCTGAACTGGGAGCAGCCAGTGCTTGCAATGGCTGGAATGCCTGTTCGGCGGAATCAATAGCGGTGTTTTTTACTTTCGACATAAACACACTTCCTTGTTTGGCTATGGAGCAGTTTTTTTGGATAACGACAATCTCTGGCGAGATCGTCCTATCACTCGCCCAATGAAGGCGAAAGAAAACTGACACATTTTGAAATCGACCGTCTAGTGTTTTTTTGACATCAAATCGAGTTGCGTCTGCAAACACCCGGAAACAACGCGTGCGCTGTCGAAATATAATTTCCGGATTAGCCCAATCAAAGTAATTGTCCGACAATCAACAATTTAAATATTAAATAGCTGTAAGTTGGTTTCTGTTGAACAAGTCTCTGTTTCCGGCGGTGGTTAATATAAGTGCCGGCACGTTGCTATCAGTGTGATCGGCAGCGTGTTCAAAGCAGGTATCCGGCCCAGATTTTGCGATTCACCAGATCGGCGGCAATCTCGATGAACGCATCGCCGACAAATTTCGCCGCCGGACTGACGCGCCTGTCAGCGGGAAAGACCTGGACCAGTTTGCGCATCGGAACAGGGTCGACCAGGGGCGCGGCACTGAGCACGCCCGCTTCGATCTGCCGGTAAATCGATGCGAGAGGCAAAGCAGTGAAACCGAAGCCATTGCGCACCAGGTCGATCATGGCGCCGAAGGAGTCGGCTTCAACGCTGGTCCTGAGCTTGATCCCGACTTCACGCGCACAATTATCCAGAATCACCCGCAGGCTGTGCTTGGCGCTCGGCAACACCAATGACTGCTCGGCCAAAGACTCGAACGTCACCGGCGTATCCAGGCGCAGACTGGCGCTGGCGGGACCGACCAGCAGCAGGTTTTCCATCATCACCGGGACGATCCGCAGCGTATGCAGGGGTTGTGGGTCATAGGATATCGCCAGCTCCAATTCGCCACGCTGCACCCAATCCAGCAGGTAGCCGCTGAAGGCCGAGGAAAACCTGATGGCGAGATTCGGATGTGCCTCCTTGATCTTGCGCACCAGGGGCACGGTGACGATTTCAGCGACCGTCGGCGTAGTACCGATGACCACGGTTCCCCGAAAAGAAGTCTTCCCACCCACCACCGAACTTCGAATGGATTCCATTTCTTCCATGATTCGGGTGGCATGGGCCAGCACTTCGCGGCCGGCATCGGTAATTTCCATGCCCCGCCCATGCCGATCAAACAGGTAGGTGCCGAGTTCTTTTTCCAGCAAACGAATCTGGCGGCTGAGTGCCGGCTGTGCGATGTGAAGCCGGTCGGAGGCCTTGCTGAGACTGCCGAGCTCGGCCACATGAATCAGGGTCTTGAGTTGAACGACATCCATTATCAGGCCAGTCAAAGTCGGGGTCGACGCGAAATGCGTCGAACGTGGTGTCAGTGTAAACGCAATGGTGTTATCTGGTATGCCAAGGGCCCGCATCGCACGGGGTCTTGCGACTTTCGAGCCGGCCGTATCCCACGCCCACAGGGGTTGCGAGACCAGCTATAAAATTTCGGTATATCAGTTAGGCCTGGCTGACGGCTTATTAACCTCCTCACTCTGCGGTAGCGTGCAATCAACGTCGACGCCCCAGCGCTCGACTGACTACAAGAATAAGATTCGAGGGCTTGCGCCATGATCCACACCGTTACTCTTTGCCTGAGCTATCCGGCTCATCCCGTCAGCGAACAGCTGATTTCTCGCTTGCATCCCCCCTCTTCAGCCTTGATCGTCAATGGGTCAAAGCCGCTGCGCTAAGCGTACCTACCCGTCGAGCTAGCAATGTCGCAGACGCCCCAGGGTGCTCCTCGTATCGTCTCGCCTTGAAGAAAAGGGTGAACATCATGTCCGCATCAACTACAAACTCAACCGATCACGCTTCCACGACCGGTGCGTTGACCAGCAAGAATCGTGTCAGGGCCATCATGGGTGCCTGCTCAGGCAATCTGGTGGAGTGGTATGACTTCTTCATTTACGCCTATACCGCCATCTATTTTGCGGCTTCGTTTTTCCCCAAGGGGGATACAACCACCCAGTTGCTTGCCACCGCCGGCGTCTTCGCCGTCGGCTTTTTCATGCGCCCTCTCGGCGGCTGGATTTTCGGCTGGATTGCCGATACTCGCGGCCGCAAGGTCTCGATGATTATCTCGGTGTTCATGATGTGCGCCGGCTCGCTGCTGATCGCTGTCATGCCGACCTATGAAACGATCGGGGTCGCAGCGCCGGTGATGCTGGTGGTCGCCAGGCTGATTCAAGGGCTGTCTGTCGGTGCGGAATATGGCACCGGCGCTACCTACATCAGCGAAATCGCCACACCGGGTCGGCGCTGCTTTTACGGCTCCTTCCAGTACTTCACCATCATCGCCGGGCAGCTGCTGGCGTTGATGACCGTGGTCATTCTCCAACAGACCCTCACGGGCGAAGAGTTGCGCGAATGGGGCTGGAGGATTCCGTTCTTCATCGGCGCCCTGAGCTCGATCGTCGTCGTCTATCTGCGGCGCGCCATGCATGAGACTGCGACCAAGAAAGACATGAACCGCAAAGATGCCGGCTCATTGCGCGGCATGTTCAAACACAAACGCGCTGTTGCCCTGGTGGTGGCGTTCACCATCGGTGGATCGCTGTACTTCTATACCTTCACCACCTACATGCAGAAGTTTCTGGTGATCTCCGCCGGCTTCAGCCCGGAGACGGTGAGCTTCATCATGACCGCCGCCCTGGTCGGCTTCATGTTCTGCCAGCCGCTCTTCGGCCTGCTCGCCGACCGTATTGGCATCAAGGCCCACATGCTGATGTTTTCCGGGTTCGCCATGGTGCTGGTGATTCCCCTGCTGTATTCATTGCAGTCGGTCAGCAGCCCGTACATGGCGTTCCTGCTGGTGTTCGGCGGCCTGGCCATTGCTTCGCTCTACACCCCGATCGCCGGGATCGTCAAAGCCGAACTGTTCCCGCCTGCGGTGCGTGCGCTGGGTGTGGGCTTTCCGTATGCCGTCGGCAATGCGACATTCGGCGGCACAGCGGAATATGTGGCCTTGTCGCTTAGATCCCAGGGGATCGAGGAGTATTTCTTCTTCTATGTCGCGGCCATTGTGACCATTACCTTCATCGCCTCGATGCTGATGCCGAACCTGTCGCGCTACGGGTACATCAGCGGTTCCGGGGAGATCGAAGAGCGGACCGGGTTGAAGGGATGTGCAAGGCCGGACGCTGCCAGGGTCTGACGATGACCGATGTGTAACTTGAAAGGGCCCCTGTCATCCATGGGCCCTTTCTTGCGTCACCGAGTAGCAGCGCCTTGGCGTACTGAAGATTCCTACTCGCTAAATTCTTTGGGATACATCCCCCCCTTTCCCGTGTTGGGTGGCTATTGGATCGTTCCCACGCTCGTGCGCGGGAACGATCCATTGCAGGAGCAGCCGGTCAACGCTCGATTGCTCGCGTAAACCTGAACGCGCCACGTTTGTGTAGGAGCGAGCTTGCTCGCGATGAACCTGAGGGCGCCGCGTTTATCCAGGAAACCCGCGTTATCGTTAACGTACATCGTCGGAACGCCGCCCGGAGGAAGCTCGCTCCCACAGGGAAGGACATGTTGGCTCTGATTCGGAGTTGATCAGAGGGTTAGCCAAGCTATACCAAACGGGCATATCTCAAAGACAAAAACGGTAGTCGCAGTTCACTTCCGGCACTCCCAGAATGTGTGAAAACACAAAAGCAGCACTGCTTGGGAGATGGGCATGTCAACAGAAGCTGAACACACCGTAGGACAAGACTGGCAGGAGGACGTGTTCCGCGTGCTCAAGGCCCACGACGTCAAGCACGTGGTCTTCGTCCCGGATGCAGGCCACTCGGCGGCGATCCGGATGTCGTACGCAGACCCGGACATCAAGGCGGTCGTCCTCACCACTGAAGAAGAAGGCATTGGCTACCTCGCCGGCGCCTGGCTGGGCGGCGAGCGCGGCGCGCTGTTGATGCAATCCAGCGGCGTCGGTAACTGCATCAACACCCTGGCGCTTCAAGTCTGCGCCGGCTTCCCGTTGCTGATGGTGGTCACCATGCGCGGCGACTGGGCCGAGTTCAACGCCTGGCAGAACCCGATGGGCCAAGCCACCGAAGCCTCCCTGAACCTGATGAAAGTCATGACCTGGCGCGCTGACGTCCCGGAAGATGTCGCTCCGCTGCTGCACGGTGCCGCGACCATGGCCTTCAACGGTGATTCCGCCACTGCCCTGCTGCTCGGCCAGCGCCTGATTGGAGAAAAGAAATGGGTCAAGTAAGCGCAAACCACACCCTGTGCCGCCGCGAAGTGGTCAAGACCCTGCTGGCCGACCGCAAAGTCGTGCTGGTGGTGACTGGCCTGGGCTCGGCGTCCTATGACGTCATGGCCGCCGGCGACAACGATCTGAATTATTACCTGTGGGCCGCCATGGGCAGCGCAATCACGGTGGGCCTGGGCCTGGCCAATGCGCAGCCGAACAAGTCGGTGGTGGTGGTCACCGGTGACGGCGAGCTGCTCATGGGCTTCGGCGCTCTGGCAACCGTCGCGTTGCAAAAGCCTGCCAACCTGACCATCGCGGTGTTGGATAACGGTCACTTCGGCGAGACCGGCATGCAAGTCAGCCACGCCGGTTTCGGTATTTCCCTGGACCAGGTCGCGACAACCTGCGGCTTCAGCTGGACCGATGAAATCCGCGACATGGCAGGCGTGCACGACCTGCGCGAGCGCTTCGCAACCCGCGATGGGGTCAAGCTCGCGACGATCAAGATCAAGGCCGAAAATCCGCCACGGGTGCTGCCACCGCGTGATGGCCATTACGTCAAGAATCGCTTTCGTGCTGCCCTGGGTTTCAACCCGATCTGATTGCTCTTTGCCCGGACCCGGTCACGCAGGGCAGATGCCGTGCGTGACGCGTTGAGGAGAATAATAATGACTGACCGTAACTGTGAAGAACTCAATGCCATCCGCGAGGGCGTACGTGCCCTGTGCGCTGAATTCGATGCGGCTTACTGGCGCAAGGTCGACGAAGAAAAAGGCTTTCCGCAAACCTTCGTCAAGGCCCTGACCGACGCTGGCTGGCTCGCGGCGATGATCCCTGTCGAATACGGCGGCTCCGGCCTCGGTCTGGCCGAAGCCTCGGTGATCCTCGAGGAAGTGAACCGCTGCGGCGGCAACTCCGGCACCGTGCACGGACAGATGTACAACATGTTCACCCTGCTGCGGCACGGCAGCGAGGCGCAGAAAAGCTATTACCTGCCGAAACTGGCCAGCGGTGAATTGCGCCTGCAATCGATGGCCGTGACCGAGCCTACCACCGGCACCGACACCACCAAGATCAAGACCACGGCAATCAAGCGCGGCGACAAATACGTGATCAACGGCCAGAAGGTATGGATCTCGCGGGTCCAGCATTCCGACCTGATGATCCTGCTGGCGCGCACCACGCCCTTGGCCGAGGTGAAGAAAAAGTCCGAAGGCATGTCGATCTTTCTCGTCGACCTGCGTGAAGCCATCGGCAATGGCCTGACCGTGCAACCGATCGCGAACATGGTCAACCACGAGACCAACGAGCTGTTCTTCGACAACCTGGAAATCCCTGTCGACAGCCTGATTGGCGAGGAAGGCAAAGGCTTCAGGTACATCCTCGACGGCCTGAATGCCGAACGCACCCTGATCGCCGCCGAGTGCATCGGCGACGGTCGCTGGTTTATCGAGAAGGCCAGTGCCTATGCCCGCGACCGTGTGGTGTTCGGGCGCCCGATCGGGCAGAACCAGGGCGTGCAATTTCCGATTGCCGAAGCGCATATCGAGATCGAGGCCGCCGACCTGATGCGCTGGCGCGCCTGCGAAGAATACGACAACGGCCTCAACGCCGGGGCCAGTGCGAACATGGCCAAGTACCTGGCGGCGAAAGCCTCCTGGGAAGCCGCCAACGCCTGCTTGCAGACCCACGGCGGCTTTGGCTTCGCCTGCGAATACGACGTCGAGCGCAAGTTCCGTGAGACCCGTCTGTATCAGGTAGCCCCCATCTCCACCAACCTGATCCTGTCGTACGTTGCCGAACACCTGCTCGAGCTGCCGCGCTCTTTCTAATAACAAGAGAGATAACCCTCATGAGCCAGCCCAACGCTATCCGCCCGCTCGATGGCCTGACCGTCGTCAGCCTTGAGCATGCCATCGCAGCGCCCTTCTGCACCCGACAACTGGCCGACCTGGGCGCCCGGGTGATCAAGGTCGAACGACCAGACGTTGGCGATTTTGCCAGGGGCTACGACCAGCGCGTCAACGGCCTGGCCTCGCACTTCGTCTGGACCAATCGTTCGAAAGAAAGCCTGACCCTCGACCTCAAGCAAGACACCGCCATCGAGGTACTGGACAGTCTGGTGGCCACCGCCGATGTGTTCGTGCAGAACCTTGCACCCGGCGCCGCTGCGCGAATGGGGCTGTCTTTCGAGGTGCTGCATCAGCGTTTTCCGCAGCTCATCGTGTGTGACATTTCAGGCTATGGCGCGGGTGGTCCCTATGAGAAGAAAAAGGCCTACGACCTGTTGATCCAGAGCGAAGGTGGCTTTCTGTCGGTGACCGGTGGCTCGGGCGAAGAAGAAATGGCCAAGGCCGGGTGTTCGATCGCCGACATCGCGGCCGGCATGTACGCCTACACCGGGATCCTGTCCGCACTGCTGCTACGGGGGCGAACCGGTGAAGGCAGCCATATCGACGTGTCGATGCTGGAAAGCCTGGTGGAGTGGATGAACTATCCGATGTACTACGCCTACGACGGTGCACCTCCGCCCCCTCGAGCCGGTGCCGCCCACGCCACCATTTACCCCTACGGTCCCTTCCCCATCGGTGACGGCACCACCGTCATGCTGGGTTTGCAAAACGAACGTGAATGGCAGCTGTTCTGCGACAAGGTGCTGCTGGCGCCGGAACTGGCCAGGGACGAGCGCTTTTGCGCCAACTTCAAACGGGTCGAAAATCGTCACGCACTGCGGGACTTGATCGTCGAGTCGTTCTCCACCCTCAACTTCGATGCCGTCATTGATCGACTGGACCATGCGCAGATTGCCAACGCCCGGGTCAATGACATGCAAGGGGTCTGGGAGCATCCACAGCTCCAGGCCCGTGAGCGCTGGCGAGAAGTCGAGACCTCTGTCGGTGGCGTTCCGAGCTTGTTGCCACCTGGCACCAACAACGCGTTCGAACCGCGTATGGATGCCGTCCCGGGCCTGGGTCAACACACCGAACAGGTACTCAGGGAATTGGGGCTGGGGACGGACCGCATAGCACAAATGCGTGCAGCCGGGGCGATCTAGCCACAACCACGATCACTGACCGACAGGAGAAATGACGATGAGCAGTTTAGATTTTTCAGCCTGGATTGGACGTCGCCAGGAAAGCCAGGACCGGATCAGTCTGAATCTGGTCAAACGCATTGCCGCGACATTGAGCGAAATGACGCCGCAGTCCGGCGAACCGCTTCCGCCCCTGTGGCACTGGGCGTTCTTTCAGGAACCGGTTGGCGCCAACGAGTTGGGCCCGGACGGTCATCCAGCGCTCGGCGGCTTCCTGCCGCCGGCCCACAACCGCAATCGCATGTGGGCCGGCAGCCGCATCGAGTTCTACCAGCCGCTGAAGGTGGAGGCGCAAGTGACCTGTGTCTCGACCATTCTCAACGTTGAAGAGAAGCACGGCCGCACGGGATCGTTGCTGTTCGTCACGGTACGCCACGAGTATTTCCAGGACGGCCAACGCGCCCTGCAGGATGAGCAGGACATCGTCTATCGGGAACCCGTTCCGCCCAAACTGAGCGGCACCGAAGTGCTCCCCGAAGGCGAATGGCAGGAGCAGGTCGAACCCTCCCCGACCCTGCTGTTCCGCTATTCCGCGGTCACCTTCAATGGCCACCGGATTCACTATGACTGGCCGTATGTCACAGTGGCCGAAGGCTATCCGGGACTGGTGGTGCATGGGCCATTGATCGCCACGCTAAACTTGCGTGCATTCACCCGCGCGCACCCGAACGCGCGATTGGAGCGTTTCACCTTCCGTGGGCTTCGACCGCTGATTTCACCCCAGCCCTTCGAGGTCGGCGGGCGGTTGCTCGGCAGCGGCAAGGCGCAGGTCTGGGCTGGCAACCAGGATGGCACCGCGCAGATCGGAGAAGTCGAGTTCAGCGAGGGAGAAGCACCATGAATCCATCAATCGTTCGCTCCGCCCTGTTTGTGCCGGCCACGCGCCCCGAACGCATCCCCAAAGCCATCGCCACTGGCGCGGACCGGGTCATTGTCGACCTGGAGGATGCCGTGCAGGAAAACCTCAAGGAACAGGCCAGGGACAATCTGCAGCACTTCTTGAGTGAAAACCGCCAGGCGCGGATTCTGGTGCGGGTGAACGCCCCGGATCACCGGGCGCATGCTGCGGATCTGCAGCTTTGCCGCCAGCATGTCGGTGTGATCGGGGTCTTGCTGCCCAAGGCAGAAAGCGCTGCACAAGTGCATGAAGCGGCCAGCACTGGCAAACCGGTCTGGCCGATCATCGAGAGCGCCAAAGGCCTGGCTGCACTCAACGACATTGCCGGCGCCCCGGGTGTCGAGCGTTTATCGTTCGGCAGTCTTGATCTCGGCCTGGACCTGAACCTGACCACCGGTAGCCGCGCCGCCGAAGCGTTCCTCAGCCACGCCCGCTACGCGGTATTGCTCGGCACCCGGGTTGCGGGCCTGGCCCCGGCGCTGGACGGTGTCTTCCCCTCGATCCAGGACACCGCAGGTTTGCATGATGCCGTTCAGTTTGCCCGCGACATGGGGTTTGGCGGCGCGCTGTGTATTCACCCAAGCCAGGTGGCGATCATCCATCAAGCGCTGACACCCAGCCCTGAAGAACTGCACTGGGCGCAGCGCATCATGGAGGCCGCGACCTCGGGCGAAGGGGTTTTCGTGCTGGATGGGCAAATGGTCGATGCGCCGGTCATCGGTCGCGCTCAAGCCATCCTCGCACGCGCGACCTAGCACAAGGTTTTTCAAAGCTGCGCCTTCAACGGGAGCAGCAACCTGCTTGCGTCTGCTACGTCTCTTCCGGCACTACCCCTCGCTCCTCCAGCAGGCGCACAAACATGGTCAGGCTTTGCGACACCGTGCCCCGGCGCCACACCAGCCAGGTGCGCAGGAACCGGAACGACTCCGACAACGGCCAGACACTCACCGTGGCGCACCCGGGCATGCTCTCGAGCATGCTGCGGGGCATCAGCGCCAGGCCGGCTCCGGCGCTGACGCAGGCCAGCATGCCGTGATAGGACTCCATCTCGAAAATCCGCCCGGGCACCGCTGCGTCCTTGGCGAACCAGCTTTCGAAGTGATGCCGATAGGAACAATTGGAGCGGAAGGCATAAATGCTCTCGCCATTGACATCCTGTGCGCGAAGAATGGGGCCATGGTTCAGCGGCGCGATGAGCACCATCTCTTCCTCGAAGGCAGGCACCCCTTCCAGGGCCGGGTGCAACACCGGACCGTCGACAAAGGCGGCGGCCAGCCGGCCCGACAGCACGCCGTCGATCATGGTCCCGGAAGGTCCGGTGGACAGATCCAGCTCGACCTTGGCGTAGCGCTGGTTATAGGCGGCCAACAGCTCGGGGATCCGTACCGCCGCGGTGCTCTCCAGCGAGCCCAGGGGGAACGAGCCTTGCGGCTCCTCGCCCGCCACCGTGGCACGGGCTTCCTGGACCAGATCGAGGATGCGCCGGGCGTAGTCGAGAAAACTCCACCCGGCCGGAGACAGGCGCAGACGGCTCTTCTCGCGGATAAACAGGTCCACGCCCAGATCCAGCTCCAGCTGCTTGATCCGCGTCGTCAGGTTCGAAGGCACCCGGTGTATGTGCTGGGCGGCCACGCTGATACTGCCGTGCTCGGCCACGGCTTTGAAAATCTCGAGCTGTACCAGATCCAAGTCTTTCTCCAAACGTGAACGATATGCTCAGTATTATTCAGTTTCCAGCAACCGCCCGCCAGCTTAATCTGAGCCTATACCCACCCAGCAGGACGGTGCCATGACCCAGATTTCCAGCCTCACCCATGCCATTTCGATCAACCCCGCCAACGGTGAGCAGATCGGCCACTACCCTTTTGAATCCGCATCGGAGCTGGACGCCGCCCTTGCCCGCGCCGCTGCAGGATTCTCGATCTGGCGCCGTACACCTGTCGAACAACGTGCCCAGGCCCTGGTCGTGCTCGCCCGGATACTGCGCGACAATGCCGCCACGATGGCGAACATGATTACCGTGGAGATGGGCAAGCCCATCACCCAGGCACGCGGCGAAATCGAAAAGTGTGCGCAACTGTGTGAATGGTATGCCGAACACGGCCCCGCCATACTGACCGCCGAGCCGACGCTGGTCGAAGGTGGCAAGGCGCGCATCGAATATCGCCCGCTGGGGCCGATTCTCGCGGTGATGCCGTGGAACTTCCCGATCTGGCAGGTGCTGCGCGGTGCGGTGCCAGCCTTGATCGCTGGCAATACCTACGTCCTCAAGCATGCGCCAAACGTAATGGGATCGGCCTACTTGCTGCGCGATGCCTTGCAGCGCGCCAACTTCCCGCAAGGCGTGTTCGAGGTGATCAATGTCACGCCGGAAGGCGTCTCCACGGCGATCGCCGATCCACGCATCGCCGCGGTAACCCTCACCGGCAGCGTGCGCGCCGGCATGGCCATTGGTGCCCAGGCCGGTGCGGCCATGAAGAAGTGCGTGCTGGAGCTGGGTGGCTCAGACCCGTTCATCGTACTCAACGACGCCGATCTGGATGAAGCAGTCAAAGCCGCCGTCATTGGCCGTTACCAGAACACCGGGCAAGTCTGCGCGGCGGCCAAGCGCCTGATTGTCGAGCAGGACATCGTCGAGGAATTCACGCGCAAGTTCGTCGAAGCCACCCGCCAACTGGTCGTCGGTGATCCACTGGCGACCGAGACCTATATCGGTCCCATGGCCCGCTTTGATCTGCGTGATGAACTGGATCAACAAGTCCGCGACACCCTGGAGGAAGGCGCGACCTTGCTGTTGGGCGGCAAGAAGGCTGAAGGTCCTGGCAACTATTACGAGCCAACGGTATTCGCTGATGTCACCGACCAGATGACCTCGTTCAAACAGGAACTGTTCGGCCCGGTGGCCTCGATCATTACCGCCCGAGATGCCGCCCATGCCCTGGCGCTGGCCAACGACAGTGAGTTCGGACTGGCCGCGACCATTTACACGCGCAATGTCGAGCTGGCCGAGCAGATGGCCGGCGAACTGGAAACCGGCGGTGTGTTCATCAATGGCTACTGTGCCAGCGACCCGCGCGTGACCTTTGGCGGCGTGAAGAAAAGCGGCTTTGGCCGGGAGCTGTCGCATTTCGGCGTACGCGAGTTCTGCAATGCCCAGACGGTATGGCTGGATCGGCGCTGATTGGTCCCTGTAGGAGCCGGCTTGCCGGCGAAGGCGTCCTCACTGGCGCTGCAATACTCGAGAACGTCTTCGCTGCGGTGCGGCGATCCGACAAGCCAGCTCCTACATGATCAGCTGCGTACCGATGACTTGTGGTCAACGCCAAACCCTGTAGGAGCCGGCTTGCCGGCGAAGGCTGTGTATCAGGCGACGTATTTTCAGCTCCCGGAGCGGATCTTGTTCCAGACCCGCGTGCGAACCCGGTCGACATTCAATGGCATCGCCTCCAGCGCAAACAATTTCCCCATCATCTCCGGACTCGGGTACACCTTGGTGTCATTCTTGATCACCGGGTCGATCAGGCTGTCAGCCTGTTGGTTACCGTTGGCATAGCGCACATGGTTACTGATGCTGGCCATGACGTCCGGCCGCAACAGGTAGTTCATGAAGGCATAACCAGCCTTTTCATCCGGAGCATCAACAGGCATGGCGACCATGTCGAACCAGATGGCGGAGCCTTCCTTGGGAATCGAGTAGCCAATCTCGATGCCGTTGTTAGCTTCCTTGGCACGACTTTCCGCTTGCAGAATGTCCCCGGAGAAACCGACGGCCACGCAGATGTCACCATTGGCCAAGTCGCCGGTGTACTTGGACGAGTGGAAATAGCTGACGTACGGCCGGACTTTGATTAACAGCGCTTCGGCCTTTTTATAATCGTCCGGGTTCTTGCTGTGATGCGGCAGGCCCAGGTAGGGTGTCGGGGGCGATGTAGCTCGACCAGTTGTAGATCTTGACGGTTTCAGCCGCTTGGCTGAGGGTCGCGACGAGTGCCAAGGGGGCCAGAGTCAGGGACTTTCGAATCATGAGTCGATTCCTGTATGGGTTGTGTTCTTTTTATTGGAGTGTTTGCAGGCAATCAGAGGATCAAAAAATCAAGACGTAGGTCTTGCGCACGGTTTCCTGGATGTCCCAGATACCGAGGCTGTTGGCAGGCAACATCAGTGCATCGCCGGCTTCTATGTAAAGGGTTTCACCCTCATCCGGGGTGAAGGTGCAGCGTCCCTGGATGAAGTGACAGAACTCCTGGGCAACGATCTGGCGGCGCCAGCGACCCGGTGTACATTCCCAGACGCCGGTTTCGACGCCGTCGTCGCGTTCGACACTGGTGGTCGAGGCCACCGCCACCGGTGTGCCCAATGGCACGGCGACCGGGTTCGACTCGTCCAGCTTCAGGGTTGCGGTGTTCTTGAATTGCGTAATGCCCATGGGAGTACCTGTCGATGAAGCCGATGGATGAAGAGCGCGCCGTTTACTGCATGAAACCTTCCATGAACCCCGCCACGCCGCTGGCCAGTTTACGACGCCACGGCGCGGTGTCCGGGTTGGCCAGGGTCTGGTCTTCGTGGACGAAGCTGCGGATGATCGCGTTGTAGCCGAGCCAGCGGCAGGGTTCCGGTTCCCAGGCCCTGAGCGCCTCGAGACCGCCCTGGGGGATGACCCACGGCTGACGCACCAGCTCGCTGTCGCGCTGCAGAATCAGGTCGGCCAGGGTCCGCCCACCGAGGTTGCTGGCACCCACCCCCTCCCCGCCATAACCGCCGGACAAGGCAATGCCGCTGGCTCGGTCACACAGCATGTGCGGCTTGAAACGCCGGGACATGCCCAGATTGCCGCCCCAGGCATGGGTGATTTGCACGTTCTTCAGTTGCGGGAAGAGCTCGCCGAACAGATAGCGGCGTAACTCCACCTCGTTGCTGGTCAGGTCAAAGTCATGCCGTAGTTTGCCGGCGAACTGATAACCACCCCGGGCGCCGAACACCAGGCGGTTGTCCGCCGTGCGCTGACCGTAGGTGACCTGGCGGCTGCTTTCGCTGAAGGCCTGGCCGCGACTCAGGCCGATGTCGTCCCAGGTCGCGGCGGACAGCGGTTCGGTGGCCACGATCAAGCTTTGCACCGGCAACTGGTAGCGCCCCAACGGCGGCAGAGTGACCGCGTAGCCTTCCACCGCCGGCACGAGCCAATGGCAGCGAACCCCGGCTTTCGCCGTGCGCAGGCCACCCGCCTGCCAGTGAGTGACCGGACTGTTCTCGTAAATCGCCACGCCCATGCGTTCCACCGTCCGCGCCAGACCCCGCACCAGCTTGGCCGGGTGAATGGTCGCGACATGCGGTGCGTAGATCCCGCCATAGGGTTTGGCAACACGAATGTGTTGCGCCAGCTGCACGGGACTGAGCCAGCGGTAATCGCTTTCGGTCAGGCCCTGGCGGTAGAGTTTGTCCAGATAATGCCGCAGGCTGGTCTCCTGCTCGGGGTAACGGGCAGCACAATACAGGGCCCCGCCCTTGCGATAATCGCAGTCGATACCTTCGCGTTCGATGACGATGCCCACCTCATCGGGAATGGCATGCAACAGGTCGAAAGACGCCCGGCGCTGCTCGGGTGACAGCTCGGCGAGCAAGCGATCCTCGCCCAACAGGTTGCCCATCAACCAGCCGCCATTGCGTCCCGAGGCGCCAAAACCGGCGGTCTGCGCTTCAACGATGGCGATGTTCAACTCGGGAGCCTGGCGCTTGAGGTAATACGCGGTCCAGAGACCGGTGTACCCCGCGCCAATGATCGCTACGTCGACGTCCAGATCCCGTTCCAGCGCCGGACGCGCCAACAAGGGTTCGTCGAGTTGATCCATCCACAAACTGATAGTGCGCCACGCCGGCATGTAAGACTCCGCCACTCAAACTTCGATGGCGTCGATCCTAGTGCGTGGACCTATAGGCTGTCTTGCGCGCGTGCACGCAGAGAAATTTGTTTGGCATAGGCGTTCGGCGAAAGGCCGGTGTGCTGACGGAAGCATTTATAGAACGCCGACAGTGAATTGAAGCCGGCGGCAAAGGCCAGTTCGTCGATGCGCAGGGGCGGCGTGGCGCTATCCAGCGCCGCGAGCAGATGTTGCAGCCGCGCCTGGTTGACGTAGCGGTAGAAGCTCTGGCCGAGCACCTGATTCAGTAGATAGGAAATCTGGTTGCGGCTGTATCCGCATTCCGCGGCCACTCGCTGCAGGTCGAGTTCGGGATCCAGATAGGGCTGGCGCGTCTGGAAATACTGTTGCAGGTCTTGCGCCATGAAACTCAGCTGCCGTGGCGACAGCCCGAGCCGACTGACAGCCGGGCGCTGGCTGCCGGCGGTTTGGCTGGCGGACTGCTCATGCACCAGGGAGGCGTATTCGTTGACCCGCCAGATCAGCCCGTCACGTACGGTAATCGCCTCGCTGGCCCGGAACGACACCAGGCCTTCGCCGCCGCGCAGGGTGATGCGGTATTGAATGAATGCGGTGTTGCCGTCCAGGCGAATACGGTCGGAGTGCTCCAGGGCTTCATCCGGATCCCGTGGCATGCTGCTGCGTACGTACTCATGCAATTCGTCCAGGCCCATCACCCGGTTCTGGAAAAAGTCGTTGTATTGAACATCGGGGTGAAACAGCGCCATGACACCGTCCAGATCCCGGTGTTTCCAGCGCAGGTGGTAACGCATCACCGTCTCGCCCGTAGCCTGGGTTTGCAACGGACCATCATCATCGGCGTGCATAAGGGACTCGACGAAAAAAGCCGAGCTTGCCCAAATTCCGTCCCGGCTTCAATGACCAATCTCTGCTGCCCCTTGACCGAAAAAATCAGCTAAGGATGACTTGCGTCAAAAAAAACTGAACCAATCGCTAAACGGCCTGAAAAATCCACATTATTTTCACATGCAGATGCTACTTTTAATGGCAGTCACCGGTTGAGCCAATGAAGGCTCTTCCCTCCTAACATGAGCTAACGGAAGCGCTCGATGAAGAAGGCGGGCTACACATGAATAAAGGGTTCAATAACAAAGTCACCTTTCCAAATGCCTGCCAGCTGATGCGCTGGCATTTTCATCCCATGGGTTTCGAGGCGAGCATGGATGCGCCGGGCAGTATGATTGCCCGTCTGTTTGACCGTGCCAGTGGCGAGACCATGATCGCCATCGCCGGTATTCCCTGCGCGACGGTAATGAATGCGGCGGATGTAGAGCGAATAATCGAAGCGGTGGAGGATGAGCTTGAGGCTTTCATTCCGCCGATGGCCCTCAGGAGTTATGCCTGAAGGCTGAATAACCCACAACAAGCCCACATCATGTGGGCTTTTTTGTGAGGCAAGATCAAGATCAAAAGATCGCAGCCTCGTTGCACTCGACAGCTCCTACAGTGATCGCATTTCAATGTAGGAGCTGCCGCAAGCTGCGATCTTTTGAGGTTCACGCCGATGTCTTGCCTTGGCGGTGATCGACGAAGAATACCTTGCCCTTGCCGATCCGGTCGGAGGCCTTGGGCATGTTGGCCGCCTGGGTGTCCTGACCGTCGACATACCAGTAGCAATGACTCACCGCCCGCGTGATGCCGACATAAGCCAGGCGCAGGATCTCGTCTTTTTGCGCATTGTCATACGCTTCGCTGTCGCCCGCCTTGCCCAGACCCGCCATGCGATAGACCTGATTCTTGTAGGGTGAACTGGTCAGGTGCTGACAATCCCCCAGCAGAAACACCGCGTCCGCCTGAAGCCCCTTGGCACTGTGGTAGGTCAATTGCTTCAACCGCCGCGCGTCATGGGGCAAGCTAGAATCAACATTAACTACTGGAAGAATATGCTGCTCTATCAATGCTTTATCGCTACTTTTTCGATAAAGCATCAAGATTGAATCGCCCTTTCTGTAGTGTTCCATCAAGCGTGTGGCCATGCCCTGATCATCCCGATCGAGCACATTGACCGGCAGCAACGCCTTCGGTTCGCCACTGGCCTTGGCCTTCTTGCCCGCGATCGCCGGTGCGGCGCGCACGATATGTTCGGCGGCATCGATGATGTGCTGGTGACTGCGGTAGTTGTCGCTGAGCATGACCCTGGTCGTGCCCGGTGACGGGAATTCCTTGCTGAACTCCATGAAATAGGTCGGCGAACTGCCGCGCCAGCCATAGATAGACTGCCAGTCATCGCCGACACAGAGCAACGACGACCGTTGCGCACCCCGCCCCACATGCATGGCCGGCCCGCGACCGCGAATCTCGGCCAGGCTGGCGCGAATCCAGGAGACGATCTGCGGCGAAACGTCCTGGAATTCATCGATCATCAGGTGCGACATCGGCCGCAGCAGCTCATCGCTCAGCAGTTTCAGATTTTCCGGGGAATGCTCGCTGAACAAGGCGAACATCCGGTTGTAAGTCATCACCGGCGGTTTCTGGTCAAGCAGATGGTCTTCCAGCGCACGCCAGTACAGGCTCAAGGCCTCGAAGAAAAACCGGTCCGGGTCGTCCTTGGCAAAACTCATCTGCCCTACGGAGCTCGGAACATCCAGGCCGAGATTCTCGATAAACCCCGCCGCCGCCACGAAACAGTCCAGCAGCGGTGCCGAAGCAAGCTCGCCCTTGACCTTGTAATCGAAGCCGGGACCGGCGCTGGCATCGCCTGCAAGAGACGTCAACACACGCCTTGACGACTCATAACTATCCAGCCATATCAACGGCTTACGGCAGAAAGCTTGAAACAGGGTGCGCTTTACCGCCCATTCCGCGCGCACGGAAAGTTTGGCGTTCGGACGGCTGACCTGCGGGTTTTCCCGTGGATCGAAACCCAGCACCACCCAGGCGTCCAGGCTTGGAATATAGCCGTGGCAATGGAAGGTGGCGCCGTTGATATCGAACGTCTGGCGATTGGGCTCGATGCCTTTGATCGGCCAGGCACCGGCGCGAAACCACAGATCTTCAATGACATCGCACAGCTCTTCATCACGTTTGGCCGCCAGTTCGGTCACGGCCATGCGTTTTTGCACGTCCGGGTGATCGCGCTCCAGTTCCTTGAGTTGCAAGGCGTGACGCGACAATGGCTTGATCAGTTCACGAAAACGCTCATCCCGGGTGTGCAGGCTGTGATAGCAGGCGTTGAGTTGCTGGCGTTGGGCATCGTTGATGCGCAGGTCGAACGGATTGCTGTCGACTTCCTCGTCGCCGGTTTGTACCCGGTGGCTGAGGTTTTCAAAGGCTTGCAGCCGCTCGAAGCCCGGCAGGCTGCGAACCATTGGCAGGATGCGCGAGTGAAAAGTGCGCACCAGATCCCGCGCCTCCTTGAGACTGAGCGCCCGCCCCCAGAGCGCAAACAGTTCAACCAGCTTGCTGATGAAGTCCTTGCGCGACTCACGGGTAAAGGTCACCACCGTCATCGAGCTCAACTCGAAGCCCAGATAGTGGCTCAGCAGCAAAATTCGCAGCACCAGCGTGGTCGACTTGCCCGCACCCGCCCCGGCAATCACCGAGGTCGAGGGGGTGTCGCTGAAGATCATCTTCCACTGAGCGGCGCTGGGCTGGGCGTGCGGCGCCAGCAACCGGGCAACGTCAGCCTTCATGCGCTTCTTCAACTCTGCACTCAGTGGCAGGCGCCAGTCGTCGAACAGATTGGCGTCGACACCGGGCGGCCGATGCTCGGTGGAGCGTGAATCGCGGATCAGCAATACCTGCCGACCCTCCTCAAGCCCTTCAAGCTTGCCTTCCTTATAGCCGTAATCGACGCCGGCGCTATGCCCGCTGCGAAAGCCGTCGGCCTGGCCGTGCAGCCAGGACGCGCGATGTTGCGCCCGTAAACGCGTAAGGCCATGGCCAAAGAGCCGGGCGGCCAGACGCTTGAGCAATGGCATCTCGGCCAGCGGTCGAAGTTCGGGAGGAAGATCGGGGGTGTGTTGCGGCACGCGGACTGACTCCAGGGTGTGAGGCTGTTGGGGGCTATGGTGTCCGCATTTGCTCTGGAGTTCTAGTCAAATGCTTACAGGTCATTGGCTTATGCGATGAAGTGAAGGTCGGATGTGACAAATTCGAGGCGATGAATAATCAGTTTATTCGATTGTATTGAGGCATTTTTTACGCTTTTTATCGATCGGTACCTGGCAGATGATGCTCGCCATCAACCACCTTTTGCGGAGACGATCATGCTCGAACTCAGACCCTTCAACTCCCTGGGCGGCGCCCACCACGGCTGGTTGGATGCCCACCACCACTTTTCGTTCGCCGAGTATCACGATCCGAAACGCATGAACTGGGGCAACCTGCGAGTATGGAACGACGATGTAATCGCCTCGGGAACCGGTTTTCCGAAACACCCGCACCGGGACATGGAAATCATCACCTATGTCCGTGAAGGCGCGATTACTCATGAAGACAATCTGGGCAACAAGGGTCGGACCGAAGCAGGTGACGTTCAGGTCATGAGCGCCGGTACCGGAATTGCCCACAGCGAGTACAACCTGGAAGCGACCGAGACCAGGATCTTCCAGATCTGGATCATTCCGAACGAGTCTGGTTTGGCACCGTCCTGGGGCGCCAAGCCTTTCCCCAAGGGCCAGCGCGAAGGTTTCGTGACCCTGGCCAGCGGCAAGTCTGGCGACGATCAGAGCCTGCGGATTCGTGCCGATGCGCGATTGGTGGCAGCAAACCTGAAGGCCGGCGAGTCCGCTGAATATCACCTCCACAATGGCCGTCGCGCCTACCTGGTACCGGCGACCGGTGTCATTGAAGTCAATGGCTTGCGTGCACAAGCTCGAGACGGGGTGGCGATTTCCGAGGAGCAGGTGTTGCGGGTGACGGCTATCGAGGACAGCGAAATCGTTCTGGTGGATCTGGCTTGATCGTGTGAATGCAGGGCAAAAAAAGGGCGACCGTCAATGGTCGCCCCTTTTTTATCTAGCCGAATTTATGGTGGTGACTGGGCCGACGCCTTCGCTGGCAAGCCAGCTCCTACAGGGTTTTACGCAATCCTTGTGGGAGCGGGCTTGCCCGCGATAGGGCCCTCAATCACTTCGCGGAGATAGCGCCATCCACGAGGGTTTGAGCCTCGGCAACCAACTGTTTGAGGTGCTCGTCACTGACAAAGCTCTCGGCGTAGATCTTGTAAATGTCTTCCGTCCCCGACGGCCGTGCCGCGAACCAGCCATTCTCGGTCATGACTTTCAAGCCGCCGATGGCCTGGTCGTTACCTGGCGCATGGCTAAGAATGCTCTGAATGGCTTCGCCCGCCAATTGAGTGGAGGTGACCTGCTCCGGCGACAGCTTGCTCAACAAGGCTTTCTGCTCTGGATTGGCCTTGGCGTCGACCCGCACCGAGAACGGTTCGCCCAGTTCATCGGTCAAGGCGCGATAGGCCTGGCTTGGGTCGCGACCGGTGCGGGCGGTCATTTCCGCTGCCAGCAAGGCCGGGATCAAGCCGTCCTTGTCGGTGCACCAGACGCTGCCGTCCTTGCGCAGGAACGAAGCGCCGGCGCTTTCTTCGCCACCAAAGCCCAGAGAGCCGTCAAACAGCCCCTCGGCGAACCACTTGAAGCCGACCGGTACTTCGTACAGCCGCCGACCCAGACGCTTGGCGACGCGATCGATCAAGCCGCTGCTGACCACGGTTTTACCCACGGCGGCATCGGCGCGCCATAGCGGTCGGTTCTGGAACAGGTAATCAATGGTCACCGCCAGGTAATTGTTCGGCGCCAGCAGGCCACCGGACGGGGTCACGATGCCATGGCGATCGTGATCCGGATCACAGGCAAATGCCACGTCGAAGCGTTCTTTCAGGCCGATCAGACCTTGCATCGCATAGGGGGACGATGGGTCCATGCGGATCTGCCCGTCCCAGTCGACGGTCATGAAGCGGAACGTGGAATCCACCTCTTTATTGACCACTTCCAGATCCAGACGGTAATGCTCGGCAATCGCCGACCAGTAGCGCACCCCTGCTCCGCCCAGCGGATCGACGCCCAGATGCAACCCGGCATCGCGAATGGCATCGAAGTCGATCACGTTGATCAGGTCGGCAACATAGGTGTTGAGGTAATCGTGACGATGGGTGGTGCCCGCCTTCAGTGCCTGCTCGTAGCTGATGCGCTTGACGCCGGCAAGCTTGTTGCCGAGCAGTTCGTTGGCCTTGGCTTCGATCCACTTGGTGATGTGGGTATCGGCCGGGCCACCGTTGGTGGGGTTGTATTTATAACCACCGCTTTGCGGCGGGTTATGGGACGGCGTGATCACGATGCCATCCGCCAGGCCCGACGTACGCCCGCGGTTGTAGCAGAGGATGGCATGGGAAATGGCCGGCGTAGGGGTGTACTCGTCACCTTCGGCAATCATCACCGTCACGCCGTTGGCGGCCAGCACTTCGAGGGCGCTGGCACCGGCCGGCGTGGACAACGCGTGGGTGTCGATACCGACGAACAGCGGACCATCAATGCCCTGGGCTTCGCGGTACAGGCAGATCGCCTGGCTGATCGCCAGCACGTGCCATTCGTTGAAACTCAAGTCGAACGAGCTGCCTCGGTGCCCGGACGTGCCGAAGGCTACGCGCTGGGTGGAGATGGCGGCATCAGGCTGGCCAGTATAATAGGCCGTTACCAGTCGCGGGATGTCGACCAACAGTTCTGCCGGTGCCGGTTTGCCCGCAAAAGGACTGAGTGTCATTGCAAAACCTCGGGAATAGAGTGGGTCAGGAATAGGGACGCAGTTTACTGGCAGTTTGACCGCAGCGCGATATTATCGATCCCGGGGGCGACGCGATAAAACGCGACAGCTTCGCGAAACGGATCAGTCGATCGACTCCAGGCGCAACGCATCCCCCAGCTGACCCAGTACGGCGGCGAGATCATGGTCACCGCCGAACGTATGACTCAGGCGCAGATGTTGCGAGTGCAACCCCTGAAGACTGAACAGTTCTCCCGGCGCGATCACCACCTGGTGCTTGAGCAGACGCTGAAACACTCGATGCACATCGACCTGGCGCAGCGAACGGGCCCAGATCGTCGCACCGCCCTGGGGATCGACGAACTGCAAGGCATCGCCCAGACGCTCCTGCAGCAGCTGGGTCATCTGCACTTTGCGATCCTTGAGCAACCGCCGCAATACCTGGAGATGGTGGTCGATACGGCCATTGCCGTACAAGCGGGCGATGGCTTTCTGACGAATCGGCGACAGGCGAAACGAGCGCAGCAAAAACTGTCGTTGCAGTTCAACCCGCAGATGCCGCGAAAGCAGATAGCCATAGGGTGCCTCGGGCCCGATGATCTTTTCGAACGTGGAAAACACGATCAGCCGGTCAGGGTCCAGCAGATCGCGAAACCGCAGGCCGTCCGGTTCGAATCCGAGCTCACCGTAGCAGTCGTTTTCCAGGACCCAACTCCCATGCTGCGCCAGCAACTGCGCGACGACGTGTCGGTTGTCGTCGGGCGCCAGGCTGCCGCGCGGCATATTCACTGCGGATGAAAGCATCACCAGACGTACCGGGCTGGTTTCCAGCAACTCCTTGAGCCGCTCGACGTCGAGACCGCCGCAGGCTTGCAGCGGCAGCTCGACCACATCCACATCCGCGGCCTGCAGCAGGCGCAGAATCACCCAGTCGCATGGCGACTCGACGATCACCGTGGCGTCCTTGAGGCACAGCACGGCGATCAATATTTCCAGTACGCCCCGCAGGTCTGCGCCGATGTACACGTCATCGGCGTGCCAGCAGCGCATTGGCGACGAGGTATAGCGCGCCGCCAACGCCGTACGCAATTCCAGCTCGCCGCACGGCTGCAAGGACGAATACGGCTGACGTGGGTACTGGCGCAGCAATTCCCTCTCCAGCAGCAGCAACGGCCGGTCCAGGGGTTGCAACAACGCCGGCTCATCGGCGCTCAAGACCAGCATGCCGGGACGCCTGGCATTGACGTAGACGGTTTCGAGCAGGTCATGGCCACTACCGGGCACAGTGATGGAGGACACGGGTAACGCGTAATAACCGGACTTGGCAACCGAATACACCCGCCCTTCCTTCTCCAGCAGCGAGTACGCGTACTGAATAGTCGAGATCGACACACTCAGACGGTCCGCCAACTGGCGCAACGATGGCAGACGCACTCGTGCGTCGCTGGCCGGCTCCTCGATCAGGTTGGTCAGGTAGCGGTACACCGCCTGATAAGCGAAGTCGGTTTCTCTTGGTCCTTTCACTGTCCCGCCGACCATTCGCCCCCCACGGCGCAGTTATCGTCATACAGGGTGGCCTGCATGGGCAACGCCGGGCCAGGTACCGGGCCCATGCGATAAAGCGTGCCGATCAGACTGACAGGCAGTCCGCTGACGTCGACCATCCATTGCACGATTTGCTCCGGCACCGGATTGCCCTGCATGGCCCGGTGCAAGTCAGGCAACGCCACGAGCATGCCGGGGTGGCATTGACGCAGAAAGCGCTCAAGGGCGGCGCCGTTGTCGCCAAAAGGTGCGAACAGCAGGCACACCAGTTGCGCCTCGCTCAAACCAAGATTTTTCTGGACCTCGGCCGCTGCCCGTGCGCGCTGCTCGGCCGAGGTCGCCGGGTTGCCAAATGCCGCCACCGCCTGCTCGCCCAATCGCTGGGGAAGTTGCTTGCGGCGCATCATCACCAAGGCCCATTGCAGGTAATCGGCGACGCCCGACTCGTAGCTGTGACCGTGCACGAAACACGCTTGCAACCCCTTGAGGTGGGCGCAAATAGACAGGCTGACGTAATCGTTGTCGCGCAGCTGAGCCGACAGCTCGTCCGGTTGAAAACCGAGAAACTCGGTCAACAGCGGCCAGCGCTCTTCCAGATTGCTGACCAAGAGGTCGTGAATGTCGATATAGGTCGTGCGGCGGCAGGCTTCAAAATGCTCGGCGGGACGCCATGCTGCCCGGTCGTCCTCTGGGTACAACCGGCGATAGCTGTCGCTGCCCAGTTCATCGAGCAGCGTGAACAGCCCTTCGTAGCCGGGTTCGTGGTGATTCGAGGTGCTGAGCCCGGCCTTCGCCGCCGCACGCCTCAACCCTTCGATAAAGCGCTTTTGCTGGCGGAGGCTGTCGCTGCTGACCAATGCATCGACACCGCTGTCCCAGCGGGCGATTTGCCCGTAGAACTCGCCGGTGGCCAGGTACCCGTCGTCCCACAGATCAAGCGGCCCGTTCCAGCTTCGACGATGCCCGACCATCAGCAGGTTAAGCCGATTGAATTCCCGGCCGGCTTCGGAGATCGGCGCCAGGTGATTGAACGGCAGGACCTCTCGATTATCGACCATCAGGACTTCGACCCGTGGATCGTCATAAAAGAATAATGCACTGTGGCTGCGGTGGATGTTTTCCAGGGCCGTGGCGCTGGCGCCGTTCAAGCGCAGGGTGGCGACACGCAGCTGGAACGTCGCGGGCGCGCGGCCGGCGATACTCAGTTGTGCAGCACGCAGCAGCGCCAGGGTGTAGCAACTGTCACGTGATCCTGACTGGATCGCCAGCACCTTGTAATCGCCAATACGCTCCATCCCCCCCGCAGCCACCACCAGGCGCTGAATCATCAGCTGCAATGCGGTGCGTTCGGCGCGAGAGAAGAAACTCAGCAATCGTTGCAGTACTTGTTGATAGACATAGGTCATCGCTTGATCATGGATATTGGTCATCTTCATTTACCTGGTACGCGTAAGTTCGACAGTGCACAAACAAACATAGGCACCGTGCAATGGATCGCCAGCCCGTGCCTGAAGTGCCGGGCTTTATTGCAAAATGCTAACACTTAAATTTTTGGCAATTATTTGGAATGAGTGATGACTGCCTGAGCGTTGACCAAGGACAGGTTGCCGCGAAGCCCGGTAGATGCGGTGCCATGCGGCAACGCTGGACGTCCTAGGAAATGTCCGACAGCGTCCCACAGACATTTAGTACAAGAAATAAAGAAGGAAGTTACCCATGCTTTTTTGGCAACTGCTTTACGAGCCGCTATTGCTCGAACATACATCAATGAGGCGTATTGAAAAGTATCAGCCTGAAAACCGGCCATGACTCATTCCTTGAGATGAAAGTAATCATTCAATTATCAGGGCTTATAAGCTGATTAGAAGATACAGATTGAGAGCAAAAACCAGCTCAGTTGCTGAACTGACCCACCGACAAGGCAATGGGAGGTCTCATTGGTGGGGCGGGTAGCAGAAACGAAGAGTCCGTGCGGACACGGACTCTTGCAGGGGGGTTACGCAGGTTCGATCTGGAGGGCGACCCGTTCGCGACACGGGCATTCGTCCATGTAGCGGTGTGCTTCGACAAACTCGGTAAACGGGAAGACTCGAGTCTTGAGCGGCAGCAGCACACGGTCTGCGGTCAGCTGGTTGATATCGCGCAAGGCCCGTTGCAGCGCAACCTGGTCCTGAATGATGCCCAACTCCGGCTTGCCGGTGAAGTTGCCGATACAGTGCACAAAGAACTGAATGTTCTTCTGGAACGCTGCACAGGCCGGGAATGGCGTCTGGTTACCCCCTTGCAGGCCGTAGAGCACCAGGCTGCCGCGAGGTGCGAGCACATCGCCAAGCAACGACATCTGTGGGCCGCCGAGTCCGTCGAACACCACGTCCACGCCACGGTTATCGGTGATCTTGTTGATTTGCATCAGCAGATCCTGTTCTTCGGTGACGATGACTTTCTCGGCGCCGAGGGACAGCAGGTATTCCCGTTCATCCGCCGTCTTGGTCGCGGCAATTACCCGCACGCCCAAGGCTTTGCCCAACTGGACGAACGAAGGTCCGGCGCAGTGACTGGCGTCGGTGACCAGGGCAAATTGTCCGGGCTTGACCCGTGCCAGATCGGCGTAGGCGAAATAGGCGATCAACAGCGGCGTGTAATGCACACTGGCTTCGATCGGACTCAGTACGTCCGGGTAACGGGTCAGCGCCGAGCGCGGCAGAACGATCTGTTCGCCGTAGACTGGATAGTCGTTGGGGCTCTCGGCCGGGAAGCTGGCGACCTTGTCACCGATTTCCAGGTCATCGACGCCCTCGCCGAGCGCCGTGACCACGCCGGACATTTCATGGCCAAGCCCTGAAGGCAGGCGAGCATGGGACGACGCCAGGTTCTGGCGCCAGAGTATGTCGTACCAGCTGATGCCAATCGCCTCGACGCGCACCTGCACTTCGCCCGGCGCAGGCAAAGCGGCCGCATGCTCTTCGCATTTGAGCACCTCGGCCGGACCAAACTTGTGAAAACGGATCGTGCGTGACATCGCAAACCTCGTCAAAAGAAACCTCTAATGCCCTGAACTCTATCCGGGCTTTGTACCCAAGACCATCAGTGGCTATTAATAGTCGACATGCCTGTCATTGATTCCGCAGCATCGACAGGATCAACGGTTGTCGTCGCCGTTCCAGCGAAACTGAATTATTCGGTGCAGAGTAGCAGCCTTTCCCCGTAAGATTCATGCCGGCCATTGTTCTTAAATGGCCGCTCTCGTCAAGCCTAGACTCTGCCAGGACTCCAGATGAATCGTAATGACCTGCGTCGTGTCGACCTGAACCTGTTGATCGTATTCGAAACATTGATGCACGAACGCAGTGTGACCCGCGCTGCGGAGAAACTGTTCCTCGGCCAGCCGGCCATCAGTGCGGCGCTCTCGCGCCTGCGCGGGCTGTTCGATGATCCGTTGTTCGTGCGCACCGGGCGCAGCATGGAGCCGTCCGCTCGCGCCGTTGAAATTTTCGCCCTGCTCTCTCCAGCCCTGGATTCGATTTCCACTGCAGTCAGTCGTGCGGCGGAATTCGACCCGGCGACCAGCACCGCGGTGTTCCGCATCGGCCTGTCGGACGACGTTGAATTCGCCTTGCTGCCGATGCTGCTCAAACGCCTGCGCGCCGAATCGCCGGGGATCGTGCTGGTGGTGCGCCGGGCCAATTACATCCTGATGCCGAGCCTGCTGGCCTCGGGCGAGATTTCAATCGGCGTCAGCTACACCGCGGACCTACCGGCAAACGCCAAGCGCAAAGTGCTGCGCCGCAGCATGCCCAAGCTGCTGCGCGCCGACACTGTGCCGGGGCCATTGAGCCTGGATGATTTCTGCGCGCGGCCGCATGCGCTGGTGTCGTTCGCCGGCGACCTGAGCGGCTTTATCGATGAAGAACTGGAAAAGCTCGGGCGTAAACGCCATGTGGTGCTCGCGGTACCGCAGTTCAACGGGCTGAGCACACTGCTCAGCGGTACCGATATTGTCGCGACCGTGCCTGATTACACGGCTGAAGCGCTGACGGCGGCTGGCGGTGTGCGGGCTGAAGACCCGCCGTTGCCGGTGCGCAGTTTTGAATTGCACATGGCCTGGCGTGGATCCCAGGACAATGATCCGGGGGAGCGGTGGTTGAGGTCGCGGATTCAGATGTTTTTCGGGGATCCGGATAGCCTTGAGCAGCCGGGGCCTTAAGACATAAAAACCCTGTAAAAACTCAGGGCTTAGGCCCTCCAGACACCTTGGAGGAAGCGCGATGAATTTCAGAAAAGCCCTCGCGGGCATCGACTGGAAGAAGTGGGCTAACCGTGGGGCGCAGCTCGGGTTCGCCCTGGCGGCGATCGCCGGATATTACGGGTGCCACCACTGAAGCATTCCAGGCTTGTAGTTTCGTCGTTGGCCACCCACAGTGCGTCGCCAATCTGCTGAGCGACCGAAAGACCATCGCGCAACAACGCAAACGCCAGCTGCAAAGTCGGCCAGCGCTTTGCCAGGCGGCCCTTCAACGAAGTGTTGTCGCTCAGTGGGCACACCGTAGTGGTCGGCCAATGCGATAACGGACTTTTGCAGTGACTTGCGCACATCGCTGCTGAAACCTGGCATCGTCACTGCACCAGCGCCTGCGTCGGATATATGTGTCAGCAATAGATCGTAGGCATGCAGCAGATGCAGTTCCGCGCTGCATTGCATTGCCAATCCGTTCGCCACTCACCATAACCCCGCGCCCGCGCCCGCGGATCAGATCGGCCTCATCCTTGAGTGGGCCTATACTTCAAGGGTCGGCACACTCGATGTGATACGCAATTGTGTTTGATGCATGGGGTGACGCTTCGAGCGATCGTTCACGCAGGCCACGGCCTGCCTTCGTCGTAGGGAGGAACATATCATGGCGCGTAAATACATCGACTGCCGCGAGTTTCCGAGCGATTCCCAATGCTCAGTCGCACTGTCCGCAGACTCTGAAAGCGAACTGCTCGAGGCCGCCGCACAGCATGCAGTCAGTGTTCACAAGCACACCGACTCACCGGAACTGCGCGCTCAACTGAAGACGATGTTTCACGACGGCACCCCGCCTGTTGAAGCACCGCGTCCCGCTTAGTATTCAGGGGCATCGGGGGATGGGATTGTCATCCATAAGCACCTGCGGGGCCTATTTCGATGAGCTCCGCGGGCCTGACGGCCACTTCAGCCCCCGAATTGCATCCGTGCTGACCCGCACACGTCGTAGTGACGACCGGCAGAGAACGGCCAAAAGCTGCACTTAGCCGTGCACAATCCAGGATCAAAGGTCATGGATTGTCATGAATTGAAAAAGCGTTGTCGCCCAATGAAATGCTGGCCGCCCCCCCGTCTATAAACTTCTCGAGATCTGCGTGGCAAGCCCTGCCTTTGTGCGGCTCGCCCGGCCGGCACACGGCTCGGCCGCTTGCCCGGAGCCATACAACTTCCGGGCGCCCGTCTTGGGTGCCTTACCGGGTGTCATAAATGAACAAGAAAAATAAAGACCTCTCCCAGCAAACTGCGATGCACACGCTGAGCCTGAATCCGGCGTTCGGTCCTCGCCGGCGCGATCTGCTCGGCACCGCCCGCATGGTCCTGCGACAAGTGTTGAAGCAACCCGTGCATAGCGCTCGGCATATGGCGGCATTCGGCGTTGAGCTGAAAAATGTCCTGCTCGACCGCTCGCAGCTCAAGCCAGCAGCGGCAGACAAACGTTTCGACGAGCAGACCTGGCAGCGCAACCCGCTATACCGTCGCTACATGAAGACTTACCTGGCCTGGTGTCAGGAGATTCGCGCTTCATGACCGGCAGCGAGCTGCCAGTCGAGGCTCAGGAGTGGATGGAAACTGCCAGTAAACAGGCAGGCTCCTGGTGGCCCCATTGGCTGGCCTGGCTGCAGGCACGCTCGGGCGATCATAAAAAGGCTCCCCGTAAACTGGGCAACAGGGCTTATGCCGCTGCTGAGGCTGCGCCGGGTACCTACGTGCACCTGCGCTGAATCGGCAGTCGGTCGCAGGCGCCGCAGCGACCTGAAATGGGCGCATCAACACGCGTTTACGCAAAGTCGATACGGTTGCTCTCAGTATTGGCCTTGGCGGACTACCCACCCGCCTCACTCTGGCCGAGAGAGGGGTCAACATCGCCTCCGCTATCTTTATACGACAAAGCCCTGAATATTCAGGGCTTTTCTTCGCCTGTGATTTGATCATCCCTCTCTACCGATATCGACGCTACCTTGGACTCGCCGAGCTGGCGCTTTCCTTTACGTAAAAGCCCGTACGCCTCTCGCTCTGTAATCCCCTAGCCAGGTGGGGGTGATACAGAGCCCCGCGCCCTGCAGAAGACCGACGCGAATCGCCAATGAGCTAATGGCACGATAGCGCCCCCGAGTCCTGACGCTCGCTTGCAACCGCTTATTGATTCGTAAGACCACCTGCATCCCGGTGATGCGAACAACAAGGTGGTGGCGGAGAGTACCGATCTGAAAATACTTTTCTAGCCACCGAGGCAGCAAATAGTCACCGAGCGGCATTGATGGATGTTCGATCGTTGATCGTCGACCCCAACGCCGCCGCACTGTCACTTCAGGCGTTTATTTCCACCAATATTCGACTTGAAGCCCTACGTTAGAGCCGTGCAGGTCTGTACCAAACGCACCGGTATCAGACAGGGCCGACCCTGGAGATTGCAGGCCGGCGGCGCGTTGCGCAGCCTTGTTCCAAGTAGCGTAGGTGTAATACAGACGAATTTCCGGCCTGTCCCAGAATCCCGGTCCCTTCGGTGACCAAGTTGGCGCGACGGTGTATTTGGTGAGTTTTCGGGTGCCGTCCGCGGCCTCAACCTGGTCGCGCCCAACTTCGGTGATCAACTTGAACTGATCCGTGAACGCATAAATTGGCCGAACACCAATGGACAACCAGTTCTGATCATCTCCATCAGGGCGTGTGTCTTTTTGATAGACCAATTCAACTTGACCGCTGAAGGCACGGGTCATTTGCCAATCGAAGAACTCCACGAGCCGCCAGCTCTTGTTGCTCTCATCCAACGTCGAATCACCGGTGTAGCCCAACGCGGTGCCCGGCCCTTGGCCGTATTGAACAGCGAACTTGTTGATTCCGCCCAGAAACGCGACCTGCTTGTGCTGGGCAACCACCGACCAACCCCCATGAGCATTCTCACGGCTCGGCTTGTCCAGATAACTGACGCCCAACTGAACCTCGCCACCGGGATTTGTGTTGAATCCGCTGACGGTCACATCATGCCGGGTCACATATTCCTTTTGGAAAATGTTGTCTTTGCGTGAGAACACGTAGCTGTATTTCAGATCTCCCAATGCCACCTGATCGAACCCAAAGCCCGTTGAGCTTTGATTCCAGTAGAAGTAGTCGGAAATATTGATGTCGTTTCGGTTGTAGTAACGACGGCCTGCCCAGAAAGAACCGCCATTCAAGGCCGGCATCTTGCTCCACTCTGCGTAGAGCTGACTCATTCGCGTATAGCCGTGCTCTCCGTCAAATTTCGGTTCATGGCCATACTCGTTGTAAAACTGCGCCATGCCTTCCACGCTAACCACCGAGCCGTCGTCCAGTGAAAGCAGATCCTGGCGCAAATCCAGCTCCAGATATTGCTCACATTCGTTGCCAAGGCGATATTTGGATTGCGCGCCGGGCAGCTGAAAACATGACTGTTTCCCGCCTTGAGTCGAATCCCCTACCCCGGTTCTGAAATAACCACTGAAATCGGCTGAATACGCATCGACAGGCAAAAAACCGACAGCAAAGGACGCACCCAGAACCGCACTGAGAGTCTTGACGTTCATTTATGACACCTTTCGTTTTTATAGTTGTTGGATAAGGCCGATAATGCGAGTTAGCACTTTTCATCCGCGTGCGCAGCTGACTCCGCGCAGCTAACACCGCACACAGACGCCCGAACGGAATACCAAGTTAAATCAAACAGAAAACACACCGCCTTACTTTGACTAAAAACAGTAGAAAAACCAGGCGGTGCGAGTGCAAAGTAATGACGACACAACTTAAGTAGCTGCTAACCCCGATGACGTCCCCGGAAGAAATCTATAAGACCTTGCGTCGAGGAATCATCTGCCGGTTCCGCGTCATAGCGAGTCAGAAGGTTGTAGACGCTGTTGCCCAGCTCCTTGCCCAACTCCACGCCCCATTGATCAAACGAATTGACACCCCATATGACACCCTGGACAAAGACCTTGTGTTCATAAAGCGCGATCAGCGCACCCAGGCTATGTGGATTGATGATTTCAAGCGCCACCGTATTGCTTGGCCGGTTACCGGGGATCACCTTATGCGGTGCCAGTCGTTCAATCTCACTGGGTGAAAGGCCTTTGGCTTTTAGCTCTGCCTCAGCTTCACTACGGGTTTTGCCTCGCATCAGCGCCTGGCTTTGAGACAAGCAATTGGCGTACAGCCATTCCTGATGATCGGCCACTGGGTTGTGGCTGACCACAGGCACAATGAAGTCAGCTGGAATCAGAGGCGTTCCCTGGTGCAGCAACTGGTGGTAAGCATGCTGTCCGTTACATCCCACGCCGCCCCAGATAACTGGGCCAGTGGTGTAGGAAACTGACGTGCCGTCACGCCGAACACTTTTACCATTGGACTCCATGTCCATCTGCTGCAGATGCTTCACGAAGTTGCGCAAGTTATGGTCATAGGGCAGGAACGCATAACTTTGCGCCCCCCAAAAGTTGTGATACCAGACGCCAAGTACCGCTAACAGAACGGGAAGGTTCTGTTCCAACGGTTCATTCAGGAAATGTTGATCCATAGCGTACGCGCCGGATAGCAACTCCTTGAAGTTAGCGATGCCAATGGCCAGCGCAATCGGCAGGCCGATGGCTGACCATAGTGAGTAACGACCACCGACCCAGTCCCACATAGGGAAAATGTTCGCTTCACGGATACCGAAATCCAGCGCGGCTTGACGATTACTGGTCACCGCAATGAAATGGCGATACAGCTTTTCTTCCGTCCCGCCCTTGGCCAGGTACCAGCTTCGACACGCTTGCGCATTCTTCAAGGTTTCAAGCGTACCGAAGGTTTTGCTGGAGATGATGAACAGTGTGGTTTCCACGTTCAGGTCGGCTGTCACCTCTCGGAATTCATTGCCGTCGATGTTAGCCAGGTAATGGCACCGCACCCCATGCCGAGCGAAAGGTGCGAGGGCTTCAGAGACCAGCTCGGGGCCCAGAAATGAGCCACCAATACCAATGTTGACGACATCAGTGATGACCTTGTCGTTGTAACCACGCCAAAGATGGCTATGGATACGACTCACAACGTCTGTCATCTGCGCCAGAGCACCATGCACATCGCGCATCAAGTTGCGGCCATCGACCATCAATGGCTCTCCCACTGGTCGCCGCAGCGCGGTATGCAGCACCGGACGCCCTTCGGAACAGTTGATTTTTTCTCCACTGAACATGGCATGTGCTGCCTGTTCCACGCCAGCCTCGCGAGCAAGGTTGACTAGCAATGAACGCGTCTCGTGGGTGATCAGGTTTTTGGAGTAATCCAGAAACAGCCCGCAGCCCCCCAGGGAAAAGTCTTGAAAGCGTTTACTGTCATCTCGAAAGGCATCGCGCATACTGAAATTTTTCATGCTCTGCCGGTGATCGAGCAACTTGCGCCATGCCGGCAATGCAGTCACGTCATTCGTTTTGTTGTAGTTATTCATGCTCAGCCCCTCTTTGCCAATACGGCTTGCGCCGTCTGAACCAACGATTTCAATGTGGATATTTTGTAATTCTGCAAACGCACAAGTGCCCCCGCAGCACGACGCGCTACCGTTATCAGTTACTAACCATTATCGGAGTTCGCTCCACGAGACCAGCGTTTATCCACGCGATCTAAATGAATCCAATCTTTAACGAAATCATCAAACCCTGAAGAAAACAAAACCGAGAGCCGGTCACTTGAGAAAAAAAACAAACATAGGCGCGCACGACAAATGCTGGCCGTTAAGTTTCAAAGTTATCCAGGCGGCTAAGCGTGGAAATGATTCAGATCACTCATGTCCGCAGCCGCCTGATCATCAGGATAAATCCCTGGGTACAGTCATTTGGGAAAGCTGCAAGAATCTCGCTGGATTAAAGAGGGTTTCAATCGAACCGTCTGACGTCGCCCATCAGGTTGCTTGATACGCTTCAATAAAAGTTTCACCGCCTGGGCGCCGAGTTCCTCGAGAGGTTGCGCTATTACGGTCAGTCGAGGGTTAAAAGCATCCGCCCAGTCGAAGTCGTCAAAACCCACCAGCGCGATGTCCTTTGGCACCTCAAGCCCGGCTCCACGAAGGGCCTGCATTGCACCGATGGTCATCAGATTGTTAGCAGTCATTATTGCGGTAGGCGGATGCTCCAGCGCCAGTAAACGACGAGTCGCTTCCATGGCCGGCGCAATCGCCGATTCACCACAGCAAACCAATTGATCTTCGTATGGAATTCCTGCGTCAGCCAACGCCGCACGGTAGCCGTCAATTCGCTCATGTGAAGAAGACTGAGTCAATCGTCCGGAGACCATCCCGATACGCCGATGTCCAAGTTTAATCAAGTGTGCAATCAACTCTTGAGATGATTGCCTGTTCTCTACCCCCACTTGATCGAAAGACGTCGACAGAAGCCGATCGATGAGAACCGTGGGTATGTTATTGGCCTTTAAGTAATTAAATACTCTATTTTCTGGATCGTACTCCGAGGCTAGTATGATTCCGTCCACACGTCTTTCATGCAGTGCCTTGATCGATTTGAGCTCTTGCTCAGGATCTTTTTGCGTATTGACCAGTATCATCATCAATCCGCTTTTCGCGCAGGCCGCTTCGATGGCACGTACTGTTTCACTGAAGTAATAGTTTGACAGCGTCGCAATCGCCACCCCTATGGCGCCTGAAGAGGAACGGGCCAGGGACCGTGCGAGCGAGTTTCGAATGTAGCCTACGGACTCTACAGCCTGATTCACGTTGCGGACGGTGTCAGGATGTACTTTGCGAGTACCGTTGAGTACATGGGATACGGTAGACATTGATACGTTTGCGGCTCGCGCGACGTCACTCATCTTTGCGCCCACTGTGCACCACTCCTTTCTCACGTGATTTCATGGATAGCGTCAGGCTCATGCCCAGCGACAAGCCATTGTAAAGCTCACAGCGAGAAAATGGGTCGCAAGCTCCAGGAATTGATGCCGGGACGATCCCGCAATGTCGAGAGAGACCCCGCGAGGTGCGCTGTGCACCTGAAGTGGCTGAGGCGCGATGGTGAAATCCGCTATGCAGCATGGCCGGGCACTCCTTCTTATTATTTTAGCGACCCCATAGCGAACCATTAACGGGGCGCAGGAACGCTGTTGAAAAAAGCATAGCCGAGACGAAAGCGCTTGCGCAAGCGCTTTCCTAGCATCTCCATTTTCCCCTCACGAGCAAAGGAAAGCGCTTGCGCAAGCGCTTTCCTTTGCACTATGTTTATCGAACAAGAACACCGACGAGAGGTTTCACTGCTTCTCGAATCGGCAGATAAGGAGTCAACCGCTATGCTGAGCACTGGATCTGAAAGTCCACCTCCTGCCCTACTGGAAATGCGTTCCATCTCAAAGTCATTCAATGGCGTACGCGTCCTGCATGATATCGATCTCAGTATTTTCCCCGGACAAGTCCACGCGCTGATGGGCGAAAACGGCGCCGGAAAATCCACTCTGATGAAAATACTGTCGGGGGCCTATATCGCCGACAGTGGCACTATCCGAATCGATGGATGTGATATTCGAAACTACGGCCTGAACGATGCGAAGCGTCATGGCATCTCTGTTATCTATCAAGAGCTCAGTTTGTGCGCGAATATGAGCGTGGCGGAAAACATCTACCTGGGTAGAGAAATTCGCCGATACGGGGTTGTAAACCACACCGCAATGATCGATGGCGCGCAGGTTGTACTCAAGCGACTTGGCGTCACATTCGATCCGCGCGCGCTGGTCGGTACATTGTCGATTGCGGACCAACAACTGGTTGAAATCGCCCGTGCAATTCATGCCGATACGCGAATCCTGGTGATGGACGAGCCTACAACGCCGCTCTCTTCAAAAGAGACTGAAAGCCTATTTGCATTGATTCGCCAGTTACGTGATGAGGGCGTCGCGATCATCTATATCAGCCATCGAATGGCTGAGATATACGCGCTGTCCGATTTTGTTTCGGTGCTTCGAGATGGTCATTACGTGGGTTCGCTGGATCGAGTCACGCTATCAGCTGAAACCCTGGTCCGAATGATGGTGGGCCGCGATGTTTCCGGTTTCTATGCCCATGAGCGTTCTGCGTGTTCTTATGAACAACCGATACTACGTGTTCGCAACCTTACAGATGGTTTCAAAATTAAAGATTGCAGTTTCGATCTGTATGCCGGAGAAATTCTTGGGATTGCAGGACTGGTGGGTTCAGGGAGAACAGAACTTGCCCGATTAATCGCAGGTGTCGATAAGTACTCGGGTGGCTCCATTGAAATGGGCGGCGAAGTTGTAGCCATACGCTCTCCTCGCGATGCCAGTCGTGCGGGTATCGCCTATCTGACAGAAGATCGCAAAGCCTTGGGCCTCTTTCTCGATATGAGTGTCCACGACAATATCAATGTATGTGTGGTGGGAAGTGATGCGTTGTTGGCGGGTTTTGTTGACCGAACGGCCGGAACGGGACGCGCCGAACAAGCCATTCAAGCACTCAATATCAAAGCGTCCTCGGCTATCAATGTCGGCGCGCTGTCTGGTGGCAACCAACAAAAAGTTTTGCTGGCTCGTTTGCTCGAGATGAAGCCCAGAGTGTTGTTCCTTGACGAGCCTACCTCGGGTGTCGACATTGGAGCCAAAATAGAAATATATAAAATAATCAATGCATTGGCCGCCTCTGGCGTTTGCGTCGTGATGATTTCAAGTGAACTACCAGAGATTGTTGGAATTGCTGACCGTGTGTTGGTCATGTGTGAAGGAAAACTTGTCGCCGAACTCGGTGACCGCAGCGGTCTTGATATCACACCTGAAACCATTATCGCGTTTGCCACAGGCAGCGACAGCTTGACTCTAGCCAACGGAGACTTAGTCCAATGACTTCCCCACTGCAACGCAAAGTAGTAAGCGACTTCATCTCACCCGATGTACGCAGCATCGCCGGACCTACCGCACAGGACAAAATGCGCCAACTGATGAGGGTGGCAGGCATGCTGCCCGTATTGTTGCTCCTTTGTGTAGGCTTCAGCCTGCTGAGCGATAGCTTCTTCTCGGCGCAAAACTTCTCGATCATCAGTCAACAAGCCTCTATCAATGTGGTATTGGCATCAGGTCTGACGTTCGTGATTTTGACGGGGGGAATCGACCTGTCGGTGGGTTCGATCCTGGCTGTTTCCGCAGTAGTGGCGCTATTGGTATCGCAAGTCCCGGGGTTGGCTTCCCTGGCCATCCCCGCGGGGCTTGGCATCGGACTGCTGCTAGGGCTCGTCAATGGCGTACTTGTCGCTTTTGGTAAGTTGCCTGCATTTATAGTCACACTGGGCGGATTGACGGCGATGCGTGGAATCGCGCGCCTCATCGGCGAAGACAAAACCGTGTTCAATCCCGATCTATCGTTTGCCTTCATTGGCAACGATACGTTGTTCGGGGTGCCATGGCTGGTTGTTATCGCGTTGGTAGTGGTTGCGCTTTCGTGGTTTATTCTTCGACGGACAGTGTTAGGCGTACAGATTTACGCAGTGGGTGGCAATCCTGAGGCCGCTCGGTTATCGGGAATCAAGGTCTGGAAAGTCCTGCTCTTCGTTTATGCCATATCCGGTTTGTTGGCGGGTGTAGGGGCCATCATGACTTCCGCTCGACTGATGGCGGCCAACGGACTGCAAATGGGGCAGTCCTATGAGCTCGACGCTATCGCTGCCGTTATCCTGGGAGGCACACGTTTCACCGGAGGCGTCGGCACCATCGTCGGTACGCTGATTGGCGCCCTGATCATCGCAACACTTTCCAACGGCCTGATATTGCTGGGAGTTTCGGATATCTGGCAATACATCATCAAAGGTGTCGTCATCATCGGGGCGGTCGCACTCGATCGCTTTCGGCAGACAGGCGCACGAACCTGAATCATATAACCCCCCCCGCGATACTCCAACAATAAGAGACTGTGCTCATGAAAAAAATAATATTGACCGCTGCTTGTGCACTACTGGCATTTAACACTGCTCAAGCACGAGAATTGAAATCCGTCGGAATAACAGTGGGTTCGCTGGGAAATCCTTATTTCGTAGCGATGGTAAATGGCGCCAAAGCGCAGTCACTGCATATCAATCCAGCCGCAAAATTTACCTCAGTCTCGGCCGATTACGATTTAAACAAGCAGTTCACCCAGATCGATAACTTCATTTCATCGGGCGTGGATTTGATTCTTGTCAATGCCGTCGACCCAGTTGCAATCGCGCCTGCGATTGCGAAAGCGAGAAAGGCTGGCATAGTGGTTGTGGGCGTGGATGTCATGGTGCAAGGTGCCAACGCCACGGTACAGACAGATAACGTCGAAGCCGGCAGGATTGTATGCCAGTACATTTCCGAGAAGTTGGGTGGCAAGGGTAACGTTATTATCCAGAACGGAACGCAAACTTCAGCAGTTTTGGACCGAGTCAATGGTTGCAAGAGTGTTTTCGCGCAGGTACCCGATATCAAGGTACTGTCCGATAATCAGGATGCCAAAGGTTCGCGCGAAGGTGGCTACAGCGTGATGCAAGGCGACCTGACTCGCTTTGCCAAAGTCGACGCGGTGTTCGCCATCAATGATCCTCAAGCGATAGGTGCAGACCTGGCCGCAAAGCAACTCAAGCGTAAAGGCATCATTATCGCATCGGTGGATGGGGCTCCCGACATAGAGACAGCACTCAAGAGCGATACCCAGATTCAGGCCTCTGCCTCTCAGTCCCCTTGGGGCCAGGCACAACAGGCGGTAACGATGGGTAATGATCTGCTGAATGGCAAATCCCTGGAAAGCACAACGGTACTGCTCCAACCCTCACTTGTAACCCGAGCCAATGTCCTGGAATACAAAGGCTGGCAGGCTGACCACTGACCGGTTGATCCAGTGGCATAGGGATTTTTAGCCTGTAATGCAGGGAATGGCTGCTGCGCGGTACGAAGCAGCAGCCTGACGAAAGCCTGAGCTGGTGACGAGAAAATTGGCATGTATACCCACGCAAATACACTAGTAAGCGTAGAGCTGCTCGACTACGTCAAAACCCTGCCTGGCCATCGAATTGTCGTTGCGCTAGCCGGGCCGCCTGGTGCCGGTAAGTCCACCGTCTCCGAGGCCTTGGCAGAGGCCCTTAACCGTATTATGCCGGGAAGCGCAGCGGTCATTCCCGGGGATGGCTTTCATTACGATGACGCGGTTCTTGGATCCTTGAACCTTTTACATCGCAAGGGCTCGCCCGATACATTCGATGTGGGTGGCTTCAGGAATCTGCTGCTGCGGCTTCGTGCGAACAACGAACCAACGGTTGCCGTTCCAGTATTCGATCGAATCCTGGAGATATCCCGTGCGGCGGGACGATTGGTGTCCTCTGACGTGAAATATCTCATCGTGGAAGGAAACTACCTCCTATTGAACCGCGCCCCATGGTCGTCCTTGAGAGACTGTTTTGACGCGACCATCATGCTGCAGGTTGATCGTAAAACCCTGGAGGCGCGACTGCTTGATCGATGGCGATCATTCGGTTTCGATGAGGCTGCTGCCTATGAAAAAGTTCGTCGCAACGACCTTCCGAATGCCGAATGTGTGATGTCGGCCAGCAGTGTCGCCGACTTCACACTCACAGAGAGAGCCCCCTCTTCCTCTCTTTGAGAACGAATCATGCCGTTAACCAACAGCTTCGCTTGATCAGGTGTGCGCCTTGGTGCAATTGATCCAATGACAACCTGTAGCGAACCTTTAAAGAGCAAATGACTATGTATCTGGTATGTGGCGAAGCGCTGTTCGATTTCTTCAGTGAAAACGACGCCGGCGCTCAAGCTTCAAAAGTGAACTACAAGGCCGTTGCTGGCGGTTCACCGTTCAACGTCGCCGTAGGGCTGCGGCGCCTGGGTATCGATGCCGCACTGTTCGCCGGGTTGTCCTCCGACTACCTGGGCCGGCGCCTGCAGCAAGTACTGCAGGAGGAAGGCGTGCGCCCGGACTACCTGCAGGACTTCGATGCACCGACCACCCTCGCCATGGTCGCCGTCGGTGCCGACGGCTCGCCGCATTACAGCTTCCGCGGCGAAGGCTGCGCCGATCGCCAGCTATTGCCGGGGCATTTGCCTGAGTTGGGCGCTGAGGTGCGCGGGTTGCATATCGGTTCGTTCTCGTTGGTGGTGCAGCCGATTGCCGATACGCTGCTGGCTCTGGTCCGCCGGGAAAGCGGCAAACGCCTGATCAGCCTCGACCCCAACGTGCGACTCAACCCAGAGCCGAATATCGAATGTTGGCGCGAACGTATCAGCGCTCTGGTCGAGCATGCCGACCTGATCAAGGTCAGTGACGAAGACCTGAAGCTGCTCTACCCCGAGCGCGATCCGCAGAACGTGATCGAGAGCTGGCTGGAGCACCGCTGCCAACTGGTATTCCTCACCCGTGGCGGTCAGGGCGCGACAGTGTTCAGCCGCCGTCATGGTACCTGGTCGGTCCCGGCCCGTGCCGTGGTGATGGTCGATACCGTGGGCGCCGGCGACACCTTCCAGGCGGGATTGATCGCTTGGCTGACCGAGCAGCAGCTGGATTCGGTGGAAGGCTTGCAGCGCTTGAGCCGCGAACAGATCGACGCAATGCTCGCCTTCGCCGTCAGCGCCGCCGCCCTGACCTGCGGCAAGACCGGCCCGGACTTGCCTTATCGGCATCAGTTGGATTGATATCTGTCTTTGTCGGGGGGCTGTCGTCAGGGGTGGCCGGCAGCGGCAGCCTGGCCTGATCCTGAGTTTGTGTTGAGGCTGATGGCCTCTTCGCGGGCAAGCCTCGCTCCTACAGGGATTTAATCCACATCACAAATCCCTGTAGGAGCGAGGCTTGCCCGCGAAGGCCGCAACGCGGTCTCAAGCCCGTCCTTTGCATTTTGCGCAACACTGAACTGTCATCAATCAAATTGATAGCACCCTAACGAAAGGTGCAGACTAGAGGGCTCACTCGACGTTTATATCATTCCGAATGATAGTTACCTTTGCTTCATTCGATTCGTGAGATACAACCTCGCCGAGCATCATCCGTCCATTCTCAATACATTGGCGGATGCATCCATGGAACAATCACTCAAACATTTGCGCTTCCCCTTGGCCCTGTTGGCCATGTTGGTGATGAGCGCCTGCGGCAAGGCTCCGGACACGGCCGCCACGCTGCCCGCCGCCAAGGTCAGTGTGGCCAAGGTGCTGGAACAACCGGTCAACGAGTGGGACGAATTCACCGGGCGCCTCGAAGCCCCGGAAACCGTGGAGATCCGTCCTCGGGTATCCGGCCAGATCGATGAAGTGGCTTTCACTGAAGGCGCACTGGTCAAGAAAGGCGATCTGTTATTCCAGATCGACCCGCGTCCGTTCCAGGCTGAGGTCCGCCGCCTCGAAGCCCTGGTTGCTCAATCCCGCGCCAACGCCACCCGCAGCGAAAACGAAGCGCAGCGCGGTGAACGCCTGCGTACCAGCAACGCGATTTCCGCCGAGCTGGCCGATTCGCGCACCAGTGCAGCCCAGGAAGCCCGTGCTGCGGTCGGCGCCCTCCAGGCGCAGCTTGATCTGGCGAAATTGAACCTGAGCTTCACCCGCGTCACTGCCCCGATCAGCGGTCGCGTCAGCCGAGCGGAAATCACCGCCGGCAACCTGGTGACCGCCGATACCACCGCGCTGACCAGCGTCGTGTCCACCGACAAGGTCTACGCCTACTTCGACGCCGACGAGCGCGTGTTCCTCAAGTACACCGCCCTCGCCCGCCAGGGTAAACGTGGCGCCACCACCCCGGTTTACCTCGGCCTGTCCAACGAAGACGGCAACCCGCACCAGGGCGTGATGAACTTCGTCGACAACCAGGTCAACCCGAAGACCGGCACCATCCGCGGCCGTGCAGTGTTCGATAACACTGATGGCACCTACACCCCGGGCCTCTACGCACGTTTGAAACTGGTCGGCAGCGGCACCTACTCCGCGGTGCTGATCAACGACGAAGCGGTCGGCACCGACCTGGGCAAGAAGTACGTGCTGGTGATGGATGCCGACAACAAGACGGTGTATCGCTCAGTCGAGCTGGGTCCGAAGATCGAAGGCCTGCGCATCGTGCGCAACGGCCTGAACAAGGATGACACCGTCATCGTCAAGGGCCTGCAACGTGTACGTCCTGGTTCGCCGGTCACGCCTGAAGTGATCCCGATGGCCAGCCAGGAAACCCTCGCCGCTCTGGCTCAACAACGACAAGCGCTGGAAGCCAGCAACCTGCCTCAAGTCGCACCTGCCAAGGTTGCGTCGGGTGCGGTTGTGAAAGTGGCTGCTGCGACACCACGCGGTTAAGGGATCTCTACGATGAATTTTTCCCAATTCTTCATTTCACGGCCGATCTTCGCAGCGGTGCTGTCGCTGCTGATCCTGATCGCCGGTGCCATCTCGCTGTTCCAGTTGCCGATCAGCGAATACCCGGAAGTGGTGCCACCGACCGTGGTGGTCCGTGCCAACTTCCCGGGTGCCAACCCTAAAGTCATCGGTGAAACCGTGGCCGCTCCCCTGGAGCAAGCCATCACCGGCGTCGAGAACATGCTGTACATGTCCTCGCAGTCCACCGCCGACGGCAAGATCACCCTGACCATCACCTTCGCCCTGGGCACCGACCTGGACAATGCGCAGGTGCAGGTGCAGAACCGCGTGACCCGGACCGAGCCGAAACTTCCCGAGGAAGTGACGCGCATCGGTATCACCGTCGACAAGGCATCGCCCGACCTGACCATGGTTGTGCACTTGACCTCGCCGGACAAACGCTACGACATGCTCTACCTGTCCAACTACGCCTTGCTCAACATCAAGGACGAGCTGGCGCGGCTGGGCGGTGTCGGTGATGTGCAGCTGTTCGGCATGGGCGACTACTCGCTGCGGGTGTGGCTGGATCCGAACAAGACCGCTTCGCGCAATCTGACCGCCACCGATGTGGTGACCGCGATTCGCGAGCAGAACCGTCAAGTGGCGGCCGGTGCACTGGGGGCGCCGCCTGCGCCGAATGCCACGGCGTTCCAGTTGTCGGTCAACACCCAGGGCCGCCTGGTGTCTGAAGAAGAGTTCGAGAACATCATCATTCGCTCTGGCGACAACGGTGAAATCACTCGTCTGAAGGACATCGCTCGCGTTGAACTGGGCTCCAGCCAATACGCCCTGCGCTCCTTGCTGAACAACCAACCGGCGGTGGCGATCCCGATCTTCCAGCGCCCTGGTTCCAACGCGATCGAAATCTCCAACGAAGTGCGCGACAAGATGGCGGAGCTGAAGAAGAGCTTCCCGGAAGGCATGGACTTCAGCATCGTCTATGACCCGACGATCTTCGTGCGCGGCTCCATCGAAGCAGTGGTTCACACCCTCTTCGAAGCATTGATCCTCGTGGTGTTGGTGGTGATCCTGTTCCTGCAAACCTGGCGCGCTTCGATCATTCCGCTGGTGGCGGTACCGGTTTCGCTGATCGGTACCTTTGCCGTGATGCATCTGTTCGGCTTCTCGCTGAACGCCCTGTCACTGTTCGGGCTGGTATTGGCCATCGGTATCGTGGTGGACGACGCCATCGTGGTGGTGGAGAACGTCGAACGAAACATTGGATTGGGACTAACGCCGGTCGAAGCCACCAAACGGGCCATGCGTGAAGTGACCGGCCCGATCATCGCCACGGCGCTGGTGCTATGTGCGGTGTTTATCCCGGCGGCGTTCATCTCCGGGTTGACCGGGCAGTTCTACAAGCAGTTCGCCCTGACCATTGCGATCTCGACCGTGATCTCGGCCTTCAACTCGCTGACCCTGTCGCCGGCACTGGCTGCCGTGCTGCTCAAGAGCCACGACGCGCCGAAAGATCGTTTCTCCAGGGTCCTCGACAAGATCTTCGGTGGCTGGTTGTTCCGTCCGTTCAACCGCTTCTTTGACAAAGCCAGCCACAGTTATGTCGGCGCGGTAGGCCGGGTCATCCGCAGCAGCGGCATCGCCCTGCTGTTGTACGCAGGCCTGATGGTGCTGACCTTCTTCGGTTTCTCCAACACCCCGACCGGTTTCGTCCCCGGCCAGGACAAGCAATACCTGGTGGCCTTCGCGCAACTGCCGGATGCCTCGAGCCTGGACCGCACCGAAGACGTGATCAAGCGCATGTCCGACCTGGCCCTGAAACAGCCTGGCGTGGAAAGTGCGGTGGCCTTCCCTGGCCTGTCCATCAACGGTTTCACCAATAGCCCTAACGCCGGCATCGTGTTCGTGACCCTGAAACCGTTCGACGAGCGCAAAGACCCGAGCATGTCCGCCGGTGCGATCGCCGGTGCGTTGAACGGACAGTTCGCCGGGATTCAGGAAGCCTACATGGCGATTTTCCCGCCGCCGCCGGTACAGGGCCTGGGCACCATCGGTGGTTTCCGTTTGCAGATCGAAGACCGGGGCAACCTGGGCTACGACGAGCTGTACAAAGAGACCATGAACATCATCAACAAAAGCCACAACGTGCCGGAACTCGCCGCGCTGTTCACCAGCTACACGGTGAATGTGCCCCAGGTCGATGCCGCCATCGACCGTGAAAAGGCCAAGACCCACGGCGTGGCCGTCAGCGACATCTTCGACACCCTGCAGATCTACCTGGGTTCGCTGTATGCCAACGACTTCAACCGCTTCGGTCGCACCTACCAGGTCAACGTTCAGGCCGAGCAGCAGTTCCGTCTCGAGCCGGACCAGATCGGTCAGCTGAAAGTGCGTAACAACAAGGGCGAAATGATCCCGCTGGCGACCTTCATCAAGGTCAGTGACACCTCGGGTCCAGACCGCGTGATGCACTACAACGGCTTCATCACCGCTGAAATCAACGGTGCCGCTGCCCCCGGCTACAGCTCCGGCCAGGCCGAAAAAGCCATCGAGAAACTGCTCAAGGAAGAACTGCCGAACGGCATGACCTACGAATGGACCGACCTGACCTACCAGCAGATTCTGTCCGGCAACACCGCGCTGTTCGTGTTCCCGCTCTGCGTATTGCTGGCGTTCCTGGTACTCGCAGCGCAATACGAAAGCTGGAGCCTGCCACTGGCGGTGATCTTGATTGTCCCTATGACTCTGCTGTCGGCCATTACCGGGGTGATTGCTTCGGGAGGCGACAACAACATCTTCACCCAGATCGGCTTGATCGTACTGGTGGGGCTCGCCTGCAAGAACGCGATCCTGATCGTCGAGTTCGCCAAGGATAAACAGCAGGACGAAGGCATGAGCCCGCTGGCGGCGGTGCTCGAAGCGTGCCGTCTGCGTCTGCGTCCGATCCTGATGACCTCCTTCGCGTTCATCATGGGCGTGGTGCCACTGGTGTTCTCCAGCGGTGCCGGTGCCGAGATGCGTCACGCCATGGGTGTGGCGGTGTTCTCCGGGATGCTCGGGGTGACCTTCTTCGGGCTGTTGCTGACGCCAGTGTTCTACGTATTGATTCGTAACTTTGTGGAGCGCGGTGAACAGCGCAAAGCGGCCAGGGCCCTGAAATTGGAGGCGCAACAATGAGCCTGAAAGCCTTCCTGCCGAGCCTTCTGGTACTGGCCCTGAGTGCCTGTGCCGTCGGCCCGGACTACAAGACCCCAGCCACTGAGCCGGCCAACATCACCACCGCCACCGATGGCAGCGCCGGTCAGAAGAACTACGACCGCTCGCGTTTCGAAGGCATCTGGTGGCAGCAGTTCGAAGACCCGACCCTCAACCAGTTGGTGACTCAATCGCTGCAAGGCAACCGTGATCTGCGCGTAGCCTTCGCGCGCTGGAAAGCGGCCCGGGCAATTCGCGATGACGTCAGCAATGACGCCATGCCGACCATCACCAGCCGGGCCAGCAGTGACCTGGGCAAGGGTCAGATTCCGGGCCAGACCACCAAGCGGGTCAATAGCGAACGCTACGACCTGGGCCTGGACATGGCGTGGGAGATCGACCTGTTTGGCCGTATCCAGCGCAATCTGGAATCCGCCGACGCCGAACAGCAAGCGCTCGAAGCCGATCTGTACCAACTGCAAGTCTCGATGATTGCCGAACTGGTGGATGCCTACGGTCAACTGCGCGGTGCGCAGCTGCGGGAAAAGATCGCCCTGGCCAACCTGAACAACCAGCAGGAATCGAGCAAGATCACCGTCAGCCTGCGTGATGCTGGCGTCGGCGATCAGCTCGATGTGGTCCGCGCCGATGCACGTCTGGCGTCCGTCGAAGCCAGCGTGCCGCAATTGCAGGCTGAACAGGTTCGGCAGAAAAACCGTATCGCTACCCTGTTGGGTGAACGTCCGGACAAGCTGACCGTCGACCTGAGTCCTAAGGACTTGCCGGCGATCGCCAAGGCATTGCCGATCGGTGATCCGGGTGAACTGCTGCAACGTCGTCCGGACATTCTCAGCGCCGAGCGCAAACTGGCCTCCGCCACTGCCCGTATCGGCGTGGCCAAGGCTGATTTGTTCCCACGGGTCAGTCTCAGCGGTTTTCTGGGCTTCACCGCCGGGCGTGGTTCGCAAATCGGTTCCTCGGCGGCCAACGCCTGGGCACTGGGCCCAAGCATTACCTGGGCGGCGTTCGACCTTGGCAGCGTGCGCGCCCGTCTACGGGGTGCCGATGCTGATGCCGAAGGCGCCCTGGCGACCTACGAGCAGCAAGTACTGTTGGCGTTGGAGGAATCGGAAAACGCCTTTAGCGATTACGGCAAACGTCAACAACGCTTGATCTCGCTGATCCGTCAGAGCGAATCCAGCCGCGCCGCGGCCGACCTCGCCCAAATTCGCTACCGCGAAGGCACGGCGGACTTCCTCGTCCTGCTCGACGCCCAGCGTGAGCGCCTGGCTGCGGAAGATACCCAGGCCCAGGCCGAAGTCGATCTGTATCGCGGCATTGTCGCGATCTACAAGGCACTGGGCGGTGGCTGGCAACCAGAGACGGTCGCCATCAAGTAACCTTCCAACGAGCTCCTTTGGTTGGCCGCAACCAACCAGATTTTTTGCCCCGCGCCTCATTCGGTCGCGGGGCTTTTTTTTGCCTGTAAGTTTTTTGGTGCCTGTTCGGGCCCCTTCGCCGGCAAGCCGGGCTCCTACAGGTTTTGCGCCAGTCACAGAATATGCGCACAGCACATACCCTGTAGGAGCTGGCTTGCCAGCGAAGGGGCCCTTGAGTCTTGCATCGAACTTGAGTCTTGTATCGACCTTGAGGACGCCTTCGCTGGCAAGCCAGCTCCTACAGGGGGTTGTGGGTGGCCGCGTTATTGTGGTTTTCCTGGACGGTGACGGTGGCCGTGGTCCCGGCCCGCAATCGATTCTTACCGGCGTAATCGGCATCGATCTGTATCCGCACCGGCACCCGCTGCGCCAGTTTGACCCATGTATAGCTGGGGTTGATGTTGGCCAGCAGGCGACCGCCCGGCACGTTTTCCCGGTCGGCAATGGCGAAGGCGATGCTTTGCACCGTGCCACCGAAGCGCTCGCCGCTCATCAATTCGATCCGGACCCGGTCGCCCTCCTCGATTCGCGGCAACTTGGTTTCTTCAAAGTAGCCGCTGACATAAAACGAGTCGCTGTCCACCAGCGCCAACAATGCCCCGCCGGCCGAGGCATAGTCGCCCTGACGGGTCAGCAGGTTGGTGACGTACCCGGTGACAGGCGATTCGACCCGGGTGCGCTGCAAATCCAGTTCAGCCTGGGTCAAGGCCGCGATGGCCAGTTGCACGTTGGCCTGGGCCAGTCCCAGATTGGCCTGGTTGCGCAGCAACTCGGCCTGCGCCACCGCCACGTCCGTGCCGGATTTCTCCCACTCCTCGCCAGAGATTGCGGCGCGATCCTTCAGGGTGCGACGCCGGCGCTCTTCGCTCTGACGCTGCCTGAGCAGTGCTGCGCTGGCGACAATCGTCGCTTCGGACTGCCCGAGGGAGGCTTTCGCCACTTCTACCGAACGCCTGGCATGTTCCACCGCCAGGGTGTAGCGCGCAGGGTCGATTTCCAGGAGCAACTGGCCCTTGTCTACATGCTGGTTGTCCCGCACGCCAAGGCTGACGATGCGTCCCGAGACATCGGCAGACAAGGTCACCACGTCGGCGCGCACTCGCGCATCCCGGGTCCAGGGCGCGCGGGTGTAGTGCTCCCAGGCGAACCAGCCGAGCACAAAGGCCAGCAATACCACCGCCGCCGTCACCAGTCGGGCCACAATCTTCTTCAATGCATCAGGCTCCCATCAGCAGAATCAGCGTCGCACAAACGCAGGCGTACAACGCGCCTTCGAACAAGGCTTCATGCCACACGAAACGCAGCACGCCCAGGCGGCGCAAGGTCCAGTCCAGCAGCAGGAAAATCGGCAAGGCCAACAGCAAGGCCTGGGCGATCGGTGGCAAGTAGACGCCACCCACTTCCAGATCAATGGGCAAGGGCGGGTACTCCTTCCACGTCTGCGGGTTGAAAACTGTCGTGGTATCGCTGCAGAAACGACACCACGATCAGCAGCGCCACGCGTATCCTGAATACCGACCACAAGTGCTCATGCACGTCTGTATGCAGGTCGTCCATTTCATCGCCCAGGACACGCAAGTTTTCCAGCAACTGTTCAAGGTCAATTCCGGGGCGTGCGGCGATCCATCTTCCTGTTTCACGGACGGCTGCCAGCAAACGGTTTTGTTGGTCGGTACTCAGCAACGTGTTGCTTCGCCCCTGTTGCCTGAGCTGGTTCAAGGCAACACCCAGTGCCATGCACCCCAGGCTGACCTCGAACAGCTCGCCGGACTGCCTGTCCTGGGTAGCCGGCAACAGTCCCAACATCATGGTCAGGCGATCGACCATGCGACTTTCAAAGGCAAATTGCTGCTCATCGGTGGCCGGCGTCTTCAGCAAAGCGTAGACCTGCTCGCGGTTCTCAGTGAACAGCCGGCGCATCCGCAAATCGGGCCTGAATGGAAAGATCAGGACGTAGACACTCAACGCCAGCGTGACGGCGTAGACATAGGCACCCGCAAATTCGAACCACAGGATCGCGGTGTTCTGGCCTGTCCCTACGTTTTGTGGCCCCAGCAACAGAAACGTCAACAATCCAAGACCAATGCCCGTGCCGGTGGTTGCCGGACTGGACAACCCCACCGCGACGGCATACAACAACGGAGCCAACAGCAAGGCCAGCAGCTCGAAGTCACTGATCATGGGCACCAACATGAACTGATAGAGCGCCGATACCACCAGCGCCAGGGCCAGCCCCCTGGCAAAACTCTGGGCAGCCAGCAGCGGTCGCGCAAAAGTCGCCATCAAGGAACACAGGACCCCAACCACAATCATCCCGCCCCTCGCCCCGCCCCACGCGGTCTCGATCCAGATCAGACCGGCCACCACCAGCGCGGTAAATGCCCGGGTCGCGTTCATCGCCGCCAGGGTGAAATCCAGATGCAACGGATTGTCCTGGCCGCGGAACACGCAACTGGCTTCCCGCCCCTCCTGAATCGCGTCGCTCAGGTCCAGAATCTGATTCAGCTGCTCTAACATCCGTGCCTGTTCCCAACGCAGCGACCACGCCAGGGAGCGCAACGTGGCCGGCATCGTCTCGGCCAGTTGTTCAGACCTGTAGGCCAGTTCATCGAAGCGTTTTTGCAGCGCTGCGAAAGGGTGGCGGGCCTCGGTCGATAACGAGCGCCCCTGCCGGGCCACTTCATCAAGGAACACCAGTTCTTCGGCCAGTAAGCGCTGCGAGTCGACGGGCAGTGCCCCTTTCCAGCGTTCGATCAACAGCTCCCGCTGGTGACGCAATGCCATCAGCCGTGAAGTCAGCAGCACCAATTGATTGCCGAGCAACTGCACCAGACCATTGGCGCTGCGCAGACGTGGCGCATCGAAATACAAATGCCGCCGTACACCCTCAAGGGCACTGATCTCGCCTAACAGCTTCATCTGCCGCTGGCGGAAGTCGGCCTCGCTTTCCTCGGTGCGAATGACGGCGGCCGCATGGGTCGCGAGCAGCTTGATCACTTGATCGATCCGGGCGAAATAATCCCGGGCCACGGCTTCCGGTCGCGCCGTGAGCAAGCTGACCACGCACACGCAAGCAACCGCCAACAGTGTTTCGGTCACGCGGGTCACGGCCAGCATGAAAGTGCCGTCCTGATCAGGCACGGCCAGCAGCGCCACGATCACCGCCGTGTAGCCACTCAACACAAACGCCTGGGAACTGGTGTAGCGATACAAGGTGCCGCCGGCGGTACACAGCGCCAACCACAGGGCCAGGGTGAGGATGAAAGGCAACGGCGCCTGGGGAAAGATCCCCATGATCAACACCGCCACGACCGCCCCGAGTATCGTGCCGATGACCTGGCCGAAACTGCGGGCCAGGGCCATGCCACCCAACGGCTGGCTGACGATGACCACCGCCATGATCGACCACTTGGGCTGGTCGAGGTCGAACAGGAAGGCCAGATACAGGGTCAACAGCCCGGCGACGATCGTCCGCAAGGCGAACAACAGCACCCCGGGCCCGGGGTTGAGCATCGCCTTGAAGTATAAAAGCAGCGCTTGCATGGGAATGCCCGTTGGGTCATCTCCAGCAAGCGTAGTCATTGCTTTGTCGCCTCGACAGGTTTCAGACACCATGCAGTGAATGGCGTCAGGGTTTGACTCACGGCCCCGCCTGACCGAAGCTGGCGGCTCTGCAACAGCTTGCCAGCTCCCGGATTCCTGCATGCCCCAGTCCCGCCGCTACCTGATCATCAGCCTCTGCGCCCTGTTTGCCATCGCCCTTGCCTGGTTTTTCGTGCGCAGCACCACTCCCGAGGTGCCGACAGCGATCAAGCGCGGCTACAGCGAAGCACTCAACCAGGCGCGCGCGGGGCAACCGGGTGCGGCGCGGGTGCTTTACCAGCAATTGGCACGCCCGGACATTTCACCGAAACGACGCATCTGGCTGCATGCCGAACTGCCCAACTACCCCAGCTCCGTAGCGCTGAAACTGGCGACTGCGGACTTGCAGCATGAATCGCCAGACGTGCGCGTTGCGGCGATCAAAAGCATCAGCGGCCTGGTGCCGAGCGGCCAGCGCAGTCTGCTGCTGGGCCCGCTGCTCGATGACAGCGAACCGAGCGTGCGCTATGCCACCGTGAACGCCTTGCTGGGGCTTTCGCCAGATGACCTCGGTTTGTATTTCGGGCCGCTGGAGCAAGCGATCGACGCCTGGGAACAGGACCTGAACAGTCAGCCGGAAAGCGCCGACAACCAATACCAACTGGCGCGGCTGCATCTGCACAATGCCCAATTGAAACAAGCGCAACAGGCGCTGGAGAACACCTTGCGTCTTGCCCCTGGCAACCTGCCCGCGCTGGTGATGCAAATTGAAGTGCTGGACAAACAAGGCCAGAGCGAAGCCGCCCGACTGTTATTGGCCAAACAGTTGAAAGCTCAACCCGATTCGGCCTACCTGCAACATGCCCTGGGGCTCTGGCTGCTGCATCACGGTCAAAGTGAATTCGCCCTGCTCGGCCTGTCCAAGGCGGTGGAACTGGAGCCGGACAACAAGGATTACCGCTACGACCTGGCGACAACGCTGCACGGCGAACTGGAGCTGGAGGCGGCGCAGAAGCAGCTGCAGGAAATCGTCCAGCGCCACCCGGCCGATCGCAGGGCCCGGGTGTTGTTGATCAATTACTGGAAGGAAAGCGGACAACTGCAGAACGTGCAGATTCTGTTGGCGCAGCTGGAACAGCTCAATCCAGATGACCCTGCGTTGCAGCAGGGGCTTTAAAAAAAGATCAAAAGATCGCAGCCTCGCTTCGCTCGACAGCTCCTACAGGGCATCGGGGTCGTACACGCGTCCCGTGTCCACGCCCAGCAAAAAGTGTTGAACGCTCATCGCGGCCAAAGGTCAAGTGATCAGGCAGTCCATTCAGGCACTTCAGGCCTGCTGCCTCGTTTCCCCTGATCTTGAGAGGGCATTTTTTGTCTACGTCTAACGAGTTGTTCAGTGCAAAAGCCGCCACCGGCATCGAAGGTCTGGATGACATCCTGGCCGGTGGATTGTCCCGTGGTCATGTGTTTTTGCTGGAAGGTGAACCCGGCACAGGTAAAACTACCGTCGCCTTGCATTTTCTGTTGGCCGGCGCGCGAGCCGGCGAGCGCTCGTTGTACATCACCTTGTCGGAAACCGAGCGCGAACTGCGCCAGGGTGCATTTTCCCATGGCTGGGAGCTGGATGAAAACATCCACATCTTCGAGCTGACACCACCGGAAAGCCTGCTCAATGCCGAGCATCAGCAGAGCCTGCTGTACTCCTCGGACCTCGAACTGGGTGAAGCCACCAAGCAAATCTTCGAAGTGGTCCAGCGGGTCAAGCCGACTCGCGTGGTACTCGACAGCCTTTCCGAGATCCGTCTGCTGGCCCAAAGCTCCCTGCGCTATCGGCGCCAGATCCTCGCGATCAAACACTACTTCGTGCGTTATGACGCCACGGTGGTGTTGCTGGACGACCTGACCACCGAATCCCTCGACAAGACCGTGCACAGTGTCGCCCACGGCGTGATTCGCCTTGAAGAACTGACCCCCAACTATGGCGCCGAGCGCCGGCGGATCCGCGTGGTGAAGTATCGCGGTCAGAAGTACCGTGGCGGCTTCCACGACTTCACCATCATGGGCGATGGCGTCCACGTGTTCCCGCGGCTGGTGGCCGCCGAACATCGCGGCGTGTACACCCGTCAGCAGTTGACCAGCGGTATCAAGGAAATGGATGCCCTGCTCGGCGGCGGCATCGAGACCGGGTCCAGCACCTTGATCCTCGGCCCGGCCGGTACAGGCAAATCGCTGATATCGATGATCTTCGCCGCGGCGGCCGTGGCCCGGGGCGAGAAAGCCGCGTTGTTCATTTTTGACGAAGAACTGGGGCTGCTGTTCGAACGCATGAAAAACATGGGCATCGATTTGAAAGCCCTGCAAGACACCGGCAACCTGCTGATCGAACAAGTGGATGCAGCCGAATTGTCCCCCGGCGAATTTTCCCACCGGGTCCGTCGTTGCGTCGACCAGCGTGATATCAAGACCGTGGTGATCGACAGCATCAATGGCTATCAGGCTGCGATGCCTGAAGAAAACGCCCTGGTGCTGCACATGCACGAGTTGCTGCTGTACCTCAATCGCCGGGGCGCCGCGACCTTCATGACCGTCGCCCAGCACGGACTGGTCGGTGACATGCAGGCCCCCGTGGACATTACCTATCTGGCCGATACGGTGATCCTGTTGCGTTACTTCGAAGCACTGGGCAAGGTTCGCCGAGCGATTTCGATCATCAAGAAACGCACCGGCAGCCATGAATCGACCATTCGTGAATACCGCATCAGCGGCCAGGGCATGACGATCGGCGAACCGCTGGACGCGTTCCAGGGCGTATTGCGCGGTGTACCCACTTATATGGGCGCGAGCAATCCGTTGCTCGGGGAAGAGAGTCCGTGACGGTCCTGGAAGCAATGTCCGAGCGCGCGATCATTCTCGCGCCGCTGGGACGTGACAGCCAGATTGCACTGATGATGCTCAATGAGGCGGGTTATGACGGCGTCATCACTCGCGATCTGGTGGGCCTTTGCAGCGAGTTGGCGCGAGGTGCAGGCTTGTTGCTGATCTCTTCCGAGGCGTTGCTGGGCAGTGATCTTGAACCGCTGTTCGGCCTGATCGAGCAACAGCCGGCCTGGTCGGATTTGCCGATTGTCCTGCTGACCCATCATGGCGGCCCGGAACAGAACCCCGCATCGCGATTCGGCCCGCAACTGGGCAATGTCACCTTTCTTGAGCGCCCTTTCCATCCCGTGACCCTGATCAGCCTGGTGACCACCGCGTTGCGCGGGCGACGACGACAGTACGAAGCCAGGGATCGACTGGTCGATCTGAGTCAAAGCGAGCTGCGGTTGCAGAACACCCTGGAAACCCTCGAGCAGCAGGTCGAGGAACGCACCGCACAGCTGCGACACAACGAAGAAGCCTTGCGCCAGTCACAGAAAATGGAAGCGGTCGGCCAACTCACCGGCGGCATCGCCCATGACTTCAACAACATGCTGACCGGCATCATCGGCAGTCTGGAGTTGTTGCGCCGGCGCCTGGCCCGTGGCCGTACCGAAGACCTGGACAGTCTGATCGATCTGGGGGTGACCTCAGCCAACCGCGCGGCCGGCCTGACCCACCGCTTGCTGGCCTTCTCCCGGCGCCAGTCGCTGGATTCAAAACCCGTGCAGATGAACACCCTGGTGGTTTCCATGGGTGAGTTGCTGCAGCGCAGTATCAACGAAAGCATTCATCTGGACATGCAGCTGAACGAGCAGCTGTGGGTGGCCGAGGCCGACCCCAATCAACTGGAAAGCGCCCTGCTCAACCTGGTGATCAATGCACGGGATGCCATGCCCAGTGGTGGCCAACTGGTCGTGAAAACCAGCAATCGGCATCTGGCCCCCGGCTTCACCCAGGCCCACAGCAACCTCGACCCGGGCGACTATGTGATGCTGAGCGTCACGGACACCGGGTGTGGCATGCCGCAAAGCACCATCAACCGGGCCTTCGACCCGTTCTTTACCACCAAGCCGATCGGCCAGGGCACAGGCCTCGGGTTGTCGATGATTTATGGTTTCAGCAAACAATCGCGCGGCCACGTCGCCATTCAGAGCGAAGTGGGCATTGGTACCACAGTGAGTTTGTTCCTGCCGCGGTTCGGTGGTGATCTGCCCCGGGAAAATCCACTGGTCGTCCAGCACGCCCCGTTCGCGCAACACGGCGAAACGGTGTTGATCGTCGAAGATGACCCCGCGGTGCGAGTGTTGGTCAGTACCGTGTTGAGCGACCTGGGTTATGCCTTTGTCGAGGCCAGTGATGCCGACAGTGCGGTACCGATACTGGATTCGGCGCAACGTATCGATCTGATGATCAGCGATGTCGGCTTGCCCGGTATGAATGGCCGGCAGCTGGCAGAAATCGGCCGGCAATACCGGCCTGAACTCAAGGTGCTGTTCATCACCGGCTACGCCGAACACGCCGCGGTGCGCGGCGGCTTCCTGGACCCGGGCATGCAGATGATCACCAAGCCGTTCACCTTTGACTTGTTGACGGCGAAGGTGCGGGAGATGATCCGGATTTGAATAGCCGATAATGCCGATGTGCCATACGCCGATGGGCCGTGCCGATGACCGATGGGCCGATGGGCTTTTGTAGGAGCTGCCGCAGGCTGCGATCTTTTGATCTTGCTTTTTTAAGATCAAAAGATCGCAGCCTGCGGCAGCTCCTACATGGGATCCATGCGATCCGTGCTATCCATGCGACCGTTGGACCGCGGGGTCTCAGGAAAGCATCTGCTGCATCAGCTCCTGCAACAAATCCAGGTCGAACGGCTTGGCCAGGATCGGCGCCTTACGCGTGATCGGGCTGTCGGTTTCGCGGATTTCCTGCGGATAGCCGCTGATGAAAATCACCTTCAGCTCCGGTCGCAGTTTCACGGCGGGTTCGGCGATCTGTACGCCCGAGATCCCGCCAGGCAGGCGGAAGTCCGTGATCATCATGTCCAGATGCGGCTTGCTCGCCAGGATTTCGAAGGCCTGCTCGCCGTTTTCGGCCCGCAATACCCGGTAGCCCTCACCCGACAGATAGGCCGATAGCACCATCAATATCGAGGGGTCATCTTCGACGATCAGTACGACGTCTTGTGCATCTTCACTCATGGGAAGCCTTTGTTCGATCAATAGCTGCTGATACGACCGTGGGGTCGATCAGAGGTTGCGTTTACCTGGCTGTTTTCCTACAGCGGCAGACAAACGCGAAACAAGGCGCCTTCGCCAATCCGGCTCTCGACGGTAATGGAACCGCCATGGGCGGTCACAATCTGTTCTGAAATAAACAACCCCAGGCCCAACCCGGCGACAGCGTGTTTAGCACAAACCCGCTCGAACTGCTGGAAAATGCGCTTCTGGTTTTCTTCACCAATACCGATTCCCCGATCCTGCACCTCCACCAGCGCCTGGCCGCTCTCACTGTACACCTTCACGGTGATCGGACTCTTGGCGCCGTAACGTAAAGCGTTGGTCAACAAATTGGAAATGACCTGTTCAATGCGAAACTCGTCCCAGTGGCCCACCACCGGTTGCCCGGCCTGCAGAATGACCGATGACTCGGCGGCTTCGATCTGCGGGGCAAAGTTCTGTAACAAATCACTGACTAGCGCCGACAAGTCGAAGCGCGTCGGCCGGATCGACAGCTTGCCGGTGCGAATTCGTGACACATCGAGCATGTCTTCGATCAGTCGGATCAGGCTATTGATCTGCCGTTCGTCGCGATCGACCATCGCGTGCATCTTTTCCAGGGTGAACGCCGCGGCGTTATCCCGGGCCAGGTGCAGCTTGCGCAGCTGGGTTTCGAGAATCAGGCCATTGAGCGGCGTGCGGACTTCGTGAGCGACGATCGACATGAAATCATCGCGCATGCGCACCGCCTGTTCCAGTTCGAGCTGGGTGCTCTGCAACTGTTTGAGCAGGGCTTCCTGTTCGCGCCGGCTTTGCTCCAGCGCTTCGACCTGTTGTTTCATCGCCTTGCTCTGGCGGAACAGATCGACGAACACGTTGACCTTGCTCTTGACCGCGTGGATATCCAGCGGCTTGTAGAGGAAGTCCACCGCACCGCTTTCATAGCCCTTGAATGCGTAATTCAGTTCACGGCCGGCAGCGCTGACAAACACGATCGGAATGTTTCGGGTCTTTTCCGTGCCACGCATCAGTTCGGCCAGTTCGAAACCGTTCATGCCGGGCATCTGCACGTCGAGAATGGCCATGGCGAATTCGTGTTGCAGCAGCAGGGACAAGGCTTCGTCAGCGGACAAGGCTTTGTAGACGATACGGTCTTCACGCTTGATCAACGCTTCGAGCGCCAGCAGGTTTTCTGGCAAATCGTCGACGATCAGCAGTTTGGCTTGGATGTTACTTAGCATGCTATTCGTTCCAGCTCGTCAAGCAGACGGCCGATGCCGCGTAGGGGGAGGATGTGGTCTGGCGTGAGGATATCCAGCGCAGCCAAGGGCATGGTCGCGACCTGGGCTTCCTGAGGATCCTGCACGATGGTCAGGCCACCACGCTGCTTGACCTGCGCCAGCCCGCGCGCGCCGTCGCGGTTGGCGCCGGTCAGCAACACCGCGGCCAGCGCCGGGCCATAGGCATCGGCTGCCGACTCGAACAGGTAATCAATGGCGGGACGCGAATAATGCACGCGGTCTTCCAGGCTCAAGGAAAAGCTGCGGTCCTGCTCTACCGACAAGTGATACCCAGGCCCGGCGAAATACAGGGTCCCGGCTTCGACCCGCGTCTTGTCGCGGGCTTCCAGCACCGGCAGCGACACTCTTCGCGCGAAGACTTCGGCGAGCTGGCTGCGACCTGCTTCAGGCAGGTGCAGCACCACAATGATCGGCAGGACGAAGCCTTTGCGCAGCGGGCCGAGGAGCGTGAGCAACGCCTCCACGCCGCCCGCCGAGGCGCCGATCACAATAGCTTCTATACACGGCAATTCCTTTGCACTGTTCATGATTTGCGGTAGATCCGTTCTTGTCTGATCAAGGGTTCGAACTGGTTGCCATAAGCCGAGAAATCCGGGGTTTCCTTGCTGCCCAGCACCAGAAATCCTCGATGGCAAAGGGAGTCGTGGAACAAACCGAAAGCGCGATCCTGAAGTTTTTTATTGAAATAAATCAAAACATTACGACATGAAATTAATTGAGTTTCTGAAAATACACTGTCGGTCGCCAGGCTGTGGTCGGCGAAGGTCACGTTGTCACACAGCGTCTTGTCGAAAATGGCGTAGCCATAGGCCGCCGTGTAGTAGTCGGCGAAGGAACGCTGGCCACCTGCCTGCTGGTAGTTATGAGTGTAGGCGCGGACATTCTCCATGGAGAAAATCCCTTGCCTGGCTTTGTCCAGCGAACGCGGGTTGATGTCGGTGGCGTAGATGATGGTGCGATCGAGCAAGCCCTCTTCGCGCAGCAGAATCGCCATCGAATAGACTTCTTCGCCGGTGCTGCAACCGGCGATCCAGATCTTGATCGAGGGATAGGTTCTGAGCAAAGGCACCACTTCCTGGCGGATGGCCAGGAAATGCGAGGGGTCACGGAACATTTCACTGACCGGAATCGTCAGCAATTGCAGCAATTGCATGAACGCCGTCGGATCGTGGAGCACCTTCTCTTGCAACGCCGAAATGGTGGCGCACTCGAACTGGCTCAACGCGTGATGGACGCGACGCTTGATTGACGCGCCGGAGTAATCGCGAAAGTCGTAGCTGTATTTGAGGTAAATCGCCTCGATCAGCAAGCGCAATTCGATTTCGCTATTTCGCTCCCCTGGATAAATGCGTTCCACTAAATGCGTTCCATCTTCGGTAACCACACGCGAATCAGCGAGAACAGACGATCCAGGTCAATGGGCTTGGCCAGGTAATCATTGGAGCCGGCCTGCAGGCAGCGCTCCTGATCGTCCTTCATGGCCTTGGCCGTCACCGCAATGATCGGCAGCTTGCGCCAGCGCGGGTCCTTGCGGATCAGGCTGGTGGCTTCGAAGCCATCCATCTCCGGCATCATCACATCCATTAACACCAGATCGATGTCCTCGATTTCATTCAAGCGTTCAATCGCCTCACGGCCGTTGCGGCCAATGACCACGACCGCCCCCTTGTGCTCCAGCGCACTGGTCAGGGCGAAGATGTTGCGTACATCGTCGTCCACCAGCAGTACCTTGCGGCCCTCGAAGACCTTGTCGCGGCTGCGCGCGGTCTTGAGCATCCTCTGCCGTTCATGGGACAACCCGGATTCTACTTTGTGCAAAAAGAGTGTGACCTCATCCAGCAGACGCTCGGGCGAGCGCGCGCCCTTGATGATGATCGAACGCGAATACTTGCGCAGTTCGGCTTCCTCGTCCCGGGTCAGGTTGCGCCCGGTGTAGACGATCACCGGCGGGAAGGAGCAGATATCCTCGGTGGACATGCGCTTGAGCAGGTCGTTGCCGAGCATGTCCGGCAGCTTCAGGTCGATGATCATGCAGTCGAACATCGTCGTGCGCAGCAGGTCCAGCGCCTCCTGCGCCAGGCCGACGGCCGTGATCTCGATGTCATCGTCGCCGATCAGCCGGGCAATGCTGTCGCGTTGCACATCGTCGTCTTCAACCAGCAGGACACGCTTGACCTTCTGGGTCAGCTTGGCTTCGAGGCGGGCAAACACGTCCTTGAGTTCTTCGCGGGTGGTCGGCTTGACCGCATAGCCGATGGCGCCCATGTGCATGGCGGCTTCGACGCGGTCTTCCACAGAAATGACATGCACCGGAATGTGCCGGGTTTCGGCGTGTTCCTTCAGGCGTTGCAATACGGTCAATCCGGAATGATCCGGCAGGCGCATGTCCAACAGGATGGCGTCCGGGATGAACTCCCTGGCCAGGTCGTAGCCTTCGTCGGCCCCATGGGCCACCAGGCACTGATAACCCAGTTCATGGGCCAGGTCGTAGAGGATGTGCGCAAAGTTCGGTTCATCCTCCACCACCAGGATACAACGTGTGGCGAATGGCGCCTTTGAGCGATCGTCATCGAAACGCGGGATATCGACGGCGGCAATCAGCGGCACCGGCGGTGCGGGTGTGACTCTGGGGGTCATGGCAACCGGCGAGGCCTTCATCGGCTCCACCGGCGCTTCGCCTGGTTCGACGTATTGCCGGGGCAAGACCAGGGTGAACACACTGCCCTGCCCTGGCTCGCTGATGACGCTGATGGAACCGCCAAGCAGCGCCGCCAGATCACGGGAAATCGACAAGCCCAGGCCGGTGCCGCCGTAGCGGCGGTTGGTAGTGCCATCGGCCTGGCGGAAGGCTTCGAAAATACTGTCCTGCTGGTCCGCGGCAATGCCGATCCCGGAGTCGCGAACGATAAAGGCGATACCGTCGCCAGGCTGGTGGGCCACTGTCAGGCTGACCGAGCCTTTTTCGGTGAATTTCACCGCGTTGGACAGCAGGTTCTTGATGACCTGCTCCAGGCGCTGGCGGTCGGTATAGATCATCATCGGCGCGCCCGGCTGCAATTCGACCTGCAGGTCCAGTTTCTTGTCTGCAGCCAGCGGCTGGAACATCCCGCGCAAGCCCTCCACCAGACGCGCGACGCTGGTGTTCTCCGGGCGCATCTCGAGCTTGCCGGCCTCGACCTTGGAGATGTCGAGAATGTCGTTGATCAGGTTGAGCAAGTCATTGCCGGCGGAGTAGATCGACTCGGCGAATTTGACCTGTTCGGCGCTGAGGTTTTCCTGCGGGTTTTCCGCCAGCAACTTGGCCAGGATCAACGAACTGTTGAGCGGCGTGCGCAACTCATGGGACATGTTGGCGAGGAATTCGGACTTGTACTTACTTGAGCGCTGCAGCTCTTCGGCGCGTTCTTCGAGCTGGATCTGCGCCTGATTGAGTTCAGTGTTTTTCCGGTCCATGGCGTCGCGCTGATCGGCCAGGATCTGCGCCTGCTCGGCGAGTTGTTCATTGGTCTGTTCAAGCTCGACCTGCTGGGTTTCCAGGTGTGCCTGGGACTCCTTGAGAATCCGCGATTGTTCTTCAAGCTCTTCGTTGGCGGTCTTGAGTTCTTCCTGCTGAACCTGCAGCTCTTCGTTGAGCTGCTGGGTTTCGGCCAGCACTTCCTGCAGACGTTGACGATAGCGAGCGGCTTCGATCGACGTGCCGATGTTGCCGGCAATCAGTTCCAGCAGTTCGACATCGTGGTCGTTGAGCGGACGCAGGAAACCCAGCTCGATCACACCATTGACCCGATCATCGTCACTGGTCGGCACCACCAGCACGCTATGGGGCAAGCCTTCGCCAAGGCCGGAGCTGACCTTGAAGTAGTCCCTCGGTACGTCGTCGAGGCGGATCAAGCGAGCCTGTTGCGCGACCTGGCCGACAATGCCTTCGCCACTGTGAATCTGTTGCTCAAGCGCTTCCTGTTCTCGGGAGAAACCATAAGACGCAACGCGCTTGAGACCGCCGTGTTCTTCACGGACATATATAGCGGCCACGGCCGTACCGAGGTACTGCGCGCAGAACTGCAGAATGTTACGCCCGAGCACACTGAGTGACAGCTGCCCCAGCACTTGTTCGGCCAGTTCGGTCTGGCCATTGCGCAGCCAGGCCTGCTGTTCCAGGCGACGGGCGCTGGCCTGTTGCGCGGCGAGGTTGGCACTGTAGCTTTGCGCAAGGTTGAGCAGATCCCGGCGGCCGATGTAGGCCAGCAATGCGCTGATACCGGCGATGAACACCATATAAAGGCCGATGCTCCAGACGGTGGTGCGCCGTACTTCCTCGTTGCGCGCGGTGCGCAACTGCTGCTCCATGTCGATCACGTCTTCGAATTGTTTGCGGATCTCGTCGGTCAGGCGTTTGCCCTGCCCGGCCTGGATCGCGCCGCGATAGTCCCCGCGGGCGCGCTGCAAATCGATTATTGTAGTGGCGTAAGCGGCCCATTCATCCTGCAAAGCCTGCAGCCGGTGCAGGCGGTCGGTCTGCACGGGGTTATCCGCAGTCAGTTCGAGCAAGGTCCTTAAGGCGACCGTGATTCGTGGCTTCGCCGTTTCGTAGGGTTCGAGGAATTGCTCGTCGCCCGTGAGCAGGAAGCCGCGCATCCCGGTTTCCAGATCGACGGTCAGTTTTATCGACTCATTGGCGTTATTGATCACCCGGTCGGTGTGCTCGACCCACTGGATCACCGACAGCAGATAAGCGATCAGCGAAACGAAGAACACGGCACTGAGTACGCCGACACCCAACGGCAGGCTGACGTTGCGGCTCAGGAGTTTACGAAATCGTTGCTCGTCAACCGAAGACGCGGAGGTCATGGGGAAGCCTTGTCGATCTGTTGAAAACCACGGAGTTTGCCCCAAAACCGCCACGATGATCCAATTTTCTGACAGGTTTTCCAGCAAAATCCTACAATCAGCTGCTCCAGCCCAAAGGAGCGGTTATCCTTGCCGGCTTGGTGTAGCTATCCTTTTTTATCAGCGCCGGGAACTTGTCGGGATCCGTCACTTACTCATGTCAGAGCCCGGCAGTTTCGATCGACCGGCAACCGCCCTTTCAATCTTCGAGAACCCCACTATGCCCTCCACTGCGTCCATCATCCTTGTCGTCGAAGACGATGCCATCGTTCGCATGCTGATCGTCGATGTGCTGGAGGAACTTGAGTTCAAGGTGCTCGACGCCGATGGCAGCGAACAGGCATTGGAATTCCTCAACGATGAAGATCAGTACATCGATCTGATGATGACCGACGTCGGTCTGCCCGTGATGGATGGCCGTGAACTGGCCACGCAGGCGCGGATGCTGCGCCCTGAGCTGCCGATCCTGTTCGCCAGTGGTTATGCCGAAAGCATCGATGTGCCTGAAGGGATGCAGGTGATCGGCAAGCCCTTCTCGATCGATCAGTTGCGAGACAAGGTCAAAGCGATGCTTGCCGACGCCTAGTCAGCGCTGAGGCAGGACTCAGGTTTGCCATCGCCTGTGGTTTAATCGTCCCCCCCGATTCTCCCCTGCCCCGTTTCAAGGATATCCATTCATGAGTCAGCCCCGCGCAACCAGCGTTCTGGTCATTGGTTACGTCTGGCCCGAGCCCCGCTCTTCGGCGGCTGGCGGGCATATGATGCAAATTCTCGAGACGTTCCTGGAGCAAGGCTGGGACATCACCTTCAGCAGTCCGGCCGGCACTGGCGAACACCGGGCAGACCTGACGGCCCTGGGCATTCGCGAAGTGCCGATCGAATTGAACAACAGCAGTTTCGACACCTTCATCAGCCAACTGGCCCCGGATATGGTGCTGTTCGATCGGTTCATGATGGAAGAACAATTCGGCTGGCGTGTCGAAAAACACTGCCCGGATGCCTTGCGCGTGCTTGAGACGTCCGACCTGCAAAGCCTGCGCGATGCCCGTCATCAACGCCTCAAGGAACGCTTGAAGGCGAGTGACGACGCCGATGATTTCAGCGAGTTGTTCGCCCCGGCACTGCGTGCGGAATTCGAGTTCATGGCCGAGACCGATCTGGCCAAACGGGAGATCGCCGCGATTTATCGTTGTGACTTGAACCTGATGATTTCCGAAGTGGAAATCGAGTTGTTGGTCGAACAATTCAAGGTGCCGCGCAAATTGCTGCACGGGTGCCCGTTGATGGTCGACCTGCCCAGTGCGCCGCCAGCGGCTTTTGAGGATCGGGCGCACTTTCTCAGCATCGGCAACTTTCGCCATGCACCGAACTGGGACGCGGTGCTCTGGATGAAAACCACCCTGTGGCCGCTGATCCGCGAACAGCTGCCTGGTGCTCAGCTGCACATCTACGGCGCCTACACCCCGCCCAAGGCCACTGCGCTGCACAATGCGGCTCAGGGCTTTCATGTGATGAACTGGGCAGAAGATGCCTTGCACGTCATGTCGGCGGCGCGAGTGTGCCTGGCACCGTTGCGATTCGGGGCGGGCATCAAAGGCAAGCTCGTTGACGCAATGCTCTGCGGTACGCCGAATGTCACCACGCCGATCGGCGCAGAAGCCATGCACGGCGAGGAACCCTGGCCAGGGGCGGTGACCCGGACGGCCCAGGCGTTCGCCGATAACGCCGTGCAACTTTATAAAGACAAGACCCGATGGCTGAATGCACAGGCGCAAGGTTTGCAACTATTGGCCAATCGTTACCAGCAGAACATTCACGGCCCTGCATTGATCGCCCGAATCAACGAGTGCCGACAACAGTTGGCGTCGATCAGAAGGGATAACTTCACCGGCAGCATGCTGCGCCATCATCAACACAAGAGCACTCAATACATGTCGCAATGGATTGAAGCGAAAAACCGTCAGTTCACTTAATTTGTGTACATGTTTCCGCGTTTGGTATTGCCGGGGCGGCCCTCTATGATCGGGTGTCCTTACTGATTGACAAGCTCCGACAGCGGATCCTACCGCCTTCGGACGCCACGTTAACGGTGGGGGAGCTGAAACGGGCGAGCGCACAACGAAGGCTGGTGCTGGCTGCGTCATTTGTTGAAAACGGTTTACGGCAAGACCTTGCATCGCACGTAGCAGGCCTCGACGAACCACCGGGTAGCATTCACGGGCTGGAACGAGGCATGATCGGATTGCGATAACAACCAAAGCGCACTGACATGACCCGGACTGCCAGAGTTACCGACCCTTCCTACGAACTGATGGACGACCACAACGGGTTGTCCATCATCTATCGCCAGCACGGCTTCCCCTGCCCGCTGGTACGATGGCATTTCCACAAGGAATACGAACTGCACCTGATCGTCGCCAGCTCAGGCAAGGTGTTCATCGGCGACTACATCGGCAACTTCTATCCCGAATCCCTGTTCCTCACCGGCCCCAACCTGCCCCACAACTGGATCAGTCAGGTCGCCGAAGACGAAGTAGTGCCCAAGCGCGACATGCTGGTCAATTTTACCGACGAGTTGTTCGACAGCGGCCATCTGGTGTTTGCCGAGCTCAAGACCCTGGCACCGCTGCTGGAGCGTGCGCAGTACGGCATCGAATTCCGCTGCAAACGTACCATCCGCCAGGCGATGGGCCTGATGCAGCGTATCGCCGATTCGAAGGGCGTGACCCGGCTCGGGCACTTTTTCATTCTGCTGGAACTGCTGGCCTCCTGCGACGATTACCGAACGCTCTCCGGCGCGACGACGCCGCAGTTGGCCGACGAACACAACATCGATCGCACCAACCTGGCAGTGGATTACATCTTCGCCCACTACGCCCGGGATCTGCCGCTGGAGGAAGTGGCCGAGCACCTGGGCATGAAGCCGACCTACTTCAGCCGGGTGTTCAAGCAAGCCACCGGGCGTTGCTTCATCGAATTCGTCAATCGCCTGCGCATCAGCAAATCCTGCGAACTATTGGCCGACGGTGACAAACCGGTGACGGATGTGTGTTTCGAGTCGGGTTTCAACAATATTTCCAATTTCAATCGGCGATTTCAGCAGCTAAAAGGAATGACGCCGTCGCACTATCGCAAGTTGGCGGTGCAGCGTTTGACCGAACAGAATCTGGGGTAAAGAAAGATCAAAAGATCGTCCGAAGGCTCGGGCCGCGTTCGGACGATCTTTTGATCCTGTGGCCCGAAAACCTGTACGCAAACAATAGCGACTGACGGCAACAACGCCGTTCCCCGCAGCTCTCCCTCCAAACCCCAGTGCAAAATAGTATCAATTCAAGTGCGACGGATGATTTGTCACGCCATCGATTGAAGGCTGTAATCAGTGCACATTCTTCCCTCCGCAGGAAGACACAAAAACAATAACTGTCCTTCTGCAACCCGCCGGGTGCAGAAAAGGAGTGCACGATGCAACCCTCTGCAAAAGCTCTGCTAGCCCTCACCTGCATGACCCTCAGCAACGTCAGCCTCGGCGCCCAGACCCTGACCATCGCCACCGTCAACAACAGCGACATGATCCGCATGCAAAAGCTCTCGAAAACCTTTGAGGCCGAGCATCCGGACATCAAGCTCAACTGGGTGGTGCTGGAAGAAAATGTCCTGCGCCAGCGCCTGACCACCGACATCGCTACCCAGGGTGGCCAGTTCGACGTGCTGACCATCGGCATGTACGAAGCTGCCCTCTGGGGTGCCAAGGGTTGGCTGGAGCCGATGAAGGACTTGCCGGCCAGCTACGCCCTCGACGATATATTCCCTTCGGTGCGCGAAGGCCTTTCGGTCAAGGGCTCGCTTTATGCCCTGCCGTTCTACGCCGAAAGTTCCATCACCTATTACCGCACCGACCTGTTCAAGGACGCCGGGTTGACCATGCCCGAACGCCCGACCTGGTCCCAGATCGGTGAATTCGCCAGCAAGCTCACCAACAAGGATAAGGAACAGTACGGCATCTGCCTGCGCGGCAAGGCCGGCTGGGGCGAGAACATGGCGCTCATCAGCACGGTCGCCAATGCTTATGGTGCACGCTGGTTCGATGAGCAGTGGAAGCCGGAATTCACCGGTCCGGAATGGAAGAATGCGCTGAATTTCTACGTCGACACCATGAAAAAATCCGGCCCGCCGGGTGCTTCGAGTAACGGCTTCAACGAAAACCTGGCGCTGTTCAACAGCGGCAAGTGTGCGATCTGGGTCGATGCCAGCGTTGCCGGCTCCTTTGTCACCGACAAGACCCAGAGCAAGGTCAGCGAACATGTCGGCTTTACCTTCGCCCCGCACGAAACCACCGACAAAGGTTCGGCCTGGATGTATTCCTGGGCGCTGGCGATCCCGACCAGCTCCAAGGCCAAGGACGCCGCCAAAACTTTCAGCGCCTGGGCCACGTCCAAGGAGTACGGGGCGTTGGTCGCGGAAAAAGACGGCATCGCCAACGTGCCGCCAGGCACCCGGGCCTCGACCTACAGCGAGGCTTATATGAGCGCCGCACCGTTCGCCAAGGTGACGCTGGAATCGCTGAAAGCGGCGGACCCGAGCAAGCCGAGCGCCAAACCGGTGCCGTACATCGGCATTCAGTTGGTGACCATTCCTGAATTCCAGGCCGTGGGCACCCAGGTCGGCAAATTGTTCTCGGCGGCGCTGATCGGCCAGACCACGGTCGACCAGGCCCTGACTGCCGCCCAGTCAACCACCGAACGTGAAATGAAGCGCGCCGGTTATCCCAAATAGTAACGGCGGTGGGTGCAACTGTCCTGTTTGTCTGGACGCCGGGTTGTCTCCATCGCGGGCAAGCCACGCTCCCACAGGTTTAACGAATTCAATGTGGGAGCGGGCTTGCTCGCGAAGAAGCCGGTACATCCGATGCATTTTCAGCGACTGAAATACCGCTTTCGCGAGCAAGCTCGCTCCCACAGTTGATCTTCATTTGTCTGTTCTTTATCGGTGCTATTGCCATGACTATTTCAACTGCCAAAGCTCACATCGACCTACCCCAGCCACTGCGTAAAAGCCGGTTGGCCAACCCCGGCTGGTTCCTGGTCAGCCCCTCGGTGGCGCTGTTGCTGCTGTGGATGATCGTGCCGCTGGGCATGACCGTCTACTTTTCGCTGATCCGCTACAACCTGCTCTACCCCGGGGAAAACCAGTTCGTCGGCCTGGAGAACTTCAGCTACTTCCTCAGCGATTCAGGGTTCATGCCCGGCGCCACCAACACTCTGTTGCTGGTGGGCAGCGTGCTGCTGATCAGCGTGGTGTTCGGCGTGTTGATCAGTGCCTTGCTGGAGGCCAGTGAGTTTCTCGGGCGCGGTATCGTGCGGGTGCTGCTGATCTCGCCGTTTTTCATCATGCCCACCGTCGGTGCGCTGATCTGGAAGAACCTGATCTTCCACCCGGTGTCGGGGATTCTCGCCTACGTCTGGAAACTGTTCGGCGCGCAGCCGGTGGACTGGCTGGCGCATTACCCGCTGCTGTCGATCATCATCATCGTGTCCTGGCAATGGCTGCCCTTTGCGATCCTGATCCTGATGACCGCCATGCAGTCCCTCGACCAGGAGCAGAAGGAAGCCGCGCGCCTCGATGGCGCAGGTCCCATCGCGATCTTCTGGCACCTGACCCTGCCGCACCTGGCCCGCCCGATCGCGGTGGTGGTGATGATCGAAACCATCTTCCTGCTCTCGGTGTTCGCCGAAATCTTCACCACCACCAACGGCGGCCCCGGTTACGCCTCGACCAACCTCGCCTACCTGATCTACAACCAGGCGCTGGTGCAGTTCGACGTCGGCATGGCCTCCGCCGGCGGCTTGATCGCGGTGCTGATCGCCAACATCGCGGCCATCGTCCTGGTGCGGATGATCGGCAAAAACCTGACCGACAAAGCCTGAGGCCATTGCCATGACCCTTCAACAATCCCGTCGTCTGCAAAGCCTGCTGCTGGGCACCCTGGCCTGGGCCATCGCGATCCTGATCTTCTTCCCGATCTTCTGGATGGTGCTGACCAGTTTCAAGAGCGAAATCGACGCCTTCGCCACGCCGCCGCAGTTCATCTTCACCCCGACCCTGGAGAACTACCTGCATATCAACGAGCGCAGCGATTACTTCAGCTTCGCCTGGAACTCGGTGGTGATCTCGTTCAGTGCCACGGCGCTGTGCCTGCTGATCGCGGTGCCGGCCGCCTACTCGATGGCGTTCTATGAAACCCAGCGCACCAAGGGCACGCTGCTGTGGATGCTCTCGACCAAGATGCTGCCGCCGGTGGGCGTGCTGATGCCGATCTACCTGCTGGCCAAGAGTTTCGGCCTGCTGGATACGCGCATCGCGCTGATCGTGATCTACACCCTGATCAACCTGCCGATCGTGGTCTGGATGATTTACACCTACTTCAAGGACATCCCCAAGGACATCCTCGAAGCCGCGCGCCTGGACGGCGCGACGCTGTGGCAGGAGATGGTGCGGGTGCTGCTGCCGATCGCCAAGGGCGGCCTGGCGTCCACTGTGCTGCTGTCGCTGATCCTGTGCTGGAACGAAGCCTTCTGGTCGCTGAACCTGACCTCGTCCCAGGCTGCACCGCTGACCGCGCTGATCGCCTCGTACTCCAGCCCCGAAGGCCTGTTCTGGGCCAAGTTGTCGGCGGTCTCGACCCTGGCCTGCGCGCCGATCCTGATCTTCGGCTGGATCAGCCAGAAACAACTGGTCCGCGGCCTGTCGTTTGGCGCCGTGAAATGAAGATCACCCCCTGTGGGAGCGAGCTTGCTCGCGATGGGCGTGAACGATGACGCGTGCTGCCTGGATAAACGCGCCGCCTGCACATTTTTCGCGAGCAAGCTCGCTCCTACAAAAAAGCCCGCCCCGGCTCAACCTGAATAAAAACAAACGGAGGCCCATCACCATGGCCAACCTGAAAATCAAGAACCTGCAAAAAGGCTTCGAAGGCTTTTCCATCATCAAGGGCATCGACCTGGAAGTGCGCGACAAGGAATTCGTGGTCTTCGTCGGCCCCTCGGGCTGCGGCAAGTCCACCCTGCTGCGACTGATCGCCGGCCTGGAAGAAGTCAGCGGCGGCACCATCGAACTCGATGGCCGCGACATCACCGAAGTCAGCCCCGCCAAGCGCGACCTGGCGATGGTGTTCCAGACCTACGCCCTGTACCCGCACATGAGCGTGCGCAAGAACATGTCGTTTGCCCTCGACCTGGCCGGCGTCCCCAAAGCCGACGTCGAGAAAAAGGTCAACGACGCCGCGCGCATCCTCGAGCTCGGGCCGATGCTCGAGCGCAAGCCCAAACAACTTTCCGGCGGCCAGCGCCAGCGCGTGGCCATCGGCCGGGCGATCGTGCGCAACCCGAAAATCTTCCTGTTCGACGAACCGCTGTCCAACCTCGACGCCGCCCTGCGGGTGCAGATGCGCCTGGAACTGTCGCGGCTGCACAAGGAACTGCAAGCGACCATGATCTACGTGACCCACGACCAGGTCGAAGCCATGACCCTGGCCGACAAGGTGGTGGTGCTCAATGGCGGCAAGGTCGAACAGGTCGGCTCGCCGCTGGAGCTGTATCACCAACCGGCCAACCTGTTTGTCGCCGGCTTCCTCGGCACGCCGAAGATGGGTTTCCTCAAGGGCAAGGTCACCCGCGTCGAGCGCCAGAGCTGCGAAGTGCTGCTGGACGCCGGCACCCGCATCACCTTGCCGTTGAGCGGCGCCACCCTGAGCGTCGGCGGTGCGGTGACCCTGGGCATCCGCCCGGAACACCTGGAGCTGGCGCAACCCGGCGACTGCAGCTTGCAGGTCACCGCCGACGTCAGCGAGCGCCTGGGCAGCGACACCTTCTGCCACGTCGTGACCACGTCCGGCGAGCCCCTGACCCTGCGTGTACGCGGTGACCTGGCCAGCCGCTATGGCGAAACCCTGAGCCTGCACCTGGATGCCGAACACTGCCATTTATTCGATGCCGACGGCGTGGCGCTGACCCGCCCGTTGCGCGTTGCCGCCTGAATTCAGAGAACCTGTGATGAAACTGAATAAACAAAATCTGCATCACCTCGCCCCCGAAGTGGTCCTGCCCGCCTACACCCTGAGCGACACTCGCCAGGGCATCGCGCACATCGGCGTCGGCGGTTTCCACCGCGCGCATCAGGCGTATTACACCGACGCCTTGATGAACACCGGCAAGGACCTGGACTGGGCCATTTGCGGCGTCGGCCTGCGCGCCGAAGACCGTCGCGCCCGGGATGATCTGAAGGAGCAGGATTACCTGTTCACCCTGCTTGAGCTGGGCGACACCGACGACAACGAAGTCCGGGTGATCGGCGCTATCCGCGACATGCTGCTGGCCGAAGACGGCGCCCAGGCGCTGATCGACAAACTGGCGAGCCCCGAGATTCGCATTGTCTCGCTGACCATCACCGAAGGCGGCTACTGCATCGATGACAGCAACGGCGAATTCATGGCCCATTTGCCGCAGATCCAACATGACCTGGCCCATCCGGACGCACCGAAAACCGTGTTCGGCTTTCTCTGCGCCGCCTTGGTCAAACGCCGTGCCGCCGGCACGCCTGCATTCACTTTGATGTCCTGCGATAACCTGCCGCACAACGGTGCGGTCACCCGCAAGGCGCTGCTGGCTTTTGCTGCCCTGCGCGATGCCGAACTGCGCGACTGGATCGACAGCAACGTCAGTTTTCCCAACGCCATGGTCGACCGCATCACGCCAATGACCAGCACTGAACATCGCCTGCAACTGGCCGACAAGCATGCCGTCGATGATGCCTGGCCGGTGGTCTGTGAGCCGTTTGCGCAATGGGTGCTGGAAGACAAGTTCGTCAACGGGCGTCCGGCCTGGGAACAGGTCGGCGTGCAGTTTACCGACGACGTCACGCCTTACGAAGACATGAAGATCAAACTGCTCAACGGCAGCCACCTGGCCCTGACGTATCTGGGATTCCTGAAGGGGTACCGCTTCGTTCACGAGACCATGAACGACCCGCTGTTTGTCCGGTACCTGCGCGCTTATATGGATCTGGACGTGACGCCTCAACTGTCACCCGTGCCGGGGATCGACCTGACCGAATACAAGAGCACCCTGGTCGCACGCTTCTCCAATCAGGCGATTGCCGATCAGCTGGAGCGCGTGTGCTCGGACGGTTCGTCGAAGTTTCCCAAGTTCACCGTGCCGACTATCAATCGCTTGATTGCCGATGGCCGCGAGACGAAGCGTGCGGCGTTGGTGGTGGCAGCCTGGGCGTTGTACTTGAAGGGGGTGAATGAGCATGGCGATACGTACTCGATTCCGGATCCGCGCGCGGCGTTTTGTCAGGCATTGGTGGCCGATGATGTGTTGATTACCCAGCGGTTGTTGGAGGTCGAGGAGATCTTTGGTACGCAGATTCCCAATTCGCCCGAATTTGTGGCGGCGTTCGAATGGTGCTGCAACAGCTTGCGGGATGTTGGGGTAACCAAGACCCTCGAGCGAGTACTCGCTTAAGCCCTGCGGTGAAATTTCTGTCGCCATCGCGGGCAAGCCCGCTCCCACAGTGTTCGGAGTGAAAGACAGATTTGTGAACAACATACATCCCTGTGGGAGCGGGCTTGCCCGCGATGGCTGACTGACAAACAACATCAATGTTGAATGTGCACAGAGATCGACCTGACACACCAAGGATCCTCCATGGCAAACCAACAACTCTTCCTCGGCATCGACTGCGGTACCCAAGGCACCAAGGCCCTCGTCCTCGACGCAATCAGTGGCGAGGTCCTCGGCCAGGGCGCCGCTGCGCACAGCCTGATCAGCGGCGCCAATGGCCGTCGCGAGCAGGACACCTCGCAATGGCTTGAAGCCTTCACTTCGGCCACTCGCCAAGCGCTGATTGCGGCCAACATCGACGGCCAGAACATCCTCGGCATCGGCGTCTCCGGCCAACAACACGGCCTGGTCCTGCTCGACGATCAGGGCCAGGTACTGCGCCCGGCCAAACTCTGGTGCGACACCGAATCCAGCCCGCAGAACGACCGCCTGCTGGCCCATCTGGGCGGCGAAAGCGGCTCGCTGGAACGCCTCGGCGTCGTCATCGCGCCGGGCTATACCGTGTCCAAGCTGCTCTGGACCAAAGAACAGCACCCGGAAACGTTTTCCCGCATCGCCCGCATCCTGCTGCCCCACGACTACCTCAACTTCTGGCTCACCGGCCGCAGTTGCAGCGAGTATGGCGATGCCTCGGGCACCGGCTATTTCAACGTGCGCACCCGTCAGTGGGACTTGCAGCTGCTGCGCGACATCGACCCCACCGGCCGCCTGCAAGCCGCGTTGCCGGAGCTGATCGACGCCCACCAGGCCGTTGGCACCCTCCTGCCGGGCATCGCCGAGTACCTGGGCATCAACCCGCGGGCATTGGTGTCCTGCGGCGGTGGCGACAACATGATGGGGGCCATCGGCACCGGCAACATCAAGCCCGGCGCAATCACCATGAGCCTCGGTTCCTCGGGAACGGTCTACGCCTATGCCGACCAGCCGAATGTCAGTCCGGACGCCTCGGTCGCGACCTTCTGTTCATCCAGCGGTGGCTGGCTGCCGCTGATCTGCACCATGAACCTGACCAATGCCACCGGGGTGATTCGCGAGTTGTTCGAGCTGGATATCGAGCGCTTCAACGAACTCGTCGCGAAAGCGCCGATCGGTGCCGAAGGCGTGTGCATGCTGCCGTTTCTCAACGGTGAACGGGTGCCTACCCTGCCTCATGCCACGGGCAGCCTGCTGGGGCTGACCATGACCAACCTGACGCAGGCCAACCTGTGTCGCGCCGTGGTAGAGGGCACGACCTTCGGTTTGCGTTATGGGCTGGACCTGTTGCGCCGCAATGGCCTGCAAAGCCGCAGTATCTGCCTGATCGGCGGCGGCTCGAAAAGCGCGGTGTGGCGGCAGCTGGTCGCGGACATCATGAACACGCCGGTGATCTGCACCGGGCAAAGCGAAGCCGCGGCGCTCGGCGCAGCGATTCAGGCGGCATGGTGCACGTCTTGGGCAAACGGCCATGAACACAGCCTGGCGGACTTGTGCGAGCGTTGCGTGAAGCTCGATCCGGCCAGCGAAACCTTGCCGATTGCAGACAATGTGGCGGCCTGTCAGCAGGCCTACGAACGCTATCGACAGCATGTCGCAAGCCTTTAACGTGTCGGATCGCCACCACCGCTCCCACATGGATCTCGGTTGAACACCTCAACTGTGGAGCCTGCTCGCCAAGGTGGCCCATTTCTCAGCGCCTGCCGGTCAAGTAACGAAACTGCCGACGGGTGGCATTCAGCCGGCTTAACCATCTCTTAACGCTGCGGTCCAAAGCTTTACTGGACCGCACGCCCTCAGATCTCTCTGACGCCCAGTGCGGCAGGTTCGACCCTAGGTCGAGCTGACTTTTCGCCTGCACTGGAGATCGTTCATGAACACGTGCACATTGTTGTCGACAGCCGCCCTCGCCTGCACCGCCTTTGCCGGTCTTGCTCTGGCCGACGATACGTCCTCCACCCAAGTCCCTGCGTATTACTATGGGTTTCCATTGCACGTGGCCAAGGTCATCTCGCTGACCGAGCCCTCGACCCTGTATTGCGAAGTCATCACAGCTGAAATGAAGTACATCGACACGTCAGGCCAGCCTGCTCGAATCACTTATCGAAAACTGTCCGACGCTTGCAGCCTGCAAAGCTGACCAGGCAGTCCGGACTGCATGGGCGAATGGCTCGATCGCCATGCCGGTCCCCGGGCATATTGCTGCTGATGGTTGAGCTGGCGCCAGGTCTGGCGTTTCTCCAGACCCGGCGCGAGTCATGGAACCGTGGGTTAAAGCGCTTTCCTGTCTGGATGCAGAGTCTGGACATCGGCCCTGTTTTGCATGTCCACACGCAATTCGGCAATCAGGTCGTTGATTTCCCTGCAGCCATTGAGATGTTTGGCATTTATTCCGGTCACCATCAGATCGAGGTGATCGGTTTTACGATCGGAATACACTTTTACAGTCATCGACAGGTCCGGCGACAGCGTACATTGACAACGTTTCGGAAGAAAACTGGTTTCAATGATGTTTCGAAGTTCCAAGGCAGAAAGAAACATTACGACCCTCTCCTTATTGTAAGAATGCCAATCAAACATCCACGTCGATCAGTACCCAATCCCCCGCTCATGTTCCCTGCAGGCTTTATCAAGTCTTCATCTGACCGTTTTCCGGTGTAGCCGCTGACTCTAATTAAAAGCCGGTCAGCTCAAGGCCAGCTACAGCATAAAACATGCCGCGAATTTCGCCGTGCAGCTCATCGGTAAATTCAATGATATTTGTGCACTGACTACTGGCCTTTTCATGCAAAATGCAACAAAGGCCGATTACGGCCATGCAATTTGCAAGATCCATGGCGGTAAAATTGTAACGACGCTGATTCAGTATCCACCGACCGCACCCACACGCAAGGCCGCATCACGGATTCTTTGTCCTGGATCACTACCGTCGGGCTGAATGTTATCGACTGAACAGTCATTGGCCCGATGAGCACGTTGCTTGCCAGACCGTCTTTGACAAGAGTGCACACGGCAACAGAGTAAATCATGGCCGAATTCCTTCGGCCTCTGTAGGCTGACAATTGCACTCATCATCCCAAGGAAGGAAATCATGAAGTCTGTCGCCTTGCCCGTCATTGCCCTGATCGCCTTTGCCGGCTACACCCTTTCAGTGATGCTGCAGACCGAGCAATCGTTGATCGATTTTGGCATAAGCCTGATGTCGCGGCCCGATACTGCCCAGGTGGTGATCGACCTTTATCTGTTGGCCACGCTTGCCGGCATCTGGATGTACAGGGATGCACGCAAGCGCGGGCAATCCGCACTGTCGGTGCTTCCCTATTTGCTGATTACCGCCATTTTCGTGTCCATCGGGCCATTGTCATACCTTGTCGCCCGTGGTTTGCAGGATCGGAAAAAGGCTATCGGCATCGCCTGAGATTGACGCTGCGGTCGAGCCTGTCTTACTTCAGGCCGACCTTGTACAGCACCCCGTCAGCCTCATCGGTCAACACATATAAATAGCCGTCCGGTCCCTGCCGCACATCACGAATGCGTTTGTTCAACTCACCCATCAACCGTTCTTCGTGAACCACTCGGTCGCCGTTGAACTGCAGGCGAATCAGTTCCTGAGTGACCAGCGCGCCGATAAACACATTGTGCTGCCAGGCCTTGAAGCGATCAGCGTCGTAGAACGCCATGCCGCTCAGCCCGGGTGATTGTTCCCAGACGTGGTGCGGCGCGACGGTACCTTCGGCGGTCTTGCCATTGGCTTCCGGAATCGGCTGGCCGGAATAGTTGATGCCGTGGGTTGCCATCGGCCAGCCGTAATTCTTGCCACGCTCGATAATGTTGATCTCGTCGCCGCCCCGGGGGCCGTGCTCGTTTTCCCAGAGGACGCCGGTCCAGGGGTTGAGCGCCGCGCCTTGTGGATTGCGCTGGCCATAGGACCAGATCTCCGGGCGCACGCCGGTCTGACCGACAAAGGGGTTGTCGTCCGGTACCTTGCCGTCGGGGTAGATCCGCACGACCTTGCCCTGGAGCTTGTCGAGGTCCTGGGCCGTCGGCCGGTCGTTGTTCTCACCGAGGGTGATGAACAGATAACCGTCGCGGTCGAACACCAGGCGCGACCCAAAGTGGTTGCCGACCGACAGTTTGGGCTCCTGGCGGAAGATCACCTTGAAGTTCCCGATTGTCTTCAGGTCTTGCGACAATTGTCCGCGGCCGACCGCCGTCCCGGCCTTGTCGCCCTTGCCACCCCCTTCGGCATAAGACAGATAGACCGTGCGGTCTTGCTTGAAGTCGGGCGACAACACCACATCCAGCAAGCCGCCCTGGCCCTTGGCCCAGACTTGCGGCACGCCCTCGAGCGGCGCCGAGAGTTTGCCGTCGGCACTGACCACCCGCAGGTTGCCGGGGCGTTCAGTCACCAGCATCCCCTGGCGATCGGGCAGAAACGCCAAAGCCCATGGGTGATCCAGGCCCTCGACGATCGGGGTGACTTCGAGGGTGCCCTGCTCACTTTTCAATTCTTGAGCGGGCGCGGCATACACAGGTGCGGTAGCAGTGATCAATGCGCTGGCACAGAGGGTGGCCAGGAGGGTTTTACGCAACATGCACGATTCCTTTTGTCGTCAGAATGGCTGGCAGACTCGCGTCTTGCCGTTCAACGGTTGCTGGTGTCTGCGTCTCGATGAGGCGGATTGGGTATGAATGTCGGTGGGCTGGCCGGCGCCGTTCGGTCCTGGGGATAGCGGTTGCCAATCCCGCCGTTGTCCAGGGTCGGTGGTCGCGGAACGGGCACGGTGTTTGGCCCGCGAATGCCTGGAGCGCCGGGTTGGGTGCCCTGCATGCTGTTGGGGTTGGTCCGGCGAATCGGGCTGTTGTAAGGATTGCTTGAATTGCCCGTCGGGCTCTGCGCCAACAACAAGGGTGAGGATGGCGCTGGGTCGGCCTGGGCCGGATTGCTCAGCACGCCACTCAATGCCAACGCGGTGATGCCAAGCATTAATCGGTTCATCGGGAGCCTCTCGACGTAAGCGTGGATAGAGCCTTCGATAGCACGCTACGCCCGGGGTTCGCATTTGTTAATCAAAACCTCCCCAACAAGATGTAACACCCTTTGACCGTACCGCTGATCCGCCCTAGAAACGCGGCCCAAAGCGGCTGAAACTTTTGCTCCAGGCCACGGGTCACCTGATCATCACTTGGGAGAAGACGACGATGGCACGGGCAATCTGGAAAGGCGCAATCAGTTTCGGGCTGGTGCATATCCCTGTCGCGCTGGTCTCGGCGACGTCTTCCCAAGGGGTGGATTTCGACTGGCTCGACAGCCGGAGCATGGAACCGGTCGGCTACAAGCGCGTCAACAAGGTCACCGGCAAGGAAGTCACCAAAGAGCACATCGTCAAAGGTGTGCAGTACGAAAAGGGTCGCTACGTGGTGCTCAGCGAAGAGGAAATCAAGTCGGCGCACCCGCTATCCACGCAGACCATCGACATCTTTTCCTTTGTCGACAGTGAACAGATTCCCCTGCAAAACATCGACACACCCTACTACCTTGCACCCGATAAACGCGGCGGCAAGGTCTACGCGCTGCTGCGCGAAACCCTCAGCAAAACCAACAAGGTCGCCCTCGCCCACGTGGTCTTGCATACCCGCCAGCACCTGGCCGCGCTGATGCCACTGGAGTCGGCCATGGTCCTGGTGATGCTGCGCTGGCCGGCCGAGGTGCGCAGTCTGGATACGCTCGAACTGGGCAGCGAAGTCACCAGTCCCAAGCTGGTCAAGGGCGAGCTGGACATGGCCAAACGACTGGTTGAAGACATGAGCGCCGAGTGGAGCCCTGAGGACTATCGCGACAGCTTCGAAGACAAGATCATGGCGCTGGTGGAGAAAAAAGCCCATGAAGGGAAGATCGAGGACGTGGAAACGGCGACGGGTGAAGAAGAGCGTAAGACTGCGGATGTGATTGACTTGACGGAGTTGCTTAAACGTAGCCTGGGTGGCAAGGCCGCTGCTAAACCTGCTGCGAAAGCTAAATCGACCGACAAGCCGGCGCCGGCCAAAAAAACTTCAAAGCGTTCGAGTGGTTGATCGATTGTTTGATCCGACTGTTTTTCGGTGGGTGTACCGGCCTCATCGCGGGCAAGCCCGCTCCCACAGGGTTCAGTGTCAGCTACATAATTGACGGCAAACACTGAATCTGTGGGAGCGGGCTTGCCCGCGATGGCGTCAGCCGTCATAACGCAATGTTCAGATCAGCACAAAAACCGCCAGCAACCCACCCAGAATCGCCCACTTCTCCAGGTAATAAAGTTTGCGATTGCGCTTCTTGAGCGCCTTGCCCCTCAGGCGAACCTTGTAGATCCTGCCGAACAGGCGGTTGATACCACCGGTTTTGTCGCCCTCAACGTTCGGCGCGCCCGCCGCCGCCATCACATTGCGGCTGAACCAGCCATTGAACGCTGCCGCCCAGCGATATTTCATGGGCCGCTCAATGTCGCAGAACAAAATGATGCGGTTTTGTTGAGTGGTGTTTTCAGCGTAATGAATGAAGGTTTCGTCGAACATGACCGCCTCACCATCGCGCCAGTGATAGTTCTCGCCATTGACGTTGATGTAGCAACCGGCATCGTTCGGCGTGTCGAGCCCCAGGTGATAACGATAGGAACCGGCGTACGGATCGCGGTGACGGACCAGCCTGGACCCCGGCGGCAGCTCGGCGAACATCGCAGCCTTGATCGAGCCGATGCTCTGCACCAGTTCTGTCGTGCGTGGACAGAGCTTCATCGCCGAGGGGTGGCTGTCGCCGTACCACTTCAGATAAAAACGCTTCCAGCCTGTCTTGAAGAACGAGTTGAAACCGATATCGTCGTACTGGTTCGAGCGCTTGATCTCTTCAGTCCTGAGCAGGTTCTGGCCTTCGGCACGAATGTCCTCCCAATGGGCTTGCAACGGACTCAAATCGGGGAAATCCGCCGGGTTGAGGTAGGGCCTGTTGGGAATTTTAGAGAACAGGTAAAGGAAGCAATTGACCGGTGCCAGAAACGTCGAGTGATCACTCAGCTGGCGACCCAATTTGTGACGCACGCGTCCGCGCAGATGAACGTACGCAATCGATACAAAATAAATAACAGCAATGATGAGCTTCACGAAAATCGTCACACGTCAGAAGTGAACAAACTGCGTCCCCTGGAGGCCTTGCGGCCAGGGGTCTTGTGCAGCGTCTGATATCGAAACGGCGGTCCCGGTGGCGCGTCCCTGAGCGCTTGCCGACTGTCGGCATCTGGATGAGAGATGGCATTTTAGCCGCCGTTTGTAACCAATTGTTAGCATTCAGCGGTGAAAATCTGTCCGCTGAAGGCGTCAAAGCAGCCGTACGGCCTCAACGCCCTATCGTTTAAAGAGCCAGACCAGTACAATCGCCGCCAAACATTATGCGCCCCCCTTGGTTGATGACGGGAAAGAACCCGCCTCAGCGCACTTCGACTCGGGCCAAGCGCTCCTTATGCTGCTGTCCACTTATTGCCAGATGGACCTTCCGCGTCTGACCGGGATGAATTTCCCGTGGTTCGGATACCGGAAACGGGTACTGAATCGGTACTGCCGCAACCCTTGCTACTCTTCAAGCTTCGCAGGAAAAACCTTTGATCTCTACAGCTAACATCACGATGCAGTTCGGCGCCAAGCCGCTATTTGAAAACGTTTCGGTGAAATTCGGCGCGGGCAACCGTTACGGCCTGATCGGCGCCAACGGTTGCGGCAAATCGACCTTCATGAAAATCCTCGGTGGCGACCTCGAGCCGTCGGGCGGCCAGGTCATGCTCGAGCCGAACGTGCGCCTGGGTAAATTGCGCCAGGACCAGTTCGCCTACGAAGAATTCACCGTGATCGATACCGTGATCATGGGTCACGAAGAGCTGTGGAAGGTCAAGGCCGAGCGCGATCGCATCTACTCGCTACCGGAAATGACCGAAGAAGACGGCATGGCCGTGGCGGAGCTGGAAACCGAGTTCGCCGAAATGGACGGCTACACAGCCGAATCCCGTGCCGGCGAACTGTTGCTGGGCCTGGGTATCGGCATCGAGCAGCACTTCGGCCCGATGAGCGAGGTTTCCCCAGGCTGGAAGCTGCGCGTATTGCTGGCTCAGGCGCTGTTCTCCGATCCGGAAGTGCTGTTGCTCGACGAACCGACCAACCACCTGGACATCAACACCATCCGCTGGCTGGAAAACGTGCTGACCCAGCGCTCCAGCCTGATGATCATCATCTCCCACGACCGTCACTTCCTGAACAGCGTGTGCACCCACATGGCTGACCTGGATTACGGCGAGCTGCGCCTGTTCCCGGGCAACTACGACGAGTACATGACCGTGGCGACCCAGTCCCGCGAGCAACTGCTGTCGGACAATGCCAAGAAGAAAGCACAGATTTCGGAACTGCAATCGTTCGTCAGCCGCTTCTCGGCCAACGCCTCGAAAGCCAAGCAAGCAACCTCCCGCGCCAAGGCGATCGACAAGATCCAACTGGCCGAGGTCAAGCCCTCGAGCCGTGTAAGCCCGTTCATCCGTTTCGAACAAACCAAGAAGCTGCACCGTCAAGCGGTCATCGTCGAGCGCATGGCCAAAGGCTTCGACGGCAAGCCGCTGTTCAAGGACTTCAGCTTCGTTGTTGAAGCAGGCGAGCGCGTGGCGATCATCGGCCCGAACGGTATCGGTAAAACCACCCTGCTGCGCACCCTGGTCAACGAACTGACCCCGGATGCCGGTACTGTGAAATGGACCGACGCCGCGGAACTGGGCTACTACGCCCAGGACCATGCGCACGACTTCGAAGACGACTGCAACCTGTTCGACTGGATGGGCCAATGGACCCAGGGCGGCGAGCAACTGGTACGCGGCACCCTCGGCCGGATGCTGTTTTCCAACGATGAGATCCTCAAGTCGGTCAAGGTCATCTCCGGTGGTGAGCAAGGTCGCATGCTGTTCGGCAAGTTGATCCTGCAAAAGCCGAACGTACTGATCATGGACGAACCGACCAACCACTTGGACATGGAATCGATCGAGGCGCTGAACCTGGCGCTGGAGAACTACCCGGGCACGCTGATCTTCGTCAGCCACGACCGTGAGTTCGTATCGTCTCTGGCCACCCGCATCATCGAGTTGAGCGCCAGCGGCGTGATCGACTTCAGCGGCACTTATGATGACTACCTGCGTAGTCAGGGTGTTGTGTTCTAAGACTCTGCTGCAATTGAAAAGCCCTGTCCTGGTGACGGGGCTTTTTGCATTTCAATGTTCAAGTATTTCTGTGGTGCGCAAATCATCGTCGGAACGCCGCCCGGAGCAAGCTCGCTCCCACAAGTGACCGCGATCCAATGTGGGAGCGAGCTTGCTCGCGATGGGGCCCTCAAGCTCACGGATATAGTTAGCCTGCTTCCTTTTATTCCCCACCCAAGCCATGATGCAATTCTCCTACCGCCGCCCGCGAACGAGCCCTCATGTCTGTGCAGCAAGTGCCCCCGCAAAGCTCCATGGCGATCACCCTGCAGATCGTCTCCATCGTCTTCTATACCTTCATTGCCTTCCTGTGCATCGGCCTGCCGATTGCGGTGATACCGGGGTACGTCCACGAACAGCTGGGTTTCAGCGCAATCATCGCGGGGCTGACTATCGGCTGCCAGTACCTGGCCACTCTGCTCAGTCGTCCCATGGCCGGGCGCATGTCAGACAGTATTGGCACCAAGCGGGCGATTGTGTACGGCTTGTCGGGGATCGTGTTGAGCGGTGTGCTGACGCTGTTGTCGACTTTGCTGCAAAGCTTTCCGTTGTTGAGTCTGTTGATCCTGATCGCCGGCCGCCTGCTGTTGGGGATCGCCCAAGGCTTGATTGGCGTCGGCACCATCAGTTGGTGCATGGGCCAGGTCGGTGCCGAACATACCGCGCGCTCGATTTCCTGGAACGGGATTGCGTCCTACGGCGCCATCGCCATTGGTGCACCGCTTGGGGTGGTGATGGTCGCCGAGTACGGCTTTGAAAGCCTGGGAATTGTCTTGTCGCTGCTGGCGCTGGCGGCATTGCTGCTGATCCGCAACAAACCCTCGGTGCCGGTGATTCGCGGCGAGCGCCTGCCATTCTGGGCGGTGTTCGGGCGCATTGCGCCGTTTGGCGCGAGCCTGAGCCTGGCCTCCATCGGCTACGGCACCCTGACCACTTTTATCACCTTGTATTACGTCAGCCGCGGCTGGGCTGGCGCGGCCTACTGCCTGACGGTGTTTGGCGTCTGTTTCATTCTGGCGCGGCTGTTGTTCATTTCCAGCATCAGCCGCTTCGGCGGATTCGCCTCGGCCATTGCCTGCATGAGTGTTGAAACCTTGGGCCTGGGGCTGCTGTGGCTTGCGCCCTCGACCACTTATGCGTTGATCGGCGCAGGTCTGACCGGCTTCGGCTTGTCGCTGGTCTACCCGGCATTGGGTGTGGAGGCGATCAAGCAGGTGCCCAATTCCAGTCGCGGCGCGGGCTTGAGCGCCTATGCGGTGTTTTTCGATCTGGCGCTGGCGATTGCCGGGCCGTTGATGGGCGCGATCGCCTTGAACCTGGGGTACTCGTGGATTTTCTTCAGCGCGGCGCTGTTGTCGGTGAGCGGCCTGGGCTTGACCCTGTTACTGAAACGCCGCGCAATGACCTGACACCCACGACCCCTGTAGGAGCTGCCGCAGGCTGCGATCTTTTGATCTAGTTTTTGAAAAGCAAAGTCAAAAGATCGCAGCCTGCGGCAGCTCCTACAGGGGATTGCGTCGGTGTCATTGATCGGCAGTTTGCAGGGATTGCGTCGATGTCATTGATCGGCGGTTTGCAGGCATCGTGCAGGTCTTATTGATCGGCGGTTTGCATGCCGGCCCTGTCCGGCTTGCCCAGCGCCCGAGAAAAGAACCGCCCCGCTTCGGAAATCAGGGTGCGGTGGATGTCTTCGCGATCAACCCCGTCGGCATCGGTGCACAACGCCGGCATCGCGATAATCTGCTCTTCGTTGCACGGCGCCATGAACACAAAGTGCCCAGCCCCGGCCAGCAACTTGAAGTCCGGCGCGATCGGCAGTTTGCGCGCCAGCGCTGCGGCGTTCTTGTCGAATGCCACCAGTTTGTCGCCGTCGCCGCTATATAACAGCACCGGCACGTGCACGTCGGCCAGGGTATGGCGGCCGAACTTCAGGCTCAGCGGCGCCATCAGCAGCAAGGCATGAACCCGTGGGTCAGATACCGGTTGCAGGTCATCGCGATCAACGATCAACTCGCCTTGAGTGTTGCAGGCATCGCGATCATCCGGACGCTCCTGGCAGTAGCGGCGCAGACGGTCCAGGTCAGGCGTCGCACCGGACAGGATCAGCGCTGTCTCCCCGCCCGCCGAATAACCGATCACGCCGACCTGATTGGCGTTGACGAAGGGCGCAAGCATGCGATCGCCCAGGGTCGCGGTGATGGCTTGGGAAATCTGGAGCGGCCGGCCATACAGATTGCTCAAGGTACCCAGGCGGCTGTGGTCCCTGGAGTTGTCGCCGGGATGGATCACCGCCACCACGACGAACCCCTTGCGCGCCAGCGAGGTGGCGAGATCGTGCAGGGCCAGCGGGGTTCCGGTGTTGCCATGGGACAGCATCAGCATCGGGAAACGACCGATGGCGACGTGGGTGTCTTCGCCGGCTTCGACGGTGTAGCCCTCGAGTGTGCTGGTGTGTTCCTTGTCGCTGGAAGGATAGAAGGCGATGGCGCGCATCGGCTGCAGGTCCAGCGGATCGAGAAAGCTCATCTCATGGAAGCCGACGCTCCAGTGAGGGTGCGACGCAGGTGCGGCGTGCACTGAAGTCAGGCTGCCGAGCAGACACATCAGTAAACTTGCACACAGACGCACCATGGGATGCCCCACCTTGCTACTTGACCGGAGACGGTAACCCTCGATTGCATAACCTGGGCCAGGACTAGAAACAACCAGTAACAAAAAACTCCGCTTCTGGCACTTGCGTGCTCAGAATACAGAGTTTTTTGGTTGTTGCCCGAGCTGTTTGACGTCTTTACGCAAACCTTACGCGGCGACGAACAACTGCTCGCTGATGTGCGTCTGGGCATCGCTCATGGCCTTGGTACGCACTTCATCACCGTAAGCCAGGCCATGGGCGCGGACGAACTCGATATCGGTGATACCGAGGAAGCCGAACATGACTTTCAAATACTCTTCATGAGCAACGCCAGTGACCTGACCGGCGTGCAGACCGCCAGAGGTCGAGACAATCACGACTTTCTTGTCACCGCAGAGTCCTTCAGGGCCGGCTTCGGTGTAGCGGAAGGTCTGGCCGGCAACGGCGATGCGGTCGATCCAGGCCTTGAGTTGGGTCGGGATGGTGAAGTTGTACATCGGGGCGGCAATCACCACGGCATCGGCGGCGAGAAATTCAGCCAGCGCCTGTGCACTCAGCTCGGCTTCGTGCTGTTGTGCGGCATCGCGCAGTTCAGCCGTGGTGCCGGCGGCAACCAGGGTGGTGGCGGAGAAATGGCTGATGGCATCGGCAGCCAGGTCGCGGTAAGTCACCACGGCACTTGGTTCGGCGGCTTGCCAGGCTTTGACGACTTCGCTGCTCAGCTGACGGGAAGCCGAGTTGTCACCAAGAATGCTCGAATCGATATGCAGCAATTTCATGTGGGGATCTCCAAGTGAGGACCGCTCATGGCGATCTGATGGAGACAATCCTACAGGCGAAACCAATAGCTGATTAGATGGCAACAATGCGATAGTTCGTCCTACTGATAGAACAATCGAGTGGACAGCATGCAAGACCTCAATGATCTCTACTATTTCGCCAAGGTGGTCGAAGCCGGTGGCTTCGCGGCGGCCGGGCGTTTGCTCGGGATTCCCAAATCGCGGCTGTCGCGACGGATCGCCGAGCTGGAAGAACGCCTGGGTGCACGCCTGCTGCAACGTACCACCCGCCAACTCAAGCTGACGGCCGTGGGCGAGCGTTACCTGCGGCACTGTCAGGCGATGCTGCTGGAAGCCGAGATGGCCGATGAGGCCGTGGCCAGCATGTCCAGCGAACCCCGCGGGCGTTTGCGGGTGTCCTGCCCGGTGGGGTTGGCCCACGAAATTCTGCCGACCGTGATCAGTGATTTCCTGGCGAAGTTTCCACTGGTTCAACTGGAGGTCATGTTGCTCAATCGTCGGGTCGACCTGGTGACCGAGGGTGTCGACGTCGCCCTGCGCGTGCGCGAGTTGGGCGACGAAGACCCGTTGCTGGTCACCCGACGCTTGCGTCAGGCGCAAATGGCGATGGTCGCCAGCCCCGCCTTCCTGCAAGGACATGAGATCAACCATCCCGAAGACCTGAAAAACCTGCCGGTGCTCGGCGCGCTGGAAGCCGATCGCATGGTGCACATCCGCATGCTCGATCAACAGGGCAACAGCGTTGACTTGACCCTCGAAGCGCGATTGGGTATCGATGATTTCATCGTGCGCAAGGCCTGTACCCTGGCGGGCCAGGGGTTTACCCTGCTGCCGATGATGTATTGCGAGCAAGCGCTGGCAGACGGCTCACTGGTGCAGTTGCTGCCTGACTGGTCATTGCCTGGCGGCTGGCTGCAGGCGGTCTACCCTCATCGGCGCGGGGTGATGCCGGCGGTGCGCGCCTGGATCGACCATTTGATCGAATCATTCAACGCCTGTGGGGAACGATTGTTATGAAGGCCGCACGCATGAGCGAAGAGGATGTCGCGCAGTTCTGCCTGGCGCTGCCCGGCGCGCGGGAAGACTACAAGTGGGGTGGCGTGCGGGTGTTTTCGATTGCCGGGAACAAGATGTTCGCCTTGCAGAACCTGCGGGGCGCATCCCTGGCGTTCAAGGTCGACAAGGATCTGTTTCTCGGTCATTGCGACCGTCCGGGCATTCATCCGGCACCTTATCTGGCGCGGGCGCAGTGGATCATCATGGCAACGCCCTACCCGCTCGGTGCCGAAGAGCTGCAAGATTTGTTGCGACGTTCCCATCAACTGGTGGTGCGCAAGTTGCCTCGGCGCACCCAGGTCGGCCTGGTACTTTAAAGCTGCGCGAATTTAAAGCAGCGCGAAAAGATGGGCACCAAGGAACAACTGATCGATCCAGAACACCTGGTGCAGCAGCACGATCACCCAGAACAGCACCTGAAACGAAAGCTTGCGCGTCTTGTGCCGAAACACCTGCTGGGCCAGCAAGGCGCCTGGCCAGCCGCCGGCGAGTTCCACCGCATGCAACACGTTCTCCGGTATGCGCCAGCGATCGAGCCGAGCCTGGCGCTTGTCGCTCCAGTACAGCAGGAACGCCAGCCCGCTGACGATGCCATAGGCCGCCAGGGGCACCCGCGAAATGCCACCCAGCCACATCGTCATCGAACCCGACAGCGGCAGCGCGCACAGGATCGCAAACACCAGCAGTTTCAGCCGGGGATGGCGAATCTCGCCCCCGGACCGGCGTCCGGGGTTGTTGCGCGCGCTGGAGTCGTTCATGGCTGGACGGCGGTCCAGTCAACCCAGCCAAACTGCCAGGTGGCGAGGATGAACAGGCCGAACACGATGCGATACCAGGCGAACGCCGCGTAGCTGTGACTGCCGATGAACACGAGCAGGCCGCGCACGGCAATCATCGCGAAGATAAACGCCGTGACGAAGCCGATGGCGAATACGGGAAAATCAGCCGGCACGAACAGGTCGCGGTATTTGTAGCCCGAGTACACCGCCGCGCCGACCATGGTCGGCATCGCCAGGAAGAACGAGAACTCGGTGGCGGTCTTGCGCGACAAGCCGAACAGCAAACCGCCAATGATCGTCGAACCGGAGCGCGAGGTGCCCGGGATCATGGCCAGACACTGGGCAAAGCCGATTTTCAGGGCGTCCTTCCAGGTGATTTCGTCGACGCTGTGGGCATGCACTTCATGCTGACGCCGTTCAGCCCACAGCATGACGACACCGCCCACGACCAACGCCGTGGCTACCGTGATCGGGTTGAACAGATAATGGTGGATCAGGTCGGCGAAAATCACCCCCAATACCACGGCCGGCATAAAGGCGATCAGCAGGTTCGCGGTAAAGCGTCGAGCGCCTGGCTGGGTCGGCAAGCCGACGACCACATCGAAAATCTTGCGGCGAAACTCCCACACCACCGCCAGGATCGCGCCGAGCTGGATGATGATGTTGAAGGCCATGGCCCGCTCACCCCCGAAGTCGAGCAGGTCGGCCACGATGATCTGGTGCCCGGTACTGGAAATGGGCAAAAACTCCGTAAGTCCCTCTACAACGCCAAGTATCAATGCCTGAAAGGCGGTCCAAAGATCCATCAATCCCCCAAGAAGCGATGCGCCACGGCATGCCCCGTTAATATTTTCAGAACGCCACTGTGATCAGTGCAGATGAAGTCCCGCGCGCGCAATTCCCCCACAAAACCGTAAAAATTCCGTGAAAAATCAACTTGAACTCAGGTTTTTCCGCGCGGGGCCGAAATCCTATCAGACAAGTCCGATTAACGCTGCCGCGTTTATGGACTTGAGGTCTTCCAGGCCTGTCCGGCGCGAGCTTGAATGGCATTGGCCAGGCTCGACCCTGCAACAGGCCCATTTGATTGTGTACATATCCGTTTCTGCGGTAACGGCCGCTGACGGTTTCGCTCTTACAGCGAGTCACTTGGAAGAGCCCCAAGTAACCAAGGGCTTTTGCCCCGCCATTCGGTGCCTCGCCTAGGCTCGGCATGCCCTCACTCCGGCATTGCTCCGGGGGCCCGCCGCCATCGGCCATCCATGGCCGAGGGCGGCTACCGCGGCATCCTTGCCGCGGTGCCCCCTGCGCAACGCCTGCGTTCGGCCTCTGGGAAAGGGGCGGCAGATCTGAAGCCAAAGCCAAAGCCAAAGCAACGGCAACGGCAACGGCAACGGCAAAATCAACAGCTTCGCGAGCAGGCTCGCTCCCACATCTATGGTTACCCCCTTTTCTGCAATACTGTTGTTGATGTCGTGTTTGGCTTGCTTTCATCTATCCGGCGTCTGAGTGGGGTTGCTAGCCCCGCGCCTCGATGAGAATCGATGCCCAACGACCCTAATTATTGGAACGGCCTTTCAGCCGTGTGAGAGCCCAGGGTTGTCGTCAGGCCGGTTGGCCGTTCACGTCATCAGTTATCCAGCATCGCAAAACCAGGTGGGTGGTGCTCGGGTAATAGCGGGGTCAGGCGTTCGTCGCGCTTGGCCCCGCATCGAATTCAGTGTGGTGCGCCGCAATCGCCCAAGCGATTCGTGCCAGCTTGTTGGCCAGCGCACAGACCACAAGATTGGAGTGATGGCGAAACCCTAAGTAGCCGTTACCGCAGAAACGGATATGTACACCAACAAAGAAACCACAGCAGCAACGAATATGTACACGATCAAACAAACCCGCCAACCGCGCCTACCCGTTACAATCGCCCCCCCCTCTTCAACTTCCCCCAAGGAACCCCCATGTCCGGGCTTGAACTGTTTGCCGCCACCCTCGGTGTCATTGCCGTCTGGTTGACGGTCAAACAGAACCCCTGGTGCTGGCCGATTGGTCTGATCATGGTGCTGCTCTACAGCTGGATCTTTTTTGAAGTGAAGCTGTACTCCGACATGCTGCTTCAGGTGATCTATGCCGCCTTGCAACTGTACGGCTGGTGGCAATGGACGCGCGCGGGCGAAACCCGTCAAGGGCGGAAAATCAGCCAGCTCGATGGTCAATCCATAACGCTCAGCCTGGCCGTCGGCGCGCTGGGCAGCCTGCTGCTGGGTGCTGCCATGGCCCACTGGACCGATGCCGCCCAACCCTGGCTCGATGCGGCGCTCACCGGTTTCAGCCTGGTAGCCCAAGTCTGGATGGCGCAGAAGCGCGTGCAATGCTGGCCACTGTGGATCACCCTCGACGTGGTTTTCGTCGGCCTTTTTGTCTACAAGGGGATGTACCTGACCGCTGGCCTCTACGCGCTGTTTTTGCTGATAGCCGTGCAAGGCTGGCGGGAATGGCGCGCCGACCCGGTATTGCGCACATGAAAGTCCTGGTGCTCACCGGGCCCGAATCCAGTGGCAAGAGCTGGCTCGCGGCGGAGCTGCAAGCGCATTTCGGCGGCGTCCTGGTGGACGAATATGTCCGCTGGTTCATCGAGCAAAACCCGCGCGACACCTGCCTGGCCGATATTCCCCATATAGCCCGCGGACAGCTGCAATGGGAGGACGAGGCCCGTGCCCGACAGCCGCGGTTACTACTGCTCGACACTCACTTGCTGAGCAACATCCTCTGGAGCCAGACCCTGTTTGGTGACTGCCCCGCCTGGATCGAACAGGCATTGCTGGCCAGACGGTACGACTTGCACCTGTTGTTATCTCCCGAAAACGTCGCCTGGACGGATGACGGCCAGCGTTGCCAGCCCGAACTGGGTCAACGCCGGGCGTTCTTCGATCAGACCCTCACCTGGCTGGAGCACCATCGACAACCGGTTCAGGTGCTGCAGGGCGATTGGGCAGCGCGTCGCACCCAGGCCCTGAAGGCGGTTGAGCTTCTACTCGATTCCTGACTGTTTTTGCGAATCCGGACGCGGCACTCCCCTGTTTGGGGGGTAAGTGTCCATTTTTGAAACACCCCTCCGAGCTCAAACTCGCTATTTGAACGGCTTCATAATCTTTACACCTGCGCTGTTAAGAAAATGAAACACATCGCCGTCAACCCTTGATCTAGAGCATCGCAACTGCTTTGGCCTGATACAGGCACTTTGCACTGTCTCAAATTTGAAACAAAGCCCTACACGCCCCCTGTCGGCATAATTCGCAAGCTATTGAATTACCACGACTATCAAAAAGCGGCACAGCTTTCGCTCTCTCCTTCATAACGCTGACAAGGTCCAGCTCGCAGAAGAAGGAATAGTTGCCATGGGAACTTTCAACAACGGAATAACCCACCTCCTGCTGGTCGGATTCGCCACCTCGATATTCAGCTTCAATGTTCAAGCTGAAGGCAATGGGGTCATCGTGGTTAGACGTGACGTTCAGCCGGTGCACATCGGCCGCGACGGAGGCAAGGACCCCAACCCGACTGCTGTCAACGTCAATCCTTCTGAACGAGTCACCCAAAGCCTCAGCAATTCCGAGCTCAGCGATGGCGAATTCGCCAACGTCGCCAGCGGCTCCTCCATTGGCAACAACATTCCCCCAAATGGCTCAGGCCTGCAAGGCCTCAACGTCATCACCAACCCCAGCGGCATGCCTGGCATGAGAGCAGCTAGTGGTGGCGGTAGTGGCGGCGCGATTTCGGGAACCATCAATCGGGCAATGACTTCCGGCCTCGCCCCCCTGAGCAGACTGGCTGGAGGCCAATGACATGACGCGTTCCCTGATCGTACTTGCTCTGCTGGGCTGCACCAGCGCCATGGCTGATTCCGGTGTTCGCGTGGTCAACAACGCCGACATTCACAACTCCGGCACCCAGTACAAAGGCAACCTCAACGTCAACCAGGCAGCCGGTGATCAACAGCAGCAAACCAACGTGCGTGCCATCGCCATCGGCATCAATGGGGGAGCGACGACCAAGGTCATCCAGGCAATCGACACGGCCGCCAACCCGTCGATGAACGCGAAAGCAACGATAAGTGGCACCTCTTTCAGCAATGGCAACGGTGTACTGGGCGTCAACCAGAGTGCCGGGGCCAACAACCAAATGGCCAACGCAATGCGCATCAGCATCAGTGCCGGAGCGCAAAGCGTCGACGATAGCGCCCTTTCTCAACAGAACGTGGCGTTGCAACCAAACTCGGGAACAACTGGCATTCCAATCGGTAGTCGCCAGGTCGCTATCAGCGACCAGGCCTTCACCGGCAGCCGAGGAGTGATTCAGGTGAACCAGAGTGCCGGGGTGGGGAACCGCATGGCTAACACCCTGAGCATCCGGGTCGCTGACTGACCCAAACGCAGTGCAATTAGAACGTACACACTTAACCAACTAATAAGCACGGAGAAACACCATGAAACCTACAATGGCTCTCAAACCACTGGTTTTCGCACTGGCAGCAGTGATGGCAATCGCAGCACAAGCAGGCGGTCGCGATGATGATCGCGGTCATGGCAATGGCCACGGCAATGGCCACGGCAACAACGGGCATGATCGCGGCCCAAGCTTTGAAACACTGCTGTCACTCAGCTCCGGCGCCAAGGCTGCCGTGCTGGACGTGCAAAACAGCTATGGCAATAAAGGATTGAACCAAGGCACCAAAAACGACGCTAAAGGCGACAACTCACTCAATGGTTCCAACGGCAACATGGGCGCCAACGTTGCAGCCGGTGACGGTAACCAGCAAGACAACGCCGCTGCACTGGCCACTTCCGACGAAAGCTTCATCTTCGGCACCGCAACCGCCGTTTCAGCCGCGACTCAATTCAACACCGGCAACTCTGCATACAACTACTCCAGTGGCAACACGTCGACCCTCAACAACGCAGGCAGCAACGGTTCCGGCAACATCGGCATGAACGTGGCTTCCGGCAGCTTCAACCAACAGAAAAACAACCTGGCCATCGCTGTATCGGGCGGCCGTGTAGCAACCGCAGCTGCTGTGGCAACCCAAAGCTCCACCGGGCTGACTGTCAACAACTTTGGCACCCAGACTTACAAGACAGACGAGCTCAAAGGCACCTTTACCGCTGCGGGTGCGTTCGTGGCAGCCGGCAAAGCCGTGTCCAGAGAGGATGACCATCACGGCAACGGCCATGGCTATGGCAACAAAGGTGGCCGTGGCGGCCATGACGACGATGTCACCAAGTCTGATTTCGTCGCTGTCGGCGTATTCGGCCTGGCTGGCGTAACCACTGAACAAAAACTGACAGCAGATGGCTGGAAAACCCCTGTGACCAACACCGCCACCATGGCGGGCTCGATGAACGGCTTCTCCGGCAACGGCGGCGCCAACGTAGCATCGGGTGTAGGCAACCAACAAAGCAACTCGCTGTCCATCGCTGCTGGCTGCAACGTCTGCCTGTGATCGCGATCGAAATAAAAGCCCCGGCAACGGGGCTTTTCCACAGTCCGCAAAGGCGTATCGATCATGCGTAAGACTGCCCTTTTCGCCCTGCTCTGCCTGTCTGGCCTGACTCAGGCCGCACAGATGCCCGTGGCCGCCCTGCCTGGCGGCATGCTGGTCTACAAGGATGTACAGAGTTTGCGTGAGCGCAAGTTCAGCGACATCGTCGAACAGAAAACAGATTTCAGCTGCGGCGCCGCCTCACTGGCGACAGTCCTGCGCCAGGCTTATTGGCTCGACGTCGATGAAGAGCACATCATCAAAGGCATGCTGGTCAACGCTGACCAGGACCTTGTTCGTACCCAGGGTTTTTCCATGCTGGACATGAAGCGCTACATAGAAAGCATCGGCATGCGTGCCCGGGGCTACAAGATCCCCACCGAAAAGCTGGATGCAGTGACGATTCCGGTGGTGGTACTGATGGAAATTCGCGGCTACAAGCACTTCGTGGTGATGCAGCGGGCAGACAAGGATTGGGTGTATATCGGCGACCCGGTCCTCGGTCACAAACGCTACTCCCATGATGATTTTGTCAAAGGCTGGAACGGCATCGTCTTCGCCATCGTAGGTCCCGGTTATGACAAGACCAATGCACTTCGCAGTCCACCGGAACCCCTGACGGCCAAGAACAAGCTGGATAACTTCAATCCGGTCAAAGATGCTGAATTGATGGATTTCGGTTTCATACAGAGCGACTTCTTTTAATCGCCTAAAGATGATAGTGGGGCGGGATGCTCCGGGAGCAGCAGATGAAAACCTCATACTGGCTGGCCGCTGCCTGTCTGGCAGCGAGCGCTTCAGGCTATGCCAACGGATTCAAACCCATCGAAATCAACGACCGGGAGCTCGGCGAGCTGCGCGGCCGTTACGTCATGCCGGGACGGATCATCAGTTTCGGTATTGTCATGAGCAGTACCTGGCGTAATGCCAGTGGTGATTTGATCGGGGCGGCCACTTCGATGCAGATTCAGGCAGGCACCCTGAAACCCGAATTCTACGTGTCAACCTTTGGCCAGTCCGGTGACGGCAGTACGCCCGGGCAAGGCACTGGCAGCGTCATTGGTGGCGCTGGCTTGAACAGCGCGCAAGGGATCACCCAGAGCGTGCGCGCCGCCGGCGATGGCAACTCCGCCTACAACAACGTCGCAATCGACGTCAAAGAGGCCAGTCATGCCCCGGCCCTCAACCCGGGCCACGGCCAGGTGTTGATGAGCGGGCAAACCATTACCGGTAGCAATGCGGCCGGCAGTGTGGCCGTTTCCGCCACCGGCGGCGGCATCCAGATGGCCATTCAGGCCAACAACAACCAGGGCTCGACCCTGCAGCAAGTTGCCCAGGGTGGCCTGTTGCAGAACACGCGGTTACTGGGCAGCAGCAATGCGGTCAATAACCTGACTCAGCTTAATGTAGTGCTGAACAATAATGGCCCGAGCGCAGGTGCACTGGACTGCAACCTGACTCAACTCAACGCACTACGCACTCTGGGATATTGAACTACGCTGAGTCTCGATCATTGGGCATTAAGGGACGGCTTATTCATGTATCGATCAGTATCACTGCGCGCAGTTGTATGTTTGAGCACTTTATTCCCCGCGGCGATCTTGCAGGCAGCACCCGCTTCGGATGTGGAGATTCTGAAACAGGAGCTTCTGGAGCTGAAGCAACGATACGAAGTACAACAAAAAGCACTGGCGATCCTCGAGCAACGGGTCCGTCAGGTCGAAGATCAACCGGCAACTGAACAACCCAAGCGTCTGGCCAAGTCGCCAGCCGATCTCAAAGGCAATTCACAAGTCGCGACCGGTACCGGTGCTGCGGCGGCGTCAGGGGGGGCGGCCGGGGGCGGCGGCAGTTCCTACGGGCAATCGCTGGCCGATGATTCGCAGCCGGCACAAAGTGTTTCCAACCTGTACGACGAGGCCAGCGGGTTCTTCGGCGGCGGTAAGTTCAGCCTGGAAACCGGGCTGACCTATTCGCGGTACGATACGCGCCAGCTGATCCTCAATGGCTTTCTCGCGCTGGACTCGATCTTTCTGGGCAACATCAACCTGGACCGGATCAAGGCCGACACCTGGACGCTTGACCTCACCGGCCGCTACAACTTCGACAACCGCTGGCAGTTCGACCTGAACGTGCCGGTGATCTACCGCGAATCGACCTATCAGTCCGGCGGCGGTAACGAGGGGTCCGCAGGGGTCACCACCGAAAGCTCCGTCAAACGCGATCCAACCATTGGCGACGTCAACTTCGGTATTGCCTACAAGTTCCTCGACGAGTCGGTCAACACCCCGGATGCGGTGCTCACCTTGCGCGTCAAGGCGCCAACCGGCAAGGATCCGTTCGGTATCAAGCTGGTTCAGGATAATGCCAACACCAATCTGTTCGTCCCTGAGTCCCTGCCGACCGGCAACGGCGTCTGGTCGATCACCCCTGGCATCTCGCTGGTCAAGACCTTCGACCCGGCCGTGTTGTTCGGTAGCCTCTCCTACACCCACAACTTCGAGGAGTCTTTTGACGACATCAGTTCCACCGTCAACCAGAAAACGCCTGGCGATGTGCGTATCGGCGACAGCTTCCAGATCGGCGCCGGTATTGCGTTTGCGTTGAACGAAAAGATGAGTATGTCGTTCTCGGTGTCTGACCTGGTGCAACGTAAAAGCAAGATCAGGGAAGATGGCGGGGATTGGCAATCGGTTACTTCCAGCGATGCCAACGCCGGTTACTTCAACGTCGGCATGACCATTGCGGCCACCGACAACCTGACCATCGTCCCCAACCTGTCCATCGGCATGACGGACGATGCCCCGGACTTTACCTTCAGCCTGAAATTCCCGTATTACTTCTGATCAACGTTGTAGATCAAAAGATCGCAGCCTGCGGCAGCAGGCTGCGATCTTTTGATCTTTTGACCTTGCCTCTAGCGGATCTGGTGCTTGTGCAGCAATCGGTAAAAGGTCGGCCGCGACACGCCCAATACCCGGGCAGCAACGCTGAGATTGTCGCTGTGACGGTTCAATACATCGCACAATGCCTGGCGCTCGGCGCGGGTCTTGTAGTCTTCGAGGGTGCCCATCGGTGCGGCGATCGCATGCTGGCTGATCAGTCCCAGGTCCCGCGCCTCGATCTGCCGTCCTTCCGCCAGCACCAGCCCGCGGCGTACCCGGTTGGCCAACTCACGAACATTGCCCGGCCAGTCATGCTTGCCCATGGCAATCAGGGCGTCTTCGCTGAAACTGCGAGGGCGGCGACCGGTTTCATGACTGTAGAAATGGGAAAAATGATTGGCCAGCATCGACAGATCGCCGTGACGCTCGCGTAGGGGTGCGGTGACGACTTGCAGGACGTTCAGCCTGTAGTACAAATCTTCGCGGAAGCGTTTTTTCTCGATGGCGGCCTCAAGGTCGACGTGAGTCGCCGCCAATACCCGCACATCCACTGGAATCGGCTGACTGCCGCCGACACGCTCGATGTGTTTTTCCTGGAGGAAACGCAGCAGGTTGGCTTGCAGCTCCAGGGGCAGGTCACCGATTTCGTCGAGAAACAGCGTCCCGCCGTTGGCGGCTTCGATCCGCCCGATCTTGCGTTGATGGGCGCCCGTAAAGGCACCCTTCTCGTGGCCAAACAGTTCGGACTGAATCAAGTGTTCGGGAATCGCGCCGCAATTGATGGCGACAAAGGGTTTGCTGTGTCGCTGGGACTGTCGGTGCAATGTGCGGGCGACCAGTTCCTTACCGGTCCCGCTTTCACCGCGAATCAATACCGGAGACTCGGTGGGTGCCAGTTTGCTCAGCAGCTTGCGCAGTTCGCGAATCGGCTTGCTGTCGCCGAGCAGTTCATGCTCAGGCTGATCAATGTGAACCGTGCCCTTGCCGCGCAGGCGCGCCATGCCAAACGCCCGGCCCAGCGTCACTTGAACCCGGGACACATCGAACGGCAAGGTATGGAAATCGAAAAACCATTCGCAAACGAAGTCCCCGACATTCTGCAAGCGCAGGACTTCCTGGTTGAGTACGGCGATCCACTCGGTGCCGCTGCGGCTGATCAGCTCCTTGACCGCCTCCGGTCGCTCGAGGTGAAAAGGTTGCAATCGCAGCAGGCCGACGTCGCAGGTTTTGTCTGCGGCGTTTTCCAGGGTACAGCTGTCTACATCCCACCCCACAGAGCGTAAACCCGGCAATAGCCGATGGCAGTCGTCGCAGGGGTCCACTACTAATAGACGTCGTAAGGCAGGCGCTTCGCTCATGACTGTTCCTTGACGCCAAATATATGAAATATTATTAAAAACAGTCATTTGGCGGTCTTGACTGTAACATTAGCAATATTTTGACGGCCCCTTGTATCGTTTGACTATATGACCGTTGAGTGAATAGGTATAAGAAGCGGCTTTGTTAGTTGCCTAACGACTCTAACCTTTCATTCAGCTTTCAAGATCCCTCCACACCTTGATCCAATGAAAGAAAGTTGAAATAACTTTGGATTGAATGTGACCCACCCCCCGGTTGCGGGCATCAGTACAAGTAACGAGCCGAACGGTAAGCCCAACCGACGGCACTTCACTTGATTGGGCATACAGAGAGACGATCCCATGAACGCCCCGCTCCGTATCAACGAAGCTCTTTTGATCGCCGACCGCGCATTCCAACCCTTTCAATGCGTGGCCTGGGCCCCACAGGACGGTAATGGCGAACTCAGCCTGAGCGTCATCGACCGTACCAACACCCGCATCGGTCGCCAGCAGATTCCAAGCAGTGCCTATACCGATCCCGCGCAACTTGAAAGCCTGCTTAATCAGGCACGTGCCGAGTTGAGCGAGGAAGGCTACACCCTGCAATCGTGGTCGATGCCGCACTAAGCATTCAGTGCGGGTTACTTCATGTAACCCGCACCCTCCCCTATCATGGGTAGCTGGCGTTGCATGGCCATCTGCACTTGACGATGGTTTATTTCGAACCTGTGCGAGCCCTTTTATTACCAGGCTTGCCAGTGGTTCGAAAAGACACTGTTCTGGCACAAAACGACCCTCCGCCTGTTAGTTCTCACTGTTGTGCATCCGGGCATTCAGGGATTGAATGATTTCCCTATAGAAAGTCGCCGCCCAACTTCTGGATCAGGACGACTCGCAAGGAGCCGCGTGCATGTCAATCCAGACCGCTATTACCTTGACGCCCACCCTGAACGACGCCGGAGCACTCGATTTATCCTTCGCCGGAAATGGCACGACCCAAGTGTATTTCGCCGGCAGCACCTCAAGCATGGCCAACGGAGTGGCGATCGATTCACAGGGCAGGCTGCTGGTAGCGGCGAAGGTCGGAACGCCAGGCGGCAGCCGCTTCGGCCTGGCTCGCCTGCTGGAAGATGGCTCGGCCGATCTGGTATTCGGTCATCAAGGCAGCGTCATCGGGCAGTTTGAACACGGCTTCGAGGCGATGGGTGGAAAAGTCCATGTCCTGGCCGATGGGCGCATTCTACTGGCCGGGCTGCATTACGAGAATGCGCACCGGACACTGCCTGCCCTCGCCCTGTTTGATCAGCACGGCCGTCCGGCTCAAGGCTTTGGCGACAATGGTCGCTGCGTGGTGCGCCTGCCTGGCAATCTTTCCATGGGTGCGCGCGACGGCTGGCTGCCCCCTGGCATGCCAGGCACCGAAGCCTGTGATGTCTGCGTGCAGGAGGATGGTCGCATCCTGCTGCTGGCCAATCATCACTTTGAACTGGCCGATCATGTCGGCATGCTGATACGACTCGATACCGACGGCTCACTCGACAGCACATTCAATGGTCGTGGTTTCGTGATGGTCAGGCATTTGCTGATGAACACCTGGATCAGCAGCCTGATGGTTCAACGAGACGCCCGGATTCTGGTGGGCGGCTCGATCAACTTCCCCCAGGAAGGCCTGTTGGCCCGCTATCACACCGATGGCCGGCTCGACGAATGTTTCGCCGTGGACGGCTTCATGAGTTTCAAGGCCCAAGAGCGCAGCGCTCAGATCAGCCAGATCATCCAGCACGATAATGGCGACTTGCAGTGTTTTGGCAGCAGCCGCGACCCGATGCACTGCCTTTCATTGAAAGTCCACAGCAACGGCCGTCCGGACAGCCATTGCAACGGCGGCCATCCGCAACTGCTGGAAATCGGCCACAGTGGCTGCCAGTGGAACGCCGCCCTGGCATTGCCGGACGGCTGCGTGCTGGCGGCAGGTGCAACCATCGGCGGCGTCGAGGGCGACTTCATTCTGGCCCGCTACATGCCCGACGGACAGCTCGATTGTCGCTTTGGCATGGGTACCGGTTGGGTTCGCACCCGCCAGGGTCGCAGCCTGGATATTGCCACTTCATTGGCCGTGCAAGCGAACGCAAGCATCGTCGTGGCGGGTTCTTCACTGGACGGCAACTGTCGGGCCGTCGTCGCACGTTATCTGGGTTAATCCAAAGGATTTTTCCTACACTTGATCTTGCCTTGCACTTACGGCAACTTGCGCGCTTCTTATTACAAGGAGTAGCCAATGTCCGGTTCAATGGCCCAGGCGTTCGCGCACAATTTTCTCGGGCATTCTCCCCGCTGGTACAAGGCGAGCATTGTCGGCTTCCTGATCCTCAACGCCCTGGTGTTGTGGACGGTCGGCCCGGTGGCAGCGGGCTGGCTGCTGGTGCTGGAATTCATTTTCACCCTGGCCATGGCACTCAAGTGTTATCCGTTGATGCCCGGGGGCCTGCTGCTGGTTGAAGCCCTGCTGTTGAAGATGACCACGCCCCAGGCGCTCTATGACGAACTGGTGCACAACTTCCCGGTGATCCTGCTGCTGATGTTCATGGTGGCCGGCATCTACTTCATGAAAGACCTGTTGTTGTTCCTGTTCTCGCGACTGCTGCTCGGGGTCCGCTCCAAAACCATGCTGGCGCTGATGTTCTGCTTTCTGTCGGCGTTTCTGTCGGCGTTTCTCGATGCCCTGACCGTGACGGCCGTGATCATCAGTGCGGCGGTGGGGTTCTACTCGGTGTATCACCGCGTCGCCTCGGGCGACGATCCGCGGCAGGACACCCCGATCGGTAACGACCAGCATTTGCCCACACTGCATCACGCTGACCTTGATCAGTTCCGCGCCTTTTTGCGCAGCCTGCTGATGCACGGCGCCGTGGGTACCGCGCTGGGCGGCGTCTGCACCTTGGTCGGCGAACCGCAAAACCTGCTGATCGGCCATGAAATGGGGTGGCACTTCGCCGAGTTTTTTCTGAAAGTCGCCCCGGTTTCCTTGCCGGTACTGGTGGCGGGGCTGGTGACCTGCGTGCTGCTGGAGAAATTGCGCTGGTTCGGCTATGGCACGCTGCTGCCAGACAACGTGCGTTCGGTGCTGGCCAACTACGCCGCCGAAGATAACGCCGCACGCACCGCGCGCCAACGCGCCGCGCTGATCGTGCAGGGGCTGGCGGCACTGATCCTGATTGCCGCGCTGGGGTTTCACATCGCTGAGGTCGGCCTGATCGGTCTGATGGTGATCGTGCTGATCACTTCATTCACCGGCATCACCGACGAGCACCGCATCGGCAACGCATTCAAGGACGCCATGCCGTTCACGGCGCTGCTGGTGGTGTTCTTTGCGGTGGTAGCAGTGATTCATGATCAGCAACTGTTCACACCGCTGATTCAGTGGGTGCTGGCGCTGCCGGCGGAGCAACAGCCGGGCATGCTGTTCATTGCCAACGGCTTGCTGTCGGCCATCAGCGACAACGTGTTCGTCGCGACCATTTACATCACTGAAGTGAAACGGGCCTTCATCGCCGGCCACATGAGCCGCGAGCATTTCGAGACGTTGGCGATTGCGATCAACACCGGCACCAACCTGCCGAGCGTGGCGACGCCCAATGGTCAGGCGGCGTTTCTGTTTCTGCTGACGTCGGCGATTGCACCGCTGATTCGCCTGTCGTATGGGCGGATGGTGTGGATGGCGTTGCCTTACACGGTGGTGATGGGCGTTCTTGGCTGGTACGCCGTGAGTTACTGGCTGTAAACACCGGCCAAACAATGTGGGAGCGAGCCTGCTCGCGAAGAGGCCATGCCAGTCAACATTGATGTTGAATGAAATACCGCCTTCGCGAGCAGGCTCGCTCCCACAATTGGTTTTGTGTCGTCAGCGAGGGAGGATGTAGCGTTCGATCGCCTGGGCCGCGCCGTCTTCGGTGTTGGTTCCCGTGACAACATGCGCCTGGCGCTTCACCGCCTCTTCCGCCTGCCCCATGGCGATCGACAGCCCGGCGCGATGAAACATCGCCGGGTCATTGCCGCCATCGCCCAGGGCTGCCGTCTGTTCCAGCGGCACACCGAGAAACTCGGCCAGTGTCGCCAGCGCGTCGCCCTTGTTGGCTTGCATGGCGGTCACGTCCAGGTACACCGGTTGTGAACGCGAGACCTGAGCCTGCCCCTCGACCTTGGGCAGTAATTGCGCTTCCAGTTCGATCAGCAGTTGAGTGTTGTGACTGGCGGCGACAATTTTATCGATCTGCTCCAGATAGGGCTCGAAACTCTCCACCTCCACCGGCGGATACCCCAGGCCATGCTGCTCGCGCGGCACCATGGGCCCGGATGGGTCTTTCACCAGCCAGTCGCCGCCGCTGAACACCCAGACTTCGATATCCGGCAGATCGGCAAACAGCGTCAAGGTGGTCAGCGCGGCCGTGGCCGGCAAGTAATGCGCGACCAGAACACTGCCGTCGGGGTTGACGAGCGTACCGCCATTGAACGCCGCCGTCGGCAGATCGACGCCCAGGGCTTCGATCTGCTGCAGCATGGCTTTGGGCGGGCGGCCAGTGGCCAGGCTGAACAGCACGCCCGCCTCGCGCAACGAACGGACCGCTTCGATCGTGCGCTGGCTGAGGCTGTGATCGGGCAGCAGCAAGGTGCCGTCCATGTCACTGAGCAGAAAACGGATGGGGTGTTGCGTCGGCTCGCTCATCCGAGGCCGTGCCAGACGCGACCGTCGCGGGTCAGCAGATGTTCTGCGGCCTGCGGCCCGTCTTCGCCAGCCGCGTAGCTCTGCACGCTCGCGTCCTGTCGCCAGGCATCGAGGAACGGCTGCACGGCGCGCCAGCCATTCTCGATGTTGTCGGCGCGCTGGAACAGCGTCTGATCGCCCGTCAGACAATCGTAGATCAGGGTCTCATAGCCGGTGGACGGCTGCATTTCGAAGAAATCCTTGTAGGCAAAACCCAGTTCGATATTGGCCATCTTCAGCGCCGGCCCGGGCCGTTTGGCCAGCAGGTCGAACCACATGCCTTCGTTTGGCTGGATCTGGATCCGCAGATAGGTCGGCTGCAACTCATCGACCTCGGTATCGCGGAACTGCGCGTAAGGCGCCGGCTTGAAACAGATGACGATCTCGGTGTCGCGCACGCTCATGCGCTTGCCGGTGCGCAGGTAGAACGGCACGCCGACCCAGCGCCAGTTGTCGATCATGACCTTGAGTGCCACGTAGGTTTCGGTGTTGCTGTCGGGTGCCACGTTGTTTTCCTGGCGATACCCCGGCAATGGCTTGCCGTCGATTTCACCGGGCGCGTATTGGCCGCGGACCGAGTTGGCCCGTGCTTCCTCGACCGACCAGGGGCGAATCGCTCCGACCACCTTGGCTTTCTCGCCGCGAACCGCATCGGCACCAAAGGCTGCCGGCGGTTCCATGGCCACCATCGCCAACAACTGGAACAGGTGATTGGGCACCATGTCCCGCAGGGCGCCGGTGTGTTCATAAAAACTGCCACGGGTTTCCACGCCGACGGTCTCGGCGGCGGTGATCTGCACGTGGTCGATGTAATGATTGTTCCAGAACGCTTCAAACAGGCTGTTGGAGAACCGGCTGATCAGAATGTTCTGTACGGTTTCCTTGCCCAGGTAGTGATCGATCCGGTAGATCTGGTTCTCCGTCATCACCTTGAGCAGGCAAGCGTTCAAGGCTTCGGCGGTAGGCAGATCGGAGCCGAAGGGCTTTTCGATCACCACCCTTCTGAACGCTTCAGGCATCTCTTGCAGCAAGCCGGCGGCGCCAAGTCGACGCACCACTTCGCTGAAAAAACGCGGCGCGGTGGCCAGGTAGAACACCGCGTTGCCAGTGCCGCTGTCGGCAATTTTCGCCGCCAACGCTTGATAAGTGCTGTCGTCCAGAAAGTCGCCCTGGACGTAGCTGATGCCTTTGGCCAGTTTGGCCCACAAGACCGGATCAAGGGCTTGACCGCCCTTACCGACCTTGGAGGCCACCTCGGCGCGAATGAAGTCTTCGAGTTTTTTCGCGAAGTCTTCATCGCTGATGGCGTTGTGGTCAACGCCGATGATCCGCAGTCCGTCCCCAAGCAGACCGTCACGACTCAGGTTGTACAGCGCCGGCATCAGCAGACGCTTGACCAGGTCACCATGGGCACCGAACAGGAACAGCGTGGTCGGTGGTGCGGGTTCTGCCTTGGATTTATTGCGGATCAAGCGGGTCATTTTTTCGCAGTCTCCACATGGCCACCGAAGCCGAAGCGCTGGGCCGAGAGAATCTTGTCGCCAAAGGTGCCTTGCCCGCGCGAACGGTAGCGGGAGAACAGCGAGTTCGACAGCACCGGTACGGGCACCGATTGCTCCATGGCGGCTTCGATGGTCCAGCGACCTTCACCGCTGTCAGCCACAGCGCCTTCGTACCCGTCGAGTTTCGGATCGCTGGCCAGTGCGTCGGCGGTCAGGTCGAGCAGCCAGGACGACACCACGCTGCCACGGCGCCAGACTTCGGCGATGTCGGCGACGTTCAGGTCGAAACGCTGGTCTTCCGGCAGGTTGGTGCTGGCTTTGGTCTTGAGGATGTCGAAGCCTTCGGCGAAGGCCTGCATCATGCCGTATTCGATGCCGTTGTGGATCATCTTCACGAAATGGCCAGAACCGGCCGGGCCGGCGTGGATGTAACCACGTTCGGCGCGATCGTCATCAGACTTGCGGTCCTTGGTACGCGGAATGTCGCCCAGGCCCGGCGCCAGGCTTTCGAACAGCGGATCGAGACGCTTAACGGTCTCGGCATCGCCGCCGATCATCATGCAGTAACCACGTTCCAGGCCCCAGACGCCGCCCGAGGTACCGACGTCGATGTAGTGCAGGCCTTTTTCCGACAGGGATTTCGCCCGGCGGATGTCGTCCTTATAAAAAGTGTTGCCGCCGTCGATGATGGTGTCGCCGGCTTCGAGCAACGTGCTCAGGGTGTCGATGGTGTCTTCGGTCGGTGCGCCTGCTGGCAACATGACCCAGACCGCCCTAGGCTTGGCCAGGCCGGCAACCAGGGCTGGCAGGTCGGCAACGCCGGTGGCGCCCTCTTCGCTCAAGTTTTCGACAAAGGCGGTATTGCGGTCGTAAACAACGGTGGTGTGCCCGTTGAGCATCAGGCGCCGTGCAATATTGCCGCCCATGCGGCCCAGTCCAATAATCCCGAGTTGCATGTGCTGATGCTCCCTACTACAAATAAAGTGTGTCAAAGGTTATAGCCCAACGCGACTAATGTGGGTTAGTCCAGAGCGGCGGGGTGAAGTTTCCGGGCATTGTGCCCGATCCAGACTGATAACGTCAGAAATCGTGCCGAAAACACAACGACCATGAAAAATAAAAAAGTTCCATTCTTAAGCAAAAGAAATCAAAATCGGCGCCGATAGTAAGTCAGCATCCATGTCGGAGCGGATTTACAGTTGAATCAGCCATTTGCGAGGTGAGCAATGGGCACATTACTAGCAGCACGGCCAGCACAAACCCTTTACGTCACGATCCGTCGCGATGAATTGCGCCAGTTGAAAGACGAGCGCGACCAGTTGAGGCAGGAAGTCGCGCAACTGCGCCTGCTCACACAAGATGCTCAGGTCCAGTCCTGGCCCGTCACACAGCGTGCTCCCCACGCCTGATCCCTTCGCTTGAACCGGAAGCAGCCTTCTGCTGCTTCCAATACGCCCCGATGCCCCGACTGTCCGGCAATCACAATTTTTTCACACACACATATTGATACTCCGGCTCATTGTGGCCGCTCGGTATCCGTGCGCCCCCCGTTCGTCGGTGATATTCACGTCTCGGCGAAGGCAGTGATTTCAGTTGGAGCGATGAATGGCTTTGTTTAAACGCAGCACCACGTCTGCGAAAGGTTTTGATTGGGCAGGATTTCTCTGGCTGTTTCTGTTCTTCTGGTATTTTTCCGGCATTACCCAGCTACTGATCCAGCTGACGGGCACTTCCGGTTTCACCGGGTTCCGCCAGGCCTTTATCATGAGCGCCATCTGGCTGGCGCCGATGCTGCTGTTCCCTAAACAGACCCGGGTATTGGCCGCGTTGATCGGCGTGGTGCTGTGGGCCTGCTCCATGGCGAGCCTGGGCTACTTCTTCATTTACCAGCAAGAATTCTCCCAAAGCGTCATCTTCATCATGTTCGAGTCGAACATCTCTGAAGCGGGCGAGTACATGACCCAGTACTTCGCCTGGTGGATGGTGGCGGCCTTCCTCGCCCACACGCTGTTCGCCTGGTTCCTGTGGACGCGTTTGCGTCCGGTGTACCTGCCCCGCGGGCAGGCACTGGTCGCTGCAACCGCCATTCTGGTGGCCGTGATCGGTTACCCGCTGATCAAACACACCGTGCGCACCGGCAACCTGGCCAGTGGTTTCGAGAAATTCGAGACCCGCATCGAGCCCGCCGTGCCCTGGCAGATGGCCGTGGCCTACCACCGCTACCTCGATACCCTGGCCGGCATGCAAGACATGCTCACCAGCGCGAGCAAGATTCCACCGCTGCACAACCTCAAGGACTCGGCGGCCGATCAGCCGTCGACACTGGTGCTGGTGATCGGTGAATCCACCAACCGTCAGCGCATGAGCCTGTACGGCTACCCTCGGGACACCACGCCGGAACTGGACAAGCTCAAGGATCAGCTGGCGGTCTTCGATAACGTCATCACCCCGCGCCCCTACACCATCGAGGCGTTGCAACAGGTGCTGACCTTCGCCGACGAAGACAATCCGGACCTGTACCTGTCGACCCCGTCGCTGGTGAGCATGATGAAACAGGCCGGCTACAAGACCTTCTGGATTACCAACCAGCAGACCATGACCAAGCGCAACACCATGTTGACGACCTTCTCCCAGCAGGCCGATGAGCAGGTGTACCTGAACAACAACCGCAACCAGAACGCCGCCCAGTACGATGGCGATGTGATCGAGCCGTTCAACAAGGCCCTGACCGACGCTGCGCCGCGCAAGCTGATCGTCGTGCATCTGCTCGGCACGCACATGAGCTACCAATACCGCTATCCATCGACCTTCGACAAGTTCAAGGACCGCCAGGGGGTTCCGGCAGGCGTGCGCGATGATCAGTTGCCGACCTACAACAGCTACGACAATGCGGTGCTGTACAACGACTTCGTGGTCTCGAGCCTGATCAAGGACTACGCCAAGTCCGATCCGAACGGGTTCCTGATGTACCTTTCCGACCATGGCGAAGATGTGTTCGATTCCCCTGGCCATAGCACCCTGGGGCGCAACGAAAGCAAACCGACGGCGCCGATGTACACCATTCCGTTCATGGCCTGGGCCTCGCCGAAATGGCGCGAAACCCATGACTGGAACTTTGCCGGCGATCTGGGGCGGCCGTACAGCAGCTCGCACCTGATCCATACCTGGGCCGATCTCGCAGGGCTCAGCTTCGATGAACTCGATCGCAGCAAAAGCCTGGTCAGCGACAGCTTCAAGCCCCGGCCCTTGATGATCGGCAACCCCTACGAGCGTCAGCAGCGTCCGTTGATCGACTTCAGCCTGATCAAACCCAAGGCGTTACCAACTGCACCGGAAGTGGTGCAGAAGTAACCCTTCACAACCTGTGGGAGCGAGCCTGCTCGCGAAGGCGGTGGCACAGTCAGCATCGATGTTGCATGACCCACCGCTTTCGCGAGCAGGCTCGCTCCCACAGGGATTCTTCCTCCCATAAGAATTCTTCTCCCACAGGGATTTTCTGACAGCAAAATCCCAAAGATAATAATTATTCTCGTTTATAGCTAAATCTGCGCCCTCCCCTTCGTCTTTGAGCAAACGGAATTTTTCCCTCGAAGACAAGGAGTCGGCTGCGATGTTCGCGCCTATCACCCGTTCCATGACCTTTACCCTGGGCCTGTGCAGTATCGCCCTGTGCCCCGATCTGCTGGCCGAAACCGCTTCCGATCAAGAACCCGGCAGCACCCTCGAACTGGGCGCCACCAATGTGATCGCCCAAAGCCTGGGCAGCACCACCGAACATACCGAGTCGTACACCACCGGCGCCATGAACACGGCCACCCGGCTGAACCTGTCGATCAAGGAAACGCCGCAATCGGTGTCCGTGGTCACCCGTCAGCAGATGGACGACTTCAAGCTCGGCTCGCTGTCCGAAGCCATGAGCCAGACCACCGGCGTGGTGGTCCAGCACAACGACTCGGACCGGGTCAGCTATTCCTCTCGCGGCTACTCGATCACCAATTTCCAGGTCGATGGCATGCTCAACACCTTCAGCTACATGAAGTCCGATTCGGACACCATCATCTACGACCGCATTGAAGTGGTTCGCGGTGCGACCGGCCTGACCACGGGTGCGGGCGACCCGTCGGCCACCATCAACATGGTGCGCAAACGGCCCACAGCGCAGTGGCAAGTCCAGACCGGTGCCAGTGGCGGCAGTTATGACGACTATTACAGTTACCTGGATGTCGGCGGCCCGCTGGCGTTCGACGGCCGACTACGCGGGCGCAGCGTGCTGGCCTATCGCGACGCCGGTTCGTTCCGCGACAAGTACCAGCAACAACGGGAAGTTGGCTACGGCATTCTCGAAGCCGACCTGACCGACGACACCCTGCTGGCCGTGGGTTACGACTACCAGAACAAACACGTCCAGGGCTCCTCCTATGGCACCTTGCCCTACTGGAATTCTGACGGAGGCAAAGCGAACCTGGGCCGCTCCACCAATATGGCCACGTCCTGGAGTTCCTGGCCGATCAAGGACCAGACAGCATTCGCCACACTGGACCAACAACTGGGCGCCGGCTGGCATTTCAAAGCGGCCTACACCCACCGCGAAAGCGATACGGACGGCAAGTTGTATTACGGCGGTGGCGGCTTCCCGAACGAGGACCGCAGTGGCATGAGCGCCTACACGGGCCACATGATCGGGACGCAGAAAATGAAGGCTTATGACTTTAACGTGGCGGGCCCCTACACGCTGTTCGGACGGGAGCACGAGATGATGCTCGGGTATGGCGAAGCCGAGCGCAGTGAAGAAAACCCCTACCTGGTCAAAGGCGCACAGTCGTCGGACTATTTGAACATTCCCGACTGGAAATACATGGGCAACATCGCCAAGTATCACGACACCGTCACCAGCCTTTCAGGTTACACAGACAGTACCCGCCAGAAGGCCGGCTACCTGGCCACTCGCCTGAGCCTGACGGATGAGCTGCACGCGGTACTCGGCAGTCGTTATGGCAGCTGGAAAGCGTCGAGCAAGACCAACAGCTACGACGATAACCTGCAGCTGAGCAGTGTCGATGCCACCCGCCAGCAACACAACGACATATGGACGCCTTACGCCGGCCTGCTTTACGACCTCACCCCCGAATACACCGTGTACGTCAGCTACACCGACATTTTCAAACCGCAGTCCAATCGGGACCGTAATCGCAAATACCTCGAGCCGGTGGTGGGCAGCAACTATGAATTGGGGCTCAAGGGCAGCCTTCTGGAAGAACGCCTCAACCTGGCGACCGCGCTGTTCTGGAGCAAACAGGACAACGTCGCGGAACTCGACGACTCGGTGCCACCGGACCCGGTGACCGGCGAGGAGTTTTTCAAGTCCGGGGGTAAAGGCAACAAAGTGCAGGGCTTCGAAGCCGAAGTCTCGGGCGAGGTCATGGCCGGCTGGAACATGACAGCCGGCTACACCTACACCCACTCGGTCGATGGCGAAAAGAAACGCACCAATACCGTCCAGCCGCTGAATATGTTCCGCCTCTCCACAGCCTATCGTCTGCCCGGCGACTGGCAGGCACTGACTGTAGGTGGCGCGGTGAACTGGCAAAGCGACGTGTTCCGCGCAGCCAATCGCCCGGTGGGACGTAGTGCCGATGGCGCGGTGATCACCGAAAGGACGAATATCCGTCAGGAGGCCTACACCGTGGTCAGACTGATGTCGCGGTACGAGTTCGATCGGCACCTGTCCGCTTCGCTGAACGTCGATAACCTGTTCGACAAGAAGTATTACGACAACGTCGGCTTCTATAACGGTGTGTTCTGGGGCGACCCGCGCGCAGTCACCCTGAGCCTGGACTGGAAGCTATAGGATTTTAACGCCCATTTAACGGAATCGGCAGATAATGGACCTTCGACATTGCACTGGATCATGGATGAAAGGCACCCGACATTCCTGATGGGAGGCAAACCATGAAACGTACACCCCTGATCATCGCCGGCCTGATGACGTTCGTCTCGGCCAGCGCATTGGCCGAAGGTGGGGCAGAACGGATGCGGTATTACTACGACAGCCTGCGGTTCAGTCAACAACAGGCCCAGGAGAACAAAGGTTCCGAGGTCCGGGTCCCGGACGATCAAACCGCGCAAGTGACCGAGTCCTACAAGCCGAAATGACCAAAGGGCGACCAGATCACTCATAGGATGTGCAGGAGCCGGCTTGCCGGCGAAGGCGTACTCAAGATCGCCTTCGCCGGGAAGCCGGCTCCTACACGAAAGCGATTCAGAGCGCCTTGGTCCAGAACAGCATCCGTCCCTGTGCCGGATCGAACATGCCCGGGGCAAACCCGAACTTGCCATAGGACCCTTGGGCCACGGCGTTGCCTTCCAGTACCTCCAGGGTGATTTTGCAACAGCCACGCCGGCGGGCGATGTCCTCGACCTTTTGCAGCATCTTCTGGCTCAACCCCAGGCCGCGAAACTTCGGCACTACCGACACATCGTGGACATTGACCAGCGGTCGACAGGCAAAGGTCGAGAAGCCTTCAAAGCAGTTCACCAGCCCTGCCGGCTCACCGCTGACAAAGGCCAGTACGCTGAACGCATGGGGACGCTTTGCGAGCTCCCCAGGCAGTTGCTTGAGTACATCGGCGGGCAAGGAGTGACCACCACCCATTGGGTCTTCGGCGTAAGCGTTCAGCACCAGACCTATCGCCTCGGCATGCAGCGGATTGCTGTAGCTGGCCTGAAGCACAAGAATTTCTGCGGATTCCATTTCCATCCTCGATCACACATGAAGTAGCCCCGGCGCGCATCTCGCGCTGGAAAGCCAAGCGACAATATCGCGAGCGCTGAGGTGCCGACAAGATCAAAAGATCGCAGCCTGCGGCAGCTCCTACACCGATCGCGTACCTCGACAATTAATCGGGTGTACACCGACCCTGTAGGAGCTGCCGCAGGCTGCGATCTTTTGATCTTAATGGCCCCAAATCAAGGCTTCGGTCCACCCCAGCTCGGCAAAATCCGCGGCCCTCAGGCCCGACTCACCGGCACAGAAAAACTCGTCCAGTTGCGGCGGCTTGACCGTGGTGCCGCTGAGCATGGCGTGAACTTGCCCGCGATGATGAATCTGGTGCTCGAACAGATGCGACAGCAGGCGCAAACGGCTGTCATGCTGGGGGGTGTCACGGGCGATGGTCACGATCTTGCCGAGGTCTGCGTCGCGCATTTGCTCGCAGTAGGCAATCAGGCGTCGGTCCACCAGGGCTTGCTCGCGCTTGAGGTCGGCGGCCGTTGAGCAAGGCTCGTCGTGCTTGAAAAATACGGCGCAATCGGCATGCGGGTCATCACCGCGCAATTCCCGCTCCAGTGCATCCACGTAAAACCAGTCACAGGTCAGGATGTGATTGAGCGTCGCGCGCAGGCTCGGGAAAAAACTGACCCTGGGCTCCGTCAGCTCCTCCGGATTCAACTGGCCCCAGGCCCCGGCGAGTCGATGATTGGCCCAGGCGTTCTGATAGGCCATGGTCAGCAAATGGTGAGACAGCGGCTGATTCATCTTCTCCTCCCTAATTTCAAGCGTCGGCGAAACGTCGCAACTGCATTTCCTGTAGACGGCTGAGGGTGCGGCGAAACGGAAATTCCAGATAACCCTCGGTGTAGAGCGATTCCATTGGCACCTGTGCTTCGAGGTACAGCGGCACTTTACGGTCGTAGCACTCGTCCACCAGGGCAATGAAACGCCGCACACCGTCGTCATTCACCGACAATTGCGGCAACTCGCGATCGCCCGCCACCACCCGCTCGACGCCATCTTCGGTACCGCGCGCGATGCGACCTGCGCGTTTCTGCGCGCTGAGATTGGGTACCCCACTCAACAGAATAGCCTTGAAGGTGTCGCACAGCGCCATGAAATCCATGGCCGCAAAGGGCTGCTCACAGAGGTCGGAGTAACGGCTCCAGAGCACGGTTTCACTGGACTGCATCACATCGAGAGAACGGTAGCCGACCTTGATCGGCTCGCTGGATACCGGCTGGCCGACGGTCAGGGCATTGAACACGTCCGCCAAGGCGTCGGTCTGCCCAGGCGTTGCGACCCAGTAACGTTGCAAACCCGTGCCCGGGTGCAGGCGATGATCTTCGCCGCCATTGACCGCGATCACCTGCATGTGCTGCTTGATCGCCTCGATGGCAGGCATGAACCGGTCGCGGTTGAAGCCATCCGCGTAGAGCTGGTCCGGCGGCTGATTGGAGGTGCAGACTACCACCACGTCCTGCTCGAACATCACCTGGAACAAACGCCCGAGAATGATCGCGTCACCGATGTCATTGACGAACAGCTCATCGAAGCACAACACCCGCACTTCCTGGCTCAGTTCACGGGCCAGTGCCTTCAGCGGGTCGGCGGTGCCGGTCAGCTGAAACGAGCGCTGATGCACCCAGCCCATGAAGTGATGAAAGTGCTGGCGCCGGGCCGGAACCTGCAGGCTCTGGTAGAACTGGTCCATCAACCAGGTCTTGCCGCGCCCGACCGGGCCCCACAGGTAGACGCCGGTGACCGGCGTGCGCCCTTCATGCAGGGCTTCGTAGCATTTCTGCAAGGCCCAGACCGCATGTTCCTGGGCTTCGTCCTGGACGAAGCCCTTGTGTTCGATAGCGTGCTGCCAAGCGCTGAGGGGGGAGTCGACATTCATGGGCGGCAGTATGCCACGTCCGCTGCAGGGCGGCGTCTGGCCGGGCGATCCGGGCGCCGATTTTGTCAAGTGAGATGTCCAGCCTCATTTCCGGTCGTCGGCCCTTTTGTCATTAATGGAAAAGTGCCTTGACGGAATATATTACGAGCATCATATTTATTTAATGTCGCACTACATCTACATTCAGCCCAGTGCCTTTCCTGCCAGGAGTCATCCCATGCATTACAAAGTTTTTGGCCGCAAAACCGGCTTGCGGGTCTCGGAACTGGCGCTGGGCGCCGGTAACTTCGGCACGGGTTGGGGTCACGGCGCCGAACGTGACGAAGCCAAGCGCATTTTCGACGGCTATCTGCAAGCTGGTGGCAATTTCATCGACACCGCCAACGGTTATCAAGGTGGGCAGTCGGAAGCCATGCTCAGCGAGTTCATCGCCGCGGAACGCGAGCGTCTGGTCATCGCCACTAAATACACCTTGGGGACTACACCGGCTGCGGGCATTTCCCACACCGGCAACAACCGCAAGAATATGATCCGTGCCGTGGAAGAAAGCCTGACACGGCTGAAAACCGATCACATCGACCTGTTCTGGGCGCACATGAGCGACGGCGTAACGCCCATGGAAGAGATCCTGCGGGGTTTCGACGATCTGGTGCGCGCCGGCAAGATTCATTACGCCGGCCTGTCTAACTTCCCGGCGTGGCGCATCGCCCGGGCCGACGTGCTGGCCGAGGTTCGCGGCTTTGCACCGATTGCCGCCATTCAGGTCGAGTACAGCCTTGCCGAACGCACAGCCGAACGGGAGCAACTGCCTATGGCCGAAGCCCTCGGCCTGGCCGCGACGTTATGGTCGCCCTTGGGTGGCGGGTTCCTGACCGGCAAGTACCGCAGCAACGATGTCGACAACCGCGCGGCCAAACTGGGCATGCTGGTTCACGCCGAGAAAAGCGCCCGGGACACCTCCCTGCTCGACGCCTTGCTGGCCGTCGCCGCGGAACTGGAAGCCAGCCCGACGCATGTGGCCATTGCCTGGCTGCGGGAAAAGGCCCGGCGTTCGACCACGGCGTTGATTCCGATTCTGGGTTCGCGGACTCGTGAGCAACTGGATGCGACGTTGGGGGCGCTGGAGGTGAGGTTGAGTGTTGAACAAGTGTCGCGGCTTGATGGCGTCAGCGACGTGGCAATGGGGGTGCCGCATGAATCCATTGCCGGATCGATGGCACGGTTTACCGGGGCTGAAACCCTGGATCTCCCAAAAATCCCGGTTGCCTGAAAAAGCATCGCGGGCAAGCCCGCTCCCACAGGATTTGCGCAAAACCTGTGGGAGCGGCGGTGCGGCGATCCGACTTGCCCGCGATAGCGCCAGCAGTCTCGCCGCAGTTCAGTGCTACCGGTCGACCTTGTGCTTGGCGGCATACAAACACAGCATCTCCATCGCCAGGGTCGCCGCCGCCAGTGAGGTTATGTCCGCACTGTCGTAGGCCGGCGCCACTTCCACCACGTCCATTCCCACCAGGTTGATCCCGCGCAGGCCGCCGAGGATTTCCAGCGCCTGCACCGTGCTCAGGCCGCCACACACCGGCGTCCCGGTGCCCGGAGCGAAGGCCGGATCGAGGCAGTCGATGTCGAAGGTCAGGTACACCGGGTGGTGACCGACCCTTGCCCGAATGGCCTCGACAATCGCATCAACCCCGCGTCGATGCACTTGTCGCGCATCCAGCACCTCGAAGCCCTGATGATCGTCATTGGTGGTACGCAAGCCGATCTGCACCGACCGCGACGGATCCACCAGCCCTTCCCTGGCCGCGTGCCAGAACATGGTGCCGTGGTCGATGCGTTTACCACCTTCATCCGGCCAGGTATCACTGTGGGCGTCGAAGTGGATCAGCGACAACGCACCATGCTTGCGGGCATGGGCCTTGAGCAGCGGATAGGTGATGAAGTGATCGCCGCCGAAGGTCAGCATCGCGCTGCCGGCGTTGAGGATGTGCTCGGCATGGGCCTCGATACGTTCCGGCACCGACTGCGGCGTGCCGTAATCGAAGTCGCAATCGCCGTAGTCGATCACCGCCAGGTGGTCAAAGGGGTCGAAGGTCCACGGCCAGTGACGCTCCCAGGCAATCCCGGTGGATGCGGCCCGAATGCCCCGCGGTCCGAAGCGCGCGCCGGGACGGTTGCTGGTGGCGGTGTCGAACGGCACCCCGCTGACTGCCACGTCGACACCGCGCAAGTCGCGGCTGTAGCGACGACGCATGAAGCTGGTGATGCCGGCGTAGGTACTTTCTGCGGCAGTTCCATAAAGACTGTCGCGGGTCATGGCTTGATCGTTCTGCACTGGGACGTCCATTGAAGGGATCCTTATTATTGGCGGCTACGGAAAGTGGTCCACAAGCGTGTGCGCTGGCGCATGTCCTTGAGGCTCATGCTGCGGTCGGCGTACAGCAGACCGCGAACGTCGGCAGGTGGGTAAATGTCCGGGTCGGTGCGCACCGCTTCATCCACCAGCGGCGTCGCGGCCTGGTTGGCGGTGGCAAAGAACAGCGTGTTGGTCAGCGCCGCGACGGATTCCGGGCGCAGCATGAACTCGATGAACTGGCGGGCTGCTTCGGGGTGTGGCGCGTCCTTGGGGATCGCCAGGTTGTCCTGCCACACCAGCGTGCCTTCCCGTGGAATCCGGTACGCCACCTCGAACGGCTTGTTGGCCTTGCGTGCCTGATCGGCGGCCATGCTGGCGTCACCGTTGTAAGCCAGTGCCAGGCAGACGCTACCATTGGCCAGGTCGTTGATCTGCCGGCCGCTGGCGACGTACAGCACCGAAGGCTGCAATTGATGCAACAACGCCTGCGCCGCTTCGAGATCATGCTTGTCGCTGCTGTAAGGATCCTTGCCCAGATAGTGCAACGCCAGGCCGATCACTTCCTGGGGCGAGTCGATGATCGCAATGCCACAGTCCTTCAGTTTGCTGGCGTATTCGGGTTTGAACAGCAGGTCCAGGCTGTTGAGCGGCACGTTCGGCAAGCGCTTTTGCAGCGCCTGGACATTCATTCCAAGCCCTAGCGTGCCCCAGGTATAGGGCACACCGTAGAGATTGCCCGGATCGACCGCTGCGAGTTTTTCCAACAGATCAGGGTCAAGGTTGGCGTAGCCTTTAAGCCCTTCGTGGGGAATGGCTTTCAATGCTCCGGCTGCCAGGCCGCGGGCCAGAACACTGGACGATGGCACCACCACGTCATAACCGCTGCCACCGGTGAGCAGTTTGGTTTCGAGCACCTCTGGCGCGTCGAACGTGTCGTAACGCACGTGAATGCCGGTTTCCTGCTCGAAACGCTGCAAGGTCTCGGGGGCGACGTAATCGGCCCAACTGTAGAGATTGACGACTTTTTCCTCGGCTTGGGCGCAAACAGCCACGGCGAGAAACAGCGTGGGGAAACACAGCTTGTATAAAGGAGCCATGACGAACACCTGACCAGAGGAAGTGGCTGCAGGATGCGTCGTCGGATACATTGATTAAATATCAAGTTTATTATCCTGACATTATCCCGGAGTAATGTTTGATGCTCGGCCAACTCCACGATCTCGATCTTCACCTGCTGCGCCTGTTCGTCAGCGTGGTGGAGTGCGGCGGTTTCAGTGCGGCCCAGGGTGAACTGGGTTTGAGCCAGTCGAGCATCAGCCAGCAAATGGCCAAGCTCGAAACCCGGCTCGGCTATAGGTTGTGCAGTCGCGGCAAGGGCGGATTCAAGATCACGCCCAAGGGCGAACGACTGATGACGGCGACAAGAGGGTTGTTCCAATCCATCGAAGCATTCCGCCATCAATCCAACGGCGTGGCAGGTCGATTGATCGGCGAAGTACGACTGGGCCTGTCCGAAGCCCTCGATCAATCGGTGCTGCAAAGGGTGGCCGCGGCCATCCGGCGCTTTCGCGAGCGGGACGAATCGGTACGTATCGAATTGATCAGTGCCATGCCCGGCGAAATGGAGCGCTTGCTGCTGCAACAGCGGCTGGACCTGGCGATCGGCTATTTCTCCCAGGTGCAAAGCGCGTTTGACTACCGCGAGCTGTTCAGCGAAACCCAGCACTTGTACTGCGCCCCCGGGCATCCGCTGTTCGCCGAGGATGCACCGGACGATCAAGCGCTCCAGGCCTGCGACCGGGTCGATCACCCTTACCGCTTCCTGCGCAGCGACGAACCGTTCCAGGGCAAGCTGTGTTCGGCGCGCTCGGAGCAGGTCGAAGGCACCCTCGCCTTCATTCTTTCGGGCAAGCATGTCGGGTATTTGCCCAGTCACTTTGCCAGGAGCTGGGAGGACAAGGGATTGCTCAGGGGCGTGCGTCGAGAGGACATGAGTTTTGACGTCGCATTCCATCTGGCCCGCCATCGCGCGCAGGTCCCGGGGGATGCGCAGAAGGCGTTCGAAGAGGATCTGCTGGCAGCGTTTGCTTGAAGTCCAGCGCAATCCCTCTGGGAGCGAGACCGGCTTGCCGGCGAAGGCGGTGTATCAGTCGATATCAATGCTGGATGTGCCGGCCTCTTCGTCGGAACGCCGCCCGGAGCCGGCTCGCTCCCACAGGGATTGCGCTTGGTATGTGTGGCTCATCGCTCGCCTCAAAATGGTCTTTCTGGCATCCTGCGCCTCCATTTTTTGACCCGGCCCGCCTCCTGGCATGCACACCACCATGACCGCCTCTGAAAAAAAACCTGCCCCGCGCCACAGCGACCTGATCTACGGCCTCGACGACCGCCCGCACCTGACCGCCACGGTCTTCGCCGCCCTGCAGCATGTACTGGCGAGTTTCGTCGGCATCATCACCCCGACCCTGATCATGGGCAGTGCCCTGGGCCTGCAAAGCGAAGTGCCGTACCTGATCAGCATGGCGCTGTTCGTCTCGGGCCTGGGCACTTTCGTCCAGGCGCGATGCTTCGGGCCGGTCGGTTCCGGCCTGCTGTGCCTGCAAGGCACCAGCTTCTCGTTCATCAGCGTGATTCTCAGCGCAGGGTTCATGGTCAAGGCCCGAGGTGGCGGCCCCGATGAGATCCTCTCGACGATCTTTGGCGTGTGCTTTTTCGCGGCGTTCATCGAAGTCGTCTTGAGCCAATTCATCGGCAAACTGCGCATGCTCATCACCCCGGTGGTAACCGGAACCATCATCACCCTGATGGGCCTGTCGCTGATCAAGGTCGCCATGACCGACATCGCCGGCGGTTTCGGTGCGGCGGATCTCGGCGCGGCAAGCCACCTGGGGCTGGCGGCATTGGTCCTCGGAACCATTGTCGTGTTGAACCGTGTCGATGTGCCGTTTTTGCGCCTCGGTGCGATTGTCATTGGCTTGACGCTCGGCTATGCCGTGGCCTGGCTGCTGGGTGACGTCAACTTCGCCAGCCTGCCCGACGTGCCGCTGATGAGCGTACCGGTGCCGTTCAAGTACGGTTTCTCCTTCGACTGGGTGGCGTTCGTGCCGGTGGCGGTGATTTTCCTGGTCTCGCCGCTGGAAGCTGCCGGCGACCTGACCGCCAATTCGATGATTTCCCTGCAACCGGTCAAGGGCCCGATCTACCTCCGCCGGATCAAGTCCGGCCTGCTCGCCGATGGTCTCAACTCGGCCATGGCGGCGGTGTTCAACAGCATGCCAATGGTGACCTTCGCCCAGAACAACGGGGTGATCCAGCTCACCGGCGTCGCCAGCCGCTACGTGGCGTTTTTCATTGCCGGCCTGTTGGTGGTGCTGGGGCTGTTCCCGATGATCGGCGCGGTGCTGCAACTGATGCCCAAACCCGTGCTCGGCGGCGCCGAACTGGTGATGTTCGGCACCGTGGCGGTGGCCGGAATCAAGATCCTCGCCGAAGCCGGCCTGCATCGGCGCAACATGCTGATCGTTTCGATTTCGCTGGGCATGGGCCTGGGGATCGCCGCGGTTCCGCAGGTATTGCGCGAACTGCCGGTGGCCCTGCACAACATCTTCGAATCGCCGATCACCGTCGGTGCGCTGTGCGCGATCATTCTCAATGTGTTCCTGCCCGAAGAATTCATCGAGCTGGAAGAGGATGATTTCGATCCGGAAGCCTCGATCCTGCAAGTCATGGAAAATCCGCCGGCGCTTGCCGAGGGCACATTGCTCATCAACCAGTGACAGTCCGCAGCGAACCCCTCACAGTGAACGTGGTCGCACAGGTAAACCGCTAATAGAGCTCAAGGATCGAGCCAGCGGTGGTTCGATCCTTTTTTCTGTCGAGAGCCCCTTCATGCGCAGACTCCTCGTTTTATGCTTCTCGTTGCTGTTGCTCTCACTGAGCGCCTGTGCCCTGCTGCCCAATCGCGATCCGCTGAACATCAACGTGGTCGGTTTCGAGCCGCTGCCGAACCAGGACATGGAAGTGCGTTTTGCCGTGAAGATACGCGTGCAAAACCCCAATGAAACCGCGATCAACTACAACGGCGTGGCCTTGGACCTGGAGGTCAACGGCCAGCCACTGGCCTCGGGCGTCAGTGATCAGGCAGGCACGATTGCGCGCTTTTCCGACGCCGTGCTGACCGTGCCGGTGAGCGTTTCGGCATTCTCGGTGCTGCGCCAGACACTGGGACTGAGCCAGACGCAGACGCTGAACAACGTGCCTTACGTGCTGCGCGGCAAACTGGCTGGTGGCTTGTTTGGCACCCTGCGTTTTGTCGACAGTGGCAAACTCAGCCTGCCAGGGCCGAATGCCACCCCCCGGTAAATCCGGCGCTGGCGATAACGTTCAATACGGATAGACAAGGAGGTAACACACATGGACATTCCCACCCTATACACCGAGCGCCTGATCCTGCGCCCGCTGGAACTGGCCGATGCCGAGGCGATCCAGCAACAGTTCCCGCACTGGGAAGTGGTGCGCTATCTGAACGCCTTGGTGCCCTGGCCCTATCCCGCCGACGGCGCGCTGACTTATCTGCGGGATAACGCCCTGCCGGCGATGGCCCGCGGCGAGGAATGGCACTGGTCGATCCGCTTGAAGTCGGCACCCGGGCAACTGATCGGCAATGTCAGCCTGATGAATCAGCAGGACAACAACCGCGGCTTCTGGCTCGCACCGCAGTGGCAAGGCCAGGGCTTGATGAGCGAAGCCAGCGCAGTCGTGACCGATTACTGGTTCGAGATGCTCGGTCGTTCAGTGCTGCGTGTACCAAAAGCGGCGCTCAATATCGGCTCGCGCAAACTCTCGCAGCGCACGGGCATGCGCTTGATCCGCACGGACGAGGGCGATTTCGTCAGCGGGCGCTTGCCGAGGGAATATGGGAAATTACCCGTGAAGAGTGGCTGCAGCTGCACTGAAGCCCATGTGGGAGCCTGCTCGCGAAAGCGGTCTGTCAGCCAACACCGCTACTGAATGTGCCGCCGCCTTCGCCAGCAAGCCGGCTCCTACAGGGTCATGTGGTGAAGCGGACGCCAGGTTTGGCTCGCTCGTCCACCGTCAATTCAAACACATCCGGGCGCGCGTAGTGCCCGACCACGTCAAAGTCATAACGTGCGCGAACCAGATCGTCGGTGTCGATCTCGGCGCTGAGCAAACCGGCCCCGCCGCGCAGAGGCCCAGCCAGGATGTCGCCCATTGGCCCGACGATTACACTGCCACCCGCGATCAGCGGTCGGTCCGCCGGCCAGTTGGCGATGTCCACGCCCAGGGCCTGCGGTGAGTCCTGAACCTGGCAGGCGCTGACCACGAAGCAACGCCCTTCATGGGCGATGTGGCGCATGCTGACCTGCCACATGTCCCGCTCATCCACCGTTGGCGCGCACCAGACCTCCACACCCTTGGCATACATGGCGGTACGCAACAGCGGCATCATGTTTTCCCAGCACACCAGCGCACCGATCCGCCCGACCTGACTGTCGATCACCGGCAAGGTCGAACCATCGCCCTTGCCCCAGATAAGCCGCTCGGTACCCGTCGGCATCAACTTGCGGTGTCTGGCCACCAGCCCGACCTGCGGATCAAAGTACAACGCAGTGCAGTACAAGGTGCTGCCGGCGCGTTCGATGACACCGATCACCAGATTGGCCCCGGTGCGTGCCGACAAGCCGGCCAACGCCTCGGTTTCCGCTCCGGGCACGTCGATGGCGTTGGCGAAATACCGGGCAAAGGCTTCACGACCTTCCGGCAGTCGATAGCCCAGTTGCGTGCCAAAGCCCTCGCCCTTGGGGTAACCGCCGAGCACCGCTTCGGGCATGACCACCAGCGCGGCGCCGGATTCAAGAATGGCCTGTTCATACGACAGAATCTGCTCCAGGGTCTCTTCCTTGCCGCCGGGCAAGGCGCCGATTTGCAGGGCAGCAACAATTGACTTGGGCATGGCAGTCTCCGAAAGGTAATGAAGTGTTGCTCATTCTCGGCCGTCGCTGGATCATGAATAAAGACCGATTCACTGCTGAATGATATGAACACGATGAATATCGCTACCGTCGATCTCAATCTGCTTAAAGTCTTTGAAGCCCTGCATGAAGAGTCCAGCGCGAGCCGTGCCGCGTTGCGGCTGGGCGTGACGCAATCGGCGGTCAGTGCTGCGTTGCGCCGCTTGCGCGAGTTGTATGGCGATCAATTGTTCGTGCGCACCGGCCGCGGCCTGGCGCCGACCCTCAAGGCCAACCAGTTGAAACCGGTGGTCAGCGAGGCGCTGAACAAATGCCGGCAGAGCCTGGCGATGGTCGATCCGGCCGCCGATCAGTACGATGGGCGCTCGGTCACAGTGGGTATGTCGGATGATTTCGAGATCGCCTATGGGCGCGGATTGATCGAAAAAATCGCCCTCTGCGCGCCAAAGCTGCGGCTGATCTTCCGCCAGACCCACAGCCAGATCGTCGCCCGGGCGTTGATGGAACGCAGCATCGACCTGGCGATTACCGCCGGCGGTTTCGCCGAACGATTGCTCAGCCGTCAGGTGCTCGGTGAAGGCAGTTATCAGTGCCTGGTCGATCCGACGAGCCTGGCCGAGGGACAACACAGCATCAGCCTGGAAGAGTTCGTCGCCCGCGAGCACATTCTGGTGTCGTCCGGCGGCTTTATCGGAATCACCGATGAAGGGCTGGCGGCGCTGGGTTTAAGTCGACGGGTGAGTGCTTCGACCACGCACTTTGCGGCGTTGCCGCACTTGCTCAAGGGCAGTCAGGCGGTGGCGACGATTCCGGCCCACGCCGCCCAAAGCATTGCCGCGCTCAGCGGCCTGGCGCTGCTGCCCTGCCCGCTGGACCTGCCGCGTTACCCGATCGAACTGGGCTGGCGCACCAGCACCCGGCTTGATCCGGTGGTATTGAAAGTGCGAGAAGCCATTGTCGCGAGCTTTGCGCATACGCAATGACCGTCTTGCGGTTGTCCAGATATCCCTGCAGGGGGTAGTGTCAGATGGACATCTATTTCGCAGCCATCAGCCGATTGACTTCACTGCGCACCATGTTCGCGAATTCCGGCGGCGACATGCCGTCGAGTTCGGCACGTACCCACTCGGCCCATTTGCCTTTGCGCTTGGCCCGTTCGCCAAACAACCGCGCCGCCTCGCCCTTGGCCTTGCCCAGGTTGTTCTGCCAGAGCTCGAACAGACGGGATTTCTCATCTTCAAGCGCAGCGCGCTCGGTAAGGGGTTTGTCGGCCAGATTGAAGCTCATGGGAAGTACCTGCTGCGTAAAATAGGCGACATCTTACACTGTAGGAAGAAATGTCCGGCGCTGGATTTTTCATCAGGATCGAGTCGGCACGCACATTCACTGCAACTTTTTCATCGGCGACAGACTCCATTGTTCACTGTCCATTCACCTGCAAGGAGTACCTCAATGGCCCGCAAAACCGCCGCACAAGTCGCCGAAGATCAAATCAAGGACCAGGCCTTCAGCGAACTGCAGGCTCTGATCGAAGAGTCGGAAAAACTGCTCAAGAGCAGTGCCTCACTGGTCGGTGAGGAAGCTGAGACCCTTCGTGGGCAAATCGCCCAGAAACTCCAGCAGGCCCGGGACTCGGTGACCAGCGTTCGTGACCGGACCCTGCCTGCGGTCGAAGCCACCGAGACTTACATCGGTGGTCATCCGTGGCAAACCGTGGCCATCTCCGCCGGTTTTGGCCTGGTGGTCGGGTTGTTGCTGGGTCGGCGGTAATAATGTAGGAGCGAGCTCGCTCGCGAAGGACGTTAACGATAACGCGTTGTTTTTTTGAATAAACGCGTCGCCCTTGAATCATCGCGAGCGAGCTCGCTCCTACAAGCGCGTAGATTTCAGAGCCCCGCCAATTCCCGCAAATTCGCCAACGTCTGAGCATCAAGCTGGATGCCGTCGGTGGCGGCCTTGGCCCGCTGCAGGTGACGTCGGTCCCCCGGCAAACGCTTGAGCCCCACACCGTGCATTTGCCGTACGAGTTCCTGGCTGCGCTCGGCAAAGCTCTGTCCGGCCGCCTTGCTCGGGTCGATGACGATCAGCAACTGGCCGGTCCAGGGCGTCCTGGCACCCGGATGGTTCGACCAATCGAACTCGAAGGAAAAATGACCGCCGGTCAGCGCCGCCGCCAACAGTTCCACCATCATCGACAGTGCCGACCCCTTGTGCCCACCGAACGGCAATAACGCTCCCCCTTCCAGAATCGCTTTCGGATCCTGGGTCGGCTGGCCGAGGCTGTCCACGCCCATGCCCACGGGCAAGCGTTCGCCCTTGCGGGCGGCAATCTGCACATCCCCATGGGCAATGGCGCTGGTGGCCAGGTCGAAGACAATCGGCTCGCCATCGGCCCGCGGCGCGGCGAAGGCAATCGGGTTGGTCCCGAACAAGGGACGATCGGCACCGTGCGGCACCACGCAGGTCATGCTGTTGACCACACTCAGCGCCACCAGCCCCTCATAGGCGAACGGTTCGACATCCGGCCACAAGGCGGCGAAGTGGTGAGAGTTACGTATCGCCAGCACCGCAATGCCGGCACTGCGGGCTTTTTCCACCAGCAACGCACGTGCCGCGGCAAGGGCCGGTTGGGCGAAACCATTGCCGGCGTCGACCCGGACGAAACCCGAGGCCACATCCTCTACCACCGGCACCGCCTGGCCATTGACCCAGCCGCTTTGCAGCGTCGACACATAACCGGGAATGCGGAATACGCCATGGCTGTGGGCGCCATCGCGTTCGGCGCCGGCGCAGTTTTGCGCCAGTACGCGAGCGACGTCGGCCGAAGTACCGTGACGCAGGAAGATCTTTTCAAGCAATCCCGTCAGCGCTTCGAGGGACAGGTTTTGCGAGACAGCCGTAGACAGTTGATCGTGTGGCGCAGACATCTGAAGCTCCAGACTGATTATTGGAGGGGGCAACAGCGTACGAGGGATAAGCAAACCGATTAACAACGCGACCCGAGCCGGCTGTCAATCTTTCGATTGAATGCCGCTCAACCGGCTCAATGTAACCGACCCGGCACGGAACACTGCGATAACTATTTACCACCTTGCCCGCGCGGGCATCACCTAGGTTGGAGGCCCATTCATTTATCGCCGATGAGGCGAGCTGAAACGAGGCTTCTATGACCACTTCCCCCCTCCCCTTGTTTTTTCCGCAAGTGCTATATGAGCCGGGCTTGCACAAAGAACTCGGAAAAACCCACCACCTGTCGGACAAGGATTTTACCTGGCTCAGCCATATCGAGTTGGCAAGCGATGAACTTCGACAAAAACAAACATCCCCCATGTCTGCCGAAAAACTGACTCTGCAGGTGAAGGACAAGTCGCCGGTACCCTTGGCCGGATGTTTCATGTTGTCATCCACACCCGACGACGCCGGTGCCATTCTGTACACGCCCTACGGCGGCATCGAGAAGTTCGACGACGTCGAATCACTCAAGGAAGCGTTGGTCCGGAGACTGAAGGGACAAGCCGATCGGGAAGAACTGTTGCGTTTTGTCTCGATAGCCCAACGAAAGGAACTGGAAGGCGAATCGATCGCCGAAGTGACTAACGACGTCATCGATGGTGAGGTATTCAAGGATCAGGAAACGGTCATCAAGGGCAACCAGCAACAGAATGCACAGCGAATGCTGGTGGAGTTAGTTGAACTGCCGTCACTGACGGGCTTGCTGAATGAGATTCTTGACGATTTATTGGGCAGCTCCTTTTCAGGACTGAAGCAAAACCAAACCCGGGTCAGCTTCGCCACCCACTCGAGCGAGAATCCGACTTTGGAAAAGTCCATACTGCTCAGTGACGCCCTCATGTTTTACTACCGCCACCAAGGCTGGCCGTTAGACCAGACCATCGAGTTCAGCAACCCAAACCGTACGCTGAAAGCCAACGATCCGGACCAGGTCGAGCGCGACAAAGGACTATGGCAACAGGCGGTCAAGACCGCCTCCGCCGGGCTGATCCGGTTGCTTGGTGAAAAACTTCAGGCGTACTGGGTTCATGTGCTGCCGAACGGGCAGTCCCGTCGCAAGCTGTTTATTCAGGCAATCAGCGACAAGGCTCGTGCGAGTATCCTGTTCAAGCGACAGGACGAGATCATCAGTCCTGAACAAAGTCGCGCACTGGAAGTTTTATTTGACCGCAGTAACACGGGAACCGCGCAATCGGCGCTGGTTCCCGAAACTGTGCGCCTGTGGGAACACGCAGCGAATTTCGTCGAGCTGGCGGGCTCATTCATGATTGCTCATCCGGACGCCTATCTCTTTACCCCCGCCAGCGGTTTGCAGCTACTTGAGGACCATAAAGATTTGCAGCAAACCGTGCGCGCCAAGTTCACTGCCAAAGGGCATGACGATGAGCTGTACGAATTGTTGACGCAGGAGGAGCGCCATCGCTTTCTCGGTTTCCAAAAACCTCACGCATCCGGCGAAGCGATTGCAGGTCCAGTGTTCGAATCGCTGTTTGACGCAATCATCGACAAACAGCTGCACAACGTCGAATACGCGCTGGGCGTGTTCCGTCACAGCGACGGCATCGTGAGTATACCGGCGCTGTTCGACAAGGCACTGGACGTGCGAAGCATGGTCGACGGTCAGTTGTTGGAATTGCCGACGCAGGGTCGCTGGAGCACCCACCAGGTCATTACGGGCCAATCGCGTCCGTCCATTGTCCTGGCAGACAAAGCGACCGCTTTCGCCAAAACCATTGAAAGCGTCAGATCAGCGCTCGATCTGGAGTGGCTCGCGCAACCCGACGAAACGAATGCGCAACAGAGAACGTATCTGGAAGGGATGAAATCCAGACTGGCCAATGCCATGTCGGTGGGTATTCGGGGCGAGGCCAACCTTCGTCTGCTCAACCGCACGTTGTCTGAAGTCGATTGCGCAATGGTCAATACAGTACTTGATTCCGAGCACCCGACGCGCCGCCAGCGCAAGGCGCTCAATGGATTTCGTCCCGATGCATACTGGTTAAGCCTTGAAACTGCCGACAGTACAACATCGCTGGCCGTGGCCCATTGTTTCATGCTCACCGAACGCGGCGGTCTGGACACACAGCATTCAGGCCGGGCGATTCTCTGGACGCCGGCCATGGGGCTGGAGGTCTTTGACTCCGTCGCCACGGCCAGGACCGAGCTGCAACGGCGACTGCTTGACCCTCTCAAGCGTCTGACGCTGCTTGAAAATCTCCTGCCGACTGAACGCATGTTCCATAAAAAGTATGAATTGGGTAATTTTCGGCCAATCGAGGGCGATCTACTGCTCCATCGTCAGCAGTCAGCCATCGAGCATTTTCTGGCAGTCTACGACCAGGTTCGAACGTTGAAACTGGCGGCGCTGAAACAGGCCAAAGCCTTTTATGCGCTTAAACGCCAACCCACCTTCACCAATCTGCAGCGGGCCAAGGATATTAGCGAGGCCATTGCTACCCAGCAGACCTTGCCGGCCTGGCTGGGGATGGCATCACTCGATGAACAGCAAAAACATGTCGAAATAATGGAGCAACACCGCCAGAGCCTGTCGGACGGTAAAGACTATCTACATGGCATAAAAACCCTGGCTGTCTATGTGCACGAGCAACTGGTGTACCTGCAAAAAACCCGTTTCAACGGCACTTTCATTGACCCGGACCATGTCAAGGTCACACCTGCATTAGCCATCGCCGGCCCCGCACAATCGTTGACCGAATTTGCGCTGAATCACGTCAATGTGCTCCAGGGAACAGGTTTCTCCATAGCATCGACCAGCTCAAAGGCATTGCCCCCGGGTATGGACACCCAGGCCGTACAGCAACTGCTTTTGCAGTTGAACATCAAGTCAGTGTATGAGCAGTTGCTTTCGGAGCAATTGTCAGACGATAACGACGATGCCAAAGCGCGAAAACTGCGCTACTTCCAGCAGTTGCCCTGGCAGCTGTTGCAAGAGGCCCACGCGCTTAAATTGCAAGAGCAACTGTCGGAGAAGGGGTTTGACTCAATCCAGCAGATACTGGACATGCCCAATGCCACGGCTCGGGCCGCGGTCAAAGGGGCAGACGCTACTATCCGTCCCCTGCAGTTGATCTCCACGGCTGGCGCCACAGCCGTCGAGGCCCTGGGGATGTACCTGGTGAGCCCGGGCAAAAGTGTGACCGGTCCACATGTGCTCTATGCGCCCTATTTTGTCGGGTCACCCTTCACCGAGTTCGAGAGTGAGGCCAGCCTGCTTGCCGCACTTAATACGCCCGGGCCTTTGCAAGAGTTGTTGATCCGTCGCCTGCCTGAATCGTCTCAAGCAACTTTTCAAAACCTGCTCAAATCCACCGTGGGAGAGACCACGGAAATGACCCTCGCTTCAAACCCCATTGCTGGCAATGTGCTGGAGCGTCTATTCCAGGACAACATACAACTGCTGAAGCAGATGTTGGGCAGTCAATCCACGGTTACCGCCCAGACTGATTGGGAAAAAGCCAAGGAGCTGTTCAGTTCCGGGATCAAGCTGGTGGCTGGATTTCTGCCGGGCAAATGGTCCTGTGGCCTGTTTCTGTGGCAGGCCTACAAGGATTTCAAGGATTCTGCCGAAGCGCTGCAAAACCACCACTGGAAACGCGCGTTCAAAGCATTCATCTATGGTGTGGCGCAGATGATCACTCTAGGCCGGGCGTTGCAGGGAAACCCGGCCTCTACCGCTGCGCAAATCCCCCCAACAGGATCGCACATCGCACAACCTGTTGTTGCGTCTCAGTGGTCGGCAATCAACATCACCTCCGCGAGCCGGACAACGGCGCAAGCGTACGAAGCGCCAACTGTCGATCTGGAAAAATTCGAGAAAAAAGCAGCGCAGGGTACTTATCGCGACCCTACGACAACGCACCACTACGCGCCTGTTATGGGAAAAGTCTATCGCGTCGCAAAACACGGCAAGGCGTGGCGCATGATCAACGAAAAGCAACTGGGCCCCCTCCTGGAAAAGGCTCCAGACTCTCAGCTGGTTTTCGCTGCCGACCCGCACGCCATTCACTATGGCAAGGCGATATCCCGTTTCGCGAACAGGATCGCAACCCGTTTCGACGCTTCGACAACGCTCAACATCGAAGCAGAGGGGATGGACGAAATACGGCGTAAATACCCCGGGAAAGCCCGAACAATTGTGCAGGCAATCGATATGGCCAGGTATTACGCCTTTAACAGCATTCACAATTTGTCACAGTTGCGAACCTCGGGTTCAGGCACTCGGCTTGACACCTTCCTGAAAACGTTTTTTGACGTGACCGCAATCGACACCTTGATTCTGGACAAAATCAAAACCGTTATCGTGCCAATCTGCAATGCGCTGGTGGATCCGGAGCTGGACGAATTCGATTCCAAAAGGTTCGTCGTCGGTTCCAACACTTCAACGATTGACCCTGTGGTCGCATTTGTCATTGAAACCGATATGCAAAAAAAAGTGTATTTCACAGAATCCTTTTTCAATCAGCAACTTGACTCGTACAAGTTCAATCTGACCGAGCCATTCGATGTCGATGCCCATGCCCAGGCAGCGACGTTGATCCATGAGTTTTCACACCACTTCGCCAAAACGATCGACATCGCCTATCTGGAAGCCAGACGTCCATTCGCCGATCTCATCGCAACTCTCACCCCATTCGCCGTGAATTTGAAAAGTGAACATGAACAAATCCAGCGTGCCTTGTCGATGGCAACGCCCCGTGACGAGTTGTTTGCCCAATGGAACGACGTGATGTCGTCATGGGAAAGCCTGGATTCCATTCCCGCTACCGCTCATACCGGCAAGGAAATCAAAAAAATCACCGGCACCAAATCGATGAGCGACGCCCGAAAAGCGTTCCTGGACCGTGTGAAGCCCGATCTGCGGATCGACACGATTTTGCGTAATGCGGATTCAATCGCGAGGCTCGTCTGCGAAATGGGCCGGCAGCTCGACCCGGTGCCGGTTACGCCGAGAGCGTCGCCTTGAGTCGCCGTTGCTTTTGATCATTTTTTCACGGGTTTTATGGATACTGCATGGCAACTACCGGTTTTTTCAGGGTGTTTAAGTGAAAAACATTCCCGTTTGATGGGTAATTGCCATGACGGTTGTTCTCGCCGACTTCGCTCAAGGTTAGAATGCAGGAAATCAGGATGAGTCAATGACCGACAGCCCTCTCTCGCAAGCCCAATATGACGCCATCACCGATGCCGCTGCGCACTGGTGCATGCGTCTGCACGCCATCGACTGCACCGCGCAAGAGCGCCTGGCTTTCGAACAATGGCGTGATGCTCATCCGCTTCATGCGTTCGAGTACGAGGCCATGCTGGACATCTGGGAAGTCGCAGGGGATTTGCCTCGTCCTGACGCCGTCGTGCCAGCGGCCCGGATCAAACCTGCAACGCCCTGGCGCACGGTCGGCATTGCCGCCGCCGTGTGTGTCCTGGCGTTGCCACTGGCGGCCTATAGCGGCTGGAACCTCGGTTGGCTACCCGATGCCTATCAGCACTTCGAGGCCAGCGAAACGGTTCGCCAGGTCACCCTGAGCGATGGCAGCCAGGTGGAACTGAACCTGGGCAGTGAGCTGACGTTCAGCAACTACAAGGATCATCGTCGGGTCACGCTGAATAAGGGCGAAGCTTTTTTCAGCGTCAGTCACGACACTGCTCACCCCTTTACCGTCAGGGCAGCGGACGGCAGGATTCGGGTCACCGGAACCCGATTCAACGTCTGGATGTATGAGGATCAGGTGCGCGTCAACCTGATTGAAGGTTCGGTGCTGGTGAGCAGCAATGATGATCTTCCGGGCGATGGCTTGCGTCTCGGGCCAGCGATGCAGGCCCGTTATAAACACGGCGACTTCACACCGCAGATCAGCCAGACCTACGCCAACGACAATTCATTGGCCTGGCGCAGCGGCAAACTGGTGCTCGATGATCTGGCGCTGTCCGATGCCCTGCCCTTGATCAATCGGTATCTGGGCAAGCCGGTCATGCTGGCCGACCACAGTACCGGCTCGATCCGCCTCGGTGGCATTTACAACATCAAGGAACTCAACAACCTGGTGGCGTCCCTGCCCAAGGTGCTGCCGGTCTACCTGACCCGCAACAAGGATGGCAACCCGGTCCTCAACGCCATTCCGCAACAGACCCCGAAAAGCTGAAGGCCGCCACCCTTGCGGGGTGCGGCCTTCATTCTTCGCTCCAGCACCCACTGCTTTACTGTTTGGCCACCTTCCCGGCTTTTTCATCCTGCTCGCGGATCGTCAGGGCCTGATACTGCGGGTCGGCCGTGATCTGCTGCTCGGTGAACGGCAACACACTCAACCGCTTCTGCGAAAAGGCCAGGGTCTGGTCCCGGGCGTACTTCGACCCCGGGTCACTGGACAGCGAGAACGCCAGCAACCCTTGGGCCTGCGGCCCCTGGTCATCGAAGGTCACCACTTGCAAATAACTGGTGCCGCTGACGACTTCGCGTTTGCCGTCGGTTCTCGGCACGCTCTGAATGGCGTTATAAACCCCCAGGGTACCGGGTCCGCCGTGAATCGGCGTCTGCTGGCCGCCACTGCTGACCACCTGAATGTCACCCCAGTGGCTATCGGCCTTCAGCCCCGACTTGTGCACCTGCTCTACCGACGCCAGCATCGCTTCACGGACAGCTTTGGCGACGTGCGGACGATCTACCGCCAAACCACGCGGCGTGTGTTGCGGATCCTTCGGATCGAACCCGACACGCCAGACATCAGGTGCGTCCTGCAGCGCCTCCATGACGTTCTGGAAATGCACGAACCCCAGGCCACTGTCGAGATTCGCACTACGGTCCCAGGCCTTGAGGCTGGCGCACAACGGCGTCAGCGTCGGCGCATCGCCCCCCAGATCCGCTGCGCAGAATTGCAGCAGGTCCGGCATCACCTGGGTCGCCTGATACACTTGGTCGTCCATGACCATCCGTTGCAGGTCCGCCGCCGCAATCGGGCCGGTCTGGCTCAAGGTACCCAGGCGATCCAGGGCAAAGCGTGAACGCAGCCCCAAAGGCTGGCTGTCCTGGCTGATCAGCGGCGAGAAGCCGGTGAGCGGTTGTGCCGGGTTGGCCATCCAGGCCGAATCGTTAGAGTGCTGCACAAAATCCTTGCGCAACAGTTGCGGCAACCGGTCTGCCGCATAAATGCCTTTTTGCGCAGCCTGCGGATCGATGTCCCAGGCGCAGGCGCTGTTGGAACCGTCGAGCACGATCATCTGCAACCCGGCCCGAGGATCACTGCACTTGGCCAGTTTCTCGGCATTGACGTTCGGCACCACCGACAGGTTCATGTACAGCGTCTGCCCCTGGTCGTCCGCCGCCAGGGTGTTGACCCAAGGGATGCCCTGGATTTCATGCACTGACGCCTGCAATGCCTTGAGGCTGGTTGCACGGTTCATCGCGTACCACTGCTGCAGCACCCGATCGTTATCCAGGTTGGCGTCACGCAAGCTATAGGCGAACTGATGGTCCCAGTCGAGCTTCCCCGGCCACTGCACGATCGGGCCGAATTGCGAACTGTAGACCACATGGGACACCGCCCGGGTCTGGCCATCCGCCTGCTTCACGTTCACGGTCACCGTCTGTTGCTTCATCGGCAACGACTGGCCGTCGAGCAGGTAGCGGGTCGCATCCTTGGGGTCGAGTTGCAGGCGGTACAAGGTGAAATGTTTGGACGAGTCCACGGTGTGGGTCCAGGCCAGGTGCTGGTTGAAACCGATGTTGATCATCGGCAGCCCGGGCAACGCGGCGCCCATGACGTCCAGCTTGCCGGGAATGGTCAGGTGCATCTGGTAGAAGCGCATCCCGCCGACCCAGGGGAAATGCGGATTGGCCAGCAACATGCCGCGGCCATTGAAGGAACGCTCGCTGCCGACGGCTACCGCATTGCTGCCACGATCCAGGGCGAAGCGCTGCATGCGCGAATCGGCGAGCTGGAACGACGCCGGGTCGGCTGTCGCTTGAGCGACGGCTTTGGGCGGGGTGGCACCGGCCAGGGCTTCGGCAAATTGCCCTACTCCGCCTTCGACCAGCAGGCGACGGGTCAACTTGACCAGGTCCTGAGTCGTGATCGCACGCACCCAGTCGCCCTGGCATTGCGGCGACAAACCCTGGGGCCGACGCTCTTTCAGGGCGCGGTTGTAGCCGGCCACATAACCTTCCATGAGCTGGCGGATTTCCGGGATTTGCGCTTGCCAGAAGGCATCGACGGCCTGGGGGGTGTTCAACCAGGTGAAAAACACATCGCTGACCCGGTTTTCCCGCTCTTCAACGGTAAATTGATCCGGACCGAAATAGCGTGAGCGTTCGCCGTTCACCGTGGTGATCTCATTGGCCAGCAGGCACAGGTTGTCCTGGGCGTAGGCAAAGCCAATGCCATAGCCGAGGCCGCGCTCATTCTCGGCGCGAATATGCGGCACGCCGAAACTGGTGCGACGGATATCGGCAGTCGCCTGCTCCGGCTGGCTGCGTGCGCTTGCCGCAAGACTCAAGCCCACCAACATGCCGGCAAGGCTCAACCTGGTTAACTGCCTGGAAATAATCACGCTCGCTCCTGATCGTATAAACGAAGGTCACACCCTGCGTATTTGCCCGCAATGTGCCCCTCCCTAAGAACGAAGCGAACGAAAAAAATTTAGGGCTTTGGCCCCCGCCATTACGGCGTCTGACGTGGCGCTGACGCGATGGCGACAAAATTTCTACATCTGAGCCTTCATGATTTGCCCAGCTCATGCGTCTTATTGAATGAGAGCACTCATCACATTTTCCGGTTCAGGCTCTGAAAAGGAGTTTTTGCATGTACAACTCGCAACTGCCAACGGACGGTAGCGCTGCGCCAAAGGGCACCTCCATGGGCTCCGGCGTTTTCGATCAACGTACCGAGCGCCACGGCAACGAGCGGATCAGATTCCTGCTCAAGAGCTTTGGCCTGCGCACCAGCCTCATTCGCCTGAAGGTCATCGACGCCTTGCTGACCGCCGCCGAAAGCGACCGCAGCCTTGGGGTGCGTGGCGTGCACAGTCACTTGCTGGACCTGGACATCCCGTTGTCATTTCTCAGTGTGCGGGAAGTGTTGAAGCGCCTGTGCGGCGAAGGCGTGATCACCCTGAATCCGGACAAGAGCTACAGCCTGCATCCACAGGCCGCCGCCGTTCTTCACCCCGAGTAACCCGGCCGATGAGCGTCGCTCAGGGCTTGACCTTGCGGCGCATCACGCCATTGATCACCACCACGAGCACCGCTACGCCAATGGCGACGTACTGGAACAGCTTTTCGTCGATGACCCCGGTGTTCTGCAGATAAGAAAGGCCAAACATGATGCCCAGCACGACCAGGGAGATCAGAATCGAGTATTTCAAACGTTGCGATTGGGTCATTGCGTTTCCTGAATGTGAGTCTGAATGTGAGCCTGAAGCTGAAAAATGTATATCCGAATGCATGCCAGGCTCCTACCGTTTTTCAGGGGTGGGGGCTGCACACGGGGTCTCATGTTACAGCCGATGAAGAGTTTTGGCTTCTTGCGGTGATAAGCAGCTATCAACGCTGACCCCCTACGTTCCCTCCTTGAGGAAGATCTGCGGAGGCAACTTGAAGCTGCGCAGCTTGAGCAGTGCCATCGGCCCCGCGTCCAGCTCGGTGCGCAGGTGCCAGGTCAGGCCCAGGCCATCGGGCGCCTTGATGACGATGCGGTAGCGGCTGTCGCCATCGTCCAGCGGGGTGATTTGGGCTTGCTCCAGCAAGCGGATCAGGCCCCAGGTGCCCTGGAAGTCTCCAAACAGCCGTTCGCTGGCTTGCACGCTGGTCCAGGTCAGGCTGGTGCCGGGATGTTCGCCGTAGCCTGGCCAGCTGAAGCGCTGCCAGCTTTCCTTCTGGTTGAAGTATTCATGTTTGTTGCCATTGAGCACGAAAGTGGTTTGCACCACGTCGCGCACCGGCTTGCCACGCAGTTCGAACCCCAACCCCAGGCCACCGTCGGTGTAAAGCACGTCGGCCAGGCGGCTGAGCTGGTTGATCGCCGTAAGGAACTGCGGGTCGAAACGCAAGCCCTGGCTATGCCGCGGATCGACCACCCAGCGGCTGCCTTCCTTGCGCAATACGCCGCCCAGTTGCTGCTGCAGAAACTGTTCGATGCGCCCGGAGTCGGCGCGGATCATCTGCCCCAGCATCGGCAAGGACGCGTCACTGGCGGTGGCCGCAAAGGGATAGCGGCCGGCAAAGGCGCTGTGCCAGTCGCTGACAATTGCGCGCTGCCACTGGCGGTTGAGGCCCGCGGCCGAGGGTTGCAGGACCCGTTGCCAGGCCTGGTCCAGGGGCCGCACGAACAAGGTCTGGCCGATCCCGCCCCACTGCGCGCCGAGGCTGGCGGCGAGCAGGCTGCCATAGGCCTGGGTGTCGGTGAGGTCGAGGTTCTTGCCCTGGAACACGCTCTGCGCCAGGGTCTGGATCATGGCCTGCGGGTCGGGCGCGGTGCTGACTTGTTGCAAGGTCAGGCGTACCCGGGTCACCCGGGTGAGAAAGGCTTGCAGGTTCAGGCTGTCGTCACCGCGCTGGCTTTCGGGATCGGTTTTGCCCAACAGCGTCAGCAACGGGCCGAAGGTGGCGTCCAGCGGACCACTTGGTCCCTGCAGCTGCTGGTTGATCGCCGGCACCGGGGCCTGGCCGACCAGCTTTTGGGCGGACTGCATCAGCGACTCGGCCAACGCCTGGCCGCGGACGCCGGCCTGGCCCTGGTAGGCCAGGGTGTTCATCAGCGCGATCAATGGCGACTGGCGCACGTCGCTCATCAGTGTCAACTGGTCGATCACCTCGCCCAGGCTAGCGGCCGGCTGCCAGCGCAGGCGGTTGAGAAAATCCAGCCAGGCGCTGGCGTAGTCCTCGAAGTAGCGTTCCGTCAGGCGCGCCCGGAGCACGTCCGGGGTCAGGTCGGCGGCGAGGTCGGTGGGGTTGTCGCTGAGCACCCAATCGATTTCCTCGCGCCGCGCTTCGGCGATGGCCTCGATGGCCTGGCGTACCTGGCCTTCCCAGGCCTGGCGGGTAAACACGCCGGGCACGCTGGCCCGGGTGGCAAATAGCGCGCCGGCCTCGGTGTCGCCGACCATCTGCGCCAGGCTCAAGTCCGGGGTGTGATTGGCCGCGGCGTCGAGCACCTGTTGGTACAGGCTGGTTTCGGCATTGCGCTGGCCCAGTTGGCCGAGCAGCACTTGCCGGGCTTGGGCGACCAGCTTCGGGTCGGCCTTGATGCGCCATTCGGGGTGCGCGGCCAGGTGCTCGGCGTAGAACTGCCACAGGCTCGGCGCCAGGCCTTGCCACAGACCCGGCGATGTTCCGGCGCGCTGGGGTTCGGCGTCGATCAGCGTCTGGGTCAGGAAGGTCGCGTCGGTTTTGTCCGGGTGCGCCAGCATCAGGTAGGCCTTGAGGTGGTCGTAGGCTTCCCGGGCCCGTTGGGCGCGCTCGGCGCTCCCCGGGGGCAGCTTGATCAGGGCAGTGAGTTTCGCCTGCAGGTTGGCGGCGGCTGGATCGCGCAGGAGGCGGTTGTTGGCTTCGACATAGGCGGGCCATACCACCTGCAGCAAATTCTGGTTCTGGTTCAGGCCGAAGCGCTGGTACCAGGGGGTGCCGTGTTCGGCGCGGTAGTCCAGGCGTGCCAGTTCACGCATCAGGTCGTTCAGGGCCAGCAGTTGTGCGTCGCCCTGCCCGGCTTGTTCGAGCGATGCCAGTGCGCTTTGCACCTGGGCGATCTGCAGGCGGTTGGTGGCGAAGGACAGCAGCATGCCGGCGCCCCATACCAACGCCAGGCCCAGCACCAAGGCCGAGCCGATGCGGATGGGGTGGCCGCCCAAGCGGCGACTGTGCACGGCCTTGTCCTCGAGCACGCCCTGCCAGGCCGGGTCGATGGGCCAATGGTGCGCCGCGTGATCCTTGTGTGCAGCCAATGGCAGGCTGAACCACAGCCCGCGCAACGGCAGGCCCCGGGCGAATTCGCCGAACAAGGGCGCGAGCGCCTGACGCCAACGGGCAATGCCCTCGGCCTGCAGATCGCGCGACAGGCGCAGCAGGAAGTCGTGCTTCATGTCGCCGAAAATTTGCGCCCAGCCTGATTGGCGCAAGGGCAGGATCAGGTGGTCCAGGCCGGTTTCCAGGTTCACGGCAGTGGCGCCTGCGGGCAGCAGGCACCCGACCGGTTGAGACTCGCGAGTGGGCTGCGGCCACTCACTGTCGCAGACTTGCCACAGGTACAGCGGCAACTGCCACTGCAGGTGGCGGGCCAGGGTTTGCAGGTACCGCACGCCGGCGCCCATCGCGGTAGCGTCGCTCGACTGCGCCTTGTTCAGGGCCCAGATCACGCCGTCGAGTGCGCGCCAGCGGTTGAGGCTGCGGTACTGTGCAAAGGGTGCATCCTCCGCATTGCCCTGCACGCTGCCGCCCCAGATCAGGACGGTGTCCTGCCCTTCCAGCCAGTTCTCTTGGGTCAGGCCCGGGGCGATGGCCTGGATTTGCTCGGGTTCGCCGACGACCAGGATGAGGCGGATTTTGCGGCGCCAGAAGGGGCCGTAATTACGGTGGAGATGTTCTCGCAGCACCGATTCGGAAGAGGTGTCCGCCTTGGTTTTAGCGGCAGGCGCGGGAGCTGAAATGGCCCGATCATCGCCTTTTTGCTGCCGAAAAGAGACACGCCCCAGCTTCAGGCCCATAAACAAGTAACTACCGGCTAACACCATCACCAGCAAGATCAGGCTGATCGTGGCCCCCCACCAGATGGTTTGCTCTGTCGTTCCCGGCTGGATACCCAGCAACTCGGGTCGCCACCAGATCAGGAGACACAGGTTCGCTCCGAACACGATCACCACTGCCACTATCCACAACCACATCGAACGACTATTGCGCATCAGCTATTTATTCCTGATTCGGAGAGGGTGGCATGACGGCCGAGCACCACAACCACGCGTCGGCCGTACTGTCCCCACTGAAAATGAAGTGTGGCTCCCCCTCGTCGCGAATCGACTCCACCGCGGCAGCAATCGCTACCCAGGGCGTCGCGCAACCTGGATTGCCCAGAATGGAGTCGAGGTCGTGCAACCCCTGTGCAACCTTCACTGGCATCGCAACGTCGCTGACCGCCGTGGTGATCGCCGAAGCACGCTGGGCATCAGTACCGACCCGCCAGGCATGCCGAATCGACGCCGCCTCCACCGGCACCCAGTCGAGGGCTTGACGAGTGGCGTAGAGCAAACCTTCAGAGGTAGGCGTGCGCGCCGGTTCAGGGCGATGCAGATAAGCCAGCGGCTCCAGCGTGGTTTGCGTCAGGCGATTACCCAGCAGCAAACCCACCACCGCTTCGGCTGTATCTTCCGCTTGCGCGGGCGCAACCTGAAACGCCACGACCAGCAACAGCGTCTGTTCGCGGATGCGCTGATCCAGCCAGCCATCCACCGCTGCCAGCCCGCGGCCTTCAAGCCGTGTGGCCGTCTGGCGTATACCGGACTCGGACCAGACGTCCTGCCACAGTCTGCTGAGATTTTCCTCGGAAACACTGGAGTCCGTTTCCAGCAACAGGGCCAGAGGCTTATCCCCCGGCAGCTCTTGCAGCACCCGGGCGATGTCACTTAATACTTGCCGCAATACCCGCCGCAGCACCGTCTCAGGTAAATCGCCCTGTTCAACCGCCAAGCGGCTATGGCGAACGCCCTCTTCACAGGGCTGCCATGCAGGCTGGACCCGCAAGGCCTTGTGCGCATCGTGCAAAACCTCCCGCTGCGCCTCGCCATTTTGCGCCCCCAGCTCACGCAGTGCGGTGTGCAAACTTACCGCGAGCACCTGTTGCGAGCGGCGCCCCTGCCGCATTTTCTGAACCAGATCCGCTTCACGCTCGTCGTTCCAGCCGTCAACCACGCTCAACTGGCCGAGATACACCAACGCACGGATCAAGCCGAGGACACCCCAGATCGCCATGGGTGCCCCCAGCCCAATCTGCCAGAACAGAAGCGGTTGATGAGTAAAGGCGTCACCCCCCAACCACGACGTCAGCCCGAGACTCAGGAGCAATAACACCGGCAGCAGAACCAGCCAACGCCACGCACGCGGAGCCGGTGGCGCGGTCAGTTGAGGGGGTACCTCGTACAATTTGACCGGCATAAATCAACTCGCCGTCGCATTGGGCAAGGACGTAACCAAGGCACAGCCACAGGCGCACAAATGCCCATGAAAGGCGACGGGTATGCCGTTGTCACGAAAGGTTGGATGCCCCTCGCTAATCACTGTCGGACCATGTTTTCCACACCGGACCGGATCACCTTGACGGGCCACGCCGATACCGCCAAAGCGCATCCCCGTTGCGCCTGATAGCACAGCACCGCCGCCGGTAGTGCCGTCGCCGATTCGGATAATTCCTTTCATATCTTTCCCTTTTTAAACATGATCAATTTTTATAACCGCACCATTATTTCTGAGCAGAAAGACGTCGCACGGCTATATCGCTCTGGAAATTTCGGTCAAGCCACCCTGCTCGCTCCGCATATAAAAACTGCAATAAGCACAAATCTCACTATAAAAGCTACATTGAACCTCCAACCCCGCCCGCCTCCACGTTATATATCTTTCACCACGATCTCCGCCCCACTCCTCATAATCAACAACTTGTAATATCGTGCTTACTTCAGTTGGTTTCATACCAATAAAACAATATGGAGATGTTTCATGGAGATTGATTGCGAAAGGCCTGTTAGACACACGCTCTGCCAACTTTATCTCTCGCCAAGTCCTCCTCAACGGCACGTGACGCAACACCCTAATAAGACTGCGCCTTTCTTTTACTGAAAAAATAAATCCTGTTTTTCGCACGATACTGTAAACACCCAAGCACACTGCTGCGATCGAACATTTCGCCACAACCAAAAAAATATGCCATAACGCGAGCAAGATAAAGTACGCAACCCTACCTAAAAGCCTGGCAATCCAGAGAAGAAAAACGATAGATCCATGGATAATCTTTCTCATTTTAATTACTAATACCTGCCCATAGCTCAATATACGATCCATCATCATTCCCTGAGATGAGGTTCGCTTCCCTGACAGTGAGTTCCTGGAACGATGAACTGCGCTTCGCGCTCAGGCCAGGTATACAGTTCGTCCGGTTCACCTTTGGGAAAGAAGCCTCGTTCCGGGACCTCGATGAATTCGCCGTCCACCCGGCGGATCAGCGTCCAACCGGTTTCAACCAACTCACGCTCGCGCCAATCGAAATCGCGTTTATCAGCATCGGTAGCAAACCATGTCCTACGTATGAGCCCACGCCGAACTTTCTTGCCACCCTTAAATCTCTCTGTGGGATACAGCCATTGCGCAGCTGCAAAATCTACGTCCGGTAGATAAACTCCCATTTGTTTGGGACGTTCATCACTCTCTATACGTACGCTGGGATCCAGCTCATAGCGGGGAATACGTTGAGGCAGTTCATTGAGTCGATAGATTCTGTCTTGTCCGTTATAGGTTAAATCACCTTCATTCCAGTTTCCTCCGGACGTTTTCGCTAATCGCCCATCCAAATTTGAAGCCCATTCTCGCGTTGCCGAAATACGCTGTCTTTCCTCCTCAAGCATCCAGCGATTCCTGAATTCACTGAAACATTGGTCATTAAAATTTATGGTGCCACTGGTGCTGAACGCCGATGGATCATTATTCACGCGGTGGATATAAGCGTTGATATAGTTATCCCGCTTAATACGGGTTTCTGGCAAAAGACGGTGACCCCAGACTATATCGCCTTGTTGCCATTGCGGTTTGCTACGCTCGTGCGGATCGAGAATCGCTTGCAAGCGTGCAAAAGCTGCCTCGTGGGCGTCAATCCACTCGATAATCGCATCGCGAGTAACAGCGAAGTGCTCGGGGGAACTGAAGCTTTCCAGCAGATAGCATTCAAGCGGATGCAAAACGGCCATTTCAAGACTTCCCCTTAGGTTCGGTACAAGACCCACCATCAGCCCGTGCGATCAAGGTCCACTTCACCGACTGCTCGTCCTTGTGCGGCAGGCGCTGGCCGTTTTGCAGGTCGAGGTATTCAAAGCCCTTGCGGCCGAAGATCGACCATTTGCCGGTGTGGCTTGCGGGCTCTCCCGACAGAGCCGTGATAAAGACACCATCCCGTCTGATGAACTGCGCTTCGCGCTCGGGCCAGGTGTACAGCTCGTCCGGTTCACCCTTAGGGAAGAAGCCTCGTTCCGGTACTTCAATGAATTCTTCTTCTACACGCCGGATCAGTGTCCAACCAGTTTCGACCAGTTCACTCTCTGTCCAGTCGTAGTCAGGCTTACCAGTATCAGGTATGACCCAAGTACTACGTCTTACGCCACGCCGAACTTTCTCGCCTCCCTCGACCCACTCGGTGGGATACAGTAAGTGTGCGGCTGCAAAATCTACATCCGGCAGATAAATACCCATCTGCTTGGGGCGTTCGTTCTTTTCTATCCGCACGCTTGAATCCAGCACATAGCGCGGAATACGCTGAGGCAATTCAGCAAGTCGATAGACTCTGTCTTGTCCGTTATAGGTCAAATCACCTTCATCCCACTCCCCCCCAGCAGTCGTACCTAGCCATCTATCGAGTTCGCTAGCACGATCTCTTGCTAGCGAAATGCGCCGTCGCTCTTCTTCAGTCATCCAGCCATCCCAGAACTCATCAATACCCCGATTCCAGTTGATTAAAGTGTTACCAACGCCTTGGAATGTCTGCGGATCGCTATGGCAGCGCAAAATATAGGCCTTGATGTAACGCTCTCGAGCGGGGCGTATGTTGGGCAATACTCGCGTCCCCCAAATCACATCGCCCTGCTGCCATACAGGCTTGCTGCGCTGTCGCGGATCAGATTCACGCTGGAGCCTTGCATAAGCATCCTCATGCGCGTCTATTAATTCGATCACCGCATCACGAGTGGCGGCGATGTGCTCAGCTGAACTGAATCTTTCCAACAAGTAGCATTCAAGAGGGTGAAGTACGGCCATGTTCAAGTCCTTTTATTCGTACCAGTTGTGGGTCAAATCGGGCAGGCCCAAGTAGGGTTTAAGCGGGTCTAAGCCGGGGTTGCCGGTACCGTCGTCATAGCCCCAACCGGTGCTCTTTCGAGGACTTGTAAAGCCCGGCTTGAGGTTATTTGGATCTATTAAAATCTGTTCCCGCCCTCCCTCCAATTTATAAGTATCCATTGATTCAAATTTTTGTGTGGCCGCACGCCCCTCCCAAACTTTTAGGGGTTGCCCCGGCGGTACGGTGTAAACCAAGTACTCGCCGTTTTCATTCCAGCTTTTCCAGACCGCAAAATTACGTCGCCATTCGCTTTTCGAAGTAAGTCTTTGAAATTCAGCCTCGCGCATCCAAAAGCCGCCATTGTCGAAGGATTTCGCGCCGGGCTCCACGACCCGATATAGACGCTCGCCGGGTAATACTTCAGTCGCGCGCATAGAATCATCGAAAGTACTGAACTTATTTTTCATTGGGCCTTTGGAAGTTGCGCTAATATCTGGCCAGCCCTCAGCAATACTTTTCAATGCGCTTGATGGAAGCTTTTTCAAGGCGGGATAACTCGAATTTTTAACTTTATCCACCCAATCCGGTTTTTTCTGTTGGATCAACTCCAGCTCGGCATTCTCGCGATTTCCTAACACATGGTTATTATTTCCCAACCGAGCACGATAAGCGTTGTCTCCTTCCACCCGCAGGCGGTTGATGATCTGGTCCAGACAGTCCTGCGCTGGCCGCAGGGCCTTTGCCATTCCTTCATCAGCCTTATTCCTGACGCCCACTAAAACTGACCACAATCGCTCTACTCGAACACGTAATACTTCCGGACCAAACCTGGTAACTGAATCGAAAAGCTGACGCGTCATCTGCATAAGTTCATCGAATTTTTCCAGCAACCCCTTAACTGCAAGACTATTCTTCACGTCATCCAGTTTTCCAGCCAAATACAGAAAGGGATTATGAATTTTCATCCTGGCCAAAAGCTTCCTAACTTTTGGATCGTTCAAATAGAGCTTCAGAAACGACACAGCCTTATCAATCACTGGCGTTTCTATTCTCGACATAGTCGCTGTCGCTTTAAAGATATCCCTACGCACCTGAAATATTAAAACCTTGAAACACCCTTTAACCAATGACCCCAAAGTCGGAAACAAACCGATAAGCGTCAGAACCAATGCGACCCAGGCCCAGGTATCGTCGGTGTCCTTGTTGATCTTTCGGCAATTGGCAACCAAATCACGCACATCGCCGATCTGATCCACGAGGGGAATCATGAAAATCAACGTTCCAGTGACAGTTTGTGCCGTACTCGGATTTTCATGAAAATCCCCCTGTAACACTTCCCACAGCCAGAGACATTTCCCTTCGACGCCTGAGTAAGCGTCCTGTGGAGCAGGCTCGTAGAACGCCAAGGCGTTTTGCAGTTCCTGATTCATGCGAGTTCCATGTTCAACGACAAGAAAAATACCAATAGAAGGTGTATGCAACTATTCCGGCGCGGCGTTGCCGGGGCTTGAAGCATTTCCATTGCGCCTGCCATCGCAAGAGGGAACGAGTTCCCCACCGTCTGCCAGAGGAATATATTGAAAGTACTCCAGAGTTCCATTTATGGCGTTACTGATACAAAAAACAGCTGTATAGCGATCTCTTGGTCGGGAAGCGTTAACCAAACTAAATACGTATGTACTATTCACTTCAAGCCTCAATGGATAAGTCTTTACTTTATAGTCGTCCAGCTCGTAACCCTCTGGCACGACGCCAAAGACAATACATTCACCCGGTTGCAGCTCTAATGGTTTGGCATCCGATTTAAGTGCAACCCCCCAAGCGCCGGCATTTCGCACATAACTTTGCGACAATGATATCCAACCGACCGAAAACGTTTTCCCTGCATCAGTTGGCAAACAAATAGCTGGCCTACTATCAATCGAAGCAATAGTGGCGGATTCCATACGACCAAATGATGTTGCATGGGCACAACCCCAAACCATCCAATTGAACCCAGTTAATAAAAAAGCTGTGAAATTCATATTTTTTCCGTGTGGGCGGGTTCATCAATCGAATGCTGTAGTAACAAGTCATAGGAAGGCCAAGGCTGATCCGGCTCAGGCTCAGGAAGCTGGTACTGCACACACGCCGGCTTATCCGGAACCGGGCTGTGCAGAGCATGACCTCGCTCGTCGAGCTTCCCTTGCAGCACCAGGCCATTGTCAAACGTCAGGGTATAAGGCACGTCTGCAACGGGCTTGGCCGCAGCATCGTAGAAGTTCAACAGCAGCCTGTTGGGCATGTCGGCCAGCGGGTCGGCCAATGGTGAGAGTGCAGTTTTCAATCTGCCCGCCGACTGGATGTAATCGAAGTGCGGAGACTTGATTTCGACTTCACCCGGTGAGCCAATTTCGATGCGGTAGGGATCGATGGCGATGTAGTTGCTGCCGACGTTGAGGGTGATTTTCTTTTTCGCAGTGATGCGAATTTCGTCCTCGGTGCTGCTGATGTCGATACCTTGCCTGGCCAACAGTTCAAGGCGGTCGTTCTGTGCCTGGATCGATACAGCGCCCTGGTTGGCAATTAACTTCAACCCGAGCTTTTGTGCGAACAGTCCAATGGCTTGACCTGCCGTCACCGTAAAACGCTTGAGCACACTAAAGTCAGTGTTGTTGCTCACTGCGCTAAGGGTCTGACCAGCCGCCAACTGCAAATGCTCTGGCGTTACCAGCGCCACGCCGGCGGGAGCCGAGACGAGCAAACCGGCTTCTTTCAATTGCCCCAACGTGGCTTTCAGGTGCTTGGGCACAGCCTCATCCGCCTGCAGTCCCCCAGCCACTACGGCGTTACGCGCCAACCCTTGCACACGTTGCAATGCCTCTTCCAATTGCGCCAGGGCTTCACTCATGTCGAGCGTTTCGCCCTGCGCTTTCGGCTGTTCATCGGCACTGATAAACAACCCCTTCCCCGCCCGAATCGCCCCCCAACCATCGGTGCGCAGTTCAAACCCTTCGCCACGCTTCTGCTGCTCGGCATCGACCAAATGCCCGAGGTTGAGCTGGCTCTTGCCACTGTGCTCAGTACTGAGCTTGACGTGCTCCTCGCCGCGCGTGTCCTCCATCCGCAGCTTGTTGTTGGCCGGCGTGCGCAGCACGTTGCGTTTGTAATTGCGCGCGCGCAGGGTCACGTGGTCCGGGTGCTGGCTGTCGTGCAGGGCATGGGCGATGTAGGGGCGATCCGGGTCGCCCTGTTCGAAGGCCACCGCCACTTCGGTGCCGGCGATCAGCGGCAAATGCAGGCCATGGGTGTCGCCGGCGTAGGGTCGGGCCAGGCGCAGCCACATGCTTTCCTGGCCGGGTTTCCAGGTGTCGCGGTCGAACAGGAAGTGCACGCGGTAGCGCCCTTCGACGTCGATCTCGGCGTAGGGGTCGTGTTTTTGCGGGTTGCTGACCCGGGCCGGGACGGTGCCGGCGATCTGCGGTTTGGCCAGCAGTGGCGGGCGGAAGCACACGCTTTCCGAATAGGGGATGGCCTGGAACCGGGCTTCGAAGCTGGCATCGCGGGCGGCGCGGGTGCTCAGGTGGGTGATCACCGTGCCGGGGGCGAAGGCCTGGGGCGCGCCGCCGGAGATCATCAGCTTCTGGCCGGGGGCCAGGCTCGCGCTGCTGCTGGTGCCGCTGAGGCGGGTCTGATCGTTGAGGTAGCGTTCGTGTTGCAGGCGGGCGTAGAAGTAGCCGGTTTCTGGCGGCAGGTCTTCGTAGAATTGGTAGCGGTCGCCGAGGGCGGTGTAGGGTTCGGCGTAGTGGTAGGCCTCGCCGTAGGTGGTGGTCGCGCCGCGGGTGTGGTCGATCTCGCCGTCCAGGTGGGCGCGGGCGTCACGGTGCTGGTAGGTGCGGATGTTGACCTGGCGTTCCACCACCTGGTGGTGGGTTTGCAAGGCCCAGACGCCGTCCTGCTCGCTGCTGCTCAGTCCGGCGGGTGGGTAGTAAGGCAGCTCGATGCCGGATTGGTAATGCAGCTGATCGTCACGGAATTCGACGACGTCGATGTGCAGGCGTTCGTCGCTGGTGAAGCGGTACCAGATGCCGACGTCGGCCAGCAGCCGGGCGATGAAGGCCAGGTCGCTTTCGCCGTATTGCATGACTTGCAGGCGTTTGGGGTAGTCCCGCGTGAGCTTGAAGTAAAAATCCTCGCCCCGGAAGTCGTGGCGGCTGCGCAGGATGTGTTCGACGATTTCCGGCACCGACTGGTGTTGGTAGAGGCGGAACTGCTGGCCGCGGGCGAGCAGTGCCAGGCGCGGTTGCAGGGTGATTTCGTAGCGGGCTTCGTCGACGGAACCGGACAGGCGCTTGAAGCCGGTGATCACGCCGTTGAAGGTGCGCAGCGGTTTGACCTTGAGGTCCCGGGTCAGGAAGGTGAGCTGGCGTGGCACGGGGTGGAGGCTGAACTGGGCCTCGCGGTTGAGCAGTTGGTCGGCGGCGATGTCCTGTTCGGTGCAGGTGAATTCGACGACGTAGTGGAACGGCTGGCTCAGTTGTTCTTCGCCGTGGAAGGTCAGGACGTCGAGGGTCGCGTCGAAGTTATGGACGCGCAGCTTGTGCCGGCTGTGGTCGAAGAAGATGGGTGTTGGGCTGGGCATGGTCAGGCCTTCCTGGTCTGAATATTGACGATCAGGAAGGGCTTTGCTTCCACCCTGGTCCTGGGGGTTGGAAGCTTTGGTGAAGTTGACTTAGTTGGAAATAGGACGCTTCTGATGGGTGCGTAGGAAACGTCGATACAAAAATGCAGCGAATCTTCCTACTCGCCACACCTCCCTTTTCGAGCGCACTCCCCACACGCAACCTAGAGAACCATTAGTAGGAAGTGATCTCTCCCCACCTTTTTTACTCAAAGCGTCAATAGGGAATACAGCGTCTGCGGTATTTTTTGAAACACTCTCATACCTAATTGGCGGAAAAAACGGTCAGAATGAATCTTTTCTGGTCGTAACCCGAAACGAGACCCCCATGCGAACCCATCTGCGTCTGGCCGCCCTGAGCGCCCTGTTCATCTCCTCCCTGGCCCAGGCCGCCGACCTGATCCCGATCGAGGTCCACCGCGACGCCAACTGCGGCTGCTGCAAAAAATGGATCAGCCATCTGGAAGCCAACGGCTTCAAGGTCGACGATCGCGTCGAAACCAACATGAGCGAATTCAAGCAACAGCACGGCGTGCCGCCGCGTCTGTCGTCGTGCCACACCGGCCTGATCAACGGCAAATTCGTTGAAGGCCATGTGCCTGCCGATCAGGTACTGGCCTTGAGCAAGCGCAACGATCTGCTGGGTGTCGCCGCCCCCGGCATGCCCATGGGTTCGCCCGGCATGGAAATGGACGGCATGAGCGATGCCTATCAGGTGATCGGCCTGAAAAAGGATGGCACTGACGTGGTAGTGGCGGACTACCCTGCCCATTGATGTCCGGTGCGTATATCGGGCTGTTTTTCGCCGCGTTCGGTGCCGCGACCCTGCTGCCGCTGCAGTCCGAAGCGCTGCTGGTGGGGTTGCTGCTCAGCGACCGGTATTGGCTCTGGCTGTTGCTGGCCGTGGCCACGCTGGGCAATGTCCTGGGGTCGTTGGTCAACTGGTGGCTGGGCCGTGGCATCGAACGCTTCCGCGATCGGCGCTGGTTTCCGGTCAGTCCTCGCCATCTGGAAAAAGCCCGAATCAATTATCAGCGCTACGGTCACTGGTCCTTGCTGCTAAGTTGGGTGCCGGTCATCGGTGATCCGCTGACCTTGGTGGCCGGTGTGATGCGCGAGCCGCTGGGGCGATTCCTGCTGATCGTGACCCTGGCCAAGGGCGCCCGCTATGGTGTACTGGCCCTCGCCACTCTGGGCTGGATGGGTTGAACGATCTTTCGCCGCGATTGCCTGTGTTTAATGTCGCCCTAATCATGCCGATCCAGCATCGGCGGATTTCCTATGGAGTTTACCCATGCCCCAGACACGCTCGCGCTGGCTGCCCAGCCTGCTGTTGACCGCCGCGCTGCCGGTCATCGCTCACGCCGAAGGCCCGGAATATGGTCCGCAGCTGCAAGGGTTCGAGTACCCCTACACCGTCAAGCATTTCGACTTTCAGTCCCAAGGTAAAACCCTGCAAATGGGTTACATGGACGTCGCCGCCAACGGCAAGGCCAACGGACGCAGCATCGTGTTGCTGCATGGCAAGAATTTCTGCGGCGCAACCTGGGACACTTCGATCAAGGCCCTGAGCGACGCCGGTTACCGGGTCATCGCCCCGGACCAGATCGGTTTCTGTACGTCCAGCAAGCCGGACAACTACCAATACAGCTTCCAGCAACTGGCCACCAACACCCAGCAACTGCTAAAGGCCCTCGGCATCCAGAAGGCCACGTTGCTCGGGCATTCCACCGGCGGCATGCTCGCCACCCGCTATGCGCTGCTGTATCCCGATCAGGTCGATCAGCTGGCACTGGTCAACCCCATCGGCCTGGAAGACTGGAAGGCCCTCGGCGTTCCCTATCGCACGGTGGATCAATGGTATGAGCGCGAACTGAAGGTCACCGCCCAAGGCATCCGCGACTATGAGCGCAGCACCTATTACGACGGCCGCTGGAAGCCCGAGTTCGACCGCTGGGTGGATATGCTCGCGGGCCTGAGCAAAGGTCCGGGCAAGACTCAGGTGGCGTGGAATTCGGCGTTGATCTACGACATGATCTTCACCCAGCCGGTGTACTACGAGTTCAAGGACTTGAAGATGCCGACGCTGCTGCTGATCGGTACTTCCGACTCCACGGCCATCGGCAAGGACCTTGCGCCGCCCGAGGTCAAGGCGAAAATCGGTCACTACCAGGTACTCGGCAAACAAGTGGCGAAACTGATTCCCCAGTCGACGCTGGTCGAATTCCCCGGCATGGGCCACGCGCCGCAGATGGAAGAACCGGCGAAATTCCACCAGGCGTTGCTGGCCTGGCTAAGCAAAACCGACCCCCTTCGTTGATGAGGTAAGGCTGATGGCGGTGCAGATTGCGGTAATCGATGACTGGCAGGATGTCGCCCGGGACGTGGTGGACTGGTCGGCGCTGGACGCCATCGGCCAGGTGAGTTTTATTCATGATTACCCTGCCGACAACGCAACCCTGGCGCAGCGCCTGGGTGAGTTCGAGGTGATTTGCGTGATGCGCGAGCGCACCCGGTTCGACGAGGACCTGTTGCGGCAGTTGCCGACACTCAAACTGCTGGTCACCGGCGGCATGCGCAACGCCGCCCTGGACCTGAACGCCGCTGCCGCGCTGGGCATTCAGGTTTGCGGCACCGACAGCTACAAACACGCCGCGCCAGAATTGACCTGGGCGCTGATCATGGCCGCCACGCGTAACCTTGTGGGGGAAGCCAACGCCTTGCGCGCGGGTGCCTGGCAACAAAGCCTGGGTGGCGACCTGCACGGCAAGACTTTGGGGATTCTCGGCCTGGGCAGCATTGGGCAACGTGTCGCCCGGTTCGGCCAAGTGTTCGGCATGCGGGTGATTGCCTGGAGCGAAAACCTGACCGCCGAGCGTGCGGCGGAAGTCGACGTGACTTATGTCAGCAAGCAGGAACTGTTCGAACAGGCCGATGTGCTGTCGGTGCACCTGGTGCTCAGCGAGCGCAGCCGGGGCATGGTCGACGCCCAGGCGCTGGACTGGATGAAGCCTACGGCGCTGCTGGTCAACACCGCCCGCGGGCCGATCGTCGATGAATCGGCGTTGATCAAGGCCTTGCAAAAACAACGGCTGGCCGGCGCGGCGCTGGACGTGTTCGAGCAGGAGCCTTTGCCCGCGCATCATCCGTTCCGGACGTTGGAAAATGTGCTGGCTACGCCCCATGTCGGGTATGTCAGTCGGCAGAACTATCAGCAGTTCTTTTCGCAGATGATCGAGGATATTCAGGCCTGGGCAGCAGGTGCGCCAATCCGGTTGCTGGGCTAACGCCAGACAATCAAGCGCTGCACGCCGCAAAACGTGTGGGAGCGAGCTTGCTCGCGATGACGGACTTCCAGCCAACATTGATGTTGAATGTGTAGGCCCCATCGCGAGCAAGCTCGCTCCCACAGGGGTTGGGCTAACCGACCTTCACCGCCACGAATGCCACCGTGACATAGGGCACCGTCACTACATCCTTGCCACGCAGATCGGGTTCCCTGGCAATCATCGCCCGTATCTGCTCATCAACCTTCGCCCGCTCCTGCGCCGGCAATGCCGCGACGAAGCAGGTGGAGCGCACGCGGTTGAAAATCACATCCTCCGGCGGCCCTGTATGCCCATGGCTGAAGTGCTGCTCCTGCAGCGGCCCGAACGCCGAATGGGGAAACGCCCGGCGCCAGGCCCCGGTGTAGAAGCGCGGGGTGTCACCCTCCAGCGCATTGACGATCGCATCCAGTTTCGGCACCCAGCTCATGCGGGTATCGCGCAAGTTCCACACCAGCCCCAGCTTGCCGCCGGGCTTGAGGACCCGGGCGATTTCGTCCAATGCGTCGCTGTTGGCAAACCAATGAAAGGCCTGGGCGCAGACCACTACATCTACCGAAGCATCCGGCAGCGGCAGATCCATGGCCGTGCCACTCACGGCGAGCACTTCAGGCAAGGCAGCGGACAGTTTCTCGAGCATCTGCGCCACCGGCTCTATGGCAATCACCTGCGCTCCGGTCGCCACCAACCGCGCGGTAAACTTACCGGTGCCGGCGCCCAGGTCGATCACGCTCTTATCCGCGTTCAACCCGAGCGTGCCCGTCAGCCAATCGGCCACTTGCGGCGGATAATCCGGCCGACCGCGGACGTAGGTCTCGGCACCGGTTTTATAGCCGGCAGCCGCCGAATGATGGACCTGATCTCTCATGGCAGTGCTCCGGATCGACGTCGAGTGCTGTCGAGCATAGCGCCTCGATTTGAGCTTTCCTTGAAAAGACCGCCAGAAAAAAATGAATAATTGTTCATGCTGTGGTGTTCACCTCCCATCATCCATGAAGATTGCTTCGCCGGGCGCGAGCAGAACTATTCAACTATGTCGGCCTGTTTGATGTCCCAACCTTTACCCGGTTCGAACTGAAACGAAAAAACCTGTGGAGCATCGCCAATGAACATCCGTCTTGCTGCTTTCACTACCCCGCTGCTGCTGGCCTTCGCGCTGTCCGGTTCACTTGCATTCGCCGAGGGTGATGAAGAGGAACCTGTCAAAAAACCCAACTGCCCCAAAGGTCAGGTCTGGGACAGCAAGCAGCAGAAATGCCTGATGCAAAACAGCAGCCTGGTCCCGGACGCCGACCGTACCGATTACGCCTATCGCCTGGCCAAGGACGGTCGCTACGAAGAAACCCTCGCGCTGCTCGACACGCTGCAACAGCCGAATACCGCCAAGGCCTTGAACTATCGCGGTTACGCCACGCGTAAACTGGGGCGCACCGACGAAGGCATCGGGTATTACCTGCAAGCGGTAAAACTCGACCCGCAGTACGCGCAAGTGCGTGAGTACCTGGGCGAGGCCTATGTGATCACGGGGCGGCTGGACCTGGCGCAGGAGCAGTTGCAGCAGATCAAATCGATCTGTGGCAGCACCTGCGAGGAGTACCAGGATCTGGCCGCAGCCATCAACGACTCATCGAAAACCTGACACCCCGAGCGGACGGAGGTCGCCATCGCCAGCGATCAGGCAATACGGGCCGAACTGGGCCAGCATCTGGCGCGTCTATGGCGCTACGGCCTGCTGCTGTCCCGGCAACGGCATGTCGCCGAAGACCTGGTCCAGGCCACCTGCGTGCGCGCGCTCGAACGTGCCGGACAGTTCGTCCCGGGCACCCGCATGGACCTTTGGCTACTGAGCATTTTGCATTCGATCTGGCTCAACGAAGTCCGCTCGCGCCGGGTGCGTCAGGGCCAGGGTCTGGTGGATGCCGGCCACGCCTTGTCATTCGACGGTGAATCCGCGGCGCAAACCCATGTCCTCGCTGTTCAGGTGATCCGCCGCGTCGATGCTTTGCCCGAAGCCCAGCGCGAAACGGTATTTCTGGCCTACGTCGAGGGCTTGTCCTATCGCGAGGTCGCCGAGGTCTTGCAAGTGCCCATCGGCACCGTCATGAGCCGCCTCGCCGCCGCGCGGGTGAAGCTCGCCGAGTATCCGCCGCTGCACGCCGTGCCGGGCCCTTCCACAGGAGAACGTCGATGAACGATCACGCGATACCTTCGGACGAGCAACTGGTGGCCTACCTCGACGACCAACTCGACAGCGAACAGCGCAGCCGCATCGACGCCGCCATCGCCGAAGACTCAATGCTCAACCTGCGCCTGCAATGGCTGGCCCGCAGCAGCCTGCCATTCAAGGACGCCTACGATGAAGTGGGCCGACAAGCGCCCACGGAACGCTTGCAGTCCATGCTCGACAACTTGCCCAGCCCTGAGCGCCCCGCCATGGACCGGCGCTGGTTCATGGCGGCGGCGGCCGCACTGGTGGTCAGCGGCGTGGTGGCGGACCGGTTGTTCCTCGGCTGGCAACTGAGCCTGCGGAAAAACAGCTGGCGCGGCCTGGTCGCGGACTACATGGCGCTCTACGTGCCGCAAACCCTGGACCATCTGCCCAGCGACGAAGCGGCCCAGCGTGCACAACTGCGCACCCTCGACGCGCGCCTGGGCCTCACTCTGGTACCGGCCAAACTGACCTTGCCGCGCCCGCAATTCAAGCGCGCGCAAATCCTCGAATACGACGGCGTGCCCATCGCCCAGATAACTTACCTGGACCCGGCGCACGGCGTGTTGGCGCTGTGTGTCACCCGCTCCAACAGCGGCAGTCGACAGTTTGCCCATGAGAAGCGGCATGGAATGAACGTCGTCTATTGGGCTGACATGGAACACGCGTGGATGCTGATCGGGCATAACCCGGCAGCGGAATTGGAGGATATGGCCAGGTTATTGCGCAGCCGACTTAGCGCATGATCCTGTTTGTAACTATGCTTGGCGTCTAATTTCCAAGGAGGAACCTACCCATGCCGATTTCTTCACGCACAGCCTTGCTGGTCATCGACGTACAGAACGACTTCATCCCCGGCGGCCAGTTGGCGGTACCCGAAGGTGACCTGATCGTGCCATTGATCAATCGCCTCGGCGGCCTGTTCAAGCAAGTCATCATCGCCCAGGACTGGCACCCGGCCGGACACACCTCGTTCGCCTCCAGCCACCCGGACCGCAAGCCTTACGATGAGATTCAATTGCCCTACGGCGCGCAGACGCTCTGGCCTGAGCATTGCGTGCGAGCCACACCCGGTGCCGAGCTGCACAGGGATCTGGCCCTGCCCCATGCGCAACTGATCATCCGCAAGGGCTGCAACCCGGACATCGACAGCTATTCGGCGTTTCTGGAAGCAGATCGCACGACCACCACAGGGTTGGCCGGGTACTTGAAAGAACGGGGTATCAACACGGTTTACCTGGTCGGGCTGGCACTGGACTTCTGCGTAATGTTTTCCGCCCTCGATGCACGGGCGGCAGGGTTCAACGCAACGGTGGTAACGGATGCTTGCCGGGCGATTGATCTGGAGGGCTCGCTGGCTGCGGCCATCGAGCGGATGCAGGTGGCTGGCGTGAATCTGATTCAATCAAGCGAATTATTTGGCGAATAGTCACCCTATGGATCGCTCCCATGCTCCCGCGCGGGGGTGCACCCAGAGGCGTCCTGCGTCACAGCGATTGCCCCGCATGTGCAGCCGCCACGCTCTCGCCAAGTGATGTAAGCGTTGATACCGCTGCGATCAGCTGCGCAATGGCCTGTGGGAGCGGGCTTGCTCGCGATGGCGGTGGATCAGCCGATGCTGATGTTGAATGCTCAACCGCTATCGCGAGCAAGCTCGCTCCCACAGATTCCGCTCCTTGACTGACTGATATTCTGGCCCCCATTGCGAGGCGAAGCGGTCCCGCCCATTCCTCAATCGACCCGGCCGACACGCAGTTCGTCCGGCCAGAACAACGCCGCCTGCCCCCGATGCTCGCCGTGCCGATCGATCAGCGTCCAGACCTTGCCCTCATGAATCATGAATGCATGGCCGTCCCTGTCCACCCGATAGCCACTGTAGCCATGGGCAATGCCATTGGCCGTGACCTGCTCCAGCAGCGACTGGCGCATGGCGCGGTCCAGTGGCGAAGCGCTGAACCGTGACGGCATGCCAAGAAACTGTGAGCGAGGGTATTTGAAGCAGGCCAGCGTCTGTTCATTGGCATAGAAGAAACGAGGGTCTTCTTCAGTGCCATGGGCCAGCAGGCTGTAAGGTGCCTGTGCGTGCAGCCAGTGCAAGCGCTCAAGGCCGGTCAGCGCTTGAGGGGCCGGCAGGCTTTCACCCGTCCAGTGCCGGTAAGCGTCGTCCAGCAATTGCACATGAGCGATGTATTCATTGATCGGCGACACGCACCCTCCCCTGCAAAAGCATTGATTATCCGACGCGGTGTAGCCTATCGAAACCCGCCTGAAAAATCCGCAACCGCACCGGTCATGCCAGCCGATTAACCACAAAATCCACAAAAGCCTTCAATTTGGGCAGCGATTTCCTGGAACGGGGATAGACCATCTGCACCGGCTTGGGCGGCGGCACGCAGGCATCGAGGATCCTGACCAGTTCGCCGTTGGCCAGGGCGGCCGACACCAGGAAATCGGGTTGCATCAGTATCCCCTCTCCGGCCACGGCCGCCTGCAGCAGCACCTGGCCGTCATTGCTCTTCAATACGGCACCTTCAGGCCAGGGCACTTCGTTGGTGCCGCTTTGCAGTGGCCAGGCAAACCGGTTGTTCCAGGAGGTGTGGGTGAGAATTCGATGCCGGTACAAGTCTTCAGGAGACTGGGGTTCCTGCCATTTTTCCAGGTACCGGGGCGACGCGCAGATCACCATTCGATACGGCGGCAATGGCTTGGCCAACAGGTTGACGCCGATCAGCTCGGAGATCCGAAAAGCCACATCAAATGACGTCTCGTACAGGTCCAGCACTTCATTGCTCAGAATAAGCTCGACCTGGATCTGCGGATAACGCTGCATGAACTCGGCCACCAGTGGACCGACCAATGACACACCCAGGGTCATCGGCGCGGTGATGCGCAACAGGCCGCTCGGCTCCGGGCTCGACGCCTCCACCCGACTGAACGCGTACTTCACCTGTTCCAGGGCCAATTTGGCTTCTTCGTAAAACAATCGCCCCTCCCCTGTGATGGATTGCCGCCGGGTGGTGCGCTGAATCAGTCTGGTATTGAGGGTTTTCTCCAGGCTCTGGATATGCCGTCCGACCATGACCGCCGACATGCCGACCGCCGTCGCCGCATCGGCGAAGCTGCCCGCCTCGACCACGGCGACGAATACTTCCATTTGCCTGAGTTTGCTCATGTACGTGCCTTGTAAAGGGATGAAAACGACCGCTGACCCGCTCCATTAAGTACATCAGGTTAAAGGAGTAATAACCGGCGATGGGTTTATCACGGGGGCCTTTGTTCATACAGTTACATTAATAAAATGTGAACAACGAGGCGTCATTGATGCAAACCCTACTGGACACGTCACTGAGTTCTTTTGCGCGGGCAAACCTGCTGCAAGGGCCCACCCCGATTCAGCGGGCCGAACGCCTCGAACAGCTATTGGGATTGAAGTCGCAGGGCATCGGCCTGTTTCTCAAGCGCGACGATCACATGTTGATTGGCGGTGGCGGCAACAAGCTGCGCAAGCTGGAATTCCATATCGGAGCGGCGCTGGAGGCCGGGGTCGACACGGTCATTACCGTGGGCGGTCTTCAGTCCAACCATGCGCGCCTGACCGCCGCCGTGTGTGCTCGCCTGGGTATCGCCTGCGAATTGATCCTGACCCGGTCGGTCCCCAAAGCCGATGTGGATTACGAACTCAACGGCAACGTCCTGCTCGATCAGTTGTTTGGCGCACACCTGCAGGTGCTGGCCGGAGGCAGTGACTCAGTCGCCAAGGCCGAGATACGCGCTGCGCAACTGCGGGATGCGGGGCGCAAGGTGCTGGTGATTCCTACGGGTGGTTCAACGCCCCTGGGCAGTCTCGGTTATGCGCGCTGCGCGGCGGAGATCACGCAGCAGGAGACCGAACTGGGCCTGAGCTTCAATCAGGTCGTGGTGCCCAACGGCAGCGCAGGCACCCATGCCGGGCTCGCGGCCGGCTTCCGGTTGCTGGATCGCGGCACCTCGATCGTCAAGTCCTATTCGGTATTATCCGATCGAGACACGTCAGCGGCCAGGACCCTGCAATTGACCCAAGACGCACTGGCGCTGTTGGGCAGCAGCGCCATCGTGCAGCCTGAAGAGATTGTCATCGATGGCAGTCAGCTGGGTGACGGCTACGGCCTGCCGACGCAGGCCATGCAAGACGCAGTGCGCCTGATGGCGCGCGCAGAAGGCTTGCTGATCGACCCGGTGTACTCCGGCAAAGCGTTCGCCGGGCTGTTGGCCGATCTCGGGCAAGGACGCTTCCGTCGCGGGGACAACGTGCTGTTCGTGATGACCGGCGGAACACCGGGCCTTTATGCCTACCGGGAGACCTTGCAGCCCTGAGAATCAATCATCCCGGGTCAGCACTTCCAGCAATTCGATCTCGAAGATCAGGTTCGAATTCGGCGGGATCTTGCCCATTGTCCGCTCGCCATAGGCCAGGTGCGCCGGCACCTGCAACTTGCGCTTGCCGCCGACCTGCATGCCGAGGATGCCCTGGTCCCAGCCCTTGATCACCCGTCCGGTGCCGATCACGCACTGAAACGGCTTGCCCCGGCTGTAGGAAGAGTCGAATTCAGTGCCGTCTTCCAGCCAGCCGCGGTATTGCGTGGTGATCAGCGCGCCCTTGACGGCGACCTTGCCGTCGCCCGGCTGCAGATCGATGATGTGCAATTGGTCGTTCATATTTCTTACTCGTTCACTGTCGCCCGATTATAAGGGCGCGGACGGAGGTTTTCGCAGAATCCGCCGCTGTTGGCAATCCATGGAACCGAAACGCCAACTGCTGCTCAGATGTGTATCGACTTCGTACTCAGGAAAGGATGCTCTGATGACCGACTCACGATCACTGTGCAGTTTCATTCCGCCTTACATCCTCAACCGCATTATTGCCCATGGCTCCGAGCGGCAGCGCTCCAGTGCACTGATTACCCTGACCCATGTGCGCACCCTTCGCCATACGCCGCTGCCCCCGGTGCGATCTGCTGCGGCGATGATCCTGCCGCCCGCCGCTCAACCCGGTCAGGTCCAGCGCAGCATTCATGACGCCCAGGGGAAAATGCTCCTGCCGGGGATGCCTGCCCGCCTTGAAGGCCAGCCGGCGACTGGCGATCCGGCGGTCGATGAAGCCTACGATGCGTTGGGCGCCAGTCATGAGTTCTTCTGGAAGGTGCTCGGCCGCGACTCCATCGACAACAAGGGTTTTGCGCTGATCGGCAGCGTGCACTACGGCCAGGACTACGAGAACGCCTTCTGGAACGGTGCGCAGATGGTATTCGGTGACGGTGACGGCGAAATTTTCGAGCGCTTCACCCGCTCGCTGGATGTGATCGGGCACGAGTTGACCCATGGCGTGATCGAAAGCGAAGCCGGCCTGGTTTACGCCAATCAGTCCGGGGCCTTGAATGAGTCGATATCGGACGTGTTCGGGGTGCTGATCAAGCAACATGTGCTGGGCCATACCGCCGACGAGGCGGACTGGCTGATCGGCGCCGACTTGCTGACACCGCGGATTAAAGGCGTCGGCTTGCGCTCGATGGCCCATCCCGGCACCGCTTATGACGACCCGCTGCTGGGCAAGGACCCGCAACCGGATCACATGCGCGAGTTCGTGATCACCCAGGAGGACAATGGTGGCGTGCACATCAATTCCGGCATCCCCAACCGGGCATTTTATCTCGCGGCCAAGGCATTCGGCGGCTTTGCCTGGGAGAAAGCCGGTCGGATCTGGTATGACACGCTGTGCGACCAAGGCTTGAACAGCGAGGCGTCTTTCAGAGACTTCGCTGCCCTGACCATTGAGCATGCCCGGCAACGTTTTGGCACCGATGAAGCTAAAGTAGTGAAGCATGCCTGGTCCGAAACAGGTGTCGTCCCGACTCAGGAGCAATCATGAAAACCCTGCCAGCACTGGGCGATGATGCCGTGGTACGTCTCTCCCGCCAAGGCGGCGTGGCGGCGATCCATGCCTTGACGCGTCCCCGTCGCATCGAATTCGCGCAATGCGACATTGATCAACGCACGCGGATTTGTTCGGTGCTGGAAGGTTGCCTGGCATTCGAAGGCACGACCCCGGGTCGAGGTGATCAGCGTTTTTATGAAATAGAGGTGCACTTTCGCATCGGTGAGCAGGCTGACCGGATGGTGATGAAAGTGCCTGAAGACCAGGCGCCTGGTGAACTGGTGCACTTGTGGGACAAAGGCGAGGTGTTATAGCCCTGCCGGGGGATCGGGCGGAGAGTCATCGACGGGGCGAATGACTTGTGTAGTCCTGCATTGGCCGAAAGGAAGGGTGGTTGACACTTGTTCAGCGTGATCCGTGAGATCGCCATCGCGGGCAAGCCCGCTCCCACAGGTTTTGCGCCGTACACAAGATATGGGACCCGCATAATCCTTGTGGGAGCGGGCTTGCCCGCGATAGCGGTAAAACAGGCAACATCATCAGCGACTGTAAGACCGCTTTCGCCTGATCGCCACCCGGACCCACCTCGCTCTCACAGTAGATCTTCCGTGAGCTCAGCCTTTATCCTTGCCCCCCCGCCGTACCGAGCTCTGGAGTAAGCCATGCCCCATGAAGGCAACCTGTTGCAAGCCGCTGTCGTGTTTCTGTTCGCGGCGGTGCTCACCGTGCCCCTGGCCAAGCGCCTGCAACTGGGGGCGGTGCTGGGTTATCTGTTTGCTGGCGTCATCATCGGGCCCTCGGTACTGGGGTTGATCGACAATCCGCAAAGCGTCAGCCACATTTCCGAACTCGGGGTGGTGTTGCTGCTGTTCATCATCGGCCTGGAACTGTCGCCGCGACGGTTGTGGGTGATGCGCAAAGCTGTGTTTGGCGTCGGTCTGGCGCAGGTGCTGCTGACGGGTTCGGTGATTGGCGTGTGTGCGCTGTTCGTTTTCGGCCAGTCGTTGAACAGCGCCATCGTCCTGGGGCTGGGTCTGGCACTGTCTTCCACCGCGTTCGGGCTGCAAAGCCTGGCTGAACGCAAGGAGCTGACCAGCCCCCACGGGCGGCTGGCGTTTGCGATCCTGCTGTTCCAGGACATCGCCGCGATCCCGCTGATCGCCATGGTGCCATTGCTGGCCGGTGGTGATCACACCACCACCGCCGCCGAAGATCTGAACCACGGCTTGCGGGTGCTGGGCAGCATCGCGGTGGTGGTGATCGGCGGACGGTATCTGCTGCGCCCGGTGTTCCGGGTGGTGGCCAAGACCGGTTTGCCGGAGGTCTCTACCGCCACCGCGTTGCTGGTCGTCATCGGCACGGCGTGGCTGATGGACCTGGTCGGCGTCTCGATGGCCCTCGGCGCTTTCCTCGCCGGACTGCTGCTGGCGGACTCCGAATACCGCCACGAACTGGAAGCCCAGATCGAGCCGTTCAAAGGCTTGCTGCTGGGGCTGTTTTTCATCAGCGTCGGCATGGGTGCCAACCTGAGCCTGCTGCTCAGCGCACCGATCGTGGTACTGGGCCTGACCCTGCTGCTGATCGCAATCAAACTGCCGCTGCTGTTTGTCGTCGGCCGGTTGGCCGGTGGCCTGGGCAAGGTCAATGCGATTCGCCTTGGCATCGTGCTGGCAGCCGGTGGTGAATTTGCCTTCGTGGTGTTCAAGATCGGCCGCGATCAGGGCTTGTTCGAGCCACGCCTGTACGATTTGCTGGTACTGACGATCACCTTGTCCATGGCCGTCACGCCGTTGCTGTTGCTGTTGTGCGCGCGGCTGGTCAGCCCCAAGGTGCAACCGGTGGTGGTACCGGAGAAATTCCGCGAGATCGATACCGATGCGCCGCGCGTGGTGATTGCCGGCATGGGCCGCATGGGGCAGATCGTGGCGCGGATCCTGCGGGCGCAGAACATCAAGTTCGTGGCGCTGGACACTTCGGTGGAAACCATCGAACTGTCCCGCAGCTTCGGCGGCGTGCCGGTGTTCTACGGTGACCCGATGCGCCCGGAAATCCTTAGCGCGGCCAAGGTCGGTGAGGCGGAGTATTTCGTCATCGCCACGGATGATCCAGACACCAACATCAAGACCGCCGAGCTGGTGCACAGGCTCTATCCGCACATGAAAATCATCGCCAGGGCCCGCAACCGTCAGCATGTGCACCGCTTGATGGACATCGGCGCCGAGGCTATTCGCGAAACCTATTATTCGAGCCTGGAAATGAGTCGGCGGACGCTGGTCGGGCTGGGGCTGAGCCAGGCCCAGGCGGATGCGCGGATCAAGCGCTTCAAGCATCACGATGAACAGGTGCTCGAAGCCCAGCATGCGGTGTATGACGATGCGGCGAAGGTGTTGCAGACGGCGCAGGAAGCGCGGGCGGAACTGGCCAGGTTGTTTGAGTCGGACCAGTTGGAAGAGCAATCGGCTAAGAATTGAGGTGAATGTAAGGGCCCTTTCGCGAGCAAGCCCGCTCCCACATTGGATCTCGGTCATCCACAAAATTTGTGTCCGCTGGAGATCAAATGTGGGAGCGGGCTTGCTCCGGGCGGCGATCCGTCGAAGAACGATAACGCGGTGTACCGGGTACAAAACGACTTCAAAGGAATCCACAATGGCTGCCGATCAATCCTCCCCCGCTCTGAAAGAAATCTTCAACGCCGAGCGCCTGCAGCACATCGCCACCGAGATGACCGCGGTCTACCCCGGGTTCAACGCCACGGCCTTCCTTGAAATGGCCAACGACGGGCTTGCGCAATTGTCGATCATGCAGCGCATGGGCAGGGTCAGCGAATGCCTGCACGCGGTCCTGCCGCTGAGTTATGAAGAAACGCTGGAGGTGCTTTACGCCCTCGCCCCGCGGCTGAACAGCGGCTTCGTCAGCATCTCGTTACCGCACTACGTCGCGACCTACGGCGCTGACCAGTTCGAGCTGTCCATGGACGCACTCAAATACTTCACCGCGTTCGGTTCATCAGAGTTCGCGATCCGGCACTTCCTGCGCAGCGACCTGAAACCCACGCTGGCGCAGATGCACCACTGGTCCCTGGATGCCAACGAACATGTCCGGCGCCTGGCCAGCGAAGGCAGCCGACCGCGTCTGCCGTGGTCGTTTCGCCTGGAGCGAATCCAGGCCGACCCGACACTCGCCGCCGCCATTCTCGACAATCTCAAGGCCGACGCCAGCCCGTATGTGCGCAAGTCGGTGGCCAACCACCTCAACGACATCACCAAGGATCATCCCGAATGGGTGCTCGACCTGCTCGAGCGCTGGTCACTGGAAAACAAACACACCGCATGGATCGCCAGACATGCCCTGCGCAGCCTGATCAAGCAAGGCAACCCCCGGGCGCTGGCAATCATTGGCGCGGGCGGCAAGCCTGAGGTCGAGATCATCGGGGCGAAGGTGGAACCGCCGGTGATTCGCCTGGGCGAAAAAATCAGCCTGTCCTTTACCATGAAATCCACGGTGCCGGACAGTCAGCGACTGGTGATCGACTACGCCATCGATTACGTCAAAGCCAATGGCAGCACCTCGGCGAAGGTGTTCAAGCTCAAGGCCCTGACGCTGCCCGGCAAGGCCACCGAGTCCATTGCCCGAGGCCAGCACATCAAGGAGCTGACCACCCGCCGGCATTACGCCGGCAGGCACGCCGTGCATATTCTGGTGAACGGTGAGCGCCTGGCCAGCACGGGGTTCGAGATTATCGCTGACGTCGATTGAGTGCATTGCCGGATCGAACGGGCAACATGCGCGTCAACGTGTTATCCCGAACCCAGTAGTGATGGAACAACCCCGCCGCGGCGTGCGCTCCGATCAGCCAGTAACCGCTGCTGCCGAGCAGTTCGTGCCAGTACTTGAACTGCTTTGCCAGGTCCGGATCGACGGCAACCGGCGACGGCAGGAAGAAGCCGAAATATGGCATCGGCTTGCCCGCCGCCGACAGCATCAGCCAGGCCAATAGGGGGGTGGCGATCATCAACCCATATAGCGCCAGATGCATCAGGTGCGAAATGCCGGTCTGCCAACCGGGCAAGGCCGGGGTGATCGGGGGTCGAGGCGTCAGGCGCCCGAGCAATCGCACCCAGACCAACCCAAAAATGCTCAGCCCGAACAAGCCATGTAACCCGAGAAACAATCCTCTCAAAGCGTGCCCCTTGGGCAGCAGGCCTTTGATTTCGATGCAGGCATAGACGCCGACAAACAGCGCCAGCATCAGCCAGTGCAAGGTGATCGACAATGTTCCATACCGCTGAGTCGTTGAATTGCGGGTCATCGTGAGCCTCGTTAACGTCATGCCCGGCTGCCGATTCATTCGCGCAATCCGGATCCGGTTTAGCACCGAAATCGACTGACGACACTTTGCCCGGCCAGTCTTAAGACAATCTGAAGAAAGCGTCGACCACTCTTTCTCCACCTTCAGACTTCGTTAAGAATTGCCCCCGATACTCCTCCCACACTGACCCCGGGAGGCGTCTTCCAATGCCCGATTTTGACTGGAACATCCCTCTGCCCCTGCGGTTCGGCCAAGCCGAAACCCCGCAAACGAGTCTGGCCAGAGCCCTGCCGGGCGACCCCCAACGTCCCCTCTTCGAATCCTTTATCCAGCAACGTTTCCGCAAGGCTCACGGGGCCGACATTCGTCATTTCATGCCGGAACTGTTCGGTATGCACACCGCCTCAGGCGCACTGTGTGCGGTGGCCGGCGTGCGCCTGGCCAGCAGCGGACAACTGTTTCTGGAGCGTTACCTGGATGAACCGATCGAGCCGCTGATCAGTGCCGCGGCCGATCGCCCCGTGGACCGGGCCGATATCGTCGAGGTGGGCAACCTGGCTGCCAGCGACACCGGCAGTGCGCGCATGAGCATCATCGCCATCACTTACCTGTTGGCCATGGGTGGCCTGGATTGGGTGGCGTTCACCGGCCACATCGGCCTGGTGAACAGCTTTCATCGCCTGGGTTTGAAACCCGTGACCCTTTGCGCTGCCGATCCCGCGCGATTGGGTGAAGACCGCCACAGCTGGGGCAGTTATTACGAGAGCAAGCCCTGGGTGCATGTCGGCAACATCCGCGCCGGCTTCATCCATCTGCGCAACATCGGGCTGTTCAACCGCCTGGGATTACCATCGTCCATCGAGGAGTCCAGCCATGTCGCCTGAAATGGAGCGTTTCAGACAGACCCTGCGCCGCCATGCCGAACGCAAGACCAATGCCATCGCCTTGTGGGGCGATCAACTGAAAGTGGACTACGCCACGCTATACGCCGAAGTGGTGTATCGCCAGCAGCGGTTGCGCGATGAAAACGTCAAGGTGGTCGCACTGGCGCTGGATAATGGCGCCGAAGCCATGCTCTGGGACCTGGCCACGCTGTTCGAAGGCCTGACCTGCCTGGCGTTGCCGGCCTTTTTCAGCCCGGCTCAACGCAGCCATTGCCTGGCGCAGAGCCAGGCCGAGCTGGTGATTGCCGAACCGGAAATGGAACCCGAGCTGCAAAGCGCCGGGTATGAGAAACGCGGTGAGTTCTGGCGTCGCAACTTCAGCGGCCCGAAGCGGATGCCCGAAGGCACCGCCAAACTGACCTTCACGTCCGGCACCACGGGCACGCCGAAAGGCGTGTGCCTGAGTGCCGAAAGCATTCTGCGAGTCGCCCGCGAGCTGGATCAGGCCAGTAAACCCACCGATCCACAGCACCATCTGGCCCTGCTGCCCCTGGCGATCCTGCTGGAAAATATCGGTTGTTATGCCGCGTTATACGCAGGGGCCACGCTGAGCGTGCCGAGTCAGAAAACCCTGGGCATCGAGGGTGCCAGTGGCGTTGATCTGCCGCGCTTGCTCGGTTGCCTGGCCAGCCGCGCGCCCGAGAGTCTGATCCTGGTGCCGCAGTTGCTACTGATACTGGTCAGCGCCGCCGAGCAAAAGGCCTTCTCCCCCCACTCGTTGCGTTTTGTCGCGGTGGGGGGCGCGCGGGTTGCCGAGCAATTGCTGCAGCGCGCGCAACGTGTCGGCCTGCCGGTTTACGAGGGCTACGGCCTGTCGGAGTGCGCATCGGTGGTGTGCCTCAATCGACCGCAAGCACGACGCCCCGGCAGCGTCGGCCAGCCCCTGCCGACTGTGCAGATTCGCCTCGCCGACGATGGCGAAGTGCTGATCAAGGGGTCGACCCTGCTCGGTTATCTGGGCGAGGCGCCGTACACCGGCGAATGGTGGCCCAGCGGCGATCTGGGCGAGTTCGATTCCGAGGGTTTCCTCTACCTCAAGGGACGCAAGAAACACCAATTCGTCACCAGTTTCGGGCGCAACGTGAACCCGGAGTGGGTCGAGGCCGAATTGACCCAGCGCCGTCATATCGCCCAGGCCTTCGTCTATGGCGAAGCCATGCCCCGCAACCATGCGCTGCTCTGGCCCCATCGCCCGGATTGCACCGACGAACAACTGGCAGCCGCCGTGACTGAAGCCAACGAGGCCTTGCCCGATTACGCCCGGGTCCATCACTGGAGCCGTCTGGATCAACCCTTCACCGCCGCCAATGGCCTGTTGACCGCCAACGGCCGACCACGTCGCAATGCAATCGTCGAGCGTTACCGGGCGCAGCTGACCGAACCCGCCCTTTGCGAGGAATCCGCATCATGAGTTTTTTCGACAGGCTACAAGAAGCGACCCGGCACGAACGCCATGAACTGTTCAATCTGCCCATCATTCGTGACGCCCTCGCCGGCCAGGTCAGCCTGGAAAGTTACCGGGCCTTCCTGGCGCAAGCCTATTACCACGTGCGCCACACCGTGCCATTGATGATGGCGTGCGGGGCGCGCCTGCCATCGCGCCTTGAATGGCTGCGTGAAGCCGTGTGCGAGTACATCGAGGAAGAATACGGCCACGAACAATGGGTGCTCAATGACATCGAGGCTTGCGGCGGCGACAAGGACGCGGTGCGCGGTGGCCGGCCGTCCTTGCCGATCGAACTGATGGTCAGTTTTCTCTACGACTTGATCGCCCGGGACAACCCGGTCGGCCTGTTCGGCATGGTCAATGTGCTGGAAGGCACCAGCATCGCCCTGGCCACCCACGCCGCCGACGGAATCCGCGAACGCCTGGACCTGCCGCAAAGCGCCTTCAGCTACCTAGACTCCCACGGCTCCCTGGATATCGAGCATATGCAGACCTATCGCCGGCTGATGAACAAACTGGAGGATCCGAGCGACCAGGCCGCCGTGATCCACGCGTCCAAAGTCGTGTACAGACTCTATGCCGATATGTTCCTTGGCTTGCCACGGGACGGGGAGAACCTGAATGCACTTGTCTGAGGCTTGCGTTGTTTTGACCGGTGCCAGTGGAGGGATCGGACTGGCCATCGCCTCCGCCCTGTGCGCCAGTGGAGCCCGGGTGCTGGCGGTGGCCCGACATCGGGAACCGCTGAAACCCTTGCTCGAGCGTTACCCGCAGCACCTGTGCTGGATCGGCGCCGACCTGACCCTGGTTGCGGACCGACACAAAGTGCTGGTCGCGGCCGAGATCATTGGCGGCGTCAACCTGCTGATCAACGCCGCGGGCATCAATCACTTCGCCATGCTTGAACAGTTGGAAGACAGTGACATCGACGCCATGCTGGCGGTGAACATCAGCGCACCGATTTGCCTGACCAGAACCTTGCTGCCCCTGCTCAAGCAAGCCGAGAGCGCGATGGTGGTGAACGTCGGCTCGACCTATGGCTCGATCGGCTACCCCGGTTATGCCAGCTATTGCGCCAGCAAGTTTGCGTTGCGCGGCTTTTCCGAAGCCTTGCGCCGGGAACTGGCGGACACCCGGGTCGGTGTTCTCTATGTCGCCCCCCGTGCGACTCGCACGAGCATGAATAGCCCGGCGGCGCAGGCCTTGAATGACGCACTCAAATCCAATGTCGACGACCCGCAGAAGGTCGCTTCGGCGGTGATGCACGCCATCGCCGGCGACCGCCGCGACTTGTACCTGGGCTGGCCGGAACGCTTTTTCGTGCGCCTCAACAGCTTGCTGCCGAACCTGGTGGACCGCGGCTTGCGCAAGCACTTGCCACTGATCCGCCGCCTCAGTCAAAAACGTGAAAACGAGCATATGGAACCATGAAAAAATTGACCTTTTGCCTGCTGCTGGGGGCCTTGAGCCAGAGCGTATGGGCCCTGGACGCTGCAGACCAGCAGCGTCTCACCGGCATCCAGCAAAGCTGGGCGCATATTCAATACGAACTGCCTGCCGAGCAACGCACCGCAGCCTTCGAAAAACTTGCCGCCCAGGCGTCGGCCTTTACCCGGGAGCGCCAGTCGGTGGCCGAGGCGTGGATCTGGTCCGGCATCGTCACCAGCAGTTGGGCCGGAGCCCAGGGCGGGCTTGGTGCGCTGAGCAAGGTCAAGGACGCCAAGGTCGATCTGGAAACTGCCCTGAACCTGGACCCCAAAGCCCTGCAAGGTTCGGCCTACACCAGCCTTGGTGCACTGTACGACCGCGTACCGGGCTGGCCCATCGGATTCGGCGACGCCGACAAGGCCGGGCAATTGCTCAAACAAGCCTTGCAACTCAACCCGAACGGCATCGATAGTCTGTACTTCTGGGGCGATCACCTCTACCGTCAAAAGCGCTACAGCGAAGCCAGGGGCGCACTGCAGAAAGCCTTGCAGGCAGATCCGCGACCCGGCCGCGAAACCGCCGACGCCGGGCGCCGTAAAGAGATCCAGGCATTGCTGGTGGATGTGAACAAGAAACTCAACTGACAGGAGTCCGTGTGCGCTTATTACTGATCGAGGACGACATCGCCCTGGGCGAAGGCATCCATCAGGCCCTGGTCCGCGAGGGCTACACGGTCGACTGGTTGCAGGACGGCAGCAGTGCCTTGCATTCGCTGCTCAGTGAAACCTTTGACCTGGCGGTGCTTGACCTTGGCCTGCCACGCATGGACGGGCTCGAAGTGCTGCGGCGCTTGCGTGACAGTGGTTCCAACCTGCCCGTACTGATCCTCACCGCCCGGGATGCCACCGAAGACCGCATCGCCGGACTGGATGCCGGGGCTGACGATTACCTGATCAAGCCCTTCGACCTGGCGGAACTCAAGGCCCGCCTGCGGGCCTTGTTGCGGCGCAGTGCCGGTCGCGCCCACGCGCTGATCGAACACGCCGGCATCAGCCTGAACCCCGGGACCCAGCAGGTCAACTATCAGGGTGAGCCGGTGGCCCTGACCCCCAAGGAATATCAGCTATTGCATGAACTGCTCTCGCCTCCGGGCCGGGTCATGACCCGCGATCATCTGATGCAATTGCTCTACGGCTGGAACGAGGAAGCGGAAAGCAACACCCTGGAGGTGCACATCCACCATCTGCGCAAGAAATTTTCCAGCGACCTGATCCGTACCGTCCGGGGTGTCGGTTACCTGGTCGAGGAGCGTCGATGACGTCGATTCGGCGTCGCACCCTGACACTGATCATCGGCCTGATGCTCGCTGGCTTTGCGGTGATCAGCGCGCTCAATCTGCATGACAGCAACCACGAAATCGCCGAAGTCTACGATGCCCAATTGGCCCAGAATGCCCGCCTGCTGCAGGGTGTGATGCGCATGCCCATGGCGAGCAAGGAACACACCGAGTTGTATCAGGCGTTCAACACGGCCTTGAGCGAAGCGGTCCCCAGGGTCGATGGCCATCCCTATGAGAGCAAGCTTGCCTTTCAGGTGTGGAATCCCAAGGGCGAAGTGCTAGTGCATACGGCCAGCGCGCCCGCCTTGACCGCTGTCCCGTCGAAACCCGGCTTCAGCGATGTGGTGGACCTGCATAATCGCCATTGGCGCGCGTTCATGCTCGAGGACAAACACAATGACCTGCGGATCTGGGTCGGCGAGCGAGACGACGTGCGTTCGGACCTGGTGGAACGGATCGTACAGCACACCCTGTGGCCCAATGTGCTGGGCAGCCTGATTCTCGCGGCAATGGTCTGGCTGGCGATTGGCTGGGGCCTCAAGCCTCTGGCGGATATGGCGGCGACATTGCGGGCGCGGCACAGCGGGTCGCTGGAACCGCTGCAACTGACCCCGCTGCCCAGCGAACTGGAGCCGATGCAGGCGGCGCTCAATCGCATGCTCGCGCAGATCCAGGAAGTGCTCGGCCGCGAGCGGCGCTTCATCGCCGACGCCGCCCATGAAATGCGCACGCCCCTGGCCGTGCTGCGGGTACACGCACAAAACCTGCTGGAGGCCGGTACCGAACAGGAACGCCGCGAATCCCTGGAATTTCTGATCGCGGGGGTCGATCGTACCAGCCGCCTGGTCAACCAGTTGCTGACCATGGCCCGCCTGGAACCCAACACCGTGACACCGGTGTTGCACCCCATCGACCTGACCGAAACCGTACGCGCGAGCCTGGTTCAGCTCACCCCCTGGCTGCTGAGTAAAAACCTGGAGTTGGCCTTCGACGTCAATGAACGTCCGATCAAAGTGGTCGCCGACGCCGCCGCCATCGACATTGCCCTGAACAACCTGATCAGCAATGCCGCGAACTTTTCACCCGGGCATGGCGTGATCAGGGTGCAATTGAGCCAGGCCGACGGGTTCTATAACTTGAGCGTCGAGGACCAGGGCCCTGGCATCGACGAAGCGGATCGCGGGCGCTTGTTCGAACGCTTCTACAGTCGGGGGAACGCGCAAGGGGGTGGACTGGGGCTGACGATCGTCAACACCATCGCCACTCGACTGGGTGGACGGATCACTCTGGTCAACCGGCCTGAAGGCGGGTTACGGGCGACCCTGTCGATTCCGGACGGTCAACGGCGAGATCCGTTGCAGCGCACTACCCGCGATCTTCCTTCCAACAACTGAAACCACCGTTTCTGTAGGAGCTGCCGCAGGCTGCGATCTTTTGGCGTCATTGGCAGCGCCCGTAGATCAAGATCAAAAGATCGCAGCCTGCGGCAGCTCCTACAGGGGATCGGGGCCCAGCAATAGAGCCTGTTCGCTCTCGCACAGCTGCACCACGTAATCCCACAACACCCGCAGCCGCACCGACTTGTGCAACTCGCGGCGGGTGCTGATCCAGTAGCTGCGCAGGATGCTTTCTTGCGGCAATAACGGCACCAGACCGGGATCGGCGCTCGCCATATAGCACGGCAACACGGCGATCCCCAACCCCGAGCGCGCGGCCTGTTGCTGGGCGATGACGCTGGTGCTGTGGAAGACCACCTGCGGGTTGCGGCAGAAACTGTTGAGGAACATCAATTCCTGGCTGAACAGCAGGTCGTCGACATAGCCGATCCAGGCATGGCGTCCCAGATCTTCGCGGCTGTGCAGCGCCGGCGAGCGGTCCAGATAGTCCTGGCTGGCATAGAGCGCCAGGCGATAGTCGGTGAGTTTGCGGGTGACCAGCATATCGGCGGCCGGGCGTTCCAGGTGGATGCTGATCTCGGCTTCGCGGTTGAGGATGCTGACGAAGCGCGGCACCGCCACCAGCTCTACTTCCAGCCCTGGATAACGCTCGAACAGGCCGTTCATGCGGCTGGCGAGGAACATGATGCCCAGGCCTTCCGTGACCCCGAGGCGAATCTTGCCCAGCGGCGCCGTGGATTGGGTGATCTCTTCCTGGGCCAGCAAGGCGACGTTTTCCATGGCTTCGGCGTGCTTGAGCAGCGCTTCGCCGGCCGGGGTCAACTCATAGCCTTGGGCGTGCTGAACGAAAAGCGCAGTGCCGAGGCTCTTTTCGATGGCCTCGATGTGCCGGGCCACGGTGGCGTGGGTGGTGTTCAAACGGCGGGCAGCGGTGAGCAAACGCCCGCTGCGCTGCAACTCGAGAAAAAACCGCAGGTCATTCCAGTCGAACATGAATCATCCTTGAGGCTTCGCTATTAAAGTCGCTGTCTAAAAACGCACAGCGGCTGCGCAAAAACTAACATTCTTTTGACGAAAGCTAACAACTAGGATGACCCACAACAAGAACAACAAAACGAGGTCAGGGATGCAGACTTCCCTTGAGGAATACGACTACATCGTGGTCGGTGCCGGGCCGGCCGGTTGTTTGCTGGCCAACCGGCTCTCGGCTGACCCGCAACACCGGGTGCTGCTGCTCGAAGCGGGCGGTCGCGACAACTATGCGTGGATTCACATCCCCGTGGGCTACCTGTTCTGTATCGGCAACCCGCGCACCGACTGGTGCTTCAAGACCGAAGCGCAGCCCGGCCTGCAGGGTCGCACCCTGAGCTACCCGCGAGGCAAGGTGCTGGGGGGCTGCTCCTCGATCAACGGCATGATCTACATGCGCGGCCAGGCCGGTGACTACGATGGCTGGGCCGCCGCTGGCAATCCCGGCTGGAGCTGGAGCGATGTGTTGCCGCTGTTCAAGAAAAGCGAAAACCACTTTGCCGGCGACTCGGAATTTCACGGCGCAGCCGGGGAATGGCGGATCGAGCGTCAACGGCTGTCGTGGCCAATTCTGGATGCCTTCCAAAGGGCAGCCGGGCAAAGCGGCATCGCCAGCATCGAAGACTTCAACCAGGGCGACAACGAAGGCTGTGGCTACTTCCAGGTCAATCAGAAGGCCGGGATCCGCTGGAATGCGGCCAAGGCCTTTCTCAAACCGATTCGCCACCGTCCCAATCTGACCGTGCTGACCGACATCGAAGTCGACCGCCTGCTGCTGGAAAACGGCCGTGCATCAGCGGTCAGTGCACGCTGGCAAGGCCAGGCGAAAACCTTCAAGGCGCGCAAGGAAATCGTCCTGTGCGCCGGCTCCGTCGGTTCACCGAGCATCCTGCAGCGCTCCGGGATCGGCCCGCGCCCGCTGCTGCAACGCCTGGGCATCGGCGTCACTCATGAGCTGCCCGGGGTCGGCGGCAACCTGCAGGATCACCTGCAACTGCGGATGATCTACAAACTGCAGAACGCCCGCACCCTGAATCAGATTGCCGGCAGCCTGTTGGGCAAGATGGGCATGGGCCTGCGTTACCTGTATGACCGCAGCGGCCCGCTGTCCATGGCGCCAAGCCAACTCGGCGCTTTTGCCCGGTCGGGGCCGGAGCAGACCTCGGCCAATCTTGAATACCATGTACAGCCGCTGTCCCTGGAGCGCTTCGGCGAACCCTTGCACGCGTTCCCCGCGTTCACCGCATCGGTCTGCGATCTGCGGCCGCAAAGCCGCGGCCGAGTGGAGATTCGCTCTGCCAACCCGCAGCAAGCACCGCTGATTCAGCCCAATTATTTAAGCCATCCAGAAGATTTGCGGGTCGCGGCCGACGCCATTCGCCTGACCCGGCGCATCGTGTCGGCTCCGGCCTTGCAAGCCTTCAAACCGGTCGAGTACTTGCCTGGCGACAGCTTGCAGAGCGAAGAAGAGTTGCACGAAGCCGCTGCGCGAATTGGCACCACGATTTTCCATCCGGTCGGCACCTGCCGCATGGGCAATGACGCGGACGCAGTGGTCGACGCCGAGCTGCGCGTTCATGGCATTCCCGGTCTGCGCATCGCCGACGCCTCGATCATGCCGCGCATCACCTCGGGCAACACCTGCTCGCCTACGCTGATGATTGCCGAAAAAGCCGCGCAACTCATCCTCAACCCCAGCACAAGGAGCAACACCCAGGAAAAGGAACGGGTCACGAACGCCTGAACGACGTACGCGGTCAATGTAGGAGCTGGCGAAGCCTGCGATCTTTTGATCTTTACATCGGATCAGGCACCGCGTAATTCCTTTGAAGATCAAAAGATCGCAGCCTGCGGCAGCTCCTACAGGGAACGTAAGCAGCAGGAAGATCGATGCAGGTAGCATCGAGTTGACAGTAGCGGCACCAGGCCCACAAGGCCGGTGCCGACAGTGGAACAACAAAAACAATCACTGTGAGGGATACGATATGTCAGAACATGTTCAGCCACTGGAAGCCGTACGCAGTGCGGGGACCAGCCGCGAAACCCAGAAAGTCATCTTCGCTTCATCGCTCGGGACGGTGTTCGAGTGGTACGACTTTTTCCTCTACGGCGCCCTCGCGGCGGTCATCAGCAAACAGTTCTTCGCCGGGGTCAACGACACCACCGCGTTCATCTTTGCGCTCATGGCGTTCGCCGCCGGCTTCATCGTGCGGCCATTCGGCGCGCTGGTGTTCGGCCGGCTCGGGGACATGATCGGGCGTAAATACACCTTCCTTGCCACCATCATTCTCATGGGCGTGGCGACCTTCTGCGTCGGGCTGCTGCCGACCTACGCCAGCATCGGCATTGCGGCGCCGATCATTCTGGTGGTGCTGCGCATGCTTCAGGGCCTGGCCCTGGGCGGTGAATACGGCGGCGCTGCCACTTACGTCGCGGAACACGCGCCGATGGGCAAACGCGGTTTTCACACCAGCTGGATTCAGTCCACTGCAACCCTCGGCTTGCTGCTGTCACTGCTGGTGGTCCTGGCGTGCCGCTACTTCACCGGTGATCAGTTCGAAGTCTGGGGCTGGCGGATTCCGTTCCTGTTTTCGATCATATTGCTGGGCATCTCGACCTGGATTCGCATGAGCCTGCACGAGTCGCCGGCCTTCGTGAAAATGAAAGAGGAAGGCAAACTCTGCAAGTCGCCGCTGCGCGATTCCTTCGGCAAATGGGAAAACCTAAAAGTCGTCCTGATCGCCCTGTTCAGCATCAACGCCGGGCAAGCAGTGACCTTCTACGCCGCGCAGTTCTACGTGCTGTTCTTCCTCACCCAGTTCCTGAAAATGGACCCGGCGCTGGCCAACAGTCTATTGATCGTCAGCGTGATCATCGGCGCGCCGTTCTTCATCTTTTTCGGCTGGCTGTCGGACAAGGTCGGGCGCAAACCGGTACTGATGATCGGCCTGCTGCTGGCCACCGCGCTGTACTTCCCGATCTTCAAGTCCATCGCCCACTACGCCAACCCGGCCATCGACCAGGCAAGCCGTCAGGCACCGATCACCGTGCTGGCCGACCCGGCTACCTGTACGTTCCAGTTCGACCCGGTGGGCAAGGCGAAATTTGACAGCCCGTGCGACAAGGTCAAAACCTTCCTGGTGAAACAGGGCCTGCCCTATAGCAGCGCAGCGGCCCCGGCCGGTAGCGGCGTGCAGGTCAGCGTCGGTGACGTGAAGCTGGATGGCTTCGACGAAGCAGCCCTGCGCGGTGCGGTGACCCTGGCGGGGTATCCGTCACAAGCCGATACGCAACAGGTCAACAAGTCCATGATCGTGGCGCTGATGGTGGTGCTGATCATCATTTCCGCCATGTGCTACGGCCCGCTGGCGGCGCTGATGGTCGAACTGTTCCCGACCCGCATCCGCTACACCTCGATGTCCCTGCCCTACCACATCGGCAACGGCTGGTTCGGCGGTTTCCTGCCGACCGTGTCGTTTGCCCTGGTGGTGTACACCGGGGACATCTTCTACGGGCTGTGGTACCCGGTGGTGATTACCGGGGTGAGTCTGGTGGTGGGGATGATCTGTCTGCGCGAGACCAAGAACGTGGATCTGGACACCAACTGACAGCCAGTGCAAAAAAAACGCCCCGCAAACCGGGGCGTTTTCGTTAATCTGATCGCTCGACGCAACCATCGCCCCGCCACTCTCCAGACCGAGGCACCATGATCATTTCATCCGCATCCGACTATCGCGAGGCAGCCCGTCGCAAACTCCCGCGTTTTTTGTTCGATTACATAGATGGCGGAGCCTATGCAGAGCATACGCTGCGGGCCAACAGCGCCGATCTGGCTGACATCAGCCTGCGTCAGCGCATTCTGAAAAACGTCGAAACCCTGAGCCTTGAAACCACCCTCTTCGACCAACCCCTGTCAATGCCGATCATTTTGGCGCCCGTCGGCCTGACGGGCATGTTCGCCCGTCGGGGTGAAGTGCAGGCGGCGAAAGCCGCGCAAAACAAAGGCATCCCCCTGTGCCTGTCTACGGTATCGGTGTGTTCGATCGAGGAAGTCTCGAGCCAAAGCCAGCAACCCCTCTGGTTTCAGCTGTATGTGTTGAAAGACCGGGGGTTCATGAAAAACGCGCTGGAGCGTGCCAAGGCCGCCGGGGTGCAGAACCTGGTGTTTACCGTGGATATGCCCACGCCCGGCGCCCGCTACAGGGATGCACACTCGGGCATGTCAGGGCCTTTTGCCGCCTCGCGGCGAATTTTCCAGGCCATGACCCGACCCGCCTGGGCCTTCGACGTAGGCGTCATGGGCCGTCCCCACGACCTGGGGAATGTGTCGAAGTACCTTGGCAAAGCGGTCACACTCGAAGACTACATGGGTTGGCTGGCCAACAACTTCGACCCTTCTATCAGCTGGAGCGACCTGGAGTGGATTCGTGAATTCTGGAAAGGCCCGATGATCATCAAAGGCATTCTCGACCCCCAGGATGCCAGGGACGCGGTCAGCTTTGGCGCCGATGGCATCGTCGTGTCGAACCACGGTGGGCGACAGCTGGACGGCGTGCTTTCCACGACCAGGGCATTGCCGCCGATCATGCAGGCCATCGGCAATGATCTGACGGTGCTGGTCGACTCCGGGATCCGCTCGGGGCTGGATGTCGTAAGGATGCTGGCGCTGGGGGCAAAAGGCGTAATGCTGGGACGCTCGATGGCCTATGCATTGGCTGTCGACGGTCAACGTGGTGTGGAGAATATGCTGGATATCTTTGCCAGGGAAATGCGCGTGGCGATGACCTTGACCGGGGTGACTTCAATTGGTCAGATTGACGAGTCCACGCTGGTGAGTGCTGTTCGATGACTTGAACCCTGTCATGTAGGAGCGAGCTTGCTCGCGATAGACTCAAGAGCGCCGCGTTCAGCCAGCACGCGACATCGTTGACGACCATCGTCGGAACGCCGCCCGGAGCAAGCTCGCTCCTACAATGAACGGTACTACGCCCATACGGGACATTTTCATGTTCCGGGACACGACCATCACTCGACGTCTTTCAGAATCTCGAACGTCACTTGATCGGGATAGAACGCCACGTAGTTGCGAATCTGCTCGACAGACACTTTGGGGTCTTCATAGCTCCATACCGCATTGGCGCCTTCGTGCCCCGGGATCTGCAGACTGAAATAGCTGGCGTCGCCCTTGTAGGGGCAATAGCTGGTGTGGTCGGTGCGGGCGAAAAACTGTTCGGCGATGTCCTCCCGGGGGACGTAGTACACCGGAGGATAATTGGCCTCCAGCAGCACCAGCGCCCTCGAGGAGGCCGCCACCTGAATACCGTGAAACCTCACCAGGAGACAGCCTGGCTGTTCTGCAATGGTGATGACAGGACTGGGACCGGAGCTTTTCATCACTATCTCCTGGATCATGGGAAGATGCATGGCTGTGGCGAGGGGGCTTGTCGGAGCGCCGCATTGCCCCGTCTGGGCTGCGCCGCAGCCTCAAAACCTGCCACCGTGATGTAACAGGTATACCTCATGTTGCGCCATGGCGGCTGCTTCGCAGCCGAACGGGAGCAAGCACCTTGGCCGCAAGATCAAAAGATCGCAGCCTGCGGCAGCTCCTACCGAAGGCTGCGATCTGTTTTATGCACCGCGAGCAACTTTTTGCTGTACATCCATACAGATATTGATTGCCCCGGCGCTCATCACCCGCCATTCTGTGCACCTCTCGAACACTGATCGACGACGGTGGCCATGCAGCTGTACCTCTGTGAAAAACCTTCCCAGGCCAAAGACATTGCGGCCGTGCTCGGCGCCAGGCGTCGCGGTGACGGCTGCTGGCTGGGCACGGACGTCACGGTGACCTGGTGCATCGGCCATCTGCTGGAAACCGCGCCGCCGGATGCCTATGACGCCCGTTACAAACGATGGGTACTGGCGGACCTGCCGATCATTCCAGAGAAATGGAAAATGACCGTCAAGCCACGTACTGCCAGCCAGTACAAGGCAGTCAAACGCTTGCTCGGCGAGGCCACCGAACTGGTGATCGCCACCGACGCCGACCGTGAGGGCGAAATGATTGCCCGGGAGCTGGTGGAACATTGCCGATATCGGGGGCCGATCCGGCGACTGTGGCTCTCGGCGCTGGACGATGCGTCGATCCGCAAGGCGCTGGCGGCGCTCAAGCCGGGGGCCGAGACCTTCAGTCTTTATCATTCGGCACTGGGTCGCTCACGGGCCGACTGGTTGATCGGGATGAACATGAGTCGGCTGTTCACGCTGTTAGGGCGTCAATCCGGTTATCAGGGGGTATTGCCGGTCGGCCGGGTGCAGACGCCGACCCTGCGTCTGGTGGTGGATCGCGATCGCAGCATTGCCGATTTCGTCCCGGTCGCTTATTGGGCCATCGACGTCCAATTGCTGCACGACGGCACCGCGTTCACCGCGCAATGGCGGGCGGCCTCCGACGCGTGCGACGATCAGGACCGCTGCCTGAATCAAGCGCTGGCGCAGCAAGCGGCGGCGGCGATTGCCAGTGCGGCGAGTGCCCGGGTGATCAAGCTGCGTACCGAGCGGATGCGTGAAGTGGCGCCGCTGCCGTTCGATCTCGGCACCTTGCAGGAGGTCTGCTCGAAGAAGCTGGGCCTCGGCGCCCAGGAAACCCTCGATATCGCCCAGGCGCTCTACGAAACCCACAAGGTCATCACCTACCCGCGCAGCGACTGCGGCTACCTGCCGCTAAGCCAGCACAGCGAAGCGCCGGGCATTCTGGCGGCGCTGAGGCAGGCCGACCCGGCGCTGAACGCCTTGAACGATCACCTGGAGCCCCAGCGGCGTTCACGGGCCTGGAACGATGCCAAGGTCAGCGCTCACCACGGCATCATTCCCACCGCAGCGGCAAAGAACCTCGAGCGGCTGGCGGGCAAGCAGCGGGCGGTCTACACGCTGATTCGCGCGCGGTACCTGGCGCAGTTTCTGCCCAACCACGAATACGACCGCACCCAGGCCGACTTCGACTGTGCCGGTGAAGCCCTGCGTGCCGTGGGCAAGCAGATTGTCGAGCCCGGCTGGAAACGCGCCCTGCCCGAGGCCCTTGCCCCGGCCAAGGGCCGCGAAGCGCCGGTGCCGCAAACCCTGCCGGCCTTGGCCGAAGGGCGCGATTGCGCAGTGGCCGACGTGAAGCTCAAGGACCTCTGGACGCAACCGCCCAAGCCGTTTACCGAAGGCGATCTGATCAAGGCGATGAAGAACGTCGCCAAACTGGTGGAAGATCCGCTGCTCAAGCAAAAGCTCAAGGACACCACCGGCATCGGCACCGAAGCGACCCGGGCCTCGATCATCCAGGGTCTGCTCGACCGCGGTTACCTGGTCAAGAACGGCAAGGCCCTGGCCGCGACCCCGGCCGCGTTCAGCCTGATCGATGCAGTGCCGCGCGCCATTGCCGATCCCGGGACCACGGCGATCTGGGAACAGGCGCTGGACATGGTGCAGAACGGTGAAATGAGCCTGGAAGAATTCGTCACCAAACAGGCCGCCTGGATGAGTAAGCAAGTCGCCCGTTGCGCCGGCCTGAACCTGACCATCAGCGGGCCGGCAAGCCCCGCCGGTCGTGGCGCCACGCCGTGGAAAAACAAACGCAAGCCCGTCAAGCGCAAGCCTTCCACGGGCACCAGGCGCGCGGCGAAACCGGCGAGCAAGGGGTAGTTTTTCATTCTTGCATGACCAAGCGGTCCCCGACCCACCGCACCGGCACGGACTCCAATTGCGCACCCTTGCAGGGCCCATCGATGCAGTGCCCGTCTTCGAAACGAAACATCGCGCTGTGATGAGCGCACATCAGGACCTTGCCGCGATAGGTGCAGAACGCTTGTGGGCGGTAGTCCAAGGGTACCGAGAAATGCGGGCAGCGATTGATGTAGACCCATACCTGCTCGCCTTGACGCACCGCCACCAGCCCGGCGGGATGCAATTGCCGGTGTTCGGGCAAACCCAGGGCGCCACCGTCAGGGATGTCATCCAGTTGGCACAACGTAGTGGTGGTCATGATGATCAACCGCGCAATTCCGGGTTGCCAAGGCTCCAGTGCCAGGGGCGGATCTGGATACTGGCAAACAGTCCGGCCTGAACATAGGGGTCGTCCTGGATGAACGCTTCCACCTCCGGCAGACTCCCTGCCTCAATCACCAGCAACGTGCCATTCATTGCCGCACCGTCCTCATCGAGGGTCGGGCCGCCGAGCCGGACGATCACCCGATGTCGCTCGGTCGCTCGCAAGTGCGCTTGATGACTGGGTCGCAAGCGCTGACGCAACGCCAGAGAGTCCGGGTGATCGGTAGCGAATACCGCAAAAAACTGTCCCATGGTTCACTCGGTTTCCATGACAAATTCGTAACACGCACGCTTGAACGGCAGTTCGATATCCAGGCTGGCGGACACATCATCGTGGGTGACCCGTTTTTCATAGATCACCTGCAACGAATGTTTAACGCCGAACACCGCATCGGACTCCAGGTACGGATCATCGTGATTGAACAGGTGGGTGACCAGTTTGCGATAGCCCGGCACATCGATCATGAAGTGCAGGTGCGCTGGCCGCCACGGGTGACGATTGGCGGCATTGAGCATGCGCCCGACCGGACCATCGGTGGGGATCGGGTAAGACACCGGGACAATCGTGCGAATCGCAAAATAGCCGTCGGCATTGGTGCGATAGCGACCGCGCAGGTTGCCGAACGGCTGGTCGGTGTCCTGGCCTGAATACAGGCCGTTTTCGGCGGTCTGCCAGACGTCCAGCACTGCACCGGCCAGCGGATTGCCATGGGTATCGACCACACGTCCGCGCACCAGCGCTGTTTCGCCCGCGGTGAATGCCATGTTTTCGCCGAATTCGCGCTCCGGCATGCCTTCGATGTAGAACGGCCCGAACACGGTGGTCTCGGTGGCATTGGCACTGTGCCGATGGTTGATCGCATCGACCAGCATCGACACGCCCAGGGTGTCCGACAGCAGAATGAATTCCTGGCGCACCAGGCCATCGCATTTGTGCCCGGTCTCGGTCAGGAAACGGATGCCTTCAAACCACTCTTGCTCGTTCAGCTCGACGTCGCTGACAAATGCATGCAGGTGACGCACCAGGCTTTGCATGATTTGTTTGTATCGGGCATTGGGCGCGTCGCTGAAACTGTTCACGGCCTGCTTGGAGATCAGTGATTCGATGGCTTTGTCTTGATCGGTCATTGTTGTTATTCCGACGAGGATGGACGTTGCTGCCAACACATGAGGCCGGGGCGAAGGTGTTGGCAGCACACAGGGATCAGGCGGGGGCCAGACCTTTCATGGCGCGGGTCAGCAACGCTTCGATCGGGCCTTGTTCAAACGGCCGCGGGTTGTAATAAGGACTGGCACAGGCGATTTGCGCAGCGTCGGCCGGTCCGTTTTCCGGCAGGCCGATGTCAGCCAGGGCCAGTGGAATGCCCAGTTTCCGGTTCAGCGCGTACAACAAGGCACCGACCTCGCCCGCCTCGCTGCCTCCCAGGGCGCGAGCGGCACGTTGCAGCGGCCCCGCCGCGGCTTCGCGATTGTAATGCGCGGCGTGGGGCAGAACGATCGCGTGTGCCTGAGCGTGGGGCAAATTGAACGTACCGCCCAAGGTGTGGCAGAGCTTGTGGTGCAAGGCCATGCCCACCGACCCCAGGCAAATACCCGCCAGCCACGCGCCGTACAGGGCCTGGCTGCGAGCGTCCGGGTCGGTGGGATCATTGACCACGCCCGGCAAGGCCTGCGCCAGTGAGCGAATCGACTCTTCGGCCATGAAACCGATGATCGGGTTGGCGTCCTGGGCATACAGCGCTTCAACCGCGTGCGCCATGGCATTCATCCCCGAGCAGGCGGAAATCTGCGCGGGCAAGGTCAGCGTCAATTGCGGATCGTAGATCACGGTTTTCGGTAAAACCCTGGGATCACGTCCGGTTTTTTTCAGCCGGTTTTCGGTCAGCCCGTAGATCGGGGTCATTTCCGAACCGGCGTAAGTGGTCGGAATCGCCACGATCGGCAGCCCCGAATCCATCGCGATCGCCTTGCCCAGGCCAATGGTCGAACCACCGCCAATGGCCACACAGCAATCGGCATCGAGACGGGACGCTTCGTCGCGCGCCGCTTGCGCCACTTCCAGCGGCACATGCATCACCGCCTTGGGATACACGCCGGCCGCACGATCACCGAGCAAGGCTGCGACCTGTTCGCCCAGCGCTTGTTGTTCCGGCGTGGTGAGGATCAGCGCGCGCCTGGCGCCCAGACGTTCGATCTCTTCAGCCAGCGCCGAGAGCTTGCCCCAGCCAAACACCACACGGGTCGGCAGGCTTTGGTAAACAAAAGGATTCATGGCAGGCCTCAGCGTTTGAAGTGCGCAGGGATTTTCGCATCGACGTTGACCCAGACCGAGCGGGCTTCGGTGTAGTCATGAATCGCTTCAAAACCCATTTCACGGCCGTAGCCCGACTGACCAACGCCGCCAAACGGACTGCCAGGGCTGACGCGTTTGTAGCAGTTGACCCAGCACATACCGGCGTGAATGGCGTCGGCCATTTTGTGCGCACGGGCCAGGTTCTGCGTCCACAGGCCGCTGCCCAGTCCGTATTCAGTGCTGTTGGCGATGGCCAGGGCTTCTTCGTCTGTGCTGAAACGCACCACGGTGACGAAGGGGCCGAACACCTCCTCCTGGCAGACACGATCCTCGGGCGATGCCTCGACAATGGTCGGTTCGACATAAAAACCATCGGCCAATGCCGAATCGTCTGGCGCTTTACCGCCGGCGAGGATCTTGCCGCCCTGCTCTTTGGCGATCTCAATATAGGCCAGCACGCGGTCGCGGTGCAGCGCCGACGTCAGCGGGCCCATTTCAGTCTCGGGGTCCATCGGATCGCCCAGGCGGATGGATTTGGCCAGCTCGATGAAGCGCTCCAGAAACCGGTCAGCAATGTCTTTATGCAGAATCAAGCGCGACCCGGCGATGCACGCCTGGCCCTGGTTGTGGAAGATGGCCCAGGCCGCGCCGTTGACCGCCGCTTCCAGGCTGGCGTCTTCGAACACGATGTTGGCGCCCTTGCCGCCCAACTCCAGCTGGATGCGCTTGAGGTTGCCTTTCGACGCCTCAACGATCCGGCGACCGGTCGCCGTCGAGCCAGTAAAGGCAATCTTGCCCACGTCGAGGTGCTCGGCCAGCGCCTGGCCAGCGGTATGACCGTAACCCGGCACGACGTTCACCACACCTTTCGGGAAACCGACTTCAGTCATCAGCTCGACGATGCGCAAGGTCGACAGCGGTGTGATTTCCGACGGCTTGATGACGATGGTGTTACCGGCCGCCAGTGCCGGGCCCATTTTCCAACTGGTGAACATCAGCGGGAAGTTCCAGGGCACGATCTGCCCGACCACCCCGATGGGTTTGCGCTGGACGTAATTGAGGAACCCGGCTTCGACCGGAATCACCGAACCTTCGATCTTGTCCGCCATGCCGCCGAAGTAACGGAAACAGGCCGCCGTACGTGGAACGTCGAGGCCACGGGAATCACGGATCGGATGGCCGGTGTTCAGGGATTCGAGCTGGGCCAGTTCTTCGCCGCACTCTTCGATCTTGTCGGCCAGCTTGAGCAACAAGCGCCCGCGTTCGGCGGCGCCCAGGGCGGACCAGGCCGCAAACGCACGTTTGGCCGCGGCGACCGCGAGTTCGATGTCAGCGGCTTCGGCGGCAGCGACACGGGTGATCAACGAGCCGTCATGGGGCGACACGACGTCAATGGTGCCGCCGGCGACCGCATCCACGAACCGGCCATCGATATAAAGCTGATTTTGCATAATATTTCCCTCGCACCGCGCCGATGGCGCAGTGTCTGACGACTTGATTCTTGAGCGCATGCCCTGCTGAATGGCCCGGCGTGATGCCGGGCAAGACAAAGGTCTTAGAACTCGATCGGATACGGCTTGAGTTCACCGCTTTCGTAACGTTGCGGCAGGTTCGGCGTGGCGTTTTCCCACACCAGCAGCATCGAGCGCTTGGTCGAATAGCCCTGGTGGCGAATGTCCGCCGGCATGGCGCAGATGTCGCCGGCACGCATGGTGATGCGCGCTCGCGGATTGCCGTCATCCTTGTCGCCGACGTCCCACAAAATCTCATCGGACAACTGCAAGAACCACTCGACCCGGTCATTGCCATGGAACACCGGCAGGATGAATTCTTCAGTGGTCGGACAGAACAGGCTGGCCTTGCACACCGAAGTCACCGACGGGTTCCAGGTCACGTCGGAGCGCGACAGGTACTTGAACAGGCTGAAAGCATGCAACTCACCTTCGAAACCTTCGGCCGCGTGAACTTCCGGTTCATCCTGATCAACATCGATGAACTGGCGGTTGATCGGCAAATCGTTACGCAGCGGCGAATCATCTTTCAGGCCAGGCATGCGTTTGGTGGCGATGCGGAAACGCTCGATGGCTTCGATGTTGTTGCCGTTCTTGCGACCGAACGCCGAACCGGTTTCTTCCGGTGCCGCGAACGGGTCAAAGGAGGCGTTGGTCCAGTCGCGCAGGATGGCCTTGAACGTCGCCATGATCAGCGGTGTTTCAAAGTTTTCGGTGTAGTTGACGCCGGCGGCCTTGAGCGTGCCATTGAAGGTGCCGGCGTACAGGTCGACTTTTCCGTAGTAATTGCGGGTGCCGATGACGTGGTCAAAGTTGACCCAGCCATAGAAGAAGCCCCAGGCCACATCGCGCATCATGGCGCGCAGAAAGGCATCGACCGGAATCAGGTGCGAGCGGGTCTGGCCTTTGGCCGGCCAGGTAATACGGGCAAAGTACTCGTCGCGCGACAGTTCGAAGGCGCCGAGTTTGAAGGAGCAATAGCCGGTGACGGCATGGGGCGCGCTGGCCTGGACTTCGTCGTCGGCAAAAGCTGTGTTATCGGCAGCGTTTTCAAGCATGGCCATGACGGGATTCCTCTTGTTGCTTCTGTTAGATGGGAAGGCGGTGATCACTTGAAGCAGATGTCGGCCCACTTCTCGACCGACAAAGGTCCCTTGATGGTCTGCTGCAGGATCACGCCCGGACGGCTGGCTTCGAAGCGATACGCAGTGCCGGTTGGCAGCAGGCACTGGTGACCGCGCTTGAGCAACACGTAACCCATAGGTTTGCCTCCCGGCACTTCACCGGCCAGGCGAGTGCCCTCGCCGTCTTTCAAAGGCGCATCGAGCTTGAGGAAATCCACCCGTACTTCACCGTCCATGACGATGGCGAACTCGTCGTGCGCTGCCGTGTACCAAGGCGACTGGCCTTCGGCGCGCAGGGTTTCAATGACGTAGCCGAGGTTGAGGCCGACGACGACTTTTTCATAAGGGCGGGATTTTTCCGCCACTTCGAAAATGTTCGAAAAGGCGTAATGACTGGCCTGGCCGCTGATGATTTCAACCGACCCTTTGCTGTACTTGTCCAGCGAGCCGAAGACCGTTTCGATTGCAGCGCTACTCATGGTTTTCACCGTTTTGTTGTTGTAGTAACAGTGAGCCAACAGTACGTCGCAGCTCCGTCGGGAACAATTAGAGAGCCGGCGACAACAGTGTTCGCGAAACGCAAACACTGGGGTCACTGCAATCCTTGTGGGAGCGAGCCTGCTCGCGAAGGCGGTGTGTCAGCCAACATCCCCGGTGGATGTAAAACCGCATTCGTCGGAACGCCGCCCGGAGCCGGCTCGCTCCCACAGGTTTGGTGTATCGACTCAGCGTACCCAGCCACGCTCCAGCAGGGGCTTGTCCCAGCAGGGTTCATCGCCGAAGTTTGCCACCAGGAAATCGATCAGCGTGCGCACCTTCAAGGCCCGGCGCTGGGTGGCCGGGTATACCGCAGAAAAATTGAAAGACGACAGCGCGTACCCGGGCAGGACCGGAATCAGCCGACCGCTGAGCAGGTCGTCGCTGGCCACCAGTGTCGGCAAACAGACAATGCAGACCCCGGTCGACGCGTAATCACGCAGCAAATGCACCGAGTTTGAGCGCACCTGGCCCGGCAGGCTCAGCTCCACCTGCTCGTCAGCGCCGGTAAAGATCCAGCGGTTGCGCGACGGGTAGCCCTCGTACAAGGCAATCTTGTGTTGCAGCAACTCCTGCGGGTGCGTGGGCACGCCGAACTCGGCGGCATAATCGGGTGACATGCAGAACAACCGGCGCACGCTGAACAGTTTGCGCTCGATCAGGGTTTCCGCCATCGGCGGGAACATCTGGAACGCCACATCGAAACCCTCTTCGATCGGGTCCACGACCCGATCATTGACGATGACGTCGACCTCAATGTCAGGGTACAGCCGCGTGAACTCGGCCAGCATTCTGCCGAAGTGGCCGATTGCAAAGCCGGGCAGCATCTGCACCCGCAGCTTGCCGGTGGGCTTGGCGCGCAACTCGCGCATGTGCTCGGTCAGCGAGTTGAAACTCGCGACCATGTCCGCGCATTCCTTGTAATACGTCTCCCCAACCTCGGAGAGTCGGACATGCCGCGTACTGCGATGGAACAGCGGCGCGTTGATGAACTGTTCCAGCTGTTGAATGCGGTGGGTGATCACCGAGCGAGTCACGCCCAATTGCTGGGCTGCCTTGGCGAAGTTGCCTGTTTCGGCCACTCGCACAAAGGCTTCGACACTGAGTAAACGATCCATGGGGCAGGCTCTCTGGATGTTTTTGTTCTTATAGGAACAACGAGGTTAGCCTGTCGGCCCCTGGCACTCCACATCCCTGTGCCTGCCCCTTTTTCCGCTGCCGATAATCAGCGATTCAACCAAGGGTAGCGCGCGGTGTCCTTGTTGCCGTAATCAGGGTCCAGGTAGATGAAGCAGCGCTGGATCTTGAAATCGCGAATTTCGAAGACGTCGGCCCAGTAACCGGCGCCGGCCGGTGTCGGGACGCCGGCGCGCCAGTGGCCGTCGACGTGTTCGCCGAAACTGGTGCCTTCACACACCAGGGTGTCGGTGCCCGTCAGGATCCAGTTGAAATGTGCGTAGTCGTGGGTAATCGACTTCAAGCGTGCGCCCAGGTCCGCGAACATCTGCCCGATCTGGTCGCGGCCGGTGGCCAGCCCCCACTTTGGAAACAGAACCTGGGCGTCGTCGGCAAACAGCTCGAGAATGCTGCCGCCGGTGGAGGTGATACCGCCGTTGTCGAAGGCCTTGAGGTATTCCAGGGCGATGGATTTGCGTTGCTCGTCGGTCATTGTCAGGGTGCTGATCATGGCTGTCTCCGCTGTGTTTTTTGCAGTGATGTGGAGGGTGGCTGTCAGTGCAGCGACTTGATGTACGCGATGATCTTCTGCCGCTTGGCCGGGTCGTCCTGGGAATAAACCATGGCACTGCCCGGCGCGACGGCCTGGGCATCCGTCAGCCAGGCATCCAGCAGTTGTTCATCCCAGACCTTGCCGGCCATGGTTTTGCCGTAGCCGTCGCTGTAGGTGAAGTTCGACTGGCTGGCGGCCTGGCGACCGATCAGCCCGAACAGGTTCGGCCCCTGCCCCGGCGGGCCGCCCTTGTCGAAGGTGTGGCAGACCGCGCAATGGTTGGTTGCCAGTTTTTGCGCGAGCGCCAGATCGTCAGCCTGAGCGGTGCCAGCCAGGCCAAGGCTTGCCGCCAGCATCAACAGTGCCGGGGCGCGTAGGAGGATGTGCGTCATATCGTCGTTCTCATGCAATCACGGTGATGGGAGCCGCGAGTGATCGCCGCTCGGGCTGGATTCAGCTTCGGCTCGGTTCGGTGTGCGCCTGGTTCGCTGCGCGATAGGCGAAGGCGATGATCGGGCCCAGCGTCGAACCGCCGGCCCAATAGGCGCGACCGGATGCCGACGCCACGCAGTTGCCGACGCCGTACAGCCCGGGAATCGGTGCGTTGGCGTTGTTCAGCACCTGGCCGACGGAGTTGGTTTTCGGACCGCCCTTGGTGTCGAGGTTGCCGCCGGTGATCAACGCCGCGTAGTACGGGCCTTTCGCGGCCAACGGGTACATCGTCAGATTGCCGCTGCGGTCGGGTTTTACCGGGCCGGTGAACACCCCCTGAATCACCAGCTCGCCGCGATGGAAGTCCAGGTCCTTGCCCTTTTTCGCCAGTTCGTTGAAACGCTTGAGCGTGGCTTTCAGGTTGAGATTGAAATCCGGGCTGAGCTTTATGCCTCCAATATCGCTGGCATGTTTATCGAGTCGTGCGGCAATGTTCGTGGCCAGTTCTTCCAGGGTTTCGCCACGGACCACATGGCGATCGTTCCCACCCTTGGGCACGATCGGCGAGCCGTATTCGTCGCTGCTGCAAAAGTCCTGGGCGCGCTGGTCCCAAATCGAAAACATCACCAGGTTCGGGTATTCAGCTTTATCGCCATCCCACTGGAAAATCGTAGGGACCATTTCGTTGTAAAGGGTTTTTTCGTTGACGACGCGCTTGCCGTACTTGTTCACCATCAGCATCGAATCGCCGTTCATGGTGAAAATCCCGGACATCGAACCGTCTTTGGCCAAGGCTTTTTCCAACAGAATCGGGCACGACCACGCGTAGTTCATGTTGCGCAATTGCACGCCCAGTTCACTGGAAATGCGGATGAAGTCACCTTCATTGGTCAGGGCTGCGCAACCGCCGTACACCGGAGCGTTGAGGAAGTTGCGGCGCAGCTCCGGGTCGTGGGTAAATCCGCCGGTGGCGAAAATCACCGCCTTGCGCGCCTTGACCCGTTGACGGGTGCCCTCTTCGGTTTCGACTTCGACACCGACCGCTTCGCCCTTGCCGTTCAGGATCACCTTCACCACGCGCTCGCCGGTGCGGATCTGCACCCCGTCGCGCTTGGCTGCCGCGGTCAGCGTGCGGATCGCCACACGGCCGCCGTCCGACATGCTCGGTCGCGCTTCCCTGGGCACCAGTACCCGGCCTTTCTTGGCTTTGTCTTCGGCCAATTCAGCCCAGTAGTCCGGCACGTCCGGGCAATGGCGGTAAGGCAGCGCGTCGCGTTCGGCCAACAGCTCAGCGGCGGGCGATGCGCTGTCGTAGATGGCTTCACACATCTCGTATTCCCAGTCCGACAGACCGAGTTTGGGCAACGAGGCATCGTAGGATTGCGGGCGTGTCAGGCGGGCGACATAACGCATGTAATCCGGCTTTTCATCGACCAGGCCGGCGTCGCGCATCGGCTTGTTGTTCGGCACCCAGTACCAGAACGCCGCTTTGGCCGCAGTGCCGCCTGGGCTGCCGGCCTTTTCCAGGATCACCACGTCGTTACCCAACCAACGGGAGAACAACGCGGTCGGCAACCCACTGCCGCCCCCGCCGACGACGACAATGTCGTGCTCTGTGTCGAACGGCAGTTCATCACTGGCCATCGCCCGTCCAGCCACACCCGACAGCGCGGCGACAGCGGTACCGGCGGCGCCGGCCTTGATAAAGCTGCGGCGTGACAGCGCGAGTTTCTGCTTTTCTTCATTCATTTTTATTCTCCGGATCAATAGCGGTCACAACGGCAAATCACAGGACGCAGGCAGGCGTCGATGACTCACCAGTAATGCCAGAGCTGCACAAACAAGCCGTCTGTTACGGTGGTGTTGCGCCCTTCCACGCCTTTGGAATAGTGGATGGACACCTGGTCCCACTTTTTCTGGGCAAACACTCTCTGCACACCGGGCTTGAGCTGAAACAGCACACCGGCGCCAAGCGCGGTTTCGTTGGATTCAGAGAACGCGATGGTGTTGTTGTCGCGATCATCGGAACTGAAGGTTTTCTGGTAATCGGCACTGATGAAGGGCGTGACCTGGTACGTCGGGCGATCAACGATGTTGTAGCCCAGGCGCAGGTTGGCGTGGCCGGTGTCGCCGGGTTCGCTGTCGTGCGGGCCTCTGCCGCGGATGATCGCGCCCACCAGCAGGTCGATGTTCACCTTGCCCAGCCATTCGTTGTAGAACAGCGAAGGCCACAAGGCGTAGGTATCACTGCTGACCGAATCCGCGCCGGTCGGCAGTTGCACGTAGGCTTGCATACCGATAGTGCGCAGCGGTGTCGGGTTGTACCAGACCAGGCCGCCGACCAGAGGATCGCCAAACCCGCTGACCCGCGTACCATTGCCGCGAATCGCGATCTCCGGGACGGTGATACTGGCGAGAAAGCCGGTATTGGGCAGCCCGTCGACCTTCCAGTAGTGCAGTAACGAAGTCAGGCCAACGTAGGTATCGGTATTGCTGCCGGTGACTTTGTTGCCATGATCGTCAAAGCGTTTGCGGTCGTCGTTGTATTCAAATTCCTGACCGACCGAGTTATAGGACTCGGTGAAGTCCGAACTGAATTGAAAGCTTTGCGGACGGTTGCTGGCAAAAGGAATGCCCGACGCTTGCGCCTTCTCGGTTGGACACAAGGACGTACCCAAAACGCATAGCCCGACACCTGCCATGTTCATCGCGAGACTGAATCCAGCTCTCATCGACATTCTCCAGTTATTGTTATTGTTGTTGTGTTCAATGACCGGCGCTGTCACTGCGCAGCGGAAGATAAGCGCAGCGCTACCCGCCAACAATTGCAATGTCAGCGACTTCTGTGTTCGTGAATTGCAAACAGTGTGAGTGGGCGCGCTACTTGTCGCTCTGCACCGACAAGCGCCGTTGCATGGGGAACACCTGCCAGCCCAGTCGCTCACTGATCAGCCCCCACACCCCTTGCGGAGCCTTGAGCATCATCACCACCGCAACCACGCCGAGGATGATCATGTACACCGCGCCGTACTGCGCCAGGCAGCCGCGCAACAGGAAATAGATCAGCGTGCCTATCAGTGGCCCCTCGAGCGTGCCGATGCCGCCGATGATGACGATGAAGATCACCACCGCCGTCCAGTCCTGCAGGTTGAACGCCGCGTCCGGGGAAATCCGCAGTTTCTGCAGGAAGATCAGCGCGCCGACCACACCCGTACAACCGGCCGCCAGTACGTACACCATCAACTTGGTGCGGAAGGTGTCGACCCCCAGGCTGCCGGACGCCGGCTCGGAGTCGCGAATCGAAGCCAACGCCAGGCCCTGTCGCGAACGCAGGACAAAGAACACCACCGCCACGGCGGCAATGGCGATGGCCAACGCGGTGAAGTAGATCAGCATCTCGCGCTCGTCCCGGTCATTGCCGATCTGCCGCACGATCGCCGCCGGCAGGCTTTGCCCGGAACCGCCGCCCAGGCTGCTCATCTGCGCCAGGCCCAGGCGAAAGACTTCGGCCACGACCCAGGTGCCAATCGCGAAGTAGGCACCGCGCAGTCGAAACACGATCAAGGCCGTGGGAATCGCCAACAACGCCACCAGCACACCCGAGAGCAAAACCGCGAACAATGGCGGCACACCGAATTGGCTGGCCAGCATGAACAACAGGTAACCGCCGAGACCGACAAACGCCTGCTGCCCCACCGAGACCATGCCGGCGTAACCGGCCAACAGGTTCCACATTTGTGCCAGGGCCAGGTAATAGGCGAATTCCACCACCAGCCGCAGGCTCGAACGATCCGCCCAGAATGGCGCACTGATCAACACCAACACACACAGGCCCAGCAATGACAGACCGACCAGGCTGCTGGTGGTCGTGCGTTGTACGCGATAGCCGAGCGCGGGATTATTCAGGGCATTCATCAGTCGACACTCCGGGGAAACAGGCCACGCGGGCGCACGACCAGGATCAGCAAGAACACAAGATGACCGGCAAGGATTTGCCAGCCAGGATCGATTTTTGCGCCCAGCGCCTGGGCGACACCGAGAATCACCCCACCGGCCAGCGTGCCCCACAGGCTGCCCAAACCGCCGATGATCACCGCTTCGAATCCGTACAACAGCCGCGCCGTCCCCACCGTGGGGTCGAAGCTGGTGCGAATTGCCAGAAACACCCCGGCAATCGACACCACGGCCATCGCCAGCGCCATGGCCAGACCGAAAATATGCGCGTTGTCGACGCCCATCAGCCGCGCGGTTTGCTGGTCATCCGAGGTGGCGCGAAACGCCCGGCCCACTGCGGTTTTGTAGAACAGCAACTGCAGACCGCCGATGATCAGCAACGCACTGCAAAACACGATCAGCGGCATAACGCCCACGCTCAGGCTGCCGAAGCCGACACTGGCGACTTCGAGGTCGCCCTGGGACAGCTTTTGGCTGTCGGCGCTGAAAAATTCCAGCAGTACGTTTTGCACGATGATCGACAGGCCAAAGGTCACCAGCAGGGGCGGCAGAATGTCCTGGCCCAGTGTTCTGTTGAGCAATAGCCGCTGTAGCAGATAGCCGAAACAGAACATCAGCGGCACCACGATCAGCAGGCTCGCCAGCGGGCTGAAGCCCAGATGATTGACTACCATCAGCGCCAGGTAAGAGGCCAGCACGATGAAGTCGCCATGGGCGATATTGACCAGGCGCATGATGCCGAACATCAACGACAGCCCCACCGCGAACATCGCGTAGAGGCCGCCCAGCAACATGCCTTGAAGCAGAGTATTGAGCCATTCCATCACTAGATCCCGAAATACGCGGCTTTGATTTGCGCTTTGTCCGCGTCCCCAGGCCGGCCAGTCAGGGACACGCGCCCTTCCTGGAAGCAATAGAAACGGTCGCAGACACTCAGCGCCTGATTGATGTCCTGCTCGACGAGAATCACCGTGGTGCCGTCAGCCTTGATCGAGGGCAGCGCCGCGTAGATGTCCTTGATCGTCGTCGGCGCCAGGCCCAGGCTGATCTCGTCGCACAACAGCAGTTGCGGGTTGGCCATCAAGCCCCGGCCAATCGCAACCATTTGCTGCTGACCGCCGGACAGTGCGGTGCCGGGGCGTTTGCGCAGTTTTTCCAGCACCGGAAACAGCTGGTAGATCCGCGCCAGCGTCCACGGACCGGGGCGCTTGCTGTAGGCGCCGATCAGCAGGTTTTCCTCGACGCTCAGCGAGGGAAACAGCTTTCTGCCTTCAGGTACCAGGGCGATCCCGCGCTCCAGCACCTGATTGGCCGCCAGGTCACCGATGCCCTGGCCCTTGAACGTGATGGCGCCGGGCTGGTTGTTGATCAGCCCGGCCAGCGAGCGCAGGAACGTCGATTTGCCCGCGCCGTTGGCGCCGATGATCGCCACGGTTTCCCCGGCCTCAAGGGTCAGGCTGATATCGAACAGCGCTTGAAAATCGCCGTAGCCGGCACAGAGTTTTTCGATGGACAACAGGTTTGAAGGGGTCGACATGTTTCAGCTCCCGATGCCCATATAGATGTCCTGGACCCGAGGGTCGGCCATGACGCTGCGCGGTTCGCCCTCGGCCAATTTGGCGCCGAAGTTGATCACCGTCAGGCGGCTGACCACCGCCAGCAAGGCATGCACGATGTGTTCGATCCAGATGATGGCGACGCCGGCCTTGTGGATGCCCTGAATGGTTTCCACCAGCGCCAGGCATTCCGGTTCGGTCAGGCCACCGGCGATTTCATCCAGCAACAACAGCCGCGGCTGGGTCGACAAGGCGCGGGCCATTTCCAGGCGCTTGCGGTCGAGCAGTGTCAGCGAACCGGCCAGCACATTGGCCTTGCGCATCAGCCCCGTCAGTTCCAAGGTCTGTGCGCACCACTGGCTGGCCTCCTTGTCGCGTAACCGCGCACCGAAGGTCGCGCCCACCAGCAAGTTCTCGAACACGGTCATTTTCACGAACGGATGCGGGATCTGATGGGAGCGGCCAATGCCTTGCTGGCACCGCTTGAACACCGGTTCGCGGGTGACGTTGCGGCCTTCGAAATGGATCGTGCCGCGGTCGGCCGCCACGCCGCCGGCGATCAGGTTGAACAGCGTGCTTTTACCCGCGCCGTTGGGTCCTATGATGCCCAGGGCTTCGCCCGGTTGCAGGGTCAGGCTCATCGCGTCCGTGACCTTCACAGAGCCGTAGCTTTTGTGCACATCGTTCATTTGCAGAAGTGGCTGTTGCATGGTGCACCCGTGTCTTTTCCAGCGATCAATAGGTAATGGCCTGCATCTCGCCACCCAACGGAATCGCCGGGGCGGTGGCATTGCTGGTCACGACCAGGTCGTATTTATTGTCGTTGCCCAGGCGCCATTGGCCGCTGACCAACGGTGTTTTGGCGACGTTCTTCACCGGTCCGTTGTTCCAGTTGATCGGCCCGACCACGGTGTTGAGGTGGGTCTTGAGCAAGGCGTCGCGGACCGCGTGCGGGTTGCCGATTTCTTCGGTGCGTTTGAGGATGTCCACCGCCAGTTCGAACAGGGCATGCACGAACCCCAGCGGTTGCGTCCACTGCTTGCCTGTGGTCTGGGTGAAACCCTGGGCCAGTTGCCCGGCGCTGGCACCGGTCAATGACGAACTGAACGGATGCGTGGGGCTCCACCAGATTTCGGTCGACAAGTTGTTGCCGGCCTTGCCCAATGCCTCGACCGCGGTGGGAAACAGCAACGCCTTGCCGACCGACACCGCTTTGGGCTTGAAGCCCTGCTGGCGAGCCTGGGTCCAGAAGGTGCTGAGGTCCGGTGGAATGACCACGCCGGTGACGATCTCGACCTCAGCCTTTTTGAACGCGGCAATCTGTGCCGAGAAGTCGTCGGTCAGGCTTTGAAAGCGACCGGGGTCGACCAGTTGGAACCCCTTTTGCGCCAACACCGGAGGAAAGCCGAGTTTCGGATCGCCCCAGGCATTGCCGTCGCCATCGTTGGGGAACAGACCGCCGACCACTTTGTTGGACGGCATGGCGCCCCACATGGAGCTGTAAGTGCCGATCACATCCTCCAGGCCCCAGAAGAAGTGATAGGTCCATTCGAACCCCTGATCCGGCTTGCCACCGCGGGTAAAGAACCACGGCTGCCACGGCGCGACCGTGGAAATGCACGGAATCTCGTTGATTTCGCATTGGTCGGAAACCGGGTTGGTGGTTTCCGGCGTCGAGGACACCAGCATCAGGTCGACCTGATCAGACAGGATCAGCTCGCTCGCCACTTCCGCCGCGCGGTTGGGGTTGGACTGGCTGTCCTTGACGATGACTTCCAGTCGATAGGCCTTGCCGCCCACGTTGATCGTGTTCTTCAACACCTGCTTGAGCGATTCGATGATGTAGTTGTCGGCCGCCGCAAAGGGTGCCAGGGGGCCGGTCTGCGGGCTGACGTAACCGAGTTTGATCACCCGCTCACTGCCCAGGGCAAAGTTGAACGGCAAACTGGCCAGCGCCACGCCACCGGCAGCCACGCTTGTGCTGCGCAGGAAAGCACGCCGTGAGAAGTCGCGGCCAAACAGGTTTTTATCGTTGTTGTCTTTCATGTAGTACTCCAATGCGGCGGCCTGCGACAACGTCCGGACGAGCAAGGTCGCAGCGTGTGGGCTGAGCCAGCACCCAGGGTCAGGGGTAAGCGAAAGAAGTCGGTTTAGAAGAAAAAGCTGACGTCGAAGGAGGCAACCAGTTGCGAGTCCTTTTGCCCATCGGCGTAGGCATCGCGACCAGGGCCGGAATGGATGTCGTAGCGCAATTCCGGTCGCAGGCGCACGTTGGGTGTCGGCGTCCAGGCCAGGTTGGTGGTGACGCCGTAGAAACTGCCCCAGGTCGGATCGGGAATCCCGGTGTGCGGGTCGATATTGGCCATCAGCACGTGCACCGGCGCATCGGTGTAGAACCATTCGGCGCGGCTGTTCCACATCAGGTTATCGCTGATTCGGTGATACAAGCTCACGTCGGTGCCGTACCAGGTGGCATCGCTTTTATTGGCAAACCCGGCGAAAGCGCCCTGCTCCTGCTTGCCGTAGTTCAACTGCAGCGCCACGCGGTTGTTCGGGTCGAGCACCTGCGACAGGGTCAGGTACGAGGCCACGCGCTTGTAATCGTCATCCTGGGTGCCGGCCGGCAATGGCGAGCCACAACTGCATTCGGCGAAACTGTCGCCGGCGCCGTTGCCGTAGATGTTTTCCCAGTCGATCCAGGTGCTGAAATCCGCCGAGCGCCAGCGCACGTTGGCAATGATATCCGGGTCATGGTTGGGATCCTGCAGGTTGTTCCAGCCCTGCACCACACCCAGTTCGAAGCCCAGCATGCTTGCCCCGGGCGCCGAGGGCAGCTTGAACGAGTACAGCGCACCGGCATGTTTGGCCGGGCCGTGCATGAAGGAATAGGTGTGCGAGTAGAAGTCACTCGGTGCGGGTGATGGCAAGGCGAAGCCGATTTCGTTTTCCAGCGGCGTGTGGAAAATCCCGATCATCAGGTCCGAACCGCCAAGCACCGGAAAGTAGAAGTCGACATACGCTTGAGCGACGGTGAATGCTTCGTCTTCGGCCTTGTTGTCGCGATTGATACTCAGGTCCTCGTCCCAGCCGTAAGTCTTGAAGAAGCGCGCATCCTTGCCGTACAACGCCGTGACGTTGAACCCCCAGTCAGCCTCTTGCGGCATGGGGCCGGGAAACGGTCCCACGCGACCGATGACATTGCTCTTGGTTTTCTTTTCCACGGCCAAAGCGAACTGGTTGAGGTTCACGCCTTCGTCGGAGGTGAAGAAGCTTTGTTTGCTGACGTCATCCGTGCCGTTGTTGTTGTAGCTCACACCCACCTGGCCCCAGCCGTAGATCTTGATGCCATGTTCACGCTCAAGGCTATCGCCGAAAACCCCGCGCACCAGCGAGCCCATCGGGTCGTCTGCCGCCCAAGCCATTGAGGGAAATAAAATGCCGGCACCCACCACGGGGGCGAACAGGGTTGCTGCACATGCCCATGCACGAATACTCATACCTGCCTTCCTTATTTTTATCAGGAGCCAACCCCCAAGGGGAAAAGTCCGAAAGCAAGGTATGACGTGAAGGTGTCTGACTTGATGGGCCCTGGCCTGGGCTCCACTCGATCCTCGGCAGATCGCAGTGTTCGGCGTATTGAAGGCTACAAGCCCGTCACTGCACCAACAATTCCATTCTCGGCGACTTCAGTGTTTGCGTATTCAGAACAATCTGGCGACGTTCAGAGGCACAGATATCTGTTCTGAAGCATTCCCTACGGTCACGCGGCACGTCATCGACAAGGCTTGAAAACAGTTTGCACAGACTGTAATGGTCTAGTGTTCCCATCGCCCACCCATCAGGAGCCAGCCCTTATGCCGTCGATAGAACTGCACGTCGCCCAGCGCGACGACCTGGATACGATTGAAAACCTGATGCAGTTCTATATGCATGACTTCAGCGAGTGGCTGCCGCTGAAACTCGGCGGACATGGCTTCTTCGACCTCCAGCCCCTACTGGATTACTGGCGCAACCCGGCGACTCGCCCATTCCTGATCAAGGTCGACGACGAGCTGGCCGGTTTCGTGACCGTGGATGACGTCGTCCATCTTCCCGGTGCCCACTACAACATCGGCTACTTTTTTCTCAGCCGGCGTTTTCGTGGCCAAGGCGTCGCGAAGTTTGTCGTTTCCGCCCTCTTGAGCCAATACCCCGGTCAGTGGCAGATTTTCCACATCGATGCGAACCAGGCGGCACGGCGGTTCTGGGCCAGGGTGATGCCCGATCTCACGGGCGGCGAGTTCACTGTGCATCAGTTGCCGGTGGGCGGTTACCCTTGTACCTTTTACCGCTTCCAGTGCGTGCAGCCAGCGTCCTGAGGGGCGCTTTTCAATTCCTCTTTCTAATTCCAAACGGCATTGTCCGACAATATGTAGTGACCAAAAATAATCACTACAAAACCGTTGACGCCTCCGATTTGCCCTTGCATGATGCAGATGTCTCCCCGATCGGGAGTACAGGCAACACGTTTGAGCAAGCTCGTCTGACCGCCGAGCTGTTTTTCCCGGATGCACGCTGCCCACAAGGCAGATTGAAGAAGCTGACCTGGCCTGAACGTCCAGTACAAGGGCGAGAAGCGCTGGCGAATCAATCCTCATGAAGCTTGTGGCCGACCCTGAAAATGTCGGCAGTGCCTGAAGATTTTCGCTGCTTCTCTTCGTTGTGACGCTATTGCGTAGCAGTTATTCAACACGACTACATGCAACAGACGCGGACCCCGTCATTTTTGTCGGTCGACCGCTGACGTCCTGGTTTCGGTGCCAGGGATCAACTAACCGATGGGCTACCTGTATTAGCGAATCAACTTTGAAAGATCACCAAATGGTCAAGGGGCTTTATTATGAATCTGAACAATCAACCCACTATTGATGAACTGGCTCGTATGTTCGCGGCACAAAAAGACAGCCATGACAGCCATATCCTGTGGATCAGCAAGTCGGGCCAGGTGCATATCGACTGCCTGTCGCCGCATGCCCATGAAACCGAGTTCGACCAGAACAACCAGAACCTGCTCGCCCGACTGAAGATGTACCGTCGCGGCCAGGGTTATGTCGGCAAGAAAGCCGCGGCTGACAAGGACTTCATCGGTAATGTCCTGCAAACGCTGAAACAGGCGTGGGCTTCGATGCAGAACCAGAACGAAGTTCGGGTGATTGACCGGTTCTACTGATTACCTGCCCAGGGTTTATTCCACAGCCATGAAAAAGGCCCCGCTCGTCTATCGAGCGGGGCCTTTTTGTTTGTCTCGTGCACAGCAAAACAAAGCTATGGTTAACCCTATGCGCTGTTGGTCCCTGGAGACTTGCGATGAAAAGTACCCTGACTGTCCTGGTGTTGCTGGTAATGACCGATGCTGCCCAGGCCAACAGCATCCCTGGCATTCCCTCATTCGATGTGGACTGTCCCGGTACAGTAGTCGTCCACGCCGATCAGGACGGCCCGGTTTTGATCAACGAGAAGGAAGCCACGACCAAAGCCATCAACGATCGTCGTTTCGAGGCCAAGGGGTCGGGCGTCACGATTTCTATCGTCCTCGCCGATGACGACTCCGTGACTGTGTCCTCCACCGGCAAGGCGCCCAACGGCGTGTGCCAGTCAGTGGATGATTGATGTCGTCGACTCATCCGCAACCGCCGCCAACACCAGCTCCATAAAGGCCACCGACGCTGCACTGTGATAATTGTTTTTGCGCCGCAGCAGCGCAGCACCTCGCCTGGGCGCCTCCCCCAGCAACGGGATTTTGCGCAAGGCACGGTCCTGGGTGGCGATGGGTTCCGGAAGGATGGTGGCGATGGCCGTATGCCGGATCACTTCCAGCAAGGTGCTCACCGAGTTGACCTCGATCACCACCTTCGGTGTGATCTGCTCCAGGGTAAAGTACTCATCGATGCGGCTGCGGGTGACGAAGTCCGTGGTCAGCAACGCAAACTCCAGCTGCGCTACCTCCCCGGCCGACAACGGGCCCTGGCTTTCGTACAGGGGATGGTCGCGTCCCACCATCACCCCCAGGGTCTCGGTAAACGCCGGGATCGGCTCGATGTCGGCATTCCTGACCTGGCTAAACGCAATGGCGATATCCAGTGAGTCATCCGCCAGCCCGGCCTCGATATCGTCCATCGACAACTCGAAAACCTGCAGATGGATGTTCGGAAAACGCGCCACATAGTCGCGCACCAGCGGCCCCACCAGGTACGCCATGAAGGTCGGCGTCATCGCCAGTCGCAACGTGCCACGGGACAAATCCTTGACGTCGTGCAGCGCACGTTTGCCCGCCTCCAGCTCCACCAATACCCGACGTGCGCATTCGATGTAGGCCTCGCCCGCGTCGGTCGGCTTGACCGTGCGCGAGGTCCGGTCGAACAGGCTCACGCCCAGGGTTTCTTCCAGTTGCCGGATCTGTTGCGACAGGGTCGGCTGGGAAACGTGCAGCGCCTCGGCGGCGCGAGTGAAGCCGCCGTGGTCGGCGACCGCCAGCAAATAGCGCAGATGACGCAACAGCATGGGCATTCCTATCTATAGGCAGTACTTATGCATCGCATTGTATATCGGTCTTGGACGCTATGGGTCAATCGGCAGAAGATGGCTCCACACCCAAACAGCCCCACCCTCGACAGGAGAAACGCCATGCAACAGTCCCACGCCTACAACGACCCCAGTCTGGCCCTGACCACATCGATCCTCGATGCCAAGGCGCGCAAAAACCTGTCCTGGCAGGGACTGGCTGACGGCACCGGCCTCGGCCTGGCCTATGTCACCGCCGCCCTGCTCGGTCAACACCCGCTGCCGCAAAGCGCCGCCAAAGTGATCGGCGACAAACTCGACCTCGACGCCGACGCAGTGGCCCGCCTGCAGATCATTCCCCTGCGCGGCAGCCTCTCGGGAATCCCGACCGATCCGACCATCTACCGCTTCCACGAAATGATCCAGATCTACGGCACCACCTTGAAAGCCCTGGTGCATGAACAATTCGGCGACGGCATCATCAGCGCGATCAACTTCAAGCTCGACATGAAGAAAGTCGAGGATCCGGAAGGCGGCTCACGCGCAGTGATTACGCTCGACGGCAAGTTCCTGCCCCTGCGTCCTTTCTAAGTGAATACCGGCCCGCACCGATGTGCGGGCTGACCCCGAGCCACACAGGTGAACATCAGTATGAAAGCGCTCATCGAAGGTTTTTTAAAGTTCCAGAACGAGGTCTTTCCGCAACGGACCGACCTGTTCAAACACCTGGCCACCACCCAGCATCCCGGCACATTGTTCATCACCTGTTCCGACAGCCGTGTCGTGCCGGAACTGCTGACCCAACAAGAGCCCGGTGAACTGTTCGTGATCCGCAACGCCGGCAATATCGTGCCCTCCTATAGCCCGCACCCAGGCGGTGTATCGGCCACGGTCGAATATGCGGTCGCGGTGCTGGGCGTCACTGACATCGTGATCTGCGGCCACTCCGATTGCGGTGCCATGACCGCCGTTGCCACGTGCACCTGCATGGATCACCTGCCGGCCGTCAGCGGCTGGTTGCAACACGCCGAGTCGGCAAAAGTCATCAACGAATCCCGCTCTCACGCCAATGGCGCGGCGAAAGTGAGTTCAATGGTGCGGGAAAATGTCATTGCCCAACTGGCCAATATCCAGACGCATCCAAGCGTACGGCTGGCCCAGGAAAAAGGCCTGCTGAACCTGCATGGCTGGGTCTACGACATCGAAACCGGTTCGATCGATGCCCTGGATGGCAGCAGCCGCACGTTCGTGTCGCTGGCCGAGCATCCGACCCTTTGTGCGGTTTATGGCAAAGCGGCTGACGTGGCTTGAACCCATGCGGTCCGGGAAACGAACACTGCAGCGCCCCGGCTCAGGGGAGCGCTGCACTAGGCCATCGCGGCGATCATTTGTCGTCCAACTTCCTTGATGAAGGTGGCCGATACTCGGTGCTCTCTTCGGCGTCGGGCGCGCCTGGAACACTTCCCGGTGTGAACACGTGCGTCTCCAAGCCGCTGGCATCGATGTCGACGACACCATTGATCGAACGGGCCAGAGCAACAGCCTGCTCGCACTCTCTATGGGTGTCGACGCGGCCACTCAACAGCACCGTGCCCGCCAGGGTCTTGACATGGATATGCAGGCCCAGGCCTGGTTTGGCCATCGCCAGCGCCGATTTCACCCGGGTGGTAATCCACGCGTCGTGCGCGACCATTTCCAGGTTATGAGAGTAATGCTCAAAGGAATGACGTTTCATGGTGCAACCCTCCGTCACACAAACATACCTTCAGTATAGTGCGCCCGTTGCCGACTCAGCGTTTGACCGACAGATCGGTCTGCGTCATGCGACTGCGAATGGTGAATACCCCATCACCGGAGAGAATGGCGCTGCGAGCGAACAGACGACCGCTCTCCCAGTTTGAAAGTCCCAGTTCCGGCTTGTTCAGCGCGTATTGCCCGTCGACCCAGCGGGTAATGCCATTGCCGACAAAAGGCGCGTTGACCGCGTTGTAGAAGCGCTCCTGAGCCTGGGCATCGTCACTGATCAACGACACGGTGAACTGCGGGCTGTAGCGATTGAACAAGACGATGGACTGGTCCAGGTCCTCGACGATCTTCAGGCTGACTTCCGGGGTTTCTTCCCATTCCCACTCGCGGCCCAACTGATCTTCGGGCAGCGGTTCGGCCAAGGGTTCGGATTGATAACCTTCGGCGCGATGCACCTCGACACTCGCGGTCAGCCAATCGCTCGGCAAGTACACCTCGCTACCTTCGACGATGTGCAACTTGCAACCCTGGCCCCGCGCAACGCCGGCCTGTTGCAGCGCCTCGAGAAACAGCGGCACCAGCTCAACGGCACGGTCGCGGTGGATCAGGCACACGTTCAGGGTGTTGCAGACTTTGCGGTCCAGGGAATTGCGCACCACGGCGGCAAAGCGCCCCGCATCGGCGTCGTTGTTCGCGATCAACCAGGCGCCGCCGGTGCCATGAAGACTGACAGCCGTGCCAGCCTGTTGCGCGATGCTGCCCAACTGGCTGACAGCCCGGCCCGAACCACGGGCCACGGCCAGCGACAGGCGTCGATCGGCGAACATCGCCCAACCGGCGGCGTGATTGACGCTTTCAACCAGCGACACTGCGCCGCTCGGCAACCCGGCGTCGGCCAGTGCCGGATTCAGCGCGTGGGCAACGATCGCCTGGGCGGTGCCCAACGCATCGCTGCCAATGCGCAGTACCGCGGTGTTGCCCGTGCGCAGCACGCCCGCCGCGTCGGCGAAGACGTTTGGCCGGCCCTCGAAGACAAAGGCGACGATGCCCAGGGGCGACACCACTTGCTCGACTTTCCAGCCGTCATGCTCGACGCAACTGATCACTTTGCCCCGGGTGGCCGACGCATCGCGCCAGGCCCTGAGGCCGGCGATCATGTCGCGGCGCATGCGCTCATCGGCCAGCAGGCGCGTGGTGGAACGCCCGCGCGCCTTGGCCCGTTCGATGTCTGCCAGGTTGGCGGCTTCGATCAAGGCCCAGCAATCCGGGGTTTCCAGGCGTTGGGCGAACAGATCGAAGAACGCGCTGATCGCCTGATCCGATACCGCGGACATCGCCTTGAATGCCGCTTGCGCCCGTTCGATCGCGACAGTCGCCGCTTGCTGGTCCGCCACCGGAATCAGCAACAATTCACCGCTGAGCTGCTCCACCAGCAAGTGGTCACCGGGCTGGAAGCGCGCTGCCAGTTCGGGGCTGACCACCGTGACACGGTTACCGGCGAAAGGGATCGGGGTGCCAGCGACTAGACGTTCGAGCGCAAGAGACATGAGGCGGTTTCACCATGCGATGGGCGGCCGGAAAATGTATAGCAAAATTCGCGGAGCGTCATCAGCGATGCCTTAAACCCTGATCCCCCTGTGGGAGCGAGACCGGCTTGCCGGCGAATGCGGACAGACAATCGACATTTATGTTGTCTGACACACCGCTTTCGCGAGCAGGCTCGCTCCCACATTTTTTGTGTTGTATTGCCTGTGTATCAGTATGTGTATAGCCCCCTTCCCGACACACCCCGCCGCTATAACCCGACACCAAAGACACACCGCAGATACACCCGCTTGATGAAATGCGCCTGTCGATCGGCCAAGCCGGTCAAGGCGCTCAATTCACTCAATTCACTCAATGCTACGGAGTATCACCATGTTCAAGCTCTCGACTTCTTCCCTGACCCTCGGCCTGATCATCGCCGGTGGCCTGGCCCTGTCCAATGTGGCATCGGCCTCCGAGTCGGAAACATTCAGCATGAAGCAACTGGCCCATGGCTATAGCCAGGCCCAGGCCGACACCGCGGAAAAACCGGCAGAAGGCAAATGTGGCGAAGGCAAGTGCGGCGCCGGTGAGTAGCCCCTGGCGTGGGGCATGCCGTTGCCCCACATCCCTGACTGAACGGAGATCTCGTCCATGACCACCTCACTCTCTTCGGCCGTCAAAGGCCTGCACCTGAACCTCGACCGTACCGGTACCTGGATCGCGCCCCTGACCCTGCGGGTGTTCCTCGCCTGGGAGTTCTTCGAATCAGGCCTGGAAAAATTCAATGGGCAGAACTGGTTCGCCGATATCCAGGACCGCTTTCCGTTTCCGTTCAACCACGTGTCGGCCACGTTGAACTGGGAACTGTCGATGTGGGCCGAACTGATTTGCGCACTCGCCCTGTTGATCGGCCTGGGGACGCGGGTTTCGGCCTTCATTCTGATCGTGGTGACCCTCGTTGCGACCGCCGCCGTTCACTGGCCGGCCGATTGGTCTACATTGAGTGAGCTTGCCCAGGGTTACGCCATCAGTAACAAGGGGCACGGCAACTTCAAGCTGCCGCTGATCTACCTGGTGGCCTTTATGCCGCTGTTGCTCTCTGGCGCCGGCAAGCTCAGTGTCGACGCGCTGCTGGCTCGATTCTTCTGGCGTCACAACCCTCGTTGAAATGTTACCGTGACAAGCTTCACTTCCCACTTCACTTGTGTAGACAGGAGCCATCATGAGCGTGACCACCCAATGGATCGAGATTGACAGCGCCGACGGTAAATTCGGCGCTTACCTGGCCATCCCCCATACCCGCAAGGGCCCGGGGATCGTGCTGATCCAGGAGATCTTCGGCGTGAATGAACACATTCGCTCGGTCGCCGAGCAATACGCTGCCGACGGCTACCTGGTCATCGCACCGGACCTGTTCTGGCGCAGCGGCCAGCGCATTGAACTGACCTACGACGAAGCCGGCTGGAAACGCGCCGTCGAGTTGATGAACGCCACCGACGTCGGCCAGGCGCAGAAAGACATCGAACTGGCCATCGACGCATTGAAAGCCCAGCCGGGCCTGGACGGCGGGATCGCCTCCATCGGCTACTGCTTTGGCGGCCTGCTGTCCTACCACACGGCTGCCAATGGGCTGGTGGACGTGGCCGTTGCTTATTATGGCGGCGGGATCCAGAACCAACTGGAACGCGCCGATGACATCGAAGTGCCGCTGCTGATGCATTTCGGTGAAGAGGACAGCCACATTCCGCTGGACGCCGTGGAGAAAATTGCCAAGCGTTTCGAGAACAACGACAACGTGGAAATTGTCGTGTATCCAGAGGCCGAACATGGCTTCAACTGCTCGCATCGGGACAGCTACAACCAGCGGGCAGCGGCTGAGGCACATGGCAATACGCTGATCTTTTTGGGTCAGGAGCTGTAAGACCGACACAAAACCCTGTAGGAGCTGGCTTGTCGGATCGCCGCACCGCAGCGAAGGCGGACTGACATTCGGCATCGATGTCGACTGACACGCCGCCTTCGCTGCGGTGCGGCGATCCGACACGCCAGCTCCTACAGCGAAGGCGATTTCGAGGACACCATCGCCGGCAAGCGGTGTTTCTACAAGTGTGATCAGCCGCGGTTGGCCCGCTGAATCACCTGCGGCGGTTGCCCGAAAGCCCGGATAAACGCCCGACGCATCCGCTCCCGATCGCCAAACCCGGTATCGGTCGCCACCACGTCGATAGGGTGCCGACCGGTTTCCATCATCAGGCGCGCCGCTTCCACCCGCAGGTTTTCGATGGCCTTGGCCGGCGATTGCCCGGTTTCGGCATGAAACACCCGACTGAACTGCCGAGGGCTGAGATTGGCCGCACTGGCCAGTTTCTCGACCGATAACGCAGACTTCAGGTTCTGCTTGGCGTAGGTCAACGCAGCCTGGATGCGATCAGTCTTGGGCTCCAGTTCCAGCATCACCGAAAACTGCGACTGCCCGCCCGCCCGTCGGTGGTACACCACCAGTTGCCGCGCCACCCGCCGGGCGACTTCCGCGCCCAGATCCTTTTCCACCAGGGCCAGCGCCAGATCGACACAGGCGCTCATCCCCGCGGCAGTCCAGATATTACCGTCGTTGATGAAAATCCGGTCTTCCTCGACCTTTACCTTGGGGTACGCCTTCTGCAGCGCCGGGGCATGACACCAGTGCGTAGTCGCGCGCCGGCCATCGAGCAAACCCGCCTCGGCCAGCGCGATCGCACCGGTGCAGATCGACCCCAGACGCCGGGTGGTCCGGCTGGCACTGCGCAAAAATTCCACCATGCCGGATGAAACCGGACGGATCAGGTTATCGCCCATCACCAGCAGCGTATCGAACGGACGCTGGTCGAACGCCGTGGTCTCCACGCCAAACCCGGCGGAGGTCTGCACCGTGCCGCCGTGCTCGGACAGCAAGGCAATGCTATACACCGCCTCGTCCGTGGCCTTGTTGGCCAACTCGAAGGTCGCGCACATGGCCAGGCCAAGCACCTGGAAACCAGGGTAAACAATGAGTCCGATGTGAAGCATGGAGGCTGTCTCCCTTGACCTTAAAGGTGGCATGACCTGTTTCCAGGCCACCCGTTTGCACTGTACGCGCTAATCGGGTCTATACATAACTGTAAGCAGTTGGCCGAAAACAAGAGGCACAGGCCATGGACAACAAGGATTCCGGCATCAACCTGGCCTTCTGGCTCCCAGGCAGCGCGGTCATGCTCAGCCTTGTAGTGTCGATGTTCGCCCTCAACCGCGAACCCTTCCTGGAACCGCGGCCGGTCGGCGCGCAGTTCCAGGCACAACTGCCCATCGAAGCGCGGCTATGGCAGGACCCGTTCGATGCGGTCGAGCGTTATCGCAAGAAGCTCACGGACAGCAGGAACCCGGATGCCGAGATTGTCTGCGGCCCCGACATGTCGCCGCTGTCCGGAGCGGAACCTGCCCCCGATATCATGGTGGCGCTGGTCGAAGGCGGCCCTTACGCCGACGAAGTCGAACGGCGGCGGCGCATGCGTTATGCCCTGCTGGCGGGGTTCAAGAATTCCCACCGGGTGCCGGATCAGGAACAGTACATCCATTGCTTGCGACTGGCCGCCAACCTGTCACTGGATGTGCCGCAGAAGACCGGCTTCATCGACACGCCTTATGAAATTTTCGTCTCCAACCCCTTTGATCCGCCGACGTCACTTGAAGGCGCCCCGGCGCCACCTGACCGAACGATCGTGTTCTGGTTGAAACAGGACGTGCTCGGGTCGACCCCGCTGCAGCAGCTGGAAAAACTGCGCGAGACCCTGACCAGCAAAATCGGTGCAGCCTGCACGCCCACTCCATGCACCGAACCACCCGCCAACGCCGTTCTGAAGGTCATCGGCCCTTCTACCTCAACCGTTCTGCGCGACATGTTCCACGACCAGGACCTCGGCAAGGCTACATCCACTGTCGAAATCTACTCGCCGCTGGCCACCGCCGATAATGAAACCCTGGATCGTGGTTACCCGAAACTGTCGCCACCGCTGGAAAACCGGGTCCCCATGAAGTTGCTGCGCACCGTCAGCGACGACGGCACCATGACCCAACTGATGCTCGAGGAACTGAAGTTGCGCCGTGTCGATCCGGCCACCGGCGTGCGATGCAGCCAGGGCACGCTGCTGCGGATCGGCTCGCCGTGCACCCGTGACCTCCGCCGCAGCGGCAATCGCATTGCCTTGATTGCCGAATGGGACAGTTTCTACAGCCGCGCCCTGATCGAAAGCTTCAAGGCGCAGGTCGCCAATGATGCGCGCCTGGGCAGCGATAAAATGAACCACAGGGACGTGGTCGATCAGTGGATTTTGCGCTTCAGCTATTTACGTGGCCTGGACGGACGCCTGCCGGAGGAGTCCGCGAGCAACGATAAAAGCGCCGGTTCTGATCCTGGTAAAAATAAAGAGGTCACGCAAATTGATCTTAGCCCACTGGAAAAATCCGACGGCAACTCCCAGCTCGATTACCTGCGGCGCCTCGCCGACCACATTGCCCGCGAAGACGAAGCCTATCGACGCAACGGCGAAAGTGGCATCGGCGCGATCGGTGTGCTGGGCGTCGACGCCTACGACAAGCTGTTGGTATTGCAAGCGCTCAAGAGCCGGATGCCGTACAAGCTGTTCTTTTCCACCGATCTCGATGCCCGCATGCTGCAACGGGGCCAGGCGCAAACCACGCGTAACCTGATACTCGCCGCACCTTATGGCTTGACGCTGACCCGCGCCCTGCAACAGGACGTGCCACCGTTTCGCGACAGCCTGCAAAGTGCGGTGTTTATCTCGGTGCTGGCCGCGCTGGCGCCGCAATCCTTCGATGCCAAGCGCGCGAAGTTCGACTATTCGAAATCGGAGCTGCTGTCGCCGGGCATCTATGAAGTGGGCATCAGCGGCTTCATTCCCCTGGCCAGCCGGCTGACCGCGTCGCGCCCCGCCAGTTGCGAGGCACCGACACAATCCCAGTCCGATCGAGGCGTACGCCCCCACGACCTGATGGCCCTGCGTTGCCTGCAGGACCCCTCGCCACCGCCCTACCCCGAGCCCGGCCGATCGATTCGCGAACGATTCAAGCAGTCCCAGTCATTCTTCTGGGCCGGGCCGCTGACGCTCACCCTGCTGTTACTCGGCGGGTTTATCGTCTGGTGGCGGATCGACGGTCCGCACGATAACCACGACGCACGACTGGCCTGGGTCCGCGGTGTGCCGATCACGCTGTTCATGGTGGCAGCGGTCTGCGCCTTTATCGCCACGCGGTTCTGGCACGCGGAGTTCCTCTGGTTCACCTTCGTGCTGGTCCTGCTGGGTATCGTTTCGTCAAACCTGACCCGGCGCTCGGCCAGGCAACTGGCATTGGCCCAGCCCTCGACCGCCCGTTCAGACACTGGCTTATACACCGCCCGGGCCTGGTACATCGTGGTCCCCCTCGTCATGTTCATCCTTGCCCTGATGCTGGCGTACCAGATGCGCAGCACCTTGACCGACAACGGGCTCGGTGAACCGATGTTCCTGTTCGAAGGCATCAGCGCCTGGCCAACCGTGGCGCTGCGGTTGCTGGCAGTGCTGATCTCCCTCTCGGCGCTGGCATGGGGCTGGCGCAACCTGCGCGTCAACCGGGCCGAGATTGAAGCCACTTATCATCTGCGCCTGCACATGCGCAAATACGAGATGACCTTGTGGGGCCAGATTCGACACTTGATTCGCAGAGGCAAAGACTGGAAGTGTCGGCGATGGAGCAACGAGTTGGGACATTGCCTGCTACTGATTTTTTTCCCGCTATTGAGCGCCAGCGAAGAATGGTCAAAGTCCTGCGCACCGGCACAAGCCGCGTGCACGGATGGGCGCAAGATGATCGTCATTGCCCGCTTCTGGGGTGCGCACTGCGTCTGCGGTTCGTTCGGCGCGCGAATGCTGCGGACCCTTCTCGCCACCTGGCTATACGTCGTGGCCACCAGCGTGCTGTTCGTCATCTGGCCCATGGAAGGGATGCCTGTTCGTGGTCAATCGGCGTGGTGGATGCTGACTTGGCTGATCCCGACCCTGGTGTTCCAGATATTGGTGTTCTGGGTCGTGGACGCCAACCTGCTGCTGACGCGATTCATCCGCCATCTCAGCGAACATCATGCAATCTGGCCCGGCAGCTTGCAGATGCAACACAAGAAAACCTTTGGCATGCTCAGGCATCCGTGCATCGACGCATGGGTGGATGTGCAACTGATCGCCAAGCGCACCTCGGCCGTCAGCCGCCTCATCTACGCACCGACGGTGGTCATGTTGATCCTGTTGGCCTCGCGCAGCAGCCTGTTCGATAACTGGCCGACCCCGCCCGGACTGATCATTTCATACCTGCTGACGGCGCTGATTCTGCTGGTCTCCGCACTGTCGCTACGCCGTGCAGCGGAAAAGTCCCGTACGCTGGCATTGCAACGAATCGACACCTACCTGCTGGAAACACCCGAAACGACGCCTGGCTACGCCAAGTTCAAGATGATCCGCGAGCGGGTTGCCACACTCACCACCGGCTCGTTCTCACGCTACGCCGAAGATCCGCTGATCAGGGCACTGCTGCTGTCGCTGACCGGGATCGGTGGTTCGGCCATAGTCGATGCGTTGAACTACGCGAAGTTCTAGCAGCAGCGGGTATTGCATTTGCCGCGGCCGAAGCGGGCTTCCTGGCGCTCGCGAAAAAACGCCGAGTAGGTCATGGCCGGCTCGCCGGGATGATTGAGCGCCATCTGCGTGACGTAGTTGTCGTAATCGGGAACCCCGACCATCAAACGCGCGCTCTGGCTGAAGAGCCTGGCGACCTGCTGCAGTCTGCGGTACATGGCAAATCTCTCTATGCAGTGTGGGACTGGGTCCATGTAACCGCAGTTTTGTATCTGCAATGTGTCCGTTTGAGAGGCCTTTGTATGTTCACGTATCCAGAAAGGGCGATACAAAACCCTGTGGCGAGGAGGCATTCACCAGGCTCAAGATCCACGTTAACTGGCAGGCATCAGCGTATGGGTAGCTATGCTTGATGTGTGGCCAGAACCTGGCAGCGGCATCGTGAAAGGAGGCGTTTGACATGCAACTGATCACAGTGAAAATCGACAAGCCGGAAGCGACCAACTTCATTTTCGGTCAGACCCACTTCATCAAGTCCGTCGAAGACATCCACGAAGCGCTGGTCAACACCGTGCCTGGCATCCAGTTTGGCCTGGCGTTTTGCGAAGCTTCTGGCCAATGCCTGGTGCGCTGGTCCGGCACCGATACCGCCATGATCGAACTGGCCCAGCGCAATGCCCAGGCCATCGCCGCCGGCCACAGCTTCATCATTTTCCTCGGTGACGGTTTCTATCCGCTGAACGTATTGAACACGGTCAAGATGGTGCCCGAGGTGTGTCGGATTTTTTGTGCAACGGCCAACCCGACTGAAGTGATTCTCGCCGAAACGGACCAGGGACGAGCGATTCTGGGCGTGGTGGACGGTTTCTGTGCCAAGGGCATTGAAAGCGAGGACGACATCCTGTGGCGCAAGAACCTGTTGCGGCAGATCGGCTACAAACTTTGACAATCGGAGTCTGCCTGCACGTTACAGCCAGTTTTCAGTTGCCCTGAAGTTAACCTGCGTCGCGGATCGCTGCACTGCCCACTCTGGCCCTACTTCGCCGACCCATCATGCGGCTTGTAAAACCGAAACAACCCGATATCCGCCGTCCTGATGTACTCCCTGGCCCAACCCGGCTTCACCGTGCGGTCGTGGAAATACAGCGCGCCATGGGTGCGATCCGGCAGTTGCTTGTTCAACGCCTTGCGCGCGATTTCCTTGGCGAGGGCATAAGGCACCTCTTCCTGGACCGAATCGGAGCTCCCGTCACACCACCACGAGAACTGGCAGCTCTTGGTTTCGGAGCCTTGCTTGACCACACCACACACCGTATCCGGGAATCCTCCGTGGCCCAGTCGGTTCATCACGACATTGGCCACCGCTTCCATGTCGACGGAATCCTTGCCTTTGGCTTCCCAATAGATGGAACGGGCCAGGCAAGTGATCGCATCGTCCAGCGGCGCAGCGCCAGCAGGGTCAACGGCCTGGACTTCAGACTGAGTGATGGCTTCGGCTTTAAGCACGGGCGCGGGACTGCTGTTCTCGGCGGCTTTTTGCTCGAGCACCTCAGCCTTGTTCTCGGCCGCTTGTTGTTTTTGTTGTTGATCCGCGGCGATGGCGGGACCGGCAAGCAGCATCATGGCAACGCAGGTGGCTATCCAGTGGAGGCGCATGATCGAAATGACTCGGTGGGCAGTATCGTCTCAGTGTAGTAGTGAAATGATAGCAATCACGCCACGGCAATCTGAAAAATCCGTTGCCTTGGAGGGGGCAACTTCGCGCATTATGGCCGCAGTCCGTTCAAGGAGGATTTCCATGCGCTTCATTTCATCCGTCAGCTGTCTTGCCACGTTAACACTGGGTCTGTTGTGCGCCGTGAATGCGTTGGCGGCCGATGAGAAACAGCTGATCGACTCGATCAACACCTACCGCAGCCAGTCGCAGCCGTGCGCGGGCCAGGCCTCCCCGGAGTTGCCACCGCTGGCGGGCGATCCACGGCTGGCGCTGTCCACGACCAGCCTCGGCAATCTGCAGCAGGCATTGGCGACGGCGGGTTATCCGATGGTCAATGTGCAGGCGATCAGCCTGTCCGGCCCCCGTGACGCACAGTCGGCCATGACGGCGATTCGCGAGAGCTTCTGCCAGGTGGTGCTGGACCCGCAATTCGTCGACATCGGCGTGAGCCGCCAGGACCGTGAATGGCGCATCGTGCTCGCCCGTCCACTGTTGAGCGCACGCCTCGGCGACTGGCAGGCGGAAGGCCAGAAGTTGCTGGCCGAACTCAATGTCGCCCGCAGTCGGGCACGCCAGTGCGGTACGCAATCCTTTGCCGCCACCACGCCACTGGCCTGGAACGCCACGCTGGCCACAGCGGCCGAGACTCACTCGCGCTCGATGGCCAACAACAACTACTTCGATCACAAGGACCGCGATGGCCGCACGCCGGGTGACCGGGCCGAACTGGCCGGCTACAGCGGTCAGCAGATCGGCGAGAACATCGCGGCCGGGCAAGACACCGTGCGCAAGGTGGTCGATGGCTGGGTGTCCAGCCCAGGTCACTGCGCGAACCTGATGAACCCGGGCTTCCAGGAATTGGGCGCGGCCTATGCGGTTGATCCGAAGAGTGATTCGGGGATCTACTGGACGGCGATGTTCGGTACGCCATAAAGGCCGGATGTCCAAGACCCGGCACCGATCAATGTGGGAGCGAGACCGGCTTGCCGGCGATGGACTCAAGAGCGGCGCGTTCATTCAGACAGCACGCGTTATCGTTGTCGTCCATCGCGAGCAGGCTCGCTCCCACACAGGCTCACTCCCACCAGGGGTTCGGGTCAGTCACAGAACCGAGGCCCGTCATAGAGCCCATCGATCATCTGGTCATAACCAGTGATTGGACGGCTTGCCCGGTTACACTTAGCCTGCGCTCAACACATCCGTGAACAGCGCAGCCCCCTCTCAAGGTGGAGTCCGGCGCAGGTAGACCACCATGATCGTCAGACCCAAACCCAACCTGATCACCATCCTCAGTGCGCTCAAGGGCTCGATCGCCAAGCGGATTGCCTTGCGCAGCCTGATGGTGACGCTGCTGGCCTGCGTCATCGTGCTCGTCGAAACCCTGCACCCCAGCTACTTTGCCAAGGTCAGCGCCACGCCTTTCACCTTGCTGGGCTTGTCCCTGTCGATTTTCATGAGCTTTCGCAACAACGCCTGCTATGACCGCTGGTATGAAGCGCGAAAAGCCTGGGGCGAAATGATCGTCGGGATCCGTTCGATGATTCGCGAAACCCAAGTCATCAAGAACGCGAACGAGCGGCAGGTTATCCTGCGTAACCTGTGCGGTTTCGCCAATGCGCTCAACGCCAAACTGCGTTCGGAAAAGGAACTGGATGCCGCGTGTGACTGGCTTGAACCCCTGCCCACGGGCAACGTGCCCGATATCAGCGGGCGCATCCTGATCGAGGTCGGCCAGCAGTGTTCGGCACTCGGCGAGTCAGGGGCAATCAGTGAGTGGCGCTATACGTTAATGGCCAACCACCTGACTGACCTGACCCGGTCCCAGGCAGTCTGTGAACGAATCAAGCACACGCCCCTGCCCTTTGCCTACACCCTGTTGCTGCACAGAACCACCTACCTCTTCTGCATTCTGCTGCCCTTCGCCATGGCCGAACCGCTGGGCTGGCTGGCGCCGGTTTTCACCGCGATCGTCAGCTACACATTCTTCGGCCTGGATGCGATCGGCGATGAGTTGGAGGACCCGTTCGGCCGCGACGAAAACGACCTGCCCACCGATGCCATGGTGCGCAACATCGAACGGGAAGTGTTGGCGGCGCTGGGGGCGACGCAACTTCCCCCGGCCCTGGAGCCGGTGGACTATGTGTTGCGCTGATGTCGATCAACCCCAGTTATCAATTATGTCGATCATTCAAATCATGAAGGCGAATTTTTTATTCTTCTCCGCGCCGGGCAAAATGTTGCCGATTCGACTATCGCGGAAGAACGCTTCATGAATCTCAATTTTGCATTTGCCTGCATGATCGTGGTCTCGTTTGCCATTGCATTGGGTCACGGCTGATGGGCTGCGCTGTGCATTGAGCAAACCCATCAGCGATGCGCCGAGCGGGCCGTTCGTCTCATCGGGTTGCACTGTCAATATTTCGCAACCTTACTGCTAGGGTGGCACGGCGGCATCAGGATTTCGGCGCCCCTGTACAGACGGCCGTGCACAGAAACGTGGGGGTTCGATTTTCTGTGCATCGAGGAAGATCGGCACGGCAGTCGCGTTCTGCGGTCAAGGCTGTGAAAGCAAGCGCCGTGTCTGCCGGAGAACGCCATGCGCCCGTACGCAATCCTGACACTGCTTGTTGGACTGTGGGCCTTGTGTCATTTCTGGCTTATGGTTCTTGGCAAAATTCGACGCAAGGCGGTCGATCGTCAAGAAAGAAAGACGCGTACAGGCAGCCTGACAGTGCTCAAGCGCGTCCGACATCTGGCGTGGATAGGGGCCATCATCATTGGCACCGTGATCCTGCTCATCCAGGCATGCCGTTTCCTGGCCTCAAGCACCCATGTCGTACCCCAAGCGGTCATTGACTCGGCACAGTCGATCCATGGGGTGACCAGGGAAATCGGCCAATACGGCACAATGCTGGGCATCCTCGGTTTACTCGGCGTCGGCCTTACGTTGTACTTTGCGGCGCGCCAGGCACGCCTGCTCTCCAGCGAACAATCGGACGAAGACCAAGGCAGGGTGAGAAAACCTCTGCCTTACCTCACCACCGCTCTGCTCATTCTTTCCCTGATTGGCTGGAGCGCCGAACCACTAACCCGCAGCATGCAGTTGATGATCAACAACCTTCGGATGAATGCGGCAGATCAACAAGCGCAACGGGACATGGAAGAAGCGCTGTCCGCCATTCCCACGTCAAAGAGGCCCAATGCCGCCGACGTCGATCCAGATACGGCTGTCCCCGCCGTCCAGGCCGCCACCCGGCTTTTCGTACGGGCAGCCCTCAGTGATATGACCCGCAGCACGGCCTTTGAGCAATGGGTGCAAGTCACGCGTTTAAACCGCAGCGAGTCTGAATTTGTCCGCGCAGCCTTGACCGGTCAGCGCATCGACGTGTCTGCCTCTGCCGACAGCGCGACGAAAGCCCGGCGAGAGGTCGCAGCGACGCTCGGCGATGTTATCGAGGACAAGGCAGGCATTGTCAAAGCACGACAACAGATCGAGCAGGCAATAGCCCCCTCTATCGCTCGCCATGAACAGGAAAACCCGACTCTCTTCGCACAATTGACCGCTGTGCTCGAACAGCGCTATGGCACCCCGCTCGCCCCCCTGAATGCCCAGGGACAACTGATTGCACACGTGCTGGACCACGCCTTTGGGCCCGTCGTCGCCATACCCACGACAGAGTTGGGCAGGCAAGCTAAAACACTGGTTAAAGACCTGGGCAGGGATGCCGTCAGAACCTGGACGCACACCTGGACAAAGAACTGGGTGACCGAAGCACTCAAGAGTTCTGCCCGACCCGGTGTGCTTGCCGTGGCGGCGCATCAGGCTTCCTTTGAAGCCACAAACGACGCTCGCAACCTGGTCAGGTCGCTGATGGCGGCCGAAGGCCAGGGCTGGACGCCAAGCCCCGAAGCCCTGCGAGAAGCGAAAATCGCCGAGGCGGTCAGCACCAAGGTCGCCGAACTCCACCCGCCCCCGATGGAAGCAGCATTGCAAGAACGTCTGGGGGGCTATGATCGACTGTTCCCCGGGGCCCCTGACTTCGAAGTGGCTTCAAGTGGCTTGCGCGTCCGGGAAGTATTGATCGGCCAGGACACTGACCCTGAAGGGATTGATGCCAACCAGATTCGCTGGACCCTTCAACCGGCAACAGGCGCCACAACCACCAAAGTCACCCTGGAGATCATGTCGAATGATCAATGGGTAAATCTTGGCGTCTATGATGCGGCCATCGTCAACCAGGCACTGCGCTACGCAGCGGATGATCGAGTGGTGGCCGTGACGAGTGCGCCCGGTGACGGGAAGTTGATCAGCCGTGTGACTTACACTCATCCCGTGCTGACCGATACACCGCTGGGCTGTAGGGTGGCAGAGGCAGATCGGCTGCTCGATACGCTCACCGGCTCCTACGCCTCCCCCGGCAACATGCCCGATGTAGCGGGTCCAGGCCTGCCGGACCAGTACCGGCTTGCTGAAGATCACACACCGCAGTATCGGGAGCGACGAGTCGCGGCAGGACCAGACTGGACATGGCTGAAGCGCTCCCCTGACCGTCTTGGAAATATCGAAATTTGGGTCCACACCACCTTTTCACTCCGGCGCGGGCAAGCTCCCGAAAAGGTGACCGGCGAAGCGAACGCCACTGCTGTGGGTTTCCCTGCGCGGGGACTCCAGCAATTGCGCCAGCGAATATCGAACCGTCTGCCAGGTTACTTGAAAGCCCAATTGAACAGCCCTTCGTACGACGACTTCATGGGGCCGCTGGAAGATTTCGTGCTATTGCAGCGCTTCTTTCGTACAGCGTTGGCAGGGGGCCTTGGACAAGACTTCCCGATGATCCAGCTGTTAACGCTGGAGAGCGCCACACGCAGCTACGTCCCTTACCAGCCAACAATCCGCTGGGAAGAAGTACCCGAGGCCAGGCTGATGGAAGTCCTTCAGCAGGCAGATCCCGAAGCGCAGGAAAGTTACAAGCGTTGGTATCAGGATTATTTTTTTCGTTTGGCGACCAGGCAGGCCGTGTGTGATCGCGTGTCGAGATGACAGAGGTCACTTTTGGCTTACCTCAGTAACTGTGGGAGCGGGCTTGCCCGCGATGAGGCCATGACACTCGACACTGACTTTCAGGCGCAACCCACCCCGGCCCAGAACGCCTCGGCAAACGGACTGATCGGCGCCAGCGGCCGCGTGAGGTGAATGTCCAGCGGGATATCCCAGCTTTCGTCGAGGGCCCTGACCAGGCGGCCATCGATCACTTCCTGTTCCGTCAGGCTCCTGGGCAGCCAGGCCACGCCTTTGTTTTCCAGCGCCATGGACATCAGCACTGCGGCGAGGTGGCTGCTGAACAACGGTTTGAGGTGCAGGAAATCTTCCTTGCCTTGCAGGCGATGCGCGACAATCCGGCCGAGCCCGGATTCCTGGGTGTAAGCCAGGTACGGCAGCGACGCCGGGGATGAGCCGAAATCGGCCGAAGCACCGGCCAGCGGAATGAGCACGTCCTCGCCAATTTTTTTGCTGACGAACTGATCGGGGGCCAGCAACGGCGGAACGTCCGGGTGGCGATGGCACAGCAGGAACTGCACTTGCCCCTGGACCAGCATCTGTTCACAGACCACCATGCTGTCGGAATGCAGGCGCACGGCCTCGATCGGCGTGCCTTTTTCCGCGCGCCTGAGCCAGCGTGGGAAGAAGGTGAAAGACAGCGAATGGGTCGCCGCGAACTGCAGGGTCCTGGCCGCCATGCCCGCCACTTCCTGTGCTTCGCTGCGCATCCGGTACAGGCGCCTGGTGGCTTCCTGGGCACTGGGCAACATCTGCTGCCCCGCTTCGGTCAGCGTCGCCCCTTGCGGGGTACGGATGAACAGTTCGACCCCCATCCAGTTCTCCAGCGACCGCACTCTGCGGCTGAAGGCCGGCTGAGTCACATGGCGAGCTTCAGCGGCGCGAACGAAGCTGCCGTACTCCGCCAACGCGGCAAAATCTTCAAGCCAGACGAGTTCCAAGGGCAATGCCTCCTGAGCATAGGGCGCGGCATTAATAGCATTGGGCGGGGGTCATCGCAAAGCTTAACGTGGGGCCCTCAACAACAAGAGGACCACGCCATGCGTATCGTCGACATCCGTGAAAAAACCGTTTCCATTGCCTCCCCTATCGCCAACGCCTACATCGATTTTTCAAAAATGACCTGCTCGGTGGTAGCGGTGATCACGGACCAGATTCGCGACGGCAAACCCGTCATCGGCTACGGCTTCAACTCCAACGGTCGCTACGGCCAGGGCGCGCTGATGCGCGATCGCTTCCTGGCGCGCATCACCGAAGCCGATCCCGATACGCTGATCGACACCGCGCACAACAACCTCGACCCGTTCGCCATCTGGAAAGCCCTGATGACCAACGAAAAGCCAGGTGGCCATGGCGAACGCTCGGTCGCAGTCGGCACGATCGACATGGCGGTGTGGGACGCCGTCGCCAAGATCGAAGGCAAGCCGTTGTATCGCCTGCTGGCCGACCGTTACCGCAACGGTGTCGCCGACGACAAGGTCTGGGTCTACGCCGCCGGGGGTTACTACTACCCGGGCAAGGACGACACCAAGCTGCAGGACGAGATGCGCAGCTACCTCGACCGTGGCTATGACGTGGTCAAGATGAAAATCGGCGCCGCGCCGCTGGCCGACGATATTCGCAGGATAGAAGCGGTGCTCAAGGTGGTGGGTGACGGCCGGCGCCTGGCGGTCGACGCCAACGGCCGGTTCGATCAGCAGACCGCAATTGCCTACGCCGAAGCCCTCAAACCCTACAACCTGTTCTGGTACGAAGAGGCAGGCGACCCGCTCGACTACGCCCTGCAGGCCGAGCTGGCGAACCACTACGACCTGCCGATGGCCACCGGCGAAAACCTGTTCTCCCATCAGGATGCACGCAACTTGCTGCGCCACGGCGGCATGCGCCCGGATCGCGACTACGTGCAGTTCGACTGCGCCCTGTCCTACGGCCTGGTCGAGTACATGCGCACCCTGAAAGTGATGGAAGACCTGGGCTGGTCATCGCGCCGCGTGGTGCCCCACGGTGGCCACCAGATGTCGCTTAACATCGCCGCCGGCCTGCACCTTGGTGGCAATGAATCCTATCCGGATGTGTTCCAGCCTTTCGGCGGTTTCGCTGACGGGATTCGCGTGGAGAACAGCTACGTCGGGCTGCCGGATATTCCGGGTGTCGGTTTCGAAGCCAAGTCCGCGCTGTACGCCGTCATGCGCGAACTCGGCGAAGGCTGATCCGCGACGACGGCTGCCTTGCGCAGCCGTCGTTTGTTGGCGTCTGCCGATGACGCCACGCCACGCCACATAGCCCACCACAACAATAAAATGAGGTGCATCCGTGGAAACGTCCAAGTCTCGCTGGTATGGCCAGCTGTATGTGCAAGTGCTGATCGGTATCGTGATCGGCGCTATTTTCGGTTACCTGGTGCCCGACATGGGGGCCAAGTTGCAACCCTTCGCCGACGGCTTTATCAAGCTGATCAAAATGCTTCTGGCGCCTATCATCTTTGGCACGGTCGTGGTCGGGATCGCCAAGATGGGCAGCATCAAGGAAGTCGGACGGATCGGCGTCAAGGCGCTGATCTACTTCGAAATCCTTTCGACCATCGCCCTGGTCATCGGCCTGGTCGTGGTCAACGTGATGAAGCCCGGTGTCGGCATGAATATCAACACCACCACCCTGGACGCCGGCGCGATCGGCAAGTACGCCCAGGTCGCCCAGGAACAGGGCGGCACCGTTGATTTCTTCCTCAACATCATCCCCGGTACGTTTATCGATGCGTTCGCCAAAGGCTCGATGCTGCAGGTGATCCTGCTGTCGGTGTTGATGGGCGTGGCCCTGGTGCAGATGGGCGAAACCAGCAAACCGCTGATCAACATCATCGACCTGTTCCTGCAAGGCCTGTTCAAGATCGTCGCCATGGTGATGCGCCTGGCCCCGATCGGTGCGGGCGCCGGCATGGCGTTCACCATTGGCAAATATGGCATCGGCACCTTGTGGTCGCTGGGGCATCTGCTCATCGCGCTGTATGCCACCACCCTGCTGTTCATCATCGTCGTGCTGGGATCGGTCGCGCGATGGTCGGGGATGCCTTTGATGCTGTTCCTGCGCTATTTCAAGGACGAGATCCTGATCACGCTCGGGACCTGCTCCACCGAAGCAGTACTGCCGCGCATGATGGTCAAGCTGGAAAAGCTCGGCTGCAAAAAATCGGTGGTGGGCATGGTGCTGCCGACCGGCTACACCTTCAACGCGGATGGCACCTGCATCTACCTGACCATGGCGGCGATCTTTGTCGCCCAGGCGACCAACACGCCCCTGACGCTGATGGATCAGGCCGTATTGCTGGGCGTCATGCTGCTGACTTCCAAAGGTTCTGCCGGGGTTGCCGGCGCCGGGTTCGTCACCCTCGCGGCAACGCTGACCACCATCCACACCATCCCGCTGGTGGGCCTGGTGTTGCTCCTGGGCATCGACCGCTTCCTCAACGAAGCGCGGGCCGTGACCAACCTGATCGGCAACGGTATCGGCACGATCGCCATCGCCAAGTGGGATGGCTCCTTTGACGTAGCGACCTGCGAGCGTGAAATCGCCGAGATGAAAGCGCAAAAGGCCGCGCGCAAAGCGCTGGCGACGCAGTCGTAGTCCAGGACCGGCCGGGTGGTTCAGGCATCCGTCTGAACCACCTCGATCCCCAACTTTCGATAATCCCCGACATCGCCCGAGGCGACATGTCGCTCGGTCATCAGCGTATGGATGCGATTGCACGGCGCGACAACAAAGGGCTCCACCGCTCCCAGTTTGTCCGCCGTGGTCACCGCCACCACATGCGAGGCGCTGTCGAGCATCGCCTGCTTCACCGGCACCTCATCGAAATGCAGCGAGCTGATGCCCACTTCCGGGTGAATGGCGCAGACACCGGTGAACAGCAGGTCCGCCTTGATGCTCTCGATCAAGCGCAAGGTTTCATGACCGCCGGCGGACATGGTAGCGGGATTGAGTGCCCCCCCGGCCAGGATCACCTTGATGCCTTGGTACTCGGCCAGGGTTATCGCGGTCATCGGCGACGCGGTGATCGCCGTGATGGAAATGTCAGAAGGCAGCGAGCGCGCGATCTGCAGCGTTGTGCTCCCGGAATCGAAAATCACGATCTGACCATTTTGAACCTGGCGCGCGGCGAGTTGCGCCAGGCGGGTTTTCACTTCATCGGTTTCGCTGACCCGGGTGAAGTAATCCTTGCCCGTGTCCTTGGGCCGCGGCAGCGCCCCACCGTGTACCCGTTGCACCAGCCCGGCGGTCGCCAGCTCCGACAGGTCCCGGCGAATGGTGTCTTCGGAAACACCGAAATGCTGACTCAGGGCCGTGGCCATGACCTTGCCGTCGCGCTCGAGGATCAGCAGGATTTTTTGTCGACGCAGATAAGGAAGTTCGGAGGCTGAGTGCTGGCCTTGCATGCTTATGCCTGTTTTTGCGTGTTTGTGCGAGATTAGCCAAAGCCATGACCAAATACAATCGTGGCGGTGACCTGTATCGCTGCGTTTCGGGCGACACCGCGCCTTACACAAATCCCGAATCCGGCAAGATTGTAGGAGCTGCGATGCGGCGACCCGACTTGCCAGCGAAGGCGGACTGGCATCCGGCATCGATGTCGACTGACAGGGCCTCTTCGCTGGCAAGCCAGCTCCTACAGGAATCGGGTCGTACACAAATCCCGAGTCTGGCAAAGATTCAATGGGGAGACTCGTCAGTCGCCGCGCAGTATCAACGCATGCACGCCGTCCCATTCGGCAAAGATTTCCTGCCCGCAGTTCACCCCAAGCCGGTTGTATTCGGCATGCGGTTTCTGCACCTGCAGCTCAAGCCCATCCTTGGTTTCGAGATAGATGTTGACCATCGAACCGATGAACTCTTCACCGACCACGGTACAGGCCAGTCGATTGTGCAGCACGGGTTGCGCGATCAGGTCGATATGCTCGGCGCTGACGCAGACAGTGACCGTTTCGCCGGGGACGACCGATTTACCCTGGGGCAACCGCGCCTGGAATTGACCGTGCGCCGAATCGAGGCGAACCAAGCCGGCATCGTCGAAGCCGGCGACCGTGCCGCACAGGATGTTTTTGCCACCGACGAACTCGGCGACGAAGCGGTTATGCGGCTCCAGGAACACCTCCTGCGGTGAGCCGATCTGTTCAACCCGGCCCCGACTCATGATCACCACCCGATCCGCCATGGCAAAGGCTTCCGATTGACTGTGGGTGACGTAGACGAAGGTGATACCCAGATCCTTCTGCAGTCCGGTCAGCACGCCTTGCATGCGCACGCTCAGATGAGCATCGAGCGCGCTCAGTGGTTCGTCGAGCAACAGGATCGGCGGTTCGGTGACCAACGAACGAGCCAGCGCCACGCGTTGACGCTGACCACCGGAGAGCAGGCTGATATCGCGCGTGGCGAACTCCCCCAGGTCCAGCCGCTCAAGCCAGTGCAGGGCCTTTTTACGGCGCTCGGCCTTGGCCATGCCTCTCATGCGCAGGCCGAATTCGACATTCTCCAGGACGTTGAGAAACGGGAACAGGGCCAGGTTTTGCCAGACCAGCGGCGTCTCCCGCTCCCAGGAGCACAGGTCATTGATTCGCTCACCGTTCAGACGAATTTCGCCCTCGCTCGGTTTATCGAGCCCCGCGAGCATGCGCAGCGTGGTGGTCTTGCCACATCCGCTGGAGCCCATGATCGCGACAAACTCGCCTTTGTAGATGTCCAGGTTCATGCGTTCGACAGCCTGGTAGCTGCCGAAATGCTTGACCACGTTGTCGAATACCACCAGCGGTTGAGTCATGGCTGAATCCTTCGGGTTCGGATGATTGAGGTGGTATCAGGCAGTCGCGGGCTTGCGCCGGCGCATCAGCAGCAGCTGCGCGAGGATCACCAGGGTCATGGTCGTGATGAAGACGATCGTGCCGATCGCGTTGATGGTCGGGCTCACCTGCCCTTGCAAGGTGTTGAGAATGCGCACCGGGATCGTCTCGTTAAGCCCCGAGACGAACCAGGCGACCGCGAACTCATCGAAGGACACGGCCATGGTCACGAACAGCGCGGCGAAGATGCTCGGCGCGGTGAATGGCAGGATCACATAGCGCATGGCCTTCCACTGATTGGCCCCCAGGTTCCAGGCTGCGGCCTCGATGTTCGGATCCATCTGCGCCAGGCGCATCCTGATCACCGCCATGGCGAACGGCGCACACATCACGATGTGGCTGATCATTACCGCGTAAACCTCGCCGGACAGCCCGACCCGCGACAGGAAGGCCAGCATGGCCAGGCCCATGATCACCACCGGAATGGTCGGCGGCAGCAGTGCCAGCGCCATATAGATCGACTTGCCGAAGAACTGGTAACGGAAGTCGGTGTACGCCGCGGTGAACCCGAGCAGGGTCGAGACCAGCGACACCGCCACCCCCACCGTCAGGCTGTTGCTGAACGCTTGCCAGACCGCCGGGTCGGCGGCGATCGTCTCGTACCAGTGCAGGCTGAAGCCACCCAGGGGCAAGGAAGGGAAACGGTCGATGTTGAACGAGAACACGAAGCTGCCGGCAATGGGTGTAAAGATGAAGATGAACACCAGTACGACAAAGCTGCGCAGCAGGAAGTTGATCAGTCGATGCTCGTTCATGGGCGTCTCCGGTAAGCGAAGCGAACCGCGGCAAAGGCCGTGATCAGCAGCGTCAGGATCATCATCGTGGCAATCACGGCCGCCCGCGGCCATTGCTGGCCGGACTTGGTGGTGTCAGTGATCAGGGTGCTCAAGGTCGGTGGCTGGCCGCCGCCCAGGTACAGCGGGCTGACAAAATCGCCAAAGGTCAGGATGAAACAGAACAGCGCCGCGACCACGATGCCAATCCGTGCCGACGGGATCACCACCAGGAAGACCGTACGCAGTCGCCCGCAACCGAGGTTGTGTGCAGCCTCGATCAACGAGCGATCGATGTACATCAGGCTGAACAGCTGCAGCAACACCACCAGCGGCAGGCACAGCGTGAAGTAACCGACATAGGTCCCGAACGTCGTGTTCAGCATCGCCAACGGCTCCAGCCCGAGCAGACCGAGCGCGGCATTGAAGATGCCGTTGTCGCTGAGGAACACCTGCCATGAATAAGTACGCACCAGATAGCTGGTGAAGAACGGCGTGATCAGCAGCAATACCAGCAACTGTTTGGTCGACTCGCGAAACTTGAAGGCGATCGTATACGCGCAGGGGAAAGCCACCAGGCTCACCAGCACGGTGGCACCCGCCGCCATGGCCAGGGTGTGGACGTAGGCATCCCAGAAGAAGCCGCGACTGAGCATGTAGCTCCAGTTCAGCCACTCGAACGTCGGTACCATGCGGAAGTTGCGCACCAGCCAGAAGCTGATCGCCACCAGGAACGCCAGCGGGAATACAAAGAAGATCAACTGCCAGATCAGGATCGGCAGCGAGAAGCCGAGGCCGTACCAGGGCAGGCGCACGGTTCTTTTGTGGCCTCGTCGGCGGCTCAGCGCGTTGTCGCTCAGCACCGGCGGTGAAGTCTTGAGCTTGTCTGAAATCATAGCGACCACCTCCACACGTCTCGTCAGGCACCCTTGTATTGCGACCAGAAGTCGTTCCACTCATCCAGGCTCTGCCGGACCGGGAGTTCGCGGTACTTGATGCGACCGTCGCGGATATCGTCCATGACGTTGCGCTGGCCGAGCAGCATGCCCTGGCGTTTGGCTTCGGCGGGATCGGTCTGGTTCAGCAGCTCCCAGCCTTTCTGGCTCGGGATCAGCGCCGGGTAGGCGGCCATCTTCGCCGACTTGACCTGGCCTTGGGGTGAGGTGATGTATTGGATGAACTTCTTCGCCAAGTCCGGACTATGGGCCTTCCTGGCGATGCAGTAGGACTCGGTCCATTGCAACCCGCCCTCCTCCGGCAGCACCGTTTTCACCGGCGCGCCGGCTCGCTGCAAGACCCCGGTGATCCAGTCACCGATGCCGCACATGGCATGGACCTGACCGTTCTTCAGGGAAGAAAAGGTGCCGCCGTAATCGAAGAAACCACCGATCTGCGGGCGCAGGCTCATCATTTTCTGCTGGACGGCTTTCCACTGCCCGGCATCGATGTCGTAAGGGCGGGCATTGCCATTGAGCAAACTGATCTGCCCCAGGTTCGGCAGGTGCCAGTCGAAGTGTCCGACCTTGCCCTTGAGGCTTTCATCCCAGAACACATCGTAGCTGCGCACCTTGGCTTCGGGCACCAGCTGGGTGTTGTAGGCGATGCCGAGAAAGCCGAAGCGAATCAGCACCGAATAGAGTTTGTCCCCTTGCCAGTGACCGGGAAAGTGCTGGAACTCCGGATAAAAATCGTCGAAGGGGTAATCAGCCGGGTCGAGTTGTTCGATATATTCGGCCGCATTGAGTTGCTGCACATATTCGGCGTCGGACAGGATCAGATCGAAAGTGCCAGGCGGCGACTGCGAGATCAACCCCAGCATGTTGTCGCCACCGGTGTAGTACTTGGCCCTGACCTTGACCCCATACTGGCGTTCGAAATCGGCAACGATATCCGGCTCGGCGTGCCCGGCCCAGGCCAGGATCACCAATTCTTTTTCCGCAGCGGCGAAGCTTCTCAAGGGCAGTAAACCGCAAAGCGCCGCCGTGCCGGCGAGGATGCTGGTGGTTTTGAGGAAAGTACGGCGTGAAAGGTCGATGCGATTGTTCATTATTGTCTCTCCCGGATGATGGAAAGTGGCCTCTGTCCTTCTCGTCCTTGTGGTCTTGCCGCTTAGCCACACGCATCATTGGCTGGCAGGAAGCATTGCAGCAGATCGCCATCACCGGTTTTTGTACGCGTCCGACCTGAAGTTTGTCAGATCCGACCCCATCGCCCTCTCTTGCCCAAAAGCGCCACACCGGAAAAAGCCGCACCCTGTCAGAAAAGCCAAAACAGAGGGTGTTTTGTCAATTACGGGTCGGATTTGGACAAATCGCTGCCCTTCCGATCTGATCGAATCGTTCTATGCGCCACTTTCGATATCTGCCGTCCAAAAGGTCGGCCAGAGGAAAGGCGAATGCCTTCAGGTCAATCACTTAAGAGAGTCTGTAGATGAACAACAGCGTCGTTATTGGCGAACTCACCTGGCCAGAGTACGCAGAGAAGGTCGCTACCGGCTGCCCGATCTTTCTGCCAGTGGGCGCCTTGGAACAGCATGGCCATCACATGTGCATGGAGGTCGATGTGCTGCTGCCGACCGCGATATGCAAGGCGGTCGCGCAGATTGTCAGCGGCCTGGTGTTGCCCGCCCTGGCCTACGGCTACAAATCCCAGCAGAAATCAGGAGGCGGCAACCACTTTCCTGGCACCACCAGTCTCGATGGCGCGACACTGACCCATACCGTGCAGGACATCATCCGCGAACTGGCACGCCATGGCGCACGCAAACTGGTGATGATGAACGGTCACTATGAAAACTCGATGTTCATTGTCGAGGGCATTGACCTGGCACTTCGAGAACTTCGTTATGGCGGCATCAATGACTTCAAAGTTGTCGTGTTGTCTTATTGGGACTTCGTTAACGATCCCGCTGTTATCGAAAAGCTGTATCCCGATGGCTTCCTCGGTTGGGATATAGAACATGGTGGAGTTTTTGAAACTTCGCTGATGCTGGCGCTTCACCCTGACAAGGTCGATCTGGGTCGCGCCGTTGACCATCCGCCAGCCCGCTTTCCACCTTATGACGTCTTCCCCATCATCCCGGAGCGCACCCCGGCGTGCGGAACACTGTCCTCCCCCAAAGGCTCCAGTCGCGAGAAAGGCGAGTTGATACTGGACGTCTGTGTATCCGGCATCAGCGCTGCTGTCAGGGAGGCTTTTGATTTAGCCACTTGAAGAGCACAAGGGCGTGCGCCAACAAGAACCCGCCGTTAACGCTGCACCCTCCAGAACATAATAAAAAGGGTACATCTCATGTCCAGCACCTCCACTTTGGCCCCAGGGCTCAAGCAGCGTCACGTCACCATGCTCTCCATAGCCGGCGCCATCGGTGCCGGCCTGTTCATCGGTTCGGGACACGCCATCGCCTCCGCGGGCCCGGCAGCAATCCTGGCTTACATCATGTCCGGCACCCTGGTCGTGCTGGTCATGCGCATGCTCGGAGAAATGGCCGTCGCCTCGCCGGACACCGGATCCTTTTCGACCTATGCCGAGCGCGCCATGGGACGCAGCGCCGGCTTTACCATTGGTTGGCTGTACTGGTGGTTCTGGGTACTGGTCATTCCCATCGAAGCCATTGCCGCCGCGGCCATTCTGAACGCCTGGTTCCCCTCCATCCAGACCTGGGAATTTGCGATAGCGGTCACCGGATTGCTGACGCTGACGAACCTGTTCAGTGTCGCGCGTTATGGCGAGTTCGAGTTCTGGTTCGCCATGCTCAAGGTCATTGCGGTGCTGGGCTTTATCGCACTGGGCGCGCTGGCCCTGGCGGGTGGCTTGCCTGATACGACCGTCAGTGGTGTGGTTCAATTAAGCCATGAATTCGGTGGCTTCATGCCCAATGGCATGACCGCCGTGGTCGGGGCGATGCTGACCACTGTATTCAGTTTCATGGGCACGGAAATCGTCACGATTGCCGCCGCTGAATCGCAAAACCCGTCGAAACAGATTACCCGCGCGACCAACTCCGTCGTCTGGCGCATGGGGATTTTCTACATTGTCTCGGTGTTCCTCATTGTCTCCATCGTGCCCTGGAACGACCCGATGCTGGTGCAAGTCGGCTCTTATCAGCGGGCGCTTGAGTTGATGAACATCCCCTACGCGAAAATGATTGTCGATGTCGTCGTGCTTATCGCCGTCGCCAGTTGCCTGAACTCAGCCATCTATACCGCCTCGCGCATGGTGTTCTCCTTGAGCAAACGTGGGGATGGCCCTCGAGTACTGCAAAAGACTTCATCGTCAGGGGTGCCTTATTTTGCGGTGCTGGCCAGCACCGCAGTGGGTTTCCTGACCACAGCGCTGAACTATTTTGCGCCCAACGAAGTGTTTTCCTTCCTGTTGGCCAGTTCGGGGGCCGTTGCATTGCTGGTCTATCTGGCCATTGCTGTGTCCCAATTGATACTGCGCAAAAAGATGAACGCTTCGCGGCAGCCGATCGCCTTCAAGATGTGGTTTTACCCTTGGCTCAGTTACCTGGTGATCTTGAGCATCTTGAGTATTCTGGTGGTGATGTTGATTTTGCCGGAGCACCGCATGGAAGTGATTGCGACCGGGGCCCTGACGCTTTCCATCGTCTGTATGGGTGCAATCTTTAACGCCAGGAAGAGTCCCCTGCAGAAAGCCGAATTGGCTTGAACAAACAAACGCTCGAAGGCGCGCTTGAACCCCGCACCGACGATTGACCTTTCACCTCTTTGCGGCCCGCTTTCCACCACGGAGCGGGCCGTTTTTTTACCCTTCCCACTTCCCCCTCCCCCTCCTGTCCTGCCCCTCCTGAACACCTATAACAGGTCTCGAATGCCTATTGATCAGGCACTGGGTGTAATATCCAGAAACCCGAATGCAGGGTGAATAACCATAAAATCGAGAGGACGTTGCCACCCGTCGGCAGCTTGCCCCGGAGCGCGTCACTTATACAGTTGAGGAGCGGTAATGATGGCAAAACTCCAGGTGGCGAAACCCGCTACAGGACGTTCGGCTAATGAACAACGGCCGGTCAAAACCGTGGGTTTCCTGGTCATCCCCAACTTCACCACCATCGGCTTCGCCTCCGCCGTGGAGACCTTGCGCATGGCCAACATGGCGGCGCGCGAACCGATGTTCCGCACGGTCATCATCGCCGCCAGCCTGGACCCGGTCACGGCCAGCAACGGCATGCGTATCCTGCCCGACTACGCCATTACCGATGCCCCCAAGCTCGACATCCTGTTCGTAGTCGGATCCAACCCTATCGTATCCAATCACAGCAGCCGTCCGCTGCTCAACTGGCTGCGCAAACTGGCGCACGATCAGGTGCCGCTCGGCGGGATTTGCACGGGGAGTCACTTGTTGGCGCGTGCCGATCTGCTCAAGGGCTATCGCTGCACGATTCATTGGGAAGATATCGAAGCGCTGAAGGAACGTTTCCCGGGGATCATTATTTCCAACCAGCTGTTCGAACTCGATCGCGATCGCTACACCTGCTCCGGCGGCGTGGCCTCGATGGACATGACCTTGCAGTTGATTGCCCGCGAACCGGGCGGCCGGGACATCGCCGCCCATGCGGCCGAGTTGCTGCTGTGTGACCGGGTACGTGGCGCGAAGGAGCAACAGCGAGTGCCATTGCGGCAGAAACTGGGCACCTCGCAGCCCAAGCTGAGCCAGATGGTGGCGATCATGGAGGCCAATCTCGAGGAGCCGGTGGGGCTCGAAGAACTGGCGCGGTTGAACGAGGTGTCGGTACGGCAACTGGAGCGCCTGTTTCACAAGCACCTGCAACGCACGCCGAGTCAGTATTACCTGGAACTGCGCCTGTCACGGGCGCGGCAATTGCTGCTGCGCAGCGAATCGCAAGTGCGCGATATCGCCTTGGCGTGTGGCTTTGTGTCCCCGGCGCATTTCTCCAAATGCTACAGCCGGTTTTTCGGCGTATCGCCTATTGGTGAGCGCAAGCAGGTGGCTGCGGTGCATTGATTGGGGTGGGGGGCGGTTCGCCTGTTATGGCTGGCTTTTATTCAAGATTGATGCTGGCTGGACTGTCCCCTTCGCGGGCAAGCCCGCTCCCACAGGGTTCTTTGTCGTACACAAGACTTCGGCACGACACCCATCCACTGTGGGAGCGAGTTTGCTCGCGATGGCGTCCGTGGGATCGCCATCGCGGGCAAGCCGTGTTCACTGTTGGCAGTGCGACTCAGTCCTGCAAGGCCTTATGCGCCGTCTCGCGGCTGGCCAGCATGGCAACCAGTGCCACCGCCGCGGCCGCCAGCAGATACCAAGCCGGCGCCATTTTGTTACCGGTCAGTTGGATTAACCAGGTCGCGATAAACGGCGCGGTGCCGCCGAACACCGCATTGGCAATATTGAAGCTGAAAGCAAAACCGCTGAAGCGCACCCGGGTCGGGAAGATCTCGGCGAGGAAGCACGGCAAGGTGCCGTCGTTCATCGCCAGGATCGCGCCGAAGGCGATCTGGATCATCAGAATCACTATCAGCGGTTGGTTCTCCAGCATGCCGAACAGCGGAAACGTCAGCACCAGGAACAATACCGAAGCCGTCAGCAACATGGTCTTGCGGCCAAAGCGGTCTGACAGCTTGCCCATCAGGAAAATCAGCCCGATATAGGTCGCCAGCGACACCGTCGAGGCCATGAACGAATCGCTCTCGCTCATGCCCATTTCGGTGGACAGATAAGTCGGCATGTAGCTGAGCAACAGGTAGAAGGCCACCGCGTTCAGGCAGGTCACGCCGATCCCGATCATCACGCTGCGCCGGTGCACGGTCAGCAATTCACGCACCGGCGAATGAGTCGCGCACTCCTTGGCTTCCAGGCGTTTTTCCATCTCCAGGAATTTGGGTGTGTCTTGCAGACTCATGCGGATATAGCGCCCCACCAGGCCGAACGGTGCCGCCAACAGAAACGGCAGGCGCCAGCCCCAGCTGTGCAGATCCTCGACGCTCATCCAGGCATGCAGGCCGGCCACGAACACCGCGCCGAACAGCAAGCCGGCGGCGGTACTCGCCGGAACGATGCTGGTGTACAAACCGCGCTTGCCCTCGGGGGCGTACTCGGCGAGGAAGGCCGACGCCCCGGCGTATTCGCCGGAAGCGGAAAACCCCTGGAACAGGCGGATCAGCAACAACAAGGCGGGCGCCCACAGGCCAATATGATTGTAGGTGGGCAGAATGCCGATGCAGAAGGTCGACACCGACATGATCAGGATCGACCAGGACAACGCACTGCGCCGCCCATACTTGTCACCAAAGTGCCCCCAGACCAGTCCGCCCAGCGGGCGGACGATAAACGACAGCGCGAACACCGCGAAGGTCGCCAGCAGCGCCGTCGCCTTGTCGGTCTGCGGAAAAAACGTCATGGCGATGACTGTTGCCAGATAGCCATAGGCCGCATAGTCGAACCACTCGACGAAGTTGCCCATGAAGCTGGCACTGGCCGCGCGGCGCAAGGCCTTGCGCTCGGACGTCAGTTCACGTTGCTGATCCAGGGTGGGCGTCAGGCTGGCGCTTTGGGTGCTCATTGCGCACCTCCGGTGGTAGAGGTGCGGTTATCGGGATGGAAAGTCGGGACATGGATCATGGCAAAAACCCTCTATTGTTTTACTTGGCAGGGTTAAGGGTTTGTAGAGGCTGCGCGCTCTTGGGCGCGCATGCATCAGTTGCAAGAAAATCCTGAAGCCAGCAAGAAACCTGTGGCGAGGGAGCTTGCTCCCGCTGGGCTGCGCAGCGGCCCCAATCAAGGCACTGCGAAATTGTCAGAAAACACTCGGTGGCCCATTTGAGGGCTGCTACGCAGCCCAGCGGGAGCAAGCTCCCTCGCCACAATCGCGTTGGCCACAACAAAAAGCGCCGCACAGGCTCACTGTGCGGCGCGCGGCCTTACTTCTTGATGATGTTGTGCTCCGGGCCATACGGGAAATGGGTGATGTTTTCCCCGCCCTGCTCGTTGACGATCAGGATGTCGTGCTCACGATAACCGCCTGCGCCCGGCAACCCTTCGGGCAGCATGATCATCGGCTCGATGGACACCACCATCCCCGGCTCCAGCACCGTGTCGATGTCTTCGCGCAGCTCCAGCCCGGCTTCGCGGCCGTAGTAATGGCTCAGCGTGCCAAACGAGTGGCCATAGCCGAAGGTGCGGTATTGCAGCAGATCGTGTTCCAGGAAAATCTCGTTCAGTTGCAGCGCGATATCGCAGCAGCGCATGCCCGGCTTGATCAGTTTCAGACCGGCCTCGTGCACCTTGACGTTGACCTCCCACAAGCGCAGATGCTCGTCGGAACAGTGATCCAGGAACAGGGTACGTTCCAGCGCGGTGTAGTAGCCGGCGATCATCGGGAAGCAATTGAGGCTGAGGATGTCGCCCTTGTTGACCTTGCGCGAAGTCACCGGGTTATGCGCGCCGTCGGTGTTGATGCCGGACTGGAACCAGGTCCAGGTGTCCATCAGTTCGGAGTCGGGGAAGGTGCGGGCAATTTCGCGCACCATCGCCTGGGTCGCATGCAGCGCCACTTCATATTCCGGCACCTGGTCCCGCAAGGCCTCGACGATGGCCGCGCCACCGATGTCCGCTACGCGGGCGCCGTGGCGAATGATCGCGTGCTCTTCGGCGGACTTGATCATGCGCATGCGCATGCAGGGTGCCGCAATGTCCACCAGTTCGGCCTGCGGGTAACGGCTGGCGAGTTTGTCGCGATTGAGCAGGTTCAGGTGGTCGGACTCGATGCCAATCCGGCCGGCCTTGGGCAAGGCTTGCTGAATCGCGACGAAGTAATTGTCACGCTGCCAGTCGGTGTAAACGATGTTTTCAGTGCCGACGGTCCGGCGCCAAGGCTGGCCGCCATCGATGTTGGCGCTGATGGTGACGGCGCTGTCCTGGGTCACCACCAGTGCGTACTGACGGCCAAAGGAGCAATACAGGAAATCACTGTAGTAGTTGATGTTGTGATACGAGGTGAAGACCGCTGCGTCGATATTGTTCTGCGCCAGGTAAGCCCGCAATTTCGCCTGGCGATTGGCATATTCCTGAGCCGAGAAGGTCGGAGTCACTTTTTCGCCGTTCTTGATCTGGATGGTTTTCGGCATTTGCATGTCATTTATCCTTGTCAGTGATTGCAACAGAAGGCGCCACTCTGGCGGGCCGCTGAAGATCATTCGAACAGATGCAAGGCGAAGTTTTTTGTGCGAATCCGACCTGTAGTTGGTCAGATCCGCTCTTTGGCAAACGGCCCCGAAACTCATCCGGCAAAAACGACAATGCCCCCGTCGGACGGAGGCATTGGTTCAGAGATTCACACGATCACTGTAGGAGCTGCGATGCGGCAACCCGACTTGCCAGCGAAGACGGCCTGGCATTCAAAATGGATGTCGACTGGACAGGCCCCTTCGCGGGCAAGCCCGCTCCTACAGGAATCGCTGCCGTGCACACAGACTATGCCCAACACAAAACCCTGTAGGAGCTGGCTTGCCAGCGAAGGCGGCCTGGCATTCAACATCGATGCCGGCCGGGCTGGCCTCTTCGCGAGAAAGCCCGCTCCCACAAGGGTTCTGTGTGGATCAGAGGATCAGGACTCGACGCGATCCACTGTGGGAGCGAGCTTGCTCGCGAAGGGGCCGGCACATTCAGCATAGAGTCCCTTGCCACCCCGCCATCACCCGCAAACCCCACCCACATCCTCCCGCGGATGCGCACCAAAGTACTGGCGATAGCAACGAGCAAAATGTTGCAACGAGACAAACCCGCACTCGTGGACTACCTCCACCATCGATTGCTCACCGGCCTTCAGTAACTGCCGCGCCCGCTGCAAGCGCAAGTCCAGATAATGCCGTGACGGCGAACACCCCAGACTGCGCTTGAACAGCCGCTCCAGATGTCGGCGAGACATGCCCATCGCCTCCGCCAGTTCGTCAATACCCAAGGTGCGGTTCAGATGGTCCCCCATCAACGCCAGCGCCGCTTGCAGTCGTGCCGGAGCGTTATGCACGGCCTGTAGCGGCCTGGCCTGGCGCGCGGCGTGTTTCTCCATGCGCAGCACCAGACCTCGACCGTGAGTCCGGGCGAGCAGTTCGTGCATCAGCCCTTGAACGGCCTGCGGGCCGACGCAGGTCAGGCGCTGGCGATCGACGCAAAACGGCGCGGCCACCGGGGTCAACTCATTGAAGGCGGCCAAGGACGCAGGCGCGTCGGGTTCCGGCAAGCTGCAGCGCCAGCCGTCCAGCGCGCCGATCCTCGCCAGCAGCCAACCGGCCTTGCCCAAGGCCCCCAGACTGATCGGCTGCATGGCCCAGTGACACAGCTGCTGGCGAAAGTCAGGCTGATCCGCACCTGGGTGCAAGCTATCGCCACCACAGAGGATCAACACATCCAGTGCCTGTGCCTGATCCAGTCGTGCCGTGGCGGTAGCGATGCCGTTGCTGGCGTTCAACGCCCCTCCTTGCAGGCTGAGAATGTCCCATTGGCAAAGCGTGCGCCCGGCCACCTGATTGGCCAGGCGCAGTGGCTCCAGCGCATTGGCCAGGGTGTACAAATCGAAGGCTTCCATCAACCAGAAGCCGATACGCAACGCCGGTGGTTGAGGTCGGTCAGATTCGCCGGAATGGGAGCTGAAGACACCCTCTCCAGGCTTGAACACGTCAAAAACACTACAAACCATGGTTGATCCCCACGCGCCGCTTTCAAGGTTGTTGCACCAAGCGGATTGTCGGCGTCAGGGATCACCGAGGCGTGTCAGATTTCGACCTCAAAGTGTTCGTCAGTACCATTCTTGCAAATGGCAGGCTATCGGGGAGCGAGTTCAGTTGCTGGCGACGTGGGCCGCATTGCCCGCCGTCAGTGCCTTGAGCGACGCATCGAACAGTTTCAGGGCGTTCAACTGCAACTCGGTTTGCTGGTCAATCTGCGCGGCGATTTCCGGCGCCGCTTTGCCCTGCACCCAGACCGAAGGCATCTGCTTTTCACTTGAGCCTTCAGCCTTGCCGATGTATTGCAAATTCGAATCGTAAAATTTGGCCAGGAACCGCGCCTCGACCTGATTATTGCGCTTGGACACCAGACGGCTGTAGGTGTCCAGCATCACCACTGCATCCGGGTGAGCCTGCACCAGCGCATCGAGGTTGTCGTAGACGGTCACCGAGGCGAACTCCTTGCGCAGCGACCCCATCAGCCAGTCGATCGCCCGCTTCGGATCGGAGCTGTTGACGAACGCATTGCTGATGCGCGCATCCAGCGCAGGGTTCTTCGCACCCTTGAGCGCTACGGCATGGTACTGCTCAAGGTATTCGAGGGTGTTGAGGGTGTTTTCGCTGTAGAGCACACCCACCGATTGCGCATGCTGCAGGCTGGCCGAGCTGTCGGCTATCGGCAGGAAATGGCAGGACTGTTCGCCAGCGTAGGCCGGCACGGTGGCGGCAACACCGCCGGTCAAGACGGCGACAAGGGCCAGCATCGTAGAGATTCTTATCGCGCACATTCCTTCAAAGGCAAGTTCGGTATGACGCTATCCTCCTCTGATGACAGAAAAACAGAACTTGCATTGCTTGATGATGGTTATTGATCAAACCGATGGTTGCCGAGATGCAAGCGAGTTCCGAACCCATCCTGATTGCTCTGGTCACCGAGGCGCTAAAGGCGACCCTGGCCAAACACCCCTTGTAATTCCGTGACGTTACGAGCGCAACACGCCGATCGCCCGTCGATACTTTTCAATGCGCTCAAGATCGTCCCAGGACGGCTGTTCAATCCGCGATAAATCGCTGTTTTCTTCCAGGTCCGCCAGTTTCACCACCCGGCCAATGGAGTTCAGCGCCGCGCGTTCGATGAATGCCCCATAGGACTCGCCCGGCACTTTGGTCACCGACGCGATAGCTTCCAGCACCGTTTCGCTGAAGCCTTCCTTGCGCAGGTCATCCAGACTGACGCCGCAGTCTTCGACCACGTCATGCAGCACCGCAACGATGCGTTCTTCGAGGGTGTCGACCCGCAGCATGACTTTCAGCGGATGCAGGATATAAGGCGATCCGCCTTTGTCGACTTGGTCTTCATGGGCGTTGGCCGCGATGGCGATGGCGCGTTCCAGTGTTTGAGTCATCTCGCAGTTCCCGGGCTTGAATGCCTTGATGATAGGTCACTTTGACGGGGCGCTTGAGCCTTCCCCGATTTACTCGGTCAGCGCTCGGGGCTTGAGCAACACATAACCTTCATTTAGCGCCGAGGCAACAATATCGGCGGCGGGTACGTTGATCCAGGTCGCAGCATCGATGTCGCCAACCGACGCCAGCCAGCGTCCGACCATCTGATAACCGAGCGTATAACCAAGCCATTTGGGCTGAGCGCCGGTGCCGAAGAACCACTCGCTGTGGTTGTAGTACGTTGACTCAAGGGCCTTCAGGTCTGCCGGGGCGCGTAGAAGATCAGTGCAACTGACGGCATCCTCCCAGGGCTCCGGATCGCTACCGAGCAAATGGCGGACAAACTGCCCGGCCAGTCCCTCGCTCACCAAGGCTTCACCCAGTGTCCAGCCGTAGCCAGGACCCGCCATGCGCAAACAATGATGGACCTCATGGACGATCTGCCGAAGCAACGCGCCGGTGCGCAGGCAGGGCAACCAATTCGGGTTATCCGGATCGAAGGTCATCGAGAACATGCTGCTTCGATACGCTCGCCCCATCAGGCCCATTTCAGGAATGGTTTCGCCAGGCAGGCGCTGGATCAACACATCAAGTCGTGGAGGGGTGATCAGACGCGAGACCGTCTTGTAGGCCGCTTCAAATTCGCCAATCACCTCGGCGCGACATTCGCCAAGGCTCCCTGAGGCTTCCAGCCAGTGCAGCGTCCATCTGTCCATTATCAGCTCAATCCAAAGATAGTTTTCGAACTCGCAGCGAGCATATACGCCGGCCCGAAGCCTCTGCATCAGTTATTTATACTCAAATGCCAGCTTAATAATATTTTACCGATACCAGGGTGATCCCTAGTCTTGAGCCCAAGAAATGGCAGGCCGTTAGCGACCTAAATCCAACTTCGAAGGGTATTGAGATGACCACTGAAAAAATAAAAACAGATACGCTGATTGTTGGCGCCGGTCAGGCTGGCGTGGCCATGAGTGAACACCTGAGCAAACTCGGGGTGCCGCACCTGGTGCTGGAGCGCAGCCGCATCGCCGAGCGCTGGCGCACCGGGCGCTGGGATTCGCTGGTGGCCAACGGGCCGGCCTGGCACGACCGTTTTCCCGGTCTTGAGTTTGACGACCTCAGTCCCGACGGCTTTGCCCCGAAAGAGCGGGTCGCCGATTATTTCGAAGCCTATGCCAAGAAGTTCAAGGCCCCGATCCGCACCGGCGTGGAAGTGAACAAGGTCGAGCGCAATGTCGGTCGCCCGGGCTTCACCATTGAAACCTCCGAGGGCGTGATCGAAGCCAACCGCGTGGTGGCCGCCACCGGGCCTTTCCAGCGTCCGGTCATCCCGCCTATTGCGCCGAAAGATCAGCCATTCCTGCAGATCCACTCGGCCGACTACCGCAATCCGGCGCAATTGCCCGAAGGCGCGGTGCTGGTGGTCGGCGCGGGTTCGTCCGGTGTGCAAATCGCCGATGAATTGCAGCGTGCCGGCAAAAAAGTCTACCTCTCGGTCGGCGCCCACGACCGCCCTCCTCGCGCCTATCGCAACCGGGATTTCTGCTGGTGGCTGGGTGTGCTCGGCGAATGGGATCAGGCCGCCATGAAACCGGGTCGGGAACACGTGACCATCGCCGTAAGCGGCGCCCATGGCGGCCGCACCGTGGATTTCCGTGGCCTGGCCCATCGCGGCATGACCCTGGTGGGTCTGACCCAAGCGTTCAATGGCGCCGTGGCAAGCTTCCAGCCGAACCTGGCCGAGAACCTGGCCCGTGGCGACGAGAACTACCTGACGCTGCTCAATGCCGCCGACGCCTACATCGAGCGCAATGGGCTGGACCTGCCGCAAGAACCGGAGGCCCGCCACACCTTCCCGGATCCTGCGTGTGTGACCCACCCGATTCTGCAGCTCGACCTGGCCAAGGCCGGCGTGACCTCGATCATCTGGGCCACCGGTTTTGCCACCGATTACAGCTGGCTGAAGGTCGACGCCTTCGACGACAACGGCAAGCCGAAACATCAGCGCGGCGTGTCGAACGAGCCTGGGGTGTATTTCCTCGGCCTGCCGTGGCAGTCCCGTCGCGGCTCCTCGTTTATCTGGGGCGTTTGGCACGATGCCAAGTACGTGGCTGATCACATCGCCATCCAGCGTTCGTACCTTGAATACCGCGATGCCGTGCAGCGCGAAGCTGAAATCGTCCCGGTCGCCCATAAAACCACTGTCAGTGCTTAAGACTTTTCAGGAGCGGCTGAATTGCTCGCTGCATTCTCCGGCTCCCGAGAGTTCGGCACAGTGGCCTTCGGAACCGAGGGCGGTCTATTCGACGCCGCAGGCATTCCCACCGTGGTATGCGGCCCCGGCAGCATGGATCAGGGCCACAAACCCGACGAATTCGTCAGCCTCGAACAACTCACCGCCTGCGATGCCATGCTGCAACGGATGCTGCTATCGATCAGCGAATAGCAAAGATTTTGAACACCCGAAAATCCCTGTGGGAGCGGGCTTGCCCGCGATAGCGATTTAACATTCAACCTCTATGTTGACTGCCAATCCGCTATCGCGGGCAAGCCCGCTCCCACAGGTTTTGCACCCATCAAATGACTGGCATTCAGGCCCGTCCGCCCCCGCGTGGAGGCTGGAAAACCATCCATCCCCCCACCCCCAAACGACCTACATTTTTTAACGTCTATACCAACACACTTACTAATTTATCTCTCCCCGCCCACCGCACATCATCAACTCCAACAAGAAAAGCGTCGCCCACGCAGCGCTCACCGAAGTACGTCCACGTACTCAAATTGCCTTGGAGTCCGTCATGGTTACCGCAGCAACAACCTCCGCCCCGCTCATCGAAAAACACACCATTGGCTACGTGCCGCCTGAAGATCGCCACGGCAAGACCCGCGACCTGTTCACCCTCTGGTTCGGCGGCAACATCGCCCCGCTACCCATCGTCACCGGCGCCCTCGGCGTGCAGATGTTCCACCTCAACCTGGTCTGGGGCATCGTCGCCATCCTCGTCGGCCACCTGGTCGGCGGCGTGCTCATGGCCCTGCACTCGGCCCAGGGTCCACAGATGGGCATCCCGCAAATGATCCAGAGCCGCGCCCAGTTCGGCTCCCTCGGCGCCCTGCTGGTGGTGCTGATCGCCGGCATCATGTACATCGGCTTCTTCGCCTCCAACATCGTCCTCGCCGGCAAATCCCTGCACAGCGTGGTCGACAGCGTGCCGGTGCCCGTGGGCATCGTCATCGGCGCCCTCGGTTCCGGCATCATCGGCATCATCGGCTACCGCTTCATCCACGTGCTCAACCGCATCGGCACCTGGGTCCTCGGCGCCGGCATCGTGCTCGGCTTCGGCTACATCTTCACCCACGTGCAGACCGCCGACTTCCTCACCCGCGGCAGCTTCAACATTTCCGGCTGGCTCGCCACCGTGTCCCTGGCCGCACTCTGGCAAATCGCCTTCGCCCCCTACGTCTCCGACTACTCGCGCTACCTGCCGGCCAACGTGCCCGTGGCCGCAACTTTCTGGACCACCTACCTCGGCACCGTGCTCGGCTCCAGCCTCTCGTTCATCTTCGGCGCCGTCGCCGTCCTCGCCACCCCCGTCGGCATGGACACCATGGACGCGGTCAAACTCGCCACCGGCTCCATCGGGCCCTTGATGCTCGTACTGTTCCTGCTCAGCGTCATCAGCCACAACGCCCTCAACCTGTACGGCGCGGTGCTGTCGCTGATCACCCTGATCCAAACCTTCGCCTACCGCTGGATCCCGACCGCCAAAAGCCGAGCGATCCTCTCGATCATCATCCTCGCCGCCTGCTGCTTCGCCGCCGTCGGCGCCTCCGCCAACTTCATCGGCCACTTCGTCGACATGGTGCTGGTGTTGCTGGTGGTACTGGTGCCGTGGACCGCGATCAACCTGATCGACTTCTATGCGATTCACAAAGGTCAGTACGACATCAACTCGATCTTCAAGGTGGATGGCGGGATTTATGGGCGGTACAACCCGCAGGCGCTGCTGGCGTATGCGATCGGAATCGTGGTGCAGATTCCGTTCATGAACACGCCGCTGTATGTCGGGCCAATCTCCGAACACATCAACGGCGCGGATTTGTCCTGGCTAGTAGGCCTGCTGATCACCTCGCCGCTCTACTACTGGCTCGCCAACCGCGACACCGCCTACAAACGCCGCCTCTCAACCGGAAAACTCGCCAACTCGATCTAACTAAACCCACAACCCCCTGTGGGAGCGAGCCTGCTCGCGAAGAGGCCCTGTCAGCTAAAACTGATTCAGTTGACAGCCCCCATCGCGAGCAATCCCGCTTACGTCTCGTCCACAAAACCTCAAAAATTTAATGAACCCTGCCCAAACCCACCCACCTAACGCAAAGACTATCTGGAGGGTGACCAATGCAAATCGAAACAATCTGGATCGTGCTGACAGCAATTCTTTTGCTGGTCGAACTATGGGCAATTAACAGAGTGCGCAAATCCGAAGGCAAATCGAGCAACAAACTCTTGTGGATCGTAATGATCGTGTTCGTGCCGCTGATTGGGGTGGTGGCGTGGGCATTGGCGGGACCGAAACACACCGACCACAACCCGCATTCACCGCAGGCCAGGCAGTGATGTTGGAAGGCGCGTGATAAAGAATTAGAGCTGCGTAAACTCAAAGAACAAAGCCCCGATGATTCGGGGCTTTGTCGTATGTGGCCATCCCGTTCCGCACAGGGCTATTGGAAGCCGCTAGATTTGGACCTTCCTTCCGAAAATCGTGTAGGAATTTACCCCTTGTGGCGAGGGAACTTGCTCCCGCTGGGCGGCGAAGCCGACCCAATCCCTGCCACATGTTTAAACGTATCCATATCCTGTACCAGCTGGCGAAGCCTGTGTTCGGATGCGCAGCAGCCGTTATTCCAGCGCACAAGGTTCACCTTGCACTAAACACGTTCTGGTTTGACACCAGCTACTCAGTCGGATGCTGCCTCCGACATCAGCCAAAAAACCTGGTTTTCCGTCCTACAGTCCCGTTTGCAGGCACCAAAATCGACGCCTATATTCGACCTGTTGCTGACATTTGGCAGCGATGGGGTTTCGCAGCCCTTAAGATACGTGTAGAACCCAGCACCATAATCTGAATGATGGTCGCAAAAGCGGCCGGAATCCGCTTTATGGTGGCTGTGTGTGGGAGGCCTCCGGGTCTGCCGGGTTCCTCGTATCCTCGGTCTGCGAACCCGCACACAGCTACCACCTAATTCGTTTCGCAGCGAACGGCAGTAGCTCTTCTTTCAGATACGAGGAAGATTTACTTATGACAATGAATAACCCGCCCCGCCGCTTCATCCCCATGGCCCAATTCGCCACCGACTACCCTGTCCTGCTCATCGACAGCGACGCCCCGCTCCGCGAACTCCATAACTGCATCAGCGAACGCCTGAACGCCGTCCTCCCCTACCTCCAGCTCATGGGCTGTACCAACCTCCCCGACTACGCCGAAAACGACATCAACACCGTTGCCAATATCGCCAGAATTTTGCTCCAGGATGTGAGCGATGTGTTTCGAGTGATTGAGCAGCGTGGGTTTGATTCGCCCAAGGGTCAGTGACCGAATTTCAATTCAAAAACCCGCGTTGACGCGGGTTTTTGTTATCTCATAAATTCTCATCTAGGATTTTTCAGGATTTCACTTCGATCTGCCCTGTTTTCGTGGGCCCTGGCTACAGAGTCTACTTGGTACGTACCGGGACGCCTGATTACACGATGCTCACTGGAAGCGATAAAACGGATCAAGCGCGAGGCATCATACGAGCTAAAAAGATCCTGAGACCCTGATAGGTAAATGACATGAGAGAAACGACATTCAATCCCGAGGATATGCCCATCCTCAACCTCGACACTTCTGGCACAAGTCGTCACGAAGCTTCCAATTTTCTCGACAGCCCGGAAATTATGGCGGCTTACATTGCTGAAAGCACGAAGGCTGATGACACGACACTGTTTCATGCACTGGATGTAGTTGCAGAGCTAAAGACATGAACAAAATCGCTCAGGAAGCGAGTACCAACCGAGAAAGCCTATACAAAGGATCGAAAAAGGCGACGTGAATAAGGTGACAGATATTTATTAAATAGATCTGTGTCTTTTCGGCCAGTCACTTTTTCGGTTTTTTTGTTAGCGCATGGACATGAGGCGCCTGCGCCGTGATTGCCCAGTATAGAAGCTCAACCAAAACAAGAGTAATGTAAAAACAAGAAACATGATGGCTACAATCAATAAATAAGGCACCCCATCTAAAAACTCAATTTTTTTCACCTGAGGAATAAAAACTATGGCCCCGGTTGCAGCTCCAATGAAAATTCCAATCCAAGAACCAAGCAAACTCATATGCTTTTCATCCATCATCTCACCAAGCCAAACATTCCGTAGTCTTGGAATATAAAAAAGCAAGCAAAAAAAGCTGATAGCTATATAGGCCACAATGTAGGCCGTTCGCAAGTCGCTACCCTCCAAGGGTATTAGCTGCTTTATCCCTCCAACAACTATCAGTGTATAAAGCCCCGCGGAACCGAGGACAAGAGAGCACACCCAGATATAATAACGAACATTATTAAAACTCATAAAAACATGATCCATCACGGCTACAATATTTGAAAACATTATAGCGATGCATCAGATCGATGGAAGCACTGAAACATCTACTAATCAAAAATTAGCCGGTGTACTAGCACTGAGATTTCCGCCCCATCCGCCCCAATATTCTGAAACCGATACGGCAACGTCGCTGGAAAGTAATACCCATCTCCGGCGTTCAGCACACTGATTTGTCCATCCACCGTCAACTCAGCAGTGTCACGGGTGACAAGACCACATTCCTCCCCTTTCAAAAAAACAAAGGTAACTGATCTTTTTACTACATCGACTTGTCACCATGATGCTAGGTCAGTTTGTCCAGTACGTACTGCTTGAACCACGCCGGCTGGATATCTGACACGATATCTATGTCTTCGCCCTCAGTTATTTCCGCAATTTGGGCAAAACTAGTATCCCCATCTTGGGAGTTGTCGAAGATGTATGCCCGATTGGACACTAAAATAGCATCGGCCAAATTGTCTAAAGAACGTGCATAGCGCGATCGAATTTTGTCCAGCGGAACGTCGTGCCCACCTATCGAAGCACGATAAGCAACCCGAGCCACGTTGATTTCAGCGTCTGCGGTAGCTACGTAGTACACATATACCCGGTAACCGGCCAAACGTGCTTGCTGCAGCAACTCGATTTTACTGACATCTGACATAACGGTTTCAAAAGTGAAGCTCGCAAGCTCCTGGATCAGCGATACACGGATGAAGTCGGAAAGTACTGAGGCAATGTACGAGTCTATCTGCCGTGAAGGAAATACAAGCTGATCATCTTCAATGATCAAATCATCGAGCTTGGCTAAAGATTCAGGGAATTTAGCAAGGAGCCCGCTGGCACGTAAAAAAGGGATCGCGCGATCCACATGTGCCTGGAGCTTGAACTGCGCAAAATCGAAGACGCCTGTTTCACGAATACCTAACTCGATCGCATCAGGATTGACGTAGTTTACGAGCAAGTGAGCTGGGACTTTTGAATTGAACGTACTCTTACCGCTGCCATTCGGCCCAGCGAAAATCCTGACCCTAGGTGTACTCAAGCCTGTTTCAGAGGAACAAATTCCCCGTCCCGAGTCTTCTTGACCTTCAGTCGAGTGCCGGCCTTGATCGTCCCGTAGGTCTCGACTGAGCGAAGGATCACAGTCTCAGCATTAGAAACCTTCACCAACTGACCTGCACGAACCACAAGCACAGACTGCCCTCTGGAGAGCGCCACATTATAGGCGTCTCTGAAAGCCTTTGCGGCAATCGAGGGAATCATGGATTCTTGGGCGACAATTTGCGCCTCAGTCTTGGGACGCTTCTCTTTCTTACGAGACATATCTGACTCCGGCTCACACCTGGTACGTATAACCAATAATTATCATACATCCCAATGGGCGTCGAGCGCTGAGCCGCTTCAGGCCCAGCAGGTTTTCAAATCAGTCATGAGGTAATATTTCAGGCATCGTTTACGCCGGCTTTGGACCGTACGGCCACCTAGCCGCTTTCAGCATCAGAAGTTAGCGGGAGTGTTGGCACTGATGATCTCCGCCTCATCCGCCCCAATATTCCGAAACCTATGCGGTAGCGTCGTCGGAAAGTAGTACCCATCCCCGGCATTCAGCACACTAATCTGTCCATCAACAGTCAGCTCAACAGTGCCACGAGTGACAAGCCCACACTCCTCCCCTTCCGAATGCACAATCGGCTCTTCCCCCGAACTCGCCCCCGGCGCGTACTGCTCGCGCAACAACCGCATCTGCCGACTCGGCACCGAAGCGCCAATCAGCAGCAACCGCAGCCCATGACGGCCCAAATCCGGCTGTTCGTTGGCGCGGAACACGTATTGATGCTCACGCGGTGGCTGATCAAAGGTAAAGAAGTCCGCCAAGGACATGGGGATGCCTTCGAGCAGTTTTTTCAGGGAGCTGACGGAGGGGCTGACGCGATTTTGTTCGATCAGGGAGATGGTGGCATTGGTGACGCCGCTACGTCGGGCCAGCTCGCGCTGGGAGAGTTTGTAGCTTTCGCGTACTAGTTTGAGTCGTGAGCCCGTGTCCATGACAGCCTTATGCGAAGAATACTTAAGGGTTATGGGGGTGGATGGCGGGCGACTTTTGGCCGCGAAGGTACCGCTTCCCTGTCCCGGAAATGTGAAAGTCGGGTATTAAATCACGTTTGTGGGTGTTGCTGTAGGAGCAAGCTTGCTTGCGATGGGGGCGGGTCAGGCAACATCAATATCGACTGGTATGGCCTCTTCGCGAGCCGGCTCGCTCCCACAGGGTATTGCGGTGTGGCGGTGCCGGCGGCAACCTTTTTGGGGGGCCGCCGGTGGGTTGAAGCTAGATGCCGAAACGGTCACGCAGCGCATAGTACGCGGCACCCATGGCGGTCAGTGGGGCCTGGAAGGTGCGGCCACCGAGCATGGGCATGTGCGGCAACGATGCGAAAGCGTCGAAGCGCTCGGCGTCGCCGCGGATCATTTCGCTGATGAGTTTGCCGGCCAGGTGCGAGCAGGTGACGCCGTGGCCGCTGTAGCCTTGCATGTAGTAGGCATTTTTTTCGATGCGGCCGAATTGCGGCATGCGGGACATGGTCAGCAGGAAGTTGCCGGTCCAGCGGTAGTCGATCTTTACGTCCTTGAGTTGCGGGAAGGTCTTGAGGATTTTTGGCTTGATCAATTGCTCGATGTCGTCCGGTTCGCGGGCGCCGTAGACCACGCCGCCGCCGTACAGCAAGCGGTTGTCAGCGGTGAGGCGGTAGTAGTCGAGCAGGTAGTTGCAGTCTTCGACGCAGTAGTTGTTTTTGATCAGGCTGCGCGCAACCTTTTCGGACAACGGTTCGGTGACGACGATTTGCGAGCCGCACGGCATGCTTTTGCGCGTGACGCGGTTGTCGAGGTCTTGCGGCAGGTAGGCGTTGCCGGCGATCAGCAGGTACTTGGCGCGGACCACGCCTTTGGCGGTGCGCACGGTGATCGGTTCGCCGTAGGTGATTTCCACCGCGGCCGATTGTTCGTAGATTTTGCCGCCCAGGCCAATGATGGCCGAGGCTTCGCCGAGGGCCAGGTTCAGCGGGTGGATGTGGCCGCCCTGCAGGTCGAGCAGGCCGCCGACGTAGTTGTCGCAACCCACTTCGCGCTTGATGTCTGCCGCGTCGAGCATCTTCAGGTTTTTGTTGCCATAGCGTTCCCAGCTGCTTTTCTGCTCGGCTAGGCCTTTGAGTTGCTTTTTGTTCAGCGCGGCGAAGATGCCGCCCGGGCGGTAGTCGCACTGGATGTCGTAGTGTTGTATGCGCTGACGGATGATGTCGGCGCCTTCGAAGATCATGCTGCCGAGGACTTCGGCGGTCTTGTCGCCGTAGCGTTCTTCGATCACGTCGACGTCGCGGCTGTAGGAATTGACCAGTTGGCCGCCGTTGCGACCGCTGGCGCCGAAACCGACTTTGGCGGCTTCGAGCACGGTAACGCTGTAGCCCGCCTCGCAGAGGAACAGGGCCGAGGACAAACCGGTGTAGCCGGCGCCGATCACGCAGACGTCGCAGTCCACCGCTTGTTCGAGCACCGGGAAGTCGCCGGTGAAGTTGCGGGTGGCGGCGTAGTAGCTGTTTACATGTGTTGTTTGTTTCATACGTTTCTCCGATGGCCGCCAGCATGTGCCGGCGACCGCCGCTGTAAAGGTGTTAGAGCTTGATCCAGGTCGCTTTGAGTTCGGTGTATTTGTCGAACGCGTGCAGCGATTTGTCCCGACCGTTACCCGATTGCTTGAACCCGCCGAACGGCGCGGTCATGTCGCCGCCGTCGTACTGGTTGACCCAGACGCTGCCGGCGCGCAGGCCGCGGGCGAAGGTGTGGGCCTTGCTCAGGTTGCTGGTCCACACGCCTGCGGCCAGGCCGAAGATGCTGTCGTTGGCGATGGCCAGGGCTTCTTCTTCCGTGTCGAAGGTGATCAGCGACAGCACCGGGCCGAAGATTTCTTCCCGGGCGATGGTCATGGCGTTGGTCACGCCGTCGAAAATCGCCGGTTCCACGTACAGACCGCCGGTGGCTTCGAGGGCGCGGCTGCCGCCGGCGATCAGTTGCGCGCCCTGGTCTTTGCCGACCTGGATGTAGCGCAGCACGTTGTCCAGTTGACGCTGATCGACGACGGCGCCGACGGTGGTTTCCGGATCGAGGGCGTGCCCCGGTTTCCAGGCTTGCAGGGCTTCCACCAGTAGCGGAATGAATTGCTCGCGGATCGAGCGCTCAACCAGCAAACGCGAACCGGCGGTGCAGACTTCGCCCTGGTTGAAGGCAATCGCACCGGCCGCGGCTTGTGCTGCCGCGCGCAGATCCGGCGCGTCGGCGAACACCACGTTCGGGCTCTTGCCCCCTGCTTCGAGCCAGACGCGTTTCATGTTGCTTTGCCCGGCGTAGATCAGCAGTTGCTTGGCAATCGCGGTGGAGCCGGTAAAGGCCAGCACGTCGACGTCCATGTGCAACGCCAGCGCCTTGCCGACGGTGTGGCCGTAGCCCGGCAGGACGTTGAACACGCCTTTGGGGATGCCGGCGTCCAGCGCCAGTTGGGCGATGCGGATCGCCGTCAGTGGCGACTTTTCCGAAGGCTTGAGGATGAACGAGTTACCGGCTGCCAGGGCTGGGGCAAACTTCCAGCTGGCCATGATCAGCGGGAAGTTCCACGGCACGATGGCGGCGACAACACCGGCGGGTTCGCGGGTGATGAGGCCGAGTTGGTCGTGGGGTGTGGCGGCAACTTCGTCGTAAATCTTGTCGATGGCTTCGGCGCTCCAGCGGATCGCGTTGGCGGTCGCCGGGATGTCGATGTTCATCGAGTCGTTGATCGGCTTGCCCATGTCGAGGGTTTCGAGCAGGGCCAGTTCTTGCTGGTTGGCCAGGATCAGGTCGGCGAAGCGGATCAGGATGCGCTTGCGCTCGGCGGGTGCCAATCGCGCCCAGATGCCGGATTCGAATGTTTGGCGCGCGACGGCGACTGCCGCGTTGGCGTCGGCTTCGTCGGTGCTGGCGACGTTGGCCAGGAAGCGGCCGTCGACCGGGCTGATGCATTCGAAGGTGTCGCCGCTGAGTGCCGGGCGGTATTGGCCGTCGATGAAGGCGCGGCTTTCTATTGTTAGGGACTGGAAGCGTTGTTCCCAGTCGCTGCGAGTGTTTGTCATGGTTGTGACTCGACGCAGAGGAATAAGTAGTCGTCGGACTAAAGCCGACCAATCAAGTATCAGAACACCGCAATCCCCTGTGGGAGCGGGCTTGCCCGCGATGGCGGTGTGTCAGGCGCCACCCATATTGACTGTGCCGCCCTCATCGCGGGCAAGCCCGCTCCCACAGGGATTGGCGGTGCACACATGTTTTGTGTGCACCCCGAATCCACGGGCCTCATCAGACGGTATGCAAATACCAGTTGTACTCAAGGTCCGAGATGGAGTTCTCGAACTCGGCCAGCTCGCTTTCCTTGCACGCCACGAACACGTCGATGTACATCGGATCGATGTAGCGCGACATGACTTCGCTGTCGTCCAGCTCGCGCAGGGCATCGCGCAGGTTGTTCGGCAGGCTTTGCTCGTTCTGCTCGTAGCTGTTGCCTTCCACCGGGGCGCCCGGTTCGATTTCGTTGGTCAGGCCGTGGTGGATACCGGCCAGGACCGAGGCCATCAGCAGGTACGGGTTGGCGTCGGCGCCGGCTACACGATGTTCGATGCGCACCGCGTCCGCGGAACCGGTCGGCACACGCACCGCGACGGTACGGTTGTCGATGCCCCAGCTCGGCGAGTTCGGTACATAGAACTGCGCACCGAAACGCCGGTACGAGTTGACGTTCGGGCACAGGAACGCCATCTGCGCCGGCAGGGTCTCGAGCACACCGCCGATCGCGTGTCGCAGCGCGGCGTTCTGCTCGGGATCCTCGCTGGCAAAGATGTTGTTGCCTTCTTTGTCGAGAATCGAAATGTGCACGTGCAGACCGTTACCCGCCTGGCCCGGATACGGCTTGGCCATGAAGGTGGTGTCCATCTCGTGGTCGTAGGCGATGTTCTTCACCAGACGCTTGAGCAACACCGCGTAGTCGCAGGCCTTGATCGGGTCGTTGACGTGATGCAGGTTCACTTCGAACTGCGCCGGGGCGCTTTCCTTGACGATGGCGTCGGCAGGAATGCCCTGCTCTTTCGCGCCTTCGAGGATGTCTTGCAGGCAATCAACGTACTCGTCCAGGTCGTCGATCAGGTACACCTGGGTCGAGATCGGACGTTTGCCGGACACCGGCGAGCGTGGCGACTGCGGGCGACCGTTCACGTTGTCCTGGTCGATCAGGTAGAACTCGAGCTCGAACGCGGCGCAGATGGTCAGGCCCATTGCATCGAACTTGCTCACCACCTGACGCAGCACTTCGCGAGGGTCAGCGAAGAACGGCTGGCCTTCGAGTTCGTGCATAGTCATCAGCAGTTGCGCGGTCGGGCGCTTCTGCCAGGGCTCGATGCTGAGGGTATTGGGGATGGGAAAACAGATCCGGTCCGAGTCGCCGATGTCCAGACCCAGGCCGGTGCTTTCTACCGTAGAACCGTTGATGTCCAGAGCAAACAGAGAGGCCGGGAGATTGATGCCTTTTTCGTAGACCTTATGAAGACTGGTGCGCTCGATGCGCTTGCCGCGCACCACACCGTTCATATCCGCAATCAGAAGGTCGACGTACAAAACCTCAGGATATTTCTTAAGGAATGCGTTTGCTTCGTTGAGTTGAACGGCACGCAGAGGGACCGACATGATGCACCTATTAGCTGTTAATTATTATGTTCACTACCTTGTCACGAGCCCAGTCAATCCGAAAGGCAAAGTGAAGTCAATAGCGAACACTTGGCCTTGAGACCTTTATTTTCGGGCGTTTTTTGGGCACGAGAGTGCCAGATGAGTCCTGTGCACCGCGTAAATCCTGAGGATCGGACGTGTGGCGTTTAGAATTTTTTACATGAGAGTTGTTAATTAAAATCAACAAGGCTAAGCTCCGGAAAAGCTCGTTCAAGTGTGAAACTTCGAGGTGATAAAAATGGCACTCAAGCCATTGATCGGCGTTACAGCGTGCGTCAAACAGATTGGCCTGCACCCCTACCACGTCAGCGGCGACAAGTACTTGCGTGCTGTCAGCGTCGCGGCGTTGGGGCTGCCCGTGGTCATTCCTTCCTTGGGCGACCTGACCGACATCGAGGACCTGCTCGCGCAGCTCGATGGTCTGTTGCTCACCGGCTCGCCCTCGAATGTGGAACCCTTCCACTATCAAGGCCCGGCCAGCGCCCCCGGCACGGATCACGATCCGGCGCGGGATGCCACCACCCTTCCTTTATTACGTGCAGCCATCGCCGCCGGTGTTCCGGTGCTCGGCATCTGCCGCGGTTTTCAGGAAATGAACGTCGCGTTCGGCGGCAGCCTGCATCAGAAGGTGCATGAACTGCCGGGCATGCTCGATCACCGGGAGGCGGACAGTCCGGAGCTGGCGGTGCAATACGCACCGGCGCATGCGGTGACGGTGCAACCTGGCGGCGTGTTTGAAGCGCTGGATCTGCCGCAAGTGTTCCAGGTCAATTCGATTCACAGCCAAGGCATTGATCGACTGGCTCCGGGCTTGCGCTCGGAAGCGGTGGCACCGGACGGTTTGATCGAGGCGATTTCGGTTGAGCACAGCAGGGCCTTCGCCGTCGGTGTGCAGTGGCACCCGGAATGGCAGGTGCTTTCGAATCCTCCTTATTTGAGTATTTTCCAGGCGTTTGGTGAGGCGTGCCGGCAACGGGCCGCGTTGCGTAACAAGCGCTGACTTAAAAACGATTAATCCATTTGCTGCCCCCGTGTGTCCGGCGGGTGCGCCTTTGCGCGCCCGCCCCTCACGACAACAACACACTGCGATAACAACAAGTACCACCAGGCAGCCAGGACGGCGGCGCCGAATAAGCCCGAGCGGTACGGGCCAGTGAGCCAAACGCAGTCCCCTGTAGGAGCTGCCGAAGGCTGCGATCTTTTGATCTTGATCTTGATCTTGATCTTGATCTTGATCTTGAAGAGCAAAGTCAAAAGATCGCAGCCTTCGGCAGCTCCTACAGGGACCGTGTCTGGATTGATTGGCACCGTACGACCTGGGCTTGCAATCCACTCTTAAGTCAGGCCGCGTTGGCCCGACGACTGAAACCTGTTGGGAGTTTCACATGGCAAACGCCTCCAGCATCTACAGGAAGGCTCTTGAAGGTCACCAGTCACCGAAAAAGGTGCTGGTGAAAGTCGACCGCGTCACCAAGAAATTCGACGAAACCACCGCGGTGGACGATGTCTCGCTCGAGATCCATCAAGGGGAAATCTTCGCCCTGCTCGGTGGTTCCGGCTCGGGTAAATCGACGCTGCTGCGTATGCTCGCCGGCTTCGAGCGCCCGACCGAAGGACGGATTCTGCTCGACGGTGTCGACATCACCGACATGCCGCCGTACGAACGGCCGATCAACATGATGTTCCAGTCCTACGCGCTGTTCCCGCACATGACGGTGGCGCAGAACATTGCCTTCGGTTTGAAGCAGGACCGTTTGCCCGCCAGCGAAATCGACGCCCGCGTGGAAGAGATGCTGCGGCTGGTGCACATGACCCAGTACGCCAAGCGCAAACCCCATCAGTTGTCCGGCGGTCAGCGTCAGCGTGTGGCCCTGGCCCGTTCCCTGGCCAAGCGTCCAAAGCTGTTGCTGCTGGACGAACCGATGGGCGCGCTGGATAAGAAGCTGCGTTCGCAGATGCAACTGGAGTTGGTGGAGATCATCGAGCGGGTCGGCGTGACTTGCGTGATGGTGACCCACGATCAGGAAGAGGCCATGACCATGGCCCAGCGCATCGCGATCATGCACCTGGGCTGGATCGCCCAGATCGGCAGCCCGGTCGACATCTATGAAGCGCCGGTCAGCCGCATGGTCTGCGAGTTCATCGGCAATGTGAATGCCTTCGACGGTACGGTCGTGGAAGACCTGGAAGGTCACGCGATCATTCACAGTCCGGACCTGGAACAGAAGATCTACGTCGGTCACGGCGTCAGCACCTCGGTACAGGACAAGTCGATCACCTACGCGATCCGCCCGGAAAAACTGCTGGTCAGCACCACCCAGCCCGAGACCCGCTACAACTGGTCCCAGGGCAAGGTGCATGACATCGCCTACCTCGGCGGCCACTCGGTGTTTTACGTCGAGCTGCCTGGCGGCAAGGTCGTGCAGTCGTTCATGGCCAACGCCGAACGCCGTGGCGCCCGTCCGACCTGGGACGACAAGGTCTACGTGTGGTGGGAAGACGACAGCGGCGTGGTACTGCGCTCATGAAAACACTCAATCAGCAGTTTATGCGGCTGATGCCGAGTGGTCGAAAGCTCGTCATCGGGATTCCTTTCCTGTGGCTGTGCCTGTTCTTCATGCTGCCGTTCTTCCTGGTGATGAAGATCAGCTTCTCGGAAGCGGCGCTGGCCATTCCTCCCTACTCCGAGATCTACACCTTCGCCGAGCAGAAATTCGAGCTGTTGCTGAACCTCGGCAACTACTCGTTGCTGACTCAGGATGAGTTGTACATCTCGGCTTACTTCGGCTCGTTGAAGGTGGCGTTTTTCAGCACCCTGATGTGCCTGGTGCTCGGCTTCCCGATGGCCTACGCGATCACCAAGGCCAGCAAGGAAACGCAGAACGTCCTGTTGTTGCTGATCATGATGCCGACCTGGACCGCGATCCTGATCCGCGTCTATGCATGGATGGGCATCCTCAGCAACAACGGTTTGCTCAACGGGTTCCTGATGTGGACCGGGCTGACCGATCACCCGATCGAGATCCTCAACACCAACACCGCCGTCTATATCGGCGTGGTGTATGCGTATCTGCCGTTCATGGTGCTGCCGCTGTACGCCAACCTGGTCAAGCATGATCAAAGCCTGCTGGAAGCCGCGTCCGACTTGGGTTCGAGCAACTTCAACAACTTCTGGAAAATCACTGTGCCGCTGGCCAAAAACGGGATCATCGCAGGAGCAATGCTGGTGTTCATTCCGGTGGTCGGCGAGTTCGTGATTCCGGAATTGTTGGGTGGTCCCGAGACCCTGATGATCGGTCGCGTGCTGTGGCAAGAGTTCTTCAACAACCGCGACTGGCCGGTGGCGTCTGCCCTGGCGGTGGTGATGCTGTTGATCCTGATTGTGCCGATCCTGTTGTTCAACCGTAGCCAGGCCAAAGAGATGGAGGGTCGGGGATGAAACGCTTCGGATTTTCAAAGTTCATGCTGATTTTCGGCCTGTCGTTTATCTATCTGCCGATGCTGATTCTGGTGATCTACTCGTTCAACGCGTCCAAGCTGGTGACGGTGTGGGGCGGCTGGTCGGTGAAGTGGTACGTCGGCCTGCTCGACAACTCGCAACTGATGGGCTCGGTGGTGCGCTCGCTGGAAATCGCCTGCTACACCGCGATTGCCGCGGTGGCGCTGGGGACCTTGGCAGCGTTTGTGCTGACTCGCGTGACGCGCTTCAAGGGTCGCACGCTGTTCGGCGGTCTGGTCACCGCGCCTTTGGTGATGCCGGAAGTGATCACCGGTCTGTCGCTGTTGCTGCTGTTCGTGGCCATGGCGCAATTGATCGGCTGGCCGATGGAGCGTGGCATCGTCACCATCTGGATCGCCCACACCACCTTTTGTGCCGCTTATGTCGCGGTGGTAGTCTCCGCCCGCCTTCGCGAGCTGGACCTGTCCATCGAAGAAGCGGCCATGGACCTCGGGGCCAAGCCGTTCAAGGTGTTTTTCCTGATCACCATTCCGATGATCGCGCCGTCACTGGCGGCGGGCGGCATGATGTCGTTTGCCCTGTCGCTGGATGACCTGGTGCTGGCGAGCTTCGTCTCGGGCCCGGGTTCGACGACCTTGCCGATGGAAGTGTTCTCGGCGGTGCGCCTGGGGGTGAAACCGGAGATCAACGCCGTGGCCAGCCTGATTTTGCTGGCGGTATCGATCGTGACCTTCATGGTCTGGTATTTCAGCCGCCGTGCTGAAGCCACCCGCAAACGGGCGATTCAGGAAGCGATGGACCAGACCGCCAGCGAATCCTGGCAGCAACCGAAAAAGCAAATGGCAGAAGCGACGGTTTAGTGCCGCCCCCTGTAGGAGCGAGCTTGCTCGCGATGGACGTTAACGATGACGCGGGCTACCTGAATTAACGCGGCGTCCTTGAGTTTTTCGCGAGCAAGCTCGCTCCTACAAAGGAGCGCGCAAGCGTTCTCGCCACAAATGTTTGCTGTGTGATTTTGAATAAAAAAAGAAATGGAGTTGTACCGATGAAAATGTTTGGCAGGACTCTGCTGACACTGTCCTTATTGGGCGCAATGGTTACCGCCGCCCAGGCCAATGACAAGGTACTGCGCGTCTACAACTGGTCGGATTACATCGCCCCGGACACCGTCAAGAAGTTCGAAGACGAGACTGGCATCCGCGTGACCTACGATGTGTTCGACAGCAATGAAACCCTGGAAGCACGGCTGCTCGCCGGCAAATCCGGCTACGACATCGTCGTGCCGTCCAACAGCTTCCTGGCCAAGCAGATCAAGGCTGGCGTGTATCAGGAACTGGACAAGTCGAAACTGACGAACTGGAAAAACCTCAACCCGGTCCTGCTGAAGAACGCTTCGGCCAGCGACCCGGATAACGGCCATGCCTTCCCGTACATGTGGGGTTCGATCGGCATCGGCTTCAACCCGGACAAGGTCAAGCAAGTGCTCGGTGACAACGCGCCCACCAACTCCTGGGATTTGTTGTTCAAACCGGAAAACGCGGAAAAGCTGAAAGCCTGCGGCATCAGTTTCCTTGATTCGCCGACCGAGATGCTCCCGGCCGCCCTGCACTACCTGGGGTACCCGGTGAACTCCCAGGACAAGGCGCAGATCGCCGAAGCTGAAGCACTGTTCATGAAGATTCGGCCATCGGTGGCTTACTTCCATTCGTCGAAGTACATCTCGGACCTGGCCAACGGCAACATCTGCGTCGCTGTCGGTTACTCAGGCGACGTGCTGCAAGCCAAGGCTCGCGCGCAGGAAGCCGGCGATACCGTGAAGATCGACTACAGCATTCCGAAAGAAGGCGCCGGCAGTTTCTACGACATGGTCGCCATCCCGCGGGATGCGGCGAACGTGGAAAACGCCTACCTGTTCATGAACTTCCTGATGCGCCCGGACATCATCGCCGAAATCACCAACAACATCGGCTACAGCAATGCCAACGCGGCGGCAACGCCCTTGGTGGATGAGGCGATTCGGGATGATCCGGGGTCGTATCCATCGCAGGCGGTAATGGCGACCTTGTATGCGATTCCGGATATGCCGATTGGCGTGCAGCGGGTGATGACCCGGGGGTGGACGCGGGTGAAGCTCGGCCAGTAATTCACTTGGCATCTGTGCTGTATTTGAAATTGCCATCGCGGGCAGGCCCGGCTCCCACAGGGGGTTGGGTCGTTCACACATCCGTGTTCCACCATAAATCCCTGTGGGAGCGGGCTTGCCCGCGATGGGGCCGTCATGTTCAACATTGATGGCCACTGACACACCGCTTCGCGGGCAAGCCTCGCTTCTACAGGGGTAGGCCAGACATAAAAAATGTTGCGTTGTTTACCCTTTTCCGTTCACGCAGCGCCTTACCACCGCTGCCCTCCTCTCTGACGAACGGCCTCACCTGGCTTCCTCGGTACAGGTGAAGTTTGGCGCCCTCGGGCGCCTTTTTTTTGTGTGCGCTACGACGAACCCAGCGGCCATTGCGCCAATGCCCGATAGCGCCCTTTATGGGATTCGAACAAGGTGAAGTGTTCGGCGCGCAAAAAGAACTCGGGGGGAGTCGCAGATTCAGGCACCGGCATTCGATAGTCGCGCATCAACGTCAGGTGCGGGCGGAATTCCTTCGGTGCGTCTTCAAACCCGAACGGCAACATCGCCTGTTCCAGCGCATAAACCAGGCGCAACATCTGCGGCGGTGCCTGATCGGGGGCCAGCACCAACACCCCTGCCCTGCGCCAGACCTCCAGACGATCCAGCACAACCCGCAAAGGCATGCCCGGCTTTCGGACCTTCGCGGCGGCCGTACAGATTTCGGCAATCCGGGCCACGCCGACCGCGCCCAGAAACAACAGCGTCAGGTGAAAATTTTCCGCCGGCACCGGGCGTCCGCTCCTGAGCTGCAGGTCACCGCGCCATTGGGCAATCGCCCTGCGTTGGGCAGGCGCGCAGTCCAGGGCAAAAAACAGTCGTTTCAACGGCTCGTGGGATTCGTCGCTCATACGTGGCACCTCCTGACATCCAAGTTATAGTTCATGCAAACGATTCAACTGGAGGGGGCCATGCGAGAAATCATCAGCAAGGAGCCATGGTGGGCCGTGCCACCCAAACCCGGGCAGGATGAGTCCGAGCTGGAATGGGGTTGGCTGGTCCATTACAACGAAGGTGAACCGCGCTTCGAGTTCGTCAGGGAGCGGCCGTCGGACAGCGAGATTCGTCAACGCAAGAGTTGCAGGATCACCCCGACGCCGGAGTGATCCTGTCGTGGGTTTCAAGCCTTCACGAGCATGTCGAAACCGCCGAAGATCATGCGCTGGCCATCGAACGGCATCGGATTGACGTCGGGCTGGAGCCGCGGATCAGCCATGAGTTTTTCCATGCCCTTGTCCCGGGTGGCCTTGTCGGGCCAGACGATCCAGGAAAACACCACGGTTTCGTCATCCTTGAGCTTCACCGCCATGGGAAACGACGTCACCTTGCCATCAGGCACATCGTCGCCCCAGCATTCGGCAAGGCTGAGCGCCCCGTTCTCGATGAAAACGGCGGCGGCGGACTCGGCGTGTTTCTTGAATTGCTCGCGGTTGGCGGTGGGTACGGCAATCACAAAGCCATCTACGTAGGACATGGTCGTTCTCCTTGAGTCATGGGGCCATCTGCTGGTTAGTCGATTCGGTTGCGGTCCAATCGACATGCCCGCCGTCCAGTCCGACCGACGGCTCGACGCTGCTCGCCAGATTGCCTTCGATCTGCCCGGCCATGTACAGCGTCCCGGCCATCACACCGGAGGTCGGATTTTGCACCAGCTTCGTCCAGGCCTTGTCGAACGTATTGCCCAGGCTGCTGCGAATCAGCGCTTCGCTGTCGGGCCGATCGTTGGCCTGAATGATCGCGCGGATGCCCGCGACCCCCACGGAAATCAAGGCCCCGGCCAGCTTCCCCGCCGCCGCGGCCACGGCACTGGCCGCCCCGCGCGGGGCCATTTCGGCTTCGATCCGTTTGCTGGCGCGCTTGGCCACGGGGGCCATGGCGGTTTCGGTGTTTTCCACCCCCTTGTCGCCGCCCGCCTTGTGGATCTTGTCGATCAGCGCCGCATACGCCGGCAAGGTGTTCAGCGGCTGGGTGTGCACCACCTGATAAAGCGAGGCGTTGCGGGCCGATGGCGGTCCCAGGGCGATGGCCGGTATTTTCTGGATGCGGCCATTGAGCTGGGCCATCGGTACACCGTGACGCTTGGAGATTTTCTGCAATTCTTCCTGAAGAATATCCACGTAGAACGCCGTAGCCAGGCTGAGAATCTGGTCAGGATCGATCTCCACCGCGACCGGCGCCAGCACGCGCTTCTGGTATTGCTCCAGCAGATAGGCGGCCAGGCGCTTGGCCGAGGCATCCTGCTCGCCCTTGGCGCTGAGGCTGTACCAGCTGACCTTCATCGATAGCCATTCCTGGGTCCAGTAGCTGCTGAACCATGGGATGAAGTTTTCTTCGGTCAGTTGATAAACCCGGGTTCGCCAGTAGTCCATGGCACCGCGCGAGTAGATCTTGGTCTGTTCGGTGGCCGATTGCGATGCTTCGACAATCTCCCGGTCCACCTGCTGCCAGGTGCTCTGGGAAATCACTACCGGCGGGGCTGGCACCGGCGCACGCGCAGGCGTGACGCACCCCGCCAACACCACCAGCACGGCGACGATCAGCGAACGCAGGTTCAAGATCGTGGTGTCCTACAGTCTTCCCCCCGAACAGGATATTCGGTGGTTACAAGCCTTCTGATTTGAGTATAGGTGGCGGTGATTGGCCATTCGTCTGGATGTTGTGGCCGAGGCTCAGGGCCTCATCGCGAGCAAGCTCGCTCCCACAGGGGGCTGTGTCGTACACGAAACAGTGTCACACCGCAGAACCCTGTGGGAGCGGGCTTGCCCGCGATGAGGCCCTCGAAATCACCGCAAAAACCGACCATCACTTACATCGATATCCATCATCGCCACGAATGCCTTCCGCTAAAAACCCGACAGCGTAGGATCAATCTCACCCCCAACACCAAACCCCGAATCGGAGGGGCACATCATGATCATCCATCTCCTGACCTGCCTGGCCCTGACGGCCGTCACCCTGAGCATTTTTTCCTGGTATGTCCTGTCCGAGGAGCGCACGTCATGATCCACTCCGTCACCCTGGCCGTGAGTTTTCCGGTCTTTGGCAGCAACTACTACGCCCAGCAAGGCGTCTCGCGCAATGAGCTGTCTCTGGTGTTCGACCAAGACTTCGAAGCGTTGCTGATGCCGGCCGCCACTAACCACTTCAACAACGAAGTGGTCGGACTCAATGATCAGTTCCGCTTTTTGAACGACGTACTGGTCGAGCATTTGCTGGAGTCGGAGTTGGAGCAGCATTCGTCCCGTTCATTCACCTTTTGAGAGCGGATGGGCGTTCATGCCCATCCGCCATGACTGATTGCCCCTGCGCTCCATCAGTGGTTGTTCGATCCACTGCAATGAAGTCGGCTATACCCTCGATGAGTTCACGGCTGTCACTGAACATCTGCTGCCAGTCGGTAGGAAAGCGCACATTCAACGGCAGTTGATCGATTCGCCAGCGCGGCGACAGCGGTTGATCAAAACGGGCGGCGACCTGCAAGCCCATCTCGCTGGCCGCGAACGGCCCACGCAATACCGTCGGCGTACGACCGGCGCTGTCCACGGCCTGGACCACACGGGCCGTCAGCCATTCGCCATCGGGCATGCGCACGCGCAGTGGCTGGCCAACTGCGGCGTAGCTGATGTTCAGCGGTTCCAGATAGATCCACAGCAGCGGCTCTTCCAGTCGCTCAATGCGCATCAGCAAGGTCCCGGCACCGACGTTTTCGCCGGGATTGACTAATACTTCGGCTACCCGACCGCTTTGTGTGGCATTGACCGATAAGGCTGCGAGGCGCGTTTTCAACCACTGCTGCTCGGCGTTCTGTTGACTGATCTCGCGCTCGACGCTCAGCGGTGACTGGCGAGCCAGTTGCTCACGGCGCTCGAACGCCAACAGGTCGGCGCGAAAAGCATCGAGTTCGGACTCGGCCGCCAGCACTTCACCCCGCGAGACGGCGCCTCGATAAACCAGCTCTTCCAGGGTCTGCACCCGTTGCTCCGCCCTGCTCACCCGGGTCCGGAGCAACTGACGCTCCCTGCCGTCCAGTTGGATGTTGGCGGCGCGCGCCGGGGCTTTCGGCATTGCCGCCAGTTGCAACAGCCGGGCACGCCATTCCGGATTGTCCAGATTGACCAAGGGTTGATCGGACCGCACCTGCTCACCGGCCCTGACGAACAGCTGTTCGACACGACCGGCTTCCCGCGCGCGCACCTCGAGAATCTGCAGGCGCAGTTGCGCTGGCGCGTCGATCATCAGCATGCCGTAGGCCAGTTTTGCGCCCAGCCAGATCAAGGGGCTGGCGACCAGAAACAGGATCAAATACCAGCGCACACGAAACGCTGCGCGCTTGCTCGGCGCGTAGAGCACGGTCAATCCCTGTTCCTGGGTGGGGTGGAGTTCTTTACGACTGTCAAATCGGATTTTCATGACAGCTCACCGTTTTGGAAAGTCTCGCCAGGCTTGCCAGTCGATACCGGCAATTCCTCGTGGTTGCAGCTGTTCGCGCCAGGCGCTGGTCTGGCGTTGCAACTGTTCGGTCGACGCACCTGCCCAGGATTCAGTGGCATCCAGTTGCGGCTCCGTGCTTTGCGCCAGGCGAAATTGCAGATCCGGCCAGCGCTTGGCGATCTGCTCGGCCTTGCGGGCACTGTTTTGCGGGTTGCGGGTGTAGATCATCAGGCTGACCCGATGCACGCCCGCATCGGGAAGCGCGCATGGCACACAGGTCTGTCCGGGCCTGGCCTCGGTGAACCAGCGATGATGACTGGAAATTTCCACCGGCCATGGGCTCTCTTTGGCAGCCGCACGCAAGGTCTCGAGCCAGTTCTTCAAGTTCTGATCCGGTACTGGCACGCCTAATTGCTCGACTTCCAGATCCAGGTGCAGGCTGGCGAAGGAAAGCCCTTTGAGTTTGGTCAGTAAGTCGGTGAGCTGATGGCGTTGCTGCGGCTCGATCCAGGCCGGATCGCCGAGCAACAGGCTCACTTGCAACCGCTCGCTGGCCGCTTCCTGCAGCAATTGCTCCAGCTGTCGGCGGGTGGCGACCAGGTCATCGATCTGTGCGGCCTTGAGGCCCAGGTAGATCTTGTCCATCCCGGCCCTGCGCAGTGCTTCCAGCTCCGCCTGGCGTTGCTCGGGATCGAGCAAGGCTTCACTGTCCCAGACGTAGCTGGCCTGGGACCATCTGTCCGGTCCTGCTCCCGGTGCCTGATGCGTCAGCGGCAGGGCGAACAACACCGCAGGCGATAACGACAGCATCAGGACCAGGAGTAACGAGCGCATATCAAAACCTCGTGGCCTGTTTAAGCACCCACCACGGCGCCATCGAGCTTTCTTCATGGCCGCGACGAAACATCTCGTTGAGCATGGCCACTGCACTCCAGCAGCGCAGGAGGAGCATGAACAGCGGAAAGACGGGCACCAGTAATCCCAGGGCCATGTCCTGTCGCGGCCGGTCGGACACCATCAACAGCAGGACGCCGAACAGCAGTGCGGTGATCAGCAGGTACAGCAGATAGATCAGGACAAACAGGAACAACAACGTCCTGCCCGGTAGCATGAACAACGCGAGCAAGGTGTAGCTCAAGATGATGAACGGCAGCACCAACTGAAAAAAGAAGCCGCTGACCAGGATCATCAGGAAGCTCGGCCAGCCCAACAGACTGGGGTTGATGTTGTGATTGTGTTTTCTGACGTAGAGGAAATACAGGTCGCCATCCCAGCGCAGTCGCTGCATCAGGAACTGGCGCAGGGTGGCCGGTGCATCGGTATGACCGATCGCTTCCGGCTCGAAGGCGATCCGCAGGTTGTGGCGCCTGAAGTAGCTTTTGATGCGCAACGTCAGGTCCAGATCCTCGGCGGTGTGGGTGTTCCAGCCACCGATCTTCACCAGGAAACTGCGGCGAAAGGCGCCAAAGGCCCCGGAGACGTTGTTGACCAGGTTCCATTCGGCCAGGCCGATTTTCGACATATGAATCGACAACACATATTCCAGCGCCTGCATCGCCGTCACCCAGGAAGCCCAGGCATTGCGCACCCGCAGGCTGCCGGCGACCGCTGGCACCGAGGGGTCCTCGAAATGGCGCACGATGGCGCTGACCATGTTGTTGTCGAAGGAGGTATCACCGTCGAGCGCCATCACGATTTCACCGCTGGCCAATGACAGGCCGGCGTTCAATGACGACACCCGCCCGCCCCGCTGCCATTTGGCGATCGGGCGCAAATGGCGTCTGGGATACAACTGCGGATCCACATGAAAACGGCGAACGGCGTTGAGCGTCGCCTGGTTCATCGTGGCGCCGTCCACCACCGGAATCATTTCGATGTGGCCGGCGTAGGTTTGCTCACACAGGCTCAACAGCGTGGTTTGAACGTCCAGCCCTTCGCTGTAGCAGGTGATGATGCAAGAGACCCTGGGGTGGTAGGCACTGATCTTCGGCAGGCCGGTGCGCCGACGGGCAAACCAGCGCAACACCCCCAGCAGCACCATGATCGTCAAGGGCAGTTCAAATATCAGGAACAAGGGAAACAGCATATAGAACAAGCGGCTCAAGCCATCCGGCCCCGCGAGTTCGGTGAGCGTGTAAAGGAGCTGCTCCAGTAACGGGCTCACGGCCCATCACCCAGTTCACTGGCCAGACGGGCCAGCAACAGTTCGCCATCTTCCTGGTCGAGCAGATCCTGGGGTGCGGTGAGGGTAATGACGCGCAGGGAAATGTCACTGACTTCCGGCGCGGAAAACAGCTCGGCGACCCGGCCCAGGCGTTGTTTTACGCATTCCAGCCCCTTGGCATCGGTATGCGGGAGCATGATCCAGAAGAACTCTTCGGTGCTGCGCGAACAACGGTCGGTTTCCCGCACGGACTCCTTCAAGCGGTCAGCCAGGCTATCGATGAAGGCATGGCCGCGGTGTTCGCCAAGGTGGGACAACGTCCCGGCCAGGTTGACGAAGCGCAGGCCGATCAGGGAGAAAGCCGGCGGTGGGTAGCGCCGCGCGAGCAGGATCTGCCAGCTCAACAGATCATAGAAGTCCTTGCCGCCGAGCAGATTGAGTCGACCGAAGTGCCGGACCGAGCGTTCGCTGAATTCCTGACGGCAACGGAAGCGGCCAGCCTCGGCCAGGCGGAAATTCCTGACTTCGCGTACTCGCAACTGGTCAGGAGTGTGTGACAAGCCACAGTCCAGGCAGCGCGCCTGCACATCGGCATCGACGAAAAACGCATGGCACGAGCGACAGCGATAGTTTTCCATGGGCCGATCGTAGTCACTGCCGATATGGCGCAAGCGGTGCAGGCAGTTGGGACAGAGCAACACCCCGTCCTTGAGAAAGGATTCCTGCGCGCCGACATGCCCGCAGGTGAAACAGTGCAAGGATGGCTGGCGCGCGATGTCCAGGGACTGGCATTCGGTACACACATCGATGAAGTTGAGCCGGCCCGAACCACAGTCCGGGCACAGGCGAACACGATCGACCAGAACCCCTTCCTCCAGCCAATCCTGCTGCACCATCAATGCGAGCCAGACGAATGAATTGACCTGCTCGCTGTCAGCCAGGGCATCCAGCAATGGATAGCGATAGTGTTGAGGCACTTCCGGGTCCCGCAGGGCATACACCTGGACGTTGTCGCGCAACCACAGCCAGGCGAGCACCCGACTTTCAAAACGTTCGGGTGTCGGCCCCTGCCTGAGCGACCTGAAACGCTCCTGCCACAGGTCCCAGAGTGCTTTTATTTCGCTGGCCTCCACAGGGCAGGCGCCATCACCCAGGGCTTCGCACCAGCCGTCCTGATCGCGGCAACAGTAAATCAGGCGGTAGCGATACGGGGGCAGCGAACGTAACTTGCGCAGCACTCGCCCCGCATAGGCCCCGGGCATGTCCAGCAGCAATACATCAAACACGGCCACCGCCAGCAGGCTGCCGAGATCGGTAAAGTGTTCCAGCTGTGCAAGGTTCAAGTCTGAAACCCTGTTACCGAGTATCGCAATCCGCGGATGTGGCGTCGGCATGACGCTCGCCTCTATAGATAGATAAGCGCATGGTTTGACAGGAAGATAAGCAACACTAGCATTACGTGGGGAAAATGCATCTGTTATTACGAAGTTACTCGCTTGAATTCGACGAACGCGAAAAATCCAAGGTTGCGACGAAAAATCAAATCCGGGAAACCAGACCCTATAAAACAAAAATTATTCGTTTTATTTCATGTCCTTAGCTAAGGAAAATCAGATTGATCAACCACTATTCCGCCCTATTTATTGATGACCATGATCGATAGCACTAAGCCATATGACGTCGACATCACTGCAAAAGAGAAAGCTTTAACTCAAAAACGTCCCGCCATACCTCGCCTTAATTAATAAGTTCAAAAAATTATTATAGCGAAATGACGTACCGTTATGACCCGCAACACTAAGAACCCACCACAGCGTTACATAAACTTAACAACAAATGATCATTTATACAGGATATCAACTTGATTACTTTACGCTCCCTGCTGCGTACACACTTCACGAACACAACTGCGTAACCACCTTCAATCTCTCGCGCAATCTGCGGCTCATTTTCGAGGCCAGCGCCTTGGGCGCGCGGCGTCACCGCCCGTAACCTTGAGCAAGGGCTATCCAGTGCTTCGCTATGCTTGTTGAAGTTCAGGATAGCGAAGCCGGCTCTGCCGAGGAGTTGAACGAGTCAACACCCGCTGCTTCCAGGCGACTGGGAGACTGCGTTGGAGGTGCGGCTGTGGGACCGTTTTTTCGACAATTACGTCCAGCACCCGATGCAACAGATCGTCAGCGATCGACTACTCGGCGCCAACGGTGATCTGACCAGAGAACGCTCCCTGCTGACGACGGCGTACGGCATGCTCGAGCGCCAGCTGGCGTCCCGGACCTGGGTCGCCAGCCCGGATTTCAGCCTGGCCGATTGCGCCGCGGCCCCGCACTGTTCTATGCCAGCACGCTACAGCCGTTTCCCGAGAACTGTAGCCACCTGCACGCCTATTTCGACCGGCTGACTCAACGACCCTCATCCCAGCGGGTCATCGACGAAGCCCGGCCGTACTTTGCGCTTTATCCATTTGCCGAGGCGATCCCGGAGCGGTTTCGCCAGGGGCCGGATCAAGCAAGGTAAATGGTTGCCCGTTCATTGCTCGAGCACATCCTCCACCCAGCTGATGGCCGCGACGACGGTGGGATAACCGATCGTGCTCGTCAGCGCGATCAATGCGTGACGGATCTGCTCTGGCGTAGCGCCCGCTTCCAGTGCCCGCCTGGCATGACTGTGCACAGCCCCCTCGGAGCGAATGGCTGCGGCGGCACCGAGCTGGATCAGCTGGACCACTTGGTCGTCCAGTGGGCCGGCATGCCGCACCGCCTTACCCAGGGCTTGCACGGCGGCCAGGTAATCCGGGTACTGCTTTTTCAGTTGTCGGTACGGATTGTGCTCTCTTTTCTTACCCATCTCTGTCTCCTCGCGAGCCTGTGCCCGGCCCGATTTGGCCGGCGTCGATTGGCGAAACTTGCGCATTCCAACAGTAAGCTAAGCTAAGAACAGCTCATTGCCCACGATGCTCGCGTCTGCAGGTTTTGGTTTTTTCTGGAGAGCGTCTGCAACAGCTATTTCAGAAAGGTCCAACCCCTTCACGCAGGACTGACGTGATGACCGAGCCCCTCCTTAGCTTCGATCAACTCAAGCGTGCCGCTGCTGCCGGCGAAATCGATACCGTGCTGGTGTGCATGGTCGATATGCAGGGGCGACTGGTCGGCAAGCGCTTCCAGGTCGAGTTTTTCATCGACAGCGGCCATGAAGAAACCCACTGCTGCAATTACCTGCTGGCCGATGACATCGACATGGAGCCGGTGCCGGGTTATGCCGCCGCCAGCTGGAGCAAAGGCTACGGCGACTTCGTGCTCAAGCCGGACATGGCGACGTTGCGCCGGGTGCCCTGGCTCGAGTGCACGGCGCTGGTGCTCTGCGACGTGCTCGATCATCACCATCGGCAGGATTTGCCGCACAGTCCGCGGGCAATCCTGAAAAAGCAGATCGAGCGCCTGCGCAAGCGCGGTTATACCGGCATGTTCGCCTCGGAACTGGAGTTCTATCTGTTCGACGAGAGCTACGAGGCCATCCACAACCGCAACTACCACAAGCCCAAGACTGCCGGTCACTACATCGAAGATTACAACATCCTGCAGACCACCCGCGAGGAACCGGTGCTGCGGGCGATTCGCAAACATCTGCAGGCATCGGGCATTCCCGTGGAAAACTCCAAGGGTGAATGGGGGCCGGGCCAGGAAGAGATCAACATTCGTTACGCCGATGCCCTGACCATGGCCGACCACCACGTCATCATCAAGCACGCCTGCAAAGAGATCGCGCAACTGCAAGGCAAGGCGATCACCTTCATGGCCAAATGGCGCTACGACGCCGCTGGCTCCAGCAGCCACATTCACAATTCGCTGTGGGACAAGAATGGCAAAAAGTCGCTGTTCTTCGACGCCAAGGCAGAATTCGGCATGTCCAAGCTGATGCGCGCCTGGGTCGCCGGGCAGCTCAAGTACGCCAACGACATCACCTGTTTTCTTGCGCCCTACATCAACTCCTACAAGCGTTTCCAGGCTGGCACCTTCGCCCCGACCCGTGCGGTCTGGAGCCGGGACAATCGCACCGCGGGCTTTCGCTTGTGCGCCGAGGACAGCAAGGCCATCCGTATCGAATGTCGCATCGGCGGCGCCGACCTCAACCCTTACCTGGCGTTCGCCGCCCTGATTGCCGCGGGCCTGGCCGGTATCGACGAGAAACTTGAGCTCGCGCCACCTTTTGAAGGCGATGCCTACGTCGACGAGCACTTGCCGGAAGTGTCCAAGACCCTGCGCGAGGCCTGTGCCGCGCTCCAGACATCGAGCATGTTGCGTGAGGCATTCGGTGATGACGTGATCGACCACTACGTGCACACCGCCGAATGGGAGCAGAAGGAGTACGACCGGCGGATTACCGACTGGGAACTGCAGCGCGGTTTCGAGCGCTATTGAGCAGCCTTTATCGAGAAAATCATGACCTCAATGATTCAGCTCATCTCGCCGGTCGATGGCCGGGTCTATGCCGAACGCCCCTGCGCCGATGCAGCGCAGATCGACCAGGCTTTGGCGGCTGCCCAAGCGGCCCAGGGGTTATGGAAACGCCGGCCACTGAGCGAACGCGCCGCCTGTTGCAGCGCCGCGGTGGACGCCATGTTGGCCATGCAGGCTGACATCGTGCCGGAACTGGCCTGGCAGATGGGCCGACCGGTGCGCTTTGGCGCGGGCGAACTGCGCGGGTTCCAAGAGCGTGCCCGGCATATGATCGCCATTGCGCCTGAAGCGTTGGCCAAGCTGGAACCCACGCCTGTGGCCGGTTTTCGTCGGCAGATCAAACGCGAACCGCTGGGTACGGTGCTGGTCATCGCACCCTGGAATTACCCCTACCTGACCGCTGTGAATACGATCATTCCGGCGTTGATGGCCGGCAACAGCGTGATCCTCAAACACGCGTCGCAAACCCTGCTGGTCGGCGAACGCTTCGCCGAAGCGTTCAGTCGCGCCAATCTGCCCGCCGGCCTGTTTCACAACCTGCTGCTCGATCATCAACAAACGGCCACGATCATCGCCTCGGGACGCGTGCAGCAGGTAAACTTCACCGGTTCGGTCGACGGTGGAAAGTCGATACAAAGCGCCGCCACCGGCCGCTTCCTCGGTGTGGGCCTGGAGCTCGGCGGCAAAGACCCGGCCTATGTCCGGGCCGACGCCAACCTTGAGCACGCGGTGGAAAACCTGGTGGACGGCAGCTTCTTCAACTCCGGTCAGAGCTGCTGCGCGATCGAACGCATCTATGTCGATGAAAAAATCTATCCGGCCTTTGTCGAGCGTTTCGTCGCCTTGACTCGCCAATACGTGCTGGGCAATCCACTGGACGAAGCCACCACGCTTGGCCCGCTGGTGTCGCCGAGCGCCGCTGATTTCGTGCGTGGGCAGATCGCCGAAGCCCTGACACAGGGCGCCCGGGCGCTGATCGATCCACGGGCCTTTCCCGCCGATGCACCGGGCAGTGCCTACCTCGCACCGCAGGTACTGGTCGATGTCAGCCACCGGATGTCGGTGATGCGCGAAGAAAGCTTCGGGCCGGTGGTCGGCATCATGTCGGTGGCCAGCGACATCGAAGCCATCGCTTTGATGAACGACAGCCAGTTCGGGCTCAGCGCTTCCATCTGGACCCAAGACCTCGCCGCCGCCGAACACCTGGGCGACGAGATCGCCACCGGCACCGTGTTCATGAACCGCTGCGATTACCTCGACCCGGCCCTGGCCTGGACCGGGGTCAAGAACAGCGGGCGCGGGGTCACGCTGTCGCGCCTGGGCTATGAACATCTGACACGCGCGAAATCCTTCCATTTGCGCCATGAGACTTGAACCATGAGAGGCGAGCCATGAGCCTGACCGCGAACTGGAACTACCCCACCAGCATCCGCTTCGGTGCCGGCCGCATTGCCGAACTGGCCGAGACCTGCCGCAGCCAGGGTATCGAGCGACCGCTGCTGGTCACCGACAGTGGCCTGGCGCGCGCCCCGATCACCACCGCCGCACTGGACGCCCTGCGTGCCGCCGGTCTTGGCGTGGCATTGTTTTGCGACCTCAAGCCCAATCCGGTCGAGGCCAACCTGGCGGGCGGGCTCGATGCCTGGCGCGCCGGCAAGCACGATGGCGTGGTCGCCTTCGGCGGTGGCAGCGGCCTGGACATGGGCAAGCTCATCGCCTTCATGAGCGGTCAGACGCGACCGGTCTGGGATTTCGAAGACATCGGCGACTACTGGACCCGGGCCGACGAAAGCCGCATCGCCCCGGTGATCGCGGTGCCGACCACGGCGGGGACAGGCTCGGAAGTGGGCCGCGCAGCGGTGATCATCGACGAGCGCACCCACACCAAACGCATCATCTTTCACCCGAAAATGATGCCGCGGGTGGTCATCAGCGACCCGGCCCTGAGCGTCGGTATGCCGGCCAAGGTCACCGCCGGTACCGGCATGGATGCGTTTTCGCACTGCCTGGAGGCCTATTGCGCTCCCGGTTTTCACCCCATGGCCGAGGGTATCGCCGTGGAAGGCATGCGCCTGGTGGCCAACGCCCTGGTGCGGGCCGTGCACATGCCCTCCGACCTCGAGGCGCGCGGGCAGATGCTCGCGGCAGCGGCGATGGGCGCCACTGCCTTCCAGAAAGGCCTGGGCGGGATGCACGCCCTCGCCCATCCGGTGGGCGCGCTGTACGACACCCATCACGGCATGACCAACGCCACCTTGATGCCCTATGTCCTGAAGTTCAATCGCCCGGCCATCGAAGAGCGCATCACGCGCCTGGCGGCCTGGCTGCGCCTGCCCTCCCCGGGCTTCGACAGCTTCCTGGCCTTCGTCCTCAAACTGCGCAAGGACATCGGCGTACCGCATACGCTGTTCGAGCTGGGCGTGGATGATCGTCAGGCCGACCTGATCGCGGACATGGCGGTTGTCGACCCTTCTGCCGGTGGTAACCCGTTGCCGTTGACCCGGGCCGGCGCGGCAGACATTTTCGACGCGGCTTATCACGGCCGTCTGTAGAGCAGTTGACTGTCCCGGGCCGGGGCTTGAACACGCGGCATGGGCAGGTAGTAGCGGTTGCACTCAGGAGCAGTACGACAAGGGGTTGAAAGCCAGCCCATCCGGCAAAGTAAAACCCGGATGGATGCGTATCAAAACCTGAAGGGGCACACGAAATGAACCCAGCAAGCCAGCCCGGCACCAGCGCGCCGCAAGACGATGACGTCAAGGTGCTGCACAGCATGGGCTATGCCCAGCAGCTCTCACGACGAATGGGCGTTTTCTCCAACTTTGCCATTTCCTTTTCGATCATCTGCATCCTCTCGGGTGGCATCAACTCACTGGCCCAGGGCACCTCGGGCGCAGGCGGCGCGTCAATCGGCATCGGCTGGCCGATCGGCTGCCTGATTTCCGGAGTCTTCGCCATGGCCATGGCGCAGATTTCCTCGGCTTATCCCACCGCTGGCGGGCTGTATCACTGGGGTTCGATTCTCGGTAACCGCTTCACCGGCTGGCTGACGGCCTGGTTCAACCTGCTGGGGCTGGTGACGGTGCTCGGTGCGATCAACGTCGGTACTTATTACTTCTTTTTCGGGGCTTTCGGACCGGCCCTGGGCATGGAAGATACGACGACTACCCGGATTATTTTCCTGGCGATCCTGACCGGCATCCAGGCCCTGTGTAACCACTTTGGCATTGGCCTGACCGCAAAGCTCACCGACTTCTCGGGCTATCTGATCTTCGCGACCGCGATCGCATTGACCATCGTTTGCCTGATCGCGGCCCCCAGCTATGAATTCGTCCGGCTGGTGACCTTTGGCAATTATTCCGGCGAGGCTGGCGGCAGCGTCTGGCCACAGGTCTCCAATGGCTGGATTTTCATGCTCGGCCTGCTCTTGCCGATCTACACCATCACCGGCTATGACGCCTCCGCACATACCTCCGAGGAGACCCGAAATGCGGCGATGTCGGTGCCGGTCGGCATGGTCATGTCGGTGGTCTGGTCGCTGCTGTTTGGCTGGCTCATGCTCAGCTCGTTCGTCTTGATGCTGCCAAGCATGGACGAAGCGGCGACGAAGGGCTGGAATGTGTTCTTCTGGGCGATGGACACTCAGGTCAACCCGACCGTCAAGACCGCGCTGTACCTGGCGATTTTCATCTCGCAGTTTCTCTGCGGACTGGCGACCGTGACCTCGGTATCACGGATGATTTTCGCCTTCTCCCGGGACGGTGGTCTGCCGTTTTCGAAAGCTCTGGCCAAGGTCTCGCCAACCCATCGCAGTCCCGTGGCAGCGATCTGGACAGGGGCTACGCTTGCCGTGCTGTTCGTCTGGGGCTCGTCGGTGATCTCTATCGGTGCAACGCCGGTCTATACCATCGTGGTGTCCTGCACGGTGATCTTCCTGTTCTTCTCCTTCGTCATTCCCATCACCCTCGGCCTGTTCACCTTCGGCACTTCGAAGTGGCCGACCATGGGGCCGTGGAACATGGGGCGCTTCTGGTACTCATTCTTCGCCATCCTCTCGATCCTTTCGATGGTGATCATTTTCATCATCGGCATCCAGCCACCGAACGACTGGGCGCTGTACATCACCATCGGGTTCCTGGTCCTGACGGCCATCATCTGGTTCGGTTTTGAAGCGCGACGCTTCCAGGGTCCGCCGGTGGGCGATGTGATCGTCAAGCGCCAGGCGGAAATCGCCGCGGAGGAGGCGGCATTGAATAAACAGGCAGGGGGCTGATGCCTCAACCCCTGTAGGAGCCGGCTTGCCGGCGAAGGCGGCCTCGAGTCGTGCAGCGCCCATGAAGACGCCTTCGCCGGCAAGCCGGCTCCTACAGGGGGGCCCCGCACGTTACAGGGTTCTTTGGCTATTACCGATGCCCTTGGCGATATCGATGCCCCAGTCCATCGCGGCTTCCATATCCAGCATGTGCGGTTTTGGGTCATGATTTTCATCGATGACCGTACCGTCAGGTCGGTACACACCGATAAACATCCCAAGGGATCCGTCCTTCAGAATCTCGGTTCTAACCTCGATCTTGCATCCGTTGGAAAGCGTTTCCTTGTGCTGTATATGGCGTTCAGTCATTGCTGCATTCTCCCGTTGACGTGCGAGTAGCGCATTCACCTATTGGCCATGTTAGCTCAGTGCGGCGCGTTCGCAGCACGGCCAGGACAGCGGCGCAATGCCACCTATACTACAAGCCACCGCCCCCTCGGGGTCTGCATTCCCAACAATAAAAAGCAGAGGTGGAACATGGTCTGGCAGCAAATCTACGATCCGTTCGGCAACCCGGTGTTTTCAACCATCATGGCCGCAGTGCCGGTCGTGGTGATGCTGGCAGCCCTGGCGTTTTTCCATGTCAAGGCGCACCTGGCGGCACTGATGGCGCTGGGTTCGGCCTTGATCATTGCGATCTTCGCCTTCGACATGCCGGCGGACATGGCCGGTTCCGCCGCGCTGTACGGCGCCGCCAACGGTTTGCTGCCGATCGGCTGGATCGTGCTCAACATCATTTTTCTGCACCGGCTGACAACCGAGAACGGCTCGTTCAAGGTGCTGCAAGACTCGCTGGCACGCATCACCGACGATCGACGGCTGCAGTTGCTGCTGATTGCCTTCTGCTTCGGCGCATTCTTCGAAGGGGCCGCCGGTTTCGGCACGCCGGTAGCGGTGACCGGGGCCATCCTGATCGGGCTGGGGTTCTCGCCCCTGGCGGCGTCCGGCCTGGCGTTGATCGCCAACACCGCGCCGGTGGCGTTCGGCGCCCTGGGCACACCGATCATCACCCTGGCCAAGGTCACCGGGCTGGATGAAATGGAGCTGTCGATGATGGTCGGCCGGCAGTTGCCGTTTTTCTCGGTGATCGTGCCGTTCTGGCTGATCTGGGCCTTTGCCGGCTGGCGCAAGATGCTGGAAATCTGGCCAGCGATCCTGGTGGCCGGTGTCAGTTTCGCGGTGCCGCAGTTCCTGGTGTCCAACTATCACGGGCCGATGCTGGTGGACGTGATCGCCGCGCTGATTTCCATGGCCTGCCTGACCGGCTTCATCAAGGTCTGGAAACCGGCCACCATCCATACCTCCGCGGCGCTGTCAGGACGGGTGGACAATTCCAAGATTGACGATGAGCACGACGTCGAACCCACGGCGACCGCTACCTTCAACAGCGAAAACCGCTCGGCCGTGATGCGTGCCTGGATGCCGTGGATCGTGCTGACGGTGTTCGTTTTCGCCTGGGGCACCCAGAGTTTCAAAAACATGTTCGATACCCGTGCGGCGATCGATCCGGTCACTAACTCGGCCAAACTCGACCCGCAAGGCAAGCCGATGCGCGAGGCCAACCCGATTTTCGCCCCGACGCTGACTTTCACCACCATTCACCAGCAGATCGAGAAGGTGCCACCGGTGGTGCCAACACCGAAAACCGAAGAAGCGATCTACAAGTTCAACTGGTTCACCGCCACCGGCAGCGGCATCCTGCTGTCGGCGATCCTCGGCGGGTTGCTGATGGGGTATTCCATCCCGCAATTGATTCACCATTACCTTCGAACGATCTGGCTGGTGCGTTACTCGCTGATCACCATCGTCGCGATGCTTGCCCTCGGTTTCCTCACGCGCTACTCGGGTCTGGACGCCACCATGGGCCTGGCCTTTGCCGCGACGGGCATCTTCTACCCGATGTTCGGCACCCTGCTCGGCTGGCTCGGCGTGGCCCTGACCGGTTCGGATACGGCCTCCAACGTGCTGTTCGGCGGCTTGCAACGGGTGACTGCCGAGCAGTTGGGGCTCAGCCCGGTGTTGATGGCTGCCGCCAACAGTTCCGGTGGGGTCATGGGCAAGATGGTCGATGCGCAGTCGATCGTGGTCGCTTCGACCGCTACTCGTTGGTACGGGCATGAAGGGGAAATCCTGCGTTACGTGTTCTTCCATTCCATCATCCTGGCCATCCTGGTCGGTGGCCTGGTGACGTTGCAGGCTTATGTGGAGCCGTTCAGCAGTATGGTCGTGGGCGGGAAGTGATCGATGCAAGCCTGCGAGCCATGCCCGGGTTAAAAGCCCGGGTATGGCGGGTTGGGGTTGAGGTCAACTCGCAAAATGGCGGCGGACGCGGTCAATGTAAGGGGAATGCGTTCACGTGGAGCCTGGCCGACCGGTCGATGTCGTCTAAAAGGTGATGGTATATCCCACAATGACCCGATTTTCATCCGCCGCATCGGCGAAGTTCGAGCGCATTGTCGCGTTACGCCAGCGCAGCGATAAATTCTTCAAGGCCCCGGACTGGATGACGTAGTTCAGGTCCGTCGTCCGCTCCCACTCCTCTCCCTCACCACCCGAGGCTCGCAAGGCTCCAGCCTTGACGCTGCTGATAGTCGTCGGGTCGACCTGGTCACCCTTCACATAACGCAGGTTGAAGGTCAGCCCGGGTATTCCCAGAGCGGCGAAATCGTAGTCATAGCGCATCATCCAGGCCCGTTCATTGGCCAGGGCGAAGGTACTGACCTGCTGCTCGCTGAACAGGTAAGTATCTGTCCCGCCGACGTAGGCGTAAGCCGTGTCGCCACGAACTTTCTGGTAGCCGCCGCTGAAGGTATGGCCCTTGATCGAATAACCGAAATTGGTGCTCAAGGTCCGGTTATCGACGTTGCCCAGCATCTCGCGCCCGGTTTCACGGGCGGAAAAATAGCGCCACTCCGTGAACACATCGCCCGGCCCCATCCCGATCTTGTACTTGAACCCCGCGAAATCGCGCCGAAACAGATCTTCCAGCTGGCTGGTGTGCAAGCTCAGCGTCAGGTTCTTGAGGGGTTGGTAGTCAGCACCGGCGTAGTACAAACGATCGCTGGTGACGCTGGCCGAATAAGCACCCTGCTGCGCCATCGCTGTCAGGTCTTCGAAATCGGTGGAGTCACGTAACTTGGTCGAATCCACTTCCAGCGCGGTGAAGGTGAAGTTGTCCAGGTCCTTGCTCACCAACTGGGCACCGTTGAACCACTGCGGGAACAGCCGACTGTTGTTGGAAGCCAGCAACGGCAGCTGCGGGCTAAGACCACCCACGCGGACCTCGGTCTGCGCAAGCCTGGCCTTGAACGTGCCGACCGCTTTTGAATAATCGTCGACCGCACGTTTGTCCGTCCCCCTTGGCAACAAGCCGCTGCCGGAGCGATCCGGGCTGGAGTCGAGCTTGATCCCCAGCATACCCACCGCGTCCAGGCCAAAGCCCAGCGGCCCCGGCGTAAACCCCCATTGCAACTTCAGCATGAAGCCCTGAGCCCACTCGCCGCGCCGGGATTGGGTGGCCGAGTCACCGTGAAAATCACGATCAAAGTAGAAGTTACGCAGCTCCAGACTGCCTTTTCCATCGTCGACAAAACCTGCCTGGACCGCCGATTGAAAGGCGCAGCAAAGCGTCGCGAGCATCAGCGATGCCCGCTGGGTGGTGAATGAGATCATGTTTGTGCCTGTTTTATTGTTGTTATCAGGAGCGAGGATCGATTCGACGACCGGGTCAGGCCTTCGGATTCTTGACGAAGCACACGACCACAATGCACGCGAGCAGGATCATCGGCGCGATGGAAAGCATGCCCATGTAACTGGTCCCGGAGACATCGTTGATCTTGCCGACCATCACCGGCGCGACCATGCCGCTGAGTTGGCCGATGGAGTTGATCGCCGCCGTTCCACTGGCAATCGCCAACCCGGAGAAGGTCGATTGCGGAATGGTCCAGAAGATCGGGATCGCGATGAAGGTGCCCGCCGTGGCCAGCACCAGCGCCGCCATCATCGCCCAGGACGAACCGGAGAACAGGCAGGCCAGCAAGTACCCCACGGCCGCGAGCAACAGGCACATCACCAGGTACTTCTTGCGCTCGCCGGTGCGGTCCGAGAGGCGGGTCAGCCAGATCATGCCGATGCATGCCACGATGTAAGGCAGCGATGACAGCATGCCGACCCAGAATACGCTTTGCACCCCGGACGATTTAATCAGGTGCGGCATCCAGAAATTGATGCCGTAGGAGGCCATTTTGATCACGAAGTAGATCAGCGCCATGATCGCCACTTCCCGGGTCAGCAATACGCGCCACAGCGAGGCATGCACCGGCTTGGCTCTGGCCCGGTCATGTTCGAGGTTGGCCGCCAGCAGGTCTTTCTCGCCCCGGCTCAGCCACTTGGCCGACTCGATGTCCCGGTCCAGTTTCCACAGCACCAGCAGGCCCAGCAGCACACAGGGCAAGCCGGACATCAGGAAGAGCCAGTGCCAGCCCGCCAGGCCGAGCACGCCGTCCATCGTCCCCAACAGGATTCCGGCTGCCGGCCCGCCCAACGCACCGGCCAGCGGTACCGACAGGAACCACAGCCCGTTCATCTTCGCCAGGTGCTTTTTCGGGAACCAGCACGCCAGGTAGAACAGAATCGCCGGGCCGAAACCGGCTTCCATCACCCCAATCAGAAAACGCAGGAAGTACAGCGTGTATTGGGTATAGGCGAACATCAGGGCCGCGGTAGCCAGCCCCCAGGAAATCATGATCCGGCAGATCCAGGCCGGCGCGCCGTAGCGCTTGAGGCCCAGGCTGCTAGGCACTTCGAACAGCACATAACCGACGAAAAACATGCTCGCCGCCAGGCCATAGGCCGCATCGGACAAGCCCAGTTCCTGTTGCATCTGAACTTTGGCGAAGCTGATATTGATCCGGTCGAAATAGGAAAACAGAAAGCAAATGATGGCCAGCGGCATGATGCGCCAGGCCACCCGCCGATAAAGCAGCAACTCGTTGATTTCTTCGCTGCGCGCAAGCGGCATTGCGCCAGTCATGGCAACCATGGTGTTTCTCCGATTTTGTAATTATTGGAGAGAAGCAAAAATCCTTCAGGAAGTTGCTTAACGGGGTTTAGCTGATGCGAATCAATTTGTCCCTGTAAGCTTGGCCTTTGCTCACATAGTCCCGGGCATTGCCGTGCATGTCGGCGATGGCTTCAGACGTCAGTTCCCGCACGACCTTGGCCGGCGCCCCCAGAATCAGCGAGTTGTCCGGGAACACCTTGCCTTCGGTGACAATCGCGCCGGCACCGACCAGGCAGTTCCTGCCGATCACGGCGCCGTTGAGCACCACCGCCTGAATCCCGATCAGCGCACCGTCGCCGATGGTGCAGCCATGCAACATGGCCTGGTGGCCGATGGTGACGCCCTCGCCCACGGTCAGCGCGAAGCCGGGGTCGGCGTGCAACACCGCGCCTTCCTGCACGTTGCTGTGCTGGCCGATGCGAATCGGCTCGTTGTCACCACGCAGCACCGCCTGGGGCCAGACGCTGACGCCTTGCTCGAGCGTGACATTGCCGATGACGGTGGCGTCTTCGGCGACGAAGGTTTCGGCGTGGATGGCCGGGATAAGCGTGTCGTATTGATAGATAGCCATGGCAGCGTCTCCTCAGGCCTGAACGTCGGTTTTCAGCACGCCAGCGGCACACAGCTCGGCGATGTGTTCGTCGCTGTAACCGAGTTCGCGCATGACCTTGTGCGTATGCTCGCCGATGCGTGGAATCGAGCGCCGCGGTTGCAGACGCTCACCATCCAGGGACAACGGCAGCAACGGCATGGCGGTGAAGGATCCGTCTTCGAGCTCAAGATTGGCCAGGCCACCGCTTTGCAGCAGGTGCGGATCTTCGAACAATTCCTCCGGGCGACGTATCGGCGCGAAGGGAATGCTGTGGGCTTCGAGCTGCAAGGCCAGGGCCTGGGCGTCCATGGTGGCGAAGACTTCGGCCAGATGCGCCAGCAGCCGTGGGCGCTGCAGCACCCGGTCGTTGTTGGTGGCCAAGGTCTGGTCGTCGAGCAGCGCGGTCTGGCCCAGCAACTGGCACAAGGCGTTCCATTGTCCTTCGCCGGTGGCGGCAACGAACATCTGCTCACCGCCGGCAAACTCGAACACGTCATAGATCGCCCAGGCACTGATGCGGTTCGGCATTGGCGCGGCGGCCTGACCGGTCACGGCGTACTGCTGCATATGCTGGGCCGCGAGCAATACGCAGTTTTCGTACAGCGCGCTCTGCACCTCACGGCCGACGCCGGTGACGTGGCGGTCATTGAGCGCGGCAAGCACGCCGATGGCACCGAACATGCCGCCCATGATGTCGTTCACCGAGCTGCCGGCGCGCAACGGCCTGCCGACGGGGCCGGTCATGTAGGCCAGGCCGGCCATCATCTGCACCACTTCGTCCAGGGCCAGGCGATTGTCATACGGACCCTTGAGAAAGCCTTTGTGCGAGGCATAGATCAGGCGCGGGTTACGTTGATGAATCGCCTCGTAACCGAAGCCCAGCTCCTGCATGCGCCCGGGTTTGAAGTTCTCGATGAACACGTCGGCGGTGTCGATGAGTTCCAGTACGGCATCGCGCCCTTGCGCGGTGTTGACGTCGATGGCGATGCACTGCTTGTTGCGGTTGAAGGTGCGAAAGAACCCGGCACCTGCGCCCAGCAGACGGCGAGTACCGTCGCCGCGGGTCGGCTCGATCTTGATCACTTCGGCGCCGAGATCACCGAGGATCATCCCGCACGTCGGCCCCATCACCATGTGGGAGATTTCAACGACACGAATGCCGTCCAATGGAAGTCTGGACATTATTGTTTTCCTCTTCGCAGATTCAAGCGCGGCTGGCGGCTGGGGTGTAATTGAGTGGCAGGCCGGCGCGGGCAATACAGCCGTAAAGGGCTTCGTCGGGCAAGGCGACGCGCAGCACCTCGCGTGAGGCGATCAGCGCGGCCAGGTCGATGCCGGTGTCGTAGCCCATGCTTTGCAGCATGAACACCAGGTCTTCGGTCACGGTGTTGCCGGACGCACCCGGTGCGAACGGGCAACCGCCCAGGCCGGCCAGGGACGAATCGAGTTCGGTGATGCCTTGCTGCACCGCCACCAGGCTGTTGGCGAGCGCCAGGCCACGGGTGTCATGGAAATGCGCGGCCCTGAGCTTGTCGCCGGCAATGGCGCGAATCGCCTGCAAGGTGGTCGCTACCTGGCCGGGATTGGCGTAGCCGGTGGTGTCACCGAGGGACACCAGATCGCAACCGGCTTCGAGCACGTGGCCGGTCAATTCGCAGAGGTCGCTCAGCGGCACATCGCCCTGGCGGGTGCAGCCGAAAGCGACCGACATCCCGGCAATCAGCTGGACAGTATGCAAGCCCATCTCGGTGCGCAACTGGCACATCCGCGCCAGCTCCTCGACCATTTCCAGCGGTGTGCGCCGCACATTGGCCAGGCTATGGGCGGCGCTGACAGAGACCGGCGCGATGATGCGATGCGCACCGGATTCCAGCGCGTCGCGGCAGCCGCGCAGGTTCGGCGCCAAAACCGAGACCACCAGATCGGGGTAGCTCAAGGCATGGGCCACCACTTCCCTGGCATCGGCCATTTGCGGCAGCAGTCTGGCGGGCACGAAGGACGCGACTTCCATGTGGCGTACGCCGGCGGCATAGGCTGCATCGATCCATTGGCGTTTGGCGGTGGTGGGCATGATGGCTTGAAGGCTCTGCAAACCATCGCGCATGCCGACTTCGTTGATCGTTATTGTTGTCATGAAGTTCTCTCACAGGCTGAAGCACAGGCCCAGACTAGAGAGACCGCGAGGCGGCGAAAAGACGTGATTCACGGCCAGATCCATCGTCAACCGCGATGGATGGATCAGAGCATCGATTGGCGCGGCGGTGCACGCAGCAGCAGATGGTCCAGCAGACGACGCGCCGACAGGGACAGCGCCTCACGGTCGCGCACGCAGATAACAAACTCGCCCAGCGCCCAATCGTCGGTCAGGGGAATGATGCGCAGGTCGAACAGTTGCGCGTAGCGCGCCACCGCTTCCAGCGGAAACACCGCCAGTCCCAGCCCGAACTGCACCAGCCGGAACGCGGCATCGAATGACGATACATAGGAGCGGAAACGCAACTCCCGGCCATGCTTCACCGCGTCTTCGCGCATGAACGTATTGAGGGTGGCGAAGGCCGACAATCCCAGATGATCAAAGTCCAGTGTCTCTTCGAAGGCGATGCTGCTGCGCTCGGCCAAGGGATGACTCGCACTCACCACCACCGCGAGATGGTCCTGACGGTAAGGCAGGAATTCCAGGTCGCCCACGGCCATCGAGCGCCGGCAGATGCCCAGATCGGCATTGCCCTCGGCCACCCCGCGCACGACATCGGGGCTGAAACGCTCTTCGATGTCGGCCTGGATTCGCGGATTGTCCAACATGAAAGCGGAGAGTTCTTCCGGCAGAAACTCCATGATCGACGATACGTTCGCCAAGACCCGCACATGCCCGCGAGCCCCTTCGGCGTATTCGCCGAGCTCGCTGTCGAGCCGTTCCATCGCCCGGGTCAGTGACCGCGCATGCCGCAGCAAAGCCAGCCCCGCCGGCGTCGGTTCGACCCCGCGCTTGCTGCGCTTGAGCAGCGGCGTACCGAAACGCGCCTCGATGTCGGAAATACGCTTGCTGACCGCCGAAGGTGCGATGAAGGCCCGCTCACTGGCCCGGGCAATGGTGCCTTCGTCGCAGACCAGGATGAACAGGTGCAAGGACAAGTGATCCAGGTGCTGCATCAGGTCCACCCCTCAAGTCGCAATGTAGCGCGCACCAGCCGTTGCTCCTCGCCTTCGATTTCCTTGAGGTGTTCACAGATGCTCTGGATATGCGCAATGGCCGCCTTGCGTGCCTGTTCCGGCATGCGCCCGGTGACGGCGTTGTAGAGCCGTGCGTGATGGCGGTCGATCTGGCGCTTTTGCGGTTCACGGTGGTAGAGGTTGTTGACCGAGGCAAAGACCGTGTTGAGCAGCAAGTCCGTCAGCGAGCGCAAGGTCTGCACCAGCACCGGGTTGTGCGAGGCCTCGCAGATGGCCAGGTGAAAGGCATGGTCGAGCCGGGCGTGTTCGGATGCCTCCAGCGAACGGTTGTGGGCATCGAGCAACGCTTGGTAGCTGCGGGTGATGAGGACAAAGTCGGCGTCGGTGCCACGCAAGGCCGCCAGGCGCGCGGATTCGCCCTCGAGCAGGCTGCGGACCTCGAACAGATCATAAAGGGTGCGTGGCTGCGAGCTGAACAGGTGCATCAGCGGTGATACGCCACCGTGACCAGAAAGATCGGCGACGAATGAGCCCTTGCCCTGCTCGGTCCTGATAATACCGCGAGCACGTAACAGCTTCAGCCCTTCACGCAGTGCCGTGCGCGAGACGCCGAGTTTTTCCGTCAGGCGCCGCTCCGAAGGCAACAGCTGCCCGGTCTTGAGCACCCCATCGACGATCAGCCGTTCGATGCGCTCACAGACCACGTCTGCGACTTGCGGATTACGACTCGTTTCTGCGTTTGCCATCAATCCTCCAACTGGTATGACCAGCTGCATCAATACAATCAAGCTTATGCAAACACGCTTATAAACTGTTGTTTTATCGTCAGTTTTTTGGATAAACCTGAAAATAGCGCATAAAAAACTGGTTCGACCAGTCAAACAACGCATAGACAGTAGACCGCCTCGGGCCAATGATGCAAGGGAGCGTTATCCGCAAACAGGACTCTAATAAAAACAACCGAGTGCCGTGAACCGCCTATGAACATCCTCTACGATGAACGCGTCGACGGTGTCTTGCCTGATGTCGACAGAACCGTCCTGATCCAGGCATTGCAAACGCGACTGCCGGAGCTGGAAATCCTGCATCAGCGCGAAGAGCTCAAGCCGTACGAATGCGACGGACTGTCTGCCTACCGCACCACGCCCATGCTGGTGGTGCTGCCCCGTCACCTCGACGAGGTGCAAGGCGTGCTGCGAATCTGCCACGAACTGCAGGTTCCGGTGGTCGCCCGCGGCGCCGGCACCGGCTTGTCCGGTGGTGCATTGCCCCTGGAAAAAGGCGTGCTGCTGGTGATGGCGCGCTTCAACAACATCCTGCACATCGATCCCGCCGCCCGCACCGCCCGGGTCCAGCCGGGGGTGCGCAATCTGGCAATCTCCCAGGCGGCGGCGCCGTTCGGCCTGTACTACGCGCCGGACCCTTCCTCGCAGATCGCCTGCTCCATCGGTGGCAACGTGGCGGAAAACGCCGGTGGCGTGCATTGCCTGAAGTACGGGCTGACCGTGCACAACCTGCTCAAGGTCGACATCCTGACCGTCGACGGCGAGCACCTGAGCCTGGGTTCGAATGCCCTCGACTCCCCGGGGTTCGATCTGCTGGCGCTGTTCACCGGTTCCGAAGGCATGCTCGGGGTGATCACCGAAGTCACGGTCAAGCTGCTGCCCAAACCACAGACCGCCAAGGTGCTGCTGGCAGCGTTTGACTCCGTTGAAAAGGCCGGGCGCGCGGTGGGCGACATCATTGCCGCCGGCATCATCCCCGGCGGCCTGGAAATGATGGACAACCTGGCCATCCGCGCCGCCGAAGACTTCATCCACGCGGGCTATCCGGTGGACGCCGAAGCGATTCTGCTGTGTGAACTCGATGGCGTCGAAGCCGACGTCCACGACGACTGCGACCGCGTGCGTCAGGTGCTGGAACAGGCCGGCGCCACCGAAGTGCGCCTGGCCAAGGATGAAGCCGAACGGGTGCGTTTCTGGGCCGGGCGCAAGAATGCCTTTCCGGCGGTGGGTCGCCTCTCGCCAGATTATTACTGCATGGACGGCACCATCCCGCGTCGCGAACTGCCCGGCGTGCTGCAAGCCATTGCCGCGTTGTCGACCGAGTACGACCTGCGGGTGGCCAACGTTTTCCACGCCGGTGACGGCAACATGCACCCGTTGATTCTGTTCGATGCCAATCAACCGGGCGAACTCGATCGCGCCGAAGCCCTGGGCGGCAAGATCCTTGAATTGTGCGTGAAGGTCGGTGGCAGCATTACCGGCGAACACGGTGTGGGCCGGGAGAAGATCAACCAGATGTGTGCGCAGTTCAACAGCGATGAGCTGACCCTGTTCCATGCGGTCAAGGCCGCCTTCGATCCGAGCGGTTTGCTCAACCCCGGCAAGAATATTCCGACACTGCACCGCTGCGCCGAGTTTGGCGCCATGCACGTTCACATGGGGCAGATGCCCTTCCCTGAACTGGAGCGTTTCTGATGCGCAGCGAACAGGATATCGATGACAGCAGCGTCTTGCTCGAACAGGTCAACCAGGCCCTGCAAAACGCTACGCCGCTGCGCATTCAGGGTGCCAACAGCAAGGCGTTCCTGGGCCGCATCGTTGCCGGTGAAGTGCTGGATACACGCTCGCACCGGGGCATCGTCAGCTACGACCCGACCGAACTGGTGATCACCGTCCGCTGCGGTACGCCATTGGCCGAACTCGCGCAAGTGCTGGACGCGGCGCAGCAGATGCTGCCCTGCGAACCGCCGTCCTTCGGTGACGACGCCACCGTGGGCGGCATGATCGCCAGCGGGCTGTCGGGACCGCGTCGCCCTTGGTCAGGCTCGGTTCGGGACTTCGTGCTCGGCACCCGGGTCATCACCGGCCTTGGCAAGCATTTGCGCTTCGGTGGCGAAGTCATGAAAAACGTCGCCGGCTACGACCTGTCGCGCCTGATGGCCGGCAGCTACGGTTCCCTTGGGGTGATCACCGAAGTCTCGCTCAAGGTCCTGCCCAAACCGCGGCAATGCTTGAGCATCAGTCTCGATATGGACAGCGATCGCGCCCTGCTGCGCCTGGCGGAATGGGGCCAGCAACCGCTGCCGATCAGCGCTGCGTGCCACGACGGTCAGCGCCTGCATCTGCGGCTCGAGGGTGGCGAGGGCTCGGTGACGGCGGCCCATGACCGCTTGGGTGGCGAGCTGCTGGATGCTGCGTACTGGGCGGACCTCAACGAACATCGCTTGAGTTTCTTCGACGAGGACCAGCCGCTCTGGCGCCTGTCGGTGCCGCACAACACCCCTCGACTGTCCCTGCCCGGTCGGCAGCTGATCGACTGGGGCGGCGCGCAGCGCTGGCTCAAATCCGACGCCGAAGCCTCGTTCATCCGCTCGATCGTCGATGAGGTCGGCGGGCATGTGACCTGCTACAGCCATGGCCTGATCGACAGCCCGTTCCAGCCGCTGCCGCCGGCACTGCTGCGTTATCACCGCAGCCTCAAGCAGCAACTCGATCCCCGGGGCATCTTCAACCCCGGTCGCCTGTACGCGGAGCTTTGACCCATGCAGACCACCTTGAGCGAACACGCCCGCCAGCTGCCCCGCGCCGAAGAAGCTGAAAGTATCCTGCGCACCTGCGTGCATTGCGGTTTCTGCAATGCCACCTGCCCGACCTATCAGTTGCTCGGCGATGAACTGGATGGCCCGCGAGGGCGCATCTACCTGATCAAGCAGGTGCTGGAAGGCAACGAAGTCACACAGAAAACCCAACAGCATCTGGATCGCTGCCTGTCCTGCCGCAACTGTGAAACCACCTGCCCTTCCGGTGTCGACTACCACAACTTGCTCGACATCGGCCGCGCGGTGGTCGATGCCGCCGTGCCGCGTTCGATTGACCAACGCCTGTTGCGCGAAGGATTGCGCGGCGTCGTGCCCAATCCGCGACTGTTCAAGGCGCTGGTCAGCAGCGGCCAGGTGTTCCGCGCGTTGCTGCCCACCACCTTGCAGGCCAAATTGCCGCGCCGCGTTTACCCGGCCAAACCGCGCCCGGTCACTCGCCACGCCCGGCAGGTGCTGATGCTCGAAGGTTGCGTGCAGCCGAGCCTGTCGCCCAATACCAACGCGGCCACAGCCCGCGTCCTGGATCGACTGGGGATCAGCGTCACAGCCACTCGCGAGGCAGGCTGCTGCGGCGCCGTGGATTATCACCTCGACGCCCAGGCCGCCGGCCTCGATCGCGCCCGACGCAACATCGATGCCTGGTGGCCGAGCATTGAAAACGGAGCCGAAGCCATCGTGCAAACGGCCAGCGGTTGCGGCGCCTTCATCAAAGATTACGGGCACCTGCTCAGCGCCGACCCGGCCTATGCCGAGAAGGCGAAAAAGGTCAGCGCCCTGGCCAAGGACCTGGTCGAAGTGCTGCGCGACGAGCCACTGGAAAAGCTCGGCGTGCACAGCGACCAGCGCCTCGCGTTTCATTGCCCCTGCACCTTGCAGCACGCACAGAAACTCGGTGGCGCGGTCGAGTCAATCCTGACCCGCCTGGGCTTCAGCCTCACGCCCGTGCCTGACAGTCATCTGTGCTGTGGCTCGGCAGGCACCTATTCAGTGACCCAACCCGAACTGTCCCGGCAACTGCGCGACAACAAGCTCAATGCGCTGGAAAGCGGACACCCCGAAGTCATCGTCACCGCCAATATCGGCTGTCAGTCGCACCTCGACGGTGCGGGCCGAACCCCGGTCAGGCACTGGATCGAACTGGTCGAAGCCGCATTGCCTTAACCCAACCCTGGAGCACCCCATGAACAGCAAAGCCGTACTGAGCCAGACCGAAGTCAGCCAGATCCTCGCTGCCGCACGCACCGAAGCACAGAACAACCAGTGGGCCGTGACTATCGTGATCGTCGACGACGGCGGTCACCCGCTGGCCCTCGAACGCCTCGACGGTTGCGCCCCCATCGGCGCCTACATCGCCACCGAAAAGGCCCGCACTTCGGCCCTGGGCCGGCGCGAGTCCAAAGGCTATGAAGAGATGGTCAACGGTGGGCGCCACGCCTTCTTGTCCGCGCCCCTGCTGACCTCCCTGGAAGGCGGCGTGCCGATCATCGTCGACGGCCAGGTCATCGGTGCCGTCGGGGTGTCCGGGGTCAAGGCCGAGCAGGATGCGCAAGTGGCCAAAGCCGGCGCGCAAAGCCTGAAATGAACAGGGCGCGACTCGCGCTCGATAGACACTGTGTGATGGAGATGCAAAAAGTGACCGATTTCGTCAACTGCCAAGGCCTCAAGGTCGCGCCCGTCCTGCAACGTTTCGTTGAGGTGGACGTGCTGCCGGGCACCGGTCTGGACCCACAAACTTTCTGGGGCGGGTTCGCCGCGCTGGTGCATGAATTGGCGCCGCAGAACCGCGCGCAGCTGGCTGAACGGGATCGCCTGCAAACCGAACTGGATACTTGGCACCGTGCCCACCCGGGACCGATAAGCAACATGCCGGCCTATCGCGACTTCCTCAGCGGGATCGGCTACCTGCAAGCGCAACCAGCTGACGTCAAGGTCAGCACCAGCAACGTCGATACAGAGATCAGTGTGCAGGCCGGCCCGCAACTGGTGGTCCCGGCCGTCAACGCGCGTTATGCACTCAATGCCGCCAATGCCCGCTGGGGATCGCTGTACGACGCACTGTACGGCACCGATGTGATTTCCCATGACGACGGCGCCGAGCCAGGCCGGGCCTACAATCCCGTACGCGGAGCGAAAGTCATCGCGTTTGCCCGGGCGTTCCTCGACCAGGCCTTCCCCTTGAGCAGCGGCTCCCATGCAGCGGTGACCCGTTACCAGATCGAAGGCGGTACACTGCAGGCCACCTTGAGCGACGGCAGCCAGACCGGCCTGGCCAACGCCGCGCAGTACATCGGCTTCCAAGGCTCGCTGGTCGATCCTGCGGCCATTCTGCTGAAAAACAACGACCTGCACGTGGAGATCCAGATCGACCGGCAGAGCGTCATCGGTCAGGCCGACGCTGCCGGGGTCAAGGACCTGCTGCTGGAGGCGGCACTCTCGACCATCATCGATTGTGAAGACTCGGTGGCGGCGGTCGACGCCGATGACAAGGTGCAGGTCTACCGCAATTGGCTGGGGCTGATGAAGGGCGACCTGAAAGAGGACCTGGAGAAAAACGGCAAGACCATCACCCGCCGGCTGAATCCGGACCGAGAGTACACCGCCGCCGATGGCACTGCATTGAAGCTGCACGGGCGCTCACTGCTGTTCATTCGCAACGTCGGGCATCTGATGACCAGCCCGGCGATTCTCGACAATGGCGGGCTGGAAATTCCGGAAGGGATTCTCGACGGCGTCATCACCAGCCTGATCGCCCTGCATGACCTGCAACGCCGCGGCAACTCCCGCACCGGCAGCGTCTACATCGTCAAACCGAAAATGCACGGCCCCGCCGAAGTGGCCTTCGCCGAGCAATTGTTCAGCCGCATCGAAGACCTGCTGCAGCTCGAACGCCATACCCTGAAAATGGGCATCATGGATGAAGAGCGCCGCACCAGCGTCAACCTCAAGGCCTGCATTGCCGCCGCGTCCTCACGGGTCGCTTTCATCAACACCGGCTTCCTCGATCGCACCGGTGACGAGATGCACAGCGCCATGCACGCCGGTGCGATGCTGCGCAAAGGCGACATGAAAGGCACGCAGTGGATCGAGGCCTACGAACTCAACAACGTGCTGGTCGGCCTGGACTGCAACCTGCGCGGCCGGGCCCAGATCGGCAAAGGCATGTGGGCCATGCCGGACCGGATGGCCGACATGCTCAAACAGAAAGTCGCCCACCCGCAAGCCGGCGCCAACACCGCCTGGGTGCCTTCGCCAACCGCCGCTACTTTGCATGCGCTGCATTACCACCAGGTCAAGGTGCGCAGCGTGCAGGAAGCGCTTGAACGCACGGATTTCAGTGGCGTCAGCCAGTCGTTGCTGGAGGGCTTGCTCAGCGTGCCGGTGGTAACCGATCCATCATGGTCGGCGGAGGAGATTCGTCAGGAAGTCGAAAACAACGCGCAAGGCTTGCTGGGGTATGTGGTGCGTTGGGTCGAACAAGGCATCGGCTGCTCCAAGGTGCCCGACATCCATAACGTGGGGCTAATGGAAGACCGCGCGACCCTGCGCATTTCCAGCCAGCACATGGCCAACTGGTTGCTGCACGGCGTTATCACCCGGGAGCAGACTGTCGAGATATTGCAGCGCATGGCGCGGGTCGTCGACGAACAGAACGCCGGCGATCCCCTGTACACACCGATGGCGCCTGACTTCGAACAGTCGGTGGCGTTTCAAGCGGCGTGTGCGCTGGTGTTCGAAGGTGGCGCGCAACCCAATGGCTATACCGAACCGTTGCTGCATAAATTCCGGCTGAGATTCAAACAGCGCTGAACCTGTGGGAGCCGGCTTGCTGGCGAAGGCGTCTTCATGGGCGCTGCAAGGCTCGAGACCGCCTTCGCTGCGGTGCGGCGATCCGACAAGCCAGCTCCTACAATTGTCAGGCCGTGTGGTAACGCCTTTGCCGGTGGTGCGGCTGACAAAATCACATCATTGGACACCGTTGCGATCGCACCCACGCCGATGTTCAGCAAGGCAAACGCCACGACCAAAACGGTAAGGTTGCTGCCCATGCTGGCGACCAGCAAAAACGCCGCTCCAGCAAAGGCCATGAGAATCGGTACCAGCACATGCACTTGAACTCGCTGCGCGACAGGCACGACCGCCATCCCCACCACAATCGCCATGACCTGGCCCGGTATCAACACAAGACTGGCACTCAAGGGCGACATCTGGAGAACAATCTGCAGGAACTGAGTAGTGAAGAATACGAAGCCTACGAGGAATGCCAGGCTCATCAGGTTGATCAGCACGGAACTGCTAAAGGTGCCGTTGCGGAACAGACTCAGGTCCATCAGCGGCACAGGCAATCGTAACTGCCGATGCACAAACACCCAGCCCGCGACTACGCCCACTGCAAATGCTGTCAACGCCATCCAATCGATACCATTACTGGCGCTGTGTTTAATGCCATAAACAATGGCGCCCAGGGCTACCATCGACTGCAGAATGCTTATCGGATCCAGTGGCCCTGAAGAGTCTCGTTCGGATTCGGGTAACAACAGAGGCCCCAGCACCAGCAACGGCACCAACACGGGTACCGCCAACAGGAAAATCGACCCCCAACTGAAGAACTCCAACAACACCCCACCCACCAAAGGACCGAGCGCCGAACCTACCGTCAACGTTGTCGCCCAGATCGCGACCGCAAGTCTGCGCTCTTCTCGATCCTCGAACACCGAACGTATCAACGCCAACGTTGAGGGCATCAGCATCGCACCGAAAACACCCATACACGCTCGCCCGGCAATCAGTTGCAGGGCGGTATCGGAATACGCCGTCAGCACCGACACTATGGCAAACCCCAAAGACCCGGCCAGCAATAACTTACGATGACCGATTCGATCCCCCAGGCTCCCCATCGACACCAGCAATCCCGCCAATACCAGCGAATAAGCATCGATCATCCACAATTGCTGGCTGGCGCTCGGGTGCAGGGCTTCGGCGATCTTTGGCAACGCGAATCCAAGCACTGTGTTGTCTACTGTCACCAGCAATACGGGTAGCATCAGCACGCTTAGGCCTAACCACCGTTTTGATCTGCGTTGTGTTGCCACTCCTGTCAACGTCATTAATGACACTCCTTATCATGTAATAAATTTCACTTCCCTCCTTGGAAGAAAAGAACACTTCTATAATTTCGTTATATTACGATTCAACAAGCTATTTGTTTCTTAGTGTATCTGCGAGATGATTTCACCCACCTCCAGCCAAGCTAATATTCAGAACTGCCGGACTGGCAATGTGCGCCTCACATCCTCAGCCAGCGCCCGGATATCCTGGTCATTCTCCTGCAAATTCTCGAAAGCAAACGCATTCAATACCTGCCGAGTGGCCAGTACGTTGCGGTCAATCTGGTTGATACCAGACTCCTGACACACAGCCTCCCAGTGAACCCGGAGACCTTCGATCTGCCCCAGAACAATCTGCCTGGCTCGGCCACGGTCCAGCAGGAACAGATGCGCGGCGTCCAGGCACAGGGCGATCTGGCTCTGGTTGGCGCCCCCCATGATGAGCATGCCCTGGCTCGCTACGTTTCCTGAGCGGTTCTGCGGGCAGATGTCATAGGCTGGCGTCAGGCTATAGGCTTTGCCGTCAAAAAAAGCCGCATGGTTACGTGCATGGTCATCTGTGTTCCCACAGAGAATGTTGAACACGAGCCGGGAGAACAGCTCATGCAAATCTCGCTTGGGGTCGTGGAAATATTTCCTGATGAGGTGCGTGAGGTCTTCATAGCTCGTGTAGCGAGCCATCATCTCATCCAGCCCTAACAGCGTCAGGGCCGACACCATAATGCGCCTTGCCCAACCCCCCGGTTGCGGGACACGGTCGAAGCGCTCGATCAGCAGTACATCCTTGCCCAAAACCTGCTGGATCTTTACCGGTGCGGCATCAAGTCCCAGCAAGCGTGCCAGGCGCATCATGATGAACTCCGACTTGACGACACTGACCGTATCGTTAGATGCAGAGAACTTGGCTACATACTTCGCATCATCTGCCTTGATGAGCGCTTTGGGGCGTGCACCACCGATAGATGATCCATGGCGCAGAGCTTGATCCAGCTCCGCCGTCAGAGGAATTCCCTTCTCTACCAGCTCGGCAGCATTGAGCAGGTCTTCAAGCGTGGCGTTGTCGTTGCTACGTGACACATACTCGGTCGGTGACAACTGAAAATCCAGGGCGCCAATACGGTCGGAGCCGGACTCGAGCATATACGTCTGCTCATCCAGGTCTTGATCGTAAGCCGCGAGTCCGGCTTTCCCGTATAGGCGATTGATGATGACGCGTCGCCCCCAGGCATCGGGAGATGCGTCACGTATTCCGCTGGCAATTTTCAATCCTGCTGGCGGCTCGATCATTTCTGTACCCAGCGGCAGCTCGAGATTGTTCAGTGGGATGGCCTGGGGATTCTTCAGGTAGCTTTGACCGTAAAGAAAAGCAAACCGGCCATCGCGTCGTCTCACCAACCTGCCGGCGACGACAGGCTCTGTGCTGCCCGGCAACCACATCCATACGTAACAGACTTGATCCTCAGAAGGCATTGCTCACCTCCTTTTTGGAGTCGCGCGCAGAAGCCGGGAGCAAGGCGATTTTATCCGTGAGAATACCGATCAAGGTGCTCTGGCCCATTGGCGACTCAAACAATTCGATACCCAGTAGATGAGCCACCTCGAACGCCACGCCTATTTCACAGCCTGGCTCACATTTCTCGAGGCGCTGTATGAGGCTGCGGGAGACACCGGCCCGCTCAGCCAGCTGCTGCAGGGTCAACCCACGCTCTTTCCGCTTGAGCTGGATCAGTTTCCCCAGAATCTCGAGTGCCTTGAAGGTGTGGGGCGAATAGGTGCGGTTGGCCATGATGGACACTCTTCATACGATGAAAAGAATTTAGCAGCGAACACACCTTCAGGCAACATAAATACCCGTATACAATTCACTAAACAGCCTTATGACTCATATATAGGTAAATCCATAAAATTTACGCAAAACTCACTTCGAGCCAGCTAATGTACCCGTATACGGCTCACGAACGTACTTAATGTATTTTTTACGGGTATTTTTCCTAATTAATCCGAACCAAAAGCGTTGCTCGATAACGGCGATCGTTTAATCTGCACTTCAAGCACCGGGCCTTGAGCGACTACGCTCGATAATTACCGCTCACATCGTCGACCCGCCAGCCACCCGACCCGCCCAAAAGGAAGCGCACAGATGACCCGTCTCACTGCGAAAGACTTTGCCCCGGAACTGCTCGAGCTGTACGACTACTACGCCCACGGCAAGATCAACCGGCGCGAGTTTCTCGATCGTGCGGCGTTGTTCACCCTGGGCGGTTTGACGGCCAGCGCGCTCCTCGCGGCGCTGAGCCCGAACTATGCGCTCGCCGAGCAGGTCGAGTTTACCGACCCGGACATCATCGCCGAGTACGTCACCTACCCCTCGCCCAAGGGCAACGGGCAGGTTCGTGGTTATCTGGTACGTCCGGCGAAGGCCAGCGGCAAGGTGCCGGCGGTGGTGGTGGTGCATGAAAACCGTGGGCTCAACCCCTACATCGAGGACGTCGCGCGGCGCGTGGCCAAGGCCGGTTTCATCGCCCTCGCCCCCGATGGCCTGACGTCGGTCGGCGGCTATCCGGGCAACGACGACAAAGGCCGGGAGCTGCAAGCGACAGTCGACCCTGAAAAGCTCATGAATGATTTTTTCGCCGCGATCGAGTGGCTGATGAAGCACGACGCAACGACTGGCAAAGTCGGCATCACCGGATTCTGTTACGGCGGTGGCGTGGTCAATGCCGCGGCCGTGGCTTATCCGGAACTGGCGGCTGGCGTGTCCTTTTATGGCCGCCAGGCAGAGGCCAAGGACGTCCCTCGCATCAAGGCGCCGTTGATGCTGCACTATGGCGAGCTGGATACCCGTATCAACGAAGGTTGGCCGGCCTTTGAGAAGGCGTTGAAAGCCGCGGGCAAGACCTATGAAGCCTACATTTATCCGGGTGCCAACCACGGTTTCCATAACGACTCCACGCCTCGGTACGATGACGCGGCGGCAAGGTTGGCCTGGGACCGGACGCTGGAGTGGTTTCGACGGTATCTGGTTTAGCGCTGAGTTCGGGTCATGATTCACACACTGCTCGATTCGGGTCCTTGCTGATGCACGGTTGCTCCGCCGTCTCCATCAGCAACTGATCCACCACACCCGCCAGCGCGGCCTGCGCATCCCCGGTGCTACCCAGGACTTGCTCGTAGAGGTTGCGCTGTCGCTCGGCACTGGTACCGTCCCGGAGAATCCGGCGCGCCTGGGAAAAGACCTCCTCCACGCCCATTGCCTGCGCTGCATCGCCAAAGATCTGCTCTGCCATGAACAGCCACTGCTCGGCAGAGAAAGGCCGGTCGTAACCCTGGACAATGAAAGACGCGCGGGTTCCGGTTCGTTTCGCCCGCCAGCGATTTTCCTGGAGGATCCATCGCGATTGCTGTGACCAGCTCGATCCCGGGCGGGGTTGATCGATGGCACAGGCAACCAGTAATCGAAACAGAGCGGCAATGCACAAGGCATCCTCCAGGTGCGGGCAGGCATCCGTCATCCGCAGCTCCAGGGTCGGAAACCGGGTGGCGGGTCGTACACCCCACCAGCATTCGCTGGCCTGGCGGATGGCGCCGGTACGGATCAGCAAGTCGACGTAGGCGTCATAGGCACCTTGATCTTCGAAGTACTCTGGAACACCCATCCTCGGCCACTCATCACAGGCCGTCTGGCGATAGCTCATGAAGCCGCTGTCGGCGCCGTTCCAAAAAGGCGAGGAACTGCTCAGTGCCAACAACAACGGCATCCATGGCAAGACTTCGTTCATCACTTGAATGCGATCCAGATGACCGGGCACTTCAACATGCACGTGCAGACCGGATAGCAGGCTACGCCGGGCGACGTGCTGGTAATCTTCGAACAGTTTGAGAAAGTGCGTTTGCTCTGTGGCCTGTTGCGTACGCCAATCGGCCAAAGGATGACTGCCGGCGGTGAGCAATCCCAGACCATAGGGTTGGAGCGCGAGCCGCAACTTTTGGCGAGTAGTCCCCAGGTACTCCGAGGCTTGCGCAAGACTGGTGAAGATCGGGGAAGCGACTTCGATCTGCCCCTGGAACATCTCATGGGCAAAACAATCGCCCAGCACCGCCTTGCACGCGTCAATCGCAGCGCCGGGGGGCTTGCCGCACATGCACCGGGAGTCCAGGTCGGTGATGAAGTATTCCTCTTCCATGCCAAACTTCAGGTGTCTGTTCATCCATGCGTCCCTCAGTGATAGTCCTCGCCCGCAACCGCTCGCAGATACGCCTGATCCGCCTCGATTCGCAGGTCGCGCCACTCTTCCCAACTGACGATCCCCTGGCGATCCATCTCATCCGACTGTCGTAGCAGCTCTTCATGGTAGGCATCGGGAGATTCCATGCGCAGCGCGATGTTTTCCAGCGCCCGATGCCAGCCATCCAATGCACAAAGTCGTCGCTCCTCGACCTGCGTCAGCAGGTTTCTGAATGAGTTCATGGCCGCGCGATTCCATAGTTGTTTTGTGAGCGTTATTTTGTGAATGGAGCTATCGCCTGCGACATAGGTTCATGAGGGCCGACAAGAGGTGTAAAGGCGGCGATAAAAAAATCTCGAACTCGACCGTTGGTGCCGTATCCAATGTGTAGGCCAACCGAGGTAAGCGCGATGAACAACGATGACCGCGACAACGACGTCGAATCCCCAGCAACGTCGAACGCCCCGCCCACTGATACGTCCGGCAAGCCGGTCAATGTGGTGGAACGAGATCTTGAGGACAGGGACAGCGACACCAAGGGAGTGGATGAAAGCATTACGCCCTCTTCCACTCGGACCCAGGAGCAGGACGCTGAGGAGCTCAGTAAAAAAATTGCCGAGATTGAACGCAAGGTGGCGGATGGTAACTAGCGAATGACTCAGGGGGCGTCCACCTCGCCAGCACGTCAGGGACGAGCTGATTGGGCCGCGACTGGCGAGGAGAACAATTAGACATTAGCTCAAAATTCCAAGATGTCTCATGCGCCGCGATCGCGGCCGCGGCTTTTTATTTTTTTCAGACGAATCACACGCCAACGCGTTTGCAAACCCGGAGATTGCAGTGGCGATCCTCTCACAGGTAAGATTGAGAACGATTCACACTCACATCTGGAAAGCCACCGGTGCAACCTCCTCCGACCAGCAAGCTGGGCTTCTTTTTCAGCGACCATCATCGCTGGCTGCTGCAGCATATCCAGCGACGCCTGCGCAACCACGCGGACGCCGAGGACACGGCCGCCGATACGTTTTGCCAGATGCTGACAGCCCGTGTCGACCCCGACAGCATCGAACAGCCTCGCGCCTATCTGTCCACCATTGCCCGCCGGTTGATTTTCGATCGGCATCGGCGGCGCAAGCTGGAGTTGGCCTACCTGGAACGCCTGTCCACTGTGCCGGAGGCGCTGGCACCCTCCCCCGAAGAACAGTTGCAGCTGATTGAAGCGCTGGTCGCCATCGACCGGGCGATCGACGGCTTGCCGCTGGTGGTCAAGGCGACCTTCCTCTATAGCCAACTGGACGGGCTGAGTTACGTGGCCATTGCGCAAAAGCTCGGGTTGTCGGAACGCACGGTCAGCCGCTACATGAAACAGGCATTGCGTCAGTGCTACCTCAGCGAGATGACGCCATGAACAAGACGCGCCTGGATTCCGTCAGCGAGCAGGCCATTGACTGGATGGTGAGGTTGCGCGCCGGCCAACCCGATGCCGCGCTGCAAGAGCGTTTCAACGCCTGGCTTGCGATGGACCCTGCGCATGCGCAGGCCTGGGCGACATTGCAAGACCGTCTCGGTGGTTCCTTCGACACGGTGCGCGCCCTGGATCGACGCGTGCCAGGCCAGGCCGGCGAAGCGCGCCAACTGCTGTTGCAGCCCCATGGTTCGCGACGTGACGCGTTGCGTGTGATCGCCGGCCTGGGCCTGCTCGGTGGCGGTTTATGGCTGGGTGCGCGCAGCCCGCTGGGTGACTCACTGCTGGCTGATCTGCACACCGGGCGCGGCCAACGCCAGGACTTCGATCTGGCCGACGGCAGCCGCCTGAGCCTGAACGCCGACAGCGCGGTGGATCTGCAGTTCGACGACCAGCAAAGGCTGGTGATACTGCGTCACGGCGAACTGATGATTCAGGTGGCGGCCGATCCCCGGCGTCCACTGCGCGTGCGCACCGCCCAGGGTGAAATACGCGCACTGGGCACGCGTTTCCTGGTGGCTCAGGAGCAGGACGCCAGTCGCGTGGTCGTGCTGCAGCATTCGGTTCAAGCCCGGTTGTTCGACGGCACCACGCTGGACCTGCAAGAAGGTCAGTCAGCCCTGCTGTCTGCCCGGCAGATTAGCGTCGTTGCCGGCGATCAGCGCCATCGTGCCGACTGGCTCAGCGGACGGCTGAACGTGCTGGACGAACCACTGGAGCAGGTTGTCGAGGCGCTGCGCCCGTACAGCCGCGGTTTTGTGCGGGTTGCACCCGAGGTTCGCCACTTGCGTGTCCAGGGTGTTTTCCCGCTCGACGACCCCGACCGGTCCTTCACCGCGCTGGCCGAAACCCTGCCGATACGCGTGGATCGCTATAGCCCCTGGTTGACGCTGATACGGGCGAAATAATCGTGCAGGTGAATTTTTTTTGAAAATCACTCTCATTCGTGTCCGGTTTTCATTTCTCGCCCCACCTATCTCCTGACACTTCCACACGATCAGGAGAATGCTGTGTTCAACCCGTGGCCTCACACCCTTTCCGCTGCCATTGCCCTGGCGAGCCCTGCCCTGGCACAGGCCCAAGAGCTGTCCTTCAACCTGCCGGCCGGTCCCCTCGCCAGCACGCTGAATGCCATCGCCAGCCAGAGCGGACATATCGTTTCCCTGGAACCCTCGCTGGTGCAGGGCAAACAGGCACCGGCGGTGATCGGCCAGATGCCCGCCGCCCAGGCGATGCAAAGGGCACTGACGGGCAGTGGATTGCAGTTGCGCGTCACCGAGCAAGGCAACTTCAGTGTCGAACCGGCCACGGACAGCAACGCCACGCTGCAACTGGGAGTCACCAACATCGTCGAACGCAGTGTCGATGCCACCACCGAAGGTTCGGGCTCCTACGCGGCACGGGCGGTGACCATCGGCAAGGGCACCCACAGCCTCAAGGAAATTCCGCAGTCGGTCACCGTGATGACCCGCAAGCAGATGGACGACCAGGGCCTCACCGATCTTAAAGATGCAGCCAACCAGACCACCGGACTGGTCGGCGTCCAGGGCGTGGGCAAAGGCATGATCCTGACCTCGCGCGGCTTCCAGATCGATGACTGGCAGTACGACGGCGTGCCGATCCCGCGCAACACCTACGCGCTGGGCAACTGGGCCACCCAGGACCTGATTTTCTTCGATCGCATGGAAGTGCTGCGTGGTGCGTCCGGGTTGCTGCAGGGCACCGGCAGCCCCGGCGGTGCAATCAATCTGGTGCGCAAGCGCGGCCAGTACGCACCGACCGTGACCCTCACCGGCAAGGCCGGTTCCTGGGATCATTACGGCCTGCAACTGGACGCCGGCGGACCGCTGAACCAGACCGGCACCGTGCGTGGCCGCTTCGTCGCCGACGAAGACCAGAGCCAATCCTTCATCGACTACGAATGGAGCAAGACCCACTCGTTGTATGGCGCGCTGGACTTCGATCTGCGCGAAGACACCACGCTGGGCCTGGCCGTCAGCCACTCCGACGGCGAGTCGCGCCCCATGATCCGCGGCCTGCCCCGCTACGCTGACGGCAGCCCGGTCGACGTGTCGCGTTCGACCTACACCGGTGCGCACTGGAACCATTCGGATATCGATGTCACCACGGTCTACACCGATCTGGAGCACCGTTTCAACGACGACTGGGCCTTCAAGGTCGGCGCGGTGCGCATGACGGAAGACAACCAGGCGAAAAACCAACGGCTGCAAACCATCGACGACGGCCTCAATGCCGATGGCAGCGGCGTGCAATACGCCGATTTCGTGTCGGACTTCGACGCCACCAAGATCGGCCTCGACATGAACCTCACCGGACGCTTTGAAGCCCTGTCCATGGAGCAGGAAATCATGCTCGGCGGCAATTACTCCAAGCTGACCTCGGACGACCGTTTCGCGCGAACCTTCAATGACAGCAGCGACACGATCTTCGGCATCGATCATGACCGGCCTGAAATCAGCTACGACGGTTTGCTCAATACCCCCGGAGGCCGGGCGACCCCGAGCAAATACGACATCCGGCAAAAAGGCCTGTACGGCAGCTGGCGGGTCAAGCCGTTCGAGCCGCTGACCCTGGTGCTCGGCGCCCGGGTCAGTTGGTACGACTACAGCTACAAGTCGGCGACCCAGGCCGCGTTCAGCGGCGTCGCTATCGACGACTTGCCAAGCACCACCAACGAAACCGGGGAAGTCACGCCCTACGCCGGCATCGTCTACGACCTGAACCGCGAATGGGCGGTCTATGCCAGCTACACCGACGTGTTCGAACCACAGACCGCACGCACCACGAGCGGCTCGGTGCTCAAGCCGGTGATCGGCAGCAACTACGAAATCGGTCTCAAGGGCGAGCTGCTGGAGGGCCGGGTCAATACGTCCCTGGCGGTGTTCCGCTACGACCAGGAGAATCGAGCGGTCAACGACGTCGCCTCGGGTTTCGCCTGCGACGGCTGGTACTGCTCGACGGCCTCAGGCAAGGTTCGCAGCCAGGGGATCGAGGCGGAAATCAGCGGCGAAGTGCTCAGCGGCCTGCAACTGTTCGCCGGCTACACCTACAACACCACCAAATACCTCGTAGATCCGGTCAACGAAGGCAGCGTCTTCAGCCAGTGGACGCCGAAACACATGCTGCGGGTCTGGAGCGACTATCAGTTCAGTGGCGACTGGAGCCGTGTCAGCACCGGCCTGGGTTTCACCACCCAAAGCCACACCCTGGGATACGAACGCACGTATGAGGTGCCCGGCTACACCGTATGGAATGCCCGCCTCGGCTATCAACTCACCCCGGAGATCGCCCTGGCGCTGAACGCCAACAACCTGTTCGACAAGCACTATTACACCGCGGGGTACAACCAGCTCAATGGCAACAACAACTTTGGTGACCCGCGAAACGTCATGTTCAGCGTGAAATACACCCCAACGTTCTGATGCCTGGAACCGCAGGAGGGGCTGCCCCATCTTCGACGTCACGCTGTCGCGCTGGGGCTGGAGACGCCTTCTGTGGGAGCTGGCTTGCCAGCGAAGGCGTCCGTTCAGCGATAAATATGTCAACTGACCCATCGCTTTCGCTGGCAAGCCAGCTCCTACAGGTCATCACGGGCGTACACCAATCCCGTGCCCGTCACGGGATCAAGTGTGGGAGCGAGCTTGCTCGCGATAGCGGTTGATCATTCAACAGCTATATCGACCGCTCCGCCGCGATCGCGAGCAAGCTCGCTCCCACAGGTTCCGCGCTTGACTGGCTAACCTGTGGCGAGGGCGCTTGCTCCCGCCGGGCAATCCGCGCCCTGCCGCAGCAGGCGTTATTTGGCGCCGCTTAGCGACCCGGCGGGAGCAAGCTCGCTCGCCACAGACTCAGGGTGACGCTTAGCTACCGGACTTGATACTGGTCCAGACGCGGGTACGCACGCGTTCAAGCTTCTGCGGAAGCGGTTGAACGACATACAGCGTTTTCAACGCCTCGCTGGTCGGCGTCAGGTTCGGGTTGCCGGTGATCTCCTTGTTGATCAACGCAATCGAGTCCTTGTTGGCATTGGGGTAACCGAGGAAGTCACTGATCGGGGCGATGACTTTGGGGTCGAGCAAGGTGTTGAGGAACTCGTGGGCCTCGTCGACATTCTTCGCGCTTTTAGGAATGGCAAAGGTGTCAAACCAGATCGGCGCGCCTTCCTTGGGCAGGCGCCAATCGACGACCACGCCGTTGCCGGCCTCTTTGGCGCGATTGCCGAACTGGTAAAAGCTGCCGGAGTAGCCGATGGCGACGCAAATATCGCCATTGGCGATGTCAGTCATGTACTTGGCCGAGTTGAAGTAGGTAACGTAGGGACGAATCTTCAACATCAGCGCCTTGGCTTTTTCGTAGTCGTCCGGGTTCTGACTGTTGGGGTCCAGCCCCAGATAATGCAGGGCCAGCGGCAGGATTTCCGAGGGTGAGTCGAGCATGGCCACGCCACAGGCCTTGAGCTTCTCCATGTTCTCGGGCTTGAACACCAGGTCCCAGCTGTCCACCGGCGCATTCTCACCCAAGGCGGCCTTGACCTTGTCCGGATTGAAGCCGATCAGCACGGTGCCGTACATGTAGGGCACGCCGTACAGATTGCCGGGGTCGTTCTTGTCCAGCAGCTTGAGCAGTGCCGGGTCCTGGTGCTGCCAGTTCGGCAGTTTCGACTTGTCGAGTTTCTGGAACACGCCGGCCTTGATCTGGGTTTCGATGAACTGGTTCGACGGCACCACCAGGTCGTATCCCGAGTTACCCGTCAGCAGCTTGGCTTCCAGGGACTCGTTGGTGTCGAAGGTGTCCCAGGTCACTTTGATGCCGGTGTCCTGGGCGAAGTCCTTGGGCACCGAAGGCAGGATGTAGTCCGCCCAGTTGTACACCCTCAATTCGCGCTGTTCGGCCTGAACTGCGCCGGCCAGCAGCGTCAGCCCGCAAACAGTGACGCCCAGTATGCGTTTCATCGTGTCCATGGATTGTTTCCCCAAGTGTGGCGATAGCTCGATGGTTTTTATGTTCTGTACACGGCAGCGGCCTGCAAAATTCAAGGAGCAAAAAAGGCTGTTGGTGGTTTTACTGGCGCGTGTAAATCGGCGCCCGGTCCTGATTCTTGCCGACAGCCTTGGCGGATCACAGTGCGGGGTTGGCCAAAAGGGGATCCAGATGGCCAATATCCGTGTCCGGATGAAGACGCTGGAACATTCATTCAGACGCTTTGCTGCGAGCGTCTGATCGCTTCGAACTGTTGAGCGCCACGGCGGCGCGAATCAGCGCCTTCAACGCAGCTTGATTCAGACTGTCACTTTGGCGGATATCGATCGCCCGGCGGGTGTTGCCTTCGAGGCTGGCGTTGAACAGGCATGCCGGGGCATCCAGCGAGGCGCCCTTGGCGAAGGTCAGCTTCCTCCGTTGCCTGTTGCGAACCGGCTGTGTCCTTGTTCATGGTGCCTCCTGGGAAGATGGCCTTTGCCTCAGGGTAGTAGGCGCTTGCCGGTCACCCGGCTATCGCTGACTAACGGCAGGCCCCAAGATTTCGGCAACGACGCTACCAATTGGCCGTGCGCGGTTGCGAGTGGGGCAATCCCGGCCTATGTTCCAAACGACGCATTTGCTTGCGACCGGCGCGCGAAAACTCGCCGCGGGTTGCTGTCCCATCCAGTGCAGATTTTTGCAGCGAGGTGACAACATGCCGAACGACTCCCGCCCCGCCGTGCTCGAACTGATTGGCAATACGCCGTTGGTGCGTATCAGCCGCTTCGATACCGGCCCGTGCACCCTGTTTCTCAAACTTGAATCGCAGAACCCTGGCGGTTCGATCAAGGATCGCATCGGTTTGGCGATGATCGACGCCGCCGAACGCGATGGCCGCCTGCGACCGGGCGGCACCATCGTCGAGGCCACCGCCGGCAACACCGGCCTGGGCCTGGCCCTGGTCGGCCGGGCCAAGGGCTACCGGGTGGTGCTGGTGGTGCCGGACAAGATGTCCACCGAGAAGGTCCTGCACCTCAAGGCCATGGGGGCCGAGGTGCACATCACCCGCTCCGACGTCGGCAAGGGCCATCCCGAGTACTACCAGGACGTTGCCGCGAAACTGGCCCGTGAGATTCCCGATGCCTTCTTCGCCGATCAATTCAATAACCCGGCCAACCCGCTGGCCCATGAGTGCAGCACCGCGCCGGAGATCTGGGCACAGACTCAACATGATGTGGATGCCATCGTCGTCGGCGTCGGCTCCGCCGGCACACTGACCGGATTGACCCGCTTCTTCAGTCGCGTGCAGCCGAACCTGGAGATGGTGCTGGCCGACCCGGTCGGTTCGGTGATGGCCGAGTACAGCCGCAGCGGCACCCTTGGCACGCCCGGCTCCTGGGCGGTGGAAGGCATCGGTGAAGACTTCATCCCCTCGATTGCCGACCTGTCCAGTGTGCGCAAGGCCTATTCGATCAGCGACGAAGAAAGCTTCGATCACGCCCGCCAGTTGCTGCGCGCCGAAGGCATTCTCGGCGGCTCTTCGACCGGCACCCTGCTGGCCGCGGCGCTGCGTTACTGTCGCGAGCAAACCGAACCGAAGCGGGTGGTCAGCTTTGTCTGCGACACCGGCACCCGCTACCTGTCGAAGGTCTACAACGACCAGTGGATGAACGATCAGGGCCTGCTGCAGTACAAGCACTATGACGATCTGCGCGACCTGATCGCGCGGCGCTTCGAGGATGGCCGGGTGATCAGCGTCGGCCCGGACGACACCTTGCTCACCGCGTTCCAGCGCATGCGCCTGGCGGATGTGTCGCAACTGCCGGTGCTGGTGGACGGCCAGCGGCTGGTCGGGGTGATCGACGAGTCCGATATTCTGCTCGGCATGCAGGAAGATCCCTCGCACTTTCGCATGAGCGTGGCCAGCGCGATGACCGACAAGGTGCAAACCCTGCCGCCCGGCGCCAGCCTGGCCGAACTGCAAGCCGAGCTCGACCGCGGGCTGGTGGCGATCATCGCCGACGCGTCGGGCTTCCACGGCCTGATTACCCGGGTCGACCTGCTCAATCATTTACGGAGATCCCTGACATGAGTCAGCACGATGACACCACCGCACCCCGCGCCTTCGCCACCCGGGTAATCCACGCCGGGCAGGTGCCGGACCCCACCACCGGGGCGCTGATGCCGCCGATCTACGCCAACTCCACCTACTTGCAACAGAGTCCCGGCGTGCACAAGGGCTTCGACTACGGACGCTCGCACAACCCGACGCGCTTTGCCCTGGAGCGTTGTGTCGCCGATCTCGAAGGCGGTACCCAGGCCTTCGCCTTCGCCTCCGGGCTGGCGACGATTTCCACGGTGCTCGAACTGCTCGACACCGGCGCGCACATCGTCTCAGGCAACGATCTGTACGGCGGTACGTTCCGCCTGTTCGACAAAGTGCGCCGGCGCAGCGCCGGGCATCGCTTCAGCTTCGTCGACCTCTCAGACCTGGCGGCCTTCGAAGCGGCGCTGCAGGACGACACGCGCATGGTCATGGTCGAGACGCCGAGCAATCCGTTGCTGAGCCTCACCGACCTCGCGGCCATCGCGCGCATCTGCCGTGACCGGGACATCATCTGTGTCGCCGACAATACCTTCGCCAGCCCGTGGATACAGCGCCCGCTGGAATTGGGCTTCGACATCGTGCTGCACTCGACCACCAAGTACCTGAACGGCCACTCCGACGTGATCGGCGGCATCGCCGTGGTCGGTCAGAATGCCGAGCTGGCCGAGCGCCTGGGTTTCCTGCAGAACGCGGTGGGCGCTATCGCCGGGCCGTTCGACGCCTTTCTGACCCTGCGCGGGGTGAAAACCCTGGCACTGCGCATGGAGCGCCACTGCAGCAACGCACTGGAGCTGGCGCAATGGCTGGAGCGTCAACCCCAGGTGGCGCGCGTCTATTATCCGGGGCTGCCATCGCACCCGCAGCATGAACTGGCGCGGCAGCAGATGCGCGGATTCGGCGGGATGATTTCCCTCGACCTGAACAGCGACCTGGCCGGTGCCAGACGCTTCCTCGAAAGTGTGCAGATCTTTGCCCTGGCCGAAAGCCTGGGCGGAGTGGAAAGCCTGATCGAGCACCCGGCGATCATGACCCACGCGACCATTCCTGCCGAGACCCGTGCGCAGCTGGGTATCGGCGATGCGCTGGTGCGTCTGTCGGTGGGGGTCGAGGATGTGGAGGACCTGCGTGCGGACCTGAGCCAGGCGCTGGCGCGGATTTAAGCACATCCATCTGCTTATCCATGCGCGATGGAGGGGCATGCGTGCCGCGACGGGCCAGCTCGCTGAGGCCAACAACACTTCGAAAAAAACGAAGAATCGACAAAAAATAAACGATTTTTCCTGATACATCCTGATCGATAGCATGACCTGCACCTGCCTCGATCAGTCGGGAAAAATCGCATGTCCCCCATGACCATCGGCGAACCCTGGATGTGGGCCAGCTTCATCGCCTTCATCGTCTGCATGCTGGCACTGGACCTTTTCGTGTTCGGCGGACGCAAGGCGCATCGAGTATCCGTCCGCGAGGCGCTGTCCTGGGTCATCGCCTGGAGCGGCCTGGCGCTGGCTTTCGCCGCCCTGCTCTGGTGGTACCTGAACGACAGCTTCGGCGCGCAGGTTGCCCAGCGCAAAACCCTTGAATTCCTCACCGGCTACCTGATCGAGCAATCGCTTTCGATCGACAACATGTTCGTCTTCGTCATGATCTTCGGCTACTTCGCCGTGCCGCCGGAGTTGCAGCGCCGGGTGTTGCTGTATGGCGTGCTGGGCGCCATCGTGATGCGCACCCTGATAATTTTCGCCGGGGTCTGGCTGGTGTCGCAATTCGCCTGGCTGCTTTATGTCTTCGGCGCGTTCCTGATGATCACCGGGATCAAGATGCTGGTCTTCGCCGATCAGCAGCCCGACCTGGCCAGGAACCCGTTACTGGGCTGGCTGCGAAGTCATTTGCGCGTGACCGACGGCTTTCACGGGGACCGGTTCTTCGTGCTGCTTGACGGCGTACGCTGGGCGACGCCGATGTTTCTGGTGATGATCCTGATCGAGGCCAGCGACCTGATATTCGCGGTCGACAGCATCCCGGCGATCTTCGCCGTCACCACCGACCCCTTCATCGTGTTCACCTCCAACATCTTTGCGATCATGGGCTTGCGCGCCCTGTACTTCCTGCTCGCCGACATGGCCGAGCGTTTCCATCTGCTCAAATACGGACTGGCCATCGTGCTGGTATTCATTGGCGGCAAGATGTTGGTCATGCCGTGGTTTCATGTGCCGATCCAATGGTCGCTGGCGCTGGTCGCCGGCATCATCCTGGCCTCGGTGCTGTTGAGCCTGTACCTGAGCAGGGAAAAACGCCAAGCGCTGGAGAAGAAACGAGACCCGGGAACGGCTAAATGATGCCGCAGCGGCAAGAACGGACGAAACCCGGGAATGTTTGCCTCCGGAAACTGTGTTTCAGACTGACGGTCAAACACCGGTTAAACGCCGCAAACACTGGCGCTACAAGGTGCCGCATTTGCCGTTTTCGGTCGATAAAGATCCTACAAACATTTGCTTACAATTCAACGACTCGTTAAACACCGAGCTGTCGACTACTAGTGATAGGTTACGGCGCTTGCCCGGGCCATGAGATGCTCTTCTGCCTTAATTATGCGCATCAATCTTCCCAGTCTTCCTGCCTTCGGTGCCTACCTTGCCCTTGCCTGCCTGTTTGCGGGCGCATGGTTCAGCCACCCGGCCCCTGTACATTCTTCCTTTGCCCTGATGAAACCGGTCATGGCGATGGCCGATCAAGTGGCCAAGCCCATTTATACCAGCCGGTTCGCCTCGTCCGGGCTGGTGGACTTCGTGCATTCCTCGGCGGTCACCGCCTTGCCTGACGGCAGCCTGATGGCGGTCTGGTTCGCCGGCACTCGCGAAGGCGCCGCCGACGTGCAGGTGCGCTCTGCCCGCTTCGACGCGAAATCCGGCGAATGGGGTGCGGAACAGGTCCTGGCGACGCGGGACTCGACGCAACAGGGCACCCGCAAATACATTCGCAAGCTGGGCAACCCGGTGGTCGCACTCGCGCCGGACAATCGCCTCTGGCTGTTCTACGTGTCCGTGTCCATGGGCGGCTGGGCCGGCAGTGCGGTGAATGTGATGGTCTCGGACGACTTTGGTCGGCAATGGTCCGAACCGCGCCAATTGATCACTTCACCCTTCCTGAATATCAGCACCCTGGTCCGCTCGGCACCGGTGTTTCATGCCGACGGCTCGATCGGCCTGCCGGTCTATCACGAGTTTCTCGGCAAGTTCGCCGAGTACCTGTACCTGAGCGCGGACGGCAATGTGATCGATAAATACCGCATCAGCCATGGCAACAACTCCCTGCAACCCACGGTGGTTCCACTGGATGGGCAGCGCGGTGTGGCCTTGCTGCGCTACGCCGGCAACGTCCACCACCGGGTGCTGGCGACCCGCACTGAAGATGCCGGGCAAACCTGGAGTGAACCCTACCCGCTCGACCCATCGAATCCGAACTCCTCGCTGGCGGCTGTCGCGACGCCCGAACACGGGTTGCTGGTAGCGCTCAATGACCTGCAGGAAGGGCGCTTCAAGCTGAGCCTGTACGGTACCGACGCAGAGATGGACGATTGGCGCTCGCTTCGGGACCTGGACAAATCGCCTGATCCATTGGGTGCGCCGTTTTCACCCGAGGCCTACAAGGAAATCATCGGTCAGGAATTTCGCGGTTCCAGTGGCGCTCTCCGCCAACCGCTGGAAGCACAGTTCCTGAGCAACCTCGACACCCGGGTCTGCAAAAGCCAGGGCTGCGAATTCGAATATGAATACCCCTACTTCATCCGCAGTCCAGACGGTCTGTATCACCTGGTGTATTCCTGGAACAACACATTCATCAAGCACGTGACTTTCAACGATGCCTGGCTGTCGGAGCGCGCCCCTTGATCAACCTCTGGCAAGCCCATATCAGCTTCGCAATGATCCTCTTCCTGCTGCTGCCGTCTTTTGGCTTGAACAAGGCCTGGCGCGTCGCACTGTTGTTCGCCCTGCTGGCCGTCAGCTTCATCCCGCTGGACGGACTGACACTGGCCGCGTACTTGCGCAGCCACATCGATGACCTCGCGGTCACGACCCTGGTGTTCATGGCCTGGGGTTGCTTGCGTCGAATGGACGTCCTGCCGCCCGCGCAGCAAGGTCAAACCGGCGTATTGATCCTCTTTGCCGTGCTGGCCCTGGCGCTGTACCCGGCCACCCTGGGCTTGAGCGACCTGGACCCCTATCGGTTCGGCTTCAGCCCGCGCCCGATGCTGGTGTTCGTCGCACTGCTGACACTCGGCCTGTTTTACCTGCGCAACTACCTGGCCGTCGTGATGCTGGCCGGCGCGACCCTGGCGTTCATCGTCGGCATCAAGCCCTCGCACAATTATTGGGATTACCTGGTTGATCCGCTGCTGGGCCTGTACTGCTGCCTGGCACTGCTGGTGTTGGCCTTGGGCTGGATCTTTGGCCGGCTCAACACTTTGCGCCGTTCGGCGTGACCGGGATCCATTCGAGATTCAACGATTTTTTTTGACAGGGGAACATGGATGGGTTGGCTGCAATCGAGACGTTTACATTACTGGCTGGGCGCGACAGCGACTGCGTTTGCGCTGTTTGCACTGCTGCGGGTGGTGTTCTTCTTCGGCTTTTCCGGCTTTGACGCCAACGCGTTGAGCGCTGAACCGGCCGTGCCGGAAACCCTGGGCATCGGCTTTCGTTTCGATCTGCGCCTGGCCATCCTGGCGATGTTGCCGGTGGCGTTGCTGGCCTGGATCCCGCGCTGGAACCTCACGACCAGCCGCCTGCTGCGTCGGATCGCACGGGTGTACCTGGCCGCGATCCTGAGCGTCATGCTGCTGATCTACATCATCGATTTCGGCCATTACGCGTACCTGGGCGTGAGAATCAACGCCACCGTGCTGCGCTTCATCGATGATGCGCAAATCTCCCGGGACATGGTCTGGCAGACCTACCCGGTCATCTGGATTTCACTCGGTTGGCTGGCGACCGTCGCCCTGGTGACCCTGGCCCTGGTGCGCCTGGAACGCGTGACCCTGGACCGCCCGCGCAAAGTCATCCACCCCCTCGCCGTCACATGGGGCAGCGCGTTGATGGTGGTGGTGGTGTTGCTGGGTATTCTGGGCCGTGTCGAGAACATGAACCTGGAAAACCCGGTCCCGTTGCGCTGGAGCGATGCGTTCTTCTCGGGTAACAACCAGGTCGCTGCACTGGGCCTGAACCCGGTGATTTTCCTTTACGACACGGTCAAGGTCGGCCAGTCGCGCTATGACAAAGAACAAGTGCGCGAGCACTACTCGGTCATGGCCAACTACCTGGGCGTAGACCAGCCCGATCCTCAGGCGCTTAACTTCGTCCGTCACCAGGCACCACAACCTTACAAAGTACCGGGCTCCCGGCCACCGAACGTGATGTTCGTCATGCTTGAGTCGCTGGGTACCAGCGCCGTCGGCGCCTATGGCAACCCGCTCAATCCGACGCCGAACATCGATCGCCTGGCCACCCAGAGCTGGTTCTTCGAGCACTTCTATGTGCCGGTAACCGGAACCGCGAAAACTGTCTGGGCCAGCATCAGCGGGGTGCCTGACGTCACTCGCCAGGAAACCGCGACCCGTAATCCACTGATCACCAAACAACACACCCTGATCAACGCCTTCACCGGTTACGAGAAGCTCTACACCATTGGCGGCAACTCCGGCTGGGCCAATATGAATGCCTTGATCCGGCAGAGCATCGACGGCGTTCGCCTGTTCGAAGAGCGCGACTGGAAGTCCCCGGTGGTAGATGTCTGGGGCATTTCCGACCTGGACCTGTTCAAGGAAACCGACCAGATCCTGCAAGCACTGCCCAAGGACAAACCGTTCTTTGCCTATGTACAGACGGCCGGTAACCATCGTCCGTTCACCATTCCGAAGACCAATGACGGGTTCGAGGTCAAGCACCCTACCCTGGAGGAAGTACAGGCCGCAGGGTCGCGCAGTGTCGAGCAGTACAACGCAGTGCGTTTGCTGGACTTCAACATCGGTCGCTTGATGGAAATCGCCAAAGCAGGCGGCTGGTACGACAACACCATTTTCGTGCTGTTTGGCGATCACAACACCCGCATCGCGCAGATCCCGTTCCTGGCCCCGGCCTATGAGCAACTGGGCCTGGAAAGCAACGCAGTGCCGATGATCATCCACGCGCCGGGCTTGCTCGGCACGCGAAACGTCAAGGAAGCCGTGGGGCTGGTGGACTTGCTGCCCACCGTCGCAGGCATGGCCGGCCTCGAGTTCCGTAACAGCGGCATGGGCCGTGACATCCAGCAACCCGCCCCCGAGGGTGAACGTGTCGTGCCGCTGGTATTGCGCGAAGGCACCTTCCCGCTGATTGCCGGCGTCACTCAGCACTATATGGTGCAGATGGAACACGACGGCAGCTCGCCGACGCTCCACGACCTGGCTTCAAAGACCCCGCTGGACAACGTGGCCGAGAAAAACCCGGACGAGTTCAAGCGCCTGGTGGAGTTGACTCGGGGGATGCATGAAACGTCGAGGTTGATGCTTTATCAGAATGTGCGTGAGTGATGTGTTGCACTGGCCCCCTTTCTCCAAGGGGGCCGATCCTCAAGCATTCTCAAGTTATTTCAGCAGGAACTCGATGACCCGCTGAGGCCGTGCAGGCAGCAACCGCGCTTCAGTGAGGGCATAACCGAAATGGACGAGGCCTAAGAACCTCCAAGCCAAAGCCCCAGCCAACCCTTTAAAAACTTAGCAGTTATTAACTAGCGCTTCTATTATTGATTCGCTCATTAGTTGAAAATCTCAAGGACAATGATAACTACCCACATCGCTATAAATCCACTGACCGAAAACACTGAAGACCACATCATCCGTGTCTTTATTGATACTGGTAACCGAGCAAGCTCCTCAGGATCAAGCATTCCATGCCGAACATATCTGCTCGACCATGCAATGGTCCCCGACAATTTAGAAGCTAGGGAGAGGCGCGTAGCGAACGTCCACTTCCCGGACGGCATCCTTCCATAATATGTTACAGCGTAACTGTTTTTAAAAATATCCAGCACTACATCGAGATCACGACGAGCAATGTAACAATTTATGCCTACACCAATAAAACTGATCAGCAGCGGTGCAAGCACAAAAAACAACTTAGCCAACAAAAAACTCATTACCCCCCCAATGTATCTCCGGGCAAATACCAAGCCTAAGCCCCAGCTAACCGCTTTAAAAATTCAGCAACGACAACAAGCCCAACAAGCGATATAACCCCAACAAACATGAGCCCCACTGACCATCTCATGCGTAATTTTATTGAGGCAGGCAAACAAGCGAGCTCCTCAGGATCAAGCGTCCCATTTCGGATATGTTTTTTAGGGAAAAGTACGGCTCCAGAAATTATAGATGCGAGTACACAGCGCGCAGAAAATGAACCACCACCCCATATATTCCCATAAGAAGTTACGATATAGCTCTTCTTGAAAATATCCAAAATTGCATTCAAATCTCGACATGCGACATAGCAGTTGATACCAATACCTATAAAACCAATTAAAAGCGGCCCAAAAACCAAAAATAACTTTATAAGCACTAACGACATTGAGTTATCCTGAGGGATGATACAGACAATCTTTGCATTGAAATTTTTGGCCAATTTCATGCCATTCTGACAAACATCACGAAAAAACGGCCCAAACATGAGAAACATTTTAAGCAGCAATGGCCAAGCCGAAAAATTTAAACCGACAACACCTCCCAACAGCCAGAGTCATTTCGCCGACGCTTGAGAACTGCCCACCCTTAAACATCATCAACTACTATTCAGTTCGAACGCCATAAATGGCTATTTATATGACGACCCCCAAAAACAGCTTAACCAAAAAAAAATCATCACCTCCCTGTACATCTCCTCGGAAAACTTAAAATAAGCCGCCATCGGAAATCACTCAAATAGGTTTACCAGAACAAAAAAACCAGCAAACCATATAAAACCGAATATAAGAATTCCTGCTGAAACCTGCATACGCCGTTTGATAGGAATAGGAACTCTATTGAGCTCATCTGCATTAAGATGCCCCCTTCTCAGGTGCATTCCAGGCCAAAGAACAGCACTGATTACAATGGACATAACCGTATAGCGAGCGACCAACGAACCTCCCTTCCACGACTCAGCATAAGAAGTGATTATTTGACTTTGTGAAAACCCGTCAAGCACTTTATCCAAGTCACGGTATGCCATATATGTAATCATGCCCATTCCGACAAACATAACGAAAAACGGCCCCAACAGGAAACACATTTTAAGTAATAACGGCCAAGTCGCTGGATTCAATTCCAACATGCCTCCTCAGAAATTTATTTAATGCTTAATGAACTTTCCATTGGGCAAACTCTTCAAGCTCATCATCAAATTTGCCAACCAGCTTAGAGGCAGCCCAACCTGATGTCACTCCAGCAGCCAGCATCAATCCGATTGCACAAAACGGAGCACCTGGCCCGCATAAAGGTGATACAGCCAAGCCCGCCAAAGCGGTTCCGGCTGCACCGCCACCAATTATAACTCCTTGCTTAATCGCCTCTTTGGGTTTGTTTTCGGCGTTAGCAATTTCATACGTTGCATACGCGATTGTAACGACTATTAAAACCTTACCCGAAACATTCAAAACCTTATTGAGTGTATTAAATTTAGCGTCTGGCCTAGCAGATGATTCGACGATTTCGTAATACATAAAATTTCTTTGGGTAGTACCGAGCTCCGCAAATCCCTTACCAAATTTCTTTACTGCTTTCTCATCCAGCAACTGCTCTAGAGCCGGCGAAATAATTTTCTTCTTTTGCGCAATAGCCAAACCGTGCGCAGAGGTCTTGTCTCTGATTTCCGCCATAATCTTGTTTCGCGCTTCGTAACAGAACTCTGCGGCCTCTTTCACCGACACATTGCCAGCCTTCACTTGCGACAAGACCTCTGCCTTGACCCTCTTCACATTACGATTATAGTTTTCTCGCTGTTTCGCATCGCTTATAAAATCTGCCGAAAATTTAAGCGCTGCGCCCTCAAAGCTTTCAAGGGCCGGCTTCAAAACCTCATCATCTACAGGATGAACTTCTTGAGCCAGGTAGTACCGATAAAAAGAATCCATAATATTTACTCCGCAAGCTCCTTTAACAATCTCTGTGCACCACTGAGTACACTTTCCTGGCTATTCAGGTTATCCAGGTTTTCCACCTCGAATTTCACGCACGACTTCCCTGCAAAAGAATAAAAATTCGCTTTGTTTTCACCGTCGAACTCACCTTGCAGGACCGAGCCATCATCCATCGTGGCGGTGCACTTGATGCCTTGATAATTCAGGTCAAGTGGAGCTGAAAAGCTGATCCATTGCTCTGAATCCGGAAACTCGATTTTCAGATCCCCCGGCACCAGGGTATGCACACTCATCGTCTGGCCATCCTTATCGGTCACCCCGTTAAACACCTCGCCTTGCTGGGTAGTGATCCGATAGCGGCTGAACGGTACCGGCGTCTGGGCGCCGTCTTTCACGGTGTAGCGGGCGGCATAACCTGCCGGTAGGGGTGTGGCCGGGGTGTCCAGGCTGGCGCCGCCGAGCTTTTGCACATGGGGCGCCTTGAGGTAGATGTTGCCGGGCGCGCCCAGTTCGATCTCGCCACCTTTGAGGCGAATGTAGGCTCCGCCGCAGCGGAACAGCAGTTCGTCCGGCGCGCTGATTTCCACGCGCCCTTCCACGCTTTCGATCTTGATGTCGGTCTTGGCCAGGGCGTGCAGGTGGCTGCCCTGGGCGTGCAGCTCGACCTTGCCTTTGGCCGCCTTGAGTTTCAGGTCGGCGCGTTTTGCGAACAGGCTGATGCCGCCTTCCGCCGCTGCGGTGATGTCGTGCCCGGCGCTGATGTCGGCGTTGTACGCAGCCATGATACCCACGCTGGCGCTTCCGGAGGACAGGCACAGGGCTTCGGGACTGACCAGGCCGATGCCCGCCGGGGCCTGCAGCAATAGCCCCGGTTGCGCCAACCCCTTGAGAGCGTGGTTCAAGCGGGCCTGGCTGTCGGTATCGCCAGGAGTCGCTTGCCCGCTGTGGGCGGCATTGGCCAGGGAACGGGCCAACGATAGCGCGCTTTCCAGTTGCTCAATAGCCGCGGTCATGTCGAGTTGCTGACCGTGGGCCTTGGCTTGTTCATCGGCACTGATAAACAGCCCCTTCCCCGCCCGAATCGCCCCCCAACCATCGGTGCGCAGTTCAAACCCTTCGCCACGTTTTTTCTGCTCGGCATCGACCAAATGCCCGAGATTGAGCTGGCTCTTGCCACTGTGCTCGGTACTGAGCTTGACGTGCTCCTCCCCCCGGGTGTCCTCCATCCGCAGCTTGTTATTGGCCGGCGTGCGCAGCACGTTGCGCTTGTAATTGCGCGCGCGCAGGGTCACGTGGTCCGGGTGCTGGCTGTCGTGCAAGGCGTGGGCGATGTAGGGGCGGTCCGGGTCGCCCTGTTCGAAGGCCACCGCCACTTCGGTGCCGGCGATCAGCGGCAGGTGCAGGCCGTGGGTGTCGCCGGCGTAGGGACGGGCCAGGCGTAGCCACATGCTTTCCTGGCCGGGTTTCCAGGTGTCGCGGTCGAACAGGAACTGCACGCGGTAGCGCCCTTCGACGTCGATTTCGGCGTAGGGGTCGTGTTTTTGCGGGTTGCTGACCCGGGCCGGGACGGTGCCGGCGATTTGCGGTTTGGCCAGCAGTGGCGGGCGGAAGCACACGCTTTCCGAATAGGGGATGGCCTGGAACTGCGCTTCGAAGCTGGCATCGCGGGCGGCGCGGGTGCTGAGTCGGGTGATCACCGTGCCGGGGGCGAAGGCCTGGGGCGCGCCGCCGGAGATTTTCAGGACCTGGCCGGGGGCCAGGGTCGCGCTGCTGCTGGTGCCGCTGAGGCGGGTCTGATCGTTGAGGTAACGTTCGTGTTGCAGGCGGGCGTAGAAGTAGCCGGTTTCCGGCGGCAGGTCTTCGTAGAACTGGTAGCGGTCGCCGAGGGCGGTGTAGGGTTCGGCGTAGTGGTAGGCCTCGCCGTAGGTGGTGGTCGCGCCGCGGGTGTGGTCGATCTCGCCGTCCAGGTGGGCGCGGGCGTCACGGTGCTGATAGGTGCGGATGTTGACCTGGCGTTCCACCACCTGGTGTTGGGTTTGCAAGGCCCAGACGCCGTCCTGCTCGCTGCTCAATCCCGCGGGTGGGCGGTACGGCAGCTCGATGCCGGACTGGTAATGCAGCTGGTCGTCATGGAATTCGACGACGTCGATGTGCAGGCGTTCGTCGCTGGTGAAGCGGTACCAGATGCCGACTTCGGCCAGCAGGCGGGCGATGAAGGCCAGGTCGCTTTCGCCGTATTGCATGACTTGCAGGCGTTTGGGGTAGTCGCGCGTGAGCTTGAAGAAAAAGTCCTCGCCCCGGAAGTCGTGTCGGCTGCGCAGGATGTGTTCGACGATTTCCGGCACCGACTGGTGTTGATAGAGGCGGAACTGCTGGCCGCGGGCAAGCAGTGCCAGGCGCGGTTGCAGGGTGATCTCGTAGCGGGCTTCGTCGATGGAGCCGGACAGGCGTTTGAAGCCGGTGATCACACCGTTGAAGGTGCGCAGCGGTTTGATCGGGATGTCCCGGGTCAGGAAGGTGAGCTTGCGCGGCACGGGGTGAAGGCTGAACTGCGCCTCGCGGTTGAGCAACTGGTCGGCGGCGATGTCCTGTTCGCTGCTGGTGAATTCGACGACGTAGTGGAACGGCTGGCTCAGCTGTTCTTCGCCGTGGAAGGCCAGGACGTCGAGGGTCGCGTCGAAGTTATAGACGCTGAGCTTGTGCCGGCTGTGGTCGAAGAAGATGGGCAATTGGCTGGACATGTTCAGACGTTCCTGGTCTGTGTGGGACTGACAGGGAGGCGTTATGTCCACCCTCGCTCAAGCGCCCGCAAGCTTTCACGATGGCGTCCGCGGCTGAAATAGGCCGTTTCCGATAAGGACGTAGGATGCTTCCGAGTTTTGGTGCGCTTGGTCTACATTAGAAATGAGCACGGCATCACTCATCCGCCCCTCAACCGAGGAAGTGAAGATGAAGCACCTATTCGCGGTCGTTTTGGCGGCCCTTTCGCTTTCCATTGCGCCCCCCACCAGTACAGCGCCCACCGACGACGCCAACGCCATTCGCCCCTTCCACGTCGCCATTGCGGACAAGGACCTCACCGACCTGCGCACCCGCATCGCCGCGACCCGCTGGCCGGACAAGGAGACGGTTGCCGATCGCTCACAGGGCGCACAGCTGGCGCAGTTGCAGGCGCTGGTTCGCTACTGGGGCACGGACTACGACTGGCGCAAGGCCGAGGCGCAGCTCAATGCGTTGCCGCAGCACATGACCACCCTCGACGGGGTCGATATCCATTTCATTTGGGTGCGCTCGCCCAGTCCGAAGGCGCTGCCAATGATCATGACCCACGGTTGGCCAGGTTCGGTGTTCGAGTTCATCGAGGTCGTCGGTCCACTAGCCGATCCGGCCGCGCACGGAGGCAACGCCGCCGATGCATTTGATCTGGTGATTCCGTCCATTCCGGGCTACGGCTTCTCCGGCAAGCCGGATGGCACTGGTTGGGACCCGGATCGCATCGCGCGGGTCTGGGCGCAGCTGATGCAGCGCCTGGGATATACCCACTACGTGGCGCAGGGTGGCGACTGGGGTGGCCCCATCACCAGCGCGATGGCGCGCCAGGCACCGTCGGGGTTGCGCGGCATCCACCTCAACCTGCCGGCGACGATACCGCCAGAAGCAGGCGCAGCACTCGCTGTCGGCGGGCCGGCGCCGGCCGGATTCTCCGAGGAGGAACGCGCGACTTTCGACGCCGTCGCCACCCTCGTCAAACAGGGCAACCTGGCTTACAGCACGATGATGGCGGCGCGGCCGCAGATGATGGGCTATGGCGCGACGGATTCGCCGGCCTTCCTCGCGGCGCTGTTGCTGGTGCATCCAGGTTTTGCCAAATGGACGTACGGCGCCGACCCTCGGCAGTCGCCGACCAGGGATCAAGTGCTGGATGACATTACGTTGTACTGGCTGACCAACAGCGGCGCCTCGGCAGCACGGCTCTACTGGGAGAACATGGGACGCAGCCCGCTTTCTTCGGCTGCACAGAAAACCACCGAGATCACGCTACCGGTGGCCGTCACGGTGTTTCCGGATGACGTCTACTATCCGCCTGAGAGCTGGGCCAAACGTGCTTATGGCAACCTGATCTACTTTCACAAAGCCGACAAGGGTGGCCACTTCGCGGCCTGGGAACAGCCGCAACTGTTTACCGAGGAACTGCGCACGGCGTTCCGATCGTTGCGCTGAAGCGCAAGGTCGCCCCGAAATCGTCCTTAGTCAGAGGGTGATGGATGTCAGTGAGTAGCCCGGTTCAGGGCTGGATCAGGCACATTGAGAAAGTTATTCCAGAGCTCATAGGCATCGTGATGTCTCTTGGTCGCATCGTCCCACGCCGGCCCTGAAACACAGCGGGATGACACCAGCACCATCATGCCCATCGTGGCGGCGTCCAGTTCGATCAGTAGTGCGTGGGATTGGGTCCTGAATTCTTCGACCGATATCATTGCGAGTGCCCCGGGCGGAAATCACCGCCATTGAATAAGCAATTGCCTATCAGACGGTCGAGTACGGCTATCACGGAAGATTCCTGCAGCCCGACCGCCGGTACGTGCCGTCCGGACCTGGAACGCTCCCTGTATCGAGTCAGAATGTCATTTGCGCGGCCAACAGCTTGACCAACGCCGCCGCCGGCATCTCTCGGGCCAGGGGTGCGCCCTGCCCGGCCCACTGCACGGCAAAATCAGTGTTGCCGCGGGCGCTGGCCGCCACGTTGAGCGCCTTGTTGGCGTCATAAGTGAACGGATAAGCCGGCAGAGTGCCCGTCACCTCAAGGCACGTGAAGTTGCGATTAACCATGCCCCGGGCGGGACGGCCGGAAATGACGCTGGTGACCTGGGTCTGGTGTGCCCGCGGACCTTTGAGGGCCTCACGATACGCGCCGTTGGCAGAAGATTCCGGGCAGAGGATAAATGCCGTACCCAATTGCGCGGCACTGGCGCCCAGTTGCATCACCGCGTTGATCCCCGCGCCGTCCATGATACCGCCCGCCGCAATCACAGGAAGGCTGCATTCAGCGCTCAGCACACGTACCAGCGCGAAGGTTCCCATTTCAGTGTCCTGCCCTGGCTCGAACACCCCGCGATGCCCACCGGCTTCGTAACCTTGAGCCACCAGGGCATGCACCCCGGCGCGTTCCGCCAACCGCGCTTCGGCCAGGTGGGTCACCGAACACAACAAGATGATGCCTGCGGCCTTGAGGGCATCGATCGCCGGTTGCGGGGGCAAGCCAAAATGGAAGCTGACCACCGCCGGTTTTTCTTCCAGCAGCATCTGCAGCATCCCCGGATCTTCGACGAATGAGGTGTAGATCTCACGCAGCGAGGCAGGCGCAACGGCGCCGAACTCGGCAAAAAACGGAGTCAGGACATTCAGCCATTCCGATTCCCGGACTGAGTCATGAACCGCAGGCTGATGGCAAAACAGATTGACGTTGAAGGGCTTGTCCGTCAGGGCGGCCGTCTCTCGTAACATGGCCCGCGCCTGTTCGACATTGCTCGCGCCGATGCCGATGGAGCCCAGCCCACCGGCGCTGGACACCGCGGCTGCGAGCCTTGGGGTGGAAACGCCAACCATGGGCGATTGAATGATCGCAAGTTCGATGTTCAACAAGGACAGCAGAGGATTGGACATGACACCACCTGTAAGAAATGTGCGCGGTTGACTGCAAGCAGGCTGCGGGAGCCTAGAGTTCCCCGGTGAGGAATTGCGCCCTGCCACGGCCGAAGGACCAGTCGGCATCGGCGTTCTCCACCAGCGAAACGATCAGGTCGTCGGGCGACAGTTCACAGTCGGCTTGCAGCTTTTCGGCGAGCAACCGGTAGAACGCGATTTTCTGCTGCTCTGAACGCGGCCGTGAAAACACCGTCAGCAAGACGACATCGGCCGAGCGCGTGTAACCCAGCCCCGTGTCGTGCAGCACCAATTCCCCTGGACGATGTTGCGTGACGCATTGGTAGCGATCACTGGCGGGTACTTCGAAGGCTTGCACCATGGCCTGATGGGCCGTATCCAGGAGCGCCTTGAGCTGCGCGTCATTGCGGCCCTGGATGATGTCAAACTTGAGCAGTGGCATAGCGGTTCACCTTTGCGAAAAAATCGGGAGCGAGAAAAATTCGCTCCCTGGGGAAAAAGGATGACGTGCAGCCCGTGCCTGCCGCCATCCCACCCGCTCTCCATCCCAAACCTGTAAAGCGCAATGCCTACTTCGAGGTCGGCATCGCAAATTCAGCGCCTTTGGCAATGCTGTTCGGCCAGCGTTGCATGATCGACTTCTGCTTGGTGTAGAAGCGCACACCCTCCTCGCCGTAGGCGTGGGTGTCACCAAACAGCGAGCGTTTCCAGCCGCCGAAACCGTGCCACGCCATGGGCACCGGGATCGGCACGTTGATGCCGACCATGCCGACCTGAATCCGGCTGGCGAACTCACGCGCAATGTGGCCGTCGCGGGTGTAACAAGCGGTGCCATTGCCGAACTCATGCGAGTTGACCAGATCGACAGCCTCGGCAAAGTCCTTCACCCGCATGCACGCCAGCACCGGGCCAAAAATCTCTTCTTTATAGATCTTCATCTGCGCGGTGACATGGTCGAACACCGTGGCGCCGAGCCAGAAACCCTGCGCGCAATCGGCACCGGCTTGCTGGCCGTCAAAGCCACGCCCGTCGACCAGCAACTCAGCACCTTCGCTGACGCCTTGTTCGATGTAACCGGTGATGCGTTGCAGCGCCGCGTGCGACACGATCGGGCCCATCTCGGCCGCCAGGTTCATGCCCTCGAGCACCTTGAGTGTCTGGGTGCGCTCCACCAGTTTCGGCATCACCTTATCGGCGACATCACCGACAAACACCGCCACCGAGATCGCCATGCAGCGTTCACCGGCGGAGCCGAAGGCCGCGCCGATCAGCGCGTCGACCACTTGGTCGATGTCGGCATCGGGCATCACCACCATGTGATTCTTTGCCCCGCCGAGTGCCTGCACGCGCTTGCCGTGGCGGGCGCCCGTTTCGTAGATGTGGTTGGCGATCGGCGTAGACCCGACAAAGCTCACGGCCTGGACGTCGGGGTGATCCAGCAGCGCATCCACCGCTTCCTTGTCGCCCTGTACCACGTTGAACACACCGTCTGGCAGTCCGGCCTCCTTGAACAATTCGGCGATCAGCAGCGCGGGCGAAGGATCGATCGGGCTGGGCTTGAGCACGAAGGTATTGCCGCAGGCGATGGCCACCGGGAACATCCACATCGGCACCATCACCGGGAAGTTGAACGGCGTGATGCCGGCCACCACGCCCAGCGGCTGGCGCATGGTCCAGTTGTCGATATTGGTGGAGACCTGCTCGGTGTAGTCGCCCTTGAGCAGTTGCGGGATACCGCAGGCGAACTCGACGACCTCGATGCCCCGCGTCACTTCGCCCTGGGCATCGGTGAAGACTTTGCCGTGCTCGGCGGTGATCATCCGCGCCAGGGTGTCGCGGTGCTCGTTGAGCAGCGCCAGGAACTTGAACATGATGCGGGCGCGGCGCAGCGGCGGTAGCGCCGACCAGGCTGGAAAGGCGCCCGCTGCCGACTTCACCGCCGCGTCGACGTCAGAGGCGTTGGCAAGCGCCACCTGGCCAATGACCGAACCGGTGGCGGGGTTGGTGACGTTCTGCGTGCGGCTTGAAGTACCTGGCGTTGCGCGGCCGTGAATGTAGTGGGCGATCTCTGCTGGCTGGTTGCTCATGGCGGGTGTCCCCTGGTGGTGGATAAGAGCCATCTCTTGTTGTTGTCAGGAAAGCGGCAGGCGGTGTGTCGGTGTGCCTGTCAGGGCCAAAGTAGGTCAGCCGTTGAATCATGTAAAATGATGATTAATGATCTTATGGATCACAAATTATGAAGTGGCTTTTGCGACAGCCATGGCGGATGAGGCCGGAATCAGGCTTGCTCAGTGAGGTTCAAGACGGTATCTACAGGTGATCGGGGCGCACACAAATCCCGAGTCCGGCAAACATCCAATAATGAAATGGCTACCCCCGCCGTTGCCTGTGACGCCGCCTTCGCTGGCAAGCCAGCTCCTACAGGTAATCGGGGTGTACACAAATCCCGTGTCCGACCAGGCTGGCTGTCAGGCCGCCAATGCGGACAAGCCGAATCGTCCTGGTTTAGCTAGTTCAGGGCTGTGCAGTTATCTCGGTCCCCAGCGTCCTTTGCAGCCACTCCGCCCGTTTCGTTAGACGTTGCTTCCAGTCTTCGGCCAGGCCATGGGTTGCCGCCAGCGCCAGCAGGTCATCGATCACCGGCCGATGCGACAGCTGCACCTGCCAGAACGCATCGATGGAGAAGCGTTCGGTGTGCCGTTCCAACAGTTCTATCCTGTTCCCCGCCTCGAAGAATCCCGGCTGGATGACCCGGTAATACCAACCGGTGATTCGCTCTTTGGCGACGTACATCGACATCCGCTCGGCATCAAAGCGATGATTGATTTTCCAGCACGGACTGCGCGGCTGAGAGACCTGCAACACGGCACTGCCCATCTGGAACACGTCGCCGATATGCACGTTTCGTTCAGAGAGCAAGCGTGCTGAAACATTCTCCCCCAGGCTGCCCGGAATCAGCTCCGGGGCACTGTGCGCAAACGCCTGCGCCAATCGCTCGTAGTTCTGCGCCGCATATTGATGCACCGCCTTTTCCCGCCCTCCATGAACCCTGGTGTCGCCGTGCTGGTCACCGACAATACCCTGATATTCCACGCGAGCAGGGCCTGAAATTCTCCGCTTGAAGATGCCCGTACATTGCCCCTCGGGTTTCAACACGTCCAGGCCACCGGCAAAGACATGGTCAATGTTTGAAGTCAGTGTCATCGTTCACAACCGCGCTTGTCAGTCCTGTTTTGTTCACTTTACTAACCGCCAGCAAAGCCAGTAAAATGATGGATCGTGATGCAATCCATCACTTTTTATGATAGGTGACAATGATCATGGAAATGCGCCAACTGAAGATTTTCTGCGCGGTGGCCGAGCTGGGCAGCTTCACCGCCGCCGCGGTCAACGTGAACACAGTGCAGTCCAATGTCACCATGCGGGTGAAGGAGCTGGAAGCCGAGCTCAATCGCGAGCTGTTCATACGCAAGAAGTCCGGGGTCGTGCTGACATCGGCGGGCGAAACTTTCCTCGGTTACGCGCGGCGTATCCTGCAACTCACCGAAGAGAGTCGCAGCGCCTTGATGGACACGGGTAGCCCGACAGGACTGCTGCGGCTGGGATCGATGGAAACCACGGCCGCCATTCGCTTGCCCCAGGTCCTGACCAAGTACCGCGAGAAATTTCCCGACGTGCAGCTCTCGCTCCTCACCGGTACAACGGTCGAGCTGATCAAGGCGATTGAAGCACATCGACTGGATGGCGCCTTCGTTGGCGGGTTCCACCAGAACTCGGCGCTGGCGCAGGAAGAGGTTTTCCAGGAAGAACTGGTGCTGGTCAGCAGTCATCATTTCGAGTCACTGGCCGCGCTCATCGATAAAATGCCCCAGCAGACCGTGCTCGTATTCCGCACGGGCTGCTTCTATCGCTCGACCCTGGAAAACTGGTTTTACCAGGTCGGGCTGGTGCCGAACCAGATCATGGAGCTGGGCACCCTCGACGGTATCTTGTCCTGCGTCGCCGCGGGCATGGGCGTGACCTTGCTGCCCAAGGCCATCGCCGAGAATTGCAGTGTGCGCCACGCCATCCGCTGCCACACCTTGCCGCCCGAGTTCGCCAAGGTTTCAACGGTGTTCATCCGCAGGAACGACTCGATGATCACCTCGGCCATGAGTGCGTTCATCGGCTTGGCACAGGAACAGATTGCCCGGCCGGTGTAGGAGCAAGCTTGCTCGCGATGGTCGTTAACGAAAACGCGTGTTTACTGACTAAACTCGGCACTCTCTCGTCCATCGCGAGCAAGCTCGCTCCTACAGACAGATCCTGCCTTGGGCGGCATAGCTGACGGCGCCGCCCTCCTCCCCTTCAAGCCGGTTGGTTGAAATCGGCAGCCCCAAGGCGAGTTCCGCCATCCGCTGCGCCGCGGGGACGACACTGTGGATCTTCCCCACGCCCTGCCCCGCGTACAGCGACAGCTTGCGGGCCATGCGCGGCTTGTCGATCGCCCGGGCGCCGCCGCCGATGAAGCGCAGCAGGTTCCACTTGTCCCGATTGGGAATCACCCGGTGCGGCGTGCCATAGGTCCAGCCGAACGAATAACCCGTGCGGTACTCGGTGTCGTCCGTGGTCGCTTCAACGATTTTTTGCTTGTACAGCGGATGCGCATTCGATTCGTCGGTGGCGATGAATGCCGTGCCCACCACCACCCCGGACGCACCTAGCGACATCAGCGCTCGGACATCGTCGCGGGTGGTAATGCCGCCGGCTGCCAATACCGGGCGCCCCTGGGCGACGGCAATGATGGAAGGTAACAACGGCATGATGCCGATCGTGCCGCGATTCAGGTGACCGCCGCTCTCACTGCCTTGCGCCACGATAATGTCGGCCCCCTGGGCGATGGCCTTTTTCGCCAGCGCTACCGAGCCCACTTGCACCATGACCACCAGCCCGGCGTCTTTCGCCCGGGGAATCATGTCGGCGGAATACGCTTCGGCATAAAACAGCGACAGCAGCCGCGGTTTTTCCTTGAGCACCACCTGAAATTGCGCCTCGAATACATCCGGCCCGCCGAACTGCGGAACCAGATTCACACCAAAGGGCTGGTCGGTCAGCGCGCGGGTTTCCTGCAGCCATCGGCGCAAGGCCAACGGCGGGAGTCGCAGGCCACCCATGACGCCCATCCCCCCGGCATTGGCGACTGCCGCCACCAGCGCCGGGCCGGAAATGGCCGCCATGCCGCCGAGAAAGATCGGGTACTTGACGCCACACAGGCGAGTGATGGCATTACCGGCAAACTCGAATTTGGCTTCGTTCATTGCTCACAACTCCACATGTTTTCCAAGCATCCGCTTGAGCGTATTGTTCTTCAGGAGAAAGTGATTCTTGACCGCGCCGAAGATATGCAGGGCCAGGCCGGCCAGGAACAACGAGGCGCCGATATCAAACAGCACATCGACGACCTGTTTCAGCGCCGGGTTGGCAGGCAACAGCGCTGGAATCGCCAATCCCCAGGGCAGAGCCGTCACCTCCCCGGCGGCAGACCGCGAAGCCCAGACCGCGATCGGCAGCAGCACCATGGCCAGGGCAAGCGCCACCGCCACGGAACGGCTGATGATCACTTCAATCGGATTGGGCGTACCCACGGGCAGAGGATGGTAAGCCGTGACCCTGGCCCAGAACCGATAGATCGATACCAGGAACAGCATCAGGCCCATCAGGTTTTGCACCTTGGCCAGTTCCATCCGCACAGCCTCATCGGAGGCGTGGGTGATAAAACCCTGCAGGCAGATTATCGACAGCAGCGAAAACGCCACGATCCAGTGCAAGGCAACAGTCATGGGTGAGAATCTCAGGCCATTGTCTCGTAATTGCATGGCTGACTCCTTTTTCAGGGCATGGAAATGACTGGGGTATCCAAGGGGCCGCGCTTTAATGGCTGGCGGTCCGGGATGCCCCAAGCCCGGTCTGGGCACGGATCAGCTGATCGTCGAAACGCGCGCGCTCAAGGGCTGCCGCGCTGCTGCGATCAGTGACCGAGCCCAGCCACGTGAACAGGAAGGCCACGTTCATCGAAATGATTGCCGGGTAGTCATAGGGGAAGATCGCGTCGGTATTGCCCAGCACCTTGACCCACACCGCGGGCGAGAGAATGACCAGGCTGACAGCGCTTATCAGACCGGCAATGCCACCGATCAGCGCCCCTCGGGTGGTCAGCCCTTTCCAGTACATCGAAAGCACCAGTATCGGGAAGTTGACCGAGGCCGCCACGCCAAACGTCAGCGCCACGAGGAAGGCGATGTTCTGGTCCTTGAACAAGATACCCAGTACCACCGCGACGATGCCGATGCCCACCGAAGCGATCCGCGACACCCGGCGCTCGTCCTTGGCATCCGCCCGGTTTTTGCTGAAGACCATGACATAGAGGTCATGGGAAATCGCCGAGGTACCGGCCATGGTCAGTCCGGACACCACCGCCAGGATCGTGGCAAACGCGACGGCGGAGATGAAGCCGAGCAGGAAGTCTCCACCCACGGCCTTGGCCAGGTGCATCACCGGCATGTTGCCGCCGCCGATGAGCTTGCCACCCAGAATGCCGGACTCGTAAAAGGCCGGGTCTTGCCCGACGATCACGATCGCGGCCAGGCCCAGCACACCAACGATCAGGTAGAAAAAGCCGATGAACCCGGTCGCCACGAACACCGATTTACGCGCCTGTCTGGCGTCCGCCACGGTAAAGAAGCGCATGAGGATGTGCGGCAATCCCGCGGTGCCAAACACCAGGCCGAGTGCCAGCGAGATCAGCGACAGCGGGTCGGCCACCAGTTTGCTGGGCAGCAGTATCCGCTCGCCGTCGTGGTGCGCGGCCACCGCTTTCTCGAACAGCAGTTCGAAGGAAAAGCCGAACTTGCTCATCGCCAGAAACGCCAGCAAGGTGCCGCCCACCAACAGCAGCCCGGCCTTGATGATCTGCACCCAGGTGGTAGCGACCATGCCGCCAAAGGTGACGTAGACCGCCATCAACAGACCGACCGCGATCACCGCATAGTTGTAGGGCAGACCGAACAGCAGCTGAATCAACTGCCCTGCTCCCACCATCTGCACCACCAGGTAAAAGCACACCACGGTCAGTGAGCCGAAGGCGGTCAGGGTTCGAATCCGGTTTTGATCGAGCCGAAACGAGGCGATGTCCGAAATGGTGATGCGTCCCAGATTCCGGATGCGCTCGGCAAACAGGAACAACAGCAGGGGCCAGGCGACAAAGAAACTGATCGAGTACAGCACGCCATCGAAGCCGTTGAAGAAGATCATGCTGGTGACACCCAGCAGCGCCGCGGCCGACATGTAGTCGCCGGCCAGTGCCAGGCCGTTCTGGAAGCCGGTAATCCCACCACCCGCGGTGTAGAAATCCTCCATCGATTTGGTCTTGGACGCAGCCCACCAGGTAATGCCCAGGGTCGTCACCACAAAGATCAGAAACATCGAGATCGCAGTGATGTTCAGGGGCTGTTTTTCGACCTGCTGCAACACGTCGGCGGCCGAGGCGCCAGTGACGACCGCGCCCAGGAGTGCAGGAACAATGAGGTATTGAAATACAGGTTTCATACGACTGCACCCGCACGGATTTCTGCGGTCAGTTCATCGAACTCGCCGTTGGCACGCAGGATGTACACGCCGGTAAACAACCAGGCGCCGATAATGAAAGCGACACCCAGTGGCCAACCGATATTGATCATGCTCGTGGTGGAAAGCTTCGTCGCAAGCAGGTGGGGGGCAAACGCGGCGACGAGGATAAACGTGAAGTAAGGCACAAGGGTTGCGACCGTCAGACAAGCGACGAATCTTCGCTGCCGTGAGACCAAATCCTTGTACCGGGGATGGTTACGAATTCTGGCTGATTCAGATGCGTGATTCACGTTGACTCCGTGGTGCAGTGGGAAATTATTGTTGTTCCACAGCCTCGGATTCGAAGACTCGATCCGCCACTGGCTGCGGTTTGTTTGCCTGATCAACCTATGCCTGGCAAAAGATCATGTAAAACGATCATTAATGATGCCTATGATCTGTTTTGATGAACCCATAACCCCTGGATAGCCATGCTTTGTTTGCCTATGAACCCAGCGAAATCTAATCTCTAAAACCAAGCTTTTTAATAGCCAGTTATTAGTTTTTGAGATAGGTGAAATTCGATGGACGTGACGGATCTCAAAGTGGTGGATGCGGTGGCGCGACATGGCAGCATGAACAAGGCTGCCAACGAGCTGAATACCGTGCAGTCCAACGTGTCCGCGAGGATTCGCTCACTGGAAGACGAACTTGGTGTGGCGCTGTTCCAGCGCAGCGCCAGGGGCGTCCAGGTCACGCCCGCGGGACGCCGCCTGCTGCCCTTCGCCGCACGGCTTTCGAAGCTGTTGCTGGATGCGTCCTGCGCCGCGCGCGATGAAGGGCAGCCAAACGGTGTGCTCGAGATCGGCACGCTGGAGACCACGCTGGCGCTGCGTCTGCCGCAGCTGATTGCCAAATTTGCCAAGACCTACCCCGAGGTGCGGCCGGTGGTGCGCACGGGCACCACCTGCAGCCTGATTCAAGCGGTCATCGACTCCAAGCTGGAAGGTGCATTCGTCGCAGGCCCGGTCAACCATCCGCAATTGCACAGCGAGCTGGCGTTCCGGGAAGAGCTGGTACTGGTCACCTCCCCGGCGATTCATAGCCTGGAGGCTGTCGCTGGCATCGACATGCTCAAGACCGTGGTTTTTCGCATCGGCTGCTCTTATCGACAGCGCCTGGATTCCCTGCTGGCCAGCCTGGGTATCCAGGCCCCCGAGCCGCTGGAGTTTGGCTCGATCGACGCCATCATCGCCTGTGTGTCCGCTGGAGTCGGGGTCACGCTGTTACCCCGAGGCGTGGTGGCGAATGCCGTGCGCGAGGGGTTGGTTGCCGCGCACGAGATTGCGCCAGAACTCGCCGCCGTGGAGACGGTGTTTGTCAGACGCCTCGATGGTTATTTTTCCAGCGCGTTAAGCACGTTTCTGCAGAGCGTTGGCCTGGACGGCGCCGCCGCTCCTGCGCCGATCACCCTGGCGTCATAGCCCGATCAGGTGCCGCTGGCAGCGCATCGGGTTTGCGCCATGAAGCCGTCTCACCCACGCGTTTACCCCGGCACACAGCACCAACAGGGCTCCGGTGACCAGGAACACCGCGTTCAAACCCACGTGAGCTCCGATCTGGCCACCGATCAGTGGCCCGATCACCTGTCCCGAGAACTGCACCGATTGCAGATAGCCCAGTACTTTGCCGCTGTTGTGCACTTCGACCGAATGCCTTATCAGCTTGGCAATCGATGGCAGCAACCCGGCAAGGGTCATGCCCATGACGCCGCGCAAAACCGCCAACTGCCACCATTGCGTGACAAACGCCTGGGGCACCATGACGATGCCCGTCAACACCAGACAACCGAGAATGACGTTCCAACTGCCGATGCGGTCTGCCAGCGCCCCCAGCCTGGCTGCGGTCAGGATACTGCCCAGCGCCGAACAGGCCATCACCACGCCCGCCATCCGCGCCTGGTCATCAAACGCCACGCCAAGGTGGCCGATGTAGACGGTGATAATGGGCTCGATCGACATGTTGGCGAGAAGAACCATCATCGCTGTCATGAGCAGCGCGCCAATAATTGGCCAATTGGGTTGGACACCCTCGGGGCGAGTCCATGTGTCCCGTCGTTTGCCATCCGACACTCGATCGAAATCCTCACGAATGAACAGGATGGTCGTCAGCGCTGCCAGTGCGATCATCCCTCCACCGACGAAAAACGTTCCGCGGATCCCGACAATCTCCGGCAGGAATCCGCCCACCAGCGGCCCGATCAGGTTGCCGGACTAGGCGCCCGTGGACAGTACACCCAGCGCCCAACCGGCCTTTTCCCGTGGCACCTGTGAGCCGATCATGACGATCGACGCCGAGGCGTAGCCGCCGATGAGCCCGGCGATCAGGCGCAGTAGCACCAGATCGGTGACGTTGCGGGCCAGGCCGATCATCGACATGACAATGGCCATGCCGATCGCCGCCCGGACCAGCATCGGCTTTCGAACCAGGGTGGTGAACGAGCCGAAGACGCAAACCGTCAGATTGCGGCGCCAATAGGCAAGATTGCGCTCGGCATAACTCACCTGGAGAGAAGCTCCGTTATTGGCCACTGGCACTCCTGACCGCGATGACATCGATGACAAAAGCCAGCAACATCGCCGAAGTGCCGATGATGAACAGCACGCTGTAATTGCCGCCACTGTACGAGAACAGAAACGACAAGCCATAGGCCGCCACCGCCTGGAACAAGGCAAAACCGACCGTGGCTGTTTGCCAGGCCGAACTCTGTTGGGCGGGATGCCTGGCGAGTAGTTCGTGAACCCGACCCAGCACCAGCGGCACGGTACCGGTGACAAAGGCGCCGACGACGACGCTGGAGATCATCAACCAGGCGCTCCCGAGTCCGAGGGCCGGTACGGCGACGCTGATGGCTTCGATGATGAAAGACACCCGCAAGGCGCGTCCGAAGCCGATCCGGTCGGCCAATACGCCTGCCAGCAGAGGTCCGACCGTGGCGCCAATGCCGAAAAACACCCAGTACTGCGCGCCCACCTGAAGGCCTTGGCCCATGCCCCGGGCAACTAAATCCACCAGAAAGATCATGTGCGGTACCCAACCGGCAGCGTTGAGTGCGTACTCGACATACAGCGCCTTGAGCGTGCCGTTGGCCGCGGGACGACGGTGGTGCGTGGGATTGGCCACAGGCGCTTGTTCGCTCGGCCATCCGCGCCAGGCAATGGCGGTCAACACCAGGCAAATCAGCCCAAGGCCGAGCCAGGTTTGCCTGAGGCCCTGTTGCAGCAAAAGCGGAACCAGGGTGCCGGAGGCCGCGATGCCCACCCCGACGCCCATGAAAATGACACCGCCTGCCAGTCCACGCCGGGACGCGGGAACATGCGCCAACACGGTTGGCGCGGCCAGCACCATCAGCGCGCCACCGGACGTTCCTGAGAGAAAGCGCCAGGCGAAAAACCACGCGAAGGACACAGGCCAGGCGCAGGCAAAAAACGCCAGGCTTGCCAGCAGCATCATCGCCCTGAGGGTAAACGCCGTTGAGGTCCTGGCCGCCATGGAACGACCGAAAATCGCTCCGGCCAGGTAGCCCGCCAGGTTGGCGGCCCCCAGGTAAGCCGCGTTTGAAGGCTCAAACCATTGCGCGCCAATAATGGCCGGGAGCAGCGGCGTATAGGCAAATCGCGCCAGGCCGATGCCGACCAGACTGGCGCAAAAACCGGCCAGGGTGCTCCACCCTGCGGAGGCTGGCCGCAGCGTGGGTTCTCTGGCGATCGTTGGCTTCACACTGTTCATCTCTGCCCTTCTTTTCTTCAGATGGGCAGACAGTACTCGTGAAGTAGCAATCTTCAGAAGCGAATTATAATGATCATAGCTATCTCTTTAACAGATACCTAGACCGACCCGATCACTCAAACAGGGGACATTTAGACCGAGTCCGGCCCACGATTGCCCTTGAAGGCTTCGCGCCGTGATTTTCGTTCGACGGCATAAGCTTCACTGTGCTCGCTGATCAGCTCGCCACGGCGCAAAGGCTCGCCGCAGTGCTCGCACAGTGGCCCGAGCCCGGCTGGCTGGCCGCAAGTTTGATGGGTATAGCTCACCGCCAGCCCCTCCTCAGGCGACTTGCACCAGGTTTCGCCCCAAGCGCGTAGTGCAAGCACTACCGAGTAGAAGGCCTCGCCTTTCGCGGTGAGGTGATATTCGTAGCGCAGTGGCCGCTCGTTGTAAGGGCGCCGCGTGACGAGGCCATCAGCCTCCATGTTTTTCAGGCGCGTGGCGACCATTTGCGGGGTGCCTGCGGTCTGCGCCTGGATCTCGTCGAAGCGATGACTGCCCATGAACAACTCGCGCAGGACCAGCACGGTCCAGCGGTCGCCCACGATGTCCTCGGCCCTTGAAATCGGGCACAAGGTTTGGGGAGTGCCTGGATTTGCCGACATAAGGCCTTGCCTCTCTCACAGTTACTATGATTATCATATCTACAACGTGCCATGGCAACTCCACGGCACAGGCCATCGCAAATCCCTGGAGAACAGCGCCATGTCCAAAGTCAACTATCCACTCGACAGAACCGCCTACCTGCTGGTCGATCCCTACAACGATTTCCTGTCGGAAGGCGGCAAGGTCTATCCCTTGATCGAATCGATCGCCAACCAGGTCGGTCTGCTCGACAACCTGCGCGCTCTCGACCGCGCTGTCCGCGCACTGGACATCCCGGTAGTCATCGTACCGCACCGCCGCTGGGAACAAGGCGACTACGAAAACTGGGATCACCCGAGCCCGACCCAGTGCAAGGTCATGCATATGCACCACTTCGCACGCGGCGAATGGGTGGCGAATGGCACCCCGATTTCGCGCCCAGGGACGGCGACATCGTGGTTCAGGAGCATTGGGGTTCGAGTGGTTTTGCCAACACCGACCTGGATTTTCGCCTCAAGCAAAAAGGCATCACTCACGTGATCATCGTCGGCCTGCTGGCCAATACCTGCATCGAGGCAACCGCCCGTTACGCCTCCGAGCTGGGCTACCACGTTACTCTGGTGCGCGATGCGACCGCCGCCTTCAAGCCGGAAATGATGCATGCCGCCCATGAACTCAATGGCCCGACGTTCGCTCACTCCATTGTGGCCACCGACGAACTCATCGCCGCCCTGGCACAGCAGGAGTAACCCGATGAAATTGACAGGAGCACTGCTGATCGGCACCAAGGATGTCCCGGGCACTGAGGGGACGATGAAGGCGCTCAATCCCGCCACTCACCAATTGATCGAACCGGAGTTCGCCTTGGGTGGCGAGGCGCAGGTCGACCAGGCGGCGACGCTCGCCGACCAGGCGTTTGACCATTACAGCCATACCTCGCTTGCCTCCCGGGCGACTTTCCTCGACAGCATCGCCGACAATCTCGACGTTGTTCGCACCGAGCTGGCCGCACGGGCCGCGCTGGAAACGGGCCTGCCTGCCGCCCAGCTTGAGGGCGAGGCGGCAAAAGCCGCCACCCAGTTCCGCCAGTTCGCCGAGGTCGTGCGCCAGGGCCGCTTCCTCCAGCTGGCCATCGATCCGGCACAACCTGATCGCCAGCCACGTCCACGGATGGACCATCGACTGCAGAAGATCGCGATCGGCCCGGTGGTAGTTTTCGGTGCAAGCAACTTTCCCATTTCATACTCAGTCGCCGGTGGCGATACCGCGTCGGCCCTGGCGGCGGGCGCGACGGTCATTGTAAAGGCGCACAACGCGCATCCGGGCGCCTCGGAAATCCAGGCGCGAGCCATCCGCAAGGCCGTGCAAGACAACGGACTGCCCGAAGGCGTGTTCTCGATGGTGCGCGGCAGCGGCAATGCGATCGGCGAAGCCCTGGTCGATCACCCCCTGATCAAGGCGGTGACCTTCACCGGCTCCGAGCAAGGTGGCATGGCGCTGTATCGTCGGGCGCAGCAACGCCCCGAGCCGATTCCGGTGTTTACCGAAATGACCAGCGTCAACCCCACGTTCATCCTCCCGGATGCGCTGGCCGAACGTGGTGACCGGATCGGTGATGGTTTCGTCGAGCGCATGCTGGTCAATGTCGGGCAAGCCTGCCTCAAGCCTGCCCTGCTGATCGCGATCGAAGGGGCTGGCTTTGAGGCGCTGCGGACCGCCATGCTCGAGCGCGTGAGCGAAGCATCGTCACGTCCGATGCTGACGCCGGGTATCCATGCGGCCTATGTCAGCGGGCTCGCCGCCTTGGAAAACGCCGGGGCCAGCTCAGCGCCGCGATGCATCTGGAGGACAGTGACATCCCGCTGGCCCGGCGCTTGTTGCCGGTGCTGGAACGGCGCACAGGTCGCATCGTCGTCAACGCCTTCGCCCATCCGCAGGAGGTCTCGTTTGCGAGCATTCACGGCGGCCCCTTTCCGGCCTCATCGGACAGCCGTTTTACCTCGGTGGGCATGACGTCCATCGAGCGTTTTCTGCGCCCGGTGTGCTACCAGGAGTTTCCCGATGCGCTACTGCCCGAAGCCTTGCGCAGGATCAATCAGTTGGGATTGCCGCGCAGCGTGGACGGTGCGCTTGAGATCAGCGCCGCGAGTCAGCATGATCCGGTGTAGACAGCCGTAGCCCAGGAGGGCATTGCATGCACCCTATATGTCGAACCAAGCCAGCGTCCTGCTCGAGACAGTGTCCAGTGCGCAGGTCTTGGTTGGGATGGGGCCTGTGTCTGGGCCTCGTCTCCTCCGCCCTGGCCGCCGAGCAATCACGGCCCGGGGACATGGTGTATCTACGTTCGATCGATCCGGGCATCGAGCAGGACATCCGCTATGCCAGTGCCCACAACTTCACCGGGCATCCGCTCGACGGTTACGTCGCGGCGCAGTGCCTGCTGACGCAGGACGCGGCCCAGGCCCTTGCCCGGGTACAAAAAGCACTGCGTGCCCAGGGCTATGGTTTGAAGGTATTCGACTGCTATCGGCCCGGCCGTGCGGTTGCCGATATGGGGCGCTTCGCTTTGGTGCCTGGTGACCCGCGCAAGGCGGAATTCTATCCACGCGTAGACAAACAAGACTTCTGGCGCCTGGGTTATGTGGCCCGTGTGTCCAATCACTCCCGAGGCTCGACCGTGGACCTGACCCTGACCGGTCCGCAGGCGCTGCCGGCTGAAACCTGGTCGCCCGCGGCCGCACAAGTGGACTGCACGGCGCCCTACGGCCAGCGTTCGCGTGACGGCGCACTCGATATGGGCACCGGTTTCGACTGCTTCGATGAGCGCGCGCATACCGACACTCCGTTGATCAACGCCGACGCGCGGAAAAATCGCCAGCTACTCAGCCGGGCCATGGAGAAGGAAGGGTTTTCCGGGTACGACAAGGAATGGTGGCACTTCACCTACAGTGGCGCGGGTCCGCGCAAGGATGTCATGGATTTCCCCATCACGCCGCTGCAGGCAAGCCACGTTCTCGACACCAGTCATCAGCTGATAGTGGTCATCAGCAAAAACTGGACTGATGTTCAGGGCACGGCCCAGCGCTATGAACGGCAAGGGCAGACGTTTCGAAAATACGGGGAGCCGTTTCCGATTGTGCTCGGCAAGAACGGATTGGCCTGGGGCAAGGGCCTTGCGGACAGCCATGATCAGCGCGACGGACCGGTCAAGCATGAAGGCGATGGAAAAGCCCCTGCCGGGATATTCAGGCTGGGAACGGCGTTCGGCTACGACAGCACAGCCAGCACCAAACTGCCTTACCTGGCGCTGACATCGACCACCGAATGCGTGGATGACAGTCACTCCGGGCATTACAACGAGCTGGTCGATGGGGCGACAATCGCCAGGGACTGGAACAGTTCCGAACGGATGCGGCGTGACGATGATATGTATCGCAAAGGCATTTTCATCGAGCACAACACGCCGGCATCCCCCGCTTCAGGCTCGTGCATTTTCTTCCATATCTGGCGAAGCCCCTCCTCGCCGACGCTTGGCTGTACCGCCATGGATCAAGCGGATATTTCCCGTTTGTTCGGTTGGCTGGACCCAGGCCAGTCGCCGTTGCTGATCCAGTTGCCCGAGACGGAATACGAGCATGTTCGCGCAAGCTGGAACCTGCCCGAACGTTGATAGGCGGAACCACAGGGCAAATTCGTATACCATATATGCACCTCATTGCGAATGATCACCACCGTGGCCCTGACCAAACTCAACGCACCCGACCTTGGCAATTCGCCGTCGACCTCGGAAATCATCACCCGTCATCTGCGCGATGCCATCGTCGCCGGACATTTCGCCGAAGACGAGCCGATTCGCCAGGACGACATCGCCCGCCAGTTCAACGTCAGCAAGATTCCGGTGCGTGAAGCCCTCAAGCGCCTCGAAGCCGAAGGCCTGGTGATGTTTCAGCGCAATCGCGGGGCGATGGTCACGCGGGTGTCCGATGCGGAACTGGCGCAGATGTTCGAAGTGCGCATGCTGCTCGAAGACAAGGTGCTGCGCCTGGCCATTCCCAACATGACCGAAGACACCTTCGCCCGCGCAGAACGCATCTGCCAGGAATTCATCGGCGAAGATGACGTCGGACGCTGGGCCGAGCTCAACTGGGAACTGCACGCCTGCCTTTACGAACCGGCGCAACGGCCGTTTCTGGTCGGCCTGATCCGCTCGGTCAACGACAAGCTGGAACGCTACCTGCGTATGCAGATGAGCCTGTCGGCCGGCAAGGAGCGCGCCGATCACGAGCACAGGGAAATCCTCGCGGCCTGCCGCGCCGGCGATGTGGATCTGGCAGTGAAGCTGCTCGACGAGCATATTGCCGGGGTCTGCAAGACGCTGTTCGAGCATCTGCCCCACCCTCACTGACAGCGTGCCCGGCTGTGCCGATTTCGTCATAGGCGCCGAGTAAAACCATCAAGCCGGCAAGCACCTTCAGAGGCCACTCTTTCGTTCACTCAACTGAACGGACGTGGCCCTCCCATGAAACGCATCACCGTGATCGACTCCCACACCGGCGGCGAACCCACCCGCCTGGTGACCGCCGGTTTTCCCGAGCTGGGCAACGGCAGCATGGCCGAACGTCGACAGCGCCTGGCCGAACAGCATGATCACTGGCGCGCCGCCTGCATGCTCGAACCACGGGGCAGTGACGTCCTGGTCGGCGCACTGCTCTGCGAGCCGGTGGACCCGAGCGCCTGTGCCGGGGTGATTTTCTTCAACAACAGCGGTTACCTCGGGATGTGCGGCCACGGCACCATCGGCCTGGTGGCCTCGCTGGCGCACTTGGGCAAGATCGGCCCGGGCGTGCACAGCATCGAGACGCCGGTGGGCACGGTACAGGCGACGCTGCACGAAGACGGCTCGGTCAGCGTGCGCAATGTGCCTGCCTACCGTTATCGCAAAGCGCTGTCGCTGCAGGTACCGGGAATCGGTCAGGTGACCGGCGATGTTGCCTGGGGTGGGAACTGGTTTTTCCTGATCGCCGAGCACGGTCTGCGCATTGTCGGCGACAATCTCGAGGCGCTGACCGCCTATACCTTCGCCGTGCAGCAAGCCCTGGAGGTCCAGGGCATTCGCGGCGAAGACGGCGGCTTGATCGACCACGTCGAGCTGTTCGCCGAGGACGAGCACGCCGACAGCCGCAACTTCGTGCTCTGCCCCGGCAAGGCCTACGACCGTTCGCCCTGCGGCACCGGAACCAGTGCCAAACTGGCGTGCCTGGCGGCCGACGATAAATTGCAGCCGGGACAGATCTGGCGCCAGGCCAGTGTCATCGGCAGCGAGTTCGAGGGCTCCTACGAGATCCACGGCGAGCGCATCGTGCCGACCATTCGCGGCCGGGCCTACATCAGCGCCGAAGCCAGTCTGATCATCGAACAGGACGACCCGTTCGCCTGGGGCATTCGCCCGTGAGCGAGGGCCGGGTGGCCGATGTGATCGTGATCGGTGCCGGCATCATCGGCGCCGCCTGTGCCCAGGCGCTGGCCCGGCGCGGCGTGCGCGTGCGGGTGCTGGACGCCGGCCTGCCCGGCGCTACGGCGGCGGGCATGGGCCACCTGCTGGTGCTCGATGACAACCCGGCAGAGCTGGCGCTCAGCCAATACTCCCTGCAACGCTGGCGCGAACAGGCGCCGGCCTTGCCGGACGACTGCGCCTACCGCAGCAACGGCACGCTGTGGCTGGCGGCCAATGCTGAAGAAATGGCGGTCGCCCAAAGCAAATACCGCAACCTTCAGGAACAAGGCGTGGCCTGTGAATTGATTGGCAGCAGTGCCTTGCGCCAGCGCGAACCGCAACTGCGCGAAGGCCTGGAAGGCGGCCTGCTGATCAAGGGCGACGGCATCCTCTATGCCCCGGCGACTGCGCGCTGGATGCTCGATTCACCCAACATCAGCCAACACCGGGCGCGGGTCAGCGAAGTCGATGGCCACCGCGTGCGCCTCGACGACGGCCACTGGCTAAGTGCCGATGCGGTGGTGCTGGCCAACGGCATCCAGGCCAGCGAGCTCTGCCCCGAGTTGCCGATCGAGCCGAAAAAAGGCCACTTGCTGATCACCGATCGCTACCCCGGAACAGTCACCCATACCCTGGTGGAACTGGGTTATGTCACCAGCGCCCACAACGCCACGGGCCCGTCGACCGCCTGCAACATCCAGCCCCGGCCGACCGGGCAGCTGTTCATCGGCGCGTCACGGCAGTTCGGCACCACCGACCCGCAGGTCGAAGGCTGGATGCTGGCGAAAATGCTCAGGCGCGCCACCGAGTACATGCCGGGGCTGGTCGCGCTCAACGGCATCCGCGCCTGGACCGGCTTTCGCGCCGCGAGTCCCGACGGCCTGCCGCTGGTGGGCCCGCATCCGCACCGCAAAGGCTTATGGCTGGCGGTCGGGCACGAGGGGCTGGGTGTCACTACCGCCCCGGGTACGGCCGATCTCTTGGCCGCGCAACTGTTCAACGAAACGCCGCCACTGGCGGCGCAACCTTATCTGCCGCAGCGTTTTCTCGAGGAGTCGGTGTATGCCTGAATTGATCCTGCACGGCCAGGCGTTGAAGGTGGCTGAAGGGACCAGTGTCGCGGCGGCACTGGCGCTGGGCGGGGATGGTTGCAGTCGCACCTCGGTCAGTGGCCAGCGCCGCGCTCCGCTGTGCGGCATGGGCATTTGCCAGGAATGCCGGGTGACGATCAACGGCCGACGACGGCTCGCCTGCCAGACACTGTGCCGTGACGGCATGCGCGTGGAGACTCAAGCATGAGCGACTATGCCGATCTGCTGATCATCGGCGCCGGTCCCGCCGGCGTGGCCGCGGCGCTCGCTGCGGCGCCAAGCCATGCCCGCATCGTCCTGCTCGACGACAACCCGTTGCCGGGTGGGCAAATCTGGCGTGACGGGCCTCAGGCCAACCTGCCGAAGCAGGCGCGTCACCTTCGCGAGCGACTGCAGGCATGCAGCAACATCCGCCGCTACTCTGACACTCGAGTGATTGCCTGTGCCGGCCCGAAAGTCTTGTTGGTTGAAGACCTCGATCGTGGCTGGCTGATCGGCTACGACAAACTGATTCTGTGTACCGGCGCCCGGGAGTTGCTGCTGCCCTTCCCCGGCTGGACGCTGCCCGGCGTGACGGGCGCGGGTGGCCTGCAGGCTTTGATCAAGGGCGGCCTGCCCGTGCACGGCGAGCGCCTGGTGATCGCCGGTAGCGGGCCGTTGCTGCTGGCCAGCGCCGCCACCGCGAAACACAACGGCGCCCAGGTGCTGCGCATTACCGAGCAAGCCTCCACCGCCGCCGTCGCCGGTTTCGCTGCGCAACTGCCACGCTGGCCGCACAAACTGCTGCAGTCGTTCACCTTGTTCGACCGTCATTATCGGAGCGGGACCCACGTACTGGCCGCTCTGGGCAATGACCGCCTGGAAGGCGTACGCCTGAAACAACAGGGAAAAATCGTCGAACTGCAATGCGATCGCCTGGCGTGCGGCTTCGGTTTGATCCCCAACACCCAGCTTGGCCAGGCCTTGGGCTGCGAGCTCGACGGCCAGGCGCTGGCCATCGATACCTGGCAGGCCAGCAGCCGCGCCGATCACTACGCGGCGGGTGAATGCACCGGTTTCGGCGGCAGTGAGCTGGCGTTGGTCGAAGGTGCGATCGCCGGCCTCGCTGCCGTCGGCGACAGGGCAGCGGCCCGGGCATTGTGGCCGCGTCGGGCGCGCTGGCAGGGTTTTGCCGACGCCCTGAACCAAGCGTTCACACTCGACCCGCAACTCAAATCGCTGGCACAGGCTGATACCCTGGTGTGCCGCTGCGAAGACGTATCCTACGGGGCACTGGCCGGGCATACGGGTTGGCGCGAGGCTAAACTGGCCAGCCGTTGCGGCATGGGCGCCTGCCAGGGCCGGGTGTGCGGCGGCGCAACGCAGCACTTGTTCGGCTGGCAACCTTCGGCGCCACGACCGCCATTCAGTCCGGCGCGCATCGAGACCTTATTGTGCCTGGACGAAACCCCGCCAGGTTGAATGCCGGCCCGGGGCTTCCGGGTCCGCTGCCGAGTCTTTATGATCCCGGGCATTGCCACCAGACGCCCAGCGCCATGTATGCCTCGCTCACTACCTTCAAACCCTGCGACCTGCCGACCCTGCTGAGCAGTCTGCAACCGATCGCGGCGCTGCTCGATACCCTGTCGGACGTGGTGTTTTTCATCAAGGACAGCGAGGCGCGCTATGCCTTCGTCAACCAGACGCTGGCACGGCGCTGCGGTTTCAAACACACTGACGAGCTGCTCGGACGCACCGCCGACATGGTCTTTCCGCAACGCTTCGGTCCGCTGTACACCGAGCAGGATCGCCGGGTCCTTGCCACCGGCCGCGAGCTGGCCGACCAGCTCGAACTGCACCTGTATTTCGGTAACCAGCCGGTCTGGTGCCTGACCCACAAACTCGCATTGCGCGACCAACAGGGTCATATCGTCGGCCTGGCCGGCATCTCCCGCGACCTGCAACTGCCACAGTCCAACCATCCGGCCTTCCAGAAACTCGCCGCGGTGGACGCGCATATCCGCAACCACTTCGCCCGTCCCATCAGCCTTGCCGAGCTGACGGCAATTGCCGGGTACTCCGTGGCGCAACTGGAACGCCACTGTAAACGGGTGTTCCAGCTCACCCCACGGCAAATGATTCACAAGGCACGCCTGGAAGAATCCTCACGGCTGTTGCTGCATACCGACCTGCCCATCACCGAGATCGCCCTGCGTTGCGGTTACACCGACCACAGCGCCTTCAGTCGGCAGTTCCGTGCCTTGACCAGCCTGGCGCCCAGCCAATATCGCGACAGCCGTCGCTAGTGTGTTCCTTTAAGGGGCGCCAGCGGGCACACCTGTGCTCCCTTCTGTAACACCTCCCTTCTGCGCACCAACGCGCTGCTGCCTCCTTCCGGCCGCTCAACCCGTCTGACTCAAGGGCTGACAAATAATTCTGCCCTGGAGAGGAAAACAGGCACGTCCATTGCTATTGTTAATATCGTATACGAAATCCACAATACGATATCTGACAGCACATCACCTAACGAGGCCTCTATGAAAAACCCCGCATTTGCCGTAGCCCTCAGCGCTGTTCTCAGTACCTCCTTCATCGCCACCGCCCAGGCTGACAAGCTCGACGACATCATTGGCTCAGGCAAGCTGCGCTGCGCCGTGACCCTGGATTTCCCCCCCATGGGTTTTCGCGATGAAGGCAACAACCCCGCCGGCTTTGACGTCGACTACTGCAACGATCTGGCGAAAATCCTCGGGGTCGACGCCGAGGTGGTGGAAACGCCCTTCCCGGATCGCATTCCGGCACTGGTCTCCGGGCGCGCCGACGTGATCGTCGCCTCCACCTCCGACACCCTCGAGCGGGCCAAGACCGTCGGCCTGACCGTGCCCTACTTCGCGTTCCAGATGGTGGTGCTGACCCGCGACAACACCGGCATCAACAGCTTCGCCGACATCAAGGGCAAAGCCCTGGGCAATACCAGCGGCACCTATGAAGCCATCGCCCTGGAAAAAGACGTGAAGCACTGGGGCAGCGGCACCTTCCGCGCCTATCAGTCGCAGAACGACACCTTGCTGGCCGTCGCCCAGGGTCACATCGACGCTACTGTGGTGACCAATACCGTGGCCGCCGCCACCATCAAGTCAGGCAAATACAAGAACCTGAAAATCGCCGGCAACGCGCCATACACCATCGACTACGTCTCCCTGGGCGCCAAGCGCAACGAGTACGGCCTGCTTAACTACCTCAATCTGTTCGTCAATCAGCAGGTACGCAGCGGTCGATACAATGAGCTATTCACCAAATGGGTCGGTACCGAGATTTCACCCACCGACCTGACCGTGCCCAAGGTCTACTACTGAGGTGTCCGGCATGCCCAGGTCCACTGCTCTGACCGGTCGCAGCCTGGTCGCGGGCGCCGCCGAGGGTGCCCTGTTGTTCGCCGATGTCGGTTTGAGTTTCTGGGGCGGGGTCGACCCGTACAGCGGCGAGATCATCGACCGGCACCACCCGCTCAGCGGCGAATACCTGGCCGGTCGGGTGCTGGCCATTCCCAGCGGTCGCGGCTCGTGCACCGGCAGCAGTGTGCTGATGGAACTGATCAGTAATGGTCATGCGCCGGCCGCACTGGTGCTGGCCGAACCCGATGAGATCCTGACCCTGGGCGTGCTCGTGGCACAGACCATTTTCGAGCGTTCCCTGCCGGTGCTGTGCATCGCCCGGGGGGCCTTCGCCACCTTGCGCGGCAAGGCCTTTGCTCGGGTCGAAGCATCAACGGTGACCGTGTTCGAACACCTGCCGGGCGATGCCTGGCAGGCACTCGAGAGTCCGTTGCAGACAGCAGAAAAAAGCACCGCTATCGAACTCACCGAACACGATCAGGCGCTGCTCGACGGCGCGCAGGGCAAGGCTGCCCAGGTGGCCATGCAGATCGTGCTGCGCATGGCCGAACTGCAAGGCGCGCGCAACCTGGTGGATGTCACCCAGGCGCACATCGACGGCTGCATCTATACGGGGCCGGCGAGCCTGCGCTTTGCCGAACAGCTGGTGCAGTGGGGAGCACAAGTGCGGGTGCCGACCACCCTCAATTCGATCTCCGTGGACCAGCGTCGCTGGCGTGAGTTGGGCATCGATCCGGCGCTGGGCGAACCGGCCAGTGCCTTGGGCGATGCCTACATGGCGATGGGGGCGCAGCTCAGTTTCACCTGCGCGCCCTACTTGCTCGACAGCGCGCCGAAGGCTGGCGAGCAGATCGTCTGGGCCGAATCCAACGCGGTGGTCTACGCCAACAGCGTGCTCGGTGCGCGCACCCTGAAATACCCGGACTACCTGGATATCTGCATCGCCCTGACCGGCCGCGCGCCTCTGATCGGCTGCCATCTGGATGCGCAACGCAAGGCGAGGCTGCAAATCGAATTGCCCGTGCTGGGTGAACTGGACGATGCCTTCTACCCGCTGCTCGGCTACCACATCGGCGCCCTGGCCGGCAGCCGGATTCCTTTGGTGTTGGGGCTGGAGCAGCGCAAGCCGAGCCTGGACGATTTGAAAGCCTTCGGCGCGGCCTTCGCCACCACCTCCGCCGCGCCGTTGTTTCATATCGCCGGGGTGACACCGGAGGCACTCGACCCCGCGCAAGTGCTGGAGCCGGACGTCCCCCTGCCGGTGGAAACCATTTACCTGAAAGACCTGCTACGCAGCTGGCGTGAGCTCAACAGTGCCCGCGACAGCCGGGTGGATGTGGTCTCGCTGGGTAACCCGCATTTCTCCCTCAGCGAGTTTGCCCACCTGGCGCGACTGTGCCGGGGTCGACACAAGCACCCTGACGTGGTCCTCGCAATTACCTGCGGCCGTGCCGTGCTGGAGCAGGCCCGCGAGGCCGGGCATATCGCCGTGATCGAAGCCTTCGGCGCGACCCTGGTCACCGACACCTGCTGGTGCATGCTCGGTGAACCGGTGATCCCGCTGGCGGCAAAAACCTTGATGACCAACTCCGGCAAGTACGCCCATTACGCCCCCGGCCTGGTGGGACGCAAGGTGCACTTCGCCAACCTCGCCGAATGCGTCGACGCCGCCTGCAGCGCCAGGGCCAGCGGTCGCCTGCCGGCCTGGTTGCAACCCGCCGCCTCACTGGAGATTCCCGCGCATGTTTGACTACACCTTCCAATGGCGCGCGACCCTGCGCGCCCTGCCGGACATGCTGGCCGGCGCCTGGGTCACCTTCGAGACCGCCGCGCTGTCGATGATCTTCGGTGTGCTGATCGCCCTGGCTTTGACAGTGATGCGCGAAACCAAAAACCCGCTGTTGCGCGGTGTCGGCAACGGCTGGGTATCGATCGCCCGCAACACCCCGTCGCTGTTCCAGATCTACGTCCTGTACTTCGGCCTCGGCTCGCTCGGCTTGCATGTCAGCTCCTGGTTCGCCCTGCTGGCCGGGATCACCTTCAACAATGCCGGTTATCTTGCGGAAAACTTTCGCGGCGGCCTCAAGGCCGTGCCCGATACCCAGGTGCGCGCCGCGCGCTCGCTGGGCATGAGTGCGTTCCAGGCCTACCGGATGATCATCGTCCCGCAGCTGCTGCGGATCGTGTTCTACCCCCTGAGCAACCAGATGGTCTGGGCGGTGCTGATGACGTCCCTGGGAGTGATCGTTGGACTGAACAATGACCTCACCGGCGTGACCCAGGACTACAACGTCAAGACGTTCCGCACCTTCGAGTACTTCGCCATCGCCGCGGCGCTGTATTACCTGATCGCCAAGGCGATCGTCGCGGCAGCCCGGCTGATGGCCTGGCGGCTGTTCCGTTACTGAGGAGGTGAGCATGTTCTCCACCGGTTTTTCCTGGAACGACCTGCTGTTTCTGCTCGATGGCGCCTGGGTCACCCTGCAACTGACGTTCTGGTCGATCATCCTCGGCTCTTGCGCCGGGCTGTTGTTCGGCCTGCTGCGGGCGCTGCTGCCGCGTGCCAGCCTGCCGCTCGCCTGGGTGCTGGACGTGTTTCGCAGCGTGCCGTTGCTGATCCAGTTCGTGTTGTTCAACTCCCTGAAAAGTATCGTCGGCCTGAACATCAGCGCCTTCAGCGTCGGTTGCATCGTGCTCGGGGTCTACGCCGCCGCGTACTTCACCGAGATCGTACGCAGCGGCGTGCTCTCGGTGCCGTTCACCCTGCGCCGGGCCAGTCGCTCCCTGGGTTTGAGTTTCCTGCAGGACCTGCGCTGGATCGTCCTGCCGATGGCCACGCGGGTGGCTTTCCCCGGCTGGCTGAACCTGGTGCTCAGCGTGATGAAAGACACCGCGCTGGTGATGTGGATCGGCATCGTCGAATTGCTGCGCGCTTCGCAAACCATCGTCACCCGCATCCAGGAACCGCTGCTGGTGCTGTGTGTTGCGGGCCTCATCTATTACGTCATGAGCCTGGTGGTCGCGCGCCTCGGTGCTCGTCTGGAAAGAAGGTGGCAAGAAAATGATTGAGATCGACAACGTACATAAATCCTTCGGCAACCTCGACGTGGTCAAGGGCGTCAGCCTGACGGTGAACAAGGGCGAGGTGGTGTCGATCATCGGCGGCTCCGGCTCGGGCAAATCGACCCTGCTGATGTGCATCAACGGCCTGGAGCCGATCCAGAAAGGCAACATCCGCGTCGATGGCGTCGAGGTCCACCACAGCGCCACCGACCTCAATCGCCTGCGGCAGAAGATCGGCATCGTATTCCAGCAATGGAACGCCTTCCCGCACCTGACCGTGCTGGAAAACGTGATGCTGGCGCCGCGCAAAGTGCTGGGTAAAAGCAAGGCAGAAGCTGAAGCGCTGGCGGTCCGGCAACTGACTCACGTCGGTCTCGGCGACAAGCTCAAGGCTTTCCCCGGCAAGCTCTCCGGCGGCCAGCAGCAGCGCATGGCCATCGCCCGTGCCCTGGCCATGTCACCGGACTACATGCTGTTCGACGAAGCCACCTCGGCCCTCGACCCGCAGTTGGTGGGCGAGGTGCTGGACACCATGCGCATGCTCGCCGAAGACGGCATGACCATGGTCCTGGTGACCCACGAAATCCGCTTTGCCCGGGATGTGTCCGACCGCGTGGCGTTCTTTCGCAATGGGCGGGTGCATGAGATTGGTTCGCCGGATCAGGTGATTGGGAATCCGGTGCAGGCGGAGACTGCGGCGTTTCTCAAATCAGTGAAGTAATGGATGGCCCCATCGCGGGCAAGCCCGCGATGAGGCCCCAACAGGCAATAGAAGGATTAAGCCATGCGCTCATCGAAAGTCATCCATGTAGTCAGCTGCCACGCCGAAGGCGAGGTCGGCGATGTGATTGTCGGCGGCGTCGCCCCTCCCCCCGGCGCCACCGTGTGGGAACAGTCGCGCTGGATCGCCAAGGATCAGACCCTGCGCAACTTCGTGCTCAACGAACCCCGCGGCGGCGTGTTCCGCCACGTCAACCTGCTGGTGCCGGCCAAGGATCCCCGGGCACAGATGGCCTGGATCATCATGGAACCGGCGGACACCCCACCAATGTCCGGTTCCAACTCGTTGTGCGTCGCCACGGTGCTGCTCGACAGCGGCATCCTGCCGATGACCGAACCGCAAACCCGGCTGGTGCTCGAAGCCCCCGGCGGCCTGATCGAGGCCGTGGCCGATTGCCGTGACGGCAAGGTCGAACGGGTAGAAATCAAGAACGTGCCCTCTTTCGCTGACCGCCTTGACGCCTGGATCGAAGTCGAAGGTATTGGCTCATTGCAGGTCGACACGGCTTACGGCGGCGACAGTTTTGTGATCGCCGACGCCAAGGGCCTGGGCTTTGCCATTCGTCCCGACGAGGCGGCCGAGCTGGTTGAGGTCGGGCTGAAAATCACCCGCGCGGCCAATGAACAACTGGGCTTTGTCCACCCGCTGAACCCCGAGTGGTCACATATTTCCTTTTGCCAGATCGCCGCGCCCATCGTCATGGAACATGGCGTCGCCACCGGCGCCAACGCGGTAGTGATTCAACCCGGCAAGATCGACCGCTCCCCCACCGGCACCGGCTGTTCGGCACGGATGGCGGTGTTGCAGGCCAAAGGCTTGATGCAAGTGGGCGAGCGTTTTATCGGGCGTTCGATCATCGGCTCCGAGTTCCACTGCCGCATCGATTCGCTGACGGAAGTGGCTGGACGCCCGGCGATCTACCCGTGCATTTCCGGCCGGGCCTGGATCACTGGCACCCATCAGCTGCTGCTCGATCCAGCCGATCCCTGGCCACAGGGCTATCGCCTGTCGGACACCTGGCCCGGCGCCTGAGATTTCCCGGACAAACGGCTACGGAACCCCCTGTATATTTTGCAAAAAGCACTAGCCGAGCATTGTCATTTTACATATCGTATACGAAATACAATTAACGAACCGGAGGCAACAATGAGCAAGCGCATTAACTGGAGTGGCGTCTTCCCCGCGGTGACCACTCAATTCAACGACGACTTCTCCATCAACCTGGAAAAAACCCACCAGGTGATTTCCAACGTGATCCGTGACGGCGTTTCGGGCCTGGTGGTGTGCGGTTCGGTGGGGGAAAACACCTCGCTGAGCGCCGAAGAAAAAATCGCCGTGACCGAAGTGGCGGTCGATGCCTCCCGCGGCCGCGTGCCGGTGATCTGCGGTGTGGCTGAATTCACCAGCGTGCAAGCGGCCAAAGTCGCTAACGCGGTGCGCCGGGTCGGAGTCGACGGCGTGATGCTGATGCCGGCGCTGGTCTACGGTTCCAAGCCGTTCGAGACCGCCGAGCACTACCGCTACGTGGCCACGCATGCCGACGTGCCGCTGATGGTCTACAACAACCCGCCGATCTACAAAAACGACGTCACCCCGGACATCCTGATTTCCCTGGCCGACTGCGACAACGTGGTGTGCTTCAAGGATTCCTCCGGCGACACCCGGCGTTTCATCGACGTGCGCAACGAAGTCGGCGACCGGTTCGTGCTGTTCGCCGGCCTCGATGACGTGGTGCTGGAAAGCATCGCGGTGGGCGCCGAAGGCTGGGTCTCGGGCATGTCCAACGTCTTCCCCAAGGAAGGCGAAACCATCTTCCGCCTGGCCAAGGCCGGTCGCTTCGCCGAAGCCATGCCGATCTACGAATGGCTGATGCCGATCCTGCACCTCGATGCCCGTGCCGACCTGGTGCAGTGCATCAAGCTGTGCGAAGCGATCGCCGGTCGCGGCAGCGCCCTGACCCGTCCGCCACGCCTGGCCCTGCCGGAAGCAGATCGGGTGTTCGTCGAGCAGATCATGGCCAAGGCCCTGGCCAATCGTCCTGAATTGCCGGACGTCGGTCTCTGAGTGAGTGCCGGGCCGGACTGCTCGCGAAAGCGGCCTGGCAGTCAACGAAAATGTTGAATCTGATGGCCTCTTCGCGAGCAGGCTCGCTCCCACAGGCTGGGCTGGGCAACCCGTTTATTCAGGCCAGCAGTGCCTTCAAGTCGTGGTACAAGGCTTCGGGAATCTGCACGCCCTCCAGCTGGCTACGGGCTCGCGCCTCGTAGCGTCGTTGCGACGGCAAGCGGGCGCCCTGCCCCTGGATGCTATCGAACATGACTTCGGCCCGGGCCAGGTGCTGTTCGGTGGCCTCGCCGAGGAAGCGCCGCGGATCGAGCGCGATGATCAGCTCGCCGTGGTACGGCGACGATTTGCTGCCGGCGTCATAGGCCAGCGATTCAGCACTGGTCAGATCGCCGATCAATGGCCCGGCGATCAGCTCCACCATAGCCGCCAGCGCCGAACCCTTGTGCCCGCCGAACGTCAGCATCGATCCGCACGATCGACGGAGCCAGGTCGATCACCCGCGGCTCGGCATCCGCCAGCACCTTGCCGGCCCTGAGTGAGTTCACGCACCCCAATATCCGGTACAGACCATGGGAGGCGCAGCCATCGCGCTCGCCGGCCATCACCGTGTCGCTCACCGCACGGGCGTGGGCGAGGTTGAAACCGTTGTGCAGCAAGATCGATTCGGCCAGCTCGCGAGCTTCGGCCAGGGACAGTCGGATCATGATCAACTCCTAGGACAGACCGCCCAGACTGGCCCAGTCCAGAGCCTGCGGCTTGATCGCTTTAGGCTCGGTCGATGACGAATTCGGCATACCGTCAAACATGTCGGCACGGGTCTGTCCGACCACTCGTCGGGAACCCCGCCCCGGATCTATTGACAGCGATTGGCGTCTGCGCGAATATTATTTCAATCGCATACGATACAAACGTATGCGACACATAAATCACAGCTTTCCAAACCTTTGAGGATTCACCCATGAGCAAGATCGAAAAAGTCCTGGCCACCGGCAAAACCCACACCACCGTCAGCAACGCTGGCACCACCTCGCGCGGCCATGACGGCAGCCTCGACATCACACTGTCGACACCCGGAAACGCGAAACCGGCCCACGTATTTGCAGCCACCCAGCCGCACCCGACCGCCGAGCAACTGTTCGCCGGCGCATGGTCGGCCTGCTACACCGCCGCCGTCGGGCTGGTGGCCGGTGAGATGAACGTAGTGCTGCCCTCTGACCTGTCCGTCGACATCGAAGTCGATCTGGGCCAGACCGGTCCGGCCTACTTCCTCCAGGCTCGATTGACCCTGCGCGTGCCAGGTCTGGCGCACGATGTCGCGACGACGCTGGCGCATACCGCCGACCAGATTTGCCCGTACTCCAAGGCGACGCGGGGTAATATTGACGTGGCCCTGAACGTCCTCACGGCATGACGCACCGCGCGGCGTTGATATCGATCGGCAGCTTCGATATGCCATATATATCGCATACGCTTAAAGCGTATGCGAACAACTAAACTTTCCAAACAATGAGGACTCATCCATGAACAAGATCGAAAAAGTACTGGCAACAGGCAAAACCCACACGACGTTCAGCGACGCCGGCAACTCTGCCCATGGCCTCGACATCCAGCTCTCGTCGCCCGGTAACGCAAAACTGGCACACGAGTTCACCGCCATCGTGCCGCACCCGACCGCCGAGCAGCTGTTCGCCGGCGCATGGTCGGCCTGCTACACCGCCGCCGTCGAGCTGGCGGCGAAAAACATGAAGGTGACGCTCCCCTCGAATCTGGCCGTTATTATCGAGGTCGATCTGGGCCAGACCGGTGCGGCCTACTTCCTCCAGGCGCGCTTGACGCTGCGCGTGCCGGGCCTGACGCAAGAGGTCGCGATGGAGTTGGCGCACGCTGCCGACCAGATCTGTCCGTACTCGAAGGCGACGCGAGGCAATATCGATGTGGTCATTAACGCCCTGACGGCATGATCCATCCTGTGACCGGTTCGCCTTCGCCGACGAACCGGTCGCAACCCCAAGTGGGTTTCATTCCGATAGAATCGCATACGAGGTATATTTCACATTTTTTGCCAGCACCAGTCTTCGGCCAAAGAGGATGCACATGAAAACCACCGACAAGACGGCACCCGCCAACCCGAAGCTCTCCGACTTCCTGTGTTTTGCGGTCTATTCCACCAACCTGGCGTTCGGCAAGGCCTACAAGCCGATTCTCGAACAGCTTGGGCTGACCTACACGCAATACATCACCATCGTGGCGCTATGGGAACAAGACGATCAGACCGTCGGCAGCCTGGGCGAAAAGCTGTTTCTGGAATCGAACACCCTGACGCCGATCCTGAAGAAGCTCGAAGCGATGGGCTATCTGCAGCGCCAGCGCGATCCCGAGGACGAGCGCCAGGTACGGATCAGCCTGACGAAGGAAGGTCGACAGCTGCGCGAAGGCCGCCCGGAACTGGGGCTCTCCGACGCCACCGGGCTGACGCCGGAGGCGTTCATGGACATGCAGAAGGCGGTCGTGACGCTGCGCAACAATCTGATCAAATGGACCAAGGCCGGGTAATACCCCACCTACCCCACCAGATCGATCAACTGCTCGCGCTGCGCCCCCGTCAGCATCGGGCCAAACCCGGCACGGGCGTTTTCTGCCATGTAGCGCGGGTTGCCCGTCCCGGGAATGACGCAGGTCACCGCCGGATGCGCCAGCAGGAACTTGAGCGCCAGTTGCGGCCAGCTAACGACCTCCACTTGTGCGGCCCATCCCGGTAGCGGCTTGCCCTTCAAGCGAGCGATCAAGCCACCACCGCCGAAGGGGCGATTACAGATCACCGCCACGCCGCGCTCGCGACACAATGGCAGCAGGCGTTTCTCCACGCTGCGATCATCCAGGGCATAGTTGATCTGCAGGAAATCCAACTGTTCAGCCTTGAGCACCGCTTCCACCTCGTCATACGCCGACGCCGTGTAATGGGTGATGCCGATGTAGCGGATGCGCCCTTCTTCCTTCCATTTGCGCAAGGTCGGCAGGTGGGTTTTCCAGTCCAGCAGGTTGTGGATCTGCATCAGATCGATGCGGTCGGTCTGTAACAATTTGAAAGACTGTTCCATCTGCGCGATGCCTTCTTCGCGGCCACGGGTCCAGACCTTGGTGGCCAGAAAGGCCGGCGAACGCGGCTGATGGATCGACAGCAATTCACCGGTGGTCTGTTCGGCGCGACCATACATCGGCGAGCTGTCAACCACCGTCCCGCCCTTCTGGAACAACGCACTGAGCACCGCCGGCAGATCCTTGTAGGCAGGGTCCCCAGGCGCGACATCGAAGCCGCGATAAGTGCCCAGCCCGACGACGGGCAACGGCTCGGTGCTGGAAGGGATGGCTCGGGTCAGCATGTTCTTGCCTCCTGTTTCCTTCGACGGCGGGGACGCTGCGAAGGCCGGATCGAAGGTGAAGACCACCGAAGCACCGGCGGCCAGCGTGAGTAGTCGTCGACGCGTATATCCATCAGTGTGGCTCATGAAATGGCCCTTCCACATTTTTGCTGTCAGCGCTTTGCTGTTGCCGCCTGGCCAACCACAGGCATAACCAGCCCCACAGCCCGGCAAACGGCACGATCACCAGCGCCACCAGACCGAACCCGGCGCCCAGCGCCGTCAATCCGGCGGACAGCCAGCCACTGGCGGCATCGCCACCGCGATACACCAGGGTTTCGATGACATTCTTGGCCTTGTACTTTTCTTCGCGACTCACCACGGTCCACAGCACTTCGCGCGCGGGCCGCACGATGGCGAACTCGACCGCGCGGCGCAGTCCCTGTGCCAGAGCCACCGTTGTCGGAACGGGCGCAAGCGCCATGGCGGTAAATGCCACGATCGTCGCCATTGGCAAGGCTGCAAGCGCCCCGCCGACGCCAATCAATCGGATCAACGGCGCCGTCAGCATGAGTTGAAAAATCAAGGTCAGTGTCGACACGATCAAATCGACGACGGCGAAAAACTGCGTCCTGCTGGCAACATCAGCATAGCTACCGGCGACGATCCGTCCCTGTTCAAAATACAACAAGGTCGCGGCGCTGGTGTGCAACAGCATGAACAGAACCAGCCCCAACAGATAGCGCGAGCGCAGGATCAGGGTGATGCCTGCCAATATGCTGCCACCCATGCGTCGATCATCCAGTTGACGACTGTCGGACTGCGACTGCGTACGGGACAACAATGCCCGATAACAGCGCACCGCGACTTCCAGCAGTATCGCCGCCGCAATGGTCAACGCTACCGGGCCAAGATGGGTGGCCATGGTCGCCGCCAGCAACGGCCCGATGAACGTGCCCAGGGTACCGCCCGCCGCGACGAAGCCGAACAGCCGGCGCCCCTGTTCACTGGAAAAACGGTCCACCAGCACGCTCCAGAAGATGCTGACGATGAACAGGTTGTAGATGCTTATCCAGACGAAAAACACACGCCCTACGCCTACCGGCGAGATGTGGTTGGCGATCAACACGCCAAACACCAGCATCGACAAGGCGATCAAGCGATAGATCAACGGCACGAAACGGGAGGCCGGAAGCCGCGAAACCAGCGCGCCGAACAGCGGCACCATCAGCAGCATCACCAGGAAAGTGGCGGTGAACAGCCACTGCAGTTTGTCGGCGCCGCCCTCCAGGCCCAGGGCATCGCGCAACGGTCGTACCAGGTAGTAGCTGGCAAGCACACAGAAATGAAAGGCAAATCCCAGCATCAGCGCCGTTCTTTCCGATGGCAATACGTTGAGCCACTTCAGAACGATCGGCATGGGTGCCCTCCCGGTGCGTGCGTTATTGATCGACTACACTTTGACCGCTATCAGGCGATAGCAGCCTTCAGGCCCAGAGCAGTCAATGCCGCCCACTAACGTTAGCCGAATGTCGCGCACCCTGGTGTCTCTCGTCGTCATCGTCGCAGCGCTGTACCTGGTGCTCTGCGTAGCATTGTTCGTATTCCAGCGGGCGCTCATCTACTTCCCGCAACCACGCGCCATCGACACCTCGGCAGCGCTGCTGACCCTGGCGGTCGACGATGCGCGGGTGCTGGTTTCGGTGCGCCCGCGCGACGGCGCCAAGGCGTTGATCTATTTCGGCGGCAATGCCGAGGACGTGTCCCGCAGCCTGCCCGGGTTCGCCCAGGCCTTCCCGGATCATGCGCTCTACCTGATGCACTACAGGGGCTACGGTGGCAGTTCCGGGTCGCCCTCCGAGGAGGCGATCCAGCGCGATGCCGTGGCCCTGTTTGACCAGGTCTATGCCACCCATCCCCATATCGCCGTGGTCGGTCGCAGCCTGGGCTCGGGGGTCGCCGTGCGCCTCGCCAGCCAACGGCCGGCGGCACGCCTGGTGCTGATTACGCCCTACAACAGCCTTACAGAACTCGGAGCGCGGCAGTACCCGATTTTCCCGGTGAAGTGGCTGCTCAAGGACACCTTCGACTCCTGGAAATACGCCCCTCGGATCACAGTGCCGACGCTATTGATCGCGGCCGAGCGTGATGAAGTGATACCGCGTTCCAGTACCGATCGGCTCTACATGCATTTCGCCAAAGGCGTCGCGTCGCTACGGGTTATACCCGGTGTCGGGCACAATTCGATTTCCGAAAGTCCAGAATATCTAAAACTGCTGGGCAGCGGATTGTGAGCGCCCCATCTTTAGATGGAACTTTTTACTCCCACTCAAACAACCCCTAAAGCTCTTCTCACATAACATGACAATATACAGGCGCCATTCTACTGACCTATTCACCCTATCTGACAGCGCTTGCACGACAGGACTCACCGTAACAAATTCCACTGTAGCGATGAACGGAGACCAAATAGAATTCACTTAAAAAACAGTCGATAACAGAATAAACATAAAGCAATATCTAGAATATAGAGCAAGCAATTCGCGACCTACAATAACGCGAAAAGTTTCAGTTATTAAATTATTAAAAAAACTTCATATAACCTTTGCCCTTATCGCCATTGATGTTAATAATCGCGCCGCTTTCGGACAGTCACGCAACTTAGCCTCTAACTTTTAGTGATCGGCAAGTCTCTCCCGTATAACTCCGACCCTTACCAATCTCAACTCTCGCAAGTTGATCCAGGACGAAATCATGCCTGGTTCGACTGGTATGCGGCGCATTAGAACTGCGCAAGGAAGGCATCATCGTTCGCCATCATTCACCGATCAGGATCCTCTCGATTTTCGGCACTCGTCCGGAAGCCATCAAGATGGCGCCCCTGGTCAAGGCTCTCGCTGCGGAGCCCGGCATTCATTCGCAGATCTGCATCACTGGCCAACACCAAAGCATGCTTAAACAGGTGCTGGATCTTTTCGACTTGAAGGCCGATTACACCCTTGATGTCATGACCCCGAAGCAGACCCTGAACTCGCTGACCGCGGCGTTATACGCAGCGATCGACCCGGTGCTGGAAATGACCCGGCCGGATCGGGTGCTGGTGCATGGCGATACGACCTCGGCCATGGTCGCGGCGATGGCGTCCTTTCATCGGCGCATCCCCGTGGGCCACGTGGAAGCCGGCTTGCGTACCGGTGATATCTACAGCCCGTGGCCGGAAGAAATGAACCGGCGCTGTATCGACCTGGGTGCGGATTTGCTGTTTGCACCGACCTGCGAATCTCGCGACAACCTGCTGGGCGAACGCCTGCAAGGGCATACGCTGGTGACCGGCAATACGGTAATCGACGCCTTGCAAATGACTGCCCGACGCATCGACCACGACCCTGGTCTGCGGGACAGCCTGGACCGGCAGTTCTCGTTCCTGCAGACCGGGCGCAAGGTGTTGCTGGTGACCGGTCATCGTCGGGAGAACTTTGGCGACGGCTTCCTGGATATCTGCAAGGCCCTGCGCCATCTGGCGCGGCGTGCGGATATCCAGATCGTCTATCCGGTGCATCTGAACCCCAATGTGCTGGGCCCGGTAACCGAACAACTGGGCGATTTGCCCAACGTGCACTTGATCGAACCCCTCGACTACCTGGCGTTCGTACGCCTGATGCAGCGTGCCCACGTGATTCTCACCGACTCCGGTGGCGTGCAGGAAGAAGCACCGTCCCTGGGCAAACCGGTACTGGTGATGCGTGATGTCACCGAACGCCCGGAAGCGGTGGCTGCGGGTACTGTGCGGCTGGTCGGGACTTCACCGGAAACGATCATTCGCGGTGTCAATGCGCTGTTCGACGACGATCTGTTATGGCGGCGGTCTGCCCGGGCGGCTAACCCTTACGGCGATGGCAAGGCCAGCGCACGCATAGTCGATGCCCTGATGGGGCGCCCCGTCGATGAGTTTGTCGCCGGTCGATCACCGAATTACCTGCAACGCGTGCCCTTGTTAGCGCAAGGACATCACTCGGTATTCACTTCTCTGTAACCCGTTCGCTCCCCTCTTATCTGCTCGAGATCTGCCTGAATGAAGTCTTCCGTTGCCCTCCATACGGGTGCGCTCAGCGCCCTTGCCTGTGGCGTGAGCCTGCTCGCGCTGATGCCTGCCTTTGCCCTGGCCGCGGACAGCCCGCTTACCCAGGCCATCCACCGGCTCAACGCCGATACCCGGCAGGAGCGCGAGATCCGCTTGAGCGATCTGGGGATCGACGCACCGATCATCCTCGGCTCCACCGACTCCCGACGCGAACTGTACCTGCCGGTGCCCCCCGGTGTGCCGCTGACGGACGCCACACTGAATTTCGATGCCAGTTACCTCAATGGCGAAGGTGGCCGCAACACGCTGCTGCTGTCGCTCGACGGCTATCCGGTACGCGCCGAAGGGCTCAGCGAAGCCCAGGGCGACGCCAGCGCCACGTTGGGCGTGGATAAGGCAGCGCGGGACAACGGCTCGCTGCGCCTGGGCATTGCCTGGTCGTCGATCGTGTCCAGGGTGCTGTGCGAAGATGAACGCGCCATCGGCAACGTACTGCGTATCGAACCCGACACCCGCCTCAATTACAGCTACGACGCCAGCCAGTTGCAGGACGTCGGGGCCGCCTGGACCGCACTGCCCGGCAAGCCAGGGATCATGGTCGCGTCGGGCACCTTGTCCGCCGACAGCTACGACGCGGCCTGGCGCCTGGGTGTGGCACTGGAGCGGATTGGCAAGCACAGCCGCATCCTGCCCTTCCCTGCCCTGCAAGACAGCGTTGACCTGAGCGGCTTGCGCATCCCCGCTGAACTGCTGACGATTCCAGCGTTCGCCGGCCTCAACGGCAAAGGCCCGCACGTGCTGGCGGACCCGGCGCAAATCGGCGCGTTGTTGATGTTGGGGCAGACGCCGAACGTCCAGGCGGACCTGGCCGTCAACGACCCGCAACTGCTCAAGGCCGTCAACGAGTCACTGGACGCGCTGCAGCGCCAGATCCAGGGCCTCGACGCCGCGGCAGCCAGTGCCTTTACGCAGTGGCGTGAGCGGCATATCAATGCGGGTCTGGCCGCCACCGGTACTGACAATGTGCGCCTGGCATTGCTCGGCACACGACCGGTGCTGATGATCGCGCCCCAGGCACCCGGCAAGGCGCTGGCCCTGTTCAGTTCGGCCTGGAACTCCTTGGCACGCAGCCGCCAATTGACGATCAGCGAAGCACAGCTGCCCTTGAGCGTCGACGGCCGCGTGACCTTGTCGCGCCTGGGCGGCAACCCCGGCGCCATCGACGTACTGGCCAAATCCGACTGGAGCACCTCGTTCCCCTTGGGCAGTGTGGCGTACGACGGTCGCCTGCCGGTCAAGGCGGTGATCGACGTGTCTGCCGCACCCGGCGCCTCGGACACCGCGCCGGTGGCCTCGCTGTTTCTCAACGATTATCTGATTGGCGCGCAACAGCTGGTGGCCAACGGGGAAAAGCAGCGCATCGAAGCGCATATCCCGCGTTACACCCTGGGTTCGAAGAACGTGCTGCGTGTGTCGTTCCAGCGCCAGCCGGTCAGCGACCGCTGCCTGGAAACACCCCAAGCCTTCCCGGTCTCGGTGCTGCCCACCAGCCACATCGTGCTGGAACAAACCGCACTGGATAACGACTTCTCCGGCATGGCCGCGCGCTTTGCCATGGACACGCAGATCCTCGTGCCACAGGCCTACCTCGAGCATCCGGCGAGCAGCTTGCCACAAGTGATTTCAGTGGCTGACGCCGCCGGCGTTTCGCCACTGCGGGCACAACTGAAAGTCAGTGCCGACCCCAAGGCTTCGGTCACGCCGGACAAGGCCTTCCTCGCCTTCGAACTGCCAATCAAGGACAGCAAGGAATCGGTGCAGGTCGATGAACAGGGTCGCCTGCGCATCAATCACAAGGATCAGGTGCTGCTGGACGTGCATCCCCTCAACCACCTGGCCTCGTTGCAAGTGGTGGATGCCGGGGGCCAGCACGGCCTGGTCTATCGCGCCCTGGGCCCCGACGCACCGCGCTTCGCCCGGCAGATTCTGCTGACCCGCGGCGACGTGGCCATCCTCGGTGACAAGGGTGCGCTGAGCACTTTCGACACCCAGGACCCGAGTGGCAGCCAGTTGATCGACATCGAAGAACCCAAGGGCCTGGACGCCTGGCGCACGCCGTCGTGGTTGTGGCTGATACCCGGCGGCATCCTGTTGCTCCTCATCCTGTTGCTGGCCGGCCGTAGTGCCCGTCGCAATCGCCAGTAACGGAAACCTTCGATGACGTCGCTTTATTGGCCCTATTGGCTGGCCCACTACTACAGCTTCCTGGAGATCTCGACCATCGTGGTCGCGGTGCTAATCCTGATCTCCAGCATGGACGATCTGTTCATTGATCTGTGGTATTGGTCTCGCCGCCTGTTCCGCAAATTCACCGCGCAGCGCAAGTACCGGCCGCTGACGGCCGAGCAGCTGCTGGCCCGGGACGAGCAGCCCCTGGCGATCATGGTCCCGGCCTGGCTGGAATATGACGTGATCGCGCCGATGATCGAGAACATGGTGTCGACCCTGGATTACCAGAACTATGTGGTCTTCGTCGGCACCTACATCAACGACCAGCGCACCATCGATGAAGTGGAACGCATGCGGCGGCGCTACAAACAGCTGCACCGCGTGGAAGTGCCGCACGCCGGGCCGACCTGCAAGGCCGACTGCCTGAATTGGGTGATCCAGGCCATCTTCCTGCATGAGCAAATCCACGGCATGACCTTCGCCGGCGTGGTGATGCACGACAGCGAAGACGTGTTGCACCCGATGGAATTGCGTCTGTTCAACTATCTGCTGCCCCGCAAGGACATGATCCAGCTGCCGGTGGTGTCGCTGGAGCGCAATTGGTACGAGTGGGTGGCGGGCACCTACATGGACGAATTCGCCGAATGGCACGGCAAGGATCTGGTGGTGCGTGAAAGCATGACCGACACGGTGCCGTCAGCCGGCGTCGGCACCTGTTTTTCCCATCGTGCCCTGCGCGTGCTCGCCGGAAAAAACCAGAACCAGCCGTTCAACACCGACAGCCTGACCGAGGACTACGACGTCGCCGCGCGCCTGGCCAAGGTCGGCATGAACGCAATCTTCGTACGCTTCCCGGTGCAGTTCCGGGTATTGCGTAAGTCGTGGTTTCGCAAGCCTTACGAATCGACCCTGGAGATGCCGTTATGCGTGCGCGAACTGTTCCCTGACACCTTCCGCACCGCGTTCCGCCAGAAAGCTCGCTGGACGCTGGGCATCGGTTTGCAAGGTTGGGAGCAAATGGGCTGGAGCGGCTCGCTGGCCAACCGGTATCTGCTGTTTCGTGACCGCAAAGGTCTGGTGACGGCTTTCGTCAGCATCATCGCCTACGTCGTTCTGGCGCAGCTGCTGGGCCTGATCATCCTGCGCCAGAGTGGCTTGTGGGACGTGAGTTTCCCAACGCCTTTCGAAACCAACAGGTTTATCGCGTACCTCCTGTTGGCTAACGGGCTCGCCTTGGCCTGGCGGATCGCGCACCGCTGCTATTTCACCACAGTGCTGTACGGCTGGCAGCATGGCGTGCTGTCCATCCCGCGGATGGTCGTGGGCAATTTCGTCAACTTCATGGCAGCGTCCCGTGCCTGGCGCATGTTCCTGGTCGGCAAGGTGCTCAACCGCAAGCTGGTCTGGGACAAGACCATGCACGACTTCCCGTCCACCGATCTGGTCGCTGCCGCACCGCGCAAGCTGGGCAGCGTGCTGCTGTCCTGGCAGGCGATCAACGACGCCGATCTGCAAAGCGCCCTGGCCGAACAGAAAACCCGACACATGCCTTTGGGGCGGATCTTGCTCAGCAACGGTTGGCTGGACGATGAAACCCTGGCTGAAGCCATTGCCTTCCAGAACGACTTGCCACGGGTGTTCGACGTCGCTGCCAAGGCACGCAATTCGCCCCTGATGCTGGACGATGAATTTGCCCTGCGCTGGCGCGTGGTGCCGCTGGGCTTGAATGCCGAGGGCCATGCGCAAGTTGCCGTGGCCAACCCGCTGCCAGCCGAAGGTCTGCGCCAGGTCAGCGATGATCTGGGCAGCGTGCCGGTGCAGCTGATTGCCCGGGAAAGCGAAATCGTCGCGCGATTGCGTCAGCTGAAGGTAAACGAAGGCCAGTCGGTTCCGGATGCCGGTGCGCCATTGTTGGGCGACCTGTTGATCGAAATGGGACTGATGGATCGCGACGTGTTCAGCCGCACCATGCTGCAGTACCGCCCGCAACATCACGGACGCATCGGCGACTACCTGGTCGACAGCGGCGTGCTGCCTCGCGCCACTATCGAAAAGGCCGTCGCGCGTCAGCACAGCCACTATCCCGAGGAGCTTCCGGCATGAACCGCCCCTTCCTGACTCTCATGGCCACGGGGCTGAGCCTGATGCCCGGATATGCTCATGCCCAGACGCTGCCGCTGCCGTTGACCGGCCCCGCCTATGTAACGGCCAACGAGGCGTACAGCGCCTACGAACGCAAAGATTACGACCTGGCCATCGCCAAGGCCCGCGAAGCGTTGCGCCAGCGGGCCGACATCACCCGCTTGAACACGCTGATTGGGCTGGCACAGCGCGACAAGGACCTGCGTGATTATCCCAAACGCTATCCACAGTCCCGTCAAGCGCCAGGCTTCGGTGCCGCGGCCCGGGCCTTCAAGGCCTATGATCGCGATGACTTCGGACTCGCTGCCCAGGCAGCACGCCAAGCCATCGCACAGGCACCCAAGCGCATGGATTACCGGTTGCTGTTGATCGAATCCTTGCAGCGTCAACACAATCTGCAGGCAGCGGATCAAGCCACCACCCAGGCACTGGCCGTGTTCCCGGATGACGATACGTTGTTGATGCGGCGCGAAGCGATTCGTCGTCAATTGGCGGCACCGCTGGCGGTCCAGGGCTATCGCGCCCTGGAGCAAGGCCAGGCGTCACTGGCCGTGGACCAGGCCAGGAAAGCCGTGGCCTGGGCTCCGGAAATCGGCGCCAATCAGCAACTGCTGATCAGTGCCCTGCTCGCTGCCAGGGATTATCCCGGAGCCGAACAGGCCGCGTCGGGCGCATTGGCACAGGACGATGGAGAAATCGCGCCGTGGATCCTGCGCAGCTATGCCCTTGATCGACAGGGCAACACCCAGGCAGCCGAGGCTGACCTGAATCACGCCTTGGCCATCGATGGCCTGCTGGATGCGGAAGTCCGTGACATCCGTTTCTTCGCCGCGGACGCCGCATTGGCCCATGGCGAGCCGCAACAGGCGCTCGAGCATCTGCAGCCAGTGGCCGACGATGACAGCGGCGAAGTGTCCCGCCGACGTACTGCCGCCGCAATGGCGCTGCGGCAGAAGAACAACGGTTTGAACACTGTTGCCCACTTTCCGGCACCGGCGCTGAACTGTCAGGAAACGGCCTTCGGCCTGGTCTGTGATATCTGGCCGGGCAACCAGCGCGACGGCGGAACCGACATGGCCGCTCAGGCCTACGCTGCCCTGGCCCGCAAGGACCCGGCGACGGCGATTGGCCTGGCCAATGAAGCCATCGGCCGCGCCCCGCAGAACCCGGCGTACCGGCGCCTGTTGGTCAGCGCCCTGAGTGAGCGCAAACAAGTGCCCCAAGCCATCGCCGCGGCCAGCGACGGCCTCAAGATCAATGGCGATGACGCCCGGCTGCTGGCCCAGCGCGGCCGTCTGCATCAGCAAGCGGGTGACGATGCAGCGGCGCGCCAGGACTTTACCCGGGCCTTAGCCCTGGGCAGCCTGCCCGCTTACGAAGAGGCCAGCCTGTATGCCGCCATCGGCCAGCGTCGAACCGCGCGCGAACGCCTGCAACAAGCGCGGGAAACGGGCGAACTGGAATCGATGAGCGAGCTGCAGCTGGCCTATTTGTCGGTCCAGGCCGGCGATGATGACGGCGCCCAAGCGTCGTTCCGCAAGGCAGACGCCGACACCCGACTCACGCCGACGGCAACCCAGGACGCCGCCTACACCGCCATGCGGGCCAATGACGACGAGCAAGCCGTCAGCTACTTCAAGCGCGTCATCGACGCGCAAGCCGCCGGTGACCTGGACATGCCCGTGCAGCAGCTGTTCGACACCCGTCGCGCGGTGGCCGATGTATCGCGCACCTGGGGCCTGACCAGCACCACCAGCTACCGTGGCAACAGCTCCAGCAGTGGCCTGAGCGCAGCCCCGACCAGCGGCAGCAACAGCAATGACAGCCTGCAAAACAGCACCGAATTGTCCTGGCGCCCCCTGGGTTATCGCAATGCACGTTTTGTCGAACTCTACGGACGCGTCACCGACACCCTGTGGAGCAAGAACAGCAGTTCGGACACTGGACTGGACGCGCTGCAAGGCGCCGTGGGTGTTCGGGTCAAACCGTTCACGGCGCTGAACGTGATGGCCGCCGTCGAACGCACATTCCCCTTGGGATCGTCGGACGTCGATGGCGACTGGCTGGCACGCCTGGGTTATGGCTCCAGCATCGGCACCGATCTGCGGGTCGATACCTCAAGCTGGTGGACCTCGCAGTTGTTCGCCGAGGCCGGTCATTACTTCAATGACTCGCGCGATTACTTCAACAGCGAATGGCAGGTGGGTCGCAGCTACGCCATCGGCGGCACAGGTTCGCGCTGGGTCAGCTTCCCGCATGTCGTGGCCGCGTTCGACTACGACTCCAAAATGCACAGCGAGACCGCTGCCGACGGCAGCACGGACTCATCATCCGGCAAGGCTGGAGGCATCGGTGTCGGTAACAACGTCCGGTACTGGTTCCGCGAAGATGCGTACAACGCCCCCCGCTCCTACGTGGATTTTTCCCTGCAGTACCGCGTGAAAGTGCTGGGCGATGACCGCGCCAAAGGCGTGTTCGCGCGCCTGACCTATTCCTATTGAGGACTGACATGAACGTTCGAGTTTTTTTGTGGCTGGGACTTGGCCTGCTCCCGACAGGGGCCCAAGCCGCCCCTGAAATCGCCCGTCTTTACGCGCCAACACTGCCCGAAGGCTCCGCTTGGGTGCGGGTGGTCAATCCCGGCGAAACTTCCACGCAGGTCCGGGTAGGCCAAGGCGCGACCCTGGCCCTTTCCGCCCAGGCCGAAGTGGCCAGCCCTTTCCAGGTCGTGGACTCGCAACAGCCGATTTACGTGACCGTCAATGGTCGCGAGATCCAAGGCCTGACCGCACCGAAAGGCGCCTGGGTCACGCTGATTCTCGACAGCAACCCGGCACTGGCCCCACGCCTGGTCATCGATCCGCCGCTGCGCGGTAAAGACCTGCGCGCCGAACTCAACTTTTATAACCTGGGCCGCGGCTGTGAACGGGCCGATATCCAGCTGGCCAATGGCGCCCCGGTATTCAACCAGGTGCCGTTCAACGGACAAGCCCAGCGCACGATCAACCCGGTGCAGGCGACGTTGGTTGCCAGCTGCAATCAGAACAGCAGCCTGCCGATGAAACTGGCGCCCTTCAAGGCCGGCGATCGCTATAGCCTGTTCCTGATTGGCTCCCGACAGGCGCCACGCCTGATTGGCCTTGTCGACCAGACTGCGCCATGATCCTTTCATTCAAACCCCAGCGTTTTATCCATCGCTTGTCGATTCCCGGCATGGTCGCCGGCCTGCTGCTGGGCTTGTCAGGCACTGGCGTGCAAGCGGCGTCGGCAGTGATTACCGGCAACGGCGGCTGGTTGTTCCCGGCCTGGGAAAGCCTGAGCAAGGTCGATAACCCCGCCACGGCCCGCAACATTGCACTGGTGAAACAGCTCCAGCAGCAACTTGCACGCCAGCACATCGGGTTGGTCGTGCTGGTGGTGCCGATGAAAGCGCCGTTTTATGCCCGGCGCCTGCCCGCCGATCAGCCCTTGAGCCCCGCCGTCGAGCAGCGTTACGAGCGCTTGCAGAACGACCTGACCCAAGCGGGCCTGACCACCCTGAACATCAAGCCGATCCTGCAACGCACCGAGCAAGGCCAACAGACCGCGTTTTACCGCGCCGATTACCACTGGACAGCCTGGAGCGCCGAAAACACCGCCGACGCTGCGGCGCAACTGATATCCGCGCGTTACCCCCTGCCCGGTGAGCCCGGTGGTGGCGCGGCGCTGGGCCAGTGGTTCGATCGGCGCGCGTTCGGCGACCTGGCCAGCAATTTCCTGCCAGCTGTCAAGCGCAAGGCCATCGGTCGCGACATCTACACCGTGCGCCATCAGGCAGAGAAAGACTTGCTGATCGATGACGCGCCAGCTCCGGTCCAGGTGATCGGCAACAGTTTTGTCCAGCCGTATCTGGGCTTTACCCAAAAGCTCTCCAATGCCCTGGACCGTCCCGTCGCGTTGACCTGGAACCCCGGCGACGTGGGCCCGTGGGCTACGCTGCTGCAATACTTGGAGTCGGCGGATTTTGCCGAGCACAAGCCGCAAGTGATCGTCTGGCAATTCAATGAGGGCCAGTTCCACCTCGGCCCTGATACGACAGCCAACTGGAATGCAAAAGGCGTCACCCCGCTGAGCCAATGGCATCAGCGCATCAAGAAGGCACTGCCGTGAACATCTTCGGCTACACCGCCAGTCGCGCGACCGTTACGGCCGTGTTGTTCGCCCTCACCCTCGGTGCCGGTGCCGGCTTGCTCTACGTGACGAGCACCAAGGCCCTGGAACCGGGGATCGTCGGCATCGTCTGGCAGCCGGACAACAAGACCGTGGGCATCAGCGGAAACTGGGAAAAACTGGGCGCCCGAGAACTGCTGGTGCAATGGACCGTCGTCGACGATCAGGCTTTCGTTCCCGGCAGCGGCTTGCCCGGCGTACCGGTCCTGCCCGATTGGGCGCGCATCGCCAAGGCTCCCTGGGCCCAGGATGTCATCCTCGGGCTGGCCGGATATTTCAGCGAAAACCGTTCAAGGGACAACATCGAGCAACTGGCGATCGTATCGGAACGCATCGCCAGACTGCCGACGCCACTGCACGTCACCGGCTGGTATTTCCCGGCCGAAGTCGATCCCAGCTGGACCCGCGCCAACGAATTGCCCGCCCTGCTGGCCAGGCTGCCGCGACCGTTGTGGATCAGTGTCTACGACGGCGCCAACATTGGCCCCGCTGCCACCGCCGACTGGCTCAAGCAATGGCTGCCGGATGACATCGGCGTGTTCTTTCAGGATGGTGTCGGCGTCTATGCGCGCACGGCACCCGTGGCCCGAACCTATGCCGACGCCTTGGGCGAACGTCTGGGCAAGGAGCGTGTGCGGATCATCGTCGAGGCCTTTCGGCCCAACTTCGGCGGCGGATTCCGCTCCGCGACCGCCGCCGAACTCAAGACGCAGCTCGCCGCGTATGACGGCTATCCCCTCTACCTGTTCGACGGTCCGCACTACGTGACACCGCACTTGGTGGAGCAATTACAGCCATAAGGAGCCCGTTCAATTTGCCGAGACCAGCCTGAGCCCGATAACGCCAGCCAGGATGAGAGCGATACAGAATATTCTTAGCGCCGTGGTGGCGTCCCCCAGCAGCGCCATGCCCAGAATCGCGGTGCCCGCGGCGCCGATACCGGTCCACACCGCGTAGGCGGTTCCGACCGGCAATGTGCGCAGCGACAGTGAAAGCAGAAAAACGCTCGACAAGCCTGTAGCGGCTGCCAGCAATCCCGGTATCAACCGGGTGAAACCGTCGGAGCCTTTCATGTAGAAGGCGAAGGCGATTTCGAGAATGCCGGCGATGCCCAGTAATGCCCATGCCATGGTAATAGTCCCGTTGAGGTAGATCCGTAAGTTGAATCGCCAGGCGTCAGCGCCTGGCGAGACTGGGTGAGCGCTCTACTGACCTATCGGGCAGGTCAAGCTTTGTTGGCAGCAGCGGGTTTCGAACGGAACGTGACGCCGAATCGATTGAAGGCGTTCATCAAGCCGATCGCATAAGTCATATCGGCCAGTTCCTTATCGCCGAACTCGGCCGCCGCAGCCTCATAATCAGCATCGGGAACGCCGGTTTCAGCGACACGGGTCACGGTCTCCGCCCAACTCAGTGCAACACGTTCGCGCTGGCTGAAGACTTCACCCGCGTCGTGCCACACCGGTACCAGCACCAGCTTGTCCACGCTGACGCCAAGTTTCAGCAAATCGCGCGAATGCATGTCGATGCAAAAAGCGCAGCCGTTTATTTGCGAGACCCGCAGATAGACCAGGTCGATCAGTTCGTGGGACAGACCGCTGTTTTGCAGATAGACGTAGACACCGCCAAATGCCTTGTAACCTTCAGGAGAAGCGTTGGAGTAGTCGATACGGTTGCTCATGATGAGTCCTTGTGTTTGCTGGATAAGGGACGCCATCGTGCTGCTTCTTGGCCTATTTGATAAGGTCCATGATTAGTGTTGTGTTATGGTCCATGATCCCTCGGCCGCTGACAGTCTTGGCCCAGTCACTTAGTCCATTCATGGACCTTTGTTATAGGTCATAAGCTTCATACAGTGATTCCCCTCACATCAGCACTTTCAGCAACGGGTGAATCATGAAAATCCTCCACGTTATTTGCAGTCCCCGCGGGCAATCTTCCGAGAGCTATCGACTTTCCCAACACATCATCGGTTTTTTACTCGATAGCGCCCCGACGGCCACCGTCATCAACCGGGTCGTAGCAGAAGATGCCATTTCGCAGGTCGACGAGGATTACGCGAATTCACAACAATCGTCTGCAGACGTCTCGCAAGAAGGTTCTCTTGCCCGGTCAGATGAGTTGATTCAAGAACTGGAAAGCGCCGATGTGGTGGTCATTGGCACGCCCATGCATAACTTCACCGTGCCGGCCGCGCTGAAAGTCTGGATCGATCACGTGGCTCGCGTTCGTCGCACCTTCAATGTCGGCGCGCAGGGCAAAACCAGCCTCTTGCGCGACAGGCCGGTGTTTGTCGCGGTGGCCTCGGGCGGAAGATTTACCGGGGTGAACCCGCGTCAGCCGGATTTTCTCACGCCGTATCTGACTGCCGTTCTGGGCATGATCGGGCTGCATGCACTAACGTTCTTCTCGGTTGAAGGCACTGCCTTGGGTCCGGATGCCGTGGTTGAGGCCAGGCGCAAGACAGACCAGGCACTACACGCGTATTTTTCTTCGAAATGACTCATAGGGCAGTCAGAGGACCGGGCCCGGCGGCAACTTATGCCACGGATAGCCCTTCGCGCCGAGTTGAAAGGCGTATTCGAATAAACGCTTCATGTACTCGCCATCGAATTTATGATTTCGGGAAAAGCAAAAATCGGCACCGATATACGCAAGATTGAAGTCCGCCCCATCCTGCTTCGCCATCCGGTAGATTCGATCGAGGTCGCTGACCCCCTGGGTTTGAATCAAGGCACTGATGGCTCGACCGCCAATGCTCAATGTACGGCGCTTCGTCCCGGACCACTGCGGTGCCAGCTTCCCGTTGCGAATGACATAGAAATGACGCTCGTTGCGCACAGGTGCGCCCGGGACTTTGTTCATGGCCATCACGGTGCCTGGCGGGTAAAGGAACATCTGCGTGATGACGCCGCCATCCACGTGCATTTCCTGGAACAGTTGGCCGTCGACTTCCACATCGATCATGACCGGTGACACTGCGCCGGGAATACTCATTGACGCGACCATGATGTTGCGAAAGAGCTCGAGCGCTCCCGGCGCCTGGCTGGAGGCAATCGTGCCCATGTTCCAGGTGACTGGCCGCGCTGAATCCAGGTCGGTCGTGCCGATCATCAGTATTCGTCCTTTGGCATATTGCGCCGCGATCTGCGCAAGGACCTCGGGCGTGATGTACTTCGCAATGAGCCGCGACAGTGGCTTGCTATCGGCTATTCCGTCGCTGGCAAGACGCGCCAGGACATTGCGCGAGCGGAAAATGTCTTTCGGGCCGACTGCGTTGGAGATGCGCTGAATGACCGCATCGTACTGCGGCCCCAGGAAAGCGAACGGGGCGACCAGGGCGCCAGCGCTGATGCCCGTGACGATCTTGAACACCGGGCGAGTCCCATGCTCGGTCCATCCCGCAATGAGCCCCGCCGCAAAGGTGCCCGCGTCGCCACCACCGGAAATTGCCAGCATACTGGCCAGCGGCAGGATGGTGTCCGCCCTGCCGGTTGCAACGAGCGCCTCATGCTCTCTCTTGTTGGCCGCAATGGCATCCTGTATGAACGGACTCAGATCCTGGTCCAGCCAATAGCGAGCATTGGGAATACCAGGGATGACCGCTTTTTCCGTTAAAGTCGGTGGCACGGCGTCGCGGCGTTGCAGGCACGCCTGAAGCAACATGTTGATGGTTGAGGCACCGGGTCTGAGCTGGAACGGGTTCAAAACGCCTCCTCCGGCCCCTGCATTCGACAGAGAACGCGCTCATCTTGTTATTCGGTGAGATGTCCTTACCGGTGGTGCCCGAGATGGCTATATGCAAGCCGACTGCGACACTTATTTGAACGTCCAGTCGCTTATCTTGCGCTCCTTTACGAGAGAAACAAATAAGCTGGCCGCGTCCCGGCAGGTCTGGGCAAAACCCCTTGCAATACAGGCCATCGTCGTCTGCCGTGATGCCGGATTTCCCGGCAAAAAAAACAATGAGCACACTGCCCGCCGCCATGACCCATCAAATCAACAACCTTTCACCCCTCGACCCCACCTCCCCGGAACCCATCTACCGGCAAATCTACTGGCGGTTCCGCGCGGCGATCACTGACGGAGTGCTCACACCGGGACAGCGGATTCCCGCAGCCCGGGCGCTGGCCAAGGAACTTGGACTGGCGAGAGGGACCATCGACACCGCGTATTCACTGCTGACCGCCGAAGGGTACATCCAGTCCCGTGGCCAGGCCGGCACAGTGGTGGCGCCGGGCATCAACGTCAGGGCGACTTCGTCCCGTACAGAGCGAACATCCGGTGCGGTGGGAAGCGCCTCCATCAGGCACAAGGCGCCTATCCTGCCGTTTCAAATGGCCCTGCCCGCGCTGGACGCTTTCCCACGAAAAATATGGGCGCAAATCGGCGCGCGCTGCGTGCGTGCCACCCGAATCCCGGACATGGCCAACCCGTCGGTTTATGGGCTGGAATCACTGCGCAGCGCGATTGCCACCTACCTGCAGGTGGCGCGGGGCATTACCTGCTCGCCCGCTCAGGTGTTCATCACCTCGGGTTACCGCAATACCCTGTCACTGATCACTCACGCACTGCTGACACCCGGCGATCGTGTTTTCGTGGAAGACCCTGGCTACCTGCCGACCCGTCAATTACTGGAACATCTGCAGATGCAGGTGGCCCCGGTTGCGGTCGATCAGGACGGCATGCGTGTCGAGGACGCTGTGAGCCATTCGGCACGGGCGCGGGCGGCGGTGGTCACCCCGGCCCATCAGAGCCCGTTGTGCGTGTCATTGTCACTGCCGCGACGCCTGCAGCTGCTGGAGTGGGCGAGCCGTGAGCAGGCCTGGATCGTCGAGGACGATTACGATGGCGAGTACCGCTACATCAGTCGCCCGCTGCCCGCGCTCAAGAGCCTGGACCGCGATGGCCGGGTGCTTTATTGCGGCACGTTCAGCAAGGTGCTGTTTCCTGGCATCCGTCTCGCGTACCTGGTTGTGCCACCGGCGCAGGTCGAACGCTTCGAACAGGTCAGCCAGATATTCCTCGGCGGCTGCCCGGAACTCACCCAGGCCATCGTCGCCACCTTTGTGACCGAGGGCCATTTCGCCCGGCATATCCAACGCATGCGCAAACTCTATGGCGAACGCCGGGAGATGACCGCGCAGGGGCTCAGGAAAGCCCTGGGCGATCAGATCCGCATCGATGCGCAACCGGGCGGCATGCACCTGATCCTGCGACTGACGGCACAACAGTCCGATCGCTTGCTGGTCGAGCGTCTGCAGCATGCCGGAATTTATGCAGAAGCCCTGAGCGACTGGAGTATCCAGGGCAAGGCCGACTCCGCGCTGCTGCTCGGTTTCGCCAACATCGACTGCGAAGACAGCGCCGAACAACTGGGAAGGCGCATTCTCGAGTTGATGTAATGCAGTGGATCATGGCCCACTCCGACAGCCGGTTCTTGGACCTTTCTCGCCAGTGCGGCGGATTGCATCATCGGTACTTGCCATCCACCGGGAATCATCCGATGCTGCCCCGCTTCGCAGCATTGCCGTTTTCTCCGGCTCCAACTTCGGCTTCAACCCCGCGTATGCCGAAGGGGCCCGGGCCCTCGGCCGGGAAATCGCCAAACGCGGCATACGCCTGGTCTATGGCGGGACCCACAAGGGTTTGATGGGGGTCATGGCCGATACCGTGCTCGCCGAAGGCGGTGAAGTGGTCGGCATCATTACCGATCTGCTGTTCGGACTCGGGCATCTTCATCCCGGACTGACCCGACACGAAGTGACGCAAGACATGCGCAGCCGCAAGACGCGCATGAGTGAATGGGCCGATGCTTTCATTGCATTGCCAGGAGGCCTGGGGACCTTTGAAGAACTGTTTGAAGCGGCCACCCTGACGCAACTGGGTGAACACCAGAAAGCCATCGCCTGCCTGAATATCGGCGCTTTTTTCGATCCGGTTCGCAGCCTTCTCGAGCATGCCGTGAAAGAGGGTTTCATGAAAAGCGAACACAGCCAGATGCTGATCTTCGACACCGATCCGTCTGCGCTGATCGATGCGCTGGAGCAGTGGCAGGCGCCGACGGTCGGCAAATGGATTACAGCGTCGCAAGACGTCAATTGAAATGCAGAACCTGTGGGAGTGGGCTTGTCTCCGGGCGGCGATCCGACGAAGAGGGCCATACATTCAACATTGATGTTGATTGAAAGACCGCTTTCGTCGGATCGCCGCCCGGAGACAAGCCCGCTCCCACAGGACCTGCGTTTAACCCACTGGCATGGGTTGCCAATCTCGGTCGCTTATTTCGACAGCTCTACAGCCGGCACGCCTTTCTTCACGATATAGGTCGCCAGTTCCGACGCCTTGCCCGCACCGACGTTCTTCGCGACATGCGCAGTGCCAGCGGGGATATACAGGGATTCGCCGGCCTTGAGCGTGACCGGTGGCTGCCCCTCGAGCTGATACTCAAACGTGCCCTCCAGGACATAGGCGACTTCCACACCGGGATGAGAATGCTTGGGCGATGACACACCCGGATCGATATCAACAACAACCTGGATCACCTCACGCCCGGAAACATCCAGGTCGCGTTTCAACAGATCCGTGCGGTGGATCCCGGTCTGCCAGCTTTTTGCCGGCTCTTGGGCTTGGGAAACGCCTGCAAAGGCAGCGAGCGCCACAGTGGCGGCAACGGCGAACAGGCCGGCGGTGTTACGGAAGTTGATAGAGGACATCGCAATTCTCCAGAGGATTACACGGCAAGGCCGCGCCAGGTTTGCCGCGGATGCGGTGGCTCTATTGAGCGGCCGCCGTGTATCGCGCAAGTGTCGCCAGACCCATGGATTTGTATGCGAAGGTAGCTGTCGGGCTGGTGGATACGTACAGATACAAACCGCTGCAGCGTATCGACTTTGCCTGCCCATCCATCGCAAGGGTGGAGCGCCGGCCTCCCCCTTGCGATGACCGTTCAGGTTCAGGCCAGGTTGATCTCGACCTCGATATTGCCCCGCGTGGCCTTGGAGTACGGACACAACTGGTGGCCTTTATCCACCAGCTTGCGGGCCGTTTCCTGGTCCAGGCCTGGCAGTTTGATGTTGAGGCGAGCCTGGAGCAGGTAACCGCCCGTATTGGTGCCCAGGTCAACTTCAGCATCGATGCTCAGGTCAGGCGGAAGCTTGACCTGCATTTCGCGCGCCGCCACCTGCATCGCACCAATGAAGCAGGCGGACCAACCGGCGGCGAACAACTGCTCCGGATTGGTGCCGTCGCCCGGGCCGCCGGGGGACGAATGCTTGATGTCGAGACGGCCATCATCGCTGCGCGAGGCGCCGTCCCGTCCACCCGTGGTGTGGACTTTGGCGGTGTAGAGTACTTTTTCGAGCTGGGACATGATGATCTCCTGATTGAAAATGTAAAAAAATCGTCTTTAACGCACACCGGTTCAAAGTCGCCTCTGGCAGTGGTATTTAAAGACGTCGTTTACGCGCACTCAGGTGAATCGCAAAGCTCGCCTGCTCATCCGATCAGGCTCGGGTTTACCTCCTGCGTGAGAGGACAGTCGGCACGCCTGGTTTCGTGGATTTGCCGCCCGATCGGGCTTCTTCCATAACCCGCAACGCACCGGATCACTCACTATAGTTCGTGTCAGTGTGTCTATCGGGTTGCCGGTCGCCTGCAGGGAAGGTTCGGGTTTTGCAAGTTGGTGTGAGTCAGCCCGTGGCTGCACGCTCGCCGGCGTGGGGGGCCAATCACCTGCGCGGCGAGTGCTTGCGCGCCAGACGCTGCGGCCAGTTCCCGCCGTTGGCACGCTGACATTCCTCTTCGGAATCGAACTGCACATGGGCCGAGACCGGGCTGAGCGAAACCTGAGCCGTATTCAACGCCCGGGCTGTCAGTTCAATCATGCGCGCACCCTGCCCGCTCGCCAGCACCTGATCCTTTTGCGCCTGAGTCTCGAAGACCCAGATCACCCTCAGGCTGGAAGGAAATTCGGCGTAATCGATCTCGTGGGTCAACCAGGCGAACCCGACCAGTTCCGCCTTGGCCGTCTCGCACGCCTCGGTCAGCGTGGCGACCAGCAGCCGTTCGACATGCGCTTGCTCGCGTTTGCTTAAACCCATGGCTGAATCCCCAACATCCCGACCATTTGCCCCGGCGTCATTTTTGTCACCATCATCATCACAATCACAAACATCCCCGTAAAACCAACAATCCCCAGCCAGAACCATTTGTTGTAAACCGACCGATACTCATCGTTCAGATCCTGTCCTGTGTCGACCGCACTCAACGCCATGACATGAAGTCGCTTCTGTAACACTAACACCGGAAGCCAAAGCGAACCGACGCACAGAAAGATGATCAGCGAGGTCAGAATCCATTCCGTGGTCAACGGCAGTCCGGACAGCTGCATCAGCAGGTAGCCGGTCGCGATTTGAATCAAGCCAGCCGGCGTGGTAATCCAGGTGTCGAACCGCACCACCATCCTGGCCACGTGGGCGATCACTTGAGGGTTGGCCGTGCGGCTGGCCGCGATCAAATACAGGTAGGAGCCCATGCCGAATCCAAACAGAAAGATCGCGGCGATGACGTGGAGGTATTTCAGGCACAGGTAGAGCATGTTCAAGACTGCTCGTCGGAGAAGTGTACGCACAGGTGCAGATTTGCCGGATCGTTGATGGCAGCCATGTACTCGTCGACACTGATTTCGCCCACGCAGGCTCGGGCACCGGGTTCGGGACAGTAGCCCTGGACGATTTTCGCCACCAGGGCTACGGCCGCACAGCTCGGAATCTGCGGGCCATTGTCATTATTGGCCGTCAGTTGCGCCGTCATGGACAGCGGTTTTCCATCGCTACCCTGCCCTTTGACGTCGATGTACATCGCACTTTTACCATCGCCAAAGCGCTCGAACCGAGTACCCCAGCGATGCAAGCGTGCCGCCCAGACCGCAGGGTCATGAACCAGACCGATTCTCAGCGCTTCGGCGAGCAACCCGTTAGCCACACCGCCGAGCTTGAGGCCCGAACCCGCCTTGAATCTCAAGGTCTTGGCCCCGTAGCGACCCGGGAAGATATCCATGTCCGGCACGTCTACATTGGCCAGTACCCGTGTCCCCAGCTGCGGCATTTTACGAAGGGTCAGGTCCTGCCAACCCGACACTTCATGCACCTGGCCGTTCCTGAGTTGCTTGATGGGCTTGCCGGCGTAAGCCAGCACGCCCTCGACGGTGGACAGCCCCGGCATCTTGGCCGATGACGAGATGCCGTGTTCGATCGAGTCGATGCGCTGAAAACGGTGGCGATACTGATCGATGATGGCGGATGACAGCGTCGGCACCGAGCTGCAGCCGCTGAGAATGACCACGCCTGCCTGTTTTGCGTGTGGGTCCAGTGCTTTAATGCCATTAACGAAGGCGCGACAGTCCGCCAGGTCGCAGTAATTCACCCCGGCGTCGATGCAGCTTCGTGCCACTGCATAGGATTGCCCCTGAAATGGGCCGCCGGTGTGGATCACCCACTCAATGCCCATCGCTCGCAGGGTGGCGGTGAACGCAGGGCCCATGGCATCGCCACACCAACTTTCACAGACTCGGCCTGACCGGGCTTGCAGCTCATCGACCTTGCTCAATAGCTTGTATGAGTCACGCCCCGAGATCACCAGCGCTACGCCTGGCATCGCGATCAAATGCCTGCAAACGATGCTGCCAAAGTTTCCGTAGCCACCGACCACCATCACCCTGAGTGTCATTCAACCCATCCCTGAACCATTCGATCATGCAGCCAACCTGCCCGAGACGGGCCCGGGGAGCTTCTCTGATATCGGCTGGCCAGGCAAACAAAAACGGGGCGTTGTGCACAAAACCACCCATTGCCGGCGTCGATAGTCATCATCAACCCAATGAAGTTCTCTTAAAAACTCCGGGGCGTAACATCAGCTCCATACCAAACAACTACACCCGGAGCACACAATCATGAAACGCCAAATCCTTCTCAGCATCGCTTTCTCGGTTTTTGCAGCTAACGCTTTCGCCGCTACCTCTGCTCACCCGGTTGTCGCTGAAGGCGGCTCGGATCGTCTGATTGAAAGCCGTGTGGCTGAGGGTGGTTCGGATCGTTTGATCGAGAATCGCGTTGCTGCTGATGGTTCGGATCGTCTGATCGAAAATCGGGTTGCTGCCGATGGTTCGGATCGGCTGATCGAGAATCGCGTGGCTGCCGATGGTTCGGATCGTTTGATCGAAAACCGCGTTGCTGAAGGTGGTTCGGATCGTTTGATCGAAAGCCGTGCGGCGTAAATGAATGGTTTTACCGCAGCACTCAACGAAAAACCCGGCCTCGTCTGCCGGGTTTTTTTATACCTGCAATAACCCGCAAATTCACGGGCTGCCCGGGCGATCGCCAAAATCGCCGCTTTCGGTATCGACACAATCACCTGCGCACCGCGGGATTGTGGAAAACACCAACCCTGCAGGAGCTGGCTTGTCGGATCGCCGCACCGCAGCGAAGGCGGCCTCAAGCCTTGCAGCGCCAATGAAGGCGCCTTCGCCAGCAAGCTGGCTCCTACAGGATTTGCGAACACCTGCGATTTCCGGGTTGAACACGGTCGGCGTAGGAACTGGCGAAGGCTGCGATCTTTTGATCTTTACGTGATGGCCTCAACAGAAACGCGTTCATTCAGAAAAAACGCGTTATCGTTTATGACCATCGCGAGCAAGCTTGCTCCTACACCCCCCACCCAACGGAGACACCCGTGACATCGCTTACCGCCCGCGACGTTTATCAGGCATTGCGCGATGCCGCCCTGGGCATTCGCCCTTTGCAGCGCCTCGGCGAACAGTCCGGGCCTGGCCTGGTGCAGGTCGATATCGAGGGCTGGCGGCTGACCCTCGACGTCGACGGCAACCACCTGCGTCACTGCCAGCGCTGCCAGAGCCCGGACGGCCGCGAGGGCGTGTTCGACAGTTGGCAACGCACCGACCCGGTCAGTTTGCTCAGCACCTGGGAGCTGGCGCAGATCGAGCGTCTGTTGACTGAATTCAAAACCGCGGTTTGACCGCCTTCCACTCCGGCTTGTAACGCTGCATCTGCTTCACGTCGTCGCGCTGGCGAATGCCGCAGGTCAGGTACTGGTCATGCAGCTTGCCCAATTGATCGTGATCCAGTTCCAGCCCCAATCCCGGTGCACGGGTGATCTGCACGCAACCGTCGACGATCGGCAGCTTGCCGCCCTTGATCACCTCTTCATCCGGCTCCTGCCAAGGGTAAACTGCAGGTCGTCGCCGAGCAATTCGGCCATGCGAATCGAGGTTTGCAGCGACCAGTTGCCGTTCGGATCGATGCGCAACGGGTAGCCGGGGAAAGCTTTTTTCAGCGCCTTGATGCACGACACTTCATGTTCGGGCGGCAGCGTGGTGTGTCGATTCTGGTGAACACGCTGTTCGCCTGGTCGACCAAATTTTTCGGCCTGTACTGGCAGATCCTCGCCTGGGCGGTGCTGGGCAGCCTGTTGGCCATCGAACTGGGCGTAAGCAAGGCCCTGCGCGGCGGCAGTGCGCAGGTCCGGATCCGCCACTGCCACAACCGCATCCTGCTGCTTGGCTACCTGGCGCGCTGCGCCGAACAGGGGCTGAACTTTTGCGTCTACTGGCGCGATGCTCGCCAGGAACTGGTCGCCACCCTGGCCGCCGGGCAAAGCACGCCGTCCTTGCGGGTCTACAAGTTGCCACCCTCCGCCCGCAGCGACGAGCAAAGCATCAATGTGTTGATCTCGCGGCACTTCACCCTGCTGCCACGGCTCAGCGCCGAGGACGCGGCCCCCGGCGACCCGCCGCTCCCCGCCCGCCAGCTCGCCGGCGGCCTGGAGGTCGACGACGAGGTCTGGGTCATGTTGAAAAAACTGGGTGAACAGGTGCTGGTGGAAAGCACTGAAGAGTCCCGACGCCGCGGTGCCGGCGAAAGCAGCGACGCCCGCTGAACATCATTAAGCCTGCTGTCAGGAAACTATCGATGAAATACGCCATCCACACCGACCTCTTCGCCTCGCGTGCGCCCCTGGAATGGGCGGTGGTCGGCAACGGCACGCTGTACACCGCGCAGATCCCCATCGACCGCCAGGGCCAGGTGGTCACCGGTGGCATCGAAGCGCAGACCCGGCAGACCCTGGACAACTTGCGCCATACCCTGGAGGCCGCCGGCAGCTCGCTCGATGCCGTGACCCAGGTGCTGATCTACGTCACCGACCGCCGCTACCTGGCCACGGTGAACGGGCTCTACACCGAGTACTTCCAGGCGCCCTACCCCAACCGCGCGGCCGTGGTGGTCGCCGGGCTGGCCAGGGAGGAGATGCTGGTGGAACTGGTGGTCTACGCGTGCATTGATTGAGCAGGTTCGGCGTCTCATTTGGGGCGCCGAACCGCCCTCACCTTGCCACTGCTGCCACCGCCGCAGAAAAACCGGTCGCCGCCATCGGATTCAAGTCCCGACACCCCGACGCCCTCCGGCAGCGTGAGGCTTTCCAGGACCTCGCCGGTGTGCGGATCGACGCGGCGCAATTCACTCTCGTCCCCTTCCCAGGTGCCATGCCACAGCTGCCCTTCGACCCAGGTCACCCCGGTGACGAAGCGGTTGGATTCGATCGTGCGCAAAATCGTCCCGGTTTCGGCATCGATCTGGTGAATTTTGCGATCGCGATAGCGGCCGACCCACAGCGAACCTTCGGCCCAGGTGAGCCCCGAATCATTACCGCCGCCCGGGGCCGGGATGGTGTTCACCACCCGCCCGGTCTGCGGGTCGATTTTCTGGATACGATCCGCGGCGATCTGAAACAGGTACTGGCCGTCGAAGGCCGTGCCCGCATCGGCGGTGACATCGATCGAGCGCAGTGTCTTGCCGCTTTCCGGGTCCAAAGCGTTGAGTTTTTCGCCGCTGGCGAACCAGACCTGCCGGCCGTCCCAGGTGAGGCCATGGACAGTGTCGACACCGGGAAACGGGCCATATTCACGCAGTATTTCAGCGGTTGAGCTTTTCATGCTGGCTTCCTCGTCGCGGGTTGATGGCGTTCATCCTAGTCACTCGGCAGTGGCGCCGGGAGTAACAAGGTCGTCGCGAAACCCGGTATCGGCGGGGTCATCCAGCGCCGCGCGCGCCCGCGACCGAACGACTGCACCCTGCCGGCCGCCGCCAGCGCCTCGAGGGTGCGCTGCACGGTGCGCTGACTGGCGCCGAGGGCCAGCGCCAGGGCGGAACTCGACCATGACTCGCCGTCGGCGAGGAAGGCGAACACCGCGGCAAACTTCTCATCGACCGGTGGCGCCAGCACCACCACGTCGGCTGACACCAAAGGCACCAGGGCGAATCCGCGCGGGGTCGCCATCACTCCGGCCAAGGGTTTGAGCGCTGCCCGCAACCGGCCGATTTCCACACGCAACCGGGCACGATGGGATTCGTCCGTCAGTTTCAAGCGAAAGGCACCGGCGATCAGCGCTTCGCGCGACACGTCACCGGGCCAGGTCTCGGCCATCATTCTTGCCAGTGTGAACAGCACGGGACGGGTGGCCAGGGCAACCGACATGCCGGTGCCGCGTACGCTGTAACGACACGCGTCCACCACCAGTGACGTTGAGCCCAGCAGCGCTTCAACCTCATCCAGCAACAGGGGCCGCTCTTCACCATGGACGATCAGGCGCGCGGCGGGCGTGTCGAGTATGAGTACGGCGTTTTCGACTTCGGCGGTCAGCGCCGGGATAGCGGCCAATTCGGCAGCATGCCTGGCCCGCGCCAGGGCATTGTGCGCCGACTGCGATTGCAGGCGGCGAATGGCAATCCCCGCCACCACCAATTCATGGGCGGCGCGCAAAACCGGGGGTAGCGGTGCCGGATCGAGTGCGGCAAGCAAGACGTCAGCCTCATCGAGCCGGCCGATCAGCAGCAAACGCCTGATCTGCAGATAGCGCGCATGGGCTGCGTTGACCCGATCACCGTGAGCCTCGAGCGTCACCCGCGCCGCATCAAGTGCCTTCACCGGCCAGCCCAGATCCCGCGAAGCGAGGGCGATCTCGGCCTCGGCGACCACACACCGCGCCCGGGCCACCGCCTCTTTCGGCCCAAAGGCCCGCACCGCACTTTTCACCAGCGCCTTGGCCCGCACCAGATCGCCGAGCTGCGCCATCGCGATGCCCCGAAGTGCGAGCGCCGGCGCGTCGTCGCGCAGCGCAACCCGGTCCAGCGCCCCGAGCGGATCACCCGCCGCCAGCGCCCGCGCTGCCGCGGTGATCAATGAATCCATGTGCAGTGCGCCATAGCGATACCCGGGTTTGAGTCTGATTCACGGAGTAAAGCATTCGCCGGTCCGGGCTATGCGGTTTTTTGATTGTCACTCTATCAACCCGTACACAAAATCCGTGGCCGACAGCGATCAAAACTGTGGGAGCGAGCCTGCTCGCGAAAGCGGTGGTTCAGCTGTATTGATGTCGCCTGACACTCCGCCTTCGCTGGCTTGCCAGCGAAGAGGCCATTGGCTTCACCCCAAAGCCAAGCTGAAAGATTCTGCCTATCACCCCCGAATACTCCACCTATTAGCTGACTCCCGCACTCGGGTCTAACCTTAATCCAGCGCTGGCATTATAAGCTGGCCGGTTTAGCGCTGATCAGGAAACACCCAATGAGTCCGAAGCTTGACTAGGGCACCCGTGGGCCACCGCGCAGGCAACTCGATTGCCGCTGTTCAGAATTCCCGTGTGGTCAAGACAATCAGTTGATCGAACTGCTGGCCCTGCCGCCTAAGTCATTGATTTTGCTCGTCGCTATTGCGCGCCCATACCGGGCCGGATAGCCGGATGAACACGACCTAAAGGTAGCTCACACATGGCAAACGAATCGAAATGCCCGTTCAATCACGCCGCTGGCGGTGGCACGACAAACCGCGACTGGTGGCCGAACCAACTGAATCTGAAGATCCTGCACCAGCACTCGTCCCTGACCGACCCCTTGGACGAAGGCTTCAACTACGCCGAAGCATTCAAAAGCCTGGACTTTGCGGCGCTCAAGCAAGACCTGAACGCATTGATGACCGATTCACAAGAATGGTGGCCGGCGGATTTCGGTCACTATGGGCCGCTGTTCATTCGCATGTCCTGGCACGCCGCCGGCACCTATCGCACCGGTGATGGCCGCGGCGGTGCGGGTTCCGGTCAACAGCGCTTCGCACCGCTCAACAGCTGGCCGGACAACGTCAGCCTCGACAAGGCGCGCCGGCTGCTGTGGCCGATCAAGCAAAAATATGGGCGCAAGATTTCCTGGGCTGACCTGATCGTCCTGACCGGCAACGTCGCACTGGAGTCCATGGGCTTCAAGACCTTCGGTTTTTCCGGCGGTCGCAAGGACGTCTGGGAACCGGACGAAGACGTCTACTGGGGTTCGGAAAACAAATGGCTGGGCGGCGACACCCGCTACGGCAAGGAAAACGAGCCCATGCAAGAGCCCGGCGAAGGCCCGCTGGTTGCCGAGCCGGGGGAAAACGAGGAGAGCCGCACCGAGCAGGGGCGTAACCTGGAAAACCCGCTTGCTGCAGTGCAGATGGGTCTGATCTACGTCAACCCGGAAGGCCCCGAGGGCAACCCGGATCCGCTCGCCGCAGCGAAGGACATCCGCGAAACCTTCGCCCGCATGGCCATGAATGACGAAGAAACCGTGGCGCTGATCGCCGGCGGCCACGCCTTCGGCAAAACCCACGGTGCCGGGCCTGCGGACAATGTCGGCGCCGAACCGGAAGCGGCCGGCCTGGAAGCCCAGGGCTTTGGCTGGAAGAACAGCTTCGGCACCGGCAAAGGCCCGGACACCATCACCAGCGGCCTGGAAGTGACCTGGACCACCACGCCCACCCTGTGGAGCAACAACTACCTGGAGAACCTGTTCGGTTTCGAGTGGGAACTGAGCAAAAGCCCGGCCGGAGCGAACCAGTGGGTCGCGAAAAACGGCGCCGGTGCCGGCATCATTCCCGATGCCCACGACCCGTCGAAACGGCGTAATCCGACCATGCTGACCACCGACCTGTCGCTGCGCTTCGACCCCATCTATGAACCGATCTCGCGGCGCTTCCTGGAGAATCCGGAGCAATTGTCCGATGCGTTTGCCCGCGCCTGGTTCAAACTGATCCACCGTGACATGGGTCCACTCTCGCGCTACCTCGGCCCGGAACTGCCCAGCGAAGAACTGCTGTGGCAAGACCCGATCCCAGCGGTCGACCATCCCCTGGTCGACGACAGCGACGTTGCCGCACTCAAGAGCAAACTCCTGGCGTCGGGCCTGACGGTCTCGCAGCTGGTATCAACCGCCTGGGCGGCGGCTTCCACCTTCCGCGGCTCCGACAAACGCGGCGGCGCCAACGGCGGACGCCTGCGTCTGGCCCCGCAGAAATTCTGGCAGGCCAACCAGCCTGAGCAGCAGGCGAACGTGCTGGCGAAACTCGAGAGCATCCAGAGCGAGTTCAACAGCGGCGGCAAGAAAATCTCACTGGCGGACCTGATTGTCCTGGGCGGCAGCGCCGGTATCGAACAGGCGGCGAAAAATGCCGGGCACAACGTCACGGTGCCATTCACACCAGGACGGATGGACGCCTCGCAAGAGCAAACGGATGTGGAGTCCTTCGGCTTCCTCGAACCTATTGCCGATGGTTTCCGCAACTACCTCAAGTCCCGCTACCGCGTACCCGCCGAGGCATTACTGATCGACAAGGCACAACAGCTGACACTCAGCGCGCCAGAAATGACCGCGCTCATCGGCGGCCTGCGCGTGCTGAACATCAACGCCGGACAAACCAGGCACGGCGTGTTCACCCAGCAGCCGGAAGCGTTGACCAACGACTTCTTCAAGAACCTGCTGGACATGGGCGTGGAATGGAAACCAACCTCGCAGGACAACGAAGAGTTTGAAGGAAGGGATCGTAAAACCGGTGAAGTGAAGTGGACCGGGACCCGTGTCGATCTGGTCTTCGGTTCGAATTCGCAGCTGCGAGCATTGGCCGAATTCTATGCAAGCAGCGATTCGAAGGAGAAGTTCGTCAACGACTTCGTTGCGGCCTGGACCAAGGTGATGAACCTGGATCGATTCGATCTCAAATAACTCAACCGTACTGCTGAAAACCCGCAACGCCTCCCACTGTGGAGGCGTTGTGCTTTTTGGCTGGCGAGGGTTTTTACCGCATTGAGCCCGGCGCACTTGACGCTTCAAGCCGTTAAGTGGGAAAACGTGCGTGCCCTGAAAAGAAGACTCGATTCAAGCGTTGGGTTATTTCAAGAATTAAGGAAGATTCGTCAGCCCCATGAAAACCCTATTCTGCTTGCTGATCGCCATCAGCGTCGGTATCGCGCTGCAGTACGCCGGTATCCCCCATGGCCTGTTGCTGGGCTCGATACTCGCGACCGCATTGTTCGCCAGCAACCTGCGCTTTTCGCCCACGCTGCCGCTCAGCCTTGGCTACGTGCAAATCGTCTTGGGAATTGCTACCGGGCTGATGTTCAAGTCGTGGGACAGCCAAACGGCGGCGGCCATGCTGCCCAGCCTGGGGTTCATGCTGCTGTCCCTGGCAGTCCAGAGCGTCGTGGCCGGTTTCTGGCTGCTCAGAGTCTCGGGATGGAACCGCAAGGATTCCCTGCTGGCCGTCTACCCCGGCGCCCTCGCCGCCGTGTTTGACTTGCTGGAGTCCGAACGCGCGTCCGGCAAAGTGATCGTCGTGCACCTGGTCCGCCTGCTGTCAATCACCGTGCTGGTCAGTTTTTGCATTCCCGCGCAGACCAGCGCGGTGGTTGCCGAGAGCAGTCCGCTGGTCACGAGCACGGCATTGACCCTGCTGTCGCTGATCGCCTTGTGCATCGTGCTTGGCCGATTGCTGCTGCGCGTCGGCGTCCCTGCGCCCTTCATGCTCACTGCGATTGTCGTCACCGGCGTCTACATCAAGATGGGTTATCTGCCGGCCTTCCACATGCCGCAATGGAGTGTCGACAGCGCCGTCGTCCTGCTGGGTGTGCTGATTGGCTCGAAATTCAAGGACATTCCCCTGACGGAACTCATGCGCCACGGCCGCGCCGCACTGGTGTCCGTCACCCTTATGCTACTGATCGCGGCGGCCTTTGCCGGCGTGGCCGGGCGGGTGCTGGGCAGCGATCCCTTGACGTTGTGGCTGGCGTATATGCCTGGCGCCATCGAGACCATCACCATCGTCGCCTTTAGTGGCGGGCTGAACGTTGTGTTCATCCTGACTCATCATCTGGTGCGGATGGTCATGCTGCACTTTGCACCGGCGCTGCTCATTCAGGCGCGGCGCTGGCGGGAAGAGGTGTGATCGGCAGCGGCACCGCGGGAGGGACTAAACGGGAGAGATGGTGGCAAGGGCGCCGATCAAAATGGTCAACACCAGAAATCCACCCAGGAAAAATGCCATTTTGCCCATGGGGCCTCCTACGTTTTTTGATTGCAGTGCAGCGGTGGCTGCGCATGCGGAGTGTGGCGTTATTGTGAGCCTGGGACGGCGTGCATTACAGAGGCAGATGGCGCAGGAAAATACGGATCAGATTACCCCGAGCTCTAGGACACCATGAACATCGCTTCGCGCGTAGAACCTGTGGGAGCGTGCGGTGCGGCGATCCGACTTGCCCGCGATGGCGTCCTGATGGCTGGCCTGGCTTTTTGACCGGGTATATATCCATTTCTTCGGTAACGGCGACTTAGGATTTCGCCCTTACGGCGAGTCACTTGGAAAAGCCCCAAGTAACCAAGGGCTCTTGCCCCTTTCGTTCGGTGCCTCGCTAAGGCTCGGCATGCCCTCGCTCCGGTCCTGCTCCGTGGGCCGCCGCGATCGGCCATCCATGGCCGTGCGCGGCTAACCCGGCATCCATGCCGGGTTGCCCACTGCGCAGAACCTCCACTCGGCCTCTCGATGGGGCGTGCACCGCAACAGCAAAAGCAAAAGCAAAAGCAAAAGCAAAAGCAAAAGCAAAAGCGAGACGGCCTACCAGCCGACCTGTCTCTCAGATCCGCACGCAATCCAACTGCAGGAGCTGGCTTCTCGGATCGCCGCACCGCAGCGAAGGCACCCTGACGGCCCAACCAATCTACCCCAACCGTACGCATCCCTCCGTAGGAGCTGCCGAAGGCTGCGATCTTTTGATCTTGCCGTTGCTCTGGCTTTGGATCTACACGCCCCTACCCCAGACCCCAAACACCGATATCGCGCAGAGGGCCCAACACGTTAAATTCCCCCCCTCACCTACTCCTGCGGATCAACCTGATCCAACACCCGATTCACCGACAACTCCGCCAACGAAATCATCTGCTGAATCGCCAACGCCAGATTACATTTCGGACCTTCGAGGATAAACGCCAACTCACTGGCCATGACACTGGCCGAGGCAAGGGTTTCACAGGCGTGAACCAGGAGGGTTTCGGTGTTTACGCTGGGGACAATGGTGAAGATAGGATTGGGACGGCGCTCGGCCATGGCTGGCTTGCGGGATGGAGACACTGGATCGGTTTCTGTGTAGCCGTCCGCATCCGGCGGATTCGGGGTTACTTTGAACATTGTGAAGCTCCTATGGAGTGAGCCCCTCCCTATCCGCTACCACGCTAAATAAGGAGACGACTGTACACAGGGTGGTAGACCGGTCATAGGAACCCGGCAGGCCGAAGCCTCCCATGCACAGCCGCCACAAAGCAGCCAGCACAAAAAAACGCCCTGAGGCGTTCTGGGTCTATGAAGAAACCGGGCTACCACACCCGTTCGCTGAATTGGCAGCGACGGTGGAAGGTTAACGATGAGTCTTCTGAAGCGCAAGCCCGGAAGTTTGCCGGAAAAGCCAGAGCAGGAAGATTTTCACTTTCTTTCTCTCATGGGTGTCTGTTTGAGACGAAAAATACGATTATGTATTGATGGGGTCCGGCCGTAGGCTGCGCACGGATCTGGAAATCGCACTTAGTATTTGTTGAAACGTTGCGACAACAAGTGCTCGTGAGCCAGCAGGCTTCACTTCACATATGCATGCCCGCCTGCCTGAGGTGAAAGACGATGGCATGTGAGTTTGAGCTCAGATTGATCAAAAAACAGGCAGAATTTCGCATCTTAAGCCAATCTCAGATTAACTAATCCGATTGCCGATATTTTTATATATATTAGATATTTACTGTATTTCTGACAGACGCCTATATCTAGGGAAGGTCTGAAGTACCCACCGATTTTTGGTTCTTCACGGATTACCGGGAAAGACGCTCTTGATCTTCATGAAAAAGAACTCGCTATCCCGGTAACCGTACGCCATCCGCTTGATGACCTTTATTCGATTGTTTATCCCTTCTAACTGACCGGTGTGCATCGGCCAGCGAACCCGGCTCACGATGCCCCGCCAGTATCCCTTTAGCCGTTTGGCGAACTGGATCAGAGCCGGTATTTCGCTTTCATGAGCATGGCGCAGCCATTGTTTCCAGGCCGATCGCCAGCCCCACGCAGTACTCGGCGTCCAGAGTGTTTTGAGTTCAGCCTTCATCAAATAGTCCGTCATCAACGCTTGGTTGGCCGCTAGCAGATCCTCCAAGCGGACCTGTTGCTCTGGCGTTTTCAAGTTCTGCGGATTGCGCAGCAACAGCCATCGCGCCTGCTTGATGACCTTGCGAGCCGGCTTGTCATGACGCAGTCGATTGGCCTCGTCGACGCGGACCCGATCAATCACCTCTCGGCCATATTTGGCCACCACATGGAAGAGGTCGTAGACCACTCGCGCTTTCGGGCAGTGCTGACGAACCTCCAGGTCAAAAGCGGTGTTCATGTCCATTGCCACTGCTTCGATTCGAGCACACCCCTCTGGCCCCAGCCCTTCGAAAAAGGGCCTAACCGCCGCCCGGCTGCGGCCTTCGCCGACCCATAGCACTCGTCGCGTGTCGGCATCCAACACAACACTGGCATAGCGATGCCCTTTGAATAGCGCGAATTCATCCATCACCAGGCGTCGTGGTTGCGCCTTCGGCAGCGTACTCAACACCGCCTGCAAAGCTCGACGCTCCAGCAACCGAACGGTGTCCCAATGCAGCCCAAACATCTGGGCCACGTGCAGGGTTGGAAGGCGCTCGCAGGACTGAATGACCGCATCGGCCAAGCGGCGCGTCATGCGGGCATAGCGATCCAGCCAACTGACGGCCTCCATGCGTTTGCCACAGTCGCGACAGCCAACACGCCTGAGCAAAACGCTGAGGCGTAAAGCGCGACCGAGAATGGGAAGATCACGAACGGTTCGCTCGCAATACTCATGTGTGGTTGAACAAGGTTTTTGGCAGCCGCCACAGGAAGGGAATCGGGTGGCGTGGGGAGTCAGATCGATCTGTAGGCCGTCACTATCAGGCTTGATCGTGACGACAGAAAAGCCCTCCCAAAAAGGAAGGAAAGTATTAATATCGCGCATAAGAACGCCGGTTTGTTAGATGTGTTTGCTCGCACGAACATCATCAATCAAATCGGCGTTCTTGTTTCAGTGTTTCCCGGAATTCCGTGAAGAACCAAAAAAAGCCCACTGACCGTCACCGGTGCAGTGGGCTTCTGATTCAGCCTCTAGTTACAGGGCCATATCACTCGCAGCATTCTCTTTCACAGCCTTCGGTTGTTCAGCGGCGGCAGGCACAGCAGGAACAGCAGGAACAGCAGCCTGACCGATCACCGGCGGCGGAGTCAGTTCCAACACCTTGGCGGTGTAAGCCCACTCTTCAGCCACCTTCTCAGGGCTACCATTCAACTGAGTGCCATAACTCGGCACGATCTGGTGCAGCTTCTCCTGCCAGGCCGGCGATGCAACCTTGTCCTTGAACACCTTCTGCAGCACGGTCAGCATGATCGGCGCGGCAGTCGATGCGCCCGGCGATGCACCCAGCAAACCGGCAATGCTGCCGTCCTGCGACGCCACGATCTCGGTACCCAGCTTCAGCACGCCACCGGCGGCTTCGTCACGCTTGATGATCTGCACGCGCTGGCCGGCTTGCCACAGGCGCCAGTCTTCGGCCTTGGCGTTCGGGAAGTATTCCTTCAGGGCATCGAGGCGGTCTTCGTCCGACAGCATCAGTTGGCCAGCAAGGTACTCGACCAGCGGGTATTCCTTGATGCCGACCTTGGTCATTGGCCACACGTTGTGGGTGGTGGTGGTGCTCAGCAGGTCCAGGTACGAGCCTTCCTTGAGGAACTTGGTGCTGAAGGTCGCGAATGGGCCAAACAGGATGACGCGCTTGCCGTCCAGGACACGGGTGTCCAGGTGCGGCACCGACATCGGCGGTGCGCCAACGGAGGCTTTGCCGTAGGCCTTGGCCAGGTGTTGCTCGGCGAGGGTCGGGTTTTCGGTGACGAGGAACGAGCCGCCTACCGGGAAGCCTGCGTATTCCTTGGCTTCAGGAATGCCGGACTTTTGCAGCAGGTGCAGGGCACCGCCGCCGGCGCCGATGAACACGAACTTGGCGTCGGTTTCGGATTTTTTGCCGTCTTTGAGGTTTTTGTAGCTGACGCGCCAGCTGCCGTCTTCGTTCCTGGTGATGTCCTGCACTTCGCTGGACAGTTTCAAGTCGAATTTCGGGGTGGTTTGCAGGTGCGCGACGAACTGGCGGGTGATTTCGCCAAAGTTGACGTCGGTGCCGATCGGGGACCAGGTGGCGGCGATTTTCTGGTTCGGGTCACGCCCTTCCATCATCAGCGGCACCCACTTCTTGATCACCGCCGGGTCTTCGGAGTACTGCATGCCGGCGAACAGCGGGCTCGCTTGCAGGGCTTCGTAGCGTTTTTTCAGGAACTTGATGTTGTCATCGCCCCACACAAAGCTCATGTGTGGCGTGGAGTTGATGAACGAACGCGGGTTTTTCAGCACGCCTTGCTGGACCTGCCAGGCCCAGAACTGACGGGAGATCTGGAAGGCTTCGTTGATTTCAACGGCTTTCGGGATCTGGACGTTGCCCTTGTCGTCTTCCGGGGTGTAGTTCAACTCGGCCAGGGCGGAGTGACCGGTACCGGCGTTGTTCCAGCCGTTGGAGCTTTCCTGGGCGACGCCGTCGAGGCGCTCGATCATTTCCATCGAGGTGCCGGGTTCCAGCTCATTGAGCCAGACACCCAGGGTCGCGCTCATGATGCCGCCGCCGATGAGCAGTACATCGACTTTCTTTGCCTCTTCCGCCTGGACGGAAGTGATCCCCATCGACAAAGCCAGCCCCAGCAGGGCTGTGTTCATTTTTTTAAACATCTGTAGCACCTATGATAAAACGCCATCCGCCCTTCCATCTTCACTCGCGAGCCCCTTGTGTCACGGCATACAGGCAGATGTCGTGGGTGCTCGCACATGACGATTGGAGGGTGGGCACACAAGGCCGACGTGTTCCATCGACCTCAGTTTATATGTCCCTACTGAACTGGTTTTTTATCTTTATTGGCTTCAGCTACTTGAGCGACAGTGATTCTGTTGGCGGGTCTCGTGGACACGCAAACTGAATAAGTCAAAGCAAGTTAGTGCCAAGAATATCACGACATGGCGAACCCGCGCGTCTGTTCCCCACTTGATGGTCCGGGCACGGGCGCCGGGCGCCACTATACTGATCCTGATTTTTCTGCGAGCCGGTGAGGAACAGTCATGAGCGATAAAGTCGATTTGCGCAAATACTCCTCTCAAGTGGTGGACGGCATAGAGCGCGCGCCCGGCCGCTCCATGCTGCGCGCCGTGGGTTTCACCGACGAGGACTTCACGAAGCCGCAGATCGGCATCGCCTCGACCTGGGCGATGGTCACGCCGTGCAACATGCACATCGACAAGCTGGCGGTCGAAGCGGAAAAAGGCGCGAATGCCGCCGGGGCCAAGGGTGTGATCTTCAACACCATCACTATTTCCGACGGCATCGCCAACGGCACCGAAGGCATGAAGTATTCGCTGGTGTCGCGGGAGGTGATTGCCGATTCCATTGAAGTCGTCGCCGGTTGCGAGGGCTTTGACGGGCTGGTGACCGTGGGCGGGTGCGACAAGAACATGCCGGGCTGCCTGATCGGCATGGCGCGGCTGAACCGCCCTTCGATCTTCGTCTATGGCGGCACCATCCGCCCCGGGGCCGGCCACACCGATATCATTTCCGTGTTCGAAGCGGTGGGCCAGAATGCCCGGGGTGATATCAACGAGATCCAGGTCAAGCAGATCGAGGAAGTGGCAATCCCCGGGCCCGGTTCCTGCGGCGGCATGTACACGGCCAACACCATGGCCTCGGCCATCGAGGCGCTGGGCATGAGCCTGCCCGGTTCCAGCTCCCAGGACGCGGTCGGCAGCGACAAGGCCTCGGACAGTTTCCGCGCCGGCCAGCAGGTGATGGAGCTGCTCAAGCTGGACCTCAAGCCGCGGGACATCATGACCCGCAAGGCTTTTGAAAACGCGATTCGGGTGGTGATCGCCCTCGCCGGCTCGACCAATGCGGTGCTGCACCTGTTGGCCATGGCCCATGCCGTGGATGTCGAGCTGACGCTGGATGATTTCGTCGAGCTGGGCAAGGTGTCGCCGGTGGTGGCCGACCTGCGCCCCAGCGGCAAGTACATGATGAGCGAACTGGTGGCCATCGGCGGCATCCAGCCACTGATGAAGCGCATGTTGGCCGCCGGCATGTTGCATGGCGATGTGCTGACAGTCACCGGCAAGACCCTGGCCGAGAACCTGGAAAACGTGGCCGACTACCCCGACGGCCAGGACGTGATCTTGCCCTTCGACCAGCCGGTCAAGAAGGACTCGCACCTGGTGGTGTTGCGCGGCAACCTCTCGCCCACGGGCGCGGTGGCCAAGATCACTGGCAAGGAAGGTTTGCGTTTTGAAGGCACGGCTCGGGTCTATCACGGTGAGGAAGGTGCCCTGACCGGCATTCTCAATGGTGAGGTCAAGGCCGGTGACGTGATCGTGATCCGCTACGAAGGGCCCAAGGGCGGGCCCGGCATGCGCGAAATGCTTTCGCCGACATCGGCAGTGATGGGCAAAGGCTTGGGCAAGGACGTTGCACTGATCACCGACGGCCGATTCTCCGGTGGCTCGCACGGCTTCGTGGTGGGGCACATCACGCCGGAAGCCTTCGAGGGCGGGCCGATCGCGCTGATCGAAGACGGCGACAGGATCACTATCGATGCTGAAACCCGGCAGATTACGGTCGACGTGACCGACGCCGAGCTGGCCGAACGCAAGACCCGCTGGGTGCGCCCGGAATCGAAATACAAACGCGGGGTGCTGGCCAAGTATGCGAAGACCGTGTCCAGCGCCTCGGAAGGCGCGGTGACGGACAAGTATCTCTAGGAGGTCAGCTTTGTCAGGACTGACGCCTTCGCGAGCAAGCTCGCTCCCACAGTTGGTCTCGGGCGCTTACAAATTCCGTGTCCACCGAAGCCCCCCTGTGGGAGCGAGACCGGCTTGCCGGCGAAGAGGCCCTTACAGATTGCGGCGGTTCAAAGCCGAAACCGATCCACCGACTGCGACAGTTTGCCCGCCAGGGTGGACAATTCATCGGTGGTCGAGGCGGTGCGGCCTATGACTTGGCTGTTGCCCTCAGACATGCCGGCGATCATTTCCACCTGGTGCGCGATTTCGTTGCTGGCCAGGCTCTGTTCACCGATGGTGCGGGTGATGTCGTTGACCAGTTGCGTGGTGCTCAGCGTGGCGTCAAGGATTTCGCGGATGGCGCGTTCGACGTCGGCGGTCACCGCCATGCCTTTGTCGACCTGCGCGACGCCCGCTTCCATGCTGGTCACCGCCTCACGGGTGCTGAGCTGGATACGCGCGACCATGGCTGCAATTTCCTGGGTGGAGGCGCTGGTGCGTCCCGCCAGGCTACGCACTTCGTCGGCCACCACGGCAAAGCCACGGCCCTGTTCGCCGGCGCGAGCAGCCTCGATGGCGGCGTTCAGCGCCAGCAGGTTGGTTTGATCGGCAATGCCCTTGATCACCTGGATGATGCTGAAGATCCCTTCGGACTCCTTGTCCAGCGTGCGGATTACCTGGGCCGATTGCTGCGCCGAACGCGCGATGCCGTCCATGTCGTTGACCACCTGATGGATCACCCGCCCGCCATCCTTGGCCAGGGCCTCCGCCTGGTTGGCCATGTTCAGCGCCCGCTCGGCATGCCGGGTGATTTCCTCGATGCTGGCGGTCATCTCGCTGGCGGCTGCCGCCATGGTGCTGGCCGCTGCGCTTTGCTGCTGGCTGCTGCCGGCGACTTCATGACAGCCGTCGCTCAATTGCCGGCTCATGCCGCTCACGCCATGGGCGTTGCTGCGAACCGCCTCGATCATGCCGCGCAGGTCGCGCTGCATGATCGCCAGGCTACGAATCAGCGCACTGGCTTCGTCCTTGCGGGTGGGCTCGACAATAGGTTCGCTCAAGTTGCCATGGGCGATGCTGTCGGCAATGCGGCTGGCGATTTGCAACGGCCCCATGATGCTCAGAATCACCCAGCGGCCCTGGAGGAGCAGCAATAACAGGCTGGCAATAAGCACGCCGCCAATGGCGAACCTGGCGTTGCTGATGGCTTGCCCGGTAACGGCACTGGTCTGTCGGGTGTCGGTTTCGATCAGCTCGCTCAGAGCGGCCATCTGGTCTTCCAGCTGGCTGAACGCAGCGTTGAAGCTACCCAGTTCTTTATGCGCGGCATCGGGATTGGCCAGCGCCAGCCCGACGATGCGTTCGGCGGCGTTGATGTAGGTATCAAGGCTCGGCTTGACCTTGTCCAGGCCGGCCTTGAGGGTGGCATTGACCGGCAGCTTGAGGTTTTCACCGAGCACTTCACGAAAGTGTGCCGCATGTTCCTCAATGGAGCTGCGCACTTCGGTGGCGCTGCTGGTGCTTTTACCCAGCCCGACCAGCATCGCGGCGAGCACGTCGGCGCGTAACGCGTCGTGCATCATGTCGGCTTCGAGGTGGTTGCGCAACGCGGTCATGCTGACCTCATTGTCATTCACCGCCCGCGCCATCTGCGTGTTTCCCAGGTAACTGACCAGACTCATGATCAAGGCGGTGAGCAGGCCAGTGCCAATCAGCAATAACAATCGTATTTTTATCGACACTTTGTGGGTTCCCTGACAGTTGGGTAAAGCCACCCGCGGATGGCTTTGCTGATCGGGTTATCGACTCCGCACAGCGGTAGTTGAAGGCTATTTCCATACGCGCGTTGCTTTTACGACATGCGGTCGTCATCGGCCGAGGTCGACAGCATGATGTTCATGGCCAACACAAAACCTGTAGGAGCCTGGCTTGCCAGCGAAGAGGCCCGAACAGCCAACCCTGATCCCCGGCATTTTCACCGTTTGGCCTCGCGGCGCAGAAGTGCTTGCAGGGTTAGCGCGTTGGCCACCGCAAACCCGCTGGCGGTGTTATCGAAGATGCACCAGGTGGTTATGCCCGCCTGCGCCGGGTTTTGCACCTGCCGTGCCAACGCCTCTAAACGGCTCAGGTCGTAGTCGCTGTAATAAATGCGCGGCGAGCCGTGCCAGCGCCAGTAATGAATCCCCGACCAACCGCCCGGCGTGTCGCCCCCGGTAATGGGCGATGGATCGGCAGCGACCCACCCTATTCGCAGCTCGATCAATAAGGCTTGCGCGTCCAGCCAGCTTTCATGCCGAGGTTCAAGCACCACCGACCCAGCGTAACGTTGCCGCAGCGCCAGGAAAAAAGCCGCAGCAATGTTTTCGTCATAAGCCAGCGACGGTGGCAACTGCACCAGCAGACACCCCAGGGAATCACCCAGCGCCGTGCACTGGAACAGAAACTCGTCCAGCAATAGCTCACAGCCTTGCAAGCGCTGGACATGGGTAATGAGCTTGGGCATCTTCACCGAAAACCGAAACTGCGCCGGTACTGACTGCGCCCAGCGCCGATAGGTCTGCGACCGATGCGGGCGATAAAATGAACTGTTGATTTCCACGGCCGTGAGTTGCGAAGCATATCGCTGCAGATGTGTACCGTGCTCTGGAAACATCGGCCAGTGTTCCCGGGGCAGGCTCCAGCCGGCACAACCGACGTACACCGGCGGAATTTGATTCGGCTCGTTCAATAGAGCACCGCCGCAGCATCACGCATGAAGATCTCCACGGTCTTGGGCCCTACCCCGTCGAACTCGCGCAAGCGCTCTTCAAAGGCGTGGCGATCCTCGCTGGCCGCCTGAATGTGACCAATCTTGCCGGCGTATTCCTTGCTGAGTTTCTTGCACAGGTTCAACAGGCGCGTCGCGGTGGTCTCGTCGTCGCTGGCGCTGATCGATTTGTTCATTTGCGATTTCTTCTCCCCAGTCCGGAACAGCGTCCGGCTTCTTGACTTCGAGAAAAGCTCGCCCTGCAAGTTCGTTTTTTCCGCAACCCATGCTAGGTTGTACGATGACCGATGAGTAACGCTAAATGACCATCGCGCCGATCAACCACAACAACAAGGAAAACACCCATGAACAAAACCAGACTTCTGATTGGTTTTCTGTGCCTCTTCAGTGGCTATGTAGCGGCAGCCTCTCCCCCTGACGAGAAAGCTGTCGCGCAAGCCGTCGACCATCTGACTCAAGCCATGCTCAAGAAAAATATTCCGGAACTGAAAGCACTGACCGCCGAGAACCTGACCTACGGGCACTCCAGCGGCAAGATCCAGGACAAGCAAGCATTCATCGCCGATATCGAAACCGGCAAAAGCGCATTCAAGACCCTGGAAATGCAGAACCAGACCATCACCCTGTCCGGTGATGTGGCGCTGGTTCGTCACCACTTCTCGGCCCAGGCCCTCAAGGGAACCGAAGTGGTGCCAACGGAAATCGAGAACTTCCAGATCTGGCAGAAACAGAAAGGCCAATGGTTGCTGGTTGGCCGACAAGCCTTCCGTTTCTGATTTTTGAGTAACGAAGGGGGTCGGGGTCTATAAGGATTGCGCCCCCTTCCTCATTTTAAAGAACCGTCTTTGCCAACGATCTTCAGCCAAGGCCAGCGCGCCTGATAACTCTTTGCCTTCTGTTCGAACAAATCAGGTTCAGGATTGACCGGATTGATCCGCAACAGCCCTTCTTCGACATCGTTCAAACCGTAAGGCGCATACACCTCACCCGTCAGCACATCCAGCCCGATGCAAGTTCCCGCAATCAGATACCGGTCAATGCCGTCCTTCGCGGACTGAAGCCGGGGATACGCCTTGCCGAACCGCTGGCGGTACCAAAGATGAACACGTGCCTGATTCTTGATTTCGATGTCCACTTCGAGGTCGTGAAAGAGCTGGCGTGCGAGGTTGATGACTTCGTTCTCCGCCTCCCAGGACACGTCTTCATCAAAGTAGAAAACGTCGTAATCCTTGAGACCCCAGGCTGTGGGATGCCCGGCTTGCTGATTCCAGACCGCCTGAAACAGACAGCCTGCAGTCAGCATGCATTGGTTCAGGCCGAGTGAAGGCAAGCGTCGGGCAATCTCGGCGTTGGCCGGATTGGTCATTGCGATTTCGATCAAGCGTTCGGTGGTCAACATCATGCCGTCTCCTTGTAGGCATCAATATCCTTGAGGGCTGACGATACATGAAATCCGTTTGTCGAAAGAGTGAATGCGGTTGTTTACTCACCTCAACAGTTCGTTGAAGTGACGCCCACGAAAAAGCCCGCACAAGGCGGGCTTTGCAAGTGAAAGTTGAGTAGGTGGCCAGCGCTGGTCTCTGGCTTACAAGGTTTATCGGGACTCTGACAGAAGAGTTTTGTGCTCTTCTGCTTCACACGGCATAAGGGCTGGATCTCAGCGCGGAGATCTTTCTAACCGTGTACCCTTCGGAACGCGCCCCACGTTTCCTCGCTATCCGCTTTGCGCATCAGTCTGCGTCTTCACCTACAACTTCAGAGTAGCAAAGAAGTTCGAAGCGTTGAACTCGATTTTTAGACCGATTTCCTTTATGAAAAACGGCGGCTGGAAGCAAAAATACTATGGCCGGCCCCAAGGATGAAATTGACGCTCACACAGGCCTGGGTAAATACTCGACGGCCCGGCAAGAGCATGCCGGCGGGGATATTCAACGGGCACACTGACTGATGGGAAGGACCGCAAATGACGACGCGAACCGAAAAGGCCGTTCTGGCCGGCGGTTGTTTCTGGGGCATGCAGGATCTGATCAGGCGCCAACCGGGTGTGCTGTCCACGCGGGTAGGTTACACCGGCGGCGATGTAGACAACGCCACCTATCGCAACCATGGCACCCACGCCGAAGCGATCGAGATCGAGTTCGATCCGGACCGGATCAGCTATCGCCAGGTCCTCGAGTTTTTCTTCCAGATCCACGACCCGACGACCAGGAACCGCCAGGGCAACGATATAGGAACAAGCTACCGCTCTGCCCTGTTCTATCTCGACGACGAGCAGAAGCGCGTGGCCGAAGACACGGTGGCCGACGCTGATGCCTCCGGTCTCTGGCCCGACAAGGTGGTCACCGAGATCGTGCCCGCTGGCCCGTTCTGGGAAGCGGAGCCGGAGCATCAGGACTATCTCGAACACTATCCCAACGGCTACACCTGCCATTTCATCCGGCCGAACTGGAAGCTGCCCAAACGCGGGTGATGGTTTGGGTGGCGAGCCCTACAGCATTTGCCGCGCGGGGGTTTCCGTTCGGGCGTAGCGCCGAAGCTCCAGCGGTGTGCGTCCAACGACCCGCAGGAAGCTTTGTTGCATACGGCTCGCATTGAGCCAGTTCTGCCATCGATTCACCCTGCGGCGGCTCGGGCGCACCGACCACGATGAAGGGATCGAACGATCCGGGCAGTAACGCTTCGGTAGCGACGGCCATCCCGCAGGCGCTGGGTATCAATCCGCCATTGAGTGATGTGCCAGCCAGGAAAAAAGTGCCAAGTTCCTGGTGTTCCTGCTGAAGCAGCAGAACAAGCCGCCGGTCATTCCCGTCGACTGAGCGCGGCTGTTTGCGATGGGCTGGTCGATCGCTCAAGTCCTGCGATCAGGGATCAACCTGGCCCATCAGCTCGGCGACCGTTTCCGAGCGATTGGCAAAGCGCTGCGCCAACACCGCACAGACCATCAGCTGAATCTGGTGGAACAGCATCAGCGGCAGGATCAACACACCCAGGGTGCTGCCGGCGAACAACACCTGCGCCATCGGCACACCGGTCGCCAGGCTTTTCTTTGACCCACAGAACAGGATGGTGATGCGGTCTTCCTGATTGAAGCCCAGGGCTTTGCCCAGCACGGTGGCGATCAGCAGCACCAGCGCCAACAGGATGCAACAAACCACAACCAGCCCGGCCAGCGCCCAGAGCGGAATCTGATGCCAGATGCCTTCGACCACCGCCGCGCTGAAAGCACCGTAGACCACCAGCAGGATCGAGCCCTGATCAACGAACTTCAGCCAGTGCTTGTTGCGCGCCACCCAGGTGCCGATCCAGCGCCGGGCAATCTGTCCGGCAATGAACGGCAGCAGCAGCTGCACGCTGATTTTCAGAATCGCATCGAGGGTCGAACCGCCCTCGCCGTGCACATCCAACAGCAACGTCACCAACAACGGCGTGAGAAAGATCCCGAACAGGCTGGACGCCGCCGCACTGCAAATCGCCGCCGGAATGTTGCCACGGGCCAGAGAGGTGAAAGCGATCGCCGACTGTACGGTGGCCGGAAGTGCGCAGAGGTAGAGCATGCCCATGTACAGATCGTGGCCGATCAGCGGTGACAATAAGGGTTTGAGCGCCAGACCGAGCAGCGGGAACAGGACAAAGGTCAGGCCGAACACCAGCAGATGCAGACGCCAGTGACCCGCACCGGCAATGATCGACTCGCGCGACAGCTTGGCACCATGCAGGAAAAACAGCAGGCCGATGGCGAAGTTGGTCAGCCAGCCGAAAGCGACCCCGATCTGACCGCTGACGGGCAGCAAGCTGGCGAGAATCACCACGCCGATCAGGGTCAGGGTGAAGTTGTCGGGCAAGAAACGAGGGCGGGTCATCAGTATCATCCGGGAATGCCAGGAGCGTTACTGTGACTCTAACGTGCCTGCCAATGACCGACTAACGCCAATGAGCCAGTAGATGCCGCCAAAAGGACATGACAGCCGCTTTGTTCTCGGCCCGCAGCATCCTGTCGACATTTCCAGCGATTCCAACGAATATTGCTCGCAGCTTTCAGCAACGCCGAGAACGCATCCGCAGGACCACGAGCTTTCCAATAAAAGGAGTTCACCCACATGGAAGTCATCAACCAATTGCAACCTGCCGAGTGCGCAGGCATGGAGGACATCCGGCGGGAAATCGATGTCCTCGACCAGGCCGTTATCAAACTGTTGGGCAAGCGCTTCCACTACGTACTGGCTGCCTCGAAGTTCAAGACTTCGGCGACCTCGGTGCGTGCCCCGGAGCGATTCAAGGCGATGCTGGCGACACGTCGCGTATGGGCTGAAGCGGAAGGCCTGAGCCCGGATGCAATCGAGAAGATGTACAGCGACCTGGTCAATCACTTCATTGCCGAAGAAATGAAACACTGGGCAGCTCACCAATCAGAAACCTGATCCAGTCTTCAGAACCTACTGAAGATCGACGGCCTGCCCCAACTCCCTGTGGCGAGGGGGCTTACCCCCGTTGGGTCGCGCAGCGGCCCCGATAAAGCAACAGCGGACTCAAGCTCCCATGACCCTGACAAGTTGCCAGGGAAACCCTTCCGCACTCAGCAGCGCCTATGTATTATCAGCCCGGGCCGATGCTGCCCGCCGCTCGCTCCCGCAGGGAAAGGTGAAAGCATCTGTTTTTCCAAATCATGTCGTATCTCTTGACGGTCGGGATTTGGCAACGCGAGCACCGGAATGCCTCGACTACAGGAGTAACGATGTTTTCAATCGAGCAAGCCAAAAAGATGGCCAAGCGGCTGCGTGCCTCGCTGGAGACGCGCAATCAGGCGGTGCCCCACTCCACCGCGCTTGAACTGGTAGCGCAGCAACTGGGCTACAAGGACTGGAACACCGCGTCAGCGATGCTTCCCCAGGACAACACCCAGCCCACGATTTCCTTCGACAAACCCATTCCAATATTACGGATGTTCGACGAAACCAAGGCGCGCGAGTTCTATCTTGATTTTCTGGGTTTCAGCGTCGAATTCGAGCACCGGTTCGAAGCGGATCTACCACTGTACCTGGGGATCAGCCGAGACGGTCTGCAGCTCCATCTTTCCGAACATCATGGCGATGCGAGCCCCGGTTCCACGGTGTTTGTCCCCATGCACAATATCGAACGGCTTCGGGATGAATTACTTGCCAAACGCTATGGCTATGGACGCCCGGATATTGTTCAGCAGGGCTGGGGACAAGTCCTGGAAGTCTACGACCCTTTCGGTAACCGGATCCGGTTCTGCCAAAGCTGATCCTGCCTTGCGGACTGGGCAGGTCCAGTCCGCACGGGTTGGATTGCACCCTTGGCGACAGAGAGCCACTGGACCAAAAGCGGTCAATATCGCGCCGTTTCGTCTACCCTCACAAAGCGCCCAGCAGCCATCAGCTTGTGCCCGGCGCCTCGACATTCTTGCGTTAATGTACCGGAGAATTTCCATGCTCAAACGCCCCCTGGCATTGGCCGTCGGCTTGGCCCTGTCGTTTTGCACCCTGCTGGCGCAGGCCGCCGACACCCTGAAAGTCAGCGCAATTCCCGATGAAGCGCCCACCGAACTGTTGCGCAAGTTCAAGCCGCTGGGCGTTTATCTGGAACAGCAGTTAGGCATGAAGGTCGAGTTCGTACCCGTGAGCGACTATCCGGCCGTGGTCGAGGCGCTGGCCACCGACCGGATCGACATGGCCTGGCTGGGCGGCTTCACGTTCGTGCAGGCCCGCCTGAAAACCGGCAATGCCATACCCCTGGTACAGCGCGAACAGGACGCTCAGTTCACCAGCAAATTCATCACGGCCGACCCGGCCGTCAAGTCGCTGGCCGATCTCAAGGGCAAGACCTTTGCATTCGGTTCGGTGTCTTCGACATCGGGCAGCCTCATGCCGCGCTTTTTCATGCTCAAGGACGGCATCAAGCCGGAAACCTATTTCAGTCGCGTGGGCTACTCCGGAGCCCATGACGCCACCGTCGCCTGGGTCCAGGCCGGCAAGGTGGACGCCGGGGTACTGAACGCCAGCGTCTGGGAAAAACTGGTCGCCGCCGGCAAGGTCGACACCACCAAGGTCAAAGTGTTTGCCACTACCCCGGCCTACTTCGACTATAACTGGACGGTGCGCGGGACCCTCGACCCGGCACTGGCAGCCAAGATCAAGGCCGCCTTCCTGGCGCTCGATCCGGCGAAGCCCAAGGACAAGGAAATCCTCGATCTGCAGGCCGCCAGCCGATTCATCGAAACCAACCCTGAAAACTACAAGGGCATCGAAGAAGCCGCGCGCGCCGCCGACCTGCTCAAATGACGTTGCATCTGACCCAGGTCAGCCTTACCCACGTCAATGGCGTCCAGGCGCTGCGTGGCGTTGACCTGCACATCGCAGCACGCGAACAGGTCGCCATCATTGGCCCGTCCGGCGCGGGCAAGTCGAGCCTGCTCAACCTGCTGGCCACCGCCCTGCGACCTGGCAGCGGTGAGCTGCAGGTGCTTGGCGAGCGGGCCTGGCAGCTGTCTGCCCGTCAGCGCCAGCGTCTGCGCGCGCGCATCGGTCTGATCCATCAAGCGCCCCCGCTGCCGCCACGCCAGCGCGTGGTCACCGCGGTCCTGGCCGGAAAGCTGGGGCAGTGGGGCCTGGGCAAGAGCCTGCTGAACCTGCTGCATCCGCTGGATATTCCGGGCGCACGCGCGGCATTGGCCAGGCTGGACCTTGGCGACAAGTTGTTTGCGCAATGCCAGCAACTGTCCGGTGGACAGCTTCAGCGCGTGGGCATCGCCCGCGTGTTGTATCAAGCGCCCGAAGTGTTGCTGGCCGATGAGCCGGTATCAGCCATGGACCCGGTGCTCGCCGAGCACACGCTGTCGGTGCTGTGCCGCCATGCCCGGGATCACAACGTCACCCTGGTCGCCAGCCTGCATGCGGTGGAACTGGCCCTGGCGCATTTTTCGCGGATCATCGGCTTGCGTGACGGGCAGATCCTGTTCGACCTGCCCGCTGGCGCCGTCGACCGCGAGCTGCTCGACAAGCTTTACGCCAATGAGCAGCTGCAGTCCTCGCCGGTTCCTCCGGCACCCTTGAGTGTGCAGATTCCCCGATGCTGACGCGCGATACCCGAGATCCCGCCACCCGCCCCCGCTTGCTGCTCGGTCTGCTGGCCCTTGTCCTTTTGTGGCCGGGCATCCGCTACAGCGAGCTGGACCTGGGCGTACTGGTCGCGAGTGATAGTCAGAGTGAGATCGGCAAATTTGTTGCAGCCTTCTGGCCACCCGCCCATGACGAGGCGTTCATTGAGCTGTTGTTGCAAGCCACCCTGCAGACCCTGGCCATCGCCACGGCCGGCATGGCCCTGGCGTTGCTGTTGGCAATCCCCGCCAGCCTGCTGGCCAGTCGTGCCCTGTCGCTGTCTGCTGCCTCCCGTGCCGGCCACCCGGGCTTTTGGGGCCGACTGCTGCGCTGGCCGATACGCGGCTTGCTGATCTTCCTGCGCAGCGTGCCGGAAATCGTCTGGGCCCTGCTGTTCGTGCGCGCCGTCGGCCTCGGCCCGACCGCCGGGGTCCTGGCCATTGCCATTACCTACAGCGGCATGTTGGGCAAGGTCTACGCGGAGATTTTCGAGTCGGTCGACCAACGCCCGGCCCACGCACTGCTGCAATCCGGCAGCGGTCGGCTCGCGGCTTTTTTCTACGGGATCCTGCCCAATGTCGCTGCGGAGCTGCTGTCGTACACGGTGTACCGCTGGGAATGCGCCATCCGCGCCTCGGTGGTAATGGGCTTCGTCGGGGCCGGCGGCCTGGGCCAGCAAATGGATCTGTCATTGCGCATGTTCGCCGGCGGTGAAGTGGCCAGTTTGTTGCTGACGTTCCTCGTCCTGGTGCTACTCGCCGATCAACTCAGCCGCCTGCTGCGCTGGAGGCTGGCATGAACCGCCTGTTGAACCTGGTCCTGCTGCTCTGCATCGGCGCAGCGGTCGTCGCTTCGTTCATCTACCTGGGCATCGACCTCGGCGAACTCGGCGCCAGCGACAACCTGAAGCAGATGGGCGCTTATGCGCAGCGTTTTCTCAGCCCCGACCTGAGCCCGGGCCATCTGCAAGCCATCGGCCACGGCGCCCTGGAAACCATCGCGATGTCCGCTCTGGGCACCCTGCTCGCGGCGGTACTCGGCCTGCTGTTGGCATTGCCCGCCGCCGGGCGCTTCGGCTGGCCCTTGCAGAGCGCCTCGCGCCTGGTGCTTAACGCCTTGCGCGCGGTGCCGGAATTGGTGTGGGCCGCGCTGATGGTGCTTGCCGCCGGGCTCGGGCCCAATGCCGGCACCCTGGCATTAGCCCTGCACACCACCGGCGTGCTCGGCCGGCTGTTCGCCGAAGCGCTGGAAAACACCCCGCCGGAACCCGCCGAAGCTATCCGCCTGCAGGGCGGCAATGCCGTTTGGGCGTTCTGTTACGGCACCCTGCCCAACCTGTTGCCACAGTTGCTGGCCTACATCCTGTACCGCTGGGAAAACAATATCCGCATGGCCAGTGTGCTCGGTTTCGTCGGCGCCGGTGGTCTGGGACAAATGCTGTATGTCAGCCTCAGCCTGTTTCAGGAAGCCCAAGCCAGCACGGTCATCCTGGCCATGCTGATCCTGGTATTCGCCGTCGACACATTGAGCAGCTGGAGCCGTCAACGCTGGGTCAAGGCCTGACTGCAAGATCCCGGCACCACCAGCGTCTCAATCATCCTCATGCAACTTGATACCCCGCGCATGCAGCAGATGAGGTACCAGCAGCACCAGCAATGTCAGCGCCAGGAACGCCGCCGATATGGGTTGCGTCAAAAACACCGTCCAGTCCCCCTCGCTGATGGACAAGGCGTTACGCAATTGCTTTTCAGCCATCGGCCCCAGCAGCATGCCCACGATCACGGGGGCAACGGGGAAGTCGAAGCGCCGCATCAGCACACCGCCCCAGCCGATCGCCAGCATCAGCAACAGATCGAAGGAAGAGTGGCGCATGCCGTACACGCCAATGGTGGCGAACACCAGAATGCCGGCGTTCAGGTAAGGCCGGGGGATCTGTAACAGCTTCACCCAGAGGCCGACCAGTGGCAGGTTCAACACCAGCAGTATGACGTTGCCGATGTACAGCGAGGCCACCAGGGTCCAGACCAGGTCTCCCGAGGTCTCGAAGAGCATCGGTCCCGGTTGCAGGTTGTAGTTCTGGAAAGCGGCCAACAGGATTGCCGCGGTGGCGGAGGTGGGAATGCCGAGCGTCAGCAGCGGCACCAGAGAACCGGTCGCGCTCGCGTTGTTGGCGGCTTCGGGGCCGGCGACGCCTTCGATCGCGCCTTCGCCTTTGCTGGCGGCAAATTCTTTCGGGTATTTGCTGAGTTTGCGTTCGGTCGAATAGGACAGAAAGGTCGGAATTTCGGCACCACCGGCCGGGATCGAGCCGAAGGGAAAACCGATCAGCGTTCCCCGCAGCCACGCGGGCACCGAGCGCTTCCAGTCGGAGCGGGTCATCCACAACGAGGTCAACCGGTGCCGGCCGGCTGCAGCTTCTTTTTGATAGAGCAGGCTGTACAACGCCTCCCCCACGGCAAACAACCCGACCGCTACGAGCACCACCTCGATGCCATCCACCAGCTCGGGGACCCCCAGGGTGTACCGGGCTATGCCCGAGGTCGAGTCCAGGCCGATCAAGCCGACGATCAGACCGATCCCCAATGAGGCAAAGCCTCGCAGCATCGAAGCCCCCAGCACCGCCGACACGGTGGTGAAGGACAGCACCAGAATCGCGAAATACTCCGCAGGACCGAACTTGAGCGCGAGTTTGGCCACAAGGGGAGCAAACAGGGTCAGCAGTATCGTCGCAATGGTGCCGGCCACAAATGAGCCGATCGCCGCCGTCGCCAGGGCCGGTCCCGCCCGGCCGTTGCGGGCCATGAGATTGCCTTCCAGGGCCGTGACCATGGACGACGATTCACCCGGGGTATTGAGCAGAATGGACGTGGTCGAACCGCCGAACTGAGCGCCGTAATAGATACCGGCAAACATGATCAGGGCCCCGGTGGGGTCGACCTTGGCGGTGATTGGCAGCAGCAAGGCAACGGTCAATGCCGGTCCGATCCCCGGCAAGACGCCAATCGCGGTGCCGAGCAAACAGCCGATAAACCCCCACATCAGATTGATCGGCGTCAATGCCGAGGAAAACCCCATCGCCAGGCTTGCGAGAATGTCCACCGTATCGATCTCCTTCGGCCCGGTTCAAATCCAGGCGTTGACCAGGGGCGGAAGGGAAACCCCCAGCCCGGCGTTGAACAACCAGTAGATCGGCAGGGTCAGGGCCATGCCGATGGCGAGATCGCGCACTGGACGGCGGCTGCCAAAACCCCGTGCCGAACAGGCGAACAACAACGCGGCCGCCAATACGAACCCGATGAGGTTAATGAGCAAGGCTACCCCCAGAAGGCCCGCCGTCACCCAGGCCGCACCGGCTTTTCCGCCGGGTACGACGCCGGCCGATTCGTCGTTGTGGTCCGCCAGGTCGCGAAAGCCACCCGTGACCGCCTGATAGCTCAGTAACAGGCCCACCGCACCGAGGAATACCGCCACGGCATAGGGATAGACGTGTGCCCCCAGGATGACGAACCCCATCTCGGGGGGAAATCGATACGCGCCGAACGCCAACACTGCGCTGACGGCAATCACACCGATGCCAATCGCCAGTTGCGTCGGCACTATCGTGCGAGGCTGAGTCATTTCGCAACCAGCCCGACCTCGACCAGCATCGCACGCAGCCGCACGTGCTCCTCGTCGACGAATTTGCCGAACTCATCGCCGGTCAGGACGTTGGGTGACCATTTGTTGGTTTCGATATTTTCTTTCCAGACGTTGCTCTTGGTAGCGGCCACGACCGCGTCGGTTACTTCTTTACGCTGCTCCGGCGTGAGGCCTGCGGCGCCGTAAACGCCACGCCAGTTGCCGATTGTCACGTCGTAGCCACTCTCTTTCAGCGTCGGTGCATCGATGCCGGCCACACGCTCGGGCGCGCCGATGGCCAGCACACGGAACTGGCCGTTCCTGATGTACTGGCCAAGTTCGGCATAACCACCGGTGATCACCTTGATCTGACCACCCAAGGCCTGGGCAACGACTTCACCACCACCGGCGAAGGCGACGTAATTCACCTTGTTGACCGGCACCCCCATTTTGCTCGCCAGCTCGGCAATCCCGATGTGATCGATCGATCCCTTGGAACCACCGCCCCAGGCGATACTGGTCGGCTTGTCTTTAAAGGCTTTGAGCAAGTCCTCCAGGGTCTTGAATTCGGACTCCTTGCGTACCGCGAGCACATTGTATTCGGTGAACAGCCGGGCGATCGGTGTCACGTCCTTCAAGCTGATTTGCGGCTTGTTCTGTTCAATGGCAGTCACCATGATCGCGCCGACGACCAGCAGCGCATTCGGGTCGCCTTTGGTGCTGTTGGCGAATTGCGCCAGCCCCAGGGTCCCCCCTGCTCCGCCCTTGTTCTCGAACGTGGTGGATTTCGCCGCTTTGGCCTCGACCAAGGCTTTGCCCAGCACCCGGGCGGTCTGGTCATAACCGCCACCCACGGAGCCTGGGGCCATGAACTTGACGGTGTCCAGCGCGAAAGCCGGTGCTGCAAGGGCCGCAGCAGTAATGCCGGCTGCAAGGTAACGATTGAATCGATGGAACAAAGCGGACATGAGTTGTCTCCCGATTGCATTGTTTTTATAGTTGCCGGCTGAACGTCGATCAGGGCGCACTACCTGTTCAACGCACCTTGGCCTGCGGATAAGCGTAGGCCATGCTCAGGACAACGGCATACAACAATGAGTCGCTTCGAAAGGGGCGCCTTTTCAGGTCATCGACACTCGCTATCGTCCTTCGATGATTGAATCGGAACCGTTAGACAAGGAAGGCAAATACATGGCCAACGCTCGTGCCGATGACCGCAGTAGTGCGTGGTCGGTGTTTCTCATCTTCCTGCGCCTCGGGCTGACCTCTTTCGGCGGCCCGATTGCGCACCTGGGCTACTTCCGCGATGAGTTCGTCACACGACGACGCTGGCTCAGCGAAGGCAGCTACGCGGATCTGGTAGCCCTCTGCCAATTCCTGCCGGGGCCGGCGAGCAGTCAGGTCGGCATCGCACTGGGTATGTCCCGGGCGGGATACGGCGGGGCGCTGGCTGCCTGGGCCGGTTTTACGCTGCCTTCGGCTATGGCCCTGATCCTGTTTGCACTGGGCATTTCCCGATATGGCACTGCCATTTCCCCCGGCGCACTGCATGGCCTCAAGGTGGTGGCCGTCGCGGTGGTCGCGCAAGCGGTATGGGGCATGGCGCGAAACCTGTGCACGGACGTGCCGCGAGTCACCCTCATGGCGATTGCGGCGTGCGTAGCCCTGCTCGAACCGTCCGCCTGGGGCCAGGTCAGCGTAATCGCCACCGCGGCCGTTGCCGGGCTCCTGCTGTTCAAGCCCGGGCAGAGTGCCGGCCACGATCCACTCCCGATCACGATCAGACGCCGGACCGGGGCAATCTGGCTGGCGCTGTTCCTGGCCTTGCTGGTGGGCCTGCCCCTGCTGGCCCAGGTGCTGCCCAATCAAACCGTGGCGATGGTGGATGCCTTCTACCGGGCCGGATCACTGGTATTCGGTGGGGGCCACGTCGTTCTGCCCCTGCTGCAAGCCGAGGTGGTGCCCACCGGCTGGGTCGGCAATGATGCCTTCCTCGCCGGGTATGGCGCCGCTCAGGCGGTGCCCGGACCTTTGTTTACGTTCGCCGCGTTCCTTGGCGCGTCGATGAGCCTTGCCCCTTCGGGCTGGATCGGCGGCATGATCTGCCTGTTGGCGATCTTCGCGCCGGCCTTTCTATTGATCATGGGCGTCTTGCCCTTTTGGGAGCGCTTGCGTCGCAGTTTACGCACCCAGGCTGCACTTGCCGGGGTCAATGCGGCGGTGGTTGGTCTGTTGTTGGCCGCGCTGTATCAGCCGGTCTGGACCAGCGCCATTGTCCAGGCCCAGGACTTTGGACTGGCGCTGGTTGCCCTGGTGGCGCTGATGTTCTGGAAACTCCCGCCCTGGCTGGTGGTTATCGCAAGCGGTGTCGCGGGCTGGCTGTTAAGTGTCTTGTTGTAAAGGCGGGAGATAATGACCGACTGGCAACTTATTGATATTCAAACTTCTACTTTTTCAGAAACACTTATCCCTGATGGCGCGCTACAGCGCTGAACAATGCCGAGTTATTCTAAAAACCATCTGCGCTAAACCCTGGCCTGGTACGTCGGGAGTCAAGTTGTTCAATAATCTGCAACAGGAAACTTGTCATGAAAGGCATACTCGGCAGCATTGGATTGTCGCTCTTATTGGCCACAACTGCGGCGTTCGCTCATCACGGCTGGAGTGAATATGACTCCAGCACATCCCTGAAACTGAACGGCACAATAGAAGAATCCGGCTACTCCCATCCCCACGGTTTCGTGCGCCTCAAGACAGCGGACAAGACCTGGAACGTCGTCCTTGCACCGCCCTCGCGCATGGAGAATCGCGGCCTGTCCCGGGACATGTTGAGTGTGGGTAACAAGGCCACCGTGGTCGGCTATCAGAATCGCAACAAGCCTGAAGAATTGCGCGCCGAACGCATCACGGTCAGCGACAAGACCACAGAGCTGCGATGATGCAGGCCGTCGATAGCAGCGGTGGGACGGACCCGGACAGCTGGCTGGACTGGTTGAATGACTCGCCGGTTGGGGCAGCCATGCGTGGCGACCTGTGGCTGTATCCGATGGTCGAGGTGGTTCACATCATCGGTTTCACGGTGCTGGTCGGCTCTGTCGTGATGTTCGATCTACGGGTGCTCGGGCTGTCGAAAGACATTGCGGTGACGGCCCTGGCGCGCCACCTCCTGACCTGGTCGATTGCGGCCCTGCTGTTGATCGTGCCTGCCGGGCTGATGATGTTTTCAGCCCATCCCCATGATTTCGCCTCCAATGGCGTCTTTATCCTGAAGCTGTGCCTGATCGCTACGGCGGGCGTCAATGCAGCCCTGTTCCACGTCGGTGTATACCGCTCTGTCAACCGATGGAACACCGCCGTTGCGGCACCTGGAATTGCCAGGATCCAGGCGCTGTTTTCGATTGCGCTATGGGTCACCGTGATCCTCTGCGGTCGACTCCTGGCCTACACCTGAGCCGCGCCAGTCCGAGCGGCGGCCCTGGCGGCGGCGGTCGCTCAGTCAGGTATTGGTCTTCAGCTTGGTCCACAACCGGGTACTCAACCGTGCGATGGCCGCAGGCAGTTCCTCCACGGTAAACAACTTGTCCAGCACACTGCTCGGCGGGTAGATCGCCAGGTCCTGCTTCACGGCTGGAACCACATACTGATCCGCCGCCAGGTTGGGGTTGGCGTAGTGGACGCTGTTGCTGATGTTGGCAATGACCTGCGGCGTCAGCAGGTAATTCATGTAGGCGTAGCCATTCTTCTCGTGCGGCGCGCTCTTGGGCATCACCACCATGTCGAACCACAGGGTCGATCCTTCGTCGGGGATCGAATAGGCGATGTCGATGCCGTTGTTGGCTTCCTTGGCGCTGGCCGCCGCCTGTACCACGTCCCCATTGAAACCGATTACCGCGCAGACGTTGCCGTTCGCCAGGTCGCTGATGTACTTGGAAGCATGGAAATACTGCACATAGGGTCTGATTTTCAGCAGCGCCTGCTCGGCCTTCTTGTAGTCCGCAGGATCGTGACTGTGGGGCGGCAGGCCCAGGTAGTTGAGGGTGATCGGCAGGACCTGCGTGGGGTTATCGATAATCGCCACGCCGCACTGACTCAACTTCTTGATGTTGTTTTCATCAAAAAACAGGTTCCAGGAACGGGTGACGTCGGTGTTGCCGAAGATCGCCTTGATCTTCTCGACGTTGTAGCCAATGCCCGCGGTGCCCCACATGTAGGGATAGCCGTATTGGTTGCCCGGATCATTGACCTCGAGTTTCTTCATCAGTGCCGGGTCAAGGTTTTTCCAGTTGGGCAGCTGGTTTTTGTCGAGCTTCTGAACAGCGCCTGCCTTGATCAATCGGGACAGAAAATGGTTCGAAGGGCTTACCACGTCATAGCCGGTGTTGCCGGTCATCAACTTCGACTCCAGCACTTCGTTGCTGTCGTGAATGTCGTAGGTGGTCTTGATCCCGGTTTCTTTGGTAAACGTGGTCAGGCTGTCGTCGGCGATGTAGCCGTTCCAGTTCGAAATGTTGACGACTTCGTCGGCGTAGCCGGCTGCCGACAACGTCGTCAGCACGACCATCAGCGGAATATTGTTGACGCGCATGTTCAATCACCTGGTTGTTGATGAGTTTTTATTGTTTGCCGAATGCCGGGTTTTCTAGACTTCTGTTCTGGCCCTGACCGCCTCCACGCGCATTCGCAGCATGGCACCGATATCGAGCAAGGGGCGCGGCGGCAACCAGCCCGGCTGAGCCCTGTGCATGACCGATGTCAGGATCGGCGAGCTGGCGCCCGATGCCAGTTCGGCGAGCAGGCGTCCCCACAGGGTGCCGCGCGCGACGCCCGAACCGTTGCAGCCGGCCACGGCGAAAACGCCCTCTTCGACCTTGGCAAAGTAAGGCTGGCCGGAGCGTGAGGCGCTCAGGTGTCCGGTCCAGGTGTATTGGATGTCCTGCTCGTTCAGCCATGGAAAACGTCGCTGCAAGCCGAGCACATGGTGTTTTCGACGCTGCTCGAGTTCACTGCCGGACAAGTCCCGGGAACGGTATTCCGCCGTATTGCGGATCATCACCCGACGGTCCGGTGTCAGGCGCACCGTGGCGCCAAGTGGCCGGGTAGAGAGTACGCCCCAGGGTTCGACAGCGCCCATGGCGCTGAACTCTTCGTCACTGAGCGGCCGCGTGAGGCTGGCACTGAGCTCCATCGCGAAGGTGCCGCTGTCCGCGATCCCGGCGCGCGGGATGAAAGCGTTCAGGCAGACGAGCACCTGCTTTGCTTCGATGCTCGCGTTGACAGCGTTGGCGCGAAGACTTCCGTTACCCAGACGTTCGAGCCCGCTGATGTCAGTGTTTTCGTAGAGGGTGACGGTGTCCGGGAGCGTATCGAGCAGACCTTTCACATACTTCGCCGGTTGCAGCAGCGCGTTGCCATTGCCACACCAGATCGCGGACTGATAATGCCGGGTTCCGAGCTTCTTGCTCAGTGCCTCACCTTGCAGAAACTCCGCGCGGGCGCCGACGGCACGTAGCGTTTGCAGCTTGGCCTCGACCTGGGTCAGTTTGCCCGGATCGCTGACGGCAAAGAAATAACCCGAATCGCGGAAATCGCACTCGATGCCATGCCGAACAATGCGCTGGCGTACTTCCTCGCTGGCGACCCGGGAAATCTCGGTGTCCACTGCAAAATCAGCAAAACCCCGGCGGCCGATCAACTCGTCATCGGTCGGGTGCTCGTGGCCCACCACAAAGCCTGAATTGCGTGCCGAAGCCCCCTGCGCCGCGCGCTGCCGGTCAACGACCACGATACGTGCCTGAGGGTGCATGTCTGCCAGCGAATGAGCGGCACACAGGCCGGTGATGCCGGCACCAATAATCAGCCAGTCAGCCTTTTGCGTGCCGCTCAGGCGAGCGCGTGCCGGAGAATCTCCAGCTTGCGCAATCCAGCCACATCTATTTTCCATGCGTCACCTCATTCGACTGTCGTTCTGCGAGCCGTCTCTGTTCAAAGCACAACCTCATGCAACAATCGCATCAGTGGTTTGAGTTGGCGGTAGCTAGAGCTAGAATCTATAAGGCCTTCGGCAATACAACCAACGTTATAAAATCATCGAGCCATTCAGAAAACGCATGGATAAAATTCGCCACGTTGCTTCGCTCCAGGCCTTGCAGGCATTGGTCGAAGTCGCCGACACCGGTAGCTTCACCCAGGCTGCGCAGACGCTGTGCCTGACCCAAAGCGCAGTGAGCCGGAAAATTCAGCAACTGGAGAGTCACTTCGGCTTACCGATGTTTGTGAGGAACAGCCGCCATGTCCGACTGACGCCGGAGGGCGAACAGGTGCTGGCAACCGCGCGCACTATCCTGGCGCAACTGAAAACACTTGAGGACCGGCTTGCACCGCAGAAACGGCCTTTCCGCATCCGCATGCATGTGTCGCTGGCAGTGCGATGGTTACTGCCGAAGTTGAGCGAGTTCTATCGAAGTCACCCGGACGTTTTGCTGTCGATCGAAACCGTGGCGACTGAAGTGGTGGAGCCAGCGATCGATAGCGATGCCTACATCCTCTATCTGCCGGAGCCGTCCGCTGATCCGGATTGCCTGACCCTGTTCGAGGAAGCCCTGGTGCCGGTGTGCGCCCCGGGCCTGGGCAGCCCGACCCGGCCGTTGCAGGCGGTGGAAGATCTCGTGGGTTTCGCGCTGCTGCATCGTTCGGCGGACAAGCATGACTGGGTCCAGTGGCTGGTAGCCAATGGCGGCAAGTCGCTGGAGGATTACCGACACATCCCCTTCAACCTCGACGAGCTGGCGCTCGATGCCGCAGCGCGAGGATTGGGGGTGGCCATGACCGACTTGACCCTGGCGGCCGAATCCATCGAACGGGGCGTGCTGGTCATACCCTTCGGCCCCCCCTTGAAAACCCGCGGAATCTACGCGCTGAACCTGCAACCTTCAGCAGCTTCGCACCCGGCGTGTGGGCTGATCATGCAATGGTTTGCCCAACAGGCCGAATGACCTTCGCCGGCCCGGACACCAACAATCGTCCGACAACGCCAGATCCCTAGGTACCGCGCCCCAACCCTTCTATCGCGTTGGCAAAAGCACTACCGGCCTGGCGAACCAGTCCGCGCCATTCAACGCTGTTGATAAGCCCTTTGCGTTCCATCTCATCGGCGGCCTTGAGCAACTCGTCGTACTGCTCTTCAGGATCCATGCGGATTTGGGGCTCTTTCAGGAGCTGATACCAGGCATCCAGGGCTTCCTGCTTGCTATCGTCATTCATGGTCAAACTCCCGGGCTGTGACTGTTGTTGGAAGTTTTTTCATGAGGCGCCGTTCCTCGATTCCGACGTACGGCATTACGTCGTTCGACAATATCCCGGTTCATGGAAACGCCTTTGCGGCGTTTCATCCCCCGGTTGCGATAATCAAAGGTACAAGCTGCTCTTCATCCGACAACGCTCCATGATGACCTGTCCACGAGGTCTGAAAGGGTTCTCGGACAGAGCGAACCAGGCCGGCATTGTCCCCGGCGACCAGCAAAAGATCGCCAATGCGCTTGCACGCGGCATCCGTCACGTTCTTCCCGAACAGGCCAAGGACCAAAGCCTGTTCTCGCGTGAGCACATCAAAGTGGCCTGCGAGAACTTCGCGCCAGCGCTTCACTGCATCGGAATCGGTGGGGTCTTGAAGATAAACATGCCGCGCCCGAATATCACCACAGAGACTGGCTACTCCCCGTTGCAAGTCCGGCATCAAATCAAAATCAAAGGTCCTGGCATCTTCGATCGTGGTCATACCATGATCAGCGGTCACTATCAGCAGCGCATCCTGCTCAATTTGATCTCGCAGACTGCGGATTCGTTGATCGATGTCTTCGAGCGTGTCCTGCCACTTCTCGGATCCTGGTCCATGCAAATGTCCGCACAGGTCGAGTTCACCGAAATAAACGTACGACAGCTGTCGATCATTGCACTTTGACGCCAACCGAACGTTTGCAATCAGATCGTCGGGATCTGTGAACGCAATGACGTTGGCCCCGTTGAACACGGTCCGGGTATAGGCCGAACCGGCAATGGCGGCAGGCAGAAACGCATTGATCAACAAGCCACCGGCGGCCGCCTTCACCCAGGCCGACTGGCTGGCCACGATCTGTTCGGCACAGGCGGCGGCTGCGTCAAGTCGACCGGTGCGCGGGTCGAAGAGCTGCCAGGACAGAGGATTGAACTGCCACTCCTCGACATTGAAAGCCGCACCCACTATGCCATGAGTACCGCTGTCTTCTGCGGTTGCCAGCGAAGCCAGGCTGGCAGCCGTCGTCGACGGAAAGCCCGAACGCAGTACTTGCCCCTCCCCCCTGATGACCAGTGAGCTCAGATAGGGAGCCCTGTGGGCATAACGGTCCAGAAGTTGAGCGCCCAGCCCGTCAACCAGACACAGCACCACCTGCTTGCAGCGTGGCAAGACGATGCTTGCCGAGTTATCGCCGGCGCCCAGCGATTGAAGCACCGAGTTCGTCAAACTGGCCAGGCCGGACCTGATTGGCTGGGACATGATGCGCCTCCTTGAGCAGTGTGAATGGCCTCCACTCGATTCCATCGCAGAGGGTTGAAGCCATGGAGATTACAAACTTGTCATCGAGTTGTCAGCGTAGCCAGCACCCTCGCTTCCTACCGTGGTGGCGTCAGTCTCCCACACCGGGAGCCGCTGGTCGCCAGCCGAAACCCCGGCGCCAATTCGTTACAGAATTGTCATTCCACTGTTGGTTGGCTGTGCGGATCGCCTGGTGAACCTGAACTCACTGCCAGGCCACCCTCCAGCAGCCAATCAGCCCTGAACAGAGGGAATCATCATGAAAATGTTCATATTCGGTTTGGCCGCCCTCCTCGCCACCGGCCCGGCGTTGGCCGATACCCACACCGCCGACCCTGTCATCCACGACAAGACCGGTTTCTTCGTCCATCTGGACGTCGCCAAAGAGCTGACCAGCACCGATATCTCGCAAGCGTGCGGCATCGTCCCCGCACGGTTCACATACCTCGACCACCAAGGGCGCGAGCATGTGCTGGAGTACCAGGCCCAGGGTGTGTGGTGCATCAGTGATCATTGACAAAGGCGCCACATGGCAACGCTTAGGTTGTCACCGAAATGCAAGAGCACCGCGTGATGTAGGCGCAAGCTGGCGAAGACGGCTGTACATTCAGTAGAAGTGTTGACTGACAGACCGCTTTCGCTGGCAAGCCAGCTCCTACGGGGATCTTCAGTGAACACCAATTCGGTGGACGCCGCCGATCCCGTGTAGGAGCCGGCTTGCTGGCGAAGACGGCGGCACATTCAGTAGAGGTGTTGACTGACAGACCGCTTTCGCTGCGGTGCGGCGATCCGACAAGCCAGCTCCTACATGGGACTGCGAAAACCTCAAGTAAAATGGCAAAAAACGCCAGCGCCTTTGAGCAGTTTCGGCATAGGCGCAACACTTTGCCGAATCTAGACTCGCCCTCCTATAAAAGCATCCAAACTAAATAAAATCCGGTGCCTATCCAGGAGAACCCCCATGAACCCATCCGATATTTTTGTTATCAGCGCCGTACGCTCGGCCATCGGCAGCTTTGGCGGCTCGCTCAAGGATGTGCCACCCATCCAGCTGGCCACCGACGTTTGCCGCGCCGCCATCGAGCGTTCGGGCCTGGCGCCGGAGCACATCGGTCACGCCGTAATGGGGCATGTGATCCCGACCGAAGCACGTGATGCCTATATCTCCCGAGCCGTGGCAATGAATGCCGGCCTGCCCAAGGAAACGCCGGCCTTCAACGTCAACCGTCTCTGCGGCTCCGGTTTGCAGGCCATTGTCAGTGCAGCACAAAGTCTGATGCTGGGGGATGCCGGTGCCGCGCTGGCCGGTGGCGTCGAGTCCATGAGCCGTGGTGCCTATCTGTTGCCGCAGGCACGCTGGGGCGCACGCATGGGTGACATGCAGGCCATCGACTTCATGCTCGGCGTGCTGCAAGACCCCTTTGCCGGTTTCCACATGGGCATCACCGCGGAAAACATCGCCGAACGTTATGGCATCACCCGCCAGGCCCAGGATGAGCTGGCGCTGCTGAGTCAGCAGCGTGCGGCCCGGGCGATTGCCGAAGGGCGGTTTGTCGAGCAGATCGTGCCGATCGAAGTGGCGACCCGTAAAGGTACGGTGAGCTTTGCCACTGACGAACATGTGCGCGCCGAGGTCAACGCCGAGCAATTGGGCAAGATGAAACCGGCCTTCAAAAAAGACGGTAGCGTGACCGCCGGCAACGCCTCCGGCCTGAATGACGGCGCCGGTGCGCTGATCTTGGCTACCGGTGAAATGGTGCGTGCGCAGGGCCTCACGCCGATGGTGCGACTGGTTGGTTATGCCCACGCCGGTGTCGAACCGGAACTGATGGGACTGGGCCCGATTCCCGCCACGCGTCTGGTGCTCAAACGCGCAGGCTTGACCGTTGCCGACCTCGATGTCATCGAATCGAACGAGGCCTTCGCCGCCCAGGCCTGTGCGGTAGCGCAAGAACTGGGCTTCGATCCAGAGAAGGTCAACCCCAACGGTTCCGGCATCTCCCTGGGCCATCCGGTGGGCGCCACCGGTGCGATTATCGCCACCAAGGCCATTCATGAACTGCACCGTGTCCAGGGTCGTTATGCCCTGGCGACCATGTGTATTGGCGGCGGCCAGGGCATCGCCGTGTTGTTCGAACGCGTCTGACCGGCCCGACTCCCCTGCCCCCGTTCAGCGGGGGCAGCTGAGCGCGTACGACAAAACCATTCGAAAACCGGTGTGATGACCTAACCTCATAGGCTGAGAGACTATCAACAGAGTCGAACAGCCTATGCGTCCTGCATTGAAAGCCATGATCTTCGTCGCTTTCACGCTTTTCGGGTCGAGTCCCGGAATGCTGTCGGCAGCGGACCCGCCAGACGCTTCAGTGCCCAGACCGGGTGCTGCAATCCTTGCCGTTTCCCACAGCGACCTCCAGGCGTTGCAACTTCGACTGGACATCCTCAAGCAGCAGATTTCGCTGGTAGACAACTACAACCAGCTGGAAGGCCCGCAGGATCTGGTTCAGGCGTTCATCCTCGATGTCGATCGCCTGTCGGCCTCATTGCTTCCCCTGCAGACTCAATTGCGCGCACAACTCGGCGTGTTGGGGCCTGTTCCGCTCGACGATGTAGCAACGGAGCAATCCGATATCGCCGCGCAAAGGGCGGCGCTCAACGAGCAAAAAAACAAAGTCGACGCCACCTTGAAAACCCTGGCAGCACTCAAGGAGAGTGCCACTGACCTCATCACCCAGATTGCCGGCATTCGGCGCAACCTGCTGGAAAGCGAACTGACCCTGAGCACCCGGAGCATCCTAAATCCGGGTTTCTGGTCACCGCTATTGAACCCGTCGCCGGACGATCGGCAGCGCCTGGGCTCGTTCATCGATCAGGCGCGAGACGTGATCAAGTCCGCCTGGCAACCCGGTCAGCGCCTCTTCACCGTGGCATTGCTGTTGCTGGCCCTGGTCCTCTGGACCCTGGGCCGCAGGCTCGCCGAACGAGGGCTGGCGTGGCTGTGCATCCACCGCATGCCCGAGGGGCGCCTGCGCCGCAGCTCACTCGCACTCGCCTCGGTGCTGGCCACGGTATTGACCGTTGGCATTTCCCTGCAATTGCTGTTTTTTGCCTGCACGCGCGAAAGTCCACTGACGCCGATGCTGATGACCTTTTCCCAGGAATTCGAAAAGATCGTTTATGCCTGCGTGCTGATTACCGCGTTGAGCCGCGCCTTGTTGTCCACGCAACATCCCTCCTGGCGGTTGCCCGCGATTGCCGATCCGGTGGCGCTGTCGCTCAAACCTTTTCCTCGACTGTTGGCCGCTGTCCTGCTGGTGCAGATGACGATTGTCCAGGTCGCCAACGCAGCTGGCATGAGCAGTGAGGTCGTGCTCGGCGGTCGAGGCGTCATCGGGCTGACGGTCACCTCGATAGTCGCGGCTTTATTGTGGCGCACGGGCAAAGTCCGAAGATCAGTCGCGGCGAGCGGCGAAGCCCCCGAAGCGGGCACGACCTTCGCCGGCCTGCTATACGCCATCACCGGTCTGGCGATATTGATTGCCCTGATATCGCTGTTGAGCGGTTATATTTCTCTGGCGAGGTTCATCACCTTCGAACTGGTCTGGGGATTCATGATCCTCTCCGGCTTCTACCTGCTGATGCAGCTGTTCAAGGACGCCTGTGAATACCTTTTTTCACCCAGGAGTCCAAGCGGCAAGGCGCTGAAACAGATGCTGGGCATCGAAGATCCTCGCCTGGAGCAGATTTCGATCATTTTGTCGGGGGCCGGTAGGGCCGGGCTGTTGCTGTTGGCGCTTGTCACACTGCTGGTTGGGGGCATCGGAACAACCCTCGGACAACTGCTCACCAACATCTTCGCGATACTCGGCGGCGGCGGCCTGCGCAAACTGAATATCATCCCGGGCCACTTGCTCAACGCCGTAATGGCGCTATTGATCGGCATCTACTTGATTCGCTCACTGCGCCGCTGGCTGGATAACGAGCTCCTGCCCAAGACCGAGATGGACCCGGGCATGCGGGCCTCGCTCAGCACGCTGTTCGCCAATATCGGCTACGCCCTGGTCATTCTGCTGACGCTGTCATCCCTGGGCGTGCAGTGGACCAATCTGGCCTGGATCGTCAGCGCCTTGTCAGTGGGGATCGGCTTTGGCTTGCAGGAGATCGTCAAGAACTTCGTCTCCGGCCTGATCCTGCTGACCGAACGGCCGGTGAAGGTGGGCGATCTGATCAGTATCAGCGGGGTCGAAGGTGACATCCGTCGAATCAACGTGAGGGCCACTGAAATCCAGCTCAGTGACCGCTCGATCGTCATCGTCCCGAACTCGCAGCTGATCTCGCAGAACTTGCGCAACGTGACCCTGGGCGGCAGCGCCCAAGGGGTGGCGACACTCGAACTCACCTTCCCCCTGGACATCGACCCCGAACAGGTGAAAAACCTGCTGTACGACACGTATTGCGAGCACGAGACCATTCTCGACAAACCGGCGCCGGTGGTCCGGTTCAGCAAACTGACCCCCGAAGGCATCACGCTGACCATTACCGGTTATGTTGGCAGCCCGAGAATTGTCAGCACTACCAAAAGCGACCTGCTGTTCGAGATCCTCAAGCGCCTGGGTGCCGCCGGGATTGAATTGGCGAAGCCGGCACCCGCGGCGTGAGCGGGTGCCCGGCATCAGGGACGGTTACTTGGGTTGAGCCACCGTGCGCAGGTAAGGTTTCACCGTTTTGAAGCCTTCCGGATACTTCTTGCGTGCATCCTCGTCGGAGACCGAGGTGGGAATGATCACGTCATCCCCCGGCCGCCAGTTCACCGGAGTAGCAACGGTGTGCTTGGCGTTCAACTGCAGGGAATCGAGCAGACGCAGCACTTCATCGAAGTTGCGCCCGGCACTCATCGGGTAGATCAGCATCGCCTTGACCTTCTTGTCCGGGCCGATGATGAACACCGAACGCACCGTGGCGTTGTCCACGGCGGTCCGTGCGCCGCCACTGGCGTTGGGATGAATCATGTCGTAGAGCTTGGCCACCACCAGGTTCTCGTCGCCGATCATCGGGTAATTGACCGCATGGCCCTGGGTCTCTTCGATGTCCTTGGCCCAGGTTTTATGGTTACTGACAGGGTCGACGCTGAGTCCGACGATTTTGGTGTTACGTTTGTCGAACTCGGGCTTGAGGCCGGCCATGTAGCCGAGTTCGGTGGTGCAGACCGGGGTGAAGTCCTTCGGATGCGAGAACAGGATGGCCCATTTGTCGCCTATCCACTCGTGGAAGTTAAGTGTGCCTTCGGTGCTTTCGACGCTGAAATCCGGTGCTTCGTCGCCTATACGAATTGCCATGTTCGTTCTCCTCACTGTGAAGGATAGGGAAACTCTCAGAGCGCTCCAGTATAGGAGACCTTGAACATTTCGCCCTGCGCCCCGCCGGGCTGCAGGCGACTGAGGCAAACCCACCGTTGGAGCACGGCTTGCCGGTGTTGCCCGGTTCACGGGCGCTATTTACGCGCCACCTTGTAGCGGACGCAGTCATCGTAAAAACTCTGTCTGATTGCCGCCGGCTTGAGCCGCGATTGACTGTCGTAGGTCTGCTCGGTAATGCCCATGGCCATCATGCGCATCCATGGCTTGCTGAATTTGTAGGCCTGCAACTTCTGGCGCGCGGCATACAACGAGACTCCCGACAGTTTGAGTTCCTGGGCTTTGGCTGCCGTTCCAGCGCCCCAGCTGCACAGATACTGGTCATTTGCCACCAACTCCCTGGCCTGGACGCAGGCGCTACCACTCGCCAGGCCGCACGACATGAGCGCGATCAACACATTCCGCATTTGCATTCGATCCTAACTATCTGAAAATAAATTGATTTTGGTCAATAGATCGAGACTTCGGGGCCAGCAAAATGCCTTAAGTGCGCGATAGCCTGTTTTCTCCATGTCTTACGGACGTTTCTTGCGAGATTTCAAACCTTGGCTATAGCTAACGCTTCCAAACGCAACCCATAGGGGCAACGGAATGTCAGGCGCAAAGAAAATGACCGTGGGGCAACTGACGATGCTGACGGCCGTCAACATGTTGGGCTCAGGCATTGTGCTGTTACCGACCAAACTCGCCGAAGTCGGCGGTATTTCCATTCTTTCCTGGCTGATTACGGCCACCGGTTCCCTGGCGCTGGCCTATGCCTTTGCACGCTGCGGCATGCTCAGTCGCAAGACCGGGGGCATGGGCGGTTATGCCGAGTACACCTTCGGCAAGGCCGGTAACTACCTGACCAACTACACCTATGGCCTCTCGCTGTTGATCGCCAACGTGGCAATCAGTATTACCGCGGTCGGTTATATCCAGGTGCTGTTCGACGTGCAGCTAGGTTCGCTGCAAGTGGGCCTGGCGACCATCGCGTTGTTGTGGATCACCACCTTTGCCAACTTCGGCGGCGCGCGGATTACGGGCCGGATCGGTGCGGTCACGGTCTGGGGAGTGATTGCGCCGGTGGTGCTGGTATCCACCATCGGCTGGTTCTGGTTCGACAGCAGTGTCTATGCCGCCGGCTGGAACCCGCACAACATGGGCTGGCTGGAAGCCGCGGGCGCATCGGTGGCGATTACGTTGTGGGCATTCCTGGGCCTGGAGTCGGCGTGCGCCAACACCGACGCGGTGGAAAATCCGGAGAAAAACGTACCGATCGCCGTACTCGGTGGCACCCTCGGCGCGGCCGTGATCTACATCGTCTCCACCAACGTCATCGCCGGCATCGTCGACAACCCGGAACTGGCCTCCTCCACCGCGCCGTTCGGGCTGGTGTTTGCCAAAATGTTCACCCCATTGGTGGGCGACATCGTGATGGCGGCAATGGTGCTGGCCTGCGTCGGTTCGTTGCTGGGTTGGCAGTTCACCATCGCCCAGGTGTTCAAAAGCTCGGCGGACACCGGTTACTTCCTGCCGATCTTCGCCAAGGCCAACAAAGCTGGCACGCCGATTGTCGGCATGATGATTCTGCTGGCGGGCCAGACGGCGCTCGGGTTTCTTACCATCAGCCCGGACCTGAGCAAGCAGTTCGACATTCTGGTCAACCTCGCGGTGGTCACCAACCTGGTGCCGTACATCCTGTCCATGGCCGCCTTGATCACCATGCAAAAGGTTTCCAACGTGCCGCCGGGCAAAGCACTGGCCACCAACATCATCGCCTTGATTGCGGCGGCCTATAGCTACCTGGCGCTGTACAGCTCGGGCGAACAGGCGCTGATGCTGGGCGGCGTGGCAACCCTCTTCGGCTACACGCTGTTCGGTTTCGTCAACAACCGCCTGATCCGCCTCGAGGCGCTTAACAACAGCGTACCGACGCAGACTGTCAGTGCTCAGCACATCAGTGGCGAGCCGGTGCCGGTGAACAATCTGCAAACTGCCACTCTGGAGACTCAATCATGACGGAATATAGACAATTGCTCGGCATGCTCACGCTGCTGGTGAGCAGACCGGCGGACAAAAGAACCGTATTCGGTCGCGCCCTGAATCAGTTGATCAGCGATGTGGAAGAACGCTCCATCAGCGTGTTGGTCTCGGAAAGCCTGAGCGACGCCACCTCGATCCTGCATTCGGATCCGGCCATTCAATGCGTGCTGCTCAGCTGGGAAATGGATGACAGCGAAGGCCATGAGGAATGCATCAAACTGCTGACCAGCCTGCGCGAACGCAACACCCGGGTGCCGGTGTTCCTGATCAGCGACCGCAGCACGGCGTCGAGCATTCCGCTGGTGGTCATGCAGCACGCCGACGACTTCATCTGGCTGCCCGAGGACACCAGCCGCTTCCTCAGCGGGCGCATCCTGGCCGCCATCGAACGCTACCGGCAGGCGGTACTGCCGCCGATGTTCGGTGCACTGCTGAAATTTTCCCGGACCTATGAATATTCGTGGCACACCCCCGGGCATGCCGGTGGCACGGCGTTTCTCAAGAGCACCGCGGGCCGCGCGTTCTACGAGTTCTTCGGGGAAAACCTGCTGCGTTCGGACCTGTCGATTTCGGTCGGTGAACTCGGTTCGTTGCTCGATCACAGCGGCCCCATCGGCCAGGGCGAGCGTTATGCCGCCAAGGTGTTTGGCGCGCACCGCACCTATTACGTCACCAACGGCTCGTCGACGTCCAACCGCGTCATTCTCATGGCCAGCGTCACGCGCAACCAGATCGCGCTGTGCGACCGCAATTGCCACAAATCCGCCGAGCACGCGATGACCTTGTCCGGGGCCATCCCGACCTACCTGGTGCCGACCCGCAATCGCTACGGCATCATCGGCCCGATCCTGCCGCAAACCCTGAGTGCCGAAGGGGTGCAAGCCGCCATCGCCAACAACCCGTTGGTCAAGGACGGTATCGATCCGACGCCGATCCACGCCATCATTACCAATTCGACCTACGACGGCCTGACCTACAACGTTACCCGGGTCGAGGCGTTGCTGGGCCAGAGTGTCGACCGGCTGCATTTCGATGAAGCCTGGTACGGTTATGCGCGGTTCAACCCGCTGTATCGCGACCGCTTTGCCATGCATGGCAGCCCGGACGATCACGATGAGTCGCGCCCGACCGTGTTCGCCACGCAATCGACGCACAAGTTGCTGGCCGCGCTGTCCCAGGCCTCGATGATTCACGTGCGCAACGGCAGCAACCCGATTGCGCACGAGCGCTTCAACGAGTCGTTCATGATGCACGCCTCGACCTCGCCCAACTACGCGATCATGGCTTCCTGCGACGTCAGCTCGGCGATGATGGAAGCGCCCAGCGGGCAGATCCTGACCACCGAATCCATTGAAGAAGCCATCGCTTTCCGCCAGGTCATCTCGCGCATGCACAATGAGATGCTGGGCAAGGATGAGTGGTTTTTCACCTGCTGGCAGCCGCCGTCAGTGCAGGTGGGTGGCGCAGCGGTACCCTTCCATGAAGTCGATCCGGTGCTGCTGAAAACCGAGCCGAACTGCTGGGTGCTGCACCCGAACGAGGTGTGGCATGGTTTCGGCGACATCGAGGACGGCTACTGCATGCTCGACCCGATCAAGGTCTCGGTGCTGAGCCCCGGCATGGGCGACGACGGCAACCTGCTGGACTTCGGCATCCCCGCCTGCGTCCTTACTGCCTACCTCGGACGCCAGGGCATCGTCGTCGAGAAAACCACCGACTTCACGATCCTGTTCCTGTTCTCCATCGGCATCACCAAAGGCAAATGGGGCACGCTGGTCAACGCCCTGCTCGACTTCAAGCGCGACTATGACGACAACCTCGAACTCGAGCTGTGCCTGCCGGACCTGCTGACCGCCAACCAGCAACGCTACGCCGGCATGGGCCTCAAGGACCTCGCCGCGGACATCTTTGCCGCCATGAAGCAACACAAGACCACGGCGACCATGGCCCAGGCGTTCGGCATGCTGCCGCAGGCTGAATTCAGTCCGGTGGAGGCGTACGAGAAACTGGTGAAAAACCAGGTCGAACGAGTGACCCTGGAAGAAGCCGCCGGGCGGATCGTCGCGACTGGGATCGTGCCCTATCCACCGGGCATTCCATTGTTGATGCCAGGTGAGAACGCAGGGCCGGCTGACGGGCCATTGCTGGCCTATCTCAAGGCGCTGGAAAGCTTCGACAAATCTTTCCCCGGTTTCACCCATGACACCCACGGGATCGAAAGCGAGGATGGGGTTTATCGGTTGCAGGTGTTGAAGTGAAGTAAGCAGGATCCTCGGCTTACATAAAACCTGTAGGGGCTGCGGCGAACACTGATGTTATGCATCACCCCGATCAAATGTGGGAGCGGGCTTGCTCGCGAAGACGGAGTGTCAGGCAACATCATGGTTGACTGGACGGCCGCTTTCGCGGGCAAGCCCGCTCCCACATTTAGATCTCCATGGGATAGGGGAATCGGGGCATACGGGAGGCTTGTCGTACTCGGATCAAACCCTCACATTACGTCCCGGCAATGTCGATCGCTGACTGTTTTCCCAATCCTCCACCAAGCCCACCGGTGCATCGGATGCGGGCAGCATGCTGCGCCCGCGTACCAGATCGGACGCACGCTCGGCGAGCATGATGGTCGGTGCATTGAGGTTGCCGTTCGGCTCGGTCGGGAACACCGACGAGTCGATCACCCGCAGACCCGCGATACCCCGCACCCGCAGCTCGGAATCCACCACCGCCATGTCGTCCTCGCCCATCCGGCACGAGCCGCAAGGATGGTAGGTACTCTCCAGGTTCTCGCGGACGAAGGCGTCGATCTCTTCATCGGTATTGACCTGCGGCCCGGGTGCGATCTCGCCGTCGCGGAAGCGGTCCATCGCCGGCTGGCCGATGATTTCCCGGGTCAGGCGAATGCAGCGGCGGAAACCTTCACGATCCTCTTCCCGTTGCAGGTAGTTGAACTGAATTTGCGGATGCTCGTAGGGATCCGCCGAACGCACCCGCACATGGCCGCGACTCTTGGGTTTGTTCGGCCCGGTGAGCACCATGAAGCCGTGGCCCTTGATCGGTTTGTTGCCGTCGTAACGCATGGCGGCAGGCAGGAAGTGGAACTGAATGTCCGGCCAGCGCAGGCCCTTGTCGGAGCGGATGAAACCACCGGCCTCGAAATGGTTGGTGGCGCCGAGCCCGTCCTTGAACAACAGCCAGCGCAAACCGATCAACAGCTTGCTCAGCGGGTCCATTTTGCTGTTGAGCGTCACCGGTTCCTTGCAGCCGAACTGGATGTAGACCTCGGCGTGATCCTGCAGATTCTCCCCTACCCCCGGCAGGTCATGGCGCACGCCGATCCCGGCTTTACGCAGGACCTCGGCCGGGCCGATGCCGGAGCGTTGCAGCAGGTGCGGTGAGCCGATGGGGCCGGACGATACCAGCACTTCCCGGTTGCAATAGACCTGGTGGCTCTGGCCATCGTGGTCATAGATGACCCCCACCGCGCGTTTGCCTTCGAGAATGATCTGACGGGTCATCGCGTGGGTGATCACGGTCAGGTTCGGACGGCCCATGGCCGGGCGCAGATAGGCGTTGGCGGTGGAGCAGCGCACGCCATTTTTCACCGTCATGTGCATGGCACCGAACCCTTCCTGCATGAAACCGTTGCAGTCGTCGGTCTTGATATAGCCCGCTTCGGCTCCGGCTTCGACCCAGGCGCCATACAGCGGGTTTTTCATATGATTGCCGTTGGTGGTGTGCAACGGACCGGTGCTGCCGCGGTAGCCGTCACCGCCCTCCTCGTAATGCTCGGCCCGCTTGAAGTACGGCAGGCAATTGCGGTAGCCCCACCCCTGTGCGCCGAGGGATTCCCATTCGTCGAAGTCATACGCATGGCCGCGGATGTACACCAGGCCATTGATCGACGACGAGCCGCCCAGCACCTTGCCGCGCGGGCAGTGAATACGCCGGCCGTTGAGGTAAGGTTCCGGCTCGGTTTCGTAGCGCCAGTTGTACTTTTTGGTGTTCATCGGGATCGAAAACGCACTCGGCATCTGGATCACCACGCTGCGATCGCTGCCACCGAATTCCAGTACCAGCACTGAAGTGGCCGGGTCTTCGCTCAGGCGGTTGGCCAACACACAACCGGCCGAGCCTGCACCGATGATGATGTAGTCGTATTTTTGCGTAGCCATGGTTATCTCCCGGCCGTCGATTCGTTGAATACCGGCAACGAGGGCTTGGTCAGCCGGTCGCCGGTGGTGTATTGCGGGGATGTTTTTTCGATGTGCTGAATGACGGTTTCTTCGCGCTTGAGGTCGATCGAGCGGCTCAACCAGTAGTAGGCCAGCCCCGAGACGATCAGCCCGACGAGCCAGGCGATGTCGATGCTGCCGAGGGCCTTGGCCAGCGGGCCGACATAGACCTCGCGCTGCTCGACGCCGTCGTAGATGTAGAAGAACGGGATCATTGAAATGAAGCCGATCGCGTAGGCGGCGATGCCGCGCAGGCCCCAGCTGCCATAGAGGTTGCCGTGGGGCATGAAGAAGTGCGGGATGGCGTAGCGGCCCTTGCGCACGAAGAAATAGTCGGTGAGGTTGACCGAGGTCCAGGGCACCAGGAAGTACAGCATCACCACCAGGTAGATGCCCAGCACTGACAGGCCTTTGCCCGAACTCTGGATGCTCAGGGCCACGCCCAGTTGCAGCAGGATCACGAAACCGATGGCCAGGATCCGTGCCTTGCGGGTCGGCTCGATGTGCTTGATGGAATCGACGCAGGTCAGGGTGGTCAGCTTGGCGCTGTAGATGTTCATCGCGATCACCGGCAGGAACGCCAGGATCGTGACCACCACCACGGCCGTGCCCATGAACGGCGACACGGTGTTACCCACCTGGCCAAGCGCGACCAACACGTCGGTGGAATGCAGGTGATCGGCCAGCCAGCCACCCACGGAAATCATCCAGGCGCCGGACAACGAGGCACCGAGAAACACCACCGCGATCAATTTACCGCTGGAAGTATTCTTCGGCAGGTAGCGCGAATAGTCGGACACATAAGGCGCATAGGCGATGTTGTAGCTCGCCGCCGCAGCGAACTGGGCGATGAAACCGGTCCAGTTGAAACCCAAGGGTGCCGGGGCCACTTCACCGGCGGCCAGCAGCGGCATCGGCGCATCGGGCACCCAGCCCATCAGCACCGCCAGGGTCACCAGGCCGTACAGCGGCAGCGACAGAAACAATGCCCATTTGAAACTGCGGTGCATCCAGTCGTGACCGAGGATCGCCAGGACGGCGGCCGGTACCGTCACGGCCACCGCCACGACAATTGGGTTGAAGCCGAATAGCGTGTGCAGGCCCTGCATCATCAACACCAGGTTGACGATGTTGAAACCGGCGAACACGAACAGCGTCGCCAGCAGCACCAGAATCACCCCGCGATAGCCGAACTGCGCACGGGACTGGATCATCTGCGGCAGCCCAAGATGCGGGCCTTGCGATCCATGAAAGGCCATGAACAGTGTGCCGAACATGATGCCCAACGTACCGGCGAGGGTGGTCCAGAGCGCGGTCAGGCCGACACTCGGGCCGACGAAGCCGATGGTCATGGTGAAGAAGGTGAAATTGCCGAGGAACCAGAATGGGCCCTGGCTCGACAGTTTGTCGGTGCGCTCGCTCTCCGGGATGAAATCGATCGAATGCCCTTCGACGATGGGTTTGTCGTCGAGGATGGACAGGCTGGGGGTGGCTTTGGCGTCAATGTTCATGATGGGCTCTTGTTTTTGGAAGATCATGACGGGATAACTGCGTTCATTTGGGTGAGGCGCAGAACCTGTGGGAGCGAGCTTGCTCGCGATAGCGGAGGGGCAGGCAACAAAGATGTCGACTGACACGCCCTCATCGTCGGAACGCCGCCCGGAGCAAGCCCGCTCCCACAGGGTTTGAGTCAGCCATGACTCAGGGCAGCGTGATCCACACCGCCTTGGTCTCCAGCAGATAATCGAGCTGCTCCGCGCCCAGGTCCTTGCCGAATCCAGACTGCTTGTAGCCACCGAACGGCATCGATGGGTCGAGGGTGCCGTGGGCGTTGACGTAGACCGACCCCGCTTTCAACCGTGGGATCAGGCAGTGCACCTTTCCAAGGTCATTGGAATACAGTGCGGCCGCCAGCCCGTAAGGCGAGTCATTGGCCAATGCCAGCGCCTCTTCCTCATCGTCGAACGGTGCGGTCACCAACACCGGGCCAAAGATCTCTTCCTGGACGATGCGCATGTCGTTGCGGCAATGGGCAAAAATGGTCGGCTCGACGAAGAAACCGGGGCCCTCCACAGGCTGGCCGCCGTAGACCAGTTGCGCGCCTTCCTGCTTGCCGGTTTCGATGTAGTCGGTCACTCGCTGCTGCTGCAACGCCGAGACCAGCGGGCTGATGAAGCAATCTGGGTCCAGACCCGGCGCCATCTTCAAGGTCCGGGTATAAGCGATCAGTTCGCGCAGGAACTCGTCGTAGACGCTGCGATGAATATAAGCCCGCGTACCGGCATCGCACACCTGGCCCGAGTTGAAGAACACGCCGTTGGCGATGGCCTGGGCGGCGGCTTTCACGTCGGCATCGGCCAGCACGATTACCGGTGATTTTCCTCCGAGTTCCAGGGTTAGTCGCTTCATTTCGTCCAGCGCCGCGCGGCCGACGGTGCGACCGACCGGGGTCGAACCGGTGAAGGTCAGCTTGTCGATGCCCGGGTGGGTGGCCATGGCCGCTCCGACCACACTGCCGCGACCGGTGACGATATTGATCACGCCGTCCGGGATGCCGGCTTCCTGGACCAGTTCGGCGAAACGCAGGGCCGACAGCGAGGTCAGTTCGGCCGGTTTGACCACCACGGTGCAACCGGTTGCCAACGCGGCGCCAAGCTTCCAGGCCATGGTCTGCAGCGGGAAATTCCACGGCACGATGGCACCCACCACCCCCACCGCTTCCTTGCGCGTATAAGCCAGGTAGTTGCCCGGCAGCGATGGCTCGACAGTGCGGCCGTGAAGCTTGGTCGCCCAGCCGGCGAAATAGCGCAGGGTATCCACCGTGCCCTGGATATCGACATCCCGGGCGAAGGCAGCTGACTTGCCCATGTCGATCGATTCGATTTCGGCCAGCTCGGCGGCGTTGCTTTCAATCAGGTCGGCCAGGCGCTGCATCATGCGTTCGCGTTCTGCCGGTTTGGCCTGACGCCAGGCGCCACCGTCGAATTGCGCCCGGGCGGCTTGCACGGCGCGATCCAGGTCCTCGGTGGTGCCCATGGGAATCCGGGTGATCAGGCCTGCGGTCGAGGGTTCGATGACATCGGAAGTCTGCCCGTCGCTGGCGTCGACAAAGGCGCCGCCTATGAACATTTTCTGCACCTTGCCGAGGAAGGTCTGGGTGGCTTCGGAGACGCCGAATTTTTGCAGGTAATTTTTGACGATAGTGTCCATGTTCATTCCCTCTGTGCGGCGGTCAGGTCACGCCGTGGCCGTGGTGGTTTCGCTCATGGCGCGCCGTGCTTGAGCCCGCTCGTGGAAGATGAAACCGATACTGTTGAGCAGCAGTTGCGCCGCCAGAATCGAGGTCATGCCGGTCGGGTCATAGACGGGCGCCACCTCGACCAGGTCCATGCCGACGATGTTGCCTTGGCTGCGCTTGGCCAGGGCCTGGATGATTTCCAGCACCTCGTAGTAGAGGAAGCCGCCATGGCTCGGCGTGCCGGTACCGGGTGCAATCGAAGGGTCGAAACCGTCGATGTCGATGGTGATGTAGTAGTTGATGTTCTGCGGGATCATCGCCAGTACACCGTCGACGCCCAGGCGCCGCACATCGCGCACCGAGAGGATCTTCGAACCGGCCGCATGGGCTGCTTCGTAGTCGTCGCGATTGGATGAAGACACGTTGCGGATGCCCATCTGGGTCATGCCGACAATGTGGTTCATTTCCGAAGCACGGCGCAGCGGGTTGCCATGGCCATAGCGCACGCCGTGGCGTTCGTCGACGAAGTCCAGGTGTGCATCGAAGTGGATGATGTGAATCGGACCGCGACCCTCGAAGGCCTTGATCACCGGGGCGTGAACCGAGTGATCGCCACCGAGCACCACCGGCATGACGCCGGCATCGAGGATCTTGCGCACCGCGTATTCGGTGTTGGCGTTGCTGGTGACCATGTCGGTGTGCACGATATCGGCGTCACCTACATCGACCATGCGCACGTCGGCGGCGGTCAGGTACATGACGTCATCTTCGTGGTCGTAGGCACCGGCATGGCCGAAGGAGAACAGCGTCGATGCCTCGCGAATTCCCCGAGGCCCGAAACGGGCGCCGGAGCGCCACTGGGTGCCCATGTCGTTGGGGACGCCAAGGACTGCCACATCGGCATCGAGGGCATCCCAATCGGTGCACACCGGGGATTTGCCAAAGGTGCAGTGCCCCACGAATGGCAGGTTCAGGCGACCGGATTCATAACCGTTGTTTGACATGTCGGGCATCTCCAATTCTTGTTTTTGGCTGTGCGATCGTGGAAGGCGACCGCCGTTGAAGTGACTATGGGCGCAGGTTTTCGTGGAAAAAATGCTAAACATCAGATACTCATATCGGCATTACCGATGCATCCACACGCGGGAGGTCCAAGGTGATCCAGTTGCACGATGTCGATCTGAAACTGCTCAGGGTGTTTGCCACGATTGTCAGGTGCGGCGGGTTTTCCGCCGCGCAGGCGGCGTTGAATGCCGGCCAGTCGACCATCAGCGAACAGATGACTCATCTGGAAACCCGGCTCGGGGTCAAACTCTGCCAACGCGGGCGCAGCGGCTTTCGCCTGACCGAACAAGGCGTGGCGATCCATGAAGCCACCCAGCGCCTGCTCTCGGCGGTGGAGAACTTCTGCATGGACGCCGACGTGCTCAAGCAGCACATCAGCGGCAAGCTCAACCTGGGGATCATCGACACCACCATTACCGACCCGGACTCACCGCTGCCGCGCACCACCCAGCGCTTCGTGTCCCGAGGGCATGACGTGCACCTCAACGTGTACGTCGGCACCCCGGCGGAACTGGAAGAACGCGTACTCGACGGCCGCCTGCACCTGGCCATCGGGCACTTCCCGATCCACGTTCCCGGCCTGTTGCATTCACCGCTGTATCAGGAAGCCCTGGGGCTGTATTGCGGGCGGCGGCATCCGCTGTACGGCAGCAAGGCCGAGGGTGACGAACTGCTCGAAGAAATTGCCGCGAGCCGGATTGTGGTCAGGGGCTACATGCAGCAATACGACCTGGAACACCTGGGCGTGAGCAAGGCCGCGGCCACCGTGGACAACATCGAAGCGCTGGCCATCCTGCTGATCTCCGGCGCGTATCTGGGCTTTCTGCCGGTGCACTTCGCCACCCAATGGGTCAAGACCGGCGAAATGCATCAACTGGCGCCCGCCAGCCTGCAACTGATGTCGCCGTTCGATGTGATCACCCGACGCGGCACTGCCCCGCCGCCGATCCTGCAGGCTTTCCTCGAGGACCTGGCGGCCTGTTCGCGCAAGGCAGCCAGCAACTGACAGACACTGCTCGCCACAATCGAACAGTGCCCGGCATACTGATTGGCGCAGTCATCCCGTTCGCCACCTTGCAGGCCAGTCATGCGCATCCACGTCACCTTCATCGACCGCGTCGGCATTACCCAGGAAGTACTGGCCCTGCTCGGCGGGCGCAGTTTCAATCTGGATGCCGTCGAGATGGTGCCGCCGAACGTGTACATCGATGCCCCGACCCTCGGTGCCGATGTGCTGGAGGAGCTGCGCGGGGCCTTGCTCGGCGTGAAGGGCGTGCAGGCGGTGACCATGGTCGACATCCTCCCGGGACAACGTCGCCGCCTGCAACTGGATGCCTTGCTCGCAGCCAGCATCGACCCGGTGCTGGCGGTGGATGACCGCGGCCATGTGCTGCTGGCCAATCCCGCGCTGATCGCCCTGTGTGGCCGTGAACCGGCGGGAGAGCCGCTGACGGCGCTGTTCGATGATCCCGACTTGCAACGCACGCTGATCGAACACAGCTACCGCCTGCCCATGCACGAGGTCAGCCTCGCGGGCCAGACCTTGCTGCTCGACGCGATGCCGATCACTGATGCCGGCGCCCTGCTGACCCTGTACCAACCGAACCGCATCGGCGAACGTCTTTCGGCGCTGCACCATGACCATGCCGAAGGGTTCGATGCGCTGCTGGGCGAATCCCCGGCGATTCGCACGCTCAAGGCCCGCGCCCAGCGGGTGGCGACCCTCGATGCACCGCTGCTGATCCAGGGCGAAACCGGCACCGGCAAAGAACTGGTGGCCCGTGCTTGCCACGCCATCAGCACCCGGCGTGATGCGCCCTTCCTGGCCCTGAACTGCGCGGCACTGCCGGAAAGCCTCGCCGAAAGCGAGCTATTCGGCTACGCCGCCGGCGCCTTCACCGGCGCGCAACGGGGTGGCAAACTCGGCCTGCTGGAACTGGCTGACCAAGGCACGGTGTTCCTCGATGAAGTCGGTGAAATGTCACCCTACCTGCAAGCCAAGTTGCTGCGCTTCCTGAGCGATGGCTGCTTCCGTCGGGTGGGTGGCGATCGCGAGGTCAAGGTCAACGTGCGGATCCTCAGCGCCACCCACCGCGACCTGGAAAAAATGGTCAGCGAAGGCAGCTTTCGCGAAGACCTGTTCTACCGCCTGAATGTGCTCAACCTGCAAGTGCCACCGTTACGCGAACGCGGCCACGACATCCTGCTGATGGCCAATCAATTCATGCAACAGGCCTGCGCACAGATCCAGCGCCCGGTCTGCCGCCTGGCGCCCGGGACTTACCCGGCGCTGCTCGGCAACCGCTGGCCGGGCAACGTACGGCAACTGCAGAACGTGATCTTCCGCGCCGCCGCCATTTGCGAGAATCCGTTGGTGGACATCGATGACCTGGACATCGCCCGCACGGCCATGGAGCGGCAGAACGCCGGCGAAGTCGGCAGCCTGGAAGCGGCCGTCGGTGATTTTGAAAAGAACCTGCTGGAACAGCTTTACCGCAGCTATCCCTCCAGCCGTTTACTGGCTGCACGCTTGCAAACTTCGCACAGTGCGATTGCTATTCGGCTGCGTAAGTATGGGATTCCCAACAAGGCGTAGCGTCGACAAATCAAAAGTCCACTGCACACCTGTGGTTCAGCGCACCGCCGCTCCCACAAGATTTGTGATGAGAATATTTGTCTGCAAATCGATACAGCGTATCTAAATCGATACAACTGCTTCCCACCCCGTATTTTTTAAGCTTGGTTCCCTCCCTGCCGAACCACCTGTATTGATTTCAATACGAAAAGATCAGTCGCCTCTCATAAAATTATTCCATCCTATTGATTTAAATAGAGTAATTGTGATTGGCACCTCCCTTGCAATTAACTTCAAGTTGCGCCTATCAGCACGCCCGTCTCACCCTTCGTGGGATGGCAAGAACAGCGCATCCCCCTGTAGGAGCTGCCGCAGGCTGCGATCTTTTGACCTTTTCCCGGGTTTACCCCGGAATATCAAAATCAAGATCAAAAGATCGCAGCCTGCGGCAGCTCCTACGGGTTCAACCTCACCCAAAGAACAGAGGACCCACCATGTTCAGCAAGCACGACCAGATCAAAGGCTACGACGATGAACTGCTGGCGGCGATCAATGCCGAGGATGCACGGCAAGAGCATCACATCGAATTGATCGCCTCGGAAAACTACACCAGCCAACGGGTGATGGAGGCGCAAGGCAGCGGCCTGACCAACAAGTACGCCGAAGGCTATCCCGGCAAGCGTTATTACGGCGGCTGCGAGCACGTCGACGTGGTCGAGCAACTGGCCATCGACCGCGCCAGGCAGCTGTTTGGCGCCGACTACGCCAACGTCCAGCCACACTCTGGCAGTCAGGCCAATGCCGCTGTGTATCTTGCATTGCTGCAGCCCGGTGACACCGTGCTGGGCATGAGCCTGGCCCATGGCGGCCACCTGACCCACGGCGCCAAGGTCAGCTTTTCCGGCAAGCTCTATAACGCGGTGCAGTACGGTATTGACACCGCGACCGGGCTGATCGATTACGACGAAGTCGAGCGCCTGGCGGTGGAACACCAGCCAAAAATGCTCATCGCCGGGTTCTCCGCCTACTCCAAGACCCTGGACTTCCCGCGCTTCCGACAGATCGCTGACAAGGTCGGTGCTTATCTGTTCGTCGACATGGCCCACGTCGCCGGGCTGGTAGCGACTGGTCTGTACCCTAACCCGCTGCCGTATGCCGATGTGGTCACCACCACGACCCACAAGACCCTGCGCGGCCCTCGCGGTGGACTGATCCTGGCCAGGTCCAACCCGGAACTGGAGAAAAAACTCAACGCCGCGGTATTCCCCGGTGGCCAGGGCGGACCGCTGATGCACGTGATCGCCGCCAAGGCCGTGTGCTTCAAGGAAGCGCTGGAGCCCGCCTTCAAGACCTATCAGGCGCAGGTAATCCGCAACGCCCAGGCCATGGCGAAAGTCTTTATCGACCGTGGCTACGACGTGGTGTCCGGCGGCACCGACAACCACCTGTTCCTGGTCAGCCTGATCCGCCAGGGCCTGACCGGCAAAGACGCCGACGCCGCCCTCGGCCGTGCCGGTATCACCGTGAACAAGAACGCCGTGCCGAACGACCCGCAGTCGCCGTTTGTGACCTCCGGCCTGCGCATCGGCACCCCCGCCATCACCAGCCGTGGTTTCAAGGAAGCCCAGAGCATCGAGCTGGCGGGCTGGATCTGCGACATCCTCGATCACCTCGGCGATGCCGATGTCGAGGCTCAGGTCGCCAGACTGGCCGCCGCGATGTGCAGTGATTTCCCGGTTTACCGCGGCTGATCAACAGTGGGAGGGTTGGCCCCTCCCATCGCGCAATCGAAAAAATACCTGAGTCCTGCCATGCCATCCAATAAATTCAGGGCCCTATGGGCAAACCCGATCGGAGCGCTCTATGATTGAACCCCATGACGACCACGCCGCCGATCCGCCAACCCTGCCCGCCCGGCGCCTGCGACTGCGGGCGTGACCCGCTGCTGGACACACCGGGCGCGGACGTGCGCATCCTGTTTCTGACCCGCGCGGAGGAAAAGCGCCTGGTCGAACGCCTGGAAAACCTGCAGAGCCTGAACGACCTCGAACGGTTGCAGCTACGGATGTACGAGCAATTGGGTATCCGGGTGGAGATCGCCCCCGGTTTCAACGAAGTGCGGACCATGCGTGGCATCGCCATTTCCATCGGCGAACTGCCCGGACTGTGTCGCAAAACCCGGCAGTCGATTCCGGCGGCCATTCGCCGCGGGCTGGAGAAACGTCCCGAGGTGGCCTACGAGCTGCTCAATGCCAACGACCTGTTGCGTGATGCCTGATCGCTTTAGCCCTCCTGCTCCACCGTTCGTTCCAAATGCTACGAAACAGGATCAGCGGTCATACGCGGATTCTGGCCCGCTGCTATGCCTTCTCATGGGAGAAATCGTTTCAGGCCAGCCAGGATGATGCTGGCAGGACAGGCGTGACCGTGGTCCCGGCGCCAGCCAGGTGCGCGAAGACTCGACAGGTGCCAATCCGTAACAGGAGGTGGCGTATGTTATTCATGGTCAGTTGGACTATCAGCCCGCAAAACCGGAACAGCGTGATCCAGCGCTTTCTTGAGACCAAAGGGGCTCCACCCGAAGGCGTGAAGATGCTGGGGCGCTGGCATGCCGTCGGTGGCTCAAGCGGGTTTGGCATCGCGGAAACCGATGATGTGGTGCAGATTCAGAAGTGGGTGCTGCAATGGAATGACCTCATGAACATGGAAGTCCATGCGGCGTTGACCGATGAGCAGGCGGCGCCGTTGCTGGCGGCGGTTGTGGCCAAGTAACGATAGGGGCGGCGAGCCCAGCTCGCCGCCCCTCCTCGGAAATACCATCAAACCTCTGTGGGAGCGAGCCTGCTCGCGAAAGACGGCGGCACCTGCAACATCGCAGTGACAGACAAATCGCTTTCGCGAGCAGGCTCGCTCCCACAATGGGACGGTGCCAGGCTCAAATCTCGCAGACACCTCAACTCCTGTGGGAGCGGGCTTGCCCGCGATGGCGGTGGCACCGGCAACATCGTAGTGGCAGACAAATAGCTATCGCGGTCAAGCCCGCTCCCACAGTGGGCTGTGTCTGGCTCAGGTCTTGTAGGCACCCACAAAACGACCTGAAGTACGAGACGCTACTTCTTCATCCCCACCCGCCGCCGCATCTCGGCGGTGATGGTCTGCCGGGTTTTCTTCAGATCCGCCCAAGGCTCGTCACCTATTTCCGCCAGCCGCTCATGCACGGTGTGCACATTCCACTGACTGCCGCCCTTGAGCTCCCCCACCTCCTCGCGAAAGATCGGCACCGACACCGGTAGTCCTTCGCGAGTGCGCACGGCGTAGGCGCAGATGGTGGTGGCGCCCAGTCCGTTGCGCAGGTAATCGATGAAGATCCGCCCGACCCGGTTTTTCGGGCCGGAGACCGCGGAAAAACGATCCGGCAGCAATCTGGCCATGTGGCTGACGATGGCATGACTGAAGTCCTTGACCTCGTCCCAGCCGAGCTTGCGGGTCAGCGGCACCACCAGGTGAATGCCCTTGCCGCCGCTGGTCTTGAGGAACGCCTTGAGCCCCAGTTCATCGAGCACCGAAAGGGTCAGTTGAGTCGCCTCGACCATGCTTTTCCAGGGCAGCGCCGGGTCCGGGTCGAGGTCGAGGACGAAGCGGTCGGGTTTGTCGAGGTTGTCGGACGTGGCGTTCCAGGTGTGCAGTTCCACCGTGCTCATCTGCACGGCGCCGATCAGGGCTTCGGCGTTGTTGATGATCATCACCGGTTGGCCGGTGAGTGCCTTGTCCAGGGTGGTGATCCCCGGAATGGCCAGGCGTTCGGCGTTCTTCTGGAAAAACAGTTCGCCGGCGATGCCGTCCGGGGCGCGCACCAGTGCCACCGGGCGGTCCTTGAGCTCGGGCAATATCCATTCGGCGACGCTGGCGTAATACTCGGCCAGTTGCACTTTGGTGGTGCCGCTGGTGGCGTCGATCACTCGGTCCGGGTGGGTGATGCGCACCTTGCCCTTGCCCAGGCCGATTTGTGAAGGTGCAGGTTCGGCGGTTTTCTTCTTGGTGGCTGGCTTTTCGGCGGTGCTTTTCTTTTCCGCAGCAGTTTTTGCAGGTGCAGCTTTCGCAACAGAAGCTTTCGAGCTTGAAGTCTTCACGGCTTTCGGACGCTCCTCGGTAATTTCTTCGGCAGGTTTGTCGTCGCGCAGGCCATGGAACACCGCATGGCGCACCGAGCCTTCCTTGGTCATTTCGGCAAAGGCGACTTCCGCCAGCAGCGTGGGTTTAAGCCAATGCACGCCCTTGGCGTCGAAGCCGGTCGGTGGATTGACCACGGACGGTTTTTTCACCTGCAAGGGTTTCAGTTGGTCGTGGATATGTTTGAGCGTGGTCTCGTTGAACCCGGTGCCGACCTTGCCTGCGTAGCGCAGTTCGCCACTGTCACGGTCATGCAGCCCCAGCAGCAAGGCACCGAATGCATTGCGCGAACCTTTTGGATCGGTGAAGCCGACCACCACGAATTCCTGGCGATGCTTGCACTTGAGCTTGATCCAGTCGCTGCTGCGCCGGGACACGTAGGGCGACCCCAGACGCTTGCCGATCAGCCCTTCCATGCGCATTTGACAGGCGCTGTTGAGCAAGGCTTCCGGTTCTTCGCCAAACGCATCGGAGAACCGCAGCAGCGGGTCTTCATTGGGTTTGAGTACCGTCGCCAGCGCGGCCCTGCGCTCCTCGACTGGCACTTCGCGCAGGTCCACGCCATTGAGGTAGGGCATGTCGAACAGATAGTAAAGGATGGCGCCGCTGCGGCCCGAATCGAAAGCGTTCTGCAAGGCCTGGAAATCCGGCACGCCCTGGTCGTCGGCCACGACCATTTCGCCGTCGAGCCAGGCTGATTCGAGGCCCAGTGCTGCCAGCGCCTCGGCTTGTCCCGGCAGCTTGTGGGTCCAGTCGTGACCATTGCGCGTAAACAGTTGGACCTTGCCGTGGTCGATGCGCGCCATGATCCGATAGCCGTCGAACTTGATCTCGTAGCTCCAGTCACCACCCGGGGCCTTCTCGACCAGGGTTGCCAGTTCCGGCTTGAGCTGTTCCGGCAGTCTGGCTTTGCGGGCGCCGGTCAACGGCGTCGTCTTTTCCTTGCGCGCCGCTGCGGCCGGTTTCTTCACGGGCGTGGGTTTGTCCGCGGTCTTCGACTTTTTGGGGAGGATGGTTCGATCACTGAGCACGCTATCGGGCTCGGCGGCGACTACGTCGTACTCGCTTTCGGGTTTCGCCGCGCCGTCCTGGTGCTTGATCAGAAACCATTGCTCCTGCTTGCCCGGCATGTGCGTGCGCACCAGGTTCCACAGACCGCCGAGCTTCTCGCCTTGCAGCTCGAACTTGAGCTTGCCCTTGGCGTAGGCCTTGGCCGGATCCTCCTGGGGAATCCATACGCCACGGTCCCAGACGATCACGTCACCGGCGCCGTAATGCCCTTCGGGGATGCTGCCCTCGAACGTGGCGTAGTCCAGCGGATGGTCTTCAACGTGGACGGCCAGGCGCTTGACCTTGGGATCCAGTGACGGGCCTTTGGGCACCGCCCAGCTTTTCAGGGCACCGTCGAGTTCCAGGCGAAAGTCGTAATGCAGGCGCGAGGCGTCATGCTTCTGGATGCAGAATTGCAGCGCATGGTCCTGCGCTGTTTTTTTGCCTGGACGTTTGGCGGCCGGCTCAGAAGTCGCCGAGAAGTCGCGCATGCGGTTGTAGTCGTCCAGATTCCTGTTCATGGCGCACCTGCAGGCGAGGTAACGATGCCTCCGATACCGGGGCCGATGCGTGTGACGATCAACGCAACCACGGCAATCCGCTCCACGCGCTGATAGCCGGGGGTTAACAATTCTTCGCCGAACACGTCGGGATCGAGTTCGCGGTAAGTCCAGCCAAACAGCGGCGACTCAAGACGCGGGGTCAGTGCAGCCAGAAACGGGTCAAAACCATCGATCATCGCCACGCCGGTGTACAGCACCAGCGAGCCGCCGGGGGCCAGTCGATACAGGGCCTGCTCGACGATACGCAGTGACAACTGTTCGCCAAGCGCTCCGCCGCCGTGGCGGTACGCACGCTCGGCGGGGTCGGCCATGTAAGGCGGATTGGCGACGATCAAGTCGAAGTTGCCGTCGACATCCTGCAGCACATCGCTGGCTTCGATGCTGACGTTGGCCACTTCGGCGAGCGCAGCGTTGACCGCCGTCAGACGCAGCGCCGCCGGGTTGATGTCGACAGCCAGCACCTCGGCTTCGCGCCGCGCGCGAGCAATCACAATCGCCCCGACGCCGGCGCCACAGCCGATGTCGACCGCACGCCTGATCGGCGCGAAGTTCTGTTGCAGATGCGTGTGAATCAGCTGGGCGAAACGGTAGGTGTCGGGCCCGAAGAACACCGCGTCAGCGGCATCGGTGGGGAACCCGGAATGCACGAACAGCAGGTCATCCAGACTGGACCAGCGCACACGACTTCTCAACCGACCATTGCTCTCCTCGAGGACGCCCGCTTGCGACAACTGTCGCTGTTCGTCCACCGACAACAGGCCGGGCTCGAACGACCGCGACCAGCCAAAAATTTCGCGCAAGGTCCGGGCGCTTTGTCCGAACGCGCGATCATTGACCCGCTGATGAGTCAGCGGCGTCGGCGTGATGAAGCGATAGCCGTCCGCCTGCAAGCGGCGTCCCAGCTGCAGCAATGCCAGATCGGCAGCGCCCAGTTGTGCTTCCTGATTCATCACAGGCTCCCTATCGAAGGCTGGATTTAAGTTCGATGAAGCGTCGCGTGGCCATCAGGCCAGCCGGGTGGGAGTGCCGGTGGGCCGACAGCCATGGGATCAGCACTGGCATCTGCTCGTGGGCGGCAAGCCCCTCCAGCGCGACTTGCAGGCTCGCGATATCCGGGTCATTGGCGGGCACCGGCGGCTCGGCCGAGGCGCCAGTGCCCCGTCGAACCGCTGCCGGTGAATGCTCAGGTCTCCAGTTTCCGCCGATCCAGTCATGCAGCAACTGTTTTTCATAGGGGCTGAACACCCCGAACATGGCCGCGCCGTCGCCGTCGATCAGTTGCCAGAAGCGGCTGGCCTGCGGATCCTGGTGACGCTTGATCCAGCCTTTGTTTTCCAGGGCTGCAAGGAAGCCGGGCAACTGCTCGGGCGCGGACAACCATTGGTTGACGGTCTTGCCTTCGAAGCGACAGTAGTCGGAATGCATGTGCTGGCCGAACGGACGTTTACGTTCGAGCATGTTCAGCACTTCACCGTACAAGTCGAAAGACTCGATAATCGCGCGGCTGCCCTGCCCCAGATCATTAAGCCGGTAACCCAAGGCGACCCGACGCAAAAACGCCTCGCGATCACCTTCGATCGGCAGCAGTTGCAACACCGACTGCACAGCCTTGTGCGCATGGCCGGTGCTGGCATTGTCGATGGTCACGTGCAGCGTGAAGTAATACGGATCGATGCCCAGCTCGCTGAGTTCATAAGCACTGATCAGCAAGTGCAGGGGCAGCACCTCGTAGCCGAGGTTGTAGCCGATCACCTCGGGCAGAAACCCATCGCTGCATTCACCCAGCGCCAATTGCAACGTACCTTGCAGGTAATACTGGTCAGCGATCACGCCGCTGTCCTGCAAGCCATGCTCGGCGAGCAATTTACGGTAGATCACCACATGATTCTGCGCCGGGTTGCCCTCCCCCAGCTCCTCCAGATAAGTGCAGATCAGGCCCTCGAATCGCGGGTCGCGCCAGTGCGGCAGCAGGCCGCCAAGCCAGGCGCCGTCCACCAGTTTGGTCGGGGCAACGGCTTGCAGGAAAAACAGCGCGTGCGCCTTGTTGCTGAAGAACTGCCGAGGCCCGCCATCCTTGCGCTGTTGCAGGTAGTCGGCGTATTGCCGGGCGACTGCGATGCTGTGTTGTTCGATAAAACCTTGCAGTGCCGACAGGTCTTGCGGCAGCTCATCCGGCAAGTCCGCCGCGCACTGCAGCTGGGTCTGCAGAAAGCGTTGAGCGAGTGCATGCCGGTGCGGCGCATCGTCGCTCAGCAGCAGTTGCTGGTAGATCTGTTTAATGCTGCCGGCGCCGGGAACCGGATGTTCGTGGGCAGGCCTGGAGTCAAGTCGTGTCAGGGCAGTCATGGATGTATCTCTCGGTCTGAGGCCAGTGGCAGGACGCTGGATCAGTACGTCTCTACTCAGCAGAGCGACCGCGGCGCAGAAAAATTCCATTGGTGTTGAAAGGACCCGGACAGACGGCCGCCGGTGCGGCACTTGGCTTGCACTGAAGTGAATATAATTAACCGGTGTGGGGACATTCCCCGGAGAGCAATCATGCGCACGGTTCATGTCATCGAGTCGGATAAAACCCCCAGGCCGGTGAACGTCGTGGGTGAGGCGATTACCATCCTCGCCGGCGGGGATCTTTCCAAACCTTTCGAGGTGCATATCCAGCAAGGTGTGCAAGGCGGAGGACCGCCGCCGCACTTTCATCCCTGGGATGAGGCCTTCTATGTCATCGACGGGCAGGTGGAAGTGACGGTCGATGGCCAATCCAACATAGTGTCGAGCGGTGGCTATGTGCATATCCCTGCCGGGACCATCCACGCCTACAAGAACCTCAGCACCACGGCGAAAATCATCGGCGTGGTGTCCGATCCGCGGGGCGGGCAGTTCTTTGCGGCGATGGATCAGCTCAAGGTGCCGGAGGATTTACCGCGGATTTTTGAAGTGGCCGAGCGTTATGGCGTTACGTTTCTGGTGTAGGAGCTGCCGCAAACACCCGTGATAGATCATTCCGACGCTTTTAGGAAACAATCATCAGGCAACGCCACCCTTGGCCTGTTGCTCCAGATGCACCTGCAAATCCGGATCAATGCCCAGCGCCGCAGCCAATTCATCCAGATAACCACGCTCGGCATCCTGCTGATCATCCACCAGCATCACACTGGCCAGGTACATTTCTGCCGCCATGCCAGGATCCGTGGCCGACTGCGCCACATCGGCGGCGTCCAGGGGCCGGGCGACTTCATCGTCCAGCCATTGCTGCAATTGCGGATCATCGGTGTGACGGCCGATTTCGGTGCTGATCATCTGCTTCTCGGATTCATCGATCCGGCCGTCGGCCTTGGCCGCCGCAATCAATGCCCGGAGGATCGCGTTACTGTGGTCTTCGACTTCCGGGCCAGACAGCAGGTCTACGGTACGCGGTGCCTGTTGCGGCGCGGCGGCCTGGCTGCGTTGCCAGGCCTGATACGCCTGGAACGCCATCATCCCCAGTGAAGCCAGCGCCGCATAGTTGGCGCCACCACCGGATCGGGTCCGGGTCGTACCGCCCATGGGTGACCCACCGCCCAGCAGGCCACCGAGCAATCCACCCAGCCCGCCCGCACCGGCCCCGGCACCGGCACCGCCGCCACCCAACAGGCCTCCGAGCAAACCACCGAGGTCGTCGAGTCCGCCCTGAGGCGAGGCGCCAGCGCCCTGTTGTGCTCGGGAGCCCTGGCCGGCACCGCGCAGAAGTTGTTCAAGCAGATCGCTGGTGTTCATGACGGCATCCTCTTCGGTTGGAGTGATCCAGTCAGGCAACGATAGTCCTCGCAGACAAATGTGCCACCGCCGTTTGGCTGACGTGAAATTCGTGCCGTGCACTCTGCCTTCCATGGCCGCGCGACCTGAAGCGCGGGTCCATATGCCTGCCGATTTATCCGGGGTATTTTTGTGTGGCGCAGCTAAGATTCATGAGTGGTGAACCTTATTCCCGAATTTCCGGTCGATACCTGCAACCCGACCAGGTTTGCCGCCGCCCCCGATAGTGAGGGTGATGACTGGCTTGCTTCACTTTCTGGAGAACGCCCCCGTGATTTCGACTCTACACATCGCCAGGCTCAAAGCATGGGGCGCCCATGGTTTTACCGCCACTGGCGTGGTCACTGCTTTCCTCGCGACCCTCGCCCTTTTGGAAAACCAGCCCACCAACTGCCTGCTGTGGCTGGGCGTCGCGCTGATCGTCGACGGGCTGGACGGCGCGCTGGCGCGCAAGGTCAATGTCCAGTCGGTACTGCCCAGTTTCGATGGCTCGGTCCTCGACCTGGTGATCGACTACCTGACGTATGTGTTTATCCCGGCGCTGTTCATCTATCGCTACATCCCGTTGCCGGACTACACGCTGCTGTTGACCGTGTCGCTGATTCTGGTCTCGTCGCTGTTCTGCTTCTGCAACGTCAACATGAAAAGCAAGGACAACTACTTCCAGGGTTTTCCCGCCGCCTGGAACGTGGTCGCCCTTTGCTTGTACATCATCGGTCCATCGCCGTGGATCACCCTGCTCACCGTCATCGGCCTGGCCCTGTTGACCGTGACACGGATGAAATTCCTGCACCCGTTCCGCGTGCGCAAGTTCATGCCGATCAACATCGCCGTGACGGCCGTCTGGTTGCTGTGCAGTTTGTCGCTGGTGGTCAATCATCCGGTGATCAACCCGCTGGTCATGGGCCTTTGGCTGCTGATGTCGGCTTATTTCCTGGGGATCTGCATCTGGCGCACGGCGATGGAGTGGTTCGACGAGTCGCGGCACAAGTAGGCCGCCATGCCCATTCATATCGTCCGACTCGGCTCACCGCGCCTGGCCGATGAAGGCCTGCGGATTGGCACGGTACGCCGCCCACCCCGAGGGGTGCCGAAGGCTGAATTTGCCAGTCGGGATTTTTATGATGTCTGGCAGCCGCTGCTTTCACCCAGTGCGGAACTGGTCGCGCAAGCCAAAGCCGCCGAGGACGAAAAAGCCTGGGAGGCGTTTCGGCGCAAGTTCAAGGCTGAAATGAACCATCCGGCGCCCAGCCAATTGCTGGATCTGTTGGCCGCCCTCTCCCATCACACCTCGCTGGCTGTCGGTTGTTATTGCGAGGAAGAGGCGCATTGCCATCGCTCCGTATTACGGGAATTGCTGAAGGCCCGCGGCGCCAAGCTCGCATAGGCAGAACGTATACCCCCGTAGGCGCTGCCGCAGGCTGCGATCTGTTGATCTTGTGCGGCTTGAGCCCGCGAATGCTGGACATTAGTAGCGGCGTCGTTTCCCTGAGCGCAGGCCTACTGGCCGATGGATCAGTCGCGAACTGCACACACGCACAGCTGACGACAGCTACAAGTTCATCGCGGTGGGCCTGCCGTACGAAACCCATTTCGATAAACCCTACGCTCAGACCTCGGTGAATTTTCATTGCCCCGGACGAACGCCACACGGTGAACATCGGACCGGCGGTCAACGCCTGGCCAACGAAGTCGCAGCCTTCGAGGCCAAGAATGCCGTTTCGGTGGATTCATACATAACCGGGCTTTTTGGAGGATATTTTATCGCGTGCCAGGAACAAGGTTCAAAATATCCTTTATTGCTAAACAATGTTTTTCAAGCTGAGCAGTGCATCCTTTTTTTAGTATCTCAGATGCTACAAAATGCATTGCTGGATAAGCGGCGCGCAGCAAGTGATTCGCATAAATCACCAAATTAAAACCATTCTCTATTAAATGATCAAAGTGAATATCATTAAACGTAGTAGGCACACAAACCAATGGAATATCCTGGTGATAACTTCTGAATATGCGAGCAAACTCTAGAACCTGGAACGGTGACTTCTCCCGACTGTGGATCATAATCCCATCCGCTCCAGCCTCTACATAAGCCAAGGCGCGAAATATTGCATCCTTCATCCCTGCTTCCAACACTAAACTTTCGATTCGAGCAATTAATAAAAACTCAGAGGTAAGTCGACTTCTCTTTGCCTGGGAGATTTTCTCTGAAAATTCAAGCACCGGCGCCTGAGTCTGACGCACTTCATTCCCTAGTAAAGAGTTCTTTTTTAATCCTGTTTTATCTTCAATAATGAACGCTGAAATACCTAGCTTCTCGGCAGCCCGAACATGGTGAGAAAGATGCTCCGGCAACCCTCCAGTATCCGCATCAAAAATCAACGGTTTCGTAGTCACTTCAAAAATATCCGATACATTGGAGAATCGATCAGAAACACCAATCAATTCTATATCCGGCTTTCCCAACATCGTTGAATTAGTAAGAGAGCTAGACCAAAACGCATCAAACTCGGTTCGCGCCCCCTTTTCCATATGAAAAATCTTTTCAACCAGTAATGCACATAACGGACTATGCACTTCCATAACGCGCACACCAGTATTCCGCCTCAAAAATTTATTTAACGCAGCACATCTCTTTTCCGCAGTTATACCCCCTAACATACCATCGCTCATAGCATCCTCCGATTTCAATGATTAAAGCCAAACCAGTTAACAATCAAATATTCATCTTTTCAATATCCGTCAAAAACAAATTAAAGCAAGTCAGCGACAACACAATAAAACCTGACAGAAGCCAAATAATTATCTCTATGGGAAATACAAAAAAAACTGCAGCCACCAACACCACGCACACAATAAAAACATATAATCCAGACTGAACACCAAATAGCAACAACTTGCCTCTAGACTGCCGCCCCAGCAACGAAAACAATATTGGCTGAATCAACATATTAGATAAAAAAATCAAAAACACCATAAAAACAAAAATGAAATAATCACTCCAAAATAGCATCCAATAACAACACACCAACATTATCGACTGAAGTAAATACCCCACTCTCAACCTCAACCCCACGGAAATGTATTGACAACACTTTATTACCAGCCAACCAAAAAATACCCATAGACATAACACCATCATATACAAATACACTATCGAAGTAGTTGGGAAACTTAGAGTTCTTACCATTGGAACCAACATCAAAGTCAAAAAGAAGCAACCATTTAAAACTATAAGACTTATGCAACTCCCAACACCGGCGCGCGAACCCCGATCATTAGCGACTTGACATGAATCACCAACGCCTATGTGCACACCACTCAATAAAAAAAAGATTATCGTAATTGCATATACAAACGAAGCACAAATAGCGGATACCGACCGCTGATAAAATCCCAGAACTGCAAACAGCATTGGAATTATTAGAGGGAGGGTCGCGAGAGCTAAACTCAGGACTGAGAAATTTTTCTGCGCATAACTACTTCTCTCCGACGAGGCAAGCATTGACCTACCTAGAATTACAGTACATCCACTCGTCCAGCCCCACAGAAATCTCAAGAACAAAGCGAACCAATTATAAAAAACATCTTCACCAATTGACAAAGCAAAGCAGATACAGAAAGCAACAATCAAAGAAAGTAAAAAAAACTCATTCGAGACAACTTTTAAACTTCTTGCACTTATCAACCCTATAAAACAACATCCAAAAGACAAACCCAACAAATAAGAAACCAGCGGATAGTAGGCTGACAACCCTATAGCCTTTAACTGTAACATGTGGTCAATCCAGACCATCAACCCGGACGAACCTAAGATATTAGCTGCACTCAAGAGCAGGCTAAAGTATACAGCAACATCCTTTTTGAATTTCATCGCGGGACCACTCTGTTTTCGAGAGTCCCAAACAAAGACTTCCGCGGTAACTCTTCAATATCATCCAGACTATAAAAATCAATTTTAACGAAATCCCCGGCCTTCAAAAAAGCTAAATCAGAGTTTTGGCACGCTGTAGCATGAAAAAATGTAGCTCCTGCCTGAATTCCCGCTAACGTATTTGCCGTGGCAAGACCAAAATCATTATGCGCATGACATTGCACTGCTATACCTGATGCGCGCTTTACGCGACCTACGATAGTGCCATACCGCTCAGGTGTTAATATCCCTACAGTATCTGAAAGTCGGATTCTATCAGCTCCAGATTCGGCAACATGCGCGGCATACTCTTCAACAAAACTTAGCTCTGACCTGCCTACATCTTCGGCGCTGACTGACACAAAAACACCACTGTCTTTGGCTAGTTTTATTAGTTCAGAAGATGTTTTTAGCAGCCACGCTCTGTCTTTTTTTAGGTTATCACCCAAATGGTGATTAGACGTTGGAAGACCTATGTGAATAGCGTCAAAGCCCAGCTTCAAAGATTGAACAACGTCATCTTTTACGCCGCGATTCCACGCGACTAACATCCCCTCATTTTTACGCTCAAGCAAAGTTTCTATAGTGTCTAGCTCATCTCCACCCATGGCCGGAATACCAACCTCCAACCACTTAATTCCTGCCTCAACCAAGGAAGAGAATATGGCAATTTTCGTTTGCTTTGAAAATGCCACCCCTGGTGATTGCTCGCCGTCACGTAAAGTTGTGTCTTCCAGAATAATAGCGTTCATTTTTCAACCTCACTCATTGGCCGTCAAAAAAATCACTCTCTGATTAGCGTCAAACTCACATCATGAAACCATACAAAGCCAGCTAACCTCGCTTAATCGGAAGACTAACAATGCAACACAAAAAATCAAATTTTTAGACGTAGGAAAGGTCATATAAGACTGTAGGAATATTCTTTTTACTCAACAGAATCCTCTTACACCTAACTATTCCTTTGATTCCACTCAACTTACTTACAGGTAAATACCTAATAATATTATATTCACGGGCCAACAACGCCATCTCGAGGTTAATCCTGGCAAGCAGGACGAACTATGACTAGATCGACGCGAGCCTGTGCGTGAAGAGTGTTCAAGTTCATTTGCGATACGTATAAAGCGATTCATCACAAGCGTGTGATGCCGTTCGTGCCGTGACCCTGCCCCTGTAGAAACGTGTAGGAGCTGTCCAGTGCAGCGAGGCCGCGATCTTTTGATCTTGCTGTTAAGATCAAAATCAAATGATCGCGGCCTCGCGGCACTCGACAGCTCCACATTGACCGTGTCGGTCAGGTGGTCAGGGCGTAATCGCCACCTTCGTCACTCCGCCGCGCTGATGCGCAAACAGCTCATATGCCCCCCTCGATGTCATCGAGCTTGAAACTGTGAGTCACCAGCGGCGGCAGCGCATGAGTCCAGCACGAACTGCAGCCTGCACCGGACTGACGGACGGACGGAAGGTTGATCATGGTCAATACTTAGGGGATTGAACGCCTATGGAATGACCGCACATCGGGCGGCACATTCGGTACTTCCTGGCTGTTACAGCGGTGCCGCCACCTGCTCGTCAACCCACGGGAGGTTTGTCATGTCTGAGCAATCACGTTTCATGCTGGTCGCCTCGCCCCTGATGGAGCACAGCCCCGCCTTCGACCGGGCGGCGGCGCTGGCCAAGGCCGAAGACGCGGCACTGCACATCGTCGCCTTCGATTATCTGGAGGGCCTGGCGACTGCCAGTCTGGTCAACGACAAGGCCCTGGAGCAGATGCGCCTGGGCTACGTCGACCGCCATCGCCAGTGGCTGGAGGAACAGGCACGTCCCCTGCGCAAGATCGGTGTGCACGTCACCACCGAGGTAGCCTGGGTCGAACGCCCGCTGGAGGAAATCCTGCTGCACCTCAAGGAGCAGCCGATGGACGTGCTGATCAAGGCGCTGGAGCACGAATCACTGTGGTCTCGGCTGATGTTCACCCCGCTCGATGTGCATTTGCTGCGTGAGTGTCCGGTTCCTTTACACTTCGTCAGCCACGCGGTGCACGCCATGCCCCGCAAGATCGTCGCCGCGGTCGATCCCTTCCATCGCGACGATCACTACAAGACCTTCAACGACCGGATCCTTCATGAGGCGACGAAACTGGCCAGCGCTTGCAATGCCGAACTCGACGTGGTGTATGCCTACGATCTTTCCTCGATCAGTGCGGACGAGTTCGGCTTCGACAATGGGTCGGCGTTCTTCTCGTCGGGCAAGGCCAAGACCCTGTACGACTACCAGGAAGACGCCTTCCACGAACTGGTCGAGCGCAACGGCATCGCGCCGGAGCAGCGGCACATGATCATGGGCAGTCCGGGCAAGGTCCTGATCCGCTTTGCCGAGGCCTATGACACCGATGTGATTGTCATGGGACGGGTCGGCCATCGCGGGCTGGGCCGGCTGATCGGCAGCACGGTGGAGCATCTGCTGTACAAAATGCCGTGCAGCGTGTGGGTGGTGTATACCGAGCGGCTGGATGAATAGCCGGGATGCACACGGCCCCCTGTAGGAGCTGGCTTGTCGGATCGCCGCACCGCAGCGAAAGCGATCTGTCAGTCACATCAATGTTGGATGTGCCGCCGTCTTCGCTGCGGTGCGGCGACCCGACAAGCCAGCTCCTACAATGTCCGCGTCACGTAGATGAATAGGTTCAACGCCGGGTGATGACCACCTCGAGGTATTCACTCGGCACCACCAGCGACTTGTCCCCCGCCCGGTTCAAACTATTCAGCAGCTCGGTCAGGTCATTTTCAAAGGCCTGCGCGCCATCGGGGGGTAGTGCCGCGAACGCCTTGTGGACCGGGCCGTACCAGGTACGGAACGTATCGATGAAATGCGCGGCCGAACGGTAGCGGAAGTTGAAGTTCTTGCGCGTCACCTGCAGCAGGAAGTCGCGCTCATCGAAATGCGAGCGCAGCCAGGCCTCGGTGCCCCAGTTCGAAGGTGGTTGCGCGCCCGGCGGTGGTGGCAGATGCCGGCCCAGGGTCTTGAACATCTGCCCGACAAAGCCTTCGGGTGTCCAGTTGGCCAGGCCTATCCGGCCTCCGGGACGACAGACTCGCGCAAGCTCCGCGGCGGCCTTGGGCTGGTCCGGCGTAAACATCACACCGAAGGTCGAAAGCACGACATCGAAGCTGCCATCCTCGAAAGGCAGCGCCTCGGCGTCGGCCACCTGGAACGTCACTTCCAGGCGTTCTGCCCTGGATCGGTCTTCGCCACGCTCCAGCAGCGCAGCCACGTAATCGGTGGAGGTGACACGGCAACCGCGGCGCGCGGCGGCCAGCGTCGCATTGCCGTTGCCGGCCGCCACGTCGAGCACGCGCTCATCGCAGAGCACGTCGCAGGCTTCGGCAAGTTCCTCGCCGACGATCTGCAACTTGGTACCGATCACGGCATAGTCGCCGCTGGCCCAGGCGGCCATCTGACGGTTTTTCAGGGCAGTAAGATCAATGGGTGTACTCATGGAGACTGTCTCTTGCGGGTTGGAACAACGGGACCAGCAACGGGCGCAGATTACTCCGCCGTCGTGGGATCGATGATGTTCATGACCTGGGACACGCTGTTGGCCGGAAAACCACCGTGCCTGGCGTGCTCCCTGATGAGTTCTTCATTCGGCGCGATGTACACGCAGTAGATCTTGTCGCCGGTGACGTAACTCTGCAGCCATTGCACCTCTGGCAGATCGCGTAAAACCTTGCAGGACTTTTGCGCGATGGCTTTCAAATCCCGTTCTGACAGTGTTCCAGCGCCTGGGATCTCGCGTTCTATGACGAACTTCGGCATGGCAACCTCTCATTCTTGTTATTGATGACAGGGTCGGCAGACCCTGTGTGCCAACTATCGCGCCGGGAAAGCTTGGCGTCCTGTCCGATCGTCGGCCAACCTTGTCCGATCGTCCGGAGAATTCACGTTCTGCCGCGACGGGCTCACAATCAAGTTCACCCTTAAAAAGCAGCCCCCGAACACAGGGGAAAACCCTCATGGACGCCCTGTCCCAGACCCTGCGCGTCGTCCGCCTGATCGGCGCGATCTTTATCAACGCCAGGTTCACCGCCCCCTGGTGCTACCAGTCGCCCAGCGCCGACACTGCGGCGCCGTTTCTGGAGCCCGGCGCCGAACGGGTGGTGATCTTTCACTTGATCACCGAAGGCGAGTGTTACGTCGAATTGGGTGATGCCCCTCCTCTTCTTCTAACGGCGGGCGATGTGGTGGTGTTTCCGCAAGAACGTACGCGGCTCGAATGCCGGGATCTGGCTGGAGTCTTCGGTGCGTTATGCGCTGGCCGAAGCTCGCTCGCCGCGCCCTGGCGGCGAAGGTGTCCTGGCCAAGCTGGCCGAAGTGTTGTTCATTGAGGTGTTGCGCCTGTACATGCACGAACAGGGTGAAGGCCGTACCGGTTGGCTAGCGGGCGTGAGCGACCGGATCGTCGGCGCCGCCCTGAACGCGCTGCACAAAAAACCCTGTCACGCCTGGACGCTGGAAGAGCTGGCGCGCACCGCCGGCACCTCAAGATCCGTGTTGGCGGAACGCTTTCAGCTACTGGTAGGGGTTTCGCCGATGCAGTACCTGACGCAGTGGCGGATGTTGTTGGCGGCCAACCTGTTACGCAGCAGTAACAGTTCATTGATGCGGATTGCCGAAGAAGTGGGTTACCAGACCGATACGGCGTTCAGTCGGGCGTTTCGACGGGAGTACGGGGCGCCACCGGCGGCATGGCGACGCAATCAGGAGAAAAAACCAATGGCCCACGGCGCGCAGCCTGTGAGCCATTGATTCAAGGTTTACGCAGCTGGAGCGAGTACTTTGGTGTCTGCCTTGGCCTCTTCCAGCAACTGCTGGATCTTTTTTTCCTGGGTCTCGTAGCGACCCTCACCGAAGTGGGTGAAACGCACCTGGCCCTTGGCGTCGATCAGGTAATGAGCGGGCCAGTACTGGTTGTCGAAGTTGCGCCAGATCGCATAGTTGTTGTCGATCGCCACCGGGTAGGTGATGCCGAGCTTTTTCACCTGATCCCTGACGTTGGCGATGATGCGTTCGAAGCCGTATTCAGGGGTGTGGACGCCGATCACCACCAGGCCATCCTTCTCGTATTTCTGCGCCCAGTCCTTCACATAAGGCAGGGTGTGCTGGCAGTTGATGCAGTCGTAGGTCCAGAAGTCCACCAGTACCACTTTGCCTTTGAGCGATTCGTTGGTCAGCGCTGGCGAATTGAGCCATTCGACCGCGCCGGAGATGGATGGCATGGCGCCTTTGGCGTTGTCCAGGGTCGAGTCGGCCTTGACCTTGCTGACGAAGTAATCGACGACTTTCGGTACGCTTTCCAACACACCTTTCTCGAGGCTGCTGACGCCTTCGGACGAGGTGCCTGCCAGCAATGTCTTGTCGGCACCGGTGGTAATCACCGCCGCGGTGGCCAGCACGGCAACACCGGCACCACGACGCAGCCAGCCGGTGACCGGGATCGACGCTTTCAAGCGATTGACCAGACCGCGACCGGCGAAGATCAGGGTGCCCAGGGACAACGCGCTGCCCAGGCCGTACGCCACCAGCAACAGACTGGTCTGGGCATTGGCGCCTTGCAGCATGGCGCCGGTGAGGATGACGCCGAGGATCGGCCCGGCGCAGGGTGCCCACAACAAACCGGTGGCGACGCCGATCATGACCGAGCTCAGCGGGCCGGACATTGTGCGGCTGTCGGGGTCGATGCGGTTGCCAAGCAGCACGAACGGGCGAGCCAGCCAGCCACCGATGCGAGCGGAAATCAGCGACAGGGCGAACAGCACCATCACGATCAGGGCGACGTGCCGGCCGGTGTTACTGGCTTGTACCACCCACTCGCTGCTGACCACCGCCAGGCTGGAGATCAGGGCGAAGGTCAGGACCATGCCGCCGAGGGTGAGCAGGATCGAGGACCGCGTGCGATCGACCCCGGCGAACAGGAACGGCACGACCGGAAGGATGCAGGGACTGAGGACGGTCAATATGCCGCCCAGGAACGCGATGAGTAACATGGTGATCACCTTGAAAGTATGAGGGTGGCACTTCACACACAGACCTGTAGGAGCTGGCTTGTCGGATCGCCGCACCGCAGCGAAAGCGATCTGTCAGTCAACATCTATGTTGACTGTGCCGCCGTCTTCGCTGGCAAGCCAGCTCCTACAAGGGAGCCGTGTTGATTCAGGCCGTCTGGTTATCCACCAACTGGCCCTGCGGCGTACGGCTGGAGCCATCCTGTGCCAGCAAGGCATCGGCGCCCTGCTTCGCCACCGGCGTCAGCTGGAAGCAGGTGCTGCTGCCACAGCTGCCTTGTTCCACTGCGGCATTGGCGTGGGCGGCGGCACCGGCCAGGGAGAAGGCAGCGGCGGTCAGAAAGCGCGATAGGTTGTTCATGATGTTGTTCCTGTTTCAAAAGGGATGGGCAATCGGTCAGCGAAGGACTCAGTTGTCTTCGTTGCAGCCGTCAGCAAATTTGCGGTAGTCCAGGACCTGGGTTTTGTTCATGGAATCCAGGTAGGTCAGCTGGGCATCCACAATCCCGCACGAAGGCGTGGCGTCCTGTTTCATCGAGATCACTTTCTTGATGTCCAGGTGCGTGCCGTAGGTGTAGGTTTCAGGGGTAACATCGGCTTCGGCGCGGGCCGACAGGGTGCAGATGTTCAGTGCGGCAAACAGGCAGGCGGCGACGACGGCTTTGGTGTTCATGGTGGTTTCCTCAAGGCTTCGATGGGTCAATCGTTGATTGGGCCGAGGCGTCTTGGCTTGCCTCGATGGAACCCATTAGAAGCCCGCGAGGTATCTCGTCTGTGTCGAAAACCGGCGCGTGTAAATCTGTACGTATCAGAGCCAGCTTCTGATACACAGCGATACAAAACCGCTGAAAAACAGTGTTTTTGCGTCTGCATGTATCCGCTGCTACACCAGATACACTGCAATACAAAGGGCTGCGGGCAGGCGCGCCAAGGCTCGATAGACTGCGCGACATCCCCCGTTTATAGAGGCTTGGCCCCATGGAACACGTCGATCACATTCTCATCGTGGACGATGACCGCGAGATCCGAGAGCTGGTAAGCAACTACCTGAAAAAGAATGGCCTGCGCACCACAGTCGTGGCGGACGGGCGGCAAATGCGCACGTTCCTCGAATCCACGCCGGTGGACCTGATCGTGCTCGACATCATGATGCCCGGCGACGATGGCCTGATGCTCTGCCGCGAATTGCGCGCCGGCAAACACAAGGCCACCCCGGTATTGATGCTCACTGCCCGCAACGATGAAACCGACCGCATCATCGGCCTGGAAATGGGCGCCGACGATTACCTGGTCAAGCCGTTCGCCGCCCGTGAACTGCTCGCGCGTATCAATGCCGTACTGCGCCGCACGCGGATGCTGCCGCCGAACCTGGTGGTCACCGAAAGCGGCCGCCTGCTGGCCTTCGGGCGCTGGCGCCTGGACACCTCCGCCCGGCACCTGCTCGATGACGACGGCACCATGGTCGCGCTCAGTGGCGCCGAATATCGGCTGCTGCGGGTGTTCCTCGATCATCCGCAGCGGGTGCTCAATCGCGATCAGTTGCTGAACCTGACCCAGGGCCGCGATGCCGACCTGTTTGACCGTTCCATCGACTTGCTGGTCAGTCGCTTGCGTCAGCGCTTGCTGGACGACGCCCGCGAGCCGGCGTATATCAAGACCGTGCGCAGTGAAGGCTACGTGTTCTCCCTGCCGGTGGAAGTGCTCGGTGCGCCATCATGAACCTCGCGATACGGTGGCCCCGCACCCTCGCCTCGCGGCTGTCGCTGATTTTCCTGATCGGCCTGATCCTCGCGCAGGCGCTGTCCTTCGGCGCGCAGTACTACGAGCGTTACGAAAGTTCGAAAAACACCATGCTGGGCAATCTGGAAACCGACGTCTCGACGTCCATCGCCATCCTCGACCGCTTGCCTGCCGAGGAACGTGCGAGCTGGCTAAAACAACTGGATCGGCGCAATTACCGCTATTTGCTGGACGAGGGCTCGCCGGGCATGCCCATGAGCGACACCCCGATCGCGGTGACCTCGATCAAGGACGCCATCGGCAAGGACTACCCGATGACCGTGACCGACATTCCCGGTCCGACAAAACATTTCCAGGTCCACCTGAAACTGGCCGACGGCAGCCCGGTGACCATTGATGTGCGACCGTCGATGGTGCCGTTGTCGCCGTGGTTGCCCATGGTGTTGCTGGGCCAACTGGCGCTGATGATTGCCTGCACCTGGCTGGCCGTGAGAATCGCCATCCGCCCTCTCACCCGCCTCGCCCAGGCGGTGGAGACCCTGGACCCCAACACCCACGCGGTACACCTGGACGAGAAAGGCCCGACCGAAGTCGCCCATGCCGCCAAGGCGTTCAATGCGATGCAGGCGCGCATCGCCGCCTACCTCAAGGAACGCATGCAGCTGCTGGCGGCGATCTCCCACGACCTGCAAACCCCGATCACCCGCATGAAATTGCGCGCCGAATTCATGGACGATTCCAGCGAAAAAGACAAACTGTGGAACGACCTCGGTGAAATGGAACATCTGGTGCGCGAAGGCGTGGCCTATGCCCGCAGCGTTCATGGTTCCACCGAGGAGAGTCGTCGCACCGATCTGGATTCGTTCCTCGACAGCCTGGTGTTCGACTATCAGGACATGGGCAAGGACGTACATCTGGGCGGCAAAAGCGGCGCGGTGATCAACACCCGGCCCCATGCCCTGCGCCGGGTACTGGTGAACCTGACGGACAACGCACTGAAGTTCGCCGGCGCCGCCGAGTTATGGGTGGAGTCGAAAGCAGACGGCAGTTTGTCGGTGAAGGTGATGGACCGTGGCCCCGGGATTGCCGAAGAGGAACTGGCCCATGTGATGGAGCCGTTCTACCGCGTGGAAAATTCGCGCAACCGCAGCACCGGCGGCACCGGGTTGGGATTGGCGATTGCGCAGCAATTGGCGTTGGCGCTCGGGGGGGCGTTGACGTTGAGTCATCGTGAAGGCGGTGGTTTGTGCGCGGAGCTCAGGTTGCCGGGCAATAAAGCGGGTCGTTGAACGGGCAGTTCGCCGGTAACACCACAAATCAAATGTGGGAGCGGGCTTGCTCGCGAATGCAGTCTTTCAGCCAACATCAATATTGAATGTAAAGCCCTCTTCGCGAGCAAGCCCGCTCCCACATTTGATTGGTGGTGTTTTGGCGAATGCGCCCTATGCGACGACGCCCACCACTCCTTCCTCATGCATCTGTCGCAACAATGCCAGCCCGCTGTCGATGAACTCCGATGACCCGGTGACCCCCGCCTCCACCGCCAACCCTTGCAGCTGCGCGCGGCCATTGAGCTCAGGAAACTCGCCGATCCGCTGCAACAACCGCCACGCCAACGGGCTCAGTTCGGAAAACTTCACACTCCAGTCCTCAGTCCGGCGCACCAACAGCAATGTCGGCTGAGCCGGTGGCGCTTCAGGTCGATGATCCGGGCCGACCCGCTGCACGGGCCAGGCATAGGCCAAGGGCCAGGCCAGCGGCGAAACCTGCAACGATCGACCCAGCAGCAACCCGGCATCGCTGGCCGGCAAGTGCTCGGCTTCGGACTGTTGCAGTGCCATCTCGATCCACTCGTAATGCGCCAATTCGACCATGAACGGCGGCCACGGCCCTTCGCTCGAGGCGTGCGCATCAGAGGCGAGGAATTCGACAAATTCCTGGGCGATTTCGCCGAATTTCGGCGTGCGCGCGCGGTAGTCCCGCAAGAAGCTGCGCACCAGAGAGCGCCAATGTTCATCGCCAAGCGTCTTGATCAGCACCGGAAAGGTCCCGCTGAGCAACGATGACAGGTTCGAGAAGATCAGCTCGCGGTAAACCCGGGCCCGCGCCACGTCCATTCCGGCCGGCGGCGCGTAATGCTCGGGATCGCGCAGGTAAAGACCCATCGTCGTTTGCTGCTGATGCAGCGAGTGCTTATCCACGGTTCACCTCCACGGCTTGCAGGCGGCGGATAGTCTGCAATTCGGCCACCAGCTCCGAGAACGCAGGGAAATTGAAATCCCGTTCCAGCAAGGTTGGCTGCGCGCCGAACCGGCCGTAAGCCTGGGCCAGCAACGACCAGACCACCGGTTTGACCGAAGCGCCGTGGGTGTCGATTTTCAAGGTGTCGGACTCATCGAAGTGCCCGGCCACGTGCATCGCCACCACGCGGTCCGAGTCGATACACGCGAGAAAGGCCTGCGGATCGAAATCGTGATTGATCGAGTTGACGTACACATTGTTGACGTCCAGCAACAGGTCGCAATCGGCTTCGCGCAGCACCGCGTTGGTGAAGGTCACCTCGTCCATGTCCTGCTGTGGTGCAGCGTAATAAGAAACGTTTTCCACCGCCAGGCGCCGACCGAGGATGTCCTGGGCCTGGCGGATTCGCGCAGCAACGTAATGCACGGCTTCTTCGGTAAATGGCAATGGCAGCAGGTCGTAAAGGTGGCCGTCATCGCTGCAGTAGCTCAAGTGTTCGCTGTACAGCGGCACCTTGTAGTGATCGAGGAAAACCCGGACTTCCCGCAGAAATCCGACGTCCAGCGGGGCCGGTCCGCCCAGCGACAGGGACAAGCCGTGACAGGACAGTGGATAACGTTCGGCCAGGGCGCGCAGCGCAGCACCATGGGCACCGCCGATGCCGATCCAGTTCTCCGGAGCGACTTCCAGAAAGTCGAAATCGCCCACCGCAGCGGCCTGGAGGTCTTTCATTAAACCGCGACGCAGGCCGAGCCCGACGCTGGCCTTCGCTGATGTGAGGGGGGTCTGCATGATGTCGATCTCGAGGGTTGTCAGAACGGAATCACAGTTGATCGCGGGGGTGTATCGGGACTGTGTTCTGCCGCCCCCGGAATGGGAGGTACTGTATCGAGGAGGGGTTTGGATACAGTGGGATACACACGATCCATTCGGTTACTGCTAAACCCTGTGGGAGCGGGCTTGCCCGCGATTAGGCCGGCACATCCAGCATTTTTGTCGCCTGACATGCCGCCATCGCGGGCAAGCCCGCTCCCACAGGGTTCAGCGTTAAACCGGATATTGGAGCCACAGGGGACTTTCGTCGCTCCAGCCAGCAGGCCACTGCCCCCGGACTAAACTTAATGCACGCAGGACGTACTCGAAGTCCTGATCATTCCCACGACCACCGCCCAGGGCTGAACACTTCGAATAACCTCGCCTCTGGACCGTGATCCTGCCACAGGAGCAACGTGATGGACGAGGCCCGACTCAATGATTTCATGGGTAAACTGGTGAACGACATGGGCGGCGCGGCGATGCTGGCCAATGTCATCCTCGGTGAAGAACTCGGACTGTACCGGGCCATGGGCGACAGCCAGCCAATCACCCCTGAAGCACTCGCCGAAAAGACCGGCTGCAACACGCGCTTGCTGCGTGAATGGCTCAGTGCCCACGCCGCCTCCGGGTACATGGAACACAGCGACGGCCAGTTCCGCCTGCCCGAAGAGCAAGCCCTCGCGCTGGCGAACGAAGACTCGCCAGTCTATGTGGCGGGCGGTATCGGGGTGGTCGCGTCGTTTTTCCATGACAAGGACAAACTGGTCAACGCCATGCGCGGCAACGGCGCCCTCGCCTGGGGCGATCACCATCCGTGCATGTTCAACGGCACGGAGCGGTTCTTCCGGCCAGGCTATAAAGCGCACTTGATCGCCGAATGGCTACCGGCACTCGAAGGCGTGGTCGCCAAACTGGAGTCTGGCGCCAAGGTGGCGGACATCGGCTGCGGCCATGGCGCATCCACCGTGATCATGGCCCAGGCGTTCCCGGATTCGCGGTTCGTCGGTTTCGACTACCACGCGCCCTCCGTCACCGTCGCCACCCAGCGCGCGGAAGAAGGTGGCGTGTCCGGGCGTGCGCGGTTCTTCCAGGGCACGGCAAAAAGCTACCCCGGCAATGACTATGACCTGGTCTGCTACTTCGACTGCCTGCATGACATGGGCGACCCGGTGGGCGCGGCGCGGCATGCCTATGAGTCGCTGAAACCGGACGGCACGGTGCTGCTGGTGGAACCGTTCGCCAACGACTCGCTCGACGACAACATCACCCCGGTTGGCCGTTTGTTCTACGCCGCCTCGACCTTCATCTGCACCCCGAACTCGCTGTCCCAGGAAGTCGGCCTCGGGCTCGGTGCCCAGGCGGGTGAGGCGCGGTTGCGCAAGGTCTTTACCGAGGCGGGCTTCAAGACGTTCCGACGGGCCACGGAAACGCCGTTCAACCTGATTCTGGAGGCCCGTAAATAGATACCGCTTACCGCTTACTGTAGGAGCTGCCGCAGGCTGCGATCTTTTGATCCTGAATTGGCGATGCTGAAATCGCTGAAGATCAAAAGATCGCAGCCTGCGGCAGGTCCTACATTGGACCGCGTTGTGCTGTTCCCAGCCATCCGCAGACCACCTGCCCGGGTGATCGACAAATGCTACCCTGCAAACAGTCAAAAGCCTGCGGAGTGTTGAACATGCCAGACAGCCTCATCCGCGAACAACTCGACCGGCTCCAGCAGCTGATGGCCGATCAACCGTTTGTGGTCCTGACCGGTGCTGGCATCAGCACCCCGTCGGGCATTCCGGATTACCGCGACAACCAGGGTGTGCGGCGGGGCCGGCAACCGATGATGTACCAGGAATTCCTCTCGGCCCCCGAATCCCGGCGCCGCTATTGGGCGCGGGCGATGCTTGGCTGGCCGCGGGTGCGCCAGGCCCGACCGAACGAGGCCCACGAAGCCTTGGCCGGCTTGCAAAGCTCGCGGCAGATCAGCGGGCTGATCACCCAGAACGTCGATACCTTGCACGACCAGGCTGGCAGCCATGACGTGATCGAACTTCACGGCAGCCTGCACCGGGTGTTGTGCCTGGACTGCGGGCAGCGCAGCGAGCGGGATTCGATCCAGCAATTGATGGAGGCACAGAATCCTTACCTGGCGGGGGTGGACGCCGTGCAAGCCCCGGACGGCGACACCCTGCTCGACGCCGCGTTCGAGGCGCGCTTTCAGGTGCCTCATTGCCCGCATTGCGCGGGGGAGCGTATGAAGCCGGATGTGGTATTTTTTGGCGAGAACGTAGCTCAGCAGACGGCAGCCAGGGCTATGGCGGCGGTCGAAAAGGCCGCGGGATTGCTGGTGGTCGGGTCTTCGTTGATGGCCTATTCGGCGTTTCGGTTGTGTCGGGCGGTGGCGGATCAAGGCAAGCCGCTGATTGCGATCAACTTGGGGAAGACTCGGGCGGATGACATTCTTGATTTGAAAATTGAGGGTTCGTGCGAACAGCTTTTGCCGTTGCTGACTCAGCGCCTCTCTCCCTGATTAACCCAAAACCCTGTAGGGGACTGTGATCAGTTCTTGGAGACCTGCTGGCCCAGGTTTTCTTCTTTCAGGATATCGAACAACGCCTGCGCCGCCGCCGACAGTTCCCCTCCAGGTGTGGTCAACACCCCGATCGCCCGCTCCACCACCGGATCGCGCAAGGTAATACACCGCGCGCCCAGCTCCCGCATCTGTCCGGCGCACAGCGCTGGCACGGCGCTGACGCCCAACCCGCTGGCGACCATCCTTCCGACCGTCGCCAATTGATGGCTTTCAAACTCCACCGGCAATTTCATGCCCCGGGCCTGCAAGTGTTCTTCGAGCATCACCCGCACCGTCGAGGGTCGCTGCAAGGTGATGAACGGCTCCTTCAGCAAGGTCTGCCAGTCGATATCGCGCCGTTGCGCCAACGCAGAATCATGCGGCACCACCGCCACAAACCGGTCCATGTATAACGGCGTGAATTGCAGCGACAAACTCTGCATCGGCTCAAACGCCACCCCCAATTCCACCTGCCGGTCGCGCACCATTTCCAGCACTTGCTCATTGATCACGTCATTCACCGTGACGTTGACCTTTGGATATCGGGCACGGAAAGTCTTGAGGATCGGTGGCAACAGGTTGCCGGCAAACGAAGGCATGGCCGCCAGAGTCACGCGACCGCGCTGTAGGGTGAAGCGCTGGCGCAGCTCATCCTCGGCATTGTCCCAGTCGGCAATCAGTCGCCGCGCCAGCGGCACCAGCGACTCGCCTTCCGGGGTCAGCGCCACATTGCGCGTGTTGCGGGTGAACAAACGCCCGCCCAGGCCCTCCTCCAGCGCTTTGATGGTCAGGCTCAACGCCGATTGCGACAGGTGCAAACGCTCGCAGGCTACGGCAAAGCTCAGGCTCTGGGCCACGGCCAGGAATGCACGGATCTGCTTGACTGTCATGAACACTGCCTCCAACGTAATCCGCATTCCTGTAGGAGCTGGCTTGCCAGCGAAGGGGCCCGAGAGCCCTCCGAGGTCCTTCCCAGGTCCTGCGGCGTTCAACTGGCCGCCTTCGCTGCGGTGCGGCGATCCGACAAGCCAGTTCCTACAGATTGGTGAGTTTTATCTATCAATCAACCTTAAAAATCAACTTAACAAATAAATCCAGCAGCGAGACACTCCATTCCATTCGGCTAGCCAGCCGCCCATAAAGAATAAAAGAGGTGCATATGGCAGGTTTCGACAAGCGCGTGAGTTCCTACGAGGAAGCGTTGGCAGGTCTTGAAGACGGCATGACCGTGATCGCCGGCGGCTTCGGCCTGTGCGGGATCCCGGAAAACCTGATCGCTGAGATCAAGCGCAAAGGCACCCGTGACCTCACCGTCGTTTCCAACAACTGTGGCGTCGACGGTTTCGGCCTCGGCGTGCTGCTGGAAGACCGGCAGATCAGCAAAGTGGTGGCGTCCTACGTCGGCGAGAACAAAATGTTCGAGGAGCAACTGCTGAGCGGCGCAATCGAAGTCATCCTGACCCCCCAAGGCACCCTTGCCGAAAAAATGCGCGCAGGCGGCGCCGGCATCCCGGCGTTCTTCACCGCTACTGGCGTCGGTACCCCGGTGGCCGAAGGCAAGGAAGTGCGCGAGTTCCATGGCCGCCAGTACCTGATGGAAGAATCCATCACCGGTGACTTCGCCATCGTCAAAGGCTGGAAAGCCGACCATTTCGGCAACGTGATCTATCGCCACACCGCTCAGAACTTCAACCCGCTGGCCGCCACTGCCGGCAAGATCACCGTGGTCGAAGTCGAAGAAATCGTCGAGCCCGGCGAGCTGGACCCGGCGCAGATCCACACCCCTGGCATCTACGTCGACCGGGTCATTTGCGGCACGTTCGAGAAGCGCATCGAACAGCGCACCGTGCGTAAGTGATCCCCTGCCCCCGGACCGAATGAAGGAATAACAACAATGGCACTTTCCCGCGAACAAATGGCTCAACGCGTCGCCCGCGAAATGCAGGACGGCTTTTACGTGAACCTGGGCATCGGCATTCCGACCCTGGTCGCCAACTACATCCCCGAAGGCATGGAAGTCATGCTGCAGTCGGAAAATGGCCTGCTCGGCATGGGTCCCTTCCCTACTGAAGAAACCATCGATGCCGACATGATCAACGCCGGCAAACAAACCGTGACCGCGCGTATCGGCGCTTCGATCTTTTCCTCCGCCGAGTCCTTCGCGATGATTCGCGGTGGTCATGTCGACCTGACCGTGCTGGGTGCCTTTGAGGTAGACGTGCAAGGCAACATTGCCTCGTGGATGATCCCCGGCAAACTGGTCAAAGGCATGGGTGGCGCCATGGACCTGGTGGCCGGCGCAGACAACATCATCGTCATCATGACCCACGCGTCCAAGGACGGTGAGTCCAAGCTCCTGTCCAAATGCAGCCTGCCGCTGACCGGTGCCGGTTGCATCAAGCGTGTGCTGACCGACCTGGCTTACCTGGAAATCGAAAACGGCGCGTTCATTCTCAAGGAACGTGCGCCGGGCGTCAGCGTTGAAGAGATCGTCGCCAAGACCGCCGGCAAACTGATCGTGCCCGATCACGTACCGGAAATGCAGTTCACTGCCCAGTGAGGAATCTTTCCATGCAAGAAGTCGTCATTGTCGCCGCCACCCGAACCGCCATCGGCAGTTTCCAGGGCGCCCTGGCCAACGTGTCCGCGGTTGACCTCGGGGCTGCGGTGATCCGTCAGTTACTGGCGCAAACCGGCCTGGACGTTGCCGAAGTCGATGAAGTGATCATGGGCCAGGTATTGACCGCCGGCGCCGGGCAAAACCCTGCGCGCCAGGCCTCGATCAAGGCCGGCCTGCCCTTCGCCGTGCCGGCCATGACCCTGAACAAGGTCTGCGGCTCGGGCCTCAAAGCCCTGCACTTGGCCACCCAGGCTATTCGCTGTGGCGATGCCGAGGTGATCATTGCCGGCGGCCAGGAAAACATGAGCCTGTCCAACTACGTCATGCCCGGTGCGCGCACCGGCCTGCGCATGGGTAACGCGCAAATCGTCGACACCATGATCAGCGACGGCCTGTGGGATGCGTTCAACGATTACCACATGGGCATCACCGCCGAAAACCTGGCGCAACAATACAACCTGACCCGCGAGCAACAGGACGCCTTCGCCGCGGCCTCCCAGCAGAAAGCCACGGCCGCCATCGAAGCCGGGCGTTTTGCCGATGAGATCACGCCGATCCTGATTCCTCAGCGCAAGGGCGATCCGCTGTCCTTCGCCACCGATGAACAGCCACGGGCCGGCACCACCGCCGAAGCCCTGGGCAAGCTCAAAGCCGCCTTCAAGAAGGACGGTTCGGTGACTGCCGGTAACGCGTCGTCCCTGAACGACGGGGCCGCCGCCGTGATCCTGATGAGCGCGGAAAAAGCCAAGGCCCTGGGTTTGCCAGTGCTGGCGAAAATCGCCGCGTACGCCAACGCGGGCGTCGACCCGGCCATCATGGGCATCGGCCCGGTCTCGGCCACTCGCAGCTGCCTGGACAAGGCCGGCTGGTCGATCGATCAGCTGGACCTTATCGAAGCCAACGAAGCCTTCGCCGCGCAATCCCTGGCGGTGGCCAAGGACCTGGAATGGGACCTGGACAAGGTCAACGTCAACGGTGGCGCCATCGCCCTGGGTCACCCCATCGGTGCCTCGGGTTGCCGGGTGCTGGTGACCTTGCTGCATGAAATGATCAAGCGTGACGCCAAGAAAGGCCTCGCCACCCTGTGCATCGGTGGTGGCCAGGGCGTGGCACTGGCGATCGAGCGGGCGTAAGCGTTCAACAGACTGCGCGGGGGCCCACGAAGAACCGTCGCAGCCTGGCAACACCCCCGGTGCGACTCACGTCGCACCGGGTCCTACCCATTTCCGAAACTGTAAACCCGTCCCCCTGTAGGAGCTGCCGAGTGAAACGAGGCTGCGATCTCTTGATCTTGCTCATCTGCGGCCTTGAAAAAATCAAAAACAAGATCAAAAGATCGCAGCCTGCGGCAGCTCTTACAGTGACCGGGGCCTGATCAGCCGATTTTAACGCCCACCTTGTATACAAAACTCGGCCATCGATAAAGCAATCCTCCGCCGGCAATGCTAACGTTGCCCCTCACTCAGGTCGGAGGTGCGTGCGTGCTGCTGCTCAAACTGTTGGTAATTCCCGGATTTCTCTTGCTGATTTCCCTGGCCGGTAAACGCTGGGGTCCGAGTGTCGCCGGTTGGCTGTCGGGGTTGCCGGTGGTGGTCGGGCCGATTCTGTTCTTCCTCGCCATCGAGCAAGGTGAAGTGTTCGCCGCACAGTCCGCGACCGCGGCGTTATCGGCCATGTTCGCGATGATAGCCTTCTGTGTGACCTACGCTCAGGTCGCACAGCGAGCCGGTTGGCCTTGGGCTCTGGTGATTTCGCTGACGGTCTGGGCCACGGCGGCTGTTGTGCTGTCATTGATTCCACCGTCGCTGGTGTTCTCGGTGATTGCCGCCGCGACAGCGCTGCTGGCGGCGCCGTATCTGTTTCCAAAGGTGCAGCCCATCCTTTCAGGCCCGGCACCGAAGTCCGACAAATTACTGTTGCGCATGATGGCCGGTGCCCTGCTGACCCTGGCCGTCACGCTGCTGGCCAGCACCGTCGGCGAACGCTGGAGCGGCCTGCTTGCGGTATTCCCGGTCCTGGGCAGCGTGATGGCGGTGTTCTCCCAGCAAACCCGCGGGCCGGCTTTTACGGCGGCCTTGCTGCGGGCCACCGCGACCGGGATGTATTCGTTTGCCGCGTTCTGTCTGGTCCTGGCATTGACCTTGCCAAGCATGGGCCTGAGCGGTTTCGGCCTCGGCGTCGCGGTATCCGTGGCCATGCTCGGGGTCACCAAGCGCCTGTTGGCAAAACCAGCAAAACCGGTGCCCGAAGTTGGGGGGCCGGCAATCAGGCGCTAGGCAGTTCTAACGGTGGCGGCCAGGAGGGTCACTTACCCGACGAGAACAGGCGGGACCGCGGGTGAACCAGTTGTCGTAATCCAACCCCGGCAATGCACGGCACAGTGTGAGAGCACCGGACTCTGTGGGATCATCGCCCGCCAAAGCGCGACCATCCCTGGAGAGTTGAATGTCATTGTTGAGTAAAAAAGCCGTTGTCCTGTTGCTGATGGCGGTCGCCGGCTTCACCGCGTTGAATGCACAGGCCGCCAAGGCGCCGGCCAGCGACAAGGCGCCGGTACAGAAGGTGTCGATGCTGGGCGGCAAGTTCAAATTCACCTTGCCCAAGGGCTTTATCGCCACCCCGTTGCCCGCCGGTGACGCGGCGACCGGTACCGCCGGGGCAACGGGCACCATGTACACCAACAACACCACCAAAACCGTGGTGATCGCCGCTGAAAACACCATTCCCGGCGGCGTCAACGTCAAGGACAACGACGGCCAGTTCCTCGACTCCGCAGTGTCCAACTTCGCCACCGAGCAAGCCGCCGCGCTGCCGGACTTCACCAAACTCAGCGAAAAAAGCCTGACCCAGAAAGGCACCGGCCTGGGGCTGCGGCAGATCGACAGCACCGCCACCCAGGGCGGCGGCAAAACCCTCGACACCACGCTGATGGCCGCGTCCAACAAGCGCATGGCGATCGTTCAGGTGATTTCCCGCCTCAGCGACAATGCCGGGCACGAGGCGCTGGTCAAACAGATCGTCACCGGCAAGTAACCATCAGGGATTGAGACGCTGCAGCCAGGCGCTCAAATCCTGCATCTCGGTAGCGCTGATGCTGTGACCGACACCCGGGTAGGCATGGAACTCAGGCTTGAGTGACAGGCTCTGCAACAGGCTGTCAGCGTCAGTGCCGTCGTTGTACGGAAGGCGTTTGTCCGCCGTGCCATGACCGATGAAAATCGCCAGCGACCGGCGTTTTTCATCCGGTTTGAGCTCGGACTTGAGCACCGGCAGAATCCGCCCACTCAACGCCGCGATTCCACCCACTGCCTCGGGCTGACGCAGCGCCACTTCGTAGGACATGATCGCCCCCTGGCTGAAGCCCACCAGGAACACCTTGTCCGGTTGAGTGTGATATTTCTTCGCCGCCTGTGCGACGAAATCCTGCAGCACCTGCGCGCTGGACTTCAGATCATCGGTTTCGCCGTTATAGGCACCTGTGCCTTTTTCGCGAAACCACTTGTAACTGCCCTCCTCCATCACCATCGGCGCCCGCACCGACAGGTAGTTATAGTGCGTGGGCAACTCATCCTTGATGTCGAACAGGTCCTGCTCGTTACTGCCGTAGCCGTGGAGGAAAATCACCAGGGGTTGATCGCGGGATTCGGCGTGGGTCTGCTCCAGGTACTTGAGCGGCAGATCGGTTTGCAGCGGGGTTTGAGCGTGGACGGCGGCGGACGCCAGCAGCGTCAGCAGAGCGAAAAACTTCAACATGAACCTTCCTTCACAGTTGCAGGATTCGGGTAGAGCCTAACACTGTGGAACGGGATGTCGATGATGGCCTGTGGATCGGTATCGCTGCTTGGGCCGTCTTCGCCGGCAAGCCGGCGAAGAGGCCCGGAAGTTCGCTAAAGAATATCCAGTAAAAACCTCAATCGTTTATCAGTTTCCCAACCCGAATCGGCTCACGCCCCGCGACTTTCGCCTGCCAGATACCCGGTTGCGTATAGCGCCCGCGATCAATCGCAAACAACACCCCACGGGTCCCGGCCCGCACTATCGTCACCCGATCACTCAACGGATCGACCACTTCGAACAGCGCATCTCCCTGCTCGACCCACTCTCCGGCCTCGCGCAAAAAACTGACCACCCCATGATGTGGCGCAAACAGGTATTCGGTGCCTTCGAACGGCATGCCTTCACAGCATTCATCCGGCGCCGCCGGCCAGGTGCCCTTGATGAAACCCTGCTCGGCAAGGAACCCGAGGATCGCCTCGCCATTGGCCCGGGCCTGGTCGACCCGGGTGTCGCCCATGCTGCCCAGTTCCAGTGTGGTCGCCAGGTTGGCCGGTGGAATCGCCGCTTCAGGGAAGGCCCTTGCCAGGCGCAACCAGGGCGAGGAGCAGGACTCGTCGAAAGAGCTGCCACCGGAATCTTCACACAACAACGCCACACCGGCCTTCAGGCGAGCCGCCAGGGACTGCCACTGCGGCCAGTGTTGCGGCAAGGCATAAAGATGAATGGCCGCGTCGAAGTCGCAATGCAGATCGAGGGTGATATCGGCGTCGCAGGCGTGGCGCAGGAGCAAGCGGTGCATGGCTTCCAGCTGCGAAACCGGAGCAGGCAAGCCATCGAGCACGTGGCCCATGGCTTGGCGAATCAGCGCGATGTTGAGGGAGGCATCATTGCCCAGGCGATCGCCGACCAGATCGGCGACCGGTGCACTGAGCTCGACGAACGAGCGGTTGAAATTCTTGCCGCTGCCCAATTCGAAGCGCCCCATGTGGCTGCCTTGCAGGTGCTGGTCGAGGCCGATGGGATTGGCCACCGGTACCAGTTCGATGATGCCCTGCAACTGACCCTGGGTTTCAAGTTCGGCCAGGCGCTGCTTCAACTCCCAGGCGGTGCGCATGCCAGGCAATTCGTCAGCATGCAGGCTGGCCTGGATGTAGACCTTGCGCGTCCCGGCGCCAAAGCGAAACACACTGAGGGTGCGCTCGGTCCCCAGGTGGCTCCAGGGCAGTGGATGGTCGATGCGTTGCATGGGTAACTCCGATATAGGGGCACTGAGATCACCACAAAGGATCGCGGCCTGACTCGAGGACATAAAAAAAGTGGCAACCGCGTGAACGGTGGCCACCTTTTTGAACGCCGTGATTAATGGCCGTAAACGTCGAAGTCGAAGTACTTGTCCTGCACTTGCTTGTACTTGCCGTTGGCGCGGATTTCGGTGATGGCGGTGTTGAATTTGTCCGCCAGCGCTTTATCACCCTTGCGCACGGCGATACCGGCGCCGCCGCCGAAGTACTTGGCGTCTTCATAGGTCGGGCCGACGAAGGCGAAGCCCTTGCCCGCGTCGGTTTTCAGGAAGCCGTCGTCGAGGGTGACCGAGTCGGCCAGCATCGCGTCGAGACGACCGGAGACCATGTCCAGGTTGGCTTCCTGTTGGGAGCTGTAGCGCACCAGGATAATGCCGGCCGGTTGCAGCACTTCGGTGGCGAAACGGTCGTGGGTACTGGCACGCAGCACACCGACTTTCTTGCCCTTGAGTTCGGTCAGCGGGTCCTTGACGTCGGTGCCTTGCTTCATCACGAAGCGCGCCGGGGTGTGATAGTACTTGATGGTGAAATCGACGTTTTTCTTACGGTCGTCAGTGATGGTCATCGACGACAGGATGGCGTCGATTTTCTTGACCTTCAGGGCCGGGATCAGGCCGTCGAACTCTTGCTCGACCCAGGTGCATTTCACTTTCATCTGTTCGCATAGCGCGTCGCCGATGTCGACGTCGAAACCGGTGAGTTTACCGTCAGGGGTTTTCATCGAGAATGGCGGGTACCCGGCTTCGATACCGATGCGGATCGGCTTGGCGTCATCGGCCACGGCGGTCAGGGACAACATAGACAGTGCCAGGGCACCGAACATCACTAGCTTCTTCATTTATAACTCCTGGGTGCGGAGGCTTTTATTGGCAGCTTTCGATTGGCTTTCGGTTGCTGGTTCCGGGGGCTGATCGCGGTTGGAGAGCCACCGAAGTGGCCGGCAGTCTAGAGGGGCTTCCACAGGGCAAATTGTGTTTAAGCGACAAATACTTATAAAAAAGTGATAGCCAGTTTAGAGACGCTTGAAGCCTGCGCCAAGGCGGTACAAGGACTGTAGGACAAGCCCTTGTTTCGGACAAAACCTACAAGGTTTCGGTACAAATCCGATTGATTGCTCCGACTGGCGACGAGTGATTTTTTGCGGCACATTGAGCACCCATCGCCCAACACGAGAAGCGTGATGCCCACGTTGAACCTGATCCAGCACCACCCCGCCGAAGGTCCCGGCGCCATTGCCGAATGGGCCGCAGCCCGAGGCCTGACGCTGAATGTCTTTCGCGCCGACCTCGGCCGGTTGCCGCCGGTGGGTGCGGCACCGGTGATTCTGTTGGGCGGGCCCTATGAGTCCAACGCGGGGCCGGCGTGGCTGGAAGCCGAACGGCAATGGCTGGCGGGCAGTCTGGACCAGGGCGCGGCGGTGTTTGCGATTTGCCTGGGGGCGCAGTTGCTGGCGTTGAGTCTGGGCGGCAATGTGCAGCGGATGGAGCGCAGCGAAACCGACTGGACCCCGGTGACTTTTGCCGATGGCCATAGGCTCAACGTGCTGGAGTGGCACGAAGACGCGATCGACCTGCCGCCCGATGCGCAGTTGCTGGCCAGCAGTGATCAGTGCCGGCAGCAGATGTATCGCGTGGGACCGACGCGGCTGGGGTTGCAGTTTCATCCGGAGTGGAATGCTGAGTCCGTGGCGACGCTCAATGCGCACTTTGCCGACGAGTCGCCGATGCCTCGGGAACCACAGGACAGCGCCGCCCATGCAGCCGTCTTTGACTGGTTGCAGGTGACGCTGGATGAGTGGTGGGCGGCATCGCCAGGCACACACTAACCCTGTGGCGAGGGAGCTTGCTCCCGCTGGGCTGCGAAGCGGCCCCCAACTCAGCCAACACTATTCTCCCGTGGATTGCGTGCACAGACTTTGCGACTGCTTCGCAGCCGCGCGGGAGCAAGCTCCCTCGCCACAATCGTTCCGCGATGTCTGGACGTCAGCATTCGCAACCGGTGATCGCCGTGGCGGTGCGTGCAGCCGCCACGCTCAATTCAAATCCTTCATCCAGCCACCCCGTCACCCCGCCGATCATCTCCTTGACCGGGTACCCCAGCGCCGCCAGTTTCACTGCGGCCTTGTTGGCGCCATTGCAGTGGGGCCCGGCGCAATACACCACGAACAAGCCGGTTTTCGGGTAGGCCGCCAGACCTTCTGCGGTCAGCAGTCGTCCCGGAATATTGATCGCGCCCGGCACATGACCCCGTTCGTACGCCAGCGGGCCTCGCACATCCACCAGAATAAATCCCACGTCGCCGGCCTGTTGGCTGCCATGGACGTCGGAACAGTCGGTTTCATAGGTCAGACGGTTGCTGAAATGCCTCAGGGCGATGGCCGATGGGGCGGCGGGAATCTCGCGGACCAGGCTGGTCATGGGTGGTTCTCCAGAGTCTCGGTAGGTGTGCGAAGACTTTATCCGCTCGCGGCTTGCGGCTACAGTGGCGCGCAAGACACTCACCGGGAACTTTCCGCCAAATGCAGCCCACCCCTGGATTGGTAGCGATTCTGGCCTACGACGGCCTGTGCACGTTTGAATTCGGCATCGCCGTGGAGATCTTCGGCCTGGCACGCCCGGAGTTCGATTTCCCCTGGTACGAGCATCGGATCGCCGCCGTGGATCAGGGTCCGATGCGGGCCATGGGCGGCATTCAAGTGTTGGCCGATGGCGGCATGGAATTGCTCGCGGTTGCCCGGACCATCATCATTCCCGGCTGGCGCGACCGCAGCGCCCCGGTGCCCGAGGCCTTGATCGCGGCGCTGCGCCAAGCCCATGCACGGGGTGCGCGGTTACTGTCGATCTGCTCGGGGGTGTTCGTGCTGGCGGCCACCGGTTTGCTCGACGGCCACGGCGGCACCACCCATTGGCGCTACGCCACGGAACTGGCCGAACGTTTCCCCAACATTCTGGTGGACCCGGACGTGCTCTACGTCGATTCGGGTCAGCTGATCACCTCGGCCGGCAGCGCTGCCGGCATTGATGCCTGCCTGCATCTGGTGGCGCGGGACTTCGGCACCCAGGTGGCCAATTCGGTGGCGCGGCGCCTGGTGATGGCGCCACAACGCACCGGCGGCCAGGCGCAATTCATTCCGACACCGGTTAGTGCCGCGCCGCGCAGTGATCTTTCGCGTGTCATGCAGTGGGCCCGGGAACGCTTGCATGAACCGCTTGAGGTGCGCGACATGGCCAGAGAGGCGGCCATGAGTGAACGCACATTCCTGCGTCGCTTCACCGACGCCACCGGCATGCCGCCCAAGGCCTGGTTGCAGCATGAACGCCTGGGGCGGGCCCGTGAACTGCTGGAATGTACCCGCCTGCACACCGAGCAGATTGCCGAGCGCTGTGGCTATCGTTCGGTGGAGAGTTTCCGGGTGGCGTTTCGCAGCGTGGTCGGGGTGCCGCCGTCGGTGTATCGGGAGCGGTTTGGGCGTGGGATACAAACAATTTCTTGAGGTGTATTCGAGGGCCCCTTCGCGAGCCCAGACACCGATGCACTCAAGGCTTACGCAATAAATAGGTATCCATGATCCACCCATTGGCCAACCGCGCCGCCTTGCGCACCCGCTCGATCTCATCCGCCACCTCCTCGAGCTTGCCGCTGATGAGAATTTCATCGGGTGTCCCCAGGTAGGCCCCCCAGTAAATCTGCGTCTCCTGATCCGCCACCTGATGGTAGGAATCTTCTGCATCGAGCATCACCACCAGGCTGTCGGCATCGCTCACCTGCCCCGCCGCCAAGCGCCGGCCGGTGGTGATTTCAATCGAGCGGCCGATGCGATTCAACGGCACCTTGTGCCGAGCCGCCAGCGCCTGGACGCTGGTGATGCCGGGGATCACGTCGAACTCGAACATGCAGCGCCCCGAGGCCAGAATCGCCTGCAGGATCCGAATGGTGCTGTCGTACAACGCCGGGTCGCCCCACACCAGAAAACCGGCGCACTGGTCGTCGGTCATTTCCTCATTGATCAACCGTTCAAAGGTCATTTGCTTGGCCAGGTTCAGGTCATCCACGCTGGTCTTGTAGTCCACATCACCCCGCTCACGCTCCGGGCTGTGGGCTTCGACGAAGCGATACGTGCGATCCGTGATGTAGCGATCGCAGATCTCCCGGCGCAGGTCGATCAGTTTGTCTTTGCTCTGGCCCTTGTCCATGAGGAAAAACACGTCGACCAGGTTCAGCGCTTTCACCGCTTGCATCGTGATGTAGTCGGGGTTGCCGGCACCGATGCCGATGACCAGAAGTTTTTTCATCATTGTGTTTCCTCGAGGTCAGTGCCGATTAAACGCAAGCGCCAGCAACCATTGAACCGTAACTCGATGGCTGACAGCGGCTCGACATCGATCAGATTGAACGCCGCGGCTTGCAGCGCTTGAGTCAGCGCGGCGCGAATGACAAACGGATGGGTGATGGCAACGATGTGCCCCGGCGTCGCCTCCAGCGTCGTCAGCCAGGCCGCCACCCGTTCACCGAGTTGCACCACCGACTCGCCGCCATGGGGCGCCGAATCAGGGTCGTCGAGCCAGGCCTGGAGCATTTGCGGTTCGGATTTATACAAATCGTCGATCCGCGCACCTTTCCAGCGCCCGAAATCGCAATCCCTCAACGCCGGGACCACCTCCACGTCGCTGCCGAACAACCCGGCGGTTTGCCGGGCCCGCAGTTCGGGGCCGCAGAGAAGGCGCGGCGTTCCCTTGAACCGGGCCCGACGGGAACCCATCGCCGATTGCCCGGCCATCTCCAATGGCTCATCTGTAGGAAAACGCCCAAGTTTCTGTGCGACGGTTCTTGCGTGGCACATCAGCGTCAAACGGGTCGACTGCACGAATGATCACTCTGTTTAAAGGAAGAAAACGGCTTCACACCATCAATATCCGGGTAATTGTGCCGCAAGTCGCGCAATCGGGGGCGTTTCGTTTCAGCCGATTGCACAGAGTGTCCCGGCTTTAAAATCGGCAATCTCCGATACCTTTACAGGCGATGGCCTACAAGATCAGTCGAGATCGCCGTAGCCCCCGGCATACGGGCATTTCGCCGCATTTCCGGGCCTGGAAACACGGTGAAAAATTAACTAGACATGGAGCAGGCGATAAATAAATACTGTTTTCTCGGATCAGCAATTGAAACCGACCACCCATCCAGCAGGAGCCCGGATGCCCTCTCGCAACGACCACAATGACTGCCTCGATTCCCCCTGCGCCCAGTTGCAAGCTCGACGGCTATTTCAACAAAAAACCGGTCGCCGGCACGGTGCTCCCCCACCCACTAACGTCTGATAAAAATAAGTGTGACGTCTGACAGTCATGCAGACGATCGCCCATTCAATGCGTGGAAACCGACAGTGATAGTCAGGTCCGGTGCCGACCACCGAACCCATTGATACAGGAGTGCATCCATGCTGGTCTTACGCCCAGTCGAGTTAACCGATCTGCCCCAGTTGCAGCGACTTGCCCGCGAAAGCCTGGTGGGCGTCACGTCCTTGCCGGACGACACCGAACGTTTGCGCCGGAGGATTCTCGACTCTGGCGCCTCATTCGAAAAAGACGTTCAGGGCAATGGCCCGGAGAACTACTTCTTCGTGCTGGAGGACCCGTCGACCCGACGTTTGGCGGGCTGTTCGGAAATCCTCGCCACCGCAGGCTTCAGCGAACCGTTCTACAGCCTGCGCAACCGGCACTTCACCAGCGCCTCGCGGGAGCTGAACATCGAGCATGGCGTACCCGCGCTGTCGTTATGCCACGACCTCAGTGGGCACACCTTGCTACGGGGCTTTCATATCGATGCAGCGCTGGAGCGCACACCGGCTTGCGAGTTGCTGTCACGGGCGCGGCTGTTGTTCATTGCCGCTCATTCGCGGCGCTTTGCCGACGCAGTGATCACCGAGATCGTCGGCTTCAGCGACGATGAAGGCGGGTCGCCATTCTGGGATGCGCTGGGCAAGCATTTCTTTGACTTGCCCTACGCCGAGGCCGAGCGACTCTGCGGCCTGAAGAGCCGGACCTTCCTCGCCGAACTGATGCCGAAGTACCCGATCTATGTGCCGATGCTGCCTCAGGCCGCGCAGGATTGCATCGGCCGCATCCACCCCGATGGCCAGGAAGCCTTCGATATCCTCGAGCGCGAAGGATTCGCGACCAACAGCTACGTCGACCTGTTCGACGGCGGCCCGACGCTGTATGCGCGCACCTCGAACATTCGCTCGATTGCGCAGAGCCAGGCCGGTGTCGCGCAATCGGGCTTGGCCATCGATGCCCGTGGCAGCTATCTGGTGAGTAACGATTCACTCAAGGACTATCGCGCAATCGTCGCCGACCTGGACTATAGACCGGGACAACCGGTGGCCTTGAATGCCCGGATGTGCACGGCGCTGAAGGTAACGCAAGGCAGCCCGATCCGGCTGATCGCCCTGTGAGCAGCCTCCGGCCCCGTGCCCAACGACAACGTCCGAACAGGCGTGAAGAAGGAACTGCATCATGATTGTCCGTCCGGTCAGCGTCACCGACCTGCCCGCCTTGCTCGCGCTCGCGCGGCAGGCCGGCCCCGGGTTCACCACCCTGCCGGCCAGTGAGGAACGCCTGGCCCACCGGGTGCGCTGGGCCCAACGCACCTTCGCCGGGCAGGTCGAGCGCGCCGATGCCGATTACCTGTTCGTGCTCGAAGATGACGATCAACAAGTGGTGGGAGTCAGCGCCCTGACGGGGGCCGTCGGCCTGCGTGAGCCCTGGTACAACTACCGGGTCGGGCTCACGGTCAGTTCATCGCCGGACCTGGGTATCCAGCGGCAGATCCCGACCTTGTTCCTGAACAATGAAATGACCGGGCAATCGGAAATCTGCTCGCTGTTTCTGCGCCCCGATCAACGCCAGGGCAGCAATGGTCGATTGCTGTCATTGGGGCGACTGTTGTTCGTTGCCGAGTTTACGCACCTGTTCGGCGACAAACTTATCGCCGAACTGCGCGGCAGCGCCGACGAACAAGGTAGTTCGCCGTTCTGGGACAGTCTGGGCCGGCATTTTTTCAAGATGGATTTCAGCCATGCCGATCACTTGTCCGGGCTGGGCAACAAATCATTCATCGCCGAGCTGATGCCACGCCAGCCGCTCTACACCTGCCTGCTGACCGAACAGGCCCGGGCGGTGATCGGCAAAGCCCATCCGAACACCGAGCCGGCGTTGAAAATCCTCACCGCCGAAGGCTTTGCCCATAACGGCTATATCGACATATTCGATGCCGGCCCGGTCATCGAAGCACCGATTTCGACAATCCGCACCGTGCGCGACAGCCAGCCACTGGTGCTGGCCATTGGTACGCCGGACGACGAAGCACCGGTATGGCTGATCCACAACCGCCGCCTGGAAAACTGCCGCATCACCAGCGCTCGCGCACGGCGGGTGGGCAACAGCCTGATCGTCGACCGCCTCACCGCCAAACGCCTGCAACTGCAACCCGGCAACTCGGTGCGCGCCGTGCCGCTGCGCAATCAACAACCGCAGGCGGTGGCGGCGTGATCACGCACTGGCACCGTGGCGAGGGAGCTTGCTCCCGCTGGGTCGCGCAGCGGCCCCAAAATCTTTGCGGCCGCTTCGCAGCCGAGCGAGAGCAAGCTCCCTCGCCACAGAAAGCTCCCTTGCCACACAAGCTCCCTGGCCACAGGAATCGCCGTCATTGCCAGATTGCTTGCAAATTCGTCATCATTTCTCCCCCTCGCGCGTGATAGCCTTTTGTTTCTTCGGCGTTGACACTTTTGCTCAAGCCCGTCCATTCCATTGGTGGAACTCATATGTCCAGGCTTTCTCATCAAGATTTGCGCCGTAACTTTCGCCAGCTGTTCGCATCCAATGCTTGTTATCACACAGCGTCGGTCTTCGACCCGATGTCGGCACGCATTGCCGCTGACCTGGGTTTTGAAGTGGGAATCCTCGGCGGTTCGGTCGCGTCGTTGCAGGTGCTGGGCGCCCCCGATTTTGCCTTGATCACCCTCAGCGAGTTCGCCGAGCAGGCCACCCGCATCGGCCGCGTGGCCCAATTGCCGGTCATCGCCGACGCCGACCACGGCTACGGTAACGCGCTCAACGTGATGCGCACCATCGTCGAACTCGAGCGCGCCGGCGTGGCCGCGCTGACCATCGAAGACACCCTGCTTCCGGCACAATTCGGCCGCAAATCCACCGACCTGATCACGGTCGCCGAAGGTGTCGGCAAGATTCGCGCGGCGCTGGAAGCCCGGGTCGACCCGGAGATGGCGATCATCGCCCGCACCAACGCAGGTATCCTGCCGATCCAGGAAATCATCAGCCGTACCCGGCATTACCAGCAGGCCGGCGCGGACGGGATTTGCATGGTCGGGGTGAAGGATTTCGACCAGCTGGAGCAGATCGCCGAGCACCTGAGCGTGCCGCTGATGTTGGTCACCTACGGTAACCCGCTGCTGCGCGACGATAAACGCCTGGCCGAATTGGGAGTGCGGGTCACCATCGATGGCCATGGTGCGTACTTTGCTGCGATCAAGGCGACTTACGACAGCCTGCGGGAACAACGGCAGATCTTCACCCAGGCCTCGGACCTGAGCGCCACCGAGCTGACGCATACCTATACTCAGCCCGAGGAATATATTCGTTGGGCGGAGGAGTTCATGAGCGTCAAGGAGTGACAGTGTGCGGCAGGTATGGCTGTATTGACTGACAGGACGCCTTCGCGGGCAAGCCCGCTCCCACATTGAATCTCCTGCGTATACAAATATTGTGTACGACGAAGATCCAATGTGGGAGCGGGCTTGCTCGCGAAGGCGCCAGTCGCTACACCGCTAAACCGCGGCCTTGACCACGCCTCGCTTACTTCTTGGCCAACTCCATAATCATCCGCGACAACAGATAAATCCGCGGCGCCACGCTTTCCACTTCCGCGTATTCCTCTGGCGTATGAATATTGCCGCCGACAATCCCGAATCCATCCAGGGTCGGCGTCCCCACACCGGCCGAGAGGCTGGCATCCGCCGCCCCGCCACTCCCTTCCTCCGTCAACTTGCGGCCGATTTCGCCGTAGATCCCTTGGGCCATGGCCATCAACCGATCCGATTCCGCCGTCTGCGGCATCGGCGGCAAGCCACGTTGAAGCGTCGTGGTGACTTCAGTCTCGGCAATCAGTTTGTCCTTGGAAACCCGCGCCAGGTCCTTTTCTATCCGGTCGAACTCTTCCGGCACCGCTGCCCGTACGTCGGCCTTGGCCGTGGCCTGATCCGGGATCACGTTGGTGCGGTCGCCGGCCTTGATCACGGTGAAGTTGATGGTGGTTTTCTTTTCCGCATCCCCCAGTTTGCCCAGTTGCAGAATCTGGTGCGCCGCTTCCATCGCGGCGTTGCGACCCAACTCCGGCGCGACACCGGCGTGGGCAGCCTTGCCCTTGACCTCGACCACCGCGGTGGCACTGCCTTTGCGCCACACCACCAGGCCATCCGCCGGGCGACCAGGCTCGAGGTTGAGGGTCACGTCGTGGGCCTTGGCGGTTTTCTTGATCAGGTCGGTGGCGATATCCGAGCCGGTTTCTTCGCTGGCGTCGAGCAGGAAGGTGATCTGGGCGTAGTCCTTGAAGTCGAGGTTTTTCAAGACTTTCAGCGCATAGATGCCGGCGACGATGCCGCCCTTGTCGTCCATCACCCCCGGCCCGTAGGCACGGCCCTCCTTGATGTGGAATGGTCGCTGGGCCGCGGAGCCTTCCTTGAATACGGTGTCCATGTGCGCCATCAACAGGATTTTCGCCTTGCCGGTGCCTTTGAGGGTCGCGAGCACATGGTTGCTTTTGTCCGGGGTGTTCGGCACGAGTTCGATGGTGGCGCCGAGTTTTTTCAGCTCGTCAATGGCAATGTCGCTGACTTGGGTCAGGCCCGGTTCATAACCGGAACCGGAGTCGATGTTCACCAGCCGCTCCAGCAGTTTCAAGGCTTCGCCCTTGTACTGTTCGGAATCGGCGAGGATCTGTTTGTGGGGTTCGGCGAACGCAACGGGGGCAAAAGCACCGAACGCGAGGGTCAAGCCGAGGCTGGTGGCGAGCAGGGAGCGAGGGAGATTGAGCGTCATGAATCGGTCCTTGTTTCGTGTCGGGGGAGCTGGAACCCTACCTGACTACGCTGCAACGCTCTACACCGAATGCGACCCATACGGACCTGAATGACCACAGACCCCCTGTAGGAGCTGGCTTGTCGGATCGCCGCACCGCAGCGAAGGCGGTGTGTCAGCCAATAAAATGTTGTCTGGTAAAACGCTTTCGCTGGCAAGCCAGCTCCTACAGGGGGTCCAGTGCAGGCCGTCAGACCGGGTCGAGCAATTCGTGACGAGGCCTGCCATCGCCGCAGATCACCCGGTTGCGACCCGACGTTTTGGCTTCATACAGCGCCTGGTCGGCATCATTGAGCCAGAAGGTCGCGTCGGTGTGGGCCGGATTGAAGGCAGCCAGGCCGATACTCAGACTGACTTTCAGCGCCGGGTTCTGCTCATAGCCCAGCGTGGCGAAGCGATCTCGCAGGGCATCCATCGCAGCGGCGGCGCTGGCGAGGGGCAGATCCGGGAGGATCACACAGAATTCATCGCCACCATAACGCCCGGCGAGGTCGGCTGCCCGCAGGTTCTGTTTAAGCATTTTGCTCAGCTGGCGCAACACGATATCCCCGGCGACATGGCCGTAGGTGTCGTTGATCGTTTTGAAATGGTCAATGTCGATCAATGCAACCGCCCCGCCCTGATGCTGGCGTTGGCAGCGCTGGAATTCGACTTCCAATTGATCCTTCCAGGCACCGTGATTGAGCAGGCCGGTGAGGCTGTCAGTGCGGCTCAGGGCGAGCAACTCGCGTTTGTGCCGGCCCAGGGTCGTGGCCTGACGGAAACAGATCCAGCCCAGCGCCAATGGATAGAGACTTAACAGGGGCAGACAGGCATACAACTGCAACGGGTTGGTCTGCGGGATGAACAGCGGCGTGAAAATCAGCCAGCCGATACTGACCCCCATCACCTGCGCGACGGTTCCCACCAGCAGGAAACGCAGGCCCCCGATCGCCACATTGTTCATCGCCATCATCGACAGCGTCGCCGCGCTGGGCAGCGGGTTGAACTGCATGGCGGCGACCCAGAAACCGCCGAGAAAGGCATCTACCAGGATGTTGCGGTGTTCGGCGTGGAAGGGCACCTTCGCCCGACGTGCCCATTGGTAGGCCACATGCGGCCAGAGGATACCGTTGAGCAGCATCAACACCCAGACCCACGGTGCCGGATTGAGTGGGTACATCGCCGCGCCCACACACAACAGCCCAAGGGCAAGACCCAAGGTTCGCGAGGTATAGAGCCTCCTGGCCAGTGAAAGTCCTTTTCCTCCCGTTTTTTCCATGGGGCCTCTGAACGGATCCTGAACACACCGGGGTTGCAGATGTGCTGGAAGTCTATCAGGGCAACGTTAAATAGCCATCACCGGCTGGCAGTCTAACTGCCGTCGTATCTGTAGGAGCGAGCTTGCTCCTACAAAAAAACCGGGTCTGCGCACATCGAAGTTCGCCCCTAAGCGGAACGGACCTACACTGAAATGGTTGACTCCTGCCGATCACATCCTGTCCTGACCAGATAGAAGGAAGACGCTGATGCTTTTGTTGGTTGTCGCAATCGCGGTTTTCGTGGCCTGGAGCTGGTTGAGCTACCCGGCCATCGGGCACTGGCTGTATGACTTGAACATGGCGGCAGAAGCCAAGTTGTATCGCCTGCACAAGATCGTCGTGCCGATCACGGAAATGACCGTCTCGACCTGGCAAGGCGGACCGTACGAGGCGTCCAGCAGCGTGCTGATGCTCCACGGTTTCAGCGCCGACAAGCACATCTGGCTGCGCTTTGCCCGGCACTTTGTCGGCAACTATCGGGTGATCATCCCCGACATTGCCGGTCATGGGGAAACCGGTTTCAAGGCGGGCGGCGGTTACGACATTGCGGTGCAGGCCAAGCGGATGATCCAGTTGCTCGATGTCTGCGGCGTCGAAAAGGTCCATGTGATCGGCAGCTCCATGGGTGGCTACATGGCGGCGTGGCTGGCGGCCACTTATCCGGATCGCATTGTCTCAGTCGCCCTGATCGACCCGTCCGGTGTCACCGCCCCCGAAGTCAGTGACCTGGAGCGGCACCTGGCCAAGGGTCACAACCCGTTCCTGATTCATTCAAAAGAAGAATTCCAGCGTTTTTACGCCATGACCATGGCCCAACCGCCATGGGTTCCCGGTGTGGTGCTGGACGCTATTGCCCAGCGCTACGAACAGGCCTGCGATGAACTGGAGGAAATCTTCAGGGATTATCGCGCCAGTGCGCCGATGGAACCGCGACTCCCCGCCATCAGGTGCCCGGCGCTGTTGCTGTGGGGGCGCAAGGACCGCTTGATCGATGTCAGCAGCGTGGCCATCTGGAGTAAAGGCATCGACGATTTGCGGGTGGAGATCCTGGAAGGTATCGGCCATCTGCCGATGGTCGAAGACCCTTCGCACACGGCGCGGGTCTATCGGGAGTTTTTGGCATCCCATCGCTCGGAAAGCCCCCAGGACCAACGTCTGCACTGAGCAAGCAGTCCTTGGCAGAATGAAGTCCGGAAGATTCTTCGTTTGTCGGCGCCGCTGAAGGCTGCGATCTTTTCCTTCATCCTTCACGTCTGCGCGCCAGGAATCCTTTTTCATGAGCCACCCGAACTTCGTCAGCCCTGACCTGATACGCCAACGCTTCTCCAAAGCGATGTCCGACATGTACCGCGAAGAAGTGCCGTTGTATGGCACGCTGATGGAATTGGTGGAACAGACCAACCGCCATGTACTGGACAGCGATCCGCAGATCGCCCGCCAGTTGCACGGCACTGGCGAAATCGAACGGCTGGACCTGGAGCGGCATGGCGCGATCCGGGTCGGCACCGCCGCTGAACTCGCCACCCTCGCCCGGCTGTTTGCGGTCATGGGCATGCAGCCGGTGGGTTATTACGACCTGACCCCGGCCGGCGTACCGGTACATTCCACTGCATTCCGTGCCGTGCATGAAGCGGCGTTGCAGGTCAGCCCGTTTCGCGTGTTCACCTCGCTGCTGCGCCTGGAATTGATCGAAGACCTGGAACTGCGAGCCTTCGCCCAGTCGGTGCTGGACAAGCGCTCGATTTTCACCCCGGCAGCGCTGATGCTCATCGAACGCGCTGAAAGCCAGGGCGGCCTGACCGAACAGCAAGCCCAGGACTTCGTCGAACAGGCCCTGGAAACCTTCCGTTGGCACCACAGCGCCACCGTCACCGCCGAGCAGTACCAGCAACTCAGCGCCCAGCATCGCCTGATCGCCGACGTGGTGGCGTTCAAAGGCCCGCACATCAATCACCTGACACCGCGCACCCTGGACATCGACATTGTCCAGGCGCAAATGCCCGCCCACGGCATCACGCCCAAAGCGGTCATCGAAGGCCCGCCGCGCCGTCAGTGCCCGATCCTGCTGCGCCAGACCAGTTTCAAGGCCCTGGACGAACCTGTCGCCTTCACCGATCAAGCCGGGGCTGGCGGCAGCCACAGTGCCCGCTTCGGTGAAATCGAACAGCGTGGTGTCGCGCTCACCCCCAAGGGCCGGGCGCTTTACGACCGCCTGCTCAATGCTGCCCGGGACGAGCTCAACGACTTCCCCAACGAGGCCAACGCGGTCCGCTACAACGAATTGATGGCGCAGCACTTCAGCGAGTTTCCTGATACCTATGAAGGCATGCGGCTCCAGGAACTGGCGTACTTTCGCTACTTCGTCACGGCAAAAGGCCTGGGGGCGAACGAGCTGAAATCTTCAACCCTGGAAGACCTGCTGAGCGGGGGCTATTTGCGGGTTGAACCGCTGGTGTACGAGGATTTCCTGCCGGTCAGCGCGGCGGGGATTTTTCAGTCGAACCTGGGCGATGCAGCGCAAACCCACTACGGGGTGCATTCGAACCGGCAGGCATTCGAAAAGGCGCTGGGGCGACCGACCATCGATGAGCTGGGGTTGTATGCCGAGACACAGCGGCGTTCGATCGAGGAGTGTTTCACAGCGATGAACAGTTAAACGTTAACGCCGTCAAAAGATCGCAGCCTGCGGCAGCTCCTACAGGTGTCCACGTACCCATGTAGGAGCTGCCGCAGGCTGCGATCTTTTGATTTTGATCTTATTTCAGCTTCGCCAAAAGTGCCTCAGCCACCGCTTCCGAAGACGCCGGATTCTGACCCGTCAACAACAGCCCATCCCTGACCACGTAGCTCGCCCAATCAGCGCCTTTGGAATAAACACCACCATTGGCCTTGAGCATATCCTCCACCAGAAACGGCACGACATTCGTCAATTGCACAGCTTCCTCCTCGGTGTTGGTGAAGCCCGTCACGCGCTTGCCTTTGACCAACGGCTGGCCATCCGCATCCTTGGCGTGACGTAACACCCCTGGCGCGTGGCAGACTGCCGCGACCGGTTTACCGGCCTTGTACAGCGCCTCGATCAGCGCGATCGAATTCGGGTCTTCGGCCAAATCCCACAGGGGGCCATGGCCTCCCGGATAGAAAACCGCATCGTAATCCGCAGCTCTGACACTGCTCAACAAGGCAGTAGACGCCAACGCGGACTGGGCGGCGGAATCTTTACGAAAACGCTCGGTGGCCGCGGTTTGCGCATCCGGTTCATCGCTTTTCGGATCCAGGGGGGGCTGGCCGCCCTTGGGCGAGGCCAATGTCAATTGAGCGCCGGCATCCTTGAACACGTAATACGGTGCTGCGAACTCTTCCAGCCAGAAACCGGTTTTCTTGCCGGTATCACCCAATTGATCGTGGGACGTTAACACCATCAGGATTTTCATGTCGTTCTCACTCCATTTCAGGGTTTTCGCAGGCTGAACCGCGTGGGGGTCCTGTGTGATGGACCCTTCACGGTGTCAGTTTGTTTCACTTGTCGCCCGCGAGAACTGAGTGATGGCGCATGGCCTTGATGCGCGCCAGGTGGCGCAATGACCTGGCTGTAAAAGAACGTCTTTGATGCTGCGCACCAAGGTCTTCAGTTGAGTGCCACAAATTGCACAATGCCGCGCAACTTCTAGCGCACTTGCGGAAAAAACTTCTGAATAACATTCCGAACAAGGATGATCAGGCCTCTATATTTTGCAGTGCATTATCCGAATGAATGAAATATCCATTTGCGTGGTGAGAGATACGTTCATCTATAGAATCAGAAGAATCGATCACCCAATAAAAATAGGCGACTATGACGGTCGCCCATTTTTCATGCCGGAACTTTTAACATGATGCTTCAGTGAAGGTGTTCGCCCAGTGTAGGGCCTCGGCAATCCATGCACTGGTAAAGAGCCCTGACACTGGGCGAACGGGAAGTATTTTAATGCAACTTCAAGAATGTGTCCGTATATATCAACATGAAATTTATAGAAACATCTTGATTAAATGTCAGCCTAAATATCATTACATGCACCGCTTAAACGCACCAGTTCGATCACTAACCAATCTTGTACAAAAAAGTTGTACAAGATTGTATAGAGTTAATGCTCAATTTCCATACTGACACTTCACCGTCTGTATGTTGGTAATAAGCCATCCTTCAGTTCCTCTGGACTTCAATCCTTTCCAGGTCCGTGCGGACGAGCATTGACCTTGATCAGGGCGTCTTCGCCGTTTCCTGCGCGGTGGATTCGCCACTGTCGGTGCCTTTACCGCTGTCCTTGCGCCGGGTCGGATCGGTGGGGCGCAGGGCGTCGTTGTCGCGTTCGACTTCTCCGGGTGGCCGCGGCTCATCTGGGTGTTCCGTGGTCTCTGGCGCTTTGCGGTTCATGATGGTTCTCCTCAGGCTTCGGGATCGTCGACTTCCTGGGCGACATTCACCGCAGGTGAGTCTTTATGGGATTGATCGGCCTTGACCTTCAAGGCCTGCCACTGTTCGAGGTCGATGGCGCCCTGCCCCAGCAAATCATTGGCCACGCGCAACAGCTCGGCGTAATGGGCATCGGGGGACTGCTGCCAGTAGGCCTTGTCTTCGAACAGGCGCTGCCAAGACGCAAGGTCAGGCGGTTTCAGGTCGTCGCTCATGACGGGCTCCAGCTTGGGCGTTCGTACGGTAGAGGGTTGGGTGGCGTTCGGAGTTCCGGTGGGATTGGGTCAACCTGAAACAGGCGACTCCCGGAGCGGTTGATCGGCATCGCTACGCACCGTTCGCCCGCCCGGGCTTGCTAAGGCCAGCCCCACAGAGTTAGATTGGATATGTGCGCAAACCAGTCGCGCCAATAACTTTCAGGAGATCGTCATGACCACTACGGTCGAATCGATTGAGATCCGGCACAAATCCCGACCTGCCGGGGGGGCCGACTCTCCATCCGAAGACAGCGAAAGGGTCGTCATCACTCTCAAGGCCACCCACGAGTCTGTGCAGGCGTACATCATCTCCCTCGAAATGCTAACCACAGCTTTTCGTTTACAGCTGCAACCTGTCCCGGAGGAAACTATCTCGACAATAGTCTCCCTGTGCGTGCCGAAAAAGCCGGTCACCTCCACCCTTCTGCGCGAAGCAAAGATGCTGGTCCAGGCGAAGACCGAGATCCTCCACAGCAATGATTGGATTACCGCGCACGAAATCGCCGAGCTTGCCCAGTTCAAGTCGAGCAACCCCAGTTCTCAGCCGAACAAATGGAAGCTCAGTGGCAAGATTTTCGCCCTGCGTCATGAAGGGGTCGATTACTTCCCGATCTACGGGTTGGACCCCGCGCACGGCTTCCGACCTTTCGCCAGGCTTGGAAGTGTGATTTCGACCCTGGCTTCAATGAAAGACGGTTGGGGAATGGCCTTCTGGTTTGCATCGCCCAACAGTTACTTGGGCGGCAAGCGTCCAAAGGACCTGCTCCAGACCGACCCACAAGGCGTGCTGGAAGCGGCTGAGGACGAAGTAGCCGGGGTCATTCATGGTTGAAAGGCTGCCAAAGCACCCGCCTGCTCCCGGCGAACATATTCAGGCACGCCTGACGACCATCGAAGCCGGCCGGGTGCTGCATCGCTTTCACATGAATAAATTCCAGGCGACGGATTTCAATGGCACCAACAAAGGAAATGCGAGATTCAGCCCGATCCGGAACGCTCTGGGCGAGATAATCCCCACGCTGTACGGTGGCAGTACATTCGACTGCGCGGGTATGGAGACCGTATTCCGTGATGTGACCTATGAACCCCCGCCGAAGTATTACCAAAAAGCAAAGCTCGCCGGGTTCATGTATTCAAACGTCCTGGTCGTTGAAGAGCTATCTGTGGTGGATCTGTCCTCCAAAGCCTTGCGGTCACTGAACATAACCCGCAATGAGCTTATCGACACCGAAAAGAACATGTACCCGACAACGCGCCTATGGGCCGAAGCAATTCACGCGTCCGTGCCTGACGCGCAGGGCCTGCGTTGGATTTCACGGCAGGACGATACGGCAGAAGCCGTTGTGCTGTTTGGCGACAGGATCGGACCAACCGCCCTTGTCCAGCATGGTCGCAGCTTGGATGTGGTCAATGACGAGGACGCCTACAACTGGTTACTGGACCTGGCCGAGGTCATTGGTGTGCGGATAGTGCCCTGATCTCAATAACCGGTCATTTCCAGATACCCCTGCCCGCCATGGCTGCCACTCACCTGCACCGGCCCCTCCCAATAGGGAATGCGCAAATCCATCCAGGCATTGGGGTTGAGGGCATTGAGGGTGATGTCGAGTTGCTTGCCGGGAATCTTGATCGACCAGCGCACGGGCATGGAACGGCCGGCGACGTTCGCCGTGCCCTGCGGTGTGAGCAGGATGTCGGCGGCGTGCAATGTCTGCGTCTGCCCTTGAGCGTCGATCCAGGTGCCGGTGAGGTACGGCTCGCCGTCCTTATGCCGCATGCGGTACAGCATGACCTGTTCGCCGCTGTCCAGGTGCAGGGAAAACCAGTCCCAGCCCGTTTGATTTGCGGTCAGCGGCTGGCTGCTCCACTCGCGATCGAGCCATGCCGGGCCACTGACCTGATGTGCCTTGCCATCGATTTCGAGTGTGCCACTGGCCTGGAAAAACGGTTGGCTGTAGTAGTAGGACGCCTGGCCCTGTTCGGATTTCTGGCTGAAACCCTGGTCGCCCTGCAGCACCAATGGCCGCGTAGACGTCAGCCGTAGCTGGTAGCTGAACGCCTTGTCCCGGGCGCTGAGTTGCAGGTCGGCCAGAGGATTGTCAGCGCTGGCCTGACTGCTGAAATGCCAATCGTCGATCCACGCACTGAACGGCTTCAGGTTCACCCCGGCCTGACCGACGCCACCCCGGGCGTAACGTTCGGCGGCGTGGTGCACCGTTGCCGACGTCACCGCAGCATGCCCCAGCCAGATGATCGGGCTGCCCCAGCCAGCTTGCTCGGGCGCAGCGTTCAATGCACTGCGAAACAACGTCCATTGCGCGCCGAACTCGTTGCCCTGAGCGTCCTTGAGGTTGGCGGTGACATACCACCATTCGATGCGAAAACCGTCGTGAGGGCCGTGATCCGCCGGGAAACTGAAGGCTCTGCCAGGCACTACCGGCTTGAACGCGGCAGCCTGATTGCCCAGCCCTGCGAAGCCTTTCTCGACAGGCGCCGGGTGATCGCACCCGCCGAGCAACGCCAGTAACAACACACCGACCTTAATCCTCATGCGCAAAGGTCCTCAACAGATCCGCCGGTTGCGTGCGATACAGCGAGTACAGCGGCCACGCCGACGCCAGCAAGGTCGCGAGCAGCGCCAACCCCATCAACTGCAACAGCTGCAGCGGAAACACCTGCAGCGGCAGACGCCAGCCGAAGGCCTGGACGTTGATCACCGCATTCAAGCACCAGGCCAGCGCGATGCCCAATGGCAACGCCAGCACCAACGTCAGCACCGCCAGCAACCAGGTTTGCCCAAGGTTAAGCAGCATCAATTGCCGGCGCGTCACACCCAGCGCCCACAGTGGCGCCAGTTGCCCAAGGCGGCTCTGGCTCTGGGTCAACAGGCTGATGAACAACGCCACGCCCGCCACGCAAAGGGTCAGGCTGTTGAGCGCAGCGGTCGCGGCGAAGGTGCGCTCGAACACTTGCGTGGACCAGCCCTTGAGCCGCGCCTGATCGACGATGCGGCTGTCATCCAGATTGAAGCGCGCTTGCAGCGCCGTCAGGAATGCCGGGATCGACGGCGGCTCGAGGCGCAGGTTGAAGCGGTTGGGGGTCAACTGCGGCCAGCCGCCTAGCAGGTGGTGGGCGTTGACCAGAATGTGGCCCTTGGGGTTGCCATAGTCGGCGTAGATCCCGACGATCTGTGGCGACCACGGGCCACCCGGTGTCGGTATCGTCAGGTGATCGCCAAGGCGCACCTTCAACCGCCGGGCCAGTTGCTCGCTGAGCATGAGCGCATCGTCACTGGCCAGGCGATCCCACGGCTTGTCGCCCAAGGCCTCCAGCAGCGGCCAGTGCTGACGGTAGGTCGGGTGATCGATCACGCCAAAGATATCAGCCGGCCAACCTTGCACCTGGACAGACACCTGCCAGTTGGGCAGCACCGCCGTGAGCTGCGGCTGTTGTTTGAGCCAAGTGTGCAGCTCTCTGGCCTGGGCCGGGTTTTGTGGGTTGAGGTAGAGCTCGGCGGTCAACCGTTGTTCGAGCCAGTCGCTGAAGGTCTGGCGGAAACCGGCGGTCATGCTGCCAGCACCGATGTTGGCCGCCAGGGCCAACAGCAGCGCCATCAACGCCAGGCTCAGGGCCGGCAGTTGCTGTCGGCAATCGGCGAGGAACCATTGGCCGAGCACCGATCGACTGCGCTGCAACACCAGGCTCAGCACGCTATTGAGCACCACCGGCAGCGCCAGCGCGGCGCCGAGCAACAGCGCGGCCATCAGCACGAAACCACTGGCCAGGCTGTCGCCCCGCAGCAACGCCAGCAGCGCAATCACAGCGGCAGTCCCGGCCACCCAACCCTGACGTCGCAACCAGCGCGCGTGGGCCTGATGCCAGGCCTGCGGATCGGCGAGGGCCAGCAACGGCAGTCGCGCCGCCCGCCACAGACTGTTGGCACCTGCCAGCAAGGCACCGAGCAGACTCAGGCCCACGCCGCTGAGCCACCACCACGGACTGAGGCTCAACTGTCCCGCCACTTCGGCGCCATACAACCCGCGCAGACTGGCGGCGACATCCGGCAGCAGCACGCTGGCCAGCAAGTAGCCGCTGGCCACTCCAGCGAGGCCGCCAATCAGTGCCAGTCCACCCAGTTCGACGCTCAGGCACGCAATCAACATCCGGGCACTGACACCGCAGGCGCGCAAGGTTCGCAACAAGCCTCGGCGCTGCTCCAACGCCAGGCCGATGGCGGCGTGAACGATGAACAAGCCGACCACGAATGACAGAAACCCCAGGGCATCGAGGTTCAGGTGAAAGCTCTCGGTCAGGCGCGCGAGATTGTTCTCTTCGCCGCTGCTCTTGAGCTGCAACTGTCCCTTGAACCGATCCGGCAGAGTCGCGCTGAAGTCCTTGGGCAACAGCAGGCGCGACAGCTGATCCGGCAGACCAAGGACCTGCTGGGCGAAGCCGATGTCCACCAGCAATACACCGGGGGCCATATCGGTTTCAACCCGCAGGGGCGGCAGTACCTCACCGCTCAGGCTCGACGGCTGGTCTCCCTCGTGCAAGCCCAGTGCCTGTAAGGTCTGCGGCGAAATCCAGGTCCTGCCCGGCGGACTGAAAAACTCGACGATCTGCTCGATCGCCAGTGCCTGCCCGGCCACCGCGGAACCGGCCGGCAGCGACACCGGCTCGATGCCCATCAGCTGCAAACGCTGGTCTTCATGGCCCTTGAGTGTCAGCCGGCCCTGTAGCACCGGTGACACCGGCCAGCCTGCACGGCGCAGGTCGACAAACACTTGCTGAGAGAAGGTCGCGCCGCTGGGGGTACTGAGGCTGGCCTGGGGTTCGCCGCCGATCAACTGGCTGGCCCGGGCATAGCTGTCCCGCGCCTGGCTGTTCAGCGCCTGCACGCCGGCCAGCAGACTGGTGGCGAGCCAGAGCCCGGTCAACACACTGAAAAACTGCACCGGGTGCTGTCGCCAATGGCTGAGCAGCGCCCGCAAGGTTTCGCCAAAGATCCGCACTTCAGCGCTCGTCCGCGCCAGCCAGACGGCCACCCTGCAGCACCACTTTCTCCGCCAGTCGCGCCGCGACCCGTGGGCTGTGGGTGACCATCAACAACGTCGTGGGGCTGTCGTCGAGCAGTTCCAGCAGCAACTTCAACACCTCGTCGCTGGTGGCTTCATCGAGGCTGCCGGTGGGTTCGTCGGCCAGCAGCAGTTTCGGCTGCGACGCCAGCGCCCGGCCCAGCGCCACCCGCTGCTGTTGCCCGCCGGACAACTGCTCCGGATAACGTCGCAGCAAATCAGCCAACCCCAGACGCTGCACCAGATGCGCCTGCCAACGCGGATCATGCCGCCCCGCCAGCCGCGCCTGGAACGCCAGATTATCCTCCACCCGCAAGCTGCCGATCAGGTTGAACTGCTGGAACACCAGGCCGATTTCGGTCCGCCGCCAGTTCGCCAGTTGCCCTTCGCTCATCTGTTCCAGGCGATGCCCGCCACTGATGATGCTGCCGCGATCGACCTTGTCCAACCCGGCGATCAAGTGCAGCAAGGTGCTTTTGCCGCTGCCCGACTCGCCCATCAGCGCCAGGCTGCTGCCGGGCTTCAAGGTCAGGTCGACACCTTGCAGCACCGGCAATGGACCCTGGGGAGTGGCGTAGCTTTTGAAGACGCCTTGGACCGACAGCATGGGGGCAGGCTCGTTGAGGTCAGTGAGCCTAGGATAGCGGACGGCAGAGGCACCGCGTTATCGTTCTTCGCGGGCAAGCCCGCTCCCACAGGACCGCGTCGTTCGCCGAGTATGTGAACGGACACAATACCTGTGGGAGCGGGCTTGCCCGCGAAGGCGGCGGCACAGTCAACATCAATGCCAGCTGATCCACCGCTATCGCGAGCAAGCTCGCTCCCACATTTGATCTTCGTCGAACACAAATTTTGTGTACGCTGCAGATCCAGTGTGGGAGCGAGCTTGCTCGCGATAGCGTCAGTGGCAGCTACACATAATTCAGCTCAGACGCTCAACCCTTCACCCCCACCAACGTAAAACACAACGGCAACTGCGCCTTCTGCTGTTGATACCGGTCATAGAGTTCTTCGCGGTTGGAATGCGGGTACTCCTTGAAGTGACTGATCCGCAGCCCGGCGTCGATGGCGCCGGTAAAGATCGCGCCCAGGGTGTGCACGAACCAGTAGGACGCCGCGGAGGGCTGTTCGACTTTGCCTTCATAGACGATCGGCTGCTCCTGCACGAAAGGTTCGCGGCGAAAGTACGAGCTGTCCAGGCGGAAAGGTTCAGCTGACTCGGGGTCGAACATTTCCAGGAAGGGATGGGTTTCGTACACCACCAGGTTGCCGCCAGGCTTGAGGGTTTGCGCGACATGGCGGAAAAATTCGCCAATGTCCGGCATCCAGTTCAAGACGCCGATGGTGATCAGCGCCACGTCGAAACGATCGCGAAGTTCGCCCGGCAGACGATGGATGTCGGCCTCGATGAATTCAGGTGCATGAGGCGAGCGGGACGCCAGCTCCCGCGCCTGATCGAGAAAGGCCGCGGACTGGTCGACGCCGACCACGCTGCGGGCCCCCAGCGCAAACAGCGAAAGGCTTTCGCGTCCGTTATTGCAGCCCAGTTGCACCACATCCTTGCCATCGACGCCGACCTGTTCCAGCAAACCGGTCAAGGTCTCATCCAGGCAGGAAAAATCCCCATGACCCACGGCGCTCGAAAGGGCCTGCCATTCAGGGGTGTCCTTGTGGTGTCGGGCGGAGTCATTCCAGGCATCGCAGTTGCTGGCGATGGCGTTTTCTTTTGTCGGCATTTCCATTGCACGCTCCAGGACTCGGGTCTTGATTGAACCGCACGAGTCTAGATCAGCGTCTTGAAAAAACCCATTTGGCGTTTGTTGGATTCTTGTAATCCAGGCATCGCAAACGCGTGCCCCCATGACAGCTATAGTTAATGACCTTGGGGAAATGCGGGACTACCGATTTCGCAGGTGCAACCATGAACAAAACCGATCTGACGCTAGCGTTCGCTTTCTGCCTGACCGCCGCCGCCCATGCGGACGACCTGCCCCCCACCACCGACTACAGCAGCGAGTTCAACTACTACGGTGAGAACCAGCCTTTCGCTCACCCCGTTCCTCCCTCCTTGAGCACCGTGCCGCCGCGGTCATACATCCCGACAGCCCCCAGGGAATTCATTCCGATTGCGAGCCAGCATGTGTTCTACGACTCAAGATTGCCAACCGTCGCGGATGCCACTGTGCGGGTGTTCATCCGCTCCTACGACGCGGAACGCGGCGTCTACGTCAATGAAGAAGTGCTCGACCCCACCTGCCTGCTCGCCTGCCTCAGCGGCCAGGGACAGGCGACCGGGGTCTACCACTGACGTTTGTCCGGGCGTGCGAGGCCGAGTTTTTCGATCCGGTAACGCAGCATGTCGCGGCTCAGGCCCAGCAGCCGTGCGGACTTGGTGACGTTCCAGTCGGTCTTGTCGAGCATCTTGCGCACCATGTCGCGCTCCACTTCCGGCAGGTTCATCGACTCGGTGCCGTTGTAGGCCGGACGCGGTTCGCTGTGTTGGGGTTCCTGCTGGTACGCGAGTGGCTCATCCACCAGGCTCAGGCACACGTTCAACTGGTGGGTGGCAATGGTGTCGCTCTGGGCCAGCAGCACGGTCTGCTCGAGCATGTTGCGCAACTCGCGCACGTTGCCCGGCCAGCTGTAGTTGAGCAGCAACTCTTCGGCCTGGTCGCTGAAATGCAGGTGCGGCTTGCCATAACGTTTACCATGGATCGCCAGGAAATGCCGGGCCAGCACCAGGATGTCTTCGCCACGGGCGTACAGGCGCGGCACCTTGATCGAGATGATGCGCAAGCGAAAGAACAGGTCGCGGCGGAACTTGCCCTGCTGGACCATCTGTTCGAGGTTGCAGTTGGTGGCGCTGATCACCCGCAAATCGACTTTGCGCTCCTTCACCGAGCCGACCCGGCGAATGGTCCGGTCTTCCAGCAGCTTCAGCAGTTTGGCTTGCAGCAACAGGTCCATTTCCCCGATTTCATCGAGGAACAGCGTACCGCCATCGGCCGCTTCCACCAGCCCGACGCGACGGTCCTTGGCGTCGGTGAAGGCGCCCTTTTCGTGACCGAACAGTTCCGACTCCACCAGGTTGGAAGGGATCGACGCGCAGTTGAATTCTATGAACGGGCCTTTGCTGCGCGGCCCGTCGAAGTGCAGCGCCCGGGCCACCAGTTCCTTGCCGGTGCCTGTCTCGCCTTCGACGAGTACGGGCGGCAGATCGGTGTTGGCCATGCGACGCTCGGCGTCGAGCAACTGGCCGATGGTGTTTTTCAGATACTGCATCGGCGCCGAGTCGCCGATCAATGCCTGTACCCCGGACTTCTGCGCTTCGCGTTCCTGGTAGAACGACAGCGTGCGTTCCATCCGCTCGGTGGCCAGGGCCTTGTCCAGCAACAGCTTGAGCTCCGGCAGGGCCACCGGCTTGGTGACGTAATGGAACGCGCCCTCTTTCATCGCCGTCACGGCATCTTCGACGTTGCCGTAACCGGTCATCATGATCACTTTCAAGTCCGGCGCGCTGATGCGCAGCTTCTGGATCAGGTCGTGACCGCTCATGCCCGGCAGCGAATTATCGGTGAGCACCACATCAGGCACGAACGTGCTCAATTGCTCCAGTGCATCCTCGGCCGAGTGGCAGACTGTCACCTCGAAGTCTTTGCGCTCCAGATAGGTCTGAATATTCTCGGCGAGGAGTTCATCATCCTCGACCAGCAGTATGCTGCGCTCCATATTCCCCTCCCTTTGCCACTATAAAGTTGAGACTGACGCGGGTTCCTTCCTGCTCCCGGCTGGTCAGTTCGACCGAGCCGTCGAAACGCTCCATTATTCGTTTGACCAGGGCCAGGCCTACGCCCAACCCGCCTTGTTTGGTGGTGAAAAACGGCTTGAACACCATTTGTTGTTGCTGCGGGCTCATGCCCTTGCCGGTGTCGCTCAGGGTCATGCACACCCGCCCGGGCTGCGGCGATTCGATGTCGATACTGAGCACGCCGCCCTTGGGCATGGCTTCCAGGGCATTGGCGAACAGGCTATTGAGAATCTGCGTGAGCAATACCTTCTGACTGACAACCAGCGGACAACCCTGTGGCGTGAAACGCACCTCGACACCACAGCGCTTGATCAGCGCGTCGAAGGCACCCCGGGTGTCGTCGATGGCCAGCACCAGGTCCACTGTTTCATCGTCGTCATTCACCGGCCGCAACGACATCAGCAGTTCCCGGACCCAACGTGACATGCGATCGACCTGGTTGATGATGTCGCCGATGTTCTTCTGCGCGCTCTGGCTGGCGATGTCCTGGGCCAGTTCGGCACTGGAACGTATGTTCGCCAGCGGATTGCGCAGGCTGTGAGCCACCGCCGAGGACATTTCCCCCAGGGCAACAAAGGTCTCGTTGGTGATCAGCTGTTTCTGCTGGCTCTCGAGCAGCTTGGCCGCACGCCGCACTATCCAGAACAACGCCAGGTAAATCGCTGCGCCGCCCAGCACGGTCGCCAGCCAGATGACCTTGAAACCGCGCTGGATGCGCGCCACCAGATCCACCGGTTCCTTGTAGATTTCCACCATGGCAATCACTTGGCTTTTGTCGGCATTGAACATCGGGATGTAGTTCTCGATGAACAGGTATTCAGGCTCGCGCAGCAATCTCTGCTCGGGGCGTTCCTCGACAATCTCGTGGTAGCTGGTGGACACCGACTCCTTCATGGCGAAGGATTCATCGAGCTCTTCATCGTCTTCAATGCGCACGCCGATCAACTCGGGGTTGGTCGACCAGACGACGGTACGGTCCAGGGCATACACCGTGGCCAGCAGCAGGTCGGGCAGATGCTCCACATGATCGAGAAACTCGATGCGCGCGGCGGCTCGGGTCGCCGGTGCGACGTCGGGATAAGCATGGTCCTGGCGCGGATCGAGCATTTCGCCCATGGTTCTGTTCGGGCTGATCGAAGCATGGCGGATTTCGGCGTCACCCATGGCCTGAATGAACTGCGCGGTCAGCATGGAATCGCGTTCGACACTCTCGATAACCACAAATCGCGTGGAAACATAGCCCAACCCCAGCGCCACGGCAGCGATAATGAAAAAGCTGCCGAAGGAGAACCAGCGCAGCAAATTGAACGGCCCACGGCTGCCCTTGCGCTCTGTCGCCGGCGCCTGCAACGACGCAGCTGTATTTTGTTGTTCGAATATCTGCATGGGTGGGTCCTGGATGCTTGCATCAAGCCTTTTCAGCCGTGTTTCGAATCAGTGTAGGTGGCATTGTTCGAGACTGATGGCGCCATTGATATTATTTGGCCGCTAGTGCGTTTGCGCCGCCTGTACCGGCTGCTGGCGTTCGGTTTCTTCCTGCAAAAAAGCCAGGATGGACTGCGCCGCGTTCTCATCCAGGCGCAGATTGGGCATCGGTATCTGGTCGAAGCGCTCAAACAATTGCATCGCGATCGGATCCTTTTCGGCCAGCATGCGGTCCGGCTCGCGAATCCAGCGCGCCAGCCAGGCCGAATCACGCTGGAGAGTGACGCCGATCAGGTCGGGACCGATGCTGCGCATGCCGATGCCTTGCCCGTCCTGCGGGCCGAGGCTGTGGCATGAGGCACAGCGGGTGCGAAACAATTCTTCGCCGTTGCTGGGCGGCCGGAGCTGCGGCGCATTGGCGTAGCTTTGCTCGACACTGGGCTGCTTCCAGTTCTGCAAGGTATTGGCCAACTGATCGGCCAGAATCCATGGGTTCTCGAAGGGCGAAGCTTTCATCCAGCGGCCCGTGGTCTGGTTGCCGACGATCAGGCTCAGGTTGTGGTCCTTGCTGCGTCCGTTGTCGACACCTTCGATGAACAACCCGAGCTTGTGCCGCAGCTCGGTGACAGCGTCGAAGTCGCCGGTGAGAAACTGCCAACCGGGCCCGACCTTGAACCGTTGTGTGTAGGCTTTGAGCACCTCGGGCGTGTCGCTGAGCGGATCGATGCTGATGGAATAGAAGAAGATGTCCTTCCCGACCCGGTCCCCGAGCAACGTTTGCACCTGACGCAGGCGCGCGGTTTCCAGCGGGCAGGAATCGCTGCAGCCAGTGAAGATGAAATTGATCACCACCACCTTGTCCCGGATCAGGTCATCGAAGAAGTGCACCTGCCGACCGTCCTGGTCGGTCAGCAGGGTATTGGGGAAATAATCGCCGCCCCAGGGTGTCGCCGCCGCAGTCGGCGCCTCGACCACCTCGTGGGCCATCAGCAACCGGGTCGCCAGCAGACAGCTGACCAGCATCAGTACCAGGTGCATGCCCAAGGCACGGGAGCGCGGCGTATGCCCGTTCATGTCGGCGCTCTCCCGATTCATTTCTTGACCGGCACTTGCGGGCCGAAGCCATCGCCGGTGCGGAAGGTCGGCAGTGCGGCGGAGTTGACGTAACGCACGCCATCCCAGCTCGGCAGCGGCGTCGGCATCAACTGCAATTGCCCCGGTTTCTCGATGTCCCAGCGCAGCAGCATGGAGTTGTCCTCGTGCTGCGTGTTGTGACAGTGCTCCATGTACGTCCCGGCGAATTCACGAAAGTTGATGGCGAACTCGACGCTGTCCAAACCATCGTCTTCCGAGCCGATGCGATAGATGTCCTTGCGCGCCCATTTTTCCCATTCCGGTGGAGCCTTGCCGCCGCGACTCAGGATGATCCCCTCCTCGAAGTGCACATGCACCGGGTGGCTCCAGCCCTTGCCGCCGGCCTTGATGTTCCACACTTCCAGGGTGCCTAAACCGGCGACACCGGCATCGGTGGGACCACTGGCCAACTGGGTCGAGGTGTTCAGGCGACGCGGGTCCATATGGAAACCGAAACCGCCGTCGGTCTTGACCGTCCAGGGCGCTTTGTCGGTGCCGTCCGAGCGACCGTAAGTGAAGGTGCGGTGACGGGCCTTGGCCAGCAGCGCCTTGTCGGCGACGTTATCGCGATGGATCTTCAGTGGGATCATCACCCTGCCTTCGGCCTTGCCCGGTTTGGCCGGCTCATAGGCGGCCGGGTCCATGGCCAGGTCCTGACCGGTGTAGGCCTTGACGTTAAGCTGCAAGACCTTGCCCACGGCCGGGTCGCCCTTGTCCCACTGCGGGCCTTTGCTGCTTTGCTTGATCACCGCCAGGTATTTTTCCGAAAGCACATCCCCCAGGGCAATGGGCTCTTTTGGCCCCTTGCCGTCGTCATGGGCCAGCAGGTTGACGAAGAACAGTTTGTCCCCCGGCTTGATCCCGTTTTTCGCGAAGTTGACGATGATGTCGAAGCGTTCGGCGATGCCCTGGGTGGGCAGGATCGCATTATGATTCTGTTTATTGCCATCGGCGTCCAGGTCCATGCTGCCGTCGAACGGCACGCTGTGTTCCATGATGTTGCCGTCGTTGGCAATCATGTGGAACGGCACCCGGCTGTAGGAGACCCCGGAATTTTTCGGACCGGGGAATTCACCGCCGTTGCCCTTGACCTCGCGCACGAGGGCCAGCTTGAAGTAACGCGATACCGAGCCGTTGAGGATACGCAACCGATAACTGCGGGCGCGCACGTCCAGGGTCGGTTTCCACTGCCAGTTCACCAGTATCTGATCACCGAGAAAGCCATCGGTGTTGAACGGGTTGAACCACAGCTGACCGCCCTGATCCCAAGCCTTGTCGGCGATCAACAGGTTGACGTCGTAGTCGCGGTTGCCCCACGGCAAGGCGCTGCCGCTGGGGAAGCGCAGGTTGACACCGTCGTTCGCCGATTCGTTGCCACGGTCCAGGGCGCTGTAGTAGTTCATCATCGCCGCGTTGCCCTTGTAGACATTCTGCGCGGTGAAATCGAGCATGTGATCGTGGAACCAGTGGGTGCTCATGGTTTCGCGCCAGTCGCCACGGATCTTGATGGTGCCGTGGTCGCACGTCTTGCGGCCGGGGTTCATGTCATTGACCCAGAGCGTTTCCCCGGGCGAACACGGGAAGGCCGCACGCGGGTCTTCGGCGCGGGTATTGATGCTGTCGTAACCGGCCAACTGAATCGGCCAGCGATAGTCGTAATACTGCCCCGGAAAGAAAAACGCGTTGGCGTAACCGTCGCTTTCCGCCGGTGCGTGACCGTTGTGTTCGTGGGTACTGATGGTGTGCAAGCCGAAGCCCATGTTCGCCGACGGGTCGATGGGCAAGCCATTGTAATGGCGCATCAGCACCGGCTGGCCGTAACGCACCATCAGCAATTTCGGAGGCAAGGTGCCGTCGAAGGTCCAGACCGAGTTGTGGTTCTGTACCGGCATGTTCGGGTGAAAGCGCGCATCGACGCCTTTGGCCGTGCCATCGGTCAGCGGTACGCCGGCGGTGTTGTGATAGAGACCACCGGGGCCGAACTCACCCAATGCGTAGCCATGCATCTGGTGACTGTCGCGCAGGCCGCCGTTGGTTCGTGCACCGGTCTGCACGGTCTTGTAGGCCGCTTGCGGGTAGAACTCGTTCCAGCGCTGATGCGACCAACCCTTCCCTGGCGGACGGCCTTCGGCGGCAGAGCCGACGTGGCGGTTGAGGAAGTACTCGATCTGCGCCTGCCACGGATTGCGGTCGACCACGTTGGAGTACTGGCTGGGGAACGGCGTCAACCCCGGTTGGCGCAAGAAGGCATCGAGTGCCGCGCCGGGGGGCGCACTGCGCGCCGCACTGGTGGGATCCTGCTGGGGCGCCGGGCCGATGGCCGCCGGAGGGAAACCCAAGGGGGCCGCCGGTGTGGTGGGGTCGAGTTTTTCCGGGCCGAATTCTTCGAACAGTACCAGTTGCTGAGTGAACGGCTGAGCGCCGAACAGCGGGCTGGGCTTGCCGTTGGTGGGGTAATTGAAACTGGTCTGCACCCTGGGCGGCAGAATGTTTTCCTGGAGCGGGGTGTCGCGGCTGCCCTTGACGCCGTCGGGCAAATCGAAGGCGTCTTCGTTGGCCTCCGGCATGGTCAGGATGGCATTCAGGGCTGCCGGTTTGTCTGCGGGTTCGTCGTAATAGGCCGAAGGGTCGGTGGGTTCGGGCTGTCGTTCGTCATCGATGGGGCTGGCACGAAGACCGGCTGTTCCCAGCGTCATCGTCAGAAGGACGCTCAAAGGCGTCAGGAGGCCGAACCGTTTGAAAGAGAACCGCGCTTTCCTGTCCATCACCAGCCGCCTCGAAGCCATTAAGGGGTGCTGGGTGATGTGCAAGTAGCTCGCCAGATTTGTAACAGGTTTTTACAAAGTGTTAACACCTGACAAAACAGTGGCTTATCAACATCAATGTGCCATTAATGGGAAACGACTGGGGAGTGACACCCGCTTACGGGGGAAAGTTCACACCCATTTTCAGTGCAGCCGTTTGAATGAAAGACGGACAGTCGTGCCCTCGCCCTCGCGGCTTTCCAGGGTCACCGCGCCGCCGAAACGATCCATGATCCGCTTGACCAGCACCAGTCCGACCCCCAGGCCATAGCGCTTGGTGGTGTAAAATGGCCGGAAGGCCATGCTGCGTTGTTCTTCGTTCATGCCTTTGCCTGTGTCGCTCACTACCACGCAAATGCCTTGGGCATCGGTCGGCTCCAGGGTGATGGTGAGCGTGCCGCCCTTCTCCATCGCCTCCAGTGCATTGGCCAGCAAACTGTTGAGGATCTGCGTCAACTGCACCTGCTGGCTCAGGACCATGGGCGTTTCCCTGGGCTCGAACACGACCAGGACGTTCGCCTTGGCGATCTGCTGCTCGAAGGCCATGAGGCTGTCGTGCAACGCCGCCACCAGATTGACCGGCTCCGCCTCGTCGTTGAGCGGGCGCAAGGATTGCAACAGCTCCCTGACCCATTTCGACATGCGATCGACCTGGCCGATGATGTCGTTGATGTTCTTGTGCGCCGCGCCGCTGTCGAATTCCAACGCCAGTTCAGCGCTGGAACGAATGGTCGCCAATGGATTGCGCAGGCTGTGGGCCACCGCCGACGACATCTCGCCCAGGACGACGAAGGTTTCGTTGGTGATCAGTTGCTGCTGTTGTGCTGCCAGCAGAATCGCGGCCCGGCGCACGATCCAGTACAGCCCCAGGTAAATCAGCCCGCCGCCCAGGGCGGTGGCCAGCCAGATCAATACCAGGCCGCGCTCCATGCGACTGATCAGGTCCTTGGGCTCCTTGTAGATCTCGACCATCGCGGTGACTTTGTCGCCGTCGGCATCGAACAGCGGAATGTAGTTCTCGATGAAGATGTATTCAGGGGGCGTTACGAACTTCTGCTCCATGCGGCTGTGGTCGACGTTGTGATAGCTGGCCGACACCGGGGTCTTGGAGGCAAAGGCTTGATCCAGGTCGTCGTCGGTATGGATCGTGGTGCCCATCAATGCCGGGTTCGTCGACCAGATCACCATGCGATCGGGGGCGTAGATGTTGGCCAGGATCACGTCCGGCAAGTGTTCGATATGGTCGAGGAATTCGCCACGGGCATTGGCCCGGGCCATGGGGTCGACGTCAGGGAAGTCCTTGTCCTTGCGTGGGTCGAGCAACTCGCCCATGGTCCGCACGTTGGGAATCGACACATGGCGTACCTCGGCCGAGGCGATCGCCTGAATGAACTGGGACGTCAGCAAGGCATCGCGCTGCACGCTCTCGGTAATCACGAACCGCGTGGACACCGACCCCAGCGCCACGGCAACCGTGCCGATCACCGCCAGGCTGATCAGCGAAAACCAGCGCAACAGATTGAATGGCGGCTTGCGCGAGTGCAGGCGAGTATCGCCCTCCTGCGACAGGAGCGCTTTGGTAGGCATGTTCATGGACATTTGTTCCCGACGTTTCCCCTATAGGGTTATAGCCCACTGTCGGGTATTTGCCCGGCATTGGGTTTTGGCCCAGTGCAGGATGGGGATTAATGCCGAATGGAGGGCGAGATGAATCTGGGCGGGGACCGCCCAAGTAGACAACGCTCCCGGTGCCTGATCGTTCCCACGCAGAGTGGAGCGTGGGAACGATCAAAAACCACGGCTTGCTTGATGAGGTTGCATGCGGGGCGCCGCAACTACGGAAACTGCCCAGGTCGGGTTTCAGGGGTATTCTTGCCTGGCATGCAAGACGGCAACGATCTCTATCCGATCCGTCACTCGATAAACCACCAGGTAGTTGGGATGCACAACAATTTCCCGCGTTCCGGGTACACGGCCAAATCGATAGAGGTAGGGATGTTCAGGAAGTGCTGACGTGGCCGCTTCAATGGCCTGGTGTAACTCGCTAGCCGCCACAAGGTGGCGATCGCCAATGTAATTCAGGATTTGCCAAAGTTCGGCCCGTGCTTCGGGCCGCCACTCAACCAGCATCGCGCTTATTGCGCTTTGATTCGATAAGCGCTCGCATATCAGCCATCACCTGGTCATGCGGGATATTCGGGCGTGGGTCATCGAGCGAGGCCTGCACTTTGGCACGGAACCAGCGGTCGTAGCTTGCGGCCTGCTCTTCAGTTTCAAACTCTGAAACGATTGGGGAAAGTTCGGCGCTCATAATGACCTCCGGGATCTATACGTAGCAGTCTAATCGGTATGGGGCTCGCTGTCGTCGCTGCAAGGATGAAGTGCAACTGTGCCAGTGCCCCCTTGCCATGCGCCCGGCTGACCACACTCTCTGCCAGGAGCGACCACACTAAACGTCTCGCTTCCGACAGCCAACCCTAAAAGAGTGTCAGACGTTTCCTCGATTTCTTGAAGCTTTTACATATTCCCTACGCTACCCCCTCCCCGCCTTCCCCACCTGCCCCCAATGCTGGGGACAATGGCCCGCTCGCTCGAGCGAAGGTCTGACGGCGATTGACCGTCGCATCCCCGTGTACCGGACCTCTCAAGAACGTTTTCGCCGATTGGTACGGAAGTTGCCGAAGCCCTCTCAACTGACCCATCCCCAAGGGACAGGTACTCCGATAGAGGGATTAACTCATGCACCCCTTACTGTCCAAAACTGCGACCGTCCTGGTCGTGAGTGCTCTAGCCCAAGGCATCGCTCAGGCGGCGCTGTATGCCGTCGACCCCGGACCTTACCTTCCAGCCAACGGCTCGTTCGCCGCCTGGTATCAAGACACCCACGGTCGAACCCTCGACTTGTGCCTGTCCAAGGCCGTCAGCTCCAGGGCTCCCGGTGCACCCGGTGCGCCGTCGTACATGTGCACGTTGCTGCCGACCCCCGGCGTATTCGACGACGCACAACCGATCGTCTTCCCGACCAACTTCCCTGACGAAACCTTCTGGTTCACCGCCGATGCGCAAATCGTCGATGCCGCCCGGGGTATCGACCTGTCGTTTGGTACCGCCATCGAAGCGGCTTTCGCCGCTGAAGAACCGGTAGAAGGCGACCAGATGAGTTTTGCCCGGGTGCGTATCCGCGTCGATGTGCCCACCGCTGGCACGTACACCATCACCCACCCTTACGGGGTCGACATCTTCGACGTCCCTGCCGGGGGCAACCGGGCGATCAACATGACCCGGGACATCGGCATCGGCTCGCCGAAAACCTATGACGGCGCCCTGCGCGGTGACGTCGGGCCCTTCCTGCGCAGCGTCAATGGTCCCTACACCGAGACCAATCCGCTGACCGGTGCGGCCGAGAAATTCATCGGCGATCCGAACCTCGAAGAGGCCATCACCGGCAGCCCGTTCAACACCAACTTCGTTCGCATCGAAGGACCCAATGGCCTGGATCTGCGCACCACGCTGTTCAGCATCTCCGGCAAATTGTCGACGGTGGTGCGGCCGACGCCGATGATCACCCAGCGCAGCACTTACTCGCGCAAAGCCGGTGCAAGCGCGCCGATCGCTCAGCAGGACGTGTTCGTCATGGCCCCGCCACCGCCTGGGTCCGTCGCCGTGACCAGCAGCAACCCAGTGCTGAACATGAGCGAAGCCAACACCACCGGCAACTGGTACGCGCAGTCCGCGGCCAACCCGACCTTGCCGAGCACGGTGCAGGTGACCGCCGACAACCACCTGGCGATCCCCACCAGCACACCGACCACCTTGTCCATGGCGCTGACCGACCTGGTGGTGATCCAGCGTGCGGAGTACAGCCTCAGCACGGGGCAATTGACCCTCGTGGCCTCGACCAGCGACGAAACCTCGCCGCCGGTGCTCACCGCTTCAGCCGCCAGCGGTGCCGCCATCGGCGCCCTCAGTGGCGAAGGCGCGGTGAAAACCCTGGCCACCGGGATCTCGCCGATTCCACCGGCCAGGGTTCGCGTGACGTCATCCAATGGCGGCAGCGACACCGAAGAAGTGGTCATCGTGCAATGAACGCTCACATGCCCAGATCCTCATCAGGAGGCATCATGAACAATTGGCCACGCCTGGCGCTCAACGCCCTGGGACTGACTTTATCGCTGTCCGGCAGCGCGTTCGCGCAACTCGCCGCCGTCGACCCCGGCCCCTACACCTTTGCCACGGGGAAATTCCCCATGTGGTATCAGGACAACAATCAATTGAAGCTGGAACTGTGCCAGTCCCGGGCCGCGAGCTCGCGGGTGCCGGTCACCAACCCACCGTCGTACATGTGCATTCTCGCGGCGGAACCGGGCGTCTACGACGACGCCCAGCCAATGGTCTTCCCCGACAACTGGCCTGGAGAAGCCTTCTGGTTCGCGGCGGAGACCGCGATCCCGCAAGTCGGCAACAGCGGGTATGAACTGGAAGTGTACGTCGCCGCAGTCGAGGCGGCATTCGGCGCCGAAACCCCGATAGATGGCGATCAGGTTTCCTTCGCGCGGATTCGCCTGCGCGTCTCGGTGCCGACGCCTGGGGTCTATACCATCACCCACCCTTACGGGGTGGAAACGATCAACGTCACCACCACGGGTCGGCGCGCCATCAACATGACCCGGGACATCGGCATCGGTGCACCCGGTAATTTCAGCGGTGTGCTCAATGGCAACATCGGCCCGTTCCTGCGCAGCATCAACGGCCCCTACACCGAGCTAAACCCGGACACCGGCACAGTCGAAACCTTCGTCGGCGATCCGAACCTCACCGAGCAGGTCACCGGCAGCCCCAACAACACCAACTTCGTGCGCATCCAGGGACCGGCCGGGATCATCGAGACCAACCTGTTCACGGTGTCCGGCAAAGTCCTCGACAACCGTGCCCAGACCCCGGTGGAAATCGGCCGCGCCACCTACCGGCGCACCCCCTCGGGTCCAGGCACCAGCAGCACTCGGGTCGAAGTCTTTGGCAAATCGGGCAACAGCTCGAGCCTGTGCTTCCGCGAAAGCGTCGCCCTGGTGCCCGGCCCACCGCTTTCGCCGTGCCTGATCAACATGACGGGCGACAATAATGGCTTGTTCTTCGCCCAGCATCTGGTCACCGGCAACGTGCCTCCGGTCGTGGTGGTCACCGCCAGCAGCCCGACTGGCACCACCCGGCCGACGGCAGTGTCGAGCAAGGTCACGGACGTGGTGAAAGTCCAGACCGCGCGCTACAACTGGAGCAATCACAGCCTGCTGATCGAGGCCACCTCCACTGACGAAGTGGCGGTACCGGACATGGTCGCCCAGGGTTACGGACGCCTGTCGAAGACGGGCACCCTGCAACGCCTGACCGTCGCCGATCTGCTGCAGCCACCGGCTACCGTCACGGTCAAATCCGCCGCGGGCGGTAGCGATACCGAAGCGGTCGTGGTGGTCGGTTCGGCCCCGGATACCGGTGAGAACCAGGCGCCACTGGCCGTGGCCGACAGCGGCAGCACCAGCTTCGGGGTGCCGATCACCCTCAACCTGCTGGGCAACGACAGCGACCCGGACGGCAACACGCCACTGAACATCACAGCGCTGACCCAACCGGCCGCTGGCCAGGGCACTGTGGCGCTGAGCGGCACGGCAGCGGTGGTCTACACCCCACCGGCGGTGGTCAATGCACCGCTGACCACGACCTTCACCTACAAGGCTCAAGACGTCAAAGGCCTGGCCTCGACCGCTCCGGCGACCGTGACCATCACCGTGGCGCCTAACCGGTCTCCGGTGGCCGTCGTCGACAGCATCGCGACCCTGGGGGTGGCGGTACCGATCAACGTGCTGGCCAACGACACCGATCCAGAAGGCAACGTGCCGTTAGCCGTCGCCAGCCTGACCCAGCCAGCGGCCGGTCGCGGCACCGTCAGCACTAACGGCACCGTGATCACCTACACCCCACCGGCCACGGTCACGACGGCCTTCACCACGACCTTCACCTACATCGCCAGGGACAGCTTCGGCGCCCTGTCGGTGCCGGCCACGGTCACGGTGCAAGTCTCGCCAAGGCCCGCTGCGGAGACCTTCGCGGTGACCGCCGCCACTGTCCAGGCCCGCTCCAACAACCGTTTCAACTGGGACGTCTCGGGCACCTCATCGGTGACCACCGGCAACACCATCACCATCCAGGTGACCACCCCGACCGGGCTGGTAACGCTGGGCACCACCACGGTGCCGGTGACCGGACGCTGGCGGCTGACGGTGAGCAACAGCACCACGGTGATCCCGTCGGCGAACCCGACAGCGACCATCCGCTCGTCCCAAGGCACCGTGCGCACGGTCGCCGTCACCGTGCAGTAAACCCTCGCCCCACCGATCTGGCCGATCGGTGGGGCAGGCCTCTTCCCAAAGGACAACGCCATGAAAACGTCGACCTCCGCCCTGCTCTGCCTGCTTCTGCTCTGCAGCAGTGTGGGCGCGCGGGCCGATGATTTGATGGAGAACGACGACCTGGCGCCCGGTGCCGACCTCGGCGAGTGGCCAGCGCCGATTGGCCAGCAAGCGCTGATCGACCAGAACGGCCAGGCCAACGTCGCGCTGGTGCAACAGAACGGCCAGTCACTGCTCGGTCGCATCGTCCAGTCGGGGAGCAATCAGGAAGCATTCATCCTGCAGCAAGGCAGCGACCTGATGGCCCTGATCACCCAGCAAGGTTCGGGCAACAACGCCGAAATCACGCAAAACGGCAGCCACAACCGCGCGCAGATTTCCCAGAACGGCAACAACAACGACGCCAGCATCGACCAGGCCGGCACGGGGCTCTCGAGTGCCGTGACCCAGTCGGGAAACGGCATGAGCGTTTCGGTCAAACAGTATCGCTAAAGCATTGCACCACTTTGGAGGTTTCATCATGTTCAAACTGACGCCCCTCACCGCCGCCATCCTGGTCATTGTCAGTGCCCAGGCGATGGCCGATAACAGCCTTTCCACCCAGATCCAGGTCGGGACCGCCAACATCGCCGATGTGACGCAAATCCAGGCCAGTTTCAGTACTACCACCCAGACACAACTCGGCGAAGGCAATAACGTGGCCGCCAAGCAAGACAACGCCACCGGCACCATTACCCAGGATCAGGTCGGTGACTTCAACGCCGGCTATGCCGAGCAGTTGTACGAAAATGGCAGCACCATCGTCCAGCAACAGGCCGGCGCCGGCAACACCAGCCATGCCAGCCAGTCGATCGGCGCACTCGGCGCCAACCAGGCGCTGCAGCAACAGCAAGGCACCGGCAACTTCTCCTTCATCTACCAGGAAGGCCAGGACGGCAATACCGCCACCACCTTGCAGCTCGGTGACAGCAACGCAGCCAACATCGAGCAACTCCAGTACGGCACCGGCAACAACACGACAGTCATCCAGTATGGCATCGGTAACTACGGCACCGGCGAACAGGTCGGGCACGTGGCCGGGCAGATCAATATCAACCAGGCGGGCGAAGGCAACTATGCCTATGGTGACCAGAGCTTTGGTAACGCCGGCACCGTGACCATCAACCAGCTGGGCGACATGAACGGCACCGAAGTCTGGCAAGACTCCCAGCTCACCAGCCAGGCCACTGTCGACCAGATCGGTTCGACCAACGAAACCATCGTCGACCAGAGCTTCGGCGACAACAACGTCGCCCAGATCCTGCAAATCGGCGACGCCAACGCGATCTACGCCGACCAGTTCGAGTCCATCGGCTCGACCCTGGCGCTGTACCAACTAGGCACCGGCAACGTGCACTTCACCTACCAGAGCGGCGACAGCCAAGTGCTCAATGCCAACTCGGTGGGTAACGACAACAAGGTCTACGCCAGCAACTGGAAAGGCCCGCAAGCCGGTGGCCAGTTCGGCAGAAACCAGCGTGCGACCATCAACCAGACCGGTAGCAACAACACCGCCAGCTTCACCCAGGCCGGCACCGGCCACATCATGACCACCAACCAGATCGGTACCGGCAACAAAACCACCGTCAGCCAGGCCGACGACTACAACGAGCTGTACTTCGACCAGAACGGCAGCGACAACATCCTCATCGCCTCGCAACGCGGCACCACCAACCTGGCCCAGGGCACCAGCAACGGTACTGGCAACAGCACAGAGTACGACCAGTCCGGTATGGATAACCAGGCGTTCACGACACAGTATGGGAGTGATAACCAGATCACTGTGAAACAGGCTGACAGCCTGAACGTGGCGTATGTGACTCAGGAGGGAGCGGGGAACATTGCCCGTGTTGATCAGAGTGGGATGACGCAGATGGCGACTGTTCAGCAGTATGGGACGGGGAACCAGGCGACTGTGTTGCAGCAATAATTGCGCAGTAAAAAGAACCGCGGCCCTTCTTTGGGTCGCGGTTTTTTCTCGCCTGACACATCCCCCTGTAGGAGCAGCCTTCGGCAGCTCCTACAGTAGATCGAGTACGGTCGAAATTGATTGTCGGCTGTCAGGATGTCATCGCAACGCGGTCCACCTGACGATTTATTGTGGTTGAGGGTTTAACCTTGGGGATCGAGGTTATCCAGTGCCCGATTCACCGCCAAATCAGCCAACATGATCACCTGCTGGATGCCCAACAACATGCTGCGCTGCGGGCCTTCCAGAAACGTTGCGAAATCACTGGCCATGACACTCGCGGAAGCCAGCGATTCACAGGCGTGAGCCAACAGGCTTTCGGTGTCGATGTCTGGGGTGATGACAAACATTGTGCTGGGGTTGTGGGGTGCATGGCTTTTGAGAATGGCGGGTTTGAGGTGAAGGTTGGAGGCGCAGCTGGCGGTGGTGCTTTCGGTTTGCGATTCTGGGGGATTAGGTGTCGGTTTGGGCATGGTGAAGCTCCTGTAGAAAATGAAACCACCATGACCTGTCGCTAAACAAGCAAGGGTGGCGGCTGTACGAAGGTTAGCGAACCGGGGTACAGGAGAACCCGGCAGACCCGAAAGTCTCCGACGCACAGCCGCCATGATCAAATCGCAGACATAAAAAATCTGCAATAGAGATTGGAGTGCTGTTGCTCCCTGTTACTGTTCGGATCGCTAAACCCGATCGCTGAATTGGCAGCGATGGGGCAACAATAAAGACCAGGGACAAGGCGCACAAGCCGGCGGATTCTGGCGTAGTTGTAGGCAATGGCGCAAGGCGATGTAGCCTCAAGTCAGTCCTACAGATGATTACATGCCCCCGTACAAAACTGGCTGGCTGTCTGCCGTCTTCGCGAGCAGGCTCGCACATTTTTGATCGTTGTCGTGTATGAGGACACCGTGGGCGCCGCAGATCCCCTGTGGGAGCGAGCTTGCTCGCGAAGGCGGCAGTACATTCAACATTTGAGCAAGCTGAACCACCGCTTTCGCGAGCAAGCTCGCTCCCACAAGGGTTCTGGGGACATCTGTGGAATCAGGGCGGCTGGCAGGCCGCCTTCGCTGGCAAGCCAGCTCCCACAGGGTCCGCGGATATTCGCAAAAACCTGGTCGGCCCGAAGGCCGCCACGTCACTCTTCCCCACCCTCAGGCACCACCTTGGCCTGAGTCAAATACCGATCCAGCGTCTCATCCTGCACCAGCGCAGTCTTGTCCCCCGCCACCTGCCACATCTTGCGTTCAATCCCCTGGGCCAACAAATGCCCCACCGCCGATTCAATGGCCGACAACACACACAACTGCGCCGGCTCGTTCGTGGTGTACCCGACCTCAGCCTCAAGCAACTTCTTGAACTCGATGAACTTGAACACCCCGGCACTGCGGGCCACGGAGTAGATGGTCTTGCTGGTCATCACGTTGGCCAGGATCTGCCCGCTGCGCACATCCACTGCCCGCAGGTTCACCGTGACTTGATCCACCCGATACTCGCGGGAAATGTCGATACCCAGGTAACGTGCCCCTTCCCCGCCGCTGCGCACGTTGGTGTCGTACGCAATGATCCCGCCCTCGAGCATCATGTTCGCTGCCTGCAACGGCGGCAACTCACCCTGGATATTCACCGGCGTATTCGGCTTTTTCTGCGAGGCGCGGATGATCTTGCGTTCGGTCAGCAGGTTCTGCAGCCCCTCGCGTTCCAGCACCACGAACCAGCCACTGGCCTGCATCGCGTCCATCAACATGCTCGCCGCGCCCTGGGTCACGCTGGTGGAAAAGGAACTGGCCGGGGTCGGTTTGTACTGCCCGGTCTGATCCCGGAAGCCGTACACCACCGCCATCAACCGGCCCTTGGGACGTGGCATGTTCAGCAAGTCGTAGTAGGTCGACGCCCGAGGTGTCAGGGTCGGGGTTTCGGTGTCCTGCTCGGCCGGCATCGTGTCGCGCAGACTGCACCCTTGTAATGTCGCCAACATCAGCCCTAGCGCAATTATCTTTTTCATGTCCTTGACTCCCCAATTGACCGAGTCCCCTCAAGGGGCCAGGCCATTCACCTGGATTTCCGAAATTTCACCGGTCGCTCGGTCAGTCACTTCAATAGTCAGTGCGCCGGAGTCGTCGATGACGTTGACGATAAAAGCGTCGGTGGACAGGCTCCCCGTGTTGCCGGTGGAGATGTTGTCCAGCAACTGCCCCAGCAACCGCGATTGCAACTGACTGCTGAAGCGCTCAAGGGCAGAAGTCCCGGCTATCGAGGCGCGGTCTTTCAAGTCCGGATCGTCGTGGTCGTTTTGCGCCTGGGCATTGTTGAGCAGCCAGGTCCCGTTCAACGGGTTGCCGCCGAACGACGGGTTGATCGGCGTGTAGACCAGCTCCGTGGCCTGGACCAGGCCGCCACTGGCGAACCCGAGCAGCCAGATTCCGGCGACGCGGTGCAACAACGTTTTGGTTTTCATAATTCGTCCCTCTCAAGGTCCGTGGTGTCCTGCAACAAGGCTTCCAGCTTGCGTTTGACGATCTGCCCGCGCACCCAGTCGGCGGCGTCGGACGCCTCCTCCTTGAGGTCCACGGTGTTCGGCGGCAGGAAGCGCCGATAAACCAAACGCTGTTGGTACTCCACCGTCACCAGGCTGCCCCAGCGTGCGGAAGGTCGTTCGCGTACCACCAGGTTGAAATCCATGGGGCTGGTGGCGCGCAGGCGCTCACTGAACGCGTAATAAAATTCGTGGCCGATGTGCGAGATGGTGTCATCGACGATAAAGCCCATCATTTCGTCCTCTTCGGTGGCCGCGGCAAACGGCGTCGCCAACAGGAGGATCAGGGCCAGGCAGAATCTGTTCATGGCATTACCCCTTGTGCAGACCTGGACGGACTTTTCGGCCCCGACGCGCCCTCGAGGAACGCCTTCTCGGCCACGAACTGCCAGTCCTTGTAACTGGCCATGCCGGTGAAGTCCGACCATTGACTGGGGAAATCCGCCTGTTTGAGCGGCGTGTCCGTGGAGGGGCTGTAGAGGCCGGTGATGCGCCCGTCGAAACCGCGCATCAGGCTCCATTCGCCGCCCCCGATCGGGTCCGGGTACAGCTGGCGAATATGGTGTTTGGCGTTGGGGAAACGTTCGTCCTGCAACAGGTCCGCCAGTTCTTTGGGGTACTGCGCCAGGCCGGGCGAACTGCGGTAATAGCTGCGCAAGGCCTGGGCGTACTGGGTACCGACCCAGAGCAACTGGCGTTCACGATCACGGCGCGAGGCGCTCGACCATAATTCGCCGGCACTGGCCAGGCCCATGCCCATCACCATGATCAGGAACAGCACCCCCAGGTAGGTGAAACCCGCCTCGTTCGAGGGCCTACCACTCGGCATAAAGGCTGCCATCACGGGCCCTCCCTGTAGCGCCGCTCTTGATATCGGCGACCCCGCCCGGCACCCCGTCCGGCGGTGCCACCAGGACCCACAGATCCTTGCGCTCGGCGATCGGGTCCATCGGCGGGTTGCGCAGGTAACGCTGCTCCACCAGTTGTTCGATGGAATCGGGGTAGCGCCCGGTGTCGCCGTAGTAGTGGTCCAGTGCCTCGCGCATCGCCGACAGGCTCTGGCGCAGGGTGGTCTCCTTCGAGGCTTCGAGGCTGTTGAAATAGCGTGGCAAGGCGATGGTCATCAGCGTCGCGATGATTGCCATGACCACCATCAGTTCCAGCAGGGTAAAACCCTTTTCCCGACGCATAAGTCACCACTCCCGGTAGGCGATGCCGTTGAGACCCTTGCCGCGCGCCTGGGAGTAGACGTCAAACACGTCTTCGCCCTCCCGCGGGCTTTGAGCCGTACTGTCATAGGCGCGCAAGCCCCAGCCGCCTTCGTCGTCGCGCTTGACCGGGGCCAGTGGGTCACGTGGCACACGGCGCAGAAAATAGAACTTGGCGCCCTTGGCGCTGCGTATATCGCGCACGCCATCCACCAGCACTTGCAGACTCGGTGGATAGCCACTGTTGTTCAGCGACTTCTCGATGTAACCGGCGTCGAAGGCGCGTTTGTAGGCGTCGATGGCATCGCGAATCTGGTACAGCGCCGTGCGCAGCTCCTGCTCCTTGCCCCGGCGCACCACCGTCTCGGTCAGCGGCGCGGCCATGCCGGCCAGCAGGCCGATCAGGGCCAGCGTCACCACGACTTCGATCAGGGTAAAACCACGTTGCGAGGCGTTCATGATCAAGGCTTCTCGATAACGACTTGGGTGGTGACCGCGACCGGCCGATCAATCGCCTGAGGCGCAACAGCCGACTCCAGCCGCCGGTCCGGCGCCTGGATGTGCATGCTGGTTTCGGTACCGGTGGGGAACTCCATGTCCGACGGGCTCTGGTACGGCAGGTTGCGCACGATCCGCGGGGTGATCGACAGCACCAGTTCCGACTTGCCGATGGTGTCCTTGTTGCTGCCGAACAAGCGGCCCAGACCAGGAATGTCACCAAGGCCGGGAATCTTGTTGCCGGTAGCGCCATGGTCGTTGCGCATCAGGCCGGCGAGGATCTGGGTTTCACCGTCATGCAGGCGCAGGGTGGTCTGGGCGTTGCGGGTGTCGACCTGCACCGGAATCGTGCCCTGGCGGGTTGGCTCCAGCGGGGTGGCGTTACTCACTTCCAGGGCGATCTTGATCGCCACTTCGTTGTTCAGGTGCACGGTCGGCTGCACTTCAAGTTTCAGACCGACATCCAGGTAAGTGACGCTTTCGGTGATGACCGGACCCTGGGTCGATGGCACCGAGGTGGCGCTGATGATCGGCACGCGCTGACCAATGTGGATGCGTGCCTGCTCGCGGTTGCTGACGCGAATCACCGGACTGGCCAGGGTGTTGATGTCGTTGTCCTGGGCGTTGATCTTGGCCTGGGGCGATGGATTGATGGTGATCCGGCCGGAGTTGATGCCTTTGAGCTGATCGAGCAAGGTCACTGCCGAACCGTCGCTGTTGACGATGCCGAAGGTGTTCGGCCATTGCAGGCCCAGGTCGAGAATCCGCTGGGTGGCGACTTCCATCACCTCCACTTCCAGCACCACTTCGGGGTTGGACTGGTCTTGCGATTGCAGGAGTTTCTCCGCCATGCGCACGGCGTCTTCGCTGTCGCGCATGGTCAGGGTATTGAGGCGTTCATCGACGAACACGTCGCGGGTCTTGAGCATGGTCTTGATCATGTTCAGCGCGGTGTTGGCATCGATGCTGGTCAGGTAGAAGGTGCGCATCACCAGCTCCTGATAATCCTTGACCTTCTGCGGCGAGTCCGGGTAGATCAGCAAGGTGTTTTCGTTCACCACTTTCTGGTGCAGTTGGTTCTGTTGCAGTAGCAATTCCACGGCGTCTTCGATGCGCACGTCTCGCACGAAGATGGTGGCTTTCATGTCCGGGCGCAGGTCCTTGTCGAAGATGAAATTCAAACCGGCGACCTGGGACAGCACTTCGAAAATCACCTTCAGGTTGGCGTCGCGAAACTCCAGGGTCACCGGCCGGTCCAGGCGGGTGCGCAACTGTGGATAGGGGATCACGTTGCGGCTCTGCACCACGCGGATATTGCCTTGCAGTTCCAGCGCGCCGTCATTTTGCGGATCGAGTTCGAGGATCTGTTTCACCTGGCGGTCGGCGCCGTAGATGTCGCCGCGACGCAGGTCGCCACGGGCCAGTTCGAGTTTGTCTTCCATGCTGCGCAGATAATCGAGCTGGCGCAGGGCATCCTGGGCGCGGCGGTTGTTGGGTTCAATGGTCAGCACCCGGCTATAGGCCATGCGTGCCGAGGCGAAATCCCGGCGTGCGCGATCGGTGTCGGCCTGGGTCAGCAGTGCCGTGATCGCCTTGGCTCGACCGCTGTTGAGGAGCAGGTGCAACTCGGTATCGCGAGGGTTCTCCCGCAGCCCTTCCTCGACCCGGGCGAGGCCGGCTTCGTACTGGCCCTGCTCGATCAGCTCGGACGCTTCCTTGTTGGCCACTTGCGCCGAACTGCATGCGATCAGCGCTGTGCACAGGCAAAGGCTCATCAGCGCTCCTATCGTATTACGGCATGATCTGTTCATTGCGTGCTCCCCACAGACAAGGTCTGGGACAAATGCAGAGGCAGGTAGATAAAGCTCAGTTCCACATCGGAAATGCCCTCGATCCGCCAGGTTTCGTCGATCACATCCCCTTTGCGCACGACGTATATTTTTTCGCCGTTCTGCAAAAACACTTGCAGGTCGGAACGGTCATCCAGCCTGCCGATGAACTGGAATGGCATCGGCGGTGCGCTGGGGGCTTGCACCACCTGGGTGACGTTGACGGGTTGTTCGGTGACGCTGGCAAGCGTCGGGGCAGCCTTCCAGCTGCGGGCGGCGAACAGGTCGCCAGCCGGGGTCAGGTCCTTGACGACCGCCGGTTTTTTAGCGTCCGACGCCGCTGGCAGTGCACCGCGGGTTTTGCGGGTACTCGAGGTGGACGCGGTGGCGACCGAGACGTCGACCTCCTCCGACGGCATGAAGTAATCGGGCAACCAGGTCAGCGCCGCCGCCACGCCGAAGAACGCCACCCAACCCACTGCGCGTTTGGTATTCATCATGACCTCGACAGGTAAAGGGTCATGCGGATCCGCCCGGTCAGGTCGGTGTCGGCGATTTTCTTGCGTTGGAACTCCACGTCCTCCACCACCACCGCCGGCAGCTGGCCGAGCAAGGCATGCAGGAAGCGCCGCAGTTGCGGGTAGCTGCCGCGCACCGGCAGCAGGATCTGATAGCGCGCCAGATGGGTCTTGGGGTCGATGCCCAGGGAATATTCACCGCGGGCCAAGGTGATGTGTTCCTGGGCCGCCAGCGCGTAGATCTTGTCGATGGCGACGGTGGCCTGGGGCTGGGACGGCAGCTTGCTGCGGAAGTCGTCGAGCTGACGTTGCGGCACCACCGGGGCGGCGACGCTGCCGTCTTCGACCCTGGCCAGGTACTCGCCGGCTTCGCGGGTCTGCTGATTGAGGGTTTGCAGCGCCTGCCAGTCCGGCATCAGGCCCAGCAGGCCATACATCAGTGCCAGCAGCAGCATTGCCAGCCCGGCCAGGCCGGGCACGCCCAGGCCTTGCAAGTACTCGTGGACGATCAATCTAGAGATTTGCATCACCGATCTCCCAGCTGGCCGACAGGTTGAATTGCACCGGTTGCTCCGGCGATTTGACGACGATTTCGTGGCTGAGCAGCGACACGTCGGACAGCTCGTCGCTGGCTTCGAGGCGCTGGTGAAACGCAAGCATGGCTTCCAGATCCCGCGCCTCGGCGCTGATCCGCACCTGGCCTTTGCGTGCATCCGGGGTCAGGGTCAGCAAAGCGATGTCATCCCGGGGCATGGTTTCGAGCATGGCGAACAGCCGTTCCCAGGGGCGACGCAGTTGCTGCGAGACCTTGCGCATCTCGGCCAGGTTCTGCGCCTGTTCGCGGGTCTCGGCCGGGGTCAGGCTGGTCTTGCTGCCGGTGTCGCCGGTGAGGACACGCTGGGCGGTCTGCAGATGGCCTTGCTGTTGCGCGGCCTGCTCACTGAGGTGCTGCTGGATGAAGAAGCAGCCCAGGGTCAGCACCAGGCCGCCGGCCAGCAGGCTCCAGCCCAATGGGCCCGAGCGGCGGTGTGGCTGGAAGTCAAGCATCAGGGCGCGCATGTCAGGCCACCGCCCGGGACATGACGTACAAGGCATCGCGTACGCCGGTCCGGTCTTCTTCGAGGGTGCGCAGCTGCACACCGGGTACGTCGGGCTGCACCTCGATACGCGCCGGCGCATGCAGGTAGACGCTCAATGGCCGTTCGCTGGTGGAGGCTTGCAACTGGCTTTCGCGACCGATCAACGCGGTCAGTGCGGCGTCGCTGTCGCCGGTGCCGACGGACTGCACCGCGGCCCAGCGCCCTTCCCGGGCCAGCAGCAACACACTGCGCACCGGCTCGGCCACCACGAACAGGAAGTCGCCGGCGTCGAGGCTTTTATCGAAGTGGTTGAAGGCCGCCATCAGGTACGGCTGCACCGAGCGCAAGCGCAGGCCGCGCTCGCTGACCAGACTGCGCAGGCGTGCCAGCAGGTCTTGCGGCAGCGCGCTGGCGATGCGGTCGTAGCCCGCAGGCTCGACCGACAGCACCAGGCTCCAGGGTTGGTTCGGTACGCCGTAGAGGTCTTCGAAACACAGTTGCGCGAATCCCTGCAGTTCATCAGGGCTGCTGATCTGGTCGCTCCAGGGCACCAGGCAAAAACGGCTGAAGTGCCCGGAAATCACCACGCTCAATTCGGCACCGGCCCGGGTATGTTCAGCCAGCAGACAGTCGAGGGTGTCCAGGGCCACGGCCCAGGCATGGAAGCCTTCGTCGATAAAGCCGACGCTGCCCAGCCATAGGGTTTCGTTGCCCTTGCGCTGGCCCAGGCCGACGCTGCTGGCGCCGAGCACGGCGACAAAACGATCACGAGACAAAAGTGACACGATTGATCTCCTCGAGCGTGGTCCGCCCCTCTTGAACCAGTTCCAGCGCCGACTCGCGCAACAGGCGCAAGCCACGTTTGCAAGCGTGTGCCTTGATTTTCGAGACGGGTTGGCGCTCGACGATCATCTGCCGCAGCTCGTCGTCCAGATGCAGCAGCTCGGCGATCGCTGTACGCCCGCGGTAACCGGTACCCCGGCAATGGCCGCAGCCTTTGCCATGGACGAAGTGGTAATGATCGACCTGCTGCGGATCGAGTCCGCTGAGGCGCAGTTCTTCATCGGTCGGGTTGCTCGGCGCGCTGCAACTGGCGCACACCAGGCGGATCAGCCGTTGGGCCAGCACCGCGTTGAGCGCCGAGACCAGGCTGTAAGGGTCGATTTCCATCTGGGTGAAGCGGCCGATCACATCGAATACGTTGTTGGCGTGAATGGTGGTGAACACCAGGTGCCCGGTGAGCGCCGACTGCACCGCGATCTGCGCGGTGTCGGGGTCGCGGATTTCACCGACCATGATCTTGTCCGGGTCATGGCGCAGGATCGAGCGCAGACCACGGGCGAAGGTCAGGCCTTTCTTTTCGTTGACCGGGATTTGCAGCACGCCGGGCAGTTGATATTCCACCGGGTCTTCGATGGTGATGATCTTGTCCACGCCGTGGTTGATCTCGGTGATCATCGCGTAGAGGGTGGTGGTCTTGCCGCTGCCGGTGGGACCGGTGACCAGCACCATGCCGTAGGGTTCGGCGGCCAGCCGGCGCAGCTGGCGCAGGGTGTGTTCTTCAAAGCCCAGGGCCTGCAACTGCACGCCGCTGACCTTGTCCGCCAGGTCCTGTTTGTCCAGCACCCGCAGTACCGCGTCCTCACCGAAAATGCTCGGCATGATCGAGACCCGGAAGTCGATCTGCCGGCCGCTGATGCCGATCTTGAAACGACCGTCCTGGGGCACGCGTTTTTCGCCGATGTCCAGTTCGGCCATGACCTTGACCCGGGAAATCACTTGTTCGGCAAACTCGCTGCCCTGGATCTTGCTGATGTTGTTCAGCACCCCATCGATGCGGTACTTGATCACCAGGCCGCTGCCGGTGGTGCCCAGGTGGATGTCACTGGCGTGCATTTTCAGCGCGTCGTACAGGGTCGAATTGACCAGCTTGACCACCACGCTGGCGTCTTCGCTGATGCTGGTCAGGGACAGGCTTTGCAGGGTATCGATTTCGATGTTGGCGTTGGCCTGGGCGTTGAGCGATTCCACCGCGTGGAAGCTCTCTTCGTGGCGCGCCAGGTAGGCTTTCAGGTCGTCGGCGTGCACCAGGTACAGCGGCGCGCCATGCAGGCAGTCGTCGATCCAGGCCAGGCGCGAGGTATCGAAGGGGTCGGCAAACACACCGATGACCGCATCCGCGTGACGCAGCAGGATGAATTCGCGCTTGAGGCATTGGGCCAGGGTGACCCGGTCGAACACCGGGGTGGCTTGAAACAGGCTGTCGGTGTCGAGCACCGGATAATGCAGGGTCGCGCCGAGGCACTGGATGAAGGGCATGGGGGCCAGTTCGCACAGCACCCCCAGGGCTTCCAGTACCCGCTCGCCGGAACTGCTGGCCCGCGCCCGGGCCTGGGCCAGTTGCTCACTGGAAAAACGAGACGGTACACAGTCCAACAGCGCCGGTTCGACGGCAAGGGATAGACGGTCCATGGCATGCTCTCCAACGCCGGGGGCTTTGAGCCCTGTCGACGCGGCGAGCCATTACAGCTTGTCGCGCCACTACTCCCCGGTGAGCAATTGTCCGTCGTCTGGTGCCGTGGAAGTCGATGGAATTCGTCGACGATCTGCCAGCACCCAACTGCCGTCGTACAACTGCAGCGGGAAACTTTCGGTCCTGCTCTGGCGTCGTTCGACAAAACCTTCGGAGCTGCTCATGCCTGTATTGGGTTCGCGCTCCATGCCCAGAAGATCGCAGACTGCCCGGGCCAGTTCCGCCAATGGAAAGGGTTTGAACAGGATGTGACTGACTCCGAGTTGCCGGGCCCGCTCACAGACTTCAGCGGTCGGGTGCCCTGTGATCAGTACAAAATGACAATTCCTGTTCCGGCGGACAGCATCGAGCACCTCAAAGCCTTCCATATCGGGCAAGCGGTAATCGAACACCATCACATCGGGTGCAAACCGTTCGGCTTCACCGATACCCGTCGCACCGTCATGTGCAATCCGGACGTCCAGCGCTTGCGCCTGAAGGTAATCCTTGAGGTTTTCGGCAAGGAGCTGTTCGTCTTCGACAACCAGTACTTTGTTTAACAAGGTCGACTCCTTGAAACCGCAGGTCCGATGTTCCAGCCCTGGGAGTGCGTCCCTTGACAGGACTAACGCACACTTCATGCCAGGCTGGGCGCCGGTATTATTATCTCTTCATGTCCTTGAATTTGAAGACAATGCCCTATCGTCCAGTACCCCTTCCCCCCAAAGGCGGGGAAGTGCATGGATTGGCACTGAAGCTCTTTCCCCACAGTTGGGGGGTAAACCTTCAATCATCGTCAATCCGCTCGATTCGATTACTGGAACGTAACTGCGCCAGAACGTCTCGACGAGCCTGAGCCTGTTGTTGCCGGGCAAGGTACGCCCGGACCATCTCAAGCCCTTGCTCCTCTGAGACATCGGTCGCCTCCTGGTGGTTCTGCACATAGATCAGATGCCAGCCGACCGCCGTACGCACTGGCGTACTGACGGCTCCCGGTGCCAGGGCGAACGCCGCCGCTTCGAATGCCGGCAACATGCGCCCCCGTGGAAAATAGCCCAGGTCCCCGCCTTCGCTGGCGGATGCATCTTCGGAACCGGCCCGGGCCACGCTGGCAAAATCCTCGCCCTGACTGATTTTTACCCGCATCTGCTCCAAGCGTAGTCGCGCGGCTGCAACTGTGGAAGGGTCGGCCCCCTGCGCCACCTTGATCAGGATATGCCGGGCCTGGACTTCCTCGGGCCGGCTCATCTCGGCGCGATGCTCTTCATAGAAGGTACGGACCTGCTTTTCGTCCGGCCCGGCGACCTGGGTCAGGTCGGCAAACACCTGACGGGCGGCGAGTTCACGGCGGGTGTATTCGATATAACCGGCTTCGTCGAAGCCGGCGTCTTCCAGGCGCCGGGCGAATTTATCGGCATCGCCGATGGCCTGCCGGGTCTGGTCGACCTGGCTGTGCACCGTGGCATCGCTGATCACCACCCCGCGCTTGACCGCTTCCTGCCACAGCAACTCGCGATCGATCAGTGCGTCGAGGGCGGCCTGACGCAATTGCTTGTAGGCCTTGGGATTGCGAATGCTGCCCACTGCCCGGCCCTGATCCTCCAGGTACTCGGCGAAATAACGCTCCAGGCGCCATTCGGAAATTTCCTCGCCGTTGACCCGGGCGGCGGCCGGGCCGTTGCCGCAAAACGCCACGGGCACCCACATCGCCAGCAGGATCAGCACAGTGTTGAGTTTCATCATCGACCTCCGGTCAGGGCGTGGCGGCAATGGGTTTGTAGGGTGCCACCAGATAGAAGCGCTGGCCGGGCAGGTCGACGGTAACGATGTGCGCGCCGCTCAAGCCCAGGCGGCGCCCCGGACCGAAGCTGATCCGCGGGGTCAGCCCGGTCTCGAAGTCATGCAGGCCTTCCAGGGCGCTGATGAGCTTCTCGCGGCTGGCATCGCGCCCGGCCTGCTTCATGCCCTCGCTGAACAGCAGCATCGAACTGAACGCGCCGACTTGCAGCACCGCGTGCTGACCGCCGAGCCCCTGGTGCTCGCGCATTCGGGTCAGCGCCAGGCGTCCGGCCAGCGTCCAGTCAGTGGGCACGAACGGATAGGCCAGAAACACCCGCCGGGAAAAACCGCTGGGCACTTGCAACAGATCGCCGGCCACCTGGTTCGACGCGGCGAACAGGTAAGGCACCTGCCCCGCGGTCTGCAAGCGTGCGGCGAGGCGACTGAAACCGCCGCCGCTGCCCAGGTAGAACACCGAGCGCGAGCCCAGTGGCAACTCATCCTGCGCCGGGCCGTAGGCTTGCAGCCGGACTTTTTGCCAGGCGTGATCCTGCAGATACTGGCCGAGGTTCTGCGCCGCCAGCCGTTGCCCGGGCTCGTCCGGAAAGGTGATCAGCGTCGGTCCCTGAAGTACTCGCAAACTGTCGGTGGCGTAATCGGCCAGGGCGATCAGTTGTTCACGCAAACCCGGCAGCGGCTCGAAAATCTGCCGACTGGCCTGGGCCGTCCCCTGCAGCGACAGCGGCCCGATCAGCGGGATACCGGCCCGTTCCAGGCGTGCAGCCAGGTCCGAGTCCAGTGCCGGGACCAGGGGCGCGATCAACGCAAACACCTGCTCCTGATCGATCAATTGGTCCAGCGCCTGCTCGGCACTGGCGCGGTCCGGACCCGGGTCGACAATCGTCAGGTACAACTGCCGGCCATGAATCCCGCCCGTTTCGTTGATGCGCGCCACGCTGCCCCTGAGCACCGCGGCCACCGTGGCGCCCTCCTCGCTCAACGGTCCCTCGCGTGGCAACAACGTGCCCAGGTACAGCGTGGCGGCGGTCAGGCCCGGGTCGCGGTCATCGGCCAGGCGTTTGAGGTAGGCCGTGAGATTGCGCTGATCATTCATCGACAACACAAACCGCGGCATCGCCGGATCGAGCCGATTGTTGCCGGGATCGCGCCCTTCCTGAATCGCCCGCGCCAACAGGCCTTCGGTGTACGCCGGATAGTCACGGCCATTGATTTGCTGCTGGCCATAGCGGCTGGTAAGCCGCGACCAGCTCAGGTCCGGCGGCCGCACCCCGCCTTCCGGTCGCCCCTCGCCGTCGGTGCCATGGCAGTTGGCGCACGGCAGGCTGCTGGCCGGCAGCAATATATTCGCCGCGCCGACCCGGGCCATGACCGGCTCACCACTGCCCGACACCCCCTCGCGATACAACCGTTTACCGGCGCTTTCGCTGGGGCTCAGGGCCTGCCCATGGGCGACGAGGCTGATGCCGCCGAGCAGTAGCAGGCCGAGGATGAGTGAGGTCTTCATGGCGCGGGCTCAACGACCGGCCACGGGCATTGTCAGCAACTGCAAGCGCTGGGCAATGGCGGCGGCCGGGGCATCGGGACGGATCTTGCTCCAGCGCTTGTTGGCCACGTCCCCGACGATCAACTGGGTGGAATGCTGCTCGGGGCTCGGCAGGATCTGGCCGATGCGGCTCAATACAAGGTCGATCTGCGCCTTGTCACCGGTAAGAAAAAGCCAGTGGGGCCCATCGACGCCCTGCTTCAAGGTGTAAGCCTTGAGTACCGCCGGGGTGTCCCGCAGCGGATCACTGGTAAGGGAGATAAAGGTGATGCCATCGGCCTTGTCACCCAGCACCTCGCGAACCTCCTTGAGTTTGCGGGTGATCAGCGGGCAGGCATCGTTGCAGCTGGTGAAAATCACGTTGAGCAGCACCACACGGTTCTGCAACGCGTCGCTGTAGAAGCGCAGGGTGTTGCCGTTCTGGTCCAGCAGCGGCGTGTCGGTGAACCAGGTCTGCGCATCGCGCGTGCCGCCAGCCGGTTGCGCAGCGGCCACCGCAGGCGCGGCGCTCGCGTGCCCTTCGTGGGAGAACGCCCTATCGCTGCTTACGCAAAAGCCCATCGTCAGGAGAATCAAGGCGAGCGCTTTCATGGGTGACGCTCCATGGCAATGGCGGTGTGCTTGGTACGCGTGTTGCGCTGGCCGCTGAGTTTTTCCACTTCTCGGCTTAACACGGCCGGGTCGGTGAAACCGTAGTAACGAGTCCAGTTGCGGCTATTGCCGTCACCCACCAGGATCAATGGCTGATGGTTTTTGAAATCGCCGCTGAAGCTGCCGAGGCCCTTGAGGGTATCGTTGACCGACTGCGCACTTCCCGTGAGCCAGCTCCAGCCCGGACCGTTCTGGAAGGTGCGGGCGTAGTCGTTCAGGCGTTTGGCGTCATCTCGCTGCGGATCGATACTGATGGAGACCAACTGCACTTCGGTGCCGACCCGGGCGCCGAGCTGTTTCTGCACCTTGGCCATGATCGAGGACACCACCGGGCAGACCGTGGTGCAACTGGTGTAGATGAAGCTCATGACCACGATCTTGTCGGTCACCAGGTCCTTTTCCAGACGCACTGCCTTACCGTTCTGGTCCACCAGGGCCACGTCGGCGAACTTGACCTGGGCGCTTTCCGAGCTGGCGCTTTGGGCCGGCATTTCGTGGCCGGCGTGCTCATCCGCCGAGTGGGCCAGGGCCTGAGCGATACCCGCGGCCAACAGGCAGAACGTCAACAGTCCACGGTGTGCGAATCGGTTCATGTCAGTTTCCTCTTAGTGGGCATCGCCGGGCAGGACCCGAACGCTGGCAAACGTCTTGTCGTCGAAACTCGCGCCCAGGGAGGCTGCGCGCACGTGCAGGTACCAGGCGCCGTTCTGGTCGAGGGTCACCGGCGCTTCATAAATTCCGTTGCCCACCTCCAGGGCAGCGACCTCCTGAGCGCGTGACGTCGGGGCGCGGAAGTAGCGCACCTGAACGTCCTTCACGCCACTGCGCTGGACCTTCTGTTTGCCCTGCACGATGCGAAAGCGCACCACGTAAGGACTGCCGAGTGCCGCCGTTGCCTTGTCGAGCATGAACTCCACCTTCGGCATGCCCGGGTGATGGTCGAGGGTTTTGTCCGGCTCGACCAACGCCGTGAAGCAATGGATGATGTTCGGCTGGTTGAGCAGGAAGGCCACGTCAAACCGCCCGGCGTCCGGCAGTTTGATCCGTGCGCTGTACAACCCCGGCTCCACTTCGCGCAGGCTGCGGTCGATGACCAGCGCCGCACGGGCCACTTGGCCGCGATTGGGGTAACCGGACATCGGCGCATTCATGCCTTCAGCATAGAAGTAAGTGGTGTTGTCCACCGGATTGACCACGAACACCGCGTTGTCGTCCCGCGACACCGCCAGGCTCGACGCCAGCGGCAAGTCACCGGCCAGGCGCGGTGCCTGCGGCCCCGCCTCGAAACCCTGGCTGATCGGCTTGCGGCCTTCACCCAGGGACGACAGGTTGATCATCGTCACCTTGGCCGAGGCCAGTCCGCGAATGTAGGCATAGGCCTTGGTGAACACCACTTGATAGGGTTCGGCGGACACCTCCAGCTCATGGATCAACGAATCGGTGGCGGCGTCGATCACCGCGGCCTGGTTCTCCAGGGTGTTGAGCACGATGCCGAAACGTCCGTCGGCGCTGAATCCCATCGGGCCCAGGCCCTGCTGCAACTTGATTACCCGCCGCACCGCCAGGCTGGCGCTATCGACCACGGTCACTGTGCCGTCCTTGCCGTCGCTGACATACACCGCCTGGGACAGCGACGAGTACGCGACCGATAACGGGTGCGAACCGGTCTTCAATTGTTTGCTGATGGTCAGGCTGGCAATGTCGATGATGCTCAACGTGCCGTCGTCGCGGTTGGTGACGAAGGCATGACGGCTGTCCTTGCTGAACGTGATTTCGTGATGCCCGGCACCGGTGGCCAGGTGTTTGAGGACCTTGAGGCTTTGGGTGTCGATCACCGTGACCCCGGATTCCTCGGCGGTCCTGGCGTTGTTGCCGACCCACAGCAGGCGTTCGTCCGGCTGCAACGCCAACCGCACCGGGTTGCTGCCGGCGGCTACCGAGTCGATCAACTTGAATTGCTCGCTGTCGATCACCGCCACTTCCCCGGCAGTGGGCATCGACACGAATACGCGCTTGTTGTCACGGGGCGTCACCCAGTCCATCGGCGGCTGCTTGATATCGATCCGGGCCATGGTGCTGGTGATCCCGCCCACCGATACCGAAGGGTCGACCACCGAGACGCTGGCATCGCGGTTCATCACCAGCAGGAAGTAGCTGTTCAGGTCGAGCAGCGGCCGTGCACCGATGCTCGATTTCAGGAATACCCCGACCCGGGATTTGCAGCTTTGCTCACGACCCTGGGCCTGGTCGGCGGCGACGGCTTCCGGATCGAGCCAGGCACCAGGGGCGACGCCCGACAGTGGCTGACCCGACGCGCTGTCAGTGACCCGAAAGCGCACGTCGGCGAACTCACCCTCGCGCAGCACACCGTTCCCGGCCAGCGGTTTCACCTCAAACGCCACCGTCACCCCATCACGCACCAGCGTGTTTTTGCTCCAGGTCTTCGGCACCGCCGCCTCGCTGAGCATCACCGGCTGCCACGCTCGCCATACGCCCAGCCAGATCAGCGCCAACCCTACAAGCAGCGCCCAAATGGCGACTATGATGGTCCTGTTCATATCGTTCTCCTACGGGGCCGGTGCCGGTTCTGGTTCGTTGGTTACCCGCAGCAATCCCCAAAGCCCGGCGGTGTTGCCGTAGGCGCCGTAGTCACGGAACAGGTAGTCGCCCGGTATCGCATTGCTGCCCCCGGCGCTCGGGTGCATGAAGCTGAAGTGCGCCGCCGGCAGGATGCTTTCGCGGGCGCCGATGTACATCGACATCGGGTTGTAGCCGAACCGCACCGATCCCACCCCTGGTGTACTCATCGGGTAACCGCCGGGATCGCTCTTCTCCGACTGGAACGGGTTGACCGACCAGACGTGACCGTCAAGCTGGAAGGTCGTACCGCGGCTGCCACCGGTGGGCATCATGATGTGGGTGCGGAACGGTTGCCCCGGCTTCACGTACAGCACCGGCGTTTGCGGATCGCCTCCCACCAGCGCGTTGCTGTAGGCCATGTGCGCATTGGGCACATCACCATAACCATGGCCATCGGCATGCCCGAATGGCGCATCCGGTGCCAACCCGAAGCGGAACCACAGCGGCTCGGCCCTGTAGTTGATGGCCATGCTCGAGTTGTCCTGCGGATCGGTCGGCACACCCAGGCCTTCGGCGGCAATGCCTTCCACCGGCCGGCCGCTGGCCCAGCGGATGTTCAGGGCTTTCTGCCAGACCATCGCAAAATCGCGGTAGGTGGTTTGCCCCGGTGCGGTGACCGTGGCCGTCACTTTGCGCGCATCGTCAACCCAGGTCGCCCCGATCGGCAGAATGCTCATCGCCCCGCCCAAGCCTTTCTGCGGCTGTTTGATGACGTCCGCCGGGGTGAAATTCAACCCGCCGAACTCCACCGCCGTGGCGTTGATGTTGTCGACATTGCGGCCCAGTTGCGTGATCGGCTTGCCCTCACGTTCCAGGTGCCCGGCGTAGTACTGATAGGTACGCGTCGGGTATGCGCCAACAGTGCCCACCCGCGGTGGCACGGTCTGGATCGGGTTGGCGCCGACGTTGGCGCCGTCGGACTTGGTGATGTCGTACGCCAACAGTTGCGCGTGCAGGCCAACGTGGCTCGACGGCCGCATCAGGTTGTTGCTGAAGGTGGTCACGCCCAGGCCGCTGTTGCGATCGCGCTTGACCATGCCTTGCATCACCGCGGTCTGGGTCAGGTCCGGCATGATCAGGGGCAGACGGTTTTCCAGGGTGATGTTGATGCAATCACCGGCCGCCGCGCGCAGTACCAGCGGTTCGACAGACACGCCGGGCTTGAGCTTGCCGGTGATCGGGTCGAGGTCGCCCTTGCGCACATACAGGATCGCCGTCGGGTCATGCAGCGGCCCGCTTTGCCCGCCGATGGTGAAGGTCTCACCGTCTTCGGGATCGGTCACGGTAACCTGTGGAATGCTCACGGTCCGAGAGTTGAACACCAGGGTGCCGCCCGCCGGATTCAACGGCCCGCCGACGTGTTGCCCGAGCCCGGCCGGATCGCCGATGGCCAGGTTCAGCGGGTTGCGCAGAATGTCGTTGGCCAGCGCCGCGACCACTTCATAGTTGCGTTGCACGGTCGGCCGGGTACCGATGCCATTCGGGTTGGCACCGTACCGTGGACAGATGCCATCGAACGCTACCGTGTTGCGCATACCGGCCGGTTTCGGGTTGTTCGGCAGCGCGAACAGATCACTGCGCTGGGCCGTGTAGTTGCGCATCACGCCCCAGATCCCGCTCCAGTAACCTTCCAGGGAGGCGTCCATCGAGTACAGGTAGTCACCCGTGGTCGCGGCCGAGCTGGACATCATCGACACCGGTGCATTGAAGCCCAACTGCTCGGAAATCCCGACCATCTGCGACGAGCGCCAGCCCGAGTTGGAGCTGTTGCCGAACCCGGAACCGCTCTGCAGCCATTTCACGCCGTGCAGGGTCACGTTGTGCTCTTCTTCGTGACCGCCGGCATGCACCCGCAGCCGCACGTTGTCACCGGTGTAGGTGCGCAGCATCGGGGTGAACGGGTCACCCGGCTCCGCGCCGCCACGGTTGATGTGTGGCGGGAACAGCGTGGTGCCGCCGGTGGGGCCGGTAGCCGCGGTGACCAGGTTCGGCGCCAGGTTCATCGCCGGGATCGCACGGTCGGTACGGCTTTGCATGGCATACGCCAGGTCGCCGCCGAGGCCGTTGGCCTGCATGCCGCGCTTGCCGTCCGGGCCGACCTTGTTCGGGTCGTACACCCGCAGGGCCAGCGGTTCGTTGCGGTAATTGACCACAAACATGCCGGGGTCATCGACCGAGATCGCCTGTGGGCATGGTCGGCTTGGGCAACCGGGAACCTGCCCGCCTTGCACTTCGACAATCCCTTCCAGCAGGTTGCTGGCGTTATTGCGCACCGGCGGGTTGATCGCGTAGCGGAAGCTGTCCGCTGTGGCCGGGAAGGCTTGCGGATTGGGCACGCCATTCGGGCCGGCGCCGACATACACACCGGCTTCATAGGCGTGCTGGAAGTCGCTGTACTCAAGGAAGAACTCACGGAAGCTGTCGTTCTTGCCGTCGCCGTCCACGTCGCCGGTGGACACCACCGCTTGCCACGAAGTGGGTCCGCCGTCCTGCCGCGCACCGCTGTATAACGGCTCGCCGGTTTCGGCATGGAACCAGGTGGAGCCGGCAGGTTCGGCCAGTACCGTGGCGTACAGACCAATCTGTTGGTGAGTCGATGGGCCTAAGTGGTCGTGGGTAAAAATGGTCCCCAGGCCACGGTCGACACCTTTGGCGTTCACCACCGGATCGACGAACCAGCGCTGCATCGCCGTCCGCGCGCCGACCCAGTCGGCCCGGCCGTATTGGCCGAAGAACGGGTGCGCCTTGGCTTTCGGACAGGCCGGTGTGCCGTCACGCGGGTCGGTGCCTGCGCACTGGTTGAACTGGCGAATGGCGTGGATGCGTTCCTGCACGGCACCTGGGGAAAGCACGCCGTCTTCGTAGTTCCAGCCGTTGGCCGAACCATCGGCGGCGGTCAGGTCCCATTTCGGCAGGTGGATGTGCTGGCCGATCACGTCGGTTGGCGTGCGCACCTGATAGTCGTCCATTTCATAGGTGGCCGGCACCAGGTTGGTTTGCTGGTACTGCACGCAGTCGAAGGTGTTCATGCGCATCACCAGCGGCTCTGGTGGGCGCTGCTTGGTGATCACCGGCCAGGCGTCTTCCCATAGCGCCAGGATGCGTGCTTGCGGGAAGTGGTAGCCGACCTTGTTGTACACCGCGTCGAACTGGATGTTCGCGGCTTTATAGACCCGTGGACGGTCGGCCGTGAAGGTCGAAGAACCGGTGTAGGACATGCCGTCAACCCGTTCACCGCTATTGAACTCGCCGGTGCCGGCGCTGCTGGTCAAGCGTTTTTGCCGGTCATCCATGCACGGTTCGTAATAGGGTGCGCCCGCGATCGGCAAGGCGCCGTTGGTGCGGAAGTTGCGCGCCACCACCTGCTTGCCCGGCAGCACGGCAAAGCTGGGGTGGTCTTTTTTGGCGTGGAACGCCATGGCCGCCTGTTCGACTTCGGTGCCCTCTTCCGGCATGTAGATGGGTTTGGCACGGGTCACTTCCTTGGAGAAATCCAGGGAGGTGGTAATGGTGTGCGCCTCGCCACCGGCGGAGAAGCCATCCAGGGAATGGCGCCCCAGGCCGCCGTCCCAGCCACCGGACTGAGCCGGGTCGAGGTTGGCCCACAAGGCGTTGCCGCTGGTCTTCAAGGACTGAGCCTTGGCTGCGTCGAGCATGTCCAGCGGTGGGGTCGGTGGGCGTTGGCCGACCGACGTTTCCATGCCGCCGATCCAGAACGGGTAGCCCGGGTTTTTCAGGCTGCCGTCGGCATTGCGGTTGGCTTCACTGCGATCCACCAGGGCCAGGGAACCGATGGCTTGAGCGCCGCCGCTGCCGCCGTGGTGTTCGCCGTCGTCATCCTCCTCGTCATCATCGTCATCGCCACCGGCCACCAGGGTTTCGCCGATTTTCGGCACCACCGCGACCTTGCCCGGCATCGGTGCCATGGCTTTGCCCGGTAGCGGTACCACAGCTGGAATCGGTGTACCGGCAACGATCTCGCCATCGGGCAAGGCCCGTGCGCCAGCCGCCGGTTTACCGCTGCGCAGGGCGTAAGGTTCACTGTGATAACCGTCTTGCCCTTGTTGCGAGACTTCCAGGCGGGTGCCTTCTTCGAACACGTCATGCACCCGCCACATGCTCCACATGCCCTGGGCAAAGTGCGGGTAGAAGTGGCAGTGATAGATCGCATCGCCGGCTACGCGGTTGCGGTTGCCCGAACCACCGTTGGCGATTTCATAGGTGTAGCCGGCGCCCGGGCCGATGCCCTGTGCGTCCACATAATCGGAGTTGTCGTCGTTGGGGTTGAACAACCACTGATGGCCGTGCAGGTGGAAAATATGCTGCTCGTGGCCATTGTGGGTGTTGCGGAATTTGACGAAGTCACCGATGTAACTGTGGTTGACGTTGGACGGCTCGGACGGATACAGCGCCATGGTCGCCTTGACCCCGATCTGATCGGCGCGCGGAGTTTGACCAGGAAGAATGCCTTCCAGACCTGCGTTGGCCGGCACATCCACCAGCATCGCCACATCGCCGACGGTGTGGGAGCTGAGGAAGAACTCTTCGTAGGCGCAGGACAGGCAGTCGTGCATCGGCCCGACACCCAAACGGTTGGCCACCACTTCGGCCCCCATGCCGCCGGAGCCGTAGTTGATCATGAACGAGTCGCGGGTCGGCTCCAGCACGTGGGCCATCACCGGGTCTGCCCAGTAAGCGGGGAACGCCTGGGTCGCGGCGGTTTCATCCTGGAACTGCGAAGCAAAATCGCGGAACGGCTCCAGGCGATTGGGGATCGCCGGGTTGCGTTTGCCGATGGCTTCCAGCGGGTAGGTCGAAGGCGGGAAGCTGCCATCGGCGTTGCTGCCCATCACGACCGCGTCGCTCTCGCTGGAAATGATTTCATTGCCGTCGACCATATTGATGATCGGCGTGCCGGCCTTGCCTTCACGGATCCACGGCTCGCGCTGTGGGTACCGCGCCTGGTAGTCGACGATCGGCTGGCCGGCCGGGGTGCGGCCGGCGCTGGCCAGGCGCATTTCTTCTTCGGTCACGGTATTGCGATAAGTACGTCCGCCCTTGGGCACCACCACCACCTGGCCAAACAGGCCGTTGGCCACGTTGCCCGCATCCCCTTCGCCACCGAAGGTCGCGCCGCGGCTGCTGGCGGCGAATGCGCCTTCGCGCTCGGCGTACAAGGTGTAGGAACGGCTGGCACCTGGAGCAATCAAGGTATTGGCGTTGCGCCCGGTATAGGACGCAATGTCGTTAATGCTGTTGACCGCCTGCATGCCGTTGACCTGGAAGCCGACGTGACGGTCCTTGACCTGCTCGTCGACCTTGAAGTTGTCTTCGTTACCGATTTCAACCTCGCCTTCCTCGCCCTCTTCTTCCTCACCGTCATCGTGCGAACCGGGGTTGGCCTGGTAGGCCAGCAAGTTCTGCAGGTTGATGGTCAGGCAGTCCCCCGCCGCGACGCGCAGCACCAGCGGCCGCGGACGCTTGTCCGGCCGCAGCGAGACCTTGCCCGGCACCGCCGCCCCGCCCTGGGCCAGGGACCGGTCATGGTCGTCGACCACGTCGCGGCGCAAGGCGAACATCATGCCGTTGACGTTCTGCGCGCCGAGGCGGTTGAACATCAGTGGCTGATCCAGTGCCACGACGTTGGCCACCAGATTGCGTTCGCAGCGCAGCGCCGCTTCGGCCACCCCGATGCCAAGCATCGACGCCACCAACAGCAGCAATTTGAATAAGGACTGGGCGTGGGGTATGCCGGTCATGATCACGGGCCTCGCTGGGGGGTGCTCGCAGGGAATATTTCTCGACAAGTCCCTTGGAGCAATCCGCATGCCATAATTATTATTGTTGTTTATCAGTTAGTTACAGATGGCATTTGATCAGTCGGGGGATATTCCCCACCCATTCCCCCTTTCCGGGTAGAGGGCTAGCTTCCAAGATCAAAAGATCGCAGCCTCCGGCAGCTCCTACCGGGTGTACACCGACCGAAATGTAGGAGCTGCCGAAGGCTGCGATCTTTTGATCTTCAAAGCGTTACCCCACTAATGGGGAATCCCCCAATCACAACGGCGCATCCACGGCCAGGCCCTGCAAGCGTCGGTACTGACGCAATACGCTCGGCACATAACGCTGGGTTTCGGCGAACGGCGGGATCACCCCGCCACGGCTGAGCACCGCTTGCGGCCCGGCGTTGTAGGCCGCCACGGCGAGGCTGATGTCATTGTCGAAGAGGGTCATCAGGCGCTTGAGATAACGGGCGCCGCCCTGGATATTGGCCTTGGGGTCGTAGACATCGGTCACACCCATTTCCCGGGCGGTGTCGGGCATCAGTTGCATCAGCCCGCCGGCGCCCTTGGGTGAGGTGGCGCCGGAGTTGTAGCTGGACTCGGTCTGGATCACGGCATGCAACAGCGCCGCCGGCAGATGATTGGCCGTGGCCGCTGCGGAGACCAGCTCGGCATAGGGTTGCCGGGCAATCATCTGCGGTTGCCGGTCAATGCTGACCTGGGCGGATTCAGGCTCATGAATCACCCGTTCATAGGTGCGACCGGGACGGTGAACATTGGACAAAACGTAACTGCCATTGGCGTCCACGGACACGAACACATCGGCCTGTACGACGCCGGGCTGCATCAGCAGCCCGAGCAGTCCCATGGTGAGTGTTTTCATTGTTCTGCCTCCCCTGAGCGGCCCCGAAAAATGGGGGTATTGCCCCAATGGCCGGTCTTACACCTGCCATACGCAAGCACTGTGCCGGAAGCGAGAAGGCCCGTGATCCGGGGGTTGCAGCAGGATGTCCGGGCATGAGCATGGCAATTGCATAAGCCGTCATGGCGACCCTTCTGCCCACTGTGTGAGGTCATCATGAATCAGCGTCTGTGTTCTGCCCCGCGAACTCAAAGCGGGTTCACCCTGCTCGAACTGTTGGTGGTGCTGGTGGTGCTCGGGCTGTTGGCCGGCATCGTCGCGCCGAAGTATTTCGCCCAGCTGGGGCGTTCCGAAGTGAAGGTGGCCAAGGCGCAAATCGAGGGCCTGGGCAAGGCCCTGGATCTGTACCGGCTGGAGGTCGGCCATTACCCGTCAACCGAACAGGGTTTGCAGGCGCTGGTCACCGCGCCGAGCGATGAGACCCGCTGGACCGGTCCTTATTTGCAGAAAAAACTGCCGCAGGATCCGTGGGGCCGTAACTACACCTACCGCCACCCCGGCGAGAACGGCGAGTACGACCTGCTGTCCATGGGCAAGGACGGCCAACCCGGCGGCGAAGGCGAAAACGCCGAAGTCACCAGCTGGCAATGACGAGGGACGAACATGCGCTTTCACCTCAAGGCCGTGGGCAAGGCTGGCGTGGTCTCGATGACAGTCGAGGCCCCCGGCCACAGCGAAGCCCGGCGCATCGTCGAAGACCAGGGCTTGCGGGTGGTGAGCCTGCACGTCGAACGGCATTGGCGGGCATTGCGCCTGCACAAGCGCGAGACGTTCAACCTGGTGCTGTTCAGCCAGGAACTGACCACCTTGCTCAATGCCGGCCTGCCGTTGATCGATGCGCTGGAAAGCCTGGCGGAAAAAGAGCATGCGCCCCAGGCCCGCAAGACCTTGAGCGAACTGGTACGCCTGCTGTATGAAGGCAAGTCGTTCTCCCAGGCCCTTGGGCAATTGTCGGCAGTGTTCCCGCCGCTCTATGTCGCGCTGGTGCAATCCAGTGAAAAAACCGGCGCCGTGGGCGATGCCCTCGGCCGGTATGTCAGCTATCGCCAGCGCATGGACGAGGTTCGACAGAAGATCGTCAGCGCGTCGATCTACCCCCTGCTGTTGCTGGTGGTGGGCGGCGGCGTGGTGTTGTTCCTGATGGGCTACGTGGTGCCGCGTTTCAGCCTGGTGTTCGAAGGCCTGGGCTCGAACCTGCCGTGGCTGTCGCAGATCCTGATGAGCGGCGGAATGTTCCTGCACGCCCACCAGGGTGAATTCTTCGGCGCCTTGGCGGCGATCATCGTCGCTCTCGCCTTCCTCCAGCGCCAACCGGCTTTTCGCCGGGGCCTGGACCGGGTCATTGAAAAACTCCCGGCGGTCCATCAACGCATCTTCATGTACGAACTGGCGCGCTTTTACCGCTCCCTGGGAATCCTGCTGCAAGGCGGCATCCCCCTCGTCACCGCCATGGGCATGGTCCGCGGCCTGCTGACTGTCGCCTCGCGCGCGCGCCTGGACCAGGCCTGCGAACGGGTGCGCGAAGGACAATCACTGTCGGCCGCGCTGGAGCTCAATCACCTGGTGACGCCAGTATCCCTGCGCCTGCTGCGCGCCGGCGAACAGTCCGGCAACCTCGGGCAAATGATGGAACGCAGCGCCGACTTCTACGACGAAGAAATCAGCCGCTGGATCGAATGGTTCGTGCGGTTGTTCGAACCCTTGCTCATGACCTTCATCGGCTTGCTGATCGGGGTCATCGTGATCCTGATGTACATCCCGATTTTCGAATTGGCCTCGAGTATTCACTGATACACCCGACAACAAGACGGAGATCGATATGCACATGAAAAAGCTGTTGCTTGCAGTGGCTATAGGCGCAGTTCTGTCTGCGTCCACCGTATGGATGCCGGACGGATTGTCCGGTGTATCGAGTGCTCAGGCCAAGGATGGTGGTGGGGGTGGTGGGGGGGGTGGTGGTGGCGGCGGCGGCGGCGGCGGCGGCGGTGGCGGTGGCGGCGGCGGCGGCGGCCACGGAGGTGGTGGTGGAAGCAGTGGAAGCGGTAATGGCGGTGGTCACGGTGGCAGCGGCAGTGGCGGCAATAGCGGTAGCGGTCACAGCGGCGGCGACCACAGCGGCAGCGACCATGGCTCGGGGCATTCGGGCAACTCCGCCTCCTCCTCCGGTCGCAGTGGCACGCATACCGAACGGGGTGATGATCATGGGGTTCATCGTTCAGGAGAAGTTGGCGATGACCACGGCGTTCATCGTTCAGGCGAAGTTGGCGACGATCACGGTGTGCATGTCGGTGGTGAGCCAGGCGATGATAAAAGGTCCTGACACACACTAATCACATAAGCCCCGCAGCACCCTGTGGGAGCGAGACCGGCTTGCCGGCGAAAGCGCAGTGTCAGACAACATCAATGCCGGAAGACACTCCGCCTTCGCCGGCAAGCCGGTCTCGCTCCCACATTGGAAAGTGCTTTGTTCTATAAAATATCGTCCGCCCGATCCAGGCGCTCGCGCAAGAACTCGATCAACGCCTGCACCGGCCTCGACCCCTGGCGATGCTGCGGATACACCGCCGACAACGTCAGCGGCTCCGGGCGAAAGTCATCCAGCACCGGCACCAGCCTGCCATCCTTCAACGCCGAACCGACAATAAACGTTGGCAAGTAGGTAATCCCCATCCCGGCAATCGCCGCATCCCTGAGCAACTCCCCGTTGTTGACCCGCATCCGCCCGGTGACGTTGACCGCCAGCGGCTTGCCCTGCCCTGCGAAACGCCACTGCACCTGGCGACCATGGCCATAGGGCAGGCAGTCATGGTTGTGCAGGTCTTCGGGCTTGCGCGGCGTGCCGCGTTCGGCCAGGTAAGCAGGGCTTGCGCAGTACACGCGCTGGATGGAAGCGATGCGACGGGCGATCAGCGTCGAGTCTTCCAGAATGCCGATGCGCAGGGCCAGGTCGTAGCCCTCACCGAGCAAGTCCACAGGCCTGTCGCTCAAGTCCACTTCCACCGTGACGTCTTGGTAACGCTGCAAGAACAGCGGCAGCAGACAGCCCAGGTGCGCCAATGCGAACGACAATGGCGCACTCACGCGAATAGTGCCCCGCGGCTCGGTGGTCTGGCCGGCGATACCCTGCTCCACCTGCTCCACTTCACCGAGCAGGCGCAAGGCCGATTCGTAGTAACTCTGCCCCAGGGGAGTGACGTCCAGGCGCCGGGTAGACCGGTTGAGCAAGCGCACGCCAAGGCGCTCTTCGAGCTGCATCAGCCGCCGGCTGACGAATTGCTTGGACAGACCCAATTGATCGGCGGCGGCAGTGAAGCTGCCCGAGTCCATGACCTGGCAAAAAATACGCATGTCTTCGAAGGGGTTCATTGTCACGTCCTGGTTGACAGTCATACACTTTATAGCCGCTTTTTCCCTTCTCATCACCCTATTAATCTGTGTCCTGGCCGATGCAAATTTTGTGAGTGCTGCGCACTCAAGCGGGAGCAAACTCCCTCGCCACGAAAAGCGCTTCCACCTGATAAGCCACCACATTACCGCCGGAGTTTCCCATGCCCTTCCTCCTTGCTCACCTGCTGTCCTGGAGCGCGCTGCTGCTGGTGATCGATGCCCTGCTCTGGCACATCGCCCCCTTCAAACATCGGATCATGCGCGTCGGAGTGCGTCTGGCACTGTTTCTGATTTTCAGCGCGCTCATCATCAACGCTGGCGTCAGCCCGTTGCAGGCGCCGCTGTTTGCCGACGACCGCGCGGCCCAACTGGGCGCCACGGCGCTGGGGATTCTCTGGTGGCTGTACGCCGCGCGGGTGCTCACCGAAGTCATCGGCCTGGTGCTGATGCGCCGTATCGGTCACAGCGGTCGCCTGCTCCAGGATGTCATCGGCGCACTGGTATTCCTTATCGCCATCGTCGCGGCGGCCGGCTATGTGCTTGAGCTGCCGGTGAAAGGCCTGCTGGCGACGTCCGGGGTGGTGGCGATCGTGGTCGGCCTGGCATTGCAAAGCACCTTGAGTGATGTATTTTCCGGCATCGTGCTCAACACCACCAAGCCCTACCAGGTGGATGACTGGATAACGATCGACGGCGTGGAAGGCAAGGTGCTGGACATCGACTGGCGCGCCACCCACCTGCTGACCAGTGCCGGCAGCACGGCGGTGGTGCCGAACTCGGTGGCGGCCAAGGCGAAGATCGTCAACTTGAGTCGGCCAAGCAATATGCACGGCGTGTCGATCAGCATTCAGGTGCCCAACCACATTCGTCCCCGTCGGGTGCTGGATGCGCTCGATCGTACGCTTCAGGGCAGCAGCAGTCTGCTGCTCAACCCGGCACCGAAAGCAGTGCTCAAGGAAGCCGGCGAAAGCATGTCCGAATACGTGGCCAGCGGCTTTATCACCGAGCTGGGCAAGAAAAGCGAAGTGCGCAATCAACTGTTCGACCTGGCGCATCGACACCTGGAAGCGGCGGGCATTTCCCGGCAGCCCGACGGCGTGATTGAACCTTCGACCCGCGCCCGGGCATTGCTCGATGAAGTGAAAGTCTTCCGTTCCCTGAGCGAAGATGAACGCGATCAAATGGCCCGGTCCATGGTCGCGCAGCAGTACGCGGCCGGTCAGGTGGTGCTGGAACTGGGCGAAGTGCCGGACAGCCTGATGGTCATCGCCACCGGCGTGGTCAGCGCGACCGTGCCCGATGGCAGCGGGCACATTGAAGCCGGCCGGATGGGGCCGAGCGAGGTCATGGGCGAACAGAGCATCCTGGCCGATACACCGTCGCAGGCGACGTTCACGACGTTGACCTCGTGCATCATTTACCGGATCGATAAATCGCTGACCCGCAACTGCATGGAACAGCGCGCTGAAGTAGGCCGGGCATTGAACAAGTTACAGGCGGTTCGGCAACAGAACAGTCGGTTGGCGTTGTTGGCCAAGCCGGTGCCGATCAAGAAAGGTGGTTTTCTGGGGTGGTTGCACAAGCGTGTGTAGGAGCGAGCTTGCTCGCGAAAAACCATCTGACGCCCTGGTCTCCCAGGTACAGCGCGTTATCGTTGGCGATTTTCGCGAGCAAGCTCGCTCCTACAGGGGATGTATCGTCTCTTACCTGGAGGTGAGCACCGAATAGCTGTTCATCAAATTGCGGTAGTTGGGAATGCGCGGCGACAGCAGGTTGGCCAAGCCTTCCATGTCGTTGCGCCAGTCGCCCTGCAGTTCACACGCCACCGAGAACCAGTTCACCAGTTGAGCACCGGCGGCCGACATGCGCGCCCAGGCCGCCTGCTGCACGGTTTCGTTGAAGGTGCCGGAAGCGTCGGTGACCACGAACACTTCAAAACCTTCGGCCAGCGCCGACAGGGTCGGGAAGGTCACGCAAACATCAGTCACCACACCGGCGATGATCAGCTGCTTGCGGCCGGTGGCTTTCACGGCCTTGACGAAATCTTCGTTGTCCCAGGCATTGATCTGGCCTGGACGCGGAATGTACGGCGCATCCGGGAACTGCTCTTTCAACTCAGGCACGATCGGGCCGTTCGGGCCGTTTTCGAAGCTGGTGGTCAGGATGGTCGGCAGCTTGAAGAACTTGGCCACGTCGCCCAGGGCCAGCACGTTATTCTTGAATTCATTCGGCGAGAAATCCTGGACCAGCGAAATCAGGCCGGTCTGGTGGTCGACCAGCAGCACAACGGCGTCATCTTTGTTCAGGCGTTTGTAGGGAACGTTGCTCATGGGTAACTCCTCGGTGGATAGTTATCGCTAGGAGTGCCGGCCCAGTGGACCGACGCTTTGTTGTGATCGTCAGAAGGCAAAACACGAGCAGCCAAAGGCGCCCCAGAAACCGGCGAAATCGCTGACCGGCGCGTTGGACAACCGCGCCCGTTCATGACTGTGGGAATGCACCGCGCACGGCCCGTTGCAATGGTGAACCTGGGCCTGCATCGGCGAAGTCGGGCGCCAGTGACCCGGCACTTTGACCACCGGAGACCAGTCCGGCAGCACCGGCACGCTGGCGGGCCCGAGTTTTTCGAAATCACCGGCGGCGTACACCACCTTGCCGCCGACCACGGTCAACACCGACTCGATCCACTTGATCGCCTCTTCGTCGACACTGAAAAAGTCCGCGCTCAGCGCCGCCAGGTCAGCCAGTTGGCCGACCTTGATCATGCCTTTCTTGCCCTGTTCGGAAGAAAACCAGGCGCTGCCGTGGGTGAACAACTCCAGCGCGGTCTGCCGGGAAAGCCCTTCGCTGTGCAATTGCAGGCCACCGACGGTGCGGCCGCTGACCATCCAGTACAACGAGGTCCAGGGATTGTAGCTGGACACCCGCGTGGCATCGGTGCCGGCGCCTACCGGTACTCCTTCGGCCAGCATGCGCTGGATCGGCGGCGTGGCTTCGGCGGCCTTGCTGCCGTAGCGCTCGACGAAATATTCGCCCTGGAACGCCATGCGGTCCTGGATCGCAATCCCGCCACCCAGCGCCCTCACCCGCTCGATGTTCTGCGGGGTGATGGTTTCGGCGTGGTCGAAAAACCAGGGCAAGCCATTGAACGGAATATCGCGGTTGACCTTCTCGAACACGTCGAGCATGCGGCTGATGGACTCGTCATACGTTGCATGCAAACGGAATGGCCAGCGCTGCTCGACCAAATGGCGAACCACCGGCTCCAGCTCGTCTTCCATGGTTTGTGGCAAGTCCGGGCGCGGCTCGAGGAAGTCTTCGAAGTCCGCCGCCGAGAACACCAGCATTTCCCCGGCGCCGTTGTGGCGCAAGTAATCGTCACCCTGGTGCAGCGTCACGCTGCTGGTCCAATTCTTGAAGTCGGTGAGCTCTTCCTTGGGCTTCTGAGTGAACAGGTTGTAGGCGATGCGAATGGTCAGTAGCTGGTCTTTGGCCAGCTGTTCGATCACCTGGTAATCGTCGGGATAGTTCTGGAAACCACCGCCGGCATCGATGGCGCTGGTCAGGCCGAGACGGTTGAGCTCGCGCATGAACTGGCGGGTCGAGTTGACCTGATACTCCAGCGGCAACTTCGGCCCCTTGGCCAGCGTCGAGTACAGAATCATCGCGTTGGGCCGCGCCACCAGCATGCCGGTCGGCTCACCGTTGGCATCGCGCACAATCTCGCCACCCGGCGGGTTCGGCGTGTTGCGGGTGTAGCCGGCAACGCGCAACGCCGCACGGTTGAGCAAGGCGCGGTCGTACAAATGCAGCACGAACACCGGCGTGTCGGGCGCCGCCTGGTTGAGTTCTTCCAGGGTCGGCATGCGTTTTTCGGCGAACTGGAATTCGTTCCAGCCACCGACCACCCGCACCCACTGCGGTGTCGGCGTACGGTCGGCCTGATCCTTGAGCATGCGCAGGGCATCGGCCAGGGACGGTACGCCTTCCCAGCGCAGTTCGAGGTTGTAGTTCAAACCGCCACGGATCAGGTGCAGGTGCGAGTCGTTGAGACCGGGGATGACGCAGCGGCCCTTGAGGTCGATGACCTGGGTACCCGAACCGCGCAGGGCCATGGCTTCGGCGTCGGTGCCGACCACGACGAAGCGACCGTCGCTGATGGCCACGGCGCTGGCACGCGGATTTTCCCGGTCAACGGTATGAAATTGGCCATTGAATAAAATCAGATCGGCGCTCATCGCGTTTCCTTAGGCTGAGTGGAAGAAGAAAGCCAGGGCGCGAACAAGCGTGTCGCCATCGGCATGAACAGGTACACCACTGAAACCACGATGGTCAGGGTGATCAGGAACGTCGCGACCACGTAGTGCGAGAGGAAGGCGTCGAGCTGCAACAGCGGCCCCCAGATCAGCGGCACCAGCAAGGTGTGCGGCAGAATCACCAACAACGTCACCACGGCCTGCTTCCAGCGCGGCGGGGGCGTGTTGGTTTCAGCCTGCGGCGCGAACCAGAACTCGTTGACCGGGTTGACCTCGGTCTGGTCGCCGTCGGCGAGCATCGGCGTGGCTTCGTTGACCAACTCAAGCCGCTGCGGCGAGTCGAGCCAGCGCTGCATCACCTCGGTGGAGCAAAAGCGCAACACGCAGGTGTACAAGTCGAGCCCGGCGCTTTTGCCGCGAATCACATCGACGCCCAAGTGCCCGTCTTGCTGCCCGGCGATACTGACGATGTTGCGCAACCAGGCTTCGTAGGGCACTTCAAAACCCGCCTTGATCCGGTGTTTGATGACCAGGGTCACGACTTCTTCGAAACGATTGGATTCAGGCATAACGCAAAGCTCCGGCAAGTCGGACATTGAGCGCCAGCCGTCCAGGCCCGGCGATAAAAAGGCTGGTGAACAGTATCAACAGCAGCCAGCCGAACTGCCCTTCATCAAGGCTCCATTGCGGGTGCACAACCAGCAGCGCGATCAACAACACAGCCAGAATCGGCAGGCACGCCAGACGCACCAATACCCCGACTATGATCAGCAACGGACACAACACCTCGGCAAAAATCGCCAGCATCAGCGTGACGTTCGCACCCAGGTGAAACGGGTCTTCGATGACTTGCAGTTGCGCACTGTAGTCAAGCAGCTTTGGCAGGCCGTGCACCCACAATAAAAACAAGCCAGCGCTGACCCGCAAAAAAAACAGCCCGACGTCCTGGGCCCGTTCATCCCATCGCAAAGCGTTCATGGGCTACCTTGCACAAATCAAAAAACGACCGGCGTCGACGCGCCGGGACCGGGTTTGATAGTGCCGGGGTGGAAGCGAGGAAAATTGGATGTACGTGCTCTTTTTTCAGGTTGAGCTGGAACTACGACCCACCGCAGATCCCGGTAGGAGCCGGCTTGCTGGCGAAGGCGTTTTCATGGGCGATGCAAGGCTTGAGGCCGTCTTCGCTGAGGTGCGGCGATCCGACAAGCCAGCTCCTACAAGGGTCGGGGTACATCCGGGAAATCAGGTCGGTTGTCAGGCCGCAGAAATGGGTATGTACACTATCAGCAGGAGCTTGGTCGGCTACGAGGTCGCCAACGGGACATTCAGCGGCTCTGACATAAACTGGCTTATCCGCGACCGCAACCACTTCTCCGCCGGATCATTATCATGCACCCCGCTCCACGCCATCGACAGCTGCGCCGCCTCTATCGGAAACGGCGGTTCCTCGGCGCGCAACGCACACCCCTCAACCAACGCACACGCAGCATAATCCGGCACCGTCGCAATCATCTCGGTCCCGGCCAGCAACGCCCGCAGACCACTGAACTGCGGCACCCCCAACACCACACGCCGACTACGCCCGATCTTCGCCAGATCAAGATCAATGTTGCCGCTCAAATCGCCAGAAAACGACACCATCGCATGCGGCCGTTCACAATACTCATCCAGCGTCAGCGTCCCCGCTCGCTTATCACCACGCAGCACTTTGCAAGGAATGTCCCGCAGCTTCTTGCGCTTGGCATTGGCCGGCAGATCCGTGGTGTAACTGACCCCCACCGAAATCTCCCCGGACGCCAGCAACGCCGGCATCAACAGGTAGTTGGCCCGACGCACCACAACAATGATCCCGGGCGCCTCCTCCCGCAGTTGCGTCAATAACGGCGGAAACAAGCCGAACTCGGCATCGTCCGAAAGCCCGATGCGAAACACATCGCAACTGGTCGCCGGATCAAACTCCTTGGCCCGGCTCACCGCACCGGAAATAGTATCCATCGCCGGCTGCAACTCCTTGAGAATCGCCAGTGCCCGCGCCGTCGGCTCCATCGCGCGACCGTTACGCAGCAACAACGGATCATCGAACAAATCCCGCAACCGCCCCAACGCCGCACTCACCGCCGGTTGCCCCATGAACAGCTTTTCCGCCACCCGGGTCAGGTTCTTTTCGAACATCAAGGCCTCGAAAATCACCAGCAGGTTCATGTCGACGCGGCGCAGATCGTTACGGTTCATAGGCACGGTTCCCTTGTGTTTTCGGCCAGGCACGAGGGTGGCGATTGTGTCTGACTTTAATCGAGACTGCCCGCTGCAAACGAAGAATTAACAACGTTTAACTCGCCTGCCAGAGCCCCCGCCACCAAGAATGATTGCCACCGACACGGACATTCGCCATGGCTCACTTTCAGCAAAACGCCGCTCGCGCGGCAGTCACTGAAACGAAGAAAAACACCGGTGGCCTGACCCCGTGGCGCGAGAGCCTGGTCAAGCGGCTGATCCTCGAACGCCTCGGTGAAACGCTGGAAGTCACCGAACTGGCACAGGCCTGCGCGCTCTCGCGCAGCCACTTTTCCCGCGCGTTCAAGTGCAGCACCGGGCTTTCACCCCAGGACTGGATTCGTCATCAACGCATTGCACGGGCCAAGCAGCTGATCCAGAACACCGACCTGACGCTGACGCAAATCAGCCTGGAATGCGGTTTCTGCGATCAGGCGCATTTCTGCCACATCTTCACCCGCAGCGAGGGTATCAATCCGTTTGCCTGGCGCTGTCAGACCCTGCGCGGCCATGAAAGCAAAAGATCGCAGCCTTCGCCAGCTCCTACGGGTGTCCACATACCCCTGTAGGAGCTGGCGCAACCTGCGATCTTTTGCGCTTGCCGCGCCGGGTGCATCAACCCTTGAGGAACGCCAGCAGATCAGCGTTGAGCTGATCCTTGTGGGTATCAGTCAAGCCATGGGGCGCACCGGGGTAGACCAACAGCTGCGAACCTTTCACCAATTTTGCCGAAGCCATGCCCGCCGCTTCGATCGGCACCACCTGGTCCGCATCGCCATGTACCACCAGGGTCGGCACATCGAATTTTTTCAGGTCTTCGGTGAAGTCGGTTTCGGAGAACGCCTTGATGCAGTCATAGGCGTTCTTGTGGCCAGACGTCATGCCTTGCAGCCAGAACCAGTCGATCATGCCCTGGGACGGCTTGGCCTCCGGTTTGTTGAAACCGAAGAACGGCCCGCTGGCAAGGTCGATGTACAGCTGCGAACGGTCGGCCAGGGACGCCTGGCGGATGCCGTCAAACACTTCGATCGGCAGGCCGCCGGGGTTGGCTTCGGTCTTGAGCATCAGCGGTGGTACCGAGGAAATCAGCCCGGCCTTGGCCACGCGGCCAGTGCCGTGGCGACCGATATAGCGCGCCACTTCACCGCCACCGGTGGAGAAACCGAACAGCACCGCATCCTTCAGGTCCAGCAGCTCGATCAACTGCGCCAGGTCGTCGGCGTAGGTGTCCATGTCATTGCTGGACCACGGCTGGCTGGAGCGGCCATGGCCACGGCGGTCGTGGGCGATCACTCGATAGCCTTTGGAGGCCAGGAAGATCATCTGCGATTCCCAGCTGTCGGCATTCAACGGCCAACCGTGGCTGAAGACGATGGGTTGGCCGGTGCCCCAGTCCTTGTAATAAATCTCGGTGCCGTCGCGGGTGGTGAAAGTACTCATGGCGATGTCTCCTTTGCGAGTGTCGGGTGGGATAGCAATCGGTGAGTGACTCATGCGTTCTGCCAGTCGCGCCACTCGGTCTTCGGCATGCTCTTGACGCTACAGTCCTTATAAGAGAGTTTTGGGCGCAGACCTGACGCAGTACGAGTTAATCGTTGTTAATTTCCGCGGAGTGACCCGTTGCCCCTTTCCCCCGAACAAGCCATCCATTTCGGCCCCTACCGGATTTATCCTGGCCAACGCCTGGTGATGGAGGCCGACCAGCCACTGCGCCTGGGCCGGCGAGCCCTGGACATTCTATTGATCCTGCTGGAACACGCCGGGAATGTGGTCAGCAAACAAGCGCTGATCGCCCGGGTCTGGCCAAAAAGCATAGTGGAAGATATCAACCTGCGTGTGCACATGGCTGCACTGCGCAAAGCCCTCGGCGACGGTCAGGCCGGCCAGCGCTACATCGTCACCGTCGTCCAGCGTGGCTACAGTTTTGTCGCGCCCTATTCCCTGGAACAGGTCGAGCCACATCCCGCGAGCGAAGCCCTCCCACCGAGCGGGCACAACCTGCCCGTGCGCCGAACCCGCCCGATCGGTCGCCAGTCACTGGTCGACAGTCTGGTGCTGCAACTGGCGCGCCAGCGCTTCATCACCCTGGTCGGCCCAGGCGGCATCGGCAAGACCACCGTGGCTTTGCGCGTCGCCGAACAGCTGATCGGGCGCTACCGGGACGGCATCCGCCTGCTGGACCTGGCACCGATCAACGACCCGTCGATGATCACCCACCACCTGGCGACACTGCTTGACCTGTCACTGCACGATGCCGAACCCGTGAGCGGCCTCGCGGCGTGCCTGCGCGAGCGGCAGATGTTGCTGGTGATCGACAACTGTGAACACCTGATCGATGCGATCGCGGTGATGAGCGAAAGCATCCTGCGCGGCGCACCCCAGGTGCATATTCTGGCCACCAGCCGCGAGAGCCTGCGGGCCGAAGGCGAATACGTCCAGCGCCTGGACTCGCTGGACTGCCCTCCCCCCATCGCCGACCGCGCCCAGGCCCTGGGTTTTTCCGCGCTGCAGTTGTTCGTCGAGCGGGCGATGGCCAGCCATGACAGCTTCGAACTGACCGATGACGAGTTGCCGCTGGCAATTGAAATCTGCCGTCGTCTGGACGGCATTCCGCTGGCCATCGAACTGGCGGCGGCGCAGGTGGGCAGCCAGGGCCTGAGTGGCCTGCTGGAGCAACTGCAAGGCAGTTTTCGCCTGCTCACCCAAGGCGGTCATTCAGCGCCGGGGCGCCATCAAACCCTGCGCGCCACGCTGGACTGGAGCTTCGAACTGCTCAGCCCGTGCGAGCAGACCTGCCTGCGTCGACTGGGGATGTTCAGGGGTGGCTTCACCCTGGAGTCGGCAGCGGCGGTGATTGTCGGCGAACACATCGAACCCCGCGCGGTATTTGGCTCGATCACGCAACTGGTGGCCAAATCGCTGCTCAACGTGGAAGTGGGCGATGAAGAAGTGTTCTACCGTCTGCTCGACACCACCCGCAGCTATGCCCTGGAAAAACTCGACCAGGTCGCCGATTTGCAGGGCACCCGGAAACGCCATGCCGAACATTGTCTGACCCTGATGCGTCAGGCCCGGCACGACTGGGAGCTGGTCAGGACCAGGCTATGGATCGAGCGCTATGCCCGCAGCCTGGAAGACATTCGCTCGGCACTCGACTGGGGCCTGACTGCCCAAGGACCGCAGACCTTGGCGATCCATCTGGCCGCGACGTCCACGCCGCTGTGGCAGGAACTGTCGCTGCTCAAGGAACACGGGGCCTATGTGCGCAAGGCTCTGGCCTTGCTCGACGCAGCGCCCGAGCCCTGCGCGCAATTGAAAATGACCCTCAAGCTGGCCCTTGGCAGTTCGTGCTACCACACCCAGGGCGGTACGGCGGAAACGGTCGAAGCCTTCGTCAACGCCCGGGCGCTGGCCAAATCGTGCAACGACCTGGACGGTCAACTGCGAGCGGTGTCCGGGCACATGGCGGTCAACCTCGGTTGCGCCAACTATCAAACGGCGCTGGAGCAAAGCCGACAATTCGACCGACTGGGGCTGCAGGGCGATGCGCTGTTGTCCCTGAGCGCGCAGCGCTTGCGGGTGCTGGCCCTGCACTTCGCCGGCGATCAGTCAGCGGCACGGGTGAATGCCGAACAGGTCCTGCAGCGCATGGCCCAGAGCGGGCACCTCAACCGCTTTACCCACGGTTTCGGCGTGCAATACGACCAGAGCGTTGCCGCCCTGACCATCCTGGCGCGCATTCTCTGGTTGCAGGGCCAACCGGAACAGGCCTGGCGCACCGCCCGCCAGGCGCTGGATATCGCGATCCAGATCGACCACGGCACGTCCATCTGCTACACCCTGGCGCTGGCCGGCTGCCTGATCGCCCACTACAACGGCGAGACCCGTACCGCCCGCGAACTGTTGCGCCTGCTGCTGGAGCAAGCCCGGAAACATTCGGTGCTGTTGTTCTATACCTGGGCCCGCCACTATGCGCAGGTGATCGACCAAGCCGACGCGCGGCCGCTGCCACAACCGGGCAGCGGGCTGATCAAGGACATCATGGTCACGCTGGACAGTGGTTTCGTCGATGACGCCTTGCTGCACCGGGCCGATACCGGCGCCGCAGGCTGGAGCACGGCGGAGATCCTGCGAGCCAGGGCGCAAGCGCTACTGAGCAAAGACTGCCCGCTGAAAACCGCAGCGGCCGAGGCGCTATTGATCAGGGCACTCAACGTGGCAAAAACCCAGGGTGCCCTGGCCTGGCAACTGCGTTGCGCCACCTCGCTGGCACAGCTTTGGCTGCGTCAGGGCCGTTATGGGCAAGCCCATGAGCTGCTGGCGCCGATCTACCAGCGGTTCACCGAAGGCTTTACCACGCCGGACCTGATGAAAGTCCGACGGTTACTCGACCAGCTGCAGCGTCACCTGGCCGCTTGAGGCCCAGCGCGCCCGGCTGATGTAGCGGGCGTAGCGCATTTCGAAGGCACGCAAGCCCCCCTCGTGTTCGAGTTTCTCCAGGGCGTAGCTGCGAGTGGTGTTGAGGAAACGGTAACGGGTCACGCCGTTGCCCTGCTCCCGCGACAGCAAGGATTTGAGCGCCAGGCGTTCGATCACTTCGGCCAGGCGGCCGGGCAGCAACTGCGCGCAACCGATCACGCCGATTGCCGCTTCCAGGGTAAAGGCCATTTTGAATACTGCCAGGCGCTGCAATACGGTCTGCTCCAGCGGACCCAGCTGTTCGTAACTCCAGTCCAGCGCCGCTTTCAGGGTTTGATGCCGTGGGACCGCCGTGCGCCGGCCCTGGGTCAGCAACTGAAAACAATTGTCGAGCTGGGCTTGCAAACCGACCAACGCCAACGCGTCGATTTGCGCTGCCGCCAGTTCGATGGCCAGGGGCAAACCATCGAGCCGCCGACAGATTTCCCTTACGACCTGGAGGTCCTGTTCGCGTAGGACAAAGCCTTGCTGACGGGTGCGGGCACGGCTGACGAACAACTGCACCGCCGAATAGCTCATGGCCTCGGCCACGCTGTGCAACGCTGAAGCCGGCGGCACCACCAGGGGCGGCAAACGCTGCACCGTTTCCCCCGGTGCCTGCAACGGTTCGCGACTGGTCACCAGGATCGACAACCGGGGCGCTGCCATCAGCAAGTCCTCGACCAAAGTCCGGCAGGGTTCGAGCAGGTGTTCGCAGTTATCGAGCAGCAGCAACGTATGCCGTTGCGCCAACACTTCAAGGCTGGTGCCAATGTCCAGTTCGAGCGCACGCGTCAGATGATCGACCACTTGTGCCGGGTCATCGATCACCGCCAGATCGATCAGCCAGACGCCATCCTGGTAGTGCTGCAACAGCAACTCAGCCACGCGCAATGCCACGGTGGTCTTGCCGATGCCGGCGGGACCGACCAGGGTCATCAACCGACGAACCGGCAACTGCCGCACCAGGCTGCCGACAATCGAGTCCCGACCGGTCACCGGCGAGAGCCGCGCGGGCAGGTTGTGCGGGGTTTTCTGCAGCGTCTCGATCGAAACCGGCGCAGCTTCCGGCTCGTGCTGCACCGGGGCGATAAAGCTATAGCCGCGTTGCGGAATATTGACGATATAGCGCTGCCCGTCCTGGCCGTCGGCCAACGCCCGGCGCAACGCGGCAATGTGCACCCGCAGGTTGATTTCCTCGACCACCGACGTCGGCCAGACCCGAGCGATCAGTTCGTCCTTGCTGACCACTGTGCCGGCACGCTCCACCAGCACCTGCAAAATATCCAGGGCCCGTCCACCCATGCGTAGCGGTCGATCACCCTGCAGGATCAGTCGTTGGCGCAGGTGAAACACATAGGGGCCGAATCGCAGCAGCGCTTCGCTGTTCAAATCTCTGAGGCTGTTCATGCACGTTCTCGTGCTGAAACCTGACCGGCGCACAGTGCAGCAACGCTCCATCGCACACGCCATCCAGGCTCCCGCATCTCCATCTCAAAGGGTTCAGCGCTATCTTGGCAGGCCTCGGTGACGGTACAACCACCACGGTGGGAGCGCCGCGGCCATCAGGGTGCGCACAACGGACAAGAGCGCTCTAGCTGAACTGTTCGCGGTACTGGGTCGGGGTCAGGCCGAGCTTTTCACTGAACAGGAAACGCATGTGCCGCACGCTGCCGAAACCACTTTTGAAGGCCACGGTCTTGAGTGGCAGGTCGCTGGTTTCCAGCAGGTTCCGCGCGCAATCGATTCGCGCACTTTGCAAAAACTCCATGGGCGTCATGTTCACTTCCCGGGCAAAGACCCTGGCGAAATGGCGTGGGCTCATGGTGGCCAAGCCGGCCATACGCTCGATGCTGAAGGTTTCATCGAGATGCTCGAGCATATAGTTCTGCACGCGGGTCACCGGCGTTTCCTGGGGGGCGACGGCGGCCGTCAACGGGCTGAATTGCGCCTGCCCGCCCTGGCGTTTCATCACCACCAGCAACACCTTGGCCACGTCCTGGGCGACTTTCTTGCCATGGTCTTCGGCGACCACCGCCAGTGCCAGGTCGATGCCGGCAGTGACACCGCCGGACGTGATGAGGTTGCGGTCCAACACGTAGATCTGGTCGGTCTCCACCGTCGCCTTGGGAAAACCCTTGATCAGCCGTTCGGTGTAGTGCCAGTGGGTGGTGACGCGGTAGCCGTCGAGCAGACCGGCATGGCCCAGCACGAAGGCGCCGGTGCAGATCGAACCATAACGGCCTGCGCGGCTGACAGCGCCTTGCAGCCAGCCGAGCAACGGCGGATGTTTTTCGTTATAGGCACCGGGACCGCCGGGCACCAGCAATAAGTCATAGGCTTCACTTGCCTGATCGATGTGCCGGTCGGCCTGGACGCTGACGCCGTTGGAGGCCCGCAGCGCACCGTGTTCGGTACCGATGGTCGACAGCTCATAGCGCTCGGCCTTCGGCAGATAACGGTTGGCGATGGAAAACACTTCCATGGGCCCGGCCATGTCGAGCAGGAGAAAGTCGGGGAACAGCACCATTGCCACGGTTTTCATGGGATCAAAATCACTGAGGTAAAAAAATAATACTGAATAAACACCGCCCCCTGTGGGAGCGGGCTTGCCCGCGAAAGCGGTGTGTCAGTCACCGGTCATGTTGAATGTGCCGACGCCTTCGCGGGTAAGCCCGCTCCCACAGGTAAGCGTCCCGCTTAAGGGTTATGACCACGCGAGACATCGAACAAGCATACTTGAAAAGCCGTCTATAACTGTCAACCTGTACGAGACAGTATTTCAATTTTCACCTACTTATTGCATCCACCAGTAACCATTAACCTTCTCCTCACTCGGACGAAGCAACGTCCCCACAGGAGAACTTCATCATGCTGACCCTACGCAAAGCTTCTGATCGCGGCGCCGCCAATCACGGTTGGTTGAAGTCCTACCATACCTTTTCCTTCGCCAACTACCGCAACCCGAAAGAGCAGGGATTTTCCGACCTGCTGGTGATCAACGATGACCGCGTGGCGGCCGGTAAAGGGTTTGGCCAGCACCCGCACCGCGACATGGAGATTTTCTCCTATGTGCTCGAAGGCGCCCTGGAACACAAGGACACCCTGGGTACCGGTTCGGTGATCCGCCCCGGCGATGTGCAACTGATGAGCGCCGGTAGCGGCGTCGCCCACAGCGAGTACAACCACTCGGCGGCCCGGCCGGTGCATTTCCTGCAAATCTGGATCGTGCCGGAAGTCAGCGGCGCCAAACCGCGTTATCAGCAGGAACACTTCAGCACGCAGAAGAAACGCGGGCGTCTGCAACTGATCATTTCCCCTGAAGGGACAGAGGGTTCGCTGACGGTGCGCCAGGATGCGCGGGTGTATGCCGCGCTGATCGATGGCAAGGAAAGCGCCAGCCTGGAACTGGGTGCGAATCGCTATGCTTATGTGCATGTTGCTCGCGGTAGTGTCGAACTTAATGGTGTGCCGTTGCAGGAAGGTGATGGTGTACGGGTTCGCGATGAACGGGTGCTGAGCTTGGGCAAGGGTGTGGATGCAGAGGTGTTGGTGTTCGACCTGCGCCCGCAGGAACTGCCGGAAATGCCATAAGATTTTAAGATCGCAGCCTCGTTTCACTCGACAGCTCCTACAGGGAACACCAATCTCCCCGGTAGGAGCTGCTGCGATCTTTTAAACGTTACTCACCCGTCCCCGGAAACACCGCGACAATTTCATCGATGACCACACGCACCCTGGCCGTATGCCGCAATGAACTGATCCCGAACCATCATCAGCAGCAGATCGCCTGGAGCCGCGCCACGGTCTCATTCGCCACGTTCCAGGCCATCGCAGGGTTTGCCTATTCGGCGTTGTTCAACGCCAGCGGCGGGCAGCATGCAGTGATGTTTGTCATTGCGGCGGGGGCTATTGTTGTGGCGCTGTTGTTGGAATTGGGTATGCGGTTGCTGTACCGGCCAGCGACTGGAGCCCTGTGCCGCTCCCACATTGATCGGTGTAACGAACTGAATGATTTGTACATTCAGGTGATCCCATCTACAGATCACCTTCCAGACAGGTATACGACATGACGTTGCCCCAAACCATGACCCAGATTGAAATCACCCAACCCGGCGGCCCCGAAGTCCTGCAACCACGCCAGGTACCCATCCCCACCGTAGCGGCCGGCGAGATACTGATCCGCGTCCACGCCGCCGGCGTCAACCGCCCCGACGTGATCCAGCGCGCCGGCAAGTACCCGATGAAACCCGGCATGAGCCCGATTCCCGGGCTGGAAGTAGCCGGTGAAGTCGTGGCGATCGGCCAGGGCGTCAATGAATTCATCCTCGGCGATAGCGTGTGTGCGCTGACCAATGGCGGCGGTTATGCGCAATATTGCGTCGCCCCGGCCAGTCAGGCGCTGCCGATTCCCCAAGGCATGGACTGGTTGCAAGCCGCGGCGATCCCGGAAACGTTCTTTACCGTGTGGGCCAACCTGTTCGACCTCGGTGGCGCCAGCAAGGGCCAGCGCGCCTTGATTCATGGCGGCACCAGCGGCATCGGCACCACCGCGCTGATGCTGTGTCGCGAATTCGGGATCAAGGCCTTCGCCACGGCGGGCAGTGAAGAAAAGTGTGCGGCGATCCGCAAGCTGGGGGCCGAGGCGATCAACTATCGGGAGCAGGATTTCGTCCAGGTCATCCAGGAGAAAACCGCCGGCAAAGGCGTCAATGTGATCCTCGACATCATGGGCGGCTCGTACCTGAACCCGAATCTCGCGGCGCTGGGCATGGACGGTCGACTGGTGATGCTGGGCTTTCTCGGCGGCGCCAAGGCCAATGAGGTCGACCTGATGGCGATCCTGGGCAAACGCGCGACGATCACCGGTTCCTTGATGCGCGCGCGTACCCGCGAAGAAAAAGCCTCGATTGCCGAGCAGTTGCGCGAGTACGTCTGGCCCGTCCTTACCGCCGGGCGGTGCCTGCCGATGATCGACAAGGTCTTTCCATTGGAGCAGGCCGTGCAGGCGCATGCCCGGATGGAAGCGGGCGAGCACATTGGCAAGATTGTGTTGCGGGCGGATTGATACAGGCAGTCCTGACCGGCGCTACTCCCCTTGTGGGAGCGAGCCTGCTCGCGAAAGCGGTGTGTCAGCTGACATCAATGCTTAATGTCATACCGCATTCGCGAGCAGGCTCGCTCCCACAAGGGGTCGGGTGAACGGCTGTCGAAATTTTTCCCGCGCTGAGCACACTTCTGCTAAAACCCGAACTTCATTTTTTTTACCGGGGACCGCCCGATGCCCGCTTCCCTCCTCGCTCGTCTACGCCAACGCTGGCTGCCGCTGCTATGCATGGCCGCGCTGCTCGTCGGCCTGCCGGTGGGTTGCGCGGTGCTGGAGCATAAGGAGCGGGAGTTGTTGTTCCGCATCGAACCGGGGAATGCCAGTTGGTACAGCGGGTTGCCGAGCAGTGTCGAGGAGTTCGAGCTGCAGCCCAAAAGCTTCAAGGCCGGGCAAAGTATCCATGGCTGGTGGTGGCCGGCGGAACGGGCGAATGCGCCGGCGATCCTCTATCTGCATGGCGTACGCTGGAACCTCACCGGGCAATTGTTTCGCATCCAGCAACTGCAGGCACTGGGTTACTCGGTGCTGGCCATCGACTACCGCGGTTTCGGCCAGAGTCACGGCGACCTGCCGTCGGAAACCACGGTGTACGAAGATGCGCGGATTGCCTGGGAACGCTTCAAGCTCCTGCAACCGGACGCGAACAAACGGCTGATCTACGGTCATTCTCTCGGCGGCGCCGTGGCCATCGACCTGGCGGCCGAGTTGGGCCAGGCAGCTGCAAAAGAGCAGACCCCGGTGCCGGCTCGCGGGCTGATCATCGAGTCTACTTTCACTTCTCTGGCCGACGTCGCCACGGCGATGGCCAATACTTCCCTGCCGGTGCGCTGGCTGCTGTCGCAGAAATTCGATTCCATCGACAAGATCGCCGAGATCAACATGCCGCTGCTGGTGGTCCACGGGCTGGACGACCGCTACGTGCCGCCGCGCTTCAGCGAGCAACTATTCAATGCCGCCCTGGAACCCAAGCGTCTGTTGCTGGTGCCCGGTGCCTCGCACAACAACAGCATGAGCCGGGGTGGGCAGACCTACCGCAAGGCGCTGGATAGCTTGATTCAGTCGTCGCCGCCGGCCCAGGTCGCGGGGCCGGCAGTGCCTCGGCGCGCTCAGGATTCCTGAGGCTCAGCGATAACCCTTGGCCTGCAGGTTGAACAACTGCGCATAGCGCCCGCCCGCCGCCACCAGACTGTCGTGGTCCCCTCGCTCCAGGATCGCACCCTGGTCCAGCACGATGATGTGATCGGCATTGCGCACGCTGGAAAAGCGGTGGGAAATCAGTAAGGTCATGCGGCCTTCGGTGTGCTCGCTGAAATGCTCGAACACCGCCGCTTCCGCCGCCGGGTCGAGCGCCGAGGTCGGCTCATCGAGAATCAGGATGTCGGCCTCGCGGCGCATGTAGGCGCGGGACAAGGCGATTTTCTGCCATTGCCCGCCGGACAGTTCCTGCCCACCGGCGAACCAGCGGCCCAACTGCGTGGCATAACCGCGATCCAGGCGTTCGATAAAGGGCGCAGCCATGCCCTCCGCGGCAGCCTCCTGCCAACGCTGTTCATCGTTGAAGGCCAGGGTGTCGCCGACGCCGATGTTCTCGCCGACCGAGAACTGGTAACGGATGTAGTCCTGAAAAATCACGCCGATGCGGCGACGCAGCGCGTCTTCTTCCCACGTCTGCAGATCGCTGCCGTCCAGCAATATCCGGCCCTGATCGGGACGGTACAGACGGGCCAGCAGTTTGATCAGCGTGGTCTTGCCCGAACCGTTCTCCCCCACCAGCGCCACACTGTGTCCAGGCACCAGGTGCAGATCGATGCCTTCCAGCGCGGCGCGACTGGCACCCGGATAACGGAAACCGACGTTCTCGAAACGCAAACCATCGCCGGGCACCGCGCCCACCGTCAGGCTGCCGGTATCGACCACCACCGGTTCGGCCAGGTATTCATAGAGACTCGACAGATAGAGCCCATCCTCATAAAGACCGCTGATGGCGCTGAGGCTGCTGCTCACCGCCGTCTGCCCCTGCTTGAACAACACCAGGTACATGGTCATCTGGCCGAGGCTGATGCTGCCATGGACGGTATCGACCACCACCCAGGCATACGCCAGGTAAAACGCAGCGGTGCCCAGCAGCCCCAACCCGAAACCCCAGCCATCACGGCGCAGCGTCAACCGCCGGTCTTCGGCATAGAGACGGGCGAACGTCTCGCGATAACGCTTCAACAGCAGCGGCGCAAAACCGAACAGCTTGACCTCTTTGATATAGCCTTCGTGGGACAGCAGCGTCTCGATGTAATTTTGCTGGCGACTCTCGGGCGCACGGCGGGTGAACAGGCGGAAGGCATCCCCGGAAAAGTGCGCTTCGGCAAAGAACACCGGCAACGCGCCGACCACCAGCAGCACCAGCGCCCACGGCGAAAAATGCACCAGCAACACGCCGAAGCTGATCAACACGATCAGGTTCTGGATCAGCCCCAACGACTTCATCACCAGCGCCAACGGCCGGGTCGAGGCCTCGCGCCGGACCCGCACCAGCTTGTCGTAGAACTCGGAATTCTCGAACTGCACCAGCGACAATGTCTGGGCCTTCTCCAGAATCATCGTGTTGACCTTCTGCCCCAGCTGCACCCGCAACAGCGACTGCTGGACCGACAACGCCCGCTGGGTCCCGGACAGCAACGCCAGCACACCGGCTTCAAACAGCACATAACGCACCACCGGCCACAACGGCGCACTGCCCTGCTGCGCATGCAATTGCATGGCGAAGACCACCGCATCGACGATGCGCTGGCCCAGCCAGGCGGCCAGCGCTGGAAGCACACCGGCGATCAGCGTTGCCAGCACCAGGCCTAGGAATAATCCGCGTGAGGTTCCCCAGACCAGGAGTAAGGCGCGCCTGGCCTGGTCGAGCAAGGAAGTGACGCGGTTAAGAGCAACTGGCATACGGCGCTGGACCCGGCTTGGCGATGACAACAATGCGCCATGGTACTTCAGCCAGGGATTGGCGCGGGTGCTGCAGAGGAAGCAGTTTTTGGCGTAGCGCGCGGGCAGACATCAACGCCCACCAGACTGGCACGAGGTACAAACTGCACCGCCTTGGAGTCGGTCTTCCACAGGCGCACAAAGTAAATACCGTCTGCCTCGGCAATGACGCGTAACGGGCGACTGAAGCCCGGCCTGTCGGGATCCGTGAGTGCCTCGAGCCCTTTGCTCTCGGGGGCGAAATTCATGAGGGTGCAATTGCGTGCGCCGGAGGCCGAGACTTGAAAGGCAAACCCGCCCAGCTTGGCGCCTGAGGTCGGAAACAAGCCCAGGACGATGACCAGGACCATGACGGCGGACGCCACCAGGGCCACCGGGTTGTCATGGCTGCGCATCTTGACCACGAACAACGCACCCAGGAGCTGGATCATCCAGACCGCCAGCAATTCCACCAGCATCAGCGGCACCAGCCACCACAGGTTACTGACGTATTGGCCGGCGATGTCGATCGCCACCATCGTGACATTGAGAATCACGACCACCTGAACAAAGGCGGACATCACACACGCAATGCGAAAATCCATCGACACCGGGCCTTCCACACCGCGCGTCATCAGCCAGCAGTAACAGGCAATCGTCAGCCCCGTACCCACTACCGCCGCGGTGCCCCAGTACCAGTTGCCCGTCACCTGAGAGCCGATGACGCTGAGCACTGCGCAGAAAGTCCCGAGGAGCAATAGGCTTCCGCCCCAGCGCCATAACATACGACGGTGGCGCGCCCTGTGTTCGGCAGAGGTTTGATCAAGGGTGAGCTCGTCGCTCAGGCGCTTGCCGGAATCATTCAATCGATGAAACAGGACGAAAATCGGCAACAGGACAAAAGCCACCAGCACCGAAATGATGAACACGAGTATCGCGGACATGACCGGCAGTGCAGAGATGACGGCTGAAGAGGTGATACTCAGCGGGATCTTTTCTTCCTGAATGTATTGATACAGGTACACCCCGGCAGTGAGCAGTATGGCCAGGGTCAATGGCCAGGCGCGCTCATTGAGCCACAACAGGCTTTTACTCAATCGGCTAAAGCGATCGGGTGTCGGGTTTACGGTTCTCGGGGGAATGTTTTCAATATCGGTCATCGACAGGCTCCAGTTCCTTGGGGTCAGCGTCCTTGTTGCAAACAGCGTTGAACAGAGACTAGGAGCTGCGACTCTACAGCCCGAAACCGCCGAAAACATCGGGGTCGCGCTTAATCAGATCGGTCTGTCAGAGCCTTCTGACAATTCACCCTGAAACCGCGCCCGATAGCGCCCCGGACTTTCCCCCGTCCATTTCTTGAACGCCCGATGAAACGCACTCGGCTCCTGAAACCCCAACCGCTCGGCAATATCGCCGATGCTCGCCTTGCTCTGGCGCAACTGCTCGAATGCCACCCCACGCCGCACTTCATCTTTGATCTCCTGGTACGAACAGCCTTCGCGCTCCAGTTTGCGGCGGAAGGTGCTGGGGCTCAGGTGCTGTTCCAGGGCGAAGGCCTGCAAGGTCGGCCATTCGCTGTAATGGCTGTGGCGCAGGCGCTGATGAACCTGCGACGCCAGGCCGTGCTGGTTGCGGAAGCGGATCACCAGCCATTGCGGTGCGGTGCGCAGGAATACTTTCAACGAGGCCAGGTCCTGAATCACCGGCAAGCGCAGGTAATGACTGGCAAATTCGATCTCGGTGCGTTCGGCGCCGAAGGTCAGGTTGGGCCCCCAGAGCAAATGGTCATCGCTGAGGGGAACGCGCTGATGGCGAAAGTCCGCGCGATCGATGGGGATGCGTCGACCGCCCAGCCAGCACAGCAGGCTGATCATCAACACCAGGAACGTCTCCTCGCCCAAGCGTGCGAGGTCGTCGTTTTGCGCGCGGGTTTCCAGGCTGATGACCGCCCGTTTGCCGCGCACAGTCAGGGTGCCGCGAAAGTCCCGCAGGAACAGGGCGAAGTTGACCAGGCACTGGCGCATGGCTTTGTGCAGGTCGGGCTCCTGAATCAGCGCCCGGCAGATCAGGGCGAAGCTGCCCGGCGGCATGCCATGGGAGTCGAGGCCAAAGAATTCGTCGTCGAGTTCGCGAATCTGGATCAGCCACAGCGCGGCAAACGCACTGGCAGGAACCCGCGCCGTGGGTTGCGCGATCGATAGAGAGTCGATGCCCGCCTGTTCCAGCGCAACCTTCCGGCGCTGTGGATCGTCTCCCAACCCATGGATCATTGCCTGTACGAAGTAGGCGGCTACCGAGTCCTTTTCCCGCATGTGAACGCTTCTCTCCCCATCACCCGAATGGCAAAAAACATCAGTGCCGTTGAACAGTTTCGGCATAGGACAACCGCCCTGCCGGCTCTAGACTCGTGGCCAATAGTACGCCTTCGGCCGTTGCGGCGGCCAAGGTATCGCAAGGTTTGAGCGCAAGGACACAATCATGAAACTGCAAGATATTGGCGTGATCGGTGCCGGCACCATGGGCAATGGCATTGCGCAAGTCTGCGCCCTGGCCGGTTTCAACGTGACCTTGATCGACATTTCCGACAGCGCCCTGCAAAAGGCCATCGCGACGGTCGGCAAAAATCTCGATCGGCAGATCGCCAAGGACACCCTGACCCAGGAGCAAAAGCTCGCCACCCTCGACAAGATCCGCACCAGCACCGACTACAGCAGCCTGCAGAATGTGCAACTGGTGATCGAAGCCGCCACCGAAAACCTCGAGCTGAAACTGCGCGTGCTGCAACAGATTGCCGCGCAGGTCAGCCCCGACTGCGTGATCGCTTCCAACACCTCATCGCTGTCTATCACCCAACTCGCCGCCAGCGTCAGCCAGCCCGAGCGTTTCATCGGCCTGCACTTCTTCAACCCGGTGCCGGTGATGGGCCTGATCGAAGTGATCCGCGGCCTGCAAACCAGCGACGCGACCCACGCCCTGGCGCTGGACATGGCCACCACCCTCGGCAAGACCGCGATCACCGCCGGCAACCGTCCGGGCTTCGTGGTCAACCGGATCCTGGTGCCGATGATCAACGAAGCGATCCTGGTGCTGCAGGAAGGCCTGGCCAGTGCCGAAGAGATCGACGCCGGCATGCGCCTGGGTTGCAACCAGCCCATCGGCCCGCTGGCCCTGGCGGACCTGATCGGCCTGGACACCGTGCTGGCGATTCTCGAGGCCTTCTACGATGGCTTCAACGACAGCAAATACCGCCCTGCTCCGCTGCTCAAGGAAATGGTCGCTGCCGGTTACCTGGGACGCAAAACGGGGCGCGGCTTCCATGCCTATGCCTGAGCGTTGTTCACGTTTCACCGAGTACCGGGACAAAGTCCTGGAACTGTTCGCCAGCAAGGGGTTCGGCCAGGTCGGCATGCGTGAGCTCGCGACCTGCCTGGGGCTGTCCCCGGGATCGTTGTATCACCATTACCCCAGCAAGCAGCACTTGCTGCTTGATCTGATCGAAGAGTTCTACGAAGAGCTGCTGGCCACCCTGGGGCGCATCGCCCAACAGGCTCCGGCCAAGCGCGACAAACTGCAGGCGCTGATCCGCGCGCATGTGAACCTGCATCAGGAGATGCCCTGGCATTTTCGTCTGGTGGAGCGCGACAGCGGCTGCCTGAACGAAGAGCAACAGCAACGGGTGCGGCAACTGCGCGAGCAGTACGAATGCAAATTGCTGCAGATGCTCGGTACTCGGTCGCGGTTCAGTGAACAGGGCCGGCGGGCCGCCGGGCATGCGATTGCTGCCTTGCTCAACAGCGCGCCCAGCTGGCTGGCGCAGCCTGCGCTGGATGAACCGGAGCGCGATGAATTGCTGGAAAGCCTGGTGCGCGGCGCCATCGAGCGTGTGCTCGCGCCGCGACGCGCGCCCGAGGCAATAAGCCTTGCCTCGTCCATAGAAAAAACATCTAAAAAAACCCAACCGCCCGCTGCGTTTTAAGGCTTTGCTACCCGAGTCGAAACACATCGGAAGTCACTGGCCAGGCAAACGGTCAACCGATGTGTACCCTCAATGACCGGGAGCTGAAACATGAAAATCAATCCCTACCTCATCTTCAATGACGATTGCAAAGCCGCCTTCACCTTCTATGCCCAAGCCCTGCAAGGCCAGATCGAAATGATGATGACCTTCGGTGAAAGCCCGGCGCGCGAACACTTTCCCGCGGATTTGCACAACCTGATCATCCACACCCGCCTGTCGGTGGGCGACCAGGCGATCATGGGCTCGGACACCACACCGGACCGTCCCGCGGATGAAATGGCCGGTTGTTCGGTCTCGCTGAATGTCGAGAGCATTGCCGAGGCGGAGCGCGTGTTCACGGCGCTGGCCGAAGACGGCAAGGTGCAAATGCCACTGGAAGCCACGTTCTGGGCGGCGCGCTTCGGCATGCTGGTCGATCGGTTTGGCGTGTCGTGGATGGTGAACTGCGAAAAGGATCAGTGATCAAAGGGCCCAACCTGAACAAGGTTGGGCCCCTTCCCGCCGGGGATCCGCGCTTTAGAACTTCCCGCCCAACGGATACTCGACCGCCAGGCGAATCTGATTGGCGTCCAGTTCGGCCTGGGCCGTGTTCCCGCGATGCACTGCATGCCGCAAGGAAAACGCCAGGTTCTTCGCCACCCCCGACTGCACCACGTACCTGGCCTGCAGATCGCGTTCCCAGTGCTTGCCGCCCTGCCCGTAGCCCAGCCACTTGTAGCCACCGTTGGGGTCCATATGACTGCCATCGATGCCGCTGCCGCGTACGTACAGTGCACTGAAGCTCAGCCCGGGAATGCCATAGCCGGCCAGGTTCAAATCGTAGCGGGCTAGCCACGACGCTTCTTCGGGGGCGTTGAAGTCGGACAGCGCCACGGCATTGCTCAGATAGATCGCGCCACGGGTCACATAGTCGTAAGGCGTGTCGCCATCGACCTTCTGATACCCCAGGCCAAAGCTGTGAGAGCCGATCTTGTAGGTCGAGAGCAAACTCCAGGTGGTGTTGTCGATGCGGCCGGACAAGGCTTTGCCGGTGTCCTGAGTCCGATACAGATTGAGGTCGAAGATCAACTCCTGGCCCGGCGCCAACGGCCGGGTGTAGAGCGCCCCCAGGTAATGCTGGCGCCAGGTGTCGTCGTAGACTGCGCTGAACAGGCTGGCACTGAGGCCTTTGACCGCCGTGTTGCGTACCCCCACCAGATCGAAGCTGTTGCCCTGCCTGCCGTTGGAGTAATTGACCACAAATCCTCGGTCGTGACTGCTGGCGTTGCGGTCGGTACTCTCGTTGAAGTGCCCGCCGTACAGGGTGGTGGCGGGCAGTTCACGGCTGGTCAGCAGCCAGCCTGTGGCGGTTTCCGGCAGCAGGCGACTGTCGGATGAGCCGAACACCGGGGTTTTCACCCGCTGCTCGCCGTAGCGCAACTCCGTCGAGGACAAGCGCAGTTTGGCCACCGCGCCGCCGCGACTGAATTCATCCTTGGGATGCCCGTCATTGTCCACACCCAGCACCCGCGCCTTGCCGGCCCGACCGCCGCCGCTGTCCAGTTGCCAGCCGGAATACACATGGGCGTCCAGGCCCACGCCCAGGGTGCCGGTGGTATAGCCGGAGGTGTAATCGGCCATCAGGCCGTAACCCCACTCCTCGGCCAGGTCACTGCGTTCGCTTCGGGGTTTGTAGGCATTGCGTGCGCCATTGCTCAGCGAGCCGTGTTGATAGTCGCGCCGATCGTAGAGGCTGCGGTTGAGCAGGCTCCATTGGCTGTCCTCGACAAAGCCTTTGGCGGTGTCTTGCTCCGAGGCCAGGGCGAGCAGGGACTGCCCGCCCAATGCCAGAAGCAGGGTATGCGTCGATAGGGTTTTCACAGTGCAACTCCAGGAAAATCGGGGTTGGCAAGGTGTCCCGCCGATCGGGGGACACCCTTTGGGCACGTCAGAGGTATTTGAGGATCGCGATGTCGCGGCGGCGCTGCTTGAGGTTGGCGAACCAGCGCGTCGGGAAGAACAGCAACACCCCGAGGATCACGCTCCACAGCCACACCGTCGGCAAATTGTCGAAGCCGTAGTAAGCGCCCTGATTGGCGCCCCAGATCGAAACGGCCACCAGGTACATGGCCTTGAGCACATACAGGTGCAGCAAGTAGAAGAACATCGGCGCGCCGCCGTAGATCGCCAGGGTGGCGATGGACCAGCGCTCTTGCAGTTTCTCGAACCACGCCAGCAGGATCAGCGACAGGCCGATCGTCGGCATCAGGAACATCAGCGACGGCGGATACTTCTTCGCGCTCATGAAGCTCATGAAAGTGCGCAGCGAATCACCCGTCCGCACCCAGGGTTTCTCGCCATAGACGTTCAGGTAACGAATGAACACGAACGCCACCAGCAAGCCGAAGCCCAGTTTCAGCAGCCGGGAATTGCGCTCGGCCGACGGCATGTCCTTGCCGAACCACGGGCCGATGCCCCAACCCAGCAGGATCACACCGATCCAGGGCAATACCGGGTATGTGGTGCGGGCCCGGGTGAATTCGGTGATATCGATGAACACCCGCTGATGCAGGATCGACCAGGGCACGAAGAACGGCGACTCAGGCCCCACGGTCACGCCGTCGAGCAAGTTGTGCCCGGCAACGATGGCCACCCCGAGCACGATCAGCCAGCTGCGTTTGAAGTGCAGCAGCCCGGCGAGCACGATCATGCAGATGCCGATGCACCAGATCACCTGCAGCCACAGGGTCTTGGGCGGAAACTCGGCGTTCCAGGCGAAGCAGACGAAGGTGACTTCGAGAAACACCAGGAACAGCCCGCGCTTGAGCAGGAACACCGAGGTTTCCTTCGCTGTGTGTTTCTGACTGTAGAGCCAGGCCGACAGACCGGTGAGGAAGATGAATGCCGGGGCGCAGATTTCGCTGAGCATGCGGGTGAAGTACAGGTCCGGCGTGACGCTCAAGGCATCGATCGGATCAGTCACTTGCAGGTGCAGCAGAAAGGTTTCGCGCACGTGGTCGATCAGCATCAGCAGCATGACGAAACCGCGCAGGGCGTCGATTGCCAGCATCCGGGTGTTGGCCTTGACGGCACTGTTTGCAAGTGCAGGGGAAACGGTTCCCGCCTGCCCTGCCAATCCTGAAGATAGGGACATATCAGTCACTCATGTAAAGGTCGATGGACGACAGCAGGATCAGGCCTGTTTCTTCAGCCGGGCGACTTCCGATGCCGGCAGTTGCGACGGAGCCCGGGGCAACGGCGCCTGGCCCTGCGTTCGATAGAACGACAGGGTCGAACTGAAGCTCTTCAGGTCGAATGGCTCGGTCTTGCCTTGGGGACTGACGCGCTCGCCGGGGGTGCGGTCCTTGTATTCGACGGCCACCACGTACGTGCCCTGCCATGGCAAATCGAAGCTGACCTTGCCGGTCGCATCGGTGCGCCGGGTAACGACCTCACCGGAGCCTGTTTCCAGCATAACATCCTGATCTGGAAGAGGTTTTTCCGAATAGAACACTTGGAACTGCGCCTTGTTTCCGTCAACGATGCCGGTAGGGACGATGTCCAGGGTCAATTCCGGAGTCCGCGCGCGCAAGTCACCGACCCAGCGGGTCGCCGGCGTCCAGTGCGCCTTCAGGGTTTTGTCGGCCTCATGCAAATCAAAGATCGGATAGTGCGGGTCCTGGGCCAGCAGCGAGTCATCGGTTTTGGTTTGATGGGCCACCGCAAAAGCCTGGCGCTGCAAGGTCAGCGTCAACGGCTGAGGGTTGCTCACCGACCAACCCTTGAGTTGCTGGAAGCGGTCCATCCCGCCCGGCGTCACTTCCAGGATGTTCTTGTCGTATTCCCCGTAGTACAGCGCCAGTGACTGGCCGGGTGGTTGTTCGTACCAGATCTGATGCGCCTCGCTGCTGCTCGCCAGCATGAAGACGCCAAAACCCAATAATGCCTTTGCGTTGCTCATTCGCATTTTTTTACGCTCCGATTGGTGTTATTCAGCGGATCGTGGCAACCGCCCTGGCCGGGTCGACAGCCACGCCACAATCCGCACCCCTCTCTCTGAACGCATTACAACGCAGGCCCTTTTGCACGTTGCTCCGAATTCAGCGTTTACAGCGCTACCGGCAACTGTTTTCGGCTCGAAAACAGCCGTTTATGCGGACTGCGCCAGCATGAAGCGCCAGGAGTGGTTCTGCGCGAACCGTGTCCAACCGAGGTGCATTTCAGAATGCGCAACCTGTGGGAGCGAGACCGGCTTGCCGGCGAAGGCGTCCGGTCAGTCGATATTGATGTCGACTGACACTCCGCCTTCGCCGGCAAGCCGGTCTCGCTCCCACATGGATTGCACTGACTGACTGACTGACTGACTGACTGACAGCAGCCCGCCGCGCACCTCTTTCAAAGTCGCGGCGGGCTGTATGGGAATGGGGGTGGGGGATGTCTCAGTGACGCAAAAGTTTACGCAGCGGCACGCCGTCCTTGAGTACCGGCGACTTGATGACGATGTAGCTGAAGTACTTGGAGATGCCGATATTCTTGTCCAGCAGGCTTTCGACCACTTCCTGATAATGCTGGATGCTGCGGGTCATGAAGCGCACCAGATAATCGTAGCCACCACTGATCAGGTGGCACTCCAGTACCTCATCGACCAGACGGATGTTGGATTCGAATTTGGCGAAGTCTTCGCGCTTGTGGTCGCTCAAGGTGATTTCAGTAAAGACCGTGACCGAGTCGGTGATCTTCGCCAGGTTCAGGTGCGCCTTGTAGCTGGAAATATACCCCGCCGACTCCAGCCGCTTGACCCGTTGCAGACAGGGGCTGGCCGACAGTCCTACGGCATCGGCCAGGCTGACGTTGGTCATGCGCCCGTCCTTTTGCAGCTCGACCAGAATGCTGATATCGATCCGGTCCAGTTTTACTAACCCTTCCATTGCCTACCTCTGACTGCCATTTGTAAGACAATCTTCTAGCAAAATCAGCGCCGTAAAGACAGCTGATGCTGCGCCACCAGATCCGCCATGCTGTTGATGCAGTAATCCGCGGCGCACGGGGTCGGCTGTTTTGCCCGCCCGCGACAGATCAGGCACAGGGCCCTGCCCGCCTGTCGACCGACCGAAGGTCGGGTCACCTGGAGGATGTCAGCGGCTTGCAGTTCGTTGGCTTGCAGCCACTGCGGATCGAGCAAGGGATCACTGGCCAGTGAAATGAAATCCTCAGGACTGATCCCCAGGCGCTCACAGAGCAGGCCGCGATCTTCGGCATCCCGGTCGCCCTGCACCAGCAGGCGGTAGAACTTGCGCAGGTACAGCATCGCACCCGGCGCATCCTCGAACAGTGACCAGCCGGCCACCGAACGGGCAAAGCTCATGCCCTCCTCCCAGCTTGCTTTCAATCCCCAGCGCTCGGCCAGTTGCCGATGGGCGAAACACAATAAGCCACTGAACCCCAGCTCATCGAAACGCGGATAAAGCCCCCGAACCACCTCGGCGTATTCGGCCAGCACCTGATCCTTTTCAGGACGCCCGCCCCGGCTGTCGAGCAGCGGTTGCAGCGCGGTCCAGACCCCCGAATCCCGATCGACCAGGACCTCATCGCAATCGATGAGCAGTGCTCGATAATCAGTCAGCCCCATGGTGCGCAACGCCTCCGATGATGCATTTCATTCCATCCATGCTCCATAAACGCTCACGGGCGATGCGTTGCAGCACCGCCCCGAGCGCGGGCATGAGCTTATTTCAAGACCCGTGCCAATGCCGCTTGCAGAATCTGCAAGGCTTCGTCGACCTGCGCTTCGGTGGCCACCAACGGTGCGAGGAAACGCAGCACGTTGCGGTACACCCCGCACTTGATCACCAGCAGGCCACCGGCCCGGGCTTCATCGATCAGGCGCTGGTTGAGGTCGGCGTCCGGCGTGCGGGCTTCGTCATCCTTGATCAACTCGATCGCCAGCATGAAGCCGGTGCCGCGTACGTCGCCGATTTGCCGGTGACGGGCCTGCAACTGCAACAAGCCCTGGCGCAAACGCTCGCCCAGTGCTTCGCCGCGGGCCAGCAGCTGTTCTTGCTCGAAGGCTTCGATCACTGCCAGTGCCGCGGCGCAGGACAAGGCGTTACCGCCGTAGGTGCCGCCCAGGCCACCGGGCAGCGGCGCGTCCATGATCGCGGCCTTGCCGACCACCCCCGACAACGGCAAGCCACCGGCCAGGCTCTTGGCCACGGTGACCAGGTCCGGCTGGATGCCCGCGTGCTGGAAACCGAACCATTTACCGGTACGGCCGAAGCCGGTCTGGATTTCATCGAGGATCAACACGATGCCGTGCTTCTCGGTCAGGGCACGCAGGCCCTGGAGAAACTCCGCCGGTGCCGAGAGGAAACCGCCATCGCCCTGCACCGGTTCGATGATGATTGCGGCCACGCGCTCAGGGGCAACCTGGGTCGCCAGCAGTTCGTCGAGGGCCTTGAGGGCCATGTCGCAGCTGACACCGCGATAAGCGTTCGGATACGGCGTATGGAACACTTCCGGCGCGAAGGGGCCGAAGTTCTGTTTGTAAGGCTGACTCATGCCGGTCAGCGTGGTGCCGAGCAAGGTACGGCCGTGGAAGCCGCCGCGAAAGGCGATCACCGCCGAGCGGTTAGTGTGGGCACGGGCGATCTTCACCGCGTTTTCCACGGCTTCGGCGCCGGAGGTGAAGAACGCCGCCTTATAAGCTTCTTTGCCACCGATCATTTCGCACAAGCGCTGGGCCAGGTCCAGATACGGCTGATAGGCCACCACCTGAAAACAGGCGTGGGAGACTTTCTGCAACTGGGCCTGCACCGCGGCGACCACCTTCGGATGGTTGTGGCCGATGTTCAACACGCCGATGCCGCCGACGAAGTCCAGGTAGCGCTTGCCATCCACGTCCCACAACTCGGCCCCCTGGGCGCGATCGATCACCAAGGGGTGAGCGGTGACCAGGCCACGCGGCACGAACTGATCGCGCTGACGGAGCAAATGAGGGGTTTCGTCGACTTTGCTGTTCATGGCATTTCCCATCGTGAGTCCGGCAACCGGGAAGTGGTTGCGATGGTGTTCAGGTTAAGGCTTGCGCGAAACGATCTACGCCGAACTTGGCCCCTGAGAAATTCGGATCGACTGTTTTCACCCCGCCAAACGGCAGATTCCTTCAGCCCGCCGAATCTGCCGGCCACTCACCGATAGAACCTCGCGCAAGCCGTTTAACCCGGCCCTTTCGACAGATCCTGCGCCGACATTGCGCGATGATGGACAACCCCTTCAGCCTTTTCAGGAAATGCCCATGGCCCTGCTTTATAAAGCTGACCCTGTGCGCGGCGAACAGTGGCAAGCGCTGTTCGCCAGACACGCCCCGGACATCGAATGGCGCGCCTGGCCGGACATCGGTGATCCCAGGGACATCGAGTACCTCGCTGCATGGCAGGCGCCCGATGATCTGCAAGCGCTGCTGCCGAATTTGAAGGTGCTGTTCGCCTTGTCCGCCGGGGTCGATCAACTGGACCTCGCTCGCTTGCCGGCGAGCCTGCCGGTGGTGCGCCTGCTGGACCCGGGCATCACCCGCGGCATGTGCGAGTACGCCAGCTTCGCCGTGCTCAGCCTGCACCGGGACATGTTGCGTTATCGCCAGCAACAGATGGCCCGGTGCTGGCAGGCGCACTTGCTGCAACCGGCAGCCTCGCGCCGGGTCGGGGTCATGGGCCTCGGCACCCAGGCCCGGCAGATTCTGGCGACGTTGCAGCCACTGGGTTTTGCGCTATCGGGCTGGGCCCGCAGCGCCCACCAGGTACCGGGCGTGGAGTGTTATGCCGGCAAGGAACAACTGCCGGCGTTCCTCAGCCAGTGCGACATCCTGTTGTGCGTGCTGCCGCTGACCGGGCAGACCCAGGGCATTCTCGATCGCCAGCTGTTCCGGCAACTGCCCCGGGGCGCGGCGCTGATCAACATGGGCCGTGGCGGACATCTGGTGGAAAGCGATCTGCTGGAGGCGCTGGACAGCGGGCAGCTCAGCGGTGCGGTGATCGATGTGCTGCAGCAGGAGCCGGCTGCGCAGGATCATCCGTTCTGGGATCATCCGCAGATTCTGCTGACACCGCATATTGCCGCGATGACTCAGCCGGAAAGTGCGTTCGGGGTGTTGCTGGAGAATATTCGACGGTATCAACGGGGTGAGCCAATGGAGGGCCAGATCGACCGCACCCAGGGCTACTGAATACACACTCATCCAATGTGGGAGCGGGCTTGCTCGCGAAGGCGGAGTGTCAGTCGATATTGATGTCGACTGACACTCCGCCTTCGCGAGCAAGCCCGCTCCCACATTAGCTACGCGGTGGATTCAGAGATTGTCGGCGATGGCCTTGCCAACGTCTTGCGTCGACCCCTTCCCACCCAGATCCGGCGTAATCGGCCCCTCGGCAATCACCCGCTCGATCGCCTGCAGAATCCCGTCATGGGCCGCGCGATAACGTTCATCACCGTTACCCAGGAAATCGAGCATCAAGGCCCCGGACCAGATCATCGCAATCGGGTTGGCGATGTTCTGCCCATAGATGTCCGGCGCCGAGCCATGCACCGGCTCGAACAGCGATGGAAAACGCCGTTCGGGATCGAGGTTGGCCGAGGGTGCAATGCCGATGGTGCCGGCGCACGCCGGGCCGAGGTCGGAGAGGATGTCGCCGAACAGGTTCGACGCCACCACCACATCAAACCGGTCCGGCTGCAACACGAATCGCGCGCACAGAATGTCGATGTGCTGCTTGTCCCAGGTGATGTCCGGATACTGCGCGGCCATCAACGCCGTGCGCTCGTCCCAATACGGCATGCTGATGGAGATGCCGTTGGACTTGGTGGCCGCCGTCAGGCGCTTGCGCGGCCGGGTCTGGGCCAGCTCGAAGGCGAACTTGAGAATCCGGTCGACGCCACGCCGGGTGAACACCGACTCTTGCAGCACGAATTCATGTTCGGTGCCTTCGAACATCTTGCCGCCCACCGACGAATACTCGCCCTCGGTGTTCTCGCGGATCACCACGAAATCGATGTCCCCCGGCTTGCGTCCGGCCAAGGGGCACGGCACCCCGGGAAACAGGCGCACCGGGCGGATATTCACGTACTGGTCGAAGTCGCGGCGGAACTTGAGCAGCGAACCCCACAGCGAAATATGGTCCGGGACCTTGTCCGGCCAGCCCACCGCGCCGAAGTAAATCGCGTCGAAGCCCTTGAGTTGTTCGAACCAGTCGTCGGGCATCATCTGCCCGTGTTCCAGGTAGTAATCGCAGTGGGCCCAGTCGAGCACCTCGATGCTCAACTCCAGTTGCCATTTCTTCGCGGCCTGCTCCAGTACCCGCAGCCCTTCCGGCAGCACTTCCTTGCCGATGCCATCGCCGGCAATCGCGGCGATTCTGAATGTCTTGCTCATCAATCGAGGCTCCCCGTGTCTGTGAATTACAGCCCGCCGATGTGGAAGGCTTTGACTTCAAGGTATTCATCCAGGCCGTACTTGCTGCCTTCACGGCCCAGGCCCGATTGCTTGATGCCGCCGAACGGCGCGACTTCCATGGAAATGATCCCGGTGTTGAGCCCGACCATGCCGAACTCCAGCGCCTCGCCGAAGCGCCATGAACGACGCAAGTCCTGGGTGAAATAGTAGGCGCCCAAACCATAAGGCGTGGCATTGGCCAGTGCGAGGGCTTCGGCTTCGTCGCTGAAACGCATCAACGGTGCCACCGGGCCGAAGGTTTCTTCGTTGGCCAACAGCATGCCGGCGTGGGCTTCGCCAAGGACCGTCGGCTGGACAAACTGGCTGTCGCCCTCGGGCATGCCGCCGCAGAGCACGCGCGCACCCTGGCTCAGGGCATCGTCGATGTGCCGGGCGACCTTGCTCACCGCCGCCGGGTTGATCAGCGGGCCGATGCTGACGTCGGCGTCCAGACCATTGCCGACCTTGAGTTTGCCCACCTCTTCCACCAGGCGCGCGGCGAAGCGTTCGTAGATGCCGTCCTGCACCAGGATGCGGTTGGCGCAGACGCAGGTCTGGCCGGCATTGCGAAACTTGCTGAGCATGAGGCCGGCTACTGCCTGCTCCAGGTCGGCATCGTCGAACACAATGAATGGCGCATTGCCGCCCAGCTCCAGGCTCAGGCGCTTGATGTGTTCGGCGCTCTGGCGCATCAGCAGGCGACCCACGGCGGTGGAACCGGTGAAGGAAATCTTGCGCACGGTCGTGTTGCCGGTGAGTTCTTCGCCGATGCCAGCGGGCAGGCCGGTGACCACGTTGAACACCCCGGCCGGAATGCCGACCCGTTCGGCCAGCACCGCCAGGGCCAGGGCCGACAGCGGTGTCAGCTCCGAGGGCTTGACGATGATCGGGCACCCGGCAGCCAGGGCCGGTGCACACTTGCGGGTGATCATCGCGTTGGGGAAGTTCCACGGGGTGATCGCAGCGCACACGCCGACCGGTTGCTTGAGGGTCAGCAGCCGGCGATCGCCGCTGGGAGCCGGCATGGTTTCGCCGTAGACCCGCCGGGCTTCTTCGGCGAACCATTTGACGAAGCCGGCACCGTAGCGAATTTCGCCCTTGGCTTCGTTGAGCGGCTTGCCCTGTTCGCAGGTCATGATCAATGCCAGGTCGTCGAGGTTGTCGATCATGGCCTGATACCAGCGCTCCAGCAGCACCGCACGTTCCGCCGCCGGGCGCGCACGCCACGCCGGCCAGGCACGCTCGGCCGCTTCGATGGCGCGACGGGTTTCGCTGCCGTGCATCGCGGGTACGCGGGCGAGCAACTGGCCGCTGGCCGGGTCGATGACGTCCAGGGTCGCGGCGCTGTCGGCGCCGGTCCACTGGCCGTCGATGTAGGCAAGTTCTGCCAGAAGGCTGGGGTCTTTCAAACGATTCTTGAGCATGGTCGAGTCCTGATCCGAGACAGGTTCCAGTCTAGGGAGGTGCTGCGGGTGAGGATGCTGAAAGCGCCGATTGGGCGGTGTTGGATGCTGAAATTGGCGGCGGGACGGCAGGCTCTACCGGGGGGAGACAGGGTCTGTCCAGGTAAACACAGAACCCTGTGGGAGCGAGCTTGCTCGCGATAGCGGAAGATCAGTCAATATCAATGTTGAATGTCACGCCCTCATCGCGAGCAAGCTCGCTCCCACATTTGATCTCTGTTTGCCATAGAGTGGATTACAACTTCAAGGACCCCAGCAACCCTTCCAGAAACCGCTCCCCCGCCTCCATCTGGCTGATCTCGATAAACTCGTCCGGCTTGTGCGCCTGTTCGATCGAGCCCGGGCCGCAGACCACCACCGGCACATCCAGGCGCTGCTTGAACAGCCCGCCCTCGGTGCCGAAAGAGACCTTGGCGGTGCCGGTATCGGGCGCGGCGAAGTTCTTCAGAAAACGCACCGCTTCGACGCTCGGATGCGTGTCCAGGCCGGGATACACATTGATGGTTTCAATCTCGATGGCCGCGACGCTGGACAGCTTTTTCGCCTCGCGCACAATCACTTCGGCGCGCTCGCGCATCTGCTCCAGGAACTGATCCAGATCGTCCGCCGGCAAGTTGCGCACTTCGAAATCCAGGGTGCACAGGTTGGGCACGATGTTCAGCGCCTTGCCGCCGACAATCTGCCCGACATGCACGGTGCTGTAGGGCACGTCGTAGTCCGCATCCTGAGCGCCCTGCTCCTGCAACTGCTGCTGGCTCTGACGCAGCGCGGTGATGAAATCGCAGGCTACGTGAATCGCATTGACCGAACGCGGGGCCAGCGAGGAATGCGCCTCCAGGCCACGACAGTAAGTGCGGTAAGACCCCTTGCCCTTGTGCCCGAGCACGAACTGCATGTTGGTCGGTTCGCCGATCAGGCACAGGAACGGCCGCACCGGCGCCAGGTGCAGCACGTCGAGCAAACGGCGCACACCGACGCAGCCGGTTTCCTCGTCGTGAGACAGCGCCAGTTGCAGTGGCCGGCTCAACGGGCTGTCCGCCGCGTCGAGCATGGCGTCGATGGCCAGGGCGATGAAGCCCTTCATGTCGCAACTGCCACGGCCGTAGATCCGCCCGTCCTGCACCGTCGCCTGGAACGCCGGGAAGGTCCAGGCCTGCCCCGCCGCCGGCACCACGTCGGTATGGCCGGACAGCAGGATCCCCGGTAACTCCCGGGGGCCGGCGCTGGCGAACAGATTGGCTTTTTTACCGGTCTCGTCCTGCACGATCAGCGACTCGATGCCTTTGCTCAACAGCAGGTCGCGCACGTATTCGATGAGCGCCATGTTCGACTCCGAAGAGACGGTGTCGAAAGCCATCAGGCGTTTGAGAATGTCCAGTACACGGGGTTTCATGAGGCCTTGCTCCGTTGCTCGGCGGAAAGGGCGAACCGGTTGATGGAGAACGGCTCAATCGAAGTGCTGGTACTGCCGGTGCTGATCAGTTCGGCCATCACGTCGCCGACGCCCGGACCGAGCTGGAAGCCATGGCCGCAGAAGCCGAAGGCATAGAACAGGCCATCGACGGTGCCACTCGGGCCCATCACCGGCAGGGAATCGGGCAGGTAACCCTCGATGCCGCTCCAGACCCGGATGATGTTGAGGTTGCCGACACCCGGCAGCAGGCGGCGCATTTGTTCGAGCTGATTGAGGATGCTGCGCGGCTCGACCTGGGCCCGGCGATTGAGCATGTCCGGTTTGCTGCGGTAGCCGCCGCCGATGACGATGTTGCCCCGGGGGATCTGCCGGAAATAGATCACTTCCTCGGGAATTTTGGTGTACACGCCGATCACCGTCGGCAAGGCGTACGGCACCGGCTCGGTCACGGCCATTTGCGGGCCGTGGGTGTCCAGCGGCACCGGTTCGCCGAACTGGCTGGACAGCTTCTGACCCCAGGCGCCGGCGGTGATCAGTAACTGTGGGGCGCTGAACCGGCGGCCGTCGGTGGTGGTGATGCTGAACGCGCCGCCGACCTTCTGCACCTCGGCGACTTCGGTCTGCTCCTCGATCCGCGCGCCGAGGCGGCGTGCGGCACGGGCAAAGGCCGGGGCTGCCAGGCGCGGATTGGCGTGCCCATCGTGGGGCGCATAGGAACCGCCCTTCACGTCCCGCCCCAGGAACGGAAAACGCGCGTGCAGCTCGGCGCCACGAAAGATCTGCAGGTCCAGCTGCGCCGCTTCGGGTGCTGCCGCGTACGCCTCAAGTTCGGGGATTTCGTCTTCGCGGTAGCACACCCGCATGTGGCCGCTGGCGATGAATTCGAGGTCGTCATCGATCAGCTCCGGCAGACGCTTCCACAGCGCCCAGGAACGGTTGGCCAACGCCAGCTGGCCAAGGTAGCGCCCCTGGCGCCGCACGTTGCCGAAGTTCACGCCACTGGCGTACTGACCAATCTGGTCGCGCTCCAGCAGGATCACCGACTGCCCGCGTCGGCGCAGGAAAAACGCCGCCGCCGAGCCCATCAGGCCGCCGCCGACAATCACGACATCGGCTTTGTGTACCGTCATGGCGACACCTCCTCGGTAAGCATCGAAAGGGGTTTGACCGGTGCCTGGCCACGCTGCCGGCCGACCTGTTGCACCTGGACCCCGGCCGCCGCGGCAATCACCTCGGCCCCGGCCTGGGCGCAATAACGGCCCTGGCAACGGCCCATGCCGACCCGGCTGAACGCCTTGGCCCGATTGACTTCACACGCGCCCTTTTCACTGACGGTGCGGCGCAACTCGCCGGCGCTGATCATTTCGCAGCGGCAGACAATGGCTGCATCCGGCAGTGCCCTGGCGTGTTCGGCAGGCCAGGGAAACGCCTGGGCCAGGCCAAGGCGAAACTGGTCCATCACTGCCAGTGCGTGGCGTTGCTTGTCGCGCACACCGGCATTCACTGGCTGATGCAGGTCTTCCAGCAGCGCCATGGCCACCAGGCGTCCGGCGTGTTCCGCCGCATCCGCGCCGCGAATCTTCGAACCGTCCCCGGCGGCATACACACCATCGACCGACGTCCGGCCGTCCTCGTCCACCGCCAGCCACCATTGGCCGGAGGCGTCATCAAAGCGCATGCGGCAACCGGCCAGATCGGCCAGCTGGGTTTCCGGGCGCAAGTGATAACCCAGGGCCACGGCGTCGCAATCCACCGCCAAGGTCTCGCCTTTGGCGGTACGCACCCGCACACCGCTGACACCGCTCGCGGCGTCGCCCACAACTTGCAGCGGCTGCACCCCCAGGTGCACCGGGATTTTCGCCTGATACAGCTGCGCCAGCAGTTTCATCCCGGTGAACAGCAACCCGGGACGCGCCAGCAGTTTGGGCAGGGCGAGGATGCGTTTGCGCAGCGGCGAGGTGTCGAGCACCGCCGCCACGTTGGCACCGGCCTTGACGTACTGGCTGGCCACCAGGTACAGCAACGGCCCGCTGCCCATGAACACTACGCTGTGGCCGATGGACACCGCCTGGGACTTGAGCGCGATTTGCGCCCCGCCGAGGCTGTAGGTCCCCGCCAGTTGCCAGCCTTCGATCGGCATCAGACGGTCGGTGGCGCCGGTGCAGAGGATCAATGTGTCGTAATCCACCGTCGTATGTCGGCCCTGACTGACGCAGCACAGTTGCCCCGGCGTCAGGTTCCACACCAGGGTGTCCGGGCGGTAGTCGATCTGCCCGCGCAAGCGGTCGAAACTTTGGTGCAGGTGCCGGGCCTTGGTGGCCTCGGTGCCATACAGGGTGGCGTAATCCCGGGTGAACCCTTCGGGCTGGCGGCGGTAGATCTGCCCGCCATCCCGGCGATTCTCGTCGATCAGGATCGGCTTGACCCCTGCCGCCAGCAAGGTCTCTGCACAGCGAATGCCGGCCGGCCCGGCGCCGACGATAACCACTCGATGAGCACTCAGCCGCGCAATGGCCATATCGCCTCCGGTTGTGTGGTGACGATGTCCAGTCCTTCACGGACTTCGTTGGAACAGGCACGCAGACGTTCGCCGCCGCGAGTCCAGACCCAGCAATCCTGGCAGGCGCCCATCAGGCAGAAACCGGCGCGCCGCCCCGAATCGAATTCCGATTGGCGCAACGCCGAGCCTTGGGTCAGCAACGCGACCATCAGGGTGTCGCCACGCAACGCCTCGATGGGTGCGCCGTCCACGGTCAAACTGACGGTCGGTCGGCCCTGCTCGGCCAGTCTCACAAAACGCCCCTTCATGCGTAGGCTCCCTGGGTCATGATGTTCAAATCCTGCTGGGTTTTGAGCAACTCGGCGCTGTCGCGGTGACAGAGGATTTCACTGCCACCGGCAATGATCCGCCGGTTCGGTGCCGTGCGATTGCACACGCCATCGATCCGCACCGGGCACCGATTGAGGAAGGTGCAGAGCTCTGGCACGTTGGCCCTGGCACCCATCGGCGGCAGCTCGCCGCAGGTGGTGCCGCAGTTCTCCAGCCAGCCCTGGCGCAGTTCCGGCACCGAATGAATCAACAGGTCGGTGTACGGATGGAAGGGTGCCTGGGCGAACGCTTGCCGGGTGCCGGCCTGTACCTTGTGGCCGCTGTACATCACCACAATGTCGTCGCACAGCGCGCGCACCGTGGAAATGTCGTGGCTGATGAACAGGTAGGACACCCCCAGTTGCTGGCGCAGGTCGCGCAGCAGTTCAAGAATCGCCGCACCGACCACGGTATCCAGCGCCGAGGTCACTTCGTCGCAAAGAATCAGGTCCGGCTTGGCCGCCAGGGCCCGCGCCAGGTTGACCCGCTGTTTTTGCCCGCCGGACAGTTCGTTCGGCCGGCGTTCGGCCATGGCTCGCGGCAGGCGCACCAGGTCCAGCAGCTCGCCGATACGCTCGCGCAGCGCGGCGCCCTTGAGGCCGAAATACATCTTCAGCGGCCGACTCAGAATCGCGCTGACGCTGTGCATCGGGTTGAGGGCGGTGTCGGCATTCTGGAACACCATTTGAATGCGCCGGAATTGTTCGTCGGTGCGTTCGGACAGGCTGCCGCCCAATGGCTGGCCGTCAAAGGTCAAACCGCCGAGCGCCGGGGTCAGCAAGCCTGCCACCACCCGCGCCAGGGTCGATTTACCCGAGCCCGACTCACCGATCACGCCGATGGCCTGGCCCCGGCGCACGGTCAGGTCGATGTCTTCCAGCACACGAATCGACGGCATGCCGTGCGTGTCCTTGTTGCCGTAGCCGGCGGTCAGGCCCTGGATCGTCAGCAACGGCGTGTCTTCAGCGACACCACAGGGTGGGCGGATGGTGGTGTCCGGCCGCGCCGCCGCCAGCAGGCTGCGGGTGTATTCGTGGGCCGGGCCCTTGAGCAAAGGCGCGGTGGCGCTCTGTTCGAAGATCTGGCCGCCGTTGAGTACCACGATCTGATCGGCCATTTGCGCCACCACGGCCAGGTCGTGGGACACATAGACCGCTGTCGCGCCCCGTTCGCGCACCACCCGCTTGAAGGCGCGCAGCACGTCGATCTGGGTGGTCACGTCGAGGGCCGTGGTCGGTTCGTCGAGCACCACCAGCAGCGGATCGCTGATCAGCGCCATGGCCGCCATCACCCGCTGCAGTTGCCCGCCGGAGACCTGATGGGGGTAGCGCTGGCCGATGCGCTCGGGGTCCGGCAGCGCCAGGTCGCGGAACAGTTCGATGGCCTTGGCTTCGAGTACGGCGCGACTGCCCAGGCCATGAATCAAGGCGCCCTCCACCACCTGGTCGATGAGTTTTTTCGCCGGGTTGAACGCCGCCGCGGCGCTTTGCGCGATGTACGACACCCGGTTGCCGCGCAGGTCTTGCAGCTCGCGTTCACTCAACGCCAGCATGTCGTGCTCGCCGACCTGCACCACCCCGCCCGCCAACCGGCAGCCACGTCGGGCGTAGCCGAGCAGCGCCAGGGCGATGGTGGTCTTGCCGGAACCGGACTCGCCGATCAGCGCCAGCACTTCACCTTTTGCCAGGGCGAAGCTCACGCCCTTGACGATTTCCACCTCGCCGCGCTCGCCACAGGCGACCACCCGCAGGTTTTCGACGCGTATCAATTGGCTCATATCAATGACCTCCCGAACGTCGACTACGTCGCGACGACAGCCGGTCGATAAACAGATTCACCCCGATGGTCAGGGTGCCGATGGCCAGGGCCGGGATGACGATGGCCGGCGCGCCCTGGTTGAGGCCGCCGATGTTCTCGCGCACCAGCGAGCCGAGGTCGGCATCCGGCGGTTGCACGCCCAGGCCGAGAAAGCTCATGCCGCTGAGCAGCAGCACAATGAAGCCGAAGCGCAAGCCCAGGTCCGTCAGCACCGGATTGAGCATGTTCGGCAGGATTTCCACGCAGGCAATGTACAGCCGACGCTCGCCGCGGGTACGGGCTACTTGCACGTACTCCAGGGCTTCGATGTTCACCGCCATGCTGCGGGCGATGCGAAACGCGCCCGGGGTAAAGCTCAACACCGCCGTGCAGATCAGCAAGGTGACCGAGGAGCCGAAGGCCGAGACCATGATCAGGGCGAGCATCTTGCTCGGGATCGAAATGAAGGCGTCCATCAGGCGACTGATCACTTCATCCAGCCACTTCGGCGACACCACCGACAGCAAGGCGCAACCGGTGCCCAGGCCGCTGGCCAACACCGCCGCCACCAACGCCAGGCCCACGGTAAACCGGGCGCCGACGAGGACGCGGCTGAGCATGTCGCGGCCCAGGTAGTCGGTGCCGAACGGGTAGACCGTACTCATGCTGTCAAAGACGTTGTCGGAGACCACGGCCCCCACCGGGTGCGGCGCCAGCCACGGGCCGAAGATCGCCACCAGCAGCCACAGCAAACACATCACCGCCCCGACCAGCCCCAGCCAGGAAGCGCCGCCGGACACCTTGCCCACCGCCAGTTCAGGCGCAGCAGGCGTCGATTTCACAATGAGATTGTTCATTGGTTTCTCAGCCTCGGATTGGACAGAATCGCGCACAGGTCGGCAATCAGCACCAACCCCAGGTACGCCGTGCAAAACAGCATGGTGCAGGCCTGGACCAGCGCCATGTCGCGGTTGGTTACCGCATCGACCATCAGGCTGGCGATGCCGGGGTAGTTGAAGATCGTCTCGACGATCACCACCCCGCCCAACAGGTAGGACAGGCTCAGGGCGATGGCGTTGGCGATCGGCCCGATGGCGTTGGGCAAGGCGTGGCGCAGCACGATGCGCATCGGGCTCACGCCCTTGAGCCGGGCCATCTCCACGTAAGGGCTGTCGAGCTGATCGATCACCGCCGCCCGGGTCATGCGCGCCATTTGCGCGACGATCACGCAGCACAGCGTCATCACCGGCAAGGCGTAGGTGCGCATGAATTGCCAGGGTGAAGTGATGTCGCTGGCGTAGGACAGCGCCGACAACCAGCCCAGGTTCACCGCGAAAATCAGCACCGCCAGGGTCGCCACCAGAAACTCCGGCACGGCCACCATGGCCAGGGTGAAAAAGCTCAGGAAGCTGTCGATGCGCCCACCGCGGCCCATCGCCGAACCGATGCCGAGGATCAACGCCACCGGCACCGACACCAGCGCCGTGGCGGCCGCCAGCATCAGGGTGTTGGGCACCCGCCCGGCCATCAGGTCGCTGACCGGCATGGCGTTGGACACCGACTGGCCGAGGTCACCGCTGAGCAGGTTCATCAACCAGTGCAGGTAACGCAACACACCGGGCTGGTCGAGCCCCAGTTTCAGGCGCAAGGCTGCCACTTGTTCCGGCGTGGCGAACTGCCCAAGCGCCTGTTGCGCCGCGTCCCCCGGCAGTACTGCCGTGATCGCGAACACGACCATGGACACGATCAACAAGGTCACGATCGCGGCGCCCAGGCGCCGGCCGATCAACCACAGTGTGTTGCTATTCATCGCCCTACCCTCATGCAATGTCCTCGTAGCGCAAACCCATCGCGGATCAAGCGTCCAGCCAGACCTGCTCGGCGAACATGTAGCCCATGAAGCCGCCCAGCGGGTTGCTGCCATAACCTTTGATGCGCTGGTCGACGCCGTCGATGTTGCTGATGAACACCGGCACGCCGATGCCGCTGTGGTCATGCACCAGGGTCTGCATGTCGGCGTACATCTTGCTGCGCTTGGCGTCGTCGGTTTCACCCCGGGCGAGCATCAGCAACTGGTCGAACTGATCGTTCTGCCAGCCGGATTCGTTCCACGGCGCTTTGGATTGGAAGAACTGCGAGAACATCACGTCGGCGTTCGGCCGCGGGTTGATGTTGCCGAAACTCAACGGGTGCTTCATCCAGTGGTTGGACCAGTAGCCGTCGCTCGGCAGACGTTTGACGTCGAGCTTGAGCCCGGCCTGCTTCGCCGATTGTTGCAGCAGCACGGCGATGTCCACCGAACCGGTGGCGGCAGGTGATGCAACCAGCGGCATGCTGATGCTTTCCATGCCGGCCTTCTTCAGCAGGAATTTGGCTTTTTCCGGGTCGTAGACCCGCTGCGGCAGGTCGGCATTGTAATAGCGCGAACCGGGGGAAATCGGATGGTCGTTGCCGACCACGGCATAGCCACGGAACACCGCGGATTTGACCTGTTCACGGTCCAGCAGATGCTTCATCGCCTGGGTGAATTCGGCGCTTTTGCCCGGCATCTGGTCCTGGCGGATGATCAGGTCGGTGTAGTTGCCAGACGGCGCATCGACCACCCGATGCTTGGCGCTGGCCTTGATCCGTGCGGTCGAGCGCGGGTTGACCTCGTTGATCAGGTGCACATCGCCCGACAGCAGCGCGTTGATCCGCGACGGTTCGTCGGCAATGGCGATGAACTCGATCTCGTCCAGGTACGGCAGGCCAGGTTTCCAGTAGCCGGTATTGCGCGCGGCAATCGAGCGCACGCCGGGTTTGAATTCCTTGACCTTGAACGGCCCGGTGCCGATGCCCTGGTTGAAGTCGGTGGTGCCTTCTGGAACGATCATCAGGTGCGACACGGCGAGGATCGATGGCAATTCGGCGTTTGGCGCGCTGAGGCGGATCTGCACTTCGTTGGGGCCGGTGGCCTTGATTTCCTCGAACTGCGCCATCAGCGGCATGACCTTGGAACCGGTCAGCGGGTCCTTGTGGCGTGACAGCGAATACACCACGTCGGCGGCGCCCAGGGTCTTGCCGTTGTGGAAGGTCACGTCCTTGCGCAGGGTGATGGTCCAGAGCGTTGCATCGGTATTGTCGATGCGCTCGGCCAGTTCCAGTTGCGGCACCAGGTGGCTGTCGAAACGGGTCAGGCCGTTATAGAACATGAAGTGACGCACGTAGTCGGTGGACAGCGCGCCCTTGGCCGGGTCCAGGGTGTCGGCGGTGGAACTGGACATACCGGCGACGCGGATGCGCCCGCCCGGCTTGCCTTTGCCCGGGGTGGCGGCTTCTTCGGCGAACAGTTTGCCGGCGGCGCCGAACAGGCTGCCGGCACCCACCGCCGCGACGCCGGCCACGCCGAGCATCTGCAAGGCATTGCGGCGCGACATGCCGCGATTGAGGCCTTCGAACACCCGCAGGCTGTCCTGGCCGGAGATCAGTTGGGAGTCGATCTTGTTGTCAGTCATATCAGTTGTACCTGTCGATAATCAGAAGGTTCGTGTCCGGTCTCGCCAATACAAGCCATTTTTGGCGAGTGGCTGTTGTTGCCAGGCAAGGCGCCGCGACGAGTCATAGCTGGCTATGGCGAGGAGCGGCAACGCAGCATGGCGACAACAGACGCCGTCAAAAGTGGCTTGTATTGGCGAGACCGGACACTCAGTGCTCGCGGATGTCCCGAGCGTCCTGGAAACACAAACGACGGTGACGCCACAACATCAACTCAATGCAAATAATCCTGGAATCGGTACCAGGCGCCCACAAACGGCAGGAACCAGGGTTTGCCGAAATGGCCTGGAATCGCCGGCCATTCCAGTTCGCGCCAGGGGTTGGCCTCGACCTTGCCGGCCATGACGTCAGCCATGACCTGGCCCATGTGCACCGACATCTGCACCCCGTGGCCGCTGTAGCCCATGGAGTGATAAATCCCGCCGTGCTGGCCGGCCCGGGGCAAGCGGTCGGAGGTCATGTCCACCAGGCCGCCCCAGCAGTAATCGATCTTCACCTTGGCCAGCTGCGGGAACATCTGCACCATCGCCGCTTGCAGCACTTTGCCACTCTTGGCGTCGTTGACACTGTCGGACATTGCAAACCGCGCACGGCCGCCGAACAGCAGGCGGTTGTCCGGGGTGAGGCGAAAATAGTTGCCGATCATGCGGCTGGTGACATAGGCGCGCCGACCGGGCAGCAGTTGGTCGATCAAGGCCTGCGGCAGGACTTCGGTGGCGATCACGAAACTGCCCACCGGTACGATCCGCCGCCGATACCAGCCCAAGCCGCCGTGCTGACAGGCGCCGGTGGCCAGCAACACTTGCCCGGCGTGCAGCGAGCCCTTGCTGGTGTTGACCTGATAGCCGCCAGCCTTCGCCTTCCAGTCCACCACCGAGGTCCCTTGATGGATCAAGGCACCGTGACGTGCCGCCGCTTCGGCCAGCCCGACGCCGAAGCGCCCGACGTGCATCTGCACGCCGTTGCGCTGCAACAAGCCACCGTGGAACTGCGCCGAATTTACTTCGGCGCGGGTCTGCTCGGCGGTCAGCAACTCGACATCGGCATCGACTTCCTTGCGAATCAGTTCGCAGGTGCGCGCCAGGCCTTCGTAGTGCATCGGCTTGGCCGCCAGTTTGAGCTTGCCGTTGCGGATCAGGTCGCAGGCGATTTGCTCCTGCTCCACTAATGAAACGACACTCTGCACGGCGCTTTCGTAAGCCTGGTAATAAGCCCGCGCCTTGTCGGCACCGAGGCTGGCGCTGAGCCCGGCGTAGTCCTGGGCCACGCCGGTGTTGCATTGGCCGCCATTGCGCCCGGAGGCTTCGCCGATCACCCTTCCGGCTTCCAGCACCACCACACTGGCGCCCTTCAAGGCCAACGCCCGAGCCGCCGCCAAACCGGTGAAACCGCCACCGACGATGGCCACATCGACCTGCCCGGGCAAAGCGCCGGGCTGGGCACCGGTGAAGGCCGGTGCGGTGTCGAGCCAGTAGGATTCACTGCCCATGTCTGATCCCTTATGTGGTTAAGAGTGCCGTTACCGTTCGACTCAGAGCCCGACCAGCGCCGCCAGACCACCGATGTCAGTGATCTGCTGGTAGCCGTAGAAGGCATTGGCCGGAACCTCGTGACCACGGGCGACGAACGCCTTGTTCTTGATCTTCATGTCGTGGGCCGGCATCAGGTCGTAACGGAAGCTGGAGGACACATGCAAGATGTCTTCCGGACCGCAGTTGAGGTTGTCGAGCATGTACTCGAACGCGGCCAGACGTGGCTTGTAGGCCTGGGCCTGTTCGGCGGTGAAGACCTTGTGAAACGGTGCGCCGAGCTTGTCGACGTTGGACATGATCTGGCTGTCGCTGGCGTTGGAGAAAATCACCAGAGGGATCTTGTCGGCGATTTTCGACAGGCCGGCCGGCACGTCCGGGTGCGGGCCCCAGGTTGGCACGGCGTCGTAATACAGCTGGCCTTCGTCACGGTATTCGATGCCCCAGCGTTTGCAGGTCCGCGCCAGCGCGGTCTTGAGGATTTCGTCATAGGGCATCCAGTCACCCATGACCTGGTCCAGGCGATAGGCCGAGAAGTCCTTGACGAACTGATCCATCTGCTCGGGCTTCACGCGATCGGCGAACAGTTCGCGGGTCATGGTGCCCATGTGGAAATTGGTCAGCGTACCGTAGCAGTCGAACGTAATGAATTTGGGGCGAAGAAAGCTCATTGAGTGCGGTCCTGAAGTTCGTTGAGGTCATGGCGTGACAAGCATTCGCTCCATTTTCGGAGCCGTGATGCAACGCTGCAGCACACCGTCATTACAACACCGTGAATTCAGCAGATGGCGTTAAAAGCGACCTTCGCTCGATACAAACCACCGTTTTGGTACCCGCCCTCAGCAGACTTTGCGGCGCGCTCCAGGCTTGGGCGAAGCCTGTATTTGTGCGCTCTTATGGGACTTTACGGGACCATCGGGGGCGAACGCGCGGGCAATTGCCGCAGAACCTGCGCCGGGTGGAACGAAAACGGGCGCTTCCCTACGAAAGCGCCCGTAAATGGCATGAAACCTGTAGGAGCAAGCGGTGCGATCCGATCGTTCCCACGCTCTGCGTGGGAATGCCTCTAGGGACGCTCCGCGTTCCGGCCTCTGTGCCGGCGTCACGCCTGACACCGTTGTGACGCAGAGCGTCACGGGCTGCATTCCCACGCAGAGCGTGGGAACGATCGGTGGTAAAACACCTCACTGCACGATATCGATCAACACACTCTTGAAGCGCAAGTTGGCCTCGAAGGCTTCGCGTCCCAGGTCTTTGCCGATGCCGGAGCGTTTGTAGCCGCCAGTCGGCAGGATGTAGTCGTTACTGCGCCCGTAGCGGTTGACCCAGACGGTCCCCGCCTCCAGGCGCCGGACCAGGCGCAGGGCACGATTGATGTCGGCCGTGTGCACGCCCGCCGCCAGGCCATAGGTGGCGTGGGCCGCCAGGCTCAAGGCCTGCTCCTCATCATCGAACGCCTGCACGGTCAGTACCGGGCCGAAGATTTCTTCGCCAATCGCCGGGTTGTCGTTGTCCAGGCCGGTGAGCAAGGTCGGTCGGTAGTAGGCGCCACCCAGGCCCTCGAACAACCCGCCACCGGTCAGCACTTCGGCACCGGCCTGGCGCGAGCGCTGGACGATGCCATCGATACGGCTGGCCTGCAGCCGGGAAATGATCGGCGACAGCGTGGCCTCGGTTGACCAGGTCGGCCCGGGACGCAGTGCTTCGAAATACGCCTGCAGATGAGCAACGAAGGGTTCCATGATCGAGCGCTGGATCAGCAGCCGCGAGCCGGACACGCACACCTGCCCGGCGTTGCCGGTAATCGCCAGTGCCACGGTGCGCGCGGTTTTCGCGATGTCCGGAACATCGGCGAACACCAGTTGCGGGCTCTTGCCGCCGAGTTCCAGGGTGACCGGTTTCGGCCCCACCAGCGCGCAGGTCGACATGATGCTCGAGCCGGTCGCCGTGGACCCGGTAAAGGTCACCTTGCCGACCCGCGGATGCCGACACAGCGCGTCGCCGGTGGTGCGGCCATCGCCCTGCACCACGTTGAAGATCCCCGCCGGAATGCCCGCCTGCAACGCCAGCTCGGCAAAGCGCAGGCTGGAGAACGGCGTCAACTCCGAAGGCTTGAGCACCACGGCATTACCCGCCGCCAAGGCCGGCGCGACTTTCCAGGAAGCCATGCTCAACGGGAAATTCCACGGCGCGATGGCGGCAATCACGCCGTAAGGTTCGGCGATCTGCAGGCCCAGGCGATCGGTCTGGGTCGCCGCCACCTGGCCGCCATGCTTGTCCGCCAGCTCGGCAAAAAAACGAATGCCTTCGGCGACATAAGGAATATCCCAGGCGATCACGTCTTTATGTGGACGGGTCGACCCCAGCGCTTCCAGCGGCGCCAACACGGCCGCGTCGGCTTCGATCAGATCGGCCCAACGACGCATCACCCGCGCCCGTTCCCTGGGCGGCCGACTGGCCCAATCGCTGCGGTTGAACGCTTGCCAGGCATCGTTGACCGCCTCGTCCACCAGCGCGGCATCGGCAATCGGCAACTCGGCATACACCTGGCCATCCGAGGGCCGCACCACCTCCAGGCCGGGTTGAGCGTCGCGGTATTTTCCACCGATGAAATGAGCGCTGTGCACAGCGATGAGACGAGGATCGAAGCTATCCATGGAGCACTCCAGAAGAGGGACGGTGAGTCGTGAACCCAGGCCTCCATCGTAGAAAAAAAGCCCAAGCATTTGCTGCCGACCTTGCCGGGCAATTAAGTAGGAAGTGTGGTCTTGCCGCCTCTGCCTTGCGGAATCTGCCGAATGCTCGGCCCCCCCTTGTCAGGCTTTCGTGCAGATGGGATACAGGCAGCATCGCACTGGAAATCCGGTCGCTCGCGCACATTGTCCAACGGAGACTCGCCATGTCCGCCTTGCAACAACCTGCTTATGTCTATCGCCCGATGACCGCCGCCGACCTGCCCTCGGCCCACGCGTTGTCGGTGCAGTTGAAGTGGCCCCATCGCCTGGAAGACTGGGCAATGTTGCAGCGGGTCAGCCATGGCTTCGTGGTGCTGGACGGCGAACGCCTGATCGGTACCGCGTTCACTTGCCCCCAGGGCGGGTTCGCCACCATCGGCCTGGTGATCGTCAGCGACGACTACCAGGGCAAGGGCATCGGTCGCCAGTTGATGGAACAGGCGCTGGATGCCTGCCAGTCCCGCACGCCGATGCTCAATGCCACGCTGGCCGGTGCGCCGCTTTACGTAAGCCAGGGGTTTGTCGAGTTCGGGCGGATTCAACAGCATCAAGGTCAGGCGCAAGGCCCTGTCCCCGAGCCGCTGGCAGCCAACGAACAATGCCGCCGCTTGCACGCCGATGACCGGGCGCAACTGCTGGCCCTGGCCAACGCCGGCAGCGGGCTGGACCGCCAAGCCGTGCTCACGGACCTGTTCGAGGGGGTCGAACATTCAGTGGGGATCGAGCGTGACGGCCAGTTACGCGCCTTCGCCCTGCTGCGCCCTTTCGGCCGTGGTCGCTGCCTCGGCCCGGTGATCGCCGAGAATGTCGAACAGGCCAGGCACCTGATCAGCGTGCTGCTGGCCCAAGTGCCGGACGCCTTCGTGCGCATCGACATTCCGGCGGACTGTGGCTTGGGTCAATGGCTGGAGCAGGCCGGCCTCAAACAGGTCGACACGGTGGCGCAAATGGCCAAGGGCACCCCACCGCAAGCGAGCGCAAACGTGCGGCAATTCGCGGTTGTCACCCAAGCCATCGGCTGAACGCCGCACGCTATCCAATCCCGTTCACAGCTTGTTTTCATGGAGCGTCATCCGCATGTCCCACCCTACCCTTGTGCTGTTGGCGCGCGCCGACGGCAGCCCTGTTGCCACGTCATTCACCACAGCGCCCTTGAGTGCCGCCGACCCGTTCCGACACGGTCGTCAGATCGCCTACAGCGACGCCGATGGCGTGTCGGCGGGCATCGTACAGATCGACGCCGCCCTATCGATCGATCAATTTCCCCACACCGAAGTCATGGTCGTGCACGCTGGACAGGTCGTGCTGCACAGTGACGGGCAGACGCTGGAACTGGGCGTCGGCGCCGCTGCCGTCATCGGCTGCGGCACGGTATTGCAGGTGCAGGTTCAACCCGGCACCCGCTGGGCCTTCTGTGCAATCACCTCTCCCGTTGCCAAGCCGGCACCCGGCCTGACCATCCTCGACCCGCTGGCCCTGCTCTCGCCGTCGGCGGCACCGGAGCCACAGATTCTGATCGGCCCCACCCCGCAATGCCGCTCACGCAATGCCTTCGAAGATGACGCGACCGAACTGCGCGTCGGCGTCTGGGACTCGACGTCCTACCAGCGCCATGGTCGGCCGCACAAACTCCATGAGTTGATGCACCTGATCGAAGGCAGCGTGACTTTGCAGGCCCCGGACGGAAGCAGTCTGACAGTCAACACCGGCGACAGCGTGTTCGTCCCCCGGGGCGCGCCATGCGCATGGACCAGCACCCGCTACGTGCGCAAGTTTTACGCCGTCAAGTAATCCCGCCACGGCCTTTCACTGGAAGCGGTATTGATCGTTCAAGCGCTGGACCGGGAGTACACCCAACCTGATCCGTCAGTTGTTCAGCAGCGGTTGAGCCTTTTGCGGCGGCGCCACATTGTCCAGCACCCGATTCACCGCCAGTTCACCCAGCATGATGACCTGCTGAACCGCCAGCATCGTGTTGCGCTGAGATCCGTCCACCAGCCCGGCCAGATCGCTGACCATGGCATTGGCCGACGCCAGCAATTCGCAGACCTGGGCCAGCAGCGTTTCGTTGTCGACTTCGGGGGCAACGATAAAAATCATCGCCGGTTTGCGCGGATTGCAGGCGTATTCGGGAGCGGCGGGTTTGAGGTAGTGGTCGAGAGCCCGGTCGGCGGCCTGGTGAAATTTTTTCGAATCGCCAGAGAGGTACGGAGAGGTGCTCTGCACCGTTGATGGCTCGGGGGTCTTGAGTATGTCGTCGGGCATGGTGGCTCTCTGATGAGTGATGAGAGCTACCACGCTAACCGCCGCACTTCCGACAGCCAACCCTAAAAATACGTCGGACATTTCCTGTATTTCCAGCTTGTTTTAATCGGCTGCGGGAAGCCTACAGCCGAAAATACACGCATTTGTCGGAGCTTGTTTAATCAGCGGCAAAATGCCTTCGCGCAGCCTACAACATTTTGTGTCGTTGCCTACAGTTGCGCCAGAATCCACCGACTTTTTCTGCGGGCTGCCACGCCTTTTTCAGCTTCCACAGGCCCCCTCTTGCGGCACCAGATGGATATCGACACGGCGGTTGGCCGCGCGTCCGGACTCGGTGTCATTGCCGGTGATCGGCTGGCTGGCTGCGAGTCCCTGGACAGCAAAACAACGGTCCGGGATGTCGCCCATGCGTTGCATCCAGTCACGCACTGCGGAGGCGCGGGCGCGTGACAGCGCAAAGTTCTGTCCGGCATCGCCCGTGGCATCGGAATGCCCGGCGATGACGATCAGCCAGCCTGGCCGGGCCTTGATGCCGGCCAGGGCGGTGATCAGCACTTTGGTCGAGCCGGATTTGAGCTCGGCGCTGCCGGCATCGAACAGCATCAGACTGTCCAACTGCACGGGATCGGCGGGCAAGCGATCGATGTCCTGGCCTGCCAGCCAATGCTTCCACCCCAACCAGCTGGTCAAGGCGATGGCAGTCGCCACTGCGAACAGCCACAGGGAAATCCGACGCCTTTTGGTTTTCTGCTCTGAAGTTCCCGCTTCGAGCATGCGAGGGGGCGGCAGGATCACAACCGGCATCGAGAATGCCGGTTCGGGGAACCTCGTCGACAGCTGCACTGTTTCGCCCGCAGCAGTGCTTTGCTGCAAGCGTCGCATCAGGCTATCGACCTGCTGGCGCAGACCCTGCAGCGTGAGCATCGGGACTTGAGCCTGAGCGCCCAGTCGCTGGTTCAAACGGCTCAACTCGGTGTCCAGATGGACCAGTGCCGGCAAGCTCCGCGTATCCATCAACAAGCCGCGCAGCAAGGGCTGCCATTGAGCGAACAACCAGTTCAGGATATCCAGGCGCAGCGACGCCACAGGCGGCCACAAGCGTGGCCATTCGCAGCACAGTGCATCGATCAATCCCACGCCTTCCACCAGGCCTGCCAGGCCTTGGCGATGGCTGCGCGCCAGCGCGTAAAAGGCCGCGGTTTGCAGATCGGCCCCATTGTTCTGGAACAAGCTCAGGCACAACTGCTCCACCTTGACCCAGCTCACGTCCGGACACGCCGGGTGGCTCAATTTGGCCAGTTCATCACGCAACGCCATGTACTCGCCCAAGCCGCGCGGATCACCACCCGTGCGTATACGCATTTCAAACAACGCCGTCATCCAGCTTCCCTTCCGTTACAGGTTCGTGGCCGACAGATAGTTCTGCCGCTTCAGGTGACGCACCAGCACTCGGCCCTCGGCCGCCAGGGTGGTACCGAAGGTTACTCGCTGCCCCGCTTTGAGCTGCACGTCGAGGGCGTATTCCAGATGACCCGGTTGCACCTGCGGCAGCAGTTCGATGTTCACCGCCGCCAGGCGCGGTTCGTACTTGAGCACGGTATCGCCCATGCTTCTCATCAACTCATGCGCCGTGCCAGGCAAGCCCTGGAGGATCAGGCCCATATCCGGCAGGCCGTAATCCGGCAGATGACTGAGCGCGCCCGCCCGGCTGTTGAGGATGCGTTGCAGGTTGTCCAGCACCGACAGGGTGTGCTGGTCTTCTTCGCCAACGCGATACAGGTCCAATTCGCCGTCGAAATTCTGCAGCAGCATTTCGTAGAGCGAAGGATTGAAGTCGGTCATCGGTTATTCCTTAGCCAGCGGGCGCAAGGTCAGCAGGTTGTCTGCCAGCTCGATGACCCGAGCCTGGTCCGGATCCAGGTCATCACGGGTCAGCGTCAGGCGCCACGTCTTCAGTTGACTGTCGGGTTGGCGGAACAACGCGACCACCGCGACGGAGCGCGCGTTCTTGTCCAGCGGTACGCTCAGTTGCGCCCCTTCACCCGGCTTGACCACCACGGTCCGTTTGTCCAGCAGATCCGCGCTCAGCAGCCGGTCGTCATGGCTCAGCAAACTGTCGTAAGTGGCCTTCTCCAGCACCTTGCTGTCGCTGAGTTGGTACACCCGAATCAGCGTGGCCATCGACAATGCATTCATGTCTGCCCCATCCGTGTTTATCGATGCCCGACCACTAAAGTCCAGGTGCAATGTTTTCACCTGCTTGTAGAAGATCGTACTGGCGGCGGATGTGGTGGTGTCTGTCACTGACTGGGTCACCCCACAGCCGGCGAGCAATGCACCCAGCGCAACGACCATCGATGATTTAAAAACCGTACGTGACATGGTGTATCTCTCTGTCCTGGGAATTTTTCGAAAGGCCCTGGTATCGGCCCAGATTGAGGGTGATGGTGTCGTGCGCCCCGACTTGCCAGGCGTCACTGCCCAGGCCCAGCACAGCGGTCATGCCCAGCCGTACCGAGGCTCGCCCCAGCACCGGCGTCGGCAGGCTGCGCAGCGGTAGCGACAACTGCAGCTTCGCAGTGCAACGCCAGCCCAGGTACACACGCAGCAGCACCCGCAGGTCGTTGTGCAACTGACCACCCGGCAGCCAGCCACGGGCCTCGTCTGCATCCTCGGTGAACAGCGCCAGGTGCAACTGGCTATTGGCGTCATGCCCGACACTGCCCAAAGGCGTGCCCTGGGACAGACTCACCGGGCGATGGCTGCACAGACTCGCCGGATGCGCCAAAGGGATTTTCTGCGGCCAATGGGGCGTCACCCGTGCCCGGGTCGCGGGGGCCAGCAGCTTGACCAGCGCGATGATGCCTTCGGCATTGCGGGTGGGCAGGCGCATCACGCTGAGCAGCGCCAGGAAGCGTGATACCGGCGTGGCAATCTGCCGGGCGGTGCCGGGAATGCCCAGGCCGATCAACCCCAGCAGGCATTGCGAGGTCGCATCGGTGCCGCCCGCCTCGAACGTGGCCGGATAAGAGTACTTGCGCCAGATACGGTAGAACTGGGTAAAGATCCGGTGGTTGAACATATCGAGGAAGGCTTCCACTGCCTCATGCCCTTCCCGACGCTGGGCGATATCGTCGAGAAAAGCCGTCGGCATCGGCGAGTCGACCCCGTACAACCCGAGCAGGCGTGTGCGCACCGTTGCCGGACGCTGCGGATGATTGTCACTGGTTTCGATCGCCTTCAATTCCCCGGCAGGAAAGCCCATGCCAGGGTCGGGCCGAAAGCGTACCGGGTCATCCGCCGGATGCGCCGTGCTACCCAATGGCGGATGATCCGGCAAGGCCTGTTCCAGCAACTGGCAGAAACGATACAGATTGGCCTCGGCCACCCGCCCCTGCAGTCCTTCCAGTAATCCACTGGCTTTCAGCCGGGAATACGCTGACTGTGGTTCTCGTTCCATCGCAGGCACTTTCCAGTAGGTTGGAGGATCAGCGTGAGCTGGTTGAATAAATGAATGTCGGCGTACAGGCTGAAGAAGCGATGGAGCATCTCGCCGAACAGGCTGATGTCGCCCTCACCGGAAAAGCCATTGGCGTCCAGGGTGACTTCGATATCCACACCGCGCAGCAGAAAGCCTTTTTCAAAACGCTGGATCAGGTGGTGACGCACCTCGACGATCGCCGCCAGCCGACGTCGGTTCAGCTCGCTGCCCGTCCAGTCATACAGCGCCAGGGTGCCGCGCAATACTTCGGCGTTGTCGAGCATCGGCAGGAAGTTCGAGCCCAGGTGGCTGAGCACGCGCCAGTGAAAACGATCGCGGTTCGGCGGGTAGCGCGGCAAGGTCGGCGCACACAGGTTGCGCACCCGCAAGCCGGTCTGGGTGGATTGCACCAGGGTATCGAGCAAGGTACTTTGCAGGGCCTTGCGCGGGAGTTGGCCGTGGGTGCCGGTCAGGCGCAACGACAGGCTTGCGCCTGCAAGCAGCCGATCCTGGTCAAAGCCCTCGCCGCCCAGAATCAGCCAGGTGTCATGCAGGCCATTGGCGCCCCGCTTCAAGCGCGTGTGGAAGTAATGTTCGGGCGCCTCGTCGCGCAGCATGCCGCCCTTGTGGCGAAAGCTGGTGAACGGCACATAATCCTGGCGCTCGGTACTCCTGGAAGAGGTGACCTGATCCACCGAATAGATTTCGGTATGACCGTCCTGCAGACGCATGGGGCGAAGCAGGTAGTCGGTTTGCAAAGGTGCCAGGTCCAGCGGGTCGGACTCCAGGGTGAACAGATTGATCACCGGCACCGCATGCAGGCAAATGTGCCCGGCGCTCAGGTTGAACGCTTGAGGCCATGGCTGGCCAAGCACCACCTCCAGTTCGAACCAGGGTGTACCCTGGGTGATGTTCAACCGCTCCAGCCCGCAGAGGGTCACGAACATGAACTTCTCGCGGAAGGTGAAATACTCCAGCAGCAACTGATACCCGCTGAAGGCGCTGTCGCCTTTGGGCCACAGACGGTCCTCATCGGCGAACCCCTTGGGCACAAAATGGCCTTCCAGTAACTGACGGTCCGTTTGTCCTGGCATTCGTACGTACATTGCCTGGGTGTTGAGGGTCAGTGCCTGGTGCAGCGCACTTGCCAAGGGCGCATCGGCATTCAAGTACAGCGGCAGGCGACTCAGGTCGATCTCGCCCCAATCGGCCATCGCGCCGCAGGCAAAGCGCAGCCGCAGCAATGAGCGTCCGTCGGGCTCATGTGCCAGGCGCACAGACTCCACGGCCAGTGGTTGCAGCATCAGGTCCTGGGTGGTGGTGTAGCGGCATTGAGTGCGATGCGGGCCGATGGGCTGCGACAGGACTTCGAAGCCCGTGGCGATCCGTTCGCTGCGCTTCATCTCCTTGAGATCGGGCGCCAGCTCAACGATCGACAGCGATGGAATGGTGCGCAGGTAATGCGGCCACAGCAGACTGACCAGGCCCTCGGTAAGCTCCGGCAAGTCATCGTCGAGCTTCTCGCGCAGCCGTCCCATGAGGAAAGCAAAGCCCTCGAACAGGCGCTCCACATAGGGGTCGTGTGCGCCCGCCTTGTCCAGGTTCAGTTGCGCCGCCCGGTCCGGAAACGCTTGCGCGAACTCTTTGCCAGCCTCGCGCAGATAACGCATCTCGGCGTCGAAATAACGCAGTGTCAGATTGTCCATGCTCAAAGAAAAAATCCTGATGAATGAGGTTAGCCGCAGAGCACTGCGGCACGTACCGGATCGATGGCCACCAGCGCCGCCAGCAGCGCCTCCATGCGCCGGGCAAGGGTGGGTTTGTCGGCATCGTTGCGCTGTGCTTTCAAGCGCAACAATTTGAGCAGGCGGGCCTTGACCTCGAAATTCAGCTCGGGCTCCCACTCGGCCAACGCCTGGCGCTGGGCGGTGGCGTCCAGCTCGCCCAGCAGGTGGATGGCCAGATCGCTTTTGCCATATTGCTCGGCCACCCGCGCCATCAGCAGACGCAGCAACCAGCGCTGCCGTCCGGTGTGTATGCCGGGGCGCGCGGCCAGCCAGGCCAGCGCCTGCTCGATGCCGTCGCTGTCGGCCTGGGCCAGGGCTTCACCTTCCAGTGAAAGGATCTCGGTATCCGCGCCGGGCGCTGCGACGGTCGGTGCCGGTAACCACTGCTGGGGATGATTGCCGCTGACGTGCCGGGCAATCCACTCCCGGGTGGTCTCATCGGCGAAGGGTGAGCCGTCGCTCCAGCACAAGGCTTCAACGCCCGGCAGGCGCTCGATGAACATGCCCAGATCACGCTTGGCCACATCGGCCCAGCCGTCCTGCGGTGCGGGTTGTTTGCTCAGCGCCTGACAGGCATACCACTGCAGGTCCAGCCAGAAATGGTTCACGCCCTCGGCGTACATCCGCTCGACTTGATCGAGCAATTGCGTCCAGCTCTGTTGCAGATACAGGCGCTTGAGTTGTGCTCGATATTCGCCACGAGGCGCAGCCAGGCGTGTTATGCCATTGGCGTCCTGGGGCGGCGCCTGATGCACAGTGTCCCAGCGCAGGCTCTTCATCAGGCGGTGAGCCGCCAGCCAGCCCAGGGGTTGCTCGCGCAGATAACCGGCCAGGGCTCTGCCACTGTCCAACAGGTCGCGGCCGGATTTGATTGCTGCCGTGTTGGCCATGGTCGTTTGCGCACTGGACTCCTGACTGGCGCTGTTCTGCGGCACCAGTGCGTCCACCCCGCCGGACTGCGCCAGACGCGCCGACAAGGCGCCATACAGTGCGCCCAAGGCGGGCCGTTGCTCCGGCGGCCACGCTTCAAGCCCGCGTTCCAGCCAGGCCAGCGCCGCCACTGTGCGCTCAGCCTCGTCCTTGACCACTTCCGGAAACAGCGAAAGGCTGTCCAGCACTTTGCCGCTGGTCAGCCACTCCAATGCCATCTTGCGGCTATTGGGACGCGCGGGCAGCACCTCGTCGGCGAAGCGCTCCAGCAGAGCAGCCAGCAGGCCCAGACCGTCAGCCAACCCGGTCTCACCGTCTTTGTGCAAGCGCGCCCATAAGTAGTAGGTGGCGACGCGCAGGTCCTTGCAGCGTTGGGTGATGAGTTTCTCTGCCAGTTGCTCCACCTGATCGACATCGGCGCCAGACAGCTTGTTGACCTCTTCACGCATGCGCTGGAAGTCATCGTCGTAGCCCGGATCCTCACCCACGGGCAAGTCCGTGCTGATCGGTTGCAACCAGGCTTGCCAACGCTCGGCTTGCAGGTGGGCCAGGGAAAGGGCATCGCGTTCGCCCAGGCATCGGGCGATTAATGTACGCAGGCTCATTTGATCCTCCTCATCTGCACATCGGCGACCGCCTGATCGCCCTCACTCAGAAAAATCTGCGCCGGCAACTTGAAGCTGCGCAGCTTGAGCAGCGCCAGCGGCCCCGCGTCCAGCTCGGTGCGCAAGTGCCAGGTCAGGCCCAGGCCGTCGGGGGCCTTGAGGACGACGCGGTAGTGGCTGCCGCCATCGTCCAGCGGGGTGATTTGGGCTTGCTCCAGCAAGCGGATCAGGCCCCAGGTGCCCTGGAAGTCACCGAACAGCCGTTCATTGGCCTGCACGCTGGTCCAGGTCAGGCTGGTGCCCGGATGGCTGCTGAAGCCGGGCCAACTGAAGCGCTGCCAGCTTTCCTTCTGGTTGAAGTACTCGTGTTTCTCGCCATTGAGCACGAAGGTGGTTTGCACCACGTCGCGCACCGGTTTACCGCGCAGTTCGAAACTCAGGCCCATGCCGCCGTCGGTGTAGAGCACGTCGGCCAGGTGGCTGAGCTGATTGATCGCCGTGAGGAACTGCGGGTTGAAACGCAAGCCCTGGCTGTGCCGGGAATCGGCCACCCAGCGGCTGCCTTCCTTGCGCAATACGCCGCCCAGTTGCTGCTGCAGAAACTGGTCGATGCGCCCGGAATCGGCGCGGATCATCTGGCCCAGCATCGGCAAGGAGGCGTCGCTGGCGGTGGCGGCGAAGGGGTAGCGGCCGGCGAAAGCGCTGTGCCAGTCGCTGACGATCGCGCGTTGCCACTGACGGTTGAGCCCCGCCGCCGAGGGTTGGAGCACCCGCTGCCAGGCCTGGTCCAGCGGCTGCACGAACAGTGTCTCGCCGACCTGGCCCCACTCGGCGCCGAGGCTGGCGGCAAGCAGGCTGCCGTAGGACTGGGTGTCGGTGAGGTCGACGTTCTTGCCCTGGAACACGCTCTGCGCCAGGGCTTGGGTCATGGCCTGCGGGTCGGGCGCGTTGTGCACTTGCTGCAGTTTCAGGCGCACCCGGGTAACGCGGTTGAGGAAGGCCTGCAGGCTCAACCGATCGCTGTCGCTGCTGCCTTCGGCGTCTTTGCCCAGCAGGGCCAGCAACGGGCCGAAGGTCGCGTCCAGCGGACCGCTCGGTCCCTGCAACTGCTGGTCGATCGCCGGCACCGGGGCCTGGCCGACCAGCTTCTGTGCGGACTTCATCAAAGAATCGGCCAACGCCTGGCCGCGGACGCCGGCCTGACCCTGGTAGGCCAGGGTGTTCATCAGCGCGATCAGCGGCGACTGGCGCACGTCGCTCATCAGCGTCAACTGATCGATCACCTCGCCCAGGCTATCGGCCGGCTGCCATCGCAAACGGTTGAGAAAATCCAGCCAGGCGCTGGCGTAGTCCTCGAAGTAGCGTTCCGTCAGGCGCGCTCTCAGCACGTCCGGGGTCAGGTCGGCATCGAGCTCGGTGGGGTGGTCGCTGAGTACCCAATCGATTTCCTCGCGCCGCGCCTCGGCGACGGCCTCGATGGCCTGGCGCACCTGGCCTTCCCAGGCCTGGCGGGTGAACACGCCGGGGACGCTGGCCCGGGTGGCAAACAACGCGCCGGCCTCGGTGTCGCCGACCATCTGCGCCAGGCTCAAGTCCGGGGTGTGATTGGCCGACGCGTCGAGCACCTGCTGGTACAGGCTGGTTTCGGCATTGCGCTGGCCCAACTGGCCGAGCAGCACTTGCCGGGCCTGGGCGACCAGCTTCGGGTCGGCCTTGATGCGCCACTCGGGATGCGCCGCCAGGTGCTCGGCGTAGAACTGCCACAGGCTCGGCGACAGGCCTTGCCAGAGACCTGGCGATATTTCGGCGCGCACGGGTTCGGCGTCGATTAACGTCTTCGCCAGGAAGGCCGCGTCGGTTTTGTCCGGGTGCGCCAGCATCAGGTAGGCCTTGAGCTGGTCGTAGGCCTCCCGGGCCCGTTGGGCGCGTTCAGGGCTGCCCGGGGGCAGCTTGACCAGGGCGCTGAGTTTCGCCTGCAGGTTGGCGGCGGCCGGGTCGCGCAGCAGGCGGTGGTTGGCTTCGACATAGCGCGGCCACAGGGCCTCGAGCATGTTCTGGTTCTGGTTCAGGCCGAAGCGCTGGTACCAGGGGGCGCCGTGTTGGGCACGGTAGTCCAGGCGCGCCAGTTCGCGCATCAGGTCGTTCAGGGCCAGCAGTTGTGCGTCGCCCTGCCCGGCTTGCTCGAGCGATTCCAGCGCGCTTTGCACCTGGGCGATCTGCACGCGGTTGGTGGCGAAGGACAACAGCAGTCCGGCGCCCCACACCGTGGCCAGGCTCAGCAGCAGGACATAAGCGATACGCGGAGGACTCCAGCCCAGACGGCGACCACTGGCAGCGGGGTCGCCGAGCACGCCATGCCAAACCGGTTCTATCAGCCAATCGTGTTTCTGCAGTGACGGTGCTCGCGTCAGCGGCAGGCTGAACCACAGCCCGCGCAACGGCACGCTACGATTGAATTCGCCGAACCAGGGTGCCAGCGCCTGACGCCAGCGGGCAATGCCCTCGACCTGCAGATCGCGCGACAGGCGCAGCAGGAAGTCATGCTTCATGTCGCCGTGCATTTGCGCCCAGCCTGATTGGCGCAAGGGCACGATCAGGTTGTCCAGGCCGGTTTCCAGGGCCAACGCGGTGAAGCGTGAAGGCAGGCTGCAACCCACCGCTTGGGTCGCGCGTTTCGGCTGCGCCCACTCACTGTCGCAGACCTGCCATAGGTGCAATGGCAATTGCCAGCCCAGCGTCCGGGCCAGTTCCCGCAGGCGGCGCACGCCGGTGCCCATCAGGGCCGTTTCGGCGCTCTGGCTTTTGTTCAATGCCCAGACCACGCCATCCAGGCCGCGCCAACGGCTGAGCTGGCGCCATTGGCCAAGGTTTGCCTGATCGGGTTCGCCTTGCAGGCTGCCGCCCCACAGCAGCACCGTGTCCTGGCCTTCCAGCCACGACTGTTGTTCGGTCAGGCCGGGGGCGATGGCCTGGATTTGCTCGTGTTCGCCGACGACGAGCAGCAGGCGGACTTTGCGGCGCCAGAAGAAGCCGTAGTACTGGTGAAGGTGGTCGTGCAGTTCTGTGGGATCGAAAACCGGGCGACGCGGCAGTACCAAGCGCACGTCCTTCTGCGGATAGACCTTATCCGTCAACCCCTGCTCGCGGTGACTTTGCCGCTTGAAATGTATCAACAGGCGGGGAGTCTGAACCCCCACCAGAACGATGGCGACGATCAGTAAAAAGGCCAATAGCTTGTGATGGTTTTCTACCAACCCGACCCGTTCACCATAACCCCAAATCGCCCCCCCCAAGGCCGCGACCAGCGCGCTGAACCAAACCGCCGCGCCGATATGCCGCCATGCATTACTCCCGGTCTTCATGCCCCCTCTCCTGTGCTGACGGTACTGATCCAATGCTGCGATTCTTCCTGGGCAAGCACCAACAGAGGCCGCTGCTGATGACGTGCGATTTCCACTCCGAGTGCTGCCACCAGCCAGTGACTGAAAGGGCCCGGCAATCCGCACAGAGATTCCTGAATCCACTGCTGCTCCACGTTCAGCGAAGCACCGTGAGCAACGCCGGCCGCAATGATCTTGCCGGCCAATGGCTGCCAGCCAACGCTGTCGGCCAACAGCGCCGTCGCCTGGCATGCATTTGTCTGGGTTTTCAGGAACAGCGGCAATTCGCTCTGCAGCGCGTTGACGTCCAACGGCATAGGGCGCAACAAAGCCCCCGTGACCGGCAGTTCGCACGCGAGCGCCAGGCTGTCTGGACACAGCAGCATTGCCGCCAGCCCATCGGAATACGCCGTCTCGCCGTGCACCTGTAAGACGACGATCAGCTCAAAGGTCGAGCTGGCTGTCTTCAGCTTTTCGTCGAGCCACTGGTACGACAATTGCGCGGCCAAAGTGACCGTAGCGGGTTGCGCTCGGGGTGTCGCAGAGGCCCAGCTCTGCTGCCAGGCATTGCGCAACGCTTCGTATTGGCCGGGCTCGACATCGCTCAATAAGGTGACCCGCAGTTCATGCTCCGCAGGCAAGGCCTTCAAGGCAGGGCCCAGCGCCGGTAACACCAACTGCAACCCGGCCTGCGCGCGTTCCTCCTTTTGTGCTGGCAGGGCCGCAATGCGCCGCGCCTGCCCGGTACGGGGTGGTAAATCAAGAGGGCCTTGAGTCAGCACACTGGCGGACACCTGGTCCGGCAGCAGCACACAACTGGCCTGCACCGCCAGGTAACGCTGCGCCCACTCCTGCCAGGCCCATTGCGCACCTTGCGCCTCCTCTTCGAGGAACTGGTGATGACTCAAGGCCCCACCAAAGACATAAGCGCGAGCACCGAAGGCCAGCACCCAGACCAGCAACGGCGAGCCGGACACTACCCAGACATTCAGCGCTTGCAGTTGTGGCAGTCGCTCGGAGGCGAACAGCAGGAACAGCAGCACGCAGGCCAACGCCGCAACGCCTGCCGCCAACACCCATCGGCCCAGGACAGGACGCGCTGGAGCTGCCACCACCTCGGGTGGTTGACGATCCCAACCCATGGCTCAACCCACCACGCATTCGGAAACGCTGGAAACGACCTGACAGCCGCATTCGCACAGGCAGCCGTTGACGACCATCGCCCGGCCATCCTCGGACCACTCCGCGCAGCCTTCCACAATCGCATTGACCCCGTGTCCCGGAATCGGACAAATGACCAGATCGCCCACCAAGGCCACCGGCTTGCCCTGAATGATCGTCGTCGACGAGGCCGATATCACTTCTCCACCGTGGGTAGTTGCATCACCCAATAGAACAAATGCCTGAGACATATTAATTAACTCTCTCTTTATGCACTGAACATACTTAATTCAAACGCCATGACTGTCAGAGCATTAAAGTCCCGTAGACTTCAAATAATCAGTGACCGCCAACCAATATAAAAACAAGGCCTTCTTAAACACTATTGAACACTACGTAGTTGTAAGAAAACCCAGCCTCATTTTTTGCTCTCCGCAGCCAAGCGCAGGGCCTGCAGTTTGCGGAAATCCGGAGTTGCGCGGGCTACAGCCTCAAGGCTGCCATCGGGATAAGTGAATATTGCATAATTACCCTTCTTCTTAACCTTAGGACCTACCGAGCTAACCAGAAAGTCAGAGTGTAAGGTAGGTTCGAAGTACACCCGCCGTGCCTGCAATGCCTGATAACCTAGATAGATATTCCCCTCACCGGCTAAGCTGACACGTTTACTGTATCCACCTAAAAAGTTCTCTTTTAGCCAAGGGTAGTAATCCTTCTTGATTGTCAAATCCCCATTAACTTCTATTCCAGTTCCACCGCGTGGCGAGTTGTTTTTATCAAATACAACTACAACACCTCCTCCGGCGCCAGAGCTAACATTTTCTCCAAAGCGAGTCGGATAGCCATAGGTGACACCAAACATCACATTGCTCAATCGCCACTGGCAAGGCCCGCCTCCGTTCACCGCCAACTTGGCTTCGTAGAGATCGCTCTGCCCCTGACGCGCAGGTTGCACATCGGTACTCTGGTACCCGTCGCGCTTATAAGGTTGCCCACTGGCGGTACGATCGGTGAAGGTGCAAAGGGTCGAGCGATACATGACCTGCATGGTCTCTGCTACGAGTTCCTTGGGGACCTTCACCGTCACGGTGATCAGTTCGCTGTCCGCAGGGGGCGCGAGGCTGTAATCCTTGGCGCAACCGTTCAGACTGAAGAACAAAGCGATAAATGCGGCGGGAAGAGTCCGTCTCATGGTTTGTTCTCCGCAGCCAGGCGCAGGGCCTGCAGTTTTCGGAAATTCGGTCCCCCGCGACCATCGGCCACAACACTGCCATCGGGATAAGTAAAGGTGGTGTGATTACCTTTTTTCTTTACCTTCGGCCCGGCTGAATAGATCACATAGTCGGAATGCAGGACAGGTTCGAAATACACCTGGCGGGCCTGCAATGCCTGATAGCTGAGATAAATATTGCCTTCGCCTGCCAAACTTACAGTTTTTTTGTAAGGTCCCAAAAACTCCTCATCGATCCAAGGGTAGTAATCCTTCTTGATCGTCAAATCCCCATCGACTTTTATCGGCAGCCCGGAACTTCTCATGGGACGGTTGTGATCAAACTTCACCATAACGCCGCCTCCTGCTCCGTACGTCACCCCCTCTCCAAAGCGAGCAGTATCTCCATAGGCGACACCAAACATCACATTGCTCAAATGCCACCGACACGCACCACCGCCATTCATTGGCAGCCTGGCTTGATAGAGATCACTCTGCCCTTGACGTTGCAGTTGCACATCAACGCCGTGACGACCGTCCAGCTCAATGCGTTGACCACTGGCACCGTGAGTGATGCCTTTACAGGTGGCCGAGCGATACATGACCTGCATGGTCTCTGCTACGAGCTCCTTGGGCACCTTCACTGTCACTGTGACCTGTTCGCTGTCGGCAGGGGGGGCCAGGCTGTAATCCTGACCGCACCCACTGAGGCTGAACGACAGCGCAAATATGACGACGGGAATCCTAAGCATGGTCATTTCCTTTGCCGTGTTAACAGGGCTTAACTGTATGTTTTTTCGTAATAGGCCTGCGGGTCGGCCACGGCATTGAAGCGCCTTAACGCCTCGGCGCCGCCGTCGATCTGCTGCGTTACATGCAATGCCTGATCGGTCAGCTTCTGCAACTCCAGGAACACGCTGTTACGGTCGAACTCATCCGTGGGAGTGCGTCCGTAGTGGTCCTTCATCTGCTGTTCAAACTTGCGTCGCAGCACCTGCCGCTCCAGTAACGGATCGCGCGCCGGGTCGATCGACTCCAGCAGCTGATTGTGGATATAGGGTTGGTACTCCGACATGAAGTGATCGCCAATGCTCAGCATCCTGCCCACCTCGGGGTTGCCGTTATCTGGGAAGAATCTGGCCCGGCTCTCCGCGTTCAGCGAGGCGTTCAAGCGCTTCTGGGCTTGCTCGGAATGCTCGTCATCTTCCTTGCTCAGGCTAGGTATCAGGTACAACTTGGCCTTTTCCGGCAGGCGACGGGTGATGGTGCTGCGATAGGGCTCGCCATTTGGATTGCGATAGGCAGGATAAGGCGTGATTTGTTGGTCGATGTGCTGCTCAGCCCTGAAGAACATCGCAATTTCGCCGTGATGGCTGAAGGGATCGCCGTGTTTGAACATCGCATTGGCCAGTACCTGGCGTGCCGACCAGGTAAAACCTAGCAACGTACCCATCGGGCCATACAGGTCGTATAGATAATTGTCCAAAGCAGCATCGGGCGGCACACGGGGGATAAGGTCGGTGTCATTGACATGACGGAAGTGCCACAACTTGTTCAGGTACAGCACAGCCTTGAGGGTGAAGGTGCGCGGCATGCCGTAGGTGTACAGCAGTGGATTTCGTTCTTTCAGAGAAGCTGCATGGACAAGTCCCAATGCACCGCCCAGGCTATGACCACAGATGAACAGCTCCTTATGTCGAGCCTCTCCAGGAATCATTTCGCCCAGATCCTTGGCATAAATCTTTCTGGCTATTTCAAACGCATCGCGAAACCCCAAATGCACACTACCCTCCGAGGTCAGGCCAGCGCAGGGCACTTTCGTTTCGCAGCTAGTCTGTACTTCCGGCTTGGTAGGGCGAAACGTCAGGTCGGTCACCAAGTCGGTGAATGGGTACTTCATCTCTGTGCCCCGCCAGGCGACCAGGACCTGGGATGCACTGATGGCGAAGAACAGTTGGGTATTGCCTTCCGGTGGATCGGCCTTTTGTGTGTCTAGCATTAGTGCTTGGGTATACCGTTGACTGAAGGACACATCGGTTACCAGGCAGGGCCAATTCTGCCCGTTGTCCCATACCCGTGGTGTACGTGACAGGTCCAGGCACTGCTGCAGAAAAAACTCCTCAGCCGAACCAAGTTCCGTCTCTGACTGCGAGCTGTAAGCCAGAATACTCATCAACCCCAGGTTGTAGGCATTGACCAGGCTGTACTCGGCCTGGTGGTGCAACACCAGCGACCAGGCGCGAAACGGGCAGACTTCGAGCACATGGCGGCGGCCCAACTGATCGTCGCCCAGGGTAAAACCGCTATATGTGCGATCAGGAAAATGGAAGGCCGGAAGCTGACTCGGGTCGGCCAAGGGTGGGTCGAAGTCCGGCTGTTTATCGCACAACTGGCCAATGCGCAGGTAGTGATAGCCATGACCTGCCGCGAGGGCCTGTTGTTCGATGGGCGAGAAGCCTGAGCGCTGCGGACCATGCAATGGGGTGCGATCACCCACGCCCGGTCGGGGCGGCTCGGGTCGCTCGGCACGCAAGCGACGGGTCTGCAACTGCTCGGCCAACGGGCCGGCCTCCATCAGCAGGGTGATGGGTAGCGGGTGCAGGCCGTCGAGGCGGATCACGCCCTGGGCATCGCTCTGGCCGGTATACACCGGCACGTAAGCTGTGCGAGTGGCCTCGTTCACCGCCCGATAAGGCATGTTCGCCAGAGGTTCGCCCTGCTCGTCCAGCAGCTGAAATTCGATCCAGTACAGCTTCGATTTGCTCCCAGTCACAGTTTTGTTTGGGTTGAGGGTGTCCGTACGGTGCAGAGCGTCGTTCATGTCAGTCCTTTAATACTTACGCGGGCTGTTGAAACAGCAGCAGCCACGATTAAACCAGGCCCAGTTTTCTTCTAAAGAAAATTGAAAATAATTTGATTACTTCCGAAACGGCTGCAGGCCAAACAGCCACACAGTCCCCCAGAATAAATAAAGCCCTCTTGCTTTCATTTCCCCTCCCCCTATTTTTCATATACGTCATCGGCGAACTTTGCTTTTTCGACTTCAGCCTTTATTTCAGTCCATACACTCTTGCACATTAGCCGAATCACCCACCTAACCACGGCAGACATACATTTTTCCGCGCACCCCTGCCTTGCTCTCTTATGGATTAAGATTTCGATATCAGCGACAAGCTGTGCCTCATCGAAAAACCACCAAATTGGAGGCGCTGGCGTTAACATATTACTAATGCACACAGGAGCGACTCTTTCGAAAAAAGCGAACTCAACTTCTTCAATTGAGTAATTTTTTGCCACACTGACGATATCCCTGCAATCAATTTCGTTATCGACGAACACATATGATAAAGCCGCCCATAGCTTTTGTTTATCTAATTGCTTTTCCACTTCGTAAGCTCTTCGATTTCATCGTCAATCGAATCAGTCCTTTAATACTTGCGCGGGCTGTTGAAACAGCAGCAGCCACGATTAAACCAGGCGCAGTTTTTCTCTGAAGAAAATTGAAAATAATTTGATCACTTCCGAAAACAGCAGCAGGCCAAACAGCCACGCTGCGGACGTCACACCCCCAACTTTAGAAAGCCACAGGAGAAACGATAACGAAGGCACCGTGAGCAATACCCTGAGCGGGGCCTGTATGTAGACCAAAGATTGCACTCGGCGCGCACCCAGAAAAAACATGAACATTGAAACGACTATCGAAACGTTTAAAAAAACAGACAGCCAGAAAAACAAAGCCGAAACGGCACCATGCTCCGGATTCAACAAGAGAAAGGACTGTATATCACTGTAAATCGGAACTTTTCCCTGGGAAAAATTGAGGTAGCAGAACCGGACGACATAAAATAAATCCATCCCGCCCCAGAACCAATAAAGTCCTCTTGCTTTCATTTCCCCTCTCCCTTTTTTTCATATACGTCATCGGCGACTCCTGGCTGCCAATACCAGGACTTCCCGCCATTGGCCCAGGCGTCATCCCCCTCCAGGTAGGTTTGAGTTATTCGTCTTTTTTCGCCGTAGGGATGAATTGCAGATTGCGTTTTTTTGTACTCCTCGACATCGTCGGGCATCCGGCGCCACTCCTGAACCTTGTCGCGTTTAGTGTTCATGTAGTCCTTGCCTTCGGAACCGAAAAGTCTTCCCTCATCGCCCATCGATATGAGGCGATTGAGTGCCATGAGGGCTGTATTTTTCAGACCGTGATAATCGTGATCGATGGTCACCCAGTGCCCTGGACCCGATTCTGGCGTTTGATCCGGAAACTCGATTTTCAGATCCCCCGGCACCAGCGTATGCACACTCATGGTCTGGCCATCCTTGTCGGTCACCCCGTTAAACACCTCGCCTTGCTGGGTGGTGATCCGGTAGCGGTTGAACGACACCGGCGTCTGAGCGTCGTCTTTCACGGTGTAGCGGGCGGCATAACCTGCCGGTAGCGGTGTGGCCGGGGTGTCCAGGCTGGCACCACCGAGCTTTTGCACATGGGCGGCCTTGAGGTAGATGTTGCCGGGCGCGCCCAGCTCGATCTCGCCACCTTTGAGGCGAATGTAGGCTCCGCCGCAGCGGAACAGCAGTTCGTCCGGCGCGCTGATTTCCACGCGCCCTTCCACGCTTTCGATCTTGATGTCGGTCTTGGCCAAGGCGTGCAGGTGGCTGCCCTGGGCGTGCAGCTCGACCTTGCCTTTGGCCGCCTTGAGCTTCAGGTCGGCGCGTTTTGCGAACAGGCTGATGCCGCCCTCCGCCGCTGCGGTGATGTCGTTCCCGGCGCTGATGTCGGCGTTGTGCGCCGCCATGATGCCCACGCTGGCGCTTCCGGAGGACAGGCACAGGGCTTCGGGACTGACCAGGCCGATACCCGCCGGGGCCTGCAGCAATAGCCCCGGCTGCGCCAACCCCTTGAGGGCGTGGGTCAGGCGGGTCTGGCTGTCGGTATCGCCGGGTGTCGCCTCCCCGCTACGGGCGGCATTGGCCAGGGAGCGGGCCAGCGACAGCGCGCTTTCCAGCTGTTCAATGGCCGCGGTCATGTCGAGTTGCTGACCCAAGGCCTTGGCTTGTTCGTCGGCACTGATGAACAGCCCCTTCCCCGCCCGAATCGCCCCCCAGCCATCGGTGCGCAGTTCAAACCCTTCACCACGTTTTTTCTGCTCGGCATCGACCAAATGCCCAAGATTCAGCTGGCTCTTGCCACTGTGCTCGGTACTGAGCTTGACGTGCTCTTCCCCCCGCGTGTCCTCCATCCGCAGCTTGTTATTGGCCGGCGTGCGCAGCACGTTGCGCTTGTAATTGCGTGCACGCAGGGTGACGTGGTCCGGGTGCTGGCTGTCGTGCAGGGCGTGGGCGATGTACGGCCGATCCGGATCGCCCTGCTCGAAAGCCACCGCGACTTCGGTGCCGGCGATCAGCGGCAGATGCAGGCCGTGGGTGTCGCCGGCGTAGGGACGGGCCAGGCGCAGCCACATGCTTTCCTGGCCGGGTTTCCAGGTGTCGCGGTCGAACAGGAAGTGCACGCGGTAGCGGCCTTCGACGTCGATTTCGGCGTAGGGGTCGTGTTTTTGCGGGTTGCTGACCCGGGCCGGGACGGTGCCGGCGATTTGCGGTTTGGCCAGCAGTGGCGGGCGGAAGCACACGCTTTCCGAATAGGGGATGGCCTGGAACTGCGCTTCGAAGCTGGCATCGCGGGCGGCGCGGGTGCTGAGTCGGGTGATCACCGTGCCGGGGGCGAAGGCCTGGGGCGCGCCGCCGGAGATTTTCAGCACCTGGCCGGGGGCCAGGGTCGCGCTGCTGCTGGTGCCGCTGAGGCGGGTCTGATCGTTGAGGTAACGTTCGTGTTGCAGGCGGGCGTAGAAGTAGCCGGTTTCCGGCGGCAGGTCTTCGTAGAACTGGTAGCGGTCGCCGAGGGCGGTGTAGGGTTCGGCGTAGTGGTAGGCCTCGCCGTAGGTGGTGGTCGCGCCGCGGGTGTGGTCGATCTCGCCGTCCAGGTGGGCACGGGCGTCACGGTGCTGATAGGTGCGGATGTTGACCTGGCGTTCCACCACCTGGTGTTGGGTTTGCAAGGACCAGACGCCGTCCTGGTCGCTGCTTAAACCGGCGGGTGGGTGGTACGGCAGCTCGATGCCGGACTGGTAATGCAGTTGGTCGTCATGGAATTCGACGACGTCGATGTTCAGGCGTTCGTCGCTGGTGAAGCGGTACCAGATGCCGACCTCGGCCAGCAGCCGGGCGATAAAGGCCAGGTCGCTTTCGCCGTATTGCATGACTTGCAGGCGTTTGGGGTAGTCCCGCGTGAGCTTGAAGTAAAAATCCTCGCCCCTGAAATCGTGCCGGCTGCGCAGGATCTGTTCGACGATTTCCGGCACCGACTGGTGCTGGTAGATACGGAACTGCTGGCCGCGGGCGAGCAGCGCCAGGCGCGGCCGCAGGGTGATTTCGTAGCGGGCTTCGTCAACCGAGCCGGACAGGCGTTTGAAGCCGGTGATCACGCCGTTGAAGGTGCGCAGCGGTTTGACCTTGAGGTCCTTGGTCAGGAAGGTGAGCTTGCGCGGCACGGGGTGCAGGCTGAACTGGGCCTCGCGGTTAAGCAGTTGGTCGGCGGCGATGTCCTGTTCGCTGCAGGTGAATTCGACGACGTAGTGGAAGGGCTGGCTCAGCTGTTCTTCGCCGTGGAAGGCCAGGACGTCGAGGGTGGCGTCGAAGTCATGGACGCGCAGCTTGTGCCGGCTGTGGTCGAAAAAGATGGGCAGTTGGCTGGACATCTTCACACCTCTGTCACGGCAAGGTGCGCAGCGTCGTCGGCGTCGGTGAAATGCAGGGTCACGCCGTAATCGTCGCTGTAGCCCAAGGTCACGCCGTGGGTTGTCTGCCGGGCCGCCTGGCGTTGCAGCAGCTGTTGGCTGAGCACCGGCAGTATCTGCTGGTTGAGCAGGCTGTCGATGTTGCGCGCGCCGGAGTCGGGCAGCAGGCAGGCGGCAACCAGGGCTTCGTTGAGGGCCTCATCGATCTGGCAGGCCAGGCCGTAGTGACGCTGCAGACGCCTGGCCACCCGGGCGAGCTTGAGGACGACGATGCCCTTGAGGGCGTCGGCTTGCAGCGGTCGATAGATCAGGGTCTGGAAACGCGCCAGCAGGGCCGGCTGGAAGTGCTCGCGCAGGATCGGCCGCAGCAGTTCCTGCAGGGTGCTGTCCGGCGCGTCAGGTTGTTGCTGCAGGCAGGCCTGCAGTGGATCGCTGCCGAGGTTGGAGGTCATCAGGATGACGGTGTTGCGGAAGTCGATTTCACGCCCTTCGCCATCGCGCATGAAGCCACGGTCGAACACCTGGTAAAACAGGTTGATGACGTCGCGATGGGCCTTCTCCACTTCATCGAGCAGCACCACGCTGTAGGGCCGTTGGCGCACCGCTTCGGTGAGTACGCCGCCCTGGCCGTAACCGACGTAGCCCGGAGGCGAGCCTTTGAGTTGGCTGACGGTGTGGGCTTCCTGGTATTCGGAAAGGTTGAGGGTGATGAGCGATTTCTCGCCACCGAACAGGCAATCGGCCAGAGCCAGGGCGGTCTCGGTCTTGCCGACGCCACTGGTGCCCACCAGCAGGAAAACCCCCAGCGGCGCCTGTTCTTCGGTCAGGCCGGTCCTGGCTGCCCGCAGACGCTGGGCAAGGGCGTTCAACGCAGGCTCCTGGCCAATGACGCGTTCGCTCAATTGCTGCTCCAGTGCCAGCAGGTTGGCGTGTTCGTCCTTGAGCAGACTGCCCAGCGGCACCCCGGTCCAGTCGGCGATCACTTCGGCCACGCTGCGTGCGCAGACATCGAGGGCCAGCAACGGTTGATTGCCCTGGGCATCGGTCAGTCGTCGTTGCAACTGTTCGCAGACATCCGGCTGGGGTGGTTCGGCCTGGCGTGCATCGAGCAATTGTCGTGTCAGGTCGAGTTCATGCCGGTATTGCTGTTCGAGCTCGGCGTGGTCACCTTGCAGATCCGCCTGTTGCGCAGTGATCGTCTCCAAACGCTCGCTGGCGCTGCCGCCCACGAGTTGCCGATCCTCTTCGAGGGCCTGGCGCTCCAGTTCCAGGGCGGCCTGCCGAGCCTTGAGCCGGACCAGTTCCTGGGGTTCACAGTCAAGACTCATGCGCACTCGCGCGCTGGCGGTGTCGAGCAGGTCGACCGCTTTGTCGGGCAGTTGCCGGCCGGTGAGGTAGCGCCGCGACAAGCTGACCGCGGCCTGTACCGCCGCATCCTGGATGTGCACGCCATGGTGACTGGCGTAGCGCGCCTTGAGACCCCGCAGCATGAGGCAGGCGCTGGCGTCGTCCGGCTCGTCCACCTTGACTGTCTGGAAGCGCCGCTCCAGGGCGGCATCGCGCTCGAAGTATTGTTTGTACTCGCTCCAGGTGGTGGCGGCGATGGTGCGCAGTTCCCCACGGGCCAGGGCCGGCTTGAGCAGATTGGCCGCGTCGGCACCGCCCGCCTGATTGCCGGCACCGATCAGGGTGTGGGCTTCGTCGATAAACAGCAGCACCGGGCTGGCTGATTGCTGCACGGCATCAATGATGTTTTTCAGGCGTTGTTCGAACTCGCCCTTGACCCCGGCGCCCGCTTGCAACAGCCCCAGGTCCAGGGTACGCAAGCTGACCGGCTTGAGGCTGTCCGGGACATTGCCCTGGGCAATGCGCAAGGCCAGGCCTTCGACCAGGGCGGTCTTGCCCACCCCGGGTTCGCCGACCAGCATCGGGTTGTTCTTGCGCCGGCGACTGAGGATGTCGATGACCTGGCGGATCTCATCGTCACGGCCGAACACCGGGTCGATCTGCCCTGCCCTGGCCTTGGCGGTGATGTCCTGGGTGAACTTGTCCAGCACGGCCTGCAGCGCATCCTGCATGACGGCACCGGCTGGAGGGGTAACCGGTTGGCCAGCAGACACTTCTATCTGGCCCAGGGCCGCTTCTTGCTGTACTGGCGGACGCTCTTCGGAGTGTTGATCGAGCAACGCAAACAAACGCTGCAATTGAACGTCACTGAGGCTGAGCAGCGGCCAGGCGGCGTCGCACCCGAGCAGGCCGGGGGTGTCCATCAACGCACCGAGCAGATGTGCGGAGCGCAGGCGCTCGTTGTTGTCGTCCAGGGATGCACGCAGCCAGGCGTTCTTGATCAGTTGCTGCAACTTGCCACACAGCTGCGGCTTGCCCTGCACACTGCGTGGCAGGCTGTCGAGATGGTCGAGCAGCCCACGCCAGAGCGCGTCCATATCCCATTCGTAGCGACGCGCGATGAGGGTCAGGTCGCCCTCGCCTTGCTCCAGCAGCTTGAGCAGCCAGTGCTCGATGCTGATCTGTCCATGGCCGCGGCTTTGGCACAGCGAAGCCGCCGCGCTCAGCGCCTGGGCGCAATAGGGGTTGAGGCGGCGAAGCAAACGGGTGGAATTGTGTGCCATGCGGGCGCGTCCTTGTTCGGGGTTCTCGGCGCGTAGCCGGGTGTGCAAGTGGCGGGGCTGAAACTCGATGTGCCGGGTGGAGCGTCCTGAAAAGGACGCTCGGCCCGATACACCGGGAACCGGCAGACAGGAATCTGTCTGCCGTTTTTTTCACGTCAGGCGCTCTGACGCTCGCTCCAGGAATCGGAGTGGATGATGTTGCCGTCCTTGAAGGTCCAAGTGGCCTTCTCGTAGCGCAACTCGACATGCTCCAGGTGGTTGTGCTTTTCCTTGGCCGGGTCCTTGACGTCGTGCATTTTCGGCGCGACTTTCACCACCTTGACGTTTTCAAGTCTGGTGTTGAAGTACTCGACTTCCTGGCCGGCATCGTCGATGCGGAACCACTTGAACTCGGCACTCTTGAGGGTCTGGCCGGTGGTCACCGCCTTGTACAGGTAGGGGGTGGATGCATCGATTTCCTTGGTGAACTGGAACGGGGTATGCACCCGCGTGCCAGTCAACTTGCCGGTGTTGTTGTCGGTGGGGATGTACAGGCTGTGGTCCTGGGCCACCACCTCGATGCTGCCTTCGCGGTTTTGCACGTTCACCGAACCTTTGATGTCCGCGCCGCCGTCATCTTTCAGCCACAGATAAACCGGAATTGCCATGTGAAGCTCCTTCTCTCAGAACATGAATGTCGCGCAATGCGACAGGGGGTTGTACGTCCGGCGCCGGCGTGGGAAGCACGCAGGCCCCCACTTCCGGCACCAGACGGATATCGACTCGACGGTTGGCCGCGCGCCCGGCCTCGGTGTCATTGCTGGCAATCGGCTGGCTGGCGCCAAAACCCTGGACGGCAAAACAGCTGTCAGGGATGTCGCCCATGTGCTGCATCCACTCGTGCACCGCGGCCGCCCGGGCACGGGACAAATGCAGGTTGTGCCCGGCGTTGCCCGTGGCATCGGTATGCCCGGCAATAACGATCAGCCAGCCAGGCTGGGCCTTGATGCCGACCAGGGCATTGACCAGCACCTTGGTCGAGCCAGGCTTGAGCCGGGCGCTCCCGGTACCGAACAGCGACAGGCTGTCCAGACGCACCGGTCTGGGGCTCCCGGCTGGCATCGGAGCCGTCGCCGGATGACGGTGACCGGCAATCGTCGCCAGCACCTGCGCGCGCAAAGGCTCACCGCGATACAGGCCCAGGCCCAGCGCCAGTGGTGCGCCTTGTCGGTAGTAGTGATCCAGACGCGTGGCGTCCTGGCGCAGCTGCGCAAACGCTTCCTCGCGCAGGGCGAATTCGGGCCGGTCACGTTGCCCTGTCGGGGGAAGCGACGTGTACCGCCGCAGGTCATCGGTGATCTGACGCACCAGCAAGGTGTTCTGCCAGGCCGAGCTGGCCAGGGCGACGACGCCGGCCACTGCGAACAACCACGACGCGATGACACTGGCACGGCGTAACGGGGAACGCCGCCCATGAACCGGGAGCAGATGCAGCAAGGGATCAGGGAACGGCAAGCGCGTGCCCTCCCCAGGCTCCGCCTGCCTGGCGTCAACCAGCGCCACTTTGTTACGCAGCCATTGGTGCCACAGATTGCCCGCCACTGACTGAGGCAGTACCGGTACGAGCGTAATGGCGCAGACCATCGGCAGGCTGACGGGATTACGGGTTTCACGGCGTGCGAAATGTGGCAGTACCGCTTCATCCAGCCAGGCCGCAACGCTGTTCAGTTGGACACTGGTGTGCAACCGGGCCGCCTGCGTTGCGCTGTCAGCGGTCTGCCGCTGCCAATCGGCCAGGCTGACGCACGCCCCGGCTTCACGCACGCGGGGGCTACCCTCGCCTGCCTGCCAACTGAACCAGGGGCCAGCGCCTCGCGAGGCTTGCAGATAGCTCGCCAGCAGCAGCGGCAGCACGATGCCGCGCTTGCGAACCTGCGCTACCTGATAACTGAAGGCACGTATCTGTCCAGCCAGCACTGCGGCGTCGGTATGCTCGGCGGGGTTGACGACGAACATGACGCTGAGCTGCCCGCCCCACTCCGGACGCAGGGCCAGCAAACCAGCGGTCACCGACGGCAGCTGCTCCAGCTCGGGTACCCGCACATAGCAACCGTCCTTGGTGAGGTGCAAGGCCAGTTGTTCGACGGCAGTTGCGCCAAAAAGACCCGCCAGACCATCGCCACACACCAATACCACTGGCTTACGGTAGGCCGCAGGCGGCAAGGACGCATTGCCGTCCAGCAACAGTGACTCGCCCGGTGCCGCAGCACGTCGTCCAGCTCGATGCCATGCAAGGACGACCAAGCACAGCAGAGTCAGAATTGCTATTGCACGGGTCCCGGCAGTCAATGGAAAAACCGCCAGCAGCGCGAGGGTGAGCGACCCCGCCCACAGCCAAAGACCGCGTGTCAGCTTGAGCGCTGTCAGTCCCATCTCAGGCTGCACCGGGCAAAAGCGTAGTGACCAGACCGCTCAACAGATGGTCCAGCCCCCACCACACAGCGACCAGCAACAGGCCCACCGCAAGAACATGAGCCAGCGGTGATCCCAGCGAGCGCAGACTACCGATCCGGTTAGCGACACTCGCTTGTGTCGATATACCAAGGCGCAGTTCCATCGGCGCGACGTGCCCATTCAGGGCGGTCAGCAGTTGTTCGCGCTCAGGATCACTCAGTTCGCGATATCGGCCTTGAAAGCCCAGCATCAGCACCCGTTGAAACGCCGTCAGCACCTGCGGATCGGGCGTCGGCTCGCGCAGCACTTCGCGCATGTCTTCGTATAAAAACTCACCGGCCTGGTGACGATTGAAGAACTTCGCCTGCAACGGTTCGCGGGCCCATTTGGCATGGGCATCGGCTTTGGCACAGGTGAGCACGGTTTCGTCGAGCAATGCACATTGGGCATGGCTGATATGGTCGATGCTGCGCTGGCTCAAGCCGGCGTGCTCGAGCATTTGCCGAACGAACTCGATCTGCCCGGCGCAACGCTCCCACAGTTCGTCGGCATTCTGCGCGCAAGCGCCATGGCGCAGCTCTACCACCAGCAGGTAGCTGTCCTGCAACAGCGCGTCGATATCCGGTGCAGTCGCAGTCTGTCTGTTGGAGATAACCCGGTTCATGTGCGCAGCACCGCGAACAGTTCAAGCTTCACATCGGCCAGCGTGCTCGGAACGTAGAAGGCACAGACCCCCTGGGCCAATACGGCCTGGCCCTTGGCATGCCTGAGATCGAGGGCGAAATACTGGTTTTCCAGACGCAGCGGAATGGCGGCCGGCACGTGGCTGAGCGACTGCAACGGAACACCGTCCAGTGCGGCGTTGACCAGGTGATCGACATCATCCGGTGTACCGACCTTGCACAGGCGCGGAAACTGGCTTTGCAACTGTGCGGCCGGCATACGGCAACGCACCGACAGATAGAAATCGGCACCCTCATCCTCACGCAGGCGCGCATCATTGATCGTGACCTGCCAGCGGTTGGTACTGATCTCCTCAAGTTCCAGGGCAATCACCCGTGACGGCAGGCTGGCCTCCAGCAAGGTGGAGATCAAGCGCATTAACGGCGGGAACACGGTCTGCAGATGTTCGTGTCGATAAGCCGGAATCTGATCGATATCGTGTTCCAGCGAAAAGGTCAGCAGGCTGCCGGCCAACTTGGCCAGTTCCAGATAGACCTGCTCGGGATGCCGCGCAGGATAGGCCTTGAGATCGGCCAATACCGGTTGGTAAGTGTTCAAGGCATTGAGCAGCCAGAACAGCGAGACATCGGCCACGGCGAAGTCGGCCATGCGCTGGTTGCTCTCGCGGCGCATGCCCATCAGCCGTTGCCGCTTGGCGGACAACTGGGTCAACAGGTTATCAAGCTGTGCCAGCAAGCCGGGATGAGCCGCGAAGTCGAGCAGCGGCGGCACATAATCCGGATCGAGGCTCCAGCCGCCCTGCCCGTCGCGCGCCAGGCGTGCAATCGGGCAGGTCAGGTAATCGCCGTTTTCGTCATGAGCAAAGCGCAGGCTCAACGCGTGCTCCAGCACGCCGATCGATTGCACCTCGTCGGCGTAGACGTCCTGGACGTCACGCCAATCCTGACGATAACGTGTCGGCCGTTCAGCCTTGGCGGCGTCGAACAGGCAGTTGTTGCCATTGGCCTGTTCCAGCGGCAAGGCCAGGAGCAAGGTAGCGTCCTGGACGTCATCGGCCAGCAGGCGGGCCAACTCCAGGGCAGAGGGCAGTCGATCCACCTGATCGGTATCGATCAAGGTGCCATCGGGCATGCGCAGGCGCAGCTGGGTGGCCTTGAGCTTGCCCAGCCGCAGGGCTTGCGGGTCAAACCCCACCACCTGGACACCCCAGGGGTGAACCATGGACAGACGGGCCAGACTCTCGTTGGCCCAGGCCTCCCAGCGCGCCTGCTGTTGGAATTGCTGCGGGCACAGCAAGGCTCCCGCGGCCCACAGGGGGCGGTCGATTTTCATGACGTTGTTTCTCTAGGGGTTGATTCAGGCTTTCGCTTTGGGCATCTGCGAAACCAGCGACAGGTTGACGTCCATGCCTTCCACCTGGAAGTGCGGCACGGCGTACAGCTTGACGCGGAAGAAGCCCGGGTTGTCGTCGATGTCTTCCACGGTCACCCTCGCATCACGCAAGGGGTGCGAAGCCTGCAGATCGTCGCCCGGATCGGTCATTTCGGTGACCAGCCCACCGACCCATTTGTTCAACTCCAGCTCCAGCAAACGACGGTCCTTGGTCGTTCCGATGTTCTCGCGCTGGATCATTTTCAGATAATGCGCAATGCGCGAGAGCAGGAAGATGTAGGGCAACCGTGAATTGATCCGGCTGTTGGCGGTGGCGTCGGACGTGTCATACAGCGCCGGCTTCTGAGCCGAGTTGGCCGAGAAGAAACAGGCGTAGTCGCGGTTCTTGTAGTACGACAATGGAATGAATCCGAGGTTGGCGAACTCGAATTCACGCGTCTCCGGAATCATCACTTCCGAAGGGATCTTCACCTGGCTGCCCGTGCCCAGATCGTACAAGTGAATCGGGAGCTCGGTGACCGCGCCGCCTGACTGCGGCCCGCGAATCTGCACGCACCAGCCGTTGGCGATGAAGCTCTTGACCATGTTTGCCGCGAAGGCGAACGAGGCGTTGGTCCACAGATACTTGTGGTGATCAGGGCCCTTGACGCTTTCGATGTAGTTGAAGCTGCGCACCGGAATCGTATCCGGGCCATAGGGCAAGCGACCCAGCACGCGCGGCATGGTCAGGCCAATGTAACGGGCATCGTCACTATCGCGGAATGACTTCCACTTGATGTATTCGGCGCGGTCGAAGTAGTTGCCGATGTCCTTGATCGCAGCCACCTCCTCCATCGATTCCTTGCCGAAGAACGCCGGGCCGACAGCACCAATGAACGGCATGTGTGCTGCTGCTGCAACTTTGGAAATATTGCGCAGCAGGGTAATGTCCTGCGGGCCGCGATCGAACTCATAGTTGGAAACGGCCGCCGCAATCGGCTCACCACCGGGGGTGTCGTACTCCTGGGTGTAGGTATGCACATACAGCCCGCTCTGGGCGATCTCCGGTGCATCTTCGAAATCCTGGATCAAGTGGTCCTTGCTCAGATCCAACAGTTCAATGCGCACGTTCTGGCGGAAGTCGGTCTGATCGATCAACGATTTGACGCCGCGCCAGGTCGACTCGACGCGCTGAAAATCCGGATGGTGCATGACCGCATCGAGTTGACGACTGATCTGCGCATCCAGCGACGCAATATGCTCATCCAACAGTGTCTTATCCAGGCGCTCGACTTTCTTCGACGATTGCTTGAGCAACTTCAGGAATACACTGACGGCCGCGGTCACTCGCTCATCGGTGGAAGCCTCGGACAAGGCTTCATTGTTCTGAAAAACGTCTATTGCGCCCAGCTCTGCAACCGGACTGAGGTTGATCTTGCTAAACAAGCCACTGTATACAGTATGGTTTTCTTCAGACAGCACTGCAGCGCCACGCGATTGCGCGGAAGAGTTTTCTACGGACATTGTGCAAACTTCCCTTTAAACCAACCGAGGTGAATTAACGATCTTGTTCTGGAGCCAGAGCGGCCAATTCGGCTCTCAACTCGTCACTCAGCGCGTCATCCTTGAGGATGCGCTCCAGTTCGTGGCGGAAGGTGGCGTTGTCCAACAGGTTCGACTTGAGGTCGCGCAACAGGTTACGCATCGCTAACAACGCACGTAGTTGCGGTATCTGACGCGCCACCTGTTCCGGTTCAAAGTCCTTCATGCCCTGGAATTCCAGCTTGACGGAGGCGTCAGAGCCATCATTGACCAAGGTGTTTTCCACGGCCAGTGTCAGGCGTGGAGAGAACTCGGCCAGAACGCTGTCGAAGTTGTTCTTGTTTATATCGACCTTGCTTCTTTCAGACAGAGAACGCTGTTCCCTACCGTTACTGTAATCCCCCATCACCATCAACTTCAGCGGCAACTCGACTTTTTTCTGCGCACCACCGGTGTGCAGATCGAGCTTGATATTGACGCGAGCCTTGGGTACTTCGTTTTGAAAACTGCTTGAAGCCATATCCCCTCCAGACACATTAAGTAACGGCATGCACCGTCACAAAAACAAGAACGACTGGAATCCATGCCATTTTGCCAACCCAACAAAAAAGTTGCCGCCAACGGACTGTGAATTCCTTTTTGATACAGCGAATAAAATGTTTTCGATTCAGGTGTAGTTCAGCAACCTACAAACACAATGAATCATCCCAGGCTGCTAATCTATATCTCGGCGCATGATTAGGACGTTTCCGACGCATTTTCAGAAACTGCCTACAAATTGAAACAAACAGCAATAAAAAAGGCCGCTCGTGGGCGGCCAAAAGAAACAAGCATTAACCTTCCGTAACATTTCCTACTTCGCCGTAATCACCGACAACTTGGTAATCCCCGCCCGTTCAATAGACGCCATCGCCCGCGCCACCTCGCCATAATTCACCCCGTTGTCCGCCTGCAGTTGCACCCGCACATCAGGGTTTTTCGCCTTGGCCGCCTGCAGGTTGAACTCGAGCAGATCCGCCTGGATCTCGTCCTTGTTGATGAACACCTTGCCCTTGTCGTCGATGCTCACCACCAGCGGATCTTTCTGTTCGACCGGTGCTACTGACTCGGTCTTGGGCAGGTTGATCGGGATCGCGTTGGTCAGCAGCGGCGCGGTGACGATGAACACCACCAGCAATACCAACATGACGTCCACCAGGGGCGTGACGTTGATCTCGCTGAGCACTTCATCGCTGTCTTGTGTGGAGAAGGCCATCTCAGGACGCCTCCTTGACTTTCTGCCCGGCGACGGTGGCGCCGGACTTGTTCAATACCGGGTGCAGCAGCACGCGGAACGAATGTTTCTGCGCGAGGCTATAGAAGTCGTGGGCGAAGTCGTCGAGGTCGGCGGCGGTCAGTTTCAGGCGTCGCAGGAAGTAGTTGTAGACCAGCACCGCCGGCACCGCGACGGCGATGCCGACGCCGGTGGCGACCAGCGCCGCACCGATCGGCCCGGCCACGGTTTCCAGGCTCGCCGAGCCCGCCGCACTGATGCCTTTCAGGGCCGACATGATGCCCCAGACGGTGCCGAACAGGCCGATAAAGGGCGAGGTGCTGCCGATGCTGGCGAGGATTGCCAGGCCGCTTTCCAGTGAGCGCCGTTCACGCACGATCTGCTGGCGCAGGGCGCGTTCGAGGCGGTCTTGATGGTTGATCGACTGGCTGAGGTCAGTGCCCGGCTGATCGCTGACCTGGATCGCGGCGTAACCGGCCAGTGCGACGCGAGCGGCGGCGCCCGGTTGGCTATGGGCCAATTCAGCGGCGGAATCGAGGCTGGAGGCTGCCCAGAAGTGTTTATGGAATTTGCGGTCCTGGGTCTTCAGGCGGGTGAACTGCACGCCCTTGAGCAAGGCCAGGCCCCATGTTGCGACAGAGAAGATAATCAACAGCCAGATGACGGCGTGTTCGATGGATTCGAAGGGGGATGCAATCAGGTTCATTCAGGCTCTCCAACAAGGCATTAAATCGGTTGTAGCGATGCGCCTTTTGTCAGGTGGCCCGCGGTTCTGTCGATGGGGTTGAGTTACTTGATTTTGAAGTCGATGGGCACGCTGACCCAGCCGTCCTGGGCGACATCGCCCTGCTTGGCCGGGACGAAACTCCAGCGTTTGACTGCGGCCAGGGCGGCGTCGTCGAGTTGATCGCGGCCACTGCTTTTCTGGATCTGTATTTCGCCCGGTTTGCCGCTGGCCAGGACATGCACCCGCAACAGCACCGTGCCTTCCCAGCCGCGACGCATCGCCAGGGAGGGGTATTCCGGCGCCGGGTTCTTCAGGTAACCGGCGCTGGCCGATGCCGGGGTTACCGGTTTCGGTGCGGGGGGTGCGGGGGGGGCCGGGGCGGCGACCGGTTGTGGCGGCGCGGGCGGTGCCGGTGGCTGTTCCACCGGTTTGGGCTCCGGTTTTACCGCAGGCTTGGGCTTGGACACCGGCTTGACCACAGGCTTGGGTTTGGGAACGGGTTTAGGTGGCGGGGGTTTCACAGCCAACTCATCTTCAATCGGCGGTGGCGGTTCGACCACGGGCTGCGGTATCGGCTCGGGCGGTGGCGGCACCACCACTGGCGGTGCCGGTTGCGAGAACTCGATGGTCATCGGCGGGATCTCCGGCGGCACCACCGGCAGTGCCGGCGGCGGTGTCTGGTTGACCCAGACAATCACCGCGCCATGCAGCACCAGCGCGAACACCCCGAGCAGGACACCTTCGCGGCGACTCAACACCCGCTTGGGTGTGCTGTGCAGCCGCGACAGCGCCAGGGGTTCCCGGAAGACCCGGCCAAGGTCGAGCAGTTCGCCACCGGGTGCCGGGTGTCGAAACACCTCGAAGGCACGGGTGGCGCTCTGGACATTGCCCATTCATTTACTCCTGTAAGCCTTTGGATTGATCTGGCTACAGGCATCATCAACGAAAGTTTTTATCTCTTAAAAGAATATTTAATTATCCAGATATGCAATTTATGCATAACAAATATCAAACGAAGGCTCCAGGATCAGTTTGCAGCGGCAAATCCCCGCTGCAAATCCTCAACCAACGCTTCGACATCCTCAAGCCCGACATGCAGCCGCAGTACCGGGTTCAAGGCGCGATCCGCAGCGCTGTTGCGATCCGTTGTGTCGGCGACGGTAATCAGGCTTTCGTAGCCGCCCCAGGAAGCGCCCAGGCCAAACACCTGCAACGCATCGATGAAGCGCTCGACGTACGCGGCGTCGGCTTCACACAGTTCGAAGGACAACAAACCGTTGCTGCCATTGAAGTCCCGCTGCCACAGGGCGTGACCGGGGTGCTCGGGCAAGGCCGGATGGAAAACCCGTTTCACCTGCGGTTGCGCTTGCAGCCAGCGCGCGACTTGCAGCGCCTGACGTTCATGCACCTCCAGACGTGGCGCCAACGTGCGTGCACCGCGTAACACCAGGTAGGCATCGTCGGGGCTGACGGCGCTGCCAAAGGTGTCGCTCATGGCCGACAGTGCCGGCCAGACTTCCTGGCGGGTGCACACACTGCCCATGACCACGTCGCTGTGGCCGCACAGGTACTTGGTCAACGCCATGATCGAGATGTCCGCGCCCAGGGTCAGTGGCCGATACAGGTAGCCCGAGCCCCAGGTGTTGTCCACCGCCAGCAGGATGCCGCGTGGCTTGCACAGGGCCGCGATCGCCGGCAGGTCACAGAGTTCATACAGCAAGGAACCCGGGACTTCGGTGTAGACCATTTTGGTGTTGGCCTGCAGTTGCGCTTGCAGGCCGCTGCCGTCCGGCGCGAAGTAGCCGACCTGAATGCCGAAGGGCTCGAGGAATTCCCGGGCCAGACGCCGCACCGGCGCGTACACCGCATCGGTGATCAACACATGGTCGCCGGGCCGCAGGTAGGCCAGAAAGGTCTGCGCCACTGCCGCCAGGCCGGTGCCGAACAGGCGGGTGCGATAACCGCCCTCCAGTTCCGTCACCAGGTCTTCCAGGGCAAAGCCCGTCGGGTTGCCCCGGGCGCCATAGCTCAAGACCCGTTCGCTGTCACGACGGGCACGGGCGTCGCGCATCTGCGCCAGGTTGTCGAACAGCACCGTGCTCAAGCGGCTGACCGGCACGTTGACCGACCGCGCGCCGCTGCCCTTTTCGCTGCGCGCCGAATGGATCAGACGGGTGCGGACCCGCGCATTTCCAGGAGCTTGAGCTTGCGCGCGCAACGGTTTGAGACTGGCGATTTCATCCGCGTTCATCTGCGCCAGCAAGCCGATTTCCCAGGCCAGGTACTGGCGCGCCGCGTCCTTGTTGCCGGAATGACGATCGTGGGTGAAGAACAGAAAATCGATGCACTGCTCATCGGCTAATGGGTTGCCCTCCTCCTGCAGCGCCAGACCTGCCGCGCGCCAGGCATCGAGACCGCCGTCCAGCAGGCGGACTTGCGCGCGCTGGGTGTCGGGCAACTCCAGTGCCGCAAAAGCGGCCAGCTGCGGATCATCGGCCAGCAGCACCAGCGGCCGCTGTTCGCCCGCCACCGCGCTTGCCAGCAACGAACGGATCGACCATCGCGCCCCGGCAATATGACCCTTGCGATAAACCATGCTCGGACGCAAATCAATCAGTGCCACCGCGTCGTCCTTCAACGCATCGGCCAAGGCCTGCACCGTGATCAACGACAGCGTTTCAGGTGCGCCAACCTCAGGCGCGGGCAACGCCAGGCCACTGCTCGCGCCTCCCGCCAGCACATAAGCCTCATGCCCCAACTGCCGCAGCCAACTGGCAACGATCGGTGCACGCACGCCATCACTGTCGATCAACACCAGTCGCGCCTGGCGCACGCCAATGTACAGGTCGGTGGATTGAATCAACTGCCCGCCCGGCGTGTGTTGCGCACCCGGCAGACTGCCCGCGGCAAATTCCTCGGCAGTGCGCACATCACACAAGAACAGGCTGCGTCCAGCATCCCTGGCCCATTGCTCGACCTGCGCGGCCTCGACGGATTTCACTCCGGCGCGCTCGGCCAATCGTACGGCAGCCAGACGCTGCGCCGGCAATGTCGCCGGAGAGACCTCATCGGCATAGCGGCGGTTGCTGCCATGCTCCAGTTGAAAATCTTCCAGGTACCAGCCCTGGGTGCCGTTTTCCAGGGCATAGACCGGGTTCTTCACGCCCAGGTTTATCAGCGTCTGGGCGCCGATAATGCTGCGGGTGCGGCCGGCGCAATTGACCACGATCGGCGTGTGCTCGTCCGGCACCAGATCCTGCACGCGATAGCCCAGTTCGCCGTTCGGGCAGCAGACCGAGCCGGGAATGGTCATCTTGCGGTATTCATCGAACGGACGCCCGTCGAGCACCACCAGCGGCTCGCCCCGGGCTTGCCATTCGGCCAACTGCTGCGCGGTGACATGGGGCGTATGGCTGGCCTCTTCGACCAATTCGCCGAAGGCTTTCGAGGGTACATGCACACCGGCAAACAGCTGAAGACCGGCGGCCTGCCAACCCTCGGCGCCACCTTGGAGAATATGCACCCGGCGGTAACCCAGCGCCTGCAGACGCCGGGCGGAACGCGCCGCGACGTCCCCACCGTCCTGGTCATAAATAACCAGCCGCACCTGAGGATTCGGCGCCAGACGCCGGACCTCCAGCTCCAGACGGCTATAGGGCAGGTTCACCCCGAAAAACAGGTGCGCTTCGCCATACTGGCCGTGCTCGCGCACGTCAAACAGGGCAATTTCCTGCCCGTCGAACAGCCACTGCTGCAGTTGCCCTGGAGTTACGGTCTGGCTCATGGAAGTCCCGCTTCAAAGTTGAACAATTAAAAGTACAGATCGATCACGCATAGGCCTTGATCGACGGCGCCATTTGCGAGGCGTTGTAATTGAGGATGCGCCCGTCGGCCTCGACGCCGTAACGGCCGTTGAGGGACTCGAGCGGCAAGCCGTAGAGGTGGAAATGCAGGGTCGGTTGTTCGCCGTCGACCCGAATGCCATGCAGGTCTTCACCGAGGAACGAGATCGACGTGCCGGGCTGCACGATCACCTCGTGTTCCAGGTGCAAGGTGGTGAAGCCAGGCTCCCGGCCTTCGTCATCACGACGGTAGACGTAGTTGATTTCCTGGCCTTCGACGGCGCTGATGATCGCCCAGGTTTCGTGGTTGTGGGGGATGGTGTTTTTGCCCGGCAACAGCGAGTTCAGGTACAGCGTGGGGGTGTCGCCATCATCGTTGAGACGGTAGCGGAATGCGGTGCTGCCTTGCCCCGGTACCGGTGCCGGAAATTGCTCGAAATTGAACAGATCGCGGCGCTCGGCCAGGGTTTCAAGCAAGGAAACAATTTCCACCAGGGCAGCGCGGTCGACGCCCCGTTGATGGATGACGCGGATTTTCTTCAGGAAATCCTCGATGACAGCGGCACGGTTAACAGTACTCATGGACAGGCTCCTCGGTCTCAGACGGACAGGCTGTAGCGACTCAGATTGGTCAACAGATACGGATCATTGGCGGTGTGCGGCCGGCGTCCCGGATCACCCAGGGCGTGACGCAGAAACTCCCGGGTCCGCTCACTGACAGGGTGCTGGAAGATTTGCGCGGCACTGCCGTGCTCGACGATCACGCCGTTCTCGGTGAAATAGACAATGTCGCTGATCTCTTCGGCGAAGCGCATCTCGTGGGTGACCAGCACGCAGGTCATGCCCTCTTCGGTCAACTCGCGAATCACCGTCAGCACCTCGCCGACGGTTTCCGGGTCGAGGGCCGAGGTCACTTCATCGAACAGAATCAGTTCCGGACGCATGGCCAGGGCGCGGGCAATCGCCACCCGTTGTTGCTGACCGCCAGAAAGTTGCCCCGGCCAGGCATCGGCCTTGTGTTCCATGCGCACCTTGGCCAACAAGGCGCGGGCGTCTTTCTCGGCGTCGATGCGGTTGCGCCCCAGCACCTTGCGCGGGGCAATCACCAGGTTTTCCAGCACCGACAAATGCGGGAACAGGTTGTATTGCTGGAACACAAACCTCACGCGCTTGCGCAACTCGATGCGCTGGGCTTCCCGGGCCAGGGTGTGGACCTCGGTACCGCCGACGCGAATGCTGCCGCGTTGAGGCTGCAACAGGCCGGTGATGCAGCGCAGGATGGTCGACTTGCCGGAGCCGGACGGGCCGATGATCGACACGGCCTGGCCGCGGTGCACGTCGAGGTCGATGCCCTTGAGCACCGGGTTGGTGCCGAACGACAGGTGCAGGTCGCGCAGGCTGACGAGGGGCTCGGCGACGGTTTCAGTAGAAGGCATAACGTCGCTCCAGGTGTTGGGTGAGTCGGGAAATCGGGTAGCAGTAAGCAAAGAACAGCACCAGCAGGCTCAGGTAAATCACCACGGTAAAGCCGGTCAGGTTCACGGTGTTGCTGGCGATTTGCGCGGTGTCGATCACGTCGTGCACGCCCACCAGGGACGCCAGCGCAGTGCCCATGGTGATTACCGCGTAAAGGTTCATCCACGGCGGCAACATGCGTTTGAAGCACTGCGGCAGGATGATCGAACGGAAAATCTGCCCGCGGGTGAACGCCAGGGAACGTGCGGCTTCCCATTGGGTGCTGGGGATCGAGGCGATCGCGCCGCGGAAGATTTCCGCGACGTTGGCACTGGCCGGCAGGGCCAGGCCGATGGTGACCTTGACCCAGTCCGGGAACGAGACATAGGCGCTGCCGATGTGGATCTCGAACGGGAACACATAAGTGGTGAAATAGATCAGCACCAGCCAGGGCGCATTGCGAAAAATCTGCACCCAGATCCGCGCCGGCAAGCGCAGCAGGCCCAGGGGCGACAACGCCAAGGCACCCACCAACAGCCCCAGCAACGACCCCAGGCCGATGGCGACCAGACTGATCAGAATGTTCTGGCCAAAGCCCACGGCCAGTGCCGGAGACCATTGCAGCAAGGCTTTCAATACCGGGCTGTACGGGGCGAACCAGAGCAGCCCGAGCACGGCGCAGAGCAACAGCAACAGCTTGCCGACATGCCGCCGGGGCCAGGCCAGCGGTGCGCTGACGGACGATTCAATGGCCATAGCCGGGCATCCTCAGGCGCGCTTCAAGGTAGCGCCCCACACAATTGACGATAAAACTCAGCAGCCCGAAAAAGCTCAGGATCAAAATCATCAGCTCCAGCACGTTGTCGCTCTGGGTCCAGATCATGATCGCCGCGTAGGTGATATCGCCCACGGCAATGGCCGAGGCCACGGCGGTCATCTTCACCAGGTCAATCAGGTTGTTGATCAGCGACGGTAACGCGAAGCGCAAGGCCAGCGGCAATTGCACATTCCACAGCAACTGGCGGCTGCTGAACGCCAGCGAACTGGCCGCCTCCAGCGTCACCGTCGGCACCGCCTCGATACCGGCGCGCAAGGCTTCGGCATGGAACGCGCCCTTGTGCAGCGAGATCACGATCACCACCCAGGCGAACGGCGTCAGCGGGTTGGCCGCGCCGACGGCCTGGGTCAGCAGCATGTTCAGCACCAGGAAGGCGCAATACAGCTGCACCAGGGTGGGTGTGTTGCGGGTGACTTCGATGAACACCCGTGCGGGTTTCGCCAGCCAGGGTTTGCCCGAGGTCAGCATCGCCGCCAGGCCGACACCGGCCAGCAGGCTGCCGACGATGGTGAACAGGCACAGCAACATTGTGGTCAGCGCGCCCTGCTCCAGGGTTCCGCGTTGGTAGGCATCCAGCAAAAAGCCGTAGTTGAGGCCGAACCCGGCGCTCCAGTGGACGAAAAGCTCCAGCCACTGGCTCATGCCTGGCCCCGCAATTTCCCGCAGGCGCCCGCGATGCGACACCCGGCGCCTCCGACTTCTTCATAAGGCGTGGGCTCATAGGCGAGGCACAGGGCCTTGGCGGAAAAATAACGGTTCATGGGCGACTACCTTGAACGACCGTCGTACACAACGACGGTCATTTGAAAACGATGGGGGGTGGAGAACCGGGCTCAGGCGCCGTTGGCCTGGAACTGCTTCTGCAGTTCCACCAGGGCTGGCGACGCGGGGGTGATGTGGTTGCGGGTCTGGGCTTCGATCAACCAACCGCTGCGATGCAGTTCCTTGATGATCGGGTCGAGTCTGGCCTGGGTATCGCTTTCACCACGGCGGGTCCAGATCACCGACGGGGCCGGGTTGAGTTCCGGGCTGAGCGCGCGATAGCCCTGCCATTCGGCGGTGTCGGCGAGCAACGGGTTGATCAGCGTGGCGTCATGCACCGCCGCGACGCAGTTGTTGCCACGCAGCGCCAGCAAGGATTCCGACGAACTCTTGAAGGCCTTGATCTCGACGCCCAGCTCGGTGAGCGGCTTGACGTAGCTGCTGCCCTGGGAGATGCAGACCGGTTGATGTTTCAGGTCTTCCCAACGGGCGATCTTGCTGTCTTTCAACACCGCAGCGGTACCGCCGACACGGTAGAACGGGGTCGGCACAAAGCCGAGGATCTCGCCGCGTTCGGCGGTCCATTCCATGTTGGCGATCAGCAAATCGACTTTGCCCTGCTGCAGGAATTGCACGCGGTTGGCGGGCAGCACCGGCACCAGTTGCACCTCGGCACCCAGTTGCCGTCCCAGCTCCTGGGCGAGGTCGACGTTCAGACCCCGGGGTTTCTGGGTGGTCGGATCGATCCCGCCGAACGGGCCGCCGGACAGCAACACACCGACCACCAGCACATGGCGCTGCTGGATTTTGTCCAGGGTGGCATCGGCCTGGGCGCTGGTCATGCCGACCATCGAGATCAAGGCCCCCAGCATCACAGGCAACAATTTTTTAACAGGCGAGCGCTCGAGCAACATGGTTTTCCCCCTCATGGAATGATCGGCGTACCCCGACCTGATGTGTGGGCATCCTAGGTACAGCGCCGAAGTAACGGAAATTCAAATATCTAATATCGTTATAACTTCCAGTGTCAAAATTGACAGGAGAGCCGCCTACGACCCGTATTCACGGGTGCCCACAGATAAACTGCTGAATGATGTCGAAAAATACATAAAGATCTGTGATATTTAGGTTTGCAGCCTTGATATAAAAACAACGCCGGGAATGGCCCATGTCGACTTCAGCTACCCTCGATCTCGAATTACTGCGCACCTTCATCGCCGTGGTGGATCACCACAGTTTTGCCGAAGCCGGCGCGCAACTGGCCCGCACGCAATCGTCGGTCACCCAGCACATGCAACGCCTGGAACAGCTGGTCGGGGTCAGCCTGTTCGAAAAATGCGGGCGACAAAAACAACTCACCGAAGCGGGCCTGCAGTTGCTGCGTCATGCGCGGCAGATGCTCTCGCTCAACGACGACGCCCTGAATTCCCTGCGCGAAAGCAGCTTGAGCGGCGTGCTGCGCATCGGCTCGCCCCATGACATCGCCGACACCATCCTGCCGCCGATCCTCAGCCACATCGCCCGCTCGGCACCGCGCCTGCGCCTGGAAATCGACGTCGGCCGCAGCCCGTTCCTGATGGACGACCTGCACCGGGGCAAGGTCGACATGGTGATCTCCACCCGCGAAGATCCCAGCCTGGAAGGCTTTGCCTTGCGCACCTCACCGGTGTGGTGGATCTGCTCGGCGCAGTACATTCACAACCCCGGCGAACCCTTGCCGCTGATCCTGGTGGATGAGCCGAGCATCTATCGCCGCTACGCCCTCGAGGCCCTGGAGCGCGCCAATATTCCCTGGCGCCAGGCGTATCTGGCGTCGAACCTGATCGGCATTAAAGCGGCGACGCGGGCAGGTCTGGGCGTCACCCCCCGAAGTATGGAAATGCTCGGCCCGGACATGCGCGTGCTCGGCGAAAACGATGGTTTGCCGCGACTGCCGGACGTGACCTATCACCTGTGGATCAGGCCCAACACCGTCAATCCGCTGGTGCGTCGGGCCTATGAGTTGATCAGGAGCAGTAGGGGTCTCTGATGCAACGCTCATAAGAACCAAAAAGAATTAATAAATACAAAATAAGTATTTATCGTTATAAAAATATCCGCGTACGCTCAGTCCATTCCCGTCATTCATTACCACAGTGAAGTGCCCCATGAATCCGACTGACAACCTCATCGACTTCGCCAGCTACCGCAAACGCAAACAGGCTCAGCAACGGGCACGGGCCATGTGGGAGATGTACGCACGCAACGCAGGCTTACAGGCCTTTCAGTGGGTGCAAGCGGCCAAGGCGACCGAGACGCGTCACGCGTGAACGTGCAGCAACCTTCGCGCTTTCTGGCGAGCGCCGACGAGCCGGTACTGGATTTGAATAACCTGGGACCCCTGGAAGAAGACCCGATCTGCGAGCGGGTCGCGCAGAACCTGCAACGCCTGCGGGGCAAGCGGCATCTGTCCCTCGACGCCCTCGCCCGCCAGTGCGGTGTGAGCCGGGCAATGCTGGCGCAGATCGAGTCCGGACGCAGCGTGCCGTCGATCAAGGTGCTGTGCAAAATCGCCAAGGGCTTGAAGGTATCGGTCGCGGCGTTTCTCGAGCACCGGGCCTTTGAAGGAGTGGCCGTGTTGTCGGCCAGCCAGAGCAAACGCCTGGTCAGTGCCAATGGCGCCTTTGTCAGCCGCGCCCTGTTCCCTTTCGATGTGGCACGCCAATCGGAGTTTTACGAACTGCGCCTGAGTCCTTTGGGAGAGGACCAATCCGAGGGGCATGGCCCGGGCGTTCAGGAAAACCTGGTGGTGGCTCAGGGCGTGCTGGAGATCAGCGTTAACGATGAGCGATATCTGCTGTCCACGGGGGACTCGATCCTGTTCTATGCCGACCAGCCCCACCGTTATCGCAACCCTGCCGACAGTGAAGCGGTGGCGTACCTGGTGGTGACCTACCCCGAACGCCTGGACTGAAGCGCAGGCATGAAAAAACCCGGCCGGGATAACCCCTGCCGGGTTTTTTCGTGTGGGATGCACGACTTGAAAACACTATCCATCCAATGTGGGAGCGGCGGTTCGGCGATCCGACATAGGGATCAGCAGGTGCAGCACATCAGCGGCATGCCGTTGCAGCTCATCATCATCGGCATGCTGCAGTCGTTCATCATTTTCATCATCAGGGCGCAGCAGTTTTTCATCATGTCCATGTTCATGCCGGCCATCGGCATGATTTTGCACATCATGCAGTCGTCCATCAGGGTGCATTCCATCACGCACTTCATCGATGGCATCGGCATGCCCATCATCGGCATCGGCATCATCATGTTCGCCATCGGCATGGTCATGCTCGCCTGGGACATGCACATCATGCTCATGTTGCCGCAATGCATCATCATCGGCATGCCGCAGTTCATCATCATCTGCATCATTTCGGCGCTGTTCTTGAACATGGCCATGTCCATGCCTGCGGCCGGCATCATCTTGCACATCATGCCGTCGTCCATCATGTCGCAGGTCATGGTCGCCATCATCATTGGCATGCCCATCATCGGCATCATCGGCATGTTGGCGTTCATCGGCATTTGCATCTGCATGGCGTTCATCATGGTGTTGTTCCCTGAAGGATGGAGAGTTGGACAAAGCTGATGGAGCGGATTCTAAGCAATGGTCCAAGCGCAACAAGATGACGATCGAACAGCTGGAATGAATGCTGAAGCGACCTTAGCGCAGTGAATGGAACGCAAATGTCTGCTGCCACGATCATTCAGCTTTTATGACAGACACGCTGAAAACAGCAGCAGGCATTCCTTGGTTATGGATATGCAATCTGCATCTATATAAATAACCGAAAGAAATAATCGTTCTAAACAGGGCCGGGTATTTTCAGCCAACGGCCCTGGCAGGGTCTACTTCGCGGAAGTTGATGGGCTCAATGCCAACGACTCGGCCGAAAACACCTGATAATCCGTCAGCTTTTGCACATCGACCCGATGGGGAAAGATCTTCTTCTCCGCGAACAAATCATCGACCTGCTGCAACGCCTGAACATCCCGCGGCTCGACCGGCAACAACGATTCGTCACCCCAGCTGCGCAGTCGCTGCGAGACGTCCAGTGGAATGTCGTTGACCTTGGCGAAGACCCGGGCGTACTCCTCCGGATTCTGCTGCGCCCACTCGAACGCCTTGGCGAAACGCTGCAGCACGTCACCCAGTGCCTTGCGTTTTAGCGGATCGGTCAGGACTTCGTCCGAGGCGGTGATGAAGGTCAACCCGGTGTTGATGCCCTCGCCGCTGATCAGCACCCGCGCGCCCTGCTGCTCGGCAAACGCCTGGTAGATACCGAAAGTGGCCCAGGCTTCGATCTTGCCGGCGTTGAACGCGGACAAGGCGTCGGTCGGCAGGACGAAGCCGACCTTGACGTCCTGCTCATCGACCCCGGCATTGGCCAGGGCGCGAATCAACAGGTATTGGGAAATGCTGCCGCGGGCCGAAGACACCACGACATTGCGGCCTTTCAAATCGGCAACGGTGCGGATATCCGAATCGGCTGGAACCAGGATCGCAATTCCACGTGACTGACTGCGGCGTACCGCGACGATGCGCAATGGCGTGCCCCCGGTCGCGGCGGCGAGCACCGGGGTGTCACCGGCCGGCCCCAGGTCGACGGCACCGGCGCGCAAGGCCTCGAACAACGGCGCGGCACCCTGGAAGTTCGCCCACTCGACCTTGTAGTCGATGCCCTCCAGCGCATTCGCCGCCTCGACCACCGTGCGCAGGCCCTTGGCTTGATCGCCGAGCACCAGCGTCACGCTGGAGAGGTCTGACTGGGCGGCGGATGGGGATTTGGACTCAACGGCGTCACCGCAGCCGCCGAGCAATAGCGCGACGCCAGACAACAACAGCATCGCAGATTTCCAGACGCGAATCGGCATGACAGAACATCCCTGTATCAATGGATTGCAAGCGCTATCAGCCATGGGCGAAACGCCGGACAGTAGCCTTTGTGGCCTGACGTTCGGTAACCGCTGCGGTTTCCACTTCAACCCCCAGCAAACCCAGCAACCGTGCACGGATGGCCTGGAACCCCTCCTGTCCGGTGTCTCTCGCCCGGGGCAGATCGATCGACAATTGTTCTGCGATCTTGCCGTTGGCCAGCACGATGACCCTGTCGGCCAGCAGGATCGCTTCGTCCACGTCATGGGTCACCAGCAGCACGGCCGGGTTGTGTTTGCGCCATAACTCGATGATCAGCCGATGCATGCGAATCTGCGTCAGCGCATCAAGTGCGGCGAACGGTTCATCGAGCAGCAGCAACTTGGGCTCGCGCACCAGGCCACGGGCCAGCGCCACCCGTTGCGCTTCGCCACCGGACAGGGTGGCCGGGTAGGCTTCGAGCCGATGGGCCAGCCCCACTTCCGTCAGGGCCTGCACCGCGCGAGCCTTGGCGTCGGGAATGTGCAGACCGAGAATCACGTTCTTCCAGGCCCGCTTCCAAGGCATCAATCGAGGCTCCTGAAACACCGCGGCCCGGGCCTTGGGCACCAGTAGCTGACCGCTGTCGATACTGTCCAGGCCGGCCAGGCTGCGCAGCAAGGTGGTCTTGCCCGAACCACTGGCCCCGAGCAACGCGACGAATTCGCCCGGTGCGATGTCCAGATCCAGGCCGTCGATGACCCGCTGCTGGCCGAACTGACGCACCACATTGCGCAGTTGCACCGGGGCCGAAGAATGCAGGTTTTTTGCCGCGTCGGAAAAATCGATGCTCGACATATCAGTTCCTCACAAAAGATGGGCGCCAGGCCAGGGCGATACGCTCCAGCGTGCGGATCAGTCCGTCGATCAACAGGCCGAGGACGCTGTAGATCAGCAGGCAGATAACGATGACGTCGGTGCGCATGAAGTCCCGCGCGTCACTGGCCAGGAAACCGATGCCGGCGGTGGTGTTGATCTGCTCGACAAACACCAGGGCCAGCCAGGAAATCCCCAGGGAATAACGCAAGCCGACAAAGAATGAAGGCAAGGAGCCCGGCAGGATCACATGCCAGATCAGCTCGCGACGATTCAGGCCCAGGGTGTTGGCGGCCTCGATCAATTTGGGGTCGATGTTGCGAATCCCGGCGAACAGGTTCAGGTACACCGGGAAGGTGGTACCGGTGACGATCAGCGCGATCTTGGTGAATTCGCCGATGCCGAACCAGAGGATGAACAGCGGCACCAGTGCCAGGGAAGGAATGGTGCGCAGCATCTGCATCGGCGAATCGAGGATCACCTCGCCGCGCTTGGACAGGCCAGTGATCAGCGCAGCGACGACACCGACGCTGACCCCGATGCTCAAGCCCAGCAGCGCGCGCTGCAGGGACACCAGCAAATGCTTGCCCAGTTCTCCAGACACGATCATCGCCCAGAGCGTGCCACCAATCTGCGACGGCGCCGCGATGACCCGTTGCGGGATAAGCCCCGCTTGCGAGGCCAGTTCCCACAACAGCAGCAGCGCGATCGGACTGAGTAGGCGCAGCAAGACTTCGGGGGTGCGCCAGTTGCGCACCCAGTTGGGGATCAACCGCGACGCGCCCTGCAGGTCACCTGTGCGGCGTGCAGCCTTATCGACGGAAAACGAGCTGGCGCTCTGGGTATCGAAGGTCTTTTCAGTCATCAGGCTTCCTTCCTATAAAGAACATGGCTGGAGGCGCCATGCGTCAGCTTTGGATTCATGCTATTCGCATAAAAAACCGCAGTGAAATTCTTTTTAGGAATAACCTAATATGATTATAAATCAGATAAAAAATAGGCCAGATAAATTATTTGCATAATTAATGCGCCCAGGCCCCATCCTTTCGGGGGTGTGGCGTTGACCGGGGTTAAAATGCGCATTGCTGATATCTAATATTTATCAAGATTCATAAATTTAATAATTAACTTAGAACAAAACGGCATTTCACAGGCCCGCCCTGCTGCGCCTACTTTCGTCACACCAGACCGACCCCCTGCCAGGTGGAGGCTTGAATCACGTCCAGACAACGACAAGGAACTCACCATGAGTATTGAATTCATCGGTTACATCGGCGGCCACCACTCTTCGGAAATCCACCCCCGCAGCGGCCCTGTCCTGCAACCCGAGTACGTAGAAAAAGTCTCCCGCGCCCATGACGAGGCCGGTTTCGATCGCGCATTGGTGGCCTTTCACTCCAACAGTCCGGACAGCACGCTGATTGCCTCCCATGCCGCCAGCGTGACGAAAAACCTGAAGTTCCTCATCGCCCATCGGCCGGGGTTCGCCGCACCGACCCTGGCCGCGCGACAGTTCGCCACCCTGGATGTGTTCAATGGCGGGCGTACCGCCGTGCACATCATCACCGGCGGCGATGATCGCGAACTGCGCGCCGACGGCAGTTATATCGGCAAGGACGAGCGCTATGCGCGCACCGATGAATACCTCGATGTGGTGCGCCAGGAATGGACCAGCGACAAGCCCTTCGACTATGAGGGCACGTATTATCAGGTCGAAGGCGCGCATTCGGCCGTGAAGTCGCCACAACAGCCGCACATTCCGCTGTATTTCGGCGGCTCGTCGACGGCGGCCATCGAGATCGCGGGCAAGCATGCGGATGTTTATGCGTTGTGGGGTGAAACCTATGACCAGGTACGTGAAGTGGTGAATCAGGTGCGCGCCGAGGCCGCTAAACATGGCCGCGAAGTTCGCTTCAGTTTGTCGTTGCGTCCGATTCTGGCGGACACCGAAGCGTTGGCCTGGGAGCGTGCCGAGCGCATCCTGCAACAGGCCACCGCCCTGGCCGAACAGAACGGCTTCGTTCGCCGCGAGCCACCGAATGAAGGTTCCCGACGCCTGCTGGCGGCAGCGGCCCAGGGTTCGCGCCTGGATAAACGCCTGTGGACCGGGATCGCTGGATTGCTCGGTGCGCAAGGCAACTCGACCTCACTGGTGGGCACTCCGGAACAAGTGGCCGAGGCCCTGCTCGACTATTACGACCTGGGCATCACCACCTTCCTGATCCGCGGCTTCGACCCGCTCGACGATGCCATCGACTACGGCAAACGCCTGATTCCCCTGACCCGCCAACTGGTGGCCGAGCGTGAACGGCAAGCAGCGGAAAAAGTCGCGTAAAGGCACCGAGTTTTAAATGTGGGAGCGGCGGTGCGGCGATCCGACTTGCCCGCGAAGGCGGCGGCACATTCAGCAGAGGTGTTGGCTGATAGACCGCTTTCGCAGGCAAGCCAGCTCCTACAGGGTAGGCTCAGTTCTTGTACTCGATATCCGTGCGCTCCAACTGCCGGATCAGCGCATTCCAGTGGCGTGCCACACCCGGCCCATCCCCGCTCTTGAACACCTCGGCCTGTTTCTCGACCTTGGCCACCACTTCCGCCGGTGGGAAGATCAATTCGGCATTGCCGCCAGCCTGCGCCGCGATCTGGATACTGCAGGCGCGCTCGAGTCCTTGCAGTTGCTGGAACGCATGCTCGACACTGATGCCCGCCGTCAACAACCCGTGATTGCGCAGGATCAACACGCTTTTATCCCCCAGGTCCGCCACCAGGCGTTCGCGCTCGTCGAGGTCCAGCGCCACGCCTTCGTAACCGTGGTAAGCCACGCGTCCGGAAAAACCGATGGCGTGCTGGGAGATCGGCAACAGGCCGTCACGCTGGGCGGACACCGCGATGCCGTCGCGGGTATGGGTATGCAGCACCGCTTGCAAGTCCGGACGCGCGCCGTGAATGGCACTGTGGATCACGTAGCCGGCGTAGTTGATGCCCAGCCCCGTCGGGTCGTCGACTATGGTGCCGTCGATGTCCACCTTGACCAGGTTGGAGGCGGTGATTTCGTCGAACAACAGTCCGAAGGCATTGATCAGGAAATGCTCGTCCGGCCCCGGCACCCGTGCAGAAAAATGGGTGTAGATGTGGTCGGTCCACTTGAACAGGGCCGCCAGCCGATAGGCCGCGGCCAGTTTGACACGCACTTCCCATTCTTCGGGGCTGACGCGCTGGCGAACATTTTTCGAGACGCTGGATAACGGACTGACGCTGCTCATGGCAAAACTTCCTGGATGGCCTTAAGGTCTCCAGCAAGCCTATGGGAAGCAAAAAAATAATAAAAAGCACATTTTAATCTAAGCTAATTATCATTTTTTTTTATTATATTTCGCTCCCCTTCTTCACGCCGCGCTCTTGATCTTTTGCAGCGATCCGGCGACCAGTTTGCCAAAGGCGTCGACCGGTCCCTGCAGGTTGCCGAGGAAATGTGGATAGATCAGCCACAGGTCCATCACCGGCTTGAAATCCTTGAGCGGCATGACCGCCAACTGATCGAAATGCGCGCTGCGCTCCAGTAACGGACGCGGCACCAGGCCAAGTCCCAGACCGTCAGCAACCAGACCCAATTGCAATTCGGTACCGAAGGTTTCCAGGTTGACCCGCAGGGCCAGGCCCTGGTCCGACAGGGTGCGTTGCAAGCCGGCACGGAAGCCGCAGCCATCGGGGTTGAGAATCCAGCCACTCTGGTAGACGTCAGCCAGTTTGCAGGGACGCTTGGGCACTTGCACCTTGGCGCACACCACCACCAGCTCCATCTTGCCGATCGACTCGCCGACAATGTTGTCCGGGAAAATCTTGCCCGCCGGGAACAGCGCCGCCGCCGCATCCAGCTCCCCGCGCTCGATCTTGCCGACCAGTTGACTGCCCCAGCCCGTGGCCACCTGCGCCCGCAAGTCGGGGTATTCGATGCGCAGATGCTTGAGTGCGTCGAGCAGCACCACATCACCGATAGTTTGCGGAACGCCCAGGCGCAACAACCCGGTGGGCGGTGCATCGGTGGCCACCAGTTCGCGCAATGCATCCATTTCCCGCAGGATCAAACGGCACTGTTCATACACCCGGGTCCCTATCAGGGTGGGCTTGAGTGGCTTGGTGTTGCGGTCGAACAGCTCCACGCCCAACGCCTGCTCAAAGTTCTGCACGCGCCGGGTGATGGCCGGCTGGGTCAGTTGCAACGACTCGGCGGCATGGCTGATGGACTGGCAACGAATCACTTCGACAAAGGCGTCGATATCATCAATTTTCATTTGGCCCGCACATAGAGAACAGTCGATAAGATGTCTGAAAAGCATAGTTCTATTGTTGGGATCTGGATAGTCCGCCGTATTCCTCAGCACCGTTCACTGCCGTCATAGGTCATGCAACCGGGTTATTAATTCCTTTCGGCTATAACCTAATCATTAAACAATCGCATATTGATCTAAAACATTATGCTTAAATCAAAAGGTCAACTTTCAGAACGAACAATGGAAATCGCCATGACCCAGGCCCGACACCCGGAGAGACTCAGAGCATTCATAGGCGCCCTGGCTGAATTGATCGACGGCAACCCTCGCGAGGGTGATCTGTTGCATCGCGGCGGTAAGCTGCTCGCGCAACTGGTCAGCCATGACGACTGGCTGCCCGACGATTTTGCCCAACCGGATCCAGAACGCTATCAACAGTTTTTGCTGCATGCCGATTCACGCCAGCGCTTCAGTATCGTCAGTTTTGTCTGGGGGCCGGGACAACGCACGCCCATCCATGATCATCGGGTCTGGGGCCTGATCGGCATGTTGCGCGGTTCGGAGTACTCGCAAGGGTTCGCCCGTAACCCTGACGGCAGCCTGGTGCCCGAGGGCCGGCGTATACAGCTGGTGCCAGGTCAGATCGAGGCGGTGTCGCCGAAGATCGGCGACATTCATCAAGTCAGCAACGCCTTCGACGATCAGGTCTCGATCAGCATCCATGTCTATGGCGCCAACATCGGTGCCGTGCGCCGCGCGGTGTACCAGCCCGACGGCAGCGAGAAATTGTTTATCTCCGGTTATTCCAACGCCTTTCTCCCCAATATCTGGGATTTGTCCAAAGAGAGCCAAGCCCTATGAGCACTGCACCTACCCGCTCCTACGCCGAGATCCGCCAGGCCCTGCTGAACCATGAAGAACTGGCGCTGGTGGATGTGCGCGAAGAAGCCCCCTTCGCTGAGGCACATCCACTGTTTGCGGCCAACATTCCATTGTCGAAACTTGAGCTTGAGGTGTATTCACGGATTCCCCGGCGCGATACCCAAGTGACCGTCTACGACAATGGTGAAGGCCTGGCGAACATCGCTGTCCAGCGTTTGCAGGACCTTGGCTATACCCGGGTCAGCCTGCTCGAAGGCGGCCTGGAAGGTTGGCGCATCAACGGCGGCGAGCTGTTCATCGACGTCAACGTGCCGAGCAAAGCCTTTGGCGAACTGGTGGAAAGCCAGCGCCACACTCCGTCCCTGGCGGCGGAAGAGGTGCAGGCGCTGCTCGACAGCGAGGCGGACGTGGTGGTGCTCGATGCCCGGCGTTTCGACGAATACCAGACCATGAGCATTCCCACCGGCATCAGCGTACCGGGGGCGGAACTGGTGCTGCGTGCCCGCGAGCTGGCGCCGGACCCGGCCACGCGTATCATCGTCAACTGCGCCGGGCGTACCCGCAGCATCATCGGGACCCAGTCGCTGATCAATGCCGGCATCGCCAACCCGGTGTCAGCCTTGCGCAACGGCACCATCGGCTGGACCCTGGCCGGTCAGACACTGCAGCATGGCCAGTCGCGGCGTTTCGCCCCGACCAGCGAAGAACACCGACAAATCGCCGCCAGCGATGCCCGCCGCGTTGCCGACAAGGCCCTGGTGGGCCGCGCGACCCTGGCGGACCTGCAACGCTGGCAGCAGGAGCCGGCACGCAGCACCTACCTGTTCGATGTGCGTACGCCGGAAGAATTCGAAGCCGGCCACCTGCCCGCCGCCCGCTCGACACCGGGCGGCCAACTGGTGCAGGAGACCGACCATTTCGCCAGTGTGCGCGGCGCGCGCCTGGTGCTGGCCGACGACGATGGCGTGCGCGCCAACATGTCGGCGTCCTGGCTCGCGCAACTGGGCTGGGAGGTGCACGTGCTGGATGACCTGCAGCCGGTGCACTTCAGCGAAAACGGTGCCTGGCAGGCCCCGGTCCCCACTCCACGGCAGGCCGAGGAAATCAGCCCCGAGACCCTGGCCGACTGGCTGAGCCATGGCGACACCGCCGTGCTGGATTTCACCAGCAGCGCCAACTACGTCAAACGCCATATCCCGGGTGCCTGGTGGGTGCTGCGCGGACAACTGCGCGAAGCCCTGGCGAAGGTGCCGACGGCGCAGCGCTACGTGCTGACCTGCGGCAGCAGCCAGCTGGCACGCCTGGCGGTCGCCGAGGTCGAGGCGCTGACCGGCAAGGCAGTGTTTTTGCTGGGTGGCGGCACCGCCAGCTGGATCGCCGCGCAACAACCACTGGAGGAAGGCGAGATTCACCTGGCGTCCCCGCGCATCGATCGCTATCGCCGCCCTTACGAAGGCACCGATAACCCTCGCGAAGCCATGCAAGCCTACCTGGACTGGGAGTTCGGGCTGGTGGACCAGCTTGCTCGCGATGGTACCCATGGCTTTTTCGTGATCTAGCAATCCGCGCCCCTGTGCCTTGACAGGTACAGGGGCTGCTTCACTAAACATCCGACCCCTCTCCAGGCGGAGGCTGAACCCACAATCGAGAGGATTTACATCATGTCCGCTGTCTTGCACCACGCCCCTTCACAGGCCACCAAAACACTGCAGATCACTCGCCTGGAACCCACCATCGGCGCGGAAATCGCCGGCATCGATCTGCGCCAGCCGCTGACCCCGGCGCTGCGCGACGAACTGCGCGGCTTGCTGCTCGAACACAAGGTGATCTTCTTCCGCGACCAGGCCATCAGCACCGAACAGCAGATTGCCTTCGCTCGCGAATTCGGTGAGCTCTATGTTCATCCCACCACCCGGCAGAACGACCCGACACAACCGCAAGCGCACCTGATCCAGGCCCAGGACGAACGCAAACTCTACGGCCCGAGGATCAGCGGCCGTTGGCACACCGATACCAGCTGGCTGTTGCAGCCCACCCTCGGCGCCGTGTTGCGCGCGGTCGACTTGCCCCCGGTGGGCGGCGATACCCTGTGGGCCGACACGGCTGCGGTCTATCGCGCCTTGCCCGACGAGCTGCGCGAAGAAATCGATGACTTGCAGGTGGTCCACGACTTCAAGTCGTCACTGGACAAGGTCGGCTATGACTACCCGATCCTGGCCCATCCGCTGGTGCGCACCCATCCGGAAACCGGCGAGGACGGCCTGTTCATCAACTTCTCGCAAAACCCTTCGGTGATCGGCTGGACGCCAGAGAAGAGCAAGCAACTGATCAATCGCCTGCTGCTGGAATTCAACAAGCCCGAACACCAGGTGCGCTTCAAGTGGCGGGAAAACTCGGTGGCGTTCTGGGACAACCGTTCGACCCTGCACTACCCGGTCTACAACTACGGCGACTACCCGCGCCGCATGGAACGGGTGCTGATCGCTTATGACGACATTCCTCATCGGACAAGACGCGCCAACGCGGCCTGATCCCCCTCAAAAACATGTCCATCGATTAAGGATGGCAAACCTGGCCCCCCCCTGCTATTCGCGAACCCTCGCGAAGGGGTTCGCCTGTGCGTGCAATCTTTCAGGAAGTCGCGTCATGAGCTCATTCAGCAGCCGCAAGAAACTCGATTATTACGCCGCCGCAACCCTCAGTCTGCTGGCCGCGAGCATCCAGGCCCATGCCGACAACAGCGCCTCGGACAAAACCCTGAGCACGGTGGTGGTGACCGGTAACCGCGGCAGCCAGCCACGCACCATCACCGACAGTCCTTCGCCGATCGATGTGATCAGCGCCGAACAATTGCAGGCCAGCGGCAAGGTCGGCCTCAAGGAATTGCTCGCGCGCCTGCTGCCCTCCTTCAACCTGCCGGCGATCAATGGCGGCGGCACCTCCTGGTCGGTGCGCGGGGTGACCATGCGCGGCCTGTCCGGGGATCAGGTGCTGGTGCTGGTCAACGGCAAACGGCGGCACAACACGGCGTTGATCAACAACCTGGCCCGGATCGGCACGGCGGCGGTGCCGGTCAACCTCGACCTGATTCCCGTCTCGGCGATCGATCACATCGAGGTGCTGCGCGACGGCGCCTCCGCGCAATATGGTTCGGATGCCATCGCCGGGGTGATCAACATCATTCTCAAGGAAAACGACAGCGGCGGCAGCGCCGAGACCTCATTCGGGCGCTACGGCAGTGGTGACGGCGACACCGTGCACCAGACGATCAACTATGGCCTGGCACTGCCCAACGACGGCTTCGCCAACCTGGCGCTGGACAGCAAGGCACAGGAACCCTTCGACCGCTCCGGCAGCGCCACCGGCAACCTTTACTCGTCGCCTGGTTTCCCCGACAGCCGCGACCAGACCGTCAATCGCCATGGCTGGAACCCCAGTTACGGGCTGGGCCGGGAAAAGGTCACCAACGCCAGCTACAACCTGGAATTGCCGATCGAGGATCACCTGACGTTCTATTCCTTTTCTACCGCCAGCTACATGGAAACCACCAAGATCACGGGCAACTATCGGCCCAACGATATCTACTCTTTGGCCGGCGACCCGAACACCCCCTACCCTGATGGCGTCCACGCCCAGCGGCGCAATCGCACCATCGACTTTCAGGTTGCGGGTGGCTTCAAGGGCGAGGTCGGCGGGTGGAACTATGACGCCAGTTCAACCTGGGGCGAGGACGACTCGACGCTCAACGCCAGCAATACCCTCAACCCATCCTGGGGACCGACCAGCCCCACCTCGTTCCATCTGGCCTCGCAGATTTTCGATCAGTGGACCAACAACCTCGACTTCAATCGCGGATTCGACATCGGCCTGAAGAACCCGCTGCAAACCGCCTTCGGCTTCGAATACCGCTGGGAGAAATACCAGATCGAGCCCGGCGACTATGCGTCCTACACCCCCGGCAACTATGTCATCCCCAGCGGCCCCTTTGCCGGTCGGACACCATTGCCCGGCCTCGCCTCCTACAACGGCACCAGCCCCGCCGATGCCGGGGAGATCAGTCGCAGCAACGTCGCCAGCTATGTCGATCTGGGCCTGGACGTAACGGACAAATGGTACGTGGGCGTGGCGGCGCGCTACGAGCGCTACACCCAGGCCATCGGCAGCACCTGGAGCGGCAAGTTCTCCACCCGCTACCAGTTCACCGACGCCTTCGCCCTGCGCGGCACGATCAATAACGGCTTTCGCGCCCCGTCCCTGGCGCAGACCATTTATGCCTCATCGACCTTCACCTCCGGCGGCGTGGTCAACGGCCAGCAGGTCTCGGTGCCGGTCAAGGTATTGCCGGTGGACACCACCGAAGCCCAGGCCCTGGGCGCGGAAAAACTCAAGCCGGAAAAGTCCTTGAACTACAGCTTCGGCTTCACCTACGAGCCTGCGCTAAACTATCGCCTGACCACCGACCTCTATCAAATCGGGATCCGCGACCGCATCGTCTCTACCAGCCTGCTCGGTGGCCCGGCGGTTTCGCAAATCCTCGTCGCCAACGGCCTGTCCCCCGGCCTGTTTGCCCAGTACTACACCAACGCCGTCGACACCCGCACCCGTGGCATCGACATCATCAACGAGTATCGCCAGCAACTGGACACGTACGGCCAGATCCGCTGGAGCGCGGCCTATAACTGGAACCAGACCAAGATCGAAAAACTCCAGGACAACCCGCCACAACTCAGCAGCCTGGGTTCCAGCTACCAGCTGTTCGACCGGCGCCTGCAAAAGGACCTGACCGTCGCCACGCCGCAATCGAAACTGATCCTGGCGGCGAACTGGAAAGTCACCGACTACAACCTGAACCTGGCCGTCACCCGTTTCGGCAGTTACATCGAGGGCGACAACAACCCGGTGAACGACCGCAAGTTCAGCGCCAAGTGGATTACCGACCTGGACGTGGCCTACGACCTGAGCAAACACCTGACGGTGGCGCTGGGGGCCAACAACCTGTTCAACGTGTACCCGGACAAGAACGGCATCCAGGATTGGGCCGGTGGCTACAAATACGGCCAGTTCTCGCCGTTCGGGTTTGGTGGGGCCTATTACTACACGCGGCTGGCTTACAACTTCTGACGGTATTGAATAAAGGGGAAAAGTCCTGCCAGTGAAGGGCGATCATACGCCGCAGACCTGTGGGCGCGAGCCTCTCGCGAAGTAGACACCACGGTTTTTCAGGCAGTACGCGTCATCGTTCTTCGCGAGCAGGCTCGCTCCCACAGGTCTGGCGCTTAAGCTGAGGATCTTTGGCGTCGCATTAAATGCATTAATTTAATAATTATAAACCACATAATCAGCTAACTTAATAATTAGCATATAACTATAAAGAATTTCACAGCGACTTTTTATAGGGATAACGTCAACTCCAGACCGACCCCTTCTCCAGGCGGAGGTAACACGAAACGCAACCACCCGCCTGGAGTTTCCCATGTCACTAAAACCCCTGCTGTTAAGCCTCTTTTGCACCCTGGGCTTCGCTGCATCGAGCCAGGCCAGCGACCTTCAACCATTGCTGGTGGCCAATCAGAAGTCCTCGATCAAGGTGCTGCTGGAAGTGTCCGGTGAGCTGAAGAACGTGCCCTACGACATCCAGTTCTCCGAGTTCCCGGCCGCCGCCCCGTTGGGCGAAGCGTTGAATGCCGGCGCGGTGGACATCGGCGCCCTGGGCGACGCGCCCTACGTATTCGCCCTCGGCGCCGGTGCGCCGATCAAGGTCGTCAGCATCGTGCATGCCGAAGGCCGCTACACCACCGCGATCCTCGCGCCCAAGGATTCGCCGCTGAACAATCCAGTCGACCTCAAGGGCAAGAAGATCGTCACCACCCGCGGCTCCATTGGCCACTTCCTGGCGATCAAAGCCTTGCGCAGCGTCGGCCTGAGCACCCACGACGTGCAGTTCATCTACCTGCTGCCGAGCGAGTCGCGAATCCTCCTGGACAACGGCAGCGCCGATGCCTGGTCGACCTGGGACCCCTACACCACCATTTCCACCACCCAGAATCAGGCCAAGGTGTTGGCCAGTGGCGCAACCCTGCTGACCAACCATTTGTACCTGGCCGCCACCAGCCAGGCCATCGCCGGCAAACGCCAGCAACTCGAAGACTTCGTCGCCCGGGTCGATCGTGCCTACCGCTGGACCAACGCCCATCCCGAGGAATACGCCGCCGCCCAGGCGCGCGTGACCGGCTTGCCGCTGGCGGTGCATGTCGCCGTGGCCAAAGGCACCCACATGGAACCCGTGGAGATTGACGACAAGGTCATCAGCGGCCTGCAAACCACCGCGGACATCTATCAGGAAGAAGGCATTCTCACAAAACACATCGACGTCTCCCAAGGCTTCGACAAGAGCTTCAACGCCAAGCGTGCGCAACTTAACCAGGCATCGCGCTAACAATGCGACTGATTCAGGAGTAGAACCATGAGCAAACAACGCCAACTGAAACTCGGTGCGATGGTCCATGGCGTCGGCCATGGCTGGGGCGAATGGCGCCATCCACAGGCCCTGGCCAACGCCAGCGTGAACTTCGATTTCTATAAGCAGCAGACGCAGCTGGCGGAAGCGGCGAAGTTCGACTTCGTGTTCATCGCCGACAGCTTGCACATCCATGAAAAATCCAGCCCGCACTACCTCAACCGCTTCGAGCCGCTGACCATTCTCTCGGCCCTGGCCGCTACCACGCACCACATCGGCCTGGTGGCGACTGTCACGGTCAGCTACACCGAACCCTTCCAGGTCGCGCGCCAGTTTGCCTCGCTGGACCACATCAGCGGCGGTCGCGCCGGGTGGAACGTGGTGACGTCCTGGCTCAGCGGCACCGCCGATAACTTCGGCAAGGCCGAGCACCCGCCCCATGCCGTGCGCTACCGCATCGCCAAGGAGCACGTCGCCGTGGTCAAGGGCCTGTGGGATTCCTGGGAAGACGATGCCTTCGCCTACGACAAGCAGAGCGGCGAGTTTTTCACTCCTGGCAAGCTGCACGCCCTGGAGCACAGGGGTGAATTCTTCTCGGTGAAAGGACCGCTGAACATCGCTCGCTCCCGGCAAGGTCAACCGGTGATATTCCAGGCCGGCACCTCCGAGGCGGGACGCAGTTTCGCCGCCGAAAACTCCGATGCAATTTTCGTCAGCCCCGAGTCCTTCGACGAAGCCCGCGCCTACTACCAGGACCTGAAACAACGGGCCAGCGGCTTCGGCCGGGAGGCGCAGAAGCTGTCGATCCTGCCGGGCATCCGCCCGATCGTCGGGCGTGATGAAGCGGAAGTTGAAAGCCGCTACCAGCAAGCGGTGGAACTGGTGACCATCGAGGATGCCATCGTCGCTCTCGGTCGGCCGTTCAATGACCATGACTTCAGCCAATACCCGCTGGATGCGCCATTCCCCGAGCTGGGCGACCTGGGTTCCAACAGCCAGAAAGGCGGATCGGACCGGATCAAGCAGTTTGCGCGGGATGAAGGCCTGACCTTGCGCGAAGTCGCCCTGCGCTTCTCCCGACCACGGCGCGATTTCGTCGGCACGCCCGAACAGGTGGCCGATGCCCTGCAGACCTGGTTTGAACAAGGCGCTGCGGACGGTTTCATCATCAACTCGCTGTTGCCGGATGGCCTGCAATATTTCACTGAACTGGTGGTGCCGGTGCTGCAACAGCGCGGTCTGTTTCGCGACGAATACAGCGGCAGCACCCTGCGCGATAACCTCGGTCTCGAGGTACCGGCCAACCGTCATTCCATCACTCAGGTTGAAGAGAACAGCGAGGCACTGGCATGAGCGAATCCCTCAACCGCCTGTTGGCGAACCTGCATGCCGAACGTGTGGCGACCTGGGAGCCGGCGGCCCTGCAAGTCAATATCGATCAACGCCAGCGCCTGGTGGATGAAGCCAGGGTCGAGGACTTCGTCAAGGCCGGCGACTCGCTTGAGCCCTTCACCCTGTTGAAGGTCGAAGGCGGCAGTCTGAGCCGCGACGAGTTGCTCGCCAACGGTCCGGCGGTGCTGATTTTCTTCCGCTTCGCCGGCTGCCCGGCCTGCAACATCGCCATCCCCTATTACCAACGCCGGCTCTATCCGCAACTGCACGCACTGGGCGTGCCGCTGGTGGCGGTCAGCCCGCAGGTGCCGGAAAAACTGGTGGAGATCAAGACCCGCCATAACCTTGAACTGCAAGTGGCCAGTGACCCGGACAACAGCCTCGGCCGGCGCCTGGGCATTCTCTACAGCTTCGATGAAGCCTCCCGCAAAGCGGCATTGGCCAAGGGCAATGGCATCGGTGAAACCACCGGCACCGGCACCGGCACCTGGGAATTGCCGCAGCCTACTGTGGTCGTCATCGCCAAGGACGGCACGGTGGCCTTCGCCGAAGTCAGCCCCGACTGGCTGGTGCGCACCGAAGCCGATCCGGTATTGCGCGCGGTCGAACAACTGCTGGGGCAATCCCCCCTGCAACTCGCCATCTGACAAGAGCCTGACCATGACGAAAAAGATCACACAGGGACAGTTCAATCGTCGCGGTTTCCTGACGGCCAGCTCTATCGCCCTTGGCGCATTGGGGCTGTCTTCCCTGGGACTGGCGCCGCGTGCATTCGCCCAGGCCAACAAGCTCTCGGACCTGACCCTGGGCGTCGCCACTTACCGGGGTCAGGACTCGTATTTCACGGAAGACGCCGGCACCGCCAACACGCCCTACAAAGTCGATTACTCCGAGTTCGCCGGCGGCAACCTGATCGTCGAAGCCTTGGCCTCGGGCAGCCTGGACGTTGGCGGCATGAGCGAGATTCCACCGATCTTCTCGATCCAGAGCCATCGCCAACCGCGGCTGATCGCGGTGTTGCAAGGCGATGTGAACAACCAGGTGTTCCTCATCCCCAAGGACTCGACCCTGGAATCGGTGGCGCAACTGCGCGGCAAGCGGGTCGGCTACGTGCGCTCCACCACTTCGCACTATTTCCTGATCAAGGCGCTGAAGGAACAAGGCCTGACCCTGAAGGACATCACCCCGGTGGCGCTCACGCCCCAGGATGGTTTCAGTGCTTTCCAGAGTGGCCAGCTCGATGCCTGGGTGATCTATGGCGTGTTTATCCAGCTGGCGAAATTCCGCAGCGGCGCCCGGGTGCTGAAAACCGCCCTGGGTTACCTCTCGGGCAACTACCTGATCGCCGCGCGCCCCGCGGCACTGGAAGATCCGCTGCGCAAGCAGGCGATCCAGGACTACCTGCAGCGCCAGGCACGCACGCTGGAATGGATCAACAACAATCCCGAGCCCTGGGCCGCGAAATCGGCGCAATTGCTGGGGGTCGACAAAGCGGTGTTTCTCGACATGTACAACAGCCGTAGCCAGCCGTCGAGAATCATTGCCGTGAACGATCAGGCCATTGATTCGCAGCAGGAGGTTGCGGATCTGTTCTTCGATGCGGGTGTGTTGAGCGAACGGCTCGACGTCAGCCCGTTGTGGGACAAAAACTTCCCGTTGCTGCCGTTATGAGCACTGTGGCCATACACCGAACCCTGTAATGAGGAGGCTTGCCCTGACACCTGTAGGAGCTGCCGAAGGCTGCGATCTTTTGATCTCGATCTTCAAAATCAAAAGATCGCAGCCTTCGGCAGCTCCTACAGGGGGCTGTGTCGTACATGAACAGATACCGGCTCTCACGCTTTTTTGATCGAGTGAATCCACCATGAGTCTTTCTTCCCAACATTCCCCACCACTGCGATCCGTCGAAGTGGCGCAATTCGAAACCCTGCTCGAAAACATCGGCGCACAACTGGCCGCCACGGCCCACCTGTATGACGAGAGCGGCGCCTTTCCCCACGACAACTTCAAGCTGTTGCACGAACACGGCCTGGTCGCGTTGACCGTACCCAAGGCCCTGGGCGGTGGCGGCGCGAACCTGGCACAAGCACGCAAGGCCATCAGTGCCATCGCCAAGGGCGAGCCCTCCACGGCCTTGATTCTGGTGATGCAATACCTGCAGCACTCACGACTGCAAGACAGTCGAAGCTGGCCTGACGCGCTGCGCCAGCAGGTTGCCCGGGACGCCGTCGAGCGTGGCGCGTTGATCAACGCCTTGCGCGTCGAACCCGACCTCGGCACCCCGGCCCGTGGCGGCCTGCCGGCGACCATCGCCCGGCGTACCGCGGCGGGCTGGCGCATCAGCGGGCGGAAAATCTACTCCACCGGCAGCCATGGCCTGAGCTGGTTCAGCGTCTGGGCGCGCAGCAACGATGAAGACCCGCTGGTCGGCGCCTGGCTGGTGCACAAGGACACACCGGGCATCAGCATCATCGAGGATTGGGACCATCTGGGCATGCGCGCCACCTGCAGCCATGAGGTGGTGTTCGACAATGTGCTGGTGCCCCTGGATCACGCGGTCAGCGTCAGCCGCTGGAGCGCGCCGCAACCCGAGCTCGATGGCGATGGTTTTCTGTGGATGTCGGTGTTGCTGTCCTCGGTCTACGACGGGGTCGCCCAGGCGGCGCGCGACTGGTTGGTGGGCTGGCTGGAAAGCCGCGCGCCGTCGAACCTCGGCGCGGCGTTGTCAACCCTGCCGCGCTTTCAGGAAACCGTCGGCCACATCGACACCCTGCTGTTCGCCAACCGCAGCCTGCTCGACTCCGCCGCCGAGGGCCACACCCCGGCCAGTCACGCGGCGCAACTGAAATACCTGGTCACCGGCAACGCCATCCGCGCCGTCGAGCTGGCCATCGAGGCCTCCGGCAACCCGGGCCTGTCACGCACCAATCCGCTGCAACGGCATTATCGCGACGTGCTCTGCAGCCGGGTTCACACCCCGCAAAACGACGCCGTCCTGCAAGGCGTCGGCAAAGCGGTCTTCGCCCAGCGCCAGCCAAAGGAACGCCCATGAGCCAGCTCGTCATCGCCAGCCAACTGGATGAAGATTTCAACGAAGTGATCCGCCAGCGCCTCGCGCAAACCCACCCTGGTGCCCGCGTCATCGGCGTGCCGGCCGGAGTGCCCAGCGACCTGCCGGCCGAGGTTGGCATCCTGCTGGCGCGGCCGATCAACGTGCGCGGTTATCAAGCGCCGGACACGCCGCCACCGGGTTGGCCCTATGGCTTGAAGTGGATTCAGGTGGTGTCTTCGGGCATCGACTTCTACCCGAAATGGCTGTTCAACGGCCCACCGGTGAGCACCTCCCGCGGCAGCGCCGCCGAGAACATCGCCGAGTTCGCCCTGGCTGCGATTTTCGCGGCGGCCAAGCGCCTGCCAGATATTTGGGTGCACGACTCGCAATGGAATTTCACCGCACTGACGCCGCTCAAGGGCACCACCTTGGGGATTCTCGGTTTCGGCGCCATTGGTCGCAGCCTGGCAACCAAGGCCCATGCCCTGGGCATCAAGGTGCTGGCGTTGCGTCAGAGCCAGACGCCGTTCGAGGTAGAAGGCGTGGAAGCCGCGCGGGATATCCATGACCTGTTTGCCCGCGCCGATCACCTGGTGCTGGCCGCGCCCTTGACCGCTTCGACCCGACACATCGTCGACAGCGCCGTGCTGGCCAGCGCCAAGCCCGGCCTGCACCTGATCAACATCGCCCGGGGTGGCCTGCTCGACCACGGGGCGTTGTTGGAGGCACTGGAAACGGGCAGCGTCGGCCTGGCTTCACTGGACGTCACCGAACCCGAGCCCCTGCCGGACGGACACCCGCTCTACGCCCACCCTCGGGTGCGCCTGTCGCCCCATACCTCGGCGATTTCCAGCAACAGTCGTCACGAGATTGCCGACAGTTTCCTGGCCAATCTCGAGCGCTACCTCAATGGCCTGGCGCTGGAGAATCAGGCGGACGTACAGCGCGGGTATTGATCCCGAGTCATTCCCATCCACCGTCATCGCGGGCAAGTCGAATCGTCGCACCGCCGCTCCCACAGGTTATGCACATTACCTGTGGGAGCGGGCTTGCCCGCGATTGCGTCATGTCAGCCAAAAAAATAAACATCAGATATACGCATTTAATAATAAATATTAATGTTAGTTTTTTATAATTACCTTATAACTATTCGGACTTTTACAGCGCCTATTTATACAAATATTGTTACAACCATTACCGACCCCTGACCAGGTGGAGGCCCACGGAACTGCACGTTTTTCCGGCCGACACCACTCCACGGTCAACGCAATAACCAAACCTGGTCAACGACCCGCGACCCCTCTTGTCATTGGTGCGCTACGACCTCCGACCTGAATACAAACACCCCGTAGAAGTTGCCGCAGGCTGCGATCTTTTGATCTTCACATGGGTACAGGCAACCCGTGGTCTGAGCGAAAGATCAAGATCAAAAGATCGCAGCCTGCGGCAGCTCCTACAGGTGATCTGTACCCATTTCTAACGATGTGTGAACACCCCAAGGAGCGACACCATGGCTTTCACCCGCAGGGAACTGATCTCCCGCATTGCCGCCGTCGGTGGCTATTCCGCCGCTGTCAGCGCGCTTGGCGCACTGGGGCTCACGCCTCAGGCCGTGGCGGCAACGTTCAACCCGTTGCAATTGGGCAGCAGTGGCAAAGGCAAGCATGTGGTGGTGGTCGGCGCCGGCATTTCCGGGCTGGTCAGTGCCTACGAGCTGCGCAAGGCGGGCTTCAGCGTGACCATCCTCGAAGCCCGCGAGCGGGTGGGCGGGCGCAACTGGACGTTGCGGCGCGGCAGCAAAATTGATTTCGACGATGGCGTCAGCCAGACCGTGGACTTCGATGACGGGCAGTTTTTCAATGCTGGCCCTGCGCGCATTCCCAGCCATCACCAGACCATCCTCGGTTACTGCCGCGAGTTGGGCGTCGAACTGCAAGTGCTGGTCAACAGCAGCCGCAACGCCCTGGCCTTGCCCGATCCGAAAAAACCGGCGTTCCAGTTGCGCCAGGCGGTCAATGACACTCGCGGGCAACTGTCCGAACTGCTGGCGCGCACCGTCAGCCGCAAAGCCCTGGACCAGGATCTGACTGCCGACGACCGTCAGGCGCTGTTGAGTTTCCTCAAGGTCTACGGCGACCTCAATGCCGACTTGCAATACAAGGGTTCGGTGCGCTCCGGTTACGACCGTGTGCCCGGTGCCGGCGACCAGACCGGCATCACCCGCGCGCCGCTGGAGCTGCAGACCCTGCTCAACCCCAAGCTCTGGGGTGCGTTGGTGTTCGATGAAATCCCCGAGTTCTCCTCGACCATGTTCCAGCCGGTCGGCGGCATGGACCGGATTCCCCATGCGTTCTACGACAAGCTCAAGGACGCGGTGCGCTTCAACGCCGAAGTCAGCGACATCCAGACCTCGGAACAAGGTAGCCGCATCACCTTCCGGGATCGCAAGACCGGTGCCACCCAGACGCTCAACGCCGACTACGCCATCGTCACCGTGCCCCTGCCATTACTGGCCAGGTTGCCGAGCAACTTCAGCCTGCCGTTCAAGCAGGCGATTCTCAGCGCGCAAAGCGATCAGGCAAACAAGGTCGCCTGGCAGTCGCCACGGTTCTGGGAAACCGACTTCAACATCTACGGCGGGCTCTCTTACCTGGACCATGAAGTCAAAGGCTTGTGGTACCCCAGCGATCGTTTGAACAGTGCCCAGGGCATTCTGGTGGCGGCCTACAACACCAGCGAATCGGCCCAGGCCTTCAGCAAGAAATCCCTCGCCGAACAGTTCGCATCCTCCCGGCAAGCCGTGGAACTGCTGCACCCCGGCCACAGCAACAAGCTGCAGAAACCGGTGGCGATCAACTGGGCCAAGGTGCCTTTCAGCAAAGGCCCGTGGATCGTCAACGACGAGGTCGGCGAGAGCGCTTATCAGATCCTCAACGAACCTCAAGGCCGCACTTATCTGGCCAGCGACGCCCTCGCCCACGGCGGTGTCGGCATCTGGCAGAACAGCGCCGCCGACTCGGCGCGGCGCATCGTTTCACTGATCAGCCGCCATGCCGAACGCCAGCAACCGGGCGTTGCCGCCTGATGCCGCTCAATTAACCGCAATCCCCTGTGGGAGCGAGCTTGCTCGCGAAGACGGCGGCACAGTCAACATTGATGTCGCCTGACACCCCGCCTTCGCGAGCAAGCTCGCTCCCACAGGTTCATCAACTGACTGGCATTAAGCGTTACCACCCGACTTTTTTCATAAAAGGACTGACCGATGAAAGCCATTACTCTGCTCACAGGACTCCTCATGACCGCGACCGCCCTCACCAGCCACGCCGACGAGATCAAACGCATCGCCCTGCCCAACTCGAATTTCCCGATTTCCCTGGCGGTGTCGGTGCCGGCGCAAACCGACCTGCTGTTCGTCAGCGGCCTGCTCGCCGACCTGCATGACCCCAAGGCAGCGAAGGATTCCTTCGCTGCCTATGGCGATACCGCAACCCAGACCACCTCGATCCTCAACAAGCTCAAAGGCGTATTGCAGAGCCAGGGCCTGGACCTGGGCGATGTGGTGCAACTGCGGGTGTTCCTGGTGGGTGACCCGGCCAAGGACGGCAAGCTCGACTTTGCCGGGTTGCAGGAAGGCTATACGCCGTTCTTCGGCAGCGCCGCGCAACCGAACAAACCGGCACGCACCGCCGTGCAGGTAGTGGCCCTGCCGCTGCCCGGCGGCCTGGTCGAAATCGAGGCTGTCGCAGCGCGCAAGAAATGACACGGACATCACCCGTTATTGAGTTCATTGCGCTCTCTTAAAAAACCTTCAGGCAAACATCAAATCTGTGGTGAGGGGGCTTGTCGGAACGCCGCATCGCCCCGTTCGGCTGCGAAGCAGTCGTAAGTCCGGACAACTCGGTTTTGTCTGAATGGACGCAGGGGGCCGCTTCGCGACCCGACGGGGCGATGCGGCGTTCCGACAAGCCCCCTCGCCACAGATGTGGATGCTCGCGCCTCAGGGAACAGCATCAGGTTATTCAGGAGCTTCATATTCATGGTCAACTGCCCAGCGCGCCGAACGGCGCCTTCCTATCGTCCTTTGTTAGTTCCGTTGTCGATCGCCTGCGGCCTGGCCTCGTTCCACCTGGAGGCTGCCGAAACCCCTTCACCGACCCTCAATACGGTGGTCGTCACCGGCAACCGTGGCGCCGAGCAACGCACCGTCACCACCAGCCCGACACCGATAGACGTGGTGACCGGCGAACAACTGCGCTCGGTCGGCAAACCGAGCCTGCTGGAGGCGCTGAGTAAATTCATCCCGTCCTTCAACCTGCCCGACCGTGCGGGCTGGGACGCCAGCGGCGTGGTGCGCTCGGCCACCCTGCGCGGCCTGACCGCGTCCCATGTGCTGGTACTGGTCAACGGCAAGCGGCGGCATACCAGCGCCACGCTGAACATCAACGGCATCAACAGCGGCGCGGCGCCCAGCGATCTGGACCTGATCCCGGTGGCGTCGATCGATCATATCGAGGTGCTGCGTGACGGCGCCGCCGCCCAATACGGTTCGGATGCGATTTCCGGGGTGATCAACATCATCCTCAAGCAGACCACCGGCGGCAGTTCCGACACCAGCCTCGGCCAGGGCTACGACGGCAAGCGCGGCACCGGGCAAGAGGCGATCAACTATGGCTTTGAAGTCGGCGAAGCCGGCGTGCTCAATCTGTCCCTCGACACCCGCTACCAGGAACGGGACAACAAGGCCGGCAGCAACGGCTACAGCTCGCATTACTATCCACTGGCCGACGGCTCGCCCGACCCGCGCGAAGCCACCGCCAGCCATCACACCTACAAAGGTTATGGCTTGCCGCGCAGTCAGTTGGCGGATGTCGCCTATAACCTCGACCTGCCGCTGAACGATGCCGTCACTCTCTATTCGTTCTCGACCCTGGCCACCCGGGAGAACAACGACGGGCAAAACTTTCGCCTACCCAACGGCCGCAACACCATCACCACCGGCCCCAACGGCTATCCCGACGGTTACAGCCCGTACTGGCTGATCAACGAAAACGACTTCCAGTCCGCATTCGGTGCCAAGGGCGACGATATCGGCGGATGGGCCTGGGACCTGAGCAGCACCTATGGCCGTAACTATGCCAAGCAACGGACCTACAACAACCAGAACCCGTCGCTGGGTGAAAACACCCCGAACAAGTTCACCTCCGGCATTTACATCGCCGACCAGTTGACCAGCAACCTGGACCTGAAAAACAGCTACGAGATCGGCCTGGCCAAGCCACTGGACGTGGCCTTCGGCTTCGAGCATCGGCGTGAAAGTTACGAGACCCGCGCCGGTTCCGAAGCCTCTTATATCGATGGCGGCTACGTGTTCCCGGCCGGTCATCCGCGCGCCGGGCAACGGCCTGATCCGGGCGCTCAGGTCACCAACGGCATAACCCCGGACGATGCGCAGAAAGTCAGTCGCAACAGCGTCGCCAGCTACATCGATCTGGGTTTCTATCCGGTCGAGCAGTGGTACCTCGGCATCGCCGCACGTTATGAGCATTACAACGAAGGGGTCGGCGCAACCCGCAGCGGCAAGCTCAGCACCCGCTACGAATTCAACCCGGTGTTCTCGGTGCGCGGCACCATCAGCAACGGCTTCCGCGCGCCGTCGCTGGCGAACGAGATCTTCACCGCGCGCTCGACCGGGTTCGACACCATCAATGGCGTCTACCAGTCCTACAACTACGTGATCCTGCCGGTGAACTCGGCAGGCGCCCAGGCACTCGGGGCCGAGTCGTTGAAACCCGAGCGCTCGACCAACTTCAGTCTCGGTTTCGCCCTGACGCCCAGTGAAGACCTGAGCCTGACCGTGGACGGCTACGTGATCAACCTGCGCGACCGCCTGGTGCTCAGCGAACGCTTCCAGGGCCCGGGCGTCGCCGCCCTTCTCGACAGCATCGGCGTGCCCGCCACCGCCGGGGCGCAGTACTTCACCAATGGCGCCAACACCCGCACCTCGGGGGTGGATGTGGTGGGTAACTACCGACAGGATCTCAACCGGTTTGGCTCGGTAAGATGGACCGCGGCGCTGAACTACAACCACACGCAAATCCTCAGCGTCAACGAAACCCCGTCGCAACTCACGGCCCTGGGCAGCAACTTTCAAACGCTCGGGCGCCAGTCACGGGCGCTGATCACCAAGACCTCCCCCAGCAGCAAGATGATCTTCTCTGCCGACTGGGCGATCCGCGACTTCGACGTCAACCTGCGCTTGACCCGTTATGGCACTTACACCGAGGTCAACAGTTCGAGTGATCCGAGCCTGGATCGGGAGTATTCGGCAAAATGGATTACCGACCTCGACGTGGCGTATGCGATCAACAAACAGCTGACCGTAGCCGTTGGTGCGCAGAATCTATTCGACAAATACCCCGATCATATCGGCGTGCCCAATTCGTCGTTCGGCGATAACTGGGGTAGCTACTCACCTTTTGGCTTCACAGGTGGGTATTACTATACCCGGTTGCAGTACGCGTTCTGAGTTCTCCCCCACCCCTGTAGGAGCCGGCTTGCTGGCGAAGGCGTCTTCAGGGGCGCTGCAAGGCTTGAGACCGCCGTCGCTGCGGTGCGGCGATCCGACAAGCCAGCTCCTACAGGGGGGCAGGACCTCGTCGGTGAATCGGGCAAACTGCTCCACCCTCAAACCATCGAGGGCGGCTCGAACGCCGTGACCGGTGGCAACGCCTGATCCCACTTCACGATCTCCACCGAAGCGGTCTGCGCCGAGCAGCCCTGGGACAGACTTGAAGCCCCGACATCGGCGGTAATCATGTTCGGGTTGCCGTGTTTTTCCAGGCTGTTGCGCTCGCCAGGCACCCACGGATCGAACCAGGCCCCCGTGGCGATTTGCACCACGCCCGGGCGAATGCCGTCAGAGACAATCACCCCGGCCAGGAAGGCACCGCGCTCGTTGAACACCTTGACCACGTCGCCGTCGACAAGGCCTCGAGCGCGCGCGTCCGCGGGGTTGAGAGTCAAAGGTTCACGCTGCCGGATCTTCGAGGAGCGGCTGTAGGCGCCGTGATCGTATTGACTGTGCAGGCGGGTTTTCGGCTGGTTCGACAGCAGCTGCAACGGGAACCGGGCCGGCGGCTTTTCCAGCCATACTGGATGACCGGGGCAATCGGCGTAGCCGAAGCTGGCGATGCGTTCGCAGAAGATTTCGATGCGTCCCGAGGGCGTCGGCAGCGGATGGGCGTCCGGGTCTTCGCGGAAAAATTTGAGCAGGACAGTATCGTTGTCGGGGTAATCGACTTCGAACAGGCCGTCGCGCCAGAAGCGGTCGAAGTCCGGCAGCTCGATCCCGTGCTCCTGCGCCCTACCCCGGGACTCGTCATAGGTGAAGCGCAGCCAGGCTTCAGCGTCGCGACCTTCGGTGAAGGCGTCGCTGAAACCCAGGCGCCTGGAGATATCCGCCAGGATCGAATAATCATCCCGGGATTCACCCACCGGCGCGATCGCCTGGTGCATTGCGATCATGAAACGGTCCGACGCGGAGCTGCCGATGTCGTTGCGTTCCAGGGCCGTCGTGGCCGGTAACACGATGTCCGAGTACTTGGCCTGGGCGGTCCAGAACTGCTCATGGACGACGATGGTTTGCGGTCGCTTCCAGGCCTCCAGTAGACGGTTGAGGTCCTGGTGGTGATGGAAGATGTTGCCCCCTGCCCAATAGACCAGGCGGATGTCCGGGTAATGCAACTGCTTGCCGTTGTAGTCGAAGGGCGCGCCCGGGTTGAGCAACATGTCGGTGACCCGGGCCACCGGGATGAAATCCTTGACCGGGTTGACCCCTTGGGAAAAACGCGGTCCGGAAAACGCCTTGCGACCGCTGCCGGTGTTGTTCATGCAGCCATAACCGAGCCCGAAGCCACCACCCGGCAAGCCGATCTGCCCGAGCAGCGCGGCCAGGGTCACGGTCATCCAGAACGGCTGCTCGCCATGCACCGAACGCTGCAGGGAATAGGCAACGTTGATCATGGTGCGCTGGCGGGCCATGCGCCGCGCCAGGTCGATGATCTGCTGTGCCGGGATGTCGGTCAGGGCCTGCGCCCACAGCGGGTCCTTGGGCTGGCCGTCCGCATGGCCGAGCAGGTATTCGTGAAACCGCTCATAGCCGACGGTGTAGCGCCGGACGAAGTCCTCGTTGTGCAAGCCTTCGCTGACCAGCACGTAGGACAACGCCAGCATCAGCGCGGTGTCACTGCCGGGGCGAACCGGCAGCCATTGAATGTTGTGCGGCCCGCTCAGATCGTCACGCAAGGGACTGACGTTGACGAACTGCACCCCGGCCCCGGACATTTCTTCCAACGCGCGGGACAACAGATGCTCGCTGGCGCCACCGGGGCTGGTCTGGGCGTTTTTCGCCGGCAGGCCACCGAAGGCGACAAACAGCTCGCAATGCTGCGCCAGGTTTTTCCATGAGGTATGGGCCGCCAGCAGCCAGTCCATGTTGCCGACGATGTGCGGCATCAGCACCCGGCCGGCGCCCAGGCTGTAGCTGTCCATGCTGAACACGTAGCCACCTAACAGATTGAGGAAGCGGTGCAACTGGCTTTGCGCATGATGGAATCGGCCGGCGCTGCCCCAGCCGTAGCTGCCGCTGAAAATAGCCTGGTTACCATGCTCGGCCTTGACCCGTTTCAGCTGCCCGGCGACCAGGTCCAGGGCAACGTCCCACGACACTTCGACGAAGGGCTCCTGGCCGCGCAGCTCAGGGTGAGAACCGGGCTCCGCGAGATAACTGCGGCGCACCGCCGGGCGCAAGATTCGCGTCGGCGATGTGAGGGCTTCGGCAATCGAGGCGCCGATAGGCGACGGATCCGGGTCCCATTCCGCCGGGACCATCGCTTCCAGCTTTCCGTCGACGACCTGCGGGCGGTAGGCCCCCCAATGCATGGAAGTGAAACTCATGGTCTGAACGAATCCTATGGAATATGGAGTTCTTTGTGGGAGCGAGCCTGCTCGCGAAGGCGGTGTATCAGTCGACATATATATTGCCTGACACACCGCCTTCGCGAGCAGGCTCGCTCCCACAGGGGTACTTCGTTGTGTCGCGAGCCGGGATTCACCCCACGATTACCAGCTCTCCCCCAACCCGAGCAAGCCCATGATCTGGCGTCGCAGATCCACCAGATAAGGATCATCACGATGCCGCGGATACGGCCGTTCGATGGTCAATTGCGCCTTGATCGCCGCCGGCCGGTCGCTGAACACGATCACCCGATTGGCCAGCAGCAAGGCCTCTTCGACATCGTGGGTCACCAGCAGCGCGGTGTAGCCCTGGCGTTGCCACAAATCGATCAGCTCTTTCTGCATGGTGATGCGGGTCAGGGAATCGAGTTTGCCCAGCGGCTCGTCGAGAATCAGCAACCGCGGTTCGTTGACCAGCGCCCGGGCCAATGCCACACGTTGGGCCATCCCCCCTGACAGCTGCCGTGGGTAAGCCCGGGCGAACTGGCTGAGGCCGACTTTTTCCAGGGCGGCATCGACCTTGGCCGAATGGGTTTTCAGGATGCCCTGGGCTTCGAGCCCAAGGGCGACGTTGTCCCACACCCGGCGCCAGGGATACAGCGTGGGATCCTGGAACACCACGACCCGACTCGGGTCCGGGCCGGTGATAGACACACCGTCAGCCAGCAACCTGCCGGAATCGGCCGGCTCCAGCCCGGCCACCAGCCGCAGAAGAGTGGACTTTCCGCAACCCGAAGGCCCGAGCAAGGCGACGAATTCGCCGGGCGCGACGTCGAGGGAAACCCGCTCCAGCACCGGCAAGTGCTGACCGTCCAGGGCAAACCCATGGCTCAGATTGTCGATGCGCAAGGCCAGCCCCGAAGCCGATGCCGTTGTTTTTTGTGCCAGCGCTACCATTTCATCGCTCCTTTTTGCCACGCCAGCAACCGGTCACGGACCAGGAACAGCGCCGAGATCAGCCCCGAGCAAGCCAGTGCCATGATCAACAGCGCAGCATACATATTGGCGTACGCGGCCCAACCCTGGGCCCATTGCAAGTACCAGCCGATACCGGCCTTGACCCCCATCATTTCCGCGACCACCAGGGTCGAGAACGAGGCGCCCAGCCCCATGAACAATCCGACGAACACATGGGGCAACGCCGCCGGGATCGCCACTTTGAAAATCAGGAAGCCCTGCTTCGCGCCCAGGGTCCGCGCCACGTCGTAATAAGCCTTGTCGACGCTGGCCACGCCGGACCAGGTCAGCACTGTCACTGGAAACCAGGTCGCCAGGGCGATCAGGAATACGCTGGCACTCCAGCTGGTGGGAAACAGAAAGAAGCACAGCGGCAGCAAGGCCGTGGAAGGCACCGGCCCGAGAATGCGCAGCACCGGATGCAGCCAGTAGCCGATGCTCGTCGACCAACCGATGGCCACCCCGGCGACAAAACCCGTCGCCGCGCCCAGCGCTACGCCCGTGCCCAGCAGCAGCGCCGAATGCAGCAAACTCTCGGCCAGACGCGGCCAGTCTTCAACGTACACCGCGAGCAAGGCTTGGGGCGGCGCGAAGAATGGCACCGGCAGCAGGCCCAGCTTGGCGGTGAGCAGCTCCCAGATAGCCAACAGGATCGGCAATGCGATCAACCAGGCCCCTGCTGCACGAATCCGGGTGGCGATCTTCACCGACCAGCGACCGACGATACCCAGCAGCCCGATCAAGGCCGCCACCGCCAGGCACAGATTCGCCAGGCCCTGGGTCATCGGCCAGACCCGCGTGGCGTTGGGCCAATAGCTGATCAACAGCGCCACCGCCACCCATGCCGTCACCGCCACCGCGCCTTGGCGCCAGACCTTGAACGCCCGCGACGTCGCCGCTGCGGCCAGTGTTGAAACCTCAGCTGAAGACATCGGCGGTGATCTCCTTGGCGAACTCGCCGGCGTCAGTGCTCTGGCGAATGACTTCCACGGTTTTCAGGTCGCTGACGTAGGTGGTGATTTCCTTGGTCAGCAGCGCGCCCACGGCATGATGGCCGTGGGTGTGGTCATGCAGGATCGCCTCGACTTCTTCGACCGAGGTGTTCAGGGCATAGGCCTGGAAACCCTTGGCCACGGCCCGGGGATTTTTCACCGAGTAATCGTGGGCCTCGAGAATCGCCTGGGTCAGGGCCGCCGCCACGCGTTTTTCCTCGCGCACCAGTTTGCCGGTCACGCCGACCACGCAGCAGCTGAGATTGGCGTATTCCTCGACCAGGTTGGTGGACAGTTCCCGGGCCTGGCCGCCCTTGATCAGGCGGTACATGAACGGGTCGCTGCCGCTGATGGCCTGGACTTCGCCACGTTCCAGCGCCGTGCCCAGCAGGTCGGCCGGGAACAGTCGCCAGTCGACATCGCGCACCGGATCGATGCCGTGTTTTTTCAGCAGGATCGAAAAGAAATTGCGGTCCGGGCTGGCCATGTCGGTGACGCCGATGGTCTTGCCCTTGAGGTCTTCGAGTTTATGCACGTCGCCATTGACCGCACTGAGCAAACGCAGGCAACCGCCGTGGGTACCGGCGGTGAGCTTGACGTCGAAGCCCTGCTCCAGGGCCTTGAGCCAGCGCAACGCCATGCCGACACCGGCATCGGCTTTGCCGGTGGCGATCGCTTCGAGCAGGACCTCGGTGGAGTTGCCGAAGTTGACCAGTTCCACATCGAGGTTGTGCTTCTTGAAGAAGCCTTGCCCGTGGGCGATGACCACCGGCGCCAGGCACACCGCATTGAGGTTGACCGCCAGCTTCAGCGCCCGCGGCGCGTCCAGGCGGATAAACTCGCCAGTGCCGCCGGGCTCGCTTGCGCCCTCGACAGCATGTCCAGCGTGTTCATCGGTCGCCCAACTGGCGCGCGGCAATGACATCAGCAACGGACTCGCCAGGGCGACGCTGGCCAGGCCCAGCAGGTGACGACGGGTCAAACGATCGAAAACAGCCATGCAAATATCCCTTTGATTGATGGAGGTGCTTAGTCCTTCAGCCCGGCCAGCCCCAGATGTTCACGCAAGGTCGAACCCTCGTAGGCGCGACGGAATAACCCTTTGCGTTGCAGATGGGGAATCACGCTTTCGACGAATTCGCTGAACGAGCCCGGCAGGTAAGCCGGCGAGATCACGAAGCCGTCGCAGCCTTCGCCCAGGAACAGCTCGGCCAATTGATCGGCGATCTGTGCGCCGGTGCCCACCAGCTGCGGTACGCGCACGCTGCTGGCGAAAATCCGTCCCAGTTGCTCCAGGGTGGTTTCCGGGCCCTGCATCAGCAGCTTTTCGGCAGCGGCCGGATGGATCAGCGGCGACCGGGCGATCTCGGCCAGGGTCGCGGATAACGCAAACGGCGACAGGTCGACATTGAGTTGCGAGGCCAGGGTGACCAGCCCCAATTCGGGACGGGCCAGCGCGTTGTGCCGATCACGCTTGGCCCGCGCTTCGGCTTCGCTGCCGCCAATGAACGGCATGACCGCCGTCAGCACTTTGCAGCTGTCGGCCTTGCGACCTTGTTGCACGACCTGCGCCCGCACGTCGTCACGGAAGGCGCGCATGGCGTTCAAGTGCGGATGAATGGTGAAGATCGCCTCGGCCCAACGCGCGCCGAAACGCCGGCCTCGACCGGACGAGCCGGCCTGGATCAGCACCGGTCGCCCCTGGGGTGTGCGCGGAATGTTCAACGGGCCTTGGACCTTGAACCACTCACCCTGATGCTGCACCGACCGGATCTGCGAAGGATCGGCCAGCACCCCGCTTTCCCGGTCGAGCTTGAGCGCGTCCGCACCCCAGCTGCGCCACAGCTTCAACGCCACTTCGACGAACTCGTCGGCACGGTCGTAACGCAGGTCATGCTCCAGGTGCTTGTCCTTGCCAAACAGACGCCCTTCGCTGTCGTTCATCGAGGTCACGATATTCCAGGCCGCGCGGCCCCTGGACAGGTGATCCAGGGTGGCGAATTCCCGGGCGATATGCGCCGGCTCGTAATAGGTGGTGGAACGGGTGGCGCCCAGGCCCAGCTTGCGGGTCTGCCCGATCAGGTAAGACAGGATCGGCAATGGGTCCAGGCGGGTCGCGTCCTGGGCGCCATAGCGCAAGGCCAGATCCCGGGAGCCGCCCATCTGGTCACCGACCGCGAGGCGATCGGCGAAGAACAGAAAATCGAACAAGCCCTCCTCCACGACTTTCGCAACGCGCGCGTAGTACTCGGGTTCGAGGTAGTTACCGACGGTTTCCGGATGACGCCACACCGCGTGACTGTGGACGACCGGGCCGGTCAGCAAAAAGGCGGACAGGTGAATTTGACGACTCATGGCAACGCCCCCTTACTGCGCCTTCGGCGTCCAGACAGCGATGTCGGATACCTTCAACGGTTTGGGCGTCAGCTTCGCCGCGTAATAGGTATCGGCGATGCGTTGCTGCTCGGCCAGTTCATCGACCTTGACCGGCACGATGTCGTAGCTGCGGCGGGTGTTCGCCAGCTCCACCGTGGTCGGGGGAATGTTGCCCCACAGCGGTCCGAGAATTTTCGCGGCCTCTTGCGGGTGCGTTTTGACCCATTGCCCGGTCTCGCGCAGGGTGTCGAAGGTGACCTGCAACACGTCCGGGTGTGCATTGGCGAACTCCGACGTCGCCAGGTAGAAGCGGTTGTAATTGGCCACACCGTCCTTGCCATCGGCCAGCACGCGCACGTGATGATCCAGTTGCTGGGTGGCCAGGAACGGGTCCCAGATAGCCCAGGCATCGACACTGCCGTTGGCGAATGCCGCGCCGCCATCCGGTGCTTCGAGGTAACGCGGGGTGATGTCGGCGAGGGTCAGGCCAGCTTTTTTCAAGGCCGAAATCAACAGGAAGTTGCTGCCCGAGCCCTTGGAGACGGCGACTGTCTTGCCTTTCAGGTCGGCGACGCTACGGATCGGTGAATGGTCCGCAACGATGATCGCCTGGGCGCTGGACGATGGATTTTCCCTGGCGTAATAAGTCAGCGGCGCATCGGCCGCCTGGGTGAACAGGGCAAAGGCGTCGGCGACGTCGGCGTGCAAATCGACACTGCCGGCGTTAAGGGAGCTGAGCAGGCCGGTGCTGAATTCATGCCAGTTGACGGTGAAGCCCAGGGGTTTGAGACGCTCTTCCAGCTGGCCGTTCTGCTTGAGCAGAATCCACAAGGTCGAAGAACGCTGGTAGCTGATATCGATGGCTTGCTGTGCATGAGCCCCCGCTGCGGCGAACAACAGGCTGGCGGCGACGATGAGTTTTTTCAACTTCATGAAAGACCTTGAGTGGGTTGGTTCGAAGAGGCCGAGCAAAAAACCGGGTCAGCCGTGTTGCGTCCAGCGAGGTTTCGAGGGCGAGCCAGAAAGCAATTTTGATTATATTAGCGATCAATAATTATGAAAGAATCATATAATTATATGGTTATGCCGGTTGCGTCGGACGGTTCGTGAACGGCTTCGATATCTGCCCGACCGATGGGGCAAAGAAGAGCGAAGCCGCGGGGTCTTGAGATTCAAGGCTTGTGGCCGGCCCGGTCAGAGTTTGGCGATCGAGACCTCGGTGGATTTGACGAAGGCAATGACCTCGCTACCGATCTTCAATTCAAGGTCACGCACCGAGCGGGTGGTAATTACTGAGGTGACGATGCCCGAGGCGGTTTGCACATCGATTTCGGAGACCACTTCGCCTTCCACTATTTCCTTGATGACGCCCTTGAACTGGTTACGTACGTTGATCGCTTTGATGGTCATGGTGAGGCTTCCTGTCTGGTGTTGGGCAAATTCGCACTGATGTGCAGGCCTCTAAGGTGCACCTCCTGGGATAACAATAAAAGGAATAAATAACTATTTATTTATTCCCGAATGGAATATACAAAATCACTAAGCTAATGCTAAAAAATTATTTATAAAAAGTTTTTTAGAACCATATGCTTCATGGCAGATAGCCCTACTCTCCTGCTGAATAGCGAGCGTGCCATGTCCAAGCCCACCAAAAACCCTGAAGCGAAACTCCGTCGCCCGCTACTGACCGGCCTTGCCATTGCACTGGCCCTGTCCTTCGCCCTCCCGGCGCAGGCCCGGGAGACGGTGCGCATCGGTTACCAGAAGTCATCGACGCTGATCACGCTGTTGAAAACTCAAGGCACCCTGGAGAAAACCCTCGCGCAGAACAACATCGATGTGAGCTGGCATGAGTTTTCCAGTGGCTTGCCACTGCTGGAAGCGTTGAATGTCGGCAATGTCGACATCAGTGCCGACGTGGCCGACACCGTGCCGATTTTCGCCCAGGCCGCCCAGGCCAAGCTGACCTATTTTGCCCAGGAAGCGCCCTCGCCTTCGGCCCAGGCCATCGTCGTGCGCAAGGATTCGCCACTGCAGCAACTGGCGGATTTGAAAGGCAAGAAAGTCGCGGTCACCAAGGCGGCCGGCTCCCACTATTTGCTGATCGCCGCCCTGAAAAAAGCCGGTCTGGAGTTTTCCGACATCGAGCCGGCCTACCTGTCGCCCGCCGATGGCCGGGCCGCCTTCGAGAACAACAAGGTCGACGCCTGGGTCACCTGGGAACCCTTCCTCACCAGCGCACAACGTCAACTGCCGACGCGCACCCTGGCTGACGGCGCAGGCCTGGCCAGTTACAAACGCTACTACCTGACCAGCACCCCCTACGCCAAGGCGCATCCCGAGGTGCTCAAGCTGGTTTACGAGCAACTGCACAAGACCGGCGAATGGGTGAAAACCAACCCCGGTGCAGCGGCGAAAATACTCAGCCCGTTGTGGGGCAACCTGGATGTGGCGACCGTCGAGACCGCCAACACCCATCGCAGTTATCAGGTGCAGCCGGTGAAAGGTGATCAGTTGGGTGAGCAGCAGAAAATCGCCGATGCGTTTTTTGCCGCGGGGTTATTGCCCAAGGCGGTGGATGCGAAGGATGTTGAAATCTGGAAGCCGTGAGAACGATTGCCGTTGAATCCGGCCGACTGGCCGAAGCGTTTCGTCCTGAGATTCGAACCCGGTCAGCTCGACAGGTGAACACATAACCCTGTGGCGAGGGCGCTTGCTCCCGCCGGGCTGCGCAGTGGCCCCAGAAGAGGGACTGCTGCGCAGTCCAGCGGGAGCAAGCTCCCTCGCCACACGCGTTCGACAAGACTGTGCTATTGGCGCCCAGCCCCCCAGCTATCCTGCCGCAACCCGGCACTCACTACGTTTAACGATGCTAAAGGGCTCGTCACCACCCCGCATCCCGGACGCCGGCTGCAGAAAACCGAGCAAGGCCTGCCGGGTTTCATGCCAGGCTGCCGGGTGCTCCATATCGAGGAAGTGCCCGGCGTTCGTGACGGTATGGAACTCGGACTGAGGAGCATGCTCGCCGAACAGCCGGGCGTCCTCCGCCGAGGTGTATTCATCCCATTCGCCGTTGACAAACAGCAGCGGGATGTCGATGGCATTGGCACAGGTGATGTAACAGTGGGTGTCCTGGGTCAGCACCTCATTCACGTGGAAATGCATCTGCCTGTATTCGTGCTCCGCCAGGCTGCTGACATGGCGGTGATTAAAGCGTTTGAACAGCGAGGGCAGGTGCTTGCCGATCGTGTTGTTGATCAAGCGTCCGACATTGAGGCGATCGCAGGCCTGGAGTACGTGCAGGCCGCGTTCCAGGTAATCGCGCATCGGTGTATTGATGCGCGCTGCGAAAGAACTGATGACCGCCCTCTCGATTCGTTGTGGCCGCTGGGCCAGCGCCACCAGGGTCGCCGCACCGCCCCAGGAAAAGGACAGCACATGGTGCACACTGAAGTGTTCGATCAATTCCAGCAGAATCGCTGCCTCGTCTTCCTTGCGGATCGGTTGGCCGTGGAGGTTGTGTCGTTTCGACTGACCGGCATAGGGCTGATCGTAGAGGACCACATTGAATTGCGGCTGCAGGTAACGCACCGTCTGGGCAAAGGATGCGGTCGTTGACAGCGAGCCGTTGACCAGAATGATGGTTTTGTCAGCGGCGGCGTTGAGATAGTGTTCGGTATAAATCTTGTACTTATCGCAAATCTCGACGATGGCGGTTTTCGGCATCATGTCATTTTCTTCCTTGAACCCATTGGACTGAGCGCACAGCGTGAGGGATGCCCACAGGGCCCTATCGCACAAAGCAGTACGGGTGGAACCGACAGCGAAGTGCCAGGTAAATACATTAAAAGCTCAAGGTGGTTTTCAAACGTCAACGCATGGGCCTCCTGGGGTTTAACCTGCATCACGGGCAAGCGGCGACAGCGCGAGCGTGTTACGCAGCGCTCTGTGACCGATAAGTCACTGACTGACCAGAGGTTCAGAGTTAAGCAGGTATTTCCCGGTCTGCAAGCCTGTGCAGCACTTTGGTGCTGATTGACCTTCAACGCGCACTTGCACCCTGGAATCGGCACACGAGAAAAAATACTGGACCGTTGAACGGCATGATCGACTACCATGCCGGCCGCCGGTTTCCACATGGGATTAATAGGGAATCCGAGATGCCCGACACGGCATCAATCGGAACTGCCCCCGCAACTGTAGGTGCTGAGCCTGCTCCTGAACTGCCACTGGGATCGCTTCCGGGAAGGCTGGAGCCAGGCGATGACGCATCAGTCAGGAGACCTGCCGGCCAAGCTAATCACTAACCGGCGGGGTGTCCGGGAAGGACATCCTTGCGCCGTGCGTCACCTGCTGTGATCGCCACGCCAGTGCTTTAACGGCAGCGTTCGATGATGTGTTTCCAGTCCGTGCCCCCTGCCCCGAGTACGGTCAACTGGAGTTTGCGTCATGCTGCTGTCACGCCTTGCCACCCTCGTCACTGCGCTGGGTCTGTCCACTCTCGCCCATGCGGCCCCGACCCACTACCCCCTGACGGTCGAGAACTGCGGCAGCACCCTGACCTTCGAGCAGGCACCGAGCCGCGCCGTGACCATCGGCCAGGCCGGCACCGAAATGCTCTACGCCATGGGGCTTGGCAACAAACTGGTTGGCACGTCGCTGTGGTTCAACGAGGTGCTGGCCAAGTACAAGACAGTGAACGACCCGATCCCGCGCCTGGCCGATAACGAGCCGAGTTTCGAGGCGGTGATCGGCAAACGCCCGCAGCTGGTGGCGGTGGAACTGGAGTGGATGGTCGGCCCGCAAGGCGTGGTCGGTACCCGCGAGCAGTTTCACGAGCTGCAGATCCCGACCTACCTGATGCCTTCCGACTGCGAAGCCAAGGACAATCTGGTCGGCGCCGACGGCACACGGCTGGAGGCGTTTCGCATCGACAGCATTTACAAAAGCATCAGCCAACTGGCCGAGATCTTCGATGTGCAGGAACGCGGCCGGCAGTTGAACGACGAACTCAAGGCCAGCCTGGCGAAGTCTGTCGCCACGGTGCAGAACAAGGACCTCAAGCACACCAGCGCGCTGTTCTGGTTCTCCAGTGCCAGTCTGGACATCGACCCTTATGTCGCCGGACACAAGGGCATTCCCGACTTCATGCTCAACACCCTGGGCGTGCGCAACGTGGTGCAATCCGACGAAGAATGGCCGACCGTCGGCTGGGAAACCATCGCCAAGGCCAACCCGACGTTCCTGGTCATCGCACGCATGGATCGCCGTCGCTTTCCCGCTGACGACCATCTGAAGAAACTGGCATTCCTGCGCAGCGACCCGGTGACCCGCAACATGGACGCGGTGAAAAACAACCGCATCATCATTCTCGACGCCATGGCCATGCAGGCCAGCGTCAGAATGTTCGACGGCCTGGCCACCCTGGCATCAGCCATCGACGGCTATGACCTGCCGCAATGACCAGGACGCTGATTCGCACATTGCTCGCCGCAATGACCCTGCTGTTGGCCGTCATTGCCGGAGTGGCCATCGGTGAAACGCCGATCGCTCCGGGCGTGGTGTTCCAGGTGCTGGCCAACAAACTGTGGGCTGCCGGCTATGTCCTCGACCCGATCGACGAAGGCATCGTCTGGAATTATCGCCTGACCCGCGCGCTGGTGGCCGCGGCCTGCGGTGCGGGTCTGGCCACTTGCGGGGTGATCCTGCAATCGCTGCTGCGCAATCCGCTGGCCGATCCCTACCTGCTCGGCATCTCCGCCGGCGCCTCGACGGGCGCGGTGCTGGTGGCATTGCTGGGCCTGGGGGCGGGACTGATTTCGCTGTCGGTCGGCGCGTTTGCCGGGGCGGTTGCCGCCTTCGCCGTGGTGGTTTTGCTGGCCCGTGCCAGCGGTTCGCCCGGCGGTACCTCGCAGATCATCCTCGCGGGGATTGCCGGTTCGCAGCTATTCAATGCGCTCACGGCGTTCCTGATCACCAAGTCGGCCAGTTCCGAACAGGCCCGCGGCATCATGTTCTGGTTGCTGGGCAATCTCAGCGGGGTGCGCTGGCCGTCGGTGTGGCTGGCCGTCCCGGTTGCTATGGCCGGTCTTGCCGTTTGCCTGTGGCATCGGCGGGCACTGGACGCCTTCACCTTCGGCGCCGACTCGGCCGCCTCGCTCGGCATCCCGGTACGCCGCGTGCAATTGCTGCTGATCAGCTGCGCCGCACTGGTGACGGCAGTGATGGTGTCGATTGTCGGCTCCATCGGTTTTGTCGGGCTGGTCATTCCCCATGCCGTGCGACTGCTGCTGGGCACCCGGCATGCGCGCCTGCTGCCGGCCAGTGCGCTGGGGGGTGCAGTGTTTCTGATCGCCGCCGATGTCCTCTCCCGGACACTGATCAAAGGCCAGGTGATCCCGGTCGGAGTCATCACGGCATTGGTCGGCGCTCCGGTGTTCGCGTTGATCCTGATCGGCAGGAGGAATGCCCGATGAATGCCCTCACACCTGTTATCGGCGAATCCGTGCTGAGCTGTTCCGGACTCGGGTTCCGAGTCCGCGACGCTGAACTGCTGCACGATATCCACCTGGACATCCGACGGGGAGAAACCCTGGGCATCGTCGGGCCCAACGGTTCGGGAAAATCCACGCTGCTGAAACTGCTGGCCGGCGTGCGCGTCCCCAGCCGGGGTGACATCCAACTCAACGGCCAGCGCCTCAAGGCGCTATCACGGCGGACCATCGCGCAAACCCTGGCGGTGGTTGAGCAACAGGCCGACACCCTGGACGCCATCAATGTGTTTGATGCCGTGGCCCTGGGCCGGACACCGTGGCTGTCGGCCTTGAGCCCGTGGTCGAACGAGGACGCTACCATCGTCCAGCAGGCGCTGTGCGACGTCGATGCGGCGCACCTGAAAAACCGTACCTGGCACAGTCTGTCCGGCGGTGAACGCCAGCGTGTCCACATCGCTCGCGCCCTGGCCCAGCGCCCGCAGATTCTGTTGCTGGACGAGCCGACCAATCACCTGGATATCCAGCATCAGCTCGCGATCCTGAACGTGGTGCAGGCGCTGCCGGTGACGACATTGATCGCCCTGCATGACCTGAACCAGGCACTGACCTGTGATCGTCTGGCGGTACTGGAACGGGGGCGACTGGTGGCCCTCGGCAAGCCGCTGGAGGTGCTGACCCCGCAGCGCTTGCTGGAGACATTTGGCGTGCACGCGCATTACCTGACCGACCCTTTCGACGGTGCGCGGGTTCTGCGGTTTCGTTCTGTTTGACTCGCCGCAAGTTTACACACGCAGCCTGTCTTCGCCACGCCGTTCAGAAACGCAGTGCTCCATCCCCTGCGATCCCTCGGCACCAGACTCTTCAAGGGCCACCCCCTCTGCTTTCTTGCCCAGGACATGATCAGTGCGCAACAGAAAATGCGACAACGCCGGGATCAGAATCAATGCACCCAACATGTTCCACAGGAACATGAAGGTCAGCAGGATGCCCATGTCCGCCTGGAACTTGATCGGCGACCAGGCCCAGCACACCACGCCGGCAGCCAGGGTGATACCGACCAGCCCCACCACCCGGCCGGTGAACGACACGGCGTTGCGGTAGGCTTGCATCAACGACTGGCCCTGACGCTGGTACTGCAACTGGACGCTGAGCAGGTACAGCGCGTAGTCGACGCCAATGCCGACGCCGAGGGCGATCACCGGCAGCGTTGCGACCTTCACGCCGATGCCCATGACCACCATCAACGCCTCACAGAGGATCGAGGTCAGCACCAGCGGCAGCAGGGCGACCAGCGTGGCGCGCCAGCTGCGGAAGGTGATCAGGCAAAACAGCGTCACCGCCCCGTAGACGTACAACAGCATGGTCCGATTGGCCTCGCGCACCACAATGTTGGTCGCCGCCTCGATGCCGGCGGTGCCGGCGGCGAGCAGGAACTGACGGTCCGGAGTGCTGTTGTCCTTGGCGAACTTGTCGGCAATGGCCACCACGGCATCCAGGGTCTCGGCCTTGTGGTCCTTGAGGAAAGCGATCACCGGCATCAGCGAACAGTCGGTATTGAACAACTCCGGAGAGTTGACCGAGGCTTGTTGCGCGGCATAGTTCAGCACGTTCTGGTTGCGCTGGATGCTGTTGAGCTTGGGGTTGCCTTCGTAGGATCCCGCGGTGATCTGGCGTACCGCGTTGACCAGCGATGCCGTGGCTTGCACGCCGGGATACTGCTGCAGTTCCCAGGCCAGGCGGTCGGCGAGGATCAGCGTCTGGTAATTCAGACAGCCTTCCACCGGGGTCTTGATCATCACCGCGAACAGATCGCTGGACAGCGCGTAATGCTGGGTGATGTAGGCGTTGTCACGGTTATAGCGCGAGTCCGCGCGCAACTCCGGGGCACCGCTGTCGAGGTCGCCGATCTTCAGCTGCAGGCTGACCGCAAAGCCGCCGATCCCGAGCAAGGCGGCCACCAGGACGGCGCCGGTGGCCCACTTCGGTGTGGTGAAGCGATCGAGGCTGTCCCACAGTTTGCCGAAGCCCTCATGCGCGGTGGCCCGCGTGTCGATTTTCAGCGCACGCTCGGCCGCTTTTGCACCGACGCCGACATAGGACAGCGCCACCGGCATCAGCAACAGCGAGGTGAAAATCAGCACCGCCACACCGATGCTGGCGGTAATGGCCAGGTCCTGGATCACCGGGATGTCGATCAGCATCAGCACCGCGAAGCCCACGGCATCGGCCAGCAGCGCAGTGACGCCGGCAATGAACAGACGGCGGAAGGTATAGCGTGCGGCGATCAGCTTGTGGGTGCCGCGGGCGATGTCCTGCATGATGCCGTTCATCTTCTGCGCCGCGTGGGACACGCCGATGGCAAAGATCAGGAACGGCACCAGCACCGAGTAGGGGTCGATGGCATACCCCAGCCAGGCGACGATGCCCAGTTGCCAGACCACCGCAATCAGCGAACAACCGACCACCAGCAAGGTGCTGCGCACACAACGGGTATAGAGGTAGATGATCACCAGCGAGGTGACCACAGCCAGGCCGAAGAACATCATCACCTGAATCAAGCCATCGATCAGGTCGCCCATCAGCTTGGCAAAACCGATCACCCGGACCTTGTAGTGGCCCTTGCCCTCTTCCCCGGCCTGGCGCGCCGCGCTGTCACCGGCGAACTCGATCTTGTCGCGCAATTGCGCTTCGAGCATCTGTGAAAATTGATGGTAGTTGATACTCTGGCCAGTGGCCGAGGCCTTGTCCAGCAGCGGTACGATCAGCATGCTCGATTTGAAATCGCTGGCCACCAGGCTGCCAACGATGCCGGCGCGGGTGATGTTCTGCCGCAGCTGTTCGATGTCCGAGGGCGAGCCCTGATAACTGTCGGGCATCACCGGGCCGCCTTGAAAGCCTTCTTCGGTGACTTCGGTCCAGCGCACGGCCGGCGTCCACAGCGACTTCATCCACGCGCGATCGACGCCTTCAGTGAGGAACAGTTCGTCGTTGACCTGCTTGAGCACATTCAGGTAGTCGGGGTCGAAGATGTCGCCCTGGGTGTTTTCCACCACCACCCGTACCGAGTTGCCCAGGCCGCGTAGCGACTGACGATTCTCCAGGAAATTCTTGATGTACGGCTGGCTCTGCGGAATCATTTTCTCGAAACTGGGGCGCAGCTCCAGACGGGTCGCCGCCATGTAGCCCAGCACCAGGGTGGCCAGGGTCATGAGCAGGATGAACAGCGGGCGGTAGTTGAACACCAGCCGCTCCAGCCGATTGCCGGAACGCCGATCAAAGTCACGCAGATCGCGGATCACCGGCATATTGTCTTGCTTGGTATGGGCCATGTCTGAGTACTCGCTCTATTGTTCTGGTTCTTATTCTTTGAGGAGCGCACGTGCGCCGCGACTGCCCACCACGATCAGCGAACCATCGCTGGCCAGGGCGGCACCGGCCACTGGTGACGGGTTCTGTTGCGGCACCAATTGCAACCGGGCGTTGTTGGCCTGATCGACCAGCATGTGTCCCGCTTGGGTGAACAACCGATAATGACCTTGGGTATCAATCGCAGCGGCGGTGACACTGACTTGCAGGCCGGTATCGAACGGCTTCCAGCTCGTCCCGCCATCCGTGCTGCGCAACACATTGCCGCGCAGGCCGTAGACGACGACTTCGCCAGGCTTGCCGACGACACCGAAATAGCTGCCCTGATAGGGTGTCACCAGGGCGGCGAAACGCTGCTGCGAGTCGTCCCATTTGAGCACCAGGCCTTGCTCGCCGACGATGTACAGCGCATCGCCGGTCGACGCGATGGCATTCAAGTGAAAACTCTGCGGGTTATCGGTACGGTCCTGAAACGGCGTCCAGCTCTGGCCGCCATCCTCGGTGCGCAAGATCAGGTTGAATACGCCGACCACGTAACCGAGCTTGTCGTCGGCGAACCAGACATCGAGCAATGGCTTGTCGGCGCCCTCTTCGACCAGCCGCTGGCCATCGGCGACGAACAGCGGCCATTGCTCGTTGCCCGGCTCGGCAGCCGCCAGCGCCGCATAATGCTTGACCGACAACGCGCCGATCTCTCGACCGTCCAGTTGCTTTTTCCAGGTCACGCCGGCGTCGCTGCTGTGCAGGATCACCCCATCATTGCCGACCGCCCAGCCTTGCTCCGCGGTGGGAAAATACACGGCATTCAGGTCGCTGCTGACCGGCACGTCAGCCTGCTGCCATTGCTGGCCGGCGTCATCGGAATAAAGAATGTGGCCGCGCTGCCCGACGGCGACCAGGCGCTGCCCGGCATTCGCAACATCGAGCAAGGGGCTGCGCACGGCCAACGCACTGGGCTTGGCGGGCAAATCCAGCACATCAACGTAACCGGACGCCTGGGCAATGGTCTGGCACAACGCCAACAGCATCGCCAACACCAGCAACCCGGGTTTTTTGCATGAACACATGGTGCGTCCTCCTGTAAAACCGGACCGGGCTGCACGCTGGGTGCAGCCGGCCTCTTCATGCACCGTGCTTTAGCGAACACCATTACCGGCCAGCGCATCCGGCGACCACTGCGCCTTGGAAAGCGGTGCGATGTACTTGATACCGCCGTAGGCGCCCGACAAACCATTGATGTTGTAGGTCCCGCCAATCAGGTCATAGATCACGTGCGGCGTGGTGTTGGGTGTCGTCGCATCGTAGCTTTGCGAGAGGAAGCTGAAGGAACCACGGTACAGCTGGCCGCGGGCGTCGTACTGGTCGGATGCCAGAGCGACCCAGCTGTCCTCATCCAGATAGAAGCGACGCTTGGCGTAGACGTGACGGGCACCGGCCTTCAGCGTGCCTTCCACGACCCACACCCGATGCTTTTCCCAGCGTACGAATTGCGGCGCCAAGTGGTTCGGCGTGGTCAGGGCTTTCGGATCCTTGAGGTAGCTCAGCGCGTAGGTGTTGTAGGGCACGATCATTTCCTGCTTGCCGACCAGTTTCCAGTCATAGCGATCCAGCGCACCGTTGAAGACATAAACATCGTCATAGGTGCCCGAACCGGCGGTGCCCGGGTTTGGCGTGTCGTAGGCCAGGGTCGGTGCCAGCTTCACGCGGCGTTGCCCGGGCAAGTACTGCCAGGCGCGGCGAGCCTGCACCAATGGGTTGGCAGCATCCTTGAGCATGATCGCTTCACCCGCCCGGCGGGCAGGACCTGTATAGAACAAGCGGGTCTGGAAGTAAGTGTCTTTGCCATCGATGATCTTGCTCAGGTCTTCGAAGATCGGAAACGAGTTGGAGATCTCACCACTGGTGGCCAGAATCTGCGCACCTGCGGAGTCGACGTTCCAGGAGTCATACTTGGTTGAATAGGCGACGCCCTGATAGCGCAACAGGTGGTTCCACATGGCCTCGGCACCTGACTGCGGGATCGGGAAAGGCACGCCAGGTAATACATTTTCGATCGCGTTGCCACCTTCCAGCGACTTGGCACCGGTAGCGTTCTTCACCGTATTGTCCAGCACGCCCTGAGGCAGGGCCACACTGCGGTGAGTCGGATAGACGTCAATGCGAAAGCTTGGAAAGCGCGTGGCCAATTCGACGGTGACGGCGGTCAGCTTGTCCTTGTACTGGGCGACGTTCTTGCCATCGATCACCAGCAGCGGCTTCTCGTTGGCATAAGGATCCGGGCGAACGGTATCACCGGCCTTGAAACCTGCCGGCAGGGTGGTCAGCCCGCCGGTGTAGGCCGGAATCGAGCCATCGGCATTCCCGGCTTTTTCGGCGCCTACGGCAGTCAGGTTGCTCCCCAGTTTGGCGGCGTCTGCGGCGGGCACGGCGGCCTGGACGAGACCGGCGAAGGTCAGCGCGAGCGAAGCGGTCAACAGTGTGTTCATGCATTTCATTTTGTCGTTCTCCTGATTGTGTTTAGCAATCGCGAATCAGAAAGTTGTCTTGAAGGTCGCCGTGACCATGCCGCGATCCTTGAGCTGCGCCGGGGTGCCGCCGAAGGCGGTGGTTTGACCGACGGCGCAGTTGTATTGCCCGTTGGCACCCGGCGCAGCGCCGTCTCCCTGACTGCCAGCGCTGCCTGGTGAACTGCAGGTATCGAATGGACCGAAGTTGTCCACGTATTTCAGGTCGAAGCGGTACTGATTGCGTACATCCATGCCGATGCCGACCGAATAACTGCCGGAGTCCTCGTTACCGCCGAGCTGCACGGCGGAGTTGCCGTTGAGGCCGACGTTGTAGGTCATCGGCAGGTACATATCGATGCCCGGGAACACCTGGTACCAGGTTGGATTGAAGTTGACGCCGATGATGTAATTGTCCTTGGTCACCTTGTCGGTGCCGTGGTACCAGTCTTCGCCCTTGAACAACTGCTTGTTGTCCGTCACCTTCAGCCAGCGGCTGTAGCCGAGTTCGACCAGCAACGAAGAGCTGTCCCACAGTGGCGTGTCGCCAAAGGTGGTCAAACCGTTGAGCACCGCGTGCACGGTGTTGCCGCGGGCCACACCGTCTTCGCCGTTGAAGCTGCCGATGAAGCCGGGCAAACCGGCGGCGGCCGCAGCCGGACTGACAGTGCCCGCCACGCTGGCCAGTGGCATGTTCTCGCGGTAGTTGAGGTCGAACCCGACGCTGACCCCGGCGATGCTCTTGGACAGGCTGATGCCATAGATATCGATGTCATCGACGTAGAACTGGTTGTAGCTGCCGATGTTGCCGGAGATCAGCTGTGCCGGGCCGACGGCGGTCGGTTGCAGCACCAGGTTGGGCAGGATGTCGGAGGTGTTGCGGTAGTAGAAACCGAGGGTGCCGTCCAGCCATTCCGGGCTCCACTTGGCCATCAGGCCGAAGTCGCCGTGCTTGTCCGGGGTGAAGGTATGGCCATTGCTCAGGCGCAGGAACTGGTTGGCACCGATCGGGCCGGGCGCACCGAAGAACGGGTTGACGCCGCCGATCAACGACAGGTTGTGCCCGCCATTCTGGATGCCGTCGTTGAAGCCCAGGTACGTACCGGACTCCGGCAGGCGCGAAGCATCCCAGTCGAAGAAATACTGGGCACCGAGGGTCAGCTCCGAGTTGACTGTGAAGCTGGTGGACAACTGGTTGCGCGGGATGAACAACTCCTTGGCTTCGGTGCCCGGCACCGCCAGCGCCTTGGAAATATCCAGGCCGGACTGGCCGTAGCTGTTGCCATGGGCAAAGGCCAGGATGCTTTCGCCCCAGTATTGGGTGTGCTTGCCAAGCTTGGCGCTGAGCATCGACTCTTCGCCGACTTCCGTACTGCCGAAGACAAAGGCATCGAGGATCTCGGCGGACGGGCCGTTGTAGTAGCGGTCGGAGTAACCGCTGAGATGACGCGAGTCCGGCACCCCGTGGTTAAGCTGATTGGTTGCCGCGTTATCGCTGCCGACAGTGTCATAGGCGTGGTCATACCAAGTGTTGGCGCTGACGCGAAAACCCATTTTCTGTTGGTAGGTCACGTCCAGTTCCGAGAGCACATCCAGACGCTGGGACACCGCACTGCCCGAGGAGAAGTTACGGTTGCCGTCGTTGTTGTTCCACGCATTGGCCAACTTGCTGTTGGGGCTTTCGACCCGCTGGGCATAGTTGAACTTGAACGTGTTGTCGAAACGCACGGCCCAATCTTCATTTCCGGTGGTGAGTTCGAAAGCCCGGGCCGCCGGCAATGCGGCGACGAACAGCGCCGAGGCCAGCAGCATTGGCGCCCACAGACTCACTCCAGGTTTTTTGTTTATTCGCATACGTTGGCTCCGGTTTTTTTTATTGTTGTTCTGTGTTTATGAAAGAACATCTGGCTACCCGATTCGGGCGTAACAGAGCTCACCACTCTTATCCCCATCAGGGGAGCGTTCGATTCATTCAAAGTGGCCCAATCAATACCGCCGGAGTCAGCACACCCCGCGGTATTGAACGACCCGACTCAACTACCGAATCGTATCAACAGCAATACCAGTCCCAGCAGGAACAGGGTTTCACCTATCATCAACAGGATGGGCTTGAGCCCCACCGTCGCCAGCTCCTTCAACTGGATTTTCATCCCGAGCGCACTGATGGCCACGACCAGACACCAGCTGGATAATTGATTACCCAGGCTCTGCACCACTGAAGGGAGCCAACCCAAACTGGTTACCGTCGCCAATACTACGAAGACCACCGCAAACCAGGGCAACAACGGAGGCCGCTCACCTGTCCCCTGCCCGCCCTGAGAACGGGTGATCAGGACCGCACAAACGATGACCGGCAGCAGCATGGCGATGCGCATCAGCTTCACCACCGTGGCGGTATCGCCGATGTCATGGGACATGCTGTACCCGGCACCGACCACCTGGGCCACGTCATGGATGGTGGCGCCGAGAAATACCCCGGCTTGCAGCGGGTCCAGGCCGAGCGCCCGGGCAATCACCGGATACAGGATCATGGCCAGGGTCGACAGAGCGGACACGCCAATGACCGTGAACAGCGTCGCGCGCTCCTTGGCCTGATGGGCAGGCAGCGCCGCCGCCAACGCCAGCGCCGCAGACGCCCCACAGATCGCAGTAGCACCGCCGGATAAAAGGCCGAACAGCGCATTGAAGCCCAGCGCACGCGCCGCCAGCATGGACACCACAATGGTGACCACTACCGAAACCACAACGATCAGCACCGGATGCCAACCGAGCGCCACGATCTGCTCCAGGGAGATGCGCAGGCCCAGCAAGGCAACCCCGACGCGCAGGATTTCACGAGCGCTGAAATCGATGCCCGGCTTGCTCGGCCCCGCCGCCAGAAAATTCATCGCCATGCCGAGCAAGAGTGCCAGCAACATCACCGGCGCCTGGTATTGATCCGCCAGAAAGCGCGCGGCAATGGCGACCACGATGCTGGCCAGAACACCCGGAAGGTACTGGCTGACAACCGACTGAAATTGAATGACGGCGGACCTGGTCATAAGTTAAACCTTGATTCCCATGGTCGGCAGCGCATGCGAGCTTTCACGCTTGATGCGAGCCGCCAGATAAAAGAACAACCCACCCAACACCAACGCCAGAATGTCGCTGACCAGCAACACATGGGTCAGCGGCGAGGCCACCCCGGCAGCCACCAGCGCGTCGCTGATCCAGCCCACGACAAAGGAGCCGAGCGCCACCGAGAACAGGTTCAGCAGGAGCATCGAGCACCCCATCACCGTCGAACGCATGCGCACGGGGACGGCGCCTTGAATCGCGGTGGTCGCGCAACCGTACAGCGACATCAACATGAAGATGCCGACCGCCATCCCCACATAGAACAGCGGCGAGTCAGTCGGTACCAGGCGGAAAGCAATCATGAAGGGCGCGCTCAGCAGCATGAGCAACAACAGGACACTGGCATGTCCGCCTTTGAAACGCGGGGCCAGGCGGTCACTCAACATGCCGCCTGCCAACGCACCCAATGAGCCGAAAACGATCTGCATGGCGCCCAGGGTCATAGCGATAGTGGCCGGATCCAGCCCCCTTTCCCGCGTCATCCACAGTTGCGCGAAAGAAATGCCCGGATAGACCAGATGGGCCAGCACAAATCCGGCAACGGTGTAACGCACGACACGGTTGTCACGCAGTTCACCGAGCACCGCAACCATCTGGGTCTTGAGCGGAGCACCGCGCTCTTGCGCCGTGTTGTGACTGCGCTTGTCGCCCATCAGCATCAAAGGCAGGCCGATGACCACTCCGGCAATCCCCAGGACATGGAACGTGGTGCGCCAGCCATGGGTGGCGCCGAGCGTGCCAGCCAACAAAAAGCTGCAACCAATGCCCAACGGAATGCCGAGGTAGAACAGCCCCACCGCCGTGCCCCGGCGCTTTTCCGAGAACAGCTCCATCAACAGCGCCGTGGCGGCGGGAACCAAAGCGGCTTCACCGGTAGCCACCAGAAAACGCGCCACAACCATCTGTTCGAAGTTCTGGACGTAGCCGGAGGCAATCGTACAGGCGCTCCAGACGAGCATGCCGGCGCCAATCACTCGTGGCCGGCTATGTCGATCGGCCAGCGCGCCGAGCACCACCGCCATGACGCCGTAGCTCAGCACCCAGACCGCGCCGACGAGAAAGCCGTACTGCGCGTTATTGATCGCCAGCTCGCTGGTGATTTGCGGTGCGAAGCCCAGCAGAATATTGCGGTCCACCTGAGCCAACAGGTGAATCACCATCAGCGTTGCGAGCACTGCACAGGGACTCTTTTTCCAGAACATCGGTCTGTACCTTTGAATTATTTTTATGAAGGCAAGGCTGGATGCCACTCGTCCTGCCAGGACTAGCGCATGGTTCGCCGCTTCGGCCCAAGGGAAAGCGCGGTGATGCGATACGCGTCACCCACCCAGTTGCACAGCAGTGGACGTGTACTGTCCGGCTCGATGATGTCGATCACGCCAAAGCGCTCGGCGGTACGCAGCGGTGAAGCCAGGGCCTGGTAATGAGCCTCCAGCTCCTTGCGCCGTGCCAGCGGATCATCCGCTGCGGCGATGTCCTGCTTGTAGGCTGCCGCGACACCCCCCTCGATCGGGATCGAGCCCCACTGCGCCGAAGGCCAGGCAAACCGGTGCGGCAATGCCGTGCCCGTCGGACCATGCCAGGGACTGACCATGGCACCGGCGAGACCGACGCAGCGGCGCAGCACGATGGTGATCACGGGCACGCTGGCCTGCTCGATCGCATGCACGGCCTGCATCGCAGCACTCAAGGTGCCCTGCATTTCCGCCTCTTGCCCGGTCATGACACCCGGCTGATCCACGAGGAAGATGAGTGGCAGATGAAAGGTGTCGCACAGGTCAATGAATCGGGTCTGTTTAAGCGCCGCCGCACGAGTGAGCGCGCCGCCACCGACCCGCGGGTTGTTGCAGATGATCCCCACAGAATGGCCGTTGAAACGGGCAAACGCGGTGATGGTCGACGCGCCGAAATCCGGAGACATCTCGAATAGACTGTCTTTGTCGACCATCGACTTGAGGATCTTGTGCGGGTTGAAGATCTTGCGCCGGTCATGGGGAATAGCATCGTTGAGCCAGGCGTCGCGGCGGCCGGGAGCGTCCGCCGATGCCACACGCGGTGGCTGTTCCCAGACATTGCCCGGCAGATAAGACAAGAAACGCTTGGCCAGATCCAATGCCTCGGCATCCGTGTTGGCGGCCAGATTGATCATGCCGCTGTGGCGATGCACCTGGTCATAGCCACCGAGATCGTTCTTGTCGATATCGATTCCGAACGCCTGCTTCACCACCGGCGGTCCAGCCGCAAACACCTGGCTCTGGCCACGCACCATGATCGACAGGTGTGAAGCGGCGACCCGCAGCGCACCCAGCCCGGCGCAGGCACCGTGAGCAATGCCCACCACCGGCACGGCGCCCAACAGGTTGGTGATCGGCAACAGGGCATAACCCGGGATCTTGGTATGGCCGAGCTTGTCGAGCAGCTTCACACTGCCACCGGCGCTGTCGATCATACGGATGATCGGCAGCTTGTATTCCCAGGCATAACGATCGGCGTAGATCCATTTTTCAGCCACCGCGGCCTCCGACGACCCACCGCGAATGGTGAAATCATCTGCCGCCACCACGGTACGCCGCTGCTCGATCTTGCCCACGCCGACGACTGCCGTGCTCGGCGTAGCGGAAGCAATCTTGCCCTCCGGCGTGTACTTCACGGCGCCGGCCAATATGCCGAATTCCTCGAAGCTGTCACTCTCGAGCAGATGACCGATGCGCTCACGTGCCGTGAGCTTGCCCTGGGCATGATGCTTTTCCACCGCTTCCGGGCCACCCAACGCATAGGCGACTTCTCGACGCGCGCGGATGTCGGCGAGCTCCAGCGACCATTCAGGGGCAACAGGCGTGCTCATGATGATGTCCTCTCCAGGCGCGCGAGATAGTCATCGCGCAGAATGTTTTTCACGACTTTGCCGGCGTTGTTGCGCGGCAGAGCGTCAACGAACTCGATGAGACGCGGCTTCTTGTAGCCGGCGATCAGTGTGGCGCAATGACTGCCGAGCGCTTCGCTGTCGACCGTGGTGCCTTCGCGTCTGACGACAAAGGCCGCGATACGCTCGCCCCACTCCGGGTCGGGCAATCCGAGAACCGCCACTTCGACGACGTGTGGATGGCTTTCCAGCGCATCCTCGACTTCCCGCGCGTAGACGTTGAAGCCACCGGAAATGATCATGTCCTTGTTGCGCCCGACGATATAAAGGAAGCCCTGCTCGTCGAGGTAGCCAAGATCGCCCGAGTAGTACCAGCCATCGCGGATGGCCTCGGCCTCCAGATCGGGACGGCGCCAGAAAGCCACTTCGCCGATACCAAAACTCTCGATGGCGATTTCGCCGATTTCACCCGCCGGTAACGCCTCGCCCTGCCCGTCGCGTACGGTGATCTGCACATTGGCGGTCGGCTTGCCGCAGGAGCGCAGCACACCGTCCTCAGCGTGTTCATGGGGATACAGCACCGCCAAGGGTTGTACCGCCTCGGTCATTCCATACTGCTGGCGCATCACCGGACCGAACCGCGCAATGGCTCGGCGGATCAGGTCAACGGAGGTCGGCGCTGTTCCGTAATGAATGCATTTGAGCGACGACAGATCGGCCTCGACGCCGCTGTCGAGCGTGTCCAGCAAGCGCGTGAGCATGGTGGGCACGCACATCATTTGGCTGATCCGGTGGCGCTCGATTTGCTGCAGCGTCTCCAGAGGCTCGAATTTCTCAAGAATCACATTGCGCGCACCACGCAAGTAGCAGGGCAGCAAATGGACGCCCGCGGCATGGGTCAAGGGGCCGACGTGCAACATCGCATCCTCTATGCCGAGGCTGTATTCCATGGCGTAGAAGTGGTTGCTCAAACGCTCGTACCAGCGCTTGACCGTGTAGGTAACGCCCTTGGGTTTTCCGGTCGTGCCCGAGGTATAGGCGATACGTAGCAACGCATCTGCGCAAACCTGAATATTTGGAGCATCTGCCGGCATTGAAGCGAGCATTTGCCGGTAATCCAGTACCTGCGGCGCCTGCCAATCGAGCGCCATTACGTGGCGCAGACTCTCGACGCGACCCAGAACACCCAAACCGATCTCACGGAACTCCGGCCCCACCACCAACAGGCTTGCGCCGGCGTCGTCGAGGATCGCGATCTGCTCGGCCAGCGTATGCCGGGCATTGAGCGCCACGTAAACCAGGCCGGCCTTCTCGACGGCGAAAACGCTCTCGATCGCCTCGGGCGAGTTGTTGAGTAAAACAGCGACGCGCTCCCCAACCTGCAACCCAAGGGAAACCAGGGCATGGGCCAGACGGTTACTCCCCGACTCGACCTCGTCATAAGTCAGGCAGTTGTCGCCGAAGATCAGGGCGGTGCGGCCACGGTGTTGCCGGGCGGCCCAACTGAGCATGAATCCTGCGGTACGTTTTTTTGTCATGATATTTTGTCTTATTGTCGACAATTTGACACAGCACTTGGGAGTGTTGTGCCCCCGTGTGAGTTAATCCAAATGATTCAATGCGGCTTGATGGGAAGCGTTGATGAGTTCAACCATCAGCTTCCCGGCGACCGTACTGTTGTTTTGTCTGAGTGCTTCCACCAGTTCACGCCAATAATTGACGGAAGCCTGCCGGCGTTCTGGAGAACGCAATCCCAACCGCGTGTAGCGAGCGGTCTGAATCGCCAGCGCACTCATCAGCTCAGCCAACTGCTTGTTATCGCAAGCCTGGAACAACAGCGTGCTCAGGCGATAACTGCCCTGTGCATACTCATCCAGCGCGTCCGAATGCGCAGCGATCAGCTCAAGCCGGGTGACGATGGCATCCATTTGATTGACCACTGACGCATCAGGATCAGCCAGGTACTTGGCCACCAACCCGGCCAACACGGCGCGGATCTCGAACAGGTTGTCGATCTCCTGCTTGCTCAATGACGTTACATGCGCGCCACGCTGCGGCACGATGGTCACGACGCCTACCTTCTCGAGAATGCGCAGGGCCTCGCGAATCGGACCACGGCTGACCTGGAAGTGGTCGGCCAGTTCCTGTTCACGCACGGAGTCACCCGGCCCGTATTCACCGCGCAGAATCGCAAGCGTAATGCTCTCGGCAATCTGCTCCGGCATCGTCAACACGCGCTGACGACCAGCGCGCATGATACCTATTGCACTACCGCCCTTGGCGGCCGATGCCGAACCTGCATTCATTGACATAGACTTCAATCGCACTCCATAAGCAAAACATCCTGGCCGTCTTTGACGACGTCGCCCTCGGCAACGAGAACGCTCACCACACGACCCGATTCTGCGGCCATCAAGGGAATTTCCATTTTCATGGACTCCATGATGATCAGCGTCTGATCTTCTTCAACGACATCGCCTTCGCGGACATGGATCTGCCACACGGTTCCAGCGACATCCGATTTAACCGCGATTGTACTCATTCTCGCCCCCTCCAAAACACTGTTGTTTTCTGAATTCGATGAGCCCTGGGTCGCCGCACGCTACGCTTTTTTATCAAGAGCTGCGCAAACGCCCTGGGTGATGATCAGTAAATTACACGATTGTACGATTGTTGACAATCCTACGTTTCAATGTTTTTATCACTCAGGGCAATCGAACAACAAGAGGCCATCAGGCATGTCGCTCTCACATAAAGAAGCACGCAGAATCCTGGAGATTCTGGATCACACCACGCATCTGGACTTCCTTGAAGTGCGCATCGGTGACACCACACTGACTGCCAGCAAGTCCGGCACGATTCAGCGGTCCCTGGAGCCTGCCCAAGGCAGTGCCACACCCGCACAACCCGCCCAGGCAGCGCCCTGCGTACCGGTCGCCAGCGAACCGGAAGTCGCCGAAGGCCAGGTGGCCGTGCGCGCGACCATGATGGGTACCTTCTATCGCAAACCCAGCCCCGACCAACCGTCCTTTGTCGAAGAGAACGCCATGGTGGAGACCGGGACGCCACTGTGCCTGGTCGAAGCCATGAAACTCTTCAACACCCTCGCTTCCCCGGTGAAAGGCCGCGTCGTGCGCATCGTCGCCCAAGACCTGCAGATGGTTCAGCGGGACCAGTTATTGATGATTATCGAACCGGAGACTCGCTGATGAGCAGCATTCCCGTAGCAACCCGAGACATTCGCCGGGTATTGATCGCCAATCGTGGCGAAATCGCCGTACGTATCGTGCGGGCCTGCAAAACCCTGGGTATCGAATCGGTCGCGGCCGTATCCGAAGCCGACCAGGACAGCCTGGCCGCCCGTCTGGCCGACCAGTACGTGGTCATTGGTCCACCGCCGGCTGCGCAAAGTTATCTGTGCGCCGATCTGCTGGTGCGCACCGCGCTGGAACAGCGCTGTGATGCCATCCACCCGGGTTATGGCTTCCTTTCCGAGCGCTCGCATTTCGCTCAGGCCTGCGAAGACGCAGGGCTGGTGTTCATCGGCCCTTCCGCCGAGATCATTGACTCGATGGGTGACAAAATCACCGCCGTCGGTCTGGCAGAAAAAGCCGAAGTACCGCGCGTGCCTGGTTCGGACGCCGTCGCCGATGCCGACACCGCACGCCGCATCGCCAGCGAGATCGGCTATCCCGTGCTGTTCAAGGCGACGGCCGGCGGTGGCGGCCGCGGCATGCGCATCGTGCGCAGCGATGAAGAGGCCGAGGCGGCGTTCCGCTCGGCCTCTTCGGAAGCACAAGCGGCCTTTGGCGATCCGACCCTGTATGTCGAGAAGTTCATCGAGCTGGCGCGCCATATCGAAATCCAGATCATGGGCGACCGTCATGGCAACGTGGTGCACCTGGGCGAACGGGAATGCTCGACTCAACGCCGTCACCAGAAGCTGATCGAGGAAGCGCCCTCCCCCAGCCTCGCGCCGCAAACCCGGGAGCAAATGGGTGAGTGCGCCGTTCGTCTGGCGAAAAATGTCGGCTACTTCGGCGCGGGTACGATCGAGTTCGTGGTCGATGACCGCGATGGAAAATTCTATTTTCTGGAAATGAACACCCGCATCCAGGTCGAGCATCCGGTGACGGAGATGATCACCGGCTACGACCTGGTCGCCGAGCAGATTCGCATCGCTGCCGGTTTGCCGCTGTCGTTCAGTCAGGCGGACGTGAAACTGGTCGGCCATGCGATCGAATGCCGGATCAATGCCGAAGACCCGGACCGCAATTTCCTGCCGAGCCCGGGCCTGGTGAGCGAGTGGCTTCCACCCCAAGGCCAAGGCGTGCGGGTTGACACCCACTGCTACAGCGGCGCGACCGTTCCGCCTTTTTATGACTCCCTGCTCGCCAAACTGATCGTGCATGCGCCGACCCGTAGCGAGGCGATCGTGCTCATGCGCAAGGCGCTGGAAGACATGAAAGTCGTGGGATTGGCGACCACGGCCAGCTTCCATCATGCCGTGCTCGACCACCCGGACTTCGTCGCAGGCCTCGTCACCACTCGCTGGGTAGAAGATGTCTTTGTACCGGCCCGCAAACAGGCTTTGAAACAAGCCAAGGAGCGCGCATGAGCATGACAACATTGGTCGATGTCAGCCTGAGCGACGGTCAGATCGCTGCCTGGGGCGGTGCCGCCAGTACAGCGATGCTGCTGGGGACGATGAACTCGCTAGGGCATGCACGCCTTGCGGCGATCGAGGTGCTGAGTCCGGCCGTGATCGCGCAATGCATCAGTCGCGATGAGAATCCGCTGCAACGCGTCTCCGCGTTTCGCGCGCGCGCCAATGGCACACCCCTGCGCGCAACGGTAAACCTGCTGCCCGCCCATGGCCACATCGATGTGCTCGCAGGCGATGCACTGAACGCCTGGCTACGACTGCTCGCCAGACATGGCATCAGCGAGGTCGTATTGATCGATCCGCAGCTGGACTTCCAGCGTCTGGGCGACGCCGTGCAAATGGCATTGGCGAATGGCCTGAGCGCAGTCGCCGCCCTGCCCTATGCAGACGACCATGAGCATGGCGACGCCTGGTATTCGGCCGCTGCCGCGCGTCTGGCCCAGACCGGTGCACAACGCATCATGCTGCGCGACGAAGCCGGTCTGCTGCATGTCGATCGCCTGCCCGGCCTGCTTTCGGCCCTGCGCAGCGGCGTTGATGGCAAACCTCTGGATCTGCACACACGGTGCCACACCGGTCTCGGCCCGCAGGTTGCGCTGGAGGCGATTCGACTCGGTGTCGACCGCCTCGATGCCGCGCTGCCCGGTGTCGCCAACGGCGCATCGACGCCTTCGCTGCCGCTGTTGGTCCGCTCCGCGGTGTTGCTCGAACTGCCGCTGCAAGCCCCGGATCAGGATCGTATAAAGGAAGCCCAGGCTCAGCTCGCGGCCGTGGCGGATCAGGAGGGATTTGCCGAGAGCCTGCCGTGGGCCTTCGACCTGGCCCCTTACGAACACCAGTTGCCAGGGGAAATCGCCGCCGAAGCCATGCAGGCACTGCGCGAGCGCGGACGCCAGGCCGACCTGTTCGAGTTTTCCCGTGAATGCACGCGCATTCGACAGGAGCTCGGCCATCCGCCGATGCTGCAACCCTTCGCAAAAGCGATCGCGCGACAGGCACTGGAGCATCTCGACGCCGGCCCACGTTTCGCCACGTTGCAGCCAGTCTTGCGCCGGTGGCTGCAAGGCTGTTACGGCCCGATCGACACGTCGCTGACCCGTCTGCAACAACGCATCGGCGCCGTTGCGACCCCTTGTCGTCCGATCGACATGCCCGCCACTGAAGAGGCGCTGGCGGCGCTGATCTGCGGCTGCCCTGCACTGCCACACTTGCAGAAACTTCACTATGAAGTTCGCTCGCCTGAGCAAGCCCTGACACACGGGCTGCTGCAACGCTGGCCCAACTACACGGTATTGAGTGTCACAGGCCCTGGCCTGTCCATCCATCTCGAACACAGCAAGGGGTGACATGTGCTGAATCAACTACGCGAAAAAGTGAACGCGGAATTCGCCCGTACCGGCAAACGTCGCCGCATCCAGCTGGTCGATGCCACCCTGCGCGACGCGCACCAGTGCCTGTGGGCCACCCGTATGCGCACCGAGCACATGCTGCCGATGGCCGAGCGTCTGGATGCCCTGGGTTTCTCCGCAATTGAAACCATTGCGTTGGTGCAATTCGACGCGAGCGTGCTGTTCCTCAACCAGAGTCCGCTGGAGCGGATACGTCTGTTGTCCGAGCGCATCCGCCGCACATCGCTACGCGCAGCGGTGCGTAGCAATATGTTACGTAGCTTCTACCCCGAGCCGGATGACCTTAGCGAGTTGTACGTTGAACGTCTGGTCGCCAACGGTGTGCGCGATATTGTCTTTCTTGAGTCACTGCATTGCTGGGACAATCTGGCGACATCGATCGCCACGGCCAAGCGCCTGGGTGCCACCACCGCGATCGCGCTGGTTTATAACCTGGCACCGGGCTACGACGCGGCGTTCTACGCTGCCAAAGCACGCGAGGCCATCCAGCGCTTCGATATCGATGCCTTTGCCTTCGGCGATGCCGGCGGCAGCATGACGGTGGAGCAGGTGCGCAGCATTGTGCCGGCCATCAGGGCCGTAATCGGCGATCGGCCGCTTGAAGTGCTCACCCATTGCCTGAATGCGACCGGCTCACTGGTGGCGCTGGAAGCAGCCGTGCACGGTGCCGACCGCCTGCTGTGCTCGATCGATCCGCTGGCCAATGGCAATGCCGGGCCGTCGGCGCAGATGCTGGCGCGCAATCTGCGCGAGATCGGCTTCGAGGTCGACTTCGATGACCGAGCGGCGGACGAGATCGGTGAGTACATCGCCGGGATTGCCGAAGAGAATGGCTTCCCCCTCGGTATCCCGGCAGAGTACGACCCGGCTCACTTCGTCACCCAATACGCTGGCGGCGCCATATCCAACCTGCAGTCGCAGCTACAGCTGGCGGGAATCGCCGACAAGCTGCCGGTCGTGCTCGAAGAGATCGCCCGCATCCGCGTCGAACTGGGTTCGCCCGTGATGGCGACCCCCTTCCCCGCCATGATTGCCGCGCAAGCGGTGATGAACGTGCTGTGCGGCGAGCGTTACAAGGTGGTGCCGGATGAGGTGAAGAAATACGTGTGTGGCTATTTCGGTGCCCTGCCACTGCCGATCGATCCCGAGATAAAAGATCGCGTGCTCGCCAATGGCTCCCGCGATATCGCCCTTGAACCACCGGTACTGGCGCCAAGAGTTCCTGAGCTGCGTCGTCGCTATCCCGGCCTCTCGGATGATGAGCTGCTGCTGCGCGCCATGTATGGCGACGAAAAGATCACCGGGCTCGTGCCCACCGTGGTCGACGACACCTTCAGTGTGCGTCGTCCGCTGCACGAACTGATCGCCGGTCTGGCCAAACTCCCGGAACAACGTCATGTGCACATCGCCATGGCCGGTTTCGAATTGCGTACTCACTGAGGCTGCCATGTCGACTCCTCTCTCTGCACGGCCATTGCCGCAACCCACCGCCGAAACGGCCGCCTATTGGGCGGCCGCGCAGGAACACCGACTGGTGATCCAGCGTTGCGGTAGCTGCGGCAACTGCCAGTTTTACCCGCGGGCGTTCTGCATCAGTTGCCTGTCCGACAGCCTCGAATGGATCAATGCCACCGGTCGTGGGTGCATCTACACCTACACGGTCTGCCGGATCGCGCCCTCGCCAGCCTTCGAGTCTCGGCTGCCTTATGTCGTTGCGTTGATCGACCTCGATGAAGGCGTACGCCTGGTCGCCAACATCCTGAATGCAGACCTTGAACGCATCGCCATCGGCGCCCGCGTCAACGTCTGTTTCGAGTCCGTCAGCGAATCCTGCACGCTGCCCCAGTTCACTCTTTTGGATTAGCCGTCACCATGGAAATGATTACCGACCACTTCGATGCCGGCGCCAATCGCCACCCGGACAATGTCTGTCTGCAAAGCACAGGCTTCAGCCTCACTTATGCCGAGGTCCAGGCCGACTCGCATGCCATTGGCCATGCCCTGTCGCAGCTGAACCTGAGTTCGGCCCACGTCGGCGTACTGGCGCCCAATCACCCGCTGAGCTTCGTCGCCATGCTGGGCGCCTTGCGCGCGGGAGCCACCTTCATTCCCCTGAATGCCCGTGATTCGATCGAAAGCCTGATCTGGTTCATGAGTTTCACCCGGCTTTCCGTATTGGTGCTGCACTCACAGTACGCCGAGCATGCCGAGCGCATCCGCGCTGGCGTGCCCACATTGACAACCCTGATCGGTCTCGACCAACCCATCGATGGGTTGAGCATCGCCGATTGGTGCCGCGAACACGTCGGCCAGCACTGCACAGTGCGTCGCTCGATCGACGATACCGCCCTGATCAAGTCCTCGGGCGGCACGACTGGGCGACCGAAGGCAATCATGCAAAGCCATCGTGCTTTGCTGGCCTGCTACCGCATCACCAACCAGTACATGCCGCCGGCGAAAAGTCCCGCTCACCTGGTCGTGGCACCCTTGACCCATGCGGCAGGTGCAACCGCCGTGGCGCTATCCACCTTTGGTACGCGCAATGTGATCGCGCCCTCCGCCGATCCCGGGGCCGTTCTCGAAACCATCGAACGGGAACGCATCACCCACCTGTTCCTGCCGCCGACCCTGATCTACCGATTGCTGTCGCATCCGGATGCCAAGACACGCGACTGCTCGTCACTCGAGTACGTCATTTACGGCGCCGCGCCTATGTCTGTGGACAAACTGCGTGAAGGCATCGCTTTATGGGGGCCGGTGTTCGTTCAGTTCTATGGCCAATCCGAAGTGCCAGGGGTGATCACGGTGCTGACCCGCGAAGATCATATGCATGACGGTAAGCACCTGGCTTCCGCCGGCCGCCCGACCGGTGCCTGCGAAGTGGTGCTGATGGATGAGGAAGGACAAATGGTCAAGCCCGGCGAACGCGGCGAGATTGTCGCCCGCGGTGAGCTGGTCGCCCCGGGTTACTACGACAACCCGCAGGCCAATGCCGAGGCAAGACGCTTCGGTTGGCACCACACCGGTGACATCGGCGTGTTCGACGAAGGCGGTTACCTGTACATCGTCGACCGCACCAAGGACATGATCATCTCCGGCGGTTTCAACATCTATCCGAGCGAGATCGAGCAGGTGATCTGGGCGCATCCAGCGGTCATGGATTGCGCCGTGGTCGGCATACCCGATCCCGACTGGGGCGAGAAAGTCGTCGCCGTCATCGAACTCAAGGCTGGCATCAGCGCGACTGCCGAGGAATTCATCGCGATCTGCCGCAAAAAACTCGGCAGCCTGAAGACACCCAAACACGTGCTGTTCTGGGAGAGCTTGCCGCGCAGCCCGGTCGGCAAGGTGTTGAAGAAAGACGTGCGAGCGCAGCTCATCGCGCAGGAGCCTCAACCATGACGATTGATTCTTCCCGCCTGGCCGGTCGTTATGCCATCGTCGGCGTGGGCGAGGCCGGTCTTGGCAAGGCGCAGCCAGGGGACACCGCGCTGTCGCTGCAATGCCGATCGGCCCGCGCAGCCTTGCTCGATGCAGGGCTCACACTCGCCGACATCGATGGCGTCTTTGCGCACTGGGACGACCGCGCCAATGCACTGCTGGTGAGCGAATACCTGGGCATCACGCCGCGCTATGTCGACAGCACGGTGGTAGGCGGCGGCTCGCCGCTCACTCACCTGATCCACGCCATGGCGGCGATCGATGCCGGTTTGTGCTCGGTGGCGTTGGTCACCTATGGCAGCACCCAGCGACTCGATCACAGCCGTAACCGCGGCGGTCTGTTCGTCGACCCGCGCTCTCCGTCCGGCCAATTTGTGTCGCCCTACGGCGTGCTCAGTCCGATCAGTTGGTACGCGATGCTTGCGCAGCAGTATTTGCATCGCTATCAGGCGAGTGACGAGGACCTCGGCGAAGTGGCGATCAATGCGCGGCGCTGGGCGCAATTAAATCCCCAGGCCACGCTGCGCAAACCACTGACGATGGAGGAGTATCTGGCTTCACCGCTTATATCCGACCCTCTGCGCAAGGCCGATATCTGCCTGGTCACTGACGGTGCCGGTGCGTTGATTCTCACCAAGGCCGAACACGCCCGCACGCTGGCAAAGCCGCCCGTTTTTATCCGCGGCTTCGCCGACACCTATCGGCAGCACGTGACGCCGGTCAGCTCGACCGACTGGCTCGATCATGGTGTGATCGCTGGCTGCACCGAGCGGGCGCTGCAAATGTCAGGTATAGCGCGCAACGAATTAAGCATGCTGCAGATATACGACGCCTTCACCATCAACGTATTGGTCGCGCTCGAGGCCATGGGATTCTGCGCGCCCGGCCAGGCCGGGTCTTTCCTGCGCAGCGGCATTGCCGCGCCCGGTGGCGCCTTACCGGTGAATACCTCGGGCGGTGGACTGGCCTTCAACCACTCCGGTCAATTCGGCATGCAGTTGATGATCGAATCGGTGCGCCAGCTACGGGGCGAATGCGGCGAGCGTCAGGTCGCCAATGCCAGCAGCTGCCTGGTCCAGGCCGCCGGGCTCGTAATGTCGGCGTTTATGTGCCTGGTGCTGGCCAAAGGCGCTGGTGATTGACCATGATGACGACAATCCCCGCTGCAACCATGCAGGCCTTTCGCATGTTCGACTGGCACGACGGCGGCCGCCTGTGCGAAGTGCCTGTGCCTGTTCCCGGTCCCGGTGAAGTTCGCCTGCGGGTCGGTGGCAATGGCCTTTGCCAGTCCGACCTGCATGCACTGGACGACCTGTGCTGCTCGCCGCCGCATCTGGACGTGCAACTGCCGATGACCCTCGGCCATGAGATCGCCGGATGGATCGACACACTCGGTCCGGGCGTCGACTGCTGGAAGGTCGGTCAGGCATGCGCCGTGAGTACCCCCGGCTGCGGTCATTGCCGTGCTTGCCGTGATGGCTGGAATAACTATTGTTCTGCCTCGCGGCGCATCTACGGCGGCGGGTTTGACGGCGGGCTCGCCGAATACGTCGTGGTTCACCAGGACTGCCTGGTGGATATCGGCAATCTCGAACCCTGGAAGGCTGCGCCACTGACCGATGCCGGGCTCAGTTCCTACCACGCGGTCAAACGCGTCGCGCCGCTACTGCAACCCGGCAGCAGCGTACTGGTCATCGGTGTCGGCGGACTGGGGCATATCGCTATCGCAGCACTTGGCGCAATTACGGCGACCCGCATCATCGCCATCGATACCCGCATTGAGGCCTTGGGGCTCGCCGCCGAGCAGGGAGCGGAACTGGTCATGGATGCAACGGGGTTGACGCCCGACGCACTCATCAAGCGTGCCGGCAGGGTCGATGCGGTTCTGGATTTTGTCGGCAGCGGCGACACCCTGCGTCTGGCTGCCGGCGTGATACGCCCGCTCGGACATATCGTGGTGGTTGGACGCGGGCATGGTGCGTTTGAGTTACGTAATGGCTCACTGCCGTATGGCACGATGATCAGCACCACCTTCGGTGGCAGCAAGTCCGAGTTGATCGAACTCGTCGCACTGGCATCGACCGGCCGCCTACCGATACACCTGACACGCCATCGGCTGGACGAAGTGCAGGAAGTCCTGAACAAACTGCGTCGCGGCGAAATCGTCGGACGTGCCGTCATAGTTCCCAATGAGACTTACTAATGACTCACGAACACACATCACCCGAACAAGAACTGCACGCCCGCCGCGAAAGCGTCCTGCAAATGGGCGGCGAAGCCAAACTTCAGGTACGCCGCGACGCTGGCGTGCTCAACGCACGTCAACGCCTGGAGGGCCTGTTGGACCCGCAGTCGTTCAGCGAGATCGGCATGTTGGCTCACTCAGCCCGCCCTGAGGATCGCGACAGCACACCCGCCGATGGCAAGATCACCGGCTTCGGCCGCATCGATTCGCGCCGGGTGGCTGTCGTGTCCAACGACATGACGGTGAAAGGCGCGTCCTCCTCGTGGATCAACGCGCGCAAGATCGCGTACATGAAGGAATGTGCCACCCGCAACGGCATGCCGCTGATCTTCCTCGGCGAATCGTCGGGCCAGCGTATGCAAGACGCGATGGGCGCAGCCAGCATGGCCGGCGCCGGTCAGGATGGCCAGCAATACTGCCGGCGCCGCGAGACCCCTTGGGTCAGTGCGGTACTCGGCCCTTGTTTCGGCTCAGCGAGTTGGTACTCGTGTGTGTCCGACTTCACGGTGATGCGCAAGGGTGCATTGCTCGCGGTCTCCAGCCCGAAGGTCACCTCGGTGGCGATCGGTGAGTCTTCAGATACCGAAGAACTCGGTGGCTGGCGCATGCACGCTGAAATCACCGGGCTGGCCGACATGGTCGTCAACACTGATCAGGAAGCGCTGAACGCCATTCGGCGTTTTCTCAGTTACCTGCCGTCTCATTCGAATGAGACACCCGCCGTGCTGCCCTGCGCGCCCGAGGACCGTCCGGACGCGTCGGGTCCTGAGACCATCGTCCCGGTCGAGCGCAGCAAGACCTACGACATGCGCAAGCTGCTCGCCACTCTGGTCGATCGCGACAGTCTGTTCCCACTCAAGGACCGCTTCGGCCGCTCGGTGGTGACCGCTTTCGCCCGTCTTGAAGGCGCCAGTATCGGCATCGTCGCTTCCAACCCGCAATTCAAAGGCGGGGCTCTGGACGCCGATGCCTGCCGCAAGGCCACCGGTTTCATCGCCATGTGCGACTCGTTCAACATCCCGCTGATATTTCTGGTCGATACGCCCGGCTTCCTCGTGGGCATCGAAGGCGAGAAACGCAGCGCGCCCGCCCACATCATGAACATGATTCACGCGGTACAACTGTGCTCGGTGCCGAAGCTCTCGGTGATCGTGCGCAAGAGTTTCGGCCAGGCCTATCTGAATTTCGGCGGTGGCCGCAACAGCGACCAATCGGCCGCCTGGTGCATGGCCGACGTCAGCTTCGTCGACCCCGGCGTAGCGGTCAGTGTCGTGCATGACGTGACACGCGAGTCCGATCCCGAGCGCTATGCCCAGCTACACGCTGAATTTTCAAAAGACACGTCGGCTTTTGCCCTGGCCGGTGCGATGGGTACCCACGAGGTGATTACACCGGGAGAAACCCGGCGCTTTCTTGTCGAGGCGCTGGCGGCTCAGCGCCGCGGATTCAATAACGGTATCGGGCGCCATGAAATGCGTGCGTGGCCGACCTACTTTTGACCTGCGGCCAGCGCAAGTGATCACTGACGTGTACATATCCGTTTCTGCGGTAACGGCGACTTAGGGTTCCGCCCTGACGGCGGGTCACTTGGAAGAGCCACAAGTAACCAAGGGCTTTTGCCCCTGTAGGAGCTGTCGAGCGAAGCGAGGCTGCGATCTTTTGATCTTGCCGTTGCCGTTGCTTCGGCTTCAGATCTGCCGCCCCTTTCCCCAACGCCGAACGCTGGCGTTGCGCAGGGAGTACCGCGGCAAGGATCCTGCGGTAGCCGCCCCCGGAGCAATGCTTTCGTGACGGCAGGCCATGATGTTTACGATACAGTGGTCGATGTAGAATCAACGGCCTTCGCCCTACACGAAGGCGCAAGACCGCCACCTCATCACCCCTCAACAAGAGCGCCCCATGGCAAACCACGACATCACCTTCGTACCCGATCCCGACGCAGAATCCATCTCCTCCGACGTCGCCGGTTTCGGCGGCCTGCTGGTCTCCACCCAGATCCCTACCCGTGCCGACGGCAGCCTGGAACTCGGCGGCATCGTCGAGCAAAGCGAGTGCACCCTGCAGGCACTCAAGATCGCCCTGGAGCGCGCCGGCAGTTCCATGGATCGGGTCTTGCACCTGACCATCTACCTCACCGACATGGCCGACCGCGCCGCCTTCAACGAGGTGTACCAGCGCTTCTTCGCCAAGCCCTGGCCGGTGCGCGCCGCCGTTGGCGTGGCCGCTCTCGCGGTGGAAGGCATGCGTGTGGAAGTCACCGCGATGGCAGCCAAGGGCTGAGCCCGCTAACGCTCGCAGTCAACCTCCACAGGCGTTCGCACCGATATCGCGCCACACCCATGCCGGGGAGCTTGAGCAACTGTTGGTACTGCAAGGCTCGTTCTTTGATCAGGATCGAACGTTGCAGTTCGGCGACTATTGTTGCCGTGCACCTGACGCGGCACACAGCGCGGGCTCGGCGCATGGGGCCATTCTGCTGGTGATTTATACCCGGCGTTGATTCGATATGGCTGCATGCAGCTTTGGCAAAAGCTGGCGCAACCGATCTGTATAGCTTTCTGCGTTACATGTAGACATCTGCTACACAGGCTGCTTATACTTTTGTAGGCACTTATAAGGGCCTCAGAAAAAAGGACCAAAACCATGACTACTCTATTGCCGGCGGAACCTGCTGCAACTGACAGATCCAAACCCGTTCCGATCAACATGCGGGTCGATTTCAGAAAACGAGACTTGATTGATGTGGCCGCAGCCATTTCGGGAAGCGACCGGACCAGCTTTATCCTGGATGCTGCTTGTAAAAAAGCTGAGGAAGTCATTTTGGATCAGCGCCTGTTCGTCCTTGCCAACCATGAGTTTGATGCATTCGAACAAGCCTTGGAGTCAAACCCGTTAAGGAGTAACGAATGTCTGCGCCAACTGCTGGAAAGGCCGCCTCGTTGGAGCTGACCGCACCGGAAAAACTGAAGGACGTGCACGATCTGAGCGCCTTCGATTGTGGTGATGAGTCGATCAACGAATACTTGGCAAAGAAGGCTTTCAAGGCTCAGGACTCCAGGTTTTCCACAGTGTTCGTCACCTGCCTGAAGGGCAGCAAAACCGTCGTTGGCTATTACACGTTGTCGAGCGGCATGATCATTCGCGCGAATGTGGTGCCCAAGAAGGCGCAACGCAATTCACCTGACCAACACCCGATCACGATTCTGGGGCGGATGGGGGTATGCAAGTCGGCTCAAGGCACCGGGCTGTCGATTGACCTGCTCAGAGATGCCATTATCCGTGCGATCGCAGCATCCAGCGAAGTCGGGTCAACCGCCCTGGTAGTCCATCCGCTGAATGAAAGGCTGGTGACGCTCTATGAAAAGGCCGGGTTCATCCGCAGCCCACAACTTTCCCCAATCACGATGATGCTTCCCCTCACCTGATTGACCAGCGACAGTAAACTGGCATCCCTGGCCTACGGCATTGCGCACGAGATGAAGCAGATGGTATTTGCCGATGACGTCAAACACTGGAAAGACGGTGGTGGACGTAAGCGGCACATTTGCCAAAATCAGCTAGAGTGAAAAGTCTGAATACGCTTTATGTGATCCAAATCAACCAGTAATCAGGGCCAGGCATTCCTTTTGAATTTTTTTTGACGCGACCACTCCTTTGTCTATGAGCAAATGGAGGGGGCCTCATGAATACCTGTCTTTACGTCATCGAGTACAAGCTTCACGGGGAGCCGAAGTCGTTCATCATTCGGGCAAAAATGATGCGCAACGCCGATGCATGTCATTGGGCAAGCTGTGATGCCGGAATAGCTCCCATACCTAAACCGGGCAGACCGCCGCTTAAAATCATCTCCAAGCCTCAAGCGGAGAAGTATGGAGTGACTGACGTTAAATGGCGCGAATCCGCAAAATTGGATTGGACAGAGGTTTCAACGTCATGACCCAAAACCCGCAGCAATTCGTGGTTACCGGTATCAATGATCAGCCCAGTGTGATGCTGAAGAAAATCGGCAACACTGCTATCCGCCCGCATCACCGGGCCAGTTGTCACTGTGGAGCCGTCATTCTGGAGATCCATTTGCCGGACGGTGTTCCCAATCCACACCGCTGCGACTGCTCGTTTTGTAAACGCAAAGGCTCAATCGTCGCAGCAGTAGCCTGGGCAGACCTGAAGGTGATCAGGGGCAAGACCGCGCTGTCGAGATATCAGTTTGGCAAGCATGTGGCCGAGCATTACTTCTGTAAAAACTGCGGCACCTATACACACCACCGCAGCAGCACCAATCCGGAAGAGTTCGGTTTCAACATCGGCTGCCTGGAGGGGGTCAATCCCTTCGATCTGGACGATGTCCCGGTCGCGGATGGCGGGGTCTGGAACATACTGTAAACCCGGTGAATGCGGCGTTTTGCGATGCTCTCAAGTAATACGGGAGGTCCGTTGCGGACCTCCCGTCACACGCCCGATCAGGAAGTCCCCAATCCTCGCGACAGGTCGGCTGCACTCGCTTCGCTCGTGGATGCCGGGCGCTGCTCCCCATCCGGTCTGACGTCCATATCCGGGTGATCCGTCGTCTTTGTCACCGTATCGCGCACCGCCTCAAAGCCCTCCCGAGCCTGCTGCTTGACCTTGTCGGCCAGTCCCGCGCTGGTCTTGCCCAGGTAACGTTGCTCCGTCGCCGTCGAAGGTAATGCCGCCCCCAACAGGGCGCCCAGCGCGATGCCCGCAGCGGCGACCATCAGCGGTTGTTCCTGCAACAAATGGCGCAATTGATGACTCATCACTTGGGTACTGCGCGCCAAACGGTCGCTGGCATCATGCATGGCATGGCTGATGTTTTCCGTGGCCGCCCCCAGATTATCGCCCAGGTTCGCCGCCTTGCCTTTGACCGACTGATAGCCTTCCTTGAAGGTATCAGCAGTCTGGTGCAGATGATCACGCGCGCTGTCGATACCGTCGGTAAAGCCATCGACCCACTCCCCTGCCTTGTCGACCGGGCCAGCTCGATAGCCCGGACGTGGCGTTGGTGGACGGTTCTGACTCATCATCATCCACAGCAGCCCAACGGAAGTCAGGACCACGGGCACCGGATTATTACGCACGCTGGTCCCCAGGTTGGTCAGGAATGTCGTGCCGTTGCTTTGCATCATGCTCAACGCCTGATCGAATACCTGACCCGGAGTGAACTTGCTTTCCAGGGCATCGACGATATTGCCGATGTTGGCCCGTTGCGCATCGATTTCACGTTCGATGGCTTCAGGACTTTTGTCTGCTTGGGTTTCAAATTCACGGTTCATGAGACTTTCCTCCGCAGCGCTTCCTGGTCTTTACTCAAGGCGTCCAACGTACGATCGGGCTTGAAGTGGGACGGCTCGAATTGTTTTTTGCCTGTCTGCAGCATGGCAAACCCGACGATCATCACCACCACTCCGACAATCAGGGCGGCCAGCCACGACGCCATGAACAGGCTCAGGCCGTAGACGGCCGACATCAACAAGATGATGAACCCCGCCAGCAGCACAATCGCACCACCCGCCACACCGGCAATGCCGGCCTTGAGCGTCGTAAGGCTGGCTTGCAACTCAGCCTTGGCCAACGCCAGCTCCTTGGTGAAGAGATCGGGCACTTCGCGGGACAACTGCCGCAACAATCCAATGACCGAAGCGTCCTGCTCAGGCACGGACAGCGGTCTTGAGTTCGGCAGATCCGGATCTTTTCTGTTCATCACAGCTCTCCTTTGAAGGATGTCGAACCAGGGGTCGACGTCGTGGCAAAGTCCGAAGGGTGGTCCTGCTCATTCGGCGAGGCCGGTGTGATACCGGTGGCCAGGCCTGCCCCGGAATCGGTGCGCGGGGTAACGGAGGTTTCATAAGGGCGTTGCGCACCATAAGTGTCCGATGCAGGCATCGAGTTGTCGCTGGCCGGTTTATCGGCACCGGTGAAGGTCGCCGCGGGGCTGCTGCCGGCTTTCAGGAAGCGCGACAAGCCGAAGCCCAGCGCGATGCTGCCGGCAATGAACAGGGCCGGATTGTTACGCGCCAGGTCGGCACTGTCGTGCAGCAACTGTTCGGCACTTTTACCGCGCAGACTCCCTGCCAGGCCGCTCATGGACTGCGCCATGTCCGAGAGGTAGTCGGACATGCCAAGCGTGTCCTTGCTTTCCAGTTCGGACACGAAAGACTTGGCGCCCTTGGCCAGTGCCTCGATCTGATCCGCCGCTGTATCACGGTACTGCCCGAACTGCGCATCGACCTGTTGCCTCGCGCCGCCGAGCACCTCTGTGACGTCCTCCTTTAAATGTTGAAAGTCTTGTTCGGGTCTCCCAATGTCGTCTTGATTGTCTGTCTGAGTCCCAGCTCTGGTGTCTGAAGTATTCATGACGTTCCTCGCCTTGCGCATAAAAAAAGCGTTATAGGGTTCGCCACGAAATACCCGCAGCCCCCCTCATTTCAAAGGACGAAGCAGAGTTGTCAGGAGTTCCAAAGGAATGACGAGCGATGCGTTGTGGAGTGAGAAATACGACATTCAGTCATCTCGATGGAACCCTGTTTCCACCCCGTCCTCTATCGCTCACCAGCAGAGGAGCACTTGAGCATGGACAACCTGAGCACCCTCCTCAAGGGAAACGCCGAGGCCCTGGCCGATGCCCACAGCGAACACTTTGCCGCGCTATTCGATCGTTTCGGCAAGGCCGGGGTGGTACTGATCGGTGAAGCCAGCCATGGCACCCATGAGTTCTATCAGGCGCGCGCGGCGATTTCCCGGCGCCTGGTGACCCATCACGGGTTTTCCATCGTTGCGGTGGAGGCCGACTGGCCGGACGCCGATCAGATCGACCGTTGCGTCAGAGGGCGGGACAAGGGCGGCTGGCATGAAGCGGCCTTCACACGCTTCCCCACCTGGATGTGGCGCAACACCGATGTTCAGAGGTTCACCCGTTGGTTGAGCGAGCACAATCAAACCCTGCCGCCTGACGCGCGCGTGGAGTTTCGCGGACTGGATGTGTACAGCCTGCGCAGTTCGATTCGCGAAGTGCTGGGCTACCTGGAAGACACCGACCCGTCCATGGCCCGTGAGGCCCGGCAACGCTATGCCTGTCTGACCCCGTGGCATAACGACCCGGCGCTCTACGGACACTTCACCGAGCGTGGCGGAATGGCCACTTGCGAGAGCGCCGTACTCGAACAACTGCAGCAGCTGTTGAACAAGCGTCTTGCGTCAATCGGACAAGATGGCGAAGCCTTGTTCAACGCCACGCAGAATGCCCGGGTCATTCACGCTGCCGAGCAGTACTACCGGGCGATGTATCGCGGCAGTACATCGTCCTGGAATCTGCGCGACAGGCACATGTTCGAAACCCTGCAAGTCGTGCGTTCGCGCCTGGGCCCCAACGCCAAGGCGATTGTCTGGGCGCATAACTCGCATGTCGGAGATGCGCGGGCGACGCAGATGGGTGACGGCGGCCAATTGACCCTTGGCCAGCTGTGTCGCGAAGCCTGGGGCGAAGACGTCGTGCTGATTGGCATGGGGACCGACCAAGGCACCGTGGCAGCCGCCAGTGACTGGGATGGCCCCCTGCAAATCAAGAAAGTCCGACCGGCCCTGGCCTATAGCTGGGAACGTGCATTTGTCGAGGCCGGCCCTTCACAGGCCCTGTATGACTGGCGCGATGACAACCGTCAGCAGTTGCGTTCGGCGCTGTCGACGCACTTGCTGGAACGGGCCATCGGCGTCATCTACCGGCCGGAAACCGAGCGTCAAAGCCACTACTTCGAAGCCAGCCTGGGTGATCAGTTCGACGCTTACTTATGGTTTGCCCATACCCGGGCGATCACGCCGTTGGCGATCGAACATTCGACCAGTCATGAACAGGACACCTTTCCCTTTGGCATCTGACCCCGCGCTTATCAGGACTGGATGCGAATCCAGGGCCAGGCAAAAAGCTAGAGCAAGATCAAAAGATCGCAGCCTCGCTTCGCGGGGCGGCTCCTACAGGGACATCAGGTATTCACCGAAGCCGCCGCAACATTTGTAATCCCTGCGCGCACTGGTAACGACCGGGTTTGTTGCCGTCCATATAATGCGGGCATTGATTCTTTCAAGTTCGGCAATCAGGTGAACGTCTTCGTGGGCCACCAGATGCTGGAAACCGCCAGCGTCTCGATACGCTGTGGCACTCAGGCCGAGATTGGCACCGTGGATGTGGCGATGGTTCTCGATGAACCGGTAGCGCTCCATATACCTGGAACGAACCCGCTCGCCATGTTCATCCCAACTGTCGACCTCGACCGTTCCGCACACCGCATCCACCATGAATTCAAGCTGGCGTGAGAGCCAATCGGGAGGAACAACAGTGTCGGCATCGGTAAAGGCGAGCCACTGCGCGCCAGCGCTGAGCAGTTCTTCCGCTCCGGTCGCCCTGGCTTTACCCACATTCTGGAAACAAACCATCAACGCAGTGACTTCCATGGCGCAGACCAACCTGTCTGTGTCATCTGAACAGTCATCCAGAACCACCAGTACAGTCACCTGGCGACCTCCGAGTCCCGGATGTTTCGCGGCAAGCAAGACGGATGAAAGACAGGTGGCAATATGTTTTTCTTCATTATGGGCGGGTATCACGACACCTATCATTGATCTTCCCTCGATTTCGCGAAGCCGATGGTCTTCAGCTATCGACCCTTCGCTCCAGCGGAAGGTTTAAAGAATATCTGGCCCCAGCGCGGCGCCTGGCCGCGGGGCAATGCGGATGCGCGCCAGGCGTCCCGAAACCTTCCTCCTCAAGGTCGACTGATCAACCATGGACTACGCTTAAAACACTGAGCTGTCCTTATCAGACAGGTGTAGAGCTCTACATCAGCTCTACATCAGCGCTTCAGTCCCCGACGAAACACCTTGAGTGACCCGCCAGTCCGCCACCCTCACGCTCGGGTCGATTCATTGCGCAGAGCCTGTGCGAAGCCGCAGCAATCGCCAGGGCTGACATTCAACAGGCTCCCGCCCACTGGATATTTTCGCGGCGTCAGGACGTCGCCTTTACAGGCACACTTCCATGACAACCTCATCTGACAAGTCGAAAAATACCCCCCGGACCAGGCCAACCCGCTCTCGACGCCCGGATTTCGGAGTGGTGGGCATCGGCGCGTCAGCCGGCGGGCTGCAAGCCATCAAACTGTTTTTCGAAAACATGCCTCAGGACAACGGACTGGCATTTGTCGTCATTCTTCATCTGTCCCCCGATCACGAAAGTGTCGCGGACAAGATCATCCAGGAATCGACCAGGATGCCGGTGCTGCAGGTGACCGAAACAGTGCCTATCGAGAAAAACCGGGTGTATGTCATTTCACCAGCGCAGCGGCTGACGATGAATGACGGTTATCTTGAAGTCAGCCCTGGCGACGGCCGCCATGCCTCTATCGATCTATTCTTCCGCGATCTCGCCCTGGCACACCGCGAGCGGGCCTTTTGCATCGTGCTGTCGGGCACCGGTTCCGATGGTGCTGTGGGATTATCGCGAATCAAGGAACAGGGGGGCGTCACCCTCGCCCAGGCACCGGAGGACGCCGAGTTCGATGGCATGCCGCGCGCGGCGATCGATACGCACATGGTGGACCTGGTGCTGCCGGTCGTGGAAATGCCACAGAAACTGCTGGAGCTGTGGCGCAACGCGAAGAAAATCACCCTGCCCAGCGCCAACGATGCGCAACTGCAAACCACTGCCTCGGTGGCTGAGCACGACGCGGTGGTGGCCGAACAGCTGTTGCAGGATATTCTGGTCCAGTTGCGCTCCAGCACCGGCCATGATTTCAAACACTACAAACGCCCCACCGTGTTGCGCAGGATCGAGCGCCGGATGCAGGTCACCACTCAACCCGATCTGGCCGGCTACTACCGCTACCTGCTGGATAACCCCGAAGAAATCAGCGCGCTGCTGGCTGACATGCTGATCGGCGTGACCAACTTCTTCCGCGACCGTGAAGCCTTCGAAGCCCTTGAACGGGATGTGGTGCCGCAACTGGTCAGCGCCGCCGTCTCGGCGCAACCCGAGAAAGAAGAGATCCGGGTCTGGTCCGCTGGCTGCGCCTCGGGCGAGGAAGCCTACAGCCTGGCGATACTGCTGAACGATCAGCTGCAACTGGACAGAAGCCCGGCCTCATTCCAGCTATTCGCCACCGACATCGACGAGCGCGCCATCAGCGTCGGCCGGGCCGGGCTGTACCCGCAGGCGATCATTACCGATGTGCCACCCACGCGGCTGCGGCACTACTTTGCGAAAGAAGGCAGGCAATACCGGATCCGCAAGGAAATCCGCGAAAAGGTGCTGTTTGCCAAGCACAATCTGTTATCCGACCCACCCTTCTCGCACATCGACCTGATCGTCTGTCGCAACCCCCCTCACCCTGCCACGCGGCGGCTACGTGCGCACCCGGATTTCCCAGCAGGCGCCGCAAAGTACCAGGTCGCGCAAATCGTCATTCGCCGACATTCACCAGCGTGCCCTCAAACAGTCGGCGCCGCCGAGCATCATCATTGATGCCAGTGCCGACATCCTGCACATGAGTGAGAGTGCCGGACGCTTTCTGCGCCACGGGGGTGGGGAGCTGTCACGTAACCTGTTGCCCCTTATCCTGGCGGAACTGCGCCTGGAGCTGCGCACCACGCTGTTCGAAGTTCAGCAGAGCGGCCTGGTGGTCCAATCCCGCGCGGTACCGATCAAGCGCGAAGACAAAAGCTTCCTCGTCAATCTGGTGGCCCATTCCTACAAGGACGAAGAATCAGACGACGAGTTCGTTCTGGTGATGTTCGAGGAGGTCGAAGTCGACCCTGCCCAAGCGTCGGCTGGCAATGCACTGCGCAGAGAAGATCAGGTGCTGTCCAGTCTTGAGCGCGACCTGCAAAGCACCAAGCTGCAATTGCAGGACACCATCGAACAATCGGAAGTCTCCAGCGAAGAGCTCAAGACGTCCAACGAGGAAATGCAATCGATCAACGAAGAACTGCGCTCGGCCACCGAAGAGCTGGAAACCAGCAAGGAAGAACTGCAGTCAATGAACGAAGAATTATTGACGGTCAACTTCGAGCTGAAAACCAAGGTCGAAGAGACCGACAAGATCAACGATTACCTGACCAACCTGATCGCCTCCACTGACATCGCCACGGTGTTTGTCGACCGCAGCATGCGCATCAAGTGGTTCACCCCGCGCGCCACCGACATCTTCAATATGTTGCCGGTGGATACCGGGCGCTCGTTGCTCGACATTACCCACCGCTTGCATTACGACAACCTGGCCGCTGATGCGGCGCAGGTGTTCGAGTCGCTGAACATGATCGAGCGTGAAGTCAGCAGCACTGACCACCGCTGGTACATCGCGCGCCTGTTGCCCTACCGCTCCAGCGAAGACCACATCGACGGCACCGTGCTGACCTTCATCGACATCAGCAAGCGTCGCGCCGCTGAAGAAGAGTTGCGCCAGGGCGAAGAACGCATGCGCCTGGTTGCCGAAAGTACCCGCGATTACGCGATCATCACCCTCGATGAGCTGGGCACCATCACCAGCTGGAACAAAGGCGCCGAGTTGATCTTCGGCTATAGCAAGGCCGAGGCCGAAGGGGCCTATTACGACTTCATTTTCTCCGCGCAAGACCGCGCCAACGGCCTGCCTGAAAGCGAACTGCAGGCAGCGCGTACCCACGGCCGCAGCCAGGATGAACGCTGGCACCTGCGCAAAGATGGCAGCCGCTTCTTTTGCAGCGGCGAGGTGACGCGGCTCAAGGGGGACAATCTCAAGGGTTATGTGAAAATTGCCCGGGACCTGACCGGCCACAAACGCTTGCACGAAGAGCAAAATCAGCAGTTGGCTGAAACAAAGATCAGCAGCCATCTCAAAGACGAGTTCTTCGCCGTCATGTCCCATGAACTCAAGCACCCGCTCAATCTGATCCAGCTCAACGCGGAACTGTTGCGACGCCTGCCCATTACCAAATCCTTGCCCCCCGCAGACCTGGTGAACAATGCGCTGAAATTCACCCCGGCGGGCGGCCAGATCCAGTTGATTGCCAGTCGTGATGGCGGCATGGCCAGGCTCGACGTCAGGGACAGTGGCGTAGGCTTGAGTGCAGAGAGCATCAGCGAAATGTTTGAACTGTTTGGCCAGGCTGCCAACCAGCATGCGACCCATCAACGGGATGGCCTGGGGATCGGTCTGTCATTGGTGAGGCAACTGGCTGAAGCCCATGGCGGCAGTGTGGAGGTTACCTCCGCAGGCCTGGGCCAGTGTTGTACCTTCACGGTCCTGCTGCCGCTGAGCCAATCTGCCGAAGACACCGCGCGACCCGCACCGACCGACGGACTGTCCGGACGTCTTGCCGGTGTCACGGTGCTGCTGGTGGACGATTCTGCGGAAGTTCTGGAAACCCTGAAAATGCTGCTGGAGATGGAGGATGCCCGAGTCATTGCCTTCTCTGAACCGGTGAAGGCGCTGAAAGCGGCACAGACAGGCCGATACGACCTGGTCATCTCCGATGTCGGCATGCCGGTCATGAGCGGCCATGAATTGATGCGCGCTTTGCGCGAGCTCCCACAGATTCAGCGGGTTCCGGCCATTGCATTGACCGGTTATGGCGCTGACAGCGATATCGAGGAGTCTCGCAAGTCGGGATTCGATCGTCATCTGAGCAAGCCGGTATCCTATGAAGCGCTGATCGAAACCATCGAGGAGCTGAGACGCGCACTGCTGAATGGATGATTGCAAGGGCATAAACAAAACACGCGCCTGGAACCCTCCGGTCTTACGGCCGGGTCTTCACCACGGTGAACATTTTGATGCGATCGTGAATTTCCTGCACGGCATGCCGAAAAGGCTCATGTTTGCCGCTGATGGCCGGGTCTTCGAAATGCCACACGATCACCTCGTCGGACGACGGCATGCGGGAGGTATCTTCGGACGATTCATCACACAGGGTGATGAGATAATGAAATGGCTGCCCGTCAAACTCATCGAGTGACTTGCTGCGCAACCCCGTGGTGTCGATGCCGATGTGATCCAGAGTCTCAAGGGTGCGCGGGTCGATTTCACTGGCCGCAAGCCCGGCGCTGAAGGCCTCGAAGTGCTCGGAATCGGTGTGACGAAGCAGTGCTTCGGCCATCAGTGAGCGAATGTCATTTTTCGCGCAAACGAACAGCACCCGGAATTTGTCTGTCACGGTTCCTCTCCATTACGTCAGCTTGCCAAGATGGAAGTGCAACCAGCACTGCGCCAAGTGGTGGTTGAAGCTCAGTGTCTGGACATCAGCCCATGAAGAACGCCCAACCTTAGACCCGGCTCGGAGGGCGTCATCTGCGAGATACCAAAGACCTTGAAAGCCGCCAGCATCAGCACCAGGCCGCCAGGCAAGATGCTCAGACGATGGGTTTGCAAGCCCGCCAGACGAAGCTTCTTGACGTGCCCCACTTCCAGCAGACGCAACGACAGGCGCAACAGGCCGCTGTAGGTGATACCGCTTTGGCCAAAGTCGTTCAAGCCGTTGGCCTTGAGCACTTTGGCCAGCATGCGGGCGGTGCCTGAAGAGCCGATGGTCTGCTGCCAGCCGAGCGCACGATAACGTCGCGCAACTTTTTCAAACGCCAGCGTGGCGACTCGCTCCGCCTCCAGCAGCGTCTGGGCCGTGACGCTGCCTCCCGGAAAGTAACGCGCACCAAAGGTGCCGCTGCCGATGGCAATACTCTCGGTGACAAGCGGTTGCAGGCCCCTGCCCAGAATCAGTTCAGTGGATCCGCCGCCGATATCCACCACCAGGCGCATCTGTTCTGTACCCGGAACCGTATGGGCCACGCCGGCGTATACAAGTCGGGCCTCTTCATGCCCGGAGATGACATCGATACGAAAACCCAGGTGGCGCTCCGCGCTGGCCAGGAACAGTTGAGCATTGTCGGCTTCGCGCACGGCGCTGGTCGCCACCGCCCGCACCCGTCCGGCCTCGAAGCCGCGCAGCTTTTTGCCAAATCGCGCGAGCGCCTGCCATCCTCGATCCAGCGCCAGTTCGTCCAGCGCTCCGCCCTGGGCCCCCTCCGCCAAGCGGACAGGTTCACGCAGGGTTTTCACTTCCTGGATCACGAACTGCTGGTTTCGTTTGACCGACTGCCCAATCATCATGCGAAACGCATTGGACCCCAGGTCAATGGCCGCGAACAGAGGAGCGTCTCCTTTCATGGTGGGGATTCCTGGCAGATGCACAAGCCAGCGCCCAGCGTATCGCCGGGCGCAAGAGGGTTTGCCAGGAGCTTGCCAGACCTGGATGACACGCAGATGACACCGCCATCACTAGCCCCACACCCACGCCAGTCGCTCGATCACAGTGACCCGCGTTATTGCGTCTGTATCCAGTCAAGAAAACGTCTGATCGGCTGTTCATGGCCACGCCTTTGAAGATAGGCCAGATACCAGCCTCCGGGCTGCATGACGTCCGTTTGCGCGGGAATGACCAGACTGCCCAGGCGCAGATCGGCCTCGACCAGGAATTCGGGAACCACCACCACCCCTTGTCCGCTGATCGCCGCTTCAATTGCCAGCAAACAGCTGTCGAACCGCGGCACGTTTTTTTGCAGGGGGTTGGGCAGGCCGATGCTCCGGGCCCAGATCGAGGAGTCTTCAGTGGCCCCGGAAATCGCCAGGAACGGGACCTGACGCAGATCGTCAGGCGTCGCAATGGTCTTGGCCATGTCCTTTGAGCAGACCGCCACCAGCCGCTCCTGCCGCAACAGCGTATAGGTCAGGTTTGGTCGATCCGGTGTACGGGTGTAGATGATCCCGACGTCGGCACGGGCGGGATTGAACTCCCAATCCAACAGGCTGGCATCCAGGCTGACAGCAATTTCGGGCGAGGCTTCCTTGAACTTCTGAAGTCTGGGGATAAGCCAGCGGACGGCCACGGTGACATAGACCTGAACGGTCAAGGACGTCTGAGTCTGTTTCTCGCGAATGAGGTCGGTGGTGAGCGCGATGCGATCGAGGGCATCCTGGATCACCGGAAAGTACAGCTCGCCCTTTTCGTTGAGCTCCACCCGACCCGGTAATCGGCAAAACAGCGCTGTCCCGAGGTAGCGCTCCAGCGAAGCGATCTGGTGACTGATGGCCGACTGGGTAAGACTCAGCTCCTCGGCGGCACTTTTGAAGCTTCGCAAGCGCGCAGCGGATTCGAAGACTTTCAGCGTCGACAGGGGGGGAAGCGATCTCGAAATCATGCTTGCTCGCGACGTTAAAAAAATTCAAGCGGGGGTTAAATATACTCGTTTGCCTGGGGGGCAACGCAATTTCATACTCGGTCCATAAAAATAAACCAGGGGCACTGAAATGAACCGTTGTTTGCTTGCAACCTCAGCTTTTGCGCTTGCTTTCGGAGCCTGTTTCTTGTCGCCACCCACTGTCTCGGCCGCAGAGAAATGCGTGCGGGTGCTGGGGTACGAATCGGACGGCGAGAAGCAAACGATGGACCCGGCCGCGCTGATCGGCACCGACAGCGTCTATCACATCCGCGCTGTCTATGAACCCCTGGTCGATCGCAGCAATACCATGCAGCCGATCCCGGTCCTGGCGCAATCGTGGGCATCCAACGCGGACGCCACCGAATGGACCTTCCATCTGCGCGAAGGGGTGAAGTTCCACGACGGATCCGATTTCGACGCGGCGGATGTGGTCTATTCCTATCGTCGCCTGCTCGACCCGGCCATCTCCCCCGGTGGATTTTCCACCCTCTCCTTCCTCGACCCCGCCGGTATCACCGCGGTCGACAAGAACACGGTGAGATTCAAGGTCAAATCCCCGGTGGTCGAACTGCCGATGCTGATCGCGACCAAGTACGCCTTGATGGTTCCCGAGGGGGCCAAGGGTGCAGACCTTCGGACCAAGGGCGACGGGACCGGGCCTTTCATGCAAGAAACCTTCACTACCAACGGTCCTGTGCGGGTCATGCGGCGCAATCCCGCTTACTGGCGGGCCGGTCTGCCGAAAGCGGATTGCCTTGAGATCACCACCAGTCTCGAAGCGACTTCGCGCCTGTCGGCACTGTTGTCGGGCTCGGTCGATCTGTCGCTGGTCGTCGATCCGGCCAGCCTGATCTCGCTCAAAGGCAATCCGGCAGTCGATCTTGTATCGACGCCCGGTGCCACCTCGCTGTACCTGGCGGTCTGGACCAACACGGCGCCCTTCGATGATGTCAGGGTGCGTGAGGCCTTGAAGTTGGTCATGGATCGGCAAACCATCCTCGATACCGTGCTATTGGGCTACGGCGAAGTGGGCGGCGACACACCGATACCCCCCAGTTCACCGCTGAGCCTGGGCACTGCGCCGAAAGCCGCTGACATCAAACGGGCCAAGGCCTTGCTGGCCGAGGCGGGTCATCCCGATGGCATCGCGTTCGATCTTTACACGTCCGACTCCTACCCGGGCATGCTGTTACTGGCCCAGGTCTATGCCCAGATGGCAGCCGCCGCCGGCATAAAAGTGAACGTCATCACCTCGCCGGCCGAGGGTTACTGGGACACCATCTGGCTGAAGAAACCGGCGGTGATTTCGTACACCAGTGCGCGTCCGCCTGCGGAAGCCCTGACCCTGTCGCTCAACAGCCAATCGGAATGGAACGAGACGCACTGGAAGCGGGCGGATTTCGACGCGCTGGTGGTCAAGGCCGGGCAAACCTCGAACGAGCAAGAGCGCAACAAACTCTATCGCGATGCCCAGCGCATGGTCGCGCAAGAGGGCGGCATGATCCTTCCGGTCTTCTCTTCGGTGGTGGCCGGCCTGCGCAGAGGGTGTACCGGCTATTCGCCGAACGTCGACGTGAACCGCATCAACTATGCCGAGCTGGGCTGCGCCAAGTAGCCGCTCTGCACCCTCGCCCGACTTCAATCCAATCCATTCCACGGAGCCCGCTGGCTCCGGGGAGGAGGCTGTGCGCATGACGCTCCCTTATCTGTCCAGATTTCTTCAATGCTTCGCCGACGCGCTGGATCGCGATGATCAGCCCGTCGCACGATCCCATGCAAAACGCCTGCGCCTGTTGCAATCGGGCCTCTCGACCCTTCAGGACGTGCCTGCCGCACGAGTGCCGGTGCAGACACGTTGTGAAGACGAGCTACAGGCTTATACCGCCGATTGCGAACTGGCCAGCGCGCTCGCGGACCTCATGCCTGCGATCCACCTGACTCGCAGCGAGAGCTACCTGGCGGCCCCACCCAGCGCGGATTTCGGCAACAACTACGGCTATGGCGTGATCTGTGGACCCGATAGCGGACCACCGGCGCTGATGAAGGATGCGCACATCTCCTTCGGGCTGATGCTCCTGGGCCCCACAACCCACTATCCATTGCATAGCCACCCGGCCGACGAAATCTACTACACCGTCACGGGCCCGTCGTCCTGGCGAACGGGCGACGACGCATGGTCATCACGCAAGGCCGGTGAAATCATCCATCATCCGTCATGGATTCCCCATGCCACACTCGCGGGGGACAGACCTCTGGTGCTGTTGTACGTGTGGCAAGGCGATCTCGAGACCGATGCGGCTTTTACGCCTGACTCGATGGCCTCGGACTCAACCTTGACCACTCAGAGGGATAACTCGAAATGAGCATTCTTCGGCTTGTCATCAGCAGGGTCGCGCTATCGGCCGTTACGCTGCTGCTCGTCTCGCTCCTGATCTTCCTGATTCTCGAAGCCCTGCCGGGCGATGTCGCGACACGTATCCTGGGGCGTGACGCCACCGCCAAGGCACTGGAAGTGCTTCGCGAACAACTGCATCTGGGTGACCCCGCCTTCAGCCGTTACCTGCACTGGCTGGGCGATTTGCTGCACGGCAATCTCGGGGTCTCGATTGCAACCGGCCGCCCGATTGCCGACGTACTCGGCCCGCGCATCATCAATACGCTGTTGCTGTCGCTGCTGGCCTTTGCCATGTACCTGGTGCTGGCGATCGTGCCGGCCGTGATCCAGGCCACGCACCGAGGCAGCAAGGTCGACCACGTTATTTCGGTGGTGACGCTGGTGCTGTTGTCGCTTCCCGACTTTCTGCTGGCGACGATACTGCTGTTCATCTTCGCCGTGGCCCTGCCGATCCTGCCCGCGCTGGCGACGGTTTCCGACGCCGGCAGCTGGCTGGACAATCTGCGCGCGATGATCCTGCCGGCGGTGACCCTGGCCATCATCATGGCGGTGTACGCCATCCGGGTGCTGCGCGACAGCCTGATCGAGGTGCTGCGCTCGGATTATGTGCGCCTCGCCGAATTGAAAGGCTTGCGGCCTTATGCCGTGCTTTGGCGACACGCCATGCCCAATGCCATTGTTCCGGCGCTCAATATTACGGCCCTCAACCTGGGCTTCCTGATCGGCGGCGTGGTCATCGTCGAGCGGGTGTTCTCCTATCCCGGGTTCGGCACGCTGCTGATCGATGCCTTGCAGCTGCGTGACCTGCCGTTGATCAAGGCCACCGTGATGATCAGTGCCGCTGTCTACATCGCCGCCAACCTGGTGGCGGACATTGGCGCTGTATTACTTCAACCACGCCTGAGGACCAGCCGATGAGCCTGACCAACGTTATGTCCGGATTGCGCACGCCTGCGCTCTCCTCCTGGCCCGGACGCTGGCTGGCGATGCCCGGCTCGTTCAAGGTCGGATCGATGATTCTCGCGGCACACGTGCTGTTTGCCCTCATCGGTGTGTTCTGGACACCCTACGGTTTTGCGCAAATGGGCACCGGCATCCCGCTCTCCGGCATGTCGTGGCTGCATCCGATGGGGGTCGATCAAATCGGCCGCGATGTCCTCAGCCGTTTCATGTACGGGGCACACATCGTGTTGCTGCTGGCCCTGGCAGGCACCACGCTGGGGATGGTCGCCGGCACTGTTCTCGGACTGGTGTCAGGCTATCTCGGCGGTCTGTTCGACGAGATCGTGCAGCGTCTGGTCGAAGCCATGATCAGTATCCCGTTTCTCGCCCTGGCGCTGGTGACGATCATTGCCGCAGGCCCTGCCCTTGCCGGCGAGCCGGCACTCATCGTGCTGGTGGTCGGGCTGGTCTACACCCCGCGCATTGCCCGAATTGCCCGGGCGGCCGCGATGGAAATCGCTACCCGCGAATACGTGGCGGTGGCTGAGCTTCGGGGTGAGAGCACCTGGTCTATCGTGCGCAGGGAAATCCTGCCCAACACCGCCAATGTGTTGCTGGTCGAGTTCTCGTTGCGCATCAGCTATGCGCCCATCCTGATCGGCGCGCTCGGGTTCCTCGGTTTCGGCATCCGGCCGCCAACGCCCGAATGGGGCCTGATGATCAGCGAGAACCGTGGCCTGTTGATCGCCTCACCAGTGACGGTGTTCGGCCCCGGCCTGGGCTTCGCCTCCCTGGTGGTCGGCCTCAACCTGTTTACCGATGGCTTGTCGAGAATGCTCGGCCAACGGTCGGTGGTCGGCGCATGAATAACCATAAAGGTGTTGCAACCATGACTCAGCTGATCGAGATTCGTAACCTCGGCATCGCCTACGGCGGACAAACCGGATGGACCGATGTCGTGGAAGGGGTTTGCCTTGAAATCGCCCCCGGCGAGGCCTTCGGTCTCGTCGGGGAATCGGGCTGCGGCAAATCCACCGTGGCCTACCGGCTGCTCGGCTATGGCGCCGCCAACAGCCGCGTGCAGACCGGCCAGGTGTTATTTGAAGGCACAGACCTTCTGCAGCTCGACGCCCGGTCGCTGGCAGACCTGCGCGGTAATCGCATTGCCCTGGTCCCCCAGAATCCGACGACCGCGTTGAGCCCTGGCATGCGGGTCGGGCAGCAGATTCGCGAGATGATCCTGACTCACCGCGCACTGCCCGACGGGATCTCCATGGAGACCCGCATCACGGAACTGTTTGCCCTGGTCGGTCTGCCCGATGTCAGTCGGCGCTATCCCCATGAGTTGTCAGGCGGCCAGCAGCAACGCGTCACGATTGCCATGGCGGTGTCCTGCAATCCGGACCTGCTGGTTCTCGACGAACCGACCACGGGACTGGACGTCACCACCCAACGCCAGATCATCCAATTGTTGTCGGACCTGAGAAGCCGCATCGGCATGGCCATGCTCTACGTCACCCATGACCTGGCCCTGCTGGCACAAATTGCCGACCGCATTGGCGTCATGTATGCCGGCCAGCTGGTCGAGGTAGCGCCTTGCGCGCAGTTGCTGGCGCACCCTGCCCATCCCTATTCGCGCGGGCTGATCGCCTCGATCCCGTCGATGCTCCAGGGTCATGCCAGGGGTCGCGGCCTGCGGGGCATGCTGCGGCGCGATCAAATGGCCGAGGGCTGCAAATTCGAGCCCCGCTGCGACTTTGCGACAGCAAAATGTCGTTCGACCCCACAAGTGCTGGTGCCCGTGGCCGACGGGCAATCCGTGGCCTGCATGCGCTGGTCCGAGCTGGCCGACACGCAACATTCACCGGCGTCGGCGTCTATTGCCTTGCGACCGGAACGGCAGTCGACACCGCTGTTATCGGTGGACAATCTCTCGCTGTCCTACGCGCAGTCCGGGTGGTTCACAGAGTGGCTGGGCAAACGAACGGTGCCCATCGCACGGGATATCGATCTCGAACTGCGCGCCGGCGAGATCGTGGCATTGGTCGGTGAATCGGGCAGCGGCAAGTCGACGATCGCTCGCGCCATCAGCGGTCGACTGGCGCCAAAGTCGGGCACCATCAGTGTTGACGGGCAGGTGTTGGAGCCTACGCTCGCCGGCAGGTCGGTGCAGCAGTTGCGAGAGATTCAATACATCTTCCAGAACCCGGATGCCTCACTCAATCCGCGTCGCAGTGTCCGGGCCATCCTCGAGCGACCGCTGCAGCATTTCGCGATCGAATCGACCCCCGCCACCCTTGAGACGGCGTTGGAAAGTGTCGGTCTGCATGCGGGCTATCTCAATCGTTTCCCCGAACAGCTGTCCGGCGGCGAGCGCCAAAGGGTCGCCATTGCGCGTGCCCTGCTGGTCAATCCGAAGCTGCTGATCTGCGATGAAATCCTCTCGGCGCTGGATGTATCGGTGCAGACGAAAATCGTCGAATTGCTCCTGGCGCTCAAGGAGCAGCATGCGGTCGCGATGCTGTTCATCTCGCATGACCTGGCGGTCGTGCGGCAATTGGCCGATCGGGTCGCGGTGCTCTATCGCGGCGAATTGATGCAGAGGGTCGATACCGATGCGCTCTTCAATTCGCCCTTGCATCCCTATACCGAAATGCTCCTGCTGGCGGCCCCGGGCCTGCGCAAGGATGATTACGTGCCGAAACCGCCAGCGATGCCCGGCTCGCCATCCATCGCAGGTAACGGTTGTCCGCTGGCGGGTCGCTGCCCGCGGCAGATCGGCAGCCTGTGCGCAGAGCGTCGCCCTGCGCCGCAGATGACGCAGAGTGGTTTCATCCGCTGCCACATCCCGCTTGCCGAGCTGGCCCATCACAGTGACGTCTCGGTCAGTGCGCGACATGCTCAGGTATCGGGTCCTGCGTCGCCTTGTTTGCCGTATCGGTCGATAACCTGAGCTGCAGCGGTGTGTCAGGCAACATCAATGTCAAATGACAGTCCCTCTTCGCGAGCAAGCTCGCTCCCACAGTGGATTTTTGGTGTGAACACTATTGCATGAACACCCCCAATCCCTGTGGGAGCGAGCCTGCTCGCGAAAGCGGAGTGCCAGGCAACATCAGTATCGACTGACAGTCCCTCTTCGCGAGCAGGCTCGCTCCCACAGTGGATTTTTGGTGTGAACACTATTGCATGAACACCACCAATCCCTGTGGGAGCGAGCTTGCTCGCGAAAGCGGTGTGCCAGGCAACATCAGTATCGACTGACAGTCCCTCTTCGCGAGCAAGCTCGCTCCCACATTCTCAACTCATCCAATTACCACCATCGACGTTATACGTCTGCGCCACCACATATTCGCTCTCCGACGACGCCAGGAAAATCGCCATCCCCGTCAGATCCTCAGCCGTACCCATTCTGCCAAAAGGCACTTCCTGCCCCACGAGCTTTTTCTTTTCACCCAACGGCCGGTTTTCGAATTTGGCGAACATGGCATCGACGCCATCCCAATGCTCGCCATCCACCACGCCTGGCGCGATGGCATTGACATTGATCCCGTGCTTGATCAGCCCCAGGCCGGCTGACTGCGTCAGGCTGATAACCGCTGCCTTGGTTGCGCAATAAACCCCCACCAGCGCCTCTCCCCTGCGCCCCGCCTGACTGGCCATGTTGATGATCTTGCCGCCATGCCCCTGGCGGATCATCTGGCGCGCCGCGGCCTGCAGGGTGAACAGGGTTCCGGCGACGTTGATCGAAAACAGACGTTCGAAACTGTCGCGGGTGATGTCGACAATGGGCGCAAGGTCGAACAACGCAGCATTGTTGATCAGGATATCCAGCTTGCCTGTCTGCGCGATGACGGCAGCGATGGCGTTATCGATGGACGCCTGGTCGGTCACGTCCATTTCCACGGCGTAGGCGTTTGGCCCCAATTCGTCGGCCGTGGCCTGGGCTCGCTCCAGGTTGATGTCGGCGATGGCGACCGTTGCGCCTTCGTTGATATAGGCCTGGGCGAAGGCTCGTCCTATGCCGCGTGCCGATCCGGTCACCAGTGCACTTTTACCTTGCAGTCGTTTCATTGATTGTTCATCCGTTTGTTTGAATAGTCATGGCGTTGGAACCGTTGAGGAACAGACAAACGAAGATCAACTGTGGGAGCGAGCCTGCTCGCGAAGAGGCCGGTACATCCGGTACATCTTCGGCGACTGGAATACCGCCTTCGCGAGCAGGCTCGCTCCCACAATGATTTCGTTAAACCTGTGGGAGCGTGGCTGGACGACTCGATTACAGCAGCTTGGAAAGCCCCGGACAAATGCATGGCGGATGCTCGACCGATACTTTTTTAACCACACGCTGAAAAACTGCCCCGAAGTCAAAAAAGTATCAGTCGTGGTGCAATAGCGGTGCTAGCGGGAACTCGCCGAGAGGAGGTATGTTGGTCACACACGAAGATCAAATAACAATAAAAGGGGCATGCCATGCCTGATAGCCGAGCCGCTCTGTTCGAGCAGCGACCCGCCGAGCTGGAGATCATTCTCCCTGTGCCCGATCATTGCTTTCGCTGGTACGAACACGACTACCCCTACGCCCTGGCTCGCTGGAACCATCATCCTGAATTCGAGATTCATCTGATCCGCCAAGGCAGCGGCAAGCTGGTCGCCGGCGACTACATCGGTGCGTTTGGCGCAGGTCATGTCGCGCTGATCGGCCCCGACCTGCCCCATGACTGGATAGGCGACCTGGCACCCGGTGAATACCTGGCCGGACGCGATGTAGTGCTGCAGTTCGACGGCGCAGCCCTCCTGGCCTTGCGCGGCACCCTGCCTGAGCTGGGTGAGGTGCAGGACCTGTTTGCACGGGCCCGTCGTGGCCTGGAGTTCACCGGAGCAACCGCCGTCCAGGCCGCTCGATTGCTCGAAGCCATAGGTCCCGCGCAAGGGCTCGAACGCCTGATCCTCTTCCTGCAGCTGATCAACACGCTGAGCAAAGCGCCCACGCAGGATGCGCACTTACTGGCCAGTGCCTGCTATTTGCCTACCCTGGATGACCGCAGTTCCGAGCGAATCAACAAGGCCTTCGACTATCTGCTGACTGAGCTGACAGGCGACCCTCGGCTGTCGGTCATCGCTCAACGCCTGGACATGAGCGAACCAGGGTTTTCGCGCTTCTTCAAAAGGATTACCGGTCATGGCTTCATCGATCTCATGCGCAAGCTCAGGGTTCAACGCGCCTGCAGGCTGTTGTTGCAGACAGAGATGTCGGTGGCTGACATCTGTTTTGAGGTGGGCTACGCCAATCTCTCCAACTTCAACCGGCATTTCCGGATCGAAATGGACCAGACTCCGAGCGAATATCGTCGCGCAACGGCAATGACGCTGTTCAACCGCAACGCTGTTCATCCCACCCTTCCGTTCACCAAAGCCCATTGATTGAGTGGTGTCCGGTGATCGCCCCCTGATCAGCCAACAGCCATCACTCCAGGAAAAAACTGAGGAAATGACCATGGTATTGCCTCGCGCAATCGTATTTGGCGAAGCCCTGACCGACCTTGTCCAGGGTATGCCCGGACAATGGCAAGGCTATCCGGGCGGTGCGCCCTGGAACGTGGCACGCGCACTGAGTCGCCTGGGCGTCGGCAGCGCCTTCGCCGGATCCGTCAGCACCGACTCCCTGGGCGACGAGATCGCCAGGCAGTCGCAAGCGGCAGGTCTGGATATGCGATTTCTACAACGCGTGAACCGCGATCCCCTGGTCGCCATCGTCCCGTCGAGTCGCCCTCCGCGCTATTTTTTTGCCGGGGAGGCCGATCTGTTTTTTGATCCGGGCCTGCTGCCGCCAGGCTGGATCGAGCAGGCGCAAGTGTGTCATTTCAGCTGCATCAGCCTGGCTCGCCAGCCCCTGGGAGACCGCCTGGTAACGCTCGCCGAGCAAGCCAAGGGCGCCGGCAAACGAATCAGCTTTGACCCGAACTGGCGCAATTTGATGGACCGCCATTATCGGGAACAGACCTTCCCGACGATGACCGCCCTGGCCGACATGATCAAGCTGTCCGACGAAGACCTTCGCCACCTTTATCCGGGCTTGAGCGAACACCAGGCACTGGATGAGCTTCGCGCGATTAATCCCATGGCCGAGATCCTGTTCACCCGAGGTGAACACGGAATGCTGCTTCACACCCCCGACAGTCAGTACGAGCAGCCGGCGATCCCGGTGACCGTGGCCGATACTGTCGGTGCAGGGGACGCGTGCATGGCCGGCTGGCTTGCATCGGACTTGCTCGGCATTACCGACGTGCGCGAACGCCTGCGATTCTCGGCAGCCTGCGCCTCCCTGTCGTGCCGCCATGCCGGCGCCCATGCGCCGACCCTGGCCGATGTGAACGACCTGCTGCAAGCGTCAGCTGTGCAGTCGTAACACCGCTGAAACACTCAGCTTTTTGCTTCGCCAATACCCGACGGTCAACCGGGGGGCGGCCGGTTCCGATGCTACGCTTTCATCTCCTCGAGTAGAGTTGAAGCGATGCAAAAAGAACCCTCACTCCCCAGCCGCTCGGCGGTGCAGCGATGAAGCGAACCCTGATGGGTGGCATCGCCGTCGCGGTGATCAGTGCGATGACCTATGGACTCATCCAGTGGAACACCGTCGAACACCGCAAACAGGATGCGCTGTGCAGCGAAGCCAAGCAGGCGCTCAAAGGCGTGGAAATCCGCGCACGTGCGTTGGCCGCCGGATTGTCGGTAGAAGAGTACGCCAAGGATGAGGAAGCCAAAGTGGCGGCCTTGATCGATGCCCTCGACGCAGCGACCAATGAAGCCGAGGTCAACCGTGTGATAGAAGCTCACGCGGCCTCCATCGAAGCCCAGGCAGCGGCTATCGACGCGGAGGTCAATGCTCGAGGCGAGCAGATATTCCTCGACCAGCGACCAACGAAACGGCGGATACCGGTCGACGTCAGACAGGAACTGCAGCGCGCCGCGAAAGCGGTCAGCGTGGCGTGCAGTTAGCGTTGCGATCGCTCTGACACTTCATGTCAAACAATATTCATGCCAGTCACCCGCTCAACACCGCCTCCACCCATTGATACCCGGGCCAGTTTTGTCGCCAGTTGATACCATCCAGCACACTGGTATGAAGCTTTAATGTCTGGAAGAACTTTTGTGAACATCATCCGTCAGTGGTTACGACACCCCCACGCACGTCTCATCGCCCTCATCGGACTGGTTCTGATCATGCCCCTGTGCCTGCGTGCAGCGCTGGGCTGGTCGAATCCGCATGGCTACCTGTCGGACCTGTGCATTGCGAGCCTGCTCATCGTGCTCCTGCATCGTCGCCCCTGGTGGCTGGCCCTGCCGATATTGCTGGCCTGGGGCCTCATGACGGTGGCGACCGCCGAACTGGTCAGCGCGGTCGGCCGGCTGCCCAACCTCTCGGACTTGCATTACCTGATCGATCCGCAGTTTCTGGAAAACTCCACCGGCGGCGGATTCGCCCAACCCTGGTTAGCCGCCACCTTGCTGCTGGGACTGATTGCGTGGCTGTGCACCCATTGGCTGAGCCCTGCGACACCTGCACCGCGCTTGCCCCGTCATGCCTGGTCCGTGCCGCTGTTGCTGTTGATCGCTCACTGGGGTGCGCAACACCTGCAACCTACCGATGCCGACCAGTGGCACGTGTTCAACTTGCCGCACCAGGCGCTGGCCGCCGGCGTGGGCGAGGTTCAAGCGCGCGCAGAAGACTGGCTGGAAGGTGACGAGATCGATGTCGCCCCGCAGATGGCAGGACTCACCGAGCTCGACCTGACCGGCCAAAGACTGTTGGCAGCCCCGGGACGTGCACGCAACGTCTTGATCATTGCCCTGGAGGGCATTCCCGGCGCCTATGTCGGGGTCAACCGCCAGGCTCTGCAGAGCAGTTATCAAGAGAACCTGATGCCCCATCTCAGCCAGTGGGCGGAACGGGGCATGAACACGCCGGACTACGTGCTGCACAGCCACCAGACCATTCGTGGCCTGTACGCGATGCTCTGCGGCGATTACGACAAGCTCGACAATGGCACCCCCAAAGGCGTCGAGATGCTGACCCAGAGCGAACGTAACCAGGCCTGCCTGCCGGCACAATTGCGCAAGAACGGCTTCTCCACCCACTACCTTCAGGGCGCCGGGCTGCGCTTCATGGCCAAAGACAAGATCATGCCGCACATCGGTTTCGACGCGACCCATGGCCTCGAATGGTTCACCAATGCGTCCTACCTCGACTTCCCGTGGGGCAAGGATGACAAAGCCTTTTTCGAAGGCGCGCTGGACTATGTCGGCCAGCTGGAGAAAAAGAACACGCCGTGGATGCTGACGCTGCTCACGGTGGGTACCCACCAGCCCTACTCGGCCCCGGACGACTATTTGCAGCGTTATGACACCGCCAAGCAAGCCGCCGTGGGTTACCTGGACGATGCCCTTGGGCAATTCCTCAGCGGCCTGGAACGCCAAGGCATCCTCAAGGACACCCTGGTGGTGATCACGTCCGACGAATCCCACGGCATCGACGGCGTGCGCCTCGCTTCCTCCTGGGGCTTCAACCTGACACTGGCACCCGAGCAAGAGCAGCTGCCGCAGATCAAGACCGGGGTCTACGGACATGTCGACCTGAGCACCTCGATCCTCGATTATTTCGCCTTGCCTATCCCTCCGACCCTGAGCGGTCGCTCGCTGTTTCGCCAGTACGATACCGGCCGCGAGATCATGTCGTTCACCAACGGCAAGCTGCGCTACCACGATGGCCAGGGCACCTTCACCGAGTGCGACTTTCAACAACGCTGCCGGTATTACGCCAGCGAAGGCTTCATCGCCGAACGTGCCACCTTGACCGGTCAATACGGGGGCAAGCGTGCCCGCCAGATCGCGGCAAGAGCCGCAGCCCTGGATCACACCCTGTTGCAGACACCGCTGAACCTGCACTACCAGTTCGGCAGCCCGACCATCATTCCTCTCCAGGCGCAGATCAAGGATGACTGGGCCGACAACCTGATCGGCGCGCAGTACCTTGAAATGCCCAAAGGCTCACACACCCGCGTGCGCCTGACCGTGCGCTCGGTAGATCCACATCAGAACGCCTACATCCAGCTCAAGACCAAGGAGCTGGAACAGGATGTGCAATTGGGCCTGCCCAGCGAAATGCTCGTCACGGTTGACCAGCCACTGGAGATGGATTTCAGCTTCCCCAACCCGCAGTCGCGCAAGGCCTTCTCTTTCCATCTGCTGGGGTATGGATCGGGCGCGGTCGAAGTCAGTGACTTCAGTGTGATCACCGAACTGCCCGGGCAAGAGGAATCGCCGGCCGAGACCCTCGACGATGACATCGCCGAATCGAGCTGACCGGCGAACGACTCCTCCCCCCACGAGATGGCCCAGCCGACTGCACCCTGGCTTATGGTTGCACAAAGTCCAGAATCAGCCGGTTGACCTGCTCGGCCGCTTCCATCTGCACCATGTGTCCCTGACCCGGCAGGATCTCGACTTGCGCCGACAGCCCGGCGCTGTGGGTGGCAGGGATAATCGCGTCGTCGCTGCCCCAGATCAGCAATACCGGCTGGCGGCCTTCCAGCACCACGCCGCGTAGATCCGCTGTTTGCCGGCCATCGGCAAACAATCCCGAAATCAGCAGACGCAAGGCCGCGTCCACCCCTTCCAGGCGCTTGTACTTGAGCATGTCTTCAAGCATCTGCCGGTTGACCAGTTCCGCATTGGAGAACAGCTGGACCAATTGCGGCTTGAGGGCATTGCGGCTGGCCGCTTCGACAAATCCTTGCAGGTATTCACCGTTGATTTCGGTGCCCAGGCCGGCGCTGCCTATCAAGGTCAGCGAACGCACCCGCTGCGGTGCCAGGCGTGCGGTGTTGAGCGATACCGCACCGCCCATGGAGTGACCCACCAAATGCGCAACGGGAATATCCAGATGGTCGAGCAGTGCCAGCAGCACTGCGCTGAGCTCATCCAGGTCGCCCCGCTCCAATTGCTTGGCCGACTCGCCGTGACCCGGCAGATCGAGGGCGATCACCCGCCGCCCCGCGGCCAATGCTTCGTGATTGAACAACCAGTTGTTCAGATCGCCGCCAAAGCCATGTACCAACACCAACGGCACCCCGCCTTCGCCGCGCTCGAAGTAACGGATCAGCCGGCCGTCCAGCTCGACCTTCTGCGGCTTGGGCCCGCTGTCTTCCTCGGCGCCATCGCCGGGTACGAACGCGGCCTGGAACTGCTCGATCACCGCATCGATCTGCGCCTCGCTGGCCTCGCCGTCGACCACGATGCCGAGCAAGGCACCTACCGCGAGGGTTTCATCCTGGCGCGCGATCTGCCGGCGCAGTACTCCGGAAAAGGGCGCTTCGACACTGCTGGAAATCTTGTCGGTTTCCACATCCAGTACTTCATCGCCCTTGGTGATCGCCTGCCCTTCCTCCTTGAGCCAGACATCGACCCGGCCTTCGGTCATGGACAAGCCCCATTTGGGCATGGTCAAGGTATGGATCTGGCTCATGAACGCTTGCTCCATTCGATCAGTTTGAGCACGGCGTTTTCGATCTTCGCCGCGTCGGGGATGTAGAGATCTTCCAGGGCGTCGGAAAATGGCACCGGCGTATGCGGCGCGGTGACCATTTCAATCGGTGCCTTGAGTGAGGCGAAGGCCTTTTGCGCCACCAGGGCCGAGATATCGGTGGCCATGGAGCAGCGCGGGTTGGCCTCGTCGATCACCACCAGGCGCCCGGTCTTTTCCACGCTTTCGAGAATGCTGTCTTCATCCAGCGGGCTGGTGGTGCGCAGGTCGATGACCTCGCAGTCGATACCGCGCCCTGCCAGGCTGCGGGCGGCGTCCATCGCCGTGTTGACCGTGCGCCCATAGGACACCAGGGTCACGTCCTTGCCATCGCGCAGGAAGTTGGCTTCGCCGAAAGGAATGCTATAGAGCTCTTCCGGCACCTCGCCCTGCATGCTGTAGAGCAGTTTGTGCTCACAGAAGATCACCGGGTCGTTGTCGCGGATGGCCTGGATCAACAGCCCCTTGGCGTCATAAGGCGATGACGGACAGACGACTTTCAGCCCGGGGATGTGGGTCCACAGCGAAGTGAGCATTTGCGAGTGTTGGGCGGCGGCCCGCAGGCCCGCACCGACCATGGTGCGAATCACCAGCGGGGTGGAAGCCTTGCCGCCGAACATGTAGCGAAACTTGGCTGCCTGATTGAGGATCTGGTCCAGGCAGCAACCGGCGAAGTCGACGAACATCAATTCACACACCGGACGCACGCCACAGGTTGCTGCGCCTACCGCGGCACCGACATAGCCCAGCTCTGACAACGGTGTATCCAGCACTCGCCCGGGAAATTGGTGATAGAGGCCCTTGGTCACGCCCAGCACCCCGCCCCAGGCGTCGTTTTCACCGGGAGCACCGGCACCGCCGGCGACGTCTTCACCCATGATGAACACACTGGGATCGCGGCGCATTTCCTGGGCCAGGGCTTCGTTGATTGCCTGCTGATAGCTGATTTTTCTCGCCATGATGATGGTCTCGTTTTTTGTTATAGGGGGCGTTCAGGGATAGGAAACGTAGACGTCGGTGAGCAGGTCGGCCGCGCTCGGCTTGGGATCGGACTTGGCCTTGCGCACAGCGTTCTCGATCAGCAGGTCCACTTCGCTATCGATCTGGTCCAACTGGCTGGCATCGACCACTGCCGAGCGGGTGGTGCTGTCGCGAAATTGCATCAGGCAGTCGTTGTGCTCGCGGAAATACTTGACCTCATCCGGCGCCCGGTAGGTCTGGGCATCGCCCTCGAAGTGACCGTAGTAACGGGTCAGTTTGACCTCGATCAGCGACGGTCCTTCGCCTGCGCGGGCCCGCTCGACAGCGGCACCGGCCGCTTCGTGAACGGCGAAAAAATCGAAGCCATCGACCGTGACCCCAGGCATGCCGAAACCCGCGGCGCGGTCGGCGATGTGATCGCAGGCCACTGACCAATTGGAGGCCGTGGCCTCGGCGTAACCGTTGTTCTCGGCGATGAACAGGCACGGCAGGTTCCATACGGAGGCCATGTTCATCGCCTCGAATACCGCGCCTTCGTTGGAACCGCCGTCACCGAAGAACACCACCGCGACGCTGTCGGTCCCCTTGAGCCTGGCGGCCAGCGCTGCGCCCACGACCAAGGGTGCACCGGCGCCGACGATGCCGTTGGCACCGAGCATGCCCTTTTCGAAATCGGCAATGTGCATGGAGCCACCCTTGCCCTGGCAGACCCCGGTTTTCTTGCCGTAGATCTCGGCCATCATCCCGTACACATCCACGCCCTTGGCGATGCAATGGCCATGGCCCCGGTGGTTGGACGCGATGCAATCGTCATCCCTCAGGTGAGCCATGACACCGGCGGCCGAAGCCTCTTCGCCGGCATACAGATGGACGAAACCCGGGATCTCGCCGGTGGCGAACTCCACGTGCAGGTGCTCTTCGAAAACGCGGATGGTGCGCATCACCCGGTAGGCATGCAGTAATTGTTCAGCGGTCAACTGTGTCGACATTTTTATTCTCCAGGGTGTCTTGAGACTCAAGGTTCAGAGGGTGTCGCGGGTGTTCACGGCCGATGGCCAGCAGCCGCTGTCGTGCTGCATAGGCCAGGGCCGTATGGACATCGATGCTCAGCGGGCCGCCGGCATCGAGGGTTACGGTGGGCAGGTCCTGGGCGTTGAATTCGATTTCCCGCTCGCCATCCAGGGCCAGGGTGCCGCTGGCCAGGCATAGGCGATGGGCCACGCCAGGCTCCAGGCTGCCGGCGGCCAACACGCCGCAGCCTTGCAGCAGGCCAGGCGCCAGTGGCACCAACAGGGCTTCGGGTGAATGCGGATCAAGGCGCATCCATGCCCCACCCGGGGCTTGGCGCGATACCGGAAACCAGAGGCCGCAAAGGGCCGAAATGCCAATGGACTGGGGTTCGGCGAAGGTCACAAATACCTCGGCCAGATCAATCCCACGGCTGATTGCACGGGCACCGATAAAGGGCAGCGAGGACACTGCCACGTCCACCAGCGCCACTTCGCACAAGTCGCGACTCGGCACCCGCACCAGTAGACGCTTGTTGCGGCGCAAGGCGATTTCGGGGGGAATCCGCCCGCTGGCGAATAACCCGCCGGCCAACCCTGCGCTGGTGGCTTCACGCAACTCCGGGAAGGCGTTGTTGGTACCGGTGGACAGCGTCAGCAGTGGAATGTCGCCGACTTCGGCCGCCACCGCCTTGTGGGTGCCGTCACCGCCGAGTACGGCGATCAGCGACACGCCGCGTTCAGCCATCCAGCGTGCTGCCTGACGAGTGTCCGCCACGCTCTGACGCAAGGTGATATCGAGGAACTCCAGGGTTGGCCAGTGGCTGTCGCGCGCCTGCCGACCCTGACTGTTCTTCAGCACTGCAGCGGCGATGCCGGTCATGTCGGTGGGCATCAGCACCCGTTCGACGCCGGTGGCGCCAAAAGCCGCCAGCAGACGCTGGATCACCGAGACCTTGTCGGTGCTGGAAAACAGCCCGGCGTTCGCTGTCAGACGCCGTACGTCGCGACCCGACGCCGGGTTGGCAATGATGCCGACGGTCAGGGGCAAGCGACTCATGCCGCCACCACAGGCAGAACAGGGAAAGAGCCTCGGCATGAGGACATAGGGCACCTCTTTTTTATTATCGGGTCGCTTGTCAGGCTGGTTGAAAGTCGGACTGTTGCAAGCGCTAGAGCAAGGCCGGTGCCAGATTCGCAAAAAAGCGCCAGGACACCTGTTCCAGAGCGGTATTGCGCGGTGTTACAGGTGATCCGGATCTCGCTTGAATGAGACGTCCCATGTCAGCCAACACGGGCTGGCCATGAGACGCTGAGACGTTGCGTCTCACCTTCGCCGTGGGTGAACCGACGCTTGTCGAGCGTCCATGAACGGCGCTTAATAGCCGCACAACTAAAAGAAGATGGAACCGGAGGCCTTAATGCTTTCCGCACACTCGAAGGCGCATGTCGATTGCGTCAGCCGTGTCTTGAAAAATGCAGCGCACCTGCCGCAGTTGCCGGTGCCGGAGTTGATACTCGATTCCTGGCGCCGCTCCATGGAGCAACACCACCTGGACCCGGGCTCATTACAAGGTCCACGGATCCTTTCACCGAACGTGCTGCAGGAGTGCCGGGAACGCTCCGAGCTGTTCCTGCGCATCGCCAGCGAAGAAGTCGCCCGCCTCCATGGCCGGGTGCGCGATGCCGACTATTGCGTGCTGCTCACCGACGCCCAGGGCCAGACCATCGACTACCGCGTGGAAAGCACCCTGCGCAATGACTGCCGCAAAGCGGGCCTGTACCTCGGCACCTGCTGGTCGGAAGGCGAGGAAGGCACCTGTGGCGTGGCCGCGGTGCTGACCGCGCGCGCACCGGTCACAGTGCACAAGCACGATCACTTTCGCGCCGCTTTTATCGGCCTCACCTGCTCTGCCGCACCGGTCTTCGACCACCGAGGCGAATTGCTCGGGGTGCTCGACGTATCCGCGGTGCGCTCCCCGGACGACCGTCGCTCCCAACACCTGATCCGGCAGATGGTGGTGCAAAGCGCGCGGGAAATAGAACAGGCATTTTTCATGAGCAGTGCCCAGGGTTATTGGGTGCTGCGGGCTCATGACAGCCCGGGTTACGTTGACAGTCAACCCGACTACTTGCTCGCATGGGACGACGAGGGCCGACTGCAGGCGCTGAACCCCGCGGCGCGGCAACTATTGCTGCAAGGCTTTGGTCGACTGCCGGAACACATCAGCCAGGTGTTTGATCAGCAATTGTTGCATCGGGCCCGGGACGAATCGCTCTGCCTGCTTCAATGCCAGGGTGGCCGCCATGTCTTGCACGGGCGGCTCAGCATGCCTCGTCGAGCACAACGCAACCCTGCGCGTCGGGTACCCACACAAGCCGAACTTGACCCGCGGCTGGAAGAAGGCCTGCGCCTGGCAGTCCGGGTCAAGGATCGCAATTTACCCGTGCTGATCCAGGGCGAGACCGGCTCCGGCAAGGAAGTTTTCGCCCGCCAGCTGCACCAGGCCAGTCGCCGCTGCGAGCGGCCTTTTATCGCGGTGAACTGCGCGGCCATTCCGGAAAACCTGATTGAAAGCGAGCTGTTTGGTTATGTACCCGGCGCCTTCACCGGTGCGTCGAGCAAAGGCATGCAAGGCCTGCTGGAACAAGCCGATGGCGGCACCCTGTTTCTCGATGAAATCGGCGACATGCCCCTGCCCTTGCAAACCCGGCTACTGCGAGTTCTGGCCGAGGGCGAAGTGGCGCCGCTGGGGGCGTCACGCAGCAAAGCGATCGACATTCAGGTCATCTGTGCAAGCCATCGCGACCTGGAAGCACTGGTCAACGCTGGCGCGTTTCGCGAAGACCTGTATTTTCGCCTCAGTGGCGCGCGCTTCCTATTACCGCCGTTGCGCGAACGCAGTGATCGACTGGCCTTGATCAACCGGATACTGGACGAAGAATCGGCGGCCTGCGGTGTATCGATGCAACTGGGCGACGCCGCCCTGGAATGCCTGCTTGGCTACCGCTGGCCGGGCAACGTACGCGAACTGCGGCATGTACTGCGTTACGCCTGCGCGGTGTGCGAGACCCACCTGATTCTGTCGAGCGACTTGCCCGGGCAACTGCTCGGCCACGGCGTCGATGATCCGATCCCGGGCGACTGCGTGGAACGTTGCGCAAGTCCGGAACGCCAGGCACTCATCGATGCCCTGGTCCGTCATCGCTGGAAACCCACTGCCGCGGCCAAGGCTTTGGGCATCTCTCGGGCCACGCTGTATCGACGAGTGCATCAGCATGCCATCGATATGCCGGGCAGAGGTCGAACGTGAAACGGTGGCTGTCGACAGAATGGCACAACGAACAGCCATCGCTGCTGCAGAGTAATAGGGTGATTTCTTGAGGAAAAAGAACGCACTCCAGAAGGCAGGGACAAATTTTTGACGCCTGAAACAAGTTGGATCCGATTGATTATTTAGCTGCTACCATTCCGGAAGGATGGCCATGATATAGGGACATGGGATGAGCAGCGCAGCTAAGCACGGTTGGAAATGGGCCTACGAAAAACTTCGTGGATTGCACTGCTCCCGAACCACGGCGCTCTACCGGGCGCCCCTCTATTGGCTGCGCGGCGACACCGGATCCTGATGCCGACGCTGTCGAACACCACGTTCACACCCACGCCGTCCGTCAACTCGCGCACGCGCTGGGCGACATCTTCGTGGCTGTAGTTGATGACGTGATCGCAGCCATGGGCCCGGGCAATGTCACCCTTGATCTCGGTGGACACGGTGCCGATCACGTTCAGGCCAAGCAGCTTGGCCCACTGCGAAACGATCAGGCCGACACCACCGGCAGCCGCGTGCAGCAGAATGCTGTCGCCGGGTTTGAAGTCGTAGATGCGACGCATCAGGTACGACGACGTCAGGCCGCGCATGGTCATGGCGGCGGCCGTCTCGAAACTGATGGTTTCCGGCAGCTTGATCAACGGCGCGGCCGGGATCAGGCGTTCGGTACTGTAGGCACCCAGGGTGTTGAGAAAACCGGTGTAGGTGACGCGATCGCCCACCTGTACGTTGGTCACCCCTTCGCCGATGGCCTGGACCACACCGGACGCTTCAACCCCCATGCCATTCGGCATCGGGATCGGGTAGGTGCCATTGCGAAAATAGGTGTCGGCATAGTTCAGGCCGACCGCCACATGACGAAGACGGACCTGGCCTGGCCTGGACCGGGTTCGCCGACGTCGACCTCTTCATAGCGCAGGACGTCGGGACCACCGGTTTCGTAGAAGCGTACGGCGTTGGCCATGTTGTCTTGTTCTCCAGTCTGTGCAGCGTCGATTTGCGCTGATTGGACTGTAGGACGCAGCCTGGCCAGCCGCTTCTCATCAGACGACAATGGCTTTTCATTTCATGACAGTTGGCCGCCGGCATCAGTGCATGCGGTGGATGACTTATCCGGTGCCCAGTCCGGATCAGGTTTTGAAAAGCTCCGCGCCCATGAAGTCGATGAATGCGCGTAGCTTCGGCGCCCGGTGCTTGCTCGATGGCCAAAGCATGCGGAAGGTGCCCTGATGCTGGTTGAAGTCGTCCAGCACCGTCACCAGTTCGCCGGCCGCAATGGCATCACGCACCATGAAGTCCGGCAGGCAGGCGATTCCAAGTCCATCGCGGGCGATGTGAAACAGGGCTTCGGTGGTGTTGCATACCATCGAGGCCAAGAGGACGGGTTCTGCCTCGCCCTCCTGCCTGCCCAAGGGCCATGACTCGAACTTGCCGGTACTCGGGAACTTATGTTGCAGGCAGGCGTGGCCCGTCAGGTCGGCGGGCACGCGCGGAGTGCCGCGCGCGGCGAAGTAAAAGGGCGAGGCGACTAGCAGCAGCTTGAAGGTGCCCAGTGCACGGGACATCAACCGGGAATCAGTCGGTTCTCCAGTGCGAATGACGGCATCGAATCCGTCCTCGATTACATCGACCATCCGATCCGAGAAATCAACGTCCAACTCGATGGCGGGGTAGCGGTGCATGAAGGCCGTCAGCGCCGGCATGACCAAGCTGCTGACCAGCGGCATGCTCACGCGCAACTTGCCTCGGGGCGCCTGCCGGGTTTGCGACAGTTCCAATTCTGCCGCCTCGACCTCGCAGAGGATGCGCCGGCAACGCTCCAGGAATAGCGTGCCCTCGGCGGTCAGCGTGATGCTGCGCGTGCTGCGGTGGAGCAGGCGCACGCCCAGCCGCTCCTCCAGCCGGGCCACGCTCTTGCCCACGGCGGAAGACGAGACGCCGAGCACGCGCCCGGCTTGCGAAAAGCTACGGTCTTGCGCCGCCTGCACGAAGAACGTGATGCCGTTAAGGGAGTCCATTCTTCACCGTTCTAAGAAAATTTGTCCGATATGTTCGGAACCTTAGCCTATTTTTCTTAATCGAGCCCGCACTTACGCTGACGGCTGCACAGGTTGGATCCGGCTGTCTTGCTTGGCTTTCGAGATATGGGACGGCTGCCTGACCCTCTAATGACTCTTTGCGGATGTTTCCCATGACACAAGCCCTGACCGCCACAAGCGGTACCACCGGACGCGACTGGCTGCAACTGCTTGCCGCCTGCCTGACCGGCATCCTGATCCCGCTGTGCTTCACCGGGCCGGCCGTCGTGCTGCCGTCCATCAGTCAGGAACTGGGCGGGACGGCGGTGCAACTGAACTGGGTGGTCAACGGCTACATCCTGACCTACGGCAGCGCCATGATGGCGGCCGGCAGCCTGACCGACACCTATGGCCGCAAGCGCGTGTGGCTGGTCGGCCTGGTGCTATTCGTGCTGATGACGTTCTTAATCCCGCTGGCGCCGACGCTCGGCTGGATCGACGGGCTGCGCCTGGCGCAAGGGCTGGGCGGCGCAGCCGCCTTCGCGGGCGCCATGTCCTCGCTGGCACAGACCTTCCACGGCCCGATCCGTACACGTGTGTTCAGCCTGCTCGGCACCACGTTTGGCATCGGCCTGGCCTTCGGGCCGCTGGCGGCAGGCTGGCTGGTGGAGGTGGCGGGCTGGCGCTGGGTGTTCCTGGCGACGGCGCTGATCGGCGTGGCCGGTTTCCTGCTGGTGTGGGTCAGCGCCACGGAGTCCCGAGACCCAGACTCTACCGGCCTGGACTGGCCCGGCGCCCTCAGCTTCACCGCCGCGCTGAGCTTGTTCACCTACGGCATCCTGCTGGCGCCGGAAGAAGGCTGGCGCAGCGCTTCGGTGCTCGGCACGCTATTGGCCTCAGTCGTGCTATTCATCGCATTTGTACGCATCGAACGCCGTGTCGCGCGCCCGATGCTCGACCTTTCGTTATTCGGCAGTGGGCGCTTCGTCGGCGTGCAGGTGTTGGCCGCATCGCCGGCCTTCTTCTTTGTCACACTGATCGTGATGCTGCCGGGCCGCTTCATCGGAATCGACGGACTGAGCGCATTGGAAGCGGGCCAAATGATGATCGCCCTGGCTGCGCCGCTACTGGTCGTGCCGTTCCTTACCGCGTTGTTGTCGCGCTGGTTCACCTCCGGCATGCTGTCTGGCGTCGGGCTGCTGCTGGTGGCGGCCGGACTGGTCTGGGTGGGTCAGGTGTTGTCCGGCGGGGCCGGCCCTGCGCTGGTAGCGCCGCTGGCGTTGATCGGCGCAGGCATTGGCCTGCCTTGGGGGCTGATGGATGGCATGGCCGTGAGCGTGGTGGAGACAGAACGTGCAGGTATGGCGACCGGCATCTTCAACTGCGTGCGTGTTTCGGCCGATGGGATTGCCATCGCGGTGGCGGGCGCGATGCTGGCGTTCTTAATTCAGGGCGGATTGCTCGGCACTTTAGCCGCGGCCGATCCAGCCGTTGTGATCGAGGCCGCCAATCGCGCCGCGCTCGGCGATCTGGCGCATGCCAGTGCCCTTGTCAGCGGCGAGCGCGCCTTGCTGCTGGCGACCTACGACCGGGCATTCCGCTGGGTCTTGTACATCCTGGCTGCCTCTTCGGCACTGACTGCGCTGCTAGTGTTCGCCTTGCTGGGTCGATCGCGTGCGCATGAAGAAGTGGGAGCCGCGGCATGAATCCGATTGGGACAGGCTCTCGGCCCCCCGACCGCACATAGCATCGGCTATACGCGGGTATCCAGCGGGGAAGGCTCTGCTCATCTTCGGTTTCATCACCCCAGTGGAAGGCTTTCGTGCAGCTTCCCACAGTGCTCGAGGATTCATGGTGTCCAGCCTGCTTACGTGACCGCCACGGATCTCGTATCCCTTTGTTCACATGGCTTCTTCAGGACGGGCACGGGCCGGAAAATGGGGTACCGGCTCGGCGTCCGACCCGAGTCCGGGTTGCTCGACACGAATGAAACAGGTCAACACCGCGCCCACCAGGTACAACGATGCGTAGACCCACACCACCCCTTGCACCCCAGCCAGGAAATCGTCAGGGTCGCGATGGCCGGCCCCATGAAATTCGACAGCCCGGCGGCCAGGTTGTGGGCAGAAATGGCCGCCCCCTGACGCTCGGGGGAAATAGCGAGAAAGACCGCGCCCATGGGCACGAACGCTGAGACGCAAATGCCCAGTGCAACCGCAGCGACGATCGCCAGTTCGAAGTGGGCGCCATACATCAGGGGCACGTAATAGAACGCCAGGGTCGCCAGCGCACCGCCGACACAACCGAACCAGCGCATCTGCCGTAGCCAGCCGATCCGGTCACCGACCCATCCCCAGATCACATTGGTGAAAATGGTGACGATGAACATCACACCCCACAGATGCAACCATTGCTCCATGGTGAAACCAATCTCGGCCGACGTCAGGTACAGCGGCATGATGACCGGGAAACCGAACAGCGTCAGGTTGCAGATAATTCGCACGATGGCCGTGATCAGAATGCTGCGTTGATCGAACAGGATCGTGACCCCTCGGCTCAACTCGCGCAAACGTTCGGCGAGCAGTGCAGGCGTGTTCTCCCGTGCCGCACCTCGATCCTTGACCATGAACACAATCAACACCGCCGCCAGCGCGACCCAGAATGTCGCCATCCATAACGTGCCGATAAAACCGATCCGCGAGATGCTCAGGCTCGGCAGGTACGTCCCGAGAAAACCGATACCGATGGAATACATTGTCCAGTACCACCCCATCGCTGAAGCAAGGCGAGCACCGGGCGTGACCTGAGCAATCCAGACCAGGAATGCGTAGATGAACAAGGGATAGGCAAGCCCGCGGATGCCGTAGAAAAGCACCATCAACGGATAGTTCTGTGCGCTCAGGCCGAACGTCAGAAACAACCCATGGAAGACCAGCCAGGCCACGACGCCGACCAGCATGATTCGACGTGGGCCGAAGGTCTCGGCCAGCACACCGGAACTCCAGCTGGACAAGGCTGCGAGCAGGCCATACACCGTGAACAGCAAGGAAGCCTGGGTCGGAGTGAAACCGAGGTCAACGATGTACCGCGACAGGAAAGCCAGCTCAATGCCGTCCCCTGTCATGAACAGAGCAATGGCAACGTAACCCCATATCAGACAGACAGGCATGCCCAGCAACAATCCTCGAGACGATTCGCGAGTGACCATGGTTGTTCCTTTTTTTGTATTTGTAGGTAAAGCAGCAGCCGACATGCGCGTAACAGGATCGGCGAGCGCCGAGGCAAGAATCCCATCGAAGGAGGGTCGTGGCTAACGCGTGAGGTAATGCTGACTGATACTTTTTTTCAGGACGGCGAAAGCACGCCAATCCTGCCCTGTAGGAGCTGTCGAGCGAAGCGAGGCTGCGATCTTTTGATCTTGCTTTGCTTTTAGACTTAGATATGCCGGCCCTTTCCTGCGGCCAAATCCATCAAATGGGGCTTATCCCGTCTTTTTTATTGGACATCAGCTTTATCGCAAAGTAGATCCGTCGCCTTTCAGTCAGATTAAACATCCGCGGCAAGAACATGTTTAAACACCCGCCAGCTTACTTCCTGAAAGCTACAAGACCTTGCGCCGTTGCCTACGGTTACACCAGAATCCGCCGGCTTGTGCGCTTTGCCCCCCATCTCTATCGTCTCCGTGTCGCTGCCAATTCAGCGACCGGGCTTGGAACCCCGATGAGTAAACGGCGCAAAAGCGCCCTTCATAACGTATGCTTGCGCGCCTTTAATGTGTGCACTCCGTTATGGCGGCTGTGCGCGGGAGACCTTCGGGTCTGCCGGGTTCCGTTTACCCCGGGTTCCAACCCGCGTACAGCTGCCACCCTTTCGCTTGGAACCGAATGGAGCAGCTTGAACTCGTAGACGGAGATTCACCATGTTCAAGGTCACACCCAATCCGCCGGACACCGATCCGGCCTCCCCGTTCGAACCTGATTCAAACAACTTCAACGAGGCAGGCGAGCGCGCCCTCTCCTACCACTTTCCGACGACTGCTGACATTAAAGCCAAGCCACGTACGCCCTGCACATTATTTAACGTGGACCCAGAGGCTACGACCGAAACCCTGGTGGTTTATCTGGTCGAAACGCTGGCCTCAGTCGATGTGATGGTTCATCACTTGGTGGATCATCTGGACGGTGGATCGCGCCACGCCTTGCTGGGCATTTCCAACAGCATCATGCTGGCAGAAGTTACTGCGAACCGGGTGCTGGATCAGATCGATCCGCGCGAACAGGTGCGGGTGACTGAGGCCGAATGAGTAAGCCCTTTGGCTAAAAGATGACCGACTAAAAGGTGACTGATCTATTTCATGGCAAAAAGCGATAAATAGATCAGTCACCTTTTCCAGTCACCTTTTCCGCAAACCTGACGAGACATCGTGTTCGTCATCAAGAGCGTTCTCGATCACGCGAATCTCGTCGCGCAGACTCTCAACCTCTGCGCAATTGAACGATCCATTGATACCGCTAGTCAACATTCACCGACTGGTCATACGGATCCCTGACGCTCAATTGCGCTCATTCCTGTCCGCCTTCACTGATTCGAACGACCTTTTCGCTTTCCAATTACCCGGCTCCAGCCCCCGAGGGTCCCATCATGAAATTCCAAGTCGTAGATCACTCTACCAATGGCACCGCGATGTTCTCGGTCGATACCGAGTGCGGAAAGAAAATAGATTCATTCTCGACCATCGAGGAGGCTCGGGACCGCGCAGCCTGGTTGGAATCCGAATATGAGCGGATAAGCGAGACTCTCTAACCGCGTGCCACCGGGGCTTCATGTCACCCTGGGATGGGCGTAGACAGCGGCGCCCCAGCAAAATGCGCGGACGCCGACCATGATAGCGGATGTGCATGTCGAACGCCGCGGCGCGTTGCGCAATCGCCTTGCCGTTCCGACCCAGGCCCCGATTCCCAGGCGTTTGCGCCTTGCAGCGCCCATGACGACGCCTTCGCCAGCAAGCCGGCTCCTACCAGGGTTCGGCGCTGACCACAATTCATCTGTACACCGGTGATCGTGTAGGAGCTGTCGAGTGAAGCGAGGCTGCGATCTTTTGATCTTGCTTTGCTTTGCGTCTTCAGATCTGCGCCGCGACAAAATGGCTTAAGATAATCGAAGACTGCAAGGGAACATCTCGACTAAAAGGACGCGACACTTATGGAAATCCCCTTTTCTCAAATCAGCGAACGTTTGAACAATCGCCGATTTACGGTAGCGGACAACGCCCAAGGGCTATCCGGTACAGGCACAGTATTTCATTACCATGTCGAGGAAGATGCCATATCGGGCACTTACCAAGGCGGCCGGATCCGCATGGGTCATCAGGTCGGACGCGCGACAGGCCCCGATACCATCGAGCTTCTTTTTCAGTGCTTGACGACGGATGGTGAGATGCTGGCCGGCTGGTCTCGTGGCACGGTAGGCATTGATCACGCAGGACGTACTACTCTGACCTTCGTATGGGGTTGGTTGTCGGGCGCGACGGGAGGTGGGGAGTCCAGCTACGTCGAGCTTGGCGCATAGCCGAACTGCAGCAACTACACAGTCAGGGCGGGCAAGTACACCCGCGCCGACTTGAAGCCTTACCCGGATGGAGCGGACGAAAAAGACGACCTGAAGGCCGTGCCGATGTCACAGGCTGGCTGACCCACCGTAACCTATTACGGCTTTAATCCATTGTCATGATCGTATCCACCCCCGCCATCGTACCAAGCAGTGGCACGTTCAAGTGCCAGCTCTTCAGCTTGCTCAATGCTCTCAAAAGGGCCACCGATCTTATCGATAACGTTCTCACCCGACTCGGTATTAACGACTACCCAAACCGACACCGGTAAAGGATCGTTATCGTCGCCCCACGTTGGCTTCGCCATGATCTCCTTTCCAGCCCCCTTGCCGCTTTCGATGGTGAGAATAGGGGGCCGCGGGCGATCTACTGTCAGCTTCATTTGCTGCTCCTTGATCCGGCTCTATGTCGGTCTTTTGTCATACCCCACTTCAGCGAATCACGCTAGCCGGCGAGAACCGCGGCGACACACGGCGGGTGATGTAGCCAAGTCGGTCACTGGCAACATCGCCAGAAAAGTATCGCTGACTGCAAGTGACTCGTGAGTTCGCCCACCTGTCCCACTAACAACAGCAGTCGACCAACATGGCCTGAACAGCATGCATCCGCAAAGACAAACCCTGCACAACGAACTGCACGCGCGCCCGTCACTGTATTTCGACGAGCCGGCCCATGTGTTTCACATGGCTTTTCTCGGCACGGAACCGCAGTGCAATGCGCTGCTGGAGCGCTGCTGCCCTGGTCCGATCGATCCTCATGCCGCCCAAGGCATCACCCGACTCGAGGGCCACGCCCTGAAATGGGAACGCCACGCCGAATTCTTCACCTTGACCCTGGTGGTCACTTCATCCTGCGATGACTTGTCCTGGACATCGCTGCCCGAGGTGCTGGCGCAAAAGGTCGAAGGGCATCTGCCGCAGCTGATCAACTCGGTGCAGATCGTCGTGCGTGGCGAAGCCGGCCTGGACCTTGCCTCCTACGGTTTCAAGGACCCGTGCGGTTCCTGTGTGGGCGGCGGCGACGCGGTGGTCTGGAGCGATTTTCGCCTCCGCGAGGACGGCAGCAACCGCCTCCTGTTCGTCAACCGGCGCCTCAACGCCTACCGCCAGGGACGGATGATCCGCCGCCTGCTGGAAATCGAGACTTACCGGATGATGGCCTCGCTGTCCTTGACCACGGCCAAGACCTTGAGCGCGCAACTCAACGTCTTTGACCAGACCCTGGTCACGCTTTCCGGGCGTAACGCCGACGCCGACAGTGGCAACGCGAAAGCCCTGCTGGCGGACATCTCCAGCCTTTCGGCCCAGGTAGTCAGCTGTACCGCGAAAACCCGCCATCGCTTCAGCGCCACCCAGGCCTACGCCCAACTGGTATTCGAGCGCCTGGGCGAACTGCGGGAAAGTCATGTGGGGGATTGCCAGCGGCTAGGGGTGTTCATCGATCGCCGCTTCAAGCCCACCGTCAGGTACTGCACCGCCACCGAACAGCGTCTGGAGCACCTGGCCAAAAGCGTGGCCAACCTGGGCGATCTGTTGCAGGCCAGGGTTCAGGTGGAAATGGAAGAGCAGAATTCGGAGATCCTCAAAAGCATGAACGCCCGCGCCGATGCCCAGATCAAGATCCAGCGCGCGGTGGAGGGCCTGTCGATCATCGCCATCACCTACTACCTGCTGAACCTGCTCAAGCTTGGCTATTCGGGGTTGCACCTGCTCGGTGTCGAAGTGGCCCCACGGGAAGCCATGCTGGCCATGACGCCCCTCGCGATCGGCATCCTTGCGCTCATTGTGCTGCGCATCAAGAAGGTTAAAGGGCACTGATACACATCGCAGGGGGGGCGGGCCGCCGGGGTTGATCCCGAACGTCGCACTAACCGGATATCGACGTCCAGACCACGACGGGACCGCCGTGGCTGCGGTGGTCATCAGGGATTGGGACGCCCACTCGACACTGAGTTGTTGGCATCCAAATCCGCCAATTCTTCATCCACCGGTGCTTCGTCGTCCGCAGGCAGCGGAACTTCAGATTCATCGCGCCTGGGATCATGGCCTGCTTCGTTATCCGTACCGCTCGTTACGCCCTTCTGAGATATGTTTCCAGGAGCATTTTCATCAATGTCCATGCCGGCTCTCCGTTCTGATGCGCGCGATCTACGTGCTTGAACATTAGTAACTGCGAGACACTGCAAGTGCGGAACTTTGGACGAACGGTATGTGAACAAAAAACCCGATGGCCAAAAATGGACTTATCTATTTTAGGCAGGATCGTTTGTGCTCGCCTAAATAGATCCGTCACCTTTAGGTCACCGTTACCTTCAGGTCACCTTTAGTTCAGAACACACCTCTGCCTGCATAGGCAAGCAACTAGCGGCACAAGTGCTTGCGAATACATGTTCCCCACTTCGAGGATCAGACATGCATCCATCCTTCCTGCAGCGCATCGATGAGCTAGGCGCCCTGCTCGTCCACTCCAATGAAGCATCCATGGATTTCTTCCGGCGCAATCACCTGAAGTCGCGCCGCGGTGCTCGCTTCCAGGTGGTGACCAAGAAGCTCGGCATCTTCCAGGTCATCGAGCGATACACTGGCAAGACCTGGATCTTCCGTAACTACCAAGAGGCCACGGATTTCGCTATCCAACTCGAGGAAAAGTCCGACCGTCGGGTGGGAGGGGCGCGGTCTACGGCGAAATAGTGCCGCATCCGCGAGATCGGGAGGGCGGTCAGAAGATGATATGGCGCGCGAAGCCGTGTTCATGCACGGCGTCGCTGCCAGCGTTGAGTCGGTTAGTTGATGCCTTGCCCCAGCATCACGCCATTAACGGACTCTCCGTATAAGTTTACGCCGTCGCCCTCATGGTATTTCTTGCGGGTCTTTTCAACGGAATTATCGACCAGACGCGGATCCTGAGGTCGCTCATGGCTATTGATGTAGGCGGCGACATGCCAGGCTTCGTCATCAGTCAGGGATCCGCCCTTACCTAGTGGCATGTTTTGCTTGATAAAACCGGCGGCAGTATTGATACGGTGCATCCCCGCACCCCAGTTGTAGGAATCCTTGCCCCACAGTGGCGGAAATACAAACACTCCTGCGGATTTCTGGCCCTGCCCTTCCCCGCCATGGCAGATGGAGCATTGTTCGGCATAAATCTGTTTCCCTTTAACCAGATCAAAGCCTTTTTCAGGTGCAGGGATAACAGGATAGAGGCGCCCCGGAAGGTCCACGCCCACAGGCGCTTTGGTCGAGAGCCAATAGGCATAGGTGCCGAGCGCTTTCATCACATGGCTATCACTGGAGGGTGCCTTGCCGTTCATGCTGAATTCGAAGCAACCCTGCATACGCTCGGTAAACGTATTGACCTTGTTGTTCTTTTTTCGATAGGCCGGGTACATGCCGTAAGCTCCCCAAAGAGGAGCAGACCCCGCCTTGCGACCTTGATCGAGGTGGCAATTGCTGCAGTTAAGTCCATTACCCACAAACTCAGGGGCGTTTTTCTGGGTATTGATGAAAATATCCCGCCCTTCCCGCACCAGTACCCCGAATGCATTGTCGGGCAGCTCCGCCTCTTGCGGTGGAGTAAATTCCAAAGGGCTGGATTGCCGGGTCGGTTCACCCACCACTACTGAGTCGTTGTGAGCATTCTCAACGGTTGGATGTGCGACCGAGTCCTTCATTATGGGCGCCATGTCGCGCTCTTCGTAAAACGTCTTCGCAGCCAAAAACGGCACAGCTATCGCTACAGTCAGAAGTATTTTCGCTGGAAAGTTCATTGTTTAGCCTCCCCGCTCAGGCTGGCGAAATAGGCTGACAAGTCTTTGATTTCGGAGTCGCTCAGCGAGCGCGCAATATGACTCATCAAGTCATTTGGATCATTCTTGCGCGTACCGCTGCGCCAGGCATTCAACTGTGCTGCGATGTAGGCGCCGGACTGGCCAACGAGCGGAGGAAAACTTTCTCCCACGCCGCGGTTACCCACCCCGTGACAAGCCGCACAGGAAGGAATGTTACGACTCCAGTCTCCTTGTTTGACCAGTTTTTCAGCAGCGCTGCCATTACTTCCCGTGGGATCTGAATCAACACTCCGCGCAGCGATATCCAACGCACCCAGATAGCTGGCAACAGCCTTGCCTTCGGTATCGTCAAGCGCCAATGCGATGGGTTGCATCACGGCGTTGGCCCGCTTGCCTGAGCGAAAATCCTCAAGCTGCTTGACCAGATAACCCTGCGGCAGGCCCGCTAGACGGGGAAATCCTGCGCTATCGGTGCCCATCCCATTGGCGCCATGACAGGTGGCGCAGGCCATGGCGGCAGGGGACTCGCCCCCTTGGGTGTAGATTTTCTGCCCTTGGGGCCCGGCGTTTGCTGCGGTCGCCAGCATAAAAATACAGAGGATAATGCTGGTCTTGAGGCCGAATCTCGTTGCAAGATTCATGGTTCGGGGCTCCTTTTTTTTTGGCTAATTCACAGCGTCGGCCAACTACTTAGGTCCCATGTGAGAGGGTCATAGATAGAAAGCGATAGATCGCGCCGTTATACTCTTCAGGAATATCCTTATAACTGAAAATAGTATAGCCAAGTTTCTACCTGCGCGAAACCTGGTTTCTTCCTACACGAAACCAGGGCGTTGCGGCGCCGCCGCCCCTCAGTCAGCGCGGCGCAACAGCGAGGAACTTGCACGCACCTGCAACTGCGGCGCAAGGATGATCGACTCGGCGGCCTCGCCCTTGATGCGCTTGAGCAGCAACTCCACCGCATGCCGGCCCATCTGCGCCAGCGGCAGGCGCACGCTGGTCAGTGGAACGAGCAGTTCGTTGGCCAGCGGGATGTCGTTGAAGCCGACGACGGCAATGTCCTTGCCTGGCTGCAATCCTTTGTCGCGCGCGGCGCCCATCAGGCCGATGGCAAGGAAGTCGTTGACCGCAAAAAATGCCTGCGGGCGCGGGTCGAGCCCCAACAGATATTCGCCTTGCCGGTGCCCGGTGTGGCTGTCAAAAGGACCATTGAGGATCCACTCGGGGCGCAGGGTGAAGCCTTGCTCACGGTAGTAACGGATGAACCCGCGGGTACGATCAGCCCCGGTGGACGCATGCCGTTCGCCAGCCAGGATCGCCACATCGCGACAGCCCAGCCGATACAAGTGTTCGGCCGCCAACCAGCCGCCCAATTCGTCGTCGCTGGCCGCCGTCAGGTGCCCGGCAATCTGCCGGCTGACCAACACGTAGGGAATGTGCTTGCGCGCAAGCAGATCGAGTAGGGGCTGGGTTTCACCCACGTGCGAGTCACCCACAATCAGCCCGGCCACCGAGCGGCGCAAGGCGTGCTCGGCACGCGCCATCTGGCGCGGCTGCTGGTCGTCGGTATTGGAGACGAAGGTGAGGTAGCCGGCCTGCTCGGCCGCACTGTCGATGCTGTCGTAAATGGTCGCCATTACCAGGTCGGTGAGACGTGGCATGAGCACGCAGATCTCCTGGCTTTTACGCAATTTCAGGTTGGATGCCTGCGTGTTCGGCCGATAATCCAGCTCCTTGGCCAATGCGCGGATACGCGCCACCACCTCGGCCGACGCCGCTCGCTCAACCCCGGTCGGGTCGCCATTGAGCACCCGTGACACCGTTGAGACGTGCAACCCGAGTGCAGTCGCCATGGACTTCAGGGTGGCGGGGCGAGATTGATTCGGCATGTCTGAGAGGCTTCCAACCGTGCGTTATCCAGCGCGCGATTCTACCTCAATCCGGACATCTTCCCGGAAATAAACCTTTACCCAAACGATTGACTAAAACTTTTTCTGTCTCTACATTTCGTCAACCCAAACGTTTGGGCAAACAATAAAAAATACGCCGGACGCGGCCGACTTTTTGACTTCTGCCATCATTTTGACGAGTCAGATCCCTATGAAGAGCGCAGCTATTCCGTCTTTCCGCTACCAGATTTTCTTCCTGATCATGCTGATGGCACTGCTCAACTACATTGACCGCGGCGCGATTGCCTATGCATCGGCGAGCATTCTTCCGGAGTACGGTTTCGACAAGGCCGACTGGGGCAAAGTCCTGGGTTATTTCGGTTACGGCTACATCCTCGGGGCGTTGATCGGCGGGATCCTGGCCGACCACTTTGGCGCCAGGCGCATCTGGCTGATAGCGGGTGCCACCTGGTCGATTTTCGAGATCGCCACCGCGTTTGCCGGTGACCTCGGGCTGGCATTCATGGGCGGCTCGGCCATGGCCGGTTTCGCCACGATCCGCGTGCTGTTCGGCTTTGCCGAAGGCCCGGCCTACTCGGTGATCAACAAGAGCGTGGCCAACTGGGCCACGCCCAAGGAGCGCGGCTTCGTGGTCTCGGTCGGACTGCTCAGCACACCACTGGGCGCGCTGCTCACCGCCCCGGTGGCGGTAGGCCTGCAAACCCTGACTGGCGGCTGGCGCAGCATGTTCGTGGTGCTGGGCGTGGTCAGCCTGGCGCTGCTGATCTTCTTCATGACGCGCTTCACCAACACCCCCGATGAGAACCCGCGGGTGTCCAAGGCCGAGCGCGACTTCCTGCGACGGGAACGCGCCGCGGCGGCCAATGCCTCGACCCCGACCACCAGCGTTGCGCCGGTATGGCATTTCTTCAAGAACAAGGACCTGATACTCAATGCGGTCGGTTACTTCTCGTTCGTGTACGTGACGTTCCTGCTGCTGACCTGGACCCCCAAATACCTGCAGGACGAGTTCCACTACAACCTGTCGTCGCTGTGGTACATGGGCATGATTCCGTGGACCGGCGCCTGCTTCACCGTACTACTGGGCGGCAAGATCTCCGACCTGCTGTTGCGCCGCACCGGCAACCTGAAGGTGGCACGCAGCTGGCTGGCCGCGACCTGTCTGCTGTTGACCACGCTCTGTTTCATATTGGTCTCGCAGGCCCAGACCGTGTGGGGCGTGATTGCCCTGATGACCCTGGCCAACGCCCTCAACGCGCTGCCCAACTCGGTTTACTGGGCCGTGGTGATCGACACTGCGCCGTCCAACCGGGTCGGTGCCTACAGCGGCATGACCCATTTCATCGCCAACACCGCTTCGTTCATCGCGCCAATGCTGACCGGCTACCTGACCGTGCGCTATGGCTACTCGTCGATGTTCGTGGCGGCGGCGGTGGCCACTGCACTGGGTATGAGCGCGATGCTGATGGTGCGTCCCGGCAGTCGGCAGGTCAGCCCGTCCCCTTTACCCGCAGCAGTTTGATGGAGTTGTTTGTATGAGCCTGGCAAAACCTCCTCACGTTGGATATTTTTTTGGTCTATCGGTCATCACGCTGGCTGAGCGTCTGCGCGCGGGCAGCCTGACGAGCGTCGAGCTGACTCAAGCAGCCCTGGACAGCATCGAGCGCCTGAATCCGATCTTGAACGCCTTCGTTCACGTCGATGCCCCCGTGGCGCTGGCCCAGGCGCGCAACGCCGACGAGTTGTTCGCCCAGGGCCTGGACCTGGGCCCGCTGCACGGCATCCCGGTGGCGGTCAAAGACAATATCGACACGTTCGACCACGTCACCAGCTATGGTTCGGCGCATTTCGCAGGCTTCAAGCCGAGCCGCGATGCGCTGTGCGTGCAGCGCCTGCGCGAGGCGGGTGCGGTCATTGTCGGCAAGACCTTGACCCACGAATTCGCCTACGGCCCGACCGGCGACCGCTCGCTGCAGGGCGCGGCACGCAACCCGTGGGATGTCAGCTGTATCACTGGCGGCTCCAGCGCCGGCAGTGCCGCTGCGGTGGCCAGTGGTCTGGTGCCGCTGGCGCTGGGCACCGACACCGGCGGGTCGATCCGTATTCCAGCGGCGTTGTGCGGAGTGGTCGGCTTCAAGCCATCGTTTGCCAGCGTGCCGCTGGAGGGGGTGTTCCCGCTGTCGTCGAGCCTCGACCACGTGGGCCCGATCGCCAACCACATCGAGGATGCGCGCCTACTGTTCGAGGTGGTGGCTGGGCGAGTTTGTGCGCCGGTGGCCAACCCTCGACTGTTGCGGGTTGGCTGGATCACCAGCGGCAGCTTCGGCCCGGTCGACGCCGAGCTGGATCGGCAGGTCTACCAGGCGGCGCAGCAGCTGTTTGGCGAGGCGCTGCTGGATACTGCCGAACTGGAGCCGCTGGCGGCCGGAATGAAAGACACCTTGCTGGTGCTGCAACGCGCCGAGGCCTTCGATGTGCATGCCGAGCGCATGCAGGATGCATCGCACAAGTTCGAGCAGGAGGTGCGCGAGCGCCTCGAATTGTCGCGTGAAGTCAGGGGCTGGCAATACATCCGCGCCCAGGCCGGCCAGGTACGGCTCAAGGCGGCGATGGCGCGCTTGTTCGAGCGCTATGACTTCCTGGTCTCGCCCAGCGTGCCGATTACCGCGACAGCGGTCGACGCGCGCGAGGTCCGGGTTGGTGAGCAGGACATCGATGTGCGCGCCGCGCTGCTCAGCCATACCAGTGCCTGGAACCTCACCGGGCTGCCTGCGATCAGCCTGCCGGTGGGCCAGGTAAGGAGTATGCCGGTAGGGCTGCAGGTGATTGGCGCCTCGGGAGAGGATGATCGTTTGTTGCGGGTTACGGCGCAGCGATTCGTGCGGGACTAGTGGACCGGCGAATCCAGACCACCCCGAATCGCTTGAGCCTTTCGGGGTTTTTTATGCCCCTTTACGACGGTCACGGATCAGGCGCACAGCGCCAACCGCCAGCTGGAATGAATGTGCCGAGTGAAGACGTGACGGCTTCATTGGCGGCTGGCGGCGAACAGAAAATAGTCCCCGGCCAATAGCAGACAGCCCTGACGTGATGGCTCATCCATCGCTTGCAACCATTGGCCACGACAAGCGCCGAGGGAGTCGGGCAAGCGTTCCCATATTTCGTAGTAACTTTCGTCCAGAGCGGTTTCGATCAGGCACTCACTGGTTTCAAAGCGCATGCGACCAATGTCTTCAGCGCCACTGACCGGCTGATAGTCCATTTTGCGATGCCATTGGCAAATGTCGGCGTCTATCTGGGTCACCCCGGCGAAACCTTTCTGTTCACAAAACGCCAGATGTTGAGAGTGGCTGAGTTCTTCGAGTGCCAGACTGGGGAGCGGATTGGCGGGGATTCGCAGGTCGGCAAACAGTCGCGGTGTCTGTAGCCAATACACGGCCGTTTCGCTGTCCGAATGCCCTGAGCGGTGCTGGATCAAACGCCGCTTCCATACGCCAAGATAACATTGCGCAACCTGATGCATTGATATTCCCTGTGTTAGGCGTTGCGTTTGGGCAGTACCGGCAGTTCGAAAGGGTGATCACGCGGGTAAGGGCCCGTGATTTTCGATGGGAAGACGGGCAAGGAGCAATCAAAACCCAGCGGGTACTCCATACCAGTCTCCGGATGTTTTTTCGAGGACAAACAAAACCCCTACCTGCATACGCAGATAGGGGTTTCGGAATTTAATCTTGACGATGACCTACTCTCACATGGGGAAACCCCACACTACCATCGGCGATGCATCGTTTCACTGCTGAGTTCGGGATGGGATCAGGTGGTTCCAATGCTCTATGGTCGTCAAGAAATTCGGGTACTGAACCGTCTTTCGACGTTTCAGCAAATTGGGTATGTGATAGCTTTCGGTGTTTTGTGAGGTCTCGAACTTTCGGTTCGTTTCGTCTTCACACACCGCAATCTGATGCTCTTTCGAGTAGTCAAATTGCTTGGGTGTTATATGGTCAAGCCTCACGGGCAATTAGTATTGGTTAGCTCAACGCCTCACAGCGCTTACACACCCAACCTATCAACGTCGTAGTCTTCGACGGCCCTTCAGGGGACTCAAGGTCCCAGTGAGATCTCATCTTGAGGCTAGTTTCCCGCTTAGATGCTTTCAGCGGTTATCTATTCCGAACATAGCTACCCGGCAATGCCACTGGCGTGACAACCGGAACACCAGAGGTTCGTCCACTCCGGTCCTCTCGTACTAGGAGCAGCCCCTCTCAAATCTCAAACGTCCACGGCAGATAGGGACCGAACTGTCTCACGACGTTCTAAACCCAGCTCGCGTACCACTTTAAATGGCGAACAGCCATACCCTTGGGACCGGCTTCAGCCCCAGGATGTGATGAGCCGACATCGAGGTGCCAAACACCGCCGTCGATATGAACTCTTGGGCGGTATCAGCCTGTTATCCCCGGAGTACCTTTTATCCGTTGAGCGATGGCCCTTCCATACAGAACCACCGGATCACTAAGACCTACTTTCGTACCTGCTCGACGTGTCTGTCTCGCAGTCAAGCGCGCTTTTGCCTTTATACTCTACGACCGATTTCCGACCGGTCTGAGCGCACCTTCGTACTCCTCCGTTACTCTTTAGGAGGAGACCGCCCCAGTCAAACTACCCACCATACACTGTCCTCGATCCGGATAACGGACCTGAGTTAGAACCTCAAAGTTGCCAGGGTGGTATTTCAAGGTTGGCTCCACGCGAACTGGCGTCCACGCTTCAAAGCCTCCCACCTATCCTACACAAGCAAATTCAAAGTCCAGTGCAAAGCTATAGTAAAGGTTCACGGGGTCTTTCCGTCTAGCCGCGGATACACTGCATCTTCACAGCGATTTCAATTTCACTGAGTCTCGGGTGGAGACAGCGCCGCCATCGTTACGCCATTCGTGCAGGTCGGAACTTACCCGACAAGGAATTTCGCTACCTTAGGACCGTTATAGTTACGGCCGCCGTTTACCGGGGCTTCGATCAAGAGCTTCGCGTTAGCTAACCCCATCAATTAACCTTCCGGCACCGGGCAGGCGTCACACCCTATACGTCCACTTTCGTGTTTGCAGAGTGCTGTGTTTTTAATAAACAGTCGCAGCGGCCTGGTATCTTCGACCGGCATGGGCTTACGCAGTAAATGCTTCACCCTCACCGGCGCACCTTCTCCCGAAGTTACGGTGCCATTTTGCCTAGTTCCTTCACCCGAGTTCTCTCAAGCGCCTTGGTATTCTCTACCCAACCACCTGTGTCGGTTTGGGGTACGGTTCCTGGTTACCTGAAGCTTAGAAGCTTTTCTTGGAAGCATGGCATCAACCACTTCGTGTTCCAAAAGGAACACTCGTCATCAGCTCTCGGCCTTAGAATCCCGGATTTACCTAAGATCCCAGCCTACCACCTTAAACTTGGACAACCAACGCCAAGCTGGCCTAGCCTTCTCCGTCCCTCCATCGCAATAACCAGAAGTACAGGAATATTAACCTGTTTTCCATCGACTACGCTTTTCAGCCTCGCCTTAGGGACCGACTAACCCTGCGTCGATTAACGTTGCGCAGGAAACCTTGGTCTTTCGGCGTGGGTGTTTTTCACACCCATTGTCGTTACTCATGTCAGCATTCGCACTTCTGATACCTCCAGCAAGCTTCTCAACTCACCTTCACAGGCTTACAGAACGCTCCTCTACCGCATCACCTAAGTGATACCCGTAGCTTCGGTGTATGGTTTGAGCCCCGTTACATCTTCCGCGCAGGCCGACTCGACTAGTGAGCTATTACGCTTTCTTTAAAGGGTGGCTGCTTCTAAGCCAACCTCCTAGCTGTCTAAGCCTTCCCACATCGTTTCCCACTTAACCATAACTTTGGGACCTTAGCTGACGGTCTGGGTTGTTTCCCTTTTCACGACGGACGTTAGCACCCGCCGTGTGTCTCCCATGCTCGGCACTTGTAGGTATTCGGAGTTTGCATCGGTTTGGTAAGTCGGGATGACCCCCTAGCCGAAACAGTGCTCTACCCCCTACAGTGATACATGAGGCGCTACCTAAATAGCTTTCGAGGAGAACCAGCTATCTCCGAGCTTGATTAGCCTTTCACTCCGATCCACAGGTCATCCGCTAACTTTTCAACGGTAGTCGGTTCGGTCCTCCAGTTAGTGTTACCCAACCTTCAACCTGCCCATGGATAGATCGCCCGGTTTCGGGTCTATTCCCAGCGACTAGACGCCCTATTAAGACTCGCTTTCGCTACGCCTCCCCTATTCGGTTAAGCTCGCCACTGAAAATAAGTCGCTGACCCATTATACAAAAGGTACGCAGTCACCCAACAAAGTGGGCTCCCACTGCTTGTACGCATACGGTTTCAGGATCTATTTCACTCCCCTCTCCGGGGTTCTTTTCGCCTTTCCCTCACGGTACTAGTTCACTATCGGTCAGTCAGTAGTATTTAGCCTTGGAGGATGGTCCCCCCATATTCAGACAAAGTTTCTCGTGCTCCGTCCTACTCGATTTCATGACTAAGAGATTTTCGCGTACAGGGCTATCACCCACTATGGCCGCACTTTCCAGAGCGTTCCGCTAATCTCAAAGCCACTTAAGGGCTAGTCCCCGTTCGCTCGCCACTACTAAGGGAATCTCGGTTGATTTCTTTTCCTCAGGGTACTTAGATGTTTCAGTTCCCCTGGTTCGCTTCTTAAGCCTATGTATTCAGCTTAAGATACCTAACTTATGTTAGGTGGGTTCCCCCATTCAGACATCTCCGGATCAAAGTCTGTTTGCCGACTCCCCGAAGCTTTTCGCAGGCTACCACGTCTTTCATCGCCTCTGACTGCCAAGGCATCCACCGTATGCGCTTCTTCACTTGACCATATAACCCCAAGCAATCTGGTTATACTGTGAAGACGACATTCGCCGAAAATTCGATTCTTGCTCATAAAGAGCAACTCACAAATTTTACCTTAGCCTGATCCAACACCAGTGAAAGTGTTGTCCAGTCTATCTTTCTATCACATACCCAAATTTTTAAAGAACGATCTAATCAAAGACTAGAAATCAATATTCATCTGCGAATATTCATTTCTAAACTCTAACGAAAAAGACAACCATATGGATGCCTATCGCCTCTACAGTGAATCAAGCAATTCGTGTGGGAACTTATGGAGCAGCTGATGTCGTCGATTAAGGAGGTGATCCAGCCGCAGGTTCCCCTACGGCTACCTTGTTACGACTTCACCCCAGTCATGAATCACACCGTGGTAACCGTCCTCCCGAAGGTTAGACTAGCTACTTCTGGTGCAACCCACTCCCATGGTGTGACGGGCGGTGTGTACAAGGCCCGGGAACGTATTCACCGCGACATTCTGATTCGCGATTACTAGCGATTCCGACTTCACGCAGTCGAGTTGCAGACTGCGATCCGGACTACGATCGGTTTTCTGGGATTAGCTCCACCTCGCGGCTTGGCAACCCTCTGTACCGACCATTGTAGCACGTGTGTAGCCCAGGCCGTAAGGGCCATGATGACTTGACGTCATCCCCACCTTCCTCCGGTTTGTCACCGGCAGTCTCCTTAGAGTGCCCACCTTAACGTGCTGGTAACTAAGGACAAGGGTTGCGCTCGTTACGGGACTTAACCCAACATCTCACGACACGAGCTGACGACAGCCATGCAGCACCTGTCTCAATGTTCCCGAAGGCACCCATCCATCTCTGGAAAGTTCATTGGATGTCAAGGCCTGGTAAGGTTCTTCGCGTTGCTTCGAATTAAACCACATGCTCCACCGCTTGTGCGGGCCCCCGTCAATTCATTTGAGTTTTAACCTTGCGGCCGTACTCCCCAGGCGGTCAACTTAATGCGTTAGCTGCGCCACTAAGAGCTCAAGGCTCCCAACGGCTAGTTGACATCGTTTACGGCGTGGACTACCAGGGTATCTAATCCTGTTTGCTCCCCACGCTTTCGCACCTCAGTGTCAGTATCAGTCCAGGTGGTCGCCTTCGCCACTGGTGTTCCTTCCTATATCTACGCATTTCACCGCTACACAGGAAATTCCACCACCCTCTACCATACTCTAGCTTGTCAGTTTTGAATGCAGTTCCCAGGTTGAGCCCGGGGATTTCACATCCAACTTAACAAACCACCTACGCGCGCTTTACGCCCAGTAATTCCGATTAACGCTTGCACCCTCTGTATTACCGCGGCTGCTGGCACAGAGTTAGCCGGTGCTTATTCTGTCGGTAACGTCAAGACAGCAACGTATTAGGTAACTGCCCTTCCTCCCAACTTAAAGTGCTTTACAATCCGAAGACCTTCTTCACACACGCGGCATGGCTGGATCAGGCTTTCGCCCATTGTCCAATATTCCCCACTGCTGCCTCCCGTAGGAGTCTGGACCGTGTCTCAGTTCCAGTGTGACTGATCATCCTCTCAGACCAGTTACGGATCGTCGCCTTGGTGAGCCATTACCTCACCAACTAGCTAATCCGACCTAGGCTCATCTGATAGCGCAAGGCCCGAAGGTCCCCTGCTTTCTCCCGTAGGACGTATGCGGTATTAGCGTCCGTTTCCGAGCGTTATCCCCCACTACCAGGCAGATTCCTAGGCATTACTCACCCGTCCGCCGCTCTCAAGAGAAGCAAGCTTCTCTCTACCGCTCGACTTGCATGTGTTAGGCCTGCCGCCAGCGTTCAATCTGAGCCATGATCAAACTCTTCAGTTCAAACATCTTTGGGTTTTTAAGAAACCCTAAACTTGGCTCAGCAATCGTTGGTTACATCTTTGATTTCTCGCGGAGTAACTTGTGATGCTGATAATCTTTTTGACTATCAGTCTGACTCCACAAGCACCCACACGAATTGCTTGATTCAGTTGTTAAAGAGCGGTTGGTTAAGATCTTTCGTCTCAACCGAGGAGCGCACTCTACAGCACACTCTCTCAAACAGCAACCCTTAAAAGCGCCTGATTTCATTAACAAAATCAATTACTTAAGCTAAACCAGCAGCGAACTGCTCGTTAGCGGGAGGCGAATAATACAGGATTCAAATACGTGGTCAACCCCCCTCTAAAAATTCTTTTCCTTCCCAAAGAACCCAGGTACCACTATGGAAACTTCCAAGGTCAATACAAAGCATCAAGGCAGCAGAGAATCCAGACCACATCGTCACTGAAGCACCTCTTGTTTCGTGGACATTGACTAAGCGCTTTTTGAATAGATTCAAACCGACTGTGCTTTGCCGAAGGTACCCTGCCGCCTCGTCATCCCGTTGCAGAACGGTCCGACGGGTCATATTTCGCCTAGAAAACGATGGATTCGTTCATCCATCGAATGGGCCACGTTGAAGCAAATCCAGGGCACCACTCGCGCATCGGGCATGAACAACTGTCCTGGGGCAAGGAGGATTTTTTCATCCCTGGCGTGCATGGCCAGCGCTGTGGAGTCTTCGATCTTCGGATGCCGCGCCCAAAGGAACAGACCCGCATAGGGTTCGACAAATAGCTCCATGCCTACACTGCGCAAGCGCCGGCCGACGACCTCGTGAGCCTCAGCCAAACGGCTTTGCAGCTGTTTGACATGTTTACGATGGCGCCCTTGCAGCAACACTTCAAGGGTCAGCTCTTCAGTGATTTGCGAGGTTGTCAGGCCACTGACCAGTTTCAGCGGCAGCAACTCGTCGATCAGCTCGTGGCGGGCAGCGATGAAGCCCACTCGCAATGCCGGAGCAATGGTCTTGGAAAAGCTGGCGATGTAAATCACCCGCGACAGCTGATCCATCCCGGCCAGGGCCTGCTGCCCGCTCGGGTCCAGGTCGGCATAGATATCGTTTTCGACGATCAGAAAATCATGCTTCTGCGCCAATAGCAGCAAACGATGGGCGACCGCCAGCGACAGGCTGGTGCCGGTCGGGCATTGCAGGCGGGTGTTGGTGAAGAACACCTTGGGCTGGTGCTGCACGATCAATTGCTCAAGCTGTATCAGGTCGATGCCGTCACGGGTGCGCGGCACGCCCAGGAGCTTGGCGCCTTGCAAATGCAGGTTGAGAAACAGGTTGTGATAACCCGGTTCGTCTACCAGCACACTGTCGCCACGTTGCACCAGGTAACGCACCACCAGGTCCAGTGCATGGCTGGCGCCGCTGGTCAGGATGATTTGTTCGGGGTGGGCGGCAATCCGGCTGTCCGCCAGCTTCTCAGCCAGCTTGGCGCGCAGCTTCGCGCTGCCTTTGGCAATGCCGTAACCGGAGAAATCGCCGGGCGCGCTGCGAGCCAGGATCCGCAGGCTACGTTGCAGGCCATCGTCGTCCGTCCACTGTTCAGGCAACAGACCGACGCCTGGACGCACCTCTATACCCATTGGCTGGAAGACTCGTTGCAATAGCAGGTACGCGTCGAAGTCGAACTCGCTGTCTGGGTCGGCAGCCGCCGATGGCGCCTCGCACATAACGCTGTCAGCCAGTTCCCGCACGTAGAAACCCGCATTGGGTACCGCTTTCAACAAGCCCACTGCAACCAGCCGATCGTAGGCCTCGACCACGGTGAAGTGGCTGACCTTGTGAGATTGCGAGAGCTTGCGGATAGAGGGCAATTTACTGCCGGGGCGCAGCTGTTGCTGTTTGATCGCCAGGCTGATGCCAGCAACGATCTGGCCAACCAGTGGCGCCTGCGAACCAGGATCCAAGAACATCATAAAAACGTCCATTCAAGCAAAGTACGAGCAGGTAGGTGTACTGGTAAAAAGACCATAACAGTGATGCCGTTCAATGGCAGGTTCTGTGTCTGGTCGCCAGCAGGCTGCTGCGGCACGATCGGGTCATAGCCGATCGATTTATCGACAAAACATACCACGAACCAGGATCCGCCATGCACGATACACCCCAGCAAATCGACCGCAGCCAGATCTGCACAGAAGAGTGGAACACCCGGTGTGACCTGGCGGCACTCTATCGATTGCTCGCGCACTTTCGGATGACCGATCTGATCGACACGCACATTTCCGCCAGGGTCCCTGGCGAGGACGGGCACTTCCTGATCAACTGCTATGGGGTGCTGTTCCACGAAATGCGCGCCTCGGACCTGATCAAGATCGACCATGAGGGCAATGTCATCGACCCTTGGCGCGGCCCTGACAGTGTCAATCGTGCCGGCTTCAATATTCATTCGGCGATCCATGCGGCGCGCCCGGATATCGATTGTGTGGTGCACACCCATACCTCGGCGGGTATCGCCGTATCCGCGCAAGAGCAAGGGTTGTTACCGATCAGCCAGCATGCCCTGAAGTTCTACCGGCGCCTGGGATACCACGATTATGAAGGTATTTCCTTGAACCCCGATGAGCGCGCCCGGCTGGTGGCCGACCTGGGACCGCACATGGCGATGATCTTGCGCAACCACGGGCTGCTTGCTGCCGGCCGCTGCATCGCCGAAGCCTTCAATCAGATCTATTTCCTCGAGCGCGCTTGCCAGGCTCAGGTGCAGGCATTGGCTGGCGGACAAGCATTGCGCTTCCCGTCAGAGGCCGTATGCGAATTGACCGCACTACAGTCCGACGACGAGATCGACCAACAACTGCATCGACTTGCCTGGACCTCGGCGCTGCGTCTCATCGCCGGTGATCCCATGGATTACCGGAGCTAATGGGCGACAGCCGATCACAGCGAAAAGATTATCCATCCGTCCACATCTGCCAAAACCAACAATCATAGGGGTAGACATGAAAAGCAAAGCCATTGGAACCTTGTTGCTCGCCGCCATGGCGTCGAGTGCCATGGCCAACGAAATAACGGTGATTTCGTTCGGCGGCGTGAGCAAGGATGTGCAGTCGGAGGCATTCTACAAACCGTTTGAAAAAACCATCGGCAACAAACTGATAGCCGGCGAGTACAACGGTGAAATGGGTCGGATCAAGGTCATGGTCGACACCAACAGCGTCAATTGGGACGTGGTCCAGGTCGAGGCGCCGGAACTGATTCGCGGCTGCGAGGAAGGGATGTTTGAGCCTCTGGATGCTGCGCAGCTGGGCAAGAAGGAAGACTTCGTGCCAGGCACATTCTCGGAATGCGGTGCTGGCTTGCTGGTCTGGTCGATGGCAATGGCTTACAACAGCGAAAAACTCAGCGTTGCACCGACGGGCTGGAAGGATTTCTGGGATACACAGAAGTTTCCCGGCAAACGCAGCCTGCGCAAGGGCGCCAAGTATTCCCTGGAAATTGCCTTGATGGCCGATGGCGTGGACTATGCCGACGTCTACAAAGTACTCGGCACTAAAGAAGGTGTGGATCGCGCATTCAATAAACTGGATCAGATCAAACCCAGCCTTCAATGGTGGGAAGCGGGTGCGCAGCCCATGCAGTTCCTCGCCAGCGGTGATGTGGTCATGAGCACCGCATTTAATGGTCGAGTGTTCTCGGCCCAGGAATCGAAAGCCCCGGTACAAATCGTCTGGCAGGGCAGCATTTATGCCATCGACTCCTGGGCTATCCCCAAAGGCAGCAAGAACAAGGCCGTCGCAGAACAGTTCATCGGGTTTTCCTTGCGCCCGGAAAACCAGAAGATCCACACCGAAAAGCTCGGTTATGGTTCGACCAACCTGCACACCGCATCACTGCTTGAACCGGCCCTGGCAACCCGCCTGAACACCGCCCCCGCCAACCTGTCGCAGGCAATGCCTATGAACAGTGAGTTCTGGGTCGATCATGGTGAGGAGCTTGAACAGCGCTTCAATGCCTGGGTCGCCAAAACCAACTGACTCACCCACGGAGGCCAGCTCTGCTGGTCTTTTGTGAACATCGAATACTGTAGGAGCTTGCTCCTACAGCAGCATTACCCGCATCACGGGCCTCATAGGACCCTCTTCAGCAGCGATTTCCACCCGTAATCAGCATTCGTTTTTTCAGCTAAAAGAGAAACCCGGCCTTCTCCAGAACGGTTTTTTGACGCCTGAAAACAATGGTTGGCCACTAATTAGCTACCAGCTACGATCAAGGAACGGATGACATCGGTGGAGGGATCACTATGAGCAGCGTACCTAAGCACGGTTGGAAATGGGCCTACGAAAAACTGCGCGGGCTGCACTGCTCTCGCCGAACGGCCTTCTACAGAGCGACGCTCTATTCCATTCGGGGCGATACGGGATCGTTTTACGTTGACCGCAGCTGGGAGAAGGTCCGCCTTCGACGCTGATTGATGTGTTCGCTCATTTTTTTCAAGCAATAAATACCCACTCGGTGGCGGGTGCTGTTTTGTTTCCGGTCAAAAAACCTGCGCTTTTCGGCGCAGCAAATCGATGAACAAACCCAGCTCCCGACTGATGTGTTCGCCCTTGCGCAGCAGCAATCCGAACGGCGCCAGTTGCACGTCCAGCTCTACCGGGAGCGCCACCACCAGGCCCATTTTCAGGTAGTCGCGCAATGCGGTTTCCGAGAGCACCATGATCGCGTCGGTCAGTTGAATCAATTGCTGCATCGAGTACACCGAGCTGCATTCGATGATGTCCGCCGGCAACGGCAAGGCCAGGCGCTGCAAGGCCTGATCCAGGCCGATTCGCGCAGGGCTGGTTTCCGGTTGCAGGATCCAAGGCCAGCCGCTGACCAGTTCCGACAGTTCCAGTGTGTTGCGCCGGGCCAGGGGATGACCGGCGTGTACCACTACCAGCAGACGTTCGTTGCCCAGTTGTTCGAATTCGTAATGTTCGCTGTCGGTGGCGGCATTGCGCCGGGCGATGGCCAGATCGATGCGGCCCTGCTCCAGCAACTGGATCACCTGATCGCTGGTGTCGCCCATGATGCGAATTCGCAACTGCGGATTGAGCGCCTTGATTTCGGCAATCGAATCCATCACCAGGTCCGGCGCGGCGCCCATGATGGTGCCGATGGAAAGGTAACCGAAACCGCCCTGCTGCCTCGCGATCAGGTCTTCGGCGCAACGATCGAGGCCGCTGATGGCTGACTCGGCGAAACGGATCAACTCACTGCCCAGCGCTGTTGGCCGCATCCCGCGCGGCAGGCGCTCGAACAGATCGCAGCCGAACATGTCTTCAATCTCATGCAGCATGCGGGTTGCCGCCGGTTGCGACATGCTCAGGCTTTGTGAAGCGCGGTGCAGGTTCTGACTGCTGCTTAGCGCCACCAGCATGTGCAAATGCTTGTAGCGCAAGCGGTTGAGCAGGCTGCGGGAGATGGTCGGCGTGGTCATGTCAGGCCTTTTTTATCGATACCTTCAGGGTATCAGTTGTTAGCTAAATTCGATTTGTAACGCATTGATCTGCGGTCGTACAGTCTTTCCCATAAGAACAAATGCCTACCAAAGGAAAACTGCGATGAAGACTCTACCCGCGCCTCTGCTCGCCAAAATTTCCTGGCGGCTCCTGCCGTTTCTCCTGCTGATGTACATCATGGCCTTCCTCGACCGCGCCAACGTCGGGTTCGCCAAGCAAGCCTTTCAAGCCGACACCGGCATCAGTGACGCCGCCTTCGCCTTCGGCGCCGGAGTGTTCTTCGTCGGCTACGCGCTGCTCGAAGTGCCGAGCAACCTGATCCTGCATCGCGTCGGCGCCCGTCTGTGGATGTGCCGCATCATGGTCACCTGGGGCCTGGTCTCCGCCGCCATGGTCTTCGCCCACACCGAAACCAGCTTCTACGTCCTGCGCTTTCTGCTCGGCGTGGCCGAAGCCGGCTTCTTCCCCGGCGTGATTCTTTACCTCACCTACTGGTTCCCCAACGCGGTACGCGGCAAAGCCATGGGTTTCTTTTACTTCGGCGCCCCGCTGGCGTTCATCTTCGGCAGCCCGCTGTCCGGCCTGTTGCTGGAGCTGGACGGATTTGCCGGTGTCCACGGCTGGCAGTGGCTGTTCGCGGTCGAAGGCTTGATGGCCACGGCGGTGGGTGTCTGGGCCTATTGGTACCTGGACAATCGTCCGGCCGATGCCAAGTGGCTAACAGCTGAAGAACGCCAACAAGTGCAAGACCTGCTGGATCGCGAAGATAGCCACAAACAGAACCATGGCCGCAGCTTGCTCAATGTTCTGTGTCAGCCTTCGGTGCTGTACCTGTGCCTGATCTACCTGCTGATCCAGGCCAGCGTCTACGGCGTGGTGTTTTACCTGCCCACTCAGGTCGGCGGCTTGCTCGGCACCAAGGTCGGGCTGATGGTCGGACTGGTCACGGCCATTCCATGGATCTGCGCGATCGTCGCCGCCTACCTGATCCCCGGCTACAGCGACCGCACCGGCGAACGACGCCGCACTGCGTGCCTGACCTTGCTGATGTCGGCGGCCGGGATCGCCTGCTCAGTGACCTTCAGCAGTCCGTTCCTGGGCATCGTCGCCCTGTGCTTCGCCGCCTCCGGCTTCATCGCCGTGCAACCGGTGTTCTGGACCTTCCCCTCCAGCTACCTCGCCGGCAGCGCCGCGGCGGCCGGAATCGCCCTGATCAATTCGTTCGGTGCCCTCGGCGGCTTCATTGCCCCGGTGCTGAAGAACTGGGCCGAAGGCGCCTTCCATTCACCGGCCGCCGGTTTGTACCTGCTCGCCGCTACCACTGTCATCGCCGCGTTGCTGGTCCTGGGCATCCGCTCGCCCGTTCAGACCGCTTCAAAAAAACCGGCCACCGTTTAAAACCTGAGGAGTCACACCATGGGCATTCCAACCATTAAACACGTCCGCGCTTTCACTCTGCGCGGCGGCGGCGCGGATTATCACGATCAGGCCGACGGCCACTGGATCGACGATCACATTGCCACGCCGATGAGCAAATACCCCGAGTACCGCCAGAGCCGCCGCACCTTCGGCATCAACGTGCTCGGTACGCTGGTCGTGGAAATCGAAGCCAGCGACGGCACCGTCGGTTTTGCCGTGACCACCGGTGGCGAGCCTGCTGCCTACATCGTCGAGAAACACCTGGCGCGTTTCCTGGAAGGCGCCAAAGTCACCGACATCGAGCGCATCTGGGATCAGATGTACCAATCGACCCTGTACTACGGCCGCAAAGGCATCGTCATCAACACGATCTCCGGCGTCGACCTGGCCCTCTGGGACTTGCTCGGCAAAATCCGCCAGGAGCCTGTGCATCAACTGCTCGGCGGTGCGGTGCGCGACGAATTGCAGTTCTATGCCACCGGCGCCCGTCCGGACCTGGCGCAGAAAATGGGTTTCATCGGCGGCAAGATGCCGTTGCACCATGGCCCGGCCGAAGGTGAAGAAGGCCTGCGCAAGAACCTCGAAGAACTGGCGACCATGCGCGAGCGGGTCGGCCCGGACTTCTGGCTGATGCTCGATTGCTGGATGAGCCTGGACCTCAACTACGCCACCAAGCTGGCGGTCGGTGCTCACGAATATGGGTTGAAGTGGATCGAAGAGGCACTGCCGCCTGACGATTACTGGGGCTACGCGGCGCTGCGCAACAACGTGCCCAAAGGCATGTTGGTCACCACCGGCGAACACGAAGCGACCCGTTGGGGTTTCCGCATGCTGCTGGAGATGGGCTGCTGCGACATCATCCAGCCGGACGTCGGCTGGTGCGGCGGGATCACCGAACTGGTGAAGATTTCGGCGCTGGCCGACGCCCATAACGCGCTGGTCATTCCCCACGGTTCTTCGGTCTACAGCTATCACTTTGTCGCCACCCGGCATAACAGCCCGTTCGCCGAGTTCCTGATGATGGCGCCCAAAGCCGATGAAGTGGTGCCGATGTTCCACCCGCAACTGCTCGGCGAACCGGTGCCGGTGAACGGCCGCATGCGCCTGTCCGCACTCGACCAGCCAGGCTTCGGCGTGACCCTCAACCCGGAATGCCAACTGCATCGGCCGTATAACCGCTGAGAAAGGACCCCGTCATGAACATGCCGCACAACGCTTTCAAAGCCGCGCTGAACAACAGCGCAACCCAGTATGGAATCTGGGCCGGATTCGCCACCGGCTACGCCGCGGAGATCGTCGCCACCACCGGTTACGACTGGATGCTGATCGACGGCGAACATGCGCCGAACACCGTGCCCGGCGTGCTTGCCCAATTGCAGGCGGTGGCGCCCTACTCCACCGCGCCGGTGGTGCGTGCGGTGACAGGCGACGCCAACCTGATCAAGCAACTGCTGGACATCGGCGCGCAGACGCTGATGATCCCGATGGTCGAAACCGCCGAACAAGCCGCAGCACTGGTGCGCGCCATGCGCTACCCGCCGCACGGTATTCGCGGCGTCGGCGGCGGCCTGACCCGCGCCACGCGTTGGGACGCGGTGCCCGATTACCTCAACACCGCCCATGAGCAGTTGTGCCTGATCGTTCAGGTGGAATCGCGATTAGGTGTTGAAAACGTCGAAGCGATTGCCGCCGTCGAAGGCGTCGACGCGGTATTTATCGGGCCAGCGGATTTGTCCATCGGTCTTGGCCATGCCGGCAATCCAGGTCATCCCGAGGTTCAAGAGCGTATTCAACACGCGGTGAAAGCGACCCTCGCCGCCGGCAAGGCCTGCGGAATTCTCGCGCCCAACGAAGAAGACGCACGCCGCTATCAGAGCTGGGGCTGCCAGTTCATTGCGGTGGCCATCGACATCAGCCTGCTGCGCCAAGGCGCCACGGCCACCCTCGCTCGCTACCGCACACCGGCCACCGAGCAAGCGCCATCGCGCACCTACTGATCAGCCCAGGAGTCGTCCCAATGTCGTCCGTGCCTGTTTACGAAAACTTCATCAACGGCCAATTCGTGGCCAGCGCCGCCCATCTCGACGTGATCAACCCGGCCACCGGCGCCGTGCTGTCAAAGGTCCCGGCATCGACTGCCGAAGACGTCGACCATGCCCTCGCCGCCGCTCGGGGCGCGCAAAAAGACTGGTCGCGCAAACCGGCGATTGAACGCGCCGGGCATCTACGGCGGATCGCCGCCAAGCTGCGGGAAAACGTCGCCCATCTGGCGCGCACCATCACCCTGGAACAAGGCAAGGTCAGCGGCCTGGCCGAAGTCGAAGTCAATTTCACCGCCGACTACCTGGACTACATGGCCGAATGGGCCCGGCGCATAGAAGGCGAAATCATCACCAGCGACCGCCAGAACGAAAACATCTTTCTGTTGCGCAAACCGCTGGGCGTGGTCGCCGGGATTCTGCCGTGGAACTTCCCGTTCTTCCTGATCGCCCGCAAGATGGCCCCGGCGCTGCTGACCGGCAATACCATCGTGATCAAGCCCAGCGAAGAAACGCCAAACAACTGCTTCGAATTCGCCCGACTGGTAGCCGAAACCGACCTGCCGGCCGGCGTGTTCAACGTAGTCTGCGGCGATGGCCGAGTCGGTGCGGCACTGAGCGCACACAAGGGCGTGGACATGATCAGCTTCACCGGCAGTGTCGACACCGGATCGCGGATCATGGCCGCCGCTGCGCCGAACATCACCAAGCTCAATCTGGAACTGGGCGGCAAGGCACCCGCCATTGTGCTGGCGGATGCGGACCTGGAGCTGGCGGTGAAAGCCATCCGCGATTCGCGGATCATCAACAGTGGTCAAGTGTGCAATTGCGCCGAGCGGGTGTACGTCGAGCGTAAGGTCGCCGACCAGTTTATCGAGCGCATTGCAGCAGCGATGAGTGCTACCCGCTACGGCGATCCGATCGCCCAACCGGACATCGAGATGGGGCCGCTGATCAACCGTCAGGGTCTGGACAGCGTCAACCGTAAAGTCCGCACCGCGTTGAACCAGGGCGCGAGTCTGATCAGTGGCGGGCAGATTGCCGACCTGCCCAACGGCTTTCACTTCCAGCCCACGGTGCTGGCCGGTTGCCGCGCCGACATGGAGATCATGCGCGAAGAAATTTTCGGCCCGGTGCTGCCGATCCAGATCATCGATGACCTCGACGAAGCCATCGCCCTGGCCAACGACTGCGACTATGGCCTGACATCGTCGATCTACACCCGCGACCTGAGCAAAACCCTGCAAGCGATGCGCGAGCTGGATTTTGGCGAAACCTACGTCAATCGCGAGAACTTTGAAGCCATGCAGGGGTTCCACGCCGGTGTGCGCAAGTCAGGCATCGGCGGTGCGGATGGCAAGCACGGGCTGTACGAATACACCCATACCCATGCGGTGTATCTGCAAGGCTGAGCCACGCTTTGAGGTCACCGACCTGCTGACTGAAGCATGTCAGCAGGTCGAGTGTGGATATCATCGTTCTCCGCGTGTGCCTCCATGACTGTGCTGCCCACCGATGCGAGCTTTCTCTGCCTTATCGGTGGCCACATTGGCCTTTGGTTCGCCTTTGCGCCCCGCCTCTTTGACTTTTTGAGGGTCGTCGGAAAAGCCGTGATGCGTTTCTTGTCGTTTGGTCATGGCCAATCTCCTGGACAAAAAAATAGTCACCTTCATTGGATCGACACCCTGAACCTTCGTCCCGTTGACACGACCAACGGAGCTGGCCCGCCGCCTGCAGGCGCGAAGATACCAAGTGAAGGTCACCCGGCCCGAAACTTACGTAACGCCAAACTCAACTCAATGGTGTCGAAAGGCATGCGGGGGGAAGAAATCATGATTTTTATTCAGCGCTTCGCAAGCTGGCTGCTTGTCAGATCAATTACCTGAATGAAGGATCGGCCATGGATCTCATATTTCTTGGTACTTCATCAGGAGTCCCTACCCGAAATCGAAATGTGAGTGGCACCGCTCTCATCGAGTCTTCAGGCAAGGGCTGGTATCTGGTGGATTGCGGTGAAGCCACCCAGCATCAACTGCTACGCACACCGTTGTCGTTGAATAACCTTCGCGGGTGCTTCATAACGCATGTCCACGGTGATCATTGCTTCGGCTTACCCGGCCTGCTGGCCACTGCCGGCATGTCGGGGCGCCTGGAACCGCTCGATATCGTTTTGCCGGTGGCGCTACATGACTGGGTACGCCTCAGCCTGAGCGTCAGCAGGACCTGCCTGCCCTTTGAGTTACGTTTGCATGCGACCGAAACCTTGAATGGCTGGCGCAATGGCCATGTTCAGGTCGACACCGTTGCCCTGTCTCATCGTGTTCCCTGTCATGGCTATATATTTGCCGAATCAAATCCTGAGCCGCGACTGGATGTGCAACGCCTGGAGGCCGAGGGCGTTCCTCGCGGCCCGCTTTGGGGTGAGTTGGCGCATGGACGTGAGATTGAGCACGCCGGACGTCTATTGCGTGCGGAGCACTATTTACGCCCGGCGCGACCCGGTCAACGCATCATCATCTGTGGCGACAACGACACCCCCGAACTGCTGGCCAAGGTGGTTCCAGGTGTGGATGTGCTCGTGCACGAGGCAACCTTCTGCAAGTCATTGATCGATCGCACTCGCGAGAGTTACGGACACAGCAGTGCCGCCGCCGTGGCGCGTTTCGCCGAGTCGGCACGTATTCCAAATCTGGTGCTTACCCACTTCAGTGCACGCTATCAATCCAATCCCGAACACAGCCCGTTCATTGGCGATATCCGCGAGGAAGCATCGGCCTGTTTCACCGGCCAGTTGATCCTGGCGCAGGATCTGCAACGCTACCATCTCGATCGGGAGGGTCGTCTTCAAGTCGTCATGGAACGCTTGTCGCAATAGTGCTCACTTTTTGAGAATCAGCAGAAATCCGGCTGCAGAACATGGCCGGTACACGCCAGGCCCTGGCGGAGTTGATGGGCAGTTTGCGGTTGTGCGCTTGGCGTCCAAGCGGACCATGCACAAACGACAGGGTTCTCCTAAGCTTTCAATACCCAGTTCGTCCCCAACAGGAACCCATGCCGTGAGCAAAAAAAGAACCAACAATCAGCTCATTGTCGTCCCGCCGCGTAAAACAACTCAGGCCAAGGCCACCAGGAAGGAATCGCTGTTTGCACGATTGGCGCGCCTGGCAAAAAACAGCGCCCGGGTCGTCTCGGCCAGTGCTGAACTGACCACCCAACTGGCTTCCATCGGCGTTGGCACTTCACAGATTGAACCGGAGAAGTCCGATCGGCGTTTCAACCACCCGGCCTGGCGCGAACACCCCGGTTACCGCCGCCTGGGTCAGGCCTATCTGGCGTGGTCACGCAGTGTCAATGGCCTGGCCGATCGACTCGACACACCGGATTGGCGTACCAGGGAGCAATTGCGCTTTGCCCTTGATCTATGGACCAGTGCCGCCGCACCGACCAATACCCTGCTGGGTAATCCGGCGGCGTTGCAAAAAGCCTTCGATTCGGGCGGAACCAGTCTGCTGCGAGGGAGCAAAAACTGGCTCCACGACGTGCTGCATAATCGCGGCATGCCCACTCAGGTGGACGCCAGCGGCTTTAAAGTCGGCGAGAACCTGGCGGTCACCCCCGGCTCGGTGGTGTATCGCTGTGAGGTGTTCGAGCTGATCGAGTATCACCCGGTTACCGCCACGGTGCGTGAGCGCCCGGTGCTGCTGGTGCCGCCGATGATCGGCAAGTACTACTTCCTCGACATGGCGCCGGGACGCAGCTTTATCGAATACGCGGTCAGTCGCGGCTTGCACTTCTTCACGATCAGTTGGCGCAACCCGAATCCCGAACACGCCGCATGGAATCTCGACACCTACGCCGCCGCCGTGCTTGAAGCGCTGGAGGTGGTGCGCGAGATTGCCGATGGCGCCGAAGTGAATGCCCATGGTTTCTGTGCCGGTGGCCTCATTCTCAGCGCGGCCCTGAACCACAGTGTGGCCCAGGGTAAGTGCCCGGTGAACGCCGCGTCCTTTGGTGTGATGTTATTGGACTTCGAGTATCCAATGTCCCTCGCCGCGTATTCGCCAGCCCCCTTGCTGAAGTTGGTTCGTCAGCGATCCGCCAAGTCCGGCGTGATGAGTTCGCGCGATATGGCCGCGGCTTTTGCCTGGTTGCGTCCTAACGACCTGGTGTGGAATTACTGGCACAACAATTACCTGATGGGCGAGTCGCCACCGGCGATCGATGTGATGGCCTGGAATGCCGATGGCACTCGCATGCCAGCGGCGCTGCACAGTCAGTTTCTCGATGTTTTCAGCGACAACGCCCTGGTCGACGGACCGTTGACGGTGCTCGGCTCACCCTTCGAGGCAGGCGCTATCGACTGCGACAGCTATTTCATGGCGGCAGAGGGGGACCATGTGACGCCCTGGAAAGGCTGTTACCAGTCGGCCCAGCTATTTGGTGGCGAGCGCAGTTTCGTGCTCAGCAACGCGGGGCATATCGCCAGCCTGGTCAATCCACCGAGCAACCCCAAGGCGCGCCACTTGACCGGCCCGGCTCCGACCCTGGACGCAGACGACTGGTTGGCGCAGGCCAGTGAGCACTCCGGCACCTGGTGGACACATTGGGCTGACTGGGTGACCGAACGCGCTGGAGCAGAACGCTCGGCACCGACAATGGCTGGGCGCAAACGCCATGGTGAACTGGAACCCGCTCCTGGCCGCTACATCCATGAGTGAGAAAGCGCGGGTGATGCAAAAACGACGCTGTTTCAGGTTTAAGTCGCCGCTGAAAAATACGCCGCAGGTTCAACAATAAACTCTGATCGCGGCAGGACTGGCAGGTCATGTCATTCCTGCCGCGACCCGACAGTCGGCATGGCAATCGAGCACGGAGCGAGATGCCACCGCTGTGCCTGCCGGTATCGCTGGGCGGATGAACCGTTTTTTCTGATTCCAGAGTTCGACGAGCAAGACGTGGCACCGATGGACAGGAAAACGTCACCTTCAAACACTTCCGCACGGCCCGTCGATACCGAACAATCTGCTTTCCTGCAGCACAAAAAAATAAGTAGAAATCAGCGCCCAACCGACGGCATATCATTTGTTTGGGTACAAGGAGAGACGAGACCCATGAGCACCCCGCTCCGCATCAACGAAGCACTTTTGATTGCCGGCCACGCATTCGAACCTTTTCAATGCATCGCCTGGGCTCCGCAAGACGGTAATGGCGAACTGAGCCTGACCGTCATCGACCGGGCCAGCACGCGTATTTGTCGCAAACAGATTCCAAGCAGTGCCTATTCCGACCCGGCGCAGCTGGAAAGCCTGCTGGAAGAGGTGCGCGCCGAGTTGAACCAGGAAGGCTACACGCTGCAATCCTGGACAATGCCAGGGTAAGAGGCTGCGGCCCCCCCACCTTACCCCGACACGCCAGATTGCGCGTTGTCATCGCCCTCCCCTTAAATGATGCGCCCGACCTGGAGCGCTTTTACGACTGAGCGACTCAGCCGGCCACCCGCTGGCCGGGCAACGGATAAAGCGCATCATCGAACTGCGACAAGCGCGGAAACTCGATGGGTTGGTCGTCGGCGATGTGTTCCAGGCGTTGCTGATAGCCACGCAGGAAGTCCTTGCGCGCGTCGTCGCTGATGTACGGTACATGCCAGGCCACGAACGGCTCCAGCACCTCGAATCCGACATACGCCAGGGTGCCGCGCAGGATCGGCCGTAGCATGTCTTCCAGCGGGCCGTGAATCGCGCCCTCGCCAAACATGTGCTCACGTCCGCCCAGGGTCACCGTCACCAGCGCCTTCTTGCCGCTGAGCCCGCCCTGGTCGTAGAAGCGCTTGCCGCCGTAGCAGACGCCCGATACCAGTACCCGGTCGATCCAGCCCTTGAGTATCGCCGGCGTCGAGAACCAGAAAATCGGAAAGTTGAGGATCAGCAGGTCGGCCCACAGCAGCTTGTCCAGTTCTTGCTGGATATCCGCCGCCAGCGACTGGCTTTTAACGCCCAGACGCTGCTCCAGGGCATAGACCAGATAGTCCGGATTCTCCCGTGAGGAGAAGTCCTCGGCGCTGGCCACCGGGTTCCAGTTCATCGCATACAGGTCACTGACCTGCACTTCATGCCCTTGGGCCTTCAAGGTGTCTACCGCTTGATCGCGCAGGGCGGCGGTGAAAGAGTTTGGTTCGGGATGGGCGTGGACAATCAGTACTTTCATGGTAATTCCTTAGACGATTTCAAGCTTGGAAGGCGTTGGTTGGCCAGCGCGCTGGGCGAGCAGGTGATCCAGCCAGTCCGGGTCCATTTCCGGTTCGGATGAAAACAACAGGCCGGTGTAGTCCTGATGCGGCGGGGTGAAGATCGCGCTGCGGGAGCCGTGGTCGACCACCCGCCCGCGCTGCATCACCACCACTTCATCGGCAATCGCTCGCACGGTGGCGACATCGTGGGTAATGAACAGATAAGCGACGCCGAGCTGCTGCTGGATTCGATTGAGTAACTTCAGAACCCCCTCGGCCACCAGTTGATCGAGTGCCGAGGTCACTTCGTCGCAAATGATCAACTGCGGATCGGCCGCCAGCGCCCGGGCAATGCAGATGCGTTGCTTCTGCCCACCGGACAACTCACGGGGCTGGCGCTCCATGAACGTCGCCGGATCCAGCTCGATCATTTCCAGCAACTCGGCGACCCGCGTGCGCAGGGCCTTGCCCTTCAGGCCGAGGTAAAACGTCAGCGGTCGACCGATGATGTCGACGATCCGCTGCCGGGGATTCAAGGCGGTGTCCGGGATCTGGTAGATCATCTGGACCCGTCGCAACTGCTCCTTGCTGCGCTGACGGAAGTCCGCCGGCAGGGGTTCGCCGCCATACAGCACCTGACCGGAAGTCGGTGGCAGCAGGCCGGTAATCAACCGCGCCGTCGAACTCTTGCCACTGCCGGACTCACCAATCACGGCCAGCGTCTGGCCGCGATACAGGCTCAGCGAGACATCGTGCAGCACCGGCTGATGACCGTAGCTGGCGCAGGCCTGGCGCAGTTCCAGCAATGGCACTTCCTGTTGCGGGCACGGCTTGGGTTCGGTGCGAAAGCTGCGCACCGCCCACAGTGACTTGGTGTAGTCCTCCTGGGGGTCGCGGAGCATTGTGCGGGTCTCGGCTTCCTCCACCAGCTTGCCGTGGCGCAGCACCATGATGCGGTCGGCCATTTGCGCGACGACGGCCAGGTCATGGCTGATATAAATCGCCGCACTGCCGAATTGCGCCACCGCGTCGCGAATTGCCGCCAGCACTTCGATCTGGGTGGTGACGTCGAGGGCCGTGGTCGGTTCGTCGAAGATGATCAGGTCCGGATGGCAGGCCATGGCCATGGCGGTCATCACCCGTTGCAGTTGCCCGCCCGACACCTGATGCGGATAACGTTGACCGATCTGCTCGGGATTCGGCAGGCGCAACACGCGGTACAACTCCACCGCTTCGGCTTCGGCCTGAGCGCGGCTGATGCCACCATTGTTGACCGCCGTTTCCACGTGTTGATCGATCAGCCGATGCGCCGGGTTGAACGATGCCGCGGCACTTTGCGCCACGTAGGCGATGCGCAGGCCACGCAGTTTGCGCAGGGTGTCGGGCTTGGCCTGCAACAGTTCCATACCGTCGAAGCGCACCGAGCCGCCCGTAATCCTGCAGCCGTCACGGGCATAGCCCATGGCTGCCAGGCCCAGGGTCGACTTGCCGGCACCCGACTCGCCGATCAGGCCCAGCACCTCGCCGCGTTGCAGGGTCAGGTCGATGCCTTTGATCAGCGGATGCCAGGCGTCTTCGTAATGACCTTCGATATGCAGGTCACGGATTTCCAGCAGCGGCTGGTCGTTGTTGCAAGAGGGTTGGTGCATGTTCAGCACTCCTTGAGGCCGCTGGATTTGTGCAGCATCCAGTCGACGACGAAGTTGACGCTTACCGTAATCAACGCCACCGCCAGAGCCGGCAGCAGCGGGCTGATGTCGCCGAAGGTGATCAGCACCGCGTTGTCCCGGACCATACTGCCCCAGTCGGCAGTCGGTGGCTGAATGCCCAGGCCGAGGAATGACAGCGCACTGATAAACAGAAAGACGAAACAGAAACGCAGGCCGAATTCGGCAATCAGCGGCGCGGCGGCGTTGGGCAACACTTCGCGGGTCACCAGCCACCACAAGCCTTCGCCCCGCAGCCGCGCCGCCTCGACGAAGTCCTGGACCACCACGTTCATCGCCACCGCCCGTGACAGACGAAACACCCGGGTGGCATCCAGCAGCGCGATCACCAACACCAGGGAGGTGGCCGTGGTGCCGACCACACTGAGAATCAGCAAGGCGAAGATCAGTTGCGGAATGGCCATCAGGATGTCGACGACTCGCGACAACCCTTGATCGACCCCACCGCCCTTGATCGCCGCGATCAAACCGCAAAAGCCACCGAGCAGGAACGCCAGCACCGTGGTGAGAAAGGCGATACCCAGGGTGTTGCGGGCGCCATACACCAGTCGGCTGAACATGTCGCGACCGAGGTTATCGGTGCCCAGCAGGAACTGCCCGCTCCAGGGCGCAAAGCCCTCGCCGACCACTTCGGTTTCGCCATAGGGCGCCAGTACCGGAGCGCACAGCGCCACCAGGATGTACACAACGATGACCAGAATCCCGAACTTCGCACTCAGCGGTGCCCGGGCCAGTTCTTTTAGCAGGCTCATGTTCTACCCCTTCGGATGCATCAGGCGTGGATTGCTGGCGATGGACAGCACATCGGCCGTGGTATTGAGCAGGATGTAGGTCGCGGCAAAGATCAGGCTGCAGGCCTGGACCACCGGAATGTCGCGTTTGGCCACCGAGTCCACCAGCAACTGGCCAAGACCCGGGTAGACGAACACCACCTCGACCACCACCACGCCAACCACCAGGTAGGCGAGGTTCAATGCCACCACGTTGACGATCGGTGCCAGCGCGTTGGGCAAGGCATGCCGGAAGATAATCCGCGACTGACTGATACCCTTGAGCCGGGCCATTTCGATATAGGGGCTGGCAAGCAGGTTGATCAAGGATGCGCGCGTCATGCGCATCATTTGCGCGATCACCACCAGGCTCAGGGTCGCCACCGGCAGCACCGAGCGTTCCAGCATCGCGGCGAAGGACGCATCCGGCGCCAGATTGGAGATGCTTGGAAACCAGCCGAGCTTCACCGAAAACAGCAGAATCAACAGGTAGGCGACGAAGAATTCCGGGAACGACACCGCACTCAGTGCCGAGGTGTTGAGCAGGCGGTCGAACCAGCTATTGCGATACAAGGCCGCAAGCATCCCCAGTACCAGCGCCAACGGCACCGACACCAATGCCGCCAATGCCGCCAGACTGAGCGTGTTGCCCAACCGCGTGCCGATCAGCTCGGCGATCGGCCGCTGGTTGGCCAGCGAGACCCCGAGGTCACCTTGCAGCAGCTGCCAGATCCACTGCACGAAGCGGGTCAATGGCGGCAAGTCCAGCCCCAGCTGGGCACGGAAGGCCGCCACGGTTTCGGCCGTCGCCGACTGTCCGAGCATGGCCTGGGCGATATCGCCCGGCAGCATGCCGACCGCCAGAAAAATAATCACCGACACCGCAAACAGCGACAACAGGCCCAGGGCCAGGCGCTGCAACAGCAGCTTGAAAATACTATTCACCGCAGAATCCTCCGGGATGGCACAGGGATCGCCGACTTGCGCGCAGGTCGGCCATCAACGATCAGATGCTCAGGCTTGCCACCAGCGCTCGATGACCCGCAGACCGTCCAGTTCGCCGTACGGCGCGGTGAGTTCGCCATGACTGACGCGTTTCGAGCGGGCGGCCACGGAGCTGGCGAACAACGGCACAATCGCCCCGCCATCGTCGCGGCACAGCGCCTGCATTTCGTTGTACATCTCGCGGCGCAGCGGGTCGTTCATCTCGCCGCGGGCGGCGTTCAGCAACTGGTTGAAGCGCCCGTTGTCCCAGTGGGTTTCGTTCCAGGCAGCGCCTTTGGCGTAACCGATGCTGAACATACGGTCGGCGGTCAGGCTGCTGTACCAGAACGAGGTGGTGAAGGGTTGCTTCATCCAGACGTTGGAGAAGAAGCCGTCCGCCGGCTCGCGCACCACATCGATATCGATCCCCGCCTGGCGCGCCTGCTCCTTGAACAACACCGAGGCGTCCACCGCGCCGGTATAAGCCGCGTCGGACGCTTGCAGGCGCACCTTGAGCGATTCGACGCCGGCCTTGCGCAGGTGGAAACGCGCCTTGTCCGGGTCATAGCTGCGCTGCTCCAGCGCGGTATTGATGAAGCGGCTGCCGGGCTGGATCGGATGATCGTTACCGACCAGACCATAGCCGTGCAGTATCGAGGCCAACAGGGTTTCACGGTTGATGGCGTACTTCATCGCCAGGCGGATGTCGTTATTCTTGAAATCCTGGCTGTCGCACAGCATCGGGAAGGTGTAGTGCTGCGCGCCCTTGGTTTCTTCGATCACCATGTTCGGATTGCGCTTGAGCAGCGCCACGGTTTTCAGGTCGACCTTGTTGATCACATCGACCTGCCCGGTCACCAGCGCATTGATCCGCGCCGCGCCGTCGGCAATGCCGATCAACTCGGCGCTGGCGAAATGCGCCCGGCCTGGTTTCCAGTAATCGGGGCTGCGTTCCAGTGCCATGCGCACGCCCGGATCGAATGCCTTGAGGCGATAACCGCCGGTGCCTGCCCCCGCTTGCCAGTCGGCAACGCCGTCCTTGCTCGGCATGATCACCAAGTGGTAATCGGCCACCACATAGGAGAAGTCGGCGTTACCCGAATGCAATTCGAAGACCACCGCATCGGTGCCCTGTGCGCGCACTTGGGCGACATCTCCGAGAACAGTCTTGGCCGCCGAAGTGGATTTCTCGCCCAGGTGGTGATTGATCGACGCCACGACGTCTTCGACGGTCAGGCTCTTGCCGTTGTGGAAGGTCACGCCCTGGCGCAGTTTGAAGGTCCAGATCCGCGCATCCGGCGACGATTCCCAGCGCTCGGCGAGCTCGGGAATTGCGGTGCCGTCCACGGCAATTTCGGTCAGGGTGTTGTACACCGCCGAGAAGCCGACAAAGGTGAACGTATCGCTCCAGGAGCCCGGGTCCAGCGAATCGGTGGTGCTGCCACCCGCCAGGCCAAGGCGCAGCACGCCGCCCGGCTTGGGCGAAGCTTGCTGGGCATAAGCCCCGAACGGCAGGCCCATGGAAAACGCAGCGGCCACCAGGCCGGCGGCGGCGCTGCCTTTGAGGAAATCCCGACGAGGAAGATTGCAGTCATGGATTGCTTGAGTAATCTTGTTTTTGTTATCGCTCATTGCATTTGCCCCTGATTAGTCGCAGAGAAAATGATTCGAAGGTGTACCGAAGCTGCTAGTATTCATAATTGTTACCGTAACAAATACATTAGTGATTTCACAACGTAAATTCCATGCCCTGACGGGTATTTTTTATCGATTGAATAATCCGGTTTTTACAGGGAGCCTTCCGCCTCATGAGCCAGTCGACCCGATTGATCACCGCTTCTTACATCCTGTCTTTCGTTGCCGCCAACGCACCGCAGAAGCTGCGCACCGAAACCATTGCCAAGTGGGTAAAGACCCACCCGACACGGGTGCGCAATCTGGTTTCGCAGATGGTCAAGGCCGACATTCTCAAGTCCTGGCGCGGCGCCAAGGGCGGGCTGACCCTGGCCAGGCCCGCGAATGAAATCACCCTGCGCGAGGTCTACGACGCGGTGCAGGAAAGCTCGCTGATCGCCGAGAAAATCGACAACCCGTTTTCCGGCATGGAAGACCATTGCAAGGTCTTCGAAGTGTTCACCCGGCTGTTCGCCATGCTGGAAAACAACATGCGGCTGGATCTTGGAAGCATCACCGCCGACCAGTTGTTCGTGGCCTTCGATACCCCATTGGAAAACCGCGATAGCGCCTGATTTGGCGCCTGGTAGGAGCTGGCGAAGCCTGCGATCTTTTCGGTGGCCAACAGAGGGGCAAGATCAAAGGATCGCAGCCTGCGGCAGCTCCTACGGGGTTGCTGTTTCGACGCGGGAGTGCGTCCGTGGCGAGATCACAACTGCATCGCCTTCACTTCGACAAACTCGGCCAGCCCTTCTTCACCCCACTCGCGACCATTGCCTGACTGTTTATAGCCGCCAAACGGCGCCTGATAGTTGAACGCCGCGCCGTTGATAAAGCACTGTCCGGCGCGCATCTGCCGCGCCAGCCCGAGTCCACGCTCGGTGCTGCCGGCCCATACGCCGCTGGACAGGCCGAACGGCGAGTCGTTGGCGATGTGTATGGCTTGGGCTTCATCCGCATAGGGAATCAGGCACAGCACCGGGCCGAAGATTTCTTCCTGGGCGATACGCATCCGATTGTCGACGTCGGCAAACAGCGTTGGCTTGAGGTAAAAACCGCGCTCGAACTCGTCGGCCGTTTCACCGCCACACAGCAGCCGCGCGCCTTCTTGCTGACCGACTTGAATGTAGTCACGCACGGTCCGCCGTTGCGCGGCCGAGCACATCGGGCCAAGGAAACTCTGCGGGTCGAGCGGATCGCCCATGCGCAGGCTTTGAGTCTCTGCCAGGGCCAGCTCCAGCGCCTCGGCATAACGGCTGGCGGGCAGCAGCATGCGGGTCAAGGCAGTGCAGGTCTGTCCGGAGTTGATCATCACATCCTGCACGCCGTAACGCACCGCCGCCGCCAGATCGGCATCTTCGCCGATCAGCAGCGGCGACTTGCCGCCCAGTTCCAGGCAGACCCGCTTGACCGAAGGCGCTGCCGCCTGGGCCACGCGGACACCGGCGCCAGTGGAGCCGGTGAACGAGATCATGTCGACATCCGGGTGTCTGGCCAAAGCTTCACCGACCTTGGAACCGGGCCCGCTGACCAGGTTGAACACCCCGGCCGGCAGACCGATGGCCTCGATCATTTCCGCCAACAGGAAGGCATGCAGCGGGGTTTCCTGACTCGGCTTGACCACCACCGTGCAGCCGGCCGCCAGTGCCGGCGCGAGTTTGCCGATCAACTGGTGCAGCGGGTAATTCCACGGATTGATGAAGGCACAGACACCCACCGGCTCGCGAATCACCAGGGAGTTGCCGACCTCGCGCACCTCATCCATCAACCCGGCGATTTCGACGTACTGTTCCAACCCGGCGATTGGCCCCTCGACCTGCACCGAGCGACACCATTGCACCGGCATGCCGAGTTCGGCGGTGATCACCTGCGCCATTTCGTCCGCCCGCGCTCGCAGCTGCTCGACCAGTGCGCGGATATAAGCCGCGCGGACGCTGGACGAGGTTCGCGACCATGAACCGAAGGCCCGTCGGGCCGCGACCACGGCGCGTTCAACGTCACGCTCGTCGCCCAACGGCACTGAGCCTGCGACCTGTTCAGTGGCCGGATTGATCACTTCGGCCAGGCCCTGGCCGGAAGGTAGCTGCCAGGCGCCATCCCTAAACAACCGGCTGTAATTACGCATCGACCCGTATCTCCATCAGTTCATTGGCGCAGCGGACAATCCGCTGGCAGGCATCGCGCAGGGGTTCGCTGCCCAGTACCAGCCCCAGGCGAATATGCCCGGCGGCACTCGGGCCGAACGCTTCACCGGCCAGCACCGAGACGCCGTGTCGATCCAGCAGGTGGTCGGCGAAGGCCTGGGCACTGAGCCCGGTTTCGCGGATGTCGACCATCACGAACATCCCGCCGTCGGGCTTCAGGGCACGCACGCCAGGGCAGTTGGCCAGGCATTCGCAAACCAGGTCCCGGCGCTGGCGATAGGCCTGGCGCATGGCCTCGAGTTCCGGCAGTTGGGTCTCCAGCGCGACTACTGCGGCGTCCTGAATAAAATCCGGGGAGCCGTAGAGCATGCACAGCGCGAGGTTTTCCAGATGCCCGGCGAGTGACGGCGGCGCGACCACCCAGCCGACGCGCCAGCCAGTCATGGCGTGGGATTTCGACAGGCTGTTGAGGGTCGCGGTGCGCTCGGCCATGCCTGGCAGACTGGCCGGGCTGACGTGCTCGCCTTCGAACAACAGCTCGCTGTAGACCTCGTCGGAAATCAGCCACAGGTCATGGGCAATGCACAGTTCGGCCAGCGCCTGCCAGGTGGTGCGCGGCAGGCTGGCGCCGGACGGGTTATGCGGGCTATTGAGCGCCAAAGCGCGAGTACGCGGGGTAATGCGTGCGGCGACGTCTTCAGGCAACACCCGGAAGCCGTTCTCGGAGCGCACCGGCACCGGAATCACCACCGCGCCGCAGGCACCGAACACGGCTTCATAGGTGACGTACATCGGCTCGGCGACTATCACTTCATCGCCGGGATTGAGCACGCACTGGGCGACGCTGAACAGCGCACATTGCGCGCCGGCCAGCACCACCACCTGATCGGCGTCGACCGGTTGGCCGCTGCGTTGCCGATGACGTTTGGCGATGCTCTCGCGCAAGGCACGCTTGCCGCGCACTTCGGCGTAATGGGTATGGCCCGCCAGCAGGCTATCGATGGCCGCTTGCACGATCGGCACCGGGGTATCGAAATCCGGGTCGCCCACCGACAGCAACAGAATGTCCCGGCCTTGCTCCTGAAGCGCCAGGGCGCGGTAATGAATCTCCCAGGCGGCGGCACCGTCACCGGCGACACGTTGGGTCAGATCGGAAAAACGCATGTGGGTTTATTCCTTGTTGAGGGTTTAACCGACCAGCGCACAGGCGTGCTTGAGTTCGATCAGGGTCACGCCGTTTCGTTTGAAGCCGGCACGCAGGTCGGTTTGCAGTTCGTCCAGGCTCCGGGGTTGAGTCACGGTGCAACCAAAGGCGCGGCCCAATGCGGCAAAATCCGGGTTGCGCGGCAGCACGCCAATCGGTTCGATGTCGAGGTCGAGCATGTCGTCGCGGATCTGCCCCAAGGCATCGTTGTTCCACAACAGCACCACCAGCGGGCTGTCCAGCTCTTCCACGGCGGTCGCCAGTTCTTGCGCGGTGTAGAGAAAACCACCGTCGCCGACCAGCACCAAACCGGGCCGGTTCGGCGCGCCGAACTTGGCGCCGATACCCGCGGGCAAGCCATAACCCAAGGTGCCGTAACCGGTCGGGTGCAGCCAACTGCGCGGCGCGTTGCTGCTGAAGGCGTAGTTGCCGGTGTAGGCCAGTTGAGTCATGTCGCTGCTGATAAAAGCGTTGTCCGGCAGTTCGGCCGAGACCCGGTCGAGGATCGCCTGATGGATCGACTGCAAGGTGCCGTGCCCGGCCTTGACCGCTTTTCGCAAAGTGTCGACGGCTTGAATGGCAGCGCTCGCATCGCGTGGGGATTGCGGCAGACGCTCCAGCAAGGCCACGACGGTTTGCCGCGCATCGCCCTGCAAGGCCACCGTGCACGGATAGAAATCGTTGAACTTGCGCGAGTCGATATCCACCCGCAGCAGCTCGGCGTTCAGCGGCAGACGTTCACGCCAGTAATCGGTGTCGGCCATCTCGGTGCCCACCGCGAGCACCACATCGGCTTCGGCGATCAGCGCCCAGCCAGGTGCCACACACAGGGTCGACCCGGCATTCAACGGTGCATCCGGCGGCAACAAGCCCTTGCCGGCGACGCTGCTGAAAAACGGCGCTGCCAACCGCGTGCTCAAGGCCTCGAGCGCCTGGGCGGCATTCAGCGCACCGCCGCCGGCGATGATCATCGGCCGGCGAGCCGCCTGCAGTTTTGCCACCGCCTGATCAAGCGCCTCGGCAGCCGGCAGGCCGCGTCCCGGACGGCGCACCACCTCATTGCTCCAGTCACGCGTCACGGGCGCGGCCAGCACATCCAGCGGCACCGAAATATGCACCGGACGTGGACGTTCGCTGTCGAACACCGCGTAAGCGCGGGCGATCAGCTCGGGCAAATCCTCGGCACTCAAGGCCACCGCCGAAAACGCGGTGATCGGCGCGGTCATGGCGCGCTGATCCTGGGTTTCGTGCAGGCACCCCCAACCTTTGCCAAGACTGGCCGTAGTGTTGACGCTGGAAATCACCAGCATCGGGATCGAGTCGGCGTAGGCCTGGCCGATCGCGGTCGCGGCATTGGTCACGCCGGGGCCGGTAATGATGAAGCACACCCCCGGCTTGCCGCTGACCCGCGCATAGCCGTCGGCCATGAAACCGGCCCCTTGTTCGTGCCGGGTCAGCACATGGCGAATGCCACTGCCGGGCAAGCCGCGATACAGCTCCAGGGTATGCACGCCAGGAATGCCGAACACGGTGTCGACGCCGTAATTGGCCAACAGGCGCACCAGGGTCTGGCCGCCGGTCAAGGTTTTGCTTTGCATGCTCAGATCCTCAAGCTTGGCCGAGGCGTATCAACGCATCGACCGCAGTGGTGCCATGGGCACCGACCAACAATGGGTTCACATCGAGTTCGAGCAACTGCCCGGCGTTCTCACAGGCGTAGTCCGCCACGGCGCGGATCGCGGCCACCAGCGCCTCCACATCCGCGGCTTCGCGACCACGAAATCCTTGCAGCAAGGCGGCGCTGCGCAGGCTCGACAACGCGTGGCGAATGGCCCCGTCAGTGGTTGGCAACAGCAGGCTGCGGCTGTCTTTGAGCAGCTCCACCAGAATCCCCCCGGCGCCGATGACCAGCGCCAGGCCGAACCCGGTTTCGCGCTTGATACCCACGATCAGCTCGGCCAAGGGCGGGGTTGCCATGCGCTCCAGCAGCACCTGATCGAACGCCACTCCCGGCGCGTAGTCGGCAATCCGTGCACGCATCTGTTCCAATGCATCACTCAAGGCCTGCGCATCACGCAGGTTCAGTGCCACGGCACCGGCTTCGGTCTTGTGCGGCAGCTCGGCGCTGACCGCCTTGAGTACCAGTGGATAACCCAGCGCATTCGCTGCGCTCAGCGCCTCGTCCGGAGTGCTCAACAGGCCTTGCGGTATCGGCAGGCCAAAGGCGCGCAACGCCTGTTTGGACTGCCATTCATCGAGCAGTTGCCCCTCGCCTTCCAGCGCTTGCGGGCAGAGCGGCACCAGCGCCGACTCCCCGAGTGCAAGCAGCGCCAGTCGTTTGCGCTGATAACCGGCGATCCGACCCCATGCCGCCAAGCCATCCTCGACGCCCTGCAAAGCCGCCACACCGCGCGCATGCAGACGCTCACGTGCACTGGCCGGCAGCAGTTCGGGAAAGGCCGAGGTGACGAAACCAGTCTTGCCGTGACGGCTCAACGCCGCGCAATACAGCTCCAGCAGCAGGTCACATTCCTTGCGCTCGCCGGTGGCTTCCGAGGGGTAATCGAGCACCAGCACCGCGGCGTCGGCTTCGGTGCGCAGGGCGCTGTCGAGCATCTTGTCCAGCGCTTCGCGGTCACCCCAGATCGCCGTGGTGAAATCCAGCGGGTTGACCAGATTGGCGTAGCTCGGCAGCACCTGATCGAGTTCGACCCGCTGGCTTTCATCGAGCTTGGGCAGGCTCAAGTCATTGCGTTCGGCATAGTCGGCAATCAACCCGGCATCGCCACCGGAACAGGCCAGGGCGATCAGGCTGTTGCCTGCCGGCAGATTGCCGCAGGCAGCGGCTTTCAGGGTTTCGACAAAACTCACCGGACCACTGACGCGAATCACCCCGAGGCGCTCGAACAGGCTGTCGTACAACACATCGGAACCGGCCAGCGAGCTGGTGTGGCTGAGGGCCAATTCGGCGCCGATCTGCGACACCCCGGTTTTCAGCGCGATGATCGGAATACCTTTTTCCAGCGCCTTGTGTGCCGCGCGAGCAAAGCCAGGAACGTTCTTCAGCCCTTCCAGATGCAGGCCGATCGCGGTGACGCGCGGCTCGTCGAGCAGCACATCCATCAGCTCGGCGATGCCCAGTTGCGCCTGGTTGCCGACTGACGCCATATAGGCCACCGGCAACGAGCGGTCACTCATGGACAGGTTGTAGGCAAAGTTGCCGCTCTGGGTCAGCACCGCAACGCCCTTCTCTACTGTCTTGCCGCCATGGGCGACCGGCCACAGGGCCGAGCTGTGCAGGTAATCGAGCAAGCCGTAACAGTTGGGGCCGAGCAAGGCCATGTCGCCAGCCGCCTTGAGCAACTGGTCTTGCATGGCCTGGCCTTGCGCGCCGGTCTCGGCGAAACCCGAGGCGTAGCAAATCGCCCCGCCCGCGCCCCTGGCCGCCAGTTCGGCGACACAGGTCAAGGTCAGCTCGCGGTTGGTGGCGATGAACACCGCGTCCGGGCCGCACGGCAGTTCCGCCACGCTACGCACACAGGGCACGCCTTCGAGGCTGTCGTGCTGCGGGTTGACCAGCCACATCTGGCCTTGATAACCGCCCTCGGCACAGCGCTTGAGCGCACGGGCCATGCTCCGGCCGCCAATGAATGCCAGGTGGCGCGGCGCGAGCAGGCGTTTGAGGTTGTCGCGAATCTGTTGGGACATATCCGTTCTCCGACCCGATCAGCGCAGCAGGGGCCGCAGCAATTCGCGGGAAATAATGTGACGCTGGATCTCCGAGGTGCCTTCCCAGATTCGCTCGATCCGGGCGTTGCGCCAGATGCGCTCGACCGGACCTTCGTCCATCAAGCCCATGCCGCCGAAAATCTGCACCGCTTCGTCGGCCACGCGACCGAGCACCTCACTGGCGAACAACTTGGCCATCCCGGCCTCGCCGTCGGTCATGCTGCCCTGATCCATTTTCCAGGCGGTGTGCAGGGTCAAGAGTTCGGCAGCGCGGATTTGCGTGGCCATGTCGGCCAGCTTGAACGACACCCCTTGATAGGTGCCGATGGGTTGGCCGAACTGCTTGCGATCCGCCGCCCATTGCAGCGAAACGTCCAGCGCCCGCTGGGCCTGGCCGACGCAGTTGGCGGCGACCATCACCCGCCCGGCGGTTAGCCAGGCGTTGGCCACTTCCCAGCCCTTGCCGACTTCGCCGAGCACTTTGGAAGCCGGGACGCGGCAATCGTCGAAGAACATTTCATAGGTGTGATAACCGCGGTTGCTGACGCACTTGGGCCCGCGGCGGATAGTCATGCCTGGCGTGCCCCGGTCGACCAGGAACGAGGTCACGGCGTTGCGCTGGCGACCGTTGTGTTCATAGGTGTCGGTCACGGCGAAGACAATCGCGAAATCGGCGTGCCCGGCATGGCTGATGAAGTGCTTGCTGCCGTTCAACACAAAGTCGTCACCGTCGCGTACGGCACGGGTCTTGATGGCGTTGGCATCGGAGCCGGCACCCGGTTCGGTGAGGGCGAAGCAGTCGATCTTTTCGCCCTGGATGCACGGCAGCAAATAGTCCTGAATCTGCTGGCCGGTGCAGGCCATGAGGATTTTCGACGGGCGTGCGACGAACACATGCAGCGCCCACGACACCTTGGACAGTTCGCGTTCGATCAATGCCTGGGACAGGTAGTCGAGCCCGCCGCCGCCTACTTCTTCAGGCATGTTGAAGGCATAGAAACCTGCCGCCAGCGCCTTGCCGCGAATGTGTGCGGCGAGTTCCGGGGACACTTCATCGGCGCGATCGACCGCTTCTTCATGGGGCAGCAGTTCCTTGGCGACAAAACTGCGTACCGCGTCCACCAACATGTCTTGTTCTTGGGTCAGCTGGAAATTCATAACGCTACCTGTTCTTCGATAATCGTTTTATTCGAGGGCTGCGATGCGGTGTTTATTTGCCAATAAAGACTGGCGCACGTTTTTCCATCGCCGCGCGCAAGGCTTCGGCGCCGTCTGCACTGCGACCGCAGAGCAAACCGGCGGCGAGTTCCGCGCTCAGTTGTTCCGGCAGGCTGCGCTGGGCGCCTTCACGCATCAGTTGCTTGGTCTGGGCAAACGCGAAGGTCGGGCCGCTGGCCAGGCGCGCGGCCAGTTCGCCCACCACGCTCGGCAGTTGTTCATCGGCGCAGACTTCGCTGACCAGGCCGGCCGTCAGGGCGCGATCGGCACTCCAGAGTTCATCGAGGAACAGCAGTCGCTTGGCCTGCTCGGTGCCGATCAGACGTGGCAGATGCCAGCTGGCACCGGCGTCCGGCGAGTAGGCCATGCTGGTGTAACCGGCCTTGAACCGGGCGGACTGCGCGGCAACCCGCAGGTCGCAGCACAGGGTCAAATCCATCCCGGCGCCGACGGCGGTGCCGTTGATCGCGGCAATGGTCGGTTTATCGAGGCTGTACAGGCGGCTCATCATGGCGTGGGCGGTTTCTGTCCAGCCGTAGCTTTCCAGCGCACCGCGGGCCTCGGCTTCGGCCCATTCGGCGAGGTCGGCACCGGCGCAGAAACTGCGGCCGGTTCCGGTCAGCACGATCACTCGCACCGCCGGATCGACGTTGAATTGGTCGAGCAAGGCGTGAAGGCTTTTCAGCGTCGGAATGTCCAGCGCGTTGCGTTGCGCGGCACGGTTGAGCGTGATCCAGGCAACACCCGCTTCGACCTGACTGAGCAGAGAAGATTGAGTAGTCATACGAGTCCTCGAATTGTTGTGTTTGGCATGAGGGGGGAGCGATATGGCGACCATACTAAACGAGTGTTCAGTAAGGCGGCAATCCTGTGATCTGGGCGTTTGTAACAGTCGTAAAATCTATCTAATTCATTGTTTTTAAAGGTAATAATTATAAATTTCGAGTGTTTGCCGAAAAAGTTGTTACATCTTTGAACAACTGACTACGGGGGTTGTTTGCGAGATCTTGAGGTCGAAGAGATCAAATGTGGGAGCGAGCTTGCTCGCGATGAGGCCATAACATTCAACGGTGATGTTGACTGTCAGTCCGCTATCGCGAGCAAGCTCGCTCCCACATTTAGTTCTTCACCTGTTGACTTAGACCGTCGGTAGCGTCTGAGCCATAGCTGCCTGGCGTTTGCGGTTAGTCAGGAAGTACGCGCCATAGCAGATGGCAATAAAGCCAAAGCCCCAATACAGCGACGGACGCTGCGTCTCGTCCAGCGCCAGGAATACGAACAGCGAACAGCACAAGGCGATGCACAGCAGCGGCAGGAACGGGAACCAGGGTGCGCGGTATTTCAGATCGCTGAGCTGGCCGCCTTCCCTGATGAAGGCGCGACGGAATTTGTATTGCGCCAGCGCGATCACGATCCAGGTCACGGTACCGGCCATGCCGCTGACGGCCATCAGCACCATGAACAGGGTGTCGGCGGCAATGAAGCTGGTCAGCAGTGACACCAGGGCAAAGCACAGAGTGATGCTCAGCGCCCGCAACGGCACGCCGCGGGAACTCAAGGGCGAGAGGCTTTTGGGTGCCATGCCGGTTTTTGACATGGCCCAGAGGATCCGCGTCGAGGCATACAGGCCGGAGTTACCCACCGAGAGAATCGCGGTGAGGATCACGAAGTTCATCAAGTCGGCGGCGTAAGGAATGCCGACCATGTCGAACACCTGCACGAACGGACTTTCCATCAAGCCGGCCTGCTGCCATGGGACGATGGCCGACAACACCACGATGGCCAGCACATAGAAGATCAGCACCCGGAACACCACGTTGCGCACCGCCTGGGGGATGCTCTTCTCCGGCTGGTCGGTTTCGCCGGCGGCAACGCCCATGATTTCACACCCCTGAAAGGCATAGACCACCGTCATCATCACCGCGAACACCGCCGACAGACCGTTGGGGAACAGCGAGTCGCCGATCAGGTTGGTCATCATCGGCGCCGGGGCGCCGCTGGTCAGCGGTATCGCGCCGAAAATCACCAGTACACCCACGATGATAAAACCGAGGATCGCCGCCACCTTGATCCCGGAGAACCAGTACTCCGCTTCACCGAAGGCGCGAGTGGCCAGGGCGTTCAACCCGAACAGCACCACCACAAACAGCGCCGACCAATACCAGATAGGGATGTCCGGAAACCAGCGCACCATCAACATGCCCGCCGCGGTGAACTCCAGGCCGACCGTGGTCGCCCAGCTCATCCAGTACACCCAGCCGATCATGAAACCGGTGGCCGGCCCGATGTACTTTGTGGCATGGGTCTGGAACGAGCCGGACACCGGCATCTGCACCGACAGCTCGCCGAGGCAGACCATCACCAGGTACATCAGGAAGCCGGCCACCAGGTAAGCCAGGACCGCCCCCATCGGACCGCCCTGGTTGATGGTGACGCCCGAGCCCATGAACAACCCGGTGCCAATCACCCCGCCCAGCGACAGCATGAAAATGTGCCGGCTTTTCAAGGCTCGGGTCAGTTGGATGCCTTTACGTTCGATAGATTCGCTCATGACCGCACCTCTCAAGACTGGGCGAGGTGGGCGGCGGATGACAGGAGGTCATCGCGCGGGGGAAGATCAGCTTTACGGCAGTTCATTATTATTATCTCCAATAAGCTTCGAAGACCGCGTCCGGCGCGGTTGTGCCGATTATTGGAAGGCCATGTAAGTTCGCGTTGAACCTGAAGATCAAAGTTGTAAAAAGTCGTAACGAAATTGTACGTCAGGCGTTCAACACATCCGCCAGCACCCCTTGCGAACCCTGCAACACCCCTTGAAACAGCGGCACCAACGCTTGCACCGCCGCCGTGTCGTTGCTCAATGCCGCCTGTTCCAGGGCGCGCAAGACCTCGGCCAAGGCGCAAAAGCCGAGTGAGTCACTGCTCCCGGCCAAACGGTGGGCCAGATGCGCAACCTCGGTACAGTCACCGGCTTCAATGGCTTCGATAAGCGCCACGCGGTGCTGGGCAATCGAGTCGCGCAGCACCCCCAGCAAGCCCTGAAGTTTCTGCTCGCCGAGCAAGCTGCGATGGGTATGCAGCAACTGCCAGTCCATCAGCTGCTGGCCCATCAGGTGAGTATCCAGCGCCGGCTCGGGCATCGGTGATTGACCGGCCAGTGCCTGGCGCAGGTTGTCGAGCTTCAGCGGCTTGGCGAGAATGCCTTGCATGCCGGCATCCAGATAACCGCGAACCAGCGCCGGCTGCACACTGGCAGTCAGGGCGAAGATCCGGCTGTGTTGATTGGGCCCCGGTGTGCTGCGGATCAGTTTGCACAGTTCGACGCCACTCAAGCCCGGCAGATGCACATCGAGCAGAATCAACTCGAAGGACTGTCGGCGGCAAAGTTCCAAGGCTTGCTCGGCATCTTCCGCGAGGCTGACCCAGTGCCCGTCGCGTTCCAGCAGGCCGCTGACCACCTCGCGGTTCAGCGCCACGTCTTCGACCACCAGAATGCTCAGCGCCTGAATCGGTGAAGTGGCGCGCGTGACCTGGGCCGCGGCCAAGGCCGGTTGCAGCGTCAGCTCGAACCAGAAGCAACTGCCCTGCCCTTCCTGGCTGTCGACACCGATGCGCCCGCCGAGCAACTGCACCAGGTGTTTACTGATGGCGAGTCCCAGCCCGGTACCGCCATAACGCTGGGCCACGTCTTCGCTGGCCTGGGTGAAGCGCTCGAAGATCTTTTCCTGCACCGACGCCGCGATGCCGATGCCATTGTCGGTCACGCTGAAACGCAGGCGTTGCCCTGTGGACGGGTCGCCCGCCGTCAGTAGCGCGACGTCGACGCTAATGTGCCCGGCCTCGGTGAACTTGATGGCGTTGGCCAACAGGTTACTCAACACCTGACGTAAAAACTGCTCGGCGCCACGACAACGATCGTCGACCTGCGGATCAACCCGACACTGCAGTTGCGTGCCATTGCTCAGCCCTCGCGGTTCAAGCAACGTCAGTACCTCATCGAGCAGTTGCCTGAGAGAGAAGTCGACCTGCTCCGGATGGCTTTCGCCCTCCTCCAGCCGGGCGAAATACAGCACTTCGTTGAGAATCGTCAGCAGACCTTCGCCGGCTTTGTACAGCGCTTCCAGGCGTTTGCCATCGCGCTCGTCGAGGCTGGCGCCGCGCAGCAATTGGGCCATGCCGAGAATGCCATTGAGTGGCGTGCGCAGTTCATGGCTCATGGTGGCGAGGAAGCGCGACTTGGCGAGGTTGGCCGCTTCGGCCTCATCCTTGGCGCGCAGTAGACTGGCCGTGCGCCGCTCGACCATTTTCTGCAGTTCGTCGCGCTTGTCCTGCAGCGCCAGGCGGTCGACTTCGCGGCGGTGGATATCGCTGAGAATCGCCCGGCGCATGTCATCCAGGGCGTGAGCCACGGTATCGATTTCGTCTTCGCTGCCGGTGCTGCTTTTGTCCAGGCGCAAAGGTTCATGCCAGTCACCGGCGGCAATGCGCCGGGCAAAATCGGCCATGACCTGCAAATGCCGGGTCACCAGCCGGTAGAACAACCCCGACAGTGCCACCGCCAGACCGCAGAGGAACACGCTCATCCATAACAGGCTGGTCAGGCCGGTGGCGTACAACCGGCGATACACCGCGTCCAGGTCGATACTGACTTCCAGCTCGCCCAGCTGTCGCGACGGGCCGGACGGCGGCTGATAATTGAGCTGGAAACGCTCGATGCGCAAGGGGCCGGCCGGCGCGGCGCTGCCTTGCAGCAGGTCGAAATCGGGACTGCGCAAACGCACCCGGGCCACATCGGAAAAATCCACCAGGCCGCGTAGTTGCACATTCAACTGCTCCTGGTTGAGATCCCAGAGGCTGCGTTCCAGGCTTGCCAGGTAGCCGGCGCGGATCAGCTCCATGCGCGAATCGATATCGCGCATTTCACGGCGGTACTCAAAATACAGCTGCACGGTGCTGGCGAGAATGGTGAAGCACAGGCTGAACAGCAGGATGAACAGCAGCAGGCGGCGCAACAGGCCGCCGGGACTGGCGCGGCTCATTGCGCGTCCGCCGGCAGCTTGATCATGTCGCGATAGGTGGCTTCACTCTCGTTCAACCAGCGTTCGATCTCGCCCGCGTCAACCATCCGCTGCAGTTCGGCGTCAATCGCGGGCATACGCTCGGCCAGGGTGGAACGGCGCGATACGGCGACCCGCAAATAGTCGACGCTCAATGAATGGGGCAACGCCTGGATGTCTGCGGCACCCGGCAGGTTTTCCACGAACAGCTGCCCGGTGCGCCGCTCATGGGTGATGAAGTCGATTCTGCCGCGAATCAGCTTGCCGAAGTTCTGTCGACTGTCGGAGACCCACTCGATATTGTCGTGCCGGGCGACGAAGCGATCGAAGTCCAGGCCATAGCTTTCACCAAACAGCAGGCCACCGCGGTAATTGCCGAGGTCTTCAAGCCGTTCGAACTTCACCGGATGTTGGCGGTTGAAGAACACCGCGACCTCTTCACGCAACACCGGCACCGTCGAGAAGCGCAGGCTCTGTTCACGCTGCGCCGTGCTGTAGGCCAGGACCACGTCGACCCGGCCTTCGGCGGCGTCCAGCAGGCAGCGCTTCCAGTTGCCCAGCACGACGATCTCGACCTCATACCCCAGATTACCAAATAAGGTCTTCACCACACTGGGCGCCAGGCCGCGCACCTGTTTGCCGTCGCTCCAGGAAATCGGCGGGTAGACCGGATAATCGCAGTAGCGAATGGTCTCGGCCGCAGCCGACGTGCCCGTCAGTGCCAGAAGTAACCAGAGCAGCCGCCACATAGGGTTCAGGCAGCCACGCTGGCGGTGAACAGATAGCCGGCGCCATGGATGGTAATGATCAGTTGCGGCTCGGCGGGATCGTCATGCAACTTGCGCCGCAAGCGCCCGACCAGCACGTCGATGGAGCGGTCGTTGGGTACCCATTCACGGTTGCGGATCTGATCCATCAACTGATCGCGGCTCAAGGTATGCCCGCTGTTGCGCAGGAAGACACTGAGCAACTGGAATTCACCATGGGTCAGCAGGGTTTCGCCACCGGCATCATCGATCAAGCGTCGGCGATCGGTGTCCAATCCCCAGGCCGCGAACTGTTTGACCGGACGCAGCGCCGGTGCCGGCTGCTGCAGCCGGGCATGGCGAACCCGGCGCACCAGGTTCTTCGCCCGCGACACCAGTTCACGTGGATTGAGGGGTTTGATCACGTAATCGTCAGCGCCGCATTCGAGGCCGACGATGCGGTCGATTTCGTCATTGCGCCCGGTAATGAGGATGATCCCGACTTCCGAGCGCACGCGCAGCTCGCGGGTCAGGGTCAGGCCATCCTTGCCCGGAAGGCGGATGTCCAGCATCACCAGGTCGACCGTGTTGGTCGCCAGAAAGGTTTCGGCCAGCTCCGCCGTCGCGGCGCAGTGCACGTCGTAACCTTCTTGCGAAAGATAGGCGTGAAGGAGTTCGCGAATCAGCAAATCGTCGTCGACGATCAGTACCCGAGGAGTCATCGCTTGGTGTTCCTGCATAAGCCCGAAGGGCATGTTTCTTATTAGAATGTATCCCGCTTGAGCGGCAGAGAGTAGCTACTACTGAACGATCGATCAACAGCCCTCTGTCTGCAAACGAAAACGCTGGCGACCGCCTGCCTGCAAACCGTCGACCCAGGCTTCGCAGATCTGCACGCCCTGGCTCGGGGTGAAGGTGCCGGGGTTGAGTCCCGACTCCAGCCACAAGCCATCGAGCAGTGCGCTCAGGCTGATGGCGGCAAGGTCGGCATCGAAAGCCTCCCAGCCCTCTTGCCGGGCCAGATCGTTGAGCACCTTGCGCAATTCGCTGCGGTATTCGCCATAGGAATGCTCATGGGCGAGATTGATCGCTTCGGCGGTCTTTACCGCGCCCCAGAACGCCAGCCAGGCATCCAGCAGTTGCGGGTCCAGCAGTTCGGCGGAGAACGACGCGCGAAAAAACGCTGACAAACGCTCACGGGCATTCGGTGCGGCTTGCTCCATGGCGTCGCGTAACAGGCTCATGACTCGCCCGGTGACCGCCCTATAGGCTTCGGCCACCAGCTCATCCTTGCCGGAGTAGTGATGGCTGATCAACCCGACCGACACCCCCGCTTCAGCCGAGATCTTGCGGATCGAAGCCCCCTGGAAGCCATGGCGCTTGAGGCACACCAGCGTCGCCTCGACCAGGTTGGCCTTGCGCAACTCCGGCTCCATTCGAGAAAAGCGGGCTTCCTGGGTCATGGGGATCAATCTCCTTGGAACAGTCGTTGGGCTGGTTTTTTGCAGCCACTTTGCTGAACGACTGTACAACAGGAGCCTGGATTGTGGCGAGGGGGCCTGTGCTCAGAGTGCGCATTGCGCTCAATCCCGATAACCCGGCGCCACTCGATCCGCCAACCGCAACAACGCCGCCCATGCCAACTGCATGGCATCCGGATCATTCAACTCGCCCTCCGCCAATGGCCGACCCGGCTCGTTGAACTGGCGCTCGGTGTGCTCGCAAACGGCCGCCGGTGGCAGCACCAGTTCGCCGCAGGCCTGTGCCGCCAATTGGATCTCGCAGGCTTTTTCCAGGTAGTACATGCGCAGAAAAGCCTGGCCCACGCTTGCACCGACGGTCAACAAACCATGGTTGCGCAGCATCAACACCGTCTTGTCACCCAGGTCCTGAACCAATCGCTGCTGCTCGCCCAGATCCAGCGCCACGCCCTCATAGTCGTGGTAAGCGACCCGTTCGTAGAACTCCATGGAGATCTGATTCACCGGCAATAACCCGCACTTCAACGCCGCCACCGCGCAACCGGCCCTGGTGTGGGTATGCAGCACGCACTGCGCATCTTCGCGGGCACCGTGGATGGCGCTGTGAATCACGAAGCCAGCCGGGTTGACCGGATACGGCGACGACTCCACCGCACGGCCATCGAGGTCGATCTTGACCAGGCTGGAGGCGGTGATTTCGTCGAACATCAGCCCATAGGGGTTGATCAGGAAGTGATGTTCAGGCCCCGGCAGACGCACCGAGATGTGGGTGAAAATCAGGTCACTCATGCGAAAGTGCGCGATCAATCGATAACAGGCCGCCAGCTCCCGGCGCAGCCGTTGCTCGGTAGAAACCTGCCCGGCAGCGGCTGCCGTCGTGTGTGCCATTTCATTCATTGTTTCTGCTCCCTGGGCTGATCGTTTGCGCGAAATACAGGACTCGACGCCCTGAAGCTACTGAGCCACAATTAAAAAAACAAGTTGATTTTTTACTGTGGGTAAATTTTTATAGCGAAATAATAACAACGCCGAGCACCCTGTTTTCCAGCTTCGGCTCGCCTGGAGTATCGCACTATGCCGACTTCCACCCCAGCGTTCGCGCACCTCTTCGAACCGCTGCAGATCCGTGGCAAACGCCTCAAGAACCGCATCATGTCCAGCGGCCACGACACTTCGATGCCGACCGACAACCTGGTCAACGAGCAATTGATCGCCTATCACCGGGCGCGTGCAGAAGGCGGCGTCGGGCTGATCGTGCTGCAGGTTGCCGGGGTGCATGACAGTGCGCGCTACACTTCCCATGTGCTGATGGCCAGCGATGACGCCTGCATCGACGGTTATCGAAAGCTGGCCGAAACCTGTCATGCCCATGGCACGGTGGTGCTCTCGCAGATTTTCCATCCGGGGCGGGAAATCATGGAGTCCAGCGATGGCCTGCTGGCCGTCGCCTACTCGCCTTCGGCGGTGCCCAACGAACGTTTTCGGGTCATGCCGCGCGCGCTGGATCAAGCCATGATCGACGAGATCGTCGCCGGTTACGGCGCGGCGGCCCGGCGCTTATACCAGGCCGGGCTGGATGGCGTGGAAGTGGTCGCCAGCCATGGTTACCTGCCCGCGCAATTCATCAACCCGCGGGTCAACCGGCGCACCGACGGCTACAACGGCGACCTGCAACAGCGCCTGCGGTTTTTGCGCGAAGTCATTGCGGTGGTACGCGCCAACACTGATGAGCAGTTCATCATCGGCTTGCGCATCAGTGCCGATGAGCGCGACCCCGAAGGCCTGACCGAAGACGAGTCACTGGCGGCAGTCAAGTCATTGCAGCAGCAACTGGATTACGTGCACATCGTCGCCGGCACTTCGGCATCGTTGGGCGGTGCGGTGCATATCGTGCCGCCGATGGCCATCGAAGCGGCCTACCTGGCCAAGGAAGCCGGGACGTTCAAGGCCAGCCTGTCGATTCCGCTGTTCGTCACCGGTCGCATCAATCAGCCGCAGGAAGCCGAGTTGATCATTGCCCGTGGCCAGGCCGATGTCTGCGGCATGACCCGCGCACTGATCTGCGACCCGCAAATGCCGAACAAAACCGGTGCCGGGCACAGCGAGGATGTACGAGCCTGTATCGCCTGCAATCAGGCGTGCATCGGGCACTTCCACAAAGGCTTGCCGATTTCCTGCATCCAGCATCCGGAAACCGGGCGTGAGCTGATTTTCGGCAAGCTGCAAGCGACGGCCAAACGCAAGCGCATCATGATCGCCGGCGGTGGCCCGGCCGGGATGAAGGCCGCCGCCGTCGCCGCCGCGCGCGGGCATGAGGTCACGCTCTACGAAACCGGTTCACAGCTCGGCGGGCAAATCTTGCTGGCGCAACTGCTGCCGCGGCGCAGCGAATTCGGCGGCGCCAGCACCAACCTGCAGCGGGAAATGCAACTGGCAGGCGTACGCGTGGTGTGCAATACCCGCGTCGACCGGGCGCTGGTCGAACGCGAACGGCCGGACCTGGTGATTGTTGCAACCGGTGCCGAACCCTACTGGCCGACCTTCGAACGGGGTGGCGAACTGCACGTGGTGGATGCCTGGCAGGTACTGCGCGACGAGGTCAAGCCAGGACGTTCGGTGCTGGTCGTCGACTGGCGGTGCGACTGGATTGGTCCTGGCATCGCCGAACGCCTGGTGCGTGCCGGCCATCAGGTGCAGCTGGCGGTCAACGGCACCCATTGTGGAGAAAACCTGCCACTGTACGTGCGCGATCAATTGGCCGGAGAACTGCACAAGTCAGGCATCCCCATTACGCCTTACGCCCGCCTTTACGGCTGCGATGACAGCACCGTGTACATGCAACACACCGCCAGCGCCGAGCCGATCATATTCGAAGACATCGACACGCTGGTGCTGTGCCAGGGCCACCAACCGGTGGATACCCTCGGCGCGGAACTGCAAGGGCTGGTGGAGTTCCGGCGGATCGGCGACTGCCTGGCACCGCGCACCGCCGAAGAAGCGATCTATGACGGTTTGAGGGTTGCGTGGGACCTCTGAGGCTGCTCTATACTCCCGGCCTTTGTCAGCCATCAGGCTCGAGGGTTTCAACCCGCTCGGGCACAGTCCGGTTCGGAGCACGCAATGAGCAACAGCAGCAACCTGCCGCCTGCCGGCGCGCCCGCCAGTCAGCCCGCTGCCGCAGGGCCGCACTTTCTCGGCACGCGGATTCGCGGCCTGCGCAAACGCCGGGGCATGACCCTGGCCGCGCTGGCAGACATGAGCGAGCTGACGGCGGGCTATATCAGCCAGCTGGAACGCAACCTGGCTTACCCGTCGATTCCGGCGTTGTTCAACATCGCCCGCAGCCTGGGCGTGACCATCCAGTGGTTCTTCGCCAGCGAAGCCAGCACCGCCCCCGAGGACAGTGGTTATGTGGTCCGCAAGCACAGCCGGATGAGCGTGCATTACGAAGACGGCATCGTGGACCAATTGCTGACCCCGCAGCCCAATCGTCAGCTGGAGATCCTGCATTCGCGCTTTCCACCAGGCACGTACAGCCAGCAAAGCTATAGCCATGAAGGCGAAGAAGCCGGCTACCTGCTCAGCGGCAGTTTCGAGTTATGGGTGGGCGAACGCCATTTCCAGCTCAACGAAGGCGACAGTTTCAGTTTTTCCAGCCAGGAACCCCATCGCTACGGCAACCCCGGCGAGGTCGACGCGGTAGTGATCTGGGTGATCACCCCGCCGACGTTTTGAAGGGCAAAACAACAAGAACGCTGCCGGAACGCTTGTGTTCCGGCCAGCGGACTTCAGTCAAGTCGGCGGGCCACAGTCCACCAAATAATCCTCAACAGCGGCAGCAAACCCGGCGCGCAGCTCGGCCACTGAATCGGCGTGAAAGCTGATGATGTCACGCACACCCAACACCCGGCCGACGAAGATGTCGTCCCGCTCATCAAACTCGACTCGGGCCGCATAGCCCTTATAAGTCATGCTGCTCATAGCTCAACTCCTGCTCGCTGAAGAAAATCGCGAGCCTCTTCTAACTGATACTTCTTGGCTTTTTTCCTTAGTGCGGTCGATGGCAGCGCCATTGCGCATCTCTCTATCAAAATGGGATCGGATCTATTTTAGGGGACCTTCTGTACTCGCCTGCAAATAGATCCGTCTCCTTTTCCCGTCCAAGAATTACCGGTGTGCAGCACAACTACGCGAGAGGGACTGGGAGCAAATCATGAATGGGCAATGTGAAGCCTTCCCGCCAACAGAACTCATCCTATAAGCCAAGTTCGTTATGGATTTCAAGTTTCCGTCTGCGCATCTGAGAAATGAGCTCGACATGATTTTCACTGCCTTTACCTCTCTGGTGGAACATTCCGAATACCGACCCCAAACGGGTTTAAAAAAACAAGAAAAAAGCACCAATAAGGGTGCTTTAATAACAAAAAATAAACCAATCACGATCTTGGGTCGAATCTCAAATGGCGGGACCGGGGCATAACGCCCATTCCAAGTAGGAAGCCGAACCGTCCGCACATCTCACCAGATTCGGCCTGCCAGCATTTGGTCGACGACAATTTGCAGCTTATCAACCGCCCCAGCCCGCCTTGAAGCAGACATTTCCATAATGTTGCGCAGTTTCCATCGCACCGCTGGCAACTGATCAACCCCTGGCAAATTCAACAGTGCCCAGTCTGGCTCTCCCCGCTTCAGCGAGAGCAGAAACGCGGCATCTTGCCCGGTGAACTGCTCCTGGATCGCAGCAAGCAACGCAGCCCTTGTAGACTCCAACTGCTCAAGCGTGACCGGCTCACGTGTCATACCCGCGAACTCAGCCTGAAAGATGCCGTCCAGTTTTTTCCACCGAGGGGCAAGTAGCTCATTTATAGGCCGACCATGGCTGATCAGATACACCAAAAAGCCCTCAAAGATTTCGCGTGTCAGTCCTTCCTCGCGGAGCATTAACATGACATCGAAGAGGTCCCTGGGGTGTTGCCGATCTAATGCGGCGCAAATTTTGCCACCGTACAGATCGGGCAAGGAGACGACTGGAATTGAGGCAAATCCGAATTCATCCTCAACCAGCGGCACCACATCGCGCTCGAGCGGATGATGCACAGTGCCACGCAAGACAGGCGATACCTCAACCTTGATCTGAGCCTGCGGACTTCTAACCAGAACTCGCAACTCATCGTCCCGGTTGCTCTGCACGGTCGCATCAACGTGGGGCAAGCCTCGACCCACTGCGTCTGCAATCCGTCGAAGTGCAAGACGAACGTCCGTCAATGCTTGTTGACGATCGGAGCTGGGCAGGTAAGCCAGGTCAATATCCACTGAAAGACGAGGTAAGTCCCGAACAAACAAATTGATGGCAGTTCCGCCCTTAAGCGCAAAGCAGCGCTCAGCTGCCACGTAGGGGATTACCTGTACCAACAAGCGGACCTGAGCGGCATAACGAGGATCAAGCGACATTGGCAAAACTCTCTGGCACGGTGATCAGGAACTCTTTATCGAGTCGACCACCTGGCGTGATTTGACGTTTGCCTTTGCCTACGTCGATCCTGGAAAGATCTATTCGCTCATACCATGCGTGGCCAGCGTTGCGAGCCAGCAGAAGGAAGACACGTTTGACTCGAATGGAGCTACAGGCTTCAAGCAGTTTTTGTAAGCGTCGAGGACTTAGCGTGGCCAAGCCGCTGAACACATCGACCACACTACTGAAAAGAACTTCATTTGCGCTACGGTGGATAAGCTCGAGCACGGCACGCTCTGGAGTGGAGATTTTCAGTTCAAATCGAGAGTAAGGCACTTGAAAGGTTTGCAACGCAGGGTCTTCCATTGAAGCGAAGAGCCCGGTGGCGTGAAAATTTACCGGGACTTCCCAAGCGTACTTGCTGAACCAGCCAGGCAGGCTGGTGCCGGCTATACCGAACAGCTCGACAGCCTCTTTCCCGAATGACAGGTAATGGCTATATCCAGCCAGGCTCAAAGCGGTCGCCCCACCCGGCCAAATCCGTAAAGGGTCTTGCTGTTGCAATGCGAAAACGCCGCCTTGCCAGTCAATCTTATCGCCGCTGCGCTTCCACGTACCGTGGCCGATACGCTCCAGCCAGCCGGTATGCTGATACTTTTGTACCAGATTTGGCCCTACGCCATGCTCATGCAGCCACGTTTGTGTGGCTACAGCACCAGAGGGCCAATCGGATAGGAGCTGGTTTATTATCACTTCCGATATTTATCCATAAGGATGATTTACAGCCTTATTTTAAACCAGCTTGCTGGATTCAGCCAGTCGGATGTCGGAAACCGGGGTGGAAATGTCGCGGATACCACGAACACTCCCACCTTGACCGGCAGCCTTGTTGTCAGCGCGCACTCATACAGGCTGTCGCCGGCCTTGCAGTCGTTGTTTATCCACCTTGTGCTCATGGCCCTGACGCAAACGCAATGCTGCAATCGCCGCGAGCACCAGGATAATCGCTACGATTTTCATGCCATTCATCGCATTACCGGTACTTTGCTCGATCAACCCCATCACGGAGGGGCCGACGAAACCGCCCAGCAGGCCGCACGAGTTGACGAATCCCAACCCTCCTGCGAGTGCTGCGCCCTTGAGTCGCGAAGCGGGGTAGAGAAAAATGATCGACTGCACGACGAAGAACATCACCGCCGATATGCAGAAGCCCAGCAGACTGATCACCGGTCCCGCCAGCGAGGCGATTCCCAGGCCTGCGGCCATGGTCAGTAAACCCGCGACCAGCATTTGCCGGGCACGCGCCGGCGTGGTGGCAAATCGGGGCAGTGCAATAGCGCCCGCTGCGGCCGCCAGCCAAGGCAGGGAGGTCAACAAGCCGATCTGCAACGTACTCAGCTCGCCGTATTTGCCGATGATGCCGGGCAGGAAGAAGATCACCGTGTAGATCGTGATCTGGTGGCAGAAGTAGACCAGGATCGCCAACAGAATTTGCGGGGTCAGGCATTGTTTGAACGAGTGACCGCCAGGGCCGGCACCCTCCTCCGATTCCGCGGCCAACCTCCGCTCGATCTGCTCGGCTTCAGCGGCGCTCAGCCAAGGCGCCTTGCTTGGACGGTCCGGCAATTTTTTCCAGACCACCATGGCGAAGAACACCGCAGGCAGGCCCTCGAGCATGAACATCCACTGCCAGCCACGCCAGCCCCACACACCGTCCAGTTGCATGAGCGCGGCACCCAGTGGACCGCCAATGATGTTGGCAAAACACACACCCAACAGAAAATAACCGGTAGCCCGGGCCCGTTGTTCCCGGCCGAACCAGTACGTCAGGTACAGCATGACGCCAGGAAACAGACCCGCTTCGGCGATGCCCAGCAGCAGGCGCAATACGTAAAACGACGTTTCGCCCTGGACAAACGCCATCGCCGCAGAGATCAACCCCCAGGTGACCATGATTCGCGCAATCCAGAACCGCGCGCCGACCTTGTGCATGATCAGGTTGCTGGGCACTTCCGACAGTGCATAGGTGAGAAAGAACAACCCGGCTCCCAACCCGTAAGCGGCAGCGGAAATGCCCAGATCGATATCCAGCTGATGCTTGGCCAACGCGATGTTGGTCCGGTCAAGAAAGCTCAGCACGTAGGCCGCAATCAGCAACGGCATCAGCTTGACGAACATCAACTTGTTCAGCGTCGCCGAGTCTCGGGGGGTATCAAGTGATTCGATGGTTCTTGTTATTGTCATCGCGCAAACCTCTTGGCAGCTACAGCTTTGAGAAGTCCCGGCAACGCTGGCCGCCGTGAGCAAAAAAAGCCGAGCTGACTGTTTTTATGGAGAGGACACGTTTCGCCGTCAACAGCAGGCGCCGACCACCAAGGCCTGCGCCCTCATGAAAACGCTATTAAAAATCGACCTGGTCCTTGCCCTTGAGGTCGAGCATTTCCCGCGCCTCATCCGGGGTCGCCACGCGCCCGCCCAGGGCTTCGATCACCGTGCGAATGCGCTTGACCTGGTCGGCATTGGACGCGGCCAGTTTACCCGGCCCGTCCCATAGCGAATCCTCAAGGCCGACGCGTACATGGCTGCCCATCGACAGGCCCATGGTGCCCAGGGGAATCTGATTGCGGCCGGCGCCGAGAATCGACCATTGGTAAGCGTCGCCGAACAGGCGGTCGGCCGTACGGCGCATGTGCGCCAGGTCTTCCGGGTGGCCACCGATGCCTCCGCGCAGACCGAACACCGACTGAATGAAAATCGGCGCCTTGAGCAACCCGCGCTGCAGGAAGTGCGCGGCGGTGTACAGATGGCCGATGTCGTAGCATTCAATTTCAAAACGGGTACGGTTCTCGGCACAGGCGTTGAGAATGTGGGCGATGTCGCGGAAGGTATTGCGGAAGATCCGGTCATCGCTCTCGGCGAGGTATGGCCGTTCCCAGTCGTGCTTGAACTCGGTGAAACGATCGAGCATTTCGTACAGCCCGAAGTTCATCGATCCCATGTTCAGCGACGCCAGTTCCGGCTTGAGCTGCGCCACAGGCTGCAAGCGTTCTTCCACGCCCATGGTCGGCGCACCGCCGGTGGTGATGTTGATCACCACGTCACTCTTGGCCTTGATTTGCGGCAAGAACTGACGGAACAGATCGACATCCTGACTGGGCCGCCCATCGATTGGATCGCGGGCATGCAGGTGAACAATCGATGCGCCGGCTGCGGCGGCACCGATGGCGGCGTCGGCAATTTCCTGCGGGGTGATCGGCAAATGTGGCGACATCGAAGGCGTATGGATGGCGCCAGTGACGGCGCAGGTGATGATGATCGGGCGATTTTTGGACATGAGTGTTCTCCGTTCTTGTTCTTGGCGAGAAAGTTATTGGGGTCACTCGACGCGGATTATGTCCGGCCGTTGTTGTAACTGAGGTCGAGACGCTTAGAGGTACTCGACGTTGCCATCCACACTGATGGCCTGGCCGGTCACGTTGCGTGCGGCGGGCGAACACAGGAACAGCGCCATGGCGGCGACGTCCTCGGCGGTGACCATGCGTTTGAGCGAGATCTTTTTCAGGTACTCCTCGCGCATTTCGGCTTCTGGTACCTGCATCTGTTCGGCGCGGGCGCGGATGACACCGTCCATGCGCGGACCTTCAACGATGCCGGGCAGCAAGGCGTTGACGCGGATGTCACTTTCGCCCAGTTCGGATGCAAGGGATTTCATCAGGCCAACGATGGCCCATTTGGTCGCGGCGTAAGGTGTGCGCCAGGCGTAACCCAGGCGGCCGGCTACCGACGCGATGTGGATCAGATGCGCGTTGGGTGATGCTTTGAGCAGCGGCACCGCGTGATGGGCAAAGCGGTATTGCGCAGTGAGGTTGATGTCGATGGTGCGCTGCCATTCCTCGTCGGTGATCGCGTCGATCCCGGCGGTCGGCCCGGCGATCCCGGCGTTATTGACCAGGACATCGAGGCCACCGAACTGTTCGCGCTGAACCTTGAATACCGCTTCGATCTGCGCCGGGTCACCCACGTCGGCACGGGTGGCGACGCTGTCCGGGTAACGGTCGCGGAACGCTGCAAGGGCGGCCTCGCTGACATCACACACATGCACTTTCGCACCCGCCTCCATGTAAGCCGCTGCCAGCACTTCGCCGATCCCGGCTGCGCCGCCAGAAATCAGCACCCGCAGGCCGGTGTAGGGAATCAGTCGATTGAGAACGCTCATGCTTTCTTTACTCCAGAAACTGGCGACCTTGAACGGTCGCCCTTGGCGATCAGGCGTGCCAGGGAGTCGGCCGCCTGCATGATGTCGTCGGTGACTGCCGCCCGGGCCGCAGCCCCATCGCGCGCGGCCAGGGCCTCGACGATGCGGTTGTGCGCTTCCATCGAGCGCTGAAGGTGCGCCTTGTCCGGTGCGACAAGCGCAAAGCAGGGGCCCATGTGCAGCCAGAAATTCTCCACCGCCGCGACGGTCAGTTCAGCCTTGGCAACCGCATAGATGCGCCGGTGGAAAGCAAAGTTGGTCCACAGGTAACGGGCCACATCGACGCTGTCGGCGGCTTGCTGCATCTGGTCGCACAGGTGGCTGATGTCTTTAAGGTCGGCGTCGTTGAGCAGCAGAACGGCCTTCTCGGCCAGCAGACCTTCGAGCGCAACCCGGGCGTCGCGGATTTCGCGCAGCCGTTCGGGGGTCATCATGCGCACACGCAGACGGGAGGTTTCGGTGACTTCGAAGGCGTTCTCGGCACTGAGGCGGTTCAGCGCTTCGCGCACGGGCATCGGGCTGGAACCCAGCGCCTCGGCCAGACCGCGGATGGTCAGTTTCTGGCCTGGCTGGAAGCGGCCGCTCATCAGCGCCTCGCGGATCTGACGGTAGACCTGATCCTGCAGGGTATCGCGGGAAACCTGACGCATGGTGGGCAGGAGGATTGGGCGATCTGTCATGAGTAATGGCTCACATTGGACGTTCTTATGGGCCCAATATGTGATCACAAATAACATATGTCAAATTATTTTTGGCCTTGGGCCTTGGTATTTCTCTCACGCCCTACACCGCGCCTGATGCCCGGTCCGCGTATTTACGCAATATCCGGCTATCGACTTGCCGATATCGGCTTTTGCGCCCCACCCCCCTTCCCTAGAGTAAGTACGACTTCACTGCTCATTAATCGATACCTCTTTGCATCGGGCTAATTCGTGCATTCAATAAGTTGTGTGTGTCGGCATTAAATAAGTTGCCCGCGCCGGGGTCTATCCGCTTTATCGGTAAACACAGTCCATAAAATTGGCCGGTGTGCTTTGGCCAGCCAGGGCGGGCGTTGCGGGGTTGGATAAGTGAGGGGAAATCGATGAATCGAAGTAATCGGATATGAGTCTCGAACTAACAGGATAGAGAGTCCGGCGCCAATGCTGCCTAATCATTGCCGATGCGTATCAGGTATGTCGCAGCCAGTGACCATGCACCGGCGCGCCCGCGCTGGCTCCCAGCCGATTTCGACGAGCTTCGTTACGTTGCAAGGTGGTACTCGGCGTTTCATCGAACAACTTGCGATATTCGCTGGAGAATCTCCCAAGGTGGGTAAAACCCCACCCCATGGCGATTACCGAGATATTGCGCGCCGAATTATCCTCGAGGATTTCCTGGCGAACGGCACCCAGCCGGTGCTTCTTCAGATACGCCATGGGCGACATCCCAAAGTACTTCCTGAAACCTTCGAACAGCTTGAATCGCGACACGCCGGAAATCGCCTCGATGTCTTCCAGGTGCAGCGCTTCGCGGGCGTTCTCGTGAGTGTACTGCTTGGCTCGAATCAGGTAGTGCGGCAGTTTGACGCCGAGCACATTGCGCAACTCATCCGAGTAGTATTACCCCAGTCGCCGGCAGGTCCACCCTGGATTAAGACAACTGATCGAAGCCATCAGATCGGTCCACCTGTAACACTCGTTGAACGAGCCCCTTACAAAAGGGGTCCGCCACCACAGCCAAGCTGGTTGCGCTTGCGCGCAACGCGCCATGCCTGGCGCACAGATAAAAGAATCCCGCCGAATTGGCGGGATTCTTTTTGACTCAATGTTTACTCAGGGCGTCGCGCATATTGTCGATAGACCGGCTGCCAGAAATGCTGCTCGATGGCTGCCGACAAGGCTTCCTCGGACCATCGGCTACCACTTGCCCGTCGCTGATCAACACCACGCGATCAATCTCGGGAATTATTTCGTGAATGTGGTGAGTGGTAATAATCATCGCCCGACCTTCGCCACAGAAGCTGCGCATCAGCTTCAGCAAGCCCAGACTCGCCCCCATATCAAGGCCACTGGTGGGCTCATCGAGGATCAACGCCTGCGGATCGTGAACCAGCGCACGGGCCAGTAACAGGCGGCGTTTTTGCCCTGTGGACAGGCGCTGGTACATGCATTGTTCATCGACAGGCATGCCCAGTTTTGCCATGAGATCTCGTGCCAGTGAGACCTGATCATCAGAGGGCTTTAGATGATCATGCGCACCTATAGCGCCAAAAAAACCTGAGATGACAACATCCAGCGCCGAGGTATAAGGCGTGTAATCTTCCTGCAGATCCTGCGATACAAAGCCGATCTTGCTGCGCAGGTCCCAAAGGTTGACCCTTTCATCGCCAAACAATTTGAGATAGCTGCCTGTCTTGTCGACGGGATGGATCTCCCGTGTCATCAGTTTCAACAGTGTGCTTTTGCCTGCCCCATTGGGGCCGAGGATGGCTACGCGTTCGTTGTAACCGATTTTCAGTGAGAGCCGATCAAACACCTGGGTCTGTTGTTGAAGGCGGTGACTTGGTTCAACTCGATCATCGTTTTGCCTTTATGAGCGGTTGGTCTCTTGCTGCGGGCAACGACCTGTTGGTGTTGGTTGGAGGCAGGCAGAGCAAGGGGGAACGAGGCGAGCAAGTTCCCCCCTTTAATTGTTACGAGACGCTAATGAAACAAAGCATGGGAATGATCAGTTACAGGGCTTCGCGGGACGGCAGGCCATCCACCAGGCGCTGGATCTGCAGCGGATTGGCATTCTTCAACGCCTCCGGCAGCAAGCTGTCCGGGTAGTTCTGGAAACACACCGGCCGCAGGAAACGATCAATGGCCAAGGTACCCACCGACGTACCGCGCGCATCCGAAGTCGCCGGATAGGGTCCGCCGTGCACCATCGAATCGCAGACTTCCACACCGGTCGGATAACCATTGAGCAAGATCCGCCCAACCTTTTGTTCCAGTAGCGCCGTCAGTTCACCGAACTGCGCGAAGTCCGCCGGCTCGCCAATGATCGTCGCTGTCAGCTGACCGTGCAGGCCGTTCAGCGCGGCACTGAGTTGCGCCTGATCGGCCACTTCGACGACCACCGTGGTCGGGCCAAACACTTCCTCTTGCAGCACTTCATCGCCGTTGATCAGCAGGCTGGCATCGGCTTTGAACAGTTGTGGCTGGGCTTGATTGCCTTGTTGCGGACTGCCGGCCAAATGCTCGATGCCCGGATGGGCGAGCAACTTTTGCAGACCTTGGCCATAGCTATTCAAGGTCCCGGCGTTGAGCATGGTTTGCGCCGGTTGATCACCCATCAGCCCCGCTACCTGTTGCACGAACGCGCTGAACTGCGGCGAACGAAGGCCGATCACCAGACCCGGATTGGTGCAGAACTGACCGCAGCCCTGAACCACCGAAGCCGTCAGGTCACGGGCGACGCTTTCTGCCCGAGCGGCCAGCGCCTGGGGCAAAACGATCACCGGGTTGATGCTCGACATCTCGGCGAACACCGGTATTGGCTGGGGACGTGTTGCCGCCATGTCGCACAAGGCGCGGCCACCCTTGAGCGAACCGGTAAAGCCGACCGCCTGAATCGCCGGATGCTTGACCAGCGCTCCGCCAACCCCGCCGCCGTAGATCATGTTGAACACACCGGCTGGCATGCCGGTTTTTTCCGCGGCGCGGATGATGGCATCGGCGACGAGTTCAGCGGTGGCCATGTGGCCGCTGTGGGCCTTGAACACCACTGGACAGCCAGCGGCCAGCGCCGACGCGGTGTCACCGCCCGCCGTGGAAAAGGCCAAGGGAAAGTTGCTGGCGCCGAACACGGCCACCGGGCCGAGGCCGATGCGGTATTGACGCAAGTCCGGGCGCGGTAGCGGTTTGCGCTCCGGCAGTGCCTGATCGATGCGCGCCCCGTAGAAATCACCGCGACGCAGCACCTTGGCGAACAGGCGCATCTGGCCGCTGGTGCGGCCGCGCTCGCCTTGAATCCGTGCGGCAGGCAACGCGGTTTCGCGGCAGACCAGCGCGACAAAGTCATCACCCAGCGCGTCCAGTTCATCGGCGATGGCGTCGAGGAATTCGGCGCGTTTGGCTGCGCTCAGGCTGCGGTAGACCGCAAAGGCGCAATCAGCTGCCAATACTGCACGGTCGACCTCTTCAAAAGTGGCCTGGTGGAAACTGTAAGGCAGCTGATCGCCCGTGCTGGCATCAACACTTTTGACGATGATGGTGCCGGCCGCGGCGCGCTGGCCGCCGATGAAGTTGTGCCCAAGAATCCGGGTCATAAGAGTCTCCTTAAAGGGTGCCGACGGTGCCGGGCTCGAAGGCCGCTTCGACGGTTTTAATGCCATTGATCAACGGCGCGCCGAACTCGGCCTGGCTGATCTCGAACACATCACCCGGTCGGGTACGAATGCCGTCGGCGAAGGACAGGGTTGCGGTGCCGAAGAAGTGGATGTGCACGTCCCCCGGACGCAGGAACTGGCTGTACTTGAAATGGTGGTACTCAAGGTTCGCAAGGCTGTGGCACATGTTCCCTTCGCCGCTGAGAAACTCGTTCTGCCACAGCACCTCACCGTCGCGCAAAATGCGACTGGTACCGGCCAGGTGCTGCGGCAGTTCGCCGACCCGCAGCTCCGGGCCATAACTGCAGCTGCGCAATTTCGAATGGGCCAGGTAGAGGTAGTTCGTGCGCTCCATCACGTGGTCGGAAAACTCGTTACCCACGGCGAAACCGAGGCGATACGGTTTACCGTCCTGACCAATGACATAGAGACCGCTTATCTCGGGCTCTTCACCGGCATCTTCGGCGAATGGCGGCAGCGGGAAGGGTTGGCCCGGGCGCACGACGATGCTGCCGTCGCCCTTGTAGAACCACTCAGGTTGCGCGCCAGCCTGACCCGCTGCCGGTTGCCCGCCCTCCACGCCCCACTTGAAGATGCGCATGGAGTCGGTCATCGCGGCTTCGTCGCCGGCCTGCTGATGCATCTTGTCCCGGGCCGAAGCGCTGCCCAAATGGGTCAGGCCGGTACCGCTGACCAACATGTGCGCCGGGTCCGGGTGATCCAGCGGCGGCAGGATACGCAGCGTGGCCAGCAGCTCGGCATAGTCGTGGCTGATGCCCAGGCCCAGGGTTTGCACCTGTTGCTCAAGGTTGACGCCCGCCTCGATCGCTGCCAGTGCCAGGTCACGCACGGTGCGCGTGTCCTGGACTTCACGCACCAGACCGTCCTCGACCACGCCGACGCGGCGCTCGCCATTACTCAATTCGAACTGAACCAAACGCATGAAATTTCTCCCGTATACAAAATTCGAAAACAAACGCAGATCCCTGTGGGAGCGGGCTTGCCCGCGATAGCAATCTGTCTGACACATCAATGGTGAAGATGCCGCCGCCATCGCGGGCAAGCCCGCTCCCACAGGGTCAGTGGAAATCACAAATTGCGGGTCAAGTACGGCTTGCACCCCGGGCACTGGCCGCAAACTGGTCAGCCGGCAACACATGCTTGCGCTCCAGCACACGATAAACCACGCCGGTCAGCACCAAACCGAACACCATCACGCAGGACAAGAAGTACAGCCCCGAGGCCAAGCTGCCGGTGTATTCCTTCAGCGCACCGATCACGAACGGGCCGATGTAGCCGCCAAGATTGCCCACCGAGTTGATCAAGGCGATTCCGGCCGCCGCACTGGCACCGGCAAAGAAGCGACCCGGCAAGGTCCAGAACACCGCGGTGCAGGAAAACAGCGCGAATGCCACCAGGCACAGGGCCGCCAGTTGTAGCACCGGCACCGTCAGCCAGGCGCTGAGGAACAGACCGATCGCACCCAACACGTAAAGCACCGCCAAGTGGCCGTAGCGATCATTCAAGCGATCGGAACTGCGCGGGATAATCAGCAAGCCGATGATCCCGAAGATGTAGGGCACCGACGACACGAACCCGGTCACCAGATCGGTGCCACCAAATTGCTTGATCAAGGTCGGCAACCACAAACCGAGACCGTAAATGCTCAGGGTCACCGGCAGGTAGAACAGCGCCAGCAACAACACGCGTTTGTCCTTGAGGGCGTGCAACGGGTTGCCGTGGCGGGTCTGCCCGTAGGCTTCCAGGTCTTTTTTCAGCTCACCGGTCAGCCAGTCCTTTTCCGCCTGGTCCATCCATTTCACTTGTTGCGGACCATCCGGCAGCCAACGCAGCACCGGCCAGGTCAGCAGGATCGCCGGCGTGCCGATGACAATGAACAGCCACTGCCAACCGTGCAGACCGAGGGTGCCGTCCATGCCGAGCAAACCGCCGGACACCGGGCCGGTGATCATCATCGCGATCGGTTGGGAGAGGATAAACAGCCCGAGGATCTTGCCGCGATGGCGAATCGGGAACCATTGGGTGATGTAGTACAGAACGCCCGGGAAGAACCCGGCTTCGGCGGCACCGAGCAGAAAGCGCATCACATAAAAGCTGTGTGGTCCCTGAACGAAGGCCATACCGATGGTGATGGCGCCCCAGGTAACCATGATCCGCGCAAACCAGCGTCGGGCGCCGAAGCGATCAAGCATCAGGTTGCTGGGAATTTCCAACAGGAAGTAGCCAATGAAAAACAGCCCTGCACCCAGTCCGTAGGCCGCGTCACCGATGCCGATATCGGCGCCCATGTGCAGCTTGGCGAAACCTACGGCGGAGCGATCCACATAGGCGATCAGGTACAGCAGGATGAGGAAGGGAATCAGTTTCAGCGTGATGCGACGAATAAGCCGCAATTCCTGGCTCATGAGATCGGTCTCCGATTGTTTTTATAGAACCTCGGGGGACGCCTCTCGCACAAAATCGCCAGGGCCATCCCTCCGTCAAAAACGACTATATAGTAATACTAATTGATCAACAATACTTCCAAACAGGCGAATTTGCGTTTATGTTACGCCTCATCATGAACTATATAGTCATACAATAAGAGGCCCTGTCATGTCTGATAAGAAACCCACCCTGCGCTCCGCCCAATGGTTTGGCACCGCCGACAAGAACGGCTTCATGTACCGCAGCTGGATGAAGAATCAGGGTATCGCTGACCACCAGTTCAACGGCAAACCGATCATCGGCATCTGCAACACCTGGTCGGAATTGACCCCGTGCAACGCGCATTTCCGCCAGATTGCCGAGCACGTCAAACGCGGAGTGATCGAGGCTGGGGGCTTTCCGGTGGAATTTCCGGTGTTCTCCAATGGCGAATCGAACCTGCGCCCGACCGCCATGCTCACTCGCAACCTGGCGAGCATGGACGTCGAAGAAGCGATTCGCGGCAACCCGATCGATGGTGTGGTGCTGCTGACTGGTTGCGACAAAACCACCCCGGCGTTGTTGATGGGCGCGGCCAGTTGCGACGTGCCGGCGATTGTCGTCACCGGCGGGCCGATGCTCAACGGCAAGCACAAGGGCCAGGACATCGGCTCGGGCACGGTGGTCTGGCAGCTCAGCGAGCAGGTCAAGGCCGGCACCATCACTATCGATGACTTCCTCGCGGCCGAAGGCGGCATGTCGCGCTCGGCCGGCACTTGCAACACCATGGGCACCGCCTCGACCATGGCCTGCATGGCCGAAGCCCTCGGCACTTCCCTGCCCCACAACGCGGCGATTCCAGCGGTGGATGCGCGGCGTTATGTACTGGCGCACATGTCCGGCATGCGTGCGGTGGAGATGGTTCGCGAAGACTTGAAGCTGTCGAAAATTCTCACCAAGGAAGCCTTCGAAAACGCCATCCGCGTCAACGCCGCCATCGGTGGTTCGACCAACGCGGTGATTCACTTGAAAGCCATTGCCGGGCGCATCGGCGTCGAGCTGGACCTGGATGACTGGACCCGCATCGGTCGCGGCATGCCGACCATCGTCGACCTGCAACCTTCCGGGCGCTTTCTGATGGAAGAGTTCTATTACGCCGGCGGCTTGCCTGCCGTGCTGCGCCGCCTCGGTGAAGCCAACCTGATCCCGAACCCCAACGCCTTGACCGTCAACGGCAAGACCCTCGGCGAGAACACCAAGGACGCGCCGATCTACGGCCAGGACGAAGTGATCCGCACCCTCGACAACCCGATCCGCGCCGACGGCGGCATCTGCGTGTTGCGCGGCAACCTGGCGCCGCTCGGTGCGGTGCTCAAACCGTCCGCCGCCAGTGCCGAGCTGATGCAACATCGCGGGCGCGCCGTGGTGTTCGAGAACTTCGACATGTACAAGGCACGGATCAACGATCCGGAACTGGACGTCGATGCCAACTCGATCCTGGTAATGAAAAACTGTGGGCCGAAGGGTTATCCGGGCATGGCCGAAGTCGGCAACATGGGCTTGCCGGCCAAACTGCTCGCGCAGGGCGTGACGGACATGGTGCGTATTTCCGATGCGCGCATGAGCGGTACGGCGTATGGCACCGTGGTGTTGCACGTAGCACCGGAAGCCGCTGCCGGCGGGCCTTTGGCGACGGTGAAGGAAGGCGACTGGATCGAGCTTGATTGCGCCAACGGTCGTCTGCACCTGGACATTCCCGACGCCGAACTGGCGGCTCGCATGGCCGATCTGCAACCGCCGCAGCAATTGATCGTGGGCGGTTATCGTCAGCTGTACATCGACCATGTGCTGCAGGCGGATCAGGGTTGCGATTTCGACTTCCTGGTCGGTTGCCGCGGCTCCGAAGTACCCCGCCACTCCCACTAATCACACCCATCCCCTGTGGGAGCGAGCCTGCTCGCGAAAGCGATTTATCATTCAGCATGCGTGTTGACTGATACACCGCCTTCGCGAGCATGCTCGCTCCCACATTTGATTTGCACCTACCTCAAGATTGCGCCGCGCCTGTTATCATGCGCGGCCCCCATCGCACAGAATCGCGCCGCTTCCCATGGATTACCGCAAACCCTCCGACCGCAAAAGCATGCACTCGCGCATTGTCCAGGAACTGGGCATGCAGATCGTCTCGGGACGTTTCAAGCCGGACGACAAACTGCCCGCCGAAGCCCTGCTGTGCGAGGAGTACGCGGTCAGCCGCCCGGTGCTGCGCGAAGCCACCCGGGTCTTGGTCGCCAAGGGGCTGGTGTATTCCCGTCCGCGGGTCGGCACCGTGGTCAAACCGCGCCGCGAATGGCACATGCTCGACCCGGACGTGCTGCACTGGCTGATGCAAAGCAGCCCGCAGAATGAATTTTTCAGTCTGCTAACCAGCGTGCGCAGCATCATCGAGCCGGCCGCCGCCGCCCTCGCCGCACAGTTCGCCACCGACGAGGACATCGCCGCCATCGGTGAAGCCTACCAACGCATGGAGGCCGCACCGACCCCCGAAGCGCTGCTGCAACCGGACCTGGACTTCCACAGCCGGATTGCCCACGCAACCCATAACGACTTGCTGGCCAACCTGTGCAACATGCTGTCAGTGGCGATTATCGAAGCGTTGAAGCATTCCAACCAGCGGCCGAATCTGCATGAGCTGGCGTTGCCGCGGCACAAGGCGATTCTAACGGCGATCGAGAACCGTGATGCGTTGGGTGCGCAACATGCGACATTGGTGCAGCTCGATGATGCGCGCAGTGCGTTGAGGGTGGTGTTGGTACCTGACGAAACAATGGCCTCGTCGCTCTAGTTCCGCGTCCACTTCACCAGCACTACGACATCTGCTGATTTTTTCGCTCCGGCGCTATCATCCCAAAACCAACACTCCAACAAGTGTTCAGTACCTGTGCCGGGGCCCCCAGAGCCGCCCCTATTGGCAGTGCCCCTTTGCGAGGCATGCAGTCCATAAAAAGGCACAACCGCAAATCATAGACAAAATTGGTTCGCTGGCGAGCGAACCAATTGCCTTTCATCGCCCTAACCCCAAGCCGCGAACCTTTGTTCATTGGCTCAACCCTCGGCCGTGCAGATTTTTACGGGCCTGATTCGCATTGACCCAAGGCGAACCAATTTATATTGGCATCGCTCTTGCTCTGACCCTTTTGTCCTGTAGTCCTGCCTGAAGGCGGGTCAATCGGCTTTTTTGGTCTGGCGTGAGTGACCACCATGCAAAAGTTCGACCCTGACACAACCATAGATAATTCATCGAAGCTGGCGCTGGATACCTTGCGGCAGATGGTGGCGCAGCGTGCGGAGTTTCCCCAGCGGGCGTTGCCGACCGAGCGGGATCTGGCCGTTGATTTCGGGCTCAGCCGACGGGCAATTCGCCGCGCCTTGTCAGTGCTTGAAGCCGAAGGCCAAATCTGGCGGCGGCAAGGCAAGGGTACTTTCGTCGGCCCGACGCCGCCCAGTGCGTCGTTGAGTTTTTCCCGCCTTTGCGGGCGGACCAATTTCAGCGAGGTCATGGAAGCCCGGCATCTGGAACCTGCCCTGGCGTCTCTGGCAGCGGTACGGGCCAATGGCGAGCAGATGGCGATTCTGCGTCGGTTGGCCGAGCGCACCACGCGCCAGCAGGGCGCCGAGCAAATAGACCCTGAAGGCCTTGAGTTGTGGGACAGCGCCTTGCACCGGGGTATCGCGGAGGCAGCGGGCAACCGCTTGGCTGTCGCTTTCATACCCGTTGCCCCCATGCCCGCGCCCTGTGCAAAGAGGTTGCCCCGGTCATGGAAAGCGTCGAACCCAACCGTCAGGTCGCCTGCCACTTTTGGCGCGAGATAGCCAATGCCGGTGCAGGGGCGCTGATTCTTCCTGCACCCAACGCCACCTATACCCAACGTTTGAACTTATTCAAAAGCCATCAATCCTTATCACTGGAGAGCCAGCCATGAAAATCGCACGCACCCTACCAGCCATGTTGTTGCTGCTGGCTGCCAACGCCGCCTTCGCCGAATCGACCCTGCGCATTGGCATTCAGGACGACCCCGATGTCCTCGATCCGCATCGTTCACGCACCTACTCGGGTCGTCTGGTCTACACCGCCCTGTGCGACAAGCTGGTGGATGTCACCCCTGAGCTGACCTACGTACCGCAACTGGCCACGGCGTGGAACTGGAGCGAGGACGGCAAAACCCTGACCATGAACCTGCGCGAAGCGTGACCTTCCATGATGGCGAACCTTTCGATGCTGCCGCGGTGAAGTTCAACCTGGACCGCGCCCGCACCTTGCCCGACTCGTTGCGCAAAAGTGAAGTGGCCTCGATTAAAAGCGTAGAGGTGGTGGACAGCAAGACCGTCGCCATCAAAGTCAAGCAGCCGGACGCCACGCTGATCGCGCAGCTCTCGGACCGCGCCGGGATGATGCTCGCGCCGAAAGCGTCCCAGGGCGACGTCGGCGCCAAGCCGGTCTGCTCCGGACCTTACAAATTCTTGCAACGGGTGCATCAGGATCGCATCGTGCTGGAACGCTTCGACAAGTACTGGAACAAGCAGGCGTATCACTTCGATAAGGTCGTGTTCATGCCGATCCCGGACACCTCGGTGCGTCTGGCCAATCTGCGCTCGGGTGACGTGGACATCATCGAACGTGTCGCGCCCACCGACGTGAAGACCGCCAAGGCCGACAGCAATCTGGTGATCTCTAACACGCCAGGTCTGGGTTACACGCATCTGATGTTCAACGTGGCCGATGGCGAAAGAGCCAATACGCCGATAGGTAAAGACAAGCGCGTGCGCAAGGCCTTCGAACTGGCCATCGACCGCGATGCGATCAACCAGGTGGTGTTTGAGGGCTTATATGAGCCGAGCGCGCAGCCCTTCCCGAAAAGCAGCCCGTACTACGACAAGGACCTGCCGACCCCGACCCGCGACGTGGAAAAAAGCAAAGCGCTGCTGACTGCCGCAGGCGTGAAGATGCCGCTGGCGCCGTGTCGGCCTGGGTCGAGTTGTCAGAGCGTTATGGCAAGCTGCCTTTTGCCACCCTGGCCGAGCCCGCCATCGGTTATGCACGGGACGGATATCAGGTCACGCCGATCATCGCCGAGCTGTGGCAGCTCGGTTCACAGCTGCTCAAGTCGCAACCGGGATTCGCCGAGTGCTTCATGCCCGAGGGCAAGGCACCGCTGGCCGGAGAAAAAATCTATCTCAAGGATCACGCCCGCACGCTGGAGCTGATTGCAAAAACCAAAGGCGAGGCGTTCTATCGTGGCGAACTGGCCGAGGCGATCATCGCCCATGGCAACGCCAATGGCAGCGTCATGACCCTCGACGATCTGGCCACTCACACCGTTGACTGGATCGACACCCTGGCGGTGCCTTACGCCGGTGCCGTGGTTCATGAATTGCCGCCCAACGGCCAGGGCATCGCGACGCTGGCGGGCCTGACCATGCTCGAAGCGCTGGGCGTCGGCGAGTATCCGGTGGACAGCCTGGAAACCGTGCACCCGGTGTTGGAAGCGATGAAACTGGCCCTCGCCGATCTGAACGAGCATGTCGCGGACAACGAGCACATGCGTTTGAGCAGCGAACACTTGTTGGATGTTTCCTACCTGATGGACCGCGCCGGGCTGGTGGGCGAACAGGCCGCCAACCCCGGTCACGGCTCACCAAAGCCCGGTGGCACGGTGTACCTGTCGACTGCCGACGAGAGCGGCATGATGGTCTCGTTCATTCAGTCCAACTACATGGGCTTCGGATCGGGCGTAGTCGTACCCGGCACCGGTATCAGCCTGCAAAACCGTGGCGCCGGGTTCTCCCTGGATCCGCAGCACGTGAACGTCGTCGCACCGCGCAAACGCCCGTTTCACACCATCATTCCCGGCTTTGTGATGAACGCTGATGGCACACCGTTGATGTCGTTCGGGTTAATGGGCGGCCCAATGCAGGCCCAAGGGCATTTGCAGATGATGATGCGCATCCTGCGCTACAAACAGAACCCGCAAACCGCGGCCGATGCGCCACGCTGGAGGATCGAGTCAGGACTTAAAGTTGCAGTGGAGCGCTCGTTCGATCCTCAGGTCGTCGAAGCCCTGCGCGCCAAAGGTCATGATGTCGTCGTCGAAGCGCCCAGAGGCGTCTTCGCCTTCGGCGGTGCACAGATCATCCAGCGCACTGCCCACGGTTATGTCGGCGGCACCGACCCACGTAAAGACGGAGTAGTGGCTGCTTTTTGATTCAAAAAGCCATCCGCCCCCGCTGGACGGACAACCGGTGCGCAACCTGCGCAGATCCGGATGACCGTCCTTGGCGGGGACACCCATAGTAACCTTCGGTTATCGACCTGCTGATGCGCTACAGACCTTCGCTGATGCCGTCTGACCCATGATGTTGTTTTAACCGCAGATCGCCAGTTGTGTGATCTCAGGGCAAATGTTCGATCATCTGCGCGCTCCCCTGCACTTCACCCACCAATGCATGCGACTCGCTACTAGCCACCAATGCGGGGTCGACAAAACGCGCAGAGACTGGATAAATCCCGCCCCGCGTCCGAGCAATGCCGCCTGCAATGTGCACCGCATCCAAGGAGCGCTGGCTATGTTCGCCAGCGAACAGACGAACAGCCCTCCAAGTCTCCACACTCAAGTTGAAAAGCTACGTCCACCAAGCGCTGCTCGGTGCTGGCGCAATGCGTTGGCGCACCTATAAAAATGCACGCAATTGTATGATGCGTTTCAGGCTCAGGACCTTATGAACAGCATATGGACACGCCTACAGAAGGTATTTTCTCGCTCGTCCGGTTTTTGGCGAACCCGTCTGTTTCCTCCACCCCGATTCAAATACGAGCCCATATTGCGCTCGGAGCTTTTCAGCGCCGATCAGATGGCCAGTCACGGCATCGCCCTGGCCGGGCAGCATCGCCTGACCACGCTGTCCGCACGGGACTCGATGCTGCACAGGCTCGATGACAACGAGGAGTTGCTCAAACGCAGCAGCACGGCGCTGGCCAACGCGCAAGTGTCCAGCCGACGAGTGACGCCGGCAGCGGAATGGCTGCTGGACAATTACTATCTGATCGAGGAAAACATTCGCACCGCCAGAACGCACCTGCCCAAAGGCTATAGCCGTGAGTTGCCACGCCTGATCAACGGTCCGTCGGCGGGGCTGCCTCGAGTCTATGACATCGCGCTGGAGACCATCTCCCATGGCGACGGTCGAGTCGATGAGGAAAGCCTGAGCCGCTTCATTTTTTCCTATCAGACAGTGATGCCGCTTGCGCTGGGCGAACTGTGGGCGATACCGATCATGCTGCGTCTGGCGTTGATCGAAAACCTGCGGCGAGTGGCCTCCAGGGTCATGGCCAACGCCGACGAGCGCAATCTGGCCGATGACTGGGCCGAACACCTGATCGAAACCTCGGAACGAGACATCAAAAGCGTGGTGCTGACCGTTGCCGACATGGCCCGCTCCGCACCGCCGATGACCGCCGCCTTTGTCGCCGAATTCACCCGCCGCCTGCAGGGCCAGAGCGCGGCGCTGGCCCTGGCGCTTAACTGGATGGAGCAGACGCTGAGTGAGACAGGCTCCAGCATCGAACGCCAGGTGCAGCTCGATGCGCAACAACAGGCAGCGGATCAGGTGTCGATTGGCAACAGCATCGGCAGTTTGCGCCTCCTGTCCGCCACGGACTGGCGCGAGTTTGTCGAGTCGATGAGTCATGTCGAGCAGATTCTCAATGAAGACCCGGCAGAAATTTACCGGGCGATGGATTTCAGTACCCGCGACAGCTACCGGCATGTCATAGAACGTCTTGCCCGAAGAAGCCCCCAGCACTCGGAAATCCAGGTCGCCCGCGCCGCGATCAATCTCGCCGCGGCCGGAACCGCCTCCGTCACCTGCGAACTGCTGGCGCGCCATGTCGGGTATTACCTGATCAGCGCAGGGCTGCCGACGCTGGAGCGACGACTTAATGCCAGGGTGCCGCTTCATGAGCGCTGGAAACGGTTGTTGCAGCAGTCGCCGCTGATGTTTTATCTGACGCCGGTGGCTGTTCTGACGCTCATCTTCGCCTGGCCTTTACTGGCCTCCGCGCAGCGCGACGGGATGCCCGATGCGGCGCTTCTGATGATGGCGATTCCCTGCCTGATCATGACCAGCCGACTGGCGATCAGCCTGATCAACTGGTTGGTGACGTTCAGCCTGTTGCCGACGACGCTGCCGAAAATGGATTTTGCCAACGGTATTCCCGATGGCGCGCGAAGCCTGGTGGTGATCCCGACGCTGATCGCCAGCCCGGCAGATGTCGACGAACTGGTGGAAGGTCTTGAAGTGCGGTTTCTCGCCAACCGCGACAGCAACCTGTATTTCGCGTTGCTCAGTGATTTTCTGGATGCGCCTGAAGAGTCTCAGCCGCAAGATACCGAGCTGCTCACACAAGCCTCCCGTGCAATCACCCTGCTCAACCGAAAATACGCGGACGGACTCAGCGACCGATTCTTTCTGCTGCATCGGCCGCGCCGCTGGAATGCGAGCGAACGCGTGTGGATGGGCCACGAGCGCAAACGCGGCAAGCTGATTGAACTCAACGCCCTGTTGCGTGGCCATGGAGAGGAACGTTTCAACGCCATCGTCGGCGACATCACGCCATTGCGCGGGGTGCGTTACGTGATCACGCTGGACACCGACACCCTGCTGCCGCGCGATGTCGCTCGCCAATGCGTGGCGGCCATGAGGCACCCGTTGAATCGTCCGTTGTTCGACAGTGACGGCGAGCAGATCATTTCCGGCTACGCGGTGTTGCAACCGCGAGTAGGCATCAGCCTGACCAGCGCCACGCGCTCGATCTACGCCCGGCTGTTTGGCAGTGATGCCGGCGTCGATCCCTACACCCGGACGGTATCGGACGTTTACCAGGACCTGTTCCAGCAAGGTTCCTTCATCGGCAAGGGCATCTACGACGTGGACGCGTTCACTTGCGCCCTGGAAGGTTGCTTGCCGGATAACCAGATTCTCAGCCACGACCTGATCGAAGGGTGTTATGCACGATCCGGCCTGCTCAGCGACGTGCAAGTCTACGAGCAATACCCTTCGCGCTACGGTGCCGATGTCAAACGACGGCATCGCTGGGTTCGTGGCGACTGGCAACTGCTGCCGTGGACATTGCCCTGGGCGCGCAACGCCGACGGCAAGTGGGTGCGCAACAGGCTGAGTGTCATGGCACGCTGGAAGATTCTGGACAATCTGCGACGCAGCCTGGAACCGCTGGCGCTGTTGCTGATGTTCGCATGGGGTTGGTTTGCCAGCAGTCAGCCAATGAACTGGACCCTGACTGTCATCGGGTTGATGGTGATTCAACCGTTGCTGCGATCGGTGACCGATCTGATGCAGCCCCCCGCTAATGTGCCCTATGGACAATACCTCAGGGCACTGCTGGGTGATCTGGCACAAGACCTCGCCCGGGCTGGTCTGACGCTCGCCTGGCTGCCCTTCGAGATGTTCTACAGCGCCGACGCCATCCTGCGCTCGCTCTGGCGAATCGGCTTCAGCAGACGCCGGCTGTTGCAATGGCAGCCCTCGCGCGAGGTGGAGCGCACCACCGAAAACCGGCTGTCCGGCCTCTATCGCCAAATGTGGATCGAGCCGGTATCGGCCCTGATCTCACTGGCCCTGCTGGTGAAGGATCCGCAGACGCTGGCCATCGCCAGTCCGCTGCTGCTGTCGTGGTTAGTGGGCCCCTGGATCGCTTGGTGGCTCAGTTCGGCACCCAAGCAGTCGGTGTTCGCTCCGTCGACGGATGATTTGCGCTTCCTGCGGTTGCTGGCGCGCAAAACCTGGGCGTTCTTCGATCAATACGTCGGGCCCGAGGATCACTGGCTGCCACCGGACAACGTGCAGGAAGACCCCAGGCCTGCCATTGCCCATCGCACCTCGCCGACCAATATGGGCATGTCGCTGCTCGCCCACCTGGCCGCTCACGATTTCGCTTACTTGAGCACCGAACGACTGCTGTCCCGGCTTGCTGCGTCGCTGGACAGCATGGACGGCCTGGAGCGTTATCGGCAACATTTCTATAACTGGTACGACACGCAGACCCTCGAGCCGCTGCGTCCGCATTACGTCTCCACCGTCGACAGCGGCAACCTGGCGGGCCTGCTGTCGACCTTGAGCACCGGCATTGCGCAGCTGGCAGACGCCCCGATGTTCGGCCCTGCCGTGATCAAGGGCCTGCGCGATACCCTGGACATCCTTGCAGATTCCCAACGCGCCTCGGGGGCGGATGAATACGCCCTGCCACTGAGAAAAGGCCTTGAACCGGTCTCGCAAATTGCGACCCCTGAGGCGCTGACAGACCTGCTGCACACGGCTCGCATCATGGTCACCAGCCAGCCAGCGGACACCGACGAGGAAAGCCTCTACTGGCGAGAAGCGTTTACCCGTCAATGCATCGACTGGACAGAAGAACTGCAGCGTTATCGCCTCCCTGCCCCCTCGGTTACGATTGAATCGCCTCGCACCTTGCGTCAACTGGCCGGCCTGAACCCCGCCGACTGGGCCGCCGAGCATCACCCTGAAATCGAGCGGGTCCGCAGTGACGCCGCGCAGCGTCTGGAAACCCTGAAGCGTCTGGCGTTATTGGCCACGTCGCTGGCGCAGATGGATTTCTCGTTGCTTTACGACAACCAGCGTGACCTGTTTGTCATCGGTTACAACGCCGAGGAGCGCAGGCTCGACACCGGTTACTACGACCTGCTGGCGTCCGAGGTGCGGCTGACCAATTACGTGGCCATCGCTCAGGGACAAATCCCCCAACGCGCCTGGTTCACCCTGGGAAGGCTGCTGAGTGAAAACGCGGGCGTACCGACGTTGCTGTCCTGGTCGGGCTCGATGTTCGAATACCTGATGCCCATGCTGGTGATGCCCAACTTCGAGGGCAGCCTGCTGGACCAGACTTGCCGCGCCGCCGTGTCAGTGCAGATCGAACAGGGCAACAGACTGGGCATTCCGTGGGGCGTTTCGGAGTCGGGTTACTCCACCGTCGACGCGCACTTCCATTATCAATACCGCGCCTTCGGCGTTCAGGCCCTGGGGCTCCAGCGCGGGCTGAGCAATGACGTCGTGATAGCGCCCTACGCGAGCGCCCTGGCGTTGATGGTCGATGCCGATGCGGCCTGCAAGAACCTGCAACGCCTCGCCCTGCAAGGCTCCGCCGGACGTTTCGGTCTGTATGAAGCCGTGGATTACACCGAGGCCCGCTTACCGCGCGGCCAACACTTCGTCGTGGTCCGGTCGTTCATGGCTCACCACCAGGGCATGAGCTTGCTGGCCTTGACCAGCCGACTGCTCGATCAACCCATGCAACAGCGATTCGAGGCCGACCCGGCGCTGCGATCAGCCCTGCTGCTGCTACAGGAGCGGGTGCCGAAATCCGCCGCGCCGTACCTGCAAACCGCACAGTCGCCGGTACTCGGCGATGTCGGCCAAGGCCAGGATACGGGGCTTCGGGTGTTCTCCGATCCAGGACGCAAGCGTCCGGCCGTGCAGTTGCTTTCCAACGGTCGCTACCACGTCATGCTGACCAGCGGCGGCGGTGGTTACAGCCGCCGCAATGAAATGGCGATCACCCGTTGGCAGGAGGACACCTCACAGGACAATTGGGGGATGTTCTGCTACCTGCGCGATGTTCAGAGCAACACGGTCTGGTCGGCTGCGCATCAACCGACTATGCATCAACCCGAGAGCCACGAGGCGATCTTCTGCGATTCCCGTGCAGAGTTCCGTGCGCGCAACCTGGATTTCGACACGCACCTGGAGATTGTTGTCTCCCCTGAAGACGACATCGAACTGCGCCGCCTGCATGTCACCAACCTAGCGTCATCGGCCAAGACACTGGAGATCACCACCTACGCCGAAGTCGTGCTGACAACCCCGGTCAACGACGCGATGCACCCGGCGTTCAGCAAGCTGTTCGTGCAGACCGAATTACTGCCTGCGCTTCAGGCCATTATCTGTAGCCGCCGCCCCCGGGCCAGCGATGAACCGACGCCGTGGATGTGCCATTTGCTGGCGGCACACGGGGTGGACATCGATGCGATCTCGTACGAAACCGATCGCGCCCGGTTCATCGGCCGAGGACGCAGCCTTGTGTCACCTGCCGCCCTTGATGCCGATTGCCAGCGCTTGTCAGGCAGTGCAGGCCCGGTGCTCGATCCGGTGATCGCGATTCGCTGCAGGATTACCCTGCAACCTGGCCAACAGGCCACCATCGACCTGGTCACCGGTGTCGCCGACAGCCGTGATGACTGCCTTTACCTCATCAACAAATACCGTGACCGCCACCTCGCCGACCGCGTGTTCGACCTGTCCTGGACCCATAGCCAGGTGCTTCTGCGTCAGCTCAACGCCTCGTTGTCCGATGCCCGTCTGTTCGAGCAGATGGCCTCGTCGTTGCTTTACGCGAACGCCTCGATGCGCGCCAACCATGCGGTGCTGATTGCCAATCGCCGCAATCAGCCGGGGCTCTGGGGTCAGGCCATCTCCGGCGACCTGCCCATCGTGTTGCTGCAAATCCAGAGCCTGGACAACATCGCCCTGGTGCAGCAATTGATTCAGGCCCACGCCTACTGGCGGCAAAAAGGGTTGGTGGTCGATTTGCTGATCTGGAACGAAGATCAGGCGGGTTATCGCCAGCAACTGCAAGACGCGATCCTGGGCCTTATCACCTCAGGCAGTGAAGCCACTTTGCTGGATCGCCCGGGCGGGATTTTTGTGCGCCCCGCGCAGCAGATGTCGAATGAAGATCGCGTGCTGTTCCTCTCGGTTGCCAGGCTGGTGCTGAGCGAAGATCTGGGCAGCCTTGCCGAACAGATTCATCGCCGCAAAGTATCACCGGCGCACGCGCCGTTTGTGGCGACCCGGCATTTCCAGGCTCGGCCGGCATCGGTACGACCGAACCGTCCCTTCCTGCTGCTGAGCAACGAATATGGCGGCTTCAGCGCCGATGGCGGTGAGTACATCATCACCGGGCTCGCGCCCGATCCGACACCCGCGCCCTGGGTCAACGTGATCGCCAATGCACATCTCGGCACGGTGGTCTCGGAAGCCGGCAGTGCCTATACCTGGGCCGAAAACGCCCACGAATTTCGCCTGACACCCTGGCACAACGACCCGGTCACCGATCGCAGTGGTGAAGCCATTTACCTGCGTGATGAAGAGACCGGGCACTTCTGGTCCGCAGCGCCTCAACCCTGCTCCGGACAAGGCCCGTACCAGACCCGTCACGGTTTCGGTTACAGCGTGTTCGAACATGAAGAAGACGGCATTTACAGCGAGCTGTGGATCTACGTGGCGCTGGATGCGCCGATCAAATTCTCGCGGCTAGTGTTGAGCAACCGCTCGGGACGCCGCCGGTCATTGTCGGTCACAGGCTATGTGGAATGGGTGCTGGGCGATCTGCGCAGCAAATCGGCGATGCATGTGGTCACCCAATCGGATCCCGCCAGCGGGGCCTTCTTCGCCCGCAACGCCTACTCGGTGGAGTTTTCCGAGCGGGTGGCGTTCTTTGACACCGACACGATCGATCACGGTGTCAGCGGGGACCGTACTGAATTCATTGGCCGCAATGGCACCCTCGCCTCACCGGCAGCGATGCAGCACGCCGGTCTGTCCGGGCGCATGGGCGGTGGTCTGGACCCTTGTGCCGCCCTGCAAGTGTCGATCGAACTCGGCGAGGGCGATACCCGGGAAGTCATTCTGCGTCTGGGGGCAGCGTCTTCCAGTAACGCCGCCACCCAGTTGGTGCAGCGTTATCGGGGAAGCCTGGTGGCCGCCGAGGAATTGCATAAAGTACGGGAACACTGGCGCTCATTGCTCGGGGCGATTCGTATTGAAACGGGCGCGCCTGAGGTCGACGTCATGGTCAACGGCTGGTTGATGTATCAGGTCATCGCGTGCCGTTTCCAGGCCCGAAGCGGCTACTACCAGTCAGGTGGCGCCATCGGTTTTCGCGATCAGCTGCAGGACAGCATGGCGATGATCCATGCCGATCCGGCAGCCGTACGCGCGCATCTGTTGCTGTGCGCCGGCCATCAGTATGTGGAAGGCGACGTGCAACACTGGTGGCACCCGCCGATGAATCGAGGGGTCCGCACCGCCTGTTCCGATGACTTTTTGTGGCTGGTGGCCGCCACCAACCGCTATGTCGAAATGACCGCAGACGTGGGTGTACTGGAAGAGACCGTGGGATACCTGGAAGGACGCCAACTGGTGGCCGGCGAAGAGTCCTACTATGACCTGCCCGGCGTATCGCCCCTGCGAGAGTCCCTGTATCAACACTGCGTGCGTGCCATCGAACACAGCCTGCGCCGCGGTCATCACGGGTTGCCGCTGATGGGCTCCGGTGACTGGAACGACGGCATGAATCGCGTCGGCCACCTGGGTGCAGGTGAAAGTGTCTGGCTGGGCTTCTTCAGCTATCAGGTGCTGGAGCAATTTGCGGTGACCGCTCGCCTGCACGGTAATCACGCATTTGCCAAACGCTGCAGCGACAGCGCGGTGACACTGCAACGCAACCTCGATCAAACGGCCTGGGACGGCGCCTGGTATCGCCGAGCCTGGTTCGATGACGGACAAATGCTCGGCTCGGCGAGCAATGAAGAATGCCGTATCGACTCCATTGCTCAAAGCTGGTCAGTGCTGTCAGAGGCCGGCTCTGCTGTCCGCCAGATCAAGGCGATGCAGTCATTGGATGAGCATCTGATCAAACATGACATCCGCGCCGTGTTGCTGCTGGATCCCCCGTTTGACAAGGGCACCCTGGATCCCGGCTACATCAAGGGTTACGTGCCAGGCGTGCGCGAGAACGGAGGTCAGTACACCCATGCTGCCGTTTGGGCGGGCATGGCGTTTGCGCAGTTGGGTGAAGCCGGCAAAGCCTGGGAACTGCTGAATCTGATCAACCCCGCCGCGCCTGCCAACAACGCTCAAATCGAGACCTATAAGGTCGAGCCCTATGTCATGGCCGCGGATGTCTACGGCACCGCGCCCCATGCCGGTCGAGGTGGCTGGACCTGGTACACCGGTTCTGCGGGCTGGATGTACCGACTGATTGTCGAGTCGTTGCTGGGCGTACAACGCAGCGGCCGCACGCTCAGAATCGAACCGCTGATACCCGTCGACTGGCCGGGCTTCATCTTGCACTACCGCTTCGGCAAAACCCTCTACCACTTTGATGTGCGTCAGGGCAGTTCGACCTTTACCTCCATGACCCTCGATGGCCAGCCATTGAGGGACGCTGCGCTGACACTGGATGACGGCGGTCTGGAGCATTGGGTCCGGGTAGATTGTCGCGCCCGGTCACCCAAGCCTCAGGCGCTGGAATTCGAGCATGCCGCGGATGAATAGACATTGATCACCAGCCATGGCGTGCATGGGAGTACCCTGAGTGGGCACGCCCCTGTTCCGCCACGGATGCTCTGCCATGCATGCCTCCCCCGATCCGAGCCACAATCATTTACTGGCGGCGCTCCCGGCCGTCGACCTCCAGCGTCTTGTTCCGCACCTGGAGCAGGTCAGTCTGGCGCTGGGCGATGTGCTGCATGAACCGGGGGACACCTTGCGGCACGTTTACTTCCCGACCGACGCTATCGTCTCCCTGCTGCATGTTACGGAAAACGGCTCGTCAGCAGAAATCGCCGTGGTCGGAAACGAGGGTTTGATCGGCATTGCGCTGTTCATGGGCGGCGAAAGCACCTCCAGTCGGGCGGTGGTGCAAAGTGCCGGTGGTGCATTTCGCCTGCCTGGGCAAAAACTCAAGAAAGAGTTCAACCGACATGGCGATCTGCTCCTGCTGATGCTGCGTTACACCCAGGCGCTGATCACGCAGATGTCACAGACCGCCTTGTGCAATCGCCACCATTCGATCGATCAGCAATTGTGTCGATGGCTGTTGTTGTCGCTGGATCGCCTGCACGGCAATCGCCTGAACATGACCCAGGAGCTGATCGCCAACATGCTGGGCGTGCGCCGCGAAGGCGTCACGGAAGCGGCAGGCAAACTGCAGCGTCAAGGCGTCATCGAGTACAGTCGGGGCCAGATCACGGTTCTGGATAGAGCGCGCCTTGAACGGCTCAGCTGCGAGTGCTACCTGGTGGTCAAGACCGAAACCGATCGGCTGTTGCATTACACCCGTCGTCAGGACGAGTGATGCTTTCGAATGGATTGCCGGCGGCAATACCGGTTTCCCCTTAAACCTGTCAGCGAGCGGATTGCTCCCGCTAACCGCGCATAAGACTAGGGTGAAGGAGCAGTCCCATAAATGAGCCGGAGTTCATCGCAGGTCTTATGACGCAAGCATCACCACACGTTTCAAGGATGAAACCGATACGAAGGCAGCCAGCTCATTGAAATCGGTACCGCGCGTTACGGGGCGTACGAAGGCGATGCTCATTGCGAGTTTTCGCCGTTGCTGTTCGCGACCGCTGACAACGAAGGGGGGTCGCCACTGCGCTGTTACAACATTTGATGGACACCGCCACTCGCCAGGCTTCAGCAAAATCTCGTCAATGGATTCGTCAGGTAACGAGGCGATGCACGACTTGGCAATGAATAGGGGATTTACCAGCAGAATCGATGATCAGCATGGGCCGCAGATTTTTCATGAATATGTTTTAGCGCCCTAGTTTTAAAAGGACAGCCGGGTGACCTGTTCGCGTTGATGCTTGGGCAGCATTTGAGCGCGCAAAGAAGTGTTCTGCGTCAACAGCAAACGCCGGGTTATGCAGGTTCGATTGCTGCCCGTCGCGACAGGCAGTGCTGCGTCGCTGCATGGACGCAGGTCTGGTCAAGGGCGAAGGCTTTGCCGTGGACGCCAGCATCATCAAAGCGGATGCGAGTCGGCAGCGCGGCGTACCGGGTGATGAACCGGTCAACTGGAGCGATCCGTCCCTGAGCACCCGCGCCGTGCGTGAGTACCTTGAGGCACTCGATTAGGAGGCCCTGGCCGAAACGCTACCGAAGCGCCTATCGCTGACTGATCCTCAAGCCCGCTGGACCGCTGTTCCGGGAGGCCCAGCGTTCTTCGCCTATTCCACGAACTATCTGATCGATACCGAGCACGGCGTCATCGTGGATGTGGACCCCATACCGGCTCATCGCACGGCCGAGGTCGAGAGTACCAAGACCATGATTGACCGTGTCGAAGCGCAGTTCGACATCAAGCCGGAACGCCTGATTGGCGACACGGCTTACGGCACCGCGCCGATGCTGGCCTGGATGGTGGAGGAAAAAGACATCGAGCCGCATGTGCCGGTGTGGGACAAATCCGAGCGCAAGAACGACAGTTTCTCGAGCAACGATTTCCACTGGAATGAAGAGACTGAGGAATACCGCTGCCCGGCCGGCAACGCATTGCGCAGCGAATGGCGAGCCTTCAACGACGGCGCAGTACGTGCGCTCTCGCCACGAACGTAAAAAGGTCGAAATGTTGTTTGCCCACCTCAAGCGCATCCTGAAATTGGATCGCTTGCGACTACGTGGCATGAGTGGCGCGACTGATGAATTCACTCTGGCCGCTGCGGTACAGAACCTGCGACGGCTGGCCAAATTTACATCTCAAGGGCCACCAGTCACGGGATAGGTGCGTCTGCACTAAGCAAAAAAACCTCAAACCAACCCAATAACAGAGCAGCAAAGGTCAACAAAGAGCCGAGAAACCACTCAACGTAGTGAGTAGGCTCTCCAGTGGTTGGCATGCCTGAGTTCAGGCGAGCTGAAATTCCGACTTTTTCAACAGAATCGGCCAATAGCAGTCCTTCGGATTACAGTCACTGCTGAAAATGAACGGCTTTGCTCGAACGAAAGACCAAGCAGTTCGCCGCCACGAGCACCCATGCAGCAACACCGCCATACAGCATCACCAGCCAAACCCATGCGCCAAAGCTGCGTTGGCGTAATCGACCGGAATCGTAGTCCCCTGGCCAGTCTGGGGCGAATATAGAAAACGGAAATTTTTATACACTAAGCACTTTGTCTGTCAGGTTGAGGTCGTAGAGGTGGACGCCGTAGCGTCAGAAAATGCAGAAATAGACCCTACTCTGACGGGGCGAGTAATCGTCCTGACACCGGGGGAACCCGACAGGATAAATTGCCTTGTTTACTTCACTTGGTCGGTAGTTGTGGCATCGAATGGATAGATCCGGCGCCATTCGGCCGCCATGTCCACAACAGTCCAGCCACGGCTGTTTGCTTCGTCCAGCGCTTTATCCAGACGACCGATGTCGGAGTTGCGGTCATAGGCCCACTCGCGTTTGGCGTCGGTGTGGTGCACCAGCCCCATGAATCGTTTACCCGGCCCTGCTGCAGTCCATTGCAACATTTGCAGGTCGCCATCGGAATTGCCGAACGCGAAGATCGGTCGCCTGCCGATGACCGCGTCGATGCTTTCCGGTTTGCCCGGGCCGTCATCGTTATGGGCTAGTTTCGGGCTGCGCACGATGGAAGCTTTGCCATCCTTGTACTGGAATGCTGTGACAAACGTGGTGCCGATCACTTGTTCCGGCGGGATGCCGTAGACCTTCTCGGCGAAGGCACGCATGAACGCGGTATCGCCTCCTGAGACGATGTAGGTCTTGAAGTCCTGGCTGCGCAGGTAGTCGAGCACTTCCAGCATTGGCTGGAAGATCATTTCGGTGTAAGGCTTACCGGTCTTCGGATGCTTGGCCTGGCTCAGCCAGGTTTTTGCGTAGTCGTCGAAGGCTTCGGTGGTCATGCCGGTGTGGGTAGCGCCGAAGATTTTCATGAAGCCCTCCATGCCCGAAGCGGCCAGAGCTTTGTGATCGTTCTCCAGAACGGCCTGGAACGGCTGGGTGGTTTTCCATTCCGGGTGTTGCGGCGCCGTGCGCTTGACCTCTTCGAGAGCAAACAAAAACTCGAAGTACATCGGCTGCTCGCTCCACAAGGTGCCGTCATTATCGAACACCGCGACGCGGTCCTCGGGTTTGACGAAGTCCTTGCTGCTTTGATCTGTGACAGCCTGGACGAACTCGATGATATTCTTTTTCGCCGAACCGTCGTTCCACGAGGGTAATGGCTCGGCGGCCAAGGCAAACAGCGGCAGGCAAAGGACGAGAGCCAACAGAAACTTCAGCCCTCGGCGTTGGTGGAGTGCTATCGGATATGTCATAGGACTTCCTTCTTGTGTGCAAAATTCAGGACATGATCTGGAGGTTGAGAGTCAATCTTTGCGTTCAGAATCGATGCTGCATTCAGTCAGGTATTGGGATCTAAAAGGGAGTAGATCATCCGAGAAATCACAGACTTGATCAGTAGGACGACTACGTCGCTCACCAGAAGAAATTCGCCGAACTATTTCTAGCATTGGTGCGTTGATCGACGTTTGATGACCGGTCGCAGCACCAATAATGGAGCGAGCATAGGAGGGGGTGATACGGCTTTTAAGCAAATCAGGCCACATACGACTTAGCTTTTCTTTTTTCCGCCAACGATGTCCCCCCGCAATAAGAGGCACAGCGTGTATCACTCCATGCCCCTTTAGAAACAAAATCACTGAGCCGATGTCGAGCCCAGTATCGGCGCGGACATCAACGCAGCAACGTGGATCAGGCGAGACGAACAAGAAAACTTTAGCTCACCTGCTCAGCCTGTCTCATCCCCTTCATCAGATTTCCAAATCTTCGTCACGACACAATCGACCAGGAAGCGGACATGGAAGGTTTGTCGCTGAAATCGCACTACACTCCACCAGAGCAGCAAAAGATTTGAGCGCGCCGCTCGCCGCAGTTCGAACTAGCTGCTTGCCATGGCGGGTGCGTTACTCGCATCCGGCGCGAGCGTTCCCGACGACGGCAGGAATGCCAAGGTGATGCGATGCGTAGTTTTCTCTCATGAACCATTTCGCTGTCGGACTGATCGCCTTCGTCGCTATCTTCGGTGGCGCTCTTATTGGCATCTTTGCTGCGCGGGCTCTGCCCGAGCATCACCTCAGCAATGAGTCGCGCAATGCGATTTCCGTTTCGGCGGCGATTGTCGGCACGCTTTCGGCCTTGGTGATCGGCCTGATGATCTCGACGGCGAACAGTTCGTTCTCGACACGGTCGAATGAAGTATCCAGGATCGCCGTCGACATCGTCCGCATCAACCGCGTGATGCAGCGTTACGGGCCAGAGGCGGAGGATGCCCGCGTTAAGCTGCGCAACTACGCGAGGGTGAAAATGCAGGAGTTGTTCCCAGCGGCAGGGGAACCATCACAGTCAACCGAAGCGACTGTCCGGATGATGGAGGCGACACAAGAATCGATTCTATTGCTTGTGCCGACTGATCCGAGACAGCGCTGGCTGCGCTCGCAGGCACTCACGCTTTCGGACGATGTGTTACAGGCGCGCTGGCTGCTAGCGGAACAGCGTGCCAGCAACATTCCGATTCCGTTCCTGATCCTGCTGATCTTTTGGCTTAGCCTTGTTTTTGCCAGCTTCGGCTTGTTCGCACCTCGCCATGCCACGACTATCGCCGTGTTCTGCCTCTGTTCGGTTGCGGTTTCGGGAGGCATCATAATGATTCTGGAGCTGGACTCGCCCTCCTCCGGCCTCGTCCATGTCTCCGGCGAGCCGATGCGCCAAGCGCTGTCCGAGATCATTCGTTGATCAATTAGTCGAGGATGGGGGCGGTCAACACATCAAATTCGCCTAACCGAAGACATCGTTATGCTCGGAACCAAGACACGCGGGTATCTCCTTTTGGCGGGCACTGCATGGCCGGAGCGGGTCAATTGCGGATTGTCACGACTGACCGCTTTGGGTTTGCTGCCCTTCGCTACAGGCAGCAAATCGTCAAAAAGCACACATTCAGCCTCGAAGGCAACGATTTATCTGACCGTCTTTTAAAAGGAAATGAGACAGCGCCGGGATCAGCACCAACGCCCCGACCATGTTCCAGATAAACATGAACGTCAGCAGGATGCCCATGTCGGCCTGGAACTTGATCGGCGACCAGGCCCAGGTAATCACGCCAGCGGCCAGGGTGATGCCGACCAATGCCACGACTTTGCCGGTAAACGCCACGGCGTTGCGATAGGCCTCGGTCAAAGACAACCCGGCACGTTGCTGCGCCAATTGCACGCTCAGCAGGTACAGCGCGTAATCCACGCCAATCCCCACACCGAGGGCGATCACCGGCAACGTGGCGACTTTCACCCCCATACCCAGCCAGACCATCAACGCTTCGCAAAGAATCGAGGTCAGCACCAACGGCACTACCGCCACGACCACTGCACGCCAACTGCGAAAAGTGATGAAACACAGCACGATCACGGCGCCGTACACGTACAACAACATAGTCCGATTGGCATCCCGCACAACGATGTTGGTCGCCGCTTCGATCCCGGCACTGCCGGCGGCGAGCATGAACTGGCGTTCGCCGTTGCTATGTTCGCGGGCAAAGGTTTCGGCCACTTGCACCACGCGGTCGAGGGTTTCGGCCTTGTGATCGGACAGGTACGCCACAATCGGCATCATCGAACAATCGTTGTTGAACAGATCGGGACTGCTGACCGAAGCCTGCTGCGCACCGTAATTCAGCACGTTCTGGTTGCGCGCGATGGTCAGCCACTTCGGGTTGCCTTCGTAGGAGCCGGCAGTGATCTGCCGCACTGCATTGACCAGCGACACCGTGGTTTGCACGCCGGGTTGCTGCTGCAATAGCCAGCCCAGGCGATCGGCTTCCACCAGGGTTTCGTATTTCAGGCAGCCTTCGCTGGGGGTCTTGAGCATGATCGCGAACTGGTCGCTGGACAGCGAATAATTGGCGGTGATGTAGGCGTTATCGCGGTTATAACGCGAGTCGGAGCGCAGTTCCGGAGCACCGGGATCGAGGTCGCCGATCTTCAGATGATGGCTGACAACAACCCCACCCACCGCCAACAGGCCCGCCACCGTTACAGCGATTGTCGCCCAACGACGCTCGGTGAACTTGTCCAGGAAACTCCAGAGCGCGCCCATGCCTTTGCCGCGCAGCTCTTGATTCTCTGCACGCAGGCTACGCTCGGCCGCTTTGCGACTCACCCCCCAATAAGACAGCAACACCGGCAGCAGCACCAGGTTGGTAAAAATCAGCACCGCGACGCCGATGCTGGCGGTGATCGCCAGGTCCTGGATCACCGGAATGTCGATCAGCATCAACACCGCAAAACCCACGGCATCCGCCAGCAGTGCGGTGAGGCCGGCGAGGAACAGACGGCGGAAGGTGTAGCGCGCCGCGACCAGTTGATGAGTGCCACGTGCCCATTGCTGCGCCTTCCTGATCGAGAACGCCTACATCAACGGCGAAACCATCCGCCTCGATGCCGCGTCGCGTATGCGCGCCCGGTAATCCGCATTGCGATCTTCTTGAGCCATTAGAGCATCCACCATGAAAATGAATTTTTGCCGGGTCATGCGCTTGCTCGCGCTGCGTCATCGCGACCAGGAGGCGATCGTCAACGTCGAGCGCAATCGGCGTTTCACCTACGAGCAATACCACCTGCTGACCAACCGTATCGCCGACGTCCTGCGCACCACGCTGCAAGTACGCACGGGCGAACGTTTCATGCTGATCCTGGAAAACGACAACCTGAGCCTGATGATGTTTCCCAGCACCTTCAAGCAGGAAGGCACGGTGGTCATGACCAACCTGCGCGACCCGCTCGACGAGCACGCACGGCAAATCGACCTGGTCAAACCCCGGCTGGTGTTTCTCGAAACCCGCCTGCTGGACAGCTACTACGGCATGCTGCGCAGTCGCGGTTGCGACATCGTGGTGATGGACCCGCCCACTGCCGAGCAAGCCGCCCTCCCCGGCGTGCACAGTTTCTGGCCGTTGGTGGAGGCCGCGTCCGATCTCGACAACGACGTGACCCTCGATACCGACCAACACATCTGCATGTTGCGCTTCACCGGTGGCACCACCGGCAAGGGCAAGTGCGCGATGTACTCCATCGACAACTGGATGGCCTGTCGCGATGCGGCGTTCATCAACACCGATCTGGGGCTGTCCAGCGCCACCCGACTGCTGCATGTATCGCCGTTGTCCCACGGCACGATTATGCTGTTCTTCCCCACGGTCTACGGCGGTGGCACCAACATCACCCTGAACCAGCTGGACATGGAAAGCTGGCGGCAGATCGTCGAAAGCGAGCGTGTCACCCATTCGTTCCTGGTGCCAACTGTGCTGTACCGCTTGCTGGAATTGCAGCGCGCTGACCCGAAGGATTTCTCGTCCCTGACCACGCTGATCTACGGCGCCGCGCCCATGAGCCCGGACAAGCTCGGCGAACTGGTCGCGTGTTTCGGGCAGATTTTCGTCCAGGGCTACGCCGCCACCGAAGCGCCGATGATCATCGCATCGCTGGACAAGGCTGCTCACCAACCCGGCGATACCGCTGCGTTGCAGCATTTGTCATCGGCCGGCCGCCCTACCCCCGGTGTCGAAGTGTTCATCGCCGACCCCGACGGTAACCCGCTCGCCGTTGGCGAAACCGGTGAAATCCGAATTCGCTGCAAAGCGATCATCAAGGGTTACTACGAGAACCCGGAAGCGACGGCGGCGGAATTCGCCGACGGCGCGTGGAAGTCCGGCGATCTGGGGTACATCGACGGCGATGGCTACCTATACATCGTTGACCGGCTCAAGGACATGATCATCAGCGGCGGTTTCAATGTCTATGCAGTGGAAGTCGAGGCCGCGCTGGCGGCGCACCCGTCGGTGCTGATGGCAGCAGTGGTCGGCATTCCGCACCCGGAATGGGGCGAAGCGGTGCACGCCGAGGTGGTCCTGCGTCAGGGTGAAACGGTAACTTCAGAAGAGTTGATTGCCCAGACGCGCACTCGACTGGGCGGCTACAAGGCGCCGAAGTCGCTGGTGTTTGTCGATGAAATGCCGACGTCGGTGGTCGGCAAAGTGTTGCGCCGGCAAGTGCGGGAAAAATATTGGCAGGGTTCGTTGCGCAAGATCAGCTAAGGTTCGGCACAGCGTCTGCTCGCTGGAGCAGACGCTGACCCGCGCAAATTTTCTACATCATGAGCGTGCGCATATCGCTGGTCATGCCTCTGATCGCCGCCTTGAAATCCTCGGCGGTGATGGGCTGACTGGCGTTCTTCAAGGTCTCGCCAAAGACCTTGCGCACCACTTTGAGCACCGGTAACCCGGAAGCGGCATCGATAAACTCGGCCTCGATAAACATCTCGGTGTTCTGATCACGATGCCCCGTCGCCGCCTCGGTCGCCCCGACCACTGCCGCCACCGGCACAATTTCATACCAACGCATGCCCTCGCTGGTGGCCGTTACCCCGGTAATCGCCGCGCGCAAAATCAGCGTTCGTTTACCCGGACGTACATCCTTCATGGCTGGCACTACGCGCCAGCATTGAAGGCGTATGTTCATTGATCCGATCTCCTGAGAGTGGCACGGCTTGACGGAGGTACTGACGGGGGTGAGCCAGTCCTTGAGTATTGTTGAGCCCGCGGGAATGTCCATGTGCCTGGAAAACCTTGTGCTAGGCTTTTTTCTCACGTGATGCGATGCGTTTGAATCAACCCATTCCCTGGATGATGGAGTTCGGCAATGAAAACCACTTTTTCCTGGCTGACGATCGTACTGGCAAGTCTGGTGGTCAGTGCCTGTGCCACCGTAGGAGCCGGCAGCGGGGGCCCCGGCGAGACGGAGATTCGCTCGGGCAAGATCGAACAGATCGTGCTCACACAGATGCAGACCAATCATGACAGCGGCGTCGGAGCCATTCTTGGTGGGCTCGCCGGTGTCGGTATCGGCAGTCTGATCGGCAGTGGCACCGGTCGGGATGTCGCCATGGTAGCCGGCGCCCTTGCCGGTGCGGCCGGTGGCAACTACGCGGAAAAAAAACGTTATGACCAACCCAAGGAAGCGCAACAGATCATCGTTCGGGTGAGAAGTGGTGTGCTGGTATCGGTGACTCAGCCGATCAACCCTGCGCTGAACAAAGGCATGAACGTTTACATCGAAGGCACCGGGAACGACGCCCGAGTTGTTCCGCAAAGCTAGACCGGGCAATCAGGACAATCAGCGAACCGCCCCGCATTCACTTGGGGAACAAAAACGTCACCGCCGCTCGTACGCCCCAGCCTCGGGCGCCGTCTTCCGCGCTGTCGGCCCAGTAGCGTGGCCCGACCTGAATCGTCAACGGTTGCCCCGCCAGTTTCAGAAGTTGGGTGACCGTCGCATTCACCGGGACGGCCCACTCCCTGGTTTGCCAGTTGTAAACCGACTCGGTGTTGACTCCGAAGGTGGTGTAGGTGGCGGTGGTGTACGACAGGAACGGTTGCAGGAATGTCTGGTTAACCTTCTGCGCGCCATTTGACCCCTCACCGTCCAGGCTCCAGATGTGGTTGGCCAGAATGCCTCGGGTCCAGCCGTTCGATTGCTTCAGTGCCACCACCGTGGGACCCAGTCCCCATTGGCGACTGCTCAACAGGCTGTCGCTGCCGGTGGGAATCAGGATCGCCGGCCCGCCCCCAAGGATCCAGCCACTGGGCGTCGGTGCCTTGGGGGAGAAGAAAAAGCTTTGGGTCACGTCACCGATACCGGACTTGTCCGCCGCGCCATTCTGGGCCAGGCCATGCTGATCGATCACCGGTAAAATCGTGCGCGAAATCAGGTTCCATTCATTGTTCCATTCGAATGGCAACACCGGCTGGATATTGGTGACGCTGTGCATGCCCTCGCCCGTCGGCCCCATCTTCTGGTCCCAGGTGTACTGGACCGGCAGGCTGTACATCGCAGCAATCGGATTGAGGGCTTTTTTGGCCAGCTCGGCAGAATCTTCCGCGAGGGCCAGCCCCACAGGTGCAAGGCAAACGCTGCAACTGAGCAGCAGATACTTCGGTTGATTGATCAGCATTTTTAACTCTCGACGGAATCAACTGCTAACGATCAGTGAATCGGTCTTGTGGTTACTCCCTCTTGACTACGGCATCGGCACCACGGTGTAGAAAACGCCATTGGCTCCGTAGGCAGGTCGCACCCACGAGTTTCCACACTGATAAAAAGTAGCGCCTGAAACGGTCCTCAACCCACATCCGGAGGGAAGGCTGACAAAGGTCGTGCCCATGGGCATGGTCGACGGTGCGGAGGCCGTCATTCCCGCGTTATAGCCCGCGCCGTAGGCGTTGTTGTTTGCATTCTGATTGGCCGCAGTGGCAATAGCGGTACCGGCCACCACCCCTACCGCTGCTGCGGCGGCGGGATTGACGCCCTCGTTATAACCGCAGTTGTAACAGCCGCTACTGGCATAAACAGCGGTGGGCGGGTGGTAGTAGCTGGTGCCATAGGTTGCTGGATGGTAGGCGGTCGCCCCATAGCCGTTCGCATGGTAACCGCTGGCAGTGGCGCCATATTCGCCCTGGGCGTGCCAAGCCCCCTGGCCACCGGAAGCGGTACCGCCTTCGGCTCCGGTGCCATGCCACGAACCTTCGCCACCGGAGGCAGTGCCGCCATTTTCGTCTTTGCCGCTCCAACTACCGCCGCTACCCGAGGCCGAGCCGCCGCGATAGCCTGAACCGCTCCAACTGCCACTACCGCCGGACGCCGAACCGCCTCGATTGCTTTCTCCGCTCCAACTGCCACCGCCGCCTGAAGAGTGCCCGAAGCTGGAAGCATGCGACCAGGCCGCCGCTTGATTACAGCTGAGCGCCGCGACTAACAGGCCGGCGAATTTCAAGGTAGATCTGTTCATGGTTCAGCCTCCTCGCTCAAGGTTTTGCGACCGGTGCTTTAACCCCTTCCGGGGCGCGCAGGTCTGGCGGCGGAGCAAACTGAATCCTGTGTGCGTTCTCGATGTGCTCTGGCTTGAAGAAATCCGCGGACAGCGCCGAACCAAGTTTCCAGTCACTGAACGCGACCTGATGCCGGGATTGGGTCGGATCGTCACGAAACACCGCACGCAACATGCGCGGCAGCTTGTCTTGCGTGCCGATCCAGGCTTGCACGAACACCACGTCATTGGCGTAAGCAATCACATCCGTCGTGGTATCGCCGACCACCGTGGACTGACCGATGTAAAACGCCAGGCGCATGTCCCTTTCCAGATCCTTGTAGGGATCGGCAACGATGACATCGGTAAAGGGAAAATAGATTGCCGCGCGCTGGTAAGCCGCCTCAAGGGTTGCATCGATGGTGGCAGGTGCCTCTGCTTGGGCTAACAGGTTTTCCTTCGGTTCAAAGGCATAGGCTTGCTTGCCGTCGTAGTAGAACTCGGTCGCAGGGCCATCGCCCGAGGTCAGTACGCGCAGGCGATCGGGGCGCTGCACATTGACGAGTGCCACGGTGTTATAGGCCAAGGGTGGCCCCAGCCGGCTGGGTTTCTCGTACGTGGTGATGGCCTTGAAACTCATGCCTTGGGTGCCCGCCAGCCTGGCGCTCATGGCCTTCAAGATTTCCAGCGCCTTGGGCTCCAGTTGAACCGCTGGAGCATCAACGGCAGGGGTTTGGGCCCCGTATAAGGGGGCAGCAAACAAGCCTATGACCAAACCGAGAGAGAACAACCGGACATGCTGTAAGAGGTGTGACATCGCTTGCTCTCCGCAGAGATCAGGTCAGGGTTTTAAGCGTAGCTGCAGAAGTAAAACCGCAACGGATTAATTTCCGTGCCGCGCGAACGTATCGAGGTGAGATGTCACCAACCATCTGAATCGCCGAACAGGCTGTAAACCCCATGAAACAACCACGCAAGGTGGGGGAACTAATTACTGGATATTTCACAATTCATACCTACTCTCTTCGCGGGGGATCCAATTTTCAAGAGCAGTCGGGGGGCTTCTCACAGGGTACTTTCGCTAGTGCGCAGGAGCTCGACATGAACCGGACAAAGTTATCAACGGCGTTCGCTGCATCTGCACTGTTGTCTGCAATGGTTCTCCCCGGCATGGCTCAAGCGGCGGATAAACCACCGAATATTGTAGTGATCATGGGCGACGATATTGGCTGGTCCAATATCGGCGTCTACAACCAGGGCATGATGGCCGGTCGAACCCCCAACCTCGACCAGCTCGCCGCCGAAGGCATGCGCTTTACCGATTATTACGCCGAGGCCAGTTGCACGGCCGGGCGCGCCAACTTCATTACCGGTGAACTGCCGATCCGTACCGGGATGACCACAGTCGGTCAGGCCGGTTCTCCTATTGGTATTCCGGCTGAAGCCGTCACCATCGCTACCGCACTCAAATCCATGGGTTACGCCACCGGCCAGTTCGGCAAAAACCATTTGGGTGACTTGAACGAATTCCTGCCCACCGTCCACGGTTTCGACGAGTTCTTCGGCTACCTCTATCACCTCGACGCCATGGAAGACCCGGCGCACCCCAACTATCCGCAGGAACTGCTCGCGACCGTGGGGCCGCGCAACATGGTGCACAGCTGGGCAACGACTACGGATGACTCAACGGTGATGCCACGCTGGGGCAAGGTCGGCAAACAGAAGATCGAAGACGCCGGCACCCTCTATCCCGACCGCATGAAAACCGTCGACGACGAAATTCGCGACAAGGCGTTTGCCTTTGTGGACAAGGCCAAGCAGGACAACAAACCGTTCTTCCTCTGGCTCAACCCGACCCGCATGCACATTGTCACGCATCTGTCCGACAAGTACGAAGCCATGCGCAACGCTCAAAACGGTTGGTCAGAACAGGAAGCCGGCATGGCGCAGCTTGACGACATCGTCGGCGATGTCATGGCCAAGCTGAAAAAAGACGGCATGGATGACAACACCATTGTGATTTTCACCACTGACAACGGTGCGGAAAACTTTACCTGGCCGGATGGCGGCACCACCCCGTTTGCCATGGGCAAAGGCACGGTGATGGAAGGTGGCTTCCGGGCGCCGGCGATCATTCGTTGGTCGGGCAAAGTACCGGCGAACCAGATCGCCAACGGCATCATGTCCGGTATGGACTGGTTCCCGACCCTCGTTGCAGCAGCCGGCAACCCGAACATCACCGCCGAACTGCTCAAGGGCAAGCAACTGGGCGACACCACTTACAAAGTGCACCTCGATGGTTATGACCAGACGCCGATGATCACCGGCAAAGGCCCGTCGAATCGCCATGAAATTTTCTACTTTGGCGAAAGCACCCTGGGGGCGGTCCGCATTGATGACTTCAAGTATCGCTTCATCGACCAGCCCGGTGGCTGGCTGGGAGCGAAAACAACGCTGGACATGCCGATCCTGACCAACCTGCGTCTCGACCCGTTCGAACGCGCCGGCTGGCCGGAAAACATGGCGGCCAATGGTTCGCTGGAATATTTCGAGTGGTTCAAATTCCAGTTCTGGCGCTTCGTGTTCGTGCAGCAGCAGGTGGTCAAACTGGCTGAAACAGCGGTTGAGTTCCCGCCGATGCAAAAAGGCGCGAGCTTCAACCTCGAAGCGGTCAAGGCCAAGATCGAAGCAGCCCGGGCAGCCATGGGCAAGTAAGCAGTCGAGTACGCGGGTGGCTGACGCTGGCCATCCGCGTTCGTGATGGACATTTGCCGAGGTGACCCCATGCAGATAAAAACATCCGCCCTGCCCGCCCTGCCCGCCTTGACCCTGCTTGCGCTGTGCTGCCAACAGGCCCATGCGGGCGGCATCATGCTCTACGAAGTCGGCACGGATAACACTGGCCTGGCCAACGCCGGTGCCGCCGCCCGGGCGCAGGGTCCCTCGACCATTGCCAGCAACCCGGCGGGCATGAGCTACCTGCCCGGCACACAAATCACCGGTGGATTGCAGATTCTCTACGGCGACCTGACTTTCAACCGCGATGCCGACACCAACGGCACGGGCACCGGCAGTGGCAATGCCCTCGACCCGATTCCCGGCGGCAGCTTCTTCATCAGCCATGAATTGGATGAGCACTGGAGCGTCGGTTTCGGCAACTACGGCGACTTCGGGTTGGCGGCCAATTACGATAACGACTGGTCCGGGCGCTACTTCGCGCAGAACGCCAGCCTCGCCGGTTTGTCGTTTGTACCCAGTGTGGCTTACCGCTTCAACGAGCAATGGTCGGTGGGCCTCGGCGTGAAAGCCATGTACGGCATGCTGCAAGCGCAAACCGCGATCGACCGCTCCCCCTTCGGCCTCACCGACCGCAGCGACGGCCAGTTCAAGTACAAAGACAACGATTGGGGGTTTGGCGCGAATGTCGGGGTAATCTACGCCCCGCAACCCGGCACCCGCATTGGCCTGGCCTACACCAGCAAGGTCGATCTGGACTTCGAAGACGGGCTTGACGTCAAAGGCGACGGCCCGCTCTTGCAGCGTCTGGATGGGCTGAACACCCAGCTCGACATGACAGTGCCGCAAACCGCCACCCTGAGCCTGTTCCAGCAACTCGACCCGCAATGGGCCTTGCTGGCTTCGGTCAACTGGCAGGACTGGTCCGAGTTCGGTGATATCGCCGTGCAGGTCGACACCACGGCGGTCGGCGCCCAATCGACCACGGTCGACGCCCACTTCAAGGACACCTGGCAACTCGCGCTCGGCGCGCAATACCAGGCCACCGCGCAACTGTTGTGGAACGTTGGCGTCGCGTATGACAGCAGCGCCGTTTCGGACGGCAACCGCACGTTCACCGTGCCCATGGGCGAATCCTGGCGCATTTCGACGGGGGCCACCTATGCGCTGAACAAGGTCACCGACATCAACGTCAGCTGGGCCATGGTCTGGCTCGGCGACATGCCGGTGGACCAGACCAAATCCACGTCGGGCACTCGAACTTCCGGTCAGTTCGACAATGCCTGGATTCAAGCCGTGACCGGAAACATGACCTGGCGCTTCTGACGCCTGCTACCGAAAAAATACGACTCAATCCATGGAGCACACATCACATGAACCTGTCCCGAAAATTGCTCATTGGCGCTGCACTGGCCAGCCTGCTGCTAGGCGGTTGTACCTCGAAAGTCACCGAAAAGGCGCAGTATTCAGGCTTCCTGTCCAACTACAACAACCTGCAGCAAGTCACCACCACCAGCGGCGAGACAGCCATGCGCTGGGTGAGCCCCTCCTGGAATCCCGACGCCTACGACACCGTGGTATTCAACCGGCTTGAACTCTACCCGGCGCCACAGCCCAACGAGCGGGTGAATCGGCAGACGCTGGAAGAAATACAGAACTACATGACCAGCAAAGCCAAAAACACGCTCGGGCAGAAATACCAGGTGGTATCGAGCGAAAAATCAGCACCGAAGGGTTCGAAAACGCTGATCTTGCGCGCGGCGATCACCGGGGTGAATGCCGAAAACGAAGGCATGAAGTGGTATGAAGTGATTCCGGTTGCCGCCGTCGTGGGTAGCGTTTCCGCCGCCAGCGGCCATCGCGATCAGGACACCACTCTGTTCATCGAAGCCGAATTCATCGACGCCAGTAACAACCAGACCGTGGCCAAAGTGGTGCGTAAAGTCTTCGGCAGCCAGGTTTCAAACGCCAGTCAGAAAATCACTGCACAGGATTTCAAAGCGGCGATCGATAAACTGGGCACCGATTTACAGGCGTTCATCCGGTAAGAATCAGAGCATGCGTTTTTACACAACCTGGACCTATAGCAGACACGGGCAGCGGCGGCGCTTCGCGCCATCCACTGAAACAGATTGTCAGTCTCACTTAACCAGTTCGACCTCGCTCGGCCGCCACTCTTTCGTAAAGAACGATTCAAGTGGGCTGTAAAGGCGCAGGAGTGTGAACCACCCTTTGTCGGGCGTGGTCTGGATCCAGTTGCCTGCCTTGGCCTCTGCGGGCTTGGAAGGGCCGAAGTAGATAGTCGTTGACCCGTCCGTGTTCTCTGTGGCGGCTGGTGTAGGGTAGGTCTGGCTGCCTGCGCGCGGGTAACGCTGCGGCGTCTGGAGCATTGACCGCGTCTGGTTGTCGTAGACGGTGAACGACCAGAATTTGGCTGCGGGGATCTTCGGCGGCAGGGTCACCTTGTAGGTCTTGCCGCCATCGAAGGGATTTTTTTCAGCATCAGTGAAGCCCATGAGGTACTGCGAGCCAACGTTGGGCAGTCGCATGATCATGCCCGGCGAATCCATGGTGTAGCCGTAGTAAAAGGCCGCGCGGGAGTCGAGGGTCCGCGCGCCAGTCGGTGGCAGCGCTTTGAACAAGCCTTCCTTGGTGATCGTCGGCGGCGGCGTCTCGAAGTCGAAGCCACCTTGCCATAGCATGTTGGCCCACATCGAGTTCGGATAAAGGGACCACCCCGGATAGTCGGCGGCACGCCAATTCAGCGCTCGCCCAGCCGCGTTGCCCACGGCCGCAGCGTCGGTGAGGATCTTCTTCATCCGGGCGTCGGGGCTGAAGGGTTTGCCCTTCACGATGCCAATGGCCGCCAGTTGGCCTATGAGTTCCGGGTTGAAAGAGGTGGCCGGTTCCATCTGCACGAGCTTGTCGAGCATCTCGAAATAGGAGAAATCGTTAGGCGCGATTGTATTGAATGACTTGCCGCTCCCCTCAACGAACTTCGTCGGCGGTATTGGTGGATTGGGCGCAAGCCTGACGTTGCCTTCGAGTGCCGTGGCAATGCTGGTGCCAAATCCGCCCGGCGTGTAGGGGTAGATCTTCAGCGACTTTTTGATCTCGGCCACAGCAGGTTTTGGATCGTTGTTCTCCATGAAGGCACGAACGGCGTAGAGAGCATGATTGGTTTTCGATCGGCCCACGAAGAAGCCGCTGTCTGGAAGAGGACCGTCGTAGTCCGGCGGCACGATCAGGTATTTGCCTCCTTCGCCCCGATCAGGGCCGGGCGCGCCAATGTCGATAATCCAGCCGAACCACATGTCATTGAGCGTACCGAGCGCCTTCGGTGGCACCTCAACCACCAACGGCCCCTTCGTCAAGTCGAGGACCGCGAGCGTATAGATCGTATCGACGTTGGCGGTAAGAAAGAGCGATTTGGAGTCCATCAACTCAGAGAAGATAACCACCGAGTTGTCCTCAGCTCCGATGCTGTGGAAGCCCTCGCGAACCGCATAGGCCGAGGCGCCCGAAAAACTGTTCATGAACGCGTCTACACCACGGGTGAAGGCCAGGGTGTCATAGACGTCCTGAGCGGTTTTTGCGCTCGGCGCGCCATCCTTGAATTCCAGCGTGCCGATACGGGTCTCAAGACGATCGGGCGTGGTGATCGCCGGGGGGATTTCGGTGGCGGTTTGCCCCTCGGCTATCACAGGAATAGCCAGCGCGACGAAGGTCGCCAGTACGGCCAGTGGTCTGAGCGTGTGCGTCATAGTGCTCTCCTTGAGAGACGTCTATTGCATTGACTACCCAAGTAAACTTGATGGTGGAAATGTGCTTTCACGATACGGGCCATATCGTCCATGTTGGCCCGCGCGCAGTCTTAGTCTTTGTTGCCGACCTTGTTCTGGGCTGCCTCCTTGCCCGCGACATTCAACTGCGGCGGTTCGAGCTTGACGGTGAGTTTGTGCAGCGAGCCGTTGAACGCGAACGGCACCTGGTAATCCTTGTCATCGACGGGGGTACCGGTGTCGGAGCCGACGTCAAAACTTTCATCCACGCCGAAGACGAACGGGACACTGTTGGGGATCGTACGGCTCGCCACTTGCTTGCCATCCACCGAGAGCACGCCGGTGCCGCCTTTTCCGAATCCCGGCCCAGCGTATTTAAAGTCGAAGCTGATGCCGTGCTTTCCGGGAGTAAGCGCCTCGGTCCCTTCCCAACGGAATTGCGCCACGCCCTCAAGGTTGTAGCTGAAAACCGGCTTGCCTTTCAGGAGGTAGAGGGCATAACCACCGAAGCGGCCGCCGTCCGTCACCAGCACGCCTTCGCCGCCGCTTGGCGGAACGGTGACGTCAGCCGAAATGACGTAGGACTTGTTCAATATGTTGGGCTCGTTGCCTGGAAGAATGCCGGTCACTGGCGACAGGTAATTGAACTCGGTGCGTCCGGCCACGATGCTCGGGCGCTGCGCAACGACGCGCGTGAAACCGGAGGCGTCGAGCGGTAACACCTGATACTTGTTCGCTTCCACCCAGAACAAATCCTGGAGTTCCTTGAGTTTGGCAGGGTTGGCTGCTGCGACATCGTCGTTCTGCGTCCAGTCTTTGGTGATGTCGTACAGCTCCCATTTGACGCCATTGACGATGTCCTTGGGCGGCTGCGCGGTGATGTCCCAAGGTGCACGGTAGGGCGTCGTCGATGCCATCCAGCCCTCGTGGTAGAGCGCGCGCAGGCCGAGCATTTCGAAATACTGCGTGGTGCGCGTGGACGGCTTGTCGGCATTCGGCTTGTCGAAGAGGTAAGCCATGCTCGTGCCTTCGATGGGCTTTTGTGCAATGCCGTCTACCTGGAGCGGCGCGTCAATGCCGGTGGCTTCGAGGATCGTCGGCTCGATGTCAATGACGTGGTGAAACTGGTTTCGGATGCCGCCGGCATCCTTGATCCGATCCGGCCAGGAAATGGCCATGCCCTGGCGCGTGCCGCCAAAATGTGACGCCACTTGCTTGGTCCACTTGAAGGGGGTGTCCATGGCCCAGGTCCAGCCTACGGCCATATGCGGATAGGTCTGGTCCGAACCCCAGGCGTCGAGGTATTTCATCTGGTCGCCCACCGGTACGTTGATGCCGTTGAAGGTGGTCATCTCGTTGGGTGTGCCATTGGGTGTGCCTTCTGCGCTACCGCCGTTGTCGCCGCTGATGTAGATAACCAGCGTGTTATCGAGCTTGCCGATGTCCTCCACCGCCTGGATCACCCGGCCGATTTCATGGTCGGTGTACGCGAGGTAGGCCGCATAGACCTCCATCTGGTGGGCATACAGTTTCTTCTCGTCCGCCGGCAGTTCGTCCCAATTCTTCAGAGAGTCCGGCCAAGGCGTGAGCTTGGCTTCCTGCGGGATGACGCCGAGGCGCTTCTGATTGGCGAAGATCTGGTCGCGTGCGGCGTTCCACCCCATGTCGAATTTACCCTTGAACTTGGCGATCCATTCGGGCGTCGGGTGATGCGGCGCGTGGGTGCCGCCGGGCGCGTAATAAAGAAAGAACGGCTTCTTCGGATCGAGCGCGTTCAATTCATTGACGTAGCTGACGGCATCATCTGCCATCGCGGTGATCAGGTTCCAACCCGGTTTGCCGACGTAAGGATGGATCGGCGTGGTGTTGCGCATCAGATTGCCCGGTTGCCACTGGTTGGTTTCGCCCCCCATGAACCCGAAGAAGTAATCAAAGCCCATGCCGATGGGCCATTGGTCGAACGGGCCGGCCTGGCTGATCTGGAACGACGGGGTGTTGTGGTTTTTGCCAAACCACGACGTTGCGTAACCGTTGTCCTTGAGAATTTTGCCAATGGTCACCTTGTCCTTGGTAATGACGCTGTTGTAGCCGGGATAACCCGTTGAAACTTCCGTGATCACACCGAAACCGACGGAATGGTGATTGCGTCCGGTAATCAGGGCAGCACGCGTCGGCGAGCACAGCGCCGTCGAATTGAATTGCGTGAAGCGCAATCCGGCTGCCGCGACGCGATCCATGGTCGGCGTCGGGATGAGGCCGCCGAACGTACTGGGCGCACCAAAGCCGACGTCGTCGGTGATGATCAACACGATATTCGGCGCGTCTTTGGGCGGGACGACGGTCGGGGACCAATAGGGCGTCGAGGTCGTGGCGTCGAGGTTGATAACGCCGCCGAATGCCGCGGGCGGGTTCGGGAGATATCTGCCGTCGATGGTCGTGGTCGCGCTCGGTGAACCGGGCGTCCCGTAAACTTGCGGAGTCGCTGCCTCGGCGGACGAAAGCACAAGCATGGCAAATGCCAGCCCTGCACCGACTCGCGTGTGCAGCCTTGAAGGTCGATTCCAGTGTGCATTGGCCATGGCCAGCTCCTGTAACCCCCACACCCCAGGCTCTGGAGTGTAGAACCATTTTTCTTTCTCGCCAGCCAATTCAGCGCCCGGATCGTAACCTGAGTGGTCGTTGACAATAGAGTCGTGGCGCCTATAACTGATCCTGATGCCAGGAAGGCTCAGCAATGGTCGCAGCCTGAAACAAGGAGAGCGCAAATGCTTATCAGGAAACGGCGCTTGGGCATCGCGTTAGTCGCAGTCGGGATAGTGTCTGCCTGGCTGACTTTTGCTGTGTATCAGCACCTTCGCGGTCCAGCACCGTTGACACTGGGTGATGGAAAAAATGGCCCCCTGGAGATGGTCTGGCTTCCTGCTGGCGAATTTTTGATGGGCAGCGATCATAAGCAGGCGCGACCCAACGAGGGGCCGACCCACAAGGTTCGACTCGATGGCTATTGGATCGACCGCTACGACGTCACCAATGCCGATTTCGCCCGTTTCATTTCTGAAACGCATTACGTCACCACCGCCGAACGCAAACCCGAGTGGGATGATCTGAAAGTGCAGTTGCCACCGGGTACTCCTGAGCCGGACGACAGTGTCATGGTGCCTGGAGCCTTGGTTTTCGTGGGCACAGACAGACCCATTCCACTGAACGATTTCAGTCAGTGGTGGGCATTTGTCCCGGGAGCGGATTGGCGCCACCCGTTGGGCCCTGACAGTACAATCGAGGGCAAGGACACCCATCCGGTTGTTCAGGTTTCACGCGAGGATGCACAGGCGTATGCAGCGTGGGCTCATAAGCGCCTGCCGACCGAGGCCGAATGGGAATACGCCGCGAGAGGCGGACTGGAACAAGCGAACTATGCGTGGGGGAATGATTTCTCGCCTGGTGGAGAAAAGATGGCCAACACCTGGGATGAGGCACAACCGTTTCCTGTGACCGGGTCCAGCAATAAATTCAAGATCGGCACCAAGCCGGTAGGCAGTTACAGGCCTAACGCTTACGGGCTATATGACATGTCCGGGAACGTTTGGCAGTGGGTCGCCGATTGGTATCGTGCTGATGCGTTTAAAGTTGGGCTCAAGCGTCAGTCCGCGGGTGAAGTAGTGTTTAACCCGGTGGGCCCATCCGACAGCTATGACCCGGATCTCGGGGTAACGGCGAACGCACCGCAGCGTGTGATTCGAGGGGGATCCTTTCTATGTAGCGACAGCTACTGCACGAGCTTTCGAACCAGTGCCAGGCAGGGCGCGGACCCTATGAATTCCATGTCGCATCTCGGCTTTCGCCTGGCGATGAGCAATGATCAATGGGAAAAGAATCGCTGATTGCCCCAATGCCCGGTCCCCGCCCTCACACCACTATCACTTACCGATGTGCTTGAGAGCAGACCGCAACGGGACATCCGAAACATGGACCACCCCGATGTAAGGATGAGCCATGTCGACAACCAGAAATACCGCTGCGGCAACCGACATGGAGCAGATGCACATGACGCCGATAACAGTGGGATTTGCCGGAGCCTGGAGGCCAAACGTCGCGAACAGCCAAGCCAGCCAGAAAGTCAGGATGACAAGAAACGCAGTCGGCAGTCCTTCCGTACTGCTCTCGACAAGTATCCAATGCGCTTCCGCCAACTGTCCGCTGACTTCCAGTGCGCGGACCTGAAGCATCAATACTGTGCCATGACCCTGTCGAGAAGAACGATGCGTGCGGCCGATGTCCGCAGCTCGGTCTCGTTGTTGTCATAGACAGTTTTGGCGGATGCAATCAGAAGCCATGATTGGGCTGCACCTGGCAAACCAAACAATCCTTCCTCGCTTCGTGATCCTGAGCTGGCTTGCAAGCCCAGGGTGTAGGTCACCCCCGCCCCCCCTGCTGCTCCCCCCTCGCCGATGGGGGGGTGCAGCAAGACAAATCACGTCACTTTCCTACCCCAGCAGGCACATGCCCGTTACGAGCGACTGCCAGTCGAGCCGGTACATCTGCTTCAGGCCTGAGGTGAGTGTTGCTTCTCTGCGCTGAGGCGCTCAACACGTGGCCACATGCGCTGTAGATCGCGAGGAAAGACCCCATGATCAAATTACACGATAGCTTGAAACTACCCGATGTTGGACTGACCGGCTTTGAAACACCGCTTAGCGAAGTCGAGCGCGCCATTCAACAGACCGTACATCAATTCGCCAAAAACGTGCTGCGTCCCATCGGCCAGGAGCTCGACAAAATGAGCGCCGCCGATGTTTGCGCGCCAGGCTCACCCTTTTGGGCGGTTTATCAGGAAGCCGCGAAACTGGGACTTGATCCCGATTTCTTCTCTCAATTCGAACCCGATGTCGCCATTCGTCTCGAGTCGTTGATAGGCGAAGAAATGGGCTGGGGTGACGCTGGCCTGAGCATTTCGTTGGCCGCCGCCAGCTTCCCCTTGCAGATGGCCATGGCCGTTGGCAACCAGGAACTGGTAGAGCTGGGCATTGGCAAGATCGGCTGCTGGATGATCACTCATCCGGACAAGGGCAGCGACATCATGGTGTACGACATGAAGCGCGAATGGCCGAAGGACCAGACCGGCAACAAGGGCAATCTCTGCGCAAAAGTCGGCAACGACGACATCGTCATCAATGGACAGTGCTCAGCCTGGGTTTCCAACGGTGCGGTCGCGCAAGTCGCACTGGCTTACATCGCTGCCGACTATGGCAATGGTTACTTCGATGCCGACGGTCGGCCCCATGGCCTGGCGGTGATTATCCCGCTTGACCTGCCGGGCGTTTCACGTGGCAAGCCGCTGGACAAAATCGGCCAGCGATCCTTGCCGCAAGGTGAGGTTTATTTCGACAACGTGAAGGTGCCACGGCGCTTTGCGATCGCCCTGCAAGATGAGTACTACGGTAATCAATCATCTGCCTGGTCCTACGCTGGCACGCATATGTCGCAGGTGTTCACCGGTGTCGCACGTTCGGCCTTTGAACTGGCGCTGCAGTACTGCCATGAGCGCAAGCAAGGTGGTCAGTTGCTGATTGACCATCAACTGACCCGCTATCGCCTGGGCGACATGATGCGCCGTGTCGAGTTGGCACGCGGTGTCGCCCGGCGTTCGCTGGCCTATGCCCGCCTCTCACCGCATACCCATCCCTACGCCACTGCGTCGGCCAAGGTCACCGTCACTGAAGAGTGCATGAAAGTCGTCAGCGAAGCCCTGCAGTTGTTCGGCGGCGCGGGCACTTCCCGTGAATACCCGATCGAAAAGCTCTTCCGCGACGCTCGTTCAGCACTGATCGAAGACGGCGAGAACTACATCATCACCACGCGCGTTGGCTTGTTGTGCCAACAGCTTTATGCCGAAGGCTGGTCGCAGAACTGACCGCCTGGGCCTACCCAGCAACCTTCAATAACAAGAGATACACGAAAATGGCTAAATACCCTGTAGTTGTCTATGGCGCCAGCGGCTATACCGGCATGCTGACAATGGACTGGCTGATCGACCAGAACATTCCGTTCACCGCCGTCGCGCGTAATGCCGCACGCACCCAGGAAATGATGGCCCAGCGCGTGGTGCGCCTTGAGTCCGCTACCTACGAAATCATTGAAGCGGACCACTCTGTCGAGGCGCTGACCCAGGCCTTCAAAGGTGCAAAAGTCGTCTGCAATACCGTCGGCCCTTTCGTCAAATTCGGTCTGACCGCCGTTGAAGCAGCGCTTAAGGCGGGTTGCCATCACCTCGATACAACGGGCGAACAAGAATACATGCGCAACGTGCGTGATCAGTTCGGCGAGCTGTATGCCCAGGCCGGCCTGGTGGTTTCACCGTCGCTGTCCTACATGTACACCTACTCGGAAATCGCCGCCGAACTGGCCCTGGAACACCCGGGCATCGACGCACTGGAAACTTCTGCCCTGTGCCGTGGCCCTCGCGGTGGTGCCGCCGGCGTGACCATCGGTTCGACTGCTTCGATCTTCGAACTGCTGCGCGCCGAGCAATGCTACCTGTGGGAGAAGAAGCTCGTACCGCACCCGATGGGTACTTCGTTCAACATCGCTTCGCCGGACTTCTTGAGCCCTGTCTTTGCCTTACCCTGGGGCGGCACGTCGTTGCCGGTGTATTTCGAGAACGATCCACGGGTCCGTTCCTGCGTGTCCTGCGTCGGTTTCTATGACAACGACGTCATGAAGATGGTGCATGCGGTGGGCCAGAAGTGGGAGTCGGAATACAAATACCTCTCACCGGAGCAGCAGGACGCCGTCATCCACCAAATGGTCCAGTCGACCACTCCAGTGATGCCGCCACGTGAGCGCACCACCATCACGCGCATGGTCGATACCGCCATCGGTCGTGGCCAGCTCTCCTCCGTGCGTGCCACCGTTCATGGCACCACCGCCTACATCGCCACCGGCGCTCTTCAGGTTGCGGCAGCCATCAAGCTGATCGACGGCGAAACCAACAAGGTCGGCTTCGCCTCCGGTTCCAAAGCCTTTGGCCATCGTTATCTGCTGGGCTTCCTCGAAGAACGCGGTCTTGCACGCGCCACCGTTACCCAGCTCTGATCCGGAGCACAGGACTTCACATGGCTATTATTGATTTCTATGACCGCGGCTGGAACATTGATCCAGACGCTATCGCCTACATCCAGGGCGAGCGTTCCTACACCTTTCATGAAGTTGGCGAGCTGTCCTGTCGCATCGCCAATGCGTTGCTGGCACTGGATTTGCCGAAAGAAACCAAAGGCGCGATCTGGGCCGGCAATGATGTGACGGCGTGGACCTGCACCCTGGGATTGTGGCGCGCAAACATGACCTGGATCCCGGTCAATGCGCGCAACTCGATCCAGGAAAACACCTACATCCTCGACGCGTTCGATTGTGAGGTGATGTTCTATCAGCACGAGTTCGCGCCGGTCATTGCCGATCTGCGTCCCGCACTGCCGAAGATCAGGCACTGGATCTGCATCGACGCCACCGATGTCGATGCGCCTTCGCTGGAAACATGGACCACGGGACAACCCTCGACGCGCCCGGAAGTCGCCTATGACATGGACGACGTGGTCATGCTCTCCCCCACGGGAGGCACCACCGGCATGCCAAAAGGGGTGATGAACACCCACCGCAGCACGCAGACGTTCATTGCGCATTTCATGCTGGCCTGCGCTTACCGCGACGGGCTCAAACCGGTGAACATGGCTGCCGCACCGATGACCCACACTGCCGGGCTGTTGGCGGTTCCCTGTACAGCGCAAGGCGGCACGGTCGTCGTGCTCCCAAAACCTGATCCGGCGCTGATGCTGGCGTCCATTTCGCAACACAAGGTCAGTGAATTCTTTCTGCCGCCGACGGTGATCTACAAGCTGCTGGAAATTCCCGGCATCGAAACGGTCGACTTTTCCTCGGTGAAATACCTGCTGTACGGCGCCGCACCGATGTCGGTCGAGAAGCTGAAAAAAGCCATCGAAGTCTTCGGCCCGATCATGGCCGGCGGCTATGGCCAAACCGAGGCCCCGGCGAGCATTGCCTACCTGCGGCCCGACGAGCATCTGGTTAACGGTGAACTCGCCAGTGACAGTCGCCTGTCGTCGGTCGGCCGGCCTAATCCGCTGATCCGGGTCGAAGTGATGAACGATGCCGGGCAGATTCTCGCGCGGGGTGAAACCGGCGAAATCTGTGTGCACGGCGACCTGATCATGAAGGGTTACTACCAGCAACCGGAGTTGACCGCCCAGGCCATCGTCGGCGGCTGGCTGCACACCGGCGACGTTGGCCATATCGACAGCGAAGGCTATTTGCACCTGACCGATCGCAAGAAGGACATGATCATCACTGGCGGCTTCAACGTTTATCCCAGCGAAGTCGAGCAGGTGTTGTGGAGCCATCCGGCGGTGCAGGACTGCGCAGTGATCGGCGTACCCGACGAGAAATGGGGTGAGGCAGTCAAGGCAGTGGTCGAGCTCAACCCGGGCCATAGCGCGTCGGCGCAGGAACTGATTGATCTGTGCAAAACCCGCTTGGGGGGTGTAATGGCGCCCAAGTCGGTCGACTTCATCGACAGCCTCCCACGCAGCCCTGTCGGCAAAGTCCTGAAGAAAGATCTGCGGTCGCAGTATTGGGATGGCCAGCAACGCCAGATCTGAACCGACGACCTTTCACTCGAACAATCGCAGTGCGACGCCGCTTTCACGCGGCGTCACCTCAGGAGAGTTTCATGAGCACCATTTACATCGCCGGCATTGCGATGACGGTCTTCGGTCGTCATCTGGAACGCAGCCTCGACGACCTGGCACGTGAAGCGCTGGAAGGCGCCCTGAAAGACGCCAATTGCAGCCGCAAGGATCTGGGCGTCGCCTTTTATGCCGGCATGACCAACGGCCCGTTACAAGGGCAGATTTCGATTCCCGGCCAAGTGGTGTTCAGCAAAATCGGCATTGAGGGCATACCGGTCTACAACGTTGAAAATGCCTGCGCATCGGGCAGCTCAGCGTTCAACCTCGCCGTGCAAAGCCTTCAGGCCGGCACGACTGATGTCGCGCTGGCCTTGGGCGCAGAGAAAATGAACATCCCCGACAAGCTGAAGGCGTTCCAGGTTTTCGAAGGGGGCTGGGACGTCTCGCGTGTCGAGGAAAACTATCAAAACCTGGTGAAAATGGGCGAAGGCGTTGAAATCCCCGAGGGTTCGGAGTCGGACAAACCGTACAGCCGGTTCATGGCGATCTACGCCGCCATGTGCCGCTACCACATGAAAACCTACGGCACCACGCAACGGCAAATCGCGGCAGTCTCAGCCAAGAATCACACCCACTCGGTGCACAACCCGTTTTCGCAGTTTCGCAAGCCGTTCACCATTGACGAGATTCTCGCCGCACCACCGATCACCTACCCGATCACGTTGCCGATGTGCGCCCCGCTTTCAGACGGTGCCGCAGCAGCGATCCTGTGCACCGAGGAAGGCCTCAAACGCATCGGCGCCGATCGGAATCGCTGCATCAAGGTGGCCGCCAGCGTGATCCGCAGTTTCAGCCATCGCCGCCTCGATCAACCCGAGCTGAACATTGCGCGTCTGGCGGCTGATCACGCTTACGACATCGCGGGCCTGGGGCCGGAGGACATCGATGTCGCCGAAGTCCATGACGCCTCGGCGATGGGTGAAATCATCCAGGTCGAAAACCTTCGGCTGGTCGAGTTGGGCATGGGCGGACGGGCGGCTGAACGCGGCGACTTCACGCTCGGTGGACGGATCCCGGTCAACACCTCAGGCGGTCTCGAATCCAAAGGTCATCCCCTCGGTGCCACCGGTATCGGGCAGATTTGTGAGCTGGTCACGCAGTTGCGCGGCGAGGCAGGCAAACGCCAGGTGGAAGGCGCCCGGCATGGGATTCAGGAAAACGGCGGTGGATTGCAGGGCATCGAAGAAGCCGCCGTTGCCATTCACATCTTGAGCAAATAAGTACCCTCGTCTGGCGACTGACCAAGGCGAGCGGCCTATCAAAACAAGAAGGATAAAAGACATGTTCAAAAACAAAGTGGTGGTCATTACCGGCGCGGGTTCCGGCATTGGCCGGGAACTGGCGATTCAAATGGCCGAAGCCGGCGCGCGCCTGGCGCTGTCCGACATCAATCGCGCCGGCCTGGACGAAACCCTGAAGCGGCTGCCCGCCGCTAGCCAGGTCAAAGGATACTTGTTGGACGTGGCGTCGTGGGAGGCGTTTCAAGCCCATGCCGATGAGGTCAAACGGGATTTTGGCACCGCCCATTACGTCATCAACAATGCAGGCGCGACTGTCATCGGCACGGTCGCCAACACCTCGATCGAAGAATTCGAGTGGCAACTGGGTATCAACCTGTGGGGCGTGCTGTATGGCACCAAGGCGTTCCTGCCGATGATGCTGGAGCAGCGCGAAGGCTGCGTCGTCAACATCTCCAGCATTTTCGGGCTGCTGGGCTATCCGATGCAAAGCGCCTACAACATGTCGAAATTTGCCATTCGTGGCCTGACCGAATGTCTGTGGTCGGAACTGGACAAAACCGGTGTCCGTGCGGTGTGTGTTCATCCCGGTGGCATCAAGACCAACATCGAAAAGTCCGGTCGACGTTGCAAGGCTGCTGGAGCAGAAGAAAATAAATTCGTCGCCCAGGCTGCCGCCATGCTGCAGACCCCTGCTGACGAGTGCGCCGCCGACATCATCAAGGGCCTGCGCAAAGGCTCCAAACGCATCATGACCGGCCACAAATCGAGCACCGTGTTCTGGTTGAGCCGGTTGTTTCCCAACCGTTATCCGACGCTGCTCAAACTGCTGGGTTGAGGGGAAGCACACTATGCAAAGCAATTACACCAACGGGCTGTTCAAGTCCGCCGCGTGCTTCAACGTACTCGCGGGCCTCCCATTTTTGGTGGCCATGCGCCCGGCCGCCGATCTGATGGGCCTGGAGGTCACCCCGACGTCTGCCCTGTTCATGCAAATCACCATGGCCCTGGTGGTCATGTTCGGGTGGGCCTACTGGATGATCAGCCGCGATCCAGTTCGTTATCGTCCTTACATTGTGCTCGGGGTGGTCCTGAAGATCCTGGTGGTCGCGGTTATTTGTGGCCACTGGCTGGCGGGCAGCATTCCCTGGCCGCTGCCGGTACTGGCATCGGGCGACATTCTGTTTGCGTGGTTGTTCTGGCGCTACTTGAGCAGCACTCGGTACGCCGTGATTACTCGCTTTCAGTGAATCCACCCAACAAGAGAACAACAAGTATGTTTTACGAAAACATCGATACCAGCGCCATCAATGACGAAGACCTGCCGTGGGTACCGTTCGCGCCCTACAGTGACGACGTGTTCATCAAATACCTGAGATGCGACCCCATTCGTGGGGAAACCATCACCCTGCTCAAGGCCCCGGCGGGCACCGTGCTACCCAAGCATCATCACTCCGGCACCGTGATCGTCTACACCATCAAGGGCGGCTGGAAATACCTGGAACACGACTGGATTTCAAAGCAAGGCGGCGTGGTGTTCGAAACCGCAGGCACCAGCCATACCCCGATCGCGCTGCCTGAATACGGTGATGAAATCATCACCCTGAACATCACCCAGGGTGACCTGTTGTATTTCGACGAGAACGACAACCTCTTCGCTATCGAGAACTGGAAGTCCAGCGTGCAACGTTATCTGGATTTCTGTCAGGCCAATGACATCGAGCCCAAAGACATCACCAGCTTCTCCGTCTGAGATCTGGCGCATCGCAGTAGCCCGGCAAACGTCCGGGCTGCTGCGCTGACTACGAAAACACTTTCGAATGGAGGCCCCATGCCCCAGAAACTCCACTTTTGCGGACGTTTCACCCTGAAACTCTGCGCCCTGCTGGCGAGCTCGGTCACTGTCGCACAAGAGTCACTGCCCTTCCCGCCGACACCGACGGCCAGTAACGCCAAACCGACGCTGCAAGAATCGAAGCATCAGAAACGCCAACAGCAATCGCACTTGCCGGCTGACGCGCCCAACATCCTGATCATCATGCTCGATGACGCCGGCTTCGCGCAGTCAGACACCGTCGGTGGTGCGATTCATACACCGACCCTGAGCCGGGTCGCCGACACTGGCGTGCGCTACAACGCCTTCCATACCGCCGCGATCAGCTCCGCCACCCGCGCCGCATTGTTGACCGGACGCAATCACCATCGCGTCGGCAACGGTGTCATCGCCGAACTGGCGACCGACTGGGATGGCTACACCGGCAAAATCCCTAAAAGCTCGGCGACCATGGCCGAGGTGCTCAAACACTATGGCTACAGCACCGCGGCGTTCGGCAAATGGCATAACACGCCGCCCATGGACACTACGGCCGCCGGCCCTTTCGATACCTGGCCGACCGCATATGGTTTCGAGCACTTCTACGGTTTCCTCGCGGGCGAAACATCCCAGTACGAACCGCGCCTGTACCGCGACACCACGCCGATCGAACCGGCGCGTGACCCGAAATATCACCTCAGCGAAGACCTGGCGAATCAGGCCGTGAACTGGTTGCAGGATCAACAGACCTACGCGCCGAACAAACCGTTTTTCCTCTACTGGACCCCCGGCGCCGTACACGGCCCGCACCAGGTCAACGCGCAGTGGGCGGACAAATACAAGGGCAAGTTCGACGGTGGCTGGGACGTCTATCGCGAACAGACCTTCGCTCGGCAGAAAGCCCTGGGGTTCATTCCTCAGGACGCTGTACTGACCCCGCGCCCCGCGGAGTTACCAGCATGGGACAGCTTGTCGGCCGAACAGAAACAGTACCAGGCCCGTTTGATGGAGGTGTATGCCGGTTTCCTGGAACATGCCGACACCCAGGCTGGCAAAATTCTTGACGAGCTGGAACGCGAAGGTAAACGCGACAACACCTTGATCTTCTATGTGCAGAGCGACAACGGCGCGTCTGCCGAGGGGATGGAGGGTACGATCAACGAATTGCTGGCCCAGAACGGTATTCCGGTACCCAAGGAGCAACAGCTCAAAATTCTCAACGAGATGTATGGCGGCTTGTCTGCGCTCGGTGGTCCCAAACTTGAAAACATGTACAACGCAGCCTGGGCCTGGGCAGGCTCGGGGCCATTTGTAGGCACCAAACTGGTCGCCGGCTACTTTGGTGGCACCCGCACGCCGCTGGCCGTATCCTGGCCGAAGCAGATCAAGGCCGATGCCAAGGTTCGCGGACAATTCCACCATGTCAACGACATCGCCCCGACCGTTTACGACGTGCTGTCCATCACTGCGCCAAAAGAAGTCAACGGTATCGCTCAGGACCCATTGGACGGCGTCAGCATGCGTTACACCTTCAACGACGCTCAGGTAAAGTCGAAAAAACCGGCGCAGTACTTCGAGGTCTTTGGCAGTCGCGGCGTCTACAAGGATGGCTGGATGGCCTCGGTGTTCGGCCCGCGAAAACCCTGGGTACAAGGCTTTGCCCAGTTCACCGGCTGGAACCCGGCGAATGATCAATGGTCGCTGTACAACCTGCAAAACGACTACTCGCAAGCGAAGGACCTGGCCGTCAGCAATCCAGAAAAACTGGCCGAGCTAAAGGCTGAGTTCGATGTCCAGGCCAAGGCTAATCACGTCTATCCAATCGGCGCGGGCCTTTATCCCTTCCTCAATCCAGCCGCACGGATCTCGACCACTGAGCACGAATGGCATTTCAGTGACCGTATCCAGCGCTTTCCTGAGTTCGCCGCACCCAACCTGCGCAGCCAGAACAACACGGTCGTGGTAGACGCCGAGATACCGGCCAATGCCACCGGAGTGTTGTATGCACTGGGCGGTATTGGCGGTGGAGTCAGTCTGTACATGGATGATGGTTTCCTGGTCTACGAGTACAACGCGTTGGCCGTCTCCCGAACCAGGCTGCGCTCGGCCGAACGAGTACCCGCCGGCAAAGTCAGTATCGAAGTGCTCACCGCCATGTCGTCAGCCAAATCCGGCGCACCGGCCAATCTGAGCGTGCGCCTGGGCGGACAGGAAGTCGCCAGCGGCGTGACACCCTTCACCCCGCCACTGACGTTCACGGCCAGCGAAACCTTCGACGTGGCTGAAGACCTCGGCTCACCCGTCACCCTTGATTACTTCGACCGTGCACCGTTTGCTTTCAACGGCAAGATCAACGATGTACACGTAACTTACCTGCCTTGATCTTGATATTCCAAGAAAGCCCGCCCCGTGCGGGCTTTCTTGTTTCTGGACACCCGGTGTTTTTTTGGGGGGGGGAATGGGGGAATTGCCTGACAAACTATTTTCCCAGCAACACCGCGATGGGACTGTCTTCGCGCAAGGCGTGACAGGTGTTAAGCAGTCTACCGGTGGCGCGTTGGTAAGCCTCGGTATCGGCAGCGTTGCGTGGCGCAACCATGGCGCGCCCCATAGGGATGGTCTGAAACGCCGTGGTAGCGATGGGCAGCAGCAGTTCTGTCAGATGCACGCAGCCACCAATCCCGCCGAACAGCTCCTTGATCCGTCGAGAAAAGCCCACACCAATACACTCCCCCAACAGTTTTTCGTAAGCAGGCACAGCGCCACGACACTCACTGGTTGGCACCTGGGCCATTTCGACCTGCACTTCTCGCACAATAAAGTCATCATCCAGGGCCAGGCGGATGAACATGCCGTGATAGGTCTGCCCCGTCGCCAGCTCGCGCCCTTCGGCCAGGGTTACCGGATGAGTCTTGCTATCGGCCAGTCGCCCTTCGATATCCCACAGGCCATCTGCCCGCAGATAACCCAGGCATTGGACCTCACGCCGGTGAATCAGTCGGCGCCCCTTTTCATCTACATCGGTGGTCATGTTTCACTCCTGTCAGTGAAGAACGCAGGTTGCGTCGGCGACACCCTTTCAAGGCCTGAACAGAAACCCATGGCCCGACGAAACAGGTCCACGCAAGGCGGCCTCAGCCGCCAAAAAGCAGGTCGCTCTGGAATACATGCTGTATCACTTCATTGATGCAGACCCCACCCGAGCAAGGGAGGGTGCAGCACTTTTATGAACCTCTAACTACCGACAAACACCACGATTGCCCCCCAGTCATGGGGGGCGGCTAACGAGCATTCTCCCCCTAGCCTCTGACGTTGAAACCGCAGCGACCTGCTGAGCGGTCCGCACGCGGCTTGCCAACCATGCCTACCCAAGAAACTCCGGTCCAAGGTCTGCACCTAATGGCCAAACCTGTCGGGCCAATTTGCAACCTTGATTGCAGTTACTGCTTCTATCTCGAAAAAGAACAACTGTATCCACCCCGGGAGCGCTTCAGCATGACGGACGAGGTGCTGCGCCTGTATGTGCAGCGCTACATCGCCGCGCAACACACCCCGGAAGTGGAATTCACTTGGCAAGGGGGCGAGCCGACGCTGCTGGGTCTGGATTTTTTCCAGCGTGCGATCGCTTACCAACGTCAATTCGCCGGTGACAAGATCATTCGCAACACGTTGCAAACCAATGGCACCTTACTCAGTGATGACTGGTGCGCGTTCCTCGCCCGCGAAAATTTCATGGTCGGTATCAGCCTCGACGGCCCCCGCAACGTCCATGATTTGTATCGCCCCGACAAACGCGGCCGCTCCAGTTTCGACGACGTCATGCGCGGCATCGGCCTGCTCAAGCGACATAACGTGGAGTTCAATGTACTAGTCACCGTCGCCCGTGAAGTGGCCCGTTATCCCTTGGAGATCTATCGTTTTCTCAAGACTGAAGGGGTCCGCCACATTCAGTTCAACCCGGTGGTGGAGCGCCAGCCCGGCCCTGCGCAAGTCAGTCAGGGCCTGCATTTTGCCGTGCCGCCGGAACTGCGCTTGCACGCCTTGCCGGAGCCCGCATCCGTCACGGTGCAAAGTGTCGAGCCTGAGGTTTATGGCGACTTTCTGATTGCCATTTTTGATGAGTGGGTACGCCACGACGTCGGTGAGGTTCATGTCATGAACTTCGAATGGGCGCTGGCCTCCTGGTGCCAGCTCCCACCCTCGGTGTGCCTGTTCAGCCCGCGCTGCGGCAAAGCGGCGATCGTGGAGCACGATGGCAATGTCTACTCCTGCGATCACTACATGTACCCCGAGTACTTGCTCGGCAACCTTGAGACCGATGACCCTGCCGTGTTACTCACTTCCCCCGCTCAGCAGGCGTTCGGCGCCGCCAAGGAGGAGAAACTACCTGCCTACTGTCTGCAGTGCGATTATCGCTTCGCCTGCCATGGCGAATGTCCGAAAAATCGCTTCATGAATGCGCCCAACGGCGAGCCTGGCCTGAATTACTTATGCCCCAGCTACAAGAAGTATTTTCGGCACCTGACCCCCTACATGAATGCCATGGCCGAACTGGTCAGCCACCGTCAACCGGCATCACTGATCATGCAGGCCTTCGACGGTCCACTGATCGTGCCTCTGAGCAAATAACAGAGCAACTGACGACAAAAACAAAAGCCCGGTAACGCATCGCGTCCCGGGCTTCTTTTTGCTTTGCTTTTGTCTTACTTCATTTGTTCCAGAGGTGGCGCAGTCCAGGTACCCGCCAAGGCTGGCTCTTTCGGCCAGTACAAGCGCATGTACATGGCAAAGGGACCCTTCGGCGCAGGCACCCAGTTGGCCTCCTTGTCCTTGCCTGGGGATTTGTGCTGGATGAGCAATGTCACGCCACCGTCCGCATCGCGCTTGAGCTGGGGCAGCATCGGCGAGTTGATCAGGTAACGATTCAAAGGATTGTCGACGAGCCAGCTCCCCGGCAGCTCATACATCGTCAGCGACCAGAACGCATTGACGGGTGGTAGCTGATCAGGCGCGAATCGCAGGCTGTAACGCTTGCTTCCATCAAGTTTCTGCTTGTCGGCATCGACACGGTAGAACGGATACATAGCCTCTTGCCTGGAGGCGCCATAGATACCAATCGTCCCGAGCATGCGGTTCAGGTAGTTGTTCTTCATGACCTCGCGCGAGCCGAGAATATCGCCCGATGTCAGCGTTCCCTCATTCAGCTGCTTGACGCCACCGGCAAAGGCATCCCAGGCATCGGCCATGCCTTGCTCGATGGCGGCTTTCATCTCAGGGCTGAGCTTGGCTGGATCGAAGTCTTTTCCGGCGCCGATACCGATCTTGGCAAAGCGCGCCATCAGGTCTTTTTCGGAAGGATCTGTTGGGCAAAACTGCAGCAGGAAGTTCAGCGTACTGAACAACTGCAGGGAGGTCTTTTGCGCCTCACGACTGAGTGGCTTGACGAAATCAATCAGCGGCGCGGCTTTCACCGGGGCGCGACCGAGGAACGTCGACAGTGTCTGCACGGTGTAGCCGGCCTGAACCTTCTTTACGTCCTCGATATCGCCTGGACTGAACAATTGCGTGCGATAAATTGCGAGCGTCAGGTCTGTTTCAGCACGAAAGACTTTCTTGATCCCTTTGGGCGTATCACCTTTCCAGTTTGGCCCGACGATCAGGAAACTACCGCCCTCGTTGCCGGTGGTGCGGCTGCCGATATAGTCGGAATTGAAGGTGTAGAGATCAGTGAGCTGGACACTGAAGTAGCGCCCTTTCTCGATGGGGGGCATCGTGAGGACGACGGGTTCAGCGCGCAGATCAAGGCCCGCCCATGAATAGGGGGTATCAGAGTTGGGCGTCTGGACTGCCTTGTCCGCGGGGGTATAGACGCGAGGCGTGTTGTGAATCTGGTTCCAGGGACCTTTGTACTCTGGATTCTGTTGATCCACGAAATACCCATGTTGAATGCGGTAGTTGTCTACCATCGGGTAGCCGTAGATGTAGGCTTCCTTGGCGATGGCCCGTGCTTCTTCAGGGCTCACACCTGTCTGGGCCTGGACCGTCGGAAGGCCCACCAGCAATGCTGCTGCGCAGGCTATAGCTTTCAACCGGGTGCGATTCATTGATGTGTCCCCCTCTTATCGATATCCGTGGTTGCCGAGAAGAAGCTCTTGCGCGCCGTTGCTGACTTTACATGCCAGATAACGGTTGCTCCTTTGCTGATAAACCAGCTACGGCCATCGCCACCTTTATAGGTAACGCTATTGCCGGATTCATCGGTGATTTCAAGTTCACCCTCAATGAGCGTTGCCAGTTCGCTAAATGGATAAGTAAAACTGAAGCTGCCTTTCGTTACTTCAAATAAGCCCGTGGTCAATGACGAATCTCCGCCGCCAAAATCCACACGGGCATACAGTTTTATTTCGGAGCCAGACAACGTTTTTGCGCCTAAGTCCTCAGGTGAACCGATGTAAACGAGCTCATCATTTTTATTTGAAGGTGAGTAGGTAATCATGGAAGTTCCTTTGTTCTATTTATTCTTCAAGGCTTGGGCAAGGGATAGCGCAGCTCCACGATCATTTCATCCAGAGACCCTTCTGATTGACCTTCGCTTTCCATGGCCAGCCATTTCAGGATCGCGGACTCGTGGTGGACCATGGATTCGGCGACATCGCGGTCTTCTTCAGGGCAAATGCGGGCTATTTCTTCAAAGCGCGACAGGAACGCTTCCACTGCGGGCTTGATGACAGCAGAAAATTCCTGAAGGTTATGGGTCGCCTGATACGCGCTGACAATGGTCTCGATATCACCTGGTTCGATGTTCTCGCTCAGGGATATGCCGTATTTCACCAAGAACGGACGCAAGCGCGCCTTTGTTTCGGTTTCCAGTTGAAGCAACGTGCCAAAGTGGTATTCGTCGCGTTTGCTTTTTGCCGACTTGATAAGTTCGAGCGCGAGCTTTTCACCAAAAATTTCGCTCTCATATAATTCTCTGACCCACGCTGGATAAGCCACGCTATTCATTTTGTTATTTCCTCTTTTGGCTTTGTTTTAATGCGCGCGTTTGAGCAGGAAATGCGACAGCGCCGGGATCAACACCAACGCGCCGATCATGTTCCAGATGAACATGAACGTGAGCAGAATGCCCATGTCGGCCTGGAACTTGATCGGTGACCAGGCCCAAGTGATTACGCCTGCGGCGAGTGTGATACCCACCAGCGCCACCACTTTCCCGGTAAACGCGACGGAGTTTTTGTAGGCCTCGGTCAACGACAGACCGGCACGTTGCTGGGCCAGTTGCACGCTGAGCAGGTACAGCGCGTAGTCCACGCCAATCCCCACACCGAGGGCGATCACCGGCAAGGTCGCGACCTTCACGCCCATGCCCAGCCAGACCATTAACGCCTCGCAAAGAATCGAGGTCAGCATCAACGGCACCACCGCCACGATCACCGCGCGCCAACTGCGGAAGGTGATGAAACACAGCACGATCACCGCGCCATACACGTAGAACAGCATGGTGCGGTTGGCCTCGCGCACGACGATGTTGGTCGCGGCCTCGATCCCGGCGCTACCGGCCGCGAGCATGAACTGACGATCGTCGTTGCTGTGTTCCCGAGCGAACTGATCCGCCACCTTCACCACATGATCGAGGGTTTCGGCCTTGTGATCCGACAGATACGCAATCACCGGCATCATCGAACAGTCGTTGTTGAACAGTTCAGGGTTGTTCACCGAAGCCTGTTGCGCGCCGTAGTTGAGTACATCCTGATTGCGCGCGATGGTCAGCATTTTCGGGTTGCCTTCGTAGGAACCCGCCGTGATCTGGCGCACGGCATTGACCAGCGACACGGTGGTCTGCACGCCCGGTTGCTGTTGCAGCAACCAGCCCAGGCGATCGGCCTCCACCAGGGTTTCGTACTTCAGGCAGCCTTCGCTGGCAGTTTTGACCATGACTGCGAACTGATCGCTCGACAGCGAATAATTCGCGGTGATGTAGGCGTTATCACGGTTATAACGCGAATCGGTCCGCAGCTCCGGCGCCCCCGGATCGAGATCGCCGATCTTCAAGTGCGCGCTGACCACGAAGCCACCCACCGCCAGCAGCCCGGCAACCACCACCGCCACCGTCGCCCAACGACGTTCGGTAAAGCGGTCGAGCAGGCTCCACAGACTGCCCAGCCCCTTGCCCTTCAGCTCCTGGCTTTCCTGACGCAGGGTCCGCGCCGCAGCCTTGGGACTGACACCGCAATAGGACAGCAGCACCGGCAGCAGCACCAAATTGGTAAAGATCAACACCGCGACACCGATGCTCGCGGTGACTGCCAGATCCTGAATCACCGGAATGTCGATCAACATCAGCACCGCAAAACCCACGGCATCGGCGAGCAACGCCGTGAGCCCCGCGAGGAACAAGCGGCGGAAGGTGTAACGCGCGGCGATCAGCTGGTGAGTACCGCGCCCGACGTCCTGCATGATCCCGTTCATTTTCTGCGCGCCGTGGGATACGCCAATGGCGAACACCAGAAACGGCACCAGAATCGAGAACGGGTCGAGTGCGTAACCGAACAGCGTGACCAGCCCGAGTTGCCAGGCCACGGCGATGACCGAGCACAAAATGACTAACGCGGTGCTGCGTACGCACCGGGTGAACAAATAGATGATGGCGGTGGCGATCAGCGCCGCAGCGCCGAAGTACATCATGATCAGCATCAGCCCATCGATCAGGTCACCCACCAGTTTGGCGAAACCGATGACGCGGATCTTGATCGGACCTTTACCCTCCTCCCCGGCCTTGTGCACCGCGCCGTTGTCCGCAAACTCGAACTTGTTGCGCAACTGCTCTTCGAGCATGCGCGAGAAATGGTGATAGTCGATCGCCTGGCCGGTGACCGGGTCTTTCTCCAGCAGCGGCACAAAGATCATGCTCGACTTGAAGTTGTTGCCGACCAGGCTGCCGATGATGCCGGAACGGGCGATGTTCAAGCGCAGTTGCTCGACGCCACTGGTCGAGCCGTCATACGAATCAGGCATCACCGGCCCGCCACGGAAGCCCTCCTCCGTGACCTCGGTCCAGCGCACGGCCGGCGTCCATAACGACTTCATCCAGGCCCGGTCCACGCCCGGTGTCAGGAACAGCGCGTCATTGACCTGCTTGAGCACCTCAAGGTACTTCGGGTCGTAGATGTCGCCATCGGTATTTTCTACGACCACCCGAACGGTATTGCCCAATCCCCGCAGGGACTGGCGGTTTTCCAGGTAGTTTTTGATGTAAGGCTGGCTCTGCGGAATCATCTTTTCGAAGCTGGCGTTGAGCGTCAGCCGCGTGACCGCGAAGTAACTCAACAGTACGGTCACGATCAGGCAGGTCAGCACCACCAACAGGCGGTTATTGAAGATCAGGCGTTCGAGGAAATTGCCGGAGCGTGCATCGAAGCCCTTGAGCTCCTGGATCACCGGCATCGTATCGTGGTTGTAGTTACCCATGACGTTTGTCGTCTCTTTTTATTATGTGAAGAAGGCTTATTCGAAGGGCAACTGACGCAAGCCCTGGGCACCCGCGACCAGCAGCGAACCCGGCCCGGCAGCCAGTGCTGCAGCAACCGGGGCCGGTCGGTTTTGCGATTGCTGGGTAAAGCTTGCACCGTCATCAACGCTGACCAGTACATGGCCGGCCTGGCTGACCAGGATGATTCGGCCGTCTGGCGTGACGGTACCGGCAGTGATGCTCAGGGATAAGCCCGGTTCGACCTTGTTCCATTTCGCCCCGTCATCGACGCTGCGGTACACGTTGCCGCGCAGACCAAACACAATCACAACGCCCGGCTTACCGGTGATACCGAAATAGCTGCCGCTGTAGGGTGTCGGGACGCTGACGAAGCGTTGCGTGGCCGGGTCCAGTTTCAACACCAGCCCCTGTTCACCGACGATGTACAGGTCATCGCCGATCGCACGCATCCCGTACAGATTCAGCGCTCCCGGGTTGTCGGTGCGGTCCATCAACGGCACCCAGGTCCGGCCGCCATCGTCAGTGCGAAAAATCAGGTTGAACGCGCCGACGACGTAGCCGGTTTTCTCATCTGAGAACCACACGTCCAGAAAGGGTTTGTCAGCCCCTTCATCAATCATTCGCCGGGCTTCATCCACTAACAAAGCACTCGCGGCGTCATCCGGCTGTTGCGCCTGCAGGCGCTGATAGTGGTCGAGCATGATCTGCCCGACCTGACGGCCATCGAGCTGGCGTTTCCAGGTTTCACCCTTGTTATCGCTGTGCAATACAACGCCGTCGTGCCCGACGGCCCAGCCCTGCGTCGGAGTCGGAAACTGCACCGCCACCAGATCGGAACTGACCGGCACTTCTGCCTGGCGCCAGCGGACGCCGCTATCATCGGAATAAAAAATATGGCCGCGCTGGCCCACGGCGATCAGTCGCTGACCCGCACTAGCCAGGCCGGTGAACATGCCTTGCAAGGCCTTTTCGCTCTGAATCGCCGGGCTCGACAGCGTGTCGACAAACTCCGCAGCGATGACGTGACGGGTGAACGGCAAAGCCAGTGCCACGACCAGTGCAGAGAGCACGGCCCATCTGAATGTATTCATGACGTTTACTCGGGCAAAAAAAGCCGCCGAGCAGTGCGAGGCACACTGCTGGCGACAAAAAAACACCTGGGGATGGCGGCTTAGCGAATGCCGGTGCCAGCCAATGACTCAGGTGCCCACTGCGCTTTCGAAAGCGGGTCGATGTACTTGATGCCGCCGTACGGGCCGTAGATGCCGGTGATGTTGTAGCTGCCGGAGACAAAGTCATAAATCATGTGGTTGTCGGAGTTCGGCGCCTGTACGTCGTAGCTGTAGGCCAGGTGCGCGAAGGAGCCGCGGTACAGCTTGCCGCTGGCGTCGTATTCATCCGAGGCCAGGGCAATCCAGCTGTCTTCGTCGAGGTAGAAGGTGCGCTTGCTGTAGATGTGGCGTTTGCCCGGTTTCAGCGTCGCTTCGACGACCCACACACGATGTAGCTCCCAGCGCATCAAGTCGGGATTGACGTGGTTCGCCGTGGTGATGTCCGCCGCTTCTTTGTGATAGTTCAGCTTGTAGGTGTTGTAAGGAATGATCATTTCCTTCTTGCCGACGAGTTTGAAGTCGTATCGGTCCATCGCACCGTTGAACACCCACGCATCGTCATAGGTCGAGGCACCGGCCGAGCCCGGGTTCGGCGTGTCGTAGGCGATGTCCGGCGCGAGTTTGATCCGGCGTTGGCCCGGCAGGTATTGCCAGCCACGACGCTCCATTTTCAGAGGGTTGACGGCATCCTGCACCAGGATGGCTTCACCCGCACGACGGGCCGGGGCCTGGTAATAGAGTTTGGTCTTGAAGAACAGATCGCTCTCTTTTGCCGGCTCGGTACGCTTTGGATCGTAGAGCGGGTATTCCAGATAGGCGTTACCGGTCGTGGCCAGAATCGCCTTGCCGGAACCGTCGACGTTCCAGGAATCGTATTTGAAGTTGGTGGCGTAACCCTGATAGCGCAGCAGGTGGTTCCACATGGCTTCATAGCCATCTTTCGGAATGGGGAACGGTACGCCAGGCAGCGCGTTTTCCAACGCGACACCGCCCTCGAGCGTTTTGGTGCCAACGGCATTTTTCGCGGTGTTATCCAGTAGCCGTTGAGGCAATGCAACGCTACGATGGGTCGGGAAAACATCGACCCTGAACGTTGGGTAACGCTTGAGCAACTCTTGAGTGGTGGCGGTCAGTTTGCCGGCGAAATCGGCGGTATTTTTGCCCGTAATGACGGCGCGTGGCTTGTCGCTTTCGAAAGGATCGGGGCGAAAGGAACTGCCGGCCTGGAAAGTGGCCGGGTTGCTGGTCAGTCCACCCGTGTAAGCCGGAATGCTGCCATCAGCGTTGCCGGCCTTTTCGGCCCCGACGCTGGTCAGACTGGTACCAAGTTTCGCGGCTTCGTCCTGGGACACTGCCGCATGGGCAGTCCCTGTGATAGCCAACACCAAAGTGCTGGCGAGTATGGATTTGGCAAATTTCATCGATTGTCTCCTATGATGAGGCACGCTTCGGTCAGAAGGTCGTTTTAAAAGTGAGGGTGACCATGCCGCGATCGCTGAGCTGAGCGAAGGTGCCGGCAAAAGCGGTCGGTTGGCCGGGAGTGCAGTTGTACTGGCCATTGGCTCCTGGCGCGGCTCCGTTGCCCTGTGCACCACCGGCTGTCGCGGCACCCGCCGCATTGCAGGTGTCGATCCCGCCGAAGTTGTCCACGTACTTCAGGTCGAAGCGGTACTGGTTGTGAACATCCATGCCGACGCCGACCGAATAGTTGCCTGCGCCTTCGTTACCGCCCAGTTGCACCGCGGAATCGCCTTTGAGGCCGACGTTGTAGGTGAGCGGCATGTACATATCGATGCCGGGGACCACCTGGTACCAGGTCGGGTTGAAGTTGATGCCCAGGACGTAGTTGTCCTTACTGACCTTGTCAGTGCCGCGGTACCAGCTCTCACCCTTGAACAGCTGTTCGTTTTCAGTCACATCCAGCCAGCGGCTGTAAGCGAGCTCGACCAGCAGCGTGGAGCTGTCCCAGACAGGCGTCGCACCGAAGGTGGTCAAACCGTTGAGCACCGCATGCACTGTGTTGCCTCGGGCGACAGCGTTATCACCGTCAAAACTGCTGATGAAGCCTGGCAAACCGGCCGCACCCGCTGCCGGGCTGACGGTGGCCGGCACGCTGGTCAACGCCATGTTGTGGCGGTAGTTGACGTCGAGGCCAACGCTGACGCCTTCGATGTTCTTCGACAGGCTGATGCCGTAGATATCGATGTCATCGACATAGAACTGGTTGTAGCTGCCAGCATTCCCGGAGATCAGTTGTGCGGGCCCGACAGCCGTTGGCTGCAACACAACGTTTGGCAGAATGTCGGAGGTTTTGCGGTAGTAGAAACCCAGCGTGCCTTGCAGCCATTCCGGGCTCCACTTGGCCATCAAACCAAAGTCGCCGAGCTTGTCCGGGGTGTAGGTATGCCCATTGGAAAGCCGCAGGAACTGGTTGGCGCCCAGTGGCCCCGGGGTACCGAAAAACGGATTCTGCCCGCCAATCAGCGACAGGTTGTGCCCGCCGCTCTGGATGCCGTCGTTGAACCCCAGGTAGGTGCCCGACTCCGGTAGACGTGCGGCATCCCAATCCAGGAAGTATTGCGCGCCGACGGTCAGTTCCGGGTTGAGCGTGAAGCTGGTGGACAACTGATTGCGCGGAATGAACAGTTCTTTGGCTTCTGTTCCCGGCACAGCCAGAAACTTGGAAAGGTCAAGGCCGGACTGCCCGTAACTGTTGCCATGGGCAAAGGCCAGTAGGCTTTCACCCCAGTAGAGGGTGTGCTTGCCTGCCTTGCCACTGAGCAGCGATTCGTCACCGATTTCCGTACTGCCAAAGACGAAGGCATCGAGAATTTCGGAAGAGGGACCGTTGTAATAACGATCGGCGTAACCACTCAGGTGCCGGGAATCCGGTCGACCGTCGTTGAGTTGGTTGGTCGACGCATTGTCACTGCCGACATCGTCGTAGGCATGGTCGTACCAGGTATTGGCGCTGACGCGGAAACCGGCCTTCTGCTTGTAAACCACGTCCAGCTCGGACAGTACATCCACGCGCTGAGAGACCGGACTGCCGGATGAGAAGTTGCGATCTCCGTCATTGTTGTTCCAGGAATTGGCCAACTTACTGTTGGCGGCTTCCACACGCTGGGCGTAGTTGAGCTTCACCGTGTTGTCGAAGCGAACCGCCAGGTCTTCGTTCCCCGTGTCAATTTCCAGTGCCTGTGCCGGTGTGATGCCCAGGCCCGCCAGGATGGCTGAAGTCAGCAACCCCCTGCGGAGGTTTGCATGGCAGATCTTATTGTTTTTGTTCATCTAACTTGCCACCTGCTCTATGGTTTACGAAATGTCATCTGTCGCATCTGCAGTTCACTGAGCCTCCTCTCAGGTGCGCTGCAAAAGGGTGATCGACACAGCCCGTCCGAGGGCGGTGCTGTGCTGAAGCGCCGTACGGGCTCCCGGAATTTGCCGGCCCTGGGCCATGCCGCGCAGTTGCCACACCAGCTCGACCAATTGCGCCAATCCGGTGGCACCCGGGGCGTGCCCACGTCCGAGCAAACCGCCTGAGGGGCAGATCGAGTTCGCCTGGCCTTTCAATCGGTGACCGAGTTGCACAAAGCGCTCGATCTCGTCCTCCTGGCAAAAACCCAGGGCAGCGCTGTTGACCATGAAGTCACCGACGCTCTGGTCATGCAGCTCAACCACATCGATGTCTTCTGCGCCCAGCCCGGCCAGTTGATAGGCCTGCTGCGCTACTCGCCGTGTGGTCGCTCGTCCCAGCACATCGAGCACACAGCCGCCCTCCTGTTCCGAGGTGCTGTCACTGCCACGGGCACTGGCCAGTACCGTGACGCCAGCCCGGGCGCCGAAACGCAGGGCAAAGGCCGGTGAGCAGATCAGCACCGCCGCTGCACCGCTGGCCGGCGGGGACAAGTAAGGCGGCAGCCAGCCATCGCGATCCGGACGGCGATTCAATAAGGCGTCGGGATTGACCGAGGCCTGGGCCCACGCCCGGTTGAGCACCTGATCGAAGCTGCTCTCGGAGATCCCCATACGGGTCAACAACCAACTGGTTTGCGCCGCAAAAAGTGCGGCCGGCTGCTGTCGGCGCTCGAGGAATACAACCGGATCCCTGGCGCGCAGGTCCCTTGCGAAGTCATCGCGAACGGGATCCTTCAGTCCAAAAAACTCACGATTGGAAATCCGTGCGGGCATGCACTCGACACCCACGACCAATACACACTCGGCCTCACCGCATATCACGCTATGGCGGGCCAGCTGAAAAGCGCTGCTGGCCGCTGCACACCCATCGCTGAGGCTGAAGACCGGCACACCCGAGTAACCAATCCGGGACAACATCTGCTCTGCGACACTGGCGTCACCGTGTACGCACGAGGTAAACACCTGGTCGACCAGGTCGTAGTCGATTCGCGCATCTTCCAATGCCGAGCGGATGGCCTGACCTGCCAATGCGGCATGGCTATCGCAACTCCCCAACGGGATGAACGGTGTCATACCGGCCCCGGCGATCAGCACTTTCTCAGCCATAACCCTTGCTCCTCGCCAGCCGATATGCAGCGGCAGCTCTTCTTGGAGCCAGACTATTGCGTGCCCATAGCCGTCACCCCCCCATCGTCAGGGGGTATAGGAATCAGGATGGGGGAGTCGAGGAATGATCCGGGCGGATCAACATTGGTATACAGCGCGGGGTGGTCGGGACTCAGCCCGCCGTTTCGAGAATCCCAAGCATGTACGCCCGAGCGACGACATGCTTACGGGTACCGGCCTGGAATTTTCCAAACAGGTTTTTCAGGTGCCACTTCACCGTTTCCTCGCCGACATTCAAGGCCAGGGCGATTTGCTTGTTCGACAGATTGCGCGCCAGCAATTGCAGCACCTCACGCTCCTTGGGGGTCAACAGTCGACTGGGCGAAACGCTTGACGTCGCCGACTCCACTCGCGAAACAGGGGCGACCAGAGGCGAAGAGCCTTTCGGCACGAGCGTTTGGTGCTGAAGCTTTTGCACCCATTTGACGAGATCGGGATGCGTGTCCTGCACGACTCGCTGCAATTCGTACTCCTGCGCCAGGCTGACGGCCTCCAATAAACAGGCAGTGCCATCTTCTCCCAACGCGTCGAGTGCCAACGCCCGGAGCAGCTTGATCTGGACAATTTCCCGACCGCGCCGCAAGTGCTCAGCGGTCTGGTTCACGCTTCCCAGTACCAACAACAACGCCGGCCAATCTTTTTTCACCAACGACAAATAGCTGTTGGCCAACCCAACCAGCAAGGCCAGCTCCGGCCCCAGCAAACCTTGATTTTCACGGGCAATGAGTGGAACGACATCGTCCAGCCGTCGCCATAACGCGTTGCAGGTATCAATCCGCCCCTGCAACGCGTGCAGACGAATCTGCTCGCCCAGCGAAGCAATGCAGAACCGAGGGATACTTCGCTCTTCACCGAGGGCGAACAAAGCTTCCAGAATGTCCTGCCCTCGATGTCCCTGCCCTTTTAGCTCTGCCAGACGCGCGGCCGTGAGAAAGCCGAGCACAATTGCGTGCGGCGAAGCCAGGCGTTCCACCATATCCAGTCTGTTCGCCATTACAGTGCTGGCTTCTTGAAGCTCGCCTCGCTCCAACAATACGGTGGCGAGACTGCAGGCCAACATGACTGTCATCGGACTGCGTCGACCAATGTCCCGTTCCGCGCGCAACAGGCTGTCGCGCAACGCGGCCTCTGCCGGCACCATTCGCCCTTCGCACAGGTACGTCAGACCGACCACCCATTCACCAAAGCCGCGAATGGCATCCAGTCCCGGCGTCCAAGCGTAATGCGGTGCACGCTGAAAGATACGCCGGGCTTTTTCCGGCTGCCCCTGAAACAAGGCCAGCCGCGCAATCTGATTGGCCACAATGGCTTGCAACTTGATTGAGAACGAAGGCAATCGATCGACCCAAGGCGTGATGAGCGCCAGCGATTCGTCCGGACGGTCGGCAAAGTAAGCAGCGGCAGTGGCAATGGCCGCGGCTTCGCAGCGTGTGGCCTCATCGGCAGACGGGTGCTGCTCAATGCTGGCAATCAATTGCGCCGCTTCAGCCTGACGCTCACCCATGGCCAACGCCCAGGCCGCAGCTAGACATATACCCGGACGAGATAAAACATCCGCAGGCTCAAGCTCCTTGATCCATTCCAGTACTCGACTGAACTGCCCCCGTAACATGACATCGTAGAGGCAGGCTTCGATCATGATGAAGGCAGGCTTTGAAAGGCCGGCTAACAGGTATTGCCGGGCAGCCTGTTCCAGGAAGCCGTTTTGCTCCAGCCACAGCGCCGCCCGTTCGTGAAACCCCTGACGCTGTTCCAGCGGCAGACTGGCAAAACGACCAAGAAGAAACTCGCGCGCCAACGGATGAAAACGTACCCAGTCACTGTCGACACCCTCGACGAAAATTGGCGTCGAAACACACAACACCTTGAGCAGTTCATCCGCCCGAGGGTTATCCGTCAGTGCGATGCACAGAGAAGGTTGAACCGTCTCCAGAAACGCAATGCTTACAAGAAACTGCACCTGTTCATCCGGCAGATGAGCAATGAGACTGTCGACGAAATAGCGCTGGATATCACCGGAACACGTCGACAACTCTTCAATGGCAGCACGCAAGTTCTGGCTTTTTTCCATCGCGGAAATCGCCAACTGCAAGCCCAGTGGCCAACCCTCGGTGATCTCATGCAGGCGTACACAGAGATCGGTATCGATCAGCGCACCAAAACGGCCATTGAGTATTCCAACGGTTTCTTCTACCGCCAGACGCAGGGCGGGTGTGGTGATCGTTGCGTAACGTCCGCTCGCCATCAGGTCGGCCACTTGCAGATTCAAGCGTCCGCGAGAGGCCATCATGATGCGCAAATTAGCCGGGGCGTTGTGCAACAGATAGGTCAACGAATGACGGACGGTGGCTTCGAGCAGGGTGTCGGCCTCATCCAGAATCAGCACGGTTTCGCTGCCCAGGTCAGCCACTTCTGCCAACCATTGAGTCAGTCCTTCCAGTTCGTCGCTTCCCTTTCCTGGCATGCGTTCGGCAGAGCGCGCGAAAGATGAACGGCCACTGCCAATGGCCATGGCGGCTGCCAGTCCGTAGACAAAACGCTCAGCATCATCGTGAGCATCGAGTGTGAGCCAGGCCACCACCGCCCCAAGAGACAGGCATTCGCGGCGCCATTGGGTCAACAGGAAGGTTTTGCCGAAGCCCGCCGGAGCCTGGACAGCGATGACGACCTTTTCCGCGAGTTCCGGGGAGTCAATGCACAGGCGACTACGAACCTGCGCAGTTTTCTGGCTGCGCGGTGGTGTCGTTTTGAGAATTAATTCAGGCGATATGGGATCCATTCGTGAGGACCTCGCTGCAATGTCGATAGCTGTCGAAGCCTAGGAGACGACGGTGTCTGCCGTATACCTTAGGATGAGTCCTCTCGACTCGCCATCACAACGCTAAGCGTGACAAGTCCCTCCGGATATTCAGACCTGTTCTGCAAGACCTGTAACAGCGTGCGTCCCGTATCAGGACCACTACTGTCCTCTCTAAACGGATAAAATATCAACTGGCATTCTCTCAGATCGCCAGACACTTCTGTAGTGGTCTAATGAAACCGGACACCCATTGAGGCGAGAATGCTCGCCAGATCGAGGTGTCAGATGACCAAACAACGCCGTTCCTTTTCTGCTGAATTCAAACGCGAGGCTGCCGACCTCGTGCTCAAGCAAAACTACAGCTACATCGAAGCCAGCCGTTCACTCGGTGTCGGCGAGTCGGCACTACGCCGCTGGGTCGATCAGGTTCAGCAGGAACGCCAAGGAGTCACCCCGCAGAGCAAAGCATTAACCCCGGAACAGCAGAAAATCCAGGAGCTGGAAGCCCGGATCGCCCGCCTTGAGCGGGAGAAATCGATATTAAAAAAGGCTACCGCGCTCTTGATGTCGGAAGATCACGAGCGTACGCGCTGATCAATCAGCTGAGCGTCCATGAGCCGGTTGATTGGCTGTGTAAAGTGTTTGAAATCAACCGCTCAAGTTACTACGCCCACCGCCTCAAGCGCCGAACGCCTGATGTCGAACGGCTTCGGTTGCGCAGCCGGGTGAGCGAGTTGTTTTCACAAAGTCGCAGTGCTGCCGGCAGCCGTAGCCTTCTGTCGTTGATGCGTGACGATGGTGAGCAACTCGGTCGGTTCAAAGTGCGCAGCTTGATGCGTGAGCTTGACCTCGTCAGCAAACAGCCAGGTTCTCATGCCTATAAACGAGCGACGGTTGAACGACTCGATATCCCGAATACCTTGAATCGGGAGTTCGATGTCCCGACACCCAACCAAGTCTGGTGCGGCGACATCACCTACATTTGGGCCCAGGGGAAATGGCACTATCTGGCTGTCGTGCTGGATCTTTGCGCGCGCCGTGTGGTGGGCTGGGCATCGTCGGAAAAGCCGGACGCCGAGCTGGTTATCAAGGCGCTGGATATAGCTTACGAGCAACGAGGAAGGCCTCAGGGCCTGCTGTTTCACTCGGATCAAGGGTCGCAGGGCGGATTCAACCGGTCGTCGCAACACCTTTGATCGAGGTGGTTATGGGACAACGCGCCGTGAATCTGAAACACGTTCTTGGCCAAGTCGACCCCAATGCGCATAAGCTTCATGTGTGGACTCCTTCTCACAGTTGACTGCGGTTCGCACCTTCAGTCTGGCACTCAAGATGCCGAAGTGAGGAGGAGTCCATCCCATTGCTTTTGGCCGATTTCTGCCTGTTGCCCAGGTCAGCTATGGGTCGTTATGAGCCTCTCAGCTTCGATTTGTGGCTGGTCAAATCCCCCAGCAATCGGCAGTCAAGTCCAATGCAATTGACTGACCGTCCGATCTGTGATCCGTGATCCGTTTGCGTAAAGGCCCCATCAAGATGTCGTGATCGACCCGGCCGAAGAACTTCTCCAGATCCACATCTACCACCACTTTGCGACCCGAGGACCCATAGCGCTGAGCCGCCGAAACGGCGTCCTGCGCGCAGCGTCTCGGACGAAAGCCGTAGCTGTGTACACTGAAAGTTGGATCAAGTAATGGCTGCAAGACTTGCAACAGCGCTTGCTGGATCAAACGGTCGGTGACCGTCGGGATAAGCCAGTCAGCATTTCTTCGACGCCCCTATGGGTGTTCCGTCAAGTACCAGTGACGGTCTTCGCACGCCATTAGAAATACAAGCATGACTCGACGGACGAGTTACGGTTGCATAGGCTGACGGCCTTTTTTGATATCCGAGGGGGGGCACTATGGATAGGGATACACTTGAACAGAACCAGATACCAGTCTATTTCGTCGCAGTAATAGCCGCTGCAATCGGCGGGCTGATGGCGCCTACAGCAGCGCAGGGGTTGAATGCTTTGGTGACCCCGACCATCGCTGTGCTGATGTACGCGATGTTCCTACAAATCCCCTTTCTTGACCTGCGCGAAGGCCTGAGCAACAAACGCTTCATGTCGGCCTTGCTTATCGCCAATTTCGTACTGATTCCGCTATTAGTTTGGGGGCTCACTAGAGGTCTCACGGATCACCCGGCGATCCTTGTTGGTGCTCTCCTGGTACTGCTGACCCCCTGTATAGACTACGTAGTGGTGTTCACTCACATCGGCAAGGGCGACTCTCGCGGGATCCTCGCGACAACCCCCATTTTGCTACTGCTTCAGCTTGTGCTGCTGCCGGTGTATCTGGCCTTTATGTTGGGAGGGCAGTCCGAAGTCGTGATTTCGATTGGCCCATTCGTTGAAGCGTTTCTCGTACTGATTGTCGCGCCTCTATTGTTGGCGGTGGTTACAGCCGCTCTGGCCAAACGGTCGAAAATCGTCGGTGGTTGGAATGCTGCGTGGGCATGGCTGCCTATCCCTGCAATGGCAGCGGTGCTGATCGCAGTGGTCGGCTCTCAAATTTCATCGGTGGTTCGCGACATCGATAAGCTTGCACCTGTAATCCCTGTCTACATCGGCTTCATGCTGCTGGCACCGCTGATGGGGGCTTTGGCGTCGAGAGTTTTCAAGCTACCGTCCACGACGGCTAGAGCGGTCACCTTCAGCTCAGCAACCCGTAACTCTCTGGTAGTGCTCCCATTGGCGCTGGCTTTGCCTGAAGAAATTCGTGGCCTTGCTGCGGCTGCGGTGATCACCCAGACCTTGATCGAGTTGGTGGGTGAGCTAGTTTACATCCGAGTTATACCGGCTCTCGTTTGGCGAGAAAAATCGCAAATGGCACCGATGCCTCGGTAGAAGCGACCTTCATCATCCTGACGGTACAAGTCGCCTTAGCGTGTCTGGTAAGGCGATAGAAATCATTGCGGCCACAAGGACAAAGCGATGGAAACCCATAAACACAGCCAGACGGGGAGCTTCTGCTTCCAGCATGGTGTAAGTCATGGGTTCGAAGGAGGGAGAATCGGGCTGGGGCTCGGACTAGAAGTCCCGGTCAGTTCTTCCGACAGAAGCAGTACACGAAATTTTGAGTAGTACCAAACGGGGTATGGTGTTCTTCCTTCTCATGCCTGAGCAATTCAAAAGGGGCTCCAAACTCATCATGCAGTTCATCGGCTGTATACCTTTTCACCGGTAAGCCACTGCACTGGGTCGGCCCATCTTCCGAAAATGTAGCCACAATCACAAAACCGCCAGGCTTTACGCACCGTAAAACAGCTTCAACATATGCTGCACGCTCGGCCTCAGCGGTAAGAAAGTGGAAAACAGCTCGGTCGTGCCAGACGTCATAGGACAAAGGAGGAAGTGGAGTAAGCGTCCGGCAAACACGCCTTCCTGACGCCATCGCTTAGGGCGATGGTGTCCACCTATTTAAGTGGACACCATTTTTAGACCCACAAGCGGATCACCATGCGCCAACGAACCTCTTATCCAAAGCTCTTCAAAAACCAAATCGTCCAAGAATGCCTCCAACCGGGCGCCTCTGTTTCCAGTGTCGCAATGAGTCACGGCATCAACGCTAACGTCGTGCGCAAATGGTTGCCGCTTTACCGCGATCAAAAGCTCACTGATTTGCCCGCTTTCTTGCCGGTGAAGCTGGAACCAAACATTCAGAGCGAGAAGTCCGTCAGCATCGAGTTGTCATGCGGGCAAAGAACGTTGACCGTGAAATGGCCGGCCTCCGATCCTGATGGCTGTGCCCGATTCGTTCGCGGACTAACGCAATGATCCGCATCGACTCCGTCTGGCTCGCCACCGAGCCCATGGACATGCGCGCCGGCACTGAAACCGCGCTGGCGCGAGTTGTCGCGGTGTTCGGTGCGGCGAAGCCGCACTGTGCCTATCTGTTCGCCAATCGTCGCGCCAATCGCATGAAAGTGTTGGTGCATGACGGCGTGGGGATTTGGCTTGCAGCCCGGCGCTTGAATCAAGGACGCTTCTTTTGGCCCGGCGTGCGGCACGGCTCTGAAGTCGAGTTGGATGCAGAGCAACTTCAAGCCTTAGTGCTCGGTTTACCTTGGCAACGCGTCGGTTCCGGAGGAGCCATCACGGTGCTCTAATTCGTATGCCATGGCGCGCTTGCCAGCGCAATTGGCCCATCAGTCTATCGCCGCCATGAGCCCTCTCTGGCAAAATCGGCGGCATGACTTCGCATCCGAATCTCGATCAATTGAACCCTGAAGAACTGCGTGCCTTGGCGGCGCAGTTGATCCAGCGCGTCGAGACGATGGACAAGCAAATCACCCATCACAAGTCGGTCAACGAGAAGCTGACCCACGAGATCGCGCTGCTCAAGCGCTTCAAGTTTGCCAAGCGCAGTGAGCAGCTAAGTCCGGATCAGGCCAGCTTGCTCGACGATTTGATAGATACCGATATCGCGGCTATCGAAGCGGAGCTTGAGGCGCTGCAACCGGCAGCTGTCGAAGCCAAAGTGCGCCAGCAACCCAAGCGCGCACCGCTGCCACCGCAGTTTCCTCGCACACTGATTCATCACGAGCCTGACAACAGCCACTGCCAGTGCGGCTGCGCCCTCAAGCGCATCGGCGAAGATGCCAGCGAAAAGCTCGACTACACGCCCGGCGTGTTCACCGTCGAGCGCCACATCCGTGGAAAGTGGGTCTGCGAACAGTGCGAAACGCTGATACAGGCGCCGGTACCGGCGCACGTCATCGACAAAGGCATCCCGACAGCGGGCCTGCTGGCCCACATCATGGTGGCCAAGTTCGCCGACCATCTGCCGCTGTATCGCCAAGAGAAAATCTTCGGCCGCGCCGGGCTGCCCATCGCCCGTTCGACCTTGGCGCAGTGGGTGGGCAACTGCGGCGTGCAATTACAGCCGCTGGTTGATGCGCTGCGCGAAGCCGTGCTGACGCACAGCGTCGTCCACGCTGACGAAACGCCGGTACAAATGCTGACGCCTGGCGCGAAGAAAACTCATCGTGCTTACGTCTGGGCCTATGCCACCAGTCAGTTCTCCGATCTGGCTGCGGTCGTTTACGACTTCAGCCCGAGCCGTGCTGGCGAACATGCTCGAAACTTCCTCGGCCACTGGAACGGGAAGCTGGTCTGCGATGACTTCGCTGGCTACAAGGCAGGCTTTGAACAGGGCGTCACAGAGATCGGCTGCATGGCCCATGCGCGCCGAAAGTTCTTCGACTTGCACACGACCAACAAGAGCCAGATCGCCGAAAAAGCGCTGCACTACATCGCGGCCTTGTATGAAGTTGAACGAGAGGTACGCGAGCTGGAACCGGGTGTTCGGCAGCGAATACGGCAGGAAAAAGCAGCGCCGATTATCGACGCACTTCATACCTGGATGATCGCCCAGAGGCAGCTTGTGCCTGAGGGGTCGGCCACCGCCAAGGCGTTGGATTACAGCCTCAAACGCTGGATAGCGCTGACGCGCTATCTCGACGACGGTGCTGTGCCCATCGATAACAACTGGTGCGAGAATCAAATCCGGCCGTGGGCTCTTGGGCGCTCGAACTGGTTGTTCGCTGGCTCGTTACGTAGCGGCAAACGTGCGGCTGCGATCATGAGTTTGATTCAATCGGCGCGGCTCAACGGGCATGATCCGTATGCTTATTTGAAGGACGTTCTCACACGCCTGCCGACACAGCGGGTAAGCGAGATTGCTGAGCTGTTGCCGCACCGTTGGGTGCCATCGCGTAACCTCCAATGGAATGGCCAGACGCTACAATCATTTGTATCGCCCAGCGCAAGGAAGTACAAGCGTGCTTGATATACTGATCGAAGTGATTTTTCGCGCAATTTGCTTTCCTATTGGTTGGCCCATAATGCGGCTTATCACGCTTGGTAAATATCCATCGAAGGGCTCTTGGTTTGCCTATACACCGGAATCCGAGTGGACTTCCGCAATGGGGCTCGCCGCTCTGGTGATAGCAATAATGGCAGCAATGAAACAGCTCATTTTTCCGTAGTACACCAACAGCACCGTTCGCTACGCTTGCGGCCCACTGCACCATTTGATGGATGTATATATGCAAGCTGTTAACCCTGCCAAACCTTCAGTGGCGTTTCTACTGGGTGCTGTCGTTAGCGGCTGGGGATTATTCTATGCAGGTCGGCCTCGACTTGCCGCAGCGCTCATTGCCGCGCTATGGAGCTGCTTACTGATAGGAGGATGGTCTGGACTGTTTACCAGCCGGCGCGGCGTACTTTTATTGGTCGCGATTATCATAGTGACGAAGTGCGTATCAGCAATTGCCGGTGCCTGGTTTGCGCGTCACCGTATCAAAGTGCCCACCAAACGAGACCATTTTTTCTTCCTTGCAGCGATGGCTGTCAGTCTTTGGCTGTTGACCCAACCAATCACGCGCTCTCGATTGCTAGGAGTTGAAGGTTATCGCGTCCAGGGGAATGGCATGGCCCCGACACTGATGACTGGCGATGCGGTTGTTTGTGATAGTAGGCGTAGAGATTACTCTCTGGGAGATGTCGTAGCTTACGAGCGTGAAGGAAAAGTTGAGGTCAAACGTATCGCCGCCACCGAGGGAAACAGCATTGAGATTATCGACGGCAACGTGCTGCTTAACGGAGAAAACTTTGGGCCGTTTCATTCTTGGTCGCCAAGGGAGAAAAGTTACTCGCAAAGCTTCGAGCGAACAAGGATTCCGCGTGGATATGTTTTCATGCTTGGGGACAACCGCGACAATAGTCGCGACAGTAGATTCGATGGGCCAGTAGCGCTCGCTAGCGTCCGCTGCAAAACCACAGAAATAGTTTACTCCGTTGACGGCAGGAATACCGGGACAGCTATATGGTAGGCATTAACGTTCGCTTAGGAGCAATGCGTTTAACTAGCAAGGTGTAATGGCCGGACGCTTACGAAGTGGAGCGTCCGTGATGTCCCCTACTATCCATTTAACCTCATTGGCACGGCTGCCCAATCGCTGCTTTGAGGCCGCTAGAGCCGCCGCTGACAGATCAAGGACACTCAGATGTGTGAATCCTTTCTCGATCAGGTCATCTACCAACGTGGAGGCGCCGCCTCCTACGTCGATGATTTCTGCCGATGAAGAAACTCCTGTCTGCTGGATCAGCCGCAGGGAGCTTTCAGCATGCTCTTGATACCAGCTCACACCATCGGTTGGCTTAGTGGAGTAGACCTTGTCCCAATGCTCTTTCGATTGCATAAAAGCGGCCTCTTTTGCAGTTCGATAAACATTTTATAATTGCACAATTCCTGAGTTTTGCACTTTTAAGGCCTCCGCCCTGGACACACCAGTAGCAAGCCGCCCCCCTCAAAATACGATGCTTAGCAACCATCCGAGCAAACCACATCCTAAGACGACTAACCACGGAGGAGCCTTCCAAAACATCAAGGCTACGAGGGCCATCAGTGCCAAGCCGAAGTCTTGGGGTTTGAATATGGCACTCGTCCAGACCGGATTGTATAAGGCTGCCACGAGAAGCCCGACCACTCCTGCGTTGACCCCAGCAAGCGCTGCTTGAGTACGAAAGCTATGCCGCAACTGTTCCCAGAACGGCAAGACACCGACCACAAGCAAGAATGAAGGCGCAAAAATCGCGATGAGGCACACCGTAGCGCCAGTCCAACCAGAAGGCTGGACGTTCATGGACGCACCGAGAAACGCCGCAAATGTGGAAAGTGGGCCTGGTACCGCCTGTGCCAAGCCATAGCCAGCGAGGAAAGTGTCGTTGGCTACCCAGCCATTGGGTACCGTTGCCGCCTGAAGTAAAGGCAGCACGACATGCCCTCCACCGAATACCAGCGACCCTGCTCGATAAAACGCGTTCACCATAGCAAGCATTGGTGAAGGCCAAACCTGCATCAGTAGTGGCAGGCCAACCAATAGGCTGAAGAACAGCACGAGCGACATTACGCCCACCTTGCGGCTGACCGAAATTGGCATAGATTCCGCAGCCAGGCCTTGAGCTGGTTTAAACAGAATTAATCCAATGGTGGCGGCGCAGACGATCACACCGATCTGCCCCAATGCGTTGGGCCATAGAAGTGCAACGCAGGCAGAAAAAGCGGCGATAGTCACCCGAGGTACATCGGTGCAAAGATTGCGCGCCATCCCCCACACTGCTTGAGCAACGACCGCGACCGCGACGATCTTGAGACCGTGCAGTACGCCGACCGGGAAGGCATTTCCCCACGTAGACATACCCTGAGCGAACAGAACCAGGATTATTGCCGACGGTAATGTGAACCCTGCCCATGCAGCGACAGCTCCAGAAAACCCGGCACGTGATAGTCCTAACCCTATGCCTACCTGGCTACTGGCAGGCCCCGGAAGGAACTGGCATAGGGCGACCAGATCGACATAGCTGCGCTCGCTGAGCCATTGGCGCCGAGCAACGAACTCCTCGCGAAAGTACCCCAAATGCGCAATCGGGCCTCCGTAAGAAGTTAGTCCCAAGCGCAAAAACACCAGAAACACCGACCATGCGGAATCAGATGTGACCACCTTGGTACTACTTTCTACTGACAATGCTTACGCCCCCCCAAAGTGACCGCGTAGATTGATCGCTAATTCCCATTCAGGCGCAACTCTACTATTCAATCAGCCGGCCTAGCGATTGGCTTTCCGTTCAGCCAGATAAGCGATCACCGCTTTGTGCTCTCCAGCAAATTCGATACGAGAGGCTTTGATCTCTCGCTGGTAGGCGTACATCGGGTCGTAATACTCGCGCAGCAGCCCTTCGATCCAGCCACGGTGCAGCTCCACCGCGCCGCTGCGCTGTTGCTCATCTAGGGCAACCTGCATGATTGCCTGCAGCCTTTGATGGCGCTCGCCGCCCAGGCGCTTGTAGATTTTATCTAGGCTTTGCAGCAGGCGCCCGGCGAACAACCTGAAGCCGCTCTCCTCGCTGTGGAGGGCGACGAACTCGGCGCAAAGATTCACCACATAATCACGCAGGATGCGCTCGACGCGGTTGTCGAAACTGTCCTCAAGCCACACCAGCGGGTAGTGATGCATGCCATGGTGCAACGCCAGCGGCACGTTGCAGCTGCCGACAAGGCGGCTTTCGTCTTCGACTACGAATTGTTCGATGCCCGCCGCACGTTTCTTGAGGATGTCGAGGGCAATGCGGTTCTCGAAATCGATCTGCGCCGGCTGGCCAGCAGCGCGCTTGCCGAAGCTGGAGCCTCGGTGGTTGGCATGACCTTCCAGATCCACAGCATTGGGCAGTTGCGTAAGCACATCCGTTTTGCCGGTGCCGGTCATACCACCGATGACAACGAACTCACACTGAGCAACGGTCTGTTCAATGGTCTCCAGCAGGAAAGTACGCATGGCCTTGTAGCCACCGATCACCCGTGGGTATTCGATGCCGGCCTCCTTGAGCCACTGCTGGACGATCTGAGAACGCAGGCCGCCCCGAAAACAGTAAAGATAACCCTGGGGATTGGCCTTGGCGAAAGCCACCCAAGCTTCGACCCGTTGCGCCTTGGTCTCACCAGAGACCAGTTGATGCCCCAGCTTGATGGCATCCTCCTGGCCGTGCTGCTTGTAGCAGGTGCCGACCTTCTGCCGCTCCAAATCATCCATCAGCGGCAGGTTGAGCACGCCAGGGAATGCGCCCTTGGCGAACTCCACGGGAGCACGGGCATCCATCATCGGCACGTCGTTGAGAAAGAGTTCGCGGTAGTCGCTACTATTGTCGCGCATTAGAACACTTCTACCGCGTAGGTTTGTCGTTCGACCAAGGTTCCGATAGGCGCCAGCTGCAACCCCAACTCAGCGGAGACGGCGAGAAACTCCGCCTCACCCTCCGGCGTGACGGCGATCAGTAGGCCGCCACTGGTCTGCGGGTCGCACAACACGTCACGCTGCGCGTCACTGATCGGCGCGATCTTATCTCCGTAGCTGTCGAAATTCCGCAAGGTGCCACCCGGCACGCAGCCCTCAGCGAGATAGTGATCGACGCCCGGCAGACGCGGGACAGCGGCATAGTCGAGTCGGGCGGTGAGCTGAGCGCCATCGGCCATTTCCACCAGATGCCCGAGCAGGCCGAAACCGGTCACATCAGTCATCGCCGTGACCCCGGCCAGCTTGCCGAAACGGCTGCCCGGCTTATTCAAAGTGCACATCCAGTCGCGGGCCAGGCCAACATCCTCCGCACGCAGTTTGGCCTTCTTTTCGGCGGTGGTAAGAATGCCGATACCCAGTGGTTTGGTCAGGTATAACGCATTGCCAACGCGGGCGGTGTCATTGCGCTTCATGTGCTTTTTCTGCACGACGCCGGTCACCGCTAGGCCGAATATCGGCTCCGGCGTATCGATGGAATGGCCACCTGCTAATGGAATGCCCGCAGCATCACACACCGCACGCCCCCCTCGGATGACCTCTCGAGCTACCTCCAGCGGCAGCAGGTTGATTGGCCAGCCAAGGATGGCGATGGCCATCAGCGGGTCACCGCCCATCGCGTAAATATCGCTAATAGCGTTAGTGGCGGCGATGCGTCCGAAATCGAAGGGGTCATCGACGATAGGCATGAAGAAGTCGGTAGTTGAGACAACGCCGCGCTCATCGTCCAGGGCATACACGGCGGCATCATCACGCGAAGCGTTGCCGACCCAGAGATTGGGGTCTAGATTCTGCGCGCCGCTGCCGGCGAGGATCACTTCCAGCATCTTGGGGGAAATCTTGCAGCCACAACCGGCACCATGGCTGTACTGGGTCAAGCGGATCGGTTCACTCATGGCAACGCTCTCGGGAACTCGGAAACAGGTGGCAGATTCTAGCAAAGGCGGCCTTTCCCAAAGTGGCTCTTAAAACTTCGTGCGAAGCTAATTCACTCAGCAGAACAATATCGAACCAAAAATCTCCTTCAGCCACGCATCCATAAATCTCGACATATTATTAAGGTGGTAGCGTTGACCGTTTCCCCGCCCACTAGACTTCCTCTTGCTCACACTTAGACATTCAAGCCGTTCCAGCCATGAATACCGACGTAGATACCGACACATATGATCAGGACGCTGGATAGATAAGGTGCTCGACGGGCAACAGCACCCAACCAAGGCCAGCGGTTGGAGGCCTGCTTGGCGCCAATAGCCGCCGCTGCGCCGACAGTTACCAGTGTGAGCGCCAGACCAATGCTGAAGCACAGGACGAGCACGCCACCCAAGGCGACTTCCTTGACCTGAAGGCAGAGCAGCAGAACGGTGATGGCCGCTGGGCAAGGAATGAGCCCACCCGTCAAGCCGAACATGATGATCTGTCCCGTGGTGACTTCACGGTTGGTGAAGCGCTTGCGGATATCGTTGGCATGGGCACGCTCATGCGCATCCTGATAACCATCAATCGACAATTCCAACCCTTCCAGTTCGGAATGCGCGTGCCCGTGATCATGTTCCTGGTATTCCAGGTCGTAATCATGGGAGTGACCGGCATGCCCTAGACTCAAGCGAGCACTAAATTCATGAGGCTCTAGGATATTGACTGTCGACTCCAGTAAGCCATCACGCTCAACAAATGAGAACGCTTGAGTGCTGCCGTCTGGGCGAGTAGTCGTCAAGCGAACATCTGAGGCGGGCCAAGCATGTCCGGTCAGTGTCCTCAGGCGCCAGTGCGGTGGCATGCCTTCTTCAAAGATCGACAGTTCGATGCGGCCATGGCCGGTATCGACTCGATGGGTTTCATCATGATGACCATGGTCATGCTCGCCGTGGTGGTGATCATCACCTTGCTCGAACTTGAACATCTGCTCACCGCGCCAAGTACGCCACAGCATCCAAAGCGCAATCACGATGATCAGTGCAGAGGACGCGAGCTGGAAGTAAGGCTCAGTGGTTTGAGCGTCCAGACCTTTGCCCAGATACATGCCGCCGATGGCGACCAGCCACACCACCGCCGTGTGCGAAAGCGTAGCGGCCAGGCCCAATAACACCGCCTGTTTTACCGAGCCACGAATGGCCACGATGAAGGCCGCCATCATGGTTTTTGAATGACCCGGCTCCAGGCCATGCAGGGCGCCAAGCAAGATAGCGCTCGGGAAGTACAGCCAGGCGTGAGAGCCACCCTGTTGCAGCAGTTCAGCGAAATTGGGCATGTCAGTCTTAGAGGTACTTGGTGATTTGCTTGAAAGCTTCCAGTGGTGCACGCTCGCCATTGTTCAGGGCCGAGACGGTGTCCTCCAGACAGTGATCGATGTGATCCTGGATGAGGGTGCGCTTGGCTTGGCACACCGCTTTTTCGACAGCATGCAGCTGCTGAGCAATGTCCACACACTCACGACCCTCTTCGATCATGGTGATGATGCTGCGTAAATGGCCGTCCGCCCGCTTGAGGCGCTTGATGATCGCCTCGTGACTTTGGTGGGGGTGGTTGTGTTTGTGTTGGTGCTCACTCATGACTTGAGCCTCAGGCCTCAATGAATTACGCTGGCATCCTATCCCCCCTAGGGGGATATGGTCAAACGTATCGCGACCACTACAAACGAGTTAAAAACTCGGACACTATGCTCAGTAGATCCCTGACAACGACAGTGGTATTCGCACTTGCTCTCGCCATGTTTGTGGCCTGGGCCGGGCGATCTCTTTGCTTTCACTCGTGGTCGGCAGGCCACGCGGGTAGGCTGATCATAAAGGTCGTATAACCTTCTCTGGAGACACATCCAACGGTGCCGTCATGGGCGTCAACCAGTGATTTGACGATTGCCAACCCTAAACCGGCATGGTTCGTAGCGCCCTCTCTCCGTGCGGGATCGACTCGGTAAAAACGGTCAAACAGCCGGGGCAGATGCTCTACCGCTATCTCCTCGCCGGGGTTTTCCACTGACAAGCTGATCATGTCGCCAAGGGGCTCGATTTTCACGGAGATCGTACAGTCAGGTGGGGTATACCTGAGCGCATTGGACAGCAAATTCGAGATCATCCTATCCAGCATCGTCCCGTCACCATTCACCGCGCCGTGCCCGACTACCTGCAGCTTTACCCCTGTGTCGTCTGCCAGAAGCTGGTAATACTCGAACAATTTCTCGACGACCGAACGCAATTCGATTTTCTCTTTGGCAGGTAGAATCAGACCGTTGTCTGACTTTGCTAAGAAAAGCATGCCGTCAATAATGCTGGAGAGTCGGTTCAGATCTTCCAGGTTGGAATAAAGATTCTCTTCATAATCCTCTGGTGCACGTTTCTTTGTGAGGATGACTTCGGTATGTGTGCGCAGATTGCTGATAGGAGTACGTAGCTCGTGCGCGATATCGGCTGAAAAGTTAGACAACCGAGCAAATGATTCTTCAAGGCGAGCCAGCATAGCGTTGAACGAAGTGACGAGGAGCTCTAGCTCGCGAGGCACAGAGTCCATGGGAATCCGCTCTTTCAGCGATCCGGCTGACATTGAGGCCGCGACTTGCGTCACTTGTGCGACCGGCTTCAGCCCGCTGCGCGCCACCAGCCACCCTAAACCTGCGCTGATCAAGGCGCTAATCGCCAGCCCGATCACCAACCACCAGCGCAGAGTTTCAACGAAATGCATATGGCTTGTGACGTCTAAACTCAGCCACGCGGTCAGCGGCTCAGCTTCATTCACCAAATGAACTTGGGCTTTCATGCCTCGGTACATATGGCCTCCAGCTGTCCACTCCCACATATCTTTCCCAAGGACATCAGAGGAGAAAGGAGGAAGTCCAACTGCATTTGGAGTCGCAAAGATCGTCTTCCCTCCATTCGTGATAATTGAAGCCGAGAGTTCCTGGTGAGCACCGAGCAGAGCTTGTAGCTGCAACACAACTTCTGAGGGGTCTGCGGAGCCAGCTTCGCCATCCATTATTTGCCGAATGGATTCGAGCTTTTCCGTCATCGCTTGTCGGTCGAGGGCCTTGAAGTGATGTTGGCTGAATCCGTCAAAAGTAAAGCCTGCAACTACCAGCACGGCGACCACGGCACAGACAAACATCATGCTTAAACGGAGGGTAAGAGATGCACGCTTCATTCTGTATCCGGAGCATCTAGCATGTAGCCCATTCCCCTCGCGGTCTGAATCATCTTGGTGTCGAAATCGTCATCGATTTTGGCCCGGAGCCGACGAATCGCGACTTCGATCACGTTGGTATCACTGTCGAAATTCATGTCCCAAACCTGCGATGCGATCAGTGATTTCGGCAAGACTTCTCCCCGACGGCGCATCAGCAGCTCTAACAGTGAAAATTCCTTGGCAGTAAGGTCAATGCGTCGACCTGAGCGCGAGGCACGTCGCTTTAGAAGATCGACCTCCAGATCCCCAATCTTAATAGATGTCTGGTTGGGTACGGCGGCACCACGGCGAAGCAAGCTTCTGACGCGAGCAAGCAACTCGGAAAATGCGAAGGGTTTGACTAGATAATCGTCCGCACCTAACTCCAAGCCTTTGACCCGGTCATCAACTCCGTCCCTGGCCGTCAGAAACAGCACAGGGACTAAACTTCCGCCTGCGCGGACATTTCGGATGACTTCCCAGCCATCAATGCCCGGCATCATTACGTCCAGAATTAAGAGATCGTAGGTCTCGCTCAGCGCCTGGTGCAACGCCTCTGTTCCTGTCACAACCCGGTCGACACTGAAGCCAGCTTCCAAGAGGCCTTGCTGTAGGTACATTCCGATTTTGGGTTCGTCTTCTGCAACCAAGAGTTTCATGTTTGGGCTCCGGTTTTGCGGTGTTCTAGTGTGCTACCAATCTGACGGCTGTGCGGAAGCTTACGCAAATGTAATTGCCCCAACAGCAAACAGAAAGCACGCAGTCACGACAGGCTCGGGGGCAATTGAGCGGCGGCAGCGAAGATGCGGCTTACAAAAATGTAATCGGCAACCTGACTTTTTGCGCTTAACCTACTTTTCTGACGGTGCGGAAGCGCTACTCGTGGCGCACGGCCAAGGGCATGCAGAGCAACCGCGCAGTGACACGTGACGAGGTGCATAGAATGTTCAAACGAAAGCTATCGCTTGCTGTGGGATTGATGATTTGTGGGGTTGTGCAGGCATCTGAGCCACTCACAATTGACGTACATCGTGACGCGAACTGCGGGTGCTGCAAGGAGTGGGTCAAGCACCTTGAATTGAATGGATTCAAGGTAGTCGACCACGTGGAAAGTGATATGAGCGCTATCAAGCAGAACCTGGGCGTGCCACAGGGACTCGCTTCATGCCATACGGGTGTAATTGACGGCAAATTCGTAGAGGGTCATGTCCCAGCCGATGAAATCAAGAAGCTGAAGGGGCGATCAGACCTCGCAGGAATTGCAGTGCCAGGCATGCCCGCAGGTTCTCCCGGCATGGACTTCGGCCAGAATCATCAACCTTACCAAGTCTTGGGGCTCACCAAGGCAGGTGCGCAAGAAGTGGTCGCTGACTACCCTATCAGCCGATAGTCGTTGCCCAGATTTGAGCGCCTGTAGGGCTGCTCGGATCTAGCTCCTGGATCACCCTTGAGCCATCTCGATTGAGGGGCTCAATGTTCCTAGCCAAGCCACCAAGCAAACGATGACAACAGCACAGGCCGATTCGAGCACAACAGTTTTTCTTAAAGCACTTGCTGCTAGAGAATAATCACCGCCCTCCACAGAACGCTCTAGTGAAGGACTCAGGTAGAAACGATTGAGGGTAGCTAGCCCGATCATGCCGGCGAAAAGTAGGATTTTCACGAGTAGAAGGGCGCCATAGGTGCTGGTTGCGACTTCGATTACTGTCGGCCCGACGATGAAGAGATAGTTAGCGACGCCAGTAACTATGATCGTACCAACAATGAATGCGCCTGCTGTTTCGAATCCTTTGAGCGCTCGTGACAGCACTCGTACCAGATGCTCCGAATTACCCCCCCTAATCCTTAACATCAGACCGAACGCCGCGAGGGCTCCGATCCAGCCGCCAGCGGCGAGTAGATGCAGAATATCAGCGGCAAAGTGCCAGAACCGCTGAGTACCTTCATCCATCGCCCCGTGACCTGTCCATGCAAGCGTCGCCAAGGCGATGCTGCCCGCCAAGGTAGCAACCCAGAGACTGCCTGTTGGCCATCGCTTGCTCTGGCTTCCGACAAAAATCACCACCGCTAGCGCGACCATGCGCGTCACCCAGCTGTAGCCGACCTCAGTCTCGTACAGCATCATTTCCAAGTGAGGCCGCAGCTCCGCCCAGTCGGATGCGCCGCTCATATTTCTTGTCATAACGATGCAAGCTGCTATCGACAAAAACACTCCTATAGCAGCGGTGCCAGGCAGTAGCGACCCAAAATGCAACACTGTTCCTGATACGCGCTCTTTTCCCCGAAGGCTGTACAGCCCAAAGACCGCTAGACCGAACAGGAGCATCAGATCCAGGTAAAGCGCGAGGCGCAGTACCACATTCAAAGGGTCGCTCATGCTTATTTCACTTTGAAAGTCACGGCGCCGGTAATCGGATGGGTGTCGGACGAGACTGCTCGCCATTCCACCTTGTAAGTGCCCGTCGTGAGTGGAGAGGCTGGAGTCACGACCATGGTTTTAGGGTCGTGACCGCCGGCGACGCTGGCTTTCACACCCATAGGAGAGTGCGACGACATGCCAGGCATTTCGGTCATGATCAGCTTGGCTCCGGAAAACTGGGTAACCAGGTTTTCAGAAAAGTGCAGCTCAATCTTTGCTGGGGCTGGGCCGTTCGCGCCTTCAGCTGGAGTTGAAGAGACTAGCTTCGGGTGAGCCTGGGCAACTGCACTGAGCAGAAGGCTGGATGAAAGAGCGACGGCCACAACACAGGATTTAAGTACAGACATGCAAGGCTCCTCACAGCGCGTAGCTGTTGTAATGAGGTTAGATAATTATTTGGTGCCGTTGACTTTGAATTAGAACCACACCCGGACGCCGAGCACCAGGCGTGCTTCGCTACTGTCTTCGCCTTCCTCGCGGGCATAGTCAGCGGTCTTTCCATAAGCCCGATTCCACGTCACACCTACGTAAGGTGCGAATTCTGGGCGGATTTCGTATCGGAGCCGCAAACCGACTTCACTCTCAGACAGCCCTGAACCGACTCCACGCTTGGGATCGTTTTTGCCATAGAAATTGAATTCTGCCGTTGGTTGCAAAATCAGCTTATTGGTTAGGAGAATGTCGTAATCACCTTCCAGCCGCGCTGCGGTCTGGCCGCCTTCTCCCAAATAAGCAGTAGCCTGGGCCTCGAAATTGTATAGCGCCAAGCCCTGGATACCGAAAGCCGCCCACGTTTGAGGGTCGCCTGGTTTGAAGTCTTGACGAACCCCGCCGACTAAATCCCACCAAGGGCTGATGGCGTGTCCCCATAAAGCTTGAACCTCAGCTTCTTCAGTCTTCCCATTGGTGCGCTCGCCTTCGGAGCGCAACCATAGACGATCAACATCTCCCCCTATCCAACCTTGGGCTTCCCAGTTCAGTGCGCTTCCATCGTCAGCATCCTGCCATTCCAATTTCTCAAATATGAAAAATGAGTTGAGGGCTGTGTCATGAACTTGGTGACCACCAGGGGACTTATAGACTGCAGCTCTGTCAGCATCGGTTAGCGGTGGTATCGGAGTCCGGCTTTGAGTTTGTGGTTGCTTGGCGGGCTGCATACCCTCCATTTTGCTGTGATCCATGCCCTGCATCTGGCTGTGATCCATACCCTGCATCTGGCTGTGATCCATACCTTCCATCTTGCCGTGATCCATGCCCGGCATTTGGCTGTGATCCATGGTCTGCATCTGCCCGTCTTCGGTACCCTGGCTTGTTTCAGCGGCTGCCGGCAAGACAAAACCAGCGGTTAGAGCGACGGTAAATACAGCTGAGTGCATGCGAGTCCCGCAAAAATAATTGCTCATAGTCGACTCCTTATTCCTCTACACGCACTTCGCGGAACATCCCCATTTCCATGTGGTACAGGAGATGGCAGTGGTAGGCCCAGCGCCCCAGCGCATCGGCTGTCACTCGGTAGCTGCGCTTCGACCCTGGCGGCATATCAATGGTGTGTTTGCGGACAAGGAATTGCCCGTTTTCATCTTCAAGGTCGCTCCACATGCCATGCAAGTGGATGGGATGAGTCATCATGGTGTCGTTGACGAGAACGATCCGGACTCGCTCGCCGTATTTCAGTTTTAAAGGCTCGGCGTCCGAAAACTTCACGCCGTTGAAAGACCAGGAAAATTTCTCCATATGCCCGGTCAAGTGCAGTTCGATAGTTCGACTTGGCTCACGGCCATCTGGATCCTCAAACGTGCTCTTTAGGTCAGAGTACGTCAGCACCTTTCGACCATTTTCGCGAAGGCCCATGCCAGGATCATCAAGCTTTGGTGACGTCGACATTGCCTGCATGTCGACGAGAGGATTGTTGGATTCTGTGGCTGGGTGCGACTGCATTGCTCCCATACCACTCATGCCGCCCATAGACATTTTGCTGTGATCCATCCCAGCCATGCTGTCCATGCCGGACATGTCTTGCGTAGCACCATGGTTCATACCTTTCATGGCACCGCCGTCCATTCCTGACATACCCTCCATTGAGCTGTCTCCCATCCCAGCCATCTTGCTGTGATCCATTCCAGCCATATCGCCCATCCCGGCCATCGCGCCATGATCCATACCGGCCATACCCATGTCGGCCATGGTGACGAGAGGACGAGGGTCAAGCTCAGGTACTGGAGCGGCCAAGCCAGACCGGACGGCCAAGGTGCCTCTTGCGTACCCTGACCGATCCATCGACTGCGCAAACAGTGTGTAGGCGTCCTGAGTTGGTTCGACGATCACATCGAAAGTCTCGGCAGTGGCGATCCTGAACTCGTCCACGCTTACGGGCTTAACATACTGGCCATCGGCAGCCACGACAGTCATCTTCAAACCCGGAATACGGACATCAAAGTAGCTCATGGCTGAACCATTGATGAACCTCAACCTAAGCTTTTCGCCAGGTTTGAAGGTGCCCGTCCAGTTGGAGTTCGGCGCGTGGCCGTTCATCAAGTAGGTGTATGTCGCGCCACTGACGTCTGCAATGTCAGTGGGATTCATCTTCATTTCGGCCCACATCTTGCGGTCAGCGACGGTGGTTGACCAACCTTTGTCAGCTACGTCATGGATGAAATCACTGACTGTGCGCTTGTGGGTGTTGTAGTAGTCAGACTGCTTCTTCAGTGTTTTCATCAACGAAGCCGGATCTTCATCCGTCCAGTCGGTAAGCATCACCACGTATTCACGGTCATACTCAAACGGCTCGGGCTCTTTCGCGTCGATTACCAGTGGGCCGTACACACCTACTTGTTCTTGGAAGCCGGAGTGACTGTGATACCAGTACGTTCCGTTCTGCTTGACCTTGAATTGATAGACATACGTGCCGTTAGGCTCGATCCCATGGAAGCTAAGGCCCGGCACACCGTCCATATTCGCGGGGAGGATAATCCCGTGCCAGTGGATTGATGTCATATCCTTGAGGCGGTTCTTGACCCGCAAGGTCACGGTATCGCCCTCACGCCAGCGCAGCTGAGGCCCCGGAAGTCCACCATTGATCGTCATGGCTGTCCGGGCGTTTCCAGTGATATTTACCGGGGTTTCTCCGATAAATAGGTCAAACTCTGTGCCTGACAGGACATTGGTTTCGCCCAAGCGAGGTGCCGCCCATATAGGCGTCTGCCAAAGCCCTAAGCCACCGAGAATCCCGCCTGCGGTGAGACCTTTCACAAAGGTGCGCCGAGAAGTTTTGGATTGCATACCGATTCATGTCCCGTCAGTCGGATGTCAGGTGCACGCACTGTGGTGTGCTCCCGAGGGTTCACGCTTTGGATAGCTAGTGCGCTTGATACATCGGAAGATGCCATAAGCCAGCAAACGGGGTGATTACATTTCCGTAAGCTGGTTGGCTCAGCAATGGTGAAAGGGGCGGTGCACCACAAGATGCTAGTAAAGGACGACAAAGAGGGGTAAACATCTGAAAGGTCGATGTTGACCTTGCGATTGGGCCACACCACAGGAGCCGACACCGCCTGCATGTATTGATGTGGATCAACCGTGGCACTTCAATGCGCTGTATGTTGAAAAATCAAAATCCGCTAATCAGTACCGGAGATTCTCCATGTTCTGGTTTCGCCATCGTCAACCAACGTTCATACGCCTCGCCATCGTGCTGTGGGTGTTAGCGTTTGGTCTGGCAGCGACCCAGGGATGTCTGGCACAGCCCAGCCACAATCCGGCTACAACGCATGTCTCGCTGAACACCGCGCAAGATCACGATAGCCACGACGCCCACGCCCTCGGCTGCCTTCAGCACTGCGCCGATGCGGCGATAGCTGTAAGTCCTTCGCTCCATCTTCAAATATTTGATCTGTTCAGTTGGACGTTTCTGCTCCTGATCCCTGCGTTGCTGATTTTTTATCCCGCCACCCCCTCCGCTTTTGCCTTTCTTGCATTACGGCGCCCTGTACCGGCCAGACCGCCTGCCCGCCTGATTTTCGTCCGTTTCAACGATTAATCCGACCTTCTGCGCGCCGATCTTCGGCGCATCGTCTGACTGCGCCAACCTGGTGCGGCTTGGTATTACCTGAGTTGTCCTCACCCTTTGGAGATTGCCATGCATGCCTCATTGAAATTTATCCTCGCCACCCTGCTCGTGAGCAGCCCACTCATGGCCTCGGCAGTCGATGAGCATCACCCGGAGCAGACGCCGACCACGCCCGCCCAGACAAGCGAAGCAGCTACGCCGATGCAAAACAATGTCATGACCGAGCAAATGCAAAAAATGCAGGCTGCACACGACAAGGCAGCCGCCGCTAAGACCCCTGCCGAGCGACACGCCGCCATGCAGGAGAGCATGAAGACGATGAAGGACAGCATGGCCATGATGCATAAGAACTGTCATGGCATGGGCATGGCCGGCAACAAAGACGGCATGGAGATGGGAATGATGAACATGATGATGAAAATGATGGATCAGCAATCGAGCATGATGAAGATGCCGATGAGCAAGTGACGCGTACAAGCCTGTAGGCAATGCAACGTCGGTTTTACCTTTGCCAATATGCCAAGGGTAAAACCTCCGCCCGTTGGCCTATACGACGTATCACTTACAGCACTTCCCTCGGGAGTACAGAACCATGATGAATTCACCACATTCCGCTAACACCTCTCCAACATTTTGGAGGAGCAAACCCGGCATAGCGCTGGGCATGCTGCTGGTGATCGTGCTGTTCTATCTAGCAAGAGAACACTACGGCCATATGCTGGGCTTACTGCCTTACATGATTTTACTGTTGTGCCCGCTGATGCATTTTTTCGGACACCACCACGGTGGTCACAGTCATCACGGAGAAACCTCAGACTCAACCAAGGATGCGAACAGGCGTTAGCTCATGCACAACCCTGAGCTTCGTCAAGAGCACAACCTAATACGACAGCCTGAGCCTCAACCAGTCGGCTCCCTTGAACGTGAGTTCGACGTCGGTGGTATTCAACGCTTTGCGCCTGCGCCGCGTTTCAATTGTTTGAGCGATAGAGTCTGCTTGACCTTACTACCATGGCAAGGTTGAGGATAAAGCCAAGGCCACACGAATCCACATACCTCAGTCTTTCTACGATCATTTTTTTGTGAGGAGTCATCGATGAAAACCGTTGAACTGCAAGTCCAGGGCATGAGCTGTGGTTCATGCGTCAAACATGTCACCGAAGCGCTGCGCCCACTTGAAGGCGTCAGTGAAGTGGCAGTGGATCTACAATCCGGACGGGTGAAGGTCAGCGGCGATTTGGACAGCCATGCGCTGCTAGCAGCCCTGCAGGACGCGGGCTATCCAGCACAGCTGGCGACAGCGGAAACCGTAGCAAGTAAGAAAACCTCAGGTTGTGGCGGGAGCGGCGGCGGTTGCTGCTGTCGGTAAGCGCTATTTTTAAACTGGAGAACTCCCATGAATACCAGACTGCTTATCGCTGTGTTCACGACCCTACTCATGACCGTAGCGGCACAAGCCGCTGAAGTCATCGACGTTTACCGCGATCCTAACTGCAGCTGCTGCAAGGACTGGATAAAGTATCTTGAAGCCAATGGCTTCAGCGTGCGCGACCATGTCGAGCCCAACATGAGCGAAGTCAAACAGCGCCTCGGTGTCGCTCCGCGCTTGGCCTCCTGTCATACCGCGATTATTGACGGAAAATTCATCGAAGGGCATGTGCCGGTAGCTCAGATTCTCGACCTGAAGAATCACTCCGACCTCGTCGGAGTTGCGGTGCCGGGTATGCCAGCTGGTTCGCCTGGAATGGAGTACGGCCAAACCAAACAGCCGTATCAGGTGATAGGTCAGACCCTAACGGGTACCGATCAAGTAGTCGCCGATTATCCTAGCAATTGACGACTACGTTAGGGCTAACCAGACACGGCCTATCACAACAAGACAAATCTACGGGTGCTGCTCAATCGCAGCGCAGCAAGATTGCCGTTGCCGTTCTGACGAAAATGTAATCACACACCGCCCGATGATGTGACATCTTGCTCGCAAAATGGCGGCTGGCCCCGAATCTCCGAAGCGAGCCCCGCCGAGCGAAACCTGTCCATATCCAGAACTCGCGGATTGAACGTCCGCTTGGGTCGGTAGTTGTCTCTCCTGATAGACAGCTATCGACCGATAACAGCAAGAGGTCTCCTGCCGTGTAGACAGTAAAAACCGGCGCGACAGAGCGTGCCGGTAATTTTCATCACTACAGTCTCATTTTTTAATGGAAACAATTGCGGCTTTGCCACCATCTAGCCGAAAAGAAAACGATACACGGTCTCCGGCCATCAGCCCCGTCAGCTGATCCTCCGTTACGGAAAAAGCCATAGTCATCGGCGGCCACTGTACGGCTGGAACAGCTCCATGGGAGATGGTCACCGTATGTTTCGTAGTATCTATAGCCTTGATCGTTCCCTCGGCTTTAGCGACTGGAGCCTGTTTTGTATCCTGCTCCATCTGCATGCCCTCCATACCGTCCATTCTCATACCCGGCATGTCCTCCGCGTGGACAGAAAGTGAAAGCGCAAATACGGTGCTTACAACTGCAATCAGGGTCAGTTTCATACGACTTATCCTTGAGGGTTGAGGGGTTCAACTGAGAGGTGCCGGCGACGCATCAGGCGATACGCTGCCGGAATGACAAACAGGGAAAGTAAGGGGGCCGTGATCATGCCACCCACCATCGGCGCGGCAATGCGGCTCATCACCTCACTGCCGGTGCCACTACCCAACAGGATGGGTAACAACCCGGCAATGATGACGGCCACGGTCATGGCTTTGGGTCGAACGCGTTGCACAGCGCCTTCGCGAATTGCAGCAACCAGCCCGCGCTCAGTGCTGTCGCCGAGGTCTTCACGTTCGGCCCAAGCGTTCTTCAGATAGAGCAGCATGATCACGCCGAACTCGGCAGACACACCGGCCAGTGCGATAAAGCCGACTCCGGTGGCGACCGACAGGTTGAACCCCAATAGATAGAGGAACCATGCCCCGCCAGTGAGTGCGAATGGCAGAGTGGCCATGATCAGCAACGCCTCATCGAAGCGCGCGAACGTCAGGTAGAGCAGCACAAATATGATCAACAGCGTGGCAGGCACCACCAGCTTGAGTCGTGCATTGGCCCTTTCAAGAAATTCGAACTGCCCCGAGTAACTCAGGCTCATGCCGGGCTGCAACTTGACCTGCTCACTGACGACACGGCGTAGATCGGCGACTACGGAGGCGATATCCCGGCCACGCACGTCGATATATACCCAACCAGACGGCCGCGCATTCTCGCTCTTGAGCATCGGAGGACCGTCGCTGACCTTGATCTTCGCCACGCTGCCGAGGGTGATTTGGCTGCCTAGCGGGGTGTAGATTGGCAACTGCTCCAAGGCGCCGAGCGAGTCACGCCACTCCCGTGGGTAACGTACGTTGATCGGGAAGCGTGCGAGCCCTTCAATCGTCTCGCCGACGTTTTCACCCCCTATAGCTCCGGCCACAATGGACTGCACATCGGCGATATTCAGTCCGTAGCGGGCTGCGGCTTTACGGTCGATATCCACATCGATATAGCGGCCACCGGTCAGTCGCTCGGCCAGAGCCGAACTGACACCGGGCACGTCTTTAGCCATGCGCTCGACTGCCTGAGTAGCTGCATCGATTTCCGTCAGGTTGGTGCCGGCAACTTTCACCCCGATGGGACTCTTGATCCCGGTCGCCAGCATGTCGATACGGTTGCGAATCGGCGGTATCCAGATATTGGTTAGCCCAGGGACTCGTACCACTCTATCCAGTTCTTCCACCAACTTTTCCTGGGTCATGCCTGGACGCCATTGCTCATGTGGTTTGAACTGGATCGTGGTTTCGAACATTTCCAGCGGTGCCGGGTCGGTTGCAGTTTCAGCACGACCAGCTTTACCGAAGACATGTTCGACCTCTGGAACGGTTTTGATCAGACGGTCAGTCTGTTGCAGCAGTTGTGCCGCTTTCTGCGCCGACAATCCCGGCAGAGCTGAAGGCATATAGAGCAGGTCGCCCTCGTCCAACGGGGGGAGAAACTCGCCACCCAAGCGTGACATTGGCCATAGCGCACTGACAAAAACCAATAGCGCCACCAGCAGCGTGATCTTTGGTCGACGCAAGACTGCGTCCAGGGCTGGCTGATAGATCCGAATCAACCACCGGTTTAACGGGTTCTGTTGTTCACTGGGAATTCGTCCTCGAATCCAGTAGCCCATCAGCACCGGCACCAAGGTCACTGACAATCCAGCCGCTGCGGCCATGGCATAGGTCTTGGTGAAAGCCAGCGGGCCGAACAGCCGCCCCTCTTGCGCTTCCAGGGTAAAAACCGGAATGAACGACAGGGTGATGATCAATAAACAGAAGAACAGTGCTGGGCCTACCTCTGCCGCTGCTTCGGTCATCACGTGCCAATGACGCTCACCCTTCAGTTCCTCCCCAGGATTGGCCGCGTGCCAGGCCTCAACCTTCTTGTGGGCGTTCTCGATCATCACCACGGCGGCATCGACCATGGCGCCGATGGCGATGGCAATCCCACCCAAGGACATGATGTTGGCGTTGATCCCTTGGTAACGCATGACGATGAAGGCAATCAATACACCAACAGGCAGGGAGATGATCGCCACCAGCGATGAGCGCAAGTGCCAAAGGAAGATCCCGCAGACCAACGCGACCACGATGAACTCTTCGATGAGCTTGTGACTGAGATTTTCCACAGCGCGGTCGATCAGCTTGCTGCGGTCGTAGGTGGTGACGATTTCCACTCCGGGCGGCAAACTGCTTTTCAGTTCGTCGAGTTTGGTCTTGACCGCAGCAATGGTTTCGCGAGCGTTCTTGCCACTGCGCAAAATTACCACGCCGCCGACGGTCTCGCCTTCGCCGTCGAGTTCAGTAATACCGCGCCGCATTTCCGGGCCCAACTGGATCGTGGCGACATCGCCAAGGCTGACCGGCACGCCACCCGCACCCAACTTAAGTGGGATTGCCCGAAAGTCATTGAGCGTCTTCAGGTAGCCGGAAGCCCGCACGATGAATTCGGTCTCTGCCATCTCCAGCACGGCCCCACCGGTTTCCTGATTGGCCTTGCCTATAGCTTCGGTTACCTCAGCCTGGGTGATGCCGAGGCTGGCCAGTTTGAGCGGATCAAGTTGAACCTGGTACTGCTTGACCATGCCTCCCACGGTGGCTACTTCCGCAACGTTGGGCAGGGTCTTGAGTTCGAACTTTAGGAACCAGTCCTGCAGTGCGCGAAGCTGCGCCAGATCATGTCCGCCACTGCGATCCACCAATGCGTACTGATAGATCCAACCCACGCCCGTCGCATCCGGCCCCAACGCCGGCTTCGCGCTAGCCGGCAAGCGGCTTTGTATCTGACTTAGGTACTCCAATACCCGCGAGCGGGCCCAGTACAAGTCGGTGCCGTCTTCGAACAGCACATATACAAAGCTGTCGCCGAAGAAGGAATAACCTCGCACGGTCTTGGCGCCTGGCACCGAGAGCATGGTGGTAGCCAACGGATAGGTCACCTGGTTTTCGACAATCTGCGGCGCTTGTCCAGGATAAGGGGTGCGGATGATTACCTGCACATCGGAGAGGTCTGGCAGCGCATCAATGGGCGTGCTTTGCACCGACCAGATGCCCCACGCCGTGACAAACAGCGTCGCCAGTAGCACCAGGAATCGGTTGGCCACCGACCAACGAATCAGGGCAGCAATCATGGCTGGCTCCCCGATTTATCCAGGCGCTCAACACGCAAACCATCATCGGTCTGGCTCACCGCAATACGAACCTTGTCACCCGCTTTAAGACCCTGCATCAGAGTCGAATTGGCGAGTGGAAACGTCATCGTCATGCCAGGCATGCCGAGTGTCTTGAAGGGGCCATGGGCAAGCGTGACTTCTTTATCGTTGATCTCAACGATCTGTCCATTCGCCTCATGAAAACTGGAGGTCGCTGCGCTGGGTGGTGGCTCTTCCTCCGAGCTTGCAACAATGCCCTTAAGACGGGCCTCCGAGTCGAGCAGGAACTGGCCAGACGTAACCACCTTCTGGCCTTCTTCCACACCTTTCAATATCGCCGTCCTGCCATCGCTTTCCTGCCCGAGTTGCACCTCCACTGGACGATAACGACCGGCGTCTTCAGTCAGCATCACCAAGGCACGTCGACCCGTGCGAATCACCGCCTCGCTCGGCACCCACAACACACGTTGTTCGGTCGAGCGGTTCAGGCGTACTTGCGCCGTCAAACCCGGTCTGAGGCGTCCGTCCGGATTGGGTAGTTCCACCCGCACACGCAGGGTGCGACTGTCCGGATTGGTCTCGGGCAAGATCGCGCTGACCTCGCCATTGAGCACTGTCCCCGGAAAGGCCAGCAGCCGCGCTTCGACCGTCTGCCCAACAGTGATCAATCCGGTCTCCGACTCTGGAACGGCCAAGGCCAGCCAGACACTGCTCAAACCATTGACGCGTGCCAGCGTGTCGCCCGTCGCCACGGTCATACCCGCGCGTACATTCAACTCTTGCAGCACACCACCAATAGGGCTGGTGAGCGTCAGGTACGGCTGCACCTTACCGCCACGCTCTACCTGAGTAATCAGTGTCGCCGGCATCCCTGTGAGTCGCAGTCGCTGGCGTGCCGCAGCCAACAGTTCAACATCCCCGTTGCGCTTCAGGGCAAGGAACTCTGTCTGGGCGGCGGCCCATTCTGGCACCAGGATATCCGCCAACGCCGCATTGGCTTTGAGCACATCACCTGGAGCATGGGCATAGACCCGCTCCACAAAGCCCGAGGTACGTGCCTGAATCACGGCGACATCACGTTCGTTGAATCCCAAGACACCTGTCACGTCGAGGCTGGAATCAAAGATTCCACGGGTAACGGTCGCAAAACGCAGACCTAGATTCTGAGTCAGCCTCGGATCGATACTGACGGTCGCACGATCCCCTGCTTCACCGGCGTACTGAGGAACCAATTGCATGTCCATGAAGGGGGACTTACCCGGCTTATCGAACTTTTGCTGCGGGTACATGGGGTCATACCAATACAGTGCCTGGCGTTCGCTCGGTGAGTTGAGACCCTGCTCCGGTGCGGTACCAAGCACTCCGCTGATGCGCTGGTGAGCGAACCAGTAACCACCGGCTACACCCAATGCCATCGAGATGCCTACCAGCAATGCCCCGTTCCATTTTTTTAGGTTCATTGGCTGGCCTCCCCATAAGCAAAATACAGACGCGCACTGGTCAGCGCTCGCTGCTCTTCCACGTCAATCTGTTTGAGGCGGGCCTCGATGAGTTCACGTCGGGCGGCAACAACTGAGCTCAAGTCGCCCTTGCCTGCGCGAAAACTGGCCATGCTCAGTTCGACCTTTTCCTTGGCTAGCGGCACCAGGCTTTCCTGATTTCGGCGTACAGCACGATTCAGGCGCTCATAGTCAGCCAATTCGCTCTCCAGTTGCTGAGTGTGCTCACGTGACAGGGCTTCGCGCTCGGCTTCAAGTTGATTGAGTTCAGCCTGCTTGGCTGCAATCCTGGGGTTTTGGCGAGAGTCCGGAAATAGCGGTAGATCCCATGAAAGTTGCACGCTGACCATGTCGCCGAACTGTCGGCCACGATGCTGATAATCAAGTTCCCAACTCCAGTCCGACTGCTTTTCCGCTTCGGCTTCACGAACCTTGGCTCGCGCTTCACGGGTCATTGGCGCAAACGCTGCCAACTCGGGGTGGTGTTGCAGCTTATGGGAGTAGCCTGATGTATCGACGGGCCACTCAGGCAAATTGCCCAAAGGTTTGTCGTTGGCGGCGGAGCCAATCCAGCGTTTGAGGGCCGCTCGGGCCTGTGCGCGCTGGCGGATCAGATCGTCCTGTTGTTCCGCCAGTTGAGCCGCTTCTTGCTTGGGCGTCACCGCATCGGCGGGTTGAGCACGGCCACCGGCAATTTGGGCCCGCACTGTATCAGTCAGTAGGCGGTTTTCTTTGTAGAAGTCCTGGAACAGCGCATCTTTACGCTCAATTGAGAAGCTGCTGATCCAGGCCAATGCCGTGGACTGGCGAACATTCAAACGCTCAACCCTACGCTCCGCTGCAGCTCGATCAATGGCCGCATCGGCAACCTCAACGCGCGCTTTACGCTTGTCGCTGTTGGGCATTTCCTGCCTGACCCCGACCATTTGCATGGTCATGAAGTCTTGCTCGAGACTCCAGCGATCCTGACCGCCAATCGGGTAGTTCTGCACGCCCAACAGCAGCTTGGGGTCGGGCAATTCACCGGCTGGAATAGCCGCGCTGCTGGCAGCCTGAATTTTGGCATCTTGCGCGGTCAGCGACGGCGCATTGTTTTCAGCCAGCCGCAACGCTTCATCGAGGGTCAATGTGGCAGCCAGGCTCGGCAATGCCAGCACGCTCGCTGCCAGGCCGGCCACGAGAGTCCAACCTGTGCAATAGCACTTGGAGTTCATGTTTACGATTCCTGTGATCATCCACCGCACGCGTCAAAAGACATGCGCACAGCTAGTCCATCCCGTTAATGTGGAATGAGGCTCAATGTGGGACAGGAATCAAACGCGAGGCGGTCGCCATACCCCGGACGGGGTCTGTACGGGCAGAGAGTCGCTGAAGAAGGAAAGCACTACAGGGCTAAATACGGTTACAGGAGGCTTGAAGATCGAGACTTGCAGCATGCCGCCTGTCTTGCATTCCTGACCCGGCTTACAAGGTTTGCCGTGCTCGGAAGGGCTTTTCATATCGTTACAGCAGTCCATCCCCATGTCGTCCATCATCGCCATGCCCATTGTCTTCATCGGGCACGGTTCTGTCGGTGCCTGAACGCCCGCCATCCCGCTGAGGGGAAGCGCCAAGCTAATCATGAAGATGATGCAAAACCGCAGATAGCGTTTCATGGGCTGGAGTGTAGTCGCTGCAAATGGCTCTTACAATTGGACACGTCATCATCGACCTGTCGTCAAAGTTCGACGTAGGCCATAAAGCCGAAAAGGAATTAAGCCAACATTACGTATAGAAAATAGACTTGATGCCGAGCTATTAACTCGCCTACAAATGAGTCCATGCCGTACCTGCACGGTAACCTGGTCGCTTCAACTCCCCCGCGTGCCATACACATTTCGCCCCCACTCACAGGGGCATTTACCCCAGAACTGGCTTTTCCCCCAGAGCTGCAATGGCCGTTTTTGCGCTGTCGAGACTGCCACAGAATATAGGTGGATTCCGTTCAAGCGCGACGCAGCTTATATCTGGTGCCCGAACCCGCGCTGCTTAGCCGTTGATTTTTGGCATAGAGGATTCTGGTTATTCATCTAGGCTTTGTTGAGTGGTTCAAGCTGCTACAACAGGATAAGCAACACGCAAAGGACACTTCCCATGCAAGCAATATCAGCATTTTTCAGACGCCTGCATCGGGAAGCGACCGACTCAATTGCGCCCACCAAACAATTCAACCTCCTGCGGTGGTTTTCGATCATCAGCTTCATCCTCATCAGCGTCATAGCTTTCGGGCTGGGTTCTGTGTCGACACGTTTTCTCGTAACCGAGAGTCTTGAGCGAGACGCGCTGTTGTCAGCGCAGTTTATCCAGACCATCGCAAAGGGTGAGATACGGCACCACGGGTTGGCCGGGATGCGGATGGGCGATGTTCTGGCAGCCACTCACTATGGAATGCTGTCGGAAGAAATGTCGCAGAACAGGCAACGGGCGCGCTCCGAGTTCCTCGACCACCTTTCTCACCTCCCCGACTCACTCCTGATCAGCATCTATTCCCCGCTTCGGACAGTGATGTGGTCGACCAATCCGCAACTTATCGGGCAAAAATTTCTGAACGATGAGGCGCTTGAAGCAGCCTTTAGCTCTAAAGACCGGGTTTCTACCAAATACAGCAGCGCTGATGAAATCCGTCCCGAACAGCAATTTTTGCATCCTCCCAAAATGTTCTTCATCGAGAGCTACATCCCTCTGGTAGATGACCTGGGGAATACGCTGGCGGTGGTTGAAATTTACAAGGAACCGGTCGACCTGATCGAACGCCTCAATCGTGGCCACTGGATAATTTGGCTGTCTACGGCGGTGGGCGGACTGCTCCTTTACTTCGGACTTTATTGGATTGTCCGACGAGCATCGATTCAGCTAGCGTCCCAGGAGGCCCAGCTCGTTGCCAACAAAACCTACGTAGGCTTGGTCGAGATGTCCACGGCGGTCGCGCATAGTCTTCGCAACCCCCTTGCCTGCATCCGCTCAAGTGCAGAATTGGCGAACGACATGGACGGCCAACCCGCCAAGAAGAACATTGCCGATATTGTCAGCCAGGTTGATCGGATGTCGAAGTGGGTGCATGAATTATTGCTGTGCTTGCGCCCGATCCGTGGAGAGGCCGAACTGGTGGAGCCGATGGCGGTGGTGCAGGCCACGCTGAACAGCTTCAGCGCGCAACTTACCCAATCAAGGATCCAGGTCGAGTTCAAGAATCAACCAGCACCTCGGATAGTCAGTAATCCGCTGCTGCTTTCGCAGATCCTGAATAGCGTTATTGCCAATGCCGTGGAGGCGATGCCGGGAGGGGGGATATTAACCATCCAATCCAGGCTGGATGAAGCCCATCAATGGCTGCATCTCACCATCGATGACACCGGGGAAGGAACGTCGCGGCAGCAAGAAATGATGGCTTTCAAAGCCTTTTACACCACCAAGCAAGGCAGGCTAGGAATTGGGTTGATCATGGTGAAGCAGATCATGGAAAGTTTTGGCGGAGAAGCCAGCCTGACCAACCACGAACAGCAAGGAACCTCGGTACACCTGAGCTTCAAGGTTGTGGAAAGAAGGGCTAACACGTTGAGCTAATCCTCGTCTCCGCGCAGTAGTTCTTGTAGATCGGCGGAGAGCGACATGGAGGAAAAGGCACTGACTCGTGCCCTTCCCGTGTTGCCAATAGGCACCCAAACTCTGGAAAACAACAACGCTGCAAAAATGCGAGGCACCTGGCCAACAACCTCGCGCCAATCCCTCGTCAATAAACCCACTTGCAGCATGATCCAATGCGATTTTGCATGAGCGAACGGCATACGCTGTGTAAGGATATGAGCACGCTCTAACCAGCGGTAAGCAGCCTGGTAGTCATTGGCCTTTATAGCGAGTGCGGCCTCATGGAACGCCTCAGCGATGGCGCGTCGCAAAACCTCCCTCATGCAGCACCTCGTTCTATTTCTTCAGCAATCGGAGCCCGTTGAGCACCACGAGCAAGCTCACCCCAACGTCTGCAAATACAGCCATCCACATGGTGGCCAAGCCCATCAAGGTGAACACCAGAAACACTGCCTTGATTCCGAGTGCGAAGCCGAAGTTTTGCTTAAGAACCGATGCGGTCTGTCGTGACAGGCGAACAAAGGCCGGAATCTTGCGCAGGTCATCATCCATCAGCGCGACGTCAGCCGTTTCAATGGCCGTCCCCGTGCCAGCGGCGGCCATGGCGAAACCGATCTGGGACTTGGCCAGGGCAGGTGCATCATTTATCCCATCACCGACCATCCCCACAACATGGCTACGGCTCTGCAACTCACCGATAGCCGCCAGTTTGTCGGCGGGCAGCAAGTTTCCTCGCACCTCATCAATCCCGACTCGTTGGGCAATAGCCTCAGCCGTGTGTGAATTGTCGCCTGTCAGCATCATGGTTTTGATGCCCAGCGCGTGAAGCTCTTTGATCGCAGTCTGGCTTGAGTCCTTCACCGTATCGGCCACGGCAAACAACGCAAAAACCTGAGTGATACTGGTCAACGCCACCACGGTTTTGCCCTGACGCTCCAGCCGATTCAGAGAAGTCTCCAGCTGCGGCGTACTCAGTCCCAGTTCATTGATCAGACGATGATTACCCAGGTGATAGAGCTGTCCTTCAACTACACCCTTCACCCCACGACCGGGAAGGGCCTCGAAACTTTCCACCTGTTTGAGCGTTGGTGCGTCCAAGGTCGTGTGCTTGGCGATGGCCTGCGAAACCGGGTGATCCGAGCGCGCACCGAGGCTGGCAGCAATAAGCTGAGGATCTACTGCTGAAGTTTCGGCCAGTGGCATGTAATCGGTCTGAACCGGTTTGCCATGGGTGATGGTGCCGGTTTTATCGAGCGCTACGAAACTTAGCTTGGCACCGATTTCCAAGTAGACGCCGCCCTTGACCAAAATCCCTTTGCGGGCCGCTGCCGCCAGCCCGCTGACAATGGACACTGGCGTGGAAATGACCAGTGCGCAGGGGCAGGCCACCACCAGGAGTACCAGGGCGCGATAGATCCAGTCAGTCCACAATCCGCCCATAAACAGTGGTGGGAATACCGCAATCGCGACAGCAAAGAAGAACACTGCTGGCGTATAAACCTTGGCAAATTTATCAACGAACCGCTGGGTTGGTGCCCGCGAACTTTGTGCTTCTTCAACCGCGTGAATGATTCGAGCCAGCGTCGTATTGTCGGCCTCAGCCGTCACGCGATACTCGAAGGAACCAGATTCATTGATGGAGCCGGCATACACAGGATCATAGACAGCTTTCTCGATGGGCAGGCTCTCCCCCGTGATAGGTGCCTGGTTGACGGTAGAGTTTCCGGAGGAGATATCGCCATCCAGGCCGATACGTTCGCCAGGGCGTACCCGAACCAAGGCACCGATCTCGACCGTTTTTACATCGACTTCTAGCCAGGTGCCATCCGACTGGCGCACGGTTGCCCGCTCCGGGGTCAAGTCCATCAACCCCTTGATCGCATTGCGGGCACGATCCAACGATTTTGCTTCGACCATTTCGGCAACGGTAAACAGAAACATGACCATCGCCGCTTCCGGCCACTGCCCGATCAACACCGCACCGGTCACCGCGATGCTCATCAAGGCATTGATGTTCAGGTTAAGGTGTTTGATCGAGATCCAGCCCTTCTTGTAAGTCGTCGGGCCACAGAGCGCGATGGCGAATAAGGCGACGACCGCCACCACCCATTCCGGGGCCGATTGGGTGAAGTGCAAGACTTCTGCGCCTACAGCAGCAACACCGGACAGCGCCAATGGCCACCAGTTGCTTTTACGCTGTGATACAGCCTGAGGTTTGACCTGTGCAGCATTCGCGTCGGGTGCCTTGCTCTCAGCCGTTAACGGTTCGGCGTGCATGCCCAGCGATGCCACAACTGATTCGATACCCAAGGTGTCCGGCAGTTCGTGCCAGACGCCGAGAGTACGGTTCATCATGTTGAACTCAAGCTTCTGAATGCCGCTCATCTTCGCGAGCTTGCCTTCGATCATCGTCTGCTCAGAAGGACAGCACATTTGCCCGATACGGAAACTGCTGAAGCGAGCGGCGTCGCTGGCATTTTCGGGAATCAGTTTTGCTATGCAAACGCTGGAGCCATCCGCACGAGATGGTGGGCAGCAGGCGTTGGTAAACAGATCGTTACCAACCTGGACGACTGGTTTACCCGGTTCGGCCAAGGCGTACAAAGTGGATTCCGATTTGACAGCCGCGCAGCTTGATTTGCCGCCGTCCACAGCTGGAGAGCAACAACCGGTGCCTTCCGCTTTAGAAGGCACTGGGCTGACGTCCGAGGTTTTCGGAGCGCAGCAACTGCTCTTCGACTGATTATGGACTGTGTTCGTATCGCAAGTCGTCGCGGCGGGTGCACAGCAACCTGTTGGCGCTGCCGGGTCAAAAACCTCAACGCCGGCATCACTTTTCATTGTTTGCTCATCACCGCAACAGCTTTTCATAAGGCCACTTTCCACAAGTCATGGTGAAGAGTGAACACCCTATAGCCACTATAAGGTCAAGCGGATTATCGAGGCCACCGAGCTTTTTTCGCCGCGACCGTTTCGTGCTTACCGCGACTGGTTGATTTCGCTCCAAATCAGATCATAGAGCTGCTGGGCACCGAAGTTGGTCAGCGGCTTACCGTTGACGAAAAATGTCGGTGTTCCGCTTACACCTACGGTTTTCGCATCGGCGGCATCTCTTTCTATCGTGGCGGTGATATCCGACGACATCATGTCCTCACGAGCCTTGGTCACGTCCAAGCCTGCCTGAGCCGCTGCGTCCCATGCTGCTGTAGCTTGTGCATCATCATGCCACTGCGGTTGGGCAGCCAGGACAGCTTCAAGCACCGGGGCAAATAACCCCTGCTTGCGCGCGGCCTCAAGAAGCCGGATGGCTTCTTCAGACCCTACGTGAAGCTTCACATAGCGCAGCACCAAACGAACATCGGCTGGGTGCTGGGACATCATTTTTTTGACGATGGGGTAAAAAGCACGGCAGCTTTCACACGAAGGGTCAAAGAACTCGACAACGGTCACCGGGGCGTTGGCAGGGCCAAAACTTGGCGAATTAAAGCGAACGAGTGAGCTGGTTTGAGGCACAGGTGCTGTGGCTTGGGGCACCGTGGCGGCGCGATTATAAAAAAATGCGGCGACGGCAAAGCCGACGATGGCTAGGAAGCTGATGGAGAGGACGACGGCGCGTCTGCTCATACGGTAAATCTCCGACGGATGAGAACAAGAAGAATGATCAAGAGGCTAAATACGCCCAGCGATAACAACGGTAGCGGAACACCACTGAGGATGGTCATATCAGCGCCAGAGCAGGATGGGCCCGCGCCACAGGGCTTGATGCTTTCGGGGATCAGTCCGAAATACAGCAGGTTGTGATACAGCGCGATGAGCCATCCCATAACTGCTAGTGGCAATGCATAACGCCAAACACCTGTGTCCGATAAGCAGCAAGCAACGCCCAGCACCAGGACGAGCGGAAACATGAAGGCCCGTTGAAACCAGCAAAGTACACAGGGCAGTTGCCCCATTACTTCGCCAACGAATAACACGGCGATTGTTGATACCAGGGCAAGCAACCAGGCACAGAGCAGAAGCGCCCAACCACCGGATTGACGCTGTTGTATGGGGGTTTCCATAAGATTCAGTCCGTTTTTCTGTTGAGCGCGCGCAGATTTGCTTATCGCCTAAGGCGAGTAGAATGAAGGTTCTAGCAACTATAAGGTCAAGCGAAATGAGTTCGACCACTTACACAGTCGGTGCCTTGGCGAAGGCGACCGATACCAAAGCGGTAACCATCCGCTATTACGAGCAGGTTGGCCTGCTGCCTTCCGCAGGACGATCAGCATCGGGCTATCGCTTCTACACGGACGAGGAGCGCGACCGTCTACTATTCATCCGCCGTAGCCGCGCACTGGGCTTCAGCCTTGACGATGTTCGAGAGTTGTTGGGTTTTGCTGATAAACGCGACGCCTCCTGCGCCAGGGTGGACGCAAAAGTCGAAGGGCAGTTAGAGCAGGTTCGAATGCGCATCCGAGACTTGCAAGGTTTGGAGGCTGAATTAGAGCGTCTGACCGTCTGCTGTCAGGGTGGCGTGATAGAGCAATGCCGCATTATCGAGTCGCTCTCGAGTCGTAGTTAACGTGATAGAGACTTTCATCTGCGCTGAAGTAACACATACTGACTAATGAAGTGTTTTCTAAACTGCAAGATAAAAAACACTTAGCGAATAGTCCACGATCACTCAGTACTCTTCGTATAGCCTGGGCTCATCATCAGTGCGATGAGCGGCCCAACGCGAGGCCACGCTCAAGCCCGTCGCGCCTCCATTAGGAACCGAGTAGCGCAATGCGACATCTCTATCCCGGTGGTGAGCATCTTTAACTTGTGGGTTGTATGAGCCCTCACCTTTGCTGTTCGGGTCTATTCTCCCGGGCTTGATTCACATACCACATTAGTGGATGAGGTTTGCCGCGCCGACGTCGGAGGCATACAAAATCTGTTCAATTAATGAGCAGGACATCGTAAGCCCAGTATCCCGCAGTGCCTAGATCCTTTTCCACAGATATACGCACGCCATTTGTGGATAGCTTTGACGCGCATCCGCACCCTCTTAAGAAAAGCAGAGGCATTCTGCGACCTGCGCGGCTGCCAATAGCTATTCGATCCCGGCATCACTCAGCAGAACTACCGCTACGCGGGAAGGACTTCCAGCCTGATGATTAAAGCTGATGGATAACCTGCAATGGCTCGTAAGAGACGAGCCCCTTAGATATTCAAAGTGCCAAGAAAGAGAGACTACGCCGTCCTAAAGATCATGTTACAGAGCGCCATAGTTGGTTTCCGCGCCAGACGGAAATGGTGAGGATTCCATCAAGAGCCAGTCGTTTTGTAGGGGCAAGTCCAGTCCATCAAGAGCCGACGTTTTTGTGGGGGTAAAAGTAGGGGAAACCATTTTATGGCTAAAATCACCATCAAAGAGCTCGAGTCGCTGACCGCTGAAGATGCCGGCCGTATCCTCAGGGAAGATGGCAATCTCGCCGGTCGAATCTCAGTGCGTAAGGACGGTGTGTCGGTCAGTTTTTTCTATCGGTATCGGTGGGGCGAGCAGAACAAAGAGTACTCCTGCGGGTCTTGGCCGCGCAAATCCCTGACGGACATCCGCAAGGCACGCAACCAGGCCCGAGCGCTCATCGATGAGCAGATCAATCCCAACGAGCACAAGAAAACCGCCAAGGCACAGGCGCACGCCGCGGCTAACGTAGAGGCCGAACAGGAAACGACGCGGAAGGCCCAAACACTGAACGTCCAGGATCTGGCCAAGGCCTGGCTGTTGGATGGCGTGGCGCGTAAAGACGGCAATGCCGAGTTGCAACGACGCTTTAACAAGGACCTTTTGCCAGCACTTGGCAAGACAGCGGTGAACAATGTTTCCGAACACGATGTTCGGGCGCTGATCCGGGCCGTGGTCAACCGCGGCGCTCACCGGCAAGCCATCAGCTTCTTCGCCGACCTCACCCAGATGTTCAGCTGGGCTAGAAAGCGCCAACCTTGGCGGGCGTTACTGGTTGAGGGTGATCCGACTGAACTGGTCGACATCTCCCCATTGATCCCTGCCAACTACGAAGCTGAAAGAAGCCGCATCCTTTCCCCGACTGAGCTGTTGGAACTGCACAACCGCTTCCAGCAAATGACCGCCGATTACGACGCCTCCCCGCGGGCCAAAAATACGACGGTATTCGGCCGCTAAAGAAGGAAACGCAGCTCGCGCTCTGGATCAGCCTGGGCACCTTGTGCCGGATTGGCGAGTTGCTGCAGGCCGAATGGAAAAATGTCGATCTGGAGCGGCAAACGTGGTTCCTCCCCAGTGAAAACGTCAAAGGCTCCCGGGGCAAGAAACAGGACCACCATGTCTTCCTCTCCCCCTTCGCCCTGCATTTCTTTCAGGAACTCAAGACCCTGACGGGAGACTCCCAGTGGTGCTTTCCGAACAAGCAGGATGATGGGCATGTGGACGTAAAGGTGGTGAGTAAACAGGTCGGCGATCGCCAGGCCCGGTTCAAAAACCGCAAGGCCCTCTCAAGACGGCGTCACGACGATACCCTGGTCCTTGCCGACGGCCAAAACGGCGACTGGACGCCGCATGACCTGCGCCGCACGGGCGCGACCATGATGCAAGCCTTAGGCGTCAGCCTGGACGTCATTGACCGCTGCCAAAACCATGTGCTGGCAGGCTCGCGGGTGAGGCGCCATTACCTGCATCACGACTATGCCGAAGAGAAGAAGCGCGCCTGGAATCTGTTGGGCGATCGACTCAGTGCAGTGCTGTCCTCAACTTACGAGCACACGCCAAACGAGTCGATGCTGTCTTTTCCAGCGTACGCGGCGACAGAGACGCGACACCCTCATAGATGAACCGCATCCAGAGTTCTCCGGATCTCAATATCAGCAATAATTTCGTGCTGTGACTTGGCATTCGCGCTCAACCGACGGCCGATTCTCAACTCAAGAAATGATAGGTTTCGGTCAACCATGGAAGTAACGGATTCAGTTAAAGTATCAAGGGAGAAACCAACAAACAATCCACGAATTGATCTTTATATCGGCGCCAATTGAAAACTAACTCCCTTCTCACGAACCGCTCCCACACCGTCCCGCCGCCCATCCGGCAGAAACAGTAATGATACTAACTTCAGAATAACCCATACGAGCAATTAGCTTGCTACAACGAGCAAAACGCTCTATGCAACAAGCTATTTGCCAACTGGCACCCGTGTATTGGCGGTGTAGCATTGAGTGAACAACACGACACCAACTACCGCTACAAAAAAAAACTCAAAGGATGAAATAATGAAAATAATATCTTCTCACTTTGTTGCTGTTGGCTTCCTTACACTCGGCACTCAGGCTGTCGCTGCACCGCTGCTACAGGAGTACAACTTCAAGCAGGACATAAATGCAACAATAGCCCAAACAAACGCCTGGTTAGAGATCAGTAAATCTGCTTTCAAGCAAAATATCGAATTCGTAAAAGGCGGATTATCGAAAGGCAGTAGTTTGTGCGCTGTGATGAAAGCAGACGCTTATGGTCACGGTATTGCATTATTGATCCCGACGATCATGGAAGCGGGCATTAATTGCATCGGCATTGCGAGCAATGAAGAAGCGCGAATTGCCAGAAAAGAGGGCTACACCGGAAAAATAATCCGCGTTCGGCAAGCTACGGAGGGAGAAATCGTCAGTGCATTGCCCTATGAGATTGAAGAGCTTATCGGCAATGCGCAGGTAGCCCGAGCCATCAGCACGCTGGCAGAACACAATGGCAAGCCCATCAAAATTCATCTGGTTACCAATGCGGGTGCCATGAGCAGGAATGGCTTGGAGCTTGCCACCGAGCAGGGGAAAAAAGACGTACTGGAAATCACCTCAATGAAGGGATTGAAGGTCACCGGGATCATGACGCACTTCGCCGTCGAGGATAAGGCCTTCGTCATGGAGGCCTATGACAAGTTCATGTCGGAGCAGGACTGGATCATCAAGACAGCCCACTTGAACCGTGACGAAATCACCGTTCATTGTGCTAACTCGTTCGCAACGCTTGACGTCCCCGCAACACACTTGGACATGGTGCGCGTAGGCGGAGCGCTTTACGGCGATTTGATCGGCCGTGCCGAACTGAAACGCGTCATGTCACTCAAAAGCAAGGTTGCTGCAGTCAACTCTTATCCTGCCGGAAACACAGTGGGTTATGACCGCACCCTCACACTGACTCGAGACTCCAGACTCGCCAACATCCCAGTAGGTTACTCAGATGGCTACCGCCGAGTGTTTACCAACAAGTCGTTTGTCGTCATCGATGGTGTGAAAGTGCCCACGGTCGGAAAAATTTCGATGAACACCGTTATGGTAGATGTAACCGACATAAAAAATGTCAAGCCCGGCGACACCGTAACGCTCTATGGCAAACAAGGCGATGCGGAGATCACACAAGGTGAACTGGAAGACATCAACAACGGTGCACTGCTTGCTGATGTTTACACCATGTGGGGCACATCAAACATTCGAATACTGGTCGACTGAAGCGAGCGGCCTCATCGCGCGTGATGAAAAACCACCTCATCAAGGTGGCTTTTCATTTCCGAGTTGCTCAGTTGGCGGCATTTTTATCCGATGCACAGTGCCGCGTTACGGCATAAGCACCATCGCCACACAGCGCGATAGCAATCAGCACGACCGTCCAGAATGCCGGGTACTCCCAGCCCCCGCCGGTACTGCTGAACAGCCAGCCATTGCTCGAGTGCGCCCAGGTGGCACCCAGCAAAACAGGAATGGCCGCCAAAGCCGCATAGCGAGTTTTAAAGCCCAGCACCAGCATTGCACCCGTGGTGACCTCAACGCCTAGAACCAGCCAAGCCAACATACCCGGCAAGCCAATCGACTCAAAAAAACTTGAAGTACCAGACATTGTAAAAACGAAAACCTTTAAATACAGAGAGTGCGCCAGCAACGCAATGCCCGCTGTCAGGCGAAGGAGTAAAACACCATAGGAAGTACTTCTATATTCGTCCATACGATTTCCAAAATAATACAGACAGCGCACGATGCGCTGCCTTCCGAGTATATTGTTGCGAGTACTCAGCAACCCTACAATCTGCAATTTAGCTATTACGGACTGCATATATGCACACTTGGGACTGGGACGATCTGCGCCTGATACTTGCCGTTGCCGAACACAAGTCTTTTGCCGCTGCCGGACGCGCGCTTCATCTTAATCACACCACGGTGCTGCGGCGTATCAATGCGTTCGAAAAACTTCATGCATTTCGACTGTTTGAACGCCTCTCGACCGGCTACACAATGACTGACGCCGGAGAAGAATTACTGCAGACCGCACAGACCATGAATATCGCCGTCAGCGACCTGTCCCGCAAACTAGAAGGCAAGGATCTGCGATTGGAGGGCATACTCCGTATTACCACCTGCGACACTTTAATGGCATCCATTTTACCGGAAGCACTTGGAGGATTCAGTGCGCTCCATCCCGAGATATCACTGGAAGTCACCACCGGGAATTTCATCAGCGACCTGGCCCAACGGCATGCAGATGTAGCAATACGAACCAGTGACAGTCCTCCCGACACCTTAATCGGTAGGCGAATCGCCGATGTCGGATTTGCCGTTTACGCTGCCAGGGGATTTTCTGATCGTCATGGGAGCGTTGATCCAGCGCACTTCAATCGTTGGTTGGCCCCGGATCTCGCGCTCGGTCAAATGGATATCGCAAAATGGTTGCGTGCCAGCGTTCCTGCAACGTCCATTGTTTTCAAGGCCGACTCTTTGGTCACCCTTAGGCAAGCAACGCTGGGCGGTTTGGGAATAGCCGCACTTCCCTGCTATTTGGAAGATTCAACCCCCGGGCTTGAGCGGGTCCCATACGTAGGACTCAACGCCCTTAAAACGGGACTTTGGGTCCTCACCCATCAGGACCTGAGGCATACCGCGCGGGTGCGGGCCTTCACCCGCTTTGTGAGTGGCACTTCAACATGCCTGGCCTGGACCGGCGCACACGTCAGCACCTTCGGAACAATGAGCAGGACTCAAATGAGAAAGCTTTCGCCCCCTCGTCGAACTGTCCGCAGTTGGCTAAGTGCTGCGCGGCATATCAGTGTTTGAACCACTCGGTCGGTGGATTCAAGTGAAAAACGAAATGACGGGCATGTTGCAAAGACTTAAGCTGCTGACCGCACGTATGTTTTAGGGGCTACCAATGTCATTTGATCTCCACCACCTCTTGCTCGTATTCACCGCCTACATTGTGGGAGCGGCAAGCCCAGGCCCCAGCAACATGCGAATCATGGGCATCGCCATGCATCAAGGCAGGAAGCCTGCACTCCTGTTGGCAGCAGGTGTAATAAGCGGTTCGTTTTTCTGGGGATCAATGGCGGCCACGGGCGTTTCAGCCATTCTGGCGCAGTTTGCACAGGCGCTTATTGCACTGAAAATAGTCGGCGGGATCTACCTGATTTATCTCGCCATCAAAGCCGGCCGCTCCGCCCTTGCCTCTGACAAGCGAATCGAACAAATGATGGCTGCTGCGCCAACGGTTTCGGGCTTCAGTCTCTACCGACGAGGCCTGCTCATGCACCTCACAAACCCAAAGGCGCTGCTGGGCTGGATCGCAACTATGACCCTCGGCCTGGGGCCTGAAGCCACCCCAACGACGGTCGCAATTATCTTGGCCGGTTGCGCCGTATTGAGCATCACAATCTTCTGTGGCTACGCGATTGTCTTCTCCACTGCACCGATGATTCGGGGCTACCGCAAGGCTCGGCGCTGGATTGAAGGAACCCTTGCACTTGTGTTCGGTGCAGCTGGGATAAAGCTACTGCTCTCACGCAGTTGAAACAACGAGCAGAAAACAAAATAGCATCCCCCCCCCCGGCGCATGCACAGTCGGTATATTGACCTTTTAAGTCATTATAAAAAGAGATGCGTATGATGCTCAAAATGTTCCAGGTAGATGCTTTTTCTGAGACCGTATTCGGTGGTAATCCAGCGGCGGTTCTTCTGCTGGAGGACTGGCTACCCGATCAACTGATGCAATCGATCGCCAATGAAAACAACTTGGCAGAGACCGCGTTTGTAGTTCACCGAGGGCAGCCCCTTGATCGGGGAGAACATCAAAATCCGAGGTTCCCCTTCCTGCTCAGTCTCACTGATGTGGGTACTGAGAGTCGGTGGGTTTTGCGGGTAGATCTCGCTCAGCTTTTTCATCACCCTATCTTTGTCCGGATGGACCAATACCTTGCCATCAGCACTGACCAAAAAGGCATATCCGATTCCGCCCAGGTCGAGTGAGCTGACGATCTTCGCCAATGTATCCAGTGTCAGATCCCCTCCCACCACCCCAAGCGTCTGGCCAGTCATGGCTTACCGGAGTCGCAATCGTCATCATCAACTGGCCGGTAGTAACGTCAAGGTAGGGCTCAGTCAATGTGGTTCCCCCAACAGTCATCGCGTCCGCGTACCAGGGCCGGGTTCGCGGGTCGTAGTCAGCGGGCAAATCGTCCTTTGGCCGTATGGCGAAACTACCGTCAAGACTGCCTAGATAGGTGAAGGTAAACGTCGATAGCAATGACCTCTGCTCCAGCAGCCGCGTAACACTGTCCGCCGCCGGGTCGTTGGCAACCGTCTGAGCAATATGGTCAACCAACAATATCCGTCCAGAGAGCCAGGCCTGGACGCTGCTCGCCGTGATTTTGCTCATTTCTTCAAGGTGGTTTTCAAGGTTCGTGCGGATGTTTTTGTAGGGGCAAGTCCAGCGACGACGACGAGCGATGCAGCAAGCAGTACCTTATGACTGAACTTCAGGTTGGCAATCATCATGTGGTATCCGAAGACCGGGAGTGTTGTAGTTGTTATTCGATGCCAAGGTGCGTCGATGAGTGCTTGATGACGGCCAACTCTGGATAGGCCGCCAGTTTCTCGATATGCAGCTCAGTACTCTCCAACCAACGTTCAGTGAGCGAGCGGAAATGCTCCATATCCCGGCAACGCATCCGCAGACAGTAATCAAGCGCACCACTGATGAGTTGGCACTCAATGACCTACGGGCAAGCACCGACTACGGTTTCAAACGCCTTTTGCGCGCTGAGCCCCTTGCCATCAGCCAATCCAACCAGCACCAGCAGAGATAAACCAGGTGAGAGCTTGTGCTCGTTGATGAAGGCACCATGGCCACGAATGACCCCTAGTCTTTCCAACTTACGTACACGTTGCTGGCAAGGGCTCTCACTCAAGTGCACAAGTGAGGCGAGTTTTTTATAAGTGATGCGCCCGTTGTAGCGCAGCACATCAATGATTGCCTCGTCGATACGCCCCAAAGTTTCAAAAGTCCTCAGGGCCTTACTTCCAGTATTCATACGGAAGGTTTTTCACTTCAATCCATTGGACAGAAATTGTTGCAGACGCTCGCTGCGCGGGTTATCCAGAATTTCTGGCCCGCCCTGCTCTTCGACAAGACCCTGATGAAGAAACAGCAGTTGGTTCGAGACCTTGCGGGCAAAACCCATTTCATGGGTCACCATGATCATGGTCCGTCCTTCTTCTGCGAGCCCTTGGATGACTTTTAGCACTTCGCCCACCACTTCAGGATCCAGCGCCGAAGTAGGCTCGTCGAACAGCATGACTTCAGGCTCCATCGCGAGTGCGCGAGCGATGGCTACCCGCTGCTGTTGACCACCAGAGAGAAACGCAGGGAATTGATTGGCAACACGGGCCGGCAGCCCCACCTTTTCCAAGTATCGCCGGGCACGATCTTCCGCATCTTTTTTGCTGACACCCAGCACCCGCCGCGGGGCAATGGTGATGTTGTCCAACACGGTCATGTGGCCCCACAGGTTGAAGTGCTGGAACACCATGGCCAGGCGGGTGCGCAATCGTTGCAATTCACGGTCATCCGCCACGCGCAGCCCCATATGGTTTTTAGCCATGCAGATCGGTTTGCCATCCAGACTCATGGCACCGTCGTTGGGTGTTTCGAGAAAATTAATGCAGCGCAGGAAAGTACTCTTTCCAGAGCCACTGGCGCCGATCAGGCTGATCACGTCGCCTGTTTTGGCTTGCAGGGAAACGCCCTTGAGTACTTCATGGCTACCGTAACTTTTGTGTAGCCCTTCAACAGTCAATTTGTACATGTTTGCAATCATCCTCTAACGCGGATTGGAGCAGCAGTGTCAGATACTGGGCTCAGTGAGTCGGACCAAGAAAAGCCAGCCAGTGACGCTCGGCGATTCGAAACAGGCCGACCAGTGCAAAGGTCACCGCCAGGTAAATCAGTGCCGCAATCCCAAACGATTGAAAGGTCAAAAAGGTCGCGGAGTTCGCGTCGCGGGCGACTTTAAGAATGTCCGGCACGGTTGCGGTGAACGCCACCGTGGTCGAGTGCAGCATCAGGATGACTTCGTTGCTGTAATACGGCAGCGAGCGACGCAAGGCTGATGGCATGATCACAAACGCATAGAGCTTCCAACCTGAGAGGCCGTAAGCTTTCGCAGCCTCAACTTCGCCATGGGCAATGTTGCGAATAGCCCCCGCAAATATCTCCGTGGTGTAGGCGCAAGTATTCAGTGCGAAGGCAAGAATGGTGCAATTCATCGCATCGCGAAAAAACGCATCAAGCACAGGCTGTGCTCGTATGGCAGCCAGGCTATAGATCCCGGTGTAGCAGATCAGCAACTGGATGTAGAGCGGCGTCCCCCTGAACAGATAGGTGTAAAACTGCACCGGCCAGCGCACATAAAACCTGGGCGACACTCGAGCGATGGACAGCGGAATCGACACAATAAAGCCGATGAACAGTGAGGCACTTAGCAGCCACAACGTCATGGCCAGCCCGGTAATCTGCTGACCATCGCTGTAGAAGAAAGGCCTCCAGTACTCCTGTAGAAGTTCGATCATCGCACCGCCTCCCGCGAACCCACTGCGTAGTGCCGCTCCAGGCAGCGCAGGACGAAATTGGAGATGCTGGTGATGACCAGATACGTCAAAGCAGCCAGCACCAGGAAAAAGAACAACTGGTAGGTACTTTTTCCCGCATCCTGGGCGGCCTTCACCAAGTCAGCCAGGCCTATGATTGACACCAGTGCAGTGGCTTTGAGAATCACCATCCAGTTGTTGCCAAGACCCGGCAAAGCGAATCGCATCATTTGAGGGAAAACCACAAAACGAAAACGCTGAGTGCGACTGAACCCATAAGCGGTGGCTGCTTCAACCTGGCCACGGGGCACGGCCAGCATTGCTCCACGGAAAGTTTCGGTGAAATAGGCGCCATAGATAAATCCAAGGGTCGTGATTCCCGCAACAAATGGATTGATCTCGACGTAACTCCAGCCCAGTGAGGTGGTCAGGAGGGTCAACCAGGTTTGCAGGCTGTAGAAGATCAACAGCATCAGCACGAGGTCCGGCACACCGCGGATCAGCGTGGTGTAAACCTGGGCAGACAAACGCAGCACTTTGACGCTGGAGAGTTTGGCACTGGCCCCGACCAGACCCAGCAACACGCTGAGCATCAATGACGCAATAGACAGCTTGACGGTCATCCAGGCGCCTTCCAACAGCAGAGGGCCAAAGCCCTTCATGCTGAATGCAGAAAGCCCCAGTGCGCTTAATAGTGTTTCGAACATGATCAGCAACCTATAGCGATAAACGCCCATCCAGCGGATGAGCGTCAGGGGTTTATTTGCCGCTGTAGAGATTCAGATCGCCGAAATGTTGCTGCTGGATCGAATCGTAGGTGCCGTCGTTGTGTAGCGCCTGGATCGCTTTATCCAGCTGCGCCTTGAGTTCGGCATTGCCCTTGGCAATGCCGATCGCTGTTTTCGAGGGGAGTAAAGGGCTGTCAACTGACGAACTGATTTCGTAGTCAGCACCCTGCGGCGAATTTAAAAAGCCAAGCTTGGCTTGCAATGTGTCCTGGATAGACGCATCCAGCCGCCCTGCTACCAGGTCGTAATACACTTGATCCTGATTTTGATAGGACTGAATCTTTACGCCGGCTTTGTCCAGTACGGCTTTTGCATAGGCTTCCTGAATGCTGCCCTGAAAGTAACCGACCGTTTTGCCTTTGAGCGAGGATACATCTTCACTCAGTCCCGAACCTTTCTTGAACACATAGGAAGTAAACCCGGAAAACAGCTCGTTAGAAAAATCGATGGCTTTTTCACGCGTCGGAGTGACCGTCATGGACGAGAGAATTCCGTCAAACTTGCCAGCTCTCAGGCCAGGGATCAAACCATCAAAATCGCTTTCAACCCAGATGCACTTAACTTGAAGCTTGGCACAAATGGCATTACCTAAATCAATGTCGAATCCCTTGAGACTGCCATCAGCCGCTTTGGACTCAAACGGCGCGTAGTTAGCATCCACGCCAAATCGCAAGGTTGTGTACTCTTTGGCCGACACCACATTCGTGCACAGCGCAAACAGTATTATCAAATACAGCTTTCTTAGCGAAATCATAAGTACATCCCTAGATTTTGTAGTTGGATTTAAGGGCAGTAAACATCTGATAGCGTTGAAACGTTACTTTCATTGTAATTGGCTGAAGCCATCGCTCCGACATAAACACTACCTGAGTAAGGTAGCTTTACGAATATGGCAAATTGATCGATATCACGAGCAAAATGCTCGCCGTTCAGGCGGACACCAACTTCATCATCAGCAAGCCGCTGACAATCAAGATGGCGGCCACAACGCGGAGCAGGCTGGCAGGTTCGTCCAGGAAAAAAATGCCCGCTGCGAATGCTCCCACAGCGCCAATACCGGTCCAGATAGTGTAAGCAGTGCCCAGCGGCAAGCTTTTCATAGAGAACGAGAGCAGCGCAAAACTGGCTATCACTGTTATAAGTGTAATAACCGTCGGTACGAACCGCGTAAAACCTTCCGACTGCTTCATCGAAAACGCCCAGACAACTTCAAGTATTCCTGCAATCACCAAACTTACCCAAGCCACGAGCTTCTCCTAAAACGCCAGCGAACGAACAGTTAGCCTTTAATAGGGCAAACCCTTTTAACTGTCTTAAAAAGACCCCCGCGAGCACGGGGGTAAAGACGGGTTTGACCAAACCCTGGCTGCGTGACGCCTGTATTTAAATCACTTGAATGTTGCATCCAGAGCGAACGTAATATCCTTGATCAAGTCATCTGGATCTTCCAGCCCAACAGAAAAACGCAAATGACCGTACTGACGGAACTCTTCGGGATACTTGTCAAAGCCACCCCGCCCCTCTGCCCCCACATGCACGATCAGCGATTCGTCATGCCCTAATGAAACGGCCGAAGTGATGATGCGCAAATTCGAAACAAACCGATTCTGCATATCTGGATCGCCCTTCACCGCGAAGGCCATCATTGCGCCATATCCCTTGCCTGCAAATTGCCGGCGCGCCAGCTCGTGCTGCGGGTGGGAAGGCAAACCCGGGTAGTAGACGTAGGCGATACGATCGTCGGCATCCAGAAACTGCGCCAACTTTTCAGCCGTGTTCAACAGTTGTTTCAGACGAAGCGGCAGCGTGACCGACCCGCGCATGATCATCCAGGCATTGAAAGGTGAAATGGTCGCACCGAGGTCGACCAATGCATCATTTTTAATCTTGTAGATCAACTGGTTGGAGCCGATCACTACGCCACCCATCGCATCGCCATGACCATTGATGTACTTGGTCAATGAGTGAATGACGAAGTCGACACCGTGCTCACTCGCGCGGAAAAATGGAGGTGGGGTGAACGTTGCATCTACTGAAATCAGTGCGCCGTGCGCATGAGCAATTTCAGCCAACGCTGCAATATCTGCGACTTTGGTGGTTGGGTTGGCGATCGTTTCAGTATGGATCAGCTTGGTGTTGGGTCGGATGGCTTGACGGACCGATTCCAGATCACCAACGTCTACAAATGTCGCTTCAATCCCGTAACGTTCAGGCAGGAGTTCTGCGAAGAGTCGCCAAACGGCTTGATAGGTGATATCGCTGACGATGACGTGGTCGCCACTTTTCAAGAAAGAAAAAAACACCGAATGCAACGCGGCGACACCGGTAGCGAATACCACAGCATCTTCACAACCCTCGAGGGCTGCGAGTTTCTTCTCCAGACAAACCTGGTTGTGGCCTTGATTGCGCGTATACACAAGGCCGTCTGGACTCGACCAGTCCATGGTTGCCGGATCTTCGGGCAAAAGATAGGAGTTAGCCATGACCAATGGCGTACGGACGGCACCACTGGTGACATCCGCGACATTCCCGCCATGAACTGCCAACGTCGCTGCAGATAATGTTGATAGGTTGTGCTTATCGGGACGCATGTCGATTCCTCTGATTTTATTGTTGTGTCATTCGTTGTAAATACGAACGATTTGTTTAGCTTCCACTTACACCGTTAATGCAAATAACCTTGGGTTGCGTCATATCTTCATAGGCGAAACGCACACCTTCACGGCCCATGCTCCCGTACTTGAAACCACCGAAAGGCATTGCGTCGAATCGATAGTCCGAGGAGTCGTTGATCATGACGCCGCCAGCCTCAAGCCGCTTGGCTGCCTTCAGCGCAACATTCAAATTACTGGTGAAAATCCCAGCATGCAGGCTGTAGTCTGGTTCGTTGGCGAGCGTCAGGGCCTCCTCCAGGGAACCTACGCTCTGGAGTATCACGACAGGGCTGAACACTTCTTCGCACCACAGCTTGCAGTGCCGGTCGACGCTTTCCAGGACAGTGGGCGAATACAGCGATCCGTTGCGTACATTGCCAAACAGCAAGGTCGCGCCTTTCGCGATGGAGTCATTCACCACCTCCTCGGTGTGCTTGGCTGACGCCTCAGTAATCATCGGGCCGACATCCGTCTGCTCATCCGCTGGATTACCCACGATCAACTGGCTGGTTTTCTCAACGAAGCGTGTTTTGAATGCTTCGTAGAGCGTCGCCTCAATCAGAATCCGTTGGGTACCAATACAATTTTGGCCCGCAGCCCAAAAAGCACCCGACACACACGAATCGACTGTTTCATTCAAATCACAATCGGCCATCACGATGACTGGGGCATTTCCTCCCAAGTCCATCGCCAGTTTCTTGAGCCCGGCTGTACGCGAGATTTGTTCACCCGTGACAAAGCCGCCCGTGAACGAAACCATACGTACCGCCCGGTGCGCGACCAAGGCCTTGCCCAGCGCAGCACCTCCTGTGGCGACTGTCACAACTACTGGAGGTAGGCCTGCATCGATAAGACAATCCACCAGTTTGATCGCTGATAGCGGCGTCAACTCAGACGGTTTGAGTACAACGGCATTTCCCCCCGCAATTGCTGGCCCAAGTTTATGTGCGACCAGATTGAGGGGATCGTTGTAAGGCGTGATCGCGACGATCACACCAAGGGGCTCACGAGTGAACCATCCCTGGCGAGATTCGGATCCGACATAAGCATCGAAAGGGATCACTTCGCCGGCATTACGCTTGGCTTCCTCAGCCGACAACTTCAAGGTATTAACGCAGCGCAACACCTCCTTTCTCGCCTGCTTCAGTGTTTTGCCCGACTCAGCCACAATCAGTTTGGCAAAGGCGTCCTTATCACGTTCAACCGAGAACGCAGCTTTTTCCAATATGCGTGCACGTTCATGTCGCGGCAGATCCTTGGCAATCAAGGCACCCGAAATAGCCGTGTCGACTATCGTGGTGGCTGATGAAGCAGGCATGTCTGCCACCTCACCCACCTCGCTACCGTCAAACGGGCTAAGTACCGTAATGGCTTTGTAATCAGCAGCAAGTGAGAGACTCAAGCTATTCATGATTACTTACCTGACTGGGTTTTGTACTTGTGAATGCTCACAATATCGGCGAGCAAGGCGAAGGCAGTTTCAAAGCGACCGGCACCGGCGCCCACCACGGTTACAGGGCCGAGAATGGCGGTATCAAACGTAATGGCGTTGGTCGCTCCACTCACACCGCAGAGTGCATCATTGGATAGCAATAACTGAGGACTAACAGAGGCCGAGATCGAGCCATCACTCCGTTTCTCTGCACTGCCGATAAGCTTCCACCGGGCATTGGCTTTAGTCGCCTCAGCAATATCTTGGGCGGTAATTTCAGAAATACCCTTGCAAAGGACATCACTAGGCTTGAGCTTTGCCCCCAGCAGTTCATTCGCCAAAATGACGACCTTCAGACGTACATCATGGCCCTCCACATCCGCTGTTGGATCAGCTTCGGCATAACCCAACTCCTGCGCCTTTGCGACAGCCTCGGAGAAGTCCAGACCAGTTTCCATGCTGGAAAGGACAAAGTTGGACGTACCGTTGAGGATCCCTTTGAAACCGTTGATTTCCGAACCGGCCAGGGACTTCTTGGCCAAACGGATAACCGGCGTTCCGCTCATCACCGCGCCTTCGAATTCGAAGCGGGCGCCGGTGCTTTCTGCAAGCGCTTTCAAACTATCAGCATGCAGAGCCACCGGCCCTTTGTTGGTGGTCACAACGCTGGCGCCCTTCTCCAAAGCCCAGCGGCAGAACGTAGTGGCTGGCTCTCCATCCACGGGGTTTGTGAACGTTGCCTCAGCAACGATATCTGCACCCGAGAAGCGGATGACCGTTTCGTTAGCCGGCTCAGCACTGCCGCCGGGCAAGGTTCTGAAACCACCTTTGGCGGCAGGTACCGCGGCCAATTCATGTGCATCCAGACCGTCTTTGTTGATAATTGAGCCAAGATAAAGATCGCTGACACCGACAATTTTCAGTTTGAAACCCAATTCATTCGCCCAGCGCGAGTTCTTATCGGCGATTAGCTGAGTGAGGGCGCGATTGACGCCACCGAAGCCAAGCAGAGCAATTTTATATTCAGTCACGACAAAGATCTCATTGTTATGTTTTGGTGCTGAAATAGTAAGTCGTCAACGTGCTTTCATGAATATGGCAAACAGAACGTTATTGCGAGCAAAGTGCTCGTGCAACGGCGCACTTTGCTTTGTCCGTGCTACTTGGTGCAGGATAAAACGAAAGAAGTCACGGTATTTAGAACCCCTGGCAGCGCTGAGATTTGACTCCAGACCCTATGGATACGATCTGAACTCATAGCCTCGACCGTCAATACAATATCAAGATCGCCACTCATCACATTGCATGAGATGACTTCAGGCATTGCTACAACAGAACGGACAACTTCAGCATCACGCATCCTGTCTTTACGATAAACGAAAATTAACGCGTTGATGGGTCCGGCATCCGTGGAGGGCATACCTTTAATGATCGTATAGCCCCTGACGTATCCATCGCGCTCCAATCTTTCAATCCGCAGCCTGACCGCATTCCGGGACAAGTTAACTTTCATTGCAATATCATTATGAGCAAGCCGCGCGTTACGCGTGAGCTCTTCCAATATTTTCTCATCAACTTTATCTAAAACACGTTTCATCTCTAACTCCAAACTTATAACGAGCGAGACTCCGGGTCTGTGGACAACGTCCCGATGAGCTGCTTAAGTGCGCCAACATCGTTAGGAATTGAAACGCATCTATAATCGGGTCTAGGAGGAGCACCGATCCCTTTGATGACACCCAGCGCGTCTGATTCATCAGTCACTACGGCACTCTTCGATGGGTGTGTTGTCGCCAGACAGATCATCGGAATAAGCAAGCTGCGCCTGCTGACACGAGCAGCTCGCAGGCCAATTGCGGTGTTGGGACTGACCAGATAACCACTCTGCGCAAACACCTCATGAATGCTCCTGAAAGCATCCGAATCCTCCACGGCCAGAGAGTCGAAAAGTTTACGCGCCTCCAACCATTCATCTTGCTCTAACTGAATCGAACCCTCGCCCTCTAATAACTCCATATTTCGGGCTACTTTTTCTCCGCACCGGTTAAGAATACTCCATTGCAAACGTTCAAAATTCGAGGCCAGTGAAACGTTCATACTAGGGGTATTGGTAATGCGAATTTCATTACGACTGTAGAGATTAGTTTGGAGAAAGTTATGCAACCCCGCATTGGCATTGGTGGCCACGATCAATTGCCGGATCGGCAACCCCATTTCCCTGGCAATGTAGCCCGCATACAGCGCACCAAAATTCCCGGTGGGTACGCTGAAGGCAACTTCTCTGTTAGGCGCCCCTAGTTGAAGCGCTGAATAAAAATAGAAGGAAAGATGTGCAAGTACTCGAACCCAATTCACGGAATTGAACGATATCAGCTGCTGCGTTTCGTTATTGTGCTTGAAGAACTGTTCGCAGAGGCGATGGCAATCAGAATAATCCCCTTCGACAGCAACATTAACTATGTTTTTTTCACCCGTACTCAATAAGCGGCGTCTATGCTCTTCCGTTATTCCTCTGGAGGGATGCAGCACAATTACGGTCACACCTTGCATACCAGAGAAAGCTTTTATAGCAGCAGCGCCTGTGTCTCCACCGGTGCAACCTACAACAAGCGCTTTCTTTCCAGATTTCAGTAAACCGTGCTCAACCAGGCGAGCCATCAATTGGAGACCAAAGTCCTGATAGACGCCTGCTGGCCCATGAAACAATTCCAATATCCACTCATTACTCGCCGTTTGGTAAAGCGGTGCAACCGCTTTGCTTTTGAAGCATTCAAACGTCTCCTCGAGAATCTGAGACAGGTGATCTTGAGGGATCCAGCTACCCATAAACGGTTCAATCACATGGCGCGCCAGTTCATGGAAAGGAAGCCATTCCAGCCTGGAGAGATCCTCCTTTTTGAAGCGAGGAACCTTGAGAGGGACGAACAACCCTCCATCTGGTGCATACGCGCCCATGAGCACGTCACTGAACTCGAATGTTTTGCCAGGGGTCCGCGTGCTGACGTATTTCATAATCTGAGACACCCTCTCGCAATCTTTGAGCCAGCCGCCTCTCTGGCGGTGCTCTGCTGAAATCCAATGCGACGATTTAAATCGCTTGCCATCCAGCTTCCGTCCATTGACTATAAAAGTCAATATAGTGACTATTCCATTTGTCCAATAGCCTTTTTCAGCCATACGCAAAGAGGCCTTTGGCGCTACCTCATCGAATAGCACAAGACATCTGTCAGTTTAGAAATCCGGGAGAAAACCATGTGTGCCAAGAACCTTCTGCATTCGCTTTACCAGTACAAGGCATGGTCTGAGGAGGAGCTATTCACATGCTTGAAAGCCCCGGCGGCGAAATCCTATCCAGACGAAATGGCGAAAGCGACGTACTGGCTCAGCCACATCAACATTGTTGATCAGCTGTTCATCGCCAGACTGCAAGGAAACCCAGACGAATTTGACTCCGTCGTGACTGACCAACCGCCGAACCTGACTCAGCTAGAAGAACAATTTTCCATAGCGAATCAATGGTTTGTTGACTACACCAAATCAGTCACCGCAATGGAGTTGTCTGATCCAGTGGCGTTTATTTTCAAGGACGGGAAGCCAGGCAACATGACGAAGGAGCAAATCCTGGCGCATGTGCTTTCCCACGGTCTGCAACATCGAGGGGGTATCGGAACTATCTTGCCACGCGAGATCCTGCAGGATCACCAGGACCACTTCACAACGTTTTTGAAACGCTAGAAACCTGTTCGCCTGCCTCATGGAACATGGTGGGCAGGCGTCCTCCTTCTACGTAAGAAGCCAGGCTCAGTTCAGTTCGAGCTCGTCGATCACCGCGGCAATTTGCTTACGCCCTTCACCACTTATCGTTCGGAGCGGCAGGGGCACGCTTGGATGCTGGGTAAATCCACGAAGCTCTGCGGCAGTCGCTACGACACGAAAGCTACCTCCAAATTGCCTGAACAACGACCAGAGTGGTTTTAAGCATTCAGAAAGGCGTGTGGCCTCATGGGCATCACCAGACAATGCCGCTCGCGTAATCGCTAGCGCCGTCTTGGGGAACAGCCCTCCCATGACGGAGTACCAGGCGTCACAGCCAGCATTCATGCCGACAGCTGCAAAGACATCACCGCTCACCCCGATCGTAACGTGGTTCGGAACCAGCTCTCGAAGACGATCCACGCGTGCCTTGGCAAGATAGGGTGCCTCGGGAACGCCAGGGATTTTGATTGAGCTCACATATGGCAACTCGGCAATGCGCCCATGCAGCTCGTCAGTAAATTCGAAATGGGTGGTACCGGGATTGTCATAGACACATAGCGGAACTGAGATATTGGCCGTGACCGTTTCATACAACGAAAAGACATCTTCCGCAGATAGCTTCTGATAGGAAACAGGTGGCAGCAACAAGGCTTTGACCCCCACCGTTTGTGCCTCCTCGGCCAGCAATAGCACGTCACGCGTGCGTAGCGATCCAATGCTGACCATGACAGGCACATTGCCCGCTGCCTCTACTGCCAACTGCGCAACGCGAGAGCGCTCAGCCCGAGAAAGATACGCATAGCTACCGGTAGATCCGAGTGCACCGATGGAGTCGACATTCGCTGCTGCCAGTTGCTCAACAAGACGAGTAAAGGCATTTTCATCCACACCTTGCTCATTCATAGGCGTCAAAGGAAATGCACTAAGGCCGGTAAACATCATTCATGACTCCATGGTTTCGTCTATGGACTGATTGGCTCCAGGACCAATCAGTGAGCTCTCAATCTGAACGCCTGGCATCATCAGTTGCAGGCCTTCGATAAGCTTGTCACCTGCTTCCGTCAGCGCTTCGAGAGGCATCGCCGGCAAACTTTCCAGAATGAACCACATGTGTTTTGCATCAGCACTCAGCCGTGTTCTGACACCTTGCCGCCAATTCCAGCGACGGCATGTCACGCCTTTATCGTCACGCCATACCACTTCGCCGGCGTCTGGATACTCGTAAGCTGCAGCACCTTCTTTCATGGTGTCAAAAGGCTCAGTGCCATCTGCGACCACGAGCTGCGGCGAGCCCACATAGGCGTCTATGTTTTCCCCGCCTACTGGGATCGCGTACTCGATACTGATGGCATTGTAGAGATCAACTATGGGATCCAGGCTCGGCAAGCTGCCGTCACGTAAAACCCGCTTGCGCAACGCTTCGGCTGAGCAAGGCGTACGTTGCGGCTTAGCCCCGAATTTTCGAAAGGTCTCTGCCCATGCTGCCAGATGGGCTTCTCCCCAGCCGGGTCCATCTGACAACACTGACAGGCAAGCGCGATCCAAGGCCTCTTGAGCAACGCCAGGGTTGGTGAGGGGCGCAGCCCGCACTACGATGCTCAGCGCCCTGAAGCCCGGTGCCAGCTCTGCAACGGTTTGGTCAATTAACGGCAGTACGGACAGCATCAAAAATCTCCAGTGATCCACATGTCGTTTCATGCTAGTCACTGGCGACCAAAAAAGTCAATATATCGACCTTACTGATCAGATATAACTACCGAGCAGATTGACGACACTAGCGGCAAGCGTCGAGAATCCCTTCCAACTTTTTCTCATGATCATCAACAATGACCATAAATACCGGTATATCGACCGCGCCTGGCGCCGATGCTCAGACTGTGAGCCTGGCAGTTGCGCGCACGCTCAAACAGGCACGAAAGACTCAGAAAATCACGTTGGACGAGCTATCCCGTCGCTCGGGCGTAAGTAAAGGAATGGTCGTCGAAATAGAAAAATGTACGGCTAACCCGAGCATTGGCATCCTTTGCAAAATCGCCGCAGCGTTGGGGCTTTCTGTTGCAGACATCGTCAATGTGACGGACGCCCCTGCTGCCCACATAATCGACAGTCAGGAGATCCCTACTCTCTGGACCGGTGATCTGGGTGGGACAGCCCGGCTTCTTGCAGGAACGACAGGGCCCAACATGATTGAGTTGTGGCGTTGGGAAATGTTCCCAGGTGAATCCTTTTCGTCACAAGGACACCCTCAGGGCACACTTGAATTGTTCCATGTGGAGAAAGGGACGCTGAAATGTGTTGTCGGGGAAACCGAATTAGTCATCCCTGCTGGAAGCTCCGCAGTGGCAAAAACGGACGTTCCACACTCCTACGCCAATGCAGGTAGATCCCGGCTGGTCTTCACCATGTCTGTCACTGAAATACACCAGTAAGTGAGCTCTCAAGCTGGTGAGAATCCTATTGAGCAATGACTGGCCAGCAGGCCCGCCGTCAGTATGCCCTTGCCGATGACATACACCGGTACTGGCGCCTGGATCAGTGTTTCACACTGTCCACACGCCCTTTTCCCGCGGATATGGCGTTTGACGGTGAAGACGCCGGGCGTGTAGTTGAGCTTTTCGCTGGCATCTTCACCGATGCGCTTGACGGCGCAGCCGCACTGGCAGTGGCTGTTGTCCAGTTCGTGATGGATCAGCGTACGAGGAAACTGCGGTGGCAGCGCCGCGCGCTTGGGCTGCTGGCGAACTTTGGCTTCGACTGCTGCCGGTTGCAGCGCCTCAAGTTCAGCTTCAATAGCGGCGATATCGGTGTCGATCAAGTCGTCGAGCAAGCTGGCCTGATCCGGGCTCAATTACTTGCTGCGCTTGGCAAATTTGAAGCGATTGAGCAGCGTGATCTCGTGGGCCAGTTTCTCTTTGACCGATTTGTGATGGTTGATCTGCTTGTCCATCGTCTCGACGCGCTGCATCAACTGCGCCGTCAGGGCGCGCAGTTCTTCAGGGTTCAGATTGTCGAGATTTGCAGCGAAGTCTTGCCGCCGATTTTGCCAGAGAGAGCTAGGGCGACAACAGACTGATGGGCCAATTGCGCGGGCTAGAGGTTATCACTGGCTTAGAGCACCGAGATGACGCCACCGGCGCCGACGCGTTGCCAAGGCAAACCAAGTACCACAGCCTGAAGCTCCTTGGCATCCAATTCGACTTCAGCGCCGTGCCTTACAGAATCTTGCGCCCATCTCCTCCAAATGAGGTGAGGATTCCACCGAGAGCCAGTCGTTTTGTGGGGGTAAAAACCCCTAAAAATAAAAAGGGGTCGCGAGAAAAAATCTCGCAACCCCTTGAATTATATGGTCGGGACGGAGTGATTCGAACACTCGACCCCTAGCACCCCATGCACGCAGTACCTCTGTAAGACCTTGTTTACTGGCTGTTTTTATTGGCGCTCGCTGCAATCGACTGCCTACAAGAGCTTACAAGTGCGTGAGAAAGTCACGCAAAAGTCACGCACCCTCCCCCGGCGTCCTGCCGTTAGTACCCCCATTCCTCCCGAACCCGAACTGTCACTGCTACGATGTCCTCATTCATGGAGGAATCGCCTATGCCAAATTCAGACCTGCTCCCTTCCCTGCTGTTCAAGATTAACGAAAACCAACTCGCCCTCGAGGCCGCCATCATGGAGCTTTCCAACTGGGTCGAAGCCCGAGGCTCTGCCGACGTCGCCGGCAACGTGCGCGGCGCATTGGAAACCATCGACAAGAACGAGGAGTTCATCAAGCTGACGCTCGCGGTGCTTATGGCTCCGGAATGAGCTCGGGGATCAAAGCTTTGAATACCGCAGAAAAAAAGATCAAGGCCTGTATCAAAACGTTGCCCTCTGGACCTGGGTTGGAGAAATCCGGGCGTTAGGTCGAAATAATGGCAAACGCCTGAAGCATGGCGATGAGATCACGGACGAGTTTCACAAGTGATTCTCATTAGCAAAATAGAATTAGTGTGTTGGTCAGCAGTCACGGTAGACTTACCATAATGGTATCCTCAACAATTCTCAGCCAGTATTCCAGGGGATCCGGGTTGGAGAAATCTGGGTATTAGGTCGAAATAATGGCAAAAAGCCTGAAAGCATGGCGCGATGACATGATCACGGACGAGGTTCGTAAGTGATTCTCATTAGCAAAATAGAATTAGCGTGTTGGTCAGCAGTCAAGGTAGACTTACCATAATGGTATCTTCAATAATCCTCAGCCAGTATTCCACGGGGGGAGCGCCAGGGCCCGGCGCTTCCCGGAGCATACCTGGTGGACCGTTGTACTCCAGGGCCGAGGTTCTTGATCTACTGTCCAATGGAGCGGAGGTCCGTCCCGTCACTCAGAACTGCATTGACAATGTGCAGGATTTAAAGCTCAAACCTGCAGATTTAGTGGGACTGCTAACAGATGCCGTCCTTCGTGGGCGATACCTCAATGCACAGTGGTGTGAGACAGGCAAACCAGGGGTGTGGGCAGCATGCGACGCGTACCGAATCTCAAGGAAAGAGTGGAATGACTACGCATACAAGGAACTGGAAGTGACTTACTACGTCAAATTTTGCATTGGAAAACAAGGCGGACTCGTGCTGCTGATCTCCTGCCACACCTCAGATCGCTAAGGAGGATCTATGAGCATTCAGACCGAAATTTGCCCACTCTGCGGTGAAGGTAGCTTGCACGAGGCAGGGCGTGATCGCGCGGTAGAGCATAAAGGCATTACCGGCTACGTGCACACTAAAGCGTACGAGTGTGACGTGTGCGGCTGCTTCCAAGCATCTCCAACGCAAGTTAGAGATAATCAACGTGCCATGGCAGCTTTTCAAAAAATGGCCGAAGGTCGTCTCACTGGTCAACAGATGCGAGTTGCTCGTACTAAATTGGGACTTACACAGTCACAAGCGGCTCTTGTATTTGGAGGTGGATCAAATTCTTTTGCTAAATATGAAGCTGACGACGTTACTCAATCAGAGGCCATGGACAATCTTGTTAGGCTTGCACTTGAGATCCCAGCTGCGAAAAATTGGCTTTATTCCAAGGCATCAATAAAAGCTGTCCAGGGGAGAACGGAATACTTGTGGGCGCAGCAGATATACAACTTTAACTTAGCGACCACTTCTGATACCGAGCCAAGGCTGCATAAATCCCACCAAGTACTATTTTCCGAAAGACATGTTCATATACACAAGCCTAGAGCCAGCATCGAAAATAGCTGGTTACAAAGCCACCATGTCTGTAAAGTAGGCGCCCCATTTGTAGTTTCGCATGAACTCACAAAAGAGGTGGATTGCAAAGTTAGAGTGTATGGCGAAGAGGAAAACATTCAGTCCTTTTTATCGCCAAAATATAGCGAGGAAGACTATGACCGCCATGCGCAAAGATAAGGACACTCCAGAGTTTAGCGACGTCTACATCACTGAGACCAGAGCGTTCTTTGCCAATGACTTTGACCCTACCTTTGAAGAAAATTTAGCCGCCCTAGAGTTGCGGACATTGGCTTTCGTAGATAGGTCGCAAGCCTTAGTTTCCAAAGCTGATGGAACAGGTCGGTTCAGGGTTTATTTTAATTTTGGTGCAAAGTGGTCGAAACCTGAAGATGAAGACTCATCCGCCACACCAGATTCAAGTCAGCTAGACGAACAACCGCCAGAGCCGGAAGGTCTTATAACAATCGAATGCGGGATAGTCGCGGAGTTTACCCTTAGCAGAAGGTATGAGCAGGCGGACCTAGACGACTTTGCACTATCCAACGCAGTTGATTTTATAACACCATATTGGAAGAACTATCTGATCACCCAATGCGGACTAATGCGTTTACAACAATTAGTACTGCCTGACGGAAACCATTCGACGGACCCATAAAAAATTTAGATCCAACTATTTCTAACTGCCCATCACCTGATGGGCAGTTTGTTGGATCATATGTACTTACTTCGACGACACCTCTTCCCGCCATACTTGCTACTAATTGTTCGGCCACTTCTTAACGGCACAATACTCCGGCAGCCCAACCCTGGCATAGCAAAACAATTAAAAAACCGAATCATCAGATTTTCAGGCGTGTTGTTTCCTTTTAAGTTCGCCTCAGTGGCTAGAAGGTAACTTACCAAACTTTCGTAGAAAGGCTTTCATGCTACATCCTTGAAAAACACGTGACGTCCGAGCTTCAGCGTCTGCTTAGCGCCCTTCGCCCAGGCCGGCGGCTTCGGCATGGTAGTGGCGTAATAGTGGGTCGCGCCACCGGTGGGATCAGACACTTTGTCGGCAAGCACATGGTCAGCGGCAATCTGCGCCTGAGCGAACTCACGAAACGGGATCGGCTTGGCGCCACTCAGGTAGACGTAGTTCGGATCGTTCTTGTTCCAGCAACTGAACTGATACGGCTTCTGGCACACGCCAGCGTAACCTTCACCCCACCAGGACTTGGCCTTGCCGTCGTTAACGCGGTTGCGGATGGTCCATGCCACGGCGATCTGCCCGGTCAGCGATTCGCCGCGAGCCTCACCCCACAGCGTGCGGGCAAGGATGTCGCGTTCTTTTTCGGATGTGTTCATAACTTTTCTCCAGACAAAAAAATACCCGCTCGATGGCGGGTGCGTTGTACTGGTGCTGCGCTACATCAATTCGACGGCTCTGGCCCAGGGTCTGCGGTAATGCCTGGAACAATAGGCTCGGGGGGCCAGGCAGGCATTGCCGGCCAAGTCGGTTGAGCGGGAACCTTGCCCAGCGCGAACTTGTACCCCTTCCAGCTCTTGATGCTGATCATCAGTGCCGCGTGCTCGACCTCATCTTCTTCAGTCGCTTCACCGGCTTCGATCCCATATCCGAGCGTATCCACTCGGTCCTGTATGCGGGCGATCTGCGCTACTGCCTTGGCGTTACGTGCGGCAAACTCGGCTTTCATCAAGGCAAGGTGCGCAGCCAGAACGGCAGCGTCCTTGATGGACTTGGTAATCAGTTGAGTCCAGTCGATATTCATACTTGCTCCTCGACCATGACTGGTTCTTCAGGTAAGGGTTGAGGAAATACCACAGAGCCATCCGGCACGCCCTGCAGCGGCACAGGAAACGCCTGTTCTTGGCTATAGTTCCAAGGATTCGGAAACAGAAGAGTTAAAATTAATTCTCCGTCGATCCTTTCAACTTTATCCACAAACCAAATCGAAGAAATAGCTTGAGCTGGCAAGGTGTCGCCCTCCCCGACGAGGGAAAAGTCGAACTGCTCACCGTTCACCGTTAGAACGTCACCTAATTTGAATGCATCAAGCGTATCGTCGCGTCGTTGCGGACTCAATTTAATGATCATTAGAACCACCTTCCAATAACTATTGTACCGACACGGACTAAGTTTTGCGGTGTTGGGCCGTTGAAATGGAACAGTGCAACAGATGTCGCATTAAGCAGAAAGCAGGCATTGAACCCGTAGTGCTCGTTGGACTGATCAGGTTGACCGGTAGCAGAAACGACCGCCCACGCGTCAACTACAAATGGTGCGGGCAAACCTCTGTTAACTTGCGTGTGAGCATTCGCTGCTACCGACATGTCGAAAGTAGCAAGTTCACAAATCATCATGCCGTTAGCGAACTTAGTGTATCGCCCGGCAGCGTTAGAGCCTGACTCAATGATCGCTCCAGTAGGAACACCACCTGACTGCGATACTGTTCCAACAATATCGGCAACGGCAGCCGATTTCAGTCCCAGCCCTGTACGAGCTGTGGCTTGAGAGGTGCCGCCGGTCCCACCTTTGGCCACGGGAACGGTGTTCTCGGTAGCCACCGAACCTAAACCCAGCCCCGTGCGCGCGCCTGTTTGATCACTTGCGCCGGTACCGCCTTTTGCGACAGGAACTATGTTTTCGGTTGAAACTGAACCTAAACCGAGCCCGGACCTTGCGCCAGCCTGATCGACGCCGCCTGTTCCGCCCTTGTTGACAGGCAGAGTGTCAAAGTTTCCCGTCGTGCCTAGGGCGGCGAGTTTCGTGCCGTACGTATTCACTAGCGCCCGCAGAGCATCGGCAGAATCTTTGACATAGCCCTGCATCGGCGCCAATGCATATGTGCCCGAAGCACTGGTTGCGCCCTTATAGGTCGGCGAGATCGACATCGCCGTATCGCTGGCGATGTTGGTGACCTCGTACCAACCACCATCGGGCCCGCGAAATGCGTCGCCGACGCGACTATTTGCAATGAAGGCGGTGCCCGCGCCGATCACGGCGCTCGAATTTAGGGTGACGTTTACCGTTCCCGATTTGTACCAGGGCATGGAATACCTCCAGAAGTATTGGGTTCAGGCCAGTAATTTGGCGCAGAGGAAAGGACGGTGACCTTGATCAGTCCAGGCGGTTGTAGCGAGGCTGTACATGAGGATGCGGCTGTTGGCGTAATCGACGGCTAATGCGCAACCCCCACCGGAGGATCCGTTGTGACAGTTCATTGCGAAGGGGTTCAGGGAGATATATTCGCCCGCGCCAAGCAGCCTGCTGATGCTCCAGATGTAACGGCGACCCACGATCAGTACCTCGTCGCCGAGATAACTCCAGTTGCCGGCGGCAAATGTCACTACGACCGCTGGTGCGCCGCTGTCGTATACCAGCGCCGCGTTCTGGTCCCACAGGCGCATGCCATATGCGGCGGTGCCCATCGAGGTCCAAGCGGCAGCGAAATACTGCCCGCTGAGACTTGCATTAACGACGGAAGCTTTCATTGAAAACCCGGTCCAGTTGCCCGGCCCACCGGTGAACCACACCGATATCGGAACCTGGATCGCCCCCTGATCCGGCCGGATAAATACCAGAGGCGGGTCTTGACTCGTTACGGCGCGGGCAAACACCCCTGACGCATCAGTCGTCCCTGAATACGCCCCCTTGGTCAGCATGCACAGCCGTGGAGCCTCGGAGTCAATCTGGACAAATGAATTGTCGTTGATGCTCTGAAATCCATAGCTCATGTCGAATACCTTATCGCGTAGCCTTTGGCGACGATCCTTGTCTGAAGCGTAGAGGCGCCGGTAGATGGGTTTTTAGGCAAGACTGTCACCTGCCCCATGGCGGTGGTGACATACGGGTAAGACCTGGTATTTCCCAACCCATCAATTTCGGCCGATTGCACGTCCTGAGCCCTCGTCGGAATGATCATGAACACGCAGTTAGCTGGGTTGAAGCCTGGAATGCTTAGTGTGTAGCTGGGCGTAGCTCCGCTGAAGTCGATCACTCCCTGCCAGATCACCTGGTAGGTGAAGCTGTTGGTGTCCATGGATAGGCTGCCGTTCTCGTCCCAGACTCTTGCTCCATAAGTCATGCGTCCAGATCTCCCAACTGGACACGTTTCACGCCATTCTGGTCAAAGACCTTGATGGCCCGATTGGTCATCGTCAGCCTGCCGCCGCCCGGCGCTGGGCCGTTGAACTCAAGGTTGCCCGCTTTATCCAGGCGCCAACCCTGCGTTCCGGCAATGTAATTGTCGGATTGCAGGTACTGGCCGATCTTCAGCATGGTGATGCTGCCGTCCTGGATGAAGGCCGAGTTCATGAACACCTGGCCGCCCTGCACCGCAAACGGAACCGAGATGGCGCCGCCGGCAATGGTGTTGACGATGGCGAACCGGTCCGCGCTTACCAGGAACTGGCTCTGCAATCCGGCACCGGTGTTCTCGATACCCAAGCCAATGCCCGCGGCGATGTACTTGCCGTCTGCCGTCACCTGCATCTTCACCGACCACATCGTCGACAGCTTGCCGCTGGTGTCCGCGTAGGCGGTGGATGTTTCCTGAATGGCGGAGGTGTTCTCGCCGACCGATGCCGTCAGCTGGGCGACCTTCGTCGCCGTCGCCGATTCGTTCGTGGCCACTACCTCTTCCAGCTCGGTAATGTTGGCCGCGTTGTCATCGATCTTTGCGTCAAACGTGGTCAGACGGCGAGCTGTCGCCTCATTCTCTGAAGCTCGCACCTTCTCCTCGGTCGCAATGGCAGCCGTGCTGGTCCAGCCCTTAAGGGCATCCGCAAGATCGCCCTCCCCATTGTCATCACGGTAGGAAGCGCTCAGCGCTTGGAACGCGGTTGCCTGAGCGGTGACCGCACCATCAAGCTCGATGATGTCCGCCGTGTTGGTGGCAACCTGCTGCGCCAGCCCGTTCGCCGATTCCACCGTTTGCCCTACATCCAGCCAGTAGGTGACGTTCGGCGGCGGCGTGTTGATCGGAACCGGGCCCTTCGCCTGATACAGCAACTGGCCAAACCGCACGATCGCGTTCTTCACGTAGGTTTTGGTTGGGTCGTAGCTTTCGTCCAGCGCATCGATCTGCGTTTGAAGCCCTGGAATCTTTTCGATCTCGTCCAGCAGGTCCTGGCCCAGCTCTGTTTCGGTGATCTGGCCGGAGATCATTTCTAGAATCGGGGAAGCGTCAGAACTCGACTGGCCCTGCACGCCGATACCCACCGGATACCACGGACCGATATTGCCGATCCGATCCACCAGGCGCGCCCAAAAGTAAAAGGTCACGCCGGCGGCCAGGCCGAGCATCGAGAAATCGCTTTGCGGGTAAGACAAGTCGGTCAGTTTGGTTGCCGCCGGTAGACTGGTCGTCGGCCCGTACCAAATCTCGGTACGCTGGGTGTCCTCGGCGCCGGCAGGAAAGCCCCACTTCAGGTAAATGCCAAACAGCAGCGACGTAGCCGTGAGGAACGACACCGCCGGCGGCAAACCTTGCTTGCCGGTGAGATTGGTCAGGATCGAGCTGCGCCAGATCGACGAGATGTCGAAGGCACTCACTGCTCGCACGCGCGCGACGTAGGCACCAGCATAGATGCCCACCACATCGACACCGGTTGCACCGGTCCGTGGCAGCTTGATCCAGTTGCCGCTGTCCTTGCGCCACTCCACGTCATACCCGACGGCGCCGTTCACTGCCGGCCAGGTGATGGTCATGGTGGCGACGGCGATGCCTTGGGAAACCACAGAGGTGGAAGTCAGCGTCACACTGGCCGGCGCCGGAACGACGGTGATCGGAATCACGCTGATTGGCCGCTCCTCCAATCGTGCACCGGTGTCGATGTGCGCAAACTTGCTTGGGTCGTATTGAACTGCCGAGATTTCAAATACGCCGGGCTCTGGACGGGATACGCTGGTCACGCGATACAACGGCACGGTCAGATCGTCAGCGTCGAGCGCCCAAACAAGTTCGCGCTCCGGTACCGCGGAATACGCGACGGTGACAGCAACCACGCGACCCGCCACGGACTGCACGGTACGCCCTTCGCACTTGCCGTTTGGCAGGTTCAGGATCAGGCGGTCGCCGGTCTTGGCCTGGGTATCGCGGTCCAAGGTAATGGCGCGGCCGCTCACTGCCGAGATGCGTCCGCCGATCGCGCGGCCAGCCAGCAGTTCGTCAGCCACAGGGATGACGTAGCCAGGCAACGGAATGCGGCCATCGAGGCCAACCCGAAAGCTGATTGCGCGGTCCCTGGAGTTTGTGAGCAATGCCCACTTGCCGCGGCGCTGCGCCTCAGACTCACGCGTGCAACCGATTGCGCTGATCTCCAGCGGGTTGTCGCCGTAGCGCCGCTGCAGTTTGGGATCGGTCACGGCGGTGACGTCGGTGTCGAAGTTGTTCGCTGGATTGTCGTAGCTGATCAAGGCCCGGCTATACCGGGTGCGCTCCGATGCGCTCGAGTAGGTAAACCTGCCATCAATGACATTCGCCCGGGTGTAGGCGAAGTCAAAATCAGTCGCGCGCGGCATGTCGGACAGCGTGCAGACCTGGCCCTGAGCCCAGTAGGTCATCCCGCGATAAATGGCAGAGATATCGCGCAGCAGCGACCAGGCGTCGGCCTTACCCTGCAGGTTGAGATTGCAGGTGAAGCGCGGCTCTTGCCCGCCCTTCCCATCCGGCACCAACTGATCGCAATACTGGGCGATCCGGTACAGCTCCCACTTATCGACCTGCCAAGGCTTGATTCGCCGGCCTAGGCCGAATCGGTCGTTTACGGTGATGTCGTAGGTCATCCAGGTGGGATTGTCGGTCCATGCCTGTTTAAAGGTGCCATCCCAGATACCGGTGTAGGACCGAGCGTCCGGATCGTAGTTGCTCGGCACCGGGATCTTCCGACCTTTGCACTTGACCGTCACCGCCGGAATATTGCGGAACTGCTCGGCCGAAAATTCGATGTAAAGCAGCGCGGTATTCGGGTACCGAAGCTTCGCATCAATCACCTCGGTGAAGCCGGCGATCTGCATGGAGTCGGCAATTTTGTTGTTGTTCTGGTTCGGCGTAATACGCGTAACGCGCATCAGCCAGCCACTGGAAGCAGCAGGCAGATCGATGCGGCGGGTGCGCTCGTAGGTGCTGGTGGTCTTTCCGTCAACAGCCTCGCTCAGCACTTGCTGATAAGCGCCGCCATCGGTGGCCAGCTCAACCTTGTACTCAATCCGATAGCCATTCACATTGCCGCTGGCATCAACCGATTGCAGGGCCGGCCAAGCGAAGCGCAGGCGCACAGCTGACAGTTCGGTATTGTTGATCGCACGAACCCACGGCGTGCCGCTGCGCAGCTCGATGCCAAGCGTGGTTTCGTTCTCGATCGATGGGATTCCGGAGATATAGCCCTGCTCGACCGACCCACTACGGTACTCAAACTTCACGTTCGGGAAGTTCATGTTGCCCTGGGGATCCTGCAATGGGGTGTTGTCGAGGAAGATGTCCTGCGCGGTCGGATTGCCGGAAAATTCACCCTCGCCCATTGCTATCAGCATTTTGGCCATGGCCACCGAGCGCAGGCTGTCCGGCGCTTCGGTCGGGGTCTTTGGTTTGTCCGATCCGCCCTTGGCGCCGAAGATTTCTACTTGCTGTGCTGCGCCCATGCTTTTCTCCAGGCAGTAAAAAACCGCCTCATGGGCGGTGGTGGTGTGCGACGGTCTGGCTACATCTGGTCTTCGGCATAAATCGCGGCGCTGATGATCGCTCCACCCCAGCGACGCTCGCCATAACAAAGCGGAACAGGGTTGCCGGATGCTGTGGTGTTCTTGGCGCTGCCGAACGCGTAGCCAGGTGTATTCTCGGGGGCGGCGCTGGTCTTGAGGCCCTTCGGTTGAGGGCTGAGCATTTGGATGACGCCGCCGGCGACCATTGAGGCCCCCATCATGATCACCGCAGAACCAAATGGAGCCCCGGCACCAAAAGTACCACCTGTAATAACTAGGCCTGCCACAATCAGCACTGCCCCGACGATAGTTTGCAAGACGCCTCCACGCTTGCTGCCAGTGATCACAGGCGAAATCCGGATGTCGCCATCGCCACCAAAACCTAATTCGCCCTCTCCGATATTGGTTTTTCCGCGGAACACGGCGAACTCTATTCCTCGCGATTTCGCATTTAAAAGGAATCGCTCGAAGCCAGGGATCTGCATACACAATGCTTTTACAGCCTCCGCCGGCGATCGAACCGAGAGCCTGAACGAGCGCCCGAACTGTCTTAAAGCCCCGTAAAGTTTGATGGTTGTGAGTGGCTGGTAATCGATAGCCGGTACCGACATAGCTTTTCTCCAGGCAATAAAAAACCCGCCGGAGCGGGCTTGAAATTCAGGTTTATCTACAGACAGCTTTGCAGCGCAGTCAAACGTTTCGCGGATATCCAGTTGTTCAGCACTGCGTAATATTTGGCTACGGAGCCCGAAGCGCCTGGCTGAATGTCGACGAAATACTCGGATCCTGCCGTGAAGACGGTATAGCCACTGTCTCGGCCAGGCTGCAGCGTGGCTTCAGGTGTCACGCCGAAGATCGATTGGTTTTGCCACTCATACTGAGCGCACTGAGCAAGGGCTTTGTCGGTTTTTTTGGAGTAAAGAATCTTGCTCGGCCCTTCCTGTCGGGCTTCGTTCATGGTGGGCGCCATGCATCCAGCCAGTACCGCCACTACCACTGCCCCTATCAAAATCCGCATGATTCTTCCTCATCCTGAAAGGGGTGACTCTATCGCGACGTCATTCAGGCGGCCATAGCTAAACTTCCAGCTTTGGCCAATTGAATTTGTAGTTAAGAGGAGGCAGCTCGTAATGCTCAGCGAGGTAAAGACCCAACATTTCTCCTTCCTTGGCATATGCCGCGGCCTTATCTGTGGTTGGATACCAACTCACCCAAAGCGTCTCTACAGGAAAGACCTTTTCGAAAGATGCATAGTTAAAGCGCCAGCCGGCCATGTGCCCGGCAGATCCTGAATTTTTTGCACATCGAACAAAGGCAGCGAGGCGACGCCTCAAGTTATCAGATTCACCGATGGTCAACACCCCATGCTCGTCGTCGCCCACTGCACGGCTGATCGCCCTATCTGCACAAATGATGTAAGCGCCAGGGATAGCCGGAGCATTCAGATAATGCTCCGTCAGTTTTAGCCACTCAGGCTCCCAGCCCTGCCAGTTCTTCACCTTCATCGAACGCCTCCTTAACTAGAAGCACAACGATATCACGGCCTGTACGAATCCCCAGTAACGCCCCATCACTCACCGTAGTAGCCTCTTGCCTCCACGCAACGGATAGCCCAGTCCTTTGCTCGAAAGCCCAAGGACTGGGATTGCGCCAATTTCGGCGCGGATAGAAGGTCGAAGAGGTCGGTATATGTCGTTCAAAATTACTAACATCGTATTTGCAGAGGATGGGAGATTGCTGGTCTCGATGATGAAGCCAGCGACCGGTACTACCACTCAGCTATGGGTTTCACCAACAACGCCTATTTCTGATCTGACAATTACAGAGATAGAGACTCTAGCAAAGCAAGAAGCGGCTAAAGAGCACACCTGCTAATGGGCAATTGGGGCCATAACCGCGTCAACTCTTCGCGATAAGACTTCATCTGCCAATGTTCTACGGCTCGCTTCTTCAGCAAGGCGAGCCTTTAACTCATCCAATTCTCGTCAAAGGTCGACCACTCCGGCTGTACGTCCTCCCTCGTTGCCGTCCATTTTTTCTCCCGCGGCCATACCGCATCATGTGGTTGGTTGTGCGTCGTTGTGCCTGAGGATCAGGCGCGTTCGGTCCAGCCAGGGCCCGCCAAAGACGATGATCTCGCTTGGCCGGCGGTACAGGTGGTGCAGCAGGAAAGGGCCTGGGCCGAAAGTAGCTGCGTCCTCGTCTGGCAGTGTCGGGTCGGTGCCGAGAAATATCCCAGCGTGATTGGGGTAAACGGTTCGCCCGACTTCCATGACGACCATGTCCCCACGCTGAGGCCGATCTACCCTGACGAAACCGGCAGCCTCGTAGTTCGCTTCATACAAGCTCTCGGCGTCCACGCTCTCCCACCAACCGTCCTCGCGCTTGAACGCTTCGAATTCCAGCCCCCACTCGCGCTTGTACCAATCAGCACAGACCTGCCAGCAGTCCCACGCGCCGTGAACGAACGGACGATTGAGCAGCGGCGTGCTACCAGATGGGGTGATGCTGCGCAGATCGCCTTCTGGCCAACTCATGATGTGCCAAGGCAAGGACGTGGCTTCGCAAATGGCCAGGTCGTGCGGAGACGGCCGGCTGGTCGCGTCCGGATGCGAATGGAAGATACCGATCACATCGCCGGCGTCTTCCGCGGCTGCGTAATCCTCAGGATCAATTCGAAACTCTTCGGTCGGCTCGGTCGCGATGTTCCGACAAGGGAAGTACCTCTGCTTGCGCCCAATCGCCAGCAACAGCCCGCAAGCCTCTTTCGGATACTGGTTTACCGCGTGCGCTGCCATCGCGCTCAGGATGTGCTTGCGCATGGTCAGCTCCGTGCAATGAGGGACACTGCGGGGAATCCGCCGTAGGGAAGTTGATTGTTCTGGCCGAAGCGCAGCTTGCAGGACTTCAGCCCGCCCTTGCACTCGTCTTTGCTGGGGTCGTCCGTAGGACTATCGTCATCATCAAACAGGGCACCGCCCGTGTATCCGCAGTTCGGCCCGCGGTAACCGCCAGTCATTGCCCAGTGGCAGAAGGTCGTCATCTGCCGGCCTGGCAGTCCGTGATCGTCGATCTCGCCCGGGGAGGACAACTCCCACTGCACGATCTCGCCATCCTCACCGGTCTTCTGGTCGATGAACCAGACTTCCAGCGCCTCTTGTGTTGGGTCAGCTGTCGGGTTGCCTTCGGGGAAGTTCACTGCGTCGAGGTACTTGGCCATGGTTTCACGCACGGTCAGCTGAAATTTCAGCAGGTCGTCGAAGGCCAGGCAGAGCGCCGTAATGCGCCCGTTGACGTTGCCAGCACTGAACACAGGCCTTGTGACGGTCCCATCGCTGCCCGCGCCAATGCCCTCGATCTGCACTGGCCAGGCAGCGTATTCATTGCCCTGCCACCAGATGGATTTCGCGGCAAGCTCCTGCCCGTTATCTGCGGCGTATTGGTTCCCCGCGAAGTTAAGCGAGAGCGACGGCCCACTCTGATCGAGTTCGTCAGGTGTATGCGGGATCGAGTGCGCATGGAAGCGCAGGATGTCCGCGCCGTACTCCGTGCCATCGATTTCAAACAGCCGCACTTCCCCGCCGGGCTCCAGCTTTTGGATGTCCGTGATTAATGCCATCAGGGTTCCCTTAAGGGGTGAAGGTTTGTTCGAAGGTGGCGGTCAGGTTGTAGACGTAGCCGCCTTTATGGGTGGGCTTGTATCCATTGCACTTGTAGAGCCCGAGCTCGCCGAGTGGCGGCGTCCAGAGGAACGCCTTCGCTCCTTTGTGGCGATCGAGGAAGGCAATGATCTCCTTGATACGATCCTTGGTCCCGGTGTGGCTATAGGGCCAGGACTGCTCCTTGTTGTTGATGCCGTCCGAGACCGTCTGGCTGTATCCGTCGCCAAACTGCTGCGTGCGGACGCGCTGAGTGATGTCCCCGGAGGCGCCAGCCTCGATCTGCCAGGTGAATGTTTCGAGTGCCATAAATCATCCTTTAACGTTTCGGCTGCTCACGCCGCCCTGGCGCCAAGATTTGGTGATCTCTTCTTTGGCGACGATACGCATACGCTCGGCCATGTTTCGCTGGAGCAGCTCAGTGTCCAGTTCTGCGCCGTCAGGCCGTCCCGCTTCTGCATCAGACATGATGATCGGCATATTGAGGCTAATGCTTGTGCCTCCACCGCTTCCGCCACCCCTACTGCTCATGGCAGCAACATTCGTCCCAGATGTAAGCGGGGTCACGCTGCCGCCGTTTGCGCCGGTCATTAGAAAGGAGCGCCCGCCCTCGTTGTAAAGCTCTGGGCCGAGTTCGTTGACCTCATACAGCGAGTTCGCCTCGACAGACCCACCCGCAGCTCTGTAGCCAGAAAAGTCGACACTGGAATAGCCGGCCTGCGTTGCACCGACATTCGACGAGACGGCACCGGCAGAACCAGAGGTCAATTCATTGCCGTTGCTGCCTGTGAAGTAGTTGGTAGCCGCCCCGACAAGGCTGCTGAGCAGCGACGAACTGGCCTGCCTGGTAGCGATTCTGGCCATATCCGCCAGAATCGACTTGGTGAAGTCACCGAATGACAACTTCCCAGTCATGGCGAAGTTGACGACTGCATCCTCCATCGAATTGAACGCGTTGCTGAACAGGCTTTTTGTCTGCCCGGCCACGTCCCGAGCCGATTCCAGATAGTTCTGCCACGCCGATGATGCGCCAGCGCTCCAGTCACCCTGGGCGGCGGTCATCTCGTTGTAATTGTCCTGCACGGTGTCGTGCAGATCCAGCTGCGTGGTTTTCAGCGCTGCCAGTTTTTGGGTGTACTCGTCGAGGCTCATGCCCCGCGAGCCCTCGCCGTACTGGCTGGCCAGATCCAGCTTCTGCGAGTTGAAGCGATCGTCGATGGCGTTCTGCTGATCGGTCAGGCTGCGCTGCCGATCACCCTGGCCCAGGCCGGCTGCGGCACGCTGCCCCTGCTGGCGCAACGTATCGACTTGCTGCTGCAGCGCGCTGGTGTAAGTCTGAACGGCCAATTCCTGCTTCTTCAGCCGGCCCTGCTCGTTCTTTGCCAGCACGTCCAGCTCACTGTCCGCAGCCTTCTGCGCCTTGAGCATGTCGGTGCGTGCGTCGGCGATCTTCTGGTCGAGCTGAATTCGCTGCTCGGCCGTGGTTTTCGCCTGGCCCTTTGCTGCCTCAAGAGCGGCAATCTCCGCCTCGTAAGCAGAGGTGACCTCGTCCCTCTCGTTGCCAATCAAGGCTTCGCGCTTGAGGAGATATTCCTGTTGCGAGATCAGCCCGGCCTTCTGCGCGGCATCCAGTTGCTTCTGGGTGTTCGCGTAATCGGCCTGTATTTCCTTGAGCGCGTTTTGGGCGTTGTTATAGCCGGTCAGGTCGACAGCGCCGGCCGATGCGGCTTTGGGGTCCTTATTCTTGTCCTTGATGTTCTGGAGGGTCTTGGCGACATAGTCGGCTTGGACCTTTGGATCATCAGGATTTGCTTTCCTCAAAACCTCGACATCGCGCAAATAAGCCTTGGTCAGCTTATCGCGCTTCTCTGCATTGGTCAGATTCGAGTCGCTGATTTGCTTAAGGCGCTGCTCGGCCTCGATACCTTCCTTCTGTACTTTGACCTTGCTTGCGTCGATCGCAGCATTCTCTGCCAGCACGACCTTCTGCTTTCTGAGAGCAAGCAACTGTTGCTCGAGAAACTTGGTCGAGCTGCTTGAGGCCCCCAAGTCATCAGGGAAAAGTGAAGTTAGAAAACCATTTTTTCGGTCGCCAACGATCTTCTCAAGGTTGGCGATCTGAGCGTCAATAGACTGCACTCTGCCGACATCCAATATCGAATCAAGCGCACCGTTGGCCGAGTCTTTCACACCTTTCCAAGCTTTTTCCCACAGGCCGAGATTCTTCGTGATCTGGCCGGATCGCTCCTGAATGGTGTCCGCATAGGTCTTTGTGAGCAGATCCGCTGCACCGACAGTATCGCCCTGCTCCTTGAGCGCGACGATCTGCGAGTACACCGAGGCAGTCAGAAACTGATACTGATTATTGAGCTCTTTTGCTGCCGCAACCGGATCCTTGGCGATTTTGACGAATTCGGCAATGGTTGCATCGACTGATTTGCCTGTGGCGTCCTCCATCGCCGCGGCAGCATATGCAATTTCCTTGAAGCTAGATCCTGCAATCACGCCACTTGCGGCCAGCTTGGTCAGGGATGCGGCTGCCTCTCCAGTGGTGCCATTCTTAGCACTGACTTGCTGAGCCAGATTGGCTAGTTGGTCCGCCGATGTTCCGGCCGCATTGCCTGTGAGAATCAGTGCCTTGTTGTACTCATCAGCCTCGTCGCTGCCCTGGCTGTAGCCATAGATCAGAACACCGATTGCTGCGGCGGCCACTGCTACTGCAGCAGCCATACCCATGATGCTCATAGATGCGCCGGTAACGCTCGCAGGGAGCGCGCCATATGCTTTCTGGGCGTTTTCAGCAGCCTCTGCCGCAGTGTTTGAGCTTTCAGCCAGGCTACCAACACCATCAGCCGCCGCCTTGGAGCCTTCCGCTACATTCTGCTGTTGCGCAGCCAGTTCGCCCAGCGCGGCGCCCGCCCCGACGATTCCCGCACCATTTCCAAATAGGGATGACCAAAAACCTTTTACCTTGCCGCCCAACACATCGAAGGTTTCACCGATACCTCCGAACGAATCCTTGATCTGGCCGCCCTGCTGGAGCAGTACGAGCAAAGGATTCTGGCCGCCAGCCAGGCTGGTAAAGATGTCCGTGAACTGCGCCGGAAGCTGACGTAGCGCCGTCTCGGTCTGCTTCGAGGTAACGCCGGTTTTGCGAAGCCCTTCATCAAAGTCGCCCAGCTTCTGCCGGGAGGCGTCAATGCGGGTTGAGTACTCACGGAATGTCTCAGCGTCGATAAGGCCGGCGGACTTGTACTTCTGTAGCTGCTCCTGCTGCTGATCGAGCTTTCCGAGCGCAGCCATGGCCGGGTTGATCTTGCCGAGAAGTGCTTGCAAGCCTTCAGCTTGAACGCCTGTCGCTGCCGCAGCTCGTCGAGTTGCCTCCGCAACCTTGTCAGTTGTGCCAACGAGCGCGTCCGACTCAGCCTGCAGGCGCCGCGAAAGAGCGGTCAGGCTACTGACCGACGACCCAGATTCATTAAGCGCCGTGGAGGTGCTGTTTACGCTGGTGGTCAGCGTCTGGTAGTACTCGCTGGAGTCAAGCGAGGCCTTTGCCATCGCCAGCAAGCGAGCCTTTGCATCTTCCGATGATTCACCCAGCTTTACTTCCGCGGTGCTGAGCTCGGTTGTTGCAGTAGTAGTCTTCTTCAGACCTTGCGTAACTTCTACAAGCGAGCGGCCGACGGTTGCCATTAACTGAGCAGTGGTGTCCTGCTTGGCATTAAGGGCTTGGAGCTCTTTCACGATCTGCTGGGTGTCACCCGCCATCCCGGACAAAGCCCTCTCCCAGGCTGAGCCGGTGCGCTTTGCGGATTCTTCGGCCCCTTTACCCGCCTCGGTCATTTTGTCGAGGTCGATGGCGGCCTGTACGGCATCGCCTGAATTTACCTCGATGCCTAACTGCGCAATTGTTCCCGACATGAGTGCTCCATTACTTCGATTCGCTCATGACGAGCAAGGCCTCGACCTCCATCACCTGAAGGTCGGGAAAAATCTCTTTGAGTCGCTTTTTGCATGTACCAAGAAAGCCGGCGACATCCCTGAGTGCTGTGTAATCAAGGCCGGAAGCCCCGCCTGCTCCCGTGCGCCACTGAGTAGACATCGCATTGAAAAGCGTGAAGGACTGCCAGTTGTCCGGCAGCACTTCGCACTCTTCTTCAACGTCTGCCAGTGACATACCAAAAGCAGCCAGATCCTCTTCTGAAGGACCTGGCTCATACATCAGGCGAGCGACCTTGATCAGTTTCCCAGGCGGACCGAGGAGAAGGCCTTCTGGTAGGCCTCCACAATTGCTTCGCCTGCGCCGGCGGAAGTTTCCACCAATGCTCGAATCGACTCAGGGCTCAACTTGTCGTCGAAGCCCCAGCCGACGACCAGCTCCCCTACCTGTTCAACCTGACGATCGATGTGCGAGTCGGTGATCTCCACCAGGGTAAGCTCGTCACCCTTAGCCTTGAATCGCTCCTGATCTTCCTTGACGCCCTCCTGCCAGCCGGCGAACAGTGCCGCAAGCTCTTTACGATCCCGGTACTTGAACTCGAACGGAACCTTGATGGTGGCACCGCCAACACGAGGAATATCCACATCTGCCTTGAAGGTCGGGTTTTGGGCAATCTTGAACTTCGCCATGGGGTCTCCTTAAGAGGCGTAGCGGGTGATTGGGGCCTGCAAGGCGAGCGTGATGGTCCGAGTCAGCAGCGCGCTGCGGGTCACAACAGGTTGGGCCGACCACGAGGTATAAGCTCCGTAGAAAATCGTGTCGTTCCCAGGCAGGTTCAGGCGGGCCGCCTGGATTTCGCCACCAGCGTCAGCGGCTTGAACGATTGGCACGTAAGCCATAGCCGGGTCATCCGCAACTGTGATGGTCAATCGGGCCGCTGCCTTGTCGATCGGGATCTCACGACCTTGGGCATCCTCAAGGAACGCGACGCCCAGGTAGTTTTGATCGCCGCCAGATGGTGCCAAGTCGGTGACCTGAGGAATCAACACCCAGGTCAGCACTTTTTTCAGCGAGCCAATGCCGCCCAATGCGGGGAAAAGCTGCAGGTTGGTGGTGTTGATGCCTTCGAGAGTGATTGCAGTAGCAGTCGCTGCTTTCACCCGGGCGACACGACCATTCAGGGAAGTCCAGCCGGAGCTGATCAGGACGATATCGCCTACAACCAGTGTTGCGCCGGTGACGGTGGCGATGGCCTCGGTTGCGTTGCTGAGGGCGGTGACTGCGAGTGGTGCGGCGTAGGTCGCGGCGTGCTGGAACGTGCCGCCGTTCGGAATTTTGATTCCCATGGGTTTTTCCTCTTTGCAGACGTGAAAAAACCCGCTCATGGCGGGTTTCAGGGTTTGCCCAACGGGCGAATTAGTTGTCGGATCGGTACATGAACGACACAGGCACAGTGAAGGTGGTGTCTTCTTGCATACCCGGTCCGGGGTCAACTGGGGTCATCGTCACCACCGCGAGAGCGCCTTTCGTGTTGCGCTCATACAGAGGGAACAGCGCTGCGATCTGACCAGCAATCACGCCGGCAGGCCCTCGATACTTGCCCGATGGCGTCACGATGCTGACCTGAAACACACCGGTGTATAGCCGGTGATCACCGCTGAGTGTGTTGCTCGCGGTGTCAGCGGGCAAAGTGAACGCTCGAAGGTAGGTCTCGCTATTCGCAGGCTTGTAGGTTTCGTTCTGGACGACGACCTTCAGCGGTACCGGCAAGGCTTTCGCCCAGCTGATCAGCTTTGCCTCATAGATCGAGGCGATGATGTTGTGGCTCATATCTGGTTGTTCCTGATGGCCTCCAACACGATCTGCTGGAAGCGGGCCACGGTGATGCGGACCATGCCGCTGGGCGCCTGAGTCGAGTGTCCAAACTCCAGAGGAATCGCGTACCCAAGGCTATTGGTGATGTAGCAGGTATCGCCCGCCTTAAATTCGATTGCGCCTGCGACGATGCGCGCCGTTGATTTGGCTCCGCTCGGATCGATCTCTTCAGTCGTTGAGCTATCCGGCGAGCCGATACTGAACATCCAGTTGCCACGAAACCGCCCGCCGACATAGCCTTCAGGCGCAACGATGTCCATGCCGTCGTTCAGTTTGCGACCAGGCTTGAGGCGGCCAGTCTTTGTCAGGTTGGTCGGATCACTGCGCAGGCCGGTGTTGTAATCGTCCACAGCCTTGTTGTACTGACTTGCCACAGCGTTCTGCGCCCAGATCTCAGGGTTGCCCACCGGTGACATCCGGATAACGCTGCTGCCGACCTCAATGAGGATCTCGCGCAGGCTCGCATCGATGGCTTCCGTGGCCTGGGCCGCGAATTCGGCAAGGCTGAGCGCAAAGCTGCCGGACTGTCCGGAATACTTGGAAGACATGCGAACCTCCTGCGAACGGATCAGCCATTAATCAAGTTGGGGTTGCGTCCAGCCCTCGACAACAGCTAGCCACTCAGCCTGATCATCAAAGCGAAGAAAGACCGTTTCAGCGTCGGCGTATACCCGGATAGGGTTCACCGGAAAGACCTGATGGTCGATTAGCTCGGGCAAAAGCTCCGTCATGTTGACGTGCCAGCCAGAAAGGAAAGTCGGCGGAGTTAGCTCGTTGCCTTCGTCGTCATAGGTGCCTGGACGATCAACGATTTTACCAATTTCGCTATATTCTCGATTCATACGGTAACCGCTTGTAGTTCTGCGTCGGATAGACGACGTGGAAAGTATTTGATCGAACGGATGTGCCCGTTCAGATAGTCGGGAATACCGCCGGAACGATAGCCAAGTTTAAGCTGATTGACGACTGGGACTTTAGACAATGCTGTCTTTGATGGAGCAACACCGCCAATGGACACGGCGAAGTCATTATCCTTATAACCTAACGCCATTTTACCAGACGCCACCGCCGTCCCGAATGTATTTGCGCTAGCGCTTACTACCACCGCAACAGCAATTCCGCCTACTGTTCGGTAATGACAAGTCATTCGATTAGTGTTAACCCCTGTCGAAAGCTCGCTACCTACAGCACCCTGCGAGCTAGTTGATGCGTCGATAAACAACGTGCCTTCCAGCGGGTTATACCAAGGACTAAGCACGTTGACCAATGGCATATCTGCCGCCCGTGTAACTTGGACCGACGAAGCAATGTCAGCGGCGCGGGTAACTTGGGCACTAGTTGTCGGGATATACGAAGAAGCATACTCTGTTTCGAGTTGCCCAGCGCAAATGTAATAACCATCCGTTCCATTACCTGCAAATGATGTGACCCCGCCGACGACTGGATACCAGCGGTCCGAAACTTGACCGTCAACCGTGCAAACACCGGTCATTGCGCAAAGGAACCAGCCGCCGCCCAACGGTTTAATACTTGCTTGCCCGTTGCTGTTACCTGAAACCGTACCCGCCGCCAAATCAAAATCAGCCTGACCAAACAAAGGCGTCGCATAAAGTTGCATTCTAATTAGGCTGTGTTCACCCGCCTTCAACACGCGCCAGGACGTGTACCGCGTACCTAATACACCGGTAAAAGTCTTTTGCAAAAAGTGGGGCGTTACATTTGCATCTGCAATGTATTTGTGAGTTAACCCCATTGGGGCGACCGGTCCGCCCGCAGGAGCGCTGCCCGCTGTTTTAGACCAAGACGCATCGGTAAAGGCTTGCGAATAAGTGTAAAGGTTAGTCGCCGCTGCTTCTACCAACAACCCAATGGGGCGAAGAACGCCTGCCGAATCATACCCATACGCATTACTACGAGCAACGTTGATAGCGGCCGTTTGCGTCGCCCCTGCCGCGTCTACGTAAGTCGCCGTTGAAGCGCGGCTTGTAAAACTGTCAATACTCGGGACATACGAAGTGTCGAAGCCTCCAACTTCTAATTGACTCATTGCAACAAGGATTGCGGGCGTTCCGTCGCCTGTGTACGAATGAACGAAAAGGCTTGTGGCTGCTTGAGCATAAACCAAACAGGTAGCGGTGGTGTTTGCGGTAAACGTGATAATGCATCGTGCCCATCCGCCGCCGACGTCAACAATGCGGGACGTAAGACCGGTATTGTTCCCGGTAAGCATCGACGTCAAATCAAAATACGATTCGACGACTGTACTTGTACCGCCAGTAGAAAGCAGCCGAAGGAAACTGATTTCTTTCTTCTTTGCAAAGATACTAAAAGTGTATGTAACACCAGCTGTTGCAGGAAATGACTTGTAAACACGACCGACGACACCCGTACCCGCATTCGGTCTAAGCGCCCAGGCGTTGAGCGTACCCATAGGATCAATGTCAGGCGAAGGCTGTACGGTCGACGCTGTTTTCACCCAACTGCTGTCGTCTATCCGAGAGCTGAAAGTTAGCAAATTCGTTCTCGGTTCCTCAATGAGCAACCCTTTAATCAACTTGCTAAGCGGGTCGTAATCAAAACGCGGTTGGTTAGCGGCCAACCATTCGTATTGCCCCGCCGAGTTCCACCGACCGCCGCCAGTGGTACGCCCGAAAGTAATCAAGTCGTTAAATGTTTTCGCTTGTAGTGCCATTGTTTACCACCCCACCAGCGCGGCGCGCTTCCATTGATTTGCGCCAACGGCGACATAGATAAAATTCGCATCTACAGCTAGGTTGCCGAGCTTCCCTGCTGCTGTAGCGCTTGCAGGTACAGCGACCATTTCCGACTGATCAGGCTGCACCCGAACCAGGGTTAGGCCGCCGACGCCGTACATATCGTCGATGAAATTCAGCGAGAGGCTTGCTCCAGCGTCCAACCGCATGACGTACCAAGCTGAGCGACCTGCGAAGTTTTCATCAGCAACAATCCGTACTGACTCGCCATCAATGAGCTGAAGCAATGCAGCGTCCGCCGCCGCTTTGGTGGCAAAGACCTTGGCACCCGACAGTTGAGCGTATGTTTCGGCGGTAACCGCTGAGTTCGATGCTGCGCCAGCGGATATCGATGCGGCGCTGGCTGATCCAGCAGCTGCGTTCTGGCTGTATTGCGCAGAGGATGCCGACGATGCGGCCTGTCCGGCTGACGCAGCAGATGCGTTGGCGGATGCACCAGATTGTGTGGCTGATTCGGTTGCGCTGTTTCGACTCGACGCCGCGGCGTCAGCACTCGACTGAGAAGCTTGTGCCCGGGACGCGGCATTATCGGCAGACTGAGCAGCTTCCCCGGCTTTGGTCTGAGCAGTACCGGCAGATGTTGCGGCGTTCTGGCGGCTGGTGGCGGCCGACTCAGCCGCGGCGATGGCGCCAGCCTTGCTCTGTGCGGCACTGGTCGCGCTGTCACTGGCACTTGTAGCTGCTTGTTGAGACGTGGTGCGATCTTGAGCAGCCGCGTTGGCACTTTGTAACGCTGCCTGACGACTTTGGCCGGCGCTCTCATCATGACCTGCCGCAGCCGATTCAGATGCAGCGGCGGCTCTTTGGCTCTCGCCCGCTGCATCCTTACTCTGTGCAGCCGCATCAGCCGCTTGCTGTGCCGCCGCGGCGTTCTCGCCCGACTCTGTAGCAATGCTCTCAACCGTCGAGGCGCGCTGATCGACAAACACCGCCAGAGCGTTCGCCTCTACCCCGAAGACCGGCAGCGAAGCCACAAACGCATCCATCTTGGGAGTGAAGTCCCTCGGCGCTTCAGATCGGGCAGGCGGCGCAGGCAGAACGGTGATTATCGGAACGCTCATCAGCGCCTCCCTTGTACTTCGAATATCAGCGGCGCACCGGCAGGGTTCGTCTCTTTCACACTGATGACGGACCAGACCGAGAACGGTAGGAAGAAGTAGTCGTAGCTGTTGGATACCGCGATATCGGAGACGGCAACCGTTAGTAGCGTCGGGGGCAGGACGTCCCTGGCGGCAATCTTGATTTTCTTATCACCCTGTTGAATCAGCGTGCTGCGCTGAAACTCAAGGCCGGTGAACTCTGCGACGATTCCTTCAGCGGCTTGCTGAGTGGTCACGCCCTCTCCCCCCGAGCCGGTTTCAGGATCGTATTCGCCAGGGGAAGTGTTTCGCAGAAGGATGGGCTGGCCGAACTCTGTGATCATCTCCAAAGCCATCACGGCCATTTCGTCGTAGAAGGCCATGGTGGCTCCGTATGCATAGGTCCAGCAGGACGGTTAGTATCCTCGTCTGTATACCCGCCCCTAATGGATCAGGAAATCACGATGACGACAGAAGAGCAGCATGTTCGCGAAGTGATGGCCAAGATGCGTAGTTTCTGCGATCAGGCCAACGAGTTGATGGATTTGCACGCTGGCAAAACTAGTTTCAATCGTATGGAGAAGGATGAACTGCAACAGCTATTTAGGTCGCTCAAGGAGGAACTCAAGCGATACGCCAAAACAGGCACTATTGATGGCAAAAAACGCGCCCGAAGCGAGTGCGAGGAGTATTACTTCGAGCCAGCTGTCAGCTCGGCGGCCGCCAACATTCTGGTGAGCGTAAACGCTGACCCGGCAACAAAAGCATGGTTCTCGTGCGTCTACGGCATCAGAACCGACATTGGACATCTGCTTTCTCAACTGGACGAGCAATATCCTAACTAAGCCCTCACAGCAAACAAACCTCTGCGCTGGAGATAATCTGCAAACTGCGTGGCGCTCGGTCGATCCGGCGCCGCCGGCAACAGTCGGCCGCTTGTGTTCGAGATTGTCGCGTATTCGCGATCAACTGCACCCTCGACGCGCTCCCGTGTAACCGCGCCTTTGCGCTTCTCGATCGGGTCAATGTCGTCGGTGTGAATCTCAGCGGCCAAAGCCATCTGCCCGTACTGGATACGGGCAGGCAAGTAGTTGTCGGGCTTGATTTGGTGATCCAACTCAACACCCCGGCGCGGCCAAGCCAGTGCCTGATCCCCGTCCATCTTGCGACCCTTCCACGTCATGCCATCCATCGCCAAGGCGGACCGGCGAAGCAGTGCTTCTTGCGAGTTCACGTCTGCAGGGATGGTCACGCCGAATTTGCTGGCGTACATGACTAAGTCCGCGGCGCTCGCGTAGCTTTCGGCATCTGGCTTGCCGGTGCCGTCCTCGATGATGAGCATGTGTTAGTCCTTCGTTTCGGTCGAGTCTGCGCCAGCTCTGCCCGGAGCATCACGATACTCAGCCTTCAGTTTAGCCTTAGGCGGCTTCTCGGCTTCCCTGTCACGGTCGTCCGTCACGTTGGCATCAATGATGATCAGGCCCGCTTTATTAGCCATGCCCTTCACGTCGTCTTCGTAACGGTGGAACGGGCCCGGCAGATACCAGATGTTGTTGTCAGTCATCGTTGTTACTCCGCTGGGCCAGGGCATTATGCCCCGGCGCAGTCATCGAATGGTTACTTGGCGGCGTCACCGATCACTGCAACACCAGCGGTATCCTTGATGCTGGCGGCGGTCTTATCCCAGTTCGTGCCGGTGGCAAGCGCCGCACTGGTAGGCGACTTGCCGCCGTTGGCGACGTCCCAGGTGTAACCCTTGAGCCCCAGGCCGAAGGTGTAGTCAACCTGAATGGTGGTCTCGATGCGCTGCAAGCCGTTGGTGGTCTGCACGTTCGAGATGATGTCGCGGTTGTCGTGCACCAGTGCGGCACCAGCGGCCAGACTAAGGATGATTTCCTTGTTCGGCGTGCCGGTTTGTCGCAGAGCAGGAGCGTCGGTCACCACGGAGATCTTGCCGAGGATGTCGACCACTCGAACGTTGCCAGCTACGAAGAGGTTGGTGGAGTTACCGATCGCCTGACCAATCAGCTTGTGCCAGGTGGAACCTTGCATCACCTGAGCAACCAAGTTTTGGCTGGAGTCACCAAACTTGGCATGCGAGTTGTTCAGCGCAGCCTGGGAGACGCCGAGGGTGGCCGAAACATCGTTTACCGCAGCAGCCTGAGCAGTGATGGCTGCGACCAGAGCAGCGATCGCAGTGTTCAGTTGGTCGCTCATCAGGACTTCCGCGAACGCGCGGCTCGCAACTTCGATACCTTGAGCGGTTGGACGCTCCAGCCAGGTCATCTGGGATGGCTCGTAGCGCAGCGGGCCGAAACCACCTGCAACCTTCACAGTAGTGTTCTGCAGTTCGGTCAGGTCAACCGGCGTTACCGCAGAGTTCGCGCCGTAGCGATTCACCCGACGCTGAGCAGCGCCGAGGTTCTGGAAGAAAGATTCCTGCAAGAAGTCGCCGGTGAATCCTTCCGGGGAAAGCACGATCGCACCATTGCTCGCTGCGTTAAACGCATTGAGCATTTGGTCCAGCGTCTCGAGAGTCGCCGGCATGATGTAATCGTTGAAAACCTGCATTTGAGCCAGGGACATGGATCATTTCCTTACTTGAGAGGGAGATCGGGGAACCGGCTTGCGATCGCTGCCTGTCGTTCCTCCTTGGTGCCGCCAATTTTTCCTTTCGCGGCCCCGCCGCCATTCCCAGCACCTGCAGCCCCGCCACCAGATGCCTTGCTACCCGCGATCAACGGCGCGAACGCCGTGTCGTTTGCGAATTCTGCTTTCAGCTCATCCAGCGTTGCCGCCGAGAGCTTGCCCTGCTGGTCGAGCACGACCACAACAGGCTTCCCGTCGCGCTGCTCGACGCTCAGACGGCGTTCGATGTGCGGCAACAGGGCTTTGGCGCTGCCGGGGATTGCCAGGGCAGACGCGATATCAGTAGCGGTGCGTCCGACAGTCAGATCCCGGATCTGCGCACTCAGCGTTCCACGCTCCTGTTCCAGCGTGCCGTTCAGCTCAGCTTCGCGGCGGTTGTATTTTTCGGACCAGGAGCGTTCGAGCTCTTCGACGTTGCCAGACTTGCGAGCATGCTCTTCGCGCTCCAGGCGAGCCTGGTCTTCGGCGTCCTTACGAGCCTTGTCGGCGGCCTTCTTCTCGTCGAGAAGCTCCTGAACCTTCGACTTCAGGCCGGAAACGTCTTCGGGTTGCGGCAGGCCTTCAATGCCGAGTACGAACTTGCCGTCCTTCTCGGTGTAAAGAGCGCGCACGGTTTCGTCGACACCATCAAGGCTGTCCAGTTGGAATTTCAGCATTTGTTGTCTCCCAGAGACGAGGATGCAGGCCCTGCCTGCGTTAGAAATTTTGCGAGCGGACCATCTCGAAGTTTTGCTTTTCACTTCGAACCATGGATGATCAGCCGTTTGTTCGGATACCCAAGGAGGACAAGTCATGACAGCGGGCGATTACGCGAATTTTGTTGCCGCATTTTCTGGTTCTGCTGCAGCAATTGCGGCAGTAATCACCATCAGAGTCACCGCTCGAGAAAGATCAGACGAGCGTCTAGCCGGCTATGCCGTTAGGACATTAGAGCGAGCATATCAATCACTTGTCGGACCTGATGGCGCCGCCCAAAGAGTTCCAGCCGACCGCTTAGCATGGCTAACTTCTGCGAGACTGATTGAGCAGTACAAAGACGCAAAACAGAAAATCAAGAACTCCGTAGTTCTGCACGAATGCGAAGGACACGAAGAGCACTGGCGCCATCAGTTTTACCTCGCGCTTCAGCCTCTCCAGCAGGTTTCGCCTGAGTATTTCTCTACAAATCGCCCAGGCAGCGGTCCGATTCACGAAATTTCTGCCGTCATCATCCATGCATTTGCAACTTGGCCCGAAGGCAAGGTAGACCCCGTGGATACCTACATTAGTAAAGCTGAAGCAATATCAAAGCTTAGGGTGCATCGAATGTGGTTTTCATTAAGGCGCTACCTAAAGCTGGACTGATATCGGTTCACAATCCTGCCCGCTCGAACGCCAAAGGCTCTAGAGCCTTCATTTGCACAAGGGTAAGAGGTGAAAAGTTGCGATCAAGCTGCAGCTCAGAGAACCGCTCGATGCTCAGGCCGCCTTCGCGAAACAGCTTTGCGCGGACCGGGCCGATGGCCTTGTCCTGAAACGCTGCCGGCTGCTGCTTCAGCCAGTCGTAATAGCTGAGGTCCGCCCTCACCTGCTGCGCGCCACCGTCACCGATGGATGCCCGCGTGGCATCCTTGGCGAATAGAGCGCTGAAGCGGGTGACCGCCACCACCGTCGAGCGACAATTGATGTGGATTGGCGGCCGCGGCCCCTCGGTCAGCTTGAACCGGCGCTTATCGAGTGACCGGCACTGGCTGGTCGTCTTCGTATCCAGGGTGCTGACCCACTCCACCGCCTGCACGACGTCGCTGTTTTCCTTCAGCGTCTCCATGCGCGCCTGGGTGGCAACGTGCTGCACCGCGGTTCGCACCACGGAGCCGGCATTTCGGTTGGTCGTGGCCAAGATGCCGTCGTTGTACTTGAGCGCCTTGGTCCCGCGAATATTCTTGATGATCTGGAAGTTGGTCTGGCCTTCGAAGAAGCCTTGCCGGATCGCGCCAGTGAGGCGTTGTCGCTCGGTGGCGGTGAAGCCATCGATAAAGGTCTTGAGCAGCTTTCCGCCGTCCGCACCGCGCACGCTGAGTGGGTTGGTGAGGATGGCCGCCCTGATCGCAGCAGCGCCAGGCACCGCCGCATCGAACGTGACGCCAACCGGTGCCGCCCGTGTGAGGCTGGTCGCTTCGAACTCAGCCTCGTAATTGGCAATGTCCACCAGGTCGAGGTTCAGCTTCTCGCTGTAGCGTTCGAAGATGCCCAGCAGCAGACTATCCACTTCACTCAGCAGGCGTTCCAGCCGAATGATTGTGTAAGCCGTCAGGTCGGTGCGAGTCAGTCGCTCACGGATTGAGCGGTCGATTTCCTTCAGGAAAGGTCCGAACTTTGCGACCTCTCCCGACTTCAGTTGCTCGAGGAAGACGGCGTGCCGAATGGTGGCATCAAGGATCGCTTGGTTTGCGGCCATTTGGGGTTACCTCTTCATCGTCCAGGTCGAGCGATGGGCTCTCAGTTTCCAACTCGTCGCGGATCTGGTCATCGGTTTTCTCGGCGTCGATAACCCCGCGATCGCGCAAGTACTGCCAGAAATCAGCCGATGGCAGCTTGCCGCCCTGCACAGCGTTGAACAGTGCAGAAAGGATCGTCGCGTCCAGGGTGATCTGGCTGAAGTCCTGATTGAGCTTGTAGAGGGTTTCGCCGGGAGCGTTCACAAACTCAGCCATCCAGATCAGACACTGGGTGTAGGCCTCGCTAACGTTGCTCACCACCAGGGAGAGCACGCTGTGTTCCGCGGCGCTGTCGTTGTCGGCCTGGGTTGCGGTCTTCACCGCGCTGCCCCGTTCGATCAACCGCGCGCCGAGCGACACCATGTCCTCTTTCTTGGCGTCCATCGCCTCTTTGGCCACGGTGTTGGGCTGAGCCTGCCAGACGCCACATGTGCCACTGACCGGAAGCAGCCAGGGTGCACGTGAGCCAAGGAAAATGCCGTCCTTCTCCATGTGATCACGCCACTGCTCATCAAGCCCCGCCATCCACGGTTGAGGCTGGCCCACCAGATAGGCCGCCTCTTCATAGTCCGCGCTGTTGCGGTAATGGCCGATGTTGACTTCGGCCATGTCGTACAGCGGTGAGTCGTCGATGCTGGTGTCGTTGTTCTCGCTGCCCAGGAACTGGAACGGGATCAGGCGCCAAGGCTGGCCGAGGCCATTCAACGGCGTAAAGGGCGCGATGATCAGTTGCGTCTGGCTTGAGCCCTCCTCCCACACTTCCTGCGTGTAGACGCCGGTAGCATCCAGGCGAAGCACTCGAAAATGAACGACCTGCTCGCTGCCGAAGCCGTCATCGGTATCGACATCAACCGTCTCGCGCAGCACAACCAGGCTCAGTAGATGCTGTCCACCGACTTGGCGAGTCTTCCAGTTGATGATGGCCTCAGCCGGGTAGCTGGCGACATTCGCCCGGGCTCGACCTGCTTGTTCGTCTGCTTTGCTCACAGAGCCGGCCACAACAGCGGCGTAATCCACCAGCAGCCCGTGGCGGCCGACTTCGAGCAGATGCCCAATGACCGACTGCGATTGCTGGTAGATGCTCACGCCCTGCCCGTCGATGTCCTTTGATACGTAGTCGAGAGCACCGGGGACAGTCAGCGTTGGCCAGGTGCGGAACACCGCTCCAACCAAACTGTGTTTCGTGCGGCCCGTGGCGTTATAGAACACCGCTCGCTTTTTGTACGCGTCGTAACGTTCTTTGTTGTCCTGGCTGGTGTCTGATGCGTTCGGCCTCGGAAGGTAATAATCACCAGCACCCTTGATGGTCTCCGAGCCCTTGCAGACGTCGCGCACCAAGCGCCAGCGGTATCGCGCCGCTGTGTACTCGGGGCGGGTAAAAGTGACGTCCGTCATCGGGCGACTCCCATTTTCATTGAGGTGACCGGTTTAATGATCGGGTACTCGCGATGGATGAAGTAACCGCCGCCGTCGTTGGCGTGGTCGTTGCCCTGGCTCTTGTCCGGCTCGCCGTTGGGCGCCCAGATCTGTTGCTCAAGGCCATCGGCATAAGTCGGGCAAGTAAACGGGTTGACGAGATAACGCCGCTCGCCCTGCGCATTGCAGAACATGGCGTTCATAGCGTTAATCCGATCCTTGACCGGAGGGTTGGCCGCCGGTGCGATGACCGCGAAGCCTGCCTGCTTGAGCATGGCGATATCGGTGACGCTGGCATTGACCGACTTGCGTGAATCACCGGAGGCATCCGGGTAGATCCGGATTTCGCAGGTCTTCTTGTAGTCGTTGCCGTTGTGTTCCCAGTACCGTTCCTTGATGCGACGGATCATGTCCGGCGTGTCGTAGCCATCCATCAGTTCATCCACTGCCCGCGGCAAACCCTGTTCACGCTTGACGTGGGTTACCGCTGCCATCTTTCCCACGTTGAAGTCCATGCCGATGAATAGCGGCTCGCCCGGGTGCACGGTGTCGAAGCACTGGTTCAGCTTGCGGTCGTAAGCGTGGTAGATCGATCCAGACGTCAGGTTGACGAACTGGCCGTTGAGGTAAGCACGGATCAGCTGCTCGGGGTACGACTCCATCAGCGATGGGATGTAGTCGTCGGGCAGGTTGAGTTCGTTGTCGAAGGTGCTGGCCTGCACCAAGCCGTACATCTCGTTGAGCTTTGGCTTATCGCGCAGCTGCTTCACGAACTGCAGGAAGACGAACTTGAAGCCTTCCGGCGTCGTGGTTACGTCAACACCGTTCTTCAGCCCGGGCAGGTTGTAACGCATCCGGGCAATGATCTTGCGCCAGGCTTGCTGCGCCTTGATAGACGTCAGGACGTCCAACTCATCCACCAGGGCGTGGCCGATCTTGAAGCCGACGATGGTCTGCGGCTTCTCCATTGACCGGCAAATCACAGTGCCGCGATACTGCCGACCGCTGTAAATGTGAACCTCATGGTTCGCCTGATTGATCTTGGTCTTCAGCCCCCAGTCATGGGCCACCTCTTCCACCGTCGGGTAGAAGATGTCCCGGATCTGCGGGTAGGTTGGTGCGAAGTAGCCAGCGTTGACGCCGGGCCACTCCATGAAGTGCTTGCACAGCGCAGAGCATCCCACCCAGGTCTTGCCTGAGCCGAACCCGGCAACGAATGCGCGGAATTTGTGGGGTAGCGTGAGGAAGTGAGCCTGCGGAACGTTAAGGCTCGGCATGCGGCTTCCTCGCATCCACTACGTCGACCTGAATGCGGGTCGGGATTGTTGGTTCGTCGCCAGGCTCATCTTTCCGGTGGCGATTGACGTAGATGTCGCCGACTTCCTTGGCTGCTTGCTCCAGCAGTTGTGCTGTCAGGGCCATGTTTCGCATGTTCTCGGCTTTCTCAGCCATTCGCCCGAGCGTGCGAAGTCGAAAGGCTCTGTTTGCGATCGGGATCTCTGCTGTCTCTTCGCGGAAGCGCTTGCGGGTGTCGTGGAACAGGGTCACCCACTTCACAGCAAGCCCCTTCCCGGCAGCCTTGGTTGGGTCGTGCGTCTCCACCTGCTGGCGAGTCACGACAACCCCGTATTCGTTCTTGACGGCATCCACCACTTGGGACGGGGTGTCAAAACACGCCAGGGCCTGAACGATGAAGCTCTTCACCTCATTTTTCAGGGCTGCCATAAATTCTCATCCGTCTAGAGCCTGTCAAGAATCAGGCCGACTTGAGCAGACAGGTTCCGCAGGCCCTCGATATGTTCAATTCCCCCACCTCAGCAGGTTTGTTTGCAGCGTCTACCAGCTCCTGTACATCAGGGCTCGCACCGAAGCGGCGGACCACGCCGACGAACTCTTCAACGTCGTGGCCACGCATCTCAAGCTTCGGCGCCCCGTCCTTCGTGAAGGCAGGCTGACCGTACTTATCGTTGGCGTGGGCAATGTGATAAAGCTCGTGTTCGACCAGGGCGCAGAAGTCAGCGTCGGAGCACTGGGCGCAGTAATCGGCAGCCAGCGTGATGATGTAGGCCGGCAAGTCGCCGAACCAATCGAACATCTGCTGTTCCATTCGGGCTTTCTGCCAACCACCAGCGCGGAACGCTACCTGCTCGGCCTGGCCAACTACCGTGCGGCCCTTATTGGTGAATGCTGACGATGCCCACATGACTTGGATGTCTGCATCCAGTAAATGGGCATGGTCTTCGTTGTGAATGCTGCCGGTGTCGGCAAGTATTTCAGCTTGGAGCCATGCCCATACTTCAGGCGCAGGGGTGAGTCGGATGCCGAGACCAGCTAGCTCACACAACTCAAGCAGCGATCCAGGTGGCATAGGTCTGTCCATAGCTCACCTGAAATTTCCCGATTTTCAACAATAGATTAGCGAACACCGATAATGCTCAGACCGGGCCGACTAAAATTCGTCAGCTGGATTCCTTCCGAGCGCCGCGGTGATCACAAGAGCCAACGTGAAATATTGATCACGCCGAAAATTCGGCACGCTGAAACGCTCTGATTCTTCGTCGACGAATTCAGAAACAATACGGCCATCAGCCCTAATATCTAAGAAATAGATTTCCTTCCATGTCGCTCGGTCAATACTGTCGGTAAATTTGCGCTCAAATGAGTAACGGCCATAAAGCCCACGTTCATCCAAAAATATGGAGAATCTAGCGCGCGCCTCGCCGAAGGGGCTCGTGATCTGAGCGGATTGACCGTCTTCGGAATGCACCAGTTTGACACCGAAACTATCCGCGTCCTCATCGGAAAACTCGGTTGCCAAAGCGACGATCAGCTTCCTCGCATAGCCCCGAATTTTTTCGGAACAATCTTTTGCGTCCCTTGCCTGGTCTGCAATATTCATATTGATTTCAGGAAAAGCCATGCTTTCTCACTCCTTTAATTTGAGCGAATGAGTATGGCAGTGCTTTGACAGCCCGACAGTTAATGCGAGCGAGTGACGTTGGTCATTTGCCCTCCACTGGTACGACGGTGATCTCACCCCATACCGGGTGGAAGTCAATGTGCTGGCCATCTGAGCATGTAGGCGGGTCGTCACAGACCACAGCAATACCGGCTTTGGTGTCGGCGTAAAGCACCCAGTTGGCGCGTTCGCCGTCTATAAATACCAACCGTCGCCCTCGCCCATCGCTCACCCAATGGACGTGCTCGCCTGACTGTTCGCTCATAACTCTCTCCAATATCGCGACACAATTTGCTGCTTCGCGAAACGTGTCCCCGACTACTTACCATTCTGCGCAGCTGCATAAGCCGCCTCACACGCAAAGCCGGCTATTCGACTTCGGTCAAGCGCTTCTGCCAGTCTTCCCGCTGTTTCGTCAGCGCTTCTACGCAGGTCGGCGAGCAGAACGGTAAGGTCGACTCTTGCCTTGCTTCCGCTGGCAACCTCGGCAGTACAGGACTTTCGACTGACGATGAGATCGGTGATTTGTTGCTGCAGGCTGCGAGCCCGGCCATCAGCAATAACAACGGCAGCCATAACATTCTCAGCCTGGGCTTTGGCATCGTCGGAGACTCGGTTCATGTCGTCAGTGAGTTGGCGTTGCAAGCGCAGCGTGTTGGTGAGCGAAGTAACCCTGGCAGTGGCGGTATCGAGCTCATTTGATACGAGCTCGCGATCAGTCTTCACGGTTTCCAGGCGCCATGCGAGGTAGCCAATAGATACCAGGGCAGCCAGGACAACCCACACCCAGATCGGGACCATCCGGAGAAGGTTCGTCATGGGCTCTGCCGCTCCACTGCCTCACTAACCTTGTCGGCAGCCTGGGTAGCGGTTGTCGCGGCCTTCGATGCCTTATCAGCAGCGGTGCCAGTCTTGCGGGTCAGTTCGTCCAGGCGCATGTCCCGCTCGGTCATGGCGGTGTCATATGCCCGGCGAATATCTTCAACCTGCTTGTTCTGTTTGTCGGCGAGCGACCAGTAGCCGGTTTGATAGCCGAGCACCGCCCCACCACCGACCAGCACGATCGCAATGGCCCAGACCTCAGTCCGGCGCCACCAGCGTCGTGCAATGAATTCCAATGCGCATCTGTCCATCAGGCAATTCCTCCCAGCTTTGTGCGCAGGCGGGTGATCTCATCGCTCTGCAGGGTCACGCGCTCAGTGAGCTGTGCGACCTGACTGGTCAACGCTTCGATCTTCCCTTCCATGCGACCTACAGCGGCAGCGAGGTCGTTGCGCTCTTTCGCAAACTGATCGGCGCGGGCCTCGGCTTCTTTGCGGGCGGATCGCTCCTGGTTCAGCAGTTCGTTCAGCCGACGAAGCGTTCCGATATCGGCGTTATCCATCGCGCGATCGGTTGCGTCCTTCGACAGGAATTTTCGCAACCAGAGCAAGCCGCCGAGAATGACGGTGGCGCTACCGCCCAGCCAGGTAGCTGTGCCCGGGCCGAGGTCAGTAGGATCCATCGTCACTCCATGTATCAAAATGGCCTGCATTGGCCCGGGCATAGCCCATAACGAAAAAGCCCCAGCAAATGCTGAGGCTTGTGGAGTTGAAAGCATGAGGCCCGCGTCGGCGGGCAAATGAAGATGTCACTTAATTGTTTGACCGTGACGAGTCATCTTCATCAGGGTTTTGAGTTGGGTTAGGATCTTTCCAATCCTCAGGTCTTTCGCGATCCGGGGCCCCGGGATTCCTCATCGGATCTGCCTCAGCAGGGTCGCTTGGTTTCACCGTTGGATCATTCTGATCAGGCATCGGTTTAGAGGGCACTGAGCCGCCTTGTCCGTTTTCGTATTCAGTTTCGTTAGCCATACGCACCTCAGTGTTTGAGGTCCAGTAATTCTGGGCCGTACACATGGGAGGGCTTGAAATTGATCGCAGTGCTACCGAGTAGACGAACGGACGACTCCGTGAGGCCACCCTGGCTGCAGTGAATTTGTTGCAGTTCAAGTAGGCTACAGCAGCACTCCCAGCTCAACGCGATGGGTGTGGTGGAGCCGAAAACGAAAAAGCCCCCGCAAATGCCGAGGCTCGTAATGGCCGCAGATGACCGGTGCTAATTCCGGCATACAAGGTTCCGTCCGGATTCGAACCGGCAACGCTGGTCGCAATCCCTGTAGGCGCACCGGAATTTCACCGGCAAATTCTTAAGGATGCCTTGCGCATCAACCTGCGCAATTCATCTGCATAACCGAATGCAAAAAGCCCGACTCAATGGTCGGGCCTCTTGTAAACCTAATTAGCTTGTAGGAGAGTTTCTCGAATCGTCTTGGCATCGATTGGTACATCACCGCCCTCGAACAAAGCAAATACGTCTCGCCTGTCCAGCGCTTGATATAGCTCCTCGCCAAAATCAGTACGCTCCATCGCACCCAAGATCGCAATCCCTTGGCCGCGCACGCCAGCCGGCCGAATCAGATCAGCCTCCTGCATTTGCTCAGCAAACATCTCAGCCGCATCCGATATTTCATTAAAGCTCTGGTTTATCTCGCATCCAGACTTTCGTAAATCCGAATAATAAGTAGTGCCGATCAGCCCAGGCATGTGCGTCTGATTCCCGCCGGTAGCACCAGACAGAAGACGCCTCACTAACTCCCACACTTCCATGTGACACTCCATTGATCAGATACGAAAAACCCAGCACTAAGGCTGGGTTTAATTAGTCAATCCCTAATGCGCAAGATCGACAGGGTGGGTAAATATTCTCTCACTTTCTCACTCATTGCAATGGCTATTTGCTACGCCGCGCAACTTTCGATCAGGCCCTCTGTATCGAGCAGTTCCTGAGCCGCTGTGAGGGCTTCGTTCACCTGGTCATCCAATGATCTGCGGATGTTCGAGCGCCACCGGTACCGGGTCGATTCCGGCTTGCCGTCATTGTCCCAGTTGGTGATGTCATACCACGCTGCAGGCAGGACCGCGGCAGAGCGCTTCCCTTCGGTACCGGCCACTTGAGGGATTGCCCAAGTCAGCACCGCGCACTCGCGGAAACGTTGAGGAGCTGGTGACTGTGCCGTCTTGATCAGTTCAAGGATCGCCCCATGCTTGCGCTCGTCATGCGTGGAATACTTCGCGACCAATGCCCGCCAATGCGCAGCAGACAGAGACTTGTGCAACCTGCCGAACACCCAGCAGTCAGTGAGGAATGCGGCCTCCTTGCCGACGATCTCCCCCTTCTGCTTGGCGCACTGGACCTTTGGCTCGAAGTCGCAGCCGCCGGCAGAGTTGATGGTTTCGGCGGCTAGCGCCCGAACCACCGCGGATACCACGTTACGATAGGTCATGCTGCTCTCCCCTTCAGCTCTCTTGTTTTTGCCCGGTAGTCGGCGGTCATCGCCTTCAGTTCTTCGACGGTGTACTTCTTCGGCTCATGCATGCCTTCGAGCCAGTCGACGGCCTCGGCGCCGATCCGCTTCACCAGCGCGATGCGGTAATTCACGATATTCCCGGACAGCTGGGTGTTGCACGGCGAGCACTGGCGGTGGCAGTTCAGCGGCTCGAAGCGCAGCGCAGGATTACTGCCGACGGTGCGGTAATGCCCCGCATCGTACTTGCCCAGGTGGTGCCGGCCGCAACTGATGCACGGCAGTTCGGCGTCCCGCTCACGCACCCAAGCGTTGAAAGCGATCTGCGTGTCCTTGAGGTGGTCCGCCCGGCTCTTGAGCTTTTCCTTGCGAACCTTGATCTCCCGTCGCTCGACCTGGGCCAGCGACTTGCGCGCCCTCTCCTGATTCACGTCCTTGATGGCCAGTCCGCATTTAGGGCTGCACACGGCCTGACCCAGGCGCTGCGGAGGGAAGCTGACGCCGCACGCCAGGTTCTTGCACTTCTTCGGCTTGGGTTGTTTGGTGATCATGCAGCCTCCTTGCTGAGCAAATCGGCGAACACCACGCCTTGGCCGGTGAAGAACGCGGCGATTCGGTCGGTGTACTGGACGCCCTGGGCGCGATTGAAAAGGCTAGTCACCGGGAAGCCGTCAGGGCCGAACAGCTTGCACTCGCCCATCATGGCCAGCTTCTCCTCGTAGGGCAGATGGCGCATGACCCGGTACCACGCTGCTTGGAACCCTGAGTCCTCGTTCAGCAAGATCTGCACACCAAAGTGCAGCTTGCAGTAGCGCCGGGCATCGGCCGCGTCGCCGATCTGAGTCATTTCGGCGATGCGCTTGTACATCCCAAACCACAAGGAGTTCTGATCGAGCGTGCGGTCCTTGCCTGGGCGCAGGGACACCACGACGAACTTCTTCTCGCGAAACATGGCGTTGAGGCAGGTGATCGCCTCGGAAAGCTTGGCCTGGCTGTTGACGCTGATTTTGTCGGTCACTGGACTCCCCTCTTCAGTTCCAGATCCTCGGCCTGCTTGATGAGCAGCGCCCGGCGGTCAGCCAATTCATTGGCCGCTTCGATACGCATTGCCGTCTTCCTTTCGGCAGACGCCAATCGCATTTCCAACATTGAGTCCTTCACCGCTTCGAGCTTGTCGCGAACCTTGGGTGTTGGTCGGGCCACTTCACCGGTGATCAAACCAGCCAGGGCGCGCCCGTCTTCACTGACCGGCACGACCCGCAGATCAGCCAAGTACTTCTGCCCGTGCTCTTGAGGAATGCGCCGCATTTGCACAGCCTTCGTGATGGCTTCCACGCGGCGGTTGGCATCGAAGCCAACGGAAACGTGCCAGTTCACCGGTTTCACGTCATCGCGCGCCTGACTCACGAACCGCTCATAAGCGCTGATGAACGCCATGCGTGCGCCAATCTTGTCGCCAGCATCGAGAACAGGCTTCGCTGCCGCCAAGGCAAGCTGGATCTCGTCGGTCAGCACCACGGTTTCGAATTCATCGTTCGTGGTCATGGCAATCGCCCATGCTTCGTCCTTGCCGGGGCGGCCGTCTTCGGCCTGAATGCGTTGCAGAACCGCGGCCAGGGTCAACTTTCCGGTCAGTTCCCGGCGGCACGACTGAAGCGCTTTGCGGATGTCGGTCGGGGCAAACACGGCCAAGTCCTCAGCCATCAACTCTGCAGCTGTGGCGCTGATGGTCTGACCCAGGGTTTCGGCAGTAGCGCAGATGGCGCCGGCCAGTTGTGCACGATCGTCAGAGGAAAGCATTGCGTGTCCCTCCCTCTCGGATATTCCGAGCGGCTTCCTGCGCGGCGTTGATGTTGGCTTGGGTGTCTTCCTGCTGGCGTGCGGTGCGGCCGTTGATTTGAGTCTGGGTCACCCACTGGGTGTGATAGCTCTCAGCGTTTGCCAGCAGTTCGCTGACGCTGTGGCACTTACGGATGAGTTGTGCATCGCTGATCCCGACGTAGTACGCGGCAACGCTGTGAGCAACGTCGATGCCGAGTCGGCCAATCAGCAAACCAACCTGCCCTCCCACTTTGGCGTTCCAGACTGGCCACGCCTTGTACCGCTTGCGGTAGGACATGGCGTAGTTCGCCCAGGTCTTGAAGGTTTTGCAGGAATGGTCTTTGGGGCCAGGCATGTCGGCGGGGATTTCAACCCGTGGCGCCTCGGTGCGGTCAACCACCAGCACCAAGCCGCCGGACCGGTTCGGCTTGTCCGAGCCGTCCTGCAAATCCTGATTACTGGTTACCTGATTGGTACCCTGATTATTGGTACCCTGATTTGTCGGAGATTTTTCCGACCTTGGCTCGGATTTTTTTCCGACCTTGCTCGGAGATTTGTCCGAGGTAGATCGGATTTTTTTCCGACCATCAGCAGCATCAGAGGTCGGATATTTTTCCGACCCGTCCAATTTGCGATTCCACTCTTTGGCCTTCTCGGTCAGGCGAATCAGCGTGATGCTAGAAGTACTCGAAAGCTCGATCAGACCGGCATCACGCAAGGCTTTCAGTAGACGGTAAGCGGTGTCTGGCTTGTCAGTAAGCAATGGCAATTCGTCGACGATCTTGCTCTTGCTCAGGGCGAAGTAAATTCCGGTATCCGTCTTAATTGGATTGGCCCAACTCGGGCTCTCGTAGACAAAGGCAAACAGCAGGGCCTGCTGAGAGTTCAGTCCCCACTCAAGCGCCTTCACCTGGTTGATCGTGACGGTGTATTGCATGTCAGGCCTTCCCGGCCAGTGCGGCCAGTTCGAGGAAACGATCGACGTACCAGTGAGGCTGCGTCTCGCGAGGGGATTGAGGATTGGTCAAATTCTTGCCAAAACGAAGGCCCTGATCAGTCACCGACCAAAAGTCGACCATCACCTGCTTAGAATTTTTGCGCTGCAGCTGCTTCAAGAGGCCTTTGGCGGCCAGTGCGCGATTGAAGGCGGCCGCAGTGCTGGCGATACCGTGATCTTTGATCAGGGCAGTGATGGCCTTGGTCGGCATGGAAGACCCGCCAGTGGCATCAGGCGCGGCGTCGATGGCGTAGCCTGGGAGGAAGCTCGACTCCAGGCCGTTGTTCTTAGCGATCTGGGCGAGCATGAGCACCTGGCTGGACGGTGCTGGTTTCAGGAGGCGCGTGAAGCACTCAAGGATTGCCAGCTCGCCGACGACTTTGGTGCCGTTCAGCAGGACCTGCTCACGGGCGCCCTGCTGCTTCTCCAATTCGTGCCAGCGGCGAATCACCTTCATGCGCATCGGGGCGCTGTAGCCGGTGAGCAGGCAGTCTGTGTGCTCTCGATCAAGCAGATATTGAAGCTGCTCACGATTTCGGCCGTCCAAATAGATGTCCTCAAATCTGAGGAGATCGACGTTCAAGTCTTTCAGCATGGCAGCGATGTCGCGCAACACATTGTCGTGGCGCTTGCCAGTGACGTTGGCGATCTCGCGGGATGACATCGTAGTGCGCGACACGTTTTCGGAATAATTAAAACGTGTCGCGACCTGTCCGGTATTGTCCCGTTGTGTCTGTGCGTGCATAATCTTCTCCACTTGCTTTACCGCTGTAGAAAAAGCCGACCTCGTACGTCGGCTTTTTTGTGTCTGAAATTCAGGCAGCCTTCAGCGATTCGCGCAGAACGTTCAGCGCGTCGATGGCTTCCTGGATGGCTTTATCGCCCTGGGCTCTTTCGTGCTGGCTGATGTGGTTGTCAGAAGTGGCGTCGAAGATCAGTCGGCCCACGTCGCCGCATTCCGCGGTCAGATGGCACAGGGCGGCCATGAGCGGCTTCGGCTCTGGGCGCTTGCGTAGCACAACGTCACATTCGAACTGGTTGGTGAGTGCGCTCAACACGCTCAGGCGCCCTTCCAGTGGCAAGTGAGTCAGAACCATCCCGAGCATCTGGATGTTCATCTTGTGATTCGCGCGGTTTGGGTTCGCGCAGTCCAGTAGCGTGGTTTCGTTCACGCCCATCCGCTTAGCCAGCGTAGTACCGCCGTCAGCCTTCACTTCCCGGTGCAGCGTTCTTTCAAACTCTTCCATTGCGAAATCCTCTCTTCTTCTCGCGTGGCACCGAGCCACTACATCCGCGATCATTCGTTCATCAACTGATCAGGGATGAACCCATGACCTTCTTTTCTTCTTGGCCTCTAATTAGGTGCCAGCCCCGCTTAGCCCAATCCCTGCTGTGGCCCCTTATTAGGGGCCGGACCGTTACCTGCCAGGGAAAATGGAAACCACGTTTTCTGCCTGCGCCCCTTGTGCGCAATGAGCAGCGAGGCTGCTTCGCGAGGTTGCTTTGTCTGCTGCAAGGCGAGCAGCACTTCGCCGCTCTACTACGCGCTGCTCTGTTATCTGCAAGATCCGGTCGGCCAGCTGATCCATGCCGATACCGACCTCATCAGCCCACCGCTCAAGCTCGTCTTTCTCGTCCTGCGTGTACTGCCCTACTTCCGGTATTGCAGGCATTGGTGCCTCCTCCATGGCCTAATCAGGCGCTGAGTTTCTTGTCGTTGACCTGGGGAATAGCGTCCTGCTCTCGCTTGGCTTTCAAGGCCGCACGAATGAGGTCGCGAACTAGTGCGTTAGGCTGAATTTTCATTTCGCGGGCCAGCTCGCCCAACGCCGGAAAGCCGTCCAGCTCGTTGTCATCAATCAAAGGGAAGTAGCCGTAATCTTCTTTGAATCGCAAAGCCGCCAAAGTGAGATCGCGAACCAAGGCGCCCGGCTGAATCTCACGTGCCAACGCTTCCGCCTTGATAGCGGCATAGGCATCGTCATTCAGGCGCGACTTCAGCTGGTGGGTGTTGCGATGCGTCTTGTTGTCGTAGGCCATTGGTTCACTTCCGCATTCGAGGGTGACTAAGCTGGGTTAGGCGGCGGCTTTCTTTGGATGGGCTTCCGCGAGCAACCAAGACGGCTCGAACGGCTTTCCATTGGCAGCAGCTAGGGCAGCAATTCGTTCGGCATAGCGCGTCTCACCGGTGTATTCGGTGCGCGGCAGGCAGTCAGCGGTCAGCCACTTGTAAACGGCCCGAGGAGACTTTCCGCAGGCCAGCGCAACTACCGGCACGCCGCCAGCGTCATCAATCGATTTCTTAAGCGGCCGCATAAGGCCTCCGAGTCAATTATGAACTTACAGTACATATTATGTCGGAACTGAAAGTACATGCAAGAGCATGCGATGCTGAACCAATGGTTCATATAGAAGAAATTCGTGCAGCGTTCGTTGCTCGCCTCAAAAAAGCGTTATCCGCCCATGGCATTGATCAGTGGGGTGCGGGTGCTCGGCTGGCAGAAATTGCGAAGGTCACGCCCAAGGCTTCGAGCAAGTGGCTAAATGGTGAGGCCTTACCTGGGCCCGCCAAGATGAGCGCTATAGCGAGTGCGCTAGGTGTAAAAATCGAATGGCTTCAACATGGCGCAGGTGACGAGCCCAGGTTTTCAAAGCTCGCTGACGTAGAGCGTGGCGAAAGTGAAAGTCACTCCCAATCGGCAGCGGATATCGTCCGGAACATGCTTTCTAAGCAAGGGAAAGGATTGTCTGAGGATGCTCGCAGGCGTCTACTTGCAGTTGCCGAAGCCGATGATGGCGGTGGTGTCATCGAGGTCGACTACTATCGACCAGGCTTGGCCGGCGATGAGGTGTGGATTGCGCATTACGACGTCCGCGCAGCAATGGGCGGCGGGCAGATTCCGCACGACTATCCAGAAATGCTTCAGGACGTCCGGGTCAGCCCTCAGCACCTGCGCGAGATGGGCGTCGAGTTCAAGGAGCACTTTCATCTCAAGATGGTCACTGGATGGGGTCAGTCAATGGCACCAACGATCAAGCACCGCGATCCGCTTCTGGTAGACGTCAGTATTCGTGACTTCGCAGGCGACGGAATTTACATGTTTTCCTGGGATGGGCACCTATACATCAAACGCCTCCAATGGATGGGAGAAGACCGGGTCAAAATGATTTCTGATAACACCATGCATTCGCCTGAGACGATCCGGGCGGAAGAGGTGCACATCCAGGCGCGCGTGCTGCTGGTATGGAATGCTCACTTGGTTTGATGCCGCATCATGGGAAGGTTTGTACGGGGGAAAACGTAAAATGTTTAACAAACGATATTTTTATATCGCACGTATTATTTACCGAAATAATACTGGCGAAACAATCAACCATACAAAGACTGATTACATAGTTTAGGAAGCATTTTTCTTAATAACTCATTATTCAAATCTTGAGAATTGTAACGCCTGAAGCTACCCACCCTACAATTGGCCAGAATGACCTCCTCTTGCAGCGAGCTGCTTTTTCGATAAATCATGCCTTGCATAGTAAATTCAGCTAAAACCCCCATACATTTATTTGTGCTGCCCTTCTTAAGCTCTTCACTACCTGCTACAAATTCGTGGAGGAGGTCCGAATTATTTTTTCTCATCATTTCAATATCATCAATAATCGCCATATCGTTATCTGGATTTAATACATCAGTTAGACTGACAGCAATTAGCCCTTTAGATTTACTAGAATGATCTTGAGAGAGTCTTTTAAAAATCTGCTTATTGGCTTCGCCAACCCTTTTCCCAATCTGGCGCGCAGACCTTATACGCTTAGCCTCAATGTATATCTTCCTCCCCTCAACAAAAGCAATACTATCTGCCACCTGATTAAGAGTTATTTCATAGCCTGCTCGCAAGAATCTTGCAGCCACCGACAGTTCAAACAAAAAGTCTCGACTCGGCTCATTTACAACTCTATTTCTGAATGCCTGCCCCGAAGATATTTTTCTCAGCGTTGTAATATATTCTCCAGAATCTATTGACTGCATTACTTCATAAATCCGTATTAGCTCGTTCATTTCAGAATGAGCGTTAAGAAAAGCATGCATCTCCTTTTCGGCATCCTGTAATTCTGGGCGAATTCCAAATCCGTCTATTTCCTTAGCATAGTTATGATAGCGATCAGCGTGTACTGAGCCGCCAAAAGCCCTTAACCACTCTAAAGCTGCAGCCCCTTTCACTTGGAGATCTTTGCTGCAATGTAAGTGAGGGGCAAACGGATAATCTGTCACTTTAAATACTTTAGAGCCGATCTCTATATCAGTCATCTGCGAACAACTCGTCGTACTCACCAGCAGCCAAGGCCTCCTCATCGTACTTGTAACCAAGAGCCTCCACTTTTTTGCGATTCTTGTAATACTCGAACTCTTGCCTAGCGTGGCTTATTGCCTCCTCCTTGATGTAGTCCTCATAACCACTAAAGACTGGATAGTCGTTAAAGACAAGAAGATCATCAAGTTTTTGGTGAAGCGAATCCATAGTCATCACTTTCTTTGTGAGCGCAGTACTCTCAGCGTATAACATGAACTGCTCGGACAGCAAATGCAGCCTGTACAACTCCTCACTATTTAAATAGTTCTTCCCAATTTTCACTTCTTCCAAAGTCGGAAAGTCGCCCCTCAAGGATTGCATACCCATATTTTCGGATTTGTGACTAGCCCTATCCATAATCAGCTTGGAACTAGTCATTCCTGTAATAGCATGATGGAACTTATCCTGAAGACGGGCATAAAAGCTCCTCACCTGTTGAGAGCTAGAATCGTAGTCAGATGAGCAGATTTTGAAGCATTCGCGAACCTTTGCGTAAACCTGCTTCTCTTCTGATCTCAGGGCGCGTACCGCCGCGGCAAGCTTGTTTAGCTTTTCGGGTGACTCACGCAGAGCCTTTTCGTTGATTACATAACCTTGCTCAATATAAGCCTTGAGAGTCCTTGTAGCCCATTGACGGAATTTAACCGCTACTTTTGCGTTTACTCGGTAGCCCACTGAGAGAATCATGTCCAGGTTGAAGTGAAGAATCCCCTCACGCACAACCTGCCGCCCACCTTCATTTTGAACTAGTGCAAATTTTGCACGAGTTGCCGATTTCTCTAGCTCGCCGTCTGAATAAACGTTATTGACGTGTCTATTTGCTACGGACACATCGACGCCAAACAGGTCCCCTATGTTTTGGTACGTAGCCCAAATTGACTGATCTTCAGTGTCAAATCTGAGGTTTACTTCAGATTCTTCATTCGTGAACAGCATTTGATTATTTTTTTGTCCATCACTGCCGATTTCTTCCTTTGACATCGCTCTCTCCAGGAATTGACCACGCTTCTGCTCACGATGCCATCCTATTGCCAGTACATCAACCGACACAGGCCCAACTCTGGGTTTTTCGTATTCAGCGAACTATTCCAGTCATCCAAAGGGCTTCGGCTACGTGAATAGAAAGCCCGCCTTGTGCGGGCTTTCTTGTTCCTGCCTTGACCCTATTCATTCAACGGGTAGCGTCAGGGGGGGCATTTCATGGACTCCATTTGAAGCCCGTCCACAAGCGGGTTTTTTTTCCTCTCTCAAAAAGGCGCCGGCTCCTCTACTGGCTCGAAAGCTTCCACCGGCCGATCTTCGTCGGCACTTGCCTCCCAACGAATCGTCACCGACTCATCGTCGTTGAAGGTCATGTCGATCCCGTCCGTCTCGGATAGCAAGCCCATCACCTCTTCCCACTCCCGATCCCCATCGGTATCCAGGCGGTGGATCGTCACCCATCTCTGAACCTGGGCAACGGGGTGATTAATCATCCCCGAGACACGCAGCCCAAGCCTCTCCATCCCGCTGATCTGCTGTCGCTCCGCTGGTTTTTCTTGCTTCTTCGCCTTTGCCATATTTTCCTCCAAATGCTGTATATCCATCCAGTACAAACCGACTATAGCGAAGCGATCTCCGACGGTAAATACCTAAAGCAATCCGCGACGGACTTTCATCACTCTCTGTACTTTGAAGAAAATATGTACTTTCAGTACTTGACCAATGTGAACCATTAGTACATATTCACTCCATCGCAACCGGCACCCAATCAGGGGCCAAGCGCGAAGGGCCTTAAAGGGCCTGACCGCTCTTTAACAGTCAGCGCAATACGAACAACGACGGCACTGCCTCTACGGCGACCGGAGATCAGATAGCCCCGAAAGGCTACCAACGCGAGGACCACCTCGACGGCTGACTAGAGCGAAATGCTCGAGCCGCGTGAATGACCCGAAAAGCAGAGCCAGAAGGAATGGAACATTTCACTGATGCACCTGGGCAACCGGGTGCATTGGGAAAACAACCGGAGCAAGAGCGATGGATCAACCAGCAACAGCGCAAACGAAATGCACCCGCTGTGGAAAGCTAGCCGACCCAGCGATTTTCAAAAACATCATTGATCAGGCCTACGACCCAGTGCGGAGGAAGAAATACGTTCGCCAGCAAAACCTGCCGTTCTGCAGCGTAGAACACGCAAACCACCACCAGTGGTCTTGCGAAGGCTGAAGCATCGCCTCTGTCCATTCACCGAGTGGGCAGCGGGATGCGGACGAAACCCCGGCTTATACCGGCCACCTGTATCAGTTTAGATAAAGCTCAGCATGGTAAGTCTTACGTGGCGTAACGCTCACCATCATCAACACTAAAGCGGAGGATTTGCAGTCATGCACCAGTAAGCGATCCACCCGCGCGGCGCAGCAAGCCTGAAGGCTGCGCCCAACACCCTGGCAGGCAGCGGAAAGCAGGGCTGACGATGTCACCGCGCATCAGCCGTAAGGCAGGCCCTCCCTTAGAACCAAAACCGCATCGGCAGACGCCAGGCCAGTCTCACGGCTGGGTTTGATCACCCGTGCCTGGCATCTGGCCAATGCGGTTCGTGCAACTAACCAACGGATCGCACCGAATAGCCCGCGGTCAATATGTTTAAAAAGGATGCAGGGCGGCCCTCGCCCGGATCCATCTCGCCACTCTGGAGGCGATCATGAGCACCACACATAGTTCTCTGCCTAAACACCACCGCAAGCCGCCTCCAGTGATCCACAGCCCGCACGATGATGCTCGGGCCGAGTGGCTGTACAACGCCGCCGAAGAACTGCTGCGCGGCAACAGCGTGTCGCTCCAGCGCCGCATGCGCCCACCGCAAGGCGTGACCGCCGAGGAATTCGCCCTGGCAGTCGATGAGTACGTGAATAACCGCCTTGCCGACAGCGAAGTGCACACCTCGGCGCTGGGCTGGCTGCTGATCACGGCGACGGCCGGAAACGCTGACAAGACTGCTGTTGCTGAACTGATGGGCAATAGCGATCACCCACTCGGCAAACTGGGCGAGATTGCCAAGGCACTGCTTGAGCCCCTCGCTGATGACGCCCTGATAGCCAAGGCCGAGGATGACGAGCTTTGAGCCCTCACATCCTGATCGATGAGGCGCTCGATAGTCTTGATCATCCAGATAGCCCACCCGGCAACAGCATCCTGGTGCAGCGGATCATCACCAACCTGATGACTGATCATCTAATCTCACTCGAAGAGTTCAGCCACTACTGCAAGCGCCTGCTCAAACACTGCCAGCAGCGCAAGGAGTTGCAATGAGTACTGCACCCGTTAAAACGCTGATTAATGAGCAGCTCGACGAAATCGAATCGAAGCTGGTCCTGCTCGGCTTCGGCCTCCCCTTCAACGAAGTGATCGGCAAGTCCCGCGAAGTTCTGGTCGCCAGCCTTCCGAAGCGCCTGGCTGCAACCATGAAGGGTGGTCGAATCGCGGTTAGGGTTCGGCCGTGACCTCATACCAAAAGGCCCGCCGAATCTACGTATGGCGAGGTTCGGCCATCGTTCTTCTCGGTACAGCAGTCGTATTGCTGGCCAGCGCCTACTGCTCTCAGCTCACCCAATAACTCACACCTTCGAACGCTGCGTGCATCGCGGCAAGGATTCTGTCGTGTCCGAATTAACCACAAAGCAAAGTTTCAGCCTGACGCCGTCGTCGCTTACCGAGGCAATGGCTTTCGCCGACATCCTGGCCAAATCGACCATCGTGCCGAAAGAGTTCCTCGGCAACCCGGGCAATATCCTTGTGGCGATCCAGTGGGGTTTGGAGTTGGGTCTGCAACCGCTGCAGGCGATGCAAAACATCGCGGTCATCAACGGGCGCCCAGCGCTCTGGGGTGACGCAGTGATTGCCCTGGTGCGCGGCTCCCCTCTTTGTGAATACGTCTACGAGAGCGACGACGGCCACACGGCAACCTGTCGAGTGAAGCGCCGCGGCGAAGACGAGCAGTATCGCGAGTACAGCATGGATGACGCCAAGATCGCCGGCCTCATCGGCAAAGCAGGTCCGTGGACACAGCACCCAAAGCGAATGCGCCAGATGCGGGCCAGGGCTTTCGCATTGCGTGACGTCTTCCCTGATGTGTTGCGCGGCATGCCGGTCGCCGAAGAGTTGCAGGACATGCCGAAAGAGCGCGAGCCAGCCCAGCCTCTGGCCAGCGTGAAGAAGATCGATGCCCCAGTGGCGCTGCCCGACTATCCAAGCGAGAAGCTGGCCGAGAACCTGCCGAAATGGCGAGAGGCGGTCGAGGCTGGCCGATCATCGCCAGAGCATCTGATCGCCACCGTGAGCAGCAAATACACGCTGACAGCCGAGCAGGCCGATGCCATCAAACAGTTGAAACCACTTGAAGGGGAAGCAGCATGATCATCCATAACGTTTTGCAGGGATCCGATGCTTGGCACGCCCTTCGCGCTGATTTCCACACTGCATCCGAAGCGCCGGCCATGATGGGTGCGTCGAAGCAGATGAAGCGCACCGAACTGCTCGACGCCAAGAAGTCCGGCCTTGATCGCGACGTTTCGTGGTGGGTGCAGAAATACCTTTTCGACAAGGGGCACGAGTTCGAAGCATTGGCTCGCCCAATTCTAGAGGCCAGGATCGGCGAAGATCTCTTCCCTATTGTCGGCACAAAGGACGACCTGCTGGCCTCGCTCGACGGCTGCACCATGCTCGGCGAAACGCTGTTCGAACACAAAATGTGGAATGAGCAGCTGGCCGCCGATGTTCGGGCCGGCGACCTTGATCCGCACTACTACTGGCAACTTGAGCAGCAACTGCTGGTGAGCGGTGCGGAGAAAGTGATTTTCGTTTGCTCCGACGGGACCGAAGACAACTTCGTCTCGATGGAATACACGCCCGTGCCAGGCCGCGCAGCAAAGCTGGTTGCTGGGTGGAGGCAGTTCGAGGCCGACCTCGCCGTACATGAGTTTGCAGATGCACCATCGATCGTTGTCGGCAAGGCTCCTGACGAACTGCCTGCGCTGCGCATCGAGCTGACCGGAATGGTTACCGCCAGTAACCTGAAAGTGTTCGAGCAGTCCGCCCTCGCGGTCATTGATTCGGTAAAAACCACTCTGCAGACCGATCAAGACTTCGCCGACGCAAAGAAGGCCGTCAAGTGGTGCGGTGATGTTGAAGAAGCGGTCGCTTCAGCCAAGAAGCAGGCGCTGTCGCAAACGCAGTCCATCGAAGAACTGTTCTCGTCGCTGGATCGTGTCTCTGCGCATGCCCGTGAAACCCGCCTGAAAGTCGACAAGTTGGTGAAGGCTCAGGAACTGGTGGTCAAGACCAGCATCAAGCAGAAGGCCGAGCAGGCGCTGATTGATCACGTCGCGGCGATCAATAAGACCCTTGGCAAAGTGACGCTGCCGGCGGTGACCGCAGACTTCGCCGGCGCCATGAAGAACAAGCGCACTATCGCCAGCTTGCAGGACGCTGTTGATACCGAACTGGCCCGGGCCAAGATCGATGCCAGCCAAACAGCCGACGGTATTCGCCTGAACCTCGAAAGCCTGCGCACCCTGGCTGCCGATCATGCCTTCCTGTTTGTCGACGCTCAGCAGCTGGTCACGAAGGCCAATGATGACCTGACCGCCCTGATCAAGGTCCGGATCGCCGAGCACAAGAAAGCCGAGGAAGAAAAGGCCGAGGCCCTGCGCGAGAAGATCCGCAAGGAAGAACAGCAAAAGATCGAGGACGCCAAGGCGAAGCAGGCGGTTGTCGAGGTTGTTGCTGAGCCTGCGCCAGTCGTAACGCCGGCGCCGATCAAGTCCGCACCGATCACCCAAGCAGCGATGAAGCCGGTGGTCACATCAGCTCAGCAGGCCGTAAGCCTTCAAGCCGATGTCTTCGATCTTGAAGAGTTGGTCAAGGCGGTTGCATACGGACAGGCCCCGCTGTCGGTGCTGACGGTCAACTGGGATGAGCTCGACTCTATGGTTGCTGCTCAGGGTTCAAGATTCAGCATGGCCGGCGTGAGGCTGGCAAAGGTGGCAGCATGATAAGCACCGAACTCAGCATGATCCAAATGAACGATCCTCAACGCCACGAACTGGCCTTGCTTCAGGAGGCCTTCTTGAAGAAAGGGGGGAGTATTGAGGTGTTGCAGGGGCCGAGCTTTGTTCCGCCACCGGTGAGGCACGATCCGTCGCCGACAGTTAAGAGCGCGCCGATCCGGCGAGCAGTCGAACCTATCAAGATTGACCGGCTGACTCAGCGTGACATTGATCGAGAAGCGCGCGCCCAGGCCAAGATCGACCTCGAAGAACGCATCAGGAAGCTGGCCGCTACCGGGACCCAGGCTGAAGTCGAGACGCAAACCGGGATCAACCGGAGAAAGCTGCATGCGATCGCCAAGGCCAACGGCTTCACCTTCAAGAAGTCCAACTACATGCCCAGTTCAAACCTGCGGCCCGCCACGGTGGACGAGGCCAAAGACGCCAAGGACGCCGAGCGCATCAAGGCCTTCAAGGAAATCGGACTTACCCGCAATCAGGCCATGGAGAAGACCGGGATATCGTTCACGGCCTTCACCCGGATCCTGGACAAGTTCGAGATCGACTATCCGAAGTCGACTCGCGGCGGCCCTCGTCCAGCCTTTCACGCCAAGCCCCCAGCATGAAGCGGATGAAGTCCAGGCCGCAGCAACGCAAACGACAAACCTGGCTGGCATTGCCGGTCAGCGGGATAGAAGAGGTAAACCATGGCAGCCGCGCAGAAAGATCGATCGGCAAAGACTGCGGCGAGGCGAAAGACTCGCGGCGAGGAAGAAATCAGGCTGCACTGCATGGCCGGCACCCGCCAGGCACTGGCTGAGCTGATGGCCTGGAGCGGCATCGAGGAACAGGGTGAGGCGATCACGCTGATGATTCACCATCTGCATGCAATGGGGCCTCAAAAGTGTCTGCCCCTGCTTGATCCGCCGCGACACGAAATCACGGTGTCGCCGTCTGTGGCGCGGAGGCTTCATCAGTTCAGTCAGCGCGAGGCATTACGGATTGAGCATGACTGAGACCAGCTTGTTTTGCTTGATGAATTCATCGGCATGGGCGTTCATTACTTCCCGAGCTTCGTCCTCATCGGTGCAACGCAATGAGAACTTAGCTTTTACGTTTACCTTTGGCGGAACAACTGTCGACCCATAGAGGCCTAGCCACGCAATAACCGGAGCCCCGTGCTGCTGAGGGCCGAAAATGATCTTCACCTTCGGATCATCCTCGGGATAATTGTACGAGTCCCAATATTTCATTCCGCTCTCCTTGATCCGGCCCCATGCCAGTCACCCGTATTACTGGATTCGATACGAGATTGCCAGCTACCTTAGATGAGCAACGCAGTGAGACGTGCCCTGGTAGCTACATTTTCGTACGAAGATACGCTTCCACCCCAGATAAATGTCGGATAAACCGTTCCCCAAACTCGTTATCTTCATCGCCTTCGTACAGTACGCCCTTGTGCTCTATCCAGGCCTTGGCATAGAGCTCTCTTGTTTCGGAGTCCTCTGCAGGGTTCATTGCTGATGAGTATCGCCTGGCGACAGTCCACCACTCATCCTTCATCTTTATCAGCTCACTCACGAGATCCTCAAGCTCGCGCCCCCAAAGCGCACGCGCCTCCAAGAGATGCGCACGAACAGGAACCAGAGAGGTATCAATAGCTTTCAGCCTGGATCGATAGATTGAGTAAGTAAAAGCGAACCGCTTCGAATCTCCCGCCAGACTAGTGATCTGGCATACGTCTTCTTCGCAGAGCTCATTCAAACTTAAGCCGATGTCTCGAGCAGCGTTCAGGGTCGCCTCATACGAGTAGATCGCGACCAGTAGCTTTCGAGACATTTCATGGTTCGCGGTCCCGCGTAGTTGCTGTCTCCACGTTTTAAGCCCAAGGCACCCAAACACAATTGCTGCAGCGACCGCGCCAATGCTAGCTAAGGAACCTACAACCGCCGCGACATCCTTGGTAAGAGTCCATTGCACTTCTGTAAACGTTAAGCACAGGTCCATACAGAGCATCCCGGGAAATCTTAATGCTCCCTCATCCCAAACCAAATTGCCACCACCGGTCACGGAGGGCGGCGCCTACCCGAGGTATCCGCAATGCCTGTTCTCCGCAGCATCATCCAGAAGATCGACAAGAAGCCCGACTGCACCCCGGCCGTCCTACGCCTAGGCGGTTCCGAACAGGTCGAGAGTCAGGCCCGCCCAAAACCTGAAATAAGCAATGGTGGAGTTACGCCCCCGATGATCCTTAAGCGTGCTTCCTTGATCCAAAAAGCTTGATCCAGAGTGCGAATCCTCGCTGTTGTAGCCGATACTCGCCCATCTTAGATTCATTTTTCAGAATGATTTTCCGGGTAGTTAGAGCACGCAGAGCGTCAGTAAGTGTCTGGTCATCACCAGAGAAACTGCTGCGAATTTCGCTTTTTTTGATCCACTCATTCATATTTTCAGCCATGATGCTAAGTACTTGGCGATATTCATCAGACTTGATTTTTGAATGGTAATCGCTCGCATAGTAACGGGTCCCGATGGAATCAATCGCCCCTCCTTCGCTAAAAGCCCCATCAAGTACATCTTCCATCGTTATCTCGCCATCGACATTGCGATCAAACGCCGAGTAGGCAAACTGCTGGATAAAATGCGGGTACCCCTCCGAAAGCGTGGCGATATGATCCTTCGCAAGCTCCCCAATGGTCGTTTTCACGTCATTGACGTCATTTCCGGCCGCAATGCCGCGATCAACAACATACTTGGTGTCTGTAAAATTTAATTCTTTTACTTTCAGATGAGTAAAAATTCGAATAGAGGATTCGTGAGACTTGGCTAGCTTTTCAACTACCTCTGGCAAGCCAGCAACAACGAACATGACATTGCTGCACCCGTGGCTTTGAAGCATTTCAGTAACGGCTTTGAAAAAGTAACCAATATGGAGTGATGGAGACGCGTTATCTGCTTCGTCAATAAGAAAAACTACGCCATCACGGCCATTTTCTCCTTTTTCTGGGCTGGCTATTCGCTTGCATGTTTCTGATAGTGAATAGGCAAAATCATCAATTAGCAAATCCGAATCATCAATAGGAAGTGCTTTATCGACACCTGAATCAAGAACCTTTATTCTCTGAACAAAAGACCAGGTCTCAGCTAAAAATTTACGAACTGTCTCAATCTTACCAAGCTCACGGCTAATATTTTTTTCAATAAGTTTAATAAAGCTAACCAGACTTGTGCGATCGGAAATAACAACATTAACAGCAACGAAATTAAATTTTTTATAGTCGCCTGTAACTGGAATCACCAATCCAGCCGCAAGACACTTAAGAAGATTCATCAATGAAGACTTTCCAATCCCGCGCTCACCCGTCAGGAGCAAGTTTGTGCCATGCCCATTTTTGGTCTGGTGAAGGCCCTTTTCAAAAGCCTGCATTTCTTTAACACGACCCGCGAACATCCCCGCAGATACTGGGCTATTGGGCTTGAATGGATTGATCTTGCTCAAAAACGCACCCACCTTATTTGACTATGGGAAGCCGCAACAATCGGCTTGGAAAAACTAAGTTCTTTATCCTAGCAGATTTCACTGTATTCGATCCCATGGCGCGGCAGGCCTACCAGCGAATGCCCAGACGGCCCCCGCTACAAGGCAATCGGTAACAGCAAGGCGGTCACCGTTGTTCGCTGGATAGGGCTGCGGACTCTTCTGCAGATTTCCGATTAGCCTCCGCCATCACCGGTACCTCCCCCGCCGAAGCCTCGGAGGAGTTTGAACCGAATCTCCCGTGGACCACCGGGAAGACCAAGGTCTTCTACTGCAACATGCTTCGCTTTGCATGTTGGACAAATAATCGCCAGCCCGCCAGTCTCCGGATCATCCCGCATCCGGTTTTGTCCCTCGATCAAAACTCCGCACGCTGGGTTTTGACAGCGAAATTCCTGCTGCATGACTGCCGACCTCCGATAGCTGATCAGTGAACTGTAGCTGATCTCAAAAATCACTCCACCGCCCGGGCATGACCCGGCATAGGACGCCCCATGCCCACAGAAAACAAACTCATCCTGCAGCGACAACGAACCGAGCACGTCAATCAGGCAATCCGAATCATCGCCGACCACGGCCGCCGCTTCTTCTACAACCAGTCCGTAAATCGCTACGCCAGCATGGAAGTCGATCATCGCGGCAAGGTCTGGTTCATCTACGACTACAGCGGCAAGCGTGTCTTCACCCATTAAACGGTGTGGGGTGGCCGGTGGCGTGGTTTCACCCACAGCGGCACGCTGAAGGATTTTGTCAAAAAATTCCGGGACTACATCTGTACCGGTGAACCACTGAACCCTGGCTATCTCGGCCTGAACGGTTCGATGACAGCAACATCTGGGGTTACGACGAGGAAGGCATGCAGGCCGTACGCGAGCAGGCAGGTGCTTTGCCAGTGTTCTCTTCAATGCTCCGGTAACAATTTGAATAGCAAGTGCTTAGCGTTTCCAAAACTTTTTCCAGGTTAATACCATGGTAGGGATAAGCCCAGCCCCCCTCAAATCGTTTTTTATATCTGTCCAAGCATCCTCAAGCTCAACCCTCATAAGTTGCTTCATTGCATTAAGCTTCTGTAAGCATGATTGAGGGTTATCCCCAAATTCGAGATTGGCTATAGCGATCGTGATTTCATTATCTAGCTCTAAAATATTCCGAGTCCAGGCATCATCCCTGCTCAATAGAAGCTCAAATTTAATGGTGAGGACAGCCATTCGCTCCTGAAAATCCACATAAACAGAGTCATCGCGAAATCCTTCCTGATGCGCACTTCTTATAGCCATTGAGTAAAGAACGCGAAGATAGTCCGACGCACACTCCCTGAGTTCGGACATCCATTGCTGACGAAAATTGGCGATATTAGCTTTAATCTGATTTTGTTGAACCCTAACCGTAACGTAGCCAATAGATGCAGCAATAAATATACTTGCGACACTTGGCAGTACTACAGACCAATCGGTATCACTATCTAGGTGAATGTTGAGCGGCATCTCCTTAGAGCCTAGGGTAGTGCTGATCATCTGATCTACCAGAACTCCTTTTCCTTCATATTTAATACCATCGACATTTATTACGAAGCTATCCATGTGCGCCACCCAGCCGTTGTGAATGGCCGAGTATAAATCAAATGCTTATAATGTACGGCAGCGTTTTGCGGCGGCTGCGACCATAGCCTGGCACCCACTGGGCATGCGCAAGACATGGCTCCCCGAGATTGAGACCTTCCCCAGTGTGGTGCTCGCCCATCACTACCAGCACACGCCAAACCTCGGCGACATGACCCGCTTGCCGCTCTGGTGCTGGCTGAAGTCCACGAATGGCTTGGACGACAAACATGCTGAGGGACTGACTCGCGAGCGTTGGACGCCTGAGTAGGCAGCGTTGGTAGATCAATCGACGCAACACTCAATACCCCGCAGTAACTCCCTCCCCGCTTCAAAGTCAGCCTCTATAGCGGCAAAGGAACTGTCATGCCCGGCCGTTTACTTAGACGGCTCGTTAAAGTTTTTTGGGATTGTAATCTCCAAATACCTGCACAGCAAAAATCTTGGCCGACAATAATAATACGCTCCTAGCCCTTTCCCGAAATATTATTATTCTTCCTGTCAAATACAATCCAATACAACGAACTAGGCCGCTTTAAGAAAAGCTTATAACCGATCATTTCTCCGATAACATTTGAAATCACCACACCTAAGATAAGAAATACCACCCCCTTGCCGCCTAGTTGAAGCCACCACACTAATAAAATGACAGAGTACATGTTCAACGCATTGATAACTCCATGACGTAAATACCAGTCCACAGGGTCACCCCATAAAGGGAGCAGCTCCGGATACTCCACAGAAATTACACGCTGCTTCAACGCAGTGTATGAAAATGGCACTAAAAATGTAGGCGTCGAAACCGCTACCGCCAAAAACAATAGCTTCAAAAAATCCAGCTTTTCAAATAGTTCCGGACTATGGACATACCAAAGTAAAAAGCCAGGCCCCACGAAGGAAATAAAAAACACAACCACATTTAATGAGATTGCCAAGTTAATTTTATCGAGATTTTGAAAGTCCATATAATCCTTATACAGCCTTAGAGACCAGCCAACTACCGGTCAATTTTCAATGAGAACATCATTCTACGGTTGTATCCAATGATAACCCACTTCTTTATTTACCAGCCTGCCGGAGAACGGTGGGCGAGGAATTTCTATGGCTGAAAATTGCGAATACAGCATGAGCCGGAGCGATGCCATGGATTTGGCGGGCATCGCTCAATTCGATTTGGCGATGCGAAGGGAGGCGCTGACAAGCTACCTCCAGAGAAACGGCTCGCAGCGCCTGGTGGAACTGATGGCCCAGTTTATCGGCATGGCCAACTCGGTGGCCGAGAACTGCGCGGAGATGAGTGACCAGGTGCTGATCGAAGAGTGTGGCGTCCACCCCGACAAATTCACCAGCGTGAACCTGTCAACCATTATTGGTGCATGCCAGGGCGTCCTGATCGCCAGCAAGTGCGATCCGAACGGCGCGTGCCATGGGTGCGCCTACAGGCTGGGATCAATTGCCAATCAATCGCCCATCACCACTTGCGATGCCGAGTTCATGGCGCACGACCGCAAAGGCTTTATGTGCCACGCGCACCTGGATGAGCAGGGCGAACCCACGAAGGCGTGCGCAGGTCATGCAAAAGCGTCAGCCACCCAATAACCACCTGCTGCCACGCGCAGCATGGAGCACTTATGTCTGCAGAACTGGCGCAGGCGCCCTCCCGGCCCCGACGCGAAAACATCCTCCCCCGCTTCATTCGCGCCGGCGCCGCTCCCATCTACCTGGGCATGTGCCGCGCCGAGTTCGACAAAACAGTCCGACCCTATGTCAGTGAATTCCCCATCGGTGAGCGCGGTGTTGGATTCGACCGACAGGAACTGGATGACTGGGCAACGGCGTACGTCGAGGCCAAAGCAATTGATAAAAAACGCGCCCCGGAGCAACAATTGCCCCGCAGCGAGCGCCTGAAAGGAGATAAATCATGGCGCGAAAATCGATCACAGGCCTCTCCGAAAGGAAAGGCATCTGGCATATCGACAAGAAAATCAACGGAGAACGACTTTACGAAAGCACTGGAACTGGTGACCGGGAAGAAGCGGAACGCTACCTGATTTACCGGCTGGAACAAATCCGGCAACAGAAGGTGTACGGCGTGAAGAGGGTCAGGACTTGGCGGGAGGCGGCCACTCGCTTCCTGCTGGAGTTCAAGGACCAGCCTTCAATCAAGCTGTCGGCGCACCACCTTTCCCAGCTGGACCCGTTCATTGGCGACATGCAGCTGACCCACATTGATGACCAGGCCCTGGAGCCATTCATCAAGGACAGACTGGCGACCAAGAAGCTCGAGGGCGGGAAGGTAAAGAAGGGTGTGAGCAACAGAACGGTGAATATATCGATCGAGCGTGTGGTTCGGATTTTGTCGTTATGTGCCAGGAAGTGGCGAGACGATGAGCGAAGGCCGTGGCTGGATAGCGTGCCGATGCTCACGAAACTGGAAGAGAAAAAGTCGAGCCGCAAGCCGTATCCGATGTCATGGCCGGAACAATCGATTCTGTTTGCGGAATTGCCGGCTCACCTGCAGACGATGGCGTTGTTCAAGGTTAACACCGGCACGCGGGAGCAGGAGGTCTGCAAGCTGAGATGGGATTGGGAGATTTCGGTACCGGAACTCGGGACCAGTGTTTTTCTGATACCGGCTGACTTTGGCGGGCGACACGAACGGTCCGGAGTGAAAAACGGTGATGAGCGCCTGGTTGTGCTCAACAACGTGGCCAAGTCGATCATCGACAAGCAGAGAGGCCTGAGCAAGGAATGGGTTTTCCCTTACAACGGCACCGCGATGCATCGAATGAACGACTCAGCCTGGAAGAAGGCTCGGGTGAGAGCGGCGAAACTCTGGCAGGAGGAAAACCTTCGCCCCGCTCACCCAGGTTATGCATCCATAAGGATCCACGACCTCAAACACACGTTTGGCCGCCGACTGCGTGCAGCAGGCGTAACCGAGGAAGATCGCAAGGCTCTTCTGGGCCACAAGAACGGCAGCATCACCAGTCACTACTCGGGCGCGGAACTCGGGCATCTGATCGAAGCTGCGAACATGGTATCAGCAACCGATTCGCGTGGACCGGTCCTGACAATTTTGAAGAGAAAGCAGGCGTGAAATTTAGAGCAGTCACGCAAATCTCACGCACATGAAAAAGCCCAACCTGAAAAGATTGGGCTAAGTCATTGAAAAATATGGTCGGGACGGAGTGATTCGAACACTCGACCCCTAGCACCCCATGCTAGTGCGCTACCGGACTGCGCTACGCCCCGACTAGGCGTGAAACTCGTCCCTCATCTCGAGGGACGCTCAAGAATATATCGCAAGCTTTTGAAAACTGGAAGTATTTAAAAGCAGAAATTTATTTCTTGAGCACAACCAGCACATCTTCCAACTCGGCAATCATCTGCCGGATCATCTGCTTGTACTGGGTGGTGTCATCTTTGGCTTCATCGCCGGACAAACGCAAGCGTGCGCCGCCGATGGTGAACCCCTGATCGTAAAGGAGCGCGCGGATCTGCCGGATCATCAGCACGTCCTGGCGCTGATAATACCGGCGGTTTCCGCGGCGTTTGACGGGGTTGAGTTGAGGAAACTCCTGCTCCCAGTAGCGCAGCACGTGCGGTTTTACCGCGCATAGCTCGCTGACTTCACCAATGGTGAAGTAGCGTTTGCCTGGGATGACGGGTAGCTCGTCGTTATGACTTGGTTCCAGCATAAGCCTCAACTCGGGCCTTCAACTTCTGCCCTGGACGAAAGGTGACCACACGGCGCGCCGTGATCGGGATTTCTTCCCCCGTTTTCGGATTGCGGCCAGGCCGCTGGCGTTTGTCCCGAAGGTCGAAATTGCCGAAACCGGACAATTTGACTTGTTCGTTGTCTTCAAGCGCGTGCCTGATTTCTTCAAAAAACAGTTCGACCAATTCCTTGGCTTCCCGTTTGTTCAGGCCCAGCTCTTCATACAGACGTTCCGCCATCTCAGCTTTCGTCAAAGCCCCCATACGTCACTTCCTTAACGTGGCGTTCAACCTTTGTTCGAGCGAGGTGAGGATGTTTTGTGTCGTGGTATTCACCTCATCGTCATTAAGAGTGCGCGATGGATGCTGCCAGGTCAAGCCGACTGCAAGGCTTTTTCTATCAGGATCAATGCCTTTACCCTGATACACGTCAAATAGCCTGAGGTCTGTCAGCCATTCGCCTGCATTCTCACGGATTACGTCCAGCACGGCGCTGGCCGCGACGTCCTTGTGCGCAATCAGGGCCAGGTCACGTCGCACTTCAGGAAAGCGCGATAACTCCTGGAATTTAGGCATTTTCCCCAGTGCCACTTCAGCCAGAACCAGCTCGAAGACGAAGACCAGACGGTCGAGACCGAGGGTTTTCGACAATTCGGGGTGGATAGCACCGACGAAGCCGACCAGGCGTCCTTCACGTTCTATGCGCGCGGTTTGACCCGGGTGCAATGCAGGGTGTTTGCCCGGCACGAAGGTGAACGAATCCAGGGCACCGGCGAAACCCAGCACCGCTTCCACGTCGGCCTTGACGTCGAAGAAGTCGACGACATCGCGACCTTGGGCCCAGCCTTCCGGCAGACGGCTGCCGCAGACGACGCCCGCGAGCATTGGCTCTTGCTTCAAGCCTGCCAGCTGACCGACGAAGCGCAGGCCGCTTTCGAACAGGCGGACGCGATCCTGCTGGCGGTTGAGGTTGTGCTGCAGCGCCTTGACCAGGCCGGGCCACAGCGACGAGCGCATGGCGGCCATGTCGTTGGAGATCGGGTTGGCCAGCAGCAGCGGTTCGACACCCGGATTAAACAACTCGAATTGTTTCGGATCGATGAAGCTGTAGGTGATCGCTTCCTGATAGCCACGGGCCACCAGCAGACGGCGCAGCTCAGGCAGGTCGCTGCGGGCTTCAGCCTTGGCTTGCGGTGCCAGGCGAGCTTGCGGGTAGCGAACCGGCAGACGGTTGTAGCCGTACAGGCGGGCCAGTTCTTCGATCAGGTCGACTTCCAGGCTGATGTCGAAGCGATGGCTTGGCACTTCTACGCGCCACTGCCCTGCCCCGTCGGCGGAAACGGTCAGGCCCAGGGCGTTGAGCAGGCGCTCGACTTCGGCCGGGTTCATTTCCATGCCGAGCATCTGGGTGATGCGCTGGGCACGCAGGGTGACCGGGGCGATCTTCGGCAGGTGCTGCTCGCTGACGGTTTCGATGATCGGGCCGGCTTCGCCACCGGTGATGTCCAGCAGCAGGCCAGTGGCGCGCTCCATGGCTTCACGGGCCAGCTGCCAGTCCACGCCACGCTCGTAGCGGTGCGAGGCGTCGGTGTGCAGGCCGTAGGAGCGGGCCTTGCCGGCCACGGCGATCTGGTCGAAAAATGCGCTTTCAAGGAATACATCGCGGGTGGTCGCGGTGTTGACGCCGCTGTGCTCGCCCCCCATGACGCCGGCGATGGCCAGGGCGCGGGTATGGTCGGCGATCACCAGCGTATCGCTACGCAGGCTGACTTCCTGGCCGTCGAGCAGTACCAGCTTTTCGCCTTCTTCGGCCATGCGCACGCGGATGCCGCCATTGATTTCGGCGAGATCGAACGCGTGCAGCGGTTGACCCAGCTCCAGCATCACGTAGTTGGTGATGTCGACGGCGGCGTCGATGCTGCGCACGTCGGCACGACGCAGACGCTCGACCATCCACAGTGGCGTAGCCTTGGACAGGTCGACGTTACGGATCACGCGACCCAGGTAACGCGGGCAGGCGGCGGGCGCCAACACTTCAACCGAACGCACTTCGTCGTGCACGGCTGGAACGGTGGCGATGACCGGACGGGTGACTTCGGTGGCGTACAGCGCACCGACTTCACGGGCCAGGCCGGCCAGGGACAGGCAGTCGCCGCGGTTCGGGGTCAGGTCGACCTCGATGCTCGAGTCGTCCAGGCCCAGGTATTCACGGATGTCCGCGCCGACCGGTGCATCGTCCGGCAATTCCATCAGGCCGTCGTTGCCTTCACCGACTTGCAGCTCGACCTGGGAGCACAGCATGCCGTTGGACTCGACGCCACGCAGCTTGGCTTTCTTGATCTTGAAGTCGCCTGGCAGTTCGGCACCGATCATGGCGAACGGGATCTTCAGGCCCGGGCGCACGTTGGGTGCACCGCATACCACCTGGAAGGTCTCCGAACCGTTGCTGACCTGGCACACGCGCAGCTTGTCGGCGTCCGGGTGCTGCTCGGTGCTCAGCACCTCGCCCACCACCACACCGGTGAATTCGCCGGCGGCCGGCGTTACGCTATCGACCTCAAGACCGGCCATCGACAGACGGGCAACCAGCTCGTCGCGACCTACCTGCGGGCTAACCCAGCCACGCAGCCATTTTTCACTGAATTTCATCCTGCTCTCCTAAGAATTCGTTACGACTAGCGAAATTGCGCGAGGAACCGCAAGTCGTTGTCGAAGAACAGACGCAAGTCGTTCACGCCGTAACGCAGCATGGCCAGACGCTCAACGCCCATGCCGAAGGCAAAGCCCGAAAACTCTTCCGGGTCGATCCCGGACATGCGCAGCACGTTGGGGTGAACCATGCCGCAGCCCATGACTTCCAGCCAGCCGGTCTGTTTGCAGACACGGCAGCCTTTACCGCTGCACATCACGCATTCCATGTCGACTTCAGCGGATGGCTCGGTGAACGGGAAGTACGAAGGGCGGAACCGCACGGCCAGTTCTTTTTCGAAGAACACGCGCAGGAACTCTTCGATGGTGCCTTTGAGGTCGGCGAAATTGATGTCGCGATCGACCAGCAGGCCTTCGACCTGGTGGAACATCGGCGAGTGGGTGATATCGGAGTCGCTGCGGTACACACGGCCTGGGCAGACGATGCGGATCGGCGGCTGTTTCGATTCCATGGTGCGGACCTGTACCGGCGAGGTATGGGTGCGCAGCAACATGTTGGCATTGAAATAGAAGGTGTCATGCATCGACCGGGCCGGGTGATGGCCTGGGATGTTGAGCGCTTCGAAGTTGTGGTAGTCGTCTTCGACCTCAGGGCCTTCGGCAATGCCGTAGCCGATGTGGGTGAAGAACTGTTCGATACGTTCCAGAGTGCGAGTAACCGGATGCAGACCACCCGAGGTCTGGCCGCGGCCAGGCAGGGTCACGTCAATGGACTCGGCGGACAGTTTGGCGGCCAGGTCGGCCTCTTCAAACAGTGCCTTGCGCGCATTGAGAACCTCTGTGACACGCTCCTTGGCAACGTTGATCAGGGCGCCGACTTGCGGACGCTCTTCGGCCGGCAGATTCCCCAGGGTCTTCATCACCTGAGTCAATTCGCCCTTCTTGCCAAGGTAGTGAACCCGGATTTGCTCCAGGGCATTGATATCTTCAGCGCTTTGCACAGCCTCTAGTGCTTGAGAGACGAGCGCATCCAGGTTTTCCATGTACAGACTCCAGATACAAAATAGGGGAAGAGCTTGAAGGCTCTTCCCCTATTTATGACGTTTAACACCTGGCCCCACAGAGGTGAGGCCGGGTGACTGTCGGGGGTACTTAAGCCAAGGTGGCTTTAGCTTTCTCGACAATCGCAGCAAACGCCGCTTTTTCGTTCACTGCCAGATCAGCCAGAACCTTGCGGTCGATCTCGATGGACGCTTTTTTCAGGCCGGCGATGAAACGGCTGTAGGACAGACCGTTGATACGTGCACCAGCGTTGATACGAGCGATCCACAGAGCGCGGAACTGACGTTTTTTCTGACGACGGTCACGGTAGGCGTATTGGCCTGCCTTGATTACCGCTTGCTTGGCAACACGGAATACGCGCGAACGAGCACCGTAGTAGCCTTTAGCAAGTTTCAGAATTTTTTTGTGACGTTTACGGGCAATGACGCCACGCTTTACACGAGCCATGAGTTACTTCCTCTATTCTTGACTAAAATTAACGAAGGCGCAGCATGCGCTCGACTTTTGCCACGTCACACGGTGCCAGCAAGCTGCTACCGCGCAGTTGACGCTTACGCTTGGTCGACATTTTAGTCAGGATGTGGCTCTTGAAAGCGTGCTTGTGCTTGATACCGTTAGCAGTTTTCAGAAACCGCTTAGCAGCACCACTTTTAGTTTTCATTTTTGGCATGTTCGGATACTCCGCATTCAGTTGATAAACATAATCAGTAGGCCTGCCGTGCCCAAATGATTACTTCTTCTTTTTCGGGGCGATGACCATGATCAGTTGGCGTCCTTCCATCTTAGGATGCTGTTCGACCGAACCGTACTCGAGCAAGTCACCTTCAACTCGCTTGAGGAGTTCCATCCCCAGCTCCTGGTGGGCCATCTCACGGCCGCGGAATCGCAAGGATACCTTGGCCCTGTCCCCATCACTCAGGAAACGTACCAGGTTGCGCAGTTTTACCTGGTAATCCCCTTCCTCCGTCCCTGGACGAAACTTGATTTCTTTAACCTGAATCTGCTTCTGGTTTTTCTTGGCCGCGGCAACCTGCTTCTTCTTCTCGAAGATCGATTTGCCGTAGTCCATCAGTTTGCAAACAGGGGGTACTGCATCGGCGGAAATTTCCACCAGATCCAGTTTGGCCTCTTCAGCCTTAAGAAGCGCGTCTTCAATTGACACAATCCCAAGCTGTTCACCTTCAGCCCCAATTAACCGAACCTCGCGTGCCGAGATATTCTCGTTGATCGGGGCTTTCGGTGCAGCTCGTTTATCTTGTCTCATTTCACGCTTAATAGTAATTACTCCGAATCTGGGCGACCACGCCGGGAAACCGCTTGCGCGAGAAACTCAGCGAACTGGGCGACGGGCATCGAGCCCAGGTCAGCACCTTCACGAGTACGCACAGCGACAGTCTGCATCTCGACTTCCCGATCTCCAATAACCAAGAGATAGGGAACCTTGAGCAAAGTATGCTCGCGGATTTTAAAGCCGATCTTTTCATTTCTCAAGTCAGACTTGGCACGAAATCCGCTTTCGTTGAGGGTTTTTTCGACCTCGGCGGCAAAATCGGCCTGTTTATCAGTGATATTCATGATCACTGCCTGGGTCGGAGCCAGCCACGCGGGGAACGCACCCTCGTAGTGCTCGATCAGGATTCCGACGAAACGTTCGAAGGAGCCCAGGATCGCCCGATGCAACATCACCGGGTGCTTGCGACTGTTGTCTTCGGAGACGTATTCGGCTCCCAGACGGACAGGCAGGTTAAAATCGAGCTGAAGGGTACCACACTGCCAGACACGGCCAAGGCAATCTTTCAGCGAAAATTCGATCTTCGGACCGTAGAACGCACCCTCGCCCGGCTGCAGATCGTACGGCAGCCCAGCACTATCAAGGGCTGCAGCCAGTGCCGCTTCGGCGCGATCCCACAGCTCGTCGGAACCGACGCGTTTTTCCGGACGAGTGGACAGCTTCATCTCGACGTCTTTGAAGCCGAAGTCGGCATAAACGTCCATGGTCAGCTTGATGAACGCAGCGGATTCGGCCTGCATCTGCTCTTCGGTGCAGAAGATGTGGGCGTCGTCCTGGGTAAAGGCACGCACGCGCATGATGCCGTGCAGCGCACCCGATGGCTCGTTACGGTGACAGGCACCGAATTCGGCCAGGCGCATCGGCAGCTCGCGGTAGCTTTTCAGGCCCTGATTGAACACCTGTACGTGGCAAGGGCAGTTCATCGGCTTGATGGCGTAGTCGCGGTTTTCCGACTGGGTGGTGAACATGTTGTCGGCGTAGTTGGCCCAGTGCCCGGATTTCTCCCACAGGCTGCGGTCAACCACCTGAGGAGTCTTGATCTCCAGGTAACCGTTGTCGCGCTGAACCTTGCGCATGTACTGCTCGAGCACCTGGTACAGGGTCCAGCCGTTCGGGTGCCAGAACACCATGCCCGGCGACTCTTCCTGGGTGTGGAACAGGCCCAGGCGCTTGCCGATCTTGCGGTGATCGCGTTTTTCAGCTTCTTCGATGCGCTGGATGTATGCCGCCAGCTGCTTCTTGTCAGCCCATGCGGTGCCGTAAACGCGCTGCAATTGCTCGTTTTTCGCATCGCCACGCCAGTAGGCGCCGGACAACTTGGTCAGCTTGAAGGATTTCAGGAAGCGCGTGTTCGGCACGTGCGGACCGCGGCACATGTCGACGTATTCTTCGTGATAGTACAGGCCCATGGCCTGTTCGTTCGGCATGTCCTCGACCAGGCGCAGCTTGTAGTCTTCGCCGCGGGCCTTGAACACTTCGATCACTTCGGCGCGCGGAGTGACTTTCTTGATCACGTCGTAATCTTTTTCGATCAGCTGTTGCATGCGCTGTTCGATGGCGGCCAGGTCGTCCGGGGTGAAGGGACGTTCGAAGGCGATGTCGTAATAGAAGCCTTCGTCGATGACCGGGCCGATAACCATTTTGGCCGTCGGGTACAGCTGCTTGACCGCGTGGCCAACCAAGTGGGCGCAAGAGTGGCGAATGATCTCCAGCCCCTCTTCATCCTTTGGCGTAATGATTTGCAGCGTGGAATCGCTGTCGATGAGGTCGCTGGCGTCAACCAGCTTGCCATCGACCTTGCCGGCCACGGTGGCCTTGGCCAGACCGGCACCAATGGATGCGGCGACCTCGGCTACGGAAACCGGGTGATCGAATGAACGTTGACTGCCGTCGGGAAGAGTAATAGTTGGCATGGCGCCTCCTCTCCTAGTGGTGACCCCTACCAAAGGTCACGTGGGTTGGGATGAGCCAGTACAAGATCCGATCCAGGCCATTCAATGACGAACGCCTGCCTTACAGCGGCAGGAGCCTTGCGGCCAACCGGAAAACCGAACCAGAGTGACTGGGATTCAAATCAGGGTTGTTCGCGCCTTTGCCGCCACCGGGACTGAAGGTCATCCGGAGCCTGCAAACGCCCGAGCGAGGCATGCTAGCACAGATGAACGGTCGTCGCCGCAGCGGGACGGCTACCGGGGCAAATCAGCGGTTTTTATGCCAGAGTGCTGAACTTGAACCCCGCTTTACCCCTCAGATAACAAGACATTGACCCACAAGGAGCATCCCAGCATGCGTCTGAATCGTTTATTCGCGGTAATCGCCCCCGTCGTCCTGCTGCTGCCACTGGCCGCCCATGCCGATTGGCCAAAGGGCGAGCGCGAGAAGTACATGGCTCAGTGCACCCAGGCAGCCACCCCTCAGATTGGCGCGGCTGCAGCGAAATCTCACTGTGCTTGTGGGGCTGATGCGATCAAATCGTACCCGGCCGGCGACATCCAGGCCTTGATGGACAACACGGCCAGTGACGCCCTTAAACAGAAAGCACTGACGCAAATCGCTTCGTGCAAGGCCGATCCCAAGGCGAAAAAGTAAGCCTGACTGACGGCTTTCAAGGCCTCATTCGACGATGAAAAGCCTCTGAAAAGGGTTTTTTCCTACGATTTTTGCAGGTTTTACAGCTTTTTTTATCGTCTTTACTTTTAGCTGAAAGCCTTTAAAACCGGGGCTTTCAGCCATACAAGGCAACAAAGAAAGGGTGACTGTAGGACAAACAGCACGTCCGGGGGGCTCCCAAAGCGAACATTTCGACTATGATACCCCGGTGTGCCCAGTTGGCCTGAGCAGCACAGTACTACTGAAAATATATGTTTCTTGGAGATACACCATGTCTAATCGCCAAACCGGCACCGTTAAATGGTTCAACGATGAAAAAGGCTTCGGCTTCATCACTCCTCAAGGTGGCGGTGACGACCTGTTCGTACACTTCAAAGCTATCGAAAGCGACGGTTTCAAAAGCCTGAAAGAAGGCCAGACTGTTTCCTTCGTGGCTGAGAAAGGCCAAAAGGGTATGCAAGCTGCGCAAGTCCGCCCAGAGTAAGTTTCTGGCGCACTAAAAAAACCCCGTCCATGTGACGGGGTTTTTTATGGGCGCAACCAACGTGAAGCAATCAGCCGCAGTTGACGCGGGTGACCACCCGGCTGGCATCGGTGTTCAGGTTCAGGCGATCGGAGCGGTACTCCAGCGTCACCATGTCGGTGGGCAGGAGGAACCGTGCATTCTGTGCCCCTGCACGGGTACGCGCCTGCTCCAGCAGTTCGGGCGAAGCCTTTTTGCCAATGGTGAATTCGGCAGCTTTTGCCTCACAACGGCTGTGCCCCGTGTCAGAGGTCGTGACAGGGTCTGTTGTCGACTCGGTGGAGGTAGTGCTGCAACCGGCCAACATGGCAGCGGCCAGCAAAGTACCCAATGACGCGAGCTTCCAAGGCATGAAGCCTCCTTTTTTCAATAGTTGAGCTGAGATCGTGCGACCGCCAATCTGGCGTTTGGTTTCCCAGGGCGTACCAGCACCCTGCCCTCGATCATGAAAAGCGGCGAGTTTGCCTGAGCATCCGCGACTGTCCACCGCGCAATCATGACTGAATATGAACAAGTCTCAATAGACATCGATGTAGTCGAAGGGCGGATTCGGCCAGTTCTGTTTCAGCGCATTGAAGATCTGCATGACCCAGACCTCGTCGCTGGCCGCGACACGCCCGACATAACCGGAGCCCTTGGCCCAGGTTTCCAGGCGAAACAATAGCCCGTCGATATCGGTGCCCCCCACGACGCCCGACGAAATGTAGGCGATGCCGCCCTTGGTGACCCGCAGCTGAGTGTGTTCATCGTCGCTGGCGCAGGCCAACAGCTGGCGCACGGCTTCAAGGGTCAAGCCGTCAGGAGTGTTCAAATCGATCTGCACAGCACGGTCCTTGAAAATCCATCAAAGGCCAAGTGTCGCATAGCCCTCCTCTCATGCCTAAGTCGGAGTGCCAAACGTCGCGCAAAATGGTTAACTTCACACTCAGACTTTCCGACTTCACGAGCACCCTCATGACCACCGTAAGCATCGACGCCAACATCAACGCCAGTTGGCCACAGGGCCATAGCTCCTACAGCCCCGGCAGCCCGGAAGAGTTGGCAATCATCGCGATCGATCTATTGGTCAAGGAGCTGGGAACCGAAGCCGCCCACTCATTCATCGCGCAGGTGTTCGAAAAGTATCCGAAAAATTTCCTGGGCATCGCGCAGACAGCCAGGAACTGAGACCCACAGGCTGGCACCCGCGGGCCCGCAGCTTACTTCAAGCGTGCCAGACGCTCGGTCAGCAGGTCAAAGAAGCCCTGGGCGTCGCCGTTTTCGACCCAGAAGGCATTCTTTGGCGCACCCAGGCCGTCATACCAGTCAACGATAGTCTGGCCGAAAGTCGGGCCTTCGCGACTATCGACCACCACGTTCACTGAACGACCGGTGAATAGCTCGGGCTTGAGCAGGTAGGCGATCACCGTGGTGTCATGCACCGGGCCACCAGCAAGCCCGTAGTGCGCCATGTCGCCTTTGACGTACTCATTGAGAATACTGCTCACCAGCCTGCTGGCATTGTTGTTGATTGCCGCGATCTGCTTCAGGCGTGCCTCGCTGGTGAGAATCTTGTGGGTCACGTCCAGCGGCAGGTAGGTCAGCTTCACGCCACTCTTGAGCACGACCTCCGCCGCCTGCGGGTCGGCAAACAGGTTGAACTCGGCCACCGGTGTGATATTGCCACCGTTGAAGTGCGCCCCGCCCATGACCACGACTTCCTTGATGCCCTGAACGATTCCGGGCGCCTGGATCAAGGCCAGCGCCAGGTTGGTCTGCGGACCGAGCATGGCGATGGTGATGCTGTGGGGCTTGGCGGCCTTCAAGGTATCGATCAGGTAATTGACCGCGCCGCCTTCGGCCAGACCCGCCTTTGGCTCGTGGACGGCGACACCCGACAAGCCTTCCATGCCATGGATGTCCTCGGCGTAGATCGGCGTGCGCATCAGCGGCTTCGGCGCACCGGCATACACCGGCACCTCCTCGCGCCCTGCCCACTCGCGGGCCAGCCGCGCATTGCGCGAGGTCTTGTCCAGGCGAACATTGCCGGCGACGGTGGTCAGCGCACGAATGTTCAGTTCTTGCGGCGACGCCAGGGCAAACAGCAAGGCCACCACGTCGTCGGCACCCGGGTCGGTGTCGATGATTAGGTCGATTTTTTGCGCCGCCTGGGCGCTTGTTGCGGTGATCTTGGACAAAAGCGGCAGGCTCCGTAGCAGATGATGCAATTTCTGAGCATAGCGGTCATGGCGCACTCCTTGTGCGTGGGGAAAACCCGTTAAAACGTGACCCCGGCCACCAGGATGACGTTGCAGTACGGCTGACATTCCCCGGTGCGAACGATCGCCCGCGCCTGGCGGCTGAGGACTTTGAATTGTTCATGGCTGAGCAGCTCACGCCGACCTAGTGCACCTTCGACGTCCAGCTCATCCAGGGTCGCCAGTGCCGAGGGTTTCTTGTGCAGGATCTCCTGGGCCAGCACGTGGCTTTCAACCTGCATTTCACTGAGTACGACCTTCAAGGTGCTGACGAAATCCGGAATGCCGTGGGTCAGCGCCAGGTCGATCAGTTCGACGCCTGGTGGCACCGGCAGGCCGGCATCGCCAATCACCACCCGGTCGCCATGGCCCAGGGAAGCGATCAGTCGCGACAGGGCGACGTTGAGCAAAGGGGTCTTCTTCATGGTGCTCTAAAGGCCTGTACGTCGGACAAGGTGGGAATCGACGGCTGCGCGCCGGCACGGGTCACCGACAGCGCCGCAGCGACTTGGCCGAAACGGATCGCTTCGGCTTCGCTTTTGCCGGCCGCCAGTGCTGCGGCGAAGCCGCCGACGAAGGTGTCGCCCGCCGCCGTGGTATCGACCGCTTTCACCTTCGGCGCCGGAAAATGTTCGAAGCCTGTACCGTTGGCAAACAGCGATCCATGCGCACCGAGGGTGATGATCACCTTGGCGGCGCCCATGGCGATCAAGCGGGTGGCGGCCGTTTCAGCGGTGTCCAGAGAGTCCACGGGCAACCCGCTCAGGGCCGCGGCCTCGCTTTCGTTGGGAATCAGGTAATCGATGGCCGCGTACCAGTCCGCCGGCAGCGGGCGACTGGCCGGCGCCGGGTTCAGAATCAGGGTCTTGCCCAACTCACGGCCGCGCTTGAGCGCATGGCCGACCGTGGCATCCGGCACTTCCAGCTGACAGATGATCACATCCGCCGCCTGCAACACCGGGTCGAAACGGTCGATCACTTCTGGCGTCAGCGCGCCGTTGGCCCCGGCGACGATCACGATCGCGTTCTGACTGTTGTCGTCGACCACGATCAACGCCACGCCGCTGGAATCGTCAACCACGCTGACCGCCTGGCAATCGATCTGCTCGGCCAACAGCGCCCCGCGCAGCTGTGCGCCATAGGCGTCGCTGCCCACGCAGCCGACCATCGATACCTGCGCGCCCAGCCGAGCCGCGGCCACCGCCTGATTCGCGCCCTTGCCACCGGGAACCGTGGCAAACGACTGGCCGATCAGCGTTTCGCCGCCTCGGGGCAGCCGCGGCGCCCGGGTCACCAGGTCCATGTTCAGGCTGCCTATCACCACTACTTTTGCTGGCATACATCACTACTCATCAATTCGGTTTTGCGGAGCTTTCGGTTTGCGGAGCTTTCGGTTTGCGGAGCTTTCGATTAAGCGCAGCTTTCAATTAAGTGAAGCTTCGGTTCAACTGTGCTTTCGATTCCGCGGTGCTTTCGATTCAACGGTACTGGTCAAACACACCGGCCAGCGGCGCCGTCGATTCGCGCAGGACAATACTGGGCGTCACGATCCGTTGATCGGTGGCCATGGCCGGCGTGGCGATCCGGCGCAACAGCACTTCAGCGGCCATCTCGCCGAGTTGCAGGATCGACTGGCCGACGGTGGTCAGCGCCGGGTAGACATAACGACTCATCTGGATATCGTCGAAGCCGATCACCGACAGTTCGGTCGGTATTCGAATATTGCGCTCGGCGGCGGCTCGCAGCACGCCGATGCCGATCATGTCGTTGCCGGCAAAAATCGCGCTGGGTGGGTTCTTTTCCAACAGAATCGCCGCAGCGCTGTAGCCGCCAGTGCTGGTGAAGTCGCTTTCCAGCATGCGTTCGGGAGGTACTTCTACCCCGGCCTCTTGCAAGGCGCGGCAATACCCGGCCAGTCGCATCTGCGCCACGCTGGTATGCGCCGGACCGCCGATGGTGGCGATGTCACGATGCCCCAACTCCAGCAGGTGCCGGGTCGCCAGGTAGGCGCCGTACTCATGATCGATGCGCACCAGGTCGGCATCGACCCCTTCCAGCCCTCGGTCGACGATCACCATCGGCGTGCGCACGCCCGCCAGGCCTTGCGCCAGTCCCGCATCGCCGCCGGCCGACGCCACGATCAAGCCGTCGATACGTTTTTCCAACAGCACCCGCAGGTAGCTGCGCTGTTTGTCTGGATTGTCGTCGGAATTGCACAGGATCACGCAATAGCCATTGCGCTCGCAGTAGTCCTCGATCCCTCGCGCCAGTTCGGCGAAGTACGGGTTGAGGCTATTGGGCACCAACAGGCCGATGGTCGCCGTGGTCTTGGCCTTGAGCGATCGAGCCACCGCACTGGGCACGTAGTCGAGCGTCTTGATCGCGGCCTCGACCTTGACCCGCACTTCTTCGCTGACTGGCCGGGTCTTGTTCATCACGTGGGACACGGTGGTGTAGGAAATTCCCGCCAGCGCTGCCACATCCTTGATTGTTGCCATGACTCAGGTCCGCCGGCTTGCGCGCTGACTGCGATAAGTATCGAGCACCACCGCCACCACGATGACCGCGCCGGTGATGATGCGTTTGGTCGGTTCGGTCGCGCCGATCTGCGCCAGACCGGCGGCCAATACCGAAATGATCAGCACGCCGAAGAAAGTACTGATGACCGAACCGCGGCCACCCATCAGGCTGGTGCCGCCAATCACCACCGCGGCGATCACTTGCAGCTCCAGGCCGGAGCCGGCATTCGGATCCGCTGCTTCCAGCCGGGAAATCTGAAACAACGCGGCGATACCGGCCAGGAGCCCCATCAGGCTGAACACCAGGATCTTGTAGGGTTTTGGATTGATCCCCGCCAGGCGCACCGCCTCTTCGTTGGTGCCGATGCCGATCAGGTAGCGACCGAACACGGTACGAGTCAGCACGGCCTGGGCAATGAAGATGATCAGCAAGGCGATGATGAACGACGGCGAGATGCCAAAGACGATCGGGTTGGACAGCCAGGCGAAGGCGTCACCGATATAGGCCGTACGCGACCCGGTCATCTGATACGCCACGCCGCGGGCCATTTCCAGCACGCCGAGGGACACGATGAACGACGGAATCCGCCAGGCGACGGTGATCGAGCCGGTGATGGTCCCGGCCAATGCCGCGGCACCCATGCCCAACAGCGCCGCCGGCAGCACGCTCCAGCCCCAGCCGAGAATCGCCACGCTGACCGTCGATGCCGCGAGCGCCAGCACCGAACCGACCGACAGGTCGATGCCGCCGATGATCAACACGAACGTCATGCCGACCGCCAGCACCATCAGGTCCGGGATCTGGTTGGCGAGGGTGCTGAAGGTGTCGTACGACAGAAAATGGCTGCTCAGGACCGAGAACAGCGCGACCATGGCCAGCAAGGCACCGGCCAGGCCCAGGTAGGTACCGAGGCCGTAAAAGTTGCCACTACGTTTGCCGACGGACGTTGCAGTAGTCATGAAAGATCCCTGGGCGCTGCTTCGTTGAGCAACGCATCACGTTGTTGATAGCCGGCGAATGCGGCGGCGAGCAAGTCATCCTGGGTCCAGCTGTCGCGCTCGAAGGTGTCGATCAGGCGACCCGCCGAGAGCACGCCGATGCGGTCGCAGATCAGCATCAATTCGCGCAGGTCGCTGGACACCACCACCAGCGCCTTGCCCTGACGGGTCAACTCGCCGAGCAACGCATAGATGTCGAACTTGGCGCCAACGTCGATGCCGCGGGTCGGCTCATCGAACAGCATCACCGAGCAGTCGCGCTCCAGCCAGCGGCCGATCACGACTTTCTGCTGGTTGCCGCCGGACAACTCGGAGACCAACTGGGTGGGGCTGGAACTGCGAATGCGCATGGCGTCGATCTGACGCTGGGCCAGGGCGATCTCGTCAGCGTTATTGACGAAGCCGCCGCTGGAAATCACCGGCATATTGCCCAGGGCAATATTGGCGCTGATCGATTGGGTCAGCAGCAGGCCTTCGCCTTTGCGGTCTTCGGTGATCAGGGCAATGCCGTGGCCGACCGCATCCGCTGGCGAACGGATACTGACGACCCGCGCCGGCGAGCCCAGTGCAACGGTGCCACTGTCCGCCGTGTCGGCGCCGAAAATCAGGCGCAACAACTCGGTGCGCCCTGCCCCGATCAAACCGGAAATCCCGTAGATCTCGCCGGCGCGCACTTCAAAGGACACGTCGCGGACCTTGTCGGAACGGGTCAGGCCTGTGACCGTCAACGCTGGAGCGCCGATCTGGCGCGGGCCCATGTCGATGTGTTCGCCGAGTTCACGACCGACCATCAACGTGACCAGTTGCTCACTGTTGTAATTGGCCATCGGCTCGACGCAGACGAGGTTGCCGTCACGCAATACCGCGATGCGCTGGGCGACCCGTGCCAGTTCTTCGAGGCGATGGGAAATGTAGATGATCGAGACGCCGCGCGCCTGCAGGCGGGTGATCTGCTCGAACAGCATCTCGACTTCGCGGGCGGTGAGCATCGCGGTCGGTTCGTCGAGGATCAGCACATGGCAGTCGCCGATCAGGTTGCGTGCGATCTCGACCATTTGCTGATGGCCGATGCCGAGTTCGCCGACCAGGGTGTCCGGGTCGATCGCGTCGAGCCCGACCTGAGCCATGGCCTCGATCGCCGCCTTGCGCAATTGCTTGCGGCTGATCCAGCCACCATGGCTGGGCAGGTTGTGCAGAAACAGGTTTTCCGCCACCGACAGCGTCGGCAGCAGATTGAGTTCCTGCATGACCATGCGGATGCCCAGGTCTTCGGCCTGGGTGCGGCTGCCGGGGCGATACTCCTGGCCCTGGAACTGCATCTGGCCGGTGGTCGGCGCGACCAGCCCGCCAATGATTTTCGACAGCGTGCTTTTGCCCGCGCCGTTCTCGCCGGTCAGGGCCAGCACTTCACCGCGCATCAGCGTCAGGTCGATGCCGGTCAGGACCGGTTGGGCGTAGGTCTTGCCGATGCCGCTGACCGAGAGGACAGCGTTCGGGGCGAAAACTGACATAAAACTCTCCACGTGCTCACGTGCTCACGTGCTCACCCGGACGGGCGAGCACAGTTTGTGTCGCCAGGAGGACTACTGGGTCACCAGCTCTACCGGAGTTTCAATGACGCCATTGACGCCGCCGTCGACTTTCTCGCCCTTGATGATCTTCAGCGCGGTCTCGATGCCGAACACGGCCTGCCGTGCCGCGAACTGGTCAGCGGTGGCCAGTACGCGGCCGTCCTTGAGCATGGGCTTGATGGCGTTGATGTTGTCGTAGCCGACCACTTGTACCTTGCCCGCCTTGCCGGCGGCACGCACGGCAGACACCGCGCCGACGGCCATGCTGTCGTTGCCCGCCAGCAGGGCCTTGATGTTCGGGTATTCGCTGAGCATGGAGGAGGCAACCTGGTTGCCCTTGTTGATTTCCCAATCACCGGATTGCAAGGAGACGACCTTGATCTGCGCCGCTTCCATCGCATCCTTGAAGCCTGCCGTACGGGCCTGGGCGTTGGTGGTGGTGGAGACGCCTTCGATGATGCCGACTTCGTCACCGGCCTTCAGCTGTTTCGCCAGGTACTCACCCACCAGGCGCGCGCCTTTGCGGTTATCCGGGCCTACGAACGGCACCGTGATGTTTTTGCTTTTGACCACCGCCGGGTCCAGCTGGTTATCGATGTTGACCACGGTGATGCCGGCATCCACCGCTTTCTTGATCACCGGCACCATGGCCTTGGAGTCCGCTGGCGCGATGACCAGCGCATTGACCCTGGACACGATCATCTGCTCGACGATACGGATCTGGTTCGCCGTATCGGTTTCGTCCTTGATGCCATTGGAGATCAGCTCGAAGTCGCCGGAGTGGTCTTTCTGGTAGGCCTTGGCGCCGTCTTCCATGGTCAGGAAGAATTCGTTGGCCAGGGATTTCATGACCAGCGCGACTTTAGGTTTTTCAGGGGTTTCGGCGAACGCCGAAGAGACAGGCAACGCCGCGGATGCGGCAGCCAGCATAGCGACAGCGAGAAGACGTCCAGCGAATGGCAGCTTCATGGGTTCACTCCGATCTTATGATTATTGTGAGCAATGCTTGCGCTGACGTAGGCATCATCGCGGCCGGCGAAGGATCAAGCCATCGATAGAACCGCGCAAACGTTTGCGAGACCGAACTATGCGAACCCTGCTGATATTTGTCAACGACGGAAAAGCGCCGTTTTGTGTTTTTGAGTGGCAGAAAGAGGCATTCCCGTTATCCGCAGTGCTAACAGAAGTCGGGGCTGTCGGATAGCCGAACACGAATGCCGCACCTGTTCGGAAAACCGGACGACCCAGCATTGTCACAACCAGCACTTTTCATTGAAATAATGATACAAATCATTAGGTTACAGGGAATTTCCAATACAGCGTATGTCTGGTACGAATCCTGCTCCTTCTCTGCACCCCAGGCGTTCAGATCGCCTTGGCCGTATCTAGATGAACTTGCATCAGCACCCGTCTGACTACTAAAGAGAAAAATAATGACATCTGTTTTCAAGACCTTCGTTCCGGGCGCCTTGGCCCTCTTGCTTCTCTTGCCCACCGCCCTTCAGGCAAAAGAAGCACAAACCCAACAGAAACTGGCAAACGTGGTGATCCTGGCCACTGGCGGCACCATTGCCGGCGCCGGTGCCAGCGCGGCCAATAGCGCGACCTACCAGGCGGCGAAAGTCGGCATCGAACAATTGATCGCCGGGGTCCCGGAACTGAGCCAGTTGGCCAACGTTCGAGGCGAACAGGTCATGCAGATCGCCTCCGAAAGCATCACCAACGACAACCTGCTGCAGCTGGGTCGTCGTGTGGCTGAACTGGCCGACAGCAACGACGTCGATGGCATCGTCATCACCCACGGCACCGACACCCTGGAAGAAACCGCCTACTTCCTGAACCTGGTGGAAAAAACCGACAAGCCGATCATCGTCGTCGGGTCCATGCGCCCGGGCACCGCAATGTCCGCCGACGGCATGCTCAACCTGTACAACGCCGTGGCCGTGGCCGGCAGCAAAGAAGCGCGGGGCAAAGGCGTACTGGTGACCATGAACGATGAAATCCAGTCGGGTCGCGACGTCAGCAAGATGATCAACATCAAGACCGAAGCCTTCAAAAGCGCCTGGGGCCCGCTGGGCATGGTCGTGGAAGGTAAATCCTACTGGTTCCGCATGCCGGCCAAGCGCCACACCATGGATTCGGAATTCGACATCAAAACTATCGAGAGCCTGCCGAACGTCGAAATCGCCTACTCCTACGGCAACGTGAGCGATACCGCCTACAAAGCCCTGGCGCAGTCGGGCGCCAAAGCCATCATCCACGCCGGCACCGGCAACGGCTCGGTCTCTTCGCGGGTGGTTCCAGCCCTGCAGGCCTTGCGCAAGGACGGCGTGCAAATCATCCGCTCGTCCCACGTCAACGCCGGCGGTTTCGTGCTGCGCAACGCCGAACAGCCTGACGACAAGTACGACTGGGTCGTGGCCCACGACCTGAACCCGCAGAAAGCTCGCATCCTGGCCATGGTCGCGCTGACCAAGACCAACGACAGCAAAGAGCTGCAACGGATGTTCTGGGAATATTGATTCGCCCTCGCCCGACCGGCTCCGGTCGGGCATCGCTCACCACTCGCCCTTTGGCGAGTGGTTGACTCCGATAAAAAATCGGCTGATCAGCTTTGACCGGTAATCAATTACTCAATACGCTTGGTGAAAAGCAGGGATCGATGAGCTGAAGGCGTGTTGGCCGACGCGTTCAAACATTAAAACCAGGTTTCCATTTGTATACCGTATTGCCATACACCTCCGGCGTTGAAGTCCGTCTTGCCGAAAGAGTCTGAGGTACTGTATCTGTCCAGATCCGAAGACCAATTCATGAAGCTAGCGAACACACGCAGTTCGGGACGAGTGAGCAGGTCTCCAACGTCAGGTTTGAATGTCGGGGCGATCGTGAATTTCCAGTAGTTACCGTCGACCGCGTTACGTTGTAGATAGCCCTTGGGGTCGAGGTTCATGGTTTGCCAGCTCATTTCGTAGGCCATCTCGAAATTGCTGGTGATTGCATTGGCCAAACGCATGTTCAGCGTCATCCAGCGGTAGTCGTCACCCTTGACGTATCTATCCTTGCTTTGTTCGGCCAGCAAGCTGGGGCCGATGCGCCAACCAGGCGCAATGGGTGTCTCGCCGTAAAGTGCCAGACGCAGAGCGCGGGCATCTTCAATCAGTTCACCATCCGAGCCGACGTTCTTGACCTCTGCCCCCAGACCTTGCCCATAGAGCAGCGCTGTTTTGAAGAAGCCTTCCCTGCCGAAAAAGTTTTTCTGGTGATTGGCCAGCATGCTGTGCAAGCCGGAATCCGCAGGCGTCAGACCTGCTTCATTGCTGCGAGTGCCAATGTCGTTTTTCTTTGAGCCAACGGCATTGAACATCCACTGCCACTGACCATTATCGAAGAACTGGTTGGAGGTCAGAATGTAGCTTTCCACATCGGCGTTGATGCCGCCTTCACTGAAATCCCCGTAGTTACGCCCGACCAAGGAATAATTCGAGCGCCAATTCTTGTTCATCTGCACATCGTAGATTCCACCCCCGGTACCAGCCAGATAGACAACGTCCGAGTCCAGCCAGTGGATATCGAAGTTATCTCGATCAAATCGCTTACCTGCCCACAAAGTCGCGTTCTCGAACACTGAATTACCCTTGAATGCAGCGAGATGGTCGAGCTCGGTAAATACCTGACGCACGTTCAGATCACTTTCATCGGCCGTCCAGTCATTGGAGCTTTCCACTCCATCGGCGATGGAAACCGTGAATTTGGAACGGGTGCCGTTTTGCGCATAGAGTTCTTTCGACAGGTCTATGCGCATGTAGGTGTCGTCTTCGTTTCCGAGTCGCCCGACTGCCCCGCCGACTGAACCGGCAGGGGTTGAATATGGGCCGCCACGACCACCACCAAGTCCATCGTTAATCAGCAATCCTGAGCGGGCGTAGCCCTTGAAGCTGAACCCGTCAGTGAGGTGTTCGGTACTGCCCTGTTGCTCCATGCTTTGCTGACGGGCTTCGAGTTTTGCCAGCCGGGTGTCCACCGTGGGCGCCGCAATGGCTGTCGCAGTGGACGCCGCTGGCTGCAAGGCGGGAGTGGCGAGTTTGATCTGCTGCAATTCCCTGGCGAGTGCCTGGGTTTGTTGTTCGGCTGCGGCTGCACGCTTTTCCGCTGCGCTGGCACGGGCTTCAAACGCAGCCATGCGTTCTTCCAGAGTCGCGGCCTGAGCGGTCGCCGCCGTGGTGCCGAGCACGCCTGCGAGTAGCCAGTTTGATGCTTTCTGCATGTGGATTCCCTGTTTTGTTTTTATTGTTTTGTTCCCGCGACCGGCCATTTTTCGTGAGTTGTGAATTGTCGCAATTGACGAAAAAAAGGATGTCTTATCGCAAATACGCTGCTACATTTGGCGATGTTAACGTTAACTTTTTTAAAAACAAAAATAAAGGGTGCTCGATGAAACATCTGAAATCTCTCCTTCCAGCAGCACTACTCACCCTCTGTGCCGGACTTCCATCCGTCTCGAGCGCAGCCGATTTGACGATCTCGTGCGGTGCGGTGGGTGCGGAGTTACAACTGTGCAAGGAGGCTGTCGAGGCGTGGTCGAAACAGACCGGCAACAACGTCGAAGTGGTTTCCACGCCTAACTCGGCGACCGAGAGGTTGTCGTTTTACCAACAGATCCTCAGTGCTCAGTCCAGCGACATCGACATCATTCAAATTGATATGGTGTGGCCGGGGATGCTGGCCAAACATCTGATGGATCTGCGCGAGGTGCTGCCCGCCAACGCGACCCAAGGCTACTTCCAGGCACAGGTGGATAACGCCACGGTGAATGGACGGCTGGTGACGATGCCGTGGTTCACCGACTCGGGCCTGCTGTATTACCGCAAGGACTTGCTCGAGAAGTACAACAAGCAGGTTCCCCAGACCTGGGAGGAAATGACTGCTACCGCCAGGGATGTGCAACAGGCAGAGCGCACTGCCGGGAACCCCAATGCATGGGGTTACATCTTTCAGGGACGCGCTTACGAGGGGCTGACGTGTAATGCGCTGGAGTGGATCAGCAGCCAACCGGAAGGCGGACTGGTCAATCCACGAGGCGACATCGTGGTCAACAGTCAGGCCTCGAGAACTGCTTTGGCCCTGGCGAAAAGCTGGGTAGGAGACATCTCCCCGCGTGGCGTACTCAACTACACCGAGGAAGAAGGACGTGGCGTATTCCAGTCGGGAAATGCGTTGTTCATGCGTAACTGGCCTTATGTCTGGGCCCTGGTACAAAGCCAGGACAGTGCCGTAAAAGATAAGGTCGGCGTCGCTCCCCTGCCCCGCGGCGGCAAAACCGGCACCCATGCCTCCACCCTCGGTGGCTGGGGCCTGGCGGTGTCGCGTTACAGCGCCCATCCAAAACTTGCCGCAGAGCTGGTGAGCTACCTGACCAGTGCCCAACAGCAAAAACATCGTGCTCTGACTGCCGCCTATAACCCGGTGATCGAGTCGCTGTATCAAGATCCCGAACTGCTCGCGGCAATGCCTTATTACAGTCAGCTCCACAGCATTCTCAACGACGGGGTCATGCGCCCCGCCTCAATAACCGCCGATCGCTATCCACGGGTCTCCAATGCATTCTTCGATCGAGTGCATGGCGTGCTGGCGGGCGAGTTGCCTGTCGATCAGGCGCTGGCCGAACTGGAAAGCGAACTCACGCGCATCAAACGCCGGAACTGGTAAGCCACAAGGAAGGAAATCACCATGTCTGTCTCTACTACCCATGCCCCTTGTGACGAGCTGCTGCTCACCAGGGAAACACCTGTGCAGCGTCGTCGAGTACGCGCCGCCTGGCTGTTTTTGACACCGATGTTGCTGTGTCTGGCCCTGGTGGCGGCCTGGCCGCTACTGCGGACATTCTGGTTCAGCCTGACCGATGCCAACCTGGCGGATACCAGTGGCGGATCCTTCGTAGGCTTGAGCAATTATCTGTTCCACAACGGTTCCAGCTGGTCGGGCATCCTGGTCGATCCACAATGGTGGAACGCTGTGCGCAACACGTTGCATTTCACCGTGGTATCGGTGGGACTGGAAGTCGTGCTGGGACTGCTGGTGGCGTTGCTGTTGAACATCAAGTTCACCGGCCGTTCCCTGGTGCGTGCGTTGATTCTGATTCCCTGGGCAATTCCTACCATCGTCTCGGCGAAGATCTGGTCATGGATGCTTAACGACCAGTTCGGCATCATCAATCACCTGATGCTGAGCGTCGGCCTGATTGATGCCCCCCTGGCCTGGACGGCAGATGCGGATCTGTCGATGTGGGCGGTGATCATCGTCGACGTCTGGAAGACCGTACCTTTTGTCACGCTACTGATGCTGGCTGCCTTGCAGATGTTGCCGAGCGATTGTTACGAGGCCGCCAGGGTTGATGGCATTCATCCGCTGAGAGTGTTCTGGCGTGTCACGCTTCCACTGCTGATGCCTGCATTGTTGGTGGCGGCGATCTTCCGCATCCTCGATTCCCTGCGGGTATTCGACGTCATCTATGTCCTGACCTCGAACTCTTCGAGCACCATGAGTATGTCGGTCTATGCCCGCCAACACCTGGTGGAGTTTCAGGATGTTGGCTATGGCAGCGCGGCCTCGACTCTGTTGTTTCTGGTCGTTGCGGTAATTGCCATGCTGTATCTCTACCTCGGACGCCGTCAAATGGAGGTTCGGTCATGAGCCCACGCCTACTCAAAAAAGCGCTGTTACGTCTTGGTTTCTGGTGTCTGATCGGGGTTTTGCTGCTGTATGCGGTCTTCCCTTTCTACTACGCGATCGTGACTTCGCTGAAGCCGTCCAGTGCCTTGTTCGAGGTGAGCTACTGGATCGAAAACCCCGACTTCTCCAATTACGCAGCGGTACTCCACCAAGCCTCATTCCTGCGGGCTATCGGTAACTCGCTGGTGGTTGCGCTTTGCGTGGTGACGCTGGCGCTGTTCCTCAGCGTGACCGCCGCCTATGCCTTGGGCCGAGTGAAGTTTCGTGGGCGTGGCACGGTCTTGATGATGGTTCTTGGCGTGTCGATGTTTCCCCAGGTCGCGGTGCTGTCAGGGCTGTTCGAAGTGATCCGCGCCCTGGGCCTATACAACACGTCCTGGGCGTTGATCCTGAGCTACACGATTTTCACCCTGCCCTTCACCGTCTGGGTGCTGACCACGTTCATGGGGCAACTGCCCCATGAACTGGAAGAAGCGGCAATCATGGATGGCGCGACCCCCTGGATCACGCTGACCCGGGTGCTGTTGCCGCTGCTCTGGCCCGCACTGGTCACCACAGGCTTGTTGGCCTTCATCGCAGCGTGGAACGAGTTCCTGTTTGCCCTGACCTTCACCCTCACCGACACGCAACGCACGGTGCCGGTCGCCATCGCCTTGATTTCCGGCGGTAGCCCCCATGAGCTGCCGTGGGGGCTGCTGATGGCCGCATCAGTGCTGGTCACCGTCCCACTGGTGATTCTGGTGCTGATCTTCCAGCGCCGAATCGTTTCCGGTCTCACTGCCGGCGCGTTAAAGGGTTGATGCCCAACAAACACAAGGAACAGCATCGTGATCAAATTGAAACTGGACAACGTGAACAAACAATTGGGCGGCGTGCGGATTCTTCGCGACGTCAGCCTGGAGATCGCTGCGGGTGAATTCGTGGTGTTCGTTGGCCCTTCTGGCTGCGGAAAGTCGACCCTGCTGCGACTGATCGCCGGACTGGATTCGATCTGCGGCGGCGACCTGCTGATCGACGGGCGACGGGTCAACGACCTGGAGCCGCGCGAGCGTGGCGTCGGCATGGTGTTTCAGTCTTATGCGCTGTACCCGCATATGAGCGTCTACGACAACATCAGCTTTGGCCTCAAACTGGCCAAGACCGAAAAGAGCAGCCTGCGCGAACGCGTGCTGAAAACAGCGCAGATCCTTCAATTGGACAAACTGCTGCAACGCAAGCCAAAGGAACTGTCTGGAGGGCAGCGTCAGCGTGTGGCCATGGGCAGAGCCATGGCGCGGGAACCGGACATTTTGTTGTTCGATGAGCCGCTTTCCAACCTGGATGCATCCTTGCGGGTGCAGATGCGCAACGAAATCGCCCGTCTGCATGCTCGACTGGGCTCGACAATAATCTACGTCACCCACGATCAGGTGGAAGCGATGACCCTGGCCGACAAAATTGTCGTGCTCAATGGCGGTCGCGTAGAGCAGGTCGGTTCACCGCGCGAACTCTATGAACGCCCAGCGAGCCGCTTTGTCGCCGGTTTTCTCGGTTCACCAAAAATGAACTTTCTGGCGGCGCGCCTGCATGCCCCAGGCGAAATCAGCCTGGTCGACACCCCCGTTCTGGGTATGACCTCCCTGCCCTTCGACAGCTCGAACCTGGCGGCGAACACGCAGCTGAGCCTGGGGATTCGCCCGGAGCACATTTCGCTCAAAGCGGCGGAGGGAACCGTCGGGATCGTCGTGACCGGGGTCGAATACCTTGGCAGCGAAACCTATGTGCACCTCGAAACAGGTCAGGACGAGCCACTGATCTGTCGTTGTGAGGTCAACGCCGGATGGCAAGCGGGTGATCGGGTAGAACTGCAGCTGGACATCGACAACCTGCACCTGTTCGACCACGACGGCACGGCCTTGGAGCGCCACCCACAAGCCATTGAAAACCTGCCGAATGACGTCTCTCTGCGCTCAGTCCGAGCACGGGCCCTATGACTTTGTCTTCGAACAACATGAGCGATCCAATGTCTTCTTCCCTTGACCTTGCGCAGCGTGCACTGAGTGACGGCCTGACTCGCGCCATCCACGATTATCGACCCGGTTATCATATTGCTCCCCCGGCAGGCTGGATGAACGACCCTAACGGGGTGGTGTACTTCCGAGGCGAATATCACGTTTTCTATCAACACTACCCCTTCGAAGCGAAGTGGGGCCCGATGCATTGGGGCCACGCCAAGAGTGCCGATCTGGTTCATTGGCAGCACCTGCCCATTGCGCTGGCACCCGGCGATGACTTCGACCGTGACGGCTGTTTTTCCGGTAGTGCGGTGGTGTGTGGAGATACCCTGGCGCTGATCTACACGGGGCACACCTGGCTGGGCGACGTGGGTGACGAGCGCTCGATCCGTCAAGTCCAGTGCCTGGCCACCAGTGTCGACGGCATCCGGTTCGTCAAGCATGGCACCGTCATCGAGACCGCGCCGCAAGACGCGATCATGCACTTTCGTGACCCCAAGGTATGGAAGGAGGATGGCTATTGGTACCTCATTGCCGGCGCACGTCTGGGCGATATGCCGTTACTCCCGCTGTACCGTTCCACGGATCTGCACGTCTGGGAGTTCCTTAACTATGTGTCTGGCGGCAGGGAGGGCGATGGCTATATGTGGGAGTGCCCGGATCTGTTCCGACTGAACGGACGCGATGTGCTGCTGTACTCCCCCCAAGGCATGCCCTCCCAAGGTTACGAACGGCTCAACAAGTACCAGACGGGTTACCGGGTGGGTCGACTAGACAACGAATGGAACTTCACTGGCGGGCCTTTTATCGAGCTGGATAACGGCCACGATTTTTATGCGGCGCAAACGCTATTGGCCGCCGATGGTCGGCGCCTTGTGTGGGCATGGCTCGACATGTGGGAAAGCCCGATGCCGAGCCAGGCCCATCACTGGTGCGGCATGCTCGGATTGCCACGCGAACTTGAACTGCACGACGATCGCCTTTGCGTATACCCGGCACGGGAGCTCACCGCACTGCGCAAGGCGCCATTACCGGGCACGCCGTGGTGGGATGAGTCGGGAACCCGCTGGGCGCCGCACGTGAAGGGCGACATGCTCGAAATCCATGTGCATCTGGATCTGCTCGGCTGCACCGATGGCCATCTGGGAATCGCCTTGCGCTGCAGCGACGATGGCGATGAACAAACCCTGCTCTATTACGATGCGGCGCTGCAGCGTCTGGTGCTTGACCGCAGCCGCTCGGGCGCGCAAGTCACCGGTCAGCGCAGCGTATCGATAGACCCGATGCAAGAGCAACTGGAACTGCGCGTATTTCTCGATCGCTCCTCCATCGAGGTGTTCGACGAAAACGGGGGCTTCAGTCTCAGCAGCCGCCTCTATCCCCGGCCCGACAGTCTGGGGGTCAAGCTTCTGGCAAGCGGGAGTGGCGGGCGTGTCTCCATTCCCAAGGCATGGCCTCTGGCATCAGGGTGGCTGTGAGCGCTGTCATTCGAGTCGCGAAAAGGCCGGGCCCTGTGTCATGATCCTGCGTCAACCTGACCGGCCTCACCTCGCATGACTTCAGTGAAAGACGTTGCACAGCTGGCCGGCGTGTCCCTGATGACGGTTTCTCGAGCGCTCAACAATCCGGAAAAACTGAGCCCCGAAACCCTTCAGCGGGTGCGTCGCGCCATTGACGAACTGCAATTCGTACCGAGCCTGTCGGCGCGCAGGATGCGTGGCGACAATCTCCAGGCACGAACCATCGGTGTGTTCGCACTGGACACCGCGACCACCCCGTACGCGGTCGAGCTGCTGCTGTCCATCGAACAGACCGCGCAGCAAGCCGGCTGGAATGTATTTATCCTCAACCTGCTAAGTAACCCGCCCACCGACCAGAATATCGACCTGATGCTATCGCACCGTCCCGACGGACTGATCTTCAGCGCCATGGGGTTGCGCCAGGTGTGCATTCCCGAGCGATTGAAGAGCAAACCCCTGGTACTCGCCAATTGCCTGGCTGATGACAGTCGGCTGGTCAGTTATGTGCCAGACGACGAAATGGGGCAGTATCGGGCCGTACATCACGCACTGAACCACGGCTATAAGCGTCCTCTGTGTATCAATCTGCCAAAACAGAGTCTGGCCTGGGGTCTGCGACAAAAAGGTATGGAGCGTGCCTGTCAGGCATTCGGACTGGCGCCTGACGCGCTCCTGCAATACGACCTTTCCGATCATGACGCTTATGGTGAAACTGCAGCCATGCTCGACCGGCACATCATTGATGGTCGTCCCCAATTCGACATTCTGATTTGTGGCAACGACCGTATCGCCTTTTGTGCCTATCAGCTGTTGTTGGGCCGTGGCCTGAAAATTCCCGACGATGTCGCCGTGCTCGGCTACGACAACATGATCGGTATTGCTGAGCTGTTCATCCCGCCGCTGACCACAGTGCAACTGCCGTACTACGAGATCGGTCGCAAGGCTGCCCGGCACCTGATCGAGACCCTTGAGGAGTCGGGCGCCCAGCCAGTTGACTGTCCATTGGTGGTCAGGGCATCACTATAAGAATTAGTTCGGTGATAGCACACCCGTTTGCTTTCGATTTGCCATTAGCCTGTCACGCATCAGAAGTGTTTCGCCGCCATCAATTCAACCGCGGGCTGGCGCCAGCTCGGGCCGAAGAAAAACTTAACGTTGTGTCCGGGATTAGTTGACCACTACAGACTCGCCCTCGCCCTCGCCTGACCGGTTCCGGTCGGGCACCGCGCTCACCACTCGCCCTTTGGCGAGTGGTTGATGACGTTGTTCCGATAAAAAAATCTCCATCGTCCTACATCAAATGCACAAAACAGCTGTCAGAGGAATTTCTTGAATTTTAAGTAGTTGCGAAAATGCCTACAGTTAAATACTGTATGCACGTACAGCTTAATAAGGATAATTCCGTGGCCTTTACCTCTGTTTCTCCTGACGCCTATACACGCATGGGTCTTCGCGTTCAGAAAATCATCAATTCCCCCACCGCACAAAAAGCCAAAGCCGCATTGATCTTCCGTCTGCCGGACGAACCCGTGGACGAGTGGGAACAATTGCTCGAAGAAATCGATGAGAACGACAACGTCACCCTCGCCTATCGCGACGATGGCGGCGTGCAGATTTTCTGGGTTGTGCCGAAGGAAGATTGAGTCGATGAGTGTTCGCTGGTTTGCTTTGCTGTTTCTATTGATCTCCCTTGGCGCCCAGGCTGGCGCCCCACGCACCTTCAGCGAAGCCAAGAAAGCCGCCTGGAAGTTGTACGCCCCGCAATCCACCGAGTTTTATTGCGGCTGTAAATACACCGGCAACAAGGTCAATCTCGCGGCCTGCGGTTATGTACCGCGTAAAAACGCCAAGCGCGCGTCCCGCATCGAGTGGGAACACATTGTCCCGGCCTGGCAGATCGGCCATCAGCGTCAGTGCTGGCAAGAAGGCGGGCGCAAGAACTGCACGCGCTACGATCCGGTCTACCAGAAGGCCGAAGCCGACCTGCATAACCTGGTGCCGAGCATCGGCGAGGTGAACGGCGATCGCAGCAATTTCAGTTTCGGCTGGCTGCCGGTACAAACCGGTCAATACGGTTCGTGCCTGACCCAGGTCGACTTCAAGGCGAAGAAGGTCATGCCCCGTCCTTCCATTCGCGGCATGATCGCCCGGACGTACTTCTACATGAGCAAGCAATACGGTTTGCGCCTGTCGAAACAGGATCGACAGTTGTACGAAGCCTGGAACAAAACCTATCCGGTAGAGGCCTGGGAACGTCAGCGCAACCAGAGCGTGGGCTGCGTGATGGGGCGCGGCAACGAGTTTGTCGGCCCGGTCGACTTGAAAGCCTGCGGTTAAGCGTTCGCTGGAATCACAAAAGCCTTGGGGTTAATACGTACTCAAGGCCTTTGTTGTAGCGCTGTAGGAGCAAGCTTGCTCCTACAGGGGCGCAGTGTGTTCGACGACCAGCAATTCGATGTTCTGTTTTTTCGCCCGGGTGAGCGCCGCCGCCACTTCGGCCTGTTTGGCCTCGGCTTCGGCTCTGGAATTGAATGGCCCGAGCAGAATCCGCGTCTTGCCATTTTCCTTGACGACAGTGGAAACGAAACTGTGCTCGATCAGCCAGCCGCTGAGGTCGCTGACAGCCTGGGTTATTTCACCTCGCACCTCGAGATCCCATTGCGGTGCAGAGGCCGCCACCGGTGCGGTCGCCGCTGTCGTCTGCGGCTTTGGCACGTCAGGGCGCTTGCCCTCACCGCATCCCGCCAGTGCCAGTACCGCGATTACTAAGACCATTTTGCGCACAACGCTTCCCTCTGGATGCCTAAAGCGCAGATTTTAACATCCATGAATAGTTCCCGAGTGCCGCAAAATCGAGTCAAAACAACGAGAATGATGGTTGCGGCCTCTGTATAGTTACGCCTTGGGAATTAATGCAGCATCTGCGCGTCAGAAAGAGGCACCCAAACCGTGAGACTTCGCACTAATCTATATAGACCACCGACCTCTGCACTGTCCGAATCAGGTGCCCCACAAAGCAATCAAGGAGAAGACCATGCTGATACTCACCCGCAAAGTCGGTGAAAGCATAAATATTGGTGATGACATTACGATCACCATCCTGGGCGTTAGCGGCCAGCAAGTCCGGATCGGCATCAACGCTCCGAAAGACGTTGCCGTGCACCGCGAAGAAATTTACCAGCGTATCCAGGCTGGCCTGACCGCCCCGGACAAGCCGCAGTCCTGAATCCCGCTGTAGTCGGTAGCCAGCCCGTTCGCCCCCGGAACCATGGCTGGCTAGAGATTCAGGCATCGCATCGCATCGCCTTTCATTTCTCACACCCCTTCTCGATGGCCATGGCACTTACGGGCGATGCAGTCGAGAACGTGAAGCCGATCCTGCCGCCAAGCTTCACGCCCTGAATGTCAGGCGTTTCGGACTCACCCCGAACAAGAGCGCCTTGGCGCTCGACTAACCAAAGGTCACACCCCGCGCCATGCCCGTGGCCGCCACTACCATCAGCAACACCAGCATCGCTTCGATATGACTGATCCGTGCAAACAACCGCGCACGGCCGGTATCGATCGCCGCGCCCCGCGCCCGCGCCCTCCGCCATTTGATCAGCGTCACCATCGGCGCGATTTCCAGCAACAGAATAAGCACGAAAAGTGTCATTTTGAGGTGGAACAACGGCTGGTGAAGATAATAATCAGTGCCCTTCTCGAACCCGCCAAAGGCTCGCATCCCACCGGTGACCAACAAAATGGCGGCCGAGATGCCCCACAGATTGTCCGCGATCAATACACTGCGAGCCTCCCCGGCCCCGGCTGCCAGCCGCCGAAGCGCCGTGCCACGAGTGAGCACCGCCCAGAAGCCCAGGGCAAACGCCAAGAGATGAACCGCCGCCAGAATCCAGTGAGCCAGCATCGAAATACTCCTGTCAGGGCGAAATGAATCAGCCTTTCAGTAGTAGCGCATGAAATGAGGGTGTGCATCGCGCAGCCAGATCATCAAACACTCAAAGCGTCAATCCTCAGGCGGATCGCGGCTAGACTCCACCCCACAAGCGCTGAAAGTTCGTCGCGGCACCAGCCCTTGATGCGAAGTCGTTCCCACCCCCACTGACCCGAGTACACAAGATCATGTGTGAATCATGTGATTCAAACACTATGCAAATCGCGAGTGGTCGTCGTAGGTTTCTTCGGTTTGCCGGACTGGGCGCAGGCGCCCTGCTACTGGCCGGTGCACTGCCCGACAAGGTCGCCCGGGCTGCAGAGAAAACCGCCGCTCCCCCCAAACCGCAAAACTCGATCAGCCCCGACAATGCCCTGAAAAGACTGATGGAAGGCAATCAACGTTATGTTGCCGGCGATTCCAAGACCCATGACTTCAAGGATGAGCGAGAAGCCCTGGTCTCCGGCCAGAACCCGTTCGTGGCGGTGCTGGGCTGCTCCGACTCTCGCATCGCCCCCGAGTACGCGTTCGACACTGCCCGAGGCGATCTTTTCGCCATACGCGTCGCGGGCAACTTCGTTACGGACGAGGGCTTGGCCAGCCTCGAATACGCCGTCGCGGTGCTGGGCGCACCCTTGATCCTCGTGCTCGGGCACGAAAGCTGCGGCGCCATCGATGCAGGCATCAAAGCGGTCAAGGATCGCACCGTGTTCCCTGGCCATATCCCGAAACTGACTGACGCACTCAAGCCCTCTATCGAGAAAGTGCTCTGTCAACCCGGGAGCCATATGGAAAACGCCACCGCGCAAAACGTCAAAGACTCGGTGGAGCGCCTGAAGCACGCCTCGCCCTTGCTGACCGATGCGCTGGCCAAGGGCACATTGAAGATAGTCGGCGGCGTCTATCGTCTGGCGAGTGGCAAAGTAGAATTGATCACCTGAGCCGGACGAGCCGGAAGGAAAGAGCCCAGCGCGATGGCTGGGCCCCGGTTATTTTCGGTTTTCCATCATCTTGTCGGCGAGGGTTTTGGCCCTTTCAATCAACAGGTTCTGCCTGTCCTCGTGCGTAGCCCCTCCGACAACGGGTGCCGTCAGGTTGCTTTCTGCAATCAACGCAGCGCAGAAGTACTGATCCCAGACAGTTCGGGTATCAGCGGCCTGTTTGTTCGTTTGGTCGGCGATCATATGCGGCTCCTTTTGATGAGGTAGCCCGGCTAGTTTACGCCCGAACCAAGGCCTCAGGACAGGAACCCGAACGCAGCTGACGAGCACCTTCTGCGCATAGCTGGAATAGTTGATTCAAGTGAAGCATCAACAAGCGCCGGTTCGGTTCAACGCTCACTTTCTCAGAAATTTCCTACGCACCCTTCAGAATCGTCTGATTGCGACACCTCGCCATCATCGCCACTGTCTGTCTCCTTGTTTTTGCTGAAAAGGAACTTGGCCACGCCTGGCAAACCCTCGGCCCGTAAGGGTTATGCAACCAATTGCCCTGAATGGAACACACCTATCGGAACTGACTTTGACGACGTCCTCGCCGAGCAAGACCTTGCCGAGGAAGTTTACGCAGCCGCACAAGCCCAAGGACCGGGATTGCGTCAATTTCGGCGAGAATTGAAGACCCAGGAGGTCAATGTGTCAAACGATGCACTCAAAGAAACTGTGATCGCTCAAAGCCAGATCATCACTGCGCTAATCGCAGCGGTCAGAAAGAAGGACGCGCTTGATCTGACTCTTTTCACTGATCTCTTGGAGCAGATGCGCGAAAATAACCAGGAAGACGAAACAGGGAAAAACAAAATATATAACCGGGTAATCGAAACGGCGAAATCTGCTTGCTTCATTCGTGACCAACAGCCGAAAGTCGATCTATAAGCTCTTTAAAATGAATGGCATGGAGGCGAATTTATTAATCGGCGAGCCTGAAGCTTTCCACTTCAGCTTCTAACTTGGAGAGCCGACGCTCCCGCAGGTCGGCCTTCTCTTGCTGCACTGATAATCGAATCCACCTCAAAAGCCGACTTGGTTAGGTTCTGCGGCTCAGGGAGCACGCGCTCATCAAGCTCCAGCAGATCACTAGCGCCAGAAACGGAGACCATCAAGCGCGGCACCTCTCGCAGAAATCTGCCGACGAACGGTCTTGAAAGTCCCCCCTCCAAGCCTAAGCTCACGTCATGTCGCATAGACGTTGGGGCCCTGGAAAATCCCCATCCGGCTCGAAGGAGCCGATCTAAAAATAACAACTTCATAATTCATGAGTTATTGCTTTTTGTGGGCTGCGAGAAAGAGGACTTTTCCAGAGCTTCCTTGGGGTGATAGAAATGAAAAAAATTATTTTAGCTGCTGCACTTGTCTCTTGTGCGGCACCGATCGCACATGCTGATATAGGCGCTTTTGCTGGCATAACTTATGCTTTTGGCGCCAATACCGGCATAGGCTTTACACTTCATGCAACTTCTTCCAGGGATGAAAATAGCGCCATCGCGTCGGCAGGTATTAGCTACTATCCCTTTGCCCTTACCCCAATGTTCGGGCTCCCCGTGGGTGTAGGCTACCAAGGCAAAAATGCAGCGGCTATCGTTAGTTATGACCTCCTGCTTAAACAATTCGCTATTGCCGGCGGTTACGCCAGCACCCGTGATGACGATAATTCCGATGGGGACGCGTCCACCACATCGTCCGGCTCCACGTCAGGAGGATCCCAAACAGGAACGGGAGTAGGAACGGGAACCGGTGGCGGGTCTGGAGGCGGGTCTGGAGGCGGATCTGGAAGTGGCGGTGGCGGTGGCGGTGGAACCGGAGGTGGATCTGGAGGTGGAGGATCAGTAGCAATTATTCAATAGCGGGAGAAGATAGGTGGTGCAGAGGATCGGGATATAGTGGAAGAATCGCAGCCAGGAACAGGACGCTCCAGACGTTCACATTACCCAGTGTACCCCCCCGATATTTTGTGAACGCTCTGCATAAATCCAAGACAACAAAAAACGGCCCACCTTTCGGTGAGCCCGTCCAGACCGCCCAGCAGAGCCAAAAGGGGAAGGATTTATTTTTCCGTTCCTTTTTTGGACAATAAACCCGCCCCCTTTTTTTCACGTCTCCTTTTTTCGTGCGGGCACTGCAGACATTCTGATAATGACAAAGAAACGGCCGACAGACACCAGTACAGCAACCTCTGCTGAAATAGAGAGATCCATCCAGGCCATGAATAAAATGGCTGAACGTCTTTGGGGGGATGGTCGAGAGACCGAGGCGAAAGCCCTCCTTGATGCCCTGGATTCTCTAAACCGGGCACTGGACCGGATCAGGATCGGCGAAAGTCGCAGGGTCACGACTCTTCATTGAAAGTGGTACAGCGGACTACCTGACACACGGGAGCCCTGGCCGATCCGGAACGAGGGCTTATGGCATGGCGCACTCACTTCAATACCAGATAACCGAATCCGTTCGCGTAGTTGAGATCGAGGTGGGGAAGCTGCTCGATTTGGCAGCCATGCTGAAGGCCGCTGGAAATGATGCCTTGGCAACGGCTGTCTCGAGCCAGGCGAATAAGCTTCTTGAAGCCGCGGTAGCACTCAGAATCGCGATGGCAAGCTGAAGTAATGGACTCGGCTGACGGCTTACGCCGAGGCGCTCTCCATTTGGATCGAGCAACTGCATGGCCCCGCCGAGGATGCCGTCAGGATCCGCAACTCTCTGACCAAGCTCGATGAGAACCTGAAATTCATCACGCGTGGGGTCGCCGAACTGCTGAATGATCGGTGACATCCCGGTCCTCGATCGCCGAGAACGCCGGGCATATCAAGCAGCGTCGAGCATCTGGGAAGGCACTTCACTCAGCCCATTCACGAAATCACCCCGCAGATGATCAATGACTTCAAGATCATGCGATTGAAGAAGGTGAAGCCGTCCACGTGCAGGACGCAGCTAGCGTTCATGTCCCGTTTCTATCGATTCGCCAAACGCGGCCTACTGATCGACATTCACAACCCGGTGAGTGAAATCGCACTCCCAAAGCCTGATCGGTCCTCCGATAAGGTGATCCGTAGCACGTTATTCACATCTGAACGTCAGGGACGTACTGCATCTCATTGACTGACCAACGGGGAACTTCACGACTGGATACCTTGTAAGAGAGGCGATAGCTTGAAGTAATAACTGGGATAATTGATATTTATATCATCCCAGCATTTGAATCAAAGCTTTCGCTTAATGGGTACTATCGTCAGCGAAACTAACAGGGGATTACCCTGAATGCTCACGCATTTGTCTTGCACTGTAAAGAAGATCAAGGGCAACAGCGTAGCTGGATTGTGATTATGTATTAATGGTTATGTGCGAGGTCGGAAGCTCTATGGTATTCCTACAACGAACGGTAGTTAAAGCACGCAGACGGATTGATCTATATCAATTCATCCACCCTCACTCACATGGAGTACGCTGAGGCTATCGCCTATTGCGGGGTGACACTTGGAGTGGGTGTACAGTGTAGAAGTCCTTCTGTGCAATCCTTGTTAGGCTGGTGCAAGTATGGAATAGCACAAGTGCGAGAGAACGGGAGTTCTCAACAGTAACCGGGTGAAGTAGATTTCCCTGGCAGCACCCTGGGTGTATTCATTCCGGTCTATCCTTGAACACTTCTTTGGAGCTGGTAGGAGGTGTCTCTTCATCCGACTCATACCACTTGGTGACGCCATACACCATTAGCAGCCAGATGATTGCAATCGTCAGGATCAGCATCAGAAACTTTGACGTTTTCATTGGTGCGGTCCCCTGGAGTGGTCAATTGCTCATTCGGTGAGACACATTCACTCCACCCGCTACAGGTGATGCAGACGCATGTTCCACTGACCACAGTACCGCCACACCACCCACCAGGGTAATCCAAGACACAATAAGGATAAGCAGAAAGACAACAAACTGATTCGGTTTCATGTCGGGTCACAGTTCCCTAGTGAGTTACATGAAGAGGCGGTGTCTGATACTAGCCCATTGACGTGGCAAGAAGACGGCAGTTCGTCGAATGAATTAAAACATTTACCCCCAGTGATTCCCCAAAAACGTCCATTTTCATTACACCTGTTTCATCCGTGTTACTTGGTAGTTGCCCACGCATCTACAACTCCAACTTCAACTGCCCCCCCCTTTTTTGAGCCGCCGACTGCCGCCACAATGGCCTCCAACTCGGAGCGCCTCTTCCTACTTCATCCCAGGCACGGAAAAATATTCGAGCCTAGGCAAGCCATGTTCGGCGTTCACATTGCCCCGTGTGAACGAACCCGATATTTTGTGAACGTTCTGCATGAAATCCAAGACAACAAAAAAGGGCCCACCTTTCGGTGAGCCCTTCTAGACCGCCCAGCAGAGCGGATTTTGTTTGGTAGGCGCGATTGGACTCGAACCAACGACCCCCACCATGTCAAGGTGGTGCTCTAACCAACTGAGCTACGTGCCTGCTGTGTGGCGGCATTCTACGGAATTCCGGAGGGGTGTCAACACCTTTTTTCGAGCTAACCCTATGAATATGCAAAATATTTAATTTTTCTGCTGCAAAGAAGAGTTTGCGGTGGCTGGCGGCCGATTTTTAACTCGGGTAGGATCGATGCACTCGTAAAATATATTAAACAGAGGCTGCAGGATGGCGCACACACCCTACCCCGAGTCCTACTACGCCGCTTCGGCCAATGCGGTTCCGCCGCGCCCGGCCCTGCAGGATGACGTAGAGACTGATGTCTGTGTGATCGGTGCCGGTTATACCGGCCTGTCCTCCGCCCTGTTTCTGCTGGAGAACGGTTTTCGGGTGACGGTCCTGGAAGCGGCCAAGGTGGGTTTTGGCGCGTCGGGGCGTAATGGCGGGCAGATCGTCAACAGCTATAGCCGTGACATCGATGTGATCGAGCGCAGTGTCGGGCCCAAGCAGGCTCAGTTGCTGGGGCAGATGGCGTTCGAGGGCGGGCGGATCATTCGCGAGCGGGTTGCCAAATATAATATCCAGTGCGACCTGAAGGATGGCGGCGTGTTCGCGGCCATTACCGCCAAGCAGATGGGGCACCTGGAATCCCAGAAGCGGCTGTGGGAGCGTTTCGGTCACACCCAGCTGGAGTTGATGGATCAACGCCGGATCCGTGAAGTGGTGGCCTGCGATCAATACATCGGCGGCATGCTCGACATGAGTGGCGGGCACATTCATCCGCTGAACCTGGCGCTGGGCGAAGCCGCGGCCGTCGAGTCGTTGGGTGGCACTATTTACGAGCAGTCGCCGGCGGTGCGCATCGAGCGCGGGGCGAATCCGCTGGTGCATACGCCACAGGGCAAGGTCAGGGCCAAGTTCATCATCGTTGCCGGCAACGCCTATCTGGGCAATCTGGTGCCGGAGCTGGCAGCCAAGTCGATGCCTTGCGGGACTCAGGTCATTACCACCGAGCCGCTGGGCGAGGAACTGGCCAGGGCCATGCTGCCTCAGGATTATTGCGTCGAAGACTGCAATTACCTGCTCGACTACTACCGCCTGAGTGGCGACAAACGTCTGATTTTCGGCGGTGGCGTGGTGTATGGCGCGCGGGATCCGGCCAACATTGAAGCGATCATTCGGCCGAAGATGCTCAAGGCCTTCCCGCAGCTCAAGGACGTGAAGATCGATTACGCCTGGACCGGCAATTTCCTGCTGACGTTGTCACGCCTGCCTCAGGTCGGACGTCTGGGCGACAACATCTACTATTCCCAGGGCTGCAGCGGCCATGGGGTGACCTATACGCACCTGGCGGGCAAGGTCCTGGCTGAGGCCTTGCGTGGCCAGGCGGAGCGTTTCGACGCGTTTGCCGACCTGCCGCATTATCCGTTTCCCGGCGGGCAGATGCTGCGGACGCCGTTTGCTGCGTTGGGGGCGTGGTATTACGGGTTGCGTGACAAGTTCGGGTTCTGAGCGGCCGCCAAACCCCGTAGGAGCCGGCTTGCTGGCGAAGGCGTCTTCATTGGCGCTGCAAGGCTTGAGGCCGCCTTCGCTGGCAAGCCAGCTCCTACACTGGCGATTGCCTGGTTTATGCAGGACGGGCGTTGAGCCGCTGCAGGAATTCGGCTCTGCGCCGCTGGTCCGCTTCCTCCTTGATCAACAACTCGGGAAGCAGCTCGGCGGCCTGGCCGGGATCGAGGATGAAGACACCATCATCGTCACCGATGGCCAGGTCTCCCGGCTGTACCCGAACCTCGCCGACCTGGATCGGCTGATTGACTTCACCCTGTGCGCCAATGCCACGGGTGGTGAATGCACTGACGTCCCGGCAAAACACCGGCAAGCCATGACGACGCAAGGCGCTGACGTCGGTGACGGCGCCCGACACCACCACCCCGGCCAGGCCTTTGATCAATCCCGCCAGGGTGCGCAGCTCGCCCCAGCAACCACACTCCTTATCGCCCACGCATTCGATCACCAGCACGTCGCCTGGCTCGCTCAACAACAGGGCCTCACGCAGAATGCTGCCATCGGGCGGGAAGACTTTGACGGTGACGACCTGGCCGACCATGCGGATGTCGTTGAACAACGGCTTGATCCCGCGCAGGAAGCCACGGTCGGAAAAATGGCCGAGGGTGGACGAAGGGATCGTCCGGTAAGCGGCGAGTAATTCCTGGCTGACGACCTGCTGCCGGAGGGTAATCTGATCACTCATCGGCATTTTTTTCCCCGGACGTAGCAATGGACAGGTCGAGCAGTATTCAGCAGGCTCGGTGGCCAGGTAGTAGAAGCAGCAGGTGCGGCGAAAGCGAATGCTGCGTTGGCCGTCGTCGACCAGTGTCGGCGGTCGGCGGAAATGGCTCAGCGGGTTGTATTCGAGGCCGAACAGCGCAGGTTCGGCCTGGGTCAGCAACCATTGGAAATCCGCTTCGCAGCGTTCGCGCACCGACGGATCGTCAATTTTTGCCATGCGTTTTTCATACAACGAATACACGCGTACGGCGGTGTTCTCCCAGAGGATGCGCCGTGAAACGCCCGTGACCCGGTTGAAGGTTTGCCACAGCGGTTTCAGCAGTCCGGCAAACAGCGCCTGCACCACGGCTTCCCGCCAGGCCTCGCGCTCATTGGTCCCATACGTCAGTGGCTGGCCGTGATGCAGCGGCAGCGACGACGTCCACAACCCGTCATCGTGGCCGTACTCGATCACCGTGTTGTCCAGGGACAGCAGCAGCCCCTTGTCGTACACCGACATTGCGTACAAGCAGGCACCGGTCGCCAAAAACGATAAACGTTTTCCCAGCAGCGAGGCGGTGATCGCCCGGGTCGGCGAGCCGATCACCGGGCCCAAGGCGTCCAGCAGTTGCTCGCACACCTCCTCCTGCAACACGTCCCGGGCCATCAGCGAGCGTAACGGATCACGCTCGGCAAAGTCCTTCAGACGCAAGCCACCGCCAAGCACGTTCCACTCTTGCGCGGTGAAGTAGCCAGTCAGACTCATTGCGGCAGTTCCCGACCGAACGGGATGCACATCGGCGTACCAAAGAACGGGTCAGGAATGATTCGACAATTAAGGAGGTCCGGCTTGAGCAGTGCGATGTCCTCAAGGCTGGGCTGGGTTTCCAGCCCGACATGGGGCACGGCGCCCAGGGCTTCGCGCAAATAGCGATAGGTCGGTTTTTCACTCCAGGAATCCACCACGCCGCAGGGGGTCACGCCCAACACCACGGCACAGTCGGTGGCGCCCTGAAACAGGGTGACCACCCGTAACGGCGCGGTGCCGGTGTCGGCCCACGCTGGCGCGCAAAACCTGAGGGCCAGCGCCCCCAGGGACAGGCGCAGCAGCGTGCGCCTGGAGGGATCATGTCGCCGCTCAGGCATCACGATCGAGCCTGTGAAACGGATTGACCACCTTGCCCTTTGCCGAACGGCATGCTGCCAGGGCCACCCGCACGTTCGATCATCGGGGTGAGCAGCCATTTCTGCGGCCGGTGCGGTGCTTCGAACAACGGGTGCTTGATCATGGTTCGTGCCTCGGCGTTCAGCGCCTGACGCCCCGATCCCTGGGACGCATGACAGGGGTGAATCAGAAGTCGACGGTGGCCGAAAGGAGGTAGGTGCGCGGAGTCGACAGCGTCAAGCCAGGCTCGCTGTCATCCGAGGCGCCGGCCGAGCTCCAGTAGCGCTTGTCCGCCACGTTCTCGATATTGGCCCGCAGGGTGATGTTCTTTTGCTCGACCTTGAAGGCGTAGCGTGCGCCCACGTCGAAACGCTCCCAGGAATCGATTTCCTTGTTGTTGGACTGGTCCAGATACTGGGAGCTGGAATAGATGCCACGGCTGGTCAGGGTCAGACCCTGGACGGTCGGTACGTCCCACTCGGCGCCCAGGTTGACGTTGTATTTCGGCGTGGCCGGCGCCCGGTTGCCGTCGAAGGTGCCATTGGTGGTCTCCTTCAACTCGCTGTCGATGTACATGACACCGCCGAGCAGGCGGAAACCGTCGAGCGGTTCGCCGAACACGCTCAGCTCCACACCCGTGTTCTCACGCTTGCCGTTGGGGCCGAAGACCCGCGTCGTGGCGTTGGTCTCGTAGGCCGGCTGCTTGATCCGGAACACCGCGGCGGTCACGGCGAACGCACCGGCGTCATACTTGGCACCGACCTCGACCTGGCGGCTGATGAACGGCGGGAAAATCTCGTCCTCGTTCACTGAGGTCGACGGCGCGATCTTGCCCTGGCTCAGGCCTTCCATGTAGTTGGCATACAGCGACAGCTTGTCGGTCGCCTTGTACAGAATGCCGCCCGACGGCGAGACTTTTTCCTCATCGTAGGCGGTGTCGCCTTTGACGTTGTCGGTCCAGTCGTCAACCTTGACCCGCTGCCAGCGGGCGCCGAGGGTCAGCAGCAGCCGGTCATCGAAGAAGCCGAGGGTGTCGGACAACGCCACGCCGCTGAAGCGGTTCTCGGTGTAGACCTTCGAATCCTGGCGCGTGGGGGTGTTCGGCGTCGGCGTTTCCACCGGGTTGTAAATATTGCTTGGGGCCGCGCCGTAACGGGCACCGCCGTTTTCAAAGTCCATGTAGAAGTAGCTGGCGGCCAGATTGACTTCGTGGCTCACCGGGCCGGTATGGAACCAGTTGCGCACCCCTGCCATGGCCGTCCGGACATTTTCGTCACGGGTGAAATCACGCGGTTGCACGCTGAAATCGCCCGCATCGTTGGTGACCGCAACGGCATGGCGCAGGAAGTCATGGTTACTTTTGCGCGCGCCCGCGCCGCCGTACAGCATGACGGAATCGTTGACATCGTATTCAGCGTTCACCGTGCCGAAGGTGTCGTTGGTGCTCGCCTGGCTCCAGGGCTGCGCATAGTTGCGGCGCACATCGCTGGCATGCGGGACCTGCGCGTTGGGGCCGACCTGCACGCGTTCCTGCGGGGCGTCGGTGTCACGTTCGGTGCGCCCGATGTCCGTCGAGAGCCGCAGGCGTTCACCGCGAAAATCCAGGCCCAGCACGGCCATCTCGCGGTCGACATTCTGGTGGTCCCATTCGGTGTCGCCGGACTGCTTCACGCCGTTGAAACGCAGACCGAACTTGTTGTCTTCGCCAAAGCGCCGGCCGACATCCACGGCACCACCGACCTGGCTGTCGGACGCGTACATGCCGGTAAACGAAGTGATGGGCTTGTCGGTCGCGTGCTTGGGCACCACGTTGATCCCGCCACCCACGCTGCCCCGCGGCGAGATGCCGTTGATCAGCTGGGTCGGGCCTTTGATGACGTCGACGCGGTCAGCCATCTCCATATCAATGGTATAGGTCGGCAGGACGCCGTACAGACCGTTGTAGGCAACATCACTGTTGAACAGACTCAACCCGCGAATGGTGAACTGCTCATACCGCCCGCCCGCCGGGTTGGTGGCGCGAACCGAGGGGTCGCTGGCGATCAGGTCGCCCAAGGTACGCGCCTGCTGGTTCTTGACCGCCTCGCTGGTGTAGGTGGTCACGCTGAAGGGTGTTTCCATGAAGTCTTTGGAGCCGAGCAAGCCCTGCGAAGTGCGGCGCGCGACCTGGCCGCCGGCATAGACATCGCCGCCCTCCCCGCCTGTGGCCCCGAGAATCGAGGTGGGGGCCAGTTGCAGGCTGCCGCCTTCAGGCGCCGGGGTCAGGATGTAAGCCTGTTCGCCCACCGGCTGCAGTTGCAGACCGGACCCCTGCAGCAACCGGGCAAAGCCCTCCTCGACCGCGTAGTTCCCCGACAACCCGGGGCTGTTGCGACCGCTGACCAGCGCCGGGTCTACCGACAGGTTGACCCCGGCCAATCCGGCAAAGCGGGTCAATGCGGCGCTGAGGCTGCCGGCGGGCACCTGGTAACTGCGACGAGGACTGTCTTCGGCATGGCTGACCGCGACAAATAAAGGACAGGCACCCAGACTCAACAGCAGACTCAGGTGCAACAACGGGCGCAGCCTGGAAGAAGCCAGACGCGTACTGCAGGGCATCACTGCGGGCATTGAGAATCTCTCTGATTTCGTTTCACTTGCCTTGAATGACAAGCGGAGCGAAAAAAGGGGACAGCCCTCATGCAATATTTTTGCGCGGCCGCAAGGTCACCCAGTACCGGGTGCGCCTATGCACTTCCAGTGGCAAGCTGGCCGCCAGCAACGACAGGATGCGATCGGTGTCTTCCAGGCGGAAACTGCCGGTGACGCGCAGGGATTCCAGCGCCGGCTCCCAGCGCAACACGCCTGGGCGATAGCTGCTGAGTTCGCGCAGAAAATCCCCCAGGGGCTGGTTCTGCGCCATCAGCACACCGTCACGCCAGCCGGGGGCGAGCACGTCGAATGGCTCCACCACACCGGCACCCGCCGCCAGAAGGCTGACTTGCTGGCCGGCGCGCAACGAAAAGACCGGGCCGCGCAACGGCTGCAGCTGCACCACGCCTTTAAGCACCGACACCCTGCAACCCGTCTGCCGCTGACGAACGCACACCTGGCTCTGACTGACCACCACTTGCCCGAACTGCGTCTGGATCGTCAGCGGCGAGGTCCCGGGCACGTTCAGCGCTATTTCACCTTCCACGAGGGTCAGTCGCCGGTGCTTCAAGTCGATGTCGACGGCACTCGCAGTGTTGAGTTGCAGCGAACTGCCATCGGCCAACTGGACCTTTTTGCCCTCCCCGGTCGCGGTTCGCAGGTCGGCGCGCCAGACATCCACCGGTAGCTGCCGGCTGATCAGCCAGGCGGCCGGCACCAACGCCACCGCCCCCACGGCACGCTTGAGCACCTTGCGCCGACTGGCCTGCGGCCGATCCAGACTGGCCATGGCCAGTGTCGACGGCAGGTCGGCAAAGCGTTGGCGCAACAGTTGGGCCTTCTGCCAGGCGTGTTCGTGACTGGGATGGCTGTCACGCCAGTGCTGCAGATTGGCACGGTCACGGTCATTGGCGGCGCCTGATTCCATGAGCGCCAGCCATTGAGCGGCGGCTCGCACGACTTGGCGGGCTTCGGCCGAAGGTGGCGAACCGATCACCATTCCACCAGCAGGCAATGTTCGTAGGCTTGGGCCATGTAGCGTTTGATCGTGCGCTCGGAGACTTGCAGGCGCTCGGCGATTTCGTGATAACCCAGGCCTTCCAGCTGGCTCCAGAGAAAGGCCCGTCGCACCGCGACCGGCAATCCATCGAGCAATTCATCCAGGGCTTGCAGGGTTTCCAACAGCAACCAGCGTTGCTCGGGCGACGGCACACACTCTTCCGGCAGCAGTGCCAGGGCATCGAGGTAGGCTTGTTCGAGACTGCGACGCTGATAGAAGTTGGCCAGCAAGCGCTTGCCGACGGTCGCCAGGTAGGCGCGGGGTTCCTGCAGGTCGGCAATGCGCTGCGAGCTGGCAAGCACCCGCACGAAGGTATCCTGGCTCAGGTCCGCCGCATCACTGCCATTGCTCATGCGTCGTCTCAGCCAGCTTTCCAGCCAGCCACGATGGTCGCGGTACAAGTCGTGGAAATTTTGCGCCGCCGGCATCGCTGCTTCACTCATGTCAAGAAACCCTGCGCCAGGAAATATTTTAAATGCGACTCATTCTAATTAGTGTTGATACGTCAAACCAAGCCCTTTGTTCGGTTTACATCCCGAAAGAACTGCTATAGATGAACGAAAGATCGGCATTTCAGCCACACAGCCCGTGTTTAATCAGGGCTGAGCGCTGTTGAGGGCATGCGTTAAAAAAGGCAGGATTCATTGCATCCGCAGCGCAATGGCGGGGGCGAAGAGGTGACGCGGCGAGGGAAAAGGAGGAAAAGCCAAATCGCAGACACAAAAAACCCCGGTCTTTCGACCAGGGTCTTTGCTATCGACTCGAATCAGACGCTGGCTTCCCGGCAATCTTCTTCGTAGCACCAAGGCGTTCAGCGGGCCTTGAGGCAGATATGGCGCAGCGGACGGGACTCGAACCCGCGACCCCCGGCGTGACAGGCCGGTATTCTAACCGACTGAACTACCGCTGCGTATCGCTGTGGACTTGCGTCCAGGTAACTCGTGTGACTGGAAAGCTTCGAGGCTTTTCAATCTCGGGCCAGGTAACACCTGACTCGCAAATATGGCGCAGCGGACGGGACTCGAACCCGCGACCCCCGGCGTGACAGGCCGGTATTCTAACCGACTGAACTACCGCTGCGCGTCGGTGGAGGCTTTTCAGCTTCCTTCTTGCTTGCGCAAGACTCTCAAGAAGTGGTGGGTGATGACGGGATCGAACCGCCGACATTCTGCTTGTAAGGCAGACGCTCTCCCAGCTGAGCTAATCACCCTTTGCTTCTCTGAGGCCGCGAAATTTACGCACCTAACGAAGCTAAGTCAATAGCCTGCTTGAAGTTTTTCTGAAAAAGACAAAATCGTGTCAAACCGCAAGGCAACGGCATCACCCACAATCAACCTTTTGCAGCAATACCGCCTTCGCGGGCAAGTCGAATCGTCGCACCGCCGCTCCCACAGGGATCTCCGGTGTGCACACTTTTTTTCACACACAGGAGAACCCTGTGGGAGCGAGCTTGCTCGCGATGGCGGTGGCACAGTCAACCCAATGCCGGCAGCCTGCACTACTCGCTATAAATCATCTTCTTGGTCATCCCACCATCCACCACGAACTCCTGCCCCGTGACAAACCCGGCATTCTTCGACAGCAGCCACGCCACCATCGCCGCCACGTCCTCGACCGTCCCTACCCTGCCCGCCGGATGCTGGGCATGGTCGGCCTCGGTCAGCGGCTCGGCACGTCGCACCGACGGGTCCCGCGCATCGATCCAGCCCGGGCTGACCGCGTTGACGCGGATTTCCGGCCCGAGGCTGATCGCCAGCGCGTGCGTCAGGGCCAACAGGCCGCCCTTGCTCGCCGCGTAGGCCTCGGTGTCGGGTTCTGACTGCCCGGCGCGGGTCGAGGCCAGGTTGACAATCGCACCGCTGTGGGCGCGCAGGTACGGCGCACAGTGCTTGGCCAACAGCATCGGCCCGCTGAGGTTCACCGCCAGCACCCGATTCCAGTACGCCAGGTCGAGGCTTTCGAGGGTGATGTTATGCGGATCGGTCACCGCCGCGTTGCACACCAGTGCGTCCAGTCGCCCGAACTGCCCCAGCACCTCGGCGACGCCCAGCGCCACCTGCCCTTCGTTGGAGACGTCCATGGCGATGAACCAGGCGTTGTCGCCCAGCACCTTCGCCACTTTCGAACCGCGCACCCGGTCCAGGTCGGTCAGCACCACCTGCCAGCCTTCGCTGATCAGCCACGCCGCAATGCCCAGGCCGATGCCGCGCGCAGCCCCGGTGACCAGGGCGACGCGGCCGTTGGTGCCCGTGCCCGGCGTCGACAGTTGGATCACAGCGCAGCCAGACCGCGCGCCAGATCGGCTTGCAGGTCTGCCACGTCTTCCAGGCCGACCGCGATGCGGATCAGGCTGTCGCGGATACCCGCGGCTTCACGCTCCTGCGGCGCCAGACGGCCGTGGGAGGTGGTGCTCGGGTGAGTGATGGTGGTCTTGGTGTCGCCGAGGTTGGCGGTGATGGAAATCAGGCGCGTCGCATCGATAAAGCGCCAGGCGCCCTCTTTGCCGCCCTTGACCTCGAAGCTCACCACCGCGCCAAAGCCTTTCTGCTGACGCAAGGCCAGCTCGTGCTGCGGATGGCTCTCGAGGCCGGCGTAATGGACTTTCTCGATGCCGTCCTGCTGTTCCAGCCACTCGGCCAGTAGCTGGGCATTGGCACAATGGGCCTTCATCCGCAGGCCCAGGGTTTCCAGGCCCTTGAGGAAGATCCAGGCGTTGAACGGGCTCAGGGTCGGCCCAGCCGTGCGCAGGAAACCGACGATTTCTTTCATCTGCTCGCTGCGACCGGCTACCACGCCGCCCATGCAACGGCCCTGGCCGTCGATGAACTTGGTCGCCGAGTGCACGACGATGTCCGCGCCCAGCTTCAGCGGCTGCTGCAACGCCGGGGTGCAGAAGCAATTGTCGACCACCAGCATCGCGCCTTTGGCGTGAGCGATTTTCGACAGTTCGGCAATGTCCACCAACTCGGCCAGCGGGTTGGATGGCGATTCGACGAACAGTAATTTGGTATTGGCCTTGATCGCCGCATCCCAACCGGACAAGTCCGCCAGGGGCACGTAGTCGACTTCGATGCCGAAGCGCTTGAAGTACTTCTCGAACAGGCTGATGGTCGAGCCGAATACGCTGCGCGATACCAGCACGTGATCACCGGCGCTGCACAGGCTCATCACCACGGCCATGATTGCGGCCATGCCGGTTGCCGTGGCCACCGCTTGCTCGGCGCTTTCCAGCGCGGCGATGCGCTCTTCGAACGCGCGCACGGTCGGGTTGGTGTAGCGCGAATAAACGTTGCCCGGCACTTCCCCGGCAAAGCGTGCCGCCGCGTCGGCAGCGGTACGGAATACGTAGCTGGAAGTGAAGAACATCGGATCACCGTGTTCGGCTTCCGGCGTGCGGTGCTGACCGGCGCGGACGGCCAGGGTATCGAACGCTACGCCTTCGAGGTCGCTGTCCAGCCGACCGGCATCCCAATCCTGACTCATGCTGTCACTCCTTGCCCTGGTCTCGAAATAAAAAGCGTAATAGATACAAAACCGGCCTGGAGGGGGACCCCTGTAGGAGTTGGCTTGTCGGATCGCCGCACCGCAGCGAAGGCGGTGTCACAGGCAACTATGATGTTGAATGTGACGGCCCCTTCGCTGGCAAGCCAGCGCCTACACAAGCCCGCCCCCCACACAAGCCAGTTCCTACAACAGGCCGGTTGTTACTCAGTTGTTGTACAGATCAATGATCGCGCTGACTGCCTGGGTCTTGACCTTGGAGGCATCGTTGCGTGCCTGCTCGATCTTGTTCAGGTAAGCCTCGTCGACGTCGCCGGTCACGTACTGGCCGTCGAACACCGCGCAATCGAACTTCTCGATCTTGATCTTGCCGCCGCCGACCGCTTCGATCAAGTCAGGCAGGTCCTGATAGATCAACCAGTCGGCGCCGATCAGGTCGGCCACGTCCTGGGTCGAACGGTTGTGAGCGATCAGTTCGTGGGCGCTCGGCATGTCGATGCCGTAGACGTTCGGGTAGCGAACGGCCGGTGCCGCGGAGCAGAAATAGACGTTCTTGGCGCCGGCTTCGCGAGCCATCTGGATGATCTGCTTGCAGGTGGTGCCGCGCACGATCGAGTCGTCCACCAGCATCACGTTCTTGCCGCGAAACTCCAGTTCGATGGCGTTGAGCTTCTGGCGTACGGATTTTTTCCGTGCCGCCTGGCCCGGCATGATGAAGGTCCGGCCGATGTAGCGGTTCTTCACAAAGCCTTCGCGGAACTTCACGCCCAGGTGGTTCGCCAGCTCCAGGGCCGCGGTGCGGCTGGTGTCCGGGATCGGGATGACCACGTCGATGTCGTGATCCGGACGCTCGCGCAGGATCTTGTCGGCGAGTTTCTCGCCCATGCGCAGGCGGGCCTTGTACACCGAGACACCGTCGATGATCGAGTCCGGACGCGCCAGGTAGACGTGTTCGAAGATGCACGGGGTCAGGGACGGGTTGGTCGCACACTGACGGGTGTGCAGCTTGCCGTCTTCAGTGATGTAGACCGCTTCGCCCGGTGCCAGGTCGCGAATCAGGGTGAAACCGAGCACGTCCAGGGACACGCTTTCGGAGGCAATCATGTACTCGACGCCTTCGTCGGTGTGACGCTGGCCGAAGACGATCGGGCGGATGCCGTGCGGGTCGCGGAAACCGACGATGCCGTAACCGGTCACCATCGCCACCACGGCATAACCGCCGACGCAACGGTTGTGCACGTCGGTGACGGCAGCAAAGACGTCTTCTTCGGTTGGCTGCAGCTTGCCGCGCTGGGCCAGCTCGTGCGCGAACACGTTGAGCAGCACTTCCGAATCGGAGTTGGTGTTGACGTGGCGCAGGTCAGATTCGTAAATCTCCTTGGCCAGCTGTTCAACGTTGGTCAGGTTACCGTTGTGCGCCAGGGTGATGCCGTAAGGCGAGTTGACGTAAAACGGTTGGGCTTCGGCCGAAGTCGAGCTGCCCGCGGTCGGGTAACGCACATGGCCAATGCCCATGTGGCCGACCAGGCGCTGCATGTGACGCTGATGGAACACGTCACGTACCAGGCCATTGTCCTTGCGCAGGAATAACCGGCCATCATGGCTGGTCACGATACCGGCAGCGTCCTGGCCGCGGTGCTGGAGGACGGTTAGCGCGTCATACAGCGCCTGATTGACGTTCGACTTACCGACGATACCGACGATGCCACACATGCGACGCAACCCCTACTTAATGGATCTGAACTGAACACAACTCACTGAGGCGTTTTGGCCGTCGGCAAGAGGTGCTCCTTGAACGGTATCTCAGCGGGTACGCTGATACCGCTGGCAAGCCACTGACTGCTCCACCCGAGAATCAGGTTTTTGGACCAGTCTGCGACCAATAAAAATTTTGGCACGAGTTGCGATTGTTTCCACCACTCGTCCTGCTGTACCGGCCCCAGGCTCAACAGCCCGACTGCCACGACCACCAGCAACACGCCACGCGCGGCGCCGAAGGCCATGCCGAGGAATCGATCGGTCCCGGAGAGCCCGGTGACGCGAACCAACTCGCCGATAAGATAATTGATCATTGCGCCTACGATCAGCGTGGCGACAAACATGATGGCACAGCCCGTGATCACACGAGCCGATGGCGTTTCGATGTACCCGACGAGGTATTCGGACAACGCACCACCGAACAGCCAGGCGACGACTCCTGCGATGATCCAGGTCACCAGCGATAATGCTTCTTTGACGAAGCCGCGGCTCAGACTGATCAATGCGGAGATGGCGACGATTGCAACGATCGCCCAATCAACCCAGGTAAATGGCACAGTGCAGCCTACAGACGGATAAGGCGGCGCATTTTAGCAGAGCCCATGCTTATCGGTAAGCTGCGATTGTCCGTGCATTTCAAATCGGCGCGATAGTTTTAACCACGTTCCGGCTGGAAACGCACCACAAAGCCCTTCAGGTTCTTCTGGCGACTCAACAAGTCACGCAGGCGATCGGCCTCCGCGCGCTCGATCAGCGGGCCGACGAACACCCGATTCTTGCCGTCGGCCGTGCGGATATAGGCGTTGTAGCCCTGGCTGCGCAAGGATTTCTGCAGGCTTTCCGCGCTGGCCCGGTTCGCCAGGCTGGCCACTTGCACCGACCAGCTGACCGACAGGCCGTTGGCATCGACCCGGCTCTGGGTGGTATCCGGCTTGCCCGGCGCACCCGGCCCGGCCGTGATCGGCTGGGACGGCGCCGTGGTCGGCTTGTTCATCGGCACAGGCGCTGGAGCCGCAGGCGGTGTCACCGGTTTGGCGGCCGGTGCCGGCGCCACGGGCGCAGTCGGTGCAATCGGCGTCGACGGCTGTTCCTGCTGAGCGATTTCGTCGTCGCTCGGCACCGGCTCCTGCGGCAAGGCTTGCGGCTCGGGCACCACCACCGGCTCGACCTGCACTTGCGGCACAGCAGGCGCCTGCGGGGCGGCCGGCGCTTCGACCGTCACCTGACGTTGTTCATCCTGGCGGGAAAACAGCATCGGCAGGAAAATCACCGCCAGCGCCACCAGGACCAGGGCACCCACCATGCGCTGTTTGTATGCCTTATCCAGCAATGCCATTTGCCGCGTCCTCCGTGGAGCGCCGGGCCAGCCATTCCAGGGCCTCGGCGACACAATAAAATGATCCGAACAACAGAATCTCGTCGTCGCTCGTCGCCCGTGCACACTGCCCTTCCAGGGCGGCGGCCACACTGTCATAGGACGTTACCGACGCGCCTAGGTTCTGTAGCGCCAGGTGCAAATCGCCGACCGGTCGTGCCCGCGGCGAATCCAGCGGCGCAACGGCCCAATGCTCGACACTAGCATTCAATTCGCCGACAACACCATCCAGATCCTTGTCCGCCAGTAAGCCGAACACGGCCAGACGCTTGCCGGCCGGTGGTCGACTGGCCAGACGGCGGGCCAGATACTCGGCCGCATGGGGGTTGTGCCCCACGTCCAGCAGCAGGTTCAGGCGCTTGCCCTGCCAATCGAACTGGCGGCGATCGAGACGCCCGACCACCCGCGTTGCTTGCAGGGCAGCCCTGATCTGCGCATCCACCCAGGGCAGGTCGAGCAGCAGATAGGCTTGCAACGCCAGCGCGGCGTTTTCCATCGGCAGATCAAGCAACGGCAGATCACGCAGCTCGACCACCCGCCCTTGCGCGTCAAGACCGCGCCATTGCCAGGCGTGATCGGTCACACCCAGGTCAAAATCGCGGCCACGCAGGAAAAACCGGCAATTGAGCTCGCGCGCCTTGTCCAGCAGGGTTTGCGGAGGATTCAGATCGCCACAGAGCGCAGGCGCGCCCTGGCGGAAGATGCCGGCTTTTTCGAAGGCCACGGACTCACGAGTGTCCCCAAGATAGTCCGCATGATCGACGCCGATGCTGGTGACCAGCGCCATATCGGCATCCACCACGTTGACCGTGTCCAGGCGCCCGCCCAGCCCGACTTCCAGCACCACCGCATCGAGCCCGGCCTGTTGAAACAGCCAGAATGCCGCCAGGGTACCCATTTCGAAGTAAGTCAGGGTGGTGTCGCCGCGGCCCGCCTCGACTGCGACAAAGGCTTCACACAGCTCGGCGTCAGTGGCTTCGACGCCATTGACCTGCACCCGCTCGTTGTAACGCAGCAGGTGCGGAGAATTGTAGACCCCCACTTTCAGGCCTTGCGCCCGCAGCAACGACGCCACGAACGCACAGGTGGAACCCTTGCCGTTGGTGCCGGTGACCGTGATCACCCGAGGCGCCGGCTTGCCCAGCCCCATGCGGGACGCTACCTGTTGCGAGCGCGCAAGCCCCATGTCGATGGCCGAAGGGTGCAACTGCTCGAGGTAGGCGAGCCACTCGCCAAGGGTACGTTGGGTCATATGTTGGCAGGCACCGGTGGAACCACGATCGGTTCGATGGGGGCGGCGACGAATTTAGGCGTCGGCAGGCCCATCATTTGTGCCAGCAGGTTGCCCAGGCGCGGACGCAGCTCCTGACGGTGAATGATCATGTCGATCGCGCCGTGCTCCAGCAGGAACTCGCTGCGCTGGAAGCCTTCCGGCAGTTTTTCACGCACGGTCTGCTCGATCACGCGCGGGCCGGCAAAGCCGATCAGGGCTTTCGGCTCACCGACGATCACGTCGCCAAGCATCGCCAGGCTGGCGGAAACGCCGCCGTAGACCGGGTCGGTCAGTACGGAGATGAACGGAATGCCTTCTTCGCGCAGACGCGCCAGTACCGCGGAGGTCTTGGCCATTTGCATCAGCGAGATCAGGGCTTCCTGCATCCGCGCACCACCGGAGGCGGCGAAACAGATCATCGGGCAACGGTTTTCCAGTGCGTAGTCGGCGGCGCGAACGAAGCGCTCACCGACGATGGCGCCCATCGAACCACCCATGAAGGAGAATTCGAAGGCCGACACCACCACGGGCATGCCCAGCAGGGAGCCGCTCATGGAGATCAATGCATCTTTTTCGCCGGTCTGCTTCTGGGCAGCGGTCAGGCGATCCTTGTACTTCTTGCCGTCGCGGAATTTCAGACGGTCGACCGGCTCCAGGTCCGCACCCAGTTCGGCACGGCCTTCAACGTCGAGGAAGATGTCGATGCGCGCGCGGGCGCTGATACGCATGTGGTGGTTGCACTTGGGGCAAACGTCCAGGGTCTTTTCCAGCTCCGGACGATACAGCACAGCCTCGCAAGACGGGCATTTGTGCCACAGACCTTCAGGCACCGAGCTCTTCTTGACCTCGGAACGCATGATCGAAGGGATCAGTTTGTCTACTAACCAGTTGCTCATGCTTTCTTTCTCCAGTACCGGCGGCCCGAACGCTCTGGTTCGCAGCCCCGCGTATGCCCTTGAGCTAAATTCATGTGTGCGGCGATGATCGATGGATTGCCGGGTCAGAGAGATGTGACCAGCGTACGACCCAAAAACCCTCAGCCATGCCTGTGGACGGCGGCAGTGTGCCAGCCGTCACATCGTCGTATGTACCGCCTTGATGAACGCCCGGATCTTTGCGTGATCCTTGATTCCCTTGCTCGCCTCTACCCCGCCACTGACATCCACGGCATACGGCCGAACCCGGGCAATGGCCTCGGCGACGTTGTCCGGCGTCAAGCCGCCCGCCAGGATAATCGGTTTGCTCAAGCCTTGCGGTATCAGAGACCAGTCGAACGCTTCCCCGGTTCCGCCGGGTACGCCTTCGACGTAGGCATCCAGCAGGATACCGCTGGCACTTGGAAACGCATCGCAGGCAGTCGCGATGTCATCCCCGGCCTTGACCCGCAGTGCCTTTATATACGGGCGGTGCCAGCCTTCGCAGTCGGCCGCGGTTTCGTCGCCATGGAACTGCAACAGATCCAGCGGCACGGCGTCGAGGATTTCCCCCAACTCGCAGCGGCTGGCGTTGACGAACAGGCCCACGGTGGTCACGAACGGCGGCAGTGCCTTGATGATCGCGCGCGCCTGCTCAAACGTCACGGCCCGCGGGCTGTTGGCGTAGAACACAAAGCCGAGGGCATCGGCCCCGGCCTCGACCGCGGCCAACGCATCTTCCGCGCGGGTAATGCCGCAAATCTTGCTGCGAACGGACGACATGTCGAGACAACCCCACGGTAAATCCGAGAAAGTCCCGGATGGTAACAAAAGCGTTCGAAGGCGTCAGCCGTCAAGTTCCGAGAAGCCGGTCAAGAAGTGCGGCCCGATGTAACGCTCGGGCAATTGGAACTCGTCGCGATACTCGACCTGCACCAGGTACAAGCCGAACGGGTGCGCCGTCACCCCGCCGGAGCGGCGAATGCGACTTTCCAGGACTTCTTTCATCCACGCTACCGGGCGCTCGCCGGCACCGATGGTCATCAGGACCCCGGCGATGTTGCGCACCATATGGTGCAGGAAGGCACTGGCGCGGATGTCCAGCACGATCATCTTGCCGTGACGGGTGACGCGCAGGTGATGCAGTTCCTTGATCGGCGACTTGGCCTGGCACTGACCGGCGCGGAAAGCGCTGAAGTCGTGGGTGCCGACCAGGTACTGCGCCGCCTCGGCCATGCGCTCGACGTCGAGCGGGCGGTGGTTCCAAGTGATTTCATCGTTCAGGTGCGCCGGCCGGATCTGATCGTTGTAGATCACGTAGCGATAGCGCCGGGCGATGGCCTTGAAGCGCGCATGAAAATGCGCCGGCATGACCTTGGCCCAGCTGACGCTGACGTCGTGGGGCAAGTTGATGTTGGCGCCCATGACCCAGGCTTTCATCGAGCGCTCGACTGGCGTGTCGAAGTGCACCACTTGCCCGCACGCATGCACACCGGCATCGGTGCGTCCGGCGCAGAGCAGCGACACCGGTGAATCGGCGACTTTGGACAGGGCCTTTTCGAGGGTTTCCTGCACGGTGAGCACGCCAGAGGCCTGGCGCTGCCAGCCGCGATAACGCGAGCCCTTGTATTCAACGCCCAACGCGATCCGGAAAAAGCCGTCGGCCGCCATTTCGGCGGCCGGGTTATCTATATTTGCCAAGGAGTGACAGCCTGCTGATGTACGCAAAGGCGGGCATTATAAGGCCGCGGCTCCGGGACGCCAGTGCAACAGTTGATAGTGTGTTGAATGGGACGGCCCCATCGCGAGCAAGCTCGCTCCCACAGTGGATCGGGGCTGTCCAAATCATCTGTGTCTGACTTCGATCCCTGTGGGAGTGCAACAGTTGATAGGGTGTTGAATGGGATGGCCCCTTCGCGGGCAAGCCCGCTCCCACAGGGGATTTGTGTCGAACATAAATGATGCAGGCAACCCCGATCCAATGTGGGAGCGAGCTTGCTCCGGGCGGCGTTCCGACGAAGGCGGCCTGACAGACGCCATCGCATCACTTTCCATAAACAAAAACGGCAGCCCCAATGGGCTGCCGTTCTGTTCAAGCCTTACCGATCAATCAAGCCAGGCGCGAAAGCAGTTCCTTGGCTTCATCCTTCTGGCCTGCGTCACCCTCGCTCACCACCTCATTGAGGATATCCCGTGCACCATCGGCATCGCCCATGTCGATGTAGGCCTGGGCCAGATCGAGCTTGGTGGCGACTTCGTCGGTGCCCGAAAGGAAGTCGAATTCCGGCTCGTCATCCGCTGAGGCCAAGGCATCTTCCGCGGTGAAGGTCGGCTCGCCAAGGCTCTGCGACAGGCGATCCAGCTCGGCATTGACATCGTCCAGCTCGCCCGCAAAGCCTTCCGGCGCGGCAGGAGTGTCCATTTCATCGGCCAGCGACAGGTCGAAGTCGTCCGGCAACTCGAGATCGTCCGGGGCCATTTCCGGACCGGCCGGCGCTGGAGCAACAGAGGGAGTCTTGACCTCGTCATCCAGGCTCAACAGGAAATCGTCTTCGGCCAGGATCGCAGGCGTTGCATCGCCGCCGAGGTCCATGTCCAGATCGAAGTCCGACAGGTCGTCGAGGTTTTCCCTGACTTCAGTCTGCTGTTGCAACACCGACTCGAAGCTCAAGTCGTCTTCCAGCGGAAAATCATCCAGTTCGGCCACAGTGTCCGGTGCCGGTGCAACCGGTGCCGTTGCAGGACTTTGTGGTTCATCCAGACTCAGATCGAAGGCCGTGACGAAGTCATCAGGCACCGCTGGCGCCTGTGGTTCGTCCAGACTCAGATCGAAGGCACTGTCGAAGTCATCGGGCACCGCTGGCGCCTGCGGTTCGTCCAGCAGCAACTCCCTGACGTATTGCGCGTCCAGCTCGGCAGCCATGGAAGCAGCGGCGATACCGCCGGCGGCTGCGAGGGCCATGGCCGGGAAGCGGCTTTTCAGCTGTTCCACCCGGGTAAAGTTCTCGCCGTTGGCCACCAGTTGGCGTTCCTGGGCGACAAACGCGACACGGTTGCCCTGCTGGCCATAGACTTCCATCAGCTTCAGGCGCAGGTCACTGCGTTGCGGTTCGTACTTGATGCTGTCTTCGAGCAGTGCGGCAGCCTGATTCAGGCGACCGGCGGCAAAATGCGTATGCGCCTTGCGCAGTACATCGTCATCGTGGCGATCGACAGCCGGGGATACCAGTGGCGCGGCAATCGGCGGCGTGACCACTACCGGAGCAATCACCGGAGCGGGTGCCGGCGCTGGAGCTGGCACCGGAGCCGGCGCTGGCGCGGTATCGAGCTTCACGCTCGGCGGCGACACTTCCAGGCCTTCGAAGCTGTCTTCCAACTGATCCTGTTCGGCAGGGTTTTGCTGCTCTTCGGCCAGTTCCCGGGCCATGCGCACGTGTTTCTCGGCTTCCTGCTGCGCTTTGCGGCGACGAGCCAGCAACAGCAGCAACAGCAGCAGTACCACGGCCCCGCCACCCACCAGCCCCAGCAGTGCCGGATTGGTCAGCAGCTCGTTGAATTTCTGCTCATCGGACGCTACCGGCGTCGGCTCCACTGGCGTTTCGGCCGGTGCCGGGGTTGTCTCGGTTGCGGCCGGCGTTGCCTCGGACGCAGGCGCAGGCGTGGCCGCATCCGCTTGCGCAGGCGCTGCCGCAGGATTGGCCGCCAGTTCGGCGGAGATCGCCGCAGTCGCTGGCGCATCAGCCGGAGCGCCCGCGGCGCCTTCGGCCTGCAATTTGGCCAGTTGATTGTTCTTCAGTTCGATCAGGCGCTGCAGCTTGTCCAGCTGACTTTGCAGATCGGTCATGCGGCTTTTCAGTTCCTCGTTGTCACGACGGGTCGTGTCGAGGCTTTCCTGAGTCACGGCCAGCTTGTTGTTCAAGGCCTTCGCGTCGCCTGCGGCACCTTTGCCACCGGCCTTCCCGGACTCGGCAGACACCAGGCTCAAATTGTCCCTGGCAGCTTGCCCAGCCGTGCCTTCACCACGCGGACGGTTGGTGGCATCGAGTTGCTGCTGCCCTGCCCCGGTCTTCGGCACATAGCGCCGTCCCTGACGCCACGCCGTGTTCTGCGCGCCCACTTCGGCAATGGCTTTGTGCTGCGGCAGGTTGGTGCTCTGCGCCTGATCCGGCAGACGCAATACCTGACCGGTTTTCAGTCGATTGATGTTGCCGTCGATAAAGGCATCCGGGTTCAGCGCCTGGATGGCCAGCATGGTTTGCTGGACCGAGCCGCCATTGCGCGCTTTCGCCGCGATTTCCCACAGGGTATCCCGTGGCGTGGTGGTGTATTCGGTCGGTTGGGTGGCACCGGTCACGGGGGCGGTGACGGTTTGCGTCGGTGCCGACTGCGCAGCCGCATCAGCGGTCTGCGGCGAGAACTTGGAAGGATCGAGCAGCACACTGTAATCGCGCAGCAGACGACCGTTGGGCCACATGACCTGAACCAGGAATTTCACCATCGGTTCGGACAGGGGCTTGCTGGACGTCACACGCAAGACGCTTTTACCGCTGGGGTTGAGCACGGGGGTAAAGCTCAGGTCGTTGAGAAACGCCTGGCGGTCGACACCGGCCTTGGCGAAATCTTCCGGCGAAGCCAGGCTCGGCACCACGTCGGCAGCGGTGAGCTCCTTGACGTCGAGCAATTCGATTTCCGCCACCAGCGGCTGGTCCAGCGTCGATTTCAGGGTCAGCTCCCCAAGCCCGAGCGCATGCGCCATACCGGAGGACAGCGCCGATGCGGCCGCTATTGCTAACACCAGTTTGCGAACTTGAACCATAGCCTCATCCTTTGTTTGAACATTCCTCGGCCAGCGAGAAGGTGTTGATAGTCGCTGCCGCAAGGCATTGCGCGCGGCGACGAAGAGTCGTCGCGCGCGATCGTTTCATTCATGCCGTGGAAAGCCCCGGAGGGTGGCTCGCCTTCAGCAGTCCGGACCAAGCATAGCGTTGGCTGGAACCCTTGGAAAAATTGTTGCCAAGTATCTTTTACACAAGGTGTTTTATCAATAATTCAGCCACCTGCACAGCGTTGAGCGCCGCGCCTTTGCGCACGTTATCTGACGTCAGCCACACATTTAGTTCCGACAGGTCGTCGATTCCATGGCGAACCCGACCAACGTAGACCACGTCCTGCCCGACCGCATCGCCGACCGGCGTCGGATAATCGCCGGCTTCCACCAGTTCGATACCCGGGGCGTCTTCCAGGGCGGCGTTGACTTTCGCCAGGTCGATATCACTCGCCGACTGCAAGGTCACGCTGAAGCTATCGCCAAAAAACACCGGGGCTTGAATGCAGGTGACGGAAATCTTCAATGCAGGCAGGGCCATGATCTGGCGCAATTCGCGCACCAGGCGTTTTTCCAGCAGCGTATGACCTTGCTCATCCGGCTTGCCGACTTGCGCCAGCAGGTTGAAGGCCATCTGCCGATCAAAGAACGTCGGTTCCAGCGGGCGCACATTGAGCAGTTCGGCGGTTTGCCGGGCCAGCTCGGTCACGGCTTCGCGCCCCTGGGCAGAGACCGCCAAAGCAGCGGTCAGGTGAATGCGTTGCAGGTCGAGCAAACCGAGCAACGGCGCCAGCACCACGGCCAGCGTGGTGGCCGACGGGCTTGGGCTGCTGACCTGGAATGGCTTTTGCAGACCGGCGAGCACCTGGGCATTGGCTTCCGGCACTACTTGCGGCGCCTGATCGGCCGGCAAGGCGCCGGACAGGTCGATCAGCGAACAACCGGCGGCGCTGGCGCGCGAGGCGAAACTCAGGGTGACCGCCGGGCCGGCGGCGAAGAACACCAGCTGGACCTTGCTGAAGTCGAACTCATCGACTTCCCGAACCCGCACGTTCTTGCCGCGATACGGCACCGAATGCCCGGCCGATTCACTGCTGGCCAGCAGGTGCAGGTTGCCGACCGGGAAGTCGCGCTCTTCGAGAATCTGTACGAGTGTTTCGCCGACAGTACCGGTGGCGCCGATCACGGCAATATCAAAGGACTGGCTCATGGTTTTACCTCTGGCGAAACGGGGGGGAGCGGCACTTTACCGGGTGGTGGGTGTGCAGGCAATTGGGCTGGGGATTTGTGGTGTTCGTGCCGGCCTCATCGTCGGATTGCCGCCCAGACCAAGCTCGCTCCCACAAGGATCGCGCTGAACCCTGTGGGAGCGAGCTTGCTCGCGATAGCGGACTGTCAGTCAACGCATCAACATCTGTCGGCCGGGCATAAAAAAACCCGCACCTCTTTCAAGGCACGGGTTCTTTCATTGCTTCAATCGATCAACGCTCGAGCAGAATCCGCAGCATGCGACGCAGCGGTTCGGCCGCGCCCCACAGCAGCTGGTCGCCAACGGTGAACGCGCCAACGTACTGCGTGCCCATGTTCAGCTTGCGCAGACGACCCACCGGTACGTTCAGGGTGCCGGTGACTTTCGTCGGGCTCAGTTCCTGAATGCTGGCTTCGCGGCTGTTCGGTACCAGCTTGACCCAAGGGTTGTGCTGGCTGATCAGCCCTTCGATGTCGGCGATCGGCACGTCTTTGTTCAGCTTGATGGTCAGCGCCTGGCTGTGGCAGCGCATGGCGCCGATGCGCACGCAGATGCCATCCACCGGGATCGGGCTCTTGAAGCGACCGAGGATCTTGTTGGTCTCGGCCTGGGCCTTCCATTCTTCGCGGCTCTGGCCGTTCGGCAGTTCCTTGTCGATCCACGGGATCAGGCTGCCGGCCAGCGGTACGCCGAAGTTTTCGGTCGGGTACGCGTCGCTGCGCATGGCTTCGGCAACACGGCGGTCGATGTCGAGGATGGCGCTGGCCGGGTCGGCCAGTTGATCGGCGACAGCGGCGTGGGTCGCGCCCATCTGCTTGATCAGTTCACGCATGTTCTGCGCGCCGGCACCGGAGGCCGCCTGATACGTCATGGCGCTCATCCACTCGACCAGACCGGCTTCAAACAGACCGCCCAGGCCCATCAGCATCAGGCTGACGGTGCAGTTGCCGCCGATGTAGTTCTTGGTGCCCGCGTCGAGCTGCTGGTCGATGACCTTGCGGTTCACCGGGTCCAGCACGATCACCGCGTCATCCTGCATGCGCAGGCTGGAAGCGGCGTCGATCCAGTAGCCCTGCCAGCCGGCTTCGCGCAGTTTCGGGAAGACTTCGCTGGTGTAGTCGCCACCCTGGCACGTCAGAATCACGTCGAGGGTTTTCAGCTCTTCAATGCTGTAAGCGTCCTTGAGCGGAGCAATGTCCTTGCCCACGGACGGGCCTTGGCCACCGACATTGGAAGTGGTGAAAAACACCGGCTCGATAAGATCGAAATCCTGCTCTTCCAGCATCCGCTGCATGAGCACGGAACCGACCATACCGCGCCAACCGATCAGACCTACACGTTTCATCGCAACTACACCTTCTTGAAAAGTGGGCCGCTGCTTTCGAAGTTGAAAGTGGCAGCGGGCCCAAGAGATTACAGATTCCGCAGCGCGGCGACTACTGCGTCGCCCATTTCCTGCGTACCGACTTTAGTGCAACCGGCCGACCAGATGTCACCAGTGCGCAAGCCCTGATCCAGCACCAGGCTGACGGCTTTTTCGATGGCATCGGCCGCAGCCTGCTGGTTGAAGCTGTAGCGCAGCATCATCGACACCGACAAAATGGTCGCCAACGGGTTGGCAATGCCCTGGCCTGCGATGTCCGGCGCCGAACCGTGGCACGGCTCGTACATGCCCTTGTTGTGGGTGTCCAGGGAGGCCGACGGCAGCATGCCGATGGAGCCGGTGAGCATCGACGCCTGGTCGGACAGAATGTCGCCGAACATGTTGTCGGTGACGATCACGTCGAATTGCTTCGGTGCACGCACCAGTTGCATGGCGGCGTTGTCGACGTACATGTGGCTCAATTCGACTTCAGGGTAATCCTTGGCCACTTCCTCGACGATTTCACGCCACAACTGGCTGGAAGCCAATACGTTGGCCTTGTCCACCGAGCACAGTTTCTTGCCACGGACCATGGCCATGTCGAAACCGACACGGGCGATACGCCGGATTTCGCTTTCGCTGTACGGCAGGGTGTCGTAGGACTGACGCTCGCCGTTTTCCAGGGTGCGGGTGCCACGTGGCGCACCGAAATAGATGCCGCCGGTCAGCTCGCGAACGATCAGGATGTCCAGGCCGGAAACGATTTCTGCTTTCAGGCTCGAGGCTTCAGCCAGTTGCGGGTAGAGGATCGCCGGGCGCAGGTTGCCGAACAGGCCCAGTTGCGCACGGATTTTCAGCAGGCCGCGCTCCGGGCGAATGTCACGCTCGATGGCGTCCCATTTCGGGCCGCCCACGGCGCCCAGCAGCACAGCGTCCGCCGCGCGGGCGCGATCCAGGGTTTCGTCGGCCAGCGGCACGCCGTGCTTGTCGATGGCAGCGCCACCGATCACGTCGTGGCTCAGCTCGAAGTCCAGGCTGTACTTGTCGTTGGCCAGCTCCAGCACCTTGACCGCTTCGGCCATGATTTCCGGACCAATACCGTCGCCTGGGAGAATCAGAATCTGCTTGCTCATGCTTTCCTCATGTCATCAGTCGGTGCGCCCTTGGCGCACCCGGAAAAAGTCTATCGCTCGGCGGCTATCGTTTAGAGCTTATCGTTCAGAGCTTATCGTTTAGAGCTCATCGTTCAGAGCCTATCGTTCAGCATTTATCGCTCAGCCATCAGCACCAGCACATCGGTACTGAACGAACCATCGGCCTCAATCTCAAAATATTCACGTACTTCATTGCCCATTGACTGCTGCAACTCGCGGATCGCTGCGCGCATCACGTCTGGCGTGCGCATGCGCTCGACCCAGGAGGTGTACTCCAGACGCAGCCGTTGACGCGTGGTGCTGCGGGTATGCAATCCCGCTTCGCTGACCTGACGCAACCATTCGCCAGCGGAATAATCGCGCACATGGCTAGTGTCGCGCAGCACTTCGACGCTTTGCAGGTAAGTGTCGAACAACGGGCTACCGGGTGACAACACATCGATGAACGCCGCCACCCCGCCTGGTTTCAGCACCCGCCGGACTTCCCGCAGGGCCAGGCCGAGATCGCTCCAATGGTGCGCCGAATAACGGCTGAACACGAAGTCGAACTCGCCATCGGCGAACGGCAGGCGCTCGGCGGCGCCGTTGACCGTGGTCACGTTGCTCAGGCCACGGTCGACAGCGGCGGCGGCGACCACATCCAGCATCTGCTGGGACAGGTCGTAGGCCACCACTTCCTTGACCAGCGAGGCCACGTGGAAACTCACGTGACCGGCGCCGCAACCCAGGTCCAGCACCCGGGCATTGCCCTGCCCCGCCAGTTCAGCCTGTAGCAGGGCGAATTCGGTGCCTTGAGCGTGAACGGCGCTGCTCAAATAGGCCGAGGCCTGTTCACCGAATTGCTTTTGGACTACCTGAGCGTGCTGGACGGTGCTGGTCATGGGGGACTTCCTTTTTGGGGTGAGTCTTGTGGTGTCTCTACTGCCGCCATCGCGAGCAAGCTCGCTCCCACATTGGATCTGAGGCGTTCAAAAAACCTGTGGGAGCGAGCTTGCTCGCGATGAGGCCGGCACTACCTACCGAAAATCAGGCGTCACGAAACAACCACGGCTGGCTCGCACGATGCTTGGCTTCAAACATCGCAATCGCCTCGTGGTCCATCAACGTCAGGCCGATATCGTCCAGGCCGTTGAGCAGGCAATGTTTACGGAACGCGTCGATTTCAAAGCGCAACACCTTGCCATCCGGACGGGTCACGGTCTGTGCTTCCAGATCAACCTGCAACTGGTAACCAGGAGTCGCCTCAACCTGCTGGAACAGCTCATCGACCTCAGCGTCGCTCAAGATGATCGGCAGCAACCCATTCTTGAAGCTGTTATTGAAGAAAATGTCGGCATAGCTCGGCGCGATGATGCTGCGGAAACCGTATTCTTCCAACGCCCACGGCGCATGCTCACGGCTGGAGCCGCAACCGAAGTTTTCACGGGCCAGCAACACGCTGGCGCCTTGATAACGCTCGGCGTTGAGCACGAAGTCCTTGTTCAACGGACGCTTGGAGTTGTCCTGATACGGCTGCCCCACATCCAGGTAGCGCCATTCATCGAACAGGTTCGGGCCGAAACCCGTGCGCTTGATCGACTTCAAGAATTGCTTCGGAATGATCTGGTCGGTGTCGACGTTGGCACGATCCAGAGGCGCGACAAGACCGGTGTGCTGGGTAAAAGCTTTCATGCTGCGCTCCTTCAGATCAATTCACGGACGTCGACAAAACGACCGTTCACAGCGGCGGCGGCGGCCATGGCCGGGCTCACCAGGTGGGTACGGCCACCGGCACCCTGACGGCCTTCGAAGTTACGGTTGGAGGTCGAGGCGCAATGCTCGCCACTTTCCAAACGGTCCGGGTTCATCGCCAGGCACATCGAGCAGCCCGGCTCACGCCATTCGAAACCGGCATCGAGGAAAATCTTGTCCAGGCCTTCCGATTCGGCCTGAGCCTTCACCAGGCCCGAGCCCGGCACCACGATGGCCTGCTTGATGGTCGACGCCACTTTGCGGCCCTTGGCGATCACTGCCGCCGCACGCAGGTCTTCGATCCGCGAGTTGGTGCAGGAACCGATGAACACCCGGTCCAGCTGGATGTCGGTGATCGCCTGGTTGGCGGTCAACCCCATGTACTTCAAGGCGCGTTCGATGGAGCCGCGCTTGACCAGGTCCATTTCCTTGGCCGGGTCCGGCACGTTTTGGTCAACGGCCAACACCATCTCGGGCGACGTGCCCCAGCTGACTTGCGGTTTGATCTGGGTCGCGTCGAGTTCGACGACGGTGTCGAACTTCGCGTCTTTGTCAGTCACCAGGTCTTTCCAGGCTTCGACAGCCAAGTCCCATTCCGCGCCTTTCGGGGCAAATGGACGGCCCTTGACGTATTCCACGGTCTTTTCGTCCGCTGCCACCAGGCCGACGCGCGCCCCGGCTTCGATGGACATGTTGCAGATGGTCATGCGGCCTTCAACGGACAAGTCGCGAATCGCGCTACCGGCGAACTCGATGGCGTGGCCGTTACCGCCGGCGGTGCCGATCTTGCCGATCACGGCGAGAACGATGTCCTTGGCAGTCACGCCGAATGGCAGTTTGCCTTCGACCGACACCAGCATATTCTTCATTTTCTTGGCGACCAGGCACTGGGTGGCGAGCACATGCTCCACCTCGGAAGTGCCGATACCGTGAGCCAGGGCACCAAACGCACCATGGGTCGAGGTATGGGAGTCGCCGCAGACCACGGTCATGCCCGGCAAGGTGGCACCTTGCTCCGGGCCGATGACGTGGACGATGCCTTGGCGGACGTCATTCATCTTGAATTCGACGATGCCGTACTCGTCACAGTTATCGTCGAGGGTCTGAACCTGCAAACGCGAGACTTCATCGGCAATGGCTTCGATACCGCCCTTGCGCTCAGGAGTAGTCGGTACGTTGTGGTCCGGGGTTGCGATGTTGGCATCGATGCGCCAAGGCTTGCGCCCGGCCAGGCGCAGGCCTTCGAAGGCTTGCGGCGAGGTCACTTCATGGATGATGTGACGATCGATGTAGATCAGCGCAGAGCCATCGTCGCGCTGCTTGACCAAATGCGAATCCCAGAGCTTGTCGTAGAGCGTTTTGCCGGCCATCAGACGGTTTCCTCATCATTTGTTTCTATGCCCTGGGTCTTGAGCGATTTCAATAACCCTTTGGCTTGTGAGGTCGATCCTAGGGGGTTACATTAAATAACTCAAATTCATATTTTTCATGCTTTGGATAACCAACTGGAATACGACAATGGATCTGGCCAACCTCAATGCTTTCATAGCGATTGCCGAGACCGGCAGTTTCTCCGGCGCCGGTGAGCGGCTGCACCTCACGCAACCGGCCATCAGCAAACGCATTGCCGGGCTGGAGCAGCAATTGAAGGTGCGCCTGTTCGATCGCCTGGGGCGTGAAGTCGGCCTGACCGAGGCCGGCCGCGCCTTACTGCCGCGGGCCTATCAAATCCTCAACGTGCTGGATGACACCCGCCGCGCCCTGACCAACCTGACCGGCGAAGTGAGCGGCCGCCTGACCCTGGCCACCAGTCACCACATCGGCCTGCACCGCCTGCCGCCGATACTAAGGGAGTTCACCCGACATTACCCGCAGGTGGCGCTGGATATTCAGTTCCTCGACTCGGAAGTGGCCTACGAAGAAATTCTTCATGGCCGCGCCGAGCTGGCGGTCATCACCCTGGCGCCGGAGCCCCACGCCCTGGTCAAGGCCATGCCCGTATGGGACGACCCGCTGGATTTCGTGGTCGCCCCGGAGCATTCACTGATCAGCAACGGCCCGGTCAGCCTGGCGGACATTGCCCTGCACCCGGCGGTATTCCCCGGCGGCAACACCTTTACCCACCACATCGTCCAGCGCCTGTTCGAAGCCCGGGGCCTGACGCCGAACATCGCCATGAGCACCAATTACCTGGAAACGATCAAGATGATGGTCTCGATCGGCCTGGCCTGGAGTGTGTTGCCGCGCACCATGCTCGACGAGCAAGTTGCACGAATACCTTTACCGGGCATACAACTGACTCGCCAGCTAGGCTATATCTTGCACACCGAACGGACGCTTTCGAATGCGGCACGGGCCTTTATGGCCCTGCTGGATGCACAAATCGATGGGCCAGGGAATCAGGGCTAAGCTGTGCTACGTCTATAGAGTCAATTGCGCCGTGAACACCTGTGCCTAACGCCCAATTCAGCCCAAGGCTTGAAAATGCCGAAATCTGTTGACCGAATTCCGCCGATGCCGCGTATTCAGGCGCTGGACCCGAAACGGTCCGAGCAGAGCTGGGAAAGCGCTCCGCAATTACTGGCCGCCCTCAATGGCGCACGCCTGGGCGCCTGGTACTGGGACATCGAGCGCGGGCAGATCAGCTGGTCACGGGGCACCCAGGCGTTGTTCGGCTTCGATCCCCGGCAACCGCTGCCGGCTGACCTGGAATACCTTGACTTGTTGCCGCCGGAGGACCGGGCGAAAACCATACGCGCCTTCCACGCGGTGATAGCCGGTGCCCCGCTGGAACAGGCGATGCACCACCGCATTCAATGGCCTGATGGCAGCCTGCACTGGCTGGAGATCAACGGCAGCCTGCTGCCGGACAAGCAGGGCCGGCCACGGATGATTGGCGTCATCCGCGAAATCACTCACCAGCGTCAGCGTGAACAGGCCCTGAGCAGTTCGGAAAAACGCTTCGCCACGCTGTTTCACCTGTGCCCGAACATGGTGTTGCTGACCCGCCAGGAAGACGGCCTGATCAGCGAAGCCAACCAGTATTTCGAAAGCCTGTTCGGCTGGCCGGTACAAGACGCGATCGGCCGCACCACCCTCGAACTGGGCCTGTGGGTGCACCCGGAACAACGGGCGCAACTGGTCAAGGCCACCAAGGCCAAGGGCGAATTGACCAGCATGGAGGTGCAGTTTCGCGCGAGCAATGGCCAGGTCCACGACGGCATCCTCAGCGCGCAGAAAGTCGAGCTCGAAGGCGTGCCCTATCTGCTGAGCACCTTCCTTGATACCACCGAACGCAAAGCCGCCGAACATGCCCTCAAAGACAGCCAGGAACGCCTCGACCTGGCCCTGGATTCGGCGCAACTGGGCACCTGGGACTGGCACATTCCCAGCGGCATGCTCTACGGTTCGGCGCGGGCCGCCCAACTGCACGGGCTGGAAGCCAAACCTTTCCATGAATCCTTCGACGATTTTTTCGAAGGCGTGCCCGGCGAAGAACGCGACAGCATGCGCGACGCCTACCGCAGCCTGCGCGAAGGCCCGGCCGGCAATTATCAACTGACCTACCGCGTGCAAATGCCGGACGGCAGTTCGCGCTACCTGGAAAGCCGCGCCCGCCTCTACCGCGATGACAAGGGTGCGCCGCTGCGCATGGCCGGCACGCTGCTCGACATCACCGATCAGGTGGAGCGCGAACAGCGACTGGTGGCCTCTGAAGAGAAATTCGCCACCCTGTTCCAGGTCAGCCCGGACCCGATCTGCGTGACCCACCAGGACACCGGCCTGTTCATCGAGATCAATTCCAGCTTCACCCAGACCTTCGGCTGGAGCACCGCCGAGGTGATTGGCCGCAGTGCCGACGAAATCGGCATGTGGGACGCTTCGGCGAAAAGCCTGCGGCGGATCGAACGAGTCATCCGCGAACAAGGCCTGAATAATGTGGCGATCCTGGTTCAGCACAAAGACGGACAGACCCTGACCTGCGTGATTTCCAGCCGCCAGATCAGCGTCGGCGACCAGCCGTGCATCGTCACCACCCTGCGCGACATCACCCAGCAGCAACGCTCGGAAGCGGCGCTCAAGGCCAGCGAAGAGAAATTCGCCAAAGCCTTCCACTCCAGCCCCGACGCCATCACCATCACCGAGCGCGACACCGGACGCTATCTGGAAGTCAACGATGGCTTCTGCCGCCTGACCGGCTATCGCGCCGACGAAGTGATCGGCCGCACGGTGTACCAGGTCGGCATCTGGGCCGAGGAAAAACAACGTTCGACGCTGCTGGCCGAACTGCAGGTCAAGGGCCGGGTTCATCACCTGGAGATGCTCGGACGCAATAAACGCGGCGAGTTGCTGACCGTCGAAGTCTCGGTGGAACCCATTACCCTGAACGAAACCGCTTGCCTGCTGCTGACGGCGCGGGACGTCAGCCTGCTGAAAAATGCCGAAGCGCAGATCCGCCACCTGGCCTACCACGACCCCTTGACCAACCTGCCCAACCGCGCGCTGCTGATGGATCGCCTGAGCCAGCAGATCGCCCTGCTCAAGCGCCACAACCTGCGCGGCGCCCTGATGTTTCTCGACCTCGACCACTTCAAGCACATTAATGATTCGCTCGGCCATCCGGTGGGCGATACGGTGCTGAAAATCATCACCGCGCGCCTTGAAGCCAGCGTGCGCATGGAGGACACCGTTGCGCGGCTGGGGGGTGATGAGTTCGTGGTGCTGCTCAGCGGCCTGGAAGGTTCGCGCAACGAGGTCAGCGAACAGGTCCTGGATCTGGCCGACACCTTGCGTGAACTGCTCTCCGAACCGATGTTCCTCGACGGGCAGCGCCTGCAAGTGACTCCGAGCATCGGCATCGCGCTGATTCCCGATCACGGCTCGACCCCGACCGACCTGCTCAAGCGCGCCGACATCGCGCTCTATCGGGCCAAGGATTCGGGCCGCAACACCACGCAGATGTATCACAACACCATGCAGAAGGCCGCGAGCCAACGCCTGCGCCTGGAAACCGACCTGCGCCAGGCCCTGTCCCGCGGTGAGTTTCGCGTGCATTACCAACCGCAGGTGGACGCGCGGGACGGCCGCATCGTCGGCGCCGAGGCACTGGTGCGCTGGGACCATCCGGAATTCGGCGCGCAGTCGCCCACGGAGTTCATCAAGGTGCTGGAGGACAGCGGGCTGATTCTGGAAGTCGGCAACTGGATCATCGACGAAGCCTGCGCCGCCTTCAAACAGCTGATCCGCAAAGACCTGGTCGATCCGCTCGACTTCAGTCTGTGCGTGAACATCAGCCCGCGACAATTCCGTCAGAACGACTTCGTCGAACGCATCGAACGCAGCCTCGCCAGTCACGGCCTGCCCTGCTCGCTGCTGAAACTGGAAATCACCGAAGGCATCGTCATCCAGAACCTGGAAGACACCATCAGCAAAATGCGCCGCCTGAAAAAACTCGGGATAAGTTTTGCCATGGACGATTTCGGCACCGGTTATTCCTCGCTGACCTACCTCAAGCGCTTGCCGGTCGACACCCTGAAAATCGACCAGTCCTTCATACGTGACGCCACCACCGATCCCAACGATGCCGAGATCATCCGCGCCATTGTCGCGATGGCCCGCAGTCTGGAGTTGAAGGTGATTGCCGAAGGGGTGGAGACCCAGGACCAGCTGGATTTCCTGCAGGGGCTGGGCTGCCATTTCTATCAGGGGTATTTGCACAGCCGGCCGTTGCCGGTGGAGGCATTCAAGAAACTCCTGAAATAGCGCGGTCGCTGTATGCGCCCGCATCTACCATACTGGGCGCGTTTCCCCGTGGGAGCGAGACCGGCTTGCCGGCGAAGAGGCCATGCCAGTCGACATCGATGTCGGATGTCAGTCCGCCTTCGCGAGCAGGCTCGCTCCCACAGGATTCCCTGCCGTACACGAACCTTGTGCCCAACACAAAACCCTGTAGGAGCTGCCGAAGGCTGCGATCTTTTGATCTTCGCGCCGGTTATGCCACTGCAAGACTAAGATTGAATCTCCATTTCCTACACGCTTCCAGGAAACGTCCCATATACCTTCAACCCCTCCTTCACTGACCCTTCGCGCTGCACGTTGCCATGCCCCGACTCATTCGGGAGCCGGAGCAATTTGAACTGTGCTGGATCTCCAGGCGCAATGGCGCAAAGGGCACCTTGAAGACGGCCCCCCGGCATCTCCTCAACCAACTAAACGAGCTCCCCCAAGAACCCATCTACACTGAAAAATCGCCTCGACCCAAACTTGCCCCACACTGTTTCCCCAGAGATCCTACCGACGTGCCCAGCATCTACCAGATCAAACCGGCCTTTCAAAACCTCCTGCGACCATTGGTGCAACGTCTGTTCAACCAGGGCATGACCGCCAACCAGATCACCCTGACAGCAGGCATCGGCTCGGTGCTGGTGGGTGCGGTGATCGCCGGTTTCGTCCAGCACCCATGGGTATTTTTGCTGGTGCCGGCCTGGATGATCCTGCGCATGGCGCTCAATGCCATCGATGGCATGCTGGCCCGGGAGTTCAACCAGCAGTCGCGCTTGGGGGCCTACCTTAATGAACTGTGCGATATCGTCGCCGACTGTGCGCTGATTCTGCCTTTTGCCCTGCTGCCGGGCGTCAGCCTGTGGTTGGTGCTGCTGGTCGCCCTGCTCGCCTTGTTCAGCGAATACAGCGGCGTGCTGGGGCCGATGGTTGGCGCGTCGCGGCGCTATGACGGGCCCATGGGCAAAAGCGATCGGGCTTTTGTGCTGGGGGTCGTGGCGATCGCTATCGCACTGGGCTGGATCGGCGCCCTGTGGATCAATGCCGTGTTCGCGATCATCGCCGTGTTGTTGGTTTACACGCTGATCAACCGGGTCCGCCAGGGCCTCAAGGAAGCACAGGAAGACATCCCTTCAGCATAAGGACAGTGCAATGCGCGAAGCTCAACATCAGACGTTCACCACCCATGACGGCGTGGAATTGTTCTACCGCTACTGGCCAGGTACCACGGCCCCGGGTGAACCACGCCAGGCCGTGCTGTTGTTTCACCGCGGCCATGAACACTCCGGGCGCATTGCCCATCTGGTGGATGAACTGAATCTGCCCGACCATGACTTCTTTGCCTGGGACGCCCGGGGTCATGGCCTCTCGCCCGGTGCCCGTGGCGATAGCCCGGGGTTTGCCACCAGCGTGCGTGACGTGCAGACCTTCTGCGATCACCTGGGCGCGGCCTACGGTATCGATGAAGAACATATCGCGGTGATCGCCCAGAGCGTCGGTGCGGTGATCGTTGCCGCCTGGGTCCACGATTACGCACCGCGCATACGCTCCCTGGTGCTGGCGTCACCGGCGTTCAAGGTCAAGCTTTACGTGCCCTTCGCGCGTCAGGGGCTGGCGCTGATGCGCCGGTGGCGAGGCAACTTTTTCGTCAACAGCTACGTTAAAGCGCGTTTTCTCAGCCATGACCCGCAACGGGTCGCCAGCTACGACAACGACCCGCTGATCACCAAGGCGATTTCGGTCAATGTCCTGCTCGGTCTTTACGACGCTGCCGAGCGTGTAGTGGCCGATGCCCAGGCCATCCAGGTGCCGACGCAGCTGTTGATCTCCGGCGCCGATTTCGTGGTCCATCGCCAACCGCAGGAACAGTTCTTCGAGCGCCTCGGCAGCCGGCACAAGGAAAAACATGTCCTGCCGGGATTCTTCCACGACACCTTGGGTGAGCAACGTCGCGAGACCGCCGTCGCCAGCGTACGGCGCTTTATCCTGCACAACTTCGAACAACCGGCGGCCCGCCCCTCCCTGCTGGCCGCCGACCGCCTGGGCCTGACCTGCGCCGAATCGGAATCATTGGCCGCGCCATTGCCCCGCAACTCCCTGCGTGACCTGTACTGGCGCATGACCCGCGCCGGCATGGGCCTCGGCAGCCGGCTGTCGTCCGGGCTCAAGCTGGGTTTCGACACCGGTTTCGACTCCGGCAGCACCCTGGACTATGTCTACCGCAACACGCCCACCGGCACATCTGCCGTTGGCCGCCTGATCGATCGTAACTACCTGGACTCCATCGGTTGGCGTGGCATTCGCCAACGCAAGCTGCATGTCGAAGAACTGCTGCGCCTGGCCATGGCGCAATTGCGTGACCAGGGTCGCGAAGTGCGCATCGTCGACATCGCCGCCGGGCACGGGCGCTACATTCTGGAAGCCTTGCAGGGCATCGACCCGCTGCCCGAGTCGATCCTGTTGCGCGACTACAGCGACATCAACGTGCGCGACGGCGGTACGCTGATCCGCGACAAAGGCCTGGAGGCCATCGCCCGATTCGTCAAGGGCGACGCCTTCGACCGCGCCGACCTCGCCGCACTTGATCCCAAGCCGACCCTGGTGGTGGTGTCCGGCCTGTACGAGCTGTTCGCCGACAACCAGAGGGTCAGTGGCTCTCTCGCCGGACTGGCCGACGCCGTGGAACCCGGTGGTTATCTGGTCTACACCGGCCAGCCCTGGCACCCGCAGCTGGAACTGATCGCCCGCGCCTTGACCAGTCACCGTGAAGGCCAGGCCTGGGTCATGCGCCGGCGTACCCAGGGGGAAATGGACCAATTGGTAGCCGCCGCCGGCTTTCGCAAGATCGGCATGCGGGTCGATGAATGGGGCATTTTCAGCGTATCCCTGGCGCAACGGGTGCAATGATGCCCCTGACTGCCACATCCGGACGCGAACCCGGCCTGTTGAAACCGGCACTGCTCTGGCTGTTGCTGTTGGCCCCGCTGTTCTTCGCCACCTACGGCTTCGCCACTTGGGTCACCACCCAACGGGACGATGTCGCCAGCCTGGTGTTCGACTGGGAAACCCGGATGCCGTTCTGGGCCTGGAGCATCGTCCCGTACTGGTCCATTGACCTGCTCTACGGCCTGTCGCTGTTGCTGCCCGCCAGTCGCCTGGAACTCAGGCGCCACGCCCTGCGCCTGATCACCGCCCAGTTGATCGCCGTCAGTTGTTTTCTGATCTGGCCGTTGCGCTTCACCTTTGCCCGGCCCGAACTGGAGGGGGTGTTCGGCTGGCTGTTCGATGTCCTGGCAGGTTTCGACAAGCCGTTCAACCAGGCTCCTTCCCTGCACATTGCGCTGCTGGTGGTGTTATGGAGTTGCTACCAGCGGCACTTGAGGGGCCTGTGGCGCGGGTTGATGCATGGCTGGTTCATCCTGATCGGGGTGTCGGTGCTGACCACTTACCAGCATCATTTCGTCGACCTGCCCACCGGTGCGCTGCTTGGTTGGCTGTGCGTCTGGCTGTGGCCACTGGAGGGGCCTGGCCCCCTGCACGGTGCTCATCTGACTGTGGATAGAAAACGCTGGCAACTGGCGCTGTATTACAGCTTGGGCGCCGCCGCCTTCACCATCCCGGCCTTTACGTTGAGGGGCGCGTGGCTGTGGTTGATCTGGCCAGCGGTGGCCTTGCTGTTGGTAGCGCTCAATTACGCCCTGCTGGACGCTCGCGGTTTCCAGAAACGCGCCGATGGACGTCTGTCCCCCGCAGTACGCTGGCTGCTCGCACCTTACCTGGCGGCGGCCTGGCTCAACTCGCGACTGTGGACCCGCCACCATCCGCAGCCCGACCGGGTGCTCGATGACGTCTGGCTCGGCCGCCTGCCTGGTCGACAGGAATTGGAGCACTCGCCATTCCGGGCGGTACTCGATCTGTGTGCAGAGCTATCGCTGAACGCGGATTCGGTCACTTACTGCTCGCTGCCGGTACTGGACCTGACGGTGCCCACCGCCGCGCAATGCCAGGCCGCGGCCGAGGCGATCGAAAGCCTGCGCCAGCAAGGTCCGCTGCTGGTCTGCTGCGCCCTGGGCTATTCGCGCAGTGCCATCGCGGTCGCCGCGTGGCTCCTGCACAGCGGCAGGGCCGCCAGTGTCGATGACGCCATCCTGCTGATTCAGCGTGCACGTCCGGGGATCGTTCTGAGCACGGCGCACCGACAGGTGCTGCAGCAGTTACCCATGATCACGGAGCAGGTCTGTGTCCACTGATATGCAGCTGCAAACGACCGCCAGCCTGTTGCGCCGTGGTGGTTCGCTGGACCGACTGTCCACCGGGCTCACGCTGCTGGGGGCCTTGCTCGGCCTGGGCCAATATGTCGTGGCCAGCCCGGGAATCTGGGGGTTGACCTGCAGCGGCGCACTGCTGGTGCTGGGCCTGTGGCAAAAATACTGGGCACTGCGGGTCGCTTTCGATGCCGATCTGTTCCAGCACCTGGCCGCCCGTGCACAAGACCTTCCCGAACGCACCCAGGCCCTGGACCATGCGCTGACGGCGCTGGGCCTGCAGCCCGCCGACCGTGGCGGTCGTCCCTGGAACGAACGTATCTCTGGCGCCCTGACGTTGTTACGCCGCCAGGCATTGCTGGTGGCGGCACAAGTGCTGCTGACCCTGGTTTTCATTGTGGCCGGCCCCTGGCTGACCTTTGCCGGATAAGGAGTTTTCATGCTCGCACCCGCGGTTGCCACCCTCATCATCTCGGGCGCCCGCCTGCTCACCGGAGCCCGCAGCCTGTGGCTCGGTTGTGCGCCGCAGGCGGTGCAGCGCATCTACTTCGCCAACCACAGCAGCCATGGCGACTTCGTGTTGTTGTGGGCCTCATTGCCCCCCGCCTTGCGCAGCATCACCCGGCCGGTGGCCGGCGCCGAATACTGGCTCAAAAGCCCGCTGCGCCGCTACATCATCAACCGGGTGTTTAATGGCGTGCTGATCGACCGTGAACGCAAGGAGGCCGACTACAACCCCTTGCAGCCGATGCTCGATGCCCTGGAAAACGGCGATTCGCTGATCATTTTCCCTGAAGGCACTCGCAACCCCGAGGACGGCCTGCTGCCGTTCAAGAGCGGGCTGTACCACCTGGCAAAAGCCTATCCCCAGGCTCAATTGATCCCGGTGTGGATCGCCAACCTCAACCGCGTCATGCCCAAGGGCCGCGTCCTGCCGCTGCCGCTGTTATGCACCATCAGCTTTGGCGCCGCCCTGGCCCTTGGCGAAGAAGAAACCAAGGCGCTATTTCTCGAACGCAGCCGCGACGCGCTGTTGAGCCTGGCCGAGGAGCAAGCCTGACATGGACAGACAAACCCTGATGTTGTTTGCCGGGATTGGCGCGTTTCTGCTGCTGGCCTCGGTGATCGGTTTCATGCTCAAGCGGCGCGCTGGCGACACGGCGAACCCGGTGGTCGACAACCTCAACGCCCGGATCAATGCCTGGTGGGTCATGGTGCTGGTGATCGGAATCGCCTTCTGGCTCGGCACCACCGCGGTGATCCTGTTGTTCTACACCGTGTCCTTCTACGCCCTGCGCGAATTCATGACCCTCACACCGACCCGCCGCAGCGACTACCCGGCCCTGGTGGCAGCGTTCTACCTGGCACTGCCGCTGCAGTACCTGCTCATCTACTACGACTGGTACGGGCTGTTTTCGATCTTCATTCCTGTGTACGTGTTCCTGCTCCTGCCGATCCTCGCGTCCCTGGGCGGCGACAGCACGCACTTTCTCGAACGCGCTTCGAAAGTCCAGTGGGGCCTGATGATCGCGGTGTTCTGCGTGTCCCACGTGCCCGCCCTGCTGACCCTCGACATCGCCGGTTACGAAGGGCGAAACCTGCTGTTGATCGCCTACCTGGTGATCGTGGTGCAGATGTCGGATGTGCTGCAGTACGTTTGCGGAAAACTGTTCGGCAAACGCAAGATCGCCCCCAACCTGTCCCCGTCCAAGACAGTGGAAGGCTTTGTCGGTGGCATCCTCCTGGCCTCGTTGATCGGCTGCGTCCTGTGGTGGATCACGCCGTTCAATCCCTGGCAGTCACTGCTCATCGCCCTGCTGATCAACCTGCTGGGGTTCGCTGGCGGCATCGTGATGTCGGCGATCAAGCGCGACCGCGGCGTGAAGGATTGGGGGCACATGATCGAAGGCCACGGCGGCATGCTCGACCGCCTGGACTCGGTGTGCTTTGCGGCGCCGATCTTCTTTCACCTGGTCCGGTATGGGTGGACCTGATTGCATGGAACCGCCCCTGCAAATAAAAAGACCCCGAGAGGTCGGGGTCTTTTTGCTTCAGCCGGTAGGGTCGTACTCAGACAACCCTGCCCGGGGCCGACTCAATGCTGCAGAGCCGGCTTTTGCGTCCCGTTGATCGGGATGCGTTTGGCTTTCGCCTCTTCCGGAATCACCCGCAACAGGTCAATGCTCAACAGACCGTTGCTCAGGCCGGCGGCCTTGATTTCGATATGGTCCGCCAGGCGGAAGGACAGTTTGAAGGCTCGCTGTGCGATGCCCTGGTACAGATAAGTGACGTCTTCGTTCGCGTCACGTTTGCCGCCACTGATGGTCAGCACACCTTTTTCCACTTGCAGCTCCAGGTCTTCTTCCTGGAAGCCGGCGGCCGCTACGACGATGCGGTATTGGTCGTCGCCGTGTTTTTCCACGTTGTAGGGTGGGTAGGTGCTGCCTGGCTCGTTGCGCAGGGCGGTTCGAACAGGTCATTGAAACGGTCGAAGCCCACCGAGGAACGGAACAGTGGTGCCATGGAAAATGCAGTACTCATGATTCAAATCTCCTGAAAACAGATCAGCAAGTTTTTTTGTCTCCGCGACCCGAATTCGGCATCGCGTAATTCCAAAATAGGGACCACTGACTGCTTTTCAAGAGGGTATTTTCAGATTTTTTTCAGGCCGCTTCAGCCACCTGCAGACCCAGTAAACGCGAGACCTGGTCCAGTTCGGTTTCGCGACGCAGGACAGTGAACAGCGCCACCGCTTCGGGATAATTGCGGGTCAGCATCGCCAGCCACTGCTTCAAGCGGCCGGGTGATTGACGCGGGGTCATCTGGGCCTTGGCCTGCAGCCAGAAGTCCTGGATCAGCGGCAGCAGTTCGGCCCAGGTCATCTCGACCACTTCCTCACCGGCGCGCGCGGCAGCGATTTGCCGGGCCAGATCCGGGCGCGAGACCAGGCCGCGACCGAGCATGATGTCTTCCACCCCGCTGATTTCGCGGCAACGGCGCCAGTCCTCGACGCTCCAGATATCGCCATTGGCAAACACCGGCACCTTGACCACGTCCTGCACCCGCGGGATCCACTCCCAATGGGCCGGCGGCTTGTAGCCATCGGTCTTGGTCCGCGCATGCACCACAATGTGCGCCGCGCCGCCTTCAGCCAGGGCCGTGGCGCAGACCAGGGCACCGTCGGGGCTGTCGAAACCGAGGCGCATCTTGGCGGTCACCGGGATGTGCGCAGGCACCGCGCGACGCACGTGTTCGACGATTTCGTTGAGCAGTTCAGGTTCCTTGAGCAATACCGCACCGCCACGGGACTTGTTGACGGTCTTGGCCGGGCAGCCGAAGTTCAGGTCGATGACCTCGGAACCGAGTTCGCAGGCCAGCGCGGCGTTTTCTGCCAGGCACACCGGATCGGACCCGAGCAGCTGCACCCGCAACGGCACGCCGGACGCAGTGCGGGCGCCGGTCAGCAGCTCAGGGCCGAACTTGTGGTAATAAGCAGGGGTGAGCAGCTGGTCGTTGATCCGGATGAACTCGGTCACGCACCAGTCGATACCGCCCACACGGGTCAGCACGTCCCGCAGGATGTTGTCGACCAACCCCTCCATGGGCGCCAAAGCAATTTGCATGAAAAACACACTCGACGAAAAACGTGCGGCAGTTTACTGGGTTTCATCAACGAAAAGGTAACCCCTGTAGGAGCTGCCGCAGGCTGCGATCTTTTGATCCTGATCTTTGACAGCAACAGCAAAAGTCAAAGTCAAAGTCAAAAGATCGCAGCCTTCGGCAGCTCCTACAGGGATTGTGTCAGGTCAGGGCTTTCAATGCCGGGCCGTAGCCCTCGATAAACTCCACCGGCATGCGCTTGGGCCTGCCGGTGGACAGTTCGATACACACGAACGTGGTCTGCGCCCGCAGCAACGTGGTGTTGTCGCAGGGGCGCTTCAACTGGAAGTGCCGGGTCATTTTCAGGCGCTGGTCCCAATCGACGATCCAGGTCGCCAATTGCAACTCATCGTCTTCATAGGCGGCCGCCAGGTAATCGATCTCGTGCCGCACCACCGCCATCGCCCGGTCCAGCCGCCGGTACTCGACCAGGTCCAGGCCGAGCCGCTGGGAGTGGCGCCAGGCGCAGCGTTCGAGCCAGGTCACATACACCGCGTTATTGGCGTGACCCAGCCCGTCGATGTCCTCGGCGCCCACTTGCAGATCAATGATAAACGGCGTTGCCCGATCCCAGCCCATGCCCCACTCCCGGTCAGATGATGTCGACCGGGGCAGTGTAACGGATGCTCAGGCGGATTGGCGCGATTGCAGGCTACGGCCCGCCAGCAGTGATAGCACGCCATCAATCACCCGGGGATCGGCCAGCACCCGTTGATGACCGCCCTCTTCCAGGCGCAACAGACGGCTGTCGAACCAGGCTTCGTGGATAAGCTGGGATTCCTTGACCGAGACATAGTTGTCGTCTTCGGCATGCACGATCAAGCCGGGCATGTCGAGCTGATAATGCGCAACATCCAGCGTCGCGGCGCGCATGCCGACGTCTTTTTCGACCTGACGAATGAACGCCGAACGGGCTTTGGGCGGCAGCCGCACATAACGCGCGAAGCCCCGCAGCACCCCGAGGATTCGTGCCGGGGCAGCGATGCTTACCAGGGTTTCGGTGCGCAGGCCCAATTGCACGGCAAGCATGGCACTGGCGCCGCCCATGGAGTGGCCGATGACCGCTTGCAGCGGTGGTAATTCGGCAGCGGCTTCCAGCATGGCCCGGGCGAACAGCACGACGTTCGCTTCGCTACCCGGTGAGCGACCATGCGCCGGACCGTCCAGGGCCACCACGGTATAACCGGCATCGACCAGCGCGGTGATGAGACTGGCGAACTGCGTCGGCCGGCCTTCCCAACCGTGCATCAGCAACACCGCCGGGCCCTGCCCCCAACGCAAGGCCGAGAGGCCGAAGCGCAAGGTGATCCGTTCGGATTTGGCCAACAGCGGCAATTCCCAATCACGCGGCGGCAGGTCCCGCGGCGTCATGAACGCCAGTCGCATTTTGCTCGCCACCAGTTTTGGTGCGAACCAGCCCAAGGTGCCATTAACGCCACGAACCCACTTCAACGTGCTCATCGCTCTCACTCCCCAGGCTGACGCCTTCAGGTCACAGCACCGCCGACTTGGCGGCGCGAAGCAATCGATCGGACAACTCTCCCGGCCCCAGCGCGCGTGCCAGGGCCAGGCCACCGACCATCAAGGCCATGTCGGCCAGGGCTTTGTCGGTGTCTTCGGGGCTGGCCGCCAACTGCGCGACCATCATTTCCACATGCTCATTCAAGGCCACGCGAAATTCGTCCGGCAGCCGGCCCAGCTCGCCGACAGACGCCGGGATCGGGCACGCTGACTCAGAGGAATCACGGTGTTTGCGTGACAGGTAGAACGCAGCGACCAGGGCGCGACGCTCTTCGCCGGTCAACTGCGCATCCATGTCGGCGATCAAGCCACGGCGATGACTGAGCAACTGCTTGAACGCTTCCAGCATCATCGCGTCCTTGCTGTCGAAGTGGGCGTAGAAACCGCCGACGGTCAGGCCGGCTGCGCCCATCACTTCGCCCACGCTCGGTTCGGCCGGGCCGCGCTGGATCAGCGCTGCGCTGGCGGCCTTGAGGATGCGTTCGCGGGTTTGAGCTTTTTTATCGTTCATCGTTGCCTCCGAATATTACGACTAGAATATTATTCTCATAATAATTTTCCGCAAGTCGTGGATGTGACCGCTGGTCTGAAGAACAGTGTGAAAGAAAGGGGGGGGATTTGGCCAAACGCCAGACAAACAAAAGGGCCATTCAATGATTGAATGACCCCTATAAATCCCGCAGAGCGGGTAATCGTGGCGTCCCCTAGGGGACTCGAACCCCTGTTACCGCCGTGAAAGGGCGGTGTCCTAGGCCACTAGACGAAGGGGACGCAAAACCTTCTATACAACTGATCAGTGCTGAGAGCTGATCGATTCAAGGCCGGTGTGGCCAGACCTTGAACTGTAAAATTGGTGGAGCTAAGCGGGATCGAACCGCTGACCTCCTGCATGCCATGCAGGCGCTCTCCCAGCTGAGCTATAGCCCCGGATTTTTCGCCTCGCGGCGGAGCGACATCTTGCAACATCGCTTCTGTAAAACTGGCGTCCCCTAGGGGACTCGAACCCCTGTTACCGCCGTGAAAGGGCGGTGTCCTAGGCCACTAGACGAAGGGGACGCAAACCCTTCTATACAACCGATCAACGCTGAGTGTTGATCGCTTCAAAGCCGGTGTGGCCAGACCTTGAAGTGTAAATTGGTGGAGCTAGACGGGATCGAACCGTCGACCTCTTGCATGCCATGCAAGCGCTCTCCCAGCTGAGCTATAGCCCCTCATCGCTGAGGACGGGGCGAATCTTAATGGCGCAGTGGAAGGCTGTCAAACTTATTTTTAAAATATTTCAAAGTTTTTTGCCGACATAACAATCACTTACCGCCCTCCCCCCGGAAAATGGGGGTGCCGACGAGGATCAAGATCAAAAGATCGTCCGAATGCGGCCCAAACCTTCGGCAGCTCCTACAGGTGATCGTATTTCAAATGTAGGAGCTGGCGCAGCCTGCGATCTTTTCAGGGGCAGCAAAGAATCAGGCGATATTGCCCAGCAGTTTTTCCCACTCCTTGTTTTCTTTCTTCGACACGCCGCCCAGCAGGTCGATGGCCTGGCGCAGACGGAAACGGGTCAGGTCCGGGCCGAGGATCTCCATCGCATCGAGCACCGACACCGAACTGGCCTGGCCGGTGATCGCGGCGAACATCAGGGGCATGGCGTCACGCAGCTTCAGTTCCAGGGACTCGACCACCGCCTGGATCGTCGCGGTGATCCTGTCCTTCTCCCACTGACGCAGGCTTTCGAGCTTCCACAGGATCAACTGCATCAACTGGCGAACCTGATCACCCGAGAGCTTCTTCGACTCGAACAGCCTGGCGTCCGGATTGACGCCACCGGCGAAGAAGAAGCCGGCCAGCGGTGCAACCTGGCTAAAAGTTTCAACCCGGCCTTGCACGTGCGGCGCGATCTTCATCATGTATTCAGGGTTCAGCGCCCATGTTTGCAGGCGCGAAGCGAACTCTTCCACCGGCAGGTCACGCAGCCACTGGCCGTTGAGCCACGACAGTTTCTCGATGTCGAAAATCGGCCCGCCGAGGGAAACGCGTTTCAGGTCGAAGTGGTCGACCATTTCCTGCAGCGAGAACTTCTCGCGCTCGTCCGGCATCGACCAGCCCATGCGGCCGAGGTAGTTGAGCATGGCTTCCGGCATGAAACCCATGCGCTCGTAGAACGTTACCGAGGTCGGGTTCTTGCGCTTGGACAGCTTGCTCTTGTCCGGGTTACGCAGCAGCGGCATGTAGCACAACTCCGGTTGTTCCCAGCCAAAGTATTCGTACAAAAGAATCAGCTTCGGCGCCGATGGCAACCATTCTTCGCCGCGCAGGACGTGAGTGATGCCCATCAGATGGTCGTCGACCACGTTGGCCAGGAAGTACGTCGGCAAGCCGTCGGTCTTCATCAACACTTGCATGTCCATGCGATCCCACGGGATCTCGACGTCGCCACGCAGCATGTCCGGCACCACACAGACGCCCTCGCTCGGCACCTTCATGCGGATCACATGAGGTTCGCCGGCGGCCAGGCGGGCAGCCACTTCTTCCTTGGACAGCAACAGCGCACGGCCGTCGTAGCGCGGGGTTTCACCACGGGCCATTTGCTCGGCGCGCATCTGGTCCAGCTCTTCGGCGGTGCAGAAGCACGGGAAGGCATGGCCCATCTCGACCAGCTGCTGGCAATACTTCTGATAGATGTCGCCGCGCTCGCTCTGCCGGTAAGGACCGTGCGGGCCGCCGACGTCCGGGCCTTCGCTCCAGTCGATCCCCAACCAGCGCAGGGCGTCGAAAATCTGCTGTTCGGACTCGCGGGTCGAACGCAATTGATCGGTGTCCTCGATCCGCAGGATGAACTCACCGCCGTGCTGCTTGGCAAAGCAGTAGTTGAACAAAGCGATGTAAGCGGTACCTACGTGGGGGTCCCCGGTAGGCGATGGCGCGATGCGAGTGCGGACGGTGGTCATGGCATGTCTCGAAAAGAATGAAAAGCGAAGATAAAACAGGGGGCGAATGGTAACAGGCGTAGCCTGCCTGGCTCCAGTCAGCGGGGTATTTAAGCCAATATTGCGCTGGGGGTCAGCTTTGTGGCGGTGTTGCCTGCCAGGCGCTAGCAGGCAGGGCTGAAGGCTGGGGAAGCGCACCAATTGATATGTGTAGCGCTCCGACGGGCCTCATCGCGAGCAAACTCGCTCCCACAGGGGTTGAAGGTGTTCACACCATCTGTGCCCACCCACAAACTCTGTGGGAGCGGGCTTGCTCGCGAAGAGGCCCTCATTTTCAACACCCATCTCAAACAGCGATCACGCTGAACCCTGTGGGAGCGAGCTTGCTCGCGATGAGGCCCGCCCATTCACTGCACATCTCAAACCGTGATCAACCGCTCCCGCAACTTGCTGATCTCATCACGCAGCTGCGCCGCCGCTTCGAATTCCAGGTCGCGGGCGAGCTGGTACATCTTCTCTTCCAGCGCACGAATCCGCTTGGCGATTTCGCCCGGCGAACGCAGTTCGGCTTCGTACCTGGCACTTTCCTCGGCGGCCTTGGCCATGCCCTTGCGCTTCTTGCTGCGCGAACCCGGCACGGTGGCGCCTTCCATGATGTCGGCCACGTCCTTGAAAACACCCTTGGGCGTGATGCCGTTGGCCAGGTTGAAGGCGATCTGCTTGTCGCGACGCCGCTCGGTTTCGCCGATCGCCCGCTCCATCGAACCGGTGATCCGATCCGCATACAGAATCGCCCGACCATTGAGATTGCGCGCCGCGCGGCCGATGGTCTGGATCAGCGAGCGTTCGGAGCGCAGGAAGCCCTCCTTGTCCGCATCGAGAATCGCCACCAGCGAGACTTCCGGCATGTCCAGGCCTTCACGCAGCAGGTTGATCCCCACCAGCACATCGAAGGTGCCGAGGCGCAGATCGCGGATGATCTCGACCCGCTCCACGGTGTCGATGTCCGAGTGCAGGTAACGCACGCGCACGCCGTGGTCAGCCAGGTAATCGGTCAAGTCTTCGGACATGCGCTTGGTCAGCGTGGTCACCAGCACCCGCTCTTCCAGCGCCACGCGCTTGGAGATTTCCGAGAGCAGATCGTCGACCTGCGTCAGCGCCGGGCGGATTTCGATTTGCGGGTCCACCAGGCCCGTAGGGCGCACCAGCTGCTCGACGACGCGACCGGCGTGTTCCGCCTCATAATTGCCCGGCGTCGCCGAGACAAAAATCGTCTGCGGGCTGATGTGTTCGAATTCGTCGAAACGCATCGGCCGGTTATCCAGCGCTGACGGCAGGCGGAAACCGTATTCCACCAGCGTTTCCTTGCGCGAGCGGTCACCTTTGTACATCGCGCCGACCTGCGGCACGCTGACGTGGGATTCGTCGATCACCAGCAAGGCATCGGCCGGCAGGTAGTCGAACAAGGTGGGCGGCGCCTGGCCGGATTCACGGCCCGACAGGTAGCGCGAGTAGTTTTCGATGCCGTTGCAGTACCCCAGTTCGAGGATCATCTCCAGGTCGAAACGGGTGCGCTGCTCCAGACGCTGAGCTTCCACCAGTTTGTTGTTGGACCGCAGGTAGTCCAGACGCTCCTGCAGCTCGACCTTGATCCCTTCCACGGCACCCAGCAGGGTTTCCCGCGGCGTCACGTAGTGGCTTTTCGGGTAGAAGGTGAACCGCGGCAGCTTGCGGATCACCTCGCCGGTCAGCGGATCGAAGGCTGACAGGCTCTCGACTTCGTCATCGAACAACTCGATGCGGATCGCTTCGAAATCGGATTCTGCCGGGTGGATATCGATGACATCGCCGCGCACCCGGAAGGTCGCACGGGCGAACTCCATATCGTTGCGGGTGTATTGCAGGTCGGCGAGCCGGCGCAGCAGTGCCCGCTGATCGAGTTTGTCGCCACGATCCACATGCAGCACCATCTTCAAATAGGTTTCCGGGCTGCCCAGACCGTAGATGCACGACACCGTGGTGACGATGATCGCATCCTTGCGCTCGAGCAACGCCTTGGTGGCGGACAAACGCATCTGCTCGATGTGGTCGTTGATCGAGGCATCCTTTTCGATGAAGGTGTCCGAGGACGGTACGTAGGCTTCGGGCTGGTAGTAGTCGTAGTAGGAAACGAAGTATTCCACCGCATTGTTCGGGAAGAACGCCTTGAACTCACCGTACAACTGCGCGGCCAGGGTCTTGTTCGGTGCCAGCACCAGGGTCGGGCGCTGCACCTGGGCGATGACGTTGGCGATGCTGAAGGTCTTGCCCGAGCCGGTCACACCCAGCAACGTCTGGTGCGCCAGCCCGGCTTCGATACCCTCGACCATCAGGCGGATGGCTTCCGGCTGATCGCCGGCGGGCTCGAAGCGGGTGACTAGCTGGAATTCAGACATACAAAACCTCTGGGTTCGCGCCTGGCCGGTCAAACCGGACAGCAACGAAAAAGACCGCAAACGACCGATGTCGCCCGAGGAAAAAACTGGGATTGTGCTCAATGTGCAGTCGATTGCCCGCGCTTTCAAGGCAAACGTCCTACATCCCTTGAAGTCTTTGACGCAATCAATCGACTATCGATCGAAAAATAATCGGAAAAACCTGGGTTAAAAGCCGAAATGCCTGTCGCCTTAAATCAGTGATGGCCTCTATACTAGCTCCCCGTTTGTGCACCGCTCTAGTGCATTCGGCTGGAGCGCGACACGTCCCTCCACTCTCCATTCAGAGCCGCCGCAAAATGAGCCTGTTCTCCGCTGTCGAAATGGCACCACGCGATCCAATCCTGGGCCTCAACGAAGCATTCAACGCCGATACCCGCACCAACAAGGTCAACCTGGGGGTCGGTGTTTATTGCAACGAGGAGGGGCGAATTCCACTCCTGCGCGCCGTTGTCGAAGCCGAGACGATTCGCGTCGCTCAACACGCTTCCCGTGGCTACTTGCCGATCGACGGCATCGCGGCTTACGACCAGGCCGTACAGAAACTGCTGTTCGGCAATGACTCGCCGCTGATCGCTGCCGGCCGCGTCATCACCACCCAGGCCGTCGGCGGTACTGGCGCCCTGAAAATCGGTGCCGACTTCCTCAAGCAACTGCTGCCAAATGCTGTCGTGGCGATCAGCGACCCGAGCTGGGAAAACCACCGCGCCCTGTTCGAAACCGCTGGTTTCCCGGTGCAGAACTACCGCTACTACGACGCCGCGACCCACGACGTCAACCGTGCCGGCCTGCTGGAAGACCTGAACGCGCTGCCGTCCGGTTCGATCGTGGTGCTGCATGCCTGCTGCCACAACCCGACCGGCGTCGACCTGAGCCCGGCGGACTGGAACAACGTGCTGGACGTGGTGAAAGCCAAGGGTCACGTGCCGTTCCTCGACATGGCCTACCAGGGCTTTGGCGATGGCATCGACGAAGACGCGGCTGCCGTGCGTCTGTTCGCCGAATCGGGCCTGACCTTCTTCGTTTCCAGCTCGTTCTCCAAATCCTTCTCGTTGTACGGCGAGCGCGTGGGCGCCCTGTCGATCGTCAGCGAATCGAAAGAAGAAAGCGCGCGCGTGCTGTCGCAAGTCAAACGCGTGATCCGCACCAACTACTCCAACCCGCCGACCCACGGTGCCAGCATTGTCGCCGCCGTACTGAACAGCCCGCAACTGCGCGCACAGTGGGAAGAAGAACTGGCCGAAATGCGCCTGCGGATTCGCGGCATGCGCACCCAGATGGTCGACCTGCTGGCGAAAAACGCTCCACAGCGCGACTTCAGCTTCGTCGGTCGTCAGCGCGGCATGTTCTCCTACTCCGGCCTGACGGCCCCGCAAGTGATCCGCCTGCGCAACGAGTTCGGCATCTACGCCCTGGACACCGGTCGCATCTGCGTCGCGGCGTTGAACCAGAGCAATATCAACGTCGTGACAGATGCGATCGTTCAGGTGATTTGATTCAGCTTTGCGATGTGAAACGGGAAGCCTTCGGGCTTCCCGTTTTTATTTGGCTCAGATAGTTTTCAACCCGCCAACCAAGCCCTCTAGACTGCACACATCTGCCTTTCGTAGGAGCTGGCTTGTCGGATCGCCGCACCGCAGCGAAGGCCTCGAGCCATGCACGCCCTTGAAGACGCCTTCGCTGCGGTGCGGCGATCCGACAAGCCGGCTCCTACAGGTTTTATGTACACCCGAGAATTCTGACGAGAACCCACATGAAAAACGATGACCTACGCGCTGAGCGCGATGACCTGGATGACCTGGATGCCTTCGTCCCGCGCACCCCGGCCAAGCGCGGGAACAACTTGGTGATGCAAGTGGCGGCTGGCGTCTTCCTCGGCGGCCTGGCCTTGTGGCTGGTGCAACTGGCCGCGACGATGCTGTACGCCAAACTGATGCTCGGCACCCTTACCTTCGGCGGTTAAGCCAGTTCGGTTGCACGCTGGCTGGCGGCATCGTCATAGGCAACATACAGCGATTCGGCGACCTGACTCTTGATCGCCTTGGTGCTTTCCAGGCCGAGGACAAAGCCTTCGGCCTTGCCACCGGCGCGGTTCAATTCGTCAGCGGTGCTGGCCTGGGTGATCGCGTCGAACAGCTTCTCGGCGTGGGGACCTACCCCTTTGGGCAGACTGATCTGAGCGATGCTCATGCAAGCACCTCGTGGTGGCGAGGCGTGGGGACTGGGTGATTCATGGCGCGTACCTTTTCGGCTAATGGCCGGCAGCGCGTGTAACCACTTCCGGGCGGCCATGGTAGACCTCCGGGGCCATTCTGGTAACCGTCAATGACCGATAAACCACCGTCCGTCTCATCGAAACCGTCCAATCGCTAACAGATGCTTGACTTCTCTTTTTGAATCAGTAACATACACGGCATTCCGCGATAGCTCAGTTGGTAGAGCAAGTGACTGTTAATCACTGGGTCCCTGGTTCGAGTCCAGGTCGTGGAGCCATACAAGGTTCCAGAGAAGGCTACCAAAATCTCTGAAACCCCGAAGAACCCGCCTTATGGCGGGTTTTTTCGTTTTGGCGTTCCGTCAAAACCCACCTCTTCCCGCTGATCGGCGCCCGCGCCATTGTCGACCTCGACACCCATGACCTTATGCGACCCTTGGAAGTGATCAAGAAGCGCGGAAAGATAGACGTTGCTTTAAGGGTACAAAACTACCTGCAGAACATCATGCGCGAGGCAAAGCGCCTCCGGCTTATCACCGTAAACCCTGCCTATGACCTCGAAGGCTCGATCAAAGCCCCGAGAGTCGTCCACCGAGCGGTCGCCCTGCTCGAAGGCGCGTGGCCAACAAGCTCATATCGATTTTCCTTTTTGAGACGATCCAGGCACGCAGGTATCAAGCAACATGAGTGTTCGCTGCAAGCTCATGCGCGGGCTCAGGCTTGATCTTGAACCAGAGGGCGTACATCGCTGGCAGGAACACCAGGGTCAGCGCGGTGCCGGCAAACGTACCGCCAATCAGGGTGTAGGCCAGCGTTCCCCAGAACACCGAATGGGTCAACGGAATGAACGCCAACATCGCCGCCAACGCCGTGAGAATCACGGGCCTCGCGCGCTGCACAGTGGCTTCGACCACGGCGTTGTAAGGCGACAGGCCGGCTTGCTCATTGGAGTGAATCTGGCCGATGAGGATCAGCGTGTTGCGCATCAGAATCCCTGACAAGGCAATCAGTCCCACCAAGGCGTTGATCCCGAACGGTTGCTGGAACAGCAGCAGAATTGGCACCACACCAATCAGACCCAAAGGCGCGGTGGCGAACACCATCATCATTGCCGACATTGAGCGCACCTGAATAATGATGATCAGCAACATCAGCGCGATCATGATCGGGAACAACGGTAGCAATGCCTTGTTCGCTTTGCCCGACTCCTCGATCGAGCCGGCAAACTCAATCCGGTAGCCCGCCGGCAGTTTTTCGATGATGGGCTGCAACTGCGTGATCAAGGCGTTGGAGACATCGGGAGGCTGAAGACCTTCAGCCACGTCACCGCGCACGGTAATGGTCGGCGTCCGATCACGACGCCGCAGGATGGGCTCCTCCATGCGCACATCCACCGCCCCTACCTGGGACAGCGACACGCGCTGGCCTTGGGCGCCGGTCAGCGTGAAGGCGGCAATTTTCGATGGATCCAGACGCGTCTCCCCAGCGGAGCGAGCGACCACCTGAACCGAACGAATGTCCTCACGCACCTCGGTGACAGGCACCCCCGTGAGCAGAAATTGCAGCTGTTGCGCGACATCGGTCGAGGTCAAGCCGAATGCTTGCAGGCGATCCTGATCCAGCGTGAGATGAAGTGCCGGCGCGCGCTCGCCCAAGTCGGTGTTGACGGTCCTCATCATGGGGCTGGCGGTCATGACCTCACGCACCTGCGCGGCAATATCTCGCAACACCGCGGGGTCGACGCCCATCACCCGAAAGGCCACCGGATACGGTGAATAAGGACCAAATACCAACTGCGTCACCCGCACCCGGGCTTCAGGCGCCAAGCCATCGGCTGCGGCTTGCCTGAGGCGGAGCTTGAGCGCATCGCGCTCTTGCTGACTCGCGGTCAGGACGACGATTTTTGCGAAGGATGGATCGGGTAGCTCAGGGGCCATCGCCAAATAGAAGCGCGGCGCGCCCTGGCCAATGTAAGCGGTGACGATCTTGGCTTCCGACTGCTGAGCCAACCACGCCTCGACCTTGGCCGCGGCCACATCAGTCTGTTCTATAGAGGTGCCGTAAGGCATCTGCACCTCAACCAGCACCTCAGGTCGGTCGGACGTTGGAAAGAACTGCTTCTTGACCACGCCCATGCCCAGAATCGCAACAACAAACAAGCCAACGACGGATGTAGCCACCAGGCCTTTGCGGCGGATCACACTGCCCAGCAGGCGCCTGAAACGCTGGTAGTTCGGTGTACCGTAAATCGCCGTATGCCCGCCTTCAGGCACCTTGATCTGCGGCAGCAGTTTGACGCCCAGGTAAGGGGTAAACACCACGGCCACTACCCAGGAAGTAATCAGCGCAATGCCAACGATCCAGAACATGTTCGCGGTGTACTCACCAGCGGTCGACTTGGCAAAACCGTTGGGCATAAAGCCGATCGCCGTCACCAACGTCCCCGACAACATCGGCGCGGCCGTGTGGCTCCAGGCATAAGCGGAGGCCTTGATTCGGTCGTAGCCCTCCTCCATCTTCACTACCATCATTTCAATGGCAATGATTGCATCGTCCACCAGCAGTCCCAGCGCCAGAATCAACGAGCCCAGGGTAATTCGATCGAAGTCTTTGCCCGTGGCCGCCATGACAATGAACACGGCCGCCAGGGTCAGCGGCACCGCCGCGGCAACCACAACGCCGACACGCCAGCCCATGCTGAGAAAACACACCAGCAGCACCACGCCCAGGGCAGCAAAAAACTTCACCATGAACTCGTTGACGGATGCGCCAATATTCACCGCCTGATCCGTGACCTTGGTCAGGCTCATGCCCAAAGGCATCTGCTCGTTGATCGCTGTCGCCTCGGCCTCCAGCGACTTCCCCAGATCCAGACCGTTCCAGCCATCGCGCATGACCACGCCGAGCAACAATGCGGGCTCGCCATTGTTGCGTACCAGGAACGTCGCAGGGTCCTCATAACCGCGCTTGACCTCAGCCACATCGGACAACTTGAGGGTTCTGCCCTGCACCGTCAGTGGGGTATTACGAATCTTTTGCAGGTCGTCAAACGCGCCATCCAGGCGGATGAAAACCTGTGGGCCCTTCGCTTCAACTGAGCCGGCCGGCGTTATCATGTTCTGCGTGTTCAACGCACTGAAGATGTCTCGTGCGGAAATGCCCAGCGTCGCCAGACGCTCGTAGGACAGCTCGACAAAAATGCGCTCGGCCTGTTCACCGATGATGTTGACCTTCTTCACACCCGCTACATGCAGCAAACGCTGGCGCAAGCTCTCGGCTTCGCGCACCAACAGACGTTGCGGCTCGCCCTTGGCCTTGAGCGCATAGAGCGCGAAGGTGACATCGGAATACTCATCATTGACCATCGGGCCGATCACCCCAGACGGCAACCCCTTCTGCTCATCCAGGATTTTCTTGCGCGCCTGGTAAAACTCCTCCTGGACGGCTGAGGGCGGCGTGCTATCGAGCAGATAAACCGTGGTGAATGCCAAGCCGGGCCGGGTAAAGGTCTCGGTCCGGTCGTACCAACGCAGTTCCTGCATGCGTTTTTCCAGCTTTTCTATCACCTGGTCCTGGATTTCCTGGGCCGTCGCCCCAGGCCAGGCGGTGACCACCGTCATTTGTTTAATGGTGAATGCGGGGTCTTCCGCACGCCCCAGTTTGAAGAAGGCGTACAACCCACCCACAGAAATCAGCAGGATCAAAAACAGGGTGATTGAGCGCTCGCGTACTGCCAGCGCCGAAAGATTGAAGCCGCTCATCGACTCACCTCAACCACCGTTTTTTGCGTGGCACCGGCAAGTTCAGTCCTGACCTTCTCTCCCTCATTCAATAAGTGCGCACCCAATGCGACGACACGATCACCCACCTGGAGATCACCCGTCACGCGCACGCTGGCCTCGTTATTCAGGCTGAGAACCTTGATCGGGCGCCATACCACATGCTCCGGTTCTCCCTCAACCACCCAGACACCCGGGCCTTTACCCGCGTCGTAGAGGGCCCCCATGGGCACCTGTAATTCCTTGGCATCAGCAACATCCGTGTCAGCGATAACCACTGAGATCGTCGAACCCAGGGTGGCGTTGGAGAGCGCCCCCTCCAGCACATAACGCGCTTCAAACGTTCGGGTCTGTCGGTCCGCAGAGTCGGACAGCTGACGTAAACGGGCGCTGCCTGCACGCTGGTTCTGCCCGTAGAGTTCAACCGTCGCCGCCGAGCCCAGCGCAGGACGTAGCGTCTCGGGTAACTGGATCACGGCCTCGCGCGGCCCTGAATGGGCAACGCGTACCACCATCTGCCCTGCGCCAACCACCTGCCCCGGCTCCGCCAAGGTGTCCACCACAACCCCATCAGCATCAGCCAATAACGTCGAGTAACCGGTCGCATTTTTCGCCACATCAGCCTGGGCTTTGGCAGCGTTGAGTTGGGCCTTCGCCGAGTCGGCAGCCGCTTTGAACCCTGCGTAAGCTGAAGCAGATACCGCTCCGACGGACACCAGATCACGGTAGCGAAGCTCGTCATCGGAGGCCTGCCGGGCTCGGGCCGTAGCGGCCAGCACCGCTTCCTGCTGCGCCCTCGCGGTCAGCGTCAGGTCGTTGGCATCGATGCGCATGAGTGGCTGCCCACGTTTGACACTCTGCCCAGCGTCCACCAAGCGCTCCAAGACTTTCCCTGGCACCCGAAAACCGAGATCGCTCTGAACTCGAGCCGCGACGATACCGGTGAATACCCGTGCCGCAGGCGCGGAGGGTTGAACCACGCCGATGCGCACCAAGGGCACTTGAAGGCGAGGATCGGCAGGCGTGGCCTCGTTGCAGGCCGCCAGGGCAAACGGCAACAAGACAATGAAAATGAGTGACATGCGATGGCACTGGATCATAAAGACCTCTCGGTAGCGGATGCGCCATGCTTATTCAAGTGACCAATTATGTCAATAGTCACTACCGGCGCGAATGAACATCGCCCACTTGATCAGAGCAAAGCAGAGAGGCTTGATATCTGGTTTTTTCAGGCGCACACGCTGATACGGATGCGCAGCGCATCCGTCAGCAGAGGTTTAAGGCATCAGGCTGCGCAGAACAAGATTGGAGATGAGAGAAGGGGCTTCTTCAACAAAATCGAGGTTGTACTGCAATAGCAGAGGATTGATGAAGGGCCGCAGAGCGAGATGAATCGCCTCTACCGTCTCGTCCAGCGGTGTCTTGCGTTCAAACTCGCCGAGCTCTCGCCCCTCACGCACGATTTGCAACACGAAGCTCTTGATCTGAGCGTCATAGACTTGTGAGCTGGGCCAGCGCTCCGCCGCGGCGAACGCTGCGATGTCATAGAGTTTACGGTCGTTAAAGAACAGGCTCACACCTGTAGCGATTAAGGTTTTGACCAGGCGCCGAAAACGTTCAGTCGCCGAGATGCCGTCTACATTGATGGCCTGCTCCACTGCCGCAACGATTTCAGTCAGGCAATTTGTACAGATTGCTTCACCAATCGCCTGCTTGGACTCAAAGAATTTGTAGATGTAAGCCTTGGAAAAGCCGATGGCCTTGGCTAGGTCAGAAACCGTTGTTTTGCCATAACCGTACTGACTGAAATGCTCGTTGGCCGCCGCGACAATCTGGTCTCGAATGTCGTGATCGACTGGGCCTCGGGCGCTGGGCGAAGAAACTGATGGCTGATTCATGCGAGCAGCTTACTCATCCCAAAGGTGGTTGACAACTCGTGACCAAATTGTAATATCGTCACAAAACGACCCTTTCGCAGGTATCGCATGCACCCTCCTCCTCGTTTCGCCGTCTTACTGTGTTTGGGTATGGTTGCAGGTTGCGCAGTGGGCCCCGACTACTCAGAACCCAGTGTGGAATTGCCCGAGCATTTCTCGGCGCAAACGTCCAAGGCACGACAAGTAGGCGCCGCAAATGCCGATCTCGCCGCTTGGTGGAACGCATTTAATGACCCGATACTCAATCAGCTAATAAATCGAGCACTTGAACAGAACCTCGATTTAGCCCAGGCAAGCGCAAGGATCGAGCAGGCTCGCGCCGGTTTGGGCGCAGCTAACGCAGCCCTCCTGCCGTCGGCTACCGTCAACGGTCAAGCGGCCCGAGCCCGTCAGTCATTGGAGACTCCGTTGGGCCAAGTGCTGAATTCAGACCCTTCCTATAATCGCTACGGCAGTGCCTATGAGGCGAATTTGAATGCCGGCTGGGAGCTGGATGTGTTTGGCGGGCTGCGCCGCAGCCAAGAGGCGGCCTTCGCCGATTATCAGGCCTCACAAGCCGGGGCGATTGCCACACGCCTGGCAGTGGTCGCGCAAACAGCCGACCTTTACATCAGCATCCGTGGCCTGCAAGCACGCATGGAAATTGCCCGGCAGCAAGTAGACACAAGACAACAACTGCTCACCACCATCGAACATCTCTACGCAAAAGGCCTGGCGGCTGAACTGCAGTTGAACCAGACCCAAGGCGCGCTGAATCAAGCGCAGGCAACCGTGCCGGTACTGCAAGCAGGCATTGACGCGGCAATGAATGCGCTGGATGTCATGTTGGGCAAGGCGCCCGGGACTTATAGCGCGCAGTTGATTAAGCCGGCGCCCATCCCTGATGTGCCAGGCCTCTCGGACATGGGCGCCCCGGCCGACCTGCTGCGTCGGCGTCCAGACTTGATCGTCGCTGAGCGCCGGCTTGCGGCATCCAACGCACGCATCGGCGAAGCCATGTCCGAGTACTACCCCAAACTGTCTGTGGGGGCGCTGCTCGGCAGTGCTACCTCGGTATCCAGCGCAAACCTGTTCAGCAACGGCGCCAGTCAGGCTTCGGCGGCACTGGGATTACGTTGGAGGCTGTTCGATTTTGGCCGCATCAACGCTCAAATTGATTTGGCGAAAGGCCAAGAAGCCGAAGCCTTAGCCGCTTACCGCCAGTCCGTTCTGCGGGCCTGCGAAGATGTCGAAAGTGCTTTTTCGGCGCTGATCAACCGCGAGCAACAATCGACACAACTCGCCCAGGGCGAGTCGGCGTATGCGAAAGCCCGAGCGACGTCGTTTGTCGCCTATGAAAAAGGCGTGGTCAGCCTGATCGAAGTACTGGATGCCGATGAACACCTTTTAGCGGCATCTGATGGCAGAGCCCAGGCACAAACTGAATCGGCTCGCGCTGCAGTGGCCACGTTCAAAGCATTGGGCGGCGGTTGGCAGCGAGACGACTCAGATGCTCGCGTTGCCTCAAAGACACGGTAGAACTGTGACCTGTGTCATCCCTCTTAACGGCCTTAACCGGCCGTTTTTTTGGAGGGGTATCAGCCAGCGCCCTCCCTCAGCCCCAGTTAAGCTTCGTCCGCCAAGCGAATTAGCGAGCCCGAGGATTTGTCGTCGTTAAGTGGTTTCGACACGCTTTGCATGGTGCAGGTGACGGAGTTCGGCCCAGTCGATAAGCGCGGTCATTGTAGGGGCGAGTGCATGACCCAGCTCTGTCAGGGCGTACTCCACCCGCGGAGGCACCTCTGGGTAAACGGTTCGGTGAACGATGTCGTCTTGTTGCAGCCCCTTCAACTGCTGGATAAGCATCTTCTGCGTGACATCGGGAATGAGCTTCTCCAGTTCGGAGAACCGAAGCGGCCGGCCTTTGGCGGCCATCAGCTCATTGATGATGACGATCTTCCACTTCCCCTCCAGCACGCGAAGCGTGGCGTTGATGGCAGCAGACCAGGCCTGCCGCCGTAATGGGTTCTCACATTCCCACTCACGATCCATAGATACTTACCTTTTGGTGCGTTACCGACAAAAACGTCGGTTCTTGCGAATTTTGCAGCATCGATAATACCGTATCCGGACTTTGAATCCTTGGAGGGACTATGAAAATCGCTATCGGTGACGAGGAACTCAGTTGACCGCGTTGAAGTTCCGGTTAAACGCCACCACGTCGGCGTGGGAAGGCTTCTTGGCGAAGAGCTCAGGTAAACGCGCATTAAACTCCTCTCGTTTCTGCGCGGCGGCTCCCTTGACTGCGGCGGCCAGCGCCGGACGCATTTGATCAGCGGTGCCCATTCGTAAGCCATGGTGTATGGATTGCGGCACGCCAATGGTTCCTTATGCAACGGTCCTGACAGTCGTTGCGGTGCGAGTGCACCCGGCCAAGCTCATCGACCCTGTCACCTCCCCCATGAGGCTCCGCTTCGGGTCGAGGCTGTGTAAAAACGCTTTTGGGTGCTTGCAGTAACAGTTATCGGCGGGAACTCGGATGTTTTTTCCTAATCCAGGGATATCGAAAGAACTCCAATAAAATACGGGCTGGATTAGGATAATCGTAGGGATATGAATACTAAAAAACAGAATAATTTCATTGTAAAACAAATGCTTATTTTTCTGTTCGAGTCCAGGTCGTGAGCCAGACAGCAAAACCAAAAAGCCCCCGAATCGAAAGGTTCGGGGGCCTTTTTTTGGTCGGTGGAAAAATGGTGCGTCGACCTGCAGGAGCCGGCGTTCGTCGGATATGCAAAAGGCGTCCCGAAGGACGCCTCTTTCATTCACACATGCTCACTGCTTTTTGCATGCACCGCCCGCGGCTCTGCATGCCCATGCTCTGCCTCGACCACCGGAATCTCCTTGCCGTCGCAGTCGTGCAGCTTGCCTTCGCTGAAATAATCCCCTTCGCGCAATGCCGCCAGGTCCTGGTAACGCAGAACCCGCTCGGTACCCGCCGCAAACACCGATTGCTGATCGGAGTTACCGGCAGTGAGGTGGTTGAAGGTCAGGTTCAGCACGATGGCCATGATCGCCGAGGAGCTGATGCCCGAGTGGAAGATCGTGGCGAACCAGCTTGGGAAGTGGTCATAGAAGTTCGGTGCGGCAATGGGGATCATGCCGAAGCCGATGGAGGTGGCAACGATGATCAGGTTGACGTTGTTGCGGTAGTCGACCTTGGACAGCGTGCGAATACCGCTGGCGGCCACGGTGCCGAACAACACGATACCGGCACCACCGAGTACCGAGGTCGGTACCGCGGCAATCACCCGGCCCATGAACGGCAGCAGGCCGAGAATCACCAGGAACAAGCCGCCGGTGGCCACCACAAAGCGGCTCTTGATCCCGGTCACGGCCACCAGCCCGACGTTCTGGGCAAAGGCGCTTTGGGTGAAGGAGCCAAAGATCGGCGCGATCATGCTCGACAGCATGTCGGCCCGCAGGCCGTTGCCCAGGCGCTTGGAGTCCACCTTGGTGTCGATGATTTCACCGACCGCCAGGATGTCCGCCGAGGTCTCGACCAGGGTCACCATGACCACGATGCACATCGACAGGATCGCCGCGAAGTGGAAAGTCGGCATGCCGAAGTGGAACGGGGTCGGGAAGCCGAACATCGGGCCCTGGGTCACCGAAGAGAAGTCGGCCATGCCGAGGAACACCGCGATCACCGTACCGATGACCATGGCCAGCAGAATCGACAACCGGGAGATGGTCGCGCTGCCGATCTTGCTCAGCAACAGCACCAGCACCAGCGTCACCGCCGCCAGGCCGATGTTCGCCATGCTGCCAAAATCCGGTGCGTGGCTGTTGCCGCCCATCGCCCAGCGCGCGGCCACCGGCATCAGCGTCAGGCCGATGGTGGTGATGACGATGCCCGTTACCAGCGGCGGGAAGAACTTGGTGATGCGCGAGAACACCGGCGTGATCAGCAAACCGATCAGGGACGCGGCAATCACCGCCCCGAGAATCGACTGGAAGCCACCCTCCCCGCCACTGCTGACAATCGCCACCATAGTCGCGACGCCAGAGAACGACACGCCCTGCACCAGCGGCAACTGACAACCGAAAAACGGCAGGCCCAGTGTTTGCAGTAACGTCGCCAGGCCTCCCGCAAACAATGAAGCAGCAATCAACAAACCGATGTCCGCCGGCGAGAGCCCGGCCGCCTGGCCGATGATCAAAGGCACCGCGACGATGCCGCCGTACATGGTCAGAACATGTTGCAGGCCGTAAGCCATATTCGCGCCGACCCCGAGATTCTCGTCCTCGGGCCGTTGATGTGAAACAGAGGGCGTTTTCATGGTTTGGGGGGTTCCCTGGTTTTTGTTGTGCGCACACTGTATGCAAGAGTAAGGACAAATGTCTATAGAGTTGTATACAACTGACCGGTCAGATTATGGACATATGTTCCGCGCGCTCCTGTGGGCTCGCTGCGAGCGACAAGCAAAAAACCTTGAAATACATCCCTCCCAGGCCCTTTGCGCTGCCCCGCTAGTCTTTTGAGTTCCTGGCGACCACCGGTATGGCCGCCCTCTTTTCTATGCATATAAAGTATGCATAATGAAGTCATTCGAAATTCAGTACCACAAGGCAAAAAACGCGGCGAACAAACTGAAGCATCAGGGCATCAGCCTCGCAGAGACCGAGCCGGTGTTCCATGACGAACGAGCCATGACGTTTCAGGACCACCATCATGATGAGCAACGATGGATCATCATGGGGCTCGATGCCAAAGGTCGCTTGCTGGTCGTTGCGTATACGTACCGCGATCCGAATTTCGTTCGAATCATTTCCGCGCGCATCGCCACGAAAAACGAGCGTCGCCACTACATGGAAGCTTGAGGATGAAAGACGAATACGACTTCAGCACTGCCAAACGTGGGGCCGTCGCCTCCAGCAAAGGCAAGACCCGCATCACCATCATGCTCGATGATGCCGTCATAGAAGCTGCTCGCTCGCTCGCCGAGAGCGAGGGGTTTGGCTACCAGACCGTGATCAACAACACGTTGCGACACGCCTTGCTCGGCGAAAAAGGCAAAGCGGCGGAAACCGGGCATCTGAAGAAAGGCTTGACGGCTTCTGAACTGAAAAATCTGGAAAAGAAACTGCTCGAAGTCGCCCACGAAATCCATCGCATGATGGAACCTGACGTTCGCCCCTAGGCGCCCCCCCTTCGAGAGAACCGGGTTGAAGCGAGCTCGACCTGCACGTGGAACCCGTGCAGCCATGAATCAGCCGGGCTCGATCAACCGCCCAAGCGTGCTCTTCAACGCTGCATGCTCCGGCACCCGGATACCGAACTCGCGCTCCAGCAACGCCACCAGTTCCTCTACATCCGCCACTTGCCGCCGCTCGCTCTCGCTGCCGACCCGATGAATCGCAAAGCTGCCGTTGTTCAGCGTACGCCGCCATCCTTCCCCCGTTCGCGCCACCATCAGTTGTTTTCTGAATGACGATTCGGGATGGGTCGAGACGTACCAGTTGCCGACGGCGTAGTCGATGTCTTCCTGGCGTTGCAGGTCGAAGATGTACATCGCTTTCCACTCCCCGGCGACATTGGCGCGCAGGGTGTAGCCGTCGTCATGCTGGTCAATGCGATAGGGTTCGTGGGGGGTGAGCTGTTCGGTCGCGCAATCGAGTATCAACGGTGCGGTGGGCACCATGCCGCCGAAGCCGACGTCGGTGATGTAGCGCACGTCGTCCAGAGTCACCAGGCTCAGGCGGTGCGTGCGAGCGGTCCACGCACCTTCAGGTTGACCCATGACCACACGGCCGGAGATGCCACGCGCGTCGAAGCCCAGCGCCTGGAGCAACGCCAGGTAGAGGCTGTTGAGTTCATAGCAGTAGCCGCCGCGACCCTCTTGCAGGACTTTTTGCTCCACGGACGGTAAATCGATGAGCACCGGCTCGCCCGACAACGTGGTGAGGTTTTCGAATGCAAAAACGCCGGTATGCCGCCGTTGCAACTGGCGCAGGGTTTCCAGCGTCGGTGCCGGAGGGGCGTCGTAGCCCAGGCGTTGCAGGTACGACGCCAGATGGGTCAGGCGTGGCTCGCTCATTGCTCGATCCTTATGCAAGGGCTGCGGATCACTCCGCCATTGGTCGCCATGTATAAAGGAAAAACCGGTCCGACCGACAATTGATTTAGCCAATCGCCACCCGGGTAAAGATCAACGCCGCTTGCGCGAGCCCAATCGAATCCAGGTCGGCGCATGATCGCTGGCATGGGGTTCGTTGCGCACCCAGGCATCGACTCCCGCCTCTTGCAGATAGGGGCTCGATGCCGGGTTGAGCAGCAGGTGATCGATGCGCAGCCCCGAGTTCTTCTGCCAGTGCTGCCGGAAGTAATCCCAGAAGGTATAAAGGCGATCTTCCGGATACAGATGACGCAGGGAATCGGTCCAGCCCTGATCCAGCAACCGCTGGTAACACTCGCGGCTTTCCGGTTGCAGCAGCGCATCCTTGAGCCAGGAACGCGGGTTGTAGATGTCCAGGTCAGTCGGCACCACGTTGTAGTCGCCCGCCAGCACCACCGGGTGTTCGCTGCTCTGCAGATCCTTGGCATAAGCGATCAACCGCTCGAACCACGCCAGTTTGTAATCGAACTTCGGCCCCGGCTGCGGATTGCCATTGGGCAGGTACAGACAACCCACCAGGATGCCGTGCACGGCGGCTTCCAGATAACGACTGTGGGTATCGCTGTCATCGCCCGGCAAACCGCGCCGACTTTCCAGCGGTTGCGCATCCCGCGCCAGAATCGCTACCCCGTTCCACGACGACTGGCCTTGCCAGATCGATCCGTAGCCAGCAGCCTCAAGCTCTGCGGCGGGGAACGCAGTGTCCACGGACTTGAGCTCCTGCAAGCAGGCAATGTCCGGTTTTCCCCGCTCCAACCAGGCCAGCAGGTTCGGCAGCCGAGCGCGCATGCCGTTGATGTTGAACGTCGCGATTCGCAAATTCTTCATGGGCCAACGCTCCTGATGGCGGGGGTGTCTAGCGTGTGACACCTGCGCGTTTTGGTGGTTGCGTCGGCAGCCTCTCACTGATGATGAATAGCCGCTGGCGCGGCGCAAGCGTGAACAAGGGCTGGCGGAACTCAGTCTTCGCTAACGACTCTACACCCTGTGGGAGCGAGCTTGCTCGCGAAAGCGGTGTGCCAGACAACATCAATGTCGACTGATGCTCCGCCTTCGCGAGCAAGCTCGCTCCCACAGGGGACAAGTCGCCATCGTTCAACTGACGGTTCGCCCCCCACCACTCGTCATCCAACCGGCACCAACTCCCCGCCCCCTCACACCAACATCAGGTAACGACTCTTCTTTTGGAGACGCACCATGATGAACAGCAAAATCACTTCGTTGTTATTGGCCGGTTTGTTATCGGTGTCGTCAGCGGCCACATTCGCAGGGTCGGGCGATGGTGCCGATGCGACCGGGACCCAATCCGGTGCCACCAGCGGTTCGACCACGCCACCGGACAACACCCCCGGCGAGCCTTCAAGCGGTAATCGCACGGACTCAGGTGGCTCCGACACCGGCACCAGTGGCGGGGCCAGTGGTTCGGGCTCCGGCGCGGGCGGCGGCACGGGAGCCGCAGGGGGTGGAACTGGTGGCGCGGGCGGCGGGACGGGCAGCTGAACGAATAAACGCAGCCGATGAGCGTCGGCTGCTTTTTCGCCAGCCCCGTGGTTACGTTGACGCACTGCAAACGGGTCGTAACGCCTCAGCGATCCGAACGCATCAGCGCCTCGCCGCCTCCGGCCAGCGACAATACCGCCGAGCGATTGCGCCCCGAATGCTTGGCCTGATACAAGGCCGCATCGGCACGCTCGATGAAGACGTTCATGCTGTCGCGCCCCGTCGGCACAAACGAATAACAGCCAAGACTGACTGTCACATGGCCGATGGGCGAGCCCGTATGGCTGATGTTCTTGTCCATCACGCTGCGACGGATCTGCTCGGCAATCACCAGCGCGCCGTGAATGTCGGTGTCGGGCAGCAGGACCGCAAACTCCTCACCGCCGTACCGTACCGCCAGATCGGCTTTGCGATGACAGCAACCTTTCACCGCCCGCGCCACTTCGACCAGGCAATGATCCCCCGCCACATGGCCGTAGGCGTCGTTGTAGCGTTTGAAGTAATCGATATCGAGCAAGATCAGGCTCAGCGAGCTCGACTGCCGGGCACCCCGGCTGAACTCGATGTCCAGCGCCCGCTCGAACAGCCGGCGATTGGCCAGGCCGGTCAGGCTGTCATGAGTCGCGATCAATCTCAGGGCTTCCTTGGCCTTGCGTAAATCGGCCTCGACCCGTTCGCCGACACGCACCTGCCGAACGAACACCCAGCCGAACAGGCCAATACCCAGCAGCACCAGCGCAACGATGAAGCTGGAATGTATGGCCGTGGCGTACCAATCCTTGAAAATGGCATCCCTGGACGATGCTGCGGACACCACCAGCGGATAGGCATCGAGCTGACGGTAACCATGCAACCGGACAACACCATCCACGACCGAGTTGAGCATGGCATTGCCCGACGTCGCGTGGGGCAGGAGTTTCTGAAAGATGTCTCCCTTGGCCAATGATATGCCGATCTGCGCTTCGACAAAGGGCCTGCGCGCCAGCAAGGTTCCATCGGTCAAGGCGAGGAACATCGACCCGTCGTCATCGATGCTGAAGCTTTTGAAGAACTGATCGAAGTAGGACATCTTGATCCCGGCCAGTAACACGCCCTGGAAATGGCCATTCTCGTCGTTCACCCGCCTGGAAAGCGGGATGATCCACTCGCCATTCTCTCGACTGCGGATCGCCGGGCCGATGTGCGCGACCGCGGAAACGTTCTGCTGGTGGAACTTGAAGTACTCCCGATCAGCCACACCCGAGCCGCGTGGCAGCTTTTCGAATGAGGTCACGACCCACTGCCCTTTCTGGTCGAACAGAAATATTCCGTGCAATTGATTTAGCGCTTGCACCCGACGGGCGAAGATTTTCTGCAAGCGTGGGTTCTGGTCCGCGCCAAAACCGTCAGCCTGAATCCAGTCCGCCAGACTGGTCAGCGTCAGATCGGCTTGCATGAAGGTGTCTTCGGCCTGCTGCGCCATGGCCCGCGTCAGGTTGGACGACGCCGTTTGCGCCACCGCCAGGGCGTGCCGGCGCGATTGCTCCAGTTGCAGGTAAAGCAGACCGCACAGGCACAGGCACACGACTGCGATAAACAGCATCGCCGCCTTGCGCAGGGGTAACCGTTTCGAAGCGCCGCCGGAGATGTCGGGCGGATCGTGACTGAGGATTGGCAAACGCTCGTCCTGTAAGGGTAAGGCCTGGGCGAAGGCCCAAAACCCTTATTTTTTGTGAGCTTAGTCTACGCCGTGGTGAGGCTGCAATGTGCTTTGGCCAGCCGTCGCATCGCACTGTGCAAATGCGCCCGGGCACGGGCCTGCTGGGCGGTGATAACACGATCGATATGCCCACCGAGTTGCGCGACATTGCCGGCGATAATGTCGTCATCCGTGTTGGACACGATGCACAGCTTGAACCCCATCGCCTTGAGTTGCGCCAAGGTCTCGATCACTTCAGGAAAAGGCGGCATGCGCGGGATCGCGGCGGCCAGGCGCTGACTGTCTTCGGGATCACTGGGCAGCCCCAGGTCTTCCAGGGCGAGGTGCAGGCCGAGGGTGCTCAACTGACGAAACGAACGATGGGGCGGGGTTTGTTCCAAGCGATGTTCATGCCCGTCGTATACCTCGATCAGGCGCTGGACATCCACGGCGTGATCGCCCTTGTCGCGCAAGAGCTCGGCAACCACCGCCTTCAAGCCTTCATCCCACTGAATCAGCGTGCCGTAGCAATCGAAGGTCAGCCATTCGGGGCACGGAGTGTCTTTGAGTGTCACGTTCGAATCCTCTGGAAGGTGATCTTCCTCGCCGGCTTCAACCGGGCCAGACCCGAAGCGCGCGTGGGACCCCTTTGACCGATGCGCCCTGTTGACGGAGGGCCTTTTCAAATCATCCTGTCGATCTGATCCAGCGTCACCCGGGGCACGAGTTCACCGGGAATCCGCGACGAACCGGAGAGGTTGTAGACCTGAAAATCATCATCCATGACGTACTTCGACATGATCTCGAACGACGGCAGGATTCTCGTATGAAAGTGATCGTCGAGGTTGCAGGGCGAAACAACGGTGCCTGCCTCTTCATAAAAGCGACCTGCCGACTGATCCAGGTCGACGCCCACCAGGAACACCTTGGTGAACCCCAGGTGATAGGCGATTTGCAACGCCAGGTAGGCCACTGTGCGGGCATCAAAAAAGCCTCGCTTGAGGTTCTTGCTGAAACCCAGGCTTCGATTGCGGCCACTCCCTAATTTTCGTCTTCGGACAAGTTCTTTATCCCGCCGGAAAAGCAGTTCGCGCCAGGAGAGTTTTGGCGCCTGCGTCAGCAAATAAAGCTCGCCCTCGGGCGCAAGCGCTTCATACCTGATGAGGTCTTTCCACAACGCTATCCGCTGACTGAGGCGCATGGCTTCAGCAAAAAGAAAAGGCTGTTGTCGGCAGAAGGCGTCGTCCGTGCAGGCGTAAAAGAACGGTTTGATGTCAGGCTCGATGAACATCGAAATAGCCCCGTTCATGGTAATCATAGGAACGTCGGCATACTTCTCCAGCGGAAAATCTTTCGCGGAGGCTCCCGATGCAATGATAAACACCGGACCTTTTTGAATGTTGCGACACTCATCGAAGTCATGCACATCAAGCTGACGTGTAGTAAATGACGGTTTTTTTTGCGCAACATCCATCTTCAGATTCCCTCCTATAACGATATTAAATCCAGCGCCCTTCCTGGCTACTGTTGGTTCTGCCCCGCCACGACCGCGGGACTACCTGCTCGCTGCCAATCCAGGACGGGTAGTTTCAACGGCTTGTTCAACCCCCGAAGTACGGCCGTGTCATACCCGTAAATGTCGGGTTTGAAAATCACCCGGCCATCGTTGCTCAAGTCTACCGTCCAATACGCCAACAACACCGGTACTTTCACGGGAAGCTTGATGTTTTCGGTTTTGCCGTTTGCCAATTGGGCCTGTATCCCGGCGGCATTCCAGCGAACCGGATCGTTAAACAGAAGCTCCACCAATTGCAACGGGTTTTCCACCCTTATGCAGCCGGAACTGGTGGCACGGAAGGTTTTGGCAAACAGCTCCCGATGCGGTGTGTCGTGAAGATAAATCGCATAGTCGTTGGGAAACCGGATCACCACCTGGCCCAGCGAGTTTTCCGCGCCGGCTTCCTGGCGCAGGGTGAGGCCGCGCGGATGATCCCAGTCGACGCCGGCCGGATCGAGCACATTGCCTTCGCGATCCAGGACCCTGATGTGGTTGGCAGCCAGGTAGCCAGGATTGCTGCGAATCTTCGGCAACATATCCTGGACCAGGATCGTCGGCGGAACGGTCCAGGTCGGGTTGAACGTGACGTAGGTAATCTCGGATTGAAACACCGGCGTACTGCGGAACGGCTTGCCAACCTGTACCCGTGAACGCCATATCGCCTTGCCGTCGCGGTAGAGCGCCACCTTGTAGCCGGCGATATCAACGATGACGAACGTGCCCTGCAGCTTGTACAGCAACCAGCGTGCGCGCTCCATGTTCACCCGGACCTGGTCGATCCGCGCCTCGACGGGCACGTTCAAGGCCGCCAGCGTCGCCGCCCCCGCCACACCGTCCGCCCCCAGGTATTGCTCGGATTGATACTTCTTCACCGCAGCGATAACGGCGTCGTCGTAAATCGTGCGCGGCGGGCGTTGCGCAGCCAGATAGCCACCCGCCACCAAACGGGCTCGCAACTGCGCGACCGCAGCGCTATCCATGCCGGGCTTGAGCGACTGGCCTTCGGCAACCTTCGGCCAGCCACCCGTGTCCCGCACTTTGCGCAATTGCGCCAGGCCCATCCGCAAGCTGCCATAAATCGCCTCTTGTGGCGGCGCTTGAGCAAACGCCCGCGCCACATCGTGGTCATCGAGCGCGGCGAAGAAATGATTCACGTCTGCACGAGGATCGACGCCGACAGGGTCGAAGTTCCAATGCATGTCCAGTCGCGATGGGTCGACCTTGCCCCGCCGCAACTGTAGCAATGCCGTAATGAAGGTATGGGTGGCCGCCATATCGAACGCAGCGCGTTGCGCCGGGGTGGGCACCCTGGACTGCATCAATGTTTGCGCCCCGGCCAGCTCGGCAATGCGAAAATCCGCAGGGTCGAGGCCGTCGACCTGGGTTTCGCCCAGGCTTTTCAACAACTGGGCAACGTCGCTGTCGTGTGACCAGGCGGCGCGATAACCGCGATGGCTATAAAAATCCATCACCACCCGACTCACATCTACCCGCTGATGACGCGGCGAGGTGAGCAGCGGCGGGAACGCAGTCGCCAATGGCACCAGCTCGGCCTGAATCGCCTGAGCGACGATGTCATCAGGTGCCGCCTCGATCAGGCCGCCAGCGGGAGATGACAGCATAATCGGCGACGTTTGCCCTTGTGCTGCACCGCTGATCAGAAAGACCATAAAAAAGACGCGGCTTATGACGAATAACCTTGTTAACTGCACCATGGATAATCCTTAATCTCTGCATTCAACAGCTAGCATCCCACACACTGCTAGGCTCGAAACTAACTGATGAGACCCGAACATGGCGCCAGATCGCTTTGGCATTTTAATCACGGCCCTGCTGCTTACCTCCATTTCAATACCTGCAGCCTACGCCGATTCGCTGGAAGCCGCGCTGATCAAAGCGGCTCCCCACGCCAACGCCAAAGTCATTGGACTGGCGGTACGCGCCTCCCAATGTAGCATCGCCCAAGGCAAAGCTCCGGTGCAAAGACTAGCAGTGATCGATTATTCACTGCCCTCCACCGAACAGCGGCTGTGGGTATTCGATCTGAAGAAACGCAAGTTGCTGTTCCACGAACTGGTGGCCCACGGTCGCAACAGCGGCGAGAACATGGCGGTCAAGTTCTCCAATCAGAACGAAAGTTTTGCCACCAGCCTCGGCCTGTACCGCACCCAGGCGAGCTATGTCGGGCAGAACGGTTACTCGTTGCGCATGGAAGGCCTGGAGCCGGGTTTCAACGACAATGCGTTTGACCGGGCGATCGTTATCCACGGTGCACCTTATGTCAGTCCGGTCCTTGCACGAGCGAACGGGCGAATCGGTCGAAGCCTGGGTTGCCCGGCGGTTCGGCCGGCCATTGCGCACAAGCTGATCGACTCGATGAAGGATGGGCAGTTGTTGTTTTCTTACTATCCGGATCAGCGTTGGTTGAAGTCTTCTTCGTATATCAATTGTGGTGGCGCTACGGTTGCGTCGTCTTCAAAGTCGACGAGCCGCCAATAAGCACGGTTGGGATTGTTTGATTTCATGGGCGTGCGGTGCGGCGATTCGACTTGGTCGCGACGACGTTTTGATGGTCGTCCCGGCTTTTTAGGTTGTGTACATATCCGTTTCTGCGGTCACGGCGACTTAGGGTTCCGCCCTGACGACGGGTCACTTGGAAGAGCCCCAAGTAACCAAGGGCTTTTGCCCCTGTCGTTCGGTGCCTCGCCTAGGCTCGGCATGCCCTCGCTCCGGTCCTGCTCCGTGGGCCCGCCGCGATCGACCATCCATGGCCGTGCGCGGCTAACCCGGCATCCATGCCGGGTTGCCCACTGCGCAGAACCTCCACTCGGCCTCTCGATATAGGTTGTCCGTTCCTTTCTTCTTCCATACTTCGGTGTCTGGAAGTCAGTTTTGATCAAGGAAGGAACATGCACCTGTGGGCTACGAATAGGCCTCTCAAGCACTCGATGATTACCTCCTCACCTTCGAGCCCCCAGGTGCGCTTGCGCCCTTTAACGAATACTCAGGGAAAGCCCGACACGGCTCTCTATATCGCTTTCGCTGGACGCAAGCATGCATGTCCCTGCATGTACTTTAGCGCCTGTGGAGGTTGTTGATGAAAACGCTCCTGTCTCAGAAATTCACTGCTTATATCGGAATAGACTGGGCAGATACCAAGCACGACGTGTGTTTGCAGGTCGCAGGGGAAACCCTGCGGCACTTTTCTGTCATCGACCACACGCCCCAATCGATTGATCGTTGGGCGAAATCGTTGTTTGAGCGCTACGGTGCTCCGATTGCGATTGCTCTTGAGCTCAACAAGGGCCCGTTGGTGGCTGCCCTGCAGAAATACGAGTTCTTTTGTCTGTTTCCGATTAATCCGAGCACCTTGGCCAGACACCGTAAAACCTTTGTCCGTAGCGGTGCCAAGGATGATCCGACTGATGCTCAATGGGCGCTTGAGTTGTTGCTCACTCACCCCCAACGATTTCCCCAGTTGATGCCGCAAAGCCCAGCCATGCGTATTTTGGCCTGCCTGACAGAACATCGGCGGGCACTGGTTGATGAGCGAGTGAAGGTCAGCAACCGCTTGATCTGTACGCTCAAACAGTATTATCCATTGGTCCTGGAGCTGTTTAGCAATCATGACACCGTGGTGTTCTGTGACTTTCTGATGCGCTGGCCCACGCTTGAACACATCAAGCGTTCTCGCCAGAGTGCCTTTCTCAAGTTTTTTAACGAGCACAACGCTCGTCACCCTCAACTCAATCAGGCGCGCTGGGAAATCATCACCAAGGCGATGCCTTTGACGCAGGATCCGGGGGTAATACGTCCTTCGCAGCTGTACGCGACAGCCCTGGCGTCGCAACTCAAAGGGCTCATTTCAACCATCAAGGATTTTGATCGCGAGATCGAAGAAACGGCCAACACCTTGGCCGATTACCCGATCTTTAAGGCACTCCCTGGCGCCGGCCAACATCTTGCACCACGTCTTATGGTGGCTTTTGGTGAACAGCGTGATCGATTTAGCGACGCCAGTGCGATGCAGCGATATGCCGGAATCGCACCAGTTACCCAGCGTAGCGGAAAGAAGAAAGTCGTGTATTGGCGCTACCAATGCTCAACCTTTTTGCGTCAGACCTTTGTCGAATGGGCCGCTCACAGCATCACTCAATCAACGTGGGCCGAGGCTTATTATCGGCAGCAGCGGGCTAAAGGCTGCTCATACCAAGCGGCCCTGAGAGCACTCGCTTTTAAGTGGATCAGAGTCGTCTATCGGTGCTGGAAAACCAGCACCGTCTATGACGAAAAGGCTTACCTACAGGCTTTAATGCGGCGCGGATCAACGTTGATCGAGGCGCCGATGGAGGTAGCCACAGGTTGACGGAGAGGCTCAGGGCGTGAGGGGGCGGGCACCGCAACAGCCAAAGCGAGGCGGCCTACGGGCCGACCTGGCTCCACGTGACCGCCTCCCCCTGGCATCCCCCTGTAGGAGCTGTCGAGCGAAGCGAGGCTGCGATCTTTTGATCTTGCCCTTGCCCTTGTCCTCGCACTTGCCCTTGCCCTTGCCCTTGCACTGTACGAGCTATTGGGACGCTGTATTCGTGAACAACTCAAAACGCCAAATTTTCATTTAATGTTTGTTTCCATAAGAGCTGTCGAGCGAAGCGAAACTGCGTAAAACAGCATGCGCCTTACTACGCTCATGTCAGCTGACCGTGCCTTACGAGTTGGGGTATAGATCTACAAGTCGACAAACCAATTCACTACACTCAGTCGACATTCCAATTCAAAAGCCCAATAACAATGAAAAAAATCAAAACCTCGATGATGCTCGGTGGCCTGCTCGCCCTATCCATCGGCGTTCAGGCAGCGCAAAGCCCATCGCACCTGGACACCGTCATTCAACAAGGCCAACTGCGCGTCTGTACCACGGGTGACTACAAACCCTATACCTCCAAAGCCGATGACGGCGAATACTCAGGGATCGACATCGCCACGGCCCGCTCGCTGGCGGACAGCCTTGGCGTCAAGGTCGAGTGGGTGCAGACCACCTGGAAAACCCTGATGCCCGACATGCTGGCGGGCAAATGCGACATCGCTGTCGGCGGGATCTCGGTCACGCTGGAACGCCAGAAAAAAGCCTTCTTCAGCACCACGCTGGATGTCGACGGCAAGATCCCGCTGGTGCGCTGCGAAGAGCAGGCGTCGTACCAGACCATCGAGCAAATCAACCAGCCTGCGGTGCGCCTGGTCGAACCGGCCGGCGGCACCAACGAAGCCTTTGTTCACGCCTTCCTGCCCAAGGCGCAGTTGCGGCTGCATGACAACGTGACCATCTTCCAGGAGCTGCTGGACAAGAAAGCCGACGTGATGATTACCGATGCGTCGGAAGCGCTGTACCAGCAGAAACTCAAACCCGGTTTGTGCGCGGTCAATCCAACCCGTTTCATGCAGTATGGGGAGAAGGCCTATCTGCTGCCGCGGGACGACATCAGCTGGAAGTTGTATGTCGATCAGTGGCTGCATCTGGCCAAGGTGACGGGTAATTATCAGAAGGTGTTGGGGCAGTGGTTGGCGGTGCCTGAGGTTAAATAGCGGATCAATTTTCTACTGGTTCGAACAGCAAAAAGGGCGCCCCCCAAGGACGCGCCCTGGATGCGAATGAGCCGATCTTTCAAAAAAAGCAATGTCCTACAAGATTTGAGGAATTGTCCGTACACTTGCGCATTGCTGTGTCTTTGTCACGAGTTCTATAGTCGAGCCAACGCCCATATGGCGTGTCGGGTTTGGCGACTCGATGGCAATGAACTGAAGCCTTCGACCATTTCCGAGGCTTCGGAAGCACTTGGCTACCTGTTTTATGGTGGCTGTGCGCGGGAGACCTCAGGGTCTGCCGGTTTCTCCATTGCCCGGTTCGCCAACCCGCGTACAGCTACCACCCTTTTGTTTGGCGACAACTGAGTGGTATCGCTCTTCAATTAATGGAGCTTCACTCATGAAAGAATACATAGCCTTAACTAGCAACGCTGACGATCTCCCCTCCTTGTACGTCAACACCACGCAACCGCTGCACTCGTTGCTCAGCACGGCTCAGTACAGAATAAAGGCCGTGACGCAGATCCTTGAAAACCTCGCGATGCGCGGCGACATCACTACCGACTCCGTGATCCTCAGCGACTTCGCGTTGCTTTGTTGCGTGCCATTACGCGACGGCTGCGATGTGCTGGAGGTCATCGCGCGACGCATGGACGCCGAACCATCCTGACGTCACCCTGGGCGCCTTTTCGGGGCGCCTTCTGTGCTCAGGCCTAACGTAAAAGCCGCTTGAACCACAGCGTTCGGCAGCCATATTTGCCCGACTTCGATTAATCACATAAGCTGGTCAGCATGAACTCACATCCCTCGGAGGCTCCGATGGCCACCACCAAAAAAGCCGTCAAACCCAACAGAAAGGTCGTTCAGCATGAGCTGACGTTCCTTGATGTTCGGCAGGCCGCACGTGATGGGCAGAAAGTGTTCGATACCTTTGTGATTACTGGCAAGCTGCCTGTTACAAAGTAGGCCTGGATGCCAGCAGTCAAAATCTCTGCGCTTTTTGAAAAAATAAACAATTGGCAAAACTTCGCCGCACATTTTTATAACTATAAGGTGTGTGGCGAGTTACCTGCGGTTTTCGGTCGAGACGAAAAGCTCGACCTGAGCGATATGAATCATATCCATCTAGCAAGCTCGCGAGAGACGCAAATACGATGGGCAAAGATCAGTCGACAGTATCACCGCACCGCCTTAGTGAATGATCCTGATAACGATTTCTGGATGATTTATGCCTACGACTACTTCAGAGATGAATATCTGCTACTTACAGTCATTGGACCGGATGCTCACAATCGTAGCGAGTGGTCGTCCTTCTTGCGGATGATGCACATTGACATCGTAGAGCCGTGGGTAGTGGGAACACTCAATTACCCTGATTTAGACGACTTTTAAAACACTTCATCCTGCTGCGTAATCGCTTAGACAAAACGATACGCCTCGGATTACAGCTAACGGTTGAGGATTCAACCGTTCACTGCACCTGGCCTCAACCGGGCTGATCGACGACCTTGATCTGCGTCAGCCCTACCCGCTCAGCCTGCTCTAAAATTTCCTCCGGCGTCGCGTCCGCGGTGGGCATGATCAGGCTGTTCTCGGCATCCCCAAAATGCAGCTGCAGCAGGTGCATCGCCGCCTCATGTAGGGACAGCTGAGGCTGCTTTAATTCGAACAGCTGTGTGCGGGGCTCGCCGTTGAACAGGTATTTCAGGGTGTATGTGCGCATGGTGAAATCCTCATAATGGGAGCAGAGCAGCTAACCATCCTGACTTAATGGTCAGTTTTTAGTTCAACCGCTCGGCTTACCCTCTTCATGCAGAGGCCAGCTTTTGGTTATCGAGGAGATCTATAGGCGCATCGATACGTCGGCCATTCAAGCCACGACACGCTTCGCAATTTTTCGATCATCCGGGAGGCCCCAGTAAATCAGACCCGCGCACAAGAAGCAGAACGGAGCCAACGCCAACATCCCCATGTAAGTGTTACCACTCACGTCATTGATGTAGCCGACCAGCAAGGGCGCGACCATGCCACTGAGCTGCCCTACTGTATTGACTGCGGCGATGCCACCGGCGATAGCCAGGCCGGTGAAAGCTTGCTGGGGGATTGTCCAGAAAATCGGGATGGCGATGAAGACGCCGGCCGTGGCCAGGACCAAAAATGAAGTCAACAGGATGTAGTGATCATTAAAGTAGCACGCTGCGAAATAACCCACTCCGCCGACCATCATGCACATCCACAGGTACTTGCGCCGTTCTCCAGTGGCGTCCGAACGCCGGGTGACGATGATCATGCCGATAGCGGCAACCAGATACGGAAGTGCGGTCAGGAACCCCACCGTCAGCTCGCTTTTGATACCCGATGCGCCGATCAGGTGCGGCATCCAGAAGTTGAGGCCATAGCCCGTCAGCTTGATCATGAAATAGATCACGGAAAGCACGGCGACCTGCCGCGTAAAGATAACCTTGAACAGCGATGCGTGAATCGGATTGGATTCCTTCCTGTCGTTATCCAGGTTGCGCTGAAGGACATTCTTTTCGTCCTGTGTGAGCCATTTGGCGGACTGGATATCACGATCAAGTTTGTACAACACGACAATGCCCAGGAGACTGCAGGGTAGCCCGGACAAGACGAACAGCCAGTGCCATCCGGCGAGCCCCAGGAAACCGTTCATGTACTCGAGGATCAACCCCGACACGGGCGCACCAAGCACGCCGGCCAGTGGAATCGACAGGAACCAGATGCCGTTCATGCTCGCCAGGTTCTTTTTAGGAAACCAGCAGGCCAGATAGAACAACAGGGCCGGGCCAAAACCTGCTTCCATGACGCCGATCAGGAAGCGCAGGAAGTACAAGGTGTACTCGTTATAAGCGAAGACGAGGGCGGCGGTCGCCAATCCCCATGACACCATGATGCGACAAATCCAGCTCGGCGCGCCGTAGCGTTTGAGGCCGTAGCTGCTTGGCACTTCGAACAGCACGTAACCAAAAAAGAAAATACTCGCGGCAAAGCCATAAGCTGCATCGGAAAGCCCCAGTTCCGCCTGCATCTGGGTCTTGGCAAAACTGATATTGATGCGGTCGAAATAGGAAAACAGAAAGCACACAATGGTGAGCGGAAGAATTCGCCAGGCAATACGCCGATAGAGCAGTAACTCATCAATGCCGGCAGGGTTACCCACAGCGCTTTGGATTGCAGTAGCCATGTCATTTCTCCGTAATTGTATTTGTTGGAGATCATTTATTCCGGCCACGCACGGTAACCGGTTATAGCATCAGGAAATCGCTAGCGTGCCGGTTACCTCAAATGTCGGGCGGGAGGATGGAGTTCAGAGCGACTCACCAGCACGCCATCCTCGTCGGCATACAGCCAATCGCCAGGAACCACTGTGGTGTCGCCAATAGTCAGCGCTTCCTGGACGATGCTGCCGTGCTCATTGTTCGACCGCACGGGCCAGCACCCGGTGGCGATGATCCCGAGTTCCACCCGAGCCAGCCCTTGGGTGTCGCGCACGTTTCCGTTGATCAGAATCCCCGCCCAGCCGTTACCCTTGGCCAGCGCAGCCAGATTGTCGCCAAGCAGCGCCAAGGGATTGTGCCCCGCGTCGACGAAGAGCACGCGGCCATTGCCCGCCTCACCCAGCAGAGTGCGAATCTCGCCGTTACATCCTTGCGCTTTGAGCGTAACGATCTGGCCATGACAACGGCGCAGGGAACCGAACCAGGCCCAGTCGCCAGGCAGCACTCGGACATCGCCATTGATGAGCATCGCCGCATGTTGATCACACAGATCCGAGGTAGAGACATCCATCTCAAACCACCTCCTGGCTGGCCAGCTCACGCAACTCTTCAAAACTGGCGAGTCGTCCAAGAAGCGCGCTGGCGGCAACGGTGTAAGGGCTGGCTAGCCACACCTGGCCCGGGCCGGATCGACCGGGAAAGTTTCGGTTGATCGCACTCACGGTCACCTGATCCGCCCGGGTGGATGAGCCAGGTCCGCAATTTGCGCAGGCGCCGCACCCCGGCATGATCATCTCGACGCCGAGGCGTTGAAAGGTGTCCAGGTAACCCTTTTCGATGCAGTAGTCTCGAACGGCCAGGGTGCCGTATTGAAGATAGAGTCGGGTGTGCTCGGCGATGGTGAGTCCGTGCTCCACTCCCCATGCCAGGACTTCGTGGTAATAATCAAAGTCCTCGCGCTTGCCCGCCGTACAGGATCCGCCGTAGGCAATATCCACCGAGATGGGCTCATCCAGCTCCGCCAGCGCCACACCGTTTCCGGGATCACCGGGTGCAGCGACCAAAGGCGTGAGGCGCGAGCAATCGATAGCGAACTGCTCTTTGTATTCAGCACCTTCATCGCTGAACAACCAGTCCTCCAGCTCAATGCTCACGCCCCGCCGCTCAAGAATGAAATCGACCGTTTTCTGGTCGGGTTGCACGATGCCGGTGAATCCGCCGAGCTCGGCCACCATGTTGGTCAACGTGGCCCGCTCATCAATCGACATGGCCCGGACAGCTTCCCCGGTGTACTCGAACACCGCGCCGATGGCATTACCTTGGCGGATGAATTCCGAACGCAGCAACTCGAGCACGACATCTTTGGCCGTCACGCCGGACTTAAGCCGACCATTGAGTTCGACACGAATAATCTCGGGCATGCGGCAACGGATGTAACCCGTGGCCCAGCTATTGGCGATGTCGGTCGCGCCCGCGCCGAAGGCCAGACAGCCCAGGGCCCCGGAGTGCGGCGAATGTGAATCCGTACCGACCACGACCTGGCCCGGGAGCGCATGCTGCTCGGTCATCAAGGCGTGACAGATGCCTTCCGAACCGCTCTGTCCTTGCAAGGCGCCATGCGCAACGACCGGGTACCGCCGGACGAAGTCATCATGAGCCGATGCCAGCCCGCCAACGGCGGCGAGCAGATTGTCACGGACATGGGGAAAGCTCTGGCTGGCCAGAATCAGGTGATCCTGAAAGGCAATGATTTCATGGGGTCGCACCAGCTTCACTTCTTCACCAAACGCCTCCTGCATGAAGTGCGCGCACATTCCGGTGAAGTAGTCATGACTGAAACGCCAGTCGGCGGAGATAAACAAACCGTCGCCTTTGACTACTGCGCCATCAGGGTCAATGCGGCGGCGCTCGATGATCTTTTCGATCAGCGTCAGTGGACGATTGTCAGGAATCGGGTTGAACACTTTTTCGTCGCGAGGCGGTAATTCGGCTTTGCTGAAAGGCAGCAGGCCACCCGCGCGGATCACCGCTTGCGTCACCGCATCCCGCCCCACCAGGAACTCTTGGATATCGATGGATTCGCCTGCGCGAATACGGTCGATCAAGCCGAAATCAGTCGACGTGTAGATGCCGATGTTGTCGCAATTCTGGCGATAAATGCGCTCAAAACTCTCGGCAATGATCAAGCGAATACCGGCGGATTTTTCCGCCAGCGGGCTGGATTCGCGAGACGAACCCTTCCCATAACGCTTGCCTGCCACCGTGACCTGGAAGCCGCCATTCTTTACAGCGAAATTTCCAATGGGCAGCACATCCTCTGTCTTGAAGCCCACATAAGGAAATTCACCGAGGCGCGAGTCGTAGGTCATCATGATGACCACAGGCGTGATTTCGTCGGTGGAAATGTTGTCGCGAAGCGGCCAAGCTTCGGCCACCGTCAAGTCGCGCCCCTGCAGCTGAGCCTGAACGGCCTCGCTGCTGCAGGATAAGAACAGGATGCGTCCGTCAAAGCGGATTTTTGTTGTAGTCATTTTCTATCTCCTCTCTGAGAGGGATACTAAACGTCACACCTGTTGGCACTAGTGACGATTCCTCAGCACAGCCATCACCAAATATCGGTGCTCAATGCAATCCATCTGGCGATTCGACCCCACCTCGCTCAAGCTCTTCATTGCCGCCTGTGAACAGGGGAGCATCGCGCGAGCCGCGGAAAGAGAAAACATGGTGCCGTCGGCGGTGAGCAAGCGAATTGCCGAACTGGAAGAAGCCGTCGGTACGCCCTTGTTCTATCGCCATAAAAAAGGGATCGAAGCAACTCCCGCCGGCCTCTGTCTGCTTGAGCACGCAAGACGGGTCGTCGATGACTTGTTGCAGATGAGCGCCGACTTGTCGGGTTTCGCCGATGGGCAGCGCGGTCATATCCGGGTGGGCGCGAATCGTTCCAGCATCATCCAGTTTCTTCCCCAGGATCTGCGCGCCTTCCGCGATGCTCGCCCCGAAATCCAAATAGAACTTCAGGAACAGACCAGCGAAGAAGCGGTTGAGTCTGTGCTTAGCAATCAGAGTGATTTAGGGATCGGCACTGACCTGTCCAGCGCGGCGGAACGCGGGCTGGATGTCCATGCCTACCACTCGGATGAGTTGGTGCTGGTGGTACCGGCGGGCCATCCGCTGTCGGAAAAAACCGTTGCGGCGTTTTCAGACAGCCTGTCGTTCAGCCACATCGCGCTGCACAAGGACAGTCCTCTATACCGAATGCTTGACCAGGCAGCGCGCAACGCGAAAAAAACCATCAAGTATGAAGTGCACGTGAAGAGCTTTGATGCGGTGTGCCGGATGGTTCAAGCCGATCTGGGCATTGCCGTCATCCCTCGACGGGCGATCAGCTACACCGAGGGGCCGGGACTTGTCAGTGTTGCGCTGACCGACAGTTGGGCGTCCCGACGTTTTCACATCGTCTCCAGACCTGCTCCGTACCTATCGGCAGTGTGCAAAAGTTGTCTGCAGTTTCTCTGCGCTCGGCCATCGGCACTGACTATCTGATGTTGCCGGAGACTGTTTTGGTGTCGCCAGTATGAACTTTGCAACTCACATCACCCGACATGGTGGTGACATCGCCATTGATATCACCACTGTCGACATGGCCACTCATGGTGCGGACGCTGCCTACATTGCCGGTGACCTGAACCCTGCCAGCGGCCGTTTCAACGGAGGTGGCGTTACCGTTCACAACGACGCTGACCGGACCCGTCACTGGCACAGTCTGCTCAACGCCATCGACCACCACCCTGTTGCCGTCAACGCTGATGTTTTTCCCGGTGTAGGTAATGCCATTGATGGTCACGGTCGCGCCGCCCGTGGCAACCTCAAGCTCGCGGGCCTGGGCAAAGCTCGATAGGTACAGCGCAGCGATCATCAGGGCCAGCTTCTGGGTGGTCGACATGTCAGCGATCCTTCGTTCAGGTGGTTACACGGTAATAGCAGGCGGCAGTTAACAATTCACCCTTATATCTGCTGTTTGTGACGGTCGGCAATCCATTGTTGCCAGGCAGTCGCTGTCAAAGCAGCACCATCACCAATGGCTGGTAGGTTTTGCTCTCTGATTGTGCGGAAACGGCGACAGATTTATTTTTTATGGGTCCCCCTTTGATTCCAAGCCTCACCCCGTGACGCATCGGGGCTGAACATAATGGCTTGTGAAATCTCCTACGCTGCCGGAGACTCAAGTCGCCACATCGGCCTCTGACCTGCAGCCCGCAAAAAACGCCGTGCCAAACGCACGGAAGGAAAACCTGGTCGATGTCTCGACCGAGCAGCGCCCCAAAAAAGGACAGAACATGAGCAACACGGATGAATTGCAGACCCACGATGCCAGCCCGAAATGGAAAGAGCGTTTCGCTTTTTTCAATCAGCACGGCAGCCCCAAAAACCCTACCTTCAGTTCGGCGCTCAAGCAGCTACCGACCTGCAAGCGCATGCTGATCAATATAAACTTCATCGCGATTTTCTTCGGACCGATTTATCTTTTCGTGCTTGGTCTGTGGAAAAAGAACCTGGCGCTGATAGCGATCATCGTTGTCGTCAGCTTCAGCCTGTCGTTGATCTTTACAATCCTGGGTCATGAATTGCCCAATGCCTTGGGCAGCGGCCTGAACGTCGTCTTCGCACTGATGTATGGGTTGAGCGCCAACTATGCGTATTACCTGAAACAGGTAAAAGGCTCGCAAGGCTGGAACCCGTTTGAAGGGTTGAAGATAGTCTGAATGACCTGCGGGATCGAAAGGTACCTGCTGGGATAAAGGAAGCGCGCCCTCTAGAGCGCGCCTTTTTCACTGAAGCAAAAAACTGGCCATGGTTCGCGAGAGCCAGGAGCCAGGAGCCAGGACAAAGTGTTTCGGTGGTAGCTCGGCGCAACGGCATCAATGCCAACCAGCTGTTCCTGTGGCGTAAGCTGTATCAGGACGTCAGCTTGTCGGCGTTCAGCGCCGTCATCGCTGCTGTGGTCCCCAGTTCCTTGTGAAGCTCTTGCATCCTTCATTACAGACGATGCTGTTTCCGCCCTTGCCACGACTGATAGCCCACTCGATGACTGTCGCATTGGTTTCCCTGCGAAAGACCTCAAGCTCATTTTCAGCATGCATTCCAGAACCGGGAGTCTTCGCATCAAGCGGCTTGTATCCCAGGCTGATTGCTTTTTCCTTTTGCTCCGGCCGCCATCCAGCACCCTCGTTCGGAACGGCCACCTTAACCTTCTTGCCACCTGGCATTTTCAGTTCTGCAGTGAGTACAGTCTGCCCGCCTCTGTATTGGTCAACGCCATGTATAAGGCCCGCGTCAGTCTTCAACTGCTTCGCTTTCGCCTTCGGTGCCGGGCCACTTTTCGACTCAGCCTTTGCCGCATTATTTCCGGCTGCCACCATAGCCATCGCAAGCGGGCCTAACGCTTGAGCTGCCGAGATGCGTGGGAGGGTCTGCACGGTTGACCCCGTGCTCATCGCAAACGCGGGCGGGTTTGGAGGGAGTCGGGTGGATTGGAGCGTTTCGAGCCCACTGACTATCGCTGTCGCGTTGGTCGAAGCGAAATTCATCATCTTGTAAGAATGCTGCATCGATTCCGGGAGATCGTCACCCGCCGGGGCAAATGGGACGAACCCACTCATGAGGCCGAGCGTTCCGCCCATGATCTTGGCCGCGAGCGGGTTGTTTACGACGTCGTCACGTATGCTCTGCACGGCCTTGAACTTTTGCCAGCCGAAGACATCCTGCGCCCACGCGTAGCCAGCCGCCTGGTCGGGGTCGAGCTCACGGCCGGTCTCGTAGCCCACGATGGCGTGGAAGGTTCCGACGACGTTGCCTGAGAACACTCTGGCCCTGGGGGCAACTTCCTCCTTGGTAAACCTTATCGGCTCCCATTCCCATGGTTTCCAAGTGAACTCCCAATCCAATCCCTGGATGTCGGTTCTATTCAATGGGTTGCAATTGCAGTAGTGGAACAGGTTGGGCTCATCTTTAACTCCGATCGGATCGCAGCTCACCCACCTACCCAACCATGGTGAGTAATACCGCGCCCCATGATAGGAGAGCCCACTCTCCTCATCCCGCTCCCTCCCCGTGTATCGATACCGCTTTGCCGTCTCTATCGAACTGCGCACTCCCTGATAGGTCGAACTGCCGTAGGGCGAATACTCCTCGTAGGAAATGATCTGCGCCTGCTCATCCAACTCCAGGCTGGCAGAGCCGAGGTGGTTGCCGAACGGGTAGCGAATCACCTGCGGGGGCGCCTGGTCGTTGCCGGTCGTGTCGAGCGTGCGCGTTTCCACAAGGGCCATGCGCTTTTCGTCGTCCATAATGTGCAACGTCTCGCGCTCCAGCGTGGCGGCATTGGCGCCAATAGGGCCGCCGTGCTTGCGGAAGATTTCGAAGCCACCGAGGTAGATGCGTTCTTCGGTAAGGTTTCCATTGTTCTTCTGCACCACCTTACGCACGCGCTGACCTGAGGCATCGTAGATGTAATAGGCTGCGCCGCCGCCCCCCAGATCGATCTGACGTAACTGGTCCTTGTAGTCCCAGTGCATGTTCGGGCCCAGCTGACCGCCACCCAGGTGTGGCATACGAAGCATGTTGCCCTGAGCGTCATGCAGGTAGGGCTCGGGGGCGGCGGCGATCCCATTGCCAACCTGCGTGCTGCTTAGACGGTTACTCTGTTTGCTCTCTTCAATCAGGCTGGTTTCATTGTACGTGTAACGGCGCGTCCAACCCGGTACGGCGCCGTCGCTGCGCGCGTGCTGCATCTGGAGGAAATTGCCGACAGAGTCGTACACATAGCGCTCGATGTACGTACCCATGGCGATGCCATCGTTGGGTGCAAAGCGTCCGGCTGCATTGGCGCTAACGATGCCCACACGCCCTGCATCGTTGTGCGAATGGGCGAGTGGAGCGCCGCCTTGGCCCAGGTGCTCTCTCCCGGTGGCCTGGATCAGGCGGTAGAGGGCGTCGTAGAAGTAGTCGTTGCTCGGCTCGACGCGCTTGTTCTTGAAGTAGATGGTCTGCTGCGCGTCGTCCTGGATGCGGGTGATGTTGCCTGCCGGATCGTAGGTGTAGCGCAAGTTCTGCACCTGTTGGCCCGGCCAGCCGGCGATGGCAGGCTGCGGGCTGTCGCCGGGAAAGGCGGCCGCGTTGCGCAGCGTGAGCAATTGCATAAGCCGGAAAGTGAGCGGGTCATGGCTGTAGAGGGTGCTGACGCCGTTCTTGTAGTCGATGCGCAGGCGTTGGCCCTTGGCGTCGTAGTCGATGTTGGAGACGCCGACCGGAGACGGCGCCTCGTTGTTCGGGTCGAGCAGCACGACGGGTTCGGCTGCGCGCTCCAGCCACACATCCACCCGCTCCAGCAGATTGGCTTCATTGAACACCGGCTGGATGACGTTGAACGTGTTCGGATGCTGGGCGCGGGTCAGGTTGCTGTGCGGCACGATGGACTGGATCGTGCGGTTGAGCGCGTCGTAGCGGGTGCCGCCCTCGAAAAATTCGGCCTCAAGTTGCGGCTCCGCTGGCAGCAGCCAGTCGGGGATTGCGGTGTAATCGCTAACGAGGCGGCGGGTGCCGCGCAGCAGGTTGCCCTTGAAGTCGTAGGCTTCGATGGGGTTGCCATTGGCGTCGAGGCGGGCGTTGGTGCCGACGCCGACGGAATCGGAGTGCCGGAAGATGCGGGTGCGCAGGTTGAGGGCTTCGGCGTTCGCGCGGCTTTCGCCATACTCGATCCTGTCGACCAGGATGTCGCGGTTCAGTGTGCGTGGGTCGGAGGCTGCCTCACCATTGGCGATGGTGCCGCGCACGGTCCGCTCCACCGGGCGGCGCAGCGTGTCGTGGGTGGTCGTGAAGGTGTGGCCGCGGCTGTCCCAGGCGTGGATGAGCTTGCCGGCCACGTCGCTCAACATCCAGCGCGCGCCCGCCTCCATGCTGAGCTGGTGGATACGGTTGCCGAGCATGTCGTAGGCGTAGCGCATCACGAGGCGGCCGAGCGGGTCACCCGCCTGCTGAATGGCGTCGCGCACGGCGCGCTGGTTGCCTTCGATGTCCAGCTCGACGCGACTGGCAAAGCTGTCTTCGGTGCCGTCAAGATCGTGGCCGGTGCAAACAACGCGGTTGCGCGCTACGGTCAGAAAGGGGCGGCCCAGCACGTCGAAGTGCACAGTGGTGGGCGTGTCAGCGTGCGCTTCGGCGCGCAGGGCGGCATTGCGCTCGTCTTGGCCAAGGGCGCCGCCGACGCGCTGCGCATGCCAGGTCTGCCAGGTGGCCGGCTGGGTCTTGAAGTAGTCGGCAACGTAACCGCCGATGTTGGGGTCGGTACGCGGGTCGCCCGTTTGTGCATTTCTCGCCGCGCACGTGTCGTTGACGTCGTAGGTGGTCTGCTGCCAGGGGTCGAAGACGACCTTCTGGTAAGTGTGGTTCGGGTGCAGCGTGGCGATCACGCGCTCGGCCGGGTCGTAAAACAACACCGGGCTGGCGCCGACCTGCACGCCGAACTCGAAGCCGTGCGTAGCGCTGAAGAAGGGCTCGTACTGACGGACCGGTTTGCCCTTGTTGTTGAAGAGGGTCCAGCCGCTGCCGACCCAGCGCGGGTTGACGACGGGACCGCCTTCCAACAGCGACCCGGGCTCGGCCTGTATCTTCTTCTGGCTCTCGCGGCCGAAGCCGTCGGAGTAGGAAAAGCTGAGCCGGATCTTGAGACCCTGCGGCGGCAGCGGCGCGCTTGCATGGGTCTCACGGGCGAGCGTTGCGGCGCAGGCGGGTTGCCACTTCGTCGGGTCGTTGGGGTTGGCCTGCCGGGTGCGGCGGAAGCGCTCGAGGTCATAAACGATGCATGTGGTGGCGTCTCGCAGCAACGCCGGGGCATCGGTGTGCGGGTCGGTCGCAGCGAAAAAGGCGTCGAGCTGCGCCTGCGTAAGGTCAGTGACGAAGCCGCTGAGCGTGTCGCCCTCCGCCAGTGCGGGCAGCGGCTTCCCCATGACGGCCGTGCCGACCACCATGCCCAACGTGTCGAAGGCGACTTCGGTCTGGTTGCGGTTGGGGTCGCTGACGAGGCGCGGCTGCAGGACGCGGTAGTCGTTCGCGTCCACGGTGACGCGGTTGCCCAGTGCGTCGCGGGTTTCGACCATCAGCAGGTCGTTGGCGTCGAAGTCGACGAGGGTGTCTTGACCGAAGGGGTCGCGGTAACGGCGCGGCAGGAAGAAATGCTGTTGAGCCTGGTTGGATTCGGTGGCCGCGTCGTTAGCGGGATTCGTACTGAAGAAGGACTGCCCGGAAGGAATCCACCAATGGTCGTCGGCATCGCTCGCGAAGAAGCGGCCGTCGGCCTTGAGCGTCTGGCTTTGGACGTAGCCGCCCCGGTTGCCGGCCTGGCCGGCGAGCACTGCCGCCAGATCGGGGAGCAATGCTTCGGGCGGTTGGCCTTCGTGCGGGCGCTGGAAGACCTGTGTGAGCAATCCGGGCGTGAAAGCGAGCGTGTAGCTTTCTCCCGGAAGCGCGAGTGAGTGCAGTTCACCGAGCGGCAACAGGCCCGTCATTTCGTCGTGGCGGTAGAGCGTGCGCAGCCATTCGATGGGGCGGCGGCGTTGGTTGCCGGCAGCGGTGGCCTCGTAGACGACTTCCGGGGCAATGAACGTGTGCCGCAGGCGTCCAGGCTTGGCAGGGTCGGGCTCGACCAGATCCGACGCCCGGAACCGGCCGGCCTGGCCACCCGCCGCGTAGCCGGTCAACTCAAAGGTGAGCGCCTCGCAGGGCAGCGGATTACGGTGCGTATCGGCTGATTTGATCGCGTTGGTGACACGGATCTCGGTGTAGGTGAGCAGTGGCGTAGTTTGCTTGGCTTGATCGGCTGCCAGCAGCCCCGTGAGCCCGGGATTCGGCACCTGCTGGACATTCCCCTGATTGTCGACGACGCGAATCTGCGTATGGCGCCCGTAGCCGATGGCGGCTTGCTTGAGCACGTTGCCGTAGTCATCGACCTCCAGTGTCAGCGTGTGCTGGATGCGCGGATCTGCCGGGATGCGTTCGTAGTGGTAGCTAATCGCCTCGCCGGCATGAGTGAAGAAGACGGCGTGGCGGTTGGCGCCCTGGGGCTGCAAGGCGCGAATGGTAAAGTTCTGTTCGGTGACGGTGTAGGGGGTGCGAGCGCGCTCGATCTGCTCGGGCGTGGCGCTCGGCTCGGCGTCATCGGCGTAGACCTCCTGGCGCAGCATCGAGCCCATCAGCGCGCGGCATGCTTCGCGCTCTTCCTCCAGGCTCAGGCCCGTGGGCAGCACCGTGTCCGGCAGCAGCAGGGCTCGGGCTTGGGCGTCGGTCAGGCCGGGTTCGCGGAAGTACTCGCCCTGGTCGGTGGCGTTGAGCAGGCCGGCGAAGTAGTCGCAAACGTGATCGCGGCCCAGGTATACACCGGTGTGGAACCAGGTCTTGATGTGCACCGGAGGGACATGCGACGCAGCCGCGATGTTGTCTGCCGGCACATTGCCGTCGGCCAGGGCCGCGAACTGTTCCGTGTCCCACTGCTCCACCATGCCGAAGCCGCGGAACTCGCGCTCCTCACCGTCGAAGTACCCGTGGTGATAGGCATAACGGGTGACAAAGCGGTTGCGGCTGACGTGGTCGCAGGTTTCCACGCGCTCGACCACGTGCACCGGAAACGGCAGCCGGGTGATCCATGGTTTGCCGTCGCGCTTGTCCTGCAGGTAGAACCTGGTCGAGGGGGCATAGTCGACGCGGGTTTCGGCGCCCAGGTTGTTGATGGTCTTCACCAGCAGGTGGGGCTTGCGGCCACCCATCAGGTTGACGTAGCGCATCGGCCGCCGCGCATCACCCGGCAAGGGCGATGACCAGACGAGGCAGGCGGTGCCGTTTCCGAGCAGGTCGGTCGGCACTATGCTCACGACATCATCGATGCGCGGGAATACCCTCAACTGATGCGGCTGGCTCCAGCTATTGCCCGACTGGTTGAAGTACAGGAGCACGCCGTCGCGGTGCAGATAGATGATGTCGGTGGTGCCGCTGCCGTCGATGTCGGCCAGGCGGATGCGTTTGTGGTCGAACTGGTCCGGGTGGTCGAACCAGGGGGCATGGTCCATCGTCACCTTGGCGCCGAAGCGACAGTAGCCAAAGTTGGGCCAGTAGCAGACTTCACCGTTGCGGATGCGAACGATGTCAGCCAGTCCGTCGCCCGAGATGTCGGCCAGGTAAATGGACTGCGTGCCATCCGCGAAGACGATGCGAGGACCTTTCTCTTCGTCGAGTGCCCGCGCGACACGTCGGGCCGGGCCGAAGCCCTTTTCAGCGAGCGAGGCGTGCCAGACGAAGGCATCGTCTTCGGTGATGAGCACATCGGCGTGGCCGTCGCCGTCGAGATCAATGAACCTGACGTTTGGATCACGCAGGTCACGGTTCAGCCGCGAAGTGAAGGGGCGGTAGGGCTGCCAGCCTTCGGCCTCGTTGTGCTCGTACAGACCTTGAACGGGACCTTCCATGATGACGAGGTCGGGCTGACCATCGCCGGCCAAGTCCAGGAACTGCGCGCCGCCACTCAGGGCAACGTTGGGCTTGAGCGCTACGGTTTCGAGTGCGGCGAGCTTCGCCGTCACGACTTCGCTGCCGTCAGTTAGCCTGGTCGGGATCGGGCTGAGGTTGCGCTTGTAGAACCATGCGCCGGCCTGCTCGGTGAGGATGCCGGGGATGCCTTCTCCGTGCAGGTCGGTCCAGCGGTAGGCGCTGCCATCCACACCGATGGACAGGCTCTCCAGGCTCGCCCGATCAACCTCCTCGACGACATCTTGTACGATGGGCTCGGTGTATTCGAAATCGACGGGGGGCAGGCTGCGCTTGTCATAGCCGCCGTTGTCGCGGCGATAGCCGGCCTGGGTGACAGATTTCAGGAAGGTATAGACCGGATTGCGAACGTCGGTCGGGTCGACTTCGTCCGAGTAGGTGATGTCTGTCGAGCGCACCAGGCAGTCGCGGTCCACGCCGGCTTCGCCTGGGAAATGATGAAACATCAAGACGCGCTGACAGATCCGGTAGGTGCGGACCTCAAAGCCTGCCCGGTAAGAGGAGAACGGGTCGCTGCGCGCTGGCCAGATGCCCGCGTCGCGCGGTGTCGGTGCGTTGGCGTCGTGTTCGCCATAGTCGAAGACGACCTCGAAGAGCCAGGCGTTGCTTGCGTCAACCGCGCTGGCATCTCGAGGTTCGGGCCAGGGAGCATCGTCTTTCAACGCCGGGAAGTACGGCGAGCGATTGCCGTAACGAATGCGCTTGAGGTAGCGCTGCGCTGAACGGGATTCGTCCGTACGGTTGCGCTCGTGGGCCTTGGCGAGTCTGTTACCGGCCGCATCCTCGAAAATCCGCGCCGTGTCTTCTGGTGTGTAGCCGTAGACGATAACATTGCCTTTGTCGTCGTGGCTCTGACCGATCAGCCAACTGAAGATGCGAGTCGCATCAGCGGGATCGGCAATGCGGCTGTCAGCCGTCCTGCCGTACCAGGTGGTGATATTGTCCTTGGAAAGGGAGCGCCAGAACACGTCCGTCGCATCGGAGGTATTCGTCCAACGTTCGATGCGGGCAAACAGGCCTTCGATACGGGGACGGTAGCGGCGAAGCCGGTAACTGGCTCCATCAACCGTTCGTGACTCTTCATGAACGACGTGTTTCCCGTCCTCAAAAACCCAGTTGCCGGCGGCATCCCTCTTGAACTCGGGCACCAAATCTTCGGCCCCTGAAAGGATGAAGATATCGGCATCAACGGGACCCTCGAAATACTGCGGCAAGCCCTTGTCGGTTTTGCGAGTGATCGATGGAAGAGAAAGGCTCCATCCGAAGCCGAACGGGCCATTACCGGCGCCCGAGTCATAGGACAGGGAGAGCTGCGGACCAAAGCCAGACCGCCCCGGGCTGGTGGCGATGGGCACGCTCATGGAGCCCGTGCCGGTGACCGGATTCGCCGAAAACTTCTCGCCTATACCCTTGATGGCGCCACCACCTTTGGGCAAGAAGAGGGCTGGTGCGCAAGCCTGGCCGGTCCCGCCCGCAGGTTGTTGAGCATCTCCAGCAGGCGTTTTGGCATTGTTGCGAGTACTGTTCTGCAATGCCAACCCTCCTGATCCACGACGCCTTTCCTTCACAACGGTCATTGCGAAGGCTGCTGGCCCATTGCGGGGATGCCGAAGCATCAGCCTAGATTACGGGACCAGATCTCGCCTATGTGGGTGTCCGGATTCATTAGACCACTACAAACATCCCTTGATCCTGGTCGGTCCCCGTTTCCGCGGCTGCGTTACGCGGTTGCGAAACGGGTTCTAAATAATCGGATCCAGCCTGTTCCGCTCTAGGACTAGAGTGGCGGAGGCTAGATGGAAGTCACCCTCCTGACGAATCACATGTTTTTCAGGTCGCGATAGAAATTTTCATGGCTGCCAAGTTTCAACAGGTACAGGGTCACTGTCTCACCGTCGTACTCATACCCCAGCAGCGTAAGTTGCTTATTCAGCTTGAATTTGTAGACGCGGATACCCGCTAAATCAGCCACCTTAGCGTCACCCAGCAAGGGGTTGGCCATGATGGATTTGACGGCCTCATCCAGTTCAACCTTCATCTGTTTTGGCAGCTTTTTCACAGCACGGGCAAATTCGTTGGCTTGTATGACCTTCATCCGAAGGTGTACTCGCTCGCGTCGCCCGCCTCCACTTGGGCTCTGGCCTGCAAAAGCCCAACGATAAAGTCATAGGGCAGCTCAGGGTTTTGCTCTGCAATACGGCCGAGGGTGGCCCAATGTTCAATCTGTTTGGGGGTTGAACGATGCGCGGCTGCAGCATAAATGCGAGCAGCTTCAACCAGGGCACTGTCGAGCTTGATGGCGGTACTCATGAGAGATCCAGATCTGGTGCTAAGAGTGTCATAATGAAACCTTTTAAAACCTTCTGTCAATGGTCATGGGGGCGTCGGAAATAGCGGAAATGGGGACCGCGCCTGATCCAAGCCCGGGCGACCTCCTTACGGCCGGAGGTTTGGCTTTCCTGATAAACTGTCTCCCCGTTCCGATTGATCCGTATCTGCACCGTGTAGACCGTCGAGTTGCCCTTGCGCTTGCGTGATGTGATCGTGCCCATTTCCAGTTGCTACATTGCCGAATTCCCTTGCTACATCGTAGCAACCGTCTTCGAAAATCAAGGAAAATGGGTAAAAACCGCTGTATAAAAGATCAGTATCAATGAATTTCGAAAATCCTGAAGCGCCCGTAAACACCAGCCCTACCCGTTCCGAGCCGTCTCGCCGCTTCTCCGTCGCCCCGATGATGGACTGGACCGACCGCCACTGCCGTTTCTTCCTGCGCCTGCTCTCCAAGCACGCCCTCCTCTACACCGAGATGGTCACCACCGGCGCGCTGCTCAACGGCGATCACGAGCGCTTCCTGCGCCACAACGAGGCCGAACACCCGCTCGCCCTGCAACTTGGTGGCAGTGTGCCGCTGGACCTGGCCATGTGTGCGCGCATGGCTCAGGACCATGGCTACGACGAGGTGAATCTGAATGTCGGCTGCCCGAGTGACCGGGTGCAGAACAATATGATCGGCGCGTGCCTGATGGGGCATCCGCAGTTGGTGGCCGATTGTGTGAAGGCGATGCGCGATGCGGTGTCGATTCCGGTGACGGTGAAGCATCGGATCGGGATCAATGGCCGGGACAGTTACGAGCAGTTGTGTGATTTCGTCGGCACGGTGCGGGATGCCGGGTGCACGAGCTTTACGGTGCATGCGCGGATTGCGATTCTGGAAGGGTTGTCGCCGAAGGAGAACCGCGACATTCCGCCCCTGCGTTATGACGTGGCAGCGCAGTTGAAGGCGGATTTTCCGGAGCTGGAGATCATTCTCAATGGCGGGATCAAGACGCTGGAGGCTTGTCGCGAGCACTTGCAGACGTTCGACGGGGTGATGCTGGGCCGTGAGGCCTATCACAACCCTTATGTGATGGCCGAGGTCGATCAGCAGCTGTTCGGCAGCACGGCGCCGGTGATCAGCCGGGCCGAGGCGTTGGCGCAGTTGCGGCCCTACATCGCGGCGCATATCGATGCCGGTGGTTCGATGCACCACATCACCCGGCATGTGCTGGGACTGGGCACCGGGTTTCCGGGGGCGCGCAAGTTTCGGCAGTTGTTGTCGGTGGATATTCATAAGGCTAAGGAGCCGTTGGTGTTGCTGGATCAGGCTGCGGAGTTGTTGGAGGGGCGTTAACGGTAAGTTTTCTGGCTACGTTGAAATGGAGCGCCATTGATGGCAACTGCGACGATAACGACGAAAGGACGGATTACCCTTCCTGCGCAGGTTCGCACCTCGCTCGGCTTGGCCGCAGGTGATCAGGTCGAATTTGTAACGTTGCGAGACGGCAGCGTTGAATTTGAGGCCAGGAACGGCTCGATTCAGGCGCTCAAAGGCCTGATCCGTAAGCCGCCAAAGGCTGTAAGCATTGCGAGCATGAACCCGTCGTATGCTGCGCGAAATCGCAAAGGAGCTGAATTATGCCCCTGACTGAAAAAGAACTGATGGAACGGGATGCCAAGCGCAATATTGGCGAAGAACTGTTGGCTTCGATTCTTGAAGTCAAGGCATGTCCATTGGCACATACCTCTGTAGGAGCAAGCTTGCTCGCGATGGACGTAAACGATAACGCGTTTGTACTGGATAAACGCGTCGTCTTTGAGACCTTCGTCGGAACGCCGCCCGGAGCAAGCTCGCTCCTACATAGATAGCGTTTCGCTGCTGTATATCGCAGCCATTCGTACCGACGTTTTCCGAGACGTATTGTCGAACTGAAGTCATGACGGTGGAATCCGCGGGCGTTAACGGTCGCCCCGGTTGAACCTGTGCCCGGATTTGGCATCGTAACTATCGATACCGCGCCCCGCCTTTCAAACATCCGTTTTCCGGTTGTTGCCGCTGGGGCCATCGATACACGTACACGCCCTTGAGTGGCTGTCAGCGCTCGGGTAATGTCAACAGACCCATAGGACAGAGCACGCCCATGACTTCCAAGCTGGATCAACTCAAACAAATGACCACCGTGGTTGCCGACACCGGCGACTTCGAAGCTATCGCTCGCGTTAAACCCGTGGACGCTACCACCAACCCTTCGCTGCTGCTCAAAGCGGCGGCCATTTCCGGTTATGCCGAGTTGCTGAATGCTTGCGTTCACGACTGCAAGGGCGATGTCGGCCTGGCCAGCGACCGTTTTGGCGTGGCGGTAGGGCAGGAAATCCTGAAGGTTGTACCGGGCCGTATTTCCACTGAAGTGGATGCGCGCCTGTCGTTCGACACTGACGCCGTATTGAAGCGCGCGCACCGTCTGATCGAGCTGTATGACAAGGCTGGCATCGGCCGTGACCGGGTGCTGATCAAGATCGCGTCCACCTGGGAAGGTATCCGCGCTGCCGAGCAGTTGGAAAAAGAAGGCATCCAGACCAACTTGACCCTGCTGTTCTCCTTCGCTCAGGCCGCCGCTTGTGCCGATGCCGGGGTGTTCCTGATTTCGCCGTTCGTGGGCCGCATCTACGATTGGTACAAGAAGGCCAATGGCAATGACTACACCGGCGCGGATGATCCGGGTGTGCAGTCGGTGACGCGGATTTATAACTACTACAAGGCCAATGACTACAAGACCGTGGTGATGGGCGCGAGCTTCCGCAATCTGAATCAGATCGAGCAGCTGGCCGGTTGCGACCGTCTGACCATCAGCCCGGATCTGCTGGAGAAGCTGGCAGCGGATACCGGCAAGCTGGAACGCAAGTTGGCGCCGGGCAATGCCGGTGAGGCACGCTTGAGTCTGAATGAAGCGCAGTTCCGTTGGTTGTCCAACGAAGATGCGATGGCGACCGAGAAGCTGGCTGAGGGTATTCGTCAGTTTGCTCGGGATCAGGAGAAGCTTGAGGCGTTGTTGCAGGCCAAGCTGTGATTTAGTTCAGGGCAATGCAAAAAGGGCGAACTTTGGGTTCGCCCTTTTTTTGCGTTGAATTTGGGTGTTGGATGGGCTTCGCGCCAAGGTTGTGGTGATTGTTATGGCGCCTTCGCGGGCAAGCCCGCTCCCACAGGATTTATGTCGTTCGCGAAGGATGCGAACGACGCAAGTCCCTGTGGGAGCGGGCTTGCCCGCGATGGCGTTGTATCAGTCGATACAGGTGCTAGAGACTCACCGCTTTCGTCGGAACGCCGCCCGGAGCAAGCCTATCTCCTGCAAGAGATCAATGCCGTTCGAGGGCATTCACCAGGTCGTGGAAGGCTTCACGGTTGGAGTCGTTCAGGCCCATGAGGATCTTGTGCGCTTCGAGCACTTTGATCCGCACCACTTCTTCGGACTGGTCCTGGTCTGGCAGGTCGGTCAGGCACTCAGGGCACGGGATCGGGCGGTCAACGATGTTGAACACTTGCTCGAAGCCCATGGACTGCAGCAGACGGGTGATGTCTTCGTGGGTGGTGACGACGGTCGGCAGCAGGCCGACCTTTTGCCGCGACAGGATCGACAGTTTGGCCAGCAGGCCCAGGGTGGTGCTGTCGATGCTGCGGGTTTCGGTCAGGTCGATCACGATCGCGTTGAAGTTCAACGCGGTGAAGATCCGCTCAATAGTCGCATCCAACGCCGAACACAGGGTCAGGCGAACTTCACCGACGAACTTGAGGACGAAGGTGCCGTCCTGCTCGGCGAACTGGATTCTACCGGTACTCATCAAAGATTCCTGCTCAACACCAACAGGGCGATATCATCCGGCATCTCCCCCAGCGTGGCCAATCCAAAAACCTGCCGCAGACCATCCAGGCTGCCGCCCGCTGCCTTGACCCGTTGGGGCAAAGCCGCTTCTTTTTCTTTGAGTGTAGGTTCTGGCAAAAGGTCCAGAATGCCATCGGACATCAGCGTAAGGCTGAACGTCGGTGGCAACTCCAGTACGTGATCTTCGTAGGTGGCTTCATTGAAGAGGCCTACCGGCAGACCGCGCCCTTCCAGATAACGAACACTGTCTGGCGTGTACAACACAGGCAACGGCAAATGACCACCGATGCTATAGGTCAACAAACCTGTCTCCTCGTCGATGACTCCACCGACCATTGTGACGTGTTTACCCAGCTTACAACTGATCAGGCCTCGGTTGATATGACCAAGGACTTCTGAAGGCTTGAATTCCGGCAATGTACCGCTGCGCTTGGATTCGAACAGCAGGCGCGTGGTCATGAACTTCAGCAGCACGGTAACGAAGGCTGAAGAGGCGCCATGACCGGAAACGTCCGCCAGGTAGAAGGCTACCCGACGCTCGTCGACCCGAAAGTAGTCGACGAAATCACCCGACAGGTACAGCGACGGAATGATCTGATGCGCAAACTTGAACTCGTCGATGGTCCACGGGCTGACCGGCAACATGTTCATCTGCACCTGGCGACCGGCGTTCTGGTCTTCCTGGAGCAGGTTCAGGCTGGCGGCGAGCTCGCGGTTGGCCTTTTCCAGCTTCTCGCGGTAGCGCTGGTTTTCCAGCAGCAGGCGCGCACGATCCAGGGCCCGGCGCACAGAGTGCTCGAGCACAGCCAGATCTTCGAGAGGCTTGATCAGGTAGTCCGCCGCGCCCAGGCGCAGGGCCTCGACCGCGTCGTTCATCACGCCGGCGCCCGACACCACGATGACCGGGGTCTGTGGCGACCGCTCGGTGACCTGGCGGATGAGTTCGAGCCCGCCCATCTGCGGCATGCGCAGATCGCAGATGACCAAGTCGGGCTTGTCTTGCTCGAATACCTGAAGACCCTGCTGGCCATTGCTGGCCTGCAAGACGCTGAAACCACTGTCTTCCAAATAGGCGGCGAGGCTCGCGCGCACTACTTCGTCATCATCGATTATCAGCAGCGTGGCACTGGTTTTTGGCATGTGGGCAAACGGCGCCAGAATTAGGTTGGCGTAGCAGGCAGGCGGTTTGGCCGGCTCTCACTACTGGATTCGCTTTCTAGCCTCTCCGTCGCACCGTTTTCGGGCATTTGCCCTACACACGGGTACACCAGAGGTGCCCTTCTAAGGCGCAGACGGTACTCCCATCCGCGGGGCGTTTCAAGCTCACGCCGATGGTCGCTTGACGTCTTTGGTTGCCAAATGACCGGGAGTTATAAAAACCGGCTGAAGCGTAACTGGATGGAAGGTCGTAACCCACGGATTTAATGGGTACTTCGTCTCTCTCCGAATTAAACACCTGTAGGAGCGAGCCCGGAACAAGCTTGCTCCTACCCGGGATCAGAAATCGTCTTCGACCTGGCCGTCCTTGACTTTGAATTCGCGGTTTTGCAAGTACGCATTACGGATGAAGGTGTACTTGTCGCCACTGATCAGTTTCTCGGCCGACAGCAGGCTGGCGCGGGTGTCGATGATGTACAGGCCCATGATCGAGTTACGCACCGATACGTCGTCCATGTAGCGGTAGGGGCCGGTGTAGCCGTCGACATACTTGGACGGCGCGTCACGCAGGGTGCTTGGGCCCAACAACGGCAACATCACGTAAGGCCCGCTGCCCATGCCCCAGTAACCGAGGGTCTGGCCGAAGTCTTCGTCGTTACGCTGCAGGCCCATGTGGGTGCCCACATCGAAGAAGCCCAGCACACCGAAGGTGGTGTTGAAGATCAGGCGCGCAGTGTCGACACCTGCGGCGGCCGGCTTGGCCTGCAAGAGGTCGTTGGCAAGGTTGGTCACATCACCGACGTTGCGGAACATGTTGTGGATGCCGTCTTCGAGGAACTGCGGCGTCACGAACTGGTAGCCTTGAGCCAAGGGCTTCAGGGCATAGGTGTCGAGCACGTCGTTGAATCTGTAGATCGGGCGGTTGATGCTTTCCCAAGGATCTTCTTCCGTGGCGGCCTGGGCAACGAACGGAACCACCAGCACACTGGCGCACACACAAAGCCGAGCTAGATGATTGCTCCAGCGCATAGAAAACTCCTTGGATTGTTACTGGCGCGGGCACAGGGGCCCAAGCGATAAGCGGGCTAGTATAAGACGGAATAGCCGCTTTAGGCAGCATCGTACGTTCCAGGCTGCAGATTGGCGATGATGTTCGGCGATTCACCGCCATGTCACGCAACTGTCACCGTCGGCCCCTAGCCTTGAAACTATTTCAGGGACGTTACTATGCCGCACGCCGAAACCTTGCCCCTCGCTGCACCCAGCCTGACCGCCGTGCTGTTCGGTCTTAGTGGTTGCCTGGTGGATTTCGGCGCCCGCACGCACCGTCACGACAGCCACGCCAGCGAACAGGCCGAGGTCACGCCCGGCGCCCTGGAGAGCCTGCACAATTTGCAGCGGCAACGGATTCCCTGCGCCTGGCTCGATGAACTGCCCCCTGCCCTCTGCCATTCCCTGGCCGCCGCCCTGCCGGAATGGATAATCCCGTCGCAACACATTGCAACAATCAATCCATGGCCGGCCCCCGATGCCTGCTGGCAAGCATTAATGCGCTTGAACGTCGAGCGCCTGGAAGGTTGCGTGCTGGTCAGCGGCGAACCGCGCTTGCTGCAATCGGGGTTGAATGCCGGGTTGTGGACGATTGGCCTGGCGTCCTGCGGCTCGCTCTGCGGACTGGCGCCCAACGAGTGGCAGGCATTGACTCAGCAGGAACGGGACATCAAACGCGGCAAGGCCACGGTGCAACTGTTCGGCCTGGGTGTGCATTCGGTGATCGATCACCTTGGCGAACTTGACACCTGCCTGGCCGACATCAGCCTGCGCCGGCTCAAGGGCGAGAAGCCCTGACCGCCGCCTCACCTATGAACGCATGCAGGTTGCGCGGGAGTGGATTAATCTAAAGGACAGCCATAGACCTTTGGCGTGCCGCTGTGGTCTATGCCAGTGCCTATCGATAAAAGGAAGAACGCCATGCCTGCCCGCGAATTGCAAGAACAGCTCAGTAGACTGCGCGAGCAATTGGAACAGAATCCACCGCTGACCGAAGCCGAGCGCGAAGATCTGCACGTGCTGATGCAACAGATCCAATCGGAGATTGAACTGGAAACCAAAACCCAGGATTCCAGCCTTTCCGATAACGTGAACCTGGCTGTCGAACGCTTTGAAATCGACCACCCAACCCTGGCCGGCACCTTGCGCAACATTGTGCAGGCGTTGGGCAATATGGGGATCTGATCCCGCTGGATGCAAAAAAGCCCTGCCAGCGATGGCGGGGCTTTTTTCATTTCAACCGTGGAGTCTTTTGCGTCTGGTATGACGCCAAGATCGTCCGAACGCGGCCCGAACCTTCGGCAGCTCCTACAGGATCGGGTTTACACGCCGTCAATGTAGGAGCTGCCGAAGGCTGCGATCTTTTGATCTTGATCTTGATCTTGATCTTACTGACGGACCAGGCGGTGGTTCGGCAGTTGCACGTCTTCGGTACTGCGATACGGATTGATATCCAACCCGCCACGGCGCACATACCGCGCATACACCGTCAATTTCTCCGGCTTCAGCAGCCGCTGCAGGTCGAGAAAAATCCGCTCCACACACTGTTCATGGAAGTCCGAGTGCTGGCGGAAGCTGACGATGTACTCCAGCAAACTCGCATGATCCAGCGCCGCGCCACGGTACTCCACCGCCACGCTGCCCCAGTCCGGCTGGCTGGTGACCGGGCAGTTGGATTTGAGCAAGTGGCTGTGCACGCTCTCCTCGACAATGCGCGACTCATCGCAACGCAGCAGCTCCGGACGCGGATGCTCATAGTTGCTCACGCTGATATCCAGATCATCGATGCACACGCCCGGCAACGCCATGACGCCTTCGGCTTCAACTTCTTGCAGGCGGCGAATGCGCACACCGACCGGCTTGCCGGCCGCGGCCGACAGGTCCTTCACCAGCGTGGCTTCAAGGCTGGCGTTATCGGCAAACGGCGTCTGGTTCAGGGAGTTCAGGTACAGCTTGAACGACTTGGATTCGATGATGTTCGGCGAATCCGCCGGAATGCTGAACTCGCCGATCGCCACCACCGGCTTGCCAGACGGCAACAGCCACGACAGCTCGAAGCAGTTCCAGAAGTCCACGCCCTTGTAGGGCAAGGTTTGCGCCGTCAGGCCCAGCTCGGCCCATTTTGCGGTGCGCGGGATCGGGAACAGCAAGGACGGCGTGTAGGTGGCGATGTATTCGCTGGATTTGCCCAGCGGCGAGTGTTCGGCTGCGGGATGCATGGCGGAAACCTGAATGAAGAATCAGCGGATTCTACCAGTCTTTGCGTTTGGCTGTAGGAGCGAGCTTGCTCCGGGCGGCGTTCCGACGATGGTCGTTAACGATAACGCATGTTGACTGGTTAAACGCGGCGCCCTGTAGGAGCGAGCTTGCTCGCGATGGTCGTTAACGATAACGCATGTTGACTGGTTAAACGCGGCGCCTCTGAGTCCATCGTCGGAACGCCGCCCGGAGTAAGCTCGCTCCTACAATTTCCTTAACTGAACGCCATTAAAGTGCCGGGGGTGCCCTTAAAAGATCGCAGCCTCGTTTCACTCGACAGCTCCTACGGGTCCTACAGTTCCGGCAGCGCCGGCAGTGCCTACGGTCAACTGGCCGACCATGCCCGCCTGGTAGTGGCCGGGGATATTGCAGGCAAATTCCAGGTGGGTGGCCTTGGTGAAGGTCCAGGTCAGCTCGCCGGTTTTGCCCGGTTCTATCAGCACGCTGTTGGGGTCGTCGTGCTTCATACCATGATCCATACCGGGCATGGAGCCGTGGTCCATTTCCTTCTTGCCTGTAGGCGTGAGCATGCCGCTTTGCTGCATCTTCAGCATTTCCTGCTGGTGACTGGCATGCATCGCCGCGTCGCCGAGGTTGAATTCGTGCAGCAACTGGCCTTTATTCACCAGCACAAAACGAACCGTCTCACCGGCCTTGATCTCGATCGCCTTCGACGTGAACGACATGTCGCCCATCACCACTTCAACGCTGCGGGTCGCCTTGGCTGCCGGCGCCGGTTGACCGAAGTCGAAGGTATGCGCCGGCGATGCCCACACCGGCGAACTCAGCACCAGCAAACACGCGGCCAGCATCAGAGGTTTGCGCAAAAACATGGTCGTACTCCAACAAGATAAGGTTCAGCCTGTGGAAAACTCTAAACTGCAACCGCTGCCGACAACCTGACACCCCGATTACAACTTTGTCAGGTTGGCCTGTACTGATGCTGCCCACGGTATAAAGCGTTCGTTCCATCTGCCTCGAGTCGCCCATGAAACTGCTGATCGTCGAAGACCAACCGAAAACCGGCCATTACCTGCGCCAGGGCCTGACCGAGGCCGGGTTCAACACCGAACTGGTGGCCGACGGCAGCACCGGCCAGCAGTTGGCGCTGAGCGGCGATTACGCGCTGTTGATTCTCGATGTGATGCTGCCCGGCCGCGATGGCTGGCAGATTCTGCAGGCGGTGCGCGGCGCCGGCCTCGACACCCCGGTACTTTTTCTGACCGCGCGTGACGCGGTGGAGGACAGGGTTCACGGCCTGGAGCTGGGGGCTGACGATTACCTGGTCAAACCCTTCGCCTTCTCCGAACTGCTGGCCCGGGTCCGCAGCCTGTTGCGTCGCGGCAGCGCCAGCCCCCAGGAAACCAGCCTGCAACTGGCCGACTTGCGCCTGGACATGATCCGCCGCCGGGTCGAACGCAACGGCCAGCGCATCGACCTGACCGCCAAGGAATTTGCCTTGCTGGAAATGCTTCTGCGTCGTCAGGGCGAAGTCCTGCCCAAGTCGCTGATCGCCTCCCAGGTCTGGGACATGAATTTCGACAGCGACACCAATGTCATCGAAGTGGCGATCCGTCGTCTGCGCCTGAAGATCGACGATGAGTTCCCGAACAAGCTGATCCACACCGTGCGCGGCATGGGTTACGTCCTTGAAGAGCGCCCGGCCTGATGCGCAGACTGTCGCTGAGCAGTCGCCTGGCGCTGTTGTTTGCCGCCTGCACCGCCGTGGTTTCACTGTTCGCCGGGGTGTTGTTCAGTCGCGCCAGCGAGGCGCACTTTGTTGAACTGGATCAGCAATTGCTCGACGGCAAGTTGATCGGCCTGCGCCGTGCGCTTCACGATCTTCAATCGAGCGAGAGCGAAGTCAGACTGGCGGATGAGTTGAGCCGACAAGCGGATTTGTCGCTGCGGATCACCGGCAGCGATGGCCAACGCTGGTATGACAGTTCGCAGCGCCTGCCCGCCAGTTTGCCGCAGCAACCGGGCCTGTCGACCCTCAACGATGCCGGCACGGACTATCGCGTGTTGAAGGCTCCGTTGTTCCCCGACCGACCCGACTCGCCGCAGCTGACCTTGCTGCTGGACATCACCCATCACCAGCACTTTCTGCAACGCATGCAGCACCTGATCTGGCTGACCGTGGGCTTGTCGGCCCTGGCCACCGCCCTGCTCGGTGCCTGGGCGGCACGCAGCGGTTTGCGCCCCTTGCGGCGCATGAGTGCGGTGGCCCGCGGCGTGTCGGCGCAATCGCTCAATGCGCGCCTGCCCGACACCGACATGCCGCCGGAACTCGCGGAAATGGCCCACCATTTCAACGCCATGCTCGGACGCCTCGACGACTCTTTTCAGCGGCTCTCGGCGTTCTCCGCCGACATCGCCCACGAACTGCGCACGCCGCTGTCGAACCTGCTGACCCACACCCAGGTCACCCTCACCCGCCCGCGCCCGATCGAGGATTACCGCGAAGCACTGCACAGCAACCTCGAAGAACTGCAATGGATGGCGCAACTGGTCAACGACATGCTGTACCTGGCCAAGGCAGACCACGGGCTGTTGATGCCCAGGCGCGAGCCGCTGGAACTGGCGGAGGAAGTGGATGTGTTGCTGGAGTTCTTTGCGCCGTTGGCGGAGGACGCGCAGGTCAGGTTGAGTCGTGAAGGCAGTGCGCAGATGGAGGGCGATCGCAGTATGTTGCGGCGGGCGCTGTCCAATCTGCTGGATAATGCGCTGCGGTTTGCGCCGCCTGAGGGGGAGGTTCGGGTGTTGATTGTCGAGCAGCCCAATGGGTTGAGCCTGACGGTTGAGAACAATGGTGGGGGGATATCCGAGGAGCTGCTGCCGCGTTTGTTTGACCGATTCTACCGGGTTGATCCGGCGCGGCATGAAGGCAGCAGTGAGCATGCGGGGTTGGGGCTGGCGATTACCCGGTCGATCATTCGGGCCCATGGTGGGCAGATTCGGTGTGAATCGGATCGGGGGTGGACGCGGTTTGTGATTGAGTTGCCAAAGGGGGATTGAGGCCAGCAGGGCCGGCCCTATCGCGAGCAAGCTCGCTCCCACAGTGACCGAGTTGAGCCACAATGGTGTGAACGACTCGAAACCCTGTGGGAGCGGGCTTGCTCGCGAAAGCGGTCTATCGGACTACGAATACCGCAACGCTGTAGCCGGCTCGATCTTCGCCGCACGCCAGGCCGGGTAAACGGTGGCGAGGAAGCTCAAGATGAAACCGGCCGAGCAGATCAACAACACATCCGCTCCCTGCAATTCGGACGGCAGGTTACTGACAAAATACACATCGGAACTGAAGATGTGCTGCCCACTCACCCGCTCCACCCAGCCCACCAACTCGCTGACGTTCAACGCCGCAATCACCCCGAGCACACCACCGATCAAGGTCCCGACGACCCCGATCACCGTGCCCTGGACCATGAAAATCGCCATGATCTGCCGGGGGGTGGCACCGATGGTGCGCAGGATCGCAATGTCCGCGCCCTTGTCGTTCACCACCATGATCAGGGTCGCGATGATGTTGAACGCCGCCACGGCGACGATCATCAGCAACAGCAGGCCGATCATGGTTTTTTCCATCTTCATCGCGCTGAACAGACTGCCCTGGGTGTGGGTCCAGTCGTCAGCCCGGTAGGCGCTGCCAAGACCCGCAGCCACCTCGCTGGAGACGGTTGGCGCCGCGTACAAATCCTTTACCGCCAGGCGCACGCTTTGCACCTGATTCGGTTCCCAGTGCTGCATCTGCGCGGCATCGGCCAGGTGGATCAGCGCCATCGAACCATCCAGCTCGGCACCGACCTTGAACACGCCGACCACGTTCAGCCGCTGCATGCGCGGGGTGATCCCGCCCGGCGCGGTGCTGACTTCCGGCACGATCAGGGTGATCTTGTCGCCGACGTTCAAGCGGAAGCGCCGCGCCGTGATCTCGCCGATCACCACGCCGAACTCGCCCGGTTTCAAGGCGTCGAGGCGACCCTGGACGATGTGCTGGGCGACGATCGAGACCTTGCCTTCCAGCGCCGGATCGACGCCGCTGACCTGGATCGGCTGCATCGTGCCCTTGTAGGACAGCATGCCTTCCATCTCGGTGAACGGCACCGCCGCGGTCACTTCGGGATTTTTCATCGCTGCCGCGGCCACCGGCTGCCAGTCATCGATCGGATTGACGCCGACGATGGTCGCGTGGGGCACCATGCCGAGGATGCGCGAGCTCATTTCGCGCTGGAAGCCATTCATGACTGACAGCACCACGATCATCGCCAGCACGCCCAGGGCGAGGCCGATCATCGAGGTCATCGAGATGAAGGAAACAAAGCGATTGCGGCGCTTGGCGCGGGTATAGCGCGCGCCGATGAAGATCGATAACGGTCTGAACATTCGCAGGGGCACCGTATAAAAATAAAAGACCCGACGCACCGTTCAGTGACGTCGGGTTGCGGCCAGTCAGATGGGCGTCAGGTAACCTTCCTGCAGGTGCAGGACGCGATCCATCTGGCGAGCCAGGTTCATGTCGTGGGTCACCACCAGGAACGCGGTGCGCATCGACACGCTGAGTTCCAGCATCAAATCCTGAATGCCCTGGGCGGTGTGGGAGTCGAGGTTGCCGGTCGGCTCGTCGAGCATCACCAGGCCGGGCGTGTTCACCAGGGCACGGGCGATGGCCACGCGCTGACGTTCGCCACCGGACAATTCGGCCGGTTTGTGTTCCAGGCGATGGCCCAGCCCTACCCGCTCCAGCAACGCCGTCGCCCGTTGACGCGCTTCTGGAATAGCCGTCTTGCCGATCAGCAGCGGCATGCAGACGTTTTCCAGCGCGGTGAATTCCGGCAGCAAATGGTGGAACTGGTAAACGAAACCCAGTGACCGGTTGCGTAGCAGGCCACGGGCCTTTTCGTTCAACGCCGACAGCTCTTCACCGGCCAGCCAGACGCTGCCCTTGGTGGGCGTGTCGAGGCCGCCCAACAGATTGAGCAAGGTACTTTTGCCCGAACCCGAGGTGCCGACAATCGCCACCCGCTCACCCGGGTGCAACTCCAGTTGCAGACCGGCCAGGACCTCGACCGATTCCGGGCCTTCCTCGTAGGATTTGCCCAGGTTGCGGCAGCTCAAGATTGCTTTATCACTCATGCCCGACTCACTCATAACGTAGCGCCTCCGCAGGCTGGGTGCGCGCGGCACGCCAGGCTGGATACAGGGTGGCGAGGAAACTCAGGACCAACGCGGCGGCGCAGACCATCAATACATCGTCGCTCTGCACTTGCGACGGCAGGTAATCGATGAAGTACACATCGGCGTTGAGAAACTTGTGGCCGATCAAGCCTTCGAGGGCCGAGATCGCGGCGCTGACATTCAGCGCGGCGAAGATCCCGACCACGGCGCCGATCAGCGTCCCGACCACACCAATCACCGTGCCCTGCACCATGAAGATCGCCATGATCGAACCCGGCGTGGCGCCCAGGGTACGCAGGATCGCGATGTCGCCCTTCTTGTCGTTCACCACCATCACCAGCGTGGAAATGATGTTGAACGCCGCCACGGCGACGATCAGCAGCAACAACAGGCCGATCATGGCTTTTTCCATGCGGATCGCCTGATACAGATTGCCGTGGGTGCGGGTCCAGTCCCGGGCGTAGTAATGATCTTCGCCGAGCTGCTGGGCGATGTTCCACGCGGTGCGCGGCGCCTGGAACAGGTCGTCGAACTTCAAGCGGATGCCCTGCACCTGGTCCGGCTTCCAGCGATGCAGCCTGGCCAGGTCCTGCAGGTTGGTCACGCCCAGGTAGCCGTCGATCTCACCGGCGCCGACATGGAAGATGCCGACCACGGTAAAGCGTTTCATGCGCGGGAACATGCCGGCCGGGGTCACGGTGACCTCAGGCGCGACGAAGGTCAGCTTGTCGCCGATGGCCGCACCGAGCTTGGCCGCCGCCTTGTCGCCGATGACGATGCCAAAACTGCCGGGCGCCAGGGCGTCGAGTTGGCCCTGCTGCATGAACTTGTCGATGATCGACACCTGCCGTTCCAGCGCCGGATCGATGCCATTGAGCAGGACCTTGGAGACCTTGCCCTTGTTGGTCAGCAACCCCTGCATCTGGGTGAACGGCGCCACGGCCGTCACCTGCGGGTTCTGCTGGACCTTGGCGGCCAGGCTCGGCCAGTCGTTGATCGGTTCACCGGACTCGATGGTCGCGTGGGGCACCATGCCCAGCACGCGGGTGCGCATCTCATGATCGAAGCCGTTCATGACCGACAGCACCACGATCATCACGACCACGCCGAGGGCGAGTCCAATGATCGAGGTCAGGGAAATGAAGGATACAAAATGGTTGCGACGCTTTGCACGGGTATAACGCGTGCCAATAAATACGAAGAGAGGTCTGAACATGTCGGGGCTTGTTCGGAGGGAAAAGGAACGTCCTTGTGGCGGGGGTCGATAACCAGCTTTACACTCAGACCACCGCCGCTACCATGGGTTCGCCATGTCGACATTAGATGAAGAAGATCGCCGCGAATACTACCGTATCGAGGACACGATCGCACTGGAAATTCGGCCTCTGTCTGCCCCCGAAGCCTTCGGCCAGGAAGTGTTGCAGGATGCTTCTCCGCTCTTCAACTTGCTCAGCGAACTGCACCTCAGCGAATTCGAGTCGCAACACTTGCTGCGCCAGATCAGCGAGCGCGACCGTCACCTCGCGGCGTTCCTCAAATCCCAGAATAAACGCATCGATCTGCTCAGCCAGGTGATCGCCATCACCGTGCTCGGGCAGATCGGCGAGCCGCAGCCGGTGATCATTTCCGAAGGCGGCATCGACTTCCAGCATCCGACACCCTTTGCCGCTGGCACACACCTGTCGATCAAGCTGGTGCTGATGCCGCAAGCCCTTGGCCTGTTGCTGCGGGCTCGCGTCACCCATTGCAACCCCAAGGGCGACGGCTACGACATCGGCACCGAGTTCCAATACCCGACCGATGCCCAGCGGCAGTTGCTGGCCCGCTACATCTTGCAGAAGCAGGCCCAGGAACGACGCCTGACCCGCGACCAATCAGAATCAGGCATTTAATTTAAGGAAGAACCGTGACCCTCATCTACGGCCATCGCGGCGCCAAGGGCGAAGCACCGGAAAACACCCTGACCGGCTTTCAGGAATGTCTCAAGCACGGCGTGCGCCGCTGCGAACTGGACCTGCACCTGTCCATGGATGGCGAGTTGATGGTCATCCACGACCCGACCCTCAAGCGCACCACCGACCGTCGCGGCAAGGTGGTCGAGCATACCGCGGCGCAGCTGGTGACCTACGACGCGCGCCAGGGTGGCCCGGGCTGGATCAAGCCCTGCCCGATCCCGACACTGGAAGCGTTGTTCGAGCAATGCGATTTCGAACACTGGCAGCTGGAGGTCAAGAGCGCTTCACGCACCCGCGCCGTGACCACCGTGCTGGCGATTCGTGAAATGGCTCAGCGCCATGGCCTGCTGGACAAGGTGACGATCACCTCGAGCTCGCGGGAAGTGCTCAAAGCCGCGTTGGACCTGGTGCCGGACGTGTCCCGCGGACTGGTGGCCGAGTACGCCTGGCTCGACCCATTGAAGGTCGCGCAAAGCTATGGCTGTGAGATTCTGGCGCTGAACTGGACCCTGTGTACGCCGGAACGCCTGCAGAAGGCACAGCGTCAGGGGCTGCATGTGTCGGTGTGGACAGTCAACGAGCCCGCGCTGATGCGCAGGCTCGCCGACTTCGGCGTTGACAGCCTGATTACAGACTTTCCCGGTTTGGCCAGCGCCACGCTCGAGAATTGCTGAAATCGGTCTCCCCGGCCGGCTCAGGCCACCGGCCGGAGCCGCTCAAAAAAGCCGGTTGAGGCCATCGTAGGCGGCGACCCGATAGGCTTCGGCCATGGTCGGGTAGTTGAACGTGGTGTTGACGAAGTACTTCAGGGTATTGAGGTCGCCCGGCTGGTTCATGATCGCCTGGCCGATGTGCACGATCTCCGACGCCTGATAACCGAAGCAGTGCACGCCCAGTACCTCCAGGGTCTCGCGGTGGAACAGGATCTTCAGCATGCCCTGGGGCTCGCCGGCGATCTGTGCCCGCGCCATGCCCTTGAAGAACGCCTTGCCCACTTCGTACGGCACCTTGGCCTGGGTCAGCTCCTGCTCGTTCTTGCCGATCGAGCTGATCTCCGGAATGGTGTAGATGCCGGTCGGCACATCGTTGACGAAGCGCCAGCTATGGTTGTCAACGATGCTGCCAGCGGCCGAACGACCCTGGTCGTGCGCGGCACTGGCCAGGCTCGGCCAACCGATCACGTCACCGGCGCCGTAGATGTTCGGCTTGCAGGTACGGTAGGCCTCGTCGACTTCGATCTGGCCGCGGCTGTTGACCTTCACGCCGATGTTTTCCAGGCCCAGCTGATCGGTGTTGCCGGTACGGCCGTTGCACCAGAGCAAGGCGTCGGCCTTGATCTTCTTGCCGGACTTGAGGTGCAGGATCACGCCGCTGTCAACGCCTTCGACGCGGTCGTATTCTTCGTTGTGGCGAACCGTGATGTTGTTGTTGCTGAAGTGGTAACTCAGGGCCTGGGAAATTTCCGAGTCGAGGAAGCTCAGCAACTGACCGCGGTTATCCACCAGCTCGACCAGCACCCCCAGGCCGCTGAAGATCGAGGCGTATTCGCAACCGATCACCCCGGCGCCGTAGACGATGAGTTTGCGCGGGGTGTGGCCGAGGCTGAGGATGGTGTCGCTATCGTAGATGCGCGGGTGGTGGAAATCGATGTCCGCCGGACGATACGGGCGCGAGCCGGTGGCGATGATGATGTGCTTGGCCACCAGCTTCTCGACCACGCCGTTGCCGCAGACGACTTCGATGGTTTGCTCGTCGGCGAAGCTGCCGGTGCCGAAGAATACGTCGACGCGGTTACGGGCGTAGTAGCCGGTGCGCGAAGCGACTTGTTTGGAAATGACTTTCTCGGCGCTTTTCAGCACGTCCGGGAACGAGAACCAGCGCGGCTCACCAATGGCCCGGAACATCGGGTTGGTGTTGAACTGCATGATCTGCCGGACCGAGTGACGCAGTGCCTTGGACGGGATGGTACCCAGGTGGGTGCAGTTGCCGCCGACCTGGCGACGGCTATCGACCATCGCCACCTTGCGCCCTGCCTTGGCGGCGTTCATTGCCGCGCCTTCTCCCGCCGGGCCGGAACCCAGTACCACCACGTCGTAGTTGTAGACAGCCATGCGTACTCCTCAGAACAGGCCGCGGCGCCCTCGGCACCTGCGGCTAAATCACGCCGGTCTGCGGCGTGAAGGAACAATTTGGGGCCAGTGCAGACCCGGGACACAGTCTATAGAAGCGTCAACGCCGGGCACATTAACCCTTGGTCGCGTCGTAGGCTACTTTTGCCTGCACTACAACGCCAGTTTTCAATGCGCGAATCGCTGTAATCACTCGGTCTTTGCACCGCTCAGGCGCTCAAAAGCCTGATTGGTTCGAATGACAAAACCGCTATCGGCACGCATCACAAAGAATGCACCGATAGCGTGTTTTTCGGCGTAGTCCCAACCGCGTACCGGGCCGAGAATCAGCAACAGGGTGGATAAGCCATCGGCCATCAACGCTGAAGGATGAATCACCGTGACTGACGCCAGGGTGTGTGAGACCGGTGCTCCCGTGCGGGCGTCGAAGGTGTGGGAATAGCGCTTGCCGTCCTGCTCGAAATAGTTCCGGTAATCACCGGAAGTGGACACACTGTAGCCGTCGACGGCAAGGATTCTTTGCGCGACCTGGTGATCATCCCGAGGCTCCTCAAGGGCGATGCGCCAGGGTGAGCCATCGAGTTTCTTGCCGGCCGCCTTGAGTTCGCCGGTGGCCTCGGCGAGGTAATTGTGGATGCCCATCGCGTCGAGCCTGGCGGCAATGGTGTCGACGGCATAGCCGGCGGCGATGCTGTTGAAGTCGACTTCGACCGCGGCGTCCTTGCACAGCTGATCGCTTTCGATGCGCAAATGTTGGTAACCGACACGCTGCCGCACGTCGGCCAGCGCCTGGGCGGAAGGGACTTTTTCCCCACGGCCTTGCGGGCCGAACCCCCAGAGATTGAGCAAGGGTTCCACCGTCAAGTCGTAGGACCCTTCGCTTTGTTCCGACAATTGCTCGGCCACACGGACCAGCTTGAGAATCGGCGCGGGCATTGTCTGGCAGCGATGGGCGGGTAGCGCGTTGAAGCGCTCGATGGCGGAGTCGCTGCGGTAGGTCGACATTTGCTGATCGACTTGCGCGAGGATCTTTTCGACCTCGACCCGGACCTCTGCCGGCGCCGCAAGACCGGCCTGGCGCAGGTAGGTGATCGAGTAAGTGCTGCCCATGGTCGGGCCGCCGAAGCTTTCCATGGAGTCGCCGTTGCCGCAGCCGGACAATGCGCCAACCAGCATCACCATTGCAATCAGCCGCCCATTCAACAACACCTGCATCTCCTGAAGCCCCCCCGACACAATGCCAAGGCCAGCCATTATGCGATAGAAACTGTGGGAGCGAGCCTGCTCCCACAGGGTTCAGCGGCGCTTACACAAGATCGTTCCCACGCTCTGCGTGGGAACGATCACCCCACAAACAAAAACGCCCCGACCAAAGCCGGGGCGTTTTCATGTGCCGCTAGTGCTTAGCGCGGAAACGCTGGCGGGTTTACCCCAGCCATGTCTTCCATCACACGCACCACCTGGCAGCTGTAACCGAACTCGTTGTCGTACCAAACGTACAGTACAACGCGGTTGTCCTGAACGATGGTCGCTTCAGCGTCCACCACGCCTGCGTGGCGCGAGCCGACGAAGTCGGTGGACACCACTTCCTGCGAATTGACGTAGTCGATTTGCTTATGCAGATCGGAGTGCAGCGCCATGTAGCGCAGGTACTCGTTCATCTCTTCACGGGTGGCGGCTTTCTCAAGGTTCAGGTTGAGAATGGCCATCGACACGTTCGGCGTCGGAACACGGATCGCGTTACCGGTCAGCTTGCCGGCCAGCTCAGGCAGGGCCTTGGCAGCAGCGGTGGCGGCACCGGTCTCGGTGATCACCATGTTCAGCGCGGCGCTACGGCCACGGCGATCACCCTTGTGGAAGTTGTCGATCAGGTTCTGGTCGTTGGTGTACGAGTGAACCGTTTCCACGTGACCGTTGATGATGCCGAACTTGTCATTCACAGCCTTCAGCACCGGCACGATGGCGTTGGTGGTGCAGGAAGCGGCGGACACGATCTTGTCGTCAGCAGTGATTTCGCCGTGGTTGATACCGTGAACGATGTTCTTCAGCTTGCCTTTACCAGGCGCGGTCAGGACCACGCGATCGATACCCGGGCAAGCCAGGTGCTGGCCCAGGCCGTCAGCGTCACGCCATACACCGGTGTTGTCCACCAGCAGCGCGTCTTTGATGCCGTACTGGGTGTAATCCACTTCAGTCGGGTTTTTCGCGTAGATAACCTGGATCAGGTTGCCGTTGGCGGTGATGGTGTTGTTGGCCTCATCAATGGTGATGGTGCCATCGAACGGACCATGCACCGAGTCACGGCGCAGCAGGCTGGCACGCTTGACCAGATCGTTCTCGGCGCCCTTGCGGACCACGATGGCGCGCAGACGCAGGCCGTCGCCACCACCGGTTTTCTCGATCAGGATACGCGCCAGCAGACGGCCGATACGACCGAAGCCGTACAGGACAACGTCGGTACCGGTACGGCCGGAACCGTTTTGCTTGCCGACCACATCGGCCAGTTCGTCACGGACGAACTCTTCGGCGCTGCGGCCATTGCCTTCGGCCTTGAACTTGACGGCAAGCTTGCCCAGGTCGACCGAAGCGGCGCCCAGTTTGAGCTCGCTCATCGCCTTGAGCAGCGGGAATGTTTCGTGGACGGACAATTCGCTGTCATCGGACTGGCGATGACGGGCAAAGCGGTGAGCTTTGAGAATCGCGATGACTGAACGATTGATCAGGCTGCGGCCATAGATCGAGCTCACCACGTTGTTATTGCGGTAGAGCTGACCGATAAGCGGAATCATCGCTTCTGCGAGTGCTTCACGGTCGATCCATTCACCAAGACACTGGTCGGGCTTCTGAGTCACGGGAACCTTCCACATGTAGGGGCAGAAAAAAGGGGCTACATTATGCCGCCGAGTGGCTCCCGTAGCAATGCGCGCCTGTCGCGCAACCAGTAACAACTTTTCCTTCAAAAAAATCACGCGTCGCTCGAGCCCAGTAAAACCGCGGGTTGCAGCCGAGTCAAATTTTTGGAGACAGCGCTGCCTTGTCCGTAACCATCCGTAACACTGGTCCGTTTTGCCACTACATAATCCGTCATTTTTACTGAAAAACGGCCCGATTTTGTCTTTACCACTACATTTGTCCCCGCTGCGTAATAGACACAGTCTGCAACTGACAGCCGGCACCCGGGACCGTTACAATTACCGACTTTGTCGCAACGCTTGGAGCTCAACCTTCCGTGCCCGTTCTGCGTCTACCGCTTCTCCCTGCCGCGGCAGGTAAACAGCACTGGGGCAACCTGCCCGGTGCCGCCCTGAGCCTGGCCATTGCCGAGGCTGCCAGCGCAGCCAAGCGCTTTACCCTGCTCGTGACCGCCGACAGCCAAAGTGCCGAACGGCTGGAACAGGAGCTGAGTTTCTTCGCCCCGGATTTGCCTGTGCTGCATTTCCCGGACTGGGAAACTTTGCCCTACGACCTGTTCTCGCCGCACCAGGACATCATTTCCCAGCGTATCGCCGCCCTTTACCGGCTGCCGGAGCTGAGTCATGGCGTGCTGGTGGTGCCGATCACCACGGCCCTGCATCGCCTGGCGCCGACCAAGTTCCTGCTCGGCAGCAGCCTGGTGCTGGACATCGGCCAGAAGCTCGACGTCGAGCAGATGCGCACCCGGCTTGAAGCCAGCGGCTATCGCTACGTCGATACGGTGTACGAGCACGGCGAATTCACCGTTCGCGGCTCGCTGATCGACCTGTTCCCGATGGGCAGCAAACTGCCCTATCGCATCGATCTGTTCGACGACGAAATCGAGACCCTGCGGACCTTCGATCCGGAAAACCAGCGTTCCATCGACAAGGTGGACACCGTTCGCTTGTTGCCGGCGCGAGAGTTTCCGTTGCAAAAGGATGCGGTCACGCGCTTCAAGGCGCGGTTCCGCGAGCGCTTCGATGTCGACTTCCGACGCTGCCCGATCTTCCAGGACCTGAGCAGCGGGATCACCCCGGCCGGTATCGAGTACTACCTGCCGCTGTTCTTCGACGAAACCTCGACCCTCTTCGATTACCTGCCCCAGGACACCCAGGTGTTTTCCCTGCCGGGCATCGAACAGGCGGCGGAAAACTTCTGGAACGACGTGCGCAATCGTTATGAAGAGCGCCGCGTCGATCCGGCCCGTCCTTTATTGCCACCCGCCGAGCTGTTCCTGCCGGTGGAAGACTGCTTTGCGCGCCTGAAGGCCTGGCCACGGGTGGTCGCCAGCCAACAGGACGTGGAAACCGGCGTCGGCCGCGAACGCTTCCCCGCTCGCGAGCTGCCGAACCTGGCGATCGAAGCCAAGGCCAGCCAGCCGCTGGCGGCGCTGGCCGGTTTCCTCGACGAGTTCCCCGGGCGCGTGCTGTTTACCGCCGAGTCCGCCGGGCGTCGCGAAGTGCTGCTGGAATTGCTCGAGCGCTTGAAGCTGCGCCCGAAAACGGTCGACAGCTGGCCGGATTTTGTCGCGAGCAAGGAGCGTCTGGCGATCACCATCGCCCCGCTCGACGAAGGCCTGGTGCTCGACGACCCGGCCCTGGCCCTGGTCGCCGAAAGCCCGTTGTTCGGCCAACGCGTGATGCAGCGCCGGCGTCGCGAGAAACGCGCCGATGCCAACAACGATGCCGTGATCAAGAACCTCACCGAGCTGCGCGAAGGCGCGCCGGTGGTGCACATCGACCACGGTGTCGGGCGTTATCTGGGCCTGACCATTCTTGAGATCGACAGCCAGGCCGCTGAATTCCTGACCCTCGAATACGCCGAAAACGCCAAGCTGTACGTGCCGGTGGCCAACCTGCACCTGATCGCCCGCTACACCGGCAGCGACGATGCCTTGGCCCCGCTGCACCGCCTCGGCTCCGAGACCTGGCAGAAAGCCAAGCGCAAAGCCGCCGAACAGGTGCGCGACGTGGCCGCCGAGTTGCTCGACATCTATGCCCGCCGCGCCGCTCGCGAAGGTTATGCCTTCGAAGATCCGAAAGCCGATTACGCGACCTTCAGCGCCGGCTTCCCGTTCGAAGAAACCCCGGACCAGCAAACCACCATCGAAGCGGTGCGCAGCGACATGCTTGCGCCCAAGCCGATGGATCGCCTGGTCTGCGGCGACGTCGGTTTCGGCAAGACCGAAGTGGCGATGCGCGCGGCGTTCATCGCGGTGCACGGCGGTCGGCAGGTGGCGATCCTGGTGCCGACCACCCTGCTCGCCCAGCAACACTACAACAGCTTCCGCGACCGCTTTGCCGACTGGCCGGTGACCGTGGAAGTAATGAGCCGCTTCAAGTCGACCAAGGAAGTCAACGCCGCGGTCGCGGACCTGGCCGAAGGCAAGATCGACATCGTCATCGGCACGCACAAGCTGCTGCAGGACGACGTGAAGATCAAAAACCTCGGGCTGGTGATCATCGACGAAGAGCACCGTTTCGGGGTCCGCCAGAAGGAACAGCTCAAGGCCCTGCGCAGTGAAGTCGATATCCTGACCCTGACTGCGACGCCGATTCCGCGCACGCTGAACATGGCGGTGTCGGGCATGCGCGACCTGTCGATCATCGCCACGCCGCCGGCCCGTCGCCTGTCGGTGCGCACCTTCGTCATGGAGCAGAACAAGAGCACGGTCAAGGAAGCCCTGCTCCGTGAGCTGTTGCGTGGCGGTCAGGTCTACTACCTGCACAACGACGTGAAGACCATCGAGAAATGCGCCGCCGACCTCGCCGAACTGGTCCCGGAAGCGCGGATCGGCATCGGCCACGGGCAGATGCGCGAACGTGATCTCGAACAGGTGATGAGCGACTTCTACCACAAGCGCTTCAACGTGCTGATCGCCTCGACCATCATCGAGACCGGTATCGACGTGCCGAGCGCCAACACCATCATCATCGAGCGGGCCGACAAATTCGGCCTGGCACAGCTGCACCAGCTGCGCGGCCGGGTCGGCCGCAGTCACCACCAGGCGTATGCTTACCTGCTGACCCCGCCGCGCCAGCAAATCACCCCGGACGCGGAAAAGCGCCTGGAAGCCATCGCCAACACCCAGGACCTCGGCGCGGGCTTCGTGCTCGCCACCAACGACCTGGAAATCCGTGGCGCCGGCGAATTGCTCGGCGACGGGCAGAGCGGGCAGATCCAGGCCGTCGGTTTCACCCTGTACATGGAAATGCTCGAGCGCGCGGTGAAATCGATCCGCAAGGGCGAACAACCCAACCTCGATCAGCCGCTGGGCGGCGGTGCGGAAGTCAATCTGCGGGTACCGGCGTTGATTCCCGAAGACTATCTGCCGGATGTACACGCGCGTCTGATTCTGTACAAACGCATTGCCTCGGCCACCGATGAGGATGGCCTCAAGGACCTGCAAGTGGAGATGATCGATCGTTTCGGCCTGTTGCCGGAGCCAACCAAGAACCTGATGCGCATCACTGCGCTGAAATTGCAGGCCGAGCTGCTGGGCATCAAGAAAGTCGACGGCGGCCCGCAAGGCGGCCGGATCGAGTTCGCCACGCAAACCCCGGTCGACCCGCTGACCCTGATCAAACTGATCCAGAGCCAGCCCAAACGCTACAAATTCGAAGGCGCGACGATGTTTAAATTCCAGGTGCCGATGGAAAGCCCGCAAGAGCGCTTTAATACTGTAGAGGCGCTGTTCGAGCGCCTCATTCCGAAAACTGCTTGAAGGACGCCGCATGCGCCTGTTCCACTCGCTGACCTTGTTGATGACGCTTTTGATGTCGCTGCTCGTCCCTACGGCACTTGCCGATGATCTGTATCAGGTCGAAATGATTCTGGTGCGGCAAAACGCGGTGCCTGCCATTGTCAGCCGCGCCGCGCCGGAAGACTGGGCTGCCGGCGCCCAGCGCATCAATCCCGACAGCTTTCGCACGCCGAGCCTCAATCCCGAAGTGGAAAAGCTCACCGCCAGCAACGACTACACGGTGTTGTTGCACAAGGCGTGGCAGCAGAACCTCGGTGAAGAAGCCACCAAGGTCGCGATCAGCGAGGGTGCGGAACAGTTCGGCCAGTTCCCGATCGAGGGCACGTTGAGCCTGAAACTGGGGCGCTTTACCGACGTCGACGCGGATTTCTGGGTCAACCAGATCGACGCCAGCGGCATGGTCACTGCCAGCGAACGCCTGAAGCAGGAAAGCCACACCAAGAACGGCCAGCTGAACTTCCTCGACAACGGCCACCTCGGCCTGCTGATCAAGATCACCTCGTTGACCGCCCCTGCGCCTCGGCCAGTCCCCGATGAAATTCCGGACTGATCGACGTCCTTATGTCCCCGACCCTGAGCAAACCCCTGGCACCTTCCTGGGTCAGCCGATTCAAGGAACAGAGCCTGGAGCGTGGCCGCCGCTACGCACTGGAAAATCGCGTCAGGATTGTCGAGGCCGGCGACGCCACGATCATCGCTGCCTGCGAAGGCTCTGGCGGTAACGTTTACCGTCAGACCATTCGCCTGCGTGAGTCGGCCAAAGGCACATTGCTGATGATCGACGCCCATTGCACGTGCCCGGTCCACAGCAACTGCAAACATTGCGCGGCGGTGCTGCTGCAAGTGCAGGAAACCCTCGCCTACCCGGCTGCGGCGAAAGACGCCGAGCTGCTGGAAAAACTCCAGGCGGTGCTGGAAAACCGCAGCCCGAAAGCGCCGCAAGTGCTGGTGGACAACGTGCAACCGGTGCCGCGCCTGTGGCTGGCGAGCGTCGAGTTCAGCGCCTTCGAACCGCGCAACGGCAAGATGCAGCGCTACATCCAGCATCGCGCCGCGCTGTCTTTCAGCTACCTGGATGAATACGTCAGCGGGCAGAAGAACGCCGATGTGCTGATTCGCCAGGAAACCCAGACACTGCGGATAAAACGTCATCCGGAAATTGAACAGCCCTACAGGGAACAGTTGCGAATCCTCGGCTTCAAGGTCGCCACCCGACAAAGCAAGGCCTTGCCGGAAAGCGCCGGCGAGCTGTTCGAAATGGTCAACGACAGCGCCTGGCTGACCTTCACCCTCAATGAGCTGCCGAAGCTGCGCACCCAGGGCTGGGAGTTGCAGATCGACGAGGACTTCGGTTTCGACCTGACCGCGGTGGACGACTGGTACGCCACGGTGGAGCAGGTGCCGGAACGTGACTGGTTCGACCTGGAATTGGGGATCATCGTCAACGGTGAGCGGCTGAGCCTGCTGCCGATCCTGTTGAACCTGATGCGCTCCCACACCGAGATCCTCAACCCCGAGCGACTGGCGCGACGGCGCGACGACGAGCTGATCCTGGTAAACATCCCCAATCGCCCGAACTCCGAGTACGGTCCATTGCAAGTCGCCCTGCCCTTCGGCCGTTTGAAACCGGTGCTGGCGACCCTTGGCGAGTTCTATCTGCAAGAGCCCGGCGAGACCACCCTGCGCCTGAGCAAGGCCGACGCCACGCGCCTCAATCCCCTGGAAGACCTGCCGCTGCTGTGGGAAGGTGGCGAACAGATCCGCACCTTTGCCCAGCGCCTGCGGGACATCAAGGATTACACCGCCACCGCCCCCGAAGACCTGAACGCTACCTTGCGTCCGTATCAGCTGGAAGGCCTGAGCTGGATGCAGTCGTTGCGCCAACTGGAAGTCGGCGGGATTCTCGCGGATGACATGGGGCTGGGCAAAACCCTGCAGACCCTGGCGCACATTCTCAGCGAAAAGAACGCCGGGCGTCTGGATCGGCCGTGCATGGTGGTGATGCCCACCAGCCTGATCCCCAACTGGCTCGATGAAGCGGCGCACTTCACGCCGCAACTCAAGGTGCTGGCGCTGTACGGCGCCAGTCGCAAAAAGCATTTCGACCAGCTGGCCGATTACGACCTGATCCTCACCACCTATGCGCTGCTGCCCAAGGACGTCGAGCGGCTCGCGGCGCAGCCGTTGCATGTGCTGGTGCTGGATGAGGCGCAGTACATCAAGAACCCCAACAGCAAGGCCGCCCAGGCCGCGCGCGAGCTGAATGCGCGCCAGCGCCTGTGCCTGAGTGGCACGCCACTGGAAAATCACCTGGGCGAGCTGTGGTCACTGTTTCACTTCCTGCTGCCGGGCTGGCTCGGCGACATAAAAAGCTTCAACCGCGATTACCGCGTGCCGATTGAAAAGCGCGGCAGTGAAGTCCGGCTGCAACACCTCAACGGCCGGATCAAACCCTTCCTGTTGCGCAGGACCAAGGAACAGGTGGCCACCGAGTTGCCGCCGAAAACCGAGATCATCCACTGGGTCGAACTCAACGAAGCCCAGCGCGACGTGTACGAAACCATGCGCCTGGCGATGGACAAGAAAGTCCGCGACGAGATCACCCGCAAGGGTGTGGCCCGTAGCCAGATCATCATTCTCGAGGCGTTGCTCAAGCTGCGCCAGGTGTGCTGCGATTTGCGCCTCGTCAACGAAGCCACCCTGCCCGCGCGCGGCAGCACCTCGGGCAAGCTCGACAGCCTGATGGAAATGCTCGAGGAGTTGTTCGAGGAAGGACGGCGGGTGTTGCTGTTTTCGCAGTTCACTTCAATGCTGTCGCTGATCGAAGCCGAGCTGACCAAACGCGGGGTCGACTATGCCCTGCTGACCGGCCAGACCCGGGACCGACGCACCCCGGTGAAGGACTTCCAGAGCGGCAAGCGTCAGATCTTTCTGATCAGCCTGAAGGCTGGCGGCGTTGGCTTGAACCTGACCGAGGCGGACACCGTGATTCACTATGATCCGTGGTGGAACCCGGCGACGGAAAACCAGGCGACCGACCGTGCGTATCGCATCGGTCAGGAGAAACCGGTGTTCGTCTACAAGCTGATTGCCCGGGGCACGGTGGAAGAGAAGATCCAGCACCTGCAGAAAGAAAAATCCGACCTCGCGGCCGGCGTGCTGGATGGGCGCAAGGCCGGGGACTGGAAGTTGCAGAGTGATGATATTGAAGCGTTGTTTGCGCCGTTGCCGGAGAAGCTGGAGAAGCGCTGAGATATTCCGCGCCTGGTAGATTGCATTCGCGAGCAGGCTCGCTCCCACATTGAATTTGGTTACCCGCAATATTGGGGACAACATCAAACCATTGTGGGAGCGAGCTTGCTCGCGATGGGGCCATTGCTGAAGAAACCCGCTATCAGGACTTGAGATTGGGCAGCGGTGCAAACAATGCCTCAATATCACTCTGCTCAAGCTTCAACCCACCCGTCGTCCCACCTTCAAGCACCGCTTCGGCCAGAACGGCTTTCTCCTGCTGCAACGCCTGTATCTTTTCTTCCACCGTACCCCTGGCAATCAGCTTGTAGACGAACACGGGTTTGTTTTGCCCGATCCTGTAGGCGCGGTCGGTCGCCTGGTTCTCGACCGCAGGGTTCCACCACGGATCGAAATGGATCACCGTGTCCGCCGCCGTCAGGTTCAGCCCGGTGCCACCGGCCTTCAGACTGATGAGAAACAACGGCACTTTACCGCTCTGGAAATCCTTGACCGGTGTGCGTCGATCCGTCGTTTCACCGGTCAGCAACGAGTAACCCAGGCCACGCTGCTGCAACTCTTCCTCAATCAAAGCCAGCATCGACGTGAACTGCGAAAACAGCAAAATCTTGCGGCCTTCGCTGAGCAGTTCTTCCAGCATCTCCATCAGGCTGACCAGTTTGCCGCTGCCCGAACGCAGGGCTTTGGCGGTGAGCGGCGTCTTGATCAACCGCAGATCGCAGCACACCTGACGCAGCTTGAGCAGCGCATCGAGGATGATGATCTGACTGCGCCCAACGCCACTGCGGGCAATTTCGTCGCGGACCTTCTTGTCCATCGCAACCCGCACGGTTTCATACACATCCCGCTGCCCGTCGCTGAGATCAACCCAATGCACAATCTCGGTTTTCGGCGGCAGTTCGGTCGCCACCTGGTCTTTCTTGCGACGTAGCAAGAAGGGTTTTATCCGAGCGGTCAGGTGTTGCATCCGCTCGGTGTTGCCATGCTTTTCGATCGGCGTGCGGTAGTCGCAGTTGAAGGTTTTGCTGTCACCCAGCCAGCCGGGCAACAGAAAGTGGAATTGCGACCACAACTCGCCGAGGTGGTTTTCCAGCGGGGTGCCGGACAGACACAATCGCTGGCGAGCCTGTAGATCACGGGCGGCTTGAGCGGCTTTGCTGACCGGATTCTTGATGTTCTGCGCTTCGTCGAGAATCAGCACGCTCCAGACTTGCGGCTGCAAAATCTCCAGGTCCCTAGGCAGCAACGCGTAGGTGGTCAGCACCAGGTCGTATTCAGCAAGGCTGGCAAAGTCTTTTTGCCGTGCGGCGCCATGCAGCGCCAGCACCTTGAGCTGCGGAGTAAAGCGCAGGGATTCGTCGAGCCAGTTGGGGATCAGGCTGGTAGGCATCACGGCCAGTGCCGGATGATCGAGCCGGCCGGCCTGTTTTTCCGTCAGCAGGTGAGCCAGGGTTTGCAGGGTTTTACCCAGGCCCATGTCGTCGCCGAGGATGCCGCCCACTTCCAGTTCGCGAAGGGTTTGCATCCAGTTCAGCCCTTCAAGCTGATACGGTCGCAGGGTCGCTTTCAACCCTTCGGGCGCCGGGACGTGAGCATGGTTCGACTCACGCATACGCTTCGCAAAACTGCGCAGTCGCTCACCGCCCTGCCACACCAATGGCACGCCTTCCAGCGCGCTCAGGCGCGCGGCATCCGGCAAACCCAGACGTAAGGTATCACCCAGATGGTCACCCAGGTACAACTCGCCCAAGGTGGCCATCAGCGGTTTGATCCGACCATAGGGCAGCGCGACTTTGCCATGGGGCTTGGCACCAAAACGCCCGTCGCCAAGTCCGATCAGCAACAGTTCATCATCGTTGCGTTGGGCCAAGCCTGGGTCCATCAACTGTGGCTGGCTGCGCAACAAATGCAGCAGGATGGGTAACAGACTGTGACGCTCGCCGTTGACGACGATACCCAGTTGCAGATCGAACCACTGGCGCCCCGACTCTTCCTCGACCTCTGCATACCACTCTTCTACAGGCTGCACGATGAAGTGAAAGTTTTCGCTGATATCGATCAGCCAGTTTTTCTGCCGCAGCGCCGGGACCCCGTCCTGCGCAAAGGCAAGCCATGTCGCATCATCCGGCAGGGTGAACATTTCGCCGGGACGGTCCAGACTGCTTTTGCGCGTAGCCTTTTTGAAACCGTGTTTTTGCAGCGCCTGGCGCAGGGCTTTTTCGGCGACCGGGTTGCGCTGGATACGCTGTGTTTCAGTCCCGGAAAGGATCAACACCTCCGGGTTCCTGTCCGACACTGGATGGCCGTTGTAGGTGAACGCCAACGCGGCGCGGTGCTCGGGTTCATGCTGCCAGCGGACGTAACGCTTGCCGCTGGCGAGCACCAGATGAGCCTGAGGGAAAACGCCCTCGATGACCCGTTCCGTCAACGTATGCGGCGGCGCAACTTGAGTCGCCGCTCTCATCCGATGGCTGAACTGCATGGCCTGGCGAGCCGGGATATCCGGGGCCAACGACAGGTGACACGCCAGTTTTTCATCCATCTCGCTGAACAGTGGCCCGATTTGCAGCCGCCCGCGATCCAGATAGTACAAGGGCTCTAGGGCCAGGATCGTTTCCACTGGCGCTTCGTCGCTGCCCCATTGCGGGCGGAAACTGCCGTTGGCTTGTTCGGCCCAGGCAAATTGACCTGTTCTGCGCATTCCTGACGTCAAGGGTTGCGACCGTTCGAGATCGAGGAAAAGACGCGAGGTCCGCAACAGCATCTCAATAAGCTCGGCGCCGCTGCTGCCTTCCAATGGATAGCCGGCGTAATACGCATGATGGGAGTGAACGGCGACTAACAGCCTGGCGATTCGAAGGTCGAGTTCCGTCAGGTAACCGGGTTGACGTATCAGCGTGTCCGACAGCGAGTACATCGACTTGATGTCTTGCAACACGCCACTCTTGAGTTGGCGGGCCTTGAAGATTTCAAGCGTCCATTTACCGGCAGTGGGTGTAGCCCTGAGTTTGTAAAACAGGCGCGTACTTGTCCCCTGTGCCGGCTCATCGGCGGGATTGCTTGTAGAAGGAATACCGTTGATCCAGCGCTCCAGCTCACGATTCAAGTGAACAGAAGCAGTACTGTCAGTCGCCGCGACAGGAAGGTCCTGCAGGTGATAGATAACGGTTGCGCAGTGTTTGCAATCGATCACTACGGGGCATGAGCAGGAGCAGTCCAGCTCAAAATCGCCATTGGTGTCTTCGACCAGTTCGATGTGCTGTTCGTAGACGTTACCTTGGGAACCCCTGCAGGTTGCACGAACCAACACATCATCAAGTTCGAGAATTTTTACCCGATGTTCTTGGGCGTATCTGCGCGCCTTATCCAGAGCGCGATGACTAAATTCTTCCGCCCATGGCAGCTGTTGAATTTGCTCAATAATTGCAGACATACACTCGATGCTTTTGAAGATGAATTAGTGACGCACAACTTAGCCTTTAAGCACCCGCGCCAGCGTTGACGTCACCTTGCCCATCCCATCCCGCAACGCCTGCTCGATCTCTACCATACTAATCACCGCCGCCGACTTGCCCGCCGCCAGGTTCACCACCAGCGCCAGGCAGGCATAATCCAGTTCCAGTTCACGGGCCAATGCCGCTTCCGGCATGCCGGTCATGCCGACGATGTCGCAGCCGTCGCGCTCCAGCCTCTCGATCTCGGCGGCGGTTTCCAGGCGTGGCCCCTGGGTGCAGGCGTACACACCCTGACTGGCAAAACCAACGTTTTCAGCCACCAATGCCGCGATTAGCCGCTGACGCAGGGCTTCGCTGTAGGGAAAGCTGAAATCGACGTGGGTGACCTGTTCGAGATTATCGGCGAAATAGGTGTGTTCGCGACCGCTGGTGTAGTCGATCAACTGATGCGGCACGCACAAAAATCCGGCGTCCATCATGGGATGAATCCCGCCCACGGCGTTGACCGCGAGAATCGCCTCCGCACCGGCCTGCTTCAGCGCCCAGAGGTTGGCGCGATAATTCACCCGATGTGGCGGCACACGGTGTGGATGACCGTGGCGCGCAAGGAACAGCACGTCCTGGCCGGCGTACTCACCGATTTGCACCTCGGCCGACGGCGCACCGTAAGGCGTATCCACCGCCAGTGACTGACGAATCTCCAGGCCTTCGAGCTGAGTCAGGCCGCTGCCACCGATGATCGCGTAAACCGTCATAGCGAAACGTCCTCAATCAATCAGTTGAGCTTCTTTGAGCGCGCCGACAGCTGCCAGCCAGCGCGGGTCCTGGCGATATTCAATGTTGGCCCAGGCCTGGCCACGCATCCGCGCAATGCGTTGCGACGGTTTGACTTTCAGGCGCTGGGCAGCGGTCAGTGCGAGCTCGGCCGCGGCGCGGTCATTGCACACCAGGCCCATGTCGCAGCCGGCCGTCAGCGCCGCTTCGATACGACTGGCGGCATCGCCGACCACATGGGCACCCGCCATCGACAGGTCGTCACTGAAGATCACCCCGTCGAATTGCAACTCGCCGCGCAGGATGTCCTGCAACCAGCGGCGGGAGAAACCGGCAGGCTGGGCATCGACCTGCGGGTAAATGACGTGGGCCGGCATGACGGCGGCCAGTTGCTTGCTCAAGCGGGCGAACGGCACCAGGTCATTGGCGCGGATGTCATCGAGGCTGCGCTCATCGTTGGGAATGGCAACGTGGGAATCGGCCTCGGCCCAGCCGTGACCGGGGAAGTGTTTGCCGGTGGCCGCCATGCCGGCGCTGTTCATGCCACGGATGAAGGCACCGGCCAGCAAGGCCGCGCGCTCCGGGTCACCTTCGAACGAACGCGTGCCGACCACGGCACTGCGCTGGTGATCCAGATCCAGCACCGGGGCGAAGCTCAGGTCGAGGCCGACCGCCAGCACTTCGGTGGCCATGATCCAGCCGCACTGCTCGGCCAGGTAGTCGGCATTCGGGTTGTCGGCAATGGCACGCATGGCCGGCAGCCGCACGAAGCCCTGGCGCAAACGCTGAACCCGACCGCCCTCCTGATCCACTGCCAGCAGCAGATCAGGACGAATGGCGCGGATCGCCGCACTCAATTCACGCACCTGGCGCGGGTGTTCGATGTTGCGCGCAAAAATGATCAGGCCACCCACTTCGGGTTGACGCAACAGTTGGCGATCTTCGGCCGTCAGCCAGGTACCGGCGACGTCCACCATCAACGAGCCTTGCAGGCCAGCAGTCATAGAGATTCCTTGATAACGATAAACCCGGCTCGCACGCATTGGTCACCCCGGGTGATAGCCCGGTTGGCGAAAACAATGGGGTGCAGACGAGAGTCGGCATGGGCGCCCAGCTTAGCGGATGTCCGCTGCCGCGCCCACCCGTGCGGGGTCAAACCTTGGCGGCAAAGGGTGTCGATTTGCTACGCGGACGCAGCTGCGCGGTGGCCATGGCCGTGTCGGTCACGCCGGTTTCGGCACGCATGCCGGCCGCCAGGAACGGCACCATCAGCCGCATGACCTGCTCGATGGAGGTATTGACGCCGAAGTCGGTCTCGGCAATCGCGCGCAAGGCCTTGATCCCCGACATGCTGAACGCCGCGGCACCGAGCATGAAGTGCACCCGCCAGAACAGTTCGATCGGTGGAATCCGCGGCGCGGCCTCGTTGACCAGCGTCATGTAGCGGCGGAACACCTTGCCGTACATGTCTTCCAGGTAACGCCGCAAATGGCCCTGGCTCTGACTGAAGGCCAGGCCCAGCAAGCGCATGAAGATAGACAGATCGTTGCCGCTGCGTGGCTGCACCACCAGGGCTTGTTCGACGAGGATTTCCAGCAGCTCTTCGAGGGTCGGCTTGTTTTCCGGCTTGGCCTGACGCCGCTCCAGCTCTTTGTCGAGGCTGATGCAGAACGGCCCGAGGAAGCGCGAGAAGACCGCCTGGATCAGCGCCTTCTTCGAGCCGAAGTGATAATTCACCGCTGCCAGATTGACCCCGGCCTTGCTGGTGATCAGACGCAACGAGGTTTCGGCGAAACCTTTCTCCGCGAACAATTGCTCGGCAGCATCGAGAATGCGTTCAACGGTTTCCGACTGGGCCATGGCTACTCCGCCTGACAAACACTTGTTTGAAACATACGTTTCAGTCCCAGTCTTGTCAAGTCTGGCGGTTCGTTTCGGGAATGGTCAGTCAGCTATTTAACCATACATCGGCAAAGCTTTATTCAGCCGGTTGATCGACCGTCTGGCGGCCGGCAAAAAAAGGGGCATTGCCAAGACCGTTCCACTGTATATAATCCCAGTCACTGTATAAAAAGACAGAGCGATCAATATGCTAAAGCTGACGCCACGCCAAGCAGAGATTCTGGCCTTCATCAAACGCTGCCTAGATGACAACGGCTACCCGCCGACCCGCGCGGAAATCGCTCAGGAACTGGGTTTCAAGTCGCCCAACGCGGCGGAAGAACACCTCAAGGCACTGGCCCGCAAGGGCGCTATCGAGATGACTCCCGGTGCCTCCCGCGGCATTCGCATCCCCGGTTTTGAAGCCAAGGCCGACGAATCCACCCTGCCGATCATCGGACGTGTGGCGGCCGGCGCCCCCATCCTCGCCCAGCAGCACATCGAAGAGTCCTGCAACATCAACCCGACCTTCTTCCATCCCCGCGCCGACTATCTGCTGCGGGTCCATGGCATGAGCATGAAGGACGTGGGCATTTTCGACGGCGACCTGCTGGCCGTCCATACCACCCGTGAAGCCCGCAACGGCCAGATCGTGGTCGCGCGGATCGGCGACGAAGTGACCGTCAAGCGCTTCAAGCGCGATGGCAGCAAAGTCTGGCTGCTGGCTGAAAACCCTGAATTCGCCCCAATCGAAGTGAACCTGAAAGATCAGGAACTGGTGATCGAAGGCTTGAGTGTCGGCGTCATTCGCCGCTAAAGGAGGCTTTATGCAGTTCCCACATACACCACAGCAAGCCCAGTTGCCGTTGTTCGAGGCGTTCATGATGCAGCCGTTGGCACCGATCCTGAAAGAGGTGGTCGAGTCGCCCTGGAGTGCCGAACCGGACGTCTTCAGCGAGCTGTCACTGAGTGGTGCGGCCGGGAACTGCCTGAACCTTCTGGCACCGATCCTCAGGGAATTGAGCGAGGATCAGGACGCCCGCTGGCTGACCCTGATCGCCCCGCCCGCCAGCCTGACCCAGGCCTGGCTGCGCGATGCCGGCCTGAATCGCGAACGCATCCTGCTGCTGCAGCCGCGTGGCACCCAGAGCGCCCAGCAACTGACCTGCGAAGCCCTGCGCCTGGGCCGTAGCCATACGGTGGTCAGCTGGCTCAACACGCTGAGCTCGGCTTCACGGCAACAGTTGATCAGCGCCGCCCGGATCGGGGATGCGCAGAGCCTGAACATTCGACTGGGTTAACTGAAAAACAGGGGATGCGCTGAGCAGCGCCGGGCTTCTCCAGGGATAGAGAAGCCAATCTGTAAAGGTATCCGCAATAAAACGACGGACGGGATCAATGAAGAACCCGCGACCCCTGATCCGGTTCAAATTCACCTTCAACCAGGCGTCCGGCCATCTGAACGCCGACACTCAACATCGCCTTGGCGACTTCCACATGCTGGCCTTGCAGGAACGCCTTGGCATCCTCGGAGAAATCCAAAGTAACCAGAGAACCCTCGTCCTCAGCCCTGCGCAGCTCGATACGGCCGTCTGGTAACTCGACAATTTCTAGAAAGGACGTTGGCATAAAGATGAGTTCTCCAAGAAAGGCGGGGATTATATAGGCATCTTCCCGGCTTCGCTCGGGATCTTGACCAGATGTCGTCACTCAGGGAAATTTCCCACAACAGGTTTCCCTGAGCGAAACACCGGCCAGACACTCAGTTTTTCAGCACTCGTTCAACCCTTCGCGAAACCGGATCGCCAGGCCCTTGAGGTTCTGGCGCCAGCTTTCCAGCTCTTCCCGACTCAATTCCTGAGGCGCCTCTTCTTCATCCAGGTTAACGGCCAGGATCAGCGGCTGGGTCACATCGCCTTTAGGTTTGTGCGGGGCCCTTGGCGGCTGGAACAGCGCCGCATGGGCGGCCAACAGCCTGGCCAGCCAGGTTTCCGGGTTCTGCGCCAGTTCGACCATCTCGGCCATTTCAGGGATGGCGATGGCTTCCAGCACTTCCCGGGTCAGCAGCATCTCCGCCCGCGGCGCATTGGCCTGGGGCAAACGATAGAAGCCGGCGATTTCATGACACAACCCCAGCAATGCGCCGTACAGGTGAAACAACGCCGATTCGCGCCCGGCCTGAATCAGCGCCAGCGAGTTCATCGCTCGCCCCTCTTCGGCCTTGGCGAGCGCTTCCAGCGACAGGCCGGCGAAATAAATCTTCTGGTTGGTACGGGTATAGAGTTCGTGGGCCATGACGGCAGCCTCCACAACGAAATAATTGCTTCACGCAGGTCAGACAGTGTCATGGATCACCTGCGCCTCCCGCAAGCACAAAACAAAAAGGCCGCATGAACACCCGGGGGTGGTCATGCGGCCTTTGTGCTGTAGGAGCGAGCTTGCTCCGGGCGGCGTTCCGACGAAAACCCGAGAGCGACACGTTCATCCAGACAGTACGCGTTATCGCGGACACCGTCTGTAGGAGCAAGCTTGCTCGCGAAAGCGGTCTGTCTGCCAACCCATTTGTTGAATGTACTGGCCCCTTCGCGAGCAAGCTCGCTCCCACAGGGGATCTGCGCCGAGCACAAAAACTGCGGCCAGCCCCCATCAACTGTGGGAGCGAGCTTGCTCCGGGCGGCGCTCCGACGATAGCGGTCTGTCAGTCGTCATTGATAGTGCCTGACACACCGTCCTTCGCTGGCAAGCCAGCTCCTACAGGTTTACGCCTTGGCGGCCTTTGCCGGGCGTTTGTCTTCCACCGTCCACTTGCCGCCGTCGTAGTACGCCTTCCAGCCAGTCGGCTTACCGTCGACTTCAGTCTGCACGTACTGCTCCTTGGTCTTGCGGCTGTAGCGGATCACAGTGGGCAGGCCGTCCGGATCTTTCTTCGGTGCTTCGCACAGGAAGTGGTACTTCGGATCGATCTCATCCTTGTGCGGCACGATTTCCATGACCAGCGGAGCACGGGTCTCGCGGTTTTTCGGGAACTGGCTGGCGGCCAGGAACAGGCCCGAAGCACCGTCGCGCAGGATGTAGGTGTCGTTGACCTTTTCGCATTTCAGCTCAGGCATCTTCACCGGGTCCATCTTCGGCGGCGCCGCATCACCGCTTTTCAGCAGTTTGCGGGTGTTCTTGCAGGTCGCGTTGGTGCAGCCGAAGAACTTGCCGAAACGGCCGGTCTTGAGTTGCATCTCGCTGCCGCACTTGTCGCATTCCAGGCTCGGACCTTCATAGCCCTTGATGCGATAACTGCCCTCTTCGATTTCGTAGCCGTCGCAATCCGGGTTGTTGCCGCAGATGTGCAGCTTGCGCTTCTCGTCGAGCAGGTAAGCGTCCATCGCCGTGCTGCAGATCGGGCAACGGTGCTTGCCACGCAGCACCAAGGATTCCGACTCACCCTCGTCGTCCGCAGCGATTTCATCGCCCGGCACCAGGTTGACGGTGGCCTTGCAGCGTTCTTTCGGCGGCAGGCTGTAGCCCGAGCAACCGAGGAACACGCCGGTCGACGCGGTACGAATCTGCATCGGACGACCGCACACCACGCACGGAATGTCCGTCATCACCGGCTGGTTGGCGCGCATGCCGCCTTCGGCGCTTTCGGCTACTTCGAGCTTCTTCTTGAAGTCGCCGTAGAACTCGTCGAGCACGTTTTTCCAGTCGCGTTCGCCCTGGGCCACGTCATCGAGGTTCTCTTCCATGCCGGCGGTGAAGCCGTAGTCCATGAGATTGGAGAAGCTCTCGGCCAGGCGCTCGGTGACGATGTCGCCCATCTTTTCCGAATAGAAACGACGGTTGTGCAGCGCCACGTAACCGCGGTCCTGGATGGTCGAAATGATCGCCGCGTAGGTCGAAGGACGACCGATGCCGCGTTTTTCCATTTCTTTTACCAGGCTGGCTTCCGAGTAACGCGCCGGCGGCTTGGTGAAGTGCTGGGTCGGATCAAGCTTGATCAGCTTCATCGCGTCGCCCTGGGCCATGTCCGGCAGCACGTCGTCATCGCCTGGCTTGGCGATCTGCGGCATGACGCGGGTGTAACCGTCGAACTTGAGGATGCGGCCCTTGGCGCGCAGCTCGAAGTCGCCGGCACCGACGGTGACCGTGGTCGACAGGTACTGCGCCGGCAGCATCTGGCAAGCGAGGAACTGGCGCCAGATCAGCTCGTAGAGCCGCTCAGCGTCACGCTCCATGCCCGACAGCTTGCTTGGCTCGGTATTGGCATCGGAGGGACGAATCGCTTCGTGAGCCTCTTGTGCGCCTTCCTTGCTGCTGTAGACGTTCGGGTTTTCCGGCAGGTACTTCTTGCCGAACTCGCCTTCAATATAGGTGCGCGCCATCGTCACGGCATCGGCCGAGAGGTTGGTGGAGTCGGTACGCATATACGTGATGTAGCCCGCTTCGTACAAACGCTGGGCCATCATCATGGTTTTCTTCACCCCGAAGCCCAGGCGGTTGCTCGCGGCCTGCTGCAGGGTGGAGGTAATGAACGGCGCCGACGGCTTGCTGCTGGTCGGCTTGTCTTCGCGCTTGACGATGCTGTAGCTGGACGCCTTGAGCTTTTCCAGCGCAGCCATGGCCTGGGCTTCGTTGAGCGGCTTGAAGGCTTCGCCTTTCTCGCGGGCCACGTCGAAGCGCACGGTGGCGCCCTTGGCGGTGCCGAGGTCGGCATGGACTTCCCAGTACTCTTCCGGGTTGAACGCACGGATTTCGCGCTCACGCTCGACCACCAGCTTCACCGCTACCGATTGCACGCGACCGGCGGACAGGCCACGGGCGACCTTGGCCCACAGCAGCGGCGAGACCATGTAACCGACCACGCGGTCGAGGAAACGACGCGCCTGCTGGGCGTTGACACGGTCGATGTCCAGCTCGCCCGGCTTGGAGAAGGCTTCCTGAATCGCCTTCTTGGTGATTTCGTTGAACACCACGCGCTTGTAGCGGCTGTCGTCACCACCGATGGCTTCGCGCAGGTGCCAGGCAATGGCTTCCCCCTCGCGATCCAAGTCGGTTGCGAGATAGATGGTGTCAGCATCCTTGGCGAGCCGGCGCAGCTCTTCGATGACTTTCTCTTTGCCCGGGAGGATCTCGTACTTGGCTTTCCAGCCATGATCGGGATCGACGCCCATGCGCGAGACCAGCTGCTTGCGCGCTTTCTCTTTCGGCGTAAGTACCGGACCTTCACCCGCGGCGGCCTTGCCGCGCTTGGCGGCAGGCTCTTTGCTGGCGCTAGCCGAACCGCTGGTGGGCAGGTCTCGGATATGGCCGATACTCGACTTCACCACGTATTGGTTACCCAGATACTTGTTGATGGTCTTGGCCTTAGCCGGGGATTCCACAATGACCAGCGATTTGCCCATGGATCAGAAAATTCCTGAATTCTAGAAGTGAAAGGCGGTTGGCGCCTGACGCGGCACCGCTATATATAGTGGCTACAAGGTGAGGTCAAGCGCAGGGTCCTGCGCGCACTCCGCTTATGGCTTGGAAAAAAGGCTCGGTTCGGCTTGCACCAAAGCAAAGCGTGGCACCTGTTCGCCGTCAACCTCGACCGACTCCAGGAACATGCTCAAGGGACGCACCCAAAAGCCGTAATCGCCATACAGGGCTTGGTAGAAGACCACTTCCTCTTCGGTTTCCGAATGCCGCGCGGTGCTGAATACGCGGTACTGCGGACCTTTGTAATGCTCGTACAGACCAGGTTGTATCGGCATGGTTTGGCCCTCGCTCAAATCTTTTCAAAATAAAAACAAAAAAAAATCCGGAAAAACAAAAACCGGGGCACTTGGCCCCGGCTTCCTTCAACGAAACGCTTAAACGCGTTCGAAGACGGTAGAGATGCCTTGGCCGAGACCAATGCACATGGTAGCTACCCCGAAGGTGCCGCCATTCTGCTTCATCACGTTCAACAGGGTGCCGGAGATCCGTGCACCGGAGCAACCGAACGGATGACCCAGGGCGATCGCGCCGCCGTGCAGGTTAACCTTCTCGTTCATCTTGTCGAGTACTTTCAAATCTTTCAGCACCGGCAGGGCCTGTGCGGCGAACGCTTCGTTGAGCTCGAAGAAGTCGATATCGTTGATACCAAGGCCTGCGCGCTTCAGTGCTTTCTGGGTGGCCGGTACTGGACCATAGCCCATGATTGCCGGGTCCACACCTGCCACCGCCATCGAGCGGATCACCGCCAGCGGCTGGATGCCCAGGTCCTGGGCACGCTGCGCCGACATCACGATCATGCACGAGGCACCGTCGGTGATCTGCGACGAAGTACCCGCTGTCACGGTGCCACCTTTCGGATTGAACGCTGGCTTGAGAGCGGCCAGGCTTTCCAGGGTGGTTTCCGGACGAATGGTTTCGTCGTAGTCGAACAGTTTCAGGAAACCGTTCTCGTCGTAGCCCTGCATCGGGATGATTTCGTCCTTGAACTTGCCTTCCAGGGTCGCCTTGTGGGCGAGCTGGTGGGAGCGCACGCCGAAAGCATCCTGCTGCTCGCGAGTGATGCCGTGCATCTTGCCGAGCATTTCCGCGGTCAGGCCCATCATGCCCGAGGCTTTCGCCGCGTACAGCGACATGTGCGGGTTCGGATCGACACCGTGCATCATGCTCACGTGGCCCATGTGCTCGACGCCGCCGACGACGAACACGTCACCGTTGCCGGTCATGATCGCTTGCGCGGCAGTGTGCAAGGCACTCATCGACGAGCCACACAGGCGGCTGACGGTCTGGCCGGCAGCGGTGTGCGGGATCTGCGTCATCAGGGATGCCATGCGGGCGATGTTCCAGCCCTGCTCCAGGGTCTGGTTCACACAGCCCCAGATCACGTCTTCGACTTCGTTCGGGTCGACCTTGACGTTGCGTTCCAGCAGTTTGCTGATCAAGTGCGCCGACATGTCTTCGGCGCGGGTGTTGCGGTGCATGCCGCCCTTGGAGCGGCCCATCGGCGTACGACCGAAGTCGACAATCACGACGTCTCTAGGATTCAAGCTCATAAAATTTCACTCTCGCTCAAGTGTTTGGACGCTTAACCGAAGAACCGTTGGCCGGTTTTGGCCATTTCACGCAGTTTTGCGGTCGGGTGGTACAGCGCGCCCAAATCAGCGTACTGGTCAGCCAGGGCAACGAACTCGGCCACACCGATCGAATCGATATAGCGCAGCGCACCGCCGCGGAATGGAGGGAAACCAATACCGTAGACCAGACCCATGTCGGCTTCGGCAGCGGTTTCGACGATGCCGTCTTCCAGGCAACGCACGGTCTCCAGGCACAGCGGGATCATCATCCAGTTGATGATGTCTTCATCGGTGACTTCACGCTGTTCGAACACGATCGGCTTGAGCACTTCCAGCACCGACGGGTCGGCGACTTTCTTCTGCTTGCCGTTCTTGTCGGTTTCGTAGGCGTAGAAGCCCTTGCCGTTCTTCTGGCCCAGGCGCTTGGCTTCGTAGAGCACGTCGACGGCCGAACGGCGGTCGTCTTTCATGCGGTCCGGGAAACCTTCAGCCATCACGTCACGACCGTGGTGACCGGTGTCGATGCCGACCACGTCCATCAGGTACGCCGGGCCCATCGGCCAGCCGAATTTTTCCATGACCTTGTCAATGCGGACGAAGTCCACACCGGCGCTGACCAGCTTGGCGAAACCGCCGAAGTACGGGAACAGCACGCGGTTGACCAAAAAGCCCGGGCAGTCGTTGACCACGATCGGGTTCTTGCCCATTTTCTTGGCGTAGGCCACGGTGGTGGCGACGGCCAGCTCGCTGGACTTCTCGCCACGGATCACTTCAACCAGCGGCATCATGTGCACCGGGTTGAAGAAGTGCATGCCGACGAAGTTTTCCGGACGCTTGAGGGCCTTGGCCAGCAAGGTGATGGAAATGGTCGAGGTGTTGGACGCGAGGATGGTGTCCTCTTTGACCTGATCTTCCACTTCAGCCAGCACGGCTTGCTTGACCTTGGGGTTCTCGACGACCGCTTCGACGACCAGGTCGACGTGGCCGAAGTCACCGTAGGACAGGGTCGGACGAATGCCGTTGAGCACTTCAGCCATCTTCGCGGCCGTCATGCGACCTTTATCAACGCGGCTCACCAGCAGCTTGGCGGCTTCAGCCAGGCCCTGCTCGATGCCGTGCTCGTTGATGTCTTTCATCAGGATCGGCGTGCCTTTGGAGGCCGACTGATACGCGATACCGCCACCCATGATGCCGGCGCCCAATACGGCAGCCTGCTTCACGTCCTTGGCGATTTCGTCGTAGGCCTTGGCCTTTTTCTTCAGTTCCTGATCGTTCAGGAACAGACCGATCAAGCTCTGCGCGGCAGAGGTCTTGGCCAGTTTGACGAAACCGGCGGCTTCGACTTCCAGCGCCTTGTCACGACCGAAGTTCGCGGCTTTCTGGATGGTCTTGATCGCTTCGACCGGTGCCGGGTAGTTCGGGCCAGCCTGACCTGCGACGAAGCCCTTGGCGGTTTCGAACGACATCATCTGTTCGATGGCGTTGAGCTTGAGCTTTTCCAGCTTCGGCTGACGCTTGGCCTTGTAGTCGAACTCGCCGGCGATGGCGCCCTTGACCAGGTTCAGCGCCGCTTCGAGCAGTTGCTCCGGGGCAACCACGGCATCGACGGCGCCGACTTTCAGCGCGTCTTCAGCGCGGTTTTCCTTACCGGCGGCAATCCACTCGATGGCATTGTCGGCACCGATGATGCGCGGCAAGCGCACCGTACCGCCGAAGCCCGGGTAGATACCCAGCTTGACTTCCGGCAGGCCGATCTTGGCGGTATTGGCCATGACGCGGTAGTCCGCCGCCAGGCACATTTCCAGGCCGCCACCCAGGGCGATGCCGTTGATCGCGGCGACAGTCGGGACATTCAGGTCTTCGAAATCGCTGAAGATCCTGTTGGCTTCGAGGTTGCCTGCCACAAGCTCTGCATCAGGCAGCTTGAAGTTCTCGACAAATTCGGTGATGTCGGCGCCAACGATGAACACGTCCTTGCCACTGCTGACGATCACACCCTTGATCGAATTATCTGCCTTGATGGTGTCCACGGCCTGACGCAGTTCGTTCAGGGTTAGACGGTTGAACTTGTTGACGGACTCACCCTTGAGGTCGAATTTCAATTCGACGATGCCACTTTCAAGAGCCTTAACCGTGATGGCTTTACCTTCGTAAATCATCAACTGATCTCCACGATATGGAAGCTGAACAGTACACGTCGGACGCAGGCAAATGGCTCGGCAGGGACGGTTATCGTCAATGCTACGCCCATCCACCTGGCACACCCGCCAACGCGATAGTCGGGATTCTGTAGGAGCGATCTGTAATACAAACGCTCATTTCATACGCCCGTTTGATTTGGGTATGCCACCTTCACGGAATTTCCGACAATTGTCAATCGCCCAAAATACTGGTTGAAGCGCGACTTTACGGTCACTTCCGTACCACGAAGACCTGCAACACGCGGATGCATGTGCGGCCATTCATAGGATCAATCATTAGAAAATTCGCCCTAATTCGCGGCAGCCTGTGTTTAACAGGCTACGCTGGCGGGGAGCCGAGGATATTTTTCAACGCCTTGGGTGAATACCGGCGCAAGATCAATGTGACAAAGAATTTCCGGCCTGCCTGGCCAACTTCCGCCCGATGATGATGTCGGGCTTTTTATTGCCTGAAGATATGTTCTGCGCGCGCAATTCGGGGGATCAGCGGGGATCGGGTTCAGGCCAGGGCCTTGAGGGTGGCGTCGATTTGCTGCAACACCTCGGCTTCGCCCTTCTCGCCCCAGTACAAGGTGATCATCTGCTTGTCCGCCTCGACCTTGTACACATTGGCCGGCAATTTTTCGAAATGATTGAGCAGCACAGGATCCTCACAGACCTCCTGCCACTGATTCACCCACAGCCCCGGGGATTTTTGCCAATAGCGCCAGCATGCTGGCTGATTGCCACGTCGCGGCCTATGGTACTGGGCGCACGGGCTCGGCGGCTCCGGGCTGAGCCAGTGTGGCCACTCCTGAGGCGCCAGTTGCATGGCTAGGCCGATGCGTCGCGCCTCCATGCGCAGGGCGATGCGCCCGCTCTGTCCACGGGACGGCCGCAACCATGCCAGCGGGCTCAGGACCACCAACAGGATTGACACCACTATCCAGACCGTCATATCTGTACTCCCGATTTTAAATGCACCCATTTCAAATGCACCGATTTTAAATGAGCGCGCCGGGTCACTTTGAAACCAATGCGCTTGAAACCAGCCATACTTACCCTTATTGCCATCCTCAGGAGGAGCACCTCATGCCCTACAACCACATTCTGGTCGCTGTAGACCTGACCGAAGAGTGCGACCCTGTCATCCATCGTGCTCGCGAGCTGTCGGTGAGCAACGGCTGCAAGCTGTCCCTGGTGCACATCGTCGAGCCGATGGCCATGGCCTTTGGCGGTGATGTGCCGATGGACCTGTCACAACTGCAACAACAGCAGTTCGATCAGGCCCGGGAGCGTCTGGACCGACTTATCATCAAGTATCCGGAACTCTCCAAGGAATACAGCCACCTGACTTACGGCCAGCCCCGCCAGGAAATTCACCACCTGGCCAAGGAGCAAGGGTGCGACATGATCGTGGTCGGCAGTCACGGACGGCATGGCCTGGCACTGCTGCTGGGCTCCACCGCCAATGACGTACTGCACGGCGCGCCGTGCGACGTGCTTGCGGTGCGCCTGCAAAACAAAAGCTGACAACACAACCCCCCTACAAAAAAACCCGACACTCGAGTTACCGAGGTCGGGCTTTTTTAGTGCGGGATCAATCAGGCATCCAGCTCGGCCCAGCGCTCGACCATGATGTCGAGTTCAGCATTCAACTGCTCCAGCTGGGCGATCACCGCAGCGCTCTCGGCCGCCGGACGCTGGTAAAACCCGGCATCCGCCATCTGCGCTTCAACGGCAGCGATCTGCTGTTCCATGGCTTCGATCTGCCCCGGCAAGGCTTCCAGCTCGCGCTGCACCTTGTAGCTGAGCTTTTTCTTGGCCACAGGCGCTTCTACCGCAGCGACAGGCGCCGGTTCCGCCGTGACCACCGCAGAGGTCAGGTCGGCCTTGCCGGATTTGCTCTCGGTCACGCCCAGCAGGCGCGGCGAGCCGCCCTGGCGCAGCCAGTCCTGATAACCACCGACGTATTCGCGAACCTTGCCTTCGCCTTCGAAGACCAGGGTGCTGGTGACCACGTTGTCGAGGAATGCCCGGTCGTGACTGACCATCAGCACGGTGCCGTTGAAGGTCAGCAAGACCTCTTCCAGCAGCTCCAGGGTTTCGACGTCGAGGTCGTTGGTCGGTTCGTCGAGCACCAGCAGGTTCGCCGGCTTGCTGAACAGTTTCGCCAGCAACAAACGGGCACGCTCACCGCCGGACAGCGCCTTGACCGGCGTGCGGGCACGCTGCGGGCTGAACAGGAAGTCGCCGAGGTAGCTCAGCACGTGACGGCTCTGACCGTCGATATCGATGAAGTCGCGACCTTCGGCCACGTTGTCGATCACGGTCTTTTCCAGGTCCAGCTGATGGCGCAACTGATCGAAGTAGGCGACGTCGATGCGAGTCCCCTCTTCCACGGTGCCGCTGGTAGGCTGCAGGCCGCTGAGCATCAGTTTCAGCAGGGTGGTCTTGCCGGTACCGTTGGCGCCGAGCAGACCGATACGGTCGCCGCGCGTCAGGACCATCGAGAAGTCCTTGATCAGGAACGGGCCGCCCGGGTGAGCGAAACTCACGTTCTCGAGGACCATCACCTGCTTGCCGGACTTGTCGGCGGTATCCAGCTGAATGTTGGCCTTGCCGGTGCGCTCACGACGCTCGCTGCGCTCGACGCGCAGGGCTTTCAAGGCGCGCACGCGGCCTTCGTTACGGGTGCGGCGCGCCTTGATGCCCTGGCGGATCCAGACTTCTTCCTGGGCCAGCTTCTTGTCGAACAGCGCGTTGGCGGTTTCTTCGGCCGCCAGACTCGCTTCTTTATGCACCAGGAAGCTGGCGTAATCGCCGTTCCAGTCGATCAGGCCGCCGCGATCCAGTTCGAGGATGCGCGTTGCCAGGTTCTGCAGGAAGGACCGGTCGTGCGTGATGAACAGCACGGCGCCCTGGAAATCCTTCAGCGCTTCTTCGAGCCAGGCAATGGCACCGATGTCCAGGTGGTTGGTCGGCTCGTCGAGCAACAGCAGGTCCGGTTCGGACACCAGGGCCTGGGCCAGCAGGACGCGGCGACGCCAGCCGCCGGACAATTCGGCGAGGGTCTTGTCGGCCGGCAATTGCAGACGGCTCAGGGTGCTGTCGACCAGTTGCTGCAAACGCCAGCCGTCACGGGCTTCGAGGTCGTGCTGGACGTGCATCAGTTTGTCCAGATCGGCATCGGTGACGATGTTCTGGCTCAGGTGGTGATACTGCGCAAGCAGCTCGCCGACACCGTCCAGGCCTTCAGCCACCACGTCGAACACGGTCCGCTCGTCGGCTACCGGCAATTCTTGCGGCAATTCGCCAATCTTGAGGCCGGGCGCGCGCCAAACGGAGCCCTCATCGGGCTTCTGGTCGCCCTTGACGAGCTTCATCATGCTGGACTTGCCAGTGCCGTTGCGGCCGATGATGCACACCCGCTCACCACGGGCGATCTGCCAGGACACCTTGTCCAACAACGGCATAGCGCCGAAAGCAAGGGACACATCGCTGAATTTGAGCAGGGTCATGAGCTTCTCCAAAAACCGGGCGCGCATTCTACCTGACTTGAGGCTGCAGAAGGCCGGCAATTTCACCTGGACGACACTCTGCAGGACAAATGTTGCGAGTTGATGCTGACAAGCCGGCAAAGCTTTCGCCCGCTGCTGGCAAAAGGCTAAGCTACAGACAATTCAGCGCGGGCATTGCCCCGCGCTTGTCATGATTTCTCTGCCCGGACGTCTCATGCGCAGTCGCCTTTTAAGTCTTTTGTCCTGTTTTCTTCTTACTGCCACTGTCGTCCACACCGCCCAGGCCGTGGATCTGTCCACCCAACGCCAGTATTACGATGAAGCCAAGCGCGCCCTGGCCAAGGGTGACACCGGCCCGTATTTCCGCTATCGCCAGGCCCTCGCCGATTATCCGCTGGAACCGTACCTGGCGTATGACGAGCTGACCGCGCGCCTGAAATACGCGAGCAATGCCGAAATAGAAAAATTCCTCGCCGAACACGGTGACCTGCCCCAGGCCAACTGGATGAAATTGCGCTGGTTGCGCTGGCTGTCCGAACGCGGCGACTGGGCGACCTTCGTCAAGTATTACGACCCGAAGATGAACTTCACCGAGCTGGATTGCCTCAACGCGCAGTACCAGATCACGCATAACCAGAAAACCGAAGGTTACGCCAACGCGCAAAAACTCTGGCTCACCGGCAAATCGCAACCGGCCGCCTGCGACACGCTGTTCGGTGTCTGGGCCGCCGAAGGCCAGCTGACCGAACAGCGACGCTGGGAGCGCACCAAGCTCGCGGCCCAGGCGCGCAACTATCCGCTGGCCAACAGCCTGGTCAACGGCCTGAGCACCCTCGCCCCGCGCGGCCGCCTGCTGGTGGAAGTGGCGCAGAAACCCGAACTGCTCAACGATCCGGCTCGCTTCATTCCAGCCGATGAGCCGATGTCCGACGTGGTCAGCCTCGGCCTGCGCCGCCTGGCGCGACAGGATCCCGACCGGGCGATGCAGATGCTCGATGGCTACGCCAGCAGCATGCACTTCTCACGTGATGAAAAAGTGGCGATCGCCCGGGAAATCGGGCTGTCCCTGGCCAAACGGTTCGACCCTCGCGCGCTGGACATGATGACCAAGTACGACCCGGAACTGCGCGACAACACCGTGTCGGAATGGCGCATGCGCCTGCTGTTGCGCCTGGCGCGCTGGGACGATGCCTACCAGTTGAGCCGCCGCCTGCCGCAGGACCTGGCGACGACCAACCGCTGGCGCTACTGGCAGGCGCGCAGCCTGGAACTGGCGCAGCCGCAGAGCCCGGAAGCACAGACGCTCTACAAGAGCCTGGCCCGCGAGCGTGATTTTTACGGGTTCCTGGCCGCCGATCGCTCGCAGTTGCCCTACTCGCTGAACAACAAACCGCTGGTGCTCAGCCAGGCACTGATCAACAAGGTGCGCAACACCCCGGGCATCCGTCGCGCACTGGAGTTCCACGCCCGCGGGCAAATCGTCGACGGTCGTCGCGAGTGGTACCACGTCAGCCGCCACTTCAGCCGCGATGAAATGGTCGCCCAGGCCAAACTGGCCTATGACCTGAAATGGTATTTCCCGGCGATCCGCACCATCAGCCAGGCGCAGTACTGGGACGACCTGAACATCCGTTTCCCGATGGCCCACCGCGAAACCCTGGTGCGTGAAGCCAAGGTCCGTGGGCTGCACTCGAGCTGGGTGTTCGCCATTACCCGCCAGGAAAGCGCCTTCATGGACGACGCCCGCTCCAGCGTCGGCGCCAGCGGCCTGATGCAGCTGATGCCCGCCACCGCCAAGGAAACCGCGCGCAAGTTCAGCATTCCTCTGGCCTCACCGCAGCAAGTGTTCGATCCGGACAAGAACATCCAGCTCGGCGCCGCCTACCTGAGCCAGGTCCACGCCCAGTTCAACGGCAACCGCGTCCTCGCCTCCGCCGCCTACAACGCCGGCCCCGGTCGTGTGCGCCAGTGGCTGCGCGGTGCCGACCATTTGAGCTTTGACGTGTGGGTGGAAAGCATTCCGTTCGACGAGACCCGCCAGTATGTGCAGAACGTGTTGTCGTATTCGGTGATCTACGGCCAGAAACTCAACTCGCCACAGCCGTTGGTGGATTGGCATGAGCGGTATTTTGACGATCAATGATTGGTGATGCCGTGCCGGCTTTTTTGATCGTGTACATATCCGTTTCTGCGGTAACGGCGGCTTAGGGTTCCGCCCTTACGGCGGGTCACTTGGAAAAGCGCCAAGTAACCAAGCGCTTTTGCCCCTTTCGTTCGGTGCCTCGCCTAGGCTCGGCATGCCCTCGCTCCGGTCCTGCTCCGTGGGCCCGCCGCGATCGGCCATCCATGGCCGTGCGCGGCTAACCCGGCATCCATGCCGGGTTGCCCACTGCGCAGAACCTCCACTCGGCCTCTCGATATAGGTTGTCCGTTCCTTTCTTCTTCCATACTTCGGTGTCTGGAAGTCAGTTTTGATCAAGGAAGGAACATGCACCTGTGGGCTACGAATAGGCCTCTCAAGCACTCGATGATTACCTCCTCACCTTCGAGCCCCCAGGTGCGCTTGCGCCCTTTAACGAATACTCAGGGAAAGCCCGACACGGCTCTCTATATCGCTTTCGCTGGACGCAAGCATGCATGTCCCTGCATGTACTTTAGCGCCTGTGGAGGTTGTTGATGAAAACGCTCCTGTCTCAGAAATTCACTGCTTATATCGGAATAGACTGGGCAGATACCAAGCACGACGTGTGTTTGCAGGTCGCAGGGGAAACCCTGCGGCACTTTTCTGTCATCGACCACACGCCCCAATCGATTGATCGTTGGGCGAAATCGTTGTTTGAGCGCTACGGTGCTCCGATTGCGATTGCTCTTGAGCTCAACAAGGGCCCGTTGGTGGCTGCCCTGCAGAAATACGAGTTCTTTTGTCTGTTTCCGATTAATCCGAGCACCTTGGCCAGACACCGTAAAACCTTTGTCCGTAGCGGTGCCAAGGATGATCCGACTGATGCTCAATGGGCGCTTGAGTTGTTGCTCACTCACCCCCAACGATTTCCCCAGTTGATGCCGCAAAGCCCAGCCATGCGTATTTTGGCCTGCCTGACAGAACATCGGCGGGCACTGGTTGATGAGCGAGTGAAGGTCAGCAACCGCTTGATCTGTACGCTCAAACAGTATTATCCATTGGTCCTGGAGCTGTTTAGCAATCATGACACCGTGGTGTTCTGTGACTTTCTGATGCGCTGGCCCACGCTTGAACACATCAAGCGTTCTCGCCAGAGTGCCTTTCTCAAGTTTTTTAACGAGCACAACGCTCGTCACCCTCAACTCAATCAGGCGCGCTGGGAAATCATCACCAAGGCGATGCCTTTGACGCAGGATCCGGGGGTAATACGTCCTTCGCAGCTGTACGCGACAGCCCTGGCGTCGCAACTCAAAGGGCTCATTTCAACCATCAAGGATTTTGATCGCGAGATCGAAGAAACGGCCAACACCTTGGCCGATTACCCGATCTTTAAGGCACTCCCTGGCGCCGGCCAACATCTTGCACCACGTCTTATGGTGGCTTTTGGTGAACAGCGTGATCGATTTAGCGACGCCAGTGCGATGCAGCGATATGCCGGAATCGCACCAGTTACCCAGCGTAGCGGAAAGAAGAAAGTCGTGTATTGGCGCTACCAATGCTCAACCTTTTTGCGTCAGACCTTTGTCGAATGGGCCGCTCACAGCATCACTCAATCAACGTGGGCCGAGGCTTATTATCGGCAGCAGCGGGCTAAAGGCTGCTCATACCAAGCGGCCCTGAGAGCACTCGCTTTTAAGTGGATCAGAGTCGTCTATCGGTGCTGGAAAACCAGCACCGTCTATGACGAAAAGGCTTACCTACAGGCTTTAATGCGGCGCGGATCAACGTTGATCGAGGCGCCGATGGAGGTAGCCACAGGTTGACGGAGAGGCTCAGGGCGTGAGGGGGCGGTGCGTCAAGATCAAGAGCTGCAGGCGAGCTAACGCTCGGCCTGTTGAGTGGTGAAGAGCGAAGGGGTGCACCCGAACCCTTGTAGGAGCTGGCTTGCCGGCGAAGGCGTCCTCACAGCCATCCAACCTGTTTCAACTTCACTCGATCTCCTGTAGGAGCTGCCGCAGGCTGCGATCTTTTGATCTTGCTTTAAACCGCAAACAAAAATGCCCACTTCGATTGAAGCGGGCATTTTTTTAAGATCAAAAGATCGCAGCCTGCGGCAGCTCCTACGCCGACCGAGATCGTGCCGCGGCTTGTTTGCCAAGTTCCGTGAGGCGATATCGTTGGGCCGGGCTGTTGGGCGAATCGGGGTTTGTCATTTCAATCAAATCTGCAGCCAATGCCGGCTTGAGGTAATTAGCCCGGAAGGTCGCCCTGTGTGCCAATCCGACGTCTTCCATCAACTCGCTGACCTTCATCGGGCCCACGCCACGGAGCGACAAAAGAAGCCTCGCTACTTGGTCGGTTACTTGGTCGGTTACTTGGTCGGTTACTGGTTCGCTCTGGGCCGCCTCCTTAAGGGCGAGGCTCAACGCTTGCAGCATAAACTCGACAAAAGGCGTCGATTCAGCCAACTGATCGGCTGCCGACAATGCCGCGTAATAAGCGTCCTGCTGCTCTCGAATTACCGCCTCGACCGGCAAGTAAGCCAACACCGGACGCCACTGACTGAGGATCAAGGTTTGCCAAAGACGCCCCATGCGTCCATTGCCGTCGGCGAACGGATGGATAAACTCAAACTCGTAATGAAAGACGCAACTGATGATCAGCGGGTGCCAATCAGAAGCACCCAGCCAGGCCAACAGATCATCTATCAAATGCGCAACGCGACTGGGAGGTGGCACCATATGAACCAGTTGCTCGCCCCGGTAAATACCCACCCCGGCTTTGCGCAACTGTCCAACGTCGTCGATTAAACCGTGCATCAACAGGTTATGCGCCTGCAGCAAGTCGGCTCGGCTGCTCGGCTGCTTGGCTGCCAATCCGGCATAGCCTCGTAGGCCGCAAAGGCATTGCGCACTTCCTGGATTTCCCGAGGCAACCCCAGCACTCGCTGCCCCGCGAGCACGGCAGTCAACACCTCTATTGAATGTGCCACCGTCTTCGCCAGCAAGCCGGCTCCTGCACGGATCGGCCGATTACCTATAGGAGAAGACCGGATTCAGCTTTCCCATCGCTGAACTGCAACGCCGCCAACCGCGCATACAGCTCATTACTCGCAATCAACTCCTGATGCGTCCCCACCGCCACCAGCCTCCCTTGATCCATTACCGCGATCCGGTCGGCGTTTTTCACCGTGGCCAGGCGGTGGGCGATGACCAGGGTGGTGCGGTTTTTCATCAGGCTGGGCAGGGCCTGCTGGATCAGGTGTTCGCTCTGGGCATCGAGGGCGCTGGTGGCTTCGTCGAGGAGCAGGATCGGGGCATCCACCAGCAGCGCCCGGGCGATGGCTAGGCGTTGGCGCTGGCCGCCGGACAGGCCGAGGCCGGCATCGCCGAGGTGGGTCTGGTAACCGTTGGGCATGGCCTCGATAAAGTCATGGGCGTAGGCGATTGTTGCCGCGTCCTTGACCTGGGCCAGGGTCGCCGTCGGGTTGCCGTAGCGGATGTTCTCTTCAATGCTGCCAAAGAACAGTGCCGGGCTTTGCGAGACCAGGGCGAAGCAGCGGCGCAGGTCCAGCGGGTCGAGTTGGGTCAGGGGGACGCCGTCGAGCAGGATGCGGCCTTCGGCGGGATCGTAAAAGCGCAGCAACAAGTCATACACCGTCGACTTGCCGGCCCCGGACGGTCCTACCAGCGCCAGGGTTTCGCCGGCGTTGATGGTCAGATTCAAGCCATCGACGGCGTAGCTTTCCGGACGCGACGGGTAGGAAAAACGCAGGTCTTGCAGCACCAGGTCGCCTTTGACCCGTTCCGGCAACGTCACCAGGCCGGTGCGCGGTGGCTGGATGATGTTTTCCGAACGCAGTAACTCGGCAATCCGCTCGGCGGCGCCGGCGGCGCGCTGCAATTCGCCGATCACTTCGCTCAAGGTACCGAACGCACTGCCGACGATCAGGCTGTAAAAAACAAAAGCGGCCAGCTCACCCTCGGTGATCCGCCCGGCAATCACATCCATGCCACCGACCCACAGCATCACCCCGACCGCGCCCAGCACCAGCACGATCACCAGGGTAATCAGCCAGGCGCGCTGGAAGATGCGTTTGCGGGCGGTGTCGAAGGCCTCTTCCACGGTCACGGCAAAGCGCTGCTCGTCCTGCGCCTGATGGTTGTAGGCCTGCACGGTCTTGATCTGGGCGAGGGTTTCGGAGACGTAGCTGCCGATGTCGGCAATCCGGTCCTGGCTCAGGCGCGACAGGCTACGCACGCGCCGGCCGAAAATCAGGATCGGCGCGATCACCAGGGGCAAGGCGATCACCACGATGCTGGTGAGCTTGGGGTTGGTGATGAACAGCAGGACGATCCCGCCGATCACCATCAGCAAATTACGCAGGAACAGCGAGAGCGACGAGCCGATCACCGATTGCAACAAGGTGGTATCGGCCGTCAGGCGCGACTGGATCTCGGAGCTGCGGTTGTCTTCGTAGAACCCCGGGTGCAGGTAAATCAGGTGGTTGAACACCTGGCGGCGGATGTCCGCGACCGCGCGCTCGCCGATCCACGACACCAGGTAAAACCGCGTGAACGTGCCGATCGCCAGGCCGAGCACCAGCAGCAGGAACAGGCCGATGGACTGATTGAGCAAGTGCGGCGACTGGGTCATGAACCCCTGGTCCACCAACAGGCGAATGCCCTGCCCCATGGACAGGGTGATGCCGGCCGTGACGACCAAGGCAAACAAGGCACCGAGGGCCGGCCAACGATACGGCGCGAGAAAACGACTGGCCAGGCGAAACGCGCGGCGTTGACGAGCAGAAAGCATCAGGACCATCCATGTACGCGACAAAGCCATTAATCGGGCCCAGCCTACACCGCTCAAATGGGATAAACCCTAAAAGAAGCAACTGTGTAAATCACAATGAGTCACTTTAATTATGACCGCAATGCCTAGACTCTAGACGCTATTAGTCTAAAGTTCGGGTGGCAGGACCGCGGTATTTCTGGTGGACTGATATGGCTGCCGAGGAAGATCGCAGGGAGTTGTCATAGCCCGGTCACCTGGCGGTTCTACAGTAAGCACAAACCTGATGAGGAGACAGGCCATGTCCTTGCAAAACAGCAGCGAAGACAAGATTGAAGTGATCCGCACACAGCCAGACCAGTCTCTGGGTTGCTCGATTATTGATGAGAAAGGGCAAGAAGTACCGATCACTGAACACATGGTCCAGGACGCTTGCCGCGAACTGGAGAAGCGATTGGTCACGCCTGCCAAACAAGAGTGATATAGCCACCGTCTTCTTGACCCGGCCCTGGTGGCCGGGTTTTTTATGGGTGTCGGTAGGGTGTGGCCAATATTGATTGGTGCCTGTTTTGTGTGGCCTTTGTAGGAGCTGCCGCAGGCTGCGATCTTTTGATCTTTGGCCTTTGATTGTCGAGGATCACAGGCAAGATCAAAAGATCGCAGCCTGCGGCAGCTCCTACAGGGTTTCGGTCAGGGTCTTAAATTGGTGTTGCGCCCAGTGCCGCCACGATTTTGTGCAACTCCGCCGAATCCCCCTCAATCCGCACCTGCAACCCATCAATCTCCCGCCGCAGCGGATAATGCTTGCGCAACGCATCAAACGCCGCACGCTGCTCACTCACACTGCCGACAAGACTGCGGCGGAAATCCGCGTCATCACGGCGCGGGTCATACACCCCTCGGCATACCATCGCCAACGCCCAGGCCGGGTCGCTTTGCCCATTCAAGGTCACGTGCGACAACCAGGGCGCCGGCAGCAGATCGCTCAAGCTGACCTGCTCCGGTTGCCCGAGGAACCGGCAATACGCCTGATAGATCTGCGCCGTCCCGCGCTGCTTGCCATCAAGGCTGTAACCGGCAATGTGCGGCGTCGCCAGCACGCAGAGTTCGGCCAGGGCCACATCGACCTCGGGCTCGCCTTCCCAGACATCCAGCACCGCCTGCAGGTCTTCACGCTGCAACAGCACCTGGCGCAACGCGGCGTTATCCACCACCGGGCCACGACTGGCGTTGATCAGCCAGGTGCCGGATTTAAGTTGATTCAAGCGGTGCTTATCGAACAGATGCCAGGTCGACTGCGCACCGTGCTTCTTCAACGGCGTGTGCAGGCTGATCACGTCGCACTGCTCGATGATCTGCTCGAGGCTGACGTAATCGCCCCCTTCGGCGGCTTGCCGTGGTGGATCGCAGACCAGCACCTTCCAGCCCAGCCCTCGCAGAACCTTGACCAAGCGGCCACCCACCTCACCGGCACCCACCACCCCGTAGGTGCGCTGCGTCAGGTCGGCGCCTTCGATCTCGGCCAGGGTCAGCAGGCTGCCCAGCACGTAGTCGACCACGCCCCGGGCATTGCAACCGGGGGCGCTGGACCAGGTGATGCCGGCTTGCTGCAAGTAATCCAGGTCCAGGTGGTCGGTGCCGATGGTGCAAGTGCCGACAAACCGCACCTTGCTGCCGTCGAGCAGCGCGCGATTGACGTTGGTCACCGAACGCACCAGCAGCACATCGGCCTGCTCGACGGTGGCGCGGTCGATGGAACGTCCCGGCACCCGGCGGATTTCACCGAAACCTTCGAAGAAGGCATCGAGCAGCGGGATATTTTCGTCGGCAACAATCAGCATGGCAGGCTCCTTTGGCGGATCGGCAGTGTAGGCGGAGATGACCGTGGTGGGCCAGCGGGCATCGCTCACCGTTATACAAAAGACCCCGCCTCCTCCCACAGGGATTGTCGAACCCCGCAAGTGACCCATTACAAAATCCCAACACAGGACTTTTCCTGACCATTGCGTCAACAGGTAGAATGCCCCGCCTCGCGCATCAAACACCTCTGGACGTTCCGCCCTTGAATTCCGTAACCGACCGCCCCGCCGCTCCCTCCCTCACCCGCCCCGCCCGGGTTCGCCTGGAGCTGAAAAACCTGCTCGCCCTGGCCCTGCCGATCATGATCGCGCAGCTGGCGACCACCGCCATGGGCTTCGTCGATGCGGTGATGGCCGGCCGGGTCGGGCCGCGGGATCTCGCGGCGGTGGCGCTGGGCAACTCGATCTGGGTCCCGGTGTTCCTGTTGATGACCGGCACCCTGCTGGCCACCACGCCGAAAGTCGCCCAGCGTTTCGGCGCCGGCACCCCCAGCGAGATCGGCCCGATCGTGCGTCAGGCCCTGTGGCTGGCCCTGGTGGTGGGTTTGATGGCGACCATCATGCTATTCAGCGCCGAGCCGATCCTGCACCTGATGAAGGTCGATCCCGAACTGATCGGCCCCTGCATGCAATACCTGCACGGCATCGCCAGCGGCCTGCCCGCCGTCGCCCTCTACCATGTGCTGCGCTGCTTCAGCGATGGCCTCGGCCGCACGCGCCCGGCCATGGTCCTGGGCTTGTGCGGGCTGGCGCTGAACATTCCGCTGAACTACGTGTTCATCTATGGCCACTTCGGTGTGCCGGCCATGGGCGGCGTCGGTTGCGGCTGGGCCACGGCGATCGTGATGTGGGTGATGGCGCTGGGCATGGCCGGCTATGAACGCTGGGCGCCGGCCTATCAGTCGAGCCAGTTGTTCAGCCGTTTCGACTGGCCGCAATGGTCGGTGATCAAACGCCTGCTGGGCATCGGCTTGCCAATCGGGATTGCGGTGTTCGCCGAGTCGAGCATCTTCGCCGTGATCGCCCTGCTGATCGGCAGCCTTGGCGCGACCGTGGTCGCCGGGCACCAGATCGCGCTGAACTTCAGCTCGCTGGTGTTCATGATCCCCTACTCCCTCGGCATGGCCGTGACCGTGCGCGTCGGCCAGGCACTCGGTCGCCGGCAGCCGCGTGAAGCCCGCTTCGCCGCCGGAGTCGGGATGGGCACGGCGCTGGCGTATGCGTGTATTTCGGCGAGCATGATGCTGTTGCTGCGCGAGCACATCGCAACCATCTACACGGCTGACCCGACGGTGATCCAGGTGGCATCGATGCTGATTGTGTATTCGGCGCTGTTCCAGTTCTCCGACGCGATCCAGGTCACCGCGGCCGGCGCGTTGCGTGGTTATCAGGACACCCGGGTGACGATGATCCTGACCCTGTTCGCCTACTGGGGCATCGGTTTGCCAGTGGGCTACGCCCTGGGCCTGACCGACTGGTTCGGCACCCCGAGCGGCCCGAGCGGGCTGTGGCAGGGCTTGATCGTCGGCCTGAGTTGCGCGGCGCTGATGCTGTCGATCCGCCTGACGCGCAGTGCCCGCAAGCAGATTCGTGTAGGGGATGCATACCGCTGAATGGTGGAAAACGCCAAACCCCTGTAGGAGCGAGCTTGCTCCTACAGGCGTTCCGACGATGGTCGTTAACGATAACGCGTGTTTACTGATTAAACGCGGCGCTCTTGAGTCCATCGTCGGAACGCCGCCCGGAGCAAGCTCGCTCCTACAGGCGAAGTCGTCTACATGGGCGGTGCCGAAACGAAAGTGCGGTCGTCTGCCGCCGGTTAACCGCGGCCAAAACAGATGCAGCAAAAGTGTTGCGCGCGCAGCACATGTGTTGCATCATGACCTCACCGAAACTTCAAGAGACTTTGATATGAAGTGCAGCGAGTTTCGGCGGTGGTTGTTGGCCCAAGGCGTTGAGTTCAAAAGCGCCAAAGGCAGTCATTTCAAGGTCTCCTTGAATGGCAAAGCCACCATTTTTGCGGACCACGGCAGCAAGGAAATGCACGAAGGGTTGCGCAAAACCATCATCAAACAGCTGGGCCTTAAGGATTGAGGCCCAGCTGTACCCCTGAACGGTGAGGGCGTTATGTATCAATACCCGCTAGAACTGCACCATGAAGCCCCCGGCGTCTGGCTGTCGTGCCCGGATATCCCGGAAATGAACGCCGCCGGCGATACTCTGGGCGAGGCCTTTGCCGAAGCCTTGAACGGCATGGAGTCGGCGTTGTCGCTGTACGTCGACCAGCGCCGGCCGATCCCGTCCGCGTCGCCGGCCAGCGATCCGGCCCACGTGCTGCACCTGCCGGCGTTGACCGTGGCCAAGATCATGCTGTGGAACGCCATGCTCGATGAGGGCGTGAGCCGCGCCGAGCTGGCCCGCCGCCTGGGTTGTACGCGCCAGGTCGTCGATCGGCTGGTGGACTTTCTGCACGCGTCGAAAATCGAACAGGTCGAGCGCGCCCTGGGCCTATTGGGGCGTCGCCTGATGTTGGTCCTGGAGGCCGCGTGACCCCGTAGGAGCCAGGCCCGGCGAAAGCGTCTTCATGAGCGGTGCAAGACTCGAGGCCGCATTCGCCGTAGGAGCCAGGCTTGCCGGCGAAGGCGTCATCATGGACGCTGCAAGGCTCAAGGCCGCCTTCGCTGTCGTTGGCTTTCATAGAATGCCACCGTGGCGCATAGACGCCTCGGCTTGGGCGAGTCCATTCAATTACAGGGGGCCATAACGCCCATGCAGATTTGCGTTTAACCGGACTTCTTACGAATCCAGTACAGGTAGGTTCCTGCCTCTTCGTGCTGCCCCACCAGCTCATGGTCAAGAAACACGCAGAACTTGGGAATGTCGCGACGGGTCGACGGATCGGTGGCGATCACCTTCAGCAGGCCGCCGGGCACCAGGTCACGGATGTGCTGGTGCAGCATCATCACCGGCTCGGGACAGTTGAGGCCGGTGGCGTCTAGGGTGCCGTCTACCGGCGTATCGATCATTTCACTCATGGTTCACTCCTGAAACTTGCCGGCATTGTCGCGCATTGCCGGGTTTAACGTCACCTGTGGCGTGCACAACACCTGTGGGAGCGAGCCTGCTCGCGAATGCGGTGGGTCAGTCGACATTGATATTGGCTGGACCGGCCTCTTCGCGAGCAGGCTCGCTCCCACACGGGGGGGGCATCGAACATTGATGTCGCCTGACCCACCGCTTTCGCGGGCAAGCCCGCTCCCACAGGGGGGGTGTCGATCGCAGGATCAAGGCACGACGCCAGTACCTGTGGGAGCGAGCTTGCTCGCGATGAGGGCATCACATTCAACATTGTTGTCGACTGACCCACCGCCTTCGCTGGCAAGCCAGCTCCTACAGGGGTCCGCATGTATCAGCGGGATTTCGGTTTCTTTACGTCCAGCCGGCGCAGGTGGCACGTCACTTCTTCCCGGTCGTGATACAGCTGCTTGCAACCAATCTCAACCCGAATCCCGCGCTCCTTGAAGCCATCGGCAATCCGTTCCAGCAAGCGCTTCACCTCGGCATACCGTTGTTTCATCGGCAACTTGAGGTTAACCACCGCTTCCCGGCAATGCCCTTCGCCAATCCACTCCTCCAGCATCGCCGCATTGCGCGCCGGTTTCTCGACAATGTCGCAAACCATCCAGTCCACCGGCTGCCGCGGCTTGAACGTAAACCCGTCAGCCATCAAATGCTGCACCAACCCGGTCTCCATCAAGCTTTCCGCCATCGGCCCATTGTCGATAGCAGTCACCAACATGCCACGATTAACCAGTTGCCAAGTCCAGCCACCCGGCGCAGCGCCAAGGTCCACACCAGTCATGTCACTGTGCAAACGCTCATCCCACTGATCCCGCGGAATAAAGTGGTGCCACGCCTCCTCCAGCTTCAAGGTCGAACGACTCGGCGCCTCGCGCGGAAACTTCAGGCGCGGAATGCCCATCGGCCACATCGCCGAATTGTTCGACTCGGCCAGGCCCATAAACACTTCGCGACCACTTTTAAACGTCAGCAGCAACCGCGGCTTATGCGCGTCTTCCACCAACTTGCCCGCCGCCATCAGCGCCTTGCGCAGGTGCCCCTCGAACTTCTTGCAGAAGTTCGACAGCTCCTTGCCATCGTTGGTATCGACCATCTCCAACCACAGGCTGCCGCACAGTGGAAAGTCCGCCATGTGCGCGAGGATCACGCTGATGCGGTCGGTTTCCGGCAGATCAATGAAAATCCCCCGGGCCCATTGGCGCGGAAAAATCAGATCGGCGAACCGCTGGCCCCGCATCAGCCGCTCGGCGCCGTCTTCTTCGGTGCAGATGAATTCGGCGCAGGCGCTGGCGGTCTTGGCCTTGGCATAACCGGCCACATTCAGCCGCGCGGCGTGTTCGGAAATCTCGGAACAGACTTCGCTTTCGAAGCCCGGCCGGCAATGCATAAAGAGGGTGTTCATTCTTACTCCTGGGCAGATGGCGAGACATTCAACCACTGCGCGATGCCCAGGCTTGCGTTGAAGCAAAGCCTGTCACGAAAACCGGCGCATGATAGCCGAGTTCGGAACCTTGGACTTGTCCATAGAGTCCAGTTATTAGCCAGCTACTGAAAACAGGGCTAGCTTTAATGCTCTGTCCGTCCCCTCAGTCCGTAGCCGTGCGGACTTAAAGGAGTGATCGCAATGCCGTCCCTCGATAGCCTGAACACCCTTAAAACCCTGCAAGTCGACGACAAGACCTACCACTATTTCAGCCTGCCCGACGCCGCCAAGAGCCTCGGCGACCTGGACCAGCTGCCCATGTCGCTGAAAGTCCTGCTGGAAAACCTGCTGCGCTGGGAAGACGAAAAAACCGTGACCGGCGCCGACCTCAGGGCCATCGCCGCCTGGCTCAAGGAGCGGCGCAGCGATCGCGAAATCCAGTACCGCCCGGCGCGGGTCCTGATGCAAGACTTCACCGGCGTGCCCGCCGTGGTCGACCTGGCCGCCATGCGCGCCGCCATGGCCAAGGCCGGTGGCGACCCGCAGCGCATCAACCCGCTGTCGCCGGTCGACCTGGTGATCGACCACTCGGTGATGGTCGACAAATTCGGCAGTGCCAGCGCCTTTGGCCAGAACGTCGACATCGAAATGCAGCGCAACGGTGAACGTTATGCCTTCCTGCGCTGGGGCCAAAGCGCCTTCGACAACTTCAGCGTGGTGCCACCGGGCACCGGCATCTGCCACCAGGTGAACCTGGAATACCTCGGTCGCACCGTCTGGACCAAGGACGAGGACGGCCGCACCTATGCCTTCCCCGACACCCTGGTCGGCACCGACTCCCACACCACCATGATTAACGGCCTCGGCGTACTCGGCTGGGGCGTCGGCGGGATCGAAGCGGAAGCGGCGATGCTCGGCCAGCCGGTGTCGATGCTGATCCCGGAAGTGATCGGCTTCAAACTCACCGGCAAGCTCAAGGAAGGGATCACTGCCACCGACCTGGTGCTGACCGTCACCCAGATGCTGCGCAAAAAAGGCGTGGTCGGCAAATTCGTCGAATTCTACGGTGACGGCCTCGCCGACCTGCCGCTGGCCGACCGTGCAACCATCGCCAACATGGCCCCGGAATACGGCGCCACCTGCGGCTTCTTCCCGGTGGACGACATCACCCTGGACTACCTGCGCCTGTCCGGCCGGCCGCCGGCCACGGTGAAACTGGTCGAGGCCTACTGCAAGGCGCAAGGCCTGTGGCGCCTGCCGGGCAAAGAACCGATCTTCACCGACAGCCTGGCCCTGGACATGGACAGCGTCGAAGCCAGCCTCGCCGGGCCGAAACGACCACAGGACCGCGTCTCCCTGCCCAACGTCCCACAAGCCTTCAGTGACTTCACCGACCTGCAATTCAAACCCACCAGCAAGGAAGAAGGCCGCCTGGAAAGCGAAGGCGGCGGTGGCGTCGCCGTCGGCAACGCCGATCTCGCCGGCGAAGCGGACTACGACTACGAAGGCCAGACCTATCGCCTGAAAAACGGCGCCGTGGTCATCGCCGCCATCACCTCCTGCACCAACACCTCCAACCCGAGTGTGATGATGGCGGCCGGCCTGGTGGCGAAAAAAGCCGTGGAAAAAGGCCTCAAGCGCAAACCCTGGGTCAAAAGCTCACTGGCGCCCGGCTCGAAAGTGGTCACCGACTACTACAAGGCGGCCGGCCTGACCCAATACCTCGACGAACTCGGCTTCGCCCTGGTCGGTTACGGCTGCACCACCTGCATCGGCAACTCCGGCCCGCTATCAGAGCCCATCGAAAAAGCCATCCAGCAAGCCGACCTCACGGTCGCCTCGGTGCTCTCCGGCAACCGCAACTTCGAAGGCCGCGTGCACCCGCTGGTGAAAACCAACTGGCTGGCCTCCCCGCCCCTGGTCGTCGCCTATGCCCTGGCCGGCACGGTGCGAATGGACATCAGCAGCGAACCCCTGGGCACCGACCAGGACGGCAACCTGGTCTATCTGCGGGACATCTGGCCTAGCAGCAAGGAAATCGCCGACGCCGTGAATCAGGTCAACACTGCCATGTTCCACAAGGAATACGCCGAAGTCTTCGCCGGCGACGAACAATGGCAGGCGATCGAAGTGCCCCAGGCCGCGACCTACGTCTGGCAGGACGACTCGACCTACATCCAGCACCCACCGTTCTTCGACGACATCGGCGGCCCGCCGCCCGTGGTCAAGGACATCGCCGGCGCCCGAGTCCTCGCCCTGCTCGGCGACTCCGTCACCACCGACCACATCTCCCCGGCCGGCAACATCAAGGCCGACAGCCCCGCCGGCCACTACCTGCGCGACAAAGGCGTGGAACCGCGCGACTTCAACTCCTACGGCTCCCGTCGCGGCAACCACCAAGTGATGATGCGCGGCACCTTCGCCAACATCCGAATTCGCAACGAAATGCTCGGCGGCGAAGAAGGCGGCAACACGATCTACATGCCGACCGGCGAAAAAATCCCGATCTACGACGCCGCCATGCGCTACCAGGCCACCGGCACCCCACTGGTGGTCATCGCCGGCCAGGAATACGGCACCGGCTCCAGCCGCGACTGGGCCGCCAAAGGCACCAACCTGCTCGGCGTCAAAGCCGTCATCGCCGAAAGCTTCGAACGCATCCACCGCTCCAACCTGGTCGGCATGGGCGTGCTGCCCCTGCAATTCAAACTGGACCAGAACCGCAAAAGCCTCAACCTGACCGGCAAAGAAACCCTCGACATCCTCGGCCTGACCGGCGTCGAACTGACACCCCGCATGAACCTGACCCTGGTCATCACCCGAGCCGACGGCCGCCGCGAAAAAGTCGAAGTGCTGTGCCGGATCGACACGCTGAACGAAGTGGAATACTTCAAATCAGGAGGCATCCTGCACTACGTCCTACGCCAACTAATAGCCTCCTAACCCCACCAAACCGGGGTTGGTGCCCAACACCAACCCCAATTGGTTCCCAGGCTATTCACACAACCCATATATCCCCCACAACCCCCTGTGGGAGCGAGCTTGCTCGCGATGGCGGTATGCCAGCCAACATCAATACCGAACACCGCCCCCCCCTGTAGGAGCTGCCGAAGGCTGCGATCTTTTGATCTGCCTCTTGATCTTGATCTGTTTACCTGTAGGAGCAAGCTTGCTCGCGAAAGCGGTCCATCAGCCAACAAAGATATCGCCTGACACGATGTTCAGCGTGACAGTAATAAAAGACCCGACATAACGCAAAACCATCGGATCAATCCGTTGCCGGGGTTCTAATAGCTGGCAATAAAACGCTTGAAGGTAACGCAATACCGTCCGTCACTTTGGCGATAAAACTGTCATTGTTGACAGGTTTCTTTGTAAGGGTTTTCTCCTAGTTTGAAGTTGCGTCACAGCAGTGCAGCCCCCCTGCTCTGATCACTACCGACATGGAGATCGTCAGTCATGAACCCTGCCTTAAAAATCCCTGATCAACATGCCCGGATTGCTGTCGACATAGCGCAGATGGCCACAAGCATCGCGGTACAGCCCCCCTATTTCGCTTTCAGGTCGCTTTATACGCTGCCTGACGAATGGGACATCTATGGTGAATTCACCCCTGAGCAACCGCGAGGGAATGAGCTAGGGCCGTTGGCAACTGCCGAGGCAGGGCGTCATCTAGCCATTCTGGGGTCATGTGCGGCGGCTCGGACACAGGCTGAAGAGGCGCGCGTGTAACTACGTGGCGTCACGCGCTCAATGGGACCGGCGTTACCCCATCGGGCTTGGCCACACACCGTCGATGACCGCCAGGGCGAAAATCGTAGAGCAGTCTCGCAACACCGTCACCGCAAAAACTCAACTTCTGGTGGGCGGGCAACTATTCGCAGAATTGTTCGTGTGTTACCACGTGCTGGCAGAAAAGGCCTTTGAGAAACTCTTCGCCAGTCACCGATCGCGAGCGCCTTTACCCTCTGGCCAGTCTCCCTATGCCAAAGCGTTCCCATTGTCGGTGCTTGACCTCAGCGATCAGGAGATCACCGCCTGCAGTGTTAAATTCTGCGCCGCACGGTGCGAAGGACATTTTCCGGAATACGCCATGTGGCCGGTCGCTGTTGTTATGTACGGGATGAATCAGGCCATGTCTCGGCTACTGGATCACAAAATGGGGCGAGCCGTTTCCTATAGGCTTTTGCATGCGACGTTAGACGCCGCCGAGCGGGTGCCGGCCGCCAAGCAATTGCAGTTCAATGCTCGCTTTTCTTCCATGGATGACAATGGCAAGTTCTGTGATCTGGTGTGCAGCGCTGCCTACGCAGGGAGGGTGATTGCCAATGCTTGCGTCGAAGTTGCAATTGAGTGAAAGGCTTAATGCTCGACAAGGGAAATGCATCGCGACATCAGCCATTTCTTGATGCATCGGTACAACTGGATTCGGCCCCATCAATTCCACAGCTGCGCTCGGTCATGCCTTTGGCACGGGCTACAACACCCATTGCTTTGGCGATGTATTGCGCGTCCCCCGTCTCAAACGCATCGGCCATAAAAATAGCCATGGCTTCAGGGCCGTCCATTTGCCACCCCACCCCCACATCTGCCTAAATGCCCACCTAACACCAAGCCCCAACCAAGGAAGACCCATGCTCCGACTGCCCTGGCCCTACCTGACGCTACTCACCGCAGGCTACGTCCTGGCACTCACCCACGGCCAACTCTCCCTCGCGGCAAGCCTGCCCATCACCCTGCTCCTGCTCGCCGGCCTCGCCATCCAACCACAAAACCACCCCTACGCCCGCTACCTGGGCCACACCCTGTTCATCCTCCTCGCCCTAACCCTGGCCCTCCACTACCTGCCAGGCTTCCACAACGCCCAAGTCATCCCCCCACAACGCTTCAGCGAAAACGCCATCCCCTTCTCGATGTACCTGAACCTCGACAAGCCCCTGATCGGCTTTTGGCTCATCCTCGCCTGCCCCTGGATCATCGCCCAACGCTCACTCACCCAAACCCTCAAAACCAGCACCCTAACCCTGAGCCTGACCGCCCTGGCCACCCTCGCCAGCGCCTGCCTGCTCGGCATCATCGAATGGTCCCCGAAATGGCCCGACGTCGCCCGACTCTGGCTCCTCAACAACCTGCTGCTGGTCACCCTGGTCGAAGAAGCCCTGTTCCGCGGCTATGTACAAGGCGGCCTCACTCAGCGACTCAAACACCTGCCCTACGGTGAACACCTCGCCCTGCTACTCGCCGCGCTACTGTTCGGCCTGGCCCATTGGGGCGCCGGCTGGCAATGGGTCTTCCTCGCGACCCTGGCCGGTATCGGCTACGGCCTGGCCTACCGCTACGCAGGTTTGGCCGCCGCAGTCGCCACGCATTTCGGCTTGAATCTGCTGCACTTCGGCCTGTTCACCTACCCGATGCTGGCATAATAATATTGCAAGCAAAGGCAAACACCCGTATGACAGAAAGTAACAGCCGAGCCTTGACCCTCCCCCCCTACGGCACTAGAGTGCACGCTTTTGAAATGGCCCCGGCAGCAGCAATGCACCGGAGAAAGCCGTACTGTTGCGTTGGAAAGGAATTCCACCCCCTCCTTCCTGCTGCCTGTGCGGTCATCACACTCGATATCGCAACCTGCGCAGCCCATATGTTCAATAAAATCCTGGTCGTATGTGTCGGCAACATCTGCCGCAGCCCCACCGTCGAAGCCCTGCTTAAAAGCAGACTGGCCCATCGCGGCATCGACGTCAGTTCGGCGGGCCTCGGCGCGCTTGTAGACAAACCCATGGACAGCACCGCGCTGGACGTACTGCGCGACCATGGCGGCGATCTCCCGGACCACAAAGGCCGGCAGCTGACTCGCGAACATCTGCAACAAGCCGATGTGATCCTCGCCATGGAAAAACGCCATGTGGACCGCATCGTCGAAATGGCTCCGGAAGTGCGCGGCAAGACGTTCCTGCTGGGCAAGTGGCAGGGCAATCAGGAAATCTCCGACCCCTACCGCCAGCAGAAAGTCGCCTTCGAACACGTTTATCAACTGATGACGCAAGGCGTCGACAGTTGGTCGAAAAAATTATAATCACCTCTTGTAAAAGTACCCCGCATGCCAAGCCAAAACAGCCTACCTATTCAGGATCACCGCGATGACGATGGTGAAATCGATCTACTCGCGCTATTCGGCACCTTGATCGATAGCAAGTGGATCATTATCGGCATCACCGCATTGTTTTGCGCAATCGGTGTTGCAGTCGCTCTGCTGTCAACACCGATCTACCAGGCGAATGCGCTCGTCCAGGTCGAAGAAAAGAAAGGTGGCATGGCTGCGCTAGGCGGCATGGGTGAAATGAGCGAAATGTTCGGTGGCACCTCCCCGGCGGTGACAGAAATCGAGCTGCTCAAATCTCGGGCAGTGGTGGGTAAGGCGGTTGAGAACCTTAAGCTCGACATAATCATCCAGCCGAACTATTTTCCGCTGATAGGCCAATTCCTGAGCAGGCGCTTTCAGCCAACCAGTCCAGACGAGCTGACTTCTCCATTGTTTGGTTTGAATAGCTATACATGGGGTGGAGAAAAACTCGACATCTTCCAGCTGGAAGTGCCGGATGCTTACCTTGGTAAAACTTTAACGCTACGCGCGGAAGACAATGGCAACTTCACCCTCCTCAATAAAGACGACGAAGTCGTTATTAGTGGTCAGATTGGCGAAAAGCTTGAGCAAAATGGCTTCAAGGTGCAGGTCGCTACGCTCAATGCCAATGCAGGCTCATTGTTCAGCGTAACCAAGCAGCGTCGCCTCAATACCATTTTGCAATACCAGGAAGATGTTGCGGCCAGTGAGCGCGGCAAAGAGTCCGGCATCATCTCGCTATCACTGGAAAACGAGGATCCAGTACTGGCCAACAAAGTGCTGGACGAAATCACCGGTCTTTATGTATTGCAGAACGTCCAACGCAACTCCGCCGAGGCCGCGCAAAGCCTTGAGTTCTTGCGCACCCAGCTACCGGAAGTGCGCAAGCAGCTGGAAAAAGCCGAAGGCCAGCTCAACGCCTACCAGACCAGTGCCCGCTCGGTGGACATCACCATAGAAACCAAAGCCGTGCTCGATCAGATTGTGGCCCTGGAAACCCTGATTTCCGAGCTGAAGCTCAAACAAGCGGAAATGGAACATCGCTTCACCCGCGAGCACCCGGCTTACCAGGCTTTGATGACTCAGATGGGTCAACTCGCCGGGCAGAAACGAGGGCTGGAGAAGAAGGTTGCAAATCTACCAGAAACCCAGCAGGAACTGCTGCGCCTGGCCCGCGACATGCAAGTCACCACTGAGATCTACACGCAGCTGTTAAATAAAACCCAGGAACTGGACATCGTCCGCGCTGGTACGGTGGGCAACGTCCGTATCATCGACTCGGCGGATGCGAATATCGACAAACCAGTCAAACCAAAAAAACCGCTGATCGTACTGATCGCTACCCTGCTCGGCGGATTGATTGCTGTGGCTTACGTACTGATCCGCAAAGCGCTGAACCGCGGCATTGAAGACCCGGAAGCCATTGAACAACTAGGCATCCCGGTTTACGCCTCGATCCCGCTCAGCAAGGGACAATCCCTGATTGAAAGCAATGTAAAAGGTAACGGCCGCGCTAGTACCGGCTCACTGCTGCTGGCGGTGAACAATCCCGCAGACCTCGCCGTGGAATCGTTACGCAGTCTGCGTACCAGCCTGCACTTCGCGACTCTGGAGGCCAAGAACAACATCCTAATGATCTCGGGACCGAGCCCGGCCGTGGGTAAATCCTTCGTCTCGTGCAACCTGGCGGCGATCATCGCTCAGACCGGACAGAAGGTGCTGCTGGTCGACGCCGACATGCGCAAGGGTTACCTGAATAAACTGTTCCGCAAAGACGTTAGCAACGGCTTGTCTGACCTTCTGGCTGGCAAAGTCGACCTGCAAACCGCGACTCACGCGACCGAGGTGGAAAACCTGCACGTCATCACTCGCGGGCAGATCCCACCGAACCCGTCGGAATTGCTGATGCACAGCAACTTCACCCTGTTTCTGGAAAAGGTCAGCAGCCAGTACGACCTGATCATCATCGACACCCCGCCGATCCTCGCGGTTACCGATGCCGCCCTGGTCGGTCGCCAGGCGGGTACAAGCCTGATCGTGACCCGTTTCGGCGTCAATGCCGCCAAGGAAATCCTGGTGACCAAGCGCCGCTTCGAGCAGAACGGCATTGTCATCAAAGGCGCGATTTTCAACGCCGTGGAACGCAAAGCGTCTGCGTATGGTTATGGCAACTACAGCTACTACCAGTACGAATACGCTTCAGACAAATAACACAGGAATATCAGGGCAGCGCTGCTGCCCTGATCGACCCATGAGAGCTCCTGCATGCCACCCCAGCACCCGCCACCCCGCTGGTACCTGATCCAGTGCAAACCACGGCAAGACTCACGCGCCGAGGAAAACCTGACGCGCCAAGCCTTCAAGTGCTACCGCCCCACCCATAACATCGAACGCATCCAACGCGGCCGTCGCATCACAACGGTGGAGTCATTGTTCCCTGGTTACCTATTCATCCAGCTCGACCAACTGAACGATAACTGGCACCCCATCCGCTCAACTCGCGGAGTGAACCAGCTAGTGACATTCGGCAAACAGCCTATTGCTGTAGCAGACGAACTAATCGACCAACTCAAACAACGACTCAACGAAAAAACGCCAGAATCCGTAACGCTTGAGCCCGGAGACCGCGTGCGAATCAACAGCGGCAGCTACAAAGAACTTGAGGCCATCTTCCTCTCCCGCGACGGCGCCGAACGCATCGTAATCCTCCTACAACTACTGCATCGCGAACACACGCTCAGCATCCCAATCAGCGCCATAGAAAAAACCTGACCCCACAAACGCTCTCTAAAACAAAAACAATACATCCACATCATCATCCCCCCGTAGGAGCTGCCGAAGGCTGCGATCTTTTGACCTTAACCACGCTCTTGCTCCTCCCCGCTAAAACACTCGCCACACGCACCTGACAAAAAACACCCCGTACCCTCCCACTATCACAATCAATTACGTCGTTCCCCACATAAACTCACATCTGTATCGCCTAAAACATCAAATAGGCATCAAAACGCCACTACTCCTCAAGTCATTCCCAAAACCGAATCCGTGATCTACTACTCAAAACACACTGTCCTGTATGTAGGATCTTTCACCCAAGACTGTATTTGCCTTCACTTTTCCCACCAATTCAGTAAAATGCGACGTCGGCTGAGGTAACAACTCATTTCGGCAGGATGCCATTGCACAGACCTCTCGTTGTGCAGCAGTTCAAGGACGGATTCATCTCCTCTGCGCGCCATTAACCGAGCAAAGACTCGGTCCTGCCTGATTGATCCTCCTCCCAAAATTGCCAGCGCTTGTGCATACGACTCACGTCGCATCCACAGCGCACGTTCTCAGGAAACCAACGGTGAATCCTGGGGCGGTAGCGTGCCGAAAACCTTGATGTTGGCCAAGGCAATTGCGTCCCATGCCACGGAGACAGGGAACGCCACGCCAACGACCCGTTGAGCCTCAGGCCCAAACAGTAACTCCAGCTGCATGGAGGTAATACCTCCCCCCAGCGGGCACAGTCTGGAAGGCTATGTCCATCCCAACGCGAGGGACCTTATCTTGATACGCAAGCGCAGCACCACGATACCAGCAGGCCGCAGCCTTACGTTCTGGGCCCAATGGCTGGCCGCAATCTCCGTACTCATCCTCCTGCTTTGCGCACTGGCGGTGATGAAGACAGGGGACGTCGATACCCAATACCGCATGCTTAGCGCGTTCATGCTGCTGGGTTCGGTTCCGGCTTATTCCATGATGCAGGTCTATCACAAGCATCATGGCTACTTGGTCGGACTTGGCCGACTGCTTGCCGGATGGCTAGTGTTGCTCTCGGGCTTGATGGTGATAGCCTTTATCACCAAGACCAGTGAGCTGTTCTCCCGTGAAGTGATCCTGACGTGGATCTTCGCTGGTTTCGCACTACAAGCATGCCTTTACCTGCCGCTGCATACTCTGGCCAGACGCTACCAGCAGAAACTTCAGGCCGCTCGCACCTCTCTAATCATCGGCACTGGCGAGCTGGCGCTCGACCTTGCAGACAAACTGGCCCTGCAAAAAAACGAACCATTGATAGGCCTGGTGGCGGCGGACGACCTGCCGTTACCGAACGACAGCCTGTACCCCATCCTTGGCAGTCTCGCCCACCTGCGCGACCTGATCGCGACCCATCGTATTCGCCGGCTTTACATAGCACTGCCACTGACCGAAGCCGAAAAGATCGAGGAGCTGTATATCGATTTGCTGGACTCCAGCGTAGACGTCATCTGGATTCCCGACCTGCGAAGCCTGATTCTACTCAACCACTCGGTATCGGAAATAGAGGGGCTTCCTGCGATCCATCTCAATGAGAGCCCGCTGACCTCCTACCCGACTGCAGCACTCTCCAAAGCCTTATTGGATCGCACCGTTGCGCTGTTCGCCATTATCATGCTCAGCCCCGTGTTATTGGCCACCGCCCTCGCCGTAAAGATGTCATCGCCTGGCCCGGTGCTGTTCAAGCAAAAACGCCATGGATGGAACGGCAAGATCATCAAGGTCTGGAAGTTTCGTTCCATGCGCATGCACGATGACCGAGAAGTAAAACAGGCCAGCCGTGATGACCCGCGCATCACTCGCGTCGGCCAATTCATCCGCCGCACTTCCATCGATGAATTACCGCAGCTCTTCAATGCCCTGCAAGGCCGCATGTCGCTAGTTGGCCCGCGCCCTCACGCCGTGGCCCACAACGATTACTACACCGGAAAAATCGATGCCTATATGGCTCGACATCGAATCAAACCTGGGATTACTGGCTTGGCACAGATCAGCGGTTACCGAGGTGAGACGGAAACTATCGACAAGATGGAGAAGCGCGTAGAGCTGGATCTTGCATATATCAATAACTGGTCATTGTGGTTGGACATCAAGATATTGATCAAGACGCCGTTCACTCTGCTATCGAAGAATATTTACTGAAGCGTGTCGCCCTCCCGTTACTGCACCTACTCCGTGCAACCCTCGACACTAACAAACACCAATATAATGGCCTGTATCTAATGAAAACCCTCTGCGTCTTTGGCACCCGCCCCGAAGCTATCAAGATGGCTCCCCTAGTTCTTGCACTTGCGTCTGACGATCGCTTCGATGCAAAGGTCTGCGTTACAGGCCAACACCGCGAGATGCTCGACCAAGTGCTTGACCTGTTTGCCATCCAGCCAGATTTCGATCTGAACATCATGAAGCCCGGCCAGGATCTTACGGACGTTAGCACAGCGATCATGCAGGGTTTGAAGAGTGTATTTGCGGACTTCAAACCGGATGTCGTTTTAGTGCACGGAGACACCGCGACCACCTTCGCGGCCAGTCTTGCAGCCTACTACCATCAAATTCCGGTCGCGCACGTGGAAGCGGGCCTACGGACGGGCAACCTCTACTCGCCATGGCCTGAAGAAGGCAACCGCAAGCTAACAGGCGCGCTGGCCAACCTGCACTTCGCCCCAACTGAAACCTCGCAAGCTAACTTGCTGCATGAAGGCGTCAACCCTGAGAGCATCATCGTTACAGGCAACACCGTAATTGATGCTTTGCTTGGCGTCATAGCGCGCCTGGATCAGGATCAGGCGCTAAACAGCAAAGCAGCTGCACCCAGCGCGTTTCTTGATCCTAGCCGCAAGTTGATTCTCGTTACCGGCCATCGTCGAGAAAGTTTCGGTGACGGCTTTGAGAGAATTTGCCAGGCACTTATGGAAGTTGCCCAGCAACATCCAGAGGTCGATATCGTCTATCCCGTGCACCTCAATCCCAATGTCCGCGAACCTGTCAATCGTCTACTGACTGGCATCGACAATGTCCATTTGATTGAGCCTCTGGACTACCTCCCTTTTGTCTACATGATGAGCCGCGCGCACATCATCCTGACCGACTCTGGCGGCATTCAAGAAGAAGCGCCTTCGCTGGGCAAACCGGTACTAGTAATGCGTGATACAACAGAACGACCAGAGGCCGTCGCTGCCGGTACAGTGAAATTGGTCGGCACCGAAACCGCCAACATCGTTCGCGAGTTAAACCGCTTACTGTCAGACCCCGTTGCTTACCGCACCATGAGCGTTGCCCATAACCCATACGGTGACGGCAACGCCTGCCAGCGCATTCTTGACACGCTGCTCGGTCACAAAACATCTAGCAAGTAAGCCATCGCTTCGCTCGACGACAATCCATTCACATCGAATTCAACAAACATTAATCAAGGATGTTTCATGCCTTTCGCAACCATCTCTGTCATTGGTCTCGGCTACATCGGCTTGCCTACAGCGGCCGTCTTCGCTTCACGCAAGAAACAGGTGATCGGAGTTGACGTTAATCAAAACGCGGTGGATATCATCAACCGCGGGCAGATTCATATCGTTGAGCCAGACCTGGACATGGTTGTGCATGCGGCGGTGACTGAAGGCTATCTACGCGCCACCACCCAGCCGGAACCCGCCGATGCTTTTCTGATTGCTGTGCCCACGCCGTTCAAGGGCGACCATGAACCGGACCTGAGCTACATCGAATCGGCCAGTAAAAGTATTGCCCCGGTGCTGAAGAAAGGCGATCTGGTCATTCTTGAATCGACATCTCCTGTCGGCGCCACCGAACAGATGGCCGCCTGGCTCGCCACAGCTCGTCCGGACCTGAGCTTCCCGCAAACCCACGGCGAAAGCTCTGACATTCGCATTGCTCACTGCCCAGAACGCGTACTGCCTGGCCACGTACTGCGTGAATTGGTACAAAACGATCGCGTTATCGGTGGCATGACGCCAAAATGCTCCGAATTAGCCATCAGCCTTTACAAGGTCTTCGTCCAGGGCGAATGCATCGTCACAAACGCCCGTACTGCCGAGATGTGCAAACTCACCGAAAACAGCTTCCGTGACGTGAATATCGCCTTCGCCAACGAACTCTCGATGATTTCCGACAAGCTGGAGATCAATGTCTGGGAATTGATTCGGTTGGCCAACCTCCACCCTCGCGTCAACATCCTACAACCTGGCCCTGGTGTCGGCGGCCACTGCATTGCGGTAGACCCATGGTTTATCGTCAGCAAGACACCGGAACAGGCACAGTTGATTCGCATAGCCCGCGAAGTGAATGACAGTAAGCCGCAATGGGTGATCGAAAAGGTAAAGCTGTCGGTGGCCGAATTCCTGCAAGCTAACCCTGAGAAAACCGCCAAGGAAGTGACCATTGCCTGTTTTGGGCTGGCCTTCAAGCCGGATATCGATGACTTGCGGGAAAGCCCGGCAGTGGCTATTACGCAGCAGATTGCGGCGATACACCCAGGGAGGGTGTTGGTAGTGGAGCCGAATATTTCCGAGTTGCCTGCGAAGCTGGCTGGCAAGTTGACACTCAACAGTTTGGAGCAGGCACTGGCAGAAACTGATGTAGTGGTGTTGCTGGTCGATCACAAGGAGTTCAAGGAAATTCCTTCAACTAGGCTCAATGACCGCAAAATTGTCGATACGCGTGGAGTCTGGACCGCATGAAGATTTTGGTCACCGGCGGTGCCGGCTTTATCGGTTCGGCGGTCATTCGTCACATCATCCGCAACACAGGCGATAGCGTGGTCAGCCTCGACAAGCTGACCTACGCAGGCAATCTCGAATCCCTGGCCGAAGTCAACTCCAGCGAGCGTTACACCTTCGAACATGCTGATATCTGCAACCGCGTAGAAGTCGAGCGGATATTCCGCGAGCATCAGCCGGATATGTTAATGCACTTGGCCGCCGAGTCCCATGTCGACCGCTCCATTGACGGGCCAGCAGCCTTCATCGAAACCAACATCGTCGGCACCTACACCCTGCTGGAAGTCGCTCGACAGTACTGGCAAGGCCTGGATGCGGCACGAAAGGTCGCCTTCCGCTTCCACCACATCTCGACTGACGAAGTGTATGGTGACCTGGAAAACCCCGAAGATTTGTTCACCGAAACTACCCCCTATGCACCCAGCTCGCCCTACTCGGCGAGCAAGGCCAGTTCCGACCATCTGGTTCGTGCCTGGCGCCGCACCTATGGCTTGCCTACGCTGGTGACCAATTGCTCGAACAACTACGGCCCTTATCATTTCCCCGAAAAACTGATTCCGCTGGTGATCCTCAATGCCTTGGAAGGCAAACCACTGCCGGTGTATGGCAGAGGTGACCAAATCCGCGACTGGCTCTACGTTGAGGATCACGCTCGCGCTTTATACAGCGTGCTGACCGCGGGGCAGATCGGCGAGACCTACAACATTGGCGGTCATAACGAGAAGCAGAACATCGAAGTCGTCCACACTATCTGTGATCTACTCGACGAACTGCGCCCTCTCACGAGCGCCGCGTCCCCCGCGATGCGAGCCAAAGACCTACCTAACGAACATCTCCGCTCCTACAAGGACCTAATCATCCATGTCCAGGACCGTCCCGGCCATGACCTACGCTACGCCATCGACGCCAGCAAAATTCAGTGCGAACTGGGCTGGACACCGAAAGAAACCTTCGAGTCGGGCATCCGCAAGACCGTCGAATGGTATCTAAATAATCTGGAGTGGTGCCGCCGCGTACAGGACGGCAGCTATCAACGTGAACGCCTCGGCGCTATTGAATAAGGATAGGCTACATATGAAAGGCATCATCCTGGCCGGTGGCTCCGGCACCCGGCTGTACCCTATCACCAAGGGTGTCTCCAAGCAGCTACTGCCGATCTACGATAAGCCGATGGTGTATTACCCGCTTTCGGTACTGATGCTCGCCGGCATCCGTGACATTCTGCTGATCAGTACTCCGGATGACATCGGTGGTTTCCAACGCCTGCTCGGCGATGGCAGTGAGTTCGGTGTAAACCTAAGTTATGCCGAACAGCTTCGCCCGGACGGTTTGGCCCAAGCCTTCATCATTGGTGAGGAGTTTATTGGCGGCGATTCGGTGTGCTTAGTGCTGGGCGACAATATCTTCTACGGCCAAGGATTCAGCACCATGCTGCGTAAGGCAACACAGGGCGAGAAGGGTGCAACGGTATTCGGCTATCAGGTGAAGGACCCCGAGCGCTTCGGCGTAGTCGAATTCGATGAAAACAAGCGCGCCGTTACCATTGAGGAAAAACCGCTCAAACCCAAATCCCACTTCGCTGTTACCGGACTGTACTTCTACGACAACGATGTGGTGGAAATCGCCAAACAAGTGAAGCCCTCAGCCCGAGGCGAGCTGGAAATCACAAGCATCAACCAGACCTATCTCGAGCGCGGCGATCTCAATGTCGAAGTGCTTGGCCGCGGTTTTGCCTGGCTGGATACCGGCACCCACGAAAGCCTGCTAGAAGCAAGCCACTTCGTCGAAACCATCGAGAAACGTCAAGGCTATAAAGTCGCCTGCCTGGAGGAAATTGCCTTTAACAATGGCTGGCTGAATGGCGATGATCTACGGCGTATTGGCCAGTCCCTGAGAAAGAATAGTTATGGCCAGTATCTGCTATCGTTGGCTAAGGAGTCGGAATGAGCAATAAACCGGTTTACGTCACCCAGCCCTACCTGCCGCCTCTGGAAGAGTTCGTCCCTTATTTGCAAAAGATCTGGGATAACAAGATACTCACCAATGGCGGACCGATGCACCAGCAATTAGAAGAGGCGCTGTGCGACTACCTCGGCGTCGAGCATATCGCCCTGTTCAATAATGGCACCATTGCCCTGCTGACAGCTCTGCAGGCGTTGCGTGTGACAGGCGAAGTGATCACCACACCCTATTCATTCGTTGCCACCGCCCACTCGCTTTTGTGGAACGGCATTAAGCCAGTCTTCGTGGATATCGACCCGCAAACCCTCAATCTCGACCCAACCAAAATCGAGGCGGCCATCACCCCACAGACCACAGCTATCATGCCGGTGCACTGCTACGGCAACCCATGTGACGTAGAATCCATTCAAAAAATCGCCGACAACTACAACTTGCGGGTAATCTATGATGCCGCTCACGCCTTCGGTGTTAAAGATTCCGGTGGCAGCATCCTCCGTCATGGCGACCTCAGTGCGTTGAGCTTCCACGCGACCAAGGTTTTCAATACCTTCGAAGGCGGCGCTATCATTTGCCCCGACGCTAAGACCAAGCAGCGTATCAATAATCTGAAGAACTTCGGCATTGTCGATGAGGTCACCGTAGTAGCCCCGGGCATCAACGGCAAGATGAGTGAAATCAACGCTGCCTTTGGCCTTCTGCAATTACAACACATTGATAAGATCATGATCCGTCGCCAAGAAATCGATCAGATCTATCGCGAACAACTGAAAACTATAAAAGGCGTTCGCTTGATCGAGGAGACCGGCCAGAAGGTCGCAAACTACTCCTACTTCCCGATTCTGATTGAAGCGGATTACCCGTTGAGCCGCGACGAGCTATACCAGAAGCTAAAAGAGAAAAACATTTTTGCCCGTCGTTACTTTTACCCGCTAATCAGCGAGTTCCCCATGTACCGCGGCATGCCATCGGCACAGCAAAACAACCTCCCAGTTGCGAATAAGATTGCCGAGAAAGTTCTTTGCCTGCCGATATACCCATCTCTTGACAACGATGACCTTGGCCGCATTATCAATGCTATAAAGGGGTATTGAAATGGGCTTTCTTACTCGTGAGCAAATCGACACAATGGGGTTTTCCTATGTCGGAGAAAACTCACGCCTGTCCGACAAAGCGTCCTATTACAATTGCGCCAATATCAGCGTTGGCAACAATGTACGCATTGATGACTTCTGCGTGCTCTCTGCTGGTCTCGGTGGAATCGAGATCGGCAACTACATTCATGTTGCCGTTTACACCTCGCTGATTGGTGCAGGGAAAATCACGCTGCACGACTTCAGCAATATTTCGTCAAAAGTTTCAATATATAGCAGTAATGATGACTACAGCGGTGCCAGCATGACCAACCCCATGGTGCCCGTGGAACTCACCAACGTCAGCCATGCGGATGTCACCATCGGTCGACACGTGATTATTGGCGCGGGCAGTGTCGTTCTTCCTGATGTAATCCTTGAAGACGGTGTGGCCGTTGGGGCATTGAGCTTGGTTTCGAAAAGCTGCAAGGCATTTGGGATTTATTCTGGGGTGCCCGCGAAGCGAATCAAGGAAAGGAAAACGACTCTTTTAGAGTTAGAAGGAAAACTCCTTACAAAGAAGAATCAATAAATGGAAGGCCTTAAAATACTTCATCTGGCAAATGATGAAAAATTTATTGACCAGGCAATAAAGGCTTTCGAACACGCAGCCCCTGGTGCAAACGACTTATATGTATACAGCAAAACACCATTAAAGTTCGTAAAGTCACCAGCAACAATACTGTCAGTATTATCTGTATTGACCGGTATGGCTTCCAGAAAATTTTTAAAGTATGACCTAGTCATAATTCACTCCCTCAACCCAGCCTGGTATAAAACAATATTAAAGCTACCCAGCACCCTGCCTCTTGTCTGGCTCGGCTGGGGCTATGATTATTACGACATAATATATGAGTCTCGAGAGGAAATGCTTCTCCCACTTACATGTCGAGAGCTAAAAAAAACAACTCTCAAAGATAGCACTCCAAAAAAAATAAAAACCTTTCTGAAAAATACTTTTTTTTTGAAAGATAAATCAAAAATAATACAAAGAATTAATTTCTTTTCGCCCGTCTTACCATCCGAGTACAATATGGTGAGCAAAAAACACTTAGGCGAAAAATTTCCGGAGTACGCCCTATGGAACTATGGCAATCTTGAAGAAGACTTTGTCAAAGGTTTCACAAATGGGCAGGTGAGCGGAAACTCTATTCTAATTGGCAATAGCGCCTCCGCCGAAAACAACCACTTAGACGCGTTCGATCTTCTGTCAAATTTTGGAATTTACAATAGAGATATTGTTTCACCTCTCAGCTATGGCGATGCACAATACAGAGATTTAATTTTAAACAACGGACGCAAGCTGTTCGGCCATCATTTTGAGCCGTTGATTGATTTCATACCTATCGACGATTATGTAAGGATCTTGGAGTCCTGCGGCTTTGTAATCATGAATCATGTTCGACAACAGGCCGTTGGCAACATTGTCATCATGCTTTATCTGGGAGCGAAAATATTTTTGCGACAAGAATGTCCAACTTATACTTTTTTTCGAGACCAGGGTGCCGTGATTTTCTCAATTCAAGAGCTTGAAAAAAACCCTGCACTTCTCAATGAGAGGCTGGACCATGCAACTATGATAGTCAACCGAACCATAGTAAAAAGCTGCTGGTCAAAAGAAGCTGCCAGCAACAAAACAATTAATTTATTAAGGCAAGTATGCCAGTCTTCATAACATGAATATAAAGAAAATAGCTGCTTTTGCGGTTGGTCCTATTGGCGGTGCCGCATTAGGCTTCATTACATTGCCAATCATTACCTGGTTTTACTCACCCGAAGATATTGGTCGAATAGCCATGCTTCAGGTCATGTCCAGTTTTTGCATTCTGCTGTTCAGCCTAGGGTTAGATCAGGTATATATCCGTGAATACCACGAAGCTGAGCACAAGCCTGCTCTACTGAAAGCCTCCCTGCTACCTGGCTTCCTGTTGCTGACTGCTGGACTACTTCTCTGTTTATTAGTACCTGACTTTATTTCTAATACGTTGTTCTCCGTGGACAGTTTACTGATAAGCGTGTTGATATCCGCATGCATGCTCGCTGCGTTTATATCTCGTTTTTTGTCGCTGATCTTACGCATGCAGGAAAAAGGCTTGGCTTTTTCTATGAGTCAAGTTTTGCCAAAGCTCCTATTTCTCGCAACCATTGGCACCTATGTTCTTTTCTCGTTTGGCTTTGATCTTCTTCACTTGGTAATAGCCCACACGCTTTCTATCGTGACTGTAACCCTAATATATGCCTGGAATACCCGTCAGGAATTGCTCACCGCTTTACAACAGAAAATAGATATAGAACAATTGAAGGCCATGCTGCGCTTTGGCACACCGTTGATTATGGGTGGAGCCGCCTTCTGGGGGCTGACTGCCATGGATAAGTTATTCCTGCGCAGCTTTTCCACCTTTGAAGAGCTGGGCATCTATTCAGTAGCAGCTAGTTTTGCATCAGCGGCCATTATTTTCCAAAGTATTTTCTCAACCGTCTGGGCTCCCACCGTTTACAGGTGGGCAGCTGAAGGAATCAATAATGAAAAAATAGACCAAGTGACAGAGTATGTACTTGCCGCTGTCGTATTTTTATTTGTACTGGCTGGCCTTTTTTCCTGGCTCGTAAACTATCTGCTGCCCGAAAAATATGAGAAAGTTCAATATCTTTTGGTTGTCTGCATGGCTTACCCACTATTTTATACACTTTCTGAAACAACCGTGGTTGGCCTCGGTATCACTCGTAAAAGTAGTTATGCCATGATTGCCTCCCTGATTGCAGTATTGGTCAATATAATAGGAAACTATCTTCTAGTGCCTACCTATGGTGCTGCAGGTGCAAGCGTATCTACAGCCATTGCTTTCTGGACTTTTTTGGTCTGCCGCACCGAGTTTTCCTGCCTTGTTTGGCGGAAAATTCCACGCCTAAAATTATATGGCACTACGTTCGTATGTCTGGTGACTGCAGTAGCCACGTCAATATTCGGCGAAGCCCATCAGGCCGTAGCAACTTTGGCATGGATATTAATTGGGATTGTAGGCTTTTTGCTTTTCAAAACCTCACTTCGCGCTGCAAAGTTACAAATACATAGCGCAAATATATTTGGAAGGCGGCACTCTCCATGCCAGCCAAATATACACAAGCAGAAAAAAATGGAAGAAAACTGAATGTTTATAGTTCTCTCATTGTTATTCTCAATCCTGGGACTTTTCTCCACCAGCAAACCAAAAATTACATTATTATTGTTTTTTTTGCTTGCCGCAGCTGTACCATCATCTTCTGCTTTCGAAAAAATCGTGTCCAATTATGGAATGTATTTTTACGAGTCATTCATATTGACAGCTGCAATAATTTACCTAATAAAAAAACCAAGAGCCATCTTCAGGAAAGAGTTCAAAACACAGCTTCTCACAATCATCATGCTATTTTTATATTTGGCTATTGGCTCAGTTATATATGGAATGGATAAATATCTTCTCAGGGAAATTCGCTTAATTTTGTGCATAGCGCTACCGCTACTAATGATACCCGCAATCAATAAAATCAGCCTTACAGAAACAGAAATTAGCAAAATAGTAATTGTCACATCAATTCTTCATGCCATTGCATTTTTCGCGCTCGCAACCAATATTCTATCGGTGTCTAATGTTTATTATTCCGAAGAAAACAAATATAGATATTCTGGGTTTTCCACATATTTGTGCGCCGCCTTCATAATATTTTCAGCCACCAACAAAGAAAAATTTACTAGAAAGTTTCTATTCCATATTGCCAATATATTGGCTGTCGCTGTTATTTTGATAGCCGGATCGCGGATTATGATATTCGGATTGATACTATCACTAATGCTCGCATCAACCAAAAGCGTTAAGAACTTTGCTTACTCAGTAGGCGTGGCGCTTGTAATGTGTCTTACTTTTTTTTACGTAGCCCAATCATTAGAAACCGATAGACTTAACAGTACATTCGACGTAGAAAAATTGACCACTCAGCTTGCAATTAGACTATCTCCAGCAACAAACTATTTGGAAAGCGCAGGACCAATTCAAACTGTTTTTGGTCATGGGTTAGGAGCAACTTTTGAGATCCCGTGGTTTGAATATCAAAACCTCGACACAAAACACAATACCATTGACTCTGCATATCCAACGCTATGGGTGAAGATCGGCATTTTCTCTATCCTGTACATATATGCACTAATTAAAATCGCAGCCTTCAATCAAGCTAACAAAACAAGAAAAGCAATATATGTATTTTTACTGATAACAATGCTGACCACGTCACTCCCTTATCAGCCGTTATTTTCTGTTTTTATCCTATTCATGCTGATATTAAGCAGGATGGTTTATGAAAAGGTCGAGCCCAGCCATGCAAATTAAAGTATGTCATATCGCACACCAGTCTTGGCCATCCATTTGTGGCTCCGTCTCTCGCCTAGAAAATATACTAGCTGCCCAGAAAAAATCAGGCATTGATGTTTTCGTAATTAGTTCACCTTTCCAGGCGGGCGAAACATCAGAACAAATTGAAAGAAATAATGGCGTCGAATACCACCGGTGCAACGCAGCCAATCATGGCTCCGAAGGAATAAAAAACCATCGCACTCTGCTAGAGCGCATGAAAAGAGGACTATCAATTATCTCCTTCACGAGAGATGTAATTGATATCTGCAAACGAGAGAACCCCGACATCATACATGCCCATGCCACTTTTTTAATGGGGATACCTGCTCTAATTGCCGGCTTCGTCTTGAAAAAGCGCGTTGTCTATGAAATGCGCTCAACATGGGAAGATGACATTCACGGCGGCGCATTTATAAATCTTCAGAGACGCATAATAAAGTTTTTAGAGTCGTTCACGGGAAGGAAAAGTGATTTCATATTTTTCGTTTCGAAAGGAATCATGCACCATTATTACTCGGAAGAGCCAGAAAACTATAAGGTCATATACAACTGCGTACTCCTCCCCCATAGTCAGCAGCAAGAAAGCAAAGCGACAACGAAACCTCACTCATTTGGCTACGTTGGATCAATTGTTTTTTATGAAGGGCTTGAGACGCTTATTAATGCAACGGCTTCTCTTTTAAAACAACGCAATGACTTCCAGGTAAATATTTACGGGGACGGTAAGGAAAAACTTCGTCTGGAAGCCCTCGCTGAGGAGGCCGGCGTATTAAATGTAATAAAATTTCATGGAAGAGTTGATTTCTCTAATATTCAGGATGCGTACTCAGTAATTGACACCATCGTCTTACCAAGAAAAGATCTCCCCATCACGCAAAAAGTGGCAGGTTTGAAGCCAGTTGAAGCTTTCGCATACAAAAAATTAGTACTTGCATCCGATGTCGGTGGTATGCGCGAACTATTTACCGACAAAGTTCATGGTTACCTTGTTGAGCCAGAGAACGCTGAAAAGCTGTCTGATTTTATGAGTCTGGCTATTGACGGCAAGCTAAACGCTAAAGAAATCACAGATATTACTTTTGAGTACTACACTGAAAACTTTACTATAGAATCCATGGGAATCCAGTATTCAGACTCATACAAAAAGGTTCTAGGGAAATGAGACCATTTGAATCGAGCAGTCACATCACTATTTTCGGGGTTAAACTTTCCACTCTAAATATGGAAGAAACTGTCGAGTATCTTTTATCTGAAGATGCTAACAGCTCTCCTATCATAAGAGAGGATTTGAATGCTTTCAAAGCGTGCTTGAAGAAAAAAAATTCAGATGTTAGTAACGCACTGGAATGCGCTGACATTGTAAACGCAGATGGCATGTCTATTGTATATGCCGTACAGTTCCTAAATGGAATCAAGATACCTCGGGTTACTGGCTGCGATCTATTCTCAAGGCTACTAAGCGAATCACACAGGAGACAGAAAAGTGTTTTTCTTCTCGGAGCAAATGAAGACGTCGTAAAAGAGCTCGTCCGAAAATTAACAGACCAATATTCTAAAAAACTTATTGCCGGGTTTAGAAATGGATACTTCCAGAAAACGGATTGGAATAAAATCATAGGGGAAATTGAGACAAGCAAGGCGGACTTCTTATTCATAGGTACGCCTTCGCCTCAGAAGGAAGAATTTCTCAACTACGCGAAAACCAAAATCAAAAGACGAATAGTAATCATGGGGGTCGGAGGCTCTTTTGATGTCCTGTCTGGAAAAACCAGCCGAGCTCCCGTATGGATGCAAAGTTATGGATTAGAGTGGTTTTTTAGGCTGGCACAAGAACCACGACGCATGTGGAAGCGCTATCTGACCACAAATTCGAAATTTGTCCTTCTACTGCTCCAGGAAAAATGCAAGCAGTTGAGGACGAAGTAAAACTTTCCGGCTTGCCATTGCTATATCGGGCTCAAAATCTACTTCCTAGATATCTGGCTTCAGGGTACCGGAAAGCACTGCAGGCAGTAAGCAAACTGGGGTGAATATAAGCAATCTAGCCATCTGTTACCGCCTGCTGGAAATGATCTGTGCGTTCGAGCTTGCAAGCGGGCCTAGCCGGTGCCTTGCCAAATGGCTGACCGCCAGCGTGGGGATATCCACCAGTGTTGGGTCAAACCGGCGAAAGCTGCGCATTAGTTAGGCTGGAAAGCTGAGCGAGCTTGCCGGAAAAGATGATACCCGACGTTGGCAGTCCCTCAAACGCTGGGGTATGGAGCCTAGGACTTTCATGCAAGAATTTTCTTGGTCATGCTTGAGCCAGTTGTACTGCGGATTCCACTTCAGCAACACATAATCTGTGGAGCAGGCTGCCCGCGAAGCTTTTACCGCGGCCGGCTTTCACTAGTAAGCTCGCCCTACAGAAAGCGGCAACCTAATGCAACATAATAGTGCGCAATCGTAACTACTCCATGAACCGCATATTCAAACCTTGCTGCTGAGGGTCGATGCTGTACCTCCCGATTTCGTTAAGAAGTCCGCCCTTATGATGCGGTCCGACGCAAAGACGAAACAGTCTTTGTGTACCCCAAGGCCAACGACTTCCGAAATCCATCGACGGCCTCGCCGCGTTGGTCGAGCTGGACATTAAAGTAGCCACTCTCACCTAGCTAAACGTGCCCCCTATTTTCTGACCTTATGGGCCTCATAGCCCGCTTGCAAACTATCGCGGCTTTAGTGATCTATACGCACTCAGATAATTAGAGCACGGTAATGATAAAAAAGTGCCTAAAACAGCCCTAACCAAGCACTCCCGCCTTGCAAAACAGGCACGGTCTGCAATACCCTTCACACCTAACCGCCCTCAGGGATTATCCTTCAAAAGGAGCATGAACATGAAAAAGCTACTGGTCTTGGCCCTCGTTACCTCCATCAGTCTGCCTTTGATGGCTGCTGAAACAGCTCCTGCAAAAGCGCCTACTACGACCGCCACAGCACCTGAGGCAACCTCGGGCCTATCCCTGTCGACGCCGATCGCAGGTGCCGTAACAGTTGGCACTGGTTTGGCCATTGGCGCGGGTCTTGTCGCTATCGGCGTCGCAGCTTCCAACAGCAGTGGTGGTGGAAACGACGGTACCCCAGGCACTACTGGTGGTGGCACCTCGGGCACTTCTGGTACTACTGGCACCGCTCGGTAACAGCTCCCCGCTTAAAGTTCGATACGCTAACCTCCCAGCCCTGCTGGGAGGTTTTGTTTTGCATATTCCCTTCGAGCAATTTCGACAATGAATCGCGCGCTTCCCTTGGCCATGCTGGTTGGCCTGACCCTGCAAGGCTGTATTTTCTCCCCTGGTCAGCACATGGACACAGGTAATCTGATACGTGAAGGTTCACCCGAAAGCAGCCGGATCGAGCTGGTGCCGATTACACCTAAGCTGGTCGCTATCGAAGCGGCCTCTGACCATTCGAACGTGGTTGCCCCTGAGCTGATGAGCTACCTGCCCGCTGAGTATCGTATTGGTGCAGGCGATCTTGTTTACATTACAGTCTGGGACCATCCGGAGCTGACGGCGCCCTCCGGCCCGCAGCAGCAGATTGAAGCCAACGGTCGCTTGGTTCGTCCCGACGGTTCTCTTTTCTATCCATATGTAGGAACGATCGAAGCCGCTGGCAAAACCATCGAAGATCTTCGGTCAATTATTGCTTCACGCTTGGCCAAGGTTGTCGCTGAACCCCAAGTTGATGTCAGCATTCTGCGCTTTGTTAGCCAGAAGGTTGTTCTCTCAGGCGCTTTTGGAAAGACCGGCCAAGTACCTATCACCAATATACCTCTGAGTCTGCTGGATGCTGTGGGTCAAGGCTCGGTGCAGGTCGGCACCGCCGATATTTCCGGCCTGGTGCTCAAGCGCGACGGTCGTGAGTACGTCATCGATCTCGACTCGCTCAACCGCAAGAACTCGAAGCTTCACAATCTTTACCTCAAAGATGGTGACCAACTGCACCTGCCGTACAACGACCAGAAAAAAGTCTATGTATTGGGTGAAGTTGTCGCAACGCGCGCCCTTTTCTTCAAGGGTAGTAACATGAACCTCACCGATGCTATTGGCAGTGTTGGCGGCTTGCGCCAGGAAACTTCCAGTGGCAAAGAGGTTTATGTGATCCGCGGGGTAGAGAATCTTGCGGATGAACCCGTCAAGGTCTTTCAGATTGACCTGAAGTCGCCTTCAGCCTTTGCCCTTGCGCAGCACTTCAAATTGCAACCGCAGGATGTGGTTTATGTCGGCCCGGCCGATGTCACCCGCTGGAACCGCTTTATCAGCCAGGTATTCCCGACAGCTAACCTGTTGAGTACGGGTGTCGGTATTCAGGAAGACTTGGGCAACAACTAAGAACTGGAATTCTTGTGAAATTTCTGCGACTGGCCGCTATATCGGCGGCCTCCTTGCTGGTGACCGCCTGCAATCCGTTGATGACCGCTTCCCTGGACACGCTCAAGGCCGCTTTCGAAGGACCTAAGCCCCTGGAACTCACCCGCCAACAGGTGGATGCGACTCCGTACTACCAGATCACCATTGCGGCACCTACGGGTGAAGCCGTGATGGCGTTGGTGCGTCTGCAGGATGGTGTTGGATTCTGGATGGCCTCAAGTCGCCAGATCCTGATGCTTGAGGATGGCCTGGCCATTCGCAGTGTCGGTTTCAATGACAACCTCGATGGCACCCGCTTTGAAGGTGAATCACCCTTCAAGACCGGTCTACACCGCATCGTCGATGGCCTGCAAACCCGTCGCCAGGTGGACTTCACCGATGGTTATCAGATGGGTGTGATCCTCACCAGCCGCTTCGAGAAAAAAGGCCTGGAAACCGTACACATCCTCGACCGCGACGTGGAGTTATTGCGCGTGGACGAGGATATCGCAATGGACGGCCTGGGCTTCAGCGCGCGGAACCAGTACTGGGTCGACCCGGCCGACGGCTTCATCATGGCCAGTGTGCAGCACCTGACCCCCGAATTGCCCCTACGCATTGTTCAAGTGCGCCCGAATAAGCCGGTAGTGCAATGATTCTTCGTTCCTCCTGGCTGCTTTGCTGCAGCCTGTTCATGACGTTTGCCGTTAATGCCGAATCGCAGGTAACCGTGCAAGGCGATGCCACCAAACCCGGGCGTTACTCGTTCAAGGAAGGCACTCGCCTGCATGACGTTTTGCTGCCAGCCCAGGTTAGTCCGAAGGCTTACCTGCTCGGTGCTGCGTGGTTGCATGTCCCGTTGCGCAATGCGCAGGAGCGCCTCAAGTTAGGCGTACTCTTTGATCTTGCAACTGTGCGAAGCAACGCGCTGCAGGATGACGAGACCGAGTTGGCCGCGCTGGCCGCGCGCCTCAGCGACAAAGTGCAAGCCATGCCGGTGACTGGTCGCAGGGTGGCTCAGCTCGATCCGGTTCGGGTTGAACTGAATCGTGGGGACAATCCCTACCTGAGCAATGGTGATGTGCTGCTCTACCCTGCCCGTCCTACCACAGTAAAGGTTGTGGGTGCGGTGCTGGGTGAATGCGAGCTGGCGTACCAGCCTTTGCAGCCGGCCATCGGCTATCTGAAAAGCTGTCCGCGTGATCCTGGCGCCGACGCCGATCAGCTCTTTATCGTCCAGCCGGATGGGCGCGTTTTCCAGCAAGGTATCGCGCTCTGGAACGAAACCAAATCCGTACCGCCCGCGCCGGGAGCACGCATTTATGTGCCGCTGCGCAGTAGCGCCAAGGGCGATCCTACGCCCGACCTGAATACCGAACTGGCCGCTTTCATCGCCACCCAGCCGCTGCTGGAGGTGAAGCCATGAAGTATCACTTGATCCCTTGCCTGTTGCTCGGCTGCTGCACATGGGCGGTGGCCGAGCCGCGTTACACGCAGAGTGACTTTGGTGGCGTAGGTCTATTGCAAACACCCACGGCGCGTATGGCACCGGCTGGCGAGTTATCCTTGACTGCGAGCCGTACTGATCCGTACAGCCGCTACAGCGTGTCCTTTCAGCCATTTGACTGGCTGGAGGGATCGTTCCGATACACCTCCATCACTAACCGCGCTTATGGTGCGGAAGAATTGAGCGGCGATCAAAGTTTCAAGGATAAAGCGATTGATGCCAAGGTACGTCTGCTCGAAGAAAGCCACTGGATGCCTCAGGTAGCGCTGGGCGCTCGCGATATCGGTGGTACTGGTCTGTTTTCCAGCGAGTATTTTGTTGGCAACAAACGAGTGGGCAATTTCGATCTCAGCCTGGGTTTGGCTTGGGGCTATATCGGTAACCGCGGCGATATCGACAACCCTTTGGGTTATATCGACGACAAGTTCAACCACCGCCCGGACTCAACAGGTTTGGTTGATACTTCGGGTAGCTTCAATGCAGACAGCTATTTCCGAGGCTCCCCTTCCTTCTTCGGCGGCGTGACCTATCAAACCCCATGGGATCCGCTGTCGCTCAAGCTGGAATACGAAGGCAACGACTACAAGCACGAACCGCTGCAGAATAACCAGGTCCAGGACTCCCCGATCAACCTCGGTCTGGTGTTCAAAGCCAACGACACGGTTGACCTCCACGCCGCCTGGGAGCGCGGCAACACCGCAATGTTCGGCATTACCCTGCACACAAACTTTGCCACTCGCAAGGCACCAACCAAAAGCTTCGACCCGAAGCCCGAACCCGTGCCGGATGTCAAACCAACGACCGCTCCCACCGACGTTCAATGGGCCGGCGTCGCCAAGCGTTTGCAGAACAACGCAGGTTATACCGTCTCGCGCATTACCCAACGCGATTCCGAGCTGATCGTCTACGGCGAACAGGGCCGCTATTTCCATACCCCGAAAGCTGTCGGCCGGGCTTCGCGCATTCTCGATAACAGCGTCAACGACAAGATCGACTGGTTCACCATGGTCGACACGCGCTATAGCCTGCCGGTCCAGGAAGTCAGCCTGCCACGAGACACTTTCCGTGAAGTGGTTCAGGAAGACCGACCGCTGGAAGACCTGCGCCGGGTCACTGAGCAAAACGTCCCCGTGCCGCATCAGGAAAAGACCCTGTTCGCGCAGAAGCCTGATCCGTTCACCTATGGCCTGGGCCTGGGCTATAAACAAAACGTCGGTGGCCCCGACGGGTTCCTGTTGTACCAGTTCAGTGCGGACCTGAGCGCCGAGTATCGATTCCAGCCAGATTTGTGGTGGAGCGGCACCCTGAGCGCCAACCTGGCGAACAACTATGACAAGTTCAAGTACGACGCCCCCAGCGGCCTGCCGCGTGTGCGTACGGATCTGCGTCAATACATGACGACGTCGGACGTAACGATGCCGACCTTCCAGATGAACAAGGTCAAGCAGCTGGACCAGGACCTGTACGGCATGCTCTACGGCGGTTATCTGGAGTCGATGTACGCCGGCGTCGGCGGTGAAGCGTTGTACCGTCCGATGGGCGAGCGCTGGGCCGTAGGCGTGGACATGAACTGGGTCAAGCAGCGCGATTTCGATCAAGGCTTCGGGCTGCGTGACTACAGTACGATTACCGGGAATGCCACGCTCTACTACCGCAGTTCGTTCCAGGACATCCTCGGCGCGCTCAGTGTCGGGCGCTACCTGGCCAAGGATCTGGGGGTCACCCTGGACCTGTCCCGTGAGTTCAGCAATGGCGTGCGGTTCGGTGGTTGGGTGACGGTCACCAACGCAACCAAGGACGAATACGGCGAGGGTAGTTTCGGCAAGGGTATCTACTTCTCGATTCCGTTCGATGAATTGATGTCCAGTTCCACCACCCGCCGCGCCTCACTGGCCTGGTCACCGCTAACCCGAGACGGTGGCGCTGCCTTGGCTCGCAGCTACTCGCTGTACTCGCTGACGGAGCGGCGCAACATCGACCTGTTCCACAACAACTTCTACAAGGTCACCGAATGAAGCAGCGGATTTTGCGTGTCCTGCCCAAGCTGGCGTTTTTCGTGATCCTGCTGGTGCTTTGTTTCGCCGGCATGCGCGGCGAGCCAGTGCCGCAGGTATTCGAGAATCAGGACAAGCTGCACCACTGGGCGGGGTTCTTTTGTCTGACGGTGAGCGCCTTTTTGGCGTTCCCCGGAACCCGGCTGATCTGGTTGCTGGTTTTGCCGCTGCTGGGTTCGATGTTAATCGAGCTGGAGCAGAGCTTGATGCCGCTGCGCACTGCGTCCCTGGGTGACATGGGGGCTAATGCGCTGGGGGTTTTGTGTGGGATGGTGGTTATTCTGGCGTGGCGTGGATATCAGGGTAGGAAGCTCAAGAAAGCTTCGCTGGTGACGTCGGAATGCATTGACTGATCAGGTTAGTAGGAAACTCCTTGCTTGCGGAGGTGGTGTGTCAGACGATTTGAAGGTTGTTTGACACAGCGCGTTCGTGAGCAAGCACTGCTCACATTTGCTTTATTCAGTACCCTCCTCTCGTGCCTATTCATTGCACATCAATGCAACATCGCTATTCAGCGAATCTTCCTACCTGAACCTCCTCCTTTTCTGACTTCTTTTCTTTCTGATCCCCGGCAAAGTCGCGTGCGCTCTATTCGTTGACGGGAAGGCTGAGGGTGCGAAGGCGGTCCTACATTCGCTCATTTTCGAGGACGTCCTCGTCGGAGATTTCCTTCAAGTTTTAGCGGTTTGCATGAACTGGTGCAGAGTGAGTTCCATGGGTAGTCTTTCGTTGTCACTGCCAATGCGGTGGCGGGGTGTAGGAACCCGTGTTTGCTCATCGCGCATCATCGCTGTCGTTTGATTGCGGCACTCAACTCGAGTCCGCAAGATCGTTCGCGGCGGCTGTGCGCGGGACACGCTTCGGCGTGGCTGAGGTTCATGAGCACTCGGTTTCCTACTCCCGCGCACGGCTGCCACCCTAGTCCGTAGGAAGGCTACTGGCGGTCCACATCTACGCTTATGGACTTCATAGAATGACAACAATTACTCCCGACTCACCCTACATAAAACCAATCCCCCACCCCGAAAACCGCTTCAAGGCGCTCACCAACAATTGCAGCGACATGCCCACCCTCTTCGTCGATACCCAGGCGCCACTGGATGTGCTGGTCGACGCGGCCAACCATCGGATTCAGGCCGTGACCCAGGTGCTGGAAAACCTGTCCATGCGCGGTTCGATCGAGTGCGACTCGTTCATTCTCAGTGACTTTGCCTTGCTCTGCGCCGTTCCGTTGCGGGATGGGTGTGATGTGCTGGAGGTGATTGGGCGGCGGTTGCGGCCGCGGGCTTCGGGGGGTGTTTAGGGGTGGATGAAAAATAAAAACTCAACAAATCCGTGACCGCGCCGACACCCTGTCAAAGCCTCACGGATCGAATATAGCCATGCGTAACAACCAGCCTATTACTCAACGCGAACGGACCTTCCCGGCTCAGCAACGGTTGATTTCCACGACCGATGCCAAGGGGGTGATTACCTACTGTAACGACGCCTTTGTCGAGATCAGCGGGTTTTCCCGTGAGGAGCTGATTCGTGCGCCGCATAATCAGGTGCGTCACCCCGACGTGCCTTCTGCGGTGTTCGCGCACATGTGGGCGACGCTGAAGCAAGGCTTGCCATGGATGGGCATTGTCAAGAATCGCTGCAAGAGCGGTGACCATTACTGGGTTAACGCCTATGTCACGCCGGTGTTCGAAGGCCAGCAGGTAGTCGGTTACGAGTCGGTGCGGGTCAAGCCTACAGCTGAACAGATTCGCCGTGCCGAAGCGCTTTACCAGCGCATCAACCAGGGCAAGTCTGCCGTGCCTTCCATGGATAAATGGCTGCCGGTGCTGCAGGATTGGTTGCCGTTCATTCTGGTCAGCCAGCTGAGTTTCCTGATCGGCGCGTCGCTGAATTCGCAATGGGGTTTTGCCCTTGCCGCCGGGCTTTCGGTGCCGCTGGGTCTGATGGGATTGCGCTGGCAGCAGCGCGGGCTCAAGCGTTTGTTGCGCCTGGCCGAGCAGACCACGTCGGACCCGTTGATTGCGCAGATGTACACCGACAGTCGCGGCGCTCAGGCGCGTCTGGAGATGTCGATTCTGAGTCAGGAAGCCCGTCTGAAAACCTGTTTGACGCGTCTGCAGGACACCGCCGAGCACCTGAGCGAGCAAGCGAAACAGTCCGATGCCCTGGCGCACAACAGCTCCACCGGGCTGGAGCGTCAGCGTGTGGAAACCGAGCAAGTAGCGACGGCGGTCAACCAGATGGCGGCGACGACTCAGGAAGTTGCCAGCCATGTGCAGCGCACGGCGGATGCGACTCAGGAAGCCAATCGCCTGACCGGTCGCGGGCGGGATATTGCCGGGGAAACCCGTGAAGCTATTCAGCGTCTGTCGACGGTGGTGGGTGAAACCGGATTGACCGTGACCCAGCTGGCCAAGGACAGTAACGAAATCGGCGGTGTGGTGGATGTGATCAAAGGCATTGCCGACCAGACCAACCTGTTGGCCTTGAACGCGGCTATCGAAGCGGCGCGTGCGGGTGAGATGGGGCGCGGGTTTGCGGTGGTGGCCGATGAAGTACGGCAACTGGCGCAACGTACCAGTGAGTCCACTGGGCAGATTCATGCGCTGATCGCCAAGCTGCAGCACACCGCCAACACCGCGGTGCAAACCATGGAGGCCGGGCATCGGCAGGCAGAGGAAGGTGTGGCGCGGGTGCTGGAGGCGGATCAGGCGCTGGTGGGGATCAGTGAGGCGGTGGCCAATATTACCGACATGACTACTCAGATTGCGGCGGCGACTGAAGAGCAAAGTGCGGTGGCTGAAGAGATCAGCCGTAACATTAGTAACATCTCGCATTTGGCGGATCAGACTTCGGTGCAGGCGCAACACTCGGCGTTGTTGAGTGAAGAGCTGACGAAGACGGCGAATACCCAGTATTCGTTGGTGGAGCGGTTTAATCGCTGATCGCTGTCTTGAAGTAAAAAACCGGGCGCTGATGCGCCCGGGTTTGTTTGTGATGCGCATTGGTATCTACACACCTTTCAGGGGCTGCCAAATGCTGTGGCTAGGGGCTTGCCTGTGGTGTGGGGGTTTGCCCCCTGTAGGAGCTGGCTTGCCGGATCGCCGCACCGCAGCGAATGCGTCCGGTCAGTCGACATCAATGTTGAATGTGCTGGCCTCTTCGCTGGCAAGCCAGCTCCTACAGGGGGGGTAAACCCCTTCACCATAGACAAGCCCCCTCGCCACAGGTTGGCTGGATATCTGGGGTGTGATGTCTTGAAAGGCTTGCGGCCCTTGACGTAAACGTCAACCTGCCATTAGCTTAGCGCCATGATCTTTTTCGAGCGCTTCCATGAGCAGCCAGACCTATAGCATCTCCGACCTCGCCCGCGAGCTCGACATCACCACCCGGGCCATTCGCTTTTATGAAGAGCAAGGGCTGCTCAGCCCTGAGCGGCGTGGGCAGGAACGTATCTATTCGCCTCGGGACAAGGTCAGTCTGAAGCTGATTTTGCGGGGTAAGCGTATTGGTTTTTCATTGGCTGAATGCCGTGAGTTGATTGAGCTTTACGATCCTACTGGTGGCAATCAGAAGCAGCTGCAGACGATGCTGAACAAAATCGCTGAGCGTCGGGAGCAGCTTGAGCAGCAGATGCTTGATATTGAGCAGATGAAGCTGGAGTTGGATACGGCGCAGGAGCGGTGTAGTCAGGCGTTGGAGCAGACGATCAAGAGTCAGCAGGTGGTGTAGGAGCTGCCGCAGGCTGCGATCTTTTGATCTTGATTTTCGGCGCGACGGCGATCGCTGAAGATCAAAAGATCGCAGCCTGCGGCAGCTCCTACAGGTTTTTTCCCACAGGTCCCCACCCACAGGTTTTCTGAGCATTCAGATCATTCAGCACAGGTCGATTCCCATGTCCCTACCTACTCACGTACGCCTGGTCGAAGTCGGCCCTCGCGACGGTCTGCAAAATGAAGCCCAACCCATCAGTGTCGCGGACAAGGTGCGGTTGGTCGATGCGCTGACTGCCGCAGGGGTGAGCTATATCGAGGTCGGCAGTTTTGTCTCGCCCAAGTGGGTGCCGCAGATGGCCGGTTCCGCCGAGGTCTTTGCGCAGATCCAGCGCAAGCCCGGGGTGACTTATGCGGCGCTCGCGCCGAATCTTCGCGGGTTTGAGGATGCGGTGGCTGCTGGGGTCAAGGAGGTTGCGGTGTTCGCCGCGGCGTCCGAGGCGTTTTCCCAGCGCAATATCAATTGTTCGATCAGTGAAAGCCTGGCGCGTTTCGGGCCGATCATGGATGCGGCGAAGCAGCACGGGGTGAGTGTGCGGGGGTATGTGTCCTGTGTGCTGGGCTGCCCTTATGAAGGTAACGTCTCGCCGGAGCAAGTGGCCCGGGTTGCGCGCGAGCTTTATGCCATGGGCTGTTATGAAGTGTCCTTGGGCGACACCATCGGCACCGGGACGGCCGGGGCCACCCGCAAGTTGATTGAAGTGGTCGCGGCCGATGTGCCGCGGGAAAAACTCGCCGGGCACTTTCACGACACCTATGGCCAGGCCATGGCCAATATCTACGCCAGTCTGCTGGAAGGGGTTTCGGTGTTTGACAGCTCGATCGCCGGCCTTGGCGGCTGCCCCTATGCCAAGGGCGCCAGCGGTAACGTGGCCAGCGAGGACGTGGTGTACCTGCTCAATGGCCTGGGGATCGAGAGCGGTATCGACCTCGAGGCGTTGATTGTGGCTGGCCAGCACATCAGCACGGTGCTGGGACGCGCCAGCGGTTCGCGGGTGGCCAGGGCGCGTAGCGCGCAGTGAGTGGGCGGATGTGTCGGGGTGTTACCGCAACGTCCGAATGTGGGGGACAAGCGAGTAACACGGAAACAAATCAGCGGGTTTTGGCGACGGGGAAAATCCTGAAAAATCTCAAACTGTTGATTTTAAAGGGTTTTTAAAAGTTGGCACGGCTCCTGCTATCTCTATGGCATAACAAGAACAAAAAAAATGCTCCAACCCTAATAAAAATAAGACGTAACGACTCTGACATAACAAAAACAACACGGCAGAGACGCAGCTAACAGATTTTTTTGGAGAGGATGTGCTTTTCAGGGTGCTTTTCGGAGTGACCCGCAACCGGGCAGAGAATAATAAAACTACCTTCAGGTAGCTCCCGAACTGGTTGGATCGCTTGGCGAGAAAGTAGATCAGCGCTCAAAAAAATACGTTTGCTCTTGATCCCGGATGGGGATCGATAAAAACAGCGGTAAAGGGTCACGGTTGCTAAAAACAAAAACAGACCGCCCCTCAATAATAAAAAAAGAGCACGTGACGACAAAATTAAAGGGGAGCTTCGGCTCCCCTTTGTGCTTTCTGCTGTTTGTGATTTTCCCCCTCCCCTTTATCAGAGCCGGCTTGCTGCGGGCGGCGTTTCGACGATAGCGGTTTGTCTGCCAGCGGATTGGTTGAATGTGCCGGCCCTTTCGCGAGCAAGCTCGCTCCCACAGGGGGGCAGTGTCGGCCACAGGGAGCTGCGGTGGTCAGTGGATTCCGGGGTAGCCTCGATCAACTGTGGGAGCGAGCTTGCTCGCGAAGGCGGAGTGTCAGTCAACGTTGTCGTCGGCTGATACACCGCTTTCGCCAGCAAGCCAGCTCCTACAGGGGGGTGTGGTCAGGTTTTGTTGATTTGTAGCTCTTCGATGCTGATTTCGCGCATGCGGAATTTCTGGATTTTGCCGGTCACGGTCATTGGGAACTCCTCGACGAACTTGAAGTGACGCGGGGTCTTGAAGTGGGCGATGCGTTCTTTGCACCAGGCTTGCAGTTCTTGCTCGGTGGCGCTGTGGCCGGGGTGGAATTTGATCCAGGCGACGATTTCTTCGCCGTAGCGCGAGCACGGGATGCCGATCACTTGTACGTCGGCCACGGCCGGGTGGGTGAAAAAGAATTCTTCCAGTTCCCGTGGGTAAATGTTTTCCCCGCCGCGAATGATCATGTCCTTGTTGCGTCCGGCGATGCACACGTAGCCTTGCTCATTCATGCTCGCCAGGTCGCCGGTGTGCATCCAGCCGGCCTGGTCGATGGCTTCTGCGGTGCCTTGCGGGTTGTTCCAGTAGCCGAGCATCACGCTGTAGCCGCGGGTGCACAGTTCGCCAATGGTGCCGCGGGGCACCAGGTTGCCGGCCTCGTCGATGATTTTGCTTTCCAGTTGCGGCTGGGTGCGGCCGACGGTGGTGACGCGCAGCTCCAGGTCGTCCGACGGGCCGGTCTGCAGCGACACCGGACTGGTTTCGGTCATGCCGTAGGCGATCTGTACTTCACTCATGTGCATGTCGCTGATGACCCGGCGCATCACTTCGATCGGACAGGTCGCCCCGGCCATGATCCCGGTGCGCAGGCTCGACAGATCGAATTCGGCGCGCTGGGGTTGGTCGAGCATGGCGATGAACATGGTCGGTACGCCGTAGAGCGCGGTGGCCTGTTCTTCAGCGACGGTGGTCAGGGTCAGCAGCGGATCGAACGCGTCGTTGGGGTAGATCATGGTGCTGCCGTGGGTCATGCAGCCGAGGTTGCCCATGACCATGCCGAAGCAGTGGTACAGCGGCACCGGGATCACCAGGCGATCACTGGCGGTCAGGCCGAGGCTTTCGCCGACCATGTAGCCGTTGTTTAGAATGTTGTAGTGGCTGAGGGTCGCACCCTTGGGGAAGCCGGTGGTGCCGGAAGTGTACTGGATGTTCACCGCCTGGTCGAAATGCAGGCTGTCCTGGCGTGCGTGCAGTTGCTCGGCGGAGACGTTGCTGGCGAGATCGGTCAATTGCGACCAGGGGAGGAAACCCGCTGGCGGCTGGGCATCGAGGCTGATCACTCCGCGCAGGTCCGGCAGGCGTTCGCTGTGCAACTGGCCGGTGGCTTGCTCCGCCAGTTCCGGGACCAGGCCTTGCAGCATGCCGTGATAGTCGGAGGTCTTGAAGGCGCCGGCGCAGACCAGCCATTGGCAGCCGGATTGCTTTAATACGTATTCCAGTTCGGAACTGCGGTATGCCGGGTTGATGTTGACCAGGATCACGCCGATTTTCGCGCTGGCGAATTGGCTGATGCACCATTGGGCGCAGTTGGGGGCCCAGATGCCGAGGCGATCACCGGTCTGCAGGCCCAGGGCCAATAGCGCTCTGGCGTGCAGGTCTACGGTGTCGGCCAATTGCTGCCAGGTGTAGCGCAGTTGTTGGTGGCGCACGACCAGCGCCTCCCCGGTCGGGTACTGCGCGACGGTGTTGTCGAACGCCTGGCCGATGGTCATCGCCAGCAAGGCTTTGTCCTGGGAACCGCGGGTGTAGCTGCGCTGCGGGCTTGCAGTGGGTTGATCCATGACGACCCCTATTGTCTTTATTTATGGGTTGGCGACGGTCACCTGTGGGGGGCGGGTTTGTTTGTGAAGAGGTCGGCATGTTCAACATTGGTGTTGACTGGTCTGACGCCTTCGCGGGCAAGCCCGCTCCCACAGGGTTCAGCTGCGGACGGTCCGTGTGGGAGCGAGCCTGCTCGCGAAGAGGCCAGCACATTCAACAGTTATGTTGACTGATCCGACGCTTTCGCGAGCAGGCTCGCTCCCACAGGGTTGGTCCACTGTTCTATCTTGAGCTGGCTCTAATGTCGCCTAAGTTGACGTTAACGTAAAGGGCGATTGACAGCCATTCGTCACAGGTTTACGTTAACGTAAAGGTGATAGCCGGATCACGGCCCTCCCCTACCCTACAAAAAAGCCAAAAGGTGCCCCATGAGCTATCCATCCCTGAATTTTGCCCTCGGTGAAACCATCGACATGCTGCGCGATCAGGTTCAGGCCTTCGTCGCCAAGGAGATCGCCCCGCGCGCCGCTCAGATCGACATCGACAACCTGTTCCCGGCGGACCTGTGGCGCAAGTTCGGCGACATGGGCCTGCTGGGGGTCACCGTGCCGGAAGAGTACGGCGGCGCTGGCCTGGGTTACCTGGCCCACGTGGTGATCATGGAAGAGATCAGCCGCGGCTCGGCGTCGGTGGCGTTGTCCTACGGTGCGCATTCGAACCTGTGCGTCAATCAGATCAACCGCAACGGCACTCACGAGCAGAAAACCAAGTACCTGCCCAAGCTGATCAGCGGCGAGCACATCGGCGCCCTGGCCATGAGCGAGCCGAATGCCGGCTCCGACGTGGTCTCGATGAAGCTGCGCGCCGACAAGCGCGGCGATCACTACGTGCTCAATGGCAGCAAGACCTGGATCACCAACGGTCCGGACGCCAACACTTATGTGATCTACGCCAAGACCGACCTCGAAAAGGGCCCGCACGGCATCACCGCGTTCATCGTCGAGCGCGATTCCAAAGGCTTCAGCCGCAGCAACAAATTCGACAAGCTGGGCATGCGCGGTTCCAACACTTGCGAGCTGTTTTTTGATGACGTCGAAGTGCCGGAAGAGAACATCCTCGGCGTGCTCAACGGCGGCGTGAAAGTGCTGATGAGCGGCCTCGATTACGAGCGCGTGGTGCTGTCCGGCGGCCCGACCGGGATCATGCAGGCCTGCATGGACCTGATCGTGCCGTACATCCACGACCGCAAGCAGTTCGGCCAGAGCATCGGCGAATTCCAGCTGATCCAGGGCAAGGTCGCCGACATGTACACCCAGCTCAACGCCAGCCGCGCCTACCTGTATGCGGTGGCCCAGGCCTGCGAGCGCGGCGAAACCGCCCGCAAGGACGCCGCCGGAGTCATCCTCTACAGCGCCGAATGTGCGACCCGAATGGCCCTGGATGCGATCCAGATTCTCGGTGGCAACGGCTACATCAACGAATTCCCCGCCGGCCGCCTGCTGCGTGACGCCAAGCTGTACGAAATCGGCGCGGGCACCAGTGAGATCCGGCGCATGCTGATCGGTCGTGAACTCTTCAATGAGACGAAATGAATTTCGCTAGCGGCAAGCTCCAAGCTTCAAGCGGCAAGAGCACGCAGCTCTTGCTTCAACTTGCAGCTTGTAGCTTGAAACTCGAAGCTGCTACGGAGTAGCCCCATGATTTTGCATACCCAGCTCAACCCCCGTTCGGCGGAGTTCGCCGCCAACGGCGCGGCGATGCTCAAACAGGTCGAAGCCCTGCACACCCTGCTCGCCCAGGTGCAGCAAGGTGGCGGCCCGAAGGCGCAGGAGCGCCACACCTCGCGAGGCAAATTGCTGCCCCGTGAACGGATCAATCGCTTGCTCGATCCGGGCTCGCCGTTTCTCGAGATCAGCCAACTGGCGGCCTACGCGGTGTATGGCGAAGACGTGCCGGCCGCGGGCGTGATTGCCGGGATCGGCAGGGTCGAAGGCGTCGAATGCATGATCGTCGCCAACGATGCCACGGTGAAGGGTGGCTCGTATTACCCGCTGACCGTGAAAAAACACCTGCGCGCGCAGACCATCGCCCAGCAGAACCGCCTGCCGTGCATCTATCTGGTGGACTCCGGTGGCGCCAACTTGCCGCGCCAGGATGAAGTGTTCCCCGACCGGGAGCACTTCGGGCGGATCTTTTTCAACCAGGCCAACATGAGCGCCATGGGCATTCCGCAGATTGCGGTGGTGATGGGTTCGTGCACCGCGGGTGGTGCGTATGTACCGGCCATGGCCGACGAAGCGATCATGGTGCGCCAGCAGGCGACGATTTTCCTCGCCGGCCCGCCGCTGGTGAAAGCCGCGACCGGTGAAGTGGTCAGCGCCGAAGACCTCGGTGGGGCCGATGTGCACTGCAAGATTTCCGGGGTGGCCGACCATTACGCCGAGAGCGACGAACACGCCCTGGCCATTGCCCGGCGCAGCATCGCCAACCTCAACTGGCGCAAGCTCGGTGAGGTGCAGCAGCGCACGCCGATCGCCCCGCTCTACGCCAGCGACGAGTTGTATGGCGTGGTGTCGGCGGACGCCAAGCAGCCGTTCGATGTGCGGGAAGTGATCGCGCGGTTGGTGGACGGTTCGGTGTTCGATGAATTCAAGGCGCTGTTTGGTACGACCCTGGTCTGTGGCTTTGCCCACTTGCACGGTTACCCGATCGCGATCCTCGCCAACAACGGCATCCTGTTTGCCGAAGCCGCGCAGAAAGGTGCGCACTTCATCGAGCTGGCGTGTCAGCGCGGGATTCCGTTGCTGTTCTTGCAGAACATCACCGGGTTCATGGTCGGGCAGAAATACGAAGCGGGCGGCATTGCCAAGCACGGCGCGAAACTGGTGACTGCCGTGGCGTGCGCCAAGGTGCCGAAGTTCACGGTGATCATTGGTGGCAGTTTCGGTGCGGGTAACTATGGCATGTGCGGGCGGGCTTACGATCCGCGCTTTTTGTGGATGTGGCCGAATGCGCGGATCGGCGTGATGGGCGCCGAACAGGCGGCCGGGGTGCTGGTGCAGGTCAAGCGTGAGCAGGCCGAGCGCAGTGGCCAGGGTTTCAGTGCCGAGCAGGAAGCCGAGATCAAGCAGCCGATTCTCGATCAGTATGAGGAACAGGGGCATCCTTACTATTCCAGCGCTCGGCTGTGGGACGACGGCGTCATCGACCCGGCGCAGACCCGCGATGTGTTGGCCCTGGCCTTGTCGGCGTCGTTGAACGCGCCAATCGAACCGAGCCGCTTCGGCGTGTTCCGGATGTGATCCGGATCCTGATCTGATCTGATGTGATGTGAACCTGATGTAGGAGCGAGCTTGCTCGCGATGGTCTCAAGGGCAACGCGTTTATTCAGGAAGCACGCGTTATCGTTAACGCCCATCGCGAGCAAGCTCGCTCCTACAGAGTGCCGTGGAGACGGACGAATATGAGCGACTTCAATACGCTGGAACTGCTGACCGACCCGCGTGGTTTTGCGACCCTGTGGCTCAGCCGTGAAGAAAAGAACAACGCGTTCAACGCCGAGATGATCCGCGAACTGATCCTCGCCCTGGACAAAGTGTCGGGCGATGCCAGCCTGCGGTTTTTGTTGGTGCGCGGTCGCGGCAAGCATTTCAGTGCCGGCGCCGACCTGATCTGGATGCAGCAATCGGCCGAACTCGATTACCACACCAACCTCGACGACGCCCGGGAACTGGCGGAGTTGATGTACAACCTGGCCAAGCTGAAGATCCCGACGCTGGCGGTGGTGCAAGGCGCAGCCTTTGGTGGCGCGTTGGGCCTGATCAGTTGCTGCGACATGGCGATCGGTGCCGATGACGCGCAATTCTGCCTGTCGGAAGTGCGCATCGGCCTGGCCCCGGCGGTGATCAGCCCGTTCGTGGTGCAAGCCATCGGCGAACGGGCGGCACGCCGCTATGCGCTGACCGCCGAGCGCTTCGGCGGGCAACGGGCGCAGGACATCGGCTTGTTGTCGGAGAGCTATCCGGGCAACGAGCTGGAACAACAAGTCGAGCAGTGGATCGACAATCTGCTGCTCAACAGCCCGGCGGCCATGCGCGTCAGCAAGGACTTGCTGCGCGAAGTCGGCAACGGTGCGCTGACCCCGGCGCTGCGGCGCTACACCGAAAACGCGATCGCGCGCATTCGCGTCAGCCCTGAAGGCCAGGAGGGTCTGCGGGCCTTTCTGCAAAAGCGTGCGCCAATCTGGAAAGCCGCCACCACCCCCAAGGAGTCGCGTTGATGAGCGCACCTGTTCTCACCACCCTGCTGGTGGCCAACCGCGGCGAAATCGCTTGCCGGGTGATGCGTACCGCCAAAGCCCTGGGCCTGACCACCGTGGCCGTGCACAGCGCCACTGACCGCGACGCGCGCCATAGCCGCGAAGCGGATATCCGCGTCGACCTCGGCGGCAGCAAAGCCGCCGACAGCTACCTGCTGATCGACAAACTGATCGCCGCGGCCCAGGCCAGTGGCGCCCAGGCGATCCATCCGGGGTATGGCTTCCTGTCCGAGAACGCCGGGTTCGCCCGCGCCATCGAAGCCGCCGGCTTGATCTTCCTTGGCCCACCCGCCTCGGCCATCGACGCCATGGGCAGCAAATCCGCGGCCAAAGCCTTGATGGAAACCGCGGGCGTGCCGCTGGTGCCGGGCTATCACGGCGAAGCCCAGGACCTCGAGACCTTTCGCGATGCCTGCGAACGCATCGGCTACCCGGTGTTGCTCAAGGCCACGGCGGGCGGCGGCGGCAAAGGCATGAAAGTGGTCGAAGACGTCAGCCAGCTCGCCGAAGCGCTGGAATCGGCCCAGCGTGAAGCGCAATCGTCGTTCGGCGATTCGCGGATGCTGGTGGAGAAATACCTGCTCAAACCGCGTCATGTGGAGATCCAGGTATTTGCCGATCAACATGGCCACTGCCTGTACCTCAATGAACGGGACTGCTCGATTCAACGTCGGCACCAGAAAGTCGTCGAGGAAGCACCCGCGCCAGGCCTGAGCCCGGAACTGCGGCGCGCCATGGGCGAAGCCGCGGTGCGGTCGGCGCAGGCCATCGGCTATGTCGGTGCCGGTACCGTGGAGTTTCTGCTGGATGCCCGCGGCGAGTTCTTCTTCATGGAGATGAACACCCGCCTGCAAGTCGAACACCCGGTCACCGAAGCCATCACCGGCCTCGATCTGGTGGCCTGGCAGATTCGCGTGGCGCGCGGTGAAGCGCTGCCGATGACCCAGGAGCAGGTGCCGCTGCTCGGCCATGCGATTGAAGTGCGCTTGTACGCCGAAGACCCGGGCCACGATTTCCTGCCGGCCACCGGGCGTCTGGCGCTGTACCGCGAATCCGCGCCCGGTCCGGGACGTCGGGTGGACAGTGGCGTGGAAGAAGGCGACGAGATTTCGCCGTTCTATGATCCGATGCTCGGCAAGCTGATTGCCTGGGGCGAGGACCGTGAACAGGCGCGCCTGCGGTTGTTGAGCATGCTCGATGAGTTTGCGATCGGCGGGCTCAAGACCAACATCAACTTCCTGCGCCGGATCGTCGGCCATCCGGCGTTTGCCGCGGCGGAACTGGATACCGGGTTCATTCCGCGTTATCAGGAGCAACTGCTGCCGGACGCTTCGGACCTCAGTGACGATTTCTGGCAAGCCGCCGCTCAGGCCGTTGCCCAGAGCCAGCCGGGTTCTGCGCGCACTGACGACCCGGGTTCGCCGTGGGGGATCGGCAATGGTTTCCGTGCCGGACTGCCGAGCGAAATCACTCTGCACTTGAGTTGCGAGGGACAAGACCGGGCGCTGACGCTGGGTGCCGTTGATGCCCACACGGCACAACTCAAGGGCGAGCAGCTGCTGACCGAGCACAACGGCGTGCGCCGCCAGCATCGGGCGATCCGTCGGGGTGACAGCGTGTACCTGCAATGGGCCGGTGAATTGCGCCGCATCGAGGCCTACGACCCGATCAGTGCCGTCGAAGCCAGTCACAGCCATCAGGGCGGGCTTGCCGCGCCGATGAATGGCAGCATCGTGCGGGTGCTGGTGGAGGCCGGGCAATCGGTCGAAGCCGGGGCGCAACTGGTGGTGCTGGAAGCGATGAAAATGGAGCACAGCATCCGTGCGCCCCATGCCGGGGTGATCAAGGCGCTGTATTGCCAGGAAGGCGAGATGGTCAGCGAAGGCAGTGCGCTGGTCGAACTGGAAGAAGCCTGAACTGAAGATCGGTCCTGCGCCTGGCGCGGACCGATGTAGCTAGAACCTGATCGTCGCCTGGACCACCACGCCGATGATTCGGCAGGCCTGGGTGTACAGGGCTTTGGGGTACGTCGGATTGAGCGGGACCAGGTAACGCTGCCCGCCCTCTTCGATCAGCTTGCGAAACGTGGCTTCGGCGCTGTCCGGCCACTGGGCGATCACCAGTTTGCCGGGCAGCGCTTCCACGGCCGGGTCCACCAGGATCAACATGCCCTCGGCAATGCTGAGGCCCGTCGGTGCCGTCATCGCATCGCCGGTCACCTCCAGCCAGAACGCCGCGCCCCGGGCCGGGTAATCGGACAGTTCGTAACGCGCCTGGCCGTACACCGCCGGCTCGCCGTCGCGCACCTCTGCGGTGGCGCGCCAGCCACTGACCGGGTAACGGAAGTACGGGTTGTATTTTTGCGCCAGGTCCTGGCCGTCGGCCTGCGAGGCGTCCGGCTCGCGGATCACCAGCGCCACCTCGAGAAAGTCCAGGCCCAGCGCCTGCAGCACCCGGTTCATGTCATCGATGCCGGGCTCGCGACGTTTGTTCAGCCAATGGCCAATGCCGCCCTGGGACATCCCGACGCGCTCGGCGAGTATCTCTTGAGTGACTTTGAGTTCACTCATCTTGGCCTTGACCAATTCAATCCATTTATCCATGTGCGGCACGATACGTGGGTGCCTCCAGCCATCAAAACACAACTTGTAGTATTTAAATTATCGTCACAAATACACTTTGTACTAGGATTGTTTCACGGATATGAATCCCATCACGGAGCTTGCCATCACCATGACCATCCCCAGCCATGACCTGCCAGACATGTCGATCGACACCACCCTCACCTCGCCCGAAGGCTTTGCGGCCGCACAGCGAGCGCTGGACTATTACTTGAAACCTGCTGTTTCAGAGGAAGTGGTCGAAGAACGCTTCTTTGACGTGAACCGCAATATCAGCAGCGAAGAGGCGCTGATCCATGCCTCGGACCTGCTGCGTTGTGCCGCCGCCACCGCTTACGAGTCAGGCAATAACCTTCAGGGCACCAACCGGCACCTGGCTTTTTCGACGGTGCACATGATCGACATGGCCAGGGCGCTGGTGGACCGGTCCCTGGAGTGTGCTCAGAACGGTTGAAAACGAGGAGGCTTTCGAGGAGGACCGGAAAGAATTTTCCAATCGTGCAGATAAAATCATTTGACTTGCAAACGAGAATGATTATTATTGCATGCAGCTGGTCGCGAGATCAGTCGATTGTCCAAGGGACCTTAGGTCGGTCTCCTGGACACTCTCCTCATCAGGCTAATCACGGTTTTTGACCCGGCTTTTTGCCGGGTCTTTTTTTTGCCAGTTATTCTGGCTTTATCTTCAGGCTAATGAAGTCTTTTTGGTGCTGAAAATCCGAATGGCGCGGATGATATCAAATGAATATCCGTTGGCAAGAGAAGCCCGGCCACATTGGCCTGAACTAATCAAAAATAGCACTTGAGAATCAATTGCACAGTCTCTAAGCTGCCTCGGCGTCAAGGACGACGCCCCCCCTTTCAGCCCGCAATTTCCCCCGGTTTTTCCCTGCCCAGCGTGTAAAGTACCAGCCATAAAAATCATATTCAGGAATCGATTATGACCGTGGCCAAATCCTCTCTCGACATCAGCGCCAACTTCGACAGCGGCAACATTGAAGTGCTCGATATCAGCAATCCGCTTCACGCGTTGCTGGCCATCCGGCCGGACACCCGCAGCCAGCACTTTCAGTGGTTTCACTTCAAGGCCAGCGGTCTGCATGTCGGCCAGGAGCACTGGTTCCGCCTGAACAACGCCAGCAAATCCTCCTACAACAAGGCGTGGGAGGGTTATCAGGCGGTGGCGTCCTATGACCACGTCAACTGGTTCCGCGTGCCGACCATCTTCGAGGGCGACTGCTTGCGTTTCAGCCTCGAAACCACCGCCACCCACGCCTGGTTTGCCTACTTCGAACCCTACAGCCGCGGTCGCCATGACTGGCTGATCGAGCAGGCGCTGACCAAGGCCGGCACCGAGCTGTTGGCCACCGGCAAGAGCGTCGAAGGGCGGGACATCCAGCTGCTGCGTAAAGGCACGGGCGCCGAAGGCCGGCGCAAGGTGTGGATCATTGCCCAGCAACACCCTGGCGAACACATGGCCGAGTGGTTCATGGAGGGCGTGATCGAACGCCTGGAACGGCATGACGACCCGGTTCTGGAGAAATTGCTGGCCAGCGCCGACCTGTACCTGGTGCCAAACATGAACCCGGACGGCGCCTTCCACGGTCACTTGCGCACCAACGCCATGGGCCAGGACCTGAACCGCGCCTGGCAGAGCGCCAGCCAGGAACTGAGCCCGGAGGTGTTGTTTGTGCAACAGCAGATGGAGCAGTACGGGGTCGACCTGTTCCTCGACATTCATGGCGATGAAGAGATCCCGTATGTGTTCACCGCCGGTTGCGAAGGCAATCCGGGGTATACGCCGCGGATCGAGAAACTTGAAGAGCATTTCCGCAGCCATCTGAAGCACTTGACCAAGGATTTTCAGACTAAGCACGGCTATACCCGTGATCTGCCGGGTAAGGCCAATATGACGTTGGCGTGTAACGCCGTCGGGGAGAAATTCGACTGCCTGTCGCTGACGTTGGAGATGCCGTTCAAGGACAACAATGATGCGCCGAATGCGTTGACGGGGTGGTCGGGCAAGCGGTCGAAGCAGTTGGGTAAGGATGTGTTGGTGACGGTGGCGGATATGGTTGATAGCTTGCGTTGATCGTTGGTTTAAGGATCAAGATCAAGATCAAAAGATCGCAGCCTCGTTGCACTCGTCAGCTCCTACAGGGGAATTCGGCTGCGATCTTTTGATGTTTATTCGGCCGCAATCCGTACGCAATCCTCAGGCCCGAGCAGGCGCCCATCCTCGGCACGCGGTTCCAGGGTCCGCAGCGGCTGACCGTGCTCCCGGTCAACCAGCCGCGAGTGCGCCTCCCCCTCCTCGAAGAAAAACGCCTCGCCCCATTGCCGCAACCCGATGATCAGCGGGAACAGGCCCTTGCCCTTCTCCGTCAACACGTATTCCTGATACGCGCTGCCATCCGACGCGGGCACCAGATCGAAAATCCCGTGGGCTACCAGCGTGCGCAAACGCACCGACAAAATGTTCTTGGCCATGCCCAGGCTGCGCTGGAATTCACCGAACCGGCGCATGCCATCGAAGGCATCGCGCACGATCAGCATCGACCAGCCATCGCCAATGGCTTCCACGGAACGGGCAACCGGGCATTCGGCGCCTTCCATACTTGGACGTTTAGCCATGATCGCGCTCCCGACAACAAATGTAGTTGCAATATAAAACCGGTTTCCTTAACGTACAACTGGTTTCATTTTGAAACCAGTTAAGGGAGCCTGCCATGAAAACCGAACACCCATTGAGCAGCGCGGTGGTGCTGCTGTTTGCCGTCGCCTGCGGCCTGGCTGTCGGCAATGTCTACTACGCACAACCGCTGCTCGATGCCATGGCCGAGGCGTTCGCCATGGAGCCGGCAAGCATCGGCATCATCGTCACCCTCACCCAGGTCGGTTATGGCATCGGTCTGGTGCTGCTGGTGCCGCTTGGGGATCTGCTCAACCGTCGGCGCCTGATCGTCACGCAAACGCTGCTGTCGGCGCTGGCCTTGCTGACGATCGCCCTGGCACCCAACAGCACCTGGCTGTTGATCGGGATGACATTGACCGGGTTGTTGGCCGTTGTGACACAAGTACTGGTGGCCTATGCCGCGACATTGGCCATCCCGGCGCAGCGAGGGCGTGTGGTCGGCACGGTCACCAGCGGTATCGTGGTCGGCATTTTGCTGGCCCGGACAGTGGCCGGCGGCATGGCTGATCTCGCCGGGTGGCGGTCGATTTATCTGTTGTCGGCCGGTTTGACGCTGGTGATGGCGCTGCTGCTGTTTCGCGTGCTGCCCAGGCATGAAGAGGCGCAACCCGCCAGTTCCTACGGCGCGTTGCTGGGCTCAGTGTTCAGCTTGTTCAAGGAAGAACCGGTGCTGCGTCAACGGGCGGTGCTGGCGTTGCTGACCTTCGCCAGTGCCATGGTGCTGTGGACGCCCATGGTGTTGCCGTTAAGCGCTGCACCGTTGTCGTTGTCCCACACTCAAATCGGCTTGTTCGGACTGGCAGGCGCCGCCGGAGCATTGGCCGCCGCGCGTGCCGGGCATCTGGCCGATCGGGGCCTGGGACAATGGACCAGCGGTTTGTCATTGTTACTGATGCTCGTCTCATGGCTGCCGATTGCCCTCACTCAATCCTCTTTATGGGCCTTGCTGCTTGGGGTGATTACCCTGGATCTGGGTTTGCAGGCGGTGCATGTCACCAGTCAGAGCATGATCTATGGCGTGCGCCCCGAGGCTCAGAGCCGACTGACTGCCGGCTACATGGTGTTTTACTCGATTGGCAGCGCCTTGGGCTCGATCGGTTCCACGGCGATGTATGCCTGGGGCGGGTGGATTGGTGTCTGTCTGTTGGGTGCAGGCATCAACGCCGTGGCGCTGATCTATTGGTGGCGAACGCTGGCCACCAAAGACCAACCGATCGAGGTGACTTCACACTGACCCCGACCGGGTACATCCGCAGAATTGCCGGGATCAGCCGCGGTCCTTGCCGCGCAACATGCTGTCCAGTACTTCATCGCGACGCACCCAGCCGTGGAACAGCGCTGCGGCCAGGTGCAGCAGTATGGTCAGGAACAATAGATAGGCCAGGTAGCCGTGCGCCTTGCGCAGGAATGCAAACAGCTGTGCATTGGCCGGTACGATCGATGGCAATTGCAGCGAGCTGCTGAGCATCACCGGGTCGCCTGCCGCCGAGATCATCGCCCAGCCCAGCAGCGGCAAGATCAGCATCAAGGCGTACAGCAAATAGTGCGAGGCTTTGGCCGCCAGCACTTGCCAGCCCGGCAGGTCCGCCGGCAGCGGTGGCTGTCGAGTGGAGAAGCGCACGACGAGACGCACGATCACCAGCAACAGAATGGCCACGCCCAAGGGTTTGTGCAGATTGATCAGCCACTCATGCCGTTCGGACACCGAGGCGGCCATGCCTGCGCCGATAAACAGCATGGCAATGACCATCAGCGCCATCAGCCAGTGCAGCAGTCGCGCCAGTGGCGCGAAATGGTTCGGTTGAGCGCTCATTGTTGCGCCTCCTGTTTAGCGGCGGGCAACTGGCTGACTTCGCTGGTGCGACGCAGGTAGGATTTGGCGTAACCGGCTGAGCGCGCAGCGAGCAGCGGGTCGTCGGACCCTTCGATCCCGGCGGGCAATACCAGCGGGTCGTAGTTGATGTCACGGCATTCGCCATTGAGTTGCGCCTGGGTGCTGTCGAGTACCAGGGTGCCGGCGTTTACGACTTTGCGGTCGCCAGGCCACGCTTTGCTGGCGTCGTTGACCGGGTCGCCGGGGTTGGCCAGGGTGATGTTCAACTGCCAGCGCAGCGGCCCTGCGGCCATACGCTGGACCAGGTCTTTCTCGAGGAAATCGCCGCCCTCCGGTGCCGTGGCGCCTGGCGCATCCTGAGCCACCGGCACCATGCTCCAACGCACCGCTTGGCGCTGTCCGGCCGCGTTCACCAGGTAAAACGCATTGACGCTGTAGGTTTCGGTCACGTAGCTGGCGGAGGGCTTGGCGGTTTTGACCCAGGCCAGGAAGGGTGCCGCTTCCGGGTGCGCACCGAAGAACGCCGGCACGGCGGCAGGATTGGGTTTGCCGGTGGCCGGGTCCGGCGACTGCGCCTGTTGCAATTGATAGAACGCCTCGGGCGTGCCCACCGGAAACACCGGCATGCTGTTCATCCCGGTGCGCCACTGTTGGCCGTTGGCCTGGCTGAAGCGCAATGCCAGGCTGCGAATCGGCACGCTGTTGTCCGGCGCATAAGGGTTACCGGCCGGCAAGGCGAAACGTCCGACCACCGGGGTTCGCGGATCATTGAACACCTGAGCGCTGGAGTAGGCACGCGCCTCACCGCTGCTCTGGAAGTGCCCGATCACGCACACGCCTTTGGAATGATTACGCCGGAAGCCCGGGTGCACGCCGTTGTTGGTCTCCAACACATTGATCAGCTTTTTCGGGGTCAGACGTTGTGGATCGAGGGTGCCGTTGACGTAGGCAAAGGCCCCGGCCACTGCGGCGACCACCACGGCAATACCGGCCAGGCGCAACGTCAGGCTCGCGGCACTCAAGGGCGGCCGGGTTGGCGGTGATGAGCGATCTACCATGAAAGACTCCTGGGCCATCGGCCACAAGTGAGAAGAATCAAGCAGACGCACCCCGTGAAGGTTTATTCCAGCACGCGGTGTTTATTTTTTCAGGGGTGGAATAACCTCGGGTGGCGGGCGTCTCTCTGGTGTCCGGTCTCGCCAATACGTGAGACCGATACCCACCCAGCGTAGTGATTTGTCCGGACCTCATGAACGATATCGACGAACAACTGAGAGAAATCATTCCCAGATTGCGCCGTTTTGCTGTGTCGTTGACGCGCAATCCCAGCAGCGCCGACGATCTGGTGCAGGCGTGCCTTGAGCGCGCGTTGTCGCGTTGGGAAGACAAACGTCCCGAAGGCGACCTGCGCGCCTGGCTGTTTTCGATTCTGTATCGGCAGTTTCTCGACGCGCACCGGCGGTCCCGGCGTTATGCGCGGATGCTCGAATTCTTTACCGGGCGTGATGATGCGCAGCCCTCGGTCGAGCGCACGGTGATCGCGCAATCGACCCTGCTGGCCTTCGATCGGCTCAACACGGAACAGCGCGCCCTGCTGCTTTGGGTCTCGGTCGAGGGCTTGAGCTACAAGGAGGTCGCCGAGATCCTCGACGTCCCCGTCGGTACCGTGATGTCGCGCCTGTCCCGAGCGCGCCAGGCCTTGCGCCAACTCAGCGATGGCGAAATCGCCCGTCCTTCCCTGCGGAGACTCAAATGATCAGCATGCCCCCTAGCGAGCGGGACCTGCACGCCTATGTCGACCACCAATTGAGCGATGACGAGCGACGTCAGGTGGAGACCTTTCTGGCCAGCCATGCTGAAGTGGCGGCCCAGGTCCGGGCCTGGCAACAGGACGCCCAACAATTGCGCGCAGCCCTGAGCGGCGCCTTGCAGCGGCCGGCCAACCCGGACCTCGACCCGGCGCTGATTCGCCAGCGCCGCACACGGCAATCCCGTCGTCACCTGGCGAGTGCCGCGGTGTTGTTGATCGCGGTCAGCGTCGGCGGGTTCGGCGGTTGGCAGGCGCGGCAGATGACGCTGGTCGGTGCCTCGCTGCCGATGACCGATGCCCTGCAAGCCTATCGCCTGATTGCCCAGCAAGGCCTGCTGCCGGCTGACTACAAAGCCGGCGACGACGGCGATATGCAGGGCTGGCTCGACCGGTATTTCACCCAGGCCAATCGCTTGCCTGACCTCTCGGCTGCGGGCTTCAAACCGGCCAGCGGGCGCTTGCTCAGCACCGAGCAAGGGCCGGCGGCGATGGTGGTGTATGAGGATCAGGGCGGGCACAAGATCAGTTTTTACGTAAGGCCACCGGGGCCGAAAAACTTCCTGCTGCCCAGGGGCAGTCGCCGCGATGGCGAGTTGCAGGCGGAGTATTGGTCGGGGGGTGGGTATAACTATGCGATGGTCAGCCCAAGCGACACACCGGCAGCGCAGATGCTCAAGCAGACCGTGCAGTTCTGATCACCACATCAACTGTGGGAGCGAGACCGGCTTGCCGGCGAAAGCGGTGTGTCTGCCAACCCATTTGTTTAATGTACCGGCCCCTTCGCGAGCAGGCTCGCTCCCACAAAGGGATCTGCGCCGAGCACAAAAATTACGGCCAGCCCCCATCACTGTAGGAGCTGGCTTGCCAGCGAAGGCGGCCTTCCAGTCGAAAGAAGTGTTGCCTGACCCACCGCTTTCGCTGGCAAGCCAGCGCCTACAGGGTCCGCGTATGGCGCAGTGGTCGGGTCGTTCGCCCTTTGGTTACACTAGGCCGCCGCTCGGGGGAGCGGGCCTGACCATTACGGGGTGCCATCACAGTGGCTGTTCGACCACCTAACCGTTCGCGACTCACGCCGCGCTGGCCTACGCTGCGCCGCATTTTCGGCAAGGCATCGCCTGCCTGCGGCACCGCGACCGGTCGCGTGATCCACGACTACTTTCACCACAAGGCGCATGCCCAGGGCTATACCCTCAGCCACAGCCAGCAGCGAGTGATCGACTGCATGGCGCAGCACGCCACGACGCTGCTCGGTTCATCGGTGCACACCCTGCCCGGCCTGTACCTGCATGGCGCTGTGGGGCGCGGCAAGAGCTGGCTGCTCGACGGTTTTTTCCAGGCCCTGCCGATCGCGGAAAAACAGCGTCTGCACTTCCATCAGTTCTTTGCGCAGCTGCATCAAGGCATGTTCAGTCATCGCGATCAGCCCGATGCGCTGGCGGCCACGCTCGATGAGCTGCTGCTCGACTGCCGGGTGCTGTGTTTCGACGAATTCCACGTCCACGACATCGGTGATGCGATGCTCATTACGCGGCTGTTCAAGGCGCTGTTCCGCCGGGGCATCCTGCTGATGATCACCTCCAATTACCCACCCGAGGGCCTGCTGCCCAACCCGCTGTACCATGCGCGCTTCAAACCGGTGATCGACCTGATCAACGCGCGCATGCAGGTCATGGAAGTCGGCGGCCCTCACGACTACCGAAGTCAGGCGAGAACCCACGCGCAGCAGCTGTTCACCCAGGGCCATTACGTCTGGCCGGCCACGCTGGCACAACGTCGGGCCTTGAACCTGCCCGAGCCGGACGCTCCCGCCCTTGCGCTGCCCGTCGGCACACGGCATCTGCGGGCCCGATACTGTGAAGGGCGAACCATTGGTTTTACCTTTGCCGACCTGTGCGACCACCCCACGGCGGTCATGGATTACCTGGAGCTGTGCCGGCGTTTCGATCACTGGGTCATCGATGAACTGCCCAGTCTCGCTGAGTGTTCGATGGCGGCTCAGCAGCGGTTTATCAATCTGGTCGATGTTTTGTACGATCAGGACAAGCATCTGGTGCTGCTGGGACAGCGGTCGTTGCGGGAAAGCCTGGGGGGCGATGCGATTGACCTGGCGCGGACGCGGAGTCGGTTGGGGCAGTTGGTGGAAGTGAAGGGAGTGGGCTGATCTGGGTTTTTCGGGGTGATTGCGGGCCTCTTCGCGAGCAAGCTCGCTCCCACAGTGATCGGCGTGGAACACAGATATGTGAACGACGCTGCACCCTGTGGGAGCGAGCTTGCTCGCGATGGCGGCCTGACAGTCACCACTTCTCCCACAGTTCCTACAGTGATCGGCTGAGGAACACAGATTTGTGAACGACGCTGCACCCTGTGGGAGCGAGCTTGCTCGCGAAGGCGGCCTGACAGGCGCCGCGCCTTTGCCGCTATCATGTCGCCCATTCCCGGGGCCCCGAGCCCTTCCCTCGATCAATAGCGAATCTGTTCATGGACACCCTTGCCCAACTGCGCGCTGGCCAACTGTCGGGCATCACCCGCCTCGATCTCGCCTGCGGCCTGACGGAGTTTCCCAGGGAAATCTTCGACCTGGCGGACACCCTGGAGGTGCTCAACCTCAGTGGCAACGCCTTGACCCGGCTGCCGGACGACTTGCACCGCCTCCGCCGTTTGCGGGTGCTGTTCTGCTCGGACAATCGGTTTACCGAACTGCCCGCCTGCCTCGGACAATGCGCGGCGCTGACCATGGTCGGCTTCAAGGCCAATCGCATCGAAACAGTGCCAGGCGCCGCGCTGCCACCGCTGTTGCGGTGGCTGATCCTGACCGACAACCACCTCAGCGAGCTGCCGACGGAGTTGGGTGAACGCCCGCACCTGCAAAAACTGATGCTGGCCGGCAATCGCTTGCAGCGTTTGCCCGACAGCCTGCGTCATTGTCATCGACTCGAGCTGATCCGCATCGCCGCCAACCGGCTGACCGAACTGCCCGAGTGGTTGCTGACCCTGCCGAGCCTGGCCTGGCTGGCCTACGCCGGTAACCCGCTGGAAACCGAAGCCGATGCGGCCGCGCTGGAATCGGTCGCGAGCATCCCCTGGTCGGAACTGCGCCTGGAGCAGCAACTGGGCGAAGGTGCTTCGGGGGTGATTCATCGCGCCACCTGGGAACGGCCGGGCCAATCGGCCACCCAGGTCGCGGTCAAACTCTACAAAGGCGAAATGACCAGCGATGGCTCGCCGTTGCATGAGATGAACGCCTGCATCACCGCAGGCTGCAACCCCAACCTGATCCGGATCGAAGGGCGGATCGTCGGGCATCCGCACGCGCGGGCCGGGCTGGTGATGGCGCTGATCGATCCGGTTTACCGCAACCTGGCCGGACTGCCGAGCCTGGAATCCTGCAGCCGGGACGTCTACGCCAGCGATACCCGGTTCAGTGCGGATGTGGCCTTGCGGATCGCCAGCGGCATCGCTTTGGCGGCCGAACATCTGCACCGCCAGGGCATCACCCACGGCGACCTCTATGGCCACAATATTTTGTGGGACGAGGGTGATTGCCTGTTGGGGGACTTTGGTGCGGCGTCGTTTCATGCCACCGCGGACACCTTTGAAAGCCGCGCATTGCAACGGATCGAGGTGCGGGCGTTTGGAATTCTGCTGGGGGAACTGCTGGAGCGGATCGATTCGGGGTTGAGCGATGAGGGGCGTGGGCGGTTGGGGGATTTGCAGCGGCGTTGCTGTCAGCCGGAGGTGCTGGCGCGGCCTGGGTTCGACGAGATTGTGCGGGAATTGAAGAGAGGGTGACCGCTGCGCGGTCAATCGCGGGCAAGCCCGCTCCCTGTAGGAGCAAGCTTGCTCGCGATGGCCGTTAACGATGACGCGTGTCGACTGGCTAAATGCGGCGCTCTTGAGTTTTTCGCGAGCAAGCTCGCTCCTACATAACGCGGCGCTCTTGAGTCCATCGCGAGCAAGCTCGCTCCTACAGGGTTTACACCTGTAGGAGCTGCCGCAGGCTGCGATCTTTTGATGTTTAGCCCGCCAACCCGACAAACATATCCTGCACATCATCATGGTTATCCAGGCCTTCGAGGAACGCCTCGACTTCAGCCATCTGCTCGTCGCTCAGGCCGCTGACCGGGTTCTTCGGCTGGTAGCCCAGCTTGGCCGACAACACCGTGAAGCCGTGATCCGGCAGGGCTTTCTGTACCGCGTCCAGGTCCCCAGGCTCGGTCAGGAACAGGGTCGCGCCGTCTTCACCCGGCTCGAAATCCTGGGCGCCGGCTTCGATGGCGGCCATTTCCGGATCGGCGTCCGGGGTCTGCGGGGAGGCCTCGATCATGCCGACGTGGTTGAAGTCCCAGGCCACCGAACCGGAAGCGCCGAGCTGGCCCTTGCGGAACGCGACGCGGATTTCAGCGACGGTGCGGTTGATGTTGTCGGTCACGCATTCAACGATCAGCGGCACCTGATGCGGGGCGAACCCTTCATAGGTCACGCGATGGTATTGCACGGTTTCGCCCAGCTGGCCCGAGCCTTTCTTGATCGCACGTTCCAGGGTTTCCCGGGGCATCGAAGCCTTTTTCGCCTGCTCGACCACCAGCCGCAGGTGCGCGTTGGTCGCCACATCGGCACCGTTGCGCGCGGCAATGGTAATTTCTTTCACCAGTTTGCCGAAGATCTTGCCCTTGGCGTTAGATGCCGCTTCTTTGTGTTTAACCTTCCACTGTGCGCCCATTACTCACTCTCTTATCTGTGGCGCCGAGACATCTATTGGCCGACGCTTTGCGCAAGTTTATACGGCCTAAAGTTGGCAATCGACCAAAAATTCCACCCGTTCGATCGGGTCATGAATCGACATTTTCACCGGTGGTTGTAGGGCGTTTCTGAAATGTCGATTTGCGGTGACTACAAGGGGCCGTGGTTGCGTACCCTCTTCGCCTGAATTCCATGGCAGAAGCGCATTCGATGCTCAACGACAAGGAAAGCTCCTTCACCCTGACGCTGCTCGAGGACGATTTGAGTTTTCAGGTGGTGCAGTTCAGCGGGCATGAAGCCCTCAACCAGCCCTATCGATTCGAGGTCGAGGTGATCGGCCTGCCGCCGGCCATGCCCTTCGACCAGTTGTTGCAACAGCCGTTGTTTCTCTGCCTGGGGCATGGCCAGGGCTTTCACGGCGTACTGCACAGTGCCAGTCGCGAATACCGCGGTGCGCAACAAGTCGGTTACATACTGGTGCTGGTGCCCTGCCTGCAGGCACTGGACCGCAACAGCCGCCGCCGGGTCTTCCATGACCTCAGCGTGCCGATGATCCTGCACCAGCTCCTGGAAGACCATGACCTGCCCGCTGACAGCTATCGCTTTGAGCTGGCGAACGGGCACTATCCGCCGCGGCCGTTTTGCATTCAGTACGAGGAGAGCGACCTGGCGTTGCTGCAGCGCCTGTGCGAGGAAGAAGGCATTCACTATCACTTCGAACATCAGCGCGACGGGCATGTGCTGGTGTTGGCCGACGACAGCCTGAGTTTCCCCCAGGAGCCGCTGCTGACGCCTTTCCAGGCGGACGCCCCGCTGGACAATACACCGCCGGCGATCAGTGAGTTGTTCCAGCGCCATGACGCCCTGCCCTCGCATCCGCGAAGGGAGGCCAGCAACCGTGGCGCGCCGAATGCCGGCGATGGCGCGGCCAACCAGGCCTTCGGCAAGACTTCGCCGAGGATGACCAGGCCTGATCCCGAGCAGGACCGACGCAGCCGCCGACAATTGCAACGCCTGCGTTGCCTGCAGCAGCAGGTCCATGGCCAAAGCAATCAGGGTGCCCTGCGCAGCGCGCGGATCGTCCAGGTGACCGCGCATCCGCTTTCCTGTTTCAACGATCAATGGCTGCTCACCGAGACCCGCCACCAGGGACGACAGCCTTCGAATCCGGCCCGGGACAGCAGTGCCCTGATGTATCGCAATCAATTCAGCGCCATTCCCTGGTCAACGGAATTCCGCCCGGCGTTGAAACAGCCCAGGCCGAGCATCCCGGGCTATCAGCCAGCCCGGGTACTGGGCCCGACCGGGCAACCGCCCGAGCTGGACGATCGCGGCCGGATCCAGGTCAGGCTGTGGCCAGCGCCGCACGCCGATCCGGATGAGTCTGTCGGCCTCTGGCTGCCGCTCGCCGTGACAACGCCGGACGGCTGGATCGATCCCGGCAGACTGCCAAAGGCCGGCAGCGAGGTGTTCATCAGTTTTCTCGACAGCGATCCGGACCGGCCGGTGCTGTGTGTCGGCCTGGGGCAGATTCACCCGCCTGAACCTGCCCACCCCCGCGGCCCTCGCAACGATACGCGCTTGCTGCTTGACTGGCTGGTGAATCGCTCGGACCTCACGCCCTGATGCTCAGCCCTTGTCGGCCTTGCCCGCCGCTGCGGCGAACTTCGCCAGGCGCACGTCCAGATGCCGGGGTCGGCGCCCGTGATCCTCGGCGAGCTCCTTGCGGCGGATGGCGTTGCGCACCAGCAGTGAGCCGAGGTAACGGATCGGCTCCGGCGGAAAAAAGCCCAAAGGACCGTTGACCAGCGGCGAACGGGTCCAGGCATTGTCCAGCCCCTGGACCATCGAGGCGAGAATCTGCCCGCCCATATGACAGGGGCCGACCCCGCTGCCGGAATAACCGAAACCGTAGAACACATTGCCGCTGGCACTCATCTGGCCGAAGAACGGCAAGCCCGTCACCGAGCGATCCGAGGGACCGTTCCAGGTTGCCTCGATTTTCACCTCGGCAAACGCCGGGAAGAACTCGCTCAGGCTGTGCCTCAACAGACCGGCATAGGGCGATGGCTGATCGAACACCGGCAGCATCCGCCCGCCATAGGCGAAGGTATTGCCGCCCTTGCCGAGCATGATCCGGCCGTCCGGCGTGTTGTGGTAGTAGTGCACGAAAATCCGCGAATCGAGCACCGTGACCCCGCTGGTCAAACCGATCTCGTTGAGCAGGTCCGGCCTTGGTTCGGTAATCGCCATGTCGCTGGAAACAATCGCCACGCTGCGTTCGAACTGTGGGAATGCCCGGGCCATCCAGGCGTTCATCGCCAGCACCACCCGGTCGGCGCGGATGCTGCCGCTGGCGGTTTGAATGGTCGCCGGGCGGCCCTCCTGCAGCCCGGTCATGGCGGTGTGCTCATGAATTCTCACCCCCAGTTGCAAGGCGACCCGGCGCAAGCCGCGCACCAGCTTGCCCGGTTGCACACTGGCCGCAGCCGGGGAAAACCAGCCTTCCAGGTGTTTGCCGGAACCGGCCATGCGCTGCACATCCGCCACCGGTCGCTGGGTGAACGAGTTGATGCCGTTGCGCTCCAGCGCCGCGATCACCGCGTCGGTCGAACCGCATTGGGCACGGTTGGTGACGGTGTAGAGCGTGCCATCGAGGCGGTAAACGGCGTCCACGCCATACTGCTCGCAGAACGTGCCGATGGCGTAGATGCTGCGCTCGGATTCCTTGACCAGGCGCACCGCTTCTTCGACACCGAACAAACCTTCCAGGGTGAAATATTTCGCCGACCACGACAGCGCACAGCCGCCATTGCGGCCACTGGCGCCCGCCCCGCAAATGTCCGCCTCGATCAGCAGCACGCTTGCGCGAGCAGAGTTCGCGGCGGGTGGTGGCGACGTTTCTGGAGGTGGTTCGCGAGAGTCTGGTGTAAGCAGGTCTGGCCTCTTCGCGAGCAAGCCCGCTCCCACAGGGATCACCTGCATACCGCGGGATTGTGCGCCAACCCCTGTAGGAGCCGGCTTGCCGGCGAAGGCGTCTTCATGGGCGTTGTCAGACTTGAGGCCGCCTTCGCTGCGGTGCGGCGATCCGACAAGCCAGCTCCTACAGGTTTTGCGTCGTGCACAAGATCTGCGGCGACCCTGGATCCCTGTGGGAGCGAGCCTGCTCGCGAAGGCCGCGCCGCGGTCTATCTGACTGGTGCTAATTCAAAAAACGCCTGAATCAAGCGCAATTCCCGCCGCCGTTCCATGCACCCCATCATGTGCCGATTCACCAACCCCTCACCAATAATCGGCACCGCCACCACCCGCGGGTCATGGCTGACTTCCACCGATGACACCACGCCCACCCCCAGTTCCGCGGCAACGGCTTCGGTCACCGCTTCACGACTGTCCAGCTCCAGCAACACCCGCGGGTTGACCTTGGCCAGGGCGCACGCCTGATCAAACGTGCGTCGGGTAGTCGAACTCGGCTCACGCAACACCATGATCACCTGATCCAGTTCCTTGATCTGCACGCCTTTCGGCTTTTGCGCCCACGGATGACTTTCTGGCACCAGCGCGCAGATGCGTGATTCGCTCAGGGCCTGCAGATGCAAGCCCTTGCGCGGCTCGACCTCGGTCAGCACCGCCACATCGGCATGTTCCGACAGCAACGCCGCCAGGGTTTCCTGGGCATTGCCCAGCCGCAGGTTCACGGTGATCCCCGGATAACGCGTGCGCAGGCTGGCCAGCATCGGCATGACCATGTGCGGCCCGTCCGCCGCCACCTCCAAACGCCCGGTGAGCAGCTGCCGGTTGGCTTCGAGCATCACCTGCGCTTCTTCCGCCAAGCCGAACATGGCCCGGGTGATCGCGGCCAGTTTGGTGCCCTCTTCCGTCAACTCCACTCGTCGCGCGGTGCGGCGCAACAAGGTGATCTGGTAGTGCTCCTCCAGCGCCTTGATGTGTCCGGTGACCGCCGGTTGGCTGATGAACAGCCGCGCGGCGGCCCGGGTGAAGCTGCCCTCGCGGGCGACCGCATCGAACGCGCGGAGCTGGAACAGGTTCATGAATAACCCTCACTGATGGCTGGCATAACAACAAACAATTTGATTGATAGCTCGGCAAATTGCAATTTAGGCCCCGTAGCTTCATCCCATCGATTGCGAGGACACGAGAATGAGTACTGCCGAACCCATCCTGCTCACCCCCGGCCCGTTGACGACTTCGGCCCGCACCCGCCAGGCGATGATGGTCGACTGGGGTTCATGGGATGACCGCTTCAACCAGCTGACCGCCAGCCTGTGCGAGCAACTGCTGGCGATCCTCAACGGCGGCGCCAGCCACCACTGCGTGCCACTGCAAGGCAGCGGCACCTTCGCGGTCGAAGCGGCGATCGGTACCCTGGTGCCTCGCAACGGCAAAGTCCTGGTGCTGATCAACGGCGCCTACGGCAAACGCCTGGCGAAAATCTGCGAAGTGCTCGGCCGCTCCTTCAGCACCTTTGAAACCGCCGAAGACGAACCGACCACCGCCGCCGACGTCGACCGCCTGCTGCGCGCCGACCCCGCCATCACTCACGTCGCACTGATTCATTGCGAAACCAGCACCGGCATCCTCAACCCGCTGCCGGAGATTGCCCAGGTCATCGCGCAACACGGCAAACGCCTGATCATCGACGCCATGAGCTCCTTTGGCGCGCTGCCGATCGACGCGCAACTGGTGCCGTTCGACGCGCTGATCGCCGCCTCGGGCAAATGCCTGGAAGGCGTACCGGGCATGGGCTTCGTCTTCGCTCGCAAGGAAGCCCTGGCCAATGCCGCCGGCAACTCGCACTCCCTGGCGATGGACTTGTTCGACCAGCACAGCTACATGACCAAGACCGGCCAGTGGCGTTTCACCCCGCCGACCCACGTGGTCGCCGCGCTGCACGAGGCCCTGCTGCAATACAACGAAGAAGGTGGTTTGCCCGCCCGGCATCAGCGCTACGCCAATAATTGCAAAGTGCTGCTCGATGACATGGCCACGCTCGGTCTGCGCAGCTTCCTGCCCGCAGCGATCCAGGCGCCGATCATCGTCACCTTCCACGCGCCGAAAGACCCGCGCTATCAGTTCAAGGAATTCTACGAACGGGTCAAGGCCAAGGGTTTCATCCTCTACCCCGGCAAATTGACCCAGGTCGACACCTTCCGCGTCGGCTGCATCGGCCACGTCAACCAGGCCGAGATGCACGCGGCCGTGGCGGCGGTGGCTGAAGTGCTGCGCGAGATGGAAGTACTCGAGGTCTGAACCACACCGCGTTCCCCCCTGTGGGAGCGAGCTTGCTCGCGATAGCGGACTGTCAGGCGACACATGTGCTGAATGTCAGGCCCTCATCGTCGGATCGCCGCCCGGAGCAAGCTCGCTCCCACAGAAGCCGCCCAAATGCTGTTATCTCTTACAGGATTCTGATCACTATGAACTACACGAACCCAACCAAACTCCAGGCCGCCATCCTCGACTGGGCCGGCACCGTGGTCGACTTCGGCTCCTTCGCCCCTACCCAGATTTTCGTCGAGGCCTTCGCCGAGTTCGACGTCCAGGTTTCCATCGAAGAAGCCCGCGGGCCGATGGGCATGGGCAAATGGGACCACATCCGTACCTTGTGCGATCAGCCGCAAGTGGCCAAACGTTATCGCGCCGTGTTCGGCCGCACGCCGACCGATGATGACGTCACCGCCATCTACAAACGCTTCATGCCCTTGCAGATCGAGAAAATCGCCGAGCACTCGGCGCTGATTCCCGGCGCGCTGGACACCATCGCCAACCTGCGCCAGCAAGGCATCAAGATCGGCTCTTGCTCGGGCTACCCGAAGCAGGTCATGGACAAGGTGGTCGAACTGGCCGCCACCAACGGTTACGTGGCCGATCACGTGGTCGCCACCGACGAAGTCCCCAACGGCCGCCCATGGCCGGCCCAGGCCCTGGCCAATGTGATCGCGCTCGGGATCGATGATGTCGCGGCCTGCGTGAAGATCGACGACACCGTGCCGGGCATTCTCGAAGGACGTCGCGCCGGCATGTGGACCGTGGCACTGATCTGCTCGGGCAACGCGCTGGGCCTGGACTACGAAGGTTATCGCGCCCTCGGCAGCGACCAACTGGCCAGCGAACGCAAGCGTATCCACGGGATGTTCGAAGGTTCGCGCCCGCACTACATGATCGACACCATCACCGACTTGCCGGAAGTGATCGCCGACATCAACCAGCGTCTGGCCAAGGGTGAAATGCCGCAAACGAGCTGATTCACCGCTTTGCCTGTAGGAGCAAGCTTGCTCGCGATGGACTCAAGAGCGCCGCATTTAGCCAGTAAACACGCGTTATCGTTAGCGACCTTCGCTGCGGTGCGGCGATCCGACGAGCCAGCTCCTACAGTTGACCGCGTTGGTGCTTTTCTTTGTAGCCGTGTCATCTGTCCCTGAGCCTTGGCGCTCTACGTCTGTGGACTGAACCCCCCGCAGGCCCTGCAAGCCGCCGGTATGGATGAAGATCAGGCGCGTTCCCCGGGTGAATTTTCCGGCTTCGACTTGCTGCTGGAGTGCCAGCAGTGCCTTGCCGGTGTACAGCGGTTCGAGGGGAATGCCACTGGCCTGTTCGGTCTGTTCGATGAATTCGAGTAGCAGCGGATCGACTTTGGCAAAGCCGCCACGACTGGCGTCCAACAGTTCATAGGCGGCATCGACCAAACCCGCTTCCTGCACAATGTGCTCGACCTGTTGCGCCACGCCATGATCGTCGGGCACTGCCAATGCGCCGTACACCGGATGCTCGCCCGCTTCGGCCAACACCAGGCCGGCCAGGGTCGTGCCGGTGCCGCAGGCCAGCCACCAGCCGTCGTAATCGCTCCAGCCCAGACCGTTCAACTGCTCGCTGACCATGGTTTTCAGCTGCATGCAGCCCTTGGCGCCCGGCAAACCGCCGCCACCTTCGGGCACTGGCTGCAGATCGGGATACTGTGCCTGCCATGGCTGCCAGAAACCGGGGGCGTGCCGCTCTCGAAAACCGCCGTAGCCCAGCCAGTGCAACTGCATGCCGAATGCCAGCAGGTCCTTCACCGTGGGGGTGTCTTGCGGATGACCGCGCAGCAGACCGACAGTGGGAAAACCGAAGCGTTTGCCGGCGGCGGCCAGGGCATGCAGGTGATTGGAGTGGGCACCGCCGAGGCTGATGATGCCCTTGGCTCCAGCCAGGTCAGCGGCATTGAGGTGTTCGATGAGTTTGAACCACTTGTTGCCGCTGATCAGCGGGTCGGTCTGGTCGAGGCGCAGGATGGCGAGTTCGATGCCTGATCGGCTGAGCCAATCAAGATGAAGCGGTTCGAGGGGGGCTTCGGGTTGCCAGTGGGCAGGAGGAGAAAGCATTGGCGCCTGATTGTGCTCGGAAAGAGCCCGCATTCTAGTCGCTCATAGGCCGCCTTCGCGAGCAGGCTCGCTCCCACAGGGGATTTGTGACCGGCACAGATCCAGTGTGGGAGGGGATTTGTGGCCGGGCACAGATCCAATGTGGGAGCGAGCCTGCTCGCGAAAGCCATTGGCACGTTAAACCTGCCTATTACAACTGCGCAGCCAACCGCGATCCCTGATTGATCGCCCGCTTCGCATCCAGCTCCGCCGCCACATCCGCACCGCCAATCAAATGCACGCTCTGCCCCCCAGCCAGTAGCCCGTCGTGCAATTCACGCAACGGATCCTGCCCGGCGCAGATCACGATGTTGTCCACCGGCAACACCTGCGGTTCGCCGGTTTCGCCGATGCGGATGTGCAAACCTGCGTCGTCGATCTTCAGATACTCGACGCTGTTGAGCATTTGCACCTGCTTGTTCTTCAGGCCCGTGCGGTGAATCCAGCCGGTGGTCTTGCCCAAACCGTCGCCGACCTTGGATTTCTTGCGTTGCAGCAGGAACACCTCACGGGCCGGGGCATGGGGCGCGGCCTTGATGCCGGCCACTCCGCCGCGGGCTTCAAGGTGCGTATCGATGCCCCACTCCTTCCAGAACGCTTCACGGTCCTGGCTGGTGGCTACGCCCTGGTGAACCAGAAACTCCGACACGTCGAAACCGATCCCCCCGGCGCCGATCACCGCGACACGCTTGCCCACCGGTTTGTGCTCGAGGATCACGTCCAGGTAGCTCAGCACCTTGGCGTTCTCCACGCCCGGAATCGCCGGGGTCCGCGGGGCGATGCCGGTGGCCAGGATGATCTCGTCATAACCGCCTGCGACCAGTTGCTCCACATCGACGCGGGTGTTCAGGCACACCTCGACGTTGGTGGTCTGCAACTTGCGATTGAAGTAGCGCAGGGTTTCGAAGAACTCTTCCTTGCCCGGTACCCGCTTGGCGATGTTGAACTGGCCACCGATTTCACTGGCCGAATCAAACAGCGTCACCTGATGGCCACGCTCGGCGGCCACGGTCGCTGCGGACAGTCCGGCGGGGCCGGCACCGACCACGGCGATTTTCTTGATCTGCTGCACCGGCAGGTAATTGAGTTCGGTCTCATGGCAGGCCCGCGGGTTCACCAGGCAGCTGGTCAACTTGCCGCCGAAGGTGTGATCGAGGCACGCCTGGTTGCAGCCGATGCAGGTGTTGATTTCATCGGCACGGCCGGCGGCGGCCTTGTTGACGAAGTCCGGGTCGGCGAGGAAGGGTCGCGCCATGGACACCATGTCGGCATCGCCTTCGGCCAGGATCTGCTCGGCGACCTCCGGGGTGTTGATGCGGTTGGTGGTGATCAGCGGAATGCTCACTGAGCCGCGCAGCTTGGCCGTGACTTTGCTGAACGCACCGCGCGGCACCTTGGTGGCGATGGTCGGGATTCGTGCTTCGTGCCAGCCGATGCCGGTGTTGATGATGGTCGCACCCGCCTGCTCGATGGCCTTGGCCAACTGCACGATTTCTTCCCAGGTGCTGCCGCCTTCCACCAGGTCGAGCATCGACAGGCGGAAGATAATGATGAAGTTCGGGCCGACCGCTTCGCGCACCCGACGCACGATCTCTACCGGCAGGCGCATGCGGTTTTCGTAGCTGCCGCCCCAACGGTCGGTGCGGTGGTTGGTGTGGGCGGCAAGGAACTGGTTAATGAAATAACCTTCGGAGCCCATGATCTCGACGCCGTCGTACTCGGCTGTTTGCGCCAGGGTCGAACAGCTGACGAAATCGCTGATCTGCTTCTCGATGCCCTCCTCATCCAGCTCTTTGGGCTTGAACGGGTTGATCGGCGCCTGGATTGCACTCGGCGCGACCTGTTTCGGGCTATAGGCATAACGGCCGGCGTGCAGGATCTGCATGCAGATCTTGCCGCCCGCCTCGTGCACCGCGCGGGTCACGATCTGGTGTTTGAGCGCTTCTTCCTCGGTGGTCAGCTTGGCCGCACCGGAATACACCCCGCCCTCATCGTTCGGGCCAATACCCCCGGTGACCATCAGGCCCACGCCGCCCCGGGCACGCTCGGCGAAGTACGCGGCCATGCGCTCGAAACCGCCGGGCTTCTCCTCAAGACCGGTGTGCATCGAGCCCATCAGGGTGCGGTTGCGCAACGTGGTAAAACCCAGGTCCAGCGGGGCCAACAGGTGCGGGTAATGAGCGGCGGCCATCGGTAACTCCACAACGAGCGATCACGGAAAAAGTCTGGGTGCTCTTTGGCACCCCTCTGTCATGTGCCACAGACTATGAGCACTCCACCGGTCGCTCAATGACCGTAACTGACAACTTATTGATCCAAATGCGCAGCGCCCCTTGGCAAGCGCCGGCATGGGCCCTACCCTAGTCAGCGAACCCTGCACACGCCGTTGACTGTTTTCCCATGCGCAAACTTCTGTACCTGACTGTCTCCATGGCATTGATTGCCGCCCTGACGACCTACGCGATGTGGGCCGCGGACCGTCCGGTGGGTCACTACCTGTCGGACCTGCGTATCGATCTCGCCGTCGATCAAGGCACCCCTGCCGATCGCGGCAACCTGCTGGGCATCCAGCCCGAGCTGTTTCCCGCCGACTACCAAAGCTCCGAGCGCTTGCACCGCAAGCTCGCGGCCTATTTGCAGAAGGCCCGGGACCAGGGCCTGCTGAATGAAAAAACCATCGTCGTGCTGCCGGAACATATCGGCACCTGGCTGATGGTCAGCGGCGAGAAAGATGAGCTGTACCAAGCCACCACCCTCAAGGAAGCCATGAATTGGCTGGCGGCGAGCAACCCCTTGAAGTTCATCCGCGCCCTGATCGGTGCCAGGGGCGACAGTCGCCTGGACGACGCTCACCTGCGGATGAAAGCCAAAGGCATGGCCAAGGACTACCAGGCACTGTTCGGTGGTCTGGCCAAAGAATTCCAGGTGACCCTGGTGGCGGGCTCCATCGTGTTGCCCGAACCCAGCATCATCGAGGGCAGGCTGAAAATCGGCGGCGGTGCGCTGTATAACAGCAGCGTGGTGTTCGGCCGTGACGGTCTGCCGATCGGCCAGCCTCAGCGCCAGATGCACCCGGTGTTCGATGAACATGACGTCATCGCGGCCAATGGCGAGCGTACGCCCGGCGTCGTCGATACCCCGGCCGGACGCCTGGGGGTGCTGATCGGCAGCGATAGCTGGTACCCGGACGCCTACCGCAAGCTTGACGATCAGGGCGCGAAGTTCGTCGCGGTTCCGGCCTTCGTGACGGGGCGCGGCACCTGGGATAAACCGTGGCGCGGCTACAAGGGCTTGTCCACGCCAGGTTCCGTCAGCCTCAAGGCCGGGGAACTGAGCGAAGGCCAGGCCTGGCATCACTTGACCCTGACCGCTCAACCGCCCAGCAGTCAGGCGATCGCCGGCATGAGTGTGTTCCTGCGCGGTCAGTTCTGGGATCAGGGCAGCGCCGGGCAAAGCTTTCTCAGCAGTAACGGCCAGCATTTTGCCGACGGCAATGCCCGTGGCGCGCGTTTGCTGAACCTGTGGTTATAAACCATGAAACCCTTGCCCATGCGTCTGGGCGATCTGTCGGTGGGCTTCGTGCACAGCCTGGCCGACGCCGTGCGCAGCCACGGTGCAGACCCACAGCCTTTGCTTGAGCAGTACGGCCTCGACGCGGCTCGCCTGAGCGAAGCCGGCGCCCGGCTCTCGATCCCGCGGTACATGCGCCTGGGCCACAGCGCCATTCAACTGACCAACGACCCGGCATTGGGTTTGCGCATGGGCCAGCTCAGCCGCCTGAGCCAGGCCGGCCTGGCCGGAGTGACCGCTGCCCAGGCGCCGACGGTGCGAGAAGCGGCGCGCTGCCTGATTCGATTCGAAGCCTTGTACGGCTCCAACTATCGCGGCCAATCGAGCTTTCATGAGGATGCCCAGGGCGCCTGGCTGCGCTTTTATTCCATCAGTCCTTACAACGCCTACAACCGCTTCGTGGTGGATTCGATCATCGCCGGCTGGTTGCAGCAACTGTCCAGCGTCAGCCCTGACCCGCTGCGCGCCGAACGCATCGAGATCGAGTTCCCGGCGCCGGATTACCGTGAGGCGTATGCCGTGCTGGGCGACTGCCTGATCCAGTTCGGTGCCGAACACAATCAACTGCGCCTGAGCCTGGCCAGCCTCGCCCAGCGCAATCCGCTGCACTGCCCGAGCACCTGGCGGCACTTGCTGCAACTGTGCGAACGGGAACTGGAGCAATTGACACGCACCCGCAGCCTGCGTGAACGCATTACTCAGTTGCTGGGGCCGTTGCTCAATGGTGGCCGGGAGCCCGACCTGGAAGAAGTGGCGGCACGCCTGAAGCTGCCGACCTGGACCTTGCGCCGCAAACTGGCCGAGGAAGGCACGCAATTTCGCGCGATCCTCAACGACACGCGCCGCGACCTGGCCATGACCTACATCCGCGACACCGAACTGGCGTTCGGCGAAATCGCCTACCTGCTGGGTTTTGCCTCAGCCGAAGCCTTTCAACGGGCCTTCAAGCGCTGGAATGGCCAGACCCCTGGCGAATTTCGCCGCAGCCATCGCCAGTCCGCCTGACGCCTACAGCTCGGTAGCGTCTTCGGCGGGTTCCAGCGGGTCGAGTTCGAACGCCTGATACTCGAGCAGTTCTTCTTGATAATCGTCCATTTTGAATCCCCCACGGCTTGTTTGAAAAAAATGCCTGAATAAGTGACCTGCGCACTGAGCATAAAGTGCCCGTGTGAACGAAAAATGACGCAGGCAAGACACTACGCGGCTACTTGATAAAACGTAGCAGGGGATCGGGAATTTATCACAGGATTTTTTCGATTCTGGCCGCAGAACTGTGACCAGGGTTGACGCGGGTCAATGATGAAGGCGGTTGTGGGATCGGTACCGTCTGGCCCGATCCCATAACATTATTACTGGGCAGTGACCGGCATGGCCGGAATTGGCTCGGTCGGCGGCGGCAGGCTCGAGTCCGCCGGTGGGGTGACGGTTTCGGTGGAGCTTGCCGGTTCGCTATTCTCCGCCGGGGTAATCGGTAAGGTTTCAGGCGGCGGTGCCACCGGCTCCGAGGCCGCAGGTGCCGGCTCCGGTTGCTGTACAGGTTCTTGGGCCGGAGCGGGAGCAGGTGCTGCCGCTGGTGCAGGCGTCGGCGCCAATTGAGCCGGTGCCGCCTTGGCTTCAGGCACGCCCAGGTCGGTTTTCGGCTTTTCCTTGATGTGCGCAACTTTCTTCGCTTCCGGCGGCAGGAACACCTCGACCAGGGCGAAGAAACGCTCGTAGAACTTGGCCGAGGACACGGTTTCGCTGGCAACCTTGACCATCGAGTCGTCGGAGGAGCCGATCGGCATCGATACCGAACCCAACACACCCACGCCGAGACTGGCGGAGTTGTTGGTCTTCTTCAGCGCATAGCGGTCCTGCAGGGCGTTGGCGAACATGGTCGCATGATGCCCCTCGGTGCCGTCATCGGCGCAGACCACACTGAAGCTGATCTCCATGTGGGTATCGCCGGTCTGCTGGAAGCTCTTGTGGCCGCTGACCAGTTTCGGGTCGCTGCTGGTGATGATATAGCCCTGGCTGAGCAACGCCCGACGGGCGGCCTCGCAGGTCTGCGCATCGGTTACCGGGTAATTGCGGGAAAAGGTACCGGAGTCATCGAAATTCTCATGCTCATAGATGGCGGCCTTTTTCGACGAGCAGCCGGCAGCGGCGGCCAATACCAGAGCCAGCCCGACGACATGCATGGGAATTGATTTAGACATTGAACATCCTGAAGAAACGGTCCGGGGCGTATTGTGCAACAGATCGATGCTTAGCGTCGTACCGATTGGTGTCTTAAAACAGTTACACGACTAGTGACCGTTTATATGCAGAAAAGTCGCTCGATGATTTCACCGTTCCGATGGGCAGGGTAAAAAATCAAAAGATCGCAGCCTGCGGCAGCTCCTACGCCGATCGCATTCCATGTAGGAGCTGCCGCAGGCTGCGATCTTTTGATTTTGCTTTTAAAAAAAAACCCCGGCTTTTGGGCCGGGGTCTTTGTGTTGCGCAAACCTCAATCAGGCATCAGAACCGCTCGATGTCCGCTTCGGCTTCCAGCTGCTTGCGGTAAGCCGCAAAGTCTTGCTGGCCAATGCGCGAGGCGAGGAAGCGACGGTACTGGGCCTTCTCTTCATCGGTCGGTGCCGCTGCTTCGTTCACGCCATTGAGACGCACGATCACCAGGCTGCCATCGGCCAGGGTCACGCTGCTGAAGGTCGGTTTGTCCTTCGCGGCGGGTTTTGGCATGCGGAACAGCGCCTGCAGCACAGTCGGGTCGATCCCTTCCTGAGCGCGAGTGGCGGCGGCGGTGACTGTCCAGTTCTGACCATCGATGGCCTGGTCCAGAGGGGTCTTGCCGTCGCGCAGGCTGGCGATCAACTCATCGGCCCTGGTCTTGGCGGCAGCACTGGCGTGCTCCTTGGCCAATTGCCCACGGATCGCGGCAGATACGCTGTCGAGCGGCAGTTGCGCAGGCTTGAGGTGCTCCTTGGCGCGCAGCACGATCACGGTTTCCGGATCGAGCTCGATGGCGGTGCTGTTGGCACCCTCATCCAGCACTTCAGGACTGAATGCAGCGGTGATCACCGCGCGGTTGGCCGCCACACCTTCGCCACCTTCACGGCCGAACGGCTTGGAGGTGTGCACGGTCAGCTTCAAGTCTTGCGCCGGCTGGGCCAGGTCGGAGGCCTCGAACGCCGAGTCTTCCAGTTGCTTGGTGGCCTCGACGAAACGCTGTTCGACCTGCTGGGTTTTCAGCTCGCGGGTCAGCTTGTCTTTCAGGCTGGCGAAGGTTGGAACTTGCGGCGCTTCGACACCCAGCAGCTTGATCAGGTGGAAACCGAAGTCGGTGCGAACCGGCTCCGAGACCTGATCCTTGGCCAACGCGTACAGCGCTGTTTCAAAGGCTGGATCGTAGACACCAGGACCTGCGAAACCGAGGTCACCGCCGTTGTTGGCCGAACCCGGGTCCTGGGAGAACTCCTTGGCCAGTGCCTCGAATTTCTCGCCCTTGGCCAGACGTGCCTGGACCTCTTCGATCTTCGCCTTGGCTTGCGCCTCGGTCACCTTGTCGTTCACTTCGATCAGAATGTGCGCAGCCCGACGCTGTTCGGACAGGTTCGCGGTTTCTTTCTGATACGCCGATTGCAGGTCTTCGTCCTTGACGCTGACCTGATCAAAGAAGGACGACTTCTTCAATTCGAGGTAATCGATGACCACCTGATCCGGCGTCATGAATTCCTTGGCGTGTTCGTCGTAGTAGGCTTTGACCTCATCGTCGGTCAGCTTCACAGCCGCCGGGTCGGTCTTGACGTTCAGGGAAGCGAAATCGCGGGTCTGTTTTTCCAGACGGGCGAAGGCCAGCACCTGTGCGTCGGTGACGAAACCGCTGCCTGCCAGACCGGCGCGCAGCTGGCCGATCAGCATTTCCTGAGCCAGCATCTGGCGGAATTGCATACGGCTGTAGCCGAGTTGACGGATGACCTGGTCGAAACGCTCGGCGCTGAACGCACCGTCCACCTGGAATTCAGGCGTTTGCAGGATCACCTGGTCCAAAGCCGCTTCGGAAAAAGCGAAGTCGGATTTTTCTGCGCCTTGCAGCAGCAGTTTGCGATCGATCAAGCCTTTGAGGGCCGATTCGCGCAACATTTTTTCGTCGAGCAAGGAAGCATCGAAGTCCTTGCCCAGCTGTTGCATGAGTTGACGGCGTTGCATATCGACCGCCTGGCTCAGCTCGCTCTGACTGATTTCTTCACCATTGACCTTGGCCGCGTTCTGGCTGTTGGTCGTGGCCTGGAAAATGGCTTCGACACCGGTGAATGCCATCAGTACAACGATGATCCCGATGATAGTCTTGGCAATCCAGCCTTGTGAATTGTCCCTGATATTCTGCAGCATGCGTCCCCCAGAAACGGTTGAACTTCAAAATTAGGCAACCGTGGAGCGTGGGTAGAATCCGGATAGAAGAAAGGCGCATCCGAGGATGCGCCTTCTCGTAACTGGCGGAGCGGATCGAGGGCTCGAACGTGCGACCCTCGGTGTCTCGGCACGGCGACTTGCCGACTGGACTACCGCTCCGCTGCCAGGTCAGGCATGACCCCGACCCGGATAGGCAAAAACCTGAATCGAACTTAGTTGACAGCTTCTTTCAGTGCTTTGCCGGCTTTGAAACCTGGTTTTTTAGCGGCTGCGATTTCCAGCGTCTTACCGGTCTGCGGGTTACGACCAATGCGAGCTGGACGATCGGTGACGGAGAACGTACCGAAACCCACCAGAACAACAGAGTCGCCAGCCTTGAGAGCGCCAGTGACGGATTCGATTACAGCGTCCAGCGCACGGCCAGCAGCAGCTTTCGGGATATCAGCGGATGCAGCGATAGCATCAATCAGTTCCGACTTGTTCACTCTAAGTCCCCTTATATCTATTTGAGTATGATTCTAAGTTTTTTGGTAAAAGCAAAAAAACGAGTGCTGAATGGCCTACAGACACTGAAGAGCCGCTTTATAACAAGGGCTCTAAAAAGCGTCAACAAGCCCCCCAGGCAAATACGTACTAATGCGTGCTAATTCTTTCCTTAGAGTCAGACTCGCGTTTTTCATCCTTTGCAACTATCTCCGGAGCCACATCAGGCAAGGGCTCCGGCGCGTATTGCAGCGCAATTTGCAGGACCTCGTCAATCCATTTAACCGGTTTAATCTGAAGATCTGCTTTGATATTGTCAGGAATTTCCTTCAGATCACGTACGTTCTCTTCAGGAATGATCACCGTCTTGATTCCGCCACGGTGAGCCGCGAGCAGTTTTTCTTTCAGGCCGCCAATCGCCAGCACCTGGCCACGCAGGGTGATTTCACCGGTCATGGCCACGTCCGCGCGTACCGGAATTCCGGTCAATGCCGAAACCAGGGCCGTGCACATGCCTACGCCAGCGCTAGGGCCATCCTTCGGGGTCGCCCCTTCCGGCATATGGATGTGCGTGTCGCGCTTCTCGTGGAAGTCCAGGGGAATCCCCAGGCTCTTCGCGCGGCTGCGGACCACGGTCAAGGCAGCGGTGATCGATTCGACCATCACGTCGCCCAGGGAACCGGTCTTGATCAACTGCCCCTTGCCGGGAACGACAGCGGCTTCGATGGTCAGCAATTCGCCGCCCACCTGAGTCCACGCCAGGCCGGTGACCTGACCGATCTGATCCTGGGATTCGGCCAGGCCGTAGCGAAATTTACGCACGCCGAGGAAATGTTCCAGCATGTCGGCCGTGACCTTCACCGAGAAGCGTTTTTCCATCGCATGCTCTTTGACCGCCTTGCGGCAAACCTTGGCAATCTGGCGCTCCAGCCCACGTACACCGGCTTCGCGGGTGTAGTAGCGGATGATGTCGCGGATCGCTTCGGCGTCGAATTCCAGCTCGCCTTTCTTCAAGCCGTTGGCCGTGATCTGCTTGGGCGAAAGGTATTTGACGGCGATGTTGATCTTCTCGTCTTCGGTGTAACCCGGCAGACGAATCACTTCCATCCGGTCCAGCAGCGCCGGTGGAATGTTCATGGAGTTGGAGGTGCACAGGAACATCACATCGGACAGGTCGTAGTCGACTTCCAGATAGTGATCGTTGAAGTTGTGGTTCTGCTCGGGATCGAGCACTTCCAGCAACGCCGAGGCCGGATCGCCACGCATGTCGCTGCCCATTTTGTCGATTTCATCGAGCAGGAACAGCGGGTTGCGCACCCCTACTTTCGTCATCTTTTGAATCAATCTTCCTGGCATCGAACCGATGTAAGTCCGGCGATGACCACGAATTTCCGCTTCATCGCGCACACCGCCGAGGGCCATGCGCACGAACTTGCGGTTGGTGGCGTGGGCGATCGACTCCGCCAGCGAGGTTTTACCCACCCCCGGAGGACCGACCAGGCACAACACCGGACCGCGAATCTTCTTCACGCGCTTTTGCACGGCGAGGTATTCGAGGATCCGCTCTTTGACTTCTTCCAGACCGTAGTGGTCGGCGTCGAGAATGTCTTCGGCACGGGCCAGGTCCAGACGCACCTTGCTCTGGGCCTTCCACGGCACCTGGACCAGCCAGTCGATGTACGAACGCACCACGGTCGCTTCCGCGGACATTGGCGACATTTGTTTCAGCTTGTTCAGTTCGCCCTGGGCCTTGGCCAGGGCATCTTTGGGCAGACCGGCAGCATCGATGCGCTTTTTCAGCTCTTCGATTTCGTTGTGGCCTTCGTCGCTGTCGCCGAGCTCTTTCTGAATGGCCTTCATCTGCTCATTCAGGTAGTACTCGCGCTGGCTGCGCTCCATTTGTTTCTTGACGCGACCGCGAATGCGTTTTTCGACTTGCAGCAGGTCGATCTCGGCATCCAGCAACGCCAGGACGTGTTCGACCCGGGCCGACAAATCGATGATTTCGAGGATTTCCTGCTTCTGCTCGATCTTCAGGGCCATGTGCGCGGCCATGGTGTCGACCAGGCGGCCTGGTTCGTCGATGCTGTTGAGCGACGACAGGACTTCAGCCGGGACTTTCTTGCCCAGTTGCACATATTGTTCGAACTGAGCCAGCAAGCTGCGGACAAACACTTCCGACTCGCGCTCGGGCGCTTCGGTTTCGTCGATCAGCGAGACTTCGGCGCGGCAGTGGCCGTCCACTTCGCTGAAGCGCTCCACGGCGCCCCGCTGCTCACCTTCGACCAACACCTTGACCGTGCCGTCAGGCAGCTTGAGCAGCTGCAGAACGGTCGCAATCGTACCTACGCGATAGAGTGCATCTTCACCGGGATCGTCGTCAGCAGGGTTTCTCTGAGCCAGCAGAAGGATCTGCTTGTCGCCGGTCATCGCTGCCTCGAGGGCTTCGATGGATTTCTCGCGCCCCACGAACAGCGGGATAACCATGTGCGGATAAACCACAACATCACGCAATGGCAGGAGAGGCAATTCGATGGTCGTCTTCATGATTTCGCCTCTACGGCGGCCGTAAGGCCGTAAACAGATGGATGTAAGCTTGAAACCAAGATGGGGGCTGGTTTGGAAAAAAACAAGCGGATAAAAGAGCGGCTTAAAAGATTATGGCCTGGCCACAATAGCAAAGGGGCCCGAAGGCCCCTTCTTTGTTCCAGCAGCGTGACGCTTAGGCGTCTGGCGCTGCCTTGGCAGCCGGCTCACTGTTTTCGTAGATATACAGTGGCTTGGACTTGCCTTCTATAACGCTTTCGTCGATCACGACTTTACTCACCTCGGACTGCGAGGGAATTTCGTACATGGTGTCGAGCAGGACGCCTTCGAGGATCGAACGCAGTCCACGGGCACCGGTCTTGCGTTCCAGGGCACGCTTGGCGACCGATTTCAGCGCGTCGGCGCGGAATTCCAGGTCTACGCCTTCCATCTCGAACAGCTTGGCATACTGCTTGGTCAGCGCATTTTTCGGCTCGGTGAGAATCTGCATCAAGGCAGCTTCATCAAGCTCGTCCAGCGTGGCCAGGACCGGCAGACGACCGACGAACTCCGGGATCAGACCGAACTTGACCAGATCATCAGGTTCGACTTCACGCAGGGATTCACCGACTTTCTTGCCTTCTTCCTTGCTGCGCACTTCCGCGTTGAAACCAATGCCACCCTTGGTGGAACGGTTTTGAATAACCTTTTCCAGACCGGAGAACGCACCACCGCAGATGAACAGGATGTTACGGGTGTCGACCTGAAGGAATTCCTGCTGCGGATGCTTGCGACCGCCTTGGGGCGGAACGGAAGCGACCGTGCCTTCGATCAACTTGAGCAGGGCCTGCTGCACGCCTTCACCGGAAACGTCCCGGGTGATCGACGGGTTGTCAGACTTGCGCGAGATCTTGTCGATCTCATCGATGTAGACAATGCCCATCTGGGCCTTTTCCACGTCGTAATCGCACTTCTGCAGCAGCTTCTGAATGATGTTCTCGACGTCTTCACCCACGTAACCCGCCTCGGTGAGGGTGGTTGCGTCGGCGATGGTGAACGGAACGTTCAGCAAGCGGGCCAGGGTTTCGGCAAGCAGGGTTTTACCCGAGCCTGTCGGGCCGATCAGCAAGATGTTGCTTTTGCCGAGTTCGACGTCGTCATTCTTCTTGTCACGCTGGTTCAAGCGCTTGTAGTGGTTGTACACCGCTACGGCCAGAACCTTTTTCGCACGTTCCTGACCAATCACGTACTGATCAAGGATGCCGCTGATTTCTTTAGGCGAAGGCAATTTATGCGCGCTGCTCTCGGCCTGGGCTTCCTGCACCTCCTCGCGGATGATGTCATTGCACAGGTCGACGCACTCGTCGCAAATGAAGACCGAGGGGCCGGCAATCAATTTGCGTACTTCATGCTGGCTTTTGCCGCAGAAGGAGCAATAGAGCAATTTGCCGTTGTCCTCGCCGTTGCGGGTGTCAGTCATTCGTTCGATCCAAATCCGATAGGCTTGCAACACAAGATGAAGGCTATTGCGGGCTTTTTCAAGCCCGCAGGTGGCCAGACAAGCCGACCGACCTTATTTTGAGCTGCTTTTAAGCGGGGCGCTGGTCGATCACTTGATCGATCAACCCGTATTCACGGGCGGCTTCTGCACTCATGAAGTTGTCGCGGTTGGTGTCGCGCTCGATTTCTTCAAGCGTGTGTCCACTGTGCTTGGCCATCAACGTGTTGAGACGCTCGCGAATGAAGAGGATTTCCTTGGCATGGATTTCGATATCCGACGCCTGGCCCTGGAAACCGCCCAGTGGCTGGTGAATCATCACGCGCGAGTTCGGCAGGCAGTAACGCTTGCCGGCGGCACCGGCCGTCAGCAGGAACGCGCCCATGCTGCACGCCTGACCAATGCAGGTGGTCGACACGTTAGGCTTGATGAACTGCATGGTGTCGTAGATCGACATGCCCGCCGTCACCGAACCGCCCGGGGAGTTGATGTAGAGATGGATGTCCTTGTCCGGGTTTTCCGCTTCAAGGAACAGCAGCTGCGCACAAATCAGGTTGGCCATGTAGTCCTCTACCGGGCCAACCAGGAAGATCACTCGCTCCTTGAGAAGACGCGAGTAGATGTCATAGGCGCGCTCGCCACGAGCGGATTGCTCGACAACCATCGGGACCAGGCCGCCTGCGGCCTGGATATCAGAGTTCTGCTGAATATAAGAATTACGGAACATGCTCTGCAGTCGCTCCCAAATAGTTTTGTCTTGAATACGCATAAGCCAGCTCGAGAGCTGGCTTATGGTGTGTACTTCTAACGCAAAATCAATCAGTCGGCTTGTGGAGCTTCTACCGGCTTGACCGCTTCTTCGTAAGAGACCGATTTATCGGTCACGCTAGCTTTCTGCAGAACAGTATCCACAACTTGTTCTTCCAGCACAACCGAGCGGACTTCGTTCAGCTGCTGGTCGTTCTTGTAGTACCAGGACACAACCTGCTCTGGCTCCTGGTAGGCCGAAGCCATTTCCTGGATCATTTCGCGAACGCGGGCTTCGTCAGGCTTGAGGTCGAATTGCTTGACCACTTCAGCCACGATCAGGCCCAGGACTACGCGGCGCTTGGCTTGTTCTTCGAACAGCTCGGCCGGCAGCTGGTCAGGCTTGATGTTGCCGCCGAACTGCTGAACAGCCTGCACGCGCAGACGGTCGACTTCGTTGGACAGCAGCGCCTTTGGCACTTCGATCGGGTTGGTCTCGAGCAGACCGTCCATGACCTGGTTCTTGACCTTGGACTTGATCGCCTGACGCAGTTCGCGCTCCATGTTCTTGCGAACTTCGGTGCGGAAGCCTTCCAGACCGGTTTCCTTGATGCCGAATTGAGCGAAGAACTCTTCGTTCAGCTCTGGCAGTTTTGGCTCGGAAACAGTGTTCACGGTCACGGTGAACTCAACGGCTTTGCCAGCCAGCTCGAGGTTCTGATAGTCCTCGGGGAAGGTCAGGTTCAACACGCGCTCTTCGCCGGCCTTGGCGCCAACCAGGCCGTCTTCGAAGCCAGGGATCATGCGGCCGGAACCCAGGACCAGCTGGGTACCCTTGGCGGAACCGCCGGCGAACACTTCACCGTCGACCTTGCCGACGAAATCGATGTTCAGCTGGTCTTCGTTTTGAGCGGCGCGATCGGCCACTTCGAAACGGGTGTTCTGCTTGCGCAGCACTTCCAGCATCTTGTCCAGGTCGGCATCGGCCACGTCAGCGCTCAGGCGCTCGACATTGATACCTTCGAAGCCGGCAACGGTGAACTCAGGGAACACTTCGAAAACCGCGACGTATTCCAGGTCCTTGCCCGCTTCGATCGACTTAGGCTCGATCGACGGCGCGCCGGCCGGGTTCAGCTTTTGCTCGACAACCGCTTCGTAGAACGAAGACTGGATCACGTCGCCTACCGCTTCCTGGCGCGCATCGGCACCGAAACGACGCTTGATTTCGCTCATTGGCACTTTGCCTGGACGGAAACCAGCGATCTTGGCCTTTTGGGCAGTCTGCTGCAGACGCTTGTTGACCTGAGTCTCGATGCGCTCAGCCGGCACGGTGATGCTCATGCGGCGCTCAAGAGCAGAAGTATTTTCAACAGAAACTTGCATGGATATTCCTCGTTGCACAGACGTTAGCCGGCCGTTTCCGACCCCAGAATCAAGGGCATGCATTCTAGTGGGTCAAACTCAAGAAGTCACCCTACTGAAAACGGGTAAAAAAGCAGCAGGCAATTTATAGGCGGGGACAAACGGTTATGCCTCGCCCTGTTAGCAAATACAGTCAATCAGGCCAAGGCTCTGCAGCAGCCCTTCTATATATAGGAAGAAGCGGCCATGTGCCCCCGACAGCGGGCGAATCGGCATCATCGAGAAACAAAAATGCGACGAGTCGACCTGCCCTCTCAACCCCGGAACCCGCGGTTGCCTTGGAAATTGCGACTTCTAAAACAAAAACGGCGCAGCCCTTTTCAGGTGCTGCGCCGTTTTCTGCTATTAAATAGCGACTTGTATGGTGCGGACGGAGAGACTCGAACTCTCACACCTTGCGGCGCTGGAACCTAAATCCAGTGTGTCTACCAATTCCACCACATCCGCGTATCAAGCTTTTAAAGCAAAGGCGCCAGACTGTTAATCTGGCGCCTTTCTAAATATGGGGTGGACGAAGGGGATCGAACCCTCGACAACGGGAGTCACAATCCCGTGCTCTACCAACTGAGCTACGCCCACCATATTGCCATGTTGCGTTACTTGTGCCAAAGCTGCCTAATGGCGCACCCGGCAGGACTCGAACCTGCGACCATCCGCTTAGAAGGCGGATGCTCTATCCAGCTGAGCTACGGGCGCCTGATTAATCTGTATTCTTGGACGATTACAAACTAAGTGCTTTCAGTCTCGCCGAATCAAACATCAACTCCGCTCAACCTTCTTAACCAGTGCTAGGCTGTGCCCGACAAGTGCGACGAATGTTATAGGTGACCCTGAAGGTCGTCAACTCTTTTTTAAAAAAAATTCATTTAATTAAAGGGGTTAGGGGAATTTGCAGACCAAGCGCCTTTGCCCTCACCTCATGACATGCGAGAATGCGCTCTCTTTTTTTCACCTCTCGATGGTTAATCACGCGCAATGACTGCACAACTAATCGACGGCAAATCGATCGCCGCCAGCCTGCGCCAGCAGATCGCCAAACGCGTCACCGAGCGTCGCCAGCAAGGCCTGCGCACGCCCGGCCTCGCGGTGATCCTGGTCGGCAGCGATCCTGCCTCTCAGGTTTATGTCTCGCACAAGCGTAAAGACTGTGAAGAGGTCGGCTTTGTGTCCCAAGCTTATGACCTGCCTTCTGAAACCACTCAAGAAGCGCTGACCGATCTGATCGATCGCCTGAACGACGACCCGGCAATCGACGGCGTTCTGCTGCAGCTTCCTTTACCTGAACACCTGGACGCTTCCCGGTTGCTGGAGCGCATTCGTCCGGACAAAGACGTCGACGGTTTCCACCCTTATAACGTCGGTCGCCTGGCCCAGCGTATCCCGTTGCTGCGTCCGTGCACCCCTAAAGGCATCATGACGTTGCTGGAAAGCACCGGTGCCGATCTTTACGGGATGGACGCGGTGATTGTCGGCGCCTCCAACATTGTTGGCCGCCCGATGGCGATGGAATTGTTGCTGGCCGGCTGCACTGTGACCGTCACCCACCGCTTCACCAAGGACCTGGCGGGCCACGTCGGTCGTGCCGACCTGGTCGTGGTTGCGGCTGGCAAGCCGGGGCTGGTGAAGGGCGAGTGGATCAAGGAAGGCGCGATCGTGATCGACGTCGGCATCAACCGCCAGGAAGACGGCAAGCTGGTCGGTGACGTGATCTACGACACCGCCCTGCCCCGCGCTGGCTGGATAACGCCGGTTCCGGGTGGCGTTGGCCCGATGACGCGTGCCTGCCTGCTGGAAAATACGCTGTACGCGGCGGAAACGCTGCACGGTTGATTGCGGTTATGGGCGTTTTCGCCTTTTGTTGAATGTGTACATATCCGTTGCTGCGGTCATGGCTGCTTGGGTCGGGGACATATCCGTTTCTGCGGTCACGGCCGCTGACGGTTTCGCTTTTACAGCGAGTCACTTGGAAAAGCCCCAAGTAACCAAGGGCTCTTGCCCCTTTCGTTCGGTGCCTCGCTAAGGCTCGGCATGCCCTCGCTCCGGCCCTGCTCCGTGGGCCCGCCGCCATCGGCCATCCATGGCCGGGGGCGGCTAACCCGGCATCCTTGCCGGGTTGCCCACTGCGCAGAACCTCCACTCGGCCTCTCGATATAGGTTGTCCGTTCCTTTCTTCTTCCATACTTCGGTGTCTGGAAGTCAGTTTTGATCAAGGAAGGAACATGCACCTGTGGGCTACGAATAGGCCTCTCAAGCACTCGATGATTACCTCCTCACCTTCGAGCCCCCAGGTGCGCTTGCGCCCTTTAACGAATACTCAGGGAAAGCCCGACACGGCTCTCTATATCGCTTTCGCTGGACGCAAGCATGCATGTCCCTGCATGTACTTTAGCGCCTGTGGAGGTTGTTGATGAAAACGCTCCTGTCTCAGAAATTCACTGCTTATATCGGAATAGACTGGGCAGATACCAAGCACGACGTGTGTTTGCAGGTCGCAGGGGAAACCCTGCGGCACTTTTCTGTCATCGACCACACGCCCCAATCGATTGATCGTTGGGCGAAATCGTTGTTTGAGCGCTACGGTGCTCCGATTGCGATTGCTCTTGAGCTCAACAAGGGCCCGTTGGTGGCTGCCCTGCAGAAATACGAGTTCTTTTGTCTGTTTCCGATTAATCCGAGCACCTTGGCCAGACACCGTAAAACCTTTGTCCGTAGCGGTGCCAAGGATGATCCGACTGATGCTCAATGGGCGCTTGAGTTGTTGCTCACTCACCCCCAACGATTTCCCCAGTTGATGCCGCAAAGCCCAGCCATGCGTATTTTGGCCTGCCTGACAGAACATCGGCGGGCACTGGTTGATGAGCGAGTGAAGGTCAGCAACCGCTTGATCTGTACGCTCAAACAGTATTATCCATTGGTCCTGGAGCTGTTTAGCAATCATGACACCGTGGTGTTCTGTGACTTTCTGATGCGCTGGCCCACGCTTGAACACATCAAGCGTTCTCGCCAGAGTGCCTTTCTCAAGTTTTTTAACGAGCACAACGCTCGTCACCCTCAACTCAATCAGGCGCGCTGGGAAATCATCACCAAGGCGATGCCTTTGACGCAGGATCCGGGGGTAATACGTCCTTCGCAGCTGTACGCGACAGCCCTGGCGTCGCAACTCAAAGGGCTCATTTCAACCATCAAGGATTTTGATCGCGAGATCGAAGAAACGGCCAACACCTTGGCCGATTACCCGATCTTTAAGGCACTCCCTGGCGCCGGCCAACATCTTGCACCACGTCTTATGGTGGCTTTTGGTGAACAGCGTGATCGATTTAGCGACGCCAGTGCGATGCAGCGATATGCCGGAATCGCACCAGTTACCCAGCGTAGCGGAAAGAAGAAAGTCGTGTATTGGCGCTACCAATGCTCAACCTTTTTGCGTCAGACCTTTGTCGAATGGGCCGCTCACAGCATCACTCAATCAACGTGGGCCGAGGCTTATTATCGGCAGCAGCGGGCTAAAGGCTGCTCATACCAAGCGGCCCTGAGAGCACTCGCTTTTAAGTGGATCAGAGTCGTCTATCGGTGCTGGAAAACCAGCACCGTCTATGACGAAAAGGCTTACCTACAGGCTTTAATGCGGCGCGGATCAACGTTGATCGAGGCGCCGATGGAGGTAGCCACAGGTTGACGGAGAGGCTCAGGGCGTGAGGGGGCGTGCACCGCAAAAGCAAAAGCCGAGGCGGCCTGCGGGCCGGCCTGGCTCTCCGATCCGCACGCAGGTCTAAATGTAGGAGCCGGCTTGCCGGCGAAGGCGCCCTGACAGCCGCCCCATCTATTCCGACCGTACTCGACCCCCTGTAGGAGCTGCCGAAGGCTGCGATCTTTTGATCTTGCCGTTGTTTCTCAGCGAGCTCGAGAAGATCAAGATCAAAAGATCGCAGCCTCGCTTCGCTCGACAGCTCCTACGGGGTAATGCGTTCGCTTGGAGCCAGGTCGGCTGGCAGGCCGCCTCGCTTCGGCTTTTTGGCGGTGCCCGCCCCCTCGAGAGGCCGAGCGCAGGTTCTGCGCAGTGGGCAACCCGGCATGGATGCCGGGTTAGCCGCGCACGGCCATGGATGGCCGATCGCGGCGGGCCCACGGAGCAGGACCGGAGCGAGGGCATGCCGAGCCTGGGCGAGGCACCGAACGAAAGGGGCAAAAGCGCTTGGTTACTTGGCGCTTTTCCAAGTGACTCGCTGTAAAAGCGAAACCGTCAGTGGCCGTGACCGCAAAAACGGATATGTACCCGACCCGAAAGAGCCGCTACCTCACAAACGGATACGCCCCCTCCAAAAGAAATCCATCCGCCCGCCAACCATCTCCTCAAGTGAACAGTATTTACGCCCCATGGCAGGGTTCTTTTTGCCTGCGGAAAATAGCTCGACCATCCGCCGGAAATTAGCTTTTTTTTCATGTTTCCAAGGACTTTGCGTCCATCCGTGAACAACCATCGACAGTTATTCAGCCATACTCCAGAATACCGCGCTTTTTTACGAAACAGCCCGTTACATAACGGCTTATCAACACCTTATGAGTCTGCCAGCGTGAAAATCCGTCTTTCCATCCTGAGCCTGTTTTTTGCTGTTACAGGGGCTTTCATCACGCCAATCACCAACGCTGCCGAAACCACCTCGGCGCCACGCGATACGAAACAACTGAAGATTGCGTCCGGCAGCGCCTTGCTGATGGATATGCAGACCAACAAGATCATTTATGCCAGCAACCCTGACGTGGTCGTCCCGATCGCTTCCGTCAGCAAACTGATGACCGGCCTGGTCGTGGTCGAAGCCAGGCAGAACATGGACGAATACCTTTCCATCAACATCAGCGACACGCCGGAAATGAAAGGCGTGTTCTCCCGGGTCAAGCTCAAGAGCGAGTTGCCGCGTCGGGAAATGCTGCTGATCGCCCTGATGTCTTCGGAAAACCGCGCCGCCGCGAGCCTCGCCCATCATTATCCGGGCGGCTATGTCGCGTTCATTGCCGCCATGAACGCCAAGGCCCGCGCGCTGGGCATGACCAGCACCCATTTCGTCGAGCCGACCGGCCTGTCCCCTCGCAACGTGTCCACCGCCCGCGACTTGAGCAAGCTGCTGGTGGCCGCACACAAGTATCCGTTACTGACCGAATTGAGCACCACCAAGGAAAAGACCGTCTCGTTCCGTAAACCCAACTACAGCCTGGGCTTTCGTAACACCGACCATTTGGTCAGGAAGCCGAACTGGGACATCAAGCTGACGAAAACCGGTTTCACCAACGAGGCCGGACATTGTCTGGTGCTGGTGACCAGCATGGGTAATCGCCAGGTGGCGTTGGTTATTCTCGATGCCTTCGGCAAATACACCCACTTTGCCGATGCCAGCCGTATTCGCAGCTGGGTCGAAACCGGCAGGGGCGCCGACGTGCCGTCGGTAGCCTTGCAGTACAAATCCGACAAAAACCTCAAGAGTCGGCAAAGTGGTGTGGTGGAAGCGTCGAAGTAAGACGAAACCCGTGCCGCGACCCCCGCTTGCCCGCTCTTGTAGGAGCGAGCTTGCTCGCGAAGGTCTCAAGGTCGACGCGTATATTCAGGTTTAACGCGTTATCGTTAATGTCCATCGCGAGCAAGCTTGCTCCTACAGGTAACGCGTTTATTCAGGATGAACGCGTTATCGTTGACGTCCTTCGCGAGCAAGCTCGCTCCCACAGGTAACGCGTTAATTCAGGTTTAACGCGTTATCGTTGACGTCCGTCGCGAGCAAGCTTGCTCCTGCAAGGGCACATTTCAATCATTGGGCAGCGGCATCTGGTCGTCATCCGGGATGCCATCTCCCGTGCTTGGATCTCTGTGACCCTGATGCTCGGTTGGCACCACCACCGGCCTGGCCAACGGATCCCGCAACGGGCTGTTCGGATCCATCACCGGATCGGTGTCCGCTTCGGGGGTGGTTGGAACGCTGTCCGGACGTTTGTCGTTGAAACTCGAATCGGTAGACATACGCACCTCACTGGGCTCAGGGTTTCAGATCGGCGAGAGGATCGTAAGGCTTCGCCGGGGCCTTGGTGTTATCCCCCGGCTTGACGTCCCTTGGCGCCTTGGCCGGTCCGATGGGATCGACCTGTGGATCGGCGAGGTCCGGCGAATCGGGGTCGAAGTCCAACTCATCGCCGGACGAATGCTCGGACGAGTGCGGGCCATCGGGGGTATTGGAATGTGCCATCGGCGCCTCCTGGGGTGTGTCCTGGAATAAAAGGACCGACCCGGAAAAATCCGGGTCCTGATACCTCAGAGGCCAATCGCGGGTGACAGTGCCATGCAGATGACGAACGGAACCCTACTGCGCGGACAACGCCTTCTTCGCCCGGGCTGCCGCCTGCTCCTGACCAGCCTGGGCCAGGTCGCTCGCCGCCTTCAGCCAGCGCTGGTGATCGACGTTGGCCGGAAGCTGGTCCGGTTTCTGGATCAGCACCGCCCACCCCCCGGCGTCCTTGAACGCCGACTCAAATGAACTGAAGCTCATCAACGTCCGGCGATTCATCCCGGCACGCAGCAGCACGGTCTGTTTCTCACGGTTGTATCCGGCGAGAATGGCGTAACGCGGTCCAGCCCAGAACGCCGAGCCTTCTGTGAAGCGCACCATCACTGGATAGCCGGCCGCGACCTGGGCCAGCAGCGCAGGCAGGTTGGCGTCCAAGGAATAGACTACCATGCCGTACTCACGGGCGAGGTTCTGCATGTTCTGCTGAAGTTGGGCTTCGGCACCCGGCAAATGCAGGGGCTTGTCGAGCAAACCCGGGGTAATCACGATGCCCTGCTGGGACAACAGGCTGGCCAGGACCTGGGGCCCGCTCTGGTTGTCCTGCCCGCGGTAGAAGGTACCGCTGAGTTCGACCCGTTCCGGCAGCCGCTTGATTTCAGGCGCAACGCTTCCCGCACAACCCGCCAGGCCTGCAACACTGCCAACGAGCACCGCCACAGAAAGAATTCGAGAAAATACCCGCACTATCATCACTCACTTGTTCAGGCGCCAGGCGTACGTGCTCCCGGCTTGGCCGTCGATCATAGGACGCCAGACCGCGACGGTATAGCCTTCACCGGCAGTTGATTGCATTCGATAGAGCGAACTCGTTGATGTCAGCCGACCTTTGGTCAATAGTCTGAAACACGGTGGCGGCTAGACTGTCATTTGAAGAGTGTTAAGCCCGCTGCAGGGGCAAGGAGAAGGCACTGATGAACCTGACAATGACCATAGTGATGCTGATTGCCGGCTGGCTGGCTGTGGCTTCCGCCATGTTGTGGGGTGTCTTGCGCATTACCCGCCGGCACCATCACCCTCCCGTGCAACCGGCGTCGCCGGCCGCCACCGATAAACCGGCCACACGCCACGCCACCGCGCACTGACTGGCGCTTTTCAGTCGCACCAACCAAAAACGGCCGCCCGGACTCTTGCAAGTCCGGGCGGCCGTTTCGTTCAGTGCAGGTTACGCTTCAGAAGCGATCCGCTTCTGTCTCGCCCGCCGGGACATCATGTTCAGCCCCTCGATTGTTGCCGAGAACGCCATCGCCGCGTAGACGTAGCCTTTCGGTACGTGGGCGCCGAAGCCTTCGGCGATCAGCGTCATGCCGATCATGATCAAAAAGCCCAGTGCCAGCATCACCACGGTCGGGTTGTCGTTGATGAACTTGGCCAACGGATCAGCCGCCAGCAACATCACCAACACCGACACCACCACTGCAATGATCATGATCGGCAAATGCTCGGTCATGCCGACCGCGGTGATGATGCTGTCAATGGAGAACACCATGTCCAGCATCAGGATCTGCCCGATCGCGGCCGCAAAGCCCAGGGTCACGGTCGAGGTCGCCGACTTCGGATCATCCGGCGCCGGGTCCATGCTGTGATGGATTTCGGTGGTCGCCTTCCACAACAGGAACAGGCCACCTGCGATCAGGATCATGTCCTTCCAGGAGAACGCGTGGCCGAGGAGATCGATCACCGGCTCGGTCAGCTGGACGATGAACGCGATGGTGCTCAACAGCGCCAGTCGCAGGATCAGCGCCATGCCAATACCGATGCGCCGCGCCTTCTGCCGATGCTGCTCGGGCAGTTTGTTGGTCAGGATCGAGATGAAGATCAGGTTATCGATGCCAAGCACGATTTCCATCACGATCAACGTGGCCAGGGCGACCCAGGCGGTGGGGCTTACAGCAAGTTCTAAAAGGTATTCCATGGGTCAGTCCTGACTCGTTTAAGACGGTTTAGATTTCCTGGGACGAAGACTCGGTTTTGCGTTTGTCTTCGGCCGATGGTTCTTTCTTGCTGATCAGACCGCCGGTGGCGTCGCTTATCGCTTGTTCAGCGGCTTTGTGCGTATCGTCGATCGCTTGTTTTGCGCTTTCGGCCGCCTTGCCCATCAGTTGCTGAGCGCTTTTCTCGGCCTGGTCGCAACCGACCAGTACCAGTAAAGACGTGATCAGCAGCGCCGTGGTTTTAAGCTTCATGATGTTTCCTCGATAGAACAGATAGAGCCGAAAAGGCCTCCCGTCGATAGCGGGGCATTCTAGGGAGACAGACACTTCAGGAAAATTCGTATTTTTACCGGCTATACTTCGGTTTTTACGAACCCAGCCTTGCGACGCAAATCGCGCTTCCCTACGGTGATCCAAACAACATGCTGAATTATCGACAGCTGCATTACTTCTGGGTGGTGGCCAAGACCGGCAGCATCGTGCGCGCCTGCGAGCAGTTGAACCTGACCCCGCAGACCATCAGCGGGCAGATCTCCCTGCTGGAGCAAACCTATGGCATCGAGTTGTTTCGCCGGGTTGGCCGCCAGCTTGAGCTGACGGAGGCCGGGCGCCAGACCCTGCCCTACGCCGAGCAGATGTTCCAGCTGGGCGGTGAACTGGAATTGATGCTGCGGGCGCAGCCCAACGAGCAGCAGATTCTGTTTCGGGTCGGCGTGGCGGACGTGGTGCCCAAATCCATCGTCTATCGGCTGATCGCGCCGACCATGGAGTTGAGCGAGCCGCTGCGCATCACCTGCCGCGAAGACAAACTCGAACGCTTGCTCGCCGACCTGGCGATCCAGCGCCTGGACCTGGTGATCTCCGACAGCCCGATGCCCTCGCACCTGGACATCAAGGGCTACAGCCAGAAGCTTGGCGAATGCGGGATCAGCTTCTTTGCCACCCCCGCACTGGCCGCGCAGTACGGCCAGGACTTTCCGCGCAGCCTGCACGGTGCACCGCTGCTGATTCCCGGGCCGGAAACCGTGGTGCGCAGTCGCTTGCAGCGCTGGTTTGCCGAGCAGCAGATCCAGCCACGTATTGTCGGCGAGTTTGACGACAGCGCCTTGATGCAGGCTTTCGGTCAATCCGGCAGCGGTATTTTCATCGGCCCGAGCGTGATTGCCGACGAGGTGAAACGCCAATGTGGCGTGGAGTCGATTGGCCAGACCACCGCGGTCACCGAGTCGTTCTACGCCATTTCGGTGGAACGCAAGGTCAAGCACCCCGGCATTGTCGCCATTACCGAAGGTGCCCGACGCGAACTGTTCACCGAATTGTGAAGCGTCAGGCGCAGACTTCGCGGGGTTTGAAGGTCATCAGCGCCATGGCCAGCAGGATCGAGACCAGGATGAAAGCGGCCGCCGCAAACCCCAGGCCTTGCAGGCCAACGCTGTCGATCACCCGGCCACCGACCATGGCGCCCAGGCCGATTCCGAGGTTGGCGCCGGCAATATTCAGCGACGCAGCAAAGGCCGGCGCCTCAGGTGCCGCCTTCATCAAACGTACGTGGCTGACCAGGAACATGGCCGCCTGGGTCACGCCCCAGATCCCCATCGCCGCCGCCAGGCCCAGCGGCGAGTGAATGTTCGGCACCAGCGCCACCATGCCGGCAATCATGAACGCGCAGAACGTCACTGAAGCGATCAAGGGGTGACGATCCACGGCGCGGCCACCCAGGGAGTTGCCGATCAGCCCCACCGCGCCGAAGCCCATCAGGCACCAGCCGACCACTGTGCCGTTGAAACCGGCCAGGCGCTCAAGGATGTCCGCCAGGTAGGTGTAGGCGGTGAACATGCCGCTGAACACCAGGATCGACAGCAGCACATGGCCGATCATCAGCGGGCTGCGCAGGATCTTGAACTGCGAGCGAAAGCTCACTTGATGCTGATGCAGGTTGGTTGTCGGCAGGTAGATGAACAGCAGCAGCGCCTTGGCAAAGGCGATCACCGCCAGAATGCCGAAGGCACTGCGCCAACCAAACGCGTCGGAAATCAGCGTGCCCACCGGAATGCCGAACACCGTGGCGCAGACAATCCCGAAACCGATCTTGGCGATGGCGCGACCGGCAAAGTCCGGTCCGACGATGTCCACCGCCGTCTCGCTGGCCAGGGCCCAGAACACCGGCAACCCGAGCGCGGGAATCAGGCGGGCGATGGCCATCACCCAGATGTTCGGGGCGAACGCCGCCAGGGTGTTGGCCAGGCCGAACATGATCAGCACCGAGATGAACAGCTTGCGCCGCTCGAACCTGGCGAAGTACGCCGTCAGGAACGGTCCGAAGGCGGCGACGGTAAAGGCGAACAAGGTCACCAGCAAACCCGCTTGCGGGATGCTGACGTCAAGGTCTCGAGCGATCGCCGGCAACAGGCCGACGATGACGAATTCCGTGGTCAGCACCGTGAAACCGGCGGCGGACAACAGAAGGATGGGCAACAGCATGCAGAACTCCAGAAAACGACGACACCAGCGACAGCCCGAAGGCCCGCTGGCAGAACATGAAAATGAGGATGGGCCATCTTAACAGAGTGTTTTCTAGAGCGGTTGCACGAACCTGCCTTTCTCGTCTGACACGCGGGCGGCAGATCGTCACAGGCCTGAAGGATCAGGACGACGCTGTGATAAAGTCCGCGCCCTGCGATACGTACACCCTGCTCATCTGCCAGCGATTGGCATTGATGTCGCGCTACCCCGCACCTAATAAAATCAGAGATGCCGTTTTATGACCGCTTCATCCCCTTCGCTATTGCACCGTTTGAAACGCTTGAGCCTGGTCGCGCAAATCATCATCGGCCTGGTCGCCGGGATTGTCCTGGCGCTGGTCGCGCCCGACGTGGCGAAGTCCACCGCGTTCATCGGCAAAGTCTTCGTCGCGGCCCTGAAAGCCGTCGCACCGATCCTGGTGTTCGTGCTGGTCATGGCGTCGATCGCCAACCATAAGCACGGCCAGGAAACCCACATCCGGCCGATTCTGTTTCTATATCTGCTGGGCACCTTTGCCGCTGCGGTGGTCGCGGTCGTTGCCAGCATGATGTTCCCGTCGAGCCTGGTGCTGTCCACTCACGACGTCGCGGTGACCGCCCCGGGTGGCATCAGCGAAGTGCTGCAAAGCCTGTTGCTGAGCGTGGTCGATAACCCGGTCAGCGCCCTGATGAACGCCAACTTCATCGGCATCCTGGCCTGGGCGATCGGCATGGGCGTTGCCATTCGCCATGCCGGTGACACCACTCGCGAGGTACTCGGCGATTTGTCCAACGGCGTGACCCTGATCGTGCGCCTGGTGATTCGTTTCGCACCGCTGGGGATTTTTGGCCTGGTGGCCTCGACCCTCGCCACGTCCGGTTTCGGTGCTCTTATCGGCTACATGCATTTGCTGGCCGTGCTGCTGGGCTGCATGCTGTTCGTGGCGCTGGTGATGAATCCGGTGATCGTGTTCTGGAAGTTGCGCCGCAACCCGTATCCGCTCGTGATCATGTGCCTTCGCGAAAGTGGCATCACCGCGTTCTTCACTCGCAGTTCGGCGGCGAACATTCCGGTCAACCTTGAGTTGAGCAAGCGTCTGGGCCTGCATGAAGACACTTACTCGGTCTCGATCCCGCTCGGCGCCACCATCAACATGGCTGGCGCAGCGATCACCATTACCGTGCTGACCCTGGCGGCCGTGCATACCTTAGGCATTGCGGTCGATATTCCGACGGCCATCCTGCTGAGCGTGGTCGCAGCGATCTGTGCCTGTGGCGCTTCGGGTGTGGCCGGGGGTTCGTTGCTGCTGATTCCACTGGCGTGCAGTTTGTTTGGCATACCGAGTGAAATCGCGATGCAGGTGGTGGCGGTCGGTTTCATCATCGGGGTGTTGCAGGATTCGGCGGAGACCGCGCTGAACTCGTCTACGGATGTGCTGTTTACGGCGGCGGCGTGTTTGGGTGAAGAAGCAAAAGCAGAACGTCTGGCCTGACCCCAATCCCTGTGGGAGCGGGCTTGCCCGCGAAAGCGGTGTATCAGTCAACGTTTATGTTGGAGCTGATGGCCCCTTCGCGGGCAAGCCCGCTCCCACAGGATCAGTGGTGAAGCTGAACAATGCGCACCTATTAAAAAGCCCCCGCAGCCTTAAGCTGCGGGGGCTTTTTTATTGCCCGGGCGGTTTAGAACGCGCCCATGTAATCGCGCTTGCCCACTTCCACACCGTTGTGACGCAACAAGGCGTAGGTGGTGGTGACGTGGAAGAAGAATTGCGGCAGACCGTAGCTCAGCAGGTAAGCCTGGCCACTGAAGCGCTTTTCTTTTGGCGTGCCTGGACGCGTGACGATCTCGATGCCTTCCTTGCCGGCGATCTGCTCGGGCTTGATCTCGCCGATGTAGGCCAGGACCTTGGCGATCAGCGCTTGCAGTTCGGCGAAGGTGGTTTCGGTGTCGTCGTACTTCGGCACTTCGATCTCGGCCAGGCGCGAGGAAACACCCTTGGCGAAATCAACGGCGATCTGCACCTGGCGTACCAGCGGGAACATGTCCGGGTACAGACGGGCTTGCAGCAACGCGTTCGGATCGATGTTTTTTGCAGTGGCGTGGGCTTCGGCCTTGTTCAGCACATCGCTCAAGGCGTTGAGCATTTGCTTGAATACCGGAACGGAAGCGTCGTACAGGGAAATGGTCATGGCAGTCTCATGTTGTGACAGGAGGTAAATGTGGGCCGATTATAGCCATGCGCGACGCTCCTGCGACTTGTCTTTTATCCAGCAAGGATTACGCTAGGCCGCTTCGACTGCATGCTTCGACTGCCTAGGGAAAAGCGCGATGAGCACTGAGCAAGAAACCACTATCGACGAGCCGCGCCTCAACAGCACGGAAATCCGCATTCTGGGTTCGCTGATCGAGAAACAGGCCACCAGCCCGGAAACCTATCCGCTGACCCTCAATGCCCTGGTGATCGCCTGCAACCAGAAAACCAGCCGCGAGCCGGTGATGAACCTCACCCAGGGTCAGGTCGGCCAGAGCCTGCGCGCCCTTGAAGGCCGCGGTTTTACCAGGCTGGTGATGGGCAGCCGGGCCGATCGCTGGGAGCACCGGGTCGACAAGGCGCTGGAACTGGTGCCGGCCCAGGTCATCCTGACCGGCTTGCTGTTCCTGCGCGGCCCGCAAACGGTCAATGAACTGCTGACCCGCAGCGGCCGCATGCATGAATTCGAAGACACCGAGCAGGTGGTGCATCAGCTTGAACGGTTGATCGCCCGCGGTCTGGCGCTGCTGATTCCGCGCCAGGCCGGGCAGCGTGAAGACCGCTACATGCATGCGTTGGGGGATCCGGCGGATATCGAGGTGATACTGGCGGCGCGCAGTAATCCGGTTGAGCGAGGCGCCGGCGGCGGTGTGTCTGTCGAGCGAATTGAAGAGCTTGAGGCGCGGATTGCCGCACTCGAAGAACGTCTGGCACGCCTCGAGTAGCCCGACAACAAAGATCAAAAAATGTGGGAGCGAGCCTGCTCGCGAAGGCGGTCTGTCAGCCACATCAATGTTGAATGTGCTGCCGTCTTCGCGAGCAAGCTCGCTCCCACAGGGTTATGCGTCGATGACTGAAGGTGTGGGCGCCGCCGGTCCAATGTGGGAGCGAGCCGGCTCCGGGCGGCGTTCCGACGAAAGCGGTCTGTCAGCCACATCAATGCTGGATGTGCCGCCATCTTCGCGAGCAGGCTCGCTCCCACAGGGTTCTTTGGCGAATGCAAATCTTGCGTGCAACGCCGATCAAATGTGGGAGCGAGCTTGCTCGCGAAGGGGCCAGTACAGCCAACAGATAACTTGAGGGATCAGCTCCTGGCAAACTCCACCGCTTTCTGGAACTGCTCAACCGTCGGTCGCACACCGGTATAAAGCACAAACTGCTCCAGCGCCTGGATCGCAATCACCTCCAGCCCGGTAATCACCCGCTTGCCTTCGGCACGACCGCGCACGATCAGCGGTGTTTCCGAGGGAATCGCCACCACATCGAAGACCGTCTCGGCAGCGGCAATGGCGTCGGCGTCGAACGCCAGTTGGTCGGCTTCCGGCCCCCCAGTCATGCCGATCGGCGTGACATTGATCAGCATGTGCGGACGCCGCGCGCCGAGTTCAGCCTGCCATTCAAAGCCCAGCGACTCGGCCAGGGTACGCCCGGCGCGTTCGTTACGGGCGACGATCAGGCCATGCTTGTAGCCGCCATCACGCAAGGCACTGGCCACGGCCTTGGCCATACCACCGCTGCCGCGCAGGGCAAATGTCGAGTCCTTGGGCACCTGGTGGGTGTCCAGCAACTGAGCGATGGCGATGTAGTCGGTGTTGTAGGCCTTGAGATGGCCATTGCTGTTGACGATGGTGTTGATCGACTGAATGGCTGCGGCCGACGCGTCCAGTTCATCGACCAACGCAATGCAGGCCTCCTTGAACGGCATCGACACGCCACAGCCACGAATCCCCAGGGCGCGAATGCCACCGATGGCACCTGGCAGGTCCTGACTGCTGAAGGCCTTGTAATAGAAGTTCAGGCCCAGTTGTTCGTACAGATGATTGTGAAATCGCAGGCCAAAGTTTCCAGGGCGCCCGGAGAGGGACATGCACAGCTGGGTGTCTTTGTTGGGGTTCATCTGCATGGGAATCTCCTTCAATAGCACTATCAGATGGACGGGATTAGCCATTCCACCCGGTCTGATCGATCATATTCGCGTACCTGCCGGTGGCAGCGCACGACGGTAAGAAAGCCGGTACAGACCTTACACAAAATTTACCCAACGGCTGTGCTGATTTGCAAAAAAACGCTGTCTTAGAAGTATCCCCGCGACAATCCCTGGGTCTATTGCAGAGCCAGGCGCCGGGTCGAAGAGCCGAGGAATTATCATGATCCGTAAAATCCCCATAGTGGCCTTGCTGATCGGTGCTTTTGCTATCACAGGGCAGGCAGAGGCAGGCGGCGGTCACGGCGGTCACGGTTGGGAAGGACCGGCGGTATTCGGTGCGATCGTCGGTTCGGCCATCGTCGGTTCGGCCATCATCAACAGCAACCGGCCGGTCTATGTGCAGCAGCCGGTTTACGTTCAGCCACAACCGGTGTACGTGCAACAACCGCCTCCGGTTTATTACCAGCCGGCACCGGTCTACATGCAGCAACCGGTCTATTACGCTCCGCCACCGGTCTACTATGGTCCGCCCCGTGGCTATTACCCACCGCGCGGCTACTACGGCCATCCCCACGGTTATGGCCGCTGGTAACACAATCATCAGGCCCCGCCCTGTTGTAGGAGCGAGCTTGCTCGCGATGGACTTAAGAGAACCGCGGTTATCCAGTAAGCACGCGTTATCGTTAACGACCTTCGCGAGCAAGCTTGCTCCTACAGGCCTTTTTTTGTGGCCGTTTGTCGGCACAAGTCTGAATAAATCGCCTCAAGGTCGCTGTCGGGACAGTCATTGCGGTGCAAGTTGGCAAGATTGACTCGCCACCCTTCCCCCCACTTGGGGAAAACGGTCATATTTATGACATGCCAGGTCCGCAAGCTGGATCTGTCCGAAAACAACAGGTTGATAATAACAAGGACGACCTAATGCCCACGCAAAATCCGCACCGCATCGTCGGCTTGTGCACTTCCAGCAAGGTGTACAACGCACTGACCGAACTCAAGCACCTGGAAGGCCATCGCAGCGCCAAGTTTCTCTCGCTGCTGGCAGAAAACCTGGTGCGCAAAGGCCTGCTCAACGAACAGGAAGTGGTCCACATGCTTGATCTGGTGGTCGACTGAACCCAAGACTCATTGGCATCAATGACGACTATCGAAAGCGTTGATTGTCCGTTCCAGCCTCGGGTCCGTAAGGTAGCTCCATAGATTGATGGAGGTACTTATGTCACAGGTTCAGATCATGTCCGTTATCGGCAGCGCCGTTCCCGCACCGCTCAGAGAGCTGGGATTGCTCGCCTGTTGGTATCTGGTGCAAGACGGCGAACCGATCAGCGGTCCGCTCACATCGCTTCCGGCCGCCCAGGCATTGTCGCAGCGCATCGGCCAAGGCCAACTCAGCGCTTAAGGCAGCTGCACCCGCGGCTTGGTTTCGATGAAAATTGCCCAGCTCGACATGAACAGTGCAGCGATCAGCGGCCCGATGACAAAGCCATTGAGGCCGAAGATCGCCAGGCCACCCAGGGTCGAGATGAGGATCAGATAGTCCGGCATCTTTGTATCCTTGCCCACCAGGATCGGTCGCAGCACGTTATCCACCAGGCCGATCACAAAAATCCCGAACAACACCAGCACTACGCCCTGCCAGATCGCCCCGGCGAACAGGAAAAACGCCGCCACCGGCGCCCAGACTATCCCCGCTCCCACCGCTGGCAACAGCGACAGAAACGCCATCAGCACGGCCCACAGCAACGAGCTCGGAATATCCAGAAACCAGAAAATCAAACCGCCCAATGCCCCTTGCGTGATAGCCACCAGCAGGTTGCCCTTCACCGTGGCGCGCACCACGCGGTTGAACTTGAGCTGCAACCGGCGTTTCTGGCTCTCCTGCAGCGGCACAGCCGCACGAACCTTGCGCGCCAGTTCGGCGCCGTCCCGCAGAAAGAAGAACAGCAGATAGAGCATGATGAAAAAGCTCACCAGAAACTCGAATGTGCCCTGGCCGAAACTGAAGGCCTGCGTGGCGATGAACTCATTGCCGGACACCGCACTCTTGATGATTTTCTCCCGCAGGCCGTCCAACTCGCCTACCCCGAACCGATCGAGCAAATGCTGGAAGTACGGCGGCAGGCTGTGTTTGAAATGGGTCACATACCCCGCGATGTCCAATTCACCGCTTTCGATGCTCTTGTAAAGCGCCGCCCCTTCTTGAACCAGCAGGATACTGAGGATGATCACCGGCAGAATCGCGATCACCAGGCAGATGCTCAGCGTCAGCAGCGATGTCAGATTGCGCTCCCAGCCGAACTTCAGTTGCAGCCGTCGCTGCAGGGGCGCGAAGAGGATGCCGAGGATCACCGCCCAGAACACCGCGCCGTAGAACGGCAGCAAAATCCAGATGAAAGCGGCGGTTACCAGCCCCAGCAAGATCACCAGTGATTTGTTTTGTACTGTCTCGTCGTTCATGTCCGATCCATGTCAGTCCGCAGGGGCGCAGGCTCTTGTACTGAAGAGCCGTTCTGGTGCTTAGTCCGCCACGGTTCGCGCGAGTGCCATCCGTTTGTTCATCAAGCATAGATCCAGATGAATGAGTCCCTGGAGCAAGCCGCTTATTCTCGGTCACTTTTGCGCACCGCCATCCCACAGGAGTTCAGGCGAACTCTTCGCGCAACATCGCCACAAACGCCTCTCGCGCCGGGTGAACCCCGGCGTTTTCATGCCAGTAGAACAGGTTGTCGATGGCCGTCAGGTCGGGGAATTCATAGCCTGCGCAACCGGCGCCTTTGGCGAATTGGTCGAAAACCCCTTTAGGCACCAGCGCCACACCGGCCCCGGCGCTGACACAGCCGACGATCGCGCCGTAACTGGCCAGGCTGACAATCGGCAACGCCTGCCCCTGTCGCAACAACCAATGCTCCAGCGCCGCCCGGTAGGGACAGCCCTGTGGCCACATGAACACGGTCTTGTCTTGCAAATCGGCAATATCACGCACCGGCCCCAGGGACGTCGAGGCAATCAACAGCAGCTCCTCGCGGTACATCGGCGTGCGCTTGAGTTGCGAGCGTTCGACATCCACGGCGACTATCGCGCCGTCGAGCCGATGGTTGAAGGTGTCATCGAGCAGCTGGCTCCAGGGACCGGTGGTCAGTTCCAGTGCCACCTTCGGGAAACGCTTGTGGAACTTGGCCAGCAAGCGCGGCAAGCGCCCCGTGGCCGAGGACTCGATGGCGCCGATGCGTAACGGACCGGACGGCTCCGCGGCGGGATCGAGCGCCCGCTTGGCCTCAGCCGCGAGCGCGAGCATCTTCGCGGCATAGGCGAGGAAGGTCTGCCCCGACGGGCTGATTCGCAACCCTCGGCCCTCGCGCAGGAACAGCGCGACACCCAGCTCTGCCTCCAGCGCCTTGATCCGTGCCGTGATATTCGACGGCACGCAATGCAACAACTCGGCGGCGCGGGCAATGCTGCCGACGTCGGCGACGGTTTTGAACATGCGAATCTGCGCCAGCTCCATACATCACCCAAAGTGAACAGTTAACGCAGTATAAGTCAGTTGTGGTGAATTGTTTGAATTCTGATACTCGGTGCACAGGCCCACAGGTATCCGACCATGCAAGCGCTCACAGCCGTCTCCCCCTCCCCCGTCAAGATCGTCCTGGCGATGGCGTTCGTCGTCGCCTGCTGGGGGTATTCCCCGACCGGCATTCACCTCGGATTACAAGCCTATGATCCGGGTCATCTGGCGTTGCTGCGGTTTCTGCTGGCCTCGGCATTCATGGGCGTAGTCGCGCTGATCCGAGGCATTCGCCTGCCGAGCCTTGGCGATCTGCCGCTGCTGGTGGCCCTGGGTTTCTTTGCGGTCAGCCTGCATCACGTCGCGTTGAATTTCGGCCAGCAGGGCGTCAGCGCCGGAGCGTCCAGTGTGTTGGCGCAATCGACGCCCTTGTTCAGCACGCTACTGGCGCGCTTCGTGTTCAAGGACCGGGTGAGTGCCTGGCGCTGGGGCTGTGTCGTCCTGGGCATGCTTGGCGTGGTGATTGTGGTCGCTGGCGATCACGGGCTGGGCAGCATGGATGGCCACGGCTTGCTGATTCTGCTGGCGGCGCTGTCCTGGAGCTTTTACTTTGCGTTGCAGAAACATCATGCCCGGCGCTACGACGGGTTGACGCTGGTGTGTTACACGGTTTGGTTCGGGACGCTGCTGCTGTTGGTCTATCTCCCGGGGTTGGCGAGCAAGGTGGCCGCAGCGCCGGTGGATGTGCAGTTGGCGGTGATCGGATTGGGCGTGTTTCCGAGCGCTCTGGCGTATCTGGCCTGGGCGTATGTGTTGGCTCATGTGGATTTGAGCCGGGCGACGATGACGCTGTACCTGATTCCACCCACTGCCATGGGCATTGCGTCTTTTGCGTTGGCGGAGCAGCCCACATTGATGGTTTTCATTGGTTCGGCGATTGTGCTGATCAGTGTGCTGGCGTTGAATCTGGAGCGGCGGGTGGGGGTGATTCAGGGGGCCAGTGTCTGATCGATGACCTTCTCTGATGCATCAGACGCCATCGCGGGCAAGCCACGCTCCCACAGGTTTTGTGTCGATCACACCATTTGGATCAACCCGGAACCTGTGGGAGCGTGGCTTGGTCCGGGCGGCGATCCGACGATGAACGATAACGCGGTTAACCTGCCCGACACAAAAAACCCGGCACACTGGCCGGGTTCTGGTTATCGCCTGTCATCGGACAACGGTGTTGGCTCATCTGCCGGAGGCACGTCCTCATCCGCTGTCGGATCCATCCAGTCTTCAGGCCGATCAGCGTCTGCGCCGGTCGGATCCCGGGTCGGGTCCATGCCTGGTGGTGCATCCTGATCCATGCTTGGCTCATCGGTACCGGGTATGGGTCTGGCAGGGTCGGTAGTGGGTGTTCCACCCTGGAACGTTGATTCGTTAGCCATGACGCACCTCACAGGTGAGGTCCAGCAAATCTGGGCCGTACTGGTTGGAAGCAACGCCGTGAATGAGGTGCTATCGAGTAGACCAACGGCTACCCGCGATCCGCCAGAAACCGGTCGCGGCTATTGGTCAGGTGCAGCCACATGGCTGCCCGCGCCGCATCCGGGTCCTGGCGCTTGATGGCGTTGAGTATCGCCTCGTGCTCAAGGTTGTTAAAAAAGGAAGCGTCCTACATACAAGCTATTTCATAAGCGTCTTAATTCCCGTGTTTGTATTTCGCCGTGAGCACAACGTGCACCGCTCATGGATCGAACACCGGTTGCTTATGCCGTAGGACACTTGTTAATGGAACTGACAACACTATTTGCGCCACAGAACCGACGCTTGATCAAGCTGACCACCCCGGCCAACGGTCAGCAGGAACTGCTACTGGAGCGATTTTCCGGGACTGAAGGATTGTCGACGCTGTTCAGTTTCGAGTTGTCGCTGATCAGTCAGGATGCGCGACTGGAACTCAAGTCCCTGATAGGGCAACCCGCGTTGCTGGAGATTGAACTGGCGACCGGTGGGGCCCGTTATATTCATGGCTATATCAGCCGTTTCAGCCTGCAAGGCAGTGACGGTGGGCTGGCGCGCTACTCGGCAACATTAAGTCCCTGGCTGTGGATGCTGTCGCGCCGTTCAGACTCGCGGATATTTCAAGAGCAAACGATCGAAGACATCATTCGCACGGTGTTTGCCCACTATGAAGCGCTGCCCAGTTTCGAGTTCCGGCTGGACCCGCCGCTCAAGTCCCACAGCTACATCACGCAATACCGCGAGAACGATCTGGATTTCGTCTTGCGCCTGCTGGAAGGCGAAGGGTTGTTCTTCTACTTCGATCACGCGAAGGAAGGACATCGGCTGATCATCACCGACCATTCCCGCAACCTCGAGCCGTTACCGCAGCAACCGCAGATCCGCTACCACAGTGCTTCGGTCACCGAGACAGCCGACTCCATCACTCAATGGAGCAGCAACCGGGTCTTGCAGTCCGGTCGTATGGCGATTCAGACATTCGACTACCGGCAACCGCGAAATCCACTGCCGGTCAGCATGCCCAGCCTCAACGTCCAGGGTGAGGTCCCGCCTTACGAAATCTACGACTTTCCCGGTCATTACAGCCACGCGATCCCCGCGGATGGCGAGACGCTGGTGCGTCATCGACTGGAAGCCATGGAAGTACAGGGCAAGACGTTTCAGGGCAGCAGCAACTGTCGCGCCATGCTGCCGGGTTACACCTTCGAGTTGACCCAGCACTTCGATCACGATCGTGACCCCATTGCAGATCGCCATTTCCTGTTGCTGAGCGTCGAGCACCATGGCAGTAACAACTATCTATCGAATCAACCGGCAGGCTACGACAATAGCTTCGTGTGCGTGCGCCATAGAATTCCGTATCGTCCTGCGATCATCACGCCTCGCCCGACGATTTCGGGGCCGCTCACCGCCATCGTGGTGGGTCCTGAAGGAGAGGAAGTCTTCACCGATGCGCTGGCGCGGGTACAAGTACGCTTCCATTGGCAGCGCGGGCAAGATCCTGCACCCGGCACCACCTGGCTAAGGGTTGCCATGCCCAGTGCTGGCGCCGGTTTTGGTCATCAGTTTTTGCCGCGCATCGGTCAGGAGGTCCTGGTGACTTTCCTCGGGGGCGACATCGACCGTCCCCTTGTCACTTCGGTACTCTACAACGCTGACCATTTACCGCCGCGCTTCAGTAACGCCACGGGTTTACCGGGTAATCGAACGCTCTCGGGCATCCAGACCCGGGAACACAAAGGCAACGGCTTCAACGAACTGCTTTTCGACGATACACCCGGTGCATTGCGCGCCCGCATGGGCACGACCCATCACGCCACCGCGCTGAACCTCGGCAAACTCACCACGCCCAGAACTGATGGACAAGCCCAGCCCCGTGGCAATGGCGCCGAACTGCGCACCGACGCGGCCATCGCTCTGCGAGCGGCCCAAGGCATGTTATTGACCACCTATGCCCGTCACGGTGCGCAGGGTTCGCAGTTGGACCGCGAAGAACTGCTCAAGCTGCTGAGCGAGTGCGGCGAACTGTTCCAGTCGCTCGGCCAGACCGCTGCCGCCCGTGGTGGCCAACAGGTCGATCGCCAAGGCATCGAAACGCTGCGCCAGTCGTTGAATCAATGGCCTGCACCCGAGAGCAACAGCTCGGGCGACCCACTGCTCGCCGTGGCCGCCGAGGCGGGCATTGCCAGCGCAACACCGCGCTCACAAGTGCACTACGCCGGTGAGAACCACGACACAACGGCTCAGGACCACCTGCAATTGACCAGCGGTGCTGCCATGCGATTGAACGCGGGCAAAGGGATTTCGGCCTTTGCGCAAGATGAAGGCATCAGCGCCATCGCCAATCGCGGCAAGGTGCTCGTGCAAGCCCAGGACGATGACATTGCGCTCAATGCGCAAAAGAACCTGCACCTGTCGGCCACCGAAGGTGAAGTGATCGTGACGGCCCCCACCATTCGCTTGGTGGCCGACGACGGCAGCTACATCAAGATTGGTGGCGGCATCGAGATCGGCACCCAGGACAAGGTCATGGTGCATGCCAGCGACCATGACTGGGTCGGACCGAAAAGCGACAGCGTTTCCATACCTTCTTTCAGCCGTGATCCAGCGGCGCAACGTCTGGCCTTTCACTATCCGGGCCATGCGCCCGAGAGCCCCCGAATGGCAGCGGACCACGCGTACCAGATCGAGCTTGGAGATGGCAGCGTGGTGCAAGGTTCAACGGATGCGACCGGTTTGACGCAGAGGGTGGAGCGCGAGGTGATGCATCAGGCCCGGGTGAAGGCCAAGCGAAAAACTGGCCCGGCGGGAGAGAGTCAATGAGCGAGTCGAGCTTTCACACAGTGGCGCAGAGCACCACCCGCTTGATTGCGAACTGCACCACCGAGCGCAGGATGGAAGTCCCTGGTGACCTGCCTGGGGTGGTGATTTTCCTGCACGGTGTCAATGATCCGGGGGCATCGTATGAGTCGGTGGAGACGGGGTTGTGTCAGGGGGTTAATGAGCGGCTGGATCGGCCGGATCTCAGGGCGGGGCGGTATGGAGCTGATTTCAGTGCAGCCAAAGCGTTACCGCTGGAGCAGCGCAAGGATGAGCACAAGTTCGCAATCGACGACCCTGACACCTATCTCTATCAGCGAGATACCGAAGATCCCAAAGCGCGTAGCTTGATGATCCCGTTTTACTGGGGTTACAGGGCCGAACCTGGAGAAGTCAAGCGCGATGAGAATGGCGATCCAGCCCGGCTACGTGATCAATTCCAGGACAGGTTCAACAACCGTCTGGACCGTCACTTCGCCAAGGGCGGCGGTTTTTTTTCAAACGCCACCAACAATTTGCTTGAGATGTACGAGGAAGGCTTCGCCAAATGGGTGCGCCATTTGGCCCAACCCACGATGCATAATTCTCTGTTCATGGGTAAGGCGCCAAACAGGCGTTACTTTGTGCTGGCGGCGACCCGGCTGGCGATGCTGGTCAGCGAGATTCGCCGCGTCTCACCCGATGAAACCATCACCATCATGGGGCACAGCCAGGGCACGCTGATCACTTTGCTTGCTCAAGCGATGCTGGTGGATCGGGGCGAACGCTGCGCCGACTGCGCAATCATGGTGGCCTCGCCTTATTCGGTGTTGCCAGGTACGACGCCGAAAAATTCAAAGACGCTGCAAGTGCTGATAAACCTTGTGCAACAGATCACCCAATCGCCCCATTCCCAACCGCCCTTGAGCGCCGCGCGTTGTGGCGTACCGGGGTATGGCGGTCGTACCGGCCCGCGATGGTCACCTGAACAGGGTCAGCGTTTGGGGGCTGACGGGACAACCCTGGTATTTCCCGAGCGCGACAATCGCGGCAAGGTTTATCTGTACTTCTGCCCGGACGACACCACGGTGGCGCTGGATGATGTACAGGGTATCGGTACTTACGGCGTACCGGACGTGCTCCCTGATGGGCAGCCAGCCATGAACGCTTTGCAATCCTTGCGTTTCTACCAGCGCTTGTGGACCAAGCGTCTGCGCGAAGGTAAACCCGTGCTCGTCGGGAAGACTCCGCAACAGGACCTTACCCGAGCCAAGGGCGAACCGCGTTACCCCGGTGGTTGGTCAGCCGCGGCGGTGGCCTCGCGAGCACCGATCCAGAAAGGCCAAGAGCGCAACATCAATGCCGAACAACTGTACCCGCCTCACGCGCCGCAAATGTTCGGTGGCGAAGTCGTGACCGGTTCAACTCACGAATCGGGAAAGGACCGCTCAGACGCGGTCTCGCAAAACGCTGCTTTGGGCAACCCCAGCGCGACCTTCAAATGGATTTTTGTGCAGAACATCACCGATCGAATCGATGTGGAAGTCGTACGCGCCCGCTGGAACCAGGGCAAAGAGCCGGACGACCAGACCCACGCTTTCCGCCGAACTGCGGTGTCCGGTATTGCGTTGCTAGAAACCAAAGATCACTACCGCTACGAACGTGAGGAAACGCCCAACGAAATCCGTGCCCGCATGGACATCGACCCACAAGAGTTGAGTGAAAACAGCTATCACTCGGCGGTATTGCGCAGTCCGGAAAACCATCGTTGGGTGACGGCAATGGACATCGCGATTGGGCAGGCGAAGTGCCTGGATGATCCGGTGATGCGCGAGGTGTTGGTGGCGATTGCGGATTGGAAAATGGACAAAAAAAGGTACTTCTATGAGGTCGAAAAAATGGAAGGATGGTCGCGCCTGACTGCGCAGACACGGACGCTGGTGAAGGCCTGCTATTTGTATTACCAAGAAGGCACATTCCCTTCCACCGATCTCGTGTCGTTGACGCCGCCGAACCTGATCTCCGGCAACCCGGAAATAGGAACAGGCCGATGAGGGATCGTCAAAAGAACAAGTCACAGCGACCTAACCTGAAAGGCTACCTCTGGGGAATAGCGATACTGATAGCCGTTTTGTTGAGTTTTTTGCTGTTCGTCATTTACATAACACCAGCTGAAGATTTGAAACCAAAGGAAATGGGTACTTTTATGCGCTGGGGAGTCGTGAGTGTTTTGAGTGGCTTGGTATTGGCCTACAGCGGGCATTGGTTTGCCAAGCAGGTAGCTTATGAAAAGGAACAACTCTCAGCCTACAGAACAAAAGTCATCGTTGATGCAGCCGAGCAAAGTGCGACGACAGACCGGACGTATTCGCTGGAAATACGAGGGGTAGGCTTGGCGGTTCAGGGGTGGTATCAGTCATCGGTGTGGCGAAAAATAGAAGAAAAATCAGACAACTTCATATCGATCTACTCGCGAGACCCCAAAGATTACAAGGCCTCAGTAACGTCCAGAACAAACACGAATCAACTTGCTATTCGAGCTGCTTTCACCTTTTCGGCCAGCGACTCGGTCGCCTATTGGCCGATCCCTGTGTTCGCGATAGCACCGCCAAAACAGCCTGAAGATACGGGGGCCGCCGCAAACATTCTGGATGGACGAAACGCCGCCACCTTAGGCGTCACACTGTTCCTGTGGCAGGACGCGGACAATACAACCCATGCCCAAAGCATGATTGAACGCTTATTCAAGTTCTTCGACGACAATCCCATGGTGCCGCAAGCATTGATTGTGAGCGAGGACGGTGATGTCACCCGAAACGGCTATCGAGTGGCCGGCACACCTGGATTGCAATATGTTCAGGTCGTACCGACGGTGTACACAAGCGTGACCGGCCTACTAGTCACGCGTTCCGATCGAGTAGACCGTTACATCCGTCCCTTTACCACCAACGAATCCGAGGATAACCAAAACACAAACACCGACATGGGCAAGTTGTGGGCTTTTTATTGGAAGCATTCACCGCTGTTCAGAAAAGTATATGAAGACGCCAAACTAGCCGAGGGGATCAAGAACCCGAATGGTCCCGGCACCATGTCCTCCGCCTACTGGCAATCCCAACTCCCCACCCTCTGGCAAACCCTGAGCAACCGAGGGCCCGGCCACTTCGAACCTTCCCCATGGCTCCCGGTACGTTGGGCCAACCATCAAGTCCAGGAGTTCGACAGGGCTCCAATCCTGGGTTACCTGCATCGCCCGATAAAAGTCCCGATGCAGGACGATAACGGCAAATTGCTCAAGCCTGCACTCCAGGCCAAAGCTCTTCAAGCGGGTTGGCAACAGGCGCTGGAAACCCTGCCCGATGGCGACAAACCAGTACGCGTGTTCTACGACAGCACTGACAATGTCAACGGCGAAATCGCCCTGACCAACGCGCTACACGGCCTCAACATTGACGGCACCGGCATCGAGTTGGGCAATCTCGACGAGGGCTACGATATCGGTCGGCGCCTGGGCAATACCGGCGTCAGTGGCGCCCTGGTTGAAATCAACCTCGCCACGATTGCCAGCTACCAGGAGGGTGGTGTCAGCGCAGTGGTGTACTCCGGCAAGGATGGCAGCACCACAGTGCAAATGATCCGTCCGCCTGACGAAGCCCGCAAAGCGAAAAACCAGCAGACCCACGGCATCGACCCGTTTCGATTTCGCATGCCGGGGGGATGACCATGACCCATCCCGTCTGCCTGGGCGACTCCACCAGCAGTGGTGGCACGGTCGTGTCCTGCCAACTCGCAGGCACACATACCCTCAACGGAAAAACCCCCGCGGTGCTGGGCGACAAGGCCACCTGCCCGCTTCATCTGGGCGAGTTCGCTTTCGTCGAGGGGCATCCGCGCAGGCGCATGAATGGCATCCCGGTGGTCCTGCAAGGTCATCGCCTTGCCTGTGGCTGCCATGGGGTGGCGGGTCATGCGCAGAAGGTTCGGGTCACCTGATGCTCCGCATTTTCATTCAACGCGAGCCCGCGTTCGACGAACTGACCAGCAGTCTCTCGACGCGAGAGATCGATCGCTTGATCTCGATCATCGGGCGCCTGCGGCCCGGATTCAAACGCCGCTCGGCGTGTAGCGGTTAATATCATTGAAACTCATGGAGAATGGCTCAGTCATGCCTGAATACAATCTGAACAAATTCGCGTCCTACAGCGCTTTCGTACTTTTCCTCGGCGCCGGTCACTGCGTAGCAGACGAGCGTATGGAATCCATCGTCAACGCCGCCATCAAACCAGTGATGCAGCAACAGCAGATCCCCGGTATCGCGGTCGCCATCACCGTCAACGGCCAGCCGCATTACTTCAACTACGGTGTGGCCTCGAAGGACAACGGCAAAGCCGTCACTGAAGACACCCTGTTCGAGATCGGTTCGGTGAGCAAGACCTTCACTGCCACCCTCGCCGCCTACGCCCAGGCGACAGGCAAACTTTCCCTGTCAGACAAGGCCAGCAACGTCCTGTCAGAGCTGCGCGGCAGTGCGTTCGATCACATCAGCGTACTGCAACTGGGCACCTACTCAGCCGGTGGACTGCCACTGCAATTCCCCGGCGAGTCCGATGCGCCGGACAAGATGCTTGGCTATTTCGAGCAGTGGAAACCGACCTACGCCGCTGGCAGCCATCGGCAGTATTCGAACCCGAGCCTGGGGCTGTTTGGCTATCTGGCGGCCAAAAGCATGGGCGCGCCGTTTGATGAGGTGATGGAAAAGACCCTGCTGCCGAAACTCGGGCTGAAGCACACCTTCCTCAAGGTGCCGCAGGATCAGATGGGGCTTTATGCCCAGGGGTATGACAAGGAAGACAAGCCGGTGCGGGTCGGGCCGGGGGCGCTGGATTCAGAGGCGTATGGGGTGAAGACCAGTGCGGCGGATCTGCTGCGTTATGTTCAGCTGAACATGAATCCGGCAGGGCTTGAAGCACCGCTGCAACGGGCAATCGCCACCACACACACGGGGTATTACCAGGTCGGTGAGATGACTCAGGGATTGGGCTGGGAGCTCTACAACTATCCGGTCACGCTTGATCAGTTGCTCGCCGGCAACTCGACGCAGATGGCGATGGAAGCTCACAAAGTCCGCTGGCTGAATCCGCCGCAACCACAAACGGACGCTGTGCTGGTCAATAAAACCGGCTCAACGGGTGGCTTCGGTGCCTACGTCGCGTACGTGCCCTCGAAAGATATTGGCATCGTGATCCTGGCCAATAAAAACTATCCGAATGATGCGCGGGCGAAAGTGGCGCATAGGGTATTGAGCGCACTGAGTAAATAAACTGGACACACTCACCTGTGGCAGTCATCAAAATGGGCGACCCCTTGAGGTCGCCCCTTTTCATTGGTGCGCCTATTAGCTAAACAGCCGGCGCGCCTTCGAGTGGATCGATATTGTCCAGTGCCCGGTTCACCAATAACTCGCCCACGACGGCCAACTGCTGAATCGACAGCGCCACGTTGCGGTTGGAGCTTTCCAGTTTGCAGGCCAGGTCCGTGACGAGGACATTCAGCGACGCGAGGGTTTCGCAGGCGTGGCATAGCAGGGTTGCCGTGTCGACACCGGGGACGATGGTGAAGATGTGGCTGACCGGGTCGGCGTGGTGGGGGTTGCGCAAGCGGGCGCTGATGGCGGGTTCGGTGATATCGGATAGTGGAACGGGGTCGAGGGGATCGGAACTGGTTGGGGATTCTGGGGGATTGGGACTTACTTTTTTCATAGGAGAAGATCCATTGAGGGTTGTCGAGAAAACCACCCATCTCACTTCCACATGAGGGAGGCAGCTGTACGCAGGTGTGGAAGACCAGGCCAACCCACCAATACCCGGCGCACTCGAAAGTGCTCCCGCGCACAGCCGCCATAACGCGGCAATGTTGACATAAAAAATGTCGACATGCGCTTTACGAGCGTTGGTGAGTATCTCTGACCACCGGACTTCCACATCCGACCACTGATTTTGCAGCGGCTGGGGAAGGTTATCGACACGGTCCACAGAGCACCAGTTCATGGCGTGCGCCACGGTTTGCAGGAAATGTCCGACGCAATTGAAGGCCTTTGCCCTGGCTCATTTTTATGGGCATACATTGCAAATACTTTTTATTGCTAACCGTTGTGATGTGACCGAAACCGTTGTATCTAAACGGCATCGGATCAATCCGTGGTCGGGAATGACATAATGCGCGCTCAAGCCTTCAAACCGACTGACCCCCAAAGGGCGATGTAATGGAAATCAACAGATTCAAGGTCTCGGATGTCGGTCGATTCACCGAATTGGACATTCAGTTGGCCCCCACGGCCAAACACCCCTCAAACGTGACGGTTCTGGTGGGGAATAACGGCGCCGGGAAAACCACCCTTTTAAAGTCACTGGCCACCTCGTTGAGCTGGTTGGTTGCCAGAATTCGCACCGAGAAAGGCAATGGCAATTATCTTGCGGAAGAGGACATTCGGAACGGTGCTTCGTCTGCATTAATTCTGATAGGCGTAGTAGACGAGTCACATGCACGCTCAAGTCGTTCCGATGCAAATCCTGAGGATGCTCTGTTCACGTGGGGCATTGCTCGCGGCAGACAAGGGCGAAAGGCTCATATTCATAGTTCCTTAGGCGATGTCAGTCTCCTTGCGGATCACTATCGCAACGAACTAACCGCAGATGATAAAGCTTCGCTCCCATTGATCGCCTACTACCCGGTTGAACGTTCGGTTCTGGAAATCCCCCTGAAAATCAGAACCAAACATACCTTCGACCAACTGGATGGTTACGACAACTCATTGAATCGTGGCGTGGATTTCCGCCGTTTCTTTGAATGGTTTCGCGAACGCGAAGATAGCGAAAATGAAACTGGCGTATCCGATACCGCGTTGGCCGAGATTTCCGAAAAATTCGGCAACGACAGCGACATCTGGAAAACCCTTTCCCAATTGAAGGCCTCATCCCGTGATCGTCAACTGACGGCGGTTCGCTCTGCTATCGCAGCGTTTATGCCTGGCTTCAGCAACCTGAGAGTGCAGCGTAAGCCGCGCCTGCACATGGCGATAGACAAAGACGGCGTAACACTCAATGTGTCCCAGCTCTCGCAGGGTGAAAAATCCATGATGGCGTTAGTTGGCGATATCGCTCGCCGATTGGCGATGATGAATCAGTCTTTGGACAATCCGTTGGAAGGTGACGGCATCGTGCTGATCGACGAAGTCGATTTGCACCTGCACCCCAAATGGCAGCGCAGATTGATTCGGCAGTTGAGCGATACCTTTCCCAATTGCCAATTTGTGCTGACAACCCATTCACCGCTGGTCATCAGCGACGCAAAAGATGTGTTGGTTTATGTGCTGGACGATGGGGAATTGCAGGAACGCAACGGCCTATATGGACTGGATGCCAATCAGGTTCTGCTGGAAGTCATGGACACCGACATCCGCAACAGCGAAGTGCAGCAGCGCTTGAATCGATTGCTGGAGCGTTTGCAAGACGGTGATCTGGACGAAGCGAAGAACCTTTTTTCCGAGCTTTCACTTGAGCTCCCAGAGGGGCATCTGGAGCTGGAAGGCTGCATTGTTGATCCGTAAGTTGGAGTTGCGCCGTGCGTAAGATCGACAAAGGCATGGAGCCCCAATCACTGTCTCGCTGGAAGCGCTCGAACAACGCGCTACGTTACCGGGACTTACCACGGGAAGAGAGCCGGTCCATCCGTTCATCGTGTATCTCGGAACAATACGGTTTATGTGCGTATTGCTGTCAGTCGATCACGATTGATGACGCCCATAACGAACATCTTGAAGTCCAGGATCGTGCGCCGAATCGGACTTTGGATTTTTCCAACATCGTCGCCAGTTGCCAGCGCCCCAATCAATGTGGTCATGGTCGCGGTACACGACATTTGCCACTCACGCCGTTGATGACGGAATGCGAAACCGAACTGAAGTTCTACTTGTCCGGACTGGTAATGGGACAAACCGAACGGGCCAGGGTTGCTATTGAGGCATTGAACCTGGGTCATACCGAAGAAAGTAATAGAGGCCTTGTCGGTAAACGCAAAGCGTTGGTCGATGCACTCATTTATAGCCAGAGCGTGCCTCCCGAAGACTTGCAGTTTGAAGATGAAGAGTTCCTGGGTTTGCTCCTGGAGGATCTGAAAACACCGGATGCTGCGCAATGTCTGCAGCCTTTTTCACCCGTCCTGGTCAACGTAATCAGCAATTTTCTGGCTCAACCGTAGGAGCGGTCGTGCGACGATTCGACTTGCCCGCGAAGGCAAGTGATCATTCAACATCGATGCTGACTGACACGCCGCTTTCGCGAGCAAGCTCGCTCCCACAGGGAATTCATTTGCCATGAAGGTTCTGCGCGGATTCAATCGTCCGGCATTTCAGGCGGCTTGGCGGGTTTGGTCGGTTTGGCCGGTTTTGTGCCCTTGGCGCCCTTGGCCGGGGCGGCTTCGGTCACCGGCGGTGGCGTCGGCACCGTGGCTTCTTTCTCTGTCGCCGGCAATTCGTCGATGGTCTTGAAGATCGCCTGCAGGTCGACCGCATCCGACTGTTCCAGTTTCTTTTCGCCGTCCTTGCCGACCAGAATCACCTTGGTCTTCGCGCCGGCCCCCAACTTGAGCGAACGGATCAATGCCGCCGTGTCTTGTGGCCCCAGGTCTTTGCCCTCGCGCTGGCCCATCAGATTGAGCACGGTGTACAGGATCATGTTGCGATCGTCGAAGCCCTTGCGGTTGGCCGGCTCATCCAGTGCCTTTTTCAAGCTGACCCACGTGGGATCGACCGTACTCGGAGCGATGACGATCAACGGCCGGGCCCTGCCCTTGTCCATGTCCAGCGGTGAGTCGCCATCGGCGGCGAACAAGGGACCGGCGAAAGCCAGCAGGGTAGCCAGGGTCAATGACCTGATGAGCATGCGCATCTCCTTTTGATATCCACGCTCTAATGATTGCGCATCGCGGCGTTCGTTCCGGGGACGCTTCGCAATTATGTTTCGCCCTGACCCTAGCTTAGGTCAGGGCAGTCATTGCGCAACAGATCATTGAGGATCGAACGTGGATTTGATCAGCTGTTCCGAGCGCTTTATTGTGGTTCACCATTGCGACGACTGAATCGTCTGCCGGCAAAGGAGCTTCAATTCAACATGGAAATCGATTACCTCTGCAACCACCCCGCCCTGATCCCGGAATTGGCCGAGCTGAATTTCAAGGAATGGGGTCAATTCAGACCCGGCGACACCCTCCAGGCAAGAACCGAACGTATGCGCGCTGCATGCGGCAAAGGTGCCGTGCCCACCGTGGTGGTAGCACTCGATGGTACGCAACTGCTCGGCGGAGCCCTGTTGATTGAGAGCGATCTGGCATCACGGCCCGAATTGACTCCCTGGCTGGCAGGTGTTTACGTCAAGGCCGAGCATCGTGGTCGGGGCATCGCCTCCGGGCTGGTGTCGCGTATCGTCGAGGAGGCGGCGGCACTCGCAATCCCCAGGCTCTTTCTATACACCGACTCGGCCCAGTCGCTTTACGCCAGACTGGGCTGGGAGATCGTGGAGCAACTGGACGACGACGGGCTCGAGATCACCGTGATGGCACGCGATACGTCGAAGGTTTAAAGCAACAGTGCTTAACTCATGGGTGAGATCAAGGAGTCTCCTCCCATGAGCGCTCAGCTGAACCACACCATCGTCTGGTGCCGCGACAAGCAGGCATCGGCCAACTATCTGGCCGACATCCTCGGCCTGCCCGCCCCCGAACCCTTCGGGCCGATGTTGATCGTTAAACTCGACAACGGCGTGTCGCTGGATTTCTACAACAACGACCCACCGATCGCCTCCCAGCACTATGCATTTCTGATCGGTGACGACGATTTCGATGCGGCCTTCGCCCGTCTGCAAGCGCGAAAGCAACCCTGGTGGGCCGATCCCGGCAAGCAGCGGCCGAACGAAATCAATGACTACGGCGGTGGCCGGCGGGTTTACTTCGATGACCCGGATGGGCATCTGCTGGAAATTTTCACCCGTGAGTGACTGAGGCCTGCGGCGAACATCAGAACGCCAGTTTGTAGCCGATCAGCACCAGCATCGTGGCCAGGCAAGGACGCAACACTTCGTCGGAGATGCGGCCGGTCAGATGACTGCCCAGGTAAATGCCTGGCAGCGAACCGACCAGCAAATAGCCCAGCACCTGCCAATCCATGTTGCCCATGCTCGCATGACCGAGGCCTGCGACCAGGGTCAGCGGTACGGCGTGGGCGATTTCCGTGCCCACCAGCCGGCGGGTTGGCAGCAGTGGATAAAGAATGAACAGCGCCACGGTCCCCAGGGCACCCGCACCGATAGAGGTCAGGGCGACCATGGTGCCGAGCACCAGACCGGTGATCACGGTCAGCCCATTCAGGCGCGAGCCGCTGGGGTTGTAGTTGCCGCCCGCGCGTTTGTGAGCGAAATCGAGCAAGCGTTTCTTGAAGAAAATCGCCATCGCGGTGGCAAACAGGACAAAGCCCAAGGCCTGTTTGATCACGGCGTTCATGGCATCGGGGGATGTCTGCAGGGTGCTCAGGAACCACAGCGTCATCAGCACCGCCGGCACACTGCCGAGGGTCAGCCAGCCGGTGATTGACCAATCGATGTTGTTGTTCTTTTTATGAACCAGAACGCCGCTGGATTTGGTGATGGCGGCGTACAGAAGATCCGTGCCCACCGCCGTCGCCGGATTGACGCCGAACCACAGCAGGATCGGCGTCATCAATGAACCGCCGCCGACGCCGGTCATGCCGACGATGAAACCCACAATTAAACCTGCGACCACCAACCCGAAGTTAACGAATTCCATTAACACGCCCACAAAAATCGCATGAAAAAACTGGCCCGCAGCATAGCGATTTTTCTTATAACCACTTATATCGATGCGGTCTATCGTTATACCTATATGACCTCTGATATCCCTCCTGAAACTGGCTTGCCTGCGAACGCGGTGTGTCAGCCGACCTGATGCTGTGGACATACCGGACCCTTGTAGGAGCTGGCTTGCCAGCGAAGGCGGTGTGACAGGTAACAATGATGTTGAATGTGACGGCCCCTTCGCTGGCAAGCCAGCTCCTACAGGGGGGTGCGGGCGTTTGATGGATCAGGGGCAGGCCGCCAAAGTTATTGCACGGGCAGGAAATTGAGGAATAGCAGGCTCTGGGCGTAATTCAGCCCGATCCGCCGGTAGCGCTCGTCGAGCATCTGGGTCAGCAGGTCCAGACGCGCGACGATCTTGCCGAATTCCACGGCAAAACTCAGGTTGCTGCCCTCCTCCGAAATCTCGTTGGAAAACAGCAAGGGCTCGCCCTGCTTGTTCTGCCGCTGGCTGAGGATCCAGGTGGCTTTCTCGATGTTGCGCGCGGCGTTGTTGACGAAGGTCGGGTTGATCGCATCGGTCATGTAGAACTCGAGACGATTGCCGTGGGCGGTGACCAGCATGCTGCCGATGGCATAGATGAAGGCACCGACCCGGTCGCCGAGGAATTCCGGGCTCATGGCGAAGCTCAGTGCCGCCAGGTCTTTTTTACCCCCCAGGGTCGGCAGCGGCTGTTGCATTTCGATGGCCATGCGCACTTGCTGCCCAGCGGTGCGGGCGTCGAGGAAGCCGGACTTCTTCAACTCTTCGGGATTGCGCAGGTAGAGCTTGCTCATGAGCAAGTAGAGGCTGTCGAGGTTGTCGCGCATCGCCAGGGTTGCCATGCGGTCGACGCTGGTCTGGAGAAATTCCTGGGGTTTGCCTTCGCGGAACTGGTCGATGATGTCGCCGCCCTGTTGCTGGCTGCATCCGGTGAGGCAGAGCGTCGACAGACAGGCCAGCAGCAGGCTGATACGGCGGATTTGCATTGTGATGAGGGATAACACTCGAACCATGGGTGTTTGAACTTGGACATGGGCTTGCGGTGGGGATCGCCGCAGGCTGGCCATGGATAGAGCCGGGAATTACGGAAAAGTGCAGTGCCGGCGGTCCGTAAGTGTGGGGGGTGGTGCATAAGATCAAAAGATCGCAGCCTGCGGCAGCTCCTACAGGGGTGCGCGTGTTTTCTGGCAGCGTGCGTTATCGTTCACGTGCATCGTCGGAACGCCGCCCGGAGCAAGCTTGCTCCTACAGGGGGCAGCGTCCATCCGGTATATCGCGGATGGACGCGATCGATGTAGGAGCTGCCGCAGGCTGCGATCTTTTGATCTTCCGACGGAACCACCGGGTTATTCTGGTGCCAACCGAAGAGTACCCTTCGAGCGAAAAAGGAGATGTGCATGCGCACCCTCGAACTGGCAGGCGTCAACGTACCGGTCATCGGCCAGGGCACCTGGCGCATGGGTGAGGATCCTTCGCGGAACAGCCAGGAAGTCGCGGCGTTGCGCCTGGGCATCGAGTTGGGCATGACCCTGATCGACACCGCTGAAATGTACGGCGAAGGTGGCGCCGAGCAGGTGGTCGGTGAAGCCATCGCAGGTAGGCGAGACAAGGTGTTTCTGGTCAGCAAGGTGTACCCGCACAACGCCAGCCGCAACGGCATCCCCCTGGCGTGCGAGCGCAGCCTGCAACGGCTGGATACCGACTACATTGACTTGTACCTGCTGCACTGGCGCGGCCAGTATCCCCTGGAGGAAACCGTCGAAGCCTTCGAACGCCTGCGCGAAGCAGGCAAGATCGGTCGTTGGGGCGTGTCCAATTGCGACCTGGATGATTTGCACGAGCTGGCCGCGCCGGCCTGCGCCACTAACCAGGTACTCTACAATCTGGAAGAACGCGGCATAGAATTTGACCTGTTGCCCTGGTGCCAGCAGCATCGCCTGCCGGTCATGGCCTACTGTCCGATCGGCCAGGGTGGGCAGCTGCTGAACCACCCGGCGCTCAGGCGGGTTGCCGCCCATCACGACGCGACGCCGGCCCAAATCGCACTGGCATGGATTCTTCGTCAGGACGACGTGATCGCCATCCCCAAGGCGGTCAGACCTGAACATGTGCAATTGAATGCGCGAGCCGCGCAATTGCAGCTTGAAGCCGGGGATCTGGAGGCGCTGGACCATGCGTTTCACGCGCCGCAACGAAAGCAACGGTTGGCCATGGTCTGAGCCATCGCGGTTTTGTCAGAGGGCTTGCGCATGAGAAGCACCGATCCACTCGACAGGTTCAACCTGCAACGCTTCATTCAGGCACAAAACCCGGTGTTCGAACGGGTTCAGGATGAGCTCAGTGATGGCCGCAAGCGCAGCCACTGGATGTGGTTCATCTTTCCGCAATTCACCGGACTTGGCGACAGTGAGATGTCCCGTCAATTCGCGATTCGATCCGCAGCGGAAGCGCAGGCCTATCTCCAACACCCCGTATTGAGCACGCGCCTGCGTACCTGCACGCAATTGGTCCTGGACATCGAGCAGCGCCCGATTGCCGCGATTTTCGGCCATCCCGACGACCTCAAGTTTCACTCCTCGATGACACTGTTTGCCCAGATCGATACCGAAGACAACCTCTTCAGCCGGGCACTGGATCGGTATTTCCACGGCATTCCTGACGAGTGGACGTTGACGCTGCTGGACTCAAAACAGGCCTAATTGCCCACCGATCAGGGTTGAGAAGTCGTCGTCGACGAAGGGCAGGATCGCATCCGCCACCGGTTGCAATTGCCGGGTGACATAGTGGTCGTAATCGATGGGTGCGCTACGGATCTCCAGCGGTTCGGGCCCGGCGACGCTGATCACGTAGCTGATCCAGCCCCCGTTCTGGTACTGCCGCGGCCGGCCCTGACGGTCGTTGTAGTCGTCGGCGATACGCGCCGCGCGGACATGGGGCGGCACGTTGCGTTGATAGTCGTCGAGGGTGCGGCGCAGGCGCTTGCGATAGATCAGCCGGTCATCGAACTCACCGGCCAGGGTCTTGCGCACGTAGTCGCGCACGTAATCCCGGTAAGGCTGGCGATTGAAGATGCGCAGGTACAGTTCCTGCTGGAACTGCCGGGCCAGCGGCGACCAGTCGGTGCGCACGGTTTCCAGGCCTTTGTAGACCATTTCATCGGTGCCGTCGGCGCGGGTCACCAGCCCGGCATAGCGCTTCTTGCTGCCCTCCTCGGCGCCGCGGATGGTCGGCATCAGGAAGCGTTTGTAGTGGGTTTCGAACTGCAACTCCAGGGCACTTTCCAGCCCGTATTCCTGCCGCACATGTTCGCGCCACCACTGGTTGACGTGGTCCACCAGGGCGCGGCCGATCTGCGCCGCTTCCTGCTGACCGTGGGCGCGGCGCAGCCAGACGAAGGTCGAGTCGGTGTCGCCGTAGATCACCGTGTGGCCCTGGGCTTCGATCAACTGGCGGGTACGCAGCATGATTTCGTGGCCGCGCAGGGTGATGGACGATGCGAGGCGCGTATCGAAGAAGCGGCAACCACTGGAACCGAGCACGCCGTAAAAGGCGTTCATGATGATCTTCAAGGCCTGGGACAGCGGCGCGTTGTGTTCGCGCTTGGCGGTTTCCCGGCCTTCGGCGACGCGGGCGACGATCGCTGGCAGGCAGTGCCGGGTTCTGGAAAAACGTGCACCGCGAAAACCTGGCACCGACTCGCTGTCAGCGGGATGCTTGAGGCCCTCGATCAGGCCCACCGGGTCGATGAGAAAGGTGCGGATGATCGACGGATAGAGGCTTTTGTAGTCCAGCACCAACACCGATTCATACAGCCCCGGTTGCGAGTCCATGACGAATCCGCCGGGGCTGGCTTGCGCGGGCTTGCTGCCGAGATTGGGCGCGACGAACCCCTGGCGGTGCATCAGCGGCATGTACAGGTGGGTGAAGGCCGCCACCGAACCACCGCTGCGGTCCGCCGGCAAACCGGTGACGCTGGCCCGTTCCAGGAGGAAGGTCAGCAGTTCGGTCTTGGCGAAGATGCGCGTCACCAGTTCGCAGTCCTTGAGGTTGTACCTGGCCAGGGCCGGTTTGTCCTCGGCGAACATGCGGTTGATTTCGTCCATGCGCTGATACGGCGTGCTGATCGCCTTGCCCTCGCCAAGCAGGGTTTGCGCGACGTTTTCCAGGCTGAACGAGGGGAAGTTCCAGGTTGCCGAGCGCAGGGATTCGATGCCATCGATGATCAATCGCCCGGCGGCCGAGGCGAAGTAATGGTTGCGGCTGCCGTGTTCGCGCCATTGCATTTCCTCGCCGCCGCGCCCCAGTTTCAGCGGCACCGCCAGGCTCCTGGCGTGCTCGTGCAGCACGCGCAGGTCGAACTGCACGACGTTCCAGCCGATGATCGCGTCGGGATCATGGCGGGCGAACCATTCATTGAGTTTTTTCAGCAGCAGGGTTCGCGAGTCGCAGTATTCGAGCTGGAAATCCACCGCGCGGTCGTCGCCGTTGGGCGGACCCAACATATAGACCTGACGCTCGCCGCAGCCTTCCAGGGCGATGGAATACAACTCGCCCCGGGCGGTGGTTTCGATGTCCAGGGACACCAGCCTGAGCGTGGGTCGATAGTCCGGGTCGGGTTTCATCTGCGCGTCCAGCAGCAGGCCCTCGGCACCGGGCGTGCCGCCAAAGACCACCGGCGCCGTGATGAACCGCTCCATCATGTAGCGCTCGGGCGGGCGCACGTCGGCTTCGAACATATCGACGCCGGCCTTGCGCAGCGCGGTTTCCAGGCGCATCAGCTGCCCGTGCTGCCGGCAATACAGACCGAGCACCGGACGATGCTCGAAATCCAGCAAGGCGAGCGGTCGCAGTTCGACGTTTTTTTCGCCGCGCAACAGCGCCTCGGCCTGCTCGCGCTGGGCCGCCGGGATGAACGCCACCGAGGGTTGCCAAGGCAGGCGGATTCGCTGGGGACCGGTATCGGTCGCCAACCAGAATTCGACTTCCGTGCCGGCCGGTGTGTCGCGCCAATGCCGGGTCAAGACGAAGCCCCGCTGTAAATCCACCACTGCAACCTCAGATTTGCTCCAGAGCGCAATTCTACGCGTTAGACGAGCTATTGATCTGTCATCTTTCGGACACCTTACTGTCTTATTCTCCCGGCACTTTCCTTATCTTGTAAGGTGCCGGCATGACGCTGCGCGTGTTGTTCCTGTGGGTGCTCTGCGCGAGCCTGCCGCTGACGGCTTCGGCCGGTGATCTGCCGACCCCCGAACAGGGTCCGGTGCTGCGCATCCAGGGGTCCAATACGATCGGCGCCGCACTGGGCCCGGCACTGGTCGAAGGCTTGATGCGCGAGCAAGGGTTGTACAAGGTTCACCGCGAAGCCCTGGACACCGCCAACGAACTGCGAGTGGTTGGCGAAACCGTTCAAGGGCGCCGGGTGGTGGTGGGCATTGCGGCTCACGGCTCCAGCACCGGCTTCACTGCCCTGGAAAACGCCACCGCCGATCTCGCCGCGTCCTCGCGCCCGATCAAGGACAGCGAACGGGCAACCCTGCAATCACTGGGCGATCTGAAACAACCTGACGCCGAGCAGGTGATCGCCATCGATGGCCTGGCGATCATCCTTCATCCGCAAAACCCGTTGAATCAACTCGACACCGAACAACTGGCGCGGATTTTCAGCGGCGAGGCAAGTACCTGGGAAGCACTCGGCGGTCGCGGTGGGCCGATTCATCTTTATGCGCGGGATGACCATTCGGGCACTTATGACACGTTCAAGGAACTGGTTCTCGCGGGACGGGGGAAAATGCTGAGCGGCAGCGCGAAACGTTTCGAATCCAGTGAGCAGTTGTCCGACGCGGTGAGCCTGGATCCGCAAGGCATCGGCTTCATCGGTCTGCCCTACGTACGCCAGGCCAAAGCCGTGGCCATTGCCGACGGCCAATCCCAGGCCATGCTGCCGCTCGACAGCCTGATCGCCACGGAAGACTATCCATTGTCCCGTCGACTGTTCTTTTACCTGCCGCCCACCGGGAATAATCCCTGGGCCAACGCCTTGGTGGCATTCGCCCAAAGCAGCCAGGGTCAGGCCATCGTCGCGGCCAATGGCTTTATCGCCCAGACCGTCCAGGCCATGGCCGTCACGCCGAATGCGCTGATGCCCGAAGGCTATCAGGCGCTCAGCCGCCATGCCCAGCGGCTGTCGGTCAACTTCCGGTTCGAAGAAGGCAGTGCGACCCTGGACAACAAGGCCCGGCAGGACCTCTCAAGGGTGCTCGACTACATCAAGCAGCACGACAAGAGCCGTCGGCAGGTGACGCTGGTGGGATTTGGCGATGCCAAGCGTGATTCGGCGCGGGCCGATCTGCTGTCGAAACTGCGCGCCATGGCAGTGCGCCGGGAGCTGGTGAAAAGCGGTGTGGTGTTGCGCGAGGTTCGCGGCTTTGGCGCAGAGATGCCGGTGGCGGCCAATAGCGCGGACGAGGGGCGGATCAAGAATCGGCGGGTTGAGGTGTGGGTGTATTGAAAACCTGAAATTTATGACACTTGTGGCGAGGGAGCTTGCTCCCGCTTGAGTGCGTAGCACTCACAAAAATCTGTGTTGTTGTCAGATTTTTGGGGCCGCTACGCAGCCCAGCGCGAGCAAGCTCGCTCGCCACAGGAGCTCGCTCGCCACAGGTTTTCAGCCTGCCTGAGGATTTGCCGGTCAGCCGAGCAATTTCTCAAGCTGCGCCGTGGTGTCCACCGCACCCATCGTCTTGGCCGCATCCAGCGCGGTGATGCCATTGGCATCCCGGGCCTTCGGATCGGCACCCTTGCCGATCAGGTAGTCGACGATTTCGACGCGATTGAACATCGCCGCCATCATCAGCGCCGTACGGCCGTCGAAGGACGAACCTTCAACCTGCGCACCGCCTTCGACCAACGCCTTGACCACCGCCAGGTCACCCTTGAAGGCCGCGCCGGCAATCGGGCTCTGGCCGTTGTCGTTGCGGATTTCCGGGTCGGCCTTGTGCTCGAGCAGGACTTTTACCGTCTCCACATGGCCGTGGTAAGCGGCCAGCATCAACAAGGTATCGCCCTTGTGGTTGCGCAGGTTCGGCGGCAGGCCCTTGGTCAGCAGCGCAGCCATCATGGCCGCATCGCCCTCGCGCGCCTTGTTGAATACCTGTTCGGCAAATTCAGCGGCTTCTTCGGGGGTCATCTGGCGGCTTTGGTCTGACATCGGGGGCTCCACTTTCGGTTATTCGCAAAGCCGACAGTTTCCCGATGAGCCCCGAAGCTGTCACTTGTTTTTTCTCATGGACGGTCATAGCCACATTCAACAATAGCCACATTCAACAATAGCCACATTCAATAACGGTACTTGCCGCCATGAATGTCCGTCAGCAACTGCTCAGTAACCTGCACGTAAGTCCCGGTCCCGGGCAGCCAGGCGTAAATCGGATCATCACCGGTTCTACCGGGGTCGAACGCTTCATCCTTGAGCCGGGTCTTCTGGTATTTGAAGGTCCCGGTGGTCTCCATTTTCACTTTTACCCGCAGGAACAAAGGCACGGCATAGGCCGGCATCTGCTCCCGGGCGAAGGCCAGCAGCTCGCTGAAATCCAGGGTCGCCAGGGATTCGGCGGGCGTGATCGCGGCCATCCCGGCGCGGCCGTTGGTGTTGCGGATTTCCACGCCATAGGCCACGGCTTCGCAAATGTTCGGGTGCTGCAGGAGGATGTTCTCGACCTCGGTGGTCGAGACGTTTTCGCCCTTCCAGCGATAGGTGTCACCCAGACGATCGACGAACTGCGCGTGGCCGAAACCGATGTTGCGCATCAGGTCGCCGGTGTTGAAGTAACGGTCGCCTTTGGCGAATACATCGTGGAGCACGACCTTCGCAGTCTTTTGCGGATCGGTGTAGCCATCCAGCGGCGCCTTGTCGTCGATCTTCGCCAGCAACAAGCCCTGCTCGCCTTTGGCCACCTTGCGCATGAAGCCTTTGGCGTCCCGAGTCGGCAAGCCGCTGTCGTGGTCGTACGCCGCCAGTTCCCATGACATCAGGGAAAACCCCACGGTGTTGTCGAAATTCAGAACGTTGGTGAAGCCGATGTTGCCGTCACTGGCGGCGTACAGCTCGCAAATATGCTTTACACCGAATCGCGTCTTGAATTCGCGCCACGCGCCGGGGCGCAGGCCATTGCCGATCATCTTCGTCACCCTGTGCTGGTTGTCGTCGGCAGCGGGCGGTTGATCCACCAGATAACGGCACAGCTCACCGACGTAGCCGAGGGTGGTCGCGCGGTACTTTCGCACATCGTTCCAGAACTGGCTGGCGCTGAACTTGCGGCGGATGGCAAAACCCGAGGCGCCACTGATCGCCGAACCCCAGCACACGCACAGCCCGGTGGCGTGATAGAGCGGCAAGGTGCAATAGACGACATCCTCGGGGCGCATAGCCAGCGCGATCATCCCGAAGCTGGCGGAACTGCGCATCCAGCGGCCGTGCTTGAACACCCCGGCCTTGGGCAACCCGGTGGTGCCTGAGGTGTAGATGTAGAAACAAGGGTCGTCGAAAAAAACCTGCTGGCTGCTGACCGGGTTGTCACTGCAAGCGTCGACGCTGGTCGCCATCAGGTTGATGAAGCCGTCGGGGGCAATGCCCGGATGGGTATAGGTGCCTTGATCGGCGACAAACCAGGTGCGCGCAGGCGTGATCGACACCCGTTCGCGCACCGCCGAAAACGCCGGGACCAGCTCCTCGCCGACAATGATTGCCGCCGGCGCCACCAGGTTCAGGCTGTGGGCCAGGGTGTCGCGGGTTTGCGACGTATTGAGCAAGGCGCTGATCGCGCCGACCTTGGCCACCGCCAGAATCGTCACCAACAGTTCCGGGCGGTTCTCGATGAACACCGCCACTACATCGCCCTTGCGGATGCCTTGGGCAATCAGGTGATGGGCAATGCGATTCGCCCATTGGTTGACCTGTGCATAAGTCAGCGCCACCTCGCCCTGTAGCAATGCCGGGCCATCGGGATTGCGCAAGGTCGCCTGCTCGAAGCTCCAGCCCAGGCCACAGGGTTGGGTCGGGTCCTTGACGTTGGCCGCTTTCATGCCTTTCACCACTCGGGGGATGGCTTTGGCAATGGAAGGCAGCTTGCGGAGCATCATGCCCCAGGTAATCGTGTCGTGCGGCATGCTCATGGAGGCTCCCGGTCGATCTTTTTATTGTCGGGTGGCGGTTGAATGAGGCCGAAAATACGTCAGCGCTTCCTGGGCTGTACACGCGGTTTTTGAAATGTTTTGTATCCGCGGCAGCCGCAACGGAAATCGGGAGCACCCGCCGTGCAAATGGTTCAGTCGAATCGCGCACAACCACGCAAAATGCAGGATGCACGATGGTCATTCATGCAGATTGCACGAAACCACAAAATCACGACAAATATAAGTTATTGATTTTAAAGTGTTTTTAAAAATTAAGGTGCTGGCACAATCACTGCAACTACCTCTGCATGCTTGCCATTCAAGAGCTAACGGAGCTGATAGACATGAACCTGATCCAAGAAAAATTTTCGTCGCTGTTCTCCAACTTCGAAGTGACCACCCAGCCACGTCCTGACGGTGGCATCCTGCTGACCCTGCGCAGCACCGAAGGTAAAGTGTTCAAACGCTCGATTTCCTACCAGCAATTGCATGCTGGCGATCAGCTGTCTTGGGTGATCAGCGCAATCCGCCGTGATCTTGCCGAACAGGCCAGCGAACTGCCGCAGATCTCCATGCTGCAAAGCCAGCAACGATTTGCCCTGCCGACTTATCATTCGGCGTAAACCGTTGTAATGCTGCAAACACACAGGCCGTGAAAGCTTTCGCTTCACGGCCTGTGTTGTTTCTCGTAGGAGCTGGGGCGTACACAAATCCTGTGACCGGCAAAGAATCAATGTGGGAGCGAGCCTGCTCGCGAAGGCGGACTCACATCCGGCATTGATGTCGACTGACACGCCCTCTTCGCGAGCAGGCTCGCTCCCACAGTTTGAATTGCTTACGGATCAGAGAACAGGTCGTCTGGCAGGGTCGCTGCCGGCGAGAGATCACCTTGATCCGACCTCAATCCTCAAGCAGCGCAAAGCGACTGGCAATGTCCTCGCCAGTGAAGTTGGCCACCCCGCCCTCCGGATGATTGAACAGCCGGATCGCGACGAAATGCGGATGCTCACCCATATCGAACCAATGGGGAGTACCGGCCGGGATTGAGATCAGGTCGTTCTTCTCGCAAAACACCGCGTAGACGTAATCGCCGATGTGCAGGTTGAACAAGCCACGGCCTGCAACGAAAAATCGCACTACATCTTCATCGCAGCGGTGTTCCTCGAGGCGTTCGGCGCGCAGCTCGGCTGCTTGCGGGTGATCGCTGCTCAGGCTGACCACATCAACGCTGATATACCCCTGTTCGGTCATCAGCTCGTCGATCGGCGCCTGGTACGCGCCGATGATTTCTTCCTCGCTGGCGCCGGGCTGGAGCTTCGTCGCGGCTTGCCAGCGGTCAAAGCGCACCCCCTGCTCGGCCAGGGTCGAAGCGATATCGTCGAAGTGGGTCAGCACCTTGTTCGGCAGTTCCGGACTGCTGACAGGGTAAACGGACAGGCTGCTCATGGTTACTTCCTCGATTGTTCACAGGACAGGCTCATGGCCGGTCCTCTTGCATACATGTCGCAATCATAACGGCCGCCGCGAACGCGGCGAGACTGGCAATACTAAAGGTCAATGTGGCCCCGAGGGCGTTCCAGCTATAGCCTGCGTACAACGCACCCAGTGCGCCGCCGGTGCCGGCCAGTGCCGCGTACAGCGCCTGGCCTTGCCCTTGCTGGCGTGCGCCGAAACTGCGTTGCACGAACTGGATGGCCGCCGCATGAAAGCTGCCGAAGGTGGCCGCGTGCAGGACCTGGGCGAACAGCAATACCCACAGATACTCGGCGAACGAACCGAGCAACAACCAGCGCAGCGCCGCCAGCAGAAAACTCGCCAGCAGCACTCGACGCACGGAGAAACGCGCGAGGATCTTGCTCATGGCCAGGAACATCAGGACCTCTGCGACCACACCAACCGCCCAGAGCATGCCGATCAAGCCCCGGCTGTAGCCGAGTCGCTCAAGGTGCAAGGTCAGAAAGGTGTAATACGGACCGTGGCTCAGTTGCATCAGTGCCACGCAGGCGTAAAACGCCAACACCCCGGGGCTGCGCAATTGCTTGAGAAAACCGTCCCCCGCCAGTCGCTCCCCCTGCAGCGGTTGTGCGTTCGGCACCCACAGGCTGCTGACCACGATCCCGGCCAGGATCAACACCAGCGCCACCGGATAGATGTCGAGGCTGAGCCATTCGAACAGCCGGCCCAGCGCGACGACGGTGATGATGAAGCCGATGGAACCCCACAACCGGATCTGGCTGTAGCGGGACGTCTGCCCCTTCAAATGTGCCAGGGTGATGACTTCGAACTGCGGCAGCACGGCGTGCCAGAAGAAGGCGTGCAAGGCCATGACCATCGCCAGCCAGGCGTAGGTCTTGCTGACGAAAATCAACGAGAACGTCAGCAAGGTGCAGACCGCGCCGAAGCGCACGATGGCCAGGCGCTGGCCGGTGTAGTCACCGAGCCAGCCCCAGATGTTCGGTGCCACGCAGCGCATCAACATCGGGATCGCCACCAGCTCGCCGATGCGTGCGCTGGAAAAGCCCAGGTGATCGAAGTACAGCGCCAGAAACGGCGCCGTCGAACCGAGCAAGGCGAAATAGAACAGATAAAAACTGGAGAGCCGCCAGTACGGGAGCGCCGCCACAGTGGTCAAACCGCAGCGGCGGTGAGGCCAGGCATTAAAGCTGACCCAGCACCGGAGTGCTCACCCGTACATTGGCGTTCTGCCCGCGGTGACGCAGCAGGTGATCCATCAGCACGATGGCCATCATCGCTTCGGCAATCGGCGTGGCGCGGATGCCGACACAGGGGTCGTGACGGCCCTTGGTGACGACCTCCACCGGGTTGCCGTGGATGTCGATGGAACGACCCGGCGTGGTGATGCTCGAGGTCGGCTTCAGCGCCAGGTGCGCGACGATCGGCTGACCCGACGAAATGCCGCCGAGAATGCCGCCGGCATTGTTGCTGAGGAAACCTTGCGGGGTCATTTCATCACGGTGTTCGGTGCCGCGCTGGGCGACGCTGGCGAAACCGGCGCCGATTTCCACACCCTTGACCGCGTTGATGCTCATCAGCGCATGGGCCAGTTCGGCATCGAGACGGTCGAAGATCGGCTCGCCCAGCCCTGGCATCACGCCCTCGGCGACGACGGTAATCTTCGCGCCAACCGAATCCTGGTCGCGGCGCAACTGGTCCATGTAGGCTTCCAGCTCCGGCACCTTGTCCGGGTCGGGGCTGAAGAAGGCGTTCTGTTCCACCGAGTCCCAGGTCTTGAACGGGATCTCGATCGGGCCCAGCTGGCTCATGTAGCCGCGAATGACGATGCCTTGGGTGGCCAGGTATTTCTTGGCGATAGCGCCGGCCGCCACGCGCATCGCGGTTTCCCGCGCCGAGCTGCGACCGCCGCCGCGGTAATCGCGCTCACCGTATTTGTGGTGATAGGTATAGTCGGCATGGGCCGGGCGGAACAGGTCCTTGATCGCCGAGTAGTCCTTGGACTTCTGGTCGGTATTGCGGATCAACAGGCCAATGGCGCAACCGGTGGTGCGACCTTCGAACACGCCGGAAAGGATCTCGACTTCGTCGGCTTCCTGGCGCTGGGTGGTGTGGCGGCTGGTGCCGGGTTTGCGGCGATCGAGGTCGCGCTGCAAATCGTCGAGGGAGATCTCCAGACCCGGCGGGCAGCCGTCGACAATGGCGACCAACGCCGGACCATGGCTTTCGCCAGCGGTGGTGACAGTGAACAGCTTGCCGTAGGTATTGCCGGACATGCGGGACGCTCCGTGAAATCGAACCTGAATACGTAATGCGCGCCAGTATACGCAGGCTACCCAACTAGTTCATCCTCGAACCTTATGGGTGCCCGCGAGTCCAACCGGCACCTTGTTCATGATGGCGTGATGATGCTGCGAGTTCTAGCCTTGAGCCTTACCCTGTTTACCGGCTTTGTGCAGGCCACTGTCCTGCAACGGCCCATCAGTCTGAATACCGGCACCGGCGAGCTTTTCGGCTCGTTGCTGCTGCCAAAATCCGAGCAACCCGTGCCGGTCGTGCTGATCATTTCCGGCTCCGGTCCTACGGATCGCGATGGCAACAACCCCGACGGCGGACGCAATGACAGCCTGAAGCGTCTGGCCTGGGTCCTGGCCAAACACAACATCGCCAGCGTGCGTTACGACAAGCGCGGCGTGGCGGCGAGCCTCGCGGCGACCCCGGACGAACGTAACCTGTCGGTGGAAGCCTATGTGGCCGACGCCGAGGCCTGGGGCCGGCAGCTGAAAACCGATCCGCGCTTTGGCCAACTGATCCTGCTCGGCCATAGCGAGGGCGCCTTGATCGCCAGCCTCGCGGCGCCGAGCCTCGACGCCGCCGCGGTGATTTCCATGTCCGGCAGCGCCCGACCGGTCGACCAGGTGTTGCGCCAGCAACTGAGCAATCGCTTGCCGCCCCCCCTGATGCTGCGCAGCAACGAACTGCTCGACAGCCTCAAGGCCGGCCGCACCGACGACAACGTGCCGCCAGCTTTGCAGGTGATTTTCCGCCCGAGCGTGCAGCCGTACCTGATTTCGCTGTTCCGCCAGGACCCGGCGGCAGCCTTTGGCCAATTGAAGATGCCGGCGCTGATCATCCAGGGCAGCAACGATATCCAGGTCGGGGTCAATGATGCCCGGCTGCTCAAGGCCGCCAAGCCGGACGCCGAACTGGCACTGATCGAAGGCATGAACCACGTGATGCGCATCGTGCCCAACGATGTGAAACGGCAATTGGCGTCCTATAAGGATCCGCAATTGCCGCTGGCGGCTGAACTGGGCGCGCGAATCATCGGATTTGTTGACGGACTTCGCACCCCTTAGGCGCAGCCTGCCCTCCAGTTTTGACCAATACGGCCGATAAGCCTTTGTCGCCAACGCTATCGCTGGCGACAAGCAGGGCTTGGACAGGATCTCGCCGTTATGACTGATACCCCGGCTTCACCCGACACCACCGCTGAAACAGAGGCTGCGCCCGTGGTCGAGCTGCCGTGGACGGACGTCGACGTCGAGCATCACAGGCTGCTCCGCCTGGCGCCGCTGCAAACCGACCGCACGACCGGCGCCCGCCCGCTGCGCTTTGTCGAACTCGGTTATGCGCATCGCTTCGGCAAGGAACACAGCCTGATGCGCATGCGCATCGCCCTGCCCGGCCAGCGCGTGCGCAAGGAACAGAATCATCTGGACGTGTGGATCGATCACCGCACCCAACGTGTGCATTTCAGCCCGGACAGTGGCTTGCAGATCGAGCCGATGAACCGCGGGCTCGGCCGCTTCATGGCGGCTCAAGGCATTAGCTGGGCGAAGCAGCGATGGCCTGGCTACACCGTCGACGGCACCGACCTGAACAACAAGGATGCGTTGAATGAAGACACTCGTTCGCGCCGCGATCATTTTCTGCGTATGCAGGGTTTTGATGTGGTCTACGCCGACGCCCAGCATTTGAAGGGCCGCGTCAAAGAGGTGCGGGTCGGCGATCTGCTGGGTGACTGGAACGCCGAGAAGCTGCAGGGGGTGGAGATTCTCGAGGCGGCGCAGATGCTGCAGCACGCCGAGCAGCACCTGGCCCAGCAGGAAGTGAAGCTCAAGCAACACGAGGAACAAGTCAGCCAGTACAAACGCGAAGATGCGGGGCTGCGGTTTACCATTACTTGTCTGGTGGCGTTTGCGGTGTTTCAGGCGGGGTTGTTGATCTGGATTGCCATGCACCGGTGAAGGTTGTAGACCGAGGTGCGGCCATCGCGAGCAAGCTCGCTCCCACAGGATGTGTATCGTGTCCAAATGATATGGCACACACGAAACCTGTGGGAGCGAGCTTGCTCGCGATGCTTTTGACGGTTAAACGCGGGAAGCGAACAGTGCCTGATGATCCCGGCACTGCTCCGCCGTCAACATGAACACCCCATGCCCGCCGCGCTCGAATTCGAGCCAGGCGAAGTCGACTTCCGGGTACAGCGACTCGACGTGAACCTGGCTGTTGCCCACTTCGACCATCAGCAACCCCTTCTCGGTCAGGTGATCCGCCGCTTCGGCGAGCATGCGCCGTACCAGGTTCAAGCCATCGTCACCACAGGCCAGCCCCAGCTCCGGCTCGTGCTGGTATTCGTCCGGCATGTCGGCGAAGTCTTCGGCATCGACATACGGCGGGTTCGACACGATCAGGTCGAACCGCTGACCCGGCAAACCATCGAAACCATCGCCCTGCACCGTGTACACCCGTTCGTCGACACCGTGGCGCTCGATGTTCTGGTTGGCCACTTCCAGGGCTTCGAACGACAGATCGGCCAACACCACTTCGGCGTTCCGGAACTCGTCGGCGCAGGCAATACCGATGCAGCCGGAACCGGTGCACAGGTCGAGGATCCGCGCAGGCTCGGTGCCCAGCCAGGGTTCGAAGCGTTTTTCGATCAGCTCGCCAATCGGCGAGCGCGGGATCAGCACACGCTCGTCGACGATGAACGACAGGCCGCAGAACCAGGCTTCACCCAGCAGGTACGCGGTCGGGATGCGTTCTTCGATGCGGCGTTTGAGCAAGCGCTGCACCTTGACCAGTTCATCGTCTTCCAGATTGCAGTCCAGGTAGCTGTCGGCCATTTCCCATGGCAAGTGCAAGGCACCCAACACCAGTTGCCGGGCTTCGTCCCAGGCGTTGTCGGTCCCATGGCCAAAAAACAGATCCTCCCCATGGAAGCGACTGACGGCCCAACGGATATGGTCGCGCAGGGTACGAAGGCGGGAAGTGATCACGGCGGCAGACTCCAGAAAAAACGACTGGCGATTCTATCAGCCAAATCGCGCCACGACGACGCAGGAAAAGCACCTGACCAGTTGTAGGACTATTCTCTTTTTTAGCTTGGCTCTTGAACAAAACAGACATCTTGACAAGGCTGCGAGCCAGCAACGACGGTGCCTGTGATAGTAGCGATTCACAGAAGCGCTCAGCCAGAGGACAATGTCGCAAAAGCCCCACCCGAAGGAGCCCCAGAATGTCCGTTCCAAAAACGATGTTTCAACTCAGCGGCCGCGGTTACGCAGCAGCCAATCTGAGTAATGCGACCCTTGTCATCATCGATGCCCAGAAAGAATACCTCAGTGGTCCGCTGGCCCTGAGCGGCATGGATGCTGCCGTCGCGAACATCAAGCAACTGGTGGCCGCTGCCCGCGCAGCCGGCCGGCCGATCGTGCATGTGCACCACCTTGGCACCGTCGGTGGGCTGTTCGATCCACAAGGTGCGCGCGGTGAATTCATTCCGGGGCTTGAACCGCAGAACGACGAAACCATCGTCGGCAAGCTGCTGCCGAGTGCGTTTCACGGTACCCAACTGCTGGAACGCCTGCAGAATCTCGGTTCGCTGGATTTGATCGTCTGCGGTTTCATGAGCCATTCCAGCGTCAGCACCACCGTGCGCGCCGCCAAGAACCTGGGCTTTCGTTGCACCCTGGTAGAAGATGCCTGTGCCACTCGCGACCTGCCGTACAAAGGTGGAATCCTGAGTGCCGAGCACGTGCAGCAGACCGAAATGGCGATCATGGCGGACAACTTCGCCACCCTCGCCGTGACCCGCGAGCTGATTTGATCGACGCTCGATGAGCGGTGCATACCGCCGCTCATCCGCAAATGCCTCTGGTGTGCTGTAATTGTCTTAGCCTCAGGAACATCCCGGTCAACTCCCGGTCGAAGGGCCGATACCCATTGAGGAAGGTCGGAATGAAGTTATCCGATGGATTTGACGCTCGCCGCTTGCGGTCCAAAGGCCAGAGCAACTGGCGTTTTCGCTTCGGCGCAGCCTTTGCTGCCTTGCTGGCGACCTGTGGCGTGCTGTTGGCGATGGCCGGTGCGGCCAGCCTGCTGGGCCGCCCACCGGCACTCGGCGAGTTGAATGCCAGCCCGCTGGGCTCGGCAATCATTCTGGCGGTCGGCCTGTTCGTGCTGTACCTCGGCGTGTGGCTATGGCGCCGCTGCCGTCGCCGTGCGCGTCAGTCGCGGGAGCTGAACATTTCTCCGCACCTGATGAAAAAACACGACTGAGTCGAACCCGAAGGGGTTTTGTCGCGCCCCGTTCGTCCGAGTTGGGTAAACTGGCCGCCCTTCGCGGAGGCTGACATGCAAGACGACGATTTTTCCCTGTTCAAAAGCGTGATCCAAGGCGTCAAGCCGATCAAGCACGATCGCGCCGAAACCGGCAAACCCAAAGCTGACCGCGCGCAGATCGCCAAGCTGCGCCAGGCCGCCACCGTGCGCACCGATGCCACCACCGTCGACGGGCTGTCCGATCAGTTCGTCATCGACGTCGGCCCGGAAGACGAGCTGATGTGGGCGCGCGACGGGGTGCAGGAAAGCCAGATGCGCAAGCTCAAGATCGGCCAGATTCCGTTCGAAGGCAGCCTCGACCTGCACGGCATGAATGTCGAAAAGGCCCGGGAGACCCTCTGGGCGTTCCTGGCCGAAGCGACCAAATTCGAAATCCGCTGCGTGCGCGTCACCCACGGCAAGGCCGTGCGCCTGGACGGCAAGCGCCCGATGATCAAAAGCCACGTCAACACCTGGCTGCGCCAGCATTCCCAGGTACTCGGCTTCACTTCGTGCCAGCCTAGACACGGCGGTGCCGGAGCGGTTTATGTGATGCTCAAACGGACCATGATGGAAGGTCGCGACGAGTGAGGCTGTCGCTTCGTGCTTGCAGCGCCGTGTCCGCCACCGTACCCTTGGCCTTTGCGTAAAAATCCCACAGGTAGTTTCATGTCCCTGGAACAGAATTACACCGCGATTCTCGGCCAATTGGGCGAGGACGTGTCCCGCGAGGGCCTGCTCGACACGCCAAAGCGTGCCGCCAAAGCCATGCAGTACCTCTGCCGCGGTTATGAACAGACACTGGAAGAGGTCACCAACGGTGCCTTGTTCAGCTCCGACAACAGCGAAATGGTGCTGGTCAAGGACATCGAGCTCTACTCGTTGTGCGAACACCACCTGCTGCCGTTCATCGGCAAGGCCCATGTCGCCTACATCCCGAACGGCAAGGTGCTGGGGCTGTCGAAAGTTGCGCGGATCGTCGATATGTACGCCCGCCGCCTGCAGATCCAGGAAAACCTCAGCCGCCAGATCGCCGATGCGGTCCAGGAAGTCACCGGCGCCATCGGCGTTGCCGTGGTGATCGAGGCCAAGCACATGTGCATGATGATGCGCGGTGTGGAAAAACAGAATTCGACGATGATCACTTCGGTGATGCTCGGTGAGTTTCGCGAAAATGCGGCCACCCGCAGCGAGTTTCTCAGCCTGATCAAGTAACCTGCTGCACGAAGAAAACCGGCGTTCATCGTCGGTTTTTTTTCGTCTGCAAAAAATCAGGTAAGCTGCGCGCCTTTCTTCATTCGTACCGTGAGGCTTTCACCGTGTTCGTAAAAGCGCTTCGTGTCGGCCTTGGCCAACTGATCATCTTCATCGACTTCATTACTCGCCCAGGTAAAAAGCAACGCCCGGCCGAGGTTCAGGCTCAGGTCAACACGGCAGCCAAGGGCCTGACCCTGTATCAGTTCCATGCCTGCCCGTTCTGCGTGAAAACCCGCCGCACCCTGCGCCGCCTGAATGTGCCGGTGGCGTTGCGCGACGCAAAGAACAATGAACAGGATCGCCGGACGCTGCTGGAGCAAGGCGGCAAGATCAAGGTGCCGTGCCTGCGCATTGAAGAAAATGGGCAGACCACCTGGATGTATGAGTCCAAGGTGATTATTGATTATCTGGATAAGCGGTTTGCGGCGGCCTGATGGTTTGGAGGTGTCCTTAAGGACGCCTTCGCCAGCAAGCCGGCTCCTACAGGGGATTTGTGGTGGGAATGGGATTTGTAGTTAAAACAGATCCAATGTGGGAGCGAGCTTGCTCGCGAAGAGGCCGGCAAAAACACCGCAAACCTTCAGACAAAAATAAACCGGCCCTCAAGCCGGTTTTTTTGTTTCTGCCTCCCCTCAAGCCCGGCCGCCAGGAAAAACCAGGCCCTTGCAGACTGATCGTCCCCACGCTCCGCGTGGGAACGCAGCCCGGGACGCTCCGCGTCCCAAAGCGGACGCAGAGCGTCCGTTGAGGCATCCCCACGCAGAGCGTGGAACGATCCCACCTCTGCTCGCGAATGCTGCCGAGCGGCCATATATCCCGATTGCCAAACTTTTCGTCTACAAAATCAAAAACATTATTTGCATTATTTGTATACAAAAGCATAATCCACTTCGTGCGAGTTCTTGACCAGGCGGTCAACAATTTTGCAAGCACCTCAAAGGGCCGCTGCCACCCTCATGGGTCCTGCCCTGGAAATAACAATAAAACTCTTGAGGAGTACTCGCTGTGGAAAGCCGCAAATCCGAAGCCCCGACCCTGGAACTCTCGCCGCCGATCCGCAATGGCTGGCTGGAGCGCATCTTCAAACTCAGCTTGCATGGCACCACGGTGAAGACCGAGCTGATTGCCGGTGTGACGACCTTCATCACCATGGCCTACATCATCTTCGTCAACCCCAACATCATGGCCGACGCCGGGATCGATCACGGGGCTGCGTTCGTCGCCACCTGCATCGCCGCCGCGCTGGGCTGCCTGCTGATGGGCCTGTACGCCAACTGGCCGGTCGGCCTGGCGCCGGGCATGGGTCTGAACGCCTTCTTCACCTACACCGTGGTCGGCACCATGGGCTACAACTGGGAAACGGCCCTGGGCGCAGTATTCGTTTCCGGCGTGTTGTTCATGTTCCTGACCTTTTCCCGGATTCGCGAATGGCTGCTCAACAGCATCCCGGTGAGCTTGCGCTTTGCCATGGGCGCCGGTGTCGGTCTGTTCCTGGGGCTGATCGGTCTGAAAACCGCGGGGATCGTCGTCGATAGCCCGGCCACCCTGATCAAGCTCGGCTCCCTGCGCGAACCCGGTCCATTGCTGGCTGCCATCTGCTTCCTGATGATTGCCGTACTCAGCTACCACAAAGTGTTCGGCGCAATCCTCATCAGCATCATCACCGTGACCCTGGCCGGTTGGGGGCTGGGGCTGGTGCACTACGAGGGCATCATGTCGGCCCCGCCGAGCCTGGCACCGACCTGGATGGCCATGGATGTCGCCGGCGTGTTCAACATCAGCATGATCAGCGTGGTGCTGGCGTTCCTCTTCGTGCACATGTTCGATACCGCCGGCACCTTGATGGGCGTGGCCCAGCGCGCCGGCCTGGTGAACGCCGACGGCAAGATCGAAAACCTCTCCCGCGCCCTGAAAGCCGACAGTGCTTCCAGCGTATTCGGCGCTGTGGTGGGTGTCCCTCCCGTCACAAGTTACGTGGAAAGTGCCGCCGGGGTCGCCGCAGGTGGTCGGACTGGTCTTACCGCTGTGACCGTAGGTGTGTTATTTATTGCAGCCATGTTTTTCGCCCCGTTGGCTGGCATGATCCCCGCGTATGCCACCGCCGGTGCGCTGATCTATGTGGCGATGCTGATGATGGGCGGCATGGCGCACATCGAATGGGACGAGGCGACCGACAGCATTCCGGCGATCGTTACCGCGATCATGATGCCGTTGACCTTTTCGGTCGCCGACGGCATCGCGCTGGGCTTTATCACGTATGTGGTGCTGAAAGCCTGTACCGGCAAGCACAAGGAAATTTCCGTCAGTTTGTGGGTGCTCTGCGCGATCTTCATCGCCAAGTTCGTTTTCTTGTAAGCCGTAAACGCATCAATTCAGCCTCACCCCGTCGGGTGAGGCTTTTGTGCAAATGGAGGAAAGTGATGAGTCTGGAAACCTGGCTGCTGTTCAGCGGCGCTGCGCTGGTGGTGATCCTGATCCCGGGACCGCTGTCTTTGCTGATGATCAGCAACAGTCTGAATTACGGTTTGCGCCGTTCGTACCCGGCGTTTTTGGGGGGCGTGTTTGCTTCGATCTGCTTGCTCAGTGCTTCGGCGCTGGGTCTGGGCGCGTTGTTGCTCGCATCCGAACAGCTGTTCAGCGCCCTGAAGATCGTCGGCGCGCTGTACCTGTTCTACCTCGCCTGGCAGAGCTGGAAGCAATCGCGCCTGCCCTCGGTGGGCGCTGAAGTGCCCCAGGCTGCACCAGTGCCGCGCTTTCGCGCACTGTTCGGACGCGCCTTTGTATTGGGCGCCAGCAATCCGAAAGACATTCTGTTCTTCGCCGCTTTCCTGCCGCAATTTTTGAGCGCCGAACACCCCTTCCTGCCCCAGTTGTTGGTGATGATTGCGACGTGGACCGTGCTGGACCTGCTGTGCAAGTTGGCTTACGGGCTGGGTGCGCATGGTACGGCGCGGTATTTGCGTAGTGGCAAGGGGCAGAGCTGGTTTAACCGCGTTAGTGCGGGGTTGTTCGGCGGTGCCGGAGTTGCCTCGTTAATAAGCAATCACTGACGCGGCCGACGTGGCTGTGAGCGTGTAATTGTAACTTGCCGCAACGTCCAACACTGGAGACGTATCTTGTAGCAAATACTGACCACCCGATAAATATGTAGTGCACCTCGAGAATCAGACTGACAGAAACTGAATGCTGTAGAAGTTCGACGCCCTGTATTTTTCACGCGTCTGATTTCATCACATTACGTTTTTTATAATTTTTCAGGTGCACTTCCTGAGTCAGATTCATCTGATTATTTATTGGAATTAAAATCATGGCGAAACCACCGAAGAAAATTTCGAATACTCATCCATCCGATACATCGTCGACAACGCCCAGAACCTTGCCAGAGGAAAGCAGGGTCAGGGGCGAGCATTCCGTGCCTCCGGGCATGCATCTGCCTGATGGTGCGCCAACTCCGGGATCTCATACCTCAAATACGCCGCCAACTAACATCCCTCATCAACAGGATGTGATCGTCAGCGACATACCCTTTCGCAATTCCACTGTCCGTGCTTCGAACCTGGCTTCGTGGCCCCGGGATCAGGTTGATCAGTTGAAGAAGATCAACGATACGGGGCTCTTCATGAGCAATGAGCGAACGTTGTATGCCGACGTTGAAAAAGCAGGTATCGGCCGGGTGGAACTCAATGCAGATGGAGATTACCAGGTGCATTTCCCCTTTGCGCCGGACTATCCAGGCCCACTCCTTAAAAAAATCGAAGGTAAACCGCAGTGGCGATTTGTAGAACCTTGGCCAGCTGCGCCAGCCGCAGGTTCGCCCTCCTTCATTACAGGAGCCACTGCGTCTGTCACCCTCATCAACCCTGCTGCTGTGAAGAAGTTACCAACGCCAAATGATCAAGGCATACGCTGGTATAATTCAAGAAGTTATGTCGATCTGATCGAGGAAGGCACGGTTCAAGTCGACAAGAACGCGGATGGCAACTATCAGGCGACCACTCCCCAGGAGAGGATGCCGTCTGGTCCGGTAGTTGAAAGAATCGAAGCAACATCATTCTGGAAAAGAAAAGCACCGAATGCGCTAACCCAGGAACAAAGGGACATTTCTCACCGTTCATCCTCGGCTGAAGATCCTGGCCCCGGTCCCAGTAAACGTCCTCGCATTGAAGACCATGATGATCGCGCAGCAGAGAGCGCCGCTGCCGAACATACGCCCGCTGTGTCTTCGTCCAGCAAGCCAAGTTACAATCCTTACCTATGGGCATCCTGGGGAGAAATAACACAACCCGCTGCTGTCGAATCCGTGCGGATAGGGAGCCTTCATTATCGAATTGCCCCTAAGGGACAAAGAATCGATAACTCAGCCTACTTGCAGCCTCCTGAGCTCTCGCCGTTGCGCTTTGACGTCTTCGAGCAAATGCTGAATGGGACACCTTCGAAGCAGCCGGTATCGGCGGTCTTGAATAACGAAGGGCAGTGGGTTGTGCAAGGCGGCACTCGCCTCTTTGAAAAAACGATCACTCAGTCTGTAGCAGATTCATTCCCGGACTTCACGACCATCACATCCCGGGCAGTTGCCCGAAGCCTATTTGAAGGCTCCGCCCACTCAGCCGTACTTGATCATGCAACGTTATTAACCACGACAGAAACCCTTCGCTACTGGAAACAGCCTACGGGACCAACAACCGGATACGAAAACCCGCTGGATTTGTTGCCTGTCGCTACACGTAGAGATCCACAGTTCATTCCCTTGCTGGCTCAGACTGCCGACGAATCGTTGCGACGCCTGGACTTTGATCCTCGCGGTTTCCAGCAACAATGGGACTTCTACCGAGAGAGCGGAACAGATTTTCAACTCAGATATCTGCTCGGCTACGTGCTCCGGAAAAATGGCTTTCAGATCTTCCCCCTGGAAACCAAACCCCAGCTATCCCCAAAGTTGGTATTCAGACGTCCAAACCACAACAGGGTTTACTTCCTCGAACTGAGTGTGATTACGGGTAATACCATAACACTCCATAAGACACCTGGCTCTGAATTAACCCATCCCGACCTGGGTACTCAGATTGGCGACGTCGCCGTTCAACAATTGCGCGCTGCCAATGACCACAACGCAGTGACGTGGTTGTCAGGGGGCGTGCAAATCCCTCCCGAGGGCTCACCTTCGGTCTTTATTATCAGAGAGCGCTGACTTACGACTTCTGGTGTCTTGCGGGTTCACTCGCAAGACACCAGAAGACGTCAATTGAAAAATATCGCTCGACGGTGTGCGAAGAATAAAAAAAGCCCGCAGTGTGAGCGGGCGAAAGACCAAAGAAGCTATATGCGCAGTCGCTTCCAGGATGAGACCGTTGTTTGGGGATCAGCTTCCTCGGTACGTTGAATAGCTGTATGGCGAAATCAACAACGGTACGTGGTAATGATCCTGCTCGGCAGAGATGCCAAACCGCAGCACCACCACATCCAGAAACGCCGGCTCCGGAAGCTGCACGCCCCGGGCGCGGTAGTAGTCGCCCGCATGAAACTGAACCTGATAGACCCCGGACCGGTAGTCTTCGCCTTGCAGCAGCGGTGCATCGACACGGCCATCGCTGTTGGTGATCGCGGTGGCGATCAGTTCCAGCTGCGAGCCTTCAACGCGGTACAGCTCGACCTTGATCGAGCTGCCCGGGCAACCGTGTGCAGCGTCTAAAACGTGTGTAGTCAAACGTCCCATTGATTCTGCGCGCCTGGCTGCCTGGGGCAGTCAGGCCTCGCGCCTCCCGAAGTCAGTTGAAAAGGAGACCGCACCGGTTCGGAGCACGAAACGCTACGGCGAGGCATCGATTAAGACACTTTTAAAAAAAATTGTACACAATAAAAACGACATTTTTACCCCTACCCCCGTCATTCGGGGATTCCCGACGAATTAGCCTTCGCACCATGAAATCAAAGGACCCTCTATCCATTTGCTGACCAGTCAGGCAGGTTTCTTGCAACCTCAAGCAAAGATAACCGTTAGGGAAAAATGCGAAAAAACAGGCTTACAATGTGGATATAAAGTTGTATACAATCATTCCATCGCTGTGACACCAGCCTGTCACCCCAACACCAGGGCTGTCACACAACCTGTCAACACGAACAAGAAGGAAGACTGCAGTGAGCGCTGACTACCCACGCGACCTGATCGGTTACGGCAGTAACCCTCCCCACCCACACTGGCCGGGCAATGCCCGCATCGCCCTGTCCTTCGTCCTCAATTATGAGGAAGGTGGCGAGCGCAATATCCTGCACGGCGACAAAGAATCCGAAGCCTTCCTCTCGGAAATGGTCTCGGCGCAGCCGCTGCAAGGCGCGCGCAACATGAGCATGGAATCCCTGTACGAGTATGGCAGTCGTGCCGGTGTCTGGCGGATTCTGAAACTGTTCAAGGAATTCGACATCCCGCTGACCGTCTTCGCCGTGGCCATGGCCGCCCAGCGTCACCCGGACGTGATCCGCGCCATGGTCGATGCCGGCCACGAGATCTGCAGCCATGGCTATCGCTGGATCGACTACCAGTACATGGATGAAGCGCAGGAACGCGAGCACATGCTCGAAGCGATCCGCGTGCTCACCGAAATCACCGGCGAGCGGCCACTGGGCTGGTACACCGGCCGCACCGGCCCGAACACCCGTCGCCTGGTGATGGAAGAAGGCGGTTTCCTCTACGACTGCGACACCTACGACGACGACCTGCCCTACTGGGAACCGAACAACCCGACCGGCAAGCCGCACCTGGTGATCCCGTACACCCTGGACACCAATGACATGCGCTTCACCCAGGTCCAGGGGTTCAACAAGGGCGACGATTTCTTTGAATACCTCAAAGACGCCTTCGACGTGCTGTATGCCGAAGGCGCCGAAGCACCGAAGATGCTGTCGATCGGCCTGCACTGCCGTCTGATCGGCCGTCCGGCGCGTCTGGCCTCGCTCAAGCGCTTTATCGAATACGCTAAAAGTCATGAACAGGTGTGGTTCAGCCGTCGCGTCGACATCGCTCGCCACTGGCATGAAACCCACCCGTACCAAGGGGCCGCGAAATGAGCCAGTTTCAAACCCTGAAACCCTCGACCCAGAGCCGCGATGCGTTTGTCGCCGCCTTCGCCGACATCTACGAACATTCGCCATGGGTGGCCGAGAAGGCCTTCGACCTGGGCCAGGACGCTTCGATCGACGAGATCGAAACCCTGCACCAGCGCATGAGCGACATCCTGTCGAGCGCCGATCACGCCAGTCAGTTGGCACTGATCAACGCTCACCCGGACCTGGCAGGCAAAGCCGCCGTCCAGGGCCAGTTGACCGAAGCCAGCACAAATGAACAGGCTGGCGCCGGTATTCACCAATGCTCGAGCGATGAGTTCCAGCGCTTCACCGAGCTGAACGACGCCTACAAGGCCAAGTTCAAGTTTCCCTTCATCATGGCGGTAAAAGGCAGCAACCGGCATCAGATCCTCGCGGCGTTCGAAACGCGCATTCACAACTCGGCAGAGACCGAATTCAAATGCGCGCTGGCGGAGATCAACAAGATTGCGTTGTTCCGATTATTGACCCTATAGCGAGGCTTGCCCAAGTGTTTAAGACGCGAAGACACCCAGGGCATTGCAAGCATCCCAAGCCAACTTAATAAAAGGCAGACTAGAAGAATGAAAGCTTACGCCGTACCTTTCGAGAAGTTCGTCAACCTGGCCGACGCCCGCCTGGGCACCAAAATCATCTCGGTCACCGATGACTGGTTCGCTGATGCCAACCGCCTGTTCCAGCCGACCCCGGCTGTGTGGAAGGAGGGCGTGTTCGACGACAACGGCAAGTGGATGGACGGCTGGGAGTCGCGCCGCAAGCGCTTCGAAGGCTACGACAGCGCCGTGATCCGCCTGGGTGTACCGGGTTCGATCAAAGGCGTGGACATCGACACCTCATTCTTCACCGGCAACTTCCCGCCGTCTGCCTCCCTGGAAGCCTGCTTCCTGGCCTCGGGCGAGCCGGACGATAACACCCAGTGGACTGAAGTGCTGTCCGCAGTCGAACTGCAAGGCAACAGCCACCACTACCACGAAATCAGCAACGACCAGGCGTTCAGCCACCTGCGTTTCAACATCTACCCGGATGGCGGCGTCGCCCGTCTGCGTGTGTACGGCATTCCGTTCCGCGACTGGTCCGCTGTCGGCGACAACGAGCAAATCGACCTGGCAGCAGCCCTCAACGGTGGCCGCGCCCTCGCCTGCTCCGACGAACATTTCGGGCGCATGAGCAACATCCTCAACCCGGGCCGTGGCATCAACATGGGCGACGGCTGGGAAACCGCACGTCGTCGTACGCCAGGCAATGACTGGGTGATCGTCGCGCTGGGTCATGCTGGCGAGATCGAGAAAGTCATCGTCGACACCCTGCACTTCAAGGGCAACTACCCGGACACCTGCTCGATCCAGGGCGCGTTCGTGAAAGGCGGCACCGACAGCCAGATCGAAACCCAATCGTTGTTCTGGCGCGAACTGCTGCCGGCGCAGAAACTGGAAATGCACGCCGAACACACCTTCGCCGAGCAGATCAAGGCGCTGGGCCCGATCACCCACATCCGCCTGAACGTGTTCCCGGATGGTGGTGTGAGCCGCCTGCGCGTTCTCGGCAAGGTCGCAAAATAAGACAGCGATGATCGTTCCCGCGCTCTGCGTGGGAATGCATACCGTGACGCTCCGCGTCACAGTGGACGCGGAGCGTCCATGGCGGCGTTCCCACGCAGAGCGTGGGAACGATCAAATTCAAAAGATTAAGAAGACCAGCATGCGCACACTGACGATTGAACCGCTGACCAAAGAAGCCTTCGCCCCTTTCGGTGACGTGATCGAAACCTCTGGCCGCGATCACTTCATGATCAACAATGGTTCGACCATGCGCTTTCACAAACTGGCGACGGTGGAAACCGCCACGCCAGAGGACAACGCGATCATCAGCATCTTCCGCGCCGACGCGCAGGACATGCCGCTGACCGTCAGCATGCTGGAGCGTCACCCGCTGGGCAGCCAGGCTTTCATTCCGCTGCTCGGCAACCCCTTTCTGATCGTGGTCGCGCCACTTGGCGATGAACCTGTATCAGGCTTGGTCCGCGCCTTCGTCACCAACGGCAGGCAGGGCATTAATTACCATCGCGGCGTTTGGCACCATCCGGTGCTGACGATCGAAAAGCGGGATGACTTCCTGGTGGTTGATCGCAGTGGCACAGGCAATAACTGCGATGAGCACTTTTTCAAAGAGGATGAGCGTTTGATCCTCGCCCCCCACCAATAAGAGAAGGTCTGATCACTCGACGACAGAGTGACAGGCGAGAGGTAAAGACTGTGGAAGCACATCTGTTGGAATGGCTGAACCTGAGCGTGCGCTGGGTTCACATGATCACTGGCGTGGCCTGGATCGGCGCGTCGTTCTATTTCGTCTGGCTGGAGAACAACCTCAATCGCGTCAACCCGAAAAGCGGCCTGGCTGGCGATTTGTGGGCGATCCACGGCGGCGGCATCTACCACCTGGAAAAATACAAACTGGCCCCACCGACCATGCCGGACAACCTGCACTGGTTCAAATGGGAAGCCTACTTCACCTGGTTGTCGGGGATCGCGCTGCTGTGCGTGGTGTTCTACGCCAACCCGACGCTGTACCTGCTGGCACCGGGCAGCACCCTGAGCGGTCCTGAAGGCGTGGCCATCGGTCTTGGCTCGTTGTTCATCGGCTGGTTCATCTACTCCTTCCTCTGCGACTCGGCCCTGGGCAAACGCCCTGCCCTGCTTGGCTTCATCCTGTTCGTATTGATCATCGGCGCCGCCTACGGCTTCAGCAAGGTGTTCAGCGGTCGTGGTGCGTACCTGCACGTCGGCGCGATCATCGGCACCATCATGGTCGGCAACGTGTTCCGCATCATCATGCCGGCGCAACGTGCACTGGTGGCGGCGATCGCCGAGAACCGCACGCCCGATCCGGCGCTGCCGGCCAAAGGCCTGCTGCGTTCGCGTCACAACAACTACTTCACCTTGCCGGTGCTGTTCATCATGATCAGCAACCACTTCCCGAGCACCTACGGCAGCCAGTACAACTGGCTGATCCTGGCCGGGATCGCGGTACTGGCGGTGTTGGTGCGTCACTACTTCAACACCCGTCACGACAGCCACAAATATGCCTGGACCCTGCCCGTGGCAGCGGTGGGCATGATTTGCCTGGCCTACGTGTCCGGGCCGAAGCCGATGTCCAGCGCCCCTGAAGTCGCCAACGCCCCAGCGAAGATCGAATACCAGCCTCTGCCGGAAACAGCACTGGGCGGTGGTTTGAAACCGGCTGAAGCAAAACCCGCAGAAGCGCCTGCCGCCGCACCGGCGCAAGCGTCCAATGCAGGTCCTGGCTTTGACAAGGTGCACAACGTGATTCAGGAACGCTGCACGGTCTGTCATTCGGCCAAACCGACCAGCCCGCTATTCAGCGCGGCACCGGCCGGTGTGATGTTCGACACCCCCGAGCAGATCCGCCAGAACGCCGCGCGGATCCAGGCGCAAGCCGTCACCAGCCAGATCATGCCGCTGGGTAACATCACCCAGATGACCCAGCAGGAACGTGACCTGATCGGCGCGTGGATTGTGCAGGGAGCTCCAACCAATTAATCGTTGAAAAGCTTCGCGAGCAGGCTCGCTCCCACATTGGATCTCCTGTGAACACATATCTGGTGAACAGCAGAGATCAACTGTGGGAGCGAGCCTGCTCGCGAATGGCCGCGACGCGGTCCACCTGATTAGAAAACAGCTGCCAGCAGCAATGCGGCTGTAAATCACAAGAATAAAAAAATCCGAGGTGTTGCATGTCCGAGCTATCCGAAGCGCGCATCCCCGACGCACCCGCCATTCAGCGTTTGCCCCTTTTGCAACTGATCCTGGTCGGCCTGCAACACGTTTTGCTGATGTACGGCGGAGCCATCGCCGTGCCGCTGATCATCGGACAGGCCGCCGGTCTGAGTCGTGAAGAAATCGCTTTCCTGATCAACGCCGACCTGCTGGTCGCCGGGATTGCCACTATCGTTCAATCGCTGGGCATCGGCCCCATGGGCATCCGCATGCCGGTGATGATGGGCGCCAGTTTCGCCGCCGTCGGCAGCATGGTGGCCATGGCCGGCATGCCGGGCATCGGTATGCAGGGGATTTTCGGTGCGACCATCGCCGCTGGATTCTTCGGCATGCTCATCGCGCCATTCATGTCCAGAGTCGTACGCTTTTTCCCGCCGCTGGTGACCGGTACGGTCATCACCTCGATCGGTTTGTCGCTGTTTCCCGTGGCGGTGAACTGGGCCGGTGGCGGTGCTGGCGCCGCACAATTCGGCTCGCCGATTTACCTGGCCATCGCCGCCCTGGTACTGGCCACCATTCTGCTGGTTCATCGCTTCATGCGCGGTTTCTGGGTCAACATATCCGTGCTGATCGGCATGTGCCTGGGCTACGTGATCTGCGGCTTGATCGGCATGGTCGACCTCAGCGGCATGGCTCAGGCGCCGTGGCTGCAAATCGTCACCCCCTTGCATTTCGGCATGCCGAAGTTTGAACTCGCACCGATCCTTTCGATGTGCCTGGTGGTGGTGATCATCTTCGTCGAGTCCACCGGGATGTTCCTCGCACTGGGCAAGATCACCGGCCAGGAAGTCTGCCCGCGGATGCTGCGTCGCGGTCTGCTCTGTGATGCCGGCGCCTCGTTTTTCGCCGGGTTCTTCAACACCTTCACCCACTCCTCCTTCGCCCAGAACATCGGCCTGGTGCAGATGACCGGCGTGCGTTGCCGCTCAGTGACCATCGTTGCCGGCGGGTTGCTGGTGGTACTGAGCCTGCTGCCGAAAGCGGCCTTCCTGGTGGCGTCGATTCCACCGGCGGTATTGGGCGGTGCGGCCATCGCCATGTTCGGTATGGTCGCCGCCACCGGCATCAAGATTCTCCAGGAAGCCGACATCGGTGATCGTCGCAACCAGTTGCTGGTGGCAGTGAGTATCGGCATGGGGCTGATCCCGGTGGTGCGCCCGGAATTCTTCGCCCACCTGCCGCTGTGGATGAGCCCGATCACCCACAGCGGAATCGCGATGGCCACGCTGAGTGCGCTGTCACTGAACCTGCTGTTCAACATCCTCGGCGGCGCCGAACGCGCGGCCATCAACGACTGCCACGCCCACCCGCATTGACCCACTGACACCACAACCCCCTGTAGGAGCCGGCTTGCCGGCGAAGGCGGTGTGTCAGACGACATTGATGGTGGATTTGCTGGCCTCTTCGCTGCGGTGCGGCGATCCGGCAAGCCAGCTCCTACAAAAACAAAAAGGCAAGCCACCAGGCCACAGGTCAGTGGCTGCCTGCGCCTCGAACAATAAAAACAAGAGGGAGCAACAGATGATTCGGACCCAGACAAGCATGTTGTTGTGCGGTGGTCTTCTGGCCGCCAGTCAGGCCATGGCCGGCGATCTGCTGCTATGGCAGACCAACAGCCTGAGCTACCTGTACGGCAAGAACTTCGCGATCAACCCGTCGATCCAGCAGACGGTGACGTTCGAGCATGCCGACAAATGGACATACGGCGACAACTTCCTGTTCGTCGACAAGGTCTTCTACAACGGCGAACAAGACCGCAGCAAAGGCCGTCACGCCTTTTACGGCGAGTTCAGCCCGCGCCTGTCCTTCGGCAAGATCCTCGACCGCCGCTTCGAATACGGCCCGATCAAGGACGTGCTGCTGGCCATGACTTACGAGTATGGCGAAGGCGAGAGCGAGGCCTACCTGATCGGCCCCGGCTTCGACCTCGCAGTGCCAGGCTTCAACTATTTCACCCTCAATTTCTATCACCGCCAGACCGAAGGCCCGCGCCCTGGCGACGGTGTCTGGCAGATCACACCCGCCTGGTCCTACAGCATTGCACTGGGCAAATCGGACCTGTTGATCGATGGCTATCTGGACTGGGTGGTGGACAATGACCAGAACGCCCGCGGCACCTACCACGCCAACCTGCACATCAACCCGCAGATCAAATACGACCTCGGCAAAGCCCTGGGTTGGGGCCAGAAGCAGTTCTATGTCGGCACCGAATACAGCTACTGGAAAAACAAGTACGGGGTCGAAAACAGCTCGAACCTGGACACCCATGAAAACACCGCCAGCCTGCTGGTGAAGGTGCATTTCTAAGATGGCCCGCAACCGCGCCTTAAACCTGTCGTCCGTGCGCTGTTGCGGGGCACTTGAGACCTGGCCAAGGAGTCAGTATTCTCCGCGGCCGCCCAAATCCGCTTTAAAAAAAAGCCCGGATTTAATTCCTGACCAGAAAGCCAACTTATCCCGGCTCTGGACGGTATCAAGGCCATCCAAAACCCCTCTCAATCGACTGTTTTCGAGCAGCCGAGCGGGAGTTTTTGTGCTTTGCGAAAGCCTTGGCGCAGCGCTTGCCAACAGCCCTGAAGCTGACCGATTGGACGATTTTTTACAGCTTGAGAAAAAGGCGCCAGACCAGAGCGCCGACCTTAGAAAAATAACGTGGAACACCTACTTTTTGGGAGCAACCGAATGAAACGTACGTGCACTAGCCTGATGCTCGCAGGATCCTTGCTGGCCGGTGGCCAGGCCATGGCCGGCGACTTGCTGCAATGGCAGAACAACAGCCTGACCTATCTGTATGGCAAGGACTTCCAGGTCAACCCGCGCATTCAGCAGACGGTGACCTTCGAACACGCCGATGGCTGGAAATACGGCGACAACTTCATGTTCGTCGACAAGATCTTCTACAACGGCAAGGAAGATTCCTTCGCCGGTGAGAACACCTACTACGGTGAAATCAGCCCGCGCCTGTCGTTCGGCAAGATCTTCGATCAGAAACTCGAGTTCGGCCCGATCAAAGACGTGTTGCTGGCCATGACGTACGAGTTCGGTGAAGACGATACCGAGTCGTACCTGATCGGTCCTGCTTTTGACCTGGCGATCCCGGGCTTCGATTACTTCCAGCTGAACTTCTACAACCGTCATACCGAAGGCGACCGCCCCGGTGACAATATCTGGCAGGTCACTCCGGTCTGGTCCTACACCATCCCGGTGGGCGATTCGAACATCCTGATTGATGGCTTCATGGACTGGGTGGTCGACAATGACGTCAACAAAAAAGGCGAATACCACGCCAACCTGCACTTCAATCCACAGGTCAAATACGACTTGGGCAAGGCGCTGAATCTGGGCGAGAAGCAGTTGTACGTCGGTGTCGAGTATGACTACTGGAAAAACAAGTACGGTATTGAAGACAGCCAGGGTTTCAAGACTGATCAGAGCGTGACCAGCTTCCTGGTCAAGGTTCATTTCTGATTCAGCGGCGTCTGCAGTGACGCCATCGCGAGCAAGCTCGCTCCCACAGTTGATCAGTGGTGATCACAAATAATGTGTTCACAGTAGATCGAATGTGGGAGCGAGCTTGCTCGCGATGGCCACGCCGCCGATCTCAAGCCGCAACCACAGATTCCGCCAACCCGAGAAACCGGGACAACTCATCCCGCTTGGCCAGCGCATCCCGCCGCCCCAGATCAATCAACTCGCTGCAATACCCCGCCTCGAACAGCAGATAACTCAACACCCCCGCCCCGCTGGTCTTGGTCGCCCCCGGCCCGCGCAGGAACAGGCGCAGCGCCGCCGGCAATTCCTGGCGATGGCGCGCGGCGATTTCGTCGATCGGCTGGCTCGGCGAAATCACCAGCACCTCTACCGGTGCCACGCCGAGCGCGCGGGTCGGGGTGCCGTCGGGCAGCAGATGACTGAACTGATTGAGACGCTGCAGCAACTCGATGTCGCTTTCCAGACTGTCAATGAACGTACTGTTGAGCATGTGCCCGCCGATCTGCGCCAGGGTCGGCTGCTGACCGGTGTAGGCGCGTTGCAGCGGCTGCTGCGGGTCGACACCCCGCGGATTGCCGCTGACACCCACCACCAGCACCCGGCTGGCACCCAGGTGCAGGGCCGGGCTGATCGGTGCCGACTGGCGCACAGCACCATCACCGAAATACTCTTCGCCGATTTTCACTGGCGCGAACAGCAGCGGAATGGCAGAGCTGGCGAGCAAGTGCTCTACGGTCAACTGTGTGGGAACGCCGATTCGTCGATGGCGCAACCAGGCGTCGATGGTGCCGCCGCCCTGATAAAACGTGACGGCCTGACCGGATTCGTAACCGAACGCGGTCACCGCCACTGCCTGCAGCTGCTTCTGCGCAATGGCCTCGTCAATACCGGTCATGTGCAGTTTGTCATTGAGCAACCCGCGCAGCGGCGAACTGTTGAGCAGGGCCACCGGAACCTGGGCACCGATGCCCAGCAGACTGTGACTGACAAAACGGCTCGCCTGACGGATCACCCCGGGCCAGTCGCTGCGTAGTACCAGGTGACTGCGAAAGCCCTGCCAGAACGCGGTGAGACCCTCGATGGCGCCGCGAAAATCCATTGCCCCACTGGCCAGGCTGACCGCGTTGATCGCCCCGGCCGACGTGCCGACGATCACCGGAAACGGATTGCTTGCACCCACCGGCAACAGCTCGGCAATCGCTGCCAGCACCCCGACCTGATAGGCCGCCCGGGCCCCGCCACCGGAAAGAATCAAGCCTGTCACCGGTTCAGCAGGACTCATGGCAACACTCCATGGCGCTCAAAGAGATCGATCAACCGCGTTTTGCGTACAGCTTGGGCTCGCCCGGCGGACGGCTCTTGAAGCGGCGGTGGGCCCACAGGTATTGCTGCGGGCATTCGCGCAACACGCCTTCGACCCACTGATTGATGCGAATGCAATCGGCCTCTTCGGTCTCGCCGGGGAAACCCTCGAGCGGCGCATGGATCACCAGTCGATAACCGCTGCCATCCGCCAGGCGCTCCTGGGTGAACGGCACCACCAGCGCCTTGCCCAGCCGGGCAAACTTGCTGGTGGCGGTGACGGTCGCGGCCTGAATGCCGAACAGCGGCACAAAGATACTTTGCTTGGCGCCATAGTCCTGGTCCGGTGCATACCAGATGGCCCGGCCGGCCCGCAGCAGCTTGAGCATGCCACGCACGTCGTCGCGCTCCACCGCCAGCGAGTCGTGGTTGTGCCGCTCGCGACCTAGGCGCTGGATGTAGTCGAACAACGGATTCTTGTGCTCGCGGTACATGCCATCGATGGTGTGCTGTTGGCCGAGCAGCGCCGCGCCGATTTCCAGCGTGGTGAAATGCACGGCCATCAGGATCACGCCCTTGCCTTCACGTTGGGCCTTTTGCAAATGCTCCAGCCCTTCGACATGCGCCAGTTTCGCCAGGCGTTCGCGCGACCACCACCAGCTCATGGCCATCTCGAAGAAGGCGATGCCGGTGGAGGCGAAGTTTTCCTTGAGCAGGCGCTTGCGCTCGGCAGCGGTCTTTTCAGGGAAACACAGCTCGAGATTACGCTTGGCAATGCGCCGTCGGTCGCCGGCCACGCGATACATCAATGCACCCAGGGCGCGCCCGATACCCAGTAATGCCGGGTACGGCAACTGGACTATCAGCCACAACAGCCCCAGCCCGCACCACAGCGGCCAGAAACGCGGAGAAAGAAATGCTGTTCGAAAACGCGGGCGATCCATTAAAGCTTCCGTCAAGACAGTGGCCGCGCATTCTACATCGTTCGACCCGGCTTGCGGCCCGCGGGCGTTCTCGTTATAAGTCTCGGCACTTTTAGTGACAAGCCGTTGTATGCCGACATGAGCAAAATCGATCCGCTAGACCAAGATCCCGTGTTCCAGTTGAAGGGCAGCATGCTCGCCATCACGGTGCTGGAACTGGCCCGTAACGACCTCGAGAACCTCGATCGGCAACTGGCCGCCAAGGTTGCCCAGGCGCCTAACTTCTTCAGTAACGCGCCGTTGGTGCTGGCCCTGGACAAACTGCCGCCCCACGAAGGCGCCGTCGATCTGCCCGGCCTGATGCGCATCTGCCGCCAGCACGGCTTGCGCACCCTGGCGATCCGTGCCAGCCGCATCGAGGACATCGCCGCCGCCATCGCGGTCGACCTGCCGGTGCTGCCACCGTCCGGCGCCCGGGAACGTGCGCTGGACCCGTACGAAGGCGAGGTGAAGAAAAAACCGGAAAAACCGCCGGAGCCGACGCTCAAGCCGACCAAGATCATCACGTCGCCGGTACGGGGTGGCCAGCAGATTTATGCCCAGGGGTGCGATCTGGTGGTGGTGTCGTCGGTCAGTCCGGGGGCGGAACTTCTCGCCGATGGGAACATCCATGTATACGGCCCGATGCGTGGTCGTGTGCTGGCCGGGGTCAAAGGCGACACCAAAGCCAGGATTTTCTGTCAGCAGATGAGCGCTGAACTAGTCTCAATCGCAGGCCATTACAAAGTTTCGGAGGATCTGCGTCGCGACCCTTTGTGGGGCTCGGGCGTGCAGGTCAGCCTGTCGGGCGATGTGTTGAACATCATTCGGCTTTAACGGATACTGCCGCATTTTCCAAGCATCTCTAAAACGTAGCGAATACGGCTCAAACGAAGTAGGAAAAAGGCTACAAGCAGTGTTTACCGTAAGTAAGTGCCGCTCTGAACCGGATTCCAGCCAAGGCTGTCCGACTGCAGTAGTTTTTCAAGAGATGTTTTTCAGGGGCTAAAAGTCCTTTTTCCTTAGGGGTGAAACACCTTGGCCAAGATTCTCGTGGTTACATCCGGCAAGGGTGGTGTGGGTAAGACCACCACCAGCGCCGCTATCGGTACCGGCCTCGCTCTGCGTGGCCACAAAACAGTTATCGTCGACTTCGACGTCGGCCTGCGTAACCTCGACCTGATCATGGGTTGCGAACGCCGCGTGGTGTATGACTTCGTCAATGTCGTGAACGGCGAAGCCAACCTGCAGCAGGCGCTGATCAAAGACAAACGCCTGGAAAACCTCTACGTACTGGCCGCCAGTCAGACCCGCGACAAAGACGCGCTGACTGTCGATGGCGTGGAAAAAGTCCTGATGGCGCTCAAGGCAGACTTCGAATTCGTCGTCTGCGACTCCCCGGCCGGCATCGAGAAAGGTGCTCACCTGGCGATGTACTTCGCCGATGAAGCGATCATCGTGACCAACCCGGAAGTGTCCTCGGTACGTGACTCGGACCGCATGCTCGGCCTGCTGGCCAGCAAGTCGCGCCGCGCGGAAAAGGGCGAAGAACCGATCAAGGAACACTTGCTGCTGACCCGTTACAACCCACAACGGGTCAGTGACGGCGAAATGCTCGGTGTCGAAGACGTCAAGGAAATCCTGGCGGTCACCCTGCTGGGTGTCATTCCGGAATCCCAGGCGGTACTCAAGGCTTCCAACTCCGGCGTGCCGGTGATCCTCGACGATCAGAGCGACGCCGGCCAGGCGTACAGCGATGCGGTCGATCGCCTGCTGGGTAAAACCGTGGAACATCGCTTCCTCGATGTCACGAAGAAGGGATTCTTCGAGCGCCTGTTTGGAGGTAGGTAATGAACATTTTTGACTTCTTTCGTGCCAACAAGAAGCCAAGTACCGCCTCGGTAGCGAAAGAGCGTCTACAGATCATCGTGGCGCATGAACGCGGCCAGCGCAGTACGCCGGACTACTTGCCAGCCTTGCAGAAGGAACTGGTGGAAGTGATCCGCAAGTACGTCAATATCGGGTCCGATGACGTGCACGTCGCTCTGGAAAACCAGGGCAGCTGCTCGATCCTGGAACTCAATATCACCCTGCCGGATCGCTGAGTCGATCAGACAGGAGCCACGGCGGTTCAGGGCCTTCGGGCCTTTGTAGGAGCTGCCGCAGGCTGCGATCTTTTGATCTTGTTTTGAAAGCAGAATCAAAAGATCGCAGCCTGCGGCAGCTCCTACAGGGGACAACGAAGGTTCTGAGCCGCCGTTGGCGTTTGTTACGAGGCTGTTTTAATGCCGTTGTCCAACATCCGCATCATCCATCAGGACGCCGCCGTACTGGTGGTGGATAAACCAACCCTGTTGCTCTCCGTCCCTGGCCGGGCTGACGACAACAAGGACTGCCTGATTACCCGCCTGCAAGAAAACGGCTACCCGGAAGCGCGAATCGTCCATCGACTGGATTGGGAAACGTCCGGCATCATTCTGTTGGCCCGTGATCCGGATACTCATCGCGAGTTGTCTCGGCAATTTCACGACCGCGAAACCGAAAAAGCCTACACCGCGCTGTGCTGGGGCCAACCGGAGCTCGACAGTGGCAGCATCGATCTGCCACTGCGTTACGACCCGCCGACCAAACCACGCCACGTGGTGGACCATGAGTTCGGCAAGCATGCCCTGACCTTCTGGCGCGTGCTGGAACGTTGCGGCGACTGGTGCCGCGTCGAACTGACACCGATCACCGGCCGCTCCCATCAACTGCGCGTGCACATGCTGTCCATCGGTCATCCGCTGCTGGGTGACGGGCTCTATGCGCACGAACAGGCCCTGGCCGCCTGGCCGCGCCTGTGCCTGCACGCCAGTATGCTCAGCTTCACCCATCCGCAAACCGGCGAACGCTTGCGCTTCGAATGCCCGGCACCGTTTTAAGCTTGCCGCTTCAGAGAAAGGATATTAATCCGGATGAGTTGTACTGATTTCCTGGCGTTACCCGTCGAAAAAACCCGACACCAGCTGCTTTACCTGATCTACGGCGACCATGACGTGTACCGGCGGGAAGCCAAGTTCAGTATTTTGACCGCGCTGTCCCACGCCACGAACGGCAAGCTGCCGAGCATCAGAATCCTTACGGATCGTCCACAGGACTATGCCGGCTGGCCAGTGGAAACCGTTACCCTGACCCAGGAAACCCTGACCCTGTGGCAAGGCGCAAACAGCTATCACCATCGTCGCAAGGCCTGCGCGATCGCCTATGGGCTGACGCTGGCGCAAAAGACCTTGTTCGTCGACACCGACACCTTGTTCACCCGCGACCCGATGCAGATCTTCGAGCGGATTGAGCCTGGGCACTACCTGATGGACCGGTTCGAATACGACTGGAAAGACGTCCACGAACGCCCCGACTATGTGAAGCTCGGCGGTTACCTGCGCGCGCATGGCATCACCGCGGATAACGGCTTCAAGCTGTTCAACAGCGGCGTGTGCGGCGTGACTGATCGCGACACGGCGCTGTTCGAAGCGTCCATCCGATTCATCGACGAATGGACCCGCGACGGCTTCGACATCCACACCATCGAGCAGATCGCCCTGTCGTTCGCCATGCACGGCAAGCCTGTGGCTGAGGCCAGGAAGTCCATCTATCACTACTTTGCGGATAAACGCTTTTTCCACGCGATGCAGGCGCTTTTCTTCTCCCTGCATGGCGAGGCGTTCAGTCAGCACCTGGTTGAACTGTGCCGTGATGTACCGCGTGCGAAACCCTTCCCTTCGGCCTGGCAGCGACTGAAAATAAAATGGAAGCTGCGTCACCAGAGCGGCCCGCTGAGAAAGGTCGGACGCGATCTGCTTTACGGCAGCGCGGCACCCGATCACCCGTACTACACGGCGTGCCGCCACGAGTGGTGGGAAAGTGCCTCGCGGGAGATTCTTCGTTGGGACCGCAGCCGTCAGAAAAAGCTGCTGGAGACGAAGCAGGGCTGGTCCGCGCAACTGCCCCGGCCCGAAAAGCCCGAGGATGAGCGGATCATCATGAAGTACCTGATAAAGCGGGTCGAGGCTGCGAGCTGAGGTGAGTGGTACACGTCATGCCCAAAGCCCCCGACCAATACGTTAAACTGGCTCCACTGCTGTCTGGAGCTACTTATGCGCGAAGAGTTGAACCAAGGCCTGATCGACTTCCTCAAGGCCTCCCCTACCCCGTTTCATGCCACCGCCAGCCTGGTACAGCGCCTGGAAGCGGCGGGCTATCAACGCCTCGACGAGCGCGAGCCATGGACCACCGAAACCAATGGTCGTTACTACGTCACCCGTAACGACTCTTCGATCGTCGCCATCAAGATGGGCCGTCATTCGCCGCTGCACGGCGGGATTCGCCTGGTTGGCGCCCACACCGACAGCCCCTGCCTGCGGGTCAAGCCCCAGCCGGAACTGCAACGCCAGGGCTTCTGGCAACTGGGCGTGGAAGTCTATGGCGGCGCGCTGTTGGCGCCGTGGTTCGATCGTGATCTGTCGCTGGCCGGCCGCGTGACCTTCCGCCGTGACGGCAAGGTCGAGAGTCAGCTGGTCGACTTCAAGGTACCGATCGCCATCATCCCGAACCTGGCCATTCACCTCAACCGCGAAGCCAACATGGGTTGGGCCATCAACGCCCAGACCGAGTTGCCACCGATCCTCGCCCAATTTGCCGGTGACGAACGGGTCGACTTCCGCGCCGTGCTCACCAACCAGCTCACCCTGGAGCATGGGCTGAACGCCGACGTGGTGCTGGATTACGAGCTGAGCTTCTACGATACCCAAAGCGCCGCGATCATTGGCCTGCATGGCGACTTCATCGCCGGTGCGCGCCTGGACAACCTGCTGTCCTGCTACGCCGGCCTGCAAGCCTTGCTGACGACCGAGACCGATGAAACCTGCGTGCTGGTCTGCAATGACCACGAAGAAGTCGGCTCCTGCTCCGCCTGCGGCGCCGACGGCCCGATGCTCGAGCAAACCCTGCGTCGCCTGCTGCCCGAAGGTGATGAATTCGTACGCACCATTCAGAAATCCCTGCTGGTCTCGGCCGACAATGCCCACGGCGTGCACCCCAACTACGCCGACAAACACGACGCCAACCACGGTCCGAAACTCAATGCCGGCCCGGTGATCAAGGTCAACAGCAACCAGCGCTACGCCACCAACAGCGAAACAGCCGGGTTCTTCCGCCATCTGTGCATGGCCGAAGAAGTGCCGGTGCAGAGCTTCGTGGTGCGCAGCGATATGGGTTGTGGCTCGACCATCGGCCCGATCACCGCCAGCCACCTGGGCGTGCGCACCGTGGACATCGGTTTGCCGACGTTCGCCATGCACTCGATCCGCGAGCTGTGCGGCAGCCATGACCTGGCGCACCTGGTCAAGGTGCTGAGCGCGTTCTACGCCTGCCGCGAGTTGCCATAGCCCCGTAGGAGCTGCCGCAGGCTGCGATCTTTTGATCTTGATCTTGATGCCAGGCTGAATGCTGAAGATCAAGGTCAAAAGATCGCAGCCTTCGGCAGCTCCTACGCCCATCACCTCCAGTCTCTCAAAAGCCACCTAGACTTTAACTACCCCTTCCGACAAGGCAGTCGCCCATGATCACGATGTCTTCGTTCCACGCCATGCTGATCCCGATTCTTGCCGGGATGATCATGCTGGCGATCGGTTTCAATTTTCGCGACAAGAACATTGGCGTGTTCGCGATGTGGATCGGCATGCTGACGATCCTCGCCACCGTGGTGTTCAAGATCCTCGCCAAACTCAACGAATAAATCCTCAACCCTGGCTCGCATTGATTTTGACGGGCTCGTACACTCGGTCGATCCGCTCATCCGAGGTTGACCGCCTAGTGTTCGCTCGTCTTTTTGCCCTGCCATCCCTTTTCCTCGTCTGCCTCATGACGCTGCTGCCGCTGGCCCCTGCCCAGGCGGTCGGTTTGCCGGGCTTGCTCGGCGGTTCGGCGAAATCCCAGCCAGAGGCGCAAGAACCCCTGGGCCAGTCCCTGGATGAAGTCATCAAGTCGCTGGAGAACGATCAGCAACGGATCCAGTTGCTGACCGACCTGAAAAAGCTGCGCGACGCCACCCTGAAAGCCCGGCCCACCACTGAAACAGGCGTTCTGGGCCTCATCGGCGGTACCCTGGCCAATTTCGAAAAACAGTTCTCCGGCGCCGACAGCCCGCTCACGCGCTGGACGCAAGAGTTCGAACTGGCCGAGGATGAACTGGCGGCGCTGGTGTTGCCGGCCAATGAATGGCTGCCGATCATCTTTGCCTTCGCCATGATCCTGATGATCTGGAGCCTGCTGGCCGCCGCGCTGATCTGGCTCGGGCACCGGGTGCGGATGCGCTTCGGCCTGACCGAAGAACTGCCGCAACACCCCAGGGCCCTGGACATGCTGCGCTTTGCCCTGCGCAAGCTCGGGCCGTGGCTGATCGCCTTGGTCATCACGGTGTATATGAGCTATGCCCTGCCCTCGTCGTTGGGCAAAAGCCTGGCCATGGTGCTGGCTTATGCGCTGGTGGTCGGTACCTGTTTCTCGGCGATCTGCGTGATCGCGTTTTCCGTGCTCGACGGCCCGCACCGCCACCGCGCCTTGTACATCCTGCGCCATCAGGCCTTTCGGCCGCTGTGGCTGATCGGCAGTTTCGCCGCCTTCGGTGAAGCCCTGGGCGACCCGCGCCTGGTCGCCAGCCTCGGCAGTCACCTGGCGCATACCGCCGCGACGATCGCCAACGTGCTGGCAGCGGTGTCCACGGGGTTGTTCATCCTGCGGTTCCGCCGCCCGATTGCCCATCTGATCCGCAACCAACCGCTGTCCCGACGCCTGACCCGGCGCGCCCTCAGCGACACCATCGATATCCTCGGCACCTTCTGGTACGTACCGGCGCTGGTGCTGGTGGCCATCTCGTTGTTCGCCACGTTCGTCTCGGCCGGCGATACCAGCACGGCGTTGCGCCAGTCGCTGATCTGCACCGTGCTGCTGGTGCTATGCATGGTCATCAACGGGCTGGTGCGCCGCCATTCCCTCAAGCCGCAGCGCAGCGCGAAGCGACATGCGCTGTACTCCGATCGCCTGAAAAGCTTCTTCTACACCCTTGCCCATCTGCTGGTGTGGCTGGCATTCATCGAGCTCGGCCTGCGGGTCTGGGGCCTGTCGTTCATCGCGTTCACTGAAGGCGAAGGCCATGAAATCAGCGTCAAACTGTTCAGCCTCGGCGGCACGCTGATTTTTGCCTGGCTGATCTGGATCCTCAGCGACACCGCCGTGCACCACGCTCTCACCCGCTCGCGCAAAGGCCTGGCCAACGCCCGCGCGCAGACGATGATGCCGCTGATCCGCAACGTGCTGTTCGTGGCCATTTTCATCATCGCGCTGATCGTCGCCCTGGCCAACATGGGCATGAACGTCACACCGCTGCTGGCCGGTGCCGGGGTGATCGGCCTGGCCATCGGTTTCGGTGCGCAGTCGCTGGTGGCGGACCTGATCACCGGGCTGTTCATCATCATCGAAGACTCCCTGGCCATCGACGATTACGTGGACGTCGGCGGCCACCTGGGCACCGTCGAAGGCCTGACCATCCGCACCGTGCGCCTGCGGGACATCGACGGCATCGTCCACACCATTCCGTTCAGCGAAATCAAAAGCATCAAAAACTACTCCCGGGAATTCGGCTACGCGATCTTCCGGGTGGCAGTGCCTTCGAACATGGACATCGATAACGCGATCAAACTGATGCGCGACGTCGGGCAGAAGATGCGCACCGATCCGCTGCAACGGCGCAATATCTGGTCGCCACTGGAGATCCAGGGGGTCGAGAGTTTCGAGTCGGGAAACGCGATCCTGCGCGCCCGCTTCAAGACCGCGCCGATCAAGCAGTGGGAAGTGTCCCGGGCGTTCAACCTGTCACTCAAGCGGCACCTGGATGAGGCCGGGCTCGATCTGGCGACGCCACGCATGAGCGTGCAAGTGATCACGGCAGGTGGCGGCCAGGTGCAGGAATAGCACTTGACTCCAGCACTCGAGTCACAGGCACTGAAGCCAAAAAAACAACAATCATGGAGATACCCATGCAGCTGACCCGCATTGCCCAAACCTGCTTGCTGACCCTGTTCGGCGCACTGGCCGGCCACGCCAGCGCCGATACACTGGAAGGCGCCCGCACCCACATCGCCGAACAGGCCAAGGCCCTGGAGCCCGAGCTGCTGGAAACCCGGCGCGACCTCCATGCCCACCCGGAACTGGGCAACACCGAACAACGCACCTCGGAACTGGTCGCCAAACAACTGCGGGCCATGGGCCTTGAGGTGAAAACCGGCGTCGCCCGCACTGGCGTGGTGGCCATCCTCAAAGGTGCCCTGCCCGGCCCGACCGTCGCGCTGCGCGCCGACATGGATGCGCTGCCGGTCAAGGAAGTCTCGGACCTGCCTTTCGCCTCGAAAGCCAAAGGCACCTACCTCGGCAAAGAAGTCGACGTGATGCACGCTTGCGGCCACGACGCGCACACCGCCATCCTGCTGAGCACGGCGAAAATCCTGACCGGCATGCGCGACACCTTGCCCGGCACGGTGGTGTTCTATTTCCAGCCGGCAGAAGAAGGCCCTAGCGATTTCATCCCCGACGGTAAAAACACCTGGGGCGCGAAAATGATGATTGAAGAAGGCGTGATGAAATCACCGAAACCGGACGCGGTATTTGGCCTGCACGTCTGGGCCGGCGTCCCCGCCGGCCGTATCGCCTATCGCCCTGGCCCGACCCTGGCCAGCTCCGATGACCTGCGCATTAAAATTCTCGGCAAGCAGACCCATGCCGGGCGCCCGTGGGACGGTATCGACCCGATCACGGTCGGCGCGCAAACCATCGTCGGCCTGCAAACCGTGGTCAGCCGCCGTACCGACATCTCGTCTTATCCGTCGGTGGTCAGTATCGGTACGATCAACGGCGGCACCCGCTACAACATCATTCCCGAGTCCGTGGACATGAGCGGCACTATCCGCTCCTACGACTACGCCATCCGCCAGAAGCTGCACGCCGACGTACGCCAGACCGTGGAGAAAATCGCCGAAAGCGGTGGCGCCAAGGCTGAAGTGACGATCATCGAGAAGTATGACCCGACGATCAACAACCCGGCACTGACAGAGAAAATGCTGCCGACCTTGCGCTGGGCGGCCAAGGACGACGTGGTGCAGGGGCCATTGGTCGGTGGCGCCGAAGACTTTTCCTTCTACGCCAAGGAAGCACCGGGGTTGTTTGTATTCCTGGGGGTCACGCCCAAAGACCAGGACATGAGCAAGGCGGCGCCGAATCATAATCCGGGGTTCTTTGTGGATGAGGCGGCGCTGGTGGTCGGCGTGCGGACGCTGGCGTCATTGGCCACGGACTATCTCTACGCCAACGCCAAACCCTGAATCAAAATCCAGGCATAAAAAATCCCCGAACCAGTCGGGGATTTTTTATGTTCGATCAATCAGCCCGGGAGCGGATCAATCTTCGCGATAGCGACGCAGCTTCAACTGCTTACCGGCAACGCGAGTGTCCTTCAGCTTGGTCAGCAGACGCTCCAGACCATCTTCCGGCAGCTCGACGAGGCTGAAGCTGTCACGCACCTGGATGCGACCGATGGCTTCACGAGCCAAACCGCCTTCATTCAGGATGGCACCCAGCAGGTTCTTGGCCGCAATACCGTCACGCGCGCCCAGCGCGGTACGGCAACGGGCACGACCTTCGGCCAATGGAACCGGAGCACGACGCTCACGATCACCACGGTCCGGACGATCACCGGTACGCTCTGGACGATCGCCACGCGGTGCGTTGTTTGGCACCAGTGGACGTTCTTTCTCGATTGCAGCCAGGGTCAGCGCCTGAGCGTTGGTGGCCTTGCGCAGCAGCGCAGCGGCCAGGGCACGCGGGGTGCAACCGATGTCGGCAGTCAGGCGATCCAGCAGATCACCGTGAGTCGATTCGGCATCAGCCACCAGCGGCGACAGGCTGTTGGTCAGTTTCTTGATGCGGGCATCGAGAACAGCTTGAGCGTCCGGCAGGCGAACTTCAGCAACTTTCTGACCGGTTACACGCTCGATCACTTGCAGCATGCGGCGCTCACGCGGAGTCACCAGCAGCAGTGCACGACCTTCGCGACCGGCACGGCCGGTACGGCCGATACGGTGCACGTAGGATTCCGGGTCGTACGGCATGTCAACGTTGAACACGTGAGTGATGCGCGGAACGTCCAGGCCACGAGCGGCAACGTCGGTCGCCACAACGATGTCCAGACGGCCATCCTTGAGGGATTCGATCACGCGCTCACGCTGGTTCTGGGCAATGTCACCGTTCAGCGCAGCGGCTTTGTAGCCTTTGGCTTCCAGGGCACTGGCCAGGTCCAGGGTCGCTTGCTTGGTGCGCACGAACATGATCAGGGCGTCGAAGTCTTCCACTTCCAACAGGCTCAATACAGCCGAGGTCTTCTGGTCAGCGTGAACCAACAGGTGAGCCTGTTCGATCGCGGTAACGGTCTGAGTCTTGGTCTGGATCTTCACGTGTTGCGGATCGCGCAGATGGCGTTCGGCAATGGCACGGATCGACTGCGGCAGGGTGGCCGAGAACAATACGGTCTGACGGGTCGCTGGCAAGGCCTTGAAGATAACTTCGAGGTCGTCCATGAAGCCCAGCTTCAACATTTCGTCGGCTTCGTCGAGAACCAGGTGGTTCACGGTCGACAATACTTTTTCGTCGCGACGCAGGTGGTCGCACAGACGGCCCGGCGTGGCGACAACGATCTGTGCGCCATTACGGATTGCTTTCAGTTGTGGACCCATAGGGGCGCCGCCGTAAACGGCCACAACGGTAACGCCCGGCATTTGCTTGGCGTAGGTTTCGAAAGCGGTTGCTACTTGCAGCGCCAACTCACGGGTTGGCGCCAGGATCAGGGCTTGCGGCTCGCGCTTGGCAGGATCGATGCAGTGCAGGATCGGCAGGGCGAACGCGGCGGTTTTACCGGTACCGGTTTGCGCCTGGCCAATCATGTCTTGGCCGGCCATGATGATCGGGATCGATTGCTGCTGAATAGCCGAAGGCTCTTCGTAGCCAGTCGCGATGACGGCTGCAAGGATATTCGGATTAAGATTAAAAGCGGCGAAGCCGCCGGTTTCCTGGGTCATGGGTCTGCCTCTAAGTGCATCCGCAAAGACCCATGCTCCAAAGCTGCGCATGCCGTGTAAGACTCAAGAGTCGCCCTGGCTGCTTTGTCGGCGGGGATTTGCGAAAACGAATGAATGAAAAAGATTCGTCAAGGAAGAGTTCGCAGTGCGAACGTGCAGCCGAAGCTGGCTTCGGGGAATTGCGCTACCTAAACGCGGCCCGGTTAAAGGCCGGCGCGCACTATACCGGAAATCGGCCAAAAAGGGAGCATTATTTGTCGGAAAACTGACGCATACACCGTTGTGTCACAGGCTTTGCGGATAATCGTGCAAGGGTCTATTTTTCAAAGGCCCCGGCCCTGCTGGCGATCGCGCTAAAACGGTTCATCCCGGGGCCGCAGACCGGCAGTCCGACGACCCCTTCCCACCCCGAGGAAATGCCCCATGAACCAGCCCGACCACAGTCGTGTTACCCGTGAACGCCGCGGTCATGTCCTGTTGCTCGGTCTGGATCGGGTGGCCAAGCGCAATGCCTTCGATCTCGACCTGCTCAATGAATTGAGCCTGGCGTACGGCGAATTCGAGGCCGACAGCGAGGCGCGGGTGGCGGTGGTGTTTGGCCATGGCGAGCATTTCACCGCCGGGCTCGATCTGATCAACGCCAGTGCGGCCCTGGCCGAAGGTTGGCAGGCACCGCCAGGCGGCTGTGATCCGTGGGGGGTGTTTGCCGGGCCCAGGGTGAGCAAACCGGTGATCGTCGCCGCGCAAGGTTATTGCCTGACCATTGGTATCGAACTGATGCTGGCCGCTGATATCAACCTGTGCGCGAGCAACACTCGCTTCGCCCAGAAAGAAGTGCAGCGCGGCATTTTCCCGTTCGGCGGCGCGACGTTGCGCCTGCATCAAGTCGCGGGCTGGGGCAATGCCATGCGTTGGCTGCTGACCGGCGATGAATTCGACGCCCATGACGCCTTGCATCTGGGGCTGGTGCAGGAAGTCATGGCCAGTGAGGATTTACTGCCGCGAGCGCTTGAACTGGCGGAGCGGATTGCCCGGCAGGCGCCGCTTGGGGTGCAGGCGACGTTGATGTCGGCCCGGCAGGCGCGTTACGAAGGAGAAACGGCAGCAGCGCAGGGATTGCCGGCGCTGGTGAAGAAGTTGCTGGCCAGTGAGGATGCCAAAGAAGGTGTGCGGTCGATGGTCGAGAAGCGGCCTGGCATCTTCAAAGGGGTTTGAGATTTGTATTGGCAGATAGATCGCCATCGCGAGCAGGCTCGCTCCCACAGTTGAACCGCAATTCCATGTGGGAGCGAGCTTGCTCGCGATGGGGCCATTACAGACGACAACTCATGTCGCCGGGCGGATGGCCTTGATCAGCGACTGCAACGAATACCCCAACCGCGGCGCCAGCCCTTCGGCCCGGGCCATCAGCCCGTCCATGTCCAGTTCCTGATCCAGCTCCGAAGGCACCAGCAGAATCACATTGCCCTCCTTCACCGGCAGTTCCCAGTAATGCCGGTGATAAAGCCCGCGCAACAACGCCGCGCCCAACGGCTTGCCGTCATCGGTCGCCCACTGGTTGATCACCAGCCAGCCCCCCGGGTTCAGGCGCTTCTGACAGTTCTCCAGGAAACTCCACGCCAGATGCCCGACACCCGGACCGACGTCGGTATAGAGGTCGACGAAAATCAGGTCCGCCGGTTCCGCCGACTCCAGCAGCTCCAGCGCATCGCCGACGCGGATATACAGGCGCGGATCGTCATCCAGCCCAAGGTATTCGATGGCCAGGCGCGGCACGTCGGGGCGCAGTTCGATGGCTTCGACGTCTTCCAACGGCAGGAATTTGAGACAGGCCTGGGTCAAGGTACCGGCGCCCAGTCCGAGGAACAGCGCGTTTTCCGGCTGTTCGTGGCACAGCGCGCCGATCAGCATCGCCCGGGTGTAATCGTATTCGAGCCAACTGGGGTCCGCGGTGAACACGCAGCTTTGCTCGATGGCATCACCGAACTCGAGAAAACGGTAATCGGCCACTTCCAGCACGCGAATCACGCCGAACTCATCCTGTACCTCGGCGAGCAGATGCTCGACGCGCTCCTCAGTCATCTTGTCTCCTGATCGTCGCCCGGCAGGCAACACATTGAAACCGCGGCGTGGCGCGGCAAAGGGGCGATTGTCCGCGAAGCGACGGGAACAGGTCACGCACTAATTGCTGATAACATGACAGTCCGAGCGTAAAACACTAGAGACCGCGATGAGCCAACCCTGGAGTCCTGACAGCTGGCGCGCCCTGCCGATCCAGCAACAACCCCGTTACCCCGACGCCGCCCATTTGCAGCATGTCGAGCAAACGCTGGCCAGTTATCCGCCGCTGGTGTTTGCCGGTGAAGCCCGGGAGTTGCGCCGTCAGTTTGCCGAAGTGACCCAAGGACGCGCGTTTCTGCTGCAGGGCGGCGACTGCGCCGAAAGCTTCGCCGAGTTCTCCGCTGCGAAAATCCGCGACACCTTTAAAGTGCTGCTGCAAATGGCGATCGTCATGACCTTTGCTGCCGGTTGCCCGGTGGTGAAGGTCGGGCGCATGGCCGGGCAGTTCGCCAAACCGCGGTCGGCCAATGACGAAACCATCGATGGCGTCACCCTGCCGGCCTATCGGGGCGACATCGTCAACGGCATCGGTTTCGACGAAAAAAGCCGCGTGCCGGACCCGGAGCGCCTGCTGCAGTCCTATCACCAGTCCACCGCGACCCTGAACCTGTTGCGCGCCTTTGCCCAGGGCGGTTTTGCCGACCTGCATCAGGTGCACAAATGGAACCTGGACTTCATCGCCAACTCGGCACTGGCTGAAAAGTACAGCCATCTGGCCGATCGCATCGATGAAACCCTGGCGTTCATGCGCGCCTGTGGCATGGACGGTTCGCCGCAATTGCGCGAAACCAGTTTCTTCACGGCCCACGAAGCGCTGCTGCTGAACTACGAAGAAGCCTTCGTCCGTCGCGACAGCCTGACCAACGATTACTACGATTGCTCGGCGCACATGCTGTGGATCGGCGACCGCACCCGTCAGCTGGATGGCGCTCATGTCGAATTCCTGCGCGGGGTGAACAACCCGATCGGGGTCAAGGTCGGCCCCAGCATGAACCCTGACGACTTGATCCGCCTGATCGACGTGCTCAACCCGGACAACGATCCGGGGCGCCTGAACCTGATTGCGCGGATGGGCGCGAACAAGGTCGGCGATCACTTGCCGCAACTGATCGGCGCGGTGCAGCGTGAAGGCAAGCAGGTGCTCTGGAGTTGCGACCCGATGCACGGCAACACCATCAAGGCCAGCAGCGGCTACAAGACCCGCGATTTTGCGCAGATCCTTGGCGAAGTGAAGCAGTTCTTCCAGGTTCACGAAGCGCAAGGCAGTTATGCCGGCGGTATTCACATCGAAATGACCGGGCAGAATGTGACCGAGTGCATCGGTGGGGCACGGCCGATTACCGAAGATGGGTTGTCGGATCGGTATCACACCCATTGCGACCCGCGGATGAATGCCGATCAGTCACTGGAATTGGCGTTTTTGATTGCCGAGACGTTGAAGCAGGTCCGGCGGTGAGTCAGTAAGTCTTTGGTTGCCTGATACACCGCCATCGCGAGCAAGCTCGCTCCCACAGTTGACCGAGTGGCCCAGACGGACGCGGTCAACTGTGGGAGCGAGCTTGCTCGCGATGGCGTCGGTTCAGTCACCACTGAATTGAGCCAATGCCACCCGCAACCGCGCCGCACTCGCCCGCGGACAATTCAATTGAACCTGCTCCAGCCCCAACCAATCCGCCATGCGCCGCAGATTGACCGCCAACGCCAGCATCCCCTCCTCGTCCAGCCCCGACTCTTCCTCATGCACGGCGTGCACCGCCAGCCTGCCCAGCGCCCGTTCAGCGCGCAAGTCTACTCGTGCGGCTATTCGCTCGTTGTGCAAGAACGGCAACACGTAGTAGCCATAGACCCGCTTGTGCTGGGGCGTGTAAATCTCCAGCCGGTAGCGAAAATCGAACAGCCGCTCGGTACGGCTGCGCTCCCAGATCAGTGAATCGAAGGGCGACAACAGCGCACTGGCCTCGACCTTGCGCGGCACCTTTGGCTCCGGCAGGCAGAACGCCGGTTGGCGCCAGCCCTGAACCTCGCAGGTCAGCAAGTCACCGGACTCGACCAACTCCGCCAGCCGCGGTCGACTGTCTGCCGGACCCAGGCGAAAATAGTCGCGCAGGTCTTTTTCCGTACCGACACCCAAGGCTGTTGCGGCGTGCAGCAACAAACCCCGCTGCGCCTCGACTTCCGAGAGCAGAGGCTGATGCAGAATCGCCGAAGGAATCACCCGCTCCGGCAAATCATACAGCCGCTCGAACCCGCGCCGCCCGGCCACGGTCACTTCACCGGCGGCGAACAACCATTCCAGTGCATGCTTTTCCGCGCTCCAGTCCCACCAGGGCCCTGCCCGCACCTGACGGGTCGACAGGCTCCCGGCCCCCAGCGCGCCAAGCGCCTGAACCGAGGCCAGCACCCGGCGTATCGTGTCCTGCCGCTCACGGCCGAAACGCGCCAGTTGCTGATAGATGTCTTCGCCACGGCTCGCGCGCAGCATGCGCCAACGCATCAACGGGTACATCGACAGGGGCAGCAGCGAGGCTTCATGCCCCCAATATTCGAACAGCGTGCGTTGCCGGCCCTGACCCCAGGCAGCCTGGTCGAGCAAATCATGTGAGTAATGGCCGAGGCGGGAGAACAGGGGCAGGTAGTGCGAACGCACCAACGCGTTGACCGAGTCGATCTGCACCGTACCCAGACGCTCGATCAATCGATTGATCCTGGCCGACTTGACCGGCGCTGGCGACTGACGCCCGGTAAAACCTTGGGCGGTCAGTGCCAGGCGCCTGGCCTGTTTCAAGGAAAAGCTCGAGGAAGTGGACATTCAACGGCTCATGGCGAGGTCTGTTCCCACCTTAGCGACCTGCGCATAAAATGCCAGCGTCGCCGCGTCATCGCTTGAGCGGATCGTCCCAGAACGGCCGGGACGACTCCAAGATGACGTCAGCCCGACTCAAGCCGATATCGCGCAGACAGTCATCGCTCAAGCGCGCCAGATCGGCGCGATCCCTGCTCAGTTGTCGCCAGCGCATCAGTTGCGCCGTTGCCCTGGAGAGTGGCAGGCCGACCCTGCCCAATCCATGGCTCAATGCCTGTAACGTGCTGCGCCTTGCAATAATCGATCGTTCCATGATGATGCTCCTCAGCGTCGAGGCGGCAGTCTTGGCCAGGTGTCGGGCAGGCTCCAGCGAATGTCTATGACCGTCTGTTTCAGGTCGCCACGAACCCCATTTCAGGGGCTTGCGCCTCAATCATGGGGTTGTGACCAGGGATTTCCCGCAGAGCGTTCAGCTTATTTTCCATTGCTCAGGGGGTCTTGCCAGAAGTGTCGTTCGGCTTCCTGTGCGACATCTGCACGGGTCAGGCCGATATCCTTCAGCGCTTCATCGCTCATACCCGCCAACATTTCACGTTCGCGGTGCAGTTCGTACCAGCGATTGATCTTGTGCAGCAGGTCGGTCACCAGGTGGATGGAGTGTTTTTCAACCGTGATAAAACCGTTTTGACCTTTCATCGTGTTGCCCTCCGTTTGGATGGCTCAAGTGTCGCGCCGGAGCTAAGATCAATCCAACGAATGTTTCTGATGCAACACATCTCGGAGATTGATGAATGTCCGCCTACCCGAGTATCGACACCGAAGTGCTGCGCACCTTTGTCGCCATCGCCGACCAGGGCGGTTTCACCCGCGCCGGCGAACAGGTCAACCGCACCCAGTCCGCCGTGAGCATGCAGATGAAGCGACTGGAAGAGGACGTGCTGCAGCGCCAATTATTCCAGCGCGACGGACGGCAGGTACGGCTGACAGCTGAAGGCCAGGTGCTGCTGGGTTACGCCCGGCGCATCCTCAAGCTGCACAGCGAGGTGTTCAATACCTTGCGCGAGCCGCATATGGTCGGCATGGTGCGCATCGGCACGCCGGACGATTACGTCATGCGTTTTCTGCCGGGGATCCTGCGCCGGTTTGCCCAGTCCTATCCGCTGATCCAGATCGAGGTGCACTGCGAATCGTCAAAACAACTGCTGCTGCGTCAGGACCTGGACTTGTCCATCGTCACCCGGGAACCGGGCAACGAAATCGGCCAGTTGCTGCGCAAGGAGCGGTTTGTCTGGGCCGAAGCGCAGTGCTACAGCGTTCATGAGCAGACGCCGTTGCCGCTGGCGATGTTCAACAGTGACTGTTTCTGCAGGCTGTGGGCCTGCAATGCGCTGGACGCCATGGGCCGCGATTACCGCGTCGCCTACAACAGTTCCAGCCTGTCGGCGATCATGGCGGTAGTCAGCGCCGGCCTGGCCATCACCGCGCAACTGGAAAGCCTGATCACACCCGACATGCGCATCCTGGGGGACGCCGAGGACCTTCCGGTTTTGCCGGAGGCGAGCATCATGCTGGTGCGCAACCTGCACAACCCGTCGCCGATCACCGAGTGCCTGGCCGAGCACATTGTCGAAGGCTTCAAACTTTAAAGGCGAGCATCACCGCGCACAGCACCAGGAAACCGCAGAACAGCCCGCGTAACAGCCGCTCCGGCAAGGCGTGGGCGACCTTCACTCCCCAACTGATGCTCAGCAGACCGCCGACCGCCAAGGGCACGCCGATCGCCCAATCCACCTCATGGTGTACCGCGTAAGTCACCAAGGTGACGCTGGTACTCGGCAATGCCAGCGCCAGTGACAACCCCTGCGCAACCACCTGGCTGGTGCCGAAGACGCTGGTCAGCACCGGCGTCGCCACCACTGCCGCGCCCACGCCAAACAACCCGCCCATGCTGCCCGACGCCGCACCGAGCACACCCAGCCACCGTGGCGAATGGTGCATCTGCGCCGAAGGTGGCGAGTGGGTCGTGAACATTCGCACGAGGTTGTAGGCCGTCAGGGCAACCAGGAAGGCGACAAAAGCGATACGCATGGTTTGCGCATCGATGCCCACGGCCCAGATCGAACCGATCCAGGCAAAACAGAAGCCCATCGACGCCAGCGGCACGGCATGGCGCATCTCGATACGGTTGCGCTGGTGATAACGCCACAGCGCCAGCATGACATTCGGCACGACCATCACCAGCGCCGTGCCCTGGGCGATCTGCTGATCGAGACCGAACAGCACGCCCAGCAGCGGAATCGCGATCAGACCGCCGCCGATGCCGAACAATCCACCGAGGGTCCCCAAGGCAGCGCCAAACACCAGATACATCAAAAACTCAATCACTTGCCCATTCCCTCACGTCAGTCCGTTCATCCTACGCAGTCAGCTCTGGTAGGGAAACGCACAGCAACGCACAATGGCTATGCCAAATTCGCACAAGCGCAGACCAAGCATGAACCCCAATCAATTGACCGGGCAATTGGGCCTGTTCCTCGACGTACTGGAAACCGGCAGTTTTTCCGCCGCGTCCCGCCGTCATCCACTGACTCCTTCGGCTGTGGCGCGGCGGATCGACAGCCTGGAAAATGCGGTCGGCAGCCAGTTGTTCATACGCAGCACCCACGCAGTGCGCGCAACGCCGGCAGGATTGGCCTTTGCCGAGCGTGCGCGACGAATTGTGGCGGAATTGCAGTTGGCCCGGGCGGAAGCGGTATCCCTCAGCAGTGCGCCGGAGGGGCTGATCCGGATGGATGCGCCGGCAGCGTTCGGTCGGCTGCACCTGGCGCCGGTGATCGCCGATTTTCTGCTGCTCTACCCCGGCCTCGACGTGCAACTGCATCTGATCGAGAGTTTTGTCGACATGCAGGGCTTGAACCTGGGCAAGGTCGATCTGGTTCTGCGCGCCGGACAAATGGCCGATACCCGGCTCGTGGCTACGCCGCTGGCAAGCATGGTGCGTATCGCCTGCGCCAGCCCTGACTATTTGCAGCGACGGGGTGTACTGACCGATCCAGCGCAACTGGCCGAACATGATGGCCTTGACTGGGAGGGCCTGGCTCCGCCCTTTGCCTGGCGCTTCGAACGCGACGGGCAACTGCACCTGCACCGCCCTGGACGTATCCGCCTGAGCGCCAATAACGCCGAGGCGCTGCTATGCGGCGCATTGGCCGGGCTGGGTGTCGCGCACTTGCCGACCTGGCTGACCAGCGAACACTTGTTGCGCGGCGAACTGCTGCCGCTGTTCTGCGAGAACGGCCTGCCGCCTCCGGAGACGACCGGCATTTATGCCCTGCGCCTGGAGCGACAAGCCGATTCACGCAGTCGCTTGTTGCTGGAATACCTCAAGACCCGCTTCAGCCCTGTTCCGCCTTGGGATTTGGCGCTGCAAAACAGCCTTGAGCGCCACTGACTCATAGAACCCTTGCACCCTAATTATCTGGCGCGTTAAAGATTCGCCCGCTAGATTTGTCACGATCACTGAACAAGGCTTCGAAATGACCACCAAGCGCAACACCCCGGATAACTGCGACGAACTGCTGCTGGATAATCAGGCTTGCTTCGCCCTGCATTCCACTTCGTTGCTGATGACCAAAGTCTACAAGCCGTTGTTGCAGGCATTGGGCCTGACCTATCCGCAATACCTGGCGATGATGGTGTTGTGGGAACGGGACGGTCTGACCGTAGGCGAAATCAGCACGCGACTGCTGACGGATCCCGGCTCGCTGACGCCGCTGCTCAAACGCCTGGAAGTCGAAGGTTTGCTCAGCCGCACCCGCAGTCGTGAGGATGAGCGGGTGGTGATCGTTGAACTCACCGAGCAAGGCCGTGCCTTGCGGGACAAGGCGCGTGATGTTCCCCGGTGCATTCTCGGCGCAAGCGGGATGACGCTGGAGCGACTGCAGAAACTGCAAGCCGAGTTGCAAGCGCTGCGCAGCAATCTGCAAGACAGCCTCTGATTTCAAGAACACCATCGATCCCTTGTGGGAGCGGGCTTGCCCGCGATGGCGGTGTGACATTCAGCATTGAGGCGACTGTTACACCGCCATCGCGGGCAAGCCCGCTCCCACAGTTGATGGTGGTGTCCTCCCAACCCCGTTTCACATCCTCGCCTCAAAAAACCTGCCGTGCGCAAACTCCCACGAAACCGCTCTAGCCAGACCTTTCTGACCAAATACCAAAATCCCACCTAAAATTTTTCCGACATTTATCTTGCGCGCTAAATATTTGCGCGATACATTCACTTCGCACTTACTTAGCGCGCAAACATTTAGCGCAAACAACCAAATCCCGAACGAGGCTCTCACCATGCAAACCCTCTACACCGCAATCGCAACCTCCACCGGTGGCCGTGACGGTCGTGCGGTTTCCAGCGACAACATCCTCGACGTCAAACTCGCCACGCCCAAGGAACTCGGCGGTGCCGGCGGCGCAGCGACCAATCCTGAGCAACTGTTCGCAGCCGGCTATTCCGCCTGCTTTATCGGCGCGCTGAAATTCGTCGCCAGCCAGACCAAACGCAATGTCCCGAATGACGCCTCAATCACTGCTCATGTCGGCATCGGCCAGATCCCTGGTGGTTTCGGGCTGGACATCGACCTGCACATCAGCCTGCCGGGTCTTGAACAGGCCGATGCGCAAAGCCTCGTCGACGCGGCCCACCAGGTCTGCCCGTACTCCAACGCCACCCGTGGCAATGTCGATGTGCGCTTGCACGTGACGGTTTAAGCGCAATAAAGCAAAGATCTTCGGCCACAAAAAAGCCCGACTCAATGGTCGGGCTTTTTCATTCCTGAAGCGGTGCTTATTTGGCACGGCCTTTGTAGGAACCGCCTTCGCGGGTATCGATCTCGATCATGTCGCCGATTTCGATGAAGTCAGCAACCGACAGTTCGGTACCGTTCTTCAGTTTGGCAGGCTTCATCACCTTGCCGGAAGTGTCGCCGCGAGCGGAGCCTTCGGTGTAGTCAACCTGACGCACGATGGTGGTCGGCAGCTCTACGGAAACCAGGCGCTCTTCGAAGAAGATCGCTTCGCAGACGTCGGTCATGCCTTCTTCAACGAAAGGCAGAACGGCTTCGATGTCTTCAGCGTTCAGCTCGTACATGGTGTAGTCGGTGGTGTCCATGAACGTGTAGGTGTCGCCGCTGATGAAGGACAGTGTCGCTTCCTTGCGGTCGAGGATTACGTCGTCCAGTTTGTCGTCGGCGCTGTAAACGATCTCGGTCTTGTAACCGGTCAACAGGTTTTTCAGCTTGGTCTTCATGATCGCGCTGTTACGACCGGACTTGGTGAATTCAGCTTTCTGAACCAGCCAAGGATCGTTTTCGAGACGGATCACGGTACCGGGTTTCAGTTCTTTACCAGTTTTCATTGCGAATATCCGAATTTGGATGGGATTTACATAAATCTAGGCCGCGTATCATATCCAATTTACATAAAACTGTACCAGCGCTGCGGCAAGATCAGCCTGCAAGGCCTGTTCCAGACACCACGCGTCGGCATGTTTTTGCAGTTCGGGCCAATGTTTGCGGGTCGATTGCCAGTGATCGCCCATTGTCTCACCCGCGTTCCACGCCCGCCAGAGACCGCTGATCGCCTCGCTGGCGGGCGGCGAAAGGCCTTTCACGTAGCGTTCGAGGAAGGCTTCGAGCTTGTCCAGGTGGACATCTTCTTCCTGCTGATAGATGTGCCAGAGCAGTGGCCGCGCCGCCCATTGGGCCCGGACAAAGGAATCTTCGCCACGCACGGCGTTGAAATCGCAACTCCACAGCAGCAGGTCATACTGGTCCTGTCGGACGAACGGCAGGACTTGCACGGTCAGGGCGTCGCGCACATGCACGGCCCCAGCCGCCAACCCGTTCACACCCAGCCAGTGTTCGAGATCACCGAGAATCCGCCCTTCGGGTACCAGCAGATGCGTGGGTGTCGAATCACCGGCCATCGCATCGAGCCAGCTCGCCAGGCCGCTATTTTCATAGGCAAACAGCGAGATCAGCAGCGCGCCTTCTGCACGATCAATCCCCAGGCCTTGCAGGAATGCTCGCTGAGCCTGGGGACTTTGCTGAAACTGCCGACGCCGCTCCAGCAATCCGTTTTCACGCAGCAAGCCACCGGTGCCCTTCTGGAACCCGGGGAAGAAAAAGAACTTCTGCACGTGCTTGTACTTCACCGACGGCAGGCCATGGCAGCCGACGACCCAGTCCTCGGCACTCAGGTAGTCGAGATTCATCCAGAGGGGGGGCTTTTCCCGCTCGGCCATGGCGTCCATGTAAGCACTCGGCAACTGACAGGCGAACGCGGCAATCACCACATCGGCGGCTTCGGTGGGTTGCCAGTCGGCCGGCCACTTACAGACCTCGACGCCCAGCTGCCACTGCTGTGAAGCGTTAACGTCGATGTCCGGGCACAAGCGCTCGAAGGCCCGTAGATCGTCAATCCACAAACGAACCGTCACCGAATGTTCGGCCACCAGCTGTCGGGCCAGGCGCCAGGTCACACCGATGTCGCCAAAGTTGTCGACCACGGTGCAAAAAATATCCCAGCGGGTGTTCAGTTCAGGCATTCCAGGCTCCCGTTGGCAAAGGCGCCGATTGTCCGCATAAATTACCCCGTACAGAAGACCCGACGGCGATTAATCTTCATGCGACAATCGCCACTTGCCCGCGACCACCCGCCAGGAGGCAACCATGCCCTACCGTCCCGACCCGCGCCGGTCGTTGCCGATCCAGCTCAATGCAGTGCAGCTGAGTGCCAGCATCGCCTTTGGCCTGTGGTTGGGATTCATTGCAATCGCGCTGACAGCCTGGCTCGCCGCTCGCCTGTTGTTCAGCGAGCAACTGGCGCCCGTCGCGGCAGCGCTCGAGCAACTGGCCAAACCGCCGGTGGTGGCGCAACCGGTGCCGGATAGTCCACCTCAGAGTCCGCTGTTCGACCAATACGAAGAGAACCTGCGCCGGAACGAGCAGCAGCAACGGCTGGATCAGGCGCGCAGCAGCCAGCGCAATCTGGCCAATCCGAAATGCCAGTTCTGGCTGCAACAGGACCGCACCGCACCCAGCGAAAAAAGCCGGGCCAATGTCATGCAATTCTGCGACTGACCATGAATAAACACACAGTTCACCAACTGATTCTCGACAAGTTGCGGATCGATCTCGACATCGCCGAGCGAGCCGCGCAAACCGCTTACGAAACCGCGACCCACGAAGAGAACATCGCCGAAAACAAGTACGACACCCTGGGCCTGGAGGCGTCTTACCTGGCGGCGGGACAGGCTAAACGGGTAGAAGAAATCAAACACTCACTGACGCTGTGTCAGAACCTGATGCTGCGCCCTTACGACAACCAGCGCGGCATCGAAGTCGGCGCCCTGCTCGGCCTGGAGGACGAGAAGGGTCGCGAGCAATGGCTGTTCCTGGCCCCCGATGCGGCCGGCTTGAAGATCGATCTGGTGGGGCAGCTGATCACCGTCATCACCCCGCGCTCGCCACTGGGCAAAAGCCTGCTGGGCAAGTTCGACGGGGACGAGGTGGAGATTCTGGTGGCGGGCACCCGGCAACAATTTGCTGTCACCGAGGTGATCTGAAGGACATCAATGGACCGGCAGTTCGACCCCGTCGAACAGTTCTTCCAGTTCCTGCTTGTTGTGGCACTGGATGGCCTTGGCCATGACTTCGCGGGTCAGGTGCGGGGCGAACTTCTCGATGAAGTCGCACATGAAGCCACGCAGGAAGGTGCCGCGACGGAAACCGATCTTGGTGATGCTGGATTCGAACAGTTCGCTGGCATCGAGCACCACCAGGTCACTGTCGAGTTTGGTATCGACCGCCATTTTCGCCACGATACCCACGCCCAGGCCCAGACGCACGTAGGTCTTGATCACGTCGGCGTCGGCCGCGGTGAACACCACTTTCGGCGTCAGGCCGCGATGGCTGAAGGCTTCGTCGAGCTTCGAACGACCGGTAAAACCGAACACGTAAGTCACGATCGGGTATTCAGCCAAGGCTTCGAGGGTCAACTTCGACAGCTTGGTCAGTGGGTGGCCGTGCGGCACGACCACGCAGCGGTTCCAGCGATAGCACGGCATCATCACCAGGTCGCCGAACAGCTCGAGCGCTTCGGTGGCGATGGCAAAATCCACGGTGCCGTCAGCGGCCATTTCGGCGATCTGCATCGGCGACCCCTGGTGCATGTGCAGGGCAACGTCCGGGTATTGCTTGATGAAATTGCTGATCACCGGCGGCAATGCATAACGTGCCTGGGTGTGGGTGGTGGCGATCGACAGGGTGCCCTTCTTCTCGTTGGAGAATTCCTGGGCGATCTGCTTGATGCTTTCAACCTTGCGCAGGATCTCGCCGGCGGTGGTGATGATGCGCTCGCCGGCCGGTGTGACGCGGGTCAGGTGCTTGCCGCTGCGGGCGAAAACCTCGACACCCAACTCGTCTTCCAATAGACGGATCTGCTTGCTGATGCCCGGCTGCGAGGTGTAGAGACTTTGGGCCGTAGCGGAGACGTTGAGGTCGTGGTGCGCCACTTCCCAGATGTAGCGCAGTTGTTGAAGCTTCATATCAATCCCTCAAAGCAGGTAGACGCCACGGGCATCAGCGACGGTATATAACTATATTAAAGGTTTGAATAATAAATCTAGAACTTTTTTGTCAAACTGCCATTATTCGTATTCTAGCGATCCCCCTGGCGCCGACGTTCCACCCGCGGCACCAGATAGACCGGCACCCGGGACAATTGCAGCACCCGCGCCGCGGTCCTGCCCAGAGGCGTTTCCGCACCAGCCCCATGGCTATGACTACCTACGATCAACAAATCCACGGAGAGTTTCTGCGCCTGGTCGAGAATCACCTGCGACGGATCGCCCTGCAGCACCCGCACCGCTTTGATCCGTTCCAGGTCCTGCTCACCGTCCTCCCCCAGTTCTTCACGAAAGCTGTCGAGTACCCGCCGCTCGATATTGGCAATCACCGTATTCAAGCCCTGACTGTGAAACTCGTTCAGCGCCTGCTCATCGAGGTAACTCTGAAGCACCGACTCGGCGAACAATCCCATCGGCTCGACGGCGTGAACCACGTAGAGGTCGGCGTTGAATGTTTTCGCCAGCGCCAAGGCATGCTGCATCACCAAAGGCGCGTACAGGCCGAGGTCAGTGGCATATAGCATCGAACGAATCATATGACCTCCTCGAGTGCCAACATGGCGGGGATTGATTCAGCTTAGCAGTGCCTTGGCGAGTGCGACGTGCCGTGCAACACCTTGAAGCGCGGGCTTAAACCTTTTGCTCGTTGCTTATGCCGTGGGGCACATGACCGGTGGCGACCACCTCCCGGGCCAGCTCGCAGTGGCCGGCCTGATCGTCGAAAAACACGTCGGCGGCAAAGGCTTCGAGAAACGCCGACTTGGTCAGGCCGCCGAGGAACAACGACTCGTCCAGACGAATGTCCCACTCGCGCAAGGTGCGGATCACCCGTTCATGCGCCGGCGCCGAACGCGCCGTCACCAGGGCCGTACGAATCGGACAGGCGTCGTCGGGGAACTCGCGCTGCAACAGGTTGAGGGCTGCCAGGAAGCCTTTGAAGGGTCCTCCGCGCAAAGGCTCGCGGGCCGCTTCACGCTCGCTGGCCTGAAAGGCTTCCAGGCCCCCGGACTGATAGACGCGCTCCGACTCATCGGAAAACAGCACCGCATCACCGTCGAAGGCAATCCGCAACTCATCGCTGGCGGCACGACTGGCGCCGCCCGACAAAATGGTCGCCGCGGCGAACCCGGCCTCCAGCGCGCTGCGCACGTCTTCGGCATGGGTCGAGAGAAACAGGTCGCAGCCAAAGGCTTTGAGGTAAGGATAAGGACTGCGCCCACCGACAAATGCCGCCCGGGAAATCGCCAGGCCATAGTGGTGGATCGAATTGAACACCCGTAGGCCGGTGTCGGCACTGTTGCGCGACACCAGGATCACCTCGACCCGGGCGCGGCCCAGGTGGGCATTGAGGTTGAGGAGTTTCTGCACCAGCGGGAATGCATCGCCGGGCTCGAGGATTTCGTCTTCATGTTCGATCTGATACTGGCGATAGGCCTCAACGCCGCTCGACAGGTAGACCTTGTGGCTTTCGCTCAGGTCGAACAGCGCTCGCGAGGAAATCGCCAGCACCAGTTTGTCATCGATAGTCTTGGCCATGCCCCCTTCCCCCTCTGGTTGATCGACTCAAGCGTTGCGTCGATCGATAAAACTCAAACTGCGATACAAGGCTTCGATACGCGGCATTTCGCAGCCTGCCGCCTTGGCCGCCGCCAGGGGCCGGGCGTAAATCGCGGCCAGCTCCAGCGGTCGTTTGTGCAGGAAGTCGTGGTACATGCTCGGCCAGTAGTCGGGCATCTGCTCGGTCACCGCGAACAGGTGCTCGGCATAACCGGCAGGTATCTCGTGACCGCAGGCGGTTGCGCCCTGGACCACTTCGGCCATCAGGGCCTTGATCAGTTCCCGGCTGTCGGCATCGGCCATCAAGGGCGTGGTGCTGGCCCCGAGCAGCACCGACAGGCCGTTGTAAGGGATATTCCATACCAGTTTTTGCCAGCGCGCCTGGTGCAGGTTCGCCATGGTTTGGGAGTCGATGCCGGAGGCGCGGAACAGCCCGGCACACTCCTCGAGGATGACCCTGCGCGTCGGTTCATCGACGGCGGGACCACTGTGGTAACCGACATGCACCGCGCCGAGCGCCTGATGGGTGATGACCCCGGGCCCGGCGCGATGGACGCAGATATAGCAGAGACCGCCAAGCACATGCAGGGAATCGGGAAGCAGCGCGCGCAAGCTGTCTTCGACATCCAGGCCGTTCTGCAGCAACAGCACCTTGGCATTCGGCGCCGCGGCGTGGATGATCGCCGGGGCCAGGTCCGCATTGCCGGTGGTCTTCGCCCCCACCAGCAACCAGTCGCAGGGCGGCATGTCTTCGGCCGTCGAATAGGCCTGAACCGGATGCAACGCCAGGGCGCCATGCACCGCACTGTCGAGTTGCAACCCGCGTTCGGCCACCGCCGTAAATTCACTGCGCAACAGAAAGTGCACATCGAAACCGGCTCGCGCCAGCATCACGCCGTAGAAACCGCCGATCGCGCCGGTTCCGATGATACCGATTGTCGGTTTGGCAACTGCACCCGTCATGGCAACTCCTCTGCTGTTCTGGTCAACGCCTGACCTACGGCCACATTGAGTTCGGTACCGCTCAGGCGTGAATTCAGTGTCCCAAAAAACTCACCGTCGCGTACCACGAACAGCGCGGGCAAATGTAAGACCTGGTAACGCTCGACCAGCCCGCCATTGTTCCCGGCATCGATCCAGCACAGCCGATCCACGTCCAGCTCCAAGCGCGGCAGTCGCTCACGGGCAAACCGGCAACCGGCGCAACCGACACTGGTGAAAATCACCAGCGAAACACCGCTCATCGCCAGCAGCCGTTGGTCGGCGTCGAAATCAGTCAGTTCCAATTCGACCACTATACTGGTGGGAACAATGTCAGATGGCCGACACATGGAGTCCGTGCTCATGGGACGTTTTCTTCCTCATCCTGACGATGTACCCGTTGAATTGACGTTGCTCACACCCGAGTGTATTTCGCGGCAACAGCTGCACACTATCAGCCTCGGGGGCATGGCTTGCAATTACCACCGTGCGTGGCGTCACGGTACGGCGTTGGAAGTGCGCATGCCGAGCGTGAACCCGGACCTGCGTTACCTGGGTTATGTGGCCTGGTGCCTGCGACGCAAGCACGGCTATCTGGTGGGCATCGCTTTCGTTGACGAGCAGACTCTGTTCACGGCGCGAATGGGCGAGCAGGTGTGTCAGATCGAACGTTATTGCCGCATGCACGACACCCACACCGACTTGCACGATAACCAGGCACTGGCCCTCGAATGGGTCCAGGAGCACGCCGACGAGTTCTCCCATGACACGGTTCGCCGGGCATTTTCACAGCCGGTGATGGATTAGGGAGCGTTCTCGGTCAGTTTCCCGCCGCGTTGTCGCCGCAAACCGGTGTCTGCCCATTGTCGAGCCACGGTGTAACGCGCTAAGGTTCGGCTCCCCGACGCGCTTAATTTGCTGTGCTCCGCCGCGCGGGTTCGCTGGCGGCCGGCACCCGTGACCTGACGAGTAAACGATGGCTGATTTACCGATCAACGACCTAAACGTCGCCTCCAACGAGACGCTGATCACTCCTGATCAGCTCAAGCGTGATATCCCTCTGAGCGACGCTGCCCTGCGCACCGTCACCAAGGGTCGCGAAGTCATTCGCAACATTCTTGATGGCACCGATCACCGCCTGTTTGTCGTCATCGGGCCCTGCTCGATCCACGACATCAAGGCGGCCCACGAATACGCCGAGCGCCTGAAGGCACTCGCGGCCGAAGTGTCCGATACCCTGTATCTGGTCATGCGCGTGTATTTCGAGAAGCCACGTACCACCGTCGGCTGGAAAGGCTTGATCAATGATCCGTACCTGGACGACTCCTTCAAGATTCAGGACGGCCTGCACATCGGCCGGCAGTTGCTGCTGGACCTGGCCGAAATGGGCCTGCCGACTGCGACCGAAGCCCTCGACCCGATCTCCCCGCAGTACCTGCAGGACCTGATCAGCTGGTCGGCCATCGGTGCGCGCACCACCGAGTCCCAGACTCACCGTGAAATGGCGTCCGGCCTGTCCTCGGCGGTCGGTTTCAAGAATGGTACCGATGGTGGCCTGACCGTGGCGATCAACGCCCTGCAATCGGTTTCCAGCCCACACCGTTTCCTGGGCATCAACCAGGAAGGTGGCGTGTCGATCGTCACCACCAAGGGCAACGCCTACGGTCATGTGGTGTTGCGCGGTGGCAACGGCAAGCCGAACTACGATTCGGTCAGTGTCGCGCTCTGCGAGCAAGCGCTGAACAAGGCGAAGATCAAGCCGAACATCATGGTCGACTGCAGCCACGCCAACTCAAACAAGGACCCGGCCCTGCAACCGCTGGTGATGGAGAACGTCGCCAACCAGATCCTCGAAGGCAACCAGTCGATCATCGGGCTGATGGTCGAAAGTCATCTGAACTGGGGCTGCCAGTCGATCCCTAAAGACCTCGCCGACCTGCAATACGGCGTGTCGATCACCGATGCCTGCATCGACTGGACCGCCACCGAAACCACCTTGCGCAGCATGCATGCCAAACTCAAGGATGTGCTGCCGAAACGCGATCGCACCTGATCGCTTTTCCAGGCAAAAAAACCGCCAGACAAAAAAACGCCGGGCTGAGCCCGGCGTTTTTTTATGCGTTCGTTTTACTGGCTCAGCTTGGCCGCATGCCGCTGATGACGCTCCATGTAGCGCTCCACGTAGGAGCACGAAGGAATGACGGTGTAGCCCATTTCCTCGGCGTACTCCAGCGCCTTTTCGGTCAAGGCGGCCGCAATGCCGCGACCACGCAATGCATTGGGCACAAAGGTGCGATAGATATCCAGGGTCTGTTTCCCCAGATCCATATAGGTCAGGTAGGCACGATGACCGTCCACATTGGTCTCGAACTGATGACCAGCCTGGTCATGGTGGATGGACAACGCCTCGCTCATCACTACTCCTCGCGGGTCTTGGATTCTGACCCCTACCTTACCGATGTTTTTCCGGCGAAGGAACATCTACGCCACCCCGTGCCTGAATGGACACCGAGAAGAGCTGCACGATCTCGCGCAACCGGGCACGTACAAATAGTAGGCACCATTGGCAAAAATGCTCAAGGTACGCTCGTCATCATGCAGGTTGGCGGGTGCTGCTCCGGGTTGCGCAGGGACGGCTCGACCAGGTATTGCACCGGGTCGGAGCCCGAACATCGCCGGATATTGAGACATAAGACGAACGCCCCTCGTTAAAGTCACCTCAACTAGGAGAAAGATATGAGAGGCGTCACGCAAATCCCGAACAAAAGAGTAGACGCAATCATATAGACAGACTTTGGCCAAGCCCCGGGAAACAGCCGCGAACACGGGGAACTTTTTTACCCCGGCTCGCTCAGCTCGGGCCTCGCAGCTGGATATTTTTTAAACAATGCAGTTAAAAGTTGCTCGAAAAAGAATCAACGCCTACAATTTTTTTTGCTTCTTGCTACACGTCAGTTTACTTACTAGAAGTAATGGGTAGTATGTACGCCGGCCATTTCCTCACTCTGAGGAGACAGCTACTTACTAGAAAGTCCTTGAAGGGGAACACGATGAACAACGTTCTGAAATTCTCTGCTCTGGCGCTGGCCGCAGTTCTGGCTACCGGTTGCAGCAGTGTATCGAAAGAAACCGAAGCACGTCTGACTGCTACCGAAGACGCAGCTGCTCGCTCCCAGGCTCGTGCAGACGAAGCTTACCGTAAAGCTGATGAAGCTCTGGCTGCTGCTCAAAAAGCACAACAGACTGCTGACGAAGCTAACGAGCGTGCTCTGCGCATGCTGGAAAAAGCTAGCCGCAAGTAATAGTCCTTCGGGATTGTTATCAGGCCGACTCATTCATGGGTCGGCTTTTTTTTGCCCACTGTTTCGTACAGGCAAAAAAAACCGCCGATGCGGTCGGCATCGGCGGGTTCTTTTCAAGCGTTACTGCAGTGGATCGATCGGTGCACTCGTCATCATTGGCGCCGAGGCGTCCGGCACGCCGATTTCCACCGGCAGGCCATCTTCGGCAGCCACCACGTCGCGGACCACATCCCAGTTCATGCGCAGGTTGTTGGTGATGTCCTCACGCTTGAGCATCGCGTTGATCACGGCGGTGTGCTTGTCCACCACCGACGGGTTGCCCGCGTCGTCCAGCGGCGTGTGCGCTTCCAGATACACCTTGCCGCCACTGACGCCGAACTTGTAAGGATCGCTGAGGATGCGCACCGACGTGCCTACCGGCACCATGCCGGCCATTTCCAGCACGTTGTTGTTGAACATGCGGAAGCAACCGTGGCTGGTGCGCATGCCGATGCCGAACTTCTTGTTCGAACCATGGATCAGGTAGCCCGGTGTGCCCAGGGTGAACTTGAACGGCCCCAGCGGGTTGTCCGGGCCTGCCGGCACCACGTTTGGCAAGGGATCGCCATCGGCGGCGTGCTCGGCCTTGATCGACGCCGGAGGTGTCCAGGTCGGGTTCGGCGTCTTGGCGATGATGCTGGTGTGGGCAATCGGCGACCCCCAGCCTTCACGGCCGATACCCAGCGGGAAGGTGTAGACCACGTTCCGGTCTTTCGGGTAGTAATACAGGCGGTACTCGGCCAGGTTGATGACGATGCCTTCACGCGGGCCCGGGGGCAGGATGAAGCGCGTCGGCAGCACGATCTCGGTGCCGGCGCCCGGCAACCATGGATCGACCCCGGGGTTGGCCGCGACCATTTCCGAATAGCCCAGATCATAGGTGGTACCAAGGTCGGCGAAGGTGTCTTCGTACTTGGCCTTGATCACTTGCACCTGGCCGACGATGTCTTCACCGGGCGGTGGCAGGGGCAGCTCCAATGCGGCAACCGGACCTGCGACGCACAGGGCGGCAAGGGTCAGGCAGCGGGTGACGGCGGGAAAACGCGGCAACATCCGGAAAATCCTTCGCATGATCGACAAGGGTATAAAAACGGGATTGTACACTGGCGCCCGTTATTTCGGGGAGGCGCGACTGTTACAGGCGATGCAAGGCATGGGACGGGCTTGCTCGCGAAAGGTTCTGCCTCAACTATGTTTGGTACCTGGGATGCCGTCTTCGCCGGCTTGCCGGCGAAGGGGCCCTAAAGCTCGAACCGCAACTCAGGCCAGATCGGCGAGGTGCCGCGCTTTTGCGATTCCAGGATGGCCCGGCACAGCGAGCACAGGCGCTGATCCTGGAACACCCGGCGGTCGACGCTCGACCAGCGTGGCTGCGCCGGCAGCAGGCTGCCGCACAAGGTGCGGTCCGCCGAGCCGCCCAATTCCAGCTGACGGGTCACCAGATGTACCCGCACTTCCTGGCAGGCGAACAGATCCAGCTGTTCGTCAGGCTCGATCAGTTGGTAGGCAAAAAGTGACCAGGCGGGACGCGGCATCGGGGGCTCCAAATCGGGGGCGCCACCTTAGCCGAAACGCGACCGCTAGAAAAGCGTCAAAGCAGCGGTTTCAGTGCCGGCCAGACATTTTCCAGCAACTTGTCCTGCGCCCCTGCGGCCGGGTGCAAGCCGTCGGCCTGCATCAAGTCCGGATGACCGCCCACGCCGTCGAGAAAAAACGGTACCAGCGGGATTTTTTTCTCATCGGCCACTTTGGTATAAACCTCGGCGAAGGCTTTGGTGTAACGCTCACCGTAGTTGGGTGGCAATTGCATGCCAAGCAACAACACCTTGGCACCACTGGCGCGGGAACTGTCGATCATCGCCGCAAGGTTTTGTTGCAATTGCGTTGGCAGCATTCCGCGCAGCCCGTCATTGCCGCCCAATTCGAGGATCACCAGTTCCGGCTTATGCTCTGCAAGCAGCGCCGGCAGGCGCGCCTGGCCTCCGGCACTGGTGTCGCCGCTGATGGATGCGTTGATCACCTTATCGTCGAAACCTTCGCGCTTGAGCCGTTGCTCGAGCAGCGACACCCACCCCAAGCGGGTATCCAGTCCGAAACCGGCGCTGATACTATCGCCAACGATCAGGACTGTACCCGCCGCTGCGTTCTGGGCCATGCACATCAAGGCCAGGCCAGCACTCAAAAACCACACTCGCATCGGATTCTCCATGGGCGCAAGCATTCTCACCGCGAAGAACCTCAGCAAAGTGGTTTCCAGCGCGGAAGGTGAACTGACTATCCTGCACGAACTCAGCCTGGAACTGAACAAGGGCGACAGCCTGGCCATCGTCGGCGCCTCCGGTTCCGGCAAATCCACCCTCCTCGGCCTGCTGGCCGGGCTCGACCTGCCGAGCAGCGGCGAAGTCACCCTCGCCGGACAAGGCCTGAGCCAACTCGATGAAGACCAACGCGCACGCATCCGTGCCGAACATGTCGGTTTTGTCTTTCAATCATTCCAGCTGCTCGACAGTCTCAATGCCCTGGAAAACGTCATGCTGCCGCTGGAGCTCGACGGTCGCAAAGACGCCCGTGGGCGCGCTACCGAATTGCTGCAACGAGTCGGCCTGGGTCAACGCCTGAGCCACTCGCCACGCCAGCTCTCCGGTGGTGAACAGCAGCGTGTGGCCATTGCCCGCGCCTTCGCTGCGGAGCCCGATGTGCTGTTCGCCGATGAACCCACCGGCAACCTCGACAGCCATACCGGCGAGCGCATCAGCGACCTGCTGTTCGAACTCAACCAGGAACGCGGCACGACCCTGGTGCTGGTGACCCACGACGAACGCCTGGCACATCGCTGCCGGCGCCTGATCCGCCTTGAAGCCGGCCTGCTGGTCGCCCCTCTGGAGCCTTGATGGCACGCCTGCCGCTGTTGCGCCTGTTCAGCCTCGCCATCCGCCAACTGCTGCGCGACGCCCGCGCCGGTGAACTGCGGGTGTTGTTCTTCGCCCTGCTGGTGGCCGTGGCGTCGAGTACCGCCATCGGCTACTTCGGTGCCCGCCTGAACGGCGCCATGATGCTGCGCGCCACCGAATTCCTCGGCGCCGACCTGCTGCTCGAAGGCAGCTCGCCGGCGCGCCCCGAACAAATCAGGAGTGGCGTGGAGCTGGGCCTGGAACACGCGCAAGTGGTGGAGTTTTCCAGCGTCATTGCCACCGACAACGGCATCCAGCTCTCCAGTATCAAAGCCGCCGACGACATCTACCCGCTGCGCGGCGAACTGAAAAGTACCCCGGCGCCCTTCGCCGCGGAAGAATCCGGTGGCGGCCCGAAACCCGGTGAAGCCTGGGTCGAAGGACGCCTGCTGACCGCCCTGGACCTGAAAATCGGCGACAGCATCGACGTCGGTATGAAAACCCTGAAACTGGCGCGCGTGCTGACCTACGAACCCGACCGTGCCGGCAATTTCTACAGCCTCACGCCACGGGTGCTGATCAACCTCGACGACCTCGCGGCGACCGGCGTGGTGCAACCCGGCAGTCGGGTCAGCTACCGCGAACTCTGGCGCGGCAACGCCGAGGCACTGGAAACCTATCGGCAACTGATCAAGCCCGGGCTGGCCGCCAACCAGCGCATACAGGATGCCCGCGACGGCAACCGGCAGATCGGCGGCGCCCTGGGCAAGGCCGAGCGTTACTTGAACATGGCCAGTCTGGTAGCGGTGCTGCTAGCCGGTGTGGCGGTGGCGTTGTCGGCGACGCGCTTCGCTACGCGGCGATTCGATGCGAGCGCCTTGTTGCGCTGCCTGGGGCTGTCCCGTCGGGAAACCATGGTGCTGTTCAGTTTGCAGCTGACGGTGCTCGGACTCCTCGCCAGTATCAGCGGCGCCGTTATCGGCTGGCTGGCGCAGCTCGGCCTGTTCGCCTTGCTGCATGATCTGGTGCCGACCGATGTGCCGCCGGGCGGCCTGTTTCCGGGCATCGCCGGGATCGGCACCGGGCTGGTGGCGCTGGCCGGTTTTGCCTTGCCGCCGCTGGCTGCGCTGGGTCGGGTGCCACCCTTGCGGGTATTGCGGCGGGACATGCTGCCGATTCCCACCAGCACCTGGATGGTCTACGGCGCCGCGTTGGGCGCTCTCGGCCTGATCATGTGGCGCCTGAGCCTGGACTTGCTGCTGACCTTTGCCCTGCTCGGCGGTGGTGTGATCGCCGCGCTGGTGCTGGGCGGTTTGCTGTTGCTGCTGCTCAAGAGCCTGCGCCGAATGCTCGCGCGCGCGTCCTTGCCGTGGCGCCTCGGGTTGGGCCAATTGCTGCGCCATCCGCTGGCCGCCGCGGGTCAAGCCCTGGCCTTCGGTCTGATTCTGCTGTCCATGGCATTGATCGCCCTCTTGCGCGGCGAATTGCTGGACACCTGGCAGAACCAGTTGCCAAAAAACGCGCCGAACTATTTCGCGCTGAACATTCTGCCGGCGGACAAGCAGGCCTTCACCGACCGGTTGATCGAACTGTCGGCACAGTCGGCACCGTTGTACCCGGTGGTGCCGGGGCGACTGATCAGCATCAATGGCGAACCGGTGCAGGAAATCGTCAGCAAGGATTCGGCCGGTGATCGGGCGATCCAGCGCGACCTGAGCCTGACCTGGGCGGCGGACCTGCCGGCGGGCAACACACTCACTGCTGGCAACTGGTGGCCCGGACAAGCGCCAGATGAGATTCCCGGCGTGTCGGTGGAGGGCAAGGTCGCCGAGAGCCTGAAGCTCAAGCTGGGCGATCACATGGTGTTCACCGTCGGCGGGATGAATCGCGAAGCGAAAGTCACCAGCCTGCGAGACATCAACTGGGACAACTTTCAACCGAACTTCTTCATGATCTTCCAGCCTGGCACGTTGAAGGATTTGCCGGCGACCTACCTGACCAGTTTTTATCTGGCGGCCGGTCACGATCAGCAGATCGTCGACCTGTCCCGGTCCTTCCCGGCGGTGACGATTCTGCAAGTCGAAGCCTTGCTCGCGCAGTTGCGCAGCATCCTCGCCCAGGTCACCCTGGCGGTGGAGTACGTGCTGTTGTTCGTGTTGGCGGCGGGAATGGCGGTGTTGTTCTCCGGCCTGCAAGCGACCCTGGACGAACGCATTCGCCAGGGTGCCTTGTTGCGAGCGCTGGGGGCCGAGCGGCAGTTGCTGGTCAAGGCCCGACGTATCGAGTTCGGTTTGCTTGGCGCAGTCAGCGGCTTGTTGGCGGCGCTGGGCTCGGAACTGGTGAGCCTGGTGCTTTACCGCTACGCCTTCGACCTGCCCTGGCACCCACATCCGTGGCTGCTGGTGCTGCCGCTGATCGGCGCCGTGCTGATCGGTGGCGCCGGTGTCTTCGGTACTCGTCGTGCCTTGAACGCCAGCCCCCTGACAGTCTTGCGCGAGGGTTGATAGACTCAAGTCTTCTCCACCACAAGAAGTTGCCATGAGCCGTTATCGCCCTCCCCGCACCGCTGGCACCGCGCTGATCACCCCCGAGGGTGAAGCGCGGATGCGGGCCGAGTTCCATGAGCTCTGGCATGTGCGCCGCCCGCAGGTCACGCAGTCGGTCAGCGAGGCCGCGGCCCAGGGCGATCGCTCGGAGAACGCCGAGTACACCTACGGAAAAAAAATGCTGCGCGAGATCGACAGTCGCGTGCGCTTTCTCACCAAGCGGCTGGAAGCGCTCAAGGTGGTCAGCGAGAAGCCGAGCGACCCGAACAAGGTTTATTTTGGCGCCTGGGTCACCATTGAAGACGAGAACGGCAAAGAATCGCGTTATCGCATCGTCGGGCCGGATGAGCTTGATTTAAAGCAGGGGCTGATCAGCATCGACTCACCGCTGGCCCGCGCCCTGATCGGCAAGGCACTGGATGCGGAAGTTCGAGTCCAGACACCCACTGGCGAGCAGTGTGTGTATATCGTGGCGATCGACTATCCCTGAGTCGCAGCGCCATTAATCTCAGCGGCGGGTAATCAGCCCTTGTCGGGCAACACGGGTCAGTTGCCTGATCACTTCGGGGGCGTCTTCAATGCTGGGCGATTGAATCACCGCCAGATCAAAGCTGTCGCTGGCAAAGCGGGCCAGGGATTCACCGTCTTCGACAAACTGGATCAGGAAGGCTGCAGGTCCGCCGGTGCGACGTGGCCAGCCATCGAGATAGCGCAGGAGCGTCGGCTGATGTTTGCCACCCAGCAGGATTTTTGGATTGCGCTGGGTCAGATGGGCCGTGATCGGCGCGGGGCGTATAACAGGGCTTAGTGCATTCATCGTGTCGTGTCTCTGCCTCAAAAAGTCTGCATGGCAGGTGAGAGGCAACACCGAACCAGCGCTTTAGCGGTATTTCGAAGCTTGCTGCAAGCTTCTGTCGGCAACTGAATGAGTCACCTGGCGCCCCGCAAGTAGCTGTTTAAATCGGCGCATGAGCAGCATCCTAGAGAAGCTGACCGGAGGGTGTCAAGAATGACGCGCAACAAAAACGGGCTGCGCGATGGGGGTGTGGGAGTACATATCCGTTTCTTCGGTAACGGCGACTTAGGGTTTCGCCCTTACGGCGAGTCACTTGGAAGAGCCCCAAGTAACCAAGGGCTCTTGCCCCTTTCGTTCGGTGCCTCGCTAAGGCTCGGCATGCCCTCGCTCCGGTCCTGCTCCGTGGGCCCGCCGCGATCGGCCATCCCTGGCCGTGCGCGGCTAACCCGGCATCCATGCCGGGTTGCCCACTGCGCAGAACCTCCTCTCGGCCTCTCGAGGGGGCGGTGCATCAAGATCAAAAGCTGCAGGCGAGCTAACGCTCGGCCTGTTGAGTGGTGAAAAAGCGAAGGGGTACGCCGATCCATGTGGGAGCGAGCCTGCTCGCGAAGCTGTTGATGTTGAGGTTGCCGTTGCTGTTGCCGTTGCTGTTGCTGTTGCTGTTGCTGTTGCTGTTGCTGTTGCTGTTGCTGTTGCTGTTGCTGTTGCTGTTGCTTTGGCTTCAGATCTGCCGCCCCTTTCCCAGAGGCCGAACGCAGGCGTTGCGCAGGGGGCACCGCGGCAGGGATGCCGCGGTAGCCGCCCCCGGCCATGGATGGCCGATGGCGGCGGGCCCCCGGAGCAATGCCGGAGTGAGGGCATGCCGAGCCTAGGCGAGGCACCGAATGGCGGGGCAAAAGCCCTTGGTTACTTGGGGCTCTTCCAAGTGACTCGCTGTAAGAGCGAAACCGTCAGCGGCCGTTACCGCAGAAACGGATATGTACACGGAAAACGGTCAACCAGCGATAGCACGATCGACCGACAGCTTGCCCGCACCTTCGATCAACACCGCAATGCTGCCGCCAAGCAGCGCCAAAGCGAACTCATACCCGTTGTTGGCCATGAACAACCCATTGCCAATATGCACACTGAAAATCGCAACCAGCGAAAGGAAAGTCAGACCCAGAGCAGCCGGGCGTGCAAGCAAGCCGATGATCAATGCCAGGCCGCCGAAGAACTCGGTGCCGCCCGCCAGCGTCGCCATCACGTAGCCTGGTGTCAGACCGATGCTCTCCATGTACTGCGCCGTGCCCGCCAGACCATAACCACCAAACGCGCCAAACAGTTTCTGCGAACCGTGGGCCGCGAAGATGATGCCGACGAAAATCCGCAGGACAGTCAGGCCATAGCCGGCGCGGGTAAACAGTACCTTGTTGATCAGTGTGCTCATGCTGTGTCATCCATTCTGGGGTTGAGTAGTGGTTGGCCGCTATATTAATCAGTAAATATCATGTTAAAAGCGCAAAAAACCCGCCATAACAATCAGTTTATTCGATCATTTACGCAAGACAACCTTCTGTCCCCCGGGCTCCAACGACTCCCGCTCCCGATCGAACGCCAAGTAATACTTGTTCACGCTATTAACATAGCTGACGGCGCCCATTCCCACCTGCTCCATGGCGATGCGTTCCACCTGGAAGAACCACTGATTGGGATTCAAGCCCCGACGACGCGCCTCGGCACGCATGCCTTGCACGCGCTCCGGCCCCATGTTGTAGGCCGCCAGCACGAACGCCATGCGCTCGCGTTCGTTGAGTTTGGGGCTGGAAAAGAATTTGCGACGGATCAAGGCCAGGTACTTGGCCCCGGCCTGCACGTTAGCATCGAGGTTCTGAATATTGTTGACCCCCACCCGCTGGGCCGCGGAGGGGGTAATCTGCATCAGGCCGGTGGGGCCGCTGCCACTGCGGGCATTGGGTTGCAGGGACGACTCCTTGAACGCCAGCGCCGCCAGGTTCAGCCAGTCCATGCCTTGGGCATCCGCGTGTTTCTGCAGCACCGGTCGAAGTTTTTCCAGGCGCTGTCGATCCGCCTTGGCCAAGGGATAGTGCACTCGATACGAGCGTCGATAGGTCCGCAGGAACGCGACGTCCTGATCCGATGGTTTCTTGTAGCCGGTCAGGAAGCGATCGATGCTCGCGCGCAACATCGAAGCATCGCGGCGCACGAACCAGAACTCATCGCCCGGCTCGCTGATGAGCACCTGCCGATCAAAACGCAACTTGGGCAGGATCTTGCCCCAGCGCTCGGCAATCGGTTGTTCGACGATGGTCAGGTGAAAAATACCGCCCTGGACCATCTCCAGCACATCCTCGACCGCCAGGCTGGGATCGACCCACTCGATCTTCACCGGCGCCAACTTGTGCAGCGCCAGCTTCTGATTGATCTGACTGACCGCATCGCCAGCGGCACTGCCGGTGGGCAGCGCCAGGGTTTTGCCCGAAAGTTGTTCAAGACGGGTGTAGCGTCGCTCGCCCTTGATACCGACCAGCAGCAAGGGAACGTTGCTCGAAACCGGAGCACTGGTGCTGACGGCGTAGCCGGGCCGCAGATCGAGCAGTTCCCCGGGCGCCACCAGATCCCCCTCACCGCGCTGCAGCGCACCGAGCAATTGATCCTTGGCCTTGGGAATGATCTTGAGGGTGATTTCCTGACCGTCTCGGGCGTGACCGTTGAGGTATTGCTCGAAGGCACGCAGGCGATGGTATTCGACGCCGATGGACTGGCCCTGGACTTCGCCGGAGCTGTTGCGGCTCTGATTGACCAGCACCCTCAGCACCCGGCTGCTGCGGATGTCCGCCAGATCGCGGACCTTGGCTGCCGGCACGGCTTGCAATGGCCCGGCCAGGCGCGCAATCGCGGGCATCGGCAGCAGCAACGAACAACACAGCAGTAGCAAAACCGAGGGACGAATCATCCGCTCTCCGCGAAGAATACCGGGTCGATCGTTTTCATGAGATCGAGCGACAGAAACAGAGCGCCCTGAGCGCTGACAAGGTGCCGAAAACTGGCACAGTGATGGCACATTGACCAACCGGACCTGTCTCTCGGCCTCAAGAGACAGCAATAACCCGTTGTAGTTCTTGGTTTTTCTTATAAATCTGCAGCTCTGATATGCTTTCCGGCCTTTGGTCCGAGGTAGCACCATGCAACTCATCGATATCGGCGTCAACCTGACCAACCCCGGTTTTGCCGACAAACACCAGGCTGTACTCGACCGCGCCTACGCTGCCGGGGTCTGCCAATTGGTGCTCACCGGTACCAGTGTCGAGGGCAGCGAACAGGCGCTGGAGCTGTGTCGCCAGCTGGATGAAACGGCGCAACGGCTGTTCGCCACCGCCGGCATTCATCCGCACTCGGCCAGTGACTGGAACGCCGACAGCGCCCGGCAACTGCTCAGCTTGCTCAAGGAGCCGAATGTGGTGGCCGTGGGTGAATGCGGACTGGATTTCAATCGCGATTTCTCGCCGCGTCCGCAGCAGGAAAAAGTCCTCGAAGAGCACCTGGCGATGGCGGTCGAGCTACAAATGCCCGTATTCCTCCACGAGCGCGATGCCAGCCAGCGCTTGCTGGAGATCCTGCGTGATTACCGTGATCAGTTGCCCGCCGCGGTGGTGCATTGCTTCACCGGCGAAAAAAAGGCCCTGTTCAGCTACCTCGATCTGGATTTGCACATCGGCATCACCGGCTGGATTTGCGACGAGCGCCGGGGTACGCACCTGCATCCGCTGGTGAAGGAAATCAAGCGCGGGCGGTTGATGCTGGAGAGCGATGCGCCGTACCTGTTACCGCGCAGTTTGCGGCCCAAACCGAAAAACGGGCGTAACGAGCCTGCGTATCTCACCGAAGTGTTGCGCGAAGTGGCGCTGCATCGTGGGGAAAGCGAGGAAGACCTGGCGGCTCATAGCACTGCGTGTGCGCGGGCGTTCTATGGGCTGCCAATGGTCGACTGACAAACCATCGACTTTTGACGCAAAACCGACCTTGTGGGAGCGAGCAAGCTCGCCCCACACAGAATCCCTATTTGCTGACCGGTCTTAGTGACCGCTGCGCATCATTTCCTTGGGTACGTATTTGCCGATCTCGAACTTGCCGATCGCCGCGCGGTGCACTTCGTCCGGGCCATCGGCCAGGCGCAGGGTGCGTTGCATCGCATACATGTAGGCCAGCGGGAAATCGTTGGACACCCCTGCCCCGCCATGGATCTGGATCGCCCGGTCGATCACCCGCAAGGCGACGTTCGGCGCCACCACCTTGATCTGCGCGATTTCGCTCTTCGCAATCTTGTTGCCGACGGTGTCCATCATGTACGCGGCTTTCAATGTCAGCAGGCGCGCCATGTCGATCTCCATCCGCGAGTCGGCGATCTTGTCGATGTTACCGCCCAGACGTGCCAGGGGCTTTCCAAACGCTGTACGGTTCACCGAGCGCTTGCACATCAGTTCCAGCGCACGCTCAGCCATGCCGATCGAACGCATGCAGTGGTGAATCCGGCCAGGGCCAAGGCGACCCTGGGCGATTTCGAAGCCGCGTCCTTCACCCAACAGGACGTTTTCGTACGGCACCCGAACATCGTCGAACAGCACTTCGGCATGACCGTGAGGGGCATCGTCGTAACCAAACACCGGCAACGGGCGCACGATTTTCACCCCCGGGGTATCCACCGGTACCAGGATCATCGAGTGCTGGGCATGGCGCGGCGCATCCGGATTGCTCAGGCCCATGAAGATCAGAATCTTGCAGCGCGGATCGCAGGCACCCGAGGTCCACCATTTCTTGCCGTTGATCACCCACTCGTCGCCATCGCGCACGGCGCGGGCAGCCATGTTGGTGGCGTCAGATGAGGCCACGTCCGGTTCGGTCATGGCGAACGCCGAGCGAATCTCGCCGCGCAGCAACCGTTCGAGCCAGCGTTGCTTCTGTTCTTCGTTCGCGTAGCGCACCAGCACTTCCATGTTGCCAGTGTCCGGCGCGGAGCAGTTGAACGGTTCCGGCCCCAGCAGCGAACGGCCCATGATTTCCGCCAATGGCGCGTATTCCAGGTTGCTCAGGCCGGCGCCGAGTTCGGACTCGGGAAGAAACAAATTCCACAGCCCTTCAGCCTTGGCCTTGAGTTTTAGCTCCTCCATGATTGCCGTCGGCTGCCAGCGATCGCCCTCGGCGACCTGGCGCTCGAACACGGCTTCGGCAGGATAAACGTAGGAGTCCATGAACGCGGTCACGCGCTCACGCAGTTCTTGCACCTTGGGCGAATAAGCGAAATCCATGGGCAGCTCTACCTTTTGACAGGGGGTTCAGAGGAGTTGTTCAAGTCATGCAATCGATGCTAGAACAGCCATGAAAATTTACCTAGCCTATTCTCGGCGTGTATTAACATTCATCACCGATATATGATCGACTGATCGTCAAGGCCACCCAGCCCCTATAACACCGCCCGTATAACACCGCTCCTATAACACCGCCCCTATAACAAGAGTGCAGCGCAATGAATCTGAGCAAGGTCGACCTCAATCTTTTCATCGTCTTCGATGCGATCTACACCGAAGCCAACCTGACCCGGGCCGGGCAGATAGTCGGGATCACCCAGCCGGCGGTGTCCAACGCCCTGGCTCGCCTGCGTGAGACCTTCAACGATCCGTTGTTCGTGCGCACCGCCCAAGGCATGGTCCCGACACCGATGGCCCAGAACATCATCGGCCCGGTGCGCAACGCCCTTTCCCTGCTGCGGGTCTCGGTGCAGGAAAGTCGCATCTTCAATCCGTTGCAGGCGGTCAAGACCTACCGCATCAGCATGACCGACCTCACCGAAGCGGTGATTTTGCCGCCCCTGTTCCAGCGCCTGCGTCGACTGGCCCCCACGGTGATCATCGAGAGCTTCCTGTCCAAGCGCCGCGAAACCACCAAGGATCTGGCGGCCGGCCGCCTCGACTTCGCCGTCGATGCGCCGCTCAACACCGACCCACAGGTGCGCCACGTCAAGCTGATGGAAGACCGCTACGTGTGTGCCATGCGCAAGGGGCATCCGCTGGCCGCCAAGGAAAAATTCAGCCTCGATGACTACCTCTCCCTGACCCACATCCATATATCCAGCCGTCGCAGCGGCCTGGGCCATGTCGATCTGGCACTGGGCAAGATGGGCATCCAGCGCAAGATCGCCCTGCGCTCCCAGCATTACCTGATGGCCTCGCAAGTGTTGCAGCAGACTGACATGGTCATGACCGTGCCGGAGCGCTTCGCCCGCCGCCATGACTTGTACTCGGTGAACTTGCCGGTCAACGACGTGCCGCCGGTGGAAACCCACCTGTACTGGCATGAAAGCACCGACCAGGATCCGGCCAACCGCTGGATGCGCGAGCAGATGATCGAGTTGTGCCAGCAGGTGACGGCCCATGAAAAGAAGCTGGATAAGGTCTAGCGAGAGGCTTGCCCCCTGTTTCCTGTTTCCTGTTTCCTGTTTCCTGTTTCCTGTTTCCTGTTTCCTGTTTCCTGTTTCCTGTGGGAGCGAGCTTGCTCGCTCCCACAGGGGACAGGTACAGGGGGCACGGCGAGGGCGGCGTTCCGGCGATGGGGCGACAGCGAACGCTCACAGAAGAAACATGGCAACCTGGCTCGCCGCTGCCGCCAAATGCTGTTCATGAGTAAACCCTGAAGCCTTCAGCGGCTTCAAATCATGATCCCCCGCCGGCATCCAGAACACTTCGATGCTCGGCGCCAGGCTATAGTCCTCGACGGCCTCGCGACTGCCCAGCGCATCCCGCTCCCCCTGAACGATCAACGTGCGCGTCTTCAATCCGGCCAAATGCTCGACCCGCGGCTTCTCCGGTTTGCCGACCGCATAAAACGGATACCCCAGGCACACCAGCGCATCCACCCCCAGTTCATCCGCCAATAGACTGGCCATACGCCCGCCCATGGACTTGCCGCCAATGGCCAGGCGCCCAGCGACATGGCGTCGCACCTCGGCATAGACCTCACGCCAGGATTCCAGCAGTTTGGGTGCCGGGTTCGGTGGACGTTTGCCCCCTTCCAGCCGCCGCTGCGCCATGTATGGAAACTCGAAGCGCAACACGTTGACGCCTTGAGCCGCAAGGCGTGCAGCCATGTCGTTCATCCAGCCACTGTCCATCGGTGCACCGGCGCCGTGGGCGAGAATCAACGTCGCAGATGCCGGCGCTGAAGCGGCATTCCACAACCATCCATGATCCTGCACACACTGCGCCCATTGATCCCCGTCAATACTGGCCTTGTGCTCTTTGCCCATGCTTGCCTCGCTTTTAGTCTGCCTATAACTCCAGGCGAAGTGAGCGTTGCCTTGCGCATCCGCCTTCACTTCGGCTGAACCGTGGATGGGGAACCATGAACACTTCTATCAGTACCGCCTACAACTACAAGGTGGTCCGCCAATTCGCCATTATGACGGTGGTGTGGGGCATCGTCGGCATGGGGCTCGGGGTTTTTCTCGCTGCCCAGTTGGTATGGCCCGAACTCAACTTCGACTTGCCGTGGACCAGTTTCGGCCGCCTTCGCCCGTTGCACACCAACGCGGTGATCTTCGCCTTTGGCGGTTGCGCCCTGTTCGCCAGTTCGTTCTATTCGGTGCAGCGCACCTGCCAGACGCGATTGTTCGCGCCGAAAATCGCCGCGTTCTGCTTCTGGGGCTGGCAGCTGGTGATTCTCCTGGCAGCGATCAGCCTGCCGCTGGGTTACACCAGTTCCAAGGAATATGCCGAACTCGAATGGCCGATCGACATCCTGATCACCATCGTCTGGGTCGCCTACGCCGTGGTGTTCTTCGGCACGATCATGCAGCGCAAGACCCGGCATATTTACGTCGGCAACTGGTTCTTCGGCGCGTTCATCATCACCGTGGCGATTCTGCACATCGTCAACAACCTTGAACTGCCGGTGAGTTTCACCAAGTCCTACTCGGTATACGCCGGTGCCACCGATGCCATGGTGCAGTGGTGGTACGGGCACAACGCCGTAGGCTTTTTCCTCACCGCCGGCTTCCTCGGAATGATGTATTACTTCGTGCCGAAACAGGCCGAACGCCCGGTGTATTCCTATCGCCTGTCGATCGTGCACTTCTGGGCGCTGATCACCCTGTACATCTGGGCCGGCCCGCACCACTTGCACTACACCGCGCTGCCGGACTGGGCCCAGTCGCTGGGCATGGTGATGTCGCTGATCCTGCTGGCACCGAGCTGGGGCGGGATGATCAACGGCATGATGACGCTCTCCGGCGCCTGGCATAAGTTGCGTAGCGACCCGATCCTGCGCTTCCTCGTCGTGTCGCTGGCGTTCTACGGCATGTCGACCTTCGAAGGGCCGATGATGGCGATCAAGACGGTGAACGCCCTCTCCCACTACACCGACTGGACCATCGGCCACGTTCACGCCGGCGCGCTCGGCTGGGTGGCGATGATTTCCATCGGTGCGCTGTACCACATGATCCCGAAAATCTTTGGCCGCACGCAGATGCACAGCATCGGCCTGATCAACGCGCACTTCTGGCTCGCCACCATCGGCACCGTGCTCTACATCGCGTCGATGTGGGTCAACGGCATCGCCCAGGGCCTGATGTGGCGCGCGGTCAATGCAGACGGAACGCTGACCTATTCCTTCGTCGAAACCCTGGTGGCCAGCCACCCAGGCTTCGTCGTGCGCCTGGTAGGCGGTGCGATCTTCTTCAGCGGCATGTTGCTGATGGCCTACAACACCTGGCGCACCGTTCGGGCCTCGCAGCCTGCCGAAGTCGCCGCTGCCGCGCAGATCGCCTGAGGAGGCCGCCATGAAACACGAAACAATCGAGAAAAACGTCGGCCTGCTGATGCTGCTGATGGTGCTGGCCGTAAGCATCGGCGGCCTGACCCAGATCGTCCCGCTGTTCTTCCAGGACGTGACCAACAAACCGGTGGAAGGCATGAAGCCCTATACCGCGTTGCAACTGGAAGGTCGCGACATTTACATCCGCGAAGGCTGCGTCGGTTGCCACTCGCAGATGATCCGGCCGTTCCGCGCCGAGACCGAACGCTACGGTCACTACTCGGTGGCCGGTGAAAGCGTCTGGGATCACCCGTTCCTCTGGGGCTCCAAGCGCACCGGTCCGGACCTGGCCCGGGTCGGCGGTCGCTACTCCGAAGACTGGCACCGCGCGCACTTGTACAACCCGCGCAACGTCGTACCGGAATCGAAGATGCCCGGCTATCCGTGGCTGGTGGCCAATCAGCTCGACAGCAGCCACACCGAAACCAAGATCCGCGCCATGCGCACGTTGGGCGTGCCGTACACCGACGACGACATCGCCGGCTCAGTCGCTTCGCTCAAGGGCAAGACCGAAATGGACGCCCTGGTCGCTTACCTGCAAGTGCTCGGCACATCCATCAAGAGCAAGAGGTGAGCCATGGCCATGCCCTTTGAAATCATAAGCGAAATGAGCAGTGGAATGATCCGCGGCCTGGGCACGGTCGTGGTGTTCGTGGCCTTCGTCGGCTTGACGCTGTGGGTGTTCAACGGCAAGCGCAACCCGGAATTCGCCGAAGCGCGTTTGCTGCCGTTCGCCGATGAACCGCTACCCGATGACGCCACCCAAGAACCTGAAACAAGGAGTACCCGGCCATGACCACCTTCTGGAGTACGTGGATCTGCGTACTGACCATCGGCAGCCTGATCGGCCTGACCTGGCTGTTGATCGGCACCCGCAAGGGCGAAACCAAGGGCAGCGTGGACCAGACCATGGGCCACAGCTTCGACGGCATCGAGGAGTATGACAACCCGCTGCCGCAGTGGTGGTTCATGCTGTTCGCCGGCACCCTGGTGTTCGCCGTGGGTTATCTGGTGCTGTACCCGGGCCTGGGCAACTGGAAAGGCATCCTGCCCGGTTACGAGGACGGCTGGACCGGCGTCCACGAGTGGGAAAAGGAGATGAACAAGGCCGATGCGAAGTTCGGTCCGATCTTCGCCAAATTCGCGGCGATGCCCGTGGAAGAAGTGGCGGCGGACCCGTTAGCGTTGAAAATGGGCGGTCGCCTGTTTGCCTCCAATTGCGCGGTCTGCCACGGCTCGGATGCCAAGGGTGCCTTTGGCTTTCCGAACCTGGGGGACACCAGCTGGCGCTGGGGCGGCAACGCCGACACCATCAAAACCACGATCATGGGTGGCCGCATGGCCGCAATGCCGGCCTGGGGTGAAATCCTTGGTGATGCCGGCGTGAAAAACGTCGCGGCTTATGTGCGCCATGACCTGGCCGGCCTGCCGTTGCCTGCCGAAAGCGGTGCTGACCTGCACGCCGGACAGCAAGCGTTCAGCACCATGTGCGTAGCCTGTCATGGGGCAAACGGCCAAGGCACTGAAGCCATGGGCGCGCCGAATCTGACGCAACCGGCCGGGTTCATCTACGGAACCAGCCTGGCGCAGCTTGGACAAACGATTCGTCATGGCCGTCAAGGCCATATGCCAGCCCAGATCGAACTGCTTGGCAACGACAAAGTGCAATTGCTGGCAGCTTATGTGTACAGCCTGTCGAATGGACTGAATACAGAGCGTTTGCAGGCTGAAGGCAACAGCGAATAATTCTTGACCGCTACTCTGTCGCATTCCCCCGGATGCGGCAGTTCCCTGCCCCTTTGCGACCCATTGTCGCACCCTCCCTTAGTCCTCCTTTCGGTTCCCCGGATTCGGGTCTAAGCTTGCTCCGATGCGGACTGGCATGAGCCGGCTCCAGGTCGATCTTACCCGATGTGTTCGACGAATTTGCTCGATGACAGGCCGCAAAGGCTGGTAGACACCGGCTGTCGTGCCAATTGCCATCAGCCGCCCGATCGTCATGTTTGAACACACCCCGTTACAACTGACCTGACCCCCTCACCTCCTACGTCCGCTGCGGCATTTTGGCCGGGGGCAATTTTGTCCTTACGCGGCGCATGGAAAGGCCGCAGAATCAGCTTTTGAAAGCATTGACCCAGGTCATGGCGCGTTGCAATGACCCCCCGCTTTCTCCATACTTGCGGCCGATTTTTACTCCTAATAAAACACCCAAACCGTGGAACCTTAGAATGAGCACAGCAATCAGTCCGACTGCTTATAACTATAAGGTAGTCCGCCAGTTCGCCATCATGACGGTGGTCTGGGGGATCCTTGGCATGGGGCTCGGTGTCTTCATCGCCTCGCAACTGGTCTGGCCGGAGTTGAACTTCGGTCTGGCATGGACGAGCTTTGGACGCCTGCGCCCGTTGCACACCAACCTGGTGATTTTCGCCTTCGGTGGTTGTGCACTGTTTGCCACTTCTTATTACGTCGTGCAGCGAACCTGCCAAACGCGACTGATTTCCGACAGCCTCGCCGCCTTCACCTTCTGGGGTTGGCAAGCGGTGATCGTCGGCGCGATCATTACCTTGCCGATGGGTCTGACCACCACCAAGGAATACGCGGAACTGGAATGGCCCCTGGCTATTCTGCTGGCCATCGTCTGGGTCACCTACGGTCTGGTGTTCTTCGGCACCATCGTCAAGCGCAAGACCAAGCACATCTATGTCGGTAACTGGTTCTACGGTGCCTTCATCGTTGTGACGGCGATGCTGCACATCGTCAACCATGCGTCCCTGCCGGTCAGCTTCTTCAAGTCCTACTCGGCTTACGCCGGTGCGACTGACGCGATGATCCAGTGGTGGTACGGCCACAACGCGGTCGGTTTCTTCCTGACCACCGGCTTCCTGGGGATGATGTACTACTTCGTGCCGAAGCAGGCCGAGCGTCCGATCTACTCCTATCGTCTGTCGATCGTGCACTTCTGGGCGCTGATCACCCTGTACATCTGGGCCGGTCCGCACCACCTGCACTACACCGCTCTGCCGGACTGGGCTCAGTCCCTGGGCATGGCGATGTCGATCATCCTGCTGGCGCCAAGCTGGGGCGGCATGATCAACGGCATGATGACCCTGTCGGGCGCCTGGCATAAGCTGCGCACCGACCCGATCCTGCGCTTCCTGGTCGTGTCCCTGGCCTTCTACGGCATGTCGACCTTCGAAGGCCCGATGATGGCCATCAAGACCGTGAACTCGCTGTCGCACTACACCGACTGGACCATCGGCCACGTTCACGCCGGTGCCTTGGGCTGGGTGGCGATGATCTCGATCGGCGCCATCTACCACATGATCCCGAAACTGTTCGGTCGTGCGCAGATGCACAGCATCGGCCTGATCAACACGCACTTCTGGCTCGCGACCATCGGTACCGTTCTGTACATCGCTTCGATGTGGGTCAACGGCATCACCCAGGGTCTGATGTGGCGTGCAATCAACGATGACGGCACCCTCACCTACTCGTTCGTCGAAGCGCTGCAAGCCAGCCACCCCGGTTTCATCGTTCGCGCCCTGGGCGGTGCGTTCTTTGCCAGCGGCATGCTGTTCATGGCCTACAACGTATGGCGTACCGTACGTGCCTCGAACCCGGCTGAAGCCAAAGCTGCTGAACAGATTGCTGTAGTTGGAGCTCACTGATGAAGCATGAAGCAGTCGAGAAGAACATTGGCCTCCTGGCCTTCTTCATGGTCATCGCCGTCAGCATCGGCGGCCTGACCCAGATCGTTCCGCTGTTTTTCCAGGACGTCACCAACAAGCCGGTCGAAGGCATGAAGCCTCGCACCGCCCTTGAAGTTGAAGGACGCGACGTCTACATCGCCAACGGTTGTGTCGGCTGCCACTCGCAGATGATCCGCCCGTTCCGTGCTGAAACCGAACGTTACGGCCACTACTCGGTCGCCGGTGAAAGCGTCTGGGACCACCCGTTCCTGTGGGGTTCCAAGCGTACCGGTCCGGACCTGGCCCGCGTCGGCGGTCGTTACTCCGATGACTGGCAGCGTGCGCATTTGTACAACCCGCGCAACGTGGTGCCTGAGTCGAAAATGCCGGCCTACCCGTTCCTCGTGGAAAACAAGCTCGACGGCAAAGACACCGCCAAGAAACTGGAAGTCTTGCGTACGCTCGGCGTCCCTTACACCGACGAAGACATCGCCGGCGCCAAGGATGCTGTGAAGGGCAAAACCGAAATGGACGCGCTGGTGGCCTATCTGCAAGGCCTGGGCACCATCATCAAAAGCAAACGGTGATCTGGATGGATATCGGGATGATTCGTGGCCTGGGCACCGTTGTCGTGATGGTGGCCTTCATCGGTCTGGCGTTGTGGGTGTTCAGCCCCAAGCGCAAGTCGGAGTTTGAAGACGCGACCTTGCTGCCTTTCGCGGATGATCCCGAAGCCATCAAGCACGTCGAGCAAGCTTCTAGGAGTAACAAAGAATGACTACGTTCTGGAGTCTGTACGTCACAGTCCTCAGTCTCGGCACTATCTTCGCCCTGACCTGGCTGCTGCTGGCCACCCGCAAGGGCCAGCGCAGCGAATCCACCGAGGAAACGGTTGGCCACGCCTACGACGGGATCGAGGAGTACGACAACCCACTGCCAAAATGGTGGTTCATGCTGTTCGTGGGCACCATCATCTTCGCCCTGGGCTACCTGGTGCTGTACCCGGGCCTGGGCAACTGGAAAGGCCTGCTGCCGGGTTACAACTACCTCGATAACGACAAGCAGACCGCGTTCGCCAACGGCCAGACCGGCTGGACCGGCGTTCACGAGTGGGAAAAGGAAATGGCCAGGTCGGACGCCAGGTTCGGCCCGATCTTCGCCAAGTTCTCGTCCATGCCCATCGAAGAAGTGGCCAAGGATCCGCAAGCCCTGAAGATGGGTGGCCGCCTGTTCGCCTCCAACTGCTCGGTCTGCCACGGTTCCGACGCCAAAGGCGCCTATGGTTTCCCTAACCTGACCGACGCCGACTGGCGCTGGGGCGGCGAAGCGGAAACCATCAAGACCACCATCATGGGCGGTCGTCACGCGGTGATGCCGGCCTGGGCCGAAGTGATCGGCGAGCAAGGCGTGGCTGACGTTGCCGCGTTCGTGCTGACCAACCTCGATGGCCGCAAGCTGCCGGAAGGCACCAAGGCCGACCCGGTTGCCGGGCAGAAACTGTTTGCTGCCAACTGCGTGGCATGCCACGGTCCGGCAGGTAAAGGGACGCCAGCCATGGGGGCACCTGACCTGACCCACCCGGGTGCGTTCATCTACGGCTCGAGCTTCGCTCAGCTGCAGCAGACCATCCGATACGGCCGTCAGGGCCAGATGCCTGCGCAGGAACAGCTGCAAGGCAACGACAAGGTCCACCTGCTGGCCGCTTACGTCTACAGCCTGTCTCACGGTGAGAAGGCTCCGGTGGCGGATGCCCAGTAACGCTTGATGTAATAAAAAACGGCCCCGCCAGTGAGAATTGGCGGGGCCGTTTTGTTTGGGGTCTGGATCAACCCACCTTTCACACATTGAAACCTATATTCAGTAGGCCCGCGTGGCGGCCAGGGGTAACGTCCATCCACCTGGTGGCCGCAAGCGGGCAATCTGTGTGCGACTCAGGTCACTCAGGGACAAGGGAATACCCATCGAAAACAAGGAGATCATCAAATGTCCAAAAAGACCAAAAACCAACCCACAACCTGTTATTTCCCGGACTCCGAAACCACCCTGGAGACCACTCCAGACACGACTGTTTCGCCGCAGATCGACGAGGATGCTCCAGCACAGGCCTCTGCAGCCGCAGGGATTTCGAGTCGCCGCGCCAATTTTGCCGCTCCCGAGGACGGAGACGGCAAAAAGTCCACTACCGGTAGCGGGCTGGACAGCCTGGGAGGTGGTCGCCTGCCTTGATCAGTACTCATCCACGGGCGCAGCGGCGCTCCGCTGCGTCCTGAAGCTTGAAGGCATCGTTCATCGGCGAGCAGTCGTGTTCGGCTATAGTCAATTGACCTGCATCATGTTTTGTTACATCTGCTACACCATTCAAGATTTTTCCCCAACGCGACTAAAGGTCGCACCCTCGGGCCAGAGCGACAGGCGTATCATTGCGCCACTGCTACACCTTTTTTGACCGCGGTCGGCATGTACTGACCGGGGCATTTTTCCACTGCCGTGGGATGCAATGATGAGTAACCAGATTCCGGTACACGACGTTACCCCCCCTGCCAAAAACACCAACAACACCGTCGACCTCTACGCCTCTCGGGAAAAGATCTACACCCGCGCCTTCACCGGCTTGTTCCGTAACCTGCGGATGATGGGCGGTGCCGGGCTGTTCCTGCTGTATTTCGGTACGGTCTGGCTGAACTGGGGTGGCCATCAGGCCGTCTGGTGGAACCTGCCGGAGCGCAAGTTCTTCATTTTTGGCGCGACCTTCTGGCCCCAGGACTTCATCCTCCTCTCGGGGATTCTGATCGTCAGCGCCTTCGGCCTGTTCTTCATCACCGTGTATGCCGGGCGGGTCTGGTGTGGCTATACCTGCCCGCAGAGTGTCTGGACCTGGATTTTCATGTGGTGCGAAAAGGTCACCGAAGGCGACCGCAACCAGCGCATCAAGCTGGACAAGGCGCCGATAAGCGCCAACAAGTTCCTGCGCAAATTCAGCAAGCACGCGATGTGGCTGATGATCGGCTTCGTGACCGGCATGACCTTCGTTGGCTACTTCTCGCCGATCCGCGAACTGACCATCGACTTCTTCACCGGCGCAGCCGATGGCTGGTCCTACTTCTGGGTCGGCTTCTTCACCCTCGCCACCTATGGCAACGCCGGCTGGCTGCGTGAGCAGGTGTGCATCTACATGTGTCCGTACGCACGCTTCCAGAGCGTGATGTTCGACAAGGACACCCTGATCGTTTCCTACGACCCGCGCCGTGGTGAATCCCGCGGCCCGCGCAAGAAAGGCGTCGACTACAAGGCCATGGGCCTGGGTGATTGCATCGACTGCACTATGTGCGTCCAGGTCTGCCCGACGGGTATCGACATCCGCGACGGCCTGCAGGTCGAATGCATCGGCTGTGCCGCCTGCATCGATGCCTGCGACAGCATCATGGACAAGATGGACTATCCGCGCGGCCTGATCAGCTACACCACCGAGCACAACCTGTCCGGGCAAAAAACCAATAAACTGCGGCCCCGCCTGCTCGGCTATGCCACGGTGCTGCTGGCGATGATCGCCTTGCTGGTGACCGCATTCTTCATGCGTTCGCTGGTCGGCTTCGACGTCAGCAAGGACCGCGTGCTGTACCGCGAGAACGCCGAAGGCCGGATCGAGAACGTCTACAGCCTGAAGATCATGAACAAGGACCAGCGCGACCACACCTACCTGCTGGAAGCCACTGGCCTGCCGGACCTCAAGCTGCAAGGCAAGCGTGAGATCAAGGTCGCCGCCGGGGAGATTTTCAGCCAGCCGGTCGAATTGTCCAGCGCACCGGAACAACTGCCGTCGAGTACCAACGAGGTGAAGTTCATCCTCAAGGACGCCGATGACGCCAGCATCCACGTTGAAGCCAAGAGCCGATTCATCGGCCCACAAATTCGTTGAGAGAAGTGACCATGCCCGCAGCAAATGCCACAAGTCCCTGGTACAAGCACCTTTGGCCGTGGATCATCATCGCCATCCTGGCCTGCTCGGTGACCCTGACCCTGTCCATGGTGACCATCGCGGTGAACAACCCGGACAACCTGGTCAACGATAACTACTACGAGGCCGGCAAGGGCATCAACCGTTCGCTGGACCGTGAACTGCTGGCCCAGACCCTGCTGTTGCGCGCCAGCGTTCATCTGGATGGCGTGACCGGTGAAGTCGATGTACGCCTGAACGGCAACAGCGCACCGGCCACCCTGGAGCTGAACCTGATCTCGCCGACCCAGCCGGAGAAGGATCGCAAGATCACCCTCGCCCGCAGCGAAACCGAACAGGGGCGCTATATCGGCCAGGTGAGCGACAAGGTCGAAGGCCGTCGCTTCGTGGAGTTGCTGGGAGTGCAGGACGGGAAAACCTGGCGCATGTTCGAGGAAGAACAGGTCAGTCATGACAAGGATCTGTTGCTGGGTGATGAACCGCTGCAAGGCGCGGAAGACCTGAAAAAGTAAGCACCAACTGATCGTTCCCACGCTCTGCGTGGGCACGCAGCCAGGGACGCTCCGCGTCCCAGCCGAAGCGGACGCGGAGCGTCCGGGGAGGCATTCCCACGCAGAGCGTGGGAACGATCATCGGACAACGCCTCATGACCACGCCAACCCCCTGCTACCACTGCGCCCTGCCCGTCCCGGCCGGCAGCCGCTTCACCGCTGCCGTCCTCGGTGAAACCCGCGAGTTCTGCTGCCCGGGTTGCCAAGCTGTGGCCGAGGCGATTGTCGCCGGGGGCCTGGACAGCTATTACCAGCATCGCAGCGAAGCATCGGCCAACCCCGAAGCCTTGCCCGTACAGCTGGTGGACGAGCTGGCGTTGTACGACCGCGCCGACGTGCAAAAACCCTTTGTTCGTCACGAAGGCGACCTCGCCGAAACTACTTTGCTCATGGAAGGCATCAGTTGCGCCGCCTGCGGCTGGCTGATCGAGAAGCACCTGCGCAGCTTGCCAGCGGTTGCCGAAGCACGCCTCAACCTCTCCAACCATCGCCTGCACGTACGCTGGGCCGACGCGCAATTGCCGCTGAGCCAGGTCCTGAGCGAATTGCGCCACATCGGTTACGCCGCCCACCCCTACCAGGCCGACCGCGCCAGCGAACAACTGGCCAGTGAAAACCGCCTGGCCCTGCGCCAGCTCGGGGTCGCCGGCCTGCTGTGGTTCCAGGCGATGATGGCGACCATGGCCACCTGGCCGGAATTCAATATCGACCTCAGCCCCGAGCTGCACACCATCCTGCGCTGGGTCGCGCTGTTCCTCACGACGCCGATCGTGTTCTACAGCTGTGCGCCCTTCTTCAAGGGTGCCATGCGCGACCTGCGTACCCGGCACCTGACCATGGACGTTTCGGTATCGCTGGCGATCGGCAGCGCCTACTTCGCCGGGATCTGGACCTCGATCACCGGTGTCGGCGAACTGTACTTCGATGCTGTCGGCATGTTTGCGCTGTTCCTGCTGGCCGGGCGCTACCTGGAACGTCGCGCCCGGGAGCGTACCGCCGCCGCCACCGCGCAGCTGGTCAATCTATTGCCCGCCTCTTGCTTGCGACTGAGTGCTGACGGCCAGAGCGAGCGGATCCTGCTCAGCGAACTGCGGGTGGGCGATCATGTACTGGTGCATCCCGGCGCGATCCTCCCGGCCGACGGCAAGATCCTCGACGGCCAGTCAAGCATCGATGAATCCCTGCTCACCGGCGAATACCTGCCGCAATCACGGATGCCGGGCGATGCGGTCACCGCTGGCACCCTGAACGTCGAGGGCGCGTTGACTGTGCAAGTCCAGGCCCTCGGTCAGGACACCCGATTGTCCGCCATCGTCCGCCTGCTGGACCGTGCCCAGGCCGAAAAGCCGCGACTGGCACAAATCGCCGACCGCGCCGCGCAGTGGTTCCTGCTGCTGTCGCTGATTGCCGCCGCCGTAATCGGCCTGGTCTGGTGGGAGCTGGATTCGTCACGGGCCTTCTGGATCGTGCTGGCGATGCTGGTTGCGACGTGCCCGTGCGCCTTGTCCCTGGCCACGCCGACCGCCCTCACCGCCGCCACCGGCACCCTGCACAAACTGGGGTTGTTGTTGACTCGCGGTCATGTGCTGGAGGGCCTGAACCAGATCGACACGGTGATTTTCGACAAGACCGGCACCCTCACCGAAGGCCGCCTGGCGCTGCGTTCGATCCGCCCGCTCGGCGCGCTAGACAGTGATCAATGCCTGAGTCTCGCCGCAGCCCTGGAAAACCGCTCCGAACACCCGATCGCCCGGGCATTTGGTCGGGCGCCGCTGGCCGCTGAAGAAGTCCACAGCACGCCCGGCCTGGGCCTCGAAGGATTGGTCGGCGAGCAACGCCTGCGCATCGGTCAACCCGGTTTTGTCTGCGAACTCAGTGGCGCTGCCGTGCCCGTCATGCCGGATGAAGCCGGTCAATGGTTGCTGCTCGGCGACAACCGGGGGCCGCTGGCATGGTTCGTCCTCGATGACCGTCTGCGCAGCGACGCTCCCGCCCTGCTCGCCGCGTGCAAGGCCCGCGGCTGGCGCACGTTGCTGCTGTCCGGCGACAGCTCGCCGATGGTGGCCAGCGTCGCGGCTGAACTGGGCATCGACGAAGCCCGTGGCGGCTTGCGTCCGGTCGATAAATTGCAGGTCTTGCAACAACTGCACAAGGAAGGTCGCAGGGTGTTGATGCTCGGTGACGGGGTCAACGACGTGCCGGTGCTGGCCGCCGCCGACATCAGCGTGGCGATGGGTTCGGCGACGGATCTGGCCAAGACCAGTGCTGATGCGGTGTTGCTGTCCAACCGGCTCGACGCATTGGTGCAAGCCTTCAGCCTGGCCCGGCGCACCCGTCGGGTAATCATCGAGAACCTGCTGTGGGCGGGGCTGTACAATGGCCTCATGTTACCCTTCGCCGCCCTCGGCTGGATCACCCCGGTATGGGCCGCGGTGGGCATGTCCATCAGTTCGTTGACCGTGGTGCTGAACGCCCTGCGCCTGACTCACCTGCCGGGCGCGCCTGCCGCCGGCGCCACGCCACAAACCCGCCCGCTGCCGGCCTGAGCCGCGCGGGCATGGAGTGACCCATGCCAGCTCTCTACGTGATGATCCCGGCCGCGCTGCTGATTGTGGCCATTGCGATCTACATTTTCTTCTGGGCAGTCGACAGCGGTCAGTACGACGATCTGGACGGCCCGGCCCACAGCATCCTGTTCGACGATCAGGACCCGAATCACCAGGCGGCGGTCGACGAGGCCAGCGGCCATCCGGCCAAACCGGACGACAAGGCGCCTCCGCATGCTTGAATTGGCGCCGCTGTTGGTGTCTGCCGTCATTCTCGGCCTGCTCGGTGGCGGTCATTGCCTGGGGATGTGCGGCGGCTTGATGGGCGCGCTGACCCTGGCGATTCCCCGGGAGCAGCGCAGCCGACGCTTTCGGTTGCTGCTGGCCTATAACCTGGGACGAATTCTCAGCTATGCCGCTGCCGGCCTGCTGATCGGACTGGCCGGGTGGGCGGTGGCCAACAGCCCGGCAGCGATGTTCATGCGCGTCATCGCCGGATTGCTGCTGATCGCCATGGGCCTCTACCTCGCCGGTTGGTGGAGCGGCCTGACCCGCATCGAAAGCCTCGGTCGCGGCCTGTGGCGGCACATCCAGCCGGTTGCCACCAAGCTGCTGCCAGTGTCGAGCCTGCCGCGTGCGTTGCTGCTGGGTGCGCTCTGGGGCTGGCTGCCGTGCGGACTGGTCTACAGCACGCTGCTGTGGTCGGCGAGCCAGGGTAATGCGCTGGACAGTGCGTTGCTGATGCTCGCGTTCGGGCTGGGCACCTGGCCGGTATTGCTCGCCACGGGGCTGGCGGCCGAACGGGTGACGGCGTTGTTGCGCAAACGCAGCGTGCGCATGACGGGTGGCTTGCTGGTCATTTTGTTCGGTATCTGGACCATGCCTGGGCCGCATCAGCATTGGCTCATGGGGCATTAGATCGGCGGCGCGCCCATCGCGAGCAAGCTCGCTCCCACATTGGATTTGCGGTGTTCACCAATCCCCTGTGGGAGCGAGCTTGCTCGCGATGGGGTCCGCACTGACAACACAGATCCCTACCTTTGATGCAAATCAAGATGCCCCAACACCGCCGCCCCTAGACTCGCCGACACAGCCAGCCTATCCGGGGGAATGCCCGCATGATGCTCGACGCCATTCGTTGGGACACCGATCTGATCCGCCGTTACGACCTGGCGGGACCGCGCTACACCTCTTATCCGACCGCCATGCAGTTCGACGGGCATGTCGGCAGCTTCGACCTGTTCCATGCCTTGCGTGACAGCCGCAAGGCCCTGCGTCCGTTGTCGCTCTACGTGCATGTGCCCTTCTGCGCAAACATTTGCTACTACTGCGCCTGCAACAAGGTCATCACCAAGGACCGCGGGCGGGCCCTGCCTTACTTGCAGCGTCTGGAACAGGAAATCCAGCTGATCGCCTGCCACCTCGACCCGGCGCAGAAAGTCGAGCAATTGCATTTCGGCGGCGGCACGCCGACTTTTCTCAGTCATGACGAACTGCGCCAGTTGATGGCCCGCTTGCGCAAAAGCTTCAACTTGCTGGACGATGATTCCGGCGACTATGGCATCGAGATCGACCCTCGCGAAGCCGATTGGTCGACCATGGGCCTGCTCCGTGAACTGGGCTTCAACCGGGTCAGCATCGGCCTGCAGGACCTCGATCCGGCGGTGCAACGGGCGGTGAATCGCCTGCAAAGCCTGGAAGAAACCCGCGCGGTGATCGACGCCGCCCGCACCCTGCAATTTCACTCGATCAACATTGATCTGATCTACGGTTTGCCGAAACAGACGCCCGAGACCTTCGCGCGCACGGTCGACGAAGTCATCGCGCTGCAACCCGATCGACTATCGGTATTCAACTATGCGCACCTGCCGGAACGTTTCATGCCGCAGCGGCGCATCAACAGCGACGAATTGCCGACGCCGGCGCAGAAACTGGACATGCTCCAGCGCACCATCCAACAACTGACCGCCGCCGGTTACCGCTACATCGGCATGGATCACTTCGCGCTGCCCGACGATGAACTGGCAATTGCCCAGGAAGAATCGACCCTGCAACGCAACTTCCAGGGCTACACCACCCACGGTCACTGCGACCTGATCGGCCTGGGCGTTTCGGCCATCAGCCAGATCGGCGACCTGTACTGCCAGAACAGCAGCGACCTGACTCAGTATCAGAACGCGCTGGCCTCCTCGCAACCGGCCACCCATCGCGGTCTGCTGTGCAACACCGATGATCGGTTGCGTCGGGCAGTCATCCAACAATTGATCTGCCACTTCAATCTGGAATTCGCCCTGATCGAACACGCATTCAACATCGATTTCCGGGGTTATTTCGCCGAACTCTGGCCGCAATTGCAGCGCATGGCCGCAGACGGCCTGATCGAACTCGATAATGAAAAAATCAACGTGCTGCCCGCAGGACGGTTGCTGGTGCGCTCGGTGTGCATGGTGTTCGACGCCTACCTGGGCGAGCAGAATCGCCAGCGTTTTTCACGGGTGATCTAGGCCTACGGCAATTTCGCCAGGCGCTGGCCTGAATGTCCTCCCGTGAGTTACCCTTACGGCTTATGTGTGTTTTTTCCCACAAGGATTGAAGAAATGTCCGAGCCAGTAAAACTGCGCGCTCATAGCCAGGCCCATTGCAAGGATTGCAGCCTGGCCCCCCTCTGCCTGCCACTTTCTCTGAATCTGGAAGACATGGATGCGCTGGACGAAATCGTCAAACGTGGCCGCCCGCTGAAAAAGGGCGAGTTCCTGTTCCGTCAGGGCGACACGTTCGATTCCGTTTATGCAGTTCGCGCTGGCGCCTTGAAGACCTTCAGCCTGAGCGATGGCGGCGAAGAGCAGCTCACCGGTTTCCATTTGCCGAGTGAACTGGTCGGTTTGTCGGGCATGGACACCGAAAAACACCCGGTCTCGGCGCAAGCCCTGGAAACCACATCGGTCTGTGAAATTCCTTTCGAGCGCCTCGACGAGCTGGCGCTGCAACTGCCCCAACTGCGCCGACAGTTGATGCGCGTCATGAGCCGCGAGATTCGTGACGATCAGCAAATGATGTTGCTGTTGTCGAAGAAAACGGCCGATGAGCGTATTGCGACGTTCCTGGTCAACCTCTCGGCACGCTTTCGCGCCCGGGGGTTCTCGGCCAACCAGTTTCGCCTGAGCATGTCGCGTAACGAGATCGGCAATTATCTGGGGCTGGCGGTGGAAACCGTGTCCCGGGTGTTCACGCGCTTCCAGCAAAACGAACTGATCGCCGCCGAAGGCAAGGAAATTCATATCCTCGACCCGATCCAGCTCTGCGCCCTGGCCGGCGGCTCGCTCGAGGGCTGACGGCAACCATTGCGGCTGAGCGAAAGGGTTCAGCCGCCGTTATACTGCAACGTTTGCAGCCTGCCAGGATTCTTCGACTATGGCCTTCGACGCCTTCGACATCAAATCCCTGATCCGCCCCGTGATCGACTTCCCCAAGCCGGGCGTGATCTTTCGCGACATCACCCCGTTGTTCCAGTCGCCCAAGGCCCTGCGCCTGGTGATGGACAGCTTCGCTCACCGTTATGTCGAAGCCGATTTCACCCACATCGGTGCGATGGACGCCCGTGGCTTCCTGATCGGCTCGGTGCTGGCCTATCAGTTGAACAAGCCACTGGTGTTGTTCCGCAAGCAAGGCAAGCTACCGGCCGACGTGCTGGCCGAGGGGTATGCGACCGAGTACGGCGAAGCCTTCCTCGAAGTCCACGCCGACAGCCTGTGTGAAGGCGATTCGGTGGTGATGTTCGATGACCTGATTGCCACCGGCGGCACGCTGATTGCCGCGGCGAACCTGATTCGGCGCATGGGTGCGCGGGTTCATGAGGCGGCGGCGATTATTGATCTGCCGGAGCTGGGTGGGGCGCAGCGGCTGGAAGACATGGGGATTCCCACGTTTTGCCTGACGCAGTTTGCGTTGAGCGATAAGTAGCGCGGTGTCTGCAACGACGCCATCGCGAGCAAGCTCGCTCCCACAGGGATTTTCGGTGTACACACGTTCGTGCACGACTGAGATCAACTGTGGGAGCGGGCTTGTTCTGGTCAAGTAATCCCGGACACCGCCTTCGCTGGCAAGCCAGCTCCTACAGGGGACTTTCGGTGTACACACGTTCGTGCACGACTGAGATCAACTGTGGGAGCGAGCTTGCTCGCGATGGCGTCAGTGCAGACGCTACAAAGCGATCGGCTTACGCCCCGCAAACGAATGCGCCAACGTCCCGCCATCGACCAACTCCAGTTCGCCGCCCAACGGCACACCATGAGCGATGCGCGAGGCGATCAAGCCTTTATTGCTCAGCAACTGGGCGATGTAGTGCGCCGTGGCTTCACCTTCCACCGTCGGGTTGGTGGCGAGGATGACCTCAGTGAACGTGCCCGCTTCTTCAATCCGCGCCAGCAGTTGCGGAATGCCGATGGCGTCCGGGCCCAAGCCGTCGAGAGGCGACAGGTGCCCCTTGAGCACGAAGTAGCGCCCACGGAAGCCGGTCTGCTCCACCGCATAGACATCCATCGGCCCTTCCACCACACAGAGCAAGGTGTCGTCGCGACGGGTATCGGCGCATTGCGGGCACAGATCGTCTTCGGTCAGCGTGCGACACAGCCGGCAGTGGCCCACGCCTTCCATGGCCTGGCTCAGCGCCAGGGCCAGGCGCGAGCCACCGCTGCGATCACGCTCGAGCAGCTGCAACGCCATGCGTTGGGCAGTTTTCTGACCGACACCGGGCAAAGTTCGCAGGGCGTCGATCAGTTGGCGAATCAGAGGGCTGAAGCTCATGGGGAAAAGTCCGACAAAACAACGAGACGCGGTTTATACCCGCGCCTCTGTTTAGCGTCAAATGGCAGGGTCAATTACTCGGCCTGCGCGACCAGAACCACCAGTTTGCCGAAGTTGCGTCCTTCCAGCAGGCCGATGAACGCCTCGGGCGCATTCTCCAGGCCGTCGACGACGTCTTCGCGGAATTTCACCTTGCCATCGCGCACCCAGGGCGCCATGGCACTGATGAACTCCGGCTGACGGTCGCCGTAGTCGTCGAACACGATGAAGCCCTGGATTCGCACCCGCTTGGTCAGCACGGTGCGCTGCAGTTGCGGCAATTGATCCGGCCCGGTCGGTACCTCGTGAGCGTTGTACGAAGCGATCAGGCCGCAGAGCGGAATCCGCGCCTTGGGGTTGAGCAGCGGCAGCACCGCATCGAACACCTTGCCGCCGACGTTCTCGTAATAGATGTCGATGCCGTCAGGGCAGGCCTGAGCCAGCTCATCGGCAAAGTGGGCGCTCTTGTGATCGATGCAGGCATCGAAGCCCAGTTCTTCGACCACGTAACGGCACTTTTTCTCACCTCCGGCCACGCCGACCACCCGCAGGCCTTTGATCTTCGCCACTTGGCCGACCACCGATCCCACCGCACCGGACGCCGCCGCGACCACCAGGGTTTCGCCGGCCCTGGGCTGGCCGATGTCCATCAGCCCCATGTAGGCGGTCATGCCCGGCATGCCCAGTACACCCAGCGCCATCGACGGGCTTGGCAGCCCGGACGGCACCGGCATGATGTTGCGACCGTCGCTGAGGCTGTGGCTCTGCCAGCCGGTGGCGCCGACTACCAGGTCACCTTCGTGGAATTTCGGATTCAGCGAGCGCTCGACCCGGCTGACCGCCCCACCGGTCATCACTTCGCCGATTTCCACGGGTGCGGCGTAGGATGGCGCATCACTCATGCGCCCGCGCATGTAAGGGTCTAGCGACAGATAAAGGGTCTTGAGCAGCACCTGACCGTCGGCCAGGTCCGGCAGCGCTTGCCTTTCCAGGCGAAAATTCTCCGGCGTCGGCGCGCCTGTGGGGCGGGATGCCAGGACGATACGTTGGTTGAGGGTCAATGCTTCGGGCATGTGAGCGTCTCCTTGTACGAGAATTCGATGGTATAGGGAGCAGACCGTTGTGGCGGTGGCGGGTTCGATGTTTCTGCCGTACGCGGAGTGTTCATCGTTGATCGTTTATCGTGGATATGCAATCCGGGACGTGGCTTGCCAATGCGCGTGCAAAGGATCGGTCAGGGTTTGAATCCCTGGGCCAGCAACCAGCTGCGAACCATCCGCCCCTGCTCCACCGACAACCCCGCCAACGCCTGTGTCGCCGGTTCTGTACGCAACCGCCGCACCAACGGCGCCAACTCGATCCCTTGCACATGCCAGATGCCCAATGGCTGATCTGCCGTGATCACCACCTCGGCCTCATCGACAAAGCCATCCCTGAGCACCGGCGCGCGCTCGATTCTCAGCGCGTTGAAATCCGCCTCGGCATGAGCGACCACGGTATCCGGCCATTGTCGCCGCGCCTGCCAGAACGGTTGCCCGGACCAACGCTGCTCATCGGCATAAAAATCGCGCCCGATCCGCGCAAATCGCAAAAACAACTGCTCCACCCGCTGCTGATGAAACCGTTGGGCCAGCGCTGCTCGTTCAGGCTTTCGCAACAGCGTGTTGATCACCGTCGGGGCCTGTAACGCCGAAGACAGGGACTGGAAAATCCCGTTGCCCGACAGCGGGTCCACCGCCATTGCCGCATCGCCGACCCGGATCCAGTGAGCGCCACAGACCTGTGGACACAAAATGGCCGTGCTGCTGCGGGCATGCAGCTGTAGATCATTCTCAGGCCCCGCCGCAAAAAACGCCCGGGCCAACGCCGAACCCTGGCGCCGCTGACGACAGTAATCGAGCAATTGCGCCTTGCCTGGCAACCCGGCGCTGGCGACGTCGACCGTCCATTGCCAGTAACACTGACCGCCGGCCCGCCGCGCCATCCAGGCCCAGCCATCCTCCAGGCTTTCCACGGCGCTGGCGGTGGTGCCCGGCGTACTTTGCCAGCGATTGAGCAGGCTGACCGTCTCCGGCCCGCGCAGGCCTTTGCCCAGCGCTGGCGCCTGACGGCCTCGGGCCTCCACCAGAAAATCCGCCAGCAGTGGCGGACGCCCTTCGAGCTCGATCCGATGCCCCGCCGCCGACGGGTGAACCGTCAACACCCGCGCTTCGATGAGTTCGACACCCGCCAGGCGCAGGTCCTCGCGCAGGCCCCGATCGAAGCTCGGACGATCCACTAGATATTCGATATTTTGCGCATGCTGCTGGCCGTTCCACGACACCTGACGCTGGGAAGGCAACGCCGCATCCGCCAGCGCCTGATTCAGCCCCGCGCCACGCAACGCCTCGAGCACCCGCACGGAAACGCCTTCCAGCGCGGCAAAGCGGCGCCACTCACTGACCAGGGTCACCGCATAACCAAGCCGCCGCAGCCCCAACGCGACGGCCGCACCCGCCGGGCCGGCGCCGAGAATGACAACCGCCGTCATGCGCCGGAACGCCGTTCAGGGCCACGATAACGGGCATGCTCGCGCAACCATTCGATGACTTGTTGGTTGCTCGCCTCGGGATGCGCCACCAAAAAACCGGCAATGTGCCCGCTCAAGGCCGCACACCCCAGGCTGGCGCCGGACTGACCCGGATACGTCCCATGCACACAGGCGGCAAAATCCGCCTGGGCGCTGTTGAGCCACGACCATTCCTGTTCGGCGCACCGCGCATCACCGGTGACCCGCAGCACCTGTGGATAATTCGCCGGGAACACACCTTCGCCCTGGGCCGGACTGGACGCACACAGCAGAATGCCCCGAGCCACCGCCGCGGCGCAGGCTTCGCGCAACAGGCTGCGATCCTGCCGCAGACCCAGGCTCAGATTGATCAGGCGCACGTCCTGGGCCACCAGCCAGTCGATGGCCGTGGCGATCTGCAAGGCGCTGGTGACACCCCGCTGGTCGAACACCTGGCCCACGCAAAATACCGCCGCCGGCGCCCGCCGACCGATGGCCTCGATCACTGCGCTGCCGTGGCCGAGCGGATCTTCACGCAAATCACTTTCTGCCAGCCCATCGGCCAGCAACGAGAATCGTCGCCCCGCGACTACCTGCACCCGCTGCGCCGCCGAGTGACCACTGTCCACCACGCCAATGCGCAACTCAGGCTTCATGCAGCACCGTTTTCGACGTCAGCACGCCGTCGAGCAATTCAAAACGCAGATCGGCATCGGCCAGGGTCGAGGGGCGATGGCTGATCAGGATGCGCGTACGTCCGGCAAACAGGCGGTCGATGGCCTCGATCACTTCGCGCTCGGTGGCTTCATCCACTGCCGAGGTGGCCTCGTCCAGCACCAGGATCAGCGGGTCCTGCAACAGCGCACGGGCAATGGCGATGCGTTGTTTCTGCCCGCCGGACAATTGTTGGCCGCGCTCGCCCAATGGACTGTCGAGGCCTTCGGGCAATGACGCGATCAGGCTGTCGAGTTGCGCCAGCCGCGCCACTTCGGCGATCGCTTCGCGACTGGCATCCGGTACGGCGTAGGCCAGGTTGTCAGCGAGGCTGCCACGGAACAGCACGATGTCCTGGCTGACCACGGCAATTCGCCGACGCAGCTGGAACAGGTCCAACTCCCGCACATCGACTTCCCCCAGCAACACCCGGCCGGACTGCGGATCGTGATGCCGTTGCAGCAGGTCGATCAACGTCGATTTACCGACCCCGGAGCCACCGCTCAGGGCGACTTTCAAGCCATAGGGGATACGCGCTTCGATGCCGCGCAACGTTGTCGGGCGGCCGGGATGGCTGAAGTGCACGTTGTCGAAACGCAGTTCGCCAGAAGTCGGCATCGGCTGCGGCGCAGCCGGCGTGAGCACGGTCGGTTCTTCGCCGCGCAACTCCATGACCCGCCCGAGGCTGACGGTCATCCGTTGAATCGCGACATACAGGCCCAGCAGACTCTGAACCGGCCCCACAGCCATCCCCAGATAGGTGGAAAACGCGATCAGCGCACCCAGTTGCCAGGTCCCCTGCACCACCCAGTAACCGCCGATCAAAAACGCACAGGCCCGGGACAACGAAGTCAGGGTGCCCGGCACTGCCTGAGTGAAAAACTCGGTGACTTGCAATCGCAGCAACTGGCTCATATAGCCCTGACCCAGCGTCTCCAGCCGGCGCGCTTCACGCTGCTGCTGACCGGCGGACTGGATGAATTTCATCACCGGCAAGGTCTCGACCATGAATGACGACATGTCCGCCGAACGCTCGCGCAACTGCCGCACATCGCGCTCGACCTTGCGCCGCATCCAGCGCAGCCAGAGCACGTCGAGGGGAATCAGGACCAAGGCCAGCAGCGAGAGTTGCCACGACAGGGTCACCAGCATCGCCACGGCGACCACCAGACCGATCACGCTCGATACCGCGGAGAACATCGAATCCACGGCAAAGCGTTGAATCTCCGCCACGTCGCCATCGAGGCGCGACATCAAGTCACCGATGCGCCGCTGACCGTAGAAACCCGGCGAGAGTTTTTGCAAATGTCGGTACAGATCATCGCGCAGGGCAAACAAAATTCGCCCGGACAGCCGCGTGTGCAGGTAACGATTGACCCCGGACAGCAGCGTGCCGAGCAACCCGGCCACGATCATCAGCCCGGCGATCAGCACCAGCATGGAAAAGTTGCGCGCCAGCAGGCCGTCGTCGATCAGCAACTTGGTCAGCCACGGCTGCACCAGCACCAGCGCCGAAGCACAGGCCGACAGGCCGAGCAGCCCGGCAATCGCCAGGCGATGGGGCCGAACAAAGCTGTAGAGCCAGCGCAACGCCGCTTGCAAGGCCTCGGGGTTCTGGCTGTGGATCAGCCGAACGAGCAAGCGCTGCATCACGAGCGCAACTGTTTGAGCTTGCGATACAGGGTCGCGCGGCTGATGCCCAGGGCGTCGGCGGCGGCCGAGACGTTGCCCTGGTGAGTGTCCAGGGATTGGCGTATCAGCTCCAGTTCGTTTTCGCGAATGCTCCCCGACTGAGGGCGCTCAGTGGCGGTCAGCTCGTCGAGCATGCTGTCGGGCAAGTGATCGAGGGTGAGCACCGTGTCGCCCGGTTCACGCATGGCCAGCGCGGTGCGCAGGACCATCTCCAGTTGGCGGATGTTACCCGGCCAGTGATAGCCGCCAAGCAAGCGGCTCAGGTCGTCATGCAGGACCATCGTCGGCGCGTCGAGCCTGGCCAGCAAGCGAGCGACCAGGGCGCTGAAGTCGTCGCGCTCGCGCAGGGCCGGGAGCATCACGCTGATGCCGTTGACCCGGTAGAACAGGTCTTCACGGAAATGCTTTTCTTCCACCAGACGCTTGAGGTCGCGGTGGGTGGCGCAGATCAGTGCAACGTCGATGTCTTGCTCTTCGCCGGCACCCAGTGGGGCGACTTTGCGATCCTGTAGCACGCGCAACAGACGTGCTTGCAGGGCCAGGGGCATGTCGCCGATTTCGTCGAGGAACAAGGTGCCGCCGTGAGCCTGTTGCAGACGCCCGATCATGCCGCCACGACGGGAGCCGGTGAACGCGCCTTCGCGATAGCCGAACAGTTCCGACTCGATCAGGCCTTCGGGGATCGCCGCGCAGTTCACCGCGACGAAGGGTTTGTCGCAGCGGGTGCCGGCCATGTGCAAAGCACGGGCAATGACTTCCTTGCCGGTGCCGGTTTCGCCCAGCAGCAACACCGGCAGTTCATTGGCCAGGCCTTGGCGGGCCATGCGCAAGGCCCGGGCATAACGGACGTTGCTGCCGGCCAGGGATTCGAGGTCCGGTTGGGGTTTGGCGGTTTTGGTGGTGGTGCGCGGTAGCGTGCTGACGTTGATCGACCGCTGCGGCGCACGCAGAGTCTTGTAGAAGAACTCGCCCTTGGCGGTCTGCAGACTGCCGACACCGCCCTGATGCAGGCGTGATAGCAGTTGCAGGCCATCGACGCCAAGAAACTCTTCGCAGCGTCGACCGACCAGCGCCGAACGCTCGGCATGCAGCAACTGGCAGGCCTGGGCGCTGACCGCGAGGATTTGCCCGCCGAGGCTCACCGCCAGCAGGCCTTGCCAAGGGGATTCGAGGTATTGCCGACGGCTGTGGAACGCCAGGACGATTTCGTCCGGATAGCTTGAGTTGAAGATGCGGCTTTCGATCTGGCTCACGGCCATGGCCAGCAGCGCGGTGCTGTCATGGACCCGGCCCAGCGGGCCTTCGCGGGTCAGGTCGAGCACGCCGAGGATGTCGCCCTGGGGGCAATGGATCGGCACCGAGGTGCAGGAAAAGTCGCTCAGGCGATCGAGGTAATGTTCGCCGCAATCGATCAGCGTAGGCCGGGCTTCCACCAGTGCGGTGCCCAGGGCATTGGTGCCACGAACGGCTTCGCTCCAGCAGGCACCTAGGGTGATGTCTTGCAGGCCGCTGCCCTTGAGGCGATCGGCGCGCCCTTCGACGGCCAGGATGGTGGCGTCGGAATTGGCAAGGATGATCAGCCCTTCCTTGCCCTGGCGCTCGGCCAGGTAATCGATCGCCGGCAATGCGGCGTCGATCAGCAGGCGGTTGCTCGCCAACAGCACGTCGAGACTCGCGCTCGATTCCAGCGCCAGTTCGTGCTTGGCATTGAAATGCACGCCATGGCTGAGGCTGCGTCGCCACGAGGCATCGATTTCCGCCCGCAATACACCATCCGGGACTTCGCCCTCGAGATGGAGTTTTTCCCGGGCCAGCCGGGCTTCGCGGTGCGGCTTGGGTGTAGTTGTTTTTATCAGCGTCATCAAGCGCTCCGGAGCGGTCCGCTTTGCGCTTATTCAAGTTCAGCGCCCTGGCGCAATCTTTACGTTAACGTCAGGGCGATGGCAAGTGCCTTACGGCGCTTGTATTTCATCCGGGGGACCGCGTTATCGTTCATCGCGAGCAAGCTCGCTCCCACACTTGACCGAGTTGAACCACAAATTTGCATTTAACACCGACTACTGTGGGAGCGAGCTTGCTCGCGATAGCTATTTCCCGGACAACCATAAACTCAGAGCTGCCACACCTCGGCGTTCACAAAAAACGCCCGCGCATTGTCTTCAAGACTTTCGAGGTGATACCCGCCCTCCTGCACAATCAAACACGGCAACCCAAGACTGCGAATCCTCTCCCCCAGCCGCGCAAATCCTTCCCGGGTCACCGCCACCTTGCTCTGCGGATCCAGCTCGAAAATATCGAATCCCAGGGACAGCACCAGCACCTCGGCGCCGAAGTCCTTCACCGCCATCAACGCCACCTCCAGTTGCTCCAGGAAGTGCGCCTCACTCGCGCCATGGGCCATCGGCAGGTTCAGGTTGCACCCCTCGCCCTTGCCACTACCACGCTCATCGGCAAAGCCGGCCACCCCTGGATAGAAGTTGGTCGGATCGCCATGCACCGAGACATACAGCACATCATCGCGATCGTAGAAGATCTCCTGGATCCCCTGCCCGTGGTGCATGTCGGTGTCGAGCACCGCAACGCGTGCAAAACCGCCGCGCAACACCTGCGCCGCTACCGCCGCGTTATTCACATAACAAAACCCGCCCGCCGCTTCGGCCCGGGCATGATGACCCGGCGGCCGGCACAAGGCGTAAGCGGCAGGTTCGCCGTCGAGCAATGCCTGGGCGCCGGCGACAGCGCTCTGCGCCGACCAATAGGCCGAGCGCCAGGTCTGCTCACCCACCGGGCAACTGCCGTCGGCCAGATAACGGGCGGCCTGAGCGAGTATCCCGCGCAAGGCGTTGGGCTCGCGCACGAAGATGTTCGACATCACCTCATCGCCCCAATCCTCGGGAATCTCCTTCCAGCGCTGATGCGCTTCCTGCAGGAAGGCCAGGTACGGCGCGCCGTGGACCGCCAGCAGCGGATCGAGTCCGGCATCGGCCGGTTGCTCGACCGTAAAACCCAGGGAGTGCGAGGCCAGCACCAAGCGTTGAGCGCGCTCGGGCACTTCCTGCGGCGTACGCATCTGCCCGCGGGAGTAGTAGCTGCGTGGATGGTGAAGCAATTGTTCGGGATGGAAAAAACTGCGCATGGGATTAATACCTGTCAGTTAACGTAGATCTTGAAACCTTGTGTGCCCTCCTGTGGGAGCGAGCTTGCTCGCGATGAGGTCAGCACTTCAACATTGATGGCGGCTGATCCACCGCTATCGCGAGCAAGCTCGCTCCCACAGGGATTGCGTTTATTGAGCTTTGCCGGCGCGGGACAGCACGGCGTTGAGCAACACATCGGTGCCCTGGCGCACGTCTTCCGGCAGCACATCCTCCGCCTCGTTGTGGCTCAACCCACCGACACAGGGGATAAACACCATGGCCGTCGGGCAGAACCGCGCCAGGTGAATCGCGTCATGCCCAGCGCCGCTGACAATCGATTGCTGAGCGTAGCCCAGCGCATCCACCGCCTGCTGCACCGCCGCCACGCAATCGGCATCGAAAGGCGTCGCCGGACTGATCCAGTGCGGCGTGATCGTCAGCTTCAAGCCGCGACTGTCGGCAATCGCCTGCAGTCGTGCACGCACCTGCTGCTCCATCGCCTCGATGGCTTCATCGCGGTGATGACGCAGGTCGATGGTGAAATTCACCAGCCCCGGAATGGTGTTGCGCGACGACTTGTTGATGCTCAACTCGCCGACGGTGGTCAGCCCCTCGGGGGCGAAATCACCGGCCAACCCTTCGATCGCCTGGATCATCCGCGCCACGCCGTACAAGGCGTCCTTGCGCAGCGGCATCGGCGTGGGCGGCCATGCCTTCGACCCGCACGTTGGAACAGCTCGCGGCGGAGAATTTCGTGAGCTTCACCAGCGACCAGCTCGGCGGTAATCTTTCGCCGTTGACGCTGTTTCGCGACCAGCAAGGGTTCACCGGCAAGATCGTGGCTTCATCGACGAGTTTCAAAGAGATTTATCGCTTGATCTGCGCAGGCTTCGGTATTGGCTGTCTGCCGACACACTTGGTGCGACGGGATGTCGAGCAAGGTTTGCTCTGGCGTTTGCCGCCGGAAGATGGGGTGGTCGATTTCGATATCCAGCTGTTGTGGAATCGCGAGCAGAAGATGAGTCAGGCCGAAACCGTGTTCCTCGACAGCTTCCAGCACAGGCTCAGTATTCGTGAGCCTGTGCTGTGAAGCCTCGATCATTCAGACGTGAGGGTCGCCCGGCTTTTTGCTCGGCGTGGCGTATTGCGGTTTCAGGTGGCCGTCATGATCGAGCAGCCAGGCGTCCATGATCTGCCGCACCACGGGACCGGCGACACGACCACCGGCCTCGCCGTTTTCGATCATGACCGAGATGACGATCTTCGGATGCTCGGCCGGCGCGAAGCCGACGAACAAGGCGTTATCGCGGTTACGCTCCAGGGTTTTCGCGCGGTTGTAGCGCTCGCCCTGCTTGATCGCCACCACCTGCGCGGTTCCACTCTTGCCGGCGATCCGGTATTGAGCCCCCGCCGCTGCCGCCCGGGCAATCCCGCGCGCGTCGTGCATCACCATCTGCATGCCGTGGTTGACCTGCTCCCAGTCACGGGGGTCCTTGAGCAGGATGTTCGGCATCGGATGCTCATCCACCGGCGCGATGCCATCCACCGTCATGGCCAGGTGCGGTCGATTCCAGACCCCCTTGTTGGCGATCAACGCAGTGGCCTGGGCCAGTTGCAGTGGCGTGACCTGCATGTAGCCCTGGCCGATGCCGAGGATCACCGTCTCGCCAGGGAACCACGGCTGGCGGCGCGTGGCGCGCTTCCAGGCCTGGGACGGCATCAGCCCGGCAGACTCTTCGAACATGTCCAGCGAGACCTTCTCGCCGAGGCCGAACATGGCCATGTAGTCGTGCAGGCGGTCGATGCCCAGCTTGTGGGCCAGGTCGTAGAAGTAGGTGTCGTTGGAGCGCATGATCGCCGCGTCCATGTCCACCCAGCCATCGCCACTGTGGTTCCAGTTGCGGTATTTGTGATCGAAGTCCGGCAACTGGTAATAACCCGGATCGTAGACGCGGGTCTGCGGGGTGACCACGCCGGCGTCGAGGCCGGCAATTGCCACTTCCGGCTTGATGGTCGAGCCGGGGGCATAGAGGCCGCGCAGCACGCGGTTGAACAGCGGCCGGTCGATGGAATCGTGCAGCGCCGCGTATTCCTTGAAGCTGATGCCCGTCACGAACAGGTTCGGGTCGAAGCTTGGCTTGCTGACCATGGCCAACACTTCGCCGGTCGACGGGTCGAGCGCGACCACTGAACCGCGACGATCACCCAACGCCTCCTCGGCGGCTTCCTGCAGTTTTACATCCAGGCTCAGGACGATATTTTTGCCGGGGATCGGATCGGTGTGCTTGAGCACGCGCAGCACCCGGCCCTGGGCGTTGGTTTCGACTTCTTCGTAACCGACGTGGCCGTGCAATTGCGACTCGTAGAATTTCTCGATGCCGGTCTTGCCGATGGATTGGGTGCCACGGTATTCCACCGTGTCCAGGGCCTTGGACTCTTTCTCGTTGATACGGCCGACGTAGCCGATCGAATGCGCGAAGTGCGCGCCCATCGGGTAGTGACGAACGAACTGCGGCTCGACGTCGATCCCTGGCAGACGGAACTCGTTCACGGCCAGTACCGCGATCTGTTCTTCGCTGAGTTCGTAGAACAGCGTGACGGGGACGAACGGATGGCGTGCCTGCTTCATGGCCTTGTCGAACAGCGTGCGGTCTTCGGCCGGCAAATGCAGGAGGGTGACCACCTGGTCCAGCTCTTCCTTGATATCGGAGGCGCGTTCGCGAGTGATGGTCAGGTTGAAGCTGGGGCGGTTGTCTGCCAGAACCACGCCGTTGCGGTCATAGATCAGCCCTCTGGTGGGGGTGATCGGCAGTACGTGTACGCGGTTGTTTTCGGAGATCGTCGAGTTGTAGTCGAATTCGAGTACCTGCAGGACGTATAGGCGCACGACCAAGGCGCAGCTAATGGCGGCGACGAACAAGGCGCAGGCCATCAGTCGTTTGTTGACCAGGCGCGTCTCTTGTTCGTGGTCCTTGATCGGTATCGGTTCGGGCATTTCTGCAGCAGCTCTTTGACTGTAAAGGGAGCCCATCCTCAGGCTTGAAATCAGTCCGTTAAAAAACGAGCTGCACCATACCAAAAACCGCGCGGTCACTTTAGTGCGATTTGCTCCAAGGGAGGTCCTTGAGGGGCAAAACGATGATCAGTTTCTGGCTCACTCGTGCCTTTCACTCAAGATTGATATTCCGATTCATGCATTTTTCTTGCTGTAGCGGCTGTAGATACTGGGTGCATGTCATTCCCTTTGTGCTATCTGGAGTCTTTCATGCACCCACGTTTTAAACGATTACTCGGCTCGAATGGATTTTCCATCGGACTGGAGTTGCCGCTGGATAATGATTGGTCCAGCGATGGGCAGCGACTGCGGATCGCCGAGGACAGGCCGTTTGGCGTTCCCGATCTGAAGCAGCACGCTGCGATGGCACGCCTGGCTGACCAGTCGGGTTTCCGCGCCCTGTGGGTGCGTGACGTGCCGATTTACGACCCCAACTTCGGCGATGCCGCACAGGTGTTCGAAACCTTTTCCTACCTGGGCTACCTGGCGGGGATCACCGATAACATCATGCTGGGCACGGCGGCGGTTGTGCTGCCACTGCGTCAGCCCTGGCTCACGCTCAAGTCCGCCAACAGCGTCGATGAATTGAGTGACGGGCGTTTGCTGCTGGGTGTGGCCAGTGGTGACCGGCCGATGGAATATCCGTTGTTTGGGGTGGACTATGATCAGCGGGGAGAGATCTTTCGCGAGACGGTTGAGTTGTTGCGCAGCCAAGGTGAAGGGCGATTACCTGAAGGTGCCCGATTGCTTCCCGAACGGGATCAGCCGGTGCCGTTGCTGGTAGCCGGTCTTGGTCAACAATCCCCGGCATGGATTGGCCAACACATGGACGGTTGGCTTGCCTACCCCGGTACCCCGGATGAACATCGGCGTCGAGCGGGGCTTTGGCGGGAAGTCGGCGCTGATAAACCCTATATCAGCTTCGTGCACCTGGACCTGGCGGCCAATCCCCATGCGCCGATGCGCCGTGTGCGTTTCGGTGGCAGCTGTGGGCGGCTGGCCCTGATTGATGAGCTTCAGGCTTTGCGTGAGGCGGGGGTGCAGCATGTTGGCTTGCATGTGCGTCGCAGCGAACGACCGGTGGCCGAGGTTATCGAGGAGATCGCTGAATACGTGCTGCCGAAGTTTCACTGATGCTGTCGGGACCAGGGGTAGCCGTTGGGTTATCCCTTTTTTCGTGTGTAGGAGCGAGCTTGCTCGCGAAGAACTAAAGGACAGCGCGGGGTGTCAGGAGGCCAGCGTCATCGTTGGCGACCATCGTCGGAACGCCGCCCGGAGCAAGCTCGCTCCTACAGTGCGAATTTTCGGCGGACAAAAACAAAACCCCTACCTGCATACGCAGATAGGGGTTTCGGAATTTAATCTTGACGATGACCTACTCTCACATGGGGAAACCCCACACTACCATCGGCGATGCATCGTTTCACTGCTGAGTTCGGGATGGGATCAGGTGGTTCCAATGCTCTATGGTCGTCAAGAAATTCGGTAGCCAGGTCGTTCACCTTTCGGTTTACGCTCCAGCGAATGGGTATGTGATAGTCAGGTGTTTTGTGAGTCTCTCGAACTTTCGGTTCGTTTCGTCTTCACACACCGCAATCTGATGCTCTTTCGAGTAGTCAAATTGCTTGGGTGTTATATGGTCAAGCCTCACGGGCAATTAGTATTGGTTAGCTCAACGCCTCACAGCGCTTACACACCCAACCTATCAACGTCGTAGTCTTCGACGGCCCTTCAGGGGACTCAAGGTCCCAGTGAGATCTCATCTTGAGGCTAGTTTCCCGCTTAGATGCTTTCAGCGGTTATCTATTCCGAACATAGCTACCCGGCAATGCCACTGGCGTGACAACCGGAACACCAGAGGTTCGTCCACTCCGGTCCTCTCGTACTAGGAGCAGCCCCTCTCAAATCTCAAACGTCCACGGCAGATAGGGACCGAACTGTCTCACGACGTTCTAAACCCAGCTCGCGTACCACTTTAAATGGCGAACAGCCATACCCTTGGGACCGGCTTCAGCCCCAGGATGTGATGAGCCGACATCGAGGTGCCAAACACCGCCGTCGATATGAACTCTTGGGCGGTATCAGCCTGTTATCCCCGGAGTACCTTTTATCCGTTGAGCGATGGCCCTTCCATACAGAACCACCGGATCACTAAGACCTACTTTCGTACCTGCTCGACGTGTCTGTCTCGCAGTCAAGCGCGCTTTTGCCTTTATACTCTACGACCGATTTCCGACCGGTCTGAGCGCACCTTCGTACTCCTCCGTTACTCTTTAGGAGGAGACCGCCCCAGTCAAACTACCCACCATACACTGTCCTCGATCCGGATAACGGACCTGAGTTAGAACCTCAAAGTTGCCAGGGTGGTATTTCAAGGTTGGCTCCACGCGAACTGGCGTCCACGCTTCAAAGCCTCCCACCTATCCTACACAAGCAAATTCAAAGTCCAGTGCAAAGCTATAGTAAAGGTTCACGGGGTCTTTCCGTCTAGCCGCGGATACACTGCATCTTCACAGCGATTTCAATTTCACTGAGTCTCGGGTGGAGACAGCGCCGCCATCGTTACGCCATTCGTGCAGGTCGGAACTTACCCGACAAGGAATTTCGCTACCTTAGGACCGTTATAGTTACGGCCGCCGTTTACCGGGGCTTCGATCAAGAGCTTCGCGTTAGCTAACCCCATCAATTAACCTTCCGGCACCGGGCAGGCGTCACACCCTATACGTCCACTTTCGTGTTTGCAGAGTGCTGTGTTTTTAATAAACAGTCGCAGCGGCCTGGTATCTTCGACCGGCATGGGCTTACGCAGTAAATGCTTCACCCTCACCGGCGCACCTTCTCCCGAAGTTACGGTGCCATTTTGCCTAGTTCCTTCACCCGAGTTCTCTCAAGCGCCTTGGTATTCTCTACCCAACCACCTGTGTCGGTTTGGGGTACGGTTCCTGGTTACCTGAAGCTTAGAAGCTTTTCTTGGAAGCATGGCATCAACCACTTCGTGTTCCAAAAGGAACACTCGTCATCAGCTCTCGGCCTTAAGATCCCGGATTTACCTAAGATCTCAGCCTACCACCTTAAACTTGGACAACCAACGCCAAGCTGGCCTAGCCTTCTCCGTCCCTCCATCGCAATAACCAGAAGTACAGGAATATTAACCTGTTTTCCATCGACTACGCTTTTCAGCCTCGCCTTAGGGACCGACTAACCCTGCGTCGATTAACGTTGCGCAGGAAACCTTGGTCTTTCGGCGTGGGTGTTTTTCACACCCATTGTCGTTACTCATGTCAGCATTCGCACTTCTGATACCTCCAGCAAGCTTCTCAACTCACCTTCACAGGCTTACAGAACGCTCCTCTACCGCATCACCTAAGTGATACCCGTAGCTTCGGTGTATGGTTTGAGCCCCGTTACATCTTCCGCGCAGGCCGACTCGACTAGTGAGCTATTACGCTTTCTTTAAAGGGTGGCTGCTTCTAAGCCAACCTCCTAGCTGTCTAAGCCTTCCCACATCGTTTCCCACTTAACCATAACTTTGGGACCTTAGCTGACGGTCTGGGTTGTTTCCCTTTTCACGACGGACGTTAGCACCCGCCGTGTGTCTCCCATGCTCGGCACTTGTAGGTATTCGGAGTTTGCATCGGTTTGGTAAGTCGGGATGACCCCCTAGCCGAAACAGTGCTCTACCCCCTACAGTGATACATGAGGCGCTACCTAAATAGCTTTCGAGGAGAACCAGCTATCTCCGAGCTTGATTAGCCTTTCACTCCGATCCACAGGTCATCCGCTAACTTTTCAACGGTAGTCGGTTCGGTCCTCCAGTTAGTGTTACCCAACCTTCAACCTGCCCATGGATAGATCGCCCGGTTTCGGGTCTATTCCCAGCGACTAGACGCCCTATTAAGACTCGCTTTCGCTACGCCTCCCCTATTCGGTTAAGCTCGCCACTGAAAATAAGTCGCTGACCCATTATACAAAAGGTACGCAGTCACCCAACAAAGTGGGCTCCCACTGCTTGTACGCATACGGTTTCAGGATCTATTTCACTCCCCTCTCCGGGGTTCTTTTCGCCTTTCCCTCACGGTACTAGTTCACTATCGGTCAGTCAGTAGTATTTAGCCTTGGAGGATGGTCCCCCCATATTCAGACAAAGTTTCTCGTGCTCCGTCCTACTCGATTTCATGACTAAGAGATTTTCGCGTACAGGGCTATCACCCACTATGGCCGCACTTTCCAGAGCGTTCCGCTAATCTCAAAGCCACTTAAGGGCTAGTCCCCGTTCGCTCGCCACTACTAAGGGAATCTCGGTTGATTTCTTTTCCTCAGGGTACTTAGATGTTTCAGTTCCCCTGGTTCGCTTCTTAAGCCTATGTATTCAGCTTAAGATACCTAACTTATGTTAGGTGGGTTCCCCCATTCAGACATCTCCGGATCAAAGTCTGTTTGCCGACTCCCCGAAGCTTTTCGCAGGCTACCACGTCTTTCATCGCCTCTGACTGCCAAGGCATCCACCGTATGCGCTTCTTCACTTGACCATATAACCCCAAGCAATCTGGTTATACTGTGAAGACGACATTCGCCGAAAATTCGATGCTTGCTCATAAAGAGCAACTCACAAATTTTACCTTAGCCTGATCCAACACCAGTGAAAGTGTTGTCCAGTCTATCTTTCTATCACATACCCAAATTTTTAAAGAACGATCTAATCAAAGACTAGAAATCAATATTCATCTGCGAATATTCATTTCTAAACTCTAACGAAAAAGACAACCATATGGATGCCTATCGCCTCTACAGTGAATCAAGCAATTCGTGTGGGAACTTATGGAGCAGCTGATGTCGTCGATTAAGGAGGTGATCCAGCCGCAGGTTCCCCTACGGCTACCTTGTTACGACTTCACCCCAGTCATGAATCACACCGTGGTAACCGTCCTCCCGAAGGTTAGACTAGCTACTTCTGGTGCAACCCACTCCCATGGTGTGACGGGCGGTGTGTACAAGGCCCGGGAACGTATTCACCGCGACATTCTGATTCGCGATTACTAGCGATTCCGACTTCACGCAGTCGAGTTGCAGACTGCGATCCGGACTACGATCGGTTTTCTGGGATTAGCTCCACCTCGCGGCTTGGCAACCCTCTGTACCGACCATTGTAGCACGTGTGTAGCCCAGGCCGTAAGGGCCATGATGACTTGACGTCATCCCCACCTTCCTCCGGTTTGTCACCGGCAGTCTCCTTAGAGTGCCCACCATAACGTGCTGGTAACTAAGGACAAGGGTTGCGCTCGTTACGGGACTTAACCCAACATCTCACGACACGAGCTGACGACAGCCATGCAGCACCTGTCTCAATGTTCCCGAAGGCACCCATCCATCTCTGGAAAGTTCATTGGATGTCAAGGCCTGGTAAGGTTCTTCGCGTTGCTTCGAATTAAACCACATGCTCCACCGCTTGTGCGGGCCCCCGTCAATTCATTTGAGTTTTAACCTTGCGGCCGTACTCCCCAGGCGGTCAACTTAATGCGTTAGCTGCGCCACTAAGAGCTCAAGGCTCCCAACGGCTAGTTGACATCGTTTACGGCGTGGACTACCAGGGTATCTAATCCTGTTTGCTCCCCACGCTTTCGCACCTCAGTGTCAGTATCAGTCCAGGTGGTCGCCTTCGCCACTGGTGTTCCTTCCTATATCTACGCATTTCACCGCTACACAGGAAATTCCACCACCCTCTACCATACTCTAGCTTGTCAGTTTTGAATGCAGTTCCCAGGTTGAGCCCGGGGATTTCACATCCAACTTAACAAACCACCTACGCGCGCTTTACGCCCAGTAATTCCGATTAACGCTTGCACCCTCTGTATTACCGCGGCTGCTGGCACAGAGTTAGCCGGTGCTTATTCTGTCGGTAACGTCAAGACAGCAACGTATTAGGTAACTGCCCTTCCTCCCAACTTAAAGTGCTTTACAATCCGAAGACCTTCTTCACACACGCGGCATGGCTGGATCAGGCTTTCGCCCATTGTCCAATATTCCCCACTGCTGCCTCCCGTAGGAGTCTGGACCGTGTCTCAGTTCCAGTGTGACTGATCATCCTCTCAGACCAGTTACGGATCGTCGCCTTGGTGAGCCATTACCTCACCAACTAGCTAATCCGACCTAGGCTCATCTGATAGCGCAAGGCCCGAAGGTCCCCTGCTTTCTCCCGTAGGACGTATGCGGTATTAGCGTCCGTTTCCGAGCGTTATCCCCCACTACCAGGCAGATTCCTAGGCATTACTCACCCGTCCGCCGCTCTCAAGAGAAGCAAGCTTCTCTCTACCGCTCGACTTGCATGTGTTAGGCCTGCCGCCAGCGTTCAATCTGAGCCATGATCAAACTCTTCAGTTCAAACATCTTTGGGTTTTTAAGAAACCCTAAACTTGGCTCAGCAATCGTTGGTTACATCTTTGATTTCTCGCGGAGTAACTTGTGATGCTGATAATCTTGTTGACTATCAGTCTGACTCCACAAGCACCCACACGAATTGCTTGATTCAGTTGTTAAAGAGCGGTTGGTTAAGATCTTTCGTCTCAACCGAGGCGCGCATTCTACGCTTTCCTCTGCTGCTGTCAAGCGGTTATTTTCAGAAGTTTTCAAAGTTTCCTTTGCAACTTCAACCACTTGCGCTTCCGATCTCTCGTTAGCGGGAGGCGAATTCTACAGCGTTACTCGCTGCTGTCAACACCTCTTTTTCTCCGCTTTCGACCGAGAAGATCGAACCGTCAAAAGAGCCAAACATCACCGCTCTTTCAACTCCTTCTGGGCTTCGATGAACTGAAGCAACTCGCTGCCGAAAACTGCGTAACTCTTTGTTTACCAAGGAGTTTTCCGTTTCGACTGCGCCGGAAGTGGGGCGAATTATAGACTTCCAGAATCTGCCGTCAAGCCCTGATTACGCATTTCTATCAAGATCTGCAAAAACGCCGCTTATATATAGACGCGCCTGCAACGAATGCGCAGTATATTGCTCAACAATCAGCACTACACTCTCGTTTCCTACTTCGGACGATGCCACGCAATGAATAACCAACCCCGCAGTCTTGCCTCGACCCTGTTCTCGGTTGGCCTGCTATTAATAGCCATGGCATCGATCCAGTCTGGAGCCTCCCTGGCCAAAAGCATGTTTCCCGTTGTGGGTGCTCAAGGGACCACTACCCTGCGCCTGATTTTCGCCAGTGTGATCATGCTGCTGATACTGCGCCCATGGCGGGCGACGCTCACGGCGAAATCCCTGCGCACCGTTATTGTCTACGGGATGGCGCTGGGCGGCATGAACCTCCTCTTCTATATGTCCTTGCGCACCGTGCCCCTGGGTATCGCGGTGGCACTGGAGTTCACCGGTCCCCTGGCGGTTGCCATCTATGCCTCGCGCCGCGCCATCGATTTTGTCTGGATCGCCCTGGCTGCCGTCGGCCTGATGCTGTTGATACCGACTGGAGCCGCCTCCGCCAGTATCGATCTGGCAGGGGCCGGTTACGCCTTGGGGGCGGGTGTCTGCTGGGCGCTTTATATCCTGTTCGGGCAAAAAGCCGGTGCCGACAATGGCGTGCAGACCGCAGCACTGGGGGTGATGATTGCCGCACTGTTCGTCGCCCCGATCGGCATCGTGCATGCGGGCGCCGCCCTGCTGACTCCATCGCTGATCCCCATCGCCATTGGTGTCGCCCTGCTGTCCACGGCATTGCCCTACACGCTGGAGATGGTCGCACTCACCCGCATGCCGGCCCGGACCTTCGGCACGCTGATGAGCATTGAACCTGCTATCGGCGCACTGTCCGGCCTGCTGTTCCTCCAGGAATACCTCTCGCTGTCACAGTGGATGGCTATCCTGTGCATCATTCTGGCGTCCGTCGGTGCGACCATGACCATGGGCAACGCCGTCAAGCCCGCCGTCGTGGCGGATTGATATCAGATTTTTAACGAGGGTCTGGTATTTACCGCGCAATTAGGCCATGTTTAGACCCGTAACCCGGTGCCAGACATGGATTTTCAAGGATAGGGACATCGGAGACGCTTCCAGCGAAAGCGAATACAGCAAGACCCGGGCATCAAGATCCGGGGACGCTATAAGGACAGTAATGAAACGAATTTTGATACTGATCGCCGTGCTGGCAGTTGCGGGCTGCGCGGCGACGTCGAAACCCACGATCAAACATGGCAAGAAAGGGCTGCATATCAACTGTTCCGGGCTGTCGTCATCCTGGGACAAGTGCTACGCCAGCGCGGCCAATTCATGTGCGCCCAAGGGTTACAAGGTCATCGCCAAGTCGGGGGACGCGGTGGAAGAACCCGGCGATTATCCATTTGGTCTCAATCCTGCCGGCTACACCAGCCGCAGCATGATCGTCATCTGCAAATAGGCCGCCTGGTCAGGTTCGCGGACCTGCGAGCTGGCGGCCAATCTCTTCATGACTGGACTTCAGCACCCTGCGCTGCAGGTCTGGAGTGGCCAACATGCGCGCCACGACCAACGCACCGATGCATTGCGACAGTATCGCCCAGGCCAGGCTGTCACTCTCCAGGACCTGCGCCCAACTCTCCTGCAACCGACAAATCCAATGCTCAGCCTGCTGGCGAATCGCGATGTCCGAACGGGCAATCTCCGCTCCCAGGGCCGGTAACGCACAGCCGGACCCCGGATGCTCAACATGGGCCATGGTCAGGTAATGCTTCAGGCAACGCTCAAGCTTGCCCCGGTCCTGGTCAGCCCCCAGCCGAGCCAGGCTTTGGCCCAACTCGCGCTCGACGATTGACGAGAACAGTTCATCCTTCGACGAAAAGTGGCTGTAAAAAGCCCCGCCACTCAAGCCGATCGCTTTCATCAAGCCGTCGACACCTACCGTTGAAAAACCGGATTGCTTGGCCGACACCGCACTGCTTTGCAGCAGCTTCTCTTTGGTTTCCTGCTTGTGACTGGCCGAGTAACGCATTGCCTTGCCCCCAGAGTTGATCACCTTGACGCCTGTCGAATCGTAGCATAACGTTCGTTTAGTTAACGATCGTTTATCAAAGGGATCTACCCATGAACAATAAGAAGGTCGTACTGGTTGTCGGCGCAGGGGATGCCACCGGGGGTGCCATCGCCAAGCGTTTTGCCCGGGAAGGTTTTGTGGCCTGTGTCACTCGGCGCAGCGCGGACAAACTCCAGCCACTGGTAGAAGCCATCCAGGCCAGTGGCGCACAAGCCCACGGATTCGCCTGCGATGCGCGCAAGGAAGAAGAGGTGATTGCGCTGGTCGAACAGATCGAAACCGAGATCGGGCCTATCGAAGCGTTCGTCTTCAACATCGGCGCCAATGTGCCGTGCAGCATTCTCGAAGAAACCGCCCGCAAGTATTTCAAGATCTGGGAAATGGCCTGCTTCTCAGGGTTTCTCAATGGCCGTGAAGTGGCCAAACGCATGGCCGGGCGTCAACGCGGCACCATCCTGTTCACCGGCGCCACCGCCGGCTTGCGCGGTGCGGCGGGGTTTGCGGCCTTTGCCGGCGCCAAACACGGGATTCGCGCGCTAGCCCAAAGCATGGCCCGGGAACTGGGCCCGATGAATATTCACGTCGCCCATGTCGTGGTCGACGGCGCCATCGATACTGACTTCATCCGTGACAGCTTTCCGGAGAAATACGCGACCAAGGAGCAGGACGGCATCCTCAACCCCGAGCACATCGCCGAGAACTATTGGTACCTGCACAGCCAGCCCCGGGACGCCTGGACCTTCGAACTGGACCTGCGTCCGTGGAATGAGCGTTGGTAAGCCCTCCCCTACAACAATAAGCAGAGCACATCGACCATGAGCAAAACCCTGGAGTTCTTTTTCGACCTCGGCAGCCCCGCGACCTACCTGGCCTATACCCAACTGCCGAAGATCTGCGCGCAAACCGACAGCCAGTTGATCTACATTCCGATCCTGCTGGGTGGCGTCTTCAAAGCCACGGGCAACGCCTCCCCGGCGACCATCCCGGCCAAGGGCCGCTACATGTTTCAAGACCTGGACCGCTATGCCCGGCGCTACGGCGTGCCACTGAAGTTCAATCCGCACTTTCCCATCAACACCCTGATGCTCATGCGCGCCGTCACGGGCATGCAGTTGCGCCATCCGGAAGGCTTTCAGGCGTTCATCGACTGCCTGTTCCACGCCCTCTGGGTTGAAGGGCGCAGTCTCGATGACCTGGCGACTGTCGCGTCGGTGCTGACACAGAACGGCTTCGATCCGGATGACGTGCTGGCCCTGACCACCGATGAGCAAGTCAAAGCCGCCCTCAAGGACAACACCGAGAAAGCTGTGCAACGGGGCGTATTCGGCGCACCGAGCATGTTTGTCGGTGATGAGTTGTTCTTTGGCCAGGATCGGCTGGAGTTCGTGCTTGAAGCCTTGAGTTAAATTTCCGCGACCAACCGCCCTTGAGCAGCGCCAGAACCGAGCAGCTTATGGGCGGCTTCAATCTGGTGCTTGTGATCCGACTCGAGGGCGACCACTTCTGACACCCTATTCGGAAACGTCCTATTTACTCTCAGCGCCCTTGTCCTGAAACTTTGGTCGGTTACTTCGCTCGATTCCAGCTCACTAGCGAGTCGATACGATTCATTGAATAGCGGAGGATTTCCTGCCGCCTATGGAGGGCTGGACAATGGGACGTGGAACTGTAAGCGGATTAGCCATTCGTACCCGGACCGACCTACTTGCCCCTCCAAATCCTCGGGTATGAAAAAGTCGCTTTTCATCATTGCATTAACCCTACTGACCGCACTCTTCGTCGGGCATTACGAGGTGCTGGAGGATGCTGAGACACGTAGTGTCGTCTTCATCAAACAATCACCAACCTTTCAAGTTAAGTTTCGACATCTTTTCGCCAACGATGCGGACGATAAGCCGCTTAGCCAATTAAGCAATGAAGAGCGGCAAGCGGTGATCAACTACTGCAAATACCGCCTGGGTGTCACTACTGACTTGAAAACTCAAGACGAGCTGGAGGTGTGCAAACAACGGTAAGTTCTGTCGAGTATCAGGAGCACTGTCAGCCTTATCTGATGTAGAGGGAGCCACTTGCGAATCGTCGCCAAGAGCCAGGCGCTGGCAACAGCGCCTGGACTCATGCCGATCAGATAGCGGCGGTTCGAGTGTTCAACCATTCGAGCGCTGCACCGTCGAGCAACGGGCTCAGACGTTTGCGTACCTCGGCGTGGTAAGCGTTGAACCACTGTTTTTCATCTTCGGTCAGCAACGACGGCTTCAGGCAGCGAGTGTCGATCGGGCACAGGGTCAGGGTCTCGAATTTCAGGAACTCACCAAATTCGCTCTTGCTCGCCTCGCGGTTCAATACCAGGTTCTCGATCCGCACGCCCCAGCGGCCCGGACGGTAGGTGCCCGGTTCGATGGATGTGATCATGCCTGGCTGCATTGCCGTTTGCGGCGCGGCTGCCGCCTGATAGGCGATGACCTGCGGACCTTCGTGCACGTTGAGGAAGTAGCCGACGCCATGACCGGTGCCGTGACCGTAGTCGACGCTTTCGGCCCAGATCGGCGCGCGAGCGATGGCATCCAGCAATGGCGACAGAATGCCTTTCGGGAATTGTGCCCGGGACAAGGCAATCACGCCTTTGAGTACCCGCGTGCAATCGCGTTTCTGCTCATCCGTCGGCGTACCGACCGGGACCATCCGCGTGATGTCGGTGGTGCCGCCCAGGTATTGGCCGCCGGAGTCGATCAGTAACAGACCGTCACCCTCGATCACCGCATGCTCCTCTTCGGTGGCGTGGTAGTGCGGCATCGCGCCATTGGCATTGAACGCGGCAATGGTGTTGAAGCTCAGGGACACATAACCCGGACGTCGGGTACGCGCGGCTGTCAGGTGTTCGTCGATGGTCAGTTCGGTGATGCGCTCACGACCCCATGCCGACTCCAGCCAGGCGAAGAATTCGCACAACGCCGCGCCGTCCTGCTCCATGGCCTGACGAATATGCTCGGCATCGGCCAGGCTTTTCTGCGACTTGGCCAATGTCGTCGGGTTCAGGCCCTCGACCAGTTTCACCCCGCTGTTCAGGTTATCCAGCAAACCCGCCGTCACCCGCGCCGGATCGACTTGCAGGCTGGCGCCGCTCGGCACGGCACGCAAGGCGTCGGCCACTTCGCTGTAATCGCGCAGGGTCACGCCGTCCTGCTCGAGGATCGCGCGCAGTTCGCTATCGACCTTGCTCAGGGCGACGAACAAGGTGGCCTGCTGCTGGTTGATCAAGGCGAAAGAGACGAACACCGGGTTGAACGACACATCGCCGCCGCGCAGGTTGAACAGCCAGGCGATATCATCGAGGGTGGCGATGAAATGCCAGTCGGCACCGCGCTCCTTCAATACCTCGCGCAGCTTGGCGAGCTTCTCACCGCGGCTGACAGTCGCCTGCGGCGGCAAGTGTTGATAGATCGGCTCGTTCGGCAGGTTCGGGCGGTCGCTCCAGACTTCGCTCAACAGGTCGATGTCGGTACGCAAGCGAGCGCCGCGTTCTTCGAGCTTGCCGCCCAGGGTACGCGCCGAGGCCACGGCCATCACTGCACCATCCACCGCGACGACGCCGCCTTCGGGGGTTTGCTCGGCCAGCCAATCCAACGGGCCGGGTTGACCCGGTTGCAGCTTGACCAGCTCGATGCCGCTGCCCTGGAGTTCCTTGGTCGCTTGTTCCCAGTACCGGCTGTCAGCCCAGACTCCGGCAAAGTCCCTGGTCACGATCAGTGTGCCGACCGAGCCATGAAAGCCCGACAACCACTGCCGCCCTTGCCAATAGCCCGGCAGGTATTCCGACAGGTGCGGGTCGGCCGACGGCACCAGCAGAGCGTGAATGCCCTCCCGGCTCATCAGCTCGCGGGTGTGCGCCAGGCGCTCGGGCACCGATCCATTGATCGAAGGCTGCGTACTCATCGTGTCTCCTGCTAACCACTTCATCATTATTGTTGAGTGCCGATCGAAGCCGGCGCTTTATGGCCCTGTCGCCCAGAATGCCGGAGCACTGGCGCAGGCCGATTTGATCAGGTGTACCGCTTGATCGATGTCCTGCTCGGTGGTGAAACGTCCCAGGCTCAAGCGGATGGTACGGCTCGCCGAGCGGGCGTCGTGCCCAAGGGCCAGCAGCACATGGGAGGGCGCATTGCTGGCGGAGTTACAGGCCGAGGTCGCGGAAAACGCGATCGAGGCGCTCAACGCCGCAGAGCTGAACTCGCCTTCGTTGAAGGTCAGGCTCAGGGTATGGGGAATGCGCCGGGTCGGGCTGCCATTGAGGCGAACGCCAGGAATGCCCAGCAGCGGCTCGAGCAGACGTTCACGCAGATGCTCGATCACGACTTTCTCATCCTCGAACAATTGTCCCGCCAACGCAAAGGCCGCGCCCATGGCCGCGATCTGGTGAGTCGCCAGCGTTCCGGAACGCAAGCCACCTTCGTGACCGCCACCGTGGATCTGCGCCTGCAAGCGCTGCTGTGCGCGAGGTCCGACGTACAACGCGCCGATGCCTTTGGGGCCATAAATCTTGTGGGCGGAAAACGACATCAGGTCCACCGGCCATTCGGCCAGATCGATCGCCACCTTGCCCGCGCCCTGAGCCGCGTCGACATGGAACAACGCATCGCGATCACGCACGACCTGGCCGATGGCCTGGATGTCATTGACGGTGCCCAACTCATTGTTGACCAGCATCAGCGAGACCAGGAAGGTGTCCTCGCGCATCGCTTCGCTGACGGCTTGCGGGGTAATCAGGCCTTCGGCGTCAGGCACCAGATACGTCACTGCAACACCGGCGTCCTGCAATTGTTTCGCCGTGTCGAGGATGGCCTTGTGTTCGATCTGGCTGGTGATGATGTGGCCGCCAGCTACGCCGCGAGCCTGGGCCACGCCCTTGAGCGCAAGGTTGTTCGATTCGGTGGCGCCGGAGGTCCAGACGATCTGCTCCGCCTGGGCACCGACCAGTTCCGCCACCTGACGCCGTGCCTGCTCGACCGCTTGCCGGGCCAGCTGGCCGAACGCATGGGAGCTGGAAGCCGGGTTGCCGAAATTGCCGTTGAAACCCAGACATTCGATCATGACCTGGATGACCCGCTCATCCACCGGCGTGGTGGCGGCGTAGTCGAAATACAGTGGACGTTTATTCATAAAAGACTCGCAGAGCGTGTTCCGGGATCAGGAAGCTCGTTACCGAACGGTCTAGGCGCAACCTCGTGAGCTGCGTCGATCGTCCGGAACCTTAGAAATACCTGATCGGAGGCCGTTAAAGAAGAACAACTTCATTTAAAAGTGCGTAGGAACGCTCCTGAAGTCGAGCTTAACAGGCATCGGGCAACCGGTTGAAGCAATGCCTCAGTGAAAGCTTTCGAGCAATATCGGATACAGCGAAGCCACCAGCAGCGCGGCCATGCCCCAATTGAACAGGCGCAACCAGCGGCGATCCTTCAGCACGTTGCGCAACAGCGTGCCGCAAGCGGCCCAGACACCGACGCTCGGCAAGTTGATCAGGGCAAAGACCGCGGCAATCACGATCACATTGGTGAAATAGCCCTGCAGGGGCGTGTAAGTGCTGATGGCACCGATTGCCATGATCCAGGCCTTGGGGTTGACCCATTGAAACGCCGCCGCACCCAGGTAGCTGATCGGCTTGGCCTCACTCTGCCTGGCGTCCGAGACGGGTCCGGAATGAGCGATTTTCCACGCCAGGTACAGCAAATATGCAGCACCGATGTAACGCAGCACGGTGTAGAGCAATGGATAGGTTTGAAACACCGCGCCCAGGCCGAAACCCACCGCCACGACCAACACGAAGAAACCGCAGGTGATGCCAAGCATATGGGGGATGGTGCGATTAAAGCCGAAGTTCACACCCGATGCCAGCAACATGGTGTTGTTCGGGCCTGGGGTGATCGAGGTGACCAGGGCAAACAGGGCGAACCCCAGCAGCAGATCGAGCGAGAGCGTCATCGGTGGCAGTCCATCAGGGGCAGTCAGGTATTGACCCTATCGCACACCTTGCGCAAAACCCACGGACAGTTGGGTGAAACTTCGAGCAGTACAGTCGCTCAGCTTGGGCGACCATGAAGTTGTACGGCACGTTCGGCGCTCATTTCCCCTTGTTTGTCGAAGCTGAACGACTTTCGCGGCTCGCCAAGCAGTTCGGTTTTTTTTGCGTGGTATTCATCGAAGGACAAGCCACGACGATTCAATGCCTCCAGCGCCAGTTCCTTGCTTTCTTCAGCGGTGTAGGGCCGCAGTTCCGGGGGAACGTGGCTGGCGCATCCTGCGAGAACGGAGGCGGCTAGCAGCAGGAAAGTGGCGAGTAGAGGTTTCATGGTCTGGCGTCCTGACATCTGGGTTCGGGGCAATGAACACAGGCTACTCGCGCCTTTGGATGGACAGAAATCAACGCTCTCGATAGTGGGTATTGAATTTGGCTAACGTTGCTGTAGGGGCTGACGAGTGAAACGAGGCTGCGATCTTGTGATTTTAAAAGATCAAGATCAAAAGATCGCAACCTCGTTTCACTCGTCAGCTCCTACAGTTGTCCGTCGATCTAACCCACCAGATTACAGTGCAGCGCATTGTCGTGGCTGCGCTCCAGACTGTGCAGCACCTGGAACGAACCGAAGGTCACGGTTTTCGCCTGATGAGCGCGAATCAGCTGCCAGAAATCCTGTTCGCCGCTTTCAAAACCCTGAAACGCGGCTTCCCCGGCCTCGCGGGATTGCCATTGCAGATAATTGAGCACCCGCCGACCGTCGTCGCTGGCCTGGATACTGGCGCTCAGAAACCCTGCGTAGCACTGGGCCAGGCGTTCGGTTTGTGCCGCCAGCGCCGATACCAGTGCCGGTTGCCGATGGGGTTCGATCTCGAATTCGATCAATTGGGTGAAGCTGCGATTTTTCTCTAGCGCCTGCATGAATAGTCCCCACTCACCTGTAAGACGGATCTTGCGATCCGAAGGCCTGCAGGGTAAAACCTCGAGTTAACTAGAGGTCAAGGGGCATTTTTTAAATGGTCACCTCGGAAAATCTGCATAAAGAACTCACGGTCGGCCAAGTGGCCGCGCGCAGCGGCGTGGCCGTCACCGCCCTGCACTTTTATGAATCCAGGGGGCTGATCAAAAGCAATCGCAATCAGGGCAACCAGCGGCGCTATCCGCGGGAAGTGTTGCGGCGAGTGGCGTTGATCAAAGTGGCCCAGCGGCTGGGCATTCCGCTGGCGGAGATCGGCCAGGCCTTGAAAGCGCTGCCGGACAGCCGGGCGCCGACGGCGGCGGACTGGAAACTGTTGTCGGCAAGATGGAGTCGGGATCTGGATGAGCGGATCAATCAGCTGACGTTGCTGCGGGACAAGCTCAACGGCTGCATAGGCTGTGGATGTTTGTCGATGGAGGCATGTCCGTTGCGTAATTTTGGTGATGTGTTGGGGGAACAGGGTCCGGGGGCGCAGCTCCTGGAATCGGGGCCGGGTTCCAAATAGCGGTGCGGCCATCGCGGGCTTGGGTGCTGCCGCGGGCTGCGATTTTTTGTGAACTTGACGACGGTTAAAGATCAAAATCAAGAGATCGGCGGCCCGAACCTTCGGCATCTCCTACACTGGTTCGGCTGGAGACTGACGAAAACTCGTCAACTCACAACAAAAAGGGAGAACCGTCATGAGCGTCAAACCGATTCCAGAGGGTTATCACAGCATTACCCCGTATCTGGGCATTCAGAAAGCGGCCGAAGCCATCGATTTCTACAAGAAAGCCTTTGGCGCCACCGAAGTCATGCGCCTGTCCATGCCGGATGGTGGCATCGGCCATGCCGAACTGCGTATCGGCGATTGCCCGATCATGCTGGGCACGCCTTGCGATCAAGGGCCGCTCAGCAATCCGGACACCTCGCCTTCCGTGGGGCTGCATCTGTACGTGAACGATGTGGACGCGTCCTTTAAACAGGCGATTGCGGCAGGCGGCACGGTGGTGTCCGAGGTCAAGGATCAGTTTTACGGCGACCGTTCGGGGACCTTGAAGGATCCCTATGGGCATTTGTGGTTCCTGGCTACGCGCAAGGAGGACCTGACTCAGGAGCAGATTGAGCAGCGGGCGAAGGAGATGTTCCAGCAGGGTTGAAATCTTCGGCCTCCTTGAACACACTTCATGAACACTCGCACCACACTTTGCGACTTGTCCTTGCGCGCCAACAATTTCAGGATGCAGGCATTACAACAAGGAGGCTCCCCATGTTTGCCGGATTCCTGAAAGACCAGCGCCACGTCAACGGTGTGGACATTGCCTACCGCATCGGCGGCAGCGGGCCGGGCCTGCTGCTGTTGCACGGTCACCCGCAGACCCACGTCATCTGGCACAAGGTCGCCGAACAACTGGCCGAGCACTTCACGGTGATCGCCGCCGACCTGCGCGGTTATGGCGACAGCAGCAAACCACCGGCCGACGACCGGCACAGCCACTATTGCAAGCGCGAAATGGCCAAGGACAGTGTGGAGCTGATGAAGTCCCTTGGTTTCGAGCGGTTTTCAGTACTGGCCCACGACCGTGGCGCCCGGGTGGCCCATCGCCTGGCGCTGGATCATCCCGACGCCGTGCAACGCATGGTGCTGCTCGACATCGCGCCCACCTTGGCGATGTACACACAAACCCACGAAGCCTTTGCCCGCGCCTACTGGCACTGGTTCTTCCTGATCCGCCCCGCGCCATTGCCGGAAACCCTGATCGAAGCCGACCCCCAAGCCTATCTGCGCAGCGTGATGGGCAGTCGCAGCGCGGGGCTAGAACCCTTCACCGCCGAGGCTTTTGGCGAATACTTGCGCTGCCTGAAACTGCCGGGCGCCGCCCGCGGTATCTGCGAGGACTACCGCGCCAGCGCCAGCATCGACCTGGAGCATGACCGCGCGGACATCGAGGCTGGCCATCACCTGGACCTGCCATTGCTGGTGCTGTGGGGCGCCGAAGGCACGGTCGGGCGCTGCTTCGACCCGCTCAAGGAATGGCAACAGGTTGCCACCGATGTCCGCGGCAAGGCGCTGCCCGCCGGCCATTACCTCGCTGAAGAAACCCCTGAATTGCTGCTCGCCGAAACGCTGGGTTTCTTGCTCTGAGCTCGATGCCTGACTGATCTGAATCAACTTGCCGCCGCTGGCCATCCCTGGCTTGCGGCGGATAGGCATGCCCCGGGAAAATCAGCTATTGTGAAATGCGAAACATTTTCTTTCATATTCCCCTTCGGGATTTCCGATACTCATTCGTCTTATATAGATGCAGTCGGGCCGCGTAGGCAAAAGCCACAGCCGGACCTTTCATGGACCTCATCGCTGGGAAGCCCGCAGCAGAGGCCCTCTCATCGATACAAGACCTTTAATCATGTCGAAGAAATCCCGCTCAAAACTCTGGTTTCTGGTCCATAGCTGGCTGGCCTTGCCGATCTGGTTTTTCGTGCTCATCGTCTGCGTAACTGGCACCCTGGCGGTGGTCAGCCAGGAAATCGTCTGGCTGGCCAACCCGCAAATGCGCGCCAGCCAGCCTGCTGACGATGCGCCCTTGCTCAGTTACGACCAGATCATCGCCGCCATCAAGAAGGCTGAGCCCGACACCCTGGTCGAGTCCATCAGTCGGCCCGACGAATCACACTTCGCCCTCGACGTGGACGTCAGCTACCCCGACGGTCGTTCGGTGACGGTCTACGTCAACCCGTACAGTGGTGTCATCCAGGGCACGGCCCCGCAATTCAATTTCAAGGCGTTTACCCGCGCACTGCATGGCTGGTGGCTGGTGCCGTTCACCAACGGTTACAGCTGGGGCTGGTACCTGGTGTCGTTCCTCAGCCTGCCGTTGCTGGCGTCCCTGGTCACCGGGCTGGTGGTCTACAAGCGTTTCTGGAAAGGCTTCCTGCGCCCGACCCTGCGCATTCGTCACGGCGCGCGGATTTTCTGGGGCGACTTTCACCGCCTCAGCGGCATCTGGTCGATCTGGTTCATTGCGGTGATTTCCGTCACCAGCACCTGGTTCCTGATCGAAGCCTTCATGTTCGATAACCAGATTTCGATTTCCACCGCGCCGGTGGCGCTGGTGGTCCCGCGCGAGAGCGTGCCGATGACCGACGATGGCGCGCCGGCACCGATGATCAGCCTGGAGGCCGCGACTGCGCAGGCCAAGGCAAGCATTCCCGGGCTGGAAGACAGTTTCGTCAGCCTGCCCGCCAATGCCTACAGCTACCTCTCGGTGGGTGGCCGCAGTTGGTACCCGCTGATATTCCAGACCGCCGAAATCAACCCGTACACCGGCGACGTCGGCGCGACCCGCCTGCTGTCGGACCGCTCGGGCCTGGAGCTGGTGACCGAATCCATGCGGCCGCTGCACACCGGCGATTTCGGTGGCCTCTGGATCAAGCTGATCTGGTTCTTCTTCGGCCTGATCCTGAGCATGATGGTGCTCAGCGGCCTGTTGATCTGGACCAAGCGCACGGCCCTGGCCACGGCCAACGCCCTCAAGCGCAGCAACAAAACCCCGCGCAACCAGACCGCTGCGGCCTCCAGCCGTGAAACCACGGAGGTCAGCCAATGAGCCTGTTCGCCGCTGAAAAACCGGGTTCGAAACTGAGCCGTTTCTGGCACAAATGGCGTTTTCACATCAACGTCCTGCTGTTGCTGGTGCCGCTGGGGTTCATGCCCAAGTATTTCGCCGATGCCGCGCTTTTTCGTGGTGATACGGGCCTGGGCGAGCGGGAAATCGGCGAGGTTCAGGTCGGACCCTGGAGCCTGCGCCTGGCCGAATTGCGCAATGAAGCACCGAGGCTCGATGGCCCGGCCGGTTACATGAAGAACTTCAACGCGGCGCTGTGCGACAGCTGCCGCGATCAGGTCAAGGCGACTTACCTGCGCATCGGTAAGCCACGCAGCCTGCGCGCCGCTGGGGTGATTTTCTTCGGCACGCCGCACCGCATGGGCGCGATGCTGCCGATCCCCGAGAAGACCAAGGCCGACGCCGAGCTGTGGATCACCATGGAAGGCTGGGACGGCGCCATGCATCAGGCATCCATTCCGCTCAGCCAGGCCTCCCCGGCCACCCTCGCCTGGCTGAACCAACAAAGAGGCAAACCATGATCAATGTTACCCGTCCTCTGAGCGCCGCGTTGCTGGTGCTGTGCGCCGGTTTCAGCGCCAGTGCCCTGGCCCACAATCCGATGTGCGAGTGCAAGGCCATCGACGCCGAGCAGATCCAGTGTACCGGCGGCTTTTCCGATGGCAGCGGCGCGCCGGGTGTGACCCTGGACGTGATCGGCTACGACGAAACCATCCTGGTACCGGGCAAGCTCGGTGCCGATTCGACCCTGACCTTCAAGAAGCCCGGCGCCGAGTTCTACGTGCTGTTCGACGCCGGTCCCGGTCACGTCGTCGAGATCGACCAAGCGGACATCGAGGCCCCATGACCACGCCAACCACGCACATCGTCCGCCCGGCCGGAGCCGGTCATGAAACCCTTTATGTGCTGCTGTTGTGTCTGATGATCCTGGCGGTGGCCGGCTCGGTGGTCGCCTGGCGCGGTGAGTCCCAGGAGGTCAGCAGTGTCGGTAGCCATCAACTGGATGCCCGTCGCGACCTGAGCGCCTCCGAGCAAGGCATCTACGCCGACCTGCGGGTAACGCTGGACGAAATTCACCTGTTGCGCCAGGAACAGCAAACCCTGCCGACGCCTGAAGTCCTCGCCGATGAAGGTTTTGCGCCGTTTGCCCAGGATGCCAGTTCCGTCAGCCGTGGCGGCCATGCCTGGCAATTGCTCGACGCCAAGGCTTACTTCGGCCAGAGCCAGGCCCCCACCGTGGCCGGCTCGTTTCTGATGCGCCTGAGCGCTGACGACGATGCACCGGACATCTGGCTCAACCCCGGCAAAGCCCTCGCCGCCCCGACCGACCTCACTGACGCCGCGCTCGAAAGCACCGGCTGGCAGCAGATCGTCGCGCAATTCGATGCCGGCGTGACCCGCCAGCACCGGCACTGAACCCTCGCCTTCACCCGAGAGAAGACCGCTTGCCCATGCCTAGTTCATCTCAACGCTCATTCCTGCGCCTGCTGCTGGTCGGCCTGCTCGCCTGCCTGCTGACACCCCTGGCCAGTGCCGACGAGGCCAAGCGCCTGCGCATCGGCATCACCCTGCACCCTTATTACAGCTACGTGGCCAACATTGTCGGCGACAAGGCCGAGGTGGTCCCGCTGATTCCGGCCGGTTTCAATCCTCACGCCTATGAGCCCCGGGCCGAAGACATCAAGCGCATCAGCGGGCTGGACGTGGTCGTGCTCAATGGCGTCGGCCATGACGACTTCGCCGACCGCATGATCGCCGCCAGCGAAACCCCGAACGTGCCGGTAATCGAAGCCAATGAAAACGTGCCTTTGCTGGCCGCCACCGGCGTCGCCGCCCGCGGCGCCGGCAAGGTCGTGAACCCGCACACCTTCCTGTCGATCAGCGCCTCGATTGCCCAGGTCAACAACATTGCCCGGGAGTTGGGCAAGCTCGACCCGGCCAACGCCAAGACCTACACCCAGAACGCCCGCGCCTACGGCAAACGCCTGCGGCAGATGCGCGCCGACGCCCTGGCCAAACTGACCCAGGCGCCGAACGCCGAACTGCGGGTGGCTACGGTGCACGCGGCGTATGACTACCTGCTGCGCGAATTCGGCCTCGAAGTGACCGCCGTGGTCGAGCCGGCCCATGGCATCGAGCCGAGCCCGAGCCAGCTGAAAAAGACCATCGACCAACTGCGCGAACTGGATGTGAAAGTGATCTTCTCCGAAATGGATTTTCCATCCACTTACGTCGAGACCATCCAGCGTGAATCCGGGGTGAAACTGTATCCGCTGTCGCACATTTCCTATGGCGAGTACACGGCCGACAAGTACGAAAAGGAAATGACCGGCAATCTCGACACCGTGGTCCGGGCGATTCAGGAGTCGGGGAAATGACGGCTAAAGAAAAGCTCATCGACTCCGAATCCCCTGTGGGAGCGAGCCTGCTCGCGAAGGCGTCCGCTCAGTCAACATCATCGCAAAATGAGATACCGCTTTCGCGAGCAGGCTCGCTCCCACAAGTATCATCGGGGCCGACCCTGGATTTTGCGGATGTCAGCCTGACCCTCGGCCGCACCACGATCCTCGACCAGGTGACCTTCCAGGTCCAGCCCGGCAGCGTGCATGCGCTGGTCGGCCCCAACGGGGGCGGCAAGAGTTCACTGATCAAGACCCTGCTCGGGCAGATGCCGCATCAGGGTCGCTTGAGCCTGCAATGGCCGGGCACGCCCGGGACCATCGGCTACGTGCCGCAGGCGCTGGAATTCGACCGCGGCCTGCCGATGACCGTCGACGATTTCATGGCCGCGATGTGTCAGCGGCGTCCGGCGTTCCTCGGTTTGAGCAAGCATTACGCAGCAGCGATAGGTGAAGCCCTGGAACGGGTCGGCATGCAGGACAAGCGCAAACGACGCATGGGCGCCTTGTCCGGCGGCGAACGCCAGCGCGTGTTGCTGGCTCAGGGGCTGATTCCGGCACCGCAATTGCTGGTGCTCGATGAGCCGATGTCGGCCCTCGATGAGGCGGGCATCCGGGTGTTCGAACGGCTGCTCGGCGACTGGCGCCAGAGCGGTATCACCGTGCTGTGGATCGAGCATGATCTGGAAGCGGTCGGGCGTCTGGCCGATCGCGTCACCGGGCTCAATCGTCGGGTGTTATTCGATGCCACGCCGAAACAGGCACTGACGCCGGAACGTTTGCTGACCCTGTTCTCCACCCATCCACGGAGCGCTGCCTGATGAGTTACGAAGCCTTTCGCTTGATGGTCCAGGGTTGGGCCTCATCGGGTTATCTGCCCGAGGCGCTGGCCTATGGATTCGTGGTCAACGCCCTGCTCGCCGGCTTGCTGATCGGCCCGGTGCTGGGCGGCCTGGGCACGCTGGTGGTGGTCAAGCGCTTCGCGTTTTTCTCCGAAGCGGTGGGTCACGCGGCATTGACCGGCGTGGCCGTCGGCATCCTGCTCGGTGAACCCTACACCGGACCTTATGGCAGCCTGTTCGGCTACTGCCTGCTGTTCGGCATCTTGCTCAACTACCTGCGCAACCGCACCGGCCTGGCGCCGGATACCTTGATCGGCGTGTTTCTCTCGGTGTCCCTGGCGCTGGGTGCCAGCCTGCTGCTGATTCTGGCCGGCAAAATCAACGTGCACATTCTGGAAAACGTATTGTTCGGCTCGGTGTTGACGGTCAACGGCAATGACCTGCTGGTGCTGGCCATCGTCGGTTCATTGGTCATGGCGCTGGCCTTGCCGCTGTACAACCGCATCATGCTCGCCAGTTTCAACCCGCAACTGGCGGCGGTGCGCGGTGTGGCGGTGAAAACCCTGGATTACCTGTTCGTGATTCTGGTGACCCTGATTACCGTGGCCGCCGTTAAAGTCATCGGCGCAATTCTGGTCGGCGCCCTGCTGGTGATTCCGGCGGCGGCGGCGCGCTTGCTGAGCCAGTCGTTGAAGGGCTTCTTCTGGTGTTCGGTGTTGATCGCCACGGTCAGCACGCTGTGCGGGATTCTCGCGCCGATTGTCTTCGACCTGCCTATCCCGTCCGGCGCCGCGATCATTCTGGTGGCCGGCATCGCCTTCGCCCTGGCCGCCATTGCCCGTGGTGTCGTCCCAAGTCTGAAAGGGAACCTTGGATAAATGACTTTTTCTCTGCGTCAATTGACCCTGGCCATGGCCTTATGCGGGCTGGTCCATACCTCCTTTGCGGCGGACAGCGGCAAACCGCTGCGCGTGCTGGCGTCCTTGCCGATCACCTACGGTCTGGGCGAAGTCTTGCTCAAGGGCACCGACGTCAACCTTGAGCGAGCGGCGCCGGCGAACCTGCCTGGTAGCCGTCAGACCGCCTACTTTACCGGACGTGGCGCGCCGGCACTGGCCAAACTGGCGACCGACGCTGATGCAGTGATCGGCCTGCGTTCGCTGTGGACGGATGATCCGCTGTACCCGATCTCCCGGCGCAGCAATATCCGTATCGTCGAAGTCGATGCCGCTCGCCCGGTGGACGGCGCCCTGCCCGGCATCGCCGTACAGCCGGGCAACAAGGTCGATGGGTTGAACAGTCAGCCGTGGTTTTCCAGCAACAACATGGGGCGGATGGCGGACGTCATGGCGGCGGATCTGGTACGCCTGGCACCGGAGGCCAAGCCGAAGATCGAGGCCAACCTGGCAGCGCTGAAACAGCGCCTGCTCAAGTTCAGTGCAGACAGCGAAGTGCGGCTGGCCAGTGCCGACAACCTCAGTGTGATGAGCCTCAGCGACCATTTCGGTTACCTGATTGGCGGGCTCAATCTTGAGTTGGTCGGCGTCGATGCACGGCCGGATGCCGAGTGGACGCCGGAGGCGCTCAAGCAATTGGGCGCGACGCTCAAGGACAATGACGTGGCGGTGGTGTTGCATCATCGACAGCCGTCGGACGCGGTGAAAGCGGTGATTGCCGAGGCTGGCTGTCGGTTGGTGGTGTTGAGTACCGATGCAGCGGATCCGGTGGCGGAGCTGGAGGAGAATGTGGATTTGGTGATCAAGGGGTTGAGCGGGGTGTAACGTCAGTTATTCCGCGTTATCGTTCTTCGTCGGAACGCCGCCCGGAGCAAGCCCGCTCCCACACTCGATCTCTTGCGAACACAGAATTTGTGATCGCCAGAGATTAAATGTGGGAGCGGGCTTGCTCGCGAAGGCGGCTTATAGACAACACAAATTCCAGATCTGAAAAAGCCCGCTGACTGTCACCCGTTCAGCGGGCTTCTTTATGGACGGTGACTCAGTGAGCCACAGCCGCCTGCTCTTCCATCTTCTGTCGCAGGCTCAACGGCCGCATGTCGGTCCAGGTTTCTTCGATGTAAGCCAGGCATTCCTTTTTCAGGCCGCTCTTGCCCACGGTGCGCCAGCCGGCAGGCACGGCCTTGTAGTCGGGCCAGATCGAGTATTGCTCTTCGTGGTTGACCACGACCTGAAAGAGAATGTCCTCGCGGTCGAATACTGACGTCATGGTGTGTCTCCATCGCTGTAGGGGTGGGCTGCGCTGCATGCGCAGCCGGTCTGTAGAAGGAACGTTCGAGGGGCCGGAAAATTTATAGGCTGGCGGTCGCCGCAGCCATGGCCCGGCCGAAAATCTCGGCGACCCGATCGATTTCCGCGGCGGTAATCACCAGCGGCGGCAGAAAGCGCACCACGCCGCCGTGACGACCACCCAGTTCGAGGATCAAGCCGCGCTTGAGGCATTCGCGCTGGACCAGCGGCGCCAGGCGCGCAAAGATCGGCGGGTGACCCTGGGCATCCGGCGCGCCGGCCGGGTCGACCAGCTCTACGCCAAGCATCAAGCCACGACCGCGGATGTCCCCCAACTGCGGGAAGTCCCGCTGCAGAATGTGCAGGTGCTCGCTCAAGCGGTCACCCATGGCGGCCGCGTGCTCGCAGACTTTGTGTTCGATCAGGTAACGCATCACCGCGGAGCCAGCCGCCATCGCCATCTGATTGCCGCGGAACGTCCCGGCATGGGCGCCCGGCAGCCAGGTGTCGAGCCAGTCGCGATAGACCACCACCGCCAGCGGCAGGCTGCCACCGATGGCTTTGGACAGCACCACCACATCCGGAATGATCCCGGCATGCTCGAAAGCGAACATCTTGCCGGTGCGGGCAAATCCGCTCTGGATTTCATCGACGATCAGCGCCACGCCAGCCTGTTCGGTAATCCGCCGCAGGCCGCGCAGCCAGTCGAGATCGGCCGGGATCACCCCGCCCTCGCCCTGCACCACTTCGACGATCACCGCTGCCGGCAACTGCACGCCGGCTTCCGGGTCATTGAGCAGGTTCTCCAGGTAATTGAGGTTGACCTGTACCCCTTGCGCGCCGCCGAGACCGAACGGGCAGCGGTAATCGTAGGGGTACGGCATGAACTGCACGCCGTTACTCAGCAAGGCGCCCAAGGGTTTTTTCGGCCCCAGACTGCCCATCAGGCTCAGCGCGCCCTGGCTCATGCCGTGGTAACCGCCCTGAAACGACAGCACGGTGCTGCGGCCGGTGGCGGTGCGCACCAGTTTCAGCGCAGCTTCCACCGCGTCGGTGCCGGTGGGGCCGCAGAACTGGATTTTCGCCTCAGCGGCCATGGCCGGTGGCAGCAGGCCAAACAGGTCCTGGACGAATTGATCCTTGACCGGGGTGGTCAGGTCGAGGGTATGTAACGGCAGTTCATCGCTTAGTACTTGCTGGATCGCTTCGATCACCACCGGGTGGTTATGCCCCAGTGCCAGCGTGCCGGCGCCGGCCAGGCAGTCGATGAACGTGCGACCTTCGACATCCTCGACGTGGATGCCCTTGGCGCGCTTGAGTGCCAGTGGAATGCGTCGCGGGTAGCTGCGGGCATTCGATTCCTGCTGGCTCTGACGGGCCAGCAACGGCGATTCGTTGAAATGATAAAGCACCTCGGTGGGCGCCGGAGTGATCCGGGCCGGCTGATCTTCCACAAGGCTGGTAGCGACTGACATCTCTCGACCCCTAAAAAGGTTTTCCTGTTGTGGAAACGCATCAGGGCCTCGGGGATTTAGCCCTCTGACCCGCTTTCATGAAGGTGGCGACAGGCCCTTGTGCATGGGAATGGCGTGGAGCCCTGCGACCGCGAAGGTTCGGGCGCAAGGCCGGTAACCCAGATGGCGATAAAAGGCTTCGCTGGTACGCGTACTGTTGAGCTGAGCCCGGTGCAAACCCCGGCCGATCAACCAACCCTCGAGGTCGCGCACCAGCGCTCGCCCGGCTCCCCGGCGAAACCATTCAGGTTGCACGTAACAGAATGCGACCTTGCCGCTGATCGCCGCCATGGCGACGCCGACCGGCTTGTCCTGCAACAGGGCGATGTTCAGATACAGTCGTCGGTCAGCCAGCCACGGCAATACGTGTTCGATGGTCTTGTTGTGGGTCCAGTTGGCGACCGTACGTGGGTCGTTGCGGTGGTCGAGCGCACAACCGACGCGAATGGAACGCTCGACGATGCGGCTGATGATGCCGGCGTCGGCGGGGGTAGCCTTGCAGATGTGTATGGGTGCATCCATGGCGCTGTTACCTCAATCCATTGAGTCAAAGCTGGCGGAGACGATAGCGCCGGTAGGGGCTCGAACGCCAATGGAGAGAAGTTACATTTGATGAGCGACGCAGATCCCATGTAGGAGCTGCCGGAGGCTGCGATCTTTTGATCTTGTTTTTAAAACGAGGATCAAAAGATCGCAGCCTGCGGCAGCTCCTACAGGGGGATTGTGGTGTTGGTTAGATCGGTTGCAGCGGCATGGTCAACTTGACCCGCAACCCATCCGGCCGGCTGTCGAAATGCAGGGTACAACCGCAGCGCTGGACGATGGCCTGGACTATCGCCAGTCCCAAGCCACAGCCAGTGCTCTGGCCGTTGCGCCAGAAACGTTGGGTCAGGTGTTGCAGATCGTCTTCGGCAATGCCCGGGCCATGGTCGCGCACCACAAACTGCACGCGATTGCCGGTGGTTTCCAGACTCAACTCCACCGGCCCGTCACCGGGGGTATGACGCAGTGCGTTGTCCAGCAGGTTGCGCAGTGCCGCGATGGACAATACGGCCGGCATTTGTACCGGAGCGTGAGAGATCTTCGGCGGTACCTGGAATCTGATTCGCTGGCGATCACCGCTGGCGGCGTCTTGAATCGCCAGTTTAGCCACTTGCTCAGCGCTGCATTGCGCACCATCGTCGAACGACAGGCTGCCCTCGACCCGCGCCAGCAGCAACAATTGTTCAAGGGTCCGGTGCAGGCGATCGGCGCCCTCTTCGGCCCGGGCCAGGGACTGATCCCGGGATGCGCCGTCGGTCATGCGCGCCACTTGCAGGTGTGTCTTGATCGCCGTCAGCGGGCTGCGCAACTCGTGGGCCGCGTCACCGGTCAGGCGGCGCTCGCGCTCGATGGTCTTGCCAATCCGCTGCAACAGCTGGTTCTGGGTATCGAGCAAGGGTTGCAGTTCACTGGGCAACGGCTGGATCTGCAACGGCTCCAGGGAATCGGCGCTGCGCCGTTTCAAGGCATCGCGCATGCGATTGAGCGGCGCCAGCCCCTGACCGATGCCCAGCCAGAGCAGGCACAGGCAGCCAAGCAACGCCACGCCTACCGGCACCGAAGCGGCCAGCAGGATCGACATGTTCAGGGCTTCGCGCTCGATCTGCCGGTCCGCCGTGGTGATGCGCAGATCGCCGCGGGCCAGGGTGAAACTGCGCCACGGCGCGCCGTCGATCATCTGATCGTGGAAGCCCATCTTCTCGGCTTCCAGGGTTTGTTGCGGGTCAGTGTGGCTGCGGGCGAGGATTTCGCCACGCAACGAGCTGACCTGACACGCCATGCCGCCGGGGATAGTCAGTTGTTCGGCGCTGAAATGGGTGCCCTCGCCCTTGCTCGGCAACGCCGGCAATTGCTCCATCAGACCGGCGACCATGCGCGCCGACGCCACCAGCCGCTGGTCGAGGGAAAACATCATTTGATTGCGCAGGTCGCTGAGCATCCAGGCCGCCGCCAAGGCCCAGATCAGCGTAAAAGCGGCGCCTAGCGTGAGGCTCAGGCGCAAACGCAGGCTCATCACTTCGATTGATCTCCCCCGTCCGCCGGCCCCAGGCGATAACCCAGGCCGCGCACGGTCTCGACGATTCCGTTACCCAGTTTACGCCTGAGGTGATGGATATGAACGTTGAGGGCGTTGCTTTCCAGTTCGTCGTTGAAGCCGTAGACACTGTCCTTCAGCTGCTCGGTGGACAGCACCCGGCCACGGTTATGCAACAAGGCCTGCAACAGTGCCTGCTCACGACGCGACAGGTCGACCGGCTGGCCGCCGAGCAGGGTTTCGCGACTGCTCGGATCGTACGTCAGCGCACCGTGCTCGATCAGGTTGACGCTGCGCCCGGCCACCCTGCGCAACAAGGTGTGCAGACGCGCCGCCAGTTCGCGCAGATCGAAAGGTTTAAGCAGGTAATCGTCGGCACCGGCCTGCAAACCGTCGACCCGGTCGGTGACCGAGTCCCGCGCGGTGAGAATCAGCACCGGAATGTCGAGGCCATGATGGCGCAACTGCTGCAACAGCTTCAGCCCGTCCTCATCGGGCAGGCCAAGATCGAGCACCATCACATCGAACTCGGCGACCTTGAGCATCGCCCGGGCTGCCGAGGCAGTGGCCACGTGTTCGACCGTCAGGCCCTGAGCGGTGAGGCCGGCGACAATGCCGCTGGCGATCAGCTCATCATCTTCGCAAACCAGTACGTGCATGCTGAAACCTGTGGATAAAAGGTGATTAGGCCGGTGCCCGATTAAGCGGACATTATGCCGCAAGTGCCACGGCGACAAGACCATCGCGGTTAATCATCGGTTAATCGCCATTCGCCACTGTGCACTTCACTTGCACAGGGACAAGGCCTACCCATGCTTCGACTGTTTCTATTTTTTGCTCTCTTGATCTCGGGCCTGGTCCAGGCAGGGACTGATCCGTTCGCGACCAAACCGGACTTTCTTCCCGTCGGTAAAGCGTTCGTTTTCACAGCTGAACGTCTCGAGAGCGGTGAAACCCAGCTCTATTGGCAGATCGCCGACAATTACTACCTCTATCAACAACGCCTGAAATTCGACGGATTGGCCCCGGAGTTCAAACCTGCGCTGCCCGAGGGCGAGTCGCACAGCGATGAGTTTTTCGGCGAGCAGCAGGTTTATCGCCAGGGCCTGGAGCTGAAGATTCCAGCGGGGGCCACGGGCCAGATCAAGGTGGGTTTCCAGGGCTGTGCCGATGCCGGCCTGTGTTATCCGCCGCAAACGCAGGTGGTGGATCTGGGTGGGAGCGCTGCCACATCGGCCGTTGACGAAGCACCTGATCAAGCCTTGGCCAGCGGCCTGCAACAGCGGGCACTGGGCTGGAGTCTACTGGTGTTCTTCGGTCTGGGGTTGTTGCTGGCCTTCACCCCTTGCACACTCCCCATGCTGCCGATCCTCGCCGGTTTGATTGTCGGCAGTGGCGCCACGCCCCGACGCGGGTTTGCCTTGGCCTGCAGCTATGTGCTCTGCATGGCGCTGGTGTATGCGGCGATGGGTGTGCTGGCGGCGCTGCTTGGCGCAAATCTGCAGGCATTGCTGCAGAACCCCTGGTTGCTGGGCACCTTCGCCGCGGTGTTTGTGCTGCTGGCGTTGCCGATGTTCGGATTCTTCGAGTTGCAATTGCCGGTAGCCGTGCGGGATCGCCTGGAAAATGTCTCTCGCAACCAGCGCGGTGGCAGCCTCATCGGCGCTGGTGTCCTGGGGGCCGTCTCCGGTCTGCTGGTTGGCCCCTGCATGACCGCCCCGCTGGCCGGCGCCCTGCTCTACATCGCGCAAAGCGGCAATGCGCTGCATGGCGGGCTGATCCTGTTCGCCATGGGGATCGGCATCGGCATACCGCTGCTGTTGCTGGTGACGGTCGGCAATCGCTTCCTGCCTAAACCCGGCGCGTGGATGAACCTGCTCAAAGGCGTGTTCGGTTTCATGTTCCTCGCCACTGCGCTGCTGATGCTGCGTCCGGTGCTGGCTGAATCCCTGTGGGTCGGACTGTGGGGTGCATTGTTGTTGATCGCCGCCTACAGCGCCTGGAAACAGTCCGAAGGGTTCGGGCGCGTCGCTCACCTGTTCGGTGCCAGTTCGCTGTTGCTGGGCTTATGGGGCAGCCTGCTGATGATCGGTGCCGCAGGCGGCAGCGATGATCTGTTCAAGCCGTTGCAGGTCTACAGCGCAACAAACCCAGGCAGCGCCGCAAGCCCTGTCGGTCACGACGCCTTCACCACCATCAAGGACCCCGCCGCCCTGCAACGGGAGCTCGATGCGGCACAGGTACAAGGCCAATGGGTGCTGCTGGACTACTACGCCGACTGGTGTGTGTCGTGCAAGGTCATGGAAAAACAGGTGTTCGGCCAAGCCCATGTGCTGCAAGCCTTGAGCGAGGTGCGCTTGCTACGGCTGGACGTCACCGCCGACAATGCCGCCAGCCGTGAACTGCTCGCCCGGTATAAAGTGCCGGGGCCACCGAGCCTGCTGTGGATCGGCGCCGACGGCATCGAGCGCCGCAGCCAGCGCATCACCGGCGAGGTCAATGCCGACACCTTCCTGCAACGTTGGACCACCACCCGAGACGCCCGTTAATGCTGACTTTTACCCTCGGCACCTTTGCCATTGCGCTTAACCACCTGCTGCTGATCAGCGCCCTGGCGCTGGCGACCTTCATCGGCTGGCGGGTGGCCAAGCGCGGTGGCGAGAATCCCGAGTCGGCGCTGTTCAGTCTGTTCCTGCTGGGCATGCTGGCGGCGCGCGTGGGGTTTGTCGCCCGTTACTGGACCCATTATCGGGACGATCCGTGGCAGATGATCGACCTGCGCGACGGCGGTTTCCTTGCCTGGCCGGGTGTTTTCGTGCTGCTGCTCGCTGCCTTGTATCGAGGCTGGCGTCGCCCCGGCTTACGCCGTCCCTTGGGATTTGGCGTTGCCAGCGGCTTGGCGTTCTGGCTCCTGGCGACGTTCTCCCTGACGATTTACGAGCAAGGCACACGCCTGCCGGAAATCACCCTGCGCAATGCCGCCGGTGAGACCGTGCAGTTGGCCGACTATAAAGGCGGCCCGCTGGTCATCAATCTCTGGGCCACCTGGTGCCCGCCCTGTCGCCGGGAAATGCCGGTGCTGGAAAACGCCCAGCAACAGCGCCCGGACCTGACCTTCCTGTTCGTCAACCAGGCCGAAAGCATGCAAAGCGTCAGCACCTTTCTGGAAACCCAGGGCCTGAGCCTGTCCAACGTCCTGTTCGACGGCAGCGGCCGATTGGGCCAGGCCGTCGGCTCCATGGCATTGCCGACTACGCTGTTCTATAGCCCCGAAGGTCGCTTGCTGGGCAGCCATCTGGGAGAGCTGTCGGAAGCCAGCCTGGCCCGCGCCCTGGAAAGCTTCGATACCTCTAATCCTGCCACACCAGCCACTTCTTCAAGGAAACTGCCATGCCCCGCCTCCGCCACCTGCTAACGCTGACCCTGGGCGCCGCCCTGCTGCATTTGCCGTCGGTACAGGCTGCCGAAGAACTGCCCGAAGCGATCAAGAAGATCGAGGCCAAGGGCGCGAAAATCGTTGGTCAATTCGATGCTCCCGACGGTTTGCGCGGCTATGCGGCGCAGTACCAGAACCGGGGCATGGCACTGTACCTGACCCCGGATGGCAAGCATGTGCTGCTGGGCAATCTGTATGACGCCCAGGGCAATGACCTGAGCAGCGCGCCGTTGCAGAAGCTGGTTTATGCACCGATGGCGAAAGAAATCTGGGCCAAGATGGAAACCAGCAATTGGATCGCAGACGGCAATAAAGACGCACCACGGGTTGTCTATATGTTCAGCGATCCGAACTGCCCGTATTGCAATATGTTCTGGGAACAGGCGCGGCCGTGGGTGAAGGCCGGCAAGGTGCAGTTGCGCCACATCATGGTCGGCATCATCCGAGAAGACAGCCCGGGCAAATCTGCTGCATTGCTGGCGGCCAAGGATCCGCAGAAAGCACTGCAAGACCACGAAGGTGCCGGCAAGGGCAGCTCGCTCAAGGCCTTGAAAGAAGTGCCGCCGGCGATTCAGGCGAAGCTTGCAGCGAACATGCAGTTGATGGAAGAGCTGGAGTTGTCCGCGACACCGGCGATTTTCTATATGGATGACAAGGGCGAGCTGCAACAGCAGCAAGGGGCGCCGTCGCCGGACACGTTGGTGAAGATTCTCGGCCCCAAATAAGTAGTTCGGCCGATGGATTTGTGGTGACAGCATTAACGCCATCGCCGGAACGCCGCCCGGACCAAGCCCGCTCCCCCAAGGGGTGGTGGTAGACACATGATTTGTGTGCACCCTGAATCCCTGTGGGAGCGGGCTTTGTCCGGGCGGCGTTCCCACGATGGCGGCTGTATGACCGACTAATTTCTCTGGGCTAAAAACGTCAGCAAGGCATCCGTGACAAACAGCGGATTCTCCAGATTGGAGATATGCCCCGCCTCCGGCACCAGCACGTACGGGCAACCGATCAACTCGGCCATTTCCCTGGTTTCCGCCGGAGGCCGTGGCTGATCCTGATCCCCACACATCAGCAGCGTGGTGTCAGCGTTCAGCTCGCCCAGCCGCGGCAGCAGGTCCTCCCGGCCAAACGTAATCCGCCCCATCGGCACGATGCTTTCGCGCAGACGATCCGATGGCAGCGCTGCCAACGACGCACGGAAATCCTGATAGAGCGCCGATTGAGGGTCGATACCGGGACGGAAGAAGATCGGCACCACAATATCCAGCAGCTGCGGCGTTATCTCGCCGGACTCTTCGATCTGTTTTAGCAACGAGAAATAATATTCGCGAGTCGGCTCAGGCTCGTTACCGACATAGGTGTCCATCAGCACCAAACCGGCGATCCGCTGTGGCGCCGACAAGGCCAGGCGCGCGCCCCACATGCCACCGACCGAAAGTCCCACCAGCGTGACGCGATCGATATCCAGATGATCCAGCAGCGCCAATCCCTGACGAGCGATGTCATCCAGTGAAGTGGTCGCTTGCGGTATGGGCCCGGATTCGCCATGGCCCCACAGGTCCAGGGCAATCACCCGGTATTGCTGCGACAACGCGGTAATCTGCGGTGCCCACATGGCCTGGTCCCACAGATAGCTGCCGGCCAGCAGCACTGCCGGGCCTGTGCCTTGATCGATGTAGTGAAGCGGTTGTCCATCTATTGTGACGAAGGGCATTGGCTGTTTCCTTGGTGAAATGCGGTTCACTAAAAAAGCAGAGGCAGCCTGAGCTGGCCGGAAACAGCAGTCAATCGCAAGAATGTACGCATTTGTGCCGTGAATTTTATGGAGTCTGGACTGACGCCATCGCGGGCAAGCCCGCTCCCACAGGTTTTTGTGTCGAGCACAACATCAGAGAACACCCCGGACCTGTGGGAGCGGGCTTGCCCGCGATGAGGCCCTTACAGACGCTGGAGAATCAAAGCCCCTCCAACTCCGCCATCAGATCATTGAGCCGATCGACCTTCTCCTCAGTGATATCGCTCGCCGCCAACCCGTCGATGTATCCGGCCAATTCCTCCACCGTGCTGCACTCGAACATCGCCCGCAGCGGCACGTTACGTTGCAGCGCCTTCTGCACCCGCGAAGCAATCTGCGTCGCCAGCAGCGAATGCCCACCCAGCTCGAAGAAATTGTCGCGCACGCCGACCTTCTCGACCTTCAGCACTTCAGCCCATATATCAGCCAACACCTGCTCAAGCGTATTACGCGGCGCCTGGTAGTCCTGGCTCTGCAACTGACCGATCTCCAGCGCCGGCAGGGCCTTGCGATCGAGTTTGCCGTTGGCGTTGAGCGGCATCCGCTCGAGCCACAACCAATGCAACGGCACCATGTATTCCGGCAGCTCGGCGCGTAGGCGTTGCTTGATGCGCTCCAGCCGTTCAGCCGGTTTGAGTGCCGAATCAGCCGCCACCAGATAGCCGACCAGATGTTTGCCGTTCGCACCTTCCTGCACACCGACTGCTGCTTCGCGGACCTCCGGTTGTTCATGCAGACGCGCTTCGATTTCACCCAGCTCGATGCGGTAGCCGCGAATCTTCACTTGATGGTCGATGCGACCGACGTACTCCAGCACGCCGTCACTGCGACGACGGGCCAGGTCACCGGTGCGATACAGGCGATCTGCACCAAACGGGTTCGGCACAAACACCTGGGCGGTGCGCAACGGGTCGCTGACATAACCGCGCCCCACCCCGGTGCCAGCGACGCACAACTCGCCCACCGCACCCAAGGGCACCAATTCCAGTGCACCATCGAGCAGGTACAAACGGTTGTTGTCCGTCGGCGTACCGATCGGCAGGTAACTGCCGCGCGTCGACGCCATGTCGACCCGGAAGAACGCCACGTCATCCGAGCATTCCGCCGGGCCGTAGGCATTCACCAACCCGATGTCCGGGTAGCGCAGCAGCCATTGATGCGCCAGTTCCGGCGGCATCGCTTCACCGGTCGGCAGCATCCAGCGCAGACCATCGAGGCTCATGCGTTCCTGGGCGAGCATGCCCTGGATCAGCGACGGCACGCTTTCCAGTACGCTGATCCCCTGGCTCTGGACATGGGCCAGCAAACCTTGCGGGTCGTGGGCGATGGTGTTCGGCACGATGTCCACCCGCGCGCCGAACAACGGTGCGGCAAGGAACTGCCAGACCGAAATGTCGAAGCTTTGCGAGGCGGTCTGGGCGATCACGTCGGCGTCGCTCAGGTTCAGGTACGGTACCTTGCTCAGCTGGTTGTTGAGCATGCCGCGCTGCTCGACCATCACCCCTTTCGGCAAGCCGGTGGAGCCCGAGGTGTAGATCACGTAGGCGAGATTGTCCGGGCCGCTGTAGAGGCCAGGATTCACCACCGAGACAGCGCTCCCTTGCACCTCTTCCCAGACCAGCAACTTCGGCCTGTTGGCGCAACCGAACTCATCCAGCAATGCCAGCGCTTGCTCGCGGCAGGCTTCAGTGCAGACCAGTAACGGCGTGCGGCTCAAGTCGATGATCCGGCTCAAACGCTGGCTCGGCAGTCCCGGATCCAGCGGCAGATAGCCCGCGCCCGCCTTGAAGCTGCCGATGATCATGCCCAGCAGATCGAGATTACGTTCGGCCAGCAACGCCACCGGTTGATCCAGCCCGACACCGGCGGCGACCAGCGCATGGCCGAGGCGGTTACTGCGCTGGTTCAGCTCAAGGTAAGTGTGTTGCTGATCCAGCCAACTGGCGGCAATCCGCTGCGGATGCCGGGCAACTTGCGCTTCGAACAACTCGACGTAACTCTGCTCCAGCGGGTATTCGTGTTCGCTCTGGTTGCAGCCGTTGATCAGGAAGTCCTGCTCCTCGGCACCCAGCAGCGGCAGGTCGGCCATGTCGCCATGGAAGCCTTCGACCAGTGCCAACAGCAAACGCTTGAACTCGCCGAGCATGCGCTCGATGGTCGACTCGTCGAAATAACGCTGGTCGTAGGACAGGTGCAATCCGAGGTCATCGCCCGGGTAGCACACCGCGGTCAGCGGGAAGTTGGTGTGGGTACGGCCCGAATCCGAGGTCGCGTTGAGGCTTTGCGCACGGTCCATTACCGAGACTTCCACCGGGGCGTTTTCGAACACGAACAGGCTGTCGAACAGCGGCTGGCCCTTGGGCAGTTCGCTGTTTTCCTGGATGTTCACCAGTGGCAGGTACTCGTACTCGCGCAACTGCATGTTGCTGTCGAGCAAGCCGCTCAGCCACTGGCGCACGCTGCAACGCTGGTCGTCTTCCGGCATCTTCACCCGCAGCGCGATGCTGTTGATGAACAGCCCGACCGTGCGCTGCATCTCGGGCATTTCCACCGGACGCCCGGCCACGGTGACGCCGAACAGTACGTCGCGATCACCGCTCAAGCGCCGCAATACCAAGGCCCACGCCGCCTGGGCGAAGGTGTTGATAGTCAGCTGATGCGCCTGGGCGAGTTCGCGCAGTTGCGCGCCATCACGGGCATCGAGCCGGGTATGACGATCGCCGACGAGCATGCCGCCGCTGTCACCGGCATGTTCGCGCAGGAACGGCCGGTCACTCGGAATCGGCGTGGTGCGTTCGAAGCCTCGCAGGTTGGTTTTCCACCACTGCCGAGCCTCGGCCAGGCTCTGGCGTTGCAGCCAGCCGATGTAGTCGCGGTAACGTGGCGGCACGGACAACTGCGCGTCCCGGCCTTCGCCAAGGGCGCTGTAGATCTCGAAGAAGTCGTTCATCAGCAGCGAACGGCACCAGGCATCGATCAGGATGTGATGGTTGCTCATCATGAACCAGTAGCGCGCCGCGCCGACCCGGATCAGACGCAGGTGGAACGGTGCCTGGTTGAGCAGATCGAAACCGGCCTCGCGCTCGCTTTTGAGCAGCGCCTGCAACTTCGGCTCTTGTTCGGTTTCAGCAATTGCCGTCCAGTCCAGGTACTCGATCGGTGTGCTGCCCGGTTTGTGGATCACTTGCAGCATGTCTTCGCCGACGTTCCAGCAGAACGACGCACGCAAGGCTTCATGACGGGCGATCACCGCTTGCCAGGCCTGGGCGAAACGCTGCGGATCGAGCTCGCTGTTGATGCGGTAACGGTCTTGCATGTAGTAGAGGCCGGTGCCCGGTTCCAGCAGGGTGTGCAGCAACATGCCTTCCTGCATCGGCGTCAACGGGTAGACGTCTTCAATGACCGCGGCCGGAACCGGCAGCGCGTCGAGTTGCGGCTGGGTCAGCCTGGCCAGCGGGAAGTCCGACGGCGTCAGGCCGCCCGCGTCGTCCCTCAGGCAATGTTCGATCAGGCTCTGCAATTCAGCGAGATAAGCCTGCGCCAGTTCGCTGATGGTCTGCGGGTCGTGACGTTCGCCGCTGAAGGTCCAGCGCAGCACCAGCTCACCGCCGTAGACCTGACTGTCGACGCTCAGCTCGTTGGGCAGCGGCGCTTTCGGATCGTGTGCGGCGCCGATCGGTTCATCCAGCGGACGGAACAACGCATCGTTGCCGAAACTCTGGTCGAACTGGCCGAGGTAGTTGAAGGTGATCGGCGCCATCGGCAGTGCAGCCATGGACTGGCGGCACCGATCATCGGCCAGGTAGCGCAACACGCCGTATCCCAGGCCCTTGTGTGGCACCGCGCGCAGTTGTTCCTTGATCGCCTTGATCGAGGCGCCCTGCTCTTCCATTGGCATCAGGCGCAATGGATAAGCACTGGTAAACCAGCCAACGGTGCGGGTCAGATCGATCTCGTCGAACAGCGTTTCACGGCCGTGGCCTTCGAGTTGAATCAGCGCCGATTCGTGACCACTCCAGCGGCACAGCACGCGGGCCAATGCGGTCAGCAGCAAGTCGTTGACCTGGGTGCGATAGGCGCTCGGTGCCTGTTGCAGTAGTTGGCGAGTGCGCTCGATATCAAGGCGCACGCTGACGGTTTGCGCATGACGATTCTGCCGGCCACCCTCCGGTCGGTCGCACGGCAATTCAGCACGTTCACCGGCCAGTTGCGACTGCCACCAGCTCAATTCTTCGCGCAGGGATTCACTGCCGGCATACGCTTGCAAATGTGCCGCCCAGTCCTTGAATGCACTGGTTTTTGCCGGCAGTTTGATGGACTGTTGAGCGTCCAGTTGGCGATACACCGTTTGCAAATCGTCCAGCAACACCCGCCACGAAACCCCGTCCACCACCAGGTGGTGAATGGCGATGAACAGCCGCTGTTGCTCCTCAGGACCATCGACCAGCAGCGCGCGCATCAGCGGCCCTTCCTCAAGGTCGAGGCTGCGCTGGGCATCGGCGAAGAGTGCCGCGCATTTGTCCATGGACGAAACGCGCACTTGCCACAGCACCGGCGCGTCGGAAATCGCTTGGTGCCCGGCCTGCCATTGGCCTGCATTTTCAGAGAAACGCAAACGCAAGGCGTCGTGCTGTTCGATCACTGCCAGCAGCGCTTGCTCCAGGCGATGGGGCTCCAGCGCCACAGTGGGTTCCAGCAACAACGCCTGGTTCCAGTGTTGGCGCTGCGGGATGTCGGTGTCGAAGAACCAGTGCTGGATCGGCGTCAACCGCGACTCGCCCGTGATCAGACCCTGTTCGGCGCTGCGCTGCTCGGCACGGGTCGCCACGGCCGCCAGGGTCTGTACGGTCTGGTGCTGGAACAAGTCCCGCGGGCTGAAGTGAATGCCCTGCTGCCGCGCCCGGCTGACCACCTGGATCGACAGAATCGAGTCGCCGCCCAGTTCGAAGAAGTTGTCGTTGAGCCCCACCTGTTCGACGTTCAGCACTTCGCACCAGATGTCGGCCAGGGTCAGTTCAAGCGCGTTGCTCGGCGCCACGTACTGCTGGCGGTTCAGCTCCGGATCCGGTGCCGGCAGTGCGCGGCGGTCGAGTTTGCCGTTGGCGGTCAGCGGCCAGTGAGCCAGCAGGATCAGGTGCGTGGGCACCATGTAATCCGGCAATTGCAACTTGAGGTGAGCCTTGAGGGATTCGCGCAGTTCGGCTTGTTGCCTTTCGTCCTGCCCGGCGAGCTCGGTGACAACGTAGCCGACCAGTTGTTTGCCACTCGGGGCATCGAGCGCCAACACCACCGCTTCACGGACCGATTCGTGTTCCAGCAGTCGGGTTTCGATTTCGCCCAGTTCGATGCGGAAGCCGCGAATTTTCACTTGATGGTCAATACGCCCCAGGTACTCCACCAGACCATCGGCGCGCTGACGCACCAGATCGCCGGTGCGGTACAGACGCCCGCCATTGGCGGCGAACGGGTCGGCGACAAAACGCTCGGCCGTCATGCCCGGACGCTGGTGATAACCCTGCGCCAGACCGGCGCCGCCGACATACAACTCACCCGTCGCGCCTTGCGGCACCAAGGCCAGATCGGCATCGAGGATGTAGGCCACACGAGCGCCGATCACACTGCCGATCGGCACGCTGCCCAGGCCTTCTTCCAACCGTTGCGGCGCCAGGCTGGCCAGCGGCATGACCACGGTTTCGGTCGGGCCATAGGCGTTAAAGAACAGGCTCGGCTTGAACGCCGCGCGAATTCGCTGCAGGTGCTCGCCGGTCAGGGCTTCGCCACCGGTGATGCACATGCGCACCGGGAGGGTTTCGCCCCGGGTCGCCAGCCATTGGGCCAACTGGCTGCCGTAGCTCGGGGTGAAGCCGAGGATGTTGATGGGGTGGCGGCGAATCAGACCACAGATTTCTTCCGCGTCCCACTGTCCTTGAGCACGCAAAACGACCTGAGCGCCGCTCAACAACGGCACGAGCAAACGCTCGGTGGCCGCGTCGAAGTTGATCGAATAGAAGTGCAGCTCGCAATCGTCCGGGCGCATGCCGAAGCGTTCGATCACGGCGCGGCAATGCATGGCGATTTCGCCGTGGGATACCACCACGCCTTTGGGTTTTCCGGTGGAGCCGGAGGTGTAGATCAGGTAGGCCTGATGTTGCGGCAGGCTGATAAATGGCAGCTCGCTGGCCGGGTAGTTGACCAGCTCGGCGGAGTCTTCTTCCAGGCACCAGCGGGCGACGCTGGCCGGCAGCTCGCCAAGCGCGTCGAACATCGCCGCATCGCTGAGCAGCAAACCGATCCCGCTGTCTTCGATCATGTAGTGCAGACGATCCAGCGGGTATTCCGGGTCCAGCGGCACATAAGCGCCGCCCGCCTTGAGGATTGCCAGCAAGCCGATGACCATCTCCAGCGAGCGCTCCAGCGCCAGGCCGACCCGAACCTGCGGCCCGACGCCACGCTCGCGCAGCATCCAGGCCAGGCGATTGGCGCGGCTGTCGAGTTCGGCGTAACTCAGGGTTTGTCCGGCGAAGGTCAATGCCGGGGCTTCTTTGCGGGACAGGGCCTGCTCGCTGAACAGATGATGGATGCACTGATCCAGCCGATGCTCACCCGGCTCGACCCCGAGGCTGTCGAGCAGGTTTTGCTGTTCGCTCGCTTCCAGCAACGGCAGTTCACTGAGACGCTGTTGCGGATCGGCCAGCAGCGCTTCCAGCAGATTGCGCCAATGCCCGGCCATGCGCGCAATGCGCGGTTCGTCGAACAGGTCGGTACTGTAGGTCAGGCAGCAACCCAGGCGATGATCGAGGTCGGTGACTTCCAGGTTGAGGTCGAACTTGGTTGCGCGGGCATCGTTGGCCAGGTACTCGACGGTCATGCCGGCCAGGGTACGGCTCTGCTGGAATTCCCAGCGCTGCACGTTGCACATCACCTGGAACAGCGGGTTGTATGCAGCGCTACGCGGTGGCTGCAAGGCCTCGACCAGATGGTCGAATGGCAGGTCCTGATGGGACTGGCCTTCGATCACCGTGTGGCGAACCTGCTCGAACAACTCGCCAACGGACATCTGCCCGTCAAGCTGGCAACGCAGCACTTGGGTGTTGAGGAACGCACCGATCAGCCCTTCGCTTTCCGGACGAATCCGGTTGGCGACAGGGGCGCCGATGCGCAGGTCGGTCTGGCCGCTGTAGCGGTAAAGCAGCACGGCCAGCGCGGCGGTCATGGTCATGAACAGGGTCAGGCCGTTGTGTGCGTTGAAGGCGCGAACCCGGGCGGCAAGATCATCGCTGAGGTCGAAGCGAAACAGTTCGCCCTGATGACTTTGCACCGGCGGCCGCGGTCGGTCAGCGGGCAATTCCAGCAGCGGATGTTCCAGGCCCAGTTGTGCGGTCCAGTAGTCGAGCTGGCGCTGGCGCTCGCCGGACTCCAGCCACTGGCGCTGCCAGACGCTGTAATCCAGGTACTGCACCGGCAGCGGTGCCAGCGGCGATTCGCGGTCCTCGACAAAGGCTTCGTACAGCGCGCTCAGCTCACGGGCGAAGATGTCCATAGCCCAGCCTTCGGTGACGATGTGGTGCAGGGTCAGCACCAGGTAGTGTTCCTGCTCGGCGGTCTTGACCAGGCAGGCGCGCAGCAGCGGCCCGGTCTCCAGATCAAAGGGTTTGTGCGCTTCGTCATCGGCCAATTGCTGGACCTGCCACTCTCGGCCATCGGCATCCAGCGTGGTGAAATCCTTGCACTCCAGGCGCATGCCGGTTTGCGGATGAACCTGTTGGCGGGCCACGCCGTCGACACTCGGGAACGTAGTCCGCAGGGTTTCGTGGCGCATGATCAGCGCCTGCAGCGCCGCTTCGAAACGCCCGACATCGAGCACCCCGCGCAACCGTGCCATGCCGCCTACGTTGTAGGCCGGGCTGTCCGGCTCCATCTGCCAGAGGAACCACATGCGCTGCTGGGAATAGGACAGTGGCACCGGTTGGCTGCGGTCGACTTTTTCAATGGGCAGCTGTGTGTTGGTGTTGCCACTGGCCTGGATCAGTTGAACCTGATCGACGAATGCGCCCAGCTCGCTGTTTTCGAACAGCGCCCGCAGCGGCAACTCGACGTCGCAGGCTTGTCGGGTGCGGGAAATGATTTGTGTGGCCAGCAGCGAATGGCCACCGAGGGCGAAGAAATCGTCGCGCAGACCGACTTGCGCGAGGCCAAGGACTTCGCGCCAGATAGCGGCGATCTGCTGTTCCAGCGCGGTGACCGGTTCCACGTGGTCGCGGACTTGCCACTGCGGTTCCGGCAAGGCACGCCGGTCGAGTTTGCCGCTCGGACTCAGAGGCATTTCGTCCAGGCGCATGAGCTGCGCCGGGACCATGTATTCCGGCAGCTCGGCCGCCAGTGTGGTTTTCAGGCGTGCGGTTTGAATGTCTTCGGTTTCGCTGGTTTCGGTTGCGGTGTAATAACCGATCAACTGTCCGCCGGCTGCCGTTTCGCGCACCAGCACCACGGCCTGAGCGACGCCGTCCTGGGCCAGCAAACGCGCCTCTATTTCTTCCGGCTCGACGCGAAAGCCGCGCAGTTTGACCTGCTGGTCGAGGCGCCCGAGGTAGTCGATCACGCCATCGGCGGTCCAGCGTGCACGGTCGCCGGTGCGATACAGACGCGCACCTTGCTCGTCCAGGGGATCGACCACAAAACGTTCGGCGGTCAGGCCTGGACGGCCCAGATAGCCGCGAGCCAAACCGATGCCGCTGATGCACAGTTCGCCCGGCACACCGGCAGGAACCGGATTGAGATCATCGTCCAGCACGCGGCACACTACGTTGCCCAGCGGATGACCAATCGGCGAGCGTTCGCCATCGGCGGCTGTGCACTGCCAATGAGTGACGTTGATCGCTGTTTCCGTCGGGCCATAGCGGTTGTGCAATTGCACCACCGGCAGGTGTGCCAGGATCCGGTTGCGCAACTCGGCAGGCAAGGCTTCACCGCCGGAGAACACACGACGCAGGCTGGTGCATTTGGCGGTCAGCGGCTCGTCGATGAACAACGCCAGTAACGGTGGCACGAAGTGCAGCGTAGTCACGCCGTACGTTTGAACGAGTTGCGCAATGCGGTGCGGATCGCGGTGTTCGCCGGGGCCGGCGAGCAGCAACCGACTGCCGGTGATCAGCGGCCAAAAGCATTCCCACACTGACACGTCGAAACTGATCGGCGCCTTTTGCATCAGCACGTCGGTGTCGTTCAGGCGATAGGTGTCCTGCATCCATTGCAGGCGTTCGGCGAGGGCCGCGTGGGTGTTGCCGACGCCCTTGGGCTGACCGGTAGAACCGGAGGTGTAAATCACGTAGGCCAGGTTGTCGCCGTGCAAGTGCAGGCCCGGCGCATGGCTCGGCCAGCCATCCAGATGTAAAGCGTCCATGGCGATAACACTGACGCCGTCGGTGGCGGGCAGGCGATCAAGCAATTGGGTCTGGGTCAGCAGCAATTCGACGCCGCTGTCGTTGAGCATGTAAGCCAGGCGTTCTGCCGGGTAATCCGGGTCCAGCGGCACGTAGGCGCCACCGGCCTTGATAATCGCCAACAGGCCGATCAGCAGTTGCGGCGAGCGCTCGGCGGCGATGGCCACGCAGACATCAGGACCCACGCCTTTGTCGCGCAGGTAATGGGCCAGGCGGTTGGCCCGGGTGTGCAGTTCGGCGAAGTCGAGTTGGCCGCCGTCCCACATCAACGCGATGCGCTCGGGAGTCAGGCGCGCCTGTTCGTGGAGCAGCTGCGGCAACCATTGGCTGGCCGGCGTGCACGGTGCAGCGCTCCAGCTTGCTTGCTGATCGAGCTCGCTCGGGGTCAGCAGTTGCAGGTCGGCGATGGCGGTTTCCGGTTGCGCGCAAACCGCTCGCAGCAGGTTGCTGAAATGCTCGGCCAGACGCTCGATGGTCGCGGCGTCGAACAGTTCGCTGGCGTAGTCGAAGGACAGGCTCAGGCGACCGTTGCGGTCTTCTTCGCTGTGCAGTTGCAGGTCGAACTTGGCTTCGCGGCTGTGCCACGGCAGCTCTTCGGCGAGCAGCCCAGGCAGACGTTTTAATGCGCCGAGGTCGCGTTGCTGGTGGTTGAACATGACCTGGAACAAGCCTTGTTCGCGGGCTTGCGGGAAAGCCTCGAGCAATTGTTCGAACGGCAGGTCCTGATGCGCTTGTGCACCCAATGCGGCTTGACGGGTCTGCGCCAGCAGCTCAACGAAGGGCTGTCGCGGATCGACCTCGGCGCCCAGCACCTGGGTGTTGATGAAGAAGCCGATCAACCCTTGGGTTTCCAGGCGCGGGCGGTTGGCATTCGGCACACCGATGCGGATGTCGCGCTGGCCGCTGTAGCGGTGCAGCAGGCTCTGGAAGGCGGTGAGCAACAGCATGAAAGTGGTCGATTCATGGGCCTGGGCGGTCTGGCGAATGGCATCGCTCAACGTTGCGCCAAGCTTTATGGAATGACGGGCAGCACTGTGGGTGTGTTGCGCCGAGCGCGGATGGTCGGTGGCCAGGCTCAGTGTCGGATGCTCATCGCCCAATTGGGCTTTCCAGTAGGCCAGTTGCCGCTCGCCCTCCCCTTGCGCCAGCCATTGGCGCTGCCAGCTGGCGTAGTCGGCGTACTGGGTCGGTAATGCTGCAAGCGTCGCCTTTTGTCCCTGGGACGCTGCGGCATACAGTCGCGAGAACTCGTCGACCAGCACGTTCAGCGACCAGCCGTCGGCGATGATGTGGTGCAGCGTCACCAGCAACTGGTGATCCTCATCATCGAGGCGTACCAGCGTCACCCACAGCAGCGGGCCTTTTTCCAGATCGAATTCGGTGCGGGCTTCGTCCTCGCGGATTTGCCGCGCGCGCGCTTCACGCTCGGCGACAGGTAAATCACTGATGTCGATCCGTTGCAGATTGAATGCGGCGGCATCGACCTGTTGCAGCGCCACACCGTCACGCTCGAAAAACCGCGTGCGCAGAGATTCGTGGCGTTCGATCAACTGCTGAAAACTGACGCGCAAGGCGTCTTCATCCAGTTCGCCGCGCAGGCGCAAGGCACCGGGAATGTTGTAGGCGCTGCTTTGCGGGTCGAGCTGCCAAGTGATCCACAGACGGTTTTGCGCCAGGGATTGCGGCATGGCTTCGCTGCGCGACAGCGCGCAGATCGACCCTTGGGCCAGGCCACCGTCCTGTTGCTGTTGAACAACCGCGGCGGTAAACGCACCGAGGGTTGGCGCTTCGAACAACAGGCGCAGGTTCAGCTCCAGGCCGAGTTCTTCGCGCAGACGCGCGACCACTTGAGTGGCGGCGATCGAGTTGCCTCCCAACAGGAAGAAGTGATCGTCGGCGTTGACCTGCTTGACCTGCAATTGCTCGCACCAGATCTGGCCGATCAGGCTTTGCAGTTCGCAACCTGATTCAGTTGCCGATTGACTGTCGGTGTCTGCCGACGGGAACAGCGCATAACTGTCGAGGCTACCGTCTGCCAGGCGATTGCGGCATGCCGAACGTTGCAGTTTGCCGCTGGACGTCTTGGGCAACGCGCCCGGATTGAGCAGCACCACCACGCTCGGTGCTTCCTGATACGCCTCGGCCACGGCTTGGCGGATAGCCTTTATCAACGCCTCGGGCGCGAGGATTTTTTGCACGCTGCGGCTGATTTCAGCCGCGATGCCAATGCCTTCCTGCCCGTCAATATTCACGGCGAAAGCGGCGACGCGACCTTTGCGCACCACTTCCACTTCGCGCTCGATGGTCAGCTCGATGTCCTGAGGATAGAGGTTGTGCCCGCGCACGATCAGCAGGTCTTTCAGGCGCCCGGTGATGAACAGCTCGCCGTTGCGCATGAAGCCCAGGTCGCCGGTGCGCAGCCAGGTGCGGCCGGCGTGCTGGACGAAGGTCCTGGCGGACGCTTCGGGGTTGCGCCAGTAGCCGTGGGCAATGCTCGGCCCGGCCGCCCAGACTTCGCCGACTGCGTGATCTGCCAACTCGTTGAGCGTCACCGGATCGACAATCAGTACCGCGTGATCCGGCTGGCTGATGCCGCAGCTCATGATCGCGCCGCCCTCGCCCGGCTCGACACGGTTTTGCGCCAAGGCCTGATCGTCCACCCGCAGGTTGCCGATACCCTGGCCGCGAAGGCTGCCGGCGACGAACAGCGTGGCCTCCGCCAGACCATAGGACGCCATGAAACTGTCCGGGGTAAAACCGCTGGCCGCAAACTTTTCGGCGAAACGCTCCAGCGTGTCGAGACGAATCGGTTCGGAACCGGAATACGCCACGCGCCAACCGCTCAGGTCGAGGCGCGCCAGGGCCGATTCGCTGACCCGCTCGCTGCACAACCGATAGGCAAAGTCCGGCCCGCCGCTGATGGTGCCGCCGTACTTGCTGATCGCTTCCAACCAGCGCAACGGCCTTGCGAGGAAATAGGCAGGCGACATCAACACACACGGCACGCCGCTGAAAATCGGCTGCAGCAGACCGCCGATCAGACCCATGTCGTGGTACAGCGGCAACCAGCTGACGATCACGTCATCGGGGTTCAGATCGATGCCGAAGCCGTGGCGAATCAGCAATTCGTTCGCCACCAGGTTGCCGTGGCTGACTTGTACGCCTTTTGGCAACGCGGTGGAACCGGAGGTGTATTGCAGGAAGGCGATGTGATCGTCTTGCAGCTCCGGCGCGACCCAGCGCTCCGCCAACGTGCCGTCGAGGGTGTCAACGCAGAGCAACGGCGGCGCGCCTTCAATGTGCGACAACGCATCGCGCAGGTCGGCGCTGGTCAGCAACAGACGCGGTTCGGCATCGCTGATGATCGACAGCAGGCGTTCCTGGTGATGACGACGGGTCGATTCCGGTGGATAGGCCGGCACCGCGATGACACCTGCATACAGACAACCAAAAAACGCCGCGACGTAATCCGGGCCACTGGGGAACAGCAGCACCGCGCGATCGCCAGACTCAGCCTCGGCCTGCAACGCGCCGGCAATGACGCGCGCTCGCTGATCCAGTTCGCGATAACTGAGCACCACAGCCTGATCCTCGGTTTCGGCGAGAAAACGCAAGGCCACCCGGTCCGGCGTCAGGGCCGCGCGGCGCTGGAGGGCTTGGACCAGAGTGCTGGGGATTTCGAACGCGTCGGTCATGGGGTTTCCTGCCTGAATTCGGCTGTAGGAGCGAGCTCGCTCGCGAAAAACCGGAGAACGCCGCGGGGTGTCAGGTGCCCATCGTCATCGTTAACGACCTTCGCGAGCGAGCTCGCTCCTACAGGGTTATGAGGATTGCGCTGTGCTATTCACCAATGAGAACGGATGACGTCTTGAAATAATTAGTCGGCGGGCCGGATCGCCAACCCCGCTGCGGTGTCGCAAGCGAGCGTCGCAAGCGAGCACAACAGCGTGTCGCAGTTCTCACTTTGCACCTTTGGGGAGCATTAATTCTCTTTCTCAATTGACAATCATTATCATTCAACATAATTTGTCGCTCGATGTGTAGGACGGCACCGGTCTTCCAGGCGTCCCACTAACCTATTTGCAGCAGGGTGATTTCCATGACGGAACAAGTGTCCACAAGCAGGTGCGATTCACCGCTACTTCAGGCATTCGTCGACAATCGACTGATTCTGGTCAAGATTGCAGCCCGTATCACCGGCTGCCGCTCGCGTGCTGAAGACGTGGTACAGGATGCGTTCTTCCGCCTGCAGTCGGCGCCGCAGATCACGTCCTCGTTCAAGGCTCAACTGAGCTACCTGTTCCAGATCGTGCGCAACCTGGCGATCGATCACTACCGTAAACAGGCACTGGAACAGAAGTACTCAGGCCCTGAAGAAGAAGGCTTGAACGTGGTGATTCAAGGCGCTTCGCCGGAAACCTCGCACATCAACTTCTCGACCCTGGAAAACATTGCCGATGCGCTGACGGAGTTGCCCAGCCGCACCCGCTACGCTTTCGAAATGTACCGCCTGCATGGCGTGCCGCAGAAGGACATCGCCAAGGAACTCGGGGTTTCGCCGACCCTGGTGAACTTCATGATTCGCGATGCTTTGGTGCACTGCCGGAAGGTGTCGGGGAATCGGGTGGATACTTTTGCCCGCCGCTGAGATCTGAAATTTTCGTCGCCCCCATCGCGAGCAAGCTCGCTCCCACATTTGATCTCTGTTGTTCACAAATTGTATGTACACAGGAGATCCACTGTGGGAGCGAGCTTGCTCGCGAAGGCGGACTCAAGGCCGATACAGCCCCTGAGCCTTACGCATCAAGCCAACTCACACCGATCAAAAAACCGCTCCCGCCCCAACACCATCAACGCCGCACGCTTATGCGGAAAATCAAACTCTTTCTCGCAATAAAAACGCTGGCCCTGCATATACCCGATCATCTTGCCATTGTCGGCCCGAGGCTCGGCAACCACCCGCCGGGTACGCGGATCATCGAGAAACAGGTAATGCACCAGCGCCGATAACCAGCTCGCCACCTTGTGCGGGCCGCGGTGATGCTCTTCACCGACCAGCATGTGAATACCCCGGTCGTAATCGTCCGCTTCATAGAAGGGCGCAATGCGATCTTCCTTGGCCCAGTAGGCTTCGAAATAGGCAAACGACTGATCATCGAAACAACCGATCAGGGTCAGGGTGTGGGGGTCGGCCTCAAGTTTGGCCAGATACTCGCGATGCTGTTCGAGACTGCCCTCCTCCTGCCAGAAACTCGCGACCCGCGCACTGTTCTGCCAGCGATTGAACCGTTCAAGGTCATGGTCGATGTCCAGCGTACGCAGGGAAATCCACGCGCCCAGCCGTGCATCGAAACGTCGATACACCTCACCCCTTGGTTTCACCGCACGCAACGGATGACGTTTGCCGCCACTGATGACCATTTGCTGCGGATAGCTGCTGGCCAGGGACTGACCTAGCCAGGGCTGCGGCAACTGCCAGAACAGGGTGCGCTCGCAGCGATACTGGCCTGGAGTTTCGGTGGCGACCAGCAAGCCGTTGCGCAAGGCTTCAACAGGGACTTCATCCAGCTGCCAGGTCAGGCACTGACAGGCCGGATCGCGGGTAAACAGCCAATAACAGGCTGTGCGCAGTGCATCGCCATCGGGGCGGTCGAAGCGTTGCTCTATCTGCACCTGCAGTACGGGTTCGCGTGTCAGACGCAACTTGATCAGCGGCTGCCCATCCAGGTCCAGGCTCAGCCGGTTTTCGGTTTCATCAGCTACAAGACGGCTTCCTGTGGGCAAAGTCAGGGCAGTCAGGTCATTCGGATTGGACATGGGTCAGGCTCACGTTAATCGTCGACAGTTCAACGAGGTGACGTGGGCCAAGGCGAGAAATTTAAGAGAAGTCGGTCAATACGCAACCTGGTGCGATCTCAGTTACCGGGCACCGGCACCACGGCAATCCTGTACGGATCAAAAATCTTCAGCATCTGGCCGTTCTCGCGCAAGTCTTGCAGCAGCTTGCCAAATGCAGCGCCACTGATGGGCGCCGTCGGGCGGAGGATGGCGTAGTGGTGATAGATCTGATCGACCCGCTCGGACACCAGCAACTGATTGGCGACCTGCTCGTTGCGCAACAGGTAGTCGCTCAGGTAAGAGCGCGTCACCAGGGCAATGTCTGCTCGCCCGCGCAGCACCATCAACAGGTTGCTGTCATGGGAATAGGTCAGTGTGGCGTTGTAGTTCTGCGCGAGAAATTTCGGGTCGGCATTGAAATTGGAAAATTCGTAGTGATAGCCGCTGAACAGCGCCAGGCGTTTGCCGGTGAGATCGGCAAAATAGCTTTGCTGACGACCGGGCTCGCGTTGCGCGACAAAAATCTCGGCGTCTTCCAGCCCCATGTCGACGCTGGTGTGGGGGATGTCCTTCCAGCCCCAGTCCGGGTTCTCGAAGATCGCCATGTCCACCCGGCCTTGCTTGAAGTCACCGAAGCGCCGGGGAATGGACGTCGGCACCAGGAGAAATTGATAGTCGCTCTGCAAGGCATTGAGCGCCTCCACCAGTTGCGGCAACAGGCCGGTGTCGGCACCGGTTTCCGGGCGAACCGTGTAGGGCGGGAAATGCGCGGCGCCGATCCGCACCAGCTGTGCAGCCTGGGACGGTACTGCCCCTATCGACGAAAGCGCCGCCAGCAAAAGCACCGAGGCCGTCCGAATTGGCGAAGACATCAAACAACCCACTCCCCAGAAAATACGCATCAATGCATTCAAGCTAGGCGGTTTCAGCCACTTCACCAGTCTAGTCGTGTTTCAGACAACACTATTGTTTCTCTGCCAGCACCAGAATCAACGCTTCATCGGCCAATTGATCGAGGCTCAGGCTGCCGCCAGCGCGAAACCAGGTGGTGGTCCAGGACAGTGCACCCGTCAGGAACCGCCGGGTAATGAACACATCGCCGCGGATAAACCCGGCGTCCTTGGCCTCCCCCAGCACCTGTAGCCACAGGTCTTCATAAATGTCGCGCAAGGCCAGCACCCGCGCCTGCCCTTCTTCGGAAAGCGAACGCCATTCATACACCAGCACCGCCATGGCTTCGCCGCTGCCGCCCATGATCGACTGCAATTCGCAACGAATCAGCGCCAGCACCCGCTCGCGCACGCTGCCGGCCTCGGCCAGTTCCGCACGCATCAATGCCGTGTTATAGCGAATGGTCTCCTCCATCACCGCCCGCAGGATTTCGTCCTTGCTTTTGAAGTGATGAAAAATACTGCCGGACTGAATGCCTACGGCACCGGCCAGATCGCGCACGGTGGTGCGCTCGTAGCCTTTGTTGCGGAACAGGTGAGCCGCCACTTGCAGCAGTTTGCCGCGGGCGCTGTCCGGGTCGGTCAATTGGCCGTCGTCGACCAATTCTCGCATCACCCTCAGGGCTTTTTGCTCGTCCACCCGTTCTCTCCTACAGTCGATCAATCAAATGCGCCGTTCACCGCTAAAACAGCGGGGTTGCGCGCGCAATTTAAGCTGGCGGGGGCGACCAAGCAAGCGCTCGGGCAGAAGATAGTTTAGTCGTTTACAAACCAAGCGCTTGCTTGGTAGTCTCGATGTACTGCTGTCGGAGGTGGCTATGGTGTTGACGGGGTCCAAGACAATTCGCATCGGTTGCGCCAGCGCCTTCTGGGGCGACACCTCGACCGCCGCCGCGCAACTGGTGGCAGGCGGGCGTCTGGACTATCTGGTGTTCGACTACCTGGCCGAGATCACGATGTCGATCATGGCCGGCGCGCGAATGAAAGACCCCAGGGCCGGCTACGCCAGCGACTTCATCGAAGTCCTCGGCCCGCTGCTCACTCGGCTCGCCGAACAGAACATTCGCGTCATCAGCAATGCCGGCGGGGTCAACCCACACGCTTGCGCCGCTGCCCTGCAGGCCGCCTGCGACCAGGCCGGGGTGGCGCTGAAAATAGCCGTGCTGCTGGGTGACGACCTGCAACCGCAGTTCAAACAACTGAGCAGCCTTGGCCTGCATGAAATGTTCAGCGGCGCGCCGCTGCCGCCGATGTGCGTCTCGACCAATGCCTACCTCGGCGCGCCGGGCATAGTCGAGGCTCTGTGCCTGGGCGCGGACATCGTGATTACCGGGCGCGTGGTCGACAGCGCCGTGGTCAGTGCCGCGCTGGTACACGAATTCGGCTGGTCCTGGCACGACTACGACAAACTCGCCCAGGCCGCGTTGGCTGGCCACATCATCGAATGCGGCGCCCAGTGCACCGGTGGCAACTTCACTGACTGGCGCGACGTTCCCGACTACGAACACATTGGCTTTCCCATCGTTGAAGTCAGCGCCGACAGCCAGTTCATCGTCAGCAAACCCGAAGGCTCCGGCGGCCTGGTCACGCCACTGACCGTCGGTGAGCAACTGCTGTATGAAATCGGCGACCCGCAGGCTTATCTGCTGCCGGATGTGGTCTGCGATTTCACTCAGGTAAAACTGGTGCAACAAGGCAAGAACGCGGTTCGGGTGCACGGCGCGAAAGGCTTGCCGCCGACCGGTCAATACAAGGTCAGTGCCACGTACCCGGACGGTTTTCGTTGCACCGCCAGTTGCCTGATCGCCGGGATCGATGCGGTCGACAAGGCGCGCCGGGTCAGCACGGCGATCATCGACAAGACCGCGGAAATCTTCGCTCAGCGCGGCTGGGCGCCCTACCGTGAAGTGAACATCGAGCTGCTGGGCAGCGAGGCCACCTATGGCCCCCATGGCCAGCGCCAGGACAGCCGCGAAGTGGTGATCAAGCTCGCCGTGCGCCACCCGAGCAAACAGGCACTGATCCTGTTCTCCAGGGAAATCGCCCAGGCCGCCACCGGCATGGCGCCCGGGCTGACCGGGATCGTCGGCGGGCGGCCGACTGTGTATCCGCTGATCCGGCTGTTCTCGTTCCTCATCGACAAAAGCGCCTGCACCCTGCAGATCGACCTCGCCGGCCAGCGCCATCCGTGTGCCCTGCCCGCCGTCGACAGACTCGACACCGCGGACTTGCCCATCCCCCTGGCCCCACCCAAACCCACGGGCCTGGCCGACGCCAGCGTCGCCCTGATCAAGCTCGCGGTGGCGCGCTCCGGCGACAAGGGCAATCACAGCAATATCGGGGTCATGGCGCGCGACCCCGACTACCTGCCGTGGATCGCCGAAGCCTTGACCCCGGAAGTGATCGTCGACTGGATGAGCCATGTCCTCGACCCGGTCCACGGGCGAGTCGAGCGCTGGTACCTGCCCGCCACCCACAGCCTTAACTTCCTGCTGGAAAACGCCCTGGGGGGTGGCGGGGTGGCCAGCCTGCGCATCGATCCACAAGGCAAGGCCTTTGCCCAACAACTGCTGGAAATCCAGATTCCGGTGCCGCAGCGCATCGCCGACCAGGTCAACTAGAGGACAGCCGCCGTGGCCTACGATTCGATGTTCAAAACTGATCTGTTTGCCGACCCGATGTGCTCAAGGACAGGGAATAACCCATGCCGGTGATTCAGTCGCAAGTGGACCCGTTCTGCGAACAGCTCGCCCGCAATCGCGCGGCGATGCTGGTGGGCATCGAGCACGTCCGCCAGCTCGAACAAAACCTGCTTAACAAAGCCGCCGAAGCCAAAGTCAGGTTCGACAAGCGCGGACAACTGCTGCCCCGGGAGCGCCTCAACCTGCTGCTCGACCCCGGCGCGCCCTTCCTCGAACTGGCGAGCCTGGCCGGCTACAAGTTGCACGACGACAAGGACGGCAGCTCGGCCGGCGGCGGCTTGATCGCCGGGATCGGTTACGTGTCCGGTGTTCGGGTGCTGGTCGTGGCGAACAACAGTGCGATCAAGGGCGGGACCATTTCCCCCAGCGGTTTGAAAAAAACCCTGCGCCTGCAACAGATCGCCATGGAAAACAAACTGCCGGTGATCACGCTCGCCGAAAGCGGCGGCGCCAACCTCAATTACGCGGCGCAGATTTTCGTCGAAGGCGCGCGAAGCTTTGCCAATCAGGCGCGGATGTCGGCCATGGGCCTGCCGCAGATCACCGTCGTCCATGGTTCGGCCACCGCTGGCGGGGCTTATCAGCCTGGGTTATCGGATTACGTGGTGGTGGTGCGCGGCAAGGCCAAACTGTTTCTGGCCGGCCCGCCGCTGCTCAAGGCGGCCACTGGCGAAGTCGCCACCGACGAAGAACTGGGCGGCGCCCAGATGCATGCGCAGATCGCTGGCACCGCCGAATACCTGGCCGAGAACGATGCCGATGGCGTGCGTCAGGTGCGCGAAATTGTCCGCCTGTTGCCGTGGAATGCGCGGCTGCCTGCCCCCCCTGCGCGACACTGGGAAGAACCGCTCTACCCCATCGATGAGGTGCTCGGGCTGATTCCCGATGACCCGAAGAAACCCTACGACGTGCGCGAAATCATCGCGCGGATTGCCGACGGTTCGAACTTCCTCGAATTCAAGGGCGAGTTCGATCAGCAGACCGTCTGCGGTCATTTACAGATTCAGGGCCGCGCCTGTGGCTTCATCGGCAACAACGGCCCGATCACCCCCAAGGGTGCGAGCAAGGCGGCGCAGTTCATTCAGCTCTGCGACCAGAGCCAGACGCCGCTGCTGTTTTTCCACAACACCACAGGGTTCATGGTCGGCACCGAATCGGAACAGCAAGGCGTGATCAAGCACGGCGCCAAAATGATCCAGGCGGTGGCCAATGCCCGGGTACCTAAACTGACCATTGTCGTCGGCGGCTCCTATGGCGCTGGCAACTACGCCATGTGCGGCCGCGGTCTCGACCCGCGCTTCATCTTCGCCTGGCCCAACAGCCGCACGGCGGTCATGGGTGGTGCCCAGGCCGGCAAAGTGTTGCGGATCGTCACCGAAGCCAAACAGCTCAAGGACGGGTTGGTGCCGGACCCGAAAATGCTCGACATGCTGGAACAGGTCACTGCGCAAAAACTCGACAGCCAGTCCACCGCGCTCTACAGCAGCGCCAGTTTGTGGGACGACGGGTTGATCGATCCGCGGGATACCCGGACGTTGCTCGGTTACTTGCTGGATATTTGTCATGAAGCCGAAGTGCGAGCGCTGCAACCCAACAGTTTTGGTGTAGCGAGGTTTTGATCGTTCCCACGCTCTGCGTGGGAATGCAGCCCAGGACGCTCCGCGTCCAAAGAGCGGACGCAGAGCGTCCCTAGAGGCGTTACCACGCAGAGCGTGGGAACGATCATGGATCACAGGAGAACAATAAAAATGATCTTCACCCAGGAACACGAAGCACTGCGCCGCACCGTCCGCCAATTCGTCGACCACGAAATCAACCCTCACATCGAGGAATGGGAAAAGGCCGGGCGTTTCCCCATCCACGAGATTTTCCGCAAGGCTGGCGAGCTCGGCCTGCTGGGGATCTCCAAACCGGAAAAATTCGGTGGCATGGGGCTCGACTATAGCTACTCGATCGTCGCCGCCGAAGAATTCGGCACCATTCATTGCGGCGGCATCCCGATGTCCATCGGCGTGCAGACCGACATGTGCACCCCGGCACTGGCGCGTTTCGGTTCCGATGAGTTGCGCGAAGAATTCCTCCGTCCGGCGATCACCGGCGAGCAAGTCGGCTGCATCGGCGTCTCCGAGGTCGGCGCCGGTTCCGACGTGGCGGGATTGAAAACCAGCGCTCGCAAGGACGGTGATGACTACGTGATCAACGGCAGCAAGATGTGGATCACCAATTCGCCCAGTGCCGACTTCATGTGCCTGCTGGCCAACACCTCGGACGACAAACCGCACATCAACAAGTCGCTGATCATGGTGCCGATGAACAGTCCCGGGATCAGCCTCGGCTCGCACCTGGACAAGCTCGGCATGCGCAGTTCGGAAACCGCCCAGGTATTTTTCGACAACGTGCGCGTGCCGCAACGCAATCGCATCGGCCACGAAGGCGCGGGCTTCATGATGCAGATGCTGCAGTTCCAGGAGGAACGCCTGTTCGGCGCGGCCAACATGATCAAGGGCCTGGAATACTGCATCGACAGCACCATCGAGTACTGCAAGGACCGCAAGACCTTCGGCAATGCGCTGATCGACAACCAGGTGATTCACTTCCGCCTGGCCGAACTGCAAACCGAAATCGAATGCCTGCGAGCGTTGGTCTATCAGGCCACTGAGCAATACATCAAAGGCCAGGACGTCACCCGCCTGGCGTCGATGGCGAAACTCAAGGCCGGTCGCCTGGGCCGCGAAGTCAGCGACAGTTGCCTGCAATACTGGGGCGGCATGGGCTTCATGTGGGACAACCCGGTGGCCCGGGCTTACCGCGATGTGCGGCTGGTGTCGATCGGCGGCGGGGCCGACGAGATCATGCTGGGGATCATCTGCAAACTCATGGGCATCCTGCCGGGGAAAAAGCAATGAGCACCTTGCCGGTTTGCCAGACCCTGCTGCTGGAACTGCACAACGGCGTCCTGCACATTACCCTCAACCGCCCCGAAAGCCGGAATGCCATGAGCCTGCAGATGGTCGCCGAACTGCGCGCGGTGCTGGCGGCGGTACACGATGACCGCGCAGTGCGTGCCCTGGTCATTGGCGGTGCCGGCGGCCATTTCTGTGCCGGCGGCGACATCAAGGACATGGCCAACGCCCGCGCCCAAGGCCCGAACGCCTACCGGGAGTTGAACCGTGCGTTCGGCACGCTGTTGCAAGAAGTGCAACACACGCCGCAAGTGGTGATCACCGTGCTGCAAGGGGCCGTACTCGGCGGTGGTTTGGGCTTGGCCTGCGTCAGCGACGTCGCCCTGGCCGATCATCAGGCGCAATTCGGTCTGCCGGAAACCAGTCTCGGTGTGCTGCCCGCGCAGATCGCGCCGTTCGTGGTCCAGCGCATCGGTCTGACCCAGGCCCGTCGACTCGCCCTGACGGCGGCGCGCTTCGATGGCACCCAGGCCAAGCGGATCGGCCTGGTGCATTTTGTCGAACATGACGCGCAAGCCCTGGCCGAGCGTCTCGATGAGGTGTTGGCCCATGTGTTGTGCTGCGCACCAGAGGCTAATGCGCGGACTAAACAGCTGTTGCTGGCGAGTGCGGGGCAGCCGACGGATGCGTTGCTCGATGAGGCGGCCGGGTGGTTCAGCGACGCGGTGACCGGGGATGAGGGGGTCGAGGGGACCCAGGCTTTTGTGCAGAAGCGTAAACCGGGGTGGGCCCCTTAAAAGCTTCGCTGGCAAGCCAGCTCCTACAGGGGGCTTGTGAACGACACAGATCCCTGTAGGAGCTGGCTTGTCGGATCGCCGCACCGCAGCGAAGAGGCCAGCACATTCCCCGCAAAAACCAAGGAAATACCCATGTCCGGATTCAGCAAAATCCTCATCGCCAACCGCGGTGAAATCGCCTGCCGCATCCAGCGCACCGCCCAGGCCCTGGGCTATCGCACCGTCGCCGTCTTCAGCGATGCCGACGCCGATGCCCTGCACGTGCAGATGGCCGACGAAGCCGTGAACATCGGCCCGGCCCCGGTGCAGCAGTCTTACCTGAACATCCCGGCAATCATCGACGCCGCCCGGCGCACCGGGGCCGACGCGATCCACCCCGGCTACGGTTTCCTCTCGGAAAACGCAGGCTTCGCCCGCGCCTGCCAACACGCCGGCATCACCTTCATCGGCCCCAGCCCCGACGCCATCGAGCTGATGGGCAGCAAACGCCTGTCGAAACTCGCCATGATCAAAGCCGGCGTACCCTGCATCAAAGGCTATCAGGGCGCCGAACAGGACGACGCGACCCTGAGTCGCGAAGCCGGGCGCATCGGCTACCCACTGATGATCAAGGCCAGTGCCGGCGGTGGTGGGCGCGGCATGCGCCTGGTACAGGGCGCCGCTGATTTGCTGGAGCAGATCCGCAGCGCGCGCTCCGAAGCGCTGCATGGGTTTGGCAGTGACGAACTGATCCTCGAACAAGCGTTGATCGATCCCCGGCACGTCGAGGTCCAACTATTCGGCGACCGGCACGGCAACCTGATCTACCTCGGCGAGCGCGACTGCTCGATCCAGCGTCGCCATCAGAAAGTCATCGAAGAAGCACCCTGCCCGGTGATGACCACCGAACTGCGCCGGGCCATGGGCGAAGCGGCGCTCAAGGCGGGGCGCGCGGTGAGTTACGTCGGCGCTGGCACCGTGGAGTTCCTGCTGGATGCAAGCGGACAGTTTTACTTTCTGGAGATGAACACCCGGTTGCAAGTGGAACACCCGGTGACCGAATTGATCACCGGTCTCGACCTGGTCGCCTGGCAGCTACAGGTTGCCGCAGGGCTGCCGTTGCCGCTGCGCCAGGAGCAACTGCAACTCAACGGCCATGCCATGGAAGTGCGCTTGTATGCCGAAGACCCGGCCCAGGGTTTTCTGCCACAGACCGGACGCATCGCAACCTGGGAGCCCGCCTTGCAGGACGGTGTGCGGATCGACCATGGTCTGATCGAAGGCCAGGGCATCAGCCCCTTCTACGACCCGCTGCTGGGCAAGCTCATTGCCCACGGCGCCACCCGCGAAGAAGCCCGGCGCAAGTTGCTGCGCGCCGTGCAGGACAGCGTGCTACTGGGCGTGCAGAGCAATCAGCGACTGCTCGCCAGCTTGCTGCAACACCCGCAGTTCGTCAGCGGCGAGTTCAATACCGGCTTTATCCCGAGGTATTTTTCCGACCATGACTGCCTGCATCCCCCTGTACCCACAGCCGAAGAACTGGCGATCGCAGCGGCCCTGTTTTATCAGGCATCGGCGCAGAATCACCTCGCGCCCCTGGCCGGTTGGCGCAACAACGCCAGCGTGCCGTTGCACTATCGCATTGGCCTGGAAGACCAGGATTGGCCGGTGCAATTGCACGCAGTGCCTGGCGAACCCTACCGGATTCAAGTCGCCACCCGGACCCTCGAATTGAAGGTTGTGCGGTGCGACGGACGCTGGGCCACCCTGGAAATCGATGGCATCCGCCAACGTCATGCCTATCGTCTTGAATCCGCGCAGCTCTGGCTGTTCACCCGGCCCGGCAGCCTGCGGCTGATGGATCGGACTCAAGCCCTGGTCAGCGGTCAGGCCAGCGTCAGCTCCGGCACGCTCAAGGCACCGATGGACGGTGCGATCGTCGACGTGCTGGTCACCGAGGGCAGCCCGGTCAGTAAAGGCCAGTTGTTGGTGGTGCTGGAGGCCATGAAAATGGAGCATCCCCTCAAGTCAGGCATCGATGGCGTGCTCAAACGCTTGCAGGTCAGGGTTGGCGACCAGGTGAAAAATCGTCAGATATTGTTGGAGGTCGAATAAGCCGCTAGGCGGATCCGCCGGGTTTGGCTACGCTCAAGCGCTATCAGGACGCGGATACCAGGAACCCTGCGATGCCTCACTGGCTGGTGATTGATCTGGAAGCCACCACCGATGAGGGTGGCTGGCCAGTAACGGAAATGGAAATCATCGAAATCGGCGCCACGCTGGTGGATCGCAAGGGGCGAGAACTGGATTCATTCCAGCGCTTCGTGCGGCCACTGCGGCGGCCTTTGCTGACGCCGTTTTGCCGGGAGCTGACGCACATCACCCAGGCCAACGTCGACGGTGCCGAGCCGCTGAGCGAGGTCTGGGTGTCGTTCGAACGCTGGCTCGGCCAGCATCACGGGCGGCTGGAAGGCTGGGTCAGTTGGGGCGATTACGACCGCAAGCAACTGCTTCAGGAATGGCAGCGCCTGCAGCTCGACAGCGCCCTGAGCCGGGTGCCACACATGAACCTCAAGCAGCGCTTTGCCAAGGCCCGTCGGCTGGAACGCCCGCTGGGGCTCAACGGCGCCCTGCAACTGGCGGGCATGCAGTTCACCGGGCAGCAACACCGGGCGCTGGAAGACGCGCGCAATACTGCACGCCTGTTGCCACTGGTCCTGCCCCTCTAGGGCGTGACGGCGCCAAGGGCCTTGTGCATACTGGCCAGCCCTTTTCAGCCCTTTTCGAGGAATCGCCCATGTTTAAAGTCAACGAGTACTTCGACGGCACCGTCAAGTCGATCGCCTTTGGCACCGCAGAAGGTCCGGCGACCATCGGCGTCATGGCGCCGGGCGAGTACGAATTCGGCACCAGCCAGCGTGAAATCATGCACGTGGTGACCGGTGCCCTGACCGTCAAACTGCCAGACAGCAGTGACTGGGAAACCTTCGCCGCGGGTAGCCAGTTCAACGTGCCCGCCAACAGCAAGTTCCAGCTGAAAGTGGCTGTCGACACCGCTTACCTGTGCGAATACCGCGGCTAAAACCCCGGGTTTTCATAGCGCAAAAAAAAATGCCCGTGTCCCAGGACACGGGCATTTTTCATTGTCGCGTTTACTCCAGGATCGTCACCGGCATGCCGACTTCGAGCTGGCCGTTGCCATCATTGACCAGATTCTGGCCGAACATTGCCCCCTCTTCCTGGGCGCGGTATTTCTGCAAGGTGGCCAGAGGCTCACGATCATCGCTGCGTAGACCGGTTTGCGGGTCGACGGTGGTCAGAATGCAGCGCGAACAAGGCTTGACCACGCGAAACTCGACATCGCCGATACGGATACGCTTCCAGCCATCCTCGGCATAGGCTGGCGTGCCCTCGATCACCAGATTCGGTCGAAAACGCAGCATCTCCAGCGGGCGCCCGACTTTTTGCGATAGATCCTCAAGGGACGCCTGCCCGATCAGCAACAGCGGGAAGCCGTCGGCGAAAGCCACCCGATCGTCATCCTTGCCGTAGCCCGCCTGAGTGATCCGCGCGCGATCAAGCGGTATTTGCACCAGGCGAGTCGGCTTGCCAATGAATTCACTGACCCAGGCCCCTGCCTCATCACCGGCATCGGGAACCCGCAAACTGTCGCGAAAGATGGTCACGCCCCGCAGCTCAGCGTCACTGCCTGGCAAGGCGATATCAATCGGTGAGCGGCCCGGAGCCCCCAGGGTCAAGCCGCCTTCGGCATTCCACAACGCCGACAGCTGACTCATCTGCCCCACTACGCGCTGGCTCAGGAACCGCCCGCTGGCCTCGTCCACCAACATCCAGCGTCGATCGCCTTCCAGCCCAAGCTTGTCCAGGCTGGCCTGCTGCAGGATCTCGCCCTTGCCGGATTTCAACGGATAACGATAAAGCGCGCTCAGACGCAACATGGCCAGCTCCCTGGAAGGTGAAAAACGCCACCCTATACGACCTCCAGCGCCGAATCAAAGGCTGAAAACCGATCTCTGCATACCTTGTGGGAGCAAGCCCGCTCCCACAGGTAAACTGTGCTCAGGCTTCGCGTCGTTATCAGGCCGGCACGGCGTCGAGCATCAGGCGCTGGCGCACCACATCGACCAGTTTGTCCGGCTGGAATTTGGAGAGAAAGTTATCGCAGCCGACTTTCTTGACCATCGAGTCGTTGAAGCTGCCGGACAAGGAGGTGTGCAGCACCACATAAAGGCCACGCAGGCGCGGGTCGTTACGGATTTCAGTGGTCAGGCGGTAACCGTCCATTTCCGGCATCTCCGCATCGGTGAAGACCATCAGCAGTTTGTCGGTCATGGTCACGCCCGTATCGGCCCAGCCCTTGAGCAGGTTCAATGCCTTCAAGCCATCGCTGGCAACGTGCATCTTCACGCCCAATTGCCCCAGCGTGTCGCGCAACTGCGAGATCGCCACGTTGGAGTCATCCACCAGCAGCACTTCACGACCGCGGGCGTGTTCCAGTACCGGATCGTCGAGTTTTTCGCGGGATACCTTGGCGTTGTACGGGACGATTTCGGCGAGGACTTTTTCGACATCGATGATTTCCACCAACTGGTCGTCGACCTTGCTGATAGCGGTCAGGTAGTGCTGGCGACCGGCGCTGGTTGGCGGCGGCAGGATGGCTTCCCAGTTCATGTTGACGATGCGGTCCACGCCACCGACCAGGAACGCCTGCACCGAACGGTTGTACTCGGTGACGATGATGGTACTGGCAGGGCTTGGCACCAGCGCACGCATGCCGATGGCCTGGGACAGGTCGATCACCGGCAGGGTCTGGCCACGCAGATTGACCACGCCGCAGACAAACGGATGGCGCTGGGGCATCAGGGTCAGTTTCGGCAGTTGCAGCACTTCCTGTACTTTAAACACGTTGATCGCGAACAATTGCCGTCCGGCCAGTCGAAACATGAGAATTTCCAGGCGATTCTCACCCACCAGTTGGGTGCGTTGGTCTACCGTGTCGAGAATGCCGGCCATCAAGGACTCCTGGGCTTGTTCTGATGAATTCACTAAAGGGGGTTATCGGCTGTTTTTATCGGACCTTGACCCCCAGGCAAAACGCCACGTCCAGGCATTGCTGCTTGTTACGATCAAGCCTGTTGCCCCCCAGTCGTTAGAGTACCGCCTAGCAGCGGCGAGTTTTCCGGCAGGTGCACGCGCAGTGCCGCCGCCCGCGCAGAGAACCGCAGACTGTCGCCTTCCAGAGGTTCGCCATCAAGGTTGATATAAAGACCTTCCGCGACCTTGATCTCGACCCAGGGCAAACGGGCGCGCACAAACATGTTGTCGATACCGAAACCATCAGCCAACAGTGTTTTCAAGGTGCCCACCAGTTCCTGCGGCGCAGGCAAGATGCTGATATCCAGCAGGCCATCGTCGGCCAGTGCGTCCGGGCACAACACATGCCCGCCGCCCGCCTGTCGGCCATTGCCGATACCCAATGCCAGCAGCTCGCCACTCCATTGGAAATCAGGGCCCTGCAACTCGCCGTAGGCCGCATGCAACTCACTGAAGCGAGATAAACCGGTGAATAGATAAGCCGCCCCGCCGAGGATTTTTTTCAGATCCTCCGAGGTATTGGCCGTCACCTGGCTGCCAAAGCCGCCCGTGGCCATATTCAGGAATACCTGTCCGCCCACTTCGCCCAGATCAATGGCGCTCGGCGCAGTGTCCAAAAGATCCAGTGCCTGATCAGGCTCCAGTGGCACACCGGCGGCGCGGGCAAAATCATTGGCCGTCCCCAGGGGCATCAATACCAGGCTGGCCTGCGTCGGATGTGCGGCCATCGCCTCGGCGATATCACGCAAGGTGCCATCACCGCCGCCGGCGATGATTTGCCTATAGCCTGCCGTCAATGCCTCCTCTACCAGCCGTTGTGCGTCCCCGGCTTCCCAGGTCAGTCGAACGGCCAGTTCCCAGCCCTGTTGGCGCTTGCCCTCGACGGCGGCGCGAACCGACTCGTTGAGCGCCTGCTTGCCATGAAGAATCAATAGCGCCCTGTGTTCGCTCATTTGTGCTCACTCCCAAGAATTGAATTCCATACGGGAGATATGACCTCACTGCCCTTCAGAAAAGTCGATGGGAATTGAATTAATTCAAATCGAGCCGTCTTGCGCCCTGCAACAAGGAATTTTCTTACAAAACGTTAGGAATTGGCTCAATTGACCCGACTGCCGTGATTGGTACAACGTGGCGACTGCATTTAACAGTCATCAGCAGAAACAAACAGGGACGTGCCATGCAAAACCATGACATCAGGCCACCGCTCATTCCGGTCACACCACTGGCAGAAAAACGCTCCAATCATCAGGCTGAATTAAAAAACAGCGCAGCACCCACCGGCGGAGTCGCCATGGACCCTCGCGTCACTGAACTGGAGACGCACCTCAAATACATTCGTAGAGAGATGGATGAAGTGCGTGACAACGTCAAATCCATCAAGCACCGGCTGGTTTATTCAGCGGGCGGAACAGCCGTGGTTCTCGGGCTTCTGGTGTGGATCGGCAATAGCCGTTTCGACCAGCTCGTGACGCTTCTTCTGGGTCGATAAGGATTCGCCATGAACGCCTCCCGGGGGCGACAAATCTGAAGCCGAAGCAACGGCAACGACAAGATCAAAAGATCGCAGCCTCGCTTCGCTCGACAGCTCCTACAGGGGGAGGCGTTCACGTGGAGCCAGGTCGGCCCGTAGGCCGCCTCGCTTTGGCTGTTGCGGTACACGCCGCCTCGAGAGGCCGAGCGCAGGTTCTGCGTAGTGGGCAACCCGGCAAGGATGCCGGGTTAGCCCAGGACTTCACTCAATGGAATGAAGCTGACCCAGTCCCCCTCGACCAGCGTGCGATCTTCCAGCACTTCAACCAGGCCATCCGCCCAGGCGGCGCTGCGCAGCACCCCGGAACTCTGATTCCTGTAGATAATGGCACGCCCGTTCTCCAGCCGCCCACGCAGATACTCGCGCCGATTGCCGGCTTTGGGCCAGGCAAATCCTGCCGGAACCTGGAACTTCAGGGGCTCGACCTCCTTCACCCCCAGACGACGCATCAGATAAGGCCTTGCCAACAAGGCAAAGGTCACCAGGGTCGACGCCGGGTTGCCGGGCAAGCCGATCACCGGGACGCCGCAAAAATGTCCGAAGGTCAACGGTTTGCCTGGCTTGATGGCAAGCTTCCACAAGGTCAACTCGCCCTCTTCCCGCAAGGCGATCCCGAGAAAATCGGCTTCACCTACCGAGACGCCGCCCGTCGAGAGGATCAGGTCGACATCTTTCAACTCGCCCAGGCGGGCGCGAGTGGTCGCCAGGTCGTCCGCAAGAATACCGGCGTCGATCACTTCACAGCCCAGGCGCTGCAACCAACTGCAGAGCAACACGCGATTGCTGTTGTAAATCTGCCCCGGCCCCAGCGCCTGACCCGGTTCAAGCAACTCATCCCCGGTAGACAAGACCGCAACGCGAACCTTGCGAATCACCTCCAGCTCTGCGCAACCCAGCGATGCCGCCAGCCCCTGCTCGATCGGTCCCAGACGCGTGCCGGCAGGCAGAATCAGTTCACCGACGGTAGTTTCCTGGCCTTGCGCACGGATGTTTTGTCCCGGGACCATGGGTTCGATGAAACGCACTCGCCCATCCGCCCGGACCTCGGCGTTTTCCTGCATCTCGACGCAATCGGCACCCGCAGGGACCGGCGCACCGGTGAAGATTCGTGCACAAGTGCCTGGTTTCAAGGGGGCCGGAGCCTTGCCTGCAAAAATCTTCTGACTGACGACCAACGGTTCTCCCGTCCAGTCGGCCAGGCACAAGGCATAACCGTCCATGGCACTGTTGGGCCAGGGCGGCAGGTCAAGCGTCGACACCAGGTCATCGGCCAATACGCGGCCTTCTACCTGCGCCAACGGCAAGCGTTCACGTTCGCGAATCGGTGAGGCTTCGGCCATTTCGAGCAAACGGGCCAGGGCCACTTCGACCGCCATCAGGCTGCCGGCCTTGCCCGGCTTACCCGCGGGATTCACAGGGTGCCGCCTGTTTCAGATGAGGCACGAAATTGCACGGGCGGTGCCGCGCATCCAGCTGCTCGGCGAGAATGCCGTCCCAACCGGTGCGTACGGCATTGGTCGAACCGGGCAAGCAGCAGACCAGCGTGCCATTGGCCAGACCGGCCAAGGCCCGGGATTGCACGGTCGAGGTGCCGATATCGGCCACCGATATCTGCCGGAACAGTTCACCAAAGCCGTCGACCTGCTTGTCCAGCAGGCAGCTCACGGCTTCAGGGGTGCTGTCGCGTCCGGTAAAACCGGTGCCACCGGTGATCAGCACGACCTGCACGACATCGTCGGCAATCCAGTTGGCGACTTGCGCACGAATTTTGTAGAGGTCATCTTTGAGCAATACCCGGGCCGCCAGGTGGTGGCCGGCGGCGCTCAAGCGGTCGACGAAGACCTGGCCTGACGTATCGGTTTCCAGGGTACGGGTATCGCTGACCGTCAGCACCGCGATGTTGAGCGGCGCAAAAGGTACATCAGCCTTGGCTTTCATAGGCTCGTCCAGTTGTAGGAGAAACGGCCCGGTGTTATATCACAGCCCCTCATTTTTTCGCCGCCCCCATGGAGACCTGCCATGACTTCGACTATGGATTTGCCGCCCTGCTCCATTCTGCTCCTGGCGGGTGGGCGTGGCCAACGCATGGGCGGTCAGGATAAAGGGTTGCTGCAATGGCACGGTGAACCCCTGATTGCTCATCTGCACCGCAAGACCCGCGCATTGAGCGATGACCTGATCATCTCCTGCAACAGGAACCCGGAGCAGTACGCACCCTACGCCGACCGGCTGGTCCATGACGACGAAGGGGATTTTCCGGGGCCTTTGGCCGGTATTCGGGCTGGCCTGAAGGCCGCCAGGCATGCGCAGCTGATGATATTGCCCTGTGATGTGCCCCGTATCGATGCCGCGTTGCTCCAGGGCATGCGCGAAACCGCCAGCCAGCATCCGGACAAACCGTTGATGCTGCGCCAGGGCGAACATTGGGAGCCCTTGCTGTGCATCATCCCCGTGGCACTTTCCGACGCTTTTGAAAATGCCTGGCACGATGGTGAACGCAGCCCGGGTCGCCTCATGCGCAAGCTGGGGGCCCATGCACTGCAATGCCCCGACAATGACCCTCGCCTGGCCAACCTCAATACCCCGGAACTGTTAAGTACCCATAACACTGTGCCAGACTGACACTACCCACGGAACTTGCACTCGTTGTATACGTCTCAAGCTCAGTAACCAAAAGAATTCAAATTCGGAGACACACTCATGACTCAACGGACCCTTGCCACTTTCATGCTCGCACTGGGCCTCGCGACCCTCGCAGGTTGCGCCTCGCCGACAGTGATCACCTTGAATGACGGTCGCGAAATCCAGGCCGTCGACGCACCAAAATACGATGACGAATCAGGTTTCTACGAGTTCGAACAACTCGATGGTAAGCAAAACCGCGTTAACAAGGATCAGGTGCGTACCGTCAAGGAGTTGTAATCCTTGCGGTGACAACCGGATACAGAAAGCCCGCTGCAAGCGGGCTTTTTCGTGGCCGAAGAACGGTGCTCACCACTGCAGCGTGATCGCGCTTTCGAAGCTTCTTTCCTGCCCGCTCACCGGATCGATAAACCGCAGCCCCTGGGCGAGCAGCTTCAAGGGATTGGCATAGTCATCCACGACGCCCTTGAGCACCTGAGGATAGAAGGGGTCGTTGCAGATACTCGCGCCCAGGGCGGTCATGTGCACGCGCAATTGATGCTTCTTGCCCGTCACCGGGTAAAGCGCATACCGCCACAGATCACCGTTTTTCTCACGGACCTCGACGGCTGTCTCGGTGTTGCTGACGCCCGGACCTTCCTGCATGCGGAAGAAAGGCTCGCCATCGATGAGCCGGCTCTTGTGCACCAGTGGAAATGAGAGATCAGGCAATGCCCTGGCAATCGCCTCGTAGCGCTTTTCGATCTGCCGCGCAGGAAACAACGACTGATACGCCGACCGGCTCCGAGGGTTGGCTGAAAACAGCACCAGCCCCGCCGTATGCCGGTCAATGCGGTGCAAGGGCACCAGATGCGGGTTATCCAGGCGGCGAATCAACCGTCGCAGCAGAGTCTGCTCTACATATTCCCCGGCCGGGGTCACTGGCAGGAAATGCGGTTTGTCCGCCACCACCAGATGGTCGTCCGCGTACAGGATCGACTCGACCACCGGGATCGGCTTTTCGTCCGGCACTTCTCGAAAATAGTGAATCCGCAGACCTTCCTTGTAAGGCAGATCGAGGGCAATCGGTGCGCCATGCCCGTCGAGGACGCGCCCACGCGCGATTCTGTCCAGCCATTGTTCACGGCCAATGGCGCTGAAGTGTTCACACAGGCAATCGAGCACGGTCTGCCACGGCCCCGGCGGCAAGTAGAGCGTGCTGGCCTGGTTGTGTGCTGCAGAAAAAGATGAAGTGGACATACGGACGTTCTGACCCTCGATACAGGGCGGCATTATCCGACAGCAGCCGGATCGAACCTAGAAGAGAATCCTCAGGCCGGTATGGACCGGGTCTGCGCTGCCGCTTCGGTGAACTCCTTGAGCCAGCGCAGCACGTCGACCGCCTCCCAGCGACCCGGGTCATACAGGGCATACAACAAGCCCTGATAACCCACGACATCCAGCTGCCTGTGATAACCCGCGCGCTGGAACAAGGCTTCGATTTCGGCGAAACAGGTGTTGAAATGCAGTTTATTGAAGGGGGTTTTTCCTTCGGTGACCAAGCCATCCAGACGCAATTCGGTGACGGCCTCGCGCACCACGTCCGCCGACATCCGGTTCACGCTGTTCTTCAATTGTTCGACATTGACCACGTTCATCCCTCTCACTTCTGGGATCGCCTGCCCAATCCCGCAGGAGGGACCGCATGGCAGGCAACCGGAATAGCTGTATACCCATACAGTAACCGAATAAGCTGTTTTTCGCCAATGGAGGAAACGAGAACGGCGACGGGTGGGCCGTTGCCGAAAGCGTCCGATCAACCCAAGAACGCCACTACCTGATCGGCACCGAACGGCCAGCCCAGCTCCGCGCCGGTATCGACCCGTCGCAACACTGGAATACGCAGGCTGTAGGCTTCGAACCATGTTTCGTCGTCAGCGATATCCACCAGTTCGACCAGCAGGCCGCGCTCGACAAATTCCATCAGCATGGCTTCGGCCACTTCACACAGATGGCACCCTATGGTGCCGAACAGCTGACATTCAGGAAGCATGACGACAAGACCCGACTAAGTAGGCGTTCATTCTAGGCCGGTGATCAAAAGCAGTCGAGCCAATGAACCAAGCGTCTGAGCAACGGTGAATTTCAGAAAGTTTCGGCAAACTGCTGATTCAAATCATTCGTGCGCAGTGGAACTTACGCGATGCTCATGGCCTTTTTGCCTCTACGCTTGAGTAGCCAGACCTGATTCCGGAGTGTTTTGTGTTCGCCAACCTGTTGGTCATCTTCGCCTCCTCCCTGGTGGTGATTGCACTGTTCCAGCGCCTGCGCTTGCCGCCGGTGCTGGGCTACCTGTGCGTGGGGCTGATGATCGGGCCGACCGCATTCAATTGGGTCAATGAAAGCGAAGACTTGCCGGACCTCGCCGAACTGGGGGTGGTGTTCCTGCTGTTCTCCCTGGGGCTGGAGTTTTCCCTGACGAAAATGCTTGCGTTGCGCCAAGTGGTGTTTGGCCTCGGCAGCCTGCAGGTGCTCGGCACCGCAATGCTGCTGGGTGGTTTTCTGATGCTGCTCGGCATCTCGACCCTGCCTGCGCTGTTACTCGGTGCCGGCTTGTCGTTGTCCTCCACCGCCATCGTCAGCAAGGAGCTGGGCAGTCTTGGCGAGATTTTCAGCAGTCACGGCCAGAATGCCATCGCCGTGCTGCTGTTCCAGGATGTGGTGGCGGTGTTGCTGCTGACGATGGTGCCCGTGTTCGCCGGCAGCAGCGATCAGGCCTGGTACTGGGCGCTGCCACTGACGCTGGGCAAGACCGTGGTGCTGTTCGTCGGCCTGCTGCTGGCCAGTCGCTGGATATTGCCACGGCTGTTCCATGAAGTAGCGGCGGCCCGCTCCGCCGAGCTGTTCGTGCTGCTGGCGCTGGTCATCGTGCTGCTGACGGCCTGGTTGACCCACTTGCTCGGCCTCTCCCCGGCCCTGGGTGCATTCCTGGCCGGCATGCTGTTGGGAGAAAGCCACTACCGGCACCAGATCGAAGCCGACATCCGCCCCTTCCGCGACATTCTGCTCGGCGTGTTCTTTGTCAGTATCGGCATGCTCATCGATTTGCAGTTGTTCGCCAGCCATGGCCTGCTGATTCTCGGCCTCACCCTGGGGTTGTTGCTGCTCAAGGGCAGCGTCGTTGCGCTCCTGGTCAAATGGCGTGGCAGCGATGGCGAAACCGCCTGGCGCAGCGGCCTGGCATTGGCCCAGGGCGGCGAATTCTGCTTTGCGCTGATGGCGCAGATGCAGCATAACAAACTGATGCCCGCCGATTTTGGCGGCCTGCTGCTGGCGGCAACCTTCTGTTCGATGCTCGTCACGCCGCTGCTATTGCGCGCCGCGCCTCACCTTGCGACACGCCTGCACCGCAAGCCCAATGAAGAAGCGAAACTCGAGGAAATCAGCGCACTCACTGCCGACTTGCATGACCATGTAGTGATCTGTGGCTATGGTCGTGTCGGCCAGTCGATCGGACGCGCGCTACGCAATGCGCAGCAACCCTATATCGCACTGGATACTGATCCGGTCCGTGTCCAGGAAGCCGCCGTGGGTGAAACCTGTGTGCATTATGGCGACTCACGCCGCGGTGAACTGCTGGTCGCGATAGGGCTGGAGCGCGCCAGGCTACTGGTGATCGCCGTGGATCAGACCGACATCGCGTTACTGATCCTCAGGGAAGCGCGGCGACTCAACGCGACCGTGCCGATACTGGTGCGCACGCGCGACGACAGCCAACTGGCCGAGTTGAAAGCATCCGGCGCCAGCGAAGTCGTGCCGGAACTGCTGGAGTCGAGCCTGATGCTCGCCTCCCACGCGCTGATCATGCTGGGGTTACCCGCGCATCAGGTGCAGGAGCGGGCCGACCAGATCCGGCACGACCGCTATCGCCTGTTGCACGGCTTTTATCCCGGCGCAGACGATGAAGAGCATTGATTCAGTCCTGGCTGACAGCGCCGATCTTGTGCACCGACAGGTCCGCGCCGTAATACTCTTCTTCCTGACTCAGGCGCAGACCATGGAACGCCTTGATCACGCCATACACGGCAAAGCCACCGACCAGCGCCACCACCACGCCCAGCGCAGTACCGATCAATTGGCTGATCAGGCTTACCCCGCCCAGACCACCCAATGCGCCCTGGCCGAAAATGCCGCAGGCGATTCCGCCCCAGACGCCGCACAGGCCATGCAACGGCCACACACCCAGGACATCGTCGATGTGCCATTTGCCCTGGGCGGCGGTAAAGCACCCGACAAACAGCGCACCGGCAACAGCACCGGTCACCAGCGCACCCACCGGGTGCATCAGATCGGAGCCGGCGCAGATCGCCACCAACCCGGCCAGCGGACCGTTATGCAGAAAGCCCGGGTCATTGCGCCCGACGATCAGCGCGGCCACGGTGCCACCGACCATGGCCATCAGCGAATTCACCGCCACCAGTCCGCTGAGACCTTGCAGGGTTTGCGCACTCATCACGTTGAAACCGAACCAGCCGACGATCAGGATCCACGAACCCAATGCCAGGAAAGGAATGCTCGAGGGGGCGAACGCGACCAGTTTTCCGTCGCGATAACGACCATTGCGTGGCCCGAGCAACAACACTGCCGCCAGCGCCAGCCAGCCCCCCATGGCGTGGACCACCACGGAGCCGGCGAAATCATGGAAGCTGGCGCCGAAGCGTTCCAGCAACCAGGCTTGCAAGCCAAAGTTGCCGTTCCAGATCATGCCTTCGAAAAACGGATAAATGAACGCCACGATCAAGGCCGTCGCGCACAACTGCGGGACAAACCGGGCTCGCTCGGCGATCCCGCCGGAAATGATCGCCGGGATCGCCGCGGCAAACGTCAGCAGAAAGAAAAACTTCACCAACCCGTAGCCATGATCGGCATTGATCACCGCCGCCGGTTGCATAAAGCTGACCCCATAGGAAATCCAATAGCCTATAAAGAAATAGGCCAAGGTCGAAATCGCGAAGTCGCTGAGGATTTTCGACAGGGCGTTGACCTGATTCTTCTGCCGGACCGTGCCGACTTCCAGAAAGGCAAAACTGGCGTGCATGGCCAGCACCATGACCGCGCCGCCGAGAATGAACAACGTGTTGGAGCTATGGATCAGACTGTCCACAGCGCTTTGCAGATTTTCCATGGGATTGGCAGACCTGAAGGCTAAAAAAGCACCAAAGCAGTTCGCACAGACGATTCATGCACCAAATTGCACCTTCCCGGATCGGTACAGGGATCCGATGAGCCACTTTGGCGCACAAGGTTGGAGCCTTTGCGCGAGGTTTCTTTATTTGAGATAAGGTTTCGCTCGAATCATGCCCGGCAACCGCGCAACGGCGCAGGCGGACGCACCACGACATAGCAAAAGTTGTACCAGTCATTTGTACTGAACCTTCACGCAAGGCTCATACTCGAACGCAACAGACGCCACTTACGGAGATCCACCAATGGCCAGCATCAAGGCAAAGACTGCTCAAGAAATTCTGATGAATGACTTTCAAACACTGGTCAGCGACACCGAGCGGTTGCTGGAACACACGGCGACGCTGGCCGGGGATCAGGCCGATGAATTGCGCTCGCAGATCCATGACAGCCTGCTGCGTGCCCGGGAAACCTTGAAACTGACCGAAGATTCCCTGCGCGAACGCGGCAAGGCTGCCGTTACCGCGACTGAAGACTATGTTCAGGCCAACCCATGGCAATCGGTCGGGATAGCGGCCGGTGTGGGCTTCCTGATTGGCCTGCTGGCCACTCGGCGCTGATTATGGCGATCGGCGAATCCGGCTCGTCCGCGACGGGCCCAAGCTCCTCACCGCGGCGCCTGGGTGCCGCTTTTCTTGGACTGCTGCACAGCCATGTCGAACTGTTCGGCATCGAATTGCAGGAACAGAAGGCCCGCACCGTCAGCCTGTTGTTGTTCGCCGGCCTGTCGCTGGTGTTTGCCTTGCTGTTGCTGGTGGGCTTGTCGACGCTGGTATTGATCCTGTTTTGGGACACCTATCGCCTGCCGGCCATCATCGGGCTCTGCGTGTTCTATACACTCGCGGCCATATTCTGCGGGATGCGGTTGAGAGCGGCGATTTTCGATGAGTCCTCGCCCTTTCACGGCACGCTGGAAGAATTGGCCAATGATCGGGAGCGCTTGCTGCCATGAGCCTGCCTGCATTGCCTCATAACAACTCGCGCACGGAAATGCGCAAGGCATTGATCCGCCTGCGCATGGAAATGCATCGCCAGGAAATCCGCCACGAATCCGCGCAACTGCTGCAACCCCTGCAACGTGTGCGCGGGATGACGCAAAACCTGCAGGATGGCTTCGGCATCAAACACGCCCCGCTCTGGGGCATGGCGGCCGTGACCTTGCTGGGGTTTCTGACCGGCAAGGGCGCCAGGAGTGGCGGCACCAGCAGCCTGTCCCGACTGGTTCGGCTGGGGACCACGCTGGGTCCGCTGATCAAGCTGGTCATGCAAGGCTCCTCGCGCAACCACTAGGCCACTTTCTGGCTGCATTCTTGCCACGTCACCGGAATGAACCTCTTTATCGAGGGGTTCAGGTGCGCGCGTGTTTTCCCCTTGCAGGCCATGGCGCGAACCCGGAAGCTTAAGGATTCAGTCACCTGACGGAGAGAACCAGCCTTGGATTGGCAAACTTTGCTTACCCGCGAACGCCTCGGAAAGCCTCTGCACAGCCCGGAAGAACTCGGCCGCAGCCCTTTTCACAAAGACCACGACCGCATCATTTTTTCGGGAGCGTTTCGCCGCCTCGGGCGCAAGACGCAGGTTCATCCAGTGACCAGTAACGATCACATCCACACGCGCCTGACCCATTCGCTGGAGGTCAGTTGCGTCGGCCGTTCGCTGGGCATGCGCGTCGGTGAAACCATCCGTCGTGCCCTACCCGACTGGTGCGAACCCAGTGACCTGGGAATGGTCGTGCAATCGGCCTGCCTGGCCCACGACATCGGTAACCCGCCCTTCGGCCACTCCGGTGAAGACGCCATCAGGCACTGGTTCCAGCAAGCCGCCGGCCGTGGCTGGCTGGATGCCATGAGCGAAGTCGAACGCGATGACTTCCTCAATTTCGAAGGCAATGCCCAAGGCTTCCGGGTACTCACGCAGCTGGAATATCACCAGTTCGACGGCGGCACCCGGCTGACCTACGCCACCCTGGGTACCTATCTGAAGTATCCATGGACGGCAAAACACGCCGACTCACTGGGCTACAAAAAGCACAAGTTCGGCTGCTATCAGAGTGAATTGCCGCTGCTGGAGCAGATCGCCCATAAGCTCGGCCTGCCGCAACTCGAGGAACAGCGCTGGGCGCGTCACCCGCTGGTGTACCTGATGGAGGCCGCCGATGACATCTGCTACGCGCTCATCGACCTGGAAGATGGCCTGGAGATGGAGTTGCTGGAGTATGCCGAAGTCGAATCGCTGCTGCTGGACCTGGTGGGTGACGATTTGCCGGAAACCTATCGCCAGCTCGGTCCGCAGGACTCGCGTCGGCGCAAACTGGCGATCCTGCGCGGCAAAGCCATTGAACATCTGACCAATGCCGCGGCCCGCGCCTTTGTCGAGCAACAGGACGCGTTGCTGGCGGGCCTGCTGCCCGGCGATCTGGTGGAGCACATGCATGGCCCCGCCAAGCGATGCGTGTTGAATGCGAAGGACATGGCGCGCAAAAAAATCTTCCAGGACAAGCGCAAGACCCTGCACGAAATCGGCGCCTACACCACGCTGGAAATCCTGCTCAATGCCTTCTGCGGTGCGGCACTGGAACAGCATGACGGTCGCACGCCCTCCTTCAAGAGCCGGCGCATCCTCGATTTGTTGGGTAACAATGCGCCCGATCCCTGCGGTCCCCTGCACACTTCGTTTCTTCGCATGATCGATTTCATCGCGGGCATGACCGACAGCTATGCCAGTGACATGGCATTGGAAATGACCGGTCGCTCCAATCATTGACAAGAACCGGTTGATCGGCCATTTCGACACCCGAAATGGCTGATCAACGCTTGAAAATCCAAGTACATTCAACGCTCGCTGAATCCCCCTACAGCTCGTGGTAAGTGTACTGATCGTCTGTTCGGGATTCTCGCTCAATAATCACACTCCACTGTACTCGACAGATGAAGCGTGAGTAATCCTATGTTCGAAGACGATCTGCGCATCCTGCTGGTAGAAGATCACCCTTTTCAGCTCAGGGCGACCCAGTACCTGCTCGAGAGTTACGGCTTCAGTCAATTGACCCCCGCCGACAGTGCCGAAGGCGCGATGCAACATATGTTCAGGGCTGCGCAACCCTTCGATATTCTTTTATGCGATCAATGCCTGCCCGACCTTCCCGGCCTCGAGTTGATCGAGTACGCCAGTCACCGGGGGATGATCAGGCAAGCCATACTGCTAAGCAGCCTGACACCCGCTGAACTGGACGGTTTAAAACAATTGGCCAACGAACATCGGCTGCCATTACTGGGTTATCTGGTCAAGCCGTTGAAACAATCCGAATTTCTAAACTTGCTGACCTTGGCCTCACTGTAAACAAAGTTGTAATTCAGACACTAAAAACCCGACCAGGACACAATTTGAAACTTCCGAAACAGAAGTTCAAACACCTCGTCTAAACACCCACCACTGTCACCTTCTCCACAAAAAATCCAGTTGATACGTAGTCCTAATCTTTTTCACACGTAGGAATCTTCCTATATTGCTGCAGCAGGTCCGTCAGCTCATGCGTCACCTCAACTATCTGAGCTAAGGTGCGCGCTTTATTCGCGCTCGTATGGGATTTGATTATGAACTCCTGAGACCTAAGCAGTATCAAGGACTTACGACACCAAATGCCCGTAACCACTTGGAATACCTCAGTTTACGACACTCAATATATACCCGTTTAATCATTGCCCACCAGCTTCGCCTAGGGTATTTTTGGTCGCTGGATACCCCTCTTCAGCACACCGGATACCCCTCATGATGAAGAACCCCGACGAGTCGACCAAAGAAAAGGCCTACCATGATCTGATAGTGAAGGGACTGAATAAACCCGGCCGGTATTCTGCGGGCTCAGTGAAAGACCCCGACCGCTACCCTGGATCGGTAAGGGGGCTGTACTTGCAAGTTACCGCCACGGCAAAACTATGGAGATTCAAGTACAAGATTGGCGGCAAGGCGAACATTTATTCTATCGGCAAGTACCCGGAAGTTACCTGTGCCGAAGCCCGTAGAGCAGCAAAGTGGGCACTTGAGCAAGTCGACAATGGCGTCCACCCACTGCAAGCCAAGAAGAACGAACTGCGGGCTAAAGCTGATGCACAGCAGGCCGAAGCCGAAGCACAGAAACAGAAGGAGGCCAATACGTTCAGGAAGGTCGCCGAACGCTGGCTCGAGTTCCGGTCGAACCTGGCACCCAAGACGCTGGCCGGCCATCGTGGCGCCTTAAAGAATCATGTTTTTCTGTTGGTGGGTGATGTGCCGGTCGCCGACATCAAACTCAGCCACATCATCGCAGTGCTGGATCGGCTGGCCACCTCCCCCACCATGGCCAGGCATTCGCTGGACCTGATGAAGATGGTGCTGGACTATGCCGAGCAACGGGGGTTGGTGCCCAGCAATGAAGCCAAAGGGCGCAGCGGGCTGCTGAAAAAGCACAAGACCAAGCATCACGCGGCCCTGATCGACGAAGCCGGATTGACGGAATTTCTGCGACGGCTCGACGCCCTCGAAGACTCCACCGACAGCGTGACCTCGGCGCTGCGCCTGCTGACCCTGTTACCGGTGCGACCCTCCGAACTGGCGGCGATGGAGTGGAAAGACGTATACCTCGACAGCGCTGAATGGCGTTTCACCGTGCCGAAGAAGGAACTACCGCACATCGTCGCGCTGCCCACGCAAGCCGTCGCCCTCCTGCGCGCGCGCCTGGATGAACTGAAGGCAAAGAACACGAAACTGGGTGTGCCCCGGAGAACAGAAGCAAGTCCCACCGGCTGGGTCTTCCCTTCAGCCAACCGCTTCGGACGCCCAATCTCCGGCGACACGATACTGGTTCGAATTATTGAGGCTCTAGGGTACAAGCGCGGAGAGATCACTGCCCACGGCTTCCGCTCCAGCTTCCGAACGATCGGCCATGAAGTGCTGGAGATCGACCCGATTGTCCTCGAACTGTGCCTCGGGCACCGTATGCCGGGGGCAATGGGGGCGACCTACGCTCGAGGATTGCTGCTGAAGCAGCGGCACGCCGCAGCACAAAGGTACGCGAACAAGCTGGACGAACTGAGGGCTTCGGTCGCGGATCTTCGGGGCGTGGAGTGATGGCACTGCGAAACACCTTGTTACACGTAGGGGCCGGGGGTAACTGCAACTCCGTTTTCAGATTCTGGCGGTAAAAACTGAGCTTTTAGCGCGAATCGGCACAGGATTTAGTGTTTTGGAGGGCGCTGTTACAGTAACAGTTACGTGGTTTTTAGCAGACCTAGTAACACTCGGCACCGCTCTAGTCCGGGGCTCAGCACAGGCTTGTTACTATGTTACTATCTTTTTTAATGATTTAGAGAGGGAGAGAGGTAGGGTGTAAATAGTATGACTATATGCCCAGGAATATGGCCTCTGTGCTGTAGCGCAAAAGCGCCCCCGCTGGGCACAATAGGCAAAAGGTAGTAACGCATGTAACAGCGTGCTGTAAGGCCCGTCCTAGAGCCTCCGCCGTTGTTACTAGGGTTTGTTACATGGTTTGAGGCTAAAGACACACGGTGCCATCATTGCCCTACGCAAACGACAACCCTAAAGCGATCATCAGCCGGCGTACCGTTGTCGGATTCCATAGCCCGCCCCGGCTAGTTTTCTGTCCTTTGCTGTTCAGGCAGTCTGCAACCCCTTGCAGCGTACTGGCGCCGTTGTACAGGCACGCTTCGACATGAACCCTGATTGCCCCCCTGTGCTGATCCATCTTCTGCGTCTTGGCTTCTCGCATCGGTGCCGTGGTAGGCATCTTGCGCCCCTTCACCATCGCCGCAGTGCGCCGAGCGATCTTCTCCTGACTTACCACGTCGCCATCGTCTGCGCGCCGCTGTAGCGCGTCCAGTGCGTCTTTGATCCGCTGCCTGATGAATGTCCGCTCTTGTTGCGCGAGTGCCGCGTAGATATGCAGCTGGAAGGCATCAGCCTCCAGCATCGTAGCCACCTTCAGCTGCGCTCGCTTCATGAGTCCCGCTATGTGCTCTACGTCACGCGATACCCTGTCGAGCTTGGCGACCACAAGGGGAAGCCCATGCTCCAGCGCCTTGGCGCACTCAGGGCGTTCTGACGGCGCGACCGATCCACTGACCGTGTCGTGATAGGTGGCAATGATCGTCCACCCTTTCTGCTCCGCCGCCTTGCGAATGTAGTCGAGCTGCGCCTCAAGGCCCAAGCCTGACTTCTCCTGCGCTGCCCTCGATACCCTGGTGTAAGCGACAACGTCCATGGTCTGAGCCCTTGTCTGGTGACTGGAGTCAGTACTATGTCATTGTCTTGCACATTTGTACAACTGAATGACAATGCTCCGACAAAAGGGAATAAGCCCAGGAAAACAGGCCATGCCGCCCAGATCATTGCATCCCACCCGCACACATTCAGATCGTTGATCGTTGATCGTTCGATGTCGAGCGGAGACGGAGACAGAAGGGAGGAGGCAGAAGGCACGGCTGCTGGCTGGAGGCTGCCAGGAAAGGGCCAGGTGGCTGAAAGTCGACCCGTGGGGGTGCCGTACCAGTCCTTTCGATCACGTCACATACGTATAACTAGGGCTGAGATCCCAGCACTATTTTTTAAGATTCCAGACTCTGCCTATTTTCCCAAAAATTTCCCCGCAAATTTTAGCCGCCGCAAGCCTAAGAACATCATGCTAAAGGTTCCGCCCTTAATTAAGCCGCCCGTTAATCTTAACGAAGCTGTCTATTTAAGCACTGTGCTTAGCGCTTATCCGTGGTAACGAAGCCGTCTGATTTATTGCTCTCCCATATCACGTAAGCGTTTAATTGTCCATAGGTAATCATGCCGTTCGTCTGTTTGTTATACCAATTTGGAATAATAGGAGTAATCTGAACGCAACAGAAAACCTGACTGGGGAGGTCGGGGAACATGCAAACCATCATCACCACGCAGCAACTGGCCAGCCTCGCAGGGCTCGACCCCTCCTACTTCACCTTGCACCGCGACGAACTACCGGGGGCCTTCGATGTGCCGTCCGCCAGCCCACAAGGTGGCCGACCTGCCAAGGCCTACAGCCTCGAAGACATCGCCGCATTCATCTTGCGCGAAACCAATTTCCTGACCGAAGCCGAGGTAAGGCTCCGGGTCGCCATGTCCATGTGCACCCGCAAGAGGAAATCACCCATGGCCCGCTTCCTTGATGCCCACAGCCTCATTGAAGTCGATGGCGTCCTCGAGGTTGTCGCCCGCGACCACGGTGCCCTGACGCCTGAACTGCGTGCCAAGGTCGAAGCCCTGATGGCCCGGGAACGCGTCGAGTTACGCGCCCGCCGCGCTGCCAAACGCCAACCCAGCACCACCACTCCGCAGGAGATGCAGCCATGACCGCCAAGATTCTTTTCCTGCCGCCACGTACGCCGATGGCCCGCCTGATCCACGGCGCTGCCGGCAATCAGGATGCCCCTATGTCGTATGGCCTATGCAGTACGCCGTTCGAGCAGCCAGTCAGTCCGCATTACAACACCGTGTGCGATGGCACCTTCGCCAGTGTGCTGGGGCTCGATCACCAGAAACTTGTTGATGACGCCGCGGCTGAAAAAGCCAAGGGTCAACACACCTTGCAGTAATCGCCGGCCACTGTGCCGGGTGGAGAATTGTCATGGCCTTCGCTGACGCCTTCTCGGCGGAATCGGTAAACAAATTGATGAGCGATCCCCGCATGTTGCTGGGCTTGCAGATGATGTCCCAAGGGCGTCAAGGCTCCGGTGCTCAGGCACTCGGTCAGGCCGGCAGCCAGGCTGCACAACTGATGCAGCAACAGCAACATTCGCAGCAGCTTCAGCAATACCGCGAACAGATTGCTGCCCAGGGACAGCAGGCCATGGCCCATCGGCAAGCCCAGGCGCAAGCCAAGACTGAGCAGCAACAACGCCAGGCCCAGGCACTGCAAGACCCGAACCTGCAAAGCCAGCTCGGCCCATTAGCTAAAACGCTTGCCGGGTTGGGTATGCCTTTGGATGACGTGTTGAAGGCTGCCAGTGGCGATAACCTGCAAGCCCACCGTGCTGCTCAACTGGCACAGAATCAAAGCCAGTTCGACATGCGCCAGGCACACGTTGGTGGTGGTGGTGGTGGTGATCGAGGTCCGAAAGCACCGACCCCGCGCCAGCTGATCATCGAACCGCTTGAAAATAATATGCTCCAGAAGCATCTGTACGACGCTGCGTCGGGCAGTTACAAACCTTACGGCCGGGCCTATCCAGCCTTCGCCCCTGGCAAGTCCGGCGCGGTGGAAGAGACTGTCGACCAACTGACCCCAGACGTCGGTGCTGGTCTTGGGCAACTCCCAGGCAATGCGCCGTTGTCGAGCTACACCAAGCAGCCGATGCAGGGTGCCGAGCTCCTACAACACAGCAACGGGGCTAATCCGATGGCACGTCCGCCATCAAACAGCACCGCGGACGGCGTCCTCGCCAGCGTCACGATTCCCGACGGCCAGGCCGTAGCGGACGGTGTCCTCGCCAGTGCAACGCCCAAATACGCCTCGCCGCCGAAGGCTAGCCAGCCGCAATACCCCGGCGCACCAGCCGTTGGCACTGTGCGCAAGGGTTTCAAGTTCCTCGGTGGCAACCCCGCCGATCCTAAGAGCTGGAGCAAAGTCTAATGGCCGGTATGCCGTGGGATGACTTTGCGGCCGATCCGCCGCAGGCCACAGCGGATGATGCCCCACCTTGGGCGGACTACGCGCAGCCACAAACCGCGCCTGCCGGTGGCATAGCCGGTGCACTGGTGGCTGCACAACCGAAAGCCACACCTCCTGTACCGGGACAACCGCAAGGCGTCATTGGCCAGATCGAACACGCCATCGATAACTCTATGCTCGGCGACTTTGGCCGCAGCCTTGCGCGGGGTGGCATCGGTGCTGGCGATTCCGTGATGGGGCTGGCCGGGTTGCTATCCCAGGGCGCGATTCCCAAGGCGATCGGCTACGACACGACTGCCGTAAAGCAGTTCATGGACAGCCGGGACACACCAGCACGGCAAGAATCCCGGCAGGCGCTCGAGCAGGCTCAGGGTGTCGGCGGTACATTGCGGGCGCTGCGCGACAGCCCCGGCAACATCCCGCACTTGATCACCGAGTCGGTGCCAAGCCTATTGCTAGGGGGCGCGGCGGGCCGTGGTATTGCGCTCGGCGTTAAAGGGCTTGGCGCTACACCCGGTATGGCCGGCATCCTTGGCGCGGGGGCTGGGGAAGGGATTGTTCAAAGTGGCGCCGCCGCCGAACAGGCGCGCATGAGCAACCCTGACCAACTGCTGACCGCCAAGCAATCCGGCCTCGCTGTCGCCAGTGGCGCAGCAACAGGACTGTTAGGCGCGGCAGCCGCAAAAATCGGCAGAGCCCTCGGTATCGGCGACGTGGACGCGATGCTCGCCGGCCAGAACGGCAATCAGGTAGCCCGTGGTTTGGTCACTCGAGCGTTGGGTGGTACGACCCTTGAGAGCCTGGAAGAAGCCGGACAGGGAACGTCTGAGACTATTCTTGGGAACCTGGCGCAGGGTAAGAATCCTTTCGATGGCGTCGCCAAAAACGCGACCATGGGCGGTGTGCTCGGCGCGGCCCTTGGCGGAGGAGCAAACCTGCTGAATCGCCCAGGAGTGTCCGCACCACAGCCGGCGCCTGCACTCATGGCCCAACCTGTGCAGCAAGCCCAGGGTCAGCCAGCTTTCATTCCGCAAGCCATGCCAACACCAGGCCCAGCGGCGAGCGCGCCCCAGGCGGCACTACAGGGCTTGCACGCGCAGGTCATGGCCGCTACGCAACCGCAGCAGGCGCCAGCCGTACCAGCGGCAACGCCGTTTGCAGGCTCGAAAGACCTTTCCCCCTTGCTCGACAACCTCGGCCTTCAAGGCGAGCAGCGGACCCGGACGCTTGACCTTCTCCAGCCGGTCGAAGCTGATATCGAGGTCCGTCGTCGCGGTGTCGTGTCAGAGGCTGAGCAAAAGCGCTTGGCTAATCTGATCGGCCTCGACGGTGCCCAGGCGCTGGCCCACGGTCGAAAGCTTGGGCAGACGTTCAATGCCGAAGAGTTCCGCGCCGTCACGTCCGCTGTGCAAACCCAGATGACCAACGTCCTCGAAATGCAACAGCGCATCGCCAGCGGTCAGGCTTCTGACATCGACAGGGCTCAGTTCGTTGACGACCTGACAAACATGCGCCGCACGACAGGCGAATTACTCGGGGCTCGCGCTGAGGCAGCTCGCGCCTTGGCTGCGCAGCGCCGGCAAGTGGCTGACATCAGGCAGGCCCAAGCGATCCTCGAAAGCGTGGGTGGTGTGTCTGGCGCGGATGATTTGGCTACAGCCATTGGTGCAGCGATCCAGTCGGGCGGACTCCAGAACGCGGCGAGGGTTATTCAGAAAGGCAACCACATAACCGACTATATCAAGGCTGGTTGGTTGTCCGACCCTTCTACGCATCTGGCCAACATGACCGGGAACACGGGGATGGTCGGCGTCAACATCATGGATCGCACCAACGCTGCTGTGCTGGCGGGCGCCAAGCGGATGTTCGGCTTGAAAGGTGAGACTACATGGTCAGAGCCGGTGGCCCTTTTGAGTGGTGCCATTCGTGGCCAGGCCAAGGCAGTAGCCGCAACTCAAAAGGCATTCATGGAAGGGGAATCACCACTATTGGGAAGCGGCAAGTTGGAAGCGTCCACCCTGCCACGACGCACCATGCCAGGTCTGAAAGGTACGGCCAAGTTGGCGTTCGATAACACCGCGCTATTGCCGTTCCGCTTCCTCGGTGCTGAAGATGCCTATTTTGCTGTAAGCCAGTATGAGGCCAGTCTGCGCGCCCTAGCGCACCGCGCTGCCTCCGCAGAGAAGAAGGCCGGTGCCCTGCCGCAGGGAGTCAAGCTGAGTCAGCGGATCGAGCAGTTGGTCAGCAGCCCGACACCAACCATGATCGAGCAGTCCGGCGACTTTGCCAGAGAATCAACCTTCAACAAAAAGGCTGGCCCGTTCGCTTCCAAATTGCTTGCAGCCAAGGCTGCTGTGCCATGGCTCAACATCGTCATTCCGTTCGTCCGCACGCCTTTGAACGTATTGGAGCGCGCTTGGAAAGGCTCGCCCCTTGGCCTGACCACGCGGGGCGTGTGGCGTGATATCCGGGCGGGCGGGGCGACCCAGGAAGCTGCCATTAGCAAGATGATGACCGGCACTCAAATCATGATCGGCGCTGGCCTCCTGGCCCAGGCAGGGTATCTGACCGGCAATGGCCCGGACGACGAGCCGACCCGCGCCGCATGGCTCGTGGCGGGAAATCAGCCGTACTCGGTGAAGATCGGAAATACTTGGTATGGGATCAATCGTCTGGACCCTTTCGCGATGTGGGCTGGATCGGTCGCTGATCTGGTCCAGACGGACTGGAAGAACAAAGACGCCGAGCAGCGGGCGCTCAAGTTGGTATCCACGTTCGCGGACAACATCGTTTCGAAAACCTGGATGTCCGGTGTCGAAGGGCTGTCGCAGGCACTGGCGGACCCGGAACGTTACATGCCGAACTACCTGCAACGCACTGGTGCTTCGCTGCTGCAACCCAACGCACTCGCCAGTGGTATCGCCGCACGACAAGACGAATTCGCACGCAAACCTGAATCGCTGCTAGAGGCCATCAAGGTTCGCACTCCAGGGCTTCGGGAATCTGTGCCGGTGCGCCAGGACGCATGGGGCCAGCCGCTGGCCAACAACCGGCAAGGCGACAGCGTGTTCAACGCGTTGGCTCCAATGACCCACGTCGAGGTGAGCGATGACCCCGTAAGGATCGAGGCAGCTCGTATCGGTTGGGTGCCAGGGGGAATGCAAAACCACTTCAGTGTGCCGCCAAGGAAGCGTGGTGTACCGGGCAAGCGCTTCGATCTGACCGACGAACAACTACGCGAGTTGAACGAGCTAGCCGGTGCTCGCATGCACGCAGCTGCCGGGAATCTGATGCGCAGTCGGTACTGGGAGGGCCTCAATGATGACGAACGCGCCGACCATCTGGACAAGATCATGAAGGAAGCGCGGGCCTCGGCCAGGGTGGCATTCGTGCCGTACCTGTCGGCTAACAAGCGCGGGTTGATCGACCTTTACCGCAAGCAAACCAGCGCCTGGAAGCGCACAGACGGGGGTAAGAAAAATGAATACCGATAACCGGGAAGCAGTCGATGCCGCACATGCCGTGACGGTAGCGCAGGCAGCGTTGGGAAAACTGCTCGCCATCGAGAAGATGCTCGACGTTGAGCTGCCAGCCGCACAAGCCGCGTTGGCCAGGGCCGAGAAGCGGTTGCGTGAATTGACTCGCCCCAGCAAGGCATCGATCCGCGGCGCCGAGCTGGAAACCCTCCGCCGTAAACTCAACGAGGTCAAAGAAAATGCTTAATCCCGACTTGTTATACATCCGCGAAGACTGCCGAACCCTGTGCATCGACACCACCCGCGCAACCATCAGCACCGACGGAGACGGCTACCGCGTCACGTTCAGCGGTCCGCTGATTGACCTCGGCACCACCTTGGACGATCCGCCTAAAGAGACGTGGTGCAGCAATGCCGCACAGGCTGAGTATGAAATGCTGACCGGGTGCCGTCGCCTTCAGTTGGCTGAGCGGGTCAAGGTCCGAGCGGGCCGCGTCTATGGCTGGTCTGGCTCGGACATCAACCGCCGACCTTTGACCGTCGAGGAACTGGCCGAATACAAAGCCGGCATCGAGCATGCCGCCACTGTGAAACGTCTTACCCGTGAACTGGCTGCCGTCGTCGGACAGAACGCTGCAACTGCCAAGGCGAACGCCGGTGCAACCGACCTTCAATCCCGCTACGGCCTGGCATCGACCCCAGCCAAACCGACGAAGGCAGTGCCAGTACAAGGCAGTGCCAAACGTGAACGTAATCTATCCCGTTCTGGAGTGAAGTCATGAGCGATCTTAACGAAGACCTTAGCCAATCAGCCGCGGCGTATTTGACCGACTCTGTCGGTGTGCCAGACGCCGTCGATACTGGTGATGAGTTGCCGGAAAGCATGGCCAACGCCGTGGCGGAGTTCGACCAGTACGAGGCCGAAAAGGACATTCCTGTCAGCAACGATGTGGACGATACCCGCGAAGCGGCTGAGCAGCGCGAAGTCGAACAAGAGCAAACCCAGCAACGCGGCAAGAAGGTGCCGCTGGCCGCCCTGCATGAAGAGCGCACCAAGCGCCAGGCGCTCGAGCTGCAACTCGCAGCGTATCAGCAACAAATGCAGCAGTTTCAGGCGGCACAGCAGGAAGCGCAGCGGGCACAGTTGCAGGCACAGCAGGAAGCGGAAATCCCCCCGTTCTCGGAAGACCCTGAGGGCCACGTGGAAGCCGTGAAACGACAGTTCAAGCAGGAACTTGAGGACCTGAAGAACGGCGGTCAGCAACCACAAGTTCAGCAGCTCGAACAGCAGCTGGTGCAGAAAGCCGCTGTGCTTGCCCCCGTGATCACCGACTTGGAGACACGGTTTGAAGCTGCCAACCCGGACTATCGGCAGGCAGCCGATCACGCCATGGCTGTCGTTGAGCAGAACATGCGCGCTCAGCACCCAGGTATCAACGATCAACAGCTCGGAATGTTAAGGACCGCTGCGCTGGTCACACTCGCGGAGCAGTGCCAGGCACAGGGTGTTAACCCAGCCGAGTACCTGTACCAACGTGCGCAGCAACTGGGCTTCAAGGCTGCCAGTCGTGCGCCGCGTCGTGAACCACCCACCAGCTTGTCCAGCCTGGCTGGCTCTGCTCGAGTGCCGGGAGAAGGCGGCAAGGTCGGTCTGTCGGACATTTCCACTATGACTGATGCTGAGTTCGATGAGTATTGGAAGGGGATGTCCCGCGGCGGCTCGTCTGGGCCAGCGTTCTGATGGAGGTGCAGATCATGACAATGCCGGAACGAAAGGTCCGACGCACTAGGGAAGCTCTGACCGAGGAAATGCTTTGCAGACTTCAGCGAGAAATAGAAAGGGCGCCGACCAGCTCGGCTGAAGATCGCCGCCGTGATCGCGCCTTGATCCGTGGTTTCAGGGCTGCGCTCTGGAGCGTGACGGCACCGGCTACGCTTCCCGAGCTCGAGGTGACGTTACGTCTGGAACTGGGTTTGCCGATAGACAGTGTGCCAGCCGGCACATCAACCGAGGTAGAAGACGATGACGATTGATAAACGCGACGGCGTAACGAAAAAACCAATCCCGAGCCAGGAGCCGTGGTTCTCGCGGACGAAGTCAGATCTGCCGGGGAAGGACGTGCAGCCCAGTCAGCGGAAGGCACCGAAGCAACCGCTCGACGAGAAATGACAACCTGTGCCACGGACGGCGCAACATTGAGGTGACATGATGGACATGACAACATTGATGAGCATGTTTGGCGGTGGTGGGGGCGGCATGCAGATGCCAGCGGCTCAGCTCGGCGCCGCGCAAATGGGTGGCCCACAGGCTGCCGGTCCTGGGTTCGGCATGGGCCAGCAGCTGATGCAGGGCCAGATGGGTGCTTCGCAGATGGCCGCGCCGCAAACCCTGATGGGTCAGTTGCAGAACTTCCAGATGACCCCGGAGATGATCCAGAAGCTCGGTCCTATGGGTGCTGCGATGATGCAGGGCCAACAAGGTCAGCAACCGCCTATGCCGCCACAGATGCAGATGCCTGGCATGATGGCGCGCGGGCAGGGCGGCCCTGGCCAGACCCAAGCCCAGCGTGGCTACTTGGCACAGGGTGGCGGTATCGCCCCGCGTAACATCGTCGCACCGCAGCAGGGTTACGCGGCACCGGGGGGCGGGCTCGCGATGCAGAGAATAATCGGCGGTTTGTTTTGACCGGTGTGCAGGAAAGACTAAGGGCGCCAGGGAAGCGCCCTTTTTCATGCCCGGTGATTTTTCAGGTGGTTTTGGTGGTCGCGGACCATACCCGCAAACAGGCTCTTGTAGAGGCCAAGGCAGAACGCCGTAAGCACCGTGCCTGCGCCCATGATCGCCCAGTGAAAGGCATTGGACGCGTGGACGTCGAACGCCGACATGATCAGCGCGTACACGGGCATCCAGGCCAGCGCCCCGACTATCGCCGTAGCGACGATCGGTATGCCGTATTTGCTTTGCGTGACGTACCGATCCCACAGGACGCCAATAGGCCATGCGACCGCACCTAGCACAGCCAGACCGAGTATTACCCATACGATGTTCATGATGCGTCCTCATCGTTCATCGCGCTTCCTCCCTGCACAGTTCGCGCAGCTGCTCCAGTTTTTCGACCCAGGCCAGGCAGCTGTCAGGCTCTGGCGGGGCTGTCATGTGCACGTCGCGCCGTTTGCTGGTCCCGTAGGTGAAAAGCGTCAGCCCATCCATGCGGTGCACGGCACGCAGCGGCGGTTTAAGTGATTCACTGTTCATCATCCACCTCCTCACCGTCCAGATCGTTTTCCAGCCCATCAAGGAACGATTGCAGGCTGTTCTCGTCGGTGCCACTGCCACCAATGTCGCGTTCGATCCGGGGTGTCGACGCTATGTTGTGGTTCAAGACTGCCGCCGCCGAAGCTGCCGTCGAAATGGCCGCCAGCATTTCCAGGAATTCTTGCGCACCGCTGTTGCCTTTCTTCTTGGCGTCCGCGTTTTCGTCCTCCTGTTCCTTCGGCCGACCAACGCCACGGTTGAGCACATCGTTGCATAGGTCACGTCGCAGGCGGGGGTCTGTAGCCGGGTTGATCGCGTCGTCGATCTGTCGCTGGAGCAAGATCTTGGACCACTCGAGGCTCAGCATCTGGACTTCGTGCTGGATCTTGCGCTTGGCGGCGAGCTGTCGGGCGCGTTCGTCGCTGGGCTTGGGTGCGAGTTCTTTTTCCAACCGCCGCCCGCGCAACGTGCCGCATAGGTTCAGGGAGAACGGGATCGGCAGAGGTGCGGTCGCGGTGCCAGATAGGCTAGTCATGGTCGGACTCCTTTGGCTGCGGTTGCTGGACGGCGAACATTGGCGCGCCGGTTTTCAGGTGCTCGCCGCGTTGTTCCGGCGTGGAAACCTCCCACTTCGCCGCGTTGCGAATGACGTAGTAACGTCTCAACTTAGCCTCCTTACCGATTAAGATCCGCCGAAATAAAGGTTCGCCGTATACGTCCTTGAGCACCGCGCCGAGTGTGGATTCGTTGGCTGGCCTCGTCAGGACTCGGTCGCTGTTGTTCAGTCCATTGCAGGCGTTGGCGACGATGATGATGTCCTTGTCGAACGGTGCCTCGCCCGCCTCGATCATGTCCATCACGACACCGTGTAGCTCGCCCTTGGCGGACTTCTGCATGGCCTTCACGGCGGCGGTCTGCGGTACAGGTGCGTAGGGGTCCCAGTCAGCCGGGAACCGCCAAGTGTCCAAGATCTGTGCCAGCGCCGGTGCACCAGGGCCATCTATCCAATCGACCAGCTCCTTGTAGTAGGCGTCCGGCTGACGCTCAGCCAGACATTGCAGTACCAGAACCCGACCATCCTTCTCCGCCAGCGGCAGCGCGTCCGCATGGTTGGTGGTGACCACGTAATGCGTGATGTTCTTGATTTCTTTCGACTTGTCGCCCTTGCCCTCGAACTGCATGTCCTCTTCAGAAACCATGCTCTTGAAATTCTCGTATCCATCGACCTTATCGGACCGGGCCAACTCGTTGATGAAGAAGAGTCGCTTGTGCTTTATGGCGTCGTCGAATCTCCCCTGCAATGACTTGCCTGTCGCCCCCGACACCAGCGGTTTGCCGAATACCTTCGTCAGCAGCCGTTGCATAAGGTTCTTGCCGATGCGGGTGTTCTTCGAGTACATCAGGATCGCGGTCGGGATCTTGATCTCTGGCGTCTGATACAACTGTGCCAGCCAGCACAGGAAGTAAGTCACACCGACGACGTCACCACCGGACAGGTACATCAGGTGATTGACCAGAATCGTAATGTCGTCTGCCGTAGCGGCAGGATTACGCTCGGCCATCGTTTCCTTGAGCTGGTGCCAGCGGTTGAGCACCTCGGGGTTATCGTCAGCCTCGTTCTTACTTGTCGGCTCCATCACGATACGGCGAACTCTGCGGCGCAGGTCGTTTTTCCAACTCCACCAGACTTCGCCAGCGGAAACGCGCTTTGGCTCCACCGGGTTACCGTCCTTGTCAGGCGGCTGGAGGACAAGGACGTCGTGATAATGCCGATCGCTGTACTGGATAAACGCGTCCCTGCACATCTCATCACCGCTTTCGATGCGATAGGCGACTAGGGATTTGCCCGTCAACATCACGAAGTCCTCGCTGATGTACCGCAGGACCTCGAAGGATTCGGGGTCGAACTTCAAGCCGCCAGTTGGGGCTCCTTGGCCGTTTGTGCTGGCTTTCTCCCGTTTCGGCTCGGCCTGCGGCGTGGCTTCGGCCTTGGCTTCTGTCTGGATAACCAAAGCTTCGGGCTTCGTGTCTTCGGCCTTGACCTCGTCCAGATAGGCAGGCCGCTCCGTCGTCACGGGGATGGCGGACGCCGCTGTCTGGATGTCGTTGGCAGCGGGCGTCGCCGCCAGGGTGGCCGATACCGTACCTGATAGCGACTGTTCACCCAGTGCCTGCGCTGTATCATCAAAGATCCTGACGCCTTGTTCGGTGTCGTTTACAGATGCTGGCACAGGTTGTGACTTCGCTGCCGCAATGGCAGCCTTCTTGGCTTTCTGGCGGGCTTTCGCCTCAGCTTTCTCAGCTTCCCGCCGCGCCGTGCTTTCTACCAATCCGGCGTGGGCATCTATCATTGCCGGCTGCTTTACAGACGCGGAAATGTTACTATGTATCTTACTCATTCTGGATCTCCCCCAAGGAGGTCGCTCAGCCCGGATCGAATGTTGGTAGCGTTCACCGGGCTTTTCTTTGTCTGCTAATAAGCGGGTGGAATGGCGCCGCTGATGGCCTCGGCATGGGAGGCTCTATAGTGCTCGACGGCGGCCAGGTATCGTGCCTCAACCCGCCTAAATGCGACCGTCGCGTGATCGATGGCCGCGATGCGATACGCGGGTGATACGTAGTCTGTGGCGAAGGCTGTCCTGAGTGTGGCTATGTAGTCTGCGGCGAGCGCCGCATAGGCGGCGAGCGCTACTTCGACGGCGGCCTCTGCGTCTTTCAGGATGAGGGCTTCATAGCTGCGTCTGTCCATGGTCAATCACCTCAATGTGGTTACGCGGGTTGACTGGCACCGTCGAAAGCAGCCAGCGGGCTGGCCGAACGTGGAGCTGCCGCACGGGCAAGAATCCACGCGTCTACCTCAGACTTGAGCCACGCCACCCTCCCCGACCGTCCTGATGTGCGCATTACGCCGATCTGGACCGGTGCCGGAAACCACCCCGCGGCCACCCAGTTATCGAGCGTGTTTCGGCTCACCCCAAACGCCCGCATCAAATCATCCGGGTGCAGAAAGGAATCGACTGTTTTGGCTATTTCACGGGCTCTGGCTTTGCTCATTTCAGTATCCTCAACACGGGGCGGAACAAGGTGTTGAGGCCCATGATAGTGAGAAATTCGGGAGGTAAAGAAGGGAAATGAAATTATTTTCGGGATATTGAGGTAAGGGGTATATCAAGGGGTATCCGGCACAGCTGCTGTGTGCACAATCGCTCTACTACGGCCATCTTACCGCTTTCTACTGATTTGATTATGAACTCCGTTTTAATCGTCGACGATCACCCTGTCATCCGTCTTGCCGTCCGAATGCTGCTCGAACATGAAGGTTACAACGTCATCGGCGAAACAGATAATGGGGTCGATGCCATGCAGATGGTTCGCGAATACATGCCTGACCTGGTCATTCTCGATATCCGTATTCCCAAACTGGACGGACTGGAAATTCTCGCTCGTTTCAACCAAATGTGTACGCCGATAAAAACACTGGTACTCACGGCCCAAAGTCCGAAACTTTTTGGTATTCGCTGCATGCATTCCGGCGCTTCCGGATATGTGTGCAAACAGGAAGAGCTCAGTGAACTGGTCAGCGCCATCAAAGCGGTATTCTCAGGTTACAACTATTATCCGAGTCAGGCCCTGAGTCCTGTTCGTGTCGATGATGTGCACTATGCCGACCTGGAGTTGTTCAAGGCAGTCAACGATCGCGAACTGATGGTATTGCAACTTTTTGCCCAAGGCCGCACCAACAAGGAAATTGCCAAAGGTATGTTTCTGAGCAACAAGACGGTCAGCACCTATAAAAAACGACTCATGCAAAAACTCAAGGCCAAATCCCTGGTTGAACTCATCGAGATGGCAAAACGTAACGCGTTAGTATGAGAAGCAGGATGCCCAGCCGCATAAAGGACTATCTGATACTCATGGCCGTTGGTTTAAGCCTGAGCACCTCGGTGCCCGCTGCACAGACCTCCAGCAAAAGTCTCACCCTGCTCAGTCGTTCATCGGCCGCACACCTGGACCTGCAACTGGATCAATCCCAACGACAATGGATCAAGAACAAGGGTGAACTGATTCTCGGCACTTCGGGCCCGGATTATCCGCCCTTCGATCTGACCATCAGCGGTCACGAGTATGAAGGTTACACCGCCGACTATGCCGGCATCCTGGGCAAGTCCACCGGTTTGGCCATCAAGGTCCAGCGCTTCGAGTCCCGGGGGGCGGCGATCGAGGCACTCGAAAACGGCGAGGTCGACCTGCTCGGCACCGCCAATGGGTTCGAAGCTCACAATGCCTTGGACATCGTGCTGTCCGGCCCCTACGCCGTGGATCAACCGGTGCTGGTGACCCGAGAAGACGAAAGCAGGTCCCTGAGCGATGGTCTCGCCGGCCTGCGGCTGAGCATGGTGTATCACTATTTGCCACTGGAGGACGTCAGGGCCATCTATCCCAAGGCGATCATCACGTCCTATCCGTCCTACCAGAATGCGATCAATGCCGTGGCTTTCGACCAGGCTGACGTCTTCCTCGGCGATACGATTTCAACCCACTACACGATCAACAAGGGCTACCTGAACAACATCCGCATGGCCAATTTCGGCAAACACGAAGCCCAGGGTTTCAGCTTTGCCGTGAACAGGAACAACCCCGAACTGCTCGGGATTATCAATGCGATGCTCATGGCTGTCCCCACCAGCGAGCGGGAAAGCATTGCCAAGCGCTGGAGCGCTGGCAGCGACATTCTGCTCACCGATCAAAAACTGCAGCTCAGTGACAACGAAGAACGCTGGCTGGCGCAACACCCGGTAGTGCGTGTGGTGGTCAATGAAGCTTTTGCGCCGCTGACGTTTTTCGACAACGACGGCAACTTTCGAGGCATTACCGCAGACCTGCTCGAACTGATCAGGCTGCGTACGGGTTTGCGCTTCGACATCCGGCGCAGCCGCAGCGATGGCGAGATGATCGAGCAGGTCAACAACCAACAAGCCGACCTGATCGCCGCCCTGCTCCCCAGCGCCCAACGTGAAGCAAGCCTGAGCTTCACCCGTCCCTACTTGCAAAACTCCTTAATCCTGCTGACCCGCAAATCCGCCGGTAGCCCGACAAGCCTTGATCAATTTCAGAACAAACGCCTGGCCATCGCTCAGGGCAATCCAATGGTGGATGACTTGCGCCGCGAGTTCCCGCAGATCAAGCTGATTGAAACCCCGGACACCTTCAGCGCCGCGCAATTGCTGGCCGAAGGCAAGGCACAGGGTGCGGTGAGCTCACTGGTGGTTGCCAACTACTTCCTGTCATCGCGGATTTTCGAGCACACACTGCGAATCAGCAGCACCCTCGGAACCCGGCAGGCCGCATTTTCCCTGGCTACCGGCCGGGACGCCCGAGAGCTGAACGCCATCCTCGACAAGGCGCTGCTGAGCATCACGCCGGAAGAACTGGGCATCATCAACGGTCGCTGGCGTGGCTATTCGGCAATATCGCAAAATCCCTGGCGCGACTATCACCGGGTGTTTTATCAGATCGTCATCGGTGCCGGCGTGCTGCTGCTGATTTCCGTTGCCTGGAATGCGTACATGCGTCGACAGATAAAGCAGCGTCAGGCGGCCGAGCGTGCGTTGAACGATCAATTCGAATTCATGCGATCGCTGGTCAACGGGACACCGCATCCCATCTATGTGCGCGATCGTCAAGGGCTGCTGCAAAGCTGCAACGACAGTTACCTGGAAGCCTTCAGCGCGAAACGTGAAGAGGTCATCGGCAAAAGCGTCATGCAGGGCACCCTGAGCAACGCCTTCGAAGCGCGGGAATATCAAGCCGATTACCAGCGCGTCGTGGCCGAGGGCATACCGCTGATTCTCGACCGGCCGCTGCACATCGGTGGCCGCAGGCTGACGATCTACCACTGGATTATCCCCTACCGCGATTCAAGCGGTGAAGTGCGAGGCATCATTGGCGGCTGGATCGACATCAGCGAGCGGCGGCAACTGTTCGATGAGCTGCGCTGTGCGAAAGAACGGGCCGATGAGGCCAACCGGGCCAAAAGTACGTTTCTGGCGACCATGAGCCATGAGATTCGCACGCCGATGAACGCGGTCATCGGCATGCTTGAACTGACGCTCAAGCGTATCGATCACCAGCACCCGGACCGTCCGGCGATCGAGGTGGCGTACCACTCGGCAAAAGACCTGCTCGAACTGATCGGAGACATTCTCGATATCGCGCGGATCGAGTCCGGGCGTCTGAGCCTGAGCCCGGAGCGCGTCAATCCGCGTGAGATTGTGACATCGGTGATACGGATTTTCGATGGACTGGCGCGTCAGAAAAATCTTGAACTGCTGTTGGAATTTCACCCTGCCAATCCGCGGGTCGATGTCATATTGGACCCGTTGCGCTTCAAACAAGTGTTGTCCAACCTGGTCAGCAACGCCATCAAGTTCACAGAGCTTGGTCAGGTCAGGATCAGCGTGGACCTGCAACCCACCGACGAGCCCGAGCGCGTCCGGATGTTGGTGCACGTTCAGGACAGTGGCATCGGCATCAGCGAACAGGATCGGCAACGGTTGTTCGAACCCTTCGCTCAAGCCGATCACTGTGAACAGTCAAGCAGAGGTGGCGCAGGGCTGGGCCTGGTGATCAGTCGCAGTCTGTGCGAGATGATGGGCGGCAGCCTGCAATTGAGCAGCCAGCCGGGTGTCGGTACTCTGGTCCAGGTTGCGCTGTGCCTGGCAACACTGCCATGCGAACAGCTCCCTGAGGCTGTTGAAGCGCCCATCCATTCCACAAGATCCCCCCTGAACGTTCTGGTGGTCGACGATCACCCGGCCAATCGCTTGCTCATGTGTCAGCAGCTTGAGTTTCTGGGGCATCGATTCAGTGTCGCAGCGGATGGCGAAGCAGGTTTCGAGGCGTGGCAAGCACAGACGTTCGACCTGGTGATTGTCGATTGCAACATGCCGATCATGAATGGCTACGAATTGGCCCGGGCCATTCGCCGACTGGAACAACAAACGCAACGCCCACCCTGCACCGTTCTGGGGTTCACCGCCAACGCACAGCCGGAAGAAATACAGCGCTGCAAACAAGCCGGCATGGACAACTGCCTGTTCAAGCCCCTGACACTGACAGCGTTGAGCCAATGGGTTGAAGGCATCGAGCCCACCGTCCGCGATCCGGCCTTCAGCCTGAAAGGGTTGCACCAGTTGACGGGAGGCAACCCGGTTCTGAAACAGCGACTGTTGACCGAACTGTTCAACTGCAACCAGCAGGACCGACAAGCGCTGCTGGCGTTGTCCGGGTCCGGGAACCGGCAGTCATTTCTCGATATTGCCCACAAAATCAAGGGCGCTGCCCGAATTGTCCAGGCCACCCGCTTGATCGACAGCTGCGAGGCGCTGGAGAACGCCTGCCATGAAGTGTTCCATCGCGCCCAAGTCACCAAATGCAGCAAAGCCGTAGAGAGCGCCATGCTCGAATTGGAGCAGGCGCTGCAACAGCAACTTCGACAAGACGGCAACAGCACGATGAAAGAGGCTTAACCCTGCATGATCAGCAGTCAGTCAGGCGCAGGAAAATCTGCGCCAGTTGTTCGATACCGGCTTGATCGTCAGCGGTAAACCGCGCGAGCTTCGGGCTGTCTAGGTCCAACACGCCGATCAATCGGCCGTTTTTGACCAGCGGCACGACCAGCTCGCTATTGGACGCGCTGTCGCAGGCGATATGCCCCGGGAACGCGTGCACGTCGTCGACCAACTGGGTTTGCAAGGTCGCCGCCGCAGCTCCGCACACACCGCGACCGAAGGCAATTCGCACGCAGGCGATCTGCCCCTGAAACGGACCCAGCACCAGCTCTTCATGTCGATTGAGGTAGAAACCGGCCCAGTTCAAATCATCGAGCTGGTTGTACAGGAACGCCGAAAACTGCGCGGCGTTGGCAATGAAATCCCGTTCATCCGCCAGCAATGACTCCAGCTGCGCCCACAGCATGCCGTAGCCTTCGAGGCCCTGGCCGCTCTTTTGCAAATCGATCATGCCTTGTGCTCCAACAGCTTGAGCCCGACCCAATAGCGGGCAAATTGATAAGCGCATCGTCCGTTGCGATTGCCCCGCCCCGTGGCCCAACGCACGGCAAGGATGTCCAGTGCTGCATCACGCTGCCACTTGAGGCCGGCCTTGTCGGCCAGTTGACCGATCCAGTGCTCGACGACGTTGAGAAAGTGTTCCTGGGTAAACGGATAGAACGACAGCCACAGGCCAAAACGGTCCGACAGGGCAATCTTGTCTTCCACCGCCTCGCTGGGATGGAGTTCACCGTCGACCCTTTTCCAGTTTTCGTTATCGCTCTCCTTTTCCGGCACCAGGTGCCGACGATTGGAGGTCGCGTAGAGCAACACGTTATCCGGCGCCTGTTCGAGAGAACCGTCGAGTACGCTCTTGAGCACGCGGTAGTCGCCTTCGCCCGACTCGAAGGACAGGTCATCGCAGAACAGCACGAAGCGCTGGGGCAATTTGCCAATCTGTTCGACTACGCGTGGCAAGTCCGCCAGGTGATCGCGTTCGATCTCGATCAGCCGCAACCCCGCCTGGGCGTGTTCGGCCAGCAAGGCGCGCACCAGGGACGATTTGCCGGTGCCGCGCGAGCCCCAGAGCAAGGCGTGGTTGGCCGGCATGCCGTCGAGGAACTGTTGGGTATTGCGCCCCAATTGCTCCACTTGCCGATCGACGCCGATCAGGTCGGACAAACGCATGTCGAGGCTGACTTGCAGCGGCAACAGAAAACCGCTGCGCCCTTCGCGTTGCCAGCGTGCAGCCAGGCTGTGGGGCCAGTCGATGGCTTGCCGGGGGGCGGGCAGCAGCGGTTCGATACGGGCCAGAACGGCATCGGCGCGTTCAAGAAAAGCATTCAATCGGGAATCCACGTCTTCTCCTCGGGCAGGTTCACAGTAATGATGCGTTACAGCGATCCAACACAGCGTACGATGTCCTGTTCAGCCCTTGAACCAGGGTTGCGCGGGAACATCGGGATCCATGCATGATCAACTATGCTTGAGCAGCGAAGGGAAACGGAAGTGGTTCAACACTCCATGGATATCAAGTTCACCAACCGGCTGTCCTACAAGCAAGCCCGGCTGACCGTGCTGGTCGGTTTCATTCTGGGCACGCTGCTCAGTCTGCTGCAAATAGGCATCGATTATGCCAGTGAAGACGCCTCCATCAACCGCGAAATCCAGTCTTTGCTGGAAATCAGTCATAACCCCGCTTCGCGCATCGCCTACAACATTGACTCCGAACTCGCCCAGGAACTGACCCTGGGCCTGTTGCACTCGCCCGCGATCATCGGCGCGCAGTTGATCGACAACAACGGTACGGTGTTGGCCAAAGTCAAGCGCCCTGGCCTGCAAAGCGGTTATCGGGTGATCAGCGACTTCCTGTTTGGCGCCAACCGGCACTTCGAAGACCGCCTGTACCTGGATCATTTACCGTCCGAATCCCTCGGCACCCTGCACCTGGACGTCGACACCTATGCATTCGGCAGCCGGTTCCTGCGTCGGGCCGAAGTGACCCTGCTCAACGGCTTCACCCGTAGCCTGCTGCTGACCGGCATCCTGCTTGCACTGTTCTACGTGATGCTGACCAAACCCCTGGTGCGGGTGATTCGGGAACTTAGCAGTCGCGATCCGCGCAGTGTCGAACCGACGTGGCTGGAGTACCCGGCCGGACATGAACACGATGAGATCGGTGTGCTGGTCAAGGTTGCGAACCAGCAATTCGAAAACATCGCCACTGAAATCCAGCAACGGCGCAATGCCGAAAACCGTCTGACCGACTACCTCGGACAACTGGAAAACATCGTTTCGGCCCGGACTGCGGAACTGAATGCAATCAACAGCCGGCTCAGCCAGTCCAACCAGGAACTGGAAGTCGCCCGCAGCACCGCCCTGGACATGGCCGAAGCGCGCTCGGCCTTCCTGGCCAACATGAGCCACGAAATCCGCACGCCCCTCAACGGTCTGCTGGGAATGATCGCGCTCTCCCTGGACGGTCCGCTCAATGCCGAGCAACAGCAACAGCTGTCCATTGCCCATGACTCGGGCAAAGTACTGGTGGAATTGCTCAACGACATTCTCGATTTGTCGAAATTCGACGCCGGCCAACTTGAACTCGAGCATATTCCGTTCGATCTCGGCTCGCTGATTGAAGACACCGCCAACCTGCTGTCGCAGAACGCCGCGCCCAGCGTCGAGCTGACCTGTCTGATCGATCCGCGCTTTCCGGCGCTGGTGCTCGGCGACCCGACCCGGGTCCGGCAGATTGTCAGCAACCTGTTGTCCAACGCCCTCAAGTTCACCCGGTTCGGTCGGGTCGATGTGCGCCTGTCCACCTTCGAGGACGGTGTCAGAATCGAGGTCTGCGACACCGGTATCGGTATCGCCCAGGACGCCCAGGTCAAGATCTTCCAGCCCTTCACCCAGGCGGGTGCCGGCATTACCCGGCAATTCGGCGGTACCGGCCTGGGCCTGGCACTGACCTACAACCTCTGCGAAGTCATGCAAGGGCGCCTTACCATCAGCTCCGAAGCAGGCTTCGGCAGCCAGTTCTGCGCCGACCTGCCGCTACCTTGCCACACCCGCGCCCTGGCGTCGGCAACGTTACAGGGCAAGGTCATCGCGATCACCGCGGCCAGCAGCGGTCTGGCGGAATTACTCAAGAGCCTGTTGCCGGGTTGGGGCCTGGAGTATCAGCAGCGCTCGCTCGAGGACTCGTTGATCGGACTGGACCCGGATGTGGTGATCACCGACTGCCCCGAATGCCTGTTCCGCCTGCGCCCCACCTGCACTGCGCCGATTTTGCTGGTGACCGCCTACGGCAGTTTCCTGCCCAGCGAAGAAGCCAGCGCCCTGGCGCCCTTGCAGCAACAGGCGCGGCCTCTGGCGCGTAACGCGCTGTACCAGACATTGCGGCGGGTGCTGCAGCCGGACCTCAACACGATCAACGATGCCCGGCTCGATAATCGCTCATCCTTGCGACGTGGACGGGTGTTGTTGGTGGAGGACAATCCGGTCAATCAACTGGTGGCCAAGGGCATGCTTGGCAAACTCGGCTGCGAGGTGATCGTCGCCGCTCACGGCGGTGAGGCCCTGGATCAACTTGAGCGCAGTGAGTTCGATCTGGTGCTGATGGACTGCAACATGCCGGTGATGGACGGTTACGAAGCCAGCAGGCAAATCCGCCGCAGCGGGCGCTGGCCACAGTTGCCCATTGTCGCCCTGACCGCCAATGCGATGTCCGAAGAACGCGAACGCTGCCGTGCAGCGGGCATGAGCGACTACCTGGCCAAACCGTTTCGCCGCGAAGAGCTGGCCGCCCTGCTGGATTTGTGGATACCGTCTATGACAGTGCCTTGATCTGGCCCAAGAGATGATCGAGACCCTCACGCAGATCATGCAGGCGATCCAGATCGACACCGCTGTCGCACAACAAACGCGCCTTGAGCGGCCCCACCTGATCGCGCAATGCCTTGCCGGTGGGTGACAGGCTCAGGTGCACTTCACGCTCATCCCGCGCCGAACGTTGACGCTGCACCAACTGCAACTGCTCAAGCCGCTTGAGCAGCGGCGTCAAGGTGCCGGAATCCAGTGCCAGGCGTTCGCCCAACGCCTTGACCGTCGGCTGCTCCGGCGCCGCTTCCTGCCACTCCCACAACACCAGCATCGCCAGGTATTGCGGGTAGGTCAGGCCGAGCTGATCAAGCATCGGCTTATAGGCGCGGATGACCGCCCGGGAAGCGGCGTACAACTTGAAGCAGAGCTGACTGTCGAGCTTCAGGGAATCGACGGACAAGCTGTTCATTTGAGCAGGGCTTCGATCTCGCCGCTCAGGTCCTGCGGCTTGGTCGCCGGAGCGAAGCGCTTGACCAACTGTCCGTCCTTGCCGATCAGGAACTTGGTGAAGTTCCACTTGATACCCTGGGAACCCAGTACGCCCGGTGCGCGCTTTTTCAATTGCACGAACAGCGGATGGGCATCAGCGCCGTTGACTTCGATCTTTTTGAACAGCGGGAAGCTGACACCGTAGTTCAATTCGCAGAACTCGGTAATTGCCCCTTCGTTACCCGGTTCCTGCTTGCCGAACTGGTTGCAGGGAAAGCCAAGCACCACCAGGCCTTGGTCCTTGTAGGTCTGCCACAGCTGTTCCAGCCCTTTGTACTGCGGAGTGAAGCCGCATTGGCTCGCGGTATTGACCACCAATACGGCTTTGCCGGCGTAATCCGCCAGGGTCTTTTGCTCGCCTTTGATGGTGGTGCAGGGAATGCTCAGAAGATTGTCGCTCATGGCGCGGTATCCGGGGTGAGGAAGAAAGGCTAAAAATAGCGCGCAATTGAATTGCATGCAATGTAATAGATCGAGATTGCCCCTCAATCCGAAACCGACACACAACACTGTAGGAGCTGCCGCAGGCTGCGATCTTTTGATCTTGTTTTTTCTCTCGATCGCAAAAGATCAAGATCAAAAGATCGCAGCCTGCGGCAGCTCCTACACGGCTCCCATTAGGAGCGCGGCACCAGGTCCAGGCACACGGAGTTGATGCAATACCGCAGCCCCGTCGGCGGCGGACCATCCGGGAACACATGCCCCAGATGCGCGTCGCATTTGGCGCAAACCACTTCGGTGCGGATCATGCCGTGGCTGACGTCACGGATCTCGACCATGGCACTGTCGCCGATCGGTGCGTAGAAACTCGGCCAGCCACAGCCAGAGTCGAATTTGGTCTTGGAGTCAAACAGCGGCTCGTTGCAGCAGATGCAGTGATAAACACCGTCAACCTTGCTGTCGTTGTACTTGCCGGAAAACGGACGTTCGGTGCCCTTGAGGCGGCAAACGTTGTACTGCTCCGGATCGAGCATCGCCTTCCATTCTTCCAGGGTTTTTTCCAACTTTTCCATTGTCACACCTCAGCAGCTGAAAAAGCCCGATCTGTACCTTTTCCACGGATCGGGCGGCACGTATGATTGCGCCTCGTCAAACGCCAGTCTGGCAGCCAGACCACGCGCATTCAAACGGATTTATGGGTGCCGCTTCACAAGGCGTCAGGCCTGTGTGATTACGCAGGATTCCCAGTACGGTCGTTCAAACGCCGCCTGGATCGTTCATTTTCGGGAACACATCGCCATGCAGGTCAGCAAATCGAACAAGCTCGCCAACGTCTGCTACGACATTCGCGGCCCAGTGCTCAAGCACGCCAAACGCCTGGAAGAGGAAGGCCATCGCATCCTCAAGCTGAACATCGGCAACCCGGCGCCCTTTGGTTTCGAAGCGCCGGATGAAATCCTCCAGGACGTGATCCGCAACCTGCCGACCGCCCAGGGTTATAGCGACTCCAAAGGCCTGTTCAGTGCGCGCAAGGCCGTCATGCAGTACTACCAGCAAAAGCAGGTGGAAGGCGTCGGCATCGAAGACATCTACCTGGGCAACGGCGTTTCCGAGCTGATCGTGATGTCAATGCAGGCCTTGCTCAACAATGGCGACGAAGTGCTGGTGCCGGCCCCTGACTACCCGCTGTGGACCGCCGCGGTGAGCCTGTCGGGGGGCAACCCGGTGCATTACCTGTGCGACGAGCAGGCCAACTGGTGGCCGGACCTGGCCGACATCAAGGCCAAGATCACCCCGAATACCAAGGCGCTGGTGATCATCAACCCGAACAACCCGACGGGTGCGGTGTATTCCAGAGAAGTCCTGCTGGGCATGCTGGAACTGGCCCGTCAGCACAACCTGGTGGTGTTCTCCGACGAAATCTACGACAAGATCCTGTACGACGATGCCGTGCACATCTGCACCGCTTCGCTCGCGCCGGACCTGCTGTGCCTGACCTTCAATGGTCTGTCCAAGTCCTACCGCGTGGCCGGATTCCGCTCCGGCTGGATCGCCATTTCCGGCCCGAAACACCACGCCCAGAGCTACATCGAAGGCATCGACATGCTGGCCAACATGCGCCTGTGCGCCAATGTGCCGAGCCAGCATGCGATCCAGACCGCCCTGGGCGGTTATCAGAGCATCAATGACCTGGTGCTGCCGCAAGGTCGCCTGCTGGAGCAGCGCAACCGTACCTGGGAACTGCTCAACGACATTCCGGGCGTGAGTTGCGTCAAGCCGATGGGCGCACTGTATGCGTTCCCGCGGATCGATCCGAAAGTCTGCCCGATCCACAACGACGAAAAATTCGTGCTCGACCTGCTGCTCTCCGAAAAGCTGCTGGTGGTGCAAGGCACGGCCTTCAACTGGCCATGGCCGGACCATTTCCGAGTCGTGACCCTGCCGCGGGTGGATGACCTGGACATGGCCATCGGACGTATCGGCAATTTCCTCAAGTCCTATCGCCAGTAAGCGGATGTCACTGTGCGGCGCGTACTGAAGTCGCAGGGTGATTGATTCAGCAACATATCTTTGCGCCCTGTCTTCCATCACGCCTTCCACGGCTGACCGAGGACAGGTTGCTGGCTCGCGTCTAACAACGACGGGGCCTGCGAGGCAAATTGGCTGACAAACACTTCCCCCCATCAGCGTCGGAAATGTCCTTCAAGCAGCTAGACTCTGGCTGTAGGACACAGTTTGAAATAGTCACCCGGTTGAATAGCCCGGTGCAGCACCTTATATACCCCGCAGTACGCTACATCTTTAGCACGAGGAGATTTCTACAACCATGATGCGCATCCTGCTGTTTTTGGCCACTAACCTGGCGGTCGTGCTGATTGCCAGCATCACCCTGAGCCTTTTCGGCTTCAACGGGTTCATGGCGGCCAACGGGGTTGATCTCAACCTCAATCAGCTGCTGATTTTCTGTGCGGTCTTTGGTTTCGCCGGTTCCCTGTTCTCGCTGTTCATCTCCAAGTGGATGGCGAAGATGAGCACCAGCACCCAGATCATCACCCAGCCGCGCACACGTCACGAGCAATGGCTGCTGCAAACCGTTGAGCAATTGTCCCGGGAAGCCGGAATCAAGATGCCGGAAGTCGGGATTTTCCCGGCCTACGAGGCGAACGCCTTCGCCACCGGCTGGAACAAGAACGACGCGCTGGTCGCGGTCAGCCAGGGCTTGCTCGAGCGATTCTCGCCGGATGAAGTCAAAGCCGTGCTGGCCCATGAAATCGGCCACGTGGCCAATGGCGACATGGTCACCCTGGCGCTGATCCAGGGCGTGGTGAACACCTTCGTGATGTTCTTTGCACGGATCATCGGCAACTTTGTCGATAAGGTGATCTTCAAGAACGAAGAAGGCCAGGGTATTGCCTACTACGTGGCGACCATCGTTGCCGAACTGGTACTGGGCATCCTGGCCAGCTCCATCGTCATGTGGTTCTCGCGCAAACGGGAATTTCGTGCCGACGAAGCCGGCGCACGCCTGGCCGGCACCAGTGCAATGATCGGCGCTCTGCAACGCCTGCGGGCGGAACAGGGGCTGCCGGTACACATGCCGGACACCCTGAATGCCTTCGGCATCAACGGTGGCATCAAGCAAGGGTTTGCCCGCATGTTCATGAGCCACCCGCCGCTGGAAGAGCGCATCGACGCACTGCGTCGTCGGGGCTGACAGGCGCGGCACCAAAAAGAAGGCCCGCAGTGATGCGGGCCTTTTTTTGTCTGCTGATTTTTGGGGTGCGCTTCCTGGCCCCATCGCGAGCAAGCTCGCTCCCACATTTAATCTCTGTTGTACACATAATCTGTGTCCACTGAAGATCCAATGTGGGAGCGAGCTTGCTCGCGATGGGGTCTGTACAAACAACAAATCTATCGGCTGGAAACCCGATACACCCGCTCTTCAAGCCGCGTAACACCGCTTTCCCGGAACTTCCAGCTCTCACCCAGAACGTCCTGGTCCTCCAGAATCTTCAACTCCCACAAAGCCCCGAACAACCGTTGCACTTCGTCATCCAACACTGCAAATGGCGGCCCGTCCATTTGCGCCTGGTCGTAATCCAGGGTAATGAGCAGCCCCAGCGAATCCTTCGGAAGAATCCGCTTCAGATGCTCGGCGTATTGCTCGCGCATTGTCGGCGGCAAGGCAATCAATGCAGCGCGGTCGTACAACGCACTGCAATCAGCGACATCGCCGGCCGTCAACGCGAAGAAATCACCACACCAGATCTCGATCGAGCCCGCCCGATAGACAGTGAAGGGACCTTGGTCGCTGACGTCCGGATCAAATTGATGCTCGTGGAAAAAGTCTTCCACCGCTTTTTCCGACAATTCGACGCCCAACACCTCGTGACCGCATTTTGCCAGCCACAGCAGATCCAGGCTTTTCCCACATAACGGCACCAGTACGCGCGAGCCCTCTTCCAGGCCCAGCTGCGGCCAGTACCGTTGCAGATATGGATTCACTTCCGGCAGGTGAAAGCCGATCTGATTCGACGTCCACCGCTTGTGCCAAAACTCCGGCTGCATATATAACCCCGAAAATTCGATCAAAACACCCTAAAACTTATATTAGATTTAGATCAATGATCTGACTGAAGATGACGCCATCTTAACTCCCAGGAGCTCATTCATGTTCCCCAGCCTGTATATCTCTCATGGCTCCCCCATGCTTGCACTGCAACCCGGTGCCAGCGGGCCGGCCCTCGCGCGCCTGGCCGCCGAATTGCCGAAACCCAAGGCTATCGTCATTGTATCCGCGCATTGGGAAAGCAATGAGCTGCTGGTCAGCGGCAACCCACAACCCGACACCTGGCATGACTTCGGCGGATTTCCACAGGCCTTGTTCGAGGTGCAGTACCCGGCACCTGGCGACCCACACCTGGCGACAGAGGTGGTCGAACGGCTGGAGAACGCGGGCCTGCCCGCACGCATCGACCCCAAGCGACCGTTCGACCACGGTGTCTGGGTGCCCTTGTCGTTGATGTATCCGCAAGCCGATATCCCGATTGTGCAAGTCTCGCTGCCCACCCGCGGTGGCCCGGCCCTGCAAACCCGGGTGGGTCAAGCCCTGGCCGGTTTGCGCGAACAGGGCGTGCTGCTGATCGGGTCCGGCAGCATTACCCACAATCTGCGCGAACTGGATTGGCACGCCGGCCCGGAAAGCGTCGAACCCTGGGCCAGGGTATTTCGCGACTGGATGGTGGAGAAACTCAAGGCGCAGGATGAAGTCGCGTTGCACGATTATCGTCGGCAAGCGCCGAACGCCGTGCGCAACCATCCGAGTGATGAACATTTGTTGCCGTTGTACTTTGCCCGCGGCGCCGGAGGCACATTCAGCGTGAGCCACGAGGGATTCACCCTGGGCGCTCTGGGCATGGACATTTATCGCTTTGGATGACGTAAAGAACGTGCAGCCTGGGGCGCCCAGGCTCAGACCACATCGACCCCGACATGAATTGCATCATGCCGCCAGAACTCCAGATCACAATCGATCAGCCGTTGATGCTGATCGTAGTTGACCCGGGCAATCCGCAGCCCCGGACTGCCCACCGACACCCGCAAAGCCGCCGCTGCATCCACCGACAGCGCCGTCGGCACGATCTCGAAACGCACCCGCCCATAATGCAAATCGTAATGCCGTGCATACAGCTCGGTCATCGACTGATTCAAATCGAACTGCAGAATCCCCGGAAAAAACTGCGGATTCAAATAGTGCTCGACATACAAAACCAACCGCTCATCAATGCGCCGCGCCCGGCAAATCTGAATCACGCTGGACAACGCCGGCAATTGCAACCAGGCACAGACCGCCGCCGACGCCGGCTGCAACCGCGCCGAAATCACCTCGGTGGACGGCACTCGCCCCTGAGCGCTGACCATCGCGTGAAAGTGACTGCGCTGCATCAGGTTGTACGCCAGGCGCGGTGGCGATACGAACCAGCCACGGCGTTCCTCCCGATAAATCTGACCTTGGGCTTCCAGCTGTAACAACGCCTCGCGCACGGTGATCCGTGTGGTGCCGAACAACTCACTGAGTTTGCGCTCGGCTGGCAGTTTGCTCCCGGGCGCCAACAGACCATGGTCGAGCTGTTCCTGCAGGACCTGCCCGATCGTTGTCACCGCCTTGGTTGTCTCGATGCGCATCAACGTTACCTATCTGGACTAGACCAGCACTACTACGGGGCGGAACCGCTACTCAACCGGCTCCTTTCAACTTCCTGCAAGCCTAGGCACTGCTTATGACTGACAGATGACAAAGCCGCCGAACGGTTGATCCAGACACCTGCAATTTCACAGCCAAGTCCTTTCATTTCAGCCCTTTAGCCATGGTCTACGCTTACCCGGAAGCCTGAGCATTGCAACTCGGTAAATATAGGCAGACCGGCCGTCGACATCAAAATGTCATCCAACCCGCCTAAATTGGCTCAGGTATTGCTGACCTAGACCAACACAACCGCAATCGCAGCGTTGAAAACGCCCAAAGGAGCTTCGGATGAAAAAGCTTTTCCTGGCAGCACTGTTAGGCTCGACCATTGCCATGTGCACCGCCGCCATGGCCGCTGACACCGATTTGAAAACCCTGGAAGCCGCAGCGAAAGCGGAAGGTGCGGTCAACAGCGTCGGCATGCCCGATGACTGGGCCAACTGGAGAGGAACCTGGGCAGACCTGGCCAGTAAATACGGCCTGAAGCACATCGACACCGACATGAGCTCGGCCCAGGAAATCGCCAAGTTCGCCGCCGAGAAGGACAACGCCAGTGCCGACATCGGCGACGTCGGCGCAGCCTTCGGTCCGATCGCGGTCAAGCAAGGTGTGGTGCAACCTTACAAGCCGAGCACCTGGGAGCAGATTCCGGACTGGGCGAAGGATAAGGACGGCAACTGGGCGCTGGCCTATACCGGCACTATCGCGTTCATCATCAACAAGAAGTTGCTGCACGGTTCCGACGCGCCGACCAAATGGGCCGACCTCAAGACCGGCAAATACAAAGTGTCCATCGGTGACGTGAGCACCGCAGCCCAAGCCGCCAATGGTGTACTGGCTGCCGCGCTCGCCCACGGTGGCGACGAGAAGAACCTTCAGCCAGCCCTGCTGCTGTTCGCGGACATCGCCAAACAAGGTCGTCTGTCGATGGCCAACCCGACGATCGCCACCATGGAAAAGGGTGAAATCGAAGTCGGCGTGGTCTGGGACTTCAACGGCCTGAGCTACAAGGCCAAGATGGCCAATCCTGATGACTACACCGTGCTGATTCCCTCCGACGGTTCGGTGATCTCGGGTTACACCACCATCATCAATAAATACGCAAAAAACCCGAACGCCGCCAAGCTGACGCGCGAGTACATCTTCAGCGATGCCGGCCAGATCAACCTGGCGAAAGGCAACGCCCGTCCAATCCGCGCCGAGCACATCAAACTGCCGGAGGACGTCAAGGCCAGGCTGCTGCCGAACGAACAGTACAAAGGCGTGACGCCGATCAAGGATGCTGACGCGTGGGAGAAAACTTCCAAGGCCTTGCCGCAGAAGTGGAACGAAGAAGTCATCGTCGAGATGAAATAACGCCCTGAATCCCACATCGGACGGCTGATGGAGATCCAATGTGGGAGCGAGCCTGCTCGCGAATGCGGCTGAACATTAGACAAAGATGTTGAATGTCATACCGCTTTCGCGAGCAGGCTCGCTCCCACAGGGGGATTGGTTGCGAATTTGAATCATCTGTTTTGCGGAGTCATCGCCCTATGAAGCACAACGTCATCCTTGTCGTGCTCGACGGCCTCAATTACGAAGTCGCCCGTCACGCCATGGGGCACCTGCAGGCTTATGTCGGCGCAGGACGCGCGGCGCTCTATAAACTGGAGTGCGGACTGCCGGCCCTGTCCCGACCGCTTTACGAATGCATCCTGACCGGCGTCCCGCCCATCGAGAGCGGCATCGTCCATAACAACGTCTCGCGCCTGTCCAACCAGCGCAGCATCTATCACTACGCCTCCGACGCCGGCCTTGTCACTGCCGCCGCGGCCTATCACTGGGTCAGCGAACTGTATAACCGTTCGCCATTCGTCGCGGCCCGGGATCGTCACACCGACGATCCGGACCTGCCGATCCAGCACGGCCATTTCTACTGGAGCGATCACTACCCGGACTCGCACCTGTTTGCCGACGCAGAAAACCTGCGCCTGCGTCATGCGCCAGATTTTCTCCTGGTCCATCCCATGAACATCGACGACGCCGGGCACAAGCACGGCCTCGACACCCCGCAATACCGCAACAGTGCCCGCTCGGCGGACATCATCCTCGCCGACTACCTGCAAGGCTGGCTCGATGCCGGTTATCAGGTCATGGTGACCGCCGACCACGGCATGAACAACGACCGCTCCCACAACGGCCTGCTCCCCGAAGAACGCGAAGTGCCACTGTTCGTGCTCGGTGATGCCTTCAGTTTCAACGCCAACGCCGCACCGAAACAGACTGAAATCTGCGGCACCGTCTGCGAACTGCTCGGCGTGGCTCACGACAAATCGGTGTGTCGGGAGCTACTCAAGTGAACGCCATGACCCGCGGCAAATGGCTGGCGGCGCTGTGCCTGGTGCCTTTCACGCTGTTTTTCATCGTGTTCCAGATCGCCCCGCTGGCGTGGGTGATGATCAATAGCCTGGAATCGGAAGAGTTCGGCTGGGGCCTGGCCAACTTCAGCAAAATCTTCAACTCGAAGTTCTATCTGCAGGCGATCCAGTACAGCCTCGAGATCAGTTTCTGGTCCAGCGTGTTCGGGATCATCATCGCCGTCATTGGCGCCTACTCCCTGCGCCGCGTCGACTCGAAACTGCGCAACTTCGTCAACGCCTTCGCCAACATGACCAGCAACTTTTCCGGCGTACCTCTGGCCTTCGCGTTCATCATCCTGCTGGGGTTCAACGGCAGCTTCACCATCATGCTCAAGCAGGCCGGGATCATTCAGGACTTCAACCTGTACTCGAAAACCGGGCTGATCATTCTGTACACCTACTTCCAGATTCCGCTCGGCGTGCTGCTGCTCTACCCGGCCTTCGACGCCTTGCGCGAGGACTGGCGTGAATCCGCCGCGCTGCTGGGTGCCAACGGCTGGCAGTTCTGGCGGCACATCGGCTTGCCGGTGCTGACCCCGGCGCTGCTCGGCACTTTCGTGATCCTGCTGGCCAACGCCCTCGGCGCCTACGCCACGGTGTATGCCCTGACCACCGGCAACTTCAACGTGCTGCCGATACGCATCGCGGCGATGGTCTCCGGCGACATTTCCCTGGACCCGAACCTGGCCAGCGCCCTGGCCGTGGTGCTGGTGGCGTTGATGACCCTGGTGACCATCGTGCATCAGCTGCTGTTGAAGAGGAGCTACCATGTCTCGCGCTGAAACGGGCCCTGTCGGGGTCTACCACCGGGTCGTGGTGTACCTGCTGTTTGCCATTCTGTTGCTGCCCCTGGTCGGGACGTTGGTCTACTCGATCTCCAGCAGCTGGTCGGCAACCATTTTGCCCAGCGGCTTTACCTTCAAGTGGTACGTGCAACTGTGGAGCGACCCACGTTTTCTGCATGCCTTCGGACAGTCGTTGCTGGTGTGTGTCGGTGCACTGATTCTAGCGGTGGTGCTGATTCTGCCGCTGCTGTTCGTGGTGCATTACCACTTCCCGAAACTCGACGTGTTGATGAACATCCTGATCCTGCTGCCCTTCGCGGTGCCGCCCGTGGTGTCGTCGGTGGGGCTGTTGCAGCTCTACGGTTCCGGCCCGTTCGCGATGGTCGGCACGCCGTGGATTCTGATTGGCTGTTACTTCACCGTGGCACTGCCGTTCATGTACCGGGCGATCACCAACAACTTGCAAGCGATCAACCTGCGCGACCTGATGGACGCCGCCCAATTGCTCGGCGCCAGCACCTGGCAAGCGGCGTTTCTGGTGGTACTGCCCAACCTGCGCAAGGGCTTGATGGTGGCGCTGCTGCTGTCGTTCTCGTTCCTGTTCGGTGAGTTCGTGTTCGCCAACATCCTCGTCGGCACCCGCTACGAAACCCTGCAGGTGTACCTCAACAATATGCGAAACAGCAGCGGCCATTTCACCAGTGCGCTGGTGATTTCCTACTTTTTCTTTGTGCTGGTTCTGACTTGGGCGGCCAATATCTTGAACAAGGACAAAAGCGAATGAGCTATGTCAGCGTCCAACATCTTCAAAAGAGTTACTCAGGCACCACGGTATTCAGCGACATCAACTGTGAAATCAAGAAGGGTGAATTCGTCACCCTCCTCGGTCCGTCCGGTTGCGGCAAATCCACGCTGCTGCGCTGCATTGCCGGGCTGACCTCGGTGGACGGCGGCAAGATCCTGCTCGATAGTCACGACCTCGTACCGCTGAGCCCGCAGAAACGCGGAATCGGCATGGTGTTCCAGAGCTACGCACTGTTCCCCAACATGACAGTGGAACAGAACGTTGCCTTCGGTTTGCGCATGCAGAAAGTCAACGCCGACGACAGCCGCAAGCGTGTCGCCGAAGTGCTGAAACTGGTGGAGCTGAACGACTTTGCTGCCCGTTACCCACATCAACTGTCCGGTGGCCAATGCCAGCGTGTCGCCCTGGCCCGCTCTCTGGTGACCCGTCCGCGCCTGTTGCTGCTCGACGAACCGCTGTCGGCGCTCGACGCGCGGATTCGCAAACACCTGCGTGAACAGATTCGTCAGATCCAGCGCGAACTCGGCCTGACCACGATCTTCGTCACACACGACCAGGAAGAAGCGCTGACCATGTCCGATCGAATTTTCCTGATGAATCAGGGAAAGATCGTACAAAGCGGCGATGCCGAGACCCTGTACACAGCACCAGTCGATGTCTTTGCCGCCGGCTTCATCGGCAACTACAACCTGCTGGACGCCGACAGCGCCTCGAAACTGCTGCAACGGCCGATCACCCATCGCATCGCGATTCGTCCGGAAGCGATCGAGCTGAGCCTCAACGGCGAACTGGACGCACAAGTGCGTAGCCACAGCCTGCTGGGCAACGTGATTCGCTACCGGGTCGAAACCCGGGGCGTGGAATTGGTGGTAGATGTGCTCAACCGTTCGGCGGCCGATCTGCATCCCGATGGTCAGCGCCTGGCGCTTTCCATCGATCCGACGGCGCTGTGTGAGGTAGCTTGAAAGCAGCGGCAAGCTGCAAGTTGTAGACTGCTGACCCTAAATCCACTTCTTGCAGCTTGAAGCTTATAGCTTGAAGCTGTTCTCGGAGAGAACCGCACTAATGGCCCTGGCAATTTTTGATCTGGACGAAACCCTGATCCACGGCGACTGCGCCACCCTCTGGAGCGAGCAAATGGGCCGCCTGGGTTGGGTCGACCCCGAGCCGTTCATGCGTCGCAACAACGAAATGATGGACGCCTATAGCCACGGCAAATTGCGCATGGAGGAGTACATGACCTTCAGCCTGGAGCCGATGATCGGGCGCACGCCGGAAGAGGTCGAGCACTTGGTGGCGCCTTGGGTGGAAGACTTCATCGAGCCGATCATCTTCAGTGACGCCACCAAGGCCATTGCTGCCCACCGCAAGGCTGGCGACCGGATTCTGGTGATTTCTGCTTCAGGCACGCACTTGGTCGGGCCCATTGCCGAACGGCTGGGTATCGATGAAATGCTCGCCATCGAGCTGGAAGTTACGCACGGGGTGTATAGCGGCAACACCCTCGGCACCCTGACCTACCGCGAAGGCAAGATCACGCGTTTGCTGGAATGGCTGGATGCGGAGGAGGAAAACCTGGAAGGCGCGAGTTTCTACTCGGATTCACGCAACGATCTGCCGCTGCTGTTAAAGGTGGATTTCCCACACGTGGTGAATCCGGATCCGGTGTTGCTCGAACACGCCGAAAAAGCCGGCTGGCCAATCCATCTCTGGAAGTAACCCAAATCCCTGTGGGAGCGTGGCTTGCCCGCGATGAACGATGACGCGGTCTGACTGACACACCGCGTCGCCTGAATCGCGGGCAAGCCACGCTCCCACAAGGACCGCATTTAGCGAAAAATCAGGTCAGGCTTTCGTCGATCAGCAGCACCAACTTCCCCGACACCTTATTGCTCGCCAGTTCCGCAAACGCCGCTTCGGCATCCTTGATCGGAAATGTCTTCGCCAGTTGAGGGCTCAAACGCCCTTCGGCAAACAACGGCCAGACATGCTGGCTCAGGTCGCTGAACAGATCCGCCTTGAACTGCTCGTCGCGACTGCGCAGGGTCGAACCCAACAATTGCACGCGCTTGCCCAGCACTTGTGCCAGATCCAGCTTTGCCTCTCGCCCTCCCATCAGCCCAATCAATACCCAACGGCCATCCAGGGCCGACACCTTCAGATTCAGCTCGGCATAGTTGCCCCCGACCGGGTCGAGGATCACATCGAACGGCCCCAGATCGCGCAAGCTGTCCAGATCGCCGTTGCGCACCACACCGCCCTGCGCGCCCAGCGCTTCGCAGTAAGCCAGGCGCTCGGCAGAACCGACGCTGACCCAGCACGGGTTGCCAAACGCCTTGCACAGCTGAATGGCAGCTGAACCGATTCCACTCGCCCCGGCATGCAGAAGAACTTTCTCACCTGGCTTGAGCGCAGCCAATTGGAACAAATTCAGCCAAACGGTCGCGTACACTTCAGGCAGCGCTGCCGCCTCGGCCAGCGACATTCCGTCGGGAACCGGCAACACATGCCGTCCGTCGACAACCACCTCTTCGGCCATCCCGCCCCCGGCCAGCAAGGCGCAAACCCGATCACCGACCTGCCAGGAGGAGCCCGGACCGACCTCGCTGATGACCCCCGAACACTCAAGACCCAGTACCTGACTGGCTCCCGGCGGTGGCGGGTAAAGTCCCGCCTTCTGTAACAAATCGGCGCGATTGAGACCCGCTGCCGCCACACGAATGCGGACTTGTCCTACATCACACGTAGGACTGGGCTCTTCCACCCACTCCACTCGACCTTCCACGCCTTGCAATGCTTTCACAGTGCCTCCATAGTGAGTCTGGACTGAGCCCGTAGCTGTAGCGCCGGGCTTTCTTGCATTATGTGACCGGCCCTTTGTGGAACCGGCGACTTCAAAGACGGCCTAATATGCGTGATCAATTGTCCCCGCGTCGAATCAGCATGAAGCATCTGTTCCCCAGCACCGCCCTAGCCCTATTTATTGGTATCGGCCTGTTGCCGATGTCGAGCAATACGTTCGCAGCAAATAGCTGGGACAAGCTTCAGCCTGATCGTGACGAAGTGATCGCCAGTCTGAACGTCGTCGAGTTGCTCAAGCGTCACCACTACAGCAAGCCGCCGCTCGATGATGCGCGCTCGGTCATCATCTATGACAGCTACCTCAAGCTGCTGGATCCGTCGCGCAGCTATTTCATGGCCAGCGACATTGCCGAATTCGACAAGTGGAAAACCCAGTTCGACGACTTCCTCAAGAGCGGCGACCTGAACGCCGGGTTCACCATCTACAAGCGCTACCTGGACCGCGTCAAGGCGCGTCTGGACTTTGCCCTTGTCGAGTTGAACAAAGGCGTCGACAAAATCGATTTCACCACCAAGGAAACCTTGCTGATCGATCGCAAGGATGCCCCTTGGCTCAAATCCACCGCGGACCTCGACGAACTGTGGCGCAAACGCGTCAAGGATGAAGTCCTGCGGATGAAGATCGCCGGCAAGGACTCCAAGCAGATTCAGGAAACCCTGACCAAGCGCTACAAGAACCAGCTGGCGCGCCTGGACCAGACCCGTGCCGAAGACATCTTCCAGGCGTACATCAATACCTTCGCCATGTCCTACGACCCGCACACCAACTATCTGTCGCCGGATAACGCGGAGAACTTCGACATCAACATGAGCCTGTCCCTCGAGGGCATCGGCGCCGTGTTGCAGAGCGATAACGACCAGGTGAAAGTCGTGCGTCTGGTGCCTGCCGGCCCGGCCGACAAGACCAAGCAGGTCGCACCGGCCGACAAGATCATCGGTGTAGCCCAGGGCAACAAGGAAATGGTCGACGTGGTCGGCTGGCGCCTGGACGAAGTGGTCAAGCTGATCCGTGGTCCGAAAGGCACCGTGGTGCGCCTGGAAGTGATCCCGGCCAGCAATGCGCCGAACGACCAGACCACCAAGATCGTCCCGATCACCCGCGAAGCGGTGAAGCTTGAAGACCAGGCGGTGAAAAAGTCGGTCCTCAAGCTCAAGCAGGATGGCAAGGATTACAAGCTCGGCGTCATCGAGATCCCGGCGTTCTACCTGGACTTCAAGGCCTTCCGTGCCGGTGATCCGGACTACAAGAGCACCACACGCGACGTCAAGAAACTGCTGACCGAGCTGCAGAAAGACAAGGTCGACGGCGTGGTCATCGACCTGCGCAACAATGGCGGCGGTTCCCTGCAGGAAGCCACCGAGCTGACCAGCCTGTTCATCGACAAAGGGCCGACCGTTCTCGTGCGTAATGCCGATGGCCGGGTCGACGTGCTTGAAGATGAAAATCCGGGGGCGTTCTACAAAGGCCCGATGGCGTTGCTGGTCAACCGCTTGTCGGCCTCCGCTTCGGAGATTTTTGCCGGTGCCATGCAGGACTACCACCGCGCGCTGATCATCGGCGGCCAGACCTTCGGCAAAGGCACCGTGCAGACCATTCAGCCGCTGAACCATGGCGAACTGAAACTGACCCTGGCCAAGTTCTACCGGGTTTCCGGTCAGAGCACCCAGCATCAGGGCGTGCTGCCGGACATCGACTACCCGTCGATCATCGACACCAAGGAAATCGGCGAAAGCGCCCTGCCGGAAGCCATGCCGTGGGACACCATCCGCGCGGCGATCAAGCCTGCGCTCGACCCGTTCAAACCGTACATCACCCAGCTCCAGTCCGAGCATGACGTGCGCACGGCCAAGGACGCAGAGTTCGTGTTCATCCGCGACAAGCTGGCCCTGGCGCAGAAACTGATGGCGGAAAAAACCGTCAGCCTCAATGAAGCCGATCGTCGTGCCCAACACGCCGATATCGAAGCCAAGCAGCTGGCGATGGAGAATCTGCGTCGCAAGGCCAAGGGCGAAGAGCCGCTAAAAGAGCTGAAGAAAGAAGATGAAGACCTGATCGCAGCCGAGCCGGACAAGACCAAGCCGGAAGACGATGCCTACCTGAGCGAGACCGGGCGGATTCTGCTGGATTACCTGAAACTCAACACGGCGGTGGCCAAGCACTGAGATGATGGCAATTAAATGCTGACGCTCTCCGGAGCGTCAGCAGACAGTCATTGTTCTGGCGATAAATAAAGGACCGGGTGCACCTTGCACCCGGTCCTTTTTTTATCGCCAGAGATCGCCATGACCACAACCGAACAGCTGAGTGCCTTGAGTTCAATCCTGGCCCAAAGCGGTTTGCACCGCCTGTTCCAGCCGATCATTGCTGATGGGGTAGCGCTGATTGGAAGGACGCCTTCGCGGGCAAGTCGGATCGCCGCACCGCCGCTCCCACAGGTCTGGTGTCGTTCGTAGATATTGTGAACGACACCAAACCTGTGGGAGCGGGCTTGCCCGCGAAGAGGCCAGCTCAAACACTACAAGTCTCTGAACTAATTCGCCGCTGACCGAGCCCGCAACCGCCGCCCAATGACATCCAGCACATCGCAGCCATCGCGCAATGGAATGGCACAGAGCAAGGAAAAGTCACTGAGGATGAAGGATTCACACTCGATAGAACCGCGCATCGACAGGTTCTCCAGCGCTTGGGTTACCGCGCGGATTCGGTAGTTGGCTGCGTCATACAAAACATCAAGCGGCGCGTGTGTATCGACGAACAAGGTTGGTATGTCCGAACAGTTGCTGGTAAGCGCCATGAAGCGGTTTCCCGGATTGGGAATTGGTTTTTCGTAGGGTGGATCAGGTGTAATTGCTGTCATCGCTTGACTCCTAACGTATGAAATGGAGCCGCCAGAAATCACTTCCACGCAATAGGTGGCGGCTGTACGCAGGTGTGGAAGACCGGGACGTTAGGCACCCGGCGCACTCGAAAGCGCCCCGCGCACAGCCACCATAAAACACAGACGATAAAAAACGCCGAGCTGGCGGCGCTTGTGCGCCTAACGATAGAAGGGCTTCCACGCCCTGTCACTGAATTTGCAGTGACAGCCAAAAGACTATCGATAGACCCAGCTGCGCACCAGTTCATGAAAATCGCTACAACTTGAAGGAAATCTCTGATGAGCCTGTCCGGAAATTGCGCGCATGACATTGCGGGGAATCAATCAGAAAAGAAGCCGGAAAAGGATGATGTTGATGTAGGGCAATTCTTTAATTCGCCACCATAGAATGAGCAGCCAGAAACGCAAACGTGGCGAGAGGTTTCCCTCACGCTACATTTGTCTGCCAGATACGCAGGTAATTAATCCGCAGCACCGCGAGACGCCAACGCTTTGAGTTTGATCTCAGCCAACGGATGCCCCGCCTTGGCAGCCATCTCCCAGAACCGCGCCGCCTCGACCGGATCCGGCGCCTTGCTCGCCGTCCCCGCCAGACTGATCACGCCCACCTGGTACGCGGCCTTGCCATCGCCCGCCAACGCCGCCAGGCGCAACAAGCGCACGCCTTCCTCACGAGCCCCAAGGCCAACGCCGCGAAAGGTCAGGATGTGACCATAGAAGCTCTGGGCGCCAACGTCACCGAGGTTCGCCATGCGCGCGAACTGGCCCTCGAGCCAGCTCCAGCCACGGGGCTGGCGGACGAACCATGACCAGTGAAACAACCGGCGTGCGAGCCAGTAACCGGCCCGCGCCTTGAGTCGTAAAAACACTCAGGCTTCCGCCGATTCGGGATACTCGTATTCGAATACTCGCACCACTTCCGAGGCATGCCAGGAGGCAGCAGCGACACCATCGGATGGCCCGGAGAAACGCCCCAGGCGTTCGACACATTCGAAGAAGCCGGTGCGCGGCAGGCGACTGGCGCCCTGACTGATCACCAGCGAACTGCGCAGGGGCTGTTCGGCCTTGGCGTCCAGCGCGGCCAGATGCTCAAGGGCAGCGGTCAGGGTTTGCATGGCCGGCGTCGGAAGCTGCAGACGCTCCAGCAATGCGCGATAAGTCAGAAGGTGACGCTGACGACGTGCCTGATCCAGCTCGCCGAGTAATCCATCCCAATGTTGACGACTGATGCGTACGCTCACGATTCATCCCTCCACCCTGGCACCGTCAATTCCCAGGCCAGGCTGCGGCGAATCGCAGCGTCGGGTTGACGCTCGCCACTTTCGATCAAGGCCAGATAAGACGGACTGATGCCTACCGTGCGGGCCAGCGCCTCGATGGCGATGCCCTTCCCTTCGCGCAAACTGCGTAGTTGATCCAGACCCGGCAGAATCGGGTCGGGTGATGCCGCATGACGCTCTGGGGCGACCTGCGGCGGTTGCTGGTTGATGCCTGCTGCTTTCAGTAGAGCCTGATACTGAGCCCACGGCAGAACCGCATACTCGGGCTCGCCTTCGCGTGTGATTATCTGAATATCCATGACTTCCCCGTAGGACAACGACACTTAGCGAGTCGGCACTTTTCCCTAGAAGTGTAATCCTAACAGCGGCCAAGGTCGCGAGGGGTTTGAATATAAGGACGTCCTGAAGGGCTCAGTGCTTTTTCGGGTGCTGAAGCTTGAGTTGCTCCGGGGTATCGGGCAGGCGCTCGACAATGGCGAGCTTCTCCGGCAGCTGGCGTTTGCGCCAGGCACGGAAGGCGTTGAGTTCGTCGTCGAGGACTTTCATCAGCCAGGCCAGCACGGCAATGTCATCGAGCATGCCGAACATCGGAATGAAATCCGGGATCGCATCCACCGGACTGAGGAAGTACATCAAGCCTGCGACCACCGATATCAGCGCTTTCGGGCTGATGGCACGGTACTCACCTCGCCAATAGGCCAGGCACAGCGCCTGCAACAAGCGCAGGTCATCTTTGAGCTTGCCCAGCCGGTTGCCCTGGCTGGCACCTTTGCTGGCAACCGCGAACAGCAAGGTCGGCAAACGGCCACGAGCGAGCAGACGTCCGGCAAGTGGCAGAAAACGAGCGAAATTCCAGGGTACTTTCATGATTCCTCCCACTGAAATGTTATCCACACAAATTGTGGATAACCTTGTGAACAGAGCTGCATTTCGCGGCTGAAGGCCCCGTTTCATAAGGGCTGAGCTCAGATCGGGCGTTTTTTACTCACATAAAAAAACCCAAGATTTCATTGACTTGGCGCTCTGGCGCGGATAGCACGGGCGTCCTCAATGGCTATGACTCCAGCGTTCAGCATCCGTTCGCTTTGTTTACCCTTGCTGAGCGCCAGATGCAACAACGCCCCGCATAAGCGAGGCGCTGTTGTAAGAGCAGACGCCGATTACTTGGCAGCGTCGTCCTGTTTTGCCGGATCCTTGATCGCCAGCAGTTCCAGGTCGAATACCAGCACCGAGTTGGCTGGAATCGCCGGGCTCGGGCTTTGGGCGCCGTAGGCCAGCTCGCTAGGAATGTACAGTTTGTACTTCTCGCCAACGTGCATCAGTTGCAGGCCTTCGACCCAACCCGGGATCACACCGCTGACCGGCAGATCGATCGGGCTGCCGCGCTCGACGGAGCTGTCGAAAACGGTGCCGTTAGTCAGGGTGCCGGTGTAGTGGACAGTCACTACGTCGGTCGGCTTCGGCTGTGCGCCATCAACTTTCTTGACCACTTCGTACTGCAGGCCCGAAGCCGTGGTGGTGACACCCGCTTTCTTGGCGTTGTCTTCGAGGAACTTCTTGCCGGCGGACGCCGACTCTTCGCTCATCTTGGCCATACGTTCTTCAGCACGCTTTTGCAGTGCTGCGAAGGCTTCAACCAGCTCTTCGTCCTTCAGCTTCTGTTCTTTCTTGCCAACGGCATCTTCGATGCCCTGGGCAACGGCTTTGGAGTCCAGATCATCCATGCCTTCCTGAGCCAGGCTCTTGCCCATGTTCAGGCCAATCCCGTAGGAAGCTTTTTGCGCCGGGGTTTTGAGCTCTACGCTGGTCTGCGAATCACAACCCGCTAGTACCAGGCCAACCAGGGCCACCGCCGCCGCCAACCGATGCTGTTTCATGCTATTTCCTTGTTCATGCGCCTAAAGGGCAATCGAGTAAAGCCGCGAGCTTATCAGGCGGCCACGACCAATGGCTACCGGCATGAGAGCAGGAAACTGCTGATAAGTTCAGGTGTTTCAACGCATTTCTGGAATCGGAGGATGAAGCTTCTGTCATCTTCGCCTGTAGGAGCAAGCTTGCTCGCGATAGACGTTAACGATAACGCGTCTTCTCTGACTAAACGCGTCGCCCTCGAGATCATCGCGAGCAAGCTCGCTCCTACAGGTCGTGTGGCGGTTATGTAGGATCAAGCTCGCCGCTACACACAGTGGGAAGCCAGCAAAAAGCCAATCTCCAGACAGCAAAAAGCCCGCACTAGGCGGGCTTTCCGTGTGGTGACCTGGCGTTCAGCATTCCAGATGACCGAATATGGCGCAGCGGACGGGACTCGAACCCGCGACCCCCGGCGTGACAGGCCGGTATTCTAACCGACTGAACTACCGCTGCGCGTAGCGTTGAAAGTGGTGGGTGATGACGGGATCGAACCGCCGACATTCTGCTTGTAAGGCAGACGCTCTCCCAGCTGAGCTAATCACCCTTTACCTTCGTTGCGGGGCACATTATGCCATGGATTTTCATAAAGTGTTGATTTAATTGATAAATCTTTCAAAAAAATCTGAAAACCCGTGAAACGATGCATCCTGCAGGAACTTCAGGCAGAAAAAAACCCGCGTGAGCGGGCTTTTCCGTGGTGACCTGGCGTTCAGCATTCCAGGTAACCGAATATGGCGCAGCGGACGGGACTCGAACCCGCGACCCCCGGCGTGACAGGCCGGTATTCTAACCGACTGAACTACCGCTGCGCGTAACACTGAATGCGAATGGTGGGTGATGACGGGATCGAACCGCCGACATTCTGCTTGTAAGGCAGACGCTCTCCCAGCTGAGCTAATCACCCTTCACGTTCGGTGTGGCGCGCATTCTACGGAGCGCCCCCACCTCTGGCAAGCACTTTTTTAAATAATTTTTGCAGGCCTTCCAAAGGCTTAGCTAAGGGTTGGCCTATGGCGCCGCGAAGAGAATAATGCCCCCCTTTGTATATAAGGAGAGACTCACCCCATGTGGTTCAAAAACCTGCTTCTCTATCGCCTGACCCAAGATCTGCCTGTTGATGCCGAGGCGTTGGAAACTGCACTGGCCACCAAACTGGCGCGTCCATGTGCAAGCCAGGAGTTGACCACCTACGGTTTCGTCGCGCCGTTCGGCAAGGGCGAAGATGCACCGCTGGTACACGTCAGCGGTGACTTCCTGCTGATCAGCGCCCGCAAGGAAGAACGCATTCTGCCGGGCAGCGTCGTGCGCGACGCGGTGAAGGAAAAGGTCGAAGAGATCGAAGCCGAGCAAATGCGCAAGGTCTACAAAAAGGAACGCGACCAGATCAAGGATGAAATCATCCAGGCCTTCCTGCCGCGCGCCTTTATCCGTCGTTCGTCGACCTTCGCCGCCATCGCGCCGAAACAGGGCCTGATCCTGGTCAACTCGGCCAGCCCGAAACGTGCCGAAGACCTGCTGTCCACCCTGCGTGAAGTGATCGGTACGCTGCCGGTACGCCCACTGACCGTGAAGATGTCCCCGACGGCGACCATGACGGAGTGGGTCACCACCCAGAAAGCCGCGGACGACTTCTTCGTACTGGACGAGTGCGAACTGCGTGACACCCATGAAGACGGTGGCATCGTACGGTGCAAGCGCCAGGACCTTACCAGCGAAGAAATCCAGCTGCACCTGAGCACTGGCAAAGTGGTCACCCAGTTGTCCCTGGCCTGGCAAGACAAGCTGTCGTTCGTCCTCGACGACAAGATGGTGGTCAAGCGCCTGAAGTTCGAAGACCTGCTGCAAGACCAGGCGGAACAGGACGGTGGCGAAGAAGCCCTGGGCCAACTGGATGCCAGCTTCACCCTGATGATGTTGACCTTCGGCGACTTCCTGCCGGCGCTGGTTGAAGCCTTGGGTGGCGAAGAGCTTCCGCAAGGGATCTAAAGGCAACCGGCTCCCCTGAAGAAACCGGGTCAAAGGTGGGAGCTGGCTTGCCTGCGATGGCGGTGTGTCAGATAGCTGAAATGTAGCCTGACACACCGCCATCGCAGGCAAGCCAGCTCCCACATTGATGGATTTCCACTCTGGGAATACCACTAATTTAACAAGGATCAGGCCATGCGCGCGCTGGCAGCATTGAGTCGTTTTGTCGGCAACACCTTCGCTTACTGGGTACTGATTTTCGCCGTCGTGGCATTCCTGCAACCGACGTGGTTCATCGGCCTCAAAGGCGCAATCGTCCCGCTGCTGGGGCTGGTGATGTTCGGCATGGGCCTGACCCTCAAACTCGAAGACTTCGCCGAAGTCGCTCGCCATCCGTGGCGCGTGGCCTTGGGCGTGGTTGCCCATTTCGTGATCATGCCCGGCGTGGCGTGGTTGCTCTGCCAGGTGTTCCAATTGCCGCCGGAAATCGCTGTCGGTGTGATTCTGGTCGGTTGCTGCCCGAGCGGCACCTCATCGAACGTGATGACCTGGCTGGCCCGCGGGGATCTGGCGCTGTCGGTGGCCATCGCCGCCGTCACCACCCTCCTCGCGCCACTGCTGACGCCGGCACTGATCTGGCTGCTGGCCTCGGCGTGGTTGCCGGTATCGTTCATGGAGCTGTTCTGGTCGATCCTGCAAGTGGTGCTGCTGCCGATCGTGCTCGGCGTGGTCGCCCAGCGTGTGCTTGGTGATCGGGTCCGCCACGCGGTGGAGGTGTTGCCGCTGGTGTCGGTGGTGAGCATCGTGATCATCGTCACCGCGGTGGTTGCCGCCAGCCAGGCGAAAATCGCCGAGTCCGGCCTGTTGATCATGGCCGTGGTGATGCTGCACAACAGCTTCGGCTACCTGCTGGGCTACTTCACAGGGCGGCTGTTCAAGCTGCCCCTGGCCCAGCGTAAATCCCTGGCGCTGGAGGTCGGCATGCAAAACTCCGGACTGGGTGCCGCCCTGGCCAGCGCGCACTTTTCGCCGCTGGCGGCAGTGCCCAGCGCGTTGTTCAGCGTCTGGCACAACATTTCCGGGGCGCTGCTCTCGACGTATTTCCGGCGCATGAGCGAGAAAGCAGACAGGACAACAGCGGCCAAAGAGGCCACTGACTGATCCACGAACTTGATCCCCGGGTTAATAATTGGCACTATTCTGCGCAACGCGAGGACGACCTCGCGGCTCGATCGAGTCATTTAATCTGGGGACGACCCCGTCAATCGATGGAGGTCTCTCATGTCCTGGATCATTCTGTTTTTCGCCGGCCTGTTCGAAGTCGGCTGGGCCGTCGGCCTGAAGTACACCGACGGATTCAGCCGCCCTCTCCCCACCGCGTTGACCGTTGCCGCCATGGCCATCAGCCTGGGCTTGCTGGGTCTTGCCATGAAGGAACTGCCGCTGGGCACGGCCTATGCAATCTGGACGGGCGTGGGTGCAGTCGGGACAGTGATCGCCGGGATCATTCTGTTTGGCGAATCCATGGCGCTGTTCCGACTGGCCAGCGTAGCCCTGATCATTGCCGGACTGGTTGGACTGAAAGTCAGCGCCTAGTCATTTTCAGCTGTTACTAAAAAGCCCGCGCCCCTATCGATACGGACAGGAAAGCGGGCTTTTTCAATGCAGCGAATAACGGATCAGCTTTCCGCCAGCGCCATCCGCTCACGCATCACCGGGGCCATCTGCGCATGCTCAAGCTGCATACAGCGCTCCAGGAACAGAAACATGTAGTCGTAGCTCTTGCAGACGGCATGACGCAGCTCCTCTTGCAGGGACTTGCTCGGGTTCATGCCCGCCAGCGTGCAGATGATTTCCAGCGCTTCCCACGGATGGGCATCGTCGTACTGGGCATGCATCTTCAGCCACTTCATGGCCCGCTTGCGATCTTCCTCGGGGAACGATGCCGCATAGACGCCACTGGAACACACCAGCGCCGACCACTCCCCGGTCGCGCCTTCGATGGCGTAGTTGGTGGCGGCAATGGCAACGATCAATGAATCCGCGGAACTGGTGTGCCAGCACCAATGGCTCAAGGCATGCAGTTCCGGGGCAACCTGTTGCGCTTGCAGATCTTCCAGGCTGACACCGTGGGCACGGCTCCAGTGCACCCAGTAATCAGCGTGATTGAGTTCCACGCGAATATTACGCATCAGCCAGCGACGTGCCATGTCCTCGCCTGGATGGCGGGCAAAGCGAGTCTTGGTCAGGTTCTGTGCCATGTATAAAGCGAACTGTTCGACCACCGGCCAGCCACCAATCAGGTAGTGGCGCATGGTCTTTGCACTGAGTTTGTTATCACGCAGACGCTGGTACAGTTCGTGTTCGACAACCCGGCGCTTGCTCTCGCTGCAATCCTGGATCAGGCGCTGAGCCCAGGCGGGATAACTTGCAGCTTCCATGAGTGGTCCGGTTCTGATGAATGTGTCGATCACTGTCGAGCTCCTTTTGATTGTGATTGTATGGACCAGCGAAAGATTTCAGCGGAACGTGCCAGGCGCCTTGAACAACAAGGGCCGAGGCCGGGCAGGACGACGTTGCAGACTATCGCAGGTAAACGGATGCGGGCGTTCAATCACATACCCTTGAGCGTAATCCACCCCGATCTCCAGCAATGCCTGCTCGATCTGGGGTGTCTCTACAAACTCGGCAATCGTGCGCTTACCCATGACATGACCGATGTGATTGATCACTTCGACCATGGCGCGGTTAATCGGGTCGTCCAGCATATCCTTTACGAAACTCCCGTCGATCTTCAGGAAGTCTACAGGCAAATGTTTCAAATACGCGAATGAGGACATTCCGGCGCAAAAATCGTCCAGCGAAAAGTGGCAACCTAACCCTTTGAGTTCATTGATAAATTTTATTGCGCTGCCCAGATTGGAAATGGCGCTCGTTTCTGTGATTTCAAAACAAATCATTTCAGGCGGGATCGCATATGCAACAAATTGTTCACGCAGGAAGTCGAGGAACGCCTCATCTCCGATCGTGGTGCCTGACAGATTGATCGCACACATCGCCAACGGACAGCTGCGCTTCTCAGCCATGCATTGGGCAATGATCTTGAACACGTTCTCCACGACCCAGCGGTCAAGAGACGTCATCAGGCCGTAACGTTCGGCGGCCGGAATAAAACTGTCGGGCAAAATCATCCGCCCGGCTTCGTCATGCAGGCGCAACAGGATTTCGATATGCCCGCCGCCCTGATCGGTAGGGCCAAGGGGCGCGATTTCCTGGGCGTATAAACAGAAGCGGTCGTCTTCCAGCGCCATGTGCAGACGTTGCACCCAGGCCATCTCGCCAAAGCGCAGGGACAATTCCGAATCGTCGGCATGATAGACCTGAACCCGATTGCGCCCCTTTTCCTTGGCCATGTAGCAGGCCATGTCTGCAGCGCGCAGCGAGGCTTCGAGGGTGGTCGGGCTCTGCGTGACATGCACCAGGCCGATACTCACCGTGGTCACGAAGGGGCGGCCTTTCCAGACGAAATGCAGGTTCTGTACGGTCTGGCGCAACACCTCGGCAATTTTCTCCGCGGCTTGCGGGGCACAGTTTTCCAGCAGGATGCCAAACTCGTCGCCACCCAACCGAGCCAGGGTATCGCCCTCGCGCAGGCCGGATTGCAACAACGCACAGATATGCCGCAGCAACTCGTCACCGGCCGCGTGACCGCAGGTATCGTTGACCAGTTTGAACTGATCCAGGTCAAGGAACATCAGCGCATGGCGCCCTGAATACCGCGTCAGGTTGTGCAGCGCCTGCTCCAGGCGATACTCGAACTCGCGGCGGTTGGCCAGCCCGGTCAGGGCATCGTGGGTCGCCTGCCAGGACAGATTGGCAATGTATTGCCGCTCCTGGGTCATGTCGTGCAGCACCAGCACGGTGCCACTGACCTTGCCGGCATTGCGGATCGGCGCACCGACCAGCGTGACCGACACCGTGCTGCCGTCCAGGCGTTGAATCAATTTGGAATGTTCGCTGCCACCGCTGAGCTGTCCGCTCAAAATGTGCTCGATCAAGGTAAAACCGTCAGCTTGAGCGTTCTCATCGAGCAGATTGAACAGCGCTGCCAGCGGCAAACCTGTCGCCTGCTCGGCCTTCCAGTGCGTCAACGCCTCGGCGGCCGGGTTCATGTAGGCGATCGCGCCTTCGACATCCGTGGTTATCACGCCATCGCCGATCGATTGCAGCGTGATCTGCGCCCGGTCTTTCTCCAGTTGCAGCGCGTCGGCGAACGCATGGCGCTGCTTGAGCAGCTTGTGGGTGCGCATCAGCGCCAGGACGATCAAGCCCAGGGCTGTGGCGAGATTGATCACCAACAACAGCCGCAGAATCACCCGTGAGCCTTCGCCCAAGGCATCACTGAACGCCTTCGCCGCCGGCGTCACGCCATTATTGATGGCGAATATCTGCTCCTTCCAACGCTTGATGTCGGCATCCGTGGCCTGATTGGCGATGATGTGCCGGTGCATCTGCTGCGCAACGTCGTCGAGTCGAACCAGGTAGGCGTCCCCCACTCTCCAGAGGTCGATGGCTTTTTCCAGGTAGTTGAAATGCCGGAAGTTGAGGTACAGCCAGATCACACTGGAAACATCATCCGGGTGGTTGCCACCCTTGAGAATCGCCACTCGCGCCGCTTCGATGTCCGGTGGCTGATGATCCAGCGCCAGACGCAACTCGTGCCCTCCCTCAGGCACGGCAATGGCACCCTCGTACTTGCGAAAAATCGCCTCGTCACGGTTGTCGGCGTAGAGATTGAGGTAATAAATGGCGTCTTTCTGGCCCTTGGACCACAGGCTTTCACCGGCCACGTAGCCGCGAACCGCTGAAAGCGTGTACAGACTGACGCCCCCCAGCAGCGCCTGAAACAGCACGACGGCGATAAATGGCCAGACGATGCCCAACAGCCGGGGCGTTCCGAGAGTCCGTGTCTGATTCATGGGGTCCCTTGCATTAGCACTGCCAGATCATCATCCAACGTGATCGCTACAGCTAGACTAGGGTGCGTTCACTCTCCCGGCAAGCCAGCGCCACAATTTCCGGATCCCCCTCGCACGCCCCGGCCAACTTCCACAGTTTATACGAGCTTCAAAAGTCATAACAAAAACAGGCAAAGGGACGCGTAGCAATGTCTCCCTGGAACTACCCTTCAACCAACACACCCACTACCCGCGCTCGACTTCACAATATATATAAATACCGCATTCTTTAATTTCCTGCTGGTACAACTATTTACTCTTCCAACTGGGATAACGCACCTACCTCTGTGTCGCATGCGCAATTCTCACAAATGAACCAAGCGAGATATCACTAAAATGAATTTAACAACATCAGAGTTGAGTGAAGACTCAACAACAGCCGCTTCAACACCCTCTGCCGCAATGGAGCACCAAGGCACTCTGTCCGACTATGACACAATGATTACCCACTTAGATGCTCCCAACATATCGTTAGTGGTCCTGCAAAGCATTCGTATCGTTCCCCACGCCTATTCTCCACTCGCGGGCCTCGGCGTCCCAGGCCAAAAACTATTGGAGCCTCTATTAAAAAATGCGGAATACCGAGCATATTGTCAGAACTCGGGGGCCAATCCCGATACGTTGGTACTGACGGTCGACGGTGATAGGGTCAAGTATGAGGCCACCTCGAAAGAGGGTACGCGAACGTTGGTATTGGGTCTACCGACGAAGCAGGAGTTGGTTGACCTGATGCTGACCATTAACCTTGCAGCGGTTAAACTAGGCGGCGTCATTCGCAGCGATGGTGCGATCAGGCTTATACAGATGATCAACTATTACGGCATGCTTCCCTGGAATCCTGAAGTCACCGCCGAACATCGCGCAACGATCCATAACCTGAAAGAAAAACGCGCCCGCCATTCGCTTCATCTAGGCATCGGTGTCGATATCGACGCTTGCCCTCGTACGCCCACCCAGCACGACCAAAAAACGCTAAAAACAATACGGCGAGTCGAACCAACATTTACAATGGACAGCCTGATCACCCAACTTACCAATAGCAAGATCACGGATATCGTTAAAGGATTTCTTCCCAAAACAGAAAATTCGCTATTCCACCACCTCGAAAAAAATACGTCCCCCAGAGCGACTGACGATAAAGCCCGCACAACGCCAACCGTAGTGCTCGAAAAAATCTTGCGTACTCCCGAGGCCGAGCGGTTGGGAAACGCATTACTGGAAGGTTTAAATTGGTACGGCGGCCAGCCGGGCGAGGATGCCTCAGCAGAGGTCCGGATCAAACTGATCAGTAAAACCATTCGTTTATGGACAAACATGTCAAGGAATGACAACCCGGCAGATATCGCAGGCTACCCTTGGCACAAGCGTTCAAACTGGGGAAAAAGTTACCGAAGTATTTGGACCGAGTTCGAACGGCATTTATTCGACTCCAAACGAGCCTCTTCAATGACCGAGGCGCGCTTGCTCGCTCAGTTGTTCCAATCCGAATTCCCCAAGGAATTCCAGATTCCTGACATACCCGCCGACCTGCCCTACAGAAGTTCTGTTGTCTGGGTAAACTTCGTCCATGGTGTATTGATCGCCGAGGCCATGGAATCTGACCTGCTCCAGCGGATGACCTTTCAGCAATTGGTCGATTTACCACTTCAGCGGTCTATACAAGCCACTCCGGAAGAACTTGAGCTTATCGCGTGGGCGAGAATCCCCCCGACTTTGGAATGGGCCATCACCAATGACGTCATCTTCGAGAGAGCCGATTCGGATTATTCACAGGAAGAAATAGAACGATCGATCAAAGCGCTCGACGAGCACACCGACGCATTGAGAAAAGCCATCATTCAATTGGATGTCAAGCATCCGGAAAGATCGGCCATTGCCGAACGAGAGATGAAAGCCTATTTCAACAGCGAACACAGCTACTCCTATGTCACCACTATACATGGAGTACAGCGGACAGTTACCGGCAACACCAGCGGTGCGTTCACTTCAGACGGACGAAAATTGATTGAATATGTCGAGCAAACTCCTGGAGGGCGTCCAATACCCCCGCTAGCAGACAAACCCTACTCATTTAAAGATGTTTATATGTCGGGAAAATGGACCAAAAATAAAACCTGGTACATCACGAATCGCAACGAAGTAAGCAGAAGTGGGCACCGAATCAGTATTAATGCAGACCGAACAATAAAAACCACCGCCCCCTGGCTTCCTGAAACACTGAGGCAAAAAACCTTGCCCGATGTAGAAGAATTATTTGAATTGGAATTTAATAATTACCTAACACTCACCAAACGCAGCTATCAGACACTATTGAAAAGTCTGTTTTTTTCACTTCCCTACGATGACCGCCAAGCCATCGAAAAGGGAGAAGTCAAGATTTTCACCTTGAGAACATCTGCCATCGATATAGGAAAAGCTAACGAGACGGAAGAAATCACACTCCCACTTCGACTCCGAATGGGATTCATTCTTCAGATCGACTACAAAACAAAAATTTCCTATTATGAATGCTTACCGCAAGCCGGAATCATTCGAGAACGTGCAGATTTTTCAGCCTCCATGCTCGGCGGACAAGAAGAATTAGAGCAGATCGAAGGGTCTTTCTTTCCCGATGTGCCAGTCGTACGGGGAAAAAGTGTTCCATTTGATTGGGACGCTCATGAGAGCGGTACCCTCCCGAAAAAAAATGCAACATGCATCGCCATTATCGATCAGTTTGGAAAAACGTTCTCAGCCCCATCACCAAGCCCGGACAGTGATTATTCCTCGTCTGGCATCTCGGGTTTTTCTCAAGCCTTGAAGCTCGCCGATTATATTGCCAATCAATTTTTCTATTATGACGAAAAACATCTTTACGCCGAGGCCCGAGGTACAACCGAGATAGAAAAAGTTAAAAACCGGCCTTATTTTACTGAGCGGATCAAAGGGTTTATTCCATTCTGGGGAAGTATCAGCGATCTGCTTTCCAACGACCCCAATAAACAGATTTGGGGTTTTTACGGATTATTTTTCGATGTAGCCTCGTTTGCATTCCCCGTGGGGAAATTTGCCTCAGGCTCCATGAAGCTGGCCTCCACAACAGTCCGATCTGGTGTACGCGCTGCACTTCCGGAGTTCGGCTCGCTTGTTACAAAGCTAACCACTTCACTCGTACGGAACACAATCCCGTTCTATGGTCTTCCAACACTCGGCCTGCGACTATTGGGAGGTTCGTTGCGGGGCTTATACGCAGGTTTGAGATTTGCGCTCAGGCCTGCGTATAAACGCATTCGGATCGCCGCGGGTAAATCTGGAAAATACAGCGTCATCTCAGGCTTGCCTCATATCAATGATCCGGGTCGCTGGACGCCCCTGACGAAGGGCGACCGACTGGCTACAGTGCGCGGGCTCGACGACGTCCCTGTACGCAATGTCGGATCAACCACCAGGTCAGCCCATTATTTAAGCGATCCTCTATCTGGCAAACCCTATGGTCGCGTATTGTCTGAAAACGAATTGTCCATCGGGCCATCGCTGTATCGAACCGCTGGTAAGAATAGCGATAGCGTGCTGTGCGACATCCCGGAAAATACACGCGTTCGAGAAATGCCTGAAGTCGATGGCCGAACCACGATGTATCTCGATGATGTCGCCTACCGGTTGGATGGCAACATCTTGCGCCGAGTCAACCTGATCGATGACAGCGACGCATTGAAACTTGTTCCGTGCCGTCTGCGGCGAGTAATTGCCGAAACCGTCTGCCTCAATAGTTTTGTCACTGCAACTCCCGCTCCGACTCCCCCAATTGGCTCAGTCGACGAATCCAAGGGTTATGCACCGTGGTTTGGCGACCAGCTCTCTACACCGCAAACATGGCGCCAGAATCAGTACCTCGCACGCGATGGCGGGCTCTACCGAGTTACGGACAATGTACCTAGCCGCGTTCATGGCGATCTGAGAACTCTGGGTTTCAACCAAAACTATCTGATACCCCGCAGAAGAATTACCGCCACCATAGAGTTTCGAAAAGGTATTTACGCTCGCATTAATATTCCTGGAACCTATGAGCAGGCCACCGACATTCAACGGGTCGGGGCCATTGTGATTCCCGCCATCGATGATACGGCCATCCATGTTTTTACCCGGGTCAACACCGACAAGTACTATCTCGCGACAGTCCCCAAGGGCAACAGTCTGAGCGAACCACTGGAATTCAGAAAACTTACGCAGGCCGAGATGGCCGATGGCACGCTCGGCGATGAACTATCACGGGTATATACCGGCTCGCTGAATGCGAACAACACCGCCCGAATCCACGGAGTCGAGGCTGTCGAACGTGCCATGAGAACCATGGATGAGATCGCGATCCCGCTGGGCACAACGGCTAATCCTGCCAGTAATATGCGATGGCTTAAGGTGGATACCAGCCCGGGAGAGGCTTTAATGTTCGATCACTCGACCCGAATGATCGTCACCTCCCTACCTGAAGGGGCCGCTACCTGGACACGCAGTGGGGTAGCATCACAACCCTTTCGGCAAAAAACAGCAGAAATCCTCGATACGCTTTTTCTGTCTCCAATCATCAAACCTAGACTTGCCGATCCTTACTTACGGATCCAGGACACAATGTCCAGGCTGCACAGCCTGCTACCCAGAAATGCACGTCCGGTCAATGCCAGAAACATTGCCTTCGCCGATGTGACGACCAGTTCGGGGCAAAGGGAAATCTACGTCAGTGTTTCCGGGGCTCAGGGCAGCACCACCTATTTGCCGTTGTTCCGCAGCTTGGGTGCCAATCAGGTACGGCAGGGTAATGCAACGTACTTCAACATCGACTTCAATCAGACTTTCCCGAAAACGAACCTCAATGTCACGCCTGAGGGAAAGATACTGGCCATCCCCCTTACTATCAAAGATATCAAAACCTATAAACCGATAGATGCAACCAGACCAACCTCGCTGGACAGCGAAAGTAAATTAATCAAGGTTATTCGTGAGAAGTATCCCGACCCAACGCAAATCCGCTCCATCGACGTAGTGTCGACCATGCGGCCCTGTGAGTCGTGCTCAGTGGTCATGCAACAGTTCGGACATGATGGCGGAAGAGACGCGCTCAAGGTGCTTTGGAACTGACCTACATCTGCTGCAAATGCCCATAAAGCTTGGCGTACAACCCACCATCGGCAATCAACTGCTGATGGTCGCCATCCTCGGCAATTTGCCCGCCATCGAACACCAGCACCCGGTCGGCCTGTTTCACGGCCGACAACCGGTGCGCAATGATCAAGGTGGTGCGGTTGCTCAAGAACCGCGCCAATGCCTGGTGCAGGTTGTATTCGGTGGCCGCGTCCAGGGCGGAGGTGGCCTCGTCGAGGATCACCACCTTGGGCTCGGCCAGCACCATCCGCGCAATCGCCAGGCGTTGACGCTGCCCGCCGGATAAACGCACGCCGGACCGTCCAACAATACTGTCCAGGCCGTTGGGCAATTCCCGAACCGTGTTGTGCAGTTGCGCAATTTCCAGCGCTTGCCAGCAGGCCTCGTCGCTACGTTCGCGGCCCATGGTGAGGTTGGCGCGTACGGTGTCGTTGAAGAGCGCCGGATGTTGCAGGACCACGGCGACGTTTTCGCGCACGGTTTCCAGGCCGATCTCTTGCTGGGTCGAACCGCCGAAGCGGATGGTTCCGGCGAGCGGTGTGTACAGGCCCAGCAGCAGCTGCACCAGGGTGCTTTTGCCGCCGCCGCTGGCACCTACTATCGCGACCTTTTCGCCAGGAGCGATCGACAGGTTCATCTGGTTCAACACCAGCTCGTCGCCGTAGCCGAAACTCAGTCCCTGGACTTCGATGCCGACGGTTTCGCGACCGTTGAACGGGTCGACGCCGCCCGGGTATTCAGGCTCGTCGGCCCGGGCCAGCAACTCGTTGATCCGCGACAGCGCGCCACCGGCAGCGTAAAAGGCGTATTGCAGGTTCAGCAGTTGTTCCACCGGACCGATCATGAACCACAGGTAGCTGAACACCGCCAGCATCTGCCCGATGGACAGGTCGGAAAACAGTACGGTGAGCATGGCGGCGGCACGAAAAATATCGATACCGAACTGGAACAGCAAGCCACTGGCACGGTTCGACGCATCGGTTTTCCACTGCGAACTCACCGCATAGTCACGCACTTCACGGGCTCGCTGGCCAAGGCGCCCGAGGAAAAAGCCCTGACGGTTACCGGCACGTACTTCCTGAATGGAATCGAGGGTTTCGGTCAGTGCCTGGGTAAAACGCGAGGTGCTGTCGTTCTCGAGTTTCTTCAGGTGCTTGACCCGCTTGCCCAACTGCACCGTGGCATAGATCACCAAGGGGTTGAACAGCAGGATCAGCAACGCCAGTTTCCAGTGCATCCACATCAGAATGCCAGCCGTACCGACCAGGGTCAGCATGGCCACGAGGAAACGGCTGAGGGTTTCGCCGACGAATTTATCGAGGGTGTCGAGGTCCGTGACCAGGTGCGTGGTCACCGTGCCGCTGCCCAGACTTTCGTATTCACCCAGCGAAATGCGTTTGAGTCGCTCGATCAGGCGCACACGAATGCGGTACACGATGTCCTTGGCCAGCGCCGCGAACAGCTTTGCCTGCACGACATTGAACAGCAGCGCCGCGCAACGCAGGCCCAAGGTCACAAATAACATCAGGCCTATGTAGCCCGCAGCTTTCTGCCAGGCATCCGGCAGCGCGTGGTTCATGATTTTCAACGCGGTGTCACCGTGGCCCAGCAACACTTCGTCCACCAGCAGCGGCAGCAGCAAGGGGATCGGCACGCTGCACAGGGTCGCCAGTACGGCCACGCCGTTGGCGATCCACAGGGACTTTTTATGCTGGAGGGCCAGCCGCCGGATTTCCGCCCAGCTCAGCCGATCGACGCGCTTGGGTACTGGCGCGTCATCGGGCAAGTCATGCACAGGCCGCGCGCTCCAGCCAGCGGCCGAGCAACGGGGACAACACGCTCAGAGGCTGATAGCCATTGGTCAATAGCGCCAGCTGACCATCACGTTCAGCCAGCAAGGTCGGGAAACCGGCGATGCCCAGGTCCTGGACCCAGGTGAAATCGGCCGCGGTTGCGGCGTGCTGATCCGCACGGTCGAATGCGGCGGCGAATTCGATGCGCGGCAGACCGGCCTGCTCCGCCAGTTCCACCAGCACACTGGCATGAGTGACGTCGCGCCCTTGCGCATAGAACGCATGCTGAATCAGCCCGAGCAGTTTCCACGCGCAATCCGGCGCCAGGCTGCGCGCCGTCACCAGTGCCCGACACGCAGGCTCGGTGTCGTAGACAAAGCCTTCGGGCAACGCGCCTTCCTGCTTGAATGGCTGGCCGGTGGCTTCGGTCACCGCCTGCCAGTGTTCAAGGATATAGCGCCGGGTCGTCGGCTCCAGCGCCGAGCCACTGCCGGTGCGCAAACCGCCCACGACCAGATGCACCTCCACCCCCGCTGCGTGCGCCTGCTCGACCAGCGCATTGGCCACCGGCGCAAAGCCCCAGCACCAGGAACACATAGGGTCCATCACATAGAGCAGGCGGCGAGCAGACATGATTCAAGCCTCGGAAGGGGTTTGCTTGTAGTTGTAGCCGATCGGGTGAGGCAGGTTGCGCGCCTTGGCCAGTTCGATCTGCTTTTGCCGGTCGATGGCACTGCGGCGGGTCTTCTCGCTCAGCTTATCCCAGCAATGCGGGCAACTGATGCCGGCCACGTAGTGCTCGGATGCACGGTCGTCGACGCTGATCGGTGTGCGACAGGCATGACATTGATCGTAGTCGCCTTCGCTGAGGTCATGGCGTACGGTCACACGGTTATCGAACACGAAGCAGTCGCCCTGCCATTTGGTTTCTTCCTGCGGTACCTCTTCCAGATACTTCAGGATGCCGCCCTTGAGGTGATAAACCTCGTCGAAGCCTTGGCTGAGCATATAGCTCGAAGCCTTTTCACAACGAATGCCGCCGGTGCAGAACATCGCGACTTTCTTGTGCACGGCCGGGTCGAAATGGGCTTTGATGTAGTCGGGGAATTCGCGGAAACTGGCGGTCTTCGGGTCGATGGCGCCTTCGAAGGTGCCGATCGAGACTTCGTAGTCGTTACGGGTGTCGATCAGCAGCACTTCAGGGTCGCTGATCAGCGCGTTCCAGTTTTGCGGATCGACGTAGGTGCCGACCTTTTTGTTCGGGTCCACGCCTTCGACGCCGAGGGTGACGATTTCTTTCTTGAGTTTGACCTTGGTGCGATAGAACGGCTGATCGTCGCAGTACGACTCTTTGTGGTCGATGTCGTCCATGCGCGGGTCGTTCTTGAGCCAGGCCATCAGCCCGTCGATGCCTTCGCGGCTGCCGGACACGGTGCCGTTGATGCCTTCTTCGGCAATCAGCAGCGTGCCTTTGATGCCGTTGTCGACCATCGCTTGCAGCAGTGGCTCGCGCAGGGCGACGTAATCTTCCAGGGTGACGAACTTATACAGTGCCGCCACGACAATCTGTTGTGTCATGGGTGATTCTCCAGGTGGCTACCCTCGTAAGGGGTGAACCGGATGCGAAAAAAAACGCGCCGGGTGAGCGGCGCGTTGCGGATTCTAGCAAAAAAGATCGCAGCCTGCGGCAGCTCCTACAGGAGAACGCATTCCAAGGTAGGAGCTGGCGAAGCCTGCGATCTTTTGATCTTAATGCTTGCTGCCGCCAGCACAGGTCGGCGAGGCCGGAGCCGCGTCGATCTGTGCCCATTCCTCTGGCGTGTAGGTATGCAGCGCCAACGCATGGAACTCGCCCATCAGCTCGCCGAGCGTGCCGTAGACCTTCTGGTGACGCTTGACGCGATTGAGCCCTTCGAACTGCGCGCTGACCACCACAGCCTTGAAGTGGGTCTGTAGCCCACGGCTGTGCATGTGGCTTTCATCCAGCACTTGCAGGTGCTCGGGCTGTAACAGACCCAGCGTCGATTCGATGCGTTGTTGCATGGTCATACCGAACTCCGCTTACGGCTTTTTCTTGGCTGGAGCGGCGCCTTTAGGCTCCAGCTCGGCCGTCATGTCAGCCAGCAGTTTGTTGACTACAGGCACTGCGCTTTCCAGCTTGGCCTGGGTCATCTGGGCCGATTGCTGAGTCAGCTGCGGCATTTTTTCCAGGACTTTCTTGCCCAGTGGCGACTGGTAGAACGCGACCAGGTCCTTGAGCTCGGATTCACTGAAGTTGGTGGTGTAGAGCTTGACCATGTCCGGCTTCAGCTTGTTCCAGCCGATGGCTTGGTCCAGGGCGGCGTTGGCTTTGGCCTGGTAGGTTTCCAGCAGGGCTTTTTTCGACTCGGGGGCTTTGGTCTGTTCAAAGCGCTGAGCGAACATTTGCTGCACTTGCATGTACACCGGAGTGCCCAATTTGTCAGCGTGCGCCAGGGTCAGGAAAGCCTCGGCACTGGCGTTGTGGCTGGCGGTATCGGCAAAAACAGGGCCGCTGGCGCAAACCAGTGCAACCGCGGTACAGATGGCACGAAGACGAGTCATCGAGTTTCCTTTTCTAGCAGGCGAGGTAAAACCCCAAGGGCGACCATTCTGCGCCTAAAAAACCGTGCGGCTCAACCCCAAGCCTTGTCGGGCCTGATTTAGAGGGGTGAACGGTCAAATTCCAGACTGATGGAACCACAGCGATAGATCACGGCCTAAACTGCGCTATCAGACCTACAGGAGTGTGCATGATGAGCCGTATCGAAACCGACAGCCTTGGCCAGGTGGAAGTCCCCGATGAAGCCTACTGGGGCGCTCAGACGCAACGCTCGCTGATTAATTTCGCCATCGGCAACGAACGCATGCCGCTGGCGGTGCTGCATGCGCTGGCGCTGATCAAGAAAGCCGCGGCGCGGGTCAATGACCGCAACGGTGACCTGCCCGCCGACATCGCCCGGCTGATCGAACAGGCCGCCGACGAAGTGCTCGACGGTAGCCACGACGACCAGTTCCCGCTGGTGGTCTGGCAGACCGGCAGCGGCACCCAGAGCAACATGAACGTCAATGAAGTGATCGCCGGTCGTGCCAATGAACTGGCCGGCAACCCGCGCGGCGGCAAGACCCCGGTGCACCCCAACGATCACGTCAATCGCTCCCAGAGCTCCAACGACTGCTTCCCCACTGCGATGCACATCGCCGCGGCCCAGGCAGTGCAACAGCATTTGCTGCCGGCGATCAGCGAACTGTCCGGCGGGTTGGCCGAGTTATCCGCGCGGCACATGAAGCTGGTCAAGACCGGCCGCACCCACATGATGGACGCGACACCCATTACCTTCGGCCAGGAACTGTCGGCGTTCATCGCGCAGTTGGATTACGCGGAACGGGCGATCCGCAGCGCGCTGCCGGCCGTCTGCGAACTGGCCCAGGGCGGCACCGCCGTCGGTACAGGCTTGAACTCGCCCCACGGGTTTGGCGAAGCGATCGCCGCCGAACTGGCCGCCCTCTCCGGCCTGCCGTTCGTCACCGCACCGAACAAATTCGCCGCACTGGCCGGCCATGAGCCGCTGACCACCCTGTCCGGCGCGCTGAAAACCCTCGCCGTCACCCTGATGAAAATCGCCAACGACCTGCGTCTGCTGGGTTCTGGGCCGCGTGCCGGTTTTGCCGAGGTGAAACTGCCGGCCAACGAGCCGGGCAGTTCGATCATGCCCGGCAAGGTCAATCCGACCCAGTGCGAAGCGCTGTCGATGCTGGCTTGCCAGGTCTTGGGCAACGACGTCGCCATCGGTTTTGCGGCGAGTCAGGGGCATCTGCAATTGAACGTGTTCAAGCCGGTGATCATCCACAACCTGCTGCAATCGATTCGCTTGTTGGGCGATGGCTGCGGCAACTTCCAGCAGCACTGCATCGCCGGCCTGGAGCCGGATGCGGCGAAAATGGCGGAACATCTGGAACGTGGGCTGATGCTGGTGACAGCGCTGAATCCGCACATCGGTTATGACAAATCGGCGGAGATTGCCAAGAAGGCTTACGGCGAAGGGTTGACCTTGCGGGAAGCGGCGTTGCAGTTGGGGTATCTGACGGATGAAGAGTTTGATGCGTGGGTTAGGCCGGAGAATATGCTGGAGGCTGGGGCCAAAGGTTAAGATTTTCGGCGCCTGACAGTCCGTCATCGCGGGCAAGCCACGCTCCCACAAGTGTTGCGTCGTTCACCGAAATTGTGCTCGACACAAAACCTGTGGGAGCGGGCTTGCTCGCGAAGAACGATAACGCGGTCTAACTGGCCGCCACCCGAACCCGACGCGCCCTGAGCCCGGCCATCAGCGAAGGCCCCAACGCCACCAGCGCCGACCCCAGCACCACCAGCACCGCCCCGCCATACCCAAGACCATTGATTGTCTCGGCATGCACATACTCCGGCCACAACCACGCCGCCACCGCCACCGCAGCAAAGGTCACCAACGGCGTGATCGCCAGGGTCGCACTCACCCGCGAAGCTTCCCAATGCGCCAACGCCTCGGCAAACGCGCCATAGGCGATCAGGGTGTTCATGCAACACGCCAGCAGCAGCCAGCCTTGCAACGGACTGAGTTGCAGTGCCTCCAGCGGATGCACCCAGGGCGTCAGCAACAACCCGCAAAACAGGTAGATCACCATCATCACCTGGAACGAATTCCACACCGTCAGCAATTGCTTCTGCCCCAGGGCATAGAAGGTCCAGACGGTGGAGGCCAACAGCACCAACAGGACGCCGGCCGTATAGTCAGTCAGGGACGTGAACAACTCGGCCAGCCGCTGGTTGAAAAACAACCCGAAGCCGATCAGCAGCACCAACAGGCCAATCCCCTGCCCCATGCTGAACCGCTCCTTGAACACAAACAGGCTGGCAATCAGCAGCATGATCGGCCCCATCTGCACCACCAGCTGCGCGGTGCCGGGGCTGAGCAGGTTCAACCCCATCAGGTACAGCACGTAGTTGCCCACCAGACCGAGCACCGCCATCAACACCAGCCAGCCACCGCGTGGGCCGAGGACTTTGCGACTGGGCAGGCGCCTGGTCGCCGCCAGGCAAATGAACAGGCACCCGCCGGACACCATCAGACGAAACCAGGTCACCGTCACCGGATCCATCACCACCAGCACTTGCTTGAGCTTGATCGGCAGGATTCCCCACAGCAACGCGGTCAACAAGGCCAGGAACAGACCATAGACCCAGCGACCCGATGAAATGTGCATGCGTACCCCGAAGCCCATTGGCGAGAACCGTCATTCTAGGCGCAGAGCCGCTCGGCACACAGGGACAGTTGGCGATTGGCCGCGAATGAAACTGTGCAGGTCGCAACATTCAAGGGGCGATAGGCCGTCGATCGGTTGGCGAGGCATTGCCAGTGGTTCGTGCATAAGCTCATTGGATCCACCAACGGCAACACCCTACAGGAGATCGCCATGTACGGCATGCGCGCCCAGGACAACGCCCCCGCCACACACTTTCGCAGTGACCGGATGTGCCGTGTGAATGGGGAGTTGTATTTCAGTACCCGGGAAAACACCCTGGAGGGGCCGTTTGAAAACCTGGAGAAGGCTGAATTGGAGATTCAGGTTTATATAGAGCGGAGGCTGCTTTCGCGTATGAACCGATAAACCGCGGCGCCTACATCGTCGGAACGCCGCCCGGAGCAAGCCCGCTCCCACATTGGATCTCTGTCGCACACCAGATCCCTGTGGGAGCGAGCCTGCTCGCGAAAGCGGTTGATCAGGCTACAAAATTTTCGACTCTAACGCACCGCTTCAAACAACCCCGTCGCCCCCATCCCACCCCCTACGCACATGGTGACGACGCCGTAGCGCAAGTTACGCCGCTGCAGCTCACGCACGATATGCCCGACCTGGCGCGAACCGGTCATGCCGAACGGGTGGCCGATGGAGATCGAGCCGCCATTGACGTTGTACTTATCGTTATCGATCTCCAGCCGATTGCGGCTGTACAGGCACTGGGACGCGAACGCTTCATTGAGCTCCCACAGATCGATGTCGGCCATCTGCAAGCCCTTCGCCTTGAGCAGCTTGGGCACTGAAAACACCGGGCCGATGCCCATTTCATCAGGTTCACACCCGGCCACGGCAAAGCCGCGAAAGAAGGCTTTCGGCTTCAATCCCAGCTCCAGGGCCTTTTCCAGGCTCATCACCAGGGTCATGGAGGCGCCATCGGACAGTTGCGAAGAATTACCGGCGGTCACCGAGCCGTCTTCGGCAAAGACCGGTTTCAACCCGGCCAGGCTTTCCAGCGTGGTATCCGGGCGGTTGCAGTCGTCGCGATCGACGATGCCGTCCAGGAGCTGCACTTGGCCGGTGGCCTTGTCTTCAACCCGATACTTCACCGCCATGGGCACGATTTCATCGTCGAACAATCCCGCGGCCTGGGCCTGAGCGGTGCGTTGCTGGCTTTGCAGGGCGTACAGGTCCTGTTGTTCGCGGCTGACGTGGTACCGACGGGCGACGATTTCGGCGGTCTGGCCCATGGGGAAGTAGATGCCCGGCATCTGCTCCTGGAGCAGCGGGTTGATCAGGTTGTCGGTGTTGACGCTTTTCATGGTCAGGCTGATGGACTCGACACCACCGGCAACGATGATGTCGCTGCAACCCGAGGCGATCTGGTTGGCGGCGATGGCGATCGCCTGCAAGCCAGAGGAGCAGAATCGGTTGAGGGTCATGCCGGCGGAGCCGACGCCCAAACGCGAGAGCACGGCGACGTTGCGCCCGATGTTGTAGCCCTGGGCGCCTTCGTTGGAGCCGGCGCCGACGATGCAATCCTCGACGCTGGCCGGGTCGATCCCCGTGCGTGTCAACAAGGCGTCGACACAATGCGCCGCCATATCGTCCGGACGGGTCATGTTGAACTTGCCGCGAAAGGATTTGGCCAGGCCGGTCCGCACGCTGTCGACGATCACCACTTCACGCATGGCATACCTCATTGTTGTTGTCGGTTTAGAGTGGACCGAGCATAAGTCCACAGAATGACCGACCGCGACAATCATTCACCTCGCGTATGCGCGACCATTGGCTTACCCCTTGTTCTTTTTCACCTTCTTGTCGGATTTCCTGAACGCTTCTTCCAGCGCCCGGTTGAGGGTGCGCAACACCTTGACCCGGGCCCAGCGCTTGTCATTGGCCTCCACCAGGGTCCAGGGCGAGATCTCGGTGCTGGTGCGATCGACCATGTCGCCGACCGCGGCCCGATAGTCGTCCCACTTGTCTCGATTGCGCCAGTCATCTTCGGTGATCTTGAAGCGCTTGAAAGGCGTCTGTTCACGCTCCTCGAATCGGTCCATCTGCGTCTGTTTGTCGATGGCCAGCCAGAACTTGACCACGATCACCCCGGCATCGGCGATCTGCTCTTCGAAGTCGTTGATTTCACCATAGGCGCGCAACCAGTCCGCCGCGCTGCAAAAACCTTCGATGCGCTCCACCAGCACCCGGCCATACCAGGAGCGGTCGAACACAGTGAACTTGCCCCGCGCCGGAATATGGCGCCAGAACCGCCACATATACGGATGCGCCCGCTCCTCTTCGGTGGGCGCGGCGACCGGCACGATGCTGTACTGGCGTGGGTCCAGCGCCGCGGCCACCCGGCGGATGGCCCCGCCCTTGCCCGCTGCGTCATTGCCTTCAAACACGGCGATCAGGGCGTGGCGGCGCATGCGTTTATCGCGCATCAGTCCGGAGAACCGCGCCTGCTCGGTGATCAACTGTTCTTCGTAATCGTCCTTGTCCAGATTCAGGGTCAAGTCCAGGCTGTCGAGCAGGTTCATCTGATCAACGCTACTGGTCAAAGGCGCGGCGCTGACTTTGGCCGGGTGAATCCTGGGTCGCTGCAGGGCGCCTTGCAGGCCATCGAGCAGAATCTTGCCCACCGCCAGACTGCGATAGCGCGGGTCCATCCCGGCGATCACATGCCAAGGTGCATAGTCGCGGCTGGTGCGACGCAGAATGCGTTCGCCGTACTTGACGAATTTGTCGTAGGTTTGCGATTGCTGCCAGTCCAGCGGGCTGATGCGCCAACTGTGCAGCGGATCATCAGCCAAGGCCTTGAGCCGCGCTTTCATTTGTTTCTTCGAGAGGTGGAACCAGAATTTGAAGATCAGCGCGCCTTCGTCGCACAGCATCTTCTCCAGTCGCTCGGCGGCGTTGATGCCTTGATCGAGCCGCGGATCCTTGAATTTGCCATGGACCCGGTCTTGCAGCATCTGGCTGTACCAGTTGCCGAAGAAGACCCCCATGCGGCCCTTGGCCGTGAGCATCCGCCAATAGCGCCAGGCCGGTGGTCGCGCCAGCTCTTCGTCGGTCTGTTGATCGAAAGTGCGGACCTCGATCAGGCGCGGGTCCATCCATTCGTTGAGCAGCTTGACGGTCTCGCCCTTGCCCGCGCCTTCGATGCCGTTGATCAGGATGATCACCGGGAAGCGCTTCTGCTGCTGAAGTTCGAACTGCGCCTCAAGCAAAGCCTGGCGCAGCGCTGGCACTTCAGCTTCGTAGGTTTCTTTGTCGATGACGTGACCGATTTCGGCGGATTCGAACATGGGACGGCTCCTTCCAGGATTGAGCAAGACTAGCGGATTGGGCCAATAGTCAGCAGGGAAAATTCCCTGTGGTTCGGGCTTTTGTGGCGATCGGCTAGAATGGCTGCCTTGCCGTTGCCGAGCCTGCCATGAAACCTGTATTGCGCCACGCCCAGCTCGACTGGGACGACCAAGGGCTCCCGCGTTCGCGGGTGTTCGACGATGTGTATTTCTCCGATCTGTCCGGATTGGACGAAACCCGTTATGTGTTCCTCGAACAGAATGCTTTGCGTGAGCGCTTCGCCTCATTACCCCCTGGCGGTCGACTGGTGATCGGCGAGACCGGATTCGGCACCGGCTTGAATTTCCTATGCGCCTGGCAGTTGTTTGAACAGCACGCTGTGGGTGGAGCGCGGTTGCATTTCGTCAGTGTCGAAAAGTATCCGTTGAGCCTGCCCGATCTGGAGCGTGCCTTGGCCTTGTGGCCGGAGCTCAAGCCGTTTGCCGATCAACTGCTGGCGCAATACGTGGCGATCCATCAAGGTTTCCAGCGCCTGGTGCTGGACAGTGGCCGCGTGACCTTGACCCTGTTGATCGGCGATGCGCTGGAACAACTGCCGCAACTGGACGCACAGATCGACGCCTGGTTTCTCGACGGTTTCGCCCCGGCGAAAAACCCCGACATGTGGACCGCCGAGCTGTTCGCCGAACTGGCGCGCCTGGCGGCACCCGGCTCGACCATCAGCACCTTCACCAGCACTGGTTGGGTGCGGCGCTTGCTGAACTCGGCAGGCTTCAAGATGAAGCGCACGCCAGGCATCGGCCACAAATGGGAAATCCTGCGCGGCACCTTCGTCGGCTGGCCAGAACAAATCCCGACACCCGTCGCCGTGAAACCCTGGTTTGCACGCCCGGCGCCGCTGACCGGCGAGCGTCGAGCGCTGGTGGTCGGCGCCGGCCTGGCCGGTTGCGCGACGGCCGCCAGCCTGGCTGCGCGGGGTTGGCAAGTCAGCCTGCTGGAGCGTCACCATGCGCTGGCGCAGGAAGCGTCGGGCAATCCCCAGGGCGTGCTGTATCTCAAGCTTTCGGCCCATGGCACGGCGTTGTCGCAATTGATCGTCAGCGGCTTTGGCTACACCCGACGCTTGCTTGAGCATTTGCATCGGGGCGTCGACTGGGACGATTGTGGCGTCCTGCAACTGGCCTTCAACGCCAAGGAAGCCGAGCGTCAGGCGCAGTTGGCGGCAGCCTTTTCGCCAGACCTGGTGCACCTGCTCGATCAACCGCAGGCGCAGACACAGGCCGGCATCGCCCTGGAGCACGGCGGTTTATTCTTCCCGGAAGGTGGCTGGGTTCATCCGCCAGCGTTGTGCCATTGGCAGGCGTCCTCAGCGAACATCCAGTGGCTGCCCCACCGCAATGTACTGGAACTGCACAAGGTTGATGATCAGTGGCAGGCCTGGGACGGTGATGACTTGCTGGCCAGTGCCCCCGTGGTGATCCTGGCCGCTGCCGCCGAGATCAAGCGTTTTGCGCAGAGTGCCGAGCTGCCCCTCAAACGCATTCGTGGCCAGATCACCCGACTGGCGCAAACACCTGAAAGCCAGAGCCTGACCACCGTCGTGTGCGCCGAAGGCTATGTCGCGCCGGCTCGACTGGGCGAACACACACTTGGCGCCAGCTTCGACTTCAAGAGCGATGACCTGACCCCGACCCTCACCGAGCACCTGGGCAACCTGGCGTTGCTCGAGGAAATCTCCCCCGACCTGGCCACTCGACTGCAGGCTCGGGAACTGGACCCGCAGCAGCTTGAAGGACGCGCCGCGTTCCGCTGCACCAGCCCGGACTATCTGCCGATCGTCGGCCCGTTGGCCGAGCAAACAGCGTTCGCCGACGCCTACGCCGTACTGAGCAAGGACGCCCGGCAAGTACCGGACATTCCCTGCCCCTGGCTTGAGGGTTTTTACGTCAACAGCGGCCACGGCTCTCGCGGCCTGATCACCGCGCCACTGTCGGGTGAATTGCTCGCGGCATGGATCGAAAACGAACCTCTGCCCATGCCCAGGTCAATCGCCGAGGCCTGTCATCCCAACCGTTTTGCCCTGCGCCAATTGATCCGCGGAAAAGTCTGAACCCTTGGCTTATAACTTATCGGTCTAAAACTACGGGGATTCACGCTGGTCAGTTTCTGAGTACCCACCGTTTTTGGTGCGGTATCGCTTGACCCTCCCCAACGGAAAAACCGGTAAGGACTTTATGTGCGGATTAGCTGGCGAGTTACGCTTTGATCATCAACCTGCGGACCTTGCAGCCGTTGAACGAATCACCCATCACCTGGCCCCTCGCGGCCCTGACGCATGGGGCTTCCAGGCCCAAGGGCCGATTGCCCTCGGCCATCGTCGCCTGAAAATCATGGACCTGTCGGACGGCTCGGCGCAGCCGATGGTCGATAACCAACTGGGCTTGTCCCTGGCCTTCAACGGCGCCATCTACAACTTCCCGGAATTGCGCACCGAGCTGGAAAGCCTGGGCTACGCCTTCTATTCCGGCGGTGACACCGAAGTGCTTCTCAAGGGCTATCACGCCTGGGGCGAAGCGCTGCTGCCCAAGCTCAATGGCATGTTCGCCTTCGCCATTTGGGAGCGCGACGCCAAACGCCTGTTCATCGCCCGCGACCGTCTGGGCGTAAAGCCACTGTACCTGTCGCGCACCGGCCAGCGCCTGCGCTTTGCCTCGTCCCTGCCGGCGTTGCTCAAGGGCGGCGACATCAACCCGATCCTCGATCCGGTGGCGCTCAACCATTATCTGAATTTCCACGCCGTGGTCCCGGCGCCGCGCACCTTGCTGGCGGGCATCGAAAAACTGCCACCGGCGACCTGGATGCGCATCGAAGCGGACGGTACCACCGAGCAGAAAACCTGGTGGACCCTGCCCTACGGCCCACATGCCGACGAGATGAACCTGACCCTCGAAGACTGGCGCGACCGAGTGCTCGAGAGCACCCGCGACGCGGTAGCGATTCGTCAACGTGCGGCGGTCGACGTCGGCGTGCTGCTGTCCGGCGGTGTCGATTCAAGCATGCTGGTCGGGCTGTTGCGGGAAGTCGGCGTTGAAAACCTGTCGACTTTCTCCATCGGTTTCCAGGATGCCGGCGGCGAGCGTGGCGACGAGTTCCAGTATTCAGACCTGATCGCCAAGCATTACGGCACGCAACACCACCAACTGCGCATCGACGAAAAAGAGATCATCGAGCAACTGCCTGCGGCGTTCCGCGCCATGAGCGAGCCGATGGTCAGCCATGACTGCATTGCCTTTTATCTGTTGTCCCGGGAAGTGGCCAAGCACTGCAAGGTGGTGCAGAGCGGCCAAGGCGCGGACGAGTTGTTTGCCGGCTACCACTGGTATCCGCAAGTCGACGGCGCCGCCGATCCTTACGCCGCCTATCGCGATGCGTTCTTCGACCGCAGCTACGACGACTACGCCGCCACTGTGCAGCCGAAATGGCTGACCGCCAATGACGCCGCTGGCGACTTCGTCAAAGCACATTTCGCCCAGCCCGGCGCGGACGCAGCGGTGGACAAAGCCTTGCGCCTGGACAGCACGGTGATGCTGGTGGACGACCCGGTCAAACGCGTCGACAACATGACCATGGCCTGGGGCCTGGAAGCGCGCACGCCGTTTCTCGACTATCGCCTGGTGGAATTGTCGGCCCGGGTGCCGGGTAAATTCAAACTGCCGGACGGCGGCAAGCAAGTCTTGAAAGAAGCGGCCCGGCTGGTGATTCCCAGTGAAGTGATCGACCGCAAGAAAGGTTACTTCCCGGTCCCTGGCCTGAAGCATTTGCAGGGCGACACGCTGAACTGGGTGCGTGAACTGCTGCTCGATCCAAGTCAGGATCGCGGTCTGTTCAAGCCCGCCATGCTCGACCGCCTGCTGACCGATCCAGAAGGACAGTTGACCCCGTTGCGCGGCTCCAAGCTGTGGCAATTGGCGGCCCTGAACCTGTGGCTCAGTGAACAAGGAATCTGATCGATGAAACCCCATGCCACGGCATACAGCCAACGCTTGTTGCGCGGTCAGGCGCCCTCCTACGAACGCTTGCAGGCGCGCCTGGCCGAAGACGGCAGTGAATTGGGCGCGGCGCCGATCGCCGTGCATTGCGGCTGGGGCCGGTTATTGATCGGCCACACCTTTGCCGACCCGGCCAGCCTCGCCCAGGAGTTGCTCAACGAGCAGCCCGGCGAGCGCGACATTGCGCTCTACGTCGCCGCGCCCCAGCAAGTGCTGGGGCTGGAGCCGGCACAACTGTTCCTCGACCCGTCCGACACCTTGCGTCTGTGGTTCAGCGATTACCGGCAGTCCACCCGGGTATTTCGCGGTTTTCGCATCCGTCGGGCCCAGAGCGATGCGGACTGGTCGGCGATCAATCAGCTGTATCAGCTGCGCGGCATGCTGCCGATCGACCCGAGCCTGCTGACCCCGCGTCACCAGGGCGGCCCGGTATTCTGGCTGGCCGAAGATGAGGACAGCGGCGCGATCATCGGCAGCGTCATGGGCCTCGATCATCACAAGGCGTTCAACGATCCGGAAAACGGCAGCAGCCTCTGGTGCCTCGCCGTCGACCCGCAATGTTCGCGACCGGGCGTCGGTGAAGTACTGGTGCGGCACTTGATCGAACATTTCATGAGCCGCGGCTTGAGTTACCTGGACCTGTCAGTACTGCACGACAACCGCCAGGCGAAAAGTCTTTACGCCAAGCTGGGTTTTCGCAACCTGTCGACCTTCGCCATCAAGCGCAAGAACAGCATCAATCAGCCACTGTTCCTCGGCCCCGGTCCGGAAGCCGAGTTCAATCCGTATGCGCGGATCATCGTCGAGGAAGCACACCGGCGTGGCATCGACGTGCAGGTCGATGATGCCGAGGCCGGCCTGTTCACCTTGATCCATGGCAGTCGTCGGGTACGGTGCCGCGAATCCTTGAGCGATCTGACCAGCGCCATCAGCATGACCTTGTGTCAGGACAAGAGCCTGACCCATAAGGCGCTGAAAAAGGCCGGCCTGAATCTGCCGGCGCAACAGCTTGCAGGTAACGCGGACGACAATCTGGCGTTTCTCGATGAGCACGAACGGGTGGTGGTCAAACCCCTGGACGGCGAGCAGGGTCAAGGGGTCGCGGTGGATTTGCAGACCATTGAAGAGGTCCAGCAAGCCATCGAGGCAGCCCGCCAGTTCGACAGCCGCGTGCTGCTGGAAAGTTTCCACGAAGGGCTCGACTTGCGGATCGTGGTGATCGGTTTCGAAGTGGTCGCCGCCGCGATCCGCCGACCAGCAGAAGTGGTGGGTGACGGTCAGCATTCCATCGGTGCGCTGATCGAAGCCCAGAGTCGACGGCGCCAGGCGGCCACCAGCGGTGAAAGCAAAATCCCGCTGGACCATGAGACTGAGCGCACCCTGCAGGCAGCAGGCTATGACTACGACAGTATTCTGCCGGCCGGCGAGCATCTGTTCGTACGCCGCACGGCGAATCTGCATACCGGCGGTATTCTCGAGGATGTCACGGCGATCCTGCATCCGACCCTGGTCGATGCGGCGGTGCGTGCCGCGCGGGCACTGGATATTCCGATGGTCGGACTCGACCTGATGGTGCCCGCCGCCGATCAGCCGGAGTATGTGTTTATCGAAGCCAACGAGCGGGCGGGGCTGGCCAACCATGAACCGCAGCCGACGGCCGAGCGGTTTGTGGATTTGTTGTTTCCGCATAGTCAGCCGGCGGCCTGACGCTCCCCTTACGATCGTTCCCACGCTCTGCGTGGGAATGCCTCACCGGACGCTCCGCGTCCGCTTTTGGGACGCAAAGCGTCCCTGGCTGCATTCCCACGCGGAGCGTGGGAACGATCAGCGCTTAACTCATCAGGAGTTTCCATGACCAACAAAATTCCCGAACCTGATCTCAACTACCTGCAAAAAGTCCTGCTGGAAATGCTCGCCATTCCCAGCCCGACCGGGTTCACCGACACCATCGTGCGCTACGTCGCCGAACGGCTTGAAGAGCTTGGCATCCCCTTTGAAATGACCCGTCGCGGGACCATCCGTGCCACCCTCAAGGGCAAGAAGAACAGTCCGGACCGGGCCGTTTCCGCGCACTTGGACACCATCGGCGCGGCGGTTCGCGCGATCAAGGACAACGGCCGTCTGACCCTGGCTCCGGTCGGTTGCTGGTCCAGCCGTTTTGCCGAGGGCAGCCGGGTCAGCCTGTTTACCGATAACGGCGTGATCCGCGGCAGCGTGTTGCCGCTGATGGCTTCCGGGCACGCCTTCAATACCGCCGTGGATGAAATGCCGATCAGCTGGGATCACATCGAATTGCGTCTGGACGCCTATTGCGCCACCCGTGCCGATTGCGACTCCCTGGGAATCAGCGTCGGCGATTTCGTCGCCTTCGACCCGTTGCCGGAGTTCACTGAAAGTGGCCACATCAGCGCCCGTCACCTCGACGACAAGGCCGGTGTTGCTGCACTGCTGGCAGCGCTGAAAGCCATCGTCGACAGCGGTGAAGAGCTGATGATCGACTGTCATCCGCTGTTCACCATTACCGAGGAAACCGGCAGCGGCGCGGCGGCAGCGTTACCCTGGGATGTCAGCGAATTCGTCGGCATCGACATCGCTCCAGTCGCGCCGGGCCAGCATTCCAGCGAACATGCAGTGAGCGTGGCGATGCAGGATTCCGGCGGGCCTTATGACTATCACTTGTCACGCCACCTGCTGCGGCTGGCCAGTGACAATGAGTTGCCGGTGCGCCGCGACCTGTTCCGGTATTACTTCAGCGATGCGCACTCGGCAGTGACCGCCGGCCATGACATTCGCACCGCCCTGCTCGCCTTCGGCTGCGACGCCACCCACGGCTACGAACGCACCCACATCGACAGTCTCGCCGCGCTCAGTCGTTTGCTGGGTGCCTATATCCTCAGCCCGCCGGTATTCGCCAGCGATGCCCAGCCTGCGAAGGGGTCGCTGGACAGGTTCAGTCATCAGATCGAACATGACACGCAAATGGAAAGCGATACTCGGGTACCGTCGGTGGATAGCCTGGTGGGGCAGCGCAACGATAGCTAAGCGAACGCTACTGTAGGAGCTGCCGAAGGCTGCGATCTTTTGATCTTTTGATCTTTGGCGTCTATTAGGTCGCTGAAGATCAAAAGATCGCAGCCTTCGGCAGCTCCTACTGGTGATGCGTTCATAACCGCCGTAGCATCGCGCCATTGTTTAGCCGAGGTGCCCATGCTGATCCCCCATGACCAACTTGAAGTCGACACCCTGACCCGTCTGATCGAGGATTTCGTGACCCGTGACGGCACCGACAACGGTGATGACACGCCGCTCGAAACCCGCGTACTGCGTGTTCGCCAGGCCTTGACCAAGGGTCAGGCGCTGATTGTCTTCGACCCGGAAAGCGAGCAATGCCAGTTGATGCTCAAGCACGACGTGCCCAAGCATCTGTTTGACTGAAACCTTCAGCGCGCTTTGTCTTTTTTCGGCAGATTGAGCTGGATGCGTTCATAGATCTCGGCCCGGTGCACGTTGACGTTTCGTGGCGCTTCGACGCCGAAGCGCACCGTGCCGCCGTTGACGGCCACAATGCGCACGGAAATGTCGTCACCGATAGAGATCAATTCGCCCACAACGCGACTGAGTACAAGCATGGTATTCGTCCTTCAGGATTGGTTGACCCTGAAGATGCCCGGCCCATGGCGGGTGTTCAATGCGACGGCGGCAAATCAGTCCTTCCCTACAGCGCAAGAAGTAAGCCGGCGTAGGAAAGAACTGACAAATCACCGGCGCTGTAGGACCGGTCTGTCAGGATGCGTAAAAGCGCGGCCCGAACAGGATGACACTCGCCCCGATCACGCACAGTGCCACGCCGACCCAGTCCGAGCCCAACGGACGAATCCGCTCGACCACCGCCAGCCAGCCAATCGACGCAATGATGTAGATACCACCGTAAGCAGCATACGCGCGACCGGCATAGGTCGCCTCGATACGGGTCAGCAGCAGCGCAAACACCGTCAGGCTGAGCAACGCCGGCACTATCCACCAGGCACTCTTGCCCTGACGTAGCCACACCCAGAAGGCAAAGCAGCCGGCGATTTCAAACAGCGCGGCGAGGAAAAACCACAGGTAATTGAGCATGCAAACGTCTCGCGAGGATGACCGATTGCGGCCACCCTAGCGACGGTGATACCCAGGGGCAAGCTCAGCCTGCGGTTTGCCTGGCCTTGGCGCGCATCTTGTCGGCCATGACGGTCATTTCGTCGTAGAGCAGTTGTGGGTTCTTCTGCTTGAGCGCCCAGGCCATACGGCCCTGTTCATGGGGCAGAATCATGAATTCACCGGCGCCGACCTGTTGATAGATGTAGTCGGCAATGTCGGCAGCGCTGATCGGCGAGCTTTCCAGCAATTTACCGACCTGGGCCTTCATGGCCGGCGTCGGGCCGCGGAAGGAATCGAGCAGGTTGGTCTGGAAGAATGACGGGCACACCACATGCACGCCGACTTCCTGCTGCGCCAGCTCGATCAGCAGGCTTTCGGACAGGGCCACCACGCCCGCTTTGGCGACGTTGTAGTTGCTCATGGCCGGGCCTTGCATCAGCGCGGCCATCGACGCAATGTTGATAATCTTGCCTTTGCTTTTTTCCAGCAGCGGCAGGAAGGCCTTGCAGCCCTTGACCACCCCCATCAGGTTGATTGCGATCTGCCAGTCCCAATCCTCAAGGGACAGTTCACTGAAGAACCCGCCCGAAGCAACGCCGGCGTTGTTGACGATGACATCGATGCCTCCCAGTTTCTCTTCGCAGGCTTGGGCGAAGGCGGTCAACTGGCTGTAATCGCGTACATCGCAACGCTGGATGAAGCCGTCGCCGCCGGCCTCGCGAACCTGTTTCAGGGTTTCTTGCAGACCAGGCTCGCTAACATCCGACAAGGCCAGTTGCCAGCCTTCACGCGCCCAGCGCAGCGCGATTTCGCGACCCAGGCCAGAGCCCGCACCAGTGATCATCATGCGATTTTGCATAGCAAACAGCCTTGTTGTTCCGGGGAAGATGTGTCGAGTGTAGCGAAGGACATTGCCCGACCCACGCTCCATCAGATTGCTGAATGGCCCAAGCAAACCGTGGAAGTGCCCCAACCCACTAATGCAGTAAAAACGAAATAAGCCTTTCTTCGAAAAACATTAAAAAAACTTGGAATTTTCTTTCATGGGCAACAGTCGGATTTGGTAAGCAGCCTGGTTTTATAGCATCGCGGCTGACCGTTAAACGCCAGGTAGTTCCAGAACACTTCCAACAAGGAAATAAACATGGGCACAATTCTGATCATTATCCTGATCCTCCTGCTGGTAGGTGGTTTACCGGTCTTCCCACACTCCAGAAGTTGGGGTTATGGGCCGTCGGGTATCATCGGCGTGGTGTTGGTGGTGCTGTTGATCCTGCTGTTGCTGGGCAAGATATAAAGGTTTAACAGGCAAAAAAAGAGGCCCTTTTCAAGGGCCTCTTTTTTTATTGCGCTTCGACTATTCCGTCCGGCTTGCCGTCAACCACACCGGCGGTGTTGTCGATCAGGCTCTTGGTTGCCGTTTGCAGGAATGCTTCGAGCTTGAGTTTCAGCTCCGCCGTTCGCGGCGCATTCGCAACCACCTCGGCGCGCGGCGTAGCACCGAGCTCATACTGGTACACCTTCGGCGCCATTTCCTTTTCCTTCGGCAGCACCAGAATCTGGTCGGCCGTGATGATGGCCGTGGTCTGTTCGCTGCCCGACGGCTTGATCACGCCGAAACCGGTATCGCCTTCGGGAAGATTGAGCAGGTCACGTCCCCAGCACTGATGGCGCACTTCGCCACCGATCCGGCCCATGATGGTCGGCACGATATCGATCTGGGTGCCCACGGTGTGGTCACGCTGGCCGAACTTTTCCTGGATACCCGGTGCGATGAACAGCATCGGCACGTTGAAGCGGCCCAGGTCCATTTCGGTGATCTGGCGCTCGTTGCCAAACCCGTGGTCGCCCACGACGACAAACAGGGTCTCCTTGAAGTACGGCTCCTTGCGGGCCTTTTCAAAGAACTGGCCCAGCGCCCAGTCTGCGTAGCGCATGGCGGTCAAGTGTTCGTTCAGGTTACCGCGATCGGTCACGCGTTCAACCGGCAAGGGTGTCGGCAAGGCGTATGGCGTGTGGTTCGACAGGGTCTGCAGCAATGCGTAGAACGGCTTGCCGTTTTCCCGCGCCTTGAGCTCGACCAGACCACGGTCGAACATGTCCTGGTCGGACACGCCCCAGGTCGGATCGGAGAACACCGGGTTCACGAAGTCGTTACGACCAATGAAGTTGGTCATGCCCTGGTTGCTGAAGAAACCCGACTGGTTATCCCAGGCGAAGTCGCCGTTGTAGACGTACACATCGTCGTAGTCACGGGCGCTGAGCAATTGCGGCAAGCCGGACAGCTTGTGGCTGCCCTCAGGCGTTTGCATCAGGTATTCGAAACCCGGCAGATTCGGGAAGCAGGCCATGGTGGCGAACATACCCTGATGGGTATGGGTGCCGTTGGAGAAGAAACGGTCGAACAACAGGCCTTCCTTCGACAGCTTGTCGAGGTATGGCGTGATATTGCCTGGGGCACCCAACGCGCCCACCGAGTGACCGGCCATGCTTTCCATCAGGATCACGACGACGTTCTTGATCGGCAGGGTCTTGTCGGTCGGCGGCGTGTAATCGCGACGCACGGCGGCAGTCTCGCTATCCACCAGCTTGTCATCCGGCATCACCAGCATGTCACGCACGATTTGCTGGGCTTGCGGCTGCGGCAGCGTGGCTTTCCAGATGTTGTCGCGGTCTTCGGACATCCGGCTCTTGGCCGCGGCGACCAGCGACAATGTGCCGTTGAGGCCCAGCTGGTTGGCGAAATTGGAGTCGGTGGTGTAGACGTCCCCCCAACGCATCGGCGGGCCCTGACGCAGGGTGCCACGGGCAGCGACGACGCAGACCAGCAGGCAGACCACGAACACCGCGATGCGCGAGTACCATGGGGCGATCTGGCGTGAGCTGACACTGCCGCCGCTGAATGGACCGCGAGGACGGGTGGCGCGGTCGGCGCCCTTGAATGCCAGGGTCAGGATCACGGTGCCCACGACCCAGGCCAACAGGTAGCGAACCACCGGGAAACCGTACCAGAGCATGCTGGTCACGGTTTTCGGGTCTTCCTTGATGTACTGGAAGACCAGGCCGTTGAGGCGCTGGTGGAACTCGCGGTAGAAGTCCATCTCCACCAGGCCGAGGAACAATGCAATGCTCGAGACGACGGTCAGCCAGAGACGGAAGAACCCGCGGGCGGCCATGGCCCGGGCGCTGAACAGTGCCAGCACCAGCGGAACGCTGAGGTAGACCACCAGTCGCAGGTCGAAACGCAGACCGTTGGTGAACGCTTCGAAAAAGGTCGAGGCCGGTGTGTCGAGGATCATCTCGCGGTTGTAGACCAGCAGCGCGACGCGCAGCAGGGTGAACATGACCATCATGACCAGGGCACACAGCAGCGTGTAGGCCAGATGCGATTTGACGGTCGGTTGCAGCAGGCGACTAGAAGCTCGCTGCTGACTCAGGGCGTCCGGGTTTGCCATGTCGTTTTAGGACCCATTGGAAGTTGAAGTTTCAAAAATACAGCGGCGCCTTGCCCTCTGTTGGCCAGTTCTCGACCCCGGGGCTTGCGCGGTGCGCAAATGTTGCACGATCGTCCGCGGCATTGCCATTGATTACTGACCGGCATGCGCGGCGCGGGGCGAATTGTCTTGGAGGCTTTGTGAAAATTTCGTGCAACGTATATCTGGAAACAAAATAAAGTCCCAGCCTCTGATGCCCCGTTTGCTTGTGTGTATATCCGATTCTGCGGTAACGGCGGCTTATGGTTCCGCTCTTACAGCGGGTCACTTTGAGAAGCGCAAAGTAACCAAACGCTCTTGCCCCTTTCGTTCGGTGCCTCGCTAAGGCTCGGCATGCCCTCGCTCCGGTCCTGCTCCGTGGGCCCGCCGCCATCGGCCATCCATGGCCGGGGGCGGCTAACCCGGCATCCATGCCGGGTTGCCCACTGCGCAGAACCTCCACTCGGCCTCTCGAGGGGGCGGTGCATCAAGATCAAAAGCTGCAGGCGAGCTAACGCTCGGCCTGTTGAGTGGTGAAAAAGCGAAGGGGTACGCCGATCCATGTGGGAGCGAGCCTGCTCGCGAAGCTGTTGCTGTTGCTGTTGCTGTTGCTGTTGATGTTGATGTTGCCGTTGCCGTTGCTTTGGCTTTGGCTTTGGCTTTAGATCTGCCGCCCCTTTCCCAGAGGCCGAACGCAGGCGTTGCGCAGGGGGCACCGCGGCAGGGATGCCGCGGTAGCCGCCCCCGGCCATGGATGGCCGATGGCGGCGGGCCCCCGGAGCAATGCCGGAGTGAGGGCATGCCGAGCCTAGGCGAGGCACCGAATGGCGGGGCAAAAGCCCTTGGTTACTTGGGGCTCTTCCATCGGCATAGGAGGCGGCCATCTGGCCGCGCCCCTGCCACACCACCCGGCATGCGGGTCCGCACCGGGCGGTTCGAGAAGTTGAGGTCAGCAGAGTCGAGGTAGACCCAACCGGTCGAACCACGCCACCGTAAGCACTCCATGGATCAGACCGACACTGTTGTGCCAGTACCTGTGGCTGTTGCCGGCTATCGCCGCTGCCAAGTCAGGGCCTGCTCCAAGTTTGCGCAGTTCACGGTACGTCTTCCTTCCAGTTTTCCATTGTTTTAGCTGGATGGCCCTGAGTCGTCGGCGTATCCATTCATCGAACCTATGCCAGAGGCGAGGGGTTTGCGATAAACCGAAGTACGCTTTCCAACCCAGTAGGTACAGCCTCAGACCTTCCACCACTCGCGACATGCTTCGACCCCAATTTCGAGACGTCAGCTGTCGGATGCGGCTTTTGAACGTCTGTAGCGCTTTGCTTGCCACCCAGCGTTTGACCTCGCCTTGAGCTGACAGCCAAAAGCCGTAGCCCAGAAACTTGCGGCCAAACGCACTGGCAATTGCGCTCTTGCTCTCGTTTACTTGCAGCCTAAGTCGGTCATAAAGGCGACGGAGCACTGCCATTACCCGCTGGCCGGCCTTGAGGCTGCGCACGTAAACATTCGCATCGTCCGCGTACCTGACGAAGCAATGGCCTCGTCGCTCCAGCTCCTTGTCCACCTCGTCCAGCAATACATTGGCGAGCAATGGTGAAAGTGGGCCGCCTTGCGGCGTCCCTCGTTCACTGACTACCACTACGCCGTCGATCAACGTCCCGCTGTTCAGATAAGCCCGGACCAGACGCAGAACGCCTCGGTCGGTCACCTTCCTGCTCAGTCGAGCGATCAACAGGTCATGATCAACGCGATCGAAGAACTGCTCCAGATCGACGTCCACCACGATGTCTCGCCCCGAGTGAATATATCGCTGCGCCGCCAGTACCGCTTGGTGAGCGCTGCGACCGGGACGAAAACCATAGCTATGATCACTGAATCCCGGGTCCAGCAGAGGCTGTAAAACCTGTAGAAGCGCCTGCTGGATCAGTCTGTCCGTCACCGTCGGAATGCCCAGCTTGCGCTCGCCTCCTTCCGGTTTTGGGATCAGAACTCTACGCACCGGGCTTGGCCGGTACGTTCCCGCCAGCAACTGTGCCCGTATGACGGGCCAGGCCGTTTGCAGATGCTCGACCGTCTCATCGATCCCAAGACCGTCGACGCCCGCACCTTTATTGGACCGGACTCGCTTGAGCGCCAGTTGCAGGTTTTCTCTGGTCAGGACTTCTTGCAGAAGCCCTGACCCCATGGGGTTCGGGTCATCGCGCGGACAACCAGCTTCATCGCTGGACGCTTCGCGTCGGGTTTCACCCGTCGCAGCTGCGTCCCGCCCCGGTTTCCCGGGCATCTGATGCAAGGCCTGTTGTATCGCCATGGTGAACCTCACTCCTTCTCGTTCGGCCCTTCGCTGCAACGCAGCTACTACGACCTCTGCTGACTTCTCGCTCCGGCTTGCGCCGTCGCCCTTTCAGGCATGAGGCGAGATCTCCCCAGGTAAGAACGCCATCCTTCACCGCACAACCGCCGCATTTACGTCCCCGGCACTTTGGCCACAAGAGCTTCGCAGTCACTTGGCTGCTCGCCCTGACCGGCGGCGCCTTATATGCGGTTCGTGTACCTCGGCTCGCGGTTTACGTTCCACGCTTCCTTCCCACACTCGGTCGCCCTCATGCAGTTGCGCTTCGCTTCATTCGCTGTGGCCAGCTCAAGAGAGGACTTTCACCTCTGGGATGGCGCCCATGCTGGGCGCACAAGTGACTCGCTGTAAGAGCGAAACCGTCAGCGGCCGTTACCGCAGAAACGGATATGTACCCAATGCAGCCGACATCAAAAAAACGGAGCAATCACTTCTCGGCACGTTCTTTCAGGGCTTTCAAGGTATTGAACGGCGCATCGACCACAAACTTGTTCGCCACCATCGACGGAATGCTGCCGCCCGGCTCTGTGTGCACCTGATAAGTCACTTCGATCTGGTCGCCCTTGGGCACGAACTTCCAGAAACCGTCGACCTTGGTGACCCGCACAAAGCCTTTTTCTTCGGGAAGGTACTTCGGTACGCCTTCGAGCTTACGGGTCAGGCTGCCGTCTGCGCCCTCAACGGTGGTGACATGCAGCACCGAATCACGCGCGGTGACCGGCCAGGGCGTATTGAACTGGGTGTAGGTCCAGCTCTGGTCGCCTTCGTGCTTGAGCAACTTCTGGGTTTTGCAGTCGTGAATCCAGGCGCAGGCGCCTGGCACGTCTTCCTGCAATGCGCGCAGTTTGGCCATGGTGGTCTTCATCAGGGTGACGCCCTGGTAGGCCTTGTAATCGGAGCCAGCCACTTCACTCAGGGAGACTTTGATCCCATCTTCGTTCTTGGCGACAGTCCAGTTTTCAGCCTGAGCGGCCGTGGTGGCCAGCACTACAGTCAAACCACAGAGCACAGCCATACGATGCAGCGAACCCATAATCTTATTCCTTATTGTTGAAGTTCCGTTCGTTGAACACACTACGCCGCCGTCATTTGCTCCCACCATCCCAGCAATTTGATCGCTTCATCACTGCTGCTTCCGCAGACTTCGACATCGGCTGCAAATGCCGAACACACGGCGGGACGTTCCGCCTTGCCGAAAATACTGCACAAATTCTCCGCAGACAGCTGAACGCAACGTTCTCCGGCGGCCTTGCCATTAGGCATGCCGGGAATCGGTGAACTGATGGAAGGGGCAATGCAACAGGCGCCACAGCCTTCTCGGCATTTCATGACGACGAGCTCCTCGCGACGGGCGATGTGTTAAAGACGGGGCACAGGGTAACCGCTAAAACGGTCGTTTTAAATTGCCTGGACCCAGGTTTTTTCGCTCAAACGAACGTGACTGACCAGTCTCCGACAAAGTGTCTGGCTAACGGGTCACAGATATCGCAATTACCGCTTGAATTCGAATTCCAGCGCTGCGCCTTCGACTTCCCGGCGCTCTTCGTTACGCAGTTGCAACTGCATTTCGTTACTGATCAGCCTTCCGTTGAGCTGGAACGGCGTGCTGCCGGCCTTGTCACCGAACATTTGCGGCAATACTTCGTCGTGTCGTGGCAAGGGTACCGAACCGATCGGTTTCAATTCCTCCGCCATGTCCTCGGGCAGACTCAAATCCAGGTCGGCCGAAGGCAACTTGGTTTTCACCACCTCGCTGGCGGGTTTGGACTTGGAGGCAATCGGCGCCCGTTTTTTCACCTTGGCCGCTTTCTTTTTGACCGCTGCGGCTTTTTTGGCCGGGGCGGGTTGTTGCGAGGTAATGCTGGCTGCCGGTTTTTCCTGCAGGGGAGCCGCCATGAGTCCTTCGGCCTGGAAGGTCATCAGCAGACAGATCGATAGCCAGACGGCGGGGAGAATCGGTTTCATGGACCCAACGGCGCAAACGGCAGGAGTCATATGCTCACCTGTTGCACGCAACAAGACAAGCACGGCCTGCCCGCCTGGTCAAAAACCGCCGGCCATTTCCTGGCAGAGCTGGGTGGCAAGCATGCCCAGGGTCATCAATGCACGCTCGGCTTCCCGGTTCCAGGGGATGCCGCAGTTCAGGCGAATGCAGTGATTGAACTGTTCGGTGTTACTGAAAATCAGCCCTGGCGCGATGCTGATGCCCTGCTGCAATGCCCGCACATGCAGTTCCTGTGTGTTGACCCTTCCCGGCAAACTGACCCACAGAATGAAGCCGCCGGTCGGTCGGGTCATCTGCGTGCCTTCTGGAAAATGCTGTTGCACCGCCAGCTGGAACGCGCTGAGGTTCTTGCGGTACTCCTGGCGGATGTAGCGCAAGTGCCGGTCGTAACCGCCGTTCTCCAGGTACGCCGCAATGCCCATCTGCGTGACGCTGCAGGCCGAATGGGTGCTGAAGGTCTGCAAGCGCTGGATTTCCTGTTGGTACTTGCCGGCAATCATCCAGCCGATCCGCACGCCCGGTGACAGGGTTTTGGAGAAGCTCGAGCAATAGATCACCCGATCCAGCCGGTCGTAGGCCTTGAGCGATTTGGTGCGACCCTGCTCGAACATCAGTTCGCCATAGATATCGTCTTCGACAACCTGGATATCGAAATCCGAGGCCAGCCGCAGCAGTTGCTTCTGTCGCTCTTCGGGCATGGTGCCGCCCAGCGGATTGCTCAGACGAGTGGTCAGCACCAGCGCCTTGATCGACCACTGGTTGGCCGCCAGTTGCAGGGCTTCGAGGCTCATGCCGGTCGCCGGATCGCTGGGGATCTCGATGACCTTGAGGCCCAACAGGTCAGCCAGCTGCAGCAAACCGTAGTAGGTCGGCGACTCGGCGGCGATCAAATCGCCCGGCCGGGTCAGGACGCGCAGGGACATCTGCAAGGCATCGACGCAGCCGTGGGTGATGACCACTTCCGAGGGATCGACCACCACGCCGGCATCACGCATGCGAATCGCCACTTGGCGCCGCAAGGGTTCGAAACCGGGGCTGAACATGTAGCTGAACGCCCGCGGACTATGGAAACGGGTGACTTTGGCCAATTGCTGATGCAGCGCCCTTACCGGTAGATAATCGACACTCGGTACTGCCGCGCCCAAGGGGAACACACCCTCGCGGCGGGATTCGACCAGCACTTGCTGAATGATGCTGCTGCGGGTGACCAGGCCGGGACGCTCGACCCTGGCGATGTCCGGCGTCGGCGCGGTCAGCGCGGGGGTCTGGTGCACGTAGTAGCCCGACTGCGGCCGGGCACGGATCAGCCCCTGATCCTCGAGATTGGCGTAGGCCTGCAACACCGTCGCATGGCTGACGTTGAGCTGCGAGCTCATCTTGCGTACCGAAGGCACGCGCTCCCCCGGTTGATAGACGCCCCGGCGGATGTCTTCGGCCAGTTGTTGAGCAATACGTTGGTAAAGCAAGAGATTGGTCATGACGCAGCACTCGATTTCACGGGCATTTTATTCTTGTGTGAAACAATACCGGAACAGTTTAGAAGTGTACGGGGACAGTTGCCACAATAGTCGACAGTACAGTGCAGTGTCAGCAAAATCTGTACTGCTTTATTGGCATGGCGCGAAAATTGTCAGGCGCAACAAAAACCCGGCGCTGCCAGGCAGGCCGGGTTATAGGAGCTGGTGTGTAGGAGCTGTCTCGTGCAACGAGGCTGCGATCTTTTGATCTTTCGCTTGGGACTCAAGTGGACCCGGAAAGATCGCAGCCCCGTGCACCCGACAGCTCCTACGGGACTTCTGATTACCGAGCAGCGCCAAGCTGGCCTTTTTCATCGGAGAACACAATTTCCACCCGACGGTTCTGCGCGCGGCCCCGTTCCGAGGCATTGACGTCCACCGGGTATTCATCGCCGTACCCTTCGACCTGGATGCGTTTGTCGTCGATGCCCAGGTCCATCAGCACGTTCGCCACCGATTGCGCACGGTCGCGGGACAGCTTGAGGTTTTCCTGCTTGCCGCCGGTACTGTCGGCGTAGCCTTCGATGCGCACGACGCGCTTGGGGTTGAGCTGCAGGAACTGCACGATCTTCAACACCACGCGGTTGGCCGAACTTTTCAACTCCGCTTCGCCGGTATCGAACAACACATCGCCCAGCGTCATCACCAGGCCACGGTCGGTCTGGGTGGTGGCCAGCGCGAGAATCTGTTCTTCAAGCCACTTGCCCTGCTGTTGCACGCTGAGCAATTTGGATTCGCGCAGGGCCAGTTGCAGGCGCTGACGCTCCAGTTCGAGCTTCGCCGCGCGCTCTTCGTTGAGCACCTGGTTGGAGTGTTCACGGGCGATTTCGCTGTAGCGCTGGCTCAGATAAGCGTAATGCTGCACGTCGGATCCGCTGCCCCAGTAGCTGGACAGACGATCGGCGCGGGCCAGGGACTCACCGGCGCGAATCACATCCTTGGGCGCGATCCGCAGCACGTTGGAGTCTTCCTTGACCTTCTGGAAATCAACGCCTGCCTGCTGCAACGCGGCCTCGCTGTGCTGACCGGCACAGCCAAGGAGGCTGGCGCAGCCTGCCAGGAACAAACCGCCGAGTACTTTGCGCTTGAGGCTCATTGGGCATCTCCCAGTTGCTTGCGCAAGCGGGTGATGCGGGTATTGAGCACGTTCAACTGTTCTTCACTCTTGCGGGTCAGGACCCGGGCTTCGGCCAAACGCGCGTCCAGCTCGGCCTGTTCGGCCCGCATGCGCGCATGTTTATAGGACTGGTCGGCCATGTCGCCCTGGGCACGGCTGAATTTTTCTTCGGCCAGTTTCAACTCCGGCACGTCGTCGGGGGTGGCACCCACAGCTTTTGCTTGTACAAGCGCCTGTTCGGTCAGGCGTATTTGTTCATTCGGCGCCGGATCGGCTGCACAACCCGCCAGAGCCAGAACGGCCAGGGCAGCGAAAAGAGGTCGAATACTCACGAAAAATCCCTACTGTTTTGGGGTACTGGCGGGTAGTTGCTGCTGCAGCTTCCAGCGCTCGACATTGCGCTGCAATGCGGCTTCCGTCAGTCCGGACGCGAGCAATTCTGTCATCTTTTTAGCCAGCTGTCCGCGTAACCACGGATCGTTGCAGGCGGAGTTATGGGAGACCGCGAGGAACAGACCGGGTTTGTCGACTGCCCGGGGTCGCGCGACCAGGTCATTGACCATGCTTAATGCCTGTACGGCGGCCATGCCCGAGTAGCGTCCAGCGAGGACAAACTCCACCTCGCCCAACAGCAATTTCTGAAAGCTCTGGGTCAGGTTGGGCGTGCGCGCGAGGGTCAATTGCTGTTCGGCGAAGATGCCGAATGCCGGGGTCAAACGCGCCTTTTCCGATAAAGCGCCGGGATGACCGTGAAGATCCTGTGCTTCGTTGTAGACCAGTGCCGAGTCTTTTCGGGTCCAGACCAGGTAATCGTTTTCCAGCAACGGCGGATGAATGTAATCCAGGGTTTCCAGTCCGCTGACCGTCAACGGCGCATCGGCCAGCATGTCCATGCGCCCGCTGCGCACCTCGTCCAGGGCCTGGGAGCGTTTGCCGGCGTACAGCAGTTCGACCTTGATCCCCAACTCCCCCGCCACCTGCTGCAACAGATCGGCACTGGCGCCGATCAGGCGCTTGGGGTGCTGCGGGTCTTGCCACAGGTACGGCGGCGCATCCGGGCTGCCGGTGACCACCAGGCGCTCGCACTTGCCTGCGGCAACAGACAGCACCGGCAACACCGTCAGCCCCAACAGCATTGACCAACCGAACACTCGGCGCAGATCCATGGCAATACACTCCCCTAAACCTGGTTATATCTCCTGTGGGAGCGAGCTTGCTCGCGATGGTCGTTAACGATAACGCGTTCATTCTGAATAAACGCGTTGCCTTTGAGACCATCGCGAGCAAGCTCGCTCCTACAGGAAAAGCCAAAAAAAAGCCCGACCAAAAGGTCGGGCTCTTTATAAGTGAAGCCGCTGGATTAGACCAGCTTCTCCAGCTCAGGGATCGCTTCGAACAGATCCGCCACCAGGCCGTAATCGGCCACCTGGAAAATCGGCGCTTCTTCGTCCTTGTTGATCGCAACGATCACTTTGGAGTCTTTCATGCCGGCCAGGTGCTGGATCGCGCCGGAAATACCGACCGCGATGTACAGCTGTGGAGCAACGATCTTGCCGGTCTGACCGACCTGCATGTCGTTGGGTACGAAACCTGCGTCGACCGCGGCGCGGGAAGCGCCAACAGCAGCGCCCAGCTTGTCGGCCAGGGCGTACAGGTGCTTGAAGTTGTCGCCGTTCTGCATGCCGCGGCCGCCGGAAACGACGATCTTGGCAGCGGTCAGTTCCGGACGATCGGACTTTGCAAGCTCTTCGCCAACGAAGCTCGAAGTGCCAGCGTCGTGAGCAGCCGCCACGGCTTCAACAGCCGCCGAACCACCTTCAGCGGCAACCGGGTCGAAACCGGTGGCACGCACGGTGATCACTTTGACCGCAGCGTTCGATTGAACGGTAGCGATGGCGTTACCGGCGTAGATCGGGCGCTTGAAGGTGTCGGCGCTTTCGACCGAGATGATCTCGGAGATCTGGTCAACGTCCAGCTGGGCGGCAACGCGCGGCAGGATGTTTTTGCCGTTGGAAGTGGCGGCAGCCAGGATGTGGCTGTAGCCCTTGCCCAGTTCGGCAACCAGGGGAGCAACGTTTTCCGGCAGTTGGTGAGCGTAGGCGGCGTTGTCTGCCACCAGCACTTTAGCCACGCCAGCGACTTTCGCAGCGGCTTCAGCCACGGCGCCAGCGCCCTGACCTGCAACCAGAACGTGGATGTCGCCGCCAATTTTGACGGCAGCCGCCACGGTGTTCAGCGTGGCCGGGGCCAGCACTTTGTTGTCGTGTTCAGCGATTACCAAGATAGTCATGATTAGATTACCTTCGCTTCGTTTTTCAGTTTCTCAACCAGTTCAGCCACCGACTTGACCTTGATACCCGCGCTGCGTGCAGCTGGCGCTTCGACTTTCACGGTCTTGTTGGTGGAGGCGGTGGAAACGCCCAAAGCGTCCGGAGTCAGCACTTCGAGAGGCTTCTTCTTGGCTTTCATGATGTTTGGCAGGGACGCGTAGCGCGGCTCGTTCAAACGCAGGTCGGTGGTGACGATGGCCGGCAGTTTCAGGGAAACCGTCTGCGCGCCGCCGTCGACTTCGCGGGTCACGGCAACGCTGTCGCCGCTGATTTCAACTTTGGACGCGAACGTGCCCTGACCGTAGCCGCTCAATGCAGCGAGCATCTGGCCAGTCTGGTTGTTGTCGCTGTCGATGGCTTGTTTGCCAAGGATCACCAGCTGAGGCTGTTCCTTGTCGACAACAGCCTTGAGCAGCTTGGCAACAGCCAGCGAAGTCAGATCTTCAGCGGATTCGACGAGGATGGCGCGGTCGGCACCCAGAGCCAGCGCGGTGCGCAGTTGCTCTTGAGCGGTGGTCGGGCCGATGGAGACGACGACGATTTCAGTCGCAACACCTTTCTCTTTCAGGCGTACGGCTTCTTCCACTGCGATTTCGCAGAACGGGTTCATCGACATCTTGACGTTGGCGAGGTCGACGCCGGAATTGTCCGCCTTGACGCGAACCTTGACGTTGTAATCCACAACGCGTTTGACAGCTACAAGAACCTTCATGGATTCCTCGTTACTCTCCGGTGAAAAGAAGTCGCCTAGGCGAACCTGGCGGTTTGATGCTCATCGGCGCAAGGGCACCTCTAAAAACGCTGGCAGGTGAATCAGGTGAACCTTGCTCACGAGGTTTATGACCGTTCGTCAGTGATGACCGACGAGTCATACCTTACCGCGACGTGTAAACTGCGCCCCAGGGGTCGCAACGCTTCACCTTGTACTGCCACCGCCCTGTCTTTAGAGGTGCTCTTGAAACCAACAGTCAGCCTACGGCGAGCGCAAAACCGCCCGTATATTGACCGGAACACCTATTCCGGTCAATACGGCAAATGGGCCATTCATAAGCCGCTTTACTGTGATTTCTCTGGCTTTGCGCCGATTCAAACAAACGTTTGTATTGGACGCTGAGAGTGGTGTAGATATAATGCGCCACCTTAGAGAGAAAGGTGGTTTTATCGATTGTCCTTTTCCTGCATCGAGCAGGCATTCATGGATGCGACACCCAACCTCCAATTAGAAAAAAAACTGTTGAGCCTTGAGTAGGAGATAACCTGTGGAACGCGAATACATGGAATTCGACGTGGTCATCGTCGGTGCCGGCCCCGCGGGTCTTTCCGCCGCCTGCCGCTTGAAGCAGAAGGCTGCTGAAGCCGGTAAGGAAATCAGCGTCTGCGTGGTCGAAAAAGGCTCCGAAGTCGGTGCACACATTCTCTCCGGCGCGATCTTCGAACCCCGCGCCCTGAACGAATTGTTCCCGGACTGGAAAGAGCTCGGCGCGCCGCTGAACACGCCGGTGGCCCGCGATGACATCTTCGTGCTCAAGAACGCCGACAGCGCGCAGAAAATTCCTGACTTCTTTGTGCCCAAGACCATGCACAACGAAGGCAATTACATCATCTCCCTGGGCAACCTGTGCCGCTGGCTGGCCCAGCAGGCCGAGAACCTGGGCGTGGAAATCTACCCGGGCTTCGCTGCGCAGGAAGCGTTATTCGACGAGAACGGCGTGGTTCGCGGGATCATCACCGGCGACCTGGGTGTTGACCGTGAAGGTAATCCGAAAGAAGGCCTGTACACCCCTGGCATGGAACTGCGTGGCAAGTACACACTGTTCGCCGAAGGTTGCCGTGGCCATATCGGCAAGCAACTGATCAAGCGTTTCAACCTCGACAGCGAGGCCGATGCCCAGCACTACGGCATCGGCCTGAAAGAAATCTGGGAAGTCGATCCGGCCAAGCATCAACCAGGCCTGGTGGTGCACACCGCCGGCTGGCCGCTGGACATCATGGGCACCGAGAACACCGGCGGCTCGTTCCTCTATCACCTGGAAAACAACCAGGTGGTCGTCGGTCTGATCGTCGACCTGTCCTACAGCAACACCTTCCTGTCGCCATTCGACGAGTTCCAGCGCCTCAAGCATCACCCAGTGCTCAAGCAGTACCTGGAAGGCGGCAAGCGCATCAGCTATGGCGCGCGCGCCATCAGCAAGGGCGGCCTGAACTCGCTGCCGAAAATGGTGTTCAAGGGCGGCGCGTTGATTGGTTGCGACCTCGGCACGCTGAACTTCGCCAAGATCAAGGGCAGCCACACCGCCATGAAGTCCGGCATGCTCGCGGCCGAATCCGTGGCCGACGCGCTGTTTGCTGAAAAAGACGGCACCGAAGAGCTGACCACCTACGTGGACGCGTTCAAGAAGAGCTGGCTCTACGACGAACTGTTCGCCAGCCGCAACTTCGGCCCGGCGATCCACAAGTTCGGCGCCATCGTCGGCGGTGGTTTCAACTGGCTCGACCAGAACATCTTCGGCGGTAAACTGCCGTTCACCCTGCACGACACCAAGCCGGATTACGCGTGTCTGAAACTGGCGGCCGATTGCAAGAAGATCGACTACCCGAAACCGGACGGCAAGCTCAGCTTCGACAAACTCAGCTCAGTGTTCATCTCCGGTACCAACCATGAAGAAGAACAGCCGTGCCACCTGAAGCTGACTGATCCGAGCATCCCGATCGCCAAGAACCTGCCCATGTACGATGAACCTGCCCAGCGTTACTGCCCGGCCGGCGTATATGAAGTGGTGACGAAGGAAGACGGTGAGAAGCGCTTCCAGATCAACGCCCAGAACTGCGTGCACTGCAAGACCTGCGACATCAAGGACCCTGCGCAGAACATCACCTGGGTGGCGCCGGAAGGCTCCGGCGGTCCGACTTATCCGAACATGTAAGTCGCAGCGCTGAACATCAAGGCTCCCGGAATGGGGGCCTTTTTTGTTGCCTGCAATTTATACCCAACACAGAGTCCATGTGGGAGCGAGCTTGCTCGCGATGGCGATCTATCATTCAACACCGATGCAAGCTGATCCACCGCTATCGCGAGCAAGCTCGCTCCCACAGGGGCTCGATGGCGTTTCAGGCGGCGCGTTCGTCGCCGGGATTGCGCTCGAAGTACCGCTTGTACTCACGACTGAACTGCGACGTGCTCTGATACCCCACCCGATGCGCCACCTGCGCCACGCCCAACCCCTCTGCCACCAGCAAGGTCTGCGCCTTGAGCAAACGCAGGCGCTTCAAGTACTGCACCGGTGACAACAAGGTGCTGCGCTTGAAATGCTCGTGAAAGGTCGACGCACTCATGTTCGCGCAACTGGCCAGGGTTTCGACGTTCAACGGCTCGGTGTAATGCGCGTGCAGATGACTGAGCGAGGCAGCGATCCGGGCGAACTGTCCCTGTTGCTCGACCAGCGCCCGCAGCACATCGGCTTGCGGCCCGCGCAAGGCGACGAACAACAACTCGCGCAATCGGGCCTGTCCCATCACCTGGCATTCCAGCGGATCGTGCAGGCAACGCAGCAGCCGTTCCACACAGCCACGCATCGCGTCGTCGAGCACCGCCGAGGTCATGGACTCCGGCGTCTGCGCAGCAATCGTGCGTCCCGACACCAGCCCCATGGCCAACACCAACTCACCGAGCAGCACCCGGTCGATGGCGATGGACACCCCGAGCATCGGCCCATCCGGTGCCGAAAACGTCTCGCACTCGAACGGCACCGGCAATGCCTGGATCAGATAATGCCCGGCGCCGTACTCCAGCGTACGCGGTCCCAGATACGCCAGTTTGCTGCCCTGGGCGATGATGACCAGGCTCGGCTCGTAGATCTGCGGGCCACGGGCCACATCACAACTGGCGCGCAGAACCTGAACACCCGGCAATGAGGTGGGCGCGAAACCATCGCGAGTGGTCAGCGGCTGGATCAATGAAACCAGGGTGGCATTGGCATCGAGATGACGGGTCAACAGCATGGGCAGCTCTTCACAGAAAAAGTCGCGGAAATCGGGATGAAAGCATCATCGCAGGTCTGATGGCCAATGCGACTCCGCCGCGGCTCATGCCGGAGGATTAGGCATGACACCCGGAGGAATCGCCATGGCCGGTCGTGGGTACGGCGCCCAGAATTCACCCCCTCACCTGTCACTGCTCTGCGAGGTTCTTCATGTACACCGCCATCGGATATGCCGCCCAATCGGCCACCACTCCCCTCGCCCCCGTGAAATTCGAGCGCCGCAGCCCTCGGGCCGACGACGTTGCCATCGATATTCTCTACTGCGGCGTCTGCCATTCCGACATCCACCAGGCACGCAACGAGTGGGGCATTGCCGTTTACCCACTGATGCCCGGCCACGAGATCGTCGGCAAAGTGACCGCCATTGGTGCGAACGTCACCCAACACAAGGTCGGCGACCTGGTCGGTGTCGGCTGCATGGTCGATTCCTGCCGCAGCTGCGAAGCCTGCCAGTCGAATCTCGAGCAATACTGCCTCGAAGGCCCGACCATGACCTACGCCACTCCGGACCGGATCGATGGCAGCAACACCATGGGCGGCTATTCCGACAGCATCGTGGTCAGCGAACACTTCGTCGTGCGCATTCCGGAGAAACTCGACCTGGCCAGCGCCGCGCCAATCCTCTGTGCCGGCATCACCACCTACTCGCCGCTCAAGCACTATGGGGTGAAGGCTGGCGACAAGGTCGGCATTCTCGGCATGGGCGGCCTCGGCCACATGGGCATCAAGTTCGCCAAGGCCATGGGCGCCGAAGTGACGCTGTTCACCCGCTCGGCGAGCAAGGCCGAAGAAGCTCGCCGTCAGGGCGCGGACCACGTGATCGTGTCCACCGATGCCGAACAGATGAAGGCGGCGGCCGGTCATTTCGACTTCCTGCTGGACACCATTCCGGTGCAGCACGACCTCAATCCCTACCTCGACACCCTGCGTTTCGACGGCGTGCACATTCTGGTGGGCTTGATCGAACCGGTCGAGCCGCCGGTGCATGCTGGCAAACTGGTAATGAGCCGTCGCGTATTGGCCGGCTCGCTGATCGGTGGCATTGCCGAAACCCAGGAGGTGCTGGATTTCTGCGCCGAGCACAGCATCACTTGCGACATCGAAATGCTCGACATCCGCCAGATCAACGAGGCTTACAGCCGCATGATCGCCGGTGATGTGAAGTACCGCTTCGTGATCGACATGGCGACGCTGAAGGTCTGATCAGACCTTCGCGCCGAGCTCTGCCGAGAGCCGGGCTGTGACCCCTTTGATCAGGGGGATCAGCTCGGCCATTTTTTCCAGCGGCATGTAGGGCACGGTGCTGGCGATACTGATGCCAGCGACAATGCGCCTGGAGGCATCGCGGATCGGCGCCGCCACACAGCGGATCGACGGTTCGTTGTCTTCCAGATCGAAGGCGTAACCGCCCGCCACATACTCAAGCATGCGCTGCTGAAACTGCTCCCAGGATTGTTCCGGGTGCTGCGGCCAGAATTGATTTTTCCCACCCGCCGGCAGACTGACTTCGTACAGCCGCTGCCATTCTTCCTGCGTGTCATCCAGCATCAGCGCCTTGCCGATCCCGGTACGCGCCAACGGCATGCGGTGGCCGACCCGCGAACGCATTTCCGGGCCGTTGCGCCCAGGATTCTTGTGCAGATAGAGCACTTCATCGCCTTCACGAATCGCCAGGTGAATGGTGTCGCCGGTCAATGCCGACAGCTCATCCAGAAACGGCCCGGCCAGGGTTACCAACGGCAGTTCTTCCCGCGCCTGGAAACCCAGCTCGATCAGCTTGGGCCCCAACAGGTAACCGATTTGCGGCACCACCCGCAGGTAACGCTCGTCCACCAGGCAACTGGCCAGACGATGGGTAGTGCTGCGCGTGGTGCCGATCAGCCGGGCGATTTCCTTGAGATCACGGGCACCACTGGCCACGGCCTGAACCACACCCAAACCGCGAAGCAGTGTCTGGGTGCCGGTCGGCGCGGCGTCCTTGGCGATTTTCGGGGCGTCTTCCTGCATATCCAGCCTTTACCGTTGAGCGAGTGAACGGGCGGCATTATGGTCGCCCGACGACTGCAACTACAACTTGATACGCTCGACCTTGCCCACCAGCAAGATGTAGGAAAGCGCGCCAATCAATGCCAGCACCGAGATATAAGTGATCGCCGGAGCAAACGAATCACCGGTGGCAAGGAAGCCGATGACGATGGGCGTAGTAATGGCCGACAGGTTGCCGATAAAGTTGAACACCCCGCCGGTCAGCCCCAACAAACGTGCCGGGGCCAGGGTCGACACCAGCGACCAGGTGATCGAGGCCAGCCCGTTACCGAAAAACGCCAGCGCGAGGAAGGCAATCACCAGGGGTGTCGACTCGACGAAGTTGGCGCCGATGATTGAGGTGGAAATCAGCAGGCCGCCAATGATCGGCAACTTGCGGGCGAAACCCACCGTGTAGCCGCGACGGATCAACCAGTCAGAGAAGAACCCCGAGCACAGCACGCCAACGAAGGCGGCGAGAAACGGCAGCGATGCCAACAGGCCGGACTTGATGAAGTCCATGCCGCGATATTTCACCAGGTAGGTCGGGAACCATGTCAGAAAAAACCACAGTGTCGAGTTGAGGCAGAACTGGCCAAGGTAGATGCCCCAGAGTTTGCGCTTGCTCAGGACAATGCCGAGGTCGATCCAGCTGAATTTTGCCTTGGCTTTCGCGGTTTCGGCCTGGATATCCACCAGCCCGCCGCCCTCGCGGATCAGCTCGATTTCAGCCTCGTTGGCGCCCCTGAAATCCCGCGGCTCGCGATACACCGCGTACCAGATCACCGCCCAGAGAATGCCCACCGCACCAGTGCTGACGAACACCATGTGCCAGCCGTATCGATGCTGCAACCAGGCCAGTACCGGGGTGAGGAAGGCCAGCCCGACGAACTGCCCGGAGGTATAGAAACCGATGGCGGTGGCGCGTTCGCGTTCGGGGAACCACGTCGTCACCACACGGCTGTTGATCGGATAGGCCGGCGCTTCCAGCGCACCGACCGCCATGCGCAAGACGAACAGCGCGATGAAGCTGGCAGCGAAGCCGAGCATCACCGTGGCGATCGACCACAGCAGCAGCGCGACGCTATAGAGAATCCGCGGCGGGACGCGATCCACCAGCCAGCCGCCGGGAATCTGCATGGCGGCGTAGGTCCAGCCGAACGCGGAGAAGATCAGCCCGACATGAATCGGATCGATCCCCAGTTCGCTGGTCAGCGCCGGGGCGGCAATCGACAGGTTGCTGCGGTCCAGGTAGTTGATCACCACGGTGATGAACAGCAGGACCATGATGAAAAAACGCTTGCGACTGGGCGTCACCAACGACGCCTGCCCGGTGAGGGTTTGCGGTTGCATGGGGGAGTGCCTCTTTTTATGTTTATTGAGGGCGTCTTGAAGACATGATCGTTCCCCCGCTCTGCGTGGGAATGAATCCCGTGACGCTCTGCGTCACAGCGTCAACAGCAGACGCGGAGCGTCCATGGCGGCATTCCCACGCAGAGCGTGGGAACGATCACCGCGTGGGCATCACCACTCGGCAAAACTGCCATCGGCATGGCGCCAGATCGGGTTGCGCCAGCGGTGACCGACCGCCGCGCGTTCGATCACGTATTCCTCGTTGATCTCGATCCCCAGGCCCGGGCCGTTGGGGATCTTGACGAAGCCTTTGTCATAGTCGAACACCCGTGGATCCTTGACGTAATCCAGCAGGTCATTGCTCTCGTTGTAGTGGATGCCCAGGCTCTGTTCCTGGATGAACGCGTTGTAGCAAACCGCATCCAGTTGCAGGCACGCCGCCAGGGCAATCGGGCCCAGCGGGCAATGCAGCGCCAGCGCCACGTCGTAGGCTTCGGCCATGTTGGCAATCTTGCGGGTTTCGGTGATGCCGCCGGCGTGGGAGGCATCGGGCTGGATGATGTCGACGTAGCCTTCGCTGAGCACGCGCTTGAAATCCCAGCGCGAGAACAGCCGCTCACCCAGGGCAATCGGCGTACTGGTGAGCGGCGCCAGTTCCTTCAGTGCTTCGTAGTTTTCGCTGAGCACCGGCTCTTCGATGAACATCAGTTTGTACGGATCGAGTTCCTTCATCAGCACCTTGGCCATGGGCTTGTGTACCCGGCCATGGAAGTCGACGCCGATGCCGACGTTCGGGCCCACTGCGTCGCGCACGGCGGCGACGTTGGCCAGGGCCAGGTCGACCTTCTCAAAGGAATCGAGGAATTGCAGTTCTTCGGTGCCGTTCATTTTCACCGCGGTGAAACCACGTTCGACCGCTTCTTTCGCCGCGCGAGCGGTGTCCGCCGGCCGGTCGCCGCCGATCCAGGAGTAGACGCGGATCTTGTCGCGCACCTGGCCGCCCAGCAGATCACTGACCGACACACCCAGGGCCTTGCCTTTGATGTCCCACAGCGCCTGGTCGATACCGGCCAGCGCGCTCATGTGAATCGCGCCGCCACGGTAGAAGCCGCCGCGGTAGAGCACGGTCCAGATATCTTCGATGTTGCGTGGGTCTTTGCCGATCAGGTAGTCGGACAATTCTTCGACGGCAGCAGCGACCGTGTGGGCGCGCCCTTCGACCACGGGCTCGCCCCAACCGGTCACGCCCTCGTCGGTTTCGACCTTGAGGAAGCACCAGCGCGGTGGAACGATGAAGGTGGTCAGTTTGGTGATTTTCATCTCTTTGTCTCTCTTATTAGATGCAGCGCGCTCGGCGCCAAAAATTCTTAATGCAGAGCGTTCCATGCAGCGACATACGCCTTGGCGTTAACGGCCACCTCTTCAGGCGTCATGCCCGGTTTGAATAAACCGGAACCGAGGCCAAAGCCTTTGACGCCCGCGTCGATAAACACTTGCATGTTGTCCGGAGTAATGCCGCCGACTGGCGCCAAGAGCGTTCCGGCAGGCAATACGGCAAGCCAGGCTTTGACGACGGCTGGCCCCATCTGCTCGGCCGGGAACATCTTCAGCACGTCCGCCCCTTCGGCCAACGCGGCAAAGGCCTCCGTCGGCGTCGCAACACCTGGCGACAGGAACAACCCCGCCGCCTTCGCCGCGCGCAACACCTTGGGATCGCTGTGGGGCATGACGATCACCTGGCCGCCTGCGGCTTTCACTTGCTCGACCTGCTCCGGCGTCAGCACCGTGCCCGCGCCGATCAGGCAGTCGGCAGGCAAGATGTTGCGCAGGATGCGGATACTGTCGTACGGCTCGGGGGAATTGAGCGGCACCTCGATGACGCGAAATCCGGCGGCATACAGGACTTCTCCGATAGCCGCTGCCTCTTGCGGGCGCAGGCCACGCAGGATCGCGATCAGACCGTTTTGCGCCAGTGCTTGCTTGAGCATGTCAGACCTCCAGTCAGGTTTAACGGGATGGGTTTGCGGTCATCAGTCCGGCGGCGAGCGCCAACTGCCACAACCCGCGTTCGGTGGCCTGTTCGGCCAGGGTCACCCGGGCAAAACCGCAGGCGTCGAGGGCCCGGCTGTAGCGGGCACACAGTTGGCCGTTACCGATGAGGATGATCGAGGGCAGATGCACCGTATTGCGGCGCCGGCGCTGTACGCTGGCCAAGGCCGACAGCTCATGGCCGATCAGCAGGCCGGACAGGTAATCCGGTTGCGCGCCAGCGCTCAGTTCGCCGGTCAACCCCAGGCTGCGGGCGCTGAACAAGGTCGACAGCGGACCGATCTCGCCATCCGCCGACAAGGCCACTTGCACCCCTTGATCGAAGGCTGCGCCATCGAAAGACGCACCGCGTTGCTGGGTGCGTCCGAGAATGCTGTGTTCGCTGAGCACGGCGAAGATTTCGCCGGTCATGAAGGTATCGAAATGCACGATGCAGCCGTCGGCGACTTCCACCCATTTCGAATGACTGCCCGGCAGGCCGATCAACAGATCGTTGCCGCCATCCAATGGCAGGTTTTGCAGCACGCCCAGCACTTGGGTTTCTTCGCCGCGCATCACATTCGGTAAAGGCGAGCGCTGGATGACGCCCGGCACGATGTGCACATCGACACCGCGAGTACTGCGCAGGGTGTGCAGGGAGGTGCCGAGACTGGCGACGTTTGCCGGGGTATCGCGATAGGCCGCTTCGCACCAGCCCTGGGCGCTGCCGACCATGCCGCAGGCAATCACCGGCAAATCGGGCTGCGCGTCGAGCCAGTCACCGCAGGCCTCATCGAAGGCCAGTTCAAAACCATCGGTGCATTCCCGGCCGGCGACGATTCGTGGCGCTTTGGGCAGCTGCATGATGCCCGAAGACAGCGAGCGCTGTTCGAGCACTTGGCCACCTTCGCCCAGTTTGTAAGCACGTAATGAGGTTGTCCCCCAATCGAGCGCGATCAATTGCGCCAGCATCGATTCACCTGTTTTGTTTTTGGCAGTGAGTGAGCTGGACTATAAACCCGGACGGCACAAAATCTCAATATATAAATATACATCCCATATATTGAGCATAAGGCAAAAAAAGATCGCAGCCTTCGGCAGCTCCTACAGGGATCGTGTTCGGGCGCGATGTAGCGGCGCACACTGAATCTGTAGGAGCTGCCGCAGGCTGCGATCTTTTAAGGGGTCAGTTACCCGAAGCGAAATCTCTCAACACCGCCCCATCCATCCGATACCGCACCCACTCCTCCTGCGGCTGCGCGCCGAGGGATTGGTAGAATTCGATCGCCGGTTTGTTCCAGTCCAGCACGCTCCACTCGAACCGCCCGCAATCATTGGCGCAGGCGATTTTTGCCAGATGGCGCAGCAAAGTCTTGCCCGCGCCACCACCGCGCTGTTGCGGGGTGATGTAGAGGTCTTCGAGGTACAGGCAGTTGCTGCCGAGCCAAGTGGAATAGCTGAAGAAGAACACCGCGAAGCCGATCGGCGTTCCGTCACGCAGGCAGATCAGACCGTGGGCCGTGGCGCCTTCGCTGAACAGGCTGCGTTCGATGTCGGCGACGCTGGCGATGACTTCGTGGCGGGCACGTTCGTAGTCGGCCAATTCAGTGATGAACCCGAGGATTTGCGGTGCATCGCTGGGGGTCGCCGGGCGTATCTCGATGGTCATGGACGTGCCTTCGTCAAAGTTGAAAACGCCATACTAAGTCCACAAGCGACGCTCGTCACATTAGAAATCTCTGAGGCGGGAGACGAGTGTTGCCGCAGGTCCGAACCGTTCGTCGTTCATCAGGCACCAATCCAGATCGGGAGCGGACCAATATCAGGTAAGGACTCTCAATAGAAAATGGAGACACCACCATGATCGCGTCCAGGTTGTCCGCCCTCGCTCTCGCCGTCCTGATGTCATCCGCCGCCTTCGCCGCCAACACTGCCTCCGGCACCGGCCCGACCAATCCGGTCGAAAGCCCCAAAGCCCCCGCCATCCAAAGCGCACCCGGTATGAACACCAACGGTACGGGCGTCGACAGCAGCCTGCCGCCCTCCACAGGCACCGACCCACGGACTCAGGGCAACGACGCGGGCCGTCAAGGTGGTATGAACCAGCCGGACACCCGGACACCCGATAACGCGGACACCGGCATCGGCTCGAAAACCACCACCGGTGGTTCCGGTTCCGAAGGCGGTGTCAGTCAATAGTTCGCCCACGCGAGCGACTTATTCACCTGAAGAGGTAAGCATGAACGTCGACAAAAGCCTTGAAAAAGAAGTCCTGACCCGCCTGTTGCACGCCCACCCGAGTGGGCTGGGCAAGGAGGTCCTGGACAATTACCGGGGGGAGAAAGTCGTGGCCAGCGCCCTCGCCACGCTGCAGGACCGCGGGTTGATTCAACATGGTCACGTGGTCTGCAACGAAGCCGGTGAGCACTCGCTGAACTTGCCGATCAAGCTCAGTGCCGCCGGGGTTGAAGCGGCGCGCAAGCTGGACATCTAACAGTGTAGGAGCTGCCGCAGGCTGCGATCTGTTGCCTTTGAATGCTTGAAGATCAAAAGATCGCAGGCTGCGGCGGGACGGCTCCTACGGATATACATCCTGAAGCAAGGAGAAATCCCATGCCTCGTGGAAGCAGGAGTTGATCGAGGCGTTGCGCAAAGCAAGTTAACGCCAGAATTTTGTGTTGAATTCAAGGGCCCCATCGCGGGCAAGCCCGCTCCCACAGGTATGGCGGTGGTCACAAATTTTGTGTTCACCCTGAACCCTGTGGGAGCGGGCTTGCCCGCGATGGCGACAGATCAGACACCGAAAGTCTTGCTGATCAACGCATCCACTTCAGCAGTCCCGGGCGAAGTCGCCGGCCCCCACCGAGTCACCGCCAACGCCGCAGCCGCATTCGCCCGCCGCGCCGCCTCACCTGCCGACAACCCCTGCGCCAACCCGGCCATAAACACCCCGGCATGCGCATCCCCGGCGCCATTGCTGTCCACCGCCTCGACCTTGAACCCCGGCACATGCCGGTGCTCGCCACGCCGGCTGATCCAGCACCCTTGCGGCCCATCGCGTACCACCGTCAGCACCTCGGCCGGCAGGTGATCAGCCAACCGGTTCAATGCTTCGCCGATGTCCGACGCCCCGGTAAACCGCAGCGCCTCGGCACTGTTGCTGGTCCACAGAGCAATGCGCGGCAGCAAGGCCTGCATCAACGGCAAATCCGGCGAATCCACCAACGGGCCCGGATCGAACACCACCTTGATCCCGCCCGGCAACGCCAGCACCCAATCCACCAGCGCCTGCGCCTTGCCGCGATGCAACAGGCTATAGCCACTGACGTAGACATAGTCGCCCGCTTCAGCCGGCACACTCGCCAGGTCCTCGGCGGTCAGCTCGCCCTCGGCACCGATATAGGAAATGAAACTGCGCTCGGCCGACGCGTCCGTCACCGCAACGCACAGCCCGGTATCGCGCTCGGCGCGGTCAGCGATGCCGAGGCGGATGCCTTCCGCGTTCATGGCCTCACGGGCCAGATCGCCGAAACGTCCGGTGCCGTGGCGGCCCAGGTAAACCACCGGCAACCCGTTACGCTGGGCGGCAGCCATCACATTGAAGCCGCCACCGGCTTGGAAATTGGCGGATTGCGCCAGCACGTCACCGCCGGGTTGAGGCAGTTTATCCACGGCCATGACCAGGTCGATGATGACCTGGCCGGTATGCAGCAATCTAGGCATGAGCATTCTCTAGCGACGCGGCGCGGCGATCCCTGGCCCCGCCGAATACAAAATAAATCCCGCCTGCCACCAGGAGGGTCACGATCCAGCCCAGGCCGTTATGACCCAGCCAGGAGTCGGACAGGAATCCGCGGAACCAGACGGTTTGTTCGGTGGTGCCGAGGGTGGTGAAGCTGAAACCCAGCACGATCGCCACCGCCCACGCACCGAACGCACGCCACTCGACGCCGCCGCAATACCAGTAGGCGCTGCTCGGGCTGACGTCCAGCAGGTCCTTGGGGCTGTAGTAGTGACGATGAATCAGGTCGACCACGAAGATCCCGACCCACGCCGTAATCGGCACTGCCAGCAGCGAAATGAAGGTAATGAACGGACCGTAGAAGCTGTCCGCAATCAGCATGAAGTAGATCGAACCGGCGAAGATCGCGACGATATCAACCACCACGGCATAGACGCGCTTGACCTTCAGGCCGAGGGTCAAGGTGGTCAAGCCGGCGGAGTACACCGACAGGTTGTTCGACAGCAGCAGCCCGCCGAAAGCGGTAATCAGGTACGGCACGGCCATCCAGGTCGGCAGCATGTCGCGGATCGCGACGATCGGATCGGTGGCCGAGGCCAGGTCGTTGTTGCCCACCGACAGCAGCCCGCCGAGGGTGATCAACAGCACCAGCGGGATCCCCGCACCGAACGCCGCCGACGCCACCAGGCGCACGGCCTTGACGCTGCGGTGCTGGTAGCGCGACATATCGGCACCAGCGTTGGCCCAACCGATGCCGGTGCCGGCGGCCATGGTGCCGATGCCGATGATCATGGCGCTCAGCGGTGCCGGCGTGGCGTTGAACACCGCGCTCCAGTCGATGGTGGCGCAGAGGAAACCGCCCACCAGAATGTTCAGCGCACCGAACACGTAAGTCGCCCACTTCTGGATCACCAGCAAAGTGGCGTGGCCGAGGCCGGAGACCGACAACGTCAGCAGCACGAAAATCGCGATGAACACCAGGGTCAGCAGCGGCGCGCTTTTGGCTTGCACCGGCGAGCCGAACAGGATCGAGCACAGCGACAACAGCACGAAGGCGGCCGTGGTGGTGTTGACGGTTTCCCAGCCCAGGCGCGACATCAGCGAGACCAGGGTCGGGCCGATATTGCCGCGTACGCCGAAGATCGCTCGCGACAAGGTCAGGCTCGGTGCCCGGCCCCGACGGCCGGCGATGGAGATGATGCCGACCACCGCAAACGAACCGGCGGCGCCGAGGATCGCGACGATGATCGCCTGCCAGATCGCCAGGCCGCGAAACGCCACGAGGGTCGCACCCAGCGGCAGGCCGAGGATGGAAATGTTGGCGGCGAACCAGACCCAGAACAGTTGCAGCGGATGACCGTTGCACTCCGCCTCCGGCACCGGTTCGATGCCCCGGGTTTCCAGTTGCCCGGCGCTTGGCCCGGCGGTCGATGAACTCATGAAAAAACACTCCTGTTGCCTTTGTTGTGGTTGTGGGCAATTTCGGAAGACGAAACAACTTCCCGGCGGTCCTGGCCGTGTTCGTGCGTTCCATTGCGGTGAAAAAATTTGAGTGCGCGGTGTGCCCTTTTCGCGAGCAGGCTCGCTCCCACAGGGGTAGTGCAAACCTAAAGATCCACGCGGTACCTGTGGGAGCGGGCTTGCCCGCGAAGGCGTCAGTCCAGTCAGCGCAGAGCCAACAGTCCTCTCACCAACGGTTCCAACTCCAACGAGTTAACCGCTTTAACCTGCTCGATCATCGCCGCCGGCCAGCTCTCAAACCCCAGACAGGCCCCGAGCATCGCCCCGAGAATTGCGGCGATGGTATCGGTGTCCCCCCCCAGACTCGCCGCCATGCACAGCGCTTCGAAGGCGTTCATTTCGCCGATGGCTACTTGCTGAGCCAGGGCAAACGACACCACCACCGATTCCTGTGACGCCACCGAGGTGCCGATCACGTCATACAGCAAATCGGCGAGCATCACCCTGTCGCTGTCGACACTGAGGGTCCGTGCCCAACTGATGCGCGAGGCGATGCGTCCGCCAGCGACCCAGTGGCCATGACCTTCCGCTTGCAGGGCAATCTGCTGGCCGAGGTTCAAGGCCTCGCCCAGGTCCATGCCATTGATCCCGGCCGAGACCACCGCCGCCACCGCCGCCGCACTGGAAATGCCCAGCGTGGTGTTGTGGGTGACCTGGCAGGCCTGCACCACGGCATTGATGAAACGTTCAGGATCGGCGACATCCGCCGCGATCCCGACCGGTGTGATACGCATGGCCGCACCATTGGTGGTGCCATAGCGCCCCGCCTCTTCCGCCGAGTGGCCAGCGAGGATCATCTCGATCGCCCGCTTGGTCGACGGCCCGAGCAAATCCTGCGAGCCCTTGGCCTGCATCTCGGCTTCCCATTCGATCAGGCGCTGGGCGAGCCTTGAAGGTTCGATCCGCCCCTCACCTTCAACCAGCAATTGACCGACCAGAATCGCCTGTTCGGTGTCGTCTGTGATCGAGCCCTTGGGCATGTTCGCGGCGATCGGTTGATTCGGGCCGGCGTCCTGCAGATCGGTGATTTCACCGAAGCGCGCCTTGATCTCGGCGCGGCTCAGGGATTGCGTCGGCATGCCGAGCGCATCGCCCAGGGCCAGCCCATAAAACGCGCCCAGGGCACGGTTGAGCACAGTCATTGTGTAGGTCCAAATTGCAGATGCAGGCGAAAGTGCACGGGATCGAGCAGGCTTTCGACCTGTTCCATGAAACGGTTTTTCCGGTCGTAGGTGGTGCGCAAGGCTTTGAGAAATACCGTGCCTTCCGGGCGACCGAGCAACTCGGCGTCTTCGGCGTTCAAGGGTTCCGCGCCGATCCATTGATCGCCGCGCTCACCGATGTAGCCGTAGGCGGCCAGGGTGATGGTCAGGGAATTATCGATCAGGCCGACCCGCGGCAGGCTTTCCAGGCCTCCGGTGGCAGGCATCAGTGAGCGTTCGAGGGAAACCAGCTTGCCATCCGTAGAACGGCGGCGTCGGTCGAGGGTGATGAATTGGTCGGTGCCGAAACGCGGCAGCAGGTCAGGACGGGTCACCGCCTCCAGCCGCAGCACTTCGGTATTGATCAGCGCCCCGCTGTCGGCCAGCGCCTGGGCCCAGCCGCTGCGTTGATCGAGTACCACACCGTCAAAAGTGACGATGGAGCCGACCCCGCTTTGCGTCGCGATATAGTTGCGCCGTTTCAACTCGGCCAGGGCTTCGCGCAGCGTGCCCCGGCTGACCTTGAATTCCTGAGCCAACTGATGCTCCCCCGGCAGATGAAAGCCGTCCTCCATGAGGCCGCTTTCGATGCGCCGGATGAGTTCGTCGACCACCCGTTGTTTCTTGTCAAATCGTACCTGTCTAATCATGTACAACGTGATAACCGAAACGAGGTCGGGAGGGCAAGGAATATTTAAGGGAGGTGACGGGGGGGGTGTAGGCGTCGATCAGTGACGCAGCCTTCGCTGGCAAGCCAGCTCCTACAGGTCAAGTGTCGTGCCCGGATTATGCGGCCGACATATAACCTGTGGGAGCGGGCTTGCTCGCGAAAGCGGTCTGTCTGACACATAAATGTTGGATGTGCCGGCGCTTTCGCGAGCAAGCCCGCTCCCACAGTGTTATGCGTCAGGGCTCGAGACCGATGGGGAAGAACTCTCCACCACTCCACACACCCAACCAGCGCTGCCCGTCGATCTCTCGGGTCACGGCCAGCTCCACCAGTTGATAGAACACATTGCGGTGGATCAGCGCTTCAAGGTTGGTGCGCACATGTACGTAGGGGGCCGGCTCTTGCGTCACCGGGTCGATCACAACCCGCATCGGGTGTTCGGCACCGGCCTCGGCGCTTTCCTCGACATTGGTGGTGAAGCGCAAGACCTGCGCCTCACCCTCGCCTTCCACCTCCACGGCAATCGCCACGAAAGGCGCATCGTCGACCTTGATCCCGACCTTCTCGACCGGGGTGATGAGGAAGTAGTCATCGCCGTCGCGGCGCATGATGGTGGAGAACAGCTTGACCATTGGCTTGCGCCCGATCGGCGTGCCCAGGTAGTACCAGGTGCCGTCGCGCGCGATGCGCATGTCGATGTCGCCGCAGAAGTCGGGATTCCACAGATGGACCGGTGGCAAGCCTTTGGTTTTGGGGATTTGCCCCAACAGGTCGTTGGCTTTTTGCGGGCCACTCATGGCGTTCTCCTTTTGAGTTACTGGTCGCTGAGCCCCAGCAAGCTACGAGCATATTGCTCCAGCGGCGGGCCCATCAGGTCTTCTGGCTTGTTGTCGTGGAACGTCAGCAAACCGCCACGACTCTTGATACGTGCAGTATCAATCAAATACTGGGTGTTGGTCTCGATCAACATGATCTGAATGACGCCACTGTCGATACCGAGTCGATCCACGGCTTCCTGGTCGAGCCATTCGTCCGAGTTTCCGATACGGTCGTCGGACTTGGCGAAGCGGGTATAGAGCAGGTAATGCGCACCGGCGGCACGGGCTTCACCCATGGCCTGGTCGAGACCTTCCGGCACGCGGGCACGGCGCGCCATCGGGAAGTATTCGATAAAGCCATCGAAGGCGACTTCGGCGATCACGTTGGGTCGTGGATAGGCACTGCCCGGTGGAGCGAAGGCGCCTTGGGCGATGTAGACGAAGGAGTCGGGTTGAATGCGCAGATTATTGGCGCGGTGGCTGTCGCTATGGTCAAGCAGGCCCGCGTCGCTCATGTGGTAGCGAGTGCCTTCGGCCATGTCGCTGACATTCATGCAGCCACCGAGCACCAAAACGGTCAGCAGCAAAACCAGGCTACGCATCCTTCCCTCCAGAGGCCGGTGACGGAAAACCGGCGAATGGGGGTTGGATGCAGCTTCCGCGCCAGCTCAAGAGTAGCCTCGCCTGATCTGACGCCATCGCGAGCAGGCTCGCTCCCACAGGGTTGGCACACGACCTGTGGGAGCGAGGCCGGCTTGCCGGCGAAGAGGGCCGATCAGCCGCCGATAATTTTCATGATGGTCGCGCCACCGGAGAACGCCACTTCCTGCTTGTCTCCCAGGGCTTTCACCAGCAGTCGCTGCAACGCCGGCAATGCCTGATGCCGAGGTTTGTCGAGCAAGTCGCCGACATAGTGCCGGTTACTCGATGACAAACAGCCATGCAACCAGCCAGTAGACGACAGACGCAGCCGCGAGCAGGTCCGACAGAACGGCACGCTTTCGTTGGCGATCACGCCAAAGTAGCCCTGCCCCGGCACCTCGTAGCGCACGGCCGTGGCGTCAACGGGCGCATCGGCCTGCAGGTATTCGTAGCGCTCGCCGATCAGGCTCAGCAACTGCTGAAGACTGACGAACTGCTGCAGGAAGGCATTGGAGTCACTGGCCAGGTGGCCCATGCGCATCAGCTCGATGAAACGCAACTCATAGCCGCGCTCCAGGCAGTAATCGAGCAGCGGCATCACCTGATCGAGGTTCTGTCCGCGCAGCGGCACCATGTTGACCTTGATTTTCATCCCGGCGGCGCTGGCCTGGTCCATGCCGTTGAGCACAGTCGCCAGATCGCCGCCGCGGGCAATGCTGCGGAATGCACTGGCATCCAGGGTGTCGAGGGAAACGTTGATGCGGCGAATGCCAGCGTCTACCAGCAGCGGCAGCTTCTTGGACAGTAGCTGGCCATTGGTGGTCAGGCTGATGTCTTCGAGGCCCATCTGCCCGACAGCCGTCATGAAGGCTTCGAGTTTTGGGCTGACCAGCGGTTCACCGCCGGTAATGCGCAAGCGCTCGATACCTGCTGCTTCAATCAGATAAGCCACGCCCCGTGCCATCGCTTCGGCCGACAACTCATCCTGCGCAGCCACCAGCCGCTTGCCATTGGGCACGCAGTAGGTGCAAGCGTAATTGCAGGCTGAAGTCAGGCTGATACGCAGATTGCGAAAACGCCTGCCTTGACGGTCAACGATCATGGATCACTCCGGCAAAAGGAAATTCGGACGCGTAAAACTTGACTCACAAATCAAGTTTTAGCAAGTCCTATGCCTGAGTATATTCCTGAGGTACTGCGCCATGTAGCTAAATCATGGCGCATAAGGGAACTGAATGGCTCAGCTGCTCGGGGTGTCGGTATCGCGCTTGCGCTTGTTGCCCATGCGTACGCCGATGTCCATCAGGAACTGGAAAAAGCCTTCCTGATCTTCCAGCACATTGCTCCAGAACGGCGAGTGATACAGCGCAACGGCACCGTGTACCAGCGCCCAGGACGCGCAGTAATGGAAGTAAGGCGGGACGTCTTCGAGTTTGCCTTCGCTGATCCTGCCCTTGATCAGCAGGGTCAGGCGTTCGAAGTTCGAGGCGCGGATCTTGTGCAGTTCCTCGACCATCTCCGGCACCTGGTTGCCCTTGACCACCTTTTCTTCCAGGCGGTCGAACAACCGATAGCGTTGCGGGTCGCGCATGCGGAATTCGAAATAGGCCCGGGACAGCGCCTCCTTGTCCTTGTCGACATCGGCCGAATGCAACAGCTCGTTCAGATCGCGCTCGTAATCGAGCATCAGGCGCAGATAGATCTCCGCCTTGGACTTGAAGTGCTTGTAGATCGTGCCTTTGCCGATACCGACGGCATCAGCAATCATCTCGACGGTGACACTGTCTTCACCCTGGTCGAGGAATAGCTTGAGCGCGGTATCGAGAATTTCTTGCTCGCGGCGACGAAACTCACGGACCTTACGAGGTTCTTTATGCATAAGAAAAGGTCTGTAGGGGTCAAAATTCGAAGCCGCGTATTATGCCTAACTTGCGCCAAAATGCACGGATCATCCGACCATATCTATGTTTCATGATGATTTCGCGCAAAATGCCGGGCGATGAGAACGCTTCCGAAGCGGGCGTATTCCAAAATTGTTTAAAAACCCGCCCTGCTAAACTGGACTCGGCGCGATACTGATCAATACTTCAACTGTCGGCGGGGCATCTCCCCCAAGTGTCACGCCGATATAGGTACCAACGGACCGCGTGCCTTTGTTTTACTCCTAATGGTCTTAACCCGGATTCACCCCCCAGAACCCGGGTTTTTTTTGCCTGCGATTTACCCTTGCGGGCGCAAGGTTGCTCGCGAAAGCGGCGTTGAACCCTAAACTGATTTCACATGCGCCAACGGGAATAACCGCTTGAAGTTCTGCGTGGTCTGCTCGGCAAACCGCTCATAGGGCTCACCGCGCAACATCGCCAGAAACTCTGCCACTTCCCGCACATACTGCGGCAGGTTCGGCTTGCCGCGATAGGGAATCGGCGCCAGGTACGGTGAGTCGGTTTCTACCAGCAAGCGATCGGCCGGAACCTTGCTCGCCACGTCGCGCAACGCATCGGCATTGCGGAAGGTGACAATCCCGGACAGGGAAATGTAATAACCCATATCCAGCGCTGCTTTCGCCATGTCCCAGTCTTCAGTGAAGCAATGCAGGACGCCCGCCTGAGGCAGCGCCGCTTCACGCAACAGACTCAAAGTGTCGGCACGGGCGCCACGGGTGTGAATGATCACCGGTTTGCCCGTCTGCTGCGCCGCCTGCAAGTGCAGGCGAAACGATTGCTGCTGCAACTCGGCCGCTTCCGGTTCGTAGTGATAATCCAGGCCGGTTTCTCCGATCGCCACCACGCGCGGGTGATTCAGTTCCTGCAGCAACCACTCCAGCGCTGGCGCCGCACCGGGTTGCACATCCAGCGGATGCACACCCACCGAGCAGTCGACGTCGTCGTATCGCTCGGCCAGGGCTTTGACGTCGGCGGCGTTGTCGACGCTGACGCCGATACACAGAAAGTGACCGACCCCGCGCTGACGGGCGGCATCGAGCGCAGCATCCAGAGAACCGTCGTGGGCGGCGAGGTCGAGGCGATCAAGGTGACAATGAGAATCTACGAGCATAAAAGGGCTGCAACTTACATCGTATGGGTAGGACGGTCGGACTTCAGGGCTCCGGCCAGATGGGTTTCGATTCGACTGCGCGCGGTATCGTCGCCTTCATTGAATTGTACGCCGACCCCCGCGGCCCGGTTGCCTTGGGCGCCTTTGGGGGTGATCCAGGTGACCTTGCCGGCGACCGGAATTTTTTCCGGCTCTTCCATCAGGTTCAGCAGCATGAATACCTCATCGCCCAACTTGTAGCTTTTGTTGGTCGGGATAAACAGGCCGCCGTTCTTGATGAACGGCATGTAAGCGGCATACAGCACGGACTTGTCCTTGATCGTCAGGGACAAAATGCCGTTGCGCGGCCCCGGATTGACGGCTTCATTCATGCTGATCTCCACGGCTGATGTTCAGAGTCTAGGCGCGAACGGTCACTTCTGGCCAGGCAACAACGCCCATTGCACCAACAGCGCCTCCAGCAACAGCGCCGGATTCAGGTTGGCTTTGTTCATCACTTTCTGACGCTGGGCGAGAATCCAGTCCTGAATGGCGAGCACTTTGTCCTGCGCGGTTTTCTGCGCCAGGTATTGAATGACCTTGCGCATATCCGTCAGGCCGAGACCTTCTTCATCCTGGGTCAACTGATAGCGCAGGATCAAGCTCGACCAGTCGCAGAACCAGTCGAACAACAGCAACTGCGGTATGGTTTTCCATTCTTCGGCAAGCTGCGTCGGCGACTGTTGCTGCTTGAGCAATTTCTTCACGCCGTCGACCACCAGCGCCCGCTGTTCGCGCACACCCCGGGCCTGCAACTTGACCGCGGCCAATGGCGACCCGGCGGCGAGTGTCAGCAACTCGACGCGCTCCTCTTGCGAGCAGTCTGGCAGGGCCTTCGCCAGCCACGCCAGGCTCATCGCCTCGCTGGGCAGCGGACACGCCTGTTGCTGGCAACGGCTCTTGATGGTCGGCAACAACCGACTGGTCTGGTGGCTGACCAGCAGCAACACGGTATCACCGGACGGTTCTTCAAGACTTTTGAGCAAGGCATTGGCGGCGTTGACGTTCATCGACTCGGCCGGTTCGATCAGCACCACCTTGCGCCCGCCCATCTGCGCGGTCTGGACCACGAAGCCGACCAGTTCGCGAACCTGGTCGACCTTGATCGCCTTGTCCGCTTCTTCCGGCTCCAGGATGTAGTTGTCGGGGTGGCTGCCGGCCTTGAGCAACAGGCAGGATTTGCATTCGCCGCAAGCATCCTGCGCGGTCGGACGCTGGCACAGCAGACTGGCCATCAAGCGCTCGGCCAGCGCGCGCTTGCCGATCCCGGCCGGGCCATGCAGCAGATAGGCGTGAGCATGCTGCTTGCGACCGGCCAACTGCTGCCAGAGGCTGTCCTGCCACGGATAGGACTCAGCCACGGGTCAACTCCAGCAGACGCGGGAGCAAGGTATCCAGCGCCTGCTGAACCTGCGCCAGCGGCTGGGCGGCATCGACCAGGACATAGCGCGCCGGGTCCGCTTCAGCACGCTTGAGAAAGGCACTGCGCACCGCATCGAAAAATGTCCGGCCTTCGAGTTCGAAGCGGTCCAGGCGACCGCGAGCACTGGCGCGGGCCAGGCCCACTTCAACCGGCAGATCGAAAATCAGCGTCAGGTCCGGGCGCAGGTCGCCCTGGACAAAGGTTTCCAGGGTCGCGATGCGCTCCAGCGACAATCCGCGGCCGCCACCCTGATAGGCGTAGGTCGAATCGGTAAAGCGATCACACAGGACCACGGCGCCGCGGGCCAGCGCCGGGCGAATCACCTCGGCCAGATGCTGGGCTCGCGCGGCGAACACCAACAGCAATTCAGTGTCGGGGTTCATGACTTCGTCGACGGGCGCCAGCAGCACCTCGCGGATCCGCTCGGCCAACGGCGTGCCTCCCGGCTCGCGGGTCAGCACCACCTCGATACCGGCGGCGCGCAGGCGCTCGGCCAGGTAGTCGCGGTTGGTGCTCTTGCCGGCGCCTTCCGGCCCTTCCAGGGTAATAAACAAGCCAGTCACAGGCAGTCCTTAGTCAGAGTCATTGCGGGCTTTGCGGCGCAGTCGCATCCGGGTCGGGCACGGGTGCGGCAGCGGGTTCTTCAGCGGGTTGTTGCGCCGGCGCTGGTGACGGCTCCTGTGGCGGCTCATCGACAGGCGCTTGTGATTCGGGTGACGCCACCTGAGCAGGCTCTTGCGGCGGCACTGGCTCAAAAGCCTCAGGGGCGATGTTGGGCGAAGCGGCCGGAATCGGCATCTGCTCGTCCAGCGCTTCCGGCGCGGTCACGGGCCCCGGGCTGGAGCGGTAGTCGGCGCGGCGCTTGAGCTGGAACTCGCGCACCGCGTTGTTATGGGCATCCAGATCATCGGAGAACACGTGGCTGCCATCACCCCGGGCAACGAAATAGAGGCTGTTGCCCGCCACCGGATTGAGCGCTGCATGGATCGCTTCGCGGCCGACCATGGCAATCGGGGTCGGCGGCAGGCCGGAAATCATGTAGGTGTTGTAAGGGGTCGCTTCCCTGAGGTGGGCACGGGTCAGTTTGCCGTTGTAACGATCACCGAGGCCGTAGATCACGGTCGGATCGGTCTGCAACAGCATGCCCATTTCCATGCGCCGCACAAACACGCCGGCGATTTGCCCGCGCTCCTGCGGCACACCGGTTTCCTTTTCCACCAGCGAAGCCATGATCAGCGCCTGATAGGGTTCGGTGTACGGCACGTCGGCCGAGCGCTGCCCCCACTCCCTGGCGAGGACTTCGTCGAGGCGGTCATAGGCTTTCTTCAGCAACTCGACGTCGGTCATGCCACGCACGTAGCGATACGTATCGGGGAAGAATCGGCCTTCCGGAAAAATCCCGTTGTGACCGAGTTTCTCCATGACCTGGCTATCGCTCAAACCGGCGAGGGTCTGTTCAAGTTTTTCTTCTTTGGCCAAGGCCGCGCGAACCTGGTGGAAATTCCAGCCTTCGACCAGGGTCAAGCTGTACTGCACAATTTCCCCGCGCTTCCACAGGTCGATCAACCCTTCGACAGTCATGCCGGGCTGCATGCGGTATTCGCCCTTGTGCAAGGGTTGCCGGGCGAGATTGAAGCGCCAGTAAACGCGCAGCCAGAAAGCGTCCTTGATCACGCCATCGGCTTCGAGTCGATAGAGGGTGCGGGTCGGCGTGGTGCCTTTGGGCACCTCCAGCAATTCTTCCTGGGTGATGTTCAGCGGCTGTTCCAGCGCCGAATGGATTTTCCAGGCAGAAGCGCCCAGACACAGCCCCGCCAGAACCAATCCGGTTTCCAGCAGCAGCAAGAATTTACGTCTCACGAATCAAGCATCCAGTAGCGCACGGGCAATGGTTTGGAGTTTACGGGTGAGCGGGCCAACCGGCCAGCTCAGTGCTGCATAGGCGCGCACCGGCCAAATGCCATACACACTGTTGCAGACAAAGACTTCATCGGCCCATTGCAGCTGGTCGAGGGTGATGTCGGTGATTTGCGTGGGGATGCCCAATGACTCGGATTGAAACAATAATTCGGCGCGCATCACGCCGGCCACGCCACAGCGCTTGAGATCGGCGGTGATCAATACTCCGTCGCGCACCAGGAACAGGTTGCTGAACACGCCTTCGATCACGCGACCGGCCTGGTCGAGCATCAGACCTTCCGCGTGCTCGGTGTCTTGCCACTCGGAGCGGGCAATGACCTGTTCAAGGCGATTCAGATGCTTGAGCCCGGCGAGCAGGGGCTGCCTGGACAGGCGCGTCGAGCAGGGGAACAGACGCACGCCCTGCTCCGCATTCGCCACGGGATACGCTGCGGGAGGATTGCCTTGCATGATGCGCCGTGCCTGCGCCGCAGGATCCGGTGCGTAACCGCGCAGACCGTCGCCACGGGTGACGATCAGCTTGAGCACGCCTTCACCCAACGCTTGGGCATAGCTCGATAACTCGGTGCACAGCGCACTGTGGTCGAGGTTGATCGCCAAGCGCTGGCAACCGTTGACCAAACGCACCAGATGCCGGTCCAGCAGCACAGGAGCGCCGTTGTGTACGGCAATGGTCTCGAACAGACCATCGCCGTAAGCCAGGCCGCGATCCTTCAGCGACAAAGCGTCAGCCGGCTGACCGTCGACCCAGCTGTCCATCAGTCAGCGAACCGGCGGAACACCAGCGAGCCGTTGGTACCGCCAAACCCGAAGGAATTGGACAGGACCACATCGATATCCATATTGCGCGCGGTGTGGGGCACGAAATCGAGATCGCAGCCTTCGTCCGGCTCATCGAGGTTGATGGTCGGTGGCGCCACCTGGCTGTTGATCGCCAGCACACTGAAGATCGCTTCGACCGCGCCCGCCGCACCCAGCAGGTGACCGGTCATGGACTTGGTCGAACTGACCGCCAGCTGGTAGGCGTGGTCGCCAAACACCGACTTGATCGCGCAGGCTTCGGCAAGGTCACCGGCCGACGTCGAGGTGCCATGGGCGTTGATGTACTGGACCTGATCGCTATTGATCTTCGCGTCGCGCAAGGCATTGGTGATGCAGCGTGCAGCGCCCGCACCATCGGCCGGTGGCGAAGTCATGTGGAAGGCGTCGCCACTGGTGCCGAAACCGATCAGCTCGGCGTAGATGGTCGCGCCGCGAGCCTTGGCGTGTTCCAGCTCCTCCAGCACCAGCGCACCGGCGCCATCGGACAATACGAAGCCGTCACGGCCCTTGTCCCATGGACGGCTGGCGCGGGTCGGCTCGTCGTTGCGGGTCGACAGTGCACGGGAGGCACCAAAGCCGCCCATGCCCAGGCCGCAGGCCGCCATCTCGGCGCCGCCGGCAATCATCACGTCGGCTTCGTCGTACATGATGTTGCGTGCCGCCATGCCGATGCAGTGCGTACCGGTGGTACACGCCGTGGCGATGGCGTAGTTGGGCCCCTGTGCACCCAGGTGGATCGACAGGAACCCGGAAATCATATTGATGATCGAGCCAGGCACGAAAAAAGGAGAAATCCGTCGCGGGCCGGATTCATGCAGGGTGCGACTGGTTTCTTCGATATTGGTCAGACCGCCAATACCCGACCCCATGGCCACCCCGATACGCTCGCGGTTGGCGTCGGTGACTTCCAGACCGGCGTTACGAACGGCCTGAAAACCTGCAGCCAGACCGTACTGAATGAACAGGTCAAGCTTGCGAGCTTCCTTGACCGACAGGTATTCCTCGACATTGAAGCCCTTTACCGAGCCGCCAAAACGGGTGGAATAGGCAGAAAGGTCGGTGTGTTCGATCAGACCAATGCCACTGCGGCCAGCCAGAATGCCCTGCCAACTGCTCGGCACATCCGTGCCCAGTGGCGACAACATACCCATACCGGTGACTACGACGCGTCTACGCGACACAGCACTCTCCTTTTTCAAATGACGACTTTGCATCAGGCCTAAAGAAAAAACCGCACGCCGTGATGGCAGTGCGGTTTTTCCATGACAGCAAGCAACGACTACAAGCTATTACGCCTGGTGGTTGGTAACGTAGTCGATTGCAGCTTGTACAGTAGTGATCTTCTCGGCTTCTTCGTCAGGGATTTCGGTCTCGAATTCCTCTTCCAGAGCCATCACCAGCTCAACGGTGTCAAGGGAGTCAGCACCCAGGTCTTCAACGAAGGAAGCAGTGTTGACCACTTCTTCTTCTTTAACGCCCAGTTGCTCGGCAACGATTTTCTTGACGCGCTCTTCGATGGTGCTCATACCTTGTTTTCACTCCTAATGGACAAATTCAGGCAGCTGGCCAGTGGGTAAGTGTATAGAAAGACTTTTCAGTTTTTCAACTGAAAGCTTCACTCCTCAAACCCGGTGGCCCTCTGCCTATAAATAGATTGCAGCTTTATAACGGATTTTAGACAGCTCGTATGACATTTTTTTGAAACGATCCGTCACATTTAACTCATGTACATCCCGCCGTTCACCGGGATTGTAGCCCCAGTAACGTATGCCGCACCGTCGGATGCAAGAAAAGCGACCACAGACGCGATCTCTTGCGCTTGTCCCAGACGGCCCAGCGGAATCTGCGTCTGCAAGGCTTCACGCTGCGCCTCGGGCAGTTCGCGGGTCATATCGGTGTCGATGAACCCTGGGGCCACCGAGTTTACCGTAATCGAACGCGAGCCGACTTCACGCGCCAGTGCACGGCTGAAACCTTCCAGGCCGGCCTTGGCGGCAGCGTAGTTTACTTGGCCTGCGTTGCCCATGGCACCCACAACCGAGCCAATACTGATAATTCGTCCCCAACGGGCTTTGGTCATACCGCGCAAAACGCCCTTGGACAGGCGGAACAGACTGTTCAGATTGGTATCGATGACGTCATGCCATTCGTCATCTTTCATCCGCATCATCAGATTATCGCGGGTGATACCGGCATTATTGACCAGGATCGCCGGTGCACCGAACTGTTCCTGAATGCTCGCCAGGACAGCAGCGACGGATTCATCGCTGGTGACATTGAGTTCCAGGCCAGTACCCTGAATACCGTTTTCCTTCAGGGTGGCGGCGATGCGCTCGGCACCCGCAGCGGAGGTCGCGGTGCCAACGACGATGGCGCCCTGACGACCCAGTTCCAGGGCGATAGCCTGGCCGATACCGCGGCTCGCGCCGGTTACCAGTGCAACTTTACCTTGCAGACTCATGCAAGCTTCTCCTGATTCAGGCCAGCGCTGCACGGGCGGCAGCGAAAGCGTCTGGGGTATTGAGGTTGGATGTCGATACGCCTTCGGCGCAACGTTTGTTCAGGCCGGCCAGTACTTTGCCCGGGCCGCATTCGACCAGTTGGGTCGCGCCCTTGGCAGCCAGCGCCTGGACCGATTCGACCCAGCGCACGGGCTTGTAGAGCTGTTCAAGCAGATCGCGCTTGAGGGTTTCCAGATCGGCCGGCACACCGGCACTGACATTTTGTACCACAGGAATCTGCGGTTCCTGCCAGTCGATCGCCGCGATCGATTCGGCGAAACGCTCGGCTGCCGGACGCATCAGCTCGCAGTGCGACGGCACGCTGACCGGCAATGGCATGGCGCGCTTGGCGCCACGGGCCTTGCAGCCTTCGATGGCGCGTTCGACCGCCGCCTTGGCACCGGCGATGACCACCTGGCCCGGGGAATTGAAGTTGACGGCGCTGACCACCTCGCCTTGCGCCGCTTCGGCACAGGCGGCCAGCACGTCGGCATCTTCCAGACCGAGGATCGCGGCCATGCCACCCTGCCCGGCCGGAACGGCTTCCTGCATCAACTGACCGCGGCGTTCGACCAGCTTCACCGCGTCGCCCAGGCTCAGACTGCCTGCCGCCACCAGAGCGCTGTATTCGCCCAGGCTGTGACCGGCGACATAAGCCGGACGCGCGCCGCCTTCGGCCAGCCACAGACGCCACAAGGCGATCGAGGCGGTCAGAATGGCCGGCTGGGTTTTATCGGTTTGATTGAGTTGCTCTTCCGGCCCCTGCTGGGTCAGTGCCCACAGGTCGTAACCCAGGGCGTCGGAAGCTTCTTTGAAGGTATCGAGGACAAGCGGATGTTGCGCGCCCAACTCGGCCAGCATGCCGAGGGACTGCGAACCCTGTCCCGGAAAGACGAATGCGAGGGATGCAGACATGTAACAAGCCCCTAATGATCTTGTCGCCGAAGAATTGACGTCCCACCCCGGGACGCAAGAAAACTGACAATTGGATGGCCAATTGAACTGAACGGTCACATTTAAGCATTGTCCGACGAAAACGCCTAAAGCAACAAATCCTCCAGACGACCGTGAATCCGTTCCGGCAGGTTTTCCTGGATTTCGATCAACGCCCGGGCAATGGCACTCTGAAAGCCCTGAACCCCGGCCGAGCCGTGGCTTTTCACGACGATCCCCTGCAATCCGAGGAAGCTTGCGCCATTATGCCGCGCAGGCGCCAGATCGGCTTGCAGCCGTTTCATCAGCGGCAGCGCCATTGCGCCGACTACTTTTGATGCAAGGTTTTTTTTGAACAGGGCTTCGATGCGCCCGGCAATCATGGTCGCCAGGCCTTCGCTGGACTTAAGCAGGATATTGCCGACAAAACCGTCACACACCACCACATCCGCCTCGCCGCGGTACAGACCGTCACCTTCGACGAAACCAATGTAGTTGATGCCACGGGCGCGTTGCAACAAGGTCGCCGCCAGCTTGACCTGCTGATTGCCCTTGATGTCTTCGGTGCCGATGTTCAGCAACGCGACCCGAGGACGAATGATACCCAGGGTTTCTGCCGCGACCGACCCCATCACCGCAAACTGCAACAGATGTTCGGCACTGCAATCGACGTTAGCGCCCAGGTCGAGCAACTGGCAGTAACCCTTCTGCGTCGGAATCGCCGCGACCATGGCCGGCCGGTCGATGCCCGGCAGGGTCTTGAGGACAAATCGCGACAACGCCATCAGCGCGCCGGTGTTGCCGGCACTGACGCAGGCCTGGACCTTGCCGTCGCGCAACAGCTCCAGCGCCACGCGCATCGACGAATCAGGCTTGCCGCGCAAGGCCTGGGCCGGCTTTTCGTCCATGGTGATGACTTCAGACGCCGGTGCAATCGACAGGCGCGCGCGATCCACAGCCGATTGGCTGGCGATCAATTCTTCAAGGAGTGAGGGTTGACCGACAAGGGTCAGGTGCAACGAGGGTGTAGCAATCAGACAAGCAAGGCTGGCCTGAACAATGCTGCGGGGACCGAAGTCCCCGCCCATTGCGTCAATCGCGATGACTTGAGCAGACAAGTGATTACTCGTCAGCGCCCTTGTCGATCACTTTACGGCCACGGTATACGCCTTCTGGCGATACGTGGTGACGCAGGTGAATTTCACCGGTGGTTTTTTCTACAGACAGAGTGCTTGCCGTCAGGGCGTCGTGCGAACGACGCATGTCACGGGCAGAGCGGGATTTTTTGTTCTGCTGAACAGCCATAATTGATTAACTCCTAAACGTTTGGGTCACGCTTTAACTGCGCCAATACACTGAACGGGTTGGACCGCGTTACCTCGTCCTCGCTCGGTTCGGGCTCATCGAGACCCGCCGGCTGCTGGCATTCTTCCGGATGATGAGCAGGCACAATGGGCAAGGCGAGCAGAAGCTCCTCCTCGATCAGTGACTGCAGATCCAATGGATCTTCGCCCAGTTCCAGCACGTCATAACCTTTCGGCAACGACTGGGTATTCGCACCCTCCTTCACCACAGCATAACTGCATTCGCTATGGATCGGCAGGGTGACCAGCTCAAGACAACGCTGGCAAACCATTTTGACTTCGGTGTCGATAAAGCTGTGGATTACCACAGACTTACGTTCATCTCGTTCAAAAACGAATTTAGCCTGCACCGTACCGACAGTATCGGAAAGCGGGTCGCAGAGTCTCTCCAAATCGGCCAGCAGCAGTTCACCTTGAAGGGTGGTGCCACGATCAGCCAATTTGCGCGGGTCAACGTGAGGTGGAATCGGGTCATTCAACATAGGCGCAGCATTATAGGGATGCCCCCGGGCATGTCAAAGGAAATTCAGCCCTGTCCGTCACTTGGTCACCTCGCTAGAATTGGCACCTCCCCTTTGGAGATGCGCATGCTGCCTTTATTACTCGCTTCAAGCTCGGTTTATCGCCGGGAGTTGCTGGCCCGCCTGCAGCTGCCGTTCATCTGCAGCTCGCCGGATATCGATGAAAGTCATCGCCCGGGCGAGCCCGCCATCGAGCTGGTCAAGCGCCTCGCCGAGGCCAAGGCCCGCGCACTGGCCGCTGACCATAACGCTCACCTGATCATCGGCTCCGACCAGGTCGCGGTGCTGGGCGAGCGGATCATCGGCAAGCCCCACACCTTCGAAAAGGCTCGTGAGCAGCTATTGGCCGCAAGCGGTGCCAGCGTCACCTTCCTGACTGGCATCGCCCTGCTGAACAGCCAGACTGGCGACTGCCAAGTCGACTGCGTGCCGTTCACCGTACACATGCGCACACTCGACACCGCGCGCATCGAACGCTACCTGCGCGCTGAACAGCCCTACGACTGCGCTGGCAGCTTCAAGGCCGAGGGGTTGGGGGTGAGCCTGTTTCAGAGCACCGAAGGCACTGACGCCACCAGCCTGATCGGCCTGCCACTGATTCGGCTGATCGATATGCTGTGGGCGGAAGGTGTGCAAATCCCGTAAACACCACACCCCCTGTAGGAGCTGGCTTGTCGGATCGCCGCACCGCAGCGAAGGCGTCCGTTCAGGCGATGAATGCGTCAACTGACTCACCACTTCCCTGCTGGAGCTAGCTTGTCGGATCGCCGCACCGCAGCGAAGGCGTCCGTTCAGGCGATGTAATGTGTCGACTGACCCACCGCTTTCGCTGGCAAGCCAGCTCCTACAGTTAATCGGTGCAAGGACCAAATGGCGGGATACCCCCCCAATCAGCGCAGCGTCGGCCCCTGAAACCCCATCCACATCGCCAGATGCTCAGCCACGCTGGCACCGAGCTTCTTCGAGAAGCGATCGAACGGCGATTCCTGGACGGTGAAGTCCACCAGCTCTTTCTCGCCGATCACATCACGCGCCACGGAACTGGCGCTCCCCAGGCCATCGATCAGCCCCAGAGGCAGCGCCTGCTCGCCAGACCAGACCAGGCCGGAGAACAGTTCCGGATGCTCCTTGTCCTTGAGACGGTCGCCACGCCCTTTCTTGACGCTGGCAATGAACTGCTGATGAGTGGTGTCGAGCACACCCTGCCAGAACTGCGTCTCTTCAGGTTTCTGCGGCTGGAACGGGTCCAGGAACGACTTGTGCTCGCCCGAGGTATAGGTACGCCGCTCGACGCCAAGCTTTTCCATGGTGCCGACAAAGCCGTAACCGGCCGCCGTCACACCGATGGAGCCCACCAGGCTCGCCTTGTCGGCATAGATCTGATCCGCCGCACTGGCGATGTAGTAAGCGCCGGAAGCACCCAGATCGGAGATCACCGCGTAAACCCTGGTATCCGGATGCAGACCGCGCAAGCGGCGGATCTCGTCATACACGTAACCCGACTGCACCGGACTGCCGCCCGGACTGTTGATTCGCAGGATGACGCCCTTGACCTTTTCATCCTCGAAGGCGGCACGCAGGCTGCCGACGATGTTGTCAGCGCTGGCGGGCTCCTTGTCGGCAATCATGCCGGTCACGTTGATCAGCGCGGTGTAGTTGCCACTGCGGGTTGCAGCTTTTTCCATGTCCATCAGCGGCGTGAACAGGATCAGCGCGCCAATCAGATACACAAAGGTCAACAGCTTGAAGAAGATGCCCCAGCGACGGGACCGACGCTGCTCCTGCACGCTGGCCAGCAGGGTCTTTTCCAGCAGCTTCCAGCTTTTCTCGTCACCGCTCTGCGCGCTCGGCTCGGCGGGCGCTTTCCATTCGTCGGTCATGCCATGTACCCCAGCAAAAACGGTTTAAGCCTGGCTCAGCCAGGCATGCAATTCTGAAAAACGGTCTATCGCCAGGCGCGGCTCGAACAGCTTCAGCGCCTCGATCGATTGAGCACCATAGCTGACGGCCACCGAGTCCATGCCGGCGTTGCGCGCCATCTGCAGGTCAAAGGACGAATCGCCCACCATCAGCGCCTGCTCCGGACGGACGCCGCAATGCGCGACGATCTGCTCCAGCATCAGAGGATGGGGTTTACTGGCAGTTTCATCGGCGGCCCGGGTGATATCGAAATAATCTTCCCAGCCGTGAGACTTCAGCACCCGATCCAGCCCGCGGCGGGCCTTGCCAGTGGCGACCGCCAGGTGATACCCGTCGGCGCGAAACGCTTGCATCGACTCGACCACGCCCTCGAACAATGGCGAGGGCACGGCTTCGGAGGCGATGTAGTGATCAGCATAGTGCTGACGGAAGGCGACCAAGTCGTCGTCACCGATGTCTGGATACAACGTACGAATCGCTTCCGGCAAGCCCAGGCCGATGATGCCCTTGACGGCAAAATCATCGCGCAACGGGAAACCCGATCGCTCGGACGCTACATGCATCGACTCGACGATCCGACCAATGGAGTCGGCCAGCGTGCCATCCCAATCGAAAATCAGCAGTTTGTAATCAGATGGGTGCACTCAAGCGCTCCACAGTCTTGGCCCACATCTCGTCGACCGGCGCCTGCAACTTCAGCTCGCCACCGTCGGGCAGCGGCACGGTCAACATGTAGGCGTGCAGGAACAGGCGTTTGCCGCCCAGGTCACGAATCTCTTTGCTGAAGCCCTCGTCGCCGTACTTGGTATCGCCGGCGATGCAATGCCCGGCGTGCAAGGTGTGAACCCGGATCTGGTGGGTGCGGCCGGTGATCGGCTTGGCTTCGACCAGGGTGGCAAAGTCGCCGAAGCGGCGCAGGACCTTGAACACGGTCACAGACTCCTTGCCCTCCTCCTCGTCGACCTCGACCATGCGCTCGCCGGAGCGCAGATTGCTCTTGCCAAGCGACGCCCGGACTTGCTTGATCGAGGCCGCCCAGTTACCACGAACCAGCGCCATATAGCGCTTGTCGACACCATCGCCGCGCAAGGCAGCGTGCAAGTGGCGCAACATGCTGCGCTTCTTGGCGATCATCAACAGGCCGGAGGTATCACGGTCGAGACGGTGAACCAGTTCGAGCTCCTTGCAATCGGGACGCAACTGACGAAAGGCTTCGATCACCCCGTAAGTCAAGCCGCTGCCACCGTGAACCGCGATGCCGCAAGGCTTGTTGATCACGATCAGCGCCTTGTCTTCAAAGACAATCGAGGCTTCGAGTCGCTGCAGCAGGCCCTGGGCCAGCGGCACCGGCTCGTCGCGCTCCGGCACGCGAACCGGCGGCACGCGCACGATGTCGCCCGCCTGCAGCTTGTATTCGGGCTTGATCCGACCTTTGTTCACCCGCACTTCGCCTTTGCGCAAAATGCGGTAAATCAAGGTCTTGGGCACGCCTTTGAGCCGAGCGAGAAGGAAGTTATCTATACGTTGGCCGGCATATTCCGGCGAGACCTCCAGCAGTTGTACCGCTGGGGTCGAAGGGGCAGTAGTCGTCATGCCGCGATGATAACAATTTTTTATGGAATTGAAGCACTTAATCATTGCTGCTATAGTCGCGAACGCCGCCAAAAGCGGCCTGGACAGCGGACCAACGGTCAAAAACCGGCCCTGACCACGCAATTCACCAGGACGCGAGGCCGTCCTACGGGGCTTTCGCTACGTAACGGTGGAGTTTGCAGCTGTAACGAGCGCAGGTGACATGAGGCCTGAATCAAGCCGCAAAGCAGGGTTTTCACTCGCTTTTCGAGCCAATATTCATGGCCAGTTCACAAAGTGCAGTCAGCGGTGAATGACCCCGAGCGAACGCTTCGGAAACCACGCCTAAATTAGCCATGATGCGTGACCTCCGCCTTTCGGAGCTCACGGTAAATGCCAACCCGCTGCGGATTCTGCGCGCGGCAGCACCCGAATTATCAGGGATACGTGTAGGGTGGAGATGCACAACCGCTGGACTGTGTAGCACTAGGCTTTATCAAGACGCTTCATCTCGTCCACAGCCGCCGGTTGATTCCTCCTCCTGACTGAGTGCTTAAGTAGCCACAGCAAGCAGGACGCGTACGTCGCGATGAAGGCCCACATTGGCCGGACTTCGCTGGACACGGGAATGGCCAACCACTCCCGACGCACCTGACACCGACCATGAGAAGTCGTGTGTGCCGAACGCCGTTTCCGGCAGCCCGGAAACCGACGGTACTACATGAAAAGAATGCTGATTAACGCAACCCAACCTGAAGAGTTGCGAGTTGCACTGGTAGATGGCCAGCGCCTCTACGACCTGGACATCGAATCCGGTGCACGCGAGCAGAAAAAGGCCAACATCTATAAAGGCCGGATTACTCGCATCGAACCAAGCCTTGAGGCTGCCTTTGTCGATTTCGGCTCTGAGCGCCATGGCTTCCTGCCCCTCAAAGAAATCTCCCGCGAATACTTCAAGAAAGCCCCCGAAGGCCGCGTCAACATCAAGGACGTCCTGAGCGAAGGCCAGGAAGTCATCGTTCAGGTCGAAAAAGAAGAACGTGGCAACAAGGGCGCCGCCCTGACCACCTTCATCAGCCTGGCCGGTCGTTACCTGGTGCTGATGCCGAACAACCCGCGTGCCGGCGGTATCTCCCGTCGCATCGAAGGCGAAGAGCGCAACGAACTGCGTGAAGCCCTGAACGGCCTGGTTGCCCCGGCTGACATGGGTCTGATCGTGCGCACTGCCGGCCTGGGCCGCAGCAGCGAAGAAATGCAGTGGGACCTCGACTACCTGCTGCAACTCTGGACCGCCATCAAAGAAGCTTCGCTGGATCGCTCCGCGCCGTTCCTGATCTACCAGGAAAGCAACGTGATCATCCGCGCCATCCGCGATTACCTGCGCCAGGACATCGGCGAAGTGCTGATCGACAGCGTTGAAGCCCAGGACGAAGCCCTGACCTTCATTCGCCAGGTAATGCCGCAGTACGCCAGCAAGATCAAGCTGTACGAAGACAGCGTGCCGCTGTTCAACCGTTTCCAGATCGAAAGCCAGATCGAGACCGCCTTCCAGCGCGTCGTTGAACTGCCTTCCGGCGGTTCCATCGTTATCGATCCGACCGAAGCCCTGGTGTCGATCGACATCAACTCGGCGCGCGCCACCAAAGGCAGCGACATCGAAGAAACCGCTCTGCAGACCAACCTTGAAGCCGCCGAAGAAATCGCCCGTCAGTTGCGCCTGCGCGACATCGGCGGCCTGATCGTCATCGACTTCATCGACATGACCCCGGCCAAGAACCAGCGCGCCGTGGAAGAGAAAGTCCGCGAATGCCTGGAAGCCGACCGCGCTCGCGTGCAAGTCGGTCGCATCTCGCGCTTCGGCCTGCTGGAAATGTCCCGTCAGCGCCTGCGTCCATCCCTGGGCGAAAGCAGCGGCATCGTTTGCCCGCGTTGCAACGGCACCGGCATCATCCGCGACGTTGAATCGCTGTCGCTGGCGATCCTGCGCCTGATCGAAGAAGAAGCCCTGAAGGACCGTACCGCCGAAGTTCGCGCCCAAGTGCCGATCCCGGTGGCTGCGTTCTTGCTCAACGAGAAACGCAACTCGATCACCAAGATCGAACTGCGCACCCGTGCCCGCATCGTCATTCTGCCGAACGATCACCTCGAAACGCCGCACTTCGAAGTTCAGCGTCTGCGCGATGACAGCCCGGAAGCCGCGGTCGGCCAGTCCAGCTATGAAATCGCGGCTGCCGCTGCCGAAGTCGAAGAAGTCCAGCCAGCCGCTGCGACCCGTACCCTGGTTCGCCAGGAAGCCGCGGTCAAGACTGCGCCGGTCCGCGCCAACGCTCCGGTTCCAGCCGAAGTCGTCGCTGCCGCGCCCGTTGCCGCACCGGCCGCCGTGCCAGAGCCAAGCCTGTTCAAAGGCCTGGTGAAGTCGCTGGTCAGCCTGTTCGCGACCAAGGAAGAGCCCGCCGCTCCGGTTGTGGTTGAAAAGCCGGCAACCACCGAGCGTCCTGCCCGCAACGAAGAGCGTCGCAACGGTCGCCAGCAAAGCCGCAACCGTAACGGTCGCCGCGACGAAGAACGCAAGCCGCGCGAGGAACGTGTACCGCGTGAAGAGCGCGCACCCCGTGAGCCACGCGAAGAGCGCCAACCACGCGAAGCCCGTGAAGAGGCCACCACTCCAGTAGTCGCTCGCGAAGAACGCGCACCACGCGCCCCTCGTGAAGAACGCGCACCGCGTGCTCCTCGCGAAGATCGCAAGCCCCGTGGCGATCGTGAAGAACGGGTTCGTGAACTGCGTGAGCCTCTGGATGCCATCGCTCCGGCTCCGGCTGCCGCCGCTTCCGCTACCGCTACCGCCGAAGAACGTCCTGCCCGCCAGCCACGTGAAGAACGTGCTCCACGCCCACCGCGTGAAGAACGTCAACCACGTGCCGAGCAAGCGGCTGCCGCCGTGGCCGAAGAAGAGCTGACCGGCAACGAAGAGCAACTGCAGGAAGACGGTCAGGAAGGCGCCGAAGGCGATCGTCCACGCCGCCGCTCCCGTGGCCAGCGTCGTCGCAGCAACCGCCGCGAGCGTCAACGCGATGCCAATGGCAACGTGATCGAAGGGTCGGATGAGTCCGAGTCCGCCGAAGGCGAAGCCAGCGAAACCCGCGAAGCGCCAAGCGCTGCCGATCTGGCCGCCGGCCTGGCGGTTACCGCAGCCGTTGCCAGCAGCGTGATCAGCGCGCCAGCCGAGGCCCAAGCCAACGAGCAAGCCGAACGCGCCACTGCCGCCAACCTGGAAACTGCTCCAGTGGAAGCGCCAGTCGTTGAAGCGACCACGCCGATCGAAGCCACCGCGTCCCCGGAAATCGAAGTCGCCCCGGTTCGTGAAGCACAGCCTGAAGTTGAAGCTGTGGCTGAGCCGACAGTCGTCGCCGAAGCGCCAGCCGTGGTTGCAGAGCCGGCGGCTGAAACAGTCGCCGAAACCGTGACCGAAACCGTTCGTGAAGTTCGCGAAGAGCAGACTGCATTCAATTGGGTTGCCGAGCCAACTGCCGCCGAAGCGCCAGAAGCTGACGCCATGGTTTCCGAACCAGTGGTGGCGGCTGCCGAACCTGCACCGGTGGCCGAACCTGCTCCGGTAGTCGAAGCTGCACCGGCAGTCGAAGCTGCGGCGCCGGTCGTTGCCGAAGTGGCCGCACCTGAAGTTGAAGCGGCGCCTGTCAGCGCCCTGACGCCAAGCGGCCGTGCGCCGAACGACCCGCGTGAAGTGCGTCGTCGCAAGCGTGAAGCCGAGCGTCTGCAGAAGGAAGCCGAACTGGCTGCCGCTGCTGCACCGGCCGTGGTCGAAGCGGCTCCGGTTGTGGCTGATGTGGTCGAGGCAGCTCCTGCCCCGGCGGCTGAAGTCGCTGCCGAGCCGGTTGACTCCGCGATCGACGAAGCGCCGCGCTCCGTTCAGGAAGCGGTAGAGCAACGCGAGCAAGCCCTGGAAAAAGAGCACGAGCCTAAACCTCTCGTCTGATTCCATCGGCCACTAAAAAGCCCCGCCTGGTGATCCAGGCGGGGCTTTTTTTATGTCATGGAACATCACCGAGAACCAATGTGGGAGCGAGCTTGCTCGCGATGGCGGTTTAACATTCGATATCGATGCAAACTGATCCACCGCTATCGTCGGAACGCCGCCCGGAGCAAGCTCGCTCCCACAGGGGGATGTGCACCAAGGTTATTTGAAAACCAACGCCTCAGGCACATCCACATCCCACAACACCCCGGGATCATCCACTGCAACTTCAACCACCCGCGCTTGCGCAAACAACGGCTTGGCGCCTTGATCTCCCGATAACGCCATCAACCCCGGCCCAAACGTGCGCCCGAACCCCACCGGATGCCCATACGCCCCGTCCTGCACCGGCACACTGACGCAATCATCCGCAATCCCCGCCACCACCCGTTCAATACTCGACGGCAGGATAAACGGCATATCGCCCAACACTATCAACCAACCACCAAGCTGCGGACACGCCGCCACCCCGGCCGCAATGCTGTCGCCCATGCCGGTCGACTCGATCAGCACAATCTCGCAACCATAAGCCTGGGCCATGCGAATCACTTGCGGGCGGTCAGCGGTCGTCACCAGGACGCGCTTTTCAAGGCGGGCGGGTAAATTCACCAGCACCTGCTCGATCACCGAATGAACCGCGCCATCACGCCCGGCACAATCCGCCAACAACTTGTCCTTCCCGGCACCCGCCACCTCGCGGAAACGGCTGCCCTGCCCTGCCGCCAACACGATGGCGCCGATGGGTTCGCTCATACTACCTCCTGCAACGGCTTCTTCTGCTTTAGCTCGACACCGTTCTTGATCGCGACAATTTCGGCCAGCAGCGACAAGGCGATTTCCGCCGGGCTATGGCTGCCGATGTGCAAACCGATCGGGCCATGCAGCCGCTCGATGGCCTGATCTGACAAGCCTAGCTGAGCCAGGTTGTCCCGGCGCTTGCGGCTGTTGACCCGGGAACCCAATGCACCGACATAAAAAGCCCTGGAGTCCAGGGCGGTGAGCAACGCCATGTCGTCCAGGCGAGGATCGTGGGTCAGGGCTACGATGGCAGTGCGTTCGTCGGTCTGGATGTTCAGCACCGCTTCGTCGGGCATACCCGATACGAAGCGCCCGTGCTGTTCTTCCCAGCCGTAGACGAATTCGGTGCGCGGGTCGCAGATCAGCACTTCGAAATCCAGCAGCCGCGCCATCTCGGCGACATAACGGGACAATTGCCCCGCGCCAATCAACAACAACCGCCAACGCGGACCGTAGATGGCGCGCAAGGTCTTGCCGTCGAACGTCAACGCGTCGGTCTTGCTGGCCGGTTGCAAAACCACTGCACCGGTCTCGATATCCAGCTCCCGCGCCACGATTTCGTGGGCCTCGCAACGTGTCAGCAGCTCGGCCACCCAGGCCGGATCACCGACTCGCTCCTCGGTCAGACGCAAGGTGCCGCCGCAGGGCAAACCGAATCGCGCGGCCTCCTCACGAGTGACACCATAGGTGATCAGCTGCACAGGCGGCCCATCGGCCGGAATCCGTCCATCGTGCAGCCGGGCGATCAGATCGTCTTCGACACAGCCACCCGACACCGAGCCAATCACCACCCCGTCTTCACGCAAGGCCAGCATGGCGCCAGGTGCCCGGGGCGCGGTGCCCCAGGTCTGGACCACGCTGTACAACACCACCCGCTGACCGGCGCGCCGCCATTGCAGCACACTGCGCAATACGTTCAGATCAACGCTGTCCATCAGGCCTCAGCCTTCTGCCAACCCTGCAGCTGATAGCGAACCGGCAGATTGCGAATGCGTTTGCCGGTGGCGGCGAAGATCGCATTACACAGGGCTGGCGCAATCGGCGGCACGCCCGGCTCACCGACACCGCCCAATGGCACGTTGCCTGGCGGCGTGACCAGATGCACGGCGACTTCCTTCGGCGCCAGAGACATGCGCGCCACTTCGTACATGTGGAAGTTGTCCTGTTGGACCTTGCCGTCCTTGAAGCTGATTTCCCCCAGCACCGCGTTGCCCAGGCCCATGACGCAGGCGCCTTCGAATTGTGAGCGAATCCGCTCCGGGTTGATCTGCGGACCGCAATCCACGGCGATGTCAGCCTTGTGCACGATCAAGGTGCCGTCATCTTTGACTTCGACCTCGATCGCTGCCGCCACGTAAGTGACGAAGCTGTGATGCACTGCCAGACCCAAGCCTCGGCCCTTGGGCAACTTGCGCCCCCAACCGGCGGCTTTGGCGGCGGTTTCCAGCACCGTGCGCATACGACCGGTGTCGATCGGATAGCGCTCGGGAGATTCGCCGTAGTTCCACTCTTCACTCAAGGTACGCGGATCGATCTGACGATCCGGGCCGAGCAATTTGACCTGATACTTGAGCGGATCCTGACCGGCCTTGTGCGCCAGTTCATCAACAAAGCTTTGAATCGCAAACCCGTGAGGAATGTTCGATACCGAGCGATACCAACCGACCCGGGTGTGGACCGCTGCTTCGGGGTTTTCCAGGCGCACGTTGGGAATCGCGTAAGCCATGCTGGTAAAGCCCATGCCCAACTCGAAAGCGGCCTCGTTATTCATGCCCGGGGCGAACAGCGCCGTAATGCTCGGCGCAACGGTGCGATGCAGCCAGCCCGATGGCATGCCGTCCTTGTTCAGACTGACCTTGAGGTATTCGGCCGACACGGTGTGGAAATAGGAACAATGAATGTCATCTTCACGAGTCCACTGCACCCGCACAGCCTTGCCGGGAAACTCCTTGGCGAGGATCGCCGCTTCAATAATGTAATCCGGTTTGGATTTGCGGCCGAAACCGCCGCCCAGCAGGGTGACGTTGACCGTGACGTTGTCGAAGGGAATGCCGAGACGCTCACTGATCCGCTGACGGGTGACTTGTGGCGCCTGACTTGGGGCCCAGACTTCACACTGACCGTCCCCGAAGCGAGCGATGGCGACCATCGGTTCCATTGGCGATTGCGCCAGATGCGGCAGGTAGTAGGAGGCTTCCAGGATGCTGTCGGCGCTGCCCATGGCCTCGTCGATGTTGCCGGTATTGCGCGCCACTTTGCCGGGTTTGAGGGACGCAGCTTCCAGTTCCTTGCGATAGGCGATCGAGTCGTAACTGGCGTTGGGACCATCATCCCATTCGATTTTCAGGGCTTCGCGACCCTTGATCGCCGCCCAGGTGTTGCTGGCGACTACGGCTACTCCGCCCAGGGGTTGGAACGCCGATGGCAGAGGACGGCTTTCGATTTGGACAACCTTGGTTACCCCAGGGATTTTCATCGCGGCGCTGGCATCGAGGGATTTGACCTTGCCGCCGTAGACCGCCGGACGCGCGATGGTGGCGAAGAGCATGCCGTCGAAATGCACATCGGCGCCGAAGACCGCGCGACCGTTGACGATGTCCGCACCGTCGATAGCCTTCGTCCCTTCCTTGCCGATATAACGGAATTGCGACGGCTGCTTGAGCCGCAGGCTGTCGCGGGCCGGCACTGCCAGTGCACCGGCAGCAGCGGCCAAAGCGCCGTAGCCCAGCTCACGACCAGTCGGTTGGTGAATGACTTTATGCAGTTGCGCACGGCATTCGCTGACCGGCACTTTCCACTGTTCGGCGGCGGCTTGTTCGAGCATGGTCCGCGCGGCAGCACCGCAGCGACGCATCGGCTCGTACCAGTGACGCATGCTGCGCGAACCGTCGGTGTCCTGGTTGCCGAAGCGCACTTCGTCGCCTGGCGCCTGCTGAACTTTTACCAACGCCCAGTCGGCGTCCAGTTCATCGGCCACCACCATGGTCAGGCTGGTGCGTATCCCCTGGCCCATTTCCGAACGGTTGCAAACCACAGTCACCGTGCCATCGGCGGCAATGCTGACGTACACCTTCGGGTCATCGATCCAGCCGTTGGGCATGCCTTCGGCGCCGAATTTCTTCTCTTTTTCGGCGGCGAACGCGTTCTGCCAGCCCCAACTTGCCGCCAACACCAACGCACTGGTGGCGCCCGCGCCTTTGAGGAAACCGCGACGGCTGAGGTTGCTCAGCGCAAAATCATTCGGTAGCTGGCTCATGCCTTGGCCTCCTTCAGGTCAGTGGATGCCTGACGGATCGCCGTCTTGATTCGGTTGTAGGTGCCGCAGCGGCAAATATTGCCGACCATCGCCTCTTCGATCTGTGCGTCGCTAGGATTCGGGTTGGTCTTGAGCAATGCAGTCGCGGACATGATCTGCCCGCCCTGACAGTAACCGCACTGGGCCACGGCGGTGTCGAGCCAGGCTTGCTGGACGACTTTGCCGACCGGGTCGACGTGCAGATTATCGATAGTGGTGACGTTCTGGCCGACCACCGAGCCGATCGGCGTGATGCAACTGCGCGCCGGAGCGCCTTCGATATGGATGGTGCAGGCGCCGCACAGGCCCATGCCGCAACCGAATTTGGTGCCGTTGTAACCGGCCACGTCGCGGATCGCCCACAGTAGTGGCATGTCCTCGGTGACGTCGAGTTGATGGTCTTGGCCATTGAGTTTCAGGGTAATCATGGGCACGCCCGCATCGTTATTGGTTCATGGGGTCGAGCCTATCTGCCGCTGGTGGTTTCGCGGTTCGCATCACGCAGATCGACTCAGGCTAATGGGCTCTCTTATGCGGACGGCAACGTCTGCATCAGGCCTTGGGTGGAGCAAATGCCTGCATCGTTAGGGAGCTAAGTTAACCCAACATTAACAAAAAAAACCTGCTGAGATAGTAGTGTTATTCATCTAAGACAAGAATTTGAGCCTCAGCGGGCAGAGGCGAAAAATCTGATGCCAGAGCTCTGGTCTCGGCTAACGTCGTCGCGGGATCTCTCCACGCAGGCCGTCATCAGGCGGCGTCGCTGCCCGCTGATCAAGTGCTATGGCTGGCATTGGGCATAGCGTTTTTCGCAACGAGACTGTTCATGATGGCGGCGGCCAACCCGAGTTCAGAACGGGAGGCGCTTGCCAGCGTCAAAGGCGGGTATTGGAGGGATGTTTCTGTCCCACCAAGGCCGTCGAGACCAACAATGGTGAATATTTCAAAATCCGGCTTTCAGTGAACAGTAAGGCTGCTCCGCTTTAGTGGATAGCATTACAGCAATGGCCGGGGTTTGTTGTTTTCAGGGCTTACATGGTCACCCGCAAGAACAAAAAACCTTTCCCATGTATTAAACGGTGTAAGAATTTTTACCAGCCCTGATTAAAAAATGCGAGTCGAGAACTGCGCTTGAAAATGACTAAGTCGCGACGGCGCATGCGCGCCTTACCGTGTTGCGCTGTACTCCGAAGAGCTTTTCACCCAACTGAAAAGCCATAAATAGTGGTCAGAATCGACGCCCAACAGCCTGTAAATACTGGACGGCCGCATAAAGCCGATTTCGTAACGGTCGCAAACACACTAGGGACTACAGGCAAAAAGGAAACGTCCTACATATTTGCCAGCTCTGGTGTCGTTACAATTTAGTTACGATTGAATATTGCGCACCTCATTCTTCCTCCCTCGAAGAGTTTTTCTGTGGCCAGCAACTTAAAGACTCCAGAAAGTCTTACAGGGACACCCGCATAACTTGGCGAAAGTTCCACTTCAAGCCAAGGCGTATTTTCACGACTATTGAATATTTCATGGAAGACTGGTCATGTCTGATAGACACCATCGTACCGATACCCTTTGTCCGTCCAAGGACGTTCAATGCGGTAAACAGATCCGGCATTGGCTGGAGTTCCAGTTACTGGATGAGCGCGGAGAACCTTTGCCTCATCAACCTTATCGGGCGATCAACGAGGCGACCCGCTGCCAGCTCGTCGCCGAATTCAGCGGCCAGAGCGATGCCCAAGGGGTGATTCGCCTGGAGGGCCTGCACCCGCTGGCGGTGACCCTGCTGCTGACGGCCAATCCGCTGGCGGAGGTGTTGCAGACCCGACGCGTGCGCGCACTGCGCGCCGAACTGCCCGTTTCGACGCCCGTGGAAATCCCCTATCGCTATGACTCTCCGCCCGCGGGTTTCTCTCCCGTGGAGAACCAGGCCCTGGACGATGGGCACGTGTATCACTATCTGCGCATCGGTCAATTGTGCGATCGATTCCCGGACCTGAATCCTGCCTGGTCAGAACCGGACAAACTGCCGGTTTTCCATTTTCCTGATCCGGGCTTCGGCGGTTTCACGGTGGACAGCGAAAGCCTGAACCGCCGTCACGTACTGGAGATCTGCCCCTTTCGTGCCTGGTCGCTGGTGCTGCACCACCAGCCGGAATACAGCATGGCCAATGCCTACAACCTTGGGTTGATGGCCAATCTGTCATATAGCGTTGAAGCCCAAGAGGTCTTGAAGATAAGGCCGGCCACCGATCCTGTCACGGTGTCGGGCTCGGTGGAGGAGTTCTTCTTTCGCCAATGCCTCGACCTGTCACGCACGCCGATGATGATCGACGCCAAGGGGACTACCCTGCCCGCCCTGGTGGTAGACGTGCCTTTTGACCAGCGCTACACCACGGCGGTCATGCTCGACTCACTGACGGCCGAGCGTCCGCCGGGTGGGCCGGACATTCCCAGGCTCATCATTGAAAACACTCAACTGCTCTATTTCATCAACCAGACTCAGGTGGTAGTGGCCTGGCGCGGAACTCAGGAGCCCAGGGACTGGCTGACGGATTTGATGTACCGACCCGTGCCGACTGATGGCAGTGGCAGCGATTTGAAGTTTCCGGGCACGCCACTTACCGGGGTGGGCAGTGTGCATTACGGGTTTTTGCAGGCGTTTGAGGTGGCTAAGAAGCTGTTCGTCAGTGACTTCGGTGAGATTAAACACGCATTGGAAGAAAGAACATTATTTATTTGTGGTCATAGTCTAGGCGGTGCATTAGCGCTGATTCATTCGGCAGAGTTGAAGGACCGCAATCCAATTCTCTATACCTACGGCATGCCCCGCACCTTCACCGGCAAAGCACTGGAACATCTTCAAGAGGTGACACACTTCCGCCATGTGAACGATGCGGACACCATCACCAGCGTTCCGCCCGAGGCGGCACTGGACAACTGGCTGTACGACGCCCTTGGCCCACTTGGCTCTGACCTGGGCTACATCTGGTCCGTGGGGCAGTTGCTGGCCGGCAAACTGGTTCGTTTTGGCGACCCGTACTGGCATCACGGGCAGCTCGTCATGTTCTACCGGGCCGACCAGCACCTGTCGTCACAGGGTTCCTCCTACCCGGCCTATCGCAACAAGGACGGCCTGGGCGCGCCCTATCACAACACCATCACCCGGCGCTTGCCGCACCGCACCCGCATTTATCTGGTGCCGAGCCTCAACGATGAATTCAGCCGCTTCGCTTATGAAGAGCAAAAGGTGCTGATCGGTTCGTTGAACCGGGAAAATCTGGCGCGTTTCCTGCCATCACACACCAACCCCGAGCGCAGTAACCGGCGCAGCAACCCGATGGATCACTCGATGATCGAAGCCTACCTGCCGTTCTTGCACAACCAGTTGCTGGAGTTGAGTGACCCCGAACGTCCGCTGCAACGAAAGGAGGATCGGGCAAAGTTCGAGGAACAGATGCAAAGGTTGGGAATCCCCGAGCCGGAGAGGCACCGCAACGAGCAGTTCCTCGCCCTGCAGAAGTTGTTGCCCATGGCGTTGCGCGCGACCCAGGACCTGGAGGGTGGTCCGGAAGCGCTGCAGCGTTTCTGCCGCGAGCGTGAGTTTGGCGTGATGATCGAGATCACCCAGGCCTGAGCCTGCGCTCCGGTAAGACGCGGCCGACGCTTCAGCCACAGGGAAAGAGTTAAACCATGAATATTCTGATCCACCCGGCGCAATTTCCAGTGCAACACGTGACCTATCGCACCTTCGATGAAAGCGGCGCTGTCGTGCCCTTCGGCAGATACCGCGTCACCACCCGGGAACGGAAGGTGTACGAGGGCGTGACTAATCATAAAGGTGACAGCCAACCTATCCCCACCTGCTCCCCGGACGCGATGACCATCGAGTTTCCTGACGAACTGCCCTCTACCTTGGAGGAGTTTTGAGAATGCGCACTCTCATCAGCTGTACAAGCGCTGGCCTGTTGCTGTTCAGTCTCAACGGTTGCGCCCTCGACCGTGGCTTCTCGCCGCCAGCGGGCGGCGAGCAGGTCAGCATGACGGTAAAGGTCCCCCAGAACCTCGCGGCGGAACCCATGCAGGTCATCTACCGCTCGGAGAAATGCACGATCAAGCGCTCCGGGCCGGACTGGAGCTCTTATGAAGTGGATGGCTACCTCGCTACCACGGTCCAGCCGCAACAACAGGGGCAGAGTGACCTGTATGAGGCGAAATTGGCCGTCAATGGTGGGAGCGGATGCCAGTGGCGGTTGAGCAATGTGACTTTTGGCGTCACCTACGCCAACACGACGCATTTCGGGGAGAACGTCAAACCAGGACCAGGAGGTGGGGTGATCGTGATGTTCGATCATCATCTGCCACAGCAACGCTCTGTTTTTGACCCGACTGAAGAGGTCGACGGCGACCTGCTGATCAGGAAGGATTACTACCCCAGGGTTAGCGAGTATTTCATTGGCGGACATGAAAAGCTTGCTTGGCTCGTCGGAGAGGGTGGCATCTATTTGTATTATCGCGCCCAAAACGCGCGAAAAGTGGCGTTCGAGCCCATGCTGCATGCCGACTACGTGTTGTATTCGGTGGAGCCGGAAGGGAACAAAAAGGGCGAATATAACCGCGTCACCTACCCCGACGGCAGCGTGGTAGCCGATGGTAACAAGCCTAACTTCAAGAAGCTGCAAGCCATTCGCCTGGGTCAACCCCAATGAGCGCGCTGCAGGTTATCCCCATCCCCACCCGCCACCATGCAGTAAGCATGAACACCCTCATCCGCTGTACGAGCGCTGGCCTGTTGCTGTTCAGTCTCACCGGTTGCGCCCTCGACCGTGGCTTGTCGCCGCCAGCGGGGGGCGAACAGGTCAGCATGACGGTGAAGGTCCCCCAGAATCTCGTGGCAGAACCCATGCAGGTGATCTACCGCTCGGAGAAATGCACGATCAAGCGTTCCGGGCCGGATTGGAGCTCTTATGAAGTAGATGGCTACCTCGCCACCACGGTCCAGCCGCAACAACAGGGGCAGAGTGACCTGTATGAGGCGAAGCTGCCTGTCAATGGCGGGGGCGGATGCCAGTGGCGGTTGAGCAATGTGACTTTTGGCGTCACCTACGCCAACACGACGCACTTCGGGGAGAACGTCAAAGCAGGACCAGGAGGTGGGGTGATCGTGATGTTCGATCATCATCTGCCACAGCGGCGCTCTGTTTTTGATCCAACTATAGAAGTCAATGGCGACCTGCTGATCAGAAAGGACTACTACCCCAGGGTTAGCGAGCATTTCATTGGCGGATATGAAAAGCTCGCTCGGCTAATCGGCGAGGGTGGCATCTATTTGTATTATCGCGCCCCAAACGCGCGAAAGGTGGCGTTCGAGCCCCTGCTGCATGCCGACTACGTATTGTATTCGGTGGGGCCGAAAGTAAAAAAAGAGGGCAATTACACCCAATACACCTATCCTGATGGCAGCGTGGTGGGCGATCGCATTAGCGATCCAAACTTCAAGAAGCTGCAAGCCATTCGCCTGGGTCAATCCCAATGAGAGCGCTGCGGGTTATCCCCATCCCCGCCCGCCACCATGCAGTAAGCATGAACGCCCTCATCCGCTGTACAAGCGCTGGCCTGTTGCTGTTCAGTCTCACCGGTTGCGTCCTGGACCGTGGCTTGTCGCCGCCAGCGGGGGGGCGAACAGGTCAGCATGACGGTGAAGGTCCCCCAGGATCTCGCGGCAGAACCCATGCAGGTGATCTACCGCTCGGAGAAATGCACGATCAAGCGCTCCGGGCCGGATTGGAGCTCTTATGAAGTGGATGGCTACCTCGCTACCACGGTCCAGCCGCAACAACAGGGGCAGAGTGACCTGTATGAGGCGAAATTGGCCGTCAATGGTGGGGGCGGATGCCAGTGGCGGTTGAGTAATGTGACTTTTGGCGTCACCTATGCCAACACGACACACTTCGGGGATAACGTAAAAGCGGGGCCAGGGGGTGGGGTGATCGTGATGTTCGATCATCATCTGCCACAGCGGCGCTCTGTTTTTGATCCAACTATAGAGGTTAATGGCGACTTGCTGATCAGGAAGGACTATTACCCCGAGGTTAGCGAGCTTTTCATTGGCGGACATAAAAAACACGCTTGGTTAGTCGGTGAAGGTGGCATCTATTTGTATTACCGCGCCACAAACGCGCGAAAGGTATCGTTCGAGCCCCTGCTGCATGCCGACTACGTATTGTATTCGGTGGGGCCGAAAGTGAAAAAAGAGGGCAATTACACCCGCTACATCTATCCCGATGGCAGCGTGGTGGGCGATCGCATTAGCGATCCAAACTTCAAGAAGCTGCAAGCCATTCGCTTGGGTCAAACACCATGAACGCGCTACACGCGCCCCTCCCCCAGTTGTAAATTGAACGGCCTTACTGTTGAGACATGTAAATTAGTTGCAAGCTTTAAGCTGCAAGTAGAAACAAGCCTGGTTCTACTTGGAATTGAGATGGCTTAAAGCCTGCCTTTGCTCAATCAATAACGATTAGGCTCCATTTCCAAATCAACGTGAAAACGTTCTGAAATGTCTTTCTGGATGCGCTGCGCCAGATGCAGCAATTGCAGACCGGTCGCGTTGCCATAGTTGACCAGCACCAGCGCCTGCAATTTATGCACACCGGCGTCGGCATCGCGGAAACCTTTCCATCCCGCACGCTCGATCAGCCAGCCCGCCGCCAGCTTCATTTGCCCGTCCGGTTGCGCGTAGGCCACCAGGTCCGGGAATTCACCCTTTAATTGCGCCACGAGTGCGGCGGGCACCAGGGGGTTCTTGAAGAAGCTGCCGGCATTGCCGAGTACCGCCGGGTCCGGCAGCTTTTCGTTGCGGATGCTGCAAATGGCCTGGCTGACATCGGTGGCCGTGGGGTGATCGATACCCTGCTCGGTCAGGCGCTGACGCACCGGGCCGTATTCCAGATGCAGGTGCACGGCGCGGTCGAGGAGGAAACGCACCCGCAGGATCAACCAGCGTCCCGGCTCCTGTTTGAACAGGCTGTCGCGGTAGGCGAAGTTGCATTCGGCCAGGGTGAAGTCCCGCAGTTCGCCGGTCTGGCGATCCAGCGCGGTCAGCCCGGCGAATACGTCCTTGATTTCCACGCCATAGGCGCCGATGTTTTGCATCGGTGCCGCGCCGACGGTGCCGGGAATCAGGCTGAGGTTCTCCAGCCCCGACAACCCCTGGGCCAGGGTGTGCTGCACGAACGGATGCCAAGGTTCGCCGGCCTCGGCTTCGATCACGACCTTGCTGCCATCGTCGCTCAGGATGCGAATCCCGCGCGTGGCCATGCGCAGCACCAGCGACTGGATATCGGCGGTGAGCAGCAGGTTGCTGCCGCCGCCGATCACCAGCAATGGCACCTGATGTTGCCCCGCATAGGCCAGGGCTTCGCGCACGTCGGCGTCGCTGTGGGCCTCGGCGAACAACCGGGCCTGAACGTCCACCCCGAAGGTATTGAACGGTTTGAGCGACACCTTGGGCAGTACCTGCAAACTCATAACCGCCCCTTCAATTCGATCACTAGCCTGTCGCTTGCGCGTTCGATCAGGTCCAGCACCTGCTCAAAGCCCTGGTCGCCGTCGTAATACGGATCGGGGACTTCGTCGATTTCCGACTCGTAGCGACGCAGGAACAGGTCCAGCTCGGCCTTGCCCTTGGCCGGTTGCAGGGCCTTGAGGTGGCGCAGGTTGCTGTTGTCCATCGCCAGGATCAGGTCGTAGGTGGCGAAATCGGCACGACTCACTTGCTGGGCGCGCTGCGCGGACAGGTCGTAGCCGCGCAACCTGGCGGCGGCCTGGCTGCGCTTGTCCGGCGCCTTGCCGACGTGCCAGTCACCGGTGCCGGCGGAGGCAACTTCGATGTGATCGACCAGCCCCGCTTCGCGCAGTTTATGCCGCAGCACCCCTTCCGCCGTGGGAGAGCGGCAGATATTGCCCAGACAGACGAACAGGACCCGCATCAGGCCTCCAGCAGGCGTCGAACGCGCTCGAGGTCTTCAACGGTGTCGACGCCGGTGGGCGGTGCGATCAGTGCGTCGGCGACGTGAATCCGCACGCCGTGCCACAGGGCCCGCAGCTGTTCCAGGGATTCGGTGTTTTCCAGCCAGCACGGGCCCCAGCTGACGAAGTCATGCAGGAAACCGGCGCGGTAGGCATAGATGCCGATGTGGCGGCGATACGGCACGCCTTCCGGCAATTGCTCGCGGCTCCTGGCGAAGGCATCACGGGCCCACGGCAAGGTCGCGCGACTGAAGGTCAGCGCCAGGCCGTTGAGGTCGCTGACGACCTTGACCACGTTGGGATTGAACAGGGTTTCCACGTCTTCGATCGGCTCGGCCAGGGTGGCCATGCGCGCTTCGGTGTGGGCGGCCAGGTTGGCGGCGACCTGATCGATCACGCTCGGCGGGATCAACGGCTCGTCACCCTGGACGTTGACCACGATCGCATCGGGCGCCAGGCCCAATTTCGCGGCGACTTCGGCCAGGCGATCAGTGCCGGAATTGTGGTCTTCACGGGTCAGCACCACCTCGGCGCCAAAGCCCTTGCAGGCCTCGACAATGCGCGCGTCGTCAGTGGCGACCACCACGCGCTCGGCGCTGCTCTTGCTGGCCTGTTCCCAGACGTGCTGGATCATCGGCTTGCCGGCGATCATCAGCAACGGCTTGCCCGGCAAGCGGGTGGAGGCATAACGCGACGGGATGACAACGGTAAAGGCGGTGGTCATTTATCCAGGCGCTCGTCGGTGGTCAGGGTGCGGGCTTCGGTTTCGAGCATCACCGGGATGCCGTCACGAATCGGGTACGCCAGACCTGCGCCCTTGCTGATCAGCTCGGTCTTGTCGGCACTGAGCTTGAGCGGGCCTTTGCAGACCGGGCAAGCGAGGATATCGAGCAATTTGGTGTCCATGAGCATTCCCTGGAGAAAAACGGATTAAGGCAAAAGACGAGCCGGCAACAGGCGCATCAGCTGCGTATCGAACCAAGCCACGAAGGCCGGCGATGGCGCAGCATCGACCGCCAGGTACCACCAATCGGCGGCAGCGAAGGCACGGCACTTCACCGCGTCCTTTTCGGTCATCACCAATGGCAATGACGGCGTAAAATTCAAGGCCTGGACGCTGTATTCGGCGTGGTCGGCAAATGCATGGGGTACGGGCTGCCAGTGTAGCGTTTCGAGGGTCGTGAAGAAACGCTGCGGATTGCCGATCCCGGCCACCGCGTGCAGGGCCTGGCCGGCGGCAAAGTGGTCGAGGGGACGCCGTTCTCCGCTGTGCAGATTGACCAGCGCGGTGGGCCGTAGCTGGAAGGCAAAACCGCCGTCGCGGTCGGCGGCGGCGCCGTTGTAGAGCACCGCGTCGACGCTGTGCAGGCGCTCGGCGGGCTCTCGCAACGGCCCGGCCGGCAGGCAGCGTCTATTGCCAAGGCCACGGGCGGCGTCGATCAGCACCAGTTCCAGGTCGCGGGCCAGGCGATAATGCTGCAGGCCGTCGTCGGACAGGATCAGGTCCAGCGGCTCGCTCGCCAGCAAGGCTTTGACCGCGCGGCTGCGGTCCGGATCGATCATCAACGGCACGCCGGTGCGCTGGACGATCAACAAAGGCTCATCCCCGGCGATTTCGGCGCCCTGCTCGGCTTCGACCCGCCACGGCAATTGCGGCGGTTTGGCGCCGTATCCGCGACTGACCACGCCCACCCGCAAGCCGCTGCGCTGGCAGTGCTGGATCATCCACAGGATCAAGGGCGTCTTGCCGGTGCCGCCGACGGTGATGTTACCGACCACGATCAGCGGCACCGGCGGCTGATAGATCTCGCCCTCACCCGCCAGGAAGCGCTTGCGCTTGTTGTTGACCACGCGCCGATACAGCCACTCCAGCGGCTGCAACAGCTTCAGGGCCGGATGGCCCTGGTACCACGCGGCGAGCAAGCGATCGGAGATGGCCATCAGGGCGCGGGCGGCGCCGCCTCGACAGTGGTCATGCGCAGGTGACTGAAGCCGAGTTTGCCGGCGGCGTCCATGGCGGTGATGACAACCTGGTGTTGGGTCTTGCCGTCGGCGCTGATGGACAGCGGCAGATTGGTGTCACCGCTGGACTCTTTCTGCAGTGCGTCCATCAAAGTAGCCAGGTCGTTCTTCGGCAAGACCTGGTTGTTCACCGAGAACACACCCTCGGCACTGATCGCGACGTCCAGGTGCTTGGCCTGCTGGTCTTCGGCAGGCGCGCCGCTGACCGCTTCCGGCAAATCGACGCGCAACTGGGTTTCACGGGTGAAGGTGGTGGTCACGACGAAAAACAGCAGCAGGATAAACACCACGTCGATCAGCGACGCGAGGTTGATGTCCACATTCTCCCGTTGCTTGCGGCGGAATTTCACGCTTTTTTGCCCTCGGACAGGTCCACGTCACGGTCACCCTGTACAACCTCGACCAGCTTGATCGCTTCCTGCTCCATGCCTACCACCAGTTCGTCGATCCGGCGTTGCAGGAAGCGATGGAAGAATACTGCCGGGATACCGACCATCAGGCCCGCAGCCGTGGTGATCAGGGCTTTGGAGATACCACCGGCCAGCACGGCGGCGTTGGTGGTCATGCCCGAACCCATGAACGCACTGAAAATATCGATCATGCCCAGCACTGTGCCGAGCAAGCCGAGCAACGGGGCCATGGCCGCGATGGTGCCCAGGGCGTTGATGTAGCGCTCGAGTTCGTGAATGACCCGCGCAGCGGCCTCTTCGATGCACTCTTTCATGATCTCGCGACCATGTTTGGAGTTGGCCAGGCCCGCCGCCAGGATCTCACCCAACGGCGAGTTGGCGCGCAGTTCCTTGAGCTTGTCTTTATTGAGTTGCTTGTCCTTGATCCAGACCCAGACCTGCCCGAGCAAATGCTCCGGGGTCACACGGCTGGCGCGCAGGGTCCAGAGACGCTCGGCAACGATCGCCATGGCCGCGATGGAACTCAGAATGATCGGCAGCATCATCCAGCCGCCGGATTTGACCAATTCCCACACAGTGACAGTCCCCTCGAAAAAGTGCGCCACTCTAACATAGGGGGTGGGCGCACCGAAGACCGGTATGGCGCATCCGGTGGGCTTCGTTCACTCGCGATCAGGGTGCAGGCCGCCAGAAACGCCGTTCCTGACGCATTGTCCATGCTGGCTTGAATTGTCCCAGTTGCAGACGGATGGCACCCTGTTCGGCACTGTCATGAATCGCCATGCCTCGCTGTTTATAGCGCGCTGTTACCGTGGGATGGGGATGGCCGAAGGCATTGCCCTGGCCACGGGAGATCAGCGCCGCCGCGGGTTGCAACGCGGCAAGCAGCGCTGGCGAAGACGAACTGCGACTGCCGTGATGGGGCGCCTGCAACCAATCGGTGGTCACCGCCAGGGGGCTGTCGAGCAGGGCTCGCTCGGCCGCGGTGTCGATGTCACCGGTCAGCAACAGGCGCTCGCCGTTGGCTTCGATCTGCAACACGCAGGATTTCGGATTGCTTTCCCGGGCTGCTGCCCATTGCCAGAGCGCGAACTGCACACCGTCCCAGGTCCATTGCCGGCCGCTCTCGCAGGCTTCGGCTTGCAGCTCGGCGGGCAATTCCAAGGGTTCGCCACTGAGTACGCGCATCACCGGCAACCCCTTGGCGACAGCCTGCGCCCCGCCAGCGTGATCGGCATGGGCGTGGCTGATCAGCATCAGGTCGAGGGCGCTCACGCCCAGTTTGCGCAGCGTCGGCAGCACCACGCGCTCGCCGAGGTCGTTATCACCGAAACGTGGCCCGGCGTCATACAACAGCGTGTGATGACGGGTACGCACGAGGATGGCCAGCCCCTGGCCGACGTCCAGTTGCCAGATTTCGGCCGTGCCCTCCGGCAGCAGTTGCCGGGGTGGAAATACCAGCAACAGCAGCATCGGCCAACCCAACAGGCGCAGGGGCACTCCGCGAGGCATTAACAGCAGCAAGGCACCCAGTGCGCCCAGGCCCCCTATCCACACCGGCACCGCCGCCGGCACCCACGCGGGGAAACGCCCGGCCATCAGTGCCAGGCCTCTGAACAATAGATCAATCAAGCCACCCGACACCCACAGCAACCCTTCGCCCACAACAGGGATGGGCAACAGCAGCGTCCCCAGCAAGGCTGGCGGCAGCACCACCAGACTGATCCAGGGCACGGCCAGCAGATTGACCAGCGGCCCGCTGAGGCTGATCGGCAATCCCAGAACCAGCAACAGCGGGCCCAGACCGATCGCAATCAGCCACTGGGCGCGGGTCCAGGAGTGCCACCAGCGCCAAGGCCCCAGGCGGCCGCCGAAAATGAAGATCAACACGGCTACCGCCGCGAAAGACAACCAGAACCCCGGTTGCAGGCTCGCCAGCGGGTCCAGCAGCAGAACGCCGTTGAGCGCCAGCAACAACGGCCACCAGGCACCGAGGTGACGAAAGCGCAGCCGCCACAACAGCACCAGGCCGATCATCACGCAGGCCCGCCGCACGGGCACGTCGAAGCCGGCCAGCAACCCATAACCAAGCGCAGCGGCGAAGGCCAGGCCGCACGCCCATGGCAGCCAGGGCAAACGGCCCGGCCACAGGCCATAACGGGCCAGGCCGGCGATCAGCAGGTACACCAACCCCGCCAGCAAGCCGATGTGCTGCCCGGAAATCACCAGCAAATGCACAGTGCCGGTGTCTTGCAACACCTGCCAATCCTCGCGACTGAGCCCGGCGCCATCCCCCAGCACCAAGGCCGTCAGCGCCCCCGTTCGGCCTTGGGCATCCACCGCCTGCAATCGTTGACGGATGCCGTCGCGCCAGGCCCACCGGGCTTCCTGGAGACGCACGCCATCCTTGACCGTTCCGGTGGCGCCGATGCGTTGCGCCAGCAGCCAGGCGTCGTAATCGAAGGCATGGGGATTGAGCAGCCCGGCAGGACGCTTCAATTTCACCGCCAGTCGCCACTGTTCGCCGCTGTTGACCGGCGGCCCGCCGTACCAGGCCAGGCGCAACAATTTCGGGACTTTCTCGCGTCGCGAGCGGGCATCTGCCAACTCGAAACGCACGACTGCCTCACCGTTCTGGGGCAATCCCACCACCCGCCCTTCAACCCAACGGGTTTCGCCATCCAGACTGACGGGCAGCCGATCATCCAGCGCCCACTGCGCATTCGCACACGCCCAACTGAAGCCGAACAGGAAAAATGCCAGTGGATACGTCCTGAACGGCAGCATCATCAAAGCCGCTACCGGCAACGACAGCCAAAACCAGACCGGCGGTAGTACAGGTAAAAAACGCAGGGTCAGCAGACCCAGCGCCAGCGCCATCATCCCTATGCGCATAAGCCCGTCCTTGAGAGTTCCATCCCTAGGCATAGCCGGCTTATCGCACGACCGCGGTTATCAATTGTCACAAAGTCTGAATGGGCGGTTCATGGAATCCAGACATACTTGCCGCCTTAACCGACCGAGAAGCCTTATGCCCCGGCGCTTATTCAAACGCTACATGCCAGACCCGACGAGCATCAGGGAACACAAGTCCTTACGCTTTCTCGGCACCCTGCTGCACGACCCGAACCTCTGGCACCTCAACCGACACTCCGTCGCCCGGGCCATGGCAGTGGGTCTGTTCGCGGCTTTCCTGCCGATTCCATTGCAGATGTTGGTGGCAGCGTTCCTGGCCATCATCGCGCGCGGCAACATGCCGATTGCCGTCAGCCTGGTCTGGCTGACCAACCCGATCACCATGCCGGCCGTGTTTTTCTGTACTTACCAGACCGGTGCCTGGTTGATGGACGTGCCTGCCCGTCATTTGCCGGATGAATTGACCTGGGATTGGATCAGCGGCCAACTCTCGACTCTTTGGCAGCCGTTTTTACTCGGTTCGGTGGTGACGGGACTGGTGCTCGGCGCACTCGCCTACTGCCTGACCATGATGTACTGGCGCTGGTGGGTCGGGCGGCAGTGGCGGCGGCGCCAGAAGAGACGGATGCCGTAAACGCAAAACGGCCTCCACAGTGGGAGGCCGTTGTTTTTTTGCGGTGTCTGGACTGACGCCATCGCGAGCAAGCTCGCTCCCACAGGGATCTGTTGCGTGGCACAAATCGCATAAACACCAGAGACCCTGTGGGAGCGAGCTTGCTCCGGGCGGCGTTCCGACGATGCAGGCGACTCGGTCTTCCTTATGTACGCATCCCGCGACCACTGACCAGCAACCGCGCACAACCGATATACAACACCACAGTCGCCACCAGCATGAAGGTAATCGCCACGCTGATCCGGATGTCCGAAACGCCCAGAATCCCGTAACGGAAAGCGTTGACCATGTGCAGCACCGGGTTGGCCAGGGACACGGTCTGCCAGAACGGCGGCAGCAAGCTGATCGAGTAGAACACCCCGCCCAGGTACGTCAGTGGCGTGAGCACGAAAGTCGGGATGATCGAGATGTCATCGAAATTGCGCGCAAACACCGCGTTGATAAAGCCCAACAACGAGAAAATCGTAGCGGTCAGCACCACCACCAGAATGGTCACCCCCAGGTGATGCACCTGCAAGTCGGTGAAGAACAGCGACAGCAGCGTCACGATGACCCCGACCATCAAGCCGCGCAACACGCCTCCCAGGGTGTAGCCAATCAGAATCGTATGCGGCGACACCGGCGACACCATCAATTCCTCGATGGAACGCTGGAACTTGCTGCCGAAGAAACTCGAGACCACGTTGCCGTAGGAGTTGGTGATCACCGACATCATGATCAGTCCCGGGACGATGTACTCCATGTAGGTGAAGCCACCCATGTCGCCGATCTGCCGACCGATCAGGTTGCCGAAGATCACGAAGTACAGAACCATGGTGATGGCCGGCGGCAGCAAGGTCTGCGGCCAGATCCGGGTAAAGCGTTTGACCTCACGGTAAACGATGGTATTGAGTGCAACGAGATTGGGTTGCAGCTCGGAACTCATACCGCCACCTTCGACAGATTTTTCTCCACCAGGGACACGAACAACTCCTCGAGGCGATTGGTTTTGTTACGCAGGCTCAGCACTTCGATGCGCTGTTGAGCAAGCTGAGTAAACAGCGCGGTAATGCCCATGGCCTTGTCCACCTGGACTTCCAGGGTGTGGCTGTCGAGCAGCTTGGTGGCGTAACCGAGCAACTGCGGCGCCACTTTCAGATCGTTTTTCATGTCGAGCAAGAAGGTTTCAACATGCAGTTGGCCGAGCAACTGCTTCATGCTGGTGTTCTCGACGATGGTGCCGTGGTCGATGATGCCGATGTTGCGGCACAACTGCTCAGCCTCTTCCAGGTAGTGGGTGGTGAGGATGATGGTGATGCCTTTCTTGTTCAGCTCGGTGAGGTAGGTCCACATCGAACGACGCAGTTCGATATCCACACCCGCCGTCGGTTCATCGAGGATCAGCAGGCGTGGTTCGTGGACCAGCGCACGGGCGATCATCAGTCGGCGCTTCATGCCGCCGGACAATGAACGCGACGGCACATCGCGCTTGTCCCACAGGCCAAGCTGGGTCAGGTACTGCTCGGCGCGTTCCTTGGCGATTTTCGGCGGGATGCCGTAGTAACCGGCCTGGGTCACGACGATGTCGAAGGTCTTCTCGAACTGGTTGAAGTTGAATTCCTGGGGCACCACGCCGATGGAGCGCTTGAGCTGCGCAGGGTTCTTGTCCAGGTCGTTGCCGAAGATATTCACCGTTCCGCTGGTCTTGTTGACCAGGGTCGAGAGAATGCCGATGGTTGTGGATTTGCCGGCGCCGTTAGGGCCGAGCAAGGCGAAGAAGTCACCTTCGGCGACGTCCAGATCGATACCACTCAAGGCCTGGAAACCGTTGCCGTAGGTTTTGGTTAGCTGCCGGATGGACAGAGCGGAACTCATATCGGATTTACGCACCAAGAAGGGAAGAAAAGAATAAATAAGGGCGGGCGGCGAGCAATGCAACCGCAGCGCATGGACGCAATGGTGCTTGTCGCCGCCTCACAAGTACAGTCAAGTGTGTCGATAGTGAGTATTAAGTCAACGCGGTCATGACGGCTTTCTTATACGCCGGACGCTGCTTCAGTCGTGCGTACCAGGCTTCAAGATGAGGCTGTGGCGCACGCTCGATCGGCATCTCGAACCAGGCATAAATGAAACTGCCGAGGGGAATGTCGCCCATGCCGATGTCATTGCCCGACAGGTACGGTTGGGTCGCCAACGCTTGATCGGCCATCGACAGCAGATCGTCACATTCCTTGATTGCAGCCTTGATGGCGGGCCAGTCCTGCTTGTCTTGCGGCGTGCGCAATACGCCCCAGAACACCGTACGGAATGGGCCGGCAAAACTTGAAGTGGTCCAGTCCATCCACTTCTCGGCAGCGGCGCGGGCTTGCGGATTCTCGGGGTACCAGGCAGTACCGTTGGCATGGCGCGCCAGCAAGTAACGCACGATGGTGTTGGATTCCCACAGCACGAAACCGTCGTCTTCAATCACCGGCACACGGCCGTTGGGATTCATCGCGCGGTACTGCGGCGTATCGACTACACCAAAGGCGCCGCCGGCATCGATCGCTTCATAGGCCAGGCCCAGCTCCTCGGCGGCCCACAAAGGTTTCCTGACATTCGACGAATTTTTCCGACCCCAGATCTTCAGCATGACCGCCTCTTTATGGATGAATGCGCAGGCAGCATACGCCGGATCAGGCGCGACTCAAATCGCTCTGCATATCGCCCAGCAGCACCGGCAGTTGCTCGCTGAACAGATGTGGGTAGCACTTTTCCAAGTGCTCGAAAAAGAACGTTTCAGGCACGTCGGTGAACTGGCCGTGATCGAGCAGGTACTCCATCAACTGCTCGCCGTCACGATTAAAGGGATGGAAAACGCTGTCGTTGATTCCATCGAATTCCAGTGGTGCGACATTGAACAGTTCGCACAAGCCCTGGTTGAACGCCGGCGTGGCCTTGATCCAGCGATCGTTCAGATAAAGCTCCGTATAACCGTGCATGGCGAACACGTCGCTCTTGAGCAATTCGAGCAGGCGCGGCGTCGATAAATGGTTGCGCACATCCGCCAGGCCGATGCGTGCGGGGATCGAGCAATGCCGTGCGCATCCGGCCAGCAGCGTGGCTTTGGGCACGCAGTAACTCGTCCCGGCCGCCAGTGCATAACTGCCACGCAAGGTCTGCGGGTCGCGACTGAAGGTGTAGGGGTTGTAGCGCACGGCCTCGCGCACGGCGTAATAGAGATTGATCGCCTGCACGAGCGGGTCGGCACTGCTGCCTCGATGTTTTTCGGCGAACTCCACCACCGACGGGTGGTCACTATCGATGAAGCGGCCGGGACTCAGATACTCGTGCATGAGAACAATCTCCTGGGGAAGCCACGAGTCTAGCGACAGGTTCAGCACAGAGATAACGACGTTTCGGCCAAACTTGAGCGCATTGTCGCTCGCGCCATGAATGATTTTTCACGACCTGTCGCCCATCGGTCCTACAAAATTCATCACGGTTTCCCACGATTTCAATCACATCGCTCTGACCACCCTGTTTTACGGATGCCGTCTAAGCTCTGAAGGCTGGTTTTGCCCTGGTTTCACGGAGGATTAAATATGCTGCTGTTGTGGATACTGGTTCTGGTTGTCGGGATCGCTTATTTGGCTCACCGCCGCATCGCCCCGCTGCCCGCCATGGGCATCGTTGCTGTCTATCTGTTGGCGATGGGCATTTTCAGCCGTGCACCGGGTGGGTTGCTGCTGATTTTCTGGGTGTTGCTCGCGGCCACCGCGGCCCCGCTATTGCTGCCTGACCTGCGCCGCAAATACTTCAGTGCGCCGATGTTCAACTGGTTCCAGAAAACCCTGCCGCCGATGTCGCCAACCGAACGCGATGCCATCGACGCCGGCACGGTGTGGTGGGACGGTGAACTGTTCAGCGGTCGTCCGGACTGGGACAAACTGCTGTCCTACCCCAAAGCGCAACTGAGCGAAGAAGAACAGGCCTTTATCGACGGCCCGACCGAAGCACTCTGCGCCATGGTCAGCGACTGGCAGATCGGGCAAGACATGGACCTGCCGCCAGAAGCCTGGGCCCACATCAAGGACAACGGCTTCTTCGCCCTGATCATTCCCAAGGAATTCGGTGGCAAAGGTTTTTCCGCCTATGCCCACTCGCAAGTGGCGATGAAACTGGCGACCCACAGCGGCGATCTCGCCTCCACGGTGATGGTCCCCAATTCCCTCGGCCCGGCCGAACTGTTGCTGCATTACGGCACCGACGAACAACGCAACCACTACCTGCCACGACTGGCACGGGGTGACGACATCCCCTGCTTCGCATTGACCGGCCCTCTGGCCGGTTCCGACGCTGGCGCGATGCCCGACACCGGGGTGATCTGCAAAGGACAATGGGAAGGCCAGGAAACCCTCGGCCTGCGCCTGAACTGGGAAAAGCGCTACATCACGCTGGGCCCGGTCGCTACCCTGCTCGGCTTGGCGTTCAAGGCCTACGACCCGGATCACCTGCTGGGGGACGAAGAAGACCTGGGTATCAGCCTGGCGCTGGTCCCCACCGACACCGCCGGCGTCGAAATCGGCCGCCGTCACTTGCCCCTGGGCGCTTCGTTCATGAACGGCCCGAACTCGGGCAAGGATGTGTTCATTCCGCTGGAGTTCCTCATCGGCGGCCAGGAAATGCTCGGTAAAGGCTGGATGATGCTGATGAACTGCCTGTCGGTCGGGCGTTCGATTTCGTTGCCGGCAGTGGGCACCGGTGCGGCGAAGTTCACCAGTCTGGTAACCGGACAATACGCGCAGGTTCGGGAGCAGTTCAACGTGCCGCTGGCGGCCTTCGAAGGCATTCAGGAAGCCATGGCGCGCATCGGCGGCAATGCCTGGATGATGGACGCCGCGCGGATGCTGACCGCCAACGCAGTAGACCTGGGCGAGAAACCGTCGGTGCTGTCGGCAATTCTCAAGTATCACCTCACCGAACGCGGTCGCGAGTGCATCAGCCACGCCATGGACGTGCACGGCGGCAAGGCGATCATCATGGGGCCGAACAACTACCTGGGGCGCAGCTGGAATGGCGCGCCGATCTTCATCACCGTGGAAGGCGCGAACATTCTCTCGCGCAACCTGATGATCTTCGGCCAGGGCGCGATTCGCTGCCACCCTTTCGTGCTCAAGGAAATGGCCCTGGCCGGCCGCGAAGACAAGGACCAGGCACTCACCGAGTTCGATGGCCTGCTGCTCAAGCACATCGGTTTTGCCGTGGGCAATGCCGCCAGCACGCTGGTGCTGAACCTCGGCTTAGGGCATTTCGAACACGCGCCGGGCAACACGCTCAGCCAGGGTTACTTCCGTGCACTCAATCGCCAGGCCGCTGCGTTCGCCATGCTCGCCGACCTGAGCATGATGCTGCTGGGCGGTGAACTGAAACGCCGCGAACGCTTGTCGGCTCGTCTGGGGGACGTGCTCAGCAACATGTACCTCGCCTCCGCCGCGCTCAAGCGTTACCACGACCTCGACTCACCGGACCATATGGCACCGCTGTTTACCTGGGCCATGGAAGAAAGCCTGGGTCAATCGGAGCGCGCACTCGATGAACTGCTGAGCAACTTCCCGAACAGGGTGCTGGGTTGTCTGCTGCGGGTGATCGTATTCCCGCTTGGTCGTCGTCACAAAGGACCTTCGGACACGCTCGGCGCAGAAGTCGCGGCGGTGATTGGCCGGGCCAAGGGCGATCCGACCCTCGAAGAATTGCTCGGCGGTTGCTACCGTCCGCAATCGGCCGATGATGCCGTCGGCGCACTGCAACACGCCTGCAATCTGTTGAACGCGGCGCAGCCCTTGCAGAAAAAACTGCATGTGGCCCTCAAAAGCGGTCAGGTCAAACCAGCGGTCGGGGAACACGTCATCGATGCAGCGCTGGAAGCCGGCGTGTTGCAGCCCGTGGAGGCGCAAACCCTGCGTGATGCCGAAGCAGCACGACGCAAGGTGATCGATGTCGATGATTTCGACAAAGAGGAGCTGGCGCTGACCAAAGGAAAGGTCCGCTGATCCCGTCCACCATGTAAAAAAGGGCGCGGGCGCTTTATACTCCCGCGCCCGTTTTGCTCTTGAGGACTTATCTCGTGTCCAACGTCGTTGCCGATCATCTTGTCTTGCTCGACCACCTGCGCAGTATCCTGGTCGCCGTAGGTGAGGCCGAACAGGTTCCCGAAGAAAGCCATGCCTTGTTCCTGGAGCGCTTCGACGAACTGCGCGCGTTGCTGCCGGTCGATCCGATCGAAAGCCAATACCTGGGCCAGGACATTCTGTGCCAGGTGATCACCCGCTACCCACAAATCGCCCACCTGGTCCCGCGCGACCTGCTGTGGTACTTCGCCGGTGACTGCCTGCACTACATGCCCGACGATGAGATCGACCTGTACCAGGCACTGGAAGAGCGTCGTTTCGAAGCCGAACAGAACGACGAACCGTTCGATTGGAACCAGGAAAAACAGCTGCTGGCGATGTCGAACGACGACAGCAAGCACTGATCCCCGGTCAGCAATCAAAAGGCCCGCATGGTTGAATATGCGGGCCTTTTTTTGGCATTGCCGAAAGATGTGGCGACTGAGCGGACGCCATCGCGAGCAAGCTCGCTCCCACAGGGGATCTCCAGCGGCTGCGAAAATTGCATCCAACACAGATCAAAATGTGGGAGCGAGCTTGCTCGCGATAGGGTCCTTCAGAGCAACCCATCACTTTCGGGCAACTCATATTGCGCCGCGACTTTGCCCAACGTACCTGGCTTGCCCGGCTTGCTCAAAGTGGGCTCCTTCTCCAGGCACTCCACCAGATAATCGATCAACACCCGAAGCTTGGGCGGCAGATAACGGGTCGGCGAATGCAGCAGCCAGGCACCGCCGTGGTAGGACGCGAGGAAGGTCCAGTCCGGCAACACCTGCACGATGAGTCCCTGCTCCAGCGCATAACGCGCGGTGAAATACGGCAGGCTGCCAATCCCGATGTGCTGCAACACCGCACCCAATCGCACACCGGTGTGATTGGCCGCATACCGCCCGCGCACACCGACGGTCACAGCCTTGCTGCCTTTCTTGAATTTCCACCGCGCATCGCTCGGCGTTTCGCCCAGGTAGATGCAACTGTGATTGAGCAAGTCATGGGGATGGGTCGGCGTGCCGTGTTCGGCCAGGTACTGCGGCGTTGCGCAGAGCAAATGGTCGATGGTCAGCAGTTGCCGTCCCACCAGACCGGCGGGTGGCCGATCGGTAATGCGAATCGCCAGGTCGACGTTGTCGTCGATCAAGTCCACCTGACGGTCTTCAAGCAATAACTCCACATCGACTTTGGGATAACGCCGCAAAAATTCCGGCATATGCGGATGAATCACGAACCGCCCCACCGCTTTAGGCACGCTGACGCGCACCAGCCCTTCCGCTTCGTGGGTGAACTGGCCGCTGATTTCCATCACCGACTTGGCGGCGCTGACCATTTCCTGGCAGCGCTTGAACACTTCCTCGCCACCGTCGCTCAGGCGTAGTTTACGGGTGGTGCGTTGTAGCAAACGGGTGGCGAGCGCCTTCTCCAGACGCGAAATGCTGCGACTGATTGCCGAGGGAGAGGAACCCAGCTGGCGAGCGGCCTCGGAGAAACTGCCGGTCTCGACGACCTTGACGAAAATCGCCATTTCACCCAGCAGTGGCAGTGGAAGATTTATGCTCACAACGCAACAGTCCTTTGATGTTTGAACGGATTATCACGCAATTGCGCACTCCATATAATAAAAAATAGAAATTTTAATAAGGTCATGGACTATGACGCTTCGCCTGTTTTTCCATAGTGATGATCTCAAGGCTGACGTGGAAGTGCTGGAGTGCACGCCCTGCGAGAACGAATTCGCGGTAGTGCTGCGCGCCACGCTGTTTCATCCTCAGGGTGGCGGACAACCCTTCGACACCGGCTGGATCGGTGAAAGCCAGGTGCTGCGTGTGGTTCAGGATCCGGACCGAATCATCCATTTCGTCGATCGCCCGGTAAAACTCGGCATGACCCAGATTCGGGTCGACGAACAGCGTCGCCAGTTCAACACGCGCATGCACTCTGCCGGCCATCTGATCGGTCACTTTGTTCAGGCCTTCGGCTGGGTGCCGATCAAGGCGCATCACTGGCCTGGCGAAGGACGCGTGCAGTTCAAGCCGCAGGATTCGGCACAAGACGTTGATACCGAGACTGTTCAGCACGGCATCGAGCAGTGGATCGCCCACGACCTGCCACGCCTGACGTCATTGCGCGAAGGTGCCAGGGAAATCGGTTTCGGTGAATTGCCCGCCTACGGTTGCGGTGGCACCCATGTACGTAGCCTGAAGGATCTGGGCACGGTCTCGATCGCTGCCGTTTCGCAGAAGAAAGGAACGCTGTCAGTTCACTACGACGTGAACTGAGCATGTTGGCGATGCCGAGCCTGGCCATCGCCTGACGCCGGGGGAGCCGCATCCGCGGGTTCCGTTGTCTCTCTGATAGATGGACCTAAACCATGATGCTTGACGTCGAGCGTCTCGATGAGACGTGCATAAAAAAACTGGCCAATGAAGAAGTCCTCGCCATCCGCGTCAAAGGCTTGCTGCCCCGATCGCTGGCGATTCAGATTGGCGACAAGATCCTCGCCCCCGGCTTCGAAGGCTATATCAACGCACCCAGCATTGGTCGCATCGGCATGGCGTTTTATGAAGCAGAAAACCAGCCTTTGCTGATCGAGGACTATTTCGCACGCGCCACCCGCAACATTGCGGAATTGCGCAACCGTTGCGCGCCCTATTCATCACCGGTCGACACCCTGCGCTGCATGCTCGACGAATCCTGGCCGGCGGGGGCGCATCTGGAGAATCTCTACGGCCGCAAGATGTATGTCGGGTTGTCCCGGGTAGTGAAGCCCGGCGTGTGCTTCCTCGCCCACCACGACATTTTCGCCAAGGATGCCCCGGACAGTTACCAGGCCAGAAGCCTGGAAGCGCAGTTCGCCTGCAACGTTTACCTGAACATGCCCACCGAAGGGGGCGCATTGCAGATGTGGGACGACGACATTTCCCCAGACCAGTTCGACGAAATGCGTGGCGACAGCTACGGCATCGACCCAGCCCTGCTCGGCACGCCGACCCTGGAGATTCGTCCTGAACCGGGTGATTTCATCATGTTCAATTCACGTCGCATGCACGCGGTGACACCGGGTGTGGCCGATCCGCGATTGAGCCTTTCGTTCTTTGTCGGCTATCGCGGCAATGCTTCACCCCTTACGTTTTGGAGTTGAGATGCTTTCGAATTACCTTGGCGAGTTCCTGGCGCTGGCGACTATCCACTTCCTGGCCGTGGTCGCACCCGGACCGGACTTCGCCGTCACCATCCGCCAGAGTGTGCGCTTCGGTCGAGTAGTGGGAATCTGCACGGCGCTTGGCATCGGTGCGGGCATTTCCGTGCATGTGCTTTACACCCTGCTTGGCGTCGGCGCACTGATGCACACCACACCCTGGCTGTTGACGGTGGCCAAGGTGGTGGGCGGTGCCTACATTCTGTACCTCGGTGTGAGTTTGCTGCGCAGCAAACCCAAGACCGTGCTGGAAGGCGACAAAAGTGCAGACCAACCGGTGGTCGAACAAACGTTGTTGAAAGCGTTCACTACCGGCTTCCTGACTAACGCGACCAACCCCAAAGCCACACTGTTTTTCCTGGCGATCTTCACCACGATCATCAGCACCACGACACCGCTCAAGGTTCAGGCGCTGTACGGGGTCTGGATGTGTTTCGTGAACGCGATGTGGTTTGTCATCGTCGCGCTGTTCTTTTCCAGCGCCCGGGTGCGATTGCTGTTCATGCGCATGGGGCACTGGTTCGAGCGGACGATGGGGGTGATTCTGATTTTGTTCGCCGGGCGTTTGATTCTGTCGATGTAAAAAACGCCGAACATGCAAATGGCCCGCACAGTCTGACTGGCGGGCCTTTTTTTGTTGTCGCGGTGCCTGGCAAACGAGCGACAGATAATCGAAGCCCAGGCCCGCGCGATCCTCCAGACCCGGCGCCAACTTTTGATGTCTGCCGTTTTTCTCAAGGGTGACTCGCCCATCGCCAGGTTAGAGCAACACCTGGCGCAATTCATCGGTGCGCAAGACAGTATTCTTTGCCAGTCAGGTTGGGCCGCTAATGTGGGGCTGATGCAGGCTATCGCCAGTCCATATACCCCCGTCTATCTGGATATCCACGCGCACATGTCCCTCTGGCAAGGAGCACACGCCGCTCATGCGCGCTCAATTGCATTTGCCCACAACGATGCCGCCCATGCGGAGCGGCAGATAAAGAAACATGGCCAAGGGGTTATTGCGGTCGATGCGATCTACAGCACCAATGGCAGTCTTTGTCCTCTGGCAGATTTCGCCGATATTGCTCAACGAAACGATTGCGTGCTGGCTGTCGATGAATCCCATTCACTCGGAACCCACGGGGCACATGGAGCGGGATTGGTCGCGCAGAATCAGCTGTTTGACAAGGTCCATTTCCAAACTGTCAGCCTGGCCAAGGCTTTCGGCGGGCGTGCGGGCCTGATCACCTGTCCTGGCAGTTTCAAGGACTACTTTGCGATGGAGTCCTACCCCGCCATTTTCAGCTCCAGCCTGCTGGATCACGAATTGACATGGTTCGAGCAGGCTGCCGATTTTTTACAACACGCCGATGAACGTCGCAGACGGCTGCATGCGATTACCCATCAAGTCAGAGCGGCATTCACGCAGTTGGGGTATGACGTCAGCGCTGGGACGGAACAGATTATTGCCTTGGAGCCCGGGCCTGAATTACTTACCCTTCGCTTGCGGGACGCCTTACAGGCACGAGGCATATTCGGCTCGGTTTTCTGCGCCCCGGCGACCGGGCTCAACCGCTCATTAATGCGATTTTCTATGAACTGCGGACTCACTGATGAGGAACTCGACCATCTCATCAGGGCCTGCTCCGATATTCGAGATGAAGTCAGCCTGAAGCTCTGGAGACGTTCTTCGTCAGCTGTCTGACTGGAAGGCCTTTGTTACTGCAGCGGGCACAAATCGCGCACAAACAAAAACGCCGCTCAATGAGCGGCGTTTTTGTGAATATGGAGCGGGAAACGAGACTCGAACTCGCGACCCCGACCTTGGCAAGGTCGTGCTCTACCAACTGAGCTATTCCCGCAAATGGCGTCCCCTAGGGGACTCGAACCCCTGTTACCGCCGTGAAAGGGCGGTGTCCTAGGCCACTAGACGAAGGGGACACGCTGCCCGGAACACATGGTGTGTGTTTCGGTGCCCAGACCCGCATCCGAAGACTTGGTTCTGGTTTCACTCAGCCCTGCCCGAAAGCAACGCTGTTTAAAAATGGAGCGGGAAACGAGACTCGAACTCGCGACCCCGACCTTGGCAAGGTCGTGCTCTACCAACTGAGCTATTCCCGCATTGGCGTCCCCTAGGGGACTCGAACCCCTGTTACCGCCGTGAAAGGGCGGTGTCCTAGGCCACTAGACGAAGGGGACACACGTACAACATTCACTTCCTACCGCGTTTCGCTGTGTGCTTTACGCTGTAAGTGGCGCGCATTCTATGGATGGATTGAGGGGTCGTCAACCCCCTGATATAAATTTATTTAAATCAATGACTTCGCCCTGCTTTAGGACACCGATCCGGGTTTTCCGTTGCCCGGCGTTTGACGTCTATATTCTGACGCCCGACAAGGCTTATAGTCCATCCACGCCGTGAATGATGGCAATATGCCTCTCGCACGACTATTACTTATAGTAATCAGGGTCGCGGCCGATACAGCATAAGTAAAGCCGATTCATCCCGTCGAGCGGTCCTGGGCGGCTCCCCTGCCCAGCCACTACATTCGCACGCGAACCCATAAACCCATAAACCCATAAAGAGGTCTTACCGGTGACTCCACTCATGATCACCCTGCTAGTCGTAGCCGGGATCGCACTATTGATCGCCATTGGCTACATGAGCCATGTGGTGGAAAACAGCAAGCTGGAAAAGGCCCGCACCCGGATCGAGCTGAACGACCGCCTGCGTCGCTGTGGCGAAATCACCGAGACGTTTCCCGGTCAGTTGATGACACCGGCACTCAAGCTGCTGTTGACCCGTCTGGAGCTGAACGTCTGCCAGCGCCTGCTCAACCTGGAGAAATCCAACGCCACGATGAAGGAGCGGATTGCCGAACTGACTGCCCTGGTCGCCCAGGGCGAATCGATCCCGGTCAACAATCCGCCGGCACCGATCCAGACCGAAGCCAAAGCCAAGGACGTACGCTTCCTGCTCGAAGCCCTGCACGGCCAGATCACCCGCGCCGCACATGATGGCTTCCTGCCAACCAACGAAGCCAAGCGCTGGATCCGCGAAGTCCGCCATTTCCTGGTTCTGCTGCACATCGAATTCTTCAACAACCTCGGCCAGCACTCCCTGCAACAGAACCAGCCCGGCCAAGCCCGCCTGGCGTTCGAACGCGGTGTGCAGTACCTGCGCAAACAGCAGGAACCCAAGGTCTACGCCGAACAACTGGAATACCTGGAAAAACTCCTGGCCCAGGCCAACGCCCAGGTCATGGATAACAACGCGCCGGCTGAAGGCGAAGTGAACCAACTGACCGAAGGTCTCAAGGATGATGCGGACTGGAAGAAGAAATTGATTTACGACTGATTCAGGAAAGTAGAAGAGCCACCGAAAGGTGGCTTTTTTTGTGGTGAGTTTTATCGGTGAGTACATCAGGGAAATACACGTCGACATCCAGGCCGCCAGGATCAAAAGATCGCAGCCTGCGGCAGCTCCTACAAGGGGTCTGGGTACATCCGCAGAATCAGGTCGGCTGTCAGGCCGCCTTCGCTGGCAATCCAGCTCCTACAATGAATCGGCGTACACCTGCGCTCTTCACCACTCAACAGGCCGAGCGTTAGCTCGCCTGCAGCGCTTGATCTTGACGCACCGCCCCCTCGAGAGGCCGAGCGCAGGTACTGCGCAGTGGGCAACCCGGCATGGATGCCGGGTTAGCCGCGCTCGGCCATGGATGGCCGATCGCGGCGGGCCCACGGAGCAGGACCGGAGCGAGGGCATGCCGAGCCTTAGCGAGGCACCGAACGAAAGGGGCAAGAGCGCTTGGTTACTTGGCGCTTTTCCAAGTGACTCGCTGTAAAAGCGAAACCGCCAGCGGCCGTTACCGCAGCAACGGATATGTACACCATCAACAAGAACCTGGTCGGCTAACAGGCCGCCAAGTTCAAAAGACCACATCAGAGCCGAAAGTGCCCGACCATCCCCTTCAACTCAACCCCCAACTGCGCCAGCTCAATACTGGACGCCGCATTCCCCCGCATCGCCAACGAAGACTGATCCGCACTGGCGCGAATACTCGTCACACTGCGATTGATCTCCTCGGCCACCGAACTCTGCTCCTCGGCAGCCGCCGCGATCTGCTGGTTCATTTGCTGAATCAACGATACCGCCGCGGCAATACTGCCCAGCGCACTCTCAGTCTGTAGCGCATCGCTGACCGCCAGCTTCACCAACTCACCACTGTTCTGAATCTGCTGTACCGACGAGTGCGCCGCTGAACGCAAGGCGCTGACCAGTCGCTCGATCTCCTCGGTCGATTGCTGGGTCCGTTTGGCCAATGCCCGCACTTCATCGGCCACCACCGCAAAGCCCCGGCCCTGCTCGCCGGCCCGCGCCGCCTCGATAGCGGCGTTGAGCGCCAACAGGTTGGTTTGCTCGGCCACGCTCTTAATGACACCGAGCACCATGCCGATATTCTGGATTTGCACACTCAGGCTTTCGATGCTCGAACTGGCCGAGGTCGCAGAATCTGCCAGTTGCTCGATCCGGGCCATGCTCTGGCGCAGCACCTGCTGACCGCTTTCAACCTTGTCGTCCGCCGTCTGCGCCGCCTGAGCGGCCTCTTCCGCGTTACGTGCAACGTCGTGCACGGTCGCGGTCATCTGATTCATCGCGGTAGCGACCTGCTCGGTTTCTTCCTTCTGGCTGCTGACTTCCAGATTGGTCTGCTCGGTCACCGCCGACAGTGATTGCGCCGAACTGGCCAATTGCTCGATGCCGGCCTGCAAGCCGCTGACAATACCGCTGAGCCCGGCCCCCATCTGTTGCATGGCCTGCATCAATTGACCGATTTCGTCACGACGGACCACTTCAACCGTCGCACTCAAATCGCCAGCGGCGATCTGTTGCGCAATACGGATCACACTGCGCAACGGTGCCACGATCAACCGGGTAATCACCCATGCCGCAATCAACCCGACCAGCAAGGCCAGCGCGGAGGAGCCGATGATCAGCAACGAATTCTTTTTCAGCTCGGTTTGCATCGACTGGTCTTCGGTGACATAGGCCTGATCCACCCGCGCCACCACCTGCGCAGCACGCTGATGCAGTTGCTCATAGACGGTTTTTTCCTGGGCTAGCAGGCCAGTGTATTCGGCGAGTTTTTCGCTGAAACTGCCGATGTGGCCGGCCACTTCATTGAGCACCGTCTGGTAGCCCTCGTCCTTGACCGTGGTTTTCAGCTGCTCGGCCTGGGTCAGCGCCTGGTCGGCCTGCTCGATCTTGCCCTGCGCCGCGCTGTCGTCGCCCTTGCGGCTCTGGTCCAGGCGCACGCGCGCTTCGTTCATGGCCTGCAACATCAGCCGCGACACCTGGCTGACCTGACTGGCTTGCTCGATGAACTGCGCGCCGTCCTTGCCTGCGGACTCTTTCAAGGTATAGGCGCCGTCATCGGCCAGCCCGGCCTGCAGCACATCGAGGTTATTGGCCACGCTGGACACCGACCAACTGGCCATTTCCAGCGCCAGGTCCTTGGCCTGGCTGAGCGAGACGAACTCGTCAAAGGCCTTGCGATAGGCGCCCAGGGATTGCTCGACATCATTCATCACCGGCACGTTGGCCGCGGACCGGACCTTGAGTTCGGTCGCCAGGGCGATCAGGTCGTCCACACCCTTGTGCAGGGCTTCGGCGGTTTTCGGGTTGCCGTGCAACGCATACTCCTGCTCAAGCAGTCGCACCTTGAGCAGACCGCTGTTGAGCGACGACATGTGCGTGAGCCCGTCGAAGCGCTGGCTGATGGTCTGCAGGGCCCCTACGCCGATGGCCGCCACCACCGCGGTCAACAACAGTACGAGTACAAACCCGACACCCAGTTTTTTTGCCATACCGAGGTTGGCAAAACGTCCTTTCACGGCCGAAATCATTGCACTGGGTCCCCTGATAGAGTCTGTTGACGCAGGGTCGCAACGGGCCTGTATCAACACAAGTCTCTGGTGTCGGAATAATGGCAAAAAGCTACGCCAACGTCGTTTTCAGAACGCTTGAGGTCGATCCACAGTGGTGGCTTGAAAAAACGCCCGGGCTCGCGGGTCACCGGCATAGGCCACGTTGATACGCTGCCAGTCACCGGGCTCGCCGGTGGGGCTGAAGGCCGTCGCTGAAGACAGCAGGACACCGAAGCGCTGTGCCTGGGCCCGCACCTGAGCGTAGTCGGCCATCCGGGATCGCGCCCAGATGAACAAGCCCCCGGCGGGCTTGCCGAAGACCTCCCACTCAGCGTCTTCAAGCACTTGCAGGGCGGCCTCCCGGTCGCTGTTCAAACGCTGGCGTTGTCGCTGTACCAACTTGCGGTAGGCACCACTGGCCAACAGGCAAGCCAGCACCGATTCGCAAAACCGTGACGCGCCCATGCTGCTGATCATCTTGACCTCGGCCAGTCGCGAAACAACCCCGGCGCCGGCAACTACAAAACCGACCCGCAACGAGCTGCTGAGGGTTTTGGAGAAACTGCCGACGTAGATCACATTGTCCGCGGTATCCAGCGCGGCGAGCCGCGTACCGGCTCCGCTGGATAAATCCGCATAGACGTCATCTTCGACGACCAGCGCACAGTGGGTTTTCGCCAGTTGCAGAACCCGCTGTGCCACCTTCGGCGTCAGGCTGCTGCCCGTAGGATTGTGATGGAAACTGTTGATGAACAATGCACGGGGCCGGTACTGCAGGAGCAGCGCCTCGAGCACTTCGATATCGGGCCCGCTCGGCGTTCGCGGCACCTCGATCATGTTGATGCCGTGCAGCCTGAGCAGCTTGAACAGCATCGAGTACCCGGGACTTTCCACCACCACGCACTCCCCCGGCTTGAGCAAGGTGCGCACAATCAGATCAAGCCCCTGGCTGGCGCCCGCCGTTGTCAGGATCTGGCGCTCCTGCACGGCGATATCCAGTTGTAGCAGGCGCTTGAGAATCTGTTGGCGCAGGGCTGGCAAACCTAGCGGGGTGCCGTAGTTGAACAGGCCCGCCATGTCGGTGCGACTGACCTGACGGATCGCGTAACCCAGGTCGTCAGTCTCGCGCCAGCTTACGGGCAATCCACCACAGCCCAGCTTCAGCTCACCCAAGACGCCATCGTGCTTTACCGCCGCGCCTTCGAACCAGGAGCAATCCCGTTGCCTGCGAGCAGCCAACGCCGGGTCGGCGACAAAAAAGCCGCCGCCCTGACGCGACGCCAGCACCCCTTCAGCTACCAGGCGCTCACACGCTTCAACGACGCTGGACTGACTGAGCAGATTATCCCGCGCGATTTGCCGCGCAGAAGGTAAACGCGTGCCCGGCAATACCTCGCTTTGACGGAGCCAGCCCGCCAGCGCGTCGACAATTTGCTGGACGAGCGGCACCAAGGCCTGTCGATCGATTCTCAATTCCATGAGCAAGCAAACTCCTGTTCGTTTTGCTGGAACAGTTAATCACAGGAACGCTCGATCGGATGTGCGACAACGCCGCCAGAACCTTCGGTTCTAACCATTGGAAACACATTGTCCGGCCCTTCACCGAAGATGAAAAAAAACCATGAATGTGGGTCAGAATGCCGTGACGCCACCGTCCACCGCCAACGAGTGGCCGGTGGTGAACGCTGCACCATCGCTGCACAGGTACAGCACCGCGCTGGCAATCTCCTCGACCTTGCCAATGCGACCCACCGGATGCATGGCATTGGCGAACTCGCCCTTCTTGGGATCCGCTTCATAGGCGCGGCGGAACATGTCGGTATCGATCACCGCCGGACACACCGCATTCACGCGGATCTTTTTCTTGGCGTATTCGATGGCCGCCGATTTGGTCAGGCCGATCACTGCATGTTTCGAGGCCGCGTAGATACTCATCTTCGGCGCAGCGCCCAGGCCGGCCACCGAAGCGGTGTTGACGATCGCACCACCGCCCTGAGCCAGCAACAAGGGCAATTGGTACTTCATGCACAGCCAGACACCTTTGACATTGACGCCCATGATCGCGTCGAATTCGTCGGTCGTCCCCTCGGCCAGCTTGCCTTTCTCGATTTCGATGCCGGCGTTGTTGAAGGCATAGTCGAGACGGCCGTAGGTACTCACGACTTCGTCCATCAGGTTTTTTACATCGCTTTCCAGCGTGACGTTGCAACGCACGAAAGTTGCTTCACCGCCCGCCGTGCGAATCAACGCCACCGTGCCCTCGCCACCCGCCGTGTCGAGGTCGGCCACCACCACCTTCAAGCCTTCGGCGGCGAACGCCTGGGCAGTCGCGCGGCCAATACCGGCGGCCGCGCCTGTCACCACTGCCACCTGGCCGGAAAACGTCATGCTCATTGTTATGTCCTCGTAGAGAAGATGCGGGGGGTCCGCGTGCCGCAGTCTAGCCACAGGCATCCGTAGCGCGGCAGCACTATCAGAAGGCCGGTTGAGTGCCCATGAGTGACAGTGATAAAACCACCCGACTAGTCATCACTGTTCTGGATCGGACTGCATTCGCCGCATCGGCCCGACTTGCGGCATTGATCATGAAGGGCTATCAACAAGTCTTCATTCATCTTGAGTGCCTGTCATGACTACCCAGACCAATCGCCAGTTCCTGCTCGCCAAACGTCCGGTGGGTGCGGCTACCCGCGAGACCTTTACCTATCAGCAAGTACCGGTCGGCGAACCGGCCACGGGTCAGATTCTGGTCAAAAACGAATACTTGTCCCTGGACCCGGCCATGCGAGGCTGGATGAACGAGGGCAAGTCCTATATTCCGCCAGTGGGTATCGGCGAAGTCATGCGTGCATTGGGTGTAGGCCAGGTCATTGCTTCGAACCATTCGGATTTTGCGGTCGGCGACTACGTCAACGGTGCCCTGGGCGTGCAGGATTATTTCCTCGGCGAGCCACGGGGTTTCTACAAAGTCGATCCGAAACTGGCACCGCTGCCGCGCTTTCTTTCAGCACTGGGCATGACCGGGATGACCGCCTACTTCGCCCTGCTCGACGTCGGTGCGCCCAAGGCCGGTGACACCGTGGTGCTCTCTGGCGCGGCCGGCGCGGTAGGCAGCATTGCCGGGCAGATTGCCAAGCTCAAGGGTTGCCGCGTCGTCGGCATCGCGGGCGGTGCCGACAAGTGCCAGTTCCTGATCGACGAACTGGGTTTTGACGGCGCCATCGACTACAAGAACGAAGACGTCCACGCCGGGCTCAAGCGTGAGTGTCCGAAAGGTGTGGATGTGTACTTCGATAACGTCGGCGGCGATATCCTCGACGCCGTGCTGAGCCGCCTGAATTTGAAGGCACGGGTGGTGATTTGCGGCGCCATCAGCCAGTACAACAACAAGGAAGCGGTCAAAGGTCCGGCCAACTACCTGTCGCTGCTGGTCAACCGCGCGCGGATGGAAGGTTTCGTGGTGATGGATTACGCCGCACAGTACGCCGCTGCCGCGCAGGAAATGGCTGGCTGGATGGCCAAGGGGCAGCTCAAGAGCAAGGAAGACATCGTCGAAGGACTCGAGACGTTCCCGGAGACGCTGATGAAATTGTTCAGCGGTGAGAATTTCGGCAAATTGGTGCTGAAGGTTTAACGCAGGCCTGTAGGAGCCGGCTTGCTGGCGAAGGCATCACCACGGTGGAACAGATACACCGCGGTGATGCCATCCCTGTAGGAGCCGGCTTGCTGGCGATGCAGGCACCGCGGTGTATCAGGTACACCGCGGTGATGCCTTCGCCAGCAAGCCGGCTCCTACGAGTGATCAGGCGAGTTCGGCCACTACGGCAGCGAGGGCCTTGGCCGGATCTGCCGCCTGGCTGATCGGACGGCCGATTACCAGATAGTCGGAACCGGCATCCAGCGCCTGACGCGGGGTCAGAATACGGCGCTGATCGTCCTGGGCGCTGCCCGCCGGACGAATCCCCGGGGTCACCAGTTGCAGCGACGGGTGAGCCGATTTCAGGGCCCGGGCTTCCAGGGCCGAACAGACCAGACCGTCCATCCCGGCTTTTTCCGCCAGTGCGGCCAGACGCAGCACCTGCTCCTGCGGCTCGATGTCCAGGCCGATACCCGCCAGGTCCTCACGTTCCATGCTGGTCAGCACGGTCACGCCGATCAACAGCGGCTTCGGGCCGGTGCGCTGGTCGAGCACTTCACGGCAGGCGGCCATCATGCGCAGACCACCGGAACAGTGCACGTTGACCATCCACACGCCCATTTCCGCAGCCGCCTTGACGGCCATGGCGGTGGTATTCGGGATGTCGTGGAACTTGAGGTCCAGGAATACTTCGAAACCCTTGTCACGCAGGGTGCCAACGATTTCCGAGGCGCAGCTGGTAAACAGTTCTTTACCGACTTTGACCCGGCACAGCTTCGGGTCCAACTGATCGGCCAGCTTCAGTGCGGCGTCACGGGTAGGGAAATCCAGGGCGACGATGATAGGAGTCTGGCAGGCGGACATGAGTGGGCTCTCAGGCAGGTCGAAATCGGCGCGCATTGTAGCGGAACCAGCGGCGCTGCGGGACCCGATGATCGGTAAATCGTCGAGTCAGCTCCCGCAAGCCTAGCCCCTGCGCCCCTTGTGTCGAGTCAGATACACACCTGACACACCCACACCTGGATGAATAGCGCACCCGCGATGCCTCTCAAGGCCGGCGATCCTCAACCCGGGCTTGAGTCTTGCTCCAGTCGGTCAGCAAGCTGTAAGCCACGGCCAACAAGGTCGGCCCGATAAACAAACCGATGAACCCAAACGCAATCAGCCCGCCAAACACCCCAAGCAATACAATCACCAAGGGCAAATTGCCACCCCTACTGATCAGGTAAGGCTTGAGCACGTTGTCGACCCCACTGATGATGAACATCCCCCAGCACCCGAGGAAGACCGCCATCCCGTATTCACCCTTCCAGGCCAGCCAGGCCGTGGCAGGAATCCACACCAGCGGTGGTCCCATCGGAATCAGACTCAGCAAGAACGTGACGATCCCCAACACCAGCGCCCCGGGAACCCCGGCAATCAGGAACCCGATCAACGCCAGAACCGCCTGAGCCGCCGCCGTCCCGATGACCCCGTTCACCACGCGTTGCACCGTTCCCGCCACCAGTTCGATGTAATAGCCGGCTCGATCACCGATCAGCCGCTGCAGCAGCCCATGAACAAACGCCGCCAACCGCGGCCCGTCGCGGTAGAAAAAGAACACGAAGACAATGCTCAACGTCAGTTCGAGAATCCCGCCGCCGATCTGCGCACTGCGCGCCAGCAACCAGTTACCGACCTGGCCCAGATAGGGCTTGATCGCCAGCATCATCGCCGCGCCCTGCTGATCGATACTGTTCCAGATCCCCAGCAACCGCTCGCCCACCAAGGGAATACTGCCCAGCCAGACCGGTGCTTCGGGCAGGCCATCGACATGCACATCCTTGATGAACGCCGTGACATCACGCACATGGTCCGCCAGGTTGAACCCCAGCCATACCAGCGGCGCCGCCACCAGCACCATCCAGCCCATGGTCAGCAGCGCCGCCGCCAGGGATTCGCGCCCGTTGAGCCAGCGGGTCAGCAAACGCATCAGCGGCCAGCTGGCGAAGGCCAGCACCGCGCCCCAGAACAACGCGGACCAGAACGGCGCCATCACCCAGAAACTCGCGCCAAACAGCACCAGGAGCAGGATCTGCACCAACAGCCGATCGTTATTGATCATCCCAATCTCGAAAAAAAGTCAGTCAGCCAAAAAGTAGGTGAACACGCGAGCACGTTCACCCGATATAGCTTATCGCAACAGTTCGAGGTGCAGGCCAGAGCCTTCGACACTGCCGGCTTCCATTCTGGCCGTACGCACACCCTGCCCGATCAGGGCCTGGCGCCAGGCTTCGGCCTTGGGCCCGGAAACACTGACCCGCAAGGTGGTGTCAAGATTCAATCCGCGGGAGATCAAGCGCAGCCAGGTCTCGTCGGGATCGCCGGTCAGTTTGGGGAAATCGAGCTCACCGGTGCTCTTGAGCTCCCGCAATAAGGTCGCGGATGTCGGCAGCACATTGCCCAGCGGCGCCGCGGCGTCGAATTGTTCGACGTGCAGATAGGCTTTGCGATTGCCGCGAGTGATGCTGTAAAGCGCCACCAGTGTGTTGTCCTGCGGCGCGGCCAGACGCAACAGCAGATACGCTTGCTGATCGTCGGCGCCATAGAGCTTGGCGTTGCCGAAGACATCGTTGGCCCACAGGCTGCTTTCCCCGCAATCCCGGGCCTGGCACCAGAACAGCAACTCGGCATCCTGCTTCTGCAGGGATTCGCGGGCGGCAGTGAAGGCGTCGATGGACGAGTGCTCCGGTGGCAACTCGTAGGTGACCGAGGTCGCATTGCCACGGGCGCTGACCTGACCATCGAAGCGCAGCTGGCCGCTGATCTTGCGGATCGAACCCAGCGGGTAGATCCGCTCGAGCTCGACGGACGGGCGATAGTCGACGATCTGCGCATCGGTCATGCGCGGCACGATCGGCAGGTCCTGACTGCCCGGGACATCGGCGGCAAACGATAGAGGACTGAAACAGCACAGCGCCAGCAGACTGAATGAACGCATGGTCGGGCTCATCGGATCAGCATGGCCTGGGCACCTTTGACTACGCTGTCATCATCGATGCGTTCGGGCACCAGTAGACCACGCTGTACTGCCGGGCGCGCCTCCATGGTCGCCATCCAGCGTTGCAAGGCGGACAAACCCTCTACCTCGACACCGGACCACTCGTGGCCACGCACCCATGGAAAGGTCGCAATATCGGCAATGCTGTACTCGCCCGCCAGAAACTCTACCGCTTGCAGGCGCGTGTCGAGCACTTCATAGAGACGACGGGTTTCATGCTGGTAACGGTCGATGGCCCCCTGCAGTTTCTCAGGGAAGTATCGAAAAAACACGTTGGCCTGCCCCTGCATCGGGCCGATTCCGCCCATCTGGAACATCAGCCACTGCAGCACCACCGAGCGCCCTTTCGGGTCCGTGGGCAGCAGCTTGCTGCTCAGTTCAGCGAGATAAACCAGGATGGCGCCGGATTCGAACACGGCAAAATCACCGTTGGCGCGGTCGACAATCGCCGGGATCCGGCCATTGGGATTGATCTTGAGGAAGTCCTCGGATTTCTGTTCCTTTTTGTCGAAACTCAAGGCGTGCACCCTGTAGGGCAGGCCGAGTTCCTCGAGCACGATAGAGACCTTGTGGCCATTCGGGGTCGCAGCGGTGTAGAGATCTATCATGGTTGTCTCCCATTTCAACCCGCCCAGCCTCGACAGTTGCCCGGCGCAAGTCAAGGAACGGCGAAGAACCGATTGAAACAGTCTGCGACAAGGTCGGCGCCGGTTTCGTCATTCAGGTGCAAATGATGGCCGCCAGGCAGCTGTTCACGGCAAAAGGGTAGACGTTCCAGCAGCTCGTGATGTTTAGCGAGCATGCCGTCGGCCGCGACCACCAGTCTTGCAGGACAACCTATCCGCTGGACGAAGGCCATTGCCTGTTCGTTGGTCAGACGCAGCGGCGATGGCAATGTAAGACGGTTATCGGTGCGCCAGGTGTAACCGCCCGGTACCGGCATCAGGCCCCGTTGCGCCAACAGCTCGGCGGCTTCGCGACTGACCGCCACCAGACCTTTCATGCGCGCTTCGATGGCGCGATCGAGGGTGTGGTAGACCGGTTTGCGTTTCTCCTTTAGACCCAGCTGTGCTTGCAGGGCCATGCCCATGCGCTCGGCGGCATTTTCGCCTTTGTCTGTAGGAGGAATGATGCCGTCGATCAAGGCCAGATGGGTCACCCGCTCCGGCAAAGACCCGGCCAGCACCAGGGAAACAATCGCCCCCAGCGAGTGCCCCAGTAACCCGAAGCGTTTCCAGCCCAGTTGTTCGGCCACTTGCAGCACGTCATGGGCGTAATCCCAGAGCGCGTAACCGGCACCCACGGGCCGATGCCCGGAGTGACCATGGCCGGCCATGTCCAGGGCGATGATGCGCAGCCCCTTGAGCTTCGGTGCCAGCCGGGCAAAGCTGTTGGCGTTGTCCAGCCAGCCGTGCAAGGCGATCACCGGGACACCGTCTTCCGGTCCGAACAGATGCGCCGCCAATTCGATATGCGGCAGGCTCAGGCGAACTTCTTCAACGACAGGGCTCATGCGCAATCCTGCTGGCGGCGACCTTCCCAGCGGCTGAACAGATTCTTCAGCAGCATGGCCGTATCCTGGGGACGTTCCAGCGGAAACATGTGGCCGCCGGGCATGGTCAGTGACTCGCCCAGCGGCATGCGCCCGACGACACTGGCGTGATGACGCATGACCACCCGACTCTTGTGCCCGCGAACTACCGCCAATGGTACTTTCAGCTGCCGCGCCCGGCCCGGGCTGGTGTGGGGCACGCCGCGGTAGATACTGATTTCCGTGGCCGGGTCGAAGCGCAGGCGCAGCGTGTCGCCAACCTGTTGCAAACCGTGTTGCAGATAAGCATCGAAGCATTCCGGGTCGAAACCACGGAACAAGGTCTTACCGGCGAAATACACTCGCGCAGCTTGCAGGTCGGCGAACTCTTCGCGACGGCCCAGGGTGCGACCGGCAGGGGTCAGGCGGTCGATGAAACCGAAGCGCTTGGCGGCGCGGATGACCCATTGATCGGCACGGGTCAGCACGGGTGAATCGAGCATCACCACGCCGCGATACAACTCGGGGCAACGCAGGGCCGCATGCAAATGCAACACACCGCCGAAGGAATGCCCGACACCCCACACCGGTTCCGATTGCTGCTTGAGGTGATGAATCAACTCGTCGACCAGGTTGTGCCAATTGTCGTCCGCCGGGAAACGCGGATCGTGGGCGTGTTGCTCCAGATGCGTCACCTGATACTCGGGCGCCAGCGCCGCGAACAATTTGCCGTAGGTTCCCGAAGGAAAGCCATTGGCGTGGGCGAAAAAAATCTGTTGCGGCATACAGGCAAATCCATGAGCGAGAACAGGCGTTGATTGTCCGTAAGACCAGGTCCTACAGCAATGACCATAACTGTCAGCAATGGTGGTAGGAAATGTCGCAAATATCAAAGATCGCAAGGTACGCGGTGGAGCTGCCGCAGGCTGCGATCTTTTGATCCATCAACCCTCAATCAACGCGCCGGCGGATTCTCACCCAACGGCACCACCGCCATGGTCAACCGCGACACACAACTGGCCTTGCCCTCGTCACTGCTCAGCCGAATGTCCCAGACATGGGTCGTACGTCCAATGTGAATCGCCCTGGCCACCGCCGTCACCCGCCCACTGCGCAGGCCGCGCAAATGGTTGGCGTTGATTTCCAGGCCCACGCAATAAAACTTGCTGGTGTCGATGCACAGGTAACTGGCCATGGAGCCGACGGATTCGGCCAGCACCACCGAGGCGCCGCCGTGCAGCAGGCCGTAAGGCTGGTGAGTGCGGTGGTCGATGACCATGCTGGCGGTCAGGGACGCTTCATCGAAGTCTTCGAAGCGGATATCCAGCACTTCGCCGATGGTGTTTTTCTGGATTGCGTTCAACTGCTCGATGTTGGGAGTGGTACGCCACAAACTCATTGCTGACATCCTTTGTTGGTTTTTATTCGTCACTCAATCCTGCCACAGCACTGCTTCGCTGCGCTCGCTCCATTCTTCGAACCGGGCACCGTAAGCCGCTTCGATCATGTTGCGCTTGATCTTCAGGGTCGGCGTCAGGAAGCCGTTTTCCACGGCCCAACTGTCCTTGACCACCACCAGCCGCCGCAAGCGCTCATGTTGGTCGAGTACACCGTTAACCTCCTCCAGGAGCTTTTCCAGGCTGGAATGCAGGCCTGCGCGCGCGGTGCCGCCCGCGTCCTGTTGCCCGACCGCCGAGAGCACGCACAAACCCAGCGGCGCACTCAATCCAGCACCGACCACGCACACCTGCTCGATCCGCGAATGCACCGCCAGCCGATTTTCGATCGGCGCCGGGGCGACGTATTTGCCGGTGCTGGTCTTGAAGATTTCCTTCAGGCGTCCGGTCAGGCGCAGGTTGCCTTCGGCGTCTTGCTCGCCCTTGTCACCGGTGCGCAGGAAGCCGTCTTCAGTGAGGGTTTCGGCGGTTTTTTCCGGTTCCTTGAAATACCCGAGCATGGTCGCGCCGCTGCGCACCAGCACTTCGCCGGACGGCTCGATGCGCACCTCCACCTCGGGGCATGGCTTGCCGATCCAGCCGGGCTTGTTCTCACCGGGCCGGCCAACGTGCGAATAGCCGCAGTTCTCGGTCATCCCGTACACCTCCAGCACATCCAGCCCCAGCTTTTGGTACCACAGCAGCAAGGACTGCGGCACGGGCGCTGCGCCGGACAAGGCCACGCGCAAGGCGTCCAGCCCCAATCCGGCAAGGACTTTGTGCCCCACCCGCTTGCCGATCACCGGCAAGCCCAGCAGGAAGTCGAGACGCTTTGCCGCAATTTTGCCGTACACGCCCATCTGGAACCGGGTCCAGATTCGCGGCACGCCGAACATCGCGGTCGGCCGCGCACGCTGCAGATCGGTAAGGAAGGTGTCGAGGCTCTCGGCAAAGAATACGGTTTGCCCGCTATAGACCGACGCCAGTTCGACGAACATCCGCTCGGCGACGTGGCACAGCGGCAGGTAGGACAGCAGTCGGTCCGACTCGTTGAGACCGAACAATTGCGTGCCACGGGTGGTGGCAAACCCCAGGTTGGCGAAGCTGTGCATCACGCCCTTGGGCAGGCCGGTGGTGCCGGAGGTGTAAATGATCGTCGCCAATTGGTCGGCGGACGGCTTGGGATCATCCTGGATCGGTGAGCTCGCTTGCAGGTCGGCCCAGCTGAAATCGAAAGTTCCGGGCGGGTGCAATGGCAGGCTGATGGTCGGCAGATCGGGATTGACCCCACGGGACAGGCCAGGCCAGTCATCGAGTTTGCCGATGAACGCCAGCGCCGCCTCCGAATGTTCCAGTACTTGGGCGACGGACTCGGCCGTGAGATTCGGGTACAGCGGCACCGAAACATGTCCGGCCATCCAGATCGCCAGGTCGGCAATGATCCAGTGGGCGCAGTTTTTCGAGATCAGGGCGATGTGACTGCCTTGGGGCAATTCCCGCGCACGCAACCAATGCGCGGCGCATCGCGCTTGATGCCCGACGTCTTCCCAGGTCAGGGTTTCGACCTGTCCGCCACCCATGGGCTGGACCAGAAAGCGCTGGCGGGGATGACGGGCTTCGCGCTCGTAGAAGACGTCCAGCGGCAAACGAAAAGCGACTGACATGCGACTCGCTCCTTTGTTTTTGTTCTGGAGCAAGCGTAGTCAACCAAGCAGTTGCTTGGTTGACTATTTCATACATAAATCAGCAACGCCGCCGCCCTTGTGGGAGCGAGACCGGCTTGCCGGCGAATGGAGACGCCTCGACATAGCTGATAAACCGAGGTGCTGCATTCGCGAGCAGGCTCGCTCCCACAAAAGCAAAAGCGGTTATGGGTGCTTGATGCCGTTGAGCTTCATCGCCCCCGCCAGCGGCCCTTCGCCTTCGAGCTCGGCAAGCCCGGCGGTGGGCACCGATTCCCGGTCCTGAACATGGCCGTGCTGAAGATAACCGAGCAGGTTGCCCACCAGCGGGTTATGACTGACCAGCAGCGCATGATCGACAGACACCAACTGCTCCGCCACCGTTTGCGGGCGGTAGTCGGGTGTCAGCCACTCGACGGTGCGAATTTCCGGTTGAAAGCCCAGGGCTTCACGGACCAGCTGGGCGGTTTCCTGCGCTCGCAGGAAAGGGCTGGCATAGATCGCGGTGAGCGGCTGGCCGAGCAATTCGGCGGCAGTGCGCAACACCTCTTCACGCCCCTTGATGGTCAATGCCCGCTCGGAGTCCGGACGAGTACCGTGTGGCTCGGCTTCACCATGACGCAATACCCAGAGTTTCATAATTTCGGTTCCTCATCTCGAGCCGGATGCGGCGCTGGCGCCACAACGTGTGGCGCCTCACCTTCCGGCGTACGCGGCGTCGGCCAGTCCGCGAACGGCCAGGGCTTCTGGTCGCTGTGAAAACTGCCGAAACGACCGATCTGTGCCAGGAACTGGCTCAGGCTGTCGCCGAAGTTCATCAGGCTGGCGCTCGGGGCGCCATAGATCAAACGATAGATCAGTTGAACCAGCACCACCGCGCCCAGGATGAATTGCGCCACTTGCCAGACCAGCAAGAAGACGATCATCCACAGCACGCGCAGCAGGATGGATTCGTACCTGGCTTCTACTTTCGGATCGTTCATGTCTCGCTCCCTGCCCCTGTCAATTGAGTGCTCAGTTGAAACCACTGGTGGAAATAAAGTCGACGTCGGTTTTCGGCTCGGCACGCATCAATAGACCAATCACCTGCTCCAGCGTGCGCCCTTCGAACAGGATGGCATGGAGCCCGGCGACCAGCGGCATATACACGCCAACTTCCTGGGCCTTGGCCTTGAGCACTTTCAGGGTGTTGACGCCTTCGGCCACCTCGCCCAGACGCGTCACTGCGTCTTCCAGGCTCAACCCCTGGCCGAGGGCGAACCCGACCTGGTAGTTACGGCTTTTCGGCGACGAACAGGTGACGATCAAATCGCCCACGCCTGCCAGCCCGAGGAAAGTCATGGGGTTGGCACCCTGATTCACCGCGAAGCGAGTCATTTCCGCCAGCGCCCGGGTGATCAACATGCTCTTGGTATTTTCACCCATGCCCAGCGCCACCGCCATGCCGGCGATGATCGCGTAGACGTTTTTCAGCGCCCCACCCAACTCCACACCGAAGCGGTCGGCGCTGGCGTAGACGCGAAAGGTGCGACCGTGCAGCGCGGCCTGGACTTGCTGGCAGAGGTCTTCGTCTTCGCTGGCGACCACCGTGGCGGTCAGCGCGTGTTCGGCGATTTCACGGGCCAGGTTCGGTCCGGACAGTACGCCGATGCGCGCTTGCGGCGCGATCTCTTCGAGGATCTCGCTCATCAGCTTGAAGGTGTGGGCTTCGATGCCTTTGGTCAGGCTCACCAGCAATTTGCCGCGCAAACGTTCGGCATGCGGCGCCAGTACCGAGCGCAGTGCGCTGGACGGCAGCGCAACGAAACTCAGGTCGCAGGCTTCCAGGGTGGCTTGCAGGTCGGTGACCGCTTCCACGGCCGGCAGAATCTTGATGCCTTTGAGATAGCGCGGGTTTTCGCGATTGACCCGAATGGCCTCGGCCTGCTCGGGGTCACGCATCCACAGCCGCACCTGATGCCCGTTCTCGGCCAGCAGATTAGCCACGGCGGTACCAAAACTTCCGCCTCCCAGGACCGCAATTGGGCGCTGTTCAGTCATATGCAATCCGTTAATCCATACCAGTGGCGATATCGGCATTATACGGAGCAGCCCAGTGGCGGCCAGCCCCTGTATCAATTACCGGCACTTGTACGAAGAAGACCAATAAATCCGCGGAAAATGCCGCCATCGTGACTGGAAAAGTCGACCGGCTCGGTTAACATGCGCGCCAATTGTTCCCTATCAAGGATGTTGTCGTGTCGTTTGGCTCTCCATCACCCCGCTCGCCGCTGGTGCTGGCGCTGATTTTCAGCCCGCCCTTGTTGGCCGACGACCTGTTCCTTGACAGCGAGCCGCTACCGCAAGTGCTGACGGCCACGCGCTTGAAGCAGTCGCCGGCCGCGGTGCCGGGAAGCATGACGGTGCTCGACAGCCAACTGATCAACGCCAGCGGCGCCCGAGACATCAGCGAGCTGCTGCGCCTGGTGCCGGGGATGATGGTCGGCAACATCAGCGGTAATCAGGCGGCGGTGAATTACCACGGCACCAACGCCAGCGAAGCGCGGCGCATGCAAGTGCTGATCGACGGTCGCTCGGTGTACCGCGCCGGCTTGGCCACGGTGGACTGGAGCGACATTCCGGTGGCGATGGAGGACATCGAGCGCGTCGAAGTTTTCCGCGGCCCGAACACCGTCAGCTATGGCGCCAATGCGTTGATGGCGGTGATCAACATCATCACGCGCACCCCGGCGGACAGCCATGGCACGCGCCTCAAAGTCACCCGTGGCCAGCGCGGTATCGACGACTTCTACGCGAGCCAGGGCGTGGGCTGGGATGGCGGCGATTTGCGCCTGTCGTTGTCGGGCCAGCAAGACGACGGCTTCGACTCGGACCGCCAGGGTGCGGACTACCGCGACAGCCGGCGCTTGAACCGCTTCAACCTGGCCGTCAGTCAGACGCTCGATGAAAACCAGAGTATCGATTGGCAATTGAACGCCAAGGACGGGAGCAACCAGCGGCCCTATACCTATCAGCCGGTGTTCTCGGGAGTGACCGATGCCGGGAACAATTCCGACGTCATCGCCAAGGATTACGCCGCTTCCTTGCGCTGGAATCTCGACATCGATCCCGATCACAGCCTGTATATTCAGGGCTCGGCACAGCACTGGGATCGCCAGCAGACCTGGCGCGCCTGTGATGCCGAGGTCTCGTTCAGCCCGCAGCTGAGCGAACTCTGGCAGCTCAACCCGAATTACACTGAACGCCTGGCGCGCAACATGGAACGCTTCACCGGCCCCGGCGCACCACCCGGCACGGCGGCGGAACAAGCCCTGGCCAATCAGGTGCTGGAGCAATGGCGCAACGGCGCCAGCCGAACCCTGTGCGGCGACATCGACCAGAGCGCCCGCGAGTCGCGCTACGACCTTGAATTGCAGGACACCCTCAGCCTGTCCGACAGTCTGCGACTGGTCAGCGGCTTGAACTATCGTTACGACCGGGCAAACTCCGAGACCTACTTCGATGGCACGCTCGACGACACCAGCTGGCGGGTGTTCGGCCAACTGGAGTGGCGCGCCACGGAGCACTGGTTGCTGCAGGGCGGCGCGATGTTCGAAGACTCGCAACTGATCGGCAGTTCGCTGACCCCGCGGGTGGCGGTCAACTACCTGATCAACCCGCGTCACGGTGTGCGGGCGGTGTACTCGGAGGCCATCCGTTCGCCGGATATGTTCGAGAACAACGTCAACTGGAGTTACCAGGTGACCAACCTGCGGCCCGGCGCCTATGGCCAGACCAGTGCCCGCTATTTCGTCAAGACCCGCGGCCCCGGCGACCTCGACCAAGAACACATGCGCTCCCGGGAATTGGGCTACAACGGCTACTTCGCCGAGTGGGGACTGGCGGTCGATGTGAAGCTGTTCTACGACGAAATCAGCGGCATGATCAGCGAACCGTTGCGCAATAATCAGTACATCGCCAGCAATTCGAACACCTCGCGCTTCTCGGGAACGGAAACCCAGCTCGACTGGCGCCTGGGCAGCGCCGATCGCTTGCGCCTGACCTATGCCTACGTCGACGCCGAGGCGAGCAATCCGCTGGATGCGCAACTGACCGCCCGCCACAGCGGCTCTGCCGGTTGGCTGCGGGACTGGGGCCGTGGCTGGAACAGCGCACTCTTCTACTATGGCGACGACGCACTCAACGGTTACCGCTTCGAACGGGTCGACACCCGCATCGCCAAACGCATCGATCTGGGCAAGGCCAACCTGGAACTGGCGGGGGTGCTCCAGCAACGGCTGGACAATCAACCTACCACCTTCGTCGACAACAACTATGACGAGCGTCAGGTGATTTACTTCAGCGCAGAGCTGGCGTTCTAAGATGCGCTATTGGTCACGGAAGACGCCAACCCTTGGCCACCTGATGGCCGGGCTATGCCTGGTACTGGGTGCTTTACTGTGCAGCCTGCCGACTCGGGCCGCCGACATTCTGTTGACCGCCGCCGAAGACAGCCCCGGCGTGCAATCTTTCGCCCGGGCCCTGAGCGAGTTGCGCCCTGCCGACAGCGTGCGCTTCCAGCCACTGCCCCGTCTGCCGGCACCGGGCAAACTGCCCGCCACTACCCGTTTGATCCTGCTTGATCTGCCGAGTCTCGACTGGCGCCTGCAAGAGGCCCGAGGCCCGGCGACACTGGTATTGCGCATCAGTCGCCTGCAAGCGCGCCAACGCCTGGGTGCCACCCTGCCCCCGCACTTGAGCCTGCTGTGGAGCGATCCGCCGCTGGCTCGGCAATTGCGCCTGACCGGTATTCTTCTACCCCAGGCCCGCCGAATCGGCGTGCTCTACGACAGTCACAGTGAGTTTCTCTTGAACGAACTGCGCCAGGCCGCCCTGCCGCTCGGCCTTGAAATCGTCACCGAGCGCTGGGACAACACCAGTGACAGCCGCCCGTTACAGTCTTTGCTGAACAACAGCGACGTGCTGCTGGGACTCGACGATCCCGATTTGTTCAACCCGAAAACCGCGAAAAACCTGTTGCTCAGCAGCTACGCACGGCAACTGGCGCTGATCGGCCCCAATGCCGGTTTCGTCAAGGCCGGGAGCCTGGCCAGTACCTACAGCGATCAGGGCGACTGGCTGGCGATTCTTGACACACTGCTCGACCAGCCACCGGCCAACTGGCCACGCGCGCACTACCCGCAGCGCTTCCAGGTCTTGAGTAATCCACAAGTGGCTCGTTCCTTAGGTATTGAACAGATAGATGAAGCCTCTGTCGCAACACAGTTGGCCGCAGGAGAAAGCCACCCATGACTTTCCATCGTCGCTGGGACATCAACACCCGCACGCAAATCATCAGCCTCGGCCCTGCCCTGTTGCTGACCTTGCTGTTGATCAGTTTCTTCACCTTCGTGCGAATCCAGGACCTGCGCCAGGAACTCAACCACACCGGTCAGTTGATTGCCAACCAACTGGCGCCGGCCACTGAATACGGGGTGATTTCGGGCAACAACGAGGTGCTCGACAGTTTGCTCAAGGCCACGCTGGCCACGCCCAATGTGCGCTTCCTGGAAGTTCAGGACAGCGCCAACCGGATTCTGGTGTACGTCGAACAACCGTCGGAAACCCACACCCGCTCGCATCAGGTCGAAGTCTTCCAGGCCCCGGTGCGACTGCAACGCATTGCGCTGCACAACGACTTTTTCCAGGGCAGCAAAGCCCCCGGCGCCACGCCCACCGAAGATTATCTGGGCCGGGTAATTGTCGGCCTGTCCAACGATGCCTTCAGCCAGCGCCAGCAGGAAATCCTGTTCAAGGCCGGGATTCTGGCAATGTTCGCCCTGCTGTTTACCTTTCTGATCGCCCGGCGCCTGGCAGGTAGCCTGTCGCAGCCAATCCGCGACATCGGTAATGCGGTCAAGGCGATCCAGGACGGCGACTACAAAACTCCGCTGCCGATCGTCGACGACACCGAACTCGGGGCGTTGTCGCAACACATCAACAACCTCGCCAGCGGTCTCGAACAAGCCAGCCGGGAACAGCACCAGGCGATGGCGCAGTTGATCCAGACCCGCGAAGAGGCGGAAAAGGCCAACAACGCAAAAACCGATTTCCTCGCGATGATGAGCCACGAGCTGCGCACCCCGATGAATGGCGTACTGGGCATGCTGCAACTGCTGGAAACCACCGAGATGACCGAGGAGCAGCTCGAATACGCGGCGCTGGCTTCGGAGTCCACCGAACACCTGCTCAAGGTCATCAACGACATTCTCGACTTCTCGCGCATCGAGCGCTCGGAACTGGAACTGGAGCACATACCGTTCAACCTCACGGACCTGATCGGCAGTTGTGCCCAGTCGTTCTCGCACAGCGCCGCACAACGCGGGCTGGACCTGGCACTGCTGACGCCCGATAACATGCGCGCGTTGCAGGTGCAGGGCGACCCGACGCGGATCCGGCAGATCCTGGTCAACCTGGTCGGCAATGCGCTGAAGTTCACCGAGCAAGGTCGCGTCACCATCGAGCCGCAATGGCAGTCGCTGGATCACGAGCTGCTCTGGTTTACCTGCACGGTGCGCGACAGCGGGATCGGAATTTCCAGCGAGAACCTGGAGTCGATGTTCAAAGCCTTCCAGCAGGCCGACAGTTCCATTTCACGGCGCTATGGCGGCACCGGATTGGGGCTCTCCATCGCCCGTACCCTGGCTGAACGCATGGGCGGCACCCTGCGTGCCCAGAGCGAAGAAGGTCGCGGTTCGGTGTTCACGCTGGAAATCCCGCTGGCGATTTGTAAACAGACGCTGCCGATGCTGACGCCACGTACGCCCACCGGCACCGGTGATGGCGAAGGGCGCAATGTACTGCTGGTCGAGGACAATCCGGTCAATCAGACAGTTATCGAGGCAATGTTGCGCAGCCTGGGCTTTACTGTCAGCGTCGCGACGGATGGAGTGCAGGCGGTGCGCAGTGCCGAGAGTCTGATTTTCGAAGCGATCCTGATGGATTGTCGATTGCCGATCATCGATGGCTATGAGGCGACCCGACAGATTCGCCAATTGCCCGGCTGCGCTGGCTTGCCCATCATCGCCCTGACCGCCAATGCCTTGCAGGGCGACCGGGAAGCCTGTTTATCGGCGGGAATGAACGATTACCTGGCCAAGCCCTTCAAACGTACTGATCTGCAGCAGATTCTGCAGCGATGGGTGCAGTAGTGCAGGCCTTTCGGCTATCTGCGACTGGCGTGAAAGGCGAAAGTGCGGCAGTCTTAGGCACCCGAACAGGCCCGAAAAGGGGCTTGAATAAAAATTTCAGTGCACAAGTGTACATTCGTGTCCTTGGTGCTGTGACTTTCACCACAACGCAATAGTCTATGAGTAGGCTGCTGACTCGAGGCATGAATGCTTCGACCGGCCGGGAAGATTTGCCCCACCTGCCGCACGGGACTATTGAGGAGCTCGCATGACCAAACAAAACGCCTTTACCCGGGAAGACCTGCTGCGCTGCAGTCGCGGTGAGCTGTTCGGCCCAGGTAACGCGCAACTGCCCGCCCCGAACATGCTGATGGTCGATCGCATCACCCTGATCAGCGAAGAAGGCGGCAAGTACGGCAAAGGTGAATTGGTCGCCGAGCTGGATATCACTCCGGATCTGTGGTTTTTCGCCTGTCACTTCGAAGGCGACCCGGTGATGCCAGGCTGCCTGGGCCTCGACGCCATGTGGCAATTGGTCGGTTTCTTCCTTGGCTGGCAAGGTCTGCCGGGCCGCGGCCGCGCCCTGGGTTCGGGCGAAGTGAAGTTCTTTGGTCAGGTTCTGCCGACCGCGAAGAAAGTGACCTATAACATTCATATCAAGCGCGTCCTCAAAGGCAAGCTGAACCTGGCCATTGCCGACGGTTCGGTGACTGTCGACGGTCGCGAGATCTATACCGCCGAAGGCCTTCGGGTCGGCGTTTTCACCTCCACTGACAACTTCTAAGGGTTATCCGCATGCGCCGCGTCGTTATCACTGGTCTGGGCATCGTTTCGTGCCTGGGCAATGACAAAGAGACCGTCTCCGCTAACCTGCGTGCAAGCCGCCCTGGCATCCGGTTCAACCCGGAATATGCCGAAATGGGTCTGCGTAGCCAGGTTTCCGGCTCCATTGACCTTCCCCTCGAAGAGCTGATTGACCGCAAGATCTTTCGCTTCGTCGGCCACGCGGCGGCATACGCCTACCTGGCCATGAAAGATGCCATCGCCGACTCCGGTCTGAGTGATGAGCAGGTTTCCAACCCGCGTACCGGCCTGATCGCCGGGTCCGGTGGTGCCTCCACGCTGAACCAGATGGAAGCGCTGGACATCCTGCGCGAGAAAGGCGTGAAGCGCGTCGGCCCATACCGCGTGACGCGGACCATGAGCAGCACCGTTTCCGCCTGCCTGGCCACGCCGTTCAAGATCAAGGGCCTGAACTACTCCATCGCTTCTGCCTGTGCCACCAGTGCTCACTGCATCGGTACTGCCATGGAACAGATCCAGATGGGCAAGCAGGACATCGTGTTCGCCGGCGGCGGTGAAGAAGAACACTGGAGCCAATCGTTCCTGTTCGACGCCATGGGCGCCCTGTCCAGCCAGTACAACGAAACCCCGGAAAAAGCTTCCCGTGCCTACGACGCCAAGCGTGACGGTTTCGTCATCGCCGGCGGTGGCGGCATGGTCGTGGTCGAAGAGCTGGAACACGCTCTGGCCCGCGGCGCGAAGATCTACGCCGAAATCGTTGGCTACGGCGCGACCTCCGACGGTTACGACATGGTCGCCCCAAGCGGCGAAGGCGCCATCCGCTGCATGCAGATGGCCATGTCCACCGTTGACGCTCCGATCGACTACCTGAATACCCACGGCACCTCGACTCCGGTCGGTGATGTCATGGAGATGAAGGGTGTGCGTGAGGTGTTCGGCGACAAGGCTCCGGCCATCAGCTCCACCAAGAGCCTGTCGGGTCACTCCCTGGGCGCCGCCGGCGTTCACGAAGCGATCTACTGCATGCTGATGATGGAAGGCAACTTCATGGCGGGCTCCGCCAACATCGACGAACTGGACCCGGAAGTGGCAGACATGCCGATCCTGACCAAGACTCGCGAAGACGCCACCATCAACACCGTGATGAGCAACAGCTTCGGTTTCGGTGGCACCAATGCCACGCTGGTACTGAAGCGCTGGGCAGGTAAGTAATACCCCGCCGCTCTGCTGCACACAAAAACGCCCCGACTGGTTCGGGGCGTTTTTTTTGTGCCTGTCATAAGTAGTCAGGCCGAACACAAATCCTGTGGGAGCTGGCTTGCCTGCGATAGCGGAGGATCAGGCAACATAGATGTTTTCGGTGCCGACGCCATCGCAGGCAAGCCAGCTCCCACAGGTATTGCGGCGTTCAATCCATCAGGCTCGAAGAGAGTTTTGTGCCTCGCCAACATGAAGCTTTTGTCATGAAACTTAACGCCCTGCGACCGAATGCCGCGTGTTTAGCGGGCTGCAGGACTTTTGCCGATTTCGCAAAAATTCGTTATCGAATCCAGTCGTTTACTTAGCAAGCTACCAAAATATATAACAAAGGCCTGCACACGCCTTGCTGCAGATAACAGAGATTGGAGCTAGCAGATGACTGTAAAAGTAACTGAACGCGACGATTCACATAAATCCCATGAAGGCGTAGCCGCCGGTATCCGGATCTGGGATGTACATCAACAAGACATGCTGGTGGGAATGTTTCATTCCGAAACCGATGCCCACAGCTACAAGGCCGAACTGGAAAAACAGGAGCAGCAACGCGAGTTACTCACCGCCTAGGCGCGGAGCATAAGCAATGACAGCATTGAAAACGACAAACCCCGCCATGAGCGGGGTTTGTCGTTGTTGCAGCCTTTATCGGCTTACCACATCAGATCGTCCGGGATCTGGTAGGCCGCGTACGGATCGTCTTCGGCGGCCGCTTCTTCGGTCTGCACATTCAACTGCACGATACGTTGCGGATCGCGCTCCTGAATCTTCAGGGCCGCCTCACGCGGGATCACTTCGTAGCCGCCGGCATGGTGCACGATTGCCAGCGAACCGTTGCTGAGCTTGTTGCGCATCAGCGTATTGACGGAGAGACGCTTGACCTTCTTGTCGTCAACGAAGTTGTAGTAATCCTCGGTGGTCAGCTTTGGCAGGCGCGAGACTTCGATCAATTGCTTGACCTGGGCGGCGCGGGCTTTCGCTTCGGCCTTCTCCTGTTGCTGACGGTTCAGCTCCTGGTCGCGCTTGACCTTCTCGGCCATGGCTTCCTGAGCCGCCCGCTGCTGCGAGTCATCCAGTTCGATCTGGCCTTTGTGGGCCAGACGTTGCTGCTTCTGTTTTTCTTTGCCGACCTGCTTGGCCTGCTTCTGGTTGACCAGCCCTGCTTTGAGCAACTGGTCGCGAAGGGAAATGCTCATGGTGCTTATTTCTCACTTAGGCAACTGCTCAACCGCAGCTGGGCATATTCTTTTCCTGACGTTTGGCTTCGCCCCACAAGGCGTCCAACTCTTCGAGGGTGCAATCTTCCATGGGACGGTGGGTGTCGCGCAATGCCTGTTCGATAAATCGGAAGCGTCTTTCGAACTTGCTGTTGGCACCACGCAAGGCAGTTTCCGGGTCGACCTTGAGATGACGCGCCAGATTGACCACGGAAAACAGCAGATCACCGACTTCATCGGCAATCGCTGCCGAGTCATTGTCGGCCATGGCTTCAAGCACTTCATCGAGCTCTTCGCGCACTTTGTCGAGCACCGGCAAGGCGTCAGGCCAGTCGAAACCGACCTGCCCTGCGCGCTTCTGCAACTTCGCCGAACGGGACAATGCCGGCAGTGCCGCAGGCACGTCATCGAGCAAGGACAGCTGTTCGGGCGCCGAAGATTTCTCCGCCCGTTCTTCAGCCTTGATTTCTTCCCAGCGCTGCTTGACCTGTTCTTCACTCAGGCGCGGAACATCCAGCGGTGCGTACAGATCCCCGGTGGGGAACACGTGAGGATGGCGGCGGATCAACTTGCGGGTGATGCTGTCGACCACGCCAGCGAATTCGAAGCGCCCTTCTTCCCGGGCCAGCTGGCTGTAATAAACCACCTGGAACAGCAAATCCCCCAACTCCCCCTGCAAGTGATCGAAATCACCGCGTTCGATGGCGTCGGCGACTTCGTAGGCCTCTTCAAGGGTGTGCGGGACGATGGTGGCGTAGGTTTGCCTGATGTCCCACGGGCAACCGTACTGCGGGTCGCGCAGGCGGTTCATCAGGTGCAGCAAGTCTTCAAGGCTGTACATCTATTTCTCTCACAGCAAAAAACCTTGTGGGAGCGAGCTTGCTCGCGATGACGTCGGCACATTCAACATTAATGTATCCTTCAAATTGCCATCGCGAGCAAGCTCGCTCCCACATAAAACCGTCCCGCATAGATCATCACGGCGTGCGGTTACGCCGGGTTTCGATGATGTTCGGCAACTGGGAAATCCGTCCCAGCAACCGCCCCAGTGCATCCAGCCCCGGAATCTCGATGGTCAGGGACATCAACGCGGTGTTGTCCTCCTTGTTCGAGCGGGTATTGACCGCCAGCACATTGATCCGCTCGTTGAGCAGCACTTGCGAAACGTCACGCAGCAAGCCGGACCGGTCATAGGCCCGGATGATGATGTCCACCGGGTAGGTGAGCACCGGCACCGGCCCCCAGCTGACCTGGATGATCCGCTCAGGCTCGCGCCCGCCCAATTGCAATACCGAGGCGCAGTCCTGACGGTGAATGCTCACACCGCGGCCCACGGTGATGTAACCGACGATTGCATCCCCTGGCAACGGCTGGCAGCAGCCGGCCATCTGCGTCATCAGGTTGCCGACGCCCTGGATCTGGATATCGCCGCGCTTGCCCGGTTTGTAACCGGTGGCCTTGCGTGGAATCAGTTCCAGCTGTTCGTTGCCGCGTTCCGGTTCAACCAGTTGCTGCGCCAGGTTCACCAGTTGTGCCAGACGCAAATCGCCTGCGCCCAATGCGGCGAACATGTCTTCGGCCATTTTCATGTTGGCCTTTTCGGCCAGCTTGTCAAAATCTACCGCTGGCAGACCGAGGCGGTTGAGTTCGCGCTCCAGCAAGGTTTTACCGGCGGCGACGTTCTGATCGCGCGCCTGCAATTTGAACCAGTGAACGATCTTCGCCCGTGCACGCGAGGTGGTGATGTAACCCAGGTTCGGGTTCAGCCAGTCGCGGCTCGGGGTGCCGTGCTTGCTGGTGATGATCTCGACCTGTTCACCGGTTTGCAGGCTGTAGTTGAGCGGCACGATGCGCCCGTTGATCTTCGCGCCACGGCAGTTGTGACCGATTTCGGTGTGTACGCGGTAGGCGAAGTCCAGTGGCGTCGCGCCCTTTGGCAAATCGATGGCGTGACCGTCCGGGGTGAAGATGTAGACCCGGTCCGGTTCGATATCGACCCGCAGCTGTTCTGCCAGGCCGCCAATGTCGCCCAGCTCTTCATGCCATTCGAGGACCTGACGCAGCCAGGAGATTTTCTCTTCGTAGTGGTTGGAGCCGGATTTGACGTCGGTGCCCTTGTAGCGCCAGTGCGCGCACACGCCCAGCTCGGCTTCTTCGTGCATGGCGTGGGTGCGGATCTGCACTTCCAGCACCTTGCCCTCGGGCCCGATCACCGCGGTGTGCAGCGAGCGGTAGCCGTTCTCCTTGGGGTTGGCGATGTAGTCGTCGAATTCCTTCGGGATGTGCCGCCACAACGTGTGGACGATGCCGAGTGCGGTGTAGCAGTCGCGCATTTCCGGCACCAGCACACGAACGGCGCGCACGTCGTAGATCTGGCTGAACTCCAGTCCCTTGCGCTGCATTTTGCGCCAGATCGAATAGATGTGCTTGGCCCGGCCGCTTATATCGGCATCGACACCGGTGGCCTGCAATTCGACTTTCAGCTGGTTCATCACATCGGCGATGAAACGCTCGCGATCCAGGCGCCGCTCGTGGAGCAGCTTGGCAATCTGCTTGTACTGGTCGGGCTCGAGGTAACGGAAGGACAAGTCCTCCAGCTCCCACTTGATGTGACCGATACCGAGACGGTGAGCCAGGGGCGCATAGATGTCGAAGACTTCACGGGCCACGCGGTTGCGTTTCTCGTCGTCGGCGGTTTTCACCGCACGGATCGCGCAGGTACGCTCGGCCAATTTGATCAGCGCGACGCGTACGTCGTCGACCATGGCAACCAGCATTTTGCGCAGGTTTTCCACCTGGCCCTGGGTGCCCAGTACCAGGGATTGACGGGGGCTGAGGCTGGCGCTGATCGCCGCCATGCGCAACACACCGTCGATGAGTTTGGCGACCACCGGACCGAAGCGCTGGCTCACCGCCGGCAGTTCGATCTGGCCTTCGCGCACGCCGCGGTACAAGACCGCGGCAACCAACGAATCCTGATCGAGTTTGAGGTCGGCGAGAATCTCGGCGATCTCAAGGCCCGCGCGGAAACTCGAGGTCCCTTCGGACCAGAGATTTTTCGCCGCATTGGCCTGTTGCTCAGATGCGCGAGCGAACTCGCACGCTTCCTTCAAGGCTTCGCGATCCAGTGCCAGATCGACACTGACCGCGTGATCGAGCCAAGCCTCGAGATTGATACTGCCGTCGGTGTTGATCGGCTGGTGTGCTCTCACCTGTACCATCTTGCTTACCTTCCCTAAGACGCAGATTCAATGCGTCAAAATCGCTGACCTTCGCTGCCCATGAGCCCACGTCGGGCTGGTGCGCGGCTTCACGGGCGGGCCAGTCGGACCAGACGAGCCTTCCTAGCTCGCTTCAAATAACGCCATGGCCTCGACATGTGCCGTTTGAGGAAACATATCGAGAATCCCGGCACGTTTTAACCGGTAGCCCTGTTTGATCAATTCGACCGTGTCACGCGCCAGGGTTGCAGGGTTGCATGACACATACACCAACCGTTTGGCGCCCAACGACTTGAGCTTGCGCACGACCTCGAAAGCACCGTCACGGGGTGGGTCCAAGAGTACCGCACAAAAGCCTTCGCGCGCCCATTCGGCATCGGTCAAAGGCTGGGATAAATCGGCCTGAAAAAATTTCGTGTTATGCAGATTGTTGCTAGCGGCGTTCGCGGCTGCCCGCTCGACCATCGCCTGCACGCCTTCCACTGCCACCACTTCACGAACGGCCTTGGCCAGCGGCAAGGCAAAGTTACCTAATCCACAGAATAGATCGAGAACTCGTTCATCCGCCGTCGGCTTCAGCCACTCCAACGCCTGGACGATCATCGCTTCGTTGACCCCGGCGTTGACCTGGATGAAATCCCCTGGGCGGTACGCCAGGTTCAAATCCCACTGTTCAAGTCGATAACCCAACGACTGGTCAGCCTCGACCGGTTGCGGTTCCCCATCACCGTGCAGCCACAATTGGGCTTCATGGAACGCGCAGAAATCCTTGAGAATCGTCATGTCGGCGTCGGACAGCGGCGCCATGTGCCGCAGCAACACCGCCAACGACGAACCGCTGAACAACTCCACATGCCCCAGCGCCTGAGGTTTGCTCAAGCGCCGCAACATCTCCGGCAAGCGGGTCATGATCGGTTGCAAGGGCCGTACCAGCACCGAACATTCGTTGATCGCAACGATGTCCTGACTGCCCGCCGCGCGGAAACCGACTTCGAGCTTTTTCGCCTTCATGTCCCAGCGCACCGCCACTCGGGCGCGACGCCGGTAACCGAATTCCGGACCGCTCAACGGCGCTGCCCATTCTTCGGGTTCGACACCGGCGACCTTCGACAATTGTTCGGCGAGCATGCGCTGTTTCAGGGCGAGTTGTTCGTTGTGCGGCAGATGTTGCACGCTGCAACCGCCGCAGCGACCGGCATGCGGACACGGTGCCGGGCGGCGCAGTTCGCTGGCCTGGAACACCCGTTCGGTGCGCGCTTCGACCACTTTGCCGTGGGCACCGAGAACACGCGCCTCGATGTCTTCACCGGCCAATGCGCCGATGACGAACCAGGTGCGACCTTCGACAAACGCGATGCCGCGACCGTCGTTGGCCAGGCGCTCGATGGTCAGGCGCTGCTTTTTGCCGGTCGGGATTTGCGCGGCCTTGCTGCCGCCGGTGGGCTGGAAGCGCAGGCTTCTCTCTTGCTTGGCCATCAGTTGGGCGCGTCGAAAATGCCGGTCGACAAGTAACGGTCGCCACGGTCGCAGATGATCGCGACGATCACCGCGTTTTCAACTTCTTGGGACAAACGCAGCATGGCTGCCACGGCACCGCCCGAGGACACGCCGCAGAAGATGCCTTCTTCGCGGGCCAGACGGCGGGTCACGTCTTCGGCTTCGCTTTGTGCCATGTCGACGATCCGGTCCACGCGCTCGGCCTGATAGATCTTCGGCAGGTATTCCTGCGGCCAGCGACGGATGCCCGGAATCGCCGAGCCTTCCATCGGTTGCAGACCGATGATCTGCACGCTCTCGTTCTGCTCTTTCAAGTAGCGCGAGACGCCCATGATGGTACCGGTGGTGCCCATGGAACTGACGAAATGGGTGATGGTGCCTTCGGTCTGACGCCAGATTTCCGGGCCGGTGGTGGTGTAGTGCGCCTCGGGGTTGTCCCCGTTGGCAAACTGATCCAGCACCTTGCCACGGCCTTCGGCCTGCATCCGATCGGCGAGGTCGCGGGCGCCTTCCATGCCCTCTTCCTGAGTGACCAGAATCAGCTCGGCGCCATAGGCGGTCATCGCCGCCTTGCGCTCGGCACTGGAGCTGTCGGGCATGATCAGGATCATCTTGTAACCCTTGATCGCGGCGGCCATCGCCAGGGCGATCCCGGTATTGCCCGAGGTCGCCTCGATCAGCGTATCGCCGACGTGGATCTGCCCGCGCAATTCGGCGCGGGTGATCATCGACAACGCCGGACGGTCCTTGACCGAACCCGCCGGATTATTCCCTTCGAGCTTGAGCAAAAGGGTGTTGCTGGTGGCGCCGGGCAGGCGCTGCAAACGAACCAGCGGAGTGTTGCCGACGCAATCGGCGATGGTTGGGTACTGCAAGGTCATGGTGTGTATTCGCAATCCAGACTGCGGGGGCGCCTATCATACCGGCAAACGTTCGCAGGCCATATCACGCAAAGTACGGTGCTTATGGCTTATGGGAATAAGGGAAGGATTGTGGTGGATCGCAGTGCCTCTTCGCGAGCAGGCTCGCTCCCACAGGGGATCTGAGGTGATCAGATAATTTGTGGCCGACACCCATCCACTGTGGGAGCGAGCCTGCTCGCGAAGGCGTCATCACTGACACCACCGACATCAGCCACCAACCGCATATTCAGCCGCAACCCCGCCCCAGTGTTCTCAGCCCAAAGCCTCCCACCCTGCCGCTGCACCGCATTCCTGGCGATACTCAACCCCAACCCGAACCCACCATTCCCCGGCCGCGCGCCGTCAAGCCGGATGAACGGCGAGAAGATCCGTTCCAGATCCGCCTCAGCCACCCCGCCGCCCTCGTCCTCCAGCCACAAATGCCAGAAATCACCATCGCGCCGTCCGTCCAGACGCACGACGCCGCCTTTGGGGGAATGACGAATGGCATTGCGCAGGATATTTTCCAGCGCCTGAGCCAGGGTATTGAGATTGCCGCGCACCCAGCAGGACGAATCCACCGCACATTGCAACTGAATCGCCGGCCAGCCACTTTCATAGCAGGCGTTTTCCGTGAGCATTTCCCACAGCGCCTGGATCTGGATCGCTTCGTCGGGCAAAGGCGCGCGCTCGGTGTCGAGCCACGCCAGTTGCAGAGCATCCTCCACCAGCCGCTGCATCCCGTCGACTTCCCGACCAATGCGTTCGCGCAATTGCGTCAGCCCCTGCTCGCTCTCGCTGGCCACCCGCAGGCGGCTCAGCGGCGTGCGCAGCTCGTGGGACAGATCGCGCAGCAATTGTTGTTGCAGGGCCACGGTACTTTGCAGGCGTTCGGACATGTGATCGAAGGCTCGGCCCAGCTCACCCAACTCATCGGAACGGTTGGTCGTGCGGCGCGACAGGCGCACGCCCAACTGGTCGGCACGCCACGCATTGGCCTGCTCGCGCAGGTTATTGAGGGGGACTACCAGCAGCCGATACAGCCCGACGCACAGCAGCAAGGTGAACAGTCCGGGGATGACGCCGTTGGTGATCACGCGCCAGAACACCCGGTAGCGCCCGGGTTTAAAACGTTGGGGCAGTTCAATTACCAGACTGCCGACGGTCGGGTCGTTGGGAAACGGCACCCGCAGCCACGGCAGGCCTTTTTTATGGATGGGCCAGTCCAGGCCGCGCAGAAAGGTCAGGCGCTGGATGTCCTTATCCGATAGCGGCAGGCTGCTCAACGACTGCAAATCACCGCCAATGACGCCAACCCAGCCTCTTTCGCGCTGTTGCATGCTTTGCAGCCATGCATCGACGCCAGCGTCCTGCCGCTGCTGCCACGCCTGCTCGGCCTCGGCGGCATAGCGCGTCAGGGTGGCTCGGGCGTCATCCGACAGGAACTGGTTTCGCTGTTCCATATAGCGGCCCCAAGACCAGCTCAACCAGATCATCAGCAGGCAGAACGCCACCAGCAAAAATGCCAGCTTCCAGAACAGCGAATGCCGGCCCGGCAGATCAGACCATTTCATCGACAGCACTCAATACATAGCCCTTGCCCCAGACCGTGCGCACTTCCCGCTCGGTGTAGCCGATGACCTTGAGCTTGCGGCGGATCTGGCTGATGTGCATGTCGAGGCTGCGGTCATGGGCCGCGTAACCGCGTTGCAGCACATGTTGATAAAGGAAGGCCTTGCTCAGCACTTCATCGCCATTGCGGTTCAGTGTTTCCAGCAACCGATACTCGCTACGGGTCAGCCCGGCAGCGTGGTCGGCGTAAAAGACGTCAAAGAGCTCATCATCGAACCGCAGGCTGTCCGCCGCAGGGACGACCGGTGCAGGCGCCGGCCGCCGGTCGAGCGCCACCCGCCGCAGGATCGCTTCGATGCGCACCCGCAACTCGGCCATGCTGAAGGGTTTGGGCAAATAATCATCGGCGCCCAGGCGAAAGCCGCTGATGCGATCCGCCTCGGCGCCGAGCGCGGACATCAGCACCACCGGAGTCGAATGGCTCTGGCGCAATTGCGTCAGCACGTTCAACCCGTCCATGCCCGGCAACAGAATGTCCATCAGTACCACATCGAAGGCTTGCTGGCGGGCAATGGCCAGGCCTTCCTGACCGTTCTGGCACCAGGTCACCTGAAACCCGCAACGTCCCAGGTGCTCATGAACATAGGCACCGAGCACGAGGTCGTCTTCGATGGAAAGGATGCGAGGGTGGCCAATAGAGATGGGAGTCATGAGTATCTGCAAATAATTCTCAATTGGCGATTATTCAAGATTGCCTCGCCAGGGGCAACCCAAGGTTTGCCCACGACGCAAAAGCAGGCCTGCGGCCGACGAATGACTACTTCAATTTTACCGGATGGCCCGCGATCAAATCGCTACACTGCGCAGGTGGTGCGTGCCGGATGTACGTGCAGGTCATTGAATAGCGGGATGCAGGAGAGAGGCGTGCTCAAGAAACTGGGAATTAAAGGCCGCGTGCTGTTGCTGACCCTGTTGCCGACCAGCCTGATGGCGTTGGTACTGGGTGGCTACTTTACCTGGATGCAGCAGTCCGACCTGCAAGCCCAACTCATGCAGCGTGGCGAAATGATCGCCGAACAGCTGGCGCCCCTGGCGGCCCCGGCCATGGGTCACCAGAACAACGAGCTGCTGGAGCGCATCGCCACCCAGGCACTGGAGCAGCCGGACGTTCGCGCGGTAACCTTCCTCGCGCCCGACCGCACGCTACTGGCCCATGCCGGCCCGCTCATGCTCAATCCTGCCCCTCTGGGCAACGGCTCGCAGATGCTGCATCGCAGCGGCAACGATGCGACTCGCTACCTGCTGCCGGTATTCGGCAAGCACCGCAATCTGGCCGGCGACCTGATCCCTGATGAAGCCGACCGCCTGCTCGGCTGGGTGGAACTCGAACTGTCCCACAACGGCATGCTGCTGCGCGGTTACCGCAGCCTGTTCGCCAGCCTGCTGCTGATCGGCGCGGGCCTGGGCGGTGCGGCACTGCTGGCGTTGCGCATGGGCCGGACCATCAACCGGCCGCTGGGCCAGATCAAGCAAGCCGTGACAAAACTCAAGGACGGGCATCTGGAAACCCGCCTGCCGCCTCTCGGCAGTCAGGAGCTGGATGAACTGGCGTCCGGAATCAACCGCATGGCCGGCACCCTGCAAAATGCCCAGGAAGAATTGCAGCACAGCATCGACCAGGCCACCGAAGATGTGCGCCAGAATCTGGAAACCATCGAAATCCAGAACATCGAGCTCGACCTGGCGCGCAAGGAAGCCCTGGAAGCCAGCCGGATCAAATCCGAATTCCTGGCCAACATGAGCCATGAAATCCGCACGCCGCTCAACGGCATACTCGGCTTCACCCATCTGCTGCAAAAAAGCGAGCTGACCCCGCGCCAGCTCGACTACCTGGGCACCATCGAAAAGTCCGCCGACAGCCTGCTGGGGATCATCAACGAGATCCTCGACTTTTCCAAGATCGAGGCCGGCAAATTGGTGCTCGACCATATTCCGTTCAATCTGCGCGACCTGTTGCAGGACACCCTCACCATCCTCGCCCCGGCCGCCCACGCCAAACAGCTGGAGCTGGTGAGCCTGGTATATCGCGACACGCCGCTGTCGCTGGTGGGTGATCCGCTGCGGCTCAAGCAGATCCTCACCAACCTGGTCAGCAACGCGATCAAATTCACCCGTGAAGGCACCATTGTCGCCCGGGCCATGCTCGAAGAAGAGCATGAGGACAGCGTGCAGTTGCGCATCAGCATCCAGGACACCGGCATCGGCCTGTCGAACCAGGACGTGCGCGCGCTGTTCCAGGCGTTCAGCCAGGCCGACAACTCGCTGTCCCGACAGCCTGGCGGCACCGGTCTTGGCCTGGTGATTTCCAAGCGCTTGATCGAACAGATGGGTGGCGAAATCGGGGTCGACAGCACGCCGGGCGAAGGTTCGGAGTTCTGGATCAGCCTGAGCCTGCCAAAAACCCGCGACGACGCCGAAGACCTGCCGGGTCCGCCGCTGCTCGGACGCCGGGTGGCGGTGCTGGAAAACCACGAGTTGGCCCGTCAGGCGTTACAGCATCAACTGGAAGACTGCGGTCTGGAAGTCACCCCGTTCAATACCCTGGAAAGCCTGACCAATGGCGTGACCGGCGCACATCAGACCGATCAGGCGATTGACCTGGCGGTGCTGGGCATCACCAGCAACGACATGCCGCCGGAGCGCCTCAACCAGCACATCTGGGACCTCGAACACCTGGGCTGCAAGGTGCTGGTGCTGTGCCCGACCACCGAACAGACGCTGTTCCACCTCTCGGTCCCCAACCCGCACAGCCAGCTTCAGGCCAAACCGGCCTGCACCCGCAAACTGCGACGGGCCCTGTCCGACCTGGTCAACCCGCGCCAGTTGCGTAGTGAGCCGGGCGAACCGTTGTCCAGCCGTGCGCCAAAGGTGCTGTGTGTCGACGACAACCCGGCCAACCTGTTGCTGGTGCAGACCCTGCTCGAAGACATGGGCGCCAAGGTGCTTGCGGTGGAAAGTGGTTACGCCGCGGTGAAGGCGGTGCAGAGCGAGACCTTCGATCTGGTGCTGATGGACGTGCAGATGCCAGGCATGGACGGACGCCAGAGCACCGAAGCGATACGTCAGTGGGAAAGCGAACGGCATTGCACGCCGCTGCCGATCGTGGCCCTCACCGCCCACGCCATGGCCAACGAAAAACGCGCACTGCTGCAAAGCGGCATGGACGATTACCTGACCAAACCGATCAGCGAACGGCAACTGGCGCAGGTGGTGTTGAAGTGGACCGGCCTGGCGCTGCGCAATCATGGGCCGGAGCGTTCCAGCGACAGCCATGGCGGCGACCATGAGTTGCAGGTGCTCGATCACGAAGAAGGTTTACGCCTGGCCGCCGGCAAGGCTGATCTGGCGGCGGACATGCTGGCGATGCTGCTGGCGTCATTGGAAGCCGACCGCGAAGCCATTCGCTGCGCTCGGGAAACCAATGACCAGAACGCCCTGATCGAGCGCGTTCATCGGCTGCACGGCGCGACCCGCTATTGCGGCGTGCCGCAACTGCGCGCCGCCTGCCAGCGCAGCGAAACCCTGCTCAAGCAACAGGACCCGAAAGCCCCCGGCGCCCTGGAAGAACTCGATCGGGCGATCAACCGCCTGGCCGCCCATGCCCGTATCAACGCTTGAACTGACCCATTACCGCAACCCATTGTAGGAGCTGGCTTGCCAGCGAAGGGGCCCTCAAATTCTGCGTATTTCTTGAGGACGCCTTCGCTGGCTTGCCAGCTCCTACAGGGGATCGGGAACAAGGAGGAAATCATGCGCACCATTCTTTTCAGCAGTCAGACCTACGACCGCGACAGTTTTCTCGCGGCAGCCCTGCCCGCCGGCATCGAGTTGCACTTTCAATCGGCGCGATTGAGCCTCGATACGGTGGCATTGGCGGAGGATCACGCGGTGGTCTGCGCGTTCATCAATGACGACCTCAGCGCCGCGGTGCTCGAACGCCTGGCCGCCGGGGGCACTCGTCTGATCGCGCTGCGTTCGGCTGGTTACAACCATGTCGACCTGGCTGCGGCCAAGCGGCTGGAACTGACGATCGTACGGGTCCCGGCCTACTCGCCCCATGCGGTGGCCGAACATGCGGTGGCGCTGATCCTGGCCCTCAACCGCCGCCTGCACCGCGCCTACAACCGCACCCGCGAAGGCGATTTCACCCTGCATGGCCTGACCGGCTTCGACCTGGTCGGCAAGACCGTCGGCGTGGTCGGCACCGGGCAGATCGGTGCGACCTTCGCCAGAATCATGCATGGCTTTGGCTGCCGGTTGCTGGCGTACGACCCCTGCCCCAATCCTCAGGTCGAAGCCCTCGGTGCCCGTTATTTGAGCTTGCCGCAGTTGCTGGCCGAGTCGCAGATCATCAGCCTGCATTGCCCGCTCAACGAGCAGAGCAAACACTTGATCAACAGCGAGTCACTGGCACACATGCAAGCCGGCGCGATGCTGATCAATACCGGTCGCGGCGGCCTGGTGGATACCCCGGCGCTGATCGATGCGTTGAAAGACGGCCAACTGGGTTATCTGGGGCTGGATGTGTATGAAGAGGAGGCGCAGCTGTTCTTCGAGGATCGCTCCGATCTGCCGCTGCAGGACGATGTGCTGGCGCGCCTGCTGACGTTTCCCAACGTGATCATTACCGCACACCAGGCCTTCCTGACCCGCGAAGCCCTGGGCGCGATTGCTGCGACCACCCTGCAGAACATCGCGGCCTGGGCTGTCGGCAATACTCAGAATCAAGTTGATGCCGGCTGAACCAGATCGAAGGTCATTCGCCCGCGCGGTGCTGCGTTGATGTCCGTGCTAGCATGCCGCGCATAATTGGAGGACCCATGGTCGAACACGATTTCCGCTATAGCCTGATGAACCCGCAACACACCCTCACCGAATGCCGCGCCCTGGTACCGGGGCGTTATCAAGTCACCGGCAACGGCGGCTCGATTCGCAATAACGACGTGTTGGTCGTGACCCTCAAAGGCAGCAAGGACTTGTCCATGCGCCTGACCGTCGAAACGGTTCGCCACCTGATCAACCCGCCCGGCCAATGGGTCGCGGTGGCCAGTGGTCCGGTGTTCGGCGAACTGGCGATCCACACCTGGAACGTCAACTGCGACAGCTGCGCCAAAGCGTTGAGCTTCGAGTTCGCGGTCGACGCCAAGCTGGGCAACAAGGCCGAAAAGCCAGCCGCCACTGCGCGGATTGCCGAGTTGGGCTGGACCACTGCCGGCGAGAAGCACCTGTGCCCGACATGCCAGGAGCCTGCGTGATGAAACGCCTTGTTCTGGGCGCCATGCTTGGCGCCAGCCTGCTGGGCTGCGCCGCCGAACCGGTGAAGTTGCAACAGAACCGCAGCTACATACTGGAGTGGATCGGCGAACGTCCGTTGATGGATTACAGCCACCTGACCATCACCCTCGGTGAAGACGGTCGGGCCTACGGCAACGGCGGCTGCAACCATTGGTTCGCGCCGTACACCCTGGACGGCGACAAGCTGAGCTTCGGCAAGGTCGGCAGCACCCGCAAAATGTGTGCGCCGGCGTTGATGGAGCAGGAGAAGCGTTTTCTCCAGGCGCTGGAAAATGTGCAGCTCTGGGATGTTTCGCCGATCGACCAGATGCGTTTCTGGCCGGCCGAAGGCAAGCCGTTGCGCTGGTGGCTGGAAGAGGGTTGATCCGAAGCAACCTGTAATGATCGTTCCCACGCTCCGTGTGGGAATGCCGCCCGGGACGCTCCGCGTCCCTTCGCAAATCGTGACGCAGAGCGTCAAAGGATGCATTCCCACGCAAAGCGTGGGAACGATCAAGCCGGCTCCTACAGCACGGACGATCAGTTGTTAGCCTGCAACGCCTCCAGCTTCGCCATCACCCCCGCTGCCGTCTGCTCGCCCATCAACTGTTCCCGCACCTTGCCTTTGTCATCGATGATATAGGTCACCGGCAACGCCTCACTGCGCGGCAGTTCGAACAGGTCGGCCGGGTCTTGCGCCAACACCGTGAACTTGATGCCCAACTTCTCACTGGCGCTTCTTAGCTCCTCGCCCTGTACATTGTCGAAGTTGACCCCGAACACGCCGATCTGCTTGTCTTTGAGCTGATCGGCCAGCGCGTTCAACTCCGGGATCTCTGTACGGCACGGCCCGCACCATTCTGCCCAGTAGTTGAGCACCAGCCATTGCTTGTCCAGACGCTCGGCAGCGATTGCCCGACCGTTCTGGTCGATGCCATAGTCGTTGCCACAGCCTCCCAGCACCAACGCCCCGATGATTGCCAATGCCGCCGCCAGTCGTCTTGTCATGTCGTGATCCTTGTCAAAAAAGAATACTGCCGCGACCCATTGCCTCCCAAGGTTCTGGATTACGCGCTGCCCAGTTAGAATAGCCGCCACCTTACGCAAGATGCGACCCGCACATGACCGATCTGACGCTATATCACAACCCGCGCTGCTCGAAATCCCGCGGTGCGCTCGAACTGCTTGAAGCCCGGGGCCTGGCTCCGACTGTGGTCCGTTACCTGGAAACCCCGCTCGACGCCGGGCAAATCCAGAGCCTGCTGACCAAGCTCGGCATCAGCGCCCGGCAACTGCTGCGTACCGGCGAAGACGAGTACAAAACCCTCAATCTGGCCGATAGCAGCCTCAGCGAGGCGCAATTGATCGCCGCCATCGCCGCGAATCCGAAACTCATGGAGCGCCCGATTCTCGAAGTCGGCGACAAAGCCATCATCGGCCGTCCGCCGGAGAATGTGCTGGAGCTGCTGCCGTGAGCGCACCCTATATCCTGGTCCTGTATTACAGCCGCAGTGGCTCGACCAATGAAATGGCCCGGCAGATTGCCCGGGGTGTCGAGCAGGCCGGTCTTGAAGCCCGGTTGCGTACGGTGCCGGCGATTTCTACCGAATGCGAAGCCGTGTCGCCGGACATCCCCGACGAAGGCGCGCTGTACGCCAGCCTCGACGATCTGAAGAATTGCGCGGGCCTGGCCATGGGCAGTCCGACCCGGTTCGGCAACATGGCGGCGCCGCTCAAATACTTCCTCGACGGCACCAGCAACCTGTGGCTGACCGGTGCACTGGTGGGCAAACCGGCCGGGGTATTCACCTCCACCGCGAGCCTGCATGGCGGCCAGGAAACCACGCTGTTGTCGATGATGTTGCCACTGCTGCACCACGGCATGCTGATCACCGGCCTGCCTTACAGCGAATCGGCCTTACTGGAAACCCGCGGCGGCGGCACGCCTTATGGTGCGAGTCACCACGCCGGGGCCGATGGCAAAAGCGGCTTGAATGAACATGAAGTGGCGCTGTGCCGAGCCTTGGGTCTGCGCCTGGCCCGCACTGCACAGAAACTGGAGAGCTGAAGTGGCCAGGAAGCCGAAGATTCTGCCCTCCATCGAATGGCTGGAACCGCGCGTACGAGCGATGCGAGTCATCAGCCTGCTGTGTTTTTTCGGCTTGGTGGGGCTGCTATGCGTCTACTACCTGGCAGTCGCCGACCTGCACGGCGCACGGCCCTGGGTCATTCTGCTGATCGAACTGGTGCCGCTGCTGTTGCTGGCGCCGGGCATGATCACCGGCAGCCCGCGTGGGCATTCGTGGATGTGCTTTGTCGTGAACCTGTATTTCATCAAGGGCGCATTGGCCGCGTTCGACCCGAACCGGCAGCTGTTCGGTTTGCTGGAGATGGGGGCGAGCCTGGCGGTGTTCTGCTCGGCTCTGTTGTTTGTGCGGTGGCGGTTTCAGTTGAATCGCAGGTTGGCCGGAGAAGGCGAGATCTCGGTCGCCTGATAGGCCGCCTTCGCGAGCAGGCTCGCTCCCACAGGGAATTTGCGCCGTTCACAAATCCCCTGTGGGAGCGAGACCGGCTTGCCGGCGATGGGATCGACTCGGTGTCAATGATTGACGGTGTACGCCAGCATCATCGAAATCTGGCTCATCGCCCGCCCGCCACTCTCTTCATGCCACTGGTTGAACACGTGCTGCACCGTGGCCAGGTCCCGCTGGCTGGTCGGCACCTTGTCGACGATCTTCTGCGCATTCAACGCCGCCACCACGTCATAGCTCGGCACAAAGGTATCCTTGCCGACCATGCGCAAGAACCGCGGCGCCGACAACCCGCCCAACTGATGCCCGTGCTTTTTCAGGTAAGTCCACAGGCCGACGATATCGGTCACCGGCCAATCGGCGATCAAGGCGCCGAAGCTGCCCTTCTCATGCGCCACATCAAGGATGAACTGCGCATTGCGCGGCACGCTCTTGAGCTTGCCCAGGTGCCGGATAATCCGCGCATCCTGCATCAACCGCTCCAGGTGTTCGGCACTCATCAGCACGACTTTTTCCGGGTCGAATTTGAAGAACACCTCTTCGAACGACGGCCACTTGGCGTCCACCAGGCTGTGCTTGAGCCCGGCACGGAATACGCGCAGCGCCATGGTCGACAGGTAACGGTCATCACTGATCTTGCGCAATTGCGCCGGGGTCTTGGGAACGGGCAGATGGGCTTCCAGTTCAGCCGCTGAACCAAAGCGGTTCAGACAGTATTCGTGCAGCCACTTGTAATCGCGCATGCCCTCTCCTGAGGATTGAGATGAAACCGACACCTGTAAACAAAGAACCTGTGGGAGCGAGCCTGCTCGCGGATGCGGAGTGTCAGCCACATTGTTGTTGACTGACACTACGCATTCGCGAGCAGGCTCGCTCCCACACATAATTAGTGTCAGAGGTTTACTACGTTGACGAACCGCGAAGCTGCGGTTTCGTCGATCTTGAGGCTGGTGAAGTCGAACAGATTGCGGTCCGCCAATTGCGACGGGATCACGTTCTGCAGGCTGCGGAAAATGCTTTCAGTGCGGCCAGGTGTCTTGCGTTCCCACTCCTGGAGCATGTCCTTGACCACCTGACGCTGCAGGTTTTCCTGGGAACCACAGAGGTTGCACGGGATGATCGGGAATTGCTTGAAGTCGGAGTAGGCCTGGATGTCTTTTTCGTTGCAGTAGGCCAGCGGGCGGATCACCACGTTGCGACCGTCGTCGGCCCGCAGCTTCGGCGGCATGGCCTTGAGCGATCCGTTAAAGAACATGTTCAGGAAGAAGGTCTCGACGATGTCGTCGCGGTGATGGCCGAGCGCCATTTTGGTCGCACCGATTTCGTCGGCGAAGGTGTAGAGCGTACCGCGACGCAGGCGTGAGCACAGCGAACAGGTGGTCTTGCCTTCCGGGATCAGCTCCTTGACCACCGAGTAGGTGTCTTTCTCGACGATGTGGTACTCGATACCCAGCGTCTTGAGGTAAGCCGGCAGTACATGCTCCGGGAAGCCCGGCTGCTTCTGGTCCATGTTCACAGCCACGATCTCGAACCTGATCGGTGCAACCTTCTGCAAGTGCATCAGCACGTCCAGCATGGTGTAGCTGTCCTTGCCTCCGGACAGGCAGACCATGACCTTGTCACCGTCTTCAATCATGTTGAAGTCGGCGACAGCCTCACCGGCCTGGCGGCGAAGGCGCTTTTGCAGTTTGTTCTGGTTGACCGTGAGAGTGCCCATGACGCGAAATCCGTGAGGTGTGACGAAAGGCCGGCATTTTACGCAAAAACCCTTCCGGGGCGAAGTGCCCACCATCCCCCTGTGGGAGCGGGCTTGCTCGTGAAGGCGTTGGATCAGCCAACGTCCAGGTTGGATTTTAAACCGCTTTCGCGAGCAAGCCCCGCTCCCACAGGGATTGAGGTGACAGACCCTTCAGCGATTACCCTCCGCTTTTACAGCGCGATTTGCTCTAAGCCCCCCGTACCTGCGTGGATAAGACCTTTCTATACTGCGACATAAGGTCGCACACATATCCAGACCTTTCCTTACTCGGCCACCTTGGCCCGTAGGCGCTCCACTGGGGGGCGACGGTAAAACAAGAGGAGTGACTGGCATGATCCATCACGTAGTGGGCCTATTCACCCACCCTGACCAAGAATGGAAAGAAATTCGTGGCGATCAGGAGGAAAGCATCAGCCACATGTACCTGACCCACACGCTCATCCTGGCGGCAATCCCGGCGGTGTCGGCGTTTATCGGTACCACACAGGTCGGTTGGGTCATCGGCAATCGAGCGCCGGTGATGCTGACGACAGAGAGTGCGCTATGGATGACGATCATGTCATACCTGGCGATGCTCGGTGGCGTTGCGGTGATGGGCGCATTCATCCACTGGATGGCCCGTACCTATGATGCCAACCCGAGCCTGGCCCGTTGCGTCGCGTTTGCGACCTATACCGCGACACCGTTGTTCATTGGCGGCCTGGCGGCACTGTACCCGCACATGTGGCTGGGGATGATCGTCGGCACCGCGGCCATCTGCTACACGGTGTACCTGCTCTATGTCGGGCTACCGACGTTCATGAACATTCCGTCGGACGAAGGATTTCTGTTTTCAAGTTCGGTACTCGCCGTAGGCCTGGTGGTGCTGGTAGCCATCATGGCGTTCACCGTGATTGTCTGGGGACTCGGCGTGGGGCCGGTCTATACCAATTAACAACGCTGTTTACTAAAAACCAGATCTGCCAATACCGGCCGCCGCAAGGCGGCCTTCTGATGTCTTCAAGGCAGTGGGCAGCCGATGACCATTCGGCGCCTCGACGATTCGCAAGTCCCGAGGGTTGCGGCATACTCGACGTCTCTGGAGATCCATCAAGCATGCCCGAGCACCTCAATTCCCGCGTCGAAGACTGTTTCCAACAAGCTGAATCCTTTTTCAAACGACCTTTCAAACGCCCCGTGGTGAGTCTCAAGCTGCGCGGCCAAAAAGCCGGTGTCGCGCACTTGCACGAGAACATGCTGCGTTTCAATCCGCAGCTGTACCGGGAAAACACCGAAGATTTTCTTAAACAGACCGTGGCCCACGAGGTTGCCCACCTGATCGCCCATCAGTTGTTCGGCGACCGCATCCAGCCCCATGGCGAAGAGTGGCAATTGATCATGCGTGGCGTGTACGAACTGCCGCCCAATCGCTGCCATACCTATGACGTCAAACGCCGCAGGGTGACCCGCTACATCTACAAATGCCCGTGCGCCGACAGCGATTTTCCGTTTTCAGCGCAGCGCCATGGGCTGGTGCGGCAAGGCCGACGGTATTTGTGTCGGCGCTGCCGGAGCACGTTGGTGTTCAGTGGGGAGATGCGGGTCGAGTAGTTGGATTTGTGGTGTCTCGACTGGCCTCTTCGCGGGCAAGCCCGCTCCCACAGGATCTGTGTCGTACACAAAATCTGCAAACGGCACTGCCCCTGTGGGAGCGGGCTTGCCCGCGAAGAGGCCGGTACAGGCGCTATATGACCACCCCGGCACGCCGCAACGCTTCAATCCGCTCAGCGCTATACCCCAACTCCCCCAACACCTGATCGGTATGCTCACCCAGCGCCGCGCCGATATGTCGCGGCTCGGGCAACCCGTCCGAAAACTTCAACGGACAGGCCATCTGCGCTTGGGTCGAGCCGTCGTTGCGCGGCACCTCAGTGACCAGTTGCCGTGATCTCAACTGAGGATGACGAACCGCTTCGCCCAGATTCAATACCGGTTCGACACAGGCATCGAGCTCGGCAAACAGCGCGCACAATTCACCAAAGTCGTGTTTCTCGAATTCGGTCCTCAGTGCTTCCTTGAGTTTCTTCTGCTGCACCGGTTCAGGCGACAATCCCAAAGTCGCCAGCTCCTCCAGCCCCAGCGCCGTACACAGTTGTTTCATGAACGGCGGCTCCAGGCTACCCACTGATAACCAGCGGCCGTCGCGTGTACGGTAATAGTCGTAGAAGCTGCCACCATTGAGCATCTGGTCCTCCCTGTGCGGCTCCGCGCCACAGGCCAGGTAGCCGGCGCCGGCCATGGCGTTCAGACTGAACACGCAATCGGTCATGCTCACGTCCAGATATTGTCCTGACCCGCTTTGTTGACGGGCGATCACCGCTGCCAACAGGCCTATCACCCCATGCAAAGAGCCGCCGGCGACATCCGCCACTTGCATGCCCAAGGGAAAGGGTCCGCTGTCGGCGCGACCGGTGTAACTGGCCAGCCCTGACAGCGCCAGGTAATTGATGTCATGGCCGGCGCGGTTCTTGTAAGGGCCGGTCTGACCGTAACCAGTGATCGAGACGTAGATCAGTTTCGGATTGATCGCCTTCAAGGCTTCATAACCCAGGCCCAGACGCTCCATCACGCCGGGGCGAAACTGCTCCAGCACGATGTCGTAGTCCTGAAGCAATTGCTTGATCACGTCCAGCGCTTCAGGCTGCTTGAGGTCCAGCGCCAGGCTGCGCTTGTTGCGATTGAGGTAGGCGTGGCTGGCCGAGACACCCTGGTCATGGGGCGGCAGCACCCGCAACAGGTCCATGCGGCTCGGCGATTCGATACGCAACACCTCGGCGCCCATGTCCGCCAGCAATAACGAGGCAAACGGCCCAGGCAACAACGTAGAGAAATCCAGAACCTTGAGTGATGCCAGTGGACCGATCATGGGTCTTCTCCGTAAACGATACCCCCAGACTAGGCAGCCATCGGCAATGCGGCAATCACCTTTTGCGTCAGTTGCGGTGACCGTTTCGCTCAAATCGCAGCCCACAAAAAACCCGCCGAAGCGGGTTTTTTGTTGCAGCCTGAATAGCGGTGAAGCGAGCGTTACTTGACGCTGTTCGGGGTTGGGCCTTCGGCCACGCCCAGGTCATCTTCTTCACGCTCGTCGGCGATACCGCGACCACCGGAAGCCAGTTCGGCTTGCATCACATCGACATCCAGTTCCTTGACCCACTTGGCCACCACCAGGGTAGCAACGGCATTGCCCACCAGGTTAGTCAGGGCACGGGCTTCGGACATGAAGCGGTCGATACCCAGGATCAGCGCCAGGCCGGCAACCGGCAGATGGCCGACCGCAGACAGGGTCGCAGCCAGCACGATGAAGCCACTACCGGTCACGCCCGCAGCGCCTTTGGAGGACAGCAGCAATACCACCAGCAGCGTGATCTGATGAGAGAGGTCCATGTGAGTGTCGGTGGCCTGGGCAATAAACACCGCCGCCATGGTCAGGTAGATCGCAGTACCGTCGAGGTTGAATGAGTAACCGGTCGGGATAACCAGGCCTACCACGGATTTCTGCGCGCCCAGACGCTCCATCTTGATCAGCATGCGTGGCAGTACCGATTCCGAGGAGGAAGTACCCAACACGATCAGCAGCTCTTCACGGATATAACGGATCACTTTCAGCACGCTGAAGCCGTGCGCGCGAGCGATACCGCCCAACACCACCAGGACGAACAGCAGGCAAGTGATGTAGAAGCAGGCCATCAACTGACCCAATTGCACCAGCGAGCCGACACCGTAGGCGCCGATAGTGAACGCCATGGCACCGAAGGCACCGATCGGCGCGAGCTTCATGATCATGTTGATGATGTTGAACATCACGTGGGCGAAGCGATCGATGAAGTCCAGGATCGGCTTGCCGTAGGCACCCAGGCGATGCAGGGCGAAACCGAAGATCACCGAGAACATCAGCACTTGCAGGATGTCACCCGTGGCGAACGCGCCGACGATGGTGGACGGGATGACATTCAGGAGGAAGCCGACCACGCTTTGATCGGCACCAGCGGATACGTACTGAGCGACTTTGGAGGCATCCAGGGTGGTGACGTCGATGTGCATGCCGGCACCGGGCTGCACGATGTTGACCACCACCAGACCCACCAGCAGTGCGATGGTCGAAACGATTTCGAAGTACAACAGCGCGTAACCGCCGGTCTTGCCGACCGACTTCATGTTCTGCATGCCGGCGATACCGCTGACAACGGTGCAGAAGATGATAGGCGCGATGATCATTTTGATCAGTTTGATGAACCCGTCACCCAGCGGCTTGAGGGCCACACCAGTCTGCGGGTAGAAGTGACCAAGCAGGATGCCGATGGCGATAGCAACGATCACCTGGAAATACAGGGATTTATACAGTGGCTGACGAGTCGTCATTGCAAAGTTCCTCAAGAGCGTCCCGCGACAACCTCCATCTGTTGTCGACGACACCTCATTTGCGAACCCTCCTGCACTGGAGGGATTTGTTTTGTCGAGCTGCGCAACGGCAGACATCTGCTGGTTGTATCGCAAAGCCCGTGCCACCTTCGGCGAAATGCCCGCAAGCCTTCCGACATCAAGGGTTACAGGTTTTTCCTGGACACTGAACAATCACGGTAGCGTGGCGGAATACCGCCAATCGACCAAATCGCGTCCTGCAATTTGGCGGATATCCGCCTTGTTGATCTCCCTTGCGCCCGGCTACCATCCGCTGCTCAATGGACGGACCTGCCTCTATGCGCGAACGCACCATCGCCAGTCATTTCGCCCGCGCCGCCCTGGGAGGGGCGCGCCGGCGTGGGTACGACTATTCGAACCTGCTGCTGCGATTGGGGATCAGCGCCGAATTGCTCGACGAGCCGCGTGCACGCATCGCGCCCGAGCAGTTCACCCGGTTGATCCAGGGATTGTGGCTGGCACTGGACGACGAGTACCTGGGTTTCGGATCGGCCCCGAGCAAACCAGGCAGCTTCGCGATGATGTGCCATGCGGTGATCCACTGCCGCAACCTGGAAAGCGCCCTCAATCGCGGCTTATTGTTTTATCGCTTATTCCCCGGGGCTCCGCGCCTGAGCCTGACCCGCGAAGACGAATGGGTGCGCCTGAGCCTCGACGATGCGCAGCTGTGGGACCCGGATCATTTCCTCAGCGAGAGCCTGCTGATGATCTGGCATCGGCTTGGCAGCTGGATGATCGGCCAGCGCATTCGTCTGGAGCAGGCAACCTTCAGCTATCCAAGGCCCGAACACGGCGCGGAATATGATTTGCTGTTTTCATGCCCCCAGCAGTTCAAGGCGGCGCAGAGCAGCCTGCTGTTTCACAACCGCTACCTGAGCATGCCGCTGTTGCAGGACGAGCGAACCCTCAAGCGTTTCCTCGAACGGTCCCCGGCCGACCTGCTGTCGCGCCCGGATGACGGCGACAGCCTGAGTAGCCAGCTGCGGCGTCTGCTCAGCCGCGACAGTGCATGCTGGCCTGACCTGGAATCGGTGGCCGCGCACCTGCACATCAGCCCGCAGACGCTGCGTCGACACTTGCGTGAAGAGGGTTCGAGTTTTCAGGAACTGAAGGACCAGTTGCGCCGGGACATTGCGATTTATCACTTGGGGCGTGCGGATCTGTCGTTGCAACAGATTGCCGAGCAGCTGGGGTTTTCCGAGCCTTCGGCGTTTCACCGGGCGTTCAAGAAGTGGACGGGATTGACGCCGGGGGCCTACCGCGCCCGGGAGAACTGAGCTCCGGGGCCAGGCTCTAGGGTGAACTCACTGGCCTCATCGCGGGCTTGCCCGCGATGAGGCCCGAAAGAACCCTGCATGACTCAGGTCATACCACCGGAATCTGAATCCGGAACGCCGCCCCGCCCAGGGGTGAATCATCCAGGGTCAGCTTCGCGCTGTAGCTTTCGATGATGTCCTTGACCACCGCCAGGCCTATGCCCTGCCCCGGATGCTGGCGGTCCAGGCGTTCGCCGCGCTGCAGAATCCGCGCGCGCTGATCTGGCGGCACCCCGGGGCCGTCATCCTCGACGCACAACTCGATCCCGTCCTGGGTCGCGCGCGCGCTGATGCGCACTTCGCCGAGACACAGGCGATAGGCGTTTTCCAGTAGATTGCCCAACATCTCCAGCAAGGCGCCCTGCTCGATCGGCACATGACACGGCTCCGGCAGATCGATGGTCACCCGCACCTGCTTGTCGCGATAAACCTTGTCCAGCGTGTCGCAAAGGCTCTGCAATACCGGACGCAACCGCACCTGATGTCGCACAAGTCCGCTTTTGCGCAGGCTGGCGCGCTGTAGCTGGTAACCGATCTGCTGGCTCATGCGCTCGATCTGGGTTTGCAGGACCCAGGCCTGATCGCGATCCGCTGGCCGCAGGGCCATGTCCTCGCTGACGCCTTGCAGCACTGTCAGCGGGGTTTTCAAGCTGTGGGCCAGATCATCCAGGGAATCGCGATAGCGGCTTCGCTGTTCGCGCTCGCCGCACAGCAAGCGGTTCAGGGAGCCGGTCAGGCGCAGCAATTCGCTGGGGTGTTGTTCGCTGAGGCTTTCGCGGGTGCCGCTTTCGATCTCGTCCAGTTCCTGACTCAACCGGCGCAACGCCTGCAAGCCCCAGGTCAGACCGATCCACAGCAACGCCAGCAACACCAGCAAGGCCGCGCCGAAGCCCAGGTAAAGGTTTTCCCGCAGGCCTTCGAGGGTGATTTCGTAGTCGCGCAGCGGTTGCAGCGCGACAAAACTGAACGCTGCACTTTTGCCGCCGAGCAGTTTGACCTCGACGTCATAGACGAAGAATTCCTGACCACTGTCTTCGCGAATCCTCGCGAACTCGTTACCGTGCCCGTCGTAACGCGGTGTGTAATTGATGTTCTCTTCGAGGGTGTCTTTCGAGCGCCAGACCAGACGACCTTCACGGTTGTAGATATAACCGAGCAAACGGCCGTCGGCCAGGTTGAAGCGCTCGTCGGGCAACTGTGCCGGCATCTGCAGGCGGTTGTTCTCCACCCGCGCGGCGGAGATCAACGTGGTGACGTCCGACGCCAGGCGCTGCTCGATAGCGTCCTGCAATGCCAGGCTGAATGCGCCCTGCATCGCCGGCAGCAACGCGAGCATGAACATTATCGCCAGGATCGTGGCGGCGAGCATCAGACGAATTCGCAGAGAACTGATCAAGTGCAGCGCTCATTAAACAGGTAGCCGAGGCCACGCACGGTATTGATCGGCTTGAAGCCGGTGGGTCCCTCCAGCTTTCGGCGCAGCCGGCCGACCAGTACTTCGATCACGTTCGGATCGCGCTCGCCGTCATCGGGGTAAAGCTGCTCCATCAAGCGGTCCTTGGGCACCACCTGCTGGTGATGGCGCATCAGGTACTCGAGAATCCGGTACTCATACGCCGTCAGCGCCAGCGGCTGATCATCGAGGGACGCCTGCTTGCGATTGAGGTCCAGCAGCAGCGGCCCGGCAACAATCGTCGACTGGGTGAACCCGCTGGAACGACGGAGCAAGGCATTGAGCCGAGCCTCCAGCTCTTCGAACTGGAACGGCTTGACCACATAGTCGTCGGCCCCGGCCGCAAGGCCTTCGACCTTGTCCTGCCAGTTGCCGCGAGCGGTGAGGATCAAGATCGGAAAGGTCTTGCCCTGCGAGCGCAACTGACGGATCAGGTCCAGCCCGCCCATGCCCGGCAAGCCGAGATCGATGACCGCCAGGTCATGGTTGAACTGCCCGGCCTGATACAGCGCTTCGGTGGCGTTGGCCACGGACTCGACCACATGGCCGCTATCCGTCAGGCGGGTTTGCAGGTGATGGCGCAACAGCGCTTCATCTTCGACGACCAGCAGTTTCATAACGCCCTCCCGGGCAAATCAACATCTTGAGACACGAACGGCGCACCTCGATAACTGACAGGTCGACGCCGGATCAGCCTCCTGGGTTGATCCGGTGCCGGCTTGCCGCGAACGCTTTTTAGAAAGCGTAATTAGCGGAGATGTACGCCTGGGAACTGCTGTTCATGCTCAGCGAACCCTGTTTGCTGCCGCTGTGGTCGCGCATCTCGGTGCCGGGATTGCTGCGCAGGTAACGGTAACCCAGTTCAACCGACGTGTTTCGCGAAACCTGTTGCAAAACGCCCGCCTGCGCACCATAGGTGTAACCGACGTTGGTGTCGCGGCTGAAGCCTGTCGATTCCTGACTCACTTTGGTCAACCCCGCCGAGACGCCACCGAACAGCTTGGTGCTGCCACCCCCCGGGTAGAACAGATCGTAGCTGCCCAGCAGGTTTTCCTGACGCAGTTTAATGCCATTGTGCGACCCCGACACATTGTCGTAAGTGGCGTAGTAGCGGCCCTGGCTGTTTTGCCGACCCAGGCGCACGCCCCAGGTATTATCCTTGTCGATCACACCGTTGGCGTTCGGGCGGTCGAGGTTATCGCTCAAGGCGCGGGACTTTTTGACCTTGTCGCTGGTCTGTCCATAAGTAAGGCCGGCGAAATTGTCGTCGGAGGCGAACGCTGCCGTGCTCGCGCCCAGTACGGTGATTGCCAGAAGCAGTTTTTTGAATCCAGTCATGGGTGAAACTCCTCGTGAGTGACGTGTTGTTTGGCTATGGGGCAAGATTACTGACCCCGCCCTGAACGCCCCCTGAACACGCGCTTAACCTGAACTGAACCAGATCCATCCAGCTGAACCGCGAATGGCCGCACCGCAGTTTTACGACAGCACTACCCAGCACCCGGGCAACCCGGCAAAATGCCCGACATGAATCCCGCTCCCGCCCTACCCGTCTGCTGCACCCCACTCGATGCCGATTGGCCGCTACCCTTCGTGCTGCCCGATACGGTCCTGTTGGGCACTCACTTCGATACCGCACAATTGGCCAGCGATGATTTTCAACGCAGTGCCATCGAGCCGCCGGCCAGCATCCAGCGCTCGGTCGCCAAGCGCCAGGCGGAGTTTCTCGCCGGACGGGTCTGCGCTCGGGCGGCATTGCAAGCACTGGAAGGACTGAACGTTATCCCGGCTATCGGTGAAGACCGGGCACCGGTGTGGCCGTCACATATCGCCGGCTCGATCACCCACAGTACCGGCCGGGCGGCGGCGATTGTCGCGAAGAAAAGCCACTGGCGCGGGCTGGGCATGGACCTGGAAAACCTGCTCGCCCCTGACCGGGCCGAACGCCTGGCCGGGGAAATCCTGACCGCGCCGGAGTTACAGCGTATGAGCACAGGCCGTCGGGATCAGCTGGCGCAGCTGGTGACGCTGACGTTTTCGGTGAAGGAAAGTTTGTTCAAGGCGCTGTACCCGATTGTTCTGCAGCGGTTCTATTTTGAACATGCTGAAGTGCTGGAGTGGAGCGAGGGTGGTGAAGTGCGGCTGCGGTTGCTGACGGATCTGTCCAGTGAATGGCGTAGCGGCACTGAGATGGATGCGCAGTTTGCGGTGAAGGATGGGCAGTTGTTGAGTCTGGTCAGCATCAAGGCCTGAACATTTTCGGTGTTTTGGAGGGCCTCATCGCGAGCAAGCTCGCTCCCACATTGGATCTCCTGTAAACACCTATCTGCTGAACAGCAGAGATCAACTGTGGGAGCGAGCTTGCTCGCGAAGAGGCCCTCAAACGCAACAAAGATCTCAACGCTGCTCCTGATTCCGCGGCCAACTCAAACTGAAACAAGCCCCGCCCAAACTCTTGCTCTTGCTGATCAACGCCCGGCCACCATGCCAATGGATGATCCGTCGCACGATGGACAACCCCAACCCATGCCCGCCCGAAGCACGGGTGCGGCTGTCATCAAGGCGCAGGAACGGGGTGAAGATTTTCTCCCACGAAGATTCCGGCACGCCCGGCCCGTCATCCTCGATGTCCACCCGACAGCGCTGCTGACCCACTTGATAGCTGACAGTTACCCGCGATTGAGCGTGGCGCATGGCGTTGCTCACCAGATTCTGCAACGCCCGGTGCAGGTAGCGTGGCTCGGCCTCGACCCAGGCGTCGTCGCAATCGGCGGCCGACAGGCACAGGCCGCGTTGCACCGTAACTTCCGCCCGCAGCGGTGCCAGTTCCTCGATCACCTGATTGACCAAGGCATCCAGATCGATGCGCTGGAAATTCAACGCCGGCGAGCCCTGCTCCAACCGCGCATAAGTCAACATTTCGTCCACCAGCCGATCAAGATCCTCAATGTCATGGTCCATGCCCTCGCGATACTTCTCCAACGCTTGCGCGGTGGTGGCCGAGCCGATCATCTCCAGGCCAAAACGCAGGCGTGCCACCGGTGTGCGCAACTCATGGGACACCGCGCGTACCAGTTCCCGCTGAATCGCCAACAACTGCTGCAAGTGCTCGGCCATGCCGTTGAACGCCGAGGCCAGGCGCCCTACCGAGTCCGCACCGCGTGCCGGTACCCGGGTTTCCAGGCTGCCCTTGGCGATGCGCGTGGCCGCGGCTTCCAGGCCACGCAAGCGACGCTCCAGCTGACGCACCAATAAATAGACGATCAAGCCGATCAGGCTCAAACCGAGGGCCGCAATCAGCACCAGCCACTCCGGCGGATAAGGATTCATCTGATACAGCGGGCCGATCTCCAATACCCAGGGCGTGCCAACCATGCCGGCAAACACGCGGATCGAATCGCCGCCCTTGCCCAGGGCCATCACCGTATCGCCTTCGGCCACCCGGCGGCTCTGGTCTTCGTCCATGTCGGCCTGGTCGACCGTGACCAGCTGCAGATCAAAGCCGAAGCCCTTCTCTTCCTTTAATTGCGCCAGACGCCCGGGCTGCTCGGCCACCGGGACGCGCACCAGTTCATCCGCCAGCAGGTAAATAGTCGCACGCGCCAATTGCTCGCTGATCTGCTGCACCTCGCCCGTCAGTACCAACTGCTCCTTGTCACTGACCAAGCGGTAAACCTTTGCCGCGTGCGGGCCGGTCTGCTCCACCAGCGCCTGACCACGCAGCACGCGGGTGCGTTGCGTGAGGTCGAGGTCGGTCTGGTCGAAGGTCTTCAACGCCAGGGGAATCCCGAGCAGTCGCTCCCACACCAACAGGGTTCGGTGGCGTTCCGTCGCGTTCATCGGTTGCAGATTGTCGGCCATCAGTGCAAACGTGCCGTGGGCCAGGCGTTCACGGTATTGCTCGCTGCGCACCTGGTTGAGCATGTGCAAGGCCAGTACGCCAAGGACCGCCACCAGAATCAACGCCGCGCACATGCCACCATAGATGCGCAGGAAGATCGAATTCACAGGGTGCAGGCCTCTGGGACGAACAAATAGCCTTTGCTGCGGATGGTCTTGATCAGCCGCGGATGCTCCGGGTCGTCGCCAATCTTGGGGCGAATACGCGAGATGCGCACGTCGATGGAGCGATCCTGGCCGTCATAGCCGATGCCACGCAACGCGGTGAATATTTCTTCCCGGGACAGAATGCGCCCGGCATTGGCCACCAGCAGCCAGAGCAGGTCAAACTCGGCGCTGGTCAGCTCGATGCCGTTGTCATTGAGCCAGGCTTCGCGCAACGCGTTGTCCACCACCAGCGGACCGAATTGCAGGCGCCGAAGCTTTTCCGGGGTGGCTTCGGGTACTTCACTGCGCCGCAGCAAGGCCTGGATGCGCGCCAGCAGCAACCGAGGGCGAACCGGCTTACAGACATAATCGTCGGCACCCAGGTCCAGGCCCAGGATTTGATCGGTGTCGTCGCTACGAGCAGTGAGCATCAGGATCGGGCCATCAAAACGCTCGCGGACCTTGCGGCAGATGCTCAGGCCATCCTCACCCGGCAGCATCAGGTCGAGGATCACCAGGTCCGGCTGCTCATCGATGATGCGGGCCGCGGCCAAGGCGCCATTGCCCTCGATCGACACACGCAGACCGTTGGCTTCCAGGTATTCGCGGGTCAATTCGGCCAGACGCTGATCGTCCTCCACAATCAATACCTGCCAGGCTTCTTGCTCCACGGTGACCTCTGCTTGCCAACAACACGAAATAAGAAAGGATCCGCCCGTCTTTTTGTAATGACCAGGGGGATAAGAATGCGTATGCAGTGGCCGATTGTATAAACGCCACTCGCCGAGAACACAAGCTGGTAAATGCGTTCGGCCGAGCCGGTTTTTTGTGGTAGGGTTCGCGCCCTTAAAAATCCAACGGACCGTTTTCGAACATTGAAAATCCGTGAAAAATGGTCCGCTCCAGTAGAGTCGCGGCCTACACGCACGTTCCAACTTTCACCCACAATTTACGCACAGGTTTATCCACAGGTAGTACGTTGCAACACCCCCCAAAACGCATTATCTTGTACTCCGGCGCGAAAAAAACCCTACATGTAGGGTTTTGCATCAAAAACCAAACACAAACCAGACACCGATTTCAAGCGCTTTTATTGCCTCTGTCCGGTTGAACCAAACGTATTTTCGAAAGACCAAACCGCGCGTGCGGATGGCTACTGTTCTTGAGCCGAAAACGGCGACAACGGTACGGGTGTTGCAGTCAGTTACTGTCACTCAAAAGGATCCCGGTTTCAGGCTCAAGGCCTGGGACCAAAATACTTCGGCATGGAAGCGGCGCCCTGTAGCCCCTTCCTGATCTGTCCCGACGTTGGTATGCCCGGCCACTGGCCGGTTGTAGTGCTTCAGGACGGAACGGTGAGCACCGTGATGGTGCCCAAACAAACATAGAGAATGTGGAGACAACCCCCCATGCAAACCGACACAACTCGCGAGAACCCGCAGGGTACCTTGCCGCAGGCCGCTGATTCGACTTCGGATCTGTCCGCGACCGCGCCGGGTCAACTGCGCGTGATCAAGCGTAACGGCACTGTCGTTCCTTATACCGATGACAAGATTACCGTCGCCATCACCAAAGCGTTCCTCGCAGTTGAGGGCGGCACCGCTGCCGCTTCGTCGCGAATCCACGACACCGTTGCCCGCCTGACCGAACAGGTCACCGCGACCTTCAAGCGTCGCATGCCATCGGGCGGCACCATCCACATCGAAGAAATCCAGGACCAGGTCGAACTGGCCCTGATGCGTGCCGGCGAGCAGAAAGTGGCTCGCGACTACGTGATCTACCGTGACGGCCGCTCGAAAGAACGCGCCGCCCACGCACCGGCCGAGGCCGCGGTCGACGCTCACCCGTCGATCCGCATCACCCGCGCCGATGGCACGTTTGCACCGCTGGACATGGGCCGCCTGAACACCATCGTCACCGAAGCGTGCGAAGGCCTTGCAGAAGTCGACGGCGACCTGATCCAGCGCGAAACCCTGAAGAACCTGTACGACGGCGTGGCCCTGACCGACGTCAACACCGCCCTGGTGATGACCGCCCGTACGCTGGTTGAACGCGAACCGAACTACTCGTTCGTGACCGCTCGCCTGCTGATGGACACCCTGCGTGCCGAAGGCCTGAACTTCCTGGAAGTGGCCGAAAGCGCGACCCACCACGAAATGGTCGACCTGTACGCCAAGGCCCTGCCTGCGTACATCGCCAAGGGTATCCAATTCGAATTGCTGAACCCGGTCCTGGCCACCTTCGACCTGGAAAAACTCGGCAAGGCGATCAACCACGAGCGCGATCAGCAGTTCACGTACCTGGGCCTGCAAACCCTGTACGACCGTTACTTCATCCACAAGGACGGTATCCGTTTCGAACTGCCGCAAATCTTCTTCATGCGCGTGGCCATGGGCCTGGCGATCGAAGAGAAGAACAAAGAAGACCGTGCGATCGAGTTCTACAACCTGTTGTCGTCCTTCGACTACATGTCCTCGACCCCGACCCTGTTCAACGCCGGCACCCTGCGTCCACAGCTGTCGAGCTGCTACCTGACCACCGTGCCGGATGACCTGTCGGGCATCTACCACGCGATCCATGACAACGCCATGCTGTCGAAATTCGCCGGTGGCCTGGGCAACGACTGGACGCCGGTTCGTGCATTGGGCTCGTACATCAAGGGCACCAACGGCAAATCCCAGGGCGTTGTGCCGTTCCTGAAAGTGGTGAACGACACCGCCGTTGCCGTTAACCAGGGTGGCAAGCGCAAAGGCGCTGTCTGTGCCTACCTGGAAACCTGGCACATGGACATCGAAGAGTTCATCGAACTGCGCAAGAACACCGGTGATGATCGTCGTCGTACCCACGACATGAACACCGCCAACTGGATCCCTGACCTGTTCATGAAGCGCGTCTTCGATGACGGCAAGTGGACCCTGTTCTCGCCGTCCGAAGTTCCAGACCTGCACGACCTGACTGGCAAGGCCTTCGAAGAGCGTTACGAGTACTACGAAGCCCTGACCGAGTACCCGGGCAAGGTCAAGCTGTTCAAGACCATCCAGGCCAAAGACCTGTGGCGCAAAATGCTGTCCATGCTGTTTGAAACCGGCCACCCATGGCTGACTTTCAAAGACCCGTGCAACCTGCGCAGCCCGCAGCAGCACGTCGGCGTGGTTCACAGCTCGAACCTGTGCACCGAGATCACCTTGAACACCAACAAGGACGAAATCGCCGTTTGCAACCTGGGCTCGATCAACCTGCCGAACCACATCGTCAACGGCAAGCTGGACACCGCCAAGCTGGAACGCACCGTGAACACCGCCGTGCGCATGCTCGATAACGTGATCGACATCAACTACTACTCGGTGCCGCAAGCGAAGAACTCCAACTTCAAGCACCGTCCGGTCGGTCTGGGCATCATGGGCTTCCAGGACGCTTTGTACCTGCAGCACATTCCTTACGGTTCCGATGCTGCCGTCGAGTTCGCCGACAAGTCGATGGAAGCGGTCAGCTACTACGCGATCCAGGCGTCCTGCGACTTGGCCGACGAGCGCGGCGCCTACGAGACGTTCCAGGGTTCGCTGTGGTCCAAAGGCATCCTGCCGCTGGATTCGCAACAAATCCTGATCGAACAACGTGGCCAGCAGTACATCGATGTCGACCTGAATGAATCCCTGGACTGGGCGCCAGTTCGTGCCCGCGTTCAGAAAGGCATTCGCAACTCCAACATCATGGCCATCGCACCGACCGCGACCATCGCCAACATCACTGGCGTCTCGCAGTCGATCGAACCGACCTACCAGAACCTGTATGTGAAATCGAACCTGTCGGGCGAATTCACCGTGATCAACCCGTACCTGGTTCGCGACCTGAAGGCTCGCGGTCTGTGGGACTCGGTCATGATCAACGACCTGAAGTACTACGACGGTTCGGTGCAGCAGATCGAGCGCATCCCGCAAGAACTCAAAGCGCTCTACGCGACTGCCTTCGAAGTGGACACCAAGTGGATCGTTGACGCGGCCAGCCGTCGTCAGAAGTGGATCGACCAGGCTCAGTCGCTGAACCTGTACATCGCTGGCGCATCGGGCAAGAAGCTGGACGTGACCTACCGCATGGCCTGGTACCGTGGCCTGAAAACCACCTACTACCTCCGTGCCCTGGCCGCAACCAGCACCGAGAAGTCGACCATCAACACCGGCAAGCTGAACGCTGTTTCCAGCGGCGGCAACCACGGTGAAGATTCGGTCCTGGCAGCGCCTGCCGGCCCTGCTCCAGTGCCAAAGGCTTGCGCCATCGACGAGCCGGATTGCGAAGCTTGTCAATAAGCTGAGCCGGTAGACGCCGAAAGGCATTTACCTGAAACCCCCGATGAGCCTCTGGCTTCTCGGGGGTTTTCTTTTGCCTCAAGGAAACGGTATCCGGGCCGCCCCCATCGTCAAAAATTGTTCCTGACAAAAATCCCGGTGATAAAAAAAGCCCCTCTTGCGAGGGGCTCCTTGTAAAGCAATCAGCCCACCAACATCACGCCATCTGAATGATGGTCTGCATGATGGTGCTCTGGGTGGAGATGGTCTTGGCATTCGCCTGGTAGTTGCTCTGACCCTTGATCAAGTCGACCAGTTCGTTGGTCAGGTTGACGTTGGACTCTTCCAGGGCGTTGGATTCGATCATCCCCAGGGTACCGCTTTGCGGCGAATCAAAGCCGGGAATGCCCGACGCATAGGATTCTTTCCAGCTGGAGCCACCAATAGGCTGCAAACCTTGTTCGTTGGTGAAGCTGGCGAGCGAGATCTGACCGATAGCCTTGGTTTGGTAGTTGCTGAAGTTGGCCAGCAACACCCCGCTACCGTCGATGGTCAGGCTGGTGATCTGGCCGGTGGCGTAACCGTCCTGCGCAGGAATCGAACGCGCGGTATCGGCGTTGAACTGGGTGGTGTTGCCCATGGAGATGGTCAAGCCCTCCGGGTTGGCCGCGGCGCCGTTGGCCTTCCAGACGCCGGCGGTCACAGTGCCCGGAGTCCAGTTCATGATCTTCAGATCGCTGCTGATGGTCGGCGCGGGAGTCGGGACAGTTGGCGGAATGGTGACCGGTGCCGGAGTGCTCACCTGAGTCAGCTTGCCGCTCGAATCGAACGTCATGGTCGAAGGGATCGCAGGGGTGGCGGGGGTACCAGGGATGACTGGAGTAGTAGGGGTAGCAGGGGTTTCAGGAATAGCAACGGCAGCAGGGTCGGTGCCATCCGGGTTGCGGCCATCGATCAGGGTGTAGGTGTCCCAGGTATTAGGGCCCGTCTTGACCATGTATTGATCCATGACGTGCTGGTTACCCTGGCTGTCGAAAACCGGGGTGCTGAACTGCTTGGTGAAGGTGGCCTGCTTGGACGGATCGAACTTGTTGGCGGCAATCGACTGATCGATCACGTCCGCCGTGGAGTTCAGGTTGATCGTCGACGAAACGGTGCTGGTGGACTTCGGTGCCAGGTTGGACGTGTCGATGCGCAGGTCGGTCAACACACCGCTCTGAATCTTGCCATTGGCATCCACACCGTAGCCCTGCAGACGCGAAGAGCCGTCGGTGTTGGTGACGTAACCTTCCTTGTCGACCTTGAACGTACCGGCACGGGTGTAGGACAGCGAACCGCTGTTATTCAGTACGAAGAAGCCGGAGCCGTTGATGCCCATGTCCAGCACGTTACCGGTGTTGTTGATGTCGCCCTGGGTGAACTGCTGGGCAACGTTAGCCAGGCGCACCCCGCTACCAACGGCCTTGCTACCGGTGCCCAGCTTGCTTGCCGAGTAAACGTCCTGGAATTCGGCACGGGACGATTTGAAACCGGTGGTCGCGACGTTGGCGATGTTGTTGCCGGTCACGTCCAGTTGTTTGTTGGCTGCATAGAGACCGCTAAGGCCGATATTGAAAGACATACTCCACTCCTTTATGCCGTGTTAGTCGGCTCTACATACCAATGGTTTGTACTTTGGACAGGGCAATGCTGCCCAGCCCGGCCAGGTTGAGCATCAACTCACCGCCGGTCTGGCTGATGGTCACGCTGTTGACGGTCGCCGGCAGATAGGTGATCAGCGCCACGGCTTGATCATCGATGGTGGTCGCAGCGGCGAAGGTGTAAGTACCCGACTCAACCGTTTTGCCTGCATCGTCCTTGCCGTCCCAGATGAAGCTGGCATTGCCGGCCGACTGACTGCCCAGGTCGATGGTGCGAACGGCCTTGCCGTCCTTGTCGGTGATTTTCAAGGTGGCACCGGCCACTGAATCCGGGATCACCACCGTGCCGGTCATACTCTTCGACGTGTCGACCACGGCTTTGTCGCCCGGCGCGATGACCGAACGCCCCACCAGTGACGAAGCCTGCAATGCCTGAGACGAGTTGTAGTTGCCGGCAATGCCCGTCACCGTGTCGTTAAGCGTGGTAATCCCCTCCAGGCTGCTGAACTGCGCCAATTGGGCGACGAACTCGCCGTTGTCCTGCGGCTCCAGGGGGTTCTGGTTTTTCAGCTGGGTGACCAGCAACTGCAGGAATGCATCCTTGCCCAGGGCTTTTTTGCCGGTGGCGCTGTCCGTTGCCGACGCCAGGCCGTCGGTACTGGTATTGGTCTTGATCGAGGAGTTGGCCAGGATGTCGTTGAGGTTCAAGCCACTGGTGGTATCAATCACACTCATCTGAGTCGTCCCTTATCACTGACCCAGGGTCAGGACCTTCTGCATCATGGTCTTGGCGGTGTTCATCATTTCGGCGTTGGTCTGGAACGAACGGCTCGCGGAAATCATGTCGGCCATTTCTTCCACCACATTGACGTTGGGGTAATAGACGTAGCCCTTGGCGTCAGCCGCTGGATGGTTCGGCTCGTACCGTGCGTCCAGATCGCTCTGGTCTTCGACCACGCCCAGCACTTGCACACCCTGGCCGGCGGCGTCCTGGTTCTGGAACAGCGAATCGCTGCCGCCACTCTGGGCGCCCTGGAACATGGTGGCGAACACCGGGTGACGCGCGCGGTACGTCTGGTCGATGCTCGACGAGACGGTCTCGGCGTTGGCGATGTTACTGGCGACGGTGTTCAAGCGAGTGGTCTGGGCACTCATGCCGCTACCGGCAATGTTGAAAACGCTGGCGAGGGACATGAATCATTCTCCACGAAGGGCTGAGATCAACCCTTTGAATTTGCTGTTGAGCAGGGTGAAGCTGGCCTGGAAGTTGACCGAGTTTTCAGCGTAGGCCGATTGCTCAAGCTGAGCGTCCACGGTGTTCTGGTCGATCGACGCTTGCATCGGCGTGCGATACAGCAGCGACTCATCGCCATTACCCAGGCCTTCGGCTTCGATATGGCGGTTGTTGGTCATATTCAAGGCGAAATGACCGCCCTTGGTCTTCTCGCTCTGCTCGGCGAGCACTGCCGAGAAATCCAGGTCCCGAGCCTTGTAGTTCGGGGTGTCGGCGTTGGCGATGTTGTTGGCCAGGACTTCGGCGCGCTTGGCGCGAAAGCCCAGGGCTTGTTCGTGGATACCGAGCGCTTTATCGAAGCTGATGCTCATGTCGGGAAACCTTCGGGTGACCTGATTTTTCGTAGGATGACTTTTGCAAAAGCAAGCGTCGTGCCAACCCAAAAAAGCCCGTAAACCGGGGCTTTGCGGGCAGGGGCAAGCCGGCGATGCCAGAAAAGCGGCAACCGGGTTCCGCTGTCTGCCGCTTTTCTGCCGCTTTCCTGGATTGCACACCTCCCCCTGTAGGAGCTGCCGCAGGCTGCGATCTTTTGACCTTGATCTTAAAAAACAAGATCAAAAGATCGCAGCCTGCGGCAGCTCCTACGTGATGCAAAAGCGCCAGGCATAAAAAAAGGGAGTCCTTAAGGACTCCCGTTTTTATGCCTGGCGCTTTGCATCACTTCGCCTGGTAAATAATCCCCGGACTGCACTGAACCATCTGGTAATGATCCGGCAAACCGTTCAGCGCCTCGGAAGCGCCGAGGAACAGATAACCGCCGCGCTTTAACGTGCCATGAATACGCAACAGGATGTCTTTCTTCACCTCGGCGGAGAAGTAGATCAGCACGTTGCGGCAGAACACGATGTCGAACTTGCCGAGCGCCGCGTAGCTGTCCAGCAGGTTGAACGAGCGGAACTCCACCCGGCTCTTGATCGGTGCCTTGATGGCCCAGCGCCCCGGCCCCTTGGGGTCGAAATAACGCTGCAGGCGCTCGGGTGACAGGCCGCGGCCGATGGCCAGGCTGTCGTACTCGCCGCTCTTGCAGTTGGCCAGCATGGTGCCGGACAGGTCGGTGGCAACGATCTGCACCCCCATCTTCAACTGGCCCATGTTGACCCGCTCGAACTCATCGATCGACATCGACAGCGAATACGGCTCCTGGCCCGACGAGCACGCCGCCGACCAGATCCGCAGACGCTGGCCAGGGGCGGCCTTGATCGCTTCGGGCAACGCCTTGTTCTTCAACACTTCAAACGGATAGGTGTCACGAAACCACAGGGTTTCATTGGTGGTCATGGCATCCACCACCCTCTCGCGCAAACCGCTGCGCGGCTGGGTCTGGATGCGCTGGACCAGCTCACCCAGGGACTTGATGCCCTGCTGTTCCATCAGTTTGTTGAGACGGCTCGCGACCAGGTACTGCTTGTTTTCACCGAGCAAAATGCCACAGGCTTTTTCCAGGAAGACCCGGAACTGTTCGAAATCCAAATTACCCGTAGACAAAGATACCGCCTCTTAAATCGTGTTGACTGCCAGGGGCAGAAGGCCCCTAGCTGATGTCTGCTGCTTTGATCCGGTCGACTACCCGGGATGCCAGGTCATCGGGGCGGAATTTTGCAAGGAAGTCATCGGCACCGACTTTCTTGACCATCGCCTCGTTGAATACACCCGACAACGAAGTATGCAGGATGATATGCAGCTTTTGCATGCGCGGGTCGTTGCGGATCTCGGCCGTCAGGGTGTACCCGTCCATTTCCGGCATCTCGATGTCGGAAATCATCATCAGGAACTCTTCATCCGGCTTCTTGCCCTCCTCGACCAACTTGCGCAGGTAATCCAGCGCTTGCCGGCCGTCGTTCAACGCCACCACTTCGACACCGACCGTTTGCAGGCAACGCGAGACCTGCTTGCGCGCCACCGACGAGTCGTCGACCGTCAACACGCGCAAGGACAACGCCTTGTGCCGGGTGTCGACATCCACCACGCCGACGGAAATCGCTTCCGGTGTCGGCGCCACTTCCGCCAGCACCTTCTCGACGTCGATGATTTCGACCAGCTGATTGTCGACCCGGGTCACCGCCGTCAGGTAATGATCGCGTCCCGTGCCCTTGGGCGGCGGATGGATCTCCTCCCAGTTCATGTTGACAATGCGTTCCACCGAGCGCACCAGGAAACCCTGGGTCTTGGTGTTGTACTCCGTGATGATCACGAAGGGATTGCTTTGATCACGCAACCGACCGGAACCGGTCGCCATCGCCAGATCGAGAATCGGAATAGTCGCCCCACGAATACTCGCCACACCGCACACCACAGGATTGGACTTGGGCATCAGGGTCAGCTTGGGGCATTGCAGCACCTCCCGAACCTTGAATACGTTGATCCCATACAGCTGCTGGCCGTCGAGACGGAACAACAACAGCTCAAGGCGATTCTGCCCAACCAGTTGCGTGCGCTGGTTTACCGAATCCATTACACCAGCCATGCCCAGACTCCTACACCAACGCCAAGTGTGTTGCGACGCACCTTCATCACTAAACGGCACGGCGCTTGCTTTTTAACCCTTATGAACCCAGACCCGACATTTTTCCGACGCCTGACCTCCAACTGCCGCCAATGGTGCCGCGTGCTGGCGGCCGTGTGCCTGTTCAACGCCGGCAGCCCTGCCATTGCTGACACGGTTACCTTGCCTGACATGCTTATCGGCGTCACTCAGGGCTTTCTTGAATTCACCGTGGAAGACTATCTGGCGAGCAGCCAAACGGAAGGCCGTTACGAGATCCAGGTCAATCCGCTTGACCCGCGACTGCGCATGCCAATGTGCGACAAGGAATTGACAGCCACCCTGGAGAGCCCGGCCAAGCCGCTGGGTCGGGTCACGGTCAAGGTTCGCTGCGAGGGCGCCTCCCCCTGGACAGTCTTCGTGCCCGCTCAAGTACGCCTGTTTCGCGACATCGTGACCACCACCCGCCCCCTGCGCCGCGCGGGTATTGTCGAGCCCGAGGACGTGACCTTGCGTGAGCGTGACATCAGTCTGATCAACCAGGGTTACCTGACCTCGCTCGACCAGGCGATCGGGCAGAAACTGACCCGCCCCATGGTCGCTGACCAGGTCATTACCCTGGTGCATCTGGAACAGGCTGAAGTCATCAGCAAGGGCGACCAGGTGGTGATTATTGCCCGCAGTGGTACGCTCACCGTGCGCATGCCGGGTGAAGCACTGTCCAACGGCGGTATGCGTGAACAGATTCGAGTGAAAAACCTCAACTCCCAACGGGTCATCAAGGCGCAAGTCATCGCGCCTGGCCAGGTGGAAGTGGCCATGTAGGATTCCCTTTGGGTGGGCTCTGTGTGGGTGAACAGGTGGCGCACCATCCGACTGTTCCCTAAACTGTGCTCCATGCAGGGCAAGCGCTGACGCGCGCAAGCTCATTGAGAGATGAGCCTAAAGTTTTCCCGGGTATGGCCGAAAACATGGCAAGCGTCCAAATACCCAGAGGGTTTTTATCATGGTCATCGATTTCAACCGATTGAACAGCTCCTCGCCACCGACGGGCAGTACCCGTACCGGCGCTGCCAGGGAAACCGCCGACGCCGGCAAATCCGCGCCGCAGAGCACCCCGGCCGAACAGGCCAGTACCGTCAAAAGCGGGGAATCGGTACACATCAGCAATGAGGCTCAACAGTTGCAGAAGGTCACTGACACGTTGCGCGATCAGCCTGCCGTCGACAAAGCCCGGGTGGCCGAGTTGAAAGCAGCGATTGCCGATGGCAGCTACAAAGTCGACAGCAACCGTGTCGCCAGCAAACTGCTCAACTTCGAAGCCCAGCGCTAGGCCACGGCCCGCGCCAGGCTTTTGGACGCTTAAAACCCAAGGCCAGCCATGCACGACACTCATCTGCTGCAATTGATCACCGACGACTTTGCTCCCGCACAACACTTGCTGCAGCTACTGCAAACCGAATCCATCGCCTTGCACGGTCGCGACATGCCGCTGCTCGAAGAGATTCTGGCGCAGAAACAGGCATTGATCGTTCTGCTCGAACAGCATGGCCGCAAGCGCAGTGAAATCCTCGCCAGTCTCAACCTGCCCACCAATCGCCAGGGCCTTGAGCAACTGGCCAGCCAATCGAGCGTGGGTGAACAGTTGCTGGCACAAAGCGATGTGCTGACCGACCTTCTGGCCCAATGCCAGGCCGCCAACCTCATCAATGGCCAGTCGATTGTGAGACAGCAGGCCGCCACGGCCACCCAGCTGAAAATTCTCACCGGCGGCGAGCCGCCAGCGCTCTACAACGCCAGCGGATCATTCTCCACGCTTGTGAAGCCGCGCCCGCTCAGTCAGGCCTGAGCCTGCTGATGAGTACGCCCTATCTAGACGCGAAACATGCTGGCAAAATACTGGCCAGCCGCAGTCATATTTTGTCCGGAGATTGATGAACCGTGTCCAATGCCTTATATGCGGAAGATGCTCCGCAGCCACCCAAGGTGCTTACCACGCCTCTGGAGATCTCCGGCAACCTGCGCCAGCTGCAAGAAAGTCATGATCCGCTGATCATCACGTTCCACGAGCGCAGCCAGCGCTTCCAGAGCTATCTGGTGGACATCGACCGTAAACGTAAGACGATCGCTCTGGATGAAATGATTCCCCGCGATGGCGAGCGCTTTTTGCTGGCTGGCGAACCGTTCAAGGTCGAAGGCTTCCACGACGGCGTGCGCATTGCCTGGGACAGCAACGGCCCACTGACCATCGACGAGTCCGTCGATACTCGCTGCTACCGCGGCCCCCTGCCCGATCAAGTGGTTTATCACCAGCGCCGCAATGCCTTTCGCGCAGCGTTGAAGCTGGCACAATTGGTCAACATCGATCTGGACGGCGAAAAGTTCAAGGCGCCGATCAGCGGCAAATTGCTGGACATTTCCGCCACCGGTTGCAAGTTGCGCTTCGAAGGCGACATTAGCAGCAGGCTGCAGCTGGGCCAGGTTTACGACCGCTTCGCCGCCGCCCTGCCCTTTGGCAAAATGACGGCACCGGTCGAGCTGCGGTACCTGCACTTCGAAGAAAAAATCTCCACCACTTTCGCCGGCGTACGCTTTCACAACATGAGCGGATTGGTACAGCGACAGGTCGAGCGGTTCGTCTATCAGCTTCAGCGCGAAGCGCGGCGCTTCGACAAAGACGATTTCTGAGACAACGCTCCAATAAAAAACGGGCAGCCCCTTGCGGTGACTGCCCGTTTTTTATCCTCGGATATCAAGGATCCGTTGTTAAGGCCTGGCCTCGGTAAAGCTTTGCTCGCGCCCCAGGTCAGTGTCGTCCGAGGACGAATCGGTTTCTGTCTCCGTTTCTGTCTCCGTTTCGGGTGCGGGGTCCGGCTCGGGCTCGATCGGGTTATGCATCTGCTCCTGCACCACCTGCTCATCGACCCGTGGATCAAGGCAAGCCACCAGCGGTGAACTCGACATACTGTCCGGCATGGCGACGTGATGCAGCGGCGCATCGTCCACCTGGTGCAGATTGGTGACCGCTTTCGGGCGAATACGCCAGACCAGCACCAACGCGAAGAAACTGAAGAAGGCATACAGCATCTGGCTGCCGAACAGCTTCATCAGCACCCCTGCCACCAGCGGCCCGATACTGGCGCCGACGCCATAGGTCACCAGCAGCATTGCCGTCAGGGACACCCGACGATCGCCCTCGACATGGTCATTGGAGAACGCCACCGCCAACGGATACAGGCAGAACTGCACCAACGAGCAGAGGAAACCGGCGATGAACAATACCTCCAGCGGCACCTGCTTCATGATTGCCAGCGGCAAGGCAGCCAGTGCCAGGCTGAAGGCAAAACAGCGGATCAACAGCGCTCGGTCATAACGATCGGATAGCCAACCCAGCGGCCACTGCACCAGCAGGCCGGCGAAAATGCAGCTCCCCATGAACAAACCGACTTGCTCCGTGGACAAGCCTTGCTGCGAGGCGTACAGCGGCGCCAGACCGTAGAACGAACCGACGATCAACCCCGCCCCCAGCACCGTGCTCAACGATTGCGGCACGCGCTTGATGAAGAACCGTGGCTCCATCGGCGCCGGGTGCAATGCCGCCGGGTGAATCCGCTGGGTCAGGGCCACCGGCACCAGGCACAGAGCGAAGCACAGGGCGACCAGCATCAGCAGTTCCAGACCCAGCCCCGGGTGCATGACCAGAATCAGCTGGCCCAACACCAATCCCAGGTATGACGCGATCATGTAGCCGCTGAACACGATGCCCCGCTGCTTGGCTTCCGCCTGCTCGTTGAGCCAGCTTTCGATGACCATGTACTGGCACATCATGCCAAGGCCGACGATGACCCGCAGAAACAGCCACGCGGGCAGCCAGTCCACCAGACCATGGCCGAGCACCGCCGCACCGACGATCCCGGCACACGCCGAATAGGCTCGAATATGCCCGACCCGGGCAATCAGCCGATGGCCGATCTTGCCACCCAGCACCAGGCCGAAATAGTTGGCCGCCATCAACGCACCGACCCACAGGCTGTCGACATGATCGGCAGCCAGGCGCAAGGCCAGGTAAGTACTCAACAAGCCCGAGCCGATCAACATCATCAGCGAGGCAAAATAAAGCGCTCGAAAAGGTTTCCAGATTTGGCGCATCGGCGTTCCGAGCGGCTCCTTGCAGTGAGTAACGGACTATCCGAAAAGATAGCCCGGTGTCGACGGATCGTCAGGCCTGGGCCGCTAAAACACGCCGCTCCCAGGGAGTAATTTCATCAAGGAAGCTGGTCAATTCCAGGGTCTTCGAAGCGATGTAGCCTTCGATGAATTCCTCGCCAAACAGTTCCTTCGCCAATTGACTACGACTCAGACGCTCGAGAGCGGCATGCAAGGTACAAGGCAATGAAAGATTATCCGGCACCTCGAATTCGCCCTGAATCGCCTCGCTCGGCTCCAGTTGGTTTTCGATGCCATATAACCCCGCCGCCAGGCTCGCGGCAATAGCCAGATAGGGATTGGCATCCGCCCCCGGCAAACGGTTCTCGACCCGACGGGCGAGCGGCGAACTGGCCGGAATGCGCAAACCGGCCGCACGGTTGTCGTGGGACCAGCAGGCATTGTTCGGTGATGCAAACGGATGGCACAAACGCTGATAGGAGTTCACGTTCGGCGCAAACAATGCGGTGAAATCCGCCATGCCCGCCTGCTGGCCGGCGATGAAATGACGGAAGATCGCGGTCGGCTCTCCCGCCTCGTCGCTGAACACGTTACGCCCGGTGCCGATCTCGACGATGCTCTGGTGGATGTGCATCGAACTGCCCGGCGTGTGCGCCAGCGGCTTGGCCATGCAGACCACGGTCAAGCCATGCTTGAGCGCGACTTCCTTGAGCAGATGTTTGAACAGGAACGTCTGGTCTGCCAGCAGCAACGGATCGCCGTGCAGCAGGTTGATCTCGAACTGGCTGACGCCCATCTCGTGCATGAAGGTATCGCGCGGCAGGCCCAAGGCCGCCATGCATTCATAGACTTCACTGAAGAACGGCCGCAAGCCGTTGTTGGAACTGACGCTGAAGGCCGAATGACCGTCCTCGCGACGACCGTCCAGGCCTGCCGGAGGCTGGAAGGGTCGAGTCGGGTCGGTGTTGGGCGCAAAGACAAAAAACTCCAGCTCGGTCGCCACCACCGGTGCCAGGCCGAGGACGGCGTAACGCGCGATGACGGCCTTGAGCTGGCCGCGGGTCGACAGGTTTGAGCTGTCGCCGGACAACTCGTGCGCATCACAAATGGCAAAGGCTCGCGGTTGTTTGCTCCAGGGCAAACGGTGGATCTGCGCAGCATCGGGAATCAACGCCAGGTCGCTGTCATCGCTGCCGTAGAAACGCGCTGGCGGATATCCGCCCATGATGCATTGCAGCAGCACCCCTCGCGCCATCTGCAAACGTCGCCCTTCGAGAAAACCTTCGGCGGTCATTACCTTGCCACGGGGTACGCCATTCAAGTCCGGCGTGACACATTCAATCTCATCAATGCCCGTCAATCGCTGCGCGAGTGAACGCTGGCCATCGGTTGTCATGACGCAATCCTTGTTATTGTGCGAGCCGCGAACGGCGACCCGTACAAAATAGGCTCCGCGTGTTCGGAATATCAAGCACCGGCATACAAATACTTCATGGCGGATGACAACGTCCGATTGGCAGACTGTAGGAGCCAGCTTGCTGGCGAAAGCGGTGGTTCAGTCGACATCGTTATTGGATGTTACGACGCCTTCGCTGGCAAGCCAGCTCCTACAGGGGAGCGCCGCTCAAGGGGCTAAATATTTGAAGGCGTTATCGAAAAACGAGATTATCCTGACTCATTGAAGTGCGCTGCCCATCGCTTGAACTCAAGACGTTTTCCGTCGCCGCCAAAGGCCGAAGTCATGACCACCACTCCCAAGCGCTCGGACACTGTCTCCGAGCTAAAGGCCTTGCGCCCCAGCACCCTGGATTTTCCGGTGGTGGGCATTGGCGCGTCGGCTGGCGGGCTGCAAGCCATCAAACTGTTTTTCGAAAACATGCCGCAGGACAACGGCATGGCGTTCGTGATCATTCTCCATCTATCCCCCGACCACCAAAGCGTCGCCGACAAGATCATCCAGGAGTCGACCCGGATGCCGGTGCTGCAAGTCACCGAAACAGTGCCCATCGAAAAAAACCGGGTGTACGTCATTTCACCGGCGCAACGGCTGGCGATGAATGACGGGGTTCTTGAAGTCCGCGCCTGCGACCCGGGTCAAGGGCGCCATGCGTCCATCGATCTGTTTTTTCGTGACCTGGCCGATGTGCACCGCGAGCGTGCTTTCTGTCTGGTGCTGTCAGGTTCCGGTTCGGACGGTGCTGTCGGTTTGTCCCGTATCAAGGAACAGGGGGGCGTCACCCTCGCCCAGGCTCCGGAAGACGCCGAGTTCGACAGCATGCCCCGTGCAGCCATCGACACTCGCCTGGTGGACCTGGTGTTGCCCGTTGTCGAGATGCCGCAAAAGTTGCTGGAATTGTGGCGTAACGCTCAGGAAATCAGCTTGCCTACCGCCAACGATCCCGAATTGCAAACCATTGCCGCCGTATCCGAACGCGAAGCCGTGGTGGCCGAACAATTGCTGCACGACATTCTTATCCAATTGCGCACCGGCACCGGCCATGATTTCAAACACTACAAACGCGCGACCGTATTGCGCCGGATCGAACGCCGGATGCAGGTGACAGCCCAGCCGGACCTGGCCGGCTACTACCGCTTTTTGCAGAGTAATCCCGAGGAAACCAAGGCACTGCTGGGCGATATGCTGATCGGCGTGACCAACTTCTTCCGCGACCGTGAAGCCTTCGAAGCCCTGGAACGGGATGTGGTGCCGCAACTGGTCAGCGCCGCCGTCTCGACGCAACCGGAGAAAGAAGAGATCCGGGTCTGGTCCGCTGGCTGCTCCACAGGCGAGGAAGCCTACAGCCTGGCGATGCTGCTGAACGATCAGTTGCAACTGGACAGAAGCGCGGCCTCGTTTCAGCTGTTCGCCACCGACATCGACGAGCGCGCCATCTGCGTCGGCCGGGCCGGGCTGTACCCGCAAGCGATCATTACCGACGTACCGCCGACGCGATTGCGGCATTACTTCGCCAAGGAAAACGACCACTATCGAATTCGCAAGGAAATCCGCGAAAAGGTGTTGTTCGCCAGACACAGCCTGTTGTCCGATCCGCCCTTCTCGCAAATCGACCTGATCGTTTGCCGCAACCTGCTGATCTATCTGGATCGCGAGGTGCAGCGCGAAATCCTGCAGATGTTCCACTTTGCCCTGCGTCCCGGCGGCTTTCTGTTCCTCGGTTCATCCGAGAGCGCGGACGCGTGCCATGAATTATTCGCTCCGATAGACAAACGTAACCGGATCTTCCGCGCCAAAACCGGCACGGCCAATAGCCGTCGCACCCCGACCATGCCCCGCGGTGGCTACGTGCGAACCAGTGTTTCCCGGCAGGTGCCGCAAAACAGCCTGCCGCGTAAACTGTCTGTCGCCGATATCCATCAACGGGCCCTGGAACAGTCCGCACCACCGAGCATGATTGTCGATGCCAATGCCGACATCCTGCACATGAGCGAAAGTGCCGGGCGTTTCCTGCGGCATGTCGGCGGTGAACTGTCGCGCAATTTGCTGACCCTGATTCTTCCGCAATTGCGCCTGGAAATCCGCACCACCCTGTTCCAGGTGCAGCAGAGCGGCCAGCCGGTCAAATCCCGCGAAGTACCGATCACGCGCGACGACCGGCGCTACCTGATTGATCTCGTTGCCTATCCCTACAAGGATGAAGAGTCGGACGGCGACTACGTGCTGGTGATATTCGAGGAGGTGGAGGTCGACCCTTCGGAGATGGCGGCGACCACCGTGCTGCAAACGGAAAGCCAGGTGCTGTCCAACCTGGAGCGTGAACTGCAACGCACCAAACTGCACCTGCAGGACACCATCGAACAATCGGAAGTCTCCAGCGAAGAGCTCAAGGCTTCCAACGAAGAAATGCAGGCGATCAACGAAGAACTGCGCTCGGCCACCGAAGAACTGGAAACCAGCAAGGAAGAACTGCAGTCGATCAACGAAGAGTTGTTGACGGTCAACTACGAGCTCAAAACCAAGGTTGAAGAAACCGACAAGATCAACGACTACCTGACCAATCTGATCGCCTCCACCGACATCGCCACGGTGTTTGTCGACCGCAGCATGCGCATCAAGTGGTTCACCCCGCGCGCCACCGACATCTTCAGCATGTTGCCGGTGGATACCGGTCGCTCGCTGCTCGACATCACCCATCGCCTGCATTACGACGACCTGGCCGCTGATGCAGCGCAGGTGTTCGAATCGTTGAACATGATCGAGCGCGAAGTCAGCAGCAACGACAATCGCTGGTACATCGCGCGCCTGCTGCCCTATCGCTCCAGCGAAGACCACATCGACGGCACCGTGCTGACCTTCATCGACATCAGCAAGCGTCGTGCCGCCGAAGAAGAGTTGCGCCAGGGCGAAGAACGCATGCGCCTGGTTGCCGAAAGTACCCGCGATTACGCGATCATCACCCTCGATGAGCTGGGCATCATCACCAGCTGGAACAAAGGCGCCGAGTTGATCTTCGGCTATAGCAAGGCCGAGGCCGAAGGGGCGTATTACGACTTCATTTTCTCCACCGAGGATCGCGCGGCGGGGGAGCCTGAAAATGAACTGTTATCGGCGCGCACCCATGGCCGCAGCGAAGATGAACGCTGGCACCTGCGCAAGGATGGCAGCCGCTTCTTCTGCAGCGGCGAGGTGACGCTGCTCAAGGGTGAGAATCTCAAGGGCTATGTGAAAATTGCCCGGGACCTGACCGGTCACAAACGCCAGCACGAAGAGCAAAGCAAACAGCTGGCCGAGACCCGCAACACCAACTACCTCAAGGATGAGTTCTTCGCGGTGATGTCCCACGAACTCAAGCATCCGCTGAACCTGATCCAGCTCAACGCGGAGCTGCTGCGTCGCTTGCCGGTCACCAAGTCGCGGGCGCCGGCCGCCAAGGCCGTCAATACCATTTGCGAAGCCGTCAACAGCCAGGCACGGATCATCGATGACCTGCTGGATGTCGCACGGGTTCGCACTGGCAAGCTCAAGCTGCAACCGGTCGCCGTGGATCTGATCAGTGTGCTGCGTGACATCCACACCGTTGTCCTCAATGAACAGCACGATCTCAGGGTTGAACTGTTAGTGCCCTCGGACCCGCTGATCGTCCAGGCCGACCCGACTCGCCTGGAGCAGATCATCTGGAACCTGGTGAACAATGCACTGAAATTCACCCCGCCCAAGGGCCGCGTGCAGTTGATTGCCAGCAAGGTCGGGAACATGGCTCGACTGGATGTCAAAGACGATGGTGCCGGTATTGCCCCCGAGAACCTCGATCATGTGTTCGACCTCTTTGGTCAGGCCGAACAGCAGCACGCCACACACCACCGGGAAGGCCTGGGTATCGGTCTTTCGCTCGTCCGCCAGTTGACTGAGGCACAACGCGGAACGGTTGAGGTGAGCTCTGCGGGAGTCGGAACGGGCTGTACTTTCACGGTGTGTCTGCCACTGGCACTCACCCATGGCGCGATTCAATCAGCGCCCCCGTTCGACAGCGCCTCGGGACGACTGAGCGGATTGACGATCCTCCTGGTAGACGACTCCGCCGACGTACTGGAAACCTTGAAAATGCTGCTGGAGATGGAGGACGCGCAGGTGATTGCCTTCGATCGTCCGGTGGCGGCTTTGGACGCGGCCAGAAATACCCGTTTCGATCTGATCATTTCGGACTTGGGCATGCCGGTCATGAGCGGCCATGAGTTGATGAGCGCCCTGCGTCAGTTGCCACTGGTCAAGGATGTGCCGGCCATTGCACTGACCGGCTATGGAGCCCACAGCGACATTCAAAAGTCACGGCAATCAGGCTTTGACCAGCATATTGGAAAGCCGGTGTCATACGATGAACTGATCGAAACCATCGAGGCCTTGCGCCAGCCACCGCGGTAAAATATCAATTGAGATAGGCGCGCTGTACGCAGGCGCGTCTATCGATTGCCTGCCTGAGCCGCTCCTTGTGATCGGCCCACATCCCGGGATCAACCTTGGTTGAGCGCATCAAGGCCAACATGGCGGTCTTGGCGGCACGGTACTCCGCCCAGGCATCCTCAGACCTGAGCTTCAAACGTTCGCGCTCGGTCATCTCCATGCGCCTCAATGCCAATACCGACTCATCGGTGATCACCGTACTCAGGGTCAACTGCACCCGGTGCGGCGCTACGAATTCTTGAGTGGCCGCGACAATTTCTCTTGCCCGCTGGATGCCCCATTTCAGCGCTGCACAGTAATGTTCACCGACACACCGGTCATAAAACTCCTCGCCAATCGCCCAGCCATTCGGGCCGTAGACGCCTACGAAAACCTGGGTAATCCCCTCATGGTTGACCCGCGCCTGCACATCGATATGCACACCATCACTGAGGACTTCCTCATGGGTGTGGAGGGGTAATCGTCTATTGGTCCATAGCCAGAATTGGGCGCCTCTGCGTCGCATCTATTTCGCTCCGTGAGTGGTCCTCTGGATTAAGGCACAGCACTGGCGGACTTTCCATGTAGGTCGTCGGGCGGATCCATTTTCGTCGTGCCAGTTTCCGGCGGACAAAAACAAAACCCCTACCTGCATACGCAGATAGGGGTTTCGGAATTTAATCTTGACGATGACCTACTCTCACATGGGGAAACCCCACACTACCATCGGCGATGCATTGTTTCACTGCTGAGTTCGGGATGGGATCAGGTGGTTCCAATGCTCTATGGTCGTCAAGAAATTCGGGTACTGAACCGTCTTTCGACGTTTCAGCAAATTGGGTATGTGATAGCTTTCGGTGTTTTGTGAGGTCTCGAACTTTCGGTTCGTTTCGTCTTCACACACCGCAATCTGATGCTCTTTCGAGTAGTCAAATTGCTTGGGTGTTATATGGTCAAGCCTCACGGGCAATTAGTATTGGTTAGCTCAACGCCTCACAGCGCTTACACACCCAACCTATCAACGTCGTAGTCTTCGACGGCCCTTCAGGGGACTCAAGGTCCCAGTGAGATCTCATCTTGAGGCTAGTTTCCCGCTTAGATGCTTTCAGCGGTTATCTATTCCGAACATAGCTACCCGGCAATGCCACTGGCGTGACAACCGGAACACCAGAGGTTCGTCCACTCCGGTCCTCTCGTACTAGGAGCAGCCCCTCTCAAATCTCAAACGTCCACGGCAGATAGGGACCGAACTGTCTCACGACGTTCTAAACCCAGCTCGCGTACCACTTTAAATGGCGAACAGCCATACCCTTGGGACCGGCTTCAGCCCCAGGATGTGATGAGCCGACATCGAGGTGCCAAACACCGCCGTCGATATGAACTCTTGGGCGGTATCAGCCTGTTATCCCCGGAGTACCTTTTATCCGTTGAGCGATGGCCCTTCCATACAGAACCACCGGATCACTAAGACCTACTTTCGTACCTGCTCGACGTGTCTGTCTCGCAGTCAAGCGCGCTTTTGCCTTTATACTCTACGACCGATTTCCGACCGGTCTGAGCGCACCTTCGTACTCCTCCGTTACTCTTTAGGAGGAGACCGCCCCAGTCAAACTACCCACCATACACTGTCCTCGATCCGGATAACGGACCTGAGTTAGAACCTCAAAGTTGCCAGGGTGGTATTTCAAGGTTGGCTCCACGCGAACTGGCGTCCACGCTTCAAAGCCTCCCACCTATCCTACACAAGCAAATTCAAAGTCCAGTGCAAAGCTATAGTAAAGGTTCACGGGGTCTTTCCGTCTAGCCGCGGATACACTGCATCTTCACAGCGATTTCAATTTCACTGAGTCTCGGGTGGAGACAGCGCCGCCATCGTTACGCCATTCGTGCAGGTCGGAACTTACCCGACAAGGAATTTCGCTACCTTAGGACCGTTATAGTTACGGCCGCCGTTTACCGGGGCTTCGATCAAGAGCTTCGCGTTAGCTAACCCCATCAATTAACCTTCCGGCACCGGGCAGGCGTCACACCCTATACGTCCACTTTCGTGTTTGCAGAGTGCTGTGTTTTTAATAAACAGTCGCAGCGGCCTGGTATCTTCGACCGGCATGGGCTTACGCAGTAAATGCTTCACCCTCACCGGCGCACCTTCTCCCGAAGTTACGGTGCCATTTTGCCTAGTTCCTTCACCCGAGTTCTCTCAAGCGCCTTGGTATTCTCTACCCAACCACCTGTGTCGGTTTGGGGTACGGTTCCTGGTTACCTGAAGCTTAGAAGCTTTTCTTGGAAGCATGGCATCAACCACTTCGTGTTCCAAAAGGAACACTCGTCATCAGCTCTCGGCCTTAGAATCCCGGATTTACCTAAGATTCCAGCCTACCACCTTAAACTTGGACAACCAACGCCAAGCTGGCCTAGCCTTCTCCGTCCCTCCATCGCAATAACCAGAAGTACAGGAATATTAACCTGTTTTCCATCGACTACGCTTTTCAGCCTCGCCTTAGGGACCGACTAACCCTGCGTCGATTAACGTTGCGCAGGAAACCTTGGTCTTTCGGCGTGGGTGTTTTTCACACCCATTGTCGTTACTCATGTCAGCATTCGCACTTCTGATACCTCCAGCAAGCTTCTCAACTCACCTTCACAGGCTTACAGAACGCTCCTCTACCGCATCACCTAAGTGATACCCGTAGCTTCGGTGTATGGTTTGAGCCCCGTTACATCTTCCGCGCAGGCCGACTCGACTAGTGAGCTATTACGCTTTCTTTAAAGGGTGGCTGCTTCTAAGCCAACCTCCTAGCTGTCTAAGCCTTCCCACATCGTTTCCCACTTAACCATAACTTTGGGACCTTAGCTGACGGTCTGGGTTGTTTCCCTTTTCACGACGGACGTTAGCACCCGCCGTGTGTCTCCCATGCTCGGCACTTGTAGGTATTCGGAGTTTGCATCGGTTTGGTAAGTCGGGATGACCCCCTAGCCGAAACAGTGCTCTACCCCCTACAGTGATACATGAGGCGCTACCTAAATAGCTTTCGAGGAGAACCAGCTATCTCCGAGCTTGATTAGCCTTTCACTCCGATCCACAGGTCATCCGCTAACTTTTCAACGGTAGTCGGTTCGGTCCTCCAGTTAGTGTTACCCAACCTTCAACCTGCCCATGGATAGATCGCCCGGTTTCGGGTCTATTCCCAGCGACTAGACGCCCTATTAAGACTCGCTTTCGCTACGCCTCCCCTATTCGGTTAAGCTCGCCACTGAAAATAAGTCGCTGACCCATTATACAAAAGGTACGCAGTCACCCAACAAAGTGGGCTCCCACTGCTTGTACGCATACGGTTTCAGGATCTATTTCACTCCCCTCTCCGGGGTTCTTTTCGCCTTTCCCTCACGGTACTAGTTCACTATCGGTCAGTCAGTAGTATTTAGCCTTGGAGGATGGTCCCCCCATATTCAGACAAAGTTTCTCGTGCTCCGTCCTACTCGATTTCATGACTAAGAGATTTTCGCGTACAGGGCTATCACCCACTATGGCCGCACTTTCCAGAGCGTTCCGCTAATCTCAAAGCCACTTAAGGGCTAGTCCCCGTTCGCTCGCCACTACTAAGGGAATCTCGGTTGATTTCTTTTCCTCAGGGTACTTAGATGTTTCAGTTCCCCTGGTTCGCTTCTTAAGCCTATGTATTCAGCTTAAGATACCTAACTTATGTTAGGTGGGTTCCCCCATTCAGACATCTCCGGATCAAAGTCTGTTTGCCGACTCCCCGAAGCTTTTCGCAGGCTACCACGTCTTTCATCGCCTCTGACTGCCAAGGCATCCACCGTATGCGCTTCTTCACTTGACCATATAACCCCAAGCAATCTGGTTATACTGTGAAGACGACATTCGCCGAAAATTCGATTCTTGCTCATAAAGAGCAACTCACAAATTTTACCTTAGCCTGATCCAACACCAGTGAAAGTGTTGTCCAGTCTATCTTTCTATCACATACCCAAATTTTTAAAGAACGATCTAATCAAAGACTAGAAATCAATATTCATGTGCGAATATTCATTTCTAAACTCTAAACGTTTCGAAGCAAGTTTATATGGTGGAGCCAAGCGGGATCGAACCGCTGACCTCCTGCGTGCAAGGCAGGCGCTCTCCCAGCTGAGCTATGGCCCCATAACAAAATTGGTGGGTCTGGGCAGATTCGAACTGCCGACCTCACCCTTATCAGGGGTGCGCTCTAACCAACTGAGCTACAGACCCAATTTCGAGCTTGTAACTGTTAGCCTGAGCTATCAGCTTGGAGCTTAAAGCTGCTTCTATCGTCTTCTTCAATGAATCAAGCAATTCGTGTGGGAACTTATGGAGCAGCTGATGTCGTCGATTAAGGAGGTGATCCAGCCGCAGGTTCCCCTACGGCTACCTTGTTACGACTTCACCCCAGTCATGAATCACACCGTGGTAACCGTCCTCCCGAAGGTTAGACTAGCTACTTCTGGTGCAACCCACTCCCATGGTGTGACGGGCGGTGTGTACAAGGCCCGGGAACGTATTCACCGCGACATTCTGATTCGCGATTACTAGCGATTCCGACTTCACGCAGTCGAGTTGCAGACTGCGATCCGGACTACGATCGGTTTTCTGGGATTAGCTCCACCTCGCGGCTTGGCAACCCTCTGTACCGACCATTGTAGCACGTGTGTAGCCCAGGCCGTAAGGGCCATGATGACTTGACGTCATCCCCACCTTCCTCCGGTTTGTCACCGGCAGTCTCCTTAGAGTGCCCACCATAACGTGCTGGTAACTAAGGACAAGGGTTGCGCTCGTTACGGGACTTAACCCAACATCTCACGACACGAGCTGACGACAGCCATGCAGCACCTGTCTCAATGTTCCCGAAGGCACCCATCCATCTCTGGAAAGTTCATTGGATGTCAAGGCCTGGTAAGGTTCTTCGCGTTGCTTCGAATTAAACCACATGCTCCACCGCTTGTGCGGGCCCCCGTCAATTCATTTGAGTTTTAACCTTGCGGCCGTACTCCCCAGGCGGTCAACTTAATGCGTTAGCTGCGCCACTAAGAGCTCAAGGCTCCCAACGGCTAGTTGACATCGTTTACGGCGTGGACTACCAGGGTATCTAATCCTGTTTGCTCCCCACGCTTTCGCACCTCAGTGTCAGTATCAGTCCAGGTGGTCGCCTTCGCCACTGGTGTTCCTTCCTATATCTACGCATTTCACCGCTACACAGGAAATTCCACCACCCTCTACCATACTCTAGCTTGTCAGTTTTGAATGCAGTTCCCAGGTTGAGCCCGGGGATTTCACATCCAACTTAACAAACCACCTACGCGCGCTTTACGCCCAGTAATTCCGATTAACGCTTGCACCCTCTGTATTACCGCGGCTGCTGGCACAGAGTTAGCCGGTGCTTATTCTGTCGGTAACGTCAAGACAGCAACGTATTAGGTAACTGCCCTTCCTCCCAACTTAAAGTGCTTTACAATCCGAAGACCTTCTTCACACACGCGGCATGGCTGGATCAGGCTTTCGCCCATTGTCCAATATTCCCCACTGCTGCCTCCCGTAGGAGTCTGGACCGTGTCTCAGTTCCAGTGTGACTGATCATCCTCTCAGACCAGTTACGGATCGTCGCCTTGGTGAGCCATTACCTCACCAACTAGCTAATCCGACCTAGGCTCATCTGATAGCGCAAGGCCCGAAGGTCCCCTGCTTTCTCCCGTAGGACGTATGCGGTATTAGCGTCCGTTTCCGAGCGTTATCCCCCACTACCAGGCAGATTCCTAGGCATTACTCACCCGTCCGCCGCTCTCAAGAGAAGCAAGCTTCTCTCTACCGCTCGACTTGCATGTGTTAGGCCTGCCGCCAGCGTTCAATCTGAGCCATGATCAAACTCTTCAGTTCAAACATCTTTGGGTTTTTAAGAAACCCTAAACTTGGCTCAGCAATCGTTGGTTACATCTTTGATTTCTCGCGGAGTAACTTGTGATGCTGATAATCTTGTTGACTATCAGTCTGACTCCACAAGCACCCACACGAATTGCTTGATTCAGTTGTTAAAGAGCGGTTGGTTAAGATCTTTCGTCTCAACCGAGGCGCGCATTCTACGCTTTCCTCTGCTGCTGTCAAGCGGTTATTTTCAGAAGTTTTCAAAGTTTCCTTTGCAACTTCAACCACTTGCGCTTCCGATCTCTCGTTAGCGGGAGGCGAATTCTACAGCGTTACTCGCTGCTGTCAACACCTCTTTTTCTCCGCTTTCGACCGAGAAGATCGAACCGTCAAAAGAGCCAAACATCACCGCTCTTTCAACTCCTTCTGGGCTTCGATGAACTGAAGCAACTCGCTGTCGAAAACTGCGTAACTCTTTGTTTACCAAGGAGTTTTCCGTTTCGACTGCGCCGGAAGTGGGGCGAATTATAGACTTACAGAATCTGCCGTCAAGCGTTAATTCCGCCCTCCTATCAATATCTTGCCAAAGGCCGCAAAACGGTCCGTTTCCTTCGGCAGGACGACCACACCTACGCCTTCTATATAGAAGGAATCTTCAGTGCTCGAAAACAAGACCTCCAACGCTGTCGACATGCCTGCCGCCAAAATAAAAAAAGCCCCGCCAGGATCGAATGCCTGAACGGAGCTTTTTATGCCTGAAGCAAACACCCTACCCCACTAGCCATGAAGCTTTTGAGGAAGGATGCGAGTTTGCTTCTTTGAATATGGTGTCCCAGGGCAGGTTCGAACTGCCAACCTTCCCCTTAGGAGGGGGATGCTCTATCCAATTGAGCTACTGAGACACAAGTCGCCCCGCAAGTGCGGCGCTAAGGACGGCGAGCATGTTAACGGCCAGGCCTGCTTTTGTCATGTCGTCCGTAGGCTTTTTAAGTGTAGGCAGATACTTCAAGGCCGCGCGGCATCGCTGACCGTGCAAATTGCATCACCCCAAAAAGCCATCATTGCAAAATGCAAGACCCTCTATTTGACCTGACACTCTATACCTTTGATTTTAAAGACTTTAATAGCCAAAGGAGTCTTGGCATGCCGGCTGCTTCAGCTCCCACATAGAACAACGGAGGTCAGCCCTCATGAACAGCGCCCTTTTACTCTCGAATGCGATCGCCCTGGCAGTCCTGCTGGGTTTTCATTTTGCTCCCGAGCACGGCACTGAACCGGTTGCCCAACGAACACCCCATTACCTCCAGCTGCAAAAAGCGCCACAGCTGGCAGTCATGAACGATCAGCGCGGCTTTGCAAGCCAGGATGTGAGCCAGGAGAAGATCCTGCTGCCAGCTCCCAGTTCAGAACGCCTGGTATTTTGAATCCACCCTGTCAGGAGCACAGCATGTCGCCGCTGAAGCTCGCGCGCGAAATTGACCCGGCCCTCCTTGCCTGATCAGGGAAGCCCCTAAAGCAAATCAGGCTGCCATCCATCCTGTAATCGCGTATCAGTATGCCCACACCCTAGCAAATCGGCCATTTGCCACTACCCTGTATAAGTAAGGAACATTGAACGAATCCGCATAACATGCACCTTCCGGCGTCTTCGGACATCACCAGTCGGGCAACCGGACGCGGCAGCGCTACGGACAGGTAAAACTTTTCGACCAGTCCGCATTTCTGATAGTAGGTGCTGGCAGAACGCCTTTATCCAGTTCAATATTTGTCACAGAATTGACGCCAATGAACTGGCTACCTTGAGGCATGATGCGAGCCTCTATCAATTCAGGTTGAACATTTGGCCAGAGCGCTTGTCCTAACAGACATCCTGCGGCCAATCCCGAGAACCGCTCCCCTGAACTAACCGGTTAAATATATGCGCCCATTGAAACAGGCAATTTATTCCAGCCGTACGGCTGACAAGTTTGTCGTACGTCTGCCAGACGGAATGCGTGAACGCATTGCCGAGGTGGCTCGCAATCATCACCGCAGCATGAACTCCGAAATCATCGCGCGCCTTGAGCAGAGCCTTATTCAGGAAGGCGCTCTGGGCGAAGAACTGAGCATGCGCCTGGATAGCCCGGAGCTGTCGCTGCACGAACGCGAACTGTTGCAACGCTTCCGCCAACTTTCCCATCGTCAGCAGAACGCTCTTGTTTCGCTGATTGCCCATGACACCGAAATGGCCGCGGACGCTTCCTGACTCATCACGAAAGTCCCAAGCCAGCGTAATCGCTGGCTTTTTTTTGCCTGAAATTCGGGCATAAAAAACCCGCCAATCAGCGGGTAATGGTGGACTGTAGGAGCGAGCTTGCTCCGGGCGGCGTTCCGACGACGGTTTCAAAGGCGACGCGTTTATTCAGAAGAATCACGTCATCGTTAACGTCCATCGCGAGCAAGCTTGCTCCTACAACAACAGCAGGAAATCAGAGCAGGAAAATCGTCGCCAACCCAAGGAAGATGAAGAAGCCGCCGCTGTCGGTCATGGCGGTGATCATCACACTGGCCCCCATCGCCGGATCACGACCAAGCCGTGCCAGGGTCATGGGAATCAATACCCCCATCAAGGCTGCAAGCAACAGGTTGAGCGTCATGGCGGCAGTCATTACCACACCAAGGGACCAGCTGCCATAGAGCAGATAGGCAACGACACCGATTACACCCCCCCACACCAGGCCATTGATCAGGCCTACCGCCAACTCCTTGCGCATCAGACGCGAAGTGTTGCCCGTGCTCACCTGGTCCAGCGCCATGGCGCGAACGATCATGGTGATGGTCTGGTTGCCGGAGTTGCCACCGATGCCCGCCACGATCGGCATCAATGCCGCGAGCGCTACCAGCTTCTCGATGGAACCTTCGAACAGACCGATCACGCGGGAGGCTACGAAGGCGGTAATCAGATTCACAGCCAGCCAGGCCCAGCGGTTGCGCAGGGACTTCCAGACCGAGGCGAAGATATCTTCTTCTTCGCGCAGACCCGCCATGTTGAGCACTTCGCTTTCGCTCTCTTCACGAATCAGGTCGACCATTTCATCGATGGTCAGGCGACCGATCAACTTGCCGTTCTTGTCGACGACGGGCGCCGAAATCAAGTCGTAACGCTCAAACGCCTGGGCGGCATCGTAGGCATCTTCATCCGGGTGAAAACTCACCGGATCGCTGGCCATGACTTCTGCCACCTGTTTATCCGGGTCGTTGACCAGCAGACGCTTGATCGGCAATACGCCCTTGAGCACGCCGCCATAATCGACCACGAACAACTTGTCCGTGTGGCCCGGCAGTTCCTTCAGGCGGCGCAGGTAGCGCAAGACCACCTCGAGACTGACGTCCTCACGGATCGTCACCATCTCGAAGTCCATCAGCGCACCCACCTGCTCCTCGTCATAGGACAGGGCCGACCGCACGCGTTCACGCTGCTGGTTATCCAGGGTTTCCATGAGCTCATGGACGACGTCTCGCGGCAGCTCGGAAGCCAGGTCAGCAAGTTCGTCGGCATCCATGTCCTTGGCGGCAGCCAGGAGCTCGTGATCGTCCATGTCGGCGATCAGGGTTTCACGAACCGAATCGGATACTTCGAGCAGGATGTCGCCGTCGCGATCGGCCTTGACCAGTTGCCAAAGCGTCAGGCGATCGTCCAGCGGCAAGGCTTCAAGGATGTAGGCAACGTCGGCGGAGTGCAGGTCATCGAGCTTGCGTTGCAGTTCGACGAGATTCTGCCGGTGAACCAGGTTCTCGACCCGCTCGTGATGCGGGCCTTCCTGGCGATGAGTCAGGTCTTCGACCACCCGCTGACGCTGCAGCAGCTCAACGACTTGAGCGAGGCGGTCCTGCAGGCTTTCTTGTGTTTTCTTTACTTCTACTTCAGACATAGGCGAACTCCACTCCCAGCAGCGGAGCGCGCCGGAAGGATCAATCAGTCAATTCATGATTGGAAAAACGGTTTACTGAGTAACTACTGGGTAAGTCCATGGAGGTATTCCACAAGCCCCGGCGGGGCTGACGGGCGCAATGATACACCGCCCGACGGTTTTAAACGTTAAAAAATCGCGGGTGGAAACAAGCGGTTGCGAGATAAACCTGAGCCCTGTCCTGATCCATGAAAATGCGACGACTTATCCTGGGGAGAAAACACACTGCCGTCCAAAAATGCAGCGATCTCCCTTGAGAGACCCTCACGGAAGACCATCAACCAGCGCATCGTCACCGCATGAGACAACAGGACATCAAAAGCGTCCCCGACAAACAGGACAAGATCGGCATTTGAATTCGAGCGCGCGCAGCCGTCACAACCCCAGGCGAGGTCATAGCGCATAGGCCAGATTTGAGGAGAGAGGATGCAACAGGGAAAAGCCAAAACCCAGACAGCAAAAAGCCCGCGTTAGACGCAGGCTTTTTGGTGTTTGGTGCACTCGACAGGATTCGAACCTGTGACCGCTCGGTTCGTAGCCGAGTACTCTATCCAGCTGAGCTACGAGTGCATTTGTGTTTTTATACCAGATCACAACTGGTTGAAGCCAAGTCATTCGCATTGCTGCAAACAACTCTTAAATGGTGCACTCGACAGGATTCGAACCTGTGACCGCTCGGTTCGTAGCCGAGTACTCTATCCAGCTGAGCTACGAGTGCATTTGTTGCCGCGCATTATAGGCCGTCTAATCTCTATGTCAAACACTTTTTCTAGTAATTTCAACAACTTACCGAAGAAGCCAGATTACAACGTACTACGCAAATAATGGCGGAGAACGGGGGATTCGAACCCCCGACACCCTTTTGAGGTGTACTCCCTTAGCAGGGGAGCGCCTTCGGCCACTCGGCCAGCTCTCCGCAACACGGGGCGTATATTAACCAGCTTCTTCCCCGTTTGCAAACATAAAAAACGATAAAAATTAATGGCTTGGTTCTTCGTCCTTCTCTTTCTTTATACGCAGGTAAATTTCCTCACGGTGGACCGCAACCTCTTTCGGGGCGTTGACACCGATACGCACTTGATTTCCTTTAACGCCGAGCACGGTCACGGTGATTTCTCCATCACCGATAATCAGGCTTTCTGCGCACCGACGAGTCAGAATCAGCATACCTTTCTCCTCACGCATTTCATTTCAGGGACAACAGTCTGTAAAAAAAAAGGCACCCGACCTACAACCGGAACGATCGTAGCCCTACATGCCTGAGTATTGACCAGCGCGAGCAAAAGAACAGCCACGAGTCGCGCCATTCGAAAAAACAAAGGGCGCGGTCAGACCGCGCCCTTTGGCAAACGCATCACTCGCCCTGGCGGGCCGGTGCGTCCAGTTCGAAAGCCGTGTGCAGCGCGCGCACAGCCAGTTCCAGGTACTTCTCTTCGATCACCACGGAGACTTTGATTTCCGAGGTCGAGATCATCTGGATGTTGATGGTTTCCTTGGCCAGTGCTTCGAACATGCGGCTGGCGACGCCCGCATGGGAGCGCATGCCAACGCCGACGATCGACACCTTGGCGATCTTGGTGTCGCCGATGACTTCACGGGCACCCAGCTCGCCAGCGGTTTTTTCCAGCACGGTCTGCGCGGCCTGGTAGTCGTTGCGGTGCACGGTGAAGGTGAAGTCGGTGGTGTTATCGTGCGCAACGTTCTGCACGATCATGTCGACTTCGATGTTCGCGGCACTGATCGGGCCGAGAATCTTGAAGGCAACGCCCGGGATGTCTGGCACGCCACGGATGGTCAGCTTGGCTTCATCGCGGTTGAAAGCGATACCGGAAATGATCGGCTGTTCCATGGTTTCCTCTTCATCAATAGTAATGAGGGTGCCCGGACCCTCCTTGAAGCTGTGCAGTACGCGCAGCGGAACGTTGTACTTGCCGGCGAACTCGACCGCACGGATCTGCAACACCTTGGAACCGAGGCTGGCCATTTCCAGCATCTCTTCGAAGGTAATCTTGTCCAGGCGCTGAGCCACGGACACTACGCGCGGGTCGGTGGTGTAGACACCGTCGACGTCGGTGTAGATCTGGCACTCGTCAGCCTTCAGGGCTGCCGCCAGCGCCACGCCGGTGGTGTCGGAACCGCCACGGCCGAGGGTGGTGATGTTGCCGTGTTCGTCGACGCCCTGGAAACCGGCGACAACCACTACACGACCCGCCTTCAGGTCACCGCGAATCTTCTGGTCATCAATCTGCAAGATACGCGCTTTATTGTGCGCGCTGTCCGTCAGGATCCGCACCTGATTGCCGGTGTAGGACACCGCTGGCACGCCACGCTTGATCAGCGCCATGGCCAACAATGCAATCGTCACCTGCTCACCGGTGGAGACGATCACATCCAGCTCACGGGGAACCGGTTGGCCGTCGCCACTGATTTTCCTGGCCAGATCGATCAGACGGTTGGTTTCGCCGCTCATTGCTGACAGCACAACCACCAGGTCATCGCCGGCATCGCGGAATTTCTTAACCTTGTCGGCGACCTGTTCGATTCTCTCGACGGTGCCGACCGAGGTGCCTCCAAATTTCTGTACGATCAAAGCCATTTCAAAGCCGCCTCTGCCCATGAAGGGCGCCCAAATAATCACTCAAACAGCGTTCCGGCCCGCCACTAGACTGCGGGCCGTACACACTGCCTTATAAACCCTGCTCTACAAAGGGAACAGTCAGGGCCAATGCCGCATCCAGTGCGCCAGCGTCAGTACCACCGCCTTGCGCCATGTCTGGACGACCACCGCCCTTCCCGCCCACTGCCGCAGCGGCTTGCTTCATCAAATCACCGGCTTTGAGTTGGCCAGTCAGGTCTTTGGTCACGCCTGCAACCAGCACGACCTTTTCCTCATGGACACTGCCGAGCAGGATCACTGCGCGGCCGAGTTTGTTTTTCAGTTGATCGACCAGCGCCAGCAGCGCCTTGCCATCCTGACCGTCCAGACGCACGGCCAGCACTTTCACGCCTTTGACGTCCAGCGCGGAGGCCGACAGATCGTCGCCCGCCGCACTGGCAGCCTTGGCCTGCAACTGCTCGAGTTGTTTCTCCAGCAGACGGTTGCGCTCCAGCACAGCCGACAGCTTGTCGATCAGGTTGTCGCGGCTGCCCTTGACCAGGTTGGCCGCTTCCTTGAGTTGTTCTTCGGCAGCGTTCAAGTAGGCCAACGCCGCGGCACCCGTGATCGCTTCGATACGACGCACGCCGGAGGCTACACCGCCTTCGCTGACGATTTTCAGCAGGCCGATGTCGCCGGTACGGTTGACGTGGATACCACCGCACAGCTCGACGGAGAAATCGCCGCCCATGCTCAGTACGCGCACGCTATCGCCGTACTTCTCGCCGAACAGCGCCATGGCGCCTTTCTGCTTGGCGGTTTCGATGTCGGTTTCTTCGGTTTCAACCGCGGAGTTCTTGCGGATCTCGGCGTTGACGATGTCTTCCAGCGCCTTCAACTGCTCAGGCTTGATGGCTTCGAAGTGGCTGAAGTCGAAGCGCAGGCGCTGACTGTCGACCAACGAGCCTTTCTGCTGAACATGCTCGCCCAGCACCTGACGCAAGGCGGCGTGTAGCAAGTGCGTCGCCGAGTGATTCAGCGAAGTGGCGTGACGCACGTCGGCATCCACATGAGTCTCGACCGGCGCGCCGATGGTCAGGCTGCCCGATGCCAGCACGCCGTGATGCAGGAACGCACCGCCGGTCTTGGTGGTGTCGCGCACGTCAAAACGCGAAGCACCGGCCTGCAGATAGCCGCAGTCACCGATCTGCCCACCCGACTCAGCATAGAACGGCGTCTGGTTGAGGACGATCACACCCTCTTCGCCTTCACTCAATACGTCGACCGACTGGCCGTCTTTATACAGGCCAACGACTTTCGCCGAACCGCTGGTGGCTTTGTAGCCAGTGAACTCGGTAGCCACATCAACCTTGACCAGGCTGTTGTAGTCCATGCCGAAGGAGCTGGCGGAACGGGCACGGACGCGCTGGGCTTCCATTTCGCGCTCGAAGCCTTCTTCGTCGATGGTCAGGCTGCGCTCGCGAGCGATGTCGCCCGTCAGGTCCATCGGGAAGCCATAGGTGTCGTAGAGCTTGAACACTACATCGCCCGGCACCACGTCGCCTTTGAGTTCGGCCAGGTCCTGCTCGAGGATTTTCAGGCCCTGCTCCAGGGTCTTGGCGAACTGCTCTTCTTCAGCTTTCAGTACGCGCTCGATGTGCGCCTGCTGGGATTTCAGCTCAGGGAAGGCTTCGCCCATCTCGGCGACCAGCGCCGCAACGATCTGGTAGAAGAAGCTGCCCTTGGCGCCCAGCTTGTTGCCGTGACGGCAAGCGCGACGGATGATCCGGCGCAGCACATAGCCGCGACCCTCGTTGGACGGCAGCACGCCGTCGGCAATCAGAAAGCCGCAGGAACGAATGTGGTCCGCCACGACTTTCAGGGAAGCCTGAGCATCGTTGGTGCAACCGATGGCCTTGGCCGATGCGGTCAGCAGGCTTTGGAACAGGTCGATTTCATAGTTCGAGTGTACGTGCTGCAGCACGGCACTGATCCGCTCCAGGCCCATGCCGGTGTCGACCGACGGTGCTGGCAGCGGGTGCAACACGCCATCGGCAGTGCGGTTGAACTGCATGAACACGTTGTTCCAGATTTCGATGTAACGGTCGCCGTCTTCTTCCGGCGAGCCTGGCGGGCCACCCCAGATGTCGGCGCCGTGATCGTAGAAAATCTCGGTGCAAGGACCGCACGGGCCGGTATCGCCCATGGTCCAGAAGTTGTCGGACGCATACGGCGCGCCTTTGTTGTCGCCGATGCGAACCATGCGCTCGGCCGGAACGCCGATGTCCTTGGTCCAGATGTCGTACGCCTCGTCATCGCTGGCGTAGACGGTGACCCAGAGCTTTTCTTTCGGCAGGTTCAGCCACTGCTCGGAGGTCAGGAAGTTCCAGGCATAGCTGATCGCGTCGCGCTTGAAGTAATCACCGAAGCTGAAGTTACCCAGCATTTCGAAAAAGGTGTGGTGACGGGCGGTATATCCGACGTTTTCCAGGTCGTTGTGCTTGCCGCCGGCGCGCACGCATTTCTGACTCGAGACGGCGCGGGTGTACGCGCGCTTTTCCTGGCCCAGGAAGCAGTCCTTGAACTGGTTCATCCCCGCGTTAGTGAACAGCAGGGTTGGGTCATTGCCCGGAATCAAAGAGCTGGAGGCTACACGGGTGTGGCCTTGCTCTTCGAAGAAGCGAAGGAAGGCTTCACGGATTTCTGCGCTTTTCATTAGGTTCTTCCACGGAGGCTGCGGCCAAAGGCCTGTGCGAAACGTCAACAGACGAAGCGACGGCAAAGGGCCGCATTATATCGGCCCTGCGCGCGGGGTACAGCGTGTTTATACGATAGAAACGGTCAATTGGACGGCTAACGCTGTCAGTTGCGCGAAAAGTCGACGAATGTCGCGACGACCTGCCCGATCTGGACACGACTGACGTCCATGTGCGTGACCATTCTCAGGCGGCCTGCTGCACTGAGCTTGATCCCGCGTTCGGCGGCGAAGGCTGTGATCGCCTCGGCCTTGTCGCCCATCTGCACGTACACCATGTTGGTCTGCACCGGTTCGACGTCATAACCGGCCTTTCGCAGGCCATCAGCCAAAATTTGGGCATTGGCGTGATCGTCGGCCAGACGCTGAACGTTGTGATCCAGAGCATACAGCCCCGCCGCCGCCAGGAGCCCGGCCTGACGCATGCCGCCACCCACCATCTTGCGCAGGCGCCGCGCCTTGGCGATCAACTCCACCGTACCACAGAGCACCGAGCCGACCGGCGCGCCCAGGCCTTTGGACAAACAGACCGAAACGGAATCGAAATGCTGAGTGATTTCCCGGGCATCGACGCCCAGCTTTACCGCCGCGTTGTACAACCGCGCGCCGTCCAGGTGCAGGGCCAGGCCCTGTTCACGGGTAAAGCTTCGAGCCCGGGCCAGATACTCCAGCGGCAACACCTTGCCTTGCATGGTGTTTTCCAGCGCCAGCAAGCGGGTGCGGGCGAAATGGAAGTCGTCCGGTTTGATTGCGGCGGCCACCCGGGACAAATCCAGCGAACCATCGGCCTGCACGTCCAGTGGCTGCGGCTGGATCGATCCCAGCACCGCCGCCCCGCCGCCCTCGTACTTATAGGTATGCGCTTGCTGGCCGACAATGTATTCGTCACCGCGCTCGCAGTGCGCCATCAGCCCCAGCAGGTTACTCATGGTGCCCGTCGGAACGAACAGCGCGGCAGTAAAACCCAGCCGTTTTGCCACTTCGGCTTCCAGACGATTGACCGTCGGATCTTCGCCATAAACGTCGTCACCGGTGGCTGCGGTGGCCATTGCGTGGAGCATCCCGGCGGTGGGTTGGGTGACGGTGTCGCTGCGAAGATCAATAACGCTCATGAATCTGGCCTCGGTAAGCAGGGGAAAATCCCTTTCAGTCAGGAATTACTGCGGTCATAGCGACAAATAATCAACCCTTGGGCAGGAAAAGGCTGCTTGAGCCAACAAAAAACTCGATCGCAATCATCAAATAGCAGCGATGCACAGGTGAGAAATATGTGTTAAAAACGCTGCGCCGCCAAATAATCTGGCGGCAAAACGTTCTCAGGGCGGGGTGCAACTCCCCACCGGCGGTAATTGCGCGCAACGTGCATAGCCCGCGAGCGCTTGGCGTCAGCCACGGCTTCGGCGGTGATTGGCGACAAGGTCAGCAGACCCGGTGTGATCCCGGGGCCGACGGTCATAGTCCGGATGAAGAGAGAACGGGATTGGCGCCAAAGGGCCGCCCGCAAGCATTCGTGCGAGCGTACGTTACCCTTAAATCCCATTCGATTCATAAGCCCTGTTTTTTACACAAACAGGAGTCAGAACATGCAACCCACCGCAATCGATAGCAAAAGTAAACACCATCAGGGCGAGCGCGTTGCGTTCATCCAGGCCTGCTGGCACAAGGATATCGTCGATCAGAGCCGTAAAGGCTTCGTCGCCGAAATGATTGCTCAGGGTTATCAGGAATCGGAGATCGATTTCTTCGAAGTCGGCGGTGCCTTTGAAATCCCGCTGCACGCCAAGCTGTTGGCCAAGTCCGGCCGTTATGCCGGTATCGTCGCCGCTGGGCTGGTGGTCGATGGCGGCATCTATCGCCACGAATTCGTCGCCCAGTCGGTGATCAGCGGGCTGATGCAGGTGCAGCTGGAAACTGAAGTGCCGGTGTTCTCGGTGGTCCTGACCCCGCATCATTTCCATGCCGGCGAAGAACATCAGAAGTTCTTCTTTGAGCATTTCGTGCATAAGGGTCAGGAAGCGGCGAAGACTTGTGCGGATACGTTGCACAAGATGCGGGCGTTGCGTCGCAGTGAACCACGCGCAGTAGCCGTGTAAACACAAAACCTGTGGTTTGGGGTGAGGTCTTTGGCTTCACTCAAATCAAATGTGGGAGCGAGCTTGCTCGCGATGGCGGACTGACAGTCAACATTAACGTTGAATGTTGACCCGCTATCGCGAGCAAGCTCGCTCCCACATTGGTTCTATGCCTGGCTTGAGACCAGGCTTATGCCAGGTTTTCGTCGGTGGTCGGCACGATCAGGATGCCGGCACGCAGGCCGTTCTTGACCTTGGGGTTCGGGAAGATGATCCGGGCGCCCTCTTCCTCGATGATCCAGCGCGTCTGGGCGATGTCTTCCGCCAGCAGATAACCCACTTCCAACTCCGAAAAGTTCTCGATATCCACCGGCAGGTTCAGGCGGAAGCTATCGCTGTGCTTGATGATTTCCCGCGCCACACTGAACAACTGCAAGCCGTCCAGTGCCGCGTCGGTGGGCGGCGGTTCGTTGCCTTCGATGATCTGTTTGAGGCGGGTCTCCAGCAGGTCGACGTTGACGCCGTCGTTCTGCCCGAACGGCCGCGCCTTGCCTAACTCAAGGGTGAAGGACTCGGCGCCGAGCTTGTCGTAGGTGTAGGAGCTGAACACGATGGACGGCTTGTTCTGCAGCAGCACCGCTTCCATGCCGGCGGCGCGCAGGCGAGCCAATTCCTGGCGAGAATGCTGACGGCCTTCTTTCCAGGGATACAACGCGAACTGCTCGATCTTCGAACCACGAATCGCGGTGTGCAGGTCGTAGTGCAGGCGGTTGCGATCCGGCAGGCTGAAGAAACTGGCCGCCAGCCGCTCCAGTTCACAAGCCCGCAGGGCTTCGGAGCCGCTGCTTTGTTCATGTCGGCCGTTGAACAGCCGATTGACGTCCTGCTCGATGAAACGCTCGCCCTTGCGAATCGCCTCGGGGTTGCCGAACAGAAACAGAATACGTGTGCGCGGTTTAACATCACCGCGGGCGATGTCATGCAACAGGCGGTCGAGCAACTCGATCGGCGCTGTCTCGTTGCCATGGATGCCCGCTGACAGCAGCAGGTCCAGGCCGTTGTCGCGCGCTTCAGGTGGCCGGACTTCCAGTGCACCCTCGCTCAACCAGCGCATCCGCACGCCTTCGACAGTCAGTTGAGTCTTCTCCGCCGGTTCGCGGCCGGCGAGGGTCAGTTCAAGCAGTTTGCCGAGGGCGAGCATAAGCGGTTTCCTTAGTGGTCGTGTGCGCAATCCGGGCCGTGCACGTGGTCTTCGTCACCGACTTCGGCCGGTTCCATTTCCAGTTGCAGACTTACCAGATTAGTTGCCAATGGGCGCAGCAGCAGGTTGGCGTATTCAGCATCACCTTCTTCGACGTCCACCCCGATCAGCAGCTGGCCGCGGCCATCCTGCTGGATCCACAGCTCTTTGCCTTGCCACATGACCGCGACGCGGGTGCAGGACGTTTCCAGTTGCGTGCCGTCGGTGTCTTCAAGGATCAGCTGCAGGGTATCGCTCATGTTTTTTTACGCTCGCTAAAGGAGATGAATCGGCGCATGCAGCGCCGACTGTCAATTGATCTGGAATGGATAAACCGCGCCCAGTTTAAGGATTTGCGTCAGTTCATCCAGTGCCGTCCGGCACTCAAGCAGCAATTGCGGGTCCGCGAGATCATTTTCGGTCATGCGGTCGCGGTAGTGCTTGTCGACCCATTCGGTCAACGTGCCGTACAACGGTGCCGTCATGATAACGCCTTGGTTGACGGCCGCCAGTTCGGTTTCGTTCAGGGCCACGCGCAACCGCAGGCAAGCCGGGCCACCGCCGTTCTGCATGCTCTGCTTGAGATCGAACACCTTGACTTCGCGGATCAGGCCGCCGGAGCCGGTCAAGCCTTGCAGGTACTGCCAGACCCGCTCATTGCCACGGCATTCTTCCGGCACGATCAAGAGCATGGTGCCGTCAGCACGTGTCAGCAGCTGGCTATTGAACAAGTAGGAGCGAACCGCGTCTTCCACGGTGACCGCGGAACGCGGTACACAGATCGACTGAAATTTCCCACCGACCCTGGCGAGTTTGCCCTGCAGTTCAGCCAGCATCTGCTCGGTGTCGAGGAACGCGTCCTCGTGATAGAACAGCACCTCGCCATTACCCACCGCGATCACATCGTTGTGGAACACGCCCTGATCGATGACGGACGGGTTTTGCTGGGCGAACACCACGCCCTCCTCGCTCAAGCCGTGCAGGCGGGCGACTGCCTGGGAGGCTTCGAGGGTCTGGCGCGCCGGGTACTTCTGCGGCGCCGGGTAACGGGTATCGAACGCACTGCGACCGAACACGAAGAACTCGACGCCGGCTTCGCCGTATTCACGGCAGAAACGGGTGTGGTTGGCGGCGCCTTCATCACCAAACTGCGCCACGGCCGGCAACGCGGCGTGGTGAGCGAAATGCTGTTGGTCCGCGAACATCGCCCCCAGCACGCGGCTGGTGGTCGGGTGCTCGATGCTGCGGTGATATTTGCAGTTGAGGTTGGCGGCGGTGAAATGCACGCGACCGTCGGCCGTGTCGGCACTTGGGCTGACCGTGGCGGCGTTGGCCACCCACATGCTCGACGCCGAGCAGCTGGCAACCAGCAATGGCATGGCGTCCCTGGCGGCCTGCTCGATCACTTGCGCGTCGGTGCCGCTGAAACCCAGGCGGCGCAGGGCAGCCACGTCAGGGCGTTCCTGGGGTGCCAGCACGCCTTGCTGAAAGCCCATCTCCATCAGCGCTTTCATTTTCGCCAGGCCTTGCAGCGCGGCTTCCTTCGGGTTCGAGGACTGCTGGCTGTTGCTCTGGGACGCGACGTTGCCGTAGGACAGGCCGCCGTAGTTATGGGTCGGCCCCACTAGACCGTCAAAATTGACTTCATAGGATTTCATCAGCGAGGCTCCACGAGAATCTGGTTTGTTATAGGCATCAGGTAACAATTCAGTAAGACCGAGTTGCGGCCATCGCGGGCAAGCCCGCTCCCACAGGTTCAGCAGTGTTCACATATTTTGTGTTCGACGCAGACTCTGTGGGAGCGGGCTTGCCCGCGATTGGGCGTTACGCCATCTTCACGCCAGGCGTCAAAGCTGCAGGCAACACCAGGCTCGGGGTTTCCAGCGAGGCCACCGGGTACGCGCAGTAATCCGCGGCGTAGTAGGCGCTGGCGCGGTGGTTGCCCGAGGCGCCGACGCCGCCGAATGGCGCGCTGCTCGCGGCACCGGTCAGCTGTTTGTTCCAGTTGACGATGCCCGCGCGGCTTTCCAGCCAGAACTGCTGATAACGCGCTTCGGAATCCGACAGCAGACCCGCCGCCAGGCCATAGTCGGTATCGTTGGCTTCAGCGATCGCTGCTTCAAAGTCAGCGTAGCGGATCACTTGCAGCAATGGGCCGAACAGCTCTTCGTCAGGACGATCGGCTACCGCGGTGACGTCCAGAATACCCGGGGTCAGCAAAGCGGCCTGAGCCTGCGGCTGAGTCATTTCCAGCAGCGCCACGGCGCCATTGGCCAGCAGATGCTCTTGCGCTTGCATCAGGGCTTTCGCCGCGCCCAGGGAAATCACCGAGCCCATGAACGGCGCCGGTTGCTGATCGAAAGGGCCGACCTCAATGGTCGAGCTGACTTCAACCAGACGCGCCAGCAGTGCATCGCCCCAGGCACCTTGCGGCACCAGCAAGCGGCGGGCACAGGTGCAACGCTGACCGGCAGAGATGAACGCCGACTGGATGATGGTGTAGACGGCGGCGTCGAGATCAGCCACCTCGTCGACCACCAGCGGGTTGTTCCCGCCCATCTCCAGCGCGAGGATCTTGTCCGGACGGCCGGCAAACTGCTGGTGCAGGTGATTGCCGGTGCGGCTGGAACCGGTGAAGAACAGGCCGTCGATGCCCGGGTTTGCCGCCAGGGCGATCCCGGTTTCGCGCGCGCCCTGCAGCAGGTTCAACACGCCCGCCGGCAGGCCGGCTTCGATCCAGCACTTGACCGTCAGCTCGGCGACTTTCGGCGTCAGCTCGCTCGGCTTGAACAGCACGCTGTTACCGGCCAGCAGCGCCGGCACGATGTGACCATTGGGCAAGTGCCCGGGGAAGTTGTAAGGCCCGAACACCGCCACCACGCCGTGTGGCTTGTGGCGCAGTACGGCGGTGGCGTCGCCCAGCGGGCCGCTCTTCTCGCCGGTACGTTCGCGGTAGCTCTGCACCGAGATCGCGATCTTGTTGACCATGCTGGTGACTTCGGTCGCCGATTCCCACAGCGGCTTGCCGGTTTCCTCGCCGATGGTGCGCGCCAGTTCATCCGCGTGGTTTTTCAACGCGGCGGCAAACGCCTCCAGCACCGTGATGCGCTCTTCCAGGGTGCGCCGAGCCCAGCCCGGGAAGGCTTGACGCGCGGCTTGCACGGCCGATTCGACCTGTGCGGTGGTGGCGCCTTCGCCGTCCCACAGCACCTGTTGGGTCACCGGGTTCAGCGACTGGAAGGCTTCACCCTGACCGGCCAGCCATTCACCTGCGATGTATAGCGAATTCATTATTTCGACTCCCGGGCAGCGGACAACGGAACGGCGCGCACTTGATCGCCGGCGTTGAGTTGAAGACGTTTGGCGGTCAGTGGATCGACCACCAAGGTGCCGGCGGCGAAGCGTGCGGGAGCGGCCGTGATCCGGCAGTCCTCGCGCTTGCGGTTGTGAATCAGGAACGGCGTAGCGTCGTCACCCGGGGTGCCGATGGCCAATACCAGCGCCTGGCTGTCGCGGACCGCACGGATCTTGCCGGTTTCGCACTCCACCGCAGGGCCGGCGTCGAAGATATCGACGTAGCCTTGATAGCTGAAGCCTTCGCTCTTGAGCATCGATAGCGCCGGCTCGGTGTCCGGGTGAACCTGGCCGATCACGTTGCGCGCGTCTGGCGACAGGAAGCAGGTGTACAGCGGGAATTTCGGCATCAATTCGGCGATGAACGCCTTGTTGCCCACGCCGGTCAGGTAATCGGCCTGGCTGAACTCCATCTTGAAGAAGTGCCGGCCCAGGCTTTCCCAGAACGGCGAACGCCCGGCTGCGTCGGACATGCCACGCATCTCGGCGATGATCTTGTTGCCGAACAGCTGCGGGAACTCGGCGATGAACAGCATCCGCGCCTTGGCCAGCATGCGACCGTTGAGGCCAGTGCGGTAATCGGCGTGCAGGAACAGCGAGCACAGCTCGGAGTTGCCGGTCAGGTCGTTGGCCAGGAACAGCGTCGGGATTTCGCGATAGATATTCAGTTCCTGGGAAGCACTGACGGTCAGGCCGACCCGGAAGTTGTACCAGGGTTCACGCAGGCCAACGGCGCCAGCGATGGCAGAAATGCCCACCACACGGCCGTCGTCGTCTTCGAGCACGAACAGGTAGTCCGCATCGCCCCGCCCGGCTTCGCCGCGAAAGGTCTTCTCGGCCCAGCCGACCCGATGGGCCAGACGCTCTTCGTTGGCCGGCAAGGTGGTCAGGCCGGTGCCAGTACTGCGGGCCAGGTCGATCAGAGCGGGTAAATCGCTGCTGCGTACGGGACGAACGATCATGCTATCTCCTCAAACGGGCCGCTTGCGCCACCCGCGAAACTTCGCTGCTTTTCCAAGCATTGTTTTCCAGGCGTGGCAGCAGTCGTCAGACCGCCACCAGGCGCACGCTGGCACCTTCACCGACGCCCAGGGCTTCGGCTGCTTCCAGATCCAGGGTCACGGGTTTGCCCGGCGCATAATCGAGCTCGAGCAACACCGCGCGGTAATCCTGCAACTGGGCGTTGGCCACCAGGTACTGACGACCGGCACCTTTGACCGGCTCACCGATTTTCACCGGGACCACACGGCTCTGGGCGATCGAGCGGATCCCCGAGACACGGGCATGCAAGGTCGGGCCGCCGTCGAAAATGTCGATGTAGTGATCGGTCTCGAAGCCTTCACGCATCAGGATGTCGAACGTGATCTGCGCCCGCGGGTGCACCTGGCCCATCGCTTCTTGCGCGGAGTCCGGCAGCAGCGGCACGTAAATCGGATAATGCGGCATCAGCTCGGCCAGGAAGGTCCGGCTCTTCAGCCCGCACAAACGCTCGGCTTCGGCGTAATTGAGATCGAAGAAGTTGCGGCCGATAGCGTCCCAGAACGGCGAATCGCCATGTTCGTCGCTGTAACCGACGATCTCGGTCACCACGGAATCGGCAAAACGCTCTGGATGACTGGCCACGAACAGCAAGCGCCCACGTGAGTTGAGTTCCGACCAGGCCGACCCCACCAGTTCCGGCAGCACGTAGAAACTGGTCAGCAAGCTGTTGCCGGTGAGGTCGTGGCACTGGGAGAGCACGTGGATCTTGTTATGAATCTTCAGCTCGCGGGAGGCGTGCACGAAGGTTTCATTGCGGAAGCTGTAGAACGGCTCGGAATAACCGGCCGAGGCAACGATCGCCGAGCACCCGGCCAGTTTGCCGGTGGCGGAGTCTTCGAGGACGAAGAAATAGCTCTCTTCGCCGTTGAAGCTGACTTCGGCGGCGAACGAGGCTTCGCTTGCGGCAATCTTGTCGCTCAGGCGTTCAACGTCATCCGGCAAGGAAGTGACACCAATCGGGCTGTCCGCAGCCAGACGCTGTACCTCGCCCAGATCAGCCATTTGCGCGGGGCGCATCACCAGCATGGTGTCACTCCTTTCTCGAAAAATTCTTTGAGGAAAATTAACCGGGCCAGATCTGAAATCACTCAGAGTCAACTGTGGGAGCGAGCTTGCTCGCGATGAGGCCCTGCCAGTCGCCATCAATGTCGACTGTCAGATAGCTATCGCGAGCAAGCTCGCTCCCACATTGAATCTGGCCCGGCATAAAAATTGGGTTCGACGCCTGAATGATCAGGCGTCGAAGGGTCTATCAGGCTTGCGTCAGTTTCGCCGCAGCACGTTCGAAACGGTCCAGGCCTTCGTCGATATCGGCGTCTTCAACCACCAGGCTCGGGGCGAAACGCACCACGTCCGGGCCGGCTTGCAGAATCATCAGGCCTTCTTGTTCAGCGGCGTTGAAGATGTCCTTGGCCTTGCCTTTCCAGGCATCGTTCAGCACACAACCGATCAACAGGCCCAGACCGCGGACCTGGGTGAACAGGCCGTACTTCTCGCCGATCTGTTCCAGGCGAGCCTTGAATTTGTCGTGCTTGGCGTTGACGCCGGCCAGCACTTCAGGGGTGTTGACCACGTCGATCACCGCTTCCGCGACCGCACACCCCAGCGGGTTGCCGCCGTAGGTGGTGCCGTGGGTGCCGACGACCAGGTGTTTGGCCAGGTCTTCGGTGGTCAGCATCGCCGCAATCGGGAAACCGCCGCCCAGGCTCTTGGCGCTGGTCAGGATGTCCGGGATCACGCCGTAATGCTGGTAGGCGAACAGCTTGCCGCTGCGGCCCATGCCGGTCTGCACTTCATCGAAAATCAGCAGCGCGTTGTGCGCGGTGCACAGGTCACGGGCGCCTTGCAGGTATTCGAGCTCGGCCGGGATCACGCCGCTCTCGCCCTGGATCGGTTCCAGCACCACGGCGCAGGTCTTGTCGGAAATGGCCGCTTTCAGCGCTGCCAGATCGTTGTATGGCACGTGGGTGATACCGGTGATCTTCGGACCGAAGCCGTCGGAGTACTTCGACTGGCCACCGACGTTCACGGTGAACAGGGTGCGACCGTGGAAGCTGTTGAGCGCGGCGATGATTTCGTACTTCTCGCTGCCGAACCGATCGAAACCGACGCGACGGGCCAGCTTGAAGGCGGCCTCGTTTGCTTCGGCGCCGGAGTTGCAGAAGAATGCGCGCTCGGCAAAGGTCGCGTTGATCAGCTTATGGGCCAGGCGCAGGGCCGGCTCATTGGTGAATACGTTCGACACGTGCCACAGCTTGTTCGCCTGCTCGGTCAATGCACCGACCAGCGCCGGGTGCGCATGGCCCAGGACGTTAACGGCGATCCCGCCGGCGAAGTCGATCAGCTCGCGGCCAGACTGGTCCCAGACGCGGGAACCGGCGCCACGCACGGGAATGAATGCGGCAGGCGCGTAGTTGGGAACCATTACCTGGTCGAAATCGGCGCGTTGTACCGCAGCGTGCTCAACGGACATCGGAGTCTCCTGAAGAGGAACACCCGCCTGAAACTGGCGAGCGATGAGGGGATTGTAAGGACAGTTTTCAGCCCGGCCTTGCCGCCAAGCGACAACTTCTTATAGCGCAAACCCCGGTTTCAGCCGGGTTTACGGCAATGCGACAAATAGCGTCGCAAAGGCGCAGTTTAACTGGCCTACGAGATTAGCGGCAGCGCTGCCAGTATTTGATTTGCACAACTCGCCCTGACTAAAGGGGGCAGAAAGACGCGTCGAACGGGCACGCAGGCAAACCGAACGCGTGACCTTGATCAGCGACCGGCAGCATGAGGCAGATTTGGCGTTCCCGTCACGCAGGGCCATGGGAGTCATGTCCATGGCCTTTCAGTCCGGAATCAGCCGCGCTCCGACGGCACCGAAGACAATTCGAACGGACTGCTGCTACGCCGCTGGTTGCGATCTTCCCGTGGCGTCGCACCGAAGAAATTGCGGTAGGCGCTGGAGAAATGCGGCCCCGAGGAAAAGCCGCACGACAAACCGATCTGGATGATCGACTTGCTGGTTTGCATCAACATCTGCCGGGCCTTGTTCAGGCGCAGTTCCAGGTAGTACTGGCTCGGCACGCGGTTGAGGTATTGCTTGAAGATGCGCTCCAGCTGCCGACGGGACACGCACACATGCTGGGCGATTTCGTCGGTGGTCAGCGGCTCTTCGATGTTGGCTTCCATCAGCAACACCGCCTGGGTGAGCTTCGGATGGCTGGAACCGAGGCGATTCTGCAGGGGAATGCGCTGGCGCTCGCCCCCTTCGCGGATGCGCTCCACCACCAATTCTTCCGAGACGGCACCCGCCAGTTCGGCGCCGTGGTCACGGGCCAGCACCGCCAGCAACAGATCCAGCACCGACAAGCCGCCACACGCGGTGAGACGATCGCGGTCCCAGTCGAACAGATGACTGGTGGCGATGACTTTCGGGAAACGCTCGGCGAAATCGTCCTGCCAGCGCCAGTGCACGGCGGCGCGATAACCGTCGAGCAAACCGAGTTGCGCCAACGGGTAAACACCGGCCGACAGCCCACCGATCACGCAACCGGCACGCACCAGTTGTTTCAGCGCACTGCTGAGCGCCGGCGCCAGTGTGGTTGGGGGCTCATCGGCGAGCAGGAACAGTTTCTGGAAGTGTTCTAGCTTGCCGGCCCAGGGTTCACCCGGCAATTGCCAGGCACCTTCGGTCGGTGGCTCGGCCTGCAGGAACGACAGTTCGTAGACCACGTCCGGATGCACACGCTGAGCAACACGCAAGGCCTCCTCAGCCAGCGCAAGCGTCAATGCTTTAGTGCTGGGCCAAATCAGGAAACCAATTCGATGGGCAGTCATGGCGGGCAATCCGAAACGAAAACAGTGATGAAGGCACGGGCCAATGCTAGCCCGTAAATGAACGCAAATCTCAAAATCAACAGAGATCACATGTGGGAGCTGGCTTGCCGCCCCCCCCGTGTAGGAGCTGTGTAGGAGCTGTCGAGTGAAACGAGGCTGCGATCTTTTGATCTGAAAAATCAAAATCAAAATCAAAATCAAAAGATCGCAGCCTTCGGCAGCTCCTACAGGGGGTCCGGCAAGCCCGCTCCCACAAGGGATCGGGGCCAGCTTCTAAACGGCGAAGCATGCACTATCCCGGTGCGTAACGGGAGCGATTACTTCAGGCTGCCCGAGAGGAATTGTTGCAAGCGTTCGGACTGTGGATTGACCAGCACCTCACGCGGGTTGCCGCTTTCTTCGACGATACCTTTGTGCAGGAACACCAGCTGGTTCGACACTTCCCGGGCGAAGCCCATTTCATGCGTCACCACCACCATGGTCCGGCCTTCGAGGGCCAGGGCCTGCATGACCTTCAGTACGTCGCCGACCAGTTCCGGGTCGAGCGCCGACGTCGGTTCGTCGAACAGCATCACCTCGGGTTCCATCGCCAGCGCCCGGGCAATCGCCACGCGCTGCTGTTCGCCGCCGGACATGTGGCCCGGGTAAGCGTCCTTGCGATGCGCCACGCCCACCTTGTTCAGGTAGTGCTCGGCCTTCTCGCGGGCTTCGGCCTTGGACATGCCGAGTACATGCACCGGCGCTTCCATGATGTTTTCCAGCGCCGTCATGTGCGACCACAGGTTGAAATGCTGGAACACCATCGACAGGCGCGAACGCATGCGTTGCAGCTGTTTCGGGTCGGCCGCCTTCAGCGCGCCGTCCTTGTTGGCGACCAGTTTCAGCTCTTCGTTGTTGAGCAGAATCTTGCCCGCGTGCGGCTGCTCGAGCAGGTTGATGCAGCGCAGGAACGTACTTTTGCCGGAGCCACTGGAGCCGATGATGCTGATCACATCGCCAGCCGCCGCTTTCAGGGACACGCCCTTGAGCACTTCGTGACTGCCATAGCGTTTATGCAGGTCTTGGACTTCAAGTTTGTACATGCGGTCGGTTCTCACAAAAACAGTCAGTCAGTCGTTGAGCAAGCGCCCGTGACGCAGCGCTTCGCGCCCCGCCACCTTGGCCAGCCAGAAACCGGGTTGGGCATAACGCAGCCGTTCAATGGCAAACAGCACCCCGGACGTACCAGCACACACCGTGCTGACCCGATCCGATAACGGATCGATCACTTCGAAAATCTCGTCGCCGGCTTCGACCCACTCGCCGGGTTTGCGCAAAAAGCTGATCACGCCAGGGTGCGGCGCGAACAGCAATTCAGTGCCTTCGAACGGCAAACCTTCGCAAGCCTCATGCGCAGGTTTTGGCCATTCACCGCTGATCAGACCCTGTTCGGCGAGGAACGCCAGAATGCCTTCGGCGTAAGCGCAGGCTTCAGCGCGACCGGTATCGGCCTGACCACCCAGCTCGATGGTAGTCGCCAGGCACGCCAGCGGAATCTGCGCATCCGGAAATAGCCGTGACAGGCGCAACCACGATAGCGAGCAGGCTTCGTCGAAGGAGCTGCCGCCGGAATCTTCCGCCAGCAAACCCACCTTGACGTTCAGGTGCGCGGCGAGCGAACGCCACTGCGGCCAGTGCTGCGGCAAGGCGTACATGTGGAGCGCCGCGTCGGTATCGCAATGCAAATCCAGCACCACGTCGGCGGTGCAGGCATGACTGAGCAAGATGCGCTGCATGCCTTCCAGCTGGCTGGCGGCGGGCGGCAATGCGGCGAGCACATCGCTCATGGTCTGACGGATCAAGCGAATATTGGCGTGCGGATCATCACCCAGGTGTCCATCCAGCTCGGCAGCAACCGGCGCACTCAGCTCGACGAAATCCCGGTTGAAATTCTTGCCGCTGCCCGCATCGAAACGCCCTTGATGATTGCCCTGAAGCAGTTGACCAAGGCCCAGGGGGTTGGCCACCGGCACCAGTTCGATCACGCCGTTGAGCAAGCCTTGGGCTTCGAGTTCGGTCAGGCGCTTTTTCAGCTCCCAGGCCGTGCGCATCCCCGGCAATTCATCGGCGTGCAGGCTGGCCTGAATGTAGGCCTTGCGCTCACCACTGCCGAAACGGAACACCGAAATCCGGCGTTCGCTGCCCAGATGGCTCCACGGCAATGCATGGTCGATGCGTTCCATATCAGTGCTTCCGCGGGGCCAGATAGCCCAGCCAGCGGCGCTCGGCCAGTTTGAACAGGCGCACCAGGATAAAGGTCAGGCAGAGGTAGAACACACCGGCGGTGATGTAGGCTTCGAACGGCAAGTAGAACTGCGCGTTGACCGTGCGCGCGGCGCCGGTGATGTCGATCAGAGTCACAATGGACGCCAGACTGGTGGTCTGCAGCATCATGATCACCTCGTTACTGTACTGCGGCAGCGCCCGGCGCAGGGCCGACGGCAGCAGGATGCGTTTGTACATTTTGTAGCGCGACATGCCCATGGCCTTGGCCGCTTCGATCTCGCCGTTCGGCGTAGCGCGCAGGCTGCCGGCGATGATTTCGGCGGTGTAGGCACTGGTGTTGATCGCGAACGCCAGGCAGGCACAGAACGTGGCGCTGGACAGCCACGGCCAGAGGAAGCTTTCACGCACCGCTTCGAATTGCGCCAGACCGTAGTAGATCAAAAACAGCTGCACCAGCATCGGCGTGCCGCGGATCACGTAGGTGTAGAGCCAGGCGCTCAAGTTGACGACCGAGTTCTTCGAGACGCGCATCAAGCCCAGCGGCAACGCGCACAGCAGACCGAAAAACAGCGACAGTGCGAGCAGTTTGAGGGTGGTCACCAGGCCGCCGAAGTACAGCGGCAAAGCCTCCCAAATGACGTTGTAGTCGAAGATCATAGATCAGCCGCCCTTACGCCTACCGAGTAGCGCTTCTCAAGGTGACGCAATGCCAGCAACGAGACGCTGGTGATCACCAGGTACATCGCCGCCACTGCGAGGAAGAAGGTGAAAGGCTCGCGGGTGGCATCTGCCGCCTGCTTGGCCTTGAACATCATGTCTTGCAGACCCACCACCGAAATCAGTGCGGTGGCCTTGGTCAGTACCAGCCAGTTGTTGGTGAAACCGGGAATCGCCAGGCGAATCATCTGCGGTACCAGCACCCGGAAGAACACCTGAAAACTGCTCATGCCGTACGCCATGCCGGCTTCGGCCTGCCCCTTCGGAATCGCCATGAAGGCGCCGCGGAAGGTTTCCGACAGATACGCACCGAAGATGAACCCCAGGGTGCCGATACCGGCGGCCAACGGGTTGAGGTCGATGTAGTCGTCAAAACCAAGCAGCGGTGCGACGCGGTTGAGCAGGTCCTGCCCCCCGTAGAAAATCAGCAGGATCAGCACCAGGTCGGGAATCCCGCGGATCACCGTGGAGTACAGGTCGCCCAGCCAGGCCAGCCAGCGAATCGGGGACAGACGCAGCGCAACGCCGATCAGACCCAGAACAATCGCCAGGACCATGGACGACAAGGCAAGCTGAAGCGTCAGCCATGCGCCATCGAGGATGACAGCCCCGTAGCCTTTCAACATGATTCAGGTCCTCGAAAAGGGGGGATGAAAAAATGGCGCAAACCTCAGAGATCCTGTTGCTTGCGCCATTTCGGACTTGTTGCGGGGACGATTACTTGCCGTAGATATCGAAGGCGAAGTACTTGTCCTGGATTTGCTTGTACTTGCCGCTTGCACGAATGGCAGTGATCGCGGAGTTGATCTTGTCTTTCAAGGCGTCGCCTTTGCGTACTGCGATGCCGATGCCGTCGCCGAAGTACTTCTCGTCGGTGAAGGCCGGGCCCACGAAGGCGAAACCTTTGCCGGCGTCGGTTTTCAGGAAACCGTCATCCAGCAAGGTCGCGTCTGCCACGGTGCCGTCCAGGCGACCGGCGGCCACGTCGAGGTAGATTTCGTTCTGCGAACCGTAAGGCTTGATCTCGGCACCCAGTGGGGCCAGGACTTCGCGGGCGAAACGCTCGTGGATCGAACCACGCTGCACGCCGATGTTCTTGCCCTTGAGCTCAGCCAGGCTGTCGCTGACCGGGGTGCCGGCCTTCATCACCAGGCGCGCCGGGGTGTTGTAGTACTTGTTGGTGAAGTCCACAGACTTCTTGCGGTCTTCGGTGATCGACATGGACGACAGGATCGCGTCGATCTTGCGCACCTTGAGGGCCGGGATCAGGCCGTCGAACTCTTGTTCGACCCAGGTGCACTTGACCTTCATTTCTTCGCACAGGGCGTTGCCGATGTCGTAGTCGAAACCCACGATGCTGCCATCCGGCGCTTTGGAAGCGAACGGAGGGTAAGCCGCTTCGATACCGATTTTCAGCGGTTTTTCATCAGCGAACGTCGGCAGGGACAGCACGGACAGTGCCAGGGCGCCAAGCAGCACGAGTTTCTTCATCTTGGGACTCCATCGGTAAAGGGCTAAAACGGCAGAGTGAGCGACAGCCCAATATGCGAATGAGTGGAACCGCAAAGCAGTGCTGCGTCCTGGTAAACCCACGTTGATTTCAACGCGAGCAACGACGAGCGAGTGATCGGCATTCTAACGACAGGCCCGAAGCCGATATTTCTTCAATGCGACAACAAATTACAGAAGCACCGAGAAAGCCGTTCGGGCGCGTTGACAGCCTTGCAATTTCATGCAAGAGCAAAAGACAGTGAACCGATCGAAGTTGCAAATTGCGGGCCTATTATTGGCAAAGCCTTCTAATCCGGCAAGTGTAGCGTCATACCTTATTTTTCATGAGCGCGGACGAGGCCCGAAAGTGGGACTTTGCGTTTCCCAATGCCCCGTAACGGCGCGAGCGGTTACACATTCAGTTACTTGAAGGGTGACGGGTAACAGTGGGAAAGCGCCTACAAATGAAGCCGATAATTATTGGTCGTTGTTTATGTAGTGCCTGACCGGGCCTCATCGCGGGCAAGTCGGATCGCCGCACCGCCGCTCCCACAAGGATTTGTGGTGCGCATGCAATCTGAACCAATCCCAAAACCCTGTGGGAGCGGGCTTGCCCGCGATGAGGCCCGACCAACCAACACAAAATCCACAGACAAAAAAAGCCCCATCCGGCACAACACCGGATGGGGCTTTCAATGACTCAGAGACGACGCTTACGCAACATTCATCGTCCTATGCTCATCAATCAAATGCTGCACCACGCCCGGATCCGCCAGGGTGGAAATATCCCCCAACCCATCGTACTCAGCGGTCGCAATCTTGCGCAGAATCCGGCGCATGATCTTGCCCGAACGCGTCTTCGGCAACCCCGGCGCCCACTGGATGACATCCGGCGAAGCAATCGGGCCAATCTCTTTGCGCACCCAGTTCTTCAGCTCCAGGCGCAATTGCTCGGTCGCCTCTTCACCACCGATCAGCGTGACGTAGACATAAATGCCCTGCCCCTTGATGTCATGCGGCACACCGACCACCGCCGCCTCGGCGACTTTCGGGTGAGCGACCATCGCGCTTTCGATCTCGGCAGTCCCCATGCGGTGCCCGGACACGTTGAGCACGTCATCCACACGGCCGGTGATCCAGTAGTAACCGTCTGCATCACGACGCGCACCGTCACCGGTGAAATACATGCCGCGGAAAGTCTTGAAGTAGGTGTCGACGAAACGGTCATGGTCGCGATACAGGGTGCGCGCCTGGCCTGGCCACGAATCGAGAATCACCAGGTTGCCCTCGGCAACGCCTTCGAGGATGTTGCCCAGGTTGTCCACCAGCGCCGGCACCACGCCGAAGAACGGACGCGCCGCAGAACCCGGCTTCAAACCGTGAGCACCCGGCAACGGGCTCATCAGGGTCGCGCCGGTTTCGGTCTGCCACCAGGTGTCGACGATCGGGCAACGGGACTGACCGACGTTCTTGTAGTACCAATCCCAGGCTTCCGGGTTGATCGGCTCGCCGACCGAACCCAGCAGACGCAGGCTGCTGCCATCAGCGCCTTCAACAGCGGCAGTGCCCGACGCCATCATCGCGCGGATCGCGGTCGGCGCGGTGTAGAGGATATTGACCTTGTGCTTGTCGACGATCTTCGCCACCCGGGTGATGTCCGGATAGTTCGGCACGCCTTCGAACAGCAAGGTGGTCGCGCCGTTGGCCAGCGGGCCGTAGACGATGTAGGTGTGGCCGGTGATCCAGCCGACGTCGGCGGTGCACCAGTAGACTTCACCCGGGCGGTAGTCGAACACGCGCTCGTGCGTCATGGCCGCATACAGCAGGTAACCGCCGGTGGTGTGCTGCACGCCCTTGGGCTTGCCGGTGGAACCGGAAGTGTAAAGGATGAACAGCGCTTCTTCGGCGCCCATCTCTTTCGGCGCGCAGACACTGCCCGCCACTTTCATCAGGTCTTCGTACCAGATGTCGCGATGCTGGTTCCACTTGATATCGCCACCGGTGCGCTTGCACACGATGACTTTCTGCACGCTGCTGGTTTCCGGGTTGGTCAGCGCGTCATCGACGTTGGTCTTGAGCGGGATCTTCTTGCCGGCACGCACGCCTTCGTCGGCCGTGATCACCACTTTGGAGCGGCAGTCGATGATCCGGCCCGCCAGGGCTTCCGGCGAGAACCCACCGAACACCACCGAGTGAATCGCGCCGATCCGGGTGCAGGCCAGCATGGCGACCACGGCTTCGGGGATCATCGGCATATAGATAGTCACCACGTCGCCGCGGTGCACATCCTGGCCGCGCAAGGCGTTGGCAAACTTGCAGACTTCTTCGTGCAATTCGCGGTAGGTGATGTTGCGGCTTTCGGCAGGGTCATCCCCTTCCCAGATGATCGCGACCTGATCGCCGCGCTCGGCCAGATGACGGTCGAGGCAATTGTAGGAAACGTTGAGGGTGCCGTCGGCGAACCACTTGATGTCGACATGGTGATCGTCGAAAGAGGTCTGCTTCACCGTGGTGAAAGGCTTGATCCAGTCGAGGCGCTTGGCTTGCTCGCGCCAGAAGCCGTCCGGGTTGACGACCGACTGCTGGTACATGGCCTTGTAGGTGGCCTCGTCAGTCAGCGTGTTGGCTGCTACCTCGGGACGAACGGGATACAGGGAAGCCGCACTCATCTTTCTTACCTCGGTGGAATAGTTGTTTTTGTATGACCCAGTTGTAGCCGGACCGGGCCTATAGAACCATTCGACGATGGTAGTAACAAGCCCCTACAAAATGTCCTGATTACCCCGAAAGACGCCCAAAACCCCTGTAGGAGCCGGCTTGCCGGCGAATGCGGTGTACCTGTAAAACCACGTCGTCAAGATCGCCAGCAAGCCGGCTCCTACAACGTTATTCGTCGATTGTTACGAAATCTGTCAAAGGTGTTTATCAAAACCCCACCTATATGAATGCCCACCCCACGCCTAAAATCCACCTCGCCAACAAGGCAACGTGATTAACCAAGTTGCAGCCCCCACGAAGGCAGTTAATCCAGATCCCGGTAATCAAGCTCCACACGCAACCCCAAAAAGGTTGCGTGACCCCACTCGACCTCTGAAAGGTAAACCTGAAATGAAAGCTTTATTAGTTCTGGCCCTCAGCAGCCTGTGCGCAACCGCCATGGCCAACGAGGGTCCGACTGATGTCGCACAGCAGCAACCCGCCATTGAGGAATACACTTACTCCACCGACCTGGACATCGCCAAAGTTATATCCATGAGCGAAATCCCCAACGTCTGCGAAGTTGTTCCAGCCAAAATGGAATACGACGACTCCAAAGGTCAGCGCCACATTCTGCGCTACAGCGTCATGGGTAACGGCTGCTCCAACGGCTGATCACCCACCCCCACTTTCCCAAGGTTCGACCCACCCGCCCGCGGTTTAAGGCAGATGAAGCGCCGGACCTTACATATCGATTTATCTGATTGTTTTAAGCGTTTATTTGCGCTTTTTAATCAAAAAAGTCGGCGTAGTATCAATTCCACACCCAAGGCACAAAACGCCAACGAACCTGGAGCATTATCATGAAAACCAAGCTGATCCTCGCCCTGACCCTCTCCGTCCTGGCTGCCAGCACCTTCGCCGCCGATGGCTACGACCGCACTGGCTCGGCCGCTTACACCACCTCGGCAGCTGTCGCTTCTGACGGTTACGACCATACGGGTTCGGCGTCCTTCGCCTCCGACGGTTCCGATCACGTCGGTGCGGGCAAACTCGCTTCTGACGGTTTTGATCATACTGGCGCCGCCAAAGTCGCCGCTGACGGCTTCGATCACACAGGTGCCGCCAAGGTCGCTGCCGATGGTTCTGATCATGTGGGAGCTGCTCGCCTCAGCTGACCATCAGTGGCAACCTCACTGCCCGACTTCGGTCGGGCCTAGTTGTGTCTGGAGCCACGCAAAACCGACTAAAAACACTACATGTAGTGAAAAACCTCAATTTCTGGCTATTTTTTGACCAGACAATTCCAAGGTCATTTCCTGAGCAAAACTGCACACAATTTCGCCCGCAAATCCCCCTTCCTCCTCTGTAAGCCCCGCCCGGCTTGGCTCACAGCATTTCAGACGACCTCTACCCCGCCACCAACCCGATCACAGCGTCAAAAACAAGCCATTCCAGGCGAAAAAAAAACTTCATCCGCCAAAGCCCTGTAAACCCTCGCTCCGACCGGAAAACGTGCCCTGCCGACCGTTCCCAGCGCCGATTCGCCGCACCACGGCGCTGAATTTTTCCTTATAATGCGGGCTTAAACGGGCCTGCAATATTCCCTTACAGGGGTCAATAGCCAGTCTGAAGCCCACGCAGATGCCGTTCATGTTTTCTGCGCCCGTCAGCGGCTTCGGAACACCCGTACAAAATTCTGTTTATTGCCTGCGTTGTACTGCTGCAAAAAACGATTTCCTTTAGATCCAACGCGGCCAGTCGGTCGTGTGAAAAACCAACCTATCAGTTTTCACACGGGCAACTGGCCCTCACGCAGGAGACGACACGTCATGCTGAGCTGGGACGAATTCGACAAAGAAGACAGCGGCGAAACCGTGGTCAAAGGCGCCAACGCCGGCCACGCTACCGAAGCCAACATGGACCGCCTTGATGCTGCCGGTGGTGTTGCCGCCCAGGAAGCTCGCGCTGTGACTGCGTCCGACTCCGCCGCAATCGCCCGCGCCAAAGCCGCCCTGGACAACCTCGACGTTGCCGAAGGCCTTGCCGAACTCGAAGGCGCCTCCGCCCGCGTAGCGGTCGACGAAAAGCGCATGATCAACTGCCGCGCCGACCTCAACCAACTCGTACCCTTCAAATACGACTGGGCCTGGCAGAAGTACCTGGACGGCTGCGCAAACCACTGGATGCCGCAAGAAGTCAACATGACCGCCGACATCGCCCTCTGGAAAGACCCGGAAGGCCTGACCGACGACGAGCGCCGCATCGTCATGCGCAACCTCGGCTTCTTCTCCACCGCCGACTCCCTGGTTGCCAACAACTTGGTCCTGGCCGTGTACCGCCTGATCACCAACCCGGAATGCCGCCAGTACATCCTGCGCCAGGCCTTCGAAGAGGCGATCCACACCCACGCCTACCAGTACTGCATCGAATCGCTGGCCATGGATGAAGGCGAGATCTTCAACATGTACCACGAGATCCCGTCGGTCGCGAAAAAAGCCACCTGGGGCCTCAAATACACCCGCTCGATCTCCGATCCGAAGTTCGAAACCGGCACCGTCGAAACCGACAAAGAACTGCTGCGCAACCTGATCGCCTACTACTGCGTCCTGGAAGGCATCTTCTTCTACTGCGGCTTCACCCAAATCCTCTCCATGGGCCGCCGCAACAAAATGACCGGCGTCGCCGAGCAGTTCCAGTACATCCTGCGCGACGAATCCATGCACCTGAACTTCGGCATCGACGTGATCAACCAGATCAAAATCGAAAACCCGCATTTGTGGGATGCCGAGATGAAGGAAGAGGCTTCGCAGATGATTCTGCAGGGCACTCAGCTGGAGATCGAATACGCGCGCGACACCATGCCTCGCGGGGTGCTGGGGATGAATGCGGCGATGATGGAGGATTACCTCAAGTTTATTGCTAACCGTCGTCTGTCGCAGATTGGGTTGAAGGAAGAGTATCCGGGGACGACTAACCCGTTCCCTTGGATGAGCGAGATCATGGACTTGAAGAAAGAGAAGAATTTCTTTGAGACTCGGGTTATTGAGTATCAGACTGGTGGGGCGTTGAGCTGGGATTGATTCCCGAGTTCACCCTGATTTGACGATGTAAATCGAAAAATCGAACTGCAAAAGGCCCCGATTTGATAGGGGCCTTTTTATTGGGTAAGAAAATTCTCACTAATCTCAACCTTCGCCACTAAAACTCCTACAACAATTAGAGCATCGTCCGCATTGATGTCGTTTCAGAGCACCTCTAAGCTCTATAGCAGGTGCCTAAGAAACGCCCAACGTAGAAGCTAACTTCCTTTCCACAGAACGCGCGCTGATATCAGCGATACACGCGCAATCCTGTGAGTGGGAGAAACTGCCTGTTGGGATTTCTTAGATCCTCTACGTCGGGTTCCGGCCCTCTTCCACTCATACGTAGAGGTAATGGATATGCCTGCAGAAACTCCACACCGATCGGTCATGCGCAATCTCGTTAGGCCGACGATCTTCACCCGCCACAACCTCCACCTCCACGCCCTTCTTCTTGAAAATCAACCATGGTTCTGCGCCCGCGATATTGGCCGTTTGATGGGCGTCCATCTGAGTGATCGTATGGTCAGTAAACTGGATAAAGATCAGCGTCGCGTTTTGTGGATAGAGTATTTCCGGCAACCAGAAAAACAGCTGATGCTCAGCGAGTCAGGGGTATATGCGCTGTTGGTTTATCACTACGTTCCAGGGAATCGCTTACTGCGTGAGTGGTTGACCCATCAGGTGGTGGCAGCCTTACGCGATGCAGAACCTTCGGCAAATCCGGATCGACCAATGCTGAGTTTGTTGGATTGGCCGGAGATGTCGTTGAGTCTGCTGCATTGGCAGGATGAAGGTTGGATACGGCTACGGGACATGCCTTACCTTTTAAACGATCAGACGCAGCGGCGGGCGACGGTCGCTAAGCCTTGGTGGCGGAGAGTTGTTCAAATATTTCAGTCGTCGAAGCATTCGATCGTTGGGTGACGTGCTCGTAGGAACACTCGTGAGATTCTTCGCTATATCTTGTAGGAATTTTCGTAGACAGCGGTGATGGCCACTCAGTATCGTCCGAGGGTTTTTAACCCTCGGCGGTTGTATGAGCGACAAGAAAGAAGATAACGACTGGAGCGTTCCTGAGATTAAGGCAGCGGTTGACGCCTATCTGAAAATGCTTGAGCTAGAGCTAATCGGTCAAAAATTTAACAAGGCACATGAGAATCGCGTACTGCGTGCATCAGCCTTGCCGACCCGCACCAAGGGTTCTGTCGAATTCCGAATGCAGAATATTTCTAGGGTTCTGGCGACGATGGATCGGAATCCTATTAGGGGCTATAAGCCTGCAAAAAACGTTGGTTCGAATGTTGAGCAGCTAATCCGGGCAGCACTTACCGAACGAGGCGTTCAACCTGGCAACCCCGCCATTCCCACGGCCGATGAGGAAACGCTAGAACGTCGCGCTGCCGCGATTCAAAAGCAAAAGATAAAGGAACCGCCAAAGGGCATTAAGAAGCCAAAGCGAGCCGCAAGTTCTCGCACAGTATATGTACGTGATCCCGAAGTCAGAGCCTGGGTTCGAAATGAAGCGGAAGGCCATTGCGAAGCTTGTGGCGAGCCGGCTCCGTTTCAAAAACTTGATTTGCCTTATCTGGAAGTTCACCACGTTAAGCCGCTTGCCGAAAAAGGCTCGGATCAAATCACCAACGCAGTAGCGGTGTGCCCGAACTGCCATCGTCGTTGTCATCATTCGAGCGACAGAGAGAGGTTCACCGCTTCGCTTTATAAGAGGGTCGCACGGTTAATTCCCGAGTAGGCGAACTCTGTGGCGAGGGAGATTTACAGAGAACCGCCTAACGGCGGTTTTTTTCTAAATGAGCTTTTGATTTGCTCTTGCTTGTTTAAGGTCCATGCTTGAGCTCAAGACTGTCACCAAACCCGCGAATCACCTCCAGCAGTGCCTTTACCCGCAGCGGCAGGTTCCCGGCCGGGTACACCGCGTGCATCTGCGGGCTGTCACCGTTGCTGGCGGTGAGCCGGTACTCGGGGCAGACCCGGCGCAGGCGCCCCGCTTGCACTTCGGGCTCCGCCAGCCAGTCCGCCAGGCGAGCGATGCCGATGCCCGCCAGGGCGGCCTGGAACACCGCCACGCCCGAGCTGAAACGAAACCGTGGATGGACCCGAACGCTGATGGCCTGCTGCTCACTGCGGAAATTCCATTCCTTGAGGATGCGCGGCGCCGTGTGCAGGATCAGCGAGTGGGCCTCCAGCGCTTCAATCGCCTCAGGCGTCCCGCGCCGCTGCAGGTAGCCGGGGCTGGCGTACAGATGACGCGAGTAACTCCAGAGTGGATAGCCGATCAGGTCACTGGATTGCGCAAACGCGCCGCGAATCGAGAAGTCCAGCTTGCTCTTGACCGGGTCGAGGGTCTCATCGGTGAAGATCACGTCGACGTTCACGTCCGGATAATCCTCGGCGTACTGCGCGATCAATTGCGGCAAACCGCCGTGGCCGAGGAACTCGGGGGCGGAAAAACGCACCCAACCGCTCGCCATGCCGCTGAGACCGGCCAGGTCTTCATCCGCCTCACGTTGCAATTCCAGCATTTTGCAGGCATGGGGCAGCAAGCGTTCACCCGCCTCGGTCAAGCCTACGGTGCTGGAGGAGCGATTAAACAACTTGACCCCGGAACTTTCCTCCAGGCCTTGAACGGCGCGGGTCAACGCACTGGGGGAGCGCCCCAGCGCGCGTGCCGCCGCGACGAAGCTGCGCTTGCGCGCTACGGTCGCGAAGACTTCAAGCGCCCATAACTTATCCAGAGCCATTGATCACCTCATTGCATTTATCGCAACGTGGCATTGCAACACAAAAAAGGCCCTTCCGTTAACCTTCGCGCTCAACTTACAGGGATGTAGGCAAACAGGAGCAAATGGACATGGCAAAGATGGAAGAAATAGTCGGGACATCAACGGCCACTGAGGGTGAACACATTCATGACTGGCAGCGCAGTCACACAGCGAGTTCAACCCGACAAGCAATACCGCAGATTCATGTTTCGTTTGAAGAACAGCACGCACTTCACGCCGGCCTGGTCTCCCTGGCCGTGACCGACAGCGCCTCGGGTATCCGTCGCATGCCGGCCTTGGGGCAGCTGCTTGAGAGCGTCCTGTGCGGTGAAAAAATCGATCGCTTGCGCAACTTCCCCACGGCCCCAGAGGAGGCAATGATCGTCAGGGGGCTGCCCCTGGACTCGCACCTGCCCGCCACCCCCTACGACATGGCGCCAGGTATCGAGCAACTGCCGGTAGTGGCCGGCGCGATCCTGGCGGTGCTGCAGACCCTGCAAACCCATCCGGTGGCCTACGAGGGTGAAAACGACGACACGGTGTTTCGCCACGTGTCGCCCAAGCGCCAGCGTGAAGCCGAAAAGAGCTCCTACGGGTCCCGCATGGACCTGTGTATGCACGTCGACAACCCGCACCTGCCCTTGACCTGCGAACCTGTCTCAGCGTTGTCGGCCTGTCCGGAGTACCTGTGCCTGACCGGTCTGCGCTGCGAGCTGGATGTGCCGACCCGCATCGTTGCCATTAGCGAGGTGCTGGCCATGTTGCCCGACTGGGTTGAAACTGCCTTGTCACAACCGCAGTTCGCCATTCGCCGACCGGTGTCCTTCGGCAAGCCAGGCAATGTGCTGGAACACGTACCCCTGCTGTACAAAAGCGCAACCGGCGAGCTGTTTTGCCGTTACAACAAGGCCAGTGTCACCGCCACCGGCGCCATCGCGAAGTTGGCCCTGCAGCTGTTCGAAGCCGCCGCCAATCACCCCGATGTCGTATGCCCCGTCCTGCTGCAACCGGGGGACATGCTGATCTTCAAGAACCAGCAAACCCTGCATGCCAGGGAAGGTTTTACCCCGCGCTACGACGGGCGCGACCGCTGGCTGCTGCGCGTTTTCGGGGTCAACGACCCGGCCCGTGTGCTGGCGCTGAACCCCCAACAACCCTTCATCGCAAGAGCCTGATGTTAATGGTCGATATTGTCATTCTTTGTGTGTTCGCCTTCGCCGCCGGCCTGATCGATGCGGCGGTGGGCGGCGGCGGCCTGATCCAGATACCCGCGTTGTTCAACGTGCTGCCCGCCGCACCACCGGCAGCGCTGCTGGGGACCAACAAGGTCGCGGCCGCGTTCGGCACCGCGTTCGCGGCCAGGTCCTTCGTGCGCAAGGTGGTGATCGACTGGGGCCTGGTGATTCCAGCCGCCTGCGCCGCCTTTGTCATGGCCTTCTTCGGCGCGGCCACGGTATCGTTCGTGCCCCAGGCAGTGATGCGCCCGGCGGTGCTGGTATTGATCGTGCTGATGGCGATATACACCTTCTGGAAAAAGGACTTCGGCGCCCTGCACGCCCCCACGTACATCGGTATCCGGCAGAAGTGGCTGGCGGTCGTCATCGGCGGTGCCATCGGTTTCTACGACGGGCTGTTCGGTCCTGGCACCGGCACCTTCCTGATCTTCCTGTTTATCCGCTGCTTCGCCTTCGACTTCCTGCACGCCTCGGCGTCGGCCAAGCTGGTGAACATCGCGACCAACGTGGCGGCGCTGATATTCTTCATCCCGACAGGTAACGTGCTGTACCTGATCGCCCTCCCCATGGCGGTCTTCAACATCCTGGGCGCGCTGACCGGCACCTGGCTGGCGGTGCGTAAAGGCGTGCCCTTTGTCCGGGCGCTGTTTCTGGTGTTGCTGGTGATCCTGATCAGCAAACTGTCCTATGACCTGTTGCTGAAAACCTGAGAAAAGCCCATGCAACCCATGTTTGATCGCCTGGTGACGCTACTCGATGCCCACGCCGCCTCCTATCGGGTGTTGATGCACGATGCCGAGGGCCAGTCGGCGCGGGTCGCCGAACTCCGAGGCACGGAACCCGGCCAAGGCGCAAAAGCCATGCTCTGCGCGCTAAAGGGTCAGGCCGAACCCTATGCCCTGGTGATACTGCCAGGGGACCAGAGGCTCGACATGAAGAAAGTCGGAGCGGCCCTGGGAGGAAAAAAAGCCGAGCTGGTGAATGCGCAAACGGCCATGCAACTGACCGGGTGCAGGATCGGCGCCATCCCTCCGTTTACCTTCGACGAGCGGATTCAATTGATCGTCGACCCGTCCCTGACCACGGGCTACGGCGAAATCGCCTTCAACGCCGGGCGGCTGGATGCATCAATGGTGCTCGATACGCAGGATTACCTGTCGATTGCCAAGCCCCGGTTGGTGGATATCCGCCAGGGTTGAGCACCCGTGGGCAGGATTGGATTGCGCTGATGGGTGTAGGTGCGAGCTGGCTCCGGGCGGCGTTGCGACGAAAACCTGAGAACGCAGAGAGGTGTCAGGTTTTATGCGTTATCGTTGGCAACCATCGCGAGCAAGCTCGCGCCTGCAAGGACCCGAGCCCGCCATGAAATTCGACCTCGCCTACTGCCTCAGCCTCGACGACAAGCTGTCGATCTATGACGTGCGCGATTTGAATTTCGACGAGACGATGGCGTTCGATTCCGCCAAGGAACACTTCCAGTGCCCCAACGATGCTTGTCGATTGGCGTTCGATGCGGGGAATGTGTTGGGGACGTTCAACGCCAAGAATGTGAATTACCTGCGCACGCCGCACTTCAAGAACATACCCAGCACTCGGCATGTCGAGGGTTGTCCTTATGTGAGTTTGAAGACGGCGGCGTCGGGCGTCGAGGCGGACGGTGCGGAAACGGATGACAGTCGCGAGGAGCATTTCCCGTCGGAGTTGTTGCTGACTCGGCGTGAGTATGTGCGCAAGCCGTCTAACCCCGCAGTGGCGGCGGATGTCATGCGGGATGATCCAAAACCACCTTCTGCGGCGAGTGACATCGAGCATTCGACTCGCGAGTCGGCACCGGACAAGACCAGCGTCTTTGCCCACCCGGTAGAGTGTTTCGTGTCGAATTTCGAGGACAAGGAGCTGCTCAAGCGCATGCCGCTGAAGATTGGCGAGCACACGGCGCCTTATGCATCATTCTTCAAGAAGATCGAGTATCTGCAGGACAACAAGGGACTGATTTACTGGGGCAAGATCAAGGAGATCAAGGATTACACCCAGAGCTTTCGCATCGATTTCGAACAGAAGGTCTGGTTCAAGCAAGCGGACGAGGCGAAGAAGAGGCCTTATTCAGTCAACGTTTACCTGAGCAAGAAGCTGATCGAAAACTACCGCAAGCGCAAAGCGTTTCTGGAAGAGATCAAGCATGCCATCGACAGTGATGCCGAGTTGTATTGCTTCTTTTATGGGGTGACGCCGGAGTTGCAGCAGGTACCGAGCAAGAAGAACCCCGAGCAGACGTTCGGGGTGTTCAGTGCCAATATCGAGAACCTGGATCATTTCATTGTTCGTGAGGCGCCGGGGTTGGCATCGGGCTAGGAATTAATCCTGAGGCAGTTCGAGTTTGACTGCGCCGGGATGTTGCTTGACCACGGCGTACGGCAGCACTGACCAGCTCGGGTCATCGCAATTGCGTTGTACGCGAGCGAAATACGGGCCCAGGTACAGGCCTTTCGCGGTGAAGTGCCAGTTGGAATAACCCCAAACGCTTTCGTCGGTGTAATCGCAGCTGTCCTCGTCCGCTGGTTTCATCATTTCGTCGGGGTATAGCGTGGTGAGCTGCTTGATCAACCACGGTACGAACACTTCACGCTGATAAGTGAATCGCGCTTTGTCCTCTTCCTTGGTCAAGGATGCGTCGCCCGCGCCGTCGCGATCGGCGTGCAGCAGTGGCTTGCCTTTGCCGACCCACAACACGTCTTCCAACGACAGGCTATGACCGGTGTGAACGTCGAGGTTGATCGGCGAATTGCCAAAATCCGGGTGAGCACCGCCGCAGCTGTAGCTGGTGGAGATGTTCAGGCTGACTACGTCGGGCGATAGGAATTGGGGGGCGACACCTTGGTCGAACTCGGCATATTCACCACCTTGCAGCAAACAGCCGTGGTAGCTGATGGCTTCGCTCCAGAGCCGCTCCAACAATTGCTGATTGACTCGCTGCTGGTCGGCTTTCGGGTAGCCGGACTCGATGCTGAACATGGAGAGACTGGACTCGGGCTGCGTCCACCATTGCAGGTCGTAGCCCATGAAGGACTCTTTCTTGCCCGGTTTGAGCTTCAAGCCTTGCAGGCGGAGATATTCGTAAGGGTCGCTTTTCGACAGCGCGGCGATGAAGGGCAAGGCGTCTACCGCCGGTGCCGGGAGCCTGGCTTCGGTCAACTGCATTTTCAGGATTTTGCCCTTGGGGCTTTTCCATTCGCCTTGCCAGCCGTTGGCCGTTTCTTGCAGCTTCAGGGTTGGCAGGGGTTTGTCGTCGCCGTAGCGGTTGTTGCCTTCGGTTAGCGTCAAGGTCTCTTCTTGCAGCGAGCCACTCAGCTCCAGGTCGCGATGGTATTTCTCATAGAAGTAGCGGCCGGTGACTTCGTCCGACTGGGCGCTGTTGAGCTCCAGCACAATCGGCATCTTGCCCAGGGTGCCGGTGAAGACTCGTCTCCCGTCCTCGGCATGAGCAGTGGAACACACCATGAGTAACAGCGCGGCGCCTGGCACCAGGCGTAACAATCCTTTGAGCATTGATCGATCCCTGAATTAAGCGGAAGCAGCGCCGGGCAGATTGAATGCGGCGCAGGTTGAACGAGGACGGATTATGGCGAGGTTGCACGGGGGAATCGAGCCTCATCAAACGCCTCACTTCATCGCCATGCTGAGCATCACCGCGACCAGCAAACCAATATAAACCCGCGCATGCGCCCGATCCGGTAGCCGCCCTATCCAAGGCGTGGCCAGCCGAATCCCCACCAATGATCCCGTAGTCAAAACGGCAAACGCCAACACATCCACGTAACCGACAAACCACTGCCCCAGATCAAACTCGGTAAACCCCGCCATCGCCATGTAAGTCAGGGTCCCAGCCACCGCCACCGGCAAACTCAGCGGGTTGGCCATGGACGTCGCCTGAGTCATGCTCAACCCGCATCGCCGCAATAGCGGCACAGTCATGACGCTCCCTCCTACACCGAGAAACGTGGCGATAGCGCCGATTCCTACACCGCCGACAGACACTTCCGCCCTCCCCAACTGCCGTGGGATTGCGTCGCCGGATTGCGTTAGAAAACCACGTCTGAACAGGCAGTCCACAATGGTGAAGCCCAGGTAGGCGATGAACGCATAACGAATCACTTCGCCGCTCACCCACATTGCCGCGACGGCGCCGATGACCGCGCCCACCCCGATGAATCCGCCCAACGGCCACACATAATGGCGAATCAGATGACCGGCTCGGCGGTGTTTTCCGGTGGCGACCAGCGCGTTGACGATCATCACGCAGGTCGAGGTGGCTACGGCAATGTGCATCGCCGATTGGCCGATGGGGTCGTCTGCGCCGTGGCTGGCCATGAGCATGCGGTAGAGCAATGGCACGACGACGAAGCCGCCGCCGAAGCCGAACAGCACGGCGGTGACGCCGGTCATGCAGCCGAAGAGTGCCAGCAAGAGATAGAACATTGGATGTCGTCCGTGTGGTGAGAGCGGTCGACGATAGAGCGACATGGCTTGGCCTGCTTCAGCAAGTCGGCCAATAATATTTGCGTTTACGCCAACCGCTGGGGGCTTGATGCGCAATGTTTCGATAGATCGGCTGGACGGCACACCACGGCGAGTGGTGGCCATTGGGACGGATTATGTCCACGGTCATTTGCTGCCTCGGCATTCGCACCGTCGGGCGCAGTTGTTGTACGGCGCCACGGGGGTGATGCAGGTCAGCACCCACGACGGCAATTGGGTGGTGCCGCCACAGCGAGCGGTGTGGATTCCGGCGGGTGTGGCGCATGAGGTGTTGATGCTGGGGGTGAGTACTCGCAGTCTGTACATCGAGCCGGGGGCGGTGGATCTCGGGCACCGTTGTCAGGTGATCAGCGTTTCGCCGTTGCTGCGCCATTTGCTGATGGAGGCGGTGGAGATGCCGCTGGAGTACGAGGAGCCTGGGCGCGATGGAGCCTTGGTCGACTTGCTGCTGCATGAACTGAGGCGCAGTACTCACCTGCCCCTGCACATTCCGCTGCCGGTCGATGCGCGGCTGCTCGCGTTGTGCCAGGGCTTTGTGCAGCGGCCCGACGCCCATCAGTCACCGCAGCAATGGGCCGATCAGTTGCACATCAGTCTGCGCACGTTCAATCGTCTGTTTCGCCAACAGACGGACCTGAGTTTCAGCCAATGGCGCCAGCGGGCCTGCGTGGTGCTGGCGCTCGCCCGATTGGCCGCGGGTGAGCCAGTGACGCGCATTGCCCTGGATTTTGGTTATGAGAGCCCGGCAGCGTTTTCGACGATGTTTCGCCGGGTGCTGGGAGAGCCACCGTCGGTCTGGCTGGAGGGAGTGAAATAGGATGCATCAAAAAATGAGTTTGATCCGGGGGCAAAACAACTGTACAAAAACACAGTATATTTTGAACCAACACTCTCGAGCCCGGAGAACACCATGGCCTCTTATGCGATGAAGATCACCCTGGAACGTATCGCCCTTTTCCAATTCACGCCAACCCACTGCGCCCAGGCCCGGACGATGCTGGGTTGGAGTGTTGAAGAGCTGTCTGAAGAATCCGGTGTCTCGGTTGACGCCATTCAACGTTTCGAAGCCGAGCGCGATGTGCTGGATGTAACCCGGCTGGCGTTGGCTTATCGGTTTGAAGCGCAGGGGTTGGTGTTCTTCCCGGGGTTTGCCCCGGGGAGAGGGATGAATGTTAAGGGGTCGACGCCGAATCCGGTGGGACGGCCGGATTATGCGATGGTTGAGTGAAGAATCATTGATTGACGATTATCCCCAAATAGGTATATTTTCCCATGAGTACAAGGAAGTCACTCCTGTGGGTGAGCAGCAGTAAGAAGGACCTCAAGCAAATGCCCGCCGATGTACAGGACGTTTTTGGTCATGCTCTGGATCTGGCACAAATTGGTGCGAAGCATCCGGACGCAAAGCCTCTGAAGGGTTTTGGAGGTGCTGGAGTTCTTGAGGTGGTCGAGGACTTCGATACGAATACCTACCGCGCCGTTTATACCGTTCGTTTTGGTAGTGCCATTTATGTTTTGCACTGTTTTCAGAAGAAGTCGACTACGGGAATCAAAACCGCGCAGGGCGACATCGATTTGATCAGGACGAGACTTCAAGCAGCACAGGATCACGCAAAAGGATCAGAAAATGATTGAAATCGAAGAAAGCAGCGGGAACGTCTATGCCGACCTCGGGATACCCAACGCCAATGAAATGCGAGTCAAATCCCAACTGGCCGCAAAAATTGGCGAGATCATCAAGGCTCGCCACCTGACCCAGGTTCAAGCATCGGTGATCCTGGGCCTGTCACAACCCAAGCTCTCTGAAATGTTGCGCGGAAAGTTTCGCGGCATCAGTGAAGCCAAGATGATGGAATGCCTTTCCCTGCTTGGGCGTGACGTGCAAATCGTCATCAAATCGGCCCCCCGATCAAGAAAAGAGGGCCGGATCGAGGTGGTTTTCACCTGAAGCGCGTAGCCCGGCGTTTGTCCTCCGAGTCCATCTGTAGCCGCTTCAGCCGACACTCTGCTGGTACACCTGCTGCTCGACCTCATACCACCAGGCACTGCCTCGCTGCGGATGCATCACATTAAAGGGTTCGCCCATCTGCGGCGTGGTGATTGAAACATTGCGCTCCCAGGCCAACGCCAGGATCCGGTCAAACGGTTCGTACCAGGCATGCATCGACAAATCGAAAGTACCGTTGTGGATGGGCAGTAACCACCGCCCTTTCAGATCGATATGCGCTTGCAAGGTCTGCTCCGGCTGCATGTGCACATGGGGCCACTCGACGTTGTAGGCGCCGGTTTCCATCAGCGTCAGGTCGAACGGCCCGTACTGTTCGCCGATGCGTTTGAAGCCGTCGAAATAGCCGCTGTCGCCGCTGAAGAAGATCCGCGTGTCGCCGTCGATCATCACCCAGGACGCCCACAGCGTGCTGTTGCCATCGAACAGGCCGCGGCCGGAAAAATGCTGCGAAGGTGTGGCGATGAACTGCACGCCATCAACCTCGGTGCCCCGCCACCAGTCCAGTTGACGCACTTTGCCGGGGTCGATGCCCCACTTGATCAAGGTGTCGCCAACGCCCAACGGGGTCAGGAAGTAGTTGGTCTTGTCCGCCAGTTTCAGTACCGCCTGATAATCGAGGTGGTCGTAGTGATCGTGGGACAGGATCACCGCTTCAATCGGCGGCAGTTCTTCCAGGCTGATCGGCGGCTGATGAAAACGCTTGGGGCCGGCCCATTGCACCGGCGAGGCGCGTTCGGCGAAGACCGGGTCGGTGATCCAGAATTTGTCGCGCAGTTTCAGCAGTACGGTGGAATGACCGAGGCGGTAGACGCTGTGATTGGGCGCGGCAATCAATGCGGCTTGCGTCAGGTTTTGCACCGGTACGGGTGCCGTCGGGCGGGTGTTGCCTGGTTTATGGAAGATTACGTTCCACATGATGCGCAAGGTTTTACGAAACCCTTCGCGCTGCACCGGGGCATGGTTTCTGTACTGCCCTTGAGTCTGTCGAGACGCTTCAGGTGTGGAGGCGTTGTCCGCCGGGGAAATTGAAGTGGCCATGGCTGAAGACTCCAGGAAAACCGCATGATTCGCGGCCCTCTGCTTTGAAACGTTAAATGGCCAAGCACGCACGCATTAGCCGAAAAATCTATGGTTACTGCACAGGATTAACAGAGCATTACACTGCACAGTGTAGTTTCTAGGTTGCATCAATGCCGATCACAAGTAAACTGCTCAGTGTAATCTTTACCTATTCCTGACGAAGCGTTCCTATGACTGCCCCACAGCGCCTCACCGATCGAAAACGTGCAGCCATCATTCAGGCGGCGATTGCCGAATTCCGTGCCAACGGCTTCGACATCACCAGCATGGACAAGATCGCCGCCACCGCCGGGGTGTCGAAGCGCACGGTGTACAACCACTTCCCCAGCAAGGAAGAGTTGTTCGCCGAAATCCTCAATCAGTTGTGGGCGCGACTGACCGCAGAACCGGAAACGTCCTACCGCCCTGACCTGCCCCTGCGCGACCAGATGCGCCGGATGCTGTTGGCAAAATTGCAGATGATGAGCGACGACAATTTTCTCGACCTGGCCCGGGTCGCCATCGCCGCCACCATCCACTCCCCGGAGCGTGCGCAGAACATGGTCGCGCGAATGGGCGAGCGTGAAGAAAGCCTGACCCTGTGGATCCGTGCCGCCCAGGCCGATGGCCGGTTAAAACCGGTCGACCCGGAATTTGCCGCGCAGCAGATTCAGGGGATGCTCAAATCCTTTGCCTTCTGGCCGCAGATTTCCATGGGCTTGCCAAGCCTGTCAGCCGAGAGACAGACCATTGTCGTGGAGTCGGCGCTGGACATGTTTCTGGCTTGCTATCAGGTCTAGATCAAGCGCTGGCGCTATAGTGAGCCTCAGTCCCAGCGCCAGGCAGAGAGCCCCATGACCACCGAAACCAAACATACCGCTCCCGTCGATCACCTGCGTTTCCACCGCCCTCACGCTCACCTGGCTCCGACCTTTGGCACCGACAAGTTTGCCCTGCGCGCCGAGGCCTTTGCGCGATTCTTCGGCACGCCGACCTTTCTCGGTGCGCAAACGCTGATCGTGGTGGTGTGGGTGTGCCTCAATCTGTTTGGCGTGGCCCACTTTGACCTGTATCCGTTCATCCTGCTCAACCTGGCGTTCAGCCTGCAATCGGCTTACGCCGCACCGCTGATTCTGCTAGCCCAGACCCGTCAAGCCGCACGCGACAAGGCCCAGTCCGAGGCCGATGCGCAGCACCGCGAAGCCCTGGCCGTGGCCAACGCCGAACGTCAGGCACAGGCAGCGCAGAACACCGCGCAACTGTTGGAACTGCTGGAGCAAAACACCCGGCTGACCGAAATGACCAAGGCCCTGACCGAACGCATCGAAAGCCTGACTTCGGAGATGCATCAGCAGTTTGTGCGCAAGGATCAGCCAAGCAGCTGATCAGCGAACCAACGACCTGTCGGCGGGGACCTGGAGCAGGTGACCGCGCGCTGTCGAACGTGGATGCGCAGGGTTGAACGGGCGTATGCGTTCGAACAGTAGATGATGCGGTGTTCTTCAGGCCGTCATCGCGGGCAAGCCCGCTCCCACAGGGTTTTGTGTCGGGTACTTGATCTGTGTACGACACATGTCCCTGTGGGAGCGGGCTTGCCCGCGATGAGGCCGGAACAGTCAGCCCAAAAACATCAGCCGCCCACCAAACTGCGCACTGCCGAAATCTCCGGCACTTCCCGCCGATTCATGTACACCCGCAACGGCTCGGTAATGTTGATCCGGTCATCGATGTGCTGATCCAGCAACAACTGAATCAACTCGCGTTTAAGCGTCATGGCCTGCTCCGGACCGGGTGCCCAGACGAACTCGCTCACCGGAATAATGCCGTCATCCGCCACGTCCATGCCGAACGAGTCTTCACTGAAGCGAACGATGTACTGGCCGGTCTTGCGATTGAGGCCGACGAAGCCTTTGAGTTGGTCGGCAGCCTGGCAGATGAGTTGGGAAGTGATGCGCATGATAAACCTCACAAAGGGTCGCGAAGGACCGGTGATCGATGGTTTACACGCAAGACAAGTCAATGGCTTTCCCTCTGCCGGGGACGTTGCCGGGGCCAAGAGTACTGCAAAAAACCGCACAAAAGCGCGGAAAAAATGGGCTTTAAACAGGTTTATGTCGGTCTCGCGATAGCGCTGGCAGCCCTCAGTTGTTAAAAGGGAGCTCTTTGAAAAACTGCGAAAGGACTTCGACCCATGCCTGTCACCTTCACCCAAAGCGCCCTGCTGCTGAGTGTGCTGCTTGGCCTCGGCCAGGCACAGGCCGCCAGCGAACCAAGCCCCACCGCACTGGCGACCCGCCTGGGTATCCCGCATCCGGCCGTGATCGCCCACCGTGGCGCGTCCTTCGATGCGCCGGAATCCACCGCCCCGGCTTACAAACTGGCGCGCGATCTGGGCGCCGACTATCTGGAGCTGGACTTGCAGCGCAGCAAGGATGGCGTGCTGTTTGCCCTGCACGACGACAACCTGCAACGCACCACCGACGTCGCCATCAAGTTTCCGGAGCGCAAGGACAGCCCGGCCAACGCCTTCACCCTTGCCGAACTGAAAACCCTCGATGCCGGCAGCTGGTTCAACAGCGCTTACCCGGATCGCGCCCGTCCGTCCTACGCGGGTCTGAAAATCCTGACTCTGGACGAGATCATCGACATCGCCCAGGGCAATCCGCTGCACAAGCCGGGCCTGTACATCGAAACCAAAGAACCGAAGCAGTTTCCCGGTCTCGAACGCGACCTCAAGGAGAAACTCCAGGATCGCGGCTGGTTGAGTCCGACCGGTTCGACACTGGCGAAAAGCGAACTGGCGGTCGGCCAGGGCAAAGGCAAGGTGGTGTTGCAAACGTTTGAGAAGGGCAGCCTCGAACTGCTGGACAAGGAAATGCCGCAAGTGCCGAAGATCCTGCTGCTGTGGGTCGGCGAAGGCAGCATCGAGCCCAAGTCCAAGGTGACCTTTGCCGAGTCCGGCGACAAGGACAAAGCGACGTTCTACGCTAAACAGCAACCGAAGGACAAAGCCGAATTCCAGCGCTGGGTCGAGTACGCCAAGGCCCAGGGCGCGATCGGCACCGGCCCTTCTGCCAGGCTGACCCAGGGGGGTGATCAGAGCTACTCGGACCTGGTGCAACCGTGGATGAACCAGTACACCCATGACCAGGGCTTGCTGGTGCATGCGTACACCGTCGACGATGCCGTGGATTATCAGAAAGTCATGGACGCCGGCGTCGATGGCATCTTCACCAATCGCGCCAGCGAGCTGCTCAAGTTCTACAAACGCCCGGCGGCGGCGAGTGTTGCGCAGTTGTTGCAGAACAACGGGTTCTGATCCGAGACCGTGGCGCCTGCTTCGCTGGCAAGCCAGCGCCTACAGGATTGCGCAAAACCTGTAGGAGCTGGCTTGCCAGCGAAGCTTTTACATCCGATGCGTTAATGGGAATTAAGCCTCGATTAAGTTGCCACAGTTAATCTGGCCCCACTTAAACAGTTCACCCCAAGGAAAGAATCCCATGAAAACCCTGACTGCCTTGTTCACCGCTGCTGCGCTGACCCTCACCGCTGGCCTGGCCCAGGCCGATGTGCCTGTCGATCAGATCCCGCAGTTGGTCAAAGATAAAAAGATCAAGCCACTGGAAGAACTGAACCAGATCGTGCTGAAGCTGCACCCGGGTGCCACGATTACCGACAGCGACCTGGACAACCACTTCAACAACTATGAATACGAAGTCGAACTGCGCGATGCCAAAAACGTTGAATGGGACGTGGATTTGAACGCCGCCACCGGCGAAGTCCTGAAAAACAAACAAGACGACTGATACACACATCAAGAAGCCGCACGACTTTCGAGTCGTGCGGCTTTTTTGCATCCTGCGTCAGCTGATCCCGAACGTCATCAATCCAGTGACGCCAACCTCGCGCCAGCCCGCTAGAATTCCTCGACCCCCCTCGGCATCTTGCAGCGAGAACAACGTACATGGGTCAGACAGCGGCAGCAGACATCGCCACCATTGGTCGAATCAGCGCGGTGCCCGCCATACTTCAGGTGATCCGCGAAATGACCGGCCTGCGCTTTGCCGCAGTGGCCCGCGTCACCGAAGATTCCTGGACCGCCTGTGCGGTGCTCGATCAACTGGGTTTCGGCCTGCAGGTCGGCGGTGAACTGGAGGTGACTACCACGCTGTGCCACGAAATTCGTCAGGCCCACCACGCCGTGGTGATCGACAAGGTCAGTGACGACCCGCTTTACCGCGACCACCACACGCCGCGCCTGTATCAATTCGAAAGCTACATCGCGGTACCGGTTTTTCGCACCGACGGGCGTTTCTTCGGCACCATCTGCGCCCTTGACCCCAACCCGGCGCCGCTCAAATCCAGCACGATCCAGAGCACCATGGAGTCCTTCGCACGGATGCTGGCGCTGCAGATCGAATCCGAAGAAAACCAGCAGAAGACCGAAGCGGCCCTGATTCAGGAGCAGGAAAACGGAGAACTGCGCGAACAGTTCATCGCCGTGCTCGGGCATGACTTGCGCAACCCCTTGTTTGCCATCAGCGCCGGCGCGGAAATGCTCCTGCGCAAGTTTCCAGACCCAGCCAGCGACAAGCTGGTGCGACACATTCTCACCAGCGCCCGGCGCGCGACCAGACTGGTCAACGATGTCCTGGACTTCACCCGCGGTTCCATGGGCAAGGGCATTCCGGTGAACATCGAGCCGTGCCCGGATCTGGAAGGGGCATTACGCCATGTGATTGCTGAAATCCAGAGCGTGCACCCCGACCGCAGTATCGTGTCGTCCATCGGCGACTTGCGCGATGTTCATTGCGATCGTGAGCGAGTGGCGCAATTGGCCTCCAATCTGGTGGCCAACGCGGTCACCCATGGCGATCTCGCAGGTTCGGTAGTGGTCAGCGCGCGGATCGATCAAGGCACCTTTGTACTGAGCGTAAAAAATCAGGGACAGATTGCCGAGCAGGCGTTGTTGCACCTGTTCAAACCCTACTCGCGACCGACCCGCGATACACCGCAGGCCGGCCTCGGGCTGGGCTTGTACATCGCCAGCGAAATCGCCAAGTCCCATGGGGGAACACTGGACGTGGTCTCCAACGCAGGACAGGGGACGATCTTTACCTTCAGCCTGCCGATTCGCCGTTAAGAACCGGCAGGATGATCAAGATCTTTTGCTTCCGTATCGAAGGGCCTCGGCGGAAGCCCTGGCCATGCTGACCATCGGCGCGGCCGACGTATTCGGGCTGCCGGTGTCGACCACTCACGTGCTGTCTGCGCTCCCACAGGTGATGTGTTGTTGTTCACGTGGTTGCCCGGATCACCTGCCCCAGCCAGTCCATGAACACCCTGACCCGCAACGGCAAATGCCGTTGCCGGGCGTGCAACAGTGAAACCCCCAGGGATGGCGCGTTGAACTGCGGCAACACCGCCACCAGCTCACCACTGCGCAGGTGCGGCGTCATGCCCGCCCGCGGCGCCTGGATCAAACCGAAACCACCCAGGCATGCCGACTCGTAACAATCTGTGCTGTTGACCGTGACGCTGCCCGCCATCGGCACTTGATGCGACTGCCCGTCCACCTCGTACACAAAACCTTCCGAGCGCGAACCCAGCACACCGACGTAATGCACCAGCCGATGGTGCGCCAGGTCTTCGATTCGCTCAGGCACACCATAGCGTTGCAGATAAGCCGGGCTGGCGCAGTTGACCATGACAAAGTCGCACAAGTGTCGGGCGACCACCGATTGATCCGGCTGCGCGCCGACCCGCACCACGCAATCAAAACCTTCGCCGAGCAAATCGACCCGGCGGTCAGTGCTGCTGATTTCCAGCTCCAGATTGGGATGCTGCGCCATGAATTCGGGCAGGCGCGGCATCACGACGCGACGAGCCAGAATATTCGGCATATCGATACGGATCCGACCGGTGAGCGCCGCCGCATCCTGGCGAAACAGCCCTTCGATTTCGTCCATGTGCGACAACAAGTCCTTGCTGCGCTCGTACAACACGATGCCGTCCTGGGTCGCCTGAACCTTGCGCGTGGTGCGTTGCAGCAAGCGCGTGCCCAACAGCGTTTCGAGGGCCTGGATGTGGTCGGAGACCGTCGACCTTGGCAGGCCCAGACTTTCACCGGCAAGGGTAAAACTCGACATCTCGCTGACACGCACAAAGGTGCGCAGCAGTTCCAGCTTGTTCATGGCTCGCCCTCTATTGTTCGGATTAACCGACCAGTGATTCCGATTTAGCTCTGTTTATCATTGCAGGGCGGATAAATAAACTTCCTTCACACCATCACTCACCGCGCTTGAGGAAGTCCCATGAACCGTAAAATCGCATTGATCACCGGCGCCAGCCGTGGCCTTGGCAAAAACGCAGCGCTGCATCTGGCAGCCCAGGGCGTCGACATCATCGGCACGTTCAACAGCCGCGCCGAAGAGGCGCAAGCACTGGTGGCGCACATCGAAAGCCTCGGCGGTCGCGCCGCCATGCTGCAACTCGACGTTGGCCAGAGTGAAGGCTTCGCGGCCTTCGCCACACAGGTCGCCGATGTGCTGCAAAACCATTTCGATCGAGAGCACTTCGACTTTTTGATCAACAACGCTGGCATCGGCGTGAATGCAAATTTCGTCGACACTACCGTCGCCCAGTTCGATTTGCTGATGAACATCCATCTGAAGGGACCGTTTTTTCTGACGCAGAATCTGCTGCCGCTGCTGGCTGATGGTGGACGCATTCTCAATGTTTCCAGCGGCCTGACCCGCTTCAGCATGCCGGGCTACGGCGCCTACGCGGCCATGAAGGGCGCCATGGAAGTGCTGACGCGCTACCAGGCCAAGGAGCTGGGGGCACGTAATATTGCAGTGAATACCTTGGCACCTGGCGCTATCGAAACCGATTTCGGCGGCGGCACGGTGCGCGACAACGCGCAGGTGAACACACTGGTCGCCAGTAATACCGCGCTGGGTCGCGTCGGTCAGCCGGACGACATCGGCGCGGCCATTGCGTTATTGATGGCGCCGGGTGGCCAGTGGATCAACGGGCAGCGTATCGAGGCTTCGGGGGGGATGTTTTTGTAAATAGACCGCCAAGATCAAAAGATCGCAGCCTGCGGCAGCTCCTACATGGACCGGGTACAACCACAATTATGCGGATGTACTCGATCCCTGTTGGAGCTGCCGCAGGCTGCGATCTTTGCTTTTATCCATCGTAAGAGGTGCGCAATACCATCCGCTCACGCACCACGTCATACGCCCAGTGATAAACATAGGTATACGGCAGGAAAAACAGCAACACACCGATGTCCAGCAGGAATGCCTGCCACAGGCTGATATTGAGCCACCAGGCAATCAGCGGCACGCCGACGGCAACCAGTCCGCCTTCAAACAGCAATGCATGCACGACGCGAACCCAGGCGTTACGCACAAGGGTGAGACGTTTGAGCGCGCGATCGAACAAGCCGTTGAAGACCACGTTCCAGGCGAGGGCCAATGCAGCGATAGCCAGGGTCGCCACGCCCATTTCCAGCATCGGTTTGTCCATGACCCAGGCGAGCAACGGGGTGCAGATCAGCACCGCCAGCAGTTCAAAACCAATGGCCTGGAAAATACGTTCAGTGATGGATTTGTTGGCGTTCATGGCCAGACTCCCTGAGTGACTGTGGTTGCCATAGTCCGCTATCGCACCGATACTTCATAACCAATAACCATCGATCAAGGCGATAGTTCATGGCCTCTCACGAAGTGTTGCTGGCCTTCGTCCAGGCGGCGACGCAAGGCTCGTTTTCCGCGGCGGCGCGCAAGCTTGGCCGCAGTCAGTCGACCATCAGCGCGGCAGTGGCCAGCCTGGAGATCGACCTGAACCTGACCTTATTCGATCGCAGTAGTCGCAAGCCCGGCCTGACGCCGGCCGGGCACGTGGTATTACAGCGGGCCGAGGCGATTCTGGCGGCCACCAGCCGCCTGGAAATGACCGCCAGCCAATTGTCCCGAGGGGTCGAGGCGAAACTGACGGTGGCGCTGTCCGACACCTACCAGTCCGACCGATTCGAAGCAGCACTGAGTACCTTTGAACAGCGTTATCCGGACCTGGAACTCGAATGCCTGATTGCCGAGTGCGATGACCTGGTGGCGCTGGTGCAAAGCGGTCGCGCCCATGTCGCCTTCGCCGAGCGGCAAGACAGCTACCCACCGGACCTGGCCAGTTCGACGGTGGACGAACGCACGGAAATCGCACTGTTCGTAGCCCCCGGACATCCGTTGGCGGCTTTGGCAAAGGTGGATCAGGATGTGCTGCAACAGCATCGCGAACTGCGGCTGGCGACCATCGTCAATCCCTATGAAAGCCGGGCGAAGGGGCGCGTCTGGTCGGCGCCGAGCTACCTGATGCTGCTGGAAATGGCCCAGGGTGGATTCGGCTGGGCGCCGTTGCCCCGGTGGTTGGTGGAACGCTTTGGCGCGGGGTCGTTGCAGGAGATTCACGTGCGTGGTTGGCCAAAGACCGTGTCGGTGGACGCGCTGTGGTCGCGGTTGAATCCGCCGGGCCCGGCGGGGAGTTGGTTGATCGGCAAGATGCTGGAATAGCGGCGCCACCCATCGCGGGCAAGCCCGCTCCCACAGGTTCGAGTCGAATCGTGATTATATGATCGACTCGAACCTGTGGGAGCGGCGGTGCGACAATTCGACTTGCCCGCGAAGAGGCCCGCAAGATCACATCACTCCCACATTGGACCACATTCTCCAGGCAGAACCCGATCAACTGTGTGCGGGCTTGCCCGCGATGGGGCCCGAGAGATCACATCACTCCAACCTCTTTAGCCGCCCCTCGATAAACCGCCGCTCCGGCACCTGCTGCGTCAACTCAAGCGCCCGCTCATATGCCGCCCGCGCCTCATCCACCCGCCCCAACTGCCGACAAAACTCCGCCCGCGCCGAATGCGCCAAGTGGTAATCCAGCAGCTCACCGCGCTGCAGAATCCCTTCAATCAAGGTCAACCCCGCCAACGGTCCATCCCGCTTGGCCAACGCCGCGGCCCGGTTCAGCTCGATCACCGGTGAAGGCATGGCCTGCAACAGCACGTCATACAAACCGACAATCTGCGGCCAGTCCGTCTCCCCCGCCCTCGGCGCTTCGGCATGCACCGCCGCGATCGCCGCCTGCAGGCTATAAGGCCCGAAACGCCGGGTCGTCAATGCCCGCTCCACCAGCGCGCAACCTTCGGCGATCATCCCGGCATCCCACAACGCACGATCCTGCTCATCCAGCACAATCAGCTCGCCACTGGCCGAGGTCCTGGCCAGGCGCCGCGACTCGTGCAACAGCATCAACGCCAGCAGGCCCATCACCTCCGGCTCCGGCAGCAACTCGACCAGCAACCGGCCGAGCCGTATCGCTTCGCGGGTCAAATCTTCTCGGGTCAATTCGGCGCCGATGGACGCCGAGTAACCTTCGTTGAATACCAGATAAATCACGCGCAGCACGCTGTCCAGACGTTCGGGCAATTCGGCCAGGGTCGGCACTTGATAGGGGATTTTCGCGTCACGGATTTTCGCTTTGGCCCGCACGATGCGCTGGGCAATGGTGGTCGGTGCCGAGAGGAAGGCCCGGGCGATTTCTTCGGTGGTCAGGTCGCAGACTTCCCGCAGGGTCAATGGCACCTGGGCGTCCGGCGCCAGTGCCGGGTGACAGCAGGTAAAGATCAGGCGCAGGCGGTCGTCTTCCACGTCTTCGTCACTCCAGTCGGCCTGCTCCAGCGCCTCCAGTTGCGCGATCAACAGCGGCCGAGACGCGTTGAAGCGCGCGCGCCGACGCAACACATCAATGGCCTTGAAGCGCCCGGTGGACACCAGCCAGGCCCGCGGATTGTCCGGCACACCGTCACGCTGCCAGCGCTCGACCGCGACGAAAAACGCCTCATGCAGGGCCTCTTCGGCAAGATCGAAATCGCCGAGCAAGCGGATCAGAGTCGCCAGAATCCGCCGCGAGTCTTCACGGTAGACCTGCTCGACCCGAGCCGTCACCGCGACGTCAGGCATCAGTCCGGCAGGCCTTCGGCACCCGCGTCACTGACTCGAATTCGGCAGGCTGCTTTTTACAAGGTTGCGGGCTCATGCAGATCTCCTGTCTTTGATTGTGGTTCAGGGGTTCAACTGGCGAACGGGGCGCACCTCGACACAGCCCACCCGGGCCGCCGGGATGTTGCCGGCGACCTGGAGGGCTTCATTGAGGTCCTTGGCATCGATCAGGTAGAAGCCGGCCAACTGCTCCTTGGTTTCGGCGAACGGGCCGTCGGTGATCGACATTTTCCCGTTGCGCATGCGCACGGTGGTCGCGGTCTGCACCGACTCCAGCGCTTCGGCCGCGAGCATCCGGCCACTGCCCTGGATTGACTCGGCGTAGGCCATGCATTCGGCGTCTTTCGGGCTGTCGGGCAGCGAATGCAACTCGAGCTCGTTGCTGTAGACCAGGCATAGATATTTCATGGACGCTCTCCGTTTCTTGAGGCTCTGCCCTAATCGAACTGATCAACTATGGCTGCAGATTGGCGTTTGGACGCTGTTTCCCGATCAACCGCCCGACGATCAAGGTTCCAGGTTGAACAGCGCAGTGCCGCTCATCATGTCGAACGGGGCTGACCAGTGTTCGTGGACGATGCGCCATTGTCCGGCCTCGCGCCGATAACAGGCGGTCACGCGCATCCAGCAGGCCTGGGTTTCACCCTTGTCATTGGTGCCACCGCAATGGGCCAGCCAATGGGCGAAGGCGATGTGCTCGTCCGCCACGATGTTCATCTGGTCGAAGTCAAACGTGTGCGCGCCCTGGCACATTTCCATGCACTCCAGCCAATGCGCGCGGTAGGCGGCCTTGCCCCGGAATTGCAGGGCCTTGACGGCGTCGTAGGAGACGATGTCGTCGGCATACAGGGCCATGATTTTCTCGACATCCTTGGCGATGACCGCCTGACGATAGGTGTCGATCAGGGTCTGGATCTCGTGTGTCGCGTTCATGGTGGTTCTCCGTGGTTTTTGTGTGAAGACACCCTTTGTCGTCTGGCAAAACGCCAAATCGACAACCGAAATAAAAATAATCCATCGGCACAAACTCGTTAGAATTCGAAACATCTCGGTGATGGAAAAAGGATACTCCAGTGACAGCCAGACTCGTGCCTTACGAAAGCCTCAACGCGCTCCAGCGCCGGCAGGTCGAGGCCATTGAAGTTCACAAAGAACAAATCAAGTTCTCCGGCGACATCCACGGTGCGTTGCACACCCTGTTGTCCAGGCCCGGCCCCGGCGTCAAGGGATTTGCCTTGCTGGCCGAGGATATTCCCGTCGCCTTTCTGCTGCTAAAACGCCCGCCGGTGCTACCCGCCTGGGCCAACGAACACAGCGCGACCCTGCATGCATTGCAAGTGGATCACCGCGCTCAGGGCAAAGGCTATGGCAAGGCTTGCCTGCGAGCCTTGCCCGAGGTGGCGCGCCAGGCCTGGCCGGAAATAAAGGGGCTGGAATTGTCAGTGGATGCCGACAACGTGTCGGCCATCGCGCTTTACGCAAAATTCGGCTGGGTCGACAGCGGCGAGGCCTACAAGGGCCGGATCGGTTACGAGCGGCGAATGGGGCTGATCTTCTGATGTGTTCCGTGCTGGCGCTGGATCCAGGCAACTGCACTGCCACAGATGCAAATGAGCGCAACGCCGATCACGCCGACGTCACGCTCATTCACACACTCAACACAAATTCCCTACAAAATACTTAGCCCGCTACCTGTCAACCGGGCGAGCCTGCGTATATAAAAGCATCCCGTTGCGACAACGCGGGCAAGGAACGACGCTTCCCCCTGCCAAGCATTGTCAGAACCGGACTCATTTATTCATTTAGTTTTATTTGCACAGACTCGGGCTCAAGCGCAGCATATCCAACCCTGTATCGGCCCAACGCTCGGCTTCGGCGTGCAGTTGAAAACTGTCGGGTGCCAACAGCCACTGGTACAGGATGCCATCGATGTAGGCATGCAGGCTGATGGCGGCACGGGCGGTGTCGAGGTTTTCCGGCAACTGTCCCCGATTCACTGCATTACTCAGGGCCAGGGCGATCCGCACATTGCAATCGAGACTGGCCGCGCGGCGCTGCTGGCGCAGGTCGCACATTTCATCGGTGAATTCGCACTTATGAAACAGAATCTCATTGAGGCGTCGGGTTTTCGGGTCCAGCGCAACCTGATGAAACAAATGAATCAGCAGCTTGCGCATGCAGCCCAGCGGGTCGGGTTCATCTGCGCTTTCGCTGGCCTTGGCCATTTCATCCAGCGGCTCATGCAAGGAGTCGAGCATGGCCTGCACCACGGCGGCCTTGTTGCTGAAATGCCAATAGATGGCCCCGCGCGTGACGCCGGCCAGGGTCGCGATTTCCGCCAGTGTCGTGCGCGCCACGCCCCGCTCGAAAAAGGCTTTTTCGGCCGCTTCGAGTATCTGGCTACGGGTTTCTTGAGCTTCCTCTTTGGTACGACGGACCATGCAGTACAACCTCAATCAGGATGCTTCAGCGATGTCTGAATATCAGCTGAATAAAAGTGGGGCGAGCGCTCTCAGGCGTCGTCCCCGGCCTACAATTCGAACCTTTGAACAATTTTTGTAACGTTATGGGTACAGGGCCACGCTATTTACAAACAACCATGAACGTAAGTATATTACTTAGCAAGCTACTTATCCACTCAGCGCACAATTTTTACCCTTCCACCTTTCTTGTGCGCAATTTGCGCGCCTGACCCGAGGATTTTCATGCAATTCAAGCCAGCCGTTACCACTCTGGTCACCGCCGTCGCCCTGGCAACACTGCTTAGCGGATGCAAAAAGGAAGAGGCCGCGCCTGCAGCACCGCCCCCTCAGGTCGGCGTCGTAACCCTGCAATCACAAGCCTTCACCCTGACGTCCGAGCTTCCGGGCCGCACCAGCGCGTTCCGCGTCGCCGAAGTTCGCCCTCAGGTCAACGGCATCATTCTCAAGCGCCTGTTCAAGGAAGGCGGCGACGTCAAGGCCGGCCAGCAGCTGTATCAGATCGATCCGGCCGTTTATGAGGCCACCCTGAAAAGCGCCCAGGCCAACCTGCAGCAGACCAAGTCGATCTCGGATCGCTACCAGCAATTGGTCAAGGAGCAGGCCGTCAGCCGCCAGGAATACGACACGGCCCTGGCCAACCGGCTGCAATCGGAAGCAACCATGCAAAGCGCCCAGATCAATGTGCGCTACACCAAGGTGTACGCGCCGATCTCTGGCCGTATCGGGCGTTCTTCGGTAACCGAAGGCGCGCTGGTGACCAACGGCCAGGCCGACGCCATGGCCGTGATCCAGCAACTCGACCCGATCTACGTCGACGTGACTCAGTCGTCGGTCGAGCTGCTCGAGCTGCGCCGCGAACTCGAAAGCGGCCGCCTGCAAAAGGCTGGCGACACCGCCGCAGCGGTCAAGCTGACCCTCGAAGACGGCAGCGAGTACAAACAACCGGGCAAGCTCGAGTTCTCCGAAGTTTCGGTTGACCAGACCACCGGTTCCGTGACCCTGCGTGCAGTGTTCCCGAACCCTGATCACACCCTGCTGCCAGGCATGTTCGTTCACGCCCAGTTGCAGTCCGGCGTGAATAGCGCGGCGATCCTCGCGCCGCAACAGGGCGTGACTCGCGACCTCAAAGGCACCCCGACCGCGCTGGTCGTCGGCCCGGACAACAAGGTCGAACTGCGTCAGCTCAAGGCCAGCCGCACTGTGGGCAGCCAATGGCTGATCGAAGACGGTCTGAAGGCCGGCGATCGACTGATCACCGAAGGGCTGCAATACGTCAAACCTGGCATTGAAGTCAAAGCCAGTGAAGCGACTAACGTTGGCGCAAAGAACCCGGCCCCCGCACAGGTAGCTGACAAGGCTGCCAGCGGCAAAGGGGAGTAAACCATGTCCAGATTTTTTATCGACCGTCCGATTTTCGCCTGGGTAATCGCCCTGGTGATCATGCTGGTCGGGGCACTCTCGATCCTCAAACTTCCGATCAACCAATACCCGAGCATTGCGCCTCCGGCCATTGCGATCCAGGTGACCTACCCGGGCGCGTCCGCACAAACCGTGCAGGACACCGTGGTGCAGGTGATCGAACAACAGCTCAACGGTATCGATAACCTGCGTTATGTCTCCTCGGAAAGTAACTCCGACGGCAGCATGACCATTACCGCGACCTTCGAGCAGGGCACCAACTCCGATACCGCGCAGGTTCAGGTCCAGAACAAGCTGAACCTGGCCACCCCGCTGCTGCCGCAAGAAGTGCAGCAACAGGGGATCCGCGTGACCAAGGCAGTGAAAAACTTCCTGATGGTGATCGGCGTGGTGTCGCGTGACGGCAGCATGACCAAGGACGACCTGTCCAACTACATCGTGTCGAACATGCAGGATCCGATCTCGCGGACCGCCGGTGTCGGTGACTTCCAGGTCTTCGGTGCCCAGTACGCGATGCGGATCTGGCTCGACCCGGCCAAGCTCAACAACTACAACCTGACCCCGGTGGACGTGAAAACCGCCATCGCGGCGCAGAACGTCCAGGTGTCGTCCGGTCAACTCGGCGGTTTGCCTGCCGTCGCCGGCCAACAACTGAACGCGACGATCATCGGCAAGACCCGTCTGCAGACTGCCGAGCAGTTCAAGGCGATCCTGCTCAAGGTCAACAAGGACGGCTCGCAAGTGCGCGTCGGCGACGTCGCGGATGTCGGCCTGGGTGGTGAGAACTATGCGATCAGCGCCCAGTTCAACGGCAGCCCGGCCTCCGGTCTGGCGGTGAAACTGGCCAACGGTGCCAACGCCCTCGATACGGCAAAAGCCCTGCGCAAGACCATCGAAACCCTCAAGCCGTTCTTCCCGCAAGGCATGGAAGTGGTGTTCCCGTACGACACCACGCCGGTGGTGACCGAGTCGATCAAGGGCGTGGTTGAAACCCTGGTCGAAGCGGTCGTGCTGGTGTTCCTGGTGATGTTCCTGTTCCTGCAGAACTTCCGCGCCACGGTCATCACCACGATGACTGTCCCGGTGGTTTTGCTGGGTACCTTCGGGATCCTCGCGGCATTTGGTTTCAGCATCAACACCCTGACCATGTTCGGCATGGTGCTGGCCATCGGCTTGCTGGTGGACGACGCCATCGTCGTGGTGGAAAACGTCGAACGGGTCATGAGCGAAGAAGGCCTGTCCCCCAAGGAGGCCACAAAGAAATCCATGGGGCAGATCCAGGGTGCACTGGTCGGCATCGCACTGGTACTGTCGGCGGTACTGCTGCCGATGGCGTTCTTCAGCGGCTCCACCGGTGTGATCTACAAGCAGTTCTCGATCACCATCGTCTCGGCCATGGCCCTGTCGGTACTGGTCGCGCTGATCTTCACCCCGGCACTGTGCGCCACCATGCTCAAGCCGATTCCCAAAGGCGAGCACGGCACGCCGAAACGCGGCTTCTTCGGCTGGTTCAACCGCAACTTCGACCGTGGCGTCAGAAGCTACGAGCGTGGCGTGGGCAATATGCTCTCGAACAAGGCGCCGTACCTGCTGGCCTACCTCGTCATCCTGGTCGGCATGATCTGGCTGTTCACCCGCATTCCAACGGCGTTCCTGCCGGAAGAAGACCAGGGCGTATTGTTTGCCCAGGTGCAAACCCCGGCAGGTTCCACCGCCGAGCGCACGCAGGTGGTGGTGGACGAGATGCGTGAGTTCCTGCTGCGTCCGAGCAAGGACGGCGGTGAAGGCGATGCGGTGGCCTCGGTGTTTACCGTGACCGGCTTCAACTTCGCCGGTCGTGGCCAGAGCTCGGGTATGGCGTTCATCATGCTGAAACCCTGGGGCGAGCGTAACGCCGACAACAGCGTGTTCAAGCTGGCGGCACGGGCCCAGCAGCACTTCTTCACCTTCCGTGATGCCATGGTGTTTGCTTTCGCACCACCGGCGGTACTGGAACTGGGTAACGCCACCGGTTTCGACGTGTTCCTCCAGGACCGCGCCGGTATCGGTCACGACAAGCTGATGGAAGCGCGCAACCAGTTCCTCGGCATGGCGGCGCAAAGCAAGGTTCTCTCGCAAGTGCGTCCCAACGGCCTGAACGACGAGCCGCAATATCAGCTGGAAATCGACGACGAGAAGGCCAGCGCCCTGGGCGTGACCCTCAGCGACATCAACAACACCCTGTCGATTGCCCTGGGCAGTAGCTATGTGAACGACTTCATCGACCGCGGTCGGGTGAAGAAGGTTTACGTGCAAGGCCAGCCAGGTGCACGCATGAGCCCTGAAGACATGAAGAAATGGTATGTGCGCAACAGCGCCGGGACCATGGTGCCGTTCTCGGCCTTCGCCAAGGGTGAGTGGATCTACGGTGCACCGAAGCTGTCGCGTTACAACGGCGTGGAAGCGATGGAAATCCTCGGTGCTCCGGCGCCCGGTTATTCCACCGGTGAAGCCATGGCCGAAGTCGAAGCCCTGGCCAAGAAACTGCCGGCCGGTGTCGGTATTTCCTGGACCGGCCTGTCGTACGAGGAACGTCTGTCCGGCTCGCAGGCGCCAGCGCTGTACGCGTTGTCGCTGCTGATGGTGTTCCTGTGTCTGGCAGCCTTGTATGAAAGCTGGTCGATCCCGATCGCGGTGATGCTGGTGGTGCCGCTGGGCATCATCGGGGCGCTGATGGCGACCAGCCTGCGCGGCCTGTCCAACGACGTGTACTTCCAGGTGGGCCTGTTGACGACCATCGGTCTGGCGGCGAAAAACGCCATCCTGATCGTCGAATTCGCCAAGGAACTGCATGAACAAGGGCGTAGCCTGCGCGATGCAGCGATCGAAGCCTGCCGGATGCGTTTGCGACCGATCATCATGACCTCGCTCGCCTTCGTCCTCGGTGTGGTACCACTGGCCATTTCCACGGGCGCAGGTTCCGGTAGCCAACATGCGATCGGTACCGGGGTAATTGGCGGTATGCTCACGGCCACGATCCTGGCGATCTTCTGGGTCCCACTGTTTTTCGTCACTGTGTCGGCCATGGGGCAGCGCAAGACCGCTGACCAGGATGACGCTCTTGAACCTTCTAAAGAGGCTGGCTAATGAGCAAGTCGCTACTCTCCATCGCAATCGCCGCCCTCGTGCTGAGCGGTTGCTCACTGATACCGGATTATCAGCGGCCGGACGCGCCGGTGGCAGGCCAGTATCCGCAGGGCCCGGCGTACTCGCCGGCCCAGGCGCCGGCCCAGGCCGCCGCCGAACAGGGCTGGAAGCAGTTTTTCCATGACCCGGCGCTGCAACAGCTGATCCAGGTCGCCCTGGAAAACAACCGGGACCTGCGGGTCGCGGCGTTGAACATCGACGCCTTCGCGGCGCAGTACCGCATCCAGCGTGCGGATCTGTTCCCGGCGGTGTCGGCCAATGGCACCGGCAGCCGTCAACGGGTCCCGGCACGGGCCTCGCAGACTGGCGAAGCGGGCATCACCAGCTCCTACTCGGCCACGGTCGGCATCAGTGCTTATGAACTCGACCTGTTCGGTCGGGTTCGCAGCCTGAGCGAAGAAGCCCTGCAGCAATACTTCGCCACTGAAGAAGGCCGCCGCAGCACGCAGATCAGTCTGGTGGCCAACGTGGCCAATGCCTACCTGACCTGGCAGGCCGACAAAGAGCTGCGCAAACTGACCCAGGACACCCTCGGTGCGTTCGAGGAGAGCCTGAAGCTCACCGCGCGCAGCAACGAAGTCGGTGTGGCGTCGGCCCTGGACCTGGCCCAGTCGCGTACCTCGGTGGAAAACGCCCGGGCGCAACTGGCCCGGTACACCCGTCAGGTGGCGCAGGATGAAAACGGCTTGGTGCTGCTGCTCGGCACCGGTATCCCGGCCAATCTGCAAACCGCCAAGCCGCTGTCCGACGATCTGTTGAGCGAGGTTCCGCCCGGCCTGCCGTCAGACTTGCTGCAACGTCGTCCGGACATCCTCCAGGCCGAATACAACCTCAAGGCCGCCAACGCCAACATCGGTGCGGCACGGGCTGCGTTCTTCCCGAGCATCAGCCTGACGGCCAATGCCGGCTCCCTGAGCCCGGACCTGTCCGGCCTGTTCAAGGGCGGCTCGGGCACCTGGTTGTTCCAGCCGCAGATCAACCTGCCGATCTTCAACGCCGGCAGCCTGCGCGCCAGCCTGGATTACTCGAAAATCCAGAAAGACATCGGCGTGGCGAACTACGAGAAGTCCATTCAAACGGCCTTCCAGGAAGTCGCCGACGGCCTGGCCGCGCGCCAGACCTACACCGAGCAGTTGCAGGCCCAGCGTGATTTCGTCACCGCCAACCAGGACTACTACCGTCTGGCCGAGCGTCGTTATCGCATTGGGGTCGACAGCAACCTGACCTTCCTTGATGCCCAGCGTCAGCTGTTCAGTGCCCAACAGGCGCTGATCACCGACCGTTTGGCGCAGCTGGCCAGTGCGGTGAATCTGTACAAGGCACTGGGGGGGGGCTGGAACGAGCAGACCGCGAAGGTCGAGCCGCAGAAAGAAGAAGCGCCGAAGATGAAGTTGTTCTGATCTCGGGGTAAAAAACTTGAAGCCCACCTTTTGGTGGGCTTTTTGTTGCCTGCGGGGAAAGTGGTGTTGGCCCTACTGGCCCCATCGCGAGCAAGCTCGCTCCCACAGTGTCCGAGCTGTACACACAAGTGGTGAACCCCGCTGAACCTGTGGGAGCGAGCTTGCTCGCGATGGGGCCAGTGCAAACAACATAAAATCATAAACCAATCTTGCGTTCGATTATCGCCCAAAACCTGTTTAGTCTGATTGAACTATCTAGTCCATTCACCGCACCATTCGCCACACAAAACCAATAACAACAGGTTCGACACCATGTCCCAGCGCCCTGCCCTCTCCGGCTGATCCCGCACCGTTTTCGAATTCGAATCTTGTGACTGCAACCCCAGGTTGCGGCATCGCCACGCTTCATCCCCAAGAATTAGAGAGACCCGAGCCCATGACGCCTTCCACCGTGCAGTATTTTTTTCCCAGCCTGATCGCCATCGCGCTGACCGGTGCGGCTCTGCCCGCCGTGGCCGAGGAATCGGGTTTTGTCGAAGGGGCCAAGGTCAACCTGAACCTGCGCAACTTCTACATCAACCGCAACTTCACCAACCCGACCCGGGCCCAGGGCAAAGCTGAAGAGTGGACGCAAAGCTTCATCCTCGACGCAAAATCCGGGTTCACTCAAGGCACCGTCGGGTTCGGCATGGATGTCCTGGGGTTGTATTCGGTGAAACTCGACGGCGGTAAAGGCACCGGCGGTACGCAGTTGCTGCCGCTGGACCACGACGGTCGCCCGGCGGACAACTTCGGCCGCACCAACGTGGCGTTCAAGGCCAAACTGTCACAGACCGAAGTGAAGGTCGGCGAATGGATGCCGGTACTGCCGATCCTGCGCTCCGACGACGGTCGCTCCCTGCCGCAAACCTTCCGTGGCGGCCAGATCACCTCGAAGGAAATCGCCGGCCTGACCCTCTACGGCGGCCAGTTCCGCGCCAACAGCCCGCGGGACGACAGCAGCATGAGCGACATGTCGATGACCGGCCAGGCCGCATTCACTTCAGACCGTTTCAACTTTCAGGGCGGCGAGTACCTGTTCAACGACAAGCGCACCCAGGTCGGTTTGTGGAACGCCGAGCTCAAGGACATCTACAGCCAGCAATACCTGAATGTGACCCATAGCCAGCCCATCGGCGATTGGACCCTGGGCGCCAACCTCGGCTTCTTCTACGGCAAGGATGACGGCAGCGCCCGGGCCGGCGAGCTGGACAACAAGACCTGGTCCGGCCTGTTCTCGGCCAAGTACGGCGGCCACACCTTCTACGTCGGCCTGCAAAAACTCACCGGCGACAACGCCTGGATGCGGGTCAACGGTACCAGCGGCGGCACCCTGGCCAACGACAGCTACAACGCCAGCTACGACAACGCCAAGGAGAAATCCTGGCAACTACGCCACGACTACAACTTCGTCGCACTCGGAGTGCCAGGCCTGACCCTGATGAACCGCTATATCAGCGGTGACAACGTGCGCACCGGCACCATTACCGATGGCAAGGAATGGGGTCGCGAGAGTGAATTGGGCTACACCGTACAGAGCGGAGCGCTCAAGGACCTGAACGTCAAATGGCGCAACTCGACCATCCGCCGCGACTTCAGCAATAACGAGTTCGATGAGAACCGTTTGATCGTCAGCTACCCGATCAGCCTGCTGTAAACACAAATTACTGTGGGAGCGAGCTTGCTCCGGGCGGCGTTCCGACGATGGCGTCATGACATTCAACATCTACATTGAATGTAATGCCCTCATCGCGAGCAAGCTCGCTCCCACAGGGGATCTTCGATGAACACAAAATTGGTGTTCACACTGGACCACTGTGTGTGGGCTTGCCCGCGATGGCGTAATAACAGTCAACATCTACATTGAATGTTATGCCCTCATCGCGAGCAAGCTCGCTCCCACAGGGGATCTTCGGTGAACACAACACCTGCGTTCACACCGGACCATTGTGGGAGCGAGCCTGCTCGCGAAGGCGTCAGCTCAGACACTGCAAAACACCAGGATCACCCCCGCGATTCGACCCCCAACTCATCCCACACCGACTCTGCCAGGTGAAACGTCGCATTCGCCGCCGGAATGCCACAGTAGATCGCGCTCTGCATGATCACTTCCTTGATCTCGCCACGGGTTACGCCGTTGTTGGCGGCGGCGCGCAGGTGCAGTTTGAGTTCACCCTCGCGGTTCATGCCGATCAGCATGGCGATGGTGATCAGACTGCGGGTGTGGCGTGGCAGGCCCGGGCGGGTCCAGATGTCGCCCCAGGCATGGCGGGTGATCATCTCCTGAAACTCCGAGTTGAACTCGGTCAGGGTGGTCAAACTGCGGTCGACGTGGGCGTCACCGAGTACCGCGCGACGGACTTGCATGCCCTCGTCATAACGTTGTTTCTCGTCCACAACCATCCCCTTAATCAGCTGACAAGAACGCCAGTACCCGGTCGCTGAACGCAGCGCCGGCCTGGACGTTGGACAAATGCGCGGCGTAGAACTCGGCGTACTCGGCGCCCTGCACATGCTCCTGAATGAAGTGCCCGCCAGACGGCGGCGTGACCGCATCTTCGGTGCCGGCGATGACCAGCAACGGCACCTTGATCGAGGACAGCTGATCACGGAAATCGGCATCGCGCACGGCGGCGCAATTGGCCGCATACCCTTCAGGCGATGTCGCCGCGAGCATGTCCGTGATCTTCTTCGCCGCTTCGGGATTGGCTTCGGAGAAATCCGCGGTGAACCAGCGCGCAATCGACGCATCGCGCAGCGCGACCATGGCCGCCGCGCCGTCACGCAGCACGGTTTCGATCCGCGGGTCCCACACCGATGGATCGCCGATTTTCGCCGCGGTATTGCACACCACCAGTTTGTGCAGACGCTGGCCGGCGTTGATCCCCAGCCACTGGCCGATCAAGCCGCCCATGGACAGGCCGCAAAAATGCGCGCGCTCGATGTGCAAGGCATCCAGCAGTGCCAGCACGTCATGGCCCAGTTGCTCGATGCTGTAGGGCCCCGGCGTCACCAGCGACTTGCCGTGCCCACGGGTATCGAAACGCAGCACCCGGAACTGTTCGGTGAACGCCGCTATCTGCGCGTCCCACATATGCAGGTCGGTGCCCAACGAGTTGGACAGCACCAGCACCGGCGCATCGGCCGGTCCATCAAGTTGGTAATTCAGTTCGCCCTCGGCGAGTTGTACGAAAGCCACAGCAATCTCCTTCAGGCAGTCAACGCAGAATGTTCAGCCACTGCTCGCTCGACCCAGGTATGGGCCTGACCGAGGTAATGGGCGGGGTCCAGCAGACGATCGAGTTCACCGGCAGACAGCTCGGCGGTCACTTGCGGCTCGGCGCCGAGTACCGCGCGCAAATGACGTTGTTCCGCCACGGCGCGCTTGCAGCATTGTTCGAGCAGATGATGGGCGGTGTCGCGGCCGACCCGTTGGGCGAGGACAATGCTCACCGCTTCGGCCAGCACCAGGCCCTGCGTCAGATCGAGGTTGCGGGCCATGCGATCGGCATCCACTTCCAGCCCATCGGCCAACAACAGCGCCTGCTGCAACGCACCGGATACCAGGCAGCAAATCTCCGGCAGGGTTTCCCACTCGGCATGCCACAGCCCCAGGCTGCGCTCGTGCTCCTGAGGCATGGCGCTGAACAGTGTCGACAACAGACCCGGCACCCGGGTCGCGGCACCGATCAGCACCGCTGCGCCCACCGGGTTGCGTTTGTGCGGCATGGTCGAGGAACCGCCTTTGCCCGGCGCCGACGGCTCGAAGACTTCGGCCGCTTCGGTCTGCATCAACAGGCTGATGTCGCGACCGAATTTGCCGAGGCTGCCGGCAATCAAACCCAGCACCGAAGCGAATTCCACCAGGCGATCGCGCTGGGTGTGCCAGGGTTGTTCGGGCAAGGCCAGTTGCAGTTCTGCTGCCAGCGCTTCGGCAATCGGCATCGCCTGATCGCCGAGGGCTGCCAGTGTCCCGGAGGCACCACCGAATTGCAGCACCAGCAGTCGTGGCTTGAGTGCTTGCAGACGCTGGCGGCTGCGGGTCACGGCGCCGAGCCAACCGGCGATCTTCATGCCGAGGGTCACCGGCGTTGCATGTTGCAACCAGGTGCGCCCGGCCAGTGGTGTGGCGCTGTAACGCAAGGCCTGGGTCGCGAGGCGGTCTCCCAGTTGCGCCAGATCGCTTTCAATCAACGCCAGCGCGCGGCGCAGTTGCAGCACCAGGCCGGTGTCCATCACGTCCTGACTGGTCGCACCCAGATGCACATAACGCTCGGCTTCGGCATCGTTCTTCGCGATCTGCCTGCCCAGTGCCTTGACCAGCGGAATCGCCGAATTGCCCGCCGTGGCAATCGCCTCGCCGAGGGCGATGAAATCGTACTGCTCAGCCCGACAAGCCGTTTCGATCGGTGCCACGGCGGTTGGCGGGATCAACCCGACCCGCGCCTCTGCCCGGGCCAGTGCCGCTTCGAAATCGAGCATGGCCTGAACCCGGCCCTGATCGCAGAACACGTCACGCATATCGCGGGCAGTAAAATAAGCATCGAACAATTGATTGCCCGGTCGCTGGTTCATAAACAGTCCCTGAAGGCGTGGGCCGGTCAGGCCCACGGGTAAAAAGATCAAAGATCGGCGTGCAAATATTTCGCCTGCTTCGGCAGACGCAGGCTGAACAGGAACGCCACCGCCATCATCACCGTCACGTACCAGTAGAAGGAGTTTTCCATGCCCACGGCTTTGAGGCTCAAGGCCACATACTCCGCCGAACCGCCAAAGATCGCATTCGCCACCGCATACGCCAGGCCGACACCCAATGCCCGCACTTCCGGCGGGAACATCTCGGCTTTCACCAGGCCGCTGATGGAGGTGTAGAAACTGACGATCGCCAGCGCCAGGGTAATCAGCACGAAGGCCAGGAACGGACTGGTGTTGCTTTTCAGGCTCAGCAGGATCGGCACGGTGCACAAGGTACCGAGGGCGCCGAACCAGAGCATCGACTTACGACGACCGATCTTGTCCGCGAGCATGCCGAAAAACGGCTGCATGCACATATATAGGAACAGCGCGCCGGTCATGATGTAGCTGGCCGTCTTGGCGTGCATGCCGGCGGTATTCACCAGGTACTTCTGCATATACGTGGTGAAGGTGTAGAAAATCAGCGAGCCACCGGCGGTGTAACCCAGCACGGTAATAAATGCGGTCTTGTGGTCGCGGAACAGTGCACGGATGCTGCCGGCGTCCTTGTTGTCGCGCATTTCCTTGCTGGTGGTTTCCTTGAGCGAACGACGCAGGAACAGCGAAACCAATGCCGCCGCCGCACCGACCACAAACGGGATCCGCCAGCCGTAGGCGCGCAGATCGTCTTCGGTGAGAAACTGTTGCAGGACCACCACCAGTGACACTGCCAGCAATTGCCCGCCGATCAGCGTCACGTACTGGAACGAGGCGAAGAAACCGCGCTGGCCCCTGAGGGCGACTTCGCTCATGTAGGTCGCCGTGGTGCCATACTCACCGCCCACCGACAAGCCCTGCAGCAAGCGGGCGAACAGCAGCATGATCGGCGCCCAGACGCCGATGTCCTTGTAGGTCGGCAGGCAAGCGATGAGCAACGAACCGAAGCACATCATCAGAATCGAGATCAGCATCGAATTCTTGCGCCCGTGCTTGTCCGCGACACGGCCAAAGATCCAGCCACCGATAGGCCGCATCAGGAACCCGGCGGCGAATACGCCCGCCGTGTTGACCAGCTGCACCGTGGGGTTGTCGGACGGAAAGAACGCTGGCGCGAAATAGATTGCACAAAAGGCGTAGACGTAGAAGTCGAACCATTCAACGAGGTTGCCCGACGAGGCGCCGACAATCGCAAAGATCCGTTTGCTGCGCTCTTCACGGGTGTAGTGCGCTGGAATAGCGGTGGGGGTAGCCATGGGTACTCACTCTTTGGGGACTGTGAGAGTCTAGACACAATTTGCAACAATCCCGTTCCACAGTTCTGAAACATCAAAAGATCGCAGCCTGCGGCAGCTCCTACAGAGTGCATGCCGAACCCATGTAGGAGCTGCCGCAGGCTGCGATCTTTTGATCTTGACCTTAATAATCGAAGAACACCGTCTCCGCATCAGTCCCTTGCAAAATCACATTCCACTGATAAACCCCCGAAGCATCCTGCTTCGCCAGCAAGGTATCGCGGCGCTCGGCAGGCACGCATTCAAGCAGCGAATCAGCCACATTGGCCGGCTCGCCATCAAAGTAAATCCGCGTCAGCAAGTGCTTCACCAAACCACGGGCGAACACCAGCACCACCAGGTGCGGTGCCTGGGTCGTGCCTTTGAGGCCTTGCACCGTACCCGGCTTGATCGTGGTGAAGCGGAATCGCCCTTCAGCATCCACCGGCACTCGGCCAAAACCTTCGAAGTTCGGGTCCAGGGGTTTGTCCTGATCGTCTTCGGGGTGGTCGTACTTGCCGGCGGCATTGGCCTGCCAGACTTCCAGCATTGCGTCGTTGACGACATCGCCGTTGCCATCGATGACCTGCCCGGTGATCGCCACGCGCTCGCCGAGGGTTTGTTCGACGGTCAGGTCTTCGCGGTTCAGCCAGGTCAGGCCGATGTGGTAATACGGTCCGACGGTGTGGGACGTGGTCGCGTTCAGCGTCATCTTATTTCTCCATCGGCGTGGCTTCGCGGCCGCGCAGGACGATGTCCCAGCGATAACCGAGGGCGTAGGAAGGGATGGTTTTTTCCAGGTCGAAACTGGCGATCAGGCGCTCTTTGGCGCTCGTATCCGGTACACAGTTGTAGATCGGGTCATAGGCCAGCAGCGGGTCACCGGGGAAATACATCTGGGTGACCAGCCGCGTCAGGATGCTCGGCCCGAACAGCGAAAAGTGGATGTGCGCCGGGCGCCAGGCATTGTGGTGGTTGCCCCACGGGTAGGCGCCGGGCTTGATGGTCTGGAACTGGTACCAGCCATCGGCGTCGGTCACGGTGCGGCCGGTACCGGTGAAGTTCGGGTCCAGCGGTGCATCGTGCAGGTCGCGATCATGGTTGTAGCGACCGGCGGCATTGGCCTGCCAGATCTCCACCAGGATCCCCGGTACCGGCAAGCCATCTTCATCCAGCACGCGGCCGTGGATGATGATCCGCTCGCCCTGCGGCTCGCCCTGGTGCTGAGTGGTCAGGTCGTTGTCCTTCTCTTTGATGCGCTCGGCACCGACCGTCGGACCGGTAATTTCCGACAGCGAGTGAGGCAAGAACACCAGCGGCTTGGACGGCGAGCGACGGTTGGTGGATTGGTAGGCCGGGTGCAGGTATTCCGGCTGAGTGCCCGCCTGCGGGCGGCGGTAACCAGGCTTGTCAGTCATGGAGCATTCCTCAGTTCTTATTAGTCCAGGCGAGGTGTCAGACGCGTTCGATGGCCAACGCCAGACCCTGGCCGACACCGACGCACATGGTCGCCAGACCTTTCTTGCCGCCGGTCTTTTCCAGCTGATGCAGCGCAGTCAGCACCAGGCGCGCACCGCTCATGCCCAACGGATGGCCCAAGGCAATGGCGCCACCGTTCGGATTGACCTGAGCCGCGTCGTCCGCCAGCCCCAGTTCGCGCAATACAGCCAGACCCTGGCTGGCGAAGGCCTCGTTGAGTTCGATCACGTCGAAATCGCTGACAGCCAGGCCCAGGCGTTCGGTCAGTTTGCGCACCGCAGGGACCGGGCCAATGCCCATGACCCGAGGGGCGACACCGGCACTGGACATACCCAATACTTTGGCACGCGCCGTCAGGCCGTGCTTTTTCACCGCTTCGGCCGACGCCAGGATCAATGCGGCCGCACCGTCATTCACACCCGAGGCATTGCCTGCGGTAACGGTTTTGTCAGGACCGTTGACCGGTTTAAGCCTGGCCAGGGTTTCCAGGGTGGTGTCGGCGCGAGGATGCTCGTCCTGGCTGACGACCGTTTCACCTTTCTTGTGGGCAATACGCACTTCGACGATTTCTTCGGCGAAAAACCCTGCAGCTTGCGCGGCGGCTGTCTTTTGCTGGCTGCGCAGTGCGAAAGCGTCCTGATCCTCGCGGGAAATCTGGTAATCGTCGGCGACGTTGTCGGCGGTCTGCGGCATTGCATCCACGCCGTATTGGGCTTTCATCAACGGGTTGATGAAACGCCAGCCGATGGTGGTGTCTTCCAGCTTCATGTTGCGCGAGAACGCCGCATCGGCCTTGCCCATCACGAACGGTGCGCGGGACATCGACTCGACGCCACCGGCAATCGCCAGCTCCATCTCGCCACTGGCAATGGCCCGGAATGCAGTGCCGATGGCATCCATGCCCGAGGCGCACAGACGGTTGAGGGTCACGCCCGGAATGCTGTCCGGCAGGCCCGCCAGCAGCAACGCCATGCGTGCCACGTTGCGGTTGTCTTCACCGGCCTGGTTGGCGCAACCGAGGAACACCTCGTCCACCGCGTTCCAGTCTACCGACGGGTTGCGTTCCATCAGCGCCTTGATCGGCACGGCAGCCAGGTCGTCGGCGCGAACCGCCGACAGGCCACCGCCGAAACGGCCGATGGGGGTACGAATCGCGTCGCAGATATAAACGTCACGCATCACGCTTCTCCCGGCGCTTGGCCGTGGGCCGCGGCAGTGCGGGCTTCCAGATCGCGCAGTGCCTTGAGCTCGACTCCGGTCGGCTCGGCGGTGTTTTCAACGTGTTCGGCAAAACGAATCGCCCAACCCGTGGCAGCGGTCACTTGCTCGCGGGTCACGCCCGGGTGCAGTGCGGTGACCACGAATTCATGGGTGCCGGCTTCCGGCTCCATGATGCACAGGTCGGTAATGATACCGACCGGACCGGCGCCCGGCAGACCGAGACGCTTGCGTGAATCACCGCCCTCGCCATGACCGACCGAGGTGATGAAGTCGAGCTTGTCGACGAAGGAACGCGCCGACTGCTTGAGGATGATCAACACGCTCTTGGCGGAACCGGCGATTTCCGGCGCGCCACCGGCACCCGGCAGACGGACTTTCGGCGCGTGGTAGTCACCCACCACGGTGGTATTGATGTTGCCGAAGCGGTCGACTTGCGCGGCACCGAGGAAGCCGACGTCGATGCGCCCGCCCTGCAGCCAGTAGCGAAAAATCTCACCGGTCGGGACTACGGTGTCGGCGGTTTCCGCCAACTCACCATCACCGATCGACAACGGCAGTACGCTCGGCTTGGCACCGATCGGGCCCGATTCGTAGATCAGCACGACGTCTGGCGACGAGGTCAGACGTGCCAGGTTGGCTGCTTTCGACGGCAGGCCGATGCCGACAAAACACACCGAACCGTTCTTCAGGCGGCGGGCGGCGGCGACGGTCATCATTTCATTGGTGGTGTAAGTCATTTCTTCACCTGCGAAGCAGCGGCCAGCTTGGCCTGGAACTCGCTGAAGTCAGCGCAGCCATGGATGTACTCGTTGATCCACGCGGTGAAGGTTTCACGATCGCGGGCAATCGGGTCCCAGGCCTGGTAGAAACGGTTGTCGCGCTCGTTGTAACCGTGAGCGTAGGACGGATGTGCGCCGCCAGGGACGTGGCAGACCGCGCTCAGGGCCCAGGTTGGCAGTACACAGGAATTCATCGGTGCATTGAGGTCGTCGACGATTTCTTCGACGGTAACGATGCAACGCTTGGCCGCCAGCGCGGCTTCTTTTTGCACGCCGAGGATGCCCCACAGCAGCACGTTGCCTTTGCGGTCGGCTTTCTGTGCGTGTATCACGGTGATGTCCGGGCGCACCGACGGCACGGCCGCCAGCACTTCGCCGGTGAACGGGCAAGTGACGGTCTTGATCAGCGGGTTGACCTTTGGCAGGTCGGAGCCGGCGTAGGCGCGCAGCACCGCAAAAGGTAGTCCCGAAGCGCCAGCGACGTAGGCATTGGCCAGGTCGGCGTGGCTGTGTTCTTCGATTTCGAGCGCGTGCGGCCATTGCTTCTCGACTGCATCGCGCAGACGGTGCAGAGAGCCGACACCCGGGTTACCGCCCCAGGAGAAGATCAGCTTGCGAGCACAACCGGCACCGATCAACTGATCGTAGATCAAGTCAGGGGTCATCCGCACCAGTGTCAGGTCTTTCTTGCCCTGGCGAATGATTTCGTGACCCGCCGCGGTAGGGATCAGGTGGGTGAAGCCTTCGAGTGCGACCGTATCGCCGTCGTTAACGAATTGCTTCACCGCGTCGTGCAGCGAAAGGATTTCAGCCATGGGGCAGGCTCCCGTTTTGTTATGAACCGACAGTGGAAGAAAAAGGCGCGATGCGCAGCGCCGGAATGACTGAAGAGTAAGCCTCTGAAAATCGTCAAACAATCCGATAATCGACTGAGTGTTCGTTTATCGCACAGATTGTTGTCTGCCTACCGTTCTGTGTTGCCTGCAAAAGATCGCAGCCTTCGGCAGCTCCTACAGGTGTACGCATTCCAATGTAGGAGCTGCCGAAGACTGCGATCTTTTTGGGACAGCGCTATTTCAAAGCCGGATCAGGTCGCATCCGCATGACTGACCATGCCCTTGATCACCACCGCCGTCGTCGCCACTGCCGCCGGAATCACCAGCGCCGTCAGCACCTGCTCGAAGTTCCAGCCCAGGCCCAGCAACGTTGCGCCCATCCACGCACCGAGAATCGCGCCGAAGCGGCCAATCCCGAGCATCCACGACACACCGGTTGCGCGGCCTTGAGTGGGATAAAACCGTGCCGCCAGCGATGGCATCGCCGATTGCGCGCCGTTCACGCACATCCCGGCCACCAGCACCAGGGTCGCCAGTAACGTGATGTTGCCCAGGCTCTGCCCTACCGCGTAGGCAAATACCCCGGCCAGCAGGTAGAAAATGCCGATGACCTTGTGCGGATTGAACCGATCCATGGCCCAGCCCACCCCCACCGCGCTCAGCACTCCACCAAACTGGAACAGCGCCCCGATGAACGCCGCCTGCTCCATGCTCGCGCCGCTGTCACGCATCAGCGTTGGTAGCCAACTGGTCAGCAGGTAAACGATCACCAGGCCCATGAAATAGGTCAGCCACAGCAACAAGGTGCCGGCGCTGTAGGTGCCGGAGAAGATCACCGCGAATACGTTGCGGGCTTTCACGGTTTTCTGTTCCGGCACGCTGAAGCTTGAAGCCTGGGCGACGACCGTCGGGTCGATCGGCGCCAGAGTCTTGCGCACTTTGTCCGTGCCGCGATTGCGCACGACCAGGTAACGTGCCGATTCCGGCAACCAGAACAGCAAAACCACCGCCAGGATCAGCGGCAGAATCCCGCCGATCAGCAGCAGGCTGTGCCAGCCGAACGCCGGAATCAGTTTCGCCGAGATGAATCCGCCACCGGCCATGCCGAGGTTGAAACCGCAGAACATGCTGGTCACCAGCAGGGACTTCTTGCGCTCCGGCGTGTATTCCGACAGCAGGGTCGTGGCGTTTGGCATCCCGGCCCCAAGCCCCAGGCCGGTGAGGAAACGCAGCACCAGCAATTGATCGACGTTAGTGCTGTAAGCGGATGCCAGACTGAAGGCGCCGAACAACAGCACCGCGCCCACCAGTACGACTTTTCGCCCGAAGCGGTCAGCCAACGGGCCGGAACCCAGTGCACCGAAGACCATGCCGATCAACGCGGCACTCATCACCGGGCCGAGGCTGGCGCGGTCGATCCCCCAATCCTGGGACAGGGCCGGCGCGATGAAACCCATGGCCGCCGTATCGAGGCCATCGAGAAAGACAATCAGGAAACACAGGATCACCACTCGCCATTGGTAGCGCGAAATGGGTTGGGCATTGATGAAGGACTGCACGTCGAGGCAGTGACCTACAGCAGACTGGGGTTGGTTCATTATTCTTATTCCACGCAAGAACGCAGTCGGACAGGAGTCAGCCAAGGCTGACGCTGCCGCGACATTAGTGATCCTGGTGAATGAGCGTCAATTCGACAAATGCGGCTGTGTGCGGTTATCGAACAACTTAGGCGAAGAGTTGTGCACTGAGGTCACGGCTGGCGCTCAGCAGCCCCGGCAGGAAACGCTGTTCCAGCTCGTTGCGGCTGACCCGTCCGGCGTGAGTACTGACATTCAAGGCCGCCACGACTTGCCCGGACGCGTCATATACCGGAACGGCAATCGAGCGCAGGCCTTGCTCGAGCTCCTGATCGACGATGCACCAACCTTGCTGCCGCACTTCTTGCAGGCATTCGAGCAACGCCTCGGGGGTATGCAAGGTACGACTGGTCTTGGCCTGGAACTCCGCATGATCGAGGTACTCGCGCAACGAAGTATCGTCCAGCGCGGCGAGAAGAATTCTACCCATGGACGTGCAATAGGCCGGCAGGCGTCCGCCCACCGACAAATCAACGGAAATCAGGCGTTGAGTGGTGGCGGAGCGGGCGATATACAGGATGTCATCGCCTTCCAGCGTGGCCATGTTGCACGCCTCGTGAAGTTGCTCGCTCATGCGGTCCAGGTAGGGCTGGGCGGATACCGCCAACGGTGTCGAGGACACATAGGCATGGCCGAGGGTCAGCACTTTGGGCAGCAGCGAATAGGTGCGACCGTCAGTGGTGGCGTAGCCGAGCTTGATCAGGGTGTGCAGGCAACGTCGCACTGCGGCGCGAGGAATTTCCGTGCGATGGCTGATCTGAGCAATGGTCAGGTGCCGTTTGCGCTCCTGGAACGCTTGCACCACGGCCAGGCCTCGGGCCAGGGACGTCATGAAATCGGGGTCACCGGTCATGGCCTGGATCCGCTTGGCCGGCGACGCAACGATTGGCGGCGCCACGGAGGCGAAGGCATTGCGCATTTGATCGTTCATATCAGGTCCTTTCCCACACGGATCAGCGACTATTACAAGCGGCTCCCGGCTTCCTGCACAAGCCATGGGCGGCCAACATTGGGCGATTATCGAACGCTCAGCCGATAATCGCAATCGATGGCAGCTGCACTTGGCGATATCTCGGCGGATGGATACCTTCCCTCGACGATTCACGCTTGCACGGCATAGGCATAAGAGGGTAAATGTAATTGTCCTTACTTGACCGACTTAATGGCGTCAGAAAGACACCGCTGTGGAAGGCGTCCTAGTTGGCCCCTGAAGTTGCGAACAACAAAACAATCACATATGGAGAACCACTTTTAACGCGTTGGCGATAGTGTTCTTCGAATCGACCGCTATAATACAGTTCAGTGGTGCTCGGTTTTTACGCGAGTTCACCACCGGTAGCGCGATGTCCCATCGCCGCTGCCCGCAGCAAGCGCCAGACGCTCATTTCATAGGCTACGACCTGGCGCTCGCTGGAACAGGAATCTGATGCTACGTCAGCTATTTGTCTCTGGTGCCGTGGCCGCCTGCAACATGGAAGTATTGATCGCAAATGCCCAGAAACGAAGCCTTCGCGGGTTTTGTCTTTTCGGCGAGCGCGACCAATAGGTTCTATGCAGCGCGTTTCACCAGAATTAATCTCATCTCAATCAGGTACTACCGTGACAAAAGACGAACTGCGCGCGGAACTTGAGCGCCAGGAACAACGTTACAAGGAAGTGTACGGCGGGGAAGTCACCACCTACGCCGCCCAGTCAGAACCGGAACGCAAGCCTTGGCGTAAACGCGCCACCGTTCAGGATCAGGCATTCACTCAAGAACTGCAGAAAATGGAAAAGGAACTCAAAGCCGAAGAGCCGTGACAGTCTCGGCCGAATTCCTTTCAAGGGCCTGGTGTCTGCACCCGTTACAAGCGCGGTGTATAGATGTTGCCTTTTCGCGCCCGTTATCCGCGGGCAGCGGCTGCCTCACCCATCGGATGAGGTTAATGGCTTATGTCTGGCCCTCTTTTCAGATATTTCACACAAGCGTTGAAGCCTCTCGGTCCTACGAGAGAAACCCTTGTGCCTGTGGGCTTTCCAAAGAAATTCAATGACTTGTAAAACCCGGTAAAACCCGGGGGCCCAAGGTATTTTTACAAATTAATTCGTTGAAGAATGTTACCGATGAGCAGCAAGTGCATCGATTAGCGGTCTTTTCTGGCATAATCGCGCCCCCTTACGACCGGGTCAGAAAACCTTCATGATCGATTTATTCAGCGGACTGGATGCTTGGGTGCTTGTGAGCCTCTTGCTCGCCCTGGCCTTTGTCCTCGCCTTCGAGTTCATCAACGGCTTTCATGACACCGCTAACGCGGTGGCCACTGTTATCTACACCAAAGCCATGCCGCCTCATCTGGCGGTGTTCTTTTCCGGTGTGTTCAACTTTCTCGGCGTGCTGCTGGGCGGGGTTGGCGTGGCCTACGCCATCGTCCACCTGTTGCCGGTAGAGCTGTTGATCAATGTGAACACCGGTCACGGGCTGGCCATGGTGTTCTCGTTGCTTGCCGCCGCCATTACCTGGAACCTGGGTACCTGGTATTTCGGCATCCCGGCTTCCAGCTCCCACACGCTGATCGGTTCGATACTCGGTGTCGGCCTGGCCAATGCCTTGATCAACGACATTCCGTTGGCCGATGGCGTGAACTGGCAGAAAGCGATCGACATCGGCGCCTCCCTGGTGTTCTCGCCGATGGCCGGCTTCCTGGTCGCCGCCCTGATATTGATCGGCCTTAAATGGTGGCGTCCGCTGTCGAAAATGCACAAGACGCCGGAACAGCGCCGCAAGATCGACGACAAGAAGCACCCGCCGTTCTGGAACCGCCTGGTGCTGGTGATTTCGGCGATGGCCGTCAGCTTTGTGCACGGTTCCAACGATGGCCAGAAGGGTATCGGCCTGATCATGCTGGTGCTGATCGGTATCGTCCCGGCGCAGTTCGTGCTCGACCTGGGCAGCACGACCTACCAGATCGAACGGACTCGCGACGCGACCTTGCACCTGAGCCAGTTCTACAAGCGCAATGCCGATACCCTGGGTGAATACCTGGCTTTGGGCAAAAGCGTGGAAGGCGATCTGCCGGAGAAATTCCGTTGCAACCCGCAACAGACCGAACCGACCATCACGGCCCTGCTTGGCACTCTCAAGGGTGTAGCCGACTACCACTCGCTGCCGGCGGAAAACCGCATTGAAGTGCGTCGCTACCTGCTGTGCCTTGATGACACCGCGAAGAAAGTCGGCAAACTGCCTGGCCTCGCGGCCCGTGAAAAGGCTGACCTGGACAAGTTGCGCAAAGACCTGACCACCACCACCGAATACGCGCCGTTCTGGGTGATTCTGGCGGTCGCCCTGGCCCTCGGCCTGGGTACCATGGTTGGTTGGAAACGCGTGGTACTGACCATCGGCGAGAAGATCGGCAAGCAGGGCATGACTTACTCCCAAGGCATGTCGGCACAGATCACTACTGCGAGCCTGATCGGCATGGCCAACATCTTCAGCCTGCCGGTGTCCACCACCCACGTCCTGTCCTCGGGCGTGGCCGGCACCATGGTCGCCAACAAAAGCGGCCTGCAAGGCGGCACCGTCAGAACCATCCTGCTGGCCTGGGTCCTGACCCTGCCGGCGACCGTGGCGCTGTCGGCCGGCTTGTTCTGGCTGGCTTCGAAGGCACTCGGCAGCTGATACGCAGCGGCAAAAAAAAAGGCGCGTTCCGTGAGGTTCGCGCCTTTTTTATTGCACACATCAAGGCAACGCAAATCCCCTGTGGGAGCGAGCTTGCTCGCGATGGCGGCCTTACAGTCGACATGGATCTTGAATGTTATGGCCTCATCGCGAGCAAGCTCGCTCCCACAGGGGTTTGCATACCCCGATAGAAGCGCAGGCAAAAAAAAGGCGACCGAAGTCGCCCAAAATGCCTTGCGTGCTCATTACATCCGGAAAGACTTATGGCTTGCGCTTATGCGAGTCCTTCCAGATAAAAAATCCAAACCCTGCAAAAAACAGAACCATGAGGCCGACGGTCAGCACTCCGGCGATCACCACGTTGTCGAGGAACATGACGGCTCTCCTACAGTTACCCTGTTGCGATGGAGCCAAGGTAACCAATCAGGCAGAAGAGAAAATTGACCGGGATCAATGTCGCCCGAGACTGGGCGTAAAGGAGGGGAAAAATTGACCTGCATCAACCGATGCAGGGGACATCAACGCTTTTTCGGTTTGTTTTTCGGCTTTTTCTTCGCCTTGCCCAACGGCATGGCCTGTTCAAATGCCTGGCGCACTTCATTCAGGCGTTTTTCGTTGAGGTCATGAACCCGCTTGGCGCGTTCGGTGTTGAGGTCGATCAGCTTGTCGTCTTGGCTCATGGCATTCAGTACATCGCTTGGCAGGTTTGTCATAATAATGCGGTGTGAAGGCAACCCTGAACAGCCATCCCCTCAAATCTTGATATCAACCCACAAACCCTGACGTGGCTCGCCTTCAATCAGCGGCACGACCGGCACGGTGTTGTCGGCGTTGAGCTCGGTACCGGGAATCGCCAGGTGTACTTCAACGCTGTCATCCGCTTCACGACGACGCTTTTCCCGCTCCTGCTTGCGACGTTGTTCCTCGCGCAATTGAAAGGCCGCCTCTTCCGGATCGTGTTGCTGCAGGTCGATCGTGCTTTCGCTGGAGCTTTCCTGCACCGGCACCACAGGCGGGATATCCGGACGCGGGCGGACCGGGTCGAGCTGTGAGGTGATCGGAACCGCACTCAAGGGGAGCATCGGTGGCAGCATAATGATGGGTCTCCTGTCAGCAGGCTGTCGGCTGCGCAGATGGCGACTTGAGCCATCGGTCGCAAACTGTGACCCGGTTGGCACGAATAGGTGCCCCGGCCTGCCCCCTCGTCTGGGTAGTCTAAGGTAAATACCGTGAGTTTTATGAGAGTCCTTTGGCCCTGAAGCCCTCATTCCGTTAAGATAGCCCGCTTTTTCAAGGTGGGAGTCAGGCAGCATGGCGCAGCAGTATCAACCGGGGCAACGCTGGATCAGTGACAGCGAAGCCGAGCTGGGATTGGGCACCGTTCTGGCACAGGACGGCCGCTTGTTGACCGTGCTCTATCCGGCCACTGGCGACACTCGCCAGTACGCGCTACGGAATGCGCCGCTCACTCGCGTGCGGTTTTCGCCGGGCGATTCGATCACTCACTTCGAAGGCTGGAAACTGACCGTACAGGAAGTCGACGACGTCGACGGCCTGTTGGTCTACCACGGCCTCAATGCACAGAACGAAGTGGTCACCCTGCCGGAAACCCAACTGTCGAACTTCATCCAGTTCCGCCTGGCCAGTGACCGCCTGTTTGCCGGGCAAATCGATCCGCTGCCCTGGTTCTCCCTGCGTTATCACACCCTGGAGCACACCAGCCGCCAATTGCAGTCCTCGCTGTGGGGCCTGGGCGGCGTGCGTGCGCAACCGATCGCGCACCAGTTGCACATCGCCCGTGAAGTCGCCGACCGCATTGCGCCGCGGGTATTGCTGGCGGACGAAGTGGGCCTGGGCAAGACCATCGAAGCCGGCCTGGTGATCCATCGCCAACTGCTCTCGGGTCGGGCCAACCGCGTGCTGATCCTGGTGCCGGAAAACCTGCAGCACCAGTGGCTGGTGGAGATGCGCCGCCGCTTCAACCTGCAAGTCGCGCTGTTCGACGAAGAACGCTTCATCGAAAGCGATGCCTCCAACCCGTTCGAAGACACCCAGCTCGCGCTGGTTGCACTCGAGTGGCTGGTGGAAGACGAGAAGGCCCAGGACGCACTGTTCGCTGCCGGCTGGGACCTGATGGTGGTCGACGAAGCCCACCACCTGGTGTGGCACGAAGACAAGGCCAGCCCCGAGTACAGCCTGGTCGAGCAGCTTGCTGAAACGATCCCTGGCGTATTGCTGCTGACCGCAACCCCGGAACAACTGGGCCAGGACAGCCACTTTGCCCGTCTGCGCCTGCTCGACCCGAACCGTTTCCATGACCTGCAGGCCTTCCGCGCCGAGAGCGAAAACTATCGCCCGGTAGCCGAAGCCGTTCAGGAGCTGTTGGACAAGGGGCGCCTGTCGCCTGAAGCGCACAAGACTATCCACGGTTTCCTCGGCAACGAAGGCGAAGCGTTGCTGACCGCGGTCAACGATGGCGATACCGAAGCCAGCGCCCGCCTTGTCCGCGAACTGCTGGACCGCCACGGCACCGGCCGCGTACTGTTCCGTAACACCCGCGCTGCGGTGCAGGGTTTCCCGGAGCGCAAACTGCACCCGTACCCGCTGCCGTGCCCGGACGAATACCTCGAACTGCCGCTGGGCGATCACGCCGAGCTGTACCCGGAAGTCAGCTTCCAGGCCCAGCCGGACGCCAACGAAGAAGAGCGCTGGTGGAAATTCGACCCGCGCGTCGAATGGCTGATCGATACCCTGAAGATGCTCAAGCGCACCAAAGTGCTGGTGATCTGCGCCCACGCCGAAACCGCCATGGACCTGGAAGACGCCCTGCGCGTGCGTTCCGGCATTCCGGCCACGGTGTTCCATGAAGGCATGAACATCCTCGAGCGGGACCGCGCCGCCGCCTACTTCGCCGACGAAGAATTTGGTGCGCAAGTGCTGATCTGCTCGGAAATCGGCAGTGAAGGTCGCAACTTCCAGTTCTCGCACCATCTGGTGCTGTTCGATCTGCCATCGCACCCGGACTTGCTGGAACAGCGTATCGGTCGCCTGGACCGGATCGGCCAGAAGCACATCATCGAAGTGCACGTGCCGTACCTGGAAACCAGCCCGCAAGAGCGGCTGTTCCAGTGGTACCACGAAGCCCTGAACGCGTTCCTCAACACCTGCCCGACCGGCAACGCCTTGCAGCATCAGTTCGGCCCACGTCTGCTGCCGTTGCTGGAAAACGCCGACGATGGCGAGTGGCAAGCGCTGATCGACGAAGCCCGCGCCGAGCGTGAACGTCTGGAAGCCGAGCTGCACACCGGCCGTGACCGCCTGCTGGAGCTCAACTCCGGCGGCGCCGGCGAAGGCGATGCGCTGGTCGAGGATATCCTTGAGCAAGACGATCAGTTCGCGCTGCCGATCTACATGGAAACCCTGTTCGACGCCTTCGGTATCGACAGCGAAGACCATTCGGAAAACGCGCTGATCCTCAAGCCGAGCGAAAAAATGCTCGACGCCAGCTTCCCGCTGGGCGACGACGAAGGCGTGACCATCACCTACGACCGCAACCAGGCGCTGTCTCGCGAAGACATGCAGTTCATCACCTGGGAACACCCGATGGTTCAGGGTGGCATGGACCTGGTGCTGTCCGGTTCGATGGGCAACACCGCCGTGGCGCTGATCAAGAACAAGGCGCTCAAACCCGGCACCGTGTTGCTGGAACTGCTCTACGTCAGCGAAGTGGTTGCCCCGCGCTCGCTGCAACTGGGCCGTTACCTGCCGCCGGCCGCCCTGCGCTGCCTGCTGGATGCCAATGGCAACGACCTGTCGGCCCGGGTCTCGTTCGAGACCCTGAACGACCAGCTGGAAAGCGTGCCTCGCGCCAGCGCCAACAAGTTCATCCAGGCCCAGCGCGATCAGCTGTCGCCCCGGATCAACGCCGGCGAAGAGAAGATCTTCCAGCGTCACGCCGAGCGCGTTGCCGAAGCGCAGCGGCGCCTGGCCGCCGACACCGACGAAGAACTGGCGCGCCTGACCGCGTTGCAAGCGGTCAACCCGACCGTGCGCGACAGCGAACTGATTGCCCTGCGCAAACAGCGTGAGCAAGGGTTGGCCATGCTCGACAAGGCGGCGTTGCGATTGGAAGCGATCCGGGTGTTGGTGGCGGGTTGATCCCGGCCCTGCCCCGTTAAACAAAAGGCCCGCAGCGATGCGGGCCTTTTTTTGTCTGCTTGATTGGTGTGCTGTTCTTGAGGGCCTCTTCGCGAGCAAGCTCGCTCCCACAGTGTCCGTGTCGAGCCCAAAATCCATGAACGCCACTGAACCTGTGGGAGCGGCGGTGCGGCGATCCGACTTGCCCGCGATGGCGATCAGGCAGTCGCCGCAGCAACCCCAGGCTCAACCACAGCCACCAACCCATCTTTCATCCGCTTGGCATCGCGCACGAAACACCGCGAAGCCAGGACCAGAAACACCATCGTGAAAAACAACGCCACCGGAATCAGGTACATCGCGTCATGCAGGCCCACCGCCTTGAACGCCTCGGTCATCTGTTCGGCACCGGCCGACAGCATGGCGGCATGGGCGAAGTGATCGGACAGAGCCCCCACTACCACCGGCCCCAACCCACCGCCGAGCAAATACAAACCGGCAAAGAACAGGGCCATGGCCGTCGCCCGCAGGCGCGGTTCGACCACGTCCTGAATCGCCGTGTAAACACAGGTGTAGAAGTTATAGGCAAACAACCAGCCCAGGCTGAACACCGCCACAAACACCCCGATCTCGATCCGCCCCGCATGCAGGGCCCAGGCCGTGCACACCGTCGAGATGATCAGGCTGAATGCCGCGAACAGCAGGCGACCATTGGCTATGCGCTGGTGAATCTTGTCAGCGACCCAGCCGCCCAGCGTCAGTCCGAACAATCCGGTGACGCCGACGATCACCCCGGTTGCCACCGCTGCTTCCTGCAGCGGCATCAGGAAGTAGCGCTGCAGCATCGGCACCAGGAACGAGTTACAGGCATAGGTCGCGAAGTTGAAACAGAGCCCCGCCATCACCAGCCACAGGAAGGTCGGTACTGCCAGTACGCGGCGGATTGGCCGGTCCACCCGTTCCTGCGAGACCTGCACGCTTTCCGCTGCGCCGCGTTTCGGTTCCTTGATGAAGAACATGAAGACCGCCAGGATCAGCCCCGGCACCGCCGCGATGAAGAACGGCGCACGCCAGCTGTCGAACGCCTTGACCATCCAGCCAATGGTGAAGAACGCGAGCAATAACCCCAACGGCAGGCCGAGCATGAAAATGCCCATCGCCCGCGCGCGGCGGTGGGCCGGGAACAGGTCGCCGATCAGCGAGTTGGCAGCCGGCGCGTAACTGGCTTCGCCGATGCCGATGCCCATGCGCACGATCAGGAAACTCCAGAAACTGCCCACCAGCCCGTTGACGGCTGTCAGCCCGCTCCACGCCGCCAGGCCCCAGCCCATCAATTTGCTGCGCGAACCGGTATCGGCCATCCGCCCCAAAGGCAGGCCGGCGATGGCGTAGACGATGGTGAATGCAGTGCCGATGATCCCCAGCTGAAAGTCGCTGAGGTGCCATTCCATGCGGATCGGCTCGATGATGATGGCCGGGATGGTGCGGTCGAAAAAGTTGAACAGGTTGGCCAGGAACAGCAGGAACAGAATGCGCCAGGCATTCGCCGCTTGGGTCGAGTTCTGCATGGGTCCGTCTCTTTTATTGTTATTGGGACATCACTGTCCCGGAACCTGCAATCTAGTCAGGCCCGCCGGAGCTGTCTGTAATTATTCGTAAAGCTGATACCTGCCCATGGCAGCAGGCGTGGCCCATGCAACGATTTATTTCCAAAGGCACCGGCGCTCATCCCACTATCGCAGCGAGTGGTCAGCCCTCCGAGTCTGGCTCGCGGTACAGCTGCACTAACGTTGACGGGTCCTTTTCCAAAAAGCCCTGGCCCCCATGCAGGCGCATCAGTTGTGCGGCCAATCCGCTGATGGGCGTGGCCGAGCCCTGTTCACGGGAAAACTGCACGGCGGCGTCGAGGTCCTTGAGCAGCGTGCGAACGTGCCATTTCACCGGTTCGAAACGACTCTCGGCCATTTGCGGTGCGAGTATCTGCAAGGGCCTGGAGTCGGCGAAACCGCCGGCCAGGGCCTCGGCGATCAGGCGGGCATCGACGCCGGAGCGTTCGGCCAACGCCACCACTTCGGCGATCACCAGCGCATTGCAGGCGACAATCATCTGATTACAAGCCTTGGTCACCTGCCCTGCCCCGACGGCGCCCATGTGGGTCACGCGCTGACCGAGGCTGCGCAGCAGCGGCCTGACTCGCTCCAGATCCGTCGCTTCGCCGCCGACCATGATCGCCAGGCTGCCGCCCTCCGCGCCGACGACGCCACCGGACACTGGGGCGTCCAGCCAGCTCATGCCGGTCTGACTGATCAGCGTTGCCGCCATTTCCCGCGTCGCGGCAGGTTCCAGGCTGGAAAAATCCACCAGCAGTTGGCCGCTTTTCGCCCCTTGCGCCACCCCCGCCGCGCCAAAAACCACCTCGCGCACCACTGAAGTGTCCGCCAGGCATAACATCACCACGTCCGCGTGCTGGCACAACTCGGCAGGCGTCGCGACCTGTCGCGCGCCGGCCTCGATCAGGGGCGCGCACTTGGCCGGATTGCGATTCCACACGGTCAGCGGATAACCCGCTGCCAACAGGCGCCGACACAGGGGCAAGCCCATCAGGCCAATCCCGGCAAATCCCAGCGGCGGTAGCGTTGCCATCCTTTAGTCTCCCATTTGATTGAAGATCGTCAATTACTGGCCGCGAAACCCACTGCCTTGCTCACAATCAGAAACAATTAAGCGGCCCCAAGGCAGCGCAATAAACTGTTCCCGTTACGCGCACGTCACCCTTGCCAAGACCCTTCTGTGGTCTTTCTTCACGGCAACATGCCATCACGCTACTCACCTACACACTTTTATCCAGCGAAGCGGCGCACCAATAATGTGCACGCCATCAGCTCGTCGCCCTTTCCTGGATCAGAATCCACGGTGAAACAACCACTGCCCACAGCTCGGGATCACGTTCGAAAAGATCCAGCGCCCGCGTTTCAGACAGCTTGCCGAGCTGGTCAGAGGCCAGCCAGGCAGCCACTTTCTCATCTTCATCCGTGGCCACGGCCTCGGCGGCGGCGATCAAATCCAGGCCAGGATCGACCCATAACAGGGCACCCTTGGCGAAGAACGGTTCCAGCTCCTTCCAGTTGATAGATGCGGTTTCACCAAGCAGCTTGGCATAGAGGGTGCTAGGTTCTTGAGTCATGGGTCCTGTCCGGAAAAGAAATCGTCGTCATCATAACGTCGGTGGTCTGGCAGAAAAACCCGGATGTAATTGAGTTACTGATCGAAAACAGCAGGAAAGCCAAGGATTGCTGATACTTCAGCTATAACCCCGCCGCGATTCTGTCTTTTTCTTTCAATTAAGCGACACCCTCAGGTTTTGCCCCCTGGCGCCAGCTTCCCAGGCTGACAATCGGCGCTCTACACTGTACCGGTACAGTTGCCGGGGGCATTTCCGGAGGATATCGAAGGTATCTGACCCGGTTCTGCTGCTACGGCGCCAGGACTATAAAAACTACAACAGTAAGAGTGGAGCACTATGACTAAGGCTACTAAGCAGATTTCCAAACTGTTTGCCGCTATGGTTCTGGCCGGGGTGGCCAGCCATTCGTTCGCAGCCGACACCATCAAGATCGGCATCGCCGGCCCTAAAACCGGCCCTGTAGCCCAATACGGCGACATGCAATTCAGTGGCGCCAAAATGGCCATCGAACAGATCAACGCCAAGGGCGGCGTAGACGGCAAGCAACTTCAAGCCGTTGAATACGATGATGCCTGTGATCCGAAACAAGCCGTGGCTGTGGCGAACAAAGTCGTCAACGACGGCGTCAAGTTCGTCGTCGGTCACCTGTGCTCCAGCTCCACCCAACCGGCTTCGGACATCTACGAAGACGAAGGCGTGATCATGATCACCCCGGCTGCCACCAGCCCGGACATCACGTCCCGTGGCTACAAAATGGTGTTCCGCACCATCGGTCTGGACAGCGCCCAGGGCCCTGCCGCCGGTAACTACATCGCCGACTTCGTAAAACCGAAGATCGTTGCCGTTCTGCACGACAAACAGCAATACGGTGAAGGCATCGCCACCGCCGTTAAACAAACCCTCGAGAAGAAAGGCACCAAGGTTGCCGTGTTCGAAGGCATCAACGCCGGCGACAAGGACTTCTCGTCGATGATCTCCAAACTCAAGCAAGCCAACGTCGACTTCGTCTACTACGGCGGCTACCACCCGGAGCTGGGCCTGATCCTGCGTCAAGCCAGTGAAAAAGGCCTGAAAGCCAAGTTCATGGGTCCGGAAGGCGTGGGTAACGACTCCATTTCGCAGATCGCCAAGGACGCTTCCGAAGGCCTGCTGGTGACCCTGCCGAAATCCTTCGACCAGGATCCGGCCAACATCGCCCTGGCTGATGCGTTCAAAGCCAAGAAGGAAGACCCGAGCGGTCCGTTCGTGTTCCCGTCCTACTCCGCTGTGACCGTCATCGCTGACGCCATCAAGACTGCCAAGTCCGAAGACACTGCCAAAGTGGCTGAAGCCATCCACAAAGGCACCTTCAAGACGCCGACCGGCGACCTGAGCTTCGATGACAAGGGCGACCTGAAAGACTTCAAATTCGTGGTCTACGAGTGGCACTTCGGCAAACCAAAAACTGAAGCCAAGCCTCAGTAAGGCGTTGCCTGACTGACTGCCAATAAAGCCCACGGCGTGCCGTGGGCTTTGTTTTACGAACGTATTGGGCCGCGCTGGCGTGATCCGCCAGCCTCCCCACCTGAAAATCTCAAAACCGTCATCAGCGGTTCGCTGGCCAATCTCGAATTCGAAGTGGGTGCAGATCCATGGGGCTCGAGCGGGAAAATGACTCCACCAGTGAAATGCGTATCAGGTTTTTAGGAGCGCTGTAATGCCTGACATCTATCACTTTCTCCAACAGCTGGTTAATGGTCTGACCATTGGCAGCACGTATGCCCTGATCGCCATCGGCTATACGATGGTTTACGGCATCATTGGAATGATCAACTTCGCCCACGGCGAGGTGTACATGATCGGTTCGTACGTGGCGTTCATCGCCATCGCCGGGCTGGCCATGATGGGACTCGACAGTGTTCCGCTGTTGATGACCGCCGCTTTCATCGCGACCATCGTCGTGACCAGTGCCTACGGCTACAGTATCGAACGGATCGCCTATCGCCCCTTGCGCGGCAGTAACCGTCTGATCCCGCTGATTTCCGCCATCGGCATGTCGATCTTCCTGCAGAACACGGTTCTGCTGGCGCAAGACTCCAAGGACAAATCCATCCCCAACCTGATCCCCGGTAACTTCTCCTTCGGGCCAGGTGGCGCACAAGAAGTGCTGATTTCCTACATGCAAATCGTGGTGTTCGTGGTGACTTTTGTCGCCATGCTCGGCCTGACGATGTTCATCTCCCGCTCTCGCCTGGGTCGCGCCTGCCGCGCCTGTGCCGAAGACATCAAGATGGCCAACCTCCTGGGCATCAACACCAACAACATCATCGCCCTGACCTTCGTCATCGGTGCCGCGCTGGCAGCCATCGCCGCCGTGCTGCTGAGCATGCAATACGGCGTGATCAACCCGAACGCCGGTTTCCTGGTCGGCCTCAAGGCCTTCACCGCCGCAGTACTGGGCGGTATCGGCAGTATCCCCGGAGCCATGCTCGGCGGGATCGTGCTGGGGGTGGCGGAAGCTTTCGGTGCCGATATCTTCGGCGACCAGTACAAGGACGTCGTGGCGTTCGGCCTGCTGGTTCTGGTGTTGTTGTTCCGGCCAACCGGCCTGCTGGGCCGTCCGGAGGTTGAGAAAGTATGACTAGGAATCTTAAACAGGCGTTGTTCAGCGCGCTCTTGGTTTGGGCTGTGGCGTATCCGGTACTCGGGCTGAAGTTGACCATCGTCGGCATCAACCTCGAGGTCCATGGCACCAGTGACACCACACTGATCACCATCGCCGTGTGCTCGGTATTGATGTTCCTGCGGGTGCTGTTCGACCAGCAGATCAGCTCGGCCTGGCGCTCCTCGCCAAGCATGCCGCTGATTCCGGCCAAGGCCAGTCACTTCCTGACCCTGCCGTCCACCCAGCGCTGGTTTATCATCGCGTTGATCGCCGGCGCCCTGGTCTGGCCGTTCTTCGGCTCTCGCGGGGCGGTGGATATCGCCACCCTGGTGCTGATCTACGTGATGCTCGGCCTCGGCCTGAACATCGTGGTCGGCCTGGCCGGTCTGCTCGACCTGGGTTACGTGGGCTTCTATGCTGTCGGCGCCTACAGCTATGCGTTGCTGTCGCATTACTACGGCCTGAGCTTCTGGATCTGCCTGCCGATCGCCGGCCTGATGGCGGCCACCTTCGGCTTCCTGCTCGGTTTCCCCGTATTGCGTCTGCGCGGTGACTACCTGGCGATCGTGACCCTGGGCTTCGGTGAAATCATCCGTCTGTTCCTGCGTAACCTGACCGGCCTCACTGGTGGTCCGAATGGCATCAGCAATATCGAGAAACCAACGTTCTTCGGCCTGACCTTCGAGCGTAAAGCGGCCGAAGGGATGCAGACCTTCCACGAGTACTTCGGCCTGGCCTACAACTCGATCAACAAGGTGATTTTCCTTTACCTGGTTGCATTGTTCCTCGCGCTGGCGGCGCTGTTCGTCATCAACCGCCTGCTGCGCATGCCTCTGGGTCGCGCCTGGGAAGCGTTGCGTGAAGATGAAATCGCCTGCCGTGCGCTGGGTCTCAATCCTACGGTCATCAAGTTGTCGGCCTTCACCCTGGGCGCCAGCTTCGCCGGTTTCGCCGGCAGCTTCTTCGCTGCGCGTCAGGGGCTGGTAACACCGGAGTCCTTCACCTTCATCGAGTCGGCGATCATTCTCGCCATTGTGGTGTTGGGTGGCATGGGCTCGCAGCTGGGCGTGATCCTGGCCGCGGTGGTGATGATCCTGTTGCCTGAAATGATGCGTGAGTTCAGTGAGTACCGCATGTTGATGTTCGGCGCCTTGATGGTGCTGATGATGATCTGGCGTCCTCAAGGCCTGCTGCCCATGCAACGTCCTCACATGGAGCTGCGCAAATGAGCCGTGAGATCCTTAAAGTCGAAAATCTGAGCATGCGCTTCGGCGGCTTGCTGGCGGTCAACGGCGTAGCCCTGACCGTGAAAGAAAAACAGGTTGTGGCGCTGATCGGCCCTAACGGCGCCGGCAAGACCACCGTCTTCAACTGCCTGACCGGTTTCTACAAACCGAGCGGTGGCAGCATCCTGCTTGACGGTCAGGCGATCGAAGGCCTGCCCGGCCACAAGATCGCCCTCAAAGGCGTGGTGCGCACCTTCCAGAACGTGCGGCTGTTCAAGGACATGACGGCGGTCGAGAACCTGTTGATCGCCCAGCACCGTCACCTGAACACCAACTTTCTGGCCGGCCTGTTCAAAACCCCGGGGTTCCGCAAGAGCGAGCGCGACGCCATGGAGTTTGCCGAGTACTGGCTGGACAAGGTCAACCTCACGGCGTTTGCCAACCGTCCGGCCGGCACCCTGGCCTACGGTCAGCAACGTCGCCTGGAAATCGCTCGCTGCATGATGACCCGTCCGCGGATCCTCATGCTCGACGAACCGGCCGCCGGCCTGAACCCGAAGGAAACCGAGGACCTCAAGGCGCTGATCAGCATGCTGCGTGAAGAGCACAACGTCACCGTGCTGCTGATCGAACACGACATGAAACTGGTCATGAGCATTTCCGACCACATCGTCGTGATCAACCAGGGCACCCCCCTGGCCGACGGCACGCCGCAACAGATCCGCGATAATCCTGAAGTGATCAAAGCCTACCTGGGGGAAGCGTAAATGCTGCAATTCGAAAACGTTTCCACCTTCTACGGCAAGATCCAGGCCCTGCACAGCGTCAACGTGGAAATCCGTCAGGGCGAAATCGTGACGCTTATCGGTGCCAACGGTGCCGGCAAGTCGACCCTGCTGATGACCCTCTGCGGTTCGCCGCAGGCCCACAGCGGCAGCATCCGCTACATGGGCGAAGAGCTCGTGGGGCAGACCTCGGCGCAGATCATGCGCAAGAGCATCGCCGTCGTGCCGGAAGGTCGTCGGGTGTTTGCCCGCCTGACCGTGGAAGAAAACCTCGCCATGGGCGGCTTCTTCACCGACAAGGGCGATTATCAGGAGCAGATGGACAAGGTTCTCGGACTTTTCCCACGCCTGAAAGAACGCTTCGCCCAGCGCGGCGGCACCATGTCGGGTGGCGAACAGCAAATGCTCGCCATCGGCCGGGCGCTGATGAGCAAGCCCAAACTGCTGCTGCTCGACGAGCCGTCGCTGGGTCTGGCGCCGATCATCATCCAGCAGATCTTCGACATCATCGAACAGCTGCGCAAGGATGGCGTGACGGTGTTCCTGGTGGAGCAGAACGCCAACCAGGCCCTGAAAATCGCTGACCGCGCCTACGTGCTGGAAAACGGCCGGGTGGTGATGCAAGGCACGGGTGAAGCGTTGCTGACCGATCCTAAAGTGCGCGAAGCGTATCTGGGTGGTTAAGCCTTTGCGGTAACCAGAAACGGCCTTCGGGCCGTTTTTTTATGCCCACCCCTATCCCGACAACACCGCAAATCCCCTGTAGGAGCTGGCTTGTCGGATCGCCGCACCGCAGCGAAAGCGGTGGATCAGTCAACATCTTCGTTGGATGTGAAGCCGCCTTCGCTGGCAAGCCAGCTCCTACAGGGGGTTGTGTGATCAGTTAAAGCCGATCCAACGCCTCGCCACTGCGCTTGAACCAGTCGATCAAGTAATCCGCCAGCACCTGGGTGCGTTTGGGCAAACCGCCCTGATAGGGATGTACCAGATACATCGGCATTCTGCGGGTTTGATAATCGCGCAGGAGCCAGCGCAATCGTCCGTCAGCCAATTCCGTTTGCAGCAAATAGGAAGGCAAACGCGCAATGCCGGCGCCGGCCAGTGCCGCTTTCTTCAGCAGGCTGTAATGGTTGCTGGCGAAGGGTCCGGACACGCGAACCCGCAATAACTCATGTTGCTGATGATAAAGCCACTCTTCGCGGCCGCTGTAATGACTGTTGAGCAGACAGCGGTGTGCAGCGAGCGCTTGAGGCGTCAACGGTTCGCCGTATTGTTCGAGATAGCCCGGACTCGCGCAGGTCATCTCGTGCCAGGCCAGCAGGGGTCGGGCGACCAGACGCTCGTCATTGCCCACCTCGGAGCGAACCGCGAGATCGAAACCGTCGCGGGACAGATCACGATAGTCATTGCTGAGGTCGAGCTCGATCTGCACGTCGGGATAGGTATGAGAAAATTCCAGCAACAAGCCATCGAAGAAGGTTTCCCCCAGCGATACCGGAACCGTCATACGCACCGGGCCGGCCATGTCGTCCTTCAATCGCGCCAAGGCCTGACGCGCCCTCTCCACTTGGACTACGAGCGCCTGGGCTTGTGGCAGCAATGCCGCGCCCGCCGCGGTCAGACTGAGGCGGCGCGTCGTACGTTGCAGCAGCACCACGCAAAACCGCGATTCCAACAGGCTGATGCGCTTGGACAGCTGCCCCTTGCTGCAACCCAGTTGCTGTGCCGCCTGGGTGAAACTCCCCGCTTCGATCAACACCGCGAACGCCGCCAGGTCATCCATTTCGCTCATGGATTGTTTCCATTTGAAAACCAAAGGTTGCCTATTAGTACGCTTATCAATGTAAAAAACCACTCTAGACTGGGGCCTCGTTCAACTCATTCGAGGATCAGCACCATGAAAATTCTTTTGATCGGCGCCGGCGGCACCATCGGTTCAGCTATCGACAACGAACTGTCCGAGCGGCACGAAATCATCCGCATCGGCCGTAACAGCGGTGATTTACAGGTCGATATCAGCGACAGCGCCTCGATTCGCCAACTGTTCGAGCAAACCGGCAAGTTCGATGCATTGGTGTGCGCCGCCGGTAACGTGACCTTCGCCCCCTTGAGCGAAATGACCGAAGACAGTTTTGCGCTGGGCCTGAAGGATAAATTGATGGGGCAGGTCAACCTGCTGCTGATCGGCCGTGAATTCGCCAACGACGGCGCGTCGTTCACCTTCACTACCGGCGTGCTCAGCCACGACCCGATTCGCAGCGGCGCCTCGGCAGCCCTGGTCAATGGCGCGCTCGACAGCTTTGTCCGTGCCGCTGCGATTGAGTTGCCCCGCGGCCTGCGCGTCAACTCGGTGAGCCCTAACGTATTGGTCGAAGCCATGGGCAAGTACGCGCCGTACTTCCGTGGCTACAAACCGGTGCCGGCGGCCGATGTGGCACTGGCCTACGCCAAAAGCGTCGAAGGCTTGCAAACCGGTCAGACTTTTCATGTGGGCTGAACCTGGCTAAGGATCAAAAGATCGCAGGCTTCGCCAGCTCCTACAAAAGTGCGCTCCACCGTAGGAGCTGCCGCAGGCTGCGATCTTTTGATCTGGCTTTTGATTTTAAGACCCCGCGATCTTTCTCAGGGTTGTGATGAACGGTCAGGCTGAGTAACGTGGCGGCACTTGTCTGGAGAACCAAAGATGCGTGTCGCCCGTTCCTTAGTCCTTGTTGCCCTGCTTCCGCTGTTCGCCGCGTGCCAATTGCTGGATGGCCCCCGTGAAAGCGCCTCCAACGTGGGGCAAACCCGCTTACAGGGCCAGTTGACGGCGGCCGACGGCAAGCTGCTGTTCCAGCCGTGCAATGAGCAGCGCAGTTACGTGGTCAACGACACCGGAGGCACCAGCGTCCTGCAAGAGGCCGCCACGTTGGCCAATGCCCGGGGCAAGTTGTTCGCCGACGTGCGCGGCCGGATCGTCGCCAGTGGCGCCGATAACCGACTCGATTTGCAGCAGCTGTACCGGGTCGAGCGTTCGGGCACCGCCTGTGACGATCCAGACTTCAAAAAGTTGATTTTGCGCGCTGCCGGCCACGACCCTGAGTGGAACGTGAGGGTCAGCGCCAAAGGCATGATTATCGAGCGCGTCGGTCAGAAGCCATTGGCGGTGCCGTACGTTGAAGAACAACTGGGCGATGGCCGCTTCAACCTCAGCACCGAAGCCAATAACCAGCACATCGAGCTGTGGGTCACGCCGCAACGTTGTGTCGACAGCACGACCGGCAGTGTCCAGCACATGAGCGCCGAACTACGCATCGATGGCAAGGTTCAGCGCGGCTGCGGGTATTTCGGCGGATCCCGGGACGACTGATCGTTTAAGCCTCACGGGAATGCGCCTTTGGGGCTTATAATCCCCGGTTTCATACGCCTTGGCGCAGTTGTGCGCCCCGCGAACCGGATCCCGTCATGTTACGAATCACCGAACTCAAGCTGCCGATCGACCATCCCGATGAAGACCTGCGCCCTGCCATCGTGCAGCGCCTGGGGATCGCCAGTGATGACCTGCTCGATTACACCTTGTTCAAGCGCAGCTACGATGCGCGCAAAAAGTCCTCCGAACTGTGCTTCATCTACACCATTGACCTCAACGTTCGCGATGAGGCGGCGGTGCTGCACAGGTTCGCCGATGACCGTAACGTCAACGTGGCGCCGGATGTCAGCTACAAGCCGGTTGGCCAGGCGCCGGATGATCTGCAGCAACGCCCGATTGTCGTCGGTTTCGGGCCGTGCGGGATTTTCGCCGGGCTGCTGCTGGCGCAAATGGGTTTCAAGCCGATCATCCTCGAACGCGGCACCGAAGTGCGGCAACGCACCAAGGACACCTGGGGCCTGTGGCGCAAGAGCGTGCTCAATCCCGAGTCCAACGTGCAGTTCGGCGAGGGCGGCGCGGGTACGTTCTCCGATGGCAAGCTCTACAGCCAGATCAAGGATCCGAAGTTCGTCGGGCGCAAAGTCCTGCACGAGTTCGTCAAGGCCGGCGCACCGGAAGAAATCCTCTACGTCAGCAAACCGCATATCGGTACGTTCCGTCTGACCGGTGTCGTGGAAAACATGCGTGAGCAAATTCGCGCCCTCGGCGGCGAAGTGCGCTTCCAGCAGCGTGTCACTGACGTGTTGATCGAGGATGGCCAACTGGTCGGCGTCGAACTCAACGGCGGCGAGCAGATCCATTCCAAGCACGTGATCCTGGCGCTTGGCCACAGCGCCCGGGACACTTTTCGCATGCTTCACGCCCGTGGCGTGTTCATGGAAGCCAAGCCGTTCTCGGTGGGTTTCCGCATCGAACACCCACAGTCGCTGATCGACCGCGCGCGCCTGGGCAAGTACGCCGGCCACCCGAAACTCGGTGCCGCCGATTACAAACTGGTGCACCACGCCAGCAATGGGCGTTCGGTCTACAGCTTCTGCATGTGCCCGGGCGGCACGGTCGTCGCAGCGACCTCCGAGCCGAACCGCGTGGTCACCAACGGCATGAGCCAGTACTCGCGTAACGAGCGCAACGCCAACTCCGGGATCGTCGTCGGCATCACCCCGGAAGTCGATTATCCGGGTGGCCCGCTGGCCGGGATCGAGCTGCAGGAGCGCCTGGAATCCCACGCCTTTGTGCTGGGCGGCAGCAACTACGAAGCGCCGGCGCAACTGGTTGGCGACTTTATCGCGGGCAAACCGTCCACCGAATTGGGCAGTGTCGAACCGTCCTACAAGCCGGGGGTTGCGTTGGGTGATCTGGCGCTGGCCTTGCCGGCGTTTGCCATCGAAGCCATTCGCGAAGCCTTGCCGGCCTTCGAGAAACAGATCCGTGGCTACTCGCTGCACGACGCGGTGTTGACCGGGATCGAAACGCGGACCTCATCGCCGCTGCGGATTACCCGGAACGAGTCGATGCAGAGCCTGAACGTGAAGGGCCTGTTTCCCGCGGGTGAAGGCGCGGGTTATGCGGGCGGGATCCTATCGGCGGGTGTGGATGGGATTCGGATTGCGGAAGCGGTAGCGCGGGATATCCTCGGCCTCGAAGCCTGACGCGCATTCCTGGATACAACACAAAACCTGTGGAGCCGGGCTTGCCCGCGATAGCGGTGGATCAGTCAACATCTCTGTTGAATTTGAATCCGCTATCGCGGGCAAGTCGAATCGTCGCACCGCCGGCTCCCACAAGGGTCTTCAGTGTATGAAAGATCTCAGATATTGGCGCGAAGGACTGTCGCCGGCAGCGGCTCACCGCGCTCGGCGCTAGCCGCCACCGCGTCCATCAAACCACTCAACTCATACCCCTGGGCCTTGAGCCAATCCTGATCGTAATAGGTGGTTGCATAGCGCTCACCGCCATCACACAAAATCGCCACGATCGACCCCGACTCCCCCGCTGCAACCATCTGCTGAGCCGCCATCAATGCGCCAATCAGGTTGGTCCCGCTGGATCCGCCCACTCGCCGTCCCAAGTGTTGTGCCAGATAATGCATCGCCGCCAGTGACAGGGCGTCCGGCACCTTGACCATCGCATCGATCACCTTGGGCAGGAACGACGCTTCTACCCGGGGCCGGCCAATGCCCTCGATTCGCGAACCATGGTCCAGGCGCAGGCTGGCATCGCCTGTCAGGTAGTAATCGAAAAACACCGAACGCTCGGCATCGGCGCACAGCACCCGGGTGCAATGCTGGCGATAACGGACATAACGACCGAGGGTCGCCGTGGTACCGCCGGTACCGGGGCTGGAAATCAGCCAGCTCGGCTCGGGGTGCTGCTCGAAACGCATCTGCTGGAAGATCGATTCGGCGATGTTGTTGTTGGCTCGCCAATCGGTGGCGCGCTCGGCGTAGGTGAATTGGTCGATGAAATGCCCATCCTGCTCGCGGGCCAGGCGCTCGGATTCGGCATAGATCTGGGTTGGATCCTCCACCAGATGACTCTGACCACCGTAGAAAGCAATCTGCGCGATCTTCTCTTTGGAGGTAGTCGCGGGCATCACCGCAATGAACGGCAATCCCAGCAAACGGGCGAAATACGCTTCGGAAATCGCCGTCGAGCCGCTGGAAGCCTCGATCACCGGTGCTCCGGGCTTGAGCCAGCCATTACACAGCGCATAGAGGAACAACGAGCGCGCCAACCGGTGTTTCAGGCTACCGGTGGGATGGCTGGACTCGTCCTTGAAATACAATTCGATGCCTGGGAAACCCGGCAGAGGCAAGGGGATCAGGTGGGTGTCGGCACTTCGCTGGAAATCGGCTTCGATGATCCGGATGGCTTCGCGGGCCCACTGTCGGTTGTCGCTCATGGTGGTTTTCTCGTCGAGTCGGCCTTACTGCAAGGCTCAGCTGACAAGCTTAGGAAAGATCCTACATCACGCACAGATACAGCTGAGGTTCAATACGCCCGGCAACTGCTAGGCTCAGCTCCGTGTCGATCCCTACCGCTGCAACGGCATATAACAAAAAAGAATATAACTTTTGTTTTAACAACTAACGGTACGGGTTAGGGTGTGCCACCTTTTGAATCCATCGATGGAGAGCGACCTTGCCTCTGCGTAGCACTTTCACGCGTTTCTTTCAGTTGGAAGCTGCCAGCGGTCTGCTATTGATCGCCGCTGCAGCCCTGGCTTTGATCATCAACAACTCCCCGCTGTCGTGGCTCTACAACGGCCTGCTGGACACCCCCGTGGTGGCCCAGATCGGCGCGCTGAAAATCGCCAAGCCCTTGCTGCTATGGATCAACGACGGTCTGATGGCCTTGTTCTTCCTGCTGATCGGCCTGGAAGTGAAGCGCGAAGTGCTCGACGGCCAGCTGTCCAAGCCGTCACAGATCGTCCTGCCCGGCGCGGCCGCCATTGGCGGCATGGTGGTACCGGCGCTGATCTACTGGTTTCTCAACCGGGATAACCCGCCAGCCCTCAGCGGCTGGGCCATTCCTATGGCCACCGACATCGCCTTCGCCCTCGGCGTGCTCGCACTGCTGGGCAAGCGGGTGCCGGTGTCGCTGAAACTGTTCCTGATGACCCTGGCGATCATTGACGACCTTGGCGCCATCATCGTCATCGCGATCTTCTATTCAGGTGCGCTGTCGACGCTGTCACTGGCTCTGGCGGCAGCCTGCATCGTGGCGCTGATCGCGATGAACCGGCTCGGCGTGGTCAAGCTCGGGCCGTACATGATCATCGGCCTGATCCTGTGGGTCTGCGTACTCAAGAGTGGCGTCCACGCGACCCTGGCCGGCGTGACCCTGGCATTCTGCATTCCGCTTCGCACCAAAAATGCCGAACCTTCGCCGCTGCTGACCCTGGAACACGCCCTGCATCCCTGGGTGGCCTACGGCATCCTGCCGCTGTTCGCCTTCGCCAACGCCGGCCTGTCCCTGAGCGGGGTCACCCTCGAAAGCTTCACCCACCACGTGCCGATGGGCATCGCGGTCGGCCTGTTGCTGGGCAAGATGCTTGGCGTATTCGGCCTGACCTGGCTGGCGGTGAAAATCGGCATCGCCGCCCTGCCCCAAGGCGCCAACTGGGGCCAGGTACTGGGCGTGGCGATCCTCTGCGGCATCGGCTTCACCATGAGCTTGTTTGTCGGCTCCCTGGCGTTTGTGCCGGGTGCCAGTGAATACGCCGGGATGGATCGGATGGGGATTTTGACCGGTTCGATACTGGCGGCGGTGATCGGGTATGGGGTGACGGCGGTGGCGAGTCGCAAGCGTAGTAGTCCGGCGGTCTAGCGCGAAAGGAACGTCGTCACAGGGGGTGTCGGAGCGTACACAAATCCCGAGTCTGGCAAAGATCCACTGTAGGTTGCATCCGAAAAAAAACCCCGACCAGTCACCTGATCGGGGTTTTCTTTTGCTACGTCCGGCTTAATGCGAAACGCGACTCGTACCATCCACCGTGGCAATCCGTACACGTTCACCAACACGGAATACTTCGTTTTCCTGAACCTGTTGCACGTAGGCGCGCATGCTGCCGTCGTCTTCACGGACGGTGATTTCCACGCCCTGGGTGCGGGTCAGGCCTTCTTCGGTAGCGGAACCGAGCAGACCGCCCGCCACTGCGCCGATGACGGCGGCGACGATACTGCCGCGACCGCCCCCGATGGCGCTACCGCCGACACCGCCCACGACTGCACCCGCGGCGCCGCCGATCGGGGTCTTGGTGCCTTCGATTTTTACCGGACGCAATGCTTCAATGGTGCCCATGCGAATCGTCTGTACACGACGCGCTTCGTCACGGGAGTAGGAGTCACCGGTCAGGTTCGATTGGCAGCCAGTGAGCAACATCGCCATGGTGGAAAAGGAAGCAACCAACAGAACAGACTTACGCATAGCATCAACTCCAAAAAGACAGGTATTCATTAAACTCCGCAGCTTGACGCCTGTCACGGCATCGCCCGGATAAAATTGGTTTCATTCAGTTCCGGTACAGACGTCCGCGCGAATTTGCCACACAGTAGCGGCAAATCCCGGGATCTGCCCCGCTGATTCAAGGATTGTCATGGATTACTTCATCATTGTCGTCACCACTGTCGCCGGCCTGTACTTCCACGGGTGGCTGTACGTGCGGATCAAGCGCTGGATGGACCGCGACCTGGCGTTGGCCCTGGCGGGCAGCGATGAGCATAAGAAAGCCTTCATGCTCCAGCAATTGGCAAACGCTCAGGCGCAGAAGATCAAGCGTCGGGACCTGCCCCAGTGGCTGGAGGCCGCTGCGGCAGGCTATCCCGGTCGGTAGACTGCTTAGGGTGCCAGACGTTCAAGAATCCAGTTGGCGCCCAGACGGTAGTTAAGGCGATCGTGCAGACGGCTCGGACGGCCCTGCCAGAATTCGATGCGCTCAGGCAGCAGACGATAACCGCCCCAATGTTCGGGGCAGTGCGGCTGAGTGTCGCTGAAGCGTTGCTCGGTGTTCTTGAGCAAGGCTTGCAGTTCGTCACGATCGGCAATCACGCGACTTTGCGGTGAAGCCCAGGCCCCCAGCCGGCTGCCCAGCGGCCGGACTTGGAAGTAGGCATCCGACTCCTCGGGCGTCACCTTCACCACCCGCCCTTCGATCCGCACTTGCCGCTCCAGTGCCGGCCAGAAAAAGGTCATGGCGGCGAACGGGTTCGCCGCCAGGTGCTGCCCCTTGGCACTGTCGTAGTTGGTGAAGAAAGTGAAGCCCTGCTCGTCCAGTCCCTTGAGCAGCAGAATGCGGCAATGCGGCCGACCGTCCTGATCGACAGTCGCCAGGGTCATGGCGTTGGCTTCCACCGGCGCCTGTTCGGTTTTCACCGCGTCGGCGAACCACTGATGGAACAGCGCGAACGGCTCGGCCGGGGCTTGCGCCTCGGTCAGGCCGTCCCGGGTGTAGTCGCGACGCATATCAGCCAGGCCCTGGGTCATGGCGCATTCCTTTTAGTTAACGAATCACTTTTTTGCCGCATCGGCAGCGGCGACTTTCTTGTCAGCGGCTGCGGCTTTGGCCGGCGCGGTCTTTTTCACCGGAGTCTTGGCCGGTGTTTTCTTGGCTGGAGCCTTGGCAGCTTTCTTGGCCGGGACCTTTTTCGCTGCAGGTACAGCAGCTTTCTTCGCGGCTGGCGCAGGGGTGACCGGCGCGGCCACTGGCTTGACGTCCTGAGCAGCGACCAGGCGTATTGGCGCCGGAGCCGGCATGTTGTACTTGCTCAACAACGCCACCATGGTGTTCTGCGGGGTCACCAGCAGTTCCACGCGACGGTTCAGGGCACGACCTTCATTGCTGTCGTTGGCAGCACGCGGGGCTTCGCCGCCCATGCCGCGCAGCATCAGGCGATCACGCTGCAGGCCGCTGAGACGGAAAATCGCGGCCACGGATTGGGCGCGCTCCTGGCTCAGTTTCACGTTGGCCGGTGCCGCGCCCGACGTATCGCTGTGACCGAGCACCAGCACGGCAGTCTTTGGATCGACTTCGAGGATTTTTGCAACGCGGGTGAAGGGACCTAGCGTCACCGGCAGCAGCATGGCTGGACGGTCAGGGTTGAACGAACCTTCTACCGGCGCGGTGACCACCAGCACGTTTTCACGACGCTCGAGTTGCAGATTGCTGTCCTTGATCGCCGCGCGCAGGCGTGGTTCGTAGTCGTCGAGCCAGGCCTGGGTGACTTTCGGATCAGGCATCGGCACGGCTTTGGCGGTGCTTTGCTCCTTGCCACCGAACGGCCACCACCATTTGCCCCCTGCATCGGCTTGCGCCTTGGTCACTTCGACAGGTTTGGCTTCTGGTTTTACCTCCGGTTTTTTGTCCAGCACCTCTTCGGAGCCAAATGGCCAATACCATGGGCTGGAACTTTCAGCCTTGGCTACGGGCGCGGTTGCGGCAGGCTTCAGAGGGGCCGGGGCCGGGGCTGGAGTCGAAGCCGGATCTTTGGCGGCGACTTTGTCGGAGGAGCCGAACGGCCACCAGCTGCTGCCATCAGAATCATTTTGTGGTGTTTGTGCGCAACCGGTGATGGCGAAGCACAGGGCCAAGGCGAAGGTTTTATTGGATGACATTGGATTTCCACAAAATGAAGTAATGAAAAAATCAGACCGGAATAACCCGGATAAACAGACGCTTTGAAACCATAAAGGCCTTTGGGTTCCGGCCCTGGAACCCTTGAGCAGGTTTTACAGACAAGTGGCCAGTACCCGCACCAGCTTTTGCGCCCGCGGATCCATCAAGACGTACGGCCCCAGGGTGTTTGTCACAAACCCGAAGGCCACGTCGTATTCCGGGTCGGCAAAACCGATGGAACCGCCCGCACCCGGATGGCCGAAGGCGCGAGAGCCAAGGCCGTAGGTCGCGTTGGCGACGTCCGGTTGATCAAGCATGCAACCCAGACCGAAACGGGTCCGGGTCAGTAAAGTCTTGTCTTCGCCAAGGCTGTGTTCGCGGGTCAGCTCGTCGAGCATTTCGCTTTCCAGCAGGCTGCCATCCAGCAGTCCGGCGTAGAACCCGGCCAGGCTGCGGGCATTGCCGTGGCCATTGGCAGCCGGCTGCTGCATCCGGCGCCATTCCGGTTTATTAGTACTGGTCATGATCGAAGGCGGATTGGTGAACGCCCTCGTGCTCATGGCCGTCGGTTCGCGCATCGTTACTTGCAGCAAACGCTGGGCCGCGGCGTCGCCGACGTTGCCCTTGCCACGGGCGATGTGCGCCACGCGGTGAAATTCTTCGTCCGCCAGGCCGACATGGAAATCCAGCCCCAACGGCTTGGCAACGCGCGCCACGATGGACTCGCCCGGTCCTCGACCGTCGGCACGACGCAGTAGCTCGCCGACCAGCCAGCCATACGTGATCGCGGCGTAACCGTGACCTTCCCCCGGGGTCCACCAGGGCGTTTCGGCAGCCAGGGCATCGACCATGGTTTGCCAGTCGTAAAGCGCTTCGGGCGCCAACGGTTCGCGCAGCGCCGGCAGACCGGCCTGGTGGCAGAGCAACTGGCGCAGGGTCACGGACGCTTTGCCGGCGGCGGCAAACTCGGGCCAGTAGCGGGCAACCGGAGCATCCAGTTGCAGTTTGCCTTCGGCCACCAGTTGCAGGGCGGTCACGGCGGTAAAAGTCTTGGTGCAGGAGAACAGGTTGGCGAGGGTGTCGCTGTGCCAGGCGTCGCAGCCATCCTTGTCGGCGCTACCCGCCCATAGATCGACCACGGTTTCGCCCCCGACCTGGATGCACAACGCGCCGCCACGCTCCTGGGGATCGTCGAACAGCGCCGCGAACGCCTCTCGCACCGCTTCGAACTTTAGATCGTAATAACCCTGAATCAGCACCCGCAACTCCCCTGGATAAACGCACTACAAAGTGGCCCGCATTGTTCCAGCCATTGAGGCTTTTGGGAACAGGGGCGAGCTGGGCGGTCGGTCACCCATGTATTGGATCTGAAATTCATGGCGTCCTCTGGGACGCCTTCGCGAGCAGGCTCGCTCCCACATTGGATCTAAGTCACGCCAAAGATCCCCTGTAGGAGCTGGCTTGTCGGATCGCCGCACCGCAGCGAAGAACGATAATGCGGTCTCAGGCCCTAGTGACCATCGGCCGAATGCCCACCCGCCTGGCCAGCGCCCTGCCCCGGCCCCTTACCGGCGTCGCCTTGCCTACCGCCCTCGGCATCGTGGCTGGCTTTCTCCGCTTCAGCCTTGGTCTTCTGGGCCTCTTTGCCCAATTGATCGACCATTGCCAGGTTGCTCTTGCGCACACTGTCGACGAAACCCTGGAACGGCAGGTCGGTGATGCCCAGCAGACCAAAGTGACCGTTCTCACCGTCCTGCAGACGCCCGGTCACCGGTTGATCGAGGTACTGGAACCAATGCACCCCGACAATCGACGGTTCGTTCATCGCCTGTTTGAGGAAGTTAGCGTAGGCCGGCCCACGGTCTTCTTCTTTGGCCAATTGCGTCACGCCCCCCCAGAACGGGCCCCGATCCGCGGAGCCGAAGTTGAACTCGGTGATCAGCACCGGTTTGTCCAGGCTGCGCAGCGCGGCGAAGTCATAGCCGTCCTGCGGTTGCAGGGTATACATATTGAAACTCAGCACGTCGCAATACTGGGCGCAGGACGCCACGGCTTCCGGCGTGCTGATGGCAAAGCGGCCGCCCAGCAACAGCTGATTCGGCGCATGCCACTTCAGCGAGTCGGAAATGGTTTTGAAGTAGGTGTCGGCGAAGACCTTCTGGAAGTATTTGAAGTCAGCTTCGATTTCCGGGTGTTCAGCGCTCGGCAGTGGCGGCACGAAGCCCGGGTCTTCCATCAATTCCCAGGCTGGCAGGTCAATGCCCCAGGCTTTGGACAGGCCTGCCTGGTTGCGGTACTTGTCACGCAATTGCTTGAGGAACGCGCGTTTGGCCGGCACGTCGGTGGTCATTTTCAAGGTGCCATAGGCCAGTGCGTAACGGGCTTTCGGGTCGTCGCCGGGACCGGCCCAGGCCAGCTCGTTATCGGCGAAATACCCGATCAGCCACGGATCGTCGCGATGGTCGCGGGCAGCGATGGCCACGGCACGTTCGGTGGCCATGGCGAACCGCGGATCGAACGGGTCGGGCATGCCGCCCCACCAATCGCTGCCGGTGCTGATACTGGCGTAATCGCCGACGATCGACAGCGGCAAGGTGTACGGCACACGGTCGGTGTTGGCCAATACCGGCGCACTCCAGTTACCGACGGTGTTGAAACCCCAGGCCTGCAGGCGGTCAAGCGCATGGTTGGCCCATTGCTTTTCATCGACCACGGCTTTGCAGGGCTCGGCAACTGTCTGTTCAGCGGTTTGTACGACTGTTGCTTCGACGGCGTCGGACTTGGCCGCTTCGGCTACATCGGCCTTGGACTTAGCAGCTGCAGGTGCGGCGGGTTGTTCGGCGGCCTTGTCGACCGTCGCCTCGACCGCGTCGGCCTTGGCCGCCTCGGCGACACCGGCATTGGTGTCGCTGCCCGGTGCGCAGGGTTCGCCATACAGACGTTGCAAGTTGGCCCCATAGAAGTCGTACCAGCGACCGGCGTTATAACCACGGCCCTGATCGGCACCATTGCCGCCGCGGTTGTCGCCTTCGCCATAGTGGCTGGCCAGCAGCTCGTCGGGTTTGGGCAGGGATTCGAACATCCATTCGCGTCCGGCGATGTAGGTCCGATTGACGTCCGGGGTCACAGTGTTGACCCCTAGCGAGTAGAACGGATGCCCTTCCGGCGTCACCAGGTACCAGCGGCCGTCACGTTTCTCGGTGCGGAAAAAGCCACTGGCCTTGAAGACCGGCCCGTTGTCCAAGCCTCCGAACCTGTCCAACGACGCCTTCTGACGCTCGGCCAGCCAGGTTTTCAGCTGTTGCTGTTCCTTGGCGGCGCTGCTTTTGAGTTGTTCGTCGTTGCCGATCTTCTCTGGCCATTTGGCGCGGGTGGATTGCCCGTAAGCATCCACCAGACCGCCATAAGCCGCTTTGGTCACCGCTTCGCCTTCCTGCACGCCGAACCGCTCGAGCAGGATGCTCTGGGCGACTTTCGGCTGATCCATCGACAAGGTCACCGACACTACTTGGCTGCGCTCCAGCTCACCCGCGCTGCTGGCCAGCAATACGCGCTGACCGTCAAAGGTCATCGGCATCGGCGGCCCGGCTTTCATGCCCAGGCTCAAAGGTGTAAATGGCTGCAGCGGCACGAGCAAAGTTTGCGCAGGGCCGGCCGGCAGATCGACGCGACTGACCAGGGTCTTGCCGTCGTTGCTCTGGATTTTGACGTACAGGGTCACAGCCCAATTCATCGCGCTTTGAATCCGCAGGCTCATGAAACCCGACTGTGACCAGTCCCAGGCACCGGTTTGCGGGCTCAGGCGCAAGGTGGGCTGCGCCACCGGGTTGAACGTCACCCGCCGCAACACTTCGCCTTCGGCCGTTTGTTCGGCGTTGGATTGCGGCAGGCTGGCGTCCTGAGTCGCCACCTGGACCACGTCGGCGGGGCGCACAAAGTTGAACAGCGTCTGCTGGCCGGCAGGCGCCGCCAACACAGGGGCTGCAAACATCAGGGCAAAAACGGCAGGTAACGAACGGCGCGGCGAACGGCGAATCATGAGAACGAAATTCTCCCTAACGACCTTCAATGGGCCAATGGAAAAGCGATGGTAGAGAGATAGACAGCAGGTTGGGCAAAATTGCCCAGCCCTGTTTCAGGAAATTTCACGACGGAATGGCGGCAGCGCATTGAGGATCGCCTTGCCGTAGCGCTGGGTCACCAGGCGCCGGTCGAGCAAGGTGATGGTGCCGCGGTCTTCTTCGGTGCGCAGCAAGCGACCACAGGCCTGGACCAGTTTCAGCGAGGCATCCGGCACCGAGATTTCCATGAACGGATTGCCGCCTCGGGCCTCGATCCATTCGGCCAGGGCCGCTTCGACCGGGTCATCGGGCACCGAGAACGGAATCTTCGCGATCACCACGTGTTCGCAATACGCACCGGGCAAGTCGACCCCTTCGGCGAAACTCGCCAGGCCGAACAGCACACTGGAATCCCCACCATCGACTCGCGCCTTGTGCTTGTTCAGGGTTTCCTGTTTCGACAGGTTGCCTTGAATGAACACTTGCTTGCGCCAGTCGCGATCCAGGCCGTCGAACACGTCCTGCATCTGTTTGCGCGAGGAGAACAGCACCAGGGTGCCCCGGGAGCCTTCGACCAATTGCGGCAAATCGCGGATGATTGCCGCGGTGTGGGCTGGCGCATCACGCGGGTCGGCCTTCAGGTCCGGCACCCGCAGCACACCCGCATCGGCGTGGTGGAACGGGCTCGGGACCACGGCGGTGACGGCTTTTTTCGGCAGGCCGGCGCGCATGCGGAAACGATCGAAGGTACCGAGGGCGGTCAGGGTCGCCGAGGTCACCAGCGCGCCGTAGGCCACGTTCCACAGATTGCGTCGGAGCATTTCCGCCGCGAGGATCGGGCTGGCGTTGACCTCGATGTCGAACAGCGAACCGCTTTCAGCCAGGGTCAGCCAACGGGCCATGGGCGGGTTGTCTTCCGGGTCTTCAGCGGTGAAAGCGGTCCACAACTCCCAGTTGCCCGAAGAACGGGACAATAGACTGCCAAACAGCGGATACCACTCTTCAGCCTGATTGCTGGCGATGCCGATGTTGACCTCGCCATCCATGCCTTCCTTGAGCAGTTCGGTCAGCCGGGTGAACAGGTCGGTCAGACGGGCAAAGGCCTTCTTCAGCTCGATGCCCATCTCACGCATATGCTCGGGAATGACCCCGCCGACGAAACGATGACGCGGTCGCTCGCGGCCTTCGACGTCTTCGCCGGGTTTGAAATCGGCGACCTGCTCGCACGCGGTAAACATGAACTGCTGCTGGGTCTTGATCTCTCGCGCCAGCTCCGGCACCTGTTCGAGCAACTTGCCCAGATCCCCCGGCAGCGGGTGCTGGGCCAGGAGTTTGGTCAGGTTCTTGGCGGTGGCTTCGAGCCAGTCGGCGGTGGAACGCAGGCGCGTGTAGTGGGCGAAGTGGCCGATGGCCTTGTCCGGCAGGTGATGGCCTTCGTCGAAGACGTAGATGGTGTCGCGCGGATCGGGCAATACCGCGCCGCCGCCCAGGGCCAGGTCAGCCAGGACCATGTCGTGGTTGGTGACGATGACGTCGACCTTGCCCATGCCTTCGCGGGCCTTGTAGAAGGCGCACTGGCCAAAGTTGGGGCAATGGCGATTGGTGCACTGGCTGTGATCGGTGGTCAGGCGCGCCCAGTCGGCGTCTTCCAGGGCGGTGGACCAACTGTCGCGGTCGCCGTCCCACTTATTGCCGGCGAGCTTCTCGATCATGCTGGTGAACAGCTTCTGGCTGGCCTCGTCGACCTCGATCTTGAAACCTTCTTCTTCGAACAATTGCGCCGTGGCCGTTTGCGCATGGCCTTCCTGGAGCAACATGTCGAGTTTGGACAGGCACATGTAGCGCCCGCGCCCCTTGGCCAGGGCGAAGCTGAAATTCAACCCGCTGTTGCGCATCAGGTCGGGCAGATCCTTGTAGACGATCTGCTCTTGCAGGGCCACGGTGGCCGTGGCGATCACCAGGCGTTTGCCGGCAGCCTTGGCCGTGGGGATGGCCGCGAGGCTGTAGGCCACGGTTTTACCGGTACCGGTGCCGGCTTCCACCGCGACAATCGCGGGGTCGCCACTGCGCCGGCCTTCGTCGTCGGTGGCGATGTCGCCGAGGACCTTGGCAATTTCGGCGATCATCAGGCGTTGCCCGTAGCGCGGCTTGAGGCTCTTGGCTTCGAGAAAACGCGTATAGGCGCCCTGGATCGTGGTTTTGAGTTCGGTGCTGATCATGGATTGTCGGGCGCAAAAAACGCTGGATAAATTTTCAGTGGTTCGGATCGGTCGCTATCATACCCCGCTAATTAATCCCGCGCAGAACGGAGTACCTCAATGACACCTTTTGGCATCGTTTATACCCTGCATGTCCTGTCCGCCCTGGTATGGGTCGGCGGCATGTTTTTCGCCTGGATGGTCTTGCGCCCCGCCGCAATGAAGGCGCTTGAGGGTCCTGCCCGGTTGAAACTGTGGGTAGAAGTGTTTCAAGGATTTTTCCGCTGGGTCTGGGTGGCGGTGGTGCTTTTGCCGATCAGCGGCGTGGGCATGATTCATATGCAGTACGCCGGGTTTGAAACCGCGCCACGTTATGTGCAGGTGATGATGGGATTGTATGTGGTGATGACTGCGCTGTTTATCCGGATCCAGGCGTTGATGTTGCCTGAGTTGCGCATTGCAGTAACGGCGCAGGATTGGCCGACGGGGGCTGCGGTGCTGGGGAGGATTCGCAAGTTGGTGGGGATCAATTTGATCGTCGGGCTGGTGCTGGTGGCGATTGCTGCGGCGCGGCCGTGATCGTTCCCACGCTCTGCGTGGGAATGCCTCAAGGGACGCTCCGCGTCCAGTGACGCAGAGCGTCACGGGCTGCATTCCCACGCTGAGCGTGGGAACGATCGGTTAAAGCGGATTACAACCGCTGTACAGTCACCGACCCCGCCGCACCCGCAGGTCCTGGCTGTCCATCAGCGCCAGGACGCCCGCTCTTGCCGCCATCGGCCTTGTATACGAAGCAGCCCTTGGCCTTGCCACCCGCCCCCGGCTTGCCACCAGGTCCGGCCATGCCACCGGCACCGCCGGCGACCTGGACCTTGATTTGTTCCGCCGGGTAATCGCGCGGCACTTCCAGCCGGACCAGCGCACCCGGTGCGCCCGGCTGGCCGTCGCTGCCATTGCTGCCATCGGCTCCGCGACCGGCCTGGCCCCAGGTGCAACCCGGTGCTTGCCCGTTGGCTCCATCCAGACCGACAAAACCCGGTGTGCCGGCGCCACCGCGAGCGTCGACCGACAATTGCGGCGCCTCAAGCGTCTTGATCTGCAACGTCAGGTTACGCCCGGAGCGGGCAGCCTTGAGGTAGGTTCCCGGCGCACCGCGAGCGGTGATCTGGCTGCCTTCGGCCAATCGGGCACGACTGACCTTCAGCGCCAGTGCCTGTTCGCTGGGTACGATCGCAATCCGCGCTTCACGCCCCAGGTGCAATTGCTCGACGCTCACTTCGGTCACGTTCGAAGGGATCAATAACGTGCCGTAATCGGCCACTTCCAGGCGTTCCAGGTGCAAGGTGCTGGCGGTGTTGGGCAAGCGCATCAGCGAGTTGGTTTCAACGCTTACCACCTGAGCGCAAGCCAATGGGCTGACGAGTGCGGCGAGCAGACAGAGTTTACGCATGGGAAGCCTTCGATACGGTAGGAGCCGGGATGGTTTGCAGGTGGTAAACACCGAAAAAGAGGATTTTCAGGCGATCACGCCAAGGGTGGGCGCGCCCTCTGAGGCTGCGAAAGCAGAACGCCGCCTCCAGCAGATGAAGGCCTGCCAGCAGGCTACCAGCCATATTGACCAACAGGTGCAGCGGATAGATAAACGGCATGAGCAGGTTGACCAGCACCACCAACCAGAACAGCAGGGTCAACAGCTTCCCCAGCCACCAGAACACCTTCATACGCTCACCCGTCGAGAATTATTCTTTGCACGCACAGTAACGGCTTCCACACGGGATAAGCCAGAGGGCAATGGCAAATTCTTCATGAAGGTGTCGAATGGCCGCCGGATCGACCATGATAGCTATCCGACGGCTCTATTACGGGCCTCAGCGGTTGATGTGCAACTCCACGCGACGGTTTTGCGCGCGCCCTGCATCTGTGCGTTATCGGCCACCGGCTCGAGCTCACCCCGGCCTTCGCCGGTGAGAATCACCTTGATGCTCACCACATCGGCGTTCTGCAGTTTGCTCATCAGCGAATCCAGCTTGCTTTGGGCAGAAGGGGTCAGGCTGGACTGGTTGAAGGCGAACAGCACGTCGTCTCTCAGGACGATGACTTCGGCGCTGATCACTCATGGTGAAAGCTCCTGTGTTACCGGCCGATGCCGGTTACACAGGAGTAAAGACCTGCATCCGCGACTGCACAAGCCGCGGAATGCGCGGGGCCTAGCGGTTGATTTTGATCTCTGTGCGACGGTTCAGTGCACGGCCGTCAGCGGTTTTGTTATCGGCCACCGGCTGGCTTTCACCGGCACCGGCCACGGACACGAAGCTGCTGCGTGGAACGCCTTGGGAGATCAGATACTCGACCACCGAATGCGCCCGACGATCAGACAGTTTCTGGTTATAGGCATCACTGCCTACACTGTCGGTGTGACCAGTGACGCTCAACTGGGCAGTGGTGGACTCCTGTTTCAGGCGAGTGGCGATGGTGTTGAGTACATCTTTATCAGAAGGGGTCAGCGTGGCTTTGTCGAACTGGAAATGAACATCGCGAATGACGATGACTTCTTCCTTGACCACAACGGCCTCTTCGACCACTGGCGCAGGCACCGGTGGAGGGCAACCGTCGGCGTCGACCCGTACGCCTCTAGGCGTACCCGGGCACTTGTCGCGGCTGTCCGGCACACCATCGCCGTCTTCGTCGCCATCACCGTGAACCCAGCAATAGGCCGCAGCCGTGCCGCCGATCAGCAGCGCGCCATACCCTGCCCATGCCGAACTCTCGGTTGCGCCAAGACCCGCACCAACGACACCACCGACCGCCGCACAGGTCGGCCAGTCGGTTTTCTGCAAACCTGCGCAACCAGTCAACACACTGGTTAGCAGAACCAAGGGTAATGCTGTCCGAACTATGCTCATCGAGTTATCTCCTGAGGGATCGGCTTGAAACCGATTCTAGGGAGTAAAGACCCCAGCTTTCATCTCCGCCAGCAATAGGCCAGTGCTGTTTGGTCCCGTGTTCGCGGCTGATCGACACTTTTGACTGTATCCAGCTCTATATCTGGACTTGTGGGCAGGCTAGTCTTGGCACTCTGATTGAGGATCTTCGATGATTGCAGCTATTTCTCCGCGCACGCCCCAGCAGGCGCTGGCCGCATTGCTTGATCGTTACGCCCCGGCGCGTCTGTTGCTGATTGGCGCCAGCGAATTCCCCGCGCTTGAAGCTTTCAAGCTCGCCCATCCGGACACCTTCGTGGCCCATGCGGCACCTGGACCGCTGCCGGACGAACTGGCGGCACGCCGGTTTGACCTGGCGCTGGTGGTCGATTGCCTGGAACATTTGCCCAAACGCGATGGCCTGAACCTGTTGGGTGGGATACGCAACCTCAACGCCAGCCGCATCGCGGTGCTGGCAGACTTGCCGGCCAGTGGCTGGCTAGAGACCGACTTCTTCTCCCTGGCCCTGCAAGCCAGCGAGCGCTTCCAGCGCGACGATCAGGTGCTGACCCTGTTTACCTATGATCTGCTTGACTACAAACAAGTACCCGACTGGCTCAATTCGCGGTTCTGGGCCAATCCGGAAAATTTCGGGAAATACTGGTGGTAACGCAATGAGTACCTCTATTTGTCCTTGCGGCAGCGGCACCCTGCTTGACGCCTGCTGCGGTCATTACCATGCCGGGCATCCGGCGCCTTGTGCCGAAGCCTTGATGCGTTCGCGCTACAGCGCCTATGTGCTGGGCCTGATCGATTATCTGGTGGCGACCACACTGCCCGCGCAACAAGCGAGCCTGGACCGACAGTCCATCAGCGACTGGAGCGCCCAAAGCACCTGGCTGGGCCTGGACGTGGAAAGCGCCGAGGTACTCGGTGGCCAGCCGGAACACGCGTTCGTCACCTTCACGGCGCGCTGGCACGACGGCGGCGGCGAACACAGCCACCGTGAACGCTCATCGTTTGTGCAGAACGCCGGCCGCTGGTACTTCATCGACCCCACCGTGCCACTCAAGGCCGGGCGCAACGATGCCTGCCCGTGCGCCAGCGGGCAGAAGTTCAAGAAGTGTTGCGCGGGGTATATCAGCGGTTGAGGTAATCCCAAAAGATCGCAGCCTGCGTCAACTCCTGAATTGGTATTGCATATACCCGCAGGAGCTGACGAAGGCTGCGATCTTTTGGGGCTAGACTGGAGTTCAAGGGAGAACACAACCATGATCACCCGACGACTCGTACTTTATCTCTTTACTCTGCTCCTGTTTTCGGGGCTCGGCGGCTGTGCATCATGGTTCTCCTACGACGGGCCGGAGCCACAAGTGCACCTGGTCAAGGTCGAAGTCGTCCAGGCCAAACTGATGCAGCAACGATTCCTCCTGTACTTTCGCGTCGACAACCCCAATGACAGTGACCTGACGGTGCGCGGCCTCGAATATCGCATTCACCTGGGCGACATGCTGCTGACCGAAGGCGAGCACGAACACTGGTTTACGGTCGGTCCCAAGCGCAGTGCGTACTTCAAGGTGCCGATCCGCACCAACCTGTGGCCCAAGGTCCGGGACGTGGTGAAACTGCTGAAGAAACCCGATCAGCCCATCCCCTATCGACTGGAGGGTGAAATGGAAACCGGTTTATTCATCGCGCACTACGTGCACCTGGCGCGCAATGGCGTGATAATCCCCGCCGATTTAATTCCGGAGCAACTTCGATGACCCAGCAACCCCATGTCCATGGCCCTGACTGCAACCACGATCATGACCATCACGAGCACCATGATCACGACCATGGCCATGTCCACGGCCCGAACTGCGGCCACGCCCACCAGGAACCGGTGCGCAACGCCCTGAAAGACGTCGGCCGCAACGACCCTTGCCCGTGCGGCAATGGCAAGAAATTCAAGAAGTGCCACGGGGCTTGAGAACACCGGATCGGTGAACGCCACCAATCCCGTGTAGGAGCCGGCTTGCTGGCGAAGACGGTGGCACATTCAGCAGAGGTGTTGGCTGACAGACCGCTTTCGCTGGCAAGCCAGCTCCTACAGGGGGATCTTCAGCGAACATCAGGTCGGTGAACGACAGCGATCCTGTGTAGGAGCCGGCTTGCCGGCGAAGACGGCGGCACATTCGGTAGAGCTGTTGACTGACAGACCGCTGTCGCTGGCAAGCCAGCTCCATTGGATCGGCGTACATCCCGCAGGCTGCGATCTTTGCGTTCGGCAGACAAATCCTGAAATAAGCTGCTTGCACACCCTCCTCCTGCTCACTAACGTAGCGCCTTTAATGACGCTACCCCCCGCAGGAGCTTTGCCATGGCCTCGCCAGCCCTCACACATTTTCTTCCCCGGTTCGGCGTTGCCGCAGCAGTGGCCGGTGTCTTGAGCCTGACCGGTTGTCAGACCACGAACACCCAGGACACCCTCCCGCCGACCTCCGGGGTACAACCGCTCAAAGGACTGGCGCAGAACGTTTCGGTGCGGCGTAATGCCATGGGCGTGCCATTGATCGAAAGCAACAGTTTCCATGACGCGCTGTTCTCCCTTGGCTATGTGCACGCCACAGACCGCATCACCCAAATGGTGACCCTGCGCCTGCTGGCCCAGGGCCGTCTGTCGGAGATGTCCGGTCCGGACCTGTTGGACGCCGACCGCTACATGCGCGCAGTCAACCTGAAGAAAAGCGCCGGCGAGCTGTACAAAGCGTCTTCGCCGCGCCTCAAGCGCTTTTTCGAAGTCTACGCGCGTGGCGTCAACGCCTATCTGTTCCGCTACCGCGACAAGCTGCCGGCGGACCTCGCCGCTACCGGCTACAAACCTGAATACTGGAAACCGGAAGACTCGGCGCTGATTTTCTGCCTGTTGAATTTCAGCCAATCGGCCAACCTGCCGGAAGAAATTGCCTCGCTGATGCTGGCGCAGACAGTCACCACCGACAAACTGCCGTGGCTGACACCCTCCGCTCCCGATGAAAAACTGCCGGTGGCCGAAGCCGAAAAACTGCAGGGTATCAAGCTCAACGGGCAGGTTCCGGGCCTGGCTGAAATCAGCAAAGCCACCGCCCAACTGTCCGATCTGAACCTGCTGGGCGCCACTTCATCGAACAATTGGGCGATCGCCCCGCAACGCAGCCGCAGCGGTAAAAGCCTGCTGGCCAGCGACAGCCATGGATCGCCGGGCGTGCCGTCGTTATTCAGTTACGTACAGATCCGCGCGCCGAAGTACCAGGCGTCCGGCGTCACCATCGCCGGTTTGCCGATGGTGCTGGGCGGTTACAACGGCAAGGTGGCCTGGAGCATGACCTCGGTCATGGGTGATAACCAGGACTTGTTCCTGGAAAAAATCAAACGCCAGGGCAACGGTCTTTCCTACGAGGTCGGCGGCAAATGGCAGCCAGTGATCGTGCGTAACGAAAGTTATTTCGTCAAAGGCCAGCGGTCGATTCGCGAAGCGGTGTACGAGACCCGGCATGGCCCCCTGCTCAACAGTGCCCAAGGCACCGCGCTGGCCAACGGCTTCGGCCTGGCCTTGCAGACGCCGAATTTCACCGACGACAAAACCCTGGACGCGTTTTTCGACCTGTCCCGGGCGCAGAACGTCGAAAAAGCGTCGGATGCCAGCCGCGAAATCCGCGCCATTACCCTGAACCTGCTCTTTGCCGACGCCCGCAACATTGGCTGGCAAGTCACCGGTCGTTACCCGAACCGTCGCGAAGGCGAAGGCCTGCTGCCCTCCCCGGGCTGGGAAGGCCGTTACGATTGGGACGGTTACGCCGACCCGATGCTGCATCCTTATGACCAGGACCCCGCCCAAGGCTGGCTCGGCACCGCCAACCAGCGGGTCATTCCCCATGGCTACGGCATGCAGCTGTCCAATTCCTGGTCGGCACCGGAACGTGGCGAACGCATGGCCGAGCTGGCCGGCGCGGGCAAACACGACACCCGCAGCCTGATCGCCATGCAATATGATCAGACCACCACCTTCGCCGCCAAGCTGAAGAAAATATTCCAGGCACCGGGCATGGCCCAACCGCTCAAGCAAGCCATCGAAGCGCTGCCGGACGCCGATCGCGACAAGGCGCGCGAGGCGTACACCCGCTTGATGGCGTTCGACGGCAAACTCAGTCCGACCTCCGCCGACGCGGCGATCTACGAACTGTTCCTCCAGGAAAGCACCCGGCAGATTTTCCTCGACGAACTGGGCCCGGAAACCAGCCCGGCATGGAAAGCCTTGATCGCCAACGGCAAGTTGTCCTACGCCGCCCAGGCCGATCATCTGTTGGGCCGTGAGGACAGTCCGTTCTGGGATGACGTTCGCACGCCGCAAAAAGAAGATAAACCGGCGATTCTCGCTCGCAGTCTCGCGGCGGCTATCAGCGCAGGTGACAGTCAGTTGGGTGGCGATCACAAAGTCTGGCAGTGGGGCAAATTGCACCGCTACGAATGGAAGAATGCCAGCGGCCAGACTGTGCGTGGTCCGCTGCCGGCTGGAGGCGATCACACCACCCTCAACACGGCGGCCTTCACCTGGGGCCAGGATTTCAACACCACCCTGGCACCGGCCATGCGCTTGATCGTCGACTTCGGCCAGGCTGAACCGCTGATGGGGCAGAACAGCACAGGCCAGTCCGGCAACCCGGCGAGTCCCAATTACCTGGATAGCATTGATCCGTGGTTCAAGGGCCAATACATGAGCTTGCCGATGCAACCGCAGAACTTTGACAAGGTGTATGGGAGCAAGCGGTTGACCCTGACACCAGGTAAATAAGCGTCGCCGCGACCTTCTGTGGGAGCGGGCTTGCTCCCACAGTTGAATGTCGTCTGTCCTTTAAAAATCGATAGAACTTCTCGCCTCGCGCCGACCTCATAGCTAACAAATCCCTCCCTATTTGGTAACAAACATGGACCTTGTTATCGCCCGCCCCGAAGGTTTGTACTGCCCCGCCGGGGATTTCTTCATCGACCCGTGGCGCCCGGTCGAGCGTGCGGTGATTACCCACGCCCACGGCGACCATGCCAAGGGCGGCAACCAGCACTATCTGGCGGCGGCTCCCGGCGAAGGCATCCTGCGCACGCGCCTGGGGACGGATATCAACCTGCAAACCCAGCCTTACGGTCTACCCCTGACTCACCATGGCGTGACCCTGAGCTTTCACCCCGCAGGGCATGTGCTCGGTTCGGCCCAGGTACGCCTGGAATACGGTGGCGAAGTCTGGGTCGCCTCGGGCGACTACAAGATCGAGCCGGACGGCACCTGCGCACCGTTCGAACCCGTACGCTGCGACACCTTCATCACCGAATCGACCTTCGGCCTGCCGATCTATCGCTGGCAGCCACAGGCGCAGGTCTTTGCCGAGATCAATCAGTGGTGGCAAGCCAACGCCGCCGCCGACAAGGCCAGCGTGCTGTTCTGCTACGCCTTCGGCAAGGCTCAGCGCATTCTCCACGGTATCGACGCCAGCCTCGGCCCTATCCTGGTGCATGGTGCGGTGGAGCCGTTGAACCGGGTGTATCGCGAGAGCGGTGTTTATCTACCGCCAACGATCTACGCCGGCGATTTGAAAAAAAGCGACCCCATGATGCGCAAAGCGTTGGTGCTGGCCCCGCCTTCGGCAGGCGGCAGCACCTGGATGCGACGCTTCGGTGACTACAGTGACGGCTTTGCCAGCGGCTGGATGCGTTTGCGCGGCACACGTCGGCGGCGCGGCGTGGACCGCGGCTTCGTATTGTCCGACCACGCCGACTGGCCGGGCCTGCTGTGGGCCATCGAGCAAACCGGTGCCGAACGGGTCATGGTCACCCATGGTTCGGTCGGGGTATTGGTGCGCCACCTGCGCGAGCAAGGGCTCGATGCGCAGAGCTTCAACACCGAGTACGGCGATGACGAGGAAGAGAGCCCGATCATCGAGCCGGAAATCGCCGAGGTGCTGACATGAAGGCCTTCGCCCAACTGTACGCCGAGCTCGACGCCACGACATCGAGCAACGCCAAACTGGCGGCGATGCAACATTACTTCGCTGAGGCTGCCCCGGAAGATGCCGCCTGGGCGGTTTACTTTTTGTCCGGTGGACGCCCCAGGCAATTGGTGCCGGTGCGCATCCTGCGCGAACTGGCGGTGGCATTTTCCGGCCTGTCGCCGTGGCTGTTCGAGGAGAGTTATCAGGCCGTCGGCGATCTGGCGGAAACCATCTCGCTGGTGCTGCCCGAAGCGCCCCACAGCTCCATCGACGGATTGGCGGTGTGGATCGAAGACAAGCTGCTGCCACTGCGTGGCGCGCCACCGGACGTTCTCGCCGAACGGCTTCCCGGGCTTTGGTCGCAACTGGACCGCCCCAGCCTGATGCTCTGCATCAAACTGATCACCGGCAGTTTCCGGGTCGGCGTCTCCAAGTTGCTGGTGACCCGCGCCCTGGCATCCATGGCGCACCTGGACAGCAAACGCGTGGCGCAGCGGCTGGTCGGCTATACCGACCTGTCCCACCGTCCGAGCGCGGCCAGCTATTTGAAGCTGATCGCCGCCGAATCGTCCGACGAGCACGCCCAACGGGGCGGCCAGCCCTATCCGTTTTTTCTGGCCCATGCGCTGTCACAGCCGGTCGAACAGTTCGAAGCCCTGCTCGGGCCCGCCAGCCACTGGCAAGTGGAATGGAAATGGGATGGCATCCGCGCCCAGGTGGTCAAGCGCGACGGCCGACTGTGGATTTGGTCGCGCGGTGAAGAGCTGATCACCGAGCGCTTTCCCGAACTCGAGAGCCTGGTTCACTGCCTGCCTGATGGCACCGTGATCGACGGTGAGATCGTTGCCTGGAAAACAGCCCGACCGGACACCGAGGATGCCTTCGATCCACAAGCGCCAGCCGCACCCGCGGTGCAACCTTTTGCCCTGCTGCAACAGCGGATCGGTCGTAAAACCCTCGGCAAGAAAATCCTCGACGAGGTGCCGGTGGTCGTTCTCGCTTATGACTTGCTGGAATGGCGAGGCGAAGATTGGCGCAATCAGCCTCAGGTCAAACGCCGCACTCAACTGGAACAGGTGATCAGCTCCTGCGCCAACCCCGTCCTGCTGCCTTCGCCCGTGCTCACGGGAGAAGACTGGTTCGACCTCGCCCGGCAACGGGAAGCCTCCCGCAGCCTGGGTGTCGAGGGCATGATGCTCAAGGCCAGGGATGCGCTTTATGGTGTCGGTCGGACCAAGGACATGGGCGTCTGGTGGAAATGGAAAGTCGACCCGTTCAGCGTCGATGCCGTGCTGATCTATGCCCAGCGAGGCCATGGCCGCCGGGCCAGTCTCTACAGCGACTACACCTTCGCCGTCTGGGATGCCCCAGCCGACGCCAGCGAACGCACGCTGGTGCCGTTCGCCAAGGCGTATTCGGGACTGACGGATGAAGAAATGCGCCAGGTCGACAGCATCGTGCGCAAGACCACGGTGGAGAAGTTCGGGCCGGTGAGCAGTGTGAAGCCGAGCCTGGTGTTTGAGCTGGGGTTTGAGGGGATCGCCTTGTCCAAGCGTCATAAAAGTGGCATTGCGGTGCGGTTTCCGCGGATGTTGCGGTGGCGGCAGGACAAAACCGTCGAAGAAGCGGACAACCTGGGGACCCTGCAGAATTTGCTGAGTTAACGCGGGCCCCTGTGGGAGCGAGCTTGCTCGCGATAGCGGTGTGTCATCTTGCAATGATGGCGGCTGACACTCCGCTATCGCGAGCAAGCTCGCTCCCACAGGGATTTATGCCGACTCGAACCGCAACGGTGCAGCTATTTTCCAACGCCCATTTCCGTGCATAAATCCCTCGCCGTCATTTCTTGAACTACCTTTTAAACGCTTGTTCGGGACTCTGGTTCGGAAATTGCTACTTCCATCGGGTCTTACGCTTACCAGTAACAATAATTCTGCGCCACAAGCGCTCATATTGGTTTTTAGGGATTGAAGAATGAAAAAAGCATTGCTTACCCTTTCTGCACTGGCGTTGTGCATGGCAGCCGGGTCCGCGCTGGCCAAGGAATACAAGGAATTGCGTTTTGGCGTTGACCCTTCTTATGCGCCGTTCGAATCGAAAGCGGCCAACGGTAGCCTGGTGGGTTTCGACATTGATCTGGGGAACGCGATCTGCGCCGAGTTGAAGGTCAAGTGCAAGTGGGTCGAAAGCGATTTCGACGGCATGATTCCGGGCCTGAAAGCCAATAAGTTCGACGGTGTGATCTCTTCGATGACCGTCACCCCGGCTCGCGAAAAAGTCATCGACTTCTCCGATGAGCTGTTTTCCGGTCCGACCGCCTACGTGTTCAAGAAAGGGTCGGGCCTGAGCGAAGAGGTCGCTTCGTTGAAGGGCAAGACCATAGGCTACGAGCAAGGCACCATTCAGGAAGCCTACGCCAAGGCCGTGCTGGACAAGGCAGGGGTGAAAACCCAGGCCTATCAGAATCAGGATCAGGTGTATTCCGACCTGATGTCCGGTCGCCTCGACGCGGCGATCCAGGACATGCTGCAAGCCGAACTGGGCTTCTTGAAGTCGCCAAAAGGCGAGGGCTACGAAGTCAGCAAGCCGGTCGACAACGAATTGCTGCCATCCAAAACCGCTATCGGTATCTCTAAAGGTAACAAAGACCTCCAAGCACTTTTGGATAAAGGTATCAAAGCGTTACACGACGATGGCACCTACGCCACCATTCAAAAGAAACACTTTGGCGATCTGAATCTGCACAGCGGCAAATAATGCCCGGCGCCCATCTCGCGATGGGCGCTTTTTTCATTCGATCAGGTTGCTGATTTATGTTCGAAAACCTATTACAAAACCTGGGGCTCTCAGCCTTCAGCCTCCAGGGCTTCGGTCCGTTGCTGATGGAAGGCACCTGGATGACCATCAAATTATCGGTGTTGTCACTGTTGCTGGCCGGATTGCTCGGCCTGCTCGGTGCCAGTGCCAAGCTGTCAAAAGTCAAACTGGTGCGCATCCCGGCCCAGCTCTACACCACGCTGATCCGCGGCGTACCGGACCTGGTGCTGATGCTGTTGATCTTCTACAGCCTGCAAACCTGGTTGACGAGCTTTACCGATTTCATGGAATGGGAATACATCGAGATCAACCCGTTCAGCGCCGGGGTCATCACCCTGGGCTTCATTTATGGTGCGTATTTCACTGAAACCTTCCGTGGCGCGATCCTCGCGGTACCACGAGGCCAGGTCGAAGCCGCCACCGCCTATGGCCTCAAACGCGGCCAGCGTTTCCGAATCGTGGTATTCCCGCAAATGATGCGCTTCGCCCTGCCCGGCATCGGTAACAACTGGATGGTGATGCTCAAGGCCACAGCGCTGGTCTCGATCATCGGCCTGGCCGACCTGGTCAAGGCGGCCCAGGACGCCGGTAAAAGCACTTATCAACTGTTTTATTTCCTGGTGCTCGCCGCGCTGCTTTACCTGCTGATCACCAGCGCCTCCAATGTCGTCCTGCGCTGGCTCGAACGCCGTTACGCCGCCGGTTCCCGGGAGGCCGTGCGATGATCGAACTCTTGCAGGAATACTGGAGACCGTTTCTTTATACCGACGGCTACAACATCACCGGCCTGGCCATGACCATGTGGCTGCTCAGCGCCTCGATCTTCATCGGTTTCCTGGTGTCGATCCCGTTGTCCATCGCCCGGGTTTCACCGCACTCCTACATTCGTTTGCCGGTGCAGTTCTACACCTACCTGTTCCGCGGTACACCGCTGTATATCCAGCTGCTGATCTGCTACACCGGTATCTACAGCCTGGCCGCCGTGCGGGCCCAGCCCGTACTCGATGCGTTCTTTCGCGATGCCATGAACTGCACGATCCTGGCGTTCGCCCTGAACACCTGCGCCTACACCACGGAGATTTTTGCCGGGGCGATCCGCAGCATGGCCCATGGTGAGGTCGAAGCGGCCAAGGCTTACGGGCTGACAGGCTGGAAGCTGTATGCCTACGTGATCATGCCGTCGGCCCTGCGTCGCTCGTTGCCTTATTACAGCAACGAAGTGATTCTGATGCTGCACTCGACCACCGTGGCGTTCACCGCGACCATCCCGGATGTCCTGAAAGTCGCGCGGGACGCCAACTCGGCGACCTTCCTGACGTTCCAGTCGTTCGGCATCGCCGCGCTGATCTACCTGACCGTTACCTTTGCGCTGGTCGGCCTGTTCCGCCTCGCCGAACGCCGATGGCTGGCCTTCCTCGGGCCGACCCACTAGGTCTTTTCTGCTTCAGGAAACACAGAATGCGCCACCAGATTCATAACCTGCTGGCCCCGCTGCCGGGGACCGCACGACAGATTCACAGCTTCCACTTCGGCCCACCGTCGGCCAAGGGCAAGATCTACATCCAGTCATCCCTGCACGCCGACGAAATGCCCGGCATGCTGGTGGCCTGGCACCTCAAGCAGCGCCTGGCAGAATTTGAAACCGCCGGCCGCCTGCGCAGCGAAATCGTGCTGGTGCCGGTGGCCAATCCGGTCGGACTGGAACAGGTACTGATGGATGTACCGTTGGGCCGCTACGACCTGGAGAGCGGGCAGAACTTCAACCGCTGGTTCGTCGATTTGAGCGAGGAGGTTGGCAATGCGATCGAAGGCCAACTCGGCGACGATCCGCAGCGCAACCTCGAACTGATCCGCGGCAGCCTGCGTGATGCGCTGGCACGCCAGAGCGCCGCCACCCAACTGCAATCACAGCGCCTTATCCTGCAACGGCTGGCCTGCGATGCCGACATGGTGTTGGACCTGCATTGCGATTTCGAAGCGGTCGCCCACCTCTACACAACGCCCGAAGCCTGGCCGCAGGTCGAGCCGCTGGCCCGCTACATCGGTGCCGAAGCCAGTCTGCTGGCCACCGATTCAGGCGGCCAGTCGTTCGATGAATGCTTCACCCTGCTCTGGTGGCAGCTCCAGGAACGCTTTGGCGAACACTTTGACATACCGCCGGGGAGCTTTTCGGTCACCGTCGAACTGCGCGGCCAGGGCGACGTCAATCACCCGCTGGCCAGCCTCGACTGCCAGGCACTGATCGACTACCTGACTCACTACGGCGCCATTGCCGGCGAACCGGCGCCACTGCCCGCGCTGCCCTACCCGGCCACGCCACTGGCCGGTGTGGAACCGGTGGCAACCCCCGTCGGCGGGTTGCTGGTGTTCACGGCGTTGCCGGGGCAATACCTGGAAGCCGGGCAACTGATCGCCGAAATCATCGACCCGATCAATGATCGCGTCACCCCCGTTCATTGCACCGCCGCCGGGCTGATGTACGCCCGCTCGCTGCGACGCATGGCCACTGCCGGGATGGTGATCGCGCATGTCGCGGGCATCGAGGCCTATCGCAGCGGCTACCTACTTTCGCCTTGAGGATGCATGCCCCATGTACAAACTGACCATCGAAGGCCTGCATAAAAGCTATGGCGATCATGAAGTACTCAAAGGCGTCTCGCTCAAGGCCAATACCGGCGATGTCATCAGCCTGATCGGTGCCAGCGGCTCGGGCAAAAGCACCTTCCTGCGCTGCATCAACTTTCTCGAACAACCCAACGACGGCACCCTGAGCCTCGATGGCCAGAACATCCGCATGGTCAAGGACCGCCACGGCATCCATGTCGCCGATGCCGATGAACTGCAGCGGATCCGCACTCGCCTGGCCATGGTGTTCCAGCATTTCAATCTGTGGAGCCACATGACAGTGCTGGAAAACATCACCATGGCGCCACGCCAGGTGCTGGGTTGTGACAAGAAAGAAGCCGAGGACCGCGCCCGACGCTATCTGGACAAGGTCGGCCTGTCGGCGCGGGTGGCCGATCAGTACCCGGCGTTCCTGTCCGGCGGTCAGCAGCAGCGGGTCGCCATAGCCCGCGCGTTGGCCATGGAGCCGGAAGTCATGCTGTTCGACGAACCGACCTCGGCGCTCGATCCGGAACTGGTCGGTGAAGTGCTCAAGGTGATCCAGGGCCTGGCCGAAGAAGGCCGGACCATGATCATGGTCACCCACGAAATGAGCTTCGCCCGCAAGGTATCGAGCCAGGTGCTGTTTCTGCACCAGGGGCTGGTTGAGGAGGAAGGCGCGCCGGACGACGTGCTGGGCAATCCGAAAAGTGAACGGCTGAAGCAATTCCTCAGCGGCAACCTGAAGTAGCGCACGCCCCCTGTAGGAGCCGGCTTGCCGGCGAAGGCGATCTCGAGAACGCCTTCGCCGGCAAGCCGGGCTCCTACAGGACCGCGTTGTGTCATTAAACCTTTCGCATGCCGTCGTGGTCACTGAAAGAAGACTTTCAGAGCGCACACCGCCGGCATGGGAACCTCCCCCGACTTCGCAAGACACTGGTTCACCGCTCGCGGCTGGAAGCCGTTCGTCTTTCAGAAACAGGTGTGGGCAGCGATAAAAAACGGACAGTCCGGGTTGCTGCACGCCAGCACCGGCGCGGGTAAAACCTATGCCGTGTGGTTTGGTGCGCTCGATCGCTTCGCCCGCGCCACCCCTGCTGTTGATAAACCTCGCAAACGCAAGCCGGTTGCCGAGCCATTGACGGTGCTGTGGATAACCCCCATGCGCGCCCTGGCCGCCGATACCGCCCGCGCCCTGGAAGCCCCGTTGCACGACTTGCAGATCCCGTGGAGCATTGGCCTGCGCACCGGCGATACCAGCAGCGCCGAGCGCGCACGGCAGAGTCGGCGCTTGCCCTCTGCACTGATCACCACCCCCGAAAGCCTGACCCTGATGCTGGCCCGCGCCGATGCGCACACCGCGCTGTCGACCTTGCGCATGGTGGTGGTGGACGAATGGCACGAATTGCTCGGTAACAAGCGCGGCGTGCAACTGCAATTGGCCCTCGCCCGTCTGCGCCGCTGGCACCCGGCGTTGATCGTCTGGGGCGTTTCCGCAACGCTGGGCAATCAGGCCCACGCCGAGCAGGTATTAATCCCACAGGGCGGTGGTATCAGCGTTCAGGGGCAAACGTCCAAGGCACTGCGGGTCGACACGTTGCTGCCGCCCGCCCTCGAGCGCTTTCCATGGGCTGGCCATATCGGTTTGAAGATGTTGCCAGCGGTCGTTACCGAGATCGAGTCCAGCCCCAGCAGCCTGGTGTTCACCAACACGCGTGCCCAATCCGAGATCTGGTATCAAGCGTTGCTCGAGGCTCGCCCGGATTGGGCCGGCCTGATCGCCCTGCATCACAGCTCGTTGTCCCGGGATACCCGCGACTGGGTCGAACGAGCGCTCAAGGAAGGTCAGCTCAAAGCCGTGGTCTGCACCTCAAGCCTGGACCTTGGCGTGGACTTCCTGCCGGTTGAGCGGGTCCTGCAAATCGGCTCGGCCAAAGGCGTGGCGCGGCTGATGCAGCGTGCCGGGCGTTCCGGTCACGCACCGGGCCGGGTTTCGCGGGTGACGCTGGTGCCGACGCACAGTCTGGAATTGATCGAAGCCGCCGCGGCACAGGACGCGGTGGCGCAACGACGGATCGAACCCCGCGAGTCGCCGCACAAGCCGCTGGATGTGCTGGTCCAGCACCTGGTGAGCATGGCACTGGGCGGCGGGTTTCTACCCGATGAGTTGTACGAAGAAGTGCGCGGAGCCTGGGCTTATCGTGATCTCTCACCGCAGGATTGGGCCTGGGTCTTGGCTTTCGTACGCCACGGCGGGCTTTCTCTGACGGCTTATCCGGACTATCGCCGGGTTGAACCGGATGAGGACGGTGTCTGGCGTGTGCCGGATGCGCGATTGGCCCGACGGCATCGCATGAGCATCGGCACCATCGTCAGCGACGCGAGCATTCAGTTGAAGTTCTGGAGCAAAGGCGGCGGTGGCAAGTCGTTGGGCAGTGTCGAAGAAGGCTTTATCGCAAGGCTCAAGCCGGGTGATGGTTTTCTGTTTGCCGGACGCTTGCTGGAGCTGGTCCGGGTGGAAAACATGACGGCTTATGTCAAACGCAGTGCCACGAAAAAAGCCGCAGTGCCTCGCTGGAATGGTGGGCGCATGCCGTTGTCCAGCGAGTTGGCGCACGCCGTGGTAGCGCGTTTCAGTGCAGCCGACCAGGGCACCTTCATCGGCCCGGAAATGCAGGCCCTGCGCCCGTTATTAGAGGTACAGAAACGCTGGTCCGGATTGCCCACCGAGACCAGCCTGCTGGCCGAGGTGCTGAAATCCCGCGAAGGCTGGCACCTGTTCCTCTACCCCTTTGCCGGACGCCAGGTGCATTTGGGCCTGGCGAGCCTGCTGGCATGGCGGGTCAGTCAACGGCTGGCCGTCACGTTTTCCATTGCGGTCAACGACTATGGCCTGGAACTGCTCAGCGCCAACTGCGTCGATTGGTCGACGCATCTGGATCCTCAGCTGTTGAGCCCTGAATATCTGTTGAAGGACGTCCTCGCCAGCCTGAATGCCGGTGAACTGGCGTTGCGCCGCTTTCGGGAAATCGCGCGCATCGCCGGGCTGGTGTTCGCCGGCTACCCCGGCGCGCCGAAAAGCACGCGTCAGGTTCAGGCTTCGAGCGGTCTGTTCTTTGAAGTGTTCAAACAATACGACGCCGGGAATCTGCTGCTGGCTCAGGCCGGGAAAGAAGTCCTGCGGGAGGAACTGGATATTCAGCGCCTGGAACAGACCCTGGAGCGGCTCAATCGCCTGCAATTGAACCTGCATCCTGTCAAACGCCCTACCCCCCTCGGGTTTCCGCTGCTGGTGGAGCGCATGCGCGAAAGCATGAGTTCGGAAAAACTCGCCGACCGCATCAGACGCATGGTCAGCGATCTCGAGAAAACCGCCGAAACCGGGAAAGCCTGATGAGTACGCCCTATCCGGTCCGCCTGGCGGGTGAAGAACTCTGGTTGTTGCCAGAAAAGGCTGTCTATTGGCCAGCACAACAGGCCTTGTTGGTCGCCGATGTGCATTTCGGCAAGGCCGCCGCTTATCGCAACCTCGGCCAACCGGTGCCTCAGGGAACCACCGCCAGCAATATCGCCGTATTGAACGGGTTACTGGCAGCCCTGCCCTGTCGGCAGCTGATTTTTCTCGGGGACTTCCTGCACGGTCCCGGCTCCCACGCGAAAGCCACGCTAAGCGCTTTAGCCGAGTGGCGAGCGCAGCACCGCGACCTGCCCATGACGCTGATCCGCGGCAATCATGACAAGCGCGCTGGCGACCCGCCTGTTTCGCTGAATATTCGGGTGGTGCCCGAGCCTTTGCTGTTGGGACCGTTCGCCTTGCAGCACGAACCGACCCCTCATGTGAGTCGGCACGTGCTGGCCGGGCATGTACACCCCGTCTACCGATTGAACGGTCGAGGTCGACAAAGCTTGCGCCTGGCCTGCTTCAAGCTCGGCGACGAGATCAGCCTGTTACCTGCCTTCGGCGCGTTTACCGGGGGTTATCAGGTAGCGCTGGATGACAGTTGCAGGATATTCGTCATTGGCGATAACGAAATATGGCCGGTATAGGAGCGAACTTGCTCGCGAAAACCTCGAGCCCGCCGCAGAGTGTCAGGCTTATCGCGTTATCGTTGACGACCATCGCGAGCAAGCTCGCTCCCACAGGGAGCAGGGGCTCAGGCAACAGGCGCGGGCGGCGGCTCATCCGGCAGGGTGGGCTCTCCCGGTTCTGTGGGTTGTTCGTTGGGGGTATCGGGATCGGGCTGGCCGGGGATGCCCCCCGCCATGATTGGCGGGTGCGCCAACAAGGACCAGGCCAAGACGCCAACCTGATTGGGCTCAAGCCTTGCCAGTTCGGCACTTATTCGCGGATCGATCTTCATGGGACACTCCTGAGCAATGGCCTCGTCCGCTGTACGCGAACCGGGCAGTACACCCAGTAGAGTGTCTACCCGCTCAAGAATTCCCGCTGACCGTCCGATGGAACGAATCAGGTGCGTGGCAGGGTGACGCCGCGCTGGCCCTGATACTTGCCGCCACGGTCCTTGTAGGAGACTTCGCACTCTTCGTCGGATTCGAAAAACAGCATCTGCGCCACGCCTTCATTGGCGTAGATTTTCGCCGGCAAGGTGGTGGTGTTGGAAAACTCCAGGGTCACATGGCCTTCCCACTCAGGCTCGAGCGGCGTCACGTTGACGATAATGCCGCAACGAGCGTAGGTGCTTTTACCCAGGCAGATGGTCAGCACATTGCGCGGGATTCGGAAGAATTCCACGGTGCGCGCCAGGGCGAAGGAGTTTGGCGGGATGATGCAGACGTCGCTCTTGACGTCGACGAAGCTTTTCTCGTCGAAGTTCTTCGGATCAACGGTCGCCGAATTGATGTTGGTGAACACTTTGAATTCATCGGCGCAACGCACGTCGTAGCCGTAGCTCGATACACCGTAGGAAATCACTCGGTCGGCGCCTTCGCCACGCACCTGGCGTTCGACGAAAGGTTCGATCATGCCGTGCTCTTGCGCCATGCGGCGAATCCACTTGTCCGATTTGATGCTCATGGCGGGTGTCCTGAATAGCGAGGTGGAAAAATTCTGTCCGGCATCTTACCGGGCGCGCCGCCGGGTTCAAAGTCCGCGGCACGATTCTCGGCGCCAACCCCTTAATTTGCGGACCTTCGCCGCAGAACAGTGCACCGTCAGTCATGAAAACAGAGAAACCTTCGCAAGAAACATTGGCACGTTCCGGAAAAAGGGTTAAGGTGGCGCCACTGTGCTGCTTGTGTCACTGAGAATCTCTACACGATATGTTGAATTTCGATCCAACCATCTACAAGAATTTTTCCTGCTCTTTGCACTCAGTCTCGGCCAGGGTTCTTCCTGTGTCGCAGTTATCTTTGTTCAAGGAGTTACACCATGTCTAATCGCCAAACCGGTACCGTTAAGTGGTTCAACGATGAAAAAGGCTTCGGCTTCATCACTCCACAATCCGGTGACGACCTGTTCGTTCACTTCAAAGCTATCCAATCCGACGGCTTCAAAAGCCTGAAAGAAGGCCAACAGGTTTCTTTCATCGCTACCCGCGGTCAGAAAGGCATGCAAGCTGAAGAAGTTCAAGTTATCTAACTTGTACTTGCTTTAGTAAAAGGCCCCGCCCTCAAAAGCGGGGCTTTTTTGTGCCCGTAGATTTTTGCCGGGCCCAAAAAAGATCGCAGCCTTCGGCAGCTCCTACAGGATGTACATCAATCCAAAGTAGGAGCTGCCGAAGGCTGCGATCTTTTGATCTTTCAGCGGTTACCAGGTAACGCCAAACCCTGCGGTATAACGGGTCTTGCTCAGGTCAGCCTCATCGCTACCCTTGATGATGTCTCTCTCGGCCTTCAGGTTCAGCGACGCCCAATCCGTCACTTTGTAACGCAACCCAGCCTCGGCATCCAGCGCATACTCCGCCACGCCGCCCAGCGGTTTGCCCACCTCGCCATTGGTGAAGAACTCAACTTTCTTGCCGATCAGGTAACGGTTGTAGTCCCACTTCATGGCAACAGAGTAGAAGTTGTCCTTACCGCCATCGCTGTATTCGTAATCGGTGCGGTTGAGCAGTGAGCCCAGGGAGAATGCACCCAATTCGTCATCCCAGAACTGATAACCGGGACCCGTACCGACGGTGCGCTGACGAGCAAGGTCTTCGACCTTGTCACGCTTGTAGACCAGACGGCCTTGCCAGAACCATTTGTCGGTCAGGAAGCGGTCGAGGGAGTACTCGCCGCGCCAGTTGTCCGTGGTGACCACGTCGTCCTGGAACTCGCGGTTGTACTCGCCTTCAGCAGTGTGACGCCATCTGCCATGGCGGGCACTGGTCTTGAAGTCGACGTCGTAGTCATCGGTATCGTTTTCCGCACGCTGATAATCCAGCGCCACGTCGATATTGCCCTTCCACACCAGGTCTTCGACCACCGGCTTGGGCTTGAGCATCTGCTGGATACTGGCCAGCTCCACGGTCTTGGGACCGTCGCCGTTGGCAAGGGTCACCTTGCCGTCTTCCGCCGCATGCAGCGCCTTGGCCTTTTCGCCGGTGTAGGCATCCTGCTTGACCAGCAATTGCTGATCGCTTTCCAGGGTTTTGACTTGCTTCCAGTCGATCGGGACCGCACCGGCATACTCGGTCTGGATCAGCAGCTTGCCACCGTCGAACAAGGTGATCTTGCCGCTCAGCTTGTCACCGTTCTTCAACCAGACGGTGTCGGCAAGCAGGGGTGTGGAAGCAGTGAAGACAGCGAGGCACAGCAGGGTTCTGGACACCATAAGCAAAAACAGGCTCAAGATTGCGAAAAAAAGTCGGCATTATCCATAGGAATAAGACCCCAGCAAGCACTGACCCGACTATTTCTATTGAGTTCATTTCTCAATTGAAGATCCAGGCATTACTCTACAGACGGTAATGCGAATCCCCCCAGGAACTGCGGACGTGACCGACTCAACCGCTGAAAACCAAAGCCCGGCGCAAATCCGACGCACGGCGCTCTACCTGACCCTGGCGCAAGTGCCCGCGGGCAAAGTCGTGAGTTACGGTCAACTCGCCGAGCTGGCCGGGCTGGGTCGCGCCGCCCGCTGGGTCGGACGGACACTGAGCCAACTGCCCCCCGACAGTAAATTGCCCTGGCACCGCGTGCTCGGTGCCGGTGGGCGCATCAGCCTGCCGGTGGGCAGTGCTTCAGGGGACGAACAGCGGGCGCGTTTGCGCATGGAGGGCATCAGCGTCCAGAATAATCGTGTTGATATTCAGCGCCATGGCTGGCGCCCGGTAGAGCACAGCGGTTAGAGTGCGCGCTTTGTTTCCGTAATTCTTGAGGCAGACTCCAGCCCATGCCCCGTAAAACCTGGCGCGCCGCGCTCGCCGCCTATGCCAGCCCCTCAACGCTTGTGCTGTTGTTGCTTGGTTTCGCCGCCGGCCTGCCTTACATGCTGGTGTTTTCGACACTTTCGGTCTGGCTGCGTGAAGCCGGCGTGGCTCGCGAAACCATTGGCTATGCAAGCCTGATCGGTCTGGCCTACGCCTTTAAATGGGTCTGGTCACCGCTGCTCGATCAATGGCGTCTGCCACTGCTCGGCAAGCTCGGTCGCCGTCGTTCCTGGCTGGTGCTATCCCAGGCACTGGTAATCCTCGGCCTGATCGGGATGGGTTTCTGCGACCCGCAAAAGCATTTGTCCTGGCTGATCGCTATCGCCGTTGTCGTCGCCTTTGCCTCGGCGACGCAAGACATCGCGGTCGACGCCTATCGCCTGGAAATCGCCGAAGACAGCCGCCAGGCAGCGCTGGCCGCCAGTTACATGGCCGGTTATCGGATCGCCGCATTACTGGCCACCGCCGGCGCACTGTTCTTCGCCGAAGGCTTTGGCTCCACGGGCTTCAATTACCAGCATTCGGCCTGGGCCGGCACTTACATCCTGTTCGGCGCACTGATGATCCCGGCGCTGCTGACGTCCCTTTTCATGCGCGAGCCGCCGGTACCGCTGCGCACGCAACTGCAGGCCGGACGCTACAGCTTTGTGCATCAACTGGCGTCGGTATGCGTGCTGATCGTGCTGCTGGTCTCCGTACCGGCCTTGTTCACCCAGCTCTACAACACCGACTTCGCCAGCGTGCTATTCCAGGGCGAAAGCCTGCTCGACCTGTTGCTCGAAGACCGCGCATTCCTGCGGGCCATCCTCTACATCACCCTGACCGCACTGTGCCTGTCAGCCATGGGCCGCCGCGGCCTGGCGCCGGTGCTGACGCCGGTCAACGACTTCATTCTGCGGTACCGCTGGCAAGCGCTGCTGCTGCTCGGGCTGATCGCCACCTACCGGATGTCCGATACGGTCATGGGCGTGATGGCCAACGTGTTCTACATCGACCAGGGTTTCACCAAGGATCAGATTGCCAGCGTCAGCAAAATCTTCGGCCTGATCATGACCCTGGTCGGCGCCGGCATGGGCGGCTTGCTGATCGTGCGCTTCGGCATCCTGCCGATCCTGTTCATCGGCGGGGTCACGTCGGCCGGCACCAACCTGCTGTTCCTGATGCTCGCCGACATGGGTGCCAACCTGAACATGCTGATTGGCACCATCTCCCTGGACAACTTCAGCTCGGGCCTGGCGACCTCGGCGTTCGTCGCCTACCTGTCGAGCCTCACCAACCTCAAGTTCTCCGCCACCCAGTACGCGCTGCTCAGTTCCATCATGCTACTGCTGCCACGCCTGATCGGCGGCTACTCAGGGGTGATGGTGGAAAAATTCGGCTATCACGACTTCTTCCTGATTACCGCGTTCCTGGGCGTTCCGACGCTGCTGCTGATCGCCGTGCACTGGTACCAGGAGAACCGCCGCGCCGGCCCGACGCCGGAGCCGGTGCCGACCCAGGTCGCGGAAGAGTCCTAGGTTCTCTACGCAAGAAACTTCGCAAAGGGCGCGTCGATTCCTGCCCTTTGCCACCCCGCCGACCGCACGCCTGTACGCCAGAAGATCTCGCCCGTACAATGCTCCGTCATTTCTCGTCATCAGCAACCGACAACGGCCAACCATGCGCACCAGTCAATTTTTGCTCGCCACACAGAAAGAAACGCCTTCCGATGCGGTCGTGATCAGCCATCAGCTGATGCTGCGCGCCGGCATGATCCGCAAACTCGCCTCGGGCCTGTACACCTGGCTGCCGATGGGCTTGCGAGTGATGCGCAAGGTCGAAGCCATCGTTCGTGAAGAAATGAACGCCGCGGGCTCTCTTGAAGTGTTGATGCCGAGCACGCAACCGGCTGAGCTGTGGCAGGAATCCGGTCGCTGGGAAGAATACGGCCCGGAATTGCTGCGCTTCAAGGATCGCCACGGCCGCGACTTCTGCGCCGGCCCGACCCATGAAGAAGTGATCACCGACCTGATGCGCAACGAGTTGAGCAGCTACAAACAGCTGCCGATCAACCTGTATCAGATCCAGACCAAATTCCGTGACGAAATCCGCCCACGCTTCGGTTTGATGCGCGGTCGCGAATTCATCATGAAGGACGCCTACTCGTTCCATGCCGATCAGCCTTCGCTGCAGGTCACTTACGACCGCATGTACCAGGCGTACTGCAATGTGTTCACCCGCCTGGGCCTGAAGTTCCGCGCAGTTGAAGCCGACAACGGCTCCATCGGCGGCGCCGGTTCCCACGAGTTCCACGTGCTGGCCGAATCCGGCGAAGACGATATCGTCTTCAGCAACGGTTCCGACTACGCGGCCAACATCGAGAAAGCCGAAGCCGTGCCGCGGGAAACATCCCGTGCACTACCCGCCGAAGAGCTGCGCCTGGTCGACACGCCGAACGCCAAGACCATCGCGCAACTGGTCGAAGGCTTCAACCTGCCGATCGAGAAGACCATCAAGACCCTGGTGGTCCACGCAGAAGAGCCAGGCAAGCTGATTGCCCTGATCATCCGTGGCGACCACGAGCTGAACGAAATCAAGGCCGCCAACCAGCCAGGCGTTGCCAGCCCGCTGGTGATGGCGTCCGAAGCCGAACTGCGCGACGCCATTGGCGCCGGTGCCGGCTCCCTTGGCCCGCTGAACCTGCCGCTGCCGATCATCATCGACCGTTCCGTCGAGCTGATGAGCGACTTCGGCATCGGCGCCAACATCGACGACAAGCACTACTTCGGCGTGAACTGGGAGCGTGATCTGCCGGTACCGACCGTGGCCGACCTGCGTAACGTCGTGGCCGGCGACCCAAGCGCGGATGGCAAGGGCACCCTGGAAATCAAGCGCGGCATTGAAGTCGGGCACATTTTCCAGCTGGGCAACAAATACAGCAAAGCGATGAAGTGCGAAGTGCTGGGCGAGAACGGCAAGCCGGTGACCCTGGAAATGGGCTGCTATGGCATCGGCGTGTCCCGCGTGGTGGCGGCGGCCATCGAACAGAACAACGACGCAAACGGCATCATCTGGAGCGACACCCTGGCACCCTTCCAGGTCGCCCTGGTACCGCTGCGCTACGAAACCGAACAGGTTCGCGAAGCCACCGACAAGCTGTATGCAGAACTGACTGCAGCCGGCTTCGAAGTACTGCTGGACGACCGTGACAAGAAAACCAGCCCGGGCATCAAGTTCGCGGACATGGAGCTGATCGGCATTCCACACCGGATCGTGGTCAGTGACCGCGGCCTCGCTGATGGCAATCTGGAATACAAGAGCCGCACCGAGCCCGAGGCGCAAGCGCTGCCGGTCGCTGACGTGCTGTCTTTCCTCCAGGCCCGAATCCGCCGCTGACACCAGATAGAGAAGTCATGTTCAAGCGAAACACCTTAGGCCTCGGTGGTGCCGCCTTGTGCGGCACCCTGCTGGTCAGCGGCTGTGCCAATCACATGTCGCAACGCAGCGAGCACGAGGAACGTGTCGAGCGCAAATTGCTCGATCACAGCCTGCAGATCGATGTCGGCGAGCCCAAGGTGCTTGAGCTGCCGCAACGGCGGGTGAAAATCCACGAGCAGAAGACCTTCGAAGTCACCGAATTCGAAGTCACGCGCCACTATGATCGCTATACGCCGTACCAACCCTGGCGGGAGATCTACGAGATTCCGCTGGGCGCGGTGGCGGTGGTGGGCGGTGTCGGCGCGAACGTGGTCAACGTGTTCGCCCTCGGCAACCTTCCGGACAGTGTGACCCGGGACTGGTTCAGCTACGGTTTCGCCGGGCTCAACCCGTTCATGAACGCACAGTCCAACGGTCGTGCGCAGCAGAACCTGGCCGGCATCGATGAAGTCCAGCTGGACAAGCGCACCGAGTACTCGAGCCTGCCGTGGAGCGAGCGTCCGGTCGAGGTCAAGGCTGGCAAGGAAACCTTCCAGCTCAATACCGACAAAAACGGCATTTTGCGCGTGAACCTGCTGGACAGCCCGTTCGCCGAACATGACATCAATCATCTGAGCCGACTGCTGATCACTGTCGCAGATGCCCAGGACAACGTGCACTCCGACTCGTCCCTGGCGGTCAGCAGTGGATTGCGCGGCAAACTGCTCGAAGCGCACGGACTGATTTACGATGACCTCGAAGACGACGAAGTGAGCCAGTGGGTACACCGGGTCAAGCGTCTGTCGGAACTGGGCCTGGAAGAAGAGGCCACGGAGCTGGAGCAGAGCCTGATTGAGCTGACTCGCAACGATCCGGAGCTGCAGACCGAATTCCTCAAGTCATTGACCAGGGATGCCGGGCGATTGGTGGCGGATCCGGGGCCGAACTAAAAGCCTAAAGGCTTCGCGAGCAGGCTCGCTCCCACATTTGATTTGCTGTGGACACACAATTTGTGACCGCCTCAAATCCCTGTGGGAGCGGGCTTGCCCGCGATGGTGGCCTAACATTCACCGCGGCATCGAAACTCTGCACTACCGCTCAAACAACTCCATCTGCTCAAACCCACCCCGCAAATCCTCCAACCTTACCCCAATCCCCAACAACCGCACCGGCTTCCCACCGCGATTGAAGGCCTGGGTCAGCAACAGCTGATAACTCCCCAGATCCCGCCCTGCCCCGGCCTGCTCCAGCGTGGTCTGGGTGAAGTCATGGAATTTCACTTTGACGAACGGCTTGCCCGGCCGATAACTGCTGTCGATTCGCGCCATGCGTCCAGACAGGGTCTCCAGCAGCTCGGGCAATTTATCCAGGCAGCTCACCAGATCCGGCAGATCCACGTCGTAGGTGTTTTCCACACTGATCGACTGCCGCCGACTGTCGTTGTGCACCAGACGGTCGTCGATCCCACGGGCCAGGCTCCAGAGCCGTTCACCAAAGCTGCCGAATTCGCGCACCAGTGCCAACTTGTCCCATTCGCGCAAATGCGAGCAGTCAACGATACCGAGCCGGCCCAGCTTGTCGGCAGTCACCTTGCCCACCCCGTGCAGCTTGCTGACAGGTAAACCGCTGACAAAGTCCTCCACCTGATCCGGTGTAATGACAAACAAGCCGTTGGGTTTCTTCCAGTCACTGGCGATCTTGGCGAGAAACTTGTTCGGCGCCACGCCAGCCGAGACGGTGATGTGCAACTGATTGGACACCCGTCGCCGGATATCCTGGGCAATGCGGGTGGCGCTACCACCGAAATGCGCGCTGTCCGACACGTCGAGGTACGCCTCATCGAGGGAAAGCGGCTCGATCAAGTCGGTGTAATCGCGAAAGATCGTGTGAATTTCCTTAGACGCTTCTCTATAGGCGTCCATGCGCGGCTTGACGATGGTCAGGTCCGGGCACAGTTTCAAGGCATGCCCCGATGACATGGCCGAACGCACGCCATACGCCCGCGCTTCATAGTTGCAGGTGGCGATCACTCCCCGCCGATCTGCCGACCCACCCACCGCCAGAGGCTTACCGGCCAGGCGCGGGTCGTCACGCATTTCGATGGCGGCGTAGAAACAGTCACAATCGACGTGAATGATTTTTCGCTGGGTCATATAAAAGCGGTATTCATGGCGAAGAAATGGGGTCATGGCCTGCCGGACAGGCAGTATCTCACTGACACCTGTATATAGCACCAGTACTCCGAATGTTCTTTTTCATACGTAGGAAAAGTATCGGATGAATTTAATTTCTCAATCGAACAACACCGCCAAATAGAGCTGGAAGCCTTGCCACGCCTGCCTCACAGGCCTCCATACCCACCCTCATGGAGAGCTAAGCGATTGAACAGGAACAGGTTTTCTCAGAATTAGGGTTGACGCCCCCGCTATCCTCTGTAGAATACCGACACACAGACGCGGGATGGAGCAGTCTGGTAGCTCGTCGGGCTCATAACCCGAAGGTCGTCGGTTCAAATCCGGCTCCCGCAACCAAACATCAAGAAAGGCTACTCGAAAGAGTGGCCTTTTTTGTGCGCGCCCGTTTTGTACGAGTGCAGCGCTTACCCATTGGTAGCCCAGAAAAAAGAAAATCGTTCTGATTCCTGAACTTAGATCTCCGTGCCTTGCATTGCCATTCATTTGCACTTATTTGACCAGGTTCAGGATTAAAGGTTGACTCTCCGCCGTTCGCCTGTAGAGTGCCGACACACAGACGCGGGATGGAGCAGTCTGGTAGCTCGTCGGGCTCATAACCCGAAGGTCGTCGGTTCAAATCCGGCTCCCGCAACCAAACATCAAAAAAGGCTACTCGAAAGAGTGGCCTTTTTTGTGCACGCCTGTTTTGTACGAGTGCAGCGTTTACCCATCAGTAGCGCGGAAAGAGAAATCGTTCTGATTCCTGAACTTAGGTCTCCCCTGCCACGGCCTGCCATACACTTGCAGTTATTTGACGAGGTTCAGGATTAACGGTTGACACTCCGCCGTTCGCCTGTAGAATGCCGCCACACAGACGCGGGATGGAGCAGTCTGGTAGCTCGTCGGGCTCATAACCCGAAGGTCGTCGGTTCAAATCCGGCTCCCGCAACCAAACATCAAAAAAGGCTACTCGAAAGAGTGGCCTTTTTTGTGCCTGTTGAAAAAGTCCTTTCGCAACAATGAACTATCAGCGTGTTCCGTGCCGTCCAGCCTTCCGGCTCGCTGAGTTCAGACTATGCTCGATCACAGATAAAACCCTCTACAAATGATGACGCGCCGTCGCCGGGTCCCAGTGAGAGTCGGTATATTTGTAACTATTTTTTTCCAGAGGGATTGGTAACTTGACTGGATACCCCCATCCTGTCGCGCACAATCCAAGAGGTGATTGATGCGCACCAATTCGTCTGATCCACAAGACACCGTCACCGCCACACAACCGATCAAGGCCGAGCGTCTGCGCTTGCTGGACCTGGTCAGCAAATACCGCCAACCCCTGGGGCTGGCCGTCACGCTGCTGTTGTTCGCTGTCGCGCTGATTGCTTGTCGTCACCTGCTGAGCGAACTCGACCTATACGCGCTGCACGACTCGATTCTCGAAGTACCGCAACCGGACCTGCTCGGCGCACTGGCCGCGACCCTGGTCGGCTTTATTATTCTGCTGGGCTATGAATGGTCGGCCAGTCGGTATGCCGGCGTGACACTGGCGCCGCGCATCCTCGCCCTGGGCGGGTTCACCGCGTTCGCCATTGGTAATGCCATCGGCCTCTCGATGCTCTCGGGAGGCTCGGTTCGCTACCGTCTCTATGCACGACATGGCCTGGGGGCTTCGGAAGTCGCCCACATGACGCTCTTTGCCAGCCTCTCGCTCGGCTGTGCCCTGCCACCGCTCGCGGCCCTCGCCACACTCAGCAACCTGCCTGCCGCTTCCGTCGCCCTCGGTCTGTCCGAGACAGTGCTGGGTGCGGTCGCCGTCGCCGTACTGCTGCTTTTTACGGTGCTGGCGGTCGGCATCTACCGCCGTCGCCTGCCGGAACAGCCTTACCCGGATAATCTGCTGGTCAAGGTCGGTCGTCGCACCTTGCGTCTGCCAGGGCGCCGCCTGACTTTCCTGCAATTGGTCATCACCGCCCTGGACGTGGCCGCCGCCGCGACCGTGCTTTATCTGTTGCTGCCCGAAGCGCCGCCCTTTGGCGCATTCTTGCTGGTGTACCTGCTGGCCCTGGCTGCCGGAGTGCTCAGCCACGTGCCCGGCGGTGTCGGGGTGTTCGAGGCCATCCTTCTCGCCGCCTTCGCCGACAAGCTCGGTGCCGCGCCACTGGCTGCCGCGCTGCTGCTCTACCGCCTTATCTATGTGGTGCTACCGTTGCTGGTGGCCTGCTTGCTGCTGTTGATCAATGAAGGCCAACGCGTGTTTCAGACGCGCCAGACACTGCGCGCCGCGTCCGGTCTGGCCGCACCGATTCTGGCGGTGCTGGTGTTTCTATCCGGTGTGGTGCTGCTGTTCTCCGGCGTCACCCCGGAAATCGATACGCGCCTGGAGCACATCGGTTTTCTGATCCCGCATCGACTGGTCGACGCCTCGCACTTCGGCGCCAGCCTGGTCGGCGTACTTTGCCTGCTGCTGGCTCAAGGTCTGCGGCGGCGCCTGTCGGCCGCGTGGATGCTAACCACCATATTGTTGCTGGTGGGCGCCCTGCTCTCTTTGCTCAAAGGCTTCGACTGGGAAGAAGCCTGCCTGATGACCCTGACCGCGAGCCTGCTGGGGGTTTTCCGGCGTTCGTTCTATCGCCCCAGCCGCCTGACCGAACTGCCCTTTTCGCCGCTGTATCTCGTGTCCAGCCTGTGCGTCCTCGGCGCGTCGATCTGGCTGCTGCTGTTCGCCTATCAGGACGTTCCCTACAGCCATCAACTCTGGTGGCAGTTCACCCTCGACGCCGATGCCCCCCGTGGCTTGCGCTCGCTGCTCGGTGCCGCCGTCCTGTTGCTGGTGGTGTCCCTGACCTGGCTACTGCGCACCGCGCGCCCGGTGATCCATCTGCCCACGTCCGATGAGCTGGATCGCGCGACAAAGATCCTCATGGCTTCCGCCCAACCGGATGGCGGCCTGGCCCTGACCGGTGACAAGGCGCTGCTGTTTCACCCTGATGACGAGGCGTTCCTGATGTACGCCCGCCGTGGTCGCAGCCTGGTGGCCTTGTATGACCCGATCGGCCCGGCCCAGCAACGGGCCGAGATGATTTGGCAGTTCCGTGACCTGTGTGACCTTCACCACGCCCGCCCGGTGTTCTATCAGGTGCGCGCCGAGAACCTGCCGTACTACATGGACATTGGCCTGACAGCGATCAAGCTCGGCGAAGAAGCCCGGGTCGATCTGCAGCGCTTCGACCTCGAGGCCAAGGGCAAAGAGATGAAGGACCTGCGCTACACCTGGAACCGTGGCACCCGCGATGGCCTGTCGCTGGAGATCCATGAGCCGGGGCAAGCGCCGATGGATGAGCTCAAGGTGATCTCCGATGCCTGGCTGACCGGCAAGAACGTGCGCGAGAAAGGCTTCTCCCTCGGTCGTTTCAGCGATGACTACCTCAAGCATTTCCGCATCGCGGTGATCCGTTTCGAAGGCCGCCCGGTGGCGTTCGCCAACCTGCTCGAGACCTACGGCCATGACCTGGCCAGCCTCGATCTGATGCGCGCGCACCCGGAGGCCCCCAAGCTGACCATGGAGTTCATGATGGTCGGCCTGATCCAACATTATAAAAATCATGGATACGCGCGTTTCAGCCTGGGCATGGTGCCGCTGTCGGGGTTGCAACCCCGTCGCGGCGCACCGCTGACCCAGCGCCTGGGCTCGATGGTGTTCCGCCGTGGCGAGCAGCTCTACAACTTCCAGGGCTTGCGCCGCTTCAAAGACAAGTTCCAGCCTGACTGGGAACCCCGTTATATGGCCGTGCCCGCCGGACTCGATCCGCTGGTGGCCCTGGCCGACACTGCTGCCCTGATTGCGGGTGGCTTGACTGGATTGGTGAAACGCTGATGATTCAACGCTCCCTGCGGTACGTACTGGGCACACTGGTAGTGCTGGCCCTGATCCTCGGTGGCGGTTACTGGTACCTCAAACGTCCGGCACCAGAACCGACCCTCGAACAGCTGACACCCTCCGACGGTGCGGCGATGACTCGAGTGATCCCCGGCAACACACCACGCGCCCGGGTGCTGGTGGCGGTCAATGCAGAGCAAAAGCTCAGCGACAAACAACTGCTGACCCTCAGCCGCAGCGGCTCGGCGCAGATCGTCCAGGTGATCCTGCCCAAAGACTGCCTGCTGCAAAGTCGTGCCCTGCAATCAGGCCTCAGGGAGCTCAAGGGCCCGGCGACCCTGGTCAGCGGCATCGGCCCTGGCGCCGTGCTCGCCTGGCGCTGGTTGTCCGAACAGAAGGACGACAAGGCCCAGGCCGTTTCAGTGGACCTGGCCCTGGAAAAACCCGGCTGCACGCACCTGCTGCCAAAGAGCGCCTCTCACGGTCACTGGCTGGTGGCCTGGAACGACAACCCGGACGACACCAGCGCCGGCTTCGTGCGCGATCAACCGAACGCCGAAACCAGCATCAGCGACTACGACATCAACCTGCCGCAAGTGCTGAACAACGAACTGCGCAAGCGCCTGGTCGGTGGCGACAAAGCCGCTGGCGGCCTGCAGATCCCGGTGGTCGAAGTGCCGGCCGGCCAGGCCCGGGACACCGTCACCCTGTTCCTCTCCGGTGACGGCGGCTGGCGCGACCTGGACCGCGACGTGGCGGGCGAGATGGCCAAGATCGGCTACCCGGTGGTCGGCATCGATACCCTGCGCTACTACTGGCAGCACAAGAGCCCTGAGCAAAGTGCGCTGGACCTGGCCGAGCTGATGCAGCATTACCGGCAGAAATGGGGCACCAAGCGCTTCATCCTGACCGGTTACTCGTTCGGCGCCGACGTCCTGCCGGCGATCTACAACCGTCTGGAGCCCGCGGAGCAGCAACGGGTCGACGCCATCATCCTGCTGGCCTTCGCCCGCACCGGCAGTTTCGAAATCGAAGTCGAAGGCTGGCTCGGCAACGCCGGCAAGGAAGCCGCCACCGGCCCGGAAATGGCCAAGCTGCCGCCGGAAAAAGTGGTGTGCATCTATGGGGAAGAAGAAGTCGATGAGAGTGGCTGTACTGACAAGACGGCGGTGGGCGAAGCCATCAAACTGCCCGGTGGCCACCACTTCGACGAGAACTACCCGAAACTGGCCCAGCGGCTGGTGGATGTGATCGAGAAGCGTCAAGCCAAGGAGACGGCGGCTCAGGAGTGATCTGAGTCCCGCCATCAAAAAGCCCTTGCTACCTCACGGTAGCGGGGGCTTTTCATAAGTACGCCGTTTACCACGCACCGCAGCCCCCTGTGGGAGCGGCGGTGCGACGATTCGACTTGCCCGCGATGGCGGTGTGTCAGTCGGCAACTATGTTGGATGTGCCGGCCTCATCGCGGGCAAGCCCGCTCCCACAGGGATTCTCGTTGGATTGGGGTCAGGTGCTCGCCCACAAAAAAGCCCCCGCTGCCATCATGGCAACGGGGGCTTTTTGATGGGGTTACATCTCTACCTGAGTACCCAACTCAATCACCCGATTCAACGGCAGATTGAAGAACCGCAAATTACCGTTGGCATTCTGCAACATAAAGGCAAACAGCGCCTCGCGCCAGCGGGCCATGCCTTCGAGCTTGGAGGCGATGACCGTCTCGCGGCTGAGGAAGTAGGTGGTGCGCATCGGGCTGAAATCCAGGTCATCGAGATGGCACAGTTTCAGCGCCTGCGGCACGTCCGGCTCATCGATGAAGCCAAAGTGCAGGATCACCCGGAAGAACCCTTCGCCGTGGGACTCAACCTCGAAGCGCCGCGTTGGCGGCACTCGCGGGATGTCTTCGTAGACCACCGTCAGCAGCACCACTTGCTCGTGCAACACCTGGTTATGCAGCAGGTTGTGCAACAGCGCGTGGGGCACGGCATCCGGGCGTGCGGTGAGGAACACCGCGGTGCCCTGGACGCGATGCGGCGGTTGCACGCTGATGCTGCCAATGAAGATCGGCAGCGGCAATCCGCCCTCATCGATTCGGTCGACCAGCAGTTGCTTGCCGCGCTTCCAGGTGGTCATCAGCACGAACAGCACAATACCGGCGATCACCGGGAACGCCCCGCCCTGAACGATTTTCGGCACGTTGGCCGCGAAGTAAAGGCCGTCTACCACCAGAAAACCGAGCAACAGCGGAACCGCGAAGATCGGTGGCCATTTCCACAACAGCAATATCACCGCCGACACCAGAATGGTGGTCATCAGCATGGTCCCGGTCACGGCCACGCCGTAGGCCGAGGCCAGGGCACCGGAGGATTCGAAGCCCAACACCAGCAAAATCACGCCGACCATCAACGCCCAGTTCACCGCGCCGATGTAGATCTGGCCCTGTTCGGCACTGGAGGTGTGCTGGATGTGCATGCGTGGAATGTAACCAAGCTGGATGGCCTGACGAGTCAGGGAGAACGCACCGGAGATGACCGCCTGAGAAGCGATCACCGTGGCCAGGGTCGACAGCCCCACCAACGGAATCAGCGCCCAGCTCGGTGCCAGCAGGTAGAACGGGTTACGGGCCGCTTCCGGATCACCGAGTAGCAACGCACCCTGGCCGAAGTAGTTCAACACCAGCGCCGGCAGCACGAGGATGAACCACGCACGAGCAATCGGCTTGCGGCCGAAGTGGCCCATGTCGGCGTACAGCGCTTCGGCGCCGGTCAGTGCCAGCACCACCGCGCCGAGAATCGCCACGCCCATGCCCGGGTGCACGATGAAGAAGCGCACGCCCCACACCGGGTTCATCGCCCGCAACACTTCCGGATGTTGCAGGATGCCGTAGACACCCAGCGCCCCCAGCACGACAAACCAGGTGACCATGATCGGCCCGAACAGAATGCCGATCCGCGCGGTGCCGTGACGCTGAATCAGGAAGAGCGCCACCAGCACGATCAACGACAGCGGCACTACCCAATGGTCGATACCCTCGAACGCCAGTCCCAGCCCTTCAATGGCCGAGAGTACGGAAATCGCCGGCGTGATCATGCTGTCGCCGTAGAACAGCGCCGCACCGATCAGCCCGCACACCACCAGCAGGGTACGCAACCTGGCATGCCCTGCCGCCGCCCGCCGGGCCAGCGCGGTAAGGGCCATGATCCCGCCTTCGCCCTGGTTATCGGCGCGCAGGACAAACATCATGTACTTGATCGACACGACCCAGATCAGCGACCAGAAGATAAGCGCCAGAATCCCCAGCACCCCGTCATGATTGACGGGCACGCCATAGCCACCGGAAAACACTTCTTTGAGGGTGTACAGCGGGCTCGTGCCGATATCGCCATACACCACCCCGACCGCCGCGACCAGCATGCCGATCGGCTTGGCCGCCGAATGCTCGGAACCCGCCGCCTGACTACTTGCCTGACCCATCCACCACTCCTACACCCAGACCCGGACTTCTTTGAAAGAAACACTATGCTTTGCCGTGCAGCATGCGCTGTTTTACTTGTTGTTACAGACGTTTTATTGACTGTAGAAAATCGGTAAAGCCTAACGGCGCGAAGCATAGCGCAACACTCGTCGTATTTCCCCGCATAAAGCTGGTCAAGTGCCTCGCCCATCGCTAGAATTGCGCACTTTTTGATCAGAGGCTAAGGGTCCTGCCTCGCGAATCACTGCTGCTTTTTGACGGCGCCTGTTGTCGCCATGCTGCGTTGCCGCTTCTCGCCATAGCAAGCTATGACTCGGCGCGGCGCCTTGCCTGGCAACAACACGCACTCGTCAAAAAACAGCGTATTCACGAGGCAGGACGCCAAGCGCCCGTCTGTCGCCTTGCCGTCTTCGGCCGGAGGCGCTACCCCATACCGAGGTTAGACATGTCCACCACTCCTGCGCCGGCCAATCCAAAGGTTGGCTTCGTATCCCTGGGTTGCCCCAAAGCACTGGTCGACTCCGAGCGCATCCTTACCCAGCTGCGCATGGAAGGCTATGACGTCGTGTCCACCTATCAGGACGCCGATGTCGTGGTGGTCAACACCTGCGGCTTCATCGATTCGGCCAAGGCCGAGTCCCTGGAAGTGATCGGCGAAGCCATCAAGGAAAACGGCAAGGTCATCGTGACCGGCTGCATGGGCGTCGAAGAAGGCAACATTCGCAACGTGCATCCAAGCGTGCTGGCCGTGACCGGCCCGCAACAGTACGAGCAAGTGGTCAACGCCGTGCACGACGCCGTGCCGCCGCGCCAGGATCACAACCCGCTGATCGACCTGGTGCCGCCACAAGGGATCAAGCTGACCCCGCGCCACTACGCCTACCTGAAGATTTCCGAAGGCTGCAACCACAGCTGCAGCTTCTGCATCATCCCGTCGATGCGCGGCAAGCTGGTCAGCCGTCCGGTCGGTGACGTGCTCGACGAAGCCCAGCGCCTGGTCAAGGCCGGGGTCAAGGAGCTGTTGGTGATCTCCCAGGACACCAGCGCCTACGGCGTCGACGTGAAGTACCGCACCGGGTTCTGGAACGGCGCGCCGGTGAAAACCCGCATGACCGAACTCTGCGAAGCCTTGAGCACCCTGGGCGTCTGGGTGCGTCTGCACTACGTTTACCCGTACCCGCACGTCGACGAGCTGATCCCGCTGATGGCCGCCGGCAAGATCCTGCCGTACCTGGACATCCCGTTCCAGCACGCCAGCCCGAAAGTCCTGAAAGCCATGAAACGCCCGGCCTTCGAAGACAAGACCCTGGCCCGCATCAAGAACTGGCGCGAGATCTGCCCGGACCTGATCATCCGGTCGACCTTCATCGTCGGCTTTCCCGGCGAAACCGAAGAAGACTTCCAGTACCTGCTGAACTGGCTGACCGAAGCGCAGCTCGATCGCGTCGGCTGCTTCCAGTACTCGCCAGTCGAAGGCGCACCGGCCAACCTGCTGGACGCAGCCATCGTGCCGGACGACGTCAAGCAAGACCGCTGGGACCGCTTCATGGCGCATCAACAGGCCATCAGCTCGGCACGCCTGCAAATGCGCGTCGGCCGTGAAATCGAAGTGCTGGTCGATGAAGTCGACGAGCAAGGTGCGGTCGGTCGCTGCTTCTTCGATGCCCCGGAAATCGACGGTAACGTATTCATCGACAACGGCAGCAACCTGAAGCCGGGCGACAAGGTCTGGTGCAAAGTGACCGACGCCGACGAATATGATCTGTGGGCTGAACAGATCTAAACGCAAAAAATACGCAAAGCCCCGCTCTCTTGACGAGATGCGGGGCTTTTTTACGTCTATCGTTTTGTGGGAGAAAGGACTCGCACAATCAACAATAAAAGGGGCAGCCGGCCATGCGCCAACATTCGGTCATCCACACGCCGAAACAGAGCGACTACGAAGAACTCACCCAGCTGTGGGAGGCATCAGTGCGCGCCACCCATGACTTTCTGCCCGACAGCTACATCGAACTGCTGAAGAACCTGGTGCTGACCCGCTACCTGGATGCGGTCATGCTGATCTGCACCAAAGACTCGCGTCAGCGCATCACCGGGTTTGCCGGGGTCGCGGCGGGCAAGATCGAAATGCTCTTCATCGACCCGGCACACCGCGGCCAGGGGCTAGGCAAGCAGTTGTTGCGGTATACCCTGGAGCACCTGAATGCCAACGAACTGGATGTCAACGAACAGAACCCGCAAGCCCTGGGGTTCTATTTCAAGCAGGGGTTCGAGGTGATCGGCCGCTCCGAGGTCGATGGCATGGGCCAGCCCTATCCGCTGCTGCACATGCGCCTGCGCCAAACCCAGCAACGTTCACAGCACGGCTGACACAATGCGGAACAACACGCGCAATGGCTGACACAACACAAAACAACATGCGCAATGGCTGACACAACACAGAACCCTGTAGGAGCTGGCTTGTCGGATCGCCGCACCGCAGCGAAGAGGCCCGATTGATCGCCACAGAACTATCGGAGGGACGCTCGGGGGACATCCGCAGGCCTCTCGCAAGGCTCTCGGGCCCCTTCGCTGGCAAGCCAGCTCCTACACAAAAAGCTGTACGGCGTAAATGGAGCCGGGATTAACCGGCGCCCAGCAGGTACAATGCCCACCCCTTTTTTGTTACGGCCCTGTCATGACTGACCCGATTCGACTCTCCAAACGCCTCATCGAACTCGTCGGCTGTTCCCGTCGGGAGGCTGAGCTGTTCATCGAGGGCGGCTGGGTCACCGTGGACGGTGAAGTCATCGACGAGCCGCAGTTCAAGGTCGGCACCCAGAAAGTCGAGCTCGATCCAGAAGCGAAAGCCACTGCGCCCGAGCCGGTGACCATCCTGTTCAACGTTCCGGCGGGCATGGATGCGGACACGGCCATGGCGACCATCAGCGCCGAAACCCTGAGCGAAGAACACCGCTTCAGCAAACGTCCGCTCAAGGGTCACTTCCTGCGCCTGACCGCCAGCACCGACTTGCAGGCCAATGCCAGCGGTCTGCTGGTGTTCACCCAGGACTGGAAGATCCTGCGCAAGCTCACCGCCGACTCCGCCAAGATCGAGCAAGAGTATGTGGTCGAAGTCGAAGGTGACATGGTGGCTCACGGCCTCAACCGCCTGAACCACGGCCTGACTTACAAGGGCAAGGAACTGCCGCCGGTCAAGGCCAGCTGGCAGAACGAAAACCGCCTGCGTTTTGCGATGAAGAACCCACAACCGGGCGTGATCGCCCTGTTCTGCCAGGCCGTTGGCCTGAAGGTCGTTGCTATCCGCCGCATCCGCATTGGCGGCGTGTCCATCGGCAAAGTGCCGTTGGGGCAATGGCGCTACCTGTCCGGCAAAGAGAAGTTCTAAGACTTTTCACGCCGCCACACATTTCGGCGCCGCTGCTTATGCGGCGCCCACTGCTGAATATCAGGATTGCACACATGATTCATAACGACGTACTGCGCAGCGTGCGCTACATGCTCGACATCAGCGACAAGAAAGTCATCGAGATCATCAAGCTCGGCGGCATGGACGTGAGCCTCGAAGACCTGCTGACTTACCTCGACAAGAAAGAGGAAGACGAGGAAGGCTTCGTACGCTGCCCAGACGACGTCATGGCGCATTTCCTCGATGGCCTGGTGATCTTCAAGCGCGGCAAGGATGAAAGCCGTCCGCCGCAACCGATCGAAACGCCGGTGACCAACAACATCATCCTGAAGAAACTGCGGGTGGCCTTCGAACTGAAAGAAGACGACATGCACGCGATCCTCAAGGCCTCCGAATTCCCGGTGTCCAAGCCTGAGCTGAGCGCGCTGTTCCGCAAGTTCGGCCACACCAACTACCGTGCGTGCGGCGACCAGTTGCTGCGCAACTTCCTCAAGGGCCTGACCCTGCGCGTGCGCCCGCAATAAGCACCCGCCCGTTCTGTAGAAGACGGCTTGCCGGCGATGGCGATTTTCAAAGCGCCATCGCCAGTAAGCCGGCTCCTACAATGGCGGTCGCAGGTCCGGCTGTATGAATCCTCATTCCTCGCAAAAATAGTGGCTCCGCTTCTGGCGGCTGACGACTAGGGTGTACTGACCCTCAGCCCTCAGGATTCGCCATGCACCCCTACTTCTCCCTGCAAGGCCGCACCGCTCTGGTGACCGGCGGCACCCGTGGTATCGGCAAAATGATCGCCAAGGCCTATGTCGAGGCCGGCGCCACCGTGTACGTCTGCGCGCGGGATGTCGAAGCCTGCCAGCAAACAGCCGATGAATTGAGTGCACTCGGCCGTTGCCACGCCGTGGCGGCCAATCTGGCGACCGAAGAAGGCGTACATCAGCTGGCAACGCGACTGGGTGAGCAGATCAACCAGCTGGACATCCTGGTGAACAACGCCGGCACCACCTGGGGTGCGCCGCTGGAGAGTTACCCGGTCAAGGGCTGGGAAAAGGTCATGCAGCTCAACGTGACCTCGGTCTTCAACTGCATCCAGCAATTCTTGCCACTGCTGCGCAAGGCTGGCTCCGAAGCGAATCCGGCGCGGATCATCAACATCGGCTCGGTGGCCGGGATTTCTTCCTTCGGTGAACAGGCTTATGCCTACGGGCCTAGCAAGGCTGCCTTACACCAACTGTCGCGGATTCTGGCGCGGGAGCTGGTGAGCCAGCACATCAACGTCAACGTCATCGCGCCGGGGCGCTTTCCGAGCAAGATGACGCAGCACATTGGCAATGATGAGCAGGCGCTGGCGGAAGATACGGCGCTGATTCCGATGAAGCGTTGGGGCCGGGAAGAAGAGATGGCGGCGTTGGCGATCAGCCTGGCAAGTACGGCCGGGGCTTACATGACCGGGAATATCATTCCTCTGGATGGTGGATTCAGCCTCTAGATCGGCGGCGCGGCCATCGCGGGCAAGCCACGCTCCCACAGGGTTCTCGAGCGAACACAGATTTTGTGGACAACACAGAACCTGTGGGAGCGTGGCTTGCCCGCGATGACGGACCGACAGGCGCCACCGATCCTGCGGCTGCTCGGGTTATCATGCCCGCCTCAATCCCGCCTCGACCCCAAACCATGACCTACAGCGTTTCCCCCATCGGCTTCGTGCGCTCCTGCTTCAAGGAAAAGTTCGCCATTCCGCGCCAACCGCTACTGGCTCCCGCCGCTCGCGGCGTGCTGGAACTGGTGGCGCCGTTCGATCAGGGTGACACGGTGCAAGGCCTGGAGCAGGTCAGTCACGTCTGGCTGCTGTTCCTGTTCCATCAGGCCCTGGAAGAAAAGCCACGGCTGAAAGTCCGCCCTCCTCGCCTGGGGGGCAACAAATCCATGGGCGTGTTCGCCACCCGCGCGACGCATCGGCCCAACGGTATTGGCCAATCCGTAGTGAAACTGGACAAGGTCGAAGCCAATCGCCTGTGGATATCCGGCATCGACCTGCTGGACGGCACGCCGATTCTCGACATCAAACCCTACGTGCCCTACGCCGACATCATCGACACAGCCTCCAACAGCATCGCCAGCGCCGCGCCGCTGTTGATTCCCGTGCAGTGGACGGATTCGGCATTGCAACAGGCCCAAGGGCATGCACAGCGCCTTGAAGAGCCGTTGGTTGAGTTGATTGAGCAGTGTCTGGCGCAGGATCCGCGGCCAGCGTATCAGACGCCTACGCCTGAGCGGGAATATGGGGCGCAGTTCTGGGATGTGGATGTGCGGTGGCATTACCCCGAGCCAGGCCTGATCCGCGTCCTCGAAGTCATCCCCATACCCCTGTAGGGATTGCGTTGGGCATAAAAAAGCCCGCATGACCTTCTCCGGTCATGCGGGCTTTTTTGTAGGAGCTGGTCAGCTCCTACAGGTCATTTCTCGACGAACGCACGCTCGATCAGGTAGTCGCCCGGCTCGCGCATCCGTGGCGAGACTTTCAGGCCGAAGCTGTTCAACACTTCACTGGTCTCGTCGAGCATGCTCGGGCTGCCGCACAGCATGGCGCGGTCGTCCTGGGGGTTGATCGGTGGCAGACCGATATCGCTGAACAGCTTGCCGCTGCGCATCAGGTCGGTCAGGCGACCTTCGTTCTCGAACGGCTCGCGGGTCACGGTCGGGTAGTAGATCAACTTGTCACGCAGGGCGTCGCCGAAGAACTCGTTCTGCGGCAAGTGCTCGGTGATGAACTCGCGGTAAGCGACTTCGTTGACGTAACGCACGCCGTGGCACAGGATCACTTTTTCGAAACGCTCGTAGGTTTCCGGGTCCTGGATGACGCTCATGAACGGCGCCAGACCGGTACCGGTGCTGAGCAGGTACAAATGTTTGCCAGGCTTCAAGTCGTCCAGCACCAGCGTGCCGGTAGGCTTCTTGCTGATGATGATCTCGTCGCCTTCCTTCAGGTGCTGCAGCTGGGAAGTCAGCGGGCCGTCAGGCACCTTGATGCTGAAGAACTCCAGATGCTCTTCCCAGTTCGGGCTGGCAATCGAGTAAGCACGCATAAGCGGCCGGCCGTTGGGCTGTTGCAGGCCGATCATCACGAACTGACCGTTCTCGAAGCGCAGGCCCGGATCGCGGGTGCACTTGAAGCTGAACAGAGTGTCGTTCCAGTGGTGAACACTGAGGACACGCTCGTGGTTCATGTTGCTCATGTACGTGGGACTCCTGGAGATTTGTCTGCGCGCGCTCTGCGCCTGCTCTGAAAATGAGCTGCTGTGCGCAATTGCATCGCATTCTAATGGCAGCCACAATATCTGTTAACTGGATTATTAAGATAAGGGTTATCGGTTATATAGATATGCGATTTACTCTCCGTCAACTTCAAGTATTCGTCGCCGTCGCCCAGCAGGAAAGCGTATCCCGCGCTGCGGGTCTGCTCAACCTGTCGCAATCGGCGGCGAGCACCTCGATCACCGAGCTCGAGCGCCAGTGCAGCTGCCAGCTGTTCGACCGCGCGGGCAAACGGCTGGCCCTCAACGCGCTCGGCAAACAGCTGCTGCCGCAAGCAGTGGCACTTCTCGATCAGGCCAAGGAAATCGAAGACCTGCTCAACGGCAAGTCCGGTTTCGGCTCCCTGGCAGTCGGCGCGACCCTCACGATCGGCAATTATCTGGCCACCCTGTTGATCGGCAGCTTCATGCAGCGCCATCCGGAAAGCCAGGTAAAGCTGCATGTGCAGAACACGGCCAACATTGTGCAGCAGGTCGCCCACTATGAAATTGATCTGGGTCTGATCGAAGGCGACTGCAGCCATCCGGACATCGAAGTGCAGAGCTGGGTCGAGGATGAGCTGGTGGTGTTCTGCGCGCCTCAGCATCCACTGGCCAAGCGTGGCACGGCGACCATGGATGAGCTCAGCCACGAGGCCTGGATCCTGCGGGAACAAGGCTCGGGCACACGACTGACGTTTGACCAGGCCATGCGTCACCACCGTAGCGGACTGAATATTCGCCTGGAACTGGAACACACTGAAGCGATCAAGCGTGCGGTGGAATCAGGATTGGGCATTGGCTGCATTTCGCGGCTGGCACTGCGCGATGCATTCCGCCGCGGCAGTCTGGTGCCGGTGGAGACCCCGGACCTGGACCTGGCGCGGCAGTTCTATTTCATCTGGCACAAACAGAAATACCAGACGTCGGCGATGCGCGAATTCCTCGATCTGTGCCGCGCGTTCACCGCAGGGGTTCAGCGCAGCGACGAGATCGTGCTGCCCACCATCGCTTAAAGCAGGATCACCGCCCACACCAGTGCGATCATGGTCAACGCCACCAACTGCGCGGCACTGCCCATGTCTTTTGCATTCTTCGACAGCGGGTGCAGCTCAAGGGAAATGCGGTCAATGGCCGCCTCCACCGCCGAATTGAGCAACTCGACAATCAAGGCCAACAGACAGACGGCAATGAGCAGTGCCTGCTCGACACGGCTGACGTTCAGGAAGAACGAAATCGGGATCAGGATGACGTTGAGCAACACCAGTTGCCGAAAGGCCGCTTCGCCGGTAAAGGCTGCGCGCAGGCCATCCAGCGAGTAACCGGAGGCGTTGAGGATACGTTTGAGGCCGGTCTGGCCTTTGAAAGGTGACATAGAGTAGGCAACTGACCAAAAAGGAGTGGGAAAGCTAGATCAAGCATGGTCAAAAAAGCGTGAACGGTAACGCTTTAGTGGCTCGAAATTGACTCAAGTTGTTGCAGCAGCAAGGCCGCCTGGGTCCGGGTCCGCACATTCAGCTTACGGAAAATCGCCGTGACATGGGCCTTGATCGTCGCTTCCGAAACGCTCAGTTCATATGCAATCTGCTTGTTCAGCAAACCTTCGCAGACCATGGTCAACACCCGAAACTGCTGCGGTGTCAGACTGGCAAGGCCCGCACTGGCAGCCTTGGCTTCAGCGGAAACGCTTACCGCTTCGAAGGCTTGAGGTGGCCAGAAGACATCGCCATCGAGTACCGCTCGCACCGCTTTTTGAATGACGCTCAGGTCGCTCGACTTGGGAATGAAACCGCTGGCCCCGAATTCACGGGACTTGACCATGATCGATGCCTCTTCCTGGGCGGAGACCATGACCACCGGAATCTGCGGATACTGACCACGCAACAGCACCAGCCCGGAAAAACCGTAGGCCCCCGGCATATTCAGGTCCAGCAGCACCAGATCCCAGTCGGCCTTTTCGTCCAGACGGGTTTCAAGTTCGGCAATGCTCGCCACTTCCACCAGCCGGACATCCGGACCGAGGCCCAAGGTCAGCGCTTGATGCAGGGCACTACGAAAAAGAGGATGGTCATCGGCAATCAGGATTTCGTATGTGGCCATTTTTCAAATGATCCTGTTTTTCAAACGAGGTGCAGCCACGGAGCTGCATCAACAGGGCACGTTCAACGCCAATTACGTAGCTTCACGCAGCTATTCACGCAGCTATTTACGTAAGAATACGGCGTATCAAACCTGGCCGCGCCCTAATCGGCGCCAAGCATGCCCAGCGAAGCCGGGGTGGTCAAGCGACGCCGCCGCTCCAGTTGCTTGCAGTATGGGCGACGCTCAGCACGTCACCGGAGCCGCGTTCTGCACGAAGGGCATCAGCTCGGCGTGCGCCGGTGTTGCAACGTTCATCTCCAGCTGATGTTTCGCATCGAGGTAATGCTGACTGAACACATCAAAATAAGCGTCCAGTGCTGACGCGGCCTCGACATCGCCCGCCAGATCGAGACACAGCGCCGCCACTTCGGCCGTGCACAGGTGCTCGCTGCGGGTCGACCGGCGCAGCCGGTATCGGGAGAGTTTTTCGGGCAGCAGGCTCAGGATCGGAAGCGCATCAAAATAGGGGCTTTTGCGAAAGATCTTCCGGGCTTCGGTCCAGGTCGCATCCAGCAGAATGAACAACGGCCGCCGGGTGCTATCGGCCTCGACACCATGGGTCACTCGCTCGGGCTCGACGTACTCGCCCGGGAATACCAGATAGGGTTGCCATTGCGGATCGGACAGCAGCCGCAACAGTTGCGGGTCGACTTCGGTCCGCGACCAGATGAACGCATGGTTGTCACGCACCACATCGGCGATCAGCCACCCGGTATTACTGGGCTTGAACACTTCCTTGTTGGTCATGATCAGGCACACCCCGGAGCGGGTCTCGACCTGCGGACGCCAGGCACACAGGCAGTGGCTCTCGATCACACGGCAGGCACGGCAACGCGGGGCTCGCCAGCCACGGGCCTGAATCGGTTTGATGCCCTCCTCTTCGCGCTCGTCGCGCAGGCGGGCGACAGCATTCAACGCAAAAGGCTTGATTGCATGGCTCATCGCAGGCAACACCGGAAGGGGTAGAAAATCGACACGAAAACACTCTGCAAGACAGGAAGTGCCCGCAGTTTATCAGACCGGCCGGCGCAAGCCTGTACCGTCCAGGCCACCTCCCCTATAATTCGCCGCCACTGAACGCACAGTCATGTGGCTGGTCGAACCACCAGTCACTGAACCAGGAGAGTTTCATGCTGCGCCTTATCGTTCCTACCGCCGCCATTTTGCTGGCGTCGTCCTTCAACGCCCAGGCTGCTTCCTTGAAAGACATGGAACTGAGCAAAATGCTGCAAAACGTTGCCGCTCAAAGCAGCGTCGGCACTCCACGAGCGATCAACGAAGACATTCTCGATCAGGGCTATACCGTTGAAGGTAAAGAGCTGATCAACCACCTCAGCGTCCAGAGCAGCCACGCCGACAAAATGCGCGCCGATCCGAAAGCGGTGTATTTCCAGCTCGGCTCCACCGTCTGCAACAACCCGGGCTTTCGCAAGCTGATGGCCAAGGGCGCAATCATGCGTTACGAGTTCACCGAGGTTAAGACCAACCGTCCGGTCGCGAGCGAGCGCTTCCAGGAATCGGATTGCCCGAAAGCTGCACCCGCGAAGAAAAAGTAATCATTGGGAATTGGCGCGCCGCTGCTCATCTTCGGCGCGCAGTTCTGCCAACAGCGCCTGCAAGTAGCAAGAGCGTCGCTCGGCAGCCTCAAGACGCCGGCAACACTCCTCCTCGAGACTCAAATGATGGTTCTCGGCCGATGACTTCAGTAACCGATACAGTTGCGTATCGATTTCGATTTCCAGAATGACTCTCGTCATTGCTTCCGGCTCCCTGCGCCTCGCCCTGCGTGAGCGATAAAATCCTTCAACCGCTTGTGTCGTGCGTCCTACCATTGACGCAAAATGTCATGTCTCGCCTGACATTCAGTAAATCAGAGTGATGGACACTCAGCTTTGCGTTCAGACGAGCGGTGAAATCACCTTGCAAATCGTCATTAAGCGGTTGCCAGGAAAGACTTTGCGGCGCAATGATCCAGTCAGCGCAAATCCTCGCGAGGGTCTAGATTCATAGTGTTCACATTGAATTATTCCGGGCAGAAAAGGGGCTGCCTGTCATGCATCTTGTTGTGCGAACGTTTCTTTCATCCAAGGGAAAAAACAGAGCCTGTATGGATGACTCGATTGCAACTCGAGTCCGGCAGATCGCCCAGGCACGGGCCTGGGCAGACAGCGACACACGAGGTGTCGCGGCGCGGACAACTGCTGTGTCGGCGCCAAGGGTTCTGTGCAGAAGGAGAAGCTGAATGCCTTACCAACCGAATGACCTCCTGAGCCGTCATTTTGAAGAAAGCGGCCACGACCTCACCAGCAAGGTCGAAGAACAACTCAACCTGGTTTCACCCAACAGCCCGAACATCCCCATCTACCGCGACATGATCCTGACCGTGCTACGCATGGCCCAGGAAGATCACAACCGCTGGAATGCCAAGATCACCCTGCAAGCCCTGCGCGAGCTGGAACACGCCTTCCGTGTGCTGGAACAGTTCAAGGGACGACGCAAAGTCACCGTTTTCGGCTCCGCCCGAACGCCGATAGAACATCCGCTGTATGGCTTGGCCCGAGAGCTCGGCGCGGCGCTGGCGCGCTCGGACCTGATGGTCATCACCGGCGCCGGTGGCGGCATCATGGCGGCGGCCCACGAAGGTGCCGGCCTGGAACATAGCCTCGGATTCAACATCACCCTGCCCTTCGAGCAGCATGCCAATCCCACCGTCAATGGCACGACCAACCTGCTGCCCTTCCACTTCTTCTTCACCCGCAAACTGTTCTTCGTCAAGGAAGCCGATGCGCTGGTCCTGTGCCCCGGTGGTTTCGGTACGCTGGATGAAGCGTTGGAAGTACTGACCCTGATCCAGACCGGCAAGAGCCCGCTGGTACCGGTGGTGCTGCTGGATGCGCCGGGCGGCAAGTTCTGGCAAGGGGCGCTGGACTTCATTCACCAGCAACTGGAGGAGAATCGCTACATCCTGCCGACCGACATGAAGCTGTTGAGCCTGGTCTATAGCGCCGAAGAGGCGGTGGAGCAGATCAATCAGTTCTACAGCAACTTCCACTCCAGCCGCTGGCTCAAGCATCAGTTCATTATCCGCATGAACCACAAGCTAAGCGACGATGCGCTCGAACACATGCAAGGCGCATTCGCCGACCTGTGCCTGAGCGATCACTTCCACCAGCATGCCTACAGCGGTGAGGAGCACGACGAACCGCAGTTCAGCCACTTGGCGCGACTGGCCTTCACGTTCAATGCCCGTGATCATGGACGCCTGCGGGAACTGGTGGACTACATCAACTTGCCGGAAAACTGGGCGCAGTCAAAATCCCAGACGCAACAACGCACGCGGGAGCCATTGAAGGTTACCTAAGGCCGAAAAAAACGGCCCGCTACCGAAATAGCGAGCCGTTTCATTCAATCGTCCATCCCTCGGCCGCTGAACAAGCGGCTGATCATCTCCATGGAATATCCCCGATAACCCAGGAATCGGCCTTGTTTGGCGCGCTCCCTTGCGTCTATGGGTAAATGTCCGGAGAACTTGCGCCGCCAGGTATCTTCCAGTTGTTCCTGCCAGTTGATACCGCTCTCGCGCAACGCAAGTTCGATGTCAGTACGTTGCAGTCCGCGCTGGCTCAACTCTTCGCGAATTCGCAAAGGGCCATAACCGGAACGGGCACGGTAGGAAACGAAACTTTCGAGGTAACGGGATTCGGACAACAGGCCCTCTTCCGTCAAACGATCGAGTGCGGTGTCGATCATTTCAGGAAGAGCGCCGCGCTGACGCAGTTTACGCGTCAGCTCGACTCGACCGTGCTCGCGTCGCGCGAGCAGGTCCATTGCGGTTCGCCGCACTGCGACGAGTGTATCGAGTACGGCGGTCATCGGATCAATCAGACGTCCACTTCTACCAGATCATCCGCTTTCTCTTTGACCGGCGAAGCTTTGACGTCCGGTGCTGGAGACAGCAATTTGTCGCGCAATTGCTTCTCGAGGGTCGCGGCGATGTCCGGGTTTTCTGCCAGGTACTTGGCCGAGTTGGCTTTACCCTGACCGATCTTGGTGCCGTTGTACGCATACCAGGCACCGGACTTCTCGACGAAACCGTGCAGAACACCCAGGTCGATCATCTCACCGTTGAGGTAGATGCCCTTGCCATAAAGAATCTGGAACTCGGCCTGACGGAACGGCGAAGCCACCTTGTTCTTCACGACCTTGACGCGGGTCTCGCTACCAACGACTTCATCACCTTCTTTCACCGCGCCAGTGCGACGGATGTCCAGACGAACCGAGGCGTAGAACTTCAGCGCGTTACCACCGGTGGTGGTTTCCGGGCTGCCGAACATCACACCGATTTTCATGCGGATCTGGTTGATGAAGATAACCAGGCAGTTGGCGTTCTTGATGTTGCCGGTGATTTTACGCAGTGCCTGGGACATCAGACGGGCTTGCAGGCCCACGTGCATGTCACCCATTTCGCCTTCGATTTCAGCCTTTGGCACCAGAGCCGCCACGGAGTCGACGATGATCACGTCAACCGCGTTGGAACGCACCAGCATGTCGGTGATTTCCAGGGCTTGCTCGCCGGTGTCCGGCTGGGAAACCAGCAGGTCGTCGACGTTGACGCCCAGCTTGCCGGCATATTCAGGGTCGAGGGCGTGTTCGGCGTCGACGAATGCGCAGGTCGCGCCGGCTTTTTGAGCCTGGGCGATCACCGACAGTGTCAGCGTGGTTTTACCCGAGGATTCAGGACCGTAGATTTCAACGATACGGCCTTTTGGCAGGCCGCCAATGCCGAGCGCGATGTCCAGCCCCAGAGAGCCAGTGGAGATAGCCGGGATCGCCTGACGGTCCTGATCGCCCATACGCATTACGGCACCCTTGCCGAATTGACGTTCGATCTGACCCAGGGCCGCAGCCAAGGCTTTCTTCTTGTTGTCGTCCATTAAAGTCCTCACGTAATCAATAAGGCCTGACGGCCAACACCTGTATAAGTAGCCAGTATTATTCCACAGCGCTTGAGGATCGCCTACCCCTGATTTGAGATTTCTCCAGCGGCATGCCGTAGTAGCCCCTCTAGCGCGGCCTTCACCGTTTGTCGGCGAACCTCGTCGCGGTTGCCGGGGAAGTGCTGCACCTCGCTGAATACCCGCTCGCCAACGCCCCAGGCCAGCCACACCGTGCCAACCGGCTTGCTGGGAGACCCACCATCCGGCCCGGCTACGCCACTGACCGCCACGGCAAAATGCGCGCGGCTTTTTTCCTGCGCGCCCCGCACCATCGCTTCGACCACCTCGCGACTGACCGCTCCCACCGTCGCAAATAACTGCGCAGGGACATTCAATTGCTCGATTTTCTGGCGGTTGGAGTAAGTGACATAACCCGCCTCGAACCACGCCGAGCTGCCGGGAATGCGGGTAATTGCCTCGCAAATCCCGCCGCCGGTACAGGACTCGGCGGCAGTGACGTGCGTATTGAGAACCTGCAAGCGCCTGCCAAGTTCAGCGGCCAGCTGGGTGATTTCTTTCACGGTCCTCTCCTGAAGGGGCTGAATGGGACTACCGTACACGAGCGGATCGCGCTTGCAAGACACGGCTTCGATCAAGATGTTAACGGACAAGGACTCTGACGCAGCCCTCCTCCTGGCCAATCCATTGGCGTGGGCTTCAATGATCCTGGCCGGTATCTTTGTCGGGCTTTCATGCCTGCGTCGGGTGGACCGCCCATGTTAACCTTGCGCCCATCGCGGAAAAGCCGGGCCGACGCCCCTCCTTTGCCCTATACCTTTCAACGAATTTGCCTGATTATCCGATGAATAAAGCGCTCTCCGATCTGTCCTCCCACACGCCAATGATGCAGCAGTACTGGCGCCTGAAAAACCAGCACCCCGACCAGCTGATGTTCTATCGCATGGGCGACTTCTACGAGATCTTCTATGAAGATGCGAAGAAAGCCGCCAAGTTGCTGGACATTACCCTGACCGCCCGCGGGCAGTCGGCCGGCCAGGCGATTCCGATGTGTGGGATTCCTTACCACGCCGCCGAAGGTTACCTGGCGAAACTGGTGAAGCTCGGCGAGTCAGTGGTGATTTGTGAGCAGGTCGGCGACCCGGCTACCAGTAAAGGACCGGTGGATCGTCAGGTGGTGCGGATCATCACCCCGGGCACGGTGAGTGACGAGGCGCTGCTGGATGAGCGTCGGGATAACCTGATCGCTGCGGTGCTGGGCGACGAGCGCCTGTTCGGTCTGGCCGTGCTGGATATCACCAGCGGCAACTTCACGGTCCTGGAAATCAAGGGCTGGGAAAATCTGCTCGCCGAACTGGAGCGGGTCAATCCGGTGGAACTGATGATCCCGGATGACTGGCCGAAAGATCTGCCAGCGGAAAAACGTCGTGGGGTTCGTCGCCGTGCGCCGTGGGATTTCGAGCGTGACTCGGCGCTGAAAAGTCTCTGCCAACAATTCTCGACCCAGGACCTGAAAGGTTTCGGCTGCGAGAACCTGACCCTGGCCATTGGCGCTGCCGGCTGCCTGCTCAGCTATGCCAAGGAAACCCAGCGCACCGCCCTGCCCCACTTGCGCAGCCTGCGTCATGAACGCCTGGACGACACCGTAGTGCTGGACGGCGCGAGCCGTCGCAACCTGGAACTGGACACCAACCTGGCCGGCGGTCGTGATAACACCTTGCAATCGGTGGTCGATCGCTGCCAGACCGCCATGGGCAGCCGATTGTTGACCCGCTGGTTGAACCGCCCCCTGCGCGACCTGAGCGTACTGCTGGCTCGTCAGACGTCGATCACCTGCCTGCTCGACGGCTACCGTTTCGAGAAACTGCAACCGCAGCTCAAGGAAATCGGTGACATCGAGCGGATCCTGGCGCGGATCGGTCTGCGCAATGCCCGTCCTCGTGACCTGGCTCGCCTGCGCGACGCACTCGGCGCACTGCCAGCGCTGCAAGTGGCGATGAGCGAACTTGAAGCGCCACACATCATTCAACTGGCCAGGACCACCAGCACCTACCCGGAACTGGCGGCCCTGCTGGAAAAAGCCATCGTCGACAACCCGCCCGCGGTGATTCGAGACGGCGGCGTGTTGAAAACCGGTTACGACAGCGAACTCGACGAGCTGCAATCGCTCAGCGAAAACGCCGGGCAGTTCCTGATCGATCTCGAAGCGCGCGAGAAGGCCCGCACCGGTCTGTCGCACCTGAAAGTCGGCTACAACCGCATTCACGGTTATTTCATCGAATTGCCGAGCAAACAGGCCGAATCGGCGCCCGCAGATTACATCCGCCGTCAGACGCTCAAAGGTGCCGAGCGCTTCATCACGCCGGAATTGAAGGCGTTCGAAGACAAGGCGCTGTCGGCCAAGAGCCGCGCCCTGGCCCGCGAGAAGATGCTCTACGAAGCGCTGCTCGAAGACCTGATCGCCCAGCTGCCGCCCCTGCAAGACACCGCCGCCGCCCTGGCCGAGCTGGACGTGCTGAGCAACCTGGCCGAGCGTGCACTGAACCTGGATCTGAACTGCCCGCGTTTCGTCGACGAGCCCTGCATGCGCATCAGCCAGGGTCGTCACCCGGTGGTCGAGCAAGTGCTGACCACGCCGTTCGTGGCCAATGACCTGAGCCTCGATGACAACACCCGCATGCTGGTCATCACCGGTCCGAACATGGGCGGTAAATCCACCTACATGCGCCAGACCGCCTTGATTGTGCTGCTGGCGCACATTGGTAGCTTCGTGCCGGCAGCCAGCTGCGAATTGTCGCTGGTGGACCGGATCTTTACCCGGATCGGTTCCAGCGATGACCTGGCGGGCGGGCGTTCGACCTTCATGGTCGAAATGAGCGAAACTGCCAACATTCTGCACAACGCCACCGAGCGCAGCCTGGTGCTGATGGACGAAGTCGGCCGCGGCACCAGCACCTTCGATGGCCTGTCCCTGGCCTGGGCCGCCGCCGAACGCCTGGCGCATTTGCGGGCCTACACGCTGTTCGCCACCCACTATTTCGAGTTGACGGTGTTGCCGGAAGCCCAGCCGCTGGTGGCCAACGTGCACCTCAATGCCACCGAGCACAACGAGCGCATCGTGTTCCTGCATCACGTGCTGCCGGGGCCTGCCAGCCAAAGCTACGGCCTGGCGGTTGCGCAATTGGCCGGTGTGCCGAGCGAAGTGATCGTGCGGGCTCGCGAGCATCTGGGCCGACTGGAAGCCACCGCCCTGCCTCACGAAACGCCGAAGCCAACCAAGGGCAAACCGGCCGCGCCGCAGCAGAGCGACATGTTCGCCAGCCTGCCGCATCCGGTACTGGACGAACTGGCCAGGCTCGATCTGGATGACATGACGCCGCGCCGTGCGCTCGAAATGCTCTATGCACTAAAGACACGGGTCTAACGCACTTGCCTGCAAGCTGTTAGAATCTCGCGCGGTTTGGGATGCTGCTGGCTAATAGCCTGGCCAGCAGACTATCGCTCCCGAACCTGGCGACCCCAACGTGAAGGGGCTCCGCTGCCGCCGCCTGAGGAGAAATCTAGAAATGACCTTCGTCGTCACCGACAACTGCATCAAGTGCAAGTACACCGACTGCGTAGAAGTCTGTCCGGTGGACTGCTTTTACGAAGGCCCGAACTTCCTGGTGATTCACCCGGATGAGTGCATCGACTGCGCGCTGTGCGAACCAGAATGCCCTGCCGTGGCCATCTTCTCCGAAGATGAAGTCCCGGAAGATATGCAGCAGTTCATTCAGCTGAACGTTGAGTTGGCCGAAATCTGGCCCAACATCACCGAGAAGAAAGAATCGCTGCCCGATGCCGAAGAGTGGGATGGCGTCAAAGGCAAGATCAAAGACCTCGAACGCTGATTGCCCCGCGTTCTGGAAAAGGCCCCCTGCGGGCCTTTTTGCTTTTTTGAAGACAAAAAAAGGGGCGGTTTGACCCGCCCACATTTTTTCCCTAGTCCCTGTATTCCTTTTCATCGTCCTGATGAATCGCGTCCTGCGATGTCCTTTCCCCTCATCCTTGAAGGGCGTGTCTGTCCGTTGACACAACCTGAATACTAGAGTGTTCCCGCCCGGGAGCAAGCGGCCGCAAACGCCCAAATCGGCTGTCATATACTCGTAACTTTATAAAATAAGTCTATGGATCAACCAGATAAGAAGCCTGCGGCTGGAGAATGGAAGACTGCCACACTGTAAAAATAACGAACACTTACAAAAGGGTAAGCAAAGACTTACAGCACGAGACTACAAAGCTGAGGTGATGTCGCAGCCCCATCAAAACCCTTCGCGGCATAACAAAAAACCCCGAACCAGTCGGGGTTTTTATGTAGCGTGCCTGGCAAACTATTTATTGAAACAGCGACTCACTCGACAGGCCATTCTTCTCGAGAATCTCCCGAAGACGCTTCAGGCCTTCAACCTGAATCTGTCTGACCCGCTCCCGGGTCAGGCCAATTTCCAGGCCTACATCTTCAAGGGTACTGCTCTCGTGTCCGCGCAGGCCGAAGCGGCGGATCACCACCTCGCGTTGCTTGTCGGTCAGTTCCGAGAGCCATTGATCGATGCTCTGGGACAGGTCGTCATCCTGCAACAGTTCGCATGGATCGGTTGGGCGATCATCGGTAAGGGTGTCCAGCAGGGTTTTGTCCGAATCCGGACCCAGCGAGACGTCGACCGAAGAAACCCGCTCGTTAAGGCCCAGCATGCGCTTGACCTCTGCCACTGGCTTTTCCAGCAGGTTGGCGATTTCTTCGGGTGAGGGTTCATGATCGAGCTTTTGCGTCAGTTCCCGTGCAGCCCGCAGGTAGACGTTAAGCTCCTTGACCACATGAATTGGCAACCGGATAGTCCGGGTCTGATTCATGATGGCGCGCTCGATGGTCTGACGAATCCACCAGGTCGCGTAGGTCGAAAAGCGGAAGCCACGTTCAGGGTCGAACTTCTCTACGGCCCGGATCAGCCCGAGGTTGCCCTCTTCAATCAAGTCCAGCAGCGACAGGCCACGATTGACGTAACGCCGGGCGATTTTCACCACCAGCCTCAGGTTACTTTCAATCATGCGTTTGCGCCCGGCAGGATCTCCACTTTGCGACAAGCGCGCAAAATGAACTTCTTCTTCGGGGGATAACAGAGGGGAAAAGCCGATCTCATTGAGATACAACTGCGTGGCATCGAGTGCACGCGTGTAATCAATGTATTTGTGTTGCTTTAACGAAGCGGAGTGTTTGGATTTGGCACGAACGGAAGGTGGAGCAGCCCCTTCATCATTCGACATCGAATCCGTGCCGATGCCGGTCTCCATAAGGAGAACCTCATCGTCGATGTCAAACTCCGGCACTTCTTTACTGAGAGCCATTGTTATAGTCCTTTGGTGAGTTCGACCCCAAGCTCAAGCGGCGCCTTTATCCTTGGCAACGCTGGAGCCTGTCCCCTCTACGTAACGGAACAGGCTGGATAGCGATCAACGACGTGGCAGGAATTGCAGCGGATCTACAGGTTTACCCTGTCGGCGAATCTCAAAGTGCAGTTTCACCCGGTCTGTACCCGTTGACCCCATTTCGGCAATTGTCTGTCCGACCTTGACCTGCTGCCCCTCCTGAACCAACAGCCTGCGGTTATGTCCGTAGGCACTGACGTAGGTATCGCTGTGTTTGATGATGACTAATTCGCCGTAGCCCCTTAAGCCACTCCCGGCGTATACCACCGTCCCATCAGACGCAGCTAAAACAGGCTGTCCCAAATCCCCCGCGATATCAATTCCTTTATTCAAACTGCCGTTTGAAGAGAATTTACCAATGAGAATGCCATTAGATGGCCACCCCCAGCCGGTCGGGGCGGGGCCCGCCGCGGGCATCGGAACGGCTGCAGGTTTGTTCGCGACGGACGGTACAACCACCGCCGTGCTGGTGGTCGCACCGGTAGCGGGACGACGGAAGACCGTGGTTTTACTCGATGACGAAGGCGTTGAACTGGACGAACTGCCCACGGTGGTCGGCGTTGAACCGGTACGACCATCGAAGCGAATCGTCTGACCCGGATGGATCGTGTAGGGCGCAGGAATGTTGTTGCGTGCAGCCAGCGCCTTGTAATCCCAGCCGTAACGAAAAGCGATGGAGAACAGGGTGTCCTTGGGGCGGACGACGTACTGACCCGTCGTCACTGCCGGACGCTGTGCGACGGAATTGTTGCGTTCGATGACGCGCACGTCGCTCGACTTGTTGCTGGAACAACCAACCAGCAAGGTGCTCAAGACGAGGCCAGTCACCAGGCGCTGAAAGCTCGTTATTCCCATTCGCTGCGCAATGACTGTGAGACTCACCCGCCGCTCCCTTTGTGGTGGCTGAAAATGTGGATTGCCGTATTCCGGCAGAAATGTCGCAAGTATAACGGCCCGTGCAGGCTTTACCTTTAATGAAGCGAGGCACACGTTTGCTACCTGTTGATGCGCCTCGTTTAATTGATTGATGCCGCTGTAAGACAGGGACAATCGAAGAGAATTCAGCGCGCCGAAACAAATGCTCAGGCCAGTGGCCCATTGAGCAATGGAACGAAGCGCACAGACCCGAGAACGCGTCTGGAAAAGCCCTGTTCTTCCCGAATGATCAACATCAATTGTTGAACCTCACCGGAGCCGACCGGAATCACCAATCGCCCCCCCGGCGCCAACTGATCGAGCAACGCCTGAGGCACTTCGGTCGCCACTGCGGTGACGATAATGCCGTTGTACGGCGCCAGCGCCGGCCAGCCCTCCCAGCCATCGCCCCAGCGAAACACCACGTTGCGCAAGTTAAGCTCGACCAGGCGTTCCTTGGCCCGGTCCTGCAGCACCTTGATGCGTTCGACCGAAAACACCCGTTCGACCAGTTGCGACAGGATCGCGGTCTGGTAACCCGACCCCGTGCCTATTTCCATGACCTTGTCCAGAGGGCCTGCCTCCAGCAACAGCTCGCTCATGCGAGCGACCATGTAAGGCTGGGAGATGGTCTGGTTGTTCCCGATCGGCAACGCCGTGTCTTCATAGGCACGGTGGGCCAGCGCCTCGTCGACGAACAGGTGACGCGGGGTACGGCGAATCACCTCCAGCACCTTGGCGTTGGAGATGCCCTCCTCATACAAACGCTGAATCAGGCGCTCACGGGTCCGTTGCGAGGTCATCCCGATGCCACGATGCATAGGGTCTTGTTCACGAGCCATCAGCGCAGCCCCTCCAGCCAGCCATCAAGACTTCTGAAGGCATCATTGAAGGTGCGATCCAGTTGCAGTGGGGTGATTGAAACATAGCCTTGCATGACCGCATGGAAATCGGTGCCCGGACCGCCATCTTCGGCGTCCCCCGCCGCGGCGATCCAGTAACCGGATTTGCCGCGCGGATCGACCACTTTCAACGGTGCCGCAGCGCGGGCGCGATGGCCGAGGCGAGTCAGTTGTATTCCGCGGATGTGGTCCAGCGGCAAATTGGGAATGTTCACGTTCAGCACCGTGCGCGGTGGCAGTTCGAGGTCCGCATGAGCCTCCACCAGTTTGCGCGCAAAATAAGCGGCGGTGGAAAGGTTCTCTACTTGCCGTGAGACAAACGAAAAGGCGAACGAAGGACGCTCCAGGAAACGCCCTTCAAGGGCAGCAGCCACGGTGCCTGAGTACAGCACGTCGTCCCCCAGATTGGCGCCCAGGTTGATCCCGGAAACCACCATGTCCGGTGCTTGTTCCAGCAAACCGTTGAGCCCCAGGTGTACGCAATCGGTGGGCGTGCCGTTAAGGCTGATAAAGCCGTTGGCCAGGGTTTGCGGGTGCAATGGACGGTCGAGCGTCAGCGAACTGCTGGCGCCGCTTTTGTCCTGGTCCGGGGCAATAACCACGCATTCGGTGTAATCCGCCAGCGCAGCATAAAGCGCGGCGAGACCGGGTGCGGTTACCCCATCGTCGTTAGAAATCAGAATACGCATGGGCTGTCCGTCTGCCCCACCGGCACCAGATCGACGAGTTCGCGCACCAATACGGTGGCGAAGCATCCGGCCGGCAGGACGAATTCCAGTTGCAGAATGTCAGGCTCGGGATAATGCCACGTCAACCCACCAATGGGCAGCCGCAGGATGCGACGTTCGTGGCTCATTCCGACGTTAATCAACCAATCGCGAAGATCCGCCTCGCGTGCGGCAATTGCCTGCTCCAGTTCATGGACAGCGCCCGAGGCCGGCGAGTCACCTTCGCCCCACTGCGGACCGGTCGGGTGCAGGTCGAGAATCGCCAGACGCGGGTCGCTGCACTCGGCAACGCCTGCGGGAAAGAAACTGCGGCTGTCGGTGAAGGCCAGCAAATCGCCGACCTGAGCGCGCTGCCAAGTGCCATCGGCGACACGCGCCGCCAACACTTGGTTAAACAGAAAACTACGGGCCGTTGAAAGCAGGCGCGAACGCACGTTGCGCTGCTCCGGCAAGGCCTTGCGCGCGGCCCAGGCACGGGCATCGACCACGTTGCCGCCGTCAAACCCGAAACGCTGGGCGCCGAAATAATTGGGAATACCTTGCTTGGCGATCAGTTGCAGACGTTCTTCAATGGCCGCTTTGTCGCCCGCGAACTGCGTCAGGCGCAAGGTGAAGCCGTTGGCCGAATGGGCACCGCGCTGCAGCTTGCGTTTGTGCCGGCCGGTCTTGAGGATTTTCAGCGTATCGTTTTCTGCAGGCGACAAATCAGGATCAGCCTTGCCCGGCAGCTGTACGCTGAACCACTGACGCGTCAGCGCCTGCCGGTCCTTGAGGCCCGCGTAGCTGACGGTGCGCAAGGGCACACCCGCTGCCTTGGCGATTCGCCGTGCCGCTTCTTCGGTGTTCAGCCCGCGCTTTTCCACCCAGATCCACAAGTGCTCGCCATCGCCACTGAGGGGGATATCGAGGACTTCATCGACCTGAAAATCTTCCGCCGTCGCTTTCAGTACGGCGGTGCCCAGGGCCTCACCGTAGGCCCGCGGACCGAGCAATTGCAGGTCGTTCATGCGCGCAGCAACAAGGCTACGGAATGCACGGCAATGCCTTCTTCGCGACCGACAAAGCCGAGCTTTTCGGTGGTGGTGGCTTTAACGTTCACTTGATCCAACTCAACTTGAAGATCCGCGGCAATCAGCGCGCGCATCGATTCGATATGCGGGGCCATTTTCGGCGCCTGGGCGACGATGGTGTTATCGACGTTGCCGACTGTCCAGCCCTTGGCGTGGATCAGTGCAACGACGTGACGCAACAGCACGCGGCTGTCGGCGCCCTTGAATGTCGGGTCGGTGTCCGGGAAATGCTTGCCGATGTCCCCCAGCGCGGCAGCGCCAAGCAAGGCATCGCTCAAGGCGTGCAGCAGGACGTCACCGTCGGAATGAGCGAGCAGCCCGAAGCCGTGTGCGATGCGCACGCCACCCAGAGTAATGAAATCGCCTTCAGCGAAACGGTGCACATCATAGCCGTGGCCAATACGCATAAAAAAACGCCCCGATTTTTGTCAGGGCGTGATTCTACCTGCATTACACGCCTAGGGCGCGTGCATGATGCTGTAAGTGATTGTCGATGAAGCTGGCGATGAAGAAATAGCTATGGTCGTAGCCCGGCTCCAGACGCAGCGTCAGCGGATGACCGGCCAGTTTGGCGGCTTGTTGCAGGGCTTCCGGCTTGAGCTGGGTGGCGAGGAAATCATCGCGATCACCTTGATCGACCAGCAGCGGCAATTTCTCATCAGCCTCGGCAATCAATGCGCAGGCATCCCATTCGCGCCATTTCGAACGGTCTTCCCCCAGGAAACGGGAAAAGGCTTTCTGACCCCAAGGGCAGTCCATCGGGTTGTTGATCGGCGAGAACGCCGACACCGACTGATAACGCCCCGGATTGCGCAAGGCGCAGACCAGCGCGCCGTGGCCGCCCATGGAATGACCGCTGATGCCGCGCTTGTCCGATGCAGGGAAATGGGCTTCGACCAATGCCGGCAATTCCTGCACGACATAGTCATGCATCCGATAGTGCCGCGACCAGGGTTCCTGCGTGGCATTCAGATAAAAACCGGCACCGAGGCCGAAGTCCCAGGCGCCATCCGGATCACCCGGGACATCGGGGCCGCGAGGACTGGTGTCCGGCGCAACGATGATCAGCCCCAGCTCGGCGGCCATGCGCATGGCGCCGGCCTTTTGCATGAAATTTTCGTCGGTGCAGGTCAGGCCGGACAACCAGTACAGCACCGGCAGTTTGCCGCCCTGCTCCGCTTGCGGCGGCAGGTACACGGCAAACACCATGTCGCAGCCGAGTACATCGGAGCGGTGCCGATAACGTTTGTGCCAGCCGCCGAAGCTTTTCTGGCAGGAGATATTTTCCAGGCTCATGTCCGACCTCAGAAATGAATGACGCTACGGATGCTTTTGCCTTCGTGCATCAGGTCAAATGCCTTGTTGATATCTTCCAGGCCCATGGTGTGGGTGATGAACGTATCCAGCGGGATCTCGCCGGTCTCGGCCATTTCGACATAGCTCGGCAACTCGGTACGGCCGCGCACACCGCCGAATGCCGAACCGCGCCAGACGCGACCGGTGACGAGCTGAAATGGACGGGTGGAGATTTCCTGGCCGGCACCGGCCACGCCGATGATCACCGACTCGCCCCAACCCTTGTGGCAGCACTCGAGTGCCGCGCGCATCAATTGCACATTGCCGATGCACTCGAAGGAAAAGTCGACGCCGCCATCGGTCATGTCGACGATGACTTCCTGGATCGGACGGTCGAAGTCTTTCGGGTTCACGCAATCGGTTGCACCCAGCTGCTTGGCAATCTCGAATTTGGCCGGGTTGATGTCGATCGCGATGATGCGCGCAGCCTTGGCTTTGACCGCGCCGATGACCGCCGACAGACCGATGCCGCCGAGGCCGAAAATGGCGACGGTGTCACCTGGTTTGACCTTGGCCGTATTGAGTACTGCGCCGATGCCGGTGGTGACACCGCAGCCCAGCAGGCAGACTTTTTCCAGTGGCGCTTCCTTGGCAATCTTGGCGACGGAGATTTCCGGCAGCACGGTGTACTCGGAGAAGGTCGAGGTACCCATGTAGTGGAAAATCGGCTGGCCCTTGTAGGAAAAGCGCGAGGTGCCATCCGGCATCAGCCCTTTACCCTGAGTCGCGCGAATCGCCTGACACAGGTTGGTTTTACCCGACAGACAGAATTTGCACTGACGGCATTCCGGGGTGTACAGCGGGATCACATGATCGCCGACCGCCACGGAGGTCACGCCCTCGCCGACCGCTTCAACCACCGCACCACCTTCGTGACCGAGGATTGACGGGAAGATGCCTTCCGGGTCAGCACCGGACAGCGTGTAGGCATCGGTATGGCAGACACCGGAAGCCACCACGCGCAGCAACACTTCACCGGCCTTGGGCATGGCAACATCGACTTCGACGATCTCGAGGGGTTTCTTGGCCTCGAAGGCTACGGCAGCGCGCGACTTGATCATGTGGGTTCTCCAGTGAATAAAAACGAGACAAGGAGTGTAATACACGGCCACACGGTGAATAATCCGGGTAAAAGCAAAACATTATTGCCGTACAGGGATAATCTTCAATGTCCGAAAGCCGCTGGGAAGGTATCGACGAATTCGTCGCGGTCGCCGAGTGCAGTCAGTTCACGGCTGCCGCGGAACGTCTTGGGGTTTCTTCCTCTCACATCAGTCGACAAATCGTACGCCTCGAAGAGCGCCTTCAGACGCGACTGCTTTACCGCAGCACCCGACGTGTCACCCTGACTGAAGCCGGGCAGACGTTTCTACAGCATTGCCAACGTTTACAGGATGGCCGCGAAGAAGCCTTGCGAGCGGTCGGCGACCTGACCAGCGAACCTAAAGGCATGCTACGCATGACCTGCGCCGTGGCGTACGGCGAACGTTTTATCGTGCCGCTGGTGACGCGTTTCATGGGGCTCTATCCGCAACTGCGGATCGATATCGAACTGAGCAATCGCCAACTCGATCTGGTACACGAGGGCCTGGACCTCGCGATCCGCCTTGGTCGCTTGCAGGACTCAAGACTGGTGGCGGCGCGTCTGGCACCACGGCGAATGTACCTGTGCGCTTCGCCGTCCTACCTGGAACGGTATGGTCGCCCGCACAGTCTGTCGGAACTGAGCCGCCACAACTGCCTCATCGGCAGTTCGGATATCTGGCAACTGGAACAGAACGGACGGGAGTTTTCGCAGCGGGTACAGGGAAACTGGCGCTGCAACAGTGGGCAGGCGGTGCTGGATGCGGCGTTACAAGGGGTTGGGTTGTGCCAGCTACCGGACTATTACGTACTGGAGCATTTGAAAAGCGGTGCCTTGATTTCGTTGCTGGAAGCGCATCAGCCGCCGAATACGGCGGTGTGGGCGCTTTATCCGCAGCAACGGCATTTGTCGCCGAAGGTGCGCAAGCTGGTAGATTTTCTTAAGGAAGGGTTGGCCGAGCGGCCGGAGTATCGAAGCTAAGTTATGCGTTGTCTCTTCAACCGCTATCGCGAGCAAGCTCGCTCCCACAGGAGTCTTTGGTGAACACTGAAAAGGTAGGCAACGCAAAACATTGTGGGAGCGAGCTTGCTCGCGATAGCGGTTGAAGAGACAACGAACCATTCAGCGGCGGTTAGCCCAACGCTGGCGTAACCATTCGAGGTCTTCCGGGCGAGTGACCTTGAGGTTATCGGAACGGCCTTCGATCAGGCGCGGTGCCAGGCCTGCCCACTCCATCGCCGAGGCTTCGTCGGTGATGACCGCGTCCGCCACCAGACTGTCGGCCAACGCCCGATGCAATGCGCCAAGGCGAAACATCTGCGGCGTATAGGCTTGCCAGATCACACTGCGATCCACGGTTTCGACCACGCGACCGTGCTTGTCGACCCGTTTGAGGGTATCGCGTGCCGGAACCGCTAGCAGTCCACCGACCGGATCATCTGCGAGTTCACCCAGCAACTTGTCCAGATCATCACGGCTCAGATTGGGCCGCGCAGCATCGTGAACCAACACCCAATCCTCATCGTCAGCGCCCTGGGCATGCAAATGCAGCAACGCATTGAGTACCGAGCCGGAACGCTCGGCACCACCTTCAACCCGCTGAATACGCGTATCGCCAGCACACGCCAGATTCGGCCAATAAGGATCATCGACAGCAAGACTGACCACCAGGCCCTTCAGGCAAGGATGATCAAGGAAACAGCCAAGGCTGTGTTCAAGAATAGTGCGCCCGCCCAGTTGCAAGTATTGCTTGGGACGGTCCGCGGCCATACGGGCACCGACGCCCGCGGCAGGAATCACGGCCCAGAAGGCCGGTAACGAGAGATTCATTGGGCCAGCTGGTAAAGGGTTTCACCATCCTTGACCATGCCCAGCTCATGACGAGCCCGCTCTTCAACGGTCTCCATGCCCTTTTTCAACTCACTGACTTCAGCGTCCATCACCCGATTGCGCTCAAGCAGGCCCTCGTTCTCAGCGTGTTGATCAGCGATCTGCTGAGTCAGCTCGGCCACTTGCGCCAGACTGCCATTACCCACCCACAGGCGGTATTGCAGGCCAGCCAGCAGCAGGAGCAAGACGAGGAACAACCAATTGGGACTGCGCATCGAATATCAGGTATCCAGTGGAAAAAGACAGCATGCCAAACTTTGAAGCTGCTGATAGCACGAAGCCTGGAAGACCCAGGCTTGTGCTTGCAAGGCATCAGATTAATGGCAAATCCATCGCTGTCGCGACTTTTCCGACACTATCCGCTGTCTTTTTTCAGCAATCAGCCGCGGAATTCGCTGCGACCGTTGTACTTGGCTTTGCCATTCAACTGCTCTTCGATACGCAGCAGTTGGTTGTACTTGGAAACGCGATCGGAACGGCACAGGGAGCCGGTCTTGATCTGGCCAGCCGAGGTGCCCACGGCCAGGTCGGCAATGGTCGAATCTTCGGTTTCGCCGGAGCGGTGCGAGATCACAGCGGTGTAACCCGCGGCTTTGGCCATCTGGATGGCTTCCAGCGTTTCGGTCAGGGTGCCGATCTGGTTGAACTTGATCAGGATCGAGTTGGCGATCTTTTTATCGATGCCTTCTTTCAGGATCTTGGTGTTGGTCACGAACAGGTCGTCGCCTACCAGTTGGACTTTCTCGCCGATCTTGTCGGTGAGGATTTTCCAGCCAGCCCAGTCGGACTCGTCCAGGCCGTCTTCGATGGAGATGATCGGGTAACGCTCGGTCAGGCCTTTGAGGTAGTCGGCGAAACCTTCAGCGGTGAACACCTGGCCTTCGCCGGACAGGTTGTATTTACCGTCTTCGTAGAATTCGCTGGCCGCGCAGTCCAGGGCCAGGGTCACGTCGGTGCCCAGCTTGTAACCGGCGTTGGCCACAGCTTCGGAGATCACTTTCAAAGCGTCTTCGTTGGAGGCCAGGTTCGGTGCGAAACCACCTTCGTCACCAACAGCAGTGCTCAGGCCACGGGCCTTCAGCACGGCTTTCAGGTGATGGAAAATCTCGGTGCCCATGCGCAGACCTTCCGAGAAAGACTTGGCGCCTACTGGCTGAACCATGAATTCCTGGATGTCGACGTTGTTATCGGCGTGCTCGCCACCGTTGATGATGTTCATCATCGGAACCGGCATCGAGTAAACACCCGGGGTGCCGTTCAGGTTGGCGATGTGAGCGTACAGCGGCAGGTCCTGGTCCTGTGCGGCGGCCTTGGCTGCGGCCAGGGAAACGGCGAGGATCGCGTTAGCGCCCAGGGAACCTTTGTTTTCAGTGCCATCGAGCTTGATCATGGCGTGATCCAGCGCTTTCTGGTCGCTTGGGTCTGCACCTTTCAACAGGTCGCGGATCGGACCGTTGATGTTGGCGACGGCTTTGAGCACGCCCTTGCCCAGGTAACGGCTCTTGTCGCCATCACGCAGCTCGAGTGCTTCACGCGAGCCAGTGGAAGCACCGGACGGCGCGCAAGCACTGCCGATGATGCCGTTATCGAGAAGCACGTCCGCTTCCACGGTGGGGTTGCCACGGGAGTCGAGAACTTCACGACCTTTGATGTCGACGATTTTTGCCATTGTTGTAAACACTCCAAAGTTGACGAAAACGCTCTGTACCGCTCGGTTTATAACGGGTGGGTCACTTTGCAGGGTTCGGCTTGCTGGCGAAGACGGTCTCGAAATCTTTGCAAGACTTGAGGGTGCCTTCGCTGGCAAGCCAGCTCCTACAGGGGATCCGGTTTGCCGATATTACGCGGTTTCTACGACAGGAAAACTCTTCACCAGTTCGTCCAACGCTTTGAGCTGGGCCAGGAATGGCTCCAGTTTATCCAGACGCAAGGCGCAAGGGCCATCGCATTTGGCGTTGTCCGGGTCCGGGTGCGCTTCGAGGAACAGACCCGCTAGTGACTGGCTGATCCCGGCTTTCGCCAGATCGAGGACCTGAGCGCGACGACCGCCGGCGGAATCCGAGCGACCGCCGGGCATTTGCAGCGCGTGGGTCACGTCGAAGAACACCGGGTATTCGAACTGCTTCATGATGCCGAAGCCGAGCATGTCGACGACCAGGTTGTTGTAGCCGAAGCTCGAACCGCGTTCGCAGAGGATCAACTGATCGTTACCCGCTTCCACGCACTTGTTCAGGATGTGTTTCATTTCCTGAGGCGCGAGGAACTGGGCTTTCTTGATGTTGATCACCGCGCCGGTCTTGGCCATCGCGACCACCAGGTCGGTCTGACGCGACAGGAAGGCCGGCAGCTGGATGATATCGCAGACTTCAGCGACGACCGCGGCCTGATCAGGCTCGTGGACGTCGGTGATGATCGGCACGCCGAAGGCTTGCTTGATGTCCTGGAAAATCCGCATGCCCTCTTCCAGGCCGGGGCCACGGTAAGAGGTCACGGAGGAACGGTTGGCCTTGTCGAAGCTGGCCTTGAACACATAAGGGATCCCGAGTTTCTCGGTAACCTTTACGTATTCTTCACAGACCTGCATCGCCATGTCGCGGCTTTCCAACACGTTCATGCCACCGAAAAGCACCATTGGCTTGTCGTTGGCAATCTCGATATCGCCTACGCGAATGATCTTCTGCGCCATCAGATTTACGCCTTCTTCTGGTGTTGAATCAAAGCTGCTTTAACGAAACCGCTGAACAACGGGTGACCGTCGCGTGGCGTCGAGGTGAACTCAGGGTGGAACTGGCAAGCGACGAACCATGGATGATCCGGGGCTTCAATCACTTCAACCAGCGCGCCATCACCGGAACGACCGGAGATTTTCAGACCGGCCTCCATGATTTGCGGCAGCAGGTTGTTGTTCACTTCGTAGCGATGACGGTGACGCTCGACGATCACGTCTTTGGCGTAGCAATCGTGCACCAGGGAGCCTGGCTCAAGCAGGCAATCCTGAGCGCCGAGGCGCATGGTGCCGCCCAGGTCGGAGGCTTCGGTACGGATTTCGACAGCGCCGGTGGCGTCTTCCCACTCGGTGATCAGACCCACGACCGGGTGACCGCTGGCGCGATCGAACTCGGTGGAGTTGGCGTCTTTCCAGCCCAGCACGTTACGAGCGAACTCGATCACAGCCACTTGCATGCCCAGACAGATGCCCAGGTACGGAACCTTGTTTTCGCGAGCGAATTGAACGGCAGTGATCTTGCCTTCCACGCCACGCAGACCGAAACCGCCCGGGACGAGGATCGCGTCGACACCTTCCAGCAGCGCGGTGCCCTGGTTTTCGATGTCTTCGGAGTCGATGTAGCGCAGGTTGACCTTGGTGCGGTTGCTGATGCCGGCGTGACTCATCGCTTCGATCAGCGACTTGTAGGCGTCCAGCAGTTCCATGTACTTGCCGACCATGGCGATGGTGACTTCGTGCTCGGGGTTGAGCTTGGCGTCGACCACAGCTTCCCACTCGGACAGATCGGCGCCACCACATTGCAGGCCGAAACGCTCGACGACGAAATCATCCAGGCCCTGGGAGTGCAGGATGCCCGGGATCTTGTAGATGGTGTCGGCGTCTTCCAGCGCGATCACCGCACGTTCTTCAACGTTGGTGAACTGCGCGATCTTGCGACGCGAGGACAGGTCGATCGGGTGATCGGAACGGCACACCAGCACGTCGGGTTGCAGGCCGATGGAACGCAGCTCCTTGACCGAGTGCTGGGTTGGCTTGGTTTTGGTCTCGCCGGCGGTGGCGATGTACGGCACCAGCGTCAGGTGCATCAGCATCGCGCGCTTGGCGCCGACTTCGAAACGCAATTGACGGATCGCTTCAAGGAACGGTTGCGATTCGATGTCACCCACGGTGCCACCGATCTCGACCATGGCCACGTCGGCGTCGCCGGCGCCCTTGATGATCCGGCGCTTGATTTCGTCGGTGATGTGCGGGATCACCTGGATGGTGGCGCCCAGGTAATCACCACGGCGCTCTTTGCGCAGGACGTGTTCGTAGACACGGCCGGTGGTGAAGTTGTTGTTCTGGGTCATGGTCGTGCGGATGAACCGCTCGTAGTGGCCCAGGTCCAGGTCGGTCTCGGCGCCGTCGTGGGTGACGAACACTTCACCGTGCTGGAACGGGCTCATGGTGCCCGGGTCAACGTTGATGTACGGGTCCAGCTTCAGCATGGTGACCTTAAGTCCCCGCGCCTCCAGGATGGCCGCCAATGAAGCCGATGCGATGCCTTTCCCCAATGAAGAAACAACACCGCCCGTGACGAATATGTAGCGCGTCATGAAAAACCCTAGAAGTCTGCGTTAAAGCGGTCCGAGCCGCCGGGGAAAGCGAAGGAAGGCCGAAGCCCCCGATCACCTGCATCAATCACAGTGCATCTTTCAAAAAAACCGCCGCGTTGGGACAGACCGGAAGGTGAAACACCGGTACGTTGCTCGCTACACATTTTTTGGAATCGCCCAGCAAAGACTGCTTGGTAATCGGCAACTCCTGCAATTCAGGCGAATCCACAGAAGTTGTATCAAGAAGGGAGCGTAGTCTACCGGAAAGCCCCTTTCAGCTCAAACCTTGATCGCAGGTGGTGGCTGCCAATGTAAATTCCAGCCGTCCTTTGCGCTGCCGTTCAAGCCCCGCAGGTTCGCCACCGCCAGCAATTGCTCGCCCTGGTACAGCAGCGGCAATCTGCCACGGGCGACGTTCGGGACACCGCGTTCGTTGAGCAAACGCTTCAGATCACGGTGGCCGCGACCCGGCAGATTCATGACCTCACCGCCTTCACGATAGCGGATATGCAGCGGGCCAGCGGGGATTTGGCCGGTGAGTGTCAGTACACCGTTGCCCGGCAACGCCAGCGATAGCGCGGGATCAGGCCAGGTTCCAGCGTCGAGTACGGGGCGTAGCCAGCTGCCGGACAACCACCAGATCCGCCCACCTGCCCGATGGAGTTCGCCATCCGCCAATCGCCAGCTCGGACGAGCATCGCCGGTAGCATCACGCAAATCCTCCCAACCCGACCAATGGTCGCTATCCGGCAGACGCGTCAGCGCCGCGAGCCAGTAACTCAGTGCATTTCGCTGGCGAGCAGCGGAGAGTGTTGCCAGTGGCGCCAGCTCCAGGGACGGCAAACCCAGCCAATCGAACTCACTGACCGTACTCGCGTGGGCCAGATCGATTTGCGCCAGCTCATCGAGCAATGCCTGCGCTTCACTCAGATGCGCGGCGCTGCGGGCCATGGTCGCCACCGCTTGCGGCCAGCGCTCGGTCAATACCGGGAACACCTGATGACGCAGGTAATTGCGCGAGTATTGCCGGTCCTGATTTGACGGGTCTTCAATCCAGCTCAGCCGATACTCGGCCGCATAAGCCTCCAATTCCGTCCGCGTGACATCGAGCAAGGGCCGCAATAGATGTCCTTTGCCCAGCGGTCGTTGGCGTGGCATCCCCGACAACCCTCTCACGCCTGCCCCACGCAGCAACCGAAACAACAGGGTTTCTGCCTGATCGTCACGGTGCTGTGCAGTCAGCAGCACCTCATTGGCTCGAGTGGCCTCGATGAACGCGCCATAGCGCGCATCCCGGGCCGCACGCTCAAGACTGGCGCCAGGCTGAACCTGGACGCGAATCACCTCCAGCGGCACACCCAGCGCATCACAGACCGCCTGACAATGTGCCGGCCACGCATCAGCCGCAGTTTGAAGGCCGTGATGGACGTGGATGGCGCTTAGCGCGGGCAGGGATTCGGTTTTTGCGAGATGGGCGAGAAGGTGCAGCAGGACGGTGGAATCGAGGCCGCCGGAGAAGGCGATGCGCCAGGTGGCGGCGTTGCGCCAGGGCTTCAGATTCAGCAGAAGCCTGGCGGGCAGATCATTCTTGGATGAGCTCATAGTGTTCACTTCGCCCAAATCAAATGTGGGAGCGAGCTTGCTCGCGATAGCGGTGTAACAGCCAACCTATTTGTTGAATGTTAAACCGCCATCGCGAGCAAGCTCGCTCCCACATGGGTCAAGCAAGGTCAGATCAGAGACCGTAGCTCATCAGACGCTCGTAACGGCGGGCCAGCAGCGCGTCGTTATCGAACTTCTTCAGCATCGACAGTTGCGAGCTCAGCTCGGCACGGATCGAGGCTGCCGCCTTGGCTGGATCACGGTGGGCGCCGCCCAAAGGCTCGCCGATCACTTTGTCCACGATGCCCAGGCCTTTGAGGCGCTCGGCGGTGATGCCCATGGCTTCAGCGGCATCCGGGGCTTTTTCCGCGGTTTTCCACAGAATCGAAGCGCAACCTTCCGGCGAAATCACCGCGTAGGTCGAATACTGCAGCATGTTCAACTGATCGCACACGCCGATCGCCAGCGCGCCACCGGAACCACCCTCACCGATCACGGTGGCGATGATTGGGGTTTTCAGGCGCGCCATGACGCGCAGGTTCCAGGCGATCGCTTCGCTCTGGTTGCGCTCTTCGGCGTCGATACCCGGGTAGGCGCCCGGGGTGTCGATGAAGGTCAGGATCGGCATTTTGAAGCGTTCGGCCATTTCCATCAGGCGGCACGCCTTGCGGTAGCCTTCCGGACGCGGCATGCCGAAGTTGCGGCGAACTTTCTCGCGCACTTCGCGGCCTTTCTGGTGGCCGATGATCATCACCGGCTGGTCGTCCAGACGGGCAATACCACCCACGATTGCCGCGTCGTCGGAGAAGTGACGGTCGCCGTGCAGTTCGTCGAACTCGGTGAAGATGTGTTCGATGTAGTCCAGGGTATACGGACGTTTCGGGTGACGTGCCAGACGTGCGATCTGCCAGCTGGTCAGCTTGCCGAAGATGTCTTCGGTCAGCGTGCTGCTTTTGTCCTGCAGGCGGGAGATCTCATCGCCGATATTCAGCGAATTGTCATTACCGACCAAGCGCAACTCTTCGATCTTGGCTTGCAGGTCGGCGATCGGCTGTTCGAAATCTAGAAAATTCGGGTTCATAGGCGTCCGTCTTGGGTCGACCTCCAAGAGAACTTGGGCCGGCCGGTTGTCTATTCGCGCCCTACCTTAAGGGACAGGCGCGTTCAGGTCGAGATTAAAAAATTCGGTCGAGATCAGGCCACGCTCTTGATGGAGAAGAATGAGGCCTGACCGTCAACGGTATTGGAGGAAGACGTTGTCTCGCCCGAACTGGTCACGCAGGGCTTGAATCAAGGCATCCGCCGGGTCGATTCGCCAGGTCTCGCCAAACTGCAGCAAGGCCTTCGCATCGGGACTGGTGTATTCCAGGGTGATCGGGCACGCACCGCGATGGCGCTTGAACAGCTCCCCCAGCCAGCGCAGCCGATCGCCTTTGAGATCCTTGGTCTGCAGCGTCAGGCGCAGGCTTTCGGCCAGGTTGGTGCGCGCATCTTCCATGCTCATCACCCGCTTGACCCGCAGGCGCAGGCCACCGGAGAAGTCGTCGTTGCTGACTTCGCCTTCGACCACCACCATCGCGTCGGTCTGCAACAGCGACTGCGCGGAATGGAACGCGTCGGCAAACAACGAGGCTTCGATCCGGCCAGAGCGATCGTCAAGGGTGATGAACCCCATCTTGTCGCCCTTTTTGTTCTTCATCACGCGCAGGGCGATGATCATGCCCGCGACCGTCTGGGTATCCCGGGCCGGTTTCAGGTCGATGATGCGCTGACGGGCAAAACGGCGGATCTCGCCTTCGTATTCGTCGATCGGGTGACCGGTCAGGTACAGGCCGAGGGTATCTTTTTCCCCTTTCAGGCGCTCCTTGAGGGTCAGCTCCTTGGCCTTGCGGTGATTGGCATAGACATCGGCGTCTTCTTCGACGAACAGTCCGCCAAACAAGTCCGCGTGACCACTGTCGTGGGTGCGGGCCGTTTGTTCGGCGGCCTTGATCGCCCCTTCCATCGCTGTCAGCAAGATGGCGCGGTTCTGGTCGATGCTGGCTTGATAGGCTTTCGGTTCGTCATGGAAACAGGGCCCCAGACGATCCAGGGCGCCGCTGCGAATCAATCCGTCCAGGGTGCGCTTGTTGATGCGCTTGAGGTCGACCCGGGCACAGAAATCGAACAGGTCCTTGAACGGCCCGTTCTGCCGCGCCTCGGTAATCGCCTCGACCGGCCCTTCGCCCACGCCCTTGATCGCGCCGAGGCCGTAAATGATGCGGCCTTCGTCGTTTACCGTGAACTTGAACTCCGAGGTATTCACATCCGGCGCGTCGAGACGCAGCTTCATGGTGCGAATTTCTTCGATCAAGGTCACGACCTTGTCGGTGTTGTGCATATCCGCCGACAGTACCGCGGCCATGAACGGTGCCGGGTAGTGTGTCTTCAGCCACGCGGTCTGGTACGAGACCAGGCCATAAGCGGCGGAGTGGGATTTGTTGAAGCCATAACCGGCGAATTTTTCCACCAGGTCGAAAATGTTACCGGCCAGGTCCGCATCGATATTGTTGGTCTTGCAACCCTCGATGAAGCCGCCGCGCTGCTTGGCCATTTCTTCGGGCTTTTTCTTGCCCATGGCCCGCCGCAGCATGTCCGCCCCGCCGAGGGTGTAACCGGCCATGACCTGGGCGATCTGCATCACCTGTTCCTGATACAGGATGATGCCGTAAGTCGGTGCCAGCACCGGCTTGAGGCCTTCGTACTGGTAATCCGAGTGCGGGTACGCGAGTTCGGCGCGACCGTGCTTACGGTTGATGAAGTCGTCAACCATGCCCGATTGCAATGGGCCCGGACGGAACAGGGCCACCAGTGCGATCAAGTCTTCCAGGCAGTCGGGCTTGAGCTTTTTGATCAGCTCCTTCATGCCGCGCGACTCGAGCTGGAACACCGCGGTGGTTTCAGCCTTTTGCAGCAGCTGGTAAGTCGGTTTGTCATCCAGCGGGATGAACGCGATGTCCAGCGGCGGCTCATCGACCTTGGCGCGGTCGCGGTTGATGGTTTTCAGCGCCCAGTCGATGACCGTCAGCGTTCGCAGACCGAGGAAGTCGAACTTCACCAGGCCGGCGGCTTCAACGTCATCCTTGTCGAACTGGGTGACCAGACCGTCACCGGCCTCATCGCAATAAATCGGCGAGAAGTCAGTCAGCTTAGTCGGGGCGATAACAACACCACCGGCGTGCTTGCCGACGTTACGCACAACGCCTTCCAGCTTGCGCGCCATTTCCCAGATTTCCGCGGCCTCTTCATCAACCTTGATGAAGTCACGCAGGATTTCTTCCTGTTCGTAGGCCTTTTCCAGGGTCATGCCGACTTCGAACGGAATCATCTTCGACAGACGATCCGCCAGGCCGTAGGACTTGCCCTGCACCCGCGCCACGTCACGGACCACAGCCTTGGCCGCCATGGAACCGAACGTGATGATCTGGCTGACCGCATTGCGGCCGTATTTCTCGGCCACGTAGTCGATTACACGGTCGCGACCGTCCATGCAGAAGTCGACGTCGAAGTCGGGCATGGAGACCCGTTCCGGGTTAAGGAAACGTTCGAACAGCAGGTCATATTCCAGCGGATCGAGGTCGGTGATCTTCTGCACATAGGCCACCAGCGACCCGGCACCCGACCCCCGACCCGGACCTACCGGCACGCCGTTGCTCTTGGCCCACTGGATAAAGTCCATCACGATCAGGAAGTAACCGGGGAAGCCCATCTGGATGATGATATCCAGCTCGAAATTCAACCGGTCGACATAGACCTGGCGCTTGGCTTCGTAGTCTTCGGTGGTGTCCCTGGGCAGCAGAACGCTCAAGCGCTCTTCCAGACCGTCAAAGGACACCTTGCGGAAATACTCGTCGATGGTCATGCCATCGGGAATCGGGAAGTTAGGCAGGAAGTGCTTGCCCAGTTTCACTTCGATGTTGCAGCGCTTGGCGATCTCGACGGTGTTTGCCAGTGCCTCGGGAATGTCGCTGAACAGCTCAGCCATTTCCTCGGCGCTTTTGAGGTATTGCTGGTCACTGTAATTCTTCGAACGTCGCGGATCGTCAAGCGCACGGCCTTCACCGATGCAGACACGGGTTTCGTGAGCGGCAAAGTCTTCCTGCTTGATGAAGCGCACGTCGTTGGTCGCCACCAGTGGCGCACCGATCTTCTCGGCCAGGGCCACGGCGCCGTGCAATTGCTCTTCATCGTTGGGGCGATGGGTGCGCTGGATTTCCAGGTAGAAGCGATCCGGGAACACCGCCATCCATTCGCGCGCCAGGTTTTCCGCTTCAGCCGGGTTGCCACTGAGCATGGCCAGGCCGATCTCGCCTTCTTTCGCCGCCGACAGCATGATCAAGCCTTCGCTGGCTTCGGCCACCCACTCGCGCTCGATGATGATCGAGCCATTGCGCTGGCCGTCGATGAAGCCGCGGGAGATCAGTTCGGTCAGGTTGCGATAGCCGACGGCGTTCATGGCCAACAGACTGATCCGGCTCAGGGCGTTATCCGGATCCTTGTTCGACAGCCACAGGTCGGCGCCGCAGATCGGCTTGATCCCCGCACCCATGGCCGCTTTATAGAATTTGACCAGGGAACACATGTTGTTCTGGTCGGTGACCGCTACGGCAGGCATGTTCATGCCGACCAGGGTCTTGACCAGCGGCTTGATCCGCACCAGACCGTCGACCAGGGAATATTCAGTGTGCAGGCGTAGGTGAACGAATGAAGCCGGCATAGTGATCCTGTCTAAACATGAAAACAACAAGGCCCGGATTGTACCGGGCCTTGGAAAAAACATCAGCCTTGCGACTAACTCACGATCAGGTGTGCCCGTGCCTCGTAAGCCAGGCGGACCGGGGCGAACGAGCGCCGGTGAATCGGCGTCGGCCCCAGGCGGGCCAGGGCTTCCAGATGAACGGGGGTCGGGTAGCCTTTGTGGCCGCCGATGCCGTACCCCGGGTAAACCAATTCGAAAGCAGCCATTTCACGGTCGCGACTGACCTTGGCCAGAATCGATGCCGCCGCGATGGCCGGTACCAGGCCGTCCCCCTGTATCACCGCTTCGGCGCGCATCGACAGTTTCGGGCAGCGGTTGCCGTCGATCATCGCCAGTCTTGGCGTGATGTGCAGGCCCTCGACGGCGCGCTGCATGGCCAGCATGGTGGCGTGGAGGATGTTCAACTGGTCGATTTCTTCGACTTCGGCGCGAGCGATGCACCAGCTCAGGGCTTTTTCGCAGATTTCGTCATAAAGCTTTTCGCGACGGGCCTCGGTCAGTTTCTTCGAGTCGTTCAGACCCAGAATCGGTCGGCTCGGATCGAGGATCACCGCAGCGGTCACCACGGCACCACAGAGCGGGCCACGACCGACTTCGTCGACGCCGGCGACCAATTCTTCGACTTCAGCGACCAAGTTGAAATCCAGCCCCATTTGCATGCTTGTTTTTTTCATTGTACTTGACCGATCAGCTTCAGCACTGCATCCGCAGCCTGGTTGGAGGCGTCCAGACGAAGGGTCCGGTGTATCTGGTCAAAACCGCGGGTCTGCTCTTCACCACCCTCGATCAGCGGCGACAGGGTCTGGGCCAGCGCTTCGACCGTCGCATCGTCCTGTAGCAGCTCGGGCACCAGCAGGCGCTGGGCCAGCAGGTTCGGCAAGGACACGTATGGGCTTTTCACCATGCGCTTGAGAATCCAGAACGTCAGGGGCGCCAGGCGATAGGCAACCACCATCGGCCGCTTGTACAACAAGGCTTCAAGCGTCGCCGTTCCGGAGGCAATCAGCACGGCGTCGCAGGCCGCCAGCGCCAGATGAGAGTTGCCGTCGAGCAAGGTCAGTGGCAGATCGCGACCCGCCAGTAACTCTTCAAGCTGCTTGCGCCGCTCGGGGCTGGCGCAAGGCAGGACGAACCGCACGCCAGGGCGCAGCGCACGCAGACGCTGGGCGGTATCGAGGAACAACGCACCGAGACGGCCAACCTCCCCACCGCGACTGCCGGGCATCAATGCGACCAGCGGTCCGTCCGGCAGGCCGAGTTCGGCACGTGCGGCGGCGCGATCGGCTTCAAGCGGGATCGCATCGGCCAGGGAGTGCCCGACAAACCGTACCGGCACGCCCTTCTCTTCGTAGAATTTCGCTTCGAACGGGAACAGCGTCAGCATCAGGTCGCAGCCTTCGCGAATCTTCAGCACCCGTTTCTGCCGCCAGGCCCAGACCGACGGGCTGACGTAATGCACGGTCTTGATCCCGGCCTGACGCAGCTTGAGTTCGATGTTGAGGGTGAAGTCCGGGGCATCGATGCCGATGAACACGTCCGGTTTCTCGGCGATCAGGTCGGCGATCAGCTTCTTGCGGCGCTTGAGCAACTCACGCAAGCGGCCCAGCACTTCCACCAGGCCCATCACGGAAAGACGTTCCATGGGGAAATACGAGGTCAGGCCTTCAGCCTGCATCAACGGGCCACCGACCCCGATGAACTCCACCGCCGGATGCCGAGTCTTGAGTGCGCGCATCAGACCGGCACCGAGAATGTCACCGGAAGCCTCACCGGCTACCAGCGCTATACGCAGATTAGCCATGATTAACGCGTGATGCCGCGGGTCGAAGACTGGATGGAATCACGGAACACCGCGACTTCCGGAAACTGCGCCGAAGGTTCGGCCAGCTCGGCGAGCGCCTGCTCGACCGTCAGGCCCTGGCGGTAAACCACCTTGTAGGCACGACGCAACGCGTGGATCGCGTCTTCGCTGAACCCCCGACGGCGCATGCCTTCGAAGTTCATGCTGCGCGCTTCCGCCGGGTTGCCGAACACCGTGACGTACGCGGGCACGTCCTTGCCGATGGCGGTACCCATGCCGGAAAAGCTGTGGGCGCCGATGTGGCAATACTGGTGGACCAGGGTAAAACCAGAGAGGATCGCCCAGTCCTCGACATGCACATGGCCCGCCAGCGCGGTGTTGTTGACCAGGATGCAGTGGTTGCCGATGACGCTGTCGTGGCCGATGTGGGCATAGGCCATGATCAGGTTGTGATCACCCAGGGTCGTTTCCGAACGGTCCTGGACGGTGCCGCGGTGAATCGTCACGCCTTCACGGATGACGTTGTGGTCACCGATGACCAGACGCGTCTCTTCACCCTTGTATTTCAGATCGGGCGTGTCCTCGCCTACCGAAGAAAACTGGTAGATGCGATTATGCTTACCGATTCGGGTCGGGCCTTTGAGAATCACATGCGGCCCGATCACTGTCCCCTCGCCGATTTCCACACCTGCACCGATGATCGACCAAGGGCCGACCTCGACGCCGTCGGCCAGAATGGCCGCCGGATCGATGATTGCGCGAGGGTCAATCAAACTCATAGTTTGCGTTCCGCGCAGATGATTTCAGCAGAGCAGACTGGCTTGCCGTCGACCGAAGCCTGGCACTCGAACTTCCAGATCTGGCGCTTGCAGCTGATGAAGCGGGCTTCGAGGATCAACTGATCGCCTGGGGTGACGGGCTGGCGAAAACGCAGCTTGTCGGAGCCGACGAAGTAGTAGAGCGTGCCGTCGGCAGGCTTCACGTCGAGCATTTTGAAGCCAAGGATGCCGGCAGCCTGAGCCATCGCTTCGATGATCAACACACCCGGCATGATTGGATGCGCGGGGAAGTGGCCATTGAAAAAGGGTTCGTTGATGCTGACATTCTTGTAGGCGCGAATGCGCTTGCCTTCCACATCCAGATCCACGACCCGGTCCACCAGCAGGAACGGGTAACGGTGAGGCAGGTATTCGCGAATCTCGTTGATGTCCATCATTTCGGGGGGAAGCCTATGTAAAGATTGGAAACGCGCGACTGACGCGCATTCCTCTAGCAAATCAAGGAGGCCGTCTAGCGGCTGTACACACTTGATATGGAAATGGTATCAGCCATCTGATGAAGCATTATCGTCAGGGGTCACTTCCCCTACTCGCTTTTCCAGCTGTCGCAGCCGTCGCGCGATGTCATCGAGCTGACGGATGCGTGCCGCGCTTTTGCGCCATTCGGCAGCCGGTTGCATGGCTGTACCGGAAGAATAGGAACCCTTTTCGGTAATCGAGTGGGTCACCATGGTCATCCCGGTGATGAAAACGTTGTCGCAAATTTCGATATGCCCCACCAGCCCTACACCACCGGCGAGCATGCAGTGCTTGCCGATTTTGGTGCTGCCGGAGATCCCCACGCACGCAGCCATGGCAGTGTGATCACCGACCTGAACGTTGTGGGCAATCTGAATCTGATTGTCGAGCTTCACACCGTTACCCAGTACGGTATCGGCCAGTGCACCCCGGTCGATAGCGGTATTCACGCCAATCTCCACGTCGTCACCCACCAGCACCCCACCGATCTGGGCGATTTTCTGCCAGACACCTTTCTCGTTGGCAAAACCGAAACCTTCGCCACCGAGTACAGCACCGGATTGAATCACCACCCGCTTACCGATGCGAACATCGTGGTACAGCGTAACCCGCGGAGCCAGCCAACCCCCCTCGCCAATCTCGCAGCGGGCACCAATGAAGCAATGCGCGCCAACGGTCACACCCGCAGCAATGCGCGCGCGGCTTTCGATCACCGCAAAGGCGCCAATGCTCGCCGCCGGATCGACCACTGCGTCCGCTGCCACAACAGCTGTCGGATGAATACCGGCAGCCGCCTTTGGCTTGGGATCGAACAGATGGGAAATACGTGCATAAGCCAAATATGGATCAGGCACCACCAGTGCATCCCCGGTAAAACCTTCAGCATCAGCGGCCTTCAGCAACAACGCAGCGGCCCGGCTGTCCGCCAGGTATTTACGGTATTGGGGGTTTGCGAGAAAGCTCAACTGAGCTGGGCCAGCCTCTTGCAAAGTGGCTAGCCCAGTAATTTCTTTCTCCGGGTCGCCACGTAGTGTGGCGCCGAGGAACTCGGCCAATTGGCCGAGCTTTATAGTCGCTGTCATGGTTACTTCAGCTGATTCATGCGCTCGATTACCTGGCGAGTGATGTCGTACTGAGGCTTGACATCAATCACTGCGCCACGCTCGAAGACCAGGTCAAAAGCACCTTTCTTGATGACTTCTTCCACAGCGCTGTCCAGTTTCGGCTTGAGCTGCTTCAGCATTTCACGGTCGGCAACGGCTTTGGCTTCGTTCAGTTCCTTGGACTGGAACTGGAAGTCACGGGCCTTTTGCTTGAACTCGAGTTCCAGGCGTTCACGCTCGCCTTGCTGCATCTTGTCGCCGCCCGCCATCAGACGATCCTGAATGCCTTTGGCACTGCTTTCCAGCGTCTTGAGCTTGGTCAGCTGAGGGCCGAATTTTTTCTCTGCATCCACCGCGTATTTCTTGGCCGCGTCGGATTCCAGCAGTGCCATCTGATAGTTCAGAACGGCGATTTTCATGTCGGCAAAAGCCGGACCTGCTACCAGTACGGTCGCCAGGAGAACCAATTGAGTCAACTTACGCACGATGTACTCCTACAAAATCCATTGTCGTTATCTTGGGTCAGACGCTTAGAACGTCTGGCCGAGGGAGAATTGGAACACTTGAGTCTCGGCGTCATCCGGTTTCTTGACCGGCATGGCCAGCGCGAAACTCAGAGGACCCAGTGCGGTAACCCAGGTCACGCCGACACCGACGGAACTGGCCATGTTGCTCAGACTGATGTCGTTGCACTTCGTATTGGACGACGTACCGTTTGCATTGGTGGTGTCTTCGCACTTCGAGTCGAAGACGTTACCCACATCCCAGAATACCGAGGTACGCAGGGAGCGTTGATCCTTGACGAACGGCAGAGGGAACAGAAGCTCTACACCGCCCTGGATCAGGACGTTGCCACCAAACGGCAGCGGATCCTGGTCCGGATCGGCCAGTGTACCCGGGTTTGTACCACGACTAGGCGTACTGCGCGGACCCAAAGTACTGTCCTTGAAGCCACGAACCGAGTTGAAACCACCAGCATAGTAGTTTTCATAGAATGGCAAGCCATCGGTCGAACCGTAACCATCGCCATAACCCAATTCGGTGTGCAGGCGCATGGTGTAGTTTTCACTCAATGGCTGGAACAACTGGCCACGGTAATCGAGCTTGAAGAACGACAGGTCGCTGCCAGGCGTGGTGGTTTCCAGCACCAGGCTTTGGGAACGGCCACGGGTGGCGAGTACGCCCTTGTTCAGGGTGGATTCAGACCAGCCGGCCGAGGCCTTGAAGTTCAGGTAGTTGTCGCCTTCCTTGTTAACGAAGTCGAAGATCTCGTCAACGGTGTAGACGCCCGTCTTGATCTTGTCTTGTTGCGCCGTCAGGCCGAAGGTCAGACGCGACGTTTCGCTGATCGGGTAGCCGACGCTCACGCCAGCACCCAGGCTGTCCACGGCATAGCTGGCAACGTCGACGTCGAGATCGTCGTAGTCAGTGGTGCGATAGAACGCGTTGTAACCCAGGCTCACGCCATCGGCAGTCCAGTACGGGTCGACATAACCGAAGTTATAACGGCTCTGGTATTCACTGCGGGTCAAACCGACGCTGACCTTGTTACCGGTACCCAGGAAGTTGTTCTGGGTAATCGAACCACCGAGGATCAGACCGGCGCTCTGGGCGAAACCGACACTGGCGGTAATCGAACCGGAAGCCTGTTCTTCAACGCTGTAGTTCACATCGACCTGGTCATCGACGCCCGGCACGGCCGGCGTTTCGACGTTGACTTCCTTGAAGAAGCCCAGGCGCTCAAGACGGGTCTTGGATTGGTCGATCAGGTAGGTCGAAGCCCAGCCGCCTTCCATCTGACGCATTTCACGGCGCAGCACTTCGTCTTCGGACTTGGTGTTGCCACGGAAGTTGATACGGTTGACGTAGGCACGCTTGCCCGGATCGACGGCGAACGTGATGTCTACCGTGTGGTCGTCCTCGTGAGGCTGAGGCACGCCGTTGACGTTGGCAAAGGTGTAACCCTCGTTACCCAGGCGGCGGGTGATCAGTTCCGACGTGGTGGTCATCAGCTTGCGCGAGAACACCTGGCCTTTCTGCACCAGCAACAGGGACTTGACCTGGTCTTCAGGGACTTTCAGGTCGCCGCTCAGCTTGACGTCACGAACGGTGTACTTCTCGCCTTCGTTGACGTTGACGGTAATATAGACGTGTTTCTTGTCCGGGGTGATGGACACCTGGGTCGAAGCGATATCCATATTGATATAGCCACGGTCCAGGTAGTAGGAACGCAGGCGCTCCAGGTCACCGGAGAGTTTTTCACGGGCGTACTTGTCGTCGTTCTTGAAGAACGACAACCAGTTGCTGGTCTTGAGTTCGAACAGGTCGATCAGGTCTTCGTCGGCGAAGACCGTGTTACCCACCACGTTGATGTGCTGGATAGCCGCGACGGTGCCTTCGTTGATGTTGACCTTCAGCGCAACGCGGTTACGCGGCTGCGGCACCACTTCGGTGTCGACGGTGGCGGAGTAGCGACCCTGGGCGACGTACTGGCGCTGCAGTTCGTTACGCACACCTTCGAGGGTGGCGCGCTGGAAGATCTCGCCTTCGGCCAGACCGGATTGTTTGAGGCCCTTCATCAGGTCTTCAGTGGAGATCGCCTTGTTACCTTCGATCTCGATACTGGCGACCGAGGGACGCTCGACGACCGTGATGACCAGGACGTTGCCATCGCGACCCAACTGGATATCTTGAAAGAAACCGGTTTTGAACAGCGCACGCGTGGATTCCACCAGGCGACGATCGTCCGCCTTTTCACCGACGTTCAACGGCAAGGCACCAAAGACACTACCCGCGGAGACCCGCTGGAGGCCATTGACGCGAATATCAGAGATGGTGAAGGACTCGGCGTGAACTTCGGCGATCATCAATACGGTGAAAACCGCAGTTAGCAGCAGACGTTTCATGAAGTCCTTTCTTATTCCAACTGGCAATAAACAAACTGCCGCAAAATGCGGCAGATTCGCAATTCAGCGAAGCGTTACAGTCGACCCAGATCATTGACCAGAGCAAGCAACATCACCCCGACCACCAAACTGATACCGATCTGTATCCCCCAACCCTGCACCCGATCCGACAAGGGGCGACCACGCACCCACTCGATCAGATAAAACAACAGATGCCCCCCATCCAGTACAGGAATGGGCAACAAATTCAGAACACCCAGGCTAATACTCAGATAAGCAAGGAAATTCAGGAAATCAGCGACACCCGACTGGGCAGAAGCGCCCGCCACTTTAGCAATGGTTATCGGTCCACTCAAGTTTTTTACCGAGAGCTCGCCGAACAACATTTTCTTGAGCGAATCGAGGGTCAGCACACTCATGGTCCAGGTGCGTCGAGCACCCTCCCCGATCGCTGCCACGGGACCGTAACTGACCTCGCGAATCATCTCGGGCGGCCAGTCGACTGCCTTTACCCCTGCCCCCAGATAACCACTGGGTGCCTTCTTCTCGCCACGCGCCGCCAGCGTCACCGGGACGTCGATTTGAGCGGCGTCGCGCTCGACCCGCAGGATGATTTTGCTATCAGGGCGCATGCGGACGGTATCGACCACTTGCTGCCAGTCATCGAGCGCCTTGCCGTCCAGGGCGAGCAATCGATCGCCTGTCTTCAGACCAGCAGCCTGGGCCGGGCCTTTGGGATCAAGTTCGGCCAGCACCGGTGGCAGGGCCGGACGCCAGGGACGAATCCCCAGCGAGCGAATCGGATCCGGCTCATCGGCACCCTTGAGCCATTTGTCCAGTGCCAGTTCACGAGGCGATTCGGCCGTGGAGCCCTGCTCGCGAACCAACAACTGCAGGGAACCGCTTTCGCCCAGGCGACGCACCAGCTGCAGATTGACCGCCGCCCAGCCGGAAGTGGGCTCGCCATCGATGGCAATGATTTCCTGACCGGCGCTCAGACCTGCCTTGGCGGCGATGCTTCCAGATTCGACGGCGCCAATGACAGGCCGCACCTGCTCGCTGCCGAGCATGGCGACTACCCAGAAAAAAAACATCGCCAGAAAAAAGTTGGCAATCGGGCCCGCCGCGACGATAGCGATGCGCTGACGGACCGATTTGCGATTGAAGGATTGATCGATCTGATCGGCAGGGACTTCGCCTTCGCGCTCGTCCAGCATTTTCACATAGCCGCCCAGCGGGATGGCGGCGACCACGAACTCAGTGCCTTGCTTGTCGTGCCAGCGCAGCAGCGGCATGCCGAAGCCCACGGAAAAACGCAGCACTTTGACCCCACAGCGACGTGCGACCCAGAAATGGCCGAATTCGTGGAAGGTGACCAGCACACCCAAGGCTATCAGGGTGCCGACAATCATATAGAGCGCGCTCATCTACTTTCTCCGCAATCCTGTTCGTTGCTGCATGGGCCAACGTATTGCACTTACCGCCCGTGACGACTCAACCATTGTCCGGCCAGCACACGCGCCTTCGTGTCCGCCGTAAACACCGCGTCGAGATCGTCCACCGCAACCACCGGTTCAAGATTCAACACTTCCTCGATGATACTCGCGATTTCCGGGTAACGAACCCGTCCGTCGAGAAAGGCCGCGACCGCCACTTCATTCGCCGCATTGAGCATGGCCGGCGCACTGTTACCCGCTTCGGCCGCCTGACGCGCAAGGCGCAGGCAAGGGAAGCGATCTTCATCAGGCGCCTGGAAATCCAGGCGCGCGATGGCAAACAGATCCAGCGGCGGTACGCCCGAGTCGATACGCTCTGGCCAGGCCAGTGCATTGGCAATGGGCGTACGCATGTCCGGATTGCCCAATTGGGCCAGCACCGAACCATCGATGTAATCGACCAACGAATGAATCACGCTCTGCGGGTGAATCACTACCTCGACCTGGGATGGCTTGGCATCGAACAGCCAGCAGGCCTCGATCAACTCGAGCCCCTTGTTCATCATGCTGGCCGAATCTACCGAGATCTTGCGCCCCATGGACCAGTTCGGATGGGCACACGCCTGATCGGGAGTCACATGCACCAGCTCAGCCATCGGCGTCTGCCGGAACGGACCACCGGAGGCTGTCAGTAAAATCCGACGCACGCCGACGGCCCCCAGGCCACGGGCAAAATCCCCTGGCATGCACTGGAAAATCGCGTTGTGCTCACTGTCGATCGGCAACAGCACCGAACCGCTTTTACGCACGGCCTGCATGAACAACGCACCGGACATCACCAGTGCTTCTTTGTTGGCCAGAAGGATTTTCTTGCCAGCTTCGACCGCCGCCAGGGTCGGACGCAAGCCCGCCGCACCGACGATAGCCGCCATCACGGCATCCACTTCAGGATCGGCCGCCACCTGGCACAACCCCTCCTCCCCCACCAGCACACGAGTCGACAGGCCAGCTGCATGCAAGTCGTCCTGCAAGCCTCGGGCTGCGCTCGCCTCAGGCACCACGGCATACCGCGGCGCATGACGAACGCACAGCGCCCGCAGCTCACTCAAGCGGGTGAAGCCGCTCAAGGCAAACACCTGATAACGCTCGGGATGACGCGCAATGACGTCGAGCGTGCTCAAACCGATCGAGCCGGTCGCCCCCAGCACGGTAATCTGCTGTGGGCGGCTCACGGTGCGGCCATCCACAGCAATACGGCAAACACTGGAATCGCCGCCGTGAGACTGTCGATGCGGTCGAGCACACCGCCGTGACCTGGCAGCAGGTTGCTGCTGTCCTTGATCCCGGATTGACGCTTGAACATGCTCTCGGTGAGGTCACCCACCACCGAGATAAACACGATCACTGCGGCGCAGATCAGACCGATCAGCATCTGGGCGACACTCCAGTCGCGAACGATTCCGACGATTGCCGTGATCACCAGGCTCGCCGCCAACCCGCCATACACGCCTTCCCAGCTTTTGCCGGGACTGACCTGGGGGGCCAGCTTGCGCTTGCCGAACGCCCGGCCGGAAAAGTAAGCACCGATATCGGCCCCCCAGACCAGCACCATCACCGCCATGATCAGCCAGTTGCCCAAGGGCTCCTGCTTGATCTGCACCAGCCCTTGCCAGGCCGGCAACAAAATCAGCAGACCGATCACCAGCTTGCAGGCCGCGCTGGCCCAATGTTCGCTGGAGCGCGGGTAAGTCAGCACCAGCCAGGTCGCAACACCCCACCAGAGCACAGAAGCGCCCAACACCCATGGCGCCAGCCCCGGCAGGATATGCATGACAAACAGCATCAACGCGACCACCGCCGCATAGGCGACGCGGATCGGCTGCTCGGTGAAGCCCGCCAGGCGCGCCCATTCCCAGGCCCCGAGGGTCACGACCAGCCCGATGAACAGGGCAAACCCTGTGCCTTCAAGCAGGAAAAACCCGCACAACGCAATCGGTAGCAGGATCAGTGCGGTGATGATTCGTTGTTTAAGCATTAAACCCGGGCTCCAGCCTCGACCTGCTCGCTCGTTTTACCGAAGCGGCGCTGGCGAGAAGCGTAATCGGCCAGCGCGTTACGCATGGCATCGTGTTTGAAGTCCGGCCAGAACAGGTCGGAAAAGTACAACTCGGCGTAAGCCAGTTGCCACAGCAGGAAGTTACTGATGCGATGCTCGCCACCGGTACGGATGCACAAGTCCGGCAACGGCAGGTCGCCGGTGACCAGGCAGGTTTGCAACAGTTCTGGGGTGATGTCTTCCGGACGCAGATGCCCGGCCTGAACTTCCCGCGCCAGACGCTGCGCGGCTTGCGCGATATCCCACTGACCGCCGTAGTTGGCGGCGATCTGCAGGATGAAGCGATCGGCGCCCACCGTCATGGCCTCGGCCTCACGCATGGCAACCTGCAGCTCCGGATGGAAGCGAGAACGGTCGCCAATGATGCGCAAACTGATGTTGTTCTCGTTCAGGCGCTTGGCTTCACGTCGCAGCGCCCTGAAGAACAGATCCATCAAGGCACTGACCTCGGCGGCCGGACGCTGCCAGTTCTCACTGGAGAAGGCGAACAGCGTCAGCACTTCGACCTTGGCCTCGGCACACACCTCGATCACTGCCCGAACGGCATCCACACCCGCTTTATGCCCGGCGACACCCGGCATAAAGCGTTTTTTCGCCCAACGATTGTTACCATCCATGATGATCGCGACATGGCGCGGCACCGCAGTCGGCGCACTCTGCTTGATCTTATCCATGACAAAGCGACCCTTATACGGCCATCAGGTCTTTTTCTTTCTCCGCCAACTTAGCGTCGATTTCAGCTACGAACTTCTTGGTCAGATCGTCGATCTCGCCAGTGGCGCGACGCTCTTCGTCTTCGCTGATTTCTTTTTCCTTGACCAGATCCTTCAGCGAGCTGTTTGCGTCACGACGGATGTTGCGCACGGCAACACGGGCGTCCTCAGCCACATCACGAGCCTGCTTGGTGAAGCCCTTACGGGTTTCTTCGGTCAGGGCCGGCATGGAGATCAGCAACAATTCACCCAGGTTGGTCGGGTTGAGGTTCAGACCCGCGCTACCGATAGCCTTGTCGACGGCACCCAGCATGTTGCGCTCAAAGGCAACGACTTGCAGGGTACGGGCATCTTTGACGGTGATGTTCGCCACCTGCTTGATTGGAGTGTCGGAACCGTAATACGGCACCATCACGCCTTCAAGGATGCTTGGGTGAGCCTGGCCGGTACGAATACGGCCGAAGTTGTGAGCCAGGTTTTCGACGGATTTTTGCATACGCTCTTTAGCGTCTTTCTTGATTTCATTGATCATTGTTGGCCTTCCTCGATCAGGGTCCCTTCAGCGCCGCCGTGCACGATGTTCAGCAGGGCGCCGGGCTTGTTCATGTTAAATACGCGCAACGGCATCTTATGGTCGCGGCACAGGCAAATGGCCGTCAGGTCCATCACGCCCAGCTTGCGATCCAGCACTTCATCGTAAGTCAGATGATCGAACTTCTCGGCATGCGGGTCTTTGAACGGGTCAGCGGTGTAGACGCCATCGACCTTGGTTGCCTTGAGCACTACATCGGCATCGATTTCGATTGCACGCAGGCAGGCTGCCGAATCCGTGGTGAAGAACGGGTTACCGGTACCGGCCGCAAAAATCACAACTTCCTTGGCGTTCAGGTGACGCATGGCTTTGCGGCGATCGTAGTGATCGGTCACGCCAACCATGGAAATGGCCGACATCACGATGGCCGAGATATTGGCACGTTCCAGCGCATCGCGCATGGCCAGGGCGTTCATCACAGTGGCCAGCATGCCCATGTGGTCGCCAGTGACCCGATCCATGCCGGCCGCGCTCAGCGCCGCACCGCGGAACAGGTTACCACCACCGATCACCAGACCGACCTGAACACCGATACCGACCAGCTGGCCGACTTCCAGCGCCATGCGATCCAGAACTTTCGGATCGATCCCGAACTCTTCCGAGCCCATCAGGGCCTCGCCGCTAAGCTTGAGTAGAATGCGTTTATAGCGAGCCTGATAACCACTGCCCTGCTGAGCCATTGCGAATCTCTCCTGCGGCGTATTTTAAAAAATTCTTTGCGAGCTGTTTACAGCTGGCTGTTCACTCTAGCTTGGCGCTGCTTCAGCGCCATCAGAACATGGCTTTGTAAGCCAGTTCCAAAGGGAAACCAATTAAAAAATTTGGCACCCCATCTGAAAAGAGGCTGCGCGCGTGAGCGGGCAGCCTCTTCAGGGCGACAGTTGAAAACTGTCTTATTGCTTGGCGGCAGCCAGCTGGGCAGCAACTTCTTCAGCGAAGTTGTCGACCGGCTTCTCGATGCCTTCGCCTACTTTGAAGTAGGTGAAAGAAACGATTTCAGCACCGGCTTTCTTGGCCAGTTCGCCGACCTTGATTTCAGGGTTCTTGACGAACGCCTGCTCAACCAGGCTCGCTTCAGCCAGGAACTTGCTGATACGGCCTTTGACCATGTTTTCAACGATGTTTTCCGGCTTGCCGGCGATCTTGTCAGCGTTGAGGGTCAGGAACACGCCTTTCTCGCGCTCGACCGCTTCAGCGGAAACTTCCGATGGCAGCAGGAATTCAGGGTTGGTGGCCGCTACGTGCATGGCGATGTCTTTGGCCAGCTCAACGTTGCCGCCCTTGAGAACAACCGCAACACCGATCTTGTTGCCGTGCAGGTAACCACCAACAACATCACCTTCAACGCGCGCCAGGCGACGGATGTTGACGTTTTCGCCAACCTTGCCGACCAGAACCAGGCGATCGGCTTCTTGAGCTTCGATCAGCGGAGCGACGTCAGTCAGCTTGTCAGCAAACGCTTTTTCAACGCTTGCAGCAACAAATGCCTTGAAATCGTCCTGCAGAGCCAGGAAGTCGGTCTGCGAGTTCACTTCCAGCAGAACGGCAGATTTACCGTCTTCTTTAAGAGCGATCGCGCCTTCAGCGGCAACGTTGCCCGCTTTTTTGGCAGCCTTGATGGCGCCCGAAGCACGCATGTCATCAATGGCTTTTTCGATGTCGCCGCCGGCCTTGGTCAAGGCCTTTTTGCAATCCATCATGCCTTCGCCGGTACGCTCGCGCAGTTCTTTGACCAACGCTGCAGTAATCTCTGCCATTTCAAAATCCTCTTGGATAGGTTTTCAACCATTCCACCCGATCAAACGGGCGTTCAATTCTTCCCGAACCATCTTGTAGCCGCTGCACGTTACAAAGGCTGTAGCTGCGCTGCCGACAAATGGTTTTCGAGGTGGCAAAAAGGGGGCCAAGCCCCCTTTTTGCTTACTGAGTCAACGCCAAGGCGTCAATTACTCAGCTGCAGCTGCCGGAGCTTCTTCAACGAACTGCTCGGTACCGCCAGCAACGTGGTTGCGACCACGGATGACTGCGTCAGCCATCGAACCCATGTACAGCTGGATAGCGCGGATTGCGTCATCGTTGCCTGGGATGATGTAGTCAACGCCTTCCGGGCTGCTGTTGGTATCGACTACGCCGATAACCGGGATGCCCAGCTTGTTGGCTTCGGTGATCGCGATGCGCTCGTGATCAACGTCGATAACGAACAGAGCGTCTGGCAGACCGCCCATGTCCTTGATACCACCCAGGGAACGATCGAGCTTCTCAAGATCGCGAGTGCGCATCAGCGCTTCTTTCTTGGTCAGCTTGGCGAAGGTACCGTCTTCGGCTTGCACTTCAAGGTCACGCAGACGCTTGATGGAAGCACGGATGGTTTTGAAGTTGGTCAGCATGCCGCCCAACCAGCGGTGATCGACGTACGGCGAACCGCAACGTGCTGCTTCTTCAGCAACGATCTTGCCAGCGGAACGCTTGGTGCCGACGAACAGAATCTTGTTTTTGCCCTGGGCCAGGCGCTCTACGAAAGTCAGAGCTTCGTTGAACATTGGCAGGGTTTTTTCAAGGTTGATGATGTGGATCTTGTTACGCGCGCCGAAAATGTATTTACCCATTTTCGGGTTCCAGTAACGGGTCTGGTGACCGAAGTGCACACCGGCCTTCAGCATATCGCGCATGTTGACTTGGGACATGATAGTTCCTTAATAAGTCGGGTTTGGCCTCCACGTATCCCAATGACCAACCAGCAGCATTACGCTTCAGGCACCCAGGTCATCGTGTCGACACGTGTGTGGATTTAGGCTTTTCAGGGGATCCCCGGAAAGCGGCGCATTTTATACCACAAGGCGTAAAAAAACGGAACCCGGATTCTGAAATCCCAGCCTAGGCTTTTATTCCACGCCCTGGAATTCGTCAAGGATGCACCCTTCTATAGAGAGAAGCGACGCACAGAGGCTCAGATTTGCCCTGTTCGTCTGATAGAATCGGGTTTTTCAGGGCCGCGGGATCGATCGCGCAACGCCCATTTTGTTTTAGCAAGCGCCATCGAGCGCAGAGAGAGCCTGTATGACCGTCACCCTCAAAACCCCGGAGGACATCGCCAAAATGCGTGTCGCCGGCAAACTGGCCGCCGATGTGCTGGAAATGATTGCCGAACATGTCAAACCGGGCATCACCACCGAAGAGCTGGACCGCATCTGCCACGACTACATCGTCAATGAGCAAAAGGCCATCCCTGCCCCGCTCAATTACAAGGGCTACCCGAAGTCCATCTGCACCTCGATCAACCACGTGGTCTGCCACGGCATCCCGAACGAGAAGCCGTTGAAGGATGGCGACACCCTGAACATCGACGTCACCGTCATCAAGGACGGCTTCCACGGCGACACCAGCCGCATGTTCCACGTCGGCACCGTGCCGGTCTGGGCCGAGCGCCTGTCGCAAGTGACCCAGGAATGCATGTACAAAGCCATCGAAATCGTCAAACCCGGCTGCCGCCTGGGCGACATCGGTGAAATCATCCAGAAACACGCGGAAAAGAATGGTTTCTCGGTGGTTCGCGAGTTCTGCGGCCACGGCATCGGCAAGGTCTTCCATGAAGAACCGCAGATCCTGCACTACGGCCGTGCCGGCACCGGCATGGAACTCAAGGCCGGCATGACCTTCACCATCGAGCCGATGATCAACCAGGGCAAGGCCGACACCAAGGTGCTGGGCGACGGCTGGACCGCGATCACCAAGGACCGCAAGCTGTCGGCGCAGTGGGAACACACCTTGCTGGTAACCGAAACCGGTTACGAGATCTTCACCTTGCGCGCCGACGACACCATCCCGCGCGTTTCGGCCTGATCCGGGCCGCGCAGCTCCCAGCCTTTTATAGACAGGAAAGCCAATCGATGCCGCAGGTGGATCCAGAACTCTTCGACCGAGGCCAGTTCCAGGCGGAACTGGCCCTGAAGGCAAGCCCGATCGCGGCCTTCAAGAAGGCAATCCGCCAGGCCCGCGAGGTGCTTGACGGGCGCTTTCGCAGCGGCCGGGAGATTCGCCGGCTGATCGAGGATCGCGCCTGGTTCGTCGATAACATCCTGCAAAAGGCCTGGGAACAGTTCGACTGGAGCGAAGATGCCGACATCGCGCTGGTCGCGGTCGGCGGCTACGGTCGTGGTGAGCTGCACCCCTTTTCCGACATCGACCTGCTGATCCTGCTGGACAGCGCCGATCACGAAATTTTCCGTGATTCCATCGAGCGTTTTCTGACGCTGCTGTGGGACATCGGCCTGGAAGTCGGCCAGAGCGTGCGCTCGGTAGACGAGTGTGCCGTTGAAGCCCGCGCCGACCTGACGGTCGTCACCAACCTGATGGAAAGCCGCACCATTTGCGGCCCCGAGCGCCTGCGCCAGCGCATGCTGGACGTCACCAGCACCGCGCACATGTGGCCGAGCAAGGACTTCTTCCTGGCCAAGCGCGCCGAGCAGAAGGCCCGGCATCACAAGTACAACGACACCGAATACAACCTGGAACCCAACGTCAAAGGCTCGCCCGGTGGCCTGCGGGATATCCAGACCATTCTGTGGGTGGCCCGTCGCGAGTACGGCACCCTGAACCTGCGGGCGCTGGCCGGGGAAGGTTTCCTGGTCGAGAGCGAAAATGCCCTGTTGGCCTCCTCCCAGGAATTCCTGTGGAAGGTTCGTTACGCCCTGCACATGCTTGCCGGCCGCTCCGAAGACCGCTTGCTGTTCGATCACCAACGCACCATTGCCGGGCTGCTGGGCTTCCAGGGCGATGACGCCAAGCAAGCCATTGAAAACTTCATGCAGCAGTATTATCGGGTGGTCATGAGCATTGCCCAGCTCAGCGACCTGATCATCCAGCACTTCGAAGAAGTCATTCTCGCGCCGCAAGACCAGGCGCCGCCGCAACCGATCAACCCGCGATTCCAGCTGCACGACGGTTATATCGAGGCGCGCAACGACAACGTATTCCGTCGTACGCCCTTCGCCATGCTCGAAATCTTCGTGCTGATGGCGCAGCAACCGGAGATCAAGGGCGTACGCGCCGACACCATTCGTCTGCTGCGCGAACACCGGCACCTGATCGACGACAACTTTCGCAACGACATTCGCAACACCAGCCTGTTCATCGAACTGTTCAAGTGCAAGATCGGCGTCCATCGCAACCTGCGCCGGATGAACCGCTACGGCATTCTCGGCCGTTATCTGCCGGAGTTCGGCTTCATTGTCGGGCAGATGCAGCACGACCTGTTTCACATCTATACGGTCGACGCCCACACCCTGAACCTGATCAAACACCTGCGTAAGTTGCAGTACACCCAGGTGTCGGAAAAATTCCCGCTGGCCAGCAAGCTCATGGGCAAGCTGCCCAAGCCGGAGCTGATCTACCTGGCCGGGCTGTACCACGACATCGGCAAGGGCCGGCATGGTGACCATTCGGAAATCGGCGCGGTGGATGCCGAAGCCTTTTGCCAGCGCCACCAGTTGCCGGTCTGGGACAGCCGCCTGATCGTCTGGCTGGTGCAGAACCATTTGCTGATGTCGACCACTGCCCAGCGCAAGGACTTGTCCGACCCGCAGGTGATCCACGATTTCGCGCAGACCGTCGGCGACGAAACCCACCTCGACTATCTGTACGTGTTGACCGTCGCCGACATCAACGCGACCAATCCGACGCTATGGAACTCCTGGCGCGCCAGCCTGTTGCGCCAGCTCTACACCGAGACCAAGCGGGCCTTGCGCCGTGGCCTGGAAAACCCGGTCGACCGCGAAGAACAGATCCGCCAGACCCAGAGCGCCGCTCTGGACATCCTGGTGCGCGGCGGTACCGATCCGGACGACGTCGAGCAACTCTGGGCGCAACTGGGCGACGACTACTTCCTGCGTCACACCGCTGGCGATGTGGCCTGGCACAGTGATGCGATCCTCCAGCAGCCGGCCGACGGCGGGCCACTGGTGCTGATCAAGGAAACCACCCAGCGCGAGTTCGAGGGCGGCACGCAGATCTTCATCTACGCCCCGGACCAGCACGACTTCTTCGCCGTGACCGTGGCCGCGATGGACCAGCTCAACCTGAACATCCACGACGCCCGGGTCATCACCTCCAGCAGCCAGTTCACCCTCGACACCTATATCGTGCTCGATACCGACGGCGACTCGATCGGCGATAATCCGGCGCGGGTCAAACAGATCCGTGACGGCCTGACCGAAGCCCTGCGCAACCCGGACGACTACCCGACCATCATTCAGCGTCGGGTGCCGCGCCAGCTCAAGCATTTCGCGTTTGCGCCGCAGGTAACGATCCACACCGACGCCCAGCGTCCGGTGACGGTGCTGGAGCTCAGCGCTCCGGACCGGCCCGGCTTGCTGGCGCGGATCGGCACGATCTTCCTGGAATTCGACCTGTCGCTGCAGAACGCCAAGATCGCCACCCTCGGCGAACGCGTGGAAGACGTGTTCTTCATCACCGATGCGAACAACCATCCACTGTCCGACCCCTTGCTGTGCAGCCGTTTGCAGGATGCGATCGTCGAACAGTTGACCGTCAACCAGGAATCCGAAATTAAACTGTCGCGAATCAGTATCTGATTTGAATTAACAAACTTCCCCTGTGGAAATGGGCAACCCCAAGAATGCTCAGTTAAGCGAAATCCCATGTGGGAGCGAGCTTGCTCGCGATAGCGGTGGATCAGTACACATTGATGCTGAATGTTCCGCCGCCATCGCGAGCAAGCTCGCTCCCACAGGTTTCGTGTCTTGACTGAGATTTGAGCGCGCTCTCCACATTGAACGAGATCCATCGATGAACAACGCTCTGAACCAGTTGCAGCCATACCCGTTCGAGAAGCTCCGCACCTTGCTCGGCAGCGTTACGCCAAACCCTGACAAGCGCCCAATCGCGCTGTCCATCGGCGAGCCGAAGCACCGTTCGCCAAGCTTTGTCGCCGAAGCCCTGGCCAGCAACCTGGATCAAATGGCCGTCTATCCAACGACCCTGGGCATCCCCGCCCTGCGTGAGGCCATCGCGGCCTGGTGCGAGCGCCGCTTCGGCGTCCCGAACGGCTGGCTCGACCCGGCGCGCAACGTGCTGCCGGTCAACGGCACCCGTGAAGCGCTGTTCGCCTTTACCCAGACCGTGGTCAACCGTGGCGACGACGCCTTGGTCGTCAGCCCGAACCCTTTCTATCAAATCTACGAAGGCGCGGCATTCCTCGCCGGGGCCAAGCCGCACTACCTGCCGTGCCTGGATGAAAACGGCTTCAACCCGGATTTCGACGCCGTATCGCCAGACATCTGGAAACGCTGCCAGATCCTGTTCCTGTGCTCGCCGGGCAACCCGACCGGCGCGCTGATCCCGGTAGATACCCTGAAAAAGCTGATCGCCCTGGCCGACGAACACGACTTCGTGATCGCCGCAGACGAGTGCTACAGCGAACTGTACTTCGACGAACAAACCCCGCCCGCCGGCCTGCTCAGCGCCTGCGTCGAACTGGGCCGCAAGGATTTCAAGCGCTGCGTGGTGTTCCACAGCCTGTCCAAGCGCTCCAATCTGCCGGGCCTGCGTTCGGGCTTCGTGGCCGGTGATGCCGACATTCTCAAAGGCTTCCTGCTGTATCGCACCTACCACGGCTGCGCGATGCCGGTCCAAACCCAGCTGGCCAGCGTTGCCGCCTGGAATGATGAAGTGCATGTGCGCGCCAACCGTGCGCTGTATCGCGAGAAATACGATGCGGTGCTGGAGATACTCAGCCCGGTGATGGATGTGCAGCGCCCGGACGGTGGTTTCTACCTGTGGCCGAATGTGGAAGGCGACGATGAAGCGTTTTGCCGCGATCTGTTTGTCGAAGAACACGTGACCGTGGTGCCGGGTTCCTACCTGTCCCGCGAGGTGGAGGGTGTCAACCCGGGCGCCGGTCGTGTGCGGATGGCGTTGGTCGCACCATTGGCAGAGTGTGTCGAAGCGGCTGAACGGATTCGCGCTTTTATTACCTCGAAACAGTGAACAGATAAGTCCCGCCCTGCGCAATGCAGCGGCGGGACTTCAATTAATCATCAAGTTACAACAATGTCCACCCTGAAGCTCTCAAGCCTATTATCTTCTTCGAACCCGTTGTCCTGCGGACCAATAAAAAATTTATAAACAACATGGATGTTACTCATGCACACTCATCACTTTGTCCGAATGGAACCGCCGTTAAATGAGCACAACTCATACGATGCGGCTGTCAAAGAAAACGCCAGCAATGTCGCCAATACTTTGCCGGGAGGGCGTCGCAAACGCTCGGTGGGTTATTACAGCAAGTTTTGGAAAAACGGAAAAACCATTACCATCTCGTTCATGCATGGATTGCTCAATGATATGAAACGTGATGCTGAACGAATCATTCGCGAGTGGGAGCCTTACGTCGGTCTGTCCTTCGAATTCGTCGAGCCTGGTCAAGGCGAAATCCGAATCGCCATGGAGGGTAAGGACAGCTACTCCACCATCGGGACAGATGCGTTGCTAAAGCAACCGAACGAACCTACTCTCGTCGTAGGGATAAATCATCCAGATATGGTTTTTCGCCAAGTAATACTTCACGAATTCGGTCACGCACTGGGTTTGCATCACGCGCACTTGCATCCCCTGGCAGATATCCCCTGGAACCGGGAAAAAGTATATGAACACTACACCCATGCTGCCGAGTGGAGCAGAGAACAGATTGATCACAATCTATTTGATTTAGAAACCGGTGCTGATACTTTCCTGGGAAACTATGATAAAGATTCCGTCATGCACTACCGCGTACCAAACTTCCTCACCTATGGAGACTGGTATGTGGGTGTCAATCCAGAAATCAGCGCGCAGGACAAGATCAACATAAGCCAGATCTATCCGAAGCCAAGCCCCCAAGGCACTTTGCTTATCTGACCTGCCCCAGATTGACCCCGCTCAAATCCAGCTCTCCCAATACTTCCCGCAGCACGTCATCACCGATCCGGTGATGATGGCTCAGGCCATACAACTCCAGCTGATGCCGATACTCGGACATGATCCGCGCCTTGAGTTCTACCGCCAGCGCCGCCTACGCCGGGTCCTGGGGATTGGCTACACCCATCTCGCACACCTGGACACCAGCCTCTGCAGGAGCGAGCTTGCTCCGGGCGGCGCTCCGACGAAGGTCGTCAACGATAACGCGACAAGCCTGTCACCCCGCGGCGTTCTCAGACTCATCGCGAGCAAGCTCGCTCCTACAGATCGACAAACCCGACCACGGCCGACGCGAAACCGTCCGGTCGTGGCATAATCCTTCACCTTTTATTTCCAGCACCTGCAAAGGGGGCAATTCCTTGACCGTTTCAAGCAAAACGTTGCACCTTTTCGGCATCAAAGCCTGCGACACCATGAAAAAGGCGCGCACCTGGCTCGATGAACACGCTGTCAGCTATGACTTTCATGATTACAAAACGGCCGGAATCGACCGTGAACACCTGAGCCAATGGTGCGATGAGCACGGCTGGCAAGTAGTGTTGAACCGTGCAGGCACGACCTTTCGCAAGCTCGACGACGAACGCAAAGCCGATCTCGACCAGCGCAAAGCCATCGAACTGATGCTCGCACAACCCTCGATGATCAAGCGCCCGGTGCTTGATCTCGGTGACCGAACCCTGATTGGCTTCAAGCCAGATATCTACGCGGCAGCGCTCAAGTAAGGCAGCCCGTTCAATTTTGTTAGAGGTATTTACATGTCCACTACCCTGTTCAGCCTGGCCTTTGGTGTCGGCACTCAAAACCGTCAAGGCGCATGGCTGGAAGTGTTTTACGCGCAGCCACTGCTCAACCCGTCGGCCGAACTGGTCGCCGCCGTTGCGCCAATCCTGGGCTACACCGAAGGCAACCAGGCCATCGCCTTCACCCTCGCTCAGGCTTCGCAACTGGCCGACGCGCTCAAAGGCGTCGACGCTGTCCAGGCCGCCCTGCTCACCCGTCTGGCCGAAAGCCACAAGCCGCTGGTCGCAACCCTGCTGGCCGAAGATGCGCCACTGTCTTCCACGCCTGAGGCTTATCTCAAACTGCACCTGCTGTCCCATCGCCTGGTCAAGCCGCACGGTTTGAACCTCACCGGGATTTTCCCGTTGCTGCCGAACGTGGCGTGGACCAGTCAGGGCGCCATCGACCTTGCCGAACTGGCCGAGCGTCAACTGGAAGCCCGCCTGCGTGGCGAGCTGCTGGAAGTGTTCTCGGTGGACAAGTTCCCGAAAATGACCGACTACGTGGTGCCGGCCGGGGTGCGTATCGCTGATGCAGCACGTCTGCGCCTGGGCGCCTATGTCGGCGAAGGCACCACCGTAATGCACGAAGGTTTCGTCAACTTCAACGCCGGCACCGAAGGCCCGGGCATGATCGAAGGCCGCGTTTCCGCTGGCGTATTCGTCGGCAAGGGCTCGGACCTGGGCGGCGGTTGCTCGACCATGGGCACCCTGTCGGGCGGCGGCAACATCGTGATCAAGGTGGGCGAAGGCTGCCTGATCGGCGCCAACGCCGGTATCGGTATCCCGTTGGGCGACCGCAACACCGTTGAATCGGGCCTGTACATCACCGCCGGGACCAAGGTGGCCTTGCTGGACGAGCACAACGCGCTGGTGAAAGTGGTGAAAGCCCGTGAGCTGGCCGGCCAATCGGATCTGCTGTTCCGCCGCAATTCGCAGACCGGTGCCGTGGAATGCAAAACCCACAAATCGGCCATCGAACTGAACGAAGCGCTGCACGCTCACAACTAAGTGCCGCAGGCACCTGTGGGAGCGAGCTTGCTCGCGATGCTTTTTGGCGGCCTTACGGACGCCATCGCGAGCAAGCTCGCTCCCACAAGGTCCAGTGTACATCCGCCCAAGTTCACAGGGCTGAACCCATGATGATTCCCTCTCCCTGGCGTGCCGATTTTCCGGCCATCGCCGCATTGCAACGGCAAGACCAGACCTATCTGGACAACGCCGCCACCACGCAAAAACCCCAAGCCCTGCTGGATGCCCTGGCGCATTACTACGCCAACGGCGCGGCCAACGTGCATCGGGCGCAACATTTGCCCGGCGCCCACGCCACCCAGGCGTTCGAGGACAGCCGACGCAAGGTCGCCCAATGGCTCAATGCCGGCGATTGCGGGCAGATCATCTTTACCCACGGCGCGACTTCCGCGCTGAATCTCCTGGCATATGGCTTGGAACACCTGTTCAATCCGGGCGATGAAATTGCCATCAGCGCCCTGGAACATCACGCCAATCTGCTGCCGTGGCAGCAACTGGCCCAGCGTCGCGACTTGAAGCTGGTGATCCTGCCGCTGGATGCCAGTGGTTTGATTGATCTTGATGCCGCCGCGCAGTTGATCAATCCACGAACCCGCCTGGTGGCAGTCAGTCAGCTGTCCAACGTGCTCGGCGCCTGGCAGCCGTTGCCCGCGTTGTTGGCGCTAGCCCAGGCACACGACGCATTGACCGTGGTCGATGGCGCCCAAGGCGTCGTCCATGGTAGGCATGACGTGCAGGCGCTGGGTTGCGACTTCTATGTGTTTTCCAGCCACAAGCTCTATGGCCCCGAGGGCCTCGGCGTGCTGTTCGGCCGCGATGAAGCGCTGGAGCAGCTGCGCCACTGGCAGTTTGGCGGTGAAATGGTGATGGATGCCAATTATCACGACGCCCGCTTTCGCCCGGCACCACTGGGTTTTGAAGCAGGTACGCCACCGATTGCCGGCGTGATCGGCCTGGGGGCGACCCTGGATTACCTTGCCGGGCTCGATCAGCAAGCCGTGTCCGCCCACGAAGCGGCGCTGCATGACTATTTGCTCAAGGGCCTTGAGGCGCGTACCGGCATCCGCCTGCTGGGCAAACCGCAGTTGGCGCTGGTCAGTTTTGTTGTCGAGGGTGTGCATAACTCCGATCTGGCACATCTGCTGACCGAACAAGGGATCGCTGTACGCGCCGGCCATCATTGCGCCATGCCGCTGCTGAAAAGCTTCGAACTGGCCGGGGCGATTCGGGTTTCACTGGCGCTGTACAACGACTCCGAAGACCTGGAACGATTCTTTGAAGCCCTGGATCAGGCGCTGGAGTTGTTGCGATGAGTTTGCCTGCCGATGCTGTCATTGCGCTCGAAACCTTTCAGGCTGCCGCTGGCTGGGAACAACGGGCGCGAATGCTGATGCAATGGGGCGATCGTCTGCCCGCATTGAGCGATGTGGATAAAGTCGAAGCCAACCGGGTACATGGTTGTGAAAGTCAGGTCTGGTTGGTGGGCGCGTTGCAGGATGGGCACTGGCAGTTCAGCGCCAGTAGCGATGCACGGTTGATTCGAGGTTTGGTGGCTTTGTTGCTGGCGCGGGTTAACGGGTTGTCGGCGTCTGAGTTGCACCAGGTGGATCTGCCGGATTGGTTTCATCAGCTTGGACTGAGCCGTCAGCTATCTCCTTCGCGCAGCAATGGCCTCAACGCCGTGCTCCAGCGGATGAATGAGTTGGCTGGTTAATCGCCTTCGCGAGCAGGCTCGCTCCCACAGGGGGAACGCATTCCAATGTGGGAGCGAGCCTGCTCGCGAAGAGGTCAGCAGCCACACCGATCAAACCTGAGGCTTGACCCGATCCGCCGGCCGCCGCACCCCAGCCACAATCTTATCCACAGCCTTGGTCGCCGCGACCATGCCGAATGTCGCCGTCACCATCATCACCGCGCCAAACCCGCCGGCGCAGTCGAGCTTCACGCCATCCCCGACAAAACTCTTCTGCAGGCAAATGCTGCCATCCGGTTTCGGGTAGCGCAGCTGTTCGGTGGAAAACACGCAGGGCACGCTGTAATGGCGGGTCACGGTGCGGGAGAAGTTGTAATCCCGGCGCAGGGTCGAGCGTACTTTCGACGCCAGCGGGTCATTGAAGGTGCGATTCAGGTCGCACACCTGGATCAGCGTCGGGTCGATCTGGCCGCCTGCCCCGCCGGTGGTGATGATCTGGATCTTGCGCCGCTTGCACCAGGCGATCAGCGCAGCCTTGGCATTTACGCTGTCGATGCAGTCGATCACACAGTCGATGTTCGGCGTGATGTATTCGGCCATGGTCTCGCGGGTGACGAAATCCGCCACCGCGTGCACCGTGCAGTCCGGGTTGATCCCGCGCAGGCGCTCGGCCATCACTTCGACCTTGGGCTTGCCGACGGTGCTGTCCAGCGCGTGCAACTGACGATTGGCGTTGCTGACACAGACGTCGTCCAGGTCGAACAGCGAAATTTCGCCCACGCCACATCGCGCAACGGCTTCCGCCGCCCAGGAGCCGACGCCGCCGACACCGACGATCGCCACATGGGCCGCGCGCAAGCGCTCCAGGCCCTCGATGCCATACAACCGGGCGATGCCAGCAAACCGTGGATCTTCTGTACTCATGACCATTACCCCAAAAACCGGCGCGCATTATAGGGCCGAAGGCGGCCAAGAGCATCTTTGGGCTATGAACGGTGTCTTGGTTTCTTCAATCAGGCTACACAGAACCAAGAATTAACCTACGAAGGCCAACGAAAGAACTTAAGTCGAGTTGGATTGCCAAATGTAGGGCATTTCCCTGTCAGCTGTACGCTCAGGGAATGCCCGGTGTAGGATGCGCGCCCCTTGGTTCTCGCCGACCGGTCCTTAGTTCCACAGCCTTTGGAACCCGAAATAGCTATGTCATCGCGTAAATTTGGAATCAACCTGGTGGTGGTGCTCGCCATCGCTGCCTTGTTTACCGGCTTCTGGGCGCTGATCAATCGCCCGGTCACCGCCCCCGACTGGCCCGAACAGATCTCCGGCTTTTCGTACTCGCCATTCCAGCAAGGCCAGTACCCACAGAAAGAGCAATACCCGACCGACGATGAAATGCGTCGCGATCTGGAGATTCTGAGCAAGCTCACGGACAACATCCGTACTTACTCGGTCGATGGCACCCTGGAAAACATCCCCAAACTGGCGGAAGAATTCGGCCTGCGGGTAACCCTCGGCATCTGGATCAGCCCGGACGAAGAGCGCAACGAGCGCGAGATCACACGTGCGATCGAGATCGCCAACAGTTCGCGCAGTGTGGTTCGCGTGGTTGTAGGCAACGAGGCGATCTTCCGTAAGGAAATTACCGCCCCGGAGCTCAGTATTATTCTCGATCGCGTCCGCGCGGCGGTGAAAGTGCCGGTGACCACCTCCGAGCAATGGCACGTCTGGGAAGAAAACCCCAGCCTGGCCAAGCACGTCGACCTGATCGCCGCGCACGTCCTGCCGTACTGGGAACACGTTCCAATGGAACAGTCCGGGCAATTCGTGCTCGACCGCGCCCGCGACCTGAAAAAAATGTTCCCGAAAAAACCGCTGCTGCTGTCGGAAGTCGGCTGGCCGAGCAACGGCCGTATGCGCGGCGGCGCCGATGCGTCACCGGCAGACCAGGCGATCTACCTGCGCACACTGGTCAACAAACTCAACCGCCAGGGCTTCAACTACTTCGTGATCGAAGCGTTTGACCAACCCTGGAAGGCCAGCGATGAAGGCTCGGTGGGCGCTTATTGGGGTGTGTTCAACGCGGCACGTCAGCAGAAATTCAACTTCGAAGGCCCGGTCGTCGCGATTCCGCAATGGCGGGTGCTGGCTGTCGGCTCGGTGGTGTTGGCCCTGCTGTCCCTGACCCTGTTGATGATCGACGGCTCGGCCCTGCGTCAACGCGGCCGTACCTTCCTGACCTTCATCGCGTTCCTCTGCGGTTCGGTACTGGTGTGGATCGGTTACGACTACAGTCTGCAATACAGCACCTGGTTCAGCCTGACGGTGGGTTTCCTGCTCGCCCTCGGCGCGTTCGGGGTGTTTATCGTGCTGCTGACCGAGGCCCACGAACTGGCCGAAGCGGTGTGGACCCACAAGCGTCGGCGCGAATTCCTGCCGGTGGTGGGTGATTCGGACTACCGACCGAAAGTCTCGATTCACGTCCCTTGCTACAACGAGCCGCCGGAGATGGTCAAACAGACCCTCAACGCCTTGGCCAACCTCGATTACCCGGATTTCGAAGTCCTGATCATCGACAACAACACCAAGGACCCGGCAGTCTGGGAGCCGGTGCAGGCCTATTGCGAAACCCTCGGCCCGCGCTTCAAGTTCTTCCATGTCGCACCGCTGGCCGGTTTCAAGGGCGGCGCGCTGAATTACCTGATTCCGCACACCGCCAAGGATGCCGAAGTCATTGCGGTGATCGACTCGGACTACTGCGTCGATCCGAACTGGCTCAAGCATATGGTGCCGCACTTCGCCGATCCGAAAATCGCCGTGGTGCAGTCGCCACAGGATTACCGCGACCAGAACGAAAGCACCTTCAAGAAGCTCTGCTACGCGGAATACAAAGGCTTCTTCCACATCGGCATGGTCACCCGCAACGACCGTGACGCGATCATCCAGCACGGCACCATGACCATGACCCGGCGCTCGGTACTCGAAGAGCTCGGCTGGGCCGACTGGTGCATCTGTGAAGACGCCGAGCTGGGCCTGCGCGTATTCGAAAAAGGCCTGTCGGCGGCGTATTACCACACCAGCTACGGCAAAGGCCTGATGCCCGATACCTTTATCGACTTCAAGAAACAACGGTTCCGCTGGGCCTATGGCGCGATTCAGATCATCAAGCGTCACACCGCCAGCCTGTTGCGCGGCAAAGACACCGAACTGACCCGTGGCCAGCGGTACCACTTCCTCGCAGGCTGGTTGCCGTGGGTGGCGGACGGCATGAACATCTTCTTCACCGTCGGCGCGCTGTTGTGGTCGGCGGCGATGATCATCGTGCCGCAACGGGTCGATCCGCCGCTGCTGATTTTCGCGATCCCGCCATTGGCGCTGTTTGTGTTCAAGGTCGGCAAGATCATCTTCCTCTACCGTCGTGCGGTCGGGGTCAACCTCAAGGATGCGTTCTGCGCGGCATTGGCCGGGCTGGCGTTGTCGCACACCATTGCCAAGGCAGTGCTGTACGGTTTCTTCACCAGCAGCATTCCGTTCTTCCGCACACCGAAAAATGCCGACAACCACGGCTTCTGGGTGGCGATTTCGGAAGCGCGGGAAGAAGTGTTCATCATGCTGCTGTTGTGGGGTGCGGCACTGGGGATCTACCTGGTGAATGGTATGCCGAGCAACGACATGCGCTTCTGGGTGACCATGCTGCTGGTGCAGTCGCTGCCGTACCTGGCGGCGCTGATCATGGCGTTCCTGTCTTCGCTGCCGAAACCTTCGGTCGAAGCCGAGCCACTACCAGCGGTCTAAATCGCTGCGGATGCACTAAACGGCGGCCAATGGCCGCCGTTTTGCTTTAAGATAACCGCCATTTTGCAGGGCTTGGCTCAATGACCTGCCCCAATTCCTGTGGGAGCGAGCTTGCTCGCGATGAGTCCGTCACATTCAACATTTATGGTGAGCGTGGTTCAGCTATCGCGAGCAAGCTCGCTCCCACATAAAGATCTTCCGGAGTTTTTCATGACGGCCCATGCCGACCTTTCGCCGACCCTCCAACTCGCCATCGACCTGATCCGCCGTCCGTCCGTGACGCCGGTCGACGCCGATTGCCAGAAGCAGATGATGCAGCGCCTGGGCGATGCCGGTTTTGCGCTTGAACCGATGCGCATCGAAGATGTGGATAACTTCTGGGCGACCCACGGCAAACACGAGGGTCCGGTGCTGTGCTTCGCCGGCCACACCGACGTGGTGCCGACTGGCCCGGTGACGGCCTGGCAGATCGACCCGTTCAACGCGCTGATCGACGAGCACGGCATGCTCTGCGGCCGTGGCGCGGCGGACATGAAAGGCAGCCTCGCCGCCATGACAGTGGCAGCCGAGCGTTTCGTCGCCGACTACCCGGATCACAAGGGCAAGGTCGCTTTCCTGATCACCAGCGACGAAGAAGGCCCGGCGCACCACGGCACCAAGGCTGTGGTCGAACGCCTTGCCGCCCGCAAGGAACGCCTGGACTGGTGCATTGTCGGCGAACCGTCGAGCACTACCCTGGTGGGTGACGTGGTCAAGAACGGCCGTCGCGGCTCCCTCGGCGCCAAACTGACCGTACGCGGTGTGCAGGGGCACGTGGCGTACCCGCACCTGGCGAAGAACCCGATCCACCTCGCCGCCCCGGCGCTGGCCGAACTGGCTGCCGAGCACTGGGACCACGGTAACGACTTCTTCCCGCCGACCAGCTTCCAGATCTCCAACGTCAATTCCGGCACCGGCGCGACCAACGTGATCCCCGGTGACCTGGTGGCCGTGTTCAACTTCCGCTTCTCCACCGAATCCACCGTCGAAGGCCTGCAAAAGCGCGTCGCCGACATTCTCGACAAACATGGCCTGGACTGGCACATCGACTGGGCGCTGTCCGGCCTGCCATTCCTGACCGAGCCGGGCGCCTTGCTCGACGCAGTGTCGGCGAGCATCAAGGACATCACCGGGCGCGAAACCAAAGCATCCACCAGCGGTGGCACCTCTGACGGTCGTTTCATTGCGACCATGGGCACGCAAGTGGTTGAACTGGGTCCGGTCAACGCGACGATCCATCAGGTCAACGAGCGCGTGCTGGCCGCCGACCTCGACGTGCTGACCGACATCTACTACCAGACCCTGATCAAGTTGCTCGCCTGATGCTGGCCTGCCCGATCTGCAGCGAACCGCTGAACGCGGTGGACAACGGCGTGGCCTGCCCCGCCGGGCATCGTTTCGACCGCGCGCGCCAGGGTTACCTGAACCTGTTGCCGGTGCAGCACAAGAACAGCCGCGACCCCGGGGATAACCTGGCGATGGTCGAAGCCCGCCGCGACTTCTTGAATGCCGGCCATTATGCGCCGGTGGCCAAACGTCTGGCGGAGCTGGCTGCCAGGTATGCGCCGCAGCGCTGGCTGGACATCGGCTGTGGCGAGGGGTATTACACCGCGCAAATCGCCGAGGCCTTGCCGAACGCCGATGGTTACGCGCTGGACATCTCTCGCGAAGCGGTCAAACGCGCCTGCAAGCGCAACCCGCAGCTGACCTGGTTGATCGCCAGCATGGCCCGGGTGCCGTTGGCCTCTGGCAGTTGCCAGTTTCTCGCCAGCGTCTTCAGCCCGCTGGACTGGGAAGAAGCCAAACGCCTGCTTAGCCCCGGTGGCGGCTTGATGAAAGTCGGACCGACCAGCGGCCATCTGATGGAACTGCGCGAGCGGCTGTACGACGAAGTCCGTGAGTACACGGATGACAAGCATCTGGCCCTGGTGCCGGCAGGCATGACGCTGCAACACAGTGAAACACTGGAATTCAAACTGACGCTGGAAAGCGGTCAGGACCGAGCGAACCTGTTGGCCATGACGCCTCACGGCTGGCGCGCCAGTGCTGAACGCCGGGCGGCGGTCATTGAGCAAGTGGAGCCTTTCGAGGTCACTGTTTCGATGCGCTACGATTACTTCGTACTTCAATAATTTTTGGTCTCGAGCAACAGCTTGAGGCCGGCTAAATCCGCGAATGGATTTTTCAGACCCGCAGTGAGGACATCCATGCGCCAACCCGATATCGAGATTTACCTGAAAGACGCCGACGTCGACTACAAGGCCATCGCGGCCTGGCTCGGCCAAGCGTTGGGCCCGTGCACCGACTGGGTGCAGAAAGGCCAGACCTACAAGTGCAAGGCCGGCAACGTGCCAGTGACCTGGCTGCCGAAAGCCGTAGGAAAATGGAACAGCCTGTACCTGGAAAGCGACCAGACCCCGTGGGAAGACGACATCGCCTGCGCCCGCGCCGCGTTTGCCGCGCTGAACGTTGAAGTGCGCTGCGCACCGGGTAGCTGGGTCGAGGAAGAAGGTGAAGAGTCGGCGGATCGCTGGATGCGCATCAGCGCCGATGGTGAAGAAGAAATCACCTGGAAAACCGCCTAAAAGCTGTTGATCGTTCCCACGCTCTGCGTGGGAATGCAGCCCGGGACGCTCCGCGTCCCAGAAGCGGACGCAGAGCGTCCGTTGAGGCATTCCCACGCAGAGCGTGGGAATGATCTTTAGATCGAATTACAGGCCGACGACGTCTTCGGCCTGCAACCCTTTCTCGCCCGTCACCACCCCATACTCAACCTGCTGACCTTCAGCCAGCGAGCGGTGTCCCTCACCGCGGATCGCGCGATAGTGCACGAACACATCCACCCCATCCTCGCGCTGAATGAAGCCATACCCCTTGGCGTCATTGAACCACTTCACATTGCCGGTTTCGCGCGTAGCCATGACTCGTCACCCCTTCTTTTTATTGTTGAGCGGCCGAGTATATGACAGAAGAGAAATCTCTCAACTCAACTTTACTTTGCCGCTTTTTTGCCGATTTTCGACGAATACGGCACACTATTAGCCGCCCGAGCAATTGCTCGGTTTCATTCACTCATGCAGAAGCCGTATGACCCGTTCCCCGCTCCGCCGTCTTGTGTTTGGCACCCTGCGCCGACTGTTGTACCTCTGGGTTCGCTCCGAGACGATCAACCAGTCGTCGTTCACCCTCAACCTCGACCGCAGCCGTCCGGTGTTCTACGTCCTGCAAAATCCTTCACTGACCGACCTCGCCGTGGTCGATACCGAGTGCAGCAAGGCCGGCCTGCCCCGCCCGGTGCTTCCAATATCGGTGGGCAACCTGGCGGAACCCGCCGCGTTTTTCTACCTGACCCCGGCGCCCGACTGGCTTGGACGTCAGGACAAACGCGGGGCGCCACCGACCCTGACCCGCCTGGTCAGCGCCCTGAGCCAGAACGCTGCGGAAGACGCGCAGATCATTCCGGTCAGCGTCTTCTGGGGTCAGTCGCCGGACAGCGAATCGAGCCCGTGGAAACTGCTGTTCGCCGACAGCTGGGCAGTCACCGGGCGCCTGCGCCGATTGCTCAGCATCATCGTGCTGGGACGCAAGACCCGCGTGCAGTTCTCGGCGCCGATCCACCTGCGCGAGCTGATCGCTCACGACAAGGGCCACGAGCGCACCGTGCGCATGGCCCAGCGGATTCTGCGGGTGCACTTGCGCAACCTCAAAGCCGCCGTGATCGGCCCGGACATCTCCCACCGGCGCAACCTGGTCAAGGGCTTGCTCAATCAGCCACTGGTCAGGCAAGCGATCCTCGACGAAGCCGAGCGCGAAAACATTTCCCCGGAGAAAGCCAAGGCCCAGGCCTTGCGCTACGGCAACGAGATCGCCTCTGACTACACCTACACCGCGATCCGCTTCCTGGAAGTGGTGCTGAGCTGGTTCTGGAACAAGATCTACGACGGGATCAAGGTCAACAACATCGAAGGCGTACAGCAGGTCGCCCAGGGTCACGAAGTGATCTACGTGCCTTGCCATCGCAGCCATATCGATTATCTGCTGCTGTCCTATCTGCTGTTCCGCAACGGCCTGACCCCGCCGCACATCGCCGCCGGGATCAATCTCAACATGCCGCTGATCGGCGGCCTGTTACGGCGTGGCGGTGCATTCTTCATGCGCCGCACCTTCAAGGGCAACCCGCTGTACACCTCGGTGTTCAATGAATACCTGCACACCCTGTTCACCAAAGGCTTCCCGGTCGAGTACTTCGTCGAGGGCGGTCGCTCGCGCACCGGGCGCATGCTGCAACCGAAAACCGGGATGCTCGCGATCACCCTGCGCAGCTTCCTGCGCTCGTCGCGGATGCCGATCGTGTTCATTCCGGTGTACATCGGTTACGAGCGCGTACTGGAAGGCCGGACCTACCTCGGCGAACTGCGTGGCGCGAGCAAGAAGAAGGAGTCGATTTTCGACATCTTCAAAGTCATCGGCGCGCTCAAGCAGCGTTTCGGTCAGGTGGCGGTGAACTTCGGCGAGCCGATCAAACTGGCAGAATTCCTCGACAGCGAACAGCCGAACTGGCGCCAGCAGGAACTCGGCCCGCAGTTCAAGCCAGCCTGGCTCAACGAAACCACCCACCGCCTCGGCGAGAAAGTCGCGCAGCATCTAAACGAAGCCGCGGCAATCAACCCGGTCAACCTGGTGGCCCTGGCGCTGCTGTCCACCAGCCGCCTGGCCCTGGACGACCGCGCGATGTCGCGGGTACTCGACCTGTACCTGGCACTGCTGCGCAAAGTCCCGTACTCGCCGCACACCACCCTGCCGGAAGGTGACGGCCGGGCGCTGATCGAGCATGTGAAGGGCATGAACCTGTTGTCCGAGCAGAGCGATGCCCTGGGCAAGATTCTGTACTTGGACGAGCAGAACGCCGTCCTGATGACCTACTACCGCAACAACGTGCTTCACATCTTCGCCCTGCCGGCGTTGCTCGCGAGCTTCTTCCAGAGCGCGTCGCGCATGAGCCGCTTGCAGATCCTGCGCTACACCCGGGCGCTGTATCCGTACCTGCAAGCGGAGTTGTTCATTCGCTGGACGCTGGAAGAACTGGACGCGGTGATCGATCAGTGGCTCGAGGCGTTCGTCGAACAAGGCCTGCTGCGGTTCGAGAACGACGTCTACCTGCGTCCGGCACCGAGTTCGCGGCATTTTGTGCTGCTGACGCTGCTGTCGAAAAGCATCGCCCAGACCCTGCAACGCTTCTACATGACCGTGTCCCTGCTGCTCAACAGCGGCCAGAACAGCATCAGTGCCGAAGAGCTGGAAGACCTGTGCACGGTCATGGCCCAGCGCCTGTCGATCCTCCATGGCCTGAACGCCCCGGAATTCTTCGATAAAAGCCTGTTCCGCCACTTCATCCAGACCCTGCTCGACCTCGACGTGCTCAAGCGCGATGAAGCCGGCAAGCTGGGCTATCACGAACTGCTCGGTGAACTGGCCGAAGGCGCAGCAAAAAGGGTGTTGCCGGCGGAAATTCGTTTGTCGATCCGGCAGGTAGCGCTGCATCGCAGTGAAGATGCGGCAGATCAGTTCGCGGACCCGGTAAAGACCGACTAAATTCCCACAGGCGCCATCTTCTTCTGGCGCCTTAAATACGGAGATTTACGATGAAAAAACTTTCTCTATTGGCCATCGCCACCCTGTTGGGTGCCTGTCAGTTGATACAACCCGCCGCTAAATCCAGCCTCGAAGGCGAAGTATTCTACCTGCAACGCATCGCCCTGCCGCCGAATGCCACCTTGAGCGTCAGCCTGCAGGACGTGTCCCTGGCCGACGCCCCCGCTGTGGTCCTCGATGAACAGAAAGGCCCGGTCAAAGGCCAGGTGCCACTGCCGTTTCAATTGAGCTACGATCCGGCACAAGTCCAACCCGGCCACCGTTATTTGATCAGCGCGCGGATCGAGGTGGATGGCAAACTGACGTATATCACCACCCAACCACACATCGTACAGCTTGATGGCAGCGACCCGCAGTCGCTGAAAGTCCGCGTCCACGCCGTCCGCTAATTCTTTCGAACAAGGAAGCCACCATGCTCCGCCCTACCCTTCGTCTCGCCGGCCTGTGCGCAGGCTTGATGTTCTGCGCCAGCGCCCTGGCGCTGTCGCTCAGCGACCTGTCGCAAAAGGACGCCACCGGCGGCCTGAAAGATGCCCTGACCCAGGGCGCGCAACTGGCCGTGAAGCAGCTGGGCACGCCTGGTGGCTTCAGCAATAACCCGGAGGTGAAAATCGAACTGCCGGGCAACCTGGGCAAGGTCGCCAGCAAAATGAAACAGTTCGGCATGGGTGCCCAGGTTGATCAACTGGAAACCAGCATGAACAAGGCGGCGGAAACCGCCGTGACCCAGGCCCAGCCGATCCTCGTGGATGCGGTGAAGAAGATGAGCGTGGAAGATGCCAAAGGGATTCTCAGTGGCGGCAATGACTCGGCCACGCAGTACCTGAGCAAAACCAGCCGCGAACAGATCCGCGCCAAGTTCCTGCCGATCGTCAAGCAAGCGACCGACCAGGTGGGTCTGGCCAAGCAGTACAACTCGTTCGCGGGCCAGGCTGCAACGCTGGGGGTTTTGGATGCGAAGAATGCCAACATCGAAAGCTATGTGACCGAGCAGGCATTGAACGGTTTGTTCGAGATGATCGGCAAGCAGGAAGAAACCATTCGCCAGAACCCGGCAGCTGCGGCGACCAGCCTGGCGAAAAAAGTGTTCGGTACGCTCTAAGCTTCAGCACAAAACACCTGTGGGAGCGAGACCGGCTTGCCGGCGAAGGGTCCGTGTCAGTCACATCATCTTTGGCTGACACACCGCTTTCGCCGGCAAGCCGGTCTCGCTCCCACAATGATTCAGGGCGTCGATGCAGCCCGCAGAAAGAACACCCACTCGCGTCCCATCTTGCGCTTCTCGAACACGTTCAACGCCACCAACCCGTTCAACGTGGCCGACGCGGTGTTGTAGGAACAACCCAGATTCTCCTTCACATTGACCGCCGTGAACTCCTTGGCCATACCACTCTTGGCCACTTGGAATACAGCACGCTGTTTCTCGGTAAGCCGGTCGAAAAAGCCCGACTCCAATAGCCATTGATCAAAGCTTTCGGCATAGGCCAGACCTTTCCGATAAGCCTCGGTAAAACCGCTGACAGCCCGCAGGATGACCGAGCATTGGAAATCGATGAAATAGGTCAGGTCCAGATCATCGGCTTCAGTATTCAAATACGAGCGCCCGTACTTCACCGGCGCGTTGCGCAACAAAATGCTGATCGCGATGTAGCGAAAGGCCGAGAAGTCATTCTTGAACATGAACCAGTAAAACAACGCGCGCGCGACCCGGCCATTGCCATCGCGAAAAGGATGCTCATAGCCCAGTGCAAAATGCAGCGCGATGCCTTTGATCAACGGATGGAGGTAATCCGCGTGATCGGGGTCGTTGTGGGACTGATTGATCCACTTCGCCAACATCTGCAATCGTGAAGCGAGCCCCGCTGCCGGGGGTGGCGCATGGACGGTGTTGCCTTCGCCATCCTGCACCACCACGTCATCGTTATCCCTGAAATCCCCCGGCGAATATTGCGCGTCATCAATGCCCTCCACACCAACGCAATGCATCGCTGTGATCAGCTCGAGACTCAAGGGTTCGTAACGCTTCTCCCAGGCGAAGTTCATCATCTTGTAATTGCCGATCACCATGCGCTCGTCCGGCGTGCGCGGCAGGCGCTTGCGCTTGAGCATGTCCTTGGCCACCCGGGTGGTGGTTGCCGCGCCTTCGAGCTGACTGCTGCTGATGGCTTCGTCTTCGATCAGATCGTTGAGCAGATAACTGAAGTGCGCGTGCTCACCGATCTGGCTGGTCATGTATTCCAGCGCTGCAGTCGTCGTTTGCCGGTCGACGATGGACATCGCCTTTTGCGCCAGTGGCGTCAGCACACACTTGCCCCACTGGATCGGCTCGCCCAAGGGTAGAAGGGTCGAGTACTGGGCAGTCCGGGCTTTCTTGACCAAAGCCCAGCACAGGTTCGAATCCAGCCCCGGCGCCCAGCGGTAGCGCAATTCATCGAACGGAAGGTAACGCCCCTGATCGTCCATCGGCTTGAGCAGCGCGAGGTAGTCCGAGAGACGCTCCTTGTGGGGCGATCGCGCCAACAGGTCGAATATCGGGTCGGATCGGCCTTTCAGAATGGGTGGCTTTTTCACTGGCGCTGTCTCAAAACTCATGAAACTGAGTCTTGAGTACAGCATTTTGCTCTCCACATCTCAATATCAGACAAGTCTGAGATAGGTGTAGGAGCAAAGCTTGCTTGTGATGACCAGGACCCGGTCAGCCTGATCGGACAACGGCCATGCACAAAAAGCCCGCTGGCCTTCACAGGTTCAGCGGGCTTTTTGGTTGTGCTATTGCTGGGGATCGAGATGATCCAGCACGCGATTCACGGACAGCTCTGCCAGCACAATCATCTGCTGGATGCCCAGCACCAGATTGCACGTGGGGCCGGTCAGGGCGGATGACAACTCGGTAGCCATCACATTGGCCGAGGCAAGCGTTTCACAGGCATGGACCAGGAGGGTTTCGGAATTGACGTTAGGGCGGATGATGAAAATCGGGCTGGGACGGTGAGCGGGTCTGGCCAGTTTTTCGGTTTCTGGATCGGGGGGATTTGGACTGTCTTTGATCATTGTGTAGCTCCTAACGAACGTGGGAGCGGCCAGCATCACTTGCAGATGATGGGTGGCAGCTGTATGCGGGTCTGCAAGACCGAGTCGTTAGGCAACCTCGGCAGACCCGAAGATCTCCCGCACACAGCCACCATAAATCGATGACGCTGGTAAAAGCGACGCGATTATAGGTGTGCCTGTAGGCACCTAACAAACTATCGGCGGGCTTGCAGTCCCGGTCGCTGAATTGGCAGCGACGTTCATAGGCTAGAGGGCGAGCTTCCGACAGCCAACCTGAAAGTGTTGTGGGAAAGTTCTGAGCATGTGATCAAGCGATAAACATCGTCGATTTTGAGGCCGCCTTCGCGAGCAAGCTCGCTCCCACAATTGGATCGGGTGTATCCGCAGAAACAGGTCGGCTGTCAGGCCGCCAAGGTCAAGGTCAAAAGATCGCAGCCTTCGGCAGCTCCTACAGTGGGTCAGCGTATCCGAGAGAGAGATTGGTCGGCCCGAAGGCCGCCAAGATCAAAAGATCAAACCGACTCTTTCTTAACCCTGAACCAGGCCGCGTAAAGCGCAGGAAGGAACAGCAATGTCAGCGCAGTGGCCACGATCAACCCACCCATGATCGCCACCGCCATCGGCCCGAAGAACACGCTGCGTGACAGCGGAATCATCGCCAATACCGCCGCGAGCGCCGTCAACACAATCGGCCGGAAACGACGCACCGTGGCTTCGATGATCGCCTGCCACGGCTTGAGCCCGGCAGCGATATCCTGCTCGATCTGGTCCACCAGGATCACCGAGTTACGCATGATCATCCCGGACAAGGCGATGGTCCCGAGCATGGCAACGAAACCGAACGGCTGACGGAACACCATCAGGAACAAGGTCACGCCGATCAACCCCAGTGGCGCAGTGAGAAACACCATCACCGTGCGCGAGAAACTGCGCAGTTGCAGCATCAGCAAGGTCAGCACGACCACGATGAACAAGGGCACGCCAGCCTTCACCGAGTTCTGCCCGCGGGCCGAGTCTTCCACGGTGCCGCCGACATCCAGCAGATAGCCGTCCGGCAGTTCGGCACGAATCGGATCGAGGGTCGGCATGATCTGCTGCACCAGGGTCGCCGGCTGTTCCTTGCCATAGATATCGGCGCGGACCGTCACGTTGGGCAAGCGGTTGCGGTGCCAGATGATGCCTTCTTCGAAACCGTATTCCAGGGTCGCGATCTGCGACAGCGCCACGCTGCGGCCATTGTCGGTCGGCACCGCCAGGCTGGGCAGCAACGACAGTTCGGTGCGTTCGTGCACGGTGCCGCGCAGCAGGATCTCGATCAATTCGTTGTCTTCGCGGTACTGGCTGACGCTGGAACCGGTCAGGGAGCTTTGCAGAAACCTCGACAGGTTCGCCGTGCTCACGCCAAGCGCCCGGGCGCGGTCCTGATCGACGTTCAGGTACACGACTTTGCTCGGCTCTTCCCAGTCCAGATGGACGTTGACCACGTGAGGGTTCTCCCGAACCTTGGCCGCGACTTTGCGCGCCAGCGCACGGACTTCCTCGATGTGCTCGCCAGTGACCCGGAACTGCACCGGATAGCCGACCGGGGGGCCGTTCTCCAGACGCGTGACCCGCGAGCGCAGGGCCGGGAATTGTTCGTTGAGGGTGTCGATCAGCCAGGTACGCAGGGGTTCGCGGTCCTCGATGGTCTTGGCCAGGACGACAAACTGGGCGAAGCTCGCCGCCGGCAGTTGCTGATCCAGCGGCAGGTAGAAGCGCGGCGAACCGGTGCCGACGTAGGCCACGTAATTGTCGATCCCCACGTGATCCTTCAGCAGGGCCTCAAGGCGCTTGACCTCGTCGGCAGTGTTGCTCAGGGAAGCGCCTTCGGCCAGTTTCAGGTCGACCATCAACTCAAGACGCCCGGAAGCCGGGAAAAACTGCTGTGGAACAAAGCGGAACAGCACGATCGAAGCGATGAACAACACGACGGTCAGCAGGATCACGGTCTTGCGCCAGCGCACACACCACTCCACCAGGCGCCTGACCCGTTGATAGAACGGCGTCCCGTAAGGGTCGGTCTGGCCGTCGCCGGTCCCGTGTTTGGCCGCATGAATTTTCGCCAGGTCCGGCAGGAGTTTTTCCCCCAGATAGGGCACGAACACCACGGCGGCGATCCACGAGGCCAGCAACGCAATGGTCACGACCTGGAAGATCGAGCGGGTGTATTCGCCGGTGCCCGATTGCGCAGTGGCAATCGGCAGGAAGCCGGCAGCGGTGATCAGCGTGCCGGTGAGCATCGGGAACGCGGTACTGGTCCAGGCGTAGCTGGCGGCCTTGATCCGGTCGAAGCCCTGCTCCATTTTGATCGCCATCATTTCCACGGCGATGATCGCGTCGTCCACCAGCAACCCCAGGGCCAGCACCAGCGCGCCCAGAGAGATCTTGTGCAGGCCGATGCCGAGGTAATACATGCAGGCGAAGGTCATCGCCAATACCAGCGGAATCGCCAGGGCGACCACCATGCCGGTGCGCACACCGAGGGAGAAGAAGCTCACCAACAGCACGATGGCCAGGGCTTCCACCAGCACTTGAACGAACTCGCCAACCCCGGTTTTCACCGCCGCTGGCTGGTCGGAGACCTTGCGCAGTTGCATGCCGGCCGGAAGGTTCTTCTGGATTCTGGCGAACTCGACTTCCAGCGCCTTGCCCAGCACCAGAATGTCGCCCCCCTGCTTCATGGCCACGGCCAGACCGATGGCATCTTCGGCCATGAAACGCATGCGCGGCGCGGGAGGATCGTTGAAACCACGGCGTACGTTCGCCACATCGGCAATGCGGAACGTGCGATCGCCGACGCGAATCGGGAAGTTCTTGATCTCGTCGACGGTCTGAAAATTCCCCGAAACCCGTAGCTGCAAGCGCTCGCTGGTGGTTTCGAAGAAGCCGGCGGTGGACACCGCGTTCTGCGCCTCGAGCGCTTGCTGCACCACCGCCAGGGGCAACCCGAGGGTGGCGAGTTTGACGTTGGAGAGTTCGATCCAGATCTTCTCGTCCTGCAGGCCGAGCAGATCAACCTTGCCCACGTCCTTGACTCGCTGGAGCTGGATCTGCACGCGGTCGGCGTAATCCTTGAGCACCGCGTAGTCGAAGCCGTCGCCGGTCAGGGCGTAGATATTGCCGAATGTCGTGCCGAACTCATCGTTGAAGAACGGCCCCTGAACCCCGGGTGGCAGGGTGTGGCGAATATCGTTGGTCTTCTTGCGGACCTGATACCAGAGCTCGGGGATGTCCACCGAATGCATGGAGTCCCGGGCAATGAACGTCACCTGGGATTCTCCAGGGCGGGAGAACGACACGATGCGCTCGTACTCACCGGTTTCCATCAGCTTCTTTTCGATGCGCTCAGTGACCTGGCGCGACACTTCCTGCGCCGTCGCTCCCGGCCAGATAGTGCGGATGACCATGGCCTTGAAGGTGAATGGCGGGTCTTCACTTTGGCCGAGCTTGGTGTAGGACAGTGCCCCCACGACCGCCAGCAACAGCATCAGGAACAGTACGATCTGGCGATTACGCAGCGCCCATTCGGATAGATTGAAACCCATCGGGATTACTCCTTGTCCGCCAGATTGACCACGCGGTTGGAGCGATCCACCGGGCGCACCTGCTGCCCTTCGAGCAGCACATGGACACCGGCCGCCACCACCCAGTCACTGGCGTTCAAGCCTTCGAGCACCGGCACGGTTTTCTCGCCGAAGGCACCGACCCGCACCGGGGTCTTCTTCAAGGTGTTATTGGCACCGACCACCCAGACGTAGGTCGCGCCGTTTTCCGCGGTCAGCGCGGAAAGCGGTACGGACAGCGTCACCACGTCGGCAACCTGAACGAACACTCGGGCGCTCTGGCCGAGTTCGGCGGGGACCTTGCCGCCGGTGAATGAGATGCGGGCGGCGAAGGTTCGGGATTTCGGATCGGCTGCCGGGGATAACTCACGGATGCGTCCGGCGAAACGTTGATCGGGTTGGGTCCAGAGTTCCACCGACACTGGCTGACCCACCTTGAAACGACCAAAGTTTTGCTCCGGCAGGCCGATCAACACTTCGCGCTCGCCATCGGTGGCGAGGGTAAACACGGTTTGCCCGGCGGCCACGACTTGTCCGACTTCCACCGCACGCTTGGCCACCACACCGTCCTGGGGCGCGCGCAGCACCGCATAGCTGGCCTGGTTGGTCGAGACGTTGAACTCGGCTTTGATCTGCTTCAGGCGGGCCTCACCGGATCGGTAGAGGTTTTCTGCATTGTCGTATTGCGAACGACTGACCATCTGCCGGTCCATCAGGGTCTTGTAGCGATCGCGCTCGGCGCGCACCAGGTTCAGATTGGCTTCGGCCGCGGCGACCTGGGCACGAGTGGCTTCCAGTTGCAGGCGCACGTCCTGAGGATCGAGTTCCGCCAGCGGTTGGTCAGCCTTGACGCGCTGCCCCTCTTCGACCAGTCGTCGGCTGACTTTGCCGCCAATGCGAAACGCCAACTCGGGCTCAAAGCGCGCACGGACTTCACCAGGATAACTTTCCATCGCCTGGGCCGAAGGCTCTGGCTGCACCACCATGGCCGGGCGGACGGTGACTTGAGGTGCCTCTTCGTGACCACACGCAGTCAATAAAAACGCCAGAGCAGCTGGCAACGCGAGGGGCAAGGCATAGCGGAACATGGTGAAGGACCTTTCGCTAATGGTGCTTGGAATAATTATACTGGCCAGTATGTTATTAATAGCAAACTCACCAGTCCAGTAATAAAAGCGCATATGCCTAACAATCTTTCAGTACCTAACGGCCCGGGCCGTCCCAAGGATCTGGCCAAGCGCCAGGCGATCCTCGATGCGGCTAAAACGCTATTTCTGAGTAAGGGCTATGCCAACACCAGCATGGACGCGGTGGCCGCCGAGGCCGGTGTGTCAAAGCTGACGGTCTACAGCCATTTCAACGATAAGGAGACGCTGTTCTCCGCCGCCGTGGTAGCCAAGTGCGAAGAGCAATTGCCTACGCTGTTTTTCGAATTGCCGGACGGCGTCGCGGTTGAAACCGTGCTGCTGAACATCGCGCGCGGCTTTCATCAGCTGATCAATAGCGACGAATCGGTCAACCTGCATCGGCTGATGATGACCCTGGGCAGCCAGGACCCGAAGCTCTCGCAGATTTTCTTCGAGGCCGGGCCGGAGCGCATGCTGCATGGCATGGAGCGGTTGCTGAGCAAGGTGGATCAGAGCGGCGCGCTGAGCATCGACAAACCGCGTAACGCAGCCGAGCACTTTTTCTGTCTGCTCAAGGGTGCGGGGAATTTTCGCTTGCTGTATGGCTGTGGCGAGCCGTTGACCGGGGATGCGGCCGAGGGCCATGTGCGGGAAGTGGTGGGGTTGTTTATGCGGGCTTATCGGCCGGAGTCAGCCTGATCGATTTGTAGTGTCTGGGCCGACGCTATCGCGAGCAAGCTCGCTCCCACAGGGATCCATGTCACACCACAGATCCCCTGTGGGAGCGAGCTTGCTCGCGATGAGGGCGATGCAGGTCTCAGGGCTTCAACGCTTTCTTCGGATAAATGTCATACCGACTGGATTTCCCATCCAGCGCATGACTGGGCTTGGGCCCCGCAATGCACGGCGCCTTGCGCGGGCGCTTGACCACCACCCGGTGACTGGCCAACGCCAATGCCGCTTCGAGCAGCGCCGGTGCGTCGGGATCATCCCCCACCAGCGGCCGGAACAGGCGCATTTCCTTCTTCACCAACGCAGTTTTCTCCCGATGGGGAAACATCGGGTCGAGGTAGATCACCTGCGGCGGCTCACCTTCCCAGTTGCGCATCACTTCGATCGAATTGCCCTTGAGCAATCTCATCCGCGCCACGATCGGCGCCACCTCGAAATCCTCCGCGCCACGGGCCAGGCCATCTTCCAGCAAGGCACCGATCAACGGCTGACGCTCGATCAGGCTCATCTCGCAGCCCAGGCTCGCCAGCACGAACGCGTCCTTGCCCAGCCCTGCCGTGGCATCCAGCACCCGTGGCCGCACGCCTTGGGCAATGCCCACCGCCTTGGCGATCATCTGCCCCGTGCCGCCACCAAATAACCGACGGTGGGCCGCGCCGCCCTCGACAAAGTCCACCCGCACCGGTCCCGGCGCATCGGCACCCAGTTGTTGCAGCTGCAAACCCTGCTCGCCCACCTGCAAGGCAAACTCAGCGTCCGCCACCTGCATCGGCAAACCCAGGCGCTCGGCCCATTGCTCGGCCTGTGGCTGAAAGGCCGGGGTCGAAGCCTCGACGTGGATGCGGCAGGCCGCAGGTTGCTCAATCATGGGAAAACACGCTCAAAAAATTAATGATCGGCAAAAACGGCCGATAACAAAACTATCGAGCATTTTGCCAGAGCTGAGCGTCGACCGAGAGAAATGTCAGACTTTCAACCCTCCATTACCGGCTTTATCTCGCCCTACGGCGATTACAGTCGGCAAAATACCCAGGCACTGAGCGGTGTCAGTCACCTGTGGCAGGATTTTTTTGCCCGGGCGCTGGCCGATCATTCGGGTGAGGCGCTGCCGGAGTCGCTCAACTTTCCACCGGTCGCTCTCGACAGCCCGGTCGAGCCCACCGTTGGCAGCGATCTGCTGGCGCACATCGTTTCACAGCGCGACTGTGAGGTGAAGGACAACCAGGTACGCCCGCCCGAGCCGTTGTTCCTGCCGATTGCCGAGTTCGAAATGGACCTGGCGGACAAACCCTTCCCACCGTTCCCGGAAGAGGCAATCATCGCGCAGCAGCAACAGCAGGATTTCGAAAGCGCCTGGGTACGCCCTATCGTGCTGGCCGCCGGTCAACCTGTGCCGCAAGCCGGCCCGGCGCCACAACCGCGTGCGCTGCATTTGCCGATCGCCGAGTTCGAACGCCATCTGCTGGACAAACCCTTCCCGCCGTTCTCGCCAGAACAGCTGCTGGAGCAACAGCAACACTTCGATTTCGACACCGGCTGGGCGCGCCCGATCGTGCTGCAGAACCTGCGTATCGCCGCCTGAGTCTCAGCGACAGACCCACCATGGCCCGACATCCAGGTGAAAGTGATCGCGATGGGCGGCGTTGTAGTCCGGGCTCAATACCCCACTGAACATGTCGCAGGCGCCATCGCGGACCTGGCGTAAAAACCGTGCGTCCTGATTATCCTTCGGCCAATCCTTGAGCACATTGATGGCGCGGCCGTCGGCCAGGCGGAAACCGGCGATATCGAGCGCATTGGCGGTAGCATGCTGGCTGCGCCTGCCATTCTCGCGACCGTAGACGTTGCGACACGCAAAGCTGCCGAGATGGTCGACGCGGGTCACTGCCTGCCCATAGACCGCCTGTGCCGCGGGTTGCAGGGCGTGATGTTCGAACAGCGCGAAAGACACTGCCAGGCGACAGCTGGCGAGGAAACTGCTGCTCAGGGCCACTGCGCCACCTTGCACGCGCAACGTGTTGATCAGCGGGCACGTCGCGCCAGGACTGTCGGCTTGATGGGTCACGCGCAATCCGGAGCTGCTCAACGCCTGATCGCACAATTGCGGATCATCGCGCAGGCGCATCAGCTTGTAGCGGGTCAGAAAATTCGGCGCGGCCTGCACATCCAGCGGCGCCCAGGGATTCCACTGTGGTGGCACAGAGATCCAGCCGCGCCAGACGCTCCCGGTCGCCGCACCAATGATCAACAGCATCAGCAGCAGCCACCACCGAAACCGCATCGTCAGCCTTTGAACAATTGATTGGCTTGGGCGTACGGCATGGATCGCGACGTGAACCCGAACGTGCCTGACATCATGATCTCTTCAGCCGCGCGAAAAAACTCGCCATACGCTGCCAGGGCTAGCGCCGAACCGACGCTGATGCGTTTGACGCCCATTTCGCTCAACTGCTCGACCGTCAGTTTCAGTCCACCTGACATCAATACATTGACCGGTTTCGGCGCCACGGCACGGACCACCGCCAACACCTCTTCAGCGCTGCGCAGGCCCGGCGCATACAGCACGTCGGCGCCGGCTTCGGCAAACGCCTGCAAGCGGCGAATCGTATCGTCCAGGTCGGGTATGCCATGCAGAAAGTTTTCCGCCCGGGCGGTCAGCGTGAACGGGAAAGACAGACTGCGGGCTGCGGCGACAGCAGCTTCGATGCGGGCGACCGCATGGTCGAAGCAGTAGATCGGGCCGTCTTCGCGTCCCGTGGCATCTTCGATCGAGCCGCCGACGGCGCCTGCTGCGGCGGCCCGCAAGATACTTTGGGCGCATTCGGCAGGATCGTCGGCGAATCCGTGTTCCAGATCGACCGCCACCGGCAGAGGGGTGGCGGCAACAATCGCCTGAACGTTCGCCAGGGTCTCGTCCAGCGTCAGTCCACCATCGGGACGCCCCTGGGAAAAGGCATAACCGGCGCTGGTGGTCGCCAGTGCCTCGAAACCAAGGCTGGCGAGCATTATCGCCGAGCCGGCATCCCATGGGTTGGGAATGACAAAAGCGCCGTCGCGTTCATGCAGGGCTTTGAACGCCTGGGCTCGAAGGGTTTGCGCATCCATTGGCAGGCTCCTGAAAAGGGGAACGAATCCGCTTCAGAGCAGGCCAAGTTGCTCCGCGGCGGGCTCTCTGTATAGCTCAGGCAGCGGCGGCAGGCCAGGCAATCGCAGCCGCAGTTTTGCGTGGAAACGCTGAGCAAGCTTTGCCGCCAGCAGATTGTCGGCGGTGTGCAGGAAAATATAAGGCGTGCGGCCTTCTTCGATCCACAGGGCGATTTTCTCGACCCAGGGCACCAGGAACGGATCGTTGGCTTCCAGTTGTGGATGGCCGATGAAGCGTATCTGCGGGAACTGAGTAAATGCGGCCGGACGGGGCGGAACCCTGGGCTTTTTCGATTGGGCGTGGAGCACTGACGGGTCGGCCGAGGTGCAGCTGAATAGCGCACGCGGATCGAGGCAGATGCGCTCGACGCCGCGATCCAGCAGCAGGCGATTGAGCCTGCGCTCGGCATCACCTTTGGCGAAGAACGCGTCATGCCGCACTTCGACTGCCAGGGGTCGGTCCACAGCATCGATAAAACCGGCCAGTTCCGACAGTCGTTGAGGCGTGAAGCTTTTCGACAATTGCAGCCACAGCGGCGAAACCCGCTCACCCAAGGGGCTGAGCAATTGCAGGAACGTTTCGGCAGCCGTCAGTTGTTCCCGCAGGTCGCCGCTGTGGCTGATGTCGCCCGGAAACTTGGCGGTAAAGCGAAAGTGTTCCGGCAGGGTGTCGGCCCAGCGCTGCACGGTGGCGGCAGAGGGGCTGGCGTAGAAGGTCGTATTACCTTCCACGGCATTGAACACTTGGGAATAGAGCCTCAGAAACTCGGCGGGCTTGGCGTCTTGCGGATACAGGTAGTCGCGCCAGGCGTTTTCACTCCAGGACGGGCAACCGAGGTAGTAAGGCAGCAGCATCAGATGTACAGGTCGAGACCCAGCACATCCGCATCCCAATCGACAAAACCGGCGGTGCTCAGGTAGCTGGCGAGTGCCGTGGCCACACTTTTGCTCATCGCGCGGTGATAGATCATGTCTTGCTGACGGGCGGGGAGATTGCTCAAGCGTTGCGCGCTGGCTTTGGCGGCGCGGGCGGCCAGTTGTTCTTCGGACGGAAATTCCAGCTCACCGTCGATTTCGACGGATTCGTCGTCAACCACACGGCCTTTGCGAGGCTGGCGCTTGATGGGGTAGGACTGAGAGGAAAGGCCGTCTATACGCATGATGGCGGGCTCGGTATCGATAATGGCAGTTTAGTGGCGCATAACCCACTTCGCAAACAGCCGAGTGCTAACTAGAACACAGAAACGATGAAAGGTTTAAAGCAGGGGTTAAAAACTGACGATTGGCGCTGGCTGGGAGGCCGCCATCGCGGGCAAGTCGGATCGCCGCACCGCCGCTCCCACAGGTCCTGAGGTGCGCTCTGATGTTGTGCTCGACACAGAACCTGTGGGAGCGAGCTTGCTCGCGATTGGACCGACTCGCTCTGAGATATTACCGGGCCTTTGGTGTCGCCACTTTATCGCGCAAATACACCGGCTGCGCCTCATCCGCCACAATCGCTTCACCCCGCTCCCAGGCAAAACGCGCCAGGGTCAGCAGGTCTTCAGCATGAGGCAGCATGCCCGCATCCTGCCCGGTCAGGTTGACCGCAATGCGCTCGGCATAACCCCAGCCGGTGCCCGCACCGAACCAGTCACCGCTGGCATCGGCCGGCAGCGCTGCCGCTTCCGGCGGCAACACCGCCTCATTGCCGACCAGGCGCATCTCCCCTGCCGTCTCGCGGTAGCAGCCCCAATACACCTCGTCCATCCGCGCATCGATGGCGGCTGCGACCTGGCTGACGCCGTGTTCGCGATACGCTCGCTGTGCCAGCACCGCCAGGTTCGACACCGGCAACACCGGGCGATCCAGCGCAAACGCCAGCCCCTGTACCACGCCGATAGCGATCCGCACGCCGGTAAAAGCGCCCGGCCCGCGACCGAAGGCGATGGCATCGACCGCTTGCAAGGTCGTCCCGGCCTCGGCCAGCAATTGCTGAATCATCGGCAACAGCTTCTGCGCATGCAGGCGCGGGATCACCTCGTAATGGCTCGTGACCTTGCCATCATGCAGCAAGGCAACGGAGCAGGCTTCAGTCGCGGTGTCCAGGGCCAGCAAGGTGCTCATCGATGTTTCCGTAAGAGAGGTCAGAAAAAAGTGCGCCAGTATAAACAACTACGGCCCGCAAGCGGGCCGTAGAAGATGAAGCGGTGTTCAGCTCAGCGCTTCGAGCACCTTGCCGGTGATCGCTTCAACCGAACCGACGCCAGCAATGTGGCTGTATTTCGGCTTGCCCTGAGCATTGGCCAGGTTCTGGTAGAAGGCTACCAGCGGCTTGGTCTGGGAATGGTAGACCGACAGGCGATGACGCACGGTTTCTTCGGTGTCGTCCTTGCGCTGCACCAGTGCTTCACCGGTGAGGTCGTCCTGACCTGCGACTTTCGGCGGATTGTAGACGGTGTGGTACACGCGACCGCTGGCCTCGTGAACGCGACGCCCGGCGATACGTTGCACGATCTCTTCGTCGTCGACAGCGATTTCGACCACGTGATCCAGCTCGACACCGGCCTTCACCAGGGCTTCAGCCTGGGGAATGGTGCGCGGGAAGCCGTCAAACAGGAAACCGTTGGCGCAATCGGCCTGGCTGATACGTTCCTTGACCAGATTGATGATCAGGTCATCGGAAACCAGACCACCGCTGTCCATCACGCTCTTGGCGATCAGGCCCAGCTCGGTGCCGGCCTTGACCGCGGCACGCAGCATGTCGCCGGTGGAGATTTGCGGAATGCCGAATTTCTCGGTGATGAACTTAGCCTGAGTACCTTTACCGGCCCCGGGAGCTCCCAGCAGAATGACGCGCATCGATGTGCTCCTCAATTTTTTATAGATACAGATAACGTCAGATTCGCCTCTTGGGGCCAATCTCAAAAAAAGGATCGTGACCGCCCAAACGGCCAAAGGCTGATCAAGATACACAGCAGGCCCTGACCACACAAGCCGCCAAAAGTCGGAGAAACCCGCGCCTGACGTGACCTTTGCGACGGGGTACCCCTAGTCGCAACCCCATCATTAACTGTCGCCTGGCAGCACTTTCCAATCCTCTGCCAGCAGGCACCCGATGCCCGCATCGAGTGCCTGGACCCACGGCAAAAACCTTAGCCGGTATTTCGCAATCCGGCGGCGATCCCCGCCACAGACACCAGCAGCGCCTGTTCTACGGGGCTGCCCTGTGCCACTTCCTGTTGCCGGGAGCGCGCCAATAATTCGGCCTGCAATAGATGAAGCGGGTCAAGGTAAGTGTTGCGCAAGCGGATGAATTCAAGGGTAGCTGGGCTATGTGCCAGTAGCTGAGACTGACCGGTCAGCCCCAGGACCACCGAGCAGGCCTGCGACAATAGGTCGCGTAAATGCGCCCCCAAAGGCAGCAGATTCGGCTCGACCAGACGCTCATCGTAGGACCGGGCGATATCGCTGTCGGCCTTGGCCAGGACCATTTCCAGCATATCGATACGGGTGCGGAAGAACGGCCACTGCTCACGCATCTGTCCCAGCAGCTCGCCTTCGCCGCGCTCCAGTGCCTTGCTCAGGGCGGCTTCCCAGCCGAGCCAGGCCGGCAGCATCAGGCGTGTCTGGGTCCAGCCGAAGATCCACGGGATCGCCCGCAGGCTTTCGATCCCACCCGCGCGGCGCTTGGCCGGACGACTGCCCAACGGCAAGCGTCCCAGCTCCTGTTCCGGCGTGGACTGGCGGAAATACTCGACGAACTGCGGATTTTCCCGCACGACGGCGCGGTAGGCACTGACGCCATCGGCGGCCAATTCGTCCATCAAGTGTCGCCACTCGGGTGTGGGGGGTGGCGGCGGCAGCAAGGTCGCCTCCAGCACTGCCGCCAGGTACAGGTTGAGGTTCTGCTCGGCGATGTCCGGCAGGCCGAATTTGAAACGAATCATTTCCCCCTGCTCGGTGGTCCGGAAACGTCCCGCCACCGAACCCGGCGGCTGCGACAGAATGGCCGCGTGGGCCGGACCGCCACCGCGGCCCACGGTGCCGCCGCGACCGTGGAACAACAGCAGCTCCACGTCGCGTGAGCGGCAGATGTCGACCAGACGCTCCTGCGCCCGATACTGCGCCCAGGCCGCCGCGGTGGTGCCGGCGTCCTTCGCCGAGTCGGAATAACCGATCATCACTTCCTGCGGCCCTTGCAAGCGCGCACGATAGCCCGGCAGCAGCAACAGCTTCTCAATCACCGGACCTGCGTTATCGAGGTCGGCAAGGGTTTCGAACAGCGGCACGACACGCATGGGTCGCAACACGCCGGACTCCTTGAGCAGCAGCTGCACAGCCAGCACGTCGGAAGCGGCACCGGCCATGGAAATCACATAGGAGCCGAGTGAAGCCGCCGGTGCCAAGGCAATTTCCCGGCAGGTCGCCAGTACTTCGGCGGTGTCGGCGGACGGCTTGAAGTACGCTGGCAGCAATGGCCGACGGTTGTTCAGTTCGCGCATCAGGAAGGCGATGCGCTCCTCCTCGCTCCAGTCTTCATACCGACCGAGGCCCAGGTAATCGGTGATTTCGGTCATCGCCGCCGAGTGCCGCGACGAGTCCTGACGCACGTCGAGTCGCACCAGGAACAACCCGAACGTGACCGCCCGGCGCAGGCAATCGAGCAGCGGTCCGTCCGCGATCACGCCCATGCCGCACTCATGCAGCGATTGGTAACACAGCTCCAGCGGATCGAGCAGGTCGCGGTTGTTTTGCAGCACATCGGCCGAAGCGGGAGTGGTTGTCGTCAGGGAGGCGTGAGCCCAGTTACGGGTGGCGCGCAGGCGTTCGCGCAACTGTTTAAGCACCGCACGATAAGGTTCAGCGCTGTCCCCGGCCTTGGCTTTCAGGGCATCGCTGGCTTGCTGCATCGACAATTCTGCAGCGAGGTGATCGACATCTCGCACGTACAAATCCGCCGCCATCCAGCGCGCCAGCAACAAGACTTCACGGGTCACGGCAGCGGTCACGTTGGGGTTGCCGTCCCGGTCGCCGCCCATCCACGAGGCAAAGCGAATCGGCGCGGCCTCCAGTGGCAGGTGCAGGCCCGTGGCGTCATGCAGGGCTTTATCGGCCTTGCGCAAATAATTCGGGATCGCCTGCCACAGCGAATGTTCGATCACCGCGAAACCCCATTTGGCTTCGTCCACAGGCGTCGGCCGGGTACGACGGATTTCTTCGGTGTGCCAGGCTTCGGCGATCAGGCGCTGCAGTTTCGCGTGGATCTGCTCGCGCTCGGCCGTGGTCAGGTCGCGATGGTCCTGGGCCGCCAGTTGCGCGGCGATCGCGTCGTATTTCTGGATTAAGGTGCGGCGCGCCACTTCGGTCGGGTGAGCGGTGAGTACAAGCTCGATCTCCAGCCGACCCAGTTGCCGGGCCAGGGATTCGGCGCCATGACCTTCGGCGCGCAGGCGCGCCAGCAACTCCGGCAGCACCCGCGCTTCGAACGGTGCTGGCTGCGATTCTTCGCGGCGGTGGATCAGCTGATATTGCTCGGCGATGTTGGCCAGGTTGAGAAACTGGTTGAACGCCCGCGCAACCGGCAGCAACTCCTCTTCGCTCAGTTGGTTGAGGCTGGCACTCAGCTCGGCATCCATCGAACCGCGACGGTCGGCCTTGGCGCCCTTGCGGATCTGCTCGATTTTGTCGAGAAAGCCGTCCCCGTACTGTTCACGAATGGTGTTGCCCAACAGCTCACCCAACAGGTGAACGTCCTCGCGCAAGCGTGCATCGATATCGGTCATCAGCAGTTCTCCAGCAAAAAATCCGGGCGGCTAAGATCTTCAAGAGTGCCGCTCCAGACCGGTTCTTACAAGCAAGACGACGAAGGGACTTTAAACCTTGGGCGTTATAGCTAGTCTGAAGAGTAAGCCGTACAACGGCCGCCGCCGGCCAACGCCGGCACTCACCCTGCCTGCCACGAGCAGGCGCGCACTGAGGTCACTATGAAAATCCGCGAGCTTGCCCAACATTGGGAAGAAAACGCCAAGGGTCGCCTGACCGACACCGGCTACAAGATTCATCTGGATGTGGAGGCTGCCGCGCGGCTGGCTGCAATCGTCGAGATGTACCCCAAACGGCAGCCCGAAGAACTCCTCGGCGAGCTGATCGGCGCCGCCCTGGAAGAGCTCGAAAAAAGCTTCCCGTACGTTAAGGGCTCGACCGTCGTGGCCACCGACGAAGAAGGTGATCCGCTGTACGAAGACGTCGGGCCGACGCCACGTTTTCTCGCTTTGTCTCGTCGTCATTTGCAAGACTTGTCGAGCGGTAACGACGAACAGAAACACTGATCCATCCGATACGAAACCTGTGGGAGCGAGCCTGCTCGCGAAAGCTATTCAACATTCAAAGTATAAGTTGCCTGACACACCGCTTTCGCGAGCAGGCTCGCTCCCACATGGATTGCGGTTCCGTTCAAAAATGCGTGTTCCCGGGCCTTGAAACGGTCGGGAATACCGCCACAAATCGCCGAAGTTCCCGCTCCAGAGCCTTGTCCGCCCGGTCAATATTTTTTCCGGCGATGGGCCATCTTCTCTGAACTTTTGAAAAACGCCTCGGGTCACACCCAGTAACCACGCCTGGGACGGCCGTTTCAAAACGCCTCTGAAATTGACGGTTGCGGCTCCATGCCCAGGATGGATTTCAAGTTTTTCAGGAGTTATTCCAATGGAGTTGAAGACCATGAAGACCCGAACTGCCCAATCCCCGTCGACCCACCTGCGCGGCCTGAAACTGGCGGCACTGGCCATCGGCAGCAGCCTGGTCCTGGCCGGTTGCGCCGGTAACCCGCCGACCGAACAATTCGCCGTGACCCAATCCGCCGTGAATGGCGCCGTCAGCGCTGGCGGTACCGAATTCGCCGCAGTGGAAATGAGGTCCGCCCAGGACAAGCTCAAGCAAGCCGAAATCGCTATGCACGACAAGAAGTATGAGGAGGCGAAAATTCTCGCCGAACAGGCCGAGTGGGACGCTCGCGTAGCAGAGCGCAAAGCCCAGGCGATGAAAGCCGAACAGGCTGTGAAGGACTCTCAGAAAGGGGTTCAGGAACTGCGTCAGGAAAGCCAGCGCACCGTGCAATAAGCGGCGCGGCACGACGTATTTTCTTACTCGACTAAAAGGACGAAACCATTATGCGTAAACAATTGATGATCCCTGCCCTGCTGGCTGCAAGTGTTGCACTGGCTGCCTGCTCCACGCCGCCTAACGCGAACCTGGAACAGGCCCGCACCAACTACAGCGGCCTGCAAGCCAACCCACAAGCCAGCAAAGTCGCGGCACTGGAAACCAAGGACGCCAGCGATTACCTGGACAAGGCCGACAAGGCCTACATGGACAAGGAAAACCAGGCCAAGGTCGACCAGCTTGCCTATTTGACCAACCAGCGTGTTGAAGTGGCGAATCAGACTATCGCCCTGCGCACCGCTGAAGCCAACCTGAAGAACGCGTCTGCGCAACGTGCCCAGGCCCGCCTGGATGCCCGCGACCAGCAGATCAAACAGCTGCAGGACAGCCTGAACGCCAAGCAGACCGACCGCGGCACCCTGGTGACCTTCGGTGATGTGCTGTTCGCCACCGACCGGGCTGACCTGAAATCCAGCGGTCTGGTCAACATCAACAAACTGGCACAGTTCCTCCAGGAAAACCCGGACCGCAAGGCGATTGTCGAAGGTTATACCGACAGCACCGGTACGGCTTCGCACAACCAGTCGCTGTCCGAGCGCCGCGCCGGTTCCGTGCGCATGGCCTTGGTAAAAATGGGCGTTGATCCAGCGCGCATCGTTGCCCAGGGTTATGGCAAGGAATATCCGGTTGCTGAAAACGGCAACGCTTCGGGTCGTGCAATGAACCGTCGGGTGGAAGTGACCATTTCCAACGACAACCAGCCGGTGATCCCGCGTTCGGCGGTCAGTTCGAACTAAGCTGGACTTGCTGTAGCAAAAAAGCCCCGCTTGATCTGATCAGGCGGGGCTTTTATTTGGCTATCACTCATCCCCCTGTGGGAGCGAGCTTGCTCCGGGCGGCGTTCCGACGATGAGGGCATAACATTCAACATCAGTGCTGGCTGTTACACCGCCATCGCGAGCAAGCTCGCTCCCACACTGGATCTTCTGTGACTCCAGACCGGGGTTATTGCTCGAGTTTCTGCGGCGTTTCCTGTCCGATGCACCGCACGGCTTTTTTCTTGTTGTTGACCAGCACACCGCTCAGGCCTTTCTGTTCGGTGTCGAACATCACCAGCACGCCATCGATGCATTGGGCCACTTGCGCGGCCGGTTCCAGGGAGACCTTGTAGTCTTCGCCGGGCACGGTCTTGAGCAGGGTGAAGTCGCTGAGCAGCAGCGCATCTTCCGGTTTGGCAAAGTGCAGGTAGCCATACCACCACAGGGCGCCGACGGTGCCGAGGATGCTGCAGATACCGGTGATGATCAGCGGGATGGCGTTACGTTCTTCACTCATTGCGGACTCTCTGGTGGTTCATCTTCGGAATTCGGGGCTGCCGGGTAATTCGGTATCTCGCCCAGGCGGCGCAGGCCGTTGAAATGCTGCGGATCGTCGAGATAGCGCAGCATGACTTGGCGCCAGACCGGGTCGGCGAATGTCTGCACGTGACCACCACGGGTCAGTTGCAGCACCCGCGGCGGCGGCGCAGCTTGATACAGACGGATGCCGTTGGAAAGAGGCACGATCGGATCGTCGATGCTGTGATAGATCAGTTTCGGCACGCCATTGAGTTGTGCCATCGAGTGGATGGCGCTGTCGCCGTCCGGTACCAGCCACGACAGTGGCACCTGGAACGCCCAGAACAGCCATGAATTGCTCAGGGCAAACCGGCCGACGCTGCGGTAACTGGCGGGCACGCCGTCGAGGACAACAGCCTTGAGTTGTTTCTGGCGTTCGGGGTGCTGAACCAGGTAATGCACGGCCATCGAACCGCCAAGGCTCTGGCCCAGCAGGATCAGCGGCTTGCCCTGGACCTCGGGGGCCCGGTCGAGCCATTTGAATGCGGCGTCGATGTCCTGATAGATCGCTGGCAGGCTCGGCTCGCCTTCGGACAGGCCATAACCGCGATAGTCCACCAGCAGCACTTGATAGCCCTGCTTCGGCAGCCACCAACTTCCCCCAAGATGCATGGGCAGATTGCCGCCATTGCCGTGCAGGTGCAGCACTGTGCCTTTGAGCTCGACGCCTTTTTTTGCCGGCAGCCACCAACCGTGCAGCCTGATGCCGTCGGCGGTGGTGAGGGTGACGTCGCGGAATTCGAGTCGGGCTTTTTCCGGGGTGAACAGTTGGCCTGGCTCGGGGTAGAACAGCAAAGAGCTGCAACCGCCCAAGGTCAGGAGAAGGCAGACGATGCCGAGGATTCTCATCCGATGAAACCTCGCAGAAATGGGGTTGGAATACGATCTTGTGGAAAATGAGCGACCTGTGGGAGCGAGCTTGCTCGCGATGGCGGTTAGACATTCAGCATTGATGTCGCCTGGCACACCGCTATCGTCGGAACGCCGCCCGGAGCAAGCTCGCTCCCACAGGGAATGTCGTCAGCCTTAGAGGATATTGGAGTAATCCGCCTCGATCCGGTCCAGGCTCAGGTGATTGAGGAAGTTGGAGAAGCACATCCACGCCGACAGCGCGTTCATGTCACGGAACTGCTCCGGCAAGTATTTGGGCGGCACGACCAATCCTTCATCCACCAGCTGACGCAAGGTGCGCATGTCTTCCAGCGTGGTCTTGCCGCAAAACAACAGCGGTATCTGCTCCAGCTTGCCCTTACGCACGGCCAACTGAATGTAGTTGTAGACCATGATAAAGCCCTTGAGGTAGGACAAGTCTTTGGTAAATGGCAGGCCTGTCGGCACCGAACCGCGGAACACGCGACTGGCGTTGCCATAGCTTTCGGCCATTTCGAAGCCCTGCTCGCGGAAGAACTCGAAGATCTGCAGGAAGTCGGCGCCCTCCTCCACCATATGAATGGCACGGGTGCGGTTGGTGAGTTTGCGCAGGCGACTCGGGTAAGAGGCGAAGGCGATGATTTCCATCAGGATCGCCAGGCCTTCCTGGGTCACCGTCGACGACGGTGGGCCCTTGGACAGGAAGGTGCAGATTGGCTGGTTCAGACCATTGAGCGTGGTGCCCACATGCACCAGCCCTTCGTGGACTTCCAGGGCGCGCACGTCACGCTCGTTGAACATCGCGTCGGTGCGGATCTTGATGTAGTCGGCGCCGGCCGCCGCATCGGCCACGATGCCGTCGGACTCGAACACCCGAATGGTGTCCTCGGCCTCGCCAAACACCTTGCTTAACCGGGTTTGCAATAAATCCACGGCGTCCTTGGCGGTGAGGGTCTTCGGTTCGTCTTTGAGGTCTCCGCGGCCGTCGATGTTGTTCAGGTAATCGGAGAGCATCAGGCCCAGGTCGGACAGGGTCGGGTCGCCCGCATGGAATGCGTCGGACGCGGCGCCATACAGTTCCTGGGAAATCAGGCCGAAATCCTCGGTGCCACGCGCTTCGAGCATGCGCACCACCATGCGGTATTCCTTGCACATGCGGCGCATGATCTGGCCAACCGGGTTGAACTGGCCGAGCTGACGGGTGATGTCGCGTTCGATGTTCTGGAATTCCAGCTTCACTTTGCTGGAGTCGAAGGACAGCGGCCGGTTCAAGTAATAATCGCGGTCCACTGCCGGCATTTCCTTGCCCTTGGCCTTGAGGAAACCCTTGCGAATGGTGTCGTCCCACTTGACCGCATCGAGGACGCGAATCGGCGTCTGTGCCAGCACAATGCGATCGGATAAAATGCGTATCGACTGCTGGTAATCGTCCACCCGAAACTCCTGTAGAAAAACCGTTACGTGCTGGGTTATTTGGCTTTGGCCAGGCGCTGATAGCGCACCGCCTCGACGAACACATCGGAATTGGCCGGATCATCGAGGTAGGCGAACACCTGGTTCATGCCGGTGTTGATCAGCACGCCATCGCCATCGTCAGTCTGGAAGCCTTCGCCGCTGAGGACTTTCTGCCCCAGGGCCTGGTTGATCTGCTCGAGGTCGAGGCTGTAGACCACCAGTTCCTGCTTATCGGTGAGTTCGAATCCGGCGATGATGAAATGTCCGCCGAACTGCGCCGGTACCTTCGCTGACAGATACCAGCGGCTGCCATGGCGCGATACCGTGAAGGGATAGGCTTCGCGCTCCCGGGGTTTGGCCTTGAAATAGCTGACCGCCTGATAGCGATTGGCACTGATGCGTGTCAATTCCAGGTTCATCGGTTCGCCCCAGGCGTTGGTGCTGGTCCATTTGCCGAGCAACCCTTTGGGCGCGGGGTCGCTGGCAGGCAGCGGCTCCTTGAAAGTCACCAGACAGCCACTGAGCAGCAGGAACGACAAGGCGATCACAACGACACGCCAGGCTTTCATTCAACACTCCCTATGAACACGCGGACCTCAAGTGGCCACTTACCCTGTGGGAGCGAGCTTGCTCGCGATAGCGGTGTGTCAGGCGACATGGATGTCGAATGATAAACCGTCATCGCGAGCAAGCTCGCTCCCACAGGGGTGTGGATTCCCAAAGGGGATTACACCGACGCCAGTACCAGGTGCATATACCGCGTGAGGATACCGAGCATTTCGGCTTCGGCGGCAGGCTCGGCGTCGTTGAGCAGGCCCTGATATTCCATCCGTCCGATAATCGCCGTCAACACTTTGGCATCCTGTTGTGGCTCGCGGGAACCCAATACCTCGAAAAAGTGGCAGGTGCCCTGCAGCAGAATTTGCTGGTGCGAGCGCACCAGCTTCGCCAGGCGCGGGTTCAACAACGCCTCCTGGCGGAATGCCTGCTCGGCCATCAAGTGTTCGCGACGGTTCTGCAGTTGACGATGAACATAGTCGGACGTCAGCCGCGCAATGTCGTCTGCCAGTTGTGAACGGGACTCGGGACTGCCATCGCCATAGGCGACCATCTCACGCAGCAGGCCTTCATTGCTGGCCCACAACTTGGCCATGAATGCCGCGCTGCGCTCCACGTATTGGGCGAAGGTATCGGTGAGCAGGTCATCGATATCCTTGAAGTAGTAAGTGGTGGCCGACAGCGGCACTCCGGCCTCGGCGGCCACCGCACGATGCCGTACGGCCCGCACGCCATCGCGCACGACAATGCGCATCGCCGCATCGAGAATGTCCTGTCGACGCTGCTCGCTGCCCTGCCGGCTGGCCTTGCGACCCTGGTACTGAACACTTTCAGCGACCGCAGTGGCGATACCCGCTGCTCCCTCTTGAGCCATTGCACGGTTCACGACAGGTATTCCTCTCTTAATTCAAAAGTAACCAATTGATACGTTTGTACCAGACAGGCAATAAAAAGCCGCCCATTTCGGGCGGCTTTTTAATTGAAACACTTACGCTTGCGGCCGCATGTGCGGGAACAGGATCACGTCGCGGATCGACGGGGAGTTGGTCAGCAGCATCACCAGGCGGTCGATGCCGATCCCTTCACCGGCCGTTGGCGGCATGCCGTACTCCAGCGCGCGAACGAAGTCGGCGTCGTAGTGCATGGCTTCGTCGTCGCCGGCGTCCTTGTCGGCCACCTGCGCCATGAAGCGCTCGGCCTGGTCTTCCGCGTCGTTCAACTCGGAATAGGCGTTGGCGATTTCACGGCCGCCGATGAACAGCTCGAAACGGTCGGTGACGTTCGGGTTCTCGTCGTTGCGACGGGCCAGCGGCGACACTTCGAACGGGTACTGAGTGATGAAGTGCGGCTGCTCCAGCTTGTGCTCGACCAGCTCTTCGAAAATCATCACCTGCAGCTTGCCCAGACCTTCGAAGCCCAGCACCTTGGCCCCGGCCTTCTTGGCGATGGCGCGGGCCTTGTCGATGTCGTTCAGGTCGTCAGCGGTCAACTCAGGGTTGTATTTGAGGATCGAGTCGAACACCGACAGACGCACGAACGGTTCGCCGAAGTGGAACACTTTGTCGCCGTAAGGCACGTCGGTGCTGCCCAGGACCAGCTGCGCCAGTTCGCGGAACAGTTCTTCGGTCAGGTCCATGTTGTCTTCGTAGTCGGCGTAAGCCTGGTAGAACTCCAACATGGTGAACTCAGGGTTGTGCCGAGTCGAAACGCCTTCGTTACGGAAGTTGCGGTTGATCTCGAACACTTTCTCGAAGCCGCCGACAACGAGGCGCTTGAGGTACAGCTCCGGTGCGATACGCAGGAACATTTCCATGTCCAGCGCATTGTGGTGAGTCTCGAACGGCTTGGCCGCCGCGCCACCCGGGATGGTTTGCAACATTGGCGTTTCGACTTCGAGGAAGTCACGCTGCATCAGGAAGCTGCGGATGTGCGCAATCACTTGCGAACGCACGCGGAACGTCTGGCGCACGTCTTCGTTGACGATCAGGTCAACGTAGCGCTGGCGATAGCGCTGCTCGGTGTCGGTCAGGCCGTGGTGCTTGTCCGGCAGCGGACGCAGGGATTTGGTCAGCAGGCGCACGTGGGTCATTTCGACGTACAGGTCGCCTTTGCCGGAACGGGCCAGGGTACCTTCAGCGGCGATGATGTCGCCCATGTCCCAGGTTTTCACCGCCGCCAGGGTTTCTTCGGACAGGGTTTTACGGTTGACGTAAACCTGAATCCGCCCGGACATGTCCTGGATCACCATGAACGAACCACGGTTGAGCATGATGCGACCGGCAACCTTGACCGGGATTGCAGCCTCTGCCAGCTCTTCCTTGGTCTTGTCCGCGTATTGCTTCTGCAAATCTTCGCAGTAGTTGTCACGGCGGAAGTCATTCGGGAAGGCATTGCCCTTGGCGCGCTCGGCAGCCAGCTTTTCCTTGCGCAGGGCGATCAGGGAGTTTTCTTCCTGTTGCAGGGCTTGCGGGTCGAGTTGTAGGTCGCTCATGTCTTTAAATATTCCATCACAGGTTCGTTGCCCCCAGGCCTGCGGCCCGGGGATCGCCGGCAAGCCGGCTCCTACAGGGATCGCGCTGTGTCAGCCGATCCTGTATCGCATGTCTTACAGGCCTTGTTTCAGGCTCGCTATCAGGTAGTCGTCGATGTCGCCGTCAAGCACCTTGTCGCAGTCGCTGCGTTCGATGTTGGTGCGCAAATCCTTGATTCGCGACGCATCGAGCACGTAGGAGCGAATCTGGTGACCCCAGCCGATGTCCGACTTGGTGTCTTCCAGGGCTTGCGAGGCAGCGTTGCGCTTCTGCACTTCCTGCTCGTACAAGCGCGCCCGCAGCATTTTCATCGCGGTGTCTTTGTTGGCGTGCTGGGAGCGTTCGTTCTGGCAGCTGACCACAGTGTTGGACGGTACGTGGGTGATACGTACGGCCGAGTCGGTGGTGTTTACGTGTTGACCACCGGCACCGGAGGAGCGGTAGGTATCGATGCGCAGGTCCGACGGGTTGATGTCGATTTCGATGTTGTCATCGATTTCCGGCGACACGAACACGGCCGAGAACGAGGTGTGACGACGGTTGCCGGAATCGAACGGGCTCTTGCGCACCAGACGGTGCACGCCGATTTCGGTCCGCAGCCAGCCAAAGGCGTATTCGCCCTTGATGTGCACGGTAGCACCCTTGATCCCGGCGACTTCACCGGCGGACAGCTCCATGATGGTCGCATCGAAGCCGCGCTTGTCGGCCCAGCGCAGGTACATGCGCAGCAGGATGTTGGCCCAGTCCTGGGCCTCGGTGCCGCCGGAGCCCGCCTGGATATCCAGGTAGGCGTTATTGGCATCCATCTCGCCGCTGAACATACGACGGAATTCGAGTTTTTCCAGGGACTCGCGCAGACGCTCGACTTCGGCAGCGACGTCATCGACGGCGGCCTGGTCTTCTTCTTCGGCGGACATCAGCAGCAGGTCCTTGGCATCGGCCAGGCCACTGTGCATTTCGTCGAGGGTTTCGACGATCTGAGCCAGCAGGGACCGCTCGCGGCCCAGTTCCTGAGCGTACGACGGGTTGTTCCAGACAGACGGATCTTCAAGCTCGCGATTGACTTCAGTCAGACGCTCATGCTTTTGATCGTAGTCAAAGATACCCCCGAATAGTTTCGGAGCGCTCGGACAGGTCCTTGATGCTGTTAAGGATCGGGTTGATTTCCATGGCGGGCAGCACTCGTTGGCGAACTTTTGAAAGCCGGCGAGTATACCGTAATCAGGCTGTCACGGCAGCCCGCCTGGCGGCTTTAGCGGCGAATGAACCCTATGATTCATTCAATCCCCACCTGATTACGCCCATTGTGCTTCGCCAGGTACAGCCCCTTGTCCGCCGCCAGGATCAACTGCCGGCAATCGCCGCCCTGCTGCGGCGTGATCGTCGACAGGCCGATGCTGATGGTCAGGCTCGACCCTTCGACCGGGGAAATGTGCGCAATCTTCAGTGCGGCCACGGACTGGCGGAGTTTTTCCGCCACCAGCCGCGCGCCGCCCGGCGAAGTGTTGGGCAGGACCAGGGCGAATTCTTCGCCGCCGTAACGGGCTGGCAGGTCCGAGGGCCGGGCGCTGGCGTCACGGATTGCCGTGGCCACCTTGCGCAGGGCTTCATCGCCGTCCAGGTGGCCGAAGCTGTCGTTGAAAGACTTGAAATAGTCGACATCGATCATCAGCAACGACAGCTGACTCTGGTCACGCAGCGAGCGGCGCCACTCCAGCTCCAGGTATTCATCGAAATGCCGGCGGTTCGACAGCCCGGTCAGGCCGTCGGAGTTCATCAAGCGCTGCAGCACCAGGTTGGTGTCGAGCAATTGCTGCTGGCTGACCCGTAGCGCCCGGTACGCCGCGTCACGCTGCAGCAGGGTCATGTAGGAACGCGAGTGATAGCGAATGCGCGCCACCAGTTCGATGTTGTCCGGCAGCTTGACCAGGTAATCATTGGCCCCGGCCGCAAACGCCGCGCTCTTGATCAGCGGTTCTTCCTTGGTCGACAGGACGATGATCGGAATATCCTTGGTCGCCGGATGATTGCGGTATTCGCGCACCAGGCTCAGGCCATCGAGCCCGGGCATGACCAGGTCCTGCAGGATCACCGTCGGCTTGATGCGAATCGCCTGGGCGATGGCCTGGTGCGGGTCGGCGCAAAAGTGGAAGTCGATATTGTCTTCATTCGACAAGCCGCGGCGCACCGCCTCGCCGATCATCGCCTGATCGTCTACCAACAACACCATGGCGGCGTTTTCGTCGGTTTTGGAACCGTCGAGCTGTAAGTCATTCATGTGCGGTCACCTGAGTACTGCCTGGGCCGGGATTGCTGTTAAAGAGAGTCATTTGCCGAAAATTTCCAGCAATCGTGGCGCGATCTTGTCCAGTGGACGAATTTCTACGGCAGCGTCGATGGCGGCAGCTGCCTTCGGCATGCCGTACACCGCGCTGCTGGATTGGTCTTGGGCGATGGTCAGGTAGCCCTGTTGGCGCATGAGTTTAAGCCCCTGCGCGCCATCGCGCCCCATGCCGGTCAACAAAATACCCACGGCATCGCCGCTCCAGTAATGGGCAACGCTCTCGAAAAACACATCGATCGAGGGCCGATAGATTTCATTGACCGGTTCGGCGGTGTAGGCCAGCGTGCCGTTTTTCAACAAGCGGATATGGTGGTTGGTGCCGGCCAGCAACACCGTACCGGGCTGCGGCGGCTCGCCCTGCTGGGCCAGGCGCACGTTCAGGCCGCTGGCGCTGCTCAGCCATTCGGCCATGCCGGCGGCGAATACCTGGTCGACATGCTGCACCAGCACGATAGCCGCCGAAAAATTGCGCGGCAGGCCCTTGAGCAATACTTCCAGCGCCGCCGGCCCGCCCGCGGACGAACCGATGGCGATCAGGCGCTGACGCGAAGCCGAGCTGCGCAAGAGGCTCGGGGCCGCTCGCTCTCGATGGCCCCGGTCACCGATCAGCCAACCGATGTTGATGATCTTGCGCAGCAGCGGTGCGGCCGCGTCCTGCGCGTTACCCGCACCCAGTGCCGGCGTGTCGACGACATCCAGTGCGCCGTAGCCCATGGCTTCGAACACCCGATGCACATTCTGCTGGCGGTCGACCGTGACGATGACGATCGCGCAAGGGGTCTCGGCCATGATTCGCCGGGTCGCTTCCACGCCGTCCATCACCGGCATGATCAGGTCCATCAGAATCAGATCCGGGGTGTATTCGGCGCAACGTTGCACCGCCTCGGCCCCGTTGCCGGCGACCCAGACCACCTCGTGTGCCGGCTCGAACGCCAGGGCGCGGCGCAGGGCCTCCACCGCCATGGGCATGTCGTTGACGATGGCTATCTTCATGCCCGCGCTCCTCCGATGAGCTCCACCACTGCATCAAGCAGGGCGTCGTCATGAAAACTGGCTTTGGCTAGATAATAGTCGGCTCCGGCGTCCAGTCCACGACGGCGGTCTTCTTCGCGATCCTTATAGGACACCACCATGACCGGCAGGGATTGCAGGCGATTGTCCCGGCGCAATAAAGACACCAGTTCGATGCCGTCCATGCGCGGCATATCGATATCGGTGATCAGCAGATCGAAATCCTCCGAACGCAGGGCGTTCCAGCCATCCATGCCGTCCACCGCCACGGCGACGTCATACCCGCGATTGAGCAACAACTTGCGTTGCAGCTCGCGAACGGTCAGCGAGTCGTCGACCACCAGGATCCGTTTGTGAGCGGCTTCGACGACCTGGTTGCCCTGTCGCGAGATACGCTCCAGACGCCCGGTGTTGAGCAGCTTGTCGACCGAACGCAGCATGTCTTCGACGTCGACGATCAGCACCACCGAACCGTCGTCGAGCAAGGCCCCGGCAGAAATGTCCTGCACCTTGCCCAGTCGTTCGTCCAGCGGCAAGACCACCAATGTCCGCTCGCCGATAAAACGCTCGACGGCCACACCGTAGATCGCCTCGCGTTCACGAATCACCACCACCTTGAGGGTCTGCTGACTGTTCTGGCTCGCCGGGCGCTGCAATAGCTGGCTGGCGGCGACCAGCCCGACGTGCCGGCCTTCGTGCCAGAAGTGCTGACGGCCCTCGACCTGCACGATGTCCGCCGGCTCCAGGTCGCACATGCGCTCGATGTGAGCCAGTGGAAACGCATAAGCCTCGTCACCGACTTCCACCACCAGGCTGCGCACCACCGACAGGGTCAGCGGCACTTCGAGGTGGAAATGGCTGCCCTCGCCCGCCGCTTGCTCCAGCACCACCGCGCCGCGCAACTGCCGGACCATGTGTTGCACCGCGTCCAGCCCGACCCCGCGCCCGGACACTTCGGTGACCGTGTCCCGCAAGCTGAAACCCGGCAGGAACAAAAACGTCAGCAGTTCCTCTTCGCTCAACTGCGCAGCCGTTTCAACGGGGGATAATTGTCGCTCGATAATGCTGCGCCGGACCTTTTCCAGATCGACGCCATTGCCGTCATCGCTCAACTCCAGCACCAGCAGTCCGGCCTGATGCGAGACGCGCAGACGGATCAGGCCTTCCGCCGGTTTGCCGGCCAGCAGGCGCTGTTCCGGGGATTCGATGCCGTGGTCCACGGCATTGCGCAGCAGGTGCGTCAGCGGCGCTTCGAGTTTTTCCAGGACGTCGCGATCAACCTGGGTTTTCTCGCCCTCGATCTCCAGTCGCACCTGCTTGCCCAGGCTACGGCCAAGGTCGCGGACCATCCGCACTTGCCCGGCCAACACATCGGCAAACGGGCGCATGCGACACGCCAGCGCCGTGTCGTACAACACTTGCGCCCGTTGACTGGCCTGCCAGGCGAACTCATCCAGCTCGGCGTTTTTTTCCACCAGCAATTGCTGGGATTCGGCCAACAGTCGGCGGGCATCGTCGAGGGCTTCCCGGGCCTCCAGGCTCAAGGCATGTTCCTTGAGATGCACGTTGAGGTTTTCCAGGGCCCGCAGGCCATTGTTCTGCATGCGCTTGAGGCGCTGCATGGTCGCCAGGTGCGGCTTGAGCCGCAGCGTTTCCACCAGCGACTTGCTCGACAAGTCGAGCAGGCTGTTCAAGCGTTCGGCCGTGACCCGCAGGACTCGCTCACCGCTTTCGGTGGCGCGTCTGGCCTTGGGTGCCTGCTCGAAGGATGCGGCGAGTTGTGGTTCGACTTCCGGCACCGGCATCGGCATCGGCAGTTCAACCTTGGGGGCCGGCAGCAGATCCTCAGCCATGAACGGCGCTATGGGGGTGCTGATCGGCATGGCAAGCGCCAGCGGGTCCAGCAATCGAGCCATCAAGGCAACATAGGCCTCGATATCCGCAGGACCCGGATTGTTGTCGGGCGTTGCGATACGCATCAGCAAATCGGTGCCTTGCAATAACGCATCGATGTGCTCGGGGCGCAGATACAAGTGCCCTTCCTGCGCACTGACCAGACAATCTTCCATCACATGAGCAACACTGACGCCTGCATCGACACCGACGATCCGCGCGGCGCCCTTGAGCGAGTGCGCCGCGCGCATGCACGACTCGAGATGATCGGCCTGGGTCGGATCGCGCTCCAGCGCCAGCAGACCGGCGCTCAGCACTTGGGTCTGGGCTTCGGCTTCCAGGCTGAACAGCTCCAGCAAAGAGGAGTCGCGCAATTGCTCTGGGGTCATGTAAGGCTCCGGGTCACGGCGGACAGCAGCTGTTCTTCATCCAGCCAACGCAGGCTGCGACCTTTGAATGGCAATACACCACGGGTGTACCTCGCGCTGGCCTGGGTGCCGGATCGGGATGCCGCCTCGAGGATGCGCTCGTCGATGGCATGGATCCCGTCCACCTCGTCCACCGGCACCACCACCGGCCCGCCGTGGGCGGCGATGATCAGCATCCGCGGCATGACCCGCGCGCCGGACGCCACGCCAGCCGTCCCATCGAGGCCCAGCATTTCGACCAGGGACAGGCATGCCACCAGGGCTCCGCGCACGTTGGCCACGCCGAGCAAGGCCCGGGAACGCTGGTGCGGCAAGGAGTGGATCGCTTGCAGCGGCGCCACTTCCACCAGACTGCGGGTGGCCAGGCCCAACCATTCTTCGCCAAGACGGAACATCAACAGCGAACGGGTTTGCACGTCGCTCTCGACCGCTGTCGACACTTGCCCGCGATCATCCTGCTGCAATGCATAGCGGTCGAGCAGGCGCGTCGCGGCAGCCGAATACACCGCACAGTTGCGGCAGTGAATGTGCTCGCTCAGCAGCGGACAGGACTTGTCGCCGTGGACACCGATGCGGTTCCAGCAGTCGTCGATGGCCTGGGCATCTTCATGGGTAAGGCTAGCGATCATCGTTTACGCTCACTGTCAGCGGCGCGCTCGCTGCGGGCGGCGCGGGCCTGCAATCGCCTGGCACCCGCGGTGTCGCCCTGGGATTGCAGCAAGGCCGCCAGGTGCATCAACGCGTCGGGATGTTGCGGTTCGAGGTACAACGCCTTGCGGTAATAACCCTGGGCCTGGAGGGTATTGCCGGCGACATCGCTGAGCAGCCCCAGCCAGTAGAAGACCTGGGCCACCGGTTCGTGGCTGCGCAAATAGCTTTCGCACGCAGCACGGGCCTCGGCACTTTTGCCTTCGTTAGCCAGTGCGGCGATGTTCGCCAGCAGTGCGGCGGCATCCGGGTTGGCCGTTTTGGTCATGACAGGCAGCGGCACCACCGTCGCGAACGGCCGGCTGCGAACAGGCAGCGGTGTGACGCTGCGCACCGGTTGACGCACGGGCAGCGGCGTTGGCGCGAAAGTCGCCAATGACGCCGGTTCCGGTGCGCGCTGACGACTGAACGCAAAGGACTGCGGGATGCCGATCGAGCGCATGCCGAAACGCCCCAACAGACTGCCCTCCGCGGGGCCGATGAACAGCACGCCGTCAACATGAGTCAGACGCTTGAGCACTTCAAACACTTGCTGTTGAGTCGGCAGGTCAAAATAGATCAACAGGTTGCGGCAGAACACGAAGTCATAGGGCGGCTCATTGGCCAGGGCCGGATCCAGCAGATTGCCGACCTGCAGGCGCACTTGTTCAAGCACTCGCTCGCCGAGGCGATAGCCATCGTTTTCGGCAGTGAAATGCCGGTCGCGAAACTCGAGGTCCTGACCCCGAAATGAGTTTTTGCCGTACCGCGCACGCCTGGCTTTTTCCACCGACAGCGGACTGACGTCCATGCCCTCGACCTTGAACTGGTGCGGCTTGAACCCGGCATCGAGCAGCGCCATGGCGATGGAATACGGTTCTTCACCGGTGGAGCACGGCAGGCTGAGGATCCGCAGGGCGCGCATGTTGTTGATGTCGCCCAGGCGCTTGGCGGCCAGTTTCGCCAGTGTGACGAAAGATTCCGGATACCGGAAAAACCAGGTTTCGGGAACGATCACCGCTTCGATCAGCGCCTGCTGCTCATCCCGCGAGCCTTGCAGGGTGTGCCAGTACTCATCGGCCGTCTGCGCTCGACAGGCCGCGCTGCGCTGGCGCACCGCACGCTCGATGATCGCCGGGCCCACCGAGGTCACGTCGAGGCCGATGCGTTCCTTGAGGAAATCGAAGAACCGTTGATCACTGCTCATGGGCGCTCCTCAAGCAGCGCCAGATCCAGCGGCGGTGACGGAAACAACAGCGCGCGAACCGGCTCGCTCAACAGGTCGGCGACCCGGACCCATTGCAGCAGCCCTTGCGCGTCTTCGCGAACAGGCCCGAGGTAGGGCGCCTGGGGATTATCCAGGCCATAGGGCTGAAAATCTGCCGGGTTGCAGCGCAAGGTGTCGGTGGCCTGCTCCAGGATCAGCCCGAGCAATTGCGCCTGGATCGTTTCCCCCGGACGGTAATTGACCAGGACCAATCGGGTGCTGGTGCGAGCCTGGGCAGGTGTACCGAACGTCAGCGCGCTGAGGTCGATCACCGGCACGACCGAACCGCGATAGGCGAACACCCCCGCCACCCAGGCCGGTGCCTTGGCAATCGGTTTCAACGGCAGGCGCGGCAGCACTTCCGCTACCTCGATGGCCTGCAAGGCATAGCGCTCGTTGCCGATGCGGAACACCAGAAACAATGATTGCAGCGCCGGCTTCACGGCGGTGCGTTTGGCCGTGGGTTCGCTCATCAGACTTTGAATCGCGAAACGCCGCTACGCAGCCCTACGGCCACCTGGCTCAGTTCGTCGATGGCAAAACTGGCCTGGCGCAGGGACTCGACGGTCTGGCTGCTGGCATCGCCCAGCTGCACCAGCGCGTGGTTGATTTGTTCCGCGCCCGTGGCCTGGGCCTGCATGCCTTCGTTGACCATCAACACCCGCGGCGCCAGCGCCTGGACCTGATGGATGATCTGCGACAGCTGTTCGCCGACCTGCTGCACCTCGGACATGCCGCGGCGTACTTCTTCGGAAAACTTGTCCATGCCCATGACCCCGGCCGACACGGCCGACTGGATCTCGCGCACCATCTGTTCGATGTCGTACGTGGCGACGGCGGTCTGGTCCGCCAGACGGCGCACTTCGGTCGCCACCACGGCAAACCCGCGGCCATATTCACCGGCCTTTTCCGCTTCGATGGCGGCGTTCAGCGACAACAGGTTGGTCTGGTCGGCCACTTTGACGATGGTCACCACCACCTGATTGATGTTGCCGGCCTTCTCATTGAGGATCGCCAGCTTGGCGTTGACCAGATCCGCTGCGCCCATGACCGAGTGCATGGTCTCTTCCATCCGCGCCAGGCCTTGTTGCCCGGAACCGGCCAGCACCGAGGCCTGATCGGCGGCGGTGGAGACTTCGGTCATGGTGCGCACCAGGTCGCGGGACGTGGCGGCGATCTCGCGGGACGTCGCACCGATCTCCGTGGTGGTGGCGGCGGTTTCGGTGGCGGTGGCTTGCTGTTGCTTGGAGGTGGCGGCGATCTCGGTCACCGAGGTGGTGACCTGCACCGACGAGCGCTGAGCCTGAGACACCAGGGATGTCAGCTCGGCCATCATGTCGTTGAAGCCGGTTTCCACCGCGCCGAATTCGTCCTTGCGGGCGAGGTCCAGGCGACGGCTGAGGTCGCCGGTACGCATGATTTCGAGTATTTCAACGATCCGGTTCATCGGCGCCATGATGGCGCGCATCAACAGCAGACCGCAGATTCCGGCGGCCAATACCGCGACCAGCAGGGAGATGCCCATGATGACTTTTGCGGTGACGACGGCGTCATCGATGATCGCAACGTCCTGGTCGGCCACCGCTTTGTTTTCGCGCAGGATGTCATTGAGTTTCATGCGACCTGCGGTCCAGGTCGGGGTTAGCTGTTCGTTGAACACCTTGATGGCTTGCACTTCATCATTGCGCTGATGCAAGTCGAGCACCGCCGCCAGAACCTTGTGGTAATTCTCACTGTGTTTTTCGAAGGCGGCGAATTCGACCTTGTCTTCTTCCGTGGTGACGGTATTGCGGTAGTTACCAATTTGCTCTTGCAGACGAGACTCGAAGGATTTGAAGCTGGCGGCATCCTCAGCACTGAAGCCCTGCCCCTCCTTCAAGCCAAGCATTTCCTGGATCCGCAGGTAGCTGTCGGACCAGGCACCGCGAATCATCGAGCTGTAATACACCCCGGGAAGTGCATCTTCCCGAACGCTGGCTTCGCTGGCCTCGATCTTCAACAGCCGTGAATAGGAGACGACGACCATCAGCAACATGATGGCGATAATTACCGCAAAGCTCGCCAAGATCCGTTGGCGCAACGTCCAGTTCTTCACAGTCAGTCCTCGAGGTATTTCCAAATGCTGCGGAGTATAGCCGAGGGTGGTGTTTCATTATTAAAACAGATACGTCGCTCTGCTAATGCGGTGGGTAAATGCCGGGATTGAGTCTGAGAGGGGAGTTTTGTGTTCTATCGAGGACGATCTGCAAGAAAGGGACCGTAGATGGGTCAGTGAGGGGCGTGGTGTAGCGCAAACCGCCATCGCGGGCAAGCCCGCTCCCACAGTTGATCTTTGTCGTACACAAAACCTGTGTCTCATGGAGATCCAATGTGGGAGCGGGCTTGCCCGCGAAGGCGGTTTGAAGCCTTACACCGAAGCCGAAGCCTGGCGCACCTGCTTCTCCAGCTCGGCCTTCAACCCCGGATCGAGCTTCAGCTGACGCGCCAGTTCATCGAGATAGGACTTCTCCATGAAGTTCTCCTCGTCCACCAGCATCACACTGGCGATGTACATTTCGGCGGCCATTTCCGGGGTGCCGGCGGCACGTGCGACGTCGGCGGGGTCCAGGGGCTTGTTGAGTTCGGCGTGCAGCCAATGCTGCAGTTCCTGATCGTTGTCGAGCTTGCTGAACTCGCCTTCGATCAATTCGCGCTCCCGTGCATCGACGTGGCCGTCAGCCTTGGCCGCCGCCACCAGTGCCTTGAGGATCGCCTGGCTGTGCTGCTCGACCTGGGCGGCCGGCAAGCGGTCGATGGTTTGTGGTTCGGTTTTCGGTGCCGTGCCCTGCTGGGCTTGCCAATTGCCATACGCCTTGTAGGCAATCACGCCCAGCGCCGCCAAGCCGCCGTAGATCGCGACCTTGCCGCCGACTTTGCGCACCTTTTTGTTACCCAGCAGCAGGCCCATGGCCCCGGCTGCCAGGGCACCACCGCCAGCGCCGGAGAGCATCCCTCCCAAGCCGCCCGAGCCACCGGCACCGCCGAGCAGACCGCCCAGTCCACCGGCAGACGATTTGTTCTGCGACCCGCCGTTCTTGTTCTGCAACAGATCCTGGCCGGACTTGAGTAGCTGATCGAGCAATCCACGGGTGTTCATGTTCCGCCTCCAAAAAAGGGGTTATCCGGATCAATAAGGCCACCAGACTAGATCGAAAGTGCCCGAGATCCGTCCGCGAGAGTGCTTCGAGATGTTGCTTGACCCATAGCGGCCTCAAGCGCACCGGCTACGGCAAGGACACATCCAGTGAATCGTCGCAGGGCCAAAGTGCTGCGCGGTAATCCGGTTCGCCACGGACAGCATTTATAAAAGCGCACTACGCTAACAATTAGCCGTACCGGCATTGGCTTCACCACGTTCAGAAACTGCCCCGACCATAATTAAAGAAGAGGGAAACACCATGTTCGTGCACAAGACCGCACTGCTCAGTGCAATCACCACCGCGCTGCTGACCAGTGCCAGCATCCAGGCCGCCGAACCGCTGAAGGCCGTCGGTGCCGGCGAAGGTCAGCTGGATATCGTGGCCTGGCCTGGCTACATCGAACGTGGCGAGAGCGACAAGGCCTACGACTGGGTGACCGGTTTCGAGAAGGAAACCGGGTGCAAGGTCAACGTCAAGACGGCCGCCACTTCCGACGAGATGGTCAGCTTGATGACCAAGGGCGGTTACGACCTGGTCACCGCGTCGGGTGATGCTTCCCTGCGACTGGTCGCCGGAAAACGTGTGCAGCCGATCAACACAGCATTGATTACGAACTGGAAGAACATTGACCCTCGTCTCAAGGATGGCCCGTGGTACGTCGTCGACAAACAGACCTACGGCACCCCGTACCAATGGGGTCCGAACGTGTTGATGTACAACACCAACGTGTTCAAGACAGCCCCTGACAGCTGGAGTGTGGTGTTCGAGGAACAGACGTTGCCGGACGGCAAGTCCAACAAGGGCCGGGTTCAGGCTTACGATGGTCCGATCTATATCGCCGATGCGGCGCTCTACCTCAAGACGAAACGGCCGGAACTGGGCATCAAGGACCCGTACCAGCTCAACGAAGCGCAATACAAGGCGGCACTTGACCTGCTGCGCAAGCAACAGCCCCTGATCCACCGCTACTGGCATGACGCGACCGTCCAGATGAGCGACGTCAAGAACGAAGGCGTCGTGGCGTCGAGCACCTGGGGCTACATGGTCAATGGGCTGGTGGCGGACAAGCAGCCGGTGGCCTCGGTTATTCCCAAGGAAGGTGCAACGGGCTGGGCCGACACCACCATGCTGCACGCCGAGGCCAAGCATCCCAATTGTGCCTACAAGTGGATGGACTGGTCGCTGCAACCGAAAGTCCAGGGCGACCTCGCGGCGTGGTTCGGTTCACTGCCGGCGGTTCCTGCAGCGTGCAATGAGAGCGAATTGCTCGGCGCCGAAGGTTGCAAGACCAATGGTTTTGACCAGTTCGAGAAGATTGCCTTCTGGAAAACCCCGCAGGCCGAAGGCGGCAAGTTCGTGCCATATAGCCGCTGGACCCAGGATTACATCGCGATCATGGGCGGTCGCTAGGCCCTTTTAAGATCAAAAGATCGCAGCCTTCGGCAGCTCCTACGCCGATTGCATGCACCGCAAATGTGGCGCCCTACGCAAATCCTGTAGGAGCTGCCGCAGGCTGCGATCTTTTCGACGCACAGCCGATTCAGTTTTGCAAAGCGCGCCTTTTCGGAGCACCGTACCATGACGCTTGCAGTCCAGTTTACCAACGTTTCCCGGCAGTTCGGCGAAGTTAAGGCCGTAGACCGGGTTTCCATCGATATCCAGGACGGCGAGTTCTTCTCCATGCTGGGCCCTTCCGGCTCGGGCAAAACCACCTGTCTGCGGCTGATCGCCGGTTTCGAACAGCCGAGCGCAGGCTCCATTCGTATCCATGGTGTCGAGGCCGCCGGGCTGCCGCCCTATCAGCGTGACGTCAACACCGTATTCCAGGATTACGCGCTGTTCCCGCACATGAACGTCCTCGACAACGTCGCTTACGGTTTGAAAGTCAAAGGGGTGGGCAAGGCCGAACGGCGCAAACGTGCCGAAGAAGCCCTCGACATGGTCGCCCTCAGTGGCTACGGCGAGCGCAAACCGGTGCAACTGTCCGGCGGACAACGCCAGCGTGTGGCCCTGGCCCGCGCGCTGGTCAATCGCCCTCGGGTGCTGCTGCTTGACGAACCCCTGGGTGCACTCGACCTCAAGCTGCGCGAGCAAATGCAGGGCGAGTTGAAGAAGCTGCAACGCCAGCTCGGCATTACCTTCATTTTCGTCACCCATGATCAGACCGAAGCACTGTCGATGTCAGACCGCGTGGCCGTGTTCAACAAGGGTCGCATCGAGCAGGTCGACACGCCACGCAACCTGTACATGAAACCGGCGACCACTTTTGTGGCCGAATTCGTTGGCACCTCCAATGTGATTCGCGGTGACCTGGCGCGACAGTTGAGCGGCAATCCACAGCCGTTTTCGATCCGTCCGGAACACGTGCGTTTCGCCGAGGGCCCGCTGGCCAGCCACGAGATCGAAGTCAGTGGTTTGCTGCACGATATCCAGTACCAGGGCAGCGCCACGCGCTATGAACTGAAGCTGGAAAACGGCCAGACCCTGAACATCAGCCAGGCCAACAACCAATGGCTGGACGTCAGCGCCCGACATCAGACCGGGCAACGCGTCAGTGCCCGCTGGGCGCGAGAAGCCATGGTGGCGCTACACGACAATGTTGTCGGCGGGGTGTGAAATGAACACCGTGATGACCCCGCACCCCCCGGCCAACGGTTCGCCGTTGCGCAGGTTTTCCAACCTGCTGTATCGCCGGCCCAACCTGTATCTGTCGATGCTGCTGATACCGCCACTGCTGTGGTTCGGCGCGATCTACCTCGGTTCGCTGCTGGTGCTGCTGTGGCAAGGTTTCTACACCTTCGACGACTTCACCATGGCGGTCACGCCCGACCTGACCCTGGCGAACTTCGCAGCGCTGTTCCAGCCGTCGAACTTCGACATCATTGTGCGCACCCTGGGCATGGCCGTCGTCGTGTCGATCGCCAGCGCCGTCGTGGCCTTCCCGATTGCCTACTACATGGCGCGCTACACCAGCGGCAAGACCAAGGCGTTTTTCTACATCGCGGTGATGATGCCAATGTGGGCCAGCTACATCGTCAAGGCGTATGCCTGGACCTTGCTGCTGGCCAAGGGCGGCGTCGCGCAGTGGTTCGTTCAACACCTGGGACTGGAGCCGGTGTTGCAGTGGGTGCTGGGCATTCCCGGCGTGGGCGGCAGCACCTTGTCGACCTCGCACCTGGGGCGCTTCATGGTCTTCGTCTATATCTGGCTGCCGTTCATGATCCTGCCCATCCAGGCCTCACTTGAACGTCTGCCGCCGTCGCTGCTGCAAGCCTCGGCCGACCTCGGGGCGACGCCGCGCCAGACCTTCATGCAAGTGACGCTGCCCCTGTCGATTCCGGGCATTGCCGCCGGTTCCATCTTCACGTTTTCCCTGACCCTGGGCGATTTCATCGTGCCGCAATTGGTGGGCCCGCCGGGTTACTTCGTCGGGAGCATGGTTTACGCCCAGCAAGGCGCGATCGGCAACATGCCGATGGCCGCGGCGTTCACGTTGGTGCCGATCGTGCTGATCGCCATTTACCTGTCAATCGTCAAACGACTGGGGGCTTTCGATGCGCTCTAAATCTGTAACACAGGGCGATCAAGCGTCACTGGGCTTGCGCATCGCCGCCTGGGGCGGGTTGGTATTCCTGCACTTCCCGATCCTGATCATCTTCCTGTACGCCTTCAACACCGAAGACGCGGCGTTCAGTTTTCCGCCCAAGGGGTTCACCCTCAAATGGATCGGCGTGACGTTCTCGCGGCCCGACGTGCTGGAAGCGATCAAGCTGTCTTTGCAGATTGCGGCCGTTGCTACACTTATTGCACTGGTCCTTGGCACGCTGGCGTCGGCGGCGTTGTACCGGCGGGATTTTTTCGGCAAGCAGGGCATCTCGCTGATGTTGATCCTGCCGATCGCGTTGCCGGGGATCATTACCGGTATCGCGCTGTTGGCGACGTTCAAAACGCTGGGCATCGAGCCGGGGATGTTCACCATCATCGTCGGCCACGCGACCTTCTGCGTGGTGATCGTCTACAACAACGTCATCGCCCGGTTGCGTCGCACCTCACACAGTTTGATCGAAGCCTCGATGGACCTCGGCGCCGATGGTTGGCAGACCTTCCGCTACATCATCCTGCCGAACCTCGGCTCGGCATTGCTGGCCGGCGGCATGCTCGCTTTTGCGCTGTCGTTCGACGAGATCATCGTCACTACGTTTACCGCCGGCCATGAGCGCACCCTGCCGCTGTGGCTGCTCAACCAGCTCAGCCGCCCGCGGGACGTGCCGGTGACCAACGTCGTCGCGATGCTGGTGATGATGGTGACCATGCTGCCGATCCTCGGCGCGTATTACCTGACCCGTGGTGGTGAGAGTGTTGCGGGGAGTGGCGGGAAATAACTGACCCCATTTCTCATGTAGACGCTGAACAATGTAGGAGCTGGCTTGCCAGCGAAGGCGGTGGATCAGCCGACATCATTGTCGAAAGTGATGGCCCCTTCGCTGGCAAGCCAGCTCCTACAGGGGCCCGGTTTCCACGCAGAAAAATAATGGATTCGAAGAGGACAAAGCCATGCAAACCCAACTCTTGATCAACGGCCAGCTGATCGACGGCGAAGGTCCGGCCCAACCGGTGTTCAACCCGGCGCTGGGGCGTGTACTGGTAGAAATCAACGAAGCCAGCGAAGCCCAGGTCGATGCCGCCGTGCACGCCGCCGACAACGCCTTCGAAAGCTGGTCTCAGACCACGCCGAAAGAGCGTTCGCTGCTGCTGCTCAAACTCGCCGACGCCATTGAAGCCCATGGCGAAGAACTGGCCAAACTGGAATCGGACAACTGCGGCAAACCCTACAGTGCCGCGCTGAACGACGAGATCCCGGCGATTGCGGACGTGTTCCGTTTCTTCGCCGGCGCCAGCCGTTGCATGAGCGGTTCGGCGGGCGGTGAATACCTGCCCGGCCACACGTCGATGGTCCGCCGCGACCCGGTGGGCGTGATCGCCTCCATCGCGCCGTGGAACTACCCACTGATGATGGTCGCCTGGAAAATCGCCCCGGCCCTGGGCGCCGGTAATACCGTGGTGCTCAAGCCGTCGGAACAAACCCCGCTGACCGCGATGCGTCTGGCGCAACTGGCGTCGGAAATTTTACCGGCCGGCGTGCTTAATCTGGTGTTCGGCCGTGGCCCGACGGTTGGCAGCCCGTTGGTCACGCACCCGAAAGTGCGCATGGTGTCGCTGACCGGCTCGATCGCTACGGGCTCGAACATCATTTCCAGCACCGCCGACAGCGTCAAACGTCTGCACATGGAACTGGGCGGCAAGGCCCCGGTGATCATCTTCGACGACGCCGACATCGACGCCGCCGTGGAAGGCATTCGCACCTTCGGCTTCTACAACGCCGGCCAGGACTGCACCGCCGCGTGCCGCATCTATGCGCAGGAAGGCATTTACGACCAGTTCGTCGAGAAGCTCGGCGCGGCGGTCAGCAGCATCAAGTACGGCGTGCAGGATGACCCATCGACCGAGCTGGGTCCGCTGATCACCGCACAACATCGCGACCGTGTGGCCGGGTTCGTCGAGCGCGCCGTGGCGCAGCCGCATATCCGCTTGATCACGGGCGGCAAGGCGGTGGAAGGCGATGGCTACTTCTTCAAGCCGACGGTGCTGGCCGACGCGCAACAGGATGACGAAATCGTCCGCCGCGAAGTGTTCGGGCCGGTGGTGTCGGTGACCCGATTCAGCGATGAGGCGCAGGTGCTGGGCTGGGCCAACGATTCGGACTACGGCCTGGCGTCGTCGGTCTGGACCTCGGACGTCGGTCGTGCGCATCGCCTTTCGGCCCGCTTGCAGTACGGCTGCACCTGGGTGAACACGCACTTCATGCTGGTCAGCGAAATGCCCCATGGCGGGCAGAAACTGTCCGGGTATGGCAAGGACATGTCCTTGTATGGGTTGGAGGACTACACGGTGGTGCGGCATGTGATGTTCAAGCATTAAAAGCTTCGCGGGCAAGTCGGATCGCCGCAGTTCATGTGGGAGCGGCGGTGCGGCGATCTGACTTGCCCGCGATGGTGTCAACGCCGATTGAAGGAAGACCCCGGCCATATGCACCACCAGGTTCACCCCCAAAGAAGCCAAGATAATACAAATTCCTACAGATCCAGCCTTCCGATAAAGACTCCAATTCCTACAACAAGCGTCGCCAGAGTAGACTTGGCGTCGCGAGCGCCTGAACGATAGGCTTTACCTCGTCGCTGCAAAATCAGCGACCCGGGGTCGAAGCCGGAGCAAGTCAAAACGGCGCTTATGCGCCCCCTATAGGACTGTGGCTGGTTTATGCCTTCAGTTCTGCTTTATGGCGGGCCGTGTGGCGCGGGCCTTTCGGCTTCCGTTTTGACTGGAAGTGTCCCGACTTCGAACGCCACTCGGTTCGCCACCCAACCTATCGAAGGGTTGGTGGCGACTTTCCTACTCAAAACGGAAGTCACTTCATGCCAACGCACGCTCAAAACTCGCCCCTTCCCTGCTTCACCCCAATCATCTTCACCCGCCACAACCGCTTCCTCCACACTTTCATGCAAGACAACCAAGCCTGGTTCTGCGTCCACGATCTCGGTCGACTGATGGGACGCCCGATGGACCAACGCCTCACCCTGAAACTGGATCCGGATCAGCGCCGTTACGTCTGGTTGCTCAAGAACGGTCAAACCGTCGAGTCGCTGATGGTCAGCGAGTCAGGAATGTATGCCCTTCTTGTTCACCATTTCGTCCCGGAAAACAGAAACCTGCGCCAATGGCTGAGCAACGAAGTCATACCAATACTGCATGATTCGAAAACCGCATCAGTGGAAAACATGCCAAGCCTGAGTTCCTTGCAATGGGCCGGCATCTCGGTGCCGCTTCTACACTGGCAGCATCAGGCGTGGATCAAGTGGAGAGACATGCCTGATCTGATGCAGGCACAGCGGCCGTTCACGATCGTGGGTACTTGCAGTTGAAGGAGGGGTGAATAAATAAAAAAGGGGCAGACTTCACCGTCCGCCCCTTTTTGCCAGCCTCACGCTCAAAATCTCCATGAGTAGCCATCTTGAAAGGCATACCCTCTGAATCACAAAAAATCTCAGGCAGGCACTATTAACTCGACCGAAGGAAAATAGTTGCGATAGCGCTTTGCATCCCGCGTCAGCAATGGAAACTTTTTTACAGCGGCATGAGCGCCGATGAAGAAGTCGGCCAAAACATTGCTTTTCCCACCACCCACTTTCCGATAACGAACGAAGGCCTTCCCCGCCAGAAATAAAGCCGGCCGCGGGACTTCCTGCATGGCCAGCCCGAGCTGGGTCACCACATCATCCAATGCTTCATAAGTGGAAAACGTCTGAGAGAGTTCGGCATAAATAAATGGATTGATGGCTAACTCATGAATCTGGGACTGAGCACGTAGCTGTTGTATGGACCAATCAGCCCAAACAGGGTCATCTTCCAGAACATCAATCAACACATTCGTGTCGACCAATATCATCAGTCCTCACCTCGCAGTAAGGCCATCAAATCGTCAGTACGCCATTTGATATCAGCCTTACCACGCACCGCCTCGAATCGATCAGGGGTGACTGCCTTGCTGGTGTCGTCTTTTGCCTTTCGGCCATGCAACACTACCTCGCCTTGCGCGTTGACGCTGAACTCGATGGCCGAACCCGGTAACAGGTGCAGTGCATCACGAATAGGCTTGGGAATAGTGACTTGCCCTTTGCTGGTCATGGTTGTTGTCATGATCCTCACCTCAAGTATTACTCTTCAGACAAAAGTAATACCTAACAGATAAGTGCGCAACCGCCGCTCATCGTAGGCATTTTCGCCTCAATCTGAAGGATCCAACCGTGGCACCGGAGCCACGGCCGTATCCAGTACCTCCTCAAAACCGCGAAACACTCCTCATCGCGTCCACCAGATAGCGCATGGCAATCCGGTCGCTCTCCGACAACTCGCGATAGCGCTCCACCAGTTTCATCTCCTCGGAATTGAGCCGACGCCTCCTCCGCCCGGTCATCAGGCACGGAAAGATCCCCAACATTTCGGTGATGCCTTGTACTTTCGACATGGACGATGTCCTTATATATGCCAGAGAAAACTTGAAAAGCCGCATCGCCCTACCCTTTTTTCAGCGGTCACCTTGTGCCAACTGAATCCCACCGGCCTGAGGGCAGAAACCGGTCATGTCCATAGAATAGGAAGTTATTCCGGCTGAAAAGCGATTTTTAGAGTAATTAGTCGAAAAAAGCAGGAATGCCCTATAAATCAGAAAGCTCTGTCGGAAATTGTTACTGACATGTCTTGTTTCATTGCCGCGCTATCGTCAGGCCATCAATCATTTTTTCTCTGCGACCGAACGGTTTAAGCTATTTGGCATCTGTTTAAAGACCGTTGCGTTTGGCCGAAGGCATGTCCGAACCTCCATTTTTGATCCAATGTGCCAGGAACGGTGCGGGATTGTTCACGACAGGTTGTACTTATGCACCGCAGGAATTTGCTCAAAGCGTCTATGGCCATCGCGGCTTACACCGGTCTATCGGCCACCGGCCTGCTGGCCGCTCGAGCCTGGGCCGGTAACGGAGCGGCAGATGGAGAAGCTCAGGCGTTCGATTTCGAAGCCCTGAAGATCCAGGCCAAGCAACTCGCCGGTAACCGCTACCAGGACACCAAACAGGTGCTGCCGCCGACCTTGGCGACCATGACCCCGCAGAATTTCAACGCGATTCGCTACGACGGTAACCACTCCCTGTGGAAAGACCTGAACGGTCAACTCGACGTGCAGTTTTTCCACGTCGGCATGGGTTTCAAGCAACCGGTGCGCATGTACAGCGTCGATCCCAAGACGCGTCAGGCGCGCGAGGTGCATTTCCGCCCGTCCCTGTTCAACTATGAAAAAACCACGGTCGACACCAAGCAACTCACCGGCGACCTGGGCTTTTCCGGGTTCAAGCTGTTCAAGGCCCCGGAGCTGGACCGGCATGACGTGCTGTCCTTCCTCGGCGCCAGTTATTTCCGCGCGGTAGACGCCTCTGGCCAGTACGGTCTGTCGGCCCGCGGCCTGGCGATCGACACCTATGCAAAAAAGCGTGAGGAATTCCCGGACTTCACCAAGTTCTGGTTCGAGACGCCGGACAAGGACGGCACCCGCTTCGTGGTCTACGCGCTGCTGGACTCGCCAAGCGCCACCGGTGCCTACCGCTTCGACATCGATTGCCAGGCCGAACGCGTGGTGATGGGCATCGATGCTCACATCAATGCGCGCACCGCCATCGAACAGCTGGGTATCGCGCCGATGACCAGCATGTTCAGCTGCGGCACCCATGAGCGCCGTATGTGCGACACCATTCATCCGCAAATCCACGACTCCGATCGCCTGGCGATGTGGCGTGGTAATGGCGAGTGGATCTGCCGTCCCCTGAACAACCCGGCCACCTTGCAATTCAACGCCTTCGCCGACACCGATCCAAAAGGTTTCGGCCTGGTACAGACCGATCACGAATTCGCCAATTATCAGGATACCGTCGACTGGTACAGCAAGCGCCCAAGCCTGTGGGTAGAACCTACGACGGCATGGGGCGAAGGCTCGATCGATCTGTTGGAAATTCCTACGACCGGCGAAACCCTCGATAACATCGTCGCCTTCTGGACCCCGAAAAAACCGGTGGCGGCCGGCGACTCGCTGAACTACGGCTACAAGCTCTACTGGAGCGCGCTGCCACCGGTGAGTACGCCGCTGGCGCGGGTGAACGCGACCCGTTCGGGCATGGGCGGCTTCATAGAAGGCTGGGCGCCTGGCGAGCATTACCCGCCAGTCTGGGCGCGACGGTTTGCCGTGGACTTCACGGGCGGCGGTCTTGATCGCTTGCCGGAGGGTGCGGGGATCGAGCCTGTGGTCACTTGCTCGAACGGCGAGGTGAAAGACTTCAACGTGCTGGTCCTGGATGCCATCAAGGGCTATCGGATCACGTTTGACTGGTATCCGACCAATGACAGCGTGGCGCCGGTGGAGCTGCGGTTGTTCATTCGCACCAATGACCGGACCTTGAGCGAAACCTGGTTGTACCAGTACTTCCCGCCGGCGCCGGAGAAGCGTAAGTACACCTGACAGCAAAATCAAAAGATCGCAGCCTGCGGCAGCTCCTACAGGGGGGAATGCGATCTAATGTAGGAGCTGCCGCAGGCTGCGATCTTTTGACGTTAAAAAGCCCTGGTCATGTAGACCGGGGCTTTTTGGTTTTACAGCCTCACTCAATCACGCAAATCCGACTCATGAATCGGCTGTTCCCGATGGGTTGCCCGCTGATACTGCGCCGGCCAGATGGCCTTGCGCCCACCCAGGTCGTCATCGGCATGCAGCGGCCAGTACGGATCGCGCAACAGTTCCCGAGCCAGGAAGATGATGTCAGCCTGGCAGGTGCGCAATATGTGCTCGGCCTGAGCGGGTTCGGTAATCATGCCTACAGTGCCGGTGGCAATGCCTGACTCCTTGCGCACACGTTCAGCGAAGCGGGTCTGATATCCAGGCCCTGTGGGAATCTCGGCATTGACCGCCGTACCACCCGACGACACGTCGATCAGGTCCACGCCCAACGCCTGAAGACGCCGCGCCAGTTCGACGGTTTCATCGGGGTTCCAGCCGTCTTCCACCCAATCGGTGGCCGACACCCGCACAAACAGCGGCAGCTCCTCGGGCCATACCGCACGCACCGCCTCGGTGACTTGCAGCACCAGCCGAATTCTATTCTCGAACGAACCGCCATATTGATCGCGTCGCTGATTACTCAAGGGCGACAGGAACTGGTGCAACAGATAACCGTGGGCGGCGTGTATTTCCACCACTTTGAAACCGGCGGTCAGCGCCCTTTTGGCCGAATCGACAAAGGCCTGAATGACATCGGCGATCTGGCCTTCATCAAGCTGTTTGGGTTGGGTGTGCTGGGGATCGAAAGCGATCGGCGAAGGACCGACCGGAGTCCAGCCACCTGCATCGGGTTTGACGCTGCCATGCTTGCCCAGCCACGGCCGCCAAGTGCTGGCCTTGCGCCCGGCGTGGGCCAACTGAATGCCGGCCACGGCGCCCTGAGCGGTGATGAAGCGGGTGATACGTTGCAGGGGTTCGATCTGTTCGTCGTTCCACAGGCCGAGGTCATCGGCGGTGATCCGTCCGTCGGCAGTGACCGCCGTGGCTTCGGTAAACACTAGACCGGCGCCGCCGACAGCGCGGCTGCCAAGGTGGACCAGGTGCCAGTCATTGGCCAGGCCATCCACGCTCGAGTACTGGCACATCGGCGAGACCGCAATGCGGTTGAGCAGGGTCAATTGGCGAAGGGTATAGGGTTCAAGCAGCAGACTCATGGGGCACCTCTCGAATCAGTGGGCAGGCTCCAGGGTTCTGTTTGAAAGTCGACGAGTGACAGGACAAAAAGCTGCAGCACCCGCCCCCGCGGGCAAAAAATTCGACAAGACGTCACAAGGATTATCAAGCAGTGCTTAGAGCCTAGTCGACATCGGGGGATGAGGGAGGGTTCAGATGAATTCGGTGTCAGAGAGCTTGCTCGCGATGGAGTCAACGCGGTTCGATGTGGACAATCATCAATTGCACCGTCTCATTCCCACGAAACTCGTTCAGGTCGAGCTTGTAGGCCAATTCCACCCATTTGATGGTCGGATTCGGCCAGATGTCGCGGTCGATGCCAAAGGCAATGCCATCGAGTTTCACCGAACCACATTCGCTTCTGAGCACCACCTTGAGGTGCCGCTCGCCGACGACGCGCTGCTCGACCAACTGGAACACCCCATGAAACAGTGGCTCCGGAAAGTGCTGCCCCCAAGGGCCGGCATGACGCAGGGCGCGGGCCAGTTCCAGGTGAAATTCCTCGACTGCCAGGGTGCCGTCCGACAGCAGCCGACCGGTCAGGTCCTCTTCGCGCAATTGCCGACGGACTTCGGCATCGAAGGCTTCGGCGAACAACGGAAAATTCGCTTCCGGCAGCGTCAGGCCTGCCGCCATGGCATGGCCGCCGTATTTGCTGATCAGATTTGGATGCTGCGCCGCCACGACACTCAAGGCGTCGCGAATATGAAACCCCTGGACCGAACGCCCCGAGCCCTTGAGCAGGCCATCGCCTGCATCGGCAAAGGCGATGGTCGGACGGAAATAGCGTTCTTTCATTCGCGAGGCGAGGATGCCGATGACGCCCTGGTGCCACTCGGGATCGAACAGGCACAAACCGAACGGCATCGATTCCACCGGCAAGTCCTTGAGCTGGGCCAGCGCCTCACGCTGCATGCCCTGCTCGATGGATTTGCGATCCTGGTTCATGCCGTCGAGCTGTGCGGCCATTTCACGCGCAAGCCCGGCGTCTTCGGTGAGCAGGCATTCGATGCCCAGGCTCATGTCATCCAGCCGACCGGCCGCGTTCAGGCGTGGCCCGACAATGAACCCCAGATCGGTGGAGGTAATGCGCGCCGGGTCACGCTTGGCCACTTCGAGGATCGCCTTGATCCCCGGCCGAGCACGTCCGGCGCGAATACGCTCCAGGCCCTGGTGCACCAGAATCCGGTTGTTGGCATCCAGCGGCACCACGTCGGCGACGCTGCCGAGGGCCACCAGATCCAGTAACTCGCCGATATTCGGCTGCGGCGTGCTCTCGTACCAGCCGAGGCTACGTAAACGCGCGCGCAAGGCCATCAACACATAGAAAATCACCCCGACACCGGCCAGCGCCTTGCTCGGGAATTCACAGCCCGGCTGGTTGGGATTGACGATGGCATCGGCCAGCGGCAGCTCGTCGCCAGGCAAGTGGTGATCGGTGACCAGGACCTTGAGCCCGGCCTTTTTTGCCGCCGCCACGCCTTCGACGCTGGAGATGCCGTTATCCACGGTAATCAGCAGTTGAGGGTCGCGGGTCAGTGCGACTTCGACGATTTCCGGGGTCAGGCCATAACCGTATTCGAATCGGTTCGGCACCAGGTAGTCGACGTGCGCCGCGCCCAACAGCTGCAACCCCAACATGCCCACCGTACTGGCCGTCGCACCATCGGCGTCGAAGTCACCGACGATCAGAATCCGCTGACGCTGCTCCAGCGCCACCACCAGCAAATCCACCGCGCCCTCGATGCCCTTCAGCCGCTGGAACGGAATCAGCCGCGCCAGGCTTTTGTCCAGCTCGGCTTCGCACTGCACGCCCCGCGCCGCGTACAGACGGGTCAGCAGCGGCGGCAAATCACCGAGGAATGGCAGGGTGTCGGGCAACAGGCGAGGTTCGATGCGCATGGGGTGACAGGTGCTTCTCTTGGATAGGGGGACAAAACCGGGTGATGCGGTACCGCGCAGATTTATCAGCCGCGTTCGCCACTCAGCCACTGCAGCTGCACTTCGTGCTGACCACGGTCGTCGGTGACGAAAATCGTCCCTTCGCTGATCATCACATCCCACTTGATCACGCGTGGCATGTCTTTGGCCAGGGTCTCCAGGACGTCCTGAGGTACCGCGGCGATGTGCACGTTTTTCAGGTTCTTGATCGCGGGGATCACTTTGCTTTCCCAGACGCGCAGGCTGCCGTAGGCCAGCAGGCTGGTGCGCTCGGTGCGGCGCGAGCACCAGGTCAGGCGATCGGCGTCCGGCTGGCCGACTTCGATCCAGTGCAGGACACGGTCGTCCAGGCTCTTTTCCCACAGGGCTGGTTCATCGACGTCTGACAGACCGCGACCAAACGACAGCTGCTCGTTGTACCAGAAGGCGTAGGCCAGCAGCCGCACGGTCATGCGCTCTTCGGTTTCCGAAGGGTGACGGGCGATGGTCTGCTTCACGCTCTCGTAGATGCTGCGGTCGAGGTCGGTGAGGTTCAGTTCAAACTTGTAGGTCGTGGACGGCTGGGCCATGAACGGGCTTCTTGATACGTGGAAAGGCGGCAAGTCTAACCGATGCAACAGGCAATCAACGAATTGAAGGCGAATCAACCTTGGGCGGCTGACGCCGGGCTATGCTAAAACGCTCTACCCGTTAAGCCTCTGTCCTACAGGATCCAGCATGCCGTTCACCGCCAAACCGCTCTCAGGCCTGAAAGTCATCGAATTGGGCACATTGATCGCCGGGCCGTTTGCCTCGCGCATTTGTGGTGAATTCGGTGCCGAAGTGATCAAGATTGAATCCCCGGACGGCGGTGACCCCTTGCGCAAATGGCGCAAGTTATACGAAGGCACCTCGCTGTGGTGGTTCGTTCAGGCACGCAACAAGAAGTCCCTGACGCTGAACCTCAAGCATCCGGAAGGCCTGGCGATTCTGAAAAAGCTGCTCGGCGAAGCGGACATTCTGATCGAGAATTTTCGCCCGGGAGTCCTGGAAAAACTCGGCCTGGGCTGGGAAGTACTGCACGCACTGAACCCGAAACTGGTGATGGTGCGTCTATCGGGATTCGGTCAGACCGGACCGATGAAGGATCAACCAGGGTTTGGCGCCGTCGGTGAATCCATGGGCGGCCTGCGCTACATCACCGGTTTCGAAGACCGACCACCGGTGCGCACCGGAATCTCCATCGGCGATTCGATTGCCGCACTTTGGGGTGTGATTGGTGCGCTGATGGCCCTGCGTCATCGCGAAGTCAACGGTGGCCTGGGCCAAGTGGTCGATGTGGCGCTGTATGAAGCGATCTTCGCCATGATGGAAAGCATGGTCCCGGAGTTCGACGTGTTCGGTTTCATCCGCGAACGCACCGGTAACATCATGCCCGGCATCACGCCCTCTTCGATCCACACCAGCGCCGACGGCAAACATGTGCAGATCGGTGCCAATGGCGATGCCATTTTCAAACGCTTCATGCTGATCATTGGCCGGGAAGACCTGGCCAACGACCCGCTATTGGCCAGCAACGATGGGCGCGATAGCCGTCGCGACGAGATTTATGGGGTGATTGATCGCTGGGTCAACTCGCTGCCACTGGACGCCATCATCGAACAGTTGAATCAGGCTGACGTACCGGCCAGTCGGATCTTCAGTGCCGAAGACATGTTCAGCGATCCGCAGTACCTGGCCAGGGAAATGTTTCTCAAGGCCAAGCTGCCGGATGGCAAGGATTTCAAGATGCCGGGGATCGTGCCGAAACTCTCAGAGACACCTGGCACATCGGAATGGGTCGGCCCGCAGTTGGGTGAACACAATGCGCAGGTACTGGACGACCTTGGTTACGACAAGGAACAGATCGCAAAGCTGCGTGAAGACGGCGCCATCTAAGCTGCAACGCCTGTCTGCGCGGCTCATCAACCACTGCCTGGCGTGCGGCGCACGAGCGTTGCGCGCAGGGGCGGTTTTCATCTTGCTCGCCAGTCAGGCTCAGTCGACGTGGGCGCAGCCCAAGGAAACCCTGGTCTGGCTGTTGCGCGATCTTCCACCGCTGATGATTTTCGAAGGACCGGAAAAGGGCCAGGGCGTCATCGATCAACTGCTGCCGTTGCTGATCGCTCGCATGCCGCAATACGAACACACCCTGATGCGGGTCAATCGCGCTCGCGGCTTGCAAATGCTCCACGAGCCCACCCTCACGTGCGATGCGGCGCTGAACTGGAGCAGGGAACGCGCCAGCTGGATGGCGTTTTCCATCCCGGTCTTTCGGGCCATAAGCAATGGCCTGGCAGTGCGGCGCGTTGATCGGGAGCTGCTGACGCCCTTTATCAAGGATGGCGAAGTGGACCTGGCGGCCCTTCTGGCCAGCGGCAGCGAAAAGCTGGGAATCATCGCCGAGCGCAACTACGGCGAGTATCTCGATGCACTGCTCAAACAAGCACCCGCCCATGCACTGGCGCTCCACTACGGCAACGATGCGTTGGGCAGCCTGTTGCAGATGCAACGCCTGGGACGCTTGCGGCTGCTGTTGGGGTACCGCTCGGAGATCCGCTACCAGGCCCGGCAGCAAGGGATTGCGGAAGATGAATTGCAGTTCTACCCGATCCGCGGCACAGGCCAATACCTGTCCGGTTACATCGGCTGTACTGACACCCCTCAGGGCCGGCAGGCCATCATCGAGATCAACCAACTGTTGCGCGACCTGCCCCACGAGCGCTTGAGCGAGGCCTATGCAGCCTGGTTGGACCCGGACAGTCGCAGCGACTACCTGGAAGCCAGCAAGGCATTTTTCAAGGAGCAGGCCGGGCAATGACAAATCGCGGACAAAAAGAAACCCCGAGAAGTGGGGAGACGACTCGGGGTTAAACGTGGCCTACATAAAGACCAGTAACAGCAAGCTACAAGCACCGGAGCACAATGCTTGATCCTGCTGTTACATGATCTGACCGACCTTGGAGCAGGAAGGTTCCCACACAAAGACAATTCATTTTCGGCTGGCCAGGGGCTTGCCCTGGGCAGCGTTGCGTAACGCTGCGATAACGCAGGGTTCCAGACGCCCTTCGGCAATCAGCACATCGCGATGCAATCCGTCGACCACATCCGTCAGCAGACGCTTATCGGTCAACTGTGCCTGGTTGAATTCCCGTTCGACCACAATGGCGCCAGTCGAATTTTTCAGGGTCACCAGGCATTTGCCCTGGGGTCCCGATGGGGTCAACGTCACCTGATACGGGCTCAGAGCCTCACTGAGCAATAGACTGATACTTTCCATCTCGATCACCACTCAATAGTCCGAAAACAAAGTGCCTGGGGCGTGTCCACTGTAAATGACCGCTGGCCCTGGAGGAAAGTTCTGGATGCCGATTGCAGATGCATCGGCGTCTCTGGTTGATGGAGCATGCACGGCGAAGATGACAAAGACAAAACAGAGGTGGCAGATCCATAACCAAAGCAAAACAACGGCAAGATCAAAAGATCGCAGCCTCGCTTCGCTCGACAGCTCCTACAGGGAGCCGCCTCACGCCTGCTTCTTGCATTTGCCGATATCGCTCCATCCACCCAACAGACCGCGCAACTTTCCGTCTGCACCGTAAAACGGCACCGTCCACTGGTAAATATCCCTCGGCCCACTCTTGAACAACAACTGACACAGACTGAAGCTCGTCTTGCGAGTCACCAGTTGCGCCATCAACTCGGCATGCAGCCGTTCGGCAGTCTCCCTGGGCAAGGTATCGAGTTCGATCAATTGCCGTCCCTTGACCTGGTCGAAACGAGTCGACAAGCTTTCTTCATAACTTTTGTTGCACATGATCAACCGTCCTTCCAGATCACGAACGAACATCGGATCGGGCATGGCGTCCATCAACGCACGCTGAAAAGCCAACTGATCACGAAGGTCTGTCTCGGCCCCCAGACGCTGCTGGATCAAGGTCCTGCGCCGACGACTCCAAAGTATCGACAGTGCGAATACGCCGACCGCCAACACGCCCCACCAGCCCCACTTCGTGAGCCGCTGCCAGGTAGTGGGCGCTTGTACCGGAGCACTTCCACTGGACCATTTCAGGCGAATGGCACGTAACTCCGCAGGCGGAAACGCTGCAAGCGCCTTGTTGAGGATACTCAACAACTGCGGCTGGCCTTTGCCTACCGACAGATAATCGCCGGTCCAGAGTCCCTCCACCGCTTGCCCGACCTCGAGCTGTCCCGACGGGTAAAACTGCGCCGCGATTTCATTTTCAATGGTGGCATAAGCCTCACCACTTACGACCAACGCCCGAGCCTCGGCGTAGGTCTTGACCGAACGCAATTCGATGGCCGGATAGTCACGGCGAATCATGGATTCGAGCGCATGCCTGGCCGGCAGCACCAACACTTGCTTTGACAGTTGCTGCAGAGACTCTACTGGTGCACCCCCTGCCCGCCCGACCAATACCCAACCTGCGCCACCGAACGCGTGGCTGAAATCCAGAAACGCCTTGCGCTCGTCATTCATCGACAGCGTCGCACTCATATTCGCCGCGCCGCTTTCCAGTTGCTCCAGCATCTGCTCGGTGGAAAACGTCTCTTCATACACAAATTGCAGCCCGGTCATGGCGCTGATGCGATTGAGCACATCGTTGTACAACCCGCTCCACTGACCGTACTCGTCCTTGAACAGATACAGCGGGAAGTGCTTCGACGCGACAATGATTCGCGGGTGCTCGGCGACCCATTGCCGCTCCTGAGCATTCAGTCCGATCGTCGCGCCTGCGACTGCGCCCTTGGGATCAGGTGTCGCCAGATGCATCGCCATCACCCAATGAGCAACGCCGATGGCGCTGAGCAAAAACATCCAGCACACGACTGGTTTCAATCCTCTGAAAAATAGCATTGCCCCTTCCTTGGTCGTCGAATCGCCTGTCCTTGATGGGCGATTCTTCATGTAGAAACACGACAAGTGTGACACCCGAAAACGAGAAAGCCCGTCAGGAGACGGGCTTCAATATGTGACAGCTTATGCCGGTTACAGGGGCTTGCCGCGGTTGCCATGCTGACTGACAAAGGCTTGCACGGCTTTCAGGTCATTCGGCAAAACGGTGCAGCGCTCATCTCGCTCAAACAAATCAGAAAGATGTACAGGCAGTTCAAGCGCTTTTCCTACACCGGCTTTTTCCACGGCGTCCGGGAATTTGACCGGGTGGGCCGTGCCCAGGATCACCATCGGAATATCCAGGCTGCGACGGCATTCGCGCGCGGCCTTGACGCCAATGGCCGTGTGCGGATCCAGCAGCTCACCGGTCTGCTCGTAGACTTCGGCGATGGTTTCGCAGGTTTGCGCGTCATCCACGGCCAGGGAGTCGAACAGCTTGCGGGCCTCGGTCCAGCGTTCCTGCTCGACGCTGAAACCGCCCCCTTGCTTGAAGGTGTCCATCAGGCCGGCAATCGCCTCGCCGTTGCGACCGTGCAGGTCGAACAACAGACGCTCGAAGTTCGACGACACCATGATGTCCATGGACGGCGATAGCGTGGCGTGCAGGGTGTCCTTGACGTACTGGTTACCACTCATGAAGCGGTGCAGGATGTCGTTGCGGTTGGTGGCGACGATCAACTGGTTGATTGGCAGGCCCATGTTGCGTGCCAGGTAACCGGCGAAGATGTCGCCGAAGTTGCCGGTCGGCACCGAGAACGATACCGAGCGCGCCGGGCCGCCCAACTGCAGGGCCGCGTGGAAGTAGTAAACGATCTGGGCCATGATCCGCGCCCAGTTGATCGAGTTCACCGCTACCAGGCGCGTGCCCTTGAGGAAACTCTGGTCGGCGAAGCTGGCCTTGACCATTTCCTGGCAGTCATCGAAGTTGCCTTCGATGGCGATGTTGTGGATGTTCTCGCCAAAAATGGTGGTCATCTGCCGACGCTGCACTTCGGACACGCGGTTGTGCGGGTGCAGGATGAAGATGTCGACGTTTTCGCAGTGCTTGCAGCCTTCGATGGCAGCCGAACCGGTATCACCGGAGGTGGCGCCGACGATCACCACACGCTCGCCGCGCTTTTCCAGCACGTAGTCGAGCAGACGACCGAGCAGTTGCAGGGCGAAGTCCTTGAACGCCAGGGTCGGGCCGTGGAACAGCTCCAGCACCCATTCGTTGCCGTTCAACTGACGCAGCGGCGCGACGGCGTTGTGCGAGAACACGCCGTAAGTCTCTTCAAGAATCTTTTTGAAATCGGCATCGGGGATGCTGCCGGTCACAAACGGGCGCATCACCCGGAAAGCCAGCTCGTGATACGGCAGGCCGGCCCAGGAAGCGATTTCTTCCTGGGTGAAACGTGGCAGGTTTTCCGGCACGTACAGGCCGCCGTCGGTGGCAAGGCCGGCCAGCAGGACGTCTTCGAAATTCAGGGCCGGTGCCTGGCCGCGGGTACTGATATAACGCATAAGGGCAAACCTTTGGTTTGGGCTGCAAGCTTCAAGCTGCAAGCTGCAAGTAAAAGCCGGACTGCTTTTGACTTGCCGCTTGGAACTTGCCGCTTGCCGCTGTGTTAATTCAGGTGTTCGACGCGGATCCGTACGACCGGACCCACCACGCCCGCCAGGGCTTCCAGGGCGGCAATCGCGTCGTTCATGTTCCGCTCCAGCACACGGTGCGTCAGCAGGATCATCGGCACCAGGCCGTCGTGTTCTTCGACTTCCTTCTGCATGATCGATTCGATGTTGATGCCGCGCTCCGACAGGATACTCGCCACCTGGGCCAACACACCCGGATGATCCTTGGCCTGGATGCGCAGGTAGTAGGCACTTTCGCAGGATTCGATCGGCAGGATCGGGTGGGCCGACAGCGAATCCGGCTGGAAGGCCAGGTGCGGCACGCGGTTTTCCGGGTCGGAGGTCATGGCGCGAACCACGTCCACCAGGTCGGCGATCACCGACGAAGCGGTCGGCTCCATACCGGCGCCCGCGCCGTAGAACAGGGTCGAACCGGCGGCGTCGCCGTTGACCATTACCGCATTCATCACGCCATTGACGTTGGCGATCAGGCGATCGGCAGGGATCAGTGTCGGGTGTACACGCAATTCGATACCGGCGGCCGTGCTGCGCGCCACGCCCAGGTGCTTGATGCGATAGCCCAGCGCTTCGGCGTAGTTCACGTCGGCGGTGGTCAGCTTGGTAATGCCTTCGGTGTAGGCCTTGTCGAATTGCAGCGGAATGCCGAATGCGATGGAGGCCAGGATCGTCAGCTTGTGGGCGGCATCGATGCCTTCAACGTCGAAGGTCGGATCGGCTTCGGCATAACCCAGGGCTTGCGCCTCGGCAAGAACGTCTTCGAAGTTGCGGCCCTTTTCGCGCATTTCAGTGAGGATGAAGTTACCGGTGCCGTTGATGATCCCGGCAACCCAGTTGATGCGGTTGGCGGACAGGCCTTCGCGGATCGCCTTGATCACCGGAATGCCACCGGCCACCGCCGCTTCGAACGCCACGATCACGCCCTTCTCGCGGGCCTTGGCGAAAATTTCATTACCGTGAACGGCAATCAGCGCCTTGTTCGCGGTCACCACGTGTTTTCCGTTCTCGATCGCTTTGAGTACCAGCTCGCGGGCAACGGTATAGCCGCCCATCAGCTCTATGACGATGTCGATCTCAGGGTTCGTGGCCACTTCGAAGACATCGTTGGTAATCGCAATACCGGTCGTCTGGAACTGAGGCTTTGGCGTGCGCATGGCAATTTGTGCCACTTCGATTCCACGCCCGGCACGACGAGCAATTTCCTCGGCGTTGCGCTGAAGTACGTTGAAGGTACCGCCACCGACGGTCCCTAACCCACAGATGCCTACTTTGACCGGTTTCACTGTGAACTCCCCATAAAACGGCCGACTCGAGGCCGGCCGTGAAAACAACCGCATACTGGCGGTTCTCTATTAATGGTCAGGCGGGTAACCGCCCGACCATGATCGTCAAAGGCTGACCGTGACGATACGAACTTTATTTCGCACCCAGCGCCAGTTTGGCGACTTGTGGCGCTGGCTGGTAGCCCGGAATGACCTGACCATCAGCCAAAACGATGGCCGGTGTGCCGTTCACGCCGATCGACTGACCGAGGGCGAACTGTCTGGAAACCGGGTTATCGCACTTGGCGGCCTTGATTTCCGAGCCATCGACCATTTTGTCCATGGCGGCCTTCTTGTCTTTCGAGCACCAGACCGCTTGCAGCTGTTCGTCACCCGGCGAGCCCAGGCCCTGGCGCGGGAACGCCACGTAGCGCACTTCGATGCCGCGTTTGTTCAGCTCAGGCACTTCGGCGTGCAGCTTGTGGCAGTACGGGCAAGTGGTGTCGGTGAACACGGTGATGTGCGATTTGGTTTCGCCGATCGCCGGGTAAACCACGGTTTCCGCTACCGGAATCGCGTTGACCAGCTTGGAAACGCCCAGGCGTTCGGTCTTCTCGGTCAGGTTGACCGGCTTGCCGTCCTTGAGCTGGAACATGTAGCCCTGAACCACGTATTGGCCGTCGGCACTGGCGTAGAGTACGCGGCTGCCTTTGAGCCTGACTTCGTAGAGGCCGGGCAAAGGACTGGCGGTGATGGTTTCAACTGGAACTTCGAGCTGGAGGTTTTCCAGGCTTTTACGAATGGCTTTGTCGGCCGCGTCATCGGCGACGGCAAAGGTGCTGACCAACGCAATGGCTGCGGCAGCGAAAATCTGGGTCAGACGCATGAGAACTCCTGAAGGCGGACAAATGGGACGATCAGAACGCCCGTGCCGAAACACCGGGTCATAATCGCCCATCGTGCAAACCGGCAAAGCCTACCACATAAGGCCCCTGTGGCCGACTCCCGGTGATGCAAGGCACCGAAGACCGCTTTCCTGTGGGAGCGAGCTTGCTCGCGATGGCAGCGGTCCTGCCAATACAAGGTGAAGGTCAGATCGCAATCGCGAGCAAGCTCGCTCCCACAAAAAGCAGATCGCAGGCAGCTCAGCCGCGCGGGTGGTGTTTGGCGTGCAGGTCCTGCAGGCGCGCCCGGGCGACGTGGGTGTAAATCTGCGTGGTCGACAGATCGCTGTGGCCGAGCAGCATTTGCACCACTCGCAGGTCAGCGCCGTGGTTGAGCAGGTGCGTGGCGAAGGCGTGACGCAGCGTATGTGGCGACAGCGACTTGCCGATCCCGGCGACCTTGGCCTGGTGCTTGATGCGGTGCCAGAAGGTTTGGCGGGTCATCTGCTCGCCGCGCTGACTCGGGAACAGCACATCACTGGGGCGCCCCCCCAGCAGTTCATGGCGGGCATCGCGCATATAGCGCTCGACCCAGACGATCGCCTCCTCGCCCATCGGCACCAGTCGCTCCTTGCTGCCCTTGCCCATCACCCGCAGCACGCCCTGGCGCAGGTTGACCTGCTCCAGGGTCAGGCTGATCAGCTCCGTCACCCGCAAGCCGCAGGCGTAAAGCACTTCGAGCATGGCGCGGTCGCGCTGGCCGATGGCTTCGCTCAGGTCCGGTGCCTTTAACAAGGCTTCCACGTCCGCTTCCGACAAGGATTTGGGCAACGGCCTGCCGAGCTGAGGCATATCGATGCGCAGGGTCGGATCGACGGCGATCAGCTTTTCTCGCAGCAGATAACGATAGAAACCACGCACACCGGAGAGAAATCGTGCGGTGGAACGGGGTTTATAGTTGTGCTCCAGGCGCCAGGCAAGGTGATCGAGGATCAGCTCGCGTCCGGCGTTGATCAGCTCCAGACCTCTCTCCTGCAGCCAGCCATTGAATAAGGCCAAGTCACTGCGATAGGCGTCGCGGGTGTTATCGGAAAGACCCTTCTCCAGCCACAGGGCGTCGAGGAACTGGTCTATCAGTGGGTGATCGATGGCGGGCATAAAGGCTCAGATAACAGGAAAACTGACGGCAAGTCTTTCATAGCCTGCTGTGGCTTTATAGGACCCGTTGTCATTGTGGTGCCTGATAGATCGATTCGCGAGCAGGCTCGCTCCCACAGGTTTATGCGGGATAAATCGCGGGCAACAAAAAAGCAGCCCGTAGGCTGCTTTTTTCTGCATCGGAAGCTGTACTTAAGACAGTTTTTCCTTGATGCGAGCTGCTTTACCGGACAGGTCACGCAGGTAGTACAGCTTGGCTTTACGTACGTCACCGCGACGCTTGACGGCCATGCTGTCGATTTGCGGGCTGTAGGTCTGGAAAGTACGCTCTACGCCAACACCGTTGGAGATTTTACGCACGGTGAAAGCACTGTTTACGCCGCGGTTACGCTTGGCGATAACAACACCTTCGAACGCTTGCAGACGCGAACGGTCGCCTTCCTTCACTTTCACCTGAACGACAATGGTGTCGCCCGGGGCAAAGGTAGGGATCTCTTTGGTCATCTGCTCTGCTTCGAGTGCAAGGATGATTTTGTTAGTCATGCTGTGCTCCTAAGGTAAATCGTCGGATCTACCATCGATACGTTGTTAACTATCGTCCCGCTCGCGGATGTATTCCTCGAGCAGCTTCTTCTCTTCTCCAGAAAGCGAGCGGCTTTCCAGAAGATCGGCGCGTCGTTCAAAGGTCCGACCAAGGGACTGCTGTAAACGCCAACGCCGGATGTGCGCGTGATTGCCACTTAGCAATACGTCGGGAACACGCTGATCCGCATACACCTCCGGTCGGGTGTAGTGCGGGCAATCCAGCAAACCATCCGTAAAGGAATCTTCCTCGGCGGAGTCCGCATGCCCTAAAGCTCCAGGCAGCAGTCGTGTAACCGCATCGATCAGGACCATCGCCGGCAGCTCGCCGCCAGACAGTACATAGTCGCCAATCGACCACTCTTCATCGACATGAGCTTCAATAAAACGCTCGTCAATGCCTTCATAGCGGCCGGCAATCAGGATCAATGCATCCAGATTCGCCAACTCGCGTACCGCCGACTGAGTCAGCTGACGGCCTTGGGGGGACAGGTAAATCACCTTCGCCGCCTCCCCGGCTGCTGCCTTGGCCTGAACCAGAGCATCTTCCAGGGGCTTGATCTTCATCACCATGCCCGGGCCACCGCCAAATGGGCGATCGTCCACAGTGTGATGTCGATCCGTCGTGTAGTCTCGCGGATTCCAACAGGTGAGCTGCAACAGCCCCTGTTTCACCGCACGACTGGTGATGCCGTACTCGCTGATGGCGGAGAACATTTCGGGAAACAAACTGATCACTTCTACGCGCAAGTTAGCCACGCTTAGAAATCCGCGTCCCAATCCACCTTCATCTCGCCCGCGGCCAGGTCGACAGCCAACACGCATTGCTCCGTATAGGGCAACAGGCGTTCGCGATCATCCAGGCTGCCAGCGCAAGGCTTGACCACCATTACATCATTGGCGCCGGTTTCCAGAAGATGATCGATTTTCCCGAGCAATTGCCCGAGTTGATCAATAACCTTCAGACCTTCCAGCTGGTACCAGTAGTACTCGCCGTCGGTCAATTCAGGGAACAGGTTGCGCGGCACACAGATCTCATAACCGGCCAGAAGACGTGCTTCTTCACGATCATCGAGACCCTTGAGCTTCGCGACCAGGAACTTGTCGTTCCCACGTCCGCTGACCAGCTCGACCTGTTTCACATTGCCTTCGCGCTTGAGCGTCCAGGTTTTGTACTGCAACAGGTTTTCAGTCGGATCAGTAAAGGAATACACCTTCACTTCGCCGCGAACGCCATGAACCGAATAAATTTTGCCAATAACGATCAAATCATCGGCAACAGCTGGCGTCGCGTTCATATTGCTCAGGCCGCAGCCTTAGCAGATTCCTTCAACAACTGAGCAACGCGCTCAGAAGGTTGTGCACCAACGCTCAGCCAGTAGGCTACGCGCTCTTGGTTCACAGACAGACGAACTTCCTGACCACGGGCAACAGGGTTGAAGAAACCAACCTGTTCCTTGTGCGAACCGTCGCGCGGGTTGCGGCTGTCGGTTACGGTCAAGTGGTAAAACGGGCGCTTTTTGGAGCCGCCAAGGGCAAGACGGATTGTTAGCATGTGAACATCGTTCCTGTAGTCGGTGCTGCAAATCTAAAGGCACAGCGGGCATAGGTGCCCGAAAGGCCGCATATTCTAAGGAATATCCGGACTTTTGCAAATGTCTTTTTCCGGCGGCCTTCCGGTCGCCATCCAGATTTGCTATAGAGCCGTCGTTGAAAACGGCCAGTCAGCTCCCGCCAAGTGCGGGTTTGCTGGAGATCCCACTTCCGTGTGGGCTGCGCAAGAGCAAGCCCTTGCGCGGATTCTTTGTGTCCAGTCTCGCCAATAATGCTCATATTTTGGCGAGTGACTGTTGATCTCAGGCAAGGCGCCGCGACGAGTCATAGCTGGCTATGGCGAGGAGCGGCAACGTAGCATGAGGTCAACAGGCGCCGCCAAAATTGAGCAGTATTGGCGTGACTGGACACTATATTTTGGGCATGCCGCCGCCGGGCAACATACCGCCCATGCCGCGCATCATTTTGGCCATTCCGCCTTTCGCGGAGAACTTCTTCATCATCTTCTGCATCTGCTTGTGCTGCTTGATCAAGCGACCGATGTCCTGCACCTGGGTGCCGGAACCCATGGCGATCCGGCGTTTGCGCGAACCGCTGATCAGTTCAGGGTCGCGGCGCTCGGCCGGGGTCATGGAGTTGATGATGGCTTCCATCTGCTTGAACTGCTTCTCTGCCGCGCCCTGGGCGTTGCCCATCTGCGCCAGGTTCACGCCGCCGATGTTCGGCAGCTTGTCCATGAGGCCGCCGAGGCCGCCCATGTTTTTCATCTGTTGCAGCTGATCGCGGAAGTCTTCGAGGTCGAAGCCCTTGCCCTTCTTCAGCTTCTTGGCCAGCTTGTCGGCCTTGTCCTTGTCGAGGGTCTGTTCGGCCTGCTCGATCAGGCTGAGCACGTCGCCCATGCCGAGGATGCGCGACGCGATACGCTCAGGGTGGAACGGTTCGAGCGCTTCGCTCTTCTCGCCCATACCGATGAACTTGATCGGCTTGCCGGTGATGGCACGCACCGACAGGGCGGCACCGCCACGGGCGTCGCCGTCGACCTTGGTAAGGATCACACCGGTCAGCGGCAGCGCGTCGCCAAAGGCCTTGGCCGTGTTGGCGGCATCCTGGCCGGTCATGGCGTCGACCACGAACAGCGTTTCGACCGGGTTGATCGCGGCGTGCAGTGCCTTGATCTCGCCCATCATCTCTTCGTCGATGTGCAGGCGACCGGCGGTATCGACGATGACCACGTCGATGAACTTCAGTTTGGCTTCTTTAATAGCCGCTTGCGCGATCTCGACCGGCTTCTGGCTCAGGTCGGACGGGAAGAAGGTCACGCCGACTTCACCGGCGAGCATTTCCAGCTGCTTGATCGCCGCCGGACGGTAAACGTCCGCGGACACGACCATGACCGACTTCTTCTTGCGCTCTTTAAGGAAGCGCGCGAGCTTGCCGGCGGTAGTGGTTTTACCCGCCCCCTGCAAACCGGCCATCAGCACGACGGCAGGCGGCACGGCGCTCAGGTTCAAATCTTCGTTGGCCGCGCCCATCAGGCTTTCGAGTTCGGCCTGGACAATCTTCACGAAGGCCTGGCCCGGCGTCAGGCTGCGCGACACCTCGGTGCCGACAGCGCGTTCCTTGACCGAGTTGACGAAGTCTTTGACCACCGGCAAGGCGACGTCGGCTTCGAGCAACGCCATGCGCACTTCACGCAGGGTGTCTTTGATGTTGTCCTCGGTCAGCTTAGCCTTGCCGGTGACATGGCGCAGCGTCTGCGAGAGACGGTCGGTTAAGTTTTCAAACATTGCGCGATCCTTTCAGGCCCTGTGTAGACCGGGATAATGGCGGCCCAGACCGGAATAAACATGTGCTCGGCGAGCCTGCGGCGTGGGCAGGTCGCGGATTATAGCGAAGACTGCGTCTGGCGGACACCTCGCACTTTCGTGCCGTGTGGGTTCTATGCCAAACTCAGCGCCTTTCGGGCTTGCCTAACAGGATTTATGCTCCCCTTGTCACCCAGCTTGCTTATCACCCTCGCCGCCGCCTGCTTGTATGCCGCTGCGACCCTCTATCAGGGCACTCGTCTGGCCACCGGCGCCAAGGCCAACAAGCGCCTGCTGGTCACGCTCGGCGTGCTGGCCGTGCTGGCCCATGGCGCCAGCCTGTTCACCCATCTGTTGACGCCGATCGGCCTGGGCCTGGATTTTTTCAGCGCCGCCAGCCTGATCGCCGCGGCAGTCATTGCCCTGACCCTGCTGGCCTGCTCGCGGATTCCGGTGGAGAACCTGTTGATATTGCTGTTCCCGTTGGGCCTGGCGACCGTGTTGCTCGCGCAGTTCGCCCCCGCCGGCACGGTGCAGATCATCGACGAGGAGCCAGGCATCCTTGCCCACATCCTGCTGTCGATCCTCGCCTACGGCATGTTTACCATTGCAGTGTTCCAGGCGTTGCTGTTGTTGGTTCAGGACCATCAACTCAAGCACAAACACCCGTCCGGGCTGATCAAGAACTTCCCACCGCTACAAACCATGGAAAGCCTGCTGTTCGGCTTCCTCTGGGCTGGCTGGACCCTGTTGTCGTTGTCGCTGATCTCCGGCTGGCTGTTCGTCGACAACCTGTTCGCCCAGCACCTGGTGCACAAGACCTTGCTCGCGTGCCTGGCCTGGATCGTCTTCAGCGTGCTGCTCTGGGGGCGCAACCGCCTGGGCTGGCGCGGACACAAGGCCATTCGCTGGACCCTCGCCGGTTTCTGCCTGCTGATGCTGGCGTACTTCGGCAGCAAACTGGTCCGCGAATACATCCTGCACATCTGACGGGCCGCATTAATGGACGAATTGCCCCTAGGGCCGATGCTTGCCGTAATGGCCCTGCTGATTTTATGGTCGGGGCTGTTTACCGCCATCGAAGCGGCACAACAACACTTGCTGGCCCAGCGCACCGCCTCCCGCTCCGGTGACAAACCCGTGGCGAAACTGAGTTTTCCGCTGAACAGCCTGATCCTCTGCAACACCCTGTGCCGCGCGCTGGTGGTGGTCATTAGCACGTTGCTGGCGATTTTCACCTGGGGTGAAAATGGTCCATGGGCCGCTTGCGTCGGGGCCGGCGCCCTCCTGCTGGTGTTCGCCGACTACCTGCCGCGCACCCTCGCCGTCCGCTATCCGGACGTGGTCCTGGCTTTGGGCAACACCTTGCTGCGCGCACCGCTGAAAATCATCTACCCGGCCGCCTGGCTGCTCAATGGCATCAGCCAGTTGCTGATGCGGCCGTTCGCCCGCAAAGCCAAAGTGGTGCAACAGAGCGAAGATGAAGCGCCGAACGATAGACACGACGATCACGAACACGCCGTTTGCCGCCCACATCCGCTCTCGGGTATCCACGCGCTGGACAACATCACGGTCAACGACATTCTGGTTCCGCGCAGTGACGTCGACGGGATCAACCTCGACGACCCCCTCTCGGACATCATCGAACAACTGCGCCACAACAAACGCACGCGCCTGCCGGTATTCCACAGCGATATCAACCAGGTCGAAGCGGTGCTCAATACCCGGCAGATCCGCCACTTGCTGTCCGACGGCAGCCTGACCCTGGAATTGCTGTTGGCGGCCAGTCACGAGCCGTACTTCGTGCCTGAAAGCACACCGCTGCAACTGCAACTGCTCAATTTCCACAAACAGCAGCGGCGCCTGGGCATGGTGGTCGACGAGTACGGCGAAGTGCTCGGCATCGTGACCCTGGAAGACATTCTCGAAGAAATCGTCGGCGAGTTCGAAAGCCAGCACAGCCTGGATAACCCGCATATCCATCCCCAGGCCGACGGGCGACTGGTGATCGATGGCGCGGCATCGATTCGCGACCTGAACAAGAGCCTGGGATGGCACCTGCCCAGTGACGGGCCGAAAACCCTGAACGGGTTGGTCACCGAAGCGCTGGAGACGATTCCCGAGAGCGCGGTGTGCCTGAAGATCGGACGGTATCGGCTGGAAATCCTGGAAACCGAAGACAACCGTGTCACTCGCGTGTTGATCTGGCATACCAGTTCGACACCGGCGGTTTTGCCCATCCGCTAGATCCAAAAAGATCGCAGCCTTCGGCGGCTTCTACATTTGGAATGAGTTCCCCTGTAGGAGCTGCCGAGGCTGCGATTTTTTTGCTCTTGTTGAACCATTAGCAGCCTTCCTATAATCGAGCCGCTTACCCAAGCCCCGCCCTACCCCTGTGCTACCCGCACTCTGCGTTAAACCCACATCCCTGGGTGTTCGACCATAATAATTCGCTCCACTGGAGCACATGACTGTCAGGGATTACCGCATGACAACCAGCACGACTTATAACGACAGCACGCCCGCACAACCGACGAACTCCGCCACCCGGGTGGCCACCGCGAGCTTCATCGGCACCGCCATCGAATTCTACGATTTCTACGTCTATGCCACTGCGGCAGCGCTGGTGATCGGCCCGGTGTTCTTTCCGCAGACCTCCGGCACCGCGCAGATGCTGTCGGCGTTCCTGACCTTCGGTATCGCCTTCCTTGCCCGACCGCTGGGTTCGGCGCTGTTCGGCCACTTCGGTGACCGCATCGGGCGCAAATCGACCCTGGTGGCCTCCCTGCTGCTGATGGGCGTATGCACCACGCTGATCGGCGTACTGCCAGGTTATGACAGCATCGGGGCCTGGGCGCCGATCCTGCTTTGCGTGTTGCGCTTCGGCCAAGGCCTGGGGCTGGGCGGTGAATGGGGCGGCGCAGCGCTGCTGGCGACGGAGAACGCGCCCAAAGGCAAGCGCGCCTGGTTCGGCATGTTCCCGCAGCTCGGCCCTTCGATCGGCTTTCTCGCGGCCAACGGACTGTTCCTGACCCTCGCCATGACCCTGGACGACGAACAGTTTCGCTCGTGGGGCTGGCGGATTCCGTTCCTGCTCAGTGCCGCGCTGGTGATGGTCGGCCTGTATGTACGCCTCAAGCTCCACGAAACGCCGGTGTTTGCCAATGCCATGGCTCGCCAGGAACGGGTGAAGATTCCGCTGGTGGAGCTGTTCAGCCAATACTGGGCGCCCATGCTGTTGGGTGCCGGGTCGATGGTGGTGTGCTACGCGCTGTTCTACATCTCGACGGTGTTTTCGTTGAGCTATGGCGTGTCGACACTCGGCTACACCCGCGAAACCTTCCTCGCGCTGTTGTGCTTCGCTGTCCTGTTCATGGCCGCAGCTACGCCATTGTCGGCCTGGGCCAGCGACCGTTACGGGCGCAAACCGGTGCTGATCATCGGTGGGGTGCTGGCGATTCTGTCCGGATTCCTGATGGAGCCGTTGCTGACCCAAGGATCAACCTGGAGCGTGGCGCTGTTCCTGTGCATCGAGTTGTTTCTGATGGGCGTGACCTTCGCGCCGATGGGGGCGATGCTGCCGGAGCTGTTTCCGACTCACGTGCGTTATACCGGGGCGTCGGCAGCCTACAACCTCGGCGGGATCGTCGGGGCCTCGGCGGCGCCGTTCTTCGCGCAGAAACTGGTGGCGATGGGGGGGTTGAGTTATGTCGGCGGGTATGTGTCGGGGGCGGCGGTGTTGAGCTTGATTGCGGTGCTGTGCCTGAAGGAGACGCGTCACAACGATCTGAATCGGGTGGCCTGATAGGCCGCCATCGTCGGATCGCCGCCCGGAGCAAGCTCGCTCCCACAGGGGAATTGGGGTGTACACACAATCTGTGGCCAACCAAGAACCCTGTGGGAGCGAGCTTGCTCGCGATAGCCGCGCCTCGGTTTAGAGCTCTACTACAACAGCTTGAGAAGCGCGGGTCGCTTTAGCACGAGCCGCTTCAATCGACTCATCCCGCGCCAACGCCACCCCCATCCGACGCTGACCATTAACCTCAGGCTTGCCGAACAGGCGCAACGCCGTATCCGGCTCGCTCAACGCAGCACCCAGGTTGGCGAAAGCGGTCTGGGTCGATTGCCCTTCCACCAGAATCACCGCCGAAGCCGAAGGCCCGAACTGACGGATCAACGGAATCGGCAGGCCCAGGATCGCCCGCGCATGCAGGGCGAACTGCGACAGGTCCTGGGAAATCAGGGTCACCAGACCGGTGTCATGCGGACGCGGCGACACTTCGCTGAACCACACCTGATCACCCTTGATGAACAGCTCGACGCCAAACAGACCACGGCCACCCAAGGCTTCAGTAACCGCCTTGGCCACGCGCTCGGATTCCGCCAGGGCAACCGGGCTCATGGCCTGTGGTTGCCAGGATTCCTGATAGTCGCCCTTCTCCTGGCGATGGCCGACGGGCGCGCAGAACGTCGTGCCGCCGACGTGACGCACGGTCAACAGGGTGATTTCGTAGTCGAAGTCGATGAAGCCTTCGATGATCACCCGACCTTTACCGGCGCGGCCGCCTTCTTGAGCGTAATCCCACGCGGTTTTCACGTCATCGGTGCTGCGCAGCAGGCTCTGGCCCTTGCCCGAGGAACTCATGACCGGCTTGACCACACAGGGGAAACCCAAGTCTTCGATGGCCTTGCTGTAATCTTCGAAGGTGTCGGCGAAGTGGTACGGCGAGGTCGGCAGGTCCAGCTCTTCGGCGGCCAGGCGACGGATGCCTTCGCGGTTCATGGTCAACTGCGTGGCGCGCGCGGTCGGGATCACGGTGAAACCTTGCGCTTCAAGCTCGACCAGGGTCGCGGTGGCGATGGCTTCGATTTCCGGCACGATGAAGTGCGGCTTCTCGGCCTCGATCACGGCACGCAGGGCGGCGCCGTCGAGCATGTTGATCACGTGGCTGCGATGCGCAACCTGCATGGCCGGCGCGTTGGCATAGCGATCCACGGCAATCACTTCAACGCCCAGGCGTTGCAGCTCGATCACCACTTCCTTGCCCAACTCACCACAGCCACACAGCAAGACGCGGGTCGCGGTTGGCGACAATGGAGTTCCGATACGGGTCATCTCAGGTCCTCTATGGAGCGGATCATCGAGGGTTGCGGCGTGATTGACCTATAAGAGCCTGCGCGCTTCCCATGGGGAGAAAGCGCGGCATTTTACATGAACCAGAGGGTTTGGCTTCAGCTGGCGATGGCCTGTTTGCGCAAGCGCCAGGCCGTGATCAACCACATGGCCCCGCGTAGTTGATCAGCACCTTCGGCTACTGACCGGGGGTTTTACCCAGCATCCAGAGCAACCCGCTGGATTTAGCCCGCTCATGACACAACCCCAGCACCCTGCGCCGCTCCTCGTTGTCCATCCGGCTCCAGCGCGTGATCTCTTCCACCGTGCGCTGGCACCCGGTGCAAACATCGTCCTCGTCCAGCGCACATATATTCACACAGGGCGATTGGACCGGGCGTTCAGGGGTGTTCATTGTTCCTGCTCAGCCAGATCGCGGGCATAACGCTGGGCGTTATGCACATAGTGGGCGGCACTGGCCTCCAGCATCTGCTTCTGCGCTTCGGTCAACTCGCGCACCACCTTGCCGGGCGACCCCATGACCAGCGAGCCGTCCGGAATTTCCTTGCCTTCGCCGATCAGCGAGTTGGCGCCGATGATGCAGTGCTTGCCGATTTTCGCGCCGTTGAGAATCACTGCGTTAATCCCGATCAGGCTGTAGTCACCGACTGTGCAACCGTGGAGCATGGCGTTGTGGCCAATGGTCACACCGGTGCCAAGGGTCAGCGGGTAGCCCATGTCGGTGTGCATCACTGTGCCGTCCTGCACGTTGCTGTTCTTGCCGATCAGGATCAATTCGTTGTCGCCACGCAGCACGGCGTTGAACCAGACGTTGGCGCCCTCTTCCAGCCTGACCTTGCCGACCAGCACGGCGTTAGGGGCGACCCAGCTCTGTGGATGGGTTTCGACGCGGGCGTCGCCCAAGCGATATTTCATCTTTGTTCCCTCGAGACTCAGGCAGGCTCACTTGCAAAAAAGGTTCGGCCATTTCGAACGATGGCTTCAGGTGTTGGTAAAACGCTTGGGCGGTTGGTGCAGACTGATTTTGGCGTCATAAAGCAGGTTGATCAACTCGACGATCATGATCGCGGTCAGGCCCCAGATCTTGTATTCGCCATAACGATAACTCGGCACGTACCAACTGCGGCCCTGGTAATCAATGCGATGGGTATGTTCCCGAGGATCCTTGCGGAAGAACTCCAGGGGTACGCTGAACACCGCGGCAATCTCGGCATCGTTGGCCTGATAGTCGACGAAGTCCGGAATCACGCCGACATAGGGCGTGACCTTGATGCCATGCAGAGAGATCAGCGGACTCAGCGGGCCGATCACTTCGACCAGCCCCGGTGGCAGGCCGATTTCTTCTTCGGCTTCGCGCAGGGCGGTGAAAACAAGGTCCGGATCTTCGGGGTCGCGGCGACCGCCGGGGAAAGCGACTTCACCGCCATGGGTCGAGAGCCCGCTGGCGCGCAGGGTCAGAACCAGTTCCGGTTCATCATTGCGAGTGATGGGCACCAGGACCGCGGCCTCGGGAAAACGCTTATCGGTTTCCAGTGTGCGTGGGATGTGGTTGCTTACTCGATGCAGTAGCTCGTCCAGCATGAGACTTCTCGACTTATTCTCTACCTTGCATCATGCACCAATCGAACCGGCCGCCCAACCCCATAACCACAGCATGTCGCTAAACGACAACTTGCCGACTGACACCGCCGCACGCCAAGATAGGCACAGCATTCAGGAACCCAAGCATGAAATTTTGCAGTCAGTGCGGCAACCCGGTGACCCAGCGCATTCCAGAAGGCGATTCGCGCCTGCGTTATGTCTGCGATAGCTGTCACGCGATTCATTACCAGAACCCCAATATCGTCGCCGGTTGCGTGCCGGTCTGGGGCTCGAAGGTGTTGCTGTGCCGACGCGCCATCGAGCCTCGGCTCGGTTACTGGACCCTGCCCGCAGGCTTCATGGAGAACGGCGAAACCATCGAGCAGGCGGCGATTCGCGAGACCGCCGAGGAAGCCTGCGCCCGGGTGCGAGACCTCTGCATCTATACCTTGATTGACGTGCCGCACATCAGTCAGGTGCATGTGTTCTTTCGTGCGGAGCTGGTGGACCTGGATTTTTCCGCCGGCCCCGAAAGCCTGGAAGTGGCACTGTTCGAAGAGGCCGACATCCCTTGGTCCGAGCTGGCTTTCCGTACGGTAGGCCGTACCCTAGAATGCTACTTCGCAGACCGGCAGACCGAGATCTACCCCGTGCGGTCCGAATCGATCCCGCCGCTGGTTCAACCTGCCATCCGTTAAAAAACCTTCTATAAATAAAATAGTCGCGACACCATTCAGGGATATCGTTTCAATGCGCTGGTTGCTTGCCGTGTTTTGCATGTCGTTCGTCGCTATTTCCCAGGCCTCCACGGCGGAAACCCTGGATGGCAAAGTCATCGAAAAAGTCCTGGTGCTCAAGTCTGCCCATCAACTGCAATTGATCAACGACGGCAAGCCGCTCAGGACCTATCGCATTTCATTGGGAAAAAGACCTGTCGGCCCGAAACTCATGGAAGGCGACAAACGCACGCCTGAAGGCTTTTACTGGCTGGACTGGCGCAAGACCAGCGACCGTTTCAACCTGTCGATGCACATTTCCTACCCGAACATCAGCGACTCCGCCCGCGCCCGGCGCGAAGGCGTCGAGCCCGGCGGCATGATCATGATCCACGGCACCCCGGACACAGAGGACAATCCCGAAGATCTGTTCCACACCCTGGACTGGACCGACGGTTGCATCGCCATGCGCAACATGGACATGCGCGAGGTCTGGGGACTGGTGCCGGATGGCACGATGATCGAGATTCGTCCGTAACTCCCCTTCGATGATCGTTCCCCCGCTCTGTCTGATCGTTCCCACGCTCTGCGTGGGAATGCAGCCCGGGACGCTCCGCGTCCCATCCGGAGCCGAACGCAGAGCGTCCGTTGAGGCATTCCCACGCAGAGCGTGGGAACGATCGATAGGGCTACCTTCGGTCGCCTTCGAAAAATAAAATCAAAAGATCGCAACCTGCGGCAGCTCCTACCGGCTTGATACCACTCGCACCCGTAGGAGCTGCCGCACGCTGCGATCTTTGCTTGTAAAACCCCCATCACTAATACCACTTAAAGCCAGCGCCTGATGATCACTCTCGACAAGCCAGGTTTTCCTGCGCCTTAAGCAAAGTGGTCTCATTGACATGGTATTCAAGTGGTATTAGTTTTCGCTGCATTACCGGGCGACAACAATCCTACATCCGCATCGGACCAAACCTACATGAATGATCTCCAGGCCCTACGCCCTGACGATACCCAGCCCACGCCGTTGTACCTGCAACTGGCGCGCAATCTGGAAGCGGCGATCCATGCCGGCCAGTGGAAAGCCGAACAGGCCATGCCGTCGGAGCGCAATCTCAGCGAAACGCTGGGCATTTCCCGCGTCACGGCACGCAAGGCGCTGGAGGTGCTGTTCGAACAAGGGCTGATCCGGCGCAACCAAGGTTCCGGCACGTTCATCACCCCGCGTCTGGAGCAGCCGCTGTCGCGCCTTTCAGGCTTCAGCGAGATGTTGCGGCTCAAGGGCTTTGTCCCCGGCTCGCAATGGCTGGAGCGGGAAATCACGCCGCCGACCCACGAAGAACTGATCCGTCTGGGACTCTCGCCCAACGATAAGGTCGCGCGGCTCAAACGCCTGCGCAAAGCCGATGACACGGTGATGGCGATCGAAATGAGCACCCTGCCCGCCACGGTCATTCCCAAGCCGCAAGCGGTGGGCGATTCCCTCTACGAATACCTCGACGGCATCGGCAAACCGGTGGTCCGCGCCTTGCAGCACATCCAGGCGATCAACGCCTCGGACGAATTTGCCGCGCTGGTGGGTATCGCCCCCGGCACCGCGATGCTGCTGATGACCCGGGTCGGCTACCTGGAAGACAACACGCCGATCGAAGTCACCGACACCTACTGCCGCAACGACTACTACGATTTTGTCGCAGAGCTTCGCAGATAAAGAGCTCCGCAAAAGAGCTCCGTCGACAAAGAGCTTCGCCGCAAGACAAGCAACCGGGAACCGATCATGTCCGAAGACAACATCCTCACCGCCCACGGCTGGGTTCGCGGCCGGCTGATTCATCAACACGGCAAGGTCGTGTCCATCGAAGGCCAGCCCTGCGATCCGGCGGACAATGACTTGCCTTACCTGCTGCCGGGCTTCATCGACCTGCACGTTCACGGCGGCGGCGGCAAAGACATCATGGAAGGTGCAACCGCCTTCGAGACCATCACCAAGACCCATGTGCGTTTCGGCACCACGTCGCTGCTGGCCACCACCATGACGGCACCGAGTGAAGAGATTTCCCGTGTACTCAAGGAAGTCGGCGAGTTTTGCGAGCAGCGGCCCAAAGGCAGCGCCCGAGTCCTCGGCGTGCACCTGGAAGGTCCGTACATCAACCCCGGTAAACTCGGTGCCCAACCGAATTTTGCCCACACTGCGTTGATGGCCGAAGTCGAAGAATACCTGGCGCTGGCACCGATCCGCGTCATCACCATCGCCCCGGAAATTGCCGGTCACGACGCCTTGATCCGCACCCTCAGCAGTCGCGGTGTGCGCATGCAAATCGGCCACACCCTCGGCAGTTACGAGGAAGGCGTGGCCGCGCTGGAAGCCGGCGCGACCAGTTTCACCCACCTGTACAACGCCATGAGCCCGCTGCATCACCGCGAGCCGGGCATCGTCGGTGCGGCGCTGGCTCATGCGAAATATGCCGAGCTGATTCCCGACTTGCTGCACGTTCACCCCGGCGCCATCCGCGTGGCCCTGCGTTCGATCCCGTGCCTGTATTGCGTCACCGATTCCACCGCCGCCGCCGGCATGCCCGACGGTGAATACAAGCTCGGCAGCCACACCGTCACCAAATGCCTGGGCGGTGTGCGTCTGCCTGACGGGACCCTGGCCGGCAGCACCCTGACCATGGATCAGGCCCTGCGCAACCTGGTGAAGATCGGCCTGCCGATCGCCGAAGCCTCGCAACGTCTTTCGCAATTTCCCGCCGACTACCTCGGCCTTCAAGAGCGCGGCCGCCTGGCACCTGGCAGCTGGGCCGACTGCGTGCGGCTCGATCGCTCACTCACACTGACCGCCGTCATGGTCGAAGGAGAAGACATTGACTTCAAAAATGCTTGAAGAGGCGCTGTCCTCGTTCAAGGCCGTGCAAGCCCAATTGCAGCAACTCGACCCGCAGATGATCGAGATCGCCGGACGCCTGCGTCGTCAGCCACCGCAAGTGGCGATGACGGTCGCCCGCGGCAGTTCCGACCACGCCGCCAGCTACTTCGCCTACCTGACCATGCAGCAACTGGGCATTCCGGTAGCGTCATTGCCGATGTCGGTGGTGACCATGCAGCAGGCACCGTTGAAGGTCAGCGGCCAGGTAGCCTTTGCTTTCTCGCAGTCCGGGCAAAGTCCGGATCTGGTGAACAGCCTGCGCCTGCTGCGCAAGCGCGGTGCCCTGAGCATTTCGATGGTCAACGCCGAGAGTTCGCCACTGGAAGCGGCCTGCGAATTCAACCTGCCACTGTGCGCCGGTACCGAAAGCAGCGTCGCCGCGACCAAGAGCTTCATTGCCACCCTCAGCGCCAGCGCCCGACTGGTCGCGCACTGGAAACAAGACGTGGAACTGCTGAAAGCCGGCCTGGCCCTGCCGGAAGGCCTGCGCGATGCGGCACAACAGGACTGGAGCCTGGCTATCGAAGCCTTGCGCGATTGCCAGCGCCTGATGGTGATCGGCCGTGGCGCCGGTTTCGCCATCGCCCAGGAAGCGGCACTGAAATTCAAGGAAACCTCGGCGATCCAGGCCGAAGCCTTCAGCAGCGCCGAAGTCCGTCACGGCCCGATGGCCTTGATCGATGAGCACTATCCGCTACTGGTATTCGCCCCACGCGGTGCCGAGCAGGCCGGGTTATTGAGTTTCGCTGCCGACATGCGCCAGCGCGGCGCCCGGGTCTTGCTGGCGGCCCCGGAGGATGTCACCGAACGCGACCTCACCCTGACCCGCGCCGAACATCCAGCCCTCGACCCGATACTGGCAATCCAGAGCTTCTATGTCATGGCCGCCGGTCTGGCGCTCGCCCGAGGCATGGACCCGGACCAGCCGCGGCACCTGAGCAAAGTCACCCGCACCCACTAATTCGAATGGCAAGCGAATCCCCCCCTACAAGGGAGCGAGTTGGTCCGAAAGGGGCGAGTCGATGATCCGAACCGTAGTTTTTATTGATGAGACCGAGCCATGCACAACAACAATAAAGAGCTGACCCTCAGCGCCCCGCTCAGCGGCCCGGTGCTCACGCTCGCCAAAGTCCCGGACGCGGTGTTCGCCAGCGGCGCCATGGGCGACGGGATTGCCATCGATCCGTTGAACGACACCCTTCATGCGCCCTGCGCCGGCGTGGTGGTGCATGTGGCCCGTACCGGCCATGCCGTGACCCTGCGCGCCGACAATGGCGCAGAACTGTTGCTCCACCTGGGCCTCGACACAGTGGAGTTACAGGGCGAAGGCTTCTTCATGCTGGTCAAGGAAGGTTCGCGAGTCGTCAACGGCCAACCGCTGTTGCGCTACGACCTGGACCAGGTCGCGCAGCAGTGCAAAAGCCTGGTCAGCCTGATGATCCTGACCAACAGCCAGGACTTTCAGGCGCGGCCGATCACCTTGAAGTCGGTCAAGGTGGGTGAACCGCTGCTGCACATCATTCGCCGCTGTCCATCGGGTGCACAGGCTCAAGAGGACGTGTCGGGGGAAGAAGTCCACGGCCACATCCGCATCGCCCATCGTGGCGGATTACATGCCCGGCCGGCGGCGCTGATTCGGCAGACGGCGCAAGGCTTCAAGAGTAAATCCCGGCTGCATTTTGGCGGAAAATCGGCGACCTGCGACAGCTTGATCGGGTTGATGGGGCTGGCCGTCGGCGAGCAGGACGAGGTTCAGGTCAGTTGTCAGGGCCCGGACGCCGAAGCGGCCGTGCAAGCGTTGTTGGCCGCATTGTCCACAGCGCTGGCTGAAGACAGCCATGCCATGGCGCCAACACCCATTGCCCAGCGTAAACGTGCGGCAGAAGCGGGCGTGCTGCACGGTGTCTGCGCCGCACCCGGCCTGGTCGGCGGGCCGTTGTTTCGCCTGAACGCGATCAGTCTGCCGGTGGACGCCGGCAACCATGATCCCGAGCAACAACTGCAAGTCCTCGACGTCGCGCTGACCCAGGTTCGCAGCGAAATCGACAGCACCCTGGCCCAGGCCAAAAAGCACAAGAACACCGACGAAGAAGCGATCTTCGCCGCCCACCTCGCCTTGCTCGAAGATCCGGTGTTGCTCGACGCGGCCAACCACTCCATCGACCAGGGCATGGCCGCGACCCATGCCTGGAGTCGATCGATCGACGCGCAGTGCGAAGTGCTGCAGCAACTCGGCAGCCCACTGCTGGCCGAACGCGCCAACGACCTGCGCGATCTCAAGCAGCGGGTGTTGCGCGCCCTGCTCGGTGAAACCTGGCATTACGACGTGCCCGCCGGGGCCATCGTTGCAGCCTGTGAACTGACCCCGTCCGACCTGCTGCAGCTGAGCCAGCAAGGTGTCGCCGGCTTGTGCATGGCCGAAGGTGGCGCGACTTCCCATGTTGCGATTCTCGCTCGGGGCAAAGGCTTGCCATGCCTGGTGGCACTGGGCGCGACACTGCTGGATCAGCAACAAGGCCAATCGGTGGTGCTGGATGCCGATGGCGGGCGTCTCGAATTGATGCCCGACAGTGAACGCTTGGCCGAGGTCCGTCAGGCGCAACTCGATCATCAACAACGTCGCGCCGAGCAACAGGCCCAGGCGCACACCCCGGCGCTGACCCTCGACGGCGTGCAGATCGAAGTCGCCGCCAACGTCGCCTCCAGCACTGAAGCGGCTGACGCGCTGGCCAATGGCGCCGACGGCGTAGGCCTGCTGCGCACCGAATTTCTGTTTGTGGACCGCCACACCGCGCCGGACGAAGAGGAACAGCGCCACGCCTATCAAGCCGTGCTGGATGCCATGGGCGACAAGTCAGTGATCATCCGCACCATCGACGTCGGTGGCGACAAGCAACTGGACTATCTGCCCCTCCCCGCCGAAGCGAATCCGGTGCTCGGTTTGCGCGGCATTCGCATGGCTCAAGTTCGGCCGGAACTGCTGGATCAGCAACTGCGAGCTCTGCTGCATGTCTGCCCGCTGTCCCGTTGCCGGATCCTGTTGCCGATGGTCACCGAAGTCGATGAGCTGCTCCACATCCGCCAGCGCCTCGACGCTCTGTGCACTGAGCTTGAGCTCACTCAGCGCCCGGAACTGGGGGTGATGATCGAAGTCCCGGCCGCCGCGTTGCTGGCCGAACAGCTTGCAGAGCATGCGGACTTCCTGTCCATCGGCACCAACGACTTGTCCCAGTACACCCTGGCCATGGACCGTGATCACGCCGGCCTCGCTTCGCGGGTCGATGCACTGCACCCGGCGCTGCTACGGCTGATCGCCCAGACCTGTACCGGTGCGGCGGTGCATGACCGTTGGGTCGGGGTCTGCGGGGCACTCGCCTCTGACCCCCTGGCCACCCCGGTACTGATCGGCCTGGGCGTCAGGGAGTTGTCGGTAAGTCCGGTGCAGATCGGTGAAATCAAGGATCGCGTCCGTCACCTCGACGCCACCCAATGCCGACGCATCAGCCAGGACTTGCTCAAGCTGAGCAGCGCCAGCGCGGTGCGTCACGCCAGCCACCAGCAATGGCCTCTGAGCTGAACAACAAAAAGAACCCAGGGAGATCCGCCATGTACCAATACTTTATCGAAGGCCTGCAGCGCCTCGGCCGCGCGCTGATGCTGCCGATTGCGATCCTGCCGATTGCCGGCCTGTTGCTGCGTCTGGGCGACACCGACCTGCTGGACATCGCGATCATCCATGACGCCGGCCAAGTCATATTCGCCAACCTGGCAATGATCTTCGCCATCGGCATCGCGGTCGGGTTCGCCAAGGACAACAACGGCACCGCAGGCCTCGCCGGTGTCATTGGCTACCTGGTAATGATCTCCACCCTCAAGGTGCTAGACGCGAGCATCAACATGGGCATGCTCGCCGGGATCGTCAGCGGCTTGATGGCCGGCGCGCTGTACAACCGCTTCAAAGACATCAAGTTGCCGGAATACCTGGCGTTCTTCGGTGGCCGGCGCTTCGTGCCGATCGTTACCGGGTTCGCCGCCGTCGGCCTGGGCGTGGTGTTCGGCCTGATCTGGCCGCCGATCCAGCACGGCATCAATGGCTTCGGTGCGCTGATGATGGAGAGCGGCAGCTTCGGCGCGTTCGTCTTCGGCGTGTTCAACCGCCTGCTGATCGTCACCGGGCTGCACCACATCCTCAATAACATGGCGTGGTTCGTCTTCGGCAACTTCACCGACCCGACCACAGGTGCCCTCGTCACCGGCGACCTGTCGCGCTACTTCGCGGGCGATCCGAAAGGCGGCCAATTCATGACCGGCATGTTCCCGATGATGATCTTCGGCCTGCCCGCCGCGTGCCTGGCGATGTACCGCAACGCCCTGCCGGAACGGCGCAAAATCATGGGCGGGATCTTCCTGTCGATGGCGCTGACTTCGTTTCTGACCGGCGTGACCGAGCCGATCGAATTCGCCTTCATGTTCCTCGCGCCGCTGCTGTTTCTGCTGCATGCGCTGTTGACCGGCCTGTCGATGGCCATCACCAATCTGCTGAACATCCATCTAGGGTTCACCTTTTCCGGTGGTTTCATCGACATGATTCTCGGCTGGGGCAAATCCACCAACGGCTGGCTGGTGGTTCCGGTTGGGCTGGCGTATGCCGTGATCTATTACGGGGTGTTTGATTTCTGTATTCGTCGGTTCAAGCTGAAGACGCCGGGGCGTGAAGATGTTCCCACGGGCGATAAAGTGGTGATCGCCGAGAATGACCGGGCCGAGGCATACATCAAGGCTCTGGGTGGTGCGCAGAATCTGATCACCGTGGGTGCGTGTACCACACGGCTGCGCCTGGACATGGTGGATCGCAACAAGGCTTCGGATGCCGAGCTCAAAGCGCTGGGTGCGATGGCGGTGGTGCGTCCGGGCAAGGGCGGGAGCTTGCAAGTGGTCGTCGGGCCGATGGCGGACAGCATTGCCGATGAGATTCGCCTGGCGATGCCGGCGTTGGGCCGAGCGTTGGTCTCCACACCTGCTGCTGTTGTCGATGCGCCGAAACCTGCCGCCGTTGCGACAACGGAAGCGCAGCAATGGCTGAATGCCCTGGGCGGTAGCAACAATGTGCTGCAAATGGACTGCATTGCAATGACCCGCATTCGCCTGCAGCTGGCGGACGGTAAAACGTTGTCAGAGTGTGATTTGAAGGCGTTGGGTTGTCAGGGTGTCAGTCAGTTGGATGGGGGTGTCTGGCACCTGTTGATTGGCGACAAGGCAGCGAGTTTGAGTGACGCGCTGGAGGCGTTGGTCAATCGCAGTGAGGTGAGTGCCAAGGTTTAGATCTTCGGCGCCTGGCAGTCCGTCATCGCGAGCAAGCTCGCTCCCACAATGGTTCGGTGTACACAGGTCCAATGTGGGAGCGAGCTTGCTCGCGATAAGGCCTTCAGCATCTCTGCTAATTTTCAGGCCATAAAAAACCCGCTGATCTTCATCAGCGGGTTTCTCATTTCAGCGATCCGGAAGATCAGAAATCCTCCAACCGCCACACCTCGTAAGCCGGCGTCTCATAGGGATGGCTGAGTTTCAGCGCGGCCACCACGGCCACGATCAACTCATCCGCCACCACCAGTTCAACCTTCCATTCCTCGACCTGCTTGACCTGCCCTGCTTCACCAATAAACGGCTGACTGCCATCCAGAGGGCGAAACTGGCCCAGGCCCAACACTTGCCAGGCGCAGTGGTCATAAGCCCCGATCCGTCCGCCACCGGCGGCGAATACGGCGCTCTTGACCACTTCGACATGACTGTCGGGAACGAAAAAGCTGAGCTTGTACACTGCGCTTAGTTCACCCACACGCGGGCATTACGGAACATGCGCATCCACGGTGCATCTTCGTTCCAGTCTTCCGAACGCCACGAGTTCTGCACGGCGCGGAACACACGTTCCGGGTGCGGCATCATGATCGTCACGCGACCGTCGCGGCTGGTCAGCCCGGTGATCCCGCGCGGCGAGCCGTTCGGGTTGGCCGGGTAGCTTTCGGTGACCTTGCCGTGGTTGTCGACGAAACGCATTGCCACGCAACCCGACAGATCGGCTTCCAGCAGTGCTTCTTCGCTGGCGAACTCGGCATGACCTTCACCGTGAGCGATGGCGATCGGCATGCGCGAACCGGCCATGCCCTGCAGGAAGATCGAATTCGACTCCTGGACCTGAACCATCGCCACGCGCGCTTCGAACTGCTCGGAACGGTTACGCACAAAGTGCGGCCAGAACTCGCTGCCCGGGATCAGCTCGTGCAGGTTGGACATCATCTGGCAACCGTTGCACACGCCGAGGGTGAAGCTGTCGTTACGTTCGAAGAAGCCCTGGAACGCATCGCGAGCGCGGCTGTTGAACAGCGCCGACTTGGCCCAGCCTTCGCCGGCGCCCAGTACGTCGCCGTAGGAGAAACCGCCGCAAGCGACCAGACCTTTGAACTCGTTCAGGTCGACACGGCCGGCCAGAATGTCGCTCATGTGCACGTCGATCGCGTTGAAACCGGCGCGGTCGAACGCGGCCGCCATTTCCACCTGACCGTTGACGCCCTGCTCACGCAGCACGGCAACCTGTGGGCGGATGCCTTTCTTGATGTAAGGCGCGGCGACGTCCTGGTTGACGTCGTAGCTGAGCTTGACGCTCAGGCCCGGGTTGTCTTCTTCCAGCAGCACGTCGAACTCTTGTTCGGCGCAGTCGGCGTTATCACGCAGACGCTGGATCTGGTAGCTGGTTTCAGCCCACTGACGTTGCAGCAGACGACGCTGACCTTCGAACACGGTTTCGCCGTTGAAGGTGATGTTGATCTGGCCGTTGTTCATCGGTTGACCGACCACCGACACGCAGTCACCCAAACCGGCAGCACTGAACTGCGCGAGGATATCCGGCGTAGCGTCCTGGCGAACCTGGATCACGGCACCCAGTTCTTCGTTGAACAGGATCGCGGCGATGTCGGCGGACGTTTCTGCCAGGCCGTCGAGGTTCAGGCTCAGACCGCAGTGGCCGGCGAACGCCATTTCCACCACGCTGGTCAGCAGACCACCGTCGGAACGGTCGTGGTAAGCCAGCAGGTGACCGTCGGCGTTGAGGCCCTGGATCACGGCGAAGAAGGCTTTGAGGTCTTCGGCATCATCGACGTCCGGCGCTTGCGAGCCGAGCTTGCCGTGAACCTGGGCCAAAATCGAGGCCCCCATGCGGTTCTGGCCCCGGCCCAGATCGATCAGGATCAGGTCGGTGGTGCCCTTGTCCATGCGCAGTTCCGGCGTCAGGGTCTGACGGATGTCAGCCACGGGCGCGAACCCGGTCACGATCAGGGACATCGGCGAGGTCACGGTCTTGTCGACGCCCTCGTCGTTCCAGCGCGTGGCCATGGACATCGAGTCCTTGCCCACCGGAATGGTAATGCCCAGGTCCGGGCACAGTTCCATGCCGACTGCTTTCACGGTGTCGTACAGACGCGCGTCTTCACCCGGGTGACCGGCAGCGGACATCCAGTTCGCCGACAGTTTGATGTCGGAGATCTTGTTGATACGCGAAGCCGCGATGTTGGTCAGGGTTTCGCCGATGGCCATACGGCCCGACGCCGGAGCGTCCAGGAGAGCCAGCGGAGTACGCTCGCCCATGGCCATGGCTTCACCGGTGTAAACGTCGAAGCTGGTGGCGGTGACGGCAACGTCGGCTACCGGGACCTGCCACGGGCCGACCATCTGATCACGGGCCACGAGGCCGGTGATGGTGCGGTCGCCGATGGTGATCAGGAAGCTTTTGCTGGCCACGGCCGGGTGATGCAGAACGCGTTCGACGCAGTCGCCGATGTTTAGGGTCGATGGATCGAAATCGTCGCCCAGTTCGTTTTCGCGAACGGCCGAACGGTGCATGCGCGGGGCTTTGCCCAGCAGCACTTCCAGCGGCATGTCCACCGGGCTGTTGCCGAAGTGACTGTCGGTGACCGTCAGTTGCGGTTCGGCAGTGGCTTCGCCGACCACGGCAAACGGGCAACGCTCACGTTCGCAGATCGCCTGGAAGCGTTCGAAGTCAGCCGGGCCGACCGCCAGAACGTAACGTTCCTGGGATTCATTACTCCAGATTTCGTGCGGGGCCATGCCCGGCTCGTCGTTTGGAATGTTGCGCAATTCGAAGCGACCGCCACGGTTGCCGTCGTTGACCAGTTCCGGGAAGGCGTTGGACAGACCGCCCGCGCCGACGTCGTGGATGAAGCTGATCGGGTTCTTATCACCCAACTGCCAGCAACGGTCGATGACTTCCTGGCAGCGGCGTTCCATCTCAGGGTTTTCGCGCTGTACGGAAGCGAAGTCCAGGTCAGCCGAGCTGGTGCCGGTGGCCATGGAGGAAGCTGCGCCGCCACCCAGGCCGATCAACATCGCCGGGCCGCCGAGCACGATCAGCTTGGAGCCAACGGTGATCTCGCCTTTCTGCACGTGTTCGGCACGGATGTTACCCATACCGCCGGCCAGCATGATCGGCTTGTGGTAACCGCGAACTTCGTCGCCACGGGGGGTGGTGATCGATTGTTCGAAGGTACGGAAGTAACCGGTCAGGGCTGGACGGCCGAATTCGTTGTTGAACGCAGCGCCACCCAGAGGGCCTTCGATCATGATGTCCAGCGCAGTGACGATGCGCTCAGGCTTGCCGTACGGCACTTCCCATGGCTGTTCGAAGCCCGGGATTTGCAGGTTGGACACGGTGAAACCGGTCAGGCCAGCCTTTGGCTTGGCACCGCGACCGGTTGCGCCTTCGTCGCGGATCTCGCCACCGCTACCGGTGGATGCGCCCGGGAACGGGGCAATCGCAGTCGGGTGGTTGTGAGTTTCGACTTTCATCAGGATGTGCACCGGTTCCTGTACCGCACCGTACTGGCGGGTTTCAGGGTCCGGGAAGAAACGACCGGCGACGTTGCCGACGATCACCGAAGCGTTGTCCTTGTAAGCCGACAGCACGCCTTCGCTGTGCATCACGTAGGTGTTCTTGATCATGCCGAACAGGCTTTTTTCCTGGCTCTGACCGTCGATATCCCAACTGGCGTTGAAGATCTTGTGACGGCAGTGCTCGGAGTTCGCCTGGGCGAACATCATCAGTTCGATGTCGTGCGGGTTGCGCTTCAAGCCGACGAAGGCGTTGACCAGGTAGTCGATCTCGTCTTCGGCCAGGGCCAGGCCCAGTTCGGTGTTGGCTTTTTCCAGCGCGGCGCGGCCGCCACCCAGCACGTCGATCGCGGTCAACGGCTTCGGCTCGGCGTGGCTGAACAGGCCGGCGGCTTGTTCAAGGTTGCCGAGGACGATCTGAGTCATGCGGTCGTGCAGCGCATCGGAAATCAGCTGGGCTTCAGCGTCGCTGAACTGGCCGGCGACGTAGAACGCAATGCCGCGCTCCAGGCGCTGGATTTTGCTCAGGCCGCAGTTGCGAGCGATGTCGCTGGCTTTACTGGACCACGGCGAGATGGTGCCGAAACGCGGCAACACCAGGAACAGACGACCGGTCGGCTCTTGTACCGGAACACTTGGGCCGTACTTCAGAAGGCGCGCGAGCACCTGCTGTTCGTCGCCGGTCAGGACGCCGGTAACTTCGGCGAAGTGAGCGAATTCAGCATACAAGCCGCTGACAGCCGGGACCTTCTGGCTCAGTTGCTCAAGGAGTTTGCTGTGGCGAAAGGCAGAAAGGGCAGGAGCGCCGCGCAGGATCAACATCTTCGGGACAGCCTCGGGAAGGGGTGTGCTTTGAGGCCGTGCATTCTAGCCTAAACAGGCCGCGACATCACTCGAAACGGTACGCACGGCTGTGCCCGGACGTCGGAGCGCCTGCGCAGTGCAGTAACCCAGGCTCTCCGGAAGGCGCGTCAGGGGTTATTTTTTGTGTCATAAAATGCCGTGCGAGCCCATTCCTGCGGGCTCCTGGCGAGTTTTTCACCCTCTAACAGACAAGCCCTTCGCTGTCGAGATATGGCGCTCGTGGTCCTTTGCGTATACTGCGCAAATGTTTTCCCCAACGGCTTTGCGTCCGCGATACGCCAAATGGCTGATCGCAACCGGACTCTTCCTGATGCTCAGTGGCTGTGTTGATAAACCCAACACACTGGAGCGCGTAAAGGAGGATGGCGTGCTGCGGGTGGTTACCCGAAACAGCCCTGCCACCTACTTTCAGGATCGCAACGGTGAAACCGGCTTCGAATACGAGCTGGTGAAGCGCTTCGCCGACGATCTGGGGGTCGAGCTCAAGATCGAAACCGCCGACAACCTCGACGACCTGTTCAACCAGGTGGGCAAGCCCAACGGCCCGGTGCTGGCTGCCGCCGGCCTGGTCGCCAGCGAGCAGCGCAAGAAGCAAGTGCGGTTTTCCCACTCCTATCTGGAAGTCACCCCTCAGATCATCTATCGCAACGGCCAATCACGGCCAACCGATGCGAAGGATCTGGTGGGCAAGAAGATCATGGTGCTCAAGGGCAGCACCCACGCCGAGCAGCTGGCGGAACTGAAAAAGAAATACCCCCGCATCGAATACGAAGAGTCCGACGCCGTTGAAGTTGTCGACCTGCTGCGCATGGTGGACGAAGATCAGATCGACCTGACCCTGGTCGATTCCAACGAAGTCGCGATGAACCAGGTCTATTTCCCCAACGTGCGAGTGGCCTTCGATCTCGGCAATGCCAGCAATCAGAGCTGGGCCGTAGCGGCTGGTGACGACAACAGCCTGCTGAACGAGATCAACAGCTACCTCGACAAGGTGAAGAAGAACGGCACCTTGCAACGTCTCAAGGACCGCTATTATGGGCACGTCGATGTGCTCGGCTACGTGGGCGCCTACACCTTCGCCCAGCATTTGCAGCAACGGCTACCCAAGTACGAGAAGCACTTCAAGGCGTACGCCAAGGAAGAGAAAGTCGATTGGCGCCTGCTGGCCGCGGTCGGTTATCAGGAATCCCTGTGGCAAGCGGCCGTCACCTCCAAGACCGGTGTGCGCGGGCTGATGATGCTGACCCAGAACACCGCACAGGCCATGGGCGTGTCCAATCGCCTCGACCCCAAACAGAGCATCATGGGCGGCGCCAAGTACCTGGCCTACATGAAGGAACAGCTGGACAATTCGATCCAGGAACCGGATCGCACATGGTTTGCCCTGGCGGCCTACAACGTTGGCAGCGGTCACCTGGATGACGCGCGCAAACTGGCGGCCAAGGAAGGGCTTAACCCGGACAAGTGGCTGGACGTGAAGAAGATCCTGCCGCGGCTGTCCGAGAAGAAGTGGTACAGCAAAACCCGCTACGGCTACGCCCGGGGTGGCGAGCCGGTGCACTTTGTGGCAAACATCCGTCGTTACTACGACATCCTGACCTGGGTCACACAGCCGCAGCTTGAAGGCGACCAGGTCGCCGAGGGCAGCCTGCATGTACCGGGGGTCGACAAGACCAAGCCGAATCAGGAAACCCCGCCGCTTTAACAGCCGCCACCAACCAAATGTGGGAGCGAGCTTGCTCGCGATGGCGGACCAACAGTCAACATCTCTGCTGAATGTCGTGGCCTCATCGCGAGCAAGCTCGCTCCCACAGGGTTTTCTGTTTGGCTTTAGGCTTTTGCGGCGGCCAGGATCAGGGCTTTCATTTCAGACACTGCCGACTTGAACCCGACAAACAACGCATGTGCCACCAGCGCATGGCCGATGTTCAGCTCGTTGATGCCCTTGATCGCGGCCACCGCTTCAACGTTGTGATAGTGCAACCCGTGGCCGGCGTTGACGATCAGGCCCTGGGCCAGACCAAACGCCACGCCATCGGCCACGCGCTTCAATTCTTCAGCCACTTGCGTCGGCGTCTCGGCATCCGCGTAACGACCGGTGTGCAGTTCGATGGCTGGCGCACCCACGCGACGGGACGCTTCGATCTGCCGCTCGTCCGCATCGATGAACAGCGACACTTCACAGCCGATTTTCGCCAGACGATCCACCGCCGCCTTGATCCGCGCTTCCTGCCCCGCTACGTCGAGGCCACCTTCGGTGGTCAACTCCTGGCGGGTTTCCGGGACCAGGCAAATGTGCGCCGGGCGGATGCGCTCGGCGAACGCCATCATTTCTTCGGTGACGCCCATTTCGAAGTTCATGCGGGTTTGCAGCACGTCCTTGAGCAGCAGCACGTCGCGCTCCTGGATGTGCCGGCGGTCTTCACGCAGGTGCACGGTGATGCCGTCAGCGCCCGCCTCTTCGGCGTCGAGTGCTGCCTTGACCGGATCCGGGTAACGAGTGCCCCGGGCCTGACGCAGGGTGGCAACGTGGTCGATGTTCACGCCAAGAAGAATGCGATTGCTGGTGGTCACGGAAGCGCTCCTGAAGAAGGGAAAGTTCGGTGCACAGCATACGGGGTGATCAGGGCTTGCGAAACAGCTCGCGACTGACCAAGGGACGACCGCCCAGATGAACGGCCAGTGCTTGACGCATCAAGCGCTTGGCGGCAGACAGTGCGCCGGGCGCGCTCCAGTCGGCTTCGGCCATGGCCAGCAACTCGGTACCGTTGAACAGCCCGGGTTGCAGCAGATAGACCTGCTCCAAACCCGCATCCACTTGCAAGCGATAGAGACCGTCCGGCGCGATGGGCTCGCCGTGGATGTCGGTCGTCAGCGCGAAGCCATAACCGAGATCGTCGAGCAGTCGCCATTCGAAAGAACGCAACAACGGCTCCAGTGGACGGCCTTCGGCCAGGGCAAGCAAGGTGGCAGCGTAGTGATCGAAGACGGCAGGATGGGGATCCTCGGCGGGCAGAAGACGGATTAGCAGCTCATTGAGATAGAGGCCACTGAACAGCGCCTCGCCATTGAGCCAGGTGGAAACGCCGGCACTTTCCATGCGCCCGACGTTCTTCAGCTCGCCACGACCACGGAATTCGACTTCCAGAGGCACGAACGGTCGCGCCAGCGTCCCCGCCTTGCCTCGCGCACTGCGCAACACCGCCCGCAGCCGCCCTTGCGGCGTGAGGAAATCCACCAGCGCGCTGTTTTCGCGGTAGGCGCGACTGTGGAGCACGAAGGCGGGTTGGCCGAGGGGTTGGGACATGGAGTTCTCAATGACGGAACGCAGTTTTACAAACAACCCAAACCCAATGTGGGAGCGAGCTTGCTCGCGATGAGGGCATGACATTCAAAATCGATGTTGACTGGCAGACCGCTATCGCGAGCAAGCTCGCTCCCACAGGGGTTCTTCGGTGTATCAGGAACCGGTGTTACAGGTCGCCGTAACCCAGCGAACGCAGGGCGCGCTCGTCGTCGGACCAGCCGCCTTTCACTTTGACCCAGAGGTTGAGCATGATCTTGGAGTCGAACAACAGCTCCATGTCCTTGCGTGCCTCGGTGCCGATGCGTTTGATGCGCTCGCCCTTGTCGCCAATGATGATCTTCTTCTGGCCGTCGCGCTCGACGAGGATCAAGGCATGGATATGCAGGGTTTTGCCCTGCTGCTTGAACTCTTCGATTTCCACGGTGATCTGGTACGGCAGCTCGGCGCCCAGCTGGCGCATGATCTTCTCGCGCACCAGCTCAGCGGCGAGGAAGCGGCTGCTGCGGTCGGTGATCTGGTCTTCCGGGAAGAAGTGATCGTTTTCCGGCAGGTGCTCGGCGATCACCCGCTCCAGCGTGTCGAGGTTGTGCCCGTGCTGGGCCGAGATCGGCATGATCTGCGCGTTCGGCAGCTGTTCCTGCAACCAGGTCAGGTGCGGCATCAGCTCGGATTTGTCTTCGATGCGGTCGGTCTTGTTCAACGCGACGATCAGCGGGCCGGTGACGTACTGGACGCGCTCGAGGACCATCTGGTCTTCGTCGGTCCACTTGGTGCGGTCAACCACGAAGATCACCACGTCGACGTCTTTCAACGCCGCCGAAGCGGTCTTGTTCATGTAGCGGTTCAGAGCTTTCTCGCCGCCTTTGTGCATGCCGGGGGTGTCGACGTAGATCGCCTGCACGGCGCCTTCGGTCTTGATGCCCAGCATGTTGTGACGGGTGGTCTGCGGCTTGCGCGAGGTGATCGCCAGCTTCTGACCGAGGATATGGTTCAGCAGCGTGGACTTGCCCACGTTCGGACGGCCGACGATGGCGACATAGCCACAGCGAGTTGCAGTTGAATCAGTCATGGCCATTCTCCACGCCCAGGGCAATCAGTGCTGCGGCGGCCGCTACCTGTTCGGCAATACGACGACTCACACCCTGACCTCGGCTTTTTTCATTCAGTAAGGTGATTTCACATTCGACGAAGAACGTCCGGCAATGCGGCTCACCCTGGATATCCACCACTTCGTAACGTGGCAGCTCACAACCCCGGGACTGCAGGAATTCCTGCAGGCGGGTTTTCGGATCTTTGTTGGTATCGACCAGCGTCAGGCCTTCGAACTCCCCGGCCAGCCAGGCCAGCACGCGCTCGCGCGCCATGTCCATGCCGGCGTCCAGGTAGATCGCGCCAATCAGTGCTTCCAGGGCATCGGCCAGAATCGACTCGCGACGGAAACCGCCGCTTTTCAACTCGCCGGAACCCAGGCGCAGGTACTCGCCCAGATCGAAACCGCGGGCCAGCACGGCCAGGGTCTCACCTTTTACCAGGCGGGCACGCAAACGCGACAGCTGGCCTTCGCGGGCCAGCGGGAAGCGATCGAACAGTGCCTCGCCGGCGACGAAGTTGAGGATGGCATCACCGAGGAACTCCAGGCGTTCGTTGTTGCGCCCGGCAAAGCTGCGGTGAGTCAGGGCCAGGACCATCAGTTCCTGGTCCTTGAAGGTGTAACCGAGCTGACGCTCGAGACGGCTTAAGGAGACGCTCACGGTTTACCCACGCTGAGTTCGTGGCTGGATTCCACTGCCATCGCCGGGGTGCGGCGCAGGCTTGGGACAATTAACGCTGTGTTCAAAAATTACATCCTGAATATCATTGTTTTCATGCAACTGGGGCCTATTGTGCCGGTTCCAGAAATGCATTCGGCGCTGTGTTCAACAGCGCCGTGTGTGATTACTTGATCAGGCCAACCCGCGAGAAATTCGGCAGGTGACTGAGTTTGGGTTCTGGCCAGCTCATCCAGACTGCGAAGGCCTTGCCGACGATATTCTTGTCGGGAACCATGCCCAGCAGATCCTTGGGGATGCTCGGATCATCCCAGAAGCGACTGTCGTTCGAGTTGTCGCGGTTGTCGCCCATCATGAAGTAGTGCCCGGCGGGCACGGTCCACGAATGGTCCGGAGCGGCGCGGTAGCGGCTCATCTCCTTGCGGATCAGGTGCTCGGCGATACCGAGTTTTTCCTTGTAGAGCTCGGCACTGCCCAGCGTGCCCGGCTCGGAGCCGACCAGTTGCTCGGCGATCGACTCACCGTTGACGAACAGACGCTTGTCGGCGGTATAGCGAATCTGGTCACCCGGCAGGCCCACCACACGCTTGATGTAGTTGACGTTCGGATCGCTCGGGTAGCGGAAAACCATCACATCGCCGCGTTGCGGTTCACCGACTTCGATGACTTTCTTGTCGATCACCGGCAAGCGGATCCCGTAAGAAAACTTGTTCACCAGAATGAAGTCGCCGACGTCCAGGGTCGGTTTCATCGAACCGGAAGGAATCTGGAACGGTTCCACCAGGAACGAACGCAGCACCAGCACGATGAACAACACCGGGAAGAACGACTTGCCGTATTCGACCAGCAGCGGCTCTTTGTTCAGTTTCTCGACCACCAACCCGTCAGGCTGGCTGACGCTGCCCTGATAGGAGGTAATGGCCGCACGCCGACGCGGCGCCAGGAAAACCAGATCGAGCAACGCCAACAGGCCGCAGACGAACACGGCGATGACCAGCAACAGCGGGAAATTTAGTGACATAGGACCTAACTATCCAACCTGAGCACTGCAAGGAAGGCTTCCTGTGGGATTTCCACGTTGCCGACTTGCTTCATGCGTTTTTTACCGGCCTTCTGCTTTTCCAACAGCTTGCGCTTACGGCTAACGTCACCACCGTAGCATTTGGCCAATACGTTCTTTCTGAGTGCCTTGACCGAGGTCCGCGCGATGATCTGCCCGCCGATGGCGGCCTGGATCGCGACGTCGAACATCTGCCGTGGAATCAGTTCTTTCATCTTCTCGGTCAACTGGCGACCTTTGTAGTGCGCGTTATCCTTGTGCACGATCAGCGCCAGCGCGTCGACCTTGTCACCGTTGATCAGCACATCCAGTTTCACCAGATTAGCCGATTGATAACGATCGAAATGGTAGTCCAGCGAAGCATAGCCGCGGCTGGTGGATTTCAGACGGTCGAAGAAGTCCAGCACCACTTCGTTCATCGGCAAATCGTAGGTCACCTGGACCTGGGTACCGAGGAACAGCATGTCGTGTTGTACGCCACGCTTTTCGATGCACAGGGTAATGACGTTGCCCAGGTGCTCTTGCGGCACAAGAATGTTGGCCCGCACGATCGGCTCACGCATGTCTTCAATCGAGGACAGGTCCGGAAGCTTGGACGGGTTGTCGACGTAAATCGTCTCACCGGTTTTCAGCAGCAGCTCGAAAATGACCGTCGGCGCCGTGGTGATCAGGTCCAGGTCGTACTCGCGCTCGAGGCGCTCCTGGATGATTTCCATGTGCAGCATGCCGAGGAACCCGCAACGGAAACCGAAGCCCAGGGCGTCGGAGCTTTCCGGGGTGTACTGCAGGGACGAGTCGTTGAGCGTGAGCTTTTGCAGGGCTTCACGGAAATCTTCGAAGTCGTCGGAGCTGACCGGAAACAGGCCGGCGTAGACCTGCGGCTGAATGCGTTTGAAGCCTGGCAGCACGTCGACGTCCGGCGTGGAGCTCAAGGTCAGGGTGTCACCGACCGGTGCACCGTGAATGTCCTTGATGCCGGCAATGATGAAGCCCACTTCGCCGGCCTTCAGGTCAACGGTGGCGGTGTGTTTCGGGTTGAAGACACCGACGCTGTCCACCAGGTGGATCTTGCCGGTGGACTTGACCAGGATCTTGTCGCCCTTCTTCACACGGCCGTGGCGCACGCGAACCAGGGAAACAACGCCCAGGTAATTGTCGAACCAGGAGTCGATGATCAACGCTTGCAGCGGATCTTCGTAGTTGCCGGTCGGCGCAGGAATGGTGTGAACCAGGCGTTCGAGCACTTCGTCGACGCCCAGGCCGGTCTTGGCACTGCACTCGACCGCATCGGTGGCATCGATGCCGATGATTTTTTCGATTTCTTCTTTGACGCGGTCCGGATCGGCCTGTGGCAGGTCGATCTTGTTCAGGACGGGCATGACTTCCAGGCCCTGCTCGATCGCCGTGTAGCAGTTGGCAACCGACTGCGCTTCAACGCCCTGGCCGGCATCGACCACCAGCAACGCACCTTCACAGGCCGCCAGCGAGCGGCTGACTTCGTAGGTGAAGTCAACGTGGCCCGGGGTATCAATGAAGTTCAGCTGATACTTGATGCCATCGCGAGCGGTGTAATACAGGGTGACGCTGTGGGCCTTGATGGTGATCCCGCGTTCACGTTCCAGGTCCATGGAGTCCAGCACCTGGGCTTCCATTTCGCGCTCGGCAAGGCCGCCGCACATCTGGATGAAGCGATCGGCCAGCGTCGACTTGCCATGGTCAATGTGGGCGATGATGGAGAAATTGCGGATATGACTCAAATCACTCACGGATCAACACTCAAAAAGGCTGCAGGCATAGCCCGCCGAAAAATAGCCGGGAATTGTACCTGATCCACGGCGCAAGCGTCACGTTTGCAGGTCAGACGGCGCCTACAAAAACGCCCCGGTCTTGCGACAGGGGCGTTTTTTGTCATCGACTGGAGCGGAAAATACCCGGAATCAACCGGCCCGGCGCAGCAACCAGAGCCCGGCCAGGGCGCAGATACTGGCCGGTAACAGCACCGCAAGGAGTGGCGGAAAACCGAACACCAGGCTCGAAGGCCCCAGCAAATCCTGGACAATGCGGAAGGTAAAGCCCACCAGCACACCCGTGAACACCCGCTGGCCGAGGGTCACCGAACGCAACGGACCGAAGATGAAGGAAATCGCCATCAGCACCAGGGCCGCGGTGACCAGCGGTTGCAACACCTTGACCCAAAATGCCAGCCAATAACGACCATTGCTCAGGCCCTGGTCAGCCAGGTAGTGGATGTAACCCCACAGGCCGGTGATCGACAGCGAATCGGGGGACATCACCACAGTACTGAGCAATTGCGGGCTCAGCGCCACGCTCCAGCGCTCGACCGGGGTCGTCACCACTTCCGTGCTTTTTTCATGGAATACCGTGGTCGTGACGTCGCTCAACTGCCAGTGATCCTTATCGAATTCCGCGCGCTTGGCGAAGCTCGAAGACAGCATGTGGCGTTGATCATCGAAGCGATAGCGGGTCACGCCATACAGCAGGCCGTTGGGCTGCACCGAGTTGACGTGGATGAACTCATCACCCTGGCGGTGCCACAGACCGTGCTTGGCGCTTTGCGCATCGCCACTGCCCTGCGCCAGGGAGCGATTGGCCTGGGCAGTGATTTCCGTCGCCGGGGCGACGTACTCGCCAATCAGCAGTCCCACGACCATCAGCACCAGCATCGGCTTCATGACCGCCCAGACGATCCGCCCGACCGACACACCGGCCGCGCGCATGATGGTCAGCTCGCTGTGACTGGCCAGACTGCCAAGGCCGATCAGGCAACCGATCAGCGCCGCCATCGGCAACATGTCATAGAGACGGCGTGGCGCGGTCAGCAGGACATAACTCAACACATCGACCAGGGTGTAGGTATCGCTGACGTCCCCCATTTCGTCGATAAAGGCAAACAGCGTCGCCAGACCGAGAATGATCCCCAATACGGCCAGGATCGCCATGAACACGCTGCTACCGATGTAGCGATCGAGCTTAACCACGGGCCACCTCCAGCGCGCTGCGGCGACTCGCCATTTTCAAGCGCAGTGGCTCCCAATAGAGCAGGCCCAGGCCGATGACCAGGAAGATCGCATGCACCCACCATAACCCCAGTGCCGGCGGGATCTTGCCCTTCTCGAGGGCGCCGCGGGCGGCAATCAGGATCGTCAGGTAAGCCATATAAAGAAGAATCGCCGGCAACAGCTTGAGGAAGCGGCCCTGGCGCGGGTTGACTCGCGACAGCGGCACCGCCATCAGGGTCACGATGAACACCAGCAACGGTAATGACAGACGCCATTGCAATTCGGTGCGGGAACGGATGTCGTCGCTGCCCAGCAGGGAACCGGTGGTCATCGCGTCACGGTCGGTGACTTCATCGCTGACGTCCGGCTTGGGCAGCAACACACCGTACTCGTCGTACTTGATCGCCCGGTAGTCGGCCTGACCCGGATTACCGTCATAGCGATAGCCGTTTTCCAGAATCAGGTAGCGATTGCCATCGGGGCGGATTTCCTGACGGCCATTCTCGGCCACCAGCACGGAAATCCCGCGATCCTTCTTGTCGGACGAGATGTTCTTTTGCGAAATGAAGACGCCACCGAGGTTGATGCGGTCACCCGACAGCGTTTCGGTGTAGGTCACCCGCGTCCCGTCACGCAGGGCCTGGAAGCGACCCGGCTCAAGGGTGTCGAACTCGGTCAGGGCGTCCTGTTTGTTCAGCAGCAGCTGGAACTGATTGGCCCCTTGCGGCGCCAGGCTCAGGCTGAGCCACGCCACCACCAATGCAACCAGGGTGGCCGGAAACAACGTCATTGCCAACAGGCGTTGCTGGCTCATGCCGGTGGCCGACAGTACGGTCATTTCGCTTTCAAGGTACAAACGACCGTAGGCCAGCAAAATCCCGAGAAACAGGCCCAACGGCAGAATCAACTGCAAAAAACCCGGCAGACGAAAACCCATGATCAGAAACAGCGAGCCTGGATCCAGAAGACCGGCAGCCGCCTGGGCGAGATATTTGATGAAGCGTCCACTCATGATGATGACCAGCAGCACCGCACTGACGGCGCTCAAGGTCAACAGGACTTCTCGAGACAGATAACGAAAGACAATCAAACCAGACACTCCAGGGTTGTCAGGCTAAGGCGGCCAAACAAGCAAACGTATCAGACGGCCCGCAGGGCAGAGCCGCCGAAAAAGTTGGCGCATTATCCTGTGATTGGGTGCGCCTGTCACTGCGCAATGGTGCGGGGAGGTGTGTAGGAGCCAGCTCGCGCGCGATGGTCGTCAACGATAACGCGGGTAGCCTGGCACCCCGTGGCGGTCTCAGGTTTTTCGCGAGCAGGCTCGCTCCTACAATCGTAAGTCCAAGGGTTGTCAGGCGCAGGCAGCGAGGTTCAAACTGCGGCCTTTGTCGCAGGCCGTGTCTTGCGTCTTTCTATTTATAAGCAAGTTCATACGCTTGCGTTGTTGACCATTCATTCAGGGACCCGGACATGGAACTGGTTGTAAAAAGCGTTAGCCCAGAAACGTTGAAGACCGCCACGCTGGTGGTCGCCGTCGGCGAAGGCAGCAAGCTCGGCGCCACCGCCCGCCAACTCGACGAACTGAGCGGTGGCGCCATCAGCGCGGTGCTCAAGCGTGGCGACCTGGCCGGCAAAGTCGGTCAGAGCCTGTTGCTGCATAGCGTGCCGAACCTCAAGGCCGAGCGTGTGTTGCTGGTGGGTGTTGGCCAGGACGAAGAGCTGGGCGACCGACCGTTCCGCAAAATCATCGCCGGCGTCCTCAACACCCTTAAAGGTCTGGGCGGCAACGATGCCGTGCTGGCCCTGGACGAAGTCGTGGTCAAAGGCCGCGACAGCTATGGCAAGACCCGCCTGCTGGCCGAAACCCTGGTGGACGGCGAATACACCTTCGATCAGTTCAAGAGCCAGAAAGCCGAGCCCCGCACCCTGAAGAAAGTCACCCTGGTGACCATCAAGGCAGCCCAGGCCGAAGTCGAGCGTGCCGTGGCCCATGCCACCGCCATCGCCAATGGCATGGCGTTTACCCGCAACCTGGGCAACCTGCCGCCAAACATCTGCCACCCGACTTTCCTCGGTGAACAGGCGAAGAGCCTGGGTAAGGAGTTCAAGAGCCTGAAAGTCGAAGTCCTCGATGAGAAGAAGATCAAGGACCTGGGCATGGGCTCGTTTTATGCCGTCGGCCAGGGCAGTGCCCAGCCACCGCGCCTGATCGTCATGCAGTACAACGGCGGCAAGAAATCCGAGAAGCCGTACGCACTGGTCGGCAAAGGCATCACCTTCGACACCGGCGGCATCAGCCTGAAACCAGGCGCCGGCATGGATGAAATGAAGTACGACATGGGCGGCGCCGCCAGCGTCTTCGGCACTCTGCGAGCCGTGCTCGAACTGAAACTGCCGATCAACCTGGTGTGCATCCTGGCCTGCGCCGAGAACATGCCGAGCGGCAACGCTGCGCGCCCTGGCGATATCGTCACCACCCTGAGCGGCCAGACCGTGGAAATCCTCAACACCGACGCCGAAGGCCGTCTGGTGCTGTGCGATGCCCTGACCTACTCCGAGCGCTTCAAGCCGCAAGCGGTCATCGACATCGCCACCCTGACCGGCGCTTGCGTCGTCGCACTGGGCTCCCATACCTCGGGCCTGCTGGGCAACAACGACGAACTGATCGGCCAATTGTTGAGCGCCGGCCAATCCGCCGACGACCGCGCCTGGCAACTGCCGTTGTTCGATGAGTACCAGGAACAGCTGGACAGCCCGTTCGCCGACATCGCCAACATTGGCGGTCCGAAAGCCGGCGCCATCACCGCGGCCTGCTTCCTGTCGCGCTTCACCAAGAACCTGAACTGGGCGCACCTGGACATCGCCGGCACGGCGTGGACCAGCGGCGGCAAGGACAAGGGCGCCACTGGCCGTCCGGTTCCACTGCTGACCCAATACCTGCTGGACCGCGCCAAAGTCTGAAACCGATGACTCCGGGCGGTGTCACTTTCGGGAGACGCCGCCCGGGGCTCAGGAACCGCAATGACCAAAGTCGACTTCTACATCCTGCCCAGCGCCGATCCGTCGGCGCAGCTGGATTTCGCCTGCAAGCTCACCGAGAAAGCCTGGCGCATGGGCCACCGCATCTACCTGCATTGCAGCGATGCCGCCCAGCGGGCCGATCTCGATGCGCGCCTGTGGGCCTTCAAGGGCGAAAGCTTCGTGCCTCACGGCCCCGCCGAAAGCGAGCCCGAGGGAGTGATCGTGCTGGGCCTTGGCGATGACTGCGGTCTGCACCAGGATCTGCTGGTCAACCTCGACTTGAAAGTCCCGACCTTCGCCGGGCAATTCGCCCGCGTGGCGGAAGTGGTGGTGGAAGATCCGACGATTCGTCAGGCCGCGCGGGAGAGTTTCCGCTTCTACCGCGAACAGGGCTATCCTCTGCAAGATCACCGTCTACAGCGACTCTGAGCATTCCGATGGACACTCCAAAACAGCAACAGTCCGCGCACCTGCTGGACGACCTCGAGTCGATCCGGCAACTGCTCGGCGACGACAACCTGCAACCGCCCCTGCTGACCGATACGGTCGAGGACGATGACCAGGAACAGATTCCGATGTTGTTCGATACGGTCAGCGCTTCCCAGCCTACCGTCGAACCGACACCGCCCACCCCTGCCGCCGAACCGGCTCCGGACACCACGAGCAAAGGTCCCGATGCCTTGTTGCACCTGGATGGCGAACTGCGCGCCGCCGCCATGCTGATCATGCAAGACGTGATCGACGACTTCGCCCCGCACATCGAAACCGAAATCAAACGCCGCCTCGCTGCGCGGATGGAACGGCTACTCAGTCAATACGAATAACCTCCGCCATTCCAATGTAGGAGCTGCCGCAGGCTGCGATCTTTTGACTTTGATCTTCAGCGTTCTTGAAGACGCCAAAAGATCGCAGCCTGCGGCAGCTCCTACAGGTTAAGTGCCCCGCCCCACAAATAGCCTCCACATTTGATCTGCGCCGTTATCGGGGCTGCGGCTTGTCCGCACTCACTCGCCCTGCGCCCCATGCCCCGCTATACTTGCCGGCTTTTCCTGAATAAATGCCAATAGGGTCCCGCCGCGCATGGATAAGACCTACCAGCCGCACGCCATTGAAACTTCCTGGTACAACACCTGGGAGTCAGAGAATTACTTCGCCCCGCAAGGCGCGGGCGAGTCCTACACCATCATGATCCCGCCGCCGAACGTCACCGGCAGCCTGCACATGGGGCATGGCTTCAACAACGCGATCATGGACGCCCTGATCCGTTTCCGTCGCATGCAGGGTCGCAACACCCTGTGGCAACCGGGCACCGACCACGCCGGTATCGCCACGCAAATGCTGGTGGAGCGCCAACTCGAAGCCCAGGGCCAGAGTCGTCATGACCTGGGCCGTGAGAAATTTCTCGAAAAGGTCTGGGAATGGAAGGATCAGTCCGGCGGCAACATCAGCCGTCAGATCCGCCGCCTCGGCTCGTCCGTGGACTGGAGCCGCGAGCGCTTCACTATGGACGACGGTCTCTCGGAAGCGGTTAAAGAAGCGTTTGTGCGCCTGCACGAAGACGGCCTGATCTATCGCGGCAAGCGCCTGGTCAACTGGGACACCAAGTTGCACACGGCGATTTCCGATCTTGAAGTGGAAAACCACGACGAGAAAGGCTTCCTGTGGAACCTGAAGTACCCGCTGGCCGACGGCGCCAAGACCGCTGAAGGCAATGATTACCTGATCGTCGCGACCACTCGCCCGGAAACCATGCTCGGCGACGCCGCCGTCGCCGTGAACCCGAACGATGAACGCTACCAAGCCTTGATCGGCAAATTTGTCGAGCTGCCGCTGGTCGGCCGCCGCATCCCGATCATCGCCGATGATTATTGCGATCCTGAATTCGGCACCGGCTGCGTGAAAATCACCCCGGCCCACGATTTCAACGACTACGAAGTCGGCAAGCGCCACAACCTGCCGCTGCTGAACATCTTCGACAAGAACGCAGCTGTATTGCCGGCCTGTCAGGTGTTCAACCTCGACGGCACCCTGAACGAAAGCATCGATGGCAAGATCCCGGCCGAATACGCCGGCCTCGACCGCTTCGAAGCGCGCAAGCAGATTGTCGCCGCATTCGATGCCGCCGACCTGTTGGTCAGCGTCAACGATCACGCCCTGAAAGTGCCGAAAGGCGACCGTTCCGGCACCATCATCGAACCGTGGCTGACCGACCAGTGGTACGTGTCGACCAAGCCATTGGCCGAGCCCGCCATTGCCGCCGTTGAAGACGGCCGCATCGCCTTCGTGCCGAAACAGTACGAAAACATGTACTTCTCGTGGATGCGCGACATCCAGGATTGGTGCATCAGCCGTCAGTTGTGGTGGGGCCACCGGATTCCGGCCTGGTACGACGAGTCGGGCAAGGTCTATGTCGGTCGCGACGAAGCCGAAGTACGTGCCAAGCACAACCTCGGCCCGGACGTTGCGCTGCAACAGGACAATGACGTTCTCGACACCTGGTTTAGTTCGGGGCTGTGGACCTTCTCCACCCTCGGCTGGCCTGAGCAGACCGAATTCCTGAAGAAATTCCACTCCACCGACGTGCTGGTCACCGGTTTCGACATCATTTTCTTCTGGGTTGCCCGGATGATCATGCTCACCATGCACTTGGTGAAGAACGAAGACGGCACGCCGCAGGTTCCGTTCAAGACCGTTTACGTCCATGGCCTGGTACGTGATGGCCAGGGCCAGAAAATGTCCAAATCCAAGGGCAACGTCCTGGATCCACTGGACATCATCGACGGCATCGAACTCGAAGACCTGGTGCAGAAACGCACCTCCGGCATGATGCAGCCGAAACTGGCGAAGAAGATCGAGAAGCAGACCCGCGACGAGTTCGCCGACGGCATCGCCAGCTACGGTACCGACGCCCTGCGTTTCACCTTCTGCTCGCTGGCCTCCACCGGCCGCGACATCAAGTTCGACATGGGCCGCGTCGAAGGCTATCGCAACTTCTGCAACAAGATCTGGAACGCTGCGCGTTACGTGCTGGACAAGGGCGAAGACTGTGGTCAGAACGGCGAAGCTTACGAACTATCGCTGGCGGATCGCTGGATCATTTCGCAGCTGCAACGCACCGAAGCCGAAGTGACCCGTCAACTCGATCAGTTCCGTTTCGACCTGGCCGCACAAGCCTTGTACGAGTTCATCTGGAACCAGTATTGCGACTGGTACCTGGAACTGTCCAAGCCTGTGCTGTGGGACGAAAACGCGCCGGTCGAACGTCAGCGCGGCACCCGCCGCACGCTGGTTCGGGTGCTGGAAGTCGCGTTGCGCCTGGCGCACCCGTTCATGCCGTTCATCACCGAAGAAATCTGGCAGCGAATCGCACCGCTGGCCGGTATCGAAGGCAAGACGATCATGCTGCAACCGTGGCCAGTGGCCAATGAAGAGCGCATCGATCCGGCTGCCGAAAACGACATCGAATGGCTCAAGGGCCTGATGCTCGGCACGCGCAACATTCGTGGCGAAATGAACATCGGTCCAGGCAAACCGCTGAACCTGTTCCTGAAAAATGTCAGCGCCGAAGATCAGCGTCGTCTCACCGAGAACGAAGCCCTGCTGAAGAAACTGGCTCGCCTCGAATCGATCACTGTGTTGGCTGCTGGTGAAGAAGCACCGCTGTCCGCCACCGCACTGGTTGGCGAGATGGAAGTGCTGGTGCCAATGGCCGGCTTGATCGACAAAGACGCCGAGCTGGCACGTCTGGACAAGGAAATCCTGCGTCTGCAGGGCGAAGTCCAGCGCGTGGGCGGCAAACTGTCCAATGCCGGTTTCGTCGACAAGGCTCCGGCCGAAGTCATCGACAAGGAACGCGCCAAACTGGCTGAAGCCGAACAGGCTTTGGGCAAATTGGCCGAGCAGCATGCGCGGATTGCCAGCCTGTAACGGCAAATCGCAATGAAAACGGGAGGCATGGCGGCCTCCCTTTTTTATGCCTGCCACTTTCTCCCAAACACCGTGAATCCCCTGTGGGAGCGAGCTTGCTCGCGATGAGGCCATCACATTCAACATCGATGCTGGATGCTCGGCCGCCATCGCGAGCAAGCTCGCTCCCACAAGGGGACATGCGGTGAACGTCACAATTGAGTTCACAACAGCTGAATGTGGGACAATACCCGTCACTTTTAGCCATACCCGAATCGACAACGCCCATGAACGCCCCCCGCACACCCAGACCTGCGCGCAAGAAGCCCGAATCCGCGACCCCGGCCAAAGCCGTGGAACCACGCGAGAAGGCCAGCCTGCATCCGCGCAACCGCCACCAGGGTCGCTACGACTTCCCGGCGCTGATCAAAACCACGCCGGAACTGGCGAAGTTTGTGATCATCAACCCATATGGCAAGGAAAGCATCGACTTCGCCAGCCCTGACGCGGTGCGGGTGTTCAACCGGGCGCTGCTCAAGTCGTTCTACGGCGTCGCCCATTGGGACATCCCGGCGGATTACCTCTGCCCACCGGTTCCGGGCCGTGCCGATTACGTGCACTTCCTTGCCGACCTGCTGGCCAGCGTGAATGACGGCGAGATTCCTCGCGGCGCACCGGTCAAAGTGCTCGATATCGGCATGGGCGCCAACTGCGTCTACCCGTTGATCGGTTACAGCGACTACCGCTGGCACTTCCTCGGTTCGGAAATTGATCCGACCGCCGTGGCTGCCGCCAAAGCCATCGTGCAGTCCAACGGGCTGAACAAAGCCATCCAGTTGCGCCTGCAGAGCAATCCCAAGCACATTCTGCTGGGCCTGCTGGAACCGGGTGAACGCTTTGACCTGACCATGTGCAACCCGCCGTTTCACGCCTCGATGGACGAGGCGACCAAGGGTAGCGAGCGTAAATGGCGCGCGCTGGGCCGGGCCGACCCAAAACGCAAACTGCCGGTGCTGAACTTTGGCGGTCAGTCGGCTGAATTGTGGTGTGAAGGTGGCGAAGCACGGTTTGTGACGCAACTGATCGCCGAGAGTGCGCACTTCCAGCACAAAGTGCTTTGGTTCAGCACACTGGTCTCGAAAGCCTCAAACCTGCCTGCGATCCAGACGGCGCTGAAAAAGGCCGGCGTATTGGAAAGCCAGGTGGTGGAAATGTCCCAGGGGCAGAAGCAAAGCCGCTTTGTCGCCTGGACCTTCCAGACCAAATCCGAGCAGCAGGTCTGGCGCGAACGCTGGGCGCGCAAGAGCTGAGTGAAGGCTTCATTCGTGAGCTGCTGAAAATCAAATGTGGGAGCGGGCTTGCTCGCGAAGGCGGAGTGTCAGTCACCATAAAAGTCGACTGACACATCGCCTTCGCGAGCAAGCCCGCTCCCACATTGGTCTACCGGTGTCTATGGTAAATCGCGGACACAAAAAAACCGTGCCCGGATTGCTCCGTCGCACGGTTTTTTTAACAAATCTTACTTGTTGACCGCGTCGGTCAGGCCTTTGGCCACAACCAGCTTGATCACTTTCTTGGCAGCGATTTCGATGGCAGCGCCAGTCGAAGGGTTACGGCCAGTACGGGCAGGACGCTCGGTCACTTTCAGCTTGCCGATACCTGGCAGGGTGATTTCGCCGCCGTTTTCCAGCTGATCGGCAACGATTTGGCCCAGTTGGTCCAGAGCGTTACGCGCGGTGGTTTTTGGCGCGTCGATAGCTTCAGCGATGTCGGCGATCAGTTGGTCTTTAGTAAGAGCCATGTAGTGTTCCTTCCCTATCAAATTCATATGGATTGCAGAGTGCAGTGTCAGCCATCGAGCCCGATCTTCTGGATCTGGCACCCTCGGCCAATAACCACGGGATCGGGGTTATAGATACCGAAATCAGGGTTTGGTTCGACCTGACAAATGCTGAATGCACGCTTAACGCAGTGACTTCGCGTAAGACCGGGCAAAACTAGCACAGAGACGGGGAAATATCCGCCTCTAGCTACCCAATTGGTCAGCTTTATTGCACTAAAGCTGCAAAAAACTGCATAAGCACCGTCGCAGGGCTGCGAATTGCCCTTGGTGCCGCGCCAAAACCAATGGTTGCGGTACACTGGGCGCTTTTTCGGGGAGCACGCCCTCCTCTCTTCAACCAGCCGAGAAGCCCATGCCGATCCGCCATTGCATCGTCCACCTGATCGACAAAAAACCCGACGGCACGCCCGCAGTTCTCCACGCTCGCGATTCCGAATTGGCCGAGTCGAGCGCCATCGAGTACATGCTTGCCGACCTTAATGAGAGCTACAACGCCAAACAAGGCAAGGCCTGGGGTTTCTTCCATGCCGAGTCCGGGGCGCACCCGTTCAGCGGCTGGCTGAAGGAATACCTTGATGGCGGCAAGGACTTCACAGCGTTCAGCCGGGTGGCGGTGGAACATCTGCAAAAGCTGATGGAGGAATCGAACCTCTCTGTGGGCGGCCACGTGCTGTTTGCGCATTATCAGCAAAGCATGACCGATTACCTGGCGATCGCGCTGCTGCACCACAGTGAAGGCGTTGCAGTGACCGAACAGCTGGACGTGACCCCCTCCCGGCACCTGGACCTGGGCCAATTGCACCTGGCGGCACGGATCAACGTCTCCGAGTGGCAGAACAACAAGCAGTCCAGGCAGTACATTTCGTTCATCAAAGGCAAGAACGGGAAAAAGGTATCGGAATATTTCCGCGATTTCATCGGCTGCCAGGAAGGCGTCGACGGCCCGGGCGAAACCCGCACCTTGCTCAAGGCTTTCAGCGACTTCGTCGAAAGCGAAGACCTGCCGGAAGAGTCCGCGCGCGAGAAGACCAAGACCCTGGTCGATTACGCCAGCAGCCAGGCCAAAATGGGCGAACCCATGGGTCTGGAAGAGCTCTCGGAGCTGATCGACGAAGAAAGGCCGAAAGCCTTCTACGATCACATCCGCAACAAGGACTACGGTCTGTCGCCGGAGATTCCGGCGGATAAACGTACCCTGAACCAGTTCCGCCGCTTCACGGGCCGTGCCGAAGGCCTGTCGATCAGCTTCGAAGCACACCTGCTGGGCTCGAAGATCGAATATGACGAAGAAGCCGGCACGCTGATCATCAAAGGGCTGCCGACCCAACTCACCGACCAGCTCAAGCGACGCAACTGATGCTGCCCGGGGTCCTGAAGAAATGCCTGCTGATCCTGCTGGTGGTTGTGGTGTACCAGAACTGGGGCAAGATCGAGCGGGTGTTCAACCCCTCGCAGATGGCGTCCGAGCAGACCCGGGCCAACGCCAGGGTCGTGCTTTATGCCACCGAATGGTGTGGCTACTGCAAACTGACCCGGCGTTTTCTCGACCAGAAAGGCATTGCCTACAATGAATTCGATATCGAGAAGGACGCCGAGGCGCGCAAGGCCTATGAGGCGCTGGGTGGCGGCGGGATCCCGATCATCGATGTGAACGGGACATTGATTCGCGGGTATGACCCGGACGCCATTCTTGCCGCGCTGAAATAAGCCGAAGATCAAAAGATCGCAGCCTTCGGCAGCTCCTACAGGTGTACACCCATCCCCTGTAGGAGCTGGCTTGCCAGCGAAAGCGGTGGGTCAGTCGACACATGTATCGCCTGGACGGACGCCTTCGCTGGCAAGCCAGCTCCTACAGGGGGTGCAAGCCAAGAAATCCGTGGTTAGCGCTTACTGCGCTTCGATACGGAACCCGAACCGCGGAAAGTGCACATGCACCACGCCGCCACGCTCGTCCTCACGCCGTAGAATCAACTCTTCGCTGCCCGCGAACAGCAGCTCCCCCGCTACCGGATCAACGCCGTAATCGGTTGCGGCAATCACCACCTGCTGGCCCGCCTCAAACCCATTTGGTTCATCGAACCGCTCATCCGGCAACGCCGCCGGCGTGGCATTGCGCGCGACCTCCAGCGCTTCCTTGGACGTCATCTCGCTAAACGCGCCATGACCGAAGCCCATCACGCGCCCCAACCACGCCGAAACCGCCGGATAGGTGTCAACCAGCGGTGAAGTCACCGGCGTCGCCTTGAGGAACCACAACGAATGAGCCAGGGCAAAGTCGGCAATCGACGGCTCGCCCAACAGGAAGTCGCCCTGCTCGCGCTGAAGCTGTTGCTCCAGGCGTGCCATGATCGTTGGCCATTGATGCCGGGCCTGCTCGGCCGACAAGCGTGTGGCGCTGCCACCGCTGAACAACCCGGCGCGATCGGCAATGAACGCCTTGATCGCTTCCGGCGGCATGGAGCCGAAGCGTACGGCGATCGATTCCGGTTGAAACACCAGGCTGACCGCATGCTGGAATACCACCGAATCCGCCCAGGCCGCGAATGTCGCAGCGATCATTTCCTGGCCTTCCGGAAAGAACGCCGGCAAGGCTTTTTCCTGCTCCAGACGACGGGCGATCAATGCGGTATCGCAATAAATATCAGCGCCGATCTGCAACACCGGCGTCTTGCGGTAGCCGCCGGTCAACGCCGTCAGGTCGGGTTTAGGCATCACCGGCGAAATCTTCACCGAGCGCCAGGACAGACCCTTGAAGCCCAACAGTAAGCGGGCCTTTTCGGCAAAAAGGGACGTCGGGTAATGATGAAGAATCAACTCTGACATGCTCGGCTCCGCCGCACGGGTAAGGAGTTCGCAGCTTAGCGCGCAATCCACCCGCAGCCCACCGATCTGCCTGATGGGAACTTATCAGTCAGATTGATAAGCCCGCAGTCGCACTCGCGACCAGGCACTCCTTGGCGCTTTTCTTGAGCTTTTTGATCAGCCGCTCCTGCCGCAGGGCGTCGCTTTTGTCGCGGCAGACTTCGGTATATACCAACGCCACGGCCGGGCTGGACAGGAAAAACCGCGCGCCTTTGCCACGCTGGTGAGCGGCAAAGCGGCGGGCCGGGTCGTCGCTGACCCCGCAGTAGAGCGAACCGTTGGCCGCGCGCACGAGGTAGACGAACCAGGGTTTGCTCACCGGTGTTTCGGCGTCGACGGGCTTTTCGCTGAGGCTGGTCACGTAACAATCAAGGCTTGAAAGGAAACAAACGGTGATCTTATCAGCGACTGGCCTGGAATGCCTTCAGCCCCTTCAACGCCTGAGCGCGAACGGCGTTGCGCACCGCTGGCGTCCAGCCCAACAGCAGCCCCTTGAAACCCAGCGCCTGTCGGGACCAGGCCCACATATCGAAGCTATCGTGATGCTCGCAAATCTTGCCGTCGCGAAAAACGAAGCGTGCCTGGATATCATTGACCACGGTGTTGCCGGTCTGGCTGAACAGGTAGGTCGCCACCCAGTGCGCACCGCCGGTGCGTTCATCACTGCGCACGTTATCGAATGTCAGGGAGAAATCCCTGGCCCGAGTGGTGAGCATGCGCCACATGTCACCGGCATCGCGGCCGCGCAGCTCACCGAACGCCGGATCACTGAACACCACGTCATCGGTGTAACAGGCGCTCATGGCCTCGGCATCGAGCCGCTGGAAGGCTTGGTAGAACTGGGTGATCAATGCGCTATGGCCATCACTCATGGGCAGGCTCCGGACGTTCGTGAGATTGCCTGCACGATAGTCTGCAAACACAGGGAAGACCATCGGCATTCGTGGCTCGAATACCGTGACTGCCCGGGCACGCCGACGACCTAACAGGCCATGCCGCTGTCGCGGGCATAGGCAAAGAGATCCACGTCGGTGGAAATGCCCAGCCTGTGCATGGCCATGTTTTTCTGCTTGCTGATGGTTGAAACGCTGCGGTTGAAGTGGCCGGCGATTTCACTGACGGTCATCCCGCTGGCGAGCATTCTTACGACTTCATTTTCTTTGGCAGTCAGTGACGGTTTCGTTGACGAATTACCGGTGCCGGCCTGAACCATCGCCGTGCGCAAGAGTTCGCTGACAAAACGCTGCCCTTCGCTCACCGATCTGATCGCTGTGGGCAACTCTTTGGCCGACGCGCCTTTGGCAACGATCGCCATCACGCCTTCAGTGAGTGCTGATCTCAGCGTCGCGACGTTGGCAAACATCGTGACCAGAATAATCCGAATTGACGGGTAGCGACGTCGCACCGTGCCCAGCATCTTCAGGCCATCAGCCTGCAGGTCACCCGGCATGCTGAAATCCGTGATCAACAGATCGCAGGGGGTGGTTGATAGAAGGCTCAACAGGCTATCCGGACCCTCGGCTTCCCCAACGACCACACATGTCCCGCAGAGATCGATGAGCATCCGCAACCCGATGCGAACGACAGGATGGTCGTCAGCAATAATTACGCGCATTGTCGGATTTGTCCTGTTTGGTGACTGGAATGCGCGAAAAATAGCGCCGTCCTGTGCCAATCACAACGACCAATCCATATCGCGAAACTGCTTCTCCCAATGTATTCAAGGCTCTGCTCTTTCTCCTATAAAACAAAGAGAAACCCCCTACACTTGAAAGCTATATCTCCCACATCGAAGGGCTACATACAACGCGACGGAAGTTGATGATCAGTACTCCGTAACACGTTCATACACCGGGCGGTCCATTTTCGTATTAGTTGCATTCCACCTCTCTACCTCGACCGATAGAGTGCGCCCTGTCCGCGCAGGACAACTCTCAATAATCATTCAAGGAAGAATCAACATATGAACATACAACTTATGAACAAACAGTTACCCCTATTGACCGCAGCGTTGCTACTGGCCGGTGCTTCGTCCGTTTTTGCCGCTTCCCCGGACCTGGTCATTAAAGGCATCATCACTCCGGCAGCCTGCACGCCCAGTCTGCCTAGCAGTGGAATTGATTATGGAAAAATTTCGGCCAAAAAGCTTAACCAGACCGAAGCGACGTTTCTAGGTCGCACCGCCTTGCAATTGAACGTTATTTGCGATGCCGCAACTTTGTTTGCGCTGGACCTCGTAGACAATCGTCCAAATTCATCGATTTATCCTTTCAATATGTATGGCTTAGGTCTGATCAACACCAACGAAAAGCTCGGTGGATTCGATTTTACGTATGACAGTGCAATCACGGAAACCGGTTCAAAAGAAGTGCTAGGTTCTATCGACCAAGGCAAAACGTGGACAAGTTACGACGGCGCCGGCATCCCTCCTGGTACGTGGGCTGCCTTTGGCGATCGCTCTACCGGAAGCTGGTTGCCAGTTGCAATCAAGCAACTGGCCGTAAATATGAACGTAGGCGCATTTATCGCCCGTGCTGACAGCCTGACCCTGACCCACGAGGTGCCTATCGACGGCCATGCAACCCTCGAAGTCAAGTATTTATAAACCATTGTCTTTAACGGGCAGCGCCGGGCCATTTGCGTTGCCCACTGGGTCATATTCGACTACCCCAAGAGACACATCATGACGATGTTTTTAACTGGCACGCGCCATCTGCTCCACGGCGGCATTGGCGCACTCGCTCTCCTGCTGACCGCGCAGGCCCAGGCTGACGGCATGGTTCCGGACACCTCGGTGGTGATTGTCAACGAGGCCGACGGCGAAGCATCCGTATCAGTCACCAACACTGACGCCACCCTGGCGTTGATGCACGTCACTATCGAAAACATTCCTGAGGACTCTGAACCCCTGGTGTTCGTAACGCCCCCGCTGGCACGCGTCGAAGCCTCGAAAACCCAATTGGTACGGTTCATTCTCCAATCGGAAAAACCCCTGCTCACCCAACGCTTGAAACGGGTGATTTTTGAAGGCATACCGCAAGGAAAACCCGCCGCCGAAGCCGGACATGCCCGTGTCGGCGTAACGGTGCGCCAGAACTTGCCGGTAATCCTTCACCCCAAAGGCCTGGCGCCTAATCGCACGCCCTGGACCGATCTGCAATGGTCGCTACAGGACGGTCAACTGACGGTGCGCAACGAAACACCTTACGTGGTCCGTCTGAGCCAGGAAGTGCAATTGCTGCCTTCTGCTGGCAACACGATGCTGCCAAAAACGTACGTGTTGCCCGGCGAACACATCAGCATTGCGGTGCCTGAAGGGAACGCCACACAAGTGCGCTTTCAGCCGGCCACCGTCTACGGCTTCGCGGTACCGCACTACGAGGCGCCCATCAAATTCTGAAACCACAACTATTCCACAGTGCCCCAAAGGCACCGTGAGCGCCGCTGTTTCAAAGCGACGGCGTTTAGCCGTTGCCACGAGCGAGCCTGAAGCCACGGCAAAACAGGCCAGTACGCAGGCATAACCCAAGTGACCCCCCATGAACACAGTATGGATTTACCGTGATGGCGAAGCCGTGCCCGCTATTCGGCCCGGCGCCCGTCCTCACCTGTTGCGGCGGCGAGCCACGGTAGCATTACTGCTGACCAACGCTTTGATGTTGCTCGACGCCCACGGTGATGTTTCGATTCCGCCGTCGTTCGACCAAAACACGTTGCTGCAGCGCGGTATCGATCCGGCGCTGGCGACTTTGCTGATGCAAACGCCGCGATTCACGGCCGGAAGGCACCCGGTCACCCTCACGGTCAACGGCCAGCGCCATGGCCGGATCGACGCCACGTTCAATCGCGAAGGCGCGTTGTGCTTCGATCGCGCCCTGCTCGATGAGGGCAACCTGAATGTGCCCACTCGAACGCTGGACGATGGCCGCTGCCACGATTTCCTCAACACCTCGCCGCAAACCGTCATCGAGCAGGACCCGGCGAGCCTGGGCTTGTCCTTGATCGTACCCACCGATGCGATACGCCCGACCAGCCGGGATTTCTCTGGCTATCAAACCGGTGGCGTTGCCGGTCTGCTCAATTACGACGTCACCGGTTTACACAGCCGCTCTGGCGACCAATCGAGTCGCTACGCCTCGGCCAACACCGAACTCGGTTTCAACGCCGGTGACTGGGTCGTGCGCAGTCGCCAGGTGCAAACCTGGCAGGACGACGTTTCACGCACGACTCATATCGCGGCATACGCCCAACGCACCTTCGCCAGCCTGGAAGCGGTGCTGCAAGCGGGTCAGATCAACCTCTACAACCCGGTACTGGCCGGCGCGCAGATCACCGGCGTACAGGTCCTGACCGAGCAAGCGCTGCAGAAAGAAGGACAAAGCGCGATGATTGAAGGTATCGCCCATAGTCAGGCGCAGATCGAAGTCCGGCAAAACGGTTCATTGATTCATTCTACGGTGGTACCCGCAGGCCCGTTTGCGCTTAATAACGTGCGTCGCCTCAATACCCGCTCCGACGTTGAAGTCACCATCAAGGAGGCCGATGGCAGCGAGCGCAGCTTTACCGTCCCTGCGGCGATGCTCGGCATCGGCTTGCCAGCTCCCGGTTATTCGCTGGCGGCCGGTCAGGTGCGCAGTATCGGTGACGAACAGGACAGCGATCCCTGGGTGATCAGTGGCGGCTGGAGCGGTGCACTCCACCCGCAGATCCTGCTCAGCGCAGGCCTGACCGGTGCCGCCGACTATCGCGCGGCGGGTGCAAGCGTGGGCCTGCTACCCTCACCCGTCACGCAGGTTCAAGCCACGCTGACAGGCGCTGACGCCAGTGGCAGAGAAGCCAGTCAGGGACTTCAAGCCGATCTGAGTGTATCGCACCGATTGAGCGAGCAATGGGCGTTCAATGCAGGCAGTTCTTACCGGACCTTTGGCTACCGGGAGCTGGAAGACGCCGTGTTCGACGGCACTACCGACAGTCGTAAATCCCGCTACCGCGATCAACAAAGCGCGGGCCTGTCCTGGTCTCACCCGTGGTTGGGCGCCTTCAGCGGTGGCTTCAGCCGATCAAGCGCGTTCGACGGCGGAAGCAGCAGCCGTGCCCTGGCTTCGTGGGGCACCAACATCGGCGGTGTGTCGGTCTCGGCGACGGCAGAATGGCAGCTCAGCGGCGCGAGCCGCAGCGATGATAGCGTCTACCTGAACCTCAGCATTCCCTTGGGAGAGAACCGCCGGGCGCGCAGCTGGGTGCGCAGCTCCGCTGGCGAATACCGCAGCGGAGTGGGCTTGAATGAACAGATCAATGATCAATTGGGTTACCGCGTCGGCGTTGAACACGATACGCGCGACAGACAGGTGCAATCCTCCGTCGGCGTTTCGCTGCTGCCTCGCTACAGTCAGCTGGACCTGAACTACACCCGCGCAGATGCCGAACGTTCCAGCTATCAGGCCAGCGCTCGCGGCGGCGCCGTGCTGCACGGCGGTGGCTTGACGCTGTCGCCCTATCCTGTGAGCGACACCTTTGCCCTGCTCTCGGTGGGTGACATGAGCGCGATCAAAGTGACAACGCCCAGCGGCCCGGTCTGGACCGATTGGCAAGGACAGGCCGTGGTCCCTCAAGTCAGCGCTTACGGTCGCAGTCCCGTCGAAGTCGACACCAAAACCCTGCCGCGCAATGCCGATATCCATAACGGGTTGGCGGTGATTGCGGCCGGCCGCGGTGCCGTTGACAACGTCGAGTTCGGCATCACCATGACCCGTCGTGCCTTGCTCAAAGTCACCACCGCCAACGGTGCACCTCTGCCGCGCGGCGCCGCCGTGAATACTGGGGATGGCGAGTTCGTCACCTTGGTGCAGGACGGCGGACTGGTGTTTCTGCCCAATGTCCTCGATCTCCGTGAGTTGTGGATCACCGCACCAGGGCTGGACCGCTGCGAACTGCGTTTCCAATTGCCGACCGACGCCGACACCGAGGCGTATTACGAGACCGCCCCCGCCGAGTGCCGAGCCCTCTGAGGATGACTTCATGAAACTGTCCCGCTACTTTTTTCTGACCATGGTTCCCTTGGCGCTGAGTGGATTCACCCCGCTGACCTGGGCGTCCGCTGATGATTGCCAGTTCAACCTGAGTCAGCCCGTGCTCGATTACGGGCTGATGAACCGGGCGATTCGGCCCGATTCAGCCCCCGAGCGCACCTTGGGCGAGCGTCGTTTGAGCCTTAGCCTGAGCTGTTCGCAACCCGTTGACATGAGCCTGTTTTACAGGGCAATGGCAGCAACCGCCGAACGTTTTCACTTTGCCGACCGCGGCAGCTACCAGGTCCGTATTCGCGACGCGGTACTGGATGGCCGATCGGTGGAGATCGGGTTGATTGCCCGTGTCGGCCAGCCGCCCGCAGAAACGGCAGCGAGCCTGATTTGGCGGCCGGAGCACGGGGTTGTTCCCGTGCAAGCGGGTGTGCCGTTGCAAGGTCGTAGTTTCTCGGCACAGCTTGAGCTGACCGCCTGGGTTCAAGACCAAGGGATGCAGGTGCGTGACACAGTCACTTGGGACGCTTCGGGTGTGTTCGATGCCGTGGGTGTGGGGCTCACCAGAGAGGCCACCCTACGCGCCCGTTTCGCTCCGGCAGCCTGCGAACCGGCGCTTTCCAACGGCGGCTTGGTCGATTTCGGCACGCTCGGTAAAAGCGACCTTAACAGTGACAAAAGCACTCGCCTGCCGCCCAAGTCACTGACATTGAGGGTCAGTTGCGATGCGCCCACTTCATTCGCCCTGATCATGCATGACAACCGCTCAGGCTCGGCAACGGTCAACAGCGAGATTTACTACGGCCTGAATGTCGATAACCGCAACAACAAGATTGGCCTGTACTCACTGAACATCGACCCGGCTGACGTCAGTGCCGACAGCTTCGCCCGCCTCTATCGAACCGACTCCACCACCGGCGGCAACGCCTGGAGTACCGCCAACTCGACCCCGATTCCGTTTGGCCAAAACAGCTACCTGGGTTTCACCGACAGCGCAGGCAGCACTGCGGGGCCGGTGGCGATTCAGAACCTCACGACCACCGTGGCGGTCGAGGCCGTCATCGCCCCCATGAACAGCCTGGACCTGAGTACCGCCATCGAGCTCGATGGCTCGGGGACGATCGAGATTATTTACCTTTAACACCCAACCCAATCCTGCTGAACACGGGGCGCACTGGAGCACCTCGTTACCACCAAGGAAAACAACCATGACAGCGGGTAAAAAAATGAAAAAGTACCTTGCAGCACTCTCCTCCACCGTGCTGATCAGCGTTGCGCCCTATGCACTGGCGGCTTCAAGCACTGATCTGACTGTCACAGTTGTCTACTTGTAGCCATGTTCAGACCTTTTCGCTGACCACCTGAACGTACAGCGAACGCCCCGCGCCGAGACCGGCGATGATTGCGCCGAGGCCTATCACGCCGAAAATCCAGCCCAGGGCAGTCCAGCCGCCGGTCCAGTCATGCACGATGCCGACCGCGAACGGCCCCATGGACGCCAGGGTGTAACCGAAGCCCTGGGCCATGCTCGACAGGTTGGCTGCGACATGTGAATCCCGCGAGCGCAGCACGATCAGGGTCAAGGCCAGGCTGAACGTACCACCCTGCCCCAGACCCAGCAGGATCGCCCAGCCCCACAGGCCTTCGATCGGTGCATAGAGGCAACCGAACAAGCCGCCAAGGGTCAGCAGCATGACGATGACGATCGCCAGACGCTGATCCTTGCCACGAGTCGCCAGCCATGGCGCCGCCAATGAACTTGCCAGCTGAACTATGACCGAGCCTGATAGCACCAGACCCGCCTGGGTCGGCGTCAGGCCGCGACCGATCAGGATCGACGGCAACCAGCCGAACACGATGTAGGCCAGAGAAGATTGCAAGCCCATGTAGAGGGTCACTTGCCAGGCCAGTGGATCACGCAACAGACCGCGAACCCGATACGCGACGTTGTGCGCGCCATGTTTCTGACCCACTTGCGGCAACCAGAAAATCGCCGCGACCAACGCCGGAATCACCCAGAAGCCCAGACCCAATGCCCAGCTCTGGTCGAAATGCTCGCTCAATGGCACCGTGGCGCCGGCCGCCATTGCTGCGCCCAGGCACAGGGCCATGGTGTAGACACCGGTCATGGTACCGGCGTGTTTCGGGAAATCACGCTTGACGATACCCGGCAGCAATACGCCGATCACACCAATGCTCGCGCCGGCCAGCACGCTACCGGCAAACAGACCGATCTCGCCGAACGAGCTGCGCAGAATGATCCCGCCAGCGAGCATCAGCAAAATCCCCAACACCACCCGCTCGGCACCAAAACGTCGTGCCAGCACGGGCGCCAGCGGTGCGAACAAGCCAAGGCAGAGCACCGGCAACGTCGTCAACAACCCGGCCTGTGCCGAAGACAAGCCGAGGGTCTTCGACACCTCGCTGAGCATTGGCGCCATGCTCGACAGTGCCGGGCGCAGGTTCAGCGCCACCAGGATCAGGCCCAGCAATAACAGCCACGGACGGCGCAGGATCGGATGACTGTGCTGGACCGTTTCGTCATCGGCCTCAGCGTCGATCAGCAGTTCTGCGAGCTCCGCCTTGCGTTTGGCTTGGGTGATGTGGCTATTGCTGGACATGGCATTCTCGGTTGCAAGGTTCATTGATCAGCCGCCTCGACAAGGCTTTGGCCCGCTCCGGGTCGCGTTGCTCGACGGCATCGAGCAGTTCGATATGCAGGTCGAACACTGCCTGGCGTCGGGGGCTGACATTCAAGGTCTGGCGCAAATGCGCGCCGACGATGCTGGAAAAATAGCGATACAACTCGCTGAGGGTCGGGTTGTGCGCGGCATCCACCAGACGCCGGTGGAACACCAGATCGCAGGCGATGTAGGTGTCGAGGTCACCGTGGTAGTGACTGCCACTGACGCCCAACGCTTCGCGCAATGCCGCCAGGTCTTCATCGGTGCGGCGCAACGCCGCCAGGCCGATGGCTTCGACTTCCAGGATGTGCCGGGTCTCACGCGCCTGCTCAGGAGAGCAGCGGGACAAGGCTTTCATGGTGTCCAGGGGGTCAAGCACCGCCCGCAGGTAGCTGCCGTCGCCCTGGCGGATGTCGATCAAACCGGAAAACGCCAACACGCGCATGGCTTCGCGCACCGTGTTGCGGCTGATGCCCAGTTCCGCAGACAGCTCAGGCTCGGTGGGCAAGCGTTGGCCGACGGTCCAAACGCCTTGGGTGATACGCAGGCGCAACTGGTCCAGGGCCTGATCGACCAGGGATCGTTTGATTAATGGAGAGGTTTCTGACACAGGATTCGCCCCTTTCATCCAATCATAGGATGAATTTCCTGACATGTTAGTCAGCTTTGTCCGCGAGGGCAACCCGGCATTTCACGGCCCCCTGTAGGAGCTGGCTTGCCAGCGAAGGCGATACTCCATCCAACATTAACGGTGACTGACACACCGCTTTCGCTGGCAAGCCAGCTCCTACAGGGGGAACGTGTGTTTCTTCAGGCAAAAATAAACCCGGAACCAGGTCCGGGTTTATTTCACTGCCAGGCGTCGATCAATGCAGGATCTGGCTCAGGAACAACTTGGTACGCTCATTCTGCGGGTTATCGAAGAAGTCGTTCGGCGCAGCCTGTTCGACGATTTCGCCTTTGTCCATGAAGATCACGCGGTTGGCCACGGTGCGGGCGAAGCCCATTTCGTGGGTCACGCAGAGCATGGTCATGCCGTCTTCGGCCAAGCCGATCATGGTGTCGAGCACTTCTTTGACCATTTCCGGATCGAGTGCCGAGGTCGGTTCGTCGAACAACATGATTTTCGGTTTCATGCACAGCGCACGGGCAATCGCTACACGCTGCTGCTGGCCGCCGGACAGTTGCCCCGGGTATTTATGCGCCTGCTCCGGAATGCGTACGCGCTCCAGGTAATGCATGGCGATTTCCTCGGCCTTGCGCTTGGGCATCTTGCGCACCCACATCGGCGCCAGGGTGCAGTTCTGCAGGATGGTCAGGTGCGGGAACAGGTTGAAGTGCTGGAATACCATGCCGACTTCACGGCGTACCGATTCGATCTGCTTGAGGTCGTTGGTCAGCTCCACGCCATCGACCACGATGCGGCCCTGCTGGTGCTCTTCCAGACGGTTGAGGCAGCGGATGGTGGTGGATTTGCCGGAACCCGATGGGCCGCACAGCACGATACGCTCGCCCTGCTTGACGTTCAGGTTGATGTCTTTCAACACATGGAACTGGCCATACCACTTGTTCACGCCCTGCATCTGAATAATGCCTTCAGGGCTCACAGGCTGTTTGATCGCTTCACTCATAAACTACGCTCCTAACGCTTGTGGCCAGTGTCCAGCTTACGTTCCAAATGCATGGAGTAGCGGGACATACCAAAACAGAAAATCCAGAACACCAGGGCCGCGAACACATAACCTTCAGTGGCCATGCCCAGCCATTTCGGATCGGCGGCGGCTTGCTTGACGCTGTTGAGCAGGTCGAACAGGCCGATGATGATCACCAGGCTAGTGTCCTTGAACAGCGCAATGAAGGTGTTGACGATGCCGGGGATCACCAGCTTCAGGGCTTGCGGCAGGATCACCAGGCCCATGCTGCGCCAGTAACCCAGGCCCATCGCCGCGGCCGCTTCGTACTGACCTTTGGGAATCGCTTGCAGACCACCGCGCACCACCTCGGCCACGTAGGCCGACTGGAACAGGATCACGCCGATCAGCGCCCGCAGCAGTTTGTCGAAGTTCATGCCTTCGGGCAGGAACAACGGCAGCATCACCGAGGACATGAACAGCACCGTGATCAACGGCACGCCGCGCCAGAATTCGATGAAGGTCACGCAGACCACTCGAATCGCCGGCATGTTCGAACGCCGGCCCAGCGCCAGCACGATTCCCAGCGGTAACGCACCGGCAATGCCGACCGTCGCGATCACCAGGGTCAGCATCAAGCCGCCCCATTGGCTGGTCGCCACCTGGGTCAAGCCGAAAACGCCGCCGTGCAACAAGCACCAGGCAATGATCGGGTACAGCACCAGGAAGCTCAGCCCGTACACCGCTTTACGCGGGAAGCGCGAGACGAACAACGGGGCCACGCCGATCACCGCCAGCCACACGGTCAGGTCCACGCGCCAGCGCAGGTCCACCGGGTAGTAGCCGTACATGAACTGGCCGAAGCGCTGCTGGATGAACACCCAGCAGGCGCCTTCTTTGGTGCAGTCGGCCTGGCTGGTGCCGACCCAGTTGGCGTCAAGGATCGCCCAGCTCAGGATCGGCGGCACCACCAGGTAGATCAGATAGAACGCGAACAGGGTCAACAGGGTGTTGAGCCAACTGGAGAACATGTTGGCGCGCATCCACGCCACCACGCCGATACTGCGGTTCGGCGGTGGCATGTCAGGTTTGAAAGTATGAGTCGTCATGCGCTTTTCCTTACCGCTCGATCAGCGCAATGCGCTTGTTGTACCAGTTCATCAGCAGGGAAATGCTGATACTGATCGCCAGGTACACGCTCATGGTGATCGCAATCACCTCGATCGCCTGCCCGGTCTGGTTCAGCACCGTACCGGCAAACAGCGAGACCATCTCCGGATAACCGATACCGGCCGCCAGCGAGGAGTTCTTCGCCAGGTTCAGGTATTGGCTGGTCAGCGGTGGAATGATCACGCGCAGGGCTTGCGGGATGATGACCTTGCGCAGGGTCGGGCCGTTGCGCAAACCCAACGAGTGCGCCGCTTCGGTCTGGCCGTGGCTGACCGACTTGATGCCCGAACGCACGATCTCGGCGATGAACGCCGCGGTGTACACCGTCAGGGCCAGGGTCAGCGCCAGCAGTTCCGGGATCAGCACCCAGCCACCGACGAAGTTGAAGCCTCTGAGCTGCGGCATTTCCCAGTGCACCGGCGCACCGAAGATCAATGCGCACAGCGCCGGGATCACCAGGAACAGCGCCAGGCCAGTCCAGAACTTTTTGAACGGCACACCAGTGGCTTCGAAACGCTTGTTGGCCCAGCGGCACATCAGCACGATGGCGACGATGGCCACGACGACGGCGGCCACAAACGGCCAGAAACCGTCCGCCGCCAACGCAGCCGGCATGTTCAGGCCGCGGCTGCTGACGAAGAAGGTGTCGCCGAAGTTATGGCTGTTGCGCGGCCCCGGCATGGTCAGGAACACCGCGAAGTACCAGAACAGGATCTGCAGCAGCGGCGGAATGTTACGGAAAACCTCTACATACACCGTCGCCAGCTTGGCAATGATCCAGTTCTTCGACAGCCGTGACACGCCGACGATGAACCCGAGGATCGTCGCCAGGATCACGCCGATAAAAGTCACCAGCAGCGTGTTGAGCAGGCCGATGACAAACACCCGGGCATAGCTGTCCGATTCGGTGTAGTCGATCAGGTGTTGAGCGATGCCGAACCCGGCACTGCGCTCCAGAAAGTCGAAACCGGAAGTAATGCCCCGGTGCTGAAGGTTGGTCTGCGTATTGTCGAACAGGTACCAGCCCATCGAGACCACCGCGACAATGGTGATGATCTGAAATAGCCACGCACGCACTTTTGGATCGCTGAGGCTGAGCCTCTGCTTTGGTGCGCCGATTGAATTTTGCATGAAGTGCCCCGCAAAGAATGGAACAGAACATCACCCGGCGGTTGGCCCACCGGGTGATAGAACCATCAGCGCACTGGTGGTGCGTATTGAATGCCGCCGTTGTTCCACAGAGCGTTCAGCCCGCGGTCGATGGCCAGTGGCGTGCTCTTGCCGAGGTTTTTCTCGAACACTTCACCGTAGTTACCCACTTGCTTGACGATCTGCACGACCCAGTCTTTCTTCACTTTCAGGTCTTTGCCGTATTCACCGTCAGCGCCCAGCAGACGAGCAACGTCCGGGTTCTTGGTGGCTTTGGCTTCAGCTTCGACGTTTTTCTGGGTGATGCCCATTTCTTCAGCGTTGAGCATGGCGAACAGGGTCCACTTGACGATGCTGAACCACTCTTCGTCGCCTTTACGCACGACCGGGCCCAGGGGCTCCTTGGAGATGGTTTCCGGCAGAACGACGTAGTCGGTCGGGGTGCCCAGCTTGCTGCGTTGTGCGTAGAGCTGGGATTTGTCGGAGGTCAGCACGTCGCAACGACCGGATTCCAGCGATTTGGCGCTTTCATCGGAGGTGTCGAAAGTGATCGGTGTGTATTTCAGACCATTGCCGCGGAAGTAGTCGGAAACGTTGAGCTCGGTGGTGGTACCGGCTTGAATGCAGATGGTGGCGCCGTCGAGCTCTTTGGCGCTCTTCACGCCCAGCTTGTTGTTCACCAGGAAGCCGATGCCGTCGTAGTAAGTCACGCCGGCAAACACCAGGCCCATGCCCGAATCGCGGGAGCTGGTCCAGGTGGTGTTGCGCGACAGCACGTCGATTTCGCCGGACTGCAGCGCGGTGAAGCGCTCCTTGGCGTTCAGTTGACTGAATTTGACCTTGGTCGCGTCGCCGAATACGGCAGCGGCCACAGCACGGCAGACGTCGGCGTCGATGCCGATGATCTTGCCAGTGGAATCCGGAACCGAGAAGCCCGGCAGACCGTCACTGACGCCGCACTGTACGAAACCTTTTTTCTGCACTGCATCCAGGGTCGCACCCGCCTGAGCGAACCCACTGACGCCGAGCACTGCGGCTGCAGTCACGACGGCCAGGGTGGATTTCAACATCTTCATTCAAACCTCCAGTTTTGCTCTTGTTGTGTCGGAGCGTAAGTCCTGTCGCACCCTTATGAGGCGTTGTAGACCCATGTTGGCTTTTTTTAGGGTCAACCGACGTCGGACCTGCGCTATGAGTCTAGTAGGAGAAAATCCACAGCATGGATAACTCACTTCTCACCAATCGGCCGAACGGGCGGTAGCCCTTTCACGTTCGCGAAGCCCGTAGCGGCCACTGGCGAACATCCATCACCGGATTTTTTTCTATCCCACCACGAACAATGGCCTGATAGTGTTACCGACAGACGTGGGATATTTCGTACAGGCGTTCCCATAGCAAAGCCCGTACCAGACCGCTTGCCGAAGCGATTCAGGCACAGGTCAATAGCAAAACTTGTAGCCTTGCGACATCTTCTTAACGGATCAACCAGACGCGCTCCCGGATCTCGCACTGATCGAGAGCGCACGCACACCTATGGAGCACCCATGACCGAGCCCTTGATTCTTCACCCCGTCAAGCCCGCAGACGCGTGCGTTATCTGGCTGCACGGCCTGGGCGCCGACCGCTACGACTTCCTGCCGGTGGCCGAAGCGCTGCAGGAAACACTGCTGACCACCCGCGTTGTCCTTCCCCAGGCACCGACTCGCGCCGTCACCATCAATGGTGGCTACGAGATGCCGAGCTGGTACGACATATTGGCCATGAGCCCGGCACGCGCGATCAGCCGCGAGCAGCTGGAAGCCTCCGCGCAAAGGGTCTTTGATTTGATCGAAGAGCAGCGTGCTGGCGGAATAGACGCCTCGCGGATTTTTCTCGCAGGTTTTTCCCAGGGTGGCGCCGTGGTGTTACACACCGCGTTCCTGAAATGGCAGGGGCCGTTGGGTGGCGTACTTGCCCTCTCGACTTACGCACCGACCTTCAGCGACGAACTGGAGCTTTCCGCCAGCCAGCAGCGCATTCCCGTGCTGTCCTTGCACGGTCAGTACGATGACGTGGTGCAAAACTCCATGGGCCGGACCGCCTACGAGTATTTAAAGCAGCGTGGTGTCACCGTGACATGGCAGGAATACCCAATGGGTCACGAAGTGTTACCCGAGGAGATTCGCGACATCGGCACCTGGCTCGCCGAGCGTTTGCGTTAACTGTTTATGTGAAAAACAGCCCATTGATCCCTCCCACTACGCCGCGCCCGATTCTTGCATTACACTGGCCGGCGTATATTCCTTAACCAATTGATGAGATGACCGTGCTCAAAGCACTCAAGAAAATGTTCGGTAAAAGCGAGACTGAGCAGCTCGCGCCAGTCTCCAACGCTCCGTCTCACCATCCCAGCCACCGCACCGACGGTAATCAGTCTGGCCGGACCGCAGCCGTAGCGGTACCGAAGCACGAGCCGATGACCACACCGGCCGTCCAACCCGTTGAGGCTCAGGCCTCTGAAGAACCGCGCAGCGAAGCTGCAAAACCTGCCCGACCGCGACGCGAACCCAAGCCAAAAGCACCGGTTATCCCCTGGAAACTCGAAGACTTCGCCGTCGAACCCCAGGAAGGCAAAACCCGTTTCCACGATTTCAAACTCGCCCCCGAACTGATGCACGCCATCCAGGACCTGGGCTTCCCGTATTGCACGCCGATCCAGGCGCAGGTGCTTGGCTTTACCCTCGCAGGCAAAGACGCCATCGGTCGCGCCCAGACCGGCACCGGCAAAACCGCCGCGTTCCTGATTTCGATCATCACCCAGTTGCTGCAAACCCCGCCGCCGAAAGAGCGCTACATGGGCGAGCCGCGGGCGCTGATCATTGCGCCGACCCGGGAACTGGTGGTGCAGATTGCCAAGGACGCGGCCGACCTGACCAAGTACACCGGCCTCAACGTCATGACGTTTGTCGGCGGCATGGACTTCGACAAGCAGCTCAAGCATCTCGAAGCGCGTCATTGCGACATACTCGTCGCCACTCCGGGCCGTTTGCTGGACTTCAACCAGCGCGGCGACGTGCACCTGGACATGGTCGAAGTCATGGTCCTGGATGAAGCCGACCGGATGCTCGACATGGGTTTCATCCCACAAGTGCGTCAGATCATTCGCCAGACTCCGCCGAAGAACGAACGTCAGACGCTGCTGTTCTCCGCGACCTTCACCGAAGACGTGATGAACCTGGCCAAGCAATGGACTACCGACCCGTCGATCGTCGAGATCGAGTCGCAGAACGTGGCCAGCGAAAACGTCGAGCAACACATCTACGCCGTGGCCGGTGCCGACAAATACAAACTGCTCTACAACCTAGTCAACGACAACGGTTGGGAGCGGGTGATGGTGTTCGCCAACCGCAAGGATGAAGTGCGGCGCATCGAAGAGCGTTTGGTGCGTGATGGTGTCAATGCCGCGCAGCTGTCCGGCGATGTGCCGCAGCACAAGCGCATCAAGACCCTGGAAGGTTTCCGCGAAGGCAAGATCCGCGTGCTGGTCGCCACCGACGTTGCCGGTCGCGGCATTCACATCGACGGCATCAGCCATGTGATCAACTTCACCTTGCCGGAAGTCCCGGACGACTACGTGCACCGCATCGGCCGTACCGGTCGGGCCGGTGCCGAGGGTGTATCCATCAGTTTTGCCGGTGAAGACGACTCCTACCAGCTACCGTCCATCGAGGCGCTGCTGGGCCGCAAGATCAGCTGTGAAACGCCTCCGACGCATTTGCTGCGGGCGGTAGAGCGCAAGCGCCCGTAACGCAGGCGCATTGAAAAAAGGCGCAGCCGGGCACGGACTGCGCTTTTTTTTCGCCCGGCTTTTTTTTCAACAGGCGCTTGCTCGATACAACTAAAAGTCCATAATGGACAAATTAGTTTATCTTCTTTCGGAGCCGACCATGTCCAGTACGCCTTACGTGATCTCCCAACACCAGGCCCGCGAGCTGCTGGCACAGGTCGACGTGCCACAGATCCTGCGCACATTGTTCCGCGACCTGGCCGCCGGGCAAGCGGTGCAACCGGCGCAGCAACTGGTGGAGTTCCCCCAGGGCGCTGGCGACTTCATCAACTATTTGGGCGTGTTGGCCGCAGAGGGTGTTTACGGCGTCAAGACCTCACCTTACATCGTGCGCGAACAAGGTCCGCTGGTGACGGCCTGGACGCTGTTGATGTCGATGCAGACCGGTCAGCCGCTGCTGCTGTGCGATGCCGGTGAATTGACCACGGCCCGCACTGCGGCGACGACCGCGGTGGCGGTCGATGCCCTCGCACCGCTCAAGGCGCAGCGCCTGGCGATTATCGGCAGCGGCAAGGTGGCCCAGGCGCACCTGCATTACGTCAAGGGTTTGCGCGACTGGCAGAGCATCAGCCTCTACTCGCCAAGCCTGAGCGGCAAGAATGCCGAAGCATTGGCATCGCTGCGAGCCCTCGACCCACGCCTGACTATCGTCGACAGTCGCGAAGCAGTCGTTCAAGACGCCGATGTGATCATGCTCTGCACCTCGTCTGCCGGCCCGGTGATCGACCCTTCAAGCTTGAGCAAGCCGGCGCTGATCACCTCGATCAGCACCAACGCCCCGCGTGCCCACGAAGTGCCGCCGCAGAGCCTCAATGACATGCAGGTGTTCTGCGACTATCGTCTGACCACTCCGGGGTCTGCCGGCGAGATGCTGATTGCCGGTGAACAGTATGGCTGGGACAAGGGCTCGATCATCGGCGACCTGCCCGATCTGCTCAGCGAAAAAGTCCAGCGTCCGGACTATGACCGTCACGTGTTCTTCCGCTCGATCGGCCTGGGCCTGGAAGACATCGCGCTGGCTAATGCCCTCTACCGCCTACAGCACTAACACCACGAACCCCTGTAGGAGCCGGCTTGCTGGCGATAGCATCACCGCGGTCAACCTGAAACCGCGGCGCCTGCATCGCCAGCAAGCCGGCTCCTACAGGGGGCACCGACACCATTGGCATTTGCGCTCGACAGGAGACGTTCATGAGCCAGGCAGACTTCATCATCATCGGCGGCGGGATTGCCGGCGCTTCCACCGGCTTCTGGCTGTCCCGGCACGCCCGGGTGATTGTGCTCGAACGCGAATCCCATCCGGCTTACCACTCCACCGGACGTTCGGCTGCCTTGTTCACCGCAGCCTATGGCACACCGCAGGTGCGGGCGTTGACCCAGGCCAGCCGCGATTTCTTCGATGCACCTCCCACCGGTTTCTGCGAACACCCGTTACTGACCCCGCGCGGCGAGATGACTGTGGACTTCACGGGTGACCCGGCCGAGTTGAACAATCAATACCTGAGCGCCAAAGCCACAGTGCCCGAGATGCAACGGCTCAGCGCCGACGAAGCCTGCGCGCGCCTGCCGATCCTGCGCCGGGAAAAAGTCCACGGCGCGATCTACGACCCGACCGCCAGCGATATCGACACCGATGCGTTGCACCAAGGTTACCTGCGCGGTATCCGCCGCAACCAGGGTGAAGTGCATACCGACAGCGAAGTCCTGAGTCTGACCCGTGATGCCGAAGGCGTGTGGCAGGTGCAAACCAACGGCCAGACGTTCAGCGCCCCGATCATCATCAACGCCGCAGGCGCCTGGGCCGACAAGATCGGTGAACTGGCAGGTGCCAGGCCACTGGGCCTGCAACCGAAGCGGCGCGCAGCCTTCATCTTCGCTGGCCCCGAAGGCGTGGACATCCACCACTGGCCGATGCTGGTCAGTCTCGACGAGTCGTTCTACATGAAACCCGACGCTGGCATGTTCCTCGGCTCGCCGGCCAACGCCGACCCGGTGGAACCCCACGACGTGCAGCCCGAAGAGCTGGACATCGCGATGGGCATCTACCAGATCGAAGAAGCCACCACCCTGACCATCCGCCGTCCGACCCGAACCTGGGCCGGCCTGCGCAGTTTCGTACCTGACGGTGATTTGCTGTCCGGTTTCGATCCGCAAGTGCCCGGGCTGTTCTGGGTCGCGGCACAGGGCGGTTACGGCATCCAGACCTCGCCCGCCATGGGTCAGGCGAGCGCCGCGCTGGTTCGCGGTGAAGCCTTGCCCGAGCCACTCACACGCTTCGGTCTGAACGCCGCAATGCTCTCCCCCGCCCGCCTGGGCTGAGTTGCGTCCTCAGGTGACGTCCCGACACGATTGCGGCAAACTTCCAGCACCCTGTTTCACAGGGTGCCGATGCTGCCTGGAGTTCCACTATGAACGCCCATGAACAAGATCCGGCCCTGGATGCCTCTGCGCTGGCACGTTCGCCGCTGGACAACTTCCGCGCGATCGCCGATGCCATCGCCACGCTGTTCTTTCCTCATGCCGAAGTGGTGCTGCACGATCTGCGCACGCAAAAGGTCGACTACATCGCCAACAACCTGTCGAAAAGGGAAATCGGTGACGATTCGGCACTGGAAGACATGCTCAGCGACGATATCAACGAACGAAATATCGGGCCGTACGAAAAGCTCAATTGGGATGGCCAGAAGATTCGCAGCCTCAGTAGCGTGTTGCGCGATAGCGAAGGTCATCCGCTGGCCGTGCTGTGCATCAATCTGAATATTTCGTTGTTCGAGAATGCCAAGGCGGCATTGGATCTGTTCCTGTCGCCGAGCAAGTTGATTCCGCAGCCGGATTCACTGTTTCGCGATGACTGGCAGGAGCGGATCAATACCTTCCTCCACGCCTGGCTGCGCGAGCGCCAGCTGAGCCTGAACCTGCTGACCCGCGACCACAAACGTGAACTGGTGCTGGCGCTGCACGCCGAAGGCGCCTTCAAAGGCAAAAGCGCCTCCAACTATGTGGCGAACGTGCTGAATATGGGGCGGGCGACGGTGTACAAGCATTTGAAGGAATTGAAAGGCTAATACGAATCCGTAGGAGCCGGCTTGCTGGCGATCAGGGCCCGAAGAATTGAGGTGATTTTTCGGCCGCCTTCGCTGCGGTGCGGCGATCCGACAAGCCAGCTCCTACAGGGGTCCGCGCAGGTCATGGGATTTGACGCGAATCCGAACCTGTAGGAGCCGGCTTGCTGGCGAAGGCGTCCTCAAGATCGCCATCGCCAGCAAGCCGAGCCCCCACAGGATCAGCGGTTATTCCAACGCCGAAGCCGGTCCGAAGAACTCGTAACGGCTTTGCTTCTCGGGCACACCCAGCGCTTTGAGGTGGCGCTTGACCGCTGTCATGAAGCCTTTAGGCCCGAGGAAGTAAGCATCCAGGTCGCGCTGCTGCGGCAACCACTCGCCCAGTTGCTCCTGGCTCAACAGCCCGACCTTATGCGCCGCCGGACTGACCCCGTCATCTTCGTCGTAGCAATAGAAGCGCTTGAGCTGCGGATGACGCTCGGCAAGGCCGTCGATCCAGTCGCGGAAGGCGTGGACGCTACCGTTGCGGGCGCAGTGGATAAAGTGCACCGGGCGCTCGGTCGCCAGCGCGGCTTCGAGCATCGGCAGGGTCGGGGTGATGCCGACGCCGCCGCTGATCAGTACCAGTGGCTTGTCGCTGGCGGTCAGGGTGAACTCGCCCGATGGCGGGAACAGCTGGATGCTGGAGCCGACATGCAGTTGATCGTGCAGGTGATTGGAAGCACGGCCGCCCTCTTCGCGCTTGACGCTGATGCGGTATTGGCCTTTGTTGGCCAGGGCCGACAGCGAATAGTTACGGCGAATCTCTTCGCCATCGAGGATCAGCTTCATGCCGATGTACTGGCCAGGTTCTGCCGCCAGAATCGCGCCTTTGTCAGCCGGTTCGAAATAGAACGAGGTGATTTCCGCGCTCTCTTCAACCTTGGCCACCACGATGAATTCCCGCGCCCCGCGCCAGCCGCCCGGGGCCTGTTCTTTCTGATCGTAGATGCTGGTTTCGGCGCCGATCAGGATGTCGGCCAATTGACCGTAGGCAGCGCCCCAGGCCGCCATCACTTGCGGCGTGGCGATCTCATCACCCAGCACTTCAGAGATGGCTCGCAGCAGGCAGCTGCCGACGATCGGGTAGTGTTCCGGCAGAATCTGCAGGGCCACGTGCTTGTTGATGATCTTGGCCACCAGGTCGCCCAGTTGGTCGAGCTGGTCGATGTGCCGCGCATACATCAGGACACCGTTCGCCAGGGCACGGGGCTGATCGCCGCTGGCCTGGTGGGCCTGATTGAACAGCGGGCGCACTTCCGGGTATTCGGAGAGCATCATGCGGTAGAAGTGAGTGATCAAGGCTTCGCCACCGGATTCCAGCAACGGCACGGTAGATTTGACGATTGCACGGTCTTGAACGCTAAGCATTAAGTGACTCCTGAGCGACGGGTATCTAACGGGATGCCCTAGACTTATCAGCTTTCATGCCAACAATTAAATCGTTATAAATCAACAACTTGAAAATACGATAGTCATAACGACATAGCCGACTTATAGTCATACCGACTACACGGAGTCACTATGACTGCAAAATCCCTGCTGACTGCCCTGCTGCCACTGGTTTCCGACCTGTCTCGCGAACTTCCCGAAGGCGAGCGCTATCGGCGCCTGCTCGAAGCCATGCGTGCCCTGCTGCCTTGCGATGCCGCCGCCCTGCTGCGCATCGATGGCGAATGGCTGGTGCCGCTGGCCGTCGACGGGTTGAGCACCGACACCCTCGGTCGACGTTTCAAGATCAGCGAACACCCGCGATTCGAAGCCTTGCTCAGCAGCCCGGGGCCAACACGGTTTGCTGCCGACAGTGATTTGCCCGACCCCTACGACGGGCTGGTCGATGGCCTGGAGGAGCATCTGGAAGTCCACGATTGCATCGGCTGTCCGCTGTTTATCGACGAGCGGCCTTGGGGCTTGCTGACGCTCGACGCCCTCGACCCCGAGCGCTTCGAACCCATCGAACTGGACGCTCTGCAAGCCTTCGCCAGCCTCGCCGCCGCCACGGTCAACGCCGCCGAGCGCATCGAACGCCTGGCCAATCGTGTCGAAGACGAACATCAGCGCGCCGAGGTGTATCGCCAGGCCAGCGGCCAGCAGAACCGCGAGATGATCGGCCAGAGCAAGGCCCACAAACGGTTGGTGGAAGAGATCAATCTGGTGGGCGGCAGCGATCTGACCGTGCTGATCACCGGCGAAACCGGGGTCGGCAAGGAGCTGGTAGCCCAGGCCATCCACGCTGCCTCGCCTCGGGCGGACAAGCCGATCATCAGCCTCAACTGCGCCGCACTGCCGGAGACGCTGGTGGAGAGTGAACTGTTTGGTCACGTCCGCGGGGCTTTTACCGGGGCAATGAACGATCGGCGCGGCAAGTTCGAACTGGCCAATGGCGGCACGCTGTTTCTCGATGAAGTCGGCGAGCTGTCCCTGACGGTGCAAGCCAAACTGCTGCGTGTCTTGCAAAGCGGTCAGCTGCAGCGCCTGGGCTCGGATAAGGAGCATCAGGTCGACGTGCGATTGATTGCCGCGACCAACCGTGACCTGGCCGAGGAAGTGCGCAGCGGTCGCTACCGCGCCGACTTTTACCATCGGCTGAGTGTCTACCCCTTGCTGGTGCCGGCATTGCGCGATCGCGGGCGCGATGTGCTGCTGCTCAGCGGCTTTTTTCTGGAACAGAACCGCTCGCGCATGGGACTCAACAGCCTGCGCCTGAGCAACGACGCCCAGGCTGCACTGCTGGCGTACGCGTGGCCAGGGAACGTGCGGGAGCTGGAGCACTTGATAGGCCGCAGTGCACTGAAGGCTTTGGGTAACTGCAAGGAGCGGCCGAAGATCCTCAGCTTGAGTGCGGCGGACCTGGATTTACCCAATGGCAGCGTTGAAGTCGCCTCCGAGCAACCGACTGCCGTTCCCGTGGCATTGGTGTCGGGGGATTTACGCGAGGCCACCGAAAATTATCAGCGCCAATTGATCAGCGCATGCCTGGAACGCCACCATGACAACTGGGCAAGTACGGCGCGTGAGCTGGGCCTGGACCGGGCGAACCTTGGGCGCATGGCCAAGCGATTGGGTATGAAATGAGCAAAGATCGCAGCCTTCCGCAGCTCCTACGTCGATCGCATTTCCCCTGTAGGAGCTGCCGAAGGCTCGGGCCGCGTTCGGACGATCTTTTGATCTGCCCGGCATTGATTGAAGCTAAAGCCTGCCCCCGACAAGTCGATAACCCGGCATCGATAGCTGTTGGCGATCCCGTGATCGCCCACCACCTTTTCCACAGAAGGTTTTTATGTCTTCCAACAACGCCCGCGCAGACTCACTTTCGCTTTTGCTGTTTACCTTGCGCAGCGGCAAGCTGATGGCGATCAACCTGCTGAAAGTCAGCGAAATCATCCCCTGCCCGCCACTGACCCGGTTGCCGGAATCGCATCCCCACGTCAAAGGCATCGCCACCCTGCGCGGGACTGCGTTGTCGGTGATCGACCTCAGCCGCGCCATCGGCGAGCGCCCTCTGGAAGACCCGAACGGTGGCTGCCTGATCGTCACCGACGTCAGCCGCTCCAAGCAGGGCCTGCACGTTCAGGCGGTGAGCAAGATCGTCCACTGCCTGTCCACCGACATTCGTCCGCCACCCTTCGGTTCCGGCGGCGTGCGCTCGTACATCACCGGCGTGACCTCGGTCGACGGCGCCCTGGTGCAGGTGCTGGACATCGAAAAAGTCATCCACGGCATCGCCCCGGCGCAGATCGAAACGGCCCCGACTGAACTGAGCATGGAAGATGCCGAAATCCTGGGCAATGCGCGGATCCTGGTGGTCGATGACAGCCAGGTCGCCCTGCAGCAATCGGTGCACACCCTGCGCAACCTCGGGCTGCAATGCCACACCGCGCGCAGTGCCAGGGAAGCCATCGACTGCCTGCTGGACCTGCAAGGCACCGCCCAGCAGATCAACTTGATCGTCTCGGACATCGAAATGTCGGAGATGGACGGCTATGCCTTCACCCGCACCCTGCGCGAAACACCGGACTTCTCGCACCTTTATGTGCTGCTGCACACCTCGCTGAACAGTGCCATGAACAGCGAAAAAGCCCGACTGGCCGGGGCCAATGCGGTACTGACCAAGTTCTCCTCGCCAGAACTGACCAAATGCCTGATCGACGCGGCCAAGGCCGTTGCCGAACAAGGTCATTGAGTTTTGGCCGAGGATTATTGCTTTCTGCTGCGGCGTAACCTTGCCGAGGCGCTGCCCGGCATCATCTGGCCTCAAGGGATTGTCCTGAGCGACTACCGCCCCGAACTGGCGCACGCCGTGCATCACTTGATGCAACTGGGCTATCAGGAAGGTGGCGGTCGCGTGCCGGCGCTGGACGTCTGGCAACAGCGTTTCGAAACCGACCCCGAATACGATCCGACCTTGTGCTTCATCGCCCTGGATGACGAGGGCATCCTTGGCGTATGCCAGTGCTGGACCAGCGCCTTTATCAAGAACCTGGTGGTGCATCCGCGAGCTCAGGGTCAGGGATTGGGGCGTGCTTTGCTGCTGCATGCTTTCAAGGTGTTTCAGCAGCGGCGTGAAGGTTATGTGGATTTGAAGGTGTTGGAAGGTAATCTTCGGGCACAGCGGTTGTATGAAAGTGCCGGGATGTATGTGGTCCGCCGGGAAACGGTTCCGGTCTGACACACCGCCATCGCGGGCAAGCCACGCTCCCACAGGATGTATGTCGTTCGCGAAGGATGAATACGACACAAAACCTGTGGGAGCGTGGCTTGCCCGCGAAGAGGCCGACACATTCCACACAAAACCATCAGGCATACTCCAGGGATTCGGCCAACCAAATACCCAAGGATGCTTCAACCATGAAAGCAGCAACCCTGACCTTCTTCTGCCTCACCGCCCTCGCCACCCACGCCCACGCCTCCAGCCCCGACGCCTGGGCCGCCCACGACAAAGCCGTGCTCGCCGGTTGCACCAAGGCCAGCGGTCTGAAGAATGCCAAGCCCGTCGGCAACGCCGCACAGTTCGATGACCGGGTCGGCTATACCGCACTGCTGCTGCAAGGCCAATACCCGCAAAAACACATGAAAGGCCAGCAAGGCACCGAGCTGTGCCTGTTCAACAAAAAAAGCAAAACCGCCTACGTGACCGAGTGGGACTCCATCCACCCAACCGCCAAGGCGCAGTGACTGGCGCATTACTTGCTTTGACACCCGCCTTAACGGTGGCTTTCTGTCGCCATTCATGCCCTCACCTGCGACTGACTGCTCAATGAATACGACGTTTTCCTGCGTAGGGTGTGGCAAATGCTGCAACGACCACCACGTCCCCCTGACTCTGGCCGAGACCCGGATGTGGGCGGCCGACGGCGGTCAGGTCATCGTGCTGGTGGAAGGCTTCCTGGGCAATGGCCTGGGCTTGCCCGTGCAGCAACGCGAACATGCCGAACGCCGTTCGGTGGTGGTTCGAAGCGGCGAATCCGAAGCGTACGTGGCGATCACCTTTGCCGCCTACAACGTCGGCCCCTGCCGGAATCTTGACGAAGACAACCGCTGCCGCATCTACGAACGGCGGCCGCTGGTGTGCCGCATCTATCCGATGGAAATCAATCCGCACATTCCCTTGAACACTGCGCTGAAGGAATGTCCGCCCGAGTCATGGGAAAAAGGACCGGACCTGATTGTGGGTGGCGAATTAGTGGATCAGGCGTTGGTGGATTTGATTCAGCGTTCCCGTCAGGCGGATCGCGATGAGATTCAGACCAAGGATGCCATTTGCGCCTTATTGGGTATTCGCACGACAGCGCTGAAGGGTGATGGGTTTACTGCTTATTTGCCGGACATGGCTGCGTTTGCTTCAGTGATCGACCAGGTGGCAGGAAAGACGCTGGATGACTGGGGCAGCGAATGGCTGTTCCATCTGTCGGGCGACGACATCGCCAGGCAAGTGCTGGAGGCTGGTGCGCAGGTTGCGACCGATGAGCCGCTGAATTATGCGTTTATTTCGTTGCGGGCGGCTTGATTCAAGAGGTGTGCTGCCTGTAATGGCCCCTTCGCGGGCAAGCCCGCTCCCACATTTTGACCGCATTTCAAGGGGGAAATGCGGTCAACGTTGTGGGAGCGGGCTTGCCCGCGAAGGCGGCAGATCAGACACCGCAGAACTTAAACCTTAACGCTTGCCCATCGAACGACGAGTCCCAGGAGGCGCAGCGCCCGGAGTCTTGGTGTGGCCATTCTTCGCGCCATTCTTGTACCAGGGCTGACTGGCATTCTTGGCTGCGGCCAGTTCACCCGGTTTGAACGGGAACTTGAACGCAGGAATCGCGGCTTTGGTTTCGCTGTCTGCGCTGGAGTCGACGCTGTCTGGCAGGTCTGCCTGGTCGTCGCTCAAGGCGTCGGCAACCGGCGGTTGTGTCGGGGAAGTCATGAAAGCTCCGGGTGATGCAAAAGAGTCGGGCCCGGTCAGCGAGCCGCGAAAGACGGCAGTATACCTGTCTCGGGAGCGGCAAGCTTCAAGCCACTGGCAAGTCTGTCGGGTTTTGTGGTGCCTGTTCTGGCCTCTTCGCTGGCAAGCCAGCTTCCTACAGGGGTTCGTGGTGTACGCCAATCCCCTGTAGGAGCTGGCTTGCCAGCGAAGGCGTCAGACCAGTCACCACAAACCCCAAACTGACAGCGCCGTCAGTTAGCCGTCACCTTCCTGACGGGCAAACAGGTTTATAAAGGAAGGTATAAACCTGACAAAACTCCGACCACCCAGCCCGGCGCCCCACTCGCATGCGAATTCAGAAAAAACCCGCCTTGATCGCCGGTCTTTTGATTGCCTTGGCAGCGCTGGGCACCTGGTACCTGACCAAGCCCGCCACGGCCAAACTGGCCGCCCCCACCGCCATCCCCGTGCGGGTGGTCGCCGTCGCTGAAAAAGATGTACCCCGCTACGTCAGCGGCATTGGCTCGGTGTTGTCCCTGCACAGCGTCGTGGTGCGTCCGCAGATCGACGGTATTCTCACCAGGATCCTGGTCAAGGAAGGGCAGCTGGTGAACAAAGGCGACCTGCTGGCGACCATCGACGACCGCTCGATCCGCGCCAGCCTCGACCTGGCCCGGGCGCAACTGGGCGAAAGCCAGGCGCAGTTGCAGGTAGCGCTGGTCAACCTCAAGCGCTACAAACTGCTGAGCGTCGACGACGGCGTTTCCAAACAGACCTACGACCAGCAACAAGCCCTGGTCAACCAACTCAAGGCCACCGCGCAGGGTAATCAGGCCTCGATCGACGCCGCCCAGGTGCAGCTTTCCTACACACAGATTCGCTCCCCGGTCAGCGGTCGCGTCGGGATTCGTACAGTGGACGAAGGCAACTTCCTGCGCATGAGCGACACTCAAGGCTTGTTCACCGTGACCCAGATCGACCCCATCGCCGTCGAGTTTTCCCTGCCGCAGCAAATGCTGCCGACCCTGCAAGGCCTGATAAACGATCCACAGCGCGCCCGGGTCAAGGCCTACATCGGCGCCGACACCGATGGCGAAACCGGCAACCTGCTGGGCGAAGGCCATCTGACCCTGATCGACAACCAGATCAACGCCAACACCGGGACCATCCGCGCCAAGGCCGAATTCAACAACACCGGGCAAAAACTCTGGCCGGGCCTGCTGGTGACGGTAAAGATTCAGACAGCGCTGGATAAAGACGCGCTGGTGGTGCCGCCCACTGTCGTACAACGCGGTCTCGATCAACATTTCGTCTACCGGGTCAAAGGTGACAAGGTCGAAACCGTCCGGGTGCAAATGGTCTACCAAGGCAGCGGCCAGGACATCATCAAAGGCGTCAAACCGGGCGACGTGCTCGTCAGCGATGGCCAGTCGCGCCTCAAGCAAGGTTCCACCGTCCAGGTACTGACTGATCCGCCGCAAGTGGTGCAATCGGAGTCGCAACCATGAAGGGGCACGGCTCGGTTTCGGCGTGGTGCATCGATCACCCGGTGGCGACGATCCTGCTGACCTTCGCCCTGGTATTGCTCGGTGTCATCGCCTTCCCGCGACTGCCGATCGCGCCGCTGCCGGAAGCTGAATTCCCGACCATCCAGGTGGCCGCGCAACTGCCCGGCGCCAGTCCGGAAACCATGGCGTCGTCGGTCGCCACACCGCTTGAAGTGCAATTCAGTGCCATCCCCGGCGTGACCCAGATGACGTCGAGCAGCGCCCTGGGCTCGACCAACCTTACTCTGCAGTTCACCCTCGACAAAAGCATCGACACCGCCGCCCAGGAAGTCCAGGCGGCGATCAATACCGCCGCTGGCAAACTGCCCAAGGACATGCCGACCCTGCCCACCTGGCGCAAGGTCAACCCGGCCGACAGCCCGGTGCTGATCCTCAGCGTCAACTCGACCCAGATGCCTGGCACGGAACTCAGCGACCTGGTCGAAACCCTGCTCTCCCGTCAGATCAGCCAGATCGATGGTGTAGGCCAGATCAACATCACCGGTCAGCAACGTCCGGCCATCCGCGTTCAGGCTTCGGCGGACAAACTCGCCGCCATCGGCCTGACCCTGGCGGACATTCGCCTGGCGCTGCAGCAGACCAGCCTCAACCTGGCCAAAGGTGCGTTGTACGGTGAGTCGAGCATTTCGACCCTGTCCACCAACGACCAGTTATTCCACCCTGAGGAATACAGCCAACTCATCGTTTCCTACAAAGACGGTGCACCGGTTCATCTCAGAGATGTCGCGAAAGTGGTCAACGGCTCGGAAAACGCCTACGTCCAGGCGTGGGCCGGCGATCAACCGGGCGTCAACCTGGTGATCTTCCGGCAACCGGGGGCCAACATCGTCGAGACCGTGGACCGGGTCCAGGCGGCCTTGCCGACGCTGGAGGCCATGCTGCCCGCCTCGGTCCAGGTCGGGGTGCTGGTCGACCGGACCCAGACCATCCGCGCCTCGTTGCGCGAAGTGGAAATCACCTTGCTGATTGCGATCATGCTGGTGGTGGCAGTGATGGCCATGTTCCTGCGCCAACTGTCGGCGACCTTGATCGTGACCGCCGTGCTCGGTGTGTCGTTGATCGCCAGTTTCGCCCTGATGTACATCATGGGTTTCAGCCTGAACAACCTGACGCTGGTGGCGATTGTGGTGGCCGTGGGGTTTGTGGTCGACGATGCAATAGTGGTCGTGGAAAACATCCACCGGCACCTGGAGGCGGGCGACGGCATGCGCGAGGCAGCGATCAAGGGCGCCGGCGAGATTGGTTTTACCGTGGTTTCCATCAGTTTCTCGCTGGTGGCGGCGTTCATTCCGCTGCTGTTCATGGGCGGCGTGGTCGGGCGGTTGTTCAAGGAGTTTGCCCTGACCGCGACCTCGACCATCATGATTTCGGTGGTGGTGTCCCTGACGCTGGCACCGACCCTCGCGGCGTTGTTCATGCGTGCGCCGGTGCATCACGCCCACGACAAACCGGGTTTCGGCGAGCGCTTGCTGGCGTGGTATGAGAAAGGCCTGCGTCGCGCCCTCGCCCATCAGAAATTGATGATCGGCGTGTTCGGCTTGTCCCTCGTGCTGGCCATCACCGGTTACATCTTTATTCCCAAGGGCTTCTTCCCGGTGCAGGACACCGGCTTTGTACTCGGCACCACCGAGGCGGCCGCTGATATTTCCTACGGCGACATGGTGAAAAAACACCTGGCGATGGCCGAAATCGTCGCCGCCGACCCGGCCGTGGAAGCTTTTTCCCACTCGGTCGGCGTCTCGGGTAGCAACCAGACCATCGCCAACGGACGCTTCTGGATTTCCCTGAAAAAACGCGGCGATCGCGACGTTTCTGCCAGCGAGTTCATCGACCGGATTCGCCCGCAACTGATGAAAGTCCCGGGCATCGTGCTGTACCTGCGCGCCGGTCAGGACATCAACCTCAGTTCCGGCCCGAGTCGCGCCCAGTACCAATACGTGCTCAAGAGCAACGACGGCGCGACCCTCAGCACCTGGACCCAGCGCCTGACGGAAAAACTGCGCGGCAATCCGGCCTTCCGCGACATTTCCAACGACCTGCAACTGGGTGGCAGCATTACTCACATCAGCATCGATCGCAGCGCGGCAGCTCGTTTCGGGCTGACCGCCAGTGATGTCGACGAAGCGCTGTACGACGCCTTCGGCCAGCGGCAAATCAACGAGTTCCAGACCCAGACCAACCAGTACAACGTGATCCTGGAACTGGACACCAAACAACGCGGCAAAGCCGAAAGCCTCAACTACTTCTACCTGCGCTCGCCGCTGAGTGGTGAGATGGTGCCCCTGTCGGCGCTGGCGAAATTCGATGCGCCGACCATCGGCCCGCTGTCCATCGCCCACGATGGCATGTTCCCGGCCGCCAACCTGTCGTTCAACCTGGCACCCGGCGTGGCCTTGGGCGATGCGGTGATCATGCTCAATCAGGCCAAGGCCGAAATCGGCATGCCGACGGCCATCAGCGGTAACTTCCAGGGCGCGGCCCAGGCGTTCCAGAGTTCGCTGGCCAGCCAGCCCTGGCTGATTCTGGCGGCGCTGGTGGCGGTGTACATCATTCTCGGCGTGCTCTACGAGAGCTTCGTGCACCCGCTGACGATCATCTCGACCCTGCCGTCGGCAGGGCTCGGCGCGGTGATCATGCTGTGGATCTGGGGCCAGGACTTTTCGATCATGGCGCTGATCGGGCTGGTGCTGTTGATCGGGATCGTGAAGAAAAACGGCATCCTGATGATCGACTTCGCCCTCGAAGCCCAGCGCAAAGGTGGCCTGGCTCCGGAAGAGGCGATCTACCAGGCCTGTCTCACCCGGTTCCGGCCGATCATCATGACCACCCTCGCCGCCCTGCTCGGCGCGCTGCCGCTGATGCTCGGTTACGGCACCGGCGCCGAACTGCGCCAGCCCCTGGGGATCGCGGTCGTCGGCGGCTTGCTGGTAAGCCAGGCGCTGACGCTGTTCACCACTCCGGTCATATACTTGTGGCTCGAGCGGCTATTTCATAGACCCAAACCGGCACCAATACCGGTGCTGGCGACCACAGACTGAGGCGGGGTCATGCGCGTTCTGATTATCGAAGACGAGGAAAAAACCGCGGACTATCTGCATCGCGGCCTGACGGAACAGGGCTACACCGTGGACCTGGCGCGCGACGGCGTCGGCGGCTTGCACCTGGCGCTGGAAAGCGACTACGCGGTGATCGTCCTCGACGTCATGCTGCCGGGCCTCGACGGCTTCGGCGTACTGCGCGCGTTGCGTGCGCGCAAGCAAACCCCGGTGATCATGCTCACCGCCCGCGAGCGAGTGGAAGACCGTATCAAAGGCCTGCGCGACGGCGCCGACGATTACCTCGGCAAACCTTTTTCCTTCCTGGAGCTGGTGGCGCGCCTGCAAGCCTTGACCCGCCGCAGCGGCGGCCATGAACCGGTGCAAGTCAGCGTCGCCGATCTGTGGATCGACTTGATCAGCCGCAAGGCCACCCGCGCCGGCATGCGCCTGGACCTGACGGCCAAGGAGTTCTCGCTGCTCAGTGTGCTGGCCCGTCGACAAGGTGAAATTCTCTCGAAAACCGCCATCGCCGAGATGGTCTGGGACATCAATTTCGACAGCGACGCCAACGTCGTCGAAGTCGCGATCAAACGCCTGCGGGCCAAGCTCGACGGGCCGTTCGAAGAGAAACTGCTGCACACCATCCGCGGCATGGGTTATGTGCTGGAGAGCCGTGGTGTCCAGTAATTCGATTGCTCTGCGCCTGAGCGGGATGTTCACGCTGGTAGCGCTGCTGGTGTTCCTGCTGATCGGCTGGGCGCTCTATCAGCAAGTCGACAAAGGCCTGGGGTTGCTGCCCGAAGCCGAGCTGGACGCGCGCTACAGCGTGCTCGAATCCACCGTCGGCCGTTACGGCACGCCCGAGCACTGGGTGAAGATCAACAACAAGCTCAAGCTGCTGGGTGAAGAAGACAAGCGCATCAGTTTCTGGATCATCAGCGCCGATCCCCATTACGAATACGGCAACCTGACGCCGCAGATTCGCGCTTTTGCCCAGGGACCGCTGGGCATGCGCGACCTGAAACTGCCGGATCAGCCTTATCCATTGAAGGTGCTGGTCAGCCAGTTTCCCGCCAAGGATCAGCGACCGCCGCTGCGTTTCATGATCGGCATCGACACCGAAACGTTTTTCCAGACTCAGCACCATTTGTTGATCGCCTTGATCAGCCTGGCGATCATCGGGGTGTTACTGGCCTCGGCACTCGGCTATTGGGTGGCGCGGATCGGCCTCAAGCCATTGATCAAGCTGTCTCAGGAAGCCCAGCGCCTGGCCCCGCCATTGCGTTCCGGGCGCTTGCGACTGGCCTCATTGCCGCCGGAACTCAATCAGTTCGTCAACTCCTTCAACTCCACGCTCGAACGCGTCGAACAGGCTTACTCGCGCCTGGAATCATTCAACGCCGACGTCGCCCACGAACTGCGCTCGCCACTGACCAATCTGATCGGCCAGACTCAGGTGGCACTGACCCGTGGCCGTTCAGCCGAGCACTACTTCGAAGTGCTGCAATCGAACCTCGAAGAGCTTGAGCGGCTGCGTTCGATCATCAACGACATGCTGTTTCTCGCCAGTGCCGACCAGGGCAGCAAGGCCACCAAGCTGACATCCACCTCCCTGGCGGATGAAGTGGCAACCACCCTGGAATACCTGGATTTCATCCTCGAAGACGCCCAGGTCCAGGTGCAGGTCAGTGGCGATGCCCAGGTGCGGATAGAGATCGCTCATCTGCGTCGGGCGTTGATCAACCTGCTGAGCAATGCCGTGCAGCACACCGAACCCGGGCAAGTGATTCAGGTGCGGATCGAGGTCGCGGAGCATCAGGTCAGCATCGGTGTCGCGAACCCGGGATCGCCGATTGCCAGCGAGCATCTGCCGCGACTGTTCGAGCGCTTCTATCGGGTCGATGCGTCGCGCAGCAACAGTGGCAACAACCACGGCCTGGGCTTGGCAATCGTCAAGGCGATTGCATTGATGCATGGCGGGGACGTGTTTGTGCGCAGTGATCACGGCATGAACACCTTCGGTATCCACCTTCCCGTCTGACGGACTCTGTGGGAGCCGGCTTGCTGGCGATCGGTTTCTGGCGTTGCGGTGTTGTCGAGGGCGCCTTCGCTGGCAAGTCGGATCGCCGCACCGCAGCTCCTACAGAAGCGCGATCCTTGTATTTTCCGCAACAGTCCTTTCATGAATCCGCTCTTTTTCCCCGCCTCAATGCGCCTTATCTTTGCCGCACCAAACAGCACTTGCCAAGCAAGAAGGTTTTAAAGATGTCCAACACAATGGGTATTGCCAGCGCTTTCGTTTTGTCCTCGTTGTTCCTGTCTCCGGTCGCCTTGGCTGAAGAGTCGCAGACTTTCGTCGCGCACAACAACGCACGGGCTGCTGCGTTCGAAGAGTATCAGAGCGAAATGACGGCCAAGGCTCAGGATGCTGCGCAAACCCCTCAGGCGTCGACCAATCGGCCCCAGACAGGCCTGGAGAAAGACAGCTGACTGTTAGAAATCACTCTGTTTCCCTCGACACTTTCATCGGCTCTTACCTTTGAAAAGTTGTCTTCAAGCCGCTGCTGTCAGCGGCTTTTTTTCGCCGGTTCATTGCAATCGCTGTAACGATAACCGAGTGATCATCGACGACCCGTTCACCTTTTTCTGACGCCAGCTACAAAAAAAGCCAGCATGTTTTGCTGGCCTTTTTTTTGCTTGGGATTTATACAGGCGCTGTAAACGCAATCGGTGTCCGGCGCTCTGCCCCGGCGCTTGCACAAGAAGTCTCTTATCGCCTAATCAGTAGAAGTCAGAACCATGAGTGTGCGCCATGCGATACCTCACCACTCGATCCGTTCGACGCGACCGGAACGGCTTCTGACTCTCGGCAGTTTGCTGTTGGTGATTGCCATACTGAGCATTGTCGCCTTCCTGCTGATCCGTGAACGCGCCAACGCCGAGTTGTCCGCCACTCGCGCAGCGTCCAATATCGTGCAATTGATCGACGCCGACGTGCTGCGCAATATCGAACTCTACGATCTGTCGTTGCTGGGCTTGATTGCCGCCTCGCAGCGTGAAGACCTCAAATCCGTATCCCCGCTCATCCGCCACCTGGCCTTGTTCGACCGCGCCACGGCTGCGCCCTATAAAGGCGACATTTTGTTGCTCGACAACAAGGGCGACGTGATTGCCGACTCGGCCTCGGTGAAACCCAGAAGGGGCAACTTTGCCGACCGTGAATATTTCCAGTCCCATGTGAATGATCGGACCCCGGGGATGTTCATCAGCCGCCCGTTCAGGTCCGCAGAGGCAGAACATGAATGGCGTATCAGTTTCAGCCGCCGGATCAGTGGCCCTCAAGGCGAATTCCTCGGTGTGGCCGAAGCCGCCATGCGCTTGAACTACTTTGATCAGTTGTTCAACAGTTTGAACATCGGTCGCGACAGTACCGTCACCCTGATCAGCAAGGACGGCATTCTCCTGGCCCTGCAACCCCGCCCGGCCGAGGTGCTTATCGGCAAGGACTTCAGCAACCGTCCGAACTTCCAGCGCATCGTCAAAGAAGGCAACGGCAGCTTCACCGGCACTTCAAGCCTCTACCAGGATCAACGCCTGTACACGTTTTCCAAGGTGGGCGACTTGCCGTTGATCGTCATCGTTGCCCTGTCCAGCGACGAAGTCTATGCGTCGTGGAAGCGCACTGCGCTGGTGGTCAGCCTGGCGACCTTGGCCCTGTGCGTGAGCCTGCTCTGGCTGACTTGGTTGTTCAGTCGGGAATTGCGCCTGCGGCATAACGCCGAGCAGGAACTGGCGCAGCTGGCCGCCACGGATGCGTTGACCGGTCTGCCCAACCGCCGAACCCTGGATCAGGTCCTGCGCCATGAATGGTTTCGCGCCCAACGCTCGGGCATGCCGTTGTCGCTGCTGATGATCGATGCCGATCACTTCAAGGCGTTCAACGATCGCCATGGGCATCAGGGTGGTGATGATGCGTTGCGCTCGGTGGCCGGGGTGATCAGCGCCCATGTCCGACGTCCGGCGGATCTGGTTGCCCGTTATGGCGGCGAGGAGTTTTCGGTGGTTCTCGCCGAAACCGACAGCCAGGGTGCGCAGCGGATAGCCGAGCATATCCGTTCAGCGGTCGAGCAATTGCCGTTGACGGGGGATGCAGGGTCGCCGATGACTGTCAGTATTGGGATCAGTACCTGGACCACGAAGAGCGCCCTCAGCCTGGAGCAATTGCTGTTTGCCGCAGACAAGGCGCTGTATCAGGCCAAGGACAGTGGGCGTAATCGGGTGGTTAGCGCGGATTAAAAGCGAAGATCAAAAGATCGCAGCCTGCGACAGCTCCTACGCGCCTGTGGGCGCTGCAACAGGCTGCGATCTCTTGATCTTCTGATTCGCTGGGCATAAAAAAAGGCCACCCGAAGGCAGCCTTGAAAAACTAGAGAGGTTTTTTACTTACACGGCCGCAACTGGGCGCATGTAAGAGATCGGTGCAGTGCTGGCGTCTTCGAAAGTCACGACTTCCCAGGCATCTGTCTGCTCAATCAACTTGCGCAGCAGCTGGTTGTTCAATGCATGCCCGGACTTGAAGCCCTTGAACTCACCAATCAGGCTATTGCCCAACAGGTAGAGGTCACCAATAGCATCGAGGATCTTGTGCTTCACGAATTCGTCTTCATAACGAAGGCCGTCTTCGTTCAGTACACCATCCGCGTCGACCACAATAGCGTTTTCAACGCTGCCGCCGAGTGCGAGGTTGTGCTTACGCAGATACTCGATGTCACTCATGAAACCAAAGGTACGGGCGCGGCTGACTTCTTTTACGAACGAAGTGCTGGAAAAATCCACGCTTGCACTTTGTGTGCGATCACGGAAAACCGGGTGATCGAAATCGATCTCGAAACTCACCTTGAAGCCTTCGAAAGGGACGAAAGTGGCGCGCTTGTCGCCGTCTTCCACTGTCACTTCCCGCAGGATGCGAATGAATTTCTTGGCGGCGTCCTGTTCTTCCAGGCCGGCCGACTGAATCAGGAATACGAAAGGTCCAGCGCTACCATCCATGATCGGAACTTCGGACGCGGAGAGCTCGACGTAGGCGTTATCGATGCCCAGGCCAGCCATGGCCGAGAGCAAGTGCTCAACCGTATCCACCTTGGTGTCACCACTGACCAACGTGGTCGACATCGTGGTTTCACCAACGTTTTCCGCGCGGGCAGGAATCTGTACCACAGGGTCGAGGTCGGCACGACAAAACACAATGCCGGTATCGACAGGCGCTGGCTTGAGGGTCAGGTATACCTTCTCCCCGGAGTGCAGGCCTACACCTGTGGCACGGATAATATTTTTCAGTGTGCGTTGTTTAATCATGGCTTGGGCCGCTTCAGCGCAAATTGCGAACTGGTATCAACAAAGGCTGGCGATAATAGCAGACCACGCCTTTGCTGAACACCAATCACCTTCATAGCCCTGATACATTCCATCAATCGGCCTGACGACGCAGGAAAGCCGGAATGTCCAGGTAGTCCAGGTCGTCTTGCGGATTCATCTTCGCGGCAGCCGCAGCACCGGCCTGAGCCTGGTTGCGCATGACGGTCGGACGGTCCAGGTCACGGTAGTTTACCGCTGGCTGTTCCTGGCGTGCAGGGGCTTGTTGTTGTGGCTGGGAAGCCATGGAAGTATGAACGGTATTATCGATGAGCTTCACAGCCTTCTCGATTTTCGCGCCCAGACCGGTGGCAACCACAGTCACATGCAGCTCGTCGCGCATGTCCGGATCGATAACGGTACCGACCTTGACCATCGCGTGCTCGGAAGCGAAGGCTTCGATGATGCTACCCACGTCGGAGTACTCACCCAGGGACAGGTCAGGACCGGCGGTGATGTTCACCAGGATGCCGCGTGCACCTTGCAGGTTCACGTCTTCGAGCAACGGGTTGCGAATGGCCGCTTCGGTGGCCTCGCGTGCACGGTTCGGACCGCTCGCGCAGCCAGTGCCCATCATTGCCATGCCCATTTCGCTCATCACGGTACGGACGTCGGCGAAGTCGACGTTGATCATGCCCGGACGCTTGATGATGTCGGAGATACCGCGAACGGCACCGGCCAGTACATCGTCGGCCTTGGCGAAAGCCGACAGGAGGCTTGCGTCCTTGCCGAGGATGGTCAGCAGCTTCTCGTTGGGAATGGTGATCAACGAGTCGACGCTTTCAGACAGCAGACGGATACCTTCGTCGGCGATCTGCATGCGCTTGCGGCCTTCGAACGGGAACGGACGGGTCACCACCGCAACGGTGAGGATCCCCATTTCCTTGGCCACTTCAGCAATGATCGGCGCAGCACCGGTACCGGTACCGCCGCCCATGCCAGTGGTGATGAACACCATGTTGGTGCCCTGCAGGACTTCGGCAATGCGCTCACGATCTTCGAGAGCGGCCTGACGACCTACTTCAGGGTTGGCGCCAGCGCCGAGACCTTTGGTCACGCCGGTGCCCAGTTGCAGGATGGTCCGCGCGCCGATGCTTTTCAGCGCCTGGGCATCAGTGTTGGCGCAGATGAATTCAACGCCTTCAATGTTGCTCTTGACCATATGGTTGACGGCGTTGCCGCCGCCTCCGCCAACACCGATAACTTTAATAACCGGGCTTGCGGGGATGTTGTCTACGAGTTCGAACATTTTCCCTCTCCTTTCATTTCTCTAGTTTTTGCGCCTACTGCCTGTATCTACAACGGTGCTGCGGTACATCTTTAGAAGTTGCCTTGGACCCAGCTCTTGAAGCGATCGAGCAAGGCGACTTTCGGTTCTTCATTGCTGTAACTGTCGCGGCTGCTGATGCCCGAGAACGAAATCCCGTCGGACTGCTTCTGCAGGCCGTACATCAACAGGCCGACGCCGGTGGAATAGATCGGGTTGCGGACCACGTCGTCCAGGCCCTTGACGCCATGAGGCACGCCCAGGCGGACCGGCATGTGGAAGATTTCTTCGGCCAGTTCGACCGCACCTTCCATTTTCGAGGTCCCGCCGGTCAACACGATGCCGGCCGGGATCAGGTCTTCGTAGCCGCTGCGACGCAGCTCGGCCTGGATCAGCGTGAACAGCTCGTCGTAACGCGGCTCGACCACTTCGGCCAAGGCCTGGCGGGACAACTCGCGCGGCGGACGGTCGCCGACGCTTGGCACCTTGATGGTTTCACCGGCACCGGCCAGCTTGGCCAGGGCGCAGGCGTAGCGAATCTTGATTTCTTCGGCGTATTGGGTCGGGGTGCGCAACGCCATGGCGATGTCGTTGGTCACCTGGTCGCCCGCAATCGGAATCACCGCGGTGTGACGGATCGCGCCTTCGGTGAAGATTGCGATGTCGGTGGTGCCGCCGCCGATGTCCACCAGGCACACGCCCAGCTCTTTCTCGTCGTCGGTCAGGACCGAATACGCGGAAGCCAGCTGCTCGAGGATGATGTCGTCGATCTCCAGACCGCAGCGGCGCACGCATTTTTCAATGTTCTGTGCGGCGTTGACGGCGCAGGTGACCACGTGGACCTTGGCTTCCAGGCGTACGCCGGACATGCCCAGCGGCTCACGCACGCCTTCCTGGTTATCGATCACGTAATCCTGCGGCAGGGTGTGCAGCACGCGCTGGTCAGCCGGAATCGCTACGGCCTGGGCGGCGTCGAGCACACGCTCAAGGTCGGCGGAGCTGACTTCGCGATCGCGAATCGCCACGATGCCGTGGGAGTTCAGGCTGCGAATGTGATTGCCCGCCACGCCGACAAACGCCGAGTGGATCCGGCAACCGGCCATCAACTGCGCTTCTTCGATCGCGCGCTGGATCGACTGCACCGTGGACTCGATGTTCACCACCACGCCTTTCTTCAGGCCACGGGACGGATGGGTACCGATCCCGACGATTTCGAGCGTGCCGTCGTCCGAGACCTCGCCGACCAGCGCCACCACCTTGGAGGTGCCGATATCGAGACCGACGATCATTTTGCCGCTTTGCACGTTTGCCATGGGTCCTGCCTCTTCTTAATTCTTCGCGACAGCGGGTTGGGCCGTCGTGGGCGCTACAGGTTCCCGCCAGCCAACAGCGAGGCCGTTGGCGTAGCGCAGATCGATGCGCGCAATGTTCGTAATCTGTTCTTTGAGCGTCTTGTCATAGATGGCAATGAAGCGGCGCATCTTTTCCACCTGGTTGCCGCGTCCCAGCAGCAGTTCGATCCCCGGACCCGCGCTGCCTGCGCCGGTGGTCAGGAACCAGCTGCCTCGATCACGCAACTCCAGCCGTGCAATCGAGAAGCCCAATGGCCTGAGCATCTGGCTCAGCACCTGGTATTGCTGCATCACTTTCTGTTGAGCCCGTTGTGGACCGAACAGCTGTGGCAAGTGTTCGTAGTTCGCCAGTTCACGCGGAGTGAACGCCTGTCCCTGGTTGTTCAACAGCGATTCGTCGCCCCAACGGGCCACCGGCAGTTGTTCTTCCAGGCGGATCACCACTTGATCCGGCCACACCCTGCGCACTTCCGCGTGGGCAATCCATGGCATCTGTTCCAGCTCGGTGCGCATGCCCGCCAGGTCGATGGTGAAGAAGCTCGCCGCCACGAACGGGGCGATCCGCTGCTGCACCGCTTGCTGGCTGATGTAACTCAAGTCGCCCTGCACGGCGATTTTGCTGATCGGCCGGTCGGCGTACGGCAGCAAACGCTGCGCGCCTTCGTAGGTGCCGAAACCCAGCGCTACCAGCAGCACTGGCCAGAACAGGCTTTTGATAAAAGCAAAATTGGCTTTCGGCAGGCGCGCGGACATCGGCTCTTTGGCCACCATTCGGCTGGCACCCCGCGGCACCGGCTTGCGGCCGGTCGGTACGGGAGGCTGATGTCTCAGCTGAGCGCCTTGCATGGTCTTAACCTCGCGGCTCTAATTTACTTGCAGCGTTACCGGCAACGCTGGCGGCTAAAATGGCCAGAACCAGTTGCTGGAAATCCAGACCGGCAGCACGGGCCGCCATCGGCACCAGACTGTGATCGGTCATGCCCGGTGCGGTATTGACTTCCAGGAACCAGAACTGCCCGTCGGCGTCCTGCATCACGTCTGCCCTGCCCCAACCGGCGATACCCAGCGCCTCACAGGCTTTCGCCGTAAGGTCCATCAGTTCTTTTTCTTTGTTGCTGTCCAGGCCACACGGGATCCGGTACTGGGTATCGGAGGCCACGTACTTGGCGTCGTAGTCGTAGAAACTGTGCGTCGTGCCCAGGGCAATCGGTGGCAACACCTGGTCACGCAGGGTGGCGATGGTGAACTCCGGACCTTGAATCCATTGTTCGACCAACACTTGGGAATCGTAGGTACTGGCCGCTTTCCAGGCGTCGATCAGCTCCGACGCGGAGGTCACTTTGGCCATCCCAATACTTGAACCTTCATGGGCCGGTTTGACGATCAAAGGGAAGCCCAGTTCCGTCGCTGCCGAAATACAATCGGCCTCGCTGCTCAGTACGGCGTGACGTGGCGTCGGAATGCCGAGGCTGTGCCAGACCTGTTTGGTCCGCAGCTTGTCCATCGCCAATGCCGAGGCCAGGATGCCGCTGCCCGTGTACGGAATGCCCAGGCATTCGAGCAGGCCCTGCATGCTGCCGTCTTCACCGCCACGACCGTGGAGGATGATGAAGGCGCGGTCGATTTTTTCGTCAAGCAAACGCTGCAACAGGTCATCGCCGACGTCGAGACCGAACGCGTCGACACCGGCGCTGAGCAGCGCGTCGAGCACCGCGTTACCCGACTTCAGGGATACCTCTCGCTCGGCACTCTTGCCGCCAAACAGCACGGCGACTCGGCCGAAGTCTTTCGGCGCGACAGTGGAGACGAGGTTGGCGTAAACAGCAGTCATTTCAACTTCCCCACGCTCGGCGCGGCAACGGCGCCAGCGAACAACGGACTCTTCAACAGCTTCGGTGCGAGACCACCGATATCACCGGCGCCCTGGCACAGCAGGATGTCGCCGGCACGCAGCAGCGGCTTGACCAGCGGCGCGAGATCGACGCCACGCTCGATGTAGATCGGGTCGAGCTGACCGCGCTGGCGGATGCTGTTGCACAGCTTGCGGCTGTCTGCCCCGGGGATCGGCTCTTCACCGGCGGGATAGACTTCCATCAGCAGCAGGACGTTGGCATCGGCCAATACATTGACGAAATCGTCGTACAGGTCGCGGGTGCGGCTGTAGCGGTGCGGCTGGTAAACCATCACCAGGCGGCGCTCCGGCCAGCCACCGCGCACGGCCTTGATGACCGCGGCCACTTCGGTCGGGTGGTGACCGTAGTCGTCGACCAGCATCACGCTGCCGCCTTCTACCGGCAATTCGCCGTAGACCTGGAAGCGTCGACCGACACCCTGGAACCCGGACAGGCCCTGGACGATGGCTTCGTCGCTGACGCCCTCGTCAGTGGCGATGCAGATGGTGGCCAGCGAGTTGAGCACGTTGTGGTTGCCCGGCATGTTCACCGACACATCCAGCGGATCGCGATCGGGACGCAGCACGGTGAAGAAGGTCTGCATGCCTTGCTGGCGCACATTGATCGCGCGCACATCGGCGTCGTCGTCGAAGCCGTACGTGACTGTCGGACGCTTGACCAATGGCAGGATTTCGCGCACTACCGGATCGTCCAGGCACACCACCGCCAGCCCGTAGAACGGCAGGTTGTGCAGGAACTCGACGAAGGTTTTCTTCAGCTTGTTGAAGTCACCGTCGTAGGTCGCCATGTGATCGGCATCGATGTTGGTGACCACAGCCACCAGCGGTTGCAAGTGCAGGAAACTGGCGTCGCTTTCATCGGCTTCGGCAATCAGGTAACGACTGGTGCCGAGCTGGGCATTGGTGCCCGCCGCATTCAGCCGGCCACCGATCACGAATGTCGGGTCCAGGCCACCGGCAGCGAACACCGAAGCGATCAGGCTGGTGGTGGTGGTTTTGCCGTGGGTACCGGCGACGGCGATGCCGTGGCGATAACGCATCAGTTCGGCGAGCATTTCTGCCCGCGGCACCACCGGAATCCGGCGTTCCAGGGCAGTGGCGACTTCCGGGTTGGAAGTGTTCACGGCACTGGAGGTGACCAGCACATCGGCAGTCGCGGCGTTCTCGGCACGGTGGCCGATAAAGATCTGGGCGCCAAAGGACTCCAGACGCTCGGTCACCGGCGAAGCCTTCAGGTCGGAACCGGACACTTCATAGCCCAGGTTCAGCAACACTTCGGCGATGCCGCACATGCCCACGCCGCCGATCCCGACGAAATGGATGCGACGAATGCGGCGCATTTCCGGCTGAGGCATGGCTTTCTTATTCTCAACCATGAGCCACCTCCAGGCAGGTATCGACCACGTTTCGGGTGGCATCGGGTTTGGCCAGGCGGCGGGCGGCGGTGGCCATGTCGGCGAGTCGTTGTGGTTGCATCAGGACCTCTGTCAGGCGTGCGGCAAGATCCGCTGCGCCAGTCGTTCTTTGTGGCATCAGGAAGGCAGCGCCTTCACGGGCCAAATAATCGGCGTTGCGGGTCTGGTGATCGTCGATCGCATGGGGCAATGGCACCAGCATCGAGGGCAGACCGGCGGCAGCCAGTTCACTGATGGTCAGCGCGCCTGCGCGGCACACCACCAGGTCGGCCCAGCCATAGGCTTGGGCCATGTCTTTGATGAAAGGCTGCACTTGCGCCTCGACGCCAGCCGCGCGATAGCGCTCTGCGGTCACTTCATCGTGGTTTTTGCCGGCTTGATGAAACACGTCCGGGCGCAGGTCGGGGGCGACTTGCGCCAGGGCTTCAGGCAGCAACTTGTTCAACGGTTCCGCCCCCAGGCTTCCGCCCAGGATCAGCAATCGTGCCTTGCGACCTGCCAGGGCGGGTCGCGGTGTATCGAGGAACAGCTCGGTGCGCACCGGGTTACCGGTGGTCCGACGGCTGCCCGACAGGGTAAAGGTGTCGGGGAACGCTTCACAGACCCGGGCGGCCAACGGCACCAGCAACCGATTGGCGGTACCGGCCACTGCGTTCTGCTCGTGAACGATCACCGGCACGCCCGCCAGTTTGGCCGCGACGCCGCCAGGACCGGTCACAAAACCACCAAAGCCGACCACACACACCGGCTGCAGCTGGCGAATGATCGCCCGTGCCTGCCAAATGGACTTGAGCACCATGAACGGGGCCTTGAGCAGGGACAACTTGCCCTTGCCGCGCAGGCCACTGGCGTTGATCCGGTGCAGCTCGATACCGGCCATCGGCACCAGTTCATTCTCGATGCCGCGCGGGGTCCCGAGCCAATGCACGGTGTAACCCCGGGCCTGGAACTCGCGTGCACAGGCCAGCGCCGGGAACACGTGGCCACCGGTGCCGCCCGCCATGATCAGGACATTAGCGCCCATGGGTCGGCTCCTCGGCGAAGTCGCTCTCCTGGAACTCCATCTCTTCACTGCCCAGGTGGGTTCGACTCTCCCACTCGATGCGCAGCAACAAGCCGAGACAGGCACAGCAGATCACCAGCGAACTGCCGCCATAACTGAGGAACGGCAGGGTCAGGCCTTTGGTGGGCAACAGGCCGACGTTCACCCCGATGTTGATCAGGAACTGACCGATCCACAGGAACGACAGGCCGTAGGCCACATACGCCGCGAAATACTGCTTGGCTTTCTCGGCCCACAAGCCGATGTACATGCCGCGCACACACACGAACACGAACAGGCCGACGGTGCACAGGGAACCCACCATGCCGAGCTCTTCGGCCAGGACCGAGAACACGAAGTCAGTGTGAGCTTCCGGCAGGTAGAACTGCTTCTGCACGCTGTTGCCCAGGCCAACGCCCAGCCACTCGCCACGACCGAAGGCGATCAGCGCCTGGGTCAGCTGGTAGCCCGAACCAAACTGGTCGGCCCAGGGGTCGGTGAAGGTAATCAGACGAGCCATCCGGTAGGGTTGCGCCTGCACCAGGACGGTCACCGCCCCGACTGCCAGCGCCACCATCAAGGTGAAGCGGAACAGCCCGACCCCGCCGAGGAACAGCATCGCGGCCGCCGCGCCCATCATGACCACGGTGGCACCGAAGTCCGGCTCCATCAGCAGCAGACCGGCCATCGGCAGCAGCACGATGAAGGGCTTGAAGAACCCCATCCAGCTTTCGCGCACTTCTTTCTGGCGACGCACGAGGTAGCCGGCGAGGTAAATGACGACAAATACCTTGGCGATTTCCGATGGCTGTACGTTGAAGAAACTGAAACCGATCCAGCGCATCGACCCGTTCACCTCACGGCCGATCCCTGGGATGATGACCATCACCAGCAAACCGAAGGCACCGAGCAGCATCAACCAGCCGAGGCGTTGCCAGGTGGCTATCGGAATCATTATGGTGACGACGCACGCCCCCAGGCCGAGGACCAGGTAAATCAGGTGCCGAATCATGTGGTACAGGGTGTTGCCCGATTGCACGGCGGCCACTTCCGACGACGCGGAAGTGATCATGACCAGCCCCAGGCCGAGCAGTGCCAGGCAACCGGCCAGCATCGGGAAGTCGAGGTCGATACCGCGCCCGGTGATGATCGGCGATGGATACGGCTTGATGATGTTTCTCAGGCTCATGCCAGTTCCTCCACGGCGCGGACGAACTGGTGACCACGGTCTTCGTAGTTCTTGAACATGTCGAAACTGGCGCAGGCCGGCGACAGCAGCACCGCGTCGCCCTTTGCTGCGACGGCGCGGCATTGCGCGACGGCTTCGTCCAGCGAATTCACGCGAATCAGCGGCACGGCATCGCCAATGGCCTCACCGATCTTGTCGGCGTCACGGCCCAGCAAAATGACGGCACGGCAGTTGACCGCGACCGGATCCCGCAGGTCCTTGAACTCGGCACCCTTGCCGTCGCCACCGGCGATCAGCACGAGTTTGCCGTCGATGTCAGCCCCCAGGCCTTCAATGGCGGCCAGGGCGGCGCCGACGTTGGTGGCTTTGGAATCGTTGTAGTAGCTCACGCCATCCAGGTCGCGGACCCATTGGCAGCGATGTTCGAGACCGGCGAAGGTGCGCAGGCTTGCGAGCATGGCGTCGAACGGCAGGCCCACGGCATGGCCCAGCGCCAATGCCGCCAGGGCGTTGGACTGGTTATGCGCGCCGCGAATTTTCAACTCGCGCACCGGCATCAGGTTCTGGAATTCGAAGGCCAGGTACTTCTCGCCATCCTCTTCGCGAATGCCGAAGGCCTTGAAATCGGGCTTGCTCAAGCCGAAGGTCCAGCACGGCTGGCCCTCGCCCATCAACGGACGGCTCAGGGCATCCTGACGGTTGACCACGAACTGCCTGGCACCACGGAAAATCCGGTGCTTGGCCAGGTGATAGGCCGGCAGACCGCTGTAGCGGTCCATGTGGTCTTCGCTGACATTGAGCACAGTCGCCACTTCAGCGCCGAGGTGATCGGTGGTCTCAAGTTGAAAACTCGACAGTTCCATCACGTACAGCTCGACATCGTCGCTGAGCAGGTCCAGCGCTGGCGTGCCGAGGTTGCCCCCGACAGCAACACGCTTGCCCGCCGCAGCCGCCATCTCGCCGACCAGGGTGGTGACGGTGCTTTTCGCGTTGGAACCGCTGATGGCGACAATCGGCGCTTTCGCGTTACGCGCGAACAGCTCGATGTCGCCGGACAATTTCACGCCACGGGCGGCGGCAGCCTGCAGGGCCGGGGTCGCCAGCGCCAGGCCGGGGCTCACGTAGAGCTCGTCGGCGCGGCACAGGAATTCGACGTCCAGCTCGCCACAACGCACTTCCACGTGCGGATAGTCACGCTTGAGCGTGGCCAGTTCCGGTGGATTTTCCCGCGTATCGGCCACGGCAAACGACACGCCCCGGTTCGCCAGGAAGCGAACCAGGGACATGCCGCTCTTGCCGAGGCCGACAACGATGCGGAAGTGGTCAGAAGCGATCAGAGACACTCGTTCTACCTCAGCTTCAGGGTGGCAAGGCCGACCAGTACCAGAATCACGGTGATAATCCAGAAACGGACGATCACACGCGGCTCGGGCCAGCCCTTGAGTTCAAAGTGGTGGTGAATCGGTGCCATGCGGAACACACGGCGACCGGTCAGCTTGAAGGAAGCAACCTGAATAACGACTGACAGGGTCTCCATCACGAACACACCGCCCATGATGAACAGGACGATTTCCTGACGGACGATCACCGCGATGGTGCCCAGGGCTGCGCCCAGCGCCAGCGCGCCAACGTCGCCCATGAAAACCTGTGCCGGATAGGTGTTGAACCAGAGGAAGCCCAGGCCCGCGCCAATCAGCGCGCCGCAGAATACGATCAACTCACCGGCGCCCGGCACATAAGGAATCAGCAGGTACTCAGCGAACTTCACGTTACCCGAGAGATAGCAGAAGATCCCCAGCCCGCCGCCAACCATCACGGTTGGCATGATCGCCAGGCCGTCCAGGCCGTCGGTCAGGTTGACCGCGTTGCTCGAACCGACGATCACGAAATAAGTCAGCACGATGAAGCCTGCGCCCAGCGCAATGCTGTGATCCTTGAGCATCGGCAGGATCAGGGTGGTTTCCACCGGCGTTGTTGCGGTCATGAAAAGGAAGATCGCCGCCCCCAGGCCGAACACCGATTGCCAGAAGTATTTCCAGCGACTCGGCAGACCACGGGAATTCTTCTCGATCACCTTGCGGTAGTCGTCGACCCAGCCGATGGCGCCGAACAGCAAGGTCACCAGCAGCACGGTCCATACGTAGCGATTGCTCAGGTCAGCCCAGAGCAAGGTGCTGACGCCGATGGACGAAAGAATCAGCGCGCCGCCCATGGTCGGGGTGCCCGACTTGGACAGGTGCGATTGTGGACCGTCGTTGCGAACGGATTGACCGATCTGACGGTTCTGCAAAGTACGGATCATCCACGGGCCATAGCACAGCGACAAAACCAGCGCGGTCAGCACACCGAGGATCCCGCGCAGGGTCAGGTACTGGAAGACCGCGAAGCCTTTGTAGAACTGTTGCATATACTCCGCTAGCAGCAGCAGCATTAATGTTTCTCCAGACGGGTCCCGCACAAAGCGGCAACGATGTTTTCCATCGCAGCGCTGCGCGAGCCTTTGATCAAAATGGTGGTGTTTGTGTCTTGCTCGGCGTCGAGGGCCTTGATCAGTTCAGCCTGTGTGCTGAAGTGCCAGGCCTGCTCACCGAAAGCGTTCACGGCGTGAGCCATCATTGGCCCGACGGCATAAAGCGCGGATACCTTGCCGCGGGCGTACTCGCCCACATCGCGGTGCCCCTGCTCCGCCCATTCGCCCAACTCGCCGATATCCCCGAGCACCAGGACGGTGCGGCCGGAAAAGCCGGCGAGTATATCAACGGCGGCACACATGGAGGTGGGGTTTGCGTTATAGGTGTCATCGATCACGCGCATGCCATTGCTGGCCAGTTGCGCGACGGTGCGGCCCTTGACCGGCTGCACCGCGCCAAGGCCGGTGACGATGCCGGACAGCGATACGCCCAGCGCATGGGCTGCCGCTGCGGCGGCCAGGGCATTGGCGACGTTATGGGTGCCGAGCAGGTTCAGCTGAACCCGTTCCTCGCCCTCAGGACTGTGCAGAATGAAGGCCGGGCAACCGCGAGCGTCACGGTCCAGATCGCTGGCGTAGAAGTCGGCGCTGACATTGCTCAGGGCGAACGTCAGCACTTGGCGACCGGCAGCGCGGGCGTTCCAGATGGCGAACGCCTTGTCGTCGAGATTGAGCACGGCAACGCCATCGGCCTCCAGCCCTTCAATGATCTCGCCCTTGGCCTCGACAATTTTTTCCGGCCCGCCGAACTCGCCGACGTGGGCCGTCCCGGCGTTGTTGAGCACGGCCACATGCGGCTTGGTCATGGCGACGGTGTAGGCAATTTCACCGAGCCGGGAAGCGCCCAGTTCGATCACTGCAGCGGTGTGTTCCGGCGCGAGTTCGAGCAGGGTCAGCGGCACGCCGAGGTCATTGTTCAGATTGCCACGGGTCGCCAGTACCGAACCGCGCGTGCGCAGGATGCCGGCGAGCATTTCCTTGACCGTGGTCTTGCCGCTGGAACCGGTGATGGCGGCCACGGGATGGGTGAACGCGGCACGATTCATCGCGCCCAGTTGCCCAAGGGCCTGGCGGGTATCCTTGACCAGCAATTGCGGCAGTGCGCTGTCGGCGACTTCACGCTCGACCAACGCAGCGGCGGCGCCTTGGCTGGCCACATCGTTCAAATAGTCATGGCCATCGAAGCGCGGACCGGTCAGGGCAATAAACAGTTGGCCGGGCTTGATGGCACGACTGTCGATACTGATGCCATCGAACGAGGCATCGGCCATGAGCAGCTGGCCGTTCAGCGCGCCGGTCAGTTCGCTCAGTTTCAACGCTTTAAGCATGGGCCACCTCCCACGCGGTCAAGGCATGATCGGCCTCGACCAGATCGGAGAATGCGTGACGCTGGCCGTTGATTTCCTGATAGTCCTCATGACCTTTGCCGGCCAGGACAATCACGTCATCTGCCGAAGCGCCGGCAATCAACTGAGCGATCGCCTGGCCACGGCCAGCGACGAAAGTGACTTTATCCACAGCCGTGAAGCCGGCGCGGATGTCATCGAAAATCACTGTTGGGTCTTCGGTACGCGGGTTGTCGTCGGTCACCAGCACACCGTCGGCCAGGCGCTCGACCACTTCGGCCATCAGCGGACGCTTGCCGCGATCACGATCACCGCCACAACCGAACAGGCACAGCAATCGACCTTTGGCGTGTGGACGCAGGGCCATCAAGACTTTTTCCAGCGCGTCCGGCGTGTGGGCGTAATCGACCACCACCAAAGGCTGGGAACCCCCGCCGAGCCGCTGCATGCGACCGGCCGGGCCTTCGAGTTTCGGCAGCACCTTGAGAATTTCGTCCAGGGCGTAGTCCAGACCGAGCAAGGCGCCAATGGCGGCAAGCACGTTGCTCAGGTTGAAGCGACCGAGCAAGGCGCTGCGCAGGAGGTGTTGGCCCTGTGGTGTAACCAGGGTGGCACGTACGCCTTCGTCGTCGAACTGCGCTTCACGGCAATAAAGATAGGCGCTGGAATTTTCCAGGCTGTAGGTGATCAGCCGCGACTCACGTTTTTCGGTGGCCAGTCGCCGGCCGAAATCGTCGTCCAGGTTGACCACGCGGCATTTCAGATCGTTCCAGGCAAACAGTTTGGCCTTGGCTTCGCCGTAGGCCTGCATGGTGCCGTGGTAATCCAGATGATCACGGGACAGGTTGGTCATCACCGCCACATCGAACGCCAACGCAGTCACGCGGCCCTGATCCAGACCGTGGGAAGAGACTTCCATCGCCACGGCTTTGGCACCGGCCTTTTTCAGGTCGGCGAGGGTCGCTTGCACGGCGATCGGGTTCGGCGTGGTATGCAGGCCGCTTTGCAGCGCGCCGTAGAAACCGGAGCCCAGGGTGCCGACGATGCCGCAATGCTGACCTAGCAAATCCAGCGCTTGCGCGACCAACTGAGTTACGCTGGTTTTACCGTTGGTGCCGGTGACGCCGATCAGATTCAGATGGCGGCTCGGATCACCGTAAAAACGCCCCGCGATGTCCGACAACTGCGCCGCCAGACCCTTGACCGGAATCAGCGGCACGTCGGTGATCGGCAGCACTGTTGCGCCTTCGACTTCGTAAGCCACGGCCGCGACCCCGCGCTGCAAGGCGTCGGCAATGTGCGCTCGACCGTCGAACTTGCCGCCAGGAACGGCTAGAAACAGATCGCCCGCCCGCACATTGCGGCTGTCCAGGGTCAGTTCGCGGATCAGCAGATCGCGACCGGCGTGGGCGAAAATCTTGTTCAGGCTCAGAGACATCAGCCGCGCCCTCCATTGGCTTTCAGCGGAACGACCGGTGTTGCGTTCGCTTGTTGAACAGGTGGCAGATTGTCCGGTGTGATGTTCATCAGGCGCAGGGTCCCGGACATCACTTTGCTGAACACTGGCGCCGATACCAGGCCACCGTAGTAACCGGCCTTGGTCGGCTCATCGATCACCACCACTATCGCGTAGCGCGGATCGCTCATCGGACCGAAGCCGGCAAACAGCGAGCGGTAGGAGTTCACGGCATAGCCTTTGGTGCCGACCGACGTTTTACGTGCGGTACCCGACTTGCCCCCTACGTGATACGCCGGCACCTGCGCCCGGAACACACCGCGCGGGGCCTCGATCACTTGCTGCAGCATGGTTTGCATGGTTTTCGCGACCGCTTCCGGCAGCACTTCGGTGGATTGCGGTACCTTGTCGGTTTTGATCAGCGTCAGCGGCGCGAGGCGACCGTTGTTGGCCAGGGCCGAGAAGGCGTGGACCAACTGGATCGCGGTCACGGAAATGCCGTAGCCGTAGGACAACGTGGCGGTTTCAGCCTTGCGCCATTCGCGGTAGTTCGGCAGGTTGCCGACGCGCTCGCCCGGGAAACCCAGACCGGTATCCTGGCCGAGGCCGACTTTCTGTGCCAGACGGAAAATGGTTTCGCCGCCGATGTCGAACGCGACCTTACTCATGCCGACGTTACTGGAATTGATCAGAATCCCGGTCAGGTCGAGGACGGGACCTTCGGATTTGGAAACGTCACGAATGGTGTACTTGCCCAGCTGCAGCGTGCCCGGGTAAACCTCGACGGTATCGCTTGGTTTCCAGCGACCGGTTTCGATGGCGGCGCTCATGGAGATCGCTTTCATGGTCGAACCCGGCTCGAACACATCGATCATCGCGCGGTTACGCATCATCGCCGGTTGCAGGTTGCGCCGATTGTTCGGGTTGTAGGTCGGCTGGTTGACCATGGCGAGAATCTCGCCGGTCTTCACGTCCATGATCACCAGGCTGCCAGCCTTGGCGCCGTTCTCGATGATCGCGTTTCGCAGTTCACGGTTGGCCAGATATTGCAGGCGCAGGTCAATGGACAACGCCAAGGGCTTACCGGCCTTGGCGTTTTTGGTGACCTGGACATCCTTGATAAGTCGGCCGCGCCGGTCCTTGATAACCTGTCGCTTGCCCGGCACCCCGGCCAGCCATTCGTCGTAGGCCAGCTCAACCCCTTCTCGACCGTGGTCGTCGATGTCGGTAAATCCGACCATGTGCGCGGTGACTTCACCGGCCGGGTAGAAACGCCGAAATTCTTCAATGCCATAAACGCCCGGCACTTTCAGATCGAGCACGGACTGACCTTGCTCGGGGGTGAGCCCGCGCACCAGGTAAATGAATTCTTTATTGGCCTGAGCTTCGAGACGTTCGGCCAGGGCTTTGGGATCCTGACCCAGCGCCGCGGCCAGTGCTGGCCACTTCTCTTTGGCCAGCTGCATTTCCTTGGCATTGGCCCACAGGGTGGTGACCGGCGTACTCACGGCCAAAGGCTCGCCATTACGGTCGGTGATCAGGCCACGGTGAGCCGGAATCGGGATATGTCGAACACTGCGCGCATCGCCCTGGCCTTTCAGAAAGGCACGATCGACCACTTGCAGATCGATGATGCGCCAGGCAATGGCCGCGACCATGATGCCGAGCAAACCCAGCACCAGGCGGAAACGCCACGGGAAGAGCGCGCCTTCGAGTTTCATCATGGCGCCACCATCTGCACTTCAGCGGCGCCGGGAATGCGCATCTTCAGTTGCTCGGTCGCCAGGACTTCGATACGGCTGTGGGCAGTCCAGGTGCTCTGTTCGAGAATCAACCGACCCCATTCCGCCTGCGCCTTGTCGCGCACGCTCAACTCATTGTACAGCGAGTTCAGCAGCTGCCGGTTCCAGTGGGCGCTGTAGGACACGCCGACCGCAGACACGAGCACGCCGATAAACAGCAGCAGCATGAAAAAGCTTCCGCCAGGAAGTGGCTTGGCAAAAAGCTTGCTCACCGCAGCTTCTCCGCGACACGCATGATGGCGCTACGGGAACGCGGGTTGGCTTTGAGTTCGGCCTCGGAGGCGGACTGCGCTTTGCCATGGACTTTGATTTTCGGTTCGAAGGCGACGTGACGCACCGGCAGGTTGCGCGGCAGGTTGTCGGCTTCGCCTTTCACCAGTTTGCGCATGAACAGTTTGACGATCCGGTCTTCCAGCGAATGGAAGCTGATAACCACCAGACGACCGCCGACTTCCAGACATTCCAGGGCGGCTTCGAGGCCGGCCTCCAGATCGCCCAGTTCGTTGTTGACGTGGATGCGCAAGCCCTGGAATGCACGGGTGGCCGGGTTCTTGCCCTTTTCCCACGCAGGGTTGGCGACTTTCAGGACTTCGGCCAGGTCAGCGGTGCGCTCGAACGGCTTGATGTCGCGACGCTCGGCCACGGCACGGGCCATGCGGCCGGAAAAACGTTCTTCGCCGTATTCCTTGAACACCCGGGCAATTTCTTCCACCGGCGCGGTATTGACGAATTCGGCAGCGCTGATCCCGCGGGACGGGTCCATGCGCATGTCCAGCGGGCCATCGTTGAGGAAGCTGAAGCCGCGCTCAGGGTCGTCGAGCTGCGGCGAAGACACGCCAAGATCGAGCAGAACGCCGCTGACCTTGCCCGCCAGGCCGCGTTCGGCGACTTCCGAACCGAGCTCGGCAAAGCTACGCTGTACAACGACAAAGCGGCCGTCTTCGGCCGCTAGCGTTTGCCCGGTGGCAATCGCTTGAGGATCTTTATCGAATCCGAGCACCCGACCATCGGGACCGAGCTGGCTGAGGATCAACCGGCTGTGTCCGCCACGCCCGAACGTACCGTCCAGATAGCAGCCATCAGGGCGTACGGCGAGAGCCTCGACGGCTTCGTCAAGCAGTACGGTGATGTGGTTAAAGCCGCTATCAATAGTCACAGGATCAAATCACGCAGTTCATCAGGCATGGCGCCCGGTTGTTGAATGGCAGCCAGATCCGCGGCAGAAACCGCATCCCAGGCATCCTCGTCCCACAATTGGAACTTGTTCAGTTGGCCTACCAGCATCGCGCGCTTATCCAACTTGGCATATTCACGAAGACGCGGCGGAACCAGAAAACGACCACTGCCATCGAGCTCGAGGTCGACGGCATTACCAATCAGTAAACGTTGCAGACGGCGATTCTCTTCGCGAAGCGAAGGCAGTGCGCGCAGTTTGGTTTCGATAATTTCCCACTCATCGAGGGGATAAACACACAGACATGGATCAACGGCATCGATGGTGACGATCAACTGACCGGAACTGCGCGAAACCAGCTCGTCACGGTACCGACTCGGCATGGCGAGACGGCCCTTTGCATCGAGACTGATTGCATTAGCTCCGCGAAACACGAGCGTTTCTCCAGATTGTAGCGTTTATAGCTCAAAAAACCCACTTCATGCCACTTTCCGCCACTTGTGCACACTATAGGAATGCGGCTGCCGCACCGTCAAGGCGCACATCAAAGGAAAACCCTTACAGAACTTGGATTTAGGAGCCTAAAGGGGGGGGCAACGAGGATCTGGCAGGCGAAGCTGCTCAATAACTTGAGCCAACACAGAAGGTTGGGCTCTGAAGTTAAAGTAGTTTGTTAAGAGTAAGATTTTTTCGATATTACGAAAGCGGTTCTGCTGACGATTCTGAAAGGAGGGAAATTGCCATCACGGCACCCCTGCCCAGTGAGCAAAGCAGAGGTTGGAAAAAAGGTGGAGAGTCGATCTGTAAGCCGGGTTCTGTCTTGAACAGTCATTCGTCTACGATGGCCATCACTGGACATCTTTAGCAACCTACCCGGTCCCAGCGCGGGCCACGCCTTGGGACCCTATTTGGTCTTGCTCCAAGTGGGGTTTACCTAGCCACGAACTGTTGCCAGTCGTGCGGTGCGCTCTTACCGCACCTTTTCACCCTTACCGGCGCCAAAGCGCTTAGGCGGTTATTTTCTGTGGCACTTTCCGTAGGCTCACGCCTCCCAGGCATTACCTGGCACTTCGCCCTATGGAGCCCGGACTTTCCTCCCCCCCCTAATTTTCATAGAGGGCAGCGACTGTCCGATCGACTCTCCGCCGCGAAGGTTAACGGTAGAGCGGCCGAAGAACAAGCGCTAAACACCTTTGGCCATGCCTTCGCGTCGGGTTTTACTCGCCCTTCTGTTTATCCAGCGCGACCTGGTAGAGCACATTCTTGCGCTCGCCGGTAATCTGCGCCGCCAACGCGGCGGCACGCTTGAGCGGCATTTCTTCGAGCAACAGATTGAGGATACGCATCGCTTCACTGCTGACGGCGTCCTCGGTTTCGGGCGCCGACCAGCCCGCCACCAACACCACGCATTCGCCGCGCTGCTGATTGCTGTCCGACTCGACGAACTCGCGAAGCCCGGCCAACGGCAAGCCCTTGAGCGTTTCAAACGTTTTGGTCAGTTCGCGCGCCAGCAACGCCGGACGCTCCGGCCCGAAGACCAGCTCCATGTCTTGCAGGCATTCAAGGATGCGGTGCGGGGCCTCATAGAAAATCAGCGTGCGCGGCTCTTCCTTTACCAACTCCAGACGAGCACGGCGACCCACAGCCTTGGCGGGGAGGAAGCCCTCGAAAATGAAACGATCCGACGGCAGGCCCGCCGCCGACAACGCCGCAATCAATGCGCAAGCACCGGGAACCGGCACCACATTGATGCCTGCGGCACGGGCCTGACGCACCAGGTGATAACCCGGATCGGAAATCAGCGGCGTCCCGGCATCAGAGATCAGCGCCACGTCGTCACCGGCCAGCAGGCGGGTAATAAAGCGGCTACCTTCATCCCGTTCGTTGTGTTCATGGCACGCCGCCAGCGGTGTGGAAATGCCGAAGTGCTGCATCAACCGCTGCGAGTGGCGGGTGTCTTCGGCGGCAATCAAGGCCACCTCGCGCAGGATCTTCAGTGCACGCGCACTGATGTCGTCCAGGTTGCCGATGGGCGTCGCCACCACATAAAGCGAGCCAGCAGCGGAATTCAAAGCACCTGGAGCAGTCAAAGCGCACACCTCATGATCGGTAAAAGCCGCCATTGTAGCGCGTAGCGACGCTCGCGACAGGCGCAAGCCATCCTCGGTTTTTCTGCCTTTTATGCCGTACTGCAACATTTGCATGAGCTAAATTGATCGATTCACACCAGTAACATCGCGCCCCGGCCAGTGCTTGGGTACAATTCCACGCTAATTTGATCGAGTATCAGGAACACTACATGATCGCTTGCCTGCGGCTGTTCACTGCCCTCTGCCTCGCTGCCTTGCTGGCGGCTTGCGCCAGCTCGCCCTCCTCCAGCCTTGGCGAACTTCCACGGACCCCTGATGCCAGTATCGAGCAACTGCTCCAACAGGCCGCTCAAAGCAAAGACCCGGAAAAAGCCGCATTGCTGCGCCTGAATGCGGCAGACCTGGCCTATCGTCAGGGCAATGCCGGCCAGTCCGCGCAAATCCTGCAACAAGTGCCCGTCGAGCAACTCAAACCCGGCCCGCAGGTTTTCGCCAGCACCCTGGCGGCTGAACTGGCCCTGGCCCGCAATCAGCCGAAAGCGGCGCTGACGGCGCTGAGCCATCCAAGCCTGCAACACCTGGCTCAATTGCCTGTCGAGCAGCAGGTTCGCACCGGCACCGTGCATGCCCGCGCCCTTGAAGCCGATGGCCAGACACTGGCCGCCGCACGGGCGCGCATCTTCATCGCGCCGATGCTGGAAGGTGAAGCGGCCGGCAAGAACCACGAAGCGATCTGGACCCTGATCGCCTCGCTGCCGACCGATCAATTGCAGCCGACCTCCGCCGATGACCTCGGCGGCTGGATGAGCCTGGCCCTGGCGGTGAAAACCGCCGGCACCCTGGAACAGCAGCAAGCCGCGATCGACAACTGGCGCGAACAGAATCCAAAGCATCCCGCTGCCCTTCAACTGCCGTTGCCGCTGACCAAACTCAAGGAACTGGCCAGCCAGCCCCTGGGCAAGATCGGCCTGCTGCTGCCGCAGGACGGCCCGTTGGCTGCGGTTGGCAAAGCGTTGCGCGAAGGCTTCATGGCCGCTCACTACCAGGCGCAACAGGCCGGTCAGCAACCACCCGCCATCGAGTTCTATGACAGCTCGCGCCTGACGTCCCTGGACGATTTCTATCGCAAGGCCCAGGCCGATGGCGTGCAACTGGTCGTCGGTCCACTGGAGAAGCCGCTGGTCAAGCAGCTCAGCACTCGCCCGCAATTGCCGATCACCACCCTGGCGCTGAACTACAGCGAAGGTGAACAAGGTCCGGGACAGCTGTTCCAGTTCGGCCTGGCTGCCGAAGACGAAGCCCGCGAAGTATCCCGTCGCGCTCGCGCCGATGGCCTGCATCGCGCCGCCATCATGGTGCCGAAAGGCGAATGGGGCGACCGCGTCATGAGGGCTTTCAGTCAGGACTGGCAGGCCAACGGCGGCAGCATCGTCGCGACAGAACGCGTCGATCAGCCGGTGCAACTGGCCCAACAGATTGCCGACATGTTCCAGCTGCGCCAGAGCGAAGGCCGCGCCAAGACCCTGCAGAGCACCGTTGGCGGACAGGTCGCTGCCCAGCCTTCGCGTCGCCAGGACATCGAGTTCATCTTTCTCGCGGCAACGCCTCAGCAAGCCCAGCAGATCAAGCCGACCCTGAATTTCCAATACGCGGGTGACGTACCGGTCTACGCCACCTCCCACGTGTTCAGTGCCAGCGGCGACCAGAACCAGTACAACGACATGAATGGCGTGCGGTTCTGCGAAACCCCTTGGTTGCTGGACGCCAACGATCCACTGCGCCGCCAGGTCACCGCTCAATGGCCACAAGCGGGCGGCAGCCTGGGTCGCCTGTACGCGATGGGCGTCGACGCTTATCGCCTGGCTCCACGCCTGGGGCAACTCAAGGCCTTGCCGGACAGCCGTATCGAAGGTCAATCGGGCAGCCTGGGCATGACGCAGAACCAACGCGTGGTGCGCCAGTTGCCATGGGCCCAGTTCGTCAATGGTCAGGTTCAACGCCTGCCGGACACCTCACGCTGATGCCTGACAGGTCACGCCAACAAAGCGGAAAAGATGCCGAGCGCCACGCGCTCGAGCACCTTCAGCAACAGGGTCTGCGCCTGCTGGCGCAGAACTGGTTGTGTAAACGCGGCGAGCTTGATCTGGTCATGCTTGATGGCGATACAGTAGTATTCGTTGAAGTCCGCTACAGAAAAAACACCCAATGGGGTGGCGCACTCGATAGCATCGATGGGCGCAAACGGCAGAAACTGATTTTCGCCGCGCAGTATTTTCTTCAGCGCGAGTCGCGTTGGGCCAATTCCCCCTGCCGCTTCGACGTGATTGCCATCGACAGCAATCTCGATCAGTTGAACTGGTTGCAGAATGCCTTCGACAGCTGATCGCTTGTGCCGCGAACCGGACACTTTCACCCAACACTTTTGCTCTTTGCTTTGCGGGCTGCACATTCATGTGCCCAGTAGCCGCGCTAATTAAGGTCACACAGATGGACATGCAATCGCGAATTCGCCAGCTTTTTCAGGCCAGTATCGACACCAAGCAACAGGCGATGGAAGTACTTGCACCGCACATCGAGCAAGCCAGCCAGGTCATGGTCAACGCCCTGCTCAACGAGGGCAAAATGCTCTCCTGCGGCAACGGCGGTTCCGCCGGCGATGCCCAGCACTTCTCGTCGGAGCTGCTCAACCGCTTCGAACGTGAACGCCCGAGCCTGCCAGCCATCGCGCTGACCACCGACAGCTCGACGATCACCTCGATCGCCAATGACTACAGCTACAACGAAATTTTCTCTAAACAGATCCGCGCCCTCGGCCAGCCGGGCGATGTATTGCTGGCGATTTCCACCAGCGGCAACTCGGCAAACATAATTCAAGCGATCCAGGCCGCACATGATCGCGAAATGATTGTCGTAGCATTGACGGGTCGTGATGGCGGCGGCATGGCATCGCTGCTTTTGCCCGAGGACGTCGAAATTCGCGTACCGGCCAACGTCACCGCACGTATTCAAGAAGTCCACCTGCTGGCGATCCATTGCCTTTGCGACTTGATCGACAGCCAACTGTTCGGGAGTGAAGAATGACCCCTAATCGCCTAGGCCTACTGGCCTTGACCCTGTGCCTCGGCATCAGCGGCTGCACCTCGGTGGTTAACGCCAGCCGTGAAGCGCCGATCCAGGATGACCGCGGCACGCGCACCTTCGGCAGCAAGATCGACGACTCCCTGATCGACACCAAGGTCGGTGTGAACATCGCCAAGGCCGACCCGGCCCTGGACAACGACTCGCACATCGTCGTCACCAGCTTCAACGGTGTCGTGCTGCTCGCCGGGCAAACCCCGCGCGCCGACCTCAAGGCCAAGGCGGAACAAGCTGCCGCTGCGGTTCAGCGGGTGAAGACGGTGCACAACGAACTGCAGGTTCTGCCACCTTCGGGCTTCCTTGCCCGCCAGAACGACACCTGGCTGACCTCCAAGATCAAGACCCAGATGCTCACCGACCCGAACATCCCCGGCTCGCGCATCAAGGTGGTTACCGAGAACGGCATCGTCTACCTGCTGGGTCTGCTGACCAAACAGGAAGCTGCCCAGGCGACCAACCTGGTGCAAGGCGTTTCTGGTGTGCAGAAGATCGTGAAATTGTTCGAATACATCGACTGATAGACCACCGATCTGCAGGTTTGAAGGTGGTGAAGTAATAAAAAAGGCGATCCTTTCGGATCGCCTTTTTTATTACTTCACCACCTTCAAACTCGGTCGACCGCTGGGACGCGGCGGCTCACTGTCGGGTGGCGGAATATCATCATCTGCCTCGATCTCCTCCTCGCCATCCATAGGCGATTCCAGATCGAACACCATGCCCTGACCGTTCTCCCGGGCGTAAATACCCAGGATCGATGCGATAGGCACGTACAGGGTATGCGGCACGCCACCGAAGCGCCCTTCGAAGCTGACCGCCTCGTTGTCCATGTGCAGATGGCGCACGGCCGCCGGCGATACGTTCAGGACAATCTGTCCGTCACTGGCAAAACCCTGAGGCACCTGTACCGACGGATACTCGGAATTGACCAGCATGTGCGGGGTGCAATCGTTGTCCACAATCCACTCGTAGAGCGCGCGGACCAGATAAGGTCGACTGGAGTTCATAGCGGCTCCTTAAGCCTTAGCGCATATCGCGTTCGACACCAGACAGACTCGCCTGGAATGCCTCACGCGCAAACGAGCGCTCCATGTAATCAAGCAGCGGCTTGGCAGGCCGCGGCAGTTCAATGCCCAGAATCGGCAATCGCCAGAGTATTGGCAATAGGCAGCAGTCCACCAGACTTTGTTCCTCGCTGAGGAAAAACGGCTTGTCGGCGAACAACGCCGACACACCAGTCAGGCTTTCGCGCAGCTCTTTACGAGCCACGACACGGGCCGCTTCCTTGGTCCGCGAATCCAGGATCAGATCCACCAGACCACACCAGTCACGCTGAATGCGATGAATCAGCAGACGGCTGTTGGCACGCGCCACGGGATAAACCGGCAGTAACGGCGGGTGCGGGTAACGCTCATCCAGATATTCCATCACTACGGTCGACTCCCACAACGCCAGGTCACGATCGACCAGGGTGGGCAGGCTGCCGTAAGGGTTCACTTCAATCAGTTTAGGCGGCTGGCGACCAGCTTCCACGTAAATGATCTCGGCGCTGACACCCTTCTCTGCAAGCACGATACGTACTCGGTGGGAATAGTGGTCGGCGGGGTCGGAGTAACAGGCCAACCGATTGGTCACGCCCATGGCGGTCCTCCTCGCTTGTTGAAATTATCGGAAGCGGAAAAACGAGCGCGCCCAGAGGGCGCCTCCCGTAACGCCTGGATCACCAGGCTCGTTACACCTTCAGAGACGCCCTTGGGCGCGCGCGATTAACAGCAATTGCTTGAAGCTTTATCAGTGCACGTCTTTCCAGTACTCACGCTTGAGCAAATAGGCGAATACGAAGAAGAACGCCAGGTACAGCAATACGTACGTACCGATGCGCTGATGTTGCAGCTTAACCGGGTTAGCCGAGTAAGCGAGGAAGGTTACCAGATTCTTGACCTTCTCATCGAACTGCTCTTCGGTCAGAGCACCGCTTTTCGGCACGATGGTCAGCTGATCGCACGCTTCATGAGTCAGCGGCGTACCGGTCAGCGGATCATATTGCTTCTTGCCGTCTTCGACGACCTGAACCTGTTTGCAACCGACTACCTGACGTCCTTGCAGACCGACCAGAACGTTAGGCATCCCGACGTTCGGGAAGACCTTGTTGTTGACGCCCCAAGGGCGCGCAGGGTCTTCGTAGAATGACTTCAGGTAGCCATAGAGCCAATCGGTGCCACGCACGCGAGCGACCAGGGTCAGATCGGGCGGTGCCGCGCCGAACCAGGTCTTGGCATCCGCCGGCTGCATGCCGATACTCATGTGGTCGCCGATCTTGGCGCCCGTGAACACCAGGTTCGAGAGCATCAGCTCGTGCGGGATGCCCAGGTCATCGGCAACACGCTCGTAACGCTGGAACTTGGCGCTGTGGCAGCCCATGCAGTAGTTGGCGAACGTACGTGCGCCATCCTGCAGGGCGGCCTTGTCGGAAACGTCGATGTCGACCTTTTCCAGCTCTGGACCACCGTGCTCAGCGGCAAAGGACAGTACAGGCATGGCAGCAAGAATCAGTACAGCAAATAGCTTTTTCATCAGCCAGTCACCCTTTCCGGAACCGGTTTGGTCTTCTCGAGCCTGGTGTAGAACGGCATCAGAATGAAGTAGGCGAAGTACAGGAATGTACACACCTGCGACAGCAACGTACGCCCTGGAGTCGGAGCCAGAACACCCAGGATGCCCAGGATCACGAACGATACGCAGAACACCACCAGCCAGATTTTGCTCAGCCAGCCTTTGTAGCGCATCGACTTGACCGGACTGCGATCCAGCCACGGCAGGACGAACAGCACCGCAATGGCCGCACCCATGGCGATAACACCAAGGAGCTTGTCCGGAACCGCCCGCAGAATCGCGTAGAACGGCGTGAAGTACCAGACCGGAGCAATGTGCTCTGGGGTCTTGAAGGCGTTCGCCACTTCAAAGTTCGGCTTCTCGAGGAAGTAGCCGCCCATTTCCGGGAAGAAGAACACGATCGAGCAGAAGATGAACAGGAACACCACCACGCCGACGATATCTTTCACGGTGTAGTACGGGTGGAAGGCAATGCCGTCCAGCGGTACGCCGTTTTCGTCTTTATATTTCTTGATGTCCACTCCGTCGGGATTGTTCGAACCGACCTCGTGCAGCGCCAGAACGTGCAGCACCACCAGACCGAGAATCACGATCGGCAGGGCCACGACGTGCAAGGCGAAGAAGCGGTTCAGGGTGATACCGGAAATCAGGTAGTCACCACGGATCCACTGCGTCAGGTCGTCGCCGATAACCGGGATCGCACCGAACAGCGAGATGATCACCTGGGCGCCCCAGTAAGACATCTGGCCCCACGGCAGCAGGTAACCCATGAAGGCTTCAGCCATCAGCGCCAGGTAGATCAGCATGCCGAAGACCCACACCAGCTCGCGCGGCTTCTGATACGAACCGTAGAGCAAGCCACGGAACATGTGCAGATAAACCACGATGAAGAACATCGAAGCGCCGACCGCGTGCAGCAGACGCAGGATCGAGCCGTACTCGACGTCGCGCATGATGTATTCGACGGAAGCAAACGCTTCTTCCGCCGACGGGGTGTAGCTCATGGTCAGCCAGACACCGGTAACGATCTGGTTGACCAGGACGAGCAGCGCCAGGGAGCCAAAGAAATAGAAGAAGTTGAAGTTCTTCGGGGCGTAGTACTTGCTGAGATGGTCTTCCCACATTTTGGTCGCGGGAAAGCGCGCATCAACCCAATCCATGAACTTGCTCATCACGCTTTCTCCGTATCGACGCCAACGACAATGATGTCATCGGTCTCATAGGAATGCGGGGGAACTGGCAGGTTCAAAGGCGCAGGTTGCGACTTGTAGACGCGGCCAGCCAGATCGTAGTGGGAACCGTGGCAAGGGCAGAAATAACCACCTACCCAGTCCTTGCCCAGATCCGCAGGTGCCACTTCTGGACGGAAGGTCGGCGAGCAACCCAGGTGCGTGCAGATACCGATCAGCAGCAGGACCTCTGGCTTGATCGAACGCGTTTCTGGATCGACGTAGGTCGGTTGTGTCGAGTTCTTGGAGGCAGGGTCAGACAACTGGCCCTCGATCTTCTTCAGATTCCCCAGGATTTCCGCGGTTCGGCGGACAATGAATACTGGCTGACCGCGCCACTCAGCAATCATCTGCTGGCCTGGTTCGATTTTGCTGACATTCACTTTCACCGGTGCACCTGCGGCTTTCGCCTTGGCACTGGGAAACCATGACCCCACGAACGGGACCGCAGCCCCCACCGCTCCTGCAGCACCCACCACGGATGTGGCTGCTACCAAGAAGCGACGCCGGCCTGCATTCACGCCGTCATTGCTCATTCAGTCCTCTCCCATCAGCTTTGTGGCCTGTTAAATCAGGCATCTACTAAGTAAAACTATGTACTTATAAAAATTTTGCCGAATGGTAATGAAAAGCCCCAATTCTGACAAGGTAATTACCGAGGGGCTTCACTGCCAAGCCTTGCAGTATAGGGCTTCTGCGGATGTGGCAAGTTGTCACAGAACAATTTCCTGATAAATCGCGCCCATAAAAAAACGCCCGGCTCCGCAAGGAACCAGGCGTTCTTTTTGAACGCGAAAGCGAATTAACGCTTCGAGTACTGCGGACGCTTACGCGCTTTACGCAGACCAACTTTCTTACGTTCAACTTCACGAGCATCGCGAGTCACGAAGCCAGCTTTGCGCAGAGCGCCACGCAGGGTTTCGTCGTACTGCATCAGTGCGCGAGTGATACCGTGGCGGATTGCGCCAGCTTGACCACTCACACCACCGCCGATCACGGTGACGTAGATGTCGAATTTCTCGACAGTCTCAGTCAATTCCAGCGGCTGACGAACTACCATGCGGGCAGTTTCGCGGCCGAAGAAATTTTCCAGGGTGCGGTTGTTGATCGAGATGTTACCAGTACCCGGACGCAGGAAAACGCGTGCGGTTGCGGTCTTGCGACGGCCAGTGCCGTAATTTTGAGTCGCCGACATAATGAACTATTCCGTTAAAACTTCAGTTCTTGGGGCTGCTGAGCAGTATGAGGGTGTACAGCGCCCGCATAGACTTTCAGCTTACGATACATGTCGCGACCCAGCGGGTTCTTAGGCAGCATGCCTTTGACCGCAGTCTCGATCACGCGCTCAGGGGCTTTAGCGATCAGCTTTTCGAAGTTGATCGACTTGATGCCGCCCGGGAAACCGGAGTGGGAGTAGTAGATCTTGTCGGTGGTTTTAGCACCAGTTACACGAATCTGCTCGGCATTGATAACGACGATGTAGTCGCCGGTGTCAACGTGAGGAGTGTACTCAGCTTTATGCTTGCCACGCAGACGGCTCGCGATTTCGGTGGCCAGACGACCCAGGGTCTGACCTGCAGCGTCGACGACAAACCAGTCGCGCTGTACTGTTTCCGGTTTAGCAGTAAAAGTTTTCATTCTTTATAGCCTCAGGGGCCGCCCTGTAAATTAGACGGCGGATCTTACTGAATAGTGCGTACTTTGACAAGTCAAAGGCAGCCGGATACAGACGCTTTCGGGGGCTCGGGTCGGCGCGTCCGTTCAACGGCAAGATTCTTCGGCGGCGGCGCATCACTTCCACTGCAGAAAGAGGTGCGCAATTATGCAGATTGCGAAAAAAAATTCAACCTGCTTTTATGATTGTTTTGCCAAAGGAGCACCCGATGGACTATCGCCAGCTAGGCCGAACCAATCTGAACGTGAGTGCAATCTGCCTCGGAACCATGACCTGGGGCGAGCAAAACAGCGAAGCTGAAGCCTTCGCCCAGATTGAACGGGCCAAAGGCGCCGGGATCAATTTCATCGACACCGCCGAGATGTACCCGGTGCCGCCCAAGGCCGAAACCTACGCCACCACCGAACGCTACATCGGCAATTACTTCAAGAGCCGCGGCGATCGCGCCGACTGGATCCTGGCCAGCAAGATCGCCGGCCCCGGCAATACCATCGACTACATCCGCGACAAAAACCTGCGGCACAACCGCCAGCACATCACCGAAGCCGTCGATGCCAGCCTCAAGCGCCTGCAGACCGACTACATCGATCTCTATCAACTGCACTGGCCGGAGCGCAGCACCAACTTCTTCGGCCAGCTGGGCTACAAACACCAGACCGAAGCCAACCTCACGCCGCTGGAAGACACCCTCGAAGCCCTGGACGAACAGGTCAGGGCCGGCAAGATCCGCCACATCGGCCTGTCCAATGAAACGCCCTGGGGCACCATGCGCTTTCTCGCCCTGGCCGAAGCCCGTGGCTGGCCGCGAGCGGTGTCGATCCAGAACCCCTATAACCTGCTCAACCGCAGCTTCGAGATCGGCCTGGCGGAAATTGCCATCCGCGAACAATGCGGATTGCTCGCCTATTCGCCGCTGGCGTTCGGTTTTCTGTCGGGCAAGTACGAAGGCGGCGCACGTCCACCGAAAGGCCGCCTGAGCCTCTACAGCCGCTTCAGCCGTTATTTCAATCCGCAGTCGGAAGCGGCATGCAGCCGATATGTTGCGCTGGCGCGTGAGCACGGCCTGGATCCGGCGCAAATGGCGCTGGCGTTCGTCACGCAGCAACCGTTCGTCACCAGCAACATCATTGGCGCGACGACGTTGGAGCAGCTTGAAAGCAATATGGCGAGTTTCGAGCTGAAACTTTCCGATGAAGTGCTGGCGGGGATCGAGGCGATTCACAAGGATCACCCGAATCCGGCACCTTGATGGATTCATAAACCCAATCGCGAGCAAGCTCGCTCCCACAGTTGATCTGCGTCGAGCCACACATGTGTGATCGACATAGAACCCTGTGGGAGCGAGCTTGCTCCGGGCGGCGATCCGACGATGAGGGCCTGACAGTCACCTCAAAATCAAAGCGACCGCGCAATAATCTCCTTCATGATTTCATTGGTCCCGGCATAAATCCGCTGCACCCGCGCATCCGCCCAGGCCCGGGCGATCGGGTATTCCCACATGAACCCGTAACCGCCATGCAGCTGCACGCACTCATCGAGCACCTTGCATTGCAGGTCGGTGCCCCAATACTTGGCCATCGCCGCCGTCGGCACATCAAGCTTGCCTTGCAGGTGCAGTTCCAGACAGCGATCAACAAACACCCGGCCGATCTGAATCTCGGTCGCCATCTCCGCCAGCTTGAAACGCGTGTTCTGGAAATCGGCAATCGCCTTGCCAAACGCCTTGCGCTCACGGGTGTAATCCAGTGTCCACTGCAGCGCCGCCTCAGCCGAGGCCAAACCGCCGATGGCAACGGTAAGCCGCTCCTGGGGCAACTCCTGCATCAGGTAGGCAAAACCCATCCCCGCTTGCCCCAGCAGGTTTTCCTTGGGCACCCGGACGTCCTGGAAGAACAGTTCCGAGGTGTCCTGAGCCTTCATGCCGACTTTTTCCAGGCGCTTGCCCTTGGCGAAGCCCGGTGTATCCGCTTCGACCAGAAACAGACTGGTGCCCTTCGCGCCGGCCTTCGGATCGGTCTTGGCCACGACAATCACCAGGTCCGCCAGAAAACCGTTGGTGATGAAGGTTTTCGAGCCGTTGATCACATAGTCATCGCCGTCCAGCACCGCGGTGGTCTTTACCCCTTGCAGGTCGGAACCGGCGCCCGGTTCGGTCATGGCAATGGCGGTGACCATTTCGCCGGACACCAGTTTCGGCAGGTATTTACGCTTCAGCGCTTCACTGCCGTAATGCAGGATGTAAGGCGCAACAATGTCCGAATGAAGAGAAAAACCGATCCCGGTCAGGCCCAGGCGTCCCACCTCTTCGATCACCACCGCGCTATACAGAAAGTCCGCCCCCAGCCCGCCATATTCTTCCGGCAGATGCGAACAGAGCATCCCCGCCTCCCCCGCCTTGTTCCAGAGTTTGCGGTCGATGTAGCCTTGTTTTTCCCATTGCCCATGAAAGGGCACGGCCTCTTTTTCGAGGAAGGTTCGCACACTGTCGCGAAACAGTTCGTGCTCGGGACTGAACAAGGTTCTGGGAATCATGCGGCACCTGTCGTAATTGCTGGAAGGAGTTGTCCTTCAGAGACTAAGCCGCGCTTGCGATACAGGACACTGGACACATCAGACAAAAAATAAGACGATCCAGCCGTCTGGTGACCACTTTCCCCTATAAGAATAAAGTTGAATTATGTCTAACCGAGCCTCCACGCCCTTGCGGCGCGTCAGCATCCTGGCTATCGACCGGGTTTTCGCTTCCACCCTCATGCAAGCCAAGGATTTCTTCCACCTGGCCAGCCTGCGTTACGGCAAACAACTGGGTCACGGCCTGACCCCGGCGTTCGAAACGCGGCTGGTCAGTCCCGACGGCAAACCGGTGAACAGCTTCAGCGACGTGATCATTCCGGTGGACGGCGGGCTGGAAAATGCCGACGTCATCATCCTCCCCGCGTTCTGGGACGATTTCGAAACCCTCTGCCAACGCTATCCACAGGTCTTGCCGTGGCTGCGCCAGCAACATGCGCGTGGCGCGGTGTTGTGTGGCGAGGCCACCGGCGTATTCTGGCTTGCCGAAGCTGGCTTGCTCGATGGCAAGGAAGCAACCACTTACTGGCGCTTCTTCAACGCCTTTGCCGAGCGCTTCCCGAAAGTGCAGCTCAATCAGGACAAGCACCTGACCGACGCCGACAACCTGTATTGCGCGGGCGGCACCACCTCGGCCTGCGATCTCTACATCTACCTGATCGAGCGCTTCTGTGGCGCCAATGTGGCCCAGGCCGTGGCCCGCGACATTCTCTATGAAGTACAGCGCAGCTATTCGCCGGGACGAATCGGATTCGGCGGGCAGAAACTGCACCAGGACGTGATCATCCTGCAGATCCAGCACTGGCTCGAAGATCACTTCGCCGACAAATTCCGCTTCGAAGACGTCGCCCGCGAGCACGGCATGAGCATCCGCAACTTCATGCGCCGCTTCCAGACCGCCACTGGCGACAAGCCGCTGCATTACCTGCAACGCCTGCGCATCGAAACCGCCAAGGGCTTGCTGTCCGGCAGCCGCAAGAGCATCAAGACCATCAGTTATGAGGTGGGCTACGACGATGCGAGCTTCTTTGCGCGGCTGTTCCGCCAGCATACGGAGTTGTCACCGAATCAGTATCGGCAGCAGTTTCAGCAGGCGGCATAAGAACGCGCCCGTCCTGTAGGAGGACAGCTTGCTGGCGATGAACGACGACTTGTTTTGCCTGATACACCGCGTCGTTATAATTGCGGGCAAGCGTTGCTCCTACAGGCACTAGTAACTGCCGATATCATTTTCCCACAACAAAATAGGAATACGTCGCATCAGAGAGTGTCGATTTGCTCTTGCATGTAACCATTCAAAAATCAAACATACTTCCCTACCAGAGATCGACCGTCTATCAGGGAAGATAAAAATGACTATTGGATCCAGCTACGAATACCCGTCACAAATTGCCAGGAATATCGCTCGGACAAAGCGCACTGCTAAAAACAAATGGCGCGCTCGCTTCCCGAACCCGCCGGACTTATGCTTCGACTATCGAACATTGGTAGAACAAGAAAGTGGCATCGCACGAGCAACCAATCCAAACCATAAGATATGTATTATTGGCGCAGGCGTAACCGGGCTCACCGCAGCAAGAGAGCTTTATCGCTGTGGCTTTAATAATGTAACACTGATCGAACAATCTAAACGGATAGGCGGCAGACACCTGACGGTACCGGGCAGCCGTAACTCGCCAGAAGGCCATACGCCTTTTGAGATGGGCGCTATGCGAATGCCCTTTTTCAATAGAGCAGACGAGTCACCGAAAGAAGGCCGCTCCCTGATGGCCTACTATGCCAGTGAATTTGAATTGGCTATTTCAGACTTCGCCAACCCAGGCAGTCAGTGGGTAACGTCAACCGGTATTTATCTGCGAGAAGGAAGCGTAGGAGGCGGAACGCTTCCAAACATGCTGATCTGGAGAAATGAAGATGGCATGACTCCTCCTCCGGGAGACGAACTTCAAAAGGTATACGCCAAATGGAAAGCCTTTGCCGACCGAATGAGTCGTCACATTTCTGAGATCTACGCCAGCGAGAAATGGGAATCCATGTGGGCTGCCATCGTCGAAAAATACGAGAATGTTTCGTTTCGCGACTTGGTCAGCATGCCCGTAATCACCGTTTGGGATGAAAGCTCGCCCGGTGACTTCGGCGGGATGGGCATGACGCAGGATGAATCCGCCATTTTTTATGCGATAGGAATCGGTGACGGCAGCTGGGGCGCCTTTTACGATGTCTGCTCGCTATATCCCCTGCGTACAGCCATTTTTGGATTCAGCAGTCAGTTGCAACTGGTTCATGGTCGAGTGGACTCGACTGGCAATCCCATTGCTTCCCCTCACCTGCGCAGCGAAGCCGTTTTTGACTCCAAGGGGCTGGGATTCGAATAGACCCCGATATATCGGCCTCGCCGCACTGGATGAATGTCTGCTGTTCATAAAAATGGACGTGACCGGAAAATCTTTTTATGACCACAGCCTTGAGAGAAGTGACGGCTTCCTTACCGACTCCTCCGTCACCAAACTGAAAAAACTGGATAATAAAAAAATACGTGTCTATTACAACTGGAAAGCCAGCGACCCGGAAGAAGCTCAGGAACAATTTGACGATTTTGACTCCGTTATCATGACCCTTCCCTCTTGGCTGCTCGAAACTCGAATAATATTGGAAAATTTCGACAATGAAATGCTTCCTTTCGAAACGATAAATGCCTATAAAACCGCTCACTGGGAAACCAGCTGTAAAGTCTTTGCCCCTCTTAAGAAGTCATTTTTATTAAACAACACCACTATTCCGCAAGCCATTGTCACCGACAGCTTCATTCATGATGTATATACCTATCGCTACAATGAAAATTACAGCTATGACTGCATTCTACTGAGCTACACATGGGAAGACGATGCGACCAAACTCGCCTTGTTCACGGACAAGGAGCTGGTCAAGAAATGCGTAAAAGAGCTTGATCGTATACTCATGAACTCTGCGAACATCCACGAAAGAATTTCACCTTATATCGGCATCGAACAAGCTGTCGTGCATCGCTGGATGACGGACAAAAACGCTTTGGGATGTGCAAAATTATATAGGCCTGGCACTTATTACGACGCCGTGAGCTTGATGAAATACAACAGGGATTACTCTGCCATCTCTGGCCTCTACCTTTCTGGAGAGTCTTTTTCAGTCGATGCGGGCTGGACTGAGCCTTGCTTTCGCGGCGCGGTCGATGCAGTCATTCATATCTGTAACAAAACCGAGGCCACCTTCAATGGCGGCTTCTCCATGGCAGATTATCCCGAATACAAGCTCAGGGCCTGATCTCGACTCGCCGCTCGAGAGCCAATGCAGGCCATGCATTGGCTCGCCTTTGCCAATCTTGGGAAAAGGACTACACCCGAAAAGGAAACGGCTGACTTCCTCGCACTTAAATCTTCGACGCTTAATAACCCCGCAATTAAACAGGTTGAAGAACAATAAAAAACGAGGTCATCCGTATGAGCGAGTCAACAAGTCCTGTTCGCGTAGCAGTCGTGCAGTTCGATCCACAAGTCGGCATGGAAAACCGGGAAGGAAATCTGTGCCGCTGCCTGGAATTGGCGCTGGAGGCAGTCAATGGCGGTGCAAATCTCATCGTGCTGCCCGAGCTTTCCAGTACAGGCTATTTCTTTACCAGCCGACAGGACGCTTTCGAACATTCCGAAGCGGTTCCCGGCGGGCCGTGCGTCCAAAGCTGGATGGAGTTCGCCAGCAAACACAAGGTTTACCTGGTTGCGGGGCTGACCGAACGAGACGGTATGCGCCTCTTCAATACCGCTGTCCTGGTAGGTCCGGACGGCTTTATCGGGAAGTACCGCAAAGCCCATTTATGGAACCTCGAGAAGCTGTGGTTCACGCCGGGTGACCTGGGCTTCCCGGTGTTTGATACGCCGATAGGCCGCATCGGGTTGTTGATCTGCTGGGACATCTGGTTCCCGGAGGTGCCGCGAATCCTGAGTCAACAAGGCGCGGACATCATTTGCAGCCTGAACAACTGGGTGTGGACGCCTCCGCCGCTGTTCGACGACGCCGGCAAATGCATGGCTTCGTATCTGACGATGACGGCCGCTCACGTCAACAATGTGTTTATTGCAGCCGCCAGCCGGATCGGCGAAGAGCGAGGTGCTCGTTACCTGGGCTGCTCATTGATTGCCGGCACCAACGGCTGGCCAATTGGCGAAGTCGCGTCAGCGGACAAACAAGAAATCCTGTTTGCCGATATTGACCTGACCAGCTCCCGCAGCGCCCCCATCTGGAACAACCTGAACGATCTGCATCGTGACCGTCGCACCGATCTCTACGATCAGATGCTCGGTTATACCCAACACCCTCCTCTCCCACGCTGATCGGGGAGGCCCAACCATGGAACCCACTACCGATACCCATCGGCTGAATCCGCTTGCCAGCAGGAAACTTGATACCTCGATCATCTTGCTAGTGATCGGCACCGGACTGCTGATCGCCTGGCTTTCATTCACCCACCGCTCATCATGGTCTGCCCATTGGCCCGACTATAACCACATGGTGTCGAACCTCCCCGATCCGAGTGCCTGGTTGCGCTGGGTCCTGGGAGACATCAGCGAGGTTGCATTCTACAAACACGAGTTCGCTTCGATCGGGCTGCTGGCTGGAGCCTATCTGGCCTACTGGGCAAATCGAAAGGGAAAAGTCTGGCAAGGCTTTGCCATTTCCTACGGCAGCGGATTATGGCCGTGGCTGATCACCAGTTCGCTGCTTGGACTGCTGCTGAGTAACCTGTTGTGGGGCTGGACGGTCACCGCCAGCAGTTGGCAACCCACGTTTGCAGCCTTTGTTTCATTACCGGCAGCGATGGTGCTGATGTTTGGCGGTGGCTGGAAGGTGACGATCAATGGCGCAATCATGGGCGCCGTGCTCGTCACTCCGATGTGTTTGCTGATCGTCAACTACGTCTGCAATCCACTGGGCTTACCCGTAGTGATCGGCAATGTCTCTGGCATGGCGCTTGCCAGCGTCCTGGCATTTCTACTGTGCCGTTACGTGCCGAGCCTGGTGCAGTCAGACCCGACTACCCAGCCCAAGGAAGCATCCGCACCCGACGCTGAACCGGCCAAGACTAAAACCACCGACTACGGAATCATCTGGAGCCTGCGCCGAGTATTGGCGGATTTTTCGGAAGCGCCGTTCTTCGGTAATGAGCTGGCCAGCATCGGTCTGTTGTTGGGTGCACTGCTGGCCTACACCTTGAATCCCATGAGCCCCGCTTACGGCTCAGGCTTGCTGCCGCAACTCATCGGTGCGCAGGCGCTGACGTCTGCCTTGGGCGTGGTGATGTGGCGTCGACAATGGATGCGACTCGGTTGGTATCCCACCTACGTTCCACTGGTGTCGGTGGTACCCGCGGCAGTTCTGACCTATGGCGGCAGTTGGCAGGTCATAGCGTCAAGCGCACTGTTAGGCGCACTTATCGCCCCACCATTGGCATGCGCCCTTGCCAAGAGGGTGCCGAGCGACATGCACCCTTACATCGGTAATGTCCTCTCCATGGCCATCAGTACCCTGCTGATCATTCCGTTTATCGGACTTCTGATAGCCGACTGAAGCACTGAAATCAGGCTGGACTTACGAGTACAGCCTGCTCTCGTCATCAACAAGCGAGGTAAAACATGGATCTGCCCAAACTGGCCATCGCGGCGCTAGGCGGCACCGTGAGCATGCAAGCCAGCCATGTCGGTGCAGGCGTTATCCCGACAGTCAGCGGCGAAACCCTCCTGACCACGGTTCCGGAACTGAAAAATCTGGCGAGGATCACCGTAGAAACACTCGGACTGCACCCGAGTGCTTCGTTGAGTTTCGAGTTTTTGTTGAGTGTTCTCCACTGGGCGAATGCTCAGGTCGAGAAGGGTGCGACGGGTGTGGTCATTACTCAAGGCACGGATACCCTTGAAGAGACCGCTGCATTTTTTGATTACTTGTGGAGCCACGATGTGCCGCTGGTGCTGACCGGTGCCATGCGCTCGGCAAGCCAGGTGGGAGCGGATGGTCCAGCGAATCTGCTGGATGCTTGCCGGGTTGCGCTGGCTCAAAACAGTCGGTGCCGCGGCGTTCAAGTGGTCATGGGCGGACAGGTTCACCACGCGAATACCGTGCGCAAAACCGATTCATTGGCGTTACAGGCGTTTTCATCACCGGTGGTGGGTCCCACGGGCCTGCTTCTGGAAGGTAGCGTCCGCTATTTGCGCGAGCCGTCCCAACGAAAGCTTTTACCCCTGCCGCAGCAAGCAACACAGGCGATTGCCCTGCTCGAAAGCACCCTGTCGGCCGATACCCTGTTGTTGGACAACATCCTCGAACTGGGTTACGACGGCTTGGTGATTGCTGGTTTTGGAGCAGGCCATGTGTCAGAACAATGGGCTGATGCTATCGAAAAAATCGCAAGAAAAATCCCCGTCCTCATTGCGACCCGTACCGGATCGGGATCCACCGCTCAATCCACATATGGTTTTACCGGCAGCGAGATGGATTTGATCCGCAGAGGCGCATTGATGACTGGATTTCTCTGTCCGCGCAAAGCCCGAATCCTGCTGTGGTTGCTCGTTGGCAGTCAGCGGCAGGATGATCTGGCATTTTTTCTCACTCAAGACTGACACACCGACCTGTGGGAGCGGGCTTGCTCGCGAATGCGGACTGACATTCAACAGTGTTGTCGACTGACACACCGCTTTCGCGAGCAAGCCCGCTCCCACAGGGTATGTGGTGTGCCAGAGAGTTTTGGGCTGCCCGCTCCCCCACAGGGTTCTGCGGCGCACAAAAAAGGGCCTGTATTCGCAGGCCCTTTTTTATTTTCCGAATTGTTCTACTCTTTTGAAACGCTTATGGCTTATGCGCCCGGGACAGGAATTCGTGGGACTGCATTTCCAGCAGACGGCTCAGCGTGCGTTGGAACTCGAAGTTCAGGCGACCGCCGGTGTACAGATCCTTCAGCTCTACTTCGGCAGAAATGATCAATTTCACGTTACGGTCGTAGAACTCGTCGACCATGTTGATAAAGCGTCGGGCGATGTCATCGGTGGTGACGCTCATCTGCTCGACATCACTAAGCAACACGGCGTGGAAGATCTTGCCGAGTTCGATGTAGTCGTTCTGGCTGCGCGGGCCGTCACAGAGTTCGCGGAAGTCGAACCAGGCCACGTCATCGCAGGTGCGCACGGCACGGATTTCACGGTTCTCGATCATCAACACATCGTTCTCGATGGCTGCCGTGCACTCCGGCGTCAGGGCGCGGAAGCTCTTGCGCAGGCTTTCCTGGGCGGCTTCGTCCAGCGGGAAGTGAAACAGTTCCGCTTGTTCGAGGTGACGCAGACGGTAGTCGACGCCGCTGTCGACGTTGACGATCTCGGTGTTCTGCTTGATCAGGGCAATGGCGGGCAGGAAGCGTGCGCGTTGCAGGCCGTCTTTATACAGGCCGTCCGGCACGATGTTCGAGGTTGCCACCAACGTTACCCCGTTTTTGAACAGTTCTTCCATCAGCGTGCCGAGGATCATCGCGTCGGTGATGTCGGACACAAAGAACTCATCGAAGCAGATCACCCGCGCCTCGTCGGAAAAACGCTTGGCGATGATGGTCAGCGGGTTCTTCTCGCCACCCAGGGTCTTCATCTCTTCGTGCACGCGCTTCATGAAGCGGTGGAAGTGGGTGCGGACCTTTTCCTTGAACGGCAACGCTTCGAAGAAGGTGTCGACCAGGTAAGTCTTGCCGCGACCGACGCCGCCCCAAAAGTACAGGCCCTTGACCGGTGCCTGATCTTTCTTGCCAAACAGTTTGCCGAGCAGGCCCGGTTTGTGGTTCGACGCAGCGACCAGATCGTCGTACAGGCGCTGCAAATGGCGCACTGCAGTTTCCTGCGCGGCGTCATGGAAGAATTCCGGGCGTTTCAGATCAGCTTGATATCGTTCTAGGGGCGTCATAATTCGTTAGCAAGGCAACAAAAACGGGCCGTCACTGTAGCGACGGCCCGGGGGAATGGCAATCGGCCCTTGGTCGGACCGAGCCGTTGATTATTCCTGAACCGGCGTCAGCGCAACCCGCAAGGTGTCGATGGCGACGTCGCGAGCGGCGTTGTCGGCAAATGTCGGGCTGTCGGCCACGCACTCGCCTTCCAGCCAGACGCTGAAGCTGCGGTCTTCACTGCGCACATCCAACGGCTGACCCGATTGCAACTGCTTGGTCACTTGACCTGCGGTTTTGCCGTCGGCGAAGTTGCGCGACAGCAGCAGTTGCTCGCCATCCGCCGCCAGCAGACGGAAACGGAAACTGCTGTCTTCCTCGCGAAAACTGACGAAACGCGCGGCTTTTGCGGCTTTCTTTTTGGTGGTCGCTGCGACTTGGGTCTGGGCGACGAAAGAACGCAGGCCAACCGCTTCACGCAACTCGTGAAGGAACGGGGTCGCCACCGAGCGGGCCTTTTTGGCTCCGACTTGCAGGATGTCTTCCAGGTCTGCCGGGCGTTCGATCAACTGGTGATAGCGCTCGCGGGACTCGCCCAGTTCGTTGTCCAGCAGTTGGAACAGACGATTTTTCGCCTCGCCCCAACCCAGGCCTTGCAGCAGTTCGCTGCGGAATTCGTCGGCCTGCGTCGCAGTGGCGAACGCCTGGAACAGGGTGAACAGGTGCGAGTTATCCGGATCTTTCGCTTCGCCCGGCGCGCGGGAGTCGGTGACGATCCGCGAGATCGCGTCTTTCATTTCCTTGGCGCTACTGAACAACGGAATGGTGTTGTCGTAGCTCTTCGACATCTTGCGACCGTCGAGGCCTGGCAGCGTGGCGACGCTTTCTTCGATCAGCGCCTCGGGCATGGTGAAGAACTCTTTGCCCTGGCCAAACAGGTGATTGAAGCGCTGGCCGATGTCCCGGGCCATTTCCACGTGCTGGATCTGATCACGACCGACCGGCACCTTGTGGGCGTTGAACATCAGGATGTCCGCCGCCATCAGCACCGGGTAGCTGTACAGGCCCATGGTGATGCCGGCGTCCGGGTCTTCGCCGGTTTCGACGTTCTTGTCCACCGAGGCCTTGTAGGCGTGAGCGCGGTTGAGCAAGCCCTTGGCGGCGACGCAGGTCAGCAGCCAGGTCAGTTCGGGAATTTCCGGGATGTCGGACTGGCGATAGAAGGTCACGCGCTCCACATCCAGGCCACCGGCCAGCCAGGTCGCGGCGATTTCCAGGCGCGAGCGCTGGATGCGCAGCGGGTCATCGCATTTGATCAGGGCGTGGTAGTCGGCCAGGAAGTAGAACGAATCGGCATTGCTGTCGCGGCTGGCAAGGATCGCCGGGCGGATGGCGCCGGCGTAATTGCCCAGGTGCGGCGTGCCGGTGGTGGTGATGCCGGTAAGGATACGGGTACGAGTCGTCATGGGTAATCGCTTGTCAGACTGCAATCAATTCGAAAGACGCGGCAGGATCAGATCCTTGAGATCGGTCAGCTTGCCATGAAAAAAGTGTCCGCATTCTGCCACTTTCAGTAGCTCATGGGGGCGCTCGAGTTTTTCGGACCAGTCGTAGACCAGCTGCGGATCGATGACTTCGTCGGTTTCCGGCTGGATCAGGGTGAGCCCGCCTTGCTGCGGCAGTTGATCCTGATCACCCAGGCGCATGACCGCGGGGGCGATCATGAACAGGTGCTGGAGCTGCTCGCCTTGGGCTTCCAGGCGCCCGCCGAGACTTGCTGCAACAAAACCGCCGAAGGAAAAACCGAACAGGGTCAGGGGCAAGTCAGGGTGTCTGGCGCGCAGCCATTGAGCTACAGTTTGAGCATCGTCGACTTCGCCGGTGCCCATGTCGTGGCTGCCTTCACTGGCGCCGACGCCACGGTAATTGAAGCGCAGGGTGATCAAACCGGCGTCGCGCGCGGTGCGCTGCAGGGTCGAGACCACTTTGTTGAGCATGGTGCCGCCCTGCACCGGGTTCGGGTGGCAGATCAGCGCCAGGCCGCGGGGCTGGTCATTGTCAAGGTAGAGGGCTTCCAGTTGACCGACCGGGCCATCAATCACTACAGGGGTTTCGCGCATAAGCAAGGAAGGAACTCCGTGACCTCGAATCGGGTCGACTCGTCTAGCAAATTGTCTGTGCCAATCTATTGCGAGTGAATCGCGGTATACAGCGCAGGTTCGAGCCGTTAACGTAAAGCAAAGCCGTTTATAGAGGAAGGACTCGTGGAACACTCGCTCTTAGTTTGGTTGTTGCCGACTCTTGCCCTGGTTGTGGGTGTCGCCATTGGATTCCTGATCGCTCGCCTGGTGCCGAATGCCGCGCCTAACCGCACGCAACGTCAGCTGGATGACGTTCAGGAACGTTTCGACAGTTATCAGAACGAGGTGGTTACCCACTTCAACAGCACTGCGACACTGGTCAAGAAACTGACTGCGAGCTATCAGGAAGTGCAGGACCATCTCGCCGAGGGTGCCAATCGCCTGGCCCTGGACGAGCAGACCCGCCAACGCTTGCTGGCCGCCCTGCACGCCGACGCGTCGCAGGCTACACGGGAACGCCTGACGCCACCGCGCAATCAGGAACCGCCTCGCGACTACGCGCCCAAAGCCCCGAATGCGCCGGGCATGCTCGATGAGCATTATGGCCTGAAGAAGTAATCAGGTTTCGCGCGACACAAAAAACCTCGGACAAGTGATTGTCCGAGGTTTTTTTGTTTCCGGGCCAATATCTCTGGTGTCTGTCAGGGCCTCATCGTCGGAACGCCGCCCGGGGCAAGCCCGCTCCCACAGGGGTCTGTGTCGGTCATAAGACAGGGGTCAGACACATATCCTGTGGGAGCGGGCTTGCCCCGGGCGGCGTTCCGACGATGGGGCCGTGTCAGCCGATATTGATGTCGACTGACACACCGCATTCGCGAGCAGGCTCGCTCCCACAGTGGTTTACGCAGGTGTTACGGATATTGCTGAACGGTGCCTTGCTGCTCGCCACCATACTGCTGACCCGGAATCGCCTTCAGGTTGACCTCCACCCGACGGTTCTGCGCCCGGCCGTTGACGTCACCGTTGCTGGCAACGGGGTTATCCGGACCGGCGCCACGGGCGCTCAAGTTGGTACCACTGACACCCTGCGACGTCAGGTAAGTCGCCACGCTTTGGGCGCGACGCTGGGACAGGTCCATGTTGTGCTGGCGGCTGCCGGTGCTGTCGGTATAGCCGACGATCTCGATCTGGTTCTGACTGAATTCCTTGAGCGAACCCGCCAGGTTGTTCAGCGGCTGATAGAAGCTCGAGGCGATGTTCGCCGAATCAGTGGCGAACGTGATGTTGCCCGGCATGATCAGCTTGATCTGATCGCCCTGACGCTGCACTTCAACCCCGGTGTTGGCCATGCTGGCCCGCAGTTTTTTCTCTTGCTGGTCGGCGTAGTAACCATAACCGGCAGCGGAAGCACCCACCACGGCCGCGCCAATCAGCGCGCCCTTGCCACGGTTGTTGTGGTCGATGGCCGCACCGGCCAACGCACCGGCCAGCGCGCCGAGCCCACCGTATTTGGCGGTTTTGCTCATGCCCGTGGAACCACTGTCGGCCTGACCCTGGTTATCGTAAGGGTTCGGCGAGGCGCAGCCAGACAGCAGGGCCACAGCCGTAGCGACAATAATCAAACGCTGCTTGGTGAACATTTATAGCTCCTGATTTTATGCATTCTGTGGTGCAACGGACCAAGGCGTCAGCCTTTGCGGGCGTTGGATCATTTTTACGGGAAAAGATTCCACCCGGACTGTGCACAAATGCACATCAAGCGCGTACAAACGGGTTCTCGCGCATCTCCTCGCCCAGGCGAGTGTCGGGACCATGCCCCGTCACCACCGTCGCTTCTTCATCGAGGGTATACAGCCGCTGCTTGATCGAACGCACGATGGTCGCCTGATCGCCACCCCACAAATCCGTACGCCCGACCCCACGCCGAAACAAGGTGTCACCGGCAATCAGCAATTTGGCCTCGGCAAACCAGAAGCTCATGGACCCCGGCGTATGCCCCGGCGTGTGCAACGCCACGCCGCAGCCGCAGGCCAGTTCTTCATCGTCGGCCAACCAGCGATCCGGCGACGGCACCGGTGTATAGGGCACACCGAACATCTGGCATTGCATCTCCAGGTTGTCCCAGAGGAATTGATCCTCCTTGTGCAAATGCAGGGTGGCGCCGGTTTTCTCCTTCAACTGACCGGAAGCCAGGAAGTGATCCAGGTGCGCGTGGGTGTGAATGATGCTGACCACCTTCAGACCCAGGGCGTCGAGGCGCGCCAGGATCAGCTCATGATTGCCGCCCGGATCGACCACGATGGCTTTTTTCGTGATGGGATCGCCGATGATCGTGCAGTTGCACTGCAACGGGCCGACGGGGAAGGTTTCTCGTATTAGCGTGGGCTTTGCGGCTTCCATGGGTGTTCCTGTGAAGTTAATGGCACATTTTTGGCACAGTGCGAAAATCGATGGCGACGTATAGGAAGAATGGCCCCCACCAGTGGCACGCTCAAATCAGACGTAAAGGGTGGCCCCAACAGACACGCACATTCAATACCCGGCTCGAAGCAAAAACGTGGGCGATCATGATTGAGCGTGAAATGGGTGCAGGCGTGTTCGTCAGTCGCAGCGAGGCCGAGGCTACTTCTTGCTCCAGCGCACTGCCTTATCCTCATGGGGCGATTGATTGGCTCGATACTGACCGGGCGTCGTGCCGAACCAGCGCAGGCAAGCTTTGTGGAAACTGCTGTGGTCATGAAAGCCGAGCAGGAAAGTCACGTGCTTCAAATTGAAATGAGAATGTCGCAGGTAGAAGTCTGCCAACTGCTGGCGCACATGGTTCAGGACATCCGTGTACTGCGTGCCCGACTTCTCCAGTGCCCGTTGCAACGTTCGCTTGCCGATGTTCAGTGCGGCCGCAATCGATTCCATATCACACTGGCCCTGGCTCTGCACCTGACTCAAGCGTTCGGTGATCAGCGCACGAACCCTGCACAAAATGGTGAAGTCGTTCAACTGCTCCAGCTGAGCTTTGGCAAAGCTTTCATGAAGCTTGGCCAACGCTTCGTTGGCCATGCTTAACGGACGCAGCAGCTCTTGGCCATCGAAAAGAATGCTGTCATGAGTCGCTCCGAAACGCAGCTCGCAGCCAAATAACCGTTGATGCTCATGGATGTCTTTCGGTTGGGGATAGCTGAACTCCACACACAGCGGGCGTGGCAATTTTCCACCACTCAGCCAGCGACAGAAACCCAGCAGTGTTGCGAGGCTGGCATCGGTGTACTGCCGGGGCTTGATCGAACCACGCTGATGATGATCAAGCGTGGCCAGGCGATAGTGCTCTTGTTCCTGAACAAAAAACAGGCTGAATCCCGTGCCGATCAACGGGCTGAAATGAATCAGCTGTTCGAATGCCTTTTTCAGGTTCAGGCTGGACATCATGGTATAGCCGACGATCTGAAAAATGCCCGGATGGAGGTTTTCGTAGGCCTTCAAACCAATGTTCGGATCGCCAGAGATCAGCGTTGCCAGATCCCAAAGGCGATAGATGGTGCTTCGTTCACAAAATGATCCCGATAGATCTGCGAGCTTTATATCAATTCCAGCCTCCTGGCACAGACTGTCGAGATCCAGTCCTTGTGCCGAAAGTGTATTCACCAGCACGCTGGCATAGCCTGCACTCATTTTATACATGACGATCCCATCTCCCTGTTGAATCAGACATCCATGGCCACTCAAGCGAAATCGGTGGCCTTATGTTTATCGGAAATGTTGGGTGTGCCGGGGAAGGTGGTATTGCGTCATGAGCGATCGCAGGTGGTTTAGACAGGCTATGGTTTGATGGGACACGCGCGTGTCGTTCATTGCAGCATCCTTTTGCTTGATCTGTTTTTATTTTTTTGGCTCAACCTGCTCTGCGGTGTTGGCAGGCTGGGTCGGGCTAGAACAGCTGCTTCACAGCTACAGGAAATCGATTGAGAGGCGGCCTGGGCGGATCACCACGCGACCGGATCAGGTGCCAGGTCACGGATGCCATCACACATCGGGGGCAAGCTGTGGATTTTGTCAGCGGTCACGGCCAAGGCCATACACGCCATCCGACTGCGCAGAATTTCAGTGAATGCCCGTATCTTGCGATACGGGCATTTTCTTTAACCGGAGAGCAGATTGCTTGGTTTTCACACAGTTTGTAATGGCCGGATTTTTAGGGTCTGCTACTCAGCCATTGAACACGTCATCCACGCTTTTGAGCGGGTAGTTCTTCGGGTACGGCAGGGTCGCCACACCGGTCTCGATCGCAGCCTTGGCCACAGCATCGGAGATCAGGGTGATCAGGCGAGCATCCATTGGTTTCGGGATGATGTACTCACGACCGAATTCCAGCTTGATGCCGCCATAGGCGTCGCACACTTCCTGAGGCACTGGCAGTTTGGCCAGTTCACGCAGGGCGTTGGCCGCAGCCACTTTCATTTCTTCGTTGATGCGCTTGGCGCGAACGTCCAGGGCACCGCGGAAGATGAACGGGAAGCCCAGTACGTTGTTGACCTGGTTCGGGTAGTCCGAACGGCCGGTCGCCATGATCACGTCGTCACGGGTGGCATGCGCCAGTTCCGGGGAGATTTCCGGATCCGGGTTCGAGCAGGCGAACACGATCGGGTTGGCCGCCATGGATTTCAGGCCTTCTGCGCTCAGCAGGTTCGGACCGGACAGGCCAACGAACACGTCGGCGCCTTCCAGCGCGTCAGCCAGGGTGCGTTTCTCGGTCGCGTGAGCGAAGACAGCCTTGTACTGATTCAGGTCGTCACGACCGGAATGGATCACGCCAGTGCGGTCAACCATGTAGATGTTTTCGATGTTGGCGCCCATGCTCACCAGCAATTTCATGCAGGAGATGGCGGCAGCACCGGCGCCCAGGCAGACGATCTTGGCGTCAGCCAGGGTTTTGCCAGCGATTTCCAGGGCGTTGATCATGCCGGCCGCGGTAACGATCGCGGTGCCGTGCTGGTCATCGTGGAATACCGGAATGTCGCACTGCTCGATCAGGGCGCGCTCGATCTCAAAGCACTCCGGTGCCTTGATGTCTTCCAGGTTGATGCCACCGAAGGTGATGGAGATGCGCTTGACGGTGTCGATGAAGGCTTGCGGGCTTTCGGAGTCGACTTCGATGTCGAAAACGTCGATACCGGCGAAGCGCTTGAACAGCACGCCTTTACCTTCCATCACTGGCTTGGAAGCCAATGGGCCGAGGTTACCCAGGCCGAGAATCGCTGTGCCATCGGAAATGACTGCAACCAGATTACCCTTGCCGGTGTATTTGTAGGCCAGTTCAGGATCGCGGGCGATTTCGCGTACTGGTTCGGCTACGCCGGGGCTGTAGGCCAGCGACAGGTCGCGGGCGGTAGCGGTGGCCTTGGTGAGCTCGACACTCAGCTTCCCTGGACGAGGATGGGCGTGATATTCGAGAGCGGCAGTTTTCAGATCAGACATAGGGGCATTCCGTTTTTTACTGTTGGACAAACGGATCGCCGAGGATTACTTGTGTTGCAAAGTTCCCCACAAGACTGAGCAGTCATCCTGTCAAGCGCTCTGCCCTGCGACGTTGGGCCAATATATGGCTCTCTGGCAGGCGGCGAAGAAAGCGCAACTATTCCGATGTAAGGGAACGGCGTCTAATGCTGTAAACGCCTACCCTATGCTGAATCAGCATGGTATTACTCAAACAAAACCATAGTCCCATGTTGTTCGAATACGCCATTTCGGCAGGCATAAGTGGCGCAAGGCTGGATTAAATTACGCTATTTCTTGTACGAACTTTCCTAAGTTTTAGCCCTTCATTTCGCTGATCAAAAAAACGCTCAAAGTTCTCCCTGTAATAGGCGGTTCACGGCACTTATGTCTGCCGAAATGGCGTATTCGAACAGTGTGGGACTATGGTTTTGTTTAAGAAATACCATGCTGATTCGGCATGGGGTAGGCGTTTACAGCATTAGACGCCGCTCCCTTACATCGGAATAGTCGCGCCTTCTTCGCCGCCTGCCAGAGAGCCATAAACACGATCTCTGAGCGACCTTATCTGGGGGCAGATGCACGGACTTTTCCGCCAATGAGCGTTTCAGTTCGCGCACCTGCCTTAGTCAAACTGAAAGTAAGGGTAAAAAAATAATATGAAGAAGGCAAAGCTTAGCCTCGCCTGGCAGATCCTGATCGGTCTGGTACTGGGGATTGCAATCGGTGCACTGCTCAACCATTTCAGTGCCGAAAAAGCCTGGTGGATCAGCAACGTCCTGCAACCAGCGGGCGATATCTTTATCCGTCTGATCAAGATGATTGTGATCCCGATCGTGGTTTCTTCGCTGGTCGTCGGTATTGCCGGCGTCGGTGATGCGAAGAAACTCGGACGCATCGGTTTCAAAACCATCGTTTATTTCGAAATCGTCACCACCATTGCGATCCTGGTCGGTCTGGTCCTGGCCAATGTGCTGCATCCGGGCACCGGTATTGACATGAATACCCTGGGGACGGTGGATATTTCCAAGTACCAGGCCACGGCGGCCGAAGTTCAGCATGAACACGCGTTCGTCGAAACCATCCTCAACCTGATCCCGTCGAACATCTTTGCCGCCATGGCGCGTGGCGAGATGCTGCCGATCATCTTCTTCTCGGTGCTTTTCGGTCTCGGTTTGTCGAGCCTGCAGGCCGACTTGCGCGAGCCGCTGGTGAAGATGTTCCAGGGTGTCTCGGAAAGCATGTTCAAAGTCACGCACATGATCATGAACTATGCCCCGATCGGCGTGTTCGCCCTGATCGCGGTGACCGTGGCCAACTTCGGTTTCGCGTCCTTGCTGCCGCTGGCCAAGCTGGTGATCCTGGTTTACTTCGCCATCGCCTTCTTCGCCTTCGTGGTACTGGGCCTGATCGCTCGCCTGTTCGGCTTCTCGGTGATCAAGCTGATGCGCATCTTCAAAGATGAGCTGGTACTGGCCTACTCCACCGCCAGTTCGGAAACCGTGCTGCCGCGGGTGATCGAGAAAATGGAAGCCTATGGTGCGCCAAAAGCCATTTGCAGCTTCGTGGTACCGACCGGCTATTCGTTCAACCTCGATGGTTCGACCCTGTACCAAAGCATCGCGGCGATCTTCATCGCCCAGCTATACGGCATCGACCTGTCGATCAGCCAGCAATTGTTGCTGGTGCTGACCCTGATGGTGACCTCCAAAGGGATCGCCGGTGTGCCAGGCGTATCCTTCGTGGTGCTGCTTGCCACCTTGGGTAGCGTCGGTATTCCATTGGAAGGCCTGGCCTTCATCGCTGGTGTGGACCGCGTCATGGACATGGCGCGCACCGCACTGAACGTGATCGGCAACGCTTTGGCCGTATTGGTCATCTCCCGCTGGGAAGGCATGTACGACGACGCCAAGGGCCAGCGCTACTGGAACTCTCTGCCGCACTGGCGCAGCAAGGAAAAGCTGCCGGCTGGCGAGGCCTCTAACAACTGAGACCCACGCTCCTGAAAAATGGAAATGCGGTTTCACACAAACCCGGGGAAATCCGGGTTTGTCGTCTGTAAAAAAACACTCAAAAACAAAAAAATATTTAATTCATGTCGAATTCCAATGTTCTGGCTGACAGCAATATGTTGAGTTCTCCCCCCGCGCATGACGCAGTGATGGGGCTGAGCAGTGGGCAGACGGTACGGTGGGGCGAGCTGCTGCTCGAAATCATCGAAGACAGCCGCATGCACCTAGTGATGGAAGCCGCTGGTCGTGCCGAGGGCTATGCCTTGGGCTTACGCGATGCGGGGGTCATCACTGAGATTCACCGCGGTCGAATGGTGCGCATGGCCTTGGCTGTGACTGCTGACAAAATCCAGAGCTTGCCCCACGGTGCGTGAAGGCATCCATGATCTGGCCCCCTGACGGGTGACCTGCCTAATCCCTTTGCGCATCACTACTAATAACCAGCCGACCGATAAGCCCAACCGACGGCACATCATTTGTTCAAATTACGTCAGGCCAAAACCCCCAATTCCTTCGCCCGCGCCACAGCCTGTGTCCGCCGCTCCACCCCCAGCTTGCTGTTGATATGACTGGCATGGGTTTTCACCGTGTGCAGGGAAATGAACAGCTGATCGCTGATTTCCTGGTTCGAACAACCTTGGGCAATGAGTTTCAGCACGGCCAGTTCACGGGAGCTGAGCTGCTCGCACGCGGGCAAGGGCTCCGGGGCAATGCGTGCAGCGACGGCGGGCAGGCGCTCTGACAGGCTTTGTACAATCGGCGATTTTGCACAGTGCTGGAGCTGCTCACGCAGCCAGTCAGGGTATTTGTTCAGCAAGCCGTCGAAGGGTTGCAGGGCACCGCCACTGGCCGCTTCCAGGGACTGGACGAAGGCTTGCCGGGCCTCGGGCTCGCGGTTGTGCGCCAGGAGCAGATCGATTTTCTGGGTCAACACCAGCACGCTGAGCAACTGCCGGCCTGTCTGCTGGCCATTCTCGAGCAACGCATTCAAGCGACCTTCGGCCAGCATCGGTTGTCCCTGGATCACCTCCAGCAAGGCCTGCTGCAATTCGATGTGCAGCGGCAGCTGCGGATGGAATTCCGGAGGCGCCGCTGCCTGCTCGCCGTTGTAGGTCTGGCCCAATCGCGCCAGCCAGGCTTCGGCCAGGTCGGTACGGCCCTGGGCCAGCCAGAGTTCGCATTTGACCAGGGTGATCATCGCCAGGTAGTAGATCGGCGGCACGTCCCAGATATGCATCAGGCGTTCGGCTTCGGCAAGTTCGGCGAAAGCTTTCGCGAATTCGCCGCTGCTGCCTTCTAGTTTGGCGATCACGCAATGGCCGATCAATACGCTGATATCGCGACAGGCGCGTGCCTCGGTCAAACCCGCTTGCAATCGCAGCCGCGCAGTCTGTGGTTGCAAGCGCAGGGCCAGCAGGAAACCCTCATACAATGTCAGGCGGGCGCGTACGGCAAACAGCCGTTGCGGGGATAATCCTTGCAGGCGTTGCAGCCCCTGACGGACCTCTTCCATTGCACGCAGGATCTCTCCCCGCGCCTGCAACACCCGGGCGCGGTCGTAGTGGGCCAGCGCTTCGAACAACGGATTGCCGACCCGTTGTGCCAACTCCAGGGAGTCACGGTTCAAACCTCGTGCACGCCACAGGTCACCGTCGGCAATGGCCAGGTTGGACAAGGTCGAGAGGCACATCAGGCGTTGGCCGTAACGCCTGGAGGGGAGACTCTCCAGTGCCTCGGCGCAATAAAGCAACGTCAGCTCGCGATTGCCGCGGCCGCGGGCGATGATTCCGCTCAAGGCCAGCCATTGCGCCAGCATGGATTTCTGCGCCGTGGCCGACGGAGCCGGCAGGAAGCGGCTCAAATGACTGGCCAGCTCCTCGGCGGCGTCCAGCTGACAGGCCAGTCCCAACGCCCAGCTGTACAGCACGATCAGCCGTGGCGTGCTGATCAGCAAGCTGTCGGGCAAGTCCATTTTCCAGCGCAGTAACATGCCGACGTTCTGCTCGGCCAGCAGTTGCTCTTCCGAAAGGTTTTGCACCAGGTTCGCCGCGACATCCAGGTGCCCGGCCCGCAACGCCTGTTCCACCGCCTCATCGAGCAATCCCTGGGCATTGAACCAGCGACAGGCGCGCAGGTGCAGGCTCGCCACCGGTACCATCGCCGGTGTGGCAGGCCGCGTGCGCAGCAGATCGGAAAACAAATGGTGGTAGCGATACCAGTGACCCTGTTCGTCCAGCGGTACCAGGAACACCTGATGGGCCGAGAGGAAACGCAGGATCTCGGCACTGTCGTGGGCTTCGCGGACGGCGTCGCACAGCTCGCTGCAAAAGCGCTCCTGAGGCGCGGTGTCGTACAGGAATGCCTGCACCTCGGCGGGCAGGCAATCGATGACCTCTTCGAGCAGGTAATCGCGGATCAGCCCTTCCCCGCCGTGCAAGGACTGGGGTAACGCGCCAGCGGTGCCCGCTTCGGAGGCCGCCAGCAGCCAGAAACGCAGTCCGGCGACCCAGCCTTCGCTGCGCTGGATCAGGTTCTCCAGCGCTTCGCCGCGCAAGGAGGTGCTGTGTCGATCGAGCAGGGTCAAGGCTTCATCGTGGGTCAGGCGCAGGTCCTGCTCATGCAACTCGAGCAGTTGCCGCGACAGCCGCAGGCGCGCCAGGTGCCAGTCCGGACGCTGGCGGCTGGTCACCATCACCAGCAAGCCGTCGGGAAGATGATTGAGGAAAAACTGCAGGCAACGATCGAGGACCGGACCCTGGGCCAGATGATAATCATCGAGTACCAGTAGCAGCGGCGCCGTCGGCGACACATGCACGGCCAACTCGTCGAGCAGACCGTCCAGCCATTCTTCGAAGGCGAAGGGTTGATGCCGCTGGCGCATCTTCAGCAGTCCCAAGGACTGTCTGCCCAGTTGCGCAAAGTAGTCCTGGAGGCCTTCGAGTAACCGTTCAAGAAAACGCCCGGGGTCGCTGTCGCGCGGACTCAACCCCAGCCAGAGGCTTTGCCAATGGGCCGGCAACCCCTGACAGAACTCCACGGCCAACGAACTCTTGCCGAACCCGGCCGGGGCACTGACCAGCAACAGCCTGCCACCGAGACCGGCACTCAGGCGCTCGCACAAACGCGGCCGCAGCACGTGGCCATCAGGCAACGGCGGCCGAAAAAAGCGCCCGTCCAGTGCTGCGACGGTGACGCTTGCAGGGCCCGGGAGTGGGGACAGATCAGTCATGGCCGGCTCTTGTTTGAAATGCTGATGGCGGCGTTGCAGATGTCCGCAGACTAGCGGTAAACGCAGAGGGAATGAAGGTTATTGCTACAAATGGCTACAAAAAGACTACGAACAAAAAAACGCCCCGAACCAGTCGGGGCGTTTTTCGAGGATGCGGCCTCTGTTTCAGTAAACGTTAGCGAACACCCTCCTGGCGCAACGCCGCCGGAGTGAAGTCGCTGGTGGTCGCGGTGAAGCCGAAGTCATACGCCGACTTCTCTTCGTTCTTCATGCCCAGCGCCAGGTAACGACCCGATTGCAGGTCATACAGGGTTTCCAGGGTGTACCAAGGCACCTGCACGTTGTAATAGTTCTGGGAGTGCGCTTCCGCCACACGCCAGAGCTGATTACGACCGTCGTAGTGGTCGATCACCGCGGCTTGCCAGGTGTCTTCGTCGATATAGAAGTCACGCTTGGCGTAGATGTGACGCTGACCTTCCTTCAGGGTAGCTACCACATGCCAGACCCGGCGCAGCTCGTAGCGAGCCAGGTCCTGGTTGATGTGACCGGCCTTGATGATGTCGGCGTACTTCAGCTTCGGATCGTCGAGCTTGTAGCTGTCGGAGGCAATGTACATCTCTTTCTTGCCTTCGAGCTTCCAGTCGTAACGATCCGGTGCCCCGTTGTACATGTCCAGGTTATCGGAGGTACGCAGGCCATCGGCAGCGGTACCCGGCCCGTCATAGGACACTTGCGGCGCACGACGTACACGGCGCTGACCGGCGTTGTAGACCCATGCCGAACGTGGTTCCTTGACCTGGTCGAGGGTCTCGTGAACCAGCAGCACACCACCGGCCAGACGCGCCGGCGCGGTCACTTTCTGCTTGAAGTAGAACAGGATGTTGCCCGGGTTTGCCGGATCGTAATCCTTCATCTTGTCGCGGAACACGAACTGGTCCTGGAAGTACACCAGGCTGTACGAGCCGTTCGGCTGCGGCGTGGCCTGGGTGACCAGCCGGGTCACGCTGCCGCCGCGATAGCGGGTGATGTGGTTCCAGATGACTTCGACACCGGTTTTCGGAATCGGGAACGGAACCGCAGTTTCGAAGTTTTCCAGGCCGTTGCCACCGGACACCAGGTTGGTGCTGGTGGCGTTTTTCTTGATGGAGGCAAACACGGCATCCGGCACGGTGGCGCCGCGATGGGACGGGTAGACCGGCATCTTGAAGGTTTCCGGGTAACGCTTGAACATCGCGTACTGGCCCGGGGCAAGCTTGCCCTTGTACTGGTCGACGTTCTGCGCCGTGATGGTGAACAGCGGTTTTTCACTGGCGAACGGGTCGGACAGGAAGCCTTTGCCGTCGACGTTACCGGCGTTTTTCGCCATGGGCTTCCAGGCCGGGATCGACCCGTCGGCGTTGCCCGCCATCTCGGCGCCCATCGGGGTCAGGCTCTTGCCCAGCTTGTCCGCTTCAGCCGCAGGGACCGCAGCCATCACGCCTGTCGCCAGCAGCGAAAGCCCCAGAACACCGACGTGGAACAGACTCTTTGTTATTTTCATATATGTGTTCGTCCTGAAAATACAGTGCTTAGAAGTTCACGCCGAAGCTGAGCGCAACGAAGTCGCGGTCATCCGTGGTGGTGTACTTGCCGTCGAAGAAGTTGGTGTATGCCAGGCTCGCGGTGTAGGTGTTCTGGTACTCGGCATCGACGCCCAGGCTGACCGCTTTGCGACCTTCCTCGAAGTTGCCGCCAGGGCCAGGCGAGTAGCCTTCAACGTCATGGGACCAGGCCACGTTCGGCTTGAGGTTCACCCCGGCAAATACGCTGTTGTATTCCCAGATCGCACGACCGCGATAACCCCAGGAGTTGGCGGTGGTAAAACCATCGTTTTCGCAATAGCGACTGACGTTGTTTTGCGGTCCGCCAGCCAGCGTGGAAGTATTCAGTGCCACGCACTGGCCAGCATTCAACGGACCAGGGCCATAGCTCGGGTCTCGGCCGTAACGCGCCTTGGAAGTGCTTTCCAGGCCGCCGACGTGAGTAAAGCCGACCTCGCCCACCAGAGTCAGGCGCTCGGCGCCCATCACTTGGTCGAAGAAGTGGGTCAGGGTGGTCTGCAGCTGGGTCACTTCCTTGCGGCGATAGCCTTGTTGATCCTGCCCTGGCTGCCCTTGAAGCACGGAGACGTTAGGGTTCAGCGGCGTCAGGCCGGAAAAGAGGATGTCGGTGGTGTTGAGCTGAACCGGCGCATTCGGCCGGTAGCTGACTTCACCACTCCACGCAGTACCTGTAGGCAATGTGGTGGAGAAGCTCAGACCGTACAGGCGAATGTCTTCAGGGTATTCGACGTAGTAGCTGGAGTTGCCCGCCACCACCAACGGCAGCAAAGTTGGAGCCAGGCCAGCGGCGACACCCAGTGGTACACCGGCGCCCACCAGCCCCCCCACCAGACCTGCTCCACTGTAGGCGCTCGCCGGTGCGCCATGACCACTGAAAATCGGTGCACGGCTGTGGTAGTTCATGAAATAGGCGCCGAATTCGGTGTCCAGCGGATCGAACATGTATTTGAAGGACACACCGAACTGGCCGCTGTCCCGTGCATCGCGATCCGGACCACGACGAACGATCACGCCTTCATCCGGATCGCCCCAGGTCACGCCCCTGGCAGCGAGTGTGTTGATGCTGGCATTACGCAGCCCAGCCGGCAGCCCCGCAGCCGCCAGTGCACCGTTGAGGCCGTTGCGGGTGCGCAATACCGCGAGGTTGTTGTCGCAGCCATCGGAGATCACGTCCGGTTGCGAGAAGAACGTGCCGCAGTTGTCGGTAACGGTCTGGTCCCATTCCAATTGATAGAAGGCTTCGGCCGAGAGGTTCTCGGTGAGGCTCTGGGACACGTAGAACATGTTGACCGGGATCAGGCCTTCCTTGATCTCGGCGCCTGGACGACGGAAAGCGGAAACGTCGATCGGGTTGATCGAGTTGATGCCGCCGCCGATGAAGGTACTTTCACCCCAACTCACGACCTGCTTGCCCAGACGCACGGAGCCCGGCTGATCGGCAACGGAGTAGTTGTGGTAGACGAAGGCATCGAGGATCTGCCCGCCGGAGGACTTGGCGCCCTCCTTGCGGTTGCTGTCGCTGATGTCCTTGAACGGACGGCTTTCGTCCTTGAGTTCGAAGTCATACCAGTATTTGCCACGGACGAAAACGCCGGTGTCGCCATATTTCAATTCAAGGTCATGGATACCCTTGAAGATCTTCGAGAACGTTTCCCCGCTCTTGAAGTTCAAGTGACCATCATCGGAGGTCTGGGACAGGCCGCGACCGCCGTTGTTGACGCCGATGAGGTTCTTGTTGGCACTCTCGGTAGACCAACTGGCTCCGATCGACAGGGATGAGTCGAACTGACCTTCGATCTCACCAACGTTGAAACTGACGCCGAATGCTGGCCCGGCGAGCGTAGAGGCAAGACTGACCGCCAGGGGCAGTTTCGCCCTGCGCCAGAACTGGTTTACTGATGTCATCGACGCTACTCCATGTGCATTATTGTTATGGCAATTAGCACTCTTAAAAACGCGATGGATGACTGGGCGCCAAGGTGGCCCTAAGTCATTCCAAAGTTGCATCGCCCCGGTGTGTGCGTGTGCTTCCGTTCTTAAAAATCCTTGAGCGGACTATAGCCAGCAGGTAGTACTGCTTGATCCCTCTAAAGTGTGATTTGCAGCGGCCAACCACTCTGGAACAGTCCTTTCGCCAATCCGACACCTGTCGGCACGGCAAGGATGGCTGAAAATTCGGATTTCACAAGCCAAGCGCTTGCTTGGTGGGCCTGGCGTGCCTTTTCGGGCACGCCAGGGGACGCTTAAAGCGTCGAGAGGAAGGTGCTGTTATTGGCTTGCCATTCGGTGATGTCGACGCGAATCCGCTTCTTGTCGAGTTTGCCGACACTGGTCTTGGGAATTTCAGTAACAAGGGCGATCTGGCTCGGAATGGCCCACTTGCTCAGGTGCCCCTGCTCCACGAATGGCTTGAGGTGCTCCTTGAGTTCCTTGGCCCCGATAACCTGGCCTTCGCGGACCACCAGCAAGGCAAACGGCCGCTCGCCCCATTGCGGATCGGCAATGCCCACCACTGCTACTTCGCGTACCGCCGGGTGGCGGCTGATCAGGTCTTCCAGGTCCAGTGAGGAAATCCACTCACCGCCGGTCTTGATCACGTCCTTGATCCGGTCGCGAATGTCGATCACCCCCATGCTGTCCAGGGTCGCCACGTCACCGGTGTGCAGCCAGCCCCCGGCCCAGAGTTCGGCCCCCTTCTGCGGCTCGTTGAAATATCCCTCGGTGAGCCACGGCGCACGCAGCACCAGTTCGCCCTGGGTCTCGCCATCGGCGGGCAGGAAGTTGCCGTCGGTGTCGACGATGGCCGCTTCTACCAGGGGCCCCGGCACACCGGCCTTGATCCGGTACGTGGTGCGTTCGTCTTCGGTGCCGGCCATCAGTTCATCGTTGAGGTGCGCGCACGACACCAGCGGCCCGGTTTCCGACATGCCGTAGGCGGCGGTCAGCTGAATGCCCTTGGCCTTGGCCGCTTCGTACAGCGCATGGTTCAGCGCACTGCCGCCGATCACGATCTTCCAGCCGCCGAAATCCGTGCCTTGTGCCGCCTTGGAATTGAGGACCATTTGCAGAATGGTCGGCACGCAGTGGGAAAAGGTGACCTTCTCCTTACGCCACAGCTCCACCAGGTATTCCGGGTCATAGCGACCGGGATAGACCTGCTTGAGACCGAGCATGGTCGCCACATACGGCAGGCCCCAGGCGTGCACATGGAACATTGGGGTGATGGGCATGTACACGTCGTTGGTGCCCAGCAGTCTTACGCTGTCGATGGCCCCCATGATCGTCGACACCCCCATGGTGTGCAGCACCAGTTGCCGATGAGTGAAATACACGCCTTTGGGATTGCCGGTGGTGCCGGTGGTGTAGAAGGTGGTCGCGACCGAGTTTTCGTCGAAGTCCTGGAAGTCGTACCGGGTGCTCGCGGCCGCCAGCAGTTGCTCGTACTCGCCGATTAGGTTCGGCAAGTCGGCGGTTTTTTCCGGCAGATCGGTCAGCAGCAGCGTCTTCTCTACCGTGGTCAGGTGCCCGGCAATCGCGTTGTACAGTCCGACGAACTCGCTGTTGACCAGCACGAAGCGGTCCTCGGCGTGGTTCATGGTGTAGAGGATCTGCTCCGGAGACAGGCGCACGTTGATGGTGTGGATCACCGCACCGATCATCGGGATGGCGAACATGCACTCCAAGTATCGATGGCTGTCCCAATCCATGACCGCTACGGTATCGCCGGCCTTGACGCCGGCTGCCGTGAGTACGTTGGCCAGCCGTGCGACCCGTTCGATCAGAGTCGGATAGCTGTAGCGCAACTGGTCGCGGTAAATGATCTCGCGGGTTTTCTCGTAACGCGCGCCGGACATCAACAGCCGTTTGATCAACAGCGGATACTGGTAAGCGCCTTCGGCTGGGGGGATAACGCGAGTCTGCAACATAAGAATCCCTTTTCTGACTACACGGTCGTGACTGAAAGTAAGCACTCTAGTGCCCTTGGGCGCCAGCCAAATCAGCCAAAGGAATGATTTGCACGACCGAGCAAATGATAGCGTTGCGCCATCATCCACATTGCAAATGCAGGAGCTGCCGCAGGCTGCGATCTTTTGATCTTTGGCGATTTCAATACCGCTGAAAATCAAAAGATCGCAGCCTTCGGCAGCTCCTACAGGCGATCAATGCATCTCGGTAAACGCGAGCTTCACACCGATGGCGATCAGCACCGCGCCCATGGTCCGGTCGAACCAATGGCCCATGCGCGCGAAACCGGCGCGGACACGCTGCTGGCTGAACAGCATCGCCACCAGGCAAAACCACACCGCCGTGGCCAGCGCCAGATAGAGCCCGTAGCCCGCCTGTACCGCCAGCGGCGTGTGCGGATTGATCACCACGGTGAACAGCGACAGGAAGAACAGCGTGGCTTTCGGGTTCAGGCCATTGGTCACGAAACCCGAGGTAAAGGCACCACGGGCCGTACGCTCGCCTGCTTCCTGGTGCAGATCGTCCTTCACCGGCCTGGCCGGCTGCGCGCGCAGGGCCTTGAAGCCGATATACAACAGATAAGCGGCAGCGGCCCACTTCAAGGCGTTGAACAACACGATCGACTGCGACACGATCAGACCGATGCCGAGCAACGAGTAACCGACGTGCAGGAAAATGGCCGTGCCGACACCCAGCGCCGTCCAGGTGCCGGCGCGACGACCGTGGGTCACGCTTTCACGGACCACCACGGCAAAGTCCGGGCCGGGGCTGGCGACGGCCAGCAAATGAATCAGGGCAACGGTCAAGAACTCTGTCCAGTACATGGGAACTCCTTTTGGCCAAGCGTAACTGTTTGTTTCATCTGGTAGGCTCGGCAGATTACGCCTTCAGTTCAACGCACAAAAGGTACAGTTGATGACGAACTCTCGCCGCGCCGTTTTCCTCGACCATCCCTCCCTGGACCTGGGCGATCTCGACCTCAGCCCGTTGCGCGCCTGTTTCAGCGAACTGCAGCTGTTCGCGCAGACCACGCCTGACCAGGTCATCGACCGCCTCAAGGGCGCCACCGTCGCCATCAGCAACAAAATCCCGATCGATGCCGATACCATTGCCGCCAGCCCCGAGCTGAAGTTGATCCTGATCACCGCCACCGGCACCAACAACGTCGACCTCGTCGCTGCCCGCGCCCATGGCATAACCGTGTGCAACTGTCAGGGTTACGGCACGCCGTCGGTGGCTCAACACACGATCATGTTGCTGCTCAATCTGGCGACACGCCTGGCCGACTATCAGAAAGCCGTCGGCGAAGGTCGCTGGCAGCAGGCGAAACAGTTCTGCCTGCTGGACTATCCGATTGTCGAACTGGAAGGCAAATCCCTCGGCTTGCTCGGTCACGGCGAATTGGGCGGCGCGGTCGCACGGCTGGCCGAAGCGTTCGGCATGCGCGTGTTGCTGGGGCAGATTCCGGGACGCCCGGCCCGGCCGGATCGCTTGCCTTTGGATGTGCTGCTGCCGCAAATCGACGCGCTGACCCTGCACTGCCCGCTCAACGAACACACCCGCCACTTCATCGGTGCCCGTGAACTTGCGTCGATGAAACCCGGCGCCTTCGTGGTCAACACCGCTCGCGGTGGCCTGATCGACGAACAGGCCTTGGCCGATGCCTTGCGCAACGGTCATCTGGGCGGCGCGGCCACCGACGTGCTGAGCGTCGAGCCACCGACCGCTGGCAACCCGTTGCTGGCCCAGGACATCCCACGACTGATCGTCACTCCGCACAATGCCTGGGGCAGTCGCGAAGCGCGGCAGCGGATCGTTGGCCAATTGACCGAGAATGCTCAGGGATATTTCAGCGGTACAGCGCTGCGGGTCGTCAGTTGATAAACTGCGGCACTTTTTTTCAAGGAGCAGAGTATGGATCCGCGCAGTGAAGTACTGCTTCGTCAGGCTGAGTTATTCCAGGGTTCGGTGTTGCTGGCCGGCTTGCCCGCCGACGATCTGCTGGGCCGTCTGCCCGAGGCCCATGGCTGGTGCTGGCATGCCGGCGATCAAGCGGCGCTGGACGCGCGGTTCGCCGAGCGCAGCTATTTTGGCGTAACGGTGCCGGAGCGTGAGTTCGATACTGCCGTGGTGTTTCTGCCCAAGTCCAAGGACCTGACCGATTACATTCTCAATGCCGTCGCCTCGCGCCTGGCCGGTCGCGAGGTGTATCTGGTCGGCGAAAAACGCAGTGGCATCGAGGGTGCGGCCAAGCAACTGAACCCGTTCGGCAAACCGCGCAAACTCGACAGCGCACGGCATTGCCAGCTGTGGCAGGTCACCGTGGCCAATGCGCCGCAAGCCAAATCACTGGAAAGCCTGGCCCAGGAATATGAACTGCCGCTGGCCGAAGGCCCATTGAAAGTCATCAGCCTGCCAGGTGTGTTCAGCCACGGCCGGCTGGATCGCGGCAGCGCCTTGCTGCTGGAACACCTGGATAAGTTGCCGAGCGGCCACCTGCTGGACTTCGGTTGCGGCGCCGGTGTGTTGGGGGCGGCGGTGAAACGTCGTTATCCGCACAACCTGGTCACTTTGCTTGATGTGGATGCGTTTGCCGCTGCCAGCAGTCGTCTGACCTTGGCTGCCAACGGTCTTGAGGCGGACGTTATTACCGGTGACGGAATCGATGCCGCCCCCATGGGTTTAAGTGCCATCTTGAGCAACCCGCCCTTCCATGTCGGGGTCCATACCGATTATCACGCTACGGAGAACTTGCTGCGAAAAGCAGCCAAACATCTGAAAAATGGTGGCGAACTGCGGTTGGTAGCGAACAGCTTCCTGAAGTATCAACCATTGATCGAAGAGCACCTGGGTGTCTGTGCAATCAAGGCCGAGGGGCAAGGGTTCAGAATCTACCGGGCCAAGCGCGGCTGACACTTCTTTTAAAAAAAGAGGCTTGCCCAATCGGATTTGCCTAGGCAGAATCCGCTCCGTCCTAGGGGAGTAGTCTCCCACGAGCGCCATGCTCGTCCGGCATACGTCAACATACTTGGTCAAAAGACCATGGCGTATGCGACCCAAGCGTCCGCATCAGACGGAACGCAGGGTTTGACAAGACCTATGACACGAACACCTTACCCGGGGCGGGAAGGCTGTACGTGTCATAGCCGTGTCGACCCGCCCCTTAGGAAAACCCTGATGCTGGATTCTCTACTCGTTCCTACCGCAATCGTTGCCTTGGCCGAAATCGGCGACAAGACGCAACTGCTCGCGCTCATTCTCGCTGCCCGTTTTCGCAAACCCTGGCCAATCATCGCCGGCATCGTCGCCGCGACCCTGGCCAACCATGCGGCAGCCGGTGCGGTAGGCGCCTGGTTCGGCAGTTTCTTCTCGAATGCGACGCTGCACTGGATCCTCGCCGCCAGCTTCGCCGCGACGGCGCTGTGGACCCTGGTGCCGGACAAGATGGACGACGACGAAGCCAGCACCGCCCGCAAGTTCGGACCGTTCCTGACGACGCTGATTGCGTTTTTCCTCGCGGAGATGGGTGACAAGACCCAGGTCGCCACCGTGATGCTCGCCGCGCAATACCCGGACCTGTGGCTGGTGATCATCGGCACCACCGCCGGCATGTTGATTGCCAACGTGCCGGTGGTACTGGCGGGTAACTTTGCCGCGGACAAATTGCCACTGACCTTGATCCGTCGCCTGGCGGCGTCGGCGTTCCTCATCCTGGCCATTGTCGCGGTGTACAAGGCGATGCAGAGCAGTGGGTGGTTGTAACTCCACACGCTGATCATTCCCACGCTCCGCGTGGGAATGCATCCCGTGACGCTCCGCGTCACGACGTTAAAGCGGACGCAGAGCGTCCAGGGCGGCATTCCCACGCGGAGCGTGGGAACGATCATCGGCTCAGGATTTCTTGGCTTGCTCGTACAGCGGCATGACCTTCGGAATCGCTGCCTGCAATGAAGCGATACGACTCGACGAAGCCGGGTGAGTGCTCATGAACTCCGGTGGCGAACCTTCCGAGGCCTTGCTCATCTTGTTCCACAGGGTGATCGCGGCATTCGGGTTGTAACCGGCGCGTGCGGCCAGTTCCAGGCCGATCAGGTCCGCCTCGTTTTCATTGGAACGGCTGTTGGGCAGGGTCATGCCGTAGTTGGCCACGGTGTCCGCCAGCGCCAGGCTATCCTGGCCCAGGCCGAACAAGGCACCTGCACCCTGCTTGGCCATCTCGATACCGTAGGCCTTGGACATCGCTTCCCGACCGTGCTCGCGCAGGGCGTGGGCGATTTCATGGCCCATGATCGCAGCAATTTCATCGTCGGTCAGTTTCAGGCTGTCAATCAGCCCGGTGTAGAAAATGATCTTGCCGCCAGGCCCGCAATTGGCGTTGAGTTCATCGCTCTTGATCAGATTGACTTCCCACTTCCACTGCGCCGAATCCGGACGAAATTTCGGCGCCTGGGCAATCAGCCGATCGGCAATCGCCTGGACGCGTTTGGCGTCGTTACTGGTCTTGTCCAGCACACCTTTGCTGGTCGCCTCGCCCACTGTCTTTTGATAAGACTGGGCATACATCTGGTTGACCTCATCAGTCGACAACATGCTGAACATGTACTGCTTGCGCTCAACGCCCACAGCGCCACCGCTGGTGGTATTGACCGACTGACAACCGGCGAGCAGCAAACCTGCGCTCAGCGCACACAAAACCAATGTCTTGCTCATCAAAAAACTCCCTGAAAACATGCCGGGTATCCTAGGCGTGGATTGGTATCGGCGCCAGATACATCAGATATGCAGACTGATATTTCGGATAAAGCTCCCATCGCTGCAGTAAAAAAACTTCCCCGCGATGGCGTCAGCACAAACGCTCCATTAACCCGGGGTCAAACACTCCGGCCCATTGAGCTTCGGATCATTCACCATGTTCGCCAGCACCCGCTCGCGCAACGTCGCGGGCTCTCTGGCAAGCAACGCCTGCAACCCATGCAGCGGTGTCTCAGGATTGAGCCATGCCTCCTGCCCCGCTGCGTCGAGAATCAGCGGCCGACGTTGGCTCGCCGCCGGCTGGGTGATCACCGCCGTACTCAACCATACCTGTTCCTGCACCGGATAGGCTTCCCAGATCGCCGCAAAAAACAGCGCCGAGCCCTCCGCCGGGGTCAGCCAGTAAGGACGCTTGCGGGTGGTGCCGCGCCATTCGTAGAAACCGTTGGCCGGTAGCAGGCAGCGACGCGAACGCAGGGCCTCGCGGAACATCGGCTGTTCGGCCACGGTTTCGGCGCGGGCATGGGCCGGGGTGCGGGACAGGTCGGTCAGCCACGGTGGGGTCAGCCCCCAACGGGCACGGGCCAACTCACGCTGGCCATCACTGCCGGCGCGCAGCATCAACACCGAATCGTTGGGAGAAATATTCCACTGGGCCTGTTGATCGGCGGGGAAACCAGGCAGGGCCGCGAAGGCCGGGTTCCAGCGAAATAGGGCATAACGTCCACACATGGGGCAACACAACTCTAGATAAAACGAACACCAGCCTAACAGACCAGCGTGCCGGGAAAACTCTCCGGTTCATCGCCGGACAGCGGCAGTGCTGCATTGTACGCAGTGATCAGTTCCCTGGCGTAGTCAGCCTGATCGTTATCGACCGACAGCCCCAGCAGACCGAAGATCGGCAATTCGCCGGTGCCCCCGATCAAATCACGTCCCACCAGATGCGCCTCGATGCCCTCGCTGGCCAACATGCCTTGCAGCAGCTCCCCTTCCATCAGGTTTTCCGGCTCGTAGATTCGCTGCATGGGGCGCCCCTTTTCATTCGTTTTCGCTGTGAACTTCGAGCAACCATTCTTGACCGTCGGTCTGCAGGACAAACGTAATGGGGCGACAACACACCGGGCAATCTTCGATATACGTCTGATCGCCGCCGGACAAGTCCAGAACAGCTTCAGCCTCTTCACCACAATACGGACATTCGTAGCGCTCGGTTTCCAGCATCGCGGTCTCCCGGGTGACTTGTGCGTATAATCGCCGGTCTATTTGCAGGGCTATTTTTGTCTGGCTACCTTTTCAGACCGTGCCCCGTTGGTTTTCGATCAAAACCTTTACTTACCCTAGCCGTTTCCAACAAGAGAGCATGATGGGCGAATTCGATGCCATCCGACCTTACGACGATAGCGAAGTCCCGGCAGTGCTGAACCGGCTGCTTGGTGACAAGGCGTTTCTAGATATCCTCATCCACTTCCGCTTCCCGCGTTATGCCGGTGCCTTCGGCTGGATGCTCAAACCTCTTATAGCTCATCGGCTGCGCCGTGAGTTCGCCGGCGTCAATTCGGTGGCCACGTTGCAGGACAAAGTCGAGTTCTACGTCGACCACACCATCGAGCGGGCCACCGACGGCGTGACGTACACCGGCGTCGAGCAGTTCAAGTCCGGCAGCGCCTATCTGTTCATCGCCAATCATCGCGACATCGTGATGGACCCGGCCTTCGTCAACTACGCGGTGTACCACGCCGGCCTGCCGACACCCCGCATCGCGATTGGCGACAACCTGCTGCAAAAGCCCTTCGTCAGCGACCTGATGCGCCTGAACAAGAGTTTCATCGTGCACCGTTCGATCAGCGGTCGGCGCGAGAAGATGGCGGCCTATCAACTGCTGTCGGCCTATATCAACCACTCGATCCGCAATGATTGCGCATCGATCTGGATCGCCCAGGCCGAAGGTAGGGCCAAGGACGGCGACGATCGCACCGAATCGGCGATCCTCAAGATGTTCCACATGAGCCGCAAGGACGAGCCGTTCGGCGAAGTCATCCGCTCGCTGAACGTCACCCCGGTGTCGATCAGCTACGAGTACGACCCGTGCGACCAGGCCAAGGCTCGCGAGCTGTTCATCCGCGCCACCACTGGCAGCTACACCAAAGCGCCGGGCGAGGACGACGTGAGCATCGCCAAGGGCATCACCGGCTACAAGGGCCGCGTCCATGTGAACTTCGCCGCGCCGATCACGCAGCTGTTCGAAGACACCAAGCAATTGGCGATCGAGATGGACAAGCAGATTCTCGGCGGCTATCGGTTATTCCCGGTGCATTACCTGGCGTATGCACAGTGGAAAGACGCCGACCCGCAATTGCAGGTGCCGAAAGCCACCGAAGTGTTCACGGCCGATGAACTGGTCAAGGCGCAGGAGGAATGGCAACGACGCCTGGAGGCATGCCCGGAAGAACATCGCCCGTTCCTCGTGCTGCAATATGCGACGCCGGTGCGTAATCAATATCGGGTGAAGGCGGGATTGGCGCTTTAAAGATCAAAAGATCAAAAGATCAAAAGATCAAAAGATCAAAAGATCAAAAGATCGCAGCCTGCGGCAGCTCCTACGGAATCCGCGCTCAACGCAAAAATTGCGTAATGACGCGGTCCCTGTAGGAGCTGCCGCAGGCTGCGATCTTTTGCTTCTAACGATCTAGACCTGTGTGCTGATCCACGACACCAGCAACGCCACCCCCAGGCAGGCGAAACCGAAGCGGTAGAAAAACCGGTTCATGCGCAAGGTCGCCCAATCCAGATTGGGCTCTTCGCCAGGACGACGCTGGCGCTGCGCCTCGATGCTCGCCAGCGCACGCTGCTCACGACGACGGGTCGCATGCAGCAACCAGCTGCCAGGGAAGGCAAACAGCAAGGCCAGCAGGTTGATCAATTTGGCGGGATGGGCGGTAAACAGCGTCATCAAATGCAGCGACATCACGAACCTCGGAAAAAACAGGTGTGGCAGACGCCGGACCGACGACCGCGGCGCGGATTCTACCGAAAGCCCTGCGCTGCTGCCCCGCCCTTTGCGACAAATAACTCACCATTTGGCAGATTACTGTCCTGCGTCATCCGGATCCGCCAGCCTGTCGTCCACTATCCGCCGAACCCAACGTCCCCCTGTAGGAGCTGGCTTGTCGGATCGCCGCACCGCAGCGAAGGCGATCTCAAAATCACCGCAAAATCCAACGGCCCCTTCGCTGGCAAGCCAGCTCCTACAAAGGGGCTCGCATTATTCGTTGAGAATCTGGCCAATCGTCGGATCCTTGAACAGACGCGTCAACGCATCGCTCAATACATCACTGACCAGCTTGGTGTTGGTTTCCTGATTGGGCGCCATACCAAAACGCTGATCCAGGGATGCACCGTAGCGGCCGCTGTAACGGCGGTTGTTGTTCTGCACATCGGAGCGGAAGGTCGCGCCAATGGTCGCCTCGGTCACGTACATGCCTTCCTTGGGCGATTGGTATTTAAGCTCCGCCAGGGTCACGGTCAGCTGCGGCGCATTCAGCGCGTTGGACGTCGGGGTAAAGCCCAGCAACCGCACGGCTGCTTCGGCCTGAGCCTGCAACTTCGGCAGAATCTGCGCGCCCTGCACGGTGATTGCGCTGGTCTCGGGATACAAGCCACCGCGGGTGCCCAGGGTTGGCGACGGGCGACCGTCCACCACGCGCACCACCACCGGCTGGCCACGACCGACCGGCGCCAGCTGCGTCGTCAGCTTCGGTTCCGGATTCAGTTGTTGCGGGCTGTGGGCGCAGCCGACCAGGGTCAAACTGGTCACAGTAATCAAACCGAACAACAGGCGTTGCAACATGCTCTTCTCTCCAGAATTCAGGCACAAACAAGCCCGCAGTATAGCGGTGCGCCACTGCAGCGAACCAGCGCAACCATTACGGAAAAGTCCGACAAACCTTTCAGACCGCGATACCTGTCACACACCTGTCATCGCCCATACACTTTCGCGTCACGACTCAATGCCAATCTTCACAGCAGTCTCCCCAAGGTACTTCGCCATGCGTTATCTCATCTCGCTGTTCGCGCCACGCCCGCTGCATCGCTGCTTCGCCCTGCTCGACCGCAATGGCCATTGCCAGGCATTCAAGCAGTGCAGCCTCCAGCCCATGGGCGATGGCTGGGTCGAAATCGAGGAAATCCGCCTCAATTGGCTGCACCATCCCCTGCCCGCCAATGCACGCGTCAACCAGCGCCAACCACGCGCGCGGGTGCAATATCTGTTGACCACCTGACCGAACGCCTAATAAAACTCATCAAACTCGACCATTTCCCTGCGTTTCTTCGCTACAATCTCCCCCCGATTATAAGGACGTCTCCTGATCGGGCCTCGCAGCATCGTCAATGCCCAGGTATTGGCACCCCGCACCGCCCACAGAGAGCCGCCCACACAGATCGAGTGAAGCTGGCGTGCTTGCTGTCCCTTAAGCAAAACCCCCACTTTTCGCGAATCTGCAGAGCTGTCATTACGCTCGGTCACTGAGCTGTTTGCCCGTTTTGACTGTCATGTATTGCATGGCGGCCATCCATCCGGGCCCAGTGCCAGGCTGGGACAGCCCTTTTTGAGGTTCACGTCTTCAAAAGAGCGTGAAAAAAACGGGTTTTCACAACTTCACAAGAGTGTGGCGAGCAAATGAATAGTTTTGCGTCTGAACATGCACCATTAGCGTCTGAAACAGCCCAACGACACAGGACCGAGTATTCCTCGAACACCGGAGCCTGAAGCCTGTCCGCTACGGATTTGGTTGCACAAACGGATGTATCGACCATAAGTCGAATTGCCAACCGCGTGTCGAAGTGAGTTCATGTAACTCTTTTTGGACCCGGCCGGTAGCGTCCGTCGAAGTTGCGAAAAATTGCGAAGATTCGGACATGGCGATACTGCCATGGGTACCTGGGGCATCACTGACACGCCCCTGAACGCCTGGCAGCCATGCCGACAATTTGGTGCTGCAGATTTTGGAGACGCGTTAAATGGCGCATAACGAAGCAGTCGACGTAGTACTGGTGGGGGCCGGCATCATGAGTGCCACCCTGGCTGTACTGCTTAAAGAGCTCGACCCCGCGATCAAGCTGGAAGTCGTCGAGCTGATGGATTCCGGTGCCGCGGAGAGTTCGAACCCGTGGAACAACGCCGGGACCGGCCACGCCGGGCTGTGCGAGCTCAACTACACGCCGCAGGCCGCCGACGGCACCGTCGACATCAAGAAAGCCGTGCACATCAATACCCAGTTCGAGGTGTCGAAGCAGTTCTGGACCTACCTGACCAAAAAAGGCACCTTCGGCTCGTCCAAGACCTTCATCAGCCCGGTGCCGCACCTGAGCTTCGTCCAGGGTGACGCTGGCGTTTCCTTCCTCAAGGAACGCTTCGAGGTGATGAGCAAACATCACGCCTTCGCGGACATGGAATACACCGAAGACAAGGCCACCATGGCCGAGTGGATGCCGCTGATGATGCCCGGCCGGCCGGCCGACGAAGTCGTCGCCGCCACCCGCGTCATCAATGGCACCGACGTCAATTTCGGTGCCCTGACCAATCAATTGCTCAAGCACCTGACCAGCGCCCCCGATGCCCAGGTCAAGTACTGCAAGCGCGTCACCGGCCTCAAGCGTAACAACGGTGGCTGGACCGTCAGCATCAAGGACGTCAACAGCGGCAACACCCGCGAAGTCGATGCCAAATTCGTCTTCCTCGGCGCCGGTGGCGCGGCCCTGCCGCTGTTGCAGGCTTCGGGCATCGAAGAAAGCAAAGGCTTCGGCGGCTTCCCGATCAGTGGCCAGTGGCTGCGCTGCGACAACCCGGAAGTGGTCAAGCACCACCAGGCCAAGGTCTACAGCCAGGCTGCAGTCGGATCGCCACCGATGTCGGTGCCGCACCTGGACACCCGTGTGGTCGACGGCAAGAAGTCCCTGCTGTTCGGGCCTTACGCCGGTTTCACCACCAAGTTCCTCAAGCACGGTTCCTTCATGGACCTGCCGATGTCGGTTCGCGCCGGTAACATCGGCCCGATGCTGGCCGTGGCGAAAAACAACATGGACCTGACCAAGTACCTGGTCAGCGAAGTCATGCAGTCGATGGAGCAGCGCCTGGAATCCCTGCGTCGCTTCTACCCTCAGGCGAAAGCCGAAGACTGGCGTCTGGAAGTGGCCGGCCAACGGGTGCAGATCATCAAGAAAGATCCGAAAAAAGGCGGCGTCCTGCAGTTCGGTACCGAACTGGTCGCGGCCCAGGACGGTTCCCTGGCGGCACTGCTCGGCGCTTCGCCAGGTGCATCGGTGACGGTTTCGATCATGCTTGAGCTGATCGAAAAATGTTTCCCGAACAAAGCTTCCGGCGAATGGGCTGCCAAACTGGCGGAAATCTTCCCGGCCCGGGAAAAGGTTCTGGAAACCGATGCTGCGCTGTATCGCAAGATCAATGTGCAGAACAACATCGCGCTGGAACTGGTCGAAGAAAGCAGCGAAACGCCTAGCTACGCCTGATTCGGCCGTATAAAAAACGCCCCGTTCCTGTAGGAGCGGGGCGTTTTTTTATGTTGCTTAAAATCTTAAGCGCGAGCTTTTTCGATCAACTCGATGTACTCAGCCGCATTGCGCTGATCCTTGATCAAAGCAACGAAGTCATTACCGTGCTCATCCTTGCCGTCCAGATCCAGACCGGCCTCGACGAAAAACGTCAGAAAACGCTCGAAATCATCGATGCGCAAACCGCGATAAGCCTTGATCAACTTGTGCAGCGACGGCGAAGTGGCGTCGACCGGCTCAAAATCGAGGAACAGTTTGATCTGCGCATCGCCGATCTCGTCACCAATCACTTGCTTCTTATCTTTACGCATTGCCGACTCCAGCTCGCAGACATTTCACGGGCGGGCAGTTTACCCCTCACTTGCGGCCAGGCTCAACGCGGACGAACGCTACCGGTGTGCAGATCGGCCCAGACATGGCCATTGGCGTAGCTGAGGAACTGGCAATACACCGTATCGTTGCGCAAAAGATCGATCACCACCCGGTACTGGGCCATCGGGTAAAACAGCGTCAGGGTTTTGCTCTTGTCGTCGTAGACCGGCTTTTTCAGGCTTTTGCTTTCGCCATCGAAGTTGACCAGCACCTGATTGATGGTCGCGCCCTTGTTCAAGGGTTTGCCCTTGAGGCGGATCAGCAAGGGTGAAGTGACCGGGATCGGCTGTTGGTTGGACTGGCGTTGGCTGCCCACCACCACGGCGTATTCGGTGACCTGCAGCAGTTGTTGCTGCTCGGGAGCCGCGTCACGCAGGGTCAGGTCGTCCGAAGGCAGGAACTGCGCGTGCATCGGCGCCGGTGCGGCGGCCAGGGGCAAACTGAGGGTCAGCAACAAGGCGGCGCAGCTGCGGATCAATAGGCTCATGACAGGCTCCGAAGTCGAGGCCGGGCACTCTAGCACGGGATTAAAAGCAAAAGATCGCAGCCTGCGGCAGCTCCTACAGGGACCGCGCCATTACGCAATTTTTGCGTTGAACGCGGATTCTGTAGGAGCTGCCGCAGGCTGCGATCTTTTGATCTTGCTTTAATCTCAATCGAACTGCGCGCGCATCCACGCCTGATACTCGGCAACCCCCGGCTCACCTTCACGCGGCGCCCAGTGAGCAAGCTCACCTTCACCTACGGGGCGATAAGGGCCGGCCTTGCACTCGAACATCAGGCTGTCAGCTTCCAGCACCACCAGGCCATGGAACACACCCGTTGGCAGGTCCACGCCGACACAGTCGCTACCGGCCTGCAGGACTCGCTTGCTCACCACCAAGCCGGACTCGTCGAAAATCAACAGGCCAAGCCGCCCCTTGAGGACCAGCAAGGTTTCGGCCTTGTTATCGCCCAGGTGGCGGTGAGGCGGGATGTAGGTGTTCGGCTGCAACCCTACTGCCATGCGGTGACAGGCATCTTCCATCTGATGGAAGTTGTGATGCTGACGCCCGCGAGGATTAGCCGCCGCTTTCTCGGCCAATTCAGTGAACAGGGTTTGATCAAGAAAGCTCGGCGTGGTCATGTGCTTACATTCCTTTGACAGCGAAAATCCCGTTGGCGTTACGCCAGTAGCCTTTGTAGTCCATGCCGTAACCGAAGATGTAGCGGTCGATGCACGGCAGGCCGACGAAATCGGCTTTCAGGTCCGGGCGGGCCTTGCGGTCGTGGTCTTTGTCGATCAGCACGGCGGTGTGCACTTTGCGCGCGCCGGCGTGTTTGCAGAAGTCGATGATCGCCCCCAGGGTGTGCCCTTCGTCGAGGATGTCGTCAATGATCAGCACGTCACGATCGATGAACGAGACTTCCGGCTTGGCTTTCCAGAACAGGTCGCCGCCGCTGGTTTCGTTGCGATATCGGGTGGCGTGCAGGTAGGACGCCTCCAGCGGGAATTGCAAATGGGTGAGCAGCTTGCCGGCGAAGATCAGCCCGCCGTTCATCACGCAGAACACCACCGGATTGCTTTCGGCCAGCTGGTCGTTGATGTGTGCACCGACGCGGGCGATGGCCGCCTCGACTTCAGCTTCGGTGTACAGGCAGTCAGCCTCTCGCATGATTTGACGGATATGCTCGAGATCAGCGGACATGGCGCTCTCCTGGGGGGTGGTAACGGGGGGGACTAAGTGAGGAAAAGCGGGCAAAGGTACGCATCCCGCACGGCCAGATCAAGCGTTTGTGGACTAACGTACTCTATGTCTATAGGACAACACCCTCGGATAGATTAATCTAGGCCGGTTTTTTTGCCCGCCGCCGGAGCCTTTCCCATGCCCATCCTCGAGATCCGCCATCCGCTGATCCGTCATAAACTCGGCCTTATGCGCCGCGCCGACATCAGCACCAAGAATTTCCGTGAGCTCGCTCAGGAAGTCGGTGCTCTGCTGACCTACGAAGCCACCAAAGACCTGCCGCTGGAAACCTACGATATCGAAGGTTGGGCCGGCACTGTGACGGTCGAGAAAATCGCCGGCAAGAAAATTACCGTGGTGCCGATCCTGCGCGCCGGTATCGGCATGCTCGAAGGCGTGCTCAGCCTGATCCCGGGCGCCAAAGTCAGCGCCGTGGGCGTGGCCCGCAACGAACAAACCCTGCAGGCTCATACCTACCTGGAAAAGCTGGTTCCGGAAATCAACGAACGCCTGGCGATGATCATCGACCCGATGCTTGCCACCGGCAGCTCCATGGTCGCCACCATCGACCTGCTGAAGAAGGCCGGTTGCCGCGACATCCGCGCCATGGTGCTGGTCGCTGCGCCGGAAGGCATCGCCGCCGTGGAGAAGGCTCACCCGGACGTGACCATCTACACCGCCTCCATTGATGAAAAATTGAATGAACACGGTTACATCATCCCAGGCCTGGGCGACGCCGGTGACAAGATCTTCGGTACCAAGCAGAAGGACGCGTGACCATGCAGGATGAGTTCAACGATCCGCTCTGGCGCACGGTGCTGTCGGGTGCGCAGATGCTGTTCGTGGCGTTCGGTGCGCTGGTGTTGATGCCGCTGATTACCGGTCTCGATCCGAACGTGGCGCTGTTCACGGCAGGCCTGGGGACGATTCTGTTTCAGATCGTCACCGGGCGTCAGGTGCCCGTGTTCCTGGCGTCGAGCTTTGCCTTTATCACCCCGATCATTCTCGCCAAGGGCCAATTCGGCCTCGCGGCGACCATGGGCGGTGTGATGGCGGCAGGTTTCGTCTACACCTTCCTCGGCCTGGCCGTAAAAATCAAAGGCACAGGTTTCATCGACCGCTTGCTGCCACCGGTGGTGATTGGCCCGGTCATCATCTCCATCGGCCTGGCCATGGCGCCTATTGCCGCGAACATGGCGATGGGCAAGGCGGACGACGGCACCGAGCTGATTCATTACCAGACGGCGATGTTGATCTCGATGCCGGCGTTGCTGACCACCCTGATCGTCGCGGTGTTTGGCAAAGGCATTTTTCGCCTGGTGCCGATTATCTCCGGCGTGCTGGTGGGCTTCGCGATGGCGTTTTATTTCGGTGTAGTCGATACCGCGAAGATCGCCGCAGCCCCGTGGTTTGCGATTCCGCACTTCACCGCGCCGGAATTCAACTGGCAGGCCATTCTGTTCATCGTGCCGGTGGCCCTGGCCCCGGCCATCGAGCATATCGGCGGCGTTATCGCGGTCGGTAGCGTGACCGGTCGCGATTACCTGAAAAAACCTGGCTTGCACCGCACCCTGCTCGGTGACGGGATTGCAACTACCGCAGCCGGCCTGTTCGGTGGTCCGCCCAACACCACGTACGCCGAAGTGACGGGCGCGGTGATGCTGACCAAGAACTACAACCCGAAAATCATGACCTGGGCGGCGATCTTCGCCATCAGCCTGGCGTTCGTCGGCAAATTCGGTGCGCTGCTGCAAAGCATCCCGGTGCCCGTGATGGGCGGGATTCTGTGCCTGTTGTTTGGCTCGATCGCGGCGGTGGGGATGAACACGCTGATTCGCCATAAAATCGACTTGGGCGAGGCGCGCAACCTGGTGATTGTCTCGGTGACCCTGGTATTCGGGATTGGCGGCGTGCTGGTCGGCACCGGCACTGGCCCGGACGACTTCGGCCTCAAAGGCATTGCGCTGTGCGCGGTGACGGCGATTGCGCTGAATTTGTTACTGCCGGGTAATGACAGCTGGAAGCGCAAGAAGGCGGGTGAGTCGTTACTGTAATGGCTTGAGAAATTTGCAGTCAGTTGGATAGCTATCGCGAGCAAGCTCGCTCCCACATTTGATCTGTAGTGCTCACAAATAGTGTGTTCACAGAAAATCCACTGTGGGAGCGAGCTTGCTCGCGATGCTTTTACAGGGCCAACGGCGCTCGCTCGCACAAGGTGCTCAACGCCCGCGCCCACTGCGGATCATCATTCAGGCACGGCACCAGCACCAACTCCTCTCCCCCCGCCTCGCGAAATTGTTCCTTCCCGCGATCACCAATCTCTTCCAGCGTCTCAATACAATCGGCGACAAACGCCGGGCACATCACCAGCACCTTCTTCACGCCCATTCCCGCCAACTCATCGAGGCGCGCCTCGGTGTAGGGTTCGATCCACTTGGCCCGGCCCAGCCGCGACTGGAACGACACTGACCACTTGCCGTCCGGCAACCCCATACGCTTGGCAAACTCGGATGCAGTACGCAGGCACTGACCGCGATAACAGGTCGCAACCACTTCCGGTGGCGCACCGGCGCAGCAATCGCCGCCGCCCTCAAAACTGTGGCCGGGGTTGAGTTTCTTCAAGTGCCGCTCGGGCAAGCCATGGAAGCTCAACAACAAGTGATCGAAATCCTGCTGCAAATGCGGCTTGGCACTGGCTACCAGCGCGTCAAGGTATTCCGGCTGGTCGTAGAACGGCTGAAGAATCGAGAACTGCACATCGAGGTTGTGCTCACGCACGACCCGTTTGGCTTCTTCGATCACCGTGGTCACCGTGCTGTCGGCGAACTGCGGGTACAGAGGCGCCAAGGTAATGCGTTTGACCCCCTGCCCCGCCATGCGCACCAGCGTCGACTCGATCGACGGCTCGCCGTAGCGCATCGCCAGTTCCACCGGGCCGTGGGTCCATTGCGCGGTCATGGCCTGTTGCAGGCGACGGCTGAGCACCACCAGCGGCGAGCCTTCCTCCCACCAGATCGAGGCATAGGCGTGGGCCGATTGCTCCGGGCGCTTGAACAGGATCAGCGATACCAGCAACCGTCGCACCGGCCATGGCAAGTCGATCACATAAGGGTCCATCAGAAATTGATTGAGGTAACTGCGCACATCTGCCACCGAGGTGGAGGCAGGAGAACCCAGGTTGACCAGAAGCAATGCGTGATCGGTCATGCAACGTCCTATTTCAGAGGCGGCTGGACAGATCGTCCAGAGCCGCGCGCAACTCAGTGAACCGGAAGGTGAATCCCGCTTGCAGCAAGCGAGCCGGTACGGCCTTCTGGCCGCCCAGCAACAGCAATGACAACTCGCCCAGACACACTTTTAAAGCCAGGGCCGGCATCGGCATGAACGTCGGGCGATGCAACACGCTGCCCAGCGCCTTGGCAAACTCGCGATTGCGCACCGGCTGGGGCGCGCAGGCATTATAAGGACCGCTGGCGTCTTTCTGATGCAGAAGAAAATCAATCAGGGCGATTTGATCGTTGATATGGATCCACGGCATCCACTGTCGACCGTTGCCGATCGGCCCGCCCAGCCCCAGTTTGAACGGTAGCAGCAGCCGCGACAAAAAGCCGCCCTCGGCCGACAGCACCAGCCCGGTACGAATAAGGATCACGCGAATGCCCAAGGCTTCGGCACGCTGCGCGGTCTCCTCCCAGGCTATGCACAACTGACTGGCGAAATCATCGATGACTGGGGGCGATTCCTCGGTCAATTCCCGTTCACCACCGTCGCCATACCAGCCAATGGCGGAGCCCGAGATCAATACCTGCGGTTTCTGCTCGCGGCTTTCGAGCCAGGCCAGCAGGGTTTCGGTCAGCGTGATCCGGCTGCTCCAGAGCAGCGCTTTGCGTTTGGTGGTCCATGGTCGGTCGGCAATCGGTGCACCCGCCAGATTGATAATGGCATCGACGGTTTCTTGCCCGAGGTCTTCGAACAGTGCGACGCCGCGCACCTGTGCCCCGCAAATTTTTGCGACTTTTTCCGGCGTGCGACTCAACACAGTCAAACGATGGCCCTGACTCAACCAGTGTCGGCATAGTTGACGTCCTATCAAACCAGTACCGCCGGTCAGCAATATGTGCATGACTTCTTCCTCGCGTGGCGTTTTACCCTGATCACTAGTCTATTTTTATAAGCAGGGATCTTTGGTATCGGGCAGGCTCTGTGTTTAACAATAGGCCAAGCTCTCAGAACGAGAACGCTAAAAGTTATACCAAAAAACAATATTGTACAGGTTTAAACCCCGGCGTAGTCTGTACAGAAAGGTAAACGAGGCCCCTATGACTGTACCTATCGCAATCATCGGCACCGGCATCGCCGGACTTTCAGCCGCTCAGGCCCTTACGGAGGCCGGGCATGTCGTTCAACTTTTCGATAAAAGCCGCGGCAGTGGCGGACGCATGTCGAGCAAGCGCAGTGATGCGGGCGCCCTGGACATGGGCGCGCAGTATTTCACTGCTCGCGATCGCCGATTCGTCACGGAGGTCCAGCGCTGGCAAGCCAACGGCTGGGTCGCCGAGTGGACGCCCCAGCTCTACACCTACCACGGCGGTCAACTCAACCTGTCGCCGGACGAACAGACCCGCTGGGTCGGCACGCCACGCATGAGCGCCATCACCCGCGGCCTGCTTGGCGATCTGGAAGTGCAGTTCGCCTGTCGGATCACCGAAGTCTATCGCGGCGAGGAGCACTGGCATCTACAGGATGCCGAAGGCTTCACCCACGGCCCGTTCGGCCATGTGGTGATCGCCACGCCGGCGCCGCAGGCCACCGCGCTACTGGCCTCCGCGCCGAAGCTCGCCGGGGCTGCCGCCGGGGTGAAAATGGACCCGACCTGGGCGGTCGCACTGGCGTTCGAAACGCCGCTGGATACGCCCATGGAAGGCTGCTTCGTGCAGGACAGCCCGCTCGACTGGCTGGCCCGCAACCGTAGCAAACCCGGACGCGACAACACCCTGGACACCTGGGTCCTGCATGCCACCAGTGCCTGGAGCCGGCAGCATATCGACCTGTCCAAGGAAGCGGTGATCGAGCAGTTGCATGGTGCGTTCGCTGAACTGCTGCACGACGCCATGCCCCCTCCAACCTTCAGCCTTGCCCATCGCTGGCTCTACGCCCGACCCGCCAGCAGCCATGAATGGGGTGTGCTGGCCGATGCCGATCTGGGTCTCTATGTGTGCGGCGACTGGTGCCTGTCCGGGCGTGTCGAAGGTGCCTGGCTCAGCGGTCAGGAAGCCGCCAGGCGCTTACATGCACATCTACAGTAGGAGCTGCCGCAGGCTGCGATCTTTTGATCTTGATCTCTTCAGCGGCCCCCAAACAAGATCAAAAGATCGCAGCCTGCGGCAGCTCCTACAGGGGGAACGTGGCCGTAGGGGGATTGGCGTATAGCGCGGAAAAGCTGTACAAACAATTTGACTTGTACACCTTTGAATCTATGATCAAGTAATGTTGTACAGAACAGAAACTCTGTACAGGCCTGGATTCGAGGTGCCCCGATGCCCCACCCCACCGTTAAACCGAAAATCGCCATCAGCGCCTGCCTGATGGGTGCCGAGGTGCGCTTCAACGGCGGGCACAAGCAATCGCGGCTGTGCAGTCGCACCCTCACTGACTACTTCGATTTCGTCCCGGTGTGTCCGGAAGTTGCCATCGGCCTCGGCATCCCGCGTCAACCTATCCGTCTGGTCGGCAGCCCCGAACAGCCCGACGCCATCGGCACAGTCGATCCCGCTATCAACGTCACTCGGCCACTGGCTGAATATGGCCAGAAAATGGCGGCCGAGCTCAGCGATATCTGCGGCTACATCTTTATGCAGAGATCCCCGTCATGCGGACTGGAACGGGTCAAGGTCTACCACTCCAACGGGGCGCCAGTGGACGGCGGTGGTCGCGGCATCTACGCCCAGGCTTTTTGCGCCCTGCATCCGGATTTGCCTGTGGAAGAAGACGGTCGACTCAACGATCCGGTGTTGCGGGAAAACTTCCTGACCCGCGTATTCGCCTACAGCGCCTGGCAGCAGTTGCTACAAGCAGGCCTGACCCGCCGCGGCCTCACAGACTTTCACTCGCGCTACAAATACCTGCTGATGGCCCACAACCCGGTGCACTACAAAATCCTGGGCAATCTGCTGGGCAACATGGGCCGCAGCGATCCCGGCGAACTGGGTCCACGCTATTTCAGCGAACTGATGGCCGCCTTGAAGAAATGCGCCACGCGCCGCACCCACACCAATGTCCTGCAGCACATCAGTGGTTACCTGAAACAGGCGATCAGCGCGCAAGACAAGCAGGAAGTGCAGCACGTCATCAGCCAGTACCGCCAAGGCATCGTGCCGCTGGTGGTACCGCTGACCCTGCTCAAACATTATTTTCGCCAGCATCCGGATCCGTACATCGCGCAGCAGGTTTACCTGCAACCGCATCCGGAAAATCTCAGCCTGCGAAACGCGATCTGATGAAAACCCCACTCGACACCAGCGCCAGCGCAGACGTGGGCGCCGACTTCGCAACGGCCCTCGATGAAGGCTGGCTGCCCATTCGTGAGGTGGCCCGCCAGACCGGCGTCAACGCCGTGACCTTGCGCGCCTGGGAACGGCGTTATGGCCTGATCGTGCCTCAACGAACGCCCAAGGGTCATCGGCTGTTCCGCGCCGAACATGTTCAACGCATCCTGACGATTCTTACCTGGCTCGATCGCGGCGTTGCCGTCAGCCAGGTCAAGCAACTGCTCGACACCCCACAAGCCTTGACCGAATCGGTCGAAAACGATTGGCATGTGCTGCGCCACACACTGCTGCACGCAGTGACTCAATTGAGCGAACGCACACTCGATGACACCGTCAACCAGGCCATGGCGCTGTATCCACCGCGAATTGTGTGCGAGCAACTGCTGATGCCATTGCTGGCGGCACTGGAACAACGCTGGCAAGGCCAGTTCGGCGCACAGATGGAGCGGGTGTTTTTCTTATCCTGGCTACGCAGCAAATTCGGTGCACGCATCTACCATAACAACCGTCAGTTGCGCAGTGCGCCGCTGCTGTTGATCAATCACTCGGACCTGATGCTGGAACCTCACCTGTGGCTCACCGCCTGGTTGGTCAGCAGCGCCGATTGCCCGGTGGAGGTGTTCGACTGGCCACTCCCCGCCGGCGAACTCGCGCTGGCGGTCGATCACCTGAAAGCACGCGGCGTACTGCTGTATTCCAGCAAAGCCATGAACCTTTCGCAGCTGACGAAACTTTTGAATAGCGTCAGTTGCCCAAAACTAATTGCCGGACCGACGGTGTGCATCCACCATGCCGAGTTGTCTGCAAGAGCCAACGAGATTGCTGACGTGTTCCTGGCCGAAGATCCGTTATCGGCTCACCAGGATCTGGTCCAGCGCGGGCTCATTTAATTGTTATCAATGGACACCACCATGCAATTGATCTGGCTGCGCAGCGACTTGCGCCTACATGACAACACCGCCCTCTCGGCCGCCGCCGCGCGGGGGCCGAGCGTGGCGGTGTTTCTGCTGAGCCCGGAACAATGGCTGGAACACGACGATGCGCCGTGCAAAGTGGATTTCTGGCTACGCAACCTGAGCGAATTAAGCCGGGCGCTGAACGAACTGAACATTCCCTTGCTGATCCGCCATGCGCCACGCTGGAATGACGCTTCGAGTGTTTTGCTCGATCTCTGTCGGCAGTTGGCGATTGATGCGGTACACGTCAACGAGGAATACGGCATTCATGAAACCCGCAGGGATCTGGCGGTGGCCGACGCGCTGAAGGCCAAGGGTATCGAGTTTCACAGCTATCTCGACCAGCTGTTGTTCAAACCCGGGAGCGTCCTGACCAGGACCGGCACTTATTTCCAGGTTTTCAGTCAATTCCGCAAGGTTTGCCATGAACGCCTGCTGCATGCGCTGCCGAGTCTGGTGAACGCGCCAAGGGTGCAAGCTTCATTCAACCTCAAACCGGACAAGATCCCCGCAAGCATCGCGGGCTTCGAAACGCCCGGCGACAGCTTGCGCGCCCTCTGGCCGGCCGGTGAACGCGAAGCCCGGCGCCGCCTCAACACCTTCACCGACGCACAGATCGACTACTACCAAAGCGAGCGGGACTTCCCGGCCAAACCGGGCACCAGTCAGCTTTCGGCCTATCTCGCTGCCGGCGTGATATCTCCTCGGCAATGCCTGCATGCGGCCCTGCACAGCAATCAGGGCGAGTTCGACAGCGGCAAGGCGGGCGCCGTCACCTGGATCAACGAATTGTTGTGGCGCGAGTTTTATAAACACATTCTGGTGGGCTACCCACGGGTCTCCCGTCACCGCGCTTTCCGCCCCGAAACCGAGGCCCTGGCCTGGCGCGATGCTCCTGAAGAACTCCTGGCCTGGCAGCAAGCCCGCACCGGCCTGCCAATCATCGATGCGGCCATGCGCCAATTGCTTGAAACCGGCTGGATGCACAATCGTCTGCGTATGGTAGTGGCGATGTTTCTGACCAAGAACCTGCTGATCGACTGGCGCGAAGGCGAACGCTTTTTCATGCGCCACCTCATCGATGGTGACCTTGCGGCAAACAACGGTGGCTGGCAGTGGAGTTCGTCCACCGGCACCGATTCGGCCCCCTATTTCCGGATTTTCAACCCGTTGAGCCAGTCGGTAAAATTTGACGCCGAGGGCGTATTCATCAAGCACTGGCTGCCAGAACTGGCCGATTTGAACCCAAAAGACGTGCACAACCCGGCAAACCTCGGCGGGCTGCCGGGTGTTGTGGACTATCCGCCCCCCATCGTCAATCTGAGCACGTCCCGCATGCGAGCACTGGCCGCGTTCAGGCAGCTACCGTCGCGACAGAACGCAGGGGGTGGGGATGAGTGATCTCCTGCGCGACAGGATTTATTGCCACCGGGATTCCTTCGATGCCGGGGAACTGTTTCATGAACATCTACCCGTATTGGGCCGGCCATGTGGCTGGCTGAAAAGGAGCATGGGATGAGCTTTTCACTTCCACGACGCTATTGGCTGACCGGCGCCAGCAACGGTATTGGCGCGGCGCTGGCCGAAGAAATACTGAAAACCGGCGCCCACCTGGCGGTCAGTTCACGGTCGGCAGCACCATTGAAAGTCTTGTCCAGGCGCTATCCAGGGCAGGTGATGGTAGTGGCCGGTGACCTGACCAACAGCCAGACCGTGCGTGAAATCGGCGAGCAGATTGCCGAGGACTGGGGGTCGCTGGATTCGGTGATCCTCAATGCCGGCACGTGCGAATATGTCGACGCCAGGCAGTTGGATGCTTCAATCATTGAGCACGTCGTACGCACCAACCTGCTCGCCAGCAGTTATTGCATCGAAGCTGCCGTGCCCTTGCTGCGGGCCGGCACTGCGCCGCATCTGGTGGGCATGGCCAGTGCGGCAACTTACTTGCCGCTGCCCCGGGCCGAAGCCTACGGCACTTCAAAAGCCGGCCTGCGTTACTTGTTCGAGTCGTTGCGCATCGATCTGGCCCCGGACGGCATCGAAGTCACCATAGTCAGCCCAGGCTTCGTCGACACACCGCCGGCAGCGAACAACGACGTGCCGCCCGCCCTTTCCTGGCCCGTGGATAAAGCCGCTCGGCATATCTTCGACGAACTCAAGCACCGCCCCCCGGAGATCGCCCTGCCTGCGCTGTTCATGGCTGCACTCTGGCCGCTGTCGAAAATGCCCGACAGCGGAAAACTGGCGATCGGTAAACGGATGATAGGGAGCCAGCCGCCGATCAAGGATCAGCCGTGAACATCGCCATCATCGGCAGCGGCATTTCGGGGCTGACCAGCGCTTACCTGCTCAATCGCAGCCACGAAATCAGCCTGTTCGAGGCCAGCGACCGGGTCGGCGGTCATACCCATACCGTAAACGTGACAGTCGATGGCCGAAGCTACTCGGTGGACACCGGTTTCATGGCGTTCAACGACTGGGCCTATCCGAATTTCATTCGCCTGTTGGGTCAACTTGGCGTGGCTTTCAAGCCGACGCCAATGAGTTTCTCTGTCACCGACCCGGACACTGGCCTCGGGTACAACGGCAACACCCTCAACAGCCTGTTTGCCCAGCGTCGCAATCTGTTGTCACCGGGGTTCTGGGGCATGCTGCGGGACATCGTGCGCTTCAATAAAGCGGCACAGCGCGACCTGGTTGAAGGACGAATCGCGGCAGACACCACGCTGGATGACTATTTGAAAGCGGGCGCCTACGGCGAGCGGTTCATCCTGCATTACATCGTGCCGATGGGGGCCGCGATCTGGTCGATGTCCATGGCGGACATCCTGGGTTTTCCCATGCGAATCTTCGTCAGGTTCTTCAACAATCATGGTCTGCTGTCCCCTGGCAATCGCCGGCAATGGTGCGTGATCGAAGGGGGTTCGAACGCCTATATCGCACCGTTGACGGCGAGCTTTAAACAGAAGATCAGGCTTAATGATCCGGTCAATCGAGTCGAACGCGATGGAGATGGCGTGATTATCCACAGCGCCGGCGGCAGCGAGCGATTCGATAAAGTGGTGTTCGCGTGTCACAGCGATCAGGCACTGAAACTGCTGGCCAGGCCGAGCGACGCCGAACAGTCGATCCTTGGTGCCCTGCCCTACGCTGACAATGAAGTGGTGCTGCACACCGACACGCGTGTGCTGCCGGAGCAAAAGCTTGCCTGGGCCGGTTGTAACTATCGCCTCGGCGGCCCCGGCCATACACGGGCGGCGGTCACCTACGATATGAATATTCTCCAGGGCATCCAGAGCGACACGACGTTCTGTGTCAGCCTCAATCAAAGTGCCGGCATCAGCCCGTTCAAGGTGCTCGCCCAATACACGTATGCCCACCCGCAATTCAGCCTGACGGCCGTCGCCGCCCAGGAGCGCTGGGAAGAATTGAACGGTGCGCACCACACATACTTTTGCGGCGCCTATTGGGTCAGTGGGTCCCACGAAGACGGCGTGATCAGCGCGTTGCGTGTTGCCCGCTCGTTCGGGGAAGCCTTGTGACAGCGCCCGCTTTCTGCAGCTGAACAGCCCTGCTGCGGTGGACCCAAGCCTGGCGAATACCGTTAGTGGATCAGCCTGCTGTACGCCTATGCAGCCAAGCGTCCGTCAGGCCTTTCACACAGCACCGCCGCGCTGCCTTACACTGCGCCCCATGAAGACCATCCCCCACACGCAAATCGCCGAACCGGCGGTCACTTGCTCGACCTGCGCAGCGTGCTGCTGCCAGCTAGAAGTCATGCTGATCACCGACACCGGTGTGCCCGAGCGGTTTATCGATACCGATGATTGGGGTGGGGAAGTCATGCTGCGTCTGGATGACGGCTGGTGCGCCGCGCTGGATCGCAACACCATGATGTGCACCATCTACGAAAAACGCCCGTTGATCTGCCGGGAGTTCGAGATGGGGGCTCCGGAATGCATCGATGAGCGCCAGGGGATAACCACGGCGTATCGCTGAATTCAACATCACCGAAGATCCAGTGTGGGAGCGGCGGTGCGACGATTCGACTTGCTCGCGAAAGCGGTGTATCAGTCGACAGAAATGCTGAATGGCACACCGCTTTCGCGAGCAAGCCCGCTCCCACATTAACCGAGGGTTACAACGGCATCGTGTAATGCAGCGCGTAGCTTTCCACACCGTTGTTCGGACTGCTGATCCCGGCATTGGAGTAGTGCGTCGCACGAATCCCGACTTCATGTCCGCCCGCAAAGCGCAGGCCAAAGCCGAACCGGTCTTCAAACTGGAACGCACTGCCGAGCTGGTTGTTTTCGACTTCGGTATTGGCGAATGCCGCTACGCCAACGCCCAACTCCACGTAAGGCTTGACGTTCTGTCCGGCAAACTCGTAAACCAGCACCGGCGAGAACGACAGGCTGTGGTTGCTGGAACTCTTGTCGCCTTCCCAATAGGTGTAGGCGCCACTCCAGTAACCGGTCAAACGACCGACGTCACTTTGCAGCCAGCTCTTGTCCCAATCGAATTGCATGCCCAGCCGATAGGTCATGGTCGACTCGCTGGTCTGGCCGAGCGCGAACTCTACGCCTGCCGCCTGAGCGGTAAAACTGTGCCCCATTAGTGCGGCCGCAATCGCGGCCAAGCAGAATAGTCGCTTCATTAGAAACATCCTTTTCCGAACGAGTATCGTGTGGTTTTTTTTGTATCTCTCGATAGAACTATAGAAGTCGACGTTTAATCAGAAGTTCACCCAATTACTCGTTTTCCCCAAGATTTATCTACTGGTTGAAGCTTTGCACAACCCCCGAGGTATTCCACAGTATCGGCAAGATATTTCTGAAATGCTCCGGATCGGCACTCGTCCAGAATTGCGCAGCACGCGCAGCCCCATCGGCCAGCAATTCGCGCTCGGTCAACAGACGCTGTAGTTGCCGTGCCACCGCGGCGCCGGTGTCGATCAAGCTGATGTCCTCAGGGATCATCTGCTTTAGCAATGGCTTTAGGAAGGGGTAATGCGTGCAGCCGAGAATTATCGTGTCGCAACCCGCGGCAAGCAGCGGCCCGACATACCTGGCCAGCAACTCACGCAGGGCAGGACTGTGCAGATCACCGTTTTCAATCAACTCCACCAGCCCGGGACACGGTTGAGTGATCACCCGCACGTCCGTGGCGAAGCGATCGAGTAACGCGGCAAATTTGGCACTCTGCAACGTGCCGGTGGTGGCCAGGACACCGACCACGCCACTGCGGGTAGCCGCGGCGGCGGGTTTGACCGCCGGCTCCATACCGACAATCGGCCACTGGGGATAATCGCGCCGCAAATCCGCAACACCGGCGACCGTGGCCGTGTTGCACGCCAGCACCAGGGCCTTGGCACCCTGCTGCTGAAAAAATTCGGCCATTACACTGCAACGGTGCCGGATGAACTCCGGCGTTTTTTCGCCATAGGGAACATTGCCGCAATCGGCAACGTATAGCAGTGACTCATTGGGCAGTAAACGCTGGATCTCGGCCAGCACCGAAAGCCCACCGACGCCGGAGTCGAACACGCCGATTGGCGCTTCACGCATGGGCGGTACCACAGACGCTGCAACCCGGATCACGCTTGACCCGCAGCTCACGGAAACGCGTGCCCAAGGCATCGATCAACAACAGACGCCCCACCAGCGGCTCGCCGAAACCCACCAACAGTTTCATGGCTTCCAGCGCCTGGAGGCTGCCCACCAGCCCAACCAGAGGCCCGACCACGCCGGCTTCACTGCACGTCAGTTCGGCTTCGCTGCCGTGCCCGTATAAACAGTGGTAACACGGACTGTCCGGACGCCGAGGGTCGAACACCGACAATTGCCCTTCGAGGCGAATCGCCGCGCCGCTGACCAACGGCTTGCGCGCAGCAACACAGGCGGCGTTGACCGCTTCACGGGTAGAAAAATTATCCGAACAGTCCAACACCAGATCCACTGCGCCCACGGCGGCGGCCAGGGAGTCTTCGTCCAGCGCCGCGCGATGGGCAATCAACTGAATCTCGGGATTGATCGCGCCTAGACGGCGGATGGCCGAGTCGACCTTGCTGACCCCGACGCTATCCGTGTCATGGATGATCTGGCGTTGCAGGTTGGTCAGGTCGACGCTGTCGAAGTCGGCCAGATGCAGTTCACCGACCCCGGCGGCGGCCAGGTACAGTGCCACCGGTGAGCCAAGACCACCAAGACCGATGATCAACACGCGGCTTTCCTTGAGTCGCAACTGACCATCGATATCGACGTGTTGCAACAGAATCTGCCGGCTATAGCGCAACAATTCCTGATCATTCAGCATGGCAGGCGCCCCAGACTGATGCGTTCGTGACCGCCCAGATCGGTGCGGCTGTGGACGTGTTCAAAGCCGTGGAGCAGCAGCAAATCGCGTACTGCGCTGGCTTGATCATAACCATGTTCGAGCATCAGCCAGCCACCCGCCTCAAGATAATCCGGCGCCTGGGCGACGATCAGACGCAGATCGTCGAGCCCGTCGACACCGGCCACCAGGGCACTGGCCGGTTCGAAGCGGACGTCGCCCTCGACCAGATGCGGATCGGTGGACGCGATGTAGGGCGGGTTGCTGATGATCATTTGAAAGCGCTGACCTTGCAGCGCGCTGAACCAATGACTGCTCAGTACCGTGGCGTTGTTCAGGTGCAGACGCTGACGATTGCGCTCGGCCAGGGCCACGGCTTCGAGCACGCGATCCACGGCCGTGACCTTCCACGCCGGACGCTCGCTGGCCAGGGCCAGGGCAATGGCGCCGCTGCCGGTGCCCAGATCGAGCACACTGGCAGGGGTCGCCGGCAGCAATTCCAGCGCGGCTTCCACCAGCAGCTCGGTGTCCGGGCGCGGGATCAGCGTGTGCGGCGCCACTTCCAGATCGAGTTTCCAGAAACCTTGCTGGCCAAGAATGTACGCCACCGGTTCTCCGCCACGACGACGCTGCAAAAAACCGGCAAACGTCAATGCGGCATCGCTCGGGACGATGCGCTCCGGCCAGGTGTGCAGGAAACTGCGGGATTTACCCAAAGCCGCTGCCAGCAGCAATTCGGCATCCAGACGCGCCGTGGGCGAGTCGGGCAAATCGGCGGCGCGCAACAAACTGGCAATGATCGTCATTTACTCACCTATGGCCGCCAATTGGTCGGCCTGGTATTCGGCCAGCAACGGCTCGATCACCGCATCGACGCCACCCGCGAGGATTTCGTCAAGAGAGTACAGCGTCAGGTTGACCCGATGGTCAGTCACCCGGCCCTGGGCAAAGTTGTAGGTGCGGATCCGCTCGGAACGATCTCCCGAACCCACCAGCAATTTGCGCTCGCTGGCAATGGCATTGGCGGCGGCGCTGGTTTGCTGGTCGTTGAGCTTGGCCGACAACCAGGACATCGCCCGTGCGCGGTTCTTGTGCTGGGAACGTTCTTCCTGGCACTCGACGACGATGCCGGACGGCAAGTGCGTGATGCGGATCGCCGAATCGGTCTTGTTGACGTGCTGACCGCCGGCACCGGAGGACTTGTAGGTATCAATCCGCAAATCGGACGGGTTGATCTCGATCGCTTCCTGCTCGTCCGGTTCGGGCAATACCGCCACGGTGCAAGCCGAGGTGTGGATACGCCCCTGGGATTCAGTGGCCGGAACCCGCTGCACGCGGTGTGCACCGGATTCGAATTTCAACTTGCCATAGACGTTGTCGCCTTCGACCCGGGCGATGACTTCTTTAAAGCCGCCGTGTTCGCCGATGTTCTCGGAGAGAATTTCTACCCGCCAGCCACGCCGTTCGGCGTAACGCGAATACATGCGGAACAGGTCGCCGGAGAAAATCGCCGCTTCGTCACCGCCGGTGCCGGCGCGGATTTCGAGGAACACGTTACGGCCGTCGTTCGGATCCTTGGGCAGCAGCATGCGTTGCAGGCTGGCTTCGATTTCGATCAGTTGCTCTTTGGTTTCGCGGACTTCTTCCACGGCCATTTCGCGCATGTCCGGGTCGCTGTCCTTGAGCAGTGCCTGGGCGCCTTCGAGGTCGCCTTGCACTTTGAGCAACTGTTTATAGGCTTCGACAATCGGCTCGATTTCCGCATATTCCTTGGAATAGGTGCGGAATTTGGCCTGATCGGAAATGACCTCGCCATCGCCAAGCAAGGCAGTCAATTCCTCGAAACGGTCCTGGAGGATGTCCAGCTTATTGAGCAGTGACGCTTTCATTGCGGTTTCTTATCCGAAAAGCTATCCGATGAGCCCTCACCGAGGGCAAAGAGTTCCTGGGCCATGGCCAGCGCATCGAGGCGACCTTCGGCAGAGAGCTTTTTCAATTGCACGCTTGGGGCGTGCAAGAGTTTATTGGTCAGGCCGCGTGCCAGTTGCACCAACACGTCTTCGGCGCTGCTGCCATTGGCCAGCATGCGCTGGGCCTTGAGCAATTCTTCGTCGCGCAGGCGCTCGCTTTGTTGACGATAAGCCTTGAGCACATCCACTGCCGCCAGTTCGCGCAGGCGGACCATGAAGTCTTCGGCACCGACCGAAACCATCTCCTCTGCCGCCTGGGCTGCACCCTGACGGCTCTTGAGGTTTTCGGCGACCACTTCGTGGAGATCGTCGACGCTATACAGGTAAACGTCGTCCAGTTCGCCGACTTCCGGCTCGATATCCCGCGGCACGGCGATATCCACCATGAAGATCGGCTTGTGCTTGCGTAACTTCAGGGCACTTTCTACCGCACCCTTGCCCAGGATCGGCAACTGGCTGGCCGTGGAACTGATGACGATGTCGCTGCGCACCAGTTCGGCCGGGATATCCGAGAGCAACACGGCGTGGGCGCCGAACTGCTCGGCCAGGATGCTCGCGCGCTCCAGCGTCCGGTTGGCGACCACAATGCGCTTCACACCCAACTCATGCAGATGGCGGGCGACCAGGGTAATGGTCTCGCCGGCGCCAATCAGCAAGGCCTGGCTGCGTTGCAAGTCGCTGAAAATCTGTTTGGCCAGGCTGACCGCGGCAAACGCCACGGACACCGGGTTCTCACCGATGGCGGTGTCGGTGCGCACTTGCTTGGCCGCATTGAACGTGGCCTGGAACAGCCGCCCGAGCAACGGACCGATGGTGCCGGCTTCGCGGGCCACGGCGTAGGCCGATTTCATCTGACCGAGAATCTGCGGTTCGCCCAACACCAGCGAATCGAGCCCGGAGGCCACCCGCATCATGTGACGAACTGCCGCATCATCTTCGTGCACATAAGCGCTCGCGCGCAGCTCTTCAAGGCTCAAATGGTGATAATCGGCCAGCCAGCGCAACACGATGTCAGCCGAAAGGTGATCCTGTTCTATATAGAGCTCACTGCGATTGCAGGTGGAGAGGATCGCAGCTTCGCGGCTGTCGGTGAGTCGGCAGAGCTGCTGCAAGGCCTCCACCAGCTGCTCAGGGGTAAAGGCCACGCGCTCGCGGACGTCTACTGAAGCAGTCTTGTGGTTGATACCGAGTGCAAGGAAGGCCATTCAAGGTCGCTGATGGTGACGTGAAGCCGGCAATTGTCCTACTTCGACAGAGCCAGAACAACTACTCGATCTCTATCGCCCTGGTAGACGATACCCAAGCGTGCGAGCGGTTCTTATTTACACAGGCAACGAGCTTCTGTGTAGGAGCTGCCGAAGGCTGCGATCTTTTGACTGTGATTTTTACAAACAAGATCAAAAGATCGCAGCCTTCGGCAGCTCCTACAGGGTGATCACGGGAAAATGGCGGGTCGGTTATGTTTGGCCGAAGGCTTGTGTCATGATGATCCGACCGCAGGTTAGTCGTCCTCTTCCTATATGAATAGATCCTCCGCGTTGCTCCTCGCTCTTGTCTTCCTCAGCGGCTGCCAGGCTTTGGCACCCGTTTCGCCGGACGGTACGCCGCCGGTCGAAGACAGCACTCCAGCCCCTGAAAAGCCCAAGGTATACAGCTCATTCAGCGAAGATACCGTCTTCAGCCTGTTGAGCGCCGAACTGGCTGGCCAGCGCAATCGCTTCGACATTGCCCTGGACAACTACGTGACCCAGGCGATCAACACCCAGGATCCGGGCATTTCCGAGCGGGCATTTCGTATCGCCGAGTATCTGGGCGCCGATCAGGCCGCGCTGGACACCGCGCTGATCTGGGCGAAAAACGCCCCGGACGACCTCGAGGCGCAACGGGCCGCCGCAGTGCAGCTGGCTCGCGCCGGGCGTTATGACGATTCGATGCACTACATGGAGAAAGTCCTGCAAGGCAAGGGCGACACGCATTTCGACTTCCTCGCCCTGTCCGCGGCCGATACCGATCAGGACACGCGCAACGGCTTGATGAAAAGCTTCGACCGTCTGTTGCAGCGCCACCCGAACAACAGCCAGCTGATTTTCGGCAAGGCCTTGCTGTTGCAACAGGACGGTGACGCCAAGGGCGCGCTGGGCCTGCTGGAAGACAATCCGCCGGACGAAGGAGAAATTGCCCCGATCCTGCTGCGCGCACGCCTGCTGCAATCGCTCGATCGTGGCGATGAAGCCTTGCCGCTGCTGAAAAAAAGCATCAAGCAGTACCCGGACGACAAACGCCTGCGCCTGACTTACGCGCGCATGCTGGTTGAACAGGACCGCATGGACGAGGCCAAAGTCGAGTTCTCGAGCCTGGTTCAGCAGTACCCGGAAGACGACGAACTGCGTTATTCGCTGGCACTGGTGTGCCTGGAAGCCAAGGCCTGGGACGAGGCCAAGGGTTATCTGGAAGACCTGATCGCCCGGGACAGCCATGTCGATTCGGCTCACTTGAATCTCGGCCGTATCGCTGAAGAGCGCAACGACCCCCAAGGTGCACTGATCGAGTACGCCCAGGTCAAACCCGGTAACGATTACCTGCCGGCACAATTGCGCCTGACCGATATCCTGATCAATAACGGCAAGACCGCCGAAGCCCAACGCCGTTTGGCGGCAGAGCGCGATGAACAGCCCGATTACGTCATTCAGTTGTATTTGATCGAAGCCGAAACCCTGGCCGCCAACAAACAGGGGGACAAGGCCTGGAAAGTCTTGCAGCAAGCCTTGGAGAAATACCCGGACGACTTGAATCTGCTGTACACCCGTGCCATGCAGGCGGAAAAACGCAATGACCTGGCGCAGATGGAAAAAGACCTGCGGCTGATCATCAAGCGCGACCCGGACAATGCGATGGCACTGAACGCCCTCGGTTATACCCTGTCCGACCGTACAACGCGTTACGCCGAAGCCAAGGCCTTGATCGAACAGGCGCACCAGATCAATCCGGAAGATCCGGCAGTACTCGACAGCCTCGGCTGGGTGAATTACCGCCTGGGCAATCTCGATGAGGCCGAACGTTACTTGCGCCTGGCGCTGGAGCGCTTCCCCGACCAGGAAGTCGCCGCTCACCTGGGCGAGGTCCTGTGGGCCAACGGCAAGCAACGCGAAGCCAGGCAAATCTGGGGCAAGTTCCTCAAGGAACAGCCCGACAGCCCTATCCTGCGCAGCACCATCAAGCGCCTGACCGGATCAGAGACTCTTTAAATTTATGTTCATACGCCACATCATCGTTTTCACCTTCATCGCCCTGCTCGCCGGTTGCGCGGGCTTCGGTGCCCGCGAATCGGTCCAGGGTCAAGGCAACCCGGCCCAATGGCGCGAGTACAAACAGCAGCTCACTGGCCTTGATGGCTGGCAGATCAACGGCAAGATCGGCATCCGCGCACCAAAAGATTCAGGCAGCGGCACGCTGTTCTGGCTCCAGCGGCAGGATTATTACGACATCCGCCTTTCCGGCCCCCTGGGGCGCGGTGCAGCTCGCTTGACCGGGCGCCCTGGCAAAGTCTCGCTGGAAGTTGCCAATCAGGGCCGCTATGACGCAACGACACCCGAAGCGCTGGTTGAAGAACAGCTCGGCTGGAAGTTGCCGGTGTCCAATCTGGCCTGGTGGGTGCGCGGGCTTCCGGCCCCGGACAGCAAAAGTCGCCTGACCCTGGACACCGACAGCCGTCTGGCCAATCTCGAACAGGATGGCTGGCAGGTGGAGTACCTCAGTTACGCCGAGCAAAACGGTTATTGGCTGCCCGAGCGCATCAAACTGCATGGCACCGACCTTGACGTCACGTTGGTGATCAAGGAATGGCAACCTCGCAAACTGGGGCAATGACCATGACCGCTCCTCGCTTGACGCTGCCCTCCCCGGCCAAACTCAATCTGATGCTGCACATCCTTGGTCGCCGTGAAGACGGTTACCACGAACTGCAGACCATTTTTCAGTTTCTCGATTACGGCGATGAAATCACCTTTGCCGTGCGCGACGATGGCGTAATTCGTTTGCACACCGAATTCGACGGTGTACCGCACGACAGTAATCTGATCGTTCGGGCGGCAAAAAAACTTCAAGCGCAATCCGGCTGTTCGCTCGGTATCGACATCTGGATCGAAAAAATCCTGCCCATGGGCGGTGGAATCGGTGGCGGCAGCTCCAATGCCGCGACGACTTTGCTCGGTTTGAATCATCTCTGGCAACTGGATTGGGATGAGGATCGACTGGCCGTGCTGGGCTTGACGCTGGGCGCCGATGTCCCGGTTTTCGTGCGTGGCCACGCGGCTTTTGCCGAAGGCGTGGGGGAGAAACTGACCCCTGTAGACCCCGAAGAACCGTGGTATGTCGTGCTTGTGCCGCAAGTATCTGTAAGTACAGCAGAAATTTTTTCAGATCCGTTGTTGACACGTAACTCTTCTCCCATTAAAGTGCGCCCCGTTCCCAAGGGAAACAGTCGAAATGACTGCTTACCGGTGGTAGCAAGGCGTTATCCAGATGTACGTAACGCTTTGAATTTGTTAGGTAAATTTACCGAAGCAAAACTCACCGGAACTGGAAGTTGTGTGTTTGGGGGCTTCCCAAGCAAAGCTGAAGCTGATAAAGTCTCGGCCCTTCTTACAGAGACCCTTACAGGGTTTGTAGCAAAAGGAAGCAACGTTTCGATGTTGCATCGCAAGCTGCAAGGTCTGCTCTAAAGGAACCGAGTACTGGGTACTCGTTGCAACAGATACAGGGGCGTCGCCAAGCGGTAAGGCAGCAGGTTTTGATCCTGCCATGCGTTGGTTCGAATCCAGCCGCCCCTGCCATTTTCTATACTCATCCAGGTTACCCTCAGCCTCTAGGTACTGCGCGTGTCCAAGATGATGGTCTTTACGGGGAATGCTAACCCCGATCTGGCTCGGCGTGTCGTACGTCAGCTGCATATCCCTCTCGGTGACATCTCTGTCGGTAAGTTCTCCGACGGCGAAATTACTGCCGAGATCAATGAAAACGTCCGCGGTAAAGATGTCTTCATTATTCAGCCGACTTGCGCTCCGACCAACGATAACCTGATGGAACTGGTAGTGATGGCTGATGCCTTCCGCCGCTCCTCGGCTACTCGTATCACTGCTGTTATTCCTTACTTTGGTTATGCCCGTCAGGATCGCCGTCCGCGCTCCGCACGTGTGGCTATCAGCGCGAAAGTTGTCGCTGACATGCTTACCGTAGTCGGCATCGACCGTGTTCTCACGGTTGATCTGCATGCTGACCAGATCCAGGGCTTCTTCGATATTCCGGTAGATAACATCTACGGCTCCCCGGTATTGGTGGATGACATTGAAGATCAGCGCTTCGAAAACCTGATGATCGTGTCCCCGGACATTGGCGGCGTCGTGCGTGCACGTGCCGTTGCCAAATCCCTGGGTGTGGATCTCGGGATCATCGACAAACGCCGTGAGAAAGCCAATCACTCTGAAGTGATGCATATCATCGGTGATGTCGAAGGGCGTACCTGTATTCTGGTCGATGACATGGTCGATACCGCCGGCACCCTGTGCCACGCGGCCAAGGCCCTGAAAGAGCATGGCGCTGCCAAGGTTTTCGCCTACTGCACACACCCTGTGCTGTCCGGTCGGGCGATCGAAAACATTGAAAATTCCATGCTGGACGAACTGGTGGTGACTAACACCATCCCGTTGTCCGCTGCTGCTCAAGCCTGCTCGCGTATCCGTCAACTGGATATCGCGCCGGTGGTTGCCGAAGCGGTCCGCCGCATCAGCAATGAAGAATCGATCAGCGCGATGTTCCGTTAAGGGCGCTGCCCTTCTCGACTATCTCGTTGACGAAAAGCGCCCCGCCCCGGCATTCCTGTCGGGGCGGGGCTTTTTTGCCCATATCGCCTTTAGCGCTGGTCGCAAACGCTGGGGCGAATGTGGTTATTTTGGAGATACAACATGAACGATTTTACTCTGAATGCTGAAGTGCGTTCCGACCTGGGGAAAGGTGCGAGCCGCCGCCTGCGTCGTCTCGCAAGCCTGGTACCAGCTGTAGTTTACGGTGGCGAAAAAGCCCCTGAATCCATCAGCATGCTGGCTAAAGAAGTTGCCAAACTGCTCGAAAACGAAGCGGCTTACAGCCACATCATCGAGCTGAACGTTGGCGGCACCAAGCAAAACGTAATCATCAAAGCTCTGCAGCGTCACCCGGCCAAAGGCCACGTGCTGCACGCCGACTTCGTACGCGTTGTAGCTGGCCAGAAACTGACCGCTATCGTGCCTGTACACTTTGTTGGTGAAGAAGCTCCGATCAAGAAAGGCGGCGAAATTTCGCACGTTGTTTCGGAAATCGAAGTGACCTGCCTGCCGAAAGACCTGCCTGAATTCATCGAAGTCGACCTGGCTGACGCCGAAATCGGCTCGATCATTCACCTGTCCGACCTCAAAGCCCCTAAAGGCGTTGAGTTTGTTGCTCTGGCACACGGTGACGACAAGGCAGTTGCCAACGTTCACGCTCCACGTGTTGCTCCAGAAGCTACCGAAGAAGGCGCAGCAGAGTAATTCACTCTGTGATGCCGGAGTGATCAAGTAACATCGCGGACTGGAACGTAGCGAGAAAGCGGGCGAGAACGCGGAGTTTACATAATGGTAAATGAGCACTTGTCGTCCACTTTCGCCGCACACACCGATTGCGGCGATGTTATCCACCACTCCAAGGAAGGGCCCCTATCGTGACCGCCATCAAACTGATCGTTGGCCTGGGAAATCCAGGCGCTGAATACGAACAGACCCGGCATAACGCAGGGGCCCTTTTTGTTGAGCGCATCGCGAACGCACAAGGCGTAAATCTTGTGGCGGATCGCAAATATTTCGGCCTGACCGGGCGCTATTCGCATCAGGGTCAGGATGTTCGTCTGCTGATTCCCACCACGTACATGAACCGCAGCGGCCAGGCCGTAGCGGCACTCGCTGGTTTCTTCCGCATCAAGCCTGAAGAAATCCTCGTGGCGCACGACGAACTCGACCTGCCTCCGGGCGTTGCCAAGCTCAAACAGGGCGGCGGCCACGGCGGTCACAACGGGTTGCGCGACATCATCGCGCAACTGGGCAATCAGAATACCTTTCACCGCTTGCGGCTTGGCATTGGCCACCCGGGCGTTGCCAGTATGGTTTCAAATTTCGTCCTGGGTCGTGCGCCACGCGCCGAACAGGAAAAACTCGATGCCAGCATCGACTTTGCCCTCGGCGTGCTGCCGGATATCCTCGCCGGGGAATGGAACCGCGCGATGAAAAACCTGCACAGCCAGAAGGCCTGACTTTTACCCGAGGGGAAACACCATGGGATTCAATTGCGGCATCGTCGGCCTGCCTAACGTCGGCAAGTCCACCCTGTTCAACGCCCTGACCAAATCCGGGATCGCGGCCGAGAACTTCCCCTTCTGCACCATCGAACCGAACACCGGTATCGTGCCGATGCCGGATCCGCGTCTGGAAGCCCTGGCGGCCATCGTTAATCCCAAGCGCATCCTGCCGACCACCATGGAATTCGTCGACATCGCCGGCCTGGTGGCTGGCGCCTCGAAAGGTGAAGGCCTGGGCAACAAGTTCCTGGCCAACATCCGTGAAACCGATGCCATCGCCCACGTAGTCCGCTGCTTCGAAGACGAGAACGTGATTCACGTCTCCAACAGCGTCGACCCGAAACGCGACATCGAGATCATCGACCTGGAACTGATCTTCGCCGACCTCGACAGCTGCGAGAAGCAACTGCAGAAAGTCACCCGCAACGCCAAGGGGGGCGACAAGGACGCCGTGGTCCAGAAAGCCATGCTGGAGCAATTGATCGCTCACTTCACACTCGGCAAGCCAGCGCGCACCCTGATGAAGAGCATGAACGCCGACGAGAAAGCGGTGATTCGTGGTTTCCACCTGCTGACCACCAAGCCGGTCATGTACATCGCCAACGTCGCGGAAGACGGGTTCGAGAACAACCCGCTGCTGGACATCGTCAAGGCCATCGCCGAAGAAGAAGGCGCCATGGTGGTTCCGGTCTGCAACAAGATCGAAGCCGAAATCGCCGAGCTGGACGACGGCGAAGAGAAAGACATGTTCCTCGAAGCCCTGGGCCTGGAAGAGCCTGGCTTGAACCGCGTGATCCGCGCCGGTTACGAGATGCTGCACCTGCAGACCTACTTCACCGCCGGTGTCGAAGAAGTCCGCGCCTGGACCGTCCGCGTCGGTGCCACCGCGCCACAAGCCGCCGGCGTGATCCACACCGACTTCGAAAAAGGCTTCATCCGCGCCGAAGTCATCGCCTATGACGACTTCATCCAGTACAAGGGCGAAGCCGGCACCAAGGAAGCTGGTAAATGGCGTCTGGAAGGCAAGGACTACATCGTTAAAGACGGTGACGTGATGCACTTCCGTTTCAACGTCTAAGTTTTCAGGACGAAGCACCCGCCCAAGAAAAAGCCGCGTTCGATACGCGGCTTTTTTGTGCCTGAAAGATTTATCCGCCCCACCGCCGATCAACTGTGGGAGCGAGCTTGCTCCGGGCGGCGTTCCGACGATAGCGGACTGCCAGCCAAATGAAATGTTGACTGATACACCGTCGTCGCGAGCAAACTCGCTCCCACAGGGGGCTTTGTATGGCTCAGGCTTTTCTGGTTCTTGGCAGGAAGATCGCCAGCACGCCAAACAACGGCAGGAACGAACACAGGTAGTACACGTACTCGATGCCGTGAACATCCGCCAGATACCCCAGCAACGCCGCACCAATCCCGCCAAAACCGAACATCAAGCCGAAGAACACCCCGGCAATCATCCCGACATTGCCCGGCACCAACTCCTGGGCATACACCACGATGGCCGAAAACGCCGAAGCAAGGATGAAGCCGATCACCACGCTGAGAATGCTGGTCCACAACAGGTCGACATGAGGCAGGATCAGGGTGAAAGGCGCCACACCAAGAATCGAGAACCAGATCACTGCCTTACGCCCGATCTTGTCGCCGATCGGCCCGCCGAAGAAGGTCCCCGCCGCCACCGCTCCGAGAAACAGGAACAGATGCAGCTGTGAACTGGCCACCGAGAGGTCAAATTTCTCGATCAGGTAAAAGGTGAAGTAGCTGGTCAAACTGGACATGTAGAAATACTTGGAGAACACCAGCAACCCCAGCACCACCAAGGCACTGATCACCCGGTTTTTCGACAAGCCGTGCGTCGCCGCCTGACCCTGCTTGAGCTTGAACAGACTCAAGTGATTGGCGTACCAGCGACTGATCCGGTAGAGCACGAACAGCGCAAATACCGCGAACAATCCAAACCAGGCCACATGGCCCTGACCGAAAGGAATGATGATTGCTGCGGCGAGCAACGGACCGAAGGCCGACCCGGCATTGCCACCGACCTGAAAAGTCGATTGCGCCAGGCCGAAACGCCCGCCCGAAGCCAGTCGCGCCACGCGAGACGCTTCCGGGTGGAAGGTCGAGGAGCCGATGCCGATCAGCCCTGCTGCCAGCAGGATCAACGGAAAAGTACCGACCACCGACATCATCAGAATGCCGATCAGCGTGCACACCGTCCCGGCCGGCAGCAGCCAGGGCTTGGGATGGCGATCGGTGTGGTAACCGACCCACGGCTGCAGCAGCGAGGCCGTCAGCTGAAACGTCAGGGTGATCAGGCCGACCTGGGTGAAGGTCAGGCCATAGTTGGCCTTGAGCATCGGGTAAATCGACGGCAGCACCGACTGGATCAGGTCGTTGATCAAATGCGCCAGGGCCACGGCGCCGATGATGCGCATGACCAAAGGGCTGCTTTGTGAAGTCGCGGATGCCGGCTGAGCGCCGGTCTGGACATTGCTGAGAGCCATGAGAATTTCCGTACAGCGGATGGGTGCACACAGGCAGGTGCGTCAATGTGCCATTTTTCAGTGCCGCAGCGCCATCCCCTTAGCCTGCTAACGACATCGCTACGCTTGCTCGAAGACGCCCGGGCGGTGAACCAGGCAGCGGGCACCCTGAGCCAGGACAGCAAGGCCGTGAGCGCAAATACCGGGAGATTACAGCTCAATTGATGCCCTCCCCCGACCCGACTTTTCGGCCCAGAGGGATAAGCGGTTGAAAGCGCAGAGAAATATTTTATATTTACGCTTGACGCATTGTCGTTTGCGGTGAATAATGCGCGCCACTTGGCTACATAGCTCAGTTGGTTAGAGCATAGCATTCATAATGCTGGGGTCCGGGGTTCAAGTCCCTGTGTAGCCACCAAGTACTAAAAACGGCTTACCGAAAGGTAGGCCGTTTTTTTATGCCTGGAGAAAAGTGGCCAGAACCGCTGAGCGCTGAGCACCCGCATCTTCCGCCGGCATGACTGTGTGGGCTGCCTTCGGCATGAGTGCGGACCATTCCCGGTGCCCTCCCCCTACAGAAAATTCGCTGACGCATGAAGGACAAATGCATCTTTGCCGTGGGCCATGGTTTGCGTCACTCGCTGTCGGCCGATAAAGTCCTCGGATCTTTTCCCACGGACGGAGTGCCCCGCGTGTTCTCAGCCTTTGACTTGAGCCGCTATCGCCTGTCAGCGCTGTCGCTGATTGCCACCGCTTCGATTCTTGCAGCGTGCAATGCCCCGCCCACTTCGACGTTGCCGGTCGCACCGGAAGCCGCCTCGGGCTATCGCACCGACCTGCACACCAGGCACGCCTCGAAACACATGGCGGCAGCGGCCAATCCTCTGGCGGCCGAAGCCGGGCGAGAGATACTGCGCCGAGGCGGTTCGGCCATCGATGCAGCCATTGCGATGCAAGCCGTACTGACGCTGGTCGAGCCGCAGTCCTCGGGCATCGGCGGCGGTGCGTTGATCGTGCTCTGGGATGGCAAGACCGTGCGCACTTACGACGGTCGCGAAACCGCACCGGCCGGCGCCACCGAGACACTCTTCCTGCAGGCCGACGGCCAACCGATGCCATTCACCCAGGCGCAGATCGGTGGTCGTTCCGTGGGCACGCCGGGGGTGTTGCGCGCACTTGAACTGGCTCATCACAAACACGGCCGCCTGCCATGGGCACAGCTGTTCGAGCCGGCGATCGAACTCGCCGAGCAAGGCTTCGCCATCTCGCCGCGCCTGCACCGATTGATTGCAGCGGACTCGTCCGTCAGCCGCTCGCCGGACATGGCGGCGTATTTTCTCAATGCCGATGGCAGCCCGAAAGCCGCGGGCACACAACTGAAAAACCCGGCACTGGCTGCCGTGTACAAACGCATCGCCAAGGAGGGTCCCGATGCGCTGTACAAAGGCCCCGTCGCCCAAGAGATCGTCGCCAAGGTTCAAGGCCATGCCAACCCCGGCAGCCTTTCGCTGAACGATCTTCAAGGCTACAGCGCCAAGGAACGCGCGCCGCTGTGCACCGACTACAAACGCTGGCAAGTCTGCGGCATGCCACCGCCGTCGTCGGGCGGGATCGCCGTGGCGCAGATCCTCGGCACCTTGCAGGCCCTGGAAACCCGCGATCCGCGGTTGGCCCTGGCGCCCTTGAAACCGCTCAAGACGGACAAGCCTGCGGGGCTCGAGCCGCCCCCTCACGCCGTGCACCTGATCGCCGAAGCCGAGCGCCTGGCCTACGCCGACCGCGCGCAGTATGTCGCCGACACGGACTTCGTGCCCGTCCCCGTCAAAGGTCTGGTAGACCCGATCTACCTGGCCAGCCGCGCCGCCCTGATCGGTGACCGCAGCATGGGCATGGCCAAACCCGGCACGCCACCGGGCATCCGGGTCGCCTATGCGCCGGACCGTTCGCCGCTGCGCATCTCCACCTCGCAAGTGGTGGCGGTCGACGACCTGGGCGGTGCGGTGTCGATGACCACCACCGTCGAATCCGCCTTCGGTTCGCACCTGATGGTGCAGGGCTTCCTGCTCAACAACCAGATGACCGACTTCTCGTTCATCCCCGAAGAGAACGGGCAGAAGGTCGCCAACCGCGTCGAGCCCGGCAAGCGTCCGCGTTCGTCCATGGCACCGACCTTGATCTTCGACCGCCAGAGTGGCGAATTCCTCGCCACCCTCGGCTCCCCCGGCGGCTCGCAGATCATTGAATACGTCGCCAAATCCACCATCGGCCTGCTCGACTGGAACCTCGACCCGCAAACCGCCATCGCCCTGCCCAACTTCGGCAGCCGCAATGGCCCGACGGAGCTGGAACGGGGACAGTTCAGCGCCGGGCTGATCCAGGCATTGAAGGACAAAGGCCACAACGTGACCGAGATCGACATGACCAGCGGAACCCAGGCGATTGTTCGGGTCAAGGATGCGCAGGGGAAAGCAGCGCTGGCGGGTGGGGCGGATCCGCGGCGTGAGGGGGAAGCGTTGGGGGATTGATTCGTGCACTGGAACGCGAAAGGGCTTACCGGGAGGTAGGCCCTTTTTTATGGATAACCAAAGTCAGGCTGGCACATACAGCCTAACGCGAGATCTTCAGCGCCTGTCGCGCCTTGTGCTTCTCCAGCGCCAGCTCGATCAGACGGCTGACCAGCTCGCTGTAGGTCATCCCGGTGGCCTGCCACAGCTTGGGGTACATGCTGATGCGGGTGAAGCCGGGGAGCGAGTTGATCTCGTTGATCAGCACTTCACCGCTGTCAGTCAGGAATACATCGACCCGCGCCAGCCCGGAACAGCCCAACACCTGAAACGCCTCGACGGCCAGCGCGCGAATGCGTTCGCTGGCCTCAGTGCTGATGTTGGCCGGGACCACCACCTCAGCCGCCTGATCGTCGATATATTTACTGTCGTAGGAATAGAACCCGCTGCGCACCACGATCTCGCCACAACCGCTGGCGATGGCGTCCTCGTTGCCAAGTACCGCGCATTCGATTTCGCGGCCGCTGACGGCAGACTCGACCAGGACTTTTTCATCGAAATCCAGTGCCAGTTCGATCGCCGCCACGTACTCGGCTTCATCGCTCACCTTGCTCACGCCCACGGAAGAGCCCTGGTTCGCCGGTTTGACGAACAGTGGCAGGCCGAGCTTGCCCTGGACCTCGGCGAACCCGGTGCGCGCCGCCGTGGCCCGGGTCAGGGTCACGAACGGCGTGACCGCCAGGCCGGCATCACGCAGCAGGCGCTTGCTGATGTCCTTGTCCATGCAGACCGCCGAACCGAGCACATCGGAGCCGACGAACGGCAGGTCGGCCATGCGCAGCAAACCTTGCAGGCAACCGTCTTCACCCAGGGTGCCGTGGACGATCGGGAAGATCACGTCGACATGGCCCAGCAGTTCCTGACTGGAGGTTTCGACCAATTGCTGGCTGGCCTTGCCCGGCACGACGGCGAGCTCGCGGTTGGACTGGTTGAGGGCGATCAGCGCAGGATTTTCCTGGTTGAGCAGGAAGTTCGACGGATCGTTAAGGTGCCAGTGGCCTTGCTTGTCGATACCGATCAGCACCGGCTCGAAACGCGCACGATCCAGCGCATCGACAATATTTTTCGCCGACTGCAACGACACTTCGTGCTCGGCCGAACGGCCTCCGAAAATAATCCCCACCCGCAGCTTGCTCATTCAAGACTCCTCAGCGATTGGCCATCCGATTACATAACGCTCGCGGCCGGGCAACTTCCGGTACGCGGCATCCGCGCGCCGAAATACGCCGCAGTGCTCACGCCAACAACGCCCATCACCGCACTGAAAATCACACAGATCCACGGGCTCCATGGCATCAGACCGATCAACAGCAGCGGGGTGACACTCGCCCACGCGGCGTAGGCAATGTTGTAAGTGAAGGAGATGCCCGAGACACGAATCCGCGCCGGAAACAGGCTGACCATCACCGACGGCACCGCGCCCACCACCCCGCAACCGAGGCCGGCCACCGCGTATGCCAGACCGATCCAGCTGCCACCGACGATCAGGCAGGTATAGAGCACGCCGATGCCCAACGGCAGCAGCAGGCTATAGAGCATCACTGTGCGCCAGGCGCCGATGCGGTCAACGAGCAGCCCGGCGAGCACACAACCGATGTTAAGGAAAACGATGCCCAGCGCGCTCAGGGCGAAGGTATGGCTGGCCGTCATGCCGAAGGATTTCTGCATCATGGTCGGGGTGATGACCACGAACACCACCACTGCCGAGGTCAGCACGCAGGTGAGGAGCATCGCCGGCAGCATGGCCAGGCGATGTTCACGCAAGACTGTGCGCAGCGGCAATTCGACCGCGGCATCGCGCTGGGCCTGCATGGCCATGAACACCGGGGTCTCGCTGAGCCAGCGACGCAGCCAGACGCCAATCACACCAAACACACCGCCCAGCAGGAACGGATAACGCCAGGCGTAATCAAGGATTTCCGCCGGGGTGAACGCCTGGGCGAGAAAGGTCGCCGTCAGGGCGCCGATCAGATAGCCAAAGGTCAGGCCGGCCTGCAGGAAACCGAGGGCATAACCGCGATGGCCCACGGGTGCGTGCTCGGCGACGAACACCCAGGCGCTCGGCACTTCCCCGCCGACTGCGGCCCCCTGCAGGATTCGCAGGGCCAATAGCAGCAGCGGGGCGAAATAGCCGATTTGCGCATAGGTCGGCATGATGCCGATCAGCAGGCACGGCAGCGCCATCATCAGGATGCTCAGGCTGAAGACTTTCTTGCGTCCCAGCCGGTCGGCGAAATGCGCCATCAAGATCCCGCCCAAGGGCCGTGCCAGATAACCGGTGGCGAAAATCCCGAAGCTTTGCAGCAAGCGCAGCCATTCGGGCATTTCCGGCGGAAAGAACAGCTGGCTGAGGGTCAGCGCGAAAAACACGAAAATGATGAAGTCGTAGATTTCCAGCGCGCCACCCAAGGCTGCAAGGCCAAGGGTCTTGTAGTCGGAGCGGGTGAACGGCGCCGGGCGCGAATCGGTATTGGCAGTCATGAACAGAACTCTGGCACAGGTCAAAAACCAAGGCGCACATGGTCTACGCAAACGCGCCAGCGGACAACCCGTTAGACCAAAGTCCAATACTGGTAAAACTTGGTCACAAAAAAAGGTCGATTGAATTACTGTTGGCAGCTGTTCAGACGGGCCTGTGTGGCCCTGAAGACCTCAATAAACATAAAAATCCGAGGTACTCCCGTGGCCGCTGATATCGAAGATAGCCGCTCTGCCCGTTTTGCCCTGCGCTGCTCAAGCTTTGCCGAGCGCTGGTTCCCCGATTCCTGGGTGTTTGCCGCGCTGGCAGTGATCATCGTCGCCGTCGCCACCATGGCCATGGGCGCCAAACCCACCGATGCCGCCATGGCCTTCGGTGACGGTTTCTGGAGCCTGATCCCGTTCACCATGCAGATGGCCTTCGTGGTGATCGGTGGTTACGTGGTCGCCAGCTCACCACCGGCGGTGAAACTGATCGACCGCCTGGCGCGCCTCCCGAAAAACGGCCGTTCTGCCGTGGCCTGGGTCGCGCTGATCTCCATGGTCGCGTCGCTGCTGAACTGGGGCTTGTCGCTGGTGTTTGGCGGTTTGCTGGTGCGTGCCCTCGCCCGCCGTACCGATCTGAAAATGGATTACCGCGCTGCCGGTGCCGCCGCCTATCTGGGTCTGGGAGCGGTGTGGGCCCTGGGCCTGTCGTCCTCCGCGGCGCAATTGCAGGCCAACCCGGGCAGTCTGCCGCCGTCGATTCTGTCGATCACCGGGGTGATTCCGTTCACCCAAACCATCTTTCTCTGGCAGTCCGGCGTGATGTTGCTGGCGTTGATCGTGATCTCGCTGATCATTGCCTATGCCACCGCTCCCGGCCCCAATTCCGCCCGTGATGCGCAAGCCTGCGGTATCGACCCGAGTTTCAACCTGCCGCCGCTGCAACCGCGCACCCGCCCCGGCGAATGGCTGGAGCACAGCCCGTTGCTGACTATTTTGCTGGTGCTGCTGGCGGCCGGATGGCTGTTCCACGAGTTCTCGACCAAACCGGCGATCAGCGCGATTTCCGGGCTGAACACCTATAACTTCCTGTTCATCATGCTCGGTGCCCTGCTGCACTGGCGCCCGCGCAGCTTCCTCGATGCCGTGGCCCGCGCAGTGCCGACGACCACCGGCGTACTGATCCAGTTCCCGCTGTATGGCTCGATCGCCGCGCTGATGACCACCGTCAAAGGTGCGGACGCCCAGACTCTGGCCCACCACATCTCGACCTTTTTCGTCAGCATCGCTTCCCACGACACCTATGCGCTGCTGATGGGGGTGTACTCGGCGATCCTCGGTTTCTTCATCCCGTCCGGCGGCGGCAAGTGGATCATCGAAGCACCGTACGTGATGCAAGTGGCCAACGACCTGAACTACCACCTGGGCTGGGCCGTGCAGATCTACAACGCCGCCGAGGCCCTGCCCAACCTGATCAACCCGTTCTACATGCTGCCACTGCTGGGCGTGCTGGGGTTGAAGGCAAGGGACTTGATCGGATTCTCGTTCGTGCAGCTGCTGGTGCACACGCCGCTGGTGCTGGTGCTGCTGTGGGCGTTGGGGACGACGCTGACGTACACGCCGCCAGTGATGCCGTAAACGAGCTGGATTGCACCTGCTGCGACGCAGGTGCAATCAGGTTTTATCGGCGGGCGCATCACCAGCGGCCTGACGCATAGGGTCAAGATAATCGCCGAGACGGTTCTCGGTCATACGGGACGAGCCTGCTCCAGAAACGCGACCCGTCGAGACAAGACAAGCATAAAGATTAATCCTACGTATTGCTTCGATTGCGCCTGACATCACACCCGGCCGGTTCCTATCTCCATCTTGCAAATCGCTGAGTAAACTGCGAGGGCTCAAGCACTTTTCAAAGTCAAAACAGCACTGAACAAGGATGATCAAGCACATGTCTTTAATCTCAAAAACGCTGGAAGAGATGATTCACGAAACTTACCAGGATGGTAGGGTTTCAGTCGTCGAATATAAAAAACTGCGTGATGACGCGGACCGTCGTATGGACGCTGTCGTTTGCGAGTTCGGCCTGCACAACAATCTGACGGCACTTCAAAAAGCCATGGATGTGGTGATGCAGCTGGTGCAAACGTCCGTCATCGATGCCAAAAAAGCCAGGCTGACCGATACCGGGGAGGCGATCGTCAAGGACGCCCTCGTTGCTCAAGTGGAGTATTTACGCGCCGGCACTCATCTGGCCTTGAAACTGTTGTAACGCCTCGACGTCCCCTGACCCGTAGATACACGTTCGCGGGGCGAACTCCAAACCCATGAGTCCTGTAAATGCACGATGCAATTGCGAGGCAAAAAAACTGCACGCTTGCTTCTCTGTGTATCGCCGCTGATCCACTATGGCGTGTACCCCATCAACGGGACCACGCTGAAAAGGATCTGAGCATGTTCAAACTCGCAGGACTCACCCTCGCTACCCTCGCCCTTACCCTTACCCTTACCATAAGCGCCGCCGCCCATGCCGATGTCGACCTGAAACTGGGCAGTACCGAACGCGTCACCCGCCTGTTCGCTTACCCCAACAACTGCAACGTCATCTGCTTTCGCAACTGGACGCTGGAGCAAACCGTCGAGCATTACCTGAGCCAAAGCGTCAAGCGCGATGGCTACAGCGCGGCGACAGTGCGGGTCAAAACCGACAACGATCAGCTCTACGCCGAAATAAGCGGCGTTCCCGACGGCTATGAGAAACCGTTGGCCGCACTGCTCGACGCTGGCGATCTGGCCTACACCGGTGCCAGCAAATTGAATGCCGATGGCAAGTGGGCCTTTAGCTGGAACCTGTTCCTGCCATTGGGCATGGCCCTGGAAAACCGCAAGAGCGTCGAATTGCTGCACTTCCCGCCTGATTACTCGTTGACCCAGGCTCAGGACTACCTGAGGTCCGCCACCACCGATCGCTGGGCCACGCTGCTCACCGACAACGGCATCCCCGCCGAACAGACGCCGGGCTACCAGACCATCATCGACATCGCTCCGATTGCCGCGCCGTCCAGCGCCGGCAAGGACCTGGAAGGCGTCTACGACTACTTCAAGGACTACCAGACCACCATGGTCAAGGACGTCAGCCAGAACGCCAGTGGCGCGACATTGCCCATGGTCGCCTTTGGTGCGCCGGTGCGTAACTGGATCAAGCAGCAATATGGCCCGACCGTAAACGTCCTGGGGCTGGCGACCATCAGTCCCAGCGAAGGGGTAAAGGTGCCGGTGCTGGGTTCCAACCACCCGAGTTACATCTGGTACGCCGCCAATCCGGACAGCTACACCGGCGACGATACCCAGGCCCAGGCCGATGCCGCCGGGTTGAAAATCATGGGCCAGGATTTGAGCGCCGCCTGCTGGCAGGCCGGGATGGGCAGCAAACCGGGCAGCGACCCGAACGTTCAGCTCAAAAGCTGCACCCAGACCTGGCAGGTGACCCGCAAAGAAAAAACCTGCGAACTGTTCTACACCTCGATCCGCAACCTGACGCCTGAACAAGCCGTGGCCAAATGCGCGACGACCCCGATCAAGTCCCAGCTCACACAGCTCAAGGTCCCTGCACCTGTGCGTGCGAATTCTGCGCCGAGTCTGTAACGATGAACGGCTTTCCCGCGTAAGCCATGGCTGACGCGGAAAAGCGCGCTTTGCCTCTGTCAGTCGACAAGCTGCAGCGGCAGTTTGCCTGCCGCTGTGGCTGTCCCGGCTGCCGGGGCTGGATCATCGGCTACGATGAGTCGCCGAATGACAATGGCCGGCAGTTTCTTCAACACTGGCATCGACCAGGTCGCGGCTGAAGGCTTTTACAACGCCTCTACCGGACGCAATCGGTACTGCGGCGGCAACTGCTCGAAACCGCTGATGGTCGTGTTCAGGCTCTTCCAGCGACCGTCCTTGATGCCGTAGATGCAGCCGTGGATCGACAGTTTCTGCCCGCGGTGCCAGGCGTTTTGCACAATGCTGGTGTGTCCGACATTCGCCACTTGCTGGATCACGTTGAGTTCGCAGAGACGATCGACCCGCTCCTCTTCAGTGGGCAATTGGGCGAGCTCTTCGCGTTTTTCATAGTACAGATCGCGAATGGAGCGCAGCCAGCCGTCGATCAGGCCCAACTGGCGATCCTGCATCGAGGCGCGCACACCGCCACAACCGTAGTGGCCGGTGACAAGGATGTGTTTGACCTTGAGCACGTCGACCGCGTACTGGATCACTGACAGGCAGTTGAGGTCAGTGTGTAGCACCACGTTGGCCACATTACGGTGTACGAACAAGTCGCCGGGCAGCATGCCGACAATCTCGTTCGCCGGCACGCGGGCGTCGGAGCAACCGATCCACAAGTATTCCGGCGTCTGTTGGCGAGCCAGCTTGGAGAAGAAGTCCGGATCTTCCTGTTTGATCGCTTCAGCCCAGCGTTCGTTGTTATCAATCAGATCTTGTAATTCGTTCATGCAATGAAAGCCTCGTGAATGATGCGCTGATTTGACAGACAGCCGCCCGTCGGGGTCACGCGCGAGATGCAGATTGCCGATGATGCATATTACCGGTGTTCCAGGCCGGCGGAATTCTGAGCAGCCCAGTGGGTCCACCGTAGTAAGGCCCACAGTATGAGGAATTACCATGACTGATACACGACGTCCGTACGATGCGGCGCAACCCGAGCCCATTGACGACAACGAAGACCGCATGGGTACGATGCATGAGCTGGATTTCGATGAGGAAGAACCGAGCGCCAAAATCGGCGACGAGCTGCCGGAAGCGGAGCGCGCGCGACTGATGCCCCGGGAACGCGTGCAGGAAGCCGGCATGACCGGGGCCTCGACCGATGATCATGAATCCACCGACGACGACATGAGCCCGGAAACATTGATCCGCGAAGACGGTGCGCGGGATGCTCATGAAGCCGGTGAAGGTGACCAGGCGGATTGGGATTTGAGCATTGTCGATGAAGATGACATTGGTGGGGGCAACGGGCTGGATGAAGAGGAGATGGCGCGGCAGGATCCGATGGACGGTAATCGTTGATCCACCTGTCCGACTGGATCTAAACGTAGGAGCTGCCGAAGGCTGCGATCTTTTGATCTTTCCATGTCGCGCAACAAAAGATCAAAAGATCGCAGCCTTCGGCAGCTCCTACAGTGGAATCGGCGTTCAATTCGTAAGAATGGTGTTCAGTCGACCAGGGTACAGGCCATGACTACCGCATCTTCGCGTCCACCCACCGCCGGGTAGTAATCCCGCCGACGGCCTATCTCGTTAAACCCATACCGCTCATACAACCGAAACGCCGACCGATTACTGTCGCGCACTTCCAGAAAACACTCCCGCGCCTCGGCTTTGTAGGCAATCGACATCAAATGCTCCAACAGCGTCAAACCCAGACCACGGCCCTGATTCTCCGGTTTGACGGTGATGTTCAAAAGATGCGCTTCATCGAGAATGATCTGCACCACGCCATGACCAACCTGCTGTTGCCCTTCGAACATCAGCCAGATCTGATACTTGCCCAGGCCATCGAGAAAAATCCCGCGGGTCCAGGGATGGCTATAGGCCGCGTATTCAATGTTCAGTACAGCGTCCAGGTCTGCTTCGGTCATTGGGCGGAACGATACAGCGTCACTCATTGGGTTCTTTCCAGCGCGCCATCAGCCGACGCATGGCTTGCCAGACATCAGCCTTACGCTGTGGCTCTTCCATTAATAATTCCAGACCCGGCAGGGCCCAGACCGAGCCCAGGCCTTCGACCTGGAGTTCACGGTTGAATGCTTCGGCATTCGCTTCACCGGCAAAACGTATCGCAGGCAGGCCGATCAGCCACAGGCAGACGCACGGGGCGTCTTCCAGCCGTGCCGAGAGAAATCCTTGAACAAAATCACGGGCGGCTTCCGGGCCCTGATCCAGGGTGCCGCGGGCCAGCAGCGGCCAGCGCACCGGCTCGCCGACGATTTGCGGGCTGTCCGGCAGACCGGCGGCGCGCAGCATGTCCTTGAGCAGCAGATAGGCGGGATCGCGTGCCTGGAATGTTTCGCCTGTGGGTAACTCCACCAGCAACAGGCAGCGACCGGCCCGCAGCAATTGCAGGGCGAAACGTGGCGGCGGCACGATCGGCGCCCTGATCGTGACCGGGGCGGCCTCTTCTTCGACCTTGGCGTTCGTGCGCGTGCTGGCCAACGATGGCCGCGGCACCTCGATCTTCACCCGTTCGGCAGGTTTGACCACTGGTTCCACGGGGGACTCAGCCAATGGCGCCGCCACAACCGGGGCGACCACCACCGGATCGAGCGGTTGCAGCAGCTCGGGCCGCGAAGGCGCAGCAAAGGGCAATTCGGTGCGCGGCAGCCAGTTGACCACCTGCATGGCGGCCAAATAAGCGCGGCGACGGGACTCGATAAGCAAAGGTCGGCCACTTGTGGATAACTAAAGTGCAGGGATTCTACCGCCCTTCGCTCAAGATCGCCCGCGCTGTTGATCGATAGACTTCACCGATAGTCTTTCCACCTATGAAAAAAGGCGACAGCCCATCCCGAGAGTGATTTGCATCGGCCCCGATGCAGTACAATCGCGGCTTTCAATCGTCAGACAGCCGGCCATCCCGATGATCGAACCCAAGCGCGTCTTGCGCGCCCTCGCTGAACACTGGGCACTTCTGGAGCCACTGTGTGAGCACTTCGACCAAGGCACCCTGAGCCTCAACGAATTGCGTTCACAGTTGGCCGCCCAGCAACTGGACAGTACACCGCAGGACATCACCAGCCTGCTGGACGTGTGGATTCGCCTCGACATTCTGGTTCCTGTGGCGAAAAGCCCGAACCGTTTCGAGCTCAACGCGCAGATTCACGATTTTCTCGCTTACCTGCGCCGTGAACACCGCTTGGGCCTGTGCCTGGAAATCGAAGCCTATCTGCGCCATCTCGAGCGTCTGGCCGGCTACATCCAGGACGCCTTCGACATCCGCGACGGCAACGACCTCGCGCGCCAGCTGCGCCTGCTCGACATGCGCGTGCGGGACGTATTGAAGAAGCTCGCCAACGACGAACAGGCCCTGGTGGCCGTCGCCGAACGCGCCAAGACCAGCGACCGACAGATTCCGCTGCGCCAGCGTTACGCTGAAGTGCTGGCGACCTGGGATGAATATGTCGAGCCGATGATCCAGTTGGTGAACGCCGACGGCGCCTTCGAACAAGGCGTGCGCAAGGTCGAAAACGTGCTGCTGAAGATGCTCACCGAACAGCAGCGTCTCGGGCACCTGGTCGATGACGATATGTTGCTGCGTACCCACGCGCGCATCCTCGAAATGCAGACCAGCGCCCAGCTGACCCTGCGCCATGCCCGCGAACTGCTGCTGCCGCTGCGTGAAGAAGCCCGCCGGCACAATGCCGTAACCCGTGGCGCGGCGCTGGCCCTGGCGGCCATCCGGCGCAAAGGCATCGATGCGGTGCCACAAGCGGCGATGCCGATGTTCACCCGCCCGCAAAGCACCTTCCTCGGCAGTGCCAGCCAGGTAGAAGCCTACGTGTACGCCCTGGCCCGTTTCGAGCCGAAGCCGGCGCGCTTCCCCAAGGCCCACAAAACCCAGAAAGACGAAGCCCCGCGCGCGCCACGCACGGTTCGGGAGATGCTCGAACGCTGCGAAGACGCCCTGCCGATGCCGGACCTGATGACCTGGCTGCTGGAGCAGGAACCGGACGGCGCCACCGACGAGTTGCTCTACTGGTTCTCGCGCCTGTCGCGGGAGAAACGCTTCAAACGCGAGCGTCTGGAACGTCGCGATTACCACACTCTCGAGCACCAGGTCAGCCTGCGCTCCTTCGCCCTGCTCTCGGCCCGCGACGCCGCCGAGGATTCTGCGAGCACCCTCTATGCAAGTACTTCCCATGCAACTTGATCTATCCGAACTGTCTCAGCTGGCACCGATCTTTCGCGAGCTGTTCAAGGGCTACCATGTCAGCCGCCGCGATCCTGAGCTGTACGCGCAGCTGTCGAACTTCCAGGATCAGTACCGCACGCTGTTCAAGGCCCTGGGCTTTGAACTGGTCTGCGACACCCGTGGTTTCTATTATTTCGTGCCGGACCTCGCCGCGGCGGCGGTGAACAAGACCGCGCAACGCCTGGCGCTGTTCACTTTCATCCTGGTCGAACACCTGGCGGACCAGGGCCGCGACCCGGTCGCCGTGCTCGACGGTGGCAGCCTTGGTCGCGATGAACTGCCGTCGTTGCTGGAAAAATACCGCGACCTGTTCATCCAGGCCGAAGTGCAGACTGTCGAAGAGCTCGAAGAAAAAATCATGCGCCGCATGACCCAGCTCGGTTTCGCCGGCGAAGAAAATGGTGTCTACCGGTTTCTGCCGCCGATGCATCGCTTCCTCGACGTTTGCCTGTCGGTGCAGCAGGACCGTGATCTGGCGGCCAGCCTGCACAGCGTGCTGCCATTGCCGGCACCGGTACTGATCGATGACGACAGCGATGAAAAGCTGCTGGAAACCGATGACCCGCTGGACCTCACTGACTTCGAGGAAGAAAACGAAGAAGACGCCCTGGCCCGCGCCATTGCCGAAGAACAGGAGACCGATGCATGAGCAAGGAACGCTACGGCATTCGCCGCTTTGCCCTTTTGAATACCGCCGGTTACAGCCTCGGCCTGTTCCCGCTGGAAGAGCCGCTGTCGGTGTATGGCGCGAACAACCTCGGTAAATCCGCCTCGATCAACGCGTTGCAGTTCCCGATCCTGGCGCGCATGTCGGACATGAGTTTCGGCAAGTACAGCCTGGAACAATCGCGGCGCTTCTACTTTGCTTCGGACACCAGCTACATTCTGGTCGAAGTCTCGTTGCCCCACGGCCCGCATGTGATCGGTGTGGTCGGTCGCGGCCCCGGCGGCGGTTTCGGTCACCAGTTCTTTGCCTACGCCGGCAAGCTGGACCTGGCCCATTACCAGAAAAACGACACCTGTCTGCGCCAGAAAGAGTTGTTCACCAACCTCGAGCGCGAAGGGCTGAAAGCCTACGAACTCAAACCGGATGAACTGCGTCGCTTGCTGGTCGGCGGCCACACCTCGATCCCCTTGGACCTGACGTTGATCCCGCTGCGCTCCACCAGCGAGCAAAGCCTGAAGACCTTCCGCGCCCTGTTCATCAACCTGTTGCACATGCGCGAAATCACCGCGGCCAAGCTCAAGCAGCTGTTCCTCGATGCCTTCGAACACAGCCTGCGTTCCGGCAGCGTCGATTACATTGCCGCCTGCGAAGAAGCCTTCCGCGATGTACGACGCATGGAGCAGGACTACAACTCGCTGGTCGCGGCCGGCCCTTTGGTCGAGGCCTTGGCCAACGGTGTGAAACAACGGGACATCCTGCGCGGCAAACTGCACAGGATCTCGCCATTGCTCGATTCCCTGCTCGGCACCTGGTCGGACTACGCCAGTGCGCGCAAGGAAGAGCTGACGATCCAGGCCGAGCACTACCGCAACGAGCAGGATGCCCTGCAAAACAATCAGCGCGGCGGCACTCAGGAGCTGATGCGCCTGGAGCGGGAAATCGCCGGCATCCAGCGTTGGCTCGGCGAATTGTCGGTGCTCAAGCATCGCTTCGCCCTGGTCGAAGACGTCAAAGTCCTTGAGCAGCAACTGCTCGCGGCCAAGGACGCCCACGATGAACTCGCCGGCGCACTGGCGCAGTCGCGACAGTTCAGTGCCGAAGACCTCGATGAGCGTCTGCGGGATCTGGAAAAACGCCTGAAGTCGGTCAGGCAGCAACTCGATCACGCCGACAACAACAGCTACGCCCGTCTGCGCGAAGAGTTCTCGCAACAGGACGTCGAACGTCTGATGCGCCTGTTCAACAGCGCCTTGTTCAGCCTGCCGCTGGGCGAGCATGGCATCACGCTGGATGAGGACGGTGCCTGGGTCAAATCCATGGAGCTGATCCTCGACGGCTTCAAGGGCGAGCGCTTCGAAGTACCGGGCCTGTCCATTGATCTGTCGTCTATCGAACCGCCCGCCCTGCAGGCCCTGGCTGACCGCGCCGCGTTGCGCGATCAGAAAGAGCGTCTGGAAAAAGAACTCAAGCAGCTTAAAACCCAGGCCGCGGTGGCCACCGACCGTGCCGCGAGCAAGACCCAGACCGAAGCCCTGTACCGGCAAGTGCTGGATGCACAGAAAGCCCTGGAAGATTTCCGTCGCGCGCAAACCTTGAGCGCCGAAGAAGGCGACAAGCTGGAACAACTAGCGCAGATGGAGGCGGCGCAGGACGAGTTGAAGCGTTCCAGCGATGCCTTCACCGAGCGCGTCCAGCAACTGTCGGCCAAGCTGCAATTGGTTGGCCGGCAGATCGGCGACATGGAAGCCAAGCAACGCACCCTCGACGACGCCCTGCGCCGCCGACAGCTGTTACCGGCGGACCTGCCGTTCGGCACGCCTTTCATGGACCCGGTCGACGATTCCATGGACAACCTGCTGCCGCTGCTCAACGACTATCAGGACAGCTGGCAGGGCCTGCTGCGCAGCGACGGTCAGATTGAGGCGCTCTACGCCCAGGTTCGCCTCAAGGGCGTGGCCAAGTTCGACAGTGAAGACGACATGGAACGTCGCCTGCAATTGCTGATCAATGCCTACGCGCACCGCACCGACGAAGCCCTGACCCTCGGCAAGGCCCGCCGTGCGGCCGTTACCGACATCGCCCGGACCCTGCGCAATATCCGCAGCGACTACGATAGCCTCGAACACCAACTGGCGCTGTTCAACCGCGAGATCAACAAGCGCCAGGTGTCCAACCTGCAGAGCTTCCGCATCGTGCTCGCGCCGAACAAGGAAGCGCTCAAGCACATTGACCAGATCATCCACAGCGCTGGCCAGTATGAAGAAGGCGAAACCCTTTCCGTCTTCGACCTGAACCAGAGCGCCGATCAGGACAACAAGAACGAAGAAGCCAAGGAATACCTGGCGCGGCTGGTGGCGGCGAATCAAAACCAGCTTGGCCTCAAGGACTTGTTCGAACTGGCATTCGAGATCACCAAGGTCAACGGATCGCCAGTGATTCACACCGACATCGATGGTGCGGCGTCCAACGGCACCACGATGACGATCAAAGCGCTGACCAACATGTACTTGTTGCTGCACTTGATGGACCGCGACCAGGCCGGTCGCGTGCGCCTGCCGTACTACCTCGACGAGGCGGCGGACATCGATGAGAAGAACCAGGCCGCGCTGCTGGAAACCAGTCTGCAACTGGGCTTCGTGCCGATTCTGGCCAGTGTGAAGCCGCAAGTCTGCGCCAGTGTTGCCATCGACCTGGAAGGTGGCAGCGGGCCGAACGGGATCTACATCGACGAGGCGGACTGGAAGTACATTCGTCGGCATGATGAGGTGAAACCAGCGGTCAATGTCGAAGCCGATGAACCGGAGCTGGATGCGGTCTGATCCGCATGAGTTGTTGGCGATAAAAAGGCCGCGATCCAATGGATCGCGGCCTTTTTATTTGGGTACATTCTCGAGGCTTTCAGTGAGTTTGAGGGCCTCTTCGCGAGCAAGCTCGCTCCCACAAGGGATGCTGTGAACACAGAATCTGTGACTGGCACCGTTCCAATGTGGGAGCGAGCTTGCTCCGGGCGGCGTTCCGACGAAGGCGTCATTACAGACGCCAACTCCCTACTTGCCGATCGCGATTTTCGGCGCCCAGGTCAGCCATTCCTCTTCAAACTTGTCGAACAACGGGAACGTCTGCTCGGGGCGCGCCGGACTGCCCATGCGTTCCCCGTCCGGCGTGGCAAAGGCGATACCGCCCTGTATCAGCGTCTCCAGCGATTCGGTTCGCATCGTCGCGCCTTTGAACAAGCCATAGTCGAAACCGAAGCCACTGGAGTTCCAGAAACGTGTGCCGCTGTGCACCAAGGGTGCATATTTCGGCTCGATCAGAATGCGCACCAACACCCGATCAGCGGTCTGGCCCAGCTCATATCCTGTCACCTTGCCCACGGTGATTTCACGATACGTCACCGGCACCCCGGTCTTCAGCGAACCACGGCGGGCAGCGCTCAAGACCAGGCTCAAACCGGCTTCCTGTTGGGCGGTTTCCGGCGGATTGGCCAAGGCCACGAAGTTCTTTTGCGGCCCCAGGTTTTTCGCCGCCGGCTGCACTTCGATGTACTGCCCGGTAACCAGGGTTTCGAGATTGGACGTCTTGATCAGGCCCAATTCAGGCTTGACCACCCAGAACTGACTGCCAGCCCGGGCAATACGCTCCGGCACCTCGGTAATGCGCGCCGTCAGCAATACCGATTGCAGGTCATCGCTGAGGTCGACGTCTTCAATCTTGCCGACATCCAGACCTTTGAAACGAATCGGCGTGCCGCTGCGCAAGCCATCGGCGCGTTCCACCTTGATCGTTACCACAGTGCCTTTCTGATTGGCTTCTTCATGGTTGGCGTGCAGACGGAATCGCGGAATCCGCTTCTGCAATGGCGCTGTTGCCAGCGGCGTTTCGAAGGCGATGCCGCCAGCCATCAGGCTTTGCAGCGATTCACTTTTAACCTGGATTCCGCCGGTCAGTCCACCCGTGAGCGTAATGCCGCTGGCATTCCAGAACCTTGTCGAAGCGTTGACCAGGCCTTCGTATTCCTTCTCGATGTGTACGCCGATCACCAACTGTTTTTTGGTCCGCGAGAACTGATAGCTCTGGACCGAACCGACCTTGACCTGTTTGTAGAGAATCGGGCTACCGACATCCAGCGAACCCAGGTTATCGGTGAACAGCACCAGGTGCAGCCCCGGCGAACGCAAGTCGAGCGGCGGCGCCTTGGGCCGTGCCACGAATTCGCGTTGCGGTGCGGCACCCTTGTCGCCGGGGCGTACGGCGATGTAGTTACCTTTGACCAATGCTTCCAGGCCGGTAATACCGGCGAGGGAGATCGACGGTTTGACCACCCAGAACTGAGTGCCGTCAACCAGGTAATCCTCGGCCAGGGGATCAAGGGTCAACTCGGCACTGGCGGCGGACAGATCCGGATCGATCTTCAGCGCTTTCAGCGTGCCGACCTGAATGCCTTTGTACATCACTGGCGTGCGACCGGCCTGCAGACCCTCGAAGTCACTGAGTTTGACCTTGACCCGAATACCGGCAGCAGCGGCATCGAAGTCTTCGTAGAGACGGAACGGCAAGCTCGGATCGGTGGCCGGGCTGTCCTTGCGATTCTCCGGCGTGGCGAACGCGATACCGCCGGCGACGATGCTGGCAAGGGACTCGCTGCGCACTTTCACGCCCGACAGGTTGGCGTCGATGCTGATGCCGCTGGCATTCCAGAAACGCGTGTGTTTGCGCACCAGCTTGGCGTAGGTGGGTTCGATGAAGACTTTGAGTTCAACGGTGCCTTGATCTTCGGACAGCAGGTAGCTTTTGATCTGCCCGACCCTGATCTGCTTGTAGAACACCGGGCTGCCGCGGTTCAGCGAGCCGAGACGATCAGCCTTGATGGTCAGGTGCAGACCGGGCTGCGCGTCGGACAGCGGCGGTTCTTCGGCCAGCGCCTTGAACTTGCGAGTCGGTTCGCCTTCACCCGGGCTGATCGCGACGTAGTTACCCGACACCAGGGTTTCCAGGCCCGTGATACCGGCCAGGGTCACGCTCGGCTTGACCAGCCAGAAGCGCGTGCTGGTCTTGAGGTATTGCTCGACGTCCTTGTTCATCTCGACGGTGGCGATGACACCCTTGGAGGTGCCTTCGTCGTCGAGTTTGAGGGTTTTTACCTTACCCACGGACATGCCTTTGTAGACGACCTCGGTCTTGTTGGCCTGGATGCCTTCACCACTTTCGAAACGCACCTGAATCTCGATGCCCGTCTCGTTGTAGGCGCGCCAGCCAAGCCAGCCGCCGATGATCAAGGCGATCAGGGGCAACACCCAGATAGCGGACCAGTTCGAGGCCGGTCGGGTTTTCGCTGTAGGCAAATCAGTCATGGTCGTCATCCGACTCCGTGTTATCCCAAATCAGTCGGGGATCGAAAGTAACGGCGGCAAGCATCGTCAGAATCACCACACTGGCGAAAGCGATGGCGCCAAGATTGGCTTCGACGCTGGCAAGCCGTCCGAAATTCACAACCGCCACCAGGATGGCGATCACGAAGATATCCAGCATCGACCAACGGCCGATGAACTCGATAAAACGGTACATCCAGATCCGTTGACGAGCCGAGAGCGGCTGACGGCGCTGCACCGAAAACAACAGCAGCGCGATGCCCACCAACTTGAACGTCGGTACCAGGATACTGGCGATAAACACCACCGCCGCAATTGGAATCATCCCGTGCTGAACCAGTTGGATCACACCGGACATGATGGTGCTGGGGTCGCCTTTGCCCAGGGAGCTGACGGTCATGATCGGGAGTACGTTGGCCGGAATGTAGAGCACCGCCGCGGTGATCAGCAGCGCCCAGGTGCGCACCACACTATTCGGGCTGCGGGCGTGAACCAGCGCGCCACAACGGGTGCAGGCTTGCTCGTCGGTGTCAGCTTCCTGCTTGTTCAACTCATGGCATTCGGTGCAAATCAGAATGCCTGCATCAATCGCCCGCATGGGCATCCTCTCCTGATAAAGCCTGCCAGATCTGATGGGGCGACATCACCACCTCCAACCAGACCTGGACCAACAACAAACTGATAAAGCACGCCAGGCCAAGGCCGACGGTAACGGCGGCCATATCTGCCAGTTTGACGATCGCCACCAGCACGCCCATGAGGTAGACCTCAAGCATTCCCCAATCGCGTAGATGGTGATAAATGCGGTAGATCAACAAGCCGTAGCTGCGTCCGACATCAAAACGAATACTGAGCAATACGGCCAGCTGGCAGAGCAGCTTGATCAAGGGGATTGCCATGCTGCACAGGAACACAATCAGCGAAACACTCTGCATGCCGGAATCAAAAAGACCGACAACGCCGCTCCAGACGGTATCGTTCGACGATTGCCCGAGTAGATTGAGCTGCATGATGGGTAAAAAGTTCGCCGGGACAAACAACAATAGAGCGGCGATAACCAAAGCCAGACTGCGCTGCACAACGTTGTGCCGATGGGCGTAGAGCTCGTAACCGCAGCGAGGACACAGGGCTTTCTCGCCATGGGCGAGTTCGGGCTTGCGCATCAGCAAGTCGCACTCGTGACACGCCACCAAGTCGTCCAGCGGTAATTCTGACAGCCCGGGGGCGTCAACCGAATCTGGCATAAAGGCTCTGGCCTCCGAAAAAGTTGGACCTATTCTAGTGCTCTAAAACGAAAATAACTGTGCAAATTTGTATAGGCCGAAGCGCGCTTTATTCCAGGCAAAAACAAAACCCCTACCTGCATACGCAGATAGGGGTTTCGGAATTTAATCTTGACGATGACCTACTCTCACATGGGGAAACCCCACACTACCATCGGCGATGCATCGTTTCACTGCTGAGTTCGGGATGGGATCAGGTGGTTCCAATGCTCTATGGTCGTCAAGAAATTCGGGTACTGAACCGTCTTTCGACGTTTCAGCAAATTGGGTATGTGATAGCTTTCGGTGTTTTGTGAGGTCTCGAACTTTCGGTTCGTTTCGTCTTCACACACCGCAATCTGGTCTCTTTCGAGTTCACAAATTGCTTGGGTGTTATATGGTCAAGCCTCACGGGCAATTAGTATTGGTTAGCTCAACGCCTCACAGCGCTTACACACCCAACCTATCAACGTCGTAGTCTTCGACGGCCCTTCAGGGGACTCAAGGTCCCAGTGAGATCTCATCTTGAGGCTAGTTTCCCGCTTAGATGCTTTCAGCGGTTATCTATTCCGAACATAGCTACCCGGCAATGCCACTGGCGTGACAACCGGAACACCAGAGGTTCGTCCACTCCGGTCCTCTCGTACTAGGAGCAGCCCCTCTCAAATCTCAAACGTCCACGGCAGATAGGGACCGAACTGTCTCACGACGTTCTAAACCCAGCTCGCGTACCACTTTAAATGGCGAACAGCCATACCCTTGGGACCGGCTTCAGCCCCAGGATGTGATGAGCCGACATCGAGGTGCCAAACACCGCCGTCGATATGAACTCTTGGGCGGTATCAGCCTGTTATCCCCGGAGTACCTTTTATCCGTTGAGCGATGGCCCTTCCATACAGAACCACCGGATCACTAAGACCTACTTTCGTACCTGCTCGACGTGTCTGTCTCGCAGTCAAGCGCGCTTTTGCCTTTATACTCTACGACCGATTTCCGACCGGTCTGAGCGCACCTTCGTACTCCTCCGTTACTCTTTAGGAGGAGACCGCCCCAGTCAAACTACCCACCATACACTGTCCTCGATCCGGATAACGGACCTGAGTTAGAACCTCAAAGTTGCCAGGGTGGTATTTCAAGGTTGGCTCCACGCGAACTGGCGTCCACGCTTCAAAGCCTCCCACCTATCCTACACAAGCAAATTCAAAGTCCAGTGCAAAGCTATAGTAAAGGTTCACGGGGTCTTTCCGTCTAGCCGCGGATACACTGCATCTTCACAGCGATTTCAATTTCACTGAGTCTCGGGTGGAGACAGCGCCGCCATCGTTACGCCATTCGTGCAGGTCGGAACTTACCCGACAAGGAATTTCGCTACCTTAGGACCGTTATAGTTACGGCCGCCGTTTACCGGGGCTTCGATCAAGAGCTTCGCGTTAGCTAACCCCATCAATTAACCTTCCGGCACCGGGCAGGCGTCACACCCTATACGTCCACTTTCGTGTTTGCAGAGTGCTGTGTTTTTAATAAACAGTCGCAGCGGCCTGGTATCTTCGACCGGCATGGGCTTACGCAGTAAATGCTTCACCCTCACCGGCGCACCTTCTCCCGAAGTTACGGTGCCATTTTGCCTAGTTCCTTCACCCGAGTTCTCTCAAGCGCCTTGGTATTCTCTACCCAACCACCTGTGTCGGTTTGGGGTACGGTTCCTGGTTACCTGAAGCTTAGAAGCTTTTCTTGGAAGCATGGCATCAACCACTTCGTGTTCCAAAAGGAACACTCGTCATCAGCTCTCGGCCTTAGAATCCCGGATTTACCTAAGATTCCAGCCTACCACCTTAAACTTGGACAACCAACGCCAAGCTGGCCTAGCCTTCTCCGTCCCTCCATCGCAATAACCAGAAGTACAGGAATATTAACCTGTTTTCCATCGACTACGCTTTTCAGCCTCGCCTTAGGGACCGACTAACCCTGCGTCGATTAACGTTGCGCAGGAAACCTTGGTCTTTCGGCGTGGGTGTTTTTCACACCCATTGTCGTTACTCATGTCAGCATTCGCACTTCTGATACCTCCAGCAAGCTTCTCAACTCACCTTCACAGGCTTACAGAACGCTCCTCTACCGCATCACCTAAGTGATACCCGTAGCTTCGGTGTATGGTTTGAGCCCCGTTACATCTTCCGCGCAGGCCGACTCGACTAGTGAGCTATTACGCTTTCTTTAAAGGGTGGCTGCTTCTAAGCCAACCTCCTAGCTGTCTAAGCCTTCCCACATCGTTTCCCACTTAACCATAACTTTGGGACCTTAGCTGACGGTCTGGGTTGTTTCCCTTTTCACGACGGACGTTAGCACCCGCCGTGTGTCTCCCATGCTCGGCACTTGTAGGTATTCGGAGTTTGCATCGGTTTGGTAAGTCGGGATGACCCCCTAGCCGAAACAGTGCTCTACCCCCTACAGTGATACATGAGGCGCTACCTAAATAGCTTTCGAGGAGAACCAGCTATCTCCGAGCTTGATTAGCCTTTCACTCCGATCCACAGGTCATCCGCTAACTTTTCAACGGTAGTCGGTTCGGTCCTCCAGTTAGTGTTACCCAACCTTCAACCTGCCCATGGATAGATCGCCCGGTTTCGGGTCTATTCCCAGCGACTAGACGCCCTATTAAGACTCGCTTTCGCTACGCCTCCCCTATTCGGTTAAGCTCGCCACTGAAAATAAGTCGCTGACCCATTATACAAAAGGTACGCAGTCACCCAACAAAGTGGGCTCCCACTGCTTGTACGCATACGGTTTCAGGATCTATTTCACTCCCCTCTCCGGGGTTCTTTTCGCCTTTCCCTCACGGTACTAGTTCACTATCGGTCAGTCAGTAGTATTTAGCCTTGGAGGATGGTCCCCCCATATTCAGACAAAGTTTCTCGTGCTCCGTCCTACTCGATTTCATGACTAAGAGATTTTCGCGTACAGGGCTATCACCCACTATGGCCGCACTTTCCAGAGCGTTCCGCTAATCTCAAAGCCACTTAAGGGCTAGTCCCCGTTCGCTCGCCACTACTAAGGGAATCTCGGTTGATTTCTTTTCCTCAGGGTACTTAGATGTTTCAGTTCCCCTGGTTCGCTTCTTAAGCCTATGTATTCAGCTTAAGATACCTAACTTATGTTAGGTGGGTTCCCCCATTCAGACATCTCCGGATCAAAGTCTGTTTGCCGACTCCCCGAAGCTTTTCGCAGGCTACCACGTCTTTCATCGCCTCTGACTGCCAAGGCATCCACCGTATGCGCTTCTTCACTTGACCATATAACCCCAAGCAATCTGGTTATACTGTGAAGACGACATTCGCCGAAAATTCGATTCTTGCTCATAAAGAGCAACTCACAAATTTTACCTTAGCCTGATCCAACACCAGTGAAAGTGTTGTCCAGTCTATCTTTCTATCACATACCCAAATTTTTAAAGAACGATCTAATCAAAGACTAGAAATCAATATTCACAGTGGAATACTCATTTCTAAACTCTAACGTCAGAAGCAGTGAATGGTGGAGCCAAACGGGATCGAACCGTTGACCTCCTGCGTGCAAGGCAGGCGCTCTCCCAGCTGAGCTATGGCCCCGTATTTCTACAGGCGTTTCCCACACAGGCAAAATTGGTGGGTCTGGGCAGATTCGAACTGCCGACCTCACCCTTATCAGGGGTGCGCTCTAACCAACTGAGCTACAGACCCAATTTTGATGCTTTCGCAATCAAACTTGAAGCGTGTAGCTTAAAGCTTGAAGCTGCTTCTATCGTCTTCTTCAATGAATCAAGCAATTCGTGTGGGAACTTATGGAGCAGCTGATGTCGTCGATTAAGGAGGTGATCCAGCCGCAGGTTCCCCTACGGCTACCTTGTTACGACTTCACCCCAGTCATGAATCACACCGTGGTAACCGTCCTCCCGAAGGTTAGACTAGCTACTTCTGGTGCAACCCACTCCCATGGTGTGACGGGCGGTGTGTACAAGGCCCGGGAACGTATTCACCGCGACATTCTGATTCGCGATTACTAGCGATTCCGACTTCACGCAGTCGAGTTGCAGACTGCGATCCGGACTACGATCGGTTTTCTGGGATTAGCTCCACCTCGCGGCTTGGCAACCCTCTGTACCGACCATTGTAGCACGTGTGTAGCCCAGGCCGTAAGGGCCATGATGACTTGACGTCATCCCCACCTTCCTCCGGTTTGTCACCGGCAGTCTCCTTAGAGTGCCCACCATAACGTGCTGGTAACTAAGGACAAGGGTTGCGCTCGTTACGGGACTTAACCCAACATCTCACGACACGAGCTGACGACAGCCATGCAGCACCTGTCTCAATGTTCCCGAAGGCACCAATCCATCTCTGGAAAGTTCATTGGATGTCAAGGCCTGGTAAGGTTCTTCGCGTTGCTTCGAATTAAACCACATGCTCCACCGCTTGTGCGGGCCCCCGTCAATTCATTTGAGTTTTAACCTTGCGGCCGTACTCCCCAGGCGGTCAACTTAATGCGTTAGCTGCGCCACTAAGAGCTCAAGGCTCCCAACGGCTAGTTGACATCGTTTACGGCGTGGACTACCAGGGTATCTAATCCTGTTTGCTCCCCACGCTTTCGCACCTCAGTGTCAGTATCAGTCCAGGTGGTCGCCTTCGCCACTGGTGTTCCTTCCTATATCTACGCATTTCACCGCTACACAGGAAATTCCACCACCCTCTACCATACTCTAGCTTGTCAGTTTTGAATGCAGTTCCCAGGTTGAGCCCGGGGATTTCACATCCAACTTAACAAACCACCTACGCGCGCTTTACGCCCAGTAATTCCGATTAACGCTTGCACCCTCTGTATTACCGCGGCTGCTGGCACAGAGTTAGCCGGTGCTTATTCTGTCGGTAACGTCAAGACAGCAACGTATTAGGTAACTGCCCTTCCTCCCAACTTAAAGTGCTTTACAATCCGAAGACCTTCTTCACACACGCGGCATGGCTGGATCAGGCTTTCGCCCATTGTCCAATATTCCCCACTGCTGCCTCCCGTAGGAGTCTGGACCGTGTCTCAGTTCCAGTGTGACTGATCATCCTCTCAGACCAGTTACGGATCGTCGCCTTGGTGAGCCATTACCTCACCAACTAGCTAATCCGACCTAGGCTCATCTGATAGCGCAAGGCCCGAAGGTCCCCTGCTTTCTCCCGTAGGACGTATGCGGTATTAGCGTCCGTTTCCGAGCGTTATCCCCCACTACCAGGCAGATTCCTAGGCATTACTCACCCGTCCGCCGCTCTCAAGAGAAGCAAGCTTCTCTCTACCGCTCGACTTGCATGTGTTAGGCCTGCCGCCAGCGTTCAATCTGAGCCATGATCAAACTCTTCAGTTCAAACATCTTTGGGTTTTTAAGAAACCCTAAACTTGGCTCAGCAATCGTTGGTTACATCTTTGATTTCTCGCGGAGTAACTTGTGATGCTGATAATCTTGTTGACTATCAGTCTGACTCCACAAGCACCCACACGAATTGCTTGATTCAGTTGTTAAAGAGCGGTTGGTTAAGATCTTTCGTCTCAACCGAGGCGCGCATTCTACGCTTTCCTCTGCTGCTGTCAAGCGGTTATTTTCAGAAGTTTTCAAAGTTTCCTTTGCAACTTCAACCACTTGCGCTTCCGATCTCTCGTTAGCGGGAGGCGAATTCTACAGCGTTACTCGCTGCTGTCAACACCTCTTTTTCTCCGCTTTCGACCGAGAAGATCGAACCGTCAAAAGAGCCAAACATCACCGCTCTTTCAACTCCTTCTGGGCTTCGATGAACTGAAGCAACTCGCTGTCGAAAACTGCGTAACTCTTTGTTTACCAAGGAGTTTTCCGTTTCGACTGCGCCGGAAGTGGGGCGAATTATAGACTTACAGAATCTGCCGTCAACCTTTAATTACACCTTTCGTGCAGAAGGTGTCTTTTTAGCGATTAGTCGTGGGATTCGGCGGGCTACGGGCGGTAACCGCAGCACTAATAGCAACACACCTATAGAAGCATAGATCGCCCACTCCTTCAGGTCGGCGCGCACAATCCATAGCATATGCAACAAACCAAGCCCGAGAATCACATAGACCAGCCGATGCAGTTTCTTCCAGCGCGCCCCCAAACGCCGCTGACTGTATCGATTGGAGGTCACCGCCAACGCAAGCAAACAGAGAAAGCCCAGCGCCCCGACAATAATGTACGGCCGCTTGCGCAACTCGACACCCAGCTGCGACCAATCGAAGCCGAGGATGAACGCCGTATAACCACTCATATGCAGCACTACGTAGGCGAAACACCACAATCCCAGTTGTCGCCGAACAGCAATCCACCCCGCCCAACCGGTGAGTTTCTGCAGAGGCGTCATGCTCAAGGTAATCAGCAGCAACACCAGCGTCCCCAAGCCCAGACGGTCAACCAAAACCTTGCCTGGATCGGGCCCCAGCACATCCTCCCAGGCCTGATACAACCAAAGCAGTGGCCACACCGCGGCGGCGATGAAGACCCCGATTCGCCAGAACGGATATCGCATCAGTAGTTTTTCCGCAGATCGAGCCCTGTATATAAAGAAGCGACTTCATCCGAGTAGCCGTTGAACATCTGCGTGTCACGCACATTGGGCTTGAACAGACCACTGGGCAACCGTCTTTCACGGGCCTGGGTCCAGCGCGGGTGATCGACCGTGGGATTCACGTTTGCATAAAAGCCATATTCATCCGAAGCAATGCTCTGCCAGGTGGTTTTTGGCTGCTCGCTGACCAGACTGATCCGCACGATGGATTTGATGCTCTTGAAGCCGTACTTCCACGGCACCACCAGACGCAGTGGCGCGCCATTCTGGTTAGGCAGCTCACGCCCGTACATGCCCACTGCAAGAATGGCCAAAGGATTCATTGCCTCATCCAGACGCAACCCCTCTACATAAGGCCAGTCGATCAAGGCAAAACCAGAGCGCTGCCCCGGCATGGTTTTGGGATCCTGCAGGGTTTCGAAACGAATGAACCTGGCCTTGGAGGTCGGTTCGACTTCCTTGAGCAAAGCCGAGATGGGAAAACCGATCCACGGGATGACCATCGACCAGGCTTCCACGCAGCGAAGACGGTAAATGCGCTCTTCCAGCTGATAGGGCTTCATGAGGTCCTCCAGCGCATACCGTCCCGGCCTACCCACCTCGCCGTCCACCACCACACTCCAGGGTTCGGTCTTCAACGCACCGGCGTTCGCCGCCGGATCACCTTTATCGGCGCCGAACTCGTAGAAATTGTTGTAGTGGGTTGCATCCTTGAACGGCGTGACTGCCTCATCCTTGACGTTCACCGCCCCCCACTGGGTAGCAGGAAGCTTTTCGGCAAACCAGGATGGCGCCTTGCCAGGCTCTACGCCTGGATAACGCGCAGCATCGGCGGCGCTCGCCCACCGTGGCAGGCTGCTCACAGCCAGACCGGCGACAGCGGCACTCAGCACATTGCGTCGAGATAGATAGAAGGGTTCGGGCGTGACGTCCGACTCATGACAGTCAGACGCCTTGGGGACTTTGATCAGCATGACAACTCCGCAGCATTGGAGGACCTATGTACCAATAGACTGCGGAGTATGGGGGAAATTACACGTTCTTGTGCCGACGAAGTCGTAACAGATATTGCACCGGACCAGAGGCTGCATAGGCGAGGAAAACCAGCAGCAGAATGCGCGGCGGATCGCTGAACACGACGGCAAACACCAGGACCACGGCGAGGATCGCCACGAAGGGCACACGCCCCTTCAAGTCCAGCTCCTTGAAGCTGTTGTACTTGATGTTGCTGACCATCAGCATGCCAGCGGCCGCGACCATCAACGCCACCAGGAAGGACATCTTCGAGCCCTGGATGCCGTAGTCGCTGAACGCCCAGACGATGCCTGCGACCACACCCGCGGCAGCCGGACTGGCCAGGCCGATGAAGTAGCGTTTATCCGCGGTGCCGACCTGGGTGTTGAAACGCGCCAGACGCAAGGCCGCGCCTGCGACATAGATGAACGCAACCATCCAGCCGACCTTGCCCATGTCGCCCAAGGCCCAGCCGAATGCCAGCAAAGCCGGCGCGACACCAAAGGCCACCATGTCCGACAGCGAATCGTACTCGGCGCCGAAGGCGCTCTGGGTATTGGTCATTCGGGCAACGCGACCATCGAGGCCGTCGAGCACCATGGCGACGAAAATCGCGATCGCGGCAAAGGCAAAATACTTGCTCGCGCCGATGGCGTCGCCGGCACTCAAGGCGCTTTGGGCGCTCATCGAGTTGATGATCGAATAGAAACCCGCGAACAGGTTCGCAGTGGTGAACAGATTCGGCAGAAGATAGATACCACGATGCCGGACTTTACGGCCTTCAGCGTCATGCCCTTCCTCGATATGTTCATCGATGGGCAGCAGGCTTTCGGCGTCAGAAGCCTGGTTTGGCTCTTCGGGACGTTCGCTCATGGACATTACCTTGCAACAGGGTGGAGAGTTTTGACAGGCGTCTGGGACGAGGGTTCGGCCGCAAACGATGCAGCTTTATACCAGAACCGGCCCCCCAAACGAAAAAACGCGGCCTAGGCCGCGTTTTCCGTACAAGTGCGCGACTTAGTTTTTGGCTTTGTCGACGATCTTGTTGGCACCGATCCACGGCATCATGGAGCGCAGTTGCTCGCCGATGATTTCGATACCGTGAGCGGCGTTGTTGCGACGCTTGGCGGTCATCGAAGGATAGCCGGTCGCGCCTTCGCTGATGAACATCTTGGCGTATTCGCCGTCCTGAATACGTTTCAGGGCGTTGCGCATGGCCTGACGGGATTCGGCGTTGATCACTTCCGGACCGGTCACGTACTCGCCGTACTCGGCATTGTTGGAGATCGAGTAGTTCATGTTGGCGATACCGCCTTCGTACATGAGGTCAACGATCAGCTTCAGTTCGTGCAGGCATTCGAAGTAGGCCATTTCCGGCGCGTAGCCAGCTTCAACCAGGGTTTCGAAACCGGCTTTGACCAGCTCGACGGTACCGCCGCACAGAACGGCTTGTTCGCCGAACAGGTCGGTTTCGGTCTCGTCCTTGAAGGTGGTTTCGATGATGCCGGTACGACCGCCACCAACGCCGGCGGCGTAGGACAGTGCGACGTTCTTGGCGTTGCCCGAAGCATCCTGGTAGATAGCGATCAGGTCAGGGATACCACCGCCTTTGACGAATTCGGAACGCACGGTGTGGCCCGGTGCTTTCGGCGCGATCATGATCACGTCGAGGTCGGCGCGCGGAACAACCTGGTTGTAGTGGATCGCGAAGCCGTGGGAGAAGGCCAGGGTGGCGCCTTGCTTGATGTTCGGCTCGATTTCGTTCTTGTACAGCGCGGACTGGAACTCGTCCGGGGTCAGGATCATGACCAGGTCGGCAGCGGCTACGGCGGAAGCAACGTCAGTCACTTTCAGGCCGTGAGCTTCGGCTTTGGCCACGGTGGCCGAACCTTTACGCAGGCCAACGGTAACGTCAACGCCGGAGTCTTTCAGGTTGCACGCTTGAGCGTGGCCCTGGGAACCGTAACCGATGATGGCAACTTTCTTGCCCTGGATGATCGACAGGTCGCAGTCTTTTTCGTAATAAACTTTCATGAAATTCCCCTATATATCCAGGCCGTTCAGGCCATTCGCTAATTTGGTTTAGATGCTGAGTACTTTGTCGCCGCGGGCAATACCGGTTACGCCGCTACGGACGGTTTCCAGGATCGAGGCGGTGCCAATGGACTGAATGAAGCTGTCGAGCTTGTCGCTGGTACCGGTCAGTTGAACGGTATACACGCTGGCGCTGACATCGACTATCTGCCCACGGTAAATATCGGTAGTGCGCTTGATCTCGGCGCGCTGGGCGCCGGTGGCCTTGACCTTGACCAGCATCAGTTCGCGCTCGATGTGAGCACTTTCCGACAGGTCGACCAGTTTGACCACTTCGATCAGCTTGTTCAGGTTCTTGGTGATCTGCTCGATGACTTCATCGTGACCCACCGTGGTCAGCGTCAGACGCGACAGGGTCGGATCTTCGGTTGGCGCCACGGTCAGGCTTTCGATGTTGTAGTTGCGCTGCGAGAACAGGCCGACTACACGAGACAGAGCGCCCGGTTCGTTTTCCAGAAGCAAGGAAATAATGTGCCGCATGATTAAGTACGCTCCGTCTTGCTCAGCCACATATCGCGCATGGAGCCGTCTTTGATCTGCATCGGGTAGACGTGCTCGCTGGTATCAACCGAAACATCGATGATCACCAGACGATCTTTCATGGCGAACGCTTCTTCCATCTTCGACTTCAGATCTTTCGACTCGGTGATGCGCACGCCGACGTGACCGTAAGCTTCTGCGAGTTTGACGAAGTCAGGCAACGATTCCATGTACGAGTGCGAGTGGCGACTGCCATAACTCATGTCCTGCCACTGGCGAACCATACCCAGAACACCGTTGTTCAGGATGACGATTTTCACCGGCAAGCCATATTGCAGACAGGTGGACAGTTCCTGAATGTTCATCTGGATACTGCCCTCGCCGGTCACGCAGACGACGTCGTCATCCGGGAAGCTCAGCTTGATGCCCATGGCCGCCGGAAAACCGAAGCCCATGGTGCCCAAGCCACCGGAGTTGATCCAGCGGTTCGGCTTGTTGAACGTGTAGTACTGCGCCGCAAACATTTGGTGCTGGCCCACGTCGGAGGCCACAAAGGCATCGCCCTTGGTGACTTCGCACAGGGTTTCGATCACGGTCTGCGGCTTGATGACGCTGCCGTCGCCCTTGTCATAAGGGAACAGGCCGCGCTCACCGCGCCACTCATCAACTTGCTTCCACCAGCTGGCAACGGACTCCTTGTTCGGGGTCTCGCCGATTTCCTTGAGGATCGCGACCATTTCGGTCAGGACACTCTCCACCGGACCAACGATTGGTACATCGGCCTTGATGGTCTTGGAGATCGAAGCCGGGTCGATGTCGATGTGAATGATCTTGGCGTTCGGGCAGAACTTGGCCGGGCCGTTGATCACGCGGTCGTCGAAACGAGCGCCAACTGCAAGGATCACGTCGGCATGGTGCATTGCCAGGTTAGCCGTGTAGCTGCCATGCATGCCGAGCATGCCGATAAACTGACGGTCGGTGCCAGGGTAGGCACCCAGGCCCATCAGGGTATTGGTCACGGGCAGGTTGAGCAACTTCGCCAATTCGGTCAGCGGCGCGGAGCCACCACCGAGGATCACGCCGCCACCTGCGTACATCACAGGACGCTTGGCCGCCAGGAGCATTTCTGCCGCCTTGCGGATTTGCCCGGAGTGACCGCGAACGGCCGGGCTGTAGGAACGCAGCTTGGCTTTCTTCGGGAAGATGTATTCGAACTTCTCGGCCGGGTTGGTCATGTCTTTCGGAATATCGACAACGACCGGGCCAGGACGACCGGATTGCGCCAGGTAGAACGCTTTCTTCATGACTTCCGGGATTTCCGAAGCGTGCTTGATCATGAAACTGTGCTTCACGATCGGCCGGGAGATACCGATCATGTCGGTTTCCTGGAACGCATCGGTGCCTACCATGGTGCTAGGCACCTGGCCGGAAATGATCACCATCGGAATGGAGTCCATGTAGGCCGTGGCAATACCGGTGATGGCGTTGGTTGCGCCCGGACCTGAGGTCACCAGTACCACGCCGGCTTTACCGGTGGCACGGGCATAGCCGTCAGCCATATGGGTCGCAGCCTGCTCGTGACGAACCAGGATGTGGGTCACTTCCGGTTCTTTGAACAGGGCATCGTAGACATGAAGAAGAGCACCACCCGGGTACCCGTAGATGTACTTGACGCCTTCGTCACGCAAAAAGCGGACGAGCATCTCACCGCCAGATAAAAGCTCCACGTTGTTCACCTCTAAAACGCCAGAATACCGTCCACTCAAAGAGGACGGGTCTTAATAGGTTTACTTCTCGGCAGAGCATGAGCGACGGTGGTCGCCGACTACGTCAGCACTGACTGAGCAAGTATTGGGATCGTCCCAAGTGTTGCGGGCCTTTCCCACCCAGCGCGAGGTAACGCGTTGCGGGTGTAACAGGTCGGCGCGGATGTGCGCCTCATGATCTGCCGAGTGGGTCTGCTTCTGGCAGTCCCTCTACAGCGGACTTTGGATTCTTCTGTTTCGTCCTCTGCAAGTCAAGTCGTCTATGTGCTTTATTGAACCAAGTACATGAGAAAGCAAGAAAAAACCGCTAAACAGCAACTGTGTTAGCTTCAATTGCGCAACCCAAGACAAGGAAATGGCATGCGAACGTTTTTCCTGGCCGTCGGCCTGCTGCTCGGCATGAGCCCTTTGTGCATGGCTGGTCCGATTTACAAATGGGTCGACGCCCAGGGTGTTACCCATTTCGGTGCGCAGCCGCCCCAGGACCAGGAAGCCACCAGCGTGGTCACTCCCAGCGTACCTGCCGGCAAGCCGTCCGCACTGCCGCGCAGCGATGCGATCGGCGATCAGCAGGCCATCGACAAGACAGTGAAAAAACAGGTCGCCGAGCAGCAAGCCCAGCTCAAGGTGTTCTGTGAGCAGGCGCGGACCAACCTCGCTCAACTGCAGAACAATCCACGACTACGGGAAGAGATTGACGGCGAGATGCGCCGCCTGACCGACCAGACCCGTCAGGAGCGCATCACCGAAGCACAGAAACAGATTGCGGAAAACTGCCAGTAGGCGTCAGCGGGAGGCGGTGATCAGCAGATCGAACTCTTTGAGCAAGACCTGCAATTGCCGATCCCTGCCCTGGACATTGCGGGCGGCGAAGACCATTTCGGCCATCTCCTGAATCCCCGATGCATTGGGCAATGGCAGATCCTGTTCGAGGATGGTCTTCATTCGCGGCAGGAAAATCCATTGCAGCCACTGCTCGAAATCCAGCGTATCGACCGAGAACGGCTCGACACTGGACAGTGCTTCAGCGGAGGGTGGGACATCGTCCCACCAACCCTGAATCCGCAGTTCACGCTCGATCAGCAGCAACTGCTCGGCAATCTTCGGAAAGCGTGCATCCATCACGACGAAACCTTGGCCTTTTGACGGGCCAATGCCGCACCGGCGGAATCGCCCTGCTTCTCCCGCGCCTGGGCGATCAACTCCCACAGGCTGGCCTGAAGTGCCGGACGACCATTGGCCAAGGTCAGGCCGCGACGCGCAAATTGCTCGGCTTGAGCTGCATCGCCTTGAGCCATGCGTACCTGAGCCAGGCGATAAAGCACCTGCGGCTCACGCGGCGCAACACGCTGGGCGCGCTCAAGGCTGGAGGACGCGCCATTGAGATCGCCGCCTGCCTGTTGCTGCTGAGCGGTGGTCAGCAAAGCCAGTACCGGACCGTCCAGTTGCTCATCGGCGGACAGGCCACCCGAGCTTGTCGACGGGATCCCGCTTGGCGTCGACGGCATGCTGTAGCTGCCCTGGTTGATCGGCGCGGACTGGACCGGTGCCGTGTTAACCGGACCGGGAGTAATCGGCCCCGGAGTGATCGGCGCCGTGCTGATCGGTGCCGATGTCACTGCACCGCCACCCGGCACCATCACGACCACACCGGTGTCGCCCTGCGGAATCGCCTGGGTCTGGTTTTGCGCGGGGCGCTGGACCGTCGTTTGACGGTAACCGCCATTCGCCTGAATCCGTTCGCTATTGGAAACGGCGCTGCCGGAATCCACCACCGGAATCGACCCGCGCTGTACGGTGGAGCAACCGCTGAGCAAAGCCACGGCGGTAACCGCTGGAATCAACCACTTGTCCACTTGAAACCCTCTTTGCTTAATTCATCCAGCCCTTGACCCAATCCATCACCGTTTCGCCGGATACAGGGCTGTCGCCACCGCAGGCGGCACCGGGAGGTGGCTCACTGCCGCGAATATACGGCATCTGCACCGCGCCTGGGCAGTTCACATCGGAGCCTTGTCCCGTACGCGAATCGACCCAGGCCTGAACGATGTTGTCCGGCTGCGGCATGTCCAGCGGCAGCGGATCGGCCTTGCGCATGAAACTGGCCCAGACCTGCAACGCACCGGTGGCACCGGTGAAGGGCGTCTTGCCGTTGTCATCACGCCCCAGCCAGACCACGGCCAGCAAGTCCTGGCTGAAACCGGCGAACCAGCTGTCTCGCGAATCGTTACTGGTACCGGTCTTGCCGGCCAGCGTCAGGGTCTTGGGCAACACGTTATAAACCGAACTGCCGGTGCCTTCACGCATGACCCGCTGCATTGCGTTCTGGACCAGGTAAATGGACGCCGGATCGAAGCGCTGCTGGATCTGGAACGGATAACGCTTGAGCGGCTCGCCTTCGGCCGTCAGCACGCTGCGAATCCCGCGCATGGGCGTATTGAAGCCGCCGTTGGCCAGGGTCTGATACATAGTCGCCACTTCGATCGGTGTCAGGCCACCAGCGCCCAGCAACATCGACGGGAAGGCCGGGAACTCGCGACTCACCCCCAGGCGTGCCAGCGTCTTGAGCACATTGGGTACGCCCACCGCCAAACCGAGACGTGCGGTCGACAGGTTGTAGGAATGTGCCAGGCCTTGATAAAGGAACACCGTGCCATGGGAACGACGATCATAGTTCTGCGGTTTCCAGACCTGACCATCCGCACCTTTGACCGAGAACGAATCGTCCGATAACCAACTGGTCAGGGTGTACTGGCTCGGTTTCTCGAGGGCTGTCAGATAAACCGCCGGCTTGATCAACGAACCGATCGGCCGCACCGCATCCAGCGCCCGGTTGAAACCGGCAAAACCCGCCTGACGACTGCCGATCATGGCCTGGACTTCGCCGGTTTCCGGGTTGGTCACGACCATGGCCGCTTCGACTTCATCCGAGCCCTTGCGCCCGGCCAGGCGCTTGAAGGTGTCATTGACCGAGGCCTCGGCTTTCATCTGCAGGATCGGATCGAAGCTGGTGAAAATCCGCAGGCCTTCTTCGGTCAAGTCTTCGTCGCGATAGTCTTGGCGCAACTGACGCTTGACCAGGTCGAGGAAACCGGGGAACGAGCTGTCGGCCAACTTGCCGCGAGTCGTCACGCCCAGTGGCATTTTCTTCGCCGCCGCGACCTGCTCGGCAGTGGCGACACCCTGTTGTTCAAGGACATCGAGTACCAGATTGCGTCGCTCGAGCGCCCGCTCCGGGTTGCGGCGCGGGTTGTAATAGGAAGGCCCCTTGACCATGGCCACCAACATGGCGACTTGATGCAGTTTCAGCTCGGACAACGGCTGCCCGAAGAAGAACTGGCTGGCCAGACCGAAACCGTGCACTGCTCGCTGCCCATCCTGACCGACGAACACTTCATTGAGGTAAGCCTCAAGAATTTCTCGTTTGTCGTAATGCAGCTCAAGCAACATCGCCATCATGGCTTCGGTGAGTTTGCGGGACAGGCTGCGCTCGCTGGTCAGGTAGAAATTCTTGACCAGCTGTTGCGTCAGGGTACTGCCGCCCTGGGTCATCTTGCCGCCAGAGGTGTTGACCCAGACGGCCCGGGCAATCGACTTGGGCGACACGCCCCAATGGCTGTAAAAGTCCCGGTCTTCCACGGCAACCAGGGTTTCCAGCAGATACGGCGGCACCTGATCAATCTTGATCAGAATGCGGTCTTCGAGATTCTTGGGGTAAATCCCGCCGATCAGGAGCGGCTCCAGCCGCACCACGGAAACCTTCGAACCCTTGGCCCCCGAGAGTTCAGCCACATAGTCGCCAGAGAATCGCACACGCACGGGCTGGGCGCTTTCCAGTCCTTCATAGAACTGGAAGCCGCGAGTATTCAAGTCGACGGTATTGCCGTTGACCGCGGCAGCGCCGGGGCCGTTGCTCACGGCTTCGCGACGATAGCCCAAGGCATCGAGTTCGGTCAGAAAGTCAGCCTTGCTGAGCTTTTGTCCGACGAACAGCTCGAGCGGGCGCGCGTACACCTTGGCCGGGATGGTCCAGCGCTTGCCGGAAAACTTCTCCTGGACTACGGCGTCGAGGTAAACCGCGAATCCGGCGAGCACCACGAGGCCGACCAGACTGAGTTTAAGGGCCCAGCCCAGCCAGGGGCTCAGGCCTCTGGAAGGTGGTTTTTTGGGGGTGCGGGGGGATCGAGTACGAGTCATGGCGGCGGATTATACGCACTTTATCGATACTCGACAGAAGCCCTCCGAGGTTTGCGTCCGGCGGACTTGCGGCCATAATGACGGCCGTGAATTTTCCCCAGACTTTGAAGGAATGCCTGTGAGCCAGTCCCTGATCGCTGCCCTGCAAAACCCCGCCCTCTATCCACATCCCGTGGATGGGTTCCAGGTCATCGAAACGCATATCTCCTGGGTTATTCTCACAGGCCCCTTTGCTTATAAACTGAAGAAACCGGTCAATTTCGGCTTCCTCGACTTCACCAGCCTCGACGCTCGCGAGCATTTCTGCGGTGAAGAGCTGCGTCTGAACCAGCGCCTGACCCACGATTTGTACCTCGAAGTGTTGCCAATCACCGGCAGCGCCGAAGCCCCCCAGCTGGGCGGCGATGGCCCGGTCGTCGATTACGCCCTGAAAATGCGTCAATTCCCACAGAGCGGATTGCTTAGCACGCTGCAGGCCAACGGCGAGTTGACCACCACGCACATCGACGAGATGGCCGCACAGATCGCGCAATTCCACCTCAATGCGCCGAAAGTGCCCGCCGAACACGATGCCGGCACCCCGGACAGCGTCATGGCTCCGGTGCGCCAGAACTTCGAACAGATCCGTCCGTTTCTCAGCGACAAGGCTGACCTGCTGCAACTCGACGCCCTGCAAGCCTGGGCCGAAAGCAGCTTCGAACGCCTCAAGCCACTGTTCGCCCAGCGCAAGGCGGACGGTTTCATCCGCGAATGCCACGGTGACATCCACCTGGGCAACGCCACGGAAATCGACGGCAAGGTCGTGATCTTCGACTGCATCGAGTTCAACGAACCGTTCCGTTTCACCGACGTCTATGCCGACACCGGTTTCCTGGCGATGGACCTCGAAGACCGCGGCCTGAAGAGCCTGGCGCGTCGCTTCATCAGCCAATACCTGGAGCTGACTGGTGATTACCAGGGGCTTGAGCTGCTGAACTTCTATAAAGCCTATCGCGCACTGGTACGCGCCAAGGTCAGCCTGTTCAGCATGCCGGCCGAGGCCGACCCGGTGCAACGCGCCACCACCCTGCGCCAGTACCGCAACTACGCGAACCTGGCGGAAAGCTACAGCACCATTCCTTCGCGCTTCATGGCGATAACCCATGGTGTGTCGGCGGTCGGCAAGAGCCGAGTGGCCCTGCGTCTGGTGGAAGCACTGGGCGCCATTCGCTTGCGCTCGGACGTAGAACGTAAACGCCTGTTCGGCGAACAAACCGTCGTCAACGACCCGCAGGCCGGCATCTATAGTGCCGACGCCAGCGTCGCGACCTACAGCCGCCTGCATGAAATTGCCGCGGTGATCCTGCATGCCGGCTTCCCGGTGGTGGTCGATGCCACCTACCTCAAGCGCGAACAGCGCGACAGCGCAGCGAAAATCGCCGAGGGCACCGGTGCGCCCTTCCTGATCCTGGATTGCAATGCACCGCAAGCGGTGATCGAAAGCTGGCTGGCGCTGCGTCAGGCTGACAAGAAGGACCCGTCCGACGCCAACCTGGCCATTATCGAAGCGCAGCAAGCCAATCGCGAACCGTTGACGCCCGCAGAGATTCTCTGCAGCAAACGGGTGCAGACCAACGAAAGCGGAACCCTCGACACCGTTGTCGCGCAAATCCGCCAACGCCTGCCGGGTCTGTAAGACGGTATTTCAGCCGTGAAGCCCTTACCGGCTTCACGGTTGTCAAATAGCGGCACTACACTGGCGTCATAAAACCAACAGGTGATGTGACATGAGCCAGCCCAAACTTCTCGACACAGCGCTTTTTGCCTTGCTGCACAAAGACGACATCACAGGTTTCAACAATGAACGCCCCCTGGAAGGAACCATCGACATGGTCGGTGGGGATTTCCGAGGGCTTGACCTGCGAGAGCTGAATGCCCGCGGCATCGACTTCACCGATGCCTATTTTCGCTCCGCCGACTTGCGCGGCATCGACTTCAGCACCTCGATCCTGGAAGGCGCAAGCCTGGCCCACGCGCAGATCTCCGGGGCCTACTTTCCGCCGGAGTTGAGTGCGGATGAAATTCTGATGTCGATGAATTTCGGGACACGCCTGCGATACCGCACCCGCTAACCCGCTTCACCTCCTGACACGGCGCAAATCCCTGTGGGAGCGGGCTTGCTCGCGAAGACGTAGTGTCAGTCGACATGAATGTGAAGGTTAAACCGCCTTTCGCGAGCAAGCCCGCTCCCACCCTGTTTTGTGTTGCCCTCCTCTACTGTATTCCTTCAGCGCCAGGCGCGCCCTCCTTAGAAGCTTTTGCATCGAAACCAAGCAAACAATCACGCTTTTCCTGCTGATGGCTACACTCCTGAGAAGCTCGCCCACGCACCGTTCGGCCGTCGCAAGGAGGCTTGATGAATGATGAACTGCAGCACCTGAAGAATCTTGGCAAGACGTCAGCGCAGTGGCTGCATGCCGTGGGCATCCACAGCGCCTCGGACTTGCGTCGCCTGGGGGCGGTGGACGCTTACCGGGCCGTGCGCACGCGCGGGTTCCGGGCGTCCAAGGTGTTGTTGTATGCGATCGAAGGCGCCTTGATGGACGTGCACTGGAACGACATTCCTGCCGAGCGCAAGGAAGCCCTGAACAAACAGCTCGAAGCGATTTCGTCGCGCCACAAAATTTGAAATGAACTCCGACCCCATGACTACAGGCCTTTCCAATGGACTGATGGCGAATTTGAAGTAAATGAAAGAATCAGCTGTTGACATGGTAATGAGAATCGCTATGATTATCACAGCTGGTCGCGAGACTGGTCGATATTTGAAAAGCCCTTGGTTCGGACTCTCAGATATCTCCTCATCAGGCTAATCACGGTTATTTGACCCGGCTCTTGCCGGGTCTTTTTTTGGGCGAACGGTTTGTATTCCAACCTGCCCGTAGGAGCTGTCGAGCGAAGCGAGGCTGCGATCTTTTGATCTTGATTGTTACAGGACAGTCGCTATTCAGGCGACTCGATCCGATCCAACGCCCGATTTACCGCCAGCTCACCCAGCATGATGACCTGCGCAATGCCCAGCAAAGCGTTGCGCGACGTCCCCTGCAGATGATCTACCAAGTCTGTGGCCATGACATTCGCCAACGCCAGCGACTCACACGCATAGGCCAGCAGTGTTTCGGTATCGAGTTCAGGGTTGACGGTGAAGAAGCCGCAGGGGGTTCGCGGGGTAGACATGATGTTGAAGGCCGAATCAGCGTCCGGCGGATCAGGCGTTACCTTGGACATAATTTTCATTTCCTGATTGTGCAGCCACGCCTCGCTACTAATACAAGGGGTGGCGGCTGTACGCAGGTTAGTAGACCGGGGAAATGAAGAAAGCCGGCGCGCCCGAAGACGCCCTGCGCACAACCACCATCAAGTTCAGGTATGGAAATACCTGTCTGGTAGTCGCTTGTGCACTCTTCAAATACCACGGGCTACTAAACCCGATCACTGACGATCAGTGACGCGAATCAAGTTACCGAGCAGGCCCAAGGCGCACAAGCCGGCGGATTCTGGCGTACCTGTAGGCAACGACGCAAGGTGCTGTAGCTTTCAGGAAGTCATCGTCAGAGCAATCCTACAACTTCAGCCAAGCGACCACGGCAAGATCAAAAGATCGCAGCCTCGTTTCACTCGACAGCTCCTACGGGGCCTCGTTGCTTGCCGAACTGCTTACGCATCTGCTCACAGTAATCCGGCGTTGGCATAGCCGGCGTGTACCAGACGTAATCGGCCATCGCCGCCGTGATCTCACTGCCCTGTTGAGCCAGCATCAATACCGTCGGCGCCGCGGGTGCTCCCAGATCCAGCACATGAATCGGCACGCCCACGTCCTTGCGCGCATGGTAAGCCCCGGAAAAAAGCACTGAAGGCTCAGGTGCCGCCAGCAGGCGCTCAGCCATGCGCCGGTCACGTTGCTGCTGAACGGCAAGCATTGCCGGCATTTGTGCTTTGGGCAGCAGACCGCAATGGGAATCGCTGACTTGCTGCAGCAGTTCTTCCTTGACCGAGGACGCGTTGGAACGTGAGCCGCTCAAGGTGGGAGGGTTGGTATAGATAGCCCGGACTTGCGCAGTGGTCAGATTCGCGGACAGCAGCGGATACGGTTGGCTCAGGGCGAATCGAATGATCGGCCCATACAAATCCCAATCCCAACCCTCCAGCCAGGCCAACGCACCGGGTAAATCCGCCGGCGGTGCCGAAGCCTGGCGAACTTCATCGACGCGTGGCTGCTGGTCCGGTGTGAGCATTTCCAGGAGCAGGCTGCCTTGCGGCCGGCGCTCACCCAGTGACTGCAACAACCACAGTTGCAGTGCATGGTGATCGCGATTGTCATGCTGCTCGCCGACGATCAGCCGCGAAGGCTTGGCCAATTGCGCAACCAGTTCCTGCGGCGTCAGGCTCCGGCCGCTGCGCAAGTCGCGGATCTCACCGGCGACCGGGGGCGGTGCCGAAACATGCTGACAAGCACTCAGCACCAGTACTGCCAGAATCAACATCACACGCATGGGCTCACCCCTATCAGACACTCAGCGGGCGATGATCAGCGGATGCCCACGCTCCGGATGCTGTTGCACCAGTACTTCCAGGCCGAAGACCGCCTTGAGCGGTTCCGGACGCAACACCTGCTCCGGTGTATCGAGTGCCACCGGGCGCCCGCCTTCGAGCAGTAGCAGGCGATCACAATAGCGCGCCGCCAGGTTCAGATCATGCAGGATCACCAATACCGCCGCGCCGCGATCGGCAAACTCGCGCACCGCTTGCAGGGTGGTGTGCTGATGCAGCGGGTCGAGCATCGAGGTCGGCTCATCGAGCAACAGGGTCTGCCCCGCCTCACCCGGCCAGAGTTGTGCCAGCACCCGCGCCAGATGCACCCGCTGGCGTTCGCCGCCGGACAAGGCCAGGTAGCTGCGACCCGTCAAATGACCGGCATCGGCAGCCTGCAACGCGGCGGCGACAATTTCATCATCGCGGACCCGGCCGCTCTGATGGGGCAAGCGGCCCATGCCGACCACTTCTTCGACGCGAAAGGCGAAGTCCAGGGTCGATACCTGCGGCAGCACGGCCAGGCGCTGGGCGCGCAGTGCCCCGGTCCAGTGCCTCAACTCGCGCTCATCGAGCCACACATTGCCCTGGTCAGCCTGCAACTCGCCGCACAAGGCGCCGAGCAAGGTGCTTTTTCCGGCACCGTTCGGTCCTAATACGCCAAGGACTTCGCCCGGCTTGACCTCGAGCGTGATGTCGGTCAATACGATCTTGCGACCCCGACGGATTTGCAGATTTTGCGTTCGCAACATCAGGCACGCCCTCGGAGCAGTAAATACAGAAAGAACGGCGCACCGATGAAGGCCGTGACGATCCCGATGGGCAACTCGGCCGGCGCCAGCGCCAGTCGTGCGACCAGATCGGCAAACAACAAGAGACTGCCACCGGCCAGCACCGACGCCGGCAACAGCACGCGATGATCAGGCCCCGCCAGCAGTCGCACCAGGTGCGGCACCACCAGGCCGACAAAGCCGATCATCCCTGCCGCCGCGACTGCCGCGCCGACACCCAGCGCCGTGCAGAACACCAGCTCACGCTTGAGCCTTTCGACATCGATGCCCAGGTGACCGGCTTCCGACTCTCCCAGCAGCAACGCATTCAGCGCCTTGGCCCGGCGCGGCAGCCACAGCGCTACGCCTACCGTGATCAGCAACAACGGCCAGAGTCGCGAATAGCTGGCGCCGTTCAGGCTGCCCAGGTTCCAGAACGTCAGCGTGCGCAGGGTCGCGTCGTCGGCCAGGTAGGTAAACAGCCCCACTGCGGAACCGGCCAGCGCCGTCAACGCGATACCCGCCAACAGCATCGTCGCGACATGGGTCTGCCCATTGCGCCGGCCCAGCCGATACACCAGCGCCGTGACGCCGAGCCCGCCAATAAATGCACAGAGCGATAACAGATACGGCCCGAAGGCTTCCGGCAGGCCGCCGAATATCGAACCGCCGACTATTGCGATCGCCGCGCCCAGCGCCGCGCCGCTGGAAACGCCGACCAACCCCGGATCTGCCAGCGGGTTACGAAACAGTCCCTGCATCGCCACGCCGGACAATGCCAACACGCCCCCCACCGCCAAACCCAACAGCGTGCGCGGCAGGCGAATCTGTCCGAGGATCAGTTCGGCCTGCTCCAGCCCGTCGGCCGCAATGGGCAAGCCGATCAGCCGCAACGCCGCGCGCAAGGTATCGAACAGCGGCAAGCTGACGGGGCCAAGCGCCAACGACAGCCAGACCGCCAGCAAACACAGCAGGCTCAGGCCAATAAACAACGCACGTGGTTTAACCAGGATGGTCATTGGCCGGCAGAACCGGGGAAGAAGCCGTCAGACAATGATTTCAACGCTTCGGGCAACCGCGGCCCGAGACCACCCACCAGCAAGGTCGGATCGAGCTCCATGACTCGTCCGTCCTTGGCCGCGCGGGTCGAGGACAGAATCGGATTTTCCTTGAACAGGGCTGCCCGCGCGGCGTCGCCTGTGAGCGCACGATCGGCAAACACCAGCACGTCAGGATCCAGACTGACCAGCGATTCAACAGAAAAAGGTTTATAGCCGGTATGTGTTGCCAGATTGTGCCCACCGGCTTTTTGCAGCAACCAGTCGGCGGCGGTGTCCTTGCCGGCGATCAGCGGCTTGCCACCTGCGTGGCCGAGCAGCATCAGCACGCCCGGCGACTTTTCCTTCAACTGCGCCCGGGTGACCCGGACCTTTTGCTGCTCGAGTTGCTGCTGATACTCCAGCAGCAATTGCCCCGCCCGGTCTTGCGCGCCAAGCAACTTGCCCAAGTGCTGCAGATTAGCCTGCAAGGTCGGCAGATCCGACTGGGCGGAAAACAGTTCGACTTGCACGCCGGCACTGCGAACCTGCGAAAGCACCGGCGGCGGCCCCATTTCTTCGGTGCCGATCAGGATCTGCGGGCGCAGGCTTAAAATACCCTCCGCCGACAATTGCCGCTGATAACCGATACTGGGCAGGGCCTTCAGGGATTCAGGGTGCTGGCTCGTGGTATCGACACCCACCAGTTTTGATTCGCCACCCAGCGCGCTGACCCACTCCGACAGCGCGCCACCGGCACTGACCCAACGTTGTGGCAACTCGGCCGCTGCGGCGTGATGACTGACGAGAAGTCCGACACAGAGCGCAGCAACGCGGGTACTCAGGCGCATAAAAAGCTTCCTTGAAAGTTTTCCCAGGCATCGAGATGACAGGCCAAGTATCCTCGGCATCCGGCACCTGCACGCCCAATGGGTGAAACGGCCATTTGATAATTGTTTGCATTTGAACGTCAAGCTCGGACATATCCGGTCACCAGACGTGGCACTTGAGGATAGACATGAAGTTTCTTTGTACCGGCGTCGAGCTGGCCGATAACAGCAGCCGCGGTTTCGACATCGACGGCCAGAAACTCTTTGCCGTGCGCCGGGGCGGCCAGGTTTACGTCTATATCAATCGCTGTCCGCACCGTGGCGTCGGGCTGGAATGGACCCCCAACCAGTTTCTCGACCCCAGCAACAGCCTGATCCAGTGCGCCACCCACGGCGCACTGTTTCTGATTGAAGACGGCGAATGCGTCGCCGGCCCGTGCGCCGGGCAATCCCTGTCGAGCGTCGCCTGCCGCGAGGACGACCAAGGGATCTGGGTCAGTCTTTAGCCGTTGAGCAACACGTCCAGTCGTCGATCGACCACCATCTCTTCGTGGGTCAACCGAACGCCGTAGGCCAATACCTCGACCCCACAGGCCACCGCCTCACGCAGCGCAGAGGCGTAGGCTGAATCGATTTCTTCTGCGGGACGCACCGCATCGATACCGGTGAGGTTCACGCAATACAATTGCACCGCGCGAATCCCATCCCGGGCCAAATGGGCCAACTCCCGCAAATGCTTGGCCCCGCGCTGGGTCACCGCATCGGGGAATGCCGCCACCAAGGAGCCGTCGTAGCCCAGGGTGACACTTTTGACTTCCACATAGGCCGGTCCGCTCGGGTAATCGAGGCGGAAATCGATGCGGCTGCTTTCCTGGCCATAGGCTACTTCGCGCTTCAGCCCGCTAAAGCCGTTCAGCTCGGTGATGACGCCGGCCCGCAACGCCTCCTCGATCAAGCCGTTGGCCCGCCCGGTGTTCACGCAAAACAGCCGCCCCTGCGGGGTTTCGCCAACTTCCCAGGTGCCGGGCAATTTGCGTTTCGGATCATTGGATCGACTGAACCAGACCTGTCCGCCCTCGACCTGGCAATTGAGCATGGAACCGGTGTTCGGGCAGTGAATGGTCAGCAACTCGCCGTCAACGGTCTCGATATCCGCGAGAAAACGCTTGTAGCGACGGATCAGGCGACCTTCTTCGAGTGGAGGATGAAAGCGCATCAGCCTTGCCAGCTGCGCAAACCGCGCGCAATCCGCTCGACCGCTTCCTGCAAGCGCACCAGACTCTGGGTATAGGCAAACCGCACGTGATGCCCGGCCTGATAACGTCCGAAGTCCAGTCCAGGGGTGATCGCCACATGCTCGGTTTCGAGGAAATGTCGGCAGAACGCGAAGGCATCACCGCCGAACTTGCTGATATCAGCGTACAAGTAAAAAGCCCCCTCTGGTTCCACGGCGATGCCGAAGCCCAATTCCCGCAAGGCCGGCAGCAAGAAGTCCCGACGCCGGCCAAATTCGGCGCGACGCTCTTCCAGGATGCTGATGGTTGCTGGCTCAAAGCAGGCCAGTGCGGCGTGCTGGGCCATGCTTGGGGCGCTGATGTAGAGGTTTTGGGCGAGTTTTTCCAGCTCACCGACCGCGGCTTCGGGCGCCACCAGCCAGCCGAGTCGCCAGCCGGTCATCCCGAAATACTTTGAAAAACTATTCAGGACAAAGGCACTGTCATCGACTTCCAGCACGCTGGCCGCGTCGGTGCCGTAGGTCAGGCCGTGATAGATCTCGTCCACCACCAGATGACCGTGGCGCACTTTGATGGCGGCGGACAGGCCCGCCAACTCGTCGCGAGTCAGGATCGTCCCGGTTGGATTGGCCGGCGACGCCACCAGCGCACCGACACTGTCGTGATCCCAATGACGGGCCACCAGGTCCGGCGTCAGCTGATAACGCACGTCCGGACCGACCGGAACAAGCTGCGCCGCGCCTTCCACCAGCCGCAGGAAATGCCGGTTGCACGGGTACCCCGGGTCCGCCAGCAGCCAGTGCTTGCCCGGGTCCACCAGCAGGGCGCTGGCCAACAACAGCGCGCCAGAGCCGCCCGGGGTGATGAGGATGCGCTGCGGATCGATATTCAACCCGTAACGCTGCTGATAGAAGCCGGAAATGGCCTCGCGCAATTCAGGGATGCCGCGGGCAGCGGTGTAACGGGTCTTGCCCGCCGTCAGTGCCGCCTGGCCGGCCTGGATGATCGGCTCGGCGGTGGTGAAGTCCGGCTCGCCGATTTCCAGGTGAATCACGTCGTGGCCGGCGGCTTGCAGTTCATTGGCCCGCGCCAGCAGCGCCATGACGTGGAAAGGTTCGATCGCGCGACTGCGGGCACTGTAGGGCTGAGCCATTAGCCTTCCTTCAACAGGGAAAAGAATCGATTCTACCCAAGCGCAGGAACGAGCGAGAACCTAAAGCGGTCAGAGCCATATAACTCTGGTCTCAAACGACTCAAGCGTGTGTCCCAGGTTTGACTAAAATCAATATTTGATCAGGCCTCCAGCACCACCAGACAAGGCTTCTCATACATTTGCAAGCACTGAAGGCCACTGCCTCGACATCCGGGAGTAGCGCGGCCCGATTTGATCTGGTAAGTTCGCCCGCTTGCAGCCGCAGGGCCGGCAGGTGTCGGTGATGGAGCAATCCTGCGCAATGGATTACAAGAGTAGAGGCGGTCCATTTCATGCCCACCCAAGCAAAGCAGCAAAATCAGTCGATCAGCGGTTTCGAACCCTACAAAGAAGTGAAGGGCGAGGAATACATGGGCAAGCCCATGCGCGCTCACTTCACCAAGATCCTGAACAAGTGGAAACAGGACTTGATGCAGGAAGTCGACCGTACGGTTGATCACATGAAAGACGAAGCGGCCAACTTCCCGGATCCGGCAGACCGTGCCAGCCAGGAAGAAGAATTCAGCCTCGAATTGCGCGCCCGTGATCGCGAGCGCAAGTTGATCAAGAAAATCGACAAGACCCTGCAATTGATCGAAGACGAAGAGTATGGCTGGTGCGAGTCCTGCGGCGTCGAAATCGGCGTCAAGCGACTGGAAGCCCGCCCTACTGCCGACATGTGTGTCGATTGCAAGACCCTGGCGGAAATCAAGGAAAAACAAGTCGGCAAGTAATCTCGACTTGAACGATGAACGGAGCGTGCGAACGCTCCGTTTTTGTTTCTGATATTCGCTGATACCTGCTGTGACTTTAAGATCGCCATCGCGAGCAAGCTCGCTCCCACACTGGATTTGTGAACGCCGCAGATCAAATGTGGGAGCGAGCTTGCTCGCGATAGCGGTATCAAGCCGTGCGCTTATCAGGCGCCAACAAAGTAATATCCAGCCATGACTGCCATCACTTCCCCCGCCTACATCGGACGCTTCGCCCCCACGCCAAGCGGCCATCTGCATTTCGGCTCGCTGGTCGCCGCACTGGCTTCGTACCTCGACGCGCGCTCGGTGGGTGGTCGCTGGCTGATGCGCATGGAAGATCTCGATCCGCCGCGGGAAGAACCCGGTGCCCAGGCGGCCATTCTCAAGGCCCTGGAAAGCTATGGGTTCGAATGGGATGGCGAGATGGTCCGACAGAGTGACCGGCACGAGGCCTACGCCGAAGTGCTCAATCGTCTGTTCAATCATGGCCTGGCCTACGCCTGCACCTGTTCGCGCAAACAACTGGAGCGCTATCACGGAATTTATCCGGGCCTGTGCCGCAACGCCGGTCACGGCACCGAAAATGCCGCGATTCGCCTGCGTGTCCCCGAGCTGGAATACCACTTCATCGACCGGGTCCAGGGTGAATTCCGCCAGCACCTGGGGCGGGAAGTCGGTGATTTCGTGATCCGCCGCCGCGACGGACTCTACGCCTATCAACTGGCGGTGGTGCTGGACGATGCCTGGCAAGGCATCACCGATATTGTCCGGGGCGCCGACCTGCTGGACTCCACCCCGCGTCAGCTCTACCTGCAAGAACTGCTTGGCCTGCCGCAACCGCGCTACCTGCATATCCCGCTGATCACCCAGCCCGACGGCAACAAGCTCGGCAAGTCCTACCGTTCGGCGCCGTTGAGCGAAGATCAGGCGACGCCCTTGTTGCTGCGGGCATTGCGCGCACTCGGACAAGACCCGGGCGCCGATCTGGCATACGCCACACCACGGGAAGTGCTGGACTGGGGCATCGCCCACTGGGATGCACTGAAGATCCCGCGCACCCCCAACTTGCCCGAAGCGCAACTACAGTGATCCCACTTGCAGTGGCGCGCCCATCCGTTACCATCGCCGCACGTTTTCGGGCACGCGCATAAAGAAGAGAGGCCGGGATGTACATCTATCGCTTGGTCCTGCTCCTGGTAGTGGGGATTTATCTGTTTTCCCCGGCCATCATGGATTGGTGGATCGACGCTACTGGCGCCTGGTATCGCCCCTATCTGCTCTGGCTGATCCTGATCGTCGTGACCTTCATCCTGCAGAGCCAAAAAGATGCCGATGAGCTTTAGCCTGACCCAGATGATCCTGATCAGCGCCGCCTACCTGGCGGTACTGTTCGGCGTCGCCTGGGTCAGCGAACGGGGCATGATCCCGCGGGCGATCATTCGCCACCCGCTGACCTACACCCTGTCGCTGGGCGTCTACGCCAGTGCCTGGGCGTTTTACGGCACGGTGGGCCTGGCCTACCAGTATGGCTATGGTTTTCTGTCCAGTTACCTCGGGGTCTCCGGGGCGTTTTTGCTGGCGCCGGTGTTGCTGTATCCGATCCTGAAGATCACCCGCACCTATCAGCTGTCTTCTCTGGCCGATTTGTTCGCGTTCCGCTTCCGCAGCACCTGGGCCGGGGCACTGACGACCATCTTCATGCTGATCGGCGTGCTGCCATTGCTGGCCTTGCAGATCCAGGCGGTGGCCGACTCCATCGGCATCCTCACCCGCGAACCAGTCCAGCATCGCGTGGCCTTGAGCTTCTGCGCCCTGATTACCTTATTCACGATTTTCTTCGGTTCGCGCCATATTGCCACCCGCGAGAAGCATGAAGGCCTGGTGTTCGCGATTGCCTTCGAATCCGTGATCAAGTTGATCGCCATTGGCGGTGTCGGCCTGTATGCCCTGTATGGCGTGTTCGACGGCCCGCAACAGCTTGAGCTTTGGCTGCTGCAAAACCAGACCGCCCTCGCCGCCCTGCATACGCCGCTACAGGAAGGACCATGGCGCACGCTGCTGCTGGTGTTCTTCGCCTCGGCGATCGTGATGCCGCACATGTATCACATGACCTTTACCGAAAACCTCAACCCGCGCTCTCTGGTGAGCGCCAGCTGGGGCCTGCCGCTGTTCCTGCTGCTGATGAGCCTGGCCGTGCCGTTGATTCTCTGGGCTGGCTTGAAACTCGGCGCCACCACCAACCCGGAATACTTCACCCTGGGCATCGGTATCGCCGCCAACAGCAAAGCCCTGGCGCTCCTCGCGTACATCGGTGGCTTGTCGGCGGCCAGCGGGCTGATCATCGTCACCACCCTGGCGCTGTCCGGGATGGCGCTGAACCACTTGGTGTTGCCGCTCTACCAGCCGCCGGCCGAAGGCAATATCTACCGCTGGCTGAAGTGGACCCGCCGGGCACTGATCGTCGCGATCATCATGGCAGGCTACGGTTTCTACCTGATGCTGGGCGCCGAGCAGGACTTGGCTAACCTTGGCATCGTCGCCTTCGTCGCCACCCTGCAATTCCTGCCGGGCGTGCTGTCGGTCCTGTACTGGCCGACCGCCAACCGCCGCGGTTTCATCGCCGGTCTGCTCGCCGGGATTCTGGTGTGGCTGGTCACCATGTTGCTGCCGCTGGTGGGCAATCTGCAGGGTTTCTATATTCCGCTGCTGAACATGATCTACGTGCTGGACGACACCAGTTGGCATATGGCGGCCATCGCGTCGCTGGCGGCCAACGTGCTGATGTTCACCCTGATTTCGCTGTTCACCAATGCCAGCGCCGAAGAGGCCAGCGCCGCCGAAGCCTGCGCCGTGGACAATGTGCGTCGCCCGCAACGCCGGGAACTGCACGCCGCCTCGCCCCAGGAGTTCGCCACGCAGCTGGCAAAACCCTTGGGCGCCAAGGCTGCACAGAAAGAAGTCGAGCAAGCCCTGCGCGACCTTTATCTGCCATTCGACGAGCGCCGGCCTTACGCCCTGCGCCGGTTGCGTGACCGAATCGAAGCCAACCTGTCCGGCCTGATGGGGCCAAGCGTGGCCCAGGACATGGTCGAAACCTTCCTGCCCTATAAGGCCGGCGGCGAAAACTACGTGACGGAAGACATCCACTTCATCGAAAGCCGGCTCGAGGATTACCATTCGCGCCTCACCGGCCTTGCCGCCGAACTCGATGCCCTGCGCCGCTACCACCGTCAGACCTTGCAGGAATTGCCGATGGGCGTCTGCTCGCTGGCCAAGGATCAGGAAATCCTCATGTGGAACAAAGCCATGGAGGAATTGACCGGGATTGCCGCACAACGTGTGGTCGGCTCGCGCCTGAGCACCATCGCCGATCCGTGGAAAGCACTGCTGCAAGGCTTCATCAATCTGCCCGACGAGCACTTGCACAAGCAGCATCTGGCCCTCGACGGCCAGACCCGCTGGCTGAACCTGCACAAAGCGGCGATCGATGAACCCCTGGCGCCGGGTAACAGTGGCCTGGTGCTGCTGGTGGAAGACCTGACCGAAACCCAGATGCTCGAAGACAAACTGGTGCACTCCGAGCGACTGGCCAGCATCGGCCGCCTGGCCGCCGGCGTGGCCCATGAAATCGGCAACCCGATCACCGGCATTGCCTGTCTGGCGCAGAACCTGCGTGAAGAGCGCGAAGAAGACAGCGAACTGAAGGAAATCAGCGGGCAGATCCTCGAACAGACCAAACGCGTGTCACGTATCGTCCAGTCGCTGATGAGCTTCGCCCACGCCGGCAGTCATCAGCACAGCGACGAGCCCGTCTGTCTGGCCGAAGTGGCTCAGGATGCCATTGGCCTGCTGGCCCTGAACCGACGCAATTTCGAAGTGCAGTTCTATAATCTGTGCGACCCCGATCATTGGGTCGAAGGTGATCCGCAGCGCCTGGCGCAAGTACTGATCAACCTGCTCTCGAACGCCCGTGACGCCTCGCCTCCCGGCAGTGCGGTGCGAGTTAAAAGCGAAGCCGGCGAACACACGGTCGATCTGATCGTGGAAGACGAAGGCAGCGGTATTCCCTCGAGCATCATGGACCGACTGTTCGAACCTTTCTTCACCACCAAGGATCCTGGCGAAGGCACCGGTCTGGGCCTTGCACTGGTCTATTCCATCGTTGAAGAGCATTATGGACAAATCACCATCGACAGCCCGGCTGATGTACAAAGCCAACGCGGCACCCGTATCCGGGTGACATTGCCGCGTCATGTCGAAGCGACGTCCGCTGTGAACTGAGACCGTCGAGAGTATCGAATCAATGCCGCACATTTTGATCGTCGAAGACGAAACAATCATCCGCTCCGCCTTGCGCCGCCTGCTGGAACGTAACCAGTACCAGGTCAGCGAAGCCGGTTCAGTGCAGGAAGCACAAGAACGCTTCACTATTCCCACGTTCGACCTGATCGTCAGTGACCTGCGCCTGCCTGGCGCACCGGGCACCGAGCTGATCAAGCTTGGCCAGGGCACGCCGGTGCTGATCATGACCAGCTACGCCAGCCTGCGTTCGGCGGTCGACTCGATGAAGATGGGCGCGGTGGATTACATCGCCAAGCCTTTCGATCATGACGAAATGCTCCAGGCCGTCGCGCGCATCCTGCGTGACCGGCAATCGGCGCAAACCAGTAGCGAACCTGTCGCTGGCAAAGCCAGCAATGGCGCGGCAAAACCGGGTATCGACAACAGCAACGGTGAGATCGGCATTATCGGCTCGTGTCCGCCCATGCAGGATCTGTACAGCAAGATCCGCAAAGTCGCGCCGACCGACTCCAATGTCCTGATCCAGGGCGAGTCCGGTACCGGTAAAGAACTGGTGGCGCGTGCCCTGCACAACCTGTCCAGACGCGCCAAGGCGCCGATGATTTCGGTGAACTGCGCAGCCATTCCGGAAAGCCTGATCGAGTCCGAACTGTTCGGCCACGAAAAAGGCGCGTTCACCGGCGCCAGCGCCGGGCGTGCGGGCCTGGTGGAAGCGGCCGATGGCGGCACCCTGTTCCTTGACGAAATCGGCGAACTGCCGCTGGAAGCCCAGGCCCGCCTGCTGCGCGTGCTGCAGGAAGGCGAAATTCGTCGGGTTGGCTCGGTGCAGTCGCAGAAGGTCGATGTACGCCTGATCGCCGCGACTCACCGGGACCTCAAGAGCCTGGCGAAGATCGGCCAGTTCCGGGAAGACTTGTACTACCGCCTCCACGTGATCGCCTTGAAACTGCCGGCCCTGCGCGAGCGCGGTGCGGACGTCAACGAAATTGCCAATGCCTTCCTGGCGCGGCAGAGCGCACGAGTCAATCGCACCGACCTGAGGTTTGCCGCGGACGCCGAGCAGGCGATTCGTCACTACTCCTGGCCGGGTAACGTTCGCGAGCTGGAAAATGCCGTCGAGCGCGCGGTCATCCTGTGCGAGAGCCCGGAGATTTCCGCCGAACTGCTGGGTATCGACATCGAGCTGAGCGATCTGGAAGAAGACGACTTCATCGGCCTGGCGCCGCAACAGGGTAACAACGCCGGGAACAACAGCCATGAGCCGACCGAAGACCTGTCACTGGAAGACTACTTCCAGCACTTCGTTCTCGAACATCAAGACCACATGACCGAAACCGAGCTGGCCCGCAAACTCGGGGTCAGTCGCAAATGCCTGTGGGAACGCCGCCAGCGCCTGGGCATTCCGCGGCGCAAGACCGGCGTCGCCAGCGAGAGCTGAACCGCAGCTGTCCGATGTGCGGGTAACACCTGACAAACGTGAAGAAACTGTTACCTCAGCTTTCTCACGTAACAGAAGCCGGGGCTTACGGTAACGAAGCCCCGGTTTTTTTGGGCCTCGAAAAACCCGCCCAGACCACGCAACCCCTTGTTTTGCTGGGGCTCACAAAAGTTGGCACGCCCCCTGCTATATGTTTGGTACAAGAACAATAACAAGCAATGCACAAGACAATAAAAATAAGACGAATCGACTCACGCACAATAAAAACAAGACGGCGAGAGGCGCAGCTAACTGATTCTTTTGGAGAGGCGTTGTATTTGGGGCATGCCCCACGACCAGGCCGAGAACAATAAAAACTGTCCTCAGACAGTGCCTGAACTGGTTGGATCGCAAGATCACTGCAACACAGCGACCAAAGCAATCCGTTTGCTCTTGGCTCCCGATTGGGAGGGTCATGAAGGAAAAACTTCATGGCGAGGGCACTCAACAAAAACAAGAAGCCCGAATCAAAAATAAAAATAGAGCATGCAACTACTTTCTTGGGGAGCTTCGGCTCCCCTTGTAGTTTCTGAGATTCAACGACCTCCTCGCACCTGCTGACTGTAGGAGCGGGCTTGCTCCGGACGGCGCTCCGACGAAAACCCGAGGGCATCGCTGGGCATCTGGTTTACCGCGTTATCGTTCACGACCTTCGCGAGCAAGCGTGCTCCAGCAGCATGCGGCTTACAGCTCATATCTGCTGTCTCCTACACCATCCCCCGACTAAATGCTAGAATCCCCGCCCATCATGCGGTCATTCTTCGTTATGGCCGAACATTCCTTCAAACAGTGCATCCCATGCTGAAGAAGCTGTTCCAGTCATTCCGTTCTCCCAAGCGTCATACGCAACACATTCGCAGCACGCCTGAAGTGCTCAACAGCGGCCAACATTCGCTGCAAAAGGCGCAGTTCAGCCGTTACGCGGTGAATATCGTCGAACGCCTGCAGAACGCCGGTTACCAGGCTTACCTGGTCGGTGGTTGTGTGCGCGACATGCTGCTCGGCATCACGCCAAAAGACTTCGACGTCGCCACCAGCGCCACACCGGAACAAGTCCGGGCCGAATTCCGCAATGCGCGGATCATCGGGCGTCGATTCAAACTGGTTCACATCCACTTTGGCCGTGAAATCATTGAAGTCGCGACCTTTCGTGCCAATCATCCGCAAAATGACGAGGAAGAAGACAGCAACCAGTCTTCTCGCAACGAGAGCGGACGCATCCTGCGCGACAACGTCTACGGCACGCTGGAAGAGGACGCGCAACGCCGCGACTTCACCATCAACGCCCTGTACTACGACCCTGTCAGCGAACGCATTCTCGATTACGCCAATGGCGTACACGACATTCGCAATCATCTGATCCGCCTGATTGGCGATCCGAAGCAACGCTACCAGGAAGACCCGGTGCGGATGTTGCGGGCCGTTCGATTTGCCGCCAAGCTGAATTTCGGCATCGAAAAACACAGCGCCGCGCCCATTCGCGAACTGGCGCCGATGCTGCGCGAGATTCCATCGGCCCGCCTGTTCGAAGAAGTGCTCAAGTTGTTCCTCTCCGGTCATGCCGCGGACACCTTCGAGATGCTGGTCGACCTGCAGTTGTTCGACCCGCTGTTCCCGGCCAGTGCGGCAGCGCTGGAATACAACCCGACGTACACCCACACGCTGATCAGTGATGCGCTGATCAATACTGACCTGCGGATCAAGCAGAACAAACCGGTGACCCCGGCGTTCCTCTTCGCTGCCTTGCTCTGGCCGGCCCTGCCGGCACGAGTCCTGCGTTTGCAGGAGCGTGGCATGCCGCCCATTCCGGCCATGCAGGAAGCGGCCCATGAGCTGATTGCCGAACAGTGCCAGCGGATCGCGATTCCGAAACGCTTCACCATGCCGATCCGCGAGATCTGGGACATGCAGGAGCGCCTGCCCCGCCGCAGTGGCAAACGTGCCGACCTGTTGCTGGACAACCCGCGCTTCCGCGCCGGTTACGACTTCCTGCTGCTGCGCGAAAGCGCCGGCGAGCAGACCGATGGCCTGGGCGAATGGTGGACGGATTATCAGGACGCCAACGACAGCGAACGTCGGGACATGATCCGCGACCTCAGCGGCAAGGATGACGGCACCGGCGCCCCGCGCAAACGTCGCCGCAGTGGTGGCGCCAAGCGCAAACGCGCAGCTGGCGCACCGAGCGCCACGGGCGAGTAATCCATGGAACGCATCTACATCGGCATGGGCAGCAACCTGGCTGACCCCGCCGAACAATTGCGCAGCGCGGTTGATGCGCTGGCACAATTGCCGCAGACCGAACTGGTCGGGGTTTCCGCGTTTTATCAAAGTGATTCACTGCTGCCCGGCCAACCGCGTTACACCAATGCGGTTGCCGCCCTCGATAGCACGCTTCCCCCGCTGGAGCTGCTGGATGCGCTACAAGCGATCGAACATGGACAGGGCCGCGAGCGCCTGGAACGTTGGGGGCCGCGTACGCTGGATCTCGACATTGTGCTGTTCGGTGATCGGCTGATCGACGAGCCTCGGCTCAAGGTGCCTCACTACCATCTGCAGGAACGGGCCTTCGTGCTGTATCCGCTGGCCGAACTGGCGCCTGTGGACTTGCGTCTGGCCGATGGCCGCAGCCTCACAGAATTACTCGCCAGCTGCCCGTTCGTCGGCCTGGAACGCCTCTCCCAAAATTGACGCCACCCCCCTGTGGGAGCGAGCTTGCTCGCGATAGCGGCCTGTTATTCAACATTGATGCTGGCTGATCCACCGCTATCGCGAGCAAGCTCGCTCCCACATTGGTTTTGTGTCGAACATGAGATCGGTAGTTGCTGAAACGCATCAGTTACCCCGGTAACACCCCACACGTAACAACGCGGTAACACACCCAATTGACTTCCCGAGTTCTCCTCACGACTATAGGCGTCCCGCTGCCGCCAATACGGCGTTAAAGGGCGCAATCCAGGCCTTCAAAGCACGACAACAGACCGTGCGCCTGTATTTAACGAAGAATCACGCGCGTTACTCGCAGTAGTTTCCACAGCGCCTGAATGAGGAACTTTTCATGCCAGCCATCACCCTGACCACGCTGCAAGGTCTCAAGCAAAAAGGTGAAAAGATCACCATGCTGACCTGCTATGACGCAACTTTCGCCCACGCTTGCAATGAAGCGGGTGTCGAAGTGCTGCTGGTGGGCGACTCCCTCGGCATGGTTTTACAGGGTCACGACAGCACCCTGCCGGTCACCACCGCTGAAATGGCTTATCACGTGGCAGCCGTCAAACGCGGCAACGCCGATGCGTTGATTCTTGCCGACCTGCCCTTCATGGCCTACGCCACCACCGAACAAGCCATGACCAACAGCGCGCTGTTGATGCAGGCCGGTGCGCACATGGTCAAGGTCGAAGGTGCCTTGTGGCTGGCGGACTCGATCCGCCTGCTGGCCGAGCGCGGCATTCCGGTCTGCGCGCACATGGGGCTGACGCCGCAGTCGGTGAACATCCTTGGCGGTTACAAAGTCCAGGGCCGCAACGAAAATCAGGCGCGGCAGATGCGTGCCGACGCAATCTCCCTCGAACAGGCCGGCGCGGCAATGCTGCTGCTCGAATGCGTGCCGAGTGAACTGGCCGAAGAAATTACCCAGGCGGTCAAGATCCCGGTGATCGGCATCGGCGCCGGCAGCGGCACCGATGGCCAGGTGCTGGTTCTGCACGACATGCTGGGCCTGTCCATCACCGGCCGCGTGCCAAAGTTCGTGAAGAACTTCATGTCTGGCCAGACCAGCATTCACGGGGCCTTGAGCGCTTACGTCGCTGAAGTCAAAGCGGCATCTTTCCCAGGTATCGAACACGGATTCTCTGCATGAACACCGTCAAAACCGTACGCGAACTGCGGGCCGCCGTAGCCCGTGCCCGCAGCGAAGGCAAACGCATCGGCTTCGTGCCGACCATGGGTAACCTGCACAGCGGTCATGTCGCGCTGATTACCAAAGCCACCCAACGGGTGGATTTCGTGGTCGCGAGCATTTTCGTCAATCCGCTGCAATTCGGCGCTGGCGAAGACCTCGACAAGTACCCCCGGACCCTCGCCGCCGACCAGGAAAAATTGCTCCAGGCCGGTTGCCATTTGCTGTTTGCGCCATCCGTCAAAGAAATGTACCCCGACGGTATCGCCGGCCAGACCCGAGTCAGTGTTCCGCAACTCTCCGAAGGTTTGTGCGGCGCCAGCCGTCCCGGGCATTTCGAAGGGGTAGCGACGGTCGTCAGCAAGTTGTTCAACATGGTCCAGCCGGACCTGGCGATTTTCGGTCAGAAAGATTTCCAGCAACTGGCGGTGATCAAATCCCTGGTCCATGACCTGAACATGCCGATCCAGATCATTGGTGAGCCGACCGTGCGTGCGGCCGACGGCCTGGCGCTGTCGTCGCGCAATGGTTTCCTCAGCGAAGAGCAGCGGGCCGTTGCGCCTGTTGTATATCGCGCACTGACCCAAGTCGCCGAGGCGATCAAACAGGGCGACCGCGATTTCCCTGCGTTGATCTCTGCGCAGATCAAGCAGCTTGAAGCGGCTGGCCTGCGTCCTGATTACCTGGAAATTCGCCATGCCCAGACATTGCGCCCGGCGACTGCGCAGGATCGGGACCTGGTGATTCTGGTGGCGGCTTTCCTCGACACCACGCGGTTGATCGACAACCTGCACCTGAACCTCGACGCGTCTGCCTGAATCACCACCATCCCCCTGTGGGAGCAAGCCCGCTCCCACATTAGATCTGCGGCTATATTCATAACGTAGTGCTTCCTCCCCTCCGTCTGTCGGACTGCTCCTCGGTTCGATGTCAAAAAAGTACCGGAAACAGGTCAGACAAAGTCAAGACAGATCACCGCGCGGGAGTTACTGTATTCGCCCTGCGCCATGAAATCGTGTCGACGCAGTTGACCGGACCGCCCACCCGCAGCGCTCCGGGATTTTTAGTGTTCAAAAGGCCGTTCAAGTAAAAAGGAAACCCGCAGCGATGGCGTACTACCGCACTCCCCACGATGTGACCGCTCTGCCCGCCTGGCAAGCGTTGAATGACCACCGCCAAGCCATGCAGGATTTCAGCATGCGCGAAGCCTTCAATGCCGATCCGCAGCGCTTTACTCAATTCACCCTCAGCAGCTGTGGTCTGTTTCTCGACTATTCGAAGAACCTGATCAACGCCCAGACCCGCGATCTGCTGGTGGGCCTGGCCAACGAAGTCGACCTCCAGGGCGCAATCAAGGCGCTGTTCGACGGCGAAATCGTCAACTCCTCGGAAGGTCGTCCGGCCTTGCATACCGCCCTGCGCCGCCCGGTGGGCGACAAGCTGTCGGTCAATGGCGTCAACGTGATGCCGGAAGTGCACAAGGTACTGAACCAGATCACCGACCTCGTGGGCCGTATTCACGATGGTCTGTGGCGCGGTTACACCGAGAAGCCGATCACTGACGTCGTGAACATCGGCATCGGTGGCTCCTTCCTCGGCCCGGAACTGGTCTCCGAAGCGCTGCTGTCCTACGCGCAGAAAGGCGTGCGCTGCCACTACCTGGCGAACATCGATGGCACCGAGTTCCACGAACTGACCATGAAGCTGCGCGCCGAGACCACGCTGTTCATTGTCTCGTCGAAGTCCTTCAACACCCTCGAAACCCTGAAGAATGCTCAGGCCGCGCGTGCCTGGTACCTGGCTCAAGGTGGCTCGGAGGCCGAGCTGTATCGTCACTTCATCGCCGTCTCCAGCAACAACGCGGCGGCCGTGGCGTTCGGTATCCGCGAAGAAAACATCTTCCCGATGTGGGATTGGGTCGGCGGGCGTTACTCGCTGTGGTCGGCCATCGGCCTGCCGATTGCCCTGGCCATCGGCATGTCGAACTTCAAGGAACTGCTGTCCGGCGCCTACACCATGGACCAGCATTTCCAGAGCGCGCCATTCGATCAGAACATGCCGGTGCTGCTGGCGTTGCTCGGCGTCTGGTACGGCAACTTCTGGGGCGCGCAGAGCCATGCGATCCTGCCGTACGACCACTACCTGCGCAACATCACCAAACACCTGCAACAGCTGGACATGGAGTCCAACGGCAAGAGCGTGCGTCAGGACGGCACTCCCGTGTCCACCGACACCGGTCCGGTGATCTGGGGTGGCGTGGGGTGCAACGGTCAGCACGCCTATCACCAGTTACTGCACCAGGGCACCCAACTGATCCCGGCCGACTTCATTGTGCCGATCGTCAGCTTCAACCCGGTGTCCGACCACCATCAGTGGCTGTACGCCAACTGCCTGTCGCAAAGCCAGGCGCTGATGCTCGGCAAGAACCGCACCGAGGCAGAAGCCGAATTGCGTGACAAGGGCGTGAGCGAAGAAGACGTGCAGAAAATCGCACCGCACAAGGTGATTCCGGGCAACCGTCCGAGCAACACCCTGGTGGTCGAGCGCATCAGCCCGCGTCGTCTTGGCGCGCTGGTGGCGATGTACGAACACAAAGTCTTCGTGCAAAGCGTGGTCTGGGGCATCAACGCCTTCGACCAGTGGGGCGTGGAGCTGGGCAAGGAGCTGGGCAAAGGCGTCTACAACCGCCTGGTCGGCAAAGAAGAAACCCCGGCTGACGATGCTTCCACCCAAGGCCTGATCAACTACTTCCGCGGTCGTCACCGCGGGTGATTTGACGCCACTCCTGCAGGAGGTACTAACCTTGTAGGAGCTGGCTTGCCAGCGAAGGCGGTGTGTCATTCGACATGTGTGTCGACTGATACGCCGCCTTCGCTGGCAAGCCAGCTCCTACGAGGGTCGTGTAGCTCCCCTCTTGTCTCAAAACAAGAATAAGGAACCGTCATGTTCGATATCAGCACGTTCCCCAAAGCCGATGCCGTCCGGCGGGCTGCTCAATTAAGTCAAGACGACTATAAGCGCCTGTACCGCCAATCCATCGAACATCCCAGCACCTTCTGGGCCGAACAGGCCACTCGTTTTCTCGACTGGAGTACGCCCTGGGACACCGTCCAGCGTTACAACCTGAAAACCGGTGAGGCCAGCTGGTTCGCCGGCGGAAAGCTGAATGTCAGTTACAACTGCATCGACCGCCACCTGGAAAAGCGCGGCGATCAGATCGCAATCATCTGGGAAGGCGACGACCCTGCTGAATCCACACAGATCACCTACAAAAAACTGCATCACAACGTCTGTCGCCTGGCCAATGTGCTCAAAAGCCGTGGCGTGAAAAAAGGCGATCGGGTATGCATTTACATGCCGATGATCCCCGAAGCGGCTTATGCCATGCTCGCCTGCACCCGGATCGGTGCGGTGCATTCGGTGGTGTTTGGAGGTTTCTCCCCGGACTCTGTGCGCGACCGTATTCTCGACGCCGACTGCCGCACCGTGATCACCGCCGATGAAGGTGTGCGCGGCGGTAAAGTCGTGCCGCTCAAGCAGAAGGTCGACAAGGCGCTGCAAAGTTGCCCGAACGTCAGCACGGTCATTGTGGTCGAGCGCACCCAGGGCGAGGTTGACTGGGTCGAAGGTCGCGATCTCTGGTATCACCAGGCGCTGCGCGACGTCAGCGACGATTGCCCGCCTGAGCCGATGGACGCCGAAGACCCGCTGTTCATCCTCTACACCTCCGGTAGCACTGGCAAACCCAAAGGCGTGCTGCACACCACGGGTGGCTATCTGCTGCAAGCGGCGATGACCTTCAAGTACGTACTCGACTTCCGCGACGACGAGGTTTTCTGGTGCACCGCCGACGTCGGCTGGGTCACCGGCCACAGCTACATCGTCTACGGTCCGCTGGCTAACGGCGCCACCACCCTGATCTTCGAAGGCGTACCCAGCTACCCGAGCAGCTCGCGCTTCTGGCAGGTCATCGACAAGCACCACGTGAACATCTTCTACACCGCACCGACCGCCCTGCGCTCGCTGATGCGCGAAGGCCTCGAGCCCTTGAAGGAAACGACCCGCGCGAGCCTCAGATTACTCGGCAGTGTCGGTGAGCCCATCAACCCGGAAGCCTGGGAATGGTACTTCAATGCCGTCGGCGAGCAGCGTTGCCCGATCGTCGACACGTGGTGGCAGACCGAAACCGGCGGCATCATGCTCAGCCCCCTGGTCAGCGCCCAACGGATCAAACCCGGCTGCGCCACGCAACCGATGTTCGGCGTGCAGCCGGTGTTGCTGGATGAAGTGGGCAAGGAGATCAAGGGTGCCGGCAGCGGCGTACTGGCGATCAAATCCAGCTGGCCGGCGCAGATTCGCAGTGTCTACGGGGACCCGCAACGGATGGTCGACACTTACTTCAAGCCTTACCCCGGCTATTACTTCACCGGCGACGGCGCGCGGCGCGACGAAGACGGCGACTACTGGATCACCGGGCGCATCGACGACGTGATCAATGTATCCGGACACCGCATCGGCACCGCCGAGGTGGAAAGCGCCCTGGTGCTGCATGACAGCATCGCCGAAGCGGCGGTGGTCGGCTATCCCCACGACGTCAAGGGCCAGGGCATCTATGCCTTTGTCACCCCCATGAACGGCACCGAACCCAACGACGAACTGAAGAAAGAATTGCTGGCGCATGTCAGCGAGGAAATCGGCAGTTTCGCCAAACCGGACTTGATCCAGTGGGCCCCGGCGTTGCCGAAAACCCGTTCGGGCAAGATCATGCGGCGGATCCTGCGCAAGATTGCCTGCAACGAGCTGGACACGTTGGGCGACACTTCGACCCTGGCTGACCCCAGCGTGGTTCAGGAGCTGGTCGATAAACGCCTGAACCAGTAACCCACCGGTATCTGTAGGAGCGAGCTTGCTCGCGATGGACGTTAACGATAACGCGCGTTGTCTGGATCAACGCGTTGCCCTCACGCTTTTCGCGAGCAAGCTCGCTCCTACAGGTCGCCATGGAATTCATCCGCAGCCGCATCGAAACCCAGATCATGAGCCTGACCGGTCTGTCCCTGGGCAAGCTCGACCTGGAAAACCCCAAGGGCGATCCCGGCCTGTTCGGACCCGATTCGGTGAGCTGGCAAGTGCATGGCGACTTCAGCAGTATGCTGATCGGCGGCATCAGTGCCCTGATGCTGCAAGCCCTGCATCCACTGGCCCTGGCCGGGGTCTGGGACCATTCGAATTTTCGCCAGGATATGCTCGGCCGCTTGCGTCGCACCGGGCAATTCATTTCCGGCACCACGTTCGGTTCGCGAAAGGACGCCGACTGGCTGATCGAGAAAGTCCGCACCATCCACCTGCAAGTGACCGGCACTGCCCCTGATGGCCGGCCTTATGCCGCCAGCGACCCCGGGCTGCTGACCTGGGTACACGTGGCCGAGGTCAGCAATTTCCTCGCCGCGCACCTGCGTTACCGCAACCCGAAGCTGTCCCTGGCCGATCAGGATCGCTATTACGCCGAAATCGCCATGGTTGCAGAGCGTCTGGGCGCACGTGATGTACCCCGGTCACGACGGGACATTGCCGATTACCTTGAGCACATGCGCCCACAACTGCTGTGCGACGAGCGCAGTCGAGAAGTGTTGCGGCTGCTGTTGGACGCCCCCGCCCCCAGCCGCCTGGCCAAGCCTTTCGGCGGCTTGATGATGCAGGCCGGGATTGACCTGCTGCCGGACTGGGCCAGCGACATGTTGGGTGTGAACCAGGGCCCGCTGCAACGAAAGTTGATCCGCGCCAGCGTCAATCGCAGTGCACCGATGTTGCGCTGGGCGGTGCGTAATGGGTCGGTGCAGCGGGCCAGGCGACGGATGGGGTTGCTGAGTTAACCCTTCTTTGTGGGAGCGTGGCTTGTCCGCGACGGTCGCACCACGGTTCATCTGACGAATCGCGTTATCCTTCATCGCGGGCAAGCCACGCTCCCACAGGTTCTTCATGGCTCAAGCTGTTAAACTCCCGCGCCAAATTCCCCCTGCAAGGCGCCCAGCATGTCTTCCTTGAATCAGGCGCTGCGCGCCGCCCTCGATCGTCGCCAGGACCTGCTCGCCGAGCTGCACCAGCAGGGCACCGATTGCTATCGGCTGTTCCATGGCAGCCAGGAAGGCGCTGGCGGCCTGACCATCGACCGCTACGGCCCGCAACTGCTGGTGCAAAGCTTTCACCAGCCCCTGGAGCGGGATGCCCTGCTGCAACTGCACGACACCGTCAATCAGCACCTCGGCCTCGACACCCTGCTGGTGTACAACGACCGCTCCCGGGGTCACTCGCGCATCGACCGCGAAGACACGGTCTACCGCGCCGATGAAGCCGCCCTGCAAGACCTGATCGGCCATGAATGGGGCCTGAACTATAGGGTTCGCGGTCGCCATCCAGGCCAGGACCCACTGCTGTTCCTCGATCTGCGCAACACCCGGGGCTGGGTCAAGGCGCACAGCCAAGACAAAACGGTGTTGAACCTGTTCGCCTATACCTGCGGCGTCGGTTTGAGCGCCGCAGCCGGTGGCGCCCGCGAGGTGTGCAACCTGGACTTTGCCGAAGGCAACCTGGCGGTCGGTCGCGAGAACGGTCTGCTCAATCCGCAATTGCCGACCATGCAATTTATCCAGTCCGACTACTTCCCGGCGATCCGGCAGTTGGCCGGCCTGCCCATCAGCCAGCGTCGCGGGCAGAAACTGCCGAGCTATCAGCGTGTGGAACCGCGCCAGTACGATCTGGTGCTACTGGATCCGCCGGCCTGGGCCAAGAGCGCATTCGGCACCGTCGACCTGCTGCGCGACTACCAGAGCCTGCTGAAACCGGCGTTGTTGACCACCGCCGACGATGGCGTGCTGATCTGCTGCAACAACCTGGCAAAAGTCAGCATGGACGACTGGCGCGAACAGGTTTTGCGGTGTGCCGAGAAAGCCGGGCGTCCGGTGCGTGAGTGGACAGTGATGAAACCGGGCGGCGATTTTCCGTCCATGGATCAACAGCCGCCGCTGAAAACGCTGATCCTGCAGTTCTGAGATTCAGCAATAGCGTAAAACAAATCCTGAAAGCGCAGTGACTTCGGAACCAGAATCGCGTGCCATACTCCAAGGCACTCCGATTCAGACAAATGAAGCCGCACATGCCCAAAGGATTGATTCGCGCCATTGGCGCTCTGTTGACCGCGCTGGCCCTCTACAGCCTATTGGGGTTTCTGATTTTGCCGGGTATCGCGTTGCGGGTGGCCAACCAGCAGCTGGCCAACTACGCAACGACACCCGCCACGATCCAGCGGATCGAGCTCAACCCGTTCAGCCTTGAAGTCACCCTCTGGGGCCTGGTCATTGGCGAGCCGGGCAAGGAACAGGTCGGCTTCGAGCGGCTGTATGCCAATCTGCAGATCGACAGCCTCTGGACCAAGGCGCTGCACCTGTCCGATATCGAACTGGACAAACCCAAGACCGAAATCCTCTTCGGCAAGGACGGCAAGCTCAACCTTTTGGGATTGTTCAAACTGCCCGCCAGCGAGCCGACGCCGGCCGACCCGGATGCCAACCCCTTCCCCTTGCGGGTCGAGCGCATCAGACTGGCTGACGGTTACGTGCACTTTCAGGATGCACGCCCCAGCGAGCCCATCGAATTCCTCTACGACAAACTCGACTTCGAGCTGAAGAACCTCAGCACGCTGCCCGAAGACAGTGCCGACATGACGTTGATGGCCGTCGGCCCGGGAGGTGGACAGCTCGACTGGACCGGCAACTTCAGCCTGATCCCGATTGCCTCTGAAGGTAAGCTGAAGATCACCGATGGCAAGATGAAAGCCTTTTGGCCCTATGTACGTGACGCGGTGCCACTGGTGCTCGAAGACGGCGTCATTGACCTCAGCACCGACTATAAGCTCAACTTGTCCAAGGAAACCGAACTGCTGCTGAGCAATGTTGCGGTCAGTATCGCGCCATTTGCCATCAAGGCACCGGACGGTCGGCCGCTGGCGAAACTGGCGCGCCTGGACGTCAGCGACACCACGGTGGACCTGGCCAAGCAGCAAGTCGTGGTCGGCAAGATCCGCAGCAATAAACTGGAAACCTGGGCGGCCCTGGAAGCGGACGGACAACTCGATTGGCAGAAGCTGTTCGCCAGCCAACCGTCCAAAGCGGCGGTCAAAGCCAACGCCGAACCGGCGAGTGCTCCAGCCGCCGCCGATTCCCCCAAGCCTGAACCTGCTCCGCCGAGCAAGCCGTGGCAGGTGCTGCTCAAAGACGTGCAACTGCGCGATTACCAGGTGCATCTGGCTGACCGCAAGGCACAACCGCCCGTAGCCCTGGACGTCGGCCCGCTGAACCTGGACCTGCAGAACTTCGACAGCCTCAATGGCTCGCCCTTCAACCTCAAGCTCGATACGGGCGTGGGCAAGCAAGGCAAGATCATGGCGGACGGCGAGGTCAACCTGGCTCCGGTCAGCGCCAGACTGAACGTGCACACCAAGGACATCGACTTGCGGGTCGCGCAGTCCTACATCAACCCGTTCATTCGCCTCGAACTGCGCAGCGGCATGCTCGGCAGTGAGCTGGCAGTCGATTTGAAAAGCACCGAGCCGCTGGCGTTCAGCGTCACCGGGCGCGCTCAGGTCGATCAGTTGCATACCCTCGACACCCTGAAAACCCGCGACTTCCTCAAGTGGCAGCAACTGGTGCTCGAAGGCCTGAACTATCAGCACGGCGACAGCCTGTCGATCGACAAGGTCAACCTGTTCCAGCCCTATGCGCGCTTCATGATCAACGACGACCGCACCACTAACGTCGATGACCTGCTGATCCCGCAACCGCCTGACTCCGGCGCCAAAACCGCCGCCGCCAAACCCGCCGGCAAAGACAAACCACTGGGCATCCACATTGGCGGCATTGCCATCAATGACGGCTCGGCCAACTTCGCCGACTTCAGCCTGACGCCGAACTTCGCCACTGTCATTCAACAGCTCAATGGACAGATCGGCACCATCGACAGTCGCCAGGCGAAACCGGCCAGTGTCGACATCAAAGGCAAGGTCGACCGCTATGCACCGGTGACCATCAAGGGCTCGGTCAACCCGTTCGACCCGATGGCCAGCCTCGACATCGCCACCAGTTTCAAACGGGTGGAACTGACGACCCTGACGCCCTACTCCGGCAAATTCGCCGGCTACCGCATCCGCAAGGGCCGGCTCAATCTCGACCTGCATTACCTGATCACCAAAGGCCAGCTCAAGGCCGACAACAAGGTGGTGGTCGAGCAGCTGCAACTGGGTGAAAAGGTCGACAGTCCGGATGCGGTAAGCCTGCCCTTGAAACTCGCCATCGCGTTGCTCAAGGACGTCGACGGCAAGATTTCCATCGAGCTGCCGGTGACCGGTGACCTGAACAATCCACAGTTCAGCGTCATGCCTATTATCTGGCAGACTCTGCGCAACCTGATCGTCAAGGCCGCCGCCGCACCCTTCAAAATGATTGGTGGCCTGGTCAGTGGCGGTGGTTCGCAAGATCTGGGCACTGTCTCGTTTGCACCGGGTTCCAGCGACCTGAGCAAGGAGGCCGAGGGCTCGTTGATCAAACTGTCCCAGGCGCTCAAGGAACGTCCGGCCCTGCGCCTGGAGATCGAAGGGACTGCTGCGCAAAGCAGCGATGGCCCGCTGATTGCCGAGCAACGCCTGGAACGGGAATACAAGTACAACTACTACAAAATGCTGCAGCGCCGTGGTGACAAGGTGCCGGCTAACGCCGCGCTGGTGGAAGTACCGGACAGCGAGAAAGGTCCGCTGCTGGAAGGCATTTACCGCACGCGCCTGAAGACTCAGCCCCCCGCCGAATGGAAGGATCTGGGCAAGGAAGAACGCACCGCGAAAATGCGTGAGGGCGTGATCAAATTCTGGAGTACCAGCGACGTGTTGTTGCGGCAGCTGGGTCAGGATCGCGCCAGCAGCATCAAGGATTATCTGGTCGACAAGGCTCAACTGGCCGACGAGCGCGTGTACTTCGTCGACGCCAGCCTGGGTCAGGCGGAAAGTGACGGTCGGGTGATTACGCCACTGCACCTGGACGCCGAATGATGCTCAGACGATTGCTGACAGGCCTGGCCCTGGCGCTGGCCGCGAGTCACGCCTGCGCCGCTGAGACCCTGCGCTGCGGCAGTCAATTGATCAGCGTCGGGGACAGGTCCGGCGAGGTGCTGCAGAAATGCGGTGAACCGGTCAGCCGTGATCTGCTGGGCTACAAACGCAGCGCCGACCGACGGGAAGAGTTCCAGGTCGAGGAATGGACCTACGGGCCCAACGGCGGGATGTACCAGTACCTGCGGTTTGAAGGTAATCGTTTGAAGCAGATCACCAGCAAACGCGGTAATTAGGCACGACATAAATCTTTGTAGGAGCAAGCTTGCTCCTACAGTTGTTTTGGGACGCCCATAATAGAACAGGCCCCGGACACGAATGTCCGAGGCCTGTAACGGCCACGTCCTTGTGGCCTTTCGCATGAACTCTCAAGTTGCGGCAGACGCATGACTCGGCTCGTCTACCGCGCCTTCTCCCGGTCCAGGCGAGAAGTCTTGCCTTACTCGGCTTTCAGGCCGTCAGCGGAGACCGCTTTGACGCCTTTGATTTTCTTGGCGATAGCCACGGCGACGTCTTTCTGAGATTCAGTCACTGCGGTGGTAGACGACAGGGAAACAACACCTTTGTTGGTTTCAACCTTGATGTCAGTACCAGGAATGCCTTTTTCGGTGACCAGGTCTGCTTTGACTTTGGTGGTGATCCAGGTATCGGAAGTGGCTTCTTTGGCTTCGGTGACTTCACCGGCAGCCAGCACCATTGGCGCTTGAGTGGCTTGAGTCTGGGCAAATGCAGCGTTGGCCAGGGTCAGGGTCAGCGCGGTAGCAGCAGCGGCAGTGATAGCGAACTTCTTCATACGAGTAACTCCTGTTTTTTCATAAAGTCTGCTGCGTGTCTTGTCAGCAGGGTTACTGGGTATATTGCGAACGCTATGCCAACTTTGAGACAGCCAATAAGTCTTTATAAATCAACAACTTAATAATCCTCTCAATTTTCGGAATCATGCAAAATGCATGACTTCGAAATTATCTACATGCAAGTTGCGGGTTTTGGCGTGGGCCTAAGGCCATGAATTGTCGGGATTTTTCTGTTTTGTAGAGAAGTCGCGCGTCATTAATAAAAAACCCGCATCGTGGGACGCGGGTTTTGATCAACCTAACCGACAATCACATCAAACGCCCTTGCAACCTTTAGGCGCATATTCCTGTTCGACTGTTGTCCCACACGTCCACCCTCCCGTCATCGTCCGTGAGAGTGTGATGGTTTTGTTGAGTACCTGACCCGGCGCATTAAGAATGACGCAACCAATAGTGCCCACTCCACTGGAAGCCGTTCCCGAAGCGGTAATGGTGCAGTTACCTGTAGTGCCCGTTCCACCGATCGACGTAATCGACGGATCCGTGCCCTGATTAATAATGTCTTCAAATGGCACTTTCAATGCAGCTATCTCGGCCATACTCGCAGTAACCTTAGCCCTTGCCTGATACTTGGCATATTGCGGCAACGCAAACGTCGCCAAAATCCCGATGATCGCCACCACGATCAGCAGTTCGATAAGCGTAAAACCTTTCTGAGTATTCATAGACAAGCTCCATGCATGAGTCGAAATCTCATGACCTGAATTAGCCACAGCACAGCCCATGCCAAACCCGTCACCTGCTGCTTTCGGGGGGTTGAGCCGAGGCAATCGCCTTTTCCTACCCCCAGGATCCGCACTATCTGACAATTATTGTCACCTCAGTCCCACTGGTTTGGCTCCGCCGCTTGACTAGGCTATAAGTCATGCATTGTTTGCGTCCGGTATCCCCATGAATGACATCGCCCTTAGCGGCCTGGCCAAGCAATTGGTCCTGGCCGAACTGCTCACTGATAAAAGCGCGCAACAGGCGTACCAGCAAGCCCAGCGCAACCGGATTTCTCTGGTCAGCTACCTGGTGCAAAACAAGCTGGTGAAAAGCCGTCAGGTCGCCGAGATTGCCTCGGAGCACTTCGGCATGGCGCTGCTGGACCTCAATTGCCTGGACAAGGAAAGCCAACCCAAGGGCCTGGTCAGTGAGAAACTGGTCCGCCAGCACCACGCCCTACCCCTGTGGCGGCGCGGCAACAAACTGTTCGTGGGGGTTTCCGATCCAACCAATCACCAGGCCATCAACGATATCCAGTTCAGCACCGGGCTCAGTACCGAAGCCATTCTGGTCGAAGACGAAAAACTCACGGACGCCATCGAGAAATTCTTCGACAACCACAGTACCGGCCTGGAAGACATGGCCGACGTTGACCTCGATGGCGTGGACATCGAGTCGATCGATGACAACAATCAAGACGCCATCGCCGGACAGGATGCCGATGACGCGCCCGTGGTGCGTTTCGTTCACAAGATGTTGCTCGATGCGATCAAGAGCGGATCTTCCGACCTGCATTTCGAGCCCTATGAAAAAACCTACCGCGTGCGAATGCGCACCGACGGCATGCTGCGTGAAGTCGCCAAACCACCGATTCAGCTGGCCAACCGCATCGCTTCGCGGCTGAAAGTCATGGCCAGCCTCGACATCTCCGAACGCCGCCGGCCCCAGGACGGGCGGATCAAGATGCGCCTGTCCAAGAGCAAGTCCATCGACTTCAGGGTCAACACCCTGCCGACCCTGTGGGGCGAGAAAGTGGTGATCCGGATCCTCGATCCGTCCAGCGCGCAAATGGGCATTGATGCCCTCGGCTACGAGCCCGACCAGAAAGACTTGTACATGGCCGCGCTCAAGCAGCCACAGGGGATGATCCTGGTGACCGGCCCCACCGGCTCGGGCAAGACCGTGTCGCTCTATACCGGCCTGAACATTCTCAACACCGTGGACATCAACATCTCCACCGCCGAAGACCCGGTGGAGATCAACATGGAAGGCATCAACCAGGTCAACGTCAATCCCAAGCAGGGACTGGGATTTGCCCAGGCGCTGCGCTCGTTTCTGCGTCAGGATCCGGACGTCATCATGGTCGGCGAAATCCGTGACCTGGAAACGGCGGAAATCGCCATCAAGGCCGCCCAGACCGGGCACCTGGTGCTGTCGACCCTGCACACCAACAGCGCCGCGGAAACCCTGACCCGCCTGCACAACATGGGCATCCAGGGCTTCAACATCGCCACCTCGGTCAGCCTGATCATCGCCCAACGCCTGGCGCGTAAACTGTGCAGCCATTGCAAGAGACCGATCGAGATTCCCCGGGAGGCGCTGCTAAAGGAGGGTTTCCCCGCGGAACGCATCGGCTCGTTCACGATCTATGAACCGATCGGTTGCGATCACTGCAACGGCGGTTACAAAGGGCGCGTAGGGATTTATGAAGTGGTGAAGAACACACCCGCGTTGCAACGGCTGATCATGGCCGAGGGCAATTCGCTGGAAATCGATACCCAGATGCGTAAAGACGGGTTCAACGACCTGCGTACTTCCGGGTTGATCAAGGCCATGCAGGGCATCACCAGCCTTGAAGAAATCAACCGGGTCACCAAGGACTGAACATGGCGGTCAAAGCAGCAAAAATCAGCGTGTATGCCTGGGAAGGCACGGACAGGAAAGGCTCGAAAATGACCGGCGAACTCAGCGGTCAGAATCCGGCGCTGATCAAGGCGCAGTTGCGCAAGCAAGGCATCAATCCCGGCAAGGTGCGCAAGAAATCCGCCTCGATCTTCAATCTGGGCAAGCGCATCAAGGCCCAGGACATTGCCCTGTTCACCCGGCAGATGGCGACCATGATGAAAGCCGGCGTGCCGCTGCTGCAATCGTTCGACATCATTGGCGAAGGCTTCGATAACCCGGCCATGCGCAAACTGGTGGATGAGGTGAAACAGGAAGTCGCGGCGGGTAACAGCTTTGCCGCGGCGTTGCGCAAAAAGCCCCAGTATTTCGATGAGCTCTACTGCAATCTGGTCGATGCCGGCGAACAGGCCGGCGCCCTGGACACCCTGTTGGAACGGGTCGCGACCTACAAGGAAAAGAGCGAAAGCCTCAAGGCGAAGATCAAGAAAGCCATGACCTACCCGCTCGCCGTGGTGTTCGTCGCGATCATCGTGACCGGGATTCTGCTGGTCAAGGTGGTGCCGCAGTTCGAGTCGGTGTTCAAGGGATTTGGTGCCGAACTGCCGGCCTTCACCGTCATGGTCATCGGCCTGTCGGAATTCATGCAGGACTGGTGGTGGGTGATGCTCGGCATGCTGATCGCGGCGGTCTTCGGCCTGCGCCACGCCTTCAAGACGTCCCAAGTCTTTCGGGACCGGACGGATACCTGGCTGCTGAAACTGCCGTTGGTTGGCACGCTGATGTACAAGTCCGCGGTGGCCCGTTATGCCCGTACACTGTCGACCACCTTCGCCGCCGGCGTGCCGTTGGTCGAGGCCCTGGAGTCAGTGGCGGGCGCGACCGGCAACATCGTGTTCAAGCGTGCGGTGCTGCGCATCAAGCAGGACGTGTCGACCGGTATGCAGCTGAATTTTTCCATGCGCTCCTCCGGTATCTTTCCGAACATGGCGATCCAGATGACGGCCATTGGCGAAGAGTCCGGGGCACTGGACGACATGCTCGACAAGGTCGCGAGTTTCTATGAGGACGAAGTGGACAACATGGTCGATAACCTCACCAGCCTGATGGAACCGTTCATCATGGTGGTGCTGGGGGTTGTAGTCGGTGGCCTGGTGGTTGCGATGTACCTGCCCATCTTCCAACTCGGCTCTGCGATCTGACATGCCCTTGAACGAAATCCTGATGATCTATCCGCTGGCCTTCGTCGTCATTGCGGCAGTGCTCGGCCTGCTGGTCGGCAGCTTCCTCAATGTGGTGATCTGGCGCCTGCCGAAAATGCTCGAGCGCGAGTGGCGACTACAGGCCCACGATATTCTGGGTTTGCCTGACGAAACGCCCCTGCCGATTTACAACCTGCTGCTGCCCCACTCTCAGTGCCCGCACTGCAGCCACCGGATTCGCGCCTGGGAAAATATCCCGCTGCTCAGTTATACGTTTCTACGGGGACGCTGCTCAAGCTGCAAGACGCCGATCAGCAAACGCTACCCATTGACCGAACTGGCCTGCGGTCTGCTGTCGGCGTTCATCGCCTGGCACTTCGGATTCGGTTGGCCGGCGTGCATGGCGCTGGTCCTGACCTGGGGCCTGTTGGCCATGAGCCTGATCGATGCCGAGCACCAACTGTTACCGGATGTACTGGTGCTTCCGCTGTTGTGGCTGGGGCTGATCGTCAACAGTTTCGAGCTGTTCGTGCCGTTGCATGAGGCGTTGTGGGGCGCGGTTGCCGGCTACATGGCGCTGTGGTCGGTGTTCTGGCTGTTCAAGCTGGTCACCGGCAAGGACGGCATGGGCCACGGTGATTTCAAGCTGTTGGCGATGCTGGGCGCCTGGGGCGGCTGGCAGCTCTTGCCGCTGACTATCCTGTTGTCATCGTTGGTGGGTGCCGTTATCGGCGTGATTTTGCTGCGTGTGCGCGACGCGAAAACCTCGACGCCGATCCCTTTCGGGCCCTATCTGGCGATTGCCGGCTGGATTGCCTTGCTCTGGGGTGGTCAAATAACCGACTTCTATTGGCAGTTTGTCGGTTTGAAATGAATACCCTTGTGGAAAAACCCTGGATTCTCGGCCTGACCGGCGGCATCGGCAGCGGCAAAAGCGCGGCTGCCGAGCACTTTATCGATTTGGGCGTGCACGTGGTGGACGCCGATCATGCGTCGCGCTGGGTAGTGGAACCGGGCCGACCGGCTCTGGCGAAGATCGCCGAACACTTCGGCACCGGCGTGCTGCAAGCCGACGGGCAACTGGATCGCGCAGCGTTGCGCAAATTGATCTTCGAAGTGCCTGAACAACGTCTCTGGCTCGAAGCGCTCTTGCACCCGCTGATCGCCACGGAGATCGCCGATCATCTAAGCAAGGCACAATCGCCTTACGCGATTCTGGTTTCGCCGCTGTTGATCGAGTCGGGACAGTACGCCATGACCCAACGGGTGTTGGTGATCGACGCGCCCGAACAACTACAGATCGAACGCACCCTGCAGCGCGACCAGATCAGCGAGCAACAGGTCCAGGCGATCCTCAAGGCCCAGTCCAGCCGCCAGGATCGCGTGAGCCATGCCGACGATGTGGTGGTCAACGACCGCGACCTCGCCTGGCTGCACAGCGAGGTCGAACGCCTGCATCACTTTTACCTTACTTTGCGTGGAGGCCAGTCATGAGCCAAACCCCAACCGTCGATTGCCCAACCTGTGGCGCCCCTGTGGAATGGAGCCCCGAGAGCAAGTTCCGGCCATTCTGTTCGGACCGTTGCAAGCTGATTGACCTGGGTGCCTGGGCGTCGGAAGAACACAAGATTCCGGTCAGTCCGGACGCCGAAGACGACCTGTTCAGCGAAGATTTCGAACCGCGTCACTGATACCGGGCATTAGTGCCGCATGAAGCCGTAATCGGCGGATCAAGATTTGGGATCGTCGTCTTTCCAGGGCGCCGAAAGGTAGCGTGTACGATTGAAGGTCTCCAGCCACTCGGGACAGAACACCACCAGCGCGCTGACCACCATGCCGTTGATGAAGGCCTCCGGAAAAATGATCAGCCACAAGTAACCGACAAAGTCTTCCAGCCAATAGGGCATGGCAAAACGTTCGTCGAACCACAACAACCACAGCGCCAGCAGCAGGCACAACAACGCCGAGAGCGCCGCCGCAAAAAAACCGGAAACGAAGATATACACAAAGGGATTTCGCGGCTGCGCTCGCTCCACCAGGATCGCGCAGCACTCGGTGACCAGCACCGGCAGCAGAATCAGCAGCGCGCCGTTGACCCCCATCGCCGCCAGATCCTGGCGGCCGAGCAGCACAAGCCCCGCTTGCGCGACCAATCCGCCGACAATCGCCAATGGCCAGTCGAGCAACAGGGTCACGGCGGTCATGCCGATGAAGTGGTAGGAGACGCCGGTATCGAAATCCCGTCGCACCAGCCACAGCATGAACAGCGCGAACACTGTACCAAACAGTAAATGCTGGCGGCGGCTATCGCTGAACAGCTCGACCCACGGCGCTCGCGCAACCGCCCAGATCAGCACCGGCACATAGATCAACCACCCTACCGCGAGGGATTCAGGTGACAGTAACTCGGCGCCGATCATCGCTGGGCACACTCCCTTGTCTTGCCGAAAGAGAACAGACCCTCAGTCTACACCGACCTTCGCACGCCCTTCGACGTCAGGCCCAATGCCGTGGATCGTCCATCACCGCCTCGTGCTCGGCGAACAGTCTGGGTAATTCGGCCTTGAGAAAGTCCACCCAGGTCCGGACCTTGGCATCCAGAAAACGCCGTGACGGGTACAGCGCATACACCTTGCGTTGACGGGGGCGCCAGGCCGGCAGCAAACGCAACAAGGTGCCATCGCTGAAGGGGCGCGATGCGATATAGAACGGAATCAGGCTGATCCCCATGCCGGCCTCCGACGCCTTGACCATCGACTCGGCGACGTTGCACTGAAAGGTCTTCGCCGGGCTGACCGCCTGTTCGCCATGCTCGTCCTGGAAGACCCATTCATCGCCGTACAACGGGTCGAGCATGCGCAGGCACTGATGCTCGTTCAGCGCCAGCGGTGTATGGGGCACGCCACGCCGTTGCAGGTACGCCGGGGAGGCGCAGGGCACGCTGTAGATCTGCCCGATGGCCTGGGCGACCAATTGCGAATCGGCCAGTTCATGGGCGATCGAAATCACCACATCGTGCCCTTCCTCCAGCGGATCGGGATTGCGCTGCGACAGGGTCAGTTCGAACACCACATCGGGGTAAAGCTCGCTGTAACGGGCGATCAATGGCGTGATCAACACGCCCAGGCCATTCATGCTGTGCACCCGCAGCCGTCCACTCGGCTTGAGATGAGCGCCGCGCGCCTCTGCCGTTGCCTCTTCCATTTCTTCAAGAATTTGCCGACTGCGCAGCAGGAAGCGTTCTCCGGCCTCGGTCAGGCTCAACCGCCGCGTAGTGCGTTGCAGCAAGCGCGCCTGCACATGCTGCTCCAGATCCGCCACCAGTCGCGACACTTGCGCGGTCGACAGATCCAACGCATCGGCGGCAGCGGTAAAACTTGCGCAGTCCACCACGCGGACGAACACCCGCAAGTTATTGAGCAGATCCATGGGCCCTCCAGCGGCGAAGATTGTTACGTTTCCTGTAAGGCTGCATCAGGCGCAGGCCTCTTTATCAGGCGGGGGCAAAGACTAGAATTCAGGTATCGGAATCAACATGGAGCACGGAACAATGAAAACCCTGATCAGCCTGTTTCTGACCCTTGTCGCCACCTCGGCCATGGCCGCCGGCAACGAGCCGACCGCCACCCCGTACAACCCGGCGCAGCCGCTGGACATCGCCGAAGTGGTTTCAGTGACCGACACCGCAACCGCCTGCGACGTTGTGCCAGCGACTATGGTCTACATCGATCATCAGGGCCAGACCCATCGCGTGACGTATCAGGTGATGGGCAACTGCATGAGCAATCTGTGATCGCCGCTTCATAGCAACGTCCACGTATAGCTGAGGATCAAACGGTTCTCATCGATGTCACTGCGGTAGTTGGATCGCGCCATCACATTGCGCACGCGGATACCGAGGCCCTTGAGGCTGCCGCTCTGCAGCACATAGCCGAGATCGAGATCACGTTCGCGATCCTTGCCTTCAAAACCCAGGCCGGTGTCGACATTGTTGCCGGTGATGTAGCGCACAGTGCTGGTCAGCCCCGGCATGCCGAGGGCCGCGAAATCGTAGTCGTAACGCGCCTGCCAGGAGCGCTCATCGGTGTAGGCAAACTCGTAGGTCGGCACTTCATTGCCCAAGGGTGAGATGTTGGCAAAGACCCGCGGGAAGGCGCTGTCGCCGAACATGCCCTGGTAACCCAGATAAAACGTGTGGCCGCCGCGCTTGGCCGACAGCAGGGAGAAGAACGCCTGGTTGTCGATATTGCCCAGCAGCTGTTTGCCGTCTTCGCGCGAATCGTAGTAACCGAGATTGGCGCCCAGGGTCCAGTTGCCCAGCGGCTGGCTGTGCTTGAGGCCGAGAAAGCGCTGGTTGTAGATGTCTTCCAGTTGCCCGAACCAGGCGCTGACCGAGCTGCGCTTTTCATTGAAGGCGTAATCGGCGCCGGCAAAGTTGAAGCCATCACTGCTGACCTGGCGCTGCGGTACATGACCGAGCATGGCTTGCATCTTTTCGTCGCCGGCCTCGTTGCGCAGGCTGGTTGATCTCAAGTGACCGCCTTGCAAGGTCAGGCCATTGATCTCGTTCGAGCTGATGCTTGCGCCCTGATAGCTGGGCGGCAGCAGACGGATATCGCTGAAGGCCAGCACCGGCACGTTGGGTTGTAATTCACCCACCTTCAGTTCGGTCTTGGAGTAGCGCACCTTCAACGCGCCTTCCAGTCGGCTGTAATCATTCGCCGCACGGCCGTCATCCTGCACCGGCAGCAAACCGGTATTGACCCGGTCCGGGCTGCTGTCGAGTTTGAGGCCGAGCAGGCCGATGACATCCACACCAAAACCGACCGGGCCTTGGGTGTAACCGGACTTGACGTTGAGGATGAAGCCCTGCGCCCACTCCTCGGCCTTCGATTGCTGGTTGGCGCCGACGATGTCGGAAAAGTCCCGGCTGAAGTAGTAATTACGCGCTTGCAAGGTCGCCGTGGCGTCTTCGATGAAGCCGCCCTCGGTGGCCATCGCACCGGCGGAGAAACTCGAGACGACAGCCATGGACAACACGGAACCGGTTGCTGGAAGAATCTGTTTCATCGTTGTTCTCTTGTTTTTATTGATCGACAGGTTGAAGTGCTTCAGCCGCAGCGGTTTCGCTGCGAGGAACAGGACGACGGGCGTTTAACAGCAAGTGGGTGACCATGCCGAAAATCAGCCCCCAAAATGCAGCGGACAACCCCAACAACGACATGCCCGACGCCGTGGTGAGAAAGGTCACCAGCGCCGCTTCGCGATCCTTGGGCACGGCCATGGCGCCGGCCAACGCCCCGGCAATCGCGGCGAACAGCGCCAGCCCGGCCAGGGCTGCGATCAGTTCTTTGGGGAACGCCGAAAACAGTGAAACCAGGGTGGCGCCGAAGATCCCCAGCACCAGGTAACACAGGCCACCCACGACGCCGGCCACATAGCGTTTGCCGGGATTTTCATGGGCCTCGCGGCCGGTGCAAATGGCCGCGGTGATCGCCGCCAGATTCAGCCCGTGACAACCGAACGGTGCCAACAGCGCCGTGCCCAACGCACTGCTGGCGATGATCGGGCCGGCCGGCGTCGAGTAACCGCTGGCTCGCAGCACTGCCATGCCGGGAACAAACTGGCCGGTCAGCGCCACCATCACCAGCGGCAGGGCAATGTTCAGGGTCGCACTCAGGCTGAACGTCGGGGTAATCCATACCGGCGTGGCAAAACCGATCACCAGCGCTTCACGGTGCAGATCACCGGCAAGAAAGGCGAGCGAACACCCCACCAGCAGCACCATCAGTACCGCATAACGCGGCATCACCCGCTTGCAGATCAGGTAGGTGGCGAACATCGCCAGCACCAGCAATGGCTTGCCCTGCAAAGAGACGAACAAACCGGTGCCGAAGCTGAACAGAATCCCCGCCAGCATCGCTGCCGCAATGGCCGCGGGCAGTTTGCCGATGATCCGGTCAAACGCCCCGGACACCCCGACCAGAAAGATAATCAGGCTGCTTACCAGGTAAGCCCCCACGGCCTCCGGCATGGAGATCCCGGGCAACAGCGCCACCAGCAACGCCGAACCCGGTGCCGACCACGCGATGATCACCGGTACGCGATAACGCAGGCTCAGACCTATGCCGAGCACGGCGCTGCCGATGGAAATCGCCCAGACCCAGGACGACAACACTTCTCGCGAGAGGTGCGCGGTCTCGGCCGCCTGGAAGATGATCACCAACGGGCCTGCGTAGGAAATCACCGTGGCGATAAATCCGGCGACTGCCGCCGACAGGGAAAAGTCCCGGAATAACACTTTCATGAAACCTCGCCGACAGCCCCGTCAGGCGATCCTTGCTGCGCGCCCGGTAGCGGTTGCCGGGCACTGCGCCGACTGCTGATGGCGAACACGGTCATGGCGATCGCGGCCACTGCACCGGGCAAGGCAAAGGCCATGAAGTTCAGCTGCAGCGGCAGGTTGATCCCGAGCAAGGCGCCGCCCAGCAGCGGTCCGACGATGGCGCCGTTGCGCCCGATGCCCGACGCCCAGCCCAGACCGGTGGAGCGAATGGTCATGGAGTAGAACTGCGCAGCGCAGGCGTACAACAGGATCTGCGAGCCGATGGTCGTGGCGCCGGCAATGGCGATCAGCAGGTACAGCACCGGCATCGGGCTGTTGAATCCCAGCAGGGTGATCGATACGGCTGCACCGGCGAAGAACACCGCGAGCACCCGCGGCAAGTTGAGTTTGTCACCCAGCACACCCCCACCCACCGCACCGAAAATGGCACCGAAGTTGAGTACCAGCAGGAACGACAGACTCGAGCCCAGGCTGTAACCGGCGTTGGCCATCAGTTTCGGCAGCCAGGAACTCAAGGCGTAGACCATCAGCAGGCAGCAGAAAAACGCCAGCCACAGCATCAGCGTGCGCAGCGCTCGGCCCTCGCGGAACAGTTGCAGTACCGGAGTGCCAGTCCCTTTCACGTCGTTCATGTGCAGTTGATCGCCGGCTTGCTCGACGTAAGCCGGATCAATCCGCTGCAGGATCGTGCGCGCCTCTGCATTGCGCCCCTGGCGCAGCATGAAACCCACCGACTCGGGCAGGAAGTACATGATCAACGGCAACAACAGCAACGGCAGCACCGCCACGTAGAACACTGACTGCCAACCAAAACTGGGGATCAGCACGATACCGAGCCCCGCCGAAAGCATGCCGCCCACCGAGTAGCCGCTGAACATGATCGCCACCAGCGTGCTGCGGATTTTCTTCGGTGCGTACTCGTTCATCAGCGCCACGACGTTGGGCATTACCCCGCCAATGCCAAGCCCGGCAATAAATCGGCAAACGCCAAACTCGGTGGGGTTGCGGGCAAATCCGTTGAGCACGGTAAAACCGCTGAAGAGCATCACACAGATCGTGATGGCTTTTTTGCGGCCAATCCTGTCCGACAGCGGGCCGAAGAACAACGCGCCAAACATCATTCCGAACAGTGCATAACTGCCCAGTGCGCCCGCTTGCAGGGGACTGAGCCCCCATTCTTTCATCAGCATCGGCAGGACTACGCCGTAGATCACCAGATCGTAACCATCGAAGATGATGATCAGGGCACACCAGAACAGCACCATCCAGTGAAAACGGTTGAATCGTGCGTTGTCGATAACCTCATGTACGTCGATCTTGCGCATGGCATCTGTCTCTTGTTGTTGTTTTAAGAGCGTCGTTAACGCGGCTAACGTCCCGTAAAGCCGAGGGTAAAGCTGCCAGGCACGCGCAAATATCCGCTTTACGCAGATCACTATCCGTTTTGTGCAATGCCCGAACCGGGCGCGGGATGCAGGTGTTGCGAGGGTGACGTGCGCCAGATCCGGCAGATTTCTGACCCTCTCCGATAAACTGTCTTCTTTGCGAGCGCATTTGAACGCTAAGCTTGGGCCTATGGATGATTCAGATTACTTACGCCTGCTGACCATTGCGGCCGAGCAAGCCAACGCGTTTCTCTCCAATGCCCGCAAATGGGAGCGTGAGCGTTGGGTGTGCCAGCGCCTGTTGCAGGGCCTGAACATTCCCTACCGCGCCGACGAATTCGCTCCGGCCGGAGAGCCGCCGGACGTGCTGTTCCGTGACGCCAGTTTCGAGGTGTTCTTCGTTCTCGATGAAGGCCGGCGCCTCAACGACGAGTGGCGCGATGAACTGCAACGACGGCGCAGCGCATTCTCCCTGAGCCAGCTGGTGCGCCGCGAGGCCAAGCCGAGACGCATTCCGGCCAATGAGTTCTTGCTGAGACTGGCACCGACCTTGCGCAAAAAAGCGCATAACTACAAAGAACGCGGCATGGACCTGGGGGAGCTGGACATCATCGCCTTCGCCAGCCTCAAGCGCGAAGTGCTGGACCTCAACAGCCATTTCCCGCCGCCTACCGAGTACCTGCGTCAGGGCTGGCGTTCGTTGTCACTGGTCGGTCCTACCTTTGCCCGCGTGCTGTTCGCGCACCCGGATGCGCCGGATTTCCTGCGCAGCAACCTGGGTCGCAGCATTGTGTTCGACGTCGGGATCAGCCTGTGAGTCCATTGCAGGAATTGATTGCCGAAGTGCCGCAACAGGGCCGCGTTCGATGGATCGGCGTGCGACCGGAGCGTCATGCGCCAATGATCGAGCTCGAGGCTGTGGAAGCACGTCTCGAGGTTGGCTTGACCGGTGATCGCGCCCGCCCGGGCATACGCAATGCGCGCCAGGTGACGCTGATTCAATGGGAGCACCTGGCCGTAATCAGTTCGCTGATGGGCCGCGCGGATGACCACCCGGTGCTACCTCAGGACCTGCGGCGCAATATAGTCGTCAGCGGCATCAATCTGTTCAGCCTCAAAGGCCGACGCTTCAGGATCGGTCAGGCGATTTTCGAAACCACCGGCTGGTGTCAGCCCTGTGCTCGCCTGCAAACCAACCTCGGTCCCGGGACCTTTCAGGCCGTGCGCGGACATGGCGGAATCACCGCCCGGGTGTTACAAAGTGGAATCATTCGCCTGGACGATACAGTGAGCGTCGAGCCCATTCCGGCCAGCGGCTATGCTGCGTTCAATGCGGGATAAACCGCGCTTGTAGCTTCCCTACATTTAGCAACGTCTACCCCTGACGAGGCCCGATATGACCAGCCGCCTGAAACCAGAAGACCAGAAGCATGTCGAAGAGTACCTGCGACTGTCCCAGCACCGTGTCGAGCGCCGGCCTTTTCGGCCGTGGATGCTCCTGGTGGTGGTATTGGCAGTGACCATAGGTCTTGGCCTGTTGAGCCGATTTATCAGTTACCTGACGCTATGAGCTGCCTTGCGCTCGCTCGGGTAATTGCACCGATTTCTTTTAGCCTTGCGAGATATCCCCATGACTCATCGTATTGTCATCGTTGGCGGCGGCGCCGGCGGTCTGGAGTTGGCTACCCGTCTGGGTAAGACTCTGGGCAAGCGCGGCACGGCCAGTGTAATGCTGGTCGACGCGAACCTGACCCACATCTGGAAACCGCTGTTGCACGAAGTGGCGGCCGGTTCCCTGAACTCTTCCGAAGACGAACTCAACTATGTTGCCCAGGCAAAATGGAACCACTTCGAGTTCCAGCTGGGGCGCATGAGCGGGCTCGATCGCACCCAGAAGAAAATCCAGCTGGCCGCGACCTATGACGAAGCCGGCGTGGAGCTGGTCCCGGCCCGTGAACTGGGCTATGACTCGCTGGTCATTGCCGTTGGCAGCACCACCAACGATTTCGGCACCCAGGGCGCGGCGCAGCATTGCCTGTTCCTCGACACCCGCAAACAGGCCGAGCGCTTCCATCAGCAATTGCTCAACCATTACCTGCGCGCCCACGCCGGGCAAACCGACACGGTCGAGCAGATCAGCGTCGCCATCGTCGGTGCCGGCGCCACCGGGGTCGAACTGGCCGCCGAGCTGCACAACGCCGCCCATGAACTGGCGGCCTATGGCCTGGACCGGATCAAACCGGAAAACATGCACATCACCCTGATCGAAGCCGGGCCACGGGTGCTGCCTGCGCTGCCGGAACGGATTGGCGGGCCTGTGCATAAAACCCTGGAGAAACTCGGGGTCAATGTCATGACCAATGCCGCGGTCAGCGAAGTGACGGCCGACAGCCTGATCACCGCCGATGGCAAAGTGATCAACGCCAGCCTGAAAGTCTGGGCGGCCGGAATCCGTGCGCCGGGCTTCCTCAAGGACATCGATGGCCTGGAAACCAACCGCATCAATCAACTGCAAGTGCTGCCGACCCTGCAAACCACCCGCGACGAAAACATCTTCGCCTTCGGTGACTGCGCGGCCTGCCCGCAGCCGGGCACCGATCGCAACGTGCCGCCACGGGCCCAGGCTGCACATCAACAGGCGTCGTTGCTGGCCAAATCGCTGAAATTGCGGATCGAAGGCAAGGCAATGCAAGAGTACAAGTACACCGACTACGGCTCGTTGATCTCGCTGTCGCGTTTTTCGGCTGTGGGTAACTTGATGGGCAACCTGACCGGCAGCGTAATGCTCGAGGGCTGGCTGGCGCGGATGTTTTACGTGTCGTTGTACCGGATGCACCAGATGGCACTGTACGGCGCGTTTCGCACGGCGATGCTGATGCTGGGCAGCAAGATCGGGCGTGGGACTGAGCCGCGGCTCAAGCTGCACTGACACCCATCCACTGTGGGAGCGAGCTTGCTCGCGATGACGGCTTAACATTCAAAAGATGCGCTGAATGTCAGACCGCTATCGCGAGCGAGCTCGCTCCCACATTAACTCTTCAATGATCTGGAGATCTGTGTCTCACTGTATCTCTCCCCCGAATACTTCTTTTCGCTTACAAACTCCCCCTTGCGCGACACAGTAGCGATACACCCACCCCGCTAAATGGCCACACCCGAGCAAGGCACCCCGCCTGCACAGGTTATCGCCGCACTTACGTGGCGTCCTTTATCGAACGGTTGTGTCGTGCAACCCAGGAGATTTCAAATGTCCCGTACCACCACTCTCGGCAAGAACACCATTGGCCTGCTTGGCGCTGTCTTGGCCGGCGGCATGATGTTGTCCGGTTCCGTGTTCGCTTCACAGCCCCTGACTCAGGGCTATCTGCTGGCCTCGGCCGAACAGGTGGTGAAAACCCCGGAAGGTAAATGTGGCGAAGGCAAGTGTGGCGATGAATCGATGGCCCGGACCGATACCGATGGTGACGGCAAGGTATCCCGCGCGGAATTCCTGAAAGTGGCGCCCAAGGCTGACTTCGACAAGATCGACACCAACCATGATGGCCAGATCGACGAACAAGAGGCTTTTGATAACGTGAAGGCCAACTACGAAGCCAATGGCAAAAAAATGCCAAAAGGCTTGTTCGAGCACCTGAAAGACAATAGTTAAGCCCTGAAGCAACGAACCCGCCCCGCCTTTCTTCCAGGAAGCGCGGGGTTTTGTGTATGCACTGCTTTTCAGCAGACAAAAAAAATCCCCGTATCTTTCGATACGAGGATTTTTAATATGGTCGGGGTAAGGGGATTCGAACTCCTGACATCCTGCTCCCAAAGCAGGCGCGCTACCGGACTGCGCTATACCCCGGTAAAAAAAAGGCGACCTTTACAAGTCGCCTTCTTCGATCAGCGCTTTTGGCCTCTGATCTTAAGATCTGATCCCAGCGTTAACTGGTTTCAAAAATGGTGGGTCGTGTGGGATTCGAACCTACGACCAATTGGTTAAAAGCCAACTGCTCTACCAACTGAGCTAACGACCCAAAAATGGTCGGGGTAAGGGGATTCGAACTCCTGACATCCTGCTCCCAAAGCAGGCGCGCTACCGGACTGCGCTATACCCCGGTTTGAAATTGGCTCCGTGACCAGGACTCGAACCTGGGACCCAATGATTAACAGTCATTTGCTCTACCGACTGAGCTATCACGGAACTACATATTTCAATTTACAACGGTGAAGCTTACTGCGGTCTCTTCGACCCGATCGCATCGCTGCGTTCGTGTGTCTGAGGCGCGCTATTCTACAATCTTCACAACCTCTGTCAACCCCCAAATTGCTTTCAAGTTAATGATTTGCAACTTATTTTAGATTCCTGCTTGGGGAGCAGAAACCCTGGCGGGCGACTTACTGCGGGGCGCACTTTACAAGCCTTTTCCTTTCAGTTCAACAGCCTAACGAAAAAAAGGCCTCGCAATGCGAGGCCTCTTCACTTTTACGGCCGCCGTGGATCAACCAAATACGATTTCGTCGTTTTCCACGACACCTTTGGCGGTATCGCCGGGCATGAAACGACCCGACAGAATCAGCTGCGCCAACGGGTTCTCGATCCAGCGCTGGATCGCTCGCTTGAGCGGTCGTGCACCGTATACCGGGTCGTAGCCGACTGCGATCAGCTTGTCCATCGCCTCCGGACTGAGTTCCAGCTTCAGTTCCCGTTCGGTCAGACGAGCGCGCAGACGCCCCAACTGGATCTCGGTAATGCCCGCGATCTGATCCCGCGCCAGCGGCTCGAAGATCACCACTTCGTCGACCCGGTTGATGAACTCCGGCCGGAAGTGTGTGGAAATCGCATCCATCACCGCCGCGCGTTGCGCCTCACGATCACCGACCAGTTCCTGGATCTGCACCGACCCCAGGTTGGACGTCATGACAATCACGGTATTCTTGAAATCCACCGTGCGGCCATGGCTGTCGGTCAGGCGGCCATCTTCAAGCACTTGCAGCAAGATGTTGAAGACGTCCGGGTGGGCCTTCTCGACCTCGTCCAGGAGGATCACCGAGTAAGGCTTGCGACGCACCGCCTCGGTCAGGTAACCGCCTTCTTCATAGCCTACGTAGCCTGGTGGTGCGCCGATCAGTCGAGCCACGGAATGTTTCTCCATGAATTCGGACATGTCGATGCGCACCATCGCCTCTTCGGTATCAAAGAGGAACTCGGCCAGTGCCTTGCACAACTCGGTTTTACCGACCCCGGTCGGGCCGAGGAACATGAACGAGCCGCTCGGGCGATTCGGGTCGGACAACCCGGCCCGCGAACGCCGTACCGCGTTGGAAACGGCAACCACCGCTTCGTCCTGGCCGATCACACGCTGGTGCAACAGGCTTTCCATCTTCATCAGCTTGTCGCGCTCGCCTTCGAGCATTTTCGACACCGGAATACCGGTCCACTTCGACACGACTTCGGCGATCTCTTCTTCAGTCACCTTGCTGCGCAGCAACTGATTTTCGCTTTTGCCGTGCTGGTCGACCATCTGCAGGCTACGCTCCAGATCCGGGATAATCCCGTACTGCAACTCGGCCATGCGGTTCAAGTCGCCTTTGCGGCGCGCCGCCTCCAGTTCCTGACGGGACTGTTCGATTTTCTGCTGGATCTGCGCCGACCCCTGAACCTCGGCTTTTTCCGCGTTCCAGATTTCCTCCAGGTCCGAGTACTCACGTTCGAGGCGGGCGATTTCTTCCTGGAGTTTTTCCAGGCGTTTCTTCGCCGCGTCGTCGCTTTCTTTCTTCAGCGCCTGGGATTCGACCTTCAGCTGAATCAGGCGCCGCTCCAGACGGTCCAGCACTTCCGGCTTGGAGTCGATTTCCATGCGGATGCGGCTGGCGGCTTCGTCAATCAGGTCGATGGCCTTGTCCGGCAATTGACGATCCGTGATGTAGCGATGGCTGAGCTTGGCGGCGGCAATGATCGCGCCGTCGGTGATTGCCACCTTGTGGTGAACCTCGTAGCGCTCTTTCAGGCCACGCAGGATAGCAATGGTGTCTTCTTCGCTCGGCTCATCCACCAGGACTTTCTGGAAGCGCCGTTCGAGGGCGGCATCCTTCTCTATATATTGGCGGTACTCGTTGAGCGTGGTTGCGCCGACGCAATGCAACTCGCCGCGAGCCAGTGCCGGCTTGAGCATGTTGCCGGCATCCATCGAACCTTCGCCCTTGCCGGCGCCGACCATGGTATGCAGTTCGTCGATGAACAGGATGATCTGCCCTTCCTGCTTCGACAGCTCGTTGAGCAGGGATTTGAGGCGCTCTTCGAACTCGCCGCGATATTTGGCACCGGCAATCAGCGACCCCATGTCCAGCGACAGCAGGCGCTTGCCTTTCAGGCCATCGGGCACTTCACCGTTGATGATGCGCTGGGCCAGGCCTTCTGCGATCGCCGTTTTACCGACGCCAGGCTCACCGATCAGCACCGGGTTATTCTTGGTGCGACGTTGCAGCACCTGGATGGTCCGGCGAATTTCATCGTCACGGCCGATCACCGGGTCGAGCTTGCCTTCTTCGGCGCGCTTGGTCAGGTCGACGGTGTACTTATCCAGGGCCTGGCGCGACTCCTCGTGGTTGGCGTCATTGACGGCCTCACCGCCACGCAGGTTGTTGATCGCGTTTTCCAGGGCTTTTTTGCTCACGCCCTGACCAAGCAATAACTTGCCAAGCTTGCTGTTCTCGTCCATGGCGGCGAGCAGCACCAGTTCGCTGGAAATGAACTGGTCGCCCTTCTGTTGTGCCAGGCGATCGGCCTGGTTGAGCAGGCGCGCCAGATCCTGCGACATATTGACGTCGCCGGTCGGGTTCTGGATTTTGGGCAGCTGATCGAGCTCTTTGGTCAGCTCTTTACGCAGGCTGTTGACGTCGAAGCCCACCTGCATCAGCAGTGGCTTGATCGAACCACCCTGCTGTTCAAGCATGGCCTGCATCAAGTGCGCCGGCTCAATGCCGGGATGGTCAAGGCCGACGGCCAGAGATTGGGCGTCGGATAGAGCTAACTGCAATTTGCTGGTTAAACGGTCTATACGCATGGGTCACCTTCCTTTTGAGCAGGCCGGACCGATAAAACATCCTGAATGAAGAAACCTGCCAGATACCTCATTAGATGTGGTCAATTCTGGGAGATTCAAGCGTCTTGACGTTGATGCAAGTCAGCTAAGTCTAGCGTTCGAGCCAGATCAGGGAGGCAAACCGACCGGTGCGTGGACTACGGCGGTAAGAAAAGAAGCGCGGATCGGTCACGGTGCAGAAACCACTGCCATAGACGGCAGTGATACCGCGGGCAGCCAGGCGCAATCGCGCCAGCTCATAGATATCAGCCATGAATTTGCCAGCATTTGCACTGGGCACGAAGGCTTTGGCGGCCTCAGGCAGTTGCAGGACGAAGGTTTCGCACACTTCCGGGCCGACCTCAAAGGCTTGCGGGCCAATGGCAGGGCCGAGCCAGACCAGCACTTCGGCAGGCGGCACGGCCAGACTGTCGAGGGTGGCTTCCAGCACGCCCGCCGCCAGCCCGCGCCAGCCGGCATGGGCCGCAGCCACACGAGTGCCGGCACGGTCGCAGAAGAGTACTGGCAGACAATCGGCGGTCATCGCCGTGCAGGCGATACCGGGCGTTGCCGTCCAGCTGGCGTCGGCGGTAGCCACCAGGCTCGGGTCGGCATGAGCCACGGCAATGCCGTGAACCTGCTGCAACCAGGCCGGTTGAATAGAGAAATGATCGGTGAGGCGCCGGCGGTTTTCGGCAACGGCTTCGGGGCTGTCGTCGACGTGATCGCCGAGGTTGAGGCTGTCGAACGGCGCCAGACTGACGCCGCCCGCACGGGTGGTCACACAGGCTTTCACCCCGGCCGGCGCAGGCCAGTCAGGAATCAGCCAGTCACTCATCCGATGAACGCCTCGCGGTCCTGCTTGAGCAGCGTCAGCAACCAGACGAAGTCGTCCGGCAGTGGCGATTCCCAACTCATGCGTTTACCGGTGGTCGGATGATCCAGCTCCAGGAACCGCGCATGCAGTGCCTGACGCGGAAAAGCCTTCAACGATTCGATCATGGTCACACTGGCTGCCGGCGGGATACGGAAACGACCGCCGTAGGCAGGATCTCCGACCAACGGGAAGTTGATGTGGGCCATGTGCACACGAATCTGGTGCGTACGACCGGTTTCCAGCTTGACCCGCACGTGAGTGTGGGAGCGGAAACGCTCGAGCACGCGGTAATGGCTGACGGCCTGCTTGCCACCTTCCATCACGGCCATGCGCTGGCGTTGCTGGCCATGACGACCGATCGGCGCGTTGATCTTGCCGCCGGCTGTCACCACACCGATCACGATGCATTCGTAGATCCGGCTGACGCTGCGACTTTGCAGTTGCGTGACCAGCTGGGTCTGCGCCTGAATGGTCTTGGCCACCACCATCAGACCGGTGGTGTCCTTGTCCAGGCGATGCACGATACCGGCGCGGGGCACATTGATAATGTCCGGCACATGGTGCAGCAAGGCGTTGAGCAAGGTGCCATCAGCATGACCGGCAGCCGGATGCACCACCAGGCCCGCAGGCTTGTTGATCACCAGGATGTCGTCGTCTTCATAGACGATGTCCAGCTCGATGTCTTGAGCGATCCATTCGCCCTGAGCTTCCTGCTCGGCAGTCAGTTCAAGAATGGCGCCACCGTGAACGATGTCTCGCGGGCGGATAACCGCCCCATCCACAGTCAGGCGGCCGTCTTTGATCCAGGCGGAAAGGCGCGAGCGCGAGTGCTCAGCGAATAATTGTGCGGCGACTTGATCGAGGCGTTGGCCGCCCAATTCGGACGGCACCTCTGCGCGAAGTTCAATTTTATCGGACATGCTCAGACTAGGCGTCGGCACAGCTTTTGGTTTCGGCTGCGCGCTTGTGGTTAAATACGGCGTCTTTTGCCCCGAAGCTATTCATCGGGGCGCTCATCATAACAGGACGGCCCCGCCCAAGACAGCGGCCGTCATAGGGACGCAAGCCGCCATGCAAGTGAAACACCTGCTGCTGATCGCCATCCTCGCATTGACCGCTGCTTGCTCATCGAAGGAAGTCGTAGATGAAAACCTGAGCGAAGTCGAGCTGTACCAGCAGGCTCAGCACGATCTGGACAATAGCAACTACACCAGCGCCACAGCCAAGCTGAAGGCCCTGGAGTCGCGTTATCCGTTCGGTCGCTACGCTGATCAGGCTCAACTCGAGCTCATCTACGCCAACTACAAGAACACCGAGCCCGAGGCTGCGAAGTCCGCCGCCGAACGTTTCATTCGTCTGCACCCACAGCACCCGAACGTCGATTACGCCTATTACCTCAAGGGTCTGACTTCTTTCGACCAGGACGTCGGCCTGCTGTCGCGCTTCCTGCCGCTGGACATGACCAAGCGTGACCCGGGTGCCGCTCGCGACTCCTACAACGAGTTCGCCCAGCTGACCAGCCGCTTCCCGAACAGCCGCTACTCGCCTGACGCCAAGCAGCGCATGATCTACCTGCGCAACCTGCTGGCCGCTTACGAAATTCACGTTGCCGATTATTACCTGACCCGTCAGGCCTATGTCGCCGCCGCGAACCGTGGTCGCTACGTGGTGGAAAACTTCCAGGAAACCCCGTCGGTCGGTGACGGCCTGGCGGTGATGACCGAGGCCTACCAGCGTCTGCACCTGGACGAACTGGCCAACACCAGCCTCGAAACCCTGAAGCTCAACTACCCGAACCATCCAAGCCTGGTCGACGGTCAGTTCAAGCCTTCGGTCGACGAAGCCGACAACCGTTCGTGGTTGAGCAAGGCCACCCTGGGCCTTATCGAGTCCCGTCCGCCGCTGCCGCCGGGCGAAACCCGCGCCAACCAGGACGTGCAGAAGCAGTTCCAGGAAGCCAAGGACGCGATTCCAAGCGATCTCAAGCCTAAAGATGCAGATGGCGACGTGATCGAAGAAGAGGAACCTGAGCCTGAAGCCAACAACAGCGACCGCTCGTGGTTCAGCTACATGACCTTCGGCGTGTTCGACTGATACGACCGACAATCTGTACAAAAGGGAGACCCTTGGTCTCCCTTTTTTATTGCGTTTTGTTTGTGGAGAGCTATTTGGCTGTGCGCAGGTCATGTCCTTGCTAAACTGCCTGATCACTAGCTAATAAAGCAGCTCACCATGCTTCGTTTATTGTTCTGGATCGCCCTGATTGCCGCTGCGGTATGGTTCTGGCGCAAGTTCAAGGCTTCTTCCTCCGCCCCCAAGTCCTCCGCCGAGCTGGAAGCGGCGCCAATGGTCCGCTGCGCGCATTGCGGCGTCCACCTGCCCCGCGACCGCGCGCTGAACCTTCAACAACAGTGGTATTGCAGCCAGGCTCACCTTGAGCAAGGCCCGGGTTCAAGTGATCGCTGAGACGTCCAGTCCCGGCAGCAAACAGGCCCAGCGACTGCTGCGTCTCTATCATCTTTACCGTTTAAGCGTCGGCCTCACCTTGGTGTTGTTGATTTCCAGCAACATGGACAACCAGTTGTTGAAGTTCGCCAATGACGACTTGCTGCGCACCGGCAGCTGGCTGTACCTGGTACTCAATATTCTGCTGGTGGTATTTCTTGAGAACACCCGTCGCCCGGCGCAGTTGTTCAGTCTGGCGCTGACCGACGTACTGCTGCTGTGTGGCCTGTTCTACGCCGGAGGCGGCGTGGCCAGCGCCATCGGCAATCTGCTGATCGTGTCGGTGGCGATCAGCAACACCTTGTTGCGGCGGCGTATTGGCTTGCTGATTGCCGCTGTCGGTGCGCTCGGCATCGTCGGGCTGAGCCTGCTGATAAACTTCAGCCATCCGGCCAGACCCAACGACTACCTGCAAGTCGGCACGCTGGGCGCCCTGTGCTTCGCCGCAGCACTCTTGGTACAAGGCCTGACCCGGCGTTTGGAAGTCAGTGAAAGCCTGGCCGAGCAACGGGCCAGCGAAGTGGTCGGCCTCGAAGCCCTCAATGCGCTGATCCTGCAACGCATGCGCACCGGCATCCTGGTACTCGACGACCAGCGACGGGTGCAACTGGCCAACCACAGCGCGTTGACACTGCTGGGGCGGGACGGGCTTGAAGGCAATCTTATCGATAATTACTCGCCTGCTCTGGTCGAACGCTTGCAACTGTGGCGTAACAATCCGACGCTGCGCCCTCAGAGCGTTAAAGTCGACGGCAGTGGCCTGGAGCTGCAACCGAGCTTTATTGCCCTGGACCAAAGCCCCCACTACCAGAATCTGGTGTTTCTCGAAGACCTCGCCCAGATCGCCCAACAGGCCCAACAATTGAAACTCGCCGCCCTCGGCCGCCTGACAGCCGGCATCGCCCATGAAATCCGCAATCCACTGGGCGCCATCAGTCACGCCGCGCAGCTATTACAGGAATCAGAGGAACTCAATGGCGCGGATCGACGTCTGACCCAGATTATTCAAGACCACTCTCAGCGAATGAATCGGGTTATCGAAAACGTCCTGCAACTGTCCCGTCGCCAACAAACCGAGGCACAACGGCTCGACCTGAAGCCGTGGCTGGAACAGTTCGTCGCCGAAACCCGAGCGCGCGCGACCGAGCGTCAGCAGATTCACCTGCACATAGGTTCGGGCGACTTCAAAACCCTGATGGACCCGAACCAGCTGACCCAGATACTCGACAATCTGGTGCGCAATGGCTGGCGCCATAGCGTCCAGGTCCACGACCAGGCGCAGGTCTGGCTCGAACTGTTTGTCGACCGTGACAGCCAGCTGCCGATTCTCGAGGTCCGGGACGATGGAACCGGCGTGGCACCGGACCATCAGGCACAGCTATTCGAACCGTTCTTCACCACCAGCACCCAAGGGACGGGGCTTGGACTTTATCTGTCCCGTGAGCTGTGCGAAAGCAACCAGGCCCGCCTAGACTTCAAACCACGCCAAGGCGGCGGCTGCTTTCGTATCACCTTTGCTCACGGACGGAAACAAAGTTGAATACAAGCCCACGGCAAAAAGTCCTGATCGTCGACGACGAGCCGGACATCCGAGAACTCCTGGAAATCACCCTGGGACGGATGAAACTCGACACCTTCAGTGCTCGCAACCTTGGCGAAGCCCAGGCTCTGCTGACACGCGAGCCGTTCGACCTGTGCCTGACCGACATGCGTCTGCCGGACGGCACCGGCCTGGAGTTGGTGCACTACATCCAGCAACGCCATCCACAGGTACCGGTGGCCATGATTACTGCCTATGGCAGCCTTGAAACAGCGATCAATGCACTCAAGGCCGGGGCCTTCGACTACCTGACCAAACCGGTAGACCTTTCCCGTCTGCGGGAACTGGTCGCCAGCGCCCTGCGCCTGACCGCGCCGGGCGGCGCCAGCAGCACCGTCGATCGGCAGTTGCTGGGTGACTCATTGCCCATGCGCAGCCTGCGCAAACAAATCGACAAACTGGCCCGCAGTCAGGCCCCGGTGTACATCAGCGGCGAGTCTGGCAGCGGCAAGGAACTGGTCGCGCGACTGATCCACGAACAGGGGCCGCGGACCAACCGACCCTTTATCCCGGTGAACTGCGGGGCGATTCCCTCGGAATTGATGGAAAGCGAGTTTTTCGGCCACCGCAAAGGCAGCTTCAGCGGTGCCATCGAAGACAAGCCCGGCCTGTTCCAGGCAGCCCATGGCGGTACGCTGTTCCTCGACGAAGTGGCTGACTTGCCACTGGCGATGCAGGTCAAACTGCTGCGGGCAATTCAGGAAAAAGCCGTGCGCAGTGTCGGTGGTCAGCAGGAAACCGTGGTCGATGTGCGCATCCTCTGCGCCACCCACAAAGACCTCGACGCTGAAGTCGCCGCCGAGCGCTTCCGCCAGGATTTGTACTATCGGCTGAACGTGATCGAACTGCGGGTTCCGTCCTTGCGCGAACGTCGTGACGATATAGAGACTCTGGCCATCCATGTTCTCAAACGCCTGGCAGCCGGCAGCGGCCAGCCCGCCGCAAGACTCCACCCACACGCCCTCGACGCGCTGAAAAGCTATCGTTTTCCGGGCAATGTGCGGGAGCTGGAGAACATGCTCGAACGGGCTCACACGCTGTGTGAAAACCAACAGATCGAAGCCGGCGACTTGCGATTGGCCGAAAGCAACTGCGCCGCGCAAGGCGGTGTGCCGGACCTGACGCAGATCGACAACCTGGAGGATTATCTGGAAAACGTCGAGCGCAAACTGATCCTCCAGGCGCTGGAGGAAACCCGCTGGAACCGGACGGCGGCGGCTCAGCGGTTGAATCTTTCATTTCGGTCGATGCGTTACAGACTGAAGAAGCTCGGGCTGGATTGAGGGCCCCTTCGCGAGCAGGCTCGCTCCCACAGGAGGCGTCAGTGTTCACATGTTATGTGCAACAAAGAAGATCCCTGTGGAAGCAAGACTCTTAGGTGTTCACCTGACATGTGCAACAAAGAAAATCCCTGTGGGAGCGGGCTTGCCCGCGATAGCGATCTGACAGGCGCTGAAAATCCTGCGGCTAGATCCGCCCTTCTGGCGCATAAGGCGCCGGATCAATAATCGGCGTCCTGCCCAACATCACATCCACAAACAACTGACACGACGCCGGCGCCAACACCAGCCCATTGCGGTAATGCCCGCAGTTGAGCCACAGGCCCTCAAACCCGGGCACCCGGCCAATGTAAGGAATGCCCTCCGGTGAACCCGGCCGCAGCCCCGCCCAATGCCCGACCACTTCGGCCTCCGCCAATGCCGGAATCAACTCCACCGCCGACGCCTTCAGGCTTTCCAGCGCAGACTCGGTCGGTGTCTTGTCGAAACCTTCATGCTCCAGCGTACTGCCAATCAGAATGTGCCCGTCGCGCCGGGGAATCGCATAACGCCCCTTGGCCAGTACCATGCTCGGCAGAAAGTCCGCCGCGCACTTGTAAAGAATCATCTGTCCTTTGACCGGCTCGACCGGCAGGTCCAGGCCCAGGCTCTTGAGCAAATCACCACTCCAGGCGCCAGCCGTCAGAACCACCTGGTCGCCACGAATGGCGCCCGCCGAGGTTTGCACCCCGACTACAGCCACGCCTTCACGGATGAACCCGTCGACTTCGCACTGCTCATTAATCGTCACGTTGGGCAGTGCCAGCAACGCAGCCTTGAGGGATTTCACCAACCGCGGATTGCGCACATTGGCCACATCGGCCATGTAGATCGCCCGGGCAAAACCGGCACCGAGCACCGGCACCGCATCGTGGGCCGCCGAGATATCCACGGCCCGCAACGGCCGATTTTCACGCTCGGCCCAGGCCAACGCTTCGGCTTCGTCATCGAGATCCAGCCAGTACAAACCGGTGGTGTGCACCTCGGGATCAATCCCGGTCGCCGCGAACAACCGCTCGCCCAGCTGCGGATAAAAGTCCTGGGACCAATGGGCCAACGCGGTGACCGCCGGGCTGTAGCGCCATGGATAGAGCGGCGAAACGATACCGCCACCGGCCCAGGAGGATTCCTGACCGACATTCGCGCGGTCCAGCAATACAACGCTCTGCACTTCGGACGCGAGATTGAATGCCGTCAGCAAACCCATTACGCCGCCACCGACAATCACCACTTGCTGTTGCCTGGTCATGTTCTGATCCAATCGTTAAATAGACAGAGGGCGAAAAAGGCGCCCGAAAAGGAATTCAGCGACCCCAGCAATCCTTGGTGGTCAGGCCAGCTGCAGCATTATCCATGCTTCTGACGCCGGTGTTGGTGATAGTGAAATCCCCACACTTGTCCGTCGCCATGGCGCTGCCGGTCTTGCGCACAGCCGTCAACTTGAAGGCCTGATCGGTCAAGGCCGGAGTGATCGTATAGAAATCATTGCCGGCGCTCAGGCCAGAGGCACCGGTATAGACACTCGTCTTCGAGCTCGAATAAAACCGTTCAAGAATTTGCGCCTGCTCGGAGAGCAAACCCGCCACTTCAGTCCGGCGACCTTTCTTCACGTACTCGGTGAGGCTCGGGTAGCCAATGGTGATGACGATCCCGATGATCGCAATCACGATCATGATTTCAATCAGGGTAAAACCTCGGTTGGTTCTGCGCATGCCTCAACTCTCACTTACTGTATTTGTCGCCACATGATGCGACGACTGTCACCGCTGCCGCCGCCCTTTTCAGTCAGCCTGGTCACCGTCGCACTGGAATCGCCCACGATCTTGGCGGTGCCGCCGTTGACGATGGCGTTCAATACCGGTATCCCGCCGGTGAAAATCACCCCGCTGGAAATCGTGTCGCTGCTGTCGACCAGGTTATCGCCATTGGTATCGAGTACCGCGTAGTTGAACATTTTACCGCTGAATGCATCCAGTTCGATCAGTTTGCCGGTGCCGAAACTGGCACAAGGGTCCGTGGTGTCGACACTGGCGGTGGTAAATACGATTCGTCCCAGAACCAAAGCCGCCTGGTTGATCACCCGCTCCCCGTTCAACACGCTGTTGTAGACCAGTGGCAGGTACCAGCCCTTCTCGGCCGGATAGGTCACTTCGTTCTGGCTGGTGGTTATGAACTGCCCCGAGCTTCCCGAAAACACGCCCGTCACCGCCTGGGCCTGCAAACTGGAGGTGGTGATCTGCCCGGTGCCACCGTTCGCGTCCCACACTGCATAAAACGCCTGTAGATCCTTGTTGGTCTTGTCGGCAGTCTCGTTGAATTTTCCGGTGCCGAAAAATACCACCTTGCCGCCCAGGGTGTTGTCCGCCAGTAGCGGTTGCGCAGTGATCGGCTGAGTGGCGCCCCCCGCGGTGGTAAACAACGGCTTGCCGGAAAACGCCACACCCCAGGTGTCTGTGGTAACGCCGCTCAGGTCAAACTTCCACAACCGCCCTTTCAGGTCACCGCCATAGGCGGCCTGCACCACATTCTGCGAGTTGACCTTGAGCTTCACCGAGGACAGGCCGTTGGTGGTTTCGGTGCTGTCGATGACGATTTTCTTGATCAGCGACCCATCACGAATGTCCACCACGTACAACGCCGCCACCCCTGAACTGCTGCCATAGCCATTGGAGATGAAAGCCGCCCAACGCCCATCGGCCAAGCGTGCCACCTCCGGACGGGCGTAGGCATAACCCAGGTCATTGAACACGTTCGCCGTATTGGCCGTGGTCGGCGCACTGATTTCCCATAATGCCTTGGTCACGTTGCCGGCCGAAGCGTCGTACAGCTGCACGGCGTAAAATGTCTTGCCGCCAGCGCCGGTACCGCCCAGCGCGAGGGTTTTCCAGGCACTGTTAAGCTGGGCATCGAACACTCCGAGCTGACCATCGACCAGAAACTCGTGACCGACTCCGTTGAGGTAGGCGGTGTCGGCGATAGTGCGCAGCGATGGCAGCGCACTCGACGGCATGTAGGCATAACGCCTGGTGCCGTTGGCCGGGTTGATGACGTTTACAAAGCCGTCATTGGCGTTTACCACCAGACTGGCGGTCATGTTGGCGGCTTTGGTGGTCAGGTAGGTGCTGTAACTGGTATCGCCCACCAGGTCGGAGGCGGTCTTGTCCGATGGCGACGCCAGTACCAGGGGTGAATTGATGATGTCGCCGAGTAATACGCTGCGCACTTTCAACCCGGTTTTGTTGATGCCCTTGCTCCACTCCACCAGATCGCTTCCGGTAATGCCGGTAGGCAACCCCTGACTGAGGATCGTCTGCTGCGCCGGGGAGAAGTTGCCAAAAGCCAGGGTCACGGGTGCGTTGGTCAGAGTATTCCAGGACTGATAGGTCGGCGCCGTGGCGCCGGGCACGATGGCCGTGTCGGTTGTCCAGAGCACCGAGGCGGTATTCACTGTGCCACTGGAGGTGAACCCATAGGACTTGATCGTGCCGCGCCAGTCTTTGGGGTCATAGCTGGTCTGGTAATAGGAGGAGCCGACCCCGACGATCGAGCTGCTGGTGATGCCGCTGCCTCCGGAACCGGCCTTGGACGTGATGTCGCTCAAGGCCGATGACAATGCCGTATTGAGGCCGGCACTGTCGGTCGCCTGGTAGTACTTGCCCTGCCCGTAACTGGCAGCGTCCGACAACATCTGGTTCGCTGCGGTGAAACCTACGGTGTAGGTGTTCATGTTCTGCTTGGGGAAGTCCACCGCGTTCCAGCTTTTGCCCGCGGCGTCGGTACCGGTGGTGCGCATGTCGATGTCAAAGGCGAATTTGGCAATGTCATCCAGGTACAGGGTATCGCCCTCTGCGTCACCGAAAAGGTTGTCGCCATCGTTGGTGCTGTTGCCGTCCCAGTTCGGCAAACGGCTGCCGCCGAGTGGGTCATTGGTGGGAAAGGTCCGATCGAAGGTGGGCAGGCCGTCGGTGATCACCACGCCGTAGTTCTTTTGGCAGCGATACTGGATCGGGCTGGTGTAGGTAGTCGGTGTGGAGTTGTAGTACGGCGCCATGCCGCGCATGTACCGGGTTATCTCGTAATAGGATTCCGCCAATGGGGTATTGGCAATGGCACTCAAGCCACTGATCGAGGCGATCAGGGCGCTGTAGTTGGTGTTGGCCTGGGCCTGGGTGACGCTGCCGCTGACGGGAGACAGGTCACTGACCGGGCGTGCAATAAAACCGCCGGGGCCGGAGTTGCTGCTGGTGGGCGGGTTAAACGTCGCCAGGCCGATACGCAGCGCGCGATTGCTGCTGACCAGGTTTGTCGACACATCCTGCGCCACGCTGATGCGGTAATCGTTGGGGATCGCGTCGGTGCCAGTGGTGAAATCCTTGTTCGAACCATTGGCCAGGCTTACCAGATAAGACAAGTAGTCGGCGGTGTAGCGCGTATTTTCATTGCCTACCGGGTCGGGCAACTTGAGGCATATTGATGACAACCCCAGAAAGCCCCGATAGAAACCGTACCAATTGCCGCTGGTTGAGCACCCTCCCCGGTTGAGGCTCGACAAGAGGATGTTGGTGTTGCTCATGTCCAGATTCTGACCGCTGAAGCATGAGGTGTTGGAACTGCAATTGGCGATCTGCGCGCGGTTGGCCGTTGGATCGAACCCTGGCGCCCAAATGATGTTGTTCATGCTCCCCGAGTCATCGATCAGCAGCATCACGTTTGGCGGGACGGCGGCGGCACTCAACAGCGGTGAGTCCGAAGGCGTGAATGCATAGGCCGGTGCTGACAAGTAAAGTCCCGACAGCACGCCACACAACCATTGCCACAACCCGGCGCGCCGCTCAGTATTTCGCATAGATACTCTCCACCACACTGCGCGAATTACCGGCGATGCCCACTGCGGTCACCCGGTACAGCTTCACCGTGTCATCCGTCGGCAGTTTCACCGCCCCCCTGGTAGTGCCGAGGTACTGCACGCCGTAAAAGCCGTTACTGGAGGCGATCCAGGTCACACCCGAGGAGGAGTAGAACCCGGCGGCGGTGATTTGCGACGACTCCGCCGGCGGCGCGCACTGAAGAACGCTGGTGCAAACCGGCAGTGAATAGGTCTCCAGCTGCACGGCACTTTCGCCGACGCGTAGCGCGGCTTCGGCGGCCTGGAACGATTGATTGCGCAAGGTAACGCTGCCGGCCATTTTTTCCTGAAGAGTGGCATTCTGCATCGATGAAATGCCGATCAATGTCAGCAGCAGCAGAAACACCAGGCTGACCAACAGCGCCATGCCGCGCTGGGAGTGAGGGGGCACGGGAGAAAAATTCATCGTCCCTCCCCTCATGGCAACCGATTGCGCAAAGCGGCAACCACGTTGAAGGTTTGATCGCGCACCCGAGCGTTCGGGTCGCTGAGGGTCAACGTCAGGCGTACGCTGCGAATCAAGCTCGTATCGGACGGGTTGCTGCTGTAACTCAAGACTCCGGTCGAACCCTCGATGCCGAAGCTCACATTGAAGGCACTGACGTTGTCGACCAGCACCGCCTGAGTCGGTGTATCACTGCCGACCCCCATTGTCAGTTGGTTATTCTTGAGGCTGTAGATCAGCCGCCGGATTGGAAATGCCATCTGCCCCTCCCCAGGGGCTCGTACACCCGTGTAAGCGAATCCGGTCTCGATGCCGGTGCCGGCGGCTGGCCCACACCTGGATACCACCGTCCAGGTTGGCGTCCCTCCGCTGCGCACGACATCGGCCGTCACCAGGGTTAAATTCTGTTTTGCATTGTCCCAACTGATCGGTGTGATCTGACTGGCGTTGAAGTCGCCCACCGAACTGGCGTCGGTGATCGTCCCCAGGCAACCGAACATGCCGACCATGCGAATTTCCTGAATCATCTTGCTCAACACGAAACGTGCATCTTCCTGCATGTTGGCCGCCGCGTTCTGGCTGACGTACGTGTTCTTGGCGGCGATAAAAACCTGCGCGACACCCAGCACCACGATCAGGCTCAACGCCAGGGCGATCAATAATTCGATGAGGCCGAAACCTTTGCTGGCGTTCTTCATGGCGTCGACACCGGGTCGACGGTGGCGCGACTGGTCAGCACATAGCTGCGCCGCGAGTTGGCAGTATTGGCCGCTCGCGAGTCGTCCCAGGTGATGGTGATGGTGTATACCCGCTGATTGCGCGTGACGCTGCCTGTCGCGGTGGCGCCGAGGGCGCTGACGATGTTGGAGGTGAAGTCGTACAAGTCCTGATCCCGGGCGACGCCGAGGTTGCCCGAGGTCGGTGGCGTGACGGTGTAATCGGCACCGGAGTTGGCGCGAATGCGGTCCATCAGGTCGTAGGCGATAAAACTGGCCTGGGTGGTCATCCGCGAGCTGTCCGTGTACTTCAGCGCGTTGAGTTGAATCGCCGCCGCCCCCAACAGACCGACGCTCAGTATCACCAACGCCACCAGGACCTCGATCAGCGTCATGCCCTCCTGTGCACGCTTGCTCCATCCCCTCATCCGCAACTTCCACCCAATTGAATTCGTCCATTCAAACACACATTCAGCGTCCTGCTTTGCGCCCCCAATACGTAGCTGATCACCACTGGCGTAGAGGGTGCCGACAACCCGCCCAGATTGTTGAAATCGATAGCGGTCACGCCTGAGGTTAGCGTCAGAGTCGCGCCGCTGCTCATTGCCGGAACAACCCGCAATACAATGGGCGGATTGACACTAGCGTCGTAAACAGCCAACTCCCCGGTCCAGACTTTGCCGATTTCTGTCGGACGAAGGCGTGTGGTAATGCCCCGGTCGATGGCTTCCAGTCGGGCGAAATTCAGAGCGCGTTGCAGATCACCCATTTCGGTGTCGGCCTTGGTACTTTGCACCGAACGGGTAAATGCCGGAACGGCCATCGTGATCAGGATCAGCAAAACCGCGAGCGTGACCAGCAACTCGATCAGCGTGAAACCTTTTGTACGATGATCCATCGTTGCCCTCCATAGCCGTCGGCTATACCTGCTTCTACACGCTAGAACATCCGACCGGCAGATGTACGGTTGATTTGCCATTACTTGCGCAAGGATCGCGCGAGGTACACCACCCCAGGGAGGGAGTTGTCATGCGCCAGCAAGGTTTCAGCCTGATCGAACTGCTTATGGGACTGACGATTACCGGGATTGTTCTGTCATTGGTCAGTCCGGCTTTAGCGGCACTCACCGAGGCGAACCATCGCGAGGAAGCGGCGAATTCGCTGGTCGCTGGCCTGCGCAGCGCCAGGAGCGAAGCGATCATGCGTAGCCAGACCGTCATGATTCACGCCATCAACGGCGATTGGAGCCAAGGCTGGCGGATCATTGTGGATGTTAATGGCAAGGGATACGAGGACAGCAGCAATCCGTTGCTGGTCGAACGCCGGAGTGGCACCCGGGTGCCGATTTTCGGCAATCAATATGTCAGGACTTCCATACGCTTCAGCAATCTGGGCGAACCGCTGCACAATGGCTTTCAAGCGGGGACATTGCATGTTTGCGCGCTCCGCGAGCCGGTTAGCCAACACCAGGTGGTGCTGGCCTCGAACGGTCGCGTCAGCCTGCGCAGTCAAAAAACCGAGCAGGCATTGTGCGCGGGAGGAAAAGACTCAAAGCAAGGAGCGGACGCGTAATTCCTTAGGCATGGAGAACGTGATGTTCTCCTCGCGACCCGCCAGTTCATCGGCCCCGGTAGCGCCCCAGGCCTGCAACTGCTGAATCACGCCACGCACCAGGACTTCCGGTGCGGACGCGCCAGCGGTGATGCCGATGCGCTCGACACCGTCGAACCAGCTCTTCTGCAGATCTTCGGCGCCGTCGATCAGGTAAGCCGGAGTCGCCATGCGTTCAGCAAGCTCACGCAGGCGATTGGAGTTGGAGCTGTTCGGGCTGCCGACCACCAACACCACGTCGCATTCGTCGGCCAGTTGCTTGACCGCGTCCTGACGGTTTTGCGTGGCGTAGCAAATGTCGTCCTTGCGCGGACCACCAATCGCCGGGAAGCGCGCACGCAGGGCATCGATGACGCGACTGGTGTCATCCATGGACAACGTGGTCTGGGTCACGAACGCCAGTTTTTCGGGGTTGTTGACTTGCAACGCAGCGACGTCTTTTTCGTCTTCGACCAGGTAGATCGCGCCACCATTGCTGCCATCATACTGGCCCATGGTGCCCTCCACTTCCGGGTGACCGGCGTGGCCGATGAGGATGCATTCACGGCCGTCGCGGCTGTAGCGCGCGACTTCGATGTGCACCTTGGTGACCAGCGGGCAGGTCGCGTCGAAGACCTTCAGGCCACGGCCGGCAGCTTCGGTACGTACCGCCTGGGAAACACCGTGGGCACTGAAGATCACGATGACGTCGTCCGGCACCTGATCCAGTTCTTCAACGAAAATCGCGCCGCGAGCACGCAGGTCTTCGACGACGAACTTGTTGTGGACCACTTCGTGGCGCACATAGATCGGCGGCCCGAACACTTCCAGGGCGCGGTTGACGATTTCGATCGCCCGGTCCACACCAGCGCAGAAGCCACGGGGGTTGGCGAGTTTGATTTGCATGCTGTGCCTCGTGTCTTGCCCCTGTAGGAGCGAGCTTGCTCGCGATGGACTTAAGGACACCGCGTTAATTCAGAAAGAACGCGTTATCGTTAACGTTTATCGCGAGCAAGCTCGCTCCTACAAAAAGCGGGTCAGTTACAGCGCTATGACGCTGATGATCTCGACGTCAAAGGTCAATGCCTTGCCAGCCAAGGGGTGATTGAAGTCGATGGTCACTTGCTCATCATCAAACTCTTTCACCACGCCTGGCAACTCAGCATTGGCCGCATCGTTGAAGATCACCAGCAACCCCGGTGACAGTTCCATGTCCTTGAACTGCGAGCGCGGGATGATCTGGACGTTCTGCGGGTTCGGTTGGCCAAAAGCATTTTCCGGCGCAATCGTCAGCGTACGCTTGTCACCCGCCTTGAAGCCAAACAGCGCCGCTTCGAAACCTGGCAACAGGTTACCGTCGCCGACCTTGAAGGTCGCCGGGGCTTTGTCGAAGGTGCTGTCGACGGTGTCGCCGTTCTCCAGGCGCAGTGCAAAGTGCAAAGTGACTTCCGTGTTCTGGCGGATGCGTTGCTCAGCCAATACCTGTTCAGTCATGAACGGCTTCTCCGGTCTTCTTACTTTTGAACATGTCCAGCGCAAGCATTACGGCACCGACAGTGATTGCACTGTCGGCAAAGTTGAACGCCGGGAAATACCAGCGGTTCTGCCAATGCACCAGAATGAAATCGATCACATGGCCATAGGCAATGCGGTCATACAGATTGCCCAGCGCGCCACCCAATACCAGAGCCAGGGCGACAGCCAGCCAGGTTTCATTGCGCCCAAGACGCTTGAGCCAGACGACCAGCACCGCACTGACCACAATCGCGATCAATGCGAACAGCCAGCGCTGCCAGCCGGAACTGTCGGCCAGGAAGCTGAATGCCGCACCCGTGTTATAGGCCAGGGTCCAGCTGAACAGATCGGGGATCACCACGATCTGCTGGAACATTTCGAGCTTGCCTTCGAAGTAGAACTTGCTGGCCTGGTCAATGACCAGGACCAGCAAACTCAACCAGAGCCAGCTCAGCCGTCCGAAACGGCCAGCAGCATTAGGCATAGTGACGAACCTCGCCAGCGCCGCTGATGTTGTCGACGCAACGACCGCAGATTTCCGGATGCTCCGGGTTCACGCCGACGTCTTCACGGCAGTGCCAGCACCGGGCGCACTTGGCGTGACTCGACTTGACCACTTGCAGCTTCAAACCGCCGACTTCGGTGACTACCGCGTCCTCTGGTGCCTGAACAAAAGGCGCAACGGTGGCGGTCGAGGTGATCAATACGAAGCGCAGTTCGTTGCTCAGCTTGGCCAGGTCGGCGCTCAGCGCCTCTTCGGCGAACAGCGTCACTTCGGCTTGCAGGTTGCCGCCGACGGCCTTGGCCGCGCGCTGGATTTCCATTTCCTTGTTGACCGCGACCTTCACCGCCATGATCCGCTCCCAGTAGGCACGGTCCAGCTCGACGCCTTCCGGCAGCTCGGTCAGGCCTTCGTACCAGGTGTTGAGCATCACGGACTCGTTGCGCTCGCCCGGCAGATACTGCCACAGCTCGTCGGCGGTGAACGCCAGGATCGGCGCGATCCAGCGCACCAGCGCTTCGGAGATGTGGTACAGCGCGGTTTGCGCCGAACGACGCGCCTTGCTGTTGGCGCCAGTGGTGTACTGACGGTCCTTGATGATGTCCAGGTAGAAACCACCCAACTCCTGCACGCAGAAGTTGTGGATCTTGGAGTAGACGTTCCAGAAGCGGTATTCGCCGTAGTGCTCTTGCAACTCGCGTTGCAGCAGCAGCGTGCGGTCCACGGCCCAACGGTCCAGGGCGAGCATTTCCTCGGCCGGCAGGATGTCGGTGGCCGGGTTGAAGCCGGTCAGGTTCGAGAGCAGGAAGCGCGCGGTGTTACGGATCCGCCGGTAGGCGTCCGCACTGCGCTGCAGGATCTGCTCGGAAACCGCCATTTCACCCGAGTAATCGGTGGAAGCAACCCACAGGCGCATGATGTCGGCGCCCAGGGTGTCGTTGACCTTTTGTGGCGCGATCACGTTGCCCAGGGACTTGGACATCTTGCGACCAGACTCATCGACGGTGAAGCCGTGAGTCAGCAGTTCGCGGTATGGCGCGTGGTTGTCGATGGCGCAACCGGTCAGCAGCGACGAGTGGAACCAGCCGCGGTGTTGGTCGGAGCCTTCCAGGTACAGGTCGGCACGTGGACCGGTCTCGTGGCCCATCGCGTGCGAACCGCGCAGGACGTGCCAGTGCGTGGTGCCCGAATCGAACCAGACGTCCAGGGTGTCGCTGATCTTGTCGTACAGCGGCGCTTCGTCACCGAGCAGCTCGGCGGCGTCCATCTTGAACCAGGCCTCGATGCCTTCGACTTCGACGCGCTTGGCGACTTCTTCCATCAGCTCGGCGGTACGTGGGTGCAGCTCGCCGCTTTCCTTGTTCAGGAAGAACGGGATCGGCACGCCCCAGTTACGCTGACGGGAGATGCACCAGTCCGGACGGTTGGCGATCATCGAGTGCAGGCGCGCCTGGCCCCAGGCCGGAACGAACTTAGTGTCTTCGATGGCTTTGATTGCCCGCTTGCGCAGGGTTTCGCCGGTTGCAGGCTCTTTGTCCATGCCGATGAACCACTGCGCGGTGGCGCGGTAGATCAGCGGGGTCTTGTGACGCCAGCAGTGCATGTAGCTGTGTTCGATGACGGTGGTGTGCAGCAGCGCACCGACTTCGGTGAGCTTGTCGACGATGGCCGGGTTGGCCTTCCAGATGAACTGGCCGCCAAAGAACTCCAACGACGTCGCGTAGACGCCGTTGCTCTGCACCGGGTTGAGGATGTCGTCGTTGACCATGCCGTACTTCTTGCAGGTCACGAAGTCGTCCACGCCGTAGGCTGGCGAGGAGTGAACCACGCCGGTGCCAGCGCCCAGTTCAACGTACTCGGCCAGGTAAACCGGCGACAGGCGATCGTAGAACGGGTGACGGAAGTTGATCAGTTCCAGCTCTTTACCGGTGGTGGTCGCAATGACCGAGCCTTCCAGGCTGTAACGGGCCAGGCACGACTCGACCAGCTCTTCAGCCAGTACCAGCAGTTTGTCGCCGACGTCGACCAGGGCGTAGTTGAATTCCGGGTGAACGTTCAACGCCTGGTTGGCCGGGATGGTCCACGGGGTAGTGGTCCAGATCACGATCGAAGCGGGTTTGCCCAGCGAAGGCAGGCCGAAAGCGGCAGCCAGCTTGGCCTCGTCGGCAATCGGGAACGCTACGTCGATGGTCGAGGACTTTTTGTTTTCGTACTCGACTTCCGCTTCAGCCAGGGCCGAACCGCAGTCGAAGCACCAGTTCACAGGCTTCAGGCCCTTGAACACGAAACCACCCTTGACGATTTCCGCCAGGGCACGGATTTCACCGGCCTCGTTTTTGAAATCCATGGTCTTGTACGGGTTGGCAAAGTCGCCCAACACGCCCAGACGGATGAATTCGGACTTCTGGCCTTCGATCTGCTCTGTGGCATAGGCACGGCACAGTTCGCGAGTCTTGTCCGCGCCCAGGTTCTTGCCGTGGGTCACTTCGACTTTGTGCTCGATCGGCAGGCCGTGGCAGTCCCAGCCCGGGACATAAGGCGCGTCGAAACCCGACAGGGTTTTCGAACGGATGATCATGTCCTTGAGAATCTTGTTCAGCGCATGACCGATGTGAATCGTGCCGTTGGCGTACGGAGGACCGTCGTGCAGGACGAACTTCGGACGATCCTTGCCAATCTCGCGCAACTTACCGTACAGGCCAATGCTGTCCCAGCGCTGCAGAATCTGCGGTTCGCGCTGAGGCAGGCCGGCCTTCATCGGGAAGGCGGTGTCCGGAAGGTTTAGCGTGGCTTTATAGTCGGTCATTTAAGGCTCTTCATTAGCGATTGGCGCTAGGTGCGACAGGGCACGGGCGGCGGCAACATCCGCATTGATCGCCGTCTTAAGCGCCTCCAGAGAGGCGAAACGCTGCTCTTCACGCAGCTTGTGGTGGAAAACCACCGTCAAACGCCGGTCATACAGATCGCCGGCAAAATCTAAAAGATGGACTTCAAGGTGGGCTTTGCCATCACCCTGGACCGTTGGTCGCACGCCGATATTGGCGACGCCCGGCCAGGTCTTGCCGTCGATGTCGACGTTGACCAGGTAAACCCCGGTCAACGGCACGCGACGGCGCTTGAGTTGTATGTTGGCCGTGGGCGTACCCAATTGGCGCGCAAGCTTCTGGCCATGCAGGACCCTCCCGGCAATCCGGAACGGACGACCGAGCAGTCGCTCGGCCAGGGCAAAATCGGCAGCGGCCAATGCATTGCGGACCTGGGTGCTGCTGACGCGAATACCGTCCAGTTCGACCGTCTGTGCAGCTTCGACGGTAAAGCCTTGCAGGACGCCGGCCTGCTGCAGGAATACGAAATCCCCTACCCGGTCACAACCGAACCGGAAGTCATCGCCGACCTCCAGATGCTGGACGCCGAGGCCGTCCAACAGAATGGTATCGACGAATTCGCTGGCGCTGAGCTTGCTCAGGCGCTGGTTGAACGCCAGGCACAACACCCGGTCGACACCTTCCAGGGCCAGCAGCTGCAATTTGTCTCGCAGGCGGGCCAGACGGGCGGGTGCCGTGTCCGGGGCGAAGAACTCTCGCGGCTGCGGCTCGAAAATCACCACGCAGCTGGGCACGCCCAACTCGAGCGCACGCTCACGTAGCCTCGCCAGGATAGCCTGGTGGCCACGGTGAACACCGTCAAAGTTGCCAATAGTGGCGACACAGCCCCGATGCTGGGGGCGCAGGTTGTGGAGGCCTCGAACCAGCTGCATAACGCGCTTCTTGCTCATAAAGTGGTCGATTATAACCACACACGGCGGCCGACGACAGGCAACACCGTAACCCAAAGTGATCGAACCGACAAAACCGCCGGCCCGCCCGTGTTTATCGAGGTCGCAACTTCAGCTCAGCGCCTTGCGATTGAAGTCGCGCAAACGGAAGCCCATCAACAGCAACATGCCGAAATACGCCACCACGCCAGCCGCCACCAGCGAGCCCAGACGCAGGAATCGTTCGAGCATGTGCCCCTGATCCCAAGCTGGCATGAAATGCATCGCGCCCAGCAAGACCGCGGACATCACCAGCACTGCGACCACCAGTTTAACCCCGAACTTCGCCCAGCCAGGCTGCGGCTGGTACATCTGCTGTTTGCGCAGTTGATAGAACAACAGGCCGGCGTTGAGGCAGGCACCGGCGCTGATGGCCAGGGCCAGGCCGGCGTGGGCCAGCGGGCCGATCAGCACCAGGTTGAACAACTGGGTGCAGACCAGAGTAAAAATCGCGATTTTTACCGGGGTGCGGATATTTTGTTGCGCATAAAAGCCCGGCGCCAACACTTTGATGACGATAATCCCCAGCAGACCGACCGAATAGGCGACCAGTGCACGCTGAGTCATGGCCGCATCAAATGCACTGAACTGCCCGTACTGGAACAGTGAAACCGTCAGCGGCTCCGCCAGAATCCCCAGCGCCAGCGAGCACGGCAACACCAGTATGAAGCACAGGCGCAGACCCCAGTCGAGGATTCGCGAGTATTCGTGGCGATCCTTGCTGGCGTAGGACTTGGCCAGGGTCGGCAGCAGGATCGTGCCCAAAGCCACGCCCAGCACACCGGACGGCAACTCCATCAAGCGGTCGGCGTAATACATCCAGGACACGGAACCGGCGACCAGAAAGGAGGCGAAGATGGTGTTGATGATCAGCGAAATCTGGCTGACCGAAACGCCGAGAATCGCCGGCGCCATCTGCTTCAACACCCGCCAGACCCCGCTGTCGCGCAGGTTCAGGCGCGGCAGTACCAGCATGCCGATCTTTTTCAGGTGCGGCAGTTGATAGAGCAATTGCGCCAGGCCACCGACCAGTACCGCCCAACCCAGGGCCATGACCGGCGGATCGAAGTACGGCGTCAGGAACACCGCAAAGATGATCATGCTGACGTTGAGCAGCGTTGGCACAAAGGCCGGCACCGAGAAGCGGTTATACGTGTTGAGGATCGCACCGGCCAATGAAGACAGGGAGATCAGCAATATATAGGGAAACGTCACCCGCAGCAGGCTGACGGTCAGCTCGAACTTTTCCGGAGTATCGGTGAAACCCGGCGCAGTCGCCCAGATGACCCACGGCGCCGCGATCATGCCCAGCGCGGTGACCAGCGCCAGTACCAGGGTCAGCAGGCCGCAGACGTAGGCGATAAAAGTTCGAGTCGCCTCCTCGCCTTGCTGGTTTTTGTATTCGGCCAGAATCGGCACGAAAGCCTGGGAAAAAGCGCCCTCGGCGAAGATTCGCCGCAGCAGGTTGGGCAGTTTGAAGGCGATGAAGAAGGCGTCAGTCGCCATCCCCGCGCCAAATGCACGCGCGATAAGCGTGTCACGAACGAACCCCAGAACCCGGGAAAGCATTGTGATAGAGCTGACAGCGGCCAACGATTTGAGCAGATTCATTGAAAGAGTTTGTGCCTGTCGATAAACAGCAGGCGAACAAAGCGCCCACTTATGCGATACTCCGCGCCGCAGCAGCACAGAGCCAAAGCTCGCGAGTTTACAGGTCAAGCGCCGGAAATAAATATCCCGCCTCTTTATACCTACCACTTAGCGGAACGTCTCAACCGCCCTTGACAAGACATCAACTCATCGGCATGATTCGCGGCCTATTTTGTTTGCTATTTCCTAAAAAGTCTTTCGAGGAGCTCGACGGTGGCCAACACACCTTCCGCCAAAAAACGTGCAAAACAGGCTGAGAAGCGTCGCAGCCACAACGCCAGCCTGCGTTCCATGGTTCGTACCTACATCAAGAATGTAGTTAAGGCCATTGACGCAAAAGACGCTGAAAAAGCTCAAGCTGCTTACGTTCTGGCCGTGCCAGTTATCGACCGTATGGCCGATAAAGGCATCATCCACAAGAACAAGGCCGCTCGTCATAAGAGCCGCCTGAACGGTCACGTCAAGGCTCTGAACCTTGCTGTTGCCGCATAAGCGATAAGCTTGTTAAAAAACCGACCTCAGGGTCGGTTTTTTATTGCCTGCGATTTGATGCACACACAAAAAAACTGTGGAAGCGAGCTTGCTCCGGGCGGCGTTCCGACGATGACGGATCAACATTCAGCATTTGTACTGGCTGAATATCCGCTATCGTCGGAACGCCGCCCGGAGCAAGCTCGCTCCCACAGTTCGATTTACATCAGATTACTGGGCGTGCGCCCATGGCAAAATCGGGATTGCGGTGACCGCATTCTGCGGACTGCCTTCAATCAAGCGATCGCTATAGACCAGATACACCAGTGTATTGCGCTTCTTGTCGAGGAAGCGCACCACCTGCATGGTCTTGAACACCAGCGACGTGCGCTCCTTGAACACCTCGTCACCATCCTTCAACTCACCCCTGAAGCTGATCGGCCCGACCTGACGGCAAGCGATAGAGGCCTCGGCGCGATCCTCAGCCAACCCCAGACCGCCCTTCACACCGCCCGTCTTGGCGCGCGACAGGTAGCAGGTCACGCCCTCCACTTTCGGGTCGTCAAATGCCTCAACGACGATACGGTCGTTCGGGCCGACAAACTTGAACACTGTCGACACCTGACCGATCTCCTCGGCCGAGGCCAGCAGTGGCATCACCAACAGCAGACCTAACCATCCTTTTGCCACGCGCATTCAGTATTCCTTCAGACCAGGATCAGGTTATCGCGGTGAACCAGTTCCGGCTCCGCCATGTAACCCAACAGACCGACAATCGCCTCAGACGATTGACCTATGATTTTTTGTGCCTCCAGCGCGCTGTAGTTGGCCAGGCCTCGGGCGATTTCACGACCGTCCGGCGCGACGCAGACCACCATTTCGCCACGCCGGAAGCTACCCTGGACCAGCTTGACGCCCACCGGCAGCAGACTTTTGTTGCCCTGGGACAACGCCGTCACCGCGCCAGCATCCAGCACCAGCGTGCCGCGGGTCTGCAGGTGCCCGGCCAGCCATTGCTTGCGCGCCGCCAGCATGCCGCGCTCAGGCGACAGCAAGGTGCCGATGCGCTCGCCCGCCTTGAGGCGATCCAGCACCCGCTCAAGACGCCCGCCAACAATGATCGTGTGCGCACCGGAGCGGGCCGCCAGTCGCGCAGCCCGCAATTTGGTCTGCATGCCGCCGCGACCCAGCGCACCACCGGTACCACCCGCCACCGCATCCAGCGCCGGATCATCGGCACGGGCTTCGTAAATCAGACTGGCGTCGGGATTGTTACGCGGGTCGGCGTCGAACATGCCATCGCGATCGGTGAGGATCACCAGCAAGTCAGCTTCGACCAGATTGGCCACCAGCGCCGCGAGGGTATCGTTGTCGCCGAAACGAATCTCATCGGTGACCACGGTATCGTTCTCGTTGATAACCGGGATAACCTTGAGTTCGACCAGCGCACGCAAGGTACTACGGGCGTTCAGGTAGCGTTTGCGGTCAGACAGGTCATCGTGCGTCAGGAGAATCTGTGCGGTATGCCGGCCATGCTCGGCAAAGCTCGACTCCCAGGCCTGCACCAGGCCCATCTGGCCGATGGCGGCAGCCGCCTGCAACTCGTGCATCGCACTGGGTCGCACGGTCCAGCCCAGACGGCTCATGCCTGCCGCTACCGCCCCGGAGGACACCAGCACCAGCTCGACGCCAGCCTCATGCAACGCCACCATCTGCTCGACCCAGACACCCATTGCCGCGCGATCCAGGCCCTTGCCGTCCGCCGTCAGCAACGCGCTGCCGATTTTCACGACCCAACGCTGCGCACCTGCCACCTTGCTCCGCATCATCTTCAACCTTAGCTTGAGGGCAGCGCGACCCAGCGCTGCCCGTGACATTATTCGTGACTGCTGATTTCCAGATACTAAAACGCCGCTCCAGGGAGCGGCGCTTAAGTTTATCGCAACGAATCAGTCACGCACGTAAATGATTTCCGGACCGTCTTCGTCATCCACATCTTCTTCGTCCCAATCATCGTCGCCAATGTCATGGACCGACTTCACGCCGCTGCGGCGCAGGGCGCGCTGATCATCCAGGGCCTGCAACTGGGCACGGGCTTCGTCTTCGATGCGCTGATCGAGATCGGCCAACTCTTCCTTGTAGGCCGGGTCGTTGGCCAGGCGATCGGCACGATCTTCCATGTAGCGCATGATGTCGTGGCACAGACGCTCGGTGCCCAGCTTGGAGATGGCCGAGATCACGTAGACCGGACCCGTCCACTCCAGGCGATCGACGATCTCCTTGACGCGCGCGTCATGCTCTTCTTCAAGGATCTGGTCGCACTTGTTCAGTACCAACCAACGGTCACGCTCGGCCAGGGACGGGCTGAACTTGGTCAGCTCGCTGACGATCACTTCAGCCGCATCCGGGGCACTGGCGTCATCCAGTGGCGCCATGTCGACGAGGTGCAGCAGCAAACGGGTACGCGACAAGTGCTTGAGGAAGCGAATCCCCAGGCCCGCGCCGTCGGAAGCGCCTTCGATCAGGCCCGGAATATCCGCGACCACGAAGCTCTTCCAGCGATCGACGCTGACCACGCCCAGGTTTGGCACCAGCGTGGTGAACGGGTAGTCGGCGACTTTCGGCTTGGCAGCCGACACCGAACGAATGAAGGTACTTTTGCCAGCATTCGGCAAGCCCAGCAGGCCGACGTCAGCCAACACCTTCATTTCCAGCTTGAGGTCACGCGCCTCACCCGGCTTACCCGGAGTGGTCTGACGCGGAGCGCGGTTGGTACTGGATTTGAAACGGGTGTTGCCCAGACCGTGCCAGCCGCCATGAGCCACCAGCAGTTTCTGGCCAGCCTTGGTCAGGTCGCCGATCACTTCCTGGGTGCCAGCGTCGATAACAGTGGTGCCGACCGGTACACGCAGCACCAGCTCTTCACCTTTCTTGCCGGTGCAGTCGGTGCTGCCGCCGTTGGAACCACGCTCGGCATCGAAGTGCCGGGTGTAACGGTAGTCCACCAGGGTATTGAGGTTTTCGTCGGCGATCATGTAGACCGAGCCGCCGTCACCACCGTCGCCGCCGTTCGGGCCACCGTTTTCAATGAATTTCTCGCGACGGAAGCTCATGCAACCGTTGCCGCCGTCACCAGCCTTTACTCGAATCGATACTTCATCAACAAACTTCATAACAAAACGCCTCTCGTCATACGGACGAGCCGAAAAAACCTAGACATAAGACTCTTGCAAAAATGAGCGCAGCGACCTCAATCAACGACCGCAAATCCAGCGCTGGAGCCCATCACAAACAGCTTTGCAAGAGACTCACCCCACAAACGAAAAAGCCCCGTCGCGAGACAGGGCTTTTCCAGCAACTACGTAATTATGCCGCGACGACGTCAGTCTTCGGGACAATGCTCACGTAACGGCGGTTGAAAGCGCCTTTTACTTCGAACTTGATCACGCCGTCGATTTTAGCGAACAGAGTGTGATCTTTACCCATGCCAACGCCGTAACCAGCGTGGAATTGGGTGCCGCGCTGACGCACGATGATGTTGCCCGGAATGATAACCTGGCCGCCATACATCTTCACGCCAAGGCGTTTGGCTTCTGAGTCGCGACCGTTACGGGTACTACCACCAGCTTTTTTGTGTGCCATGAGTCAATTCTCCTAGTGAGGAATTAGGCTGAAATTAAGCCTGAATACCGGTGATTTTGATCTCGGTGTACCACTGGCGGTGGCCCATACGCTTCATGTGGTGCTTACGGCGACGGAACTTGATGATGCGGACTTTATCGTGACGACCTTGGGAGATCACTTCAGCCACAACGGTAGCGCCTGCAACAACTGGAGCGCCGATGTTCACGTCATCGCCATTGGCGACCAACAGAACGCGATCAAAAGTAACGGATTCGCCGGTAGCGATTTCCAGTTTTTCGATCTTCAGGTATTCACCTGGGGCGACCTTGTATTGCTTGCCACCAGTAACAATTACTGCGTACGACATGGTATTTCTCCGATAATCCTGCTCACCCAGCTCTTTATAAGAAGAGGTATTGGCTGGCATGGCTGCATAAGGCTGGAAGGCCCGTTTGCAATTGCGTAAGGCAGGTGCTGCCCAGGAAGTTCAGGGTGCGCGATTGTACGCAAGCTGACAGGGCGATGCAAGAGGCCGTCCATCGTACCTTGACACCCGCCGACGTGGGTCCTAGCATGCCGCGCAACCCTTCTGGAGCAACTGTCTCTGATGCAACCCCAAGCTTTCTACCGCGCGGTGGCGGACGATTTCAAAGCCGTCGACGGCATCATCAAGAAGCAGCTGACTTCCCGAGTGCCGCTGGTGTCGAAGATCGGCGACTACATTACCTCGGCCGGCGGTAAACGCCTGCGCCCGTTATTAGTGTTGCTGTGTGGCAAGGCCCTGGGTCGCGAAGGCGATGACCTGCGTCTGCTGGCCGCAACCATCGAGTTCCTGCACACCGCTACCTTGCTGCATGACGACGTGGTCGACATGTCCGGCATGCGCCGAGGCCGCTCGACCGCCAACGCCATGTGGGGCAACGCTCCGAGCGTGTTGGTCGGCGACTTCCTGTATTCGCGCTCCTTCGAAATGATGGTCGAACTGGGCTCCATGCCGGTGATGAAGATCCTTTCGCAAGCCACGCGGATCATTGCCGAAGGCGAAGTGCTGCAGCTGTCGAAGGTCCGTGACGCCAGCACCACCGAAGAAACCTACATGGAAGTCATCCGCGGCAAGACGGCGATGCTTTTCGAAGCCTCGACCCACAGTGCCGCTGCCCTGGCCGGTGCCACACCGCAACAGAGTGAAGCGCTGCGCACCTTCGGCGATCACCTGGGTGTCGCCTTCCAGCTGGTCGATGACCTGCTGGACTATAAAGGGGACGCAGAGACCCTCGGCAAGAACGTCGGTGACGACCTGGCCGAAGGCAAGCCGACCCTGCCGCTGATCTACACCATGCGTGAAGGTACGCCGGAACAGGCTGCCCTGGTGCGCAAGGCGATCCAGAAAGGTGGCATCGAAGACCTGGAGAGCATCCGCGAGGCCGTTGAAGCGTCCGGTTCCCTCGAGTACACCGCGCAGCTTGCACGGCAATATGTGGCCCGCGCGATCAAATGCCTTGACGCGTTGCCTGCCAGCGAATATCGCGATGCACTGGTCGAATTGAGCGAGTTCGCGGTAGCCCGCACACATTAAAAACACTGCAATACCCTGTGGGAGCGAGCTTGCTCGCGATGGCGATCTGATAGTCGACTGTGATGTTGACTGACACACCGCCATCGCGAGCAAGCTCGCTCCCACAGTTTTTTGTTCCATACCGGTTTTTCAGCGCTCCGCCCTCTCCCATCTAAAACCCTATACAATGTGCGCTTTTTAGCGATCCTGAATCCAAGGAGCTTTAGTGAGCACGTTGCCACGCTGCCCGAAATGCAATTCCGAATACACCTACGAAGACGGCGCGCAGCTGATCTGCCCCGAGTGCGCCCACGAGTGGTCCGCTGGCGGCGAAGTGGAAGCAGCGTCCGATGACACCGTAAAAAAGGATTCGGTCGGTAACGTCCTGCAGGACGGCGACACCATCACCGTGATCAAGGATCTCAAGGTCAAGGGCACGTCGCTGGTGGTCAAGGTCGGTACCAAGGTCAAGAATATCCGCCTGTGTGAGGGCGATCACGACATCGATTGCAAGATCGACGGCATCGGCCCGATGAAACTCAAGTCCGAGTTCGTCAGAAAAGTCTGACCCTGCTGTATTACCATCCCGCGCCCTGCGTGGGATGGTGCTTCTCCCTCCTCGCCTCATGCAGGAGCCGGCTTGCTGGCGAATTGCATCCACTCGGTTTCAAGTCTGAACCCTGTCGCCTGCATCGCCAGCAAGCCGGCTCCTACAGGTAACGCAATCTTCACCCGGAAAAAAGCACAAACCACCAATAGGTCCTTGCTATTTGATGAATAAGAATTATTCTCATTGAACCCTTCAGTGGAGATGAGAACCATGACTTATTTGATCGACGCCTGGCTGGACCGCCCACACCCTTACCTCAGGATCCTGCATCGGGAGACCGGGGAAGTGTGTGCAGTGCTTGAAGAAGAAGCCTTGAACGAGCTGCAGGATCAGGGTGATCTGGACGTCAACGGCTTGAGTTCCAGCGAGCCGGTGGTGCTCAAGGAGCTGGTGCGCAATCTGTTTCTGTTCTGCTATGCCCGGGCGTTGCGCCCGACCAGCGATCTGAACCACAAGATTGAAATATGAGACACCGCAAAAAACTGTGGGAGCGAGCTTGCTCGCGATGACTGGCTAGCATTCAACATCTCTGCCGACTGATAAGCCGCTATCGCGAGCAAGCTCGCTCCCACATTGGTCTTACAGAACGTCGAGCAGTTCGACGTCGAATACCAGTACGCTGTGCGGGGGAATGCTGCCAACGCCTTGAGCGCCGTAAGCCAGTTCGCTCGGCACATACAGACGCCATTTGCTGCCGGCGTTCATCAGTTGCAGGGCTTCGGTCCAGCCAGCGATCACGCCGCCAACCGGGAATTCTGCAGGCTGGCCACGATCGTAGGAGCTGTCGAACACAGTGCCGTCGATCAGAGTGCCGTGGTAGTGGGTGCGCACTTGATCCTCACGGCTCGGCTTGGCGCCTTCGCCTTGAGTCAGCACTTCAAATTGCAGGCCGGAAGCCAGGGTAGTGATGCCATCACGCTTGGCGTTTTCAGCCAGGAAGGCCAAGCCTTCGCCCGCCGCTGCTTCAGCCTTGGCTGCCGCTTCGGCCTGCATGATTTCGCGGATGACTTTGAAGCTCGCGGACATTTCTTCCTGACCTACACGGCTTTCTTTACCGGCGAAGGCGTCAGTCAGGCCAGCCAGGATCGCGTCCAGGCTGACGCCCGGTGGCGGGTTGTCGCGCAGTTGGTCGCCCAGCTGACGGCCAATACCGTAGCTGACGCGAGTTTCGTCGGTGGACAGATTTACTTCGGACATGACACTGCTCCGCTGGGGGGCATCCCTGAAAGTTAAATTTTCGTCTAACACTTTCAGAAAAGCCCTTCACAAAAAAGGGCCAGCAGACTAGCACAGATGCCATCGCGTTGATCAGGGGTGTCAGTGCTGCCACCCGGTACGGAAGGCGATCGGTACCTTCAGGCTTTCTTCCGAACTGGCAACGAGTCCGCACATTTCGTCATGAACCGAGGTGTGCACAAGGTTGAACGGCAAGGTGGGAAAGGCTCGAAGCACTTCACGGGCATGCTCGACCGAGCGCAGATGAAAGGCCTGGCCGCGCGCATCGCTCAGGGGATAGGCCGAGCCGTGCATGCGCGCTTCCAGCAGATAGATCCCACCCTCCATCGAGATCAGGTTGAGCTCATCGACTTTGCCGGCGATGGCATAGGCATTCAATTCTTGCAGGTTCATGAACATACCTCACACTGTGGCGAGCCAGGATTCCTACAGGCATAGGCTTCGGCGCTTCAAAGCACAAGCCACAAACGATACCGCCCGTCTGTTTCGCAACGGACGGGCGGTATGTAATGCAAAAAAAAACCGATCAGTGCTTGGTCAGCTTGTCCAGATAGCCCATGGCAAATGCCGAGACCACGAAGGTCATGTGAATGATCACGTACCACTTCAAGTGCTCGGGATCGACGTTCTTGGCATCCATGAAGATCCGCAGCAGATGGATGGAGGAAATCGCCACGATGGAGGCCGCCACTTTCATCTTCAACGAAGACGAATCCATGGTGCCCAGCCAGTTGAGCTTTTCCTTGTGGTCGTCGATATCCAGTTGGGACACGAAGTTCTCGTAGCCGGAAATCATCACCATCACCAGCAAACCGCCAACGAGCGCCATATCGATCAGCGACAGCAGCACCAGAATAAGGTCCGACTCGGCCATCGAGAACACGTTGGGGATGACGTGAAACACTTCCTGGAAGAATTTCAACGCCAGGGCCAACAGCCCAAGGGACAGACCGAAGTAGATCGGCGCCAGCAGCCAGCGGGAGGCATACATTGCATTTTCGATAAAGCGTTCCATTGAATCTCACAGTTGGGCTGGAAATGGACGCGAGTATACCAGCCACCTGTTACACCCAGAAACAACCGAAAAATCCGTAACCTGCGCGTGTGTGACAAGGTTTTTCTGCTAGTGTCCAAGTCATTGACAGCTCAGCGACATCGGACAGGAAAACGGGAAAATGGATGTGCGATTGCCTTTAACGAGCGCGGGAATTTGCCTGGCCCTGCTGATGAGTGGCTGCTCACCGAGTGATGCCAAGAACCCGGTCAGCCTCGAGGAAAAGACGGCGCAGTTCGAGAAGTCTCTGGACGCGATTCAGGACCCGAAACTCAAGGATGCCGTGGCCGAACTCGGCGGTTCACTGTTGTTGCTCGAGCGTGCTCAGCTCAAGCTCGAGAGCAAACCTGTGGAAACCGAATACGACGAAGACGTCCTCGCCGTGCTCAAGCACTACCCTACGCCACAGGATCTGGTCGACACCTACATCAACGGTCTGTTCGTGCTGCACAGAGACTCCAGCTCCGACTACCTGACCGATCTGCAGCCGGTGTTCCCCTTCAACTTCAACATTCCAGCGGCGTTTCTCTTTCCCCATGGCGTGGAATGGCAGTCGGTGACCCTGAGCAACAAACGCGTCATCCCGTTCCAGCCGGAATGGTCGGAAACCGATCCCGGCATTCAGCTGAGTCCGTCGAGCTCCAGCCTGACCAACCCCGATGACCTGACGGTAACCTACCCTTTCATTGATGGCCTGGACGTCGAAAACAAGCACCAGCCACAACCGGTGAGCCTGCAGGGCAAAGTGGAAGTCATCGCGCCGCGCCGGCTCTACAGCTTCGGCCTGACGAAAAAGGACGTCGGTCAGACCCGTACCAACGACAACCTCAGCATCACCCTGCTGAAAATGGATAACAACTACGCCGAAATCGAATTCAGCAACAGCGCGCCCCTGGCCGCCGAGCTCAGCGACACAGCGTTGAACCCGTTGATCGTCCAGGCCAAAGACAGCACCGGGCAATTCCTCTCGCGTTCAGGCTCGATCAATGAAACCGCTGCGCAAATAGCCTTCTATCAAAAGCAACTGGCGAATATGCAACAGCAGAAGGCCTGGAACGAGACATTCGAAAAACAGCTCGATGAAGCGCAACGCGCCTTTGAGCAGCAACAGAAACAGCATTACTCCAAGGTGTACTTCAACGGGCCGATCGAGACGCTGGAAGTCAGCGTGCTGGATTTTTCGGCTGCCACGGTGACCCGCAAGAACCTGAACTTGCCGGTACGCCGCTTCGACCGGCACACCACGGCAAAAACCATCCAGCCGCTGACGTTGCCGGTGGTGGTGTACGACGACCAGGCCCCTGCCTGGCTCCAGGGGGCGACGCTGGGCGAGGAACAACTGAAAAAGAGTGTCAGCATCAGCCAGTCAGTCGATGATCCGAGTGCCGCGCGCATTGAGTTCGATCACCCCAGAAGCTTCAACGATGAACTGCTCGGCACCGCCTTGAACGCTGGCAAAAGCCCGGTCACTTTCTTTACCGAAGACGCTGACGGCAAACGCGACGGGCCGATCGAATTGCCGCCGCAGGCGTACCAGGTCGACCCACCGCGCGGCACTATCACCTATGACCTGAACCTGTTTCCGGAAACACCGGCCTACGCGGTCGGCTCCTTTCCCCTGTTCAAGGCCACAGTCGACAAGAAAACCATCGACGCCCACCAATTACCCAAAGGACTGAAGATCAAAGGCAACGCACTGGTGGTTGACTCGAAATCGTTCCCCGCCCAGGACTGGCGATTTTTCGCCAGGGACGGCAGCGGCCATTATCTGAAGGAGATCCTGTCGGTCAGTCACGATGCGAGCGCAGAAGGCCCGGCAATATTCGCTGTGCATTACTTCTACGGCCAGCCCACCCAACTGGAAACCTACCAGCGAACTGACCTCGTCACCGTGCAATATGGTTTCGAGGTCAAACTGGACAAGGCTGACCTTGCCCAATAGTCATCTCAGTGGTCGGGCCGGAACTCGAAGCCGAGATTGCGCGAACGGCCACCATTGATTTCCCGCAACTGGGCTTGCAGGTGCAGGCACCAGATTTGTGGGTCATCAGCCAGCTCGTAACCATGCAGGGTCAGGCTTTCAACAATGGTGTCGAGGATCGACTCAGCCACGAAGGGACCATGAAACGGGCCCTGGGCTTTGATGGCTGAAGGTTGTTCGCCGGCCATTCCGGCGGCGAAAAGCAAGGTCCACATGCCCGTATCCCCCGCCAATGGGCGGATGGCACATTCGATACGAGTCACAAGACCCAGGCATTGACGGGTGAGGCAGAGGTTGCGCGACATGGCGGCGACCCTCGGTAGATCCGGTATTCAGCCCCCACGGGAAGGCTGTCTCGATCCAGTGATTACTGTCGATATCCTTAGCTGATCATAGAAGAAAAGTCTGACTAGCACGTCAAGTAAGACCACAAGGCGCCGAATGGTCATTGTGCGAACATTGACGCCAGACTGATGGCACTTTTGAGGTGGAATGTCGATTTTGCCAATACACAAAAACCTGTGGGAGCGAGCTCGCTCCCACAGGGGGTCTACATGATTTCAAGTCAGGTGTACGTCAGGCCGGTTTCGTTTCCACCAAGGCTTCCTGCGCCATCTCCTTCTCGGCTTCCTTGAGATCTTCGTCGCTGATCATTTCCGCGATCACGCGCAAACGCTCCACCACCCGCGCATTAACGCTGCCTTCAGGGAACTCGCCATTTTCGTCCGGCGCACCCGCCGGCTCACCGACCAGCAGGCTCAGCGCCTCGTCGGCCTGGCGTACCGCGTACACATGGAACTGCCCCGCGCGCACTGCGGCCAGCACCTTCTCGTCGAGCATCAGCGTGGCAACGTTGGCCTGCGGAATGATCGCTCCCTGCTCACCGGTCAGTCCGCGGGCTTCGCAGAGTCGGAAGAAGCCTTCGATTTTCTCGTTGACCCCGCCCACCGCCTGCACTTCACCGAATTGGTTGATCGAGCCGGTAATCGCAAAGCACTGCTTGAGCGGGGTTTTCGACAGAGCCGAAATCAGGGTGCAGGCCTCGCCCAGCGATGCACTGTCGCCATCGACGTAACCGTAGGATTGCTCCAGGGCGATACTCGCGGAAATCGCCAGGGGGAATTCCTGGGCGTAACGGCTGCCCAGATACCCGGTGAGGATCATCACGCCCTTGGAGTGAATCGGCTGGCCGAGGTTGACCTCGCGCTCGATGTCGACGATGCCGCTGCCACCCGGATAGACCGTGGCGGAAATCCGCGCCGGCACCCCGAAGGCCGAGTCACCCACTTCCAGTACCGTCAGCCCGTTGCATTTGCCAACGGCTGCACCGTCCGTGTCGATGAGGATGATTCCGGCCAGCATGTCATCGAGAATCCGCGCCGAAACGCGCCCGGTGCGGGTGGCCTTCGCTTTGAGTGCACGCTCGATGTGCCCGGCGTCGGTCATCTCGTCAGCCGCCAGGTGGCGAATGAAATCCGCCTCGCTGACCAGCTGGAACAGATCACCGATCCGTGCCGACAAACGCCCCTGGTGTTCGGCCAGGCGCGCGCTGTAAGTCGCCAGGCGCGCCACCGCATCGGCGGTCAGCGGTGCCATGCCCTCTTCGGAGGTGCGGGTCTTCAGCAACTGGGCGAACTGTTCCAGGCTTTCGTCGACCATCGGAATGTCTTCGTCGAAATCCACCAGGACGCGGAACATCTCCTGGAAGTCCGGATCGAGGTCTTGCAGCGTGTAGTACAGCTGCCGGGCGCCGATGATGACCACTTTGACCTGCAACGGAATGTGTTGCGGCGTAAGGGTTACGGTGGCGAAACGGCCCATCTCGCCCAGCGGCGATTCCATTTTCAGCTTGCGCGATTGCAGAGCGCGTTTGAGCGCATCCCACACGAACGGCTCGCTGAGCATTTTTTCCGCTTCGAGAATCAGGAAGCCACCGTTGGCGCGGTGCAGCGCACCCGGACGCAACTGGCGATACGTGGTGTAAAGCGCGCCCTGATCGGTGGTGTACTCGATGCGGCCGAACAGATTTTCGTAAGTCGGGTGCGGCTCAAAGACCACTGGCGCACCGCCGCTGAACGGATGACCGACCACCAGGCTCGGGGCGTATTGCTCTTCCAGCAGTTTGCGCGCGACCGCATCAGGCTTGCTGTCATCCACCAGTTGCTCGACCACGGTCTTGAGCAGGTACACCTGCATCGCTTGCAGGTAGCCGCAAACAGCGGCGTTTTCCGCATACTTTTCCGACAGCGGCGCAAGCAGTGGCTGCAAGGCCAGGGTAATAGTTTCTTCGTTGAGCTGACGCAGTAGATTGCTCGACTCGCGCTTCCACTGCGGCAGGCTGGCGAGTTCTTCGTTCAGCCGCTCTTCCAGCCACGAAATGTCGTCGTGGAAACGCTCGCGATCGACTTCCGGCAACTGGGCGAATTCCGCTTCGTCCACGGCCTTGCCTTCAAACATCGGGGTGAAGGCGATGTTGCTGCTGTCGCGGTACAGCGCGACGTCTTTCTCCAGCGCCAGGCGCTCGATCACGTCCAATGCCTTGTCATAGCGCTGATTGAAAGCGCGGTCGATGGCGCTCTTCTTCTGCTGGTACGACGGGTGCTCGAACACGGCCGGGAAAGTCGCCAGCAGGTTATCGATAAGACCGTTGATGTCATCGATGAAGGCACCGGCGGTGCCTGAGGGCAATTCCAGGGCGCGCGGCTCGCGAGGATCCTCGAAATTGTTGACGTAGACCCAGTCCGCCGGGGTCTGCAGGCGTTTGCCTTCGGCCTTCAGGTAGCGTTTGACGAACGAAAACCGGCCAGTGCCGGGCTCGCCCATGACGAATACGTTGTAACCGGGGCGTGGCATGGCCACACCGAACTGCAATGCTTCGACCGCACGTTCCTGGCCAAGCACACCGCGGAAGGGCTCCAGATCATTGGTGGTAGAGAAGCTGAACTGTTCAGCGGAAAACGGACGGGTCAGCGCTTCGGGCGCTAGACGCAAGCTGGCAGCAACAGGATCAGGCATCGGGCTTCCTTACATCAGGCGGGGCAGATAGCGGCATTCTGGCGCTGCCCATGGTTCACTTGCAAGGCGCGCCTCAAGCCAAAGCATAGTCAAAGTGACATCTCCAGCCGGACCGGGCCTAGATCAATGTTTTCAACGAATGTATTGCAAAAAATCACGGAACCCCTGGAACGTGCCTAAACTCCAAACTGCGCGGCTGGAACAATAACCGGCCCACTGGCGCCAGATCGGGCCAGACCCTGTCCATTGGTATGCACACAAAGAGAACATAGCTATGAAACGGATTCTTCTCGGTACTCTCTTCACCGTTGTATCCATCAACGCCATGGCTCAGGCGCCAGGCGGCCCGGATTGCGGTTGGGGCAACATGCTGTTCGAAGGTCAGCGTGGCACCCCGGCTCACTTCCTGGCATCCACCACCAACGGCACTTCCGGCAACGCGACCTTCGGTATGACCTCCGGTACCAACGGTTGCTCGACTAATGCGTCGCTGACCTATGGCGGCAAATCCTGGTTGGCCATGAATGGCATGATGAACGAGCTGTCCGAAGACATGGCTAAAGGTCAGGGCGAAGCGCTGACCACTTACGCCGTGGTACTGGGCGTGGCGCCGGAAGACCGTGCGCACTTCGCCGCCGTGACTCACGAGCACTTCCAGCAGATCTTCAGCAAGGCTGACGTGACCGCTGAAGACGTGCATACCAACACCCTGGCCGTCCTGAAAAACGATCCTCGTCTGGTCAAGTACGCCACTCAAGCTTAAGCTCGACCCGCCCGCACCTTTTGGGGAGCGGGCTTTATTTTTTGGACCTGCCCCTCTTTGGGTAATGCCAATCACTGTAGGAGCTGTCGAGTGAAACGAGGCTGCGATCTTTGCTTTAAAGATCAAAAGATCGCAGCCTCGTTTCACTCGACAGCTCCTACGGGCAAACGGCATAAACCGCGCCGGGTCTTTGTTTTTATCAGATTAAGTTGCCCACTATGCTCAAACGCCTTGCCTGGCTGGCGCTCTGTGTCTGTGCCCCGCTGTCTGCCGCGCCACACATTGACAATCAACGTTTGCAGCAACTGGCCAACGACCCTTTCTGGATATCCCTGGGCCATTACGAAACCGCCAAGCTCGGCGGCTGGCGCAGCTATGTCAGTGACAGGAAATTCTTCCTCGCTCCCGACGGCAACGAACACCCCGACCGTGAGCTTGCCGCGACGGTCCAGGCGCTGTACGCCCCCGCAAGTGCCGGCGAACAGCATGCACAATGCGTCTATCCCGCCCGCACCCGCTGGCTGAAGGTGCAGCTCGACCTGAACGATCTGCCGGCGCTGGACTGCAGCGAATTCAAGCAATGGTTCAAGGATGTCTCGCCCCACAGCGCGGTGATGATTTTCCCCGCGGCCTATCTGAACAGCCCCTCATCGATGTTCGGCCATACCCTGCTGCGCATCGATCAGGCTGACGTGCAGCGCGATCAAACCGCCTTGCTCAGTTACGCGATCAACTTCGGTGCCTACATCGAAGGCTCGGACAACAGCATCCTGTATGCCTGGAAAGGCTTGATGGGCGGCTATCCGGGCCTGTTTGCACTGGTGCCTTACCAGGAAAAACTCTCGGAGTACCGCAGTCTCGAAAACCGTGACCTGTGGGAATACCGGCTGAATCTGACTCAACAAGAAACCGAGCGCATGGTCGAGCATGTCTGGGAACTGAAACAGATCCAGTTCGATTATTTCTTCTTCGACGAAAACTGCTCTTATCGCCTGCTGGAACTGCTGCAGGTGGCCCGCCCGAGCCTGCGACTGACCGAACAATTCCCACTGACCGCGATTCCCACCGACACCGTCAAGGCCGTGAAAGAAGCCGGGCTGGTGGAATCCATTGAGTATCGTCCGTCGCGGGAACGTGAATTGCTCAGCCGCGCCGAACCCTTGACCGATAAAGAGCAGCAGTGGGTGTTGAAGGTCAGCGCCGACCAGAAGCAATTGCAAACCCCGGCGTTCAAGGCTCAAGCCCGCGACCGCCAGGCGCTGATCATCGATGCCGCGTACCGACTGGAGCGCTACCGCGCCAACGGCCAGGAACGCGACCCGCAACGGGCACAGCGCAGTTTCGAACTGCTGCGGGCGATCAACCAGAATCCGGCACCGGAGCTGGACATCCCGCAACCCGGCCTGCCCGAGGACGGCCATGAATCCCGCACCTGGCAGGCGGGGATCGGCACTCGGGGCGACAAGGCTTTCGGCGAATACGGCCTGCGCATGGCCTATCACGACCTTAACGACAACGCTGAGAGTTTCCCGCTCGGTGCGCAGATTGAAATCCTGCAGATGAAACTGCGCCAGTACGAAGGCAATCAGTGGCAGCTGCAGCAACTGGACCTGGCGACCATCCGCTCCCTGACCCCGCGCAATGAGCTGTTGCAACCGCTCTCGTGGCAAGTCACCGGCGGCCTGGAGCGCGTGCCGGGCAAGCACGACGACGAAACCCTGGTCAGCCACGTCAACGGCGGTGGCGGTGGTACCTGGCAACTGGGCGACGACATGCTCGGTTTTGCCTTGGGCACCGTGCGCGTGGAGCACAACAATGACTTTGCAGGCTTCATTGCCCCAGCGGCCGGTTTCAACAGCGGCCTGCTGTGGAAAAACCCGCTGGGCAACTTCAGCCTGGAGACCAAGGGAGACTTCTTCACCAATGGTGAAGTGCGCCGTAGCGTCAGTCTGAATCAACAGTGGGAGTTGTCGCGCAACCTGGGGCTTCGTCTGAGCGCACAGCGTGAATTCAGCCACCTGGCCTCACCCGAGAACGAAGTGATGCTTGAGCTGAAGTGGTATCACTACTGACCTGACAGACCACCATCCCTGTGGGAGCGAGCTTGCTCGCGATAGCTGACTGTCAGCCGATACAGTTGTTGAATGTGAGTCCCTCATCGCGAGCAAGCTCGCTCCCACAGGGGATTTGCGCTCCCCAACGGATTAATCACGGGCCTTTCACAAACGCCTCACGAATCCACTCCTAGACTTCTCCTATAGGCCGTTGAACGGCCCGGGAGTCCGAGATGTGGCGTTGCGTAGGTGTGGTGGGTTTGTTGATGTTGATCACAGGTTGCCAGACGACCCATGAAGACTTGATCGCCAAGGGTTACCCGCCGGCATTCGCCGATGGCTTCGATGATGGCTGCAGCAGCGGCCGGCAAGCCGCCGGGGCAATCACCGGTGAGTTCCGCAAGAACGTCCCGCGCTACCTCAAGGACAAGCAGTATGCCGAAGGCTGGAGCGATGGCTTCCGCCAGTGCCAGGCCATGCGCGAAAGCGAGGACCGCGAGGACTATCGCAGCCATCATTGGGATGAGCGGGAAAAAGCCTGGCAGCAGCAAAAAGATCAGGACGCCGCCCGTGCCTATCGCTCCCAATAAGTCGCTGACAGGCATCCGTCGAAACTAAAAGCCTGCGACCATGGCCCAAACCCAATAACGGGAGAAAACCATGAGTCGTGCCTTCGTCAATGAAGATAACGCCGCCGCGCAAGCCGACCAGCCGGTCGAACGGCAGGTCAGTGATCAGCCCAATTACGTCACACCCACGGGCCTGGCCCAGTTGCAGGCGAAAGTCGCTGAACTGCAACAGTTGCACAGTGAGCAATCGGCCAAAGGTGAACAGGCAGACAAGCAGCGCCTGGCCGACCTTGAGCGGGATTTGAGGTATTTCAACCAGCGACTGCAAAGCGCTCAGGTAGTGACTACCGCCAGTTCGACCCAAAAAGTGCAGATCGGCAGCCGAGTGACGTTCGTCGATGAAAACGATGGCGAGCAAAGGGTGCAACTGGTCGGCGAGGATCAGGCCGACGCTGCGGCAGGCCTGATCAACTGGGGTTCGCCACTGGGCCGGGCGTTACTCGGGGCGCAACTCGGTGACGAGGTGCTGTGGCAACGCCCGGCCGGCGATCAGCGGATCGAGATCATCCGAATCGAGCCGGCTTAAACCACACCTTGGGCGAGCATGGCGTCGGCGACTTTGACGAAGCCGGCGATATTCGCGCCTTTGACGTAGTTGATCCGGCCGTCTTCTTCGCCGTAATGCACGCAAGCGTGGTGGATCGATTGCATGATGGCGTGGAGCTTGCTGTCCACTTCACCACCGGTCCACAGCAGGCGCATGGCGTTTTGTGACATCTCCAGTCCGCTCACCGCGACACCACCGGCGTTGGAGGCCTTGCCCGGGGCGAACAAAATACCCGCCTCGATGAACAGATCCACCGCTTCCAGGGTGGTCGGCATGTTCGCGCCTTCCGCTACACAGACACAACCGTTGCGCAACAGCGCGCGGGCGGCCTCGAGGTCGAGTTCATTCTGGGTGGCGCACGGCAACGCGATATCGCAGGCCAACTCCCACGGGCACTGGCCAGCACGGAACTCCAGGCCAAAACCGCTGGCCAACTCGCTGATCCGTCCACGCTTGACGTTCTTCAACTCCAGCAGCGCCAGCCATTGTTCCTCGGTCAAACCAGCCTCGCAGTACAAAGTGCCTTCGGAGTCCGACAGGGAGATCACTTTGCCGCCCAGGTCCATGACCTTGCGTGCTGCGTATTGGGCAACGTTGCCGGAACCGGAGATGGCGACGCGCTTGCCCTCCACGGTTTCGCCGCTGCGCTTGAGCATTTCTTCAGCGAAGTACACACAGCCAAAACCGGTGGCTTCCGGGCGAACCAGGCTGCCACCGTAGCTCGGGCCCTTGCCGGTCAGCACGCTGGTGAACTGGTTGCTCAGGCGCTTGTACTGGCCGAACAGGAAACCGATCTCCCGGGCACCGACGCCGATATCACCGGCGGGAACGTCAACGTCCGCGCCGATGTGACGATACAACTCGCTCATGAAGGCCTGGCAGAAACGCATGACTTCAGCGTCGCTTTTGCCTTTCGGGTCGAAGTCCGAACCGCCCTTGCCGCCCCCCATGGGCAACGAGGTCAGCGAGTTTTTGAAGGTCTGTTCGAATGCGAGGAACTTCAATACGCCGAGGTTCACTGAAGGATGGAAACGCAAACCGCCCTTGTAAGGGCCGATGGCGCTGTTCATCTGGATACGGAAACCGCGATTGACCCGTACCTTGCCCTGATCATCGACCCAGGACACCCGGAAAACAATCGCCCGCTCCGGCTCGCACATGCGCTCCAGAATGCCGGAGGTTAGATAGTGCGGATGGGCTTCAAGAAACGGCCAGAGGCTACGCAGGACCTCTTCCACGGCCTGATGGAATTCGGGTTGGTCAGGGTCGCGCTTTTTCAGGCGGGCAAGGAAGGATTCGACGGATTCGATCATGGAAAAGTCTCGGCAAATTTGTTGTCGTTGGAAGAGATTGGGCCGGACTTTAACAAACTGATCGCGCACCATGACAGCGCCAAATGTCGCGAATGTGAAATTAAATGGTGCATTGGATATAAATTAATCCGTTTTACCGATGTTTTTGCACCGTTACAGGGATTCGCAAGTTTAGTTTTGCACCCCCCCTGATCTACCGCTTTCGCGAGCAGGCTCGCTCCTACATTGAAATGCGATCGACTGTGGGAGCGAGACCGGCTTGCCGGCGAAGGCCGCGCCGCGGTCTATCTGAATCCCCAAAAAAAAACGGAGCCCCGAAGGCTCCGCTTTTCATGCAACCAACCCGAAATCAGGCCAGTTTCTTGTGCCGTACACGATGTGGCTGGGTAGCCGCTTCGCCCAGGCGCTTGCGACGATCGGCTTCGTACTCGGTGTAGTTGCCTTCGAAGAACACGGCTTGCGAGTCGTCTTCGTACGCCAGGATGTGCGTCGCGACTCGGTCAAGGAACCACCGATCGTGAGAGATCACAATGGCGGCGCCCGGGAAGTCCAGCAGGGCTTCTTCCAGGGAACGCAGCGTTTCAACGTCGAGGTCGTTGGACGGTTCGTCGAGCAGCAGGACGTTGCCGCCCTCTTTCAAGGTCAGCGCCAGGTGCAAGCGACCGCGCTCACCACCGGACAGGTCCTTGACGAACTTCTGCTGATCGCCGCCTTTGAAGTTGAAGCGCCCGACGTAGGTACGCGACGGGATCTCATAGTTGCCGATGCGGATCTGATCCGAACCCTCGGAGATTTGCTGGAACACAGTCTTGCTGCCGTCCAGGTCTTCGCGGCTCTGATCCACACAAGCAAGCTGCACGGTTTCGCCGACTTCGATGGTGCCCGAATCCGGTGTTTCCTTGCCCATCAGCATGCGGAACAGGGTCGACTTACCGGCGCCGTTACCGCCGATCACGCCAACGATGGCGCCTTTAGGCATAGAGAACGACAGGTTGTCGATCAACACGCGATCGCCATAGCCCTTGGAGACGTTCTTGAACTCGATGACCTTGTCGCCCAGGCGCGGACCGGCCGGGATGTAGATCTCGTTGGTTTCGCTGCGCTTCTGGAATTCCTGCGACTGCATTTCTTCGAAGCGTTGCAGACGAGCCTTGGATTTGGACTGGCGGGCCTTGGCGCCTTGGCGCACCCACTCCAGTTCTTCCTTCATGGCTTTTTCGTGGGCCGACTGCTGCTTGGATTCGGCAGCCAGACGATTGGACTTGGCTTCAAGCCAACCCGAATAGTTGCCCTCGTACGGGATACCGGCGCCGCGGTCGAGTTCGAGGATCCAGCCCGCAACGTTGTCCAGGAAGTAACGGTCGTGCGTGATCGCGACCACAGTGCCCGGGAAGTCGTGCAGGAAGTGCTCCAGCCAGGCGACGGAATCGGCGTCCAGGTGGTTGGTCGGTTCATCGAGCAGCAGCATGTCCGGCGCGGACAGCAGCAGACGGCACAGGGCCACTCGACGCTTCTCGCCACCGGACAGGAATTCGACCTTGGCATCCCACGCTGGCAGACGCAGCGCATCGGCGGCGACTTCCAGTTGGCGATCCAGGTTGTGACCGTCGCTGGCTTGCAGGATGGCTTCGAGCTTGGCCTGCTCTGCCGCGAGCTTGTCGAAGTCGGCATCTTCATCAGCGTAAGCCGCGTAGACCTCGTCCAGGCGTGCCTGGGCGTTCTTGATCACGCTGACCGCTTCCTCGACCACTTCACGCACGGTCTTGATCGGGTCCAGGATCGGTTCTTGCGGCAGGTAGCCGATGTTCAGGTCCGGCATCGGACGGGCTTCACCGTCGAACTCGGTATCGACGCCCGCCATGATTTTCAACAGCGTGGATTTACCCGAGCCGTTAAGACCGAGTACGCCAATCTTGGCGCCCGGGAAGAACGACAGCGAAATGTTTTTCAGGATTTCCCGCTTCGGCGGAACAACTTTACCCAGCCGATGCATGGTGAAGACGTATTGAGCCATGGAGAACCTTGGGTCAGTGACTGATGAATGATTGGAGCGCAGGCGATGCCCGGCCAGACTGTGCGCATTGCCGCTTGATGTGGACCAATGCGTGCGCGCTGAAAAAGTCTGAGTTTAGGAGCTGGAACGCTCCGCGTAACCGGCAAAGCTACCTGAATGACGAAAGGCAGTCCAGCCGGGCAGGACTGGCACTTTGCCACAACCCAAGACATGCCAGCCCCCCCTCCGGGCGTCCGGCTTATAGTGCGCGTCGCCGATCCCCGCATGAACACCACTTGTCTGCGACATGATGTCCTTTCATATGCCATCTAAAACCCATTGGGTTAGAATGCCCCCCTTTTCTGCCCCCGATCCTTGAGGACCGCCATGTTCAGCCGTGATTTGACTATTGCCAAGTACGACGCCGATCTCTTCGCCGCCATGGAGCAAGAAGCTCAGCGCCAGGAAGAGCACATTGAGCTGATCGCTTCGGAAAACTACACCAGCCCTGCGGTGATGGAAGCTCAAGGCTCGGTACTGACCAACAAGTACGCCGAAGGCTACCCGGGCAAGCGCTACTACGGTGGTTGCGAGTTCGTCGACGTGGTCGAGCAACTCGCGATCGACCGCGCCAAGGAACTGTTCGGCGCCGATTACGCCAACGTTCAGCCGCACGCCGGTTCCCAAGCCAACAGCGCCGTGTACCTGGCCCTGCTGCAAGCGGGCGACACCATCCTGGGCATGAGCCTGGCCCACGGCGGTCACCTGACCCACGGTGCCAGCGTTTCGTCCTCCGGCAAGCTGTACAACGCCGTGCAGTACGGTATCGATGCCAACGGCCTGATCGACTACGACGAAGTCGAGCGTCTGGCGGTCGAGCACAAGCCGAAAATGATCGTGGCCGGTTTCTCTGCCTACTCGCAGATCCTGGACTTCCCGCGCTTTCGCGCTATCGCCGACAAAGTGGGCGCTTACCTGTTCGTCGACATGGCCCACGTAGCTGGTCTGGTCGCCGCTGGTGTCTACCCGAACCCGGTTCCATTCGCTGACGTCGTGACCACCACCACCCACAAGACCCTGCGCGGTCCACGTGGCGGCCTGATCCTGGCTCGCGCCAACGCCGACATTGAGAAGAAGCTGAACTCCGCGGTATTCCCGGGCGCCCAGGGTGGCCCGCTGGAGCACGTGATCGCCGCTAAAGCGATCTGCTTCAAGGAAGCACTGCAGCCTGAGTTCAAGACCTATCAGCAACAAGTGGTGAAAAACGCCCAGACCATGGCCAGCGTGTTCATCGAGCGCGGTTTCGACGTGGTCTCCGGCGGTACTGAAAACCACCTGTTCCTGCTGTCGCTGATCAAGCAGGAAATCTCCGGTAAGGACGCCGACGCCGCGCTGGGCAAGGCGTTCATCACCGTGAACAAAAACTCCGTGCCAAACGATCCACGCTCCCCGTTCGTCACCTCCGGCCTGCGCTTCGGTACTCCGGCCGTGACCACTCGTGGCTTCAAGGAAGCAGAGTGCAAGGAACTGGCTGGCTGGATCTGCGACATCCTGGCGGACCTGAACAACGAAGCGGTGATCGACGCCGTTCGCGAGAAGGTCAAGGCCATCTGCAAGAAGCTGCCGGTGTACGGCGCTTAATCAGTCCGCTAAACCGCAAGCAATGAAAAAACCGGCCAGAGATGGCCGGTTTTTTTTTCGTCTGAAATTCCTCACTTTCGATATGACGGCTGGACGCGATCTTGGTAGGAGCTGCCGCAGGCTGCGATCTTTTGATCTTGATCTGCATCGGTTTCCTGGGCGCCAAAATCAAGGTCAAAAGATCGCAGCCTTCGGCAGCTCCTACACGACTTTGGCAACCGGTCAGACCGGTCATGCCGATTTTTCTTTTTCCGCTTGTAATACCGAAAAAAACCAGCCTACACTGCGCCTGCACTGGACATACCGGTAAGACCACAATAATTAAGTCCTGAATCTGATGCGCTTGAGCGCACGGCAGCCAGGACACCGATCAGGACTCCTCCCATGCTCAGATGGTGCTCGCGCTCAATCTTCCTCCAAGTGGTTCTCGGACTGGTGCTCGGCATCGTCTGCGGACTGACCCTTCCTGAATACTCCGCCCAGCTCAAACCGCTCGGCGATGGCTTCATCAAACTGATCAAGATGCTCATCGGTCTGATCGTGTTTTGCGTGGTGGTCAGCGGCATCAGCGGTGCCGGCGACCTGAAGAAGGTCGGACGCATCGGCCTGAAATCAGTGATCTACTTTGAAGTCCTGACCACCATCGCTCTGGTGATCGGCCTGGTCTTCGCCTTCAGCACCGGCATCGGCAGCGGCGCGAACATTCATCTGGATCAGCTTTCCGCTGCCGACATGGGTGACATCGCCCAGCGCGGCCAGCACATGCACACCACCACGCAGTTCCTGATGGACCTGATCCCGACCTCGGTGATCGGCGCCTTTGCCGACAACAACATTTTGCAGGTCCTGCTGTTTTCCGTGTTGTTCGGCAGCGCGCTGAACCTGGTGGGTGAAGCGGCTTCCGGTATTTCCCGGCTGATCAATGAGCTGAGCCACGTAATTTTCCGCATCATGGGCATGATTGTGCGCCTGGCGCCGATCGGTGTTTTCGGTGCGATTGCCTTCACTACCAGCAAATATGGCCTGGACTCGCTGCAACACCTGGGCAGTCTGGTCGGCCTGTTTTACCTGACCTGCGTGGCGTTCGTGTCGTTGATTCTAGGGCTGGTGATGCGCCTGTCCGGCCTGCGGATGTGGCCATTGCTCAAGTACCTGCGCGAAGAACTGCTGATCGTAATGGGGACCGCCTCTTCCGACGCCGTGCTGCCACAAATCATGCGCAAGCTGGAGCATCTGGGCATCGGCAGTTCGACAGTCGGCCTGGTGATTCCTACGGGTTACTCGTTCAACCTGGACGGTTTCTCGATCTATCTGACCCTGGCTATCGTGTTCATCGCCAACGCCACCGGCACGCCGCTGGCCATGACCGATCTGTTGACGATTCTGCTGGTGTCGCTGATCACCTCCAAAGGTGCCCATGGCATTCCCGGCTCGGCGCTGGTGATTCTCGCGGCGACCCTGACGGCGATCCCGGCGATCCCGGTGGTAGGCCTGGTGCTGGTGCTGGCGGTGGACTGGTTCATGGGCATCGGCCGGGCGCTGACCAACCTGATCGGCAACTGCGTCGCCACGGTGGCCATCGCGCGCTGGGAAAAAGACATCGATATCGAACGGGCGAACAAAGTACTTTCCGGTCAGCTGGGTTATACCTTCCAGCCGAGAAAACCTGTCGGCCCGGCACATCAGCAGGAATTTTGAATAATCGCCGTGCCTGCCCGCGGGCAGGTACGGCCATCTACCGTTTTGGATGCTCATGGAGCGAACAGTGATCACCTCGTCGACCGTTGTGAATTCAGTCGTAGAAAAACTTCGGGCCGCTCTGGCCCGTGGTCAGTGGCGCTCCGGTGAAATGCTGCCGGGGCAACGGGAACTGGCCGAACAACTGGGCATCAGCCGCCCGAGCCTGCGTGAAGCAGTGACCGTGCTGGAGACCCTCGGACTGGTGCGCTCCATGCCTGGCAAAGGCGTGGTAGTGCTGGAGGCCAATCTGAGTGACAGCCAGAGTCACGACAGCGCGGTGGCCGGGGCGAGCCTGGAAGACGTGCTGCAACTGCGTTATACCCTCGAGCCGTTCATTGTCGGCCTGGTGGCACAGTCCATCAGCAGCAAGGAGATCGGGCAACTGCGCCTGACACTCATGGATATGCGCGAAGCCCTGGAGGCCAATGACAGCGAAGCCGGGGTGAACGCCTACATCGCGTTCCACGAAGAGCTGTTCACCCTGACCTCGAACCCGATCTTCCAGAGTGTGGTGCAGCAGACCAGTAATGCCCTCAAGCAAAGCGCCGAAGTGCTGCGCAATTCTCCGGAGCATCTGGCGGAACGGCTCGAAGAAAACGAAGCCGTGGTGCGGGCCATCCGCAGCAAAAACAGCGCTCAGGCCAGTGCCGAAATGCGTCGGCACATCCTTCGCGAAGGCCAGCGGATGGGCATCGAATTGAACATCCCGGACGATAATCTCGTCAGTTGACCCACTCTTCGAACTGGAGACAGGCCATGAATAGCTTCGCTTCACCGCGACACAACCGGGACATACTCACGGCCGTGCCCTTCTCCCGCGCTCAGTGCGAGAAACCCTCGGTGGATGATGTTTACCCGCGAGTCTTTGATGCCATTCTCGAGCAGCGCATCGCCCCCGCCAGTCGGTTCACCGAAGAAAGCCTGGGGCAAATGTTCGGTATCAGCCGCAGCATCATGCGTGGCGTGCTGGAGAAGCTGTCCCATCAGCAGGTCATCATCCTGCGCACCCATCACCGGCCACGTGTCGCCGCACCGGATGCCGAACAAACCCGGCAGACGCTGCACGCCCGACGGCTAACCGAGACCACCTTGGTACAGCTTGCCTGCCAGCAGCCTCAAGTAAAGGATGTGCAACGCCTGCGCGAACTGGTCAAGCGCCAACGCCAGTGCCTGGAGCGCGACCAGCGTGGCCCGGCGATTCGGTTGGCTGGGGAATTTCATCTGGCATTGGCCGATATGGCGGGGAATGCACCCTTGGCGCATTTTCTTGGCAGCCTGGTGCCGCTGACTTCGTTGGCGATTGCGCAGTTTGATGCTCAGGTGGAGGAATATTGCGGATGGCAGGTGCACGAAGGGATAGTGGATGCGGTTGATTGTGGCGATGCAGCGATGGCGGTGACATTGCTGAACCGTTATCTGGATCATCTGGAGGCTGTATTTCTCAACTCACAACCGATACCCAGCCGGAATCGTGTTGCCGGTTAAATCGCCTTCGCGAGCAAGCCCGCTCCCACATTTGATCTGCGTCGCCCCGGATAGAGTGCGCAACACCGATCAAATGTGGGAGCGGGCTTGCTCGCGAAAGCGGCCTAAAGCTCGCTGAAAATCTTTAGCCTACTCAGCAGCCACCCGGGCAAACCCCTCACGAATCTTCTCTTCCGGCAAATCATCGGCAATAAACACGATCACACTCTCGCGCACTTCATCGTCCGCCCACTCGGTATCCCAATCGAACCCGTACAACTTCAGGACACCCTGAAACACCATGCGCCGCGGCTCGCCAACGATGTTCAACACACCCTTGTAGCGCAGCAATTGCTTGCCATGCTCTTCCAGCAATTCGTTCATGAACTCGCTGAGCCTGTCGATATCCAGCGGCTTGTCGGTACGTAGCACCAGGCTGGAAATGCGGTCGATGGAAGGCGCCTTGCTGACGGGCCGCAAACTCACGCCGCCTCCGAGGTCGGCGTTGAGATTGAAACCGCGTACATCGAGCAATTCGGCCAGGTCGATCTTGCCGTGGTCGACCACGCGGATTGGCGCGCGACGGTTGATCCGGGTCAGGCGCTCACTCAATGCAGTAAAGGTCGCCTCGTCCACCAGATCGCGCTTGCTCACCAGCAGGCGGTCGGCAAAACCGATTTGGGCCTGGGCGATGGTCTGGGTCAGGTGTGTGTCGGCGTGCGCCGCGTCCACCAGGGTGATGATGCCGTCGAGGATGTAACGCTCGCGCAACTCTTCGTCAATGAAGAAGGTTTGCGCCACCGGTGCCGGATCGGCCAGGCCGGTGCATTCGATCACCAGGCGGTCGAAGGCGATTTCGCCGCTGTCGAGGCGTTCCAGCAGCAGGTACAGCGCTTTGGTCAGGTCGGTATGGATGGTGCAGCAGACGCAGCCGTTGGACAACGTCATCACTTGCACCGGTTCATCGCCCAATAGTTGGGTGTCGATGCCGGCGTCGCTGAATTCGTTTTCGATCACGGCGATTTTCAGGCCGTGCCCGGCTTTGAGCAGGTGGCGCAACAGCGTGGTTTTCCCCGCGCCGAGGAAGCCGCTGAGGATTGTGACCGGGATGGGAGAGGACAACTGGAGTCTCCTGTTTCGCAAAATTAGAAAGCAACACAACAACAAATGTGGGAGCGAGCCTGCTCGCGAAAGCGGTGTGTCAGTCAACATCAGTGTCGACTGACAGATTGCCTTCGCGAGCAGGCTCGCTCCCACAGAGGTATTGCGTCAACCTGACGTCAGGTCAACAGCACTTGGGCCCACCCTTGCCACCGTAACGCGCTTCCTGACGTTCGCGGAAGAACATCTCGTAGCTCATCACCGGTTTGTCCGGGTGTTTGTTTTGCATATGCTCGACGTAGTTGTCGTAGTCGGGCATGCCGACCATCAGGCGCGCGGCCTGACCGAGGTATTTACCCAGGCGACTCAGGTCATTGAACATGTTTGCAATCCTCGATCAAGCATCCGGCAGGGCCTGGAACGGTGCTTCTTTATCCGTACGTTCCTTGGTACCCCAGGCGGCAATGCCGACCTTGAGTGCATAGAACAGGATGCTGAAGACCACGAACAGGAACAGCGCCGTCAGCGTGGCGTTGGTGTAGGCGTTGAAGATCACGTGCTGCATCTGGGTGATGTCCTTGGCCGGGGCGAGGATCTGGCCATTGGCCAGGGCATCGCTGTATTTCTTCGCCAGCGACAGGAAACCGATCGCCGGGTTGGCGTCGAACAGCTTGATGAAGCCGGCGGTGGTGGTACAGATCAGCAGCCATACCGCGGGCAGCATGGTGACCCAGACGTAGCGTTGGCGTTTCATTTTGATCAGCACCACGGTCGCCAGCATCAATGCGATCCCGGCCAGCATCTGGTTGGAGATACCGAACAGCGGCCACAAGGTGTTGATGCCACCCAGCGGATCGATCACGCCCTGATACAGCAACCAGCCCCACATGGTTACGCAACCGGCGGTGGCGATCAGGTTGGCGGTCCAGGACTCGGTGCGTTTCAGCGCCGGCACGAAGGAGCCGAGCAAATCCTGGAGCATGAAGCGTCCGGCACGGGTACCGGCGTCCACCGCGGTGAGGATGAACAGCGCTTCGAACAGGATCGCGAAGTGGTACCAGAACGCCATGGTGTTTTCACCCGGCAGGACACTGTGCAGGATCTGCGCGATACCGACCGCCAGGGTCGGCGCACCACCGGCACGGGCCAGGATGGTGGTCTCACCAATGTCCTTGGCCACCGCTTGCAGCGCTTCCGGCGTAATCGCAAAGCCCCAGCTGCTGACCATCTGCGCCACAGACACCACGTCACTACCGACAATCGCCGCCGGGCTGTTCATGGCAAAGTACACACCCGGCTCGATCACCGAAGCGGCAACCATCGCCATGATGGCCACGAAGGACTCCATCAACATGCCGCCATAACCGATGTAGCGGGCATGACTTTCATTGGCCAATAGTTTCGGCGTGGTGCCCGAAGCAATCAGCGCATGGAAACCCGAGACCGCACCACAGGCGATGGTGATGAACAGGAACGGGAACAGACCGCCCTTCCACACAGGTCCCGTGCCGTCGATGAACTGGGTCAATGCCGGCATTTTCAAATCGGGCATGGTGATCAGAATGCCGATCGCCAGGGCGACGATGGTGCCGATTTTCAAGAAGGTGGACAGGTAGTCACGTGGGGCCAGAATCAGCCACACCGGCAATACCGCAGCAACGAAACCGTAGCCGATCAGCATCCAGGTGATCTGCACACCCGTGAAGCTGAACGCCTTGGCCCAGACCGGGTCGGCAGCAATCTGCCCACCGAGCCAGATCGAACCCAGCAGCAACAGCACGCCGATCACCGAGATTTCACCGATGCGGCCCGGACGGATGTAGCGCATGTAGATGCCCATGAACATCGCGATCGGGATGGTCGCCATCACTGTGAAAATGCCCCACGGACTTTCGGCCAGGGCCTTGACCACGATCAGCGCCAGCACCGCGAGAATGATGATCATGATCAGGAAGCAGCCAAACAGCGCGATGGTGCCGGGGATACGGCCCATTTCTTCGCGGACCATGTCACCCAGGGAGCGGCCGTTACGCCGGGTCGACAGGAACAGGACCATGAAGTCCTGCACCGCGCCAGCCAGCACCACGCCGGCAATCAGCCACAGCGTACCGGGCAGGTAGCCCATCTGTGCCGCCAGGACCGGTCCCACCAGCGGTCCCGCACCGGCAATGGCGGCGAAGTGGTGACCGAAAAGGATGTGTTTGTTGGTCGGCACGTAGTCCAGGCCGTCATTGTTGATCACGGCGGGGGTGGCCCGTCGCGGATCGAGTTGCATCACATTGTTAGCGATGAACAGACTGTAGTAACGGTACGCAACCAGATAAATGGCCACGGCGGCGACCACGATCCACAAGGCGTTGATCGCCTCGCCTCGGCGCAATGCCACGACGCCAAGCGCGCACGCGCCCACGATTGCCAGCAGCAGCCAGGGTATGTGGCGTAGCAGGCTATTATTATTTTTCATTTTATGATTCCAGCCAGGGTGGACAAGAAAGACAGCCATCCCGAGTTTAGCTCGCCTGACAACAAAGGCCATACCCCGATAGTGGTCTGGACGCCTGCCTGGCTCGCAGGCTTTGCCGTGACAGGTCTATAGTCAGCGAACATCTCGAGGATTGCGCCATGAGCGAGCACCCTGCCGATCGCCGCCGCTTCAAACGTATTGCCTTCGATGCCCGAACCGAACTGGGTCAGGGGGAGTTTATCTGGCCGGTGAAGCTGATCGACTTGTCCCTCAAGGGGGTGCTGATCGAGCGTCCCGAGACGTGGCTGGGGGATCGGGAGCAGGATTTTTTCGTCGACATTCATCTGAGCGATGAAATCGACATCAAGATGGATGTGCAGCTGACCCACGAAGATCACGGCCAGCTTGGATTTGTCTGCAAACACATCAGCCTGGAATCAATAGAGCGTCTTCGGCGCTTGATCGAACTCAACCTGGGCAATCCGCAGGAGCTGGAGCGGGAATTGGGCGCACTCATCGAGATTTGATGACCCTGCACTTCCCAATGTGGGAGCGAGCCTGCTCGCGAAGAGGGCATCACATTCAACATTCATGCTGCCTGTAACATCGTCTTCGCGAGCAGGCTCGCTCCCACAGGACCGTGTTCTACCGGGATTTTATTCAAACAACGCGTCGAGGGCCTGTTCCAGGCGAGTGACGGCAATAATCTGCAACCCCGGCGGTGCCTCCTTCGGCGCATTGCCCTTGGGCACGATGGCACGCTTGAAGCCGTGCTTGGCGGCTTCTTTCAAGCGCTCCTGGCCGCTCGGCACCGGACGCACTTCGCCCGATAGACCCACCTCACCGAACACCAGCAAATCATGCGGCAGTGGCCGATTGCGCAAACTGGACATGACCGCCGCCATCAGCGCCAGGTCGGAGGCCGTTTCCAGCACCTTCACCCCACCGACCACATTGAGGAACACGTCCTGATCGTGGGTCGGAATGCCGCCGTGACGGTGCAGCACTGCCAGCAACATCGCCAGGCGATTCTGATCCAGCCCCAGCGTTACCCGACGCGGGTTAGCCAGGTGGCTGTCATCCACCAGGGCCTGGACTTCCACCAGCATCGGCCGGGTCCCTTCCCAGGTCGCCATGACCACGCTGCCAGGCACTTCTTCCTGCGCACGGGTGAGGAAAATCGCCGACGGGTTGGACACTTCTTTCAAGCCCTTGTCGGTCATGCCGAACACCCCCAGCTCGTTGACCGCGCCGAACCGGTTCTTCACTGCCCGCAGCAGACGCAAGCGCCCATCGGACTCGCCTTCGAAATACAACACAGTGTCGACCATATGCTCCAGCACCCGCGGCCCGGCCAATGCGCCTTCCTTGGTCACGTGGCCGACCAGGAAAATCGCCGTACCGCTCTGCTTGGCATAGCGCACCAGCAACGCTGCGCTTTCGCGAACCTGGGAGACACCACCCGGCGCCGATTGCAGTTGTTCAGTGAAAATCGTCTGGATCGAATCGATCACCATGACCTTGGGCTTTTCCTGCCGGGCCGTGGCGATGATGGTTTCGATGCAGGTTTCGGTCATGACCCGCAATTGATCCTGAGGCAGGCCCAGACGTCGGGCGCGCATGGCCACTTGTTGCTGGGATTCTTCGCCTGTGACGTACAGGGCGGGCATGCTCTTGGCGAGATTGCACAAGGTCTGCAACAGAATGGTCGATTTGCCGATACCGGGGTCGCCGCCGATCAATACCACCGAACCGTCCACCAGGCCCCCGCCCAGGACGCGATCAAGTTCGCCGGAAGCGGTGGAGAAGCGCGGGATTTCTTCGACGCTGACTTCGGCCAGGGTCCTGATCTGCGCCTGCTGACCCGTCCAGCCGGTGCGACCGCTGGGAGCTGCGGCGCCGCCGCTCTCGACCATGGTTTCCGTCAGGGTGTTCCAGGCACCGCACTCACCGCACTGGCCGGCCCACTTGGGAAAGGTTGAGCCACACTCGGTGCAGCCGTACATGCGCTTGGCCTTGGCCATCTGAACTCCCGGCAAAAACCGCGATGATAGCTCAGCTGGACTGAATCAGCGCGACGCAGTTACCCAACGGATCGGCTACAGCAAGTTGAAGGCATCCAAGTACATGCACCTATTACAACTCAGAAAAACTTATACAGCGTCACACTTACGCTCATACCAACAGCAGGTTTTATCCATAAAACACCAATCAAACTTATACAAACCCTTATTCCCTGACGTCTGAACGTACAATGCCACCACAACAAGTCGAATGGATAAACGTTACTCGGCATATGACTAACCTTGACCTCGCCCCGTGAATATTTCGAGGAGCCTTTATCTAAACCCTGCGAACCAGTGAAACATCTCTGCACTTACCCTGACATAATCAGGTACCGCCTGTTTTATCCGATTCAAGCGCTCCACTGCGACCAGTCGAACCATTGAGCGACGGAAAAAATGACCGAATGGGATAGCGAAATCCACCTGGGAAGGTCCGCCCCACAGGTTCAGCTCGCTCACAAATGATGGCGTTTTGTAAACTTTTTACCGATGTTCCGGTCGATAGCAAGCGAGCACTGTAAGCAGGTGTTTCGAGCAAGAAGCATTTTGCTGAATTACACTGCTGGCACCTACCTCATCTGTAACAAGGACATAACCCATGGGCGTGATCAATGAGTTCAAGGCCTTCGCGGTCAAAGGCAATGTGGTCGACATGGCCGTCGGTATCATCATCGGCGCCGCCTTCGGCAAGATCGTTTCGTCGTTCGTCGGCGACGTGATCATGCCGCCCATTGGCCTGATGATCGGTGGGGTGGATTTCAGCGACCTGGCCATCACGCTCAAGGCCGCCAATGGGGACGTCCCGGCGGTGGTGCTGGCGTATGGTAAATTCATCCAGAGCATGATCGACTTCATCATCGTCGCCTTCGCGATCTTCATGGGCGTCAAAGCCATCAACCGCCTGAAGCGCGAAGAAGCCGTTGCGCCAACCCTGCCGCCGGTCCCCACCAAGGAAGAAGAGCTGCTGAGCGAGATCCGCGACCTGCTGAAGACCCAGAACGATCGGCCTTCTTGATGTGTGCAGGCAACAATGGCGCCTTCGGGAGCCGTTTTTTTACCAGTAGTTTTCCACCGCCACGTGCCCGGGTCGCCGGTTGAGACTCAAGTGCATGTGACGCTGTTTAAGCAGTTTTCGCGTGTCATCGATCATCTGCGGGTTGCCGCAGAGCATGACCCGCGAATGCTCTGGCGTCAGCGCCACACCGGCCGCTTGCTCCAGCTCACCTTTTTCAATCAGCGTGGTGATCCGGCCACTCAGGGCCCCAGGATACTGCTCGCGAGTGACAGTGGTGATGAACTGCAACTTGTGTGCGTGCTCCGCTAAATAGTCACGCTGCGCCAGGCCCGCAATCAGCTCCTGATAAGCCAGTTCCCGGGCTTCGCGCACGCTGTAGACCAGGATGATTCGATCGAATTTTTCCCAGACCTCGAAGTCCTGCAGAATCGACAGGAACGGTGCCAACCCGGTGCCTGTCGACAACAACCAGAGGTCACGCCCGTCGATAAAGCGATCCAGTGTCAGGTAGCCAAAGGCCTGACGGTCGACCAGCAACGTATCGCCGACTTCCAGCCGGCTCAGTTCACTGGTGAATTCCCCCCCCGGTACCACGATTGAGAAGAACTCGAGGAATTCGTCATAGGGTGACGAAACCATGGAGTAAGCGCGCCATACCGTGCTGCCGTCAGCCTTGGTCACGCCTAACCGGGCAAATTGCCCCGCTCGAAAGCGAAACCCCGGATCCCTGGTGGTCCGCAGGGTAAACAGGTTCGGGGTCAATGGCTGAACGTCGAGCAAGGTCTGGCGCGTGAATTTTTCTACACTGGCGGTCATGGGTCGCTCCATACAACTGATAGCGTCCAGTGTCCCGCAAAGCAAGGCAATTAAACACCGACGATTTGTAGTGCCTTTATCCAGGATAAGCGACTACATCGAATTCACATTTTTTTCACAACTACCTGCATTCACTCAGTAACAGGCAAATCATATTAAACGCGACATTCAAACTCCATGTTTTGTTAGAACCGGATATTTAGATTTTAATGCACCGGCCAAGCTAAAAAGTCTCACCACGCCGTAGGATTCGTCCTACAATCGAGGCGTGCCGGATCTCGGATCCAATTTGGCACCAAACGGCAAGACAATGGAGACTCATGATGGAAAGGTGGATGGAGTCACAATTAAACCAACTGTCGTGCACGACGGAGATCGATACCGCCTACCGTATTGCACTAGGCTTCGCGAAAAATATAGGATTCAAATTTTTCGCATTTTCAACAACTTATCAAACTAAACTCGACCAATACGACACTATCAAGTTCAACAACTACCCTGCTGCCTGGAACAAGGAATATGAACAGAAGCAAATGCGCGTAATCGACCCGGTAGTAGCTCATTGCAATCACTCCACATTGCCTGTTCTTTGGAGTGAAGAGCTCTTCGCTGCAGTTCCAACACTGTGGGAAGCGCTTGAAACCCAGGGCCTTCAGCATGGATGGTCACACGCCATTCATGACGAGGACCGCGGGTTTTGCAGTATTCTGAGCCTGGCGAGGAGCCATTGTCCGATCACTGCGTTCGAGCTGTATGAACATCTTGGCTTCTCAGTATTCATGGGCCGCCATCTGCATGCCCTGATCGCGCAGACCTTGCCAAAAAAAGCCGAGACACCGCCCGCCCTGCATTTAACCGACAGGGAAATCGACGTATTGAAACTGGCAGCCGATGGCAAGACTGCGTATGAGAGCGCCAGAATTCTCAACCTCAGCCCGCGCACCATCAATTTTCATGTGCAGAGCGCGATTGTGAAACTCGGCGTCAACAACAAGATTGCGGCAGTCATCACCGCAGCCAAGGAAGGCTATCTCAGCAGCAATGCAATGCGTTGATCGATAAAACCTGCGAGTAATCCAAAAGAAAAAAACGTACCATTTGCGGTCCTTCCTGAGTGATGGCGTGTGAAGCTTCACGACGCAGTACGCTCGGAGGGTCTCGCGCGCAACAAAAGCCTACCAGGCCGCGGGAGACCTGTTGATTGCCCCTGTTGATTTCCCAGAGTCCCCGCGCCATGCCCTTGCTCGAAACACCCTTCGCCCGACTTGACCTGATCCGCCAGCCAGAACAGCAGAACGAACCGCTGCAGGCGTTTGATGCGGCGGATGAATACCTGCTCATTTATCTGGCCGAACAGCAACCGGGCGCGGACTCTCGAGTGTTGGTGCTCAACGACAGCTTCGGCGCATTGGCCGCCAGTCTGCAGGGCAAGGTCCGGGTGATCAGCAGCGGCGATTCGTTCCTGGCCTTTCAAGGGCTGGAAAAGAATCTGATCCGTAACGGCCAGGCATTTGATGCGGTGCCGAGCGTCCCTGCCAGCGAAGCGCTCACGGGTCCGTTTGACCGGGTATTGGTCCGGGTGCCGAAAACCCTGGCCTTGCTGGAGGAGCAACTGATCCGTCTGCAAGGTCAGTTGGCACCGGGCGCCCAAGTGATTGCCGGCGCCATGATCAAGCATCTGCCCCGCGCTGCGGGCGATCTGCTGGAGCGTTACATCGGGCCGGTGCACGCCTCGCTGGCGGTGAAGAAAGCCCGCCTGTTGATCGCTGACGCTGAAGCCAAGGTTCCCGCTATCTCTCCCTACCCGACTCGCTACCGACTCGACGAGCCTGCGATCGAACTGCTCAACCACGCCAACGTATTCTGCCGCGAAGGGCTGGATATCGGCACGCGGGCATTTCTGCCGCACTTGCCCAGGAACCTCGGCGCGGCGCGGGTCGCCGACCTCGGTTGCGGTAATGGTGTTCTGGCCATCGCCAGCGCTCTGCAAAACCCTGAAGCTCTTTACACGCTGGTGGACGAGTCGTTCATGGCCGTGCAATCGGCGGCCGACAACTGGCACAAGGCGCTGGGTGATCGGCCAGTCATCGTGCGTGCCGGCGATGGGTTGGCCGGGCAGGAACCCCAGTCTCTGGACGTGGTGCTGTGCAACCCACCGTTTCACCAGCAACAGGTGGTCGGCGACTTCCTGGCCTGGCGGATGTTTCAGCAGGCACGGGAAGCCTTGGTGGTGGGCGGCGCGTTGTACATCGTCGGCAACCGTCACCTGGGTTATCACAGCAAGCTCGCGCGCCTGTTTCGCGGCGTCGAACAAGTGGCCGCCACGCCCAAGTTCGTGATCCTCAAAGCCCGAAAATAATCTCAGGCAAAAAAAACCCTCCGCTAAAGGAGGGTTGTAAATCCGTGCCGCAAGGCAACGGGATGGGATGTTGCGAAATCAGTGAGTCGACAAGCCCGCGGCGTTCATGAACATGCGCATCAGGCTCGCGACGATGAACAACGCCACCACGCTGCCGGTCCAGATCATCGCCAGCCAGCCCAGTCGTTGCCACAGCGGCTTTTTCTCTGCGGCTTCGATTTCCTGCAGGGAATGTTTGCCAGCCATCATCGTGATCTCCTCTAAAACGGCGCAGGCATCAGGCCTGCGCCATTATCGTGTTCTCTAATGGTAGCCATCTTCGTGGGTGACCTTGCCGCGGAATACGTAGTAGCTCCAGAAGGTGTAACCCAGGATGAACGGGATGATGAACAATGTCCCCACCAGCATGAAGCCCTGGCTTTGCGGCGGTGCCGCGGCGTCCCAGATCGAGATCGAGGGCGGCACGATGTTCGGCCACAAGCTGATACCCAGACCGCTGTAGCCGAGGAAAATCAACACCAGGGTCAGCAGGAACGGCGTGTAATGCGCATTGCGGGCTACCGCACGAATCAGCCCGTACAGGGTGACCAGCACCAGAATCGGCACAGGAAGGAACCAGAACAGGTTGGGCAGGCTGAACCAGCGAGCGGCGATGTCGGCGTGAGCCAAAGGCGTCCAGATGCTGACGATACCGATCACTGCCAGCAGCACAAACGCCAATGGCCGCGCCAGGTCATGCATCTGTTCTTGCAACTTGCCTTCGGTTTTCATGATCAGCCAGGTGCACCCGAGCAGCGCATAAGCCACCACCAGCGCCGCACCACAGAACATCGTGAACGGCGTCAGCCAGTCCAGCGAGCCACCGGCGAACTGACGATTTTCCACCGGCAACCCATCAATGAACGCACCTAGCGCCACACCCTGGAAGAAAGTGGCGGCGATCGAACCACCGATGAATGCCTTGTCCCAGAGGTGGCGCTTGTCGTCCTTGGCCTTGAAGCGGAACTCGAAGGCCACGCCGCGGAAAATCAGCCCGATCAGCATGAAAATCAGCGGCAGGTACAACGCCGAGAGCACCACCGAATAGGCCAGCGGGAAGGCGCCGAACAACGCCGCGCCGCCCAGCACCAGCCAGGTTTCGTTACCGTCCCAGACTGGCGCGACGGTATTCATCATGACGTCACGGTCTGTCTTGCCCGGGATGAACGGGAAGAGAATCCCGATGCCCAGATCGAAGCCGTCCATGACCACGTACATCATGATGCCGAAGATGATGATCACGGCCCAGATCAGCGGAAGATCAATACCCATGACTCAAATCTCCTTGGTCAGGCTGGGGCTGCTATCAGCGTCGGCGTCATCGTCGGCAGCGGAAAGCGGACGAGCCGGTGTGCGTTTCTTGCCAGGACCACCCTCGGGCGTTTCCGCTCCTTCGTCGATCTTCGGCCCTTTGCGCACCAGGCGCATCATGTAGCCCAGACCGGCACCGAACAGCGCGAAATACACCACCACGAACAGGACCAGCGTGATGCTCATCTGCATGAAACTGTGATTGGAGGATGCATCCGCCGTGCGCATCAGGCCGTAGACCACCCACGGCTGACGACCGATCTCAGTGGTGAACCAACCGGCGAGGATCGCGATCAGGCCGGACGGGCCCATCCACAACGCCAGATACAGGAACGGCCGCGAGGTGTACAGCTTGTCGCTTTTGCGCAGCCACAGGCTCCACAGCCCGGTAAAGATCATCAGCATGCCCAGTCCCACCATGACCCGGAACGACCAGAACACGATGGTCGAATTCGGCCGGTCTTCAGGTGGGAACTCCTTGAGCGCCGGCACCTGTTTGTCCAGCGAGTGCGTGAGAATCAGGCTGCCCAGGTAAGGAATCTCGACCGCAAATTTGGTCCGCTCTTCTTTCATGTCCGGCCAACCGAACAGGATCAGCGGGGTCGGTTCATCGCCGTGGTTCTCCCAATGGCCTTCAATCGCGGCGATTTTCGCCGGCTGATGCTTGAGGGTATTGAGACCGTGGAAGTCACCGATGACGGCTTGGATCGGCGCCACGATCAAGGCCATCCACATCGCCATCGAGAGCATGGTGCGGATCGCCGGGTTGTCCTTGCCGCGCAACAAGTGCCAGGCCGCCGAGGAACCGACAAAGAACGCGGTCGCAACGAACGCCGCCGTCGACATGTGCAACAGGCGGTAAGGAAACGACGGGTTGAAGATCACTGCCAGCCAGTCGACGGGAATCACTTGGCCGTTGACGATTTCGTAGCCTTGCGGGGTTTGCATCCAGCTGTTGGAAGCGAGAATCCAGAAGGTCGAGATCAGGGTGCCGATGGCGACCATCACCGTGGCGAAGAAGTGCAGATTTCGCCCGACCTTGTTCCAGCCGAACAGCATGACCCCGAGGAAACCGGCTTCGAGGAAAAACGCTGTCAGTACTTCATACGTCAGCAGCGGCCCGGTCACAGAACCGGCGAAGTCCGAGAAGCGGCTCCAGTTGGTGCCGAACTGGTAGGCCATGACCAGCCCGGAGACCACGCCCATGCCGAAGTTGACGGCAAAGATCTTCGACCAGAAATGGTACAGATCGCGGTAAGTGTCGTTGTTCGTCTTCAGCCACAGCCCTTCGAGCACCGCCAGGTAACTCGCCAGGCCGATGGTGATGGCCGGGAACAGAATGTGGAACGAGATAGTGAATGCGAATTGAATTCGGGCGAGATCAAGTGCCTCCAAACCGAACATAAGTCTTCCTCTGTCAGGTGATACCGGCTGAAGGCCTGCGGCCTGCACCCACTGCCCCCACGGATATGGAGTGTGGCGAATTCGAATTCGTTCTTTTTTTGCAAACATCACAACGTAGGGAGTCTGGCCATCTGGCCGCCGGATCATTTCCACCAAGGGTCTTGATCTGGATCAAGCATGGGTAAAAGAGTAGTCCGGTTTTCGGCGATGGACGGTGTGGTCTTTTGCCGCGTGACAGGTTGCCTCACCGATGGCGGCCAGGCATATCGGTGTCTAGCTAACTAAATTCCCCACCGCTGCAACTTCTGGTTACAGGTTGGTGATAATCTCGCCCTTCCCTTTGCGCAGATTTGCCCTCCGATGCCCAGCCAAGCCCCCTTGCTGTTACGTCATCATCGCCCTTTCATCGCGTTCTGGCTGGCTCGGGTATTTACCGCCAGCGGCTTTCAGATGCTCACCGTGGCCATCGGCTGGAACCTGTATCAGCTGACCGGCAATGTGCTCGACCTGGGCCTGGTCGGCCTGGTGGAATTTGCCCCGCGGGTGCTGTTCATGCTGCACACCGGGCATGTCGCGGACCGTTATGACCGGCGCAAGGTCGCGGCAATCTGCCAATCCCTGCAAGCCCTGATTGCCCTGTCACTGGCCATCGGCAGTGCGACCGACCATGTCACCCGGGAAATGATCTTCATCCTCGCGTTCCTGCTGGGTGCCGCACGTTCCTTCGAAATGCCGACCACCCAGGCCCTGCTGCCGAGTATCGTGCCCAGTGCGCTGTTTCCCCGTGCCGTCGCCGCCGCTCAGTCAGCCCAACAATCGGCGACCATCGTCGCCCCGGCCCTCGGCGGCTTGCTCTACGCCTTCGGCAGTGTCTGGGTGTATGGCCCGACCGTGATCCTCTACGTCATCGCCTGTGTACTGATGCTCAACCTGCCCGGCAGGCAGACACCGCTGAATAAGGGCAAGGCCACCCTGGATTCGTTGCTGGCCGGCATCCGCTTCATTCGTAGCCGTCCGGATATCCTCGGGGCGATTTCCCTGGATCTGTTTGCGGTCCTGCTCGGTGGCGCGACGGCGTTGCTGCCCGTGTTCGCCAAGGACATTCTGTTGACGGGCCCTTGGGGCCTGGGCCTGTTGCGTTCGGCCCCGGCGGTGGGGGCGTTGCTGATGTCGCTTTGGCTGGCGCGGTTTTCCGTGGATCGCAAGGTCGGGCGAGTGATGTTCACCGCGGTGGGCGTCTTTGGCGTGGCGACTATTGCGTTCGGCCTGTCGACCTCCTTCTGGTTTTCCCTCGCCGTACTGGTGGTGTTGGGCGCCGCGGACATGATCAGCATGGTGATCCGTGCCTCGTTCGTGCAACTGGAAACCCCGGACGAAATGCGCGGCCGGGTCAGCGCCGTGAACGGTCTGTTCATCGGCGCCTCGAACCAATTGGGCGAGTTTGAATCCGGCCTGACCGCCCATTGGTTCGGCACTGTGCCGGCGGTGGTCATGGGCGGCATCGGCACGCTGGTGGTGACCGGGGTCTGGATCAAACTGTTCCCGAGCCTGGCCAGCCGTGACCGCATGCATGTGCCGGCGGAAGAAGTCCAAGCCTGAAGCAGTTGCCAAACACAAATTTGGCAATACAAAGATAGTGCATCAAGTGTAATGTATCGCCTTACACTCGATCCATGATCAAATCCTTTCAGCACAAAGGCCTTCGCGGCTTCTATGAAACCGGTTCGACTCGGGGGATTCGAGCAGATCATGCGAAGCGTCTGGCTCGCATGCTGCAGTTTATGGATCGCGCAGAAATGCCTGGTGACCTCGATCTTCCAGGATGGCGGCTGCATCCTCTGAGGGGAGAACTGGCTGAGTACTGGTCCCTGAGCGTTTCAGGAAACTGGCGCGTCATTTTTCGTTTTACAGGTTCGGATATCGAGCTGGTCGACTACCTGGACTACCACTGACAGGAGGCAGGACATGCCCATGCACAACCCGCCACACCCTGGCGAAACACTATTGACGGATATATTGCCCGAGCTGGGCATCAGCGTCACAGAGCTGGCCCGGCACCTGGGGTTTGCGCGCCCGCATCTATCACGGGTACTGCATGGCCACGCACCGATCAGTCCGGATCTGGCAGTACGTCTGGAGCGGGCCGGAATTGGCAAGGCACGCATGTGGCTGGGGGTTCAAACCGACTACGATCTCTGGCAAGCGGAGCATCGTGAGCAACCAGTGATCCAACCCATTGCGGTCCACGCCTGACAACCGCTAAACCACCAACTCCACCGCCACCTTGGTCCGCGTGGCCTTGCCGCAGAGTTGTTCCACCAACGTCAGCGCAAACACCAGTGCGGCGCCCGAGCCCTGGGCGGTGATGCAGTTGCCGTCGACGACCACCGGCTGGTCGACGAAGTTGCAGCCCAACAGTTGATGGCTGGCCGATGGCAGGCAGGTCATACGCCGCTGGCGCAGTACGCCAAAGGCTTGCAGCGCAAGCGCCGGGGCCTCGGCGATGCCGGCGAACAGGCGCCCGGCCGCCGCCTGATCCTTGACCAATTGTTGCAAGGGTTGATGCGCCGCCAGATGTTGCGCACCCACGGCCCCACCGGGGAGGACGATCAGGTCGAACGGCTGGGCCAGCAAGTCCACCAGCATCGCATCGGACGTCACTCGGGTGCCACGGGCACAGGTGAGCATGCGCCGCCCCTCGATGCTGGCCACCACCACTTCCACTTTGGCACGGCGCAGCACATCGATCAGGGTCACTGCTTGCAGGTCATCGATGCCCTCGGCGAGGGTAATCAGAGCTCTAAAGGTCATGGGCGCAGTCCGCTGAATGATCCTTAAAGCGTAGCCAGCTTTCCCGGCTTGCCGCTACTTGATGTAAAGCTGCGTCGACAAGGTGTTGCCTGGGGCGTTGATCGAGGTATTGCTGAAGGTGAACGCTCCCTCCTGTTTACCTGCCAGATCGAAGACATACAAATAGCCGACGGTTTTTTTCCCTACAGTGCATTCAGTCAGGTTGCCATTCTCAAAAGCACAGATCGGGGTCCGGGTACCGTTCACCTCGAAACCGTCCAGCCCGACATGCGCCCCACGACCGTAGCCGACTTCCAGCACGTAGACTCTGATGTTCGCGCCACTGTGATTGCAGCGTGTCTGCTCCTGTCCCTGTGCAATGCTTTCAAAACCACAGCCCGGTGACTCGACCTTGAGCACCTTCACCTGGCTCAACGGCGGCGCCGAGGCAGCCGAGGCGATTTGCGCCCCCGAAAACAGGGCCATCCATAGTCCGGATCCGACAACCAGCCCTTTTCTCATGCAATACATAAGTCCCCCCAAACCAGCGCGCAGTATGGCTCACTTGGCTTTAGCGCAAAACATCGACGACGATCGCAGCCATAAGCAGTCATAACCCCACACTGCTGGTATGATGCGCGGCTTTTTCCGACCTACAGCAAATTACCGGGCGCCTGCGGTGGTCTGTGCTTTGCTGTTGAAGTCGATACATTCACGGCGCCTGGCGCGCCACGGGGAGCAGACATGCTGGAAAGGCTGTTTCAACTCAAGGCACACAACACCAACGTGCGAACCGAGATTCTGGCGGGCGTCACGACCTTTTTGGCCATGGCCTACATTCTGTTCGTCAACCCGAGCATCCTCGGCGAGACCGGCATGGACAAGGGGGCGGTGTTTGTCGCGACCTGCCTGGCAGCCGCCATCGGCTCCACCGTGATGGGCCTGATCGCCAACTACCCGATCGCCCTCGCGCCGGGCATGGGCTTGAACGCCTTCTTCACCTATACCGTCGTCCTGCACATGGGCCACACCTGGCAAGTGGCACTGGGTGCGGTGTTCATCTCGGCCGTGCTGTTTTTCCTGTTGTCGATCTTCCGTATCCGGGAGTGGATCATCAACAGCATCCCCTTGCCGCTGCGTTCTGCCATTGCTGCCGGTATCGGCCTGTTCCTGGCGCTGATTGCCCTGCACAACGCCGGCATCGTGGTTAGCAACCCGGCGACGATGGTCGGCCTCGGCGACCTCAAGCAACCGGCACCGATCCTCGCCACCCTGGGCTTTGCCCTGATCGTCGCCCTCGAAGCCCTGAAGGTCCGCGGCGCCGTGCTGATCGGCATTCTAGCGGTGACCATCACCTCTATCGCCATGGGTTTCACCCCGTTCGGCGGCGTCATGTCGATGCCACCGTCGCTGGCGCCGACCTTCCTGCAACTGGACATCAAAGGCGCACTGGACATCGGCCTGGTCAGCGTGATTTTCGCGTTCCTGTTCGTCGACCTGTTCGATAACTCCGGCACCCTGATTGGTGTTGCCAAGCGCGCCGGCCTGATGAGCAAGGATGGCCACATGCCAAAAATGGGTCGCGCCCTGATCGCCGACAGTACGGCGGCCATGGCCGGTTCCTTGCTGGGGACTTCAACGACGACCAGTTACATCGAGTCCGCCGCCGGCGTGAGTGCCGGTGGCCGCACCGGCCTGACCGCTGTCGTAGTGGCGATTCTGTTTCTGCTGGCGTTGTTTTTCTCGCCATTGGCCGCCAGCGTTCCGGCATTCGCCACGGCACCTGCCCTGCTGTTCGTCGCGGTACTGATGACATCCGGCCTGGCCGAAATAGACTGGGAGGACATCACCGTTGCTGCACCGGTCGTGGTCACCGCCCTGGCCATGCCATTCACTTATTCCATCGCCAATGGCATCGCCTTCGGTTTCATTTCCTGGACCGCGATCAAGCTGCTGTCCGGTCGCGGCCGTGAATTGAATTCTGCGCTGGTGATCCTGTCGATTCTGTTCGTGATCAAGTTGGGTTGGTTCAACGCATGACTTTTGATACCCAGGCTTACGCCGTTCAGCTCGAAGAAAAGGTCACGCGCCTGCGTGATCTCCTGGCCCCGTTCGATGCGCCAGAACCTGCCGTGTTCGACTCGCCGCTGAAGAACTTCCGCCTGCGCGCAGAATTTCGCCTGTGGCGCGAAGCCGGCGAACGTCACTACGCGATGTTTTCCCAGGAAGACAAACGCACGCCAATCCTGATCGAAGAGTTTCCGATCGCCAGCCTGCGCATCAATCAACTGATGCCGCAGCTCAAAGCGGCTTGGCAGGCCAGTGCAGCCCTGAGTCACAAGCTGTTCCAGGTGGAGTTCCTGACCACCTTGGCCGGCGATGCAATGATCACGCTGTGCTACCACCGTCCGCTGGACGAGCATTGGCACGCAGCCGCCTCGAAACTGGCAGCGGAGCTGAATGTCAGCGTCATCGGCCGCTCCAAGGGCAAGCGCGAAGTCATCGGTCATGATTACGTGATCGAGGAACTGGAGGTCGGCGGCCGCACGTTCAGCTACCGCCAGCCGGAAGGTGCGTTTACCCAGCCCAACGGCACGGTGAACCAGAAGATGCTCAACTGGGCTTACGATGCGCTGGGCGATCGATCTGACGATTTGCTGGAGCTGTACTGCGGCAACGGCAACTTCACCCTGCCGCTCGCGACCCGCGTACGCAAAGTGTTGGCCACCGAAATCAGCAAGTCTTCGGTCAATGCGGCACTGAGCAATCTCAGCGATAACGCGGTGGATAACGTCACCCTGGTGCGCCTGTCCGCCGAGGAACTGACCGAGGCGTTGAACGAAGTGCGCCCGTTCCGTCGCCTGCACGGCATCGATTTGAAAAGCTACGAATTCGGTAGCGTCTTCGTCGACCCGCCTCGTGCGGGCATGGATCCGGACACCTGCGAACTGACCCGGCGCTTTGACAACATTCTGTATATTTCCTGCAATCCGCAAACGCTGGCGGCCAACATCGCCCAACTGCACGACACCCATCGCATCACTCGCTGCGCGATGTTCGATCAGTTTCCGTGGACCCATCACATGGAATCCGGGGTGTTGTTGACCCGTCGTTGATCGCAATTGCCGCCTACGAATCAGCCGTCATCACGACGGCTTTTTTGTGGCCATTCAAAGCGCCGATTTGCCCGAACCGGCTGCCAATCCAGACGCCCTGTATTTGTGTGGCGGAATTTGATAAATACAGAATCAACCACTCCATTTGATCCCCGGTGTAATCAATCATGCAGCGACAGTTCGACGATCTTCAGTTGGGCAGCATCGAGCTGTTTTGCCTGGCCGCCGAGGCCGGTAGCTTCACCGCTGCCGCGCTGGTGGCCGGCGTGACACCGGCAGCCGTGAGCCGATCGGTGTCGCGCATGGAAGAACGCCTGGGCGTGCGGCTGTTCGCGCGCACCACCCGCAGCGTAAAACTGACCGACAGTGGCCGGCGGTATTACGAAGAGTGTCGCCAGGCGCTGGCGCAACTGGTCGAGGCCCAGCGCGAGGTCATGGGCCAGCAGCAGGAGCCTTCCGGCACCTTGCGCATCAGTATCCCCACCACGTATGCCCATCACCGCATCCTGCCGTTGCTGCCAGCGTTTCGGGAACGCTTCCCGGCGGTGAAAGTCGAGTCGCACATCAGCAATCGCAACATCGATTTTGTTGGTGAAGGCTATGACATGGCCATTCGCGTGCGGGCGATTCCGGATTCCGGCCTCATCGCCCGGCACCTGGAAGACGCAGCGTTGGTGATGATCGCCAGTCCCGACTACCTGAAACGTGCCGGCATCCCGCAAACCCTGGACGACCTCCCACAGCATGAATGCATTCAGTACGAACTGCCCAGCAGCGGTCGGCGCATTGCCTGGTTGTTCAACGACGATGGCGTGCAGCGAGAGATTCTTGCCGAGGGCAGCCTCAGTTGTTCCGACGACGTGCTCGGTGGCGTGACCCTGGCCAAGCATGGGGCGGGGCTGTTTCAGACTTATCGCTTCATTGTCGAAAACGAACTGGCCGATGGTTCGCTGGTGGAAGTGCTCAAGCCTTATGGCGGGCGCTCACGGCCATTCACCCTGCTCTATCCGCAAAGTCGTCATGTGCCGTTGCGACTGCGGGCTTTCATCGATTTTCTGGTCGAGCATCTTCCGCGCTGAAAGATCGCAGGGTGTTCGGGATTGAGGTCTCGCGCAAGACCTGTAGGAGCTGCGGTGCGGCGATCCGACTTGCCAGCGAAAGCGGCGGGTCAGTCAACATAATTATCGCTGAACGGACGTCTTCGCTGCGGTGCGGCGATCCGACAAGCCAGCTCCTACACGAGAATGCATTCCAAATGTAGGAGCTGCCGCAGGCTGCGATCTTTTGCGTATGTCCGATCACCGCACACAAAAAAACGCTGCACCCCCTCTTCAATTGACCAAATTAACCATTCAGTACATTTTATCTCCACAGGCCGGAACCCTCGGCCGATTCCAAAAATAATAAGTGGAGACAACCGATGCCCCCTATCGTCCTGGTGCTCAACGGCCCCAACCTGAACCTGCTCGGTACCCGTGAACCGGCCACATACGGTCACGAAACCCTGGCCGACGTTTCGGCATTGTGCGCACGTGCGGCCCAAGAGTTCGGACTGGCGGTGGAGTTTCGCCAGACCAATCACGAAGGCGAACTGCTCGACTGGATTCACGCCGCCCGCGGCCGTTGCGCTGGAATCGTCATCAACCCGGCTGCCTGGACACACACCTCGGTTGCGATCCGCGATGCCCTGGTCGCCAGCGAACTGCCGGTGATCGAAGTCCACCTCTCCAACGTCCATGCCCGCGAGCCATTCCGGCACCACAGCTTAGTTTCAGCCATTGCCACCGCAGTAATGGCCGGTTTCGGCAGCCACGGTTATCGGCTGGCGCTGGAACATTTCAGCCTGCGGTTGAAGGGGTGAACGCCATGAACCAGAACAATACCGTACTGGCCGGACTGATCGGTGCCGGCATCCAGGCTTCCCGCACCCCGGCACTGCACGAGCATGAAGGCGATGCCCAGGGTTTGCGCTATCTCTATCGCCTGATCGATCTCGATCCGTTGAAACTCGACAGCAGTGCCTTGCCCGACCTGTTGTTGGCAGCCGAGCGAATGAATTTCACCGGACTGAACATCACTTTTCCGTGCAAACAGGCAATCATCCCGCTGCTCGACGAACTGTCGCCGGAAGCCCGCGGCATCGGTGCAGTCAATACAGTGGTACTCAAGGACGGCAAACGCATTGGCCACAACACCGATTGCCTGGGCTTTGCCGAAGGTTTTCGCCGTGGCTTGCAGGGCGTTGCCCTTGAACGCGTGGTGCAAATGGGCGCAGGTGGTGCAGGCGCAGCGGTGGCCCATGCGTTATTGAGCGAAGGCGTACAGCTGCTCAGCATTTTTGATGTGGATACTCGCCGCGCGCAGTCGCTGGCGAACAACCTCAATCAACACTTCGGCGCTGGTCGCGCGGTCGCCGGGCATGATCTGCCGGGCACCCTGGCCCAGGCCGACGGTCTGGTGAACACCACGCCCATGGGCATGAAAAAACTGCCGGGCACGCCGGTGCCTGTGGAGCTGTTGCGAGGTGAGCTGTGGGTGGCGGAGATCGTTTACTTCCCGTTGGAAACCGAACTGCTGCGCAACGCCCGTGCCTTGGGTAGCCGGACACTGGATGGCGGCAACATGGCGGTGTTTCAGGCGGTGAAGGCGTTTGAATTGTTCAGCGGCGTAGTGCCGGATGCGCAGCGGATGCTGGCGCATTTTCAGAGCATGAATGGTTGAAGATCAAAAGATCGCGGCCTGCGGCAGCTCCTACATTGTTACGCGTACTCCTGTAGGAGCTCCCGAAGGTTCGGGCCGCGTTCGGACGATCTTTTAAAATCGATCAGGCCTGCAGGTATCGCAAAACCGACTCGCAGATCATCTCCCGATGACGCTGCTTGATGCTTTCGTCCGGCAAGTCGATCTGAAAAATCTCACCGAAGGTATGGCGGTTCGACACGCGATAAAAGCAGAACGAACTGATCAGCAGGTGCACATCCAACGGCTCGAGCCCTGCACGGAACACGCCCTGCTCGGCCCCGCGACGCAAGATCTCGCCCAGTGAATCGAGGATGGTGTTGTTCATCGCCTTGATCGCATCGGAGCGCTTCACATAGTCGGCGTTGTGAATGTTCTCGATGCTGACGATACGCACGAAATCGACGTTGCGGTCATGGTGATCGAAGGTGAACTCGACCAGCCGCCGAATCGCCTCCACCGGCGCCAGCTCAGCCAGGTGCAGACGGTTCTCGGTACTGCGAATATCGCCGTAGAGCTTCTCCAACACCTCGACGTAGAGCTGTTCCTTACTGCCGAAGTAGTAATAGATCATGCGCTTGGAGGTGTGGATGCGCTCGGCGATCGCATCGACGCGAGCGCCGGAAAGCCCCTGCTGGACGAACTCTACAATGGCTTCTTGCAGAATATTCTCGCGAGTCTTTTCCGGATTGTTCTTGCGACTCTTGCGAGGCTCTGCAATTGGTTCGTCGGGCGCTGCTGAGAGTTCTGAAGTTATTGTCATTGCGGGCTCACGGCCATCACTGCACAGGCTGGCGATTATGGGCCGCGCCGCACAGTGAAGGAAGCCGCGCGGCAGCGGTTTAACCCCGCGTTTACGAATTTCCTACAACTTTGCCTGACGAATGGCACCACTGCGCGATTTAGCCATGGCTGCCAGCCGAACCGCCACGTTGGCCGCACCGTAACCGGCGTAGCCATTCTTGCGCTGGATGATTTCAAAGAAGAACCGTCCTTCAAACGGTTCGGTGTACACATGGAACAGCTCACCACCCTGGGCATCGCGATCGTAAAGCACGTTGTAATACGCCAGCTCGCTGAGGAACTCGTCGTCGAAATCGAAGCGCGCAGCCAGGTCATCGTAATAATTGAGGGGGATATCCAGCAGCGGTACGCCTGCCTCTTTCGCACGACTGATCTCGGCAAAGATATTGTCGCAATCAAACGCGATGTGATGCACGCCAGAGCCGCGATAACTCGACAGCGCGTGTGAAATCGCGGTGTTGCGGTTCTCGGAAATATTCAGCGGCAAGCGGATCGAGCTGCAGCGGCTGCGCAACGCCCGGCTCTTCACCAAGCCATACGGGTCGGGCAGCACCACTTCATCATCCGCTTCGAAATCCAGCAGGCTCTTGTAGAACAGCACCCAACTGTCGAGGCTGTCGGCCGGCAACGCCATGGCCATGTGGTCGATGCGCTTGAGACCGCCACTGGCCACGGCTGTTGGCTGCAGATTGAAATCGGTGCCATAAACGTCGGCGTCCTGGTCTACCAGGTAAATCAGACTCCCATCCGGCGCGCGTACGGCGGCCAGCTCCAGTTCGTTGGGGCCGACCAGTCCGCGGTACGGCTGACCTTTGTAAGCCACGGCCCGGGCCAGCGCGCTGGCGCTGTCCTTGACGCGCACAGCGGTGGCGCACAGCGAGGGTCCATGAGCTTCGAAAAAGCTGTGGGCAAACGAGTAAGGCTCGGAGTTGAGGATCAGGTTGATATCGCCCTGGCGCAACAGGCTCACACTCTTGGAGCGGTGTTGCCCGGCCTTGACGAAACCGAGTCGCTCCAGCCAATGGGATAGCTTGGCGCCAAGGCTTTCGTCCACGGCGAACTCGAGAAATTCGACGCCGTTGTATTCGCAGGCTGTGGGTGTCTCGAACAGGATATCGAGGTTGGCCGGGGGTTGGGCTTCCTGCGCCAGACGCTCGCGGGTTTTCTCCTCCAGGTACAGCAAGGAACGCAGACCGTCGGCGGCGTTGGCCCGAGGCGGAGCCGCACGAAAACCATCGTTGAAGATCTCCAGCGACAACGGCCCGGTGTAGCCACTCTTGATGATCGGAGCGAGGAAACCTGGCAAATCGAATTCACCCTGGCCCGGGAAACAACGGAAATGCCGGCTCCACTCCAGCACGTCCATGGCCAGGATCGGTGCGTCAGCCATTTGCACAAAGAAAATCTTGTCGCCGGGAATGTCGGCGATGGCGCTCGGATCGCCCCTGAGCGACAGTGTGTGAAAGCTGTCCAGCAACACGCCCAGACTCGGGTGGTCCGCCTGACGGACGATGTTCCACACCTGTTGCCAAGTGTTCACATGCCGGCCCCAGGCCAGCGCTTCGTAACCGATCCGCAGGCCACGGGCGCCGGCGTGTTCAGCCAGCAGGCGCAAGTCATCGACGAGAATCTGTTCATCACCGATGGCGTCGGCCGAGGCGTTGCTGCACACCAGCACCAGGTCGGTACCCAGTTCCTGCATCAGGTCGAACTTGCGCTCGGCCCGTTCCAGGTTCCGTGGCAGACGGTCGCGGCGGCAGCCTTCGAAGTCCCGGAAGGGTTGGAACAGGGTGATGGCGATCCCGAGATCGGCGCACATCTGTCTGATTTCCCGCGGGCTGCCGTCGTAGTAGAGAAGGTCGTTCTCGAAAATCTCCACTCCATCAAAACCGGCGGCGGCAATGGCTTCGAGTTTTTCCGGCAAGGTACCGCTCAAGGACACGGTGGCAATGGAACGCTGCATATTTCGACTCCCGGTGGTGGAGGCAATATTGTTAGAGGCATCACACGCTTGATGTAGGAGCTGCCGAAGGCTGCGATCTTTTGATCTTGATCTTGATCTTGATCTTGGCCCCTGACCTATCGCTGAAGATCAAAAGATCGCAGCCTCCGGCAGCTCCTACAGGGGATAGCGTTTTGTCTTGAGGTGAATTATTGGCCTGGTGGTCTCACACAGCAATTCAAAGCGTACTACCTAGTTAGTTTTCCGTGCGATTATCGAACACAATGGCTGTTAGCGAATTGACGATTTTTTGCCCAATGCGCAACATCGACATCACATTGAGTCCGGTCATGAACCCGGTCTCGGTAAACAAAAGACCCTGAACACCACATAAAAATTTCAAAAAACGGGTACACGCTCATGCACTCATTCAACGCCTTGCTCCCTCGCTCCAATCCTCACACGCCCTGCCTGGCGTCCATCCGAACGTCTCGCGCCTCAGGCCGAACCGTGCCGCTCGCTGAATAACGCGCTTTCGTCAGCTGACCAAAGCACCTCAGCCGATCAATCCCCGCGTCTATCGCCATCGATTGATCACGCGCCCTTGAAGTCCCGACGAGCTTCGCTTGTCAGTCATTGAACGGATGGCACAGATGATTCCTTCTCAGAGTTCACGCATGGCTCCGGCCATCGGCACCGCCGGCGGCATCGGCGACAAGATCCGCGGCGCCATGGCGGTCGGCAAAACCCGTTGGGGCATGCTGGCGCTGGTGTTTTTCGCCACCACCCTGAACTACATCGACCGCGCCGCACTGGGCGTGATGCAGCCGATCCTGGCCAAGGAAATGAGCTGGACGGCGATGGACTACGCCAATATCAACTTCTGGTTCCAGGTCGGTTACGCCATCGGTTTCGTGCTGCAAGGCCGGTTGATCGACCGGGTCGGCGTGAAACGCGTGTTCTTCTGCGCGGTACTGCTCTGGAGCCTGGCCACGGGCGCCCACGGCCTGGCCACATCGGCGGTCGGTTTCATGGTCTGCCGCTTCATCCTGGGCCTGACCGAAGCCGCCAACTACCCGGCCTGCGTGAAAACCACGCGGTTGTGGTTCCCGGCCGGTGAACGTGCCGTGGCCACCGGCATCTTCAATGCCGGCACCAACGTCGGTGCGATGTTCACGCCGATGCTGCTGCCGCTGATCCTCCACGTGTGGGGCTGGCAGGCAGCGTTCCTGTGCATGTCGGCACTGGGCGGGATCTGGTTGCTGTTCTGGGGCTTGAAATACTTCAACCCGGAGGATCACCCAAGCGTTAAACAATCGGAACTGGACTACATCCAGAATGAAGTCGAACCGGAACAGACCCGCGTGCCGTTCTCGACAATCCTGCGCATGCGTGGCACCTGGGCCTTCGCCCTCGCCTACTCGATGACCGCACCGGTGTTCTGGTTCTACCTCTACTGGCTGCCACCGTTCCTCAATCAGCAATACAACCTGGGGATCAACGTGACCCAGATGGGTATTCCGCTGATCATCATCTACCTGACGGCCGACTTCGGCAGCGTCGGCGGCGGGATCCTGTCCTCGTTCCTGATCGGCCGCGGAATGAACCCGATCAAGGCGCGACTGATGTCCATGTTCCTGTTCGCCTGCTGCATCATCGGCGTGATCATGGCGGCAGGCTCGAGCAATCTGTGGGTTGCCGTGGCCGCCATTTCCCTGGCCATCGGTGCGCACCAGGCCTGGACTGCGAACATCTGGAGCCTGGTGATGGACTACACGCCCAAGCACATGATGAGTACGGTGTTCGGTTTCGGCGGCATGTGCGCTGCCATCGGCGGGATGTTCATGACCCAGTTGGTCGGACACATCCTGACCATCACCAACAACAATTACACCGTGCTGTTCACCATGATTCCGGCGATGTACTTCATCGCGCTGATCTGGATGTACTTCATGGCACCGCGCAAGATTCCTACCGTTATCGACTGATACCCCCGACGCAATCCCCTGTGGGAGCGAGACCGGCTTGCCGGCGAAGGCGGACTGTCATTCAACATGGATGTTGACTGATACATCGCCATTCGCCGGCAAGCCGGTCTCGCTCCCACAGGTCGTTCACCGTTTTTACCGACGGCTTTGTTGCCAGGCCGCCGCCAACCCGCTGCAGCAAATCACCGCGATCCCGACCACTGTGGTCAGGGTCGGCGTGTGGGCAAACAGCAACCAGCCCAGCAGACCGGCAAAGACAATCTGACAATAGCCGAACGGCGCCAGCAGAGCGGGTGCAGCGTGACGAAAAGCCTGGGTCAAAAACAGGTGCGCCGTCATCCCGCAAGCCCCCAGCGCCACCATCATGAAACCATGCCCAAGGCTGGGCACTTGCCAGAAGAACGGCACCAGCGCGCTCATCACCAAGGTGTTGCACAGGCCGGCAAAGAAGTTGCTGGTGGTCGGGCTGTCGATATTACTGAGCTTGCGGGTGAGCAATTGATAGAAGCAGAAAAACAGTGCCGAGCAGAGCGGCAACAACACGGCTGGCGTGAACAGGTCGCCGCCGGGGTGGACAATGATCACTACACCGATAAATCCGCAAATCACCGCGATCCATTGGCCACGGGTGACGCGCTCGCCCAACAACGGCACCGACAGTGCGGTCACCAGGACCGGGGCAAGGAAGTTGACTGCCGTGGCTTCGGCCAACGGGATGTACTGCAAACCGGTGGTGAAAAACAAACTGGTGCCCAGCAGGCATAACGCCCTGAGCAACTGCAGCAACGGCCGCCTGGTCCGCAGGACACTCAGCCCGGATTGCGGCAGAAAAATCCCGGCCATCAACAAAGTGTGAACCAGGTATCGGGCCCAGACCACCATGATGATCGGGTAGAACCCTGAAAGAAATTTCGACAACGCGTCATGGCTGGAAAACAGAAAGGTCGCGACAACGATCAGCATGATCCCCTTGAAGGGCTGATTGACGCCGGAAAGCGGGGTGCTGAGGGTCATTGGGTTTCCTTACTTAAAGTCAAAAGCGACAGGTGCACAGTACCGCTTACAGCCGCGCCATCAATTCACGGGTTTTATCCAACGCCATCTGCGCCCGTTGCAACCCACTCACACCTTGCTCCATCAACTTCAGGGTAGGTATCTCAAGGCTCAACGGAACATTGACGGGTAGACACTGCAACAACCCCGCCAGATCACAATCGCCCTCCCCCGGGAAGCGCCGCTCATTACGTGCCTGGCGCAGAATTTCCGTCATGTCCGTCGGCCGCGGCCCCGCGACGTCGCACAACTGGGCATACCGTAACCGTGACGGGGCAACCCTGGCCAGGTCTTCCAGCCGCGACTGCGAACGGTCGAAATGGAACGCGTCCACCAACACCCCGCCGTTTGCTCGATCGGCATTTTCGACGATACGCACCGCTTGTTCGAGATTGCGTGCATCGGTCCAGGGCATGAATTCCAGGTGTGGATGAAGGCCGTAAGGTGCCGCCAGATCACAGAGTCTTGCGAAGTTTTCGGTGAGCCGCTGCTCGTCAGAATCGTTACCCGCCACCAGTAATTCAGTCGCACCGAACTCGGCGCCTACGGCCAGAATCTTCTCGAAACCAGCGACGACCGTGTCCGGCTTGAGCCGCAGGATTTCCACATCCAGCACACGAACGCCGGTATCGCGCAAACGCTCCAACGTCCTGCGCCGCAAATCATCATCGACGACCAGCGCAAAGTGATGTTCTTCAGGTGTCGCCGGTACCAGCCGTAGCCCGACATGACTGTAGCCTGCTCGCGCCGCGACCTCGACCATTTCTGGCGGTGACAACTCCAGTACCGTCAGACTCGCCAGGGAAAGAATCCGTTCACTCATGTTCAATCCTCGATCAATGAAGGGGCGCAGGCGCGACCGGTTTCGGCGGCTTCGCGAATCGCGTCAATCAGTGCCAGCGTACGGGCAGCATCGGCGACGCTCACCAATGGCTCGACCTCCCGACGAACAACGCGCACGAAATGTTGCAACTGCAAACGCAACGCCTCATCGGCACTGAAACCTTCCCGCTCCAGCAACAACGGTTGATGCCACCCTCCGTCAATATCAGCGTAGTGCCAGCGCTTGAGTTGCGGAATGCTCAATGCCCCGCCCGTCCCGGCCAACAAATAACAGGGCTGATCGGCCTGACGCGGATATACCGGGTTCTCCCCGGAATCCAGCTCCCAACTCCAGGGGGCCGCCACCGCATCGGAACCGGTCAGGCTCCCCAGTGCGCCACTGTCGAATTGCAGCAGTACCGCCGCGCAATCTTCGTTGGCAAAGCCGCGCACCGCATTGCTGGTGATTGCCTGCACTTGCCGCACTTCGCCGCACAGGTGCCGGAGCAAATCGAGATCGTGAATCAGGTTGGTCAGCAACATTCCCGCACCGGGTTCGCGGCGCCAGGCCGTCTCGAAATAACTGTCGGGTTTGCGCAACTGCCAGAGCGCCGTGACCGTGGTCAATCGACCCAAGGCGCCACTCTGGATCAGTTCGTGAGCACGGACGATCAGTGGATTGTGGCGGCGATGATGCCCCACCAACACCGGCACGCCCGTGGCTTTCGAAGCGTTCACCAGCTGGCGAACTTCGTCCATGTGTACGCCCACCGGTTTTTCCAGCAGCACCGGCACGCCAGCCGCGAGGCAATCCAGTGCGGTGCTGACGTGCAGGGTGTTCGGGTTGGCAACAATCACTGCGTCCGGCTGCACCTGCTCCAGCATCTGACGGTGTTCGGCGAAATATGCCACGCCCCATTGCGCCGCAAGAGCCGCCGCCTGTGACCCGGGGTCGGCCACTGCACACAAGGTTGCTTCGGTCAGGGCTTTCAAATGCAGGTAATGCTGTTGGCCCATGTTGCCAGCGCCGATCAGGGCAATACGAAGGGGCGAGTTCAAGGGAGGGTCCTCTTGTGCTTATTGTTGGAAGGAATGACTTTCAACAATTTAGAACCAGGTTCCAGATTCTTACACAGATAAACCATAAAAGTGTGCGAACAACGCACATTTTGGGACGTTCGAAGATCTAGTGTGGGAGCGGCGGTGCGACGATTCGACTTGCTCGCGAAGGCGATCTGACAGTCAAGGAATATGTTGACTGCCACTGCGCATTCACGAGCAAGTCGAATCGTCGCACCGCCGCTCCCACAAGGATTAACTGAACAACTCCGAAGCCTGACTCGCCGCGGACAACTCCTCGGTGTACTTCAACAACAACGGCGCCAACTCATGCAACCTCGCCCCCGGCATCCGCGCGCTCGGGCCGGCGATACTGAGTACTCCGATCACCCGGCCATCACCCTGGTGCCGTACCACCGCCGCAATCGCCGAAGTCCCCACCGCCGAACTCTCCTCGACCCAGGCGTAACCCTGTTCCCGCGCCAGACGCAGCCGTTCCAGCAACTCGATGTTGGAGCGCGGGGCATTCGGCCCCAGGTCTTTCGGGCGGTCACTGCCCTGGCGCTCCACCAGCGACAAGGCTTCGGCATCGCTCATGCTCGCCAGCCACGCATGCCCCGAAGCGGTATAAAACAGCGGCGCGTCACGGCCCATATCCGGGTCGTAACGCAGACCGGAGCGGGCCCCCTGGGATTTGGCGATCCACGTCTGTCGCTCGCCTTCGATCACCCCGAGACGCACCAGCTCACCGGTTTCCCGAGCCAGGCGATCGAGCACCGGCTGCACGATATCGGCGCCGCTGCTCGACAGGTAACGGAACCCCATGGCCACCAGCTTGGTGGACAGGTGATAGCGCAAATTTTCCGGATTCTGCCGTACGTAGCCCAGCCGAATCAGTTCGGCGAGCAGGCGATGGGTCGCGCTTTTGGGAATATCCAGTTGCTCTGCCAGCGTTTGCATCGGCAGACCGCGAGGGTCGCTGGTGAGGCTTTCCAGCACACTGAAAACACGTTCGATCTGACTGCCGGCCATGAGAGGCTCCCCGCAAAATGTGTCCGATTCTAAAAGACAAACTGCCTAATACGAAATCTGGAACCCGCTGTCCGATAACCGCCCGCTTTGCACCGGTCGATGGTTGCCGAGTCAGATCATGCTCATATATTTTCTGGAATCAAATTCTAAAAACATGAGTTTCAAATATGCCTGCCGAACCACACAACGCTCCGGATATTGACTGCGACGTGCTGATCATTGGCTCCGGTGCCGCCGGACTGTCTACTGCAGTCACTGCTGCGTGGCATGGCCTGAAAGTCATTGTGGTCGAGAAGGATTCGGTGTTTGGCGGCGCCACGGCCTGGTCCGGTGGTTGGGCATGGATACCGTGCAACCCCCTGGCCCGTCGCGCGGGTATCGTCGAAGACGTCGAGCAACCGCGCACCTATCTGAAACATGAACTGGGCGAGCGTTACGAGCCAGCGATGATCAATGCGTTCCTCGAGGCCGGCCCGCGAATGGTCGCGTTCTTCGAACAGCACACCTCGTTGCAATTCGCCGACGGCAACGCGATTGCCGACATTCATGGCGACACCCCGGGAGCAGGCACCGGCGGGCGCTCGGTGATCGCGGCGCCTTATGACGGACGAAAAGTCGGCAAGCTGCTCAAGCGTCTGCGCAAAACCATGCGCGAAACTTCGTTCATGGGCATGCCGATCATGGCGGGCGCGGACCTTGGCGCATTTCTCAACCTCACACGCTCGCTGTCGGCAGCCGGGCATGTGACCCGGCGCTTTACCCGTCACCTGCTCGACCTCGCCTTGCATGGCCGGGCGATGCAACTGGTCAACGGCGTGGCGCTGGTGGCTCGGCTGGCAAAGTCCGCCGAAGACCTTGGCGTATTGCTCTGGGAATCGGCGCCCGTGACCGAGTTGTTGCAACAGGGCGATCAGGTCCGGGGCGCGGTGATCAGTACCACCAAGGGCAAGATCCGCATCCATGCGCGCAAGGCAGTGGTGCTCGCCGCCGGTGGTTTCGCCAATGACATCGAGCGGCGCAAGGCATTGTTCCCTCGCACACCCACAGGTCATGAACACTTGGCACTGCCGCCCTTAAGCGTCAGTGGCGATGGTCTGCGCCTGGGCGAAAGCGCCGGCGCCCGGGTCAACACCAACATGGCATCGCCCGTAGCCTGGGCACCGGTTTCGCAAGTACCGCACAAAGACGGCAGCATCGGCCACTTCCCGCACATCATCGAGCGCGGTAAACCGGGAATCATCGGGGTATTGAGCAATGGCCAGCGCTTCGTCAACGAAGCCAACGGCTACTACGACTACGTGACGGCCATGGTCGCCGCCGCACCGCAGGGCGAGGAAGTCGCCTCCTGGTTGATCTGCAGCCATGGTTTTCAGCGGCGCTATGGCCTCGGAATTTCCCGGCCTTTTCCGGTGCCTCTGTCGCCCTTTATCCGCAGCGGCTATCTGAAAACCGGCAAGACCCTGGAGGAATTGGCGCGGGCCTGCGGCATCGACCCGAACGGCCTGCGCAGCACCGTGGCGGAATACAACCGCCACGCGCGCAACGGTGAGGATCCCTCGTTCGGTCGCGGTTCGACACCCTACAACCGCAAGCAGGGGGATGCGCTGCAGCACCCCAACCCTTGCATCGCACCGATCGAACAAGGCCCGTTCTATGCCGTGAAGGTCCAGCCCGGCTGCTTCGGCACCTTTGCCGGCCTGAAGGTCAACGAACACGCCCAGGTCCTCGGCGAATCCGGTCAGGTCATCGCCGGGCTATACGCAGCGGGTGGCGACATGGCCAGCATCATGGGTGGGCACTACCCCGCCGGCGGCATTAATCTCGGCCCGGCATTGACGTTCGGCTACATCGCCGCACGACATATCGCAGGCATTACAGCTGACGAACAGGAGATCGACCATGCAGCACATCGTTAACGCCCAGGGTTTGAACATGCCAAAACTCGGCCTGGGTACCTGGCCGATGCTTGGCGAGGAATGCACCAGCGCCGTGGAACAGGCCCTTGCCTTGGGTTATCGGCATATCGACACCGCTGCGGCCTACAACAATGAAGACGCTGTCGGTCAAGCGCTGGTGAACAGTCCTACGCCTCGCGATCAGATCCACGTCACCACCAAAGTCTGGTGGGACCAGCTGCATCCCGACGCCATGCGCCATTCCATGGACCGAAGTCTCAAGGCCTTGCGCAGCGATTATGTCGACCTGTTCATGATCCACTGGCCGACCACCGACTGGGACCTGCCACGTACGATCGAGACCCTGGTGTCGTTCAAGGAGCAAAGGCTGGCGCGTAACATCGGCGTGGCGAATTTTCCGCTGCCGCTGCTGCGCAAAGTTGTCGAAGAACTCGGCGCACCGCTGTCAGCCATCCAGGTCGAATACCACGTACTGCTCGGACAAAACGCTCTGCTGGACTACGCCCGCCAACATGACCTGGCGCTGACGGCCTACAGCCCACTGGCACGCAACAAGGTGTCGGAGATTGCGCAGATCCAGCAGATCGCCGCCAAGCACGGGGTTCTGCCGGCTCAGGTGGCGCTCAAATGGCTGCTTGATCAATCGAACGTGGCCGCTATTCCAAAAGCCAGCAGCGAGGCCAATCAATTGGCCAACCTGGCAGCGCTCGAAGTCAATCTGGATGATCAGGATCGAGCGTTGATCGCCGGCCTGTCCAAGCGCGAACGCCAGGTCAACCCGGACTTTGCGCCAGCGTGGGACGCCTTCGACCAGTAAACGTGAAATGGCCACTTTCGGCCCGCGACACCGTCGCGACGACTATGGTCTTACCAATCCTTACACATTTCACCCACATATCTTTGGCAGTGCGGTTATTCATGGATTCGGCGATACACGCCCCATCATCCATGAGAGACCGCAACCATGTTATGGAACAAGGCAAGACGCAGCGACAACGTGAACGACACTCGGGAGGGCAAGGATGCCCGCACACTCACAGGGAAAACGCTGGGCGCCGGACTGGCCGCCGTCGCACTGGCTGGCGTAGGGCTTTATTCGACACTGGGTACGACACCGGACGAGGCTCCCCTCGCCTCCTCGAACACGCTGAACCCACCCGGCGTCGCCGTTTCGATTGAGACCGAAGATCCGCAACTGAGGTTTGTTCAGTCAGTACTGGGCGATACCGAAGACACCTGGAAACAACTTTTTGCGCAAACCGGGCGCCACTATCCGGAACCCACGCTGACGCTGTTCGACAATGGCGTGGTCTCGGGATGCGGCTACGCCAGTTCCGCCAGTGGCCCGTTCTACTGCCCAAGCAATCAGCAGGTGTACCTCGATCTGGCGTTCTTCGCCAAACTGGAGCAGCAGTTTTCAGTGGTCGGCGACTTCGCGCGGGCCTACATCATTGCTCACGAAGTCAGCCATCACGTGCAACTCGAGCTGGGACTTTCCGAACCCTTCGAGAAAGCCTTGCTGGACCAGCAGCCCGTCACCGGCGATGGCGGCCTGGAGGTGCGTGCGGAGTTGCAGGCCGATTGCCTGGCCGGCGTCTGGGCGCACCATGCGCAACAACGCCTGGACTGGCTGGAGCCTGGGGATATCGAGGCCGCCTTGCAGGCCGCGGCAGCATTCGGTGACGACAGCCTGCAACGCTCCCGAAACGACAAAGTCCGGCCAGAGACGTTCAGTCACGGCACTTCGCAGCAGCGCGCGAACTGGTTCAGATCCGGTTTCGCCACAGGCCGGACCGACGCTTGCGACACCTTCGCCGCTGCGGACCTCTGATCCCCGCCCGTCCACCGAACCACTAATGTCACCGCGTATGTAGAACCGGCGCCGCTCAAGGCTGTCTGACGACCGGACTGGCGCCGCTCTCACTCACCAGCAACACTCACCAGCACGGTCCTTCACCCAGCAAGAAAAGAGGATTCCCCACATGCTATGGAAAAAAGGCCGACGCAGCGACAACGTGGTCGATGCCCGGGGCGATGATGTCGGCGGCGGTGGCGGGATGCGTTTCGGTGGCGGCAAGGGCCTGAGCCTGACGGCGATCGTTCTGATCGTCGGGATCGGCTGGCTCACTGGCCAGGACCCCTTGCAGATACTCGGGCAACTCACCGGGCAGATGAGCGAGCAATCGGCGCCGGCTCCGACGCAAACCCGCAAGGCGCCACCGGCCAATGATGAAGGGGCCGAATTCGTGCGCTCGATCCTGGGCGATACCGAAGACACCTGGCGGCAGATTTTCCAGCAGGCCGACCGTCAATACAAGGACCCGACCCTGGTGCTGTTCAGCAACCGCGTCAACTCGGCATGCGGCCTGGCGACGTCGGCCACCGGTCCGTTCTATTGCCCGGCGGACCAGAAAGTCTACCTGGACATGAGTTTCTTCCAGGAGATGTCCCAACGCTTTTCCGCTGCGGGCGATTTCGCACAGGCCTACGTGATCGCTCACGAAATCGGGCACCACGTGCAGACCTTGCTCGGTGTATCGGCGAAAATTCAGACCGCTCGCCAACAAGGCCGGCAAATGGAAGGCGACGGTGGCTTGCTGGTGCGCCAGGAACTCCAGGCCGATTGCCTGGCCGGGGTCTGGGCCCATAATGCCCAGCAACGCCTGAACTGGCTGGAACCGGGTGACATCGAAGAAGCCTTGAACGCCGCCAACGCCATTGGCGACGACCGTCTGCAACAGCAAGGCCAGGGTCGCGTGGTGCCAGACTCGTTTACCCATGGTACGTCGGCGCAAAGGGTGCGCTGGTTCAAAACCGGATTCGCACAGGGCCAGGTCGGCCAGTGCGATACCTTTGCGGCGAAAAACCTGTGATGAAAAAGTGGCTGCTGGCTCTGCTGTTCACCTGCGCAAGCACCCAGGCTGCCGAGCATGGGGTCAAGGAACTCAGCCCCGGTCGCCTGCTGTTGACCTCGGGTGAGATCGCGGTGGGCATCGGCCCGGCACCGACGAAAATCGAACGGGTGCTGATCATCATCCATGGTCGCCTGCGCAATGCCGAAGCCTATCGCCAGAGTGCAGAACACGCGGCTGAACTGGCAGGACAAAGCGCGACCACCCTGGTGATTGCTCCGCAATTTCTCAATGAGTCCGACATCGCGCTTCACCCAGTGGCTGACAGCGTATTGCGCTGGCAAGGCAATGACTGGATGGCTGGCGGCTTGTCCACTGCGCCGTTTACCCTGAGTTCTTACGCTGCACTCGACGAAGTCGTCGCCCGAATCGGCGATCGTCGACAGTTTCCCGATGTGAAGCAGGTCATCATCGCCGGTCACTCCGGTGGCGCCCAGGTGGTTCAGCGCTATGCGTTGCTGGGTCACGATCAGCCCGAGCTCAAGGCGGCCGGCGTGCAGGTGCGTTACGTCGTCGCCAATCCATCTTCTTATGCGTACTTCGATGAACGTCGGCCCGTGGCATTCAGTCACGCCGGTTGCCCGGATTTCAATCGCTGGAAGTACGGGCTGGCGGATCTACCCGCCTATGCCGAAGGACAAACACCCGCGCAGTTGGAGGAAAATTACGCCAGGCGTGACATTGTTTATCTACTGGGGCAGCAGGACACCGACCCGAATCATCCGGCGCTGGATAAACGTTGTGAGGCAAAAGCCCAGGGGGCGAATCGATTGGCGCGCGGGCGCAATTATTTTGATTATCTGAAGCGACTGTATCCTCAAGGGATGAATCAGCAACTGATCGAAGTGCCCGGGGTCGGGCATGATGGGGATGGGATGTTCAATTCGCCTGAGGGGCAGAAAGCGTTGTTTGGTCAGTGAATTTTTGTGGTGCCTGGCAGGGCCCCTTCGCGAGCAAGCTCGCTCCCACATTCGACCAAGGTTCCACATGAAGAATGCGGTTAAATGTGGGAGCGGGCTTGCCCGCGATGGCGGTGGATCAGGTAACCATTTCCTCAAGCCGAAAGCATCTGCCGCAACACCCCACAATCGGCCGCATGCCAGTCAGTCAACTCCGGCCAGGGATTATCCGGCAGATTCACCAGCACCGTCCGCGCCCCGGCCGCGCGACCGCAATCCAGATCGAAGCGGTAATCCCCGACCATCACCATCTCGCTCGCCGGTACGTTCCAGGCCTCGGCCAGTTTCAGCAAACCACCCGGATGAGGTTTGGGCGGCGCTTCATCCCGGCCCAGCACATCCTCCACCGCGAAGCAGTCGGCCAGGCCGATCGCCTCCAGCGTGACGTGCGCCAGCTCGCGAGCATTGCGCGTGAGAATGCCCAGGCGATAACCCCGTCCGGCCAGTTCACGCACCAGCGCCACCGCACCTGGCGCCGCTGTCGAACCCAGCGCCAGGTCGCGTTCGTGTTCCAGCAACCAGGCGTGCTTGGCCGCCGCTTCATCGGCCGGCAGCGCGGCGAGGTGGGTCAGGATGTCGTCTTCGGCAGGGATCGCCAACGCCACGCGGATTGCCGCAAAGTCATGCACAGCCACCGTCAGGGTGCCGTCCATGTCGAACACCCAGTGCCGCACCTCGGCCAGGCTCATGCCCAATCCTTGCGGTGACGAATCAGGCCTTCCTGGGTGACCGAAGCCACCAGTTGCCCGGCGCGATTGAACACGCTCCCGCGGGAAAATCCACGTGAATTGCCGGCCCATGGGCTATCCATCGCGTACAGCAACCAGTCATCGGCGCGCAGATCGGCATGGAACCACAGGGCGTGATCGAGGCTGGCAACCTGCATGTCCTTGTGCCAGACCGACTTGCCATGGGGCTGCATCGAGGTGGTCAACAGGCCGAAGTCCGAGGCGTAGGCCAGCAGGTATTTATGCAACGCCGGGGAATCGGCCAAGGCACCGTCGGCGCGAAACCAGACGTACTTGATCGGGTCGGACGGATGCGGGTTGTAGGGATCTTCCTCGGTCACCGGTCGGAATTCGATCGGTTTCGGGCACAGCAATTTTTCGCGCATGTGTTCAGGGATCAGGTGCGCGCGCTGCTGGGTGAGTTCCAGTTCTGACGGCAGGTTTTCCGGACCGACCACTGTCGGCATCACGCTCTGGTGCTGGAAACCTTCTTCGTCGTACTGAAACGACGCGCTGCAAGTGAAGATCGGGTTGCCCTTCTGGATCGCCGTCACCCGCCGTGTACTGAAGCTGCCGCCGTCCCGCACCCGGTCGACCTGATAGACCACCGGCAGCCCGGCATCGCCCGGACGCAGGAAATAACCGTGCATCGAATGCACATGGCGCGCTTCTTCGACGGTCTGGCTGGCTGCGGACAGGGACTGGCCGAGCACCTGGCCACCGAACAGCTGACGAAAACCCAAATCCTGGCTACGACCACGGAACAGGTTTTCTTCGATCGGCTCCAGGGTCAGCAAGTCGACCAGATCATCCAACACTTGGCTCATTCAGACGCTCCTCACATAACGCAATGCCGCGCAGTCTTGGCTGCGGCGGTCGATTCAATTTCCGGCCAGGGCCCATGAGAGTCATTGTAAACGTCCGTGCCAGCTTATCCATGCAAGGTTTGCAGCCATTGTTCCCGAGTGATGCGGTACAGCACATGGTGACGCAGGGAATGATCGATCGCGAGCCTGGGGTGTTCGAAATCATCTGCTGAATCATGGTGCATGCCGATCGCCTGCATGACTTTCTGCGAAGGCATGTTGGTGGCGGTGGTGAAAGACACGACCTCATTCAGCGCCAACCGGTCAAAGCCACAGCGCAGAGCGGTCCACGCCGCTTCACTGGCGTAGCCCAGGCCCCAATGCTCGCGGGCCAGGCGCCAGCCGATTTCGGTGGCCGGGCTGAACGGCGCGTCGAAGCCGACCACACCCAATCCGGTAAACCCGATAAAGGCGCCGGTGTCCTTGCGCTCCAGCGCCCAGAGACCGAAGCCATGCTCGGCAAAGTGGCCACGAACCCGTCCGATCAGCGCAGCACTTTCCAGTCGACTCAAGGGCGCCGGAAAATAGCGCATCACCTGCGGATCGGCGCACATCGCCGCAAACGCCGGCAAATCCTCGTCACGCCACTGCCGCAACAGCAGTCGCGCGCTCTCGAGTTCCCGTATCGGTTCCATCGTATCCCCCTTTCCCATGCCGCAAGTCTAGATCGCTGGTAGGATCCTTCATTCATTCCTACATGCCTTCCCAGATAAATCAGTCATGCCCCTGCCGTTGATCTACCACGAAGACTACAGTCCCGAGTTCCCGGCGGATCACCGCTTCCCCATGGACAAGTTTCGCCTGCTGCGCGATCACCTGGTGGACAGCGGACTGACCCGAGACACCGACCTGCTGCGCCCGGACCTCTGCCCGCCAGAGATTCTCGCCCTCGCTCATGACCCTGCGTATATCGAACGCTACATGGGCGGCGAGTTGTCCCGCGAAGACCAGCGGCGTCTCGGCCTGCCCTGGAGCGAAGCCCTGGCCCGGCGCACGGTGCGGGCGGTTGGCGGTTCCCTGCTGGCGGCCGAGCAGGCGCTGGAACATGGTTTGGCCTGTCATCTGGCGGGCGGCACCCACCATGCGCACTACGACCATCCCGCCGGGTTCTGCATCTTCAATGACCTGGCGGTGATCAGCCATTTCCTGCTGGAAAGTGGCCGTGTGAATCGGGTGCTGATCTTCGACTGCGATGTGCATCAGGGTGACGGTACTGCACGAATCCTGCACAACACCCCGGAGGCCATAACCGTTTCCCTTCACTGCGAAAAGAATTTTCCTGCACGCAAGGCCGAAAGCGACTGGGATATTCCCCTGCCGATGGGCATGGGCGATGCCGATTACCTGAAGGTCGTGGACGATGCGCTCAACTATTTGCTGCCGCTCTACCAGCCTGACCTGGTGCTGTATGACGCTGGCGTCGATGTGCATAAGGATGACGCACTCGGCTACCTGAAACTGACGGACGAAGGCGTCGCCGCTCGCGATGAAAGCGTGATGCGGCATTGCCTGGGCCGGGATATTCCGGTGGTGGGGGTGATTGGTGGCGGCTACAGCAAGGACCGCAAGGCCCTGGCGCGTCGTCATGGGATCCTCCATCACAGCGCCCAAAGGGTCTGGCAGTCATCAGGTTGTCATTGAGGTGTGGGTCTTTACCCACAATGGCTGTGGAGCCGCCTGTGGATAACCTGAGTGAAAGAGGCTGCAGGCCATGCGGGGTATAGGCTTCAGAGCGGTGGTTGTTTTTTGATCAGTACTTGAGCACACCGACGATCCTGTGGGAGCGAGCTTGCTCCGGGCGGCGTTCCGACGATAGCGGACTGTCAGTCAACAAAGATGCTGAATGTGCCTGCCTCATCGCGAGCAAGCTCGCTCCCACAGGGATCTGTGCTGATAGAATGCCTGGCTTCATTCCGCCGAACCGCAGCGCATTCCATGACTCAGCCCTCGACTCCCCTCCTCCCTCACGTCGCCATCATCGGCGGCGGCCCCGCCGGCCTGATGGCGGCTGAAGTGCTGAGCCAGGCCGGGATCAAGGTCGACCTGTACGACGGTATGCCCTCGGTAGGGCGAAAATTCCTGCTGGCCGGAGTCGGGGGCATGAACATCACCCACTCCGAAGCCTACCCGGCATTCCTTTCACGCTATGCCGAACGGGCGCCGCAGATTGCACCGCTGTTGCGCTCATTCGGCGCCGACGCACTGTGCCAGTGGATTCATGACCTGGGCATCGACACCTTTGTCGGCAGCTCCGGCCGGGTGTTTCCAACCGACATGAAAGCCGCGCCCCTGTTACGCGCCTGGCTCAAACGCCTGCGAGACGCCGGAGTCGTTATCCACACCCGCCACCGCTGGCTCGGCTGGAATGGCGATGGCAGCCTGAAAGTGTCTTGCCCTGACGGCGATAAAACCCTTCAACCCGACGCAACCTTGTTGGCCCTCGGCGGTGGCAGCTGGTCGCGCCTCGGTTCGGACGGTGCCTGGATGCTACCGCTGGAGCAGCGCGGCGTGGAACTGGCGCCGTTGCAACCGAGCAATTGCGGTTTCGAAGTGCAGGCCTGGAGCGAGTTGATGGTCAGTAAATTCGCCGGTGCCCCGTTGAAAAATATCGCGATTGGTCTTAATGACGACGTCCCAAGGCTCGGGGAATGTGTGATTACTGCGACGGGTATTGAAGGCAGTTTGATCTACGCCCTGTCTGCACCGATCCGCGAAGCCATCAACCTGCAGGGCTCGGCGACTATTCATCTCGACCTGCTGCCGGGCAGGCCTGTGGATAAAGTCCAGGCGGCGCTGAACAAGCCACGGGGTTCGCGCTCCGTGGCCAAGCACCTGCACAGTCAGATTGGGCTAGATGGTGTGAAAGCGGCGTTGCTGCGAGAAGTGACGGCGGCCGAGTGCTTCGCTGATCCAGCGTTGCTAGCCAAATCAATCAAGGCATTGCCACTGACCTTGGTGAAAACCCGCCCACTGGACGAGGCCATCAGCAGCGCCGGTGGGGTGATGTTCGAATCGATGGATGAACGTTTGATGCTCAAGCAACTGCCCGGCGTGTTCTGTGCCGGAGAGATGCTGGATTGGGAAGCGCCGACAGGTGGCTATCTGCTGACCGCGTGTTTCGCCAGCGGGCGGGCGGCCGGGTTGGGGATGGTGGAGTGGTTGAAGCGTACAGCCTGAAGACCGAGGCGCACCCATCGCGAGCAAGCTCGCTCCCACAGGTGACCGAGTTCTTCCCGAGAGAATTCGGTCATTGTGGGAGCGAGACCGGCTTGCCGGCGAAGGCGGCTTAACTGATGCCGCATTAACTCAAGGCTTACGCTTGCGCGGCCCAGTGTTGAACACCGGCACTTTTCGCACAGGCTTGATCGAAGGTTCCGGCGCCGACGCGTCACCGCTCTCGACCCATTTACCCAGGTTGCGCTTGCCGCCGCCCGAGGTCTTCGGCTTTTTCGGTTTTTTCGGCTTCTTGACCACCTGACCGCTGGCATCGGTATCCGGTACCCGGTGCTCGGGTTCGAAATCCTGTTCCATCTGGCGAGTCAGCGTCTGACGGGTCAAGGTCTCGATGGCCGACAGCAGGTTCACTTCATCGGCGCACACCAGGGAAATGGCCTCCCCGGTTGCACCCGCGCGGCCAGTACGGCCGATCCGGTGGATATAGTCTTCGGCCACGATCGGCAGGTCGAAATTGACCACCAACGGCAAATCTTCGATATCCAGACCACGGGCCGCAACGTCGGTGGCCACAAGAATCTGCACTTCACTGGCCTTGAAACGGTCCAGTGCGCGCTGGCGGGTTGCTTGAGGTTTGTCGCCATGGATGCCATCGGCATTGATGCCCAGGCCCTGCAGTTTTTCCACCAATGCATCCACGCCGTTACGGGTCTTGGCGAACACCAGCACCTGCTTCCACTTGCCCTTGCGCATCAAGTGCACGAACAGCTCCGGCTTGCGCTTCTTGTCCACTGTGACCACCCACTGTTTAACAGTGTTGGCAGCAACGTTGCGCGGGCTGACTTCGATGCTCAGCGGATCGTTGAGCATTTGCCCGGCCAGCAGGCGGATCGCATCGGAGAAGGTCGCGGAGAACAACAGCGTCTGACGTTTCTTCGGCAGCACCCGGTAAATGTTCCCCAGCTCTTCGGAGAAACCCAGGTCGAGCATGCGATCGGCTTCGTCCAGCACCAGGGTTTGCAGCTGGTTGAACTTGAGGGCGTTCTGGCGGAACAGGTCAAGCAAGCGCCCCGGAGTCGCCACCAACAGGTCGACGCCTTTGCGCAGCTTCATCATTTGCGGGTTGATGCTGACGCCGCCGTACACCGCATAGGTGCTCAACGGCAGGTTATCGGCGTACTGGCGCACGGCCTCGTGAACCTGTTCAGCCAGTTCGCGAGTGGGCACCAGGATCAGGGCACGCACCGAATTGGCGGTGACTTTCGGACCTTCCATGGCCAGCAATTGCAGGAGCGGCAACGCGAAACCGGCGGTCTTGCCAGTGCCGGTCTGGGCGGCAGCCATCAGGTCGCGACCGTCCAGCACTGCCGGAATGGCTTGCGCCTGAACCGGCGTCGGGGTCTGGTAGCCGAGCGTCTCGAGAGAGCGCAGCAAGGGATCGATCAGGCCAAGGGAGGCGAAAGTCATGGGATTACCGTAGGAAAATTCAGCGCGGGTTTTTCAAAACAAGTGTGCAAAACAAGATGCAATGGCGCGCAGTTTACCCTAATTCACGCTCGATTCTGTCCGTACCACGGCAGCAGGTCGTTCGGGAGCCCGGCGCCACTGCGGCAAACCGATCAACACCACGGCACTGATGATCACCAACATGGCCAACGCTTCTTCGATACCAATGGTCTCGCCCACAAACACGATCCCCAGCAACACCGCCACCGCCGGGTTGACGTAGGCATAACTGGTGGCCGCCGCCGGACGCACGTTTTTCAACAGGTACATGTAAGCGTTGAAGGCAATGATCGAGCCGAAGAACGTCAGGTAGGCCAGGGCTGCCCAACCTTCGATCGGCGGCATGGCCTCCAGATGCTCACCGCTCAGCGCACTGCCGATCAGCAGGGCTACGCCGCCCACCAGCATTTCCACGGCACTGGCCATCGCGCCCTGGGGCAACGGCAAGTGTTTGCTCCACACCGAACCAAAGGCCCAGGAAGCTGCCGCGAAGATCAGCAATCCGGCGCCCAGCGGGCTTGATTGCAGGTTCGAGCCGAGGTTGAGCATGGCAATACCGATGAGCCCGAGCGCAATCCCGGCCCATTCGAGACGGGTATTACGCGCGCCCCAGAAATAGCCGCAGAGCAAGGTAAACAGCGGCACCGTCGCCACTGCCAGCGCGGCCACGCCGGAGGCCACGCCCGTATGTTCGGCCACGCTTACCGCCCCGTTGCCGCACGTCAGCAGCAAAACGCCGATGATCCCCGCCGCTTTCCACTGTGCCCAGGTCGGTGCCGGCGCCCCGCGCCAGCGCAGGAAGGCGTACATCAGCGAACCGGCGATCACGAAGCGAATACCGGCAAGCAGCAATGGCGGCCAATACTCCACGCCGATGCGAATCACCAGGTAAGTCGAGCCCCAAATCACGTACAACGCAAAAAAGGCGGCGATCAACGGTACGGGGAAACGACGTAGGCCAGGCATTGGGCAGCTCGCAGGCAAGACAGGTGAACAGCTATTTTAGAAAGGCCAACAGCAGAAAATAAGTTACAAAACCTGTTTATAGCGCCGGTACACTTTTCAAAACATGGAAATCAGGGCTATAAACCGTGTTTTCGAAGGTCGGGTATTTTTCAGGAGTAAGACGATGGATAAATACGACCGCATGCTCCTCAGCGCCCTGTTGGAAAATGGTCGTGCGTCCTACGCCGACCTGGCGCGCAAGGTCAACCTGTCGGCCCCGGCCGTGGCCGAGCGCGTGGCCAAACTTGAAGCCTGCGGGGTGATTACCGGTTATCAAGCGAAAGTCGACATGGCCAAACTCGGTCTGCCGATCCAGTGCGTCATTGAACTGCGCCTGAACCAGCACGGCAACCAGAAGGCCTACGACGAGCTGATCAAAATCCCGCAACTGACGGAGTGCCACCGGGTGACGGGCGATCCGTGCGTGATCATGCAGGCGGCGGTGGGGTCGATGCCGGAGTTGGAGGAGTTGATCAACACGATTGCCAAGTTCGGGTTCAGCAAGACGTCGATCGTGTTGTCGAGCGCGATAGAGAAGCGGGTGCCGTTGGGGCACATCGAGGGAAATGGAAAAGTTTGATACGACACGAACCCTGTAGGAGCCGGATTGCTGGCGATAGCGGCGTATCAGTCAACATCAATAGTGAATGATGAACCGCAATCGCCAGCAAGCCGGCTCCTACAGGTTTATGCGTGATTCAGAACCCGCGATGGCGCTTGAGATGCTCATTGATCTTCGCCGCCGGCACTTTCTGCAAGCTGACCAGCAGCTCATGGGACAGCTCCCGCAACCCATGCTTGTGCCGCAGTTCCTGAGCCAGGTGCGCCGTCAGGTTGGCCGCCATTTCGGCATCGGCCATGGCCCGGTGAGCCTGGCCGGTGTGGGGCAGTTTGGCGAAGGTGGTGAGGGTCCCGAGTTTGTGGTTCGGCGCCGCCGGCATCAAGCGGCGGGCGAGGAGCAGCGAGCAGGCAAAGTTCTGCAAACGCGTACGTTTGATCCGCCCCAGCTCGAAGTCCCAGAACTTCTGGTCGAACGCGGCGTTGTGGGCCAGCAGCGGGGTGATGCCGACGAACTCGTTGACCTCGTTCATCACCTGCTCGGCCGATGGCGCGGTGCGCAACATGGCGTTGCTGATGCCGGTGAGTTGCTCGATGAAGGCCGGCACGCGCACGCCGGCGTTCATCAGGCTTTGGTAACGCTCGACGATGCGCCCCTGTTCAAGGATCACCACGGCGATTTCCGTGGCCCGGCAGCTGCTGCTCGGGGAGATTCCGGTGGTTTCAAAGTCGATGACTGCTATGCGTTCCAAACCTGTTTCAACTCCGTAAAAATCAATTCTTGAGCAACAACGCGCCTTCGATCGGCACGTAGCGGCTGGCGGCACGGATCAGCGAGTTGGCCGTCAGGCCCGGCACGCCGTAGGCCACCGCTCGCACGCCGTGCTTGGCGATGATGCGCTCGAGCAGCATGTCGAAATCACCGTCACCCGAGGCCAGCACCACTTCATCGACATGATCGGCGGCGTCCATGATATCGAGGGTGATGCCCACGTCCCAGTCGCCCTTGGCCGAGCCGTCGCTGCGCTGGATGTAGGGCTTGAGCTTCACGGTGAAACCGAGATTGCGCAGGATCTGCTGGAACTGTTGTTGTTTGCTGTCGCCGCGATCGATCGCGTAGGCATAGGCCTCGACGATCTCGCCCTGCTTGCTGATGTCGGCCCACAGCGCGGCATAGTTGAAGTGGCAACCATAGGCCTGACGCACGGTGTAATAGAGGTTCTGGACATCGGCGAATACTGCGATCTTTTTCACCGTGCATCCTCATTGGGGCGCTGGCGCGCGGACAGGATCAGGCACCAGGCCCGAAAAGTGGCCCAGTATGCCAGCCTGAAGGGTTGTTCCGCGAATAATCGGCCATGTGGCGAGGGAGCTTGCTCCCGCTGAGCCGGGCTGGCGCTCCAGCGCGAAGCGCTCCCCTACTCAAGAATCCAAGGGGCCTGCTGCGCAGTCCAGCGGGAGCAAGCTCCCTCGCCACAGGCGTGTCAGACGAAGGAATCGTCGTCACCGCCGAAGAACGATGAGCTGTCGTCACTGTAGTCAGCGTCAACGAATCCGCCCTGATCACTGGTGTTGTCAGCCACCCGCTGGTCGTCGCCCCAGCCATTGCCGCTGTCGCCCTGATCGTTGACCTGAGCCGGTTCTTCCTTGATGACCTCAGCCACTTCTGGCGGCTGATCGTGGTGGAACAAGCTGCTGATGCCTTGTGCCAGCATCACGCCACCAGCCACGCCAGCCGCCGTTTTCAGAGCCCCGCCGAGAAAACCGCTGCCGGCCTGTTGTTGCGGCGCGTAGTTATGCTGAGGTGGTGCGGCACCAAAGTTTTGCTGGGGCGGCTGCGAATTGAACGACGGCCGCGCCGGTTCACGCCAGCCGCCCCCGCTCGACACGGGCGCACTTTGAGTCGGTGCGGGCTGCGGATCACGTGGGCCGCCGCCGAAAATGCTCGACAAAAAGCCACCACTGGCCGGTGCCGGAGCCGCCGTCCGAGCCTTGGCCGATTGCAGTTCTGTCTGCAATTGCTGGACTTGTTGGGCGAGCTGCTTGTTCTGGTCGTCGAGACTCTTGATGGCTGCTTCTTGCACCAGAATCGCCTGGGTCATGAAATAGCCTGCCGCTGGCTGGCGAGTCAGGTGTTCCTTGATCCGCGCCTCGGCCTGCGCGTCGCGCGGGGCTGAGTCCGTTTCGGCCTGTTGCAGCCGGGAAAACAGTCCATCGATCAGGGTTTGTTCTTCGCTGTTCATGGCGACCTCGTAGATTGCCGGGAATATCGGCGCCCTCATCCACTGTGGATAAGATGCTCATCCGTAATGGAGGCTGATACAGGATGTTTCAATGACCTTTACCGAACGTTTACGTTTGCGCCCCAAAGGCTTTCATCGGTTAAAGTGGGCCACTGCTTTCAACCTGCGATACCGACTGATGAATCCGTTAGATGTACTGCGTGACTCCCTGTATTTCTTCAAGCGCAATCTGGGCCAGATCGTTCAACTGTGCCTGCCGCTGGTGATCTTCGAAGCTCTGCTGCAACAAGTGGTCGACCATTCCACCGAGCCGGACAGTTTCCCCGGCATCGGCGTGATGGTCGGCTTGCTGGTCTATCCGCTGTACACCGCCGCGCTGATTCTGTTTCTCGATGCCCGCAGCCGTGGCGAGTCACCGCGCAACCGTGACCTGCTGGCCATGTCCGCGACCCTGTGGCCACGCTTCGCCCTGCTCACCGCGCTCAATACCCTGCTGATACTGATCGGACTGTCGCTGTATTTCCTGCCGGGCATCTGGCTGATGGTGACGCTGGCGTTCGGCGAATACCTGCTGGTATTGCGCGGCATGGCCCCGCTGGCGGCGATGAAGGAAAGCCTGCGCCTGACCCGCGGCAACTTCCTGCGCATCCTGGTGTGCATTCTGTGTGTGATGGCCCCGTTGTGGCTGCTCAAGGGCGTGACCCTGGAGGTTTATCCGGAGCCGCAGAACCCGGTGGTTGCCGTGCTGATCGACAGTGCCCACAGCTTTTTGCAACTGTTCACCAGCGTGGTGCTGTTCCGCTTGTTCATGCTGATCAGCGTCGTGCCCGAGAAAACCAACGGGTCACTCTGACCGCTCTACCCCATGGGCTTGGGCTCGGCTCTCGGTTATGCTCGGGGCAACTTTTGTAACGCGATAAGCCGAGCCATGACCCGTCTACTGCGCTACACCCTGCTGGCCCTGCTGATCGTCACTCTGATTGGCGTGCTGATCTACAGCCTGACCTGGCGCCCCGAAGCCAGGGAAGCGCAGCCGGTCAGTTGCAGCGCCCAGGCGCCAACCCTGGTCCCCGGCCAGGCGTTGAAGGTGATGACCTGGAACGTTCAGTTTCTGGCGGGCAAGCGCTATGTGTTCTGGAATGACCTGGCCGCCGGCAACGACGAAAGCCCCACCGCCGAAGACATGGCCTTCAGTCTTGATGAAGTGGCACGGGTGATCCGTGACGAACAGCCGGACATCGTGCTGTTGCAAGAGCTCGACGACGGCGCCAAGGCCACCGACTACCAGAACCAGCTCAAACTGCTCCAGGAACGGCTCACCGACCTGTATCCGTGCAGCACTCACGCCTTCGACTGGAAGGCCGATTTCGTGCCTGAACCGCATATCTTCGGCAGCGTCGGCCGGCAACTGGCGACCCTCAGCCGCTACCGGATCGGACACGCCGAACGCCTGCAATTACCGGTGGTGCCGGCCAACCTGATCAGCCGCCAGTTCAAACCGAAAAATGCCTTGTTGGTCACGTACCTGCCGTTGAGCGACGGCGCTCGGGTCGCAGTGCTCAATACCCATCTGGACCGCGTCATCCCCCCCGACGATACGCTGCTGGCCCAGGTGAGCGCCGTGGCCAAAGTCCTCGACAAGCTCGAAAGCCGCGGTACACCGTGGCTGATCGGCGGTGACTTCGATCTGTTGCCGCTGGGGCAATATCGACGCCTGCCCGACGCGCAACGCGCGGTCTACTCTGCCGACAGCGCGCTGCATGTGTTGTGGGACAAGTACCCGATGATCCCGACCAACAACGAAGCCAGCGGTGTCGAGCGGGCGCGCTGGCTGACCCATTATCCGAATGACCCGGGCTTGAACGGCCCGGACCGGACGGTCGATTACTTGTTCTACAGCCCGCGGATCAAACGGGTCGAGGCGATGGTGAGGCAGGACGATACGTTGCGCATTTCCGATCACTTGCCGGTGATAGCGCGGTTCCTGTTGCCGGCTGCGCCATAACGACTGCTCCCACAAGGATCGTGTCAAACCCAATGTCAGTTCGCTTGCCAGTCGTCCGGTATGACGGCGATCACATCGATTTCCATCAGCCACTGCGGTTGACCCAGCCCGGAAATGACCAGCCCCGTCGAAATCGGAAAAACCCCCTTCAGCCACTTGCCCACGACTTGATAAACCGGCTCGCGGTAACGCGGGTCGATGATGTAAGTGGTGGTTTTGACGATATGGGAAAGATCGCTCCCCGCCTCTTCCAGCAGCTGCTTGACGTTTTTCATCGCCTGTTCGGCTTGTGCACCCGGGTCGCCAAGGCCCACCAGGTTGCCATCGAAATCGGTGCCGATCTGGCCGCGCACATAAACCGTGTTGCCGGCCCGTACAGCCTGGCAAAGATCATTGTCCAGCGACTGGTTGGGATAGGTGTCCTTGGTATTGAACATGCGAATGCGTGTGTGAGTCGGCATCAACTGAGTCCCCTGAAACTTGAGTAATGAAGGTGTAGATCGAGAATGGCCAAAGGACCATTCCCTCGATCGATTCTTAACGCTGCGACGGGTCGCGGTATTCGAGGTACTGGCGCTGGGTGGCAATGTGGCCAGCCACATGTTTGGCGTCATGCCAAACGCCCCAGATAAAGCTCGATCCGCGACGCGACAGCCACGGCAGCCCCACAAAGTAGACACCTGGCTCGTTCGAGACCCCACGCTGATGACGCGGCTTGCCCTTCTCGTCAAAGGTGTCGACCTGCAACCAGCTGTAATCGACGGCGTAGCCGGTGGCCCAAATGATTGAGGTGATACTCGCCTCGGCCAGATTCAGTTCGAGAATCGGGTTGCTGACGCACTCTGGATCGGGAAGCATGAACCTGGCTTCGGGTTCTTCCGGGAGGTCGAGTCCGTTGCGTGCGATGTAGGCATCCGCCGCGTCCAGCAGCGACAGGTAATTCGCGTCGCCCGCAGCGATGTTGCGCGCCAGATCCTGCTGGAAAGTCACCACGCCGTCGTTGAACGATTGGGTCAGCCCCACCAGCGTCACGCCTTGTTTGGCGAGCCCACGAAAATCGACGGTCTGCCCGCCACGCGCACCGCTCACTGCGATGGTGACGTGCTCACGACCCGGCTCCATCACTTCGGCATCCCAAAGCCCAAGCACCCCCAGCCACCAGCAGAAGTCACGGTTGCGATAGGCGCGAGGCGGACGGTCATGCTGGCCGACCGACAGGTAGACTTGTTTACCGGCACGCTGCAATTCATCGGCGATCTGCACACCGGAAGAGCCCGCACCGACCACCAGCACACCGCCCTCGGGCAGCTGCTGCGGGTTGAAATACTGGGCCGAGTGAATCTGCGTGATCGTGCTGTCTTTCGGCGCAATCGGCGGGATGACCGGACGCTGGAAAGGACCGGTCGCCGCCACCACGCGATTGGCCTGAATCACGCCATCGGAGGTTTCGATGGTGAAGCCTGGACGATCGCTGTTGCGCACCACTTTCTTGACTTCTACACCGGTACGAATCGGCGCTTCGAACTTCTCGGCGTAGGCTTCGAAGTAAGCCGCTACGCGATCTTTAGAGGCGAAGGCATCGGGCTCCAGGTCTTCGAAGGCCAGTCCGGGGAAGCGGTCATGCCACACCGGGCCGTTTGCCACCAGCGAATCCCAACGCCCGGTGCGCCACGCTTCAGCGATGCGGTTACGCTCCAGCACCAAGTGCGGTACACCGAGTTTGCTCAGGTGTTCGCTCATGGCGACGCCAGCCTGGCCGGCCCCAACGACAAGCGTATCTATTTCTATCTTTTTATCATTCATGCTTGTGTCCTTCAAAGAGGCGACTATGGCGCGGCAAGTCGCGACAGATCAGCTGTTTCAACAATTAATTCCGCGTAGACAACTTTGCTGGCGGGGTAGTTTTATTGTGCTTAGCGAATGCCAATAGCGAAAATATGATTTTTGTAGTTGTTGCCCATGAAAAAACTAACTAACAACTAAACTCGGTATTAACTGGATAAACGCAAAACCTGTAGGAGCGAGCCTGCTCGCGATAAACATGAAAGCGCCGTTCATCCAGACAACACGCATTATCGTTAACGACCATCGCGAGCAGGCTCGCTCCTACAGTAAACTGGAGCGAGCCTGATCGTTATTTAGAGCACGCCAATTTCTTTAGCAGTTCTATCAACGGCAATCTTCGTCTTGGCAACCAGTTCATCGATTTCAGCGCGCGTGGCGATCAGTGCCGGCGCCATGATCATGCGGCCCAGCGTCGAGCGAATAATCACGCCTTCTTCAAAACCGATCGTGCGGCAGCGCCAGGCGATGTCGCCTTCATTTGCGAAGCGCTTGCGGGTCGCCTTGTCCTGGGCAAACTGCAACGCCGCCACCAGGCCGACACCCTGAATCTCACCCACCAGCGGGTGATTGCCAAACACCTCGCGCAGACACTGCTGCAGGTACGGGCCGGTGTCATTTTTCACTTGGGTGACCACACCCTCATCACGCAGCGCCGTGAGGTTGGCGATAGCGACCGCGGCCGCCACCGGGTGACCGGAATAGGTCAGGCCGTGGGCAAACACGCCGCCCTGCTCCACCAGTACCTCGGCCATGCGCCGGCTGAGAATCAGGCCGCCCATTGGGATGTAACCCGAGGTCAGGCCCTTGGCAATCGACAGGGTGTCCGGCTCGAAATCAAAGTGTTGGTGCGCAAACCATTCACCGGTACGCCCGAAGCCACCGATCACCTCGTCCGCACACAGCAGCACGTCGTACTTGCGGCAGATGCGCTGGATTTCCGGCCAGTAGCTCTCTGGCGGGAAGATCATGCCGCCAGCGCCCTGGAACGGCTCGGCGATGAAGGCCGCGACGTTCTCCGCGCCCAGCTCGAGAATCTTGGTCTCCAGTTGCTGAGCCGCGCGCAAGCCAAACTCGGCGGGCGTCTGATCACCTTCATGGCCAAACCAGTATGGTTCATCGATGTGCGCGACATCCGGAATCACACCACCCATTTCGTGCATGAACTTCATGCCACCCATCGCGCTGGCGGCCAAGGTAGAGCCGTGGTATCCGTTCCAGCGACCGATCATGACTTTCTTCTGCGGCTTGCCGAGAACCTGCCAGTAACGGCGCACAGTACGGATCAGTACCTCGTTGGCTTCAGAGCCGGAGTTGGTGTAGATCGCGTGGCTGTAGTGCTTGGGCAGCAGGCTGAACAGTAGCTCGGACAGCTCTACCACCGCCGGGTGAGTGGTGTGGAAGAACATGTTGTAGTACGGCAATTGCTCCAGCTGACGGGTCGCCGCCGCGGCGAGATCCTTGCGTCCGTAGCCGAGGTTGGTGCACCACAAACCGGACATGCCATCGAGGTAACGATTGCCGTCGTTATCCCACAGATGCAGGCGGTCGCCACCGACAATGACGCGCGGCCCCTCTTCGTTCAACGCCTTCTGATCGAGGAATGCGTGAATGTGGTGGGCGGCATCGGCCGCTTGGTAGTCCTTGGTTTCGCGCTGAGGTTTGTAGTCTGTTGTCATTTCTTATTCTCCTGAAGTGAAAAAAGGTTCAGTTCCCGGACACCGTAGCGATCGGAGTCATTTTCGGCACGTCGTTGCCTTGAGATTCGTTTTGAATGAGCGGCTCCGGCGTAAACAGCGGTTTGCGCATCACGAACTTGACCCATACCACGGCGATTACCGAAATCACGCCCAGCACTACGCCGGCACAGCCAAAAATACTGGCAGTCATCTCCGGAGTTGGCGACACGTGGTAGATCGCAAACAGCATGCCGGCGATGCCAATGACTTGTGGCCAAGGATAGAACGGTGAGCGGAATGGACGGGCCAGATGGGGATAGCGGCGGCGCAAGGCGATCACATCGATGTGCACGATGATGTAGGCCAGCAGCCAGGCCAGTGCGGCTGCCAACAGCAGCAGGCTGATGGCTGCCGCGTCGTGCCCCAGAATGAGGATCGGCAGGCCGGTGATCGCAGCAACAAAAAGCACCGCCACCCAAGGCGTACGGCCACGAGCGGTGAGTTTCTTGAATTGCGGGAAGGCCTGGCCATTTTGCGCCATGCCGTAGAGCATGCGCGGCAACGCCGCCAAGGACGAATTCACGGTGCTGCAAGTGGCGGTAATGGCGGCGACGACGAGGAACAACTTGCCTGCCTCACCGAAAACCGTGGTGGCCAGCAGGTAATGAGGCAGCGCATCACTGGCCAGTTGCTCACGCGGAATGCACAGCAATGCGCCGAAGCAATACAGCGCGATCACGCCGAAGATCACTGTCAAACCGATGGTCATCGAACGCGGAATATTGCGCTCGGGATTGCGGGTTTCTTCCACCAGCGGACAAACGAACTCAGCCCCGACAAATCCCCACACCGCCATGGCCGCCAGGGTGATTGCGCCGAATTCCAACGGGTTCCAACCCTGATCGAGCGGCAACTGCAGACTGGCCTGACCGTTACTCAGCGAAGCCAGGCCCATGGCGACGAGGATCACCACCATCACCAGCGCCAGCACGTTCTGCAGCTTGGCGAACACATCAATACCGAACAGATTCAGCACGGTGAAAAGCCCCAGCACCCCGTAGGCCACCAGCATGTGCGGAATGACATCCGGGTAGACCTTGCTGATCACCAGATCCAGCAACAGCAGTTCGGCGGAGAGCGCAAACATCGCCACCACCATGTATCCCGAGAAGGTCGCCAGAATGGCCGGGAAATGCCCGATCGCCACTTCCGTGTAACTGCTGAGGCTGCCCGCCTTCGGGATCATCAAGGCCAGTTCGGAAAACGACCAGGCGTAGGTGATTGCCAGCACATACGCGATGGCCAACGGAATGATAAAACCGAAACCGGCGATGCCCGCGCCTTGCAGCATCAGCACCATGACGCCCTGCGAGACCACGACGCCCACCGCAACGGCCAGCAACGAGCCCAGTCCCAGGACCCGGCGCAATCCGCCGGACTGTCCCTGGATGGACGCGGTTGTACTTGAACTCATGACAAACTCCCCGTGTTTTCTTGTTGTTGATTGCCTTCACGTGGAAGGCAGGGATAAACATCGCGACTCATCCTTGAGTTGCGATTAGCGACAGCAGCGGTTTAGCGGGCCGCCCAAGCGTTGAAACGTTCCTCGAGTTCTTCGCCGTGATCGACCCAGAACGTGGCATCGACCAACTGACCTTCAGCCAGATTGGCCTGAGCCGTGGGCAATTGGGCGAGCGTGTCGGCCGGTAGCTGCGCCAGCACATCCTTGCGGATCGGTCCGTAGGGAATCTGCGTGGAGAAGGACTTCTGCCCACTCGCCTGGCTGGCAAACACGATAAAACGCTCGGCCAGCGCCTTGTTCGGACTGCCGCGAACGATGGCCCAGTGATCGGGATCGTAGAGGTGGCCATTCCATGAAATGGCCAGTTTCGAGCCTTCCTTTTGCGCGACGGCAATCCGGCCGTTGTAGGCCGCCGACATCACGACGTCGCCTGCCGCGAGCCATTGCGGTGGTTGCGCTCCGGCTTCCCACCACTGGATCGAGGGCTTGATCTGGTCGAGCTTGTGAAACGCTCGATCCACGCCTTCCTTGGTGCCCAGCACTTTGTACAGATCATCCTGTTTGACCCCGTCGGCAAGCAGCGCCACTTCCAGCGTGTACTTGGCGCCCTTGCGCAGGCCGCGCTTGCCAGGGAATTGCTGCAGGTTCCACATGTCCGCCCAGGAGGTTGGCGCCGCGCTCACCTTGTTCGAGTTGTAGGCGAGCACCATCGACCAGACATAACTGGCCACGCCACACTCGCTGACGGCGCCAGCCAGATAGTTTTTTGAATCGCCGATCAGCGCCGGATCCAGCCGCTCGAACAGCCCTTCTTCACAACCGCGCAGCAGTTCCGGGCTTTCGACTTCGACAACGTCCCAGCTGACTTGGCCAACATCGACCATGGCTTTGACTTTGGACAGTTCTCCGCTGTACTCGCCAACGACAACTTTGCCAGCGCCACTTTGTTCGAAGGGTTTGAAATAAGCCCCCTCTTGCGCTGCCTTGGTGGCACCGCCGAACGAAATGACCGTAAGACTTTCGGAGTGCGCAACAACGGGCACCGTCAATACCAGAAGCGCCGTTAAACCCGCCGCTGCTGTAACGCTCGAAGACGAATATCTGAACATGAAAGCTCCCTCACTTTTTAATTGTGGTTAGTTACTGAGGCAGTCACGGCCACGCAGCCGCAAGTACACGGATGACTCTCCGCGTGATGACATCTTTTTATTCTTTAAAACGCACACAATCAGCGTGCGGTTAATTGTTCAGGAGACGCTCAACGCAATTGAAACCAGGTTGTTTTCAATTGGGTGTATTTATCGAATGAGTGCAACGACAGGTCCCGGCCAAAACCCGATTGCTTGCCGCCACCGAATGGCACGCTGACATCGAGGGCATCCACGGTGTTCACCGAAACGGTGCCGGCCTTCAGCGCCCGTGCAACCCGGTGCGCGCGATTCAGGTCATCGCTCCACACTGAGGCGGCCAGCCCATAGATGCTGTCGTTGGCTAGCCGCACCGCTTGCTCTTCGGTGTCGAACGTGGAAATCGCCAGCACCGGCCCGAACACTTCTTCGCGGGACAGGTGCGATTCATGGGCGACGTCGGCAAAAATGGTCGGCTCGATAAAGTTGTCGGAACCGTTGAAGCTCAAGCGACGGCCGCCGGTGAGCAGTCGGGCCCCGTCTTCGTGGGCGCGTTCGATAAAGCTCATCACACGCGATGCCTGTGCCGAATCGACAATGGCGCCAGCGGCGCTCGCAGGATTCAGTGGATCGCCGGGCATCCAGGCTTTGGCTTTTTCCAGAAGACGCTCAATAAACTGATCCTTGATCGAACGCTGGACATACAGTCGCGAGTTGGCCGAGCACACCTCGCCCTGATTGAAGAAGATGCCGAATGCCGCTTTCTCCGCCGCCAGATCAAGATCACGGCAGTCGTCGAACACCAGGCTCGGGCTCTTGCCCCCGCACTCAAGCCAGACTTGCTTGAGGTTCGATTGCGCGGCGTACTGCATGAAGTATTTGCCCACCTGAGTCGAGCCGGTGAATACCAGGCAATCGACATCAGGATGCAGGCCCAGCGCCTTGCCGGCGGACTCGCCCAGCCCCGGCAGCACGTTCAGCACGCCGGGCGGCAAACCGGCTTCCAGCGCCAACTCGGCCAGACGCAGTGCTGAAAAGGGTGATTGCTCGGCGGGCTTGAGCACCACGCTATTGCCGGCCGCCAAGGCCGGTGCCAGTTTCCAGGCCGCCATGTCGAGCGGGAAGTTCCACGGCACCACGGCCGCCACCACGCCCAGCGCTTCACGGGTGATGGTCGCCAGCGCCGATGACGCCGTCGGCGCGACCTGATCGTAAAGCTTGTCCAGCGACTCGCCGTACCAGGCGAACACATGCGCGGCGCCGGGGACGTCGATGTTGTAGGCATCCATCACCGGTTTGCCCATGTTCAGCGAGTCGAGCAAGGCAAGCTCTTCGCGATGGGCAAGCACCAGCTCAGACAGACGCAGCATCACCCGCTTGCGCTCAACCGGTGCCATCCGCGCCCAAGGGCCTTCGTTGAAAGCACGGCGCGCACTGCGCACGGCGAGTTCCACTTCCACTTCGCCACACGCGGCGACACGGGCAAGCAACTGATTCGTCGCCGGGTTGATCGAATCGAATGTTGCGCCCGAAGACGCAGCCACCTGCCGGCCATCGATCAAGGCTTTGTCAGAGAAGGTTTGCCGGGCAGCTCGTTGCTGCCAATAGTCGAGGTCGAACACGCTACGCTCCCTTTACGACCGCCAGGGTGGTCGGGGTTGTTATCAGAGGTTGTAGAGATAGTGCGTCAACCGTGCGAAGAGGAAAATTATTAAAAATGTGCTCGGGGTATAAGAAAAAACTAGGTAAGCGCAGACCCAGTCCGGAACCCGCATAGGGTAAGGTTCAGTCAATAATCTGAGCGACGGCCATCCGGGCTTTCACCGCAAAACAGAGCAGAACGAGGTGCGTGTGGCTTCCTATACATTGCGGCAACTCAAGTATTTCGTCACAACGGTAGAAGCCGGCAGCGTCGCTGAGGCCTCGCGGCAGCTGTATATCGCGCAGCCCTCGGTGTCGACGGCGATCAAGAGTCTGGAAGAGTCGTTCAACGTCCAGCTGTTCATCCGCCACCATGCCCAGGGCGTTTCGCTGACGCCCACCGGCACGCGTTTCTATCACAAGGCGCAAGAACTGCTGCGCATGGCCAGGGAGTTTGAACAGAACGCGCTGGCCGATAACGACACGGTCTCCGGACAGATCGACATCGGCTGCTTCGAGACCGTCGCCCCGCTGTACCTGCCGCAGCTGATCGCCGGCTTTCGCAAGCTTTACCCGGGCGTGGACATACGCATTCGCGATGGCGAGCAACAAGAGCTGGTGCAAGGTTTGACCGCAGGCACTTTCGACGTGGCATTCCTCTACGACCACGGTCTGGACGGCACCATCCAGACCACGCCGCTGATGCCACCGCAAAAGCCTTATGTCCTGTTGCCAGAAGGGCACCGCTTTGCCGACCAGAAGGAGGTATCGCTACGGGACCTGTGCAGCGAGCCGATGATTCTTCTCGATGTGCAACCGAGCCGGACCTACTTTGTCAGCCTGTTCCACGAACTGGAACTGACGCCCAACATCGTGTTCAGCTCGCCCTCGATCGAGATGGTGCGCGGCATGGTTGGCCAGGGGTTCGGGTTTTCCATATTGGTCACCCGCCCGCATTCCGAGTGCACTTATGATGGAAAGAAGGTGATCTCCGTGAACATAAAAGAGCCGGTCACAATGTCCGGCCTGGCGTCCGCCCATCTGAAACGCAGTCAACTGACCAAGCCTGCACAGTTGTTCGTGGATTTTTGCCGCGAACAATTGAGCCAGAAAGTTGCAGGCCCCCTGTAGGAGCGAGCCTGCTCGCGAAGAACATGCAGGCGCCGCGTTTACTCAGACAGCACCCGTTATCGTTAACGACCATCGCGAGCAGGCTCGCTCCCACAATTAAATCTCGCCACACAGGTAGTCAGCCAACCGAATCAGCATCGCATCACAACCGCTCAACTGATCCAGCGCAATGAACTCGTCAGGCTTGTGCCCTTGATCCATGCTGCCCGGACCACAGACCACCGTGGGAATTCCAGCCTGATGAAACAGCCCCCCCTCGGTGCCAAACGCGACCGTTCCAAACTCTGAAGAGTTGCTCAACAGTGCAAGCAGCCGCGCCGCTTCACTCTCGGGCGGTGTCGCCAATCCGGGATAAGCGCTCAGCGGCCGCAGACGGATGTCGGTGTCCGCTTGCACCGCGCGCATCTTGGGCAATACATGCACGTGGGCGAACGCTTGCAACTGGTCCGCCACTTCCTGAGCATCAAAGTCCGGCAACGCCCTGACCTCGAAATCGAACTCACATTCAGCGGGAACAATGTTCAGCGCCCGGCCACCCTTGATCACACCCGTTTGCACTGTCGAAAACGGCGGATCAAAACGCGAGTCGTGGTGATCTGGATGCGCGAGCTGTTCACCGATAACACCCAGCCGGCCAATCAACTGCGCCGCATATTCGATCGCGTTCACCCCATAAGGCGCATACGCCGAATGGCACGCTGCACCGCGCACTTCGCAACGCATCGCGAGTTTGCCCTTGTGGCCGAGCACAGGTTTGAGCTCTGTCGGTTCGCCGATCAAGCAAAGTCGCGGTTTAAATGGCCGCTTCTCCAGCTCGGCCAGCATCGGCCTGACGCCCAGGCAACCCACTTCTTCATCATAGGAAAAGGCCAGGTGCACCGGCGTCACAAGCGGACGCTGCACGAAGGTCGGGACCGCCGCGAGGACCGAGGCGATGAAGCCTTTCATGTCTGCGGTGCCACGTCCGTACAGGCGCCCATCCTTTTCAGTCAGCCGGAACGGATCGACCGTCCACGCCTGTCCGTCAACCGGCACCACATCGGTGTGACCGGAGAGCACCACCCCACCCGAGGTAAGCGGGCCGATGGTCGCAAACAGATTCGCCTTGGTGCCTTCTTCGTTGAAGAAGAGCTCACTCGGAACCCCGTGTTCGGCCAGATAGGCCTCGATGAAACGAATCAACTCAAGGTTGGAATCGCGGCTGACAGTGGCGAAACCAATCAGGCGATCCAGCAGCTCGCGACTGGATGCATCACTCATCCCCAGGCACCCCGTAGCTCGGCGCCGTCGTCGGATTGAGCGCGCGAGTCAGGTAGTCCTGCATTTGCGGTCGATAGGCTTGCCAGAGGCCATCAAGCTGCCCGATGGGATCTTCCTCGGCCCAGTCCACCCGCAAGTCGATGATCGGCCAGGTGTGGTCACCCACCACTTTCAGCGCGGCGGAATGCACCGGCCCCGCTTCGCCACCGGCCGCCATGGCCGCGTGCATGGCCGCCAGCAAACGGTCCGCCAACTGACCCGGCTCGGCCTCGAACGCCTCGACCATGGCCTCGATGACCCGTACATCGCTGAGCAGGTTACCCGCCGCGACACATTGCTCGCCTTTCACTGCGTTATGCACGCCCAACGACTCCTTGCCGCTGAACAGCGCAATCCGGCCTGACGCATCGATCACCGTGACCTGTCGGTACTGGCTCCAGCCGTTGGACGTGAGTGCCTTGTCCAGTGCCGCGTCAGGCTCCAGATGCTGATGCTCCAGCAGGTCCAGGATCTGCGGGCCTAACGCCGGCAGCGTAATGTTCTGCGTGGAGACAGCACCAACACCCGCCCGTGCCCAAGGGCAGCGTGCGCCGACCGCAATGCTGGAAGAACTGATGGCAATACCGAGCTGACCGGTTTCAGGGCAGCGTCCGATAATCGAGAACGTCATGACTCACTCCTTAAAATTCCAATGCACGCGCAATTGCATTCTGTGCATGCACTGGAATCGGAGAAAGCAGGTTTTTTGTGGCTTTGGGGAAGGAAAAAACTGGTCAACCCCGCAGTCTTACCCGGGTGGATCAATCTGATCCAGCACCCGATTCGCCGTGATCTCCGCCAGCATCACGCTGTTGGAAATCCCCAGCAGGGCATTGCGCGATCCGCCGTCGAGGTGATCGACCAATTGATGGACCATTACATCGACCGAGGCCAGCGTTTCGACCAGATACACCACAAGGGTTTCGGTTGTGGCCTCTGGGTTGATGGTAAACAGGTTGTTGGGTGTGCGCGGCGTGGCTTTGATGTCGGCCATCGAGGGGAAGTGGAAGTTGAGGGCGCGTTCGGCGGCCTCGTTGAGTTTTTTGGAATCGGGTTCGTATGGGGAAGCGGGATCGGTGTCCGGCGGATTAGGTGTAGGTTTGAACATGGGCAGTTGACCTCTAAGTGGGGCCGTGACCATCTCGCGACTAAACGAAAGGGAGGCGGCTGTGCGCAAGTTAGTCGACCGGTAAGCCACCCAAACCCGGCGCGCCCGAGGGCGCCATGCGCACAACCACCATCAAGTACAGGCGAACACCTGACTGGATGACACTTGTGCAACCGCGGATGGATAGCCGGGCGACTAAACCCGATCACTGATGAGCAGTGACACGAATCAAGTTACCGATGACCTCCAAAGCGCACAAGCCGGCGGATTCTGGCGTACCCGTAGGCAACGGCGCAAGGTCTTGTAGCTTGCAGGAAGTATCCTTAAACACCTTTAAACACGCGCTCTCTGCCGATGTTAACGAGCTGACGCATAGCCTCACAAAAGGTTAAAAACTGTAGGAGCGAGCTTGCTCGCGAAAGTCTCAAGGACGCCGCTGGGCATCTGGTTTTACGCGTTATCGTTCATGACCTTCGCGAGCAAGCTCGCTCCTACAGGTTTACTTGCGCGGTTTGATCCGCGCGGTTGCCTCGGCCACCAACGGGTCATCCGGCCAGTAGTGCTTCGGGTAGCGCCCCTTCAAATCCTTCTTCACTTCGGCGTAGGTACTGCGCCAGAAGTTCGCCAGGTCCTGGGTCACTTGCACCGGGCGTCGCGCCGGGGACAGCAGGTGCAGCTTGACCACTTGCCGGCCACCGGCGATGCGCGGGGTTTCAGCCAGGCCGAACAACTCCTGCAAGCGCACCGCGAGAATCGGCGGCTGCTCGCTGTAGTCCAGACGAATCGACGAGCCCGACGGCACGCTCAAGTGATGCGGCGCCAACTCATCGAGCCGTTGCGGCAGCGGCCAGGGCAGCAGGTTGTGGACGATGCTCGAGAGGTCGAGATTGGTGAAGTGACTGAGCCGCGAGACTTTGCCCAGATACGGCATCAACCAGTGTTCAAGGCTTTTGAGCAACGCGGCGTCGCTGACATCCGGCCATTCGCTTTCGCCCTTGCCGGCCAAATCCAGCTGACGCAACAACGCGACGCGCGCCTGCCACTGACGCAGCTCCGGGGTCCACGGCAACAGTTCCAGGCCCTTGCGCCGCACCAGATTCACCAGCGCCTGGCTGCGGGCGCTTTCATCGAGGCCGGTCAGGGGTTCACGGCTGAGGATCAGTTCCCCGACCTTGCGTTGGCGTTCGGCGCGCAACACGCCTTCGCGCTCGTCCCAATCCAATTGATCGACATAGCGCACCTGCTCCGCCAACACTGAATCGAACAGCGCCGGATCGAAGTCCGCCGCCAGGTAAATCCGCTCCTCACGCTGGCCCTGACGACTGCCGAGATCGGCGATCACCAGCCAGGGTTGCTTCATCAGGCTGTCGGCTTCGGCGAACAGCGCCGCACGACCGTTGGCCAGACGATACTCCGCGCCACCGGCCCGTCGCTGTTGCGCAACCCGATCCGGATAAGCCAGCGCCAGCAGCGCGCCGAGCCAGCGCGGATGATCGGGATCGCTGACCGGTTCCGCTGCTTTGCCGCGCAGATAACCGCGGTACTGCCGCGCCAGTTGCCGGGCCCGTTGCACCCCGCCCTGAGCGCCGCGTGCGGCGCGTTCTTCGCCGGACAACAGCGCCAACCGGCTGTGCAGATCCGCCCCGGCGCCGCGCAAGATATCCCGCTCGCCGAGCAGCGCCGCGACATCGCACGCCATGTCCGCCAGGCCGAGTGCCTGACCGCGCAACAACAAATGCGCGATGCGCGGATGCGCCGGCAGTTCGGCCATGGCCTGGCCGTGACGTGTCAGCGCGTCACCGTCCAGGGCGCCCAGGCGCTCAAGCAAGTCCTGAGCCTGTGCATAAGCGGCGGCCGGCGGCACATCGAGCCACACCAGTTGCCCCGGTGCCACTCCCCAACGACCCAGTTGCAAGGCCAGGCCGGCGAGGTCCGCCGAGAGAATTTCCGCACTGGCATAGGCCGCCAGTTGTTCATGCTGATCCTGCGACCACAACCGATAACACACCCCCGGCTCCAACCGCCCTGCCCGGCCCGCGCGTTGCGTGGCGCTGGCACGGGAGATGCGCTGGGTGTCGAGCCGGGTCATGCCGCTGCCGGGATCGAAACGCGGCACTCGCGCCAACCCGGCATCGATCACCACGCGCACGCCGTCGATGGTCAGGCTGGTCTCGGCGATGTTGGTCGCCAACACCACTTTGCGCTTGCCTGCCGGGGCTGGATCGATTGCTGCACGTTGGGCCGCCAGGTCCAGTTCACCGTGCAATGGGCAGAGCAACACCTGCGTGCTTTCACCCAGCGCATCGGCCAGTTGTTGGTGCACCCGACGGATTTCCGCCTGACCCGGCAAAAACACCAGCACACTGCCGGTTTCATCGTTCAAGGCGTCGAGAATGGTCTGCACCAGGCGAGGTTCGATGAACTCGCCCGGCTGGAATGGCCGGCCCCAGCGCATCGCCACCGGGTACATGCGGCCTTCGCTGCGCAGGATCGGCGCGTCATCGAGCAACCCGGCCAGGCGTTCGCCTTCCAGGGTTGCCGACATCAAGAGGATTTTCAGCGGCTGATCGTCGCGAAACAATTCCCGGCCATTCAGGCTCAGGGCCAATGCCAAGTCAGCGTCGAGGCTGCGCTCGTGGAATTCATCGAAGATCAGCAGGCCCACGCCTTCAAGCGCCGGGTCGTCCTGCAAACGGCGGGTGAGAATGCCTTCGGTGACCACTTCAATGCGGGTCTTGGGGCCGACTTTGCTATCGAGACGAATGCGATAGCCAACGGTTTCACCGACTTTCTCGCCGATCTCGCTGGCCAGCCGCTCCGCCGCCGCCCGCGCGGCCAACCGGCGCGGTTCGAGCATCAGGATGGTCTGCCCGGCCAGCCAGGGCTCGTTGAGCAAAGCCAAAGGCACGCGGGTGGTCTTACCGGCACCGGGCGGTGCTTCGAGCACGGCTTCGTGGCGTGTAGCCAAGGCTTCACGCAGGGCGGGTAAAACTTCATCAATCGGCAAAGAAATCATGCTGGCTCCCAAACAGAGGCGCGAGTATAACGGCGAACTGCCCGGCGTTTATCAGGGTCCTAATTCATACAGACGCCTTTTCGTTTTGAAATTACCCAGGAGATTTCTTATGCGTGCTCCCTTTCGCTTGATTGGCGGTGTACTGATCGCGACGTTGCTGACCCAGGTCACCGCCTGCGGTTCGATTTTCTACCCTGACCGTCGTGGCCAGATCGACGGCAAGATCGACCCGGCCATCGCCGCGCTGGATGCCGTGGGCCTGTTGTTCTACATCATCCCCGGCCTGATCGCCTTTGCCGTGGACTTCGCCACCGGCGCGATTTACTTCGAGCCAGGCAAGACCGCCCAGGTGGCCCCGGAAAAACTCCAGGAAGCCATCGGTGCCGACGGCAAGGTCGATAACCATAAGTTGCAGACTATTCTCGAAACCGAACTGGGCCGCAGCTTCCCGCTGGATGACCCACGCCTGATCCAGCACAAGGGCAGCGCCCAGCAATTGGCGATGTTCGGCCTGCAACCCGCCGCATAATTCGCCCACTCAAAGGACACGCCGCCCCTATGATCTCCAGCTCCGAACACGCCCGCCTGCTGCGGCTGGCGACCCGTGCCTCGGTGGCGGTGGCCTGTACGTTGATCGTCGCCAAAGCCATCGCCTGGTGGTTGAGCGGTTCGGTGAGCATGCTCGCCGGGCTGACCGACTCGGCACTCGACGGCGTCACTTCGCTGCTCAATCTGCTGGCGGTGCATTACGCCTTGCGCCCCGCTGATGAGGATCACCGATACGGGCATGGCAAGGCCGAGTCGCTGGCGGGTATGGCACAGGCCCTGTTCATTGGCGGCAGCGCGGTGCTGATCGCCTTGCAGGCCGTCGACCGGTTGCAGCATCCGGAACCGGTGGGAGCGCCATGGATCAGTATCGGGGTCATCGTATTTTCCCTGGCGCTGACCCTGGCGCTGCTGATGCTGCAACATCGGGTGGTCAAGGCCACCGGTTCCAACGCGGTACGTGCCGACTCCCTGCATTACCGCTCGGACATGTTGCTCAACGGCAGCATTCTGGTGGCGTTGGTGCTGGCCGGGTTTGGCTGGCATCAGGTCGACCCCTGGTTCGGCCTGGGGATCGCCGCCTACATTCTTTGGAGCGCGATTCAGATCGCCAGGGAAAGTTTTACGGTGCTGATGGATGAAGAACTGCCGCCGGATGTCAGCCAGCACATGCTCGAACTGGCCTGCAGCGTGCCGGGCGTATTGGGCGCGCACGACCTGCGCACGCGGGTTTCCGGTATCCAGTGGTTTGTGCAATTGCACCTGGAATTGCCCGGCGACCTGACGCTGTCAGTCGCCCACGGCATCAGTGATCAAGCCGCCGATGCGATTCACGCGGCTTATCCGCGAGCCGAAGTGCTGGTGCACGCCGATCCTATTAAAGCGGCTGCAAGCTCCAAGCTTTAAGCTGCAAGTTTGAGGCGCATTGCTCATAGCTTGCAGCTTGTAACCGCTACTGAACCCGATAACCGCGGCTGCTCAGGCAGTTGCCCTGGGCCTGGCGGTAGACTTGCACCACGGAGGGGTCCGGCTGGTAGGTGGCCGTCCGTGGATTGAAGCCGCTCTGCTGCACCGCGTATTGGTAGCACTCGTAACCGTCCTGGTTGACCTGTTCCGGCGACTGACCGTTGGCGGGATACGCCACCACGTCGTAACCATTACTGACTGGCTGCGGTTGCGGTTGCACGGGCGGTTCGACGACCACGTAATCCTGAGTGCTTTCCTGATAGGCGTAATAGGAACCGGCCGCCAGGAACAGCAGCGCACCACCGATCCACACTTCACGGGCGTAATCGGGCAGGTAGCTGACACGAATGCCGCGCGGCGGTTGAACCACTACATAACGCGGACCCTGCGGGCGATACCAGTAGCCACCGGAATAGAAATAGTCTCGACCACCATAAGGCACCCGGTAGTCGCGGTCCGGGAAGCGATCGATCACATGACCTGGACGGTATTGCGGGCCCGGACCCCAGCCGTTGCCATGTCCGTCCGGACGGCCTGGCCAGCGACGGTCATCGGGCCGCGGACCGTTACTTTGCCAATGCGGGGTGTTGTCGTTGCGCCGTGGAGCATCCTGGTAGTAACCGCGCTGCGGTTGCTGGGTCTGGCGCACGGTGTCGGGCCGGCCCTGGATCGGCAGGTCATTGGCCGGTAGCTGTGGCGGTGGGGGGGGTGGCCGAACCGGGCTGTTGTAGTCGCGAGGCTGACGGTTCTGTTGATTCTGACCGTTGTGTTCGAACTGACGACTGTTGTCGCCTCGAATGATGTCGTTGTTCTGCACACGCGGCTGATTCTGTTGCTGATAATTTTGCGGGCGCGGCTGATTGTTGCCACCATGGCCCTGATTGTTTCCCTGATGGCCATCGGAACCCCGTTGTCCGCCGTCTGGACCACGGTTTTGCGGTTCATCGGCCAGCGATTGCGCGGTGACACTGACACACAGCAAACCAACTCCGGCCAAACGCCAGATGCGCGACTTCATGCTTTTCCTCACTGCGGGTCAGGGCCTGTACATGAGACTGGGAAAGCGGCGGCCGGTTCTGCAACAGGTTATCAGTCACGAAACTTATTTATCAGGACGGGAGGTAAATGGCGGGCAAAAGAAAAGGGAGACCCGTCGGCCTCCCCTTGAGAACTTCGTCCGTGCTCGACGCTTTTGACGTCGGCTCACCTCACGCCGTCTTCTGGACAGTGTGCAGCTCGGGGGCCGGCTCATCCCCTGTGGGGGTGGCGACCGCGGCTGGCCTGATTGGGCGAGCCGCTGTGGACTGTTTGTCCGAGCAGTGATTCTGGTGATAAGAATAGGCTGGAGGCCTCGGCAGAGGATTGCGAAGATTGCTCAAATAAACATGACTTGCGCAATTTTTAACCCTGGATAGATAATCTGCCGCAATTGATATGACAAAGGCCTGATTGATGAGCAAACTCGACCGATACGACCTGAGCATTTTGGCGGAATTGCAGCGCGACGCGCGCATTTCCAACCAGGAGCTGGCCGAACGCATCGGCCTGTCACCCTCGCCTTGCTCGCGCCGGGTCAAGCAGCTGGAAGACGACGGCTACATTTCCCGCCAGGTGGCGCTGCTGGACCGAAAAATGCTCGGTCTGAGCCTGACGGCTTATGTGCTGATCGGTATGGACCGGCATACGCCGGAGCGGTTCGAGAACTTCGAAGCTGCGATCCGGACATTGCCTCAGGTACTGGAGTGCAGTCTGGTGACGGGGATGGATGCGGACTACCAGCTCAAGGTGGTGGTGCCGGATATGGATCACTATCAGAAACTGCTGCTGGGGCATCTGACCCGGATTGATGGGGTGACCAGTGTGCGCTCGAGTTTTGTGTTGAATCAGGTGCTCAATAGCACGGAGTTGCCGTTGACCCATCTGCGCAACTGAGGACGCCATCGCGAGCAAGCTCGCTCCCACAGGTTCTGTGTCGTTCACGATAATGCGATCGGCACTAAACCCTGTGGGAGCGAGCTTGCTCGCGATGGGGCCGGCAAAGGCGACGAATAGCTGCGACACACTGCCGCAGGTCAATCCCCCACCATTCCCCCATGTCGTATACTCCAGCGCCTTTTTCCCCCGCCCGCACTGGAGATGTCCAATGGATCCTGCAGTATTCGAAGAGTGGATGATGACCGGACTGGTCAGCATCCTGATCATTTTCATGGGTTTCATCGTCTGGGACCTGGCGAAAAAATCCAAGGCCGGGCGCTTTGGCTCGTTCATCCTGTTCTTCGTGCTTGGCCTGGGCGTGGCCGCGTTCGTGATCAAAAGTGTGGTCATCGGCCTGATCGAATCCGGCTCAATTTAAACGCGCCGGCACTTCTTTCCACTGGCCTTGATCAAGCCCTTCGATCGACCAGTCGCCGATTCTGACCCGCACCAGACGCAACGTCGGCAAGCCGACCGCCGCTGTCATGCGCCGCACCTGGCGGTTGCGGCCCTCGCGAATCACCAGCTCAAGCCAGCTGGTGGGCACGCTCTTGCGAAAGCGCACCGGTGGATTGCGCGGCCATAATGTCGGCTCTTCAAGCTGCCGCGCTTCGGCGGGCAAGGTCATACCGTCGTTCAACTCGACGCCATCGCGCAAACGCTGCAACTGCCCGGCGCTTGGCTCGCCTTCCACCTGCACCCAATAGGTCTTGGCCAATTTGTGTTTCGGGTCGGCGATCCGAGCCTGCAGCTGACCGTCGTTGGTCAATAACAACAGGCCTTCGCTGTCGCGATCCAGCCGTCCTGCCGGGTAAATCCCGGGGATATCGATGAAATCCTTGAGCGTTGCCCGCCCCTCGCCGTCGCTGAATTGCGTCAGCACATCAAACGGCTTGTTGAACAGAATCAGCTTCGGTTCGGCCGGCGGCGCTTTGGCGACACGGCGCGGGGCTGATGAGGATGGCGCGGGTTTCACGCCAGGGCGACGGGAAACGGGACGAGGTGGACGGGACATGGCGAAGTGAACATCTAACGGTCAGGGCTGCTAATGCTAGTGCCCTGACCGCCAAATGACCATGACAACTCTCTATCAGCGGAACGGCGGCTCGTCGAAGCTGCGCAGTTTGCGCGAGTGCAGCGAGTTGAGCTCGGTGCGCAACAGATCCACCGCCTCGATACCGATCTTCAAGTGCTGGCTGACCGCACGTTCATAGAAGGCGTTGGCCGAGCCCGGCAGTTTGATTTCGCTGTGCAGTGGTTTGTCGGACACGCAGAGCAACGTGCCGTACGGCACCCGCAAGCGATAACCCTGGGCAGCAATGGTGCCACTTTCCATATCCACCGCCACCGCGCGGGACAGGTTGATCAACGGTCGTTCCTGGGCCCAGCGCAATTCCCAGTTCCGGTCGTCGTAGGTGAGGACGGTACCGGTGCGCAGGCGTTTCTTCAGCTCGTCGCCCTTCTCGCCAGTAATGTTCGCCGCGGCTTGCTGCAAGGCCATCTGCACTTCGGCGAGGGCCGGGATTGGAATGTTCGGCGGCACCACGCGGTCGAGAATCCCGTCGCGGCGCATGTAAGCGTGAGCCAGCACGTAGTCGCCAATGGTCTGGGACTGACGCAAGCCGCCGCAGTGACCGATCATCAGCCAGCAATGCGGGCGCAATACGGCCAGGTGATCGGTGATGTTCTTGGCGTTGGACGGGCCGACGCCGATGTTCACCAGGGTCACGCCGTGGCCATCGCTGGCGATCAGGTGATAGGCCGGCATCTGGTAACGGTGCCAGACCACACCCGCGGCAATCGCCGAGGCTTCGCCGTGGTCCATGCTCTTTTCGATGATCACGTTGCCCGGCAAGACCATACGCACGAAACGCGGATCACTGCGCAACTGCTCCAGGCCATGGACGATGAACTGGTCGACGTAGCGGTGGTAGTTGGTCAGCAGAATCCACGGCTGCACATGACGCCAGTCGCTGCCGGTGTAATGCACCAGGCGCCGCAGGGAGAAATCCACCCGCGCGGCATCGAACAGCGCCAGCGGCAGCGGGTCGGTGTTTTCCCAATCGTACAGACCATCGGCAATACCGTCGGTCGCGGCCGACAGGTCTGTACTGGGGAAGACCCGCGCCAGCACGGCGGCGGTGACGCCGGAGCCGGCCAGCTCATCGCCCTGCTCGACCACGTAGGGATAAGGAATGTTCTGCTGGCTGATGCCCACTTCCACGGTCACGGTGAAGTCGTGCATCAGGGGAACGAGTTGTTCCAGCAGGTATTTGCGGAAAGCGGCCGGGTGGGTGACGGTGACGCTGTAGGTTCCGGGCAGCTGAACCTTGGCATACGCGCGCGTGGTCTGCGGGACTTCGCCCTGGCAGTGGTAGGTCAGACGCAGTTCGGGATAACGAAACATTGCACGCTGTTCGGCGTCCGGTTCGACTCGATCCTTGAGGTAACGCTTGAGCGCCTGGGTCAGCGCGGTGGTTGCACGATTGTGCAAGAGCGCAAGCCGATCCACGGCTTGCTCGGCGGTTTGAACGACAATAAAAGCTTCGGTCACGATCAGCATCCTGTGTTCTGACTTGCAGAGCTTCATCTTGCCTGCAACATTGCTTTACGGGAACAGTGGCGTGTTGGCTGTACACCAATTCTGAGTCACAGATAAACCCTGTGGGAGCGGGCTTGCCCGCGATAGCGGTGTGTCAGACACCATTGATGTTGAATGTTAAACCGCAATCGCGGGCAAGCCCGCTCCCACAGGTTTCAGTGGTGTTCATTTAATTGTGGTCAGAATCCCTGTGGGGTCGAACGGGCGACAATCGCTTCCACATCCAGCCCACGCGGCAACGCGCCATACACCCGGCCGGCCGAACCCAGGCGGCTGGCGATGAAGGCATCGCTGACTGCCGCATTACCCGCCTCCAACAACAGCCTGGCCTGAAGCCCCAGCGCGATATCTTCGGTCAACTGCCGGGCGCGGTACTGAATGTCGTCGGTGTCCTTGAACGCCACCTGCAATTGACTGATGTGCGCAGCCAGGCGTTTGTCGCCATGACCATCACCCAATTCGCTGAACAACACATCAAGCACACCCGGCTCTTTGGACAACGCGCGCAATACGTCGAGGCATTGCACGTTGCCGGAGCCTTCCCACGTCGAGTTGACCGGCGCCTCACGGTACAGCCGTGGCAGGATGCTGTCTTCGACATAACCGGCGCCGCCCATGCACTCGGCGGCTTCGTTGATCATGGCGGGCGCGCGCTTGCAGATCCAGTATTTGCCCACCGCCGTGACCAGCCGGGCGAATGTCGCTTCGTGGCTGTCATCCAGATGATCCAGCGCCCGGCCCATGCGCAGGCTCAAGGCCAGGGCCGCCTCGCTTTCCAGCGCCAGGTCGGCCAATACGTTTTGCATCAAGGGTTGTGCGCTGAGCAGTTTGCCACCCACCCGGCGATGAGCGCAGTGATGGCTGGCCTGGGTCAATGCCTGGCGCATCAGGGCGCTGGAGCCGACCATGCAATCGAAGCGGGTCATGGCGACCATTTCGATGATGGTGGGAACCCCTCGGCCTTCTTCGCCGATCATCCAGGCCAGGGCTCCACGGAACTCCACTTCGCTGGAGGCGTTGGAGCAATTGCCCAGTTTGTTCTTCAGGCGCTGGATATAGAACTGGTTGCGCGTGTCGTCCGGACGATGGCGCGGCAGCAGGAAACAGGTCAAACCCTTGTCAGTCTGGGCCAGGGTCAGGAAGGCATCGCACATCGGTGCCGAACAGAACCACTTGTGGCCCACCAGTTCATAGGCCTGGCCCGGACCGCTGGCGCCGACCGGATAGGCCTTGGTGGTATTGGCCCGCACATCAGTGCCGCCCTGCTTCTCGGTCATGGCCATACCGATGGTGACACCGGCCTTGTGGGCCATGCCGACGTTGCGCGGGTCGTAGTCGGTGGCGAGGATTTTCGGCAGCCACAGCTGCGCCAGATCCGGTTGCAGGCGCATCGCCGGGACACTGGCAAACGTCATGGTCAACGGGCAGCCACTGCCGGCTTCGGCCTGGCTGTGCAGATACGTCATGGAGGCGCGGGCGACGTGGGCGCCGGACTGCGGATGCGCCCAGGGCAATGAGGTCAAGCCGTGTTCGACCGCCGTGCGCATCAGCTGGTGATACGCCGGGTGAAATTCCACCAGATCGACGCGATGCCCGTAACGGTCGTGACTGCTGAACACCGGTTTGTTCTGATTGGCCAAAAAACCCGCTTCCATCAGCGGCCCGCCGGCCAGTGCGCCATAGGCGTCGATCCGCGACGCGGCCCAACCGGCGCCAAAACGCCGCGACCACTCCTGCAGGGGCAGGTCGATGCGATACAGGTTGGTGCCGTCCAGCGAGGGTGGCTGGTTGGTGACTTCGTGGGTTTCGGCGAACTGATGCAGGTTCATGACGGGGCTCCTTTGGTCAGCCAAGGGATTTTCAGTTAAGCACCGCCCCACAGCTGAACAAAGTGTCATATCTGCCTAACTGTCGGCGCTTTCGCCTTGTCCCGGGCAAAGCACCCGGCGATAGAGAGCGGCTTGCAGATCCTCGAACTTCACCGGCTTGCTCAGGTAGTCGATCAAAGCGCCAGTCGGGCAACGTTCCCGAGCAGTGCCCAGGGCAACCACGAATACCGGCAATTCGGCGCAACCCGCCAATGTGCGGATCCGGCAGTGCACGGACATGCCATCCAGTAGCGGCAACTGACTATCGAGCAATACGGCGTCAACGGCCTCATGCAGCAAATGATCGAGCGCAGCGCTACTGTTGTCGGCCGTGCGCACCCGGAACCCCAACTTGAGCAACATGCCACGCATCACCAGTTGATTGAGGCTGTTGTCATCGATCAACAGCACGGTGCAGTCCTGAGGCAGTCGCAGGCTAGGGAACGCCCGAGTCGTCGAAGGCACTGATGAGCGCTCCACCGCGGGCAGTTCGAATTCGACGTCGAGCTGAAAGCGACTGCCGCGCCCGGGCTCGGAGCGGTGAGTCAGACGCCCGCCCAGCAATTCGATCAGTTGCCGACAGATCGCCAGGCCGATGCCCAGGCCACCGTATTCACGGGTCATCGAACCGTCGAGCTGGAAAAACCGCTGATACAGGGTCGCCTGTCCCAGGTCGGTGAAACCGATGCCGGTGTCGATCACCACAAAGGACAGTGCCAGTCGGTCGGACCCCACGGGTTTACCCGTCACCCGCAGCGCCACCCCGCCGATCCGGGTGAACTTGATGGCGTTATCGAGCAGACATTCCAGGCATTGCGCCAACCTCGCACTGTCACCGTGCAGACGATCCGGCAGCCCCGGCGCCACGTCGACCTTGAAATCCAGCGACTTGCCCGAGGCATTGCCCTCGAACTGCACTCGCAAGGCGTCGACCACGCCGCGCAAACTGCAGTTAGCCGCAACAGCCTTGAGCTTGCCGGCCTGCAGTTCGGTCAGGGTCAGGATGCCATTGACCATGCGCATCATGTCGCGCGCCGAGCCCGCCGCCGTTTGCTGGTATTGCTCCAGCTCGGCGCCCATCTCGACGGTCTGCATCAGTTCCAGCGAACCGATCACACCGTTCATGGGTGTGCGCAGTTCGTGGGTCAGGGTCGCCAGGAATTCATCCTTGAGCTTGTTGCTGTGCGCCAGTTGCTGGTTCAGTACTTCGAGCTTTTGCCCGGCGTCAAGCAACGTCTGCGCCTGCTGCTCGCGCATGGCATTGATGCGGTCGGCCAGGGCCAGCGACAGCAGCGCCACTTCAATCGCCGCGCCGATCTGGCTGGAATACATGGTCAGGAACACGTTGGGCAGATACCCCAGCACCATCAGCGTATTGATGATGCCCCCGAGCAAAAACGCCGACCAGGCGATGATGAAATACCGCGCCACCCGCAGGCCGCGCAACCAGGCGAAAATCCCCGCGGCAAAAATCACCAGGGTGAACGTCAGCGCCAGGGCCGTCGCCAGGCGCAGGGCCAGGGCATAACTGGCCATCAACGATAGCCCGACCACCACCGCGCCCAACGCAATCAGCGCCAACAGCAAGCGATCGAGCCAGCGACTGTAGGTCGCGGTCTGCAGGAAGCTGCGGGCGAACTGGCTGCCGAACAGCCCTGCACAACCGATGAAGAATGGCGTCGCCGCGTTGGCCCACCAGGGGTTGTCCGGCCAGAAATACTCCACGGCCGCGCCATTCACCGACAGCTGGTACAAGCCAAATGAGGCGATATAGAAGATGTAATACAGGTAACTGGTGTCACGTACGCTGAGGTAGATGAACAGGTTGTAGACCAGCATCCCCAGCAATACACCATAGATCACGCCCAGCACATAAAGGCGCACCGGCTGGTCTTCGAGGTAAGCGGTGCTCGACCACAACGTCACCGGCGCCTGGATCGAGCCTTCGCTTTCCAGGCGTAGATAGACGGTTTGCGATTGATCAGGCGTGAAACTCAGATTGAACAAGTAATTGTTCTGGCGAATCTCGCGACTGGCGAACGGCAAGGCATCGCCGGTCTGCCTGGCCAACCGGTAGCGCCCGACCGCATCGGGCACGTACAGATCAAGGTGATCAAGGGGCGGATAGGCCAGTTCCAGCAGCCAGGTCCGTTGCGCCAACGGGTGGGTGGGGCGGTAATGCAGATCGATTTTCAGCCAGAACGCCGAACGTGAATAACCGGCGTTGAGGGTGTCTTTATCGTGGGTTTTGAAATGCCCCGCTGCGGCTTGCGCGCGAACATCGGCAATGCTCGCCTGACCACTGGCGTCTTCGAACACTTGCAGGGTTCGGCCCAGCGCAAGGCTTTGGGTGAATTCATCGAACTCGACAGCGCTCGCCATGAGGGGCAAGCACAACAGCAACATCAGCAAATAGCGCATTTAAGCCCCAGCGTGGCCTGTCCGGTTATCTCAGGAAGCCCCTCATTCCCTTTGAGCAGACGTAAAACCGGTATTACCTGTATTAGCTTGGATCCACCTTAGCATAGCCGTTGATGGCCTTTGAACACCATGGAAATTTTTCCTACAAAGGCTCTAGCACGGGCGTTCCAGCTGCATACCCTGAGTTAGAGCTGTTTCCCCGGTCAGATTGTGACAACGCCTCGAAAGGGCATGGGTTTTCCTCTTGCAAGGTTGATCTGTCGACACCCGAAAAACGATGTTTGGTGGTAAGCTCGCGCACCATGAATATCTACAGCTCTCGCCCTGTTGTCCTCTGTCTCTCCGGCCACGACCCAAGTGGTGGCGCCGGCTTGCAGGCAGATATCGAAGCCCTGCTCGCTCAGGGTTGTCATGCGGCCCCGGCCGTCACCGCCCTGACCGTGCAAGACACCGTCAACGTCACTGACTTCCGCGTCCTCGACCGTGAGTGGGTGTTGGCCCAGGCCAATGCCGTGCTCAACGATTCCGAAGTCGCGGCAGTCAAACTGGGCATGCTCGGTTCCCTGGAAATGGTCGACACCGTGGTCGAACTGCTGCAGGCGCACCCGCATTTGCCGATGGTCTGCGACCCGGTGCTGCGCGCCGGCGGCGGCGGACGACTGGGCAAGGATGAAGTCGGTTATGCCATGCGCGAGCGTCTTCTGCCCCTGGCCATCATTGCCACCCCCAACCTTCCCGAAGCGCGCATTCTTGCCGAACTGCCAGAAGGCACCGCGGACCAATGCGCTGAAAAACTCTTGCCGTACGTCAAGCACCTGCTGATCACCGGCGGTCATGGCGATGAAGACGAAATACATAATCGTCTGTACAGCCGTGATGGCCGCAGCGAAACCTTTACCTGCCAGCGCCTGCCCGGCAGTTATCACGGTTCCGGCTGCACCCTGGCCAGTGCCTTGGCCGGTCGTCTGGCCCTGGGTGAAAACCTCGCCAGCGCCGTGAAAACCGCGCTTGACTACACTTGGCGTACCCTGCGTGACGCGGAGCAGCTGGGCAAAGGCCAGTTCGTGCCGCGCCGCCTGCCGCTGGATTTCTGTTCGTAACTTTTGATGCGTGAAGCGCAGAGGCTTGTCCGATGAAACTACGTGGCCTTTACGCCATTACCGACAGCCAGTTGCTGGCAGGTAAATTTCTGTCGTACGTGGAGGCGGCGCTGGAAGGCGGCGTCACTCTGCTGCAATACCGCGACAAGAGCAGCGACGAGGCCCGCCGCCTGCGTGAGGCCGAGGCCCTGCGCGATCTGTGTGAGCGCTACAAGACCCGACTGATCATCAATGATGACGCTGAACTGGCCGCACGCCTGAACGTCGGGGTGCACCTGGGCCAGACCGATGGGCCGCTGACCCCGGCCCGCGCTCTGCTCGGTCGCCAGGCGATCATCGGTTCGACCTGCCACGCGCAACTCGAACTCGCCGAACAAGCGGCCAAGGAAGGCGCCAGTTACGTCGCCTTCGGCCGCTTCTTCAACTCCAGCACCAAACCCGGCGCACCGACCTGCAGCCTCGACCTGCTCGACCAGGCCCGCAGCAAATTGCACCTGCCGATCTGCGCGATTGGCGGCATCACCCTGGATAACGCCGCCCCCCTGGTGGCCCATGGGGTCGATCTGCTGGCGGTGGTCCATGGCCTGTTCGGCGCCCAGAGCACGGCTGAAGTGACCCGCCGCGCCCGCGCATTTAACGAACTGCTTTCTATTAAGTAGCTTAAAGTCTGATTTGAGAGCCCGATCATGTCTCGTTCCGAAACGCTGTTTGCCAATGCCCAGAAACACATTCCCGGTGGCGTGAACTCGCCTGTTCGCGCCTTCAAGAGCGTTGGCGGCACACCGTTGTTCTTCAAACACGCTGAAGGCGCCTACGTCACCGACGAAGACGACAAGCGTTATGTCGATTACGTCGGTTCCTGGGGTCCGATGATTCTCGGTCACAGCCACCCGGACGTACTGGACGCAGTGCGTAAACAGCTTGAGCACGGCCTGTCCTACGGCGCCCCGACCGAGATGGAAACCGAGATGGCCGACCTGGTCTGCTCGATCGTGCCGTCGATGGAAATGGTGCGCATGGTCAGCTCCGGTACCGAAGCGACCATGAGCGCCATTCGCCTGGCCCGTGGTTTCACCGGTCGCGACAGCATCATCAAGTTCGAAGGTTGCTACCACGGTCACTCCGACAGCCTGCTGGTCAAGGCCGGTTCCGGCGCGCTGACCCAGGGCGTGCCGAGCTCGGCCGGTGTGCCGGCGGCGTTCGCCAAACACACCCTGACCCTGCCGTTCAACGACATCGACGCGGTAAAAACCATGCTCGCCGACGTTGGCCAGGACGTGGCCTGCATCATCGTCGAGCCCGTGGCCGGCAACATGAACTGCGTACCGCCCGCACCTGGTTTCCTCGAAGGCCTGCGGACGCTATGCGACAAGCACGGCGTGGTGCTGATTTTCGACGAAGTGATGACCGGTTTCCGTGTCGCCCTCGGCGGCGCCCAGGCCCACTACGGCGTAACGCCAGACCTGAGTACCTTTGGCAAGATCATCGGTGGCGGCATGCCGGTCGGTTGCTTCGGTGGCAAACGGGAAATCATGTCGCACATCGCGCCACTGGGCCCGGTCTACCAGGCGGGCACCTTGTCGGGTAATCCGCTGGCGATGGCTGCCGGCCTGACGACTCTGCGCCTGATCAGCCGTCCCGGCTTCCACGATGAATTGACCGACTACACCAGCCGCCTGCTCGACGGCCTGCAACAACGCGCCGATGCAGCAGGCATCCCGTTCGTGACCACCCAGGCCGGCGGCATGTTCGGTCTGTATTTCAGCGGCGCCGATGACATCGTGACCTTCGATGATGTGATGTCCAGCGACGCCAATCTATTCAAGCGCTTCTTCCACCTGATGCTTGAAGGTGGCGTATACCTGGCGCCGAGTGCTTTCGAAGCCGGCTTCACTTCGATCGCCCATGGCGAAACCGAGCTGAAATTGACGCTGGATGCTGCCGAGCGCGCATTCGCCGCATTGAAATAACCCGGTGCCGCTGACGTTGGCCATTGCCAGCGTCAGCTTTTTCCTACACTTCCACCCTTTTTCCTACTCACCTGCCAATAATCCCCGGCAAAGTGATCGATATATTCCCCGCGCAGCAGAAAAACGAGTAAAGACTTTGTAAGGTTGGCCCTGCTTATTTCATAATGCGCGCTTATTGGATCCCCCTCGATGGGTCCGCGCGCCCTCCAGAGGTAAGTCGATTCCCATGAACCGCACCGGCCGCACCCTTGCATTGGGCTGCCTGTTGCTCCTTCAGCCCCTGCTCGCGCTCGCACAGGCAGGCGGCAACTCGTTGTTAATCCCAGCGATGGGTCGCTGCACCCTCAATACTCAGCCGCAAGATCTGGCACAGGCCCTCGCGGCCTGCCAGAAAGCGTCGGATGAAGGGGATGCGCAAGCGCAATACGAGCTGGGTGAGTTCTACTACGACGGTAAAAATGCGCCGCGCGACCTCAATAAAGCCCTGAGCTACTTCGAAAAGGCCTCGCTGCAAGGCCATGCCCAGGCACAATTCAAACTGGGTACCATGTTTTTCCACGGCGAAGGCGTGCCGGCCAATAACGTTCAGGCATATATCGTGTTGAAAATGGCCGCGGTCAACGGCGCTGAAGATGCGCTGGATACGGCGGATGAAGTCGCCGAAAAGATGCCTCGGGAAGAACTTGAGGTGGCGACGCAGGTGCTAGGGCAAATTTTCCGCAAGTATTTGATGGAATTGCAGAGCGCGGATGGGCGCACGCCGTTTTCGCCACTGCCTTGAATTCTGCGTCGTTCTGACTGCCCTCATCGCGAGCAAGCTCGCTCCCACATTGGATCTTCTGTGAACACAAGTTTTGTGAACGCCAGAGATCAACTGTGGGAGCGAGCTTGCTCGCGATTGGGGGCGACTCGGTCTTGCGACCTACTTCTCAGGCATCGGCATCGGAAACGGCATGACATTGCCGACCGCGCCGCGGGCTTCGCTGATTTTCGGTGTGCCAAGGCGTTCGACTTCGTCGATGCGCACGATCGAATGCATCGGCACAAAGCTGCGCACAACGCCTTCGAACTGAGCCTTGAGCTTCTCTTCGCTAGGGTCGACGACTACCTGGGTGCGCTCGCCAAAGACGAACTCTTCCACTTCCAGGAAGCCCCACAGATCACTTTGATAGATCTGCTTGGCGTACATTTCGTACACCTGGCCCTGATTGAGGAAAATCACCTTGTAGATTGGAGCTTCACGTTTGGTCATGGTGGGCGAGCAACACATCGGGGATAAAAATGAGGGCGCGAACTATAGCATAGCCACCGGACGCACAGCGGTAGGAACCTTGGGACATGTTCCCTATAATGCGCGGTTCTTTGAATCACGTGATGACTCTGTCCATGGCCAAGAAGCTTTACATCGAAACCCACGGTTGCCAGATGAACGAGTACGACAGCTCGCGCATGGTCGATCTGCTGGGCGAACATCAGGCCCTGGAAGTCACCGCTCGCGCTGAAGATGCCGACGTGATCCTGCTCAATACCTGCTCGATCCGCGAACGCGCCCAGGACCGGGTGTATTCCCAGCTCGGCCGCTGGCGCGAACTGAAACTGGCCAACCCGGACATGGTCATTGCCGTTGGCGGTTGCGTAGCCAGCCAGGAAGGTGCAGCCATTCGCGACCGCGCGCCCTACGTGGACGTGGTCTTCGGTCCGCAGACCTTGCACCGCCTGCCGGAAATGATCGACGCCGCCCGCGCTACCAAGCTGCCGCAAGTCGACGTCTCGTTCCCGGAAATCGAAAAGTTCGACCACTTGCCCGAGCCGCGCGTCGATGGGCCAAGCGCCTACGTGTCGGTCATGGAAGGCTGCAGCAAGTACTGCACGTTCTGCGTGGTGCCTTATACCCGCGGCGAAGAAGTCAGCCGACCTTTCGATGACGTGATCGCCGAGATCATCCACCTGGCTGAAAACGGCGTGCGCGAAGTGACCTTGCTGGGACAGAACGTCAATGGCTATCGCGGGACCACTCATGATGGTCGTTTGGCTGACCTGGCCGAACTGATCCGCGTCGTCGCCGCCGTCGATGGCATCGACCGCATCCGCTACACCACTTCACACCCGCTGGAGTTCTCCGATAGCCTGATCCAGGCCCACGCCGACGTGCCGGAACTGGTCAAACACCTGCACTTGCCCGTGCAATCGGGCTCGGACCGGATCCTGGCGGCGATGAAGCGCAACCACACCGCGCTGGAATACAAATCCAAACTGCGCAAACTGCGTGCTGCCGTGCCGGGGATTTGCATCAGTTCGGACTTCATCGTCGGCTTCCCGGGCGAGACCGAAAAGGACTTCGAACAGACCATGAAGTTGATTGAAGACGTAGGTTTCGACTTCTCCTACTCGTTCGTCTACAGCCAGCGCCCGGGCACCCCGGCGGCCGATCTGGCCGACGAAACGCCGGAAGCACTGAAAAAAGAGCGCCTGAATGCGCTGCAACATCGCCTCAATCAGCAAGGTTTCGAGATCAGCCGACAAATGGTCGGTTCGATCCAGCGGATTCTGGTGACCGATTATTCGAAAAAAGACCCTGGCGAGCTGCAAGGCCGGACCGAAAATAATCGCATCGTCAACTTCCGCTGCGACAATCCCACGCTGATTGGCCAGTTTGCCGACGTGCACATCGATGCCGCCCAGCCGCACTCGCTACGGGGCTCGCTGATCCAGTAACACCTCATTACCCTGTGGGAGCGAGCTTGCTCGCGATGGCGCCAGCTCAGACAACTTAAATGTTGAATGTCAGACCGTCATCGCGAGCAAGCTCGCTCCCACAGGGGAAGGTGTTCAACATTGGTCTGTATAAGAGCTTTCGCACCCAGCCCACTGGCGTTATCCTTGATTTCATCTCAATTGCCCCAGGGCGGCTAAATACGACCTTGAACGCACCCATAGAACCACATCGTTTTATCCTCGAGCCTTTTGAAGCTCGCCGCTTCGCCAATCTGTGCGGGCAATTCGACGAGCATCTGCGCTTGATCGAGCAGCGCCTGACCATCGAGATCCGTAACCGCGGAAACCAGTTCGAACTGATCGGCGAGCCCAAACACACCACCTCCGCGGAAAACCTCTTGCGTCGCCTGTACCGGGAAACCAAGGGTACCGAGCTGTCACCGGACACGGTTCACCTGTTCCTGCAGGAATCGGCCGTCGAAGAGCTGGACAACCACTCCCCCGCCGAACCGTCCGTCGCCCTGCGCACCAAGAAAGGCATGATTCGCCCTCGCGGCTTGAATCAGTTGCGCTACGTGAAGGAAATCCTCGGGAACGACATCAATTTCGGCATCGGCCCGGCCGGTACCGGCAAGACCTATCTGGCCGTTGCCTGCGCGGTAGACGCGCTGGAACGCGAGCAGATTCGCCGCATCCTGCTGGTACGTCCGGCAGTGGAGGCGGGCGAAAAGCTCGGCTTCCTGCCCGGCGACCTGTCGCAGAAGATCGACCCGTACCTGCGCCCGCTCTACGACGCACTCTATGAAATGCTCGGCTTCGAACACGTGGCCAAGCTGATCGAGCGCCAGGTCATTGAAGTCGCGCCGCTGGCCTATATGCGCGGCCGGACGCTGAACAACAGCTTCATCATCCTCGACGAAAGCCAGAACACCACGGTCGAGCAGATGAAAATGTTCCTGACCCGGATCGGCTTCGGTTCCACGGCGGTCATCACCGGTGACATCACCCAGGTCGACTTGCCGAAAGGCACCAAGTCCGGGCTGCACCACGTGATCGAGGTCCTCAAGGACGTGCCGGGCATCACCTTCACCCACTTCCAGCCCAAGGACGTCGTGCGCCATCCACTGGTGCAGCGTATCGTCGAAGCCTACGAGCGCTTCGAGAATCGCGTGGCGGATGAACCGGCGAAGTTCTCTTCCAGGGACAATCGCCACGATGCTTGAGCTTGATCTGCAGCTTGAAAGCCGGGGAACCGCCCCAAGCGAAGCCAAATTCCGCCAATGGTGCGAGCTGGCCCTGCGCCAGCGTACTGCCGACTCCGAAATGACCATCCGTCTGGTCGATGAAGAAGAGGCCCGCGAACTGAACAGCACCTGGCGGCAAAAGGATTACGCCACCAACGTCCTGTCGTTTCCTGCCGACGTGCCCGACGAGTTTCTCGACATCCCGCTGCTCGGCGATCTGGTGATCTGCGTGGCCGTGGTCGAGCGCGAAGCCGCCGAACAGGGCAAGGCGCTCGACGCCCACTGGGCGCATCTGGTCATCCACGGCTGCTTGCATCTGCTGGGTTACGACCATATAGATGACGACGAGGCTGAAGAAATGGAAGCACTGGAACGAACGTTGCTTGCAGAGCTGGGTCATCCGGACCCGTATACGGACGACGAGACAGACGAACCCCCTATCGTTACAACAAAGGATTCAGAGTAATCGCTATGAGCGAAGATCGATCGAGCAACGGGCAAAAGTCATGGCTGGGTAAGCTCACCCAGGCTTTTGCCCACGAGCCGAAGAACCGCCAGGAGCTGCTGGAGCTGCTGCGCGATGCACACCAGAACAAACTGCTGGACAGCGAAGCGCTGGCCATCGTCGAAGGCGCCATCCAGGTTGCAGACCTGCAAGTACGGGACATCATGGTCCCGCGCTCGCAGATGATCAGCATCAAGGCGACCCAGACCCCCCGTGAGTTCCTGCCCGCCGTGGTCGACTCGGCCCACTCCCGCTACCCGGTCATCGGCGAAAGCCATGATGACGTGATGGGCGTGCTGCTGGCCAAGGACTTGCTGCCGTTGATCCTCAAGGAGAACGGCGACAACTTCAACATCAAGGATCTGTTGCGTCCGGCCACCTTTGTGCCCGAGTCCAAGCGCCTGAATGTGCTGCTGCGCGAGTTCCGCGCCAACCACAACCACATGGCCATCGTCATTGACGAGTACGGCGGTGTGGCGGGCCTGGTGACCATCGAAGACGTGCTGGAACAGATCGTCGGCGACATCGAAGACGAGCATGACGTCGAAGAAGACAGCTACATCAAGCCGCTGCCCAGCGGTGACTTCCTGATCAAGGCCCTGACGCCGATCGAGAACTTCAACGAGTTCTTCGACAGCCAATTCTCCGATGACGAATTCGACACCGTCGGCGGCCTGGTGATGAGTGCGTTCGGGCACCTGCCAAAACGCAACGAAATCACTGAAATCGGCCCTTATCGCTTCCGCATCCTGAACGCCGACAGCCGTCGGATTCACTTGCTTCGCCTGACGCCTATTGCTCGGTAATACTAAGGATAGAAATGCGCTGGATAACCCGCCCCGGCTGGCCCGGTAACCTGCTGGCCGTGGCGGCCGGTGCAATCACCACCCTGGCCCTGGCACCCTTCGATATCTGGCCGTTGGCATTGCTGGCGGTCGGCTTGTTCTATGCCGGCTTACGTCAACTGAACCCTCGTCAGGCCCTGGGCCGTGGCTGGTGTTTCGGATTTGGTCTGTTTGGCGCCGGTACCAGTTGGATTTACTACAGCATCCACCACTTCGGTGGCGCTTCGGTGCTACTGGCCGGCTTCCTGATGCTGATCTTCACCGCGGCGATTGCCTGGTTCTTTGCCCTGCCCGCCTGGATCTGGGTGCGCTGGCTGCGCCGCAACGAAGCGCCACTGGCCGATGCCTTGGCGTTCGCCGCGCTGTGGGTCGCCCAGGAAGCCTTTCGTGGCTGGTTTCTCACCGGCTTCCCGTGGCTCTATTCCGGTTACAGCCAACTCGATGGCCCTCTTTCCGGGCTCGCACCCGTCGGCGGGATGTGGCTGATTTCGTTTACCCTGGCCCTGACGGCCGCGCTGATCTACAACGCATTGCCTTTGATGAAAACCGGTCGTAAAGGCTTCATCGCCGCTGGCGTGCTGCTGCTGATCGGCCCATGGGTGGCCGGCATGGCGCTCAAGGAACATGCCTGGACCAGCCCGGCGGGGGCGCCGCTGAGCGTCGCGGCGATCCAGGGCAATGTCGAACAGAGCATGAAGTGGGACCCGGCACAGCTCAATGCGCAGCTGGCGCTGTACCGCGACATGAGCTTTAGCTCCAAGCCGGTCGACCTGTTGATCTGGCCGGAAACCGCGGTCCCGGTGCTCAAGGAGTCCGCCGAGGGCTACCTGAACATGATGGGAGACTTCGCCGCAGAGCGTAAATCCGCACTGATTACCGGCGTGCCGATCCGTCAGGAATTGCATCAACAGAAACGCTTTTTCAACGGTATCACCGTCGTGGGCGAAGGCGATGGCACTTACCTCAAGCAGAAACTGGTGCCGTTTGGCGAATATGTGCCGTTGCAGGAGGTGTTGCGCGGGCTGATCGCCTTTTTCGACTTGCCGATGTCGGACTTTGCCCGTGGCCCTGCCGATCAGCCGATGCTGCAAGCCAAGGGGTACCAGATCGCGCCGTACATCTGCTACGAAGTGGTCTATCCGGAATTCGCCGCCAGCCTCGCGGCCCGTAGCGATTTGCTGCTGACCATCAGCAACGACACCTGGTTCGGTACCTCCATCGGCCCGCTGCAACATTTGCAGATGGCGCAGATGCGCGCACTGGAAGCCGGACGCTGGATGATCCGTGCCACCAACAACGGGGTCACTGGCTTGATTAACCCGTTCGGGCAGATCACGGTGCAGATCCCGCAGTTCGAACGCGGCATCTTGTACGGCGAAGTGGTGCCGATGCACAACCTGACGCCTTACCTGCAATGGCGTTCGTGGCCGCTGCTCATTGTTTGCATGTTGTTGTTTGGCTGGGCGTTGATCGCTAGCCGGATGGCCAAGACCGTCTGACTGCATCATGTTGATCGTTCCCACGCTCCGCGTGGGAATGCCTCACCGGACGCTCTGCGTCCGCCTTTGGGACGCGGAGCGTCCCTAGCTGCATTCCCACGCGGAGCGTGGGAACGATCGATCTTCAGCGGTAGAACAGCGAATACCCGATCTGTCCCACCGCCTCATTCATCAACTGCCCACTCTGCCAGAGCGCCTTGAACTCCGGCAGCCAGCCGCCCAGTGGCCGGGCGTTGTCCCTCCCCAGAAACCCCATCGGCGCCGGCACCACCTCGAATCCCGCCTGCTGGAAACTCCAGACCGCTCGCGGCATGTGCGAGGCGTGCGTCACGAGCACGACACGCTTGATGCCTTGGGGCAGCAACACTTCGGCGCTGAACTGCGCGTTCTCCCAGGTCGTGCGACTGCGCCCTTCCTGCCAGCGCACGGTTACGCCGAAATCATCGAGCAATGAGTCCGCCATCAGCCCGGCTTCGGTCGGCGGTGTGCCGTAATGCAACCCGCCACTGGTGAGGATCGGCAAGCCCGACGCCTTGGCCAGCCGCGCCGCATAGCGCTGGCGCTCCAGGCCGATACCGGTCGGCTGGTCGGCGTCCCAGGCCGGATCGCCACGTTCGCGCCCCGACCCCAGCACCACGATCGCGTCCGCATGCCGACCCAGTGTTGCCCAATCATTGCGTGCCAGCGGCGGTTCACGCTCAAGCGCCCTGGCGCTCCACTCCACTACTATCGGCAGGCTCATCAACCAGAAGCCACCTACGCCCAAGGCAAAGCACAAACCCGCCAGTCGCGGCCTTGAGCGGCGCAACCACCAGGCAAGCAGCAATAACAGCAACAGAATGCCGGGAGGCAGTAGAAGTTGTTTGACGAAATAGCGAAAAGGCATCGGGCATCTCCAGAGATGCCCGAAGCCTAAGTGGGTTGACGCGATGCGACAACAAATGCGGAAGGACTATGCTTTAAAAAACCATATTTCATGGCTTCAAGTGCCCTTACTTGAATTGCAAAGACCGGACCTTTACCGCGTCCCTGCCAGGTGCCTTGTCCTTGAGCCAGATGATCTTGGCCGAACGTGGTGCGTCGAGTTGCTTCACTGCCTCTGACAAGTATCCGTGTGATTCACGTTCACTGCGATCCAGATACGCTTTGACCAGTGCAAACTCTGCGGGGCTCAGGCCACGCAGTTCCAGTTCCAAGGGACGTTCATCGCGCAGCCGGTCAGCGGTTTTGGCCGCGTCAAGGGCCATGCCCAGACGATCGATCAGTCTTTCGTACAGCTCCGGTTTTGTAACTTTTTGCCGTGACTCAACCATCCCTCACCTCATTGAAGATAAGACTCGCTCCCCTTTTAGAGCTTAGCTTCCATGAACAAACCGGCTGGGTGCCGCGACCAACGGCCCTCGCAGGGGGTTTTGCCAGGCCTTGGGCAGTAATCAGGGTTTCCCTCGGTAGAGTGCGGTCATGTATGCTACGACGCTTCCTGTAACTCCACTTCCAGCTCGTCTGGACACCGAAGCGCCGATCTGGCGCAATCACCGTCCAGCGTGTATCGAAGAGGACTAGGCCACCCCTATTCAGTTCAAAAGTAGCCATGCACGAACAATATCAGCCCCGTGAAATCGAAGCCGCCGCCCAGTCGTTCTGGGACGAGCAAAAGTCCTTTGAAGTCAGTGAACAGCCAGGCAAGGAGACGTTCTACTGCCTGTCGATGTTCCCTTACCCCAGCGGCAAGCTACACATGGGGCACGTGCGCAACTACACCATCGGCGACGTGATCTCCCGCTACCAGCGCATGCTAGGCAAAAACGTCCTGCAACCCATGGGTTGGGACGCCTTTGGCATGCCGGCGGAAAACGCCGCGATGAAGAACAACGTAGCGCCCGCCAAGTGGACCTACGAAAACATCGCCTACATGAAAACCCAGCTGCGCAGCCTGGGCCTCGCGGTGGACTGGTCCCGCGAAGTCACCACTTGCAAGCCGGATTACTATCGCTGGGAACAATGGCTGTTCACTCGCCTGTTCGAAAAAGGCGTGATTTACAAAAAAAGCGGCACCGTGAACTGGGACCCGGTCGACCAGACCGTGCTGGCCAACGAACAAGTGATCGACGGTCGCGGCTGGCGTTCCGGCGCGCTGATCGAAAAGCGCGAAATCCCGATGTACTACTTCAAGATCACCGCTTACGCGGATGAGCTGCTGGAGAGCCTCGACGAACTGACTGGCTGGCCTGAACAGGTCAAGACCATGCAGCGCAACTGGATCGGCAAGTCTCGTGGCATGGAAGTGCAGTTCCCGTACAACGTCGATTCGATTGGCGAAGCCGGTGCACTGAAAGTCTTCACCACCCGTCCGGACACCCTGATGGGCGCGACTTACGTCGCCGTGGCCGCCGAGCACCACTTGGCCACCCTGGCCGCGCAGAACAACCCTGAGCTGCAAGCGTTCATCGCTGAATGCAAAGGCGGCAGCGTTGCCGAAGCCGACGTCGCCACCCAGGAGAAGAAAGGCCTGCCGACTTCGCTGTTGGTCGAGCATCCGCTGACCGGTGAGAAACTCCCGGTATGGGTCGCCAACTACGTGCTGATGCACTACGGCGACGGCGCGGTCATGGCTGTTCCGGCGCACGACGAGCGCGATTTCGAATTCGCCACCAAGTACAGCCTGCCAATCAAGTCCGTGGTGCGCACAAGTGCAGGCGACACCAACCCGGCGCCATGGCAGGACGCCTACGGCGAGCATGGCACGCTGATCAATTCCGGTGAATTCGACGGCCTCGATTTCGCGGGCGCCTTCGATGCCATCGAAGTGGCGCTGATCAAGAAAAACCTCGGCGCCTCGCGCACCCAGTTCCGCCTGCGCGACTGGGGCATCAGCCGTCAGCGCTACTGGGGCTGCCCGATCCCGATCATCCACTGCAATACCTGCGGTGATGTGCCGGTCCCGGAAGATCAATTGCCTGTGGTACTGCCGGAAGACGTGGTACCGGACGGTGCGGGCTCGCCACTGGCGCGCATGCCCGAGTTCTACGAGTGCAGCTGCCCGAAATGCGGCCAGCCTGCCAAGCGTGAAACCGACACCATGGACACCTTCGTCGAATCCTCGTGGTACTACGCCCGTTACGCCTCGCCGCACTATGCAGGCGGCCTGGTCGAGAAATCCGCGGCCGACCATTGGTTGCCGGTGGATCAATACATCGGCGGTATCGAACACGCGATCCTGCACCTGCTCTACGCGCGCTTCTTCCACAAGCTGATGCGCGACGAAGGCCTGGTGAGCTCCAACGAGCCGTTCAAGAACCTGCTGACCCAGGGCATGGTGATCGCCGAGACCTACTATCGTCGCGAAGCCAACGGTGCCTACACCTGGTTCAACCCGGCGGACGTCGAACTCGAGCGCGACAGCAAGGCCAAGGTCATCAGCGCCAAGCTGATCGCAGACGGCCTGCCGGTGGAAATCGGCGGCACCGAGAAGATGGCCAAGTCAAAAAACAACGGTGTCGACCCACAGTCGATGATTGACCAGTTCGGCGCCGATACCTGCCGCTTGTTCATGATGTTCGCCTCGCCACCTGACATGAGCGCGGAATGGTCCGACTCCGGCGTAGAAGGTTCGCACCGCTTCCTCAAGCGTGTCTGGCGCCTGGCTCAAGCGCACGTCACTCAAGGCCTGCCGGGCACACTGGACGTCGCCGGCCTGAACGACGAGCACAAAGTCATTCGCCGTTCGATCCACCAGGCCATCAAGCAGGCCAGCCACGACGTCGGCCAGAACCACAAATTCAACACCGCCATCGCCCAAGTGATGACGCTGATGAATGTGCTGGAAAAAGCCCCGCAAGGCACCGAGCAGGATCGCGCACTGATTCACGAAGGCTTGGAAACCGTGGTCTTGTTGCTGGCACCGATCACTCCGCACATCAGCCATGAGCTGTGGCATCGGCTGGGTCACGCCGATCCGGTGATCGACGCCAGCTGGCCGGTGCTGGACGAAAGTGCTCTGGTACAGGACAGCCTGCAGCTGGTCATTCAAGTGAATGGCAAATTGCGTGGACACATCGAAATGCCGGCCAGCGCCAGCCGCGAAGAAGTCGAAGCCGCCGCACGGGCCAACGAGAACGTGCTGCGCTTTGTCGACGGTCTGACTATTCGTAAAGTGATCGTAGTGCCCGGGAAACTGGTCAATATCGTCGCCAGCTAAGTGGATCAGGCGCCAGGTCCAGCCTGGCGCCGAGTAAAACCTTTCGGGTCGCATGATCGGCCCACCTGGTTTCAAGGGGAACAACAAGATGATCAAACGCAATCTGCTGGTGATGGGCCTCGCCATTCTGCTGAGCGCCTGCGGTTTCCAGCTGCGTGGCACCGGCACCACCGAGCTGGCGATCAAGGAACTCGACCTGAGCGCCCGTGATGCCTACGGCCCGACCGTGACCCAAATGCGTCAGGTGCTGGAAAGCAGCGGCGTCAAGCTCTACAGCGGCGCCCCTTACAAACTGATGCTGACCGGCGAACAGGAAAGCCAGCGCATCCTCAGCTACGCAGGTGCCGGCCGCACTGGCGAGTATCAGATCAGTACCGTGCTCAGCTATGACATCAATGGCCAGGGCAACTTGCCACTATTGAGCGACAAGCTCGAAGTGCAGAAAGTCTTTATCCACGATGGCAACAACCTGGTGGGCTCCGATCAGGAAGCCAATGACGCTCGCAAGGAAATGCGTCGTGAACTGGTTCAACGCATGATGCTGCGCCTGCAGCAGCTCACTCCGACTCAGCTGGACCAGCTGCAACAGACCGCCGAGGCCCGCGCCAGGGCTGAAGCCGCGGCATTGGAAGCGGCGCAGAAGGCTGAAGCGCAAACGCCGCGTCAGTCGCCTGTCGAACTGCCACGGCAGTAAGCGTTATGGGGCGCCTCGGCGCCCCGTTCGCCCTCTCCTATGAAACTCGCTCCCGCCCAACTCGCCAAGCACCTGCAAGGCACCCTCGCGCCGGTCTACATCATCAGTGGCGATGACCCATTGCTGTGTCAGGAAGCCGCCGACGCCATTCGTGCCGCCGCTCGCCAACAGGGCTTCGACGAACGACAAGTCTTCGCCGCCGATGCCAGTTTCGATTGGGGGACGTTGTTGCAGGCCGGCGCGAGCATGTCATTGTTCGCCGAAAAACGTCTGCTGGAATTGCGTCTGCCATCCGGTAAACCCGGTGACAAAGGGGCCGCCGCGTTCATCGAGTACTGCTCGCGTCCCGCCGAAGACACGGTGTTGTTGATCAGCCTGCCCAAGCTGGACGGCAGCGCGCAGAAAACCAAGTGGGGCAAGGCACTGGTTGAAGGCCAGCACACCCAATTCGTGCAAATCTGGCCGGTGGATGCCAACCAGTTGCCGAGCTGGATCCGTCAACGGTTGTCCCAGGCCGGACTGTCCGCCAGCCAGGACGCCGTGGAGCTGATCGCTGCCCGGGTCGAGGGCAACTTGCTGGCTGCCGCCCAGGAAATCGAAAAACTCAAGCTGATGGCCGAGGGTGGCCAGATCACCGTTGAAACCGTGCAAGCGGCGGTGGCCGACAGTGCGCGCTTCGATGTCTTCGGGCTGACCGATGCCATTCTCAACGGTGAAGCGGCGCATGCCTTGCGCATGCTTGAAGGACTACGGGGTGAAGGCGTCGAGCCACCGGTGATTCTCTGGGCCCTGGCCCGGGAGCTGCGCCTGTTGGCCAACCTGTCATTGCAGTACAGCCAGGGCGTGCCGCTGGACAAAGCCTTCAGCTCTGCGCGACCGCCGATCTGGGACAAGCGCAAACCGCTGATGAGCAAAGCTCTGCAACGCTACTCCGCGCAGCGCTGGGCGCAGTTGTTGCTGGAAGCGCAGCGCATTGATGCGCAGATCAAGGGCCAGGCCGCGGGTTCACCGTGGATGAGTTTGAGTCGGTTGTCGTTGTTGATGGCGGGCCAACGATTATCGTTACCTGCTGAATAAGCTCAAAATATCGTCACTGCCTGAAGAGCTCGCCGGGGGTAAACCCGAACAACCCCTTGAACGCCGCAATAAACGCCGACGTCGAGTCATACCCGCAAGACAGCGCGGCGTTGGTCACGCTGTTCCCCTCCTCCAGCAAACTCAACGACGACAGCAGCCGCATCCGTTGACGCCACCCTCGAAAGCTCAACCCGGTTTCCCGCTGGAACAGCCGCATCAGGGTTTTCTCCGACGTACCCAGCCGCTGCGCCCACTCCTGCAAGGTCACGTTCCGCTCAGGGCTTTCGAGCAGCTCGTTGCACAACCCCAGCAACCGCTCATGACGCGGCAACGGCAGGGAAAACGCCACCTCCGGCAGACTCGCCAACTGGTCCAGCAGCACATTCACCAGCCGCGTTTCCTGGCTATCACCCTGTGGATATTCCACCGGCAGCAGACAAAAACTCTTGATCAGCTCCCGAGCCAGCGGCGTCACCTCGAGTACCCGACAACGCCCGTCCGCCCATGCGCAATCCTCGCGGCGCACATAGAGGCTGCGCATTTCGGCGCGCATCGAAGTCACCACCTGGTGTTCGAGATCCGCTGGAATCCAGATGCCCCACTGCGGCGGAGCAAAGAAACTGCCCTCGGCGGTGTGTACGCCAAGAACGCCGCTGATGGCGTAGGAAAACTGCACCCAGTCGTGGCGATGAGACGGTGTCCAGGAACCGGCATTGAGGCTTTCCGCCCGGGCGAACAGCGGGCGGGGCAGCGCCGTCAGCGTCGGAATCGTCCGTTCGAGGGTGAGTTGTCCGTTAGTCGGCATTGACTGGCCTTATATCGCAAGACAGTAATAAGGCGGACAGTAGGCCAAGTTTCACTGTCTTACAAACCTATTTTCTGCCGCCATTCCCTGTGGGAGCGAGCCGGCTCCGGGCGGCGATCCGACGAAGAGGTCCGCACATTCGACATTTCTATCGGCTGATCTTCCGCCTTCGCGAGCAAGCTCGCCTCCCACAGGTATTGCGTACAGCCTCAGCGCTCGACAATCGCGGTCACACCCTGCCCACCCGCGGCGCAGATCGAGATCAAGCCCCGCCCCTTGCCTGCGGCATCGAGCAACTTCGCCAGGCTGGCGACAATGCGCCCGCCGGTGGCAGCAAACGGATGCCCGGCCGCCAGTGAACTGCCTTTGACGTTGAGCCGGCTGCGGTCGATGGAACCGAGCGGCGCGGCGAGGCCAAGGCGGGTTTGGCAATAGTGCGGATCCTCCCAGGCCTTCAATGTGCAGAGCACCTGCGCGGCGAAGGCTTCGTGGATTTCGTAGTAATCGAAGTCCTGCAAGGCCAGGCCATTGCGCGCCAGCAAGCGCGGCACGGCATAGACCGGCGCCATCAACAGCCCTTCGGCACCGTTGACAAAGTCCACCGCCGCCGCTTCGCCATCGCGCAGGTAAGCGAGGATCGGCAGGCCACGTTCCTTCGCCCATTCTTCACTGCCCAACAGCACCAGCGACGCGCCATCGGTGAGCGGCGTGGAGTTGCCCGCGGTCAGGGTGCCCGTGGCACTTTTCTCGAACACCGGTTTGAGCGAGGCGAGTTTTTCCAGGGTCAGGTCCGGGCGCAGGTTGTTGTCACGGGTCAGGCCGAGGAACGGTGTCATCAGATCGTTGTGCCAGCCTTCGGTGTAGGACGCGGCCATTTTCTGGTGGCTTTCAAGGGCCAGTTGATCCTGCTCGTCCCGTGGAATGTCCCAGGTCTGGGCCATCAGCTCGCAGTGCTCGCCCATGGACAGGCCGGTACGCGGTTCGCCGTTGCGCGGCAGTTCGGGGATCACATGATGGGGGCGCAGTTGGAGAAAGGTTTTCAGTTTGTCGCCGGTGGTTTTGGCGCGATTGGCTTGCAGCAGAATCTTGCGCAAACCTTCGTTGACGCCGATCGGTGCGTCGGATGTGGTGTCGACGCCACCGGCAATGCCGCATTCGATCTGGCCAAGGGCGATCTTGTTCGCCACCAGCAGCGCCGCCTCAAGACCGGTGCCGCAGGCTTGCTGAATATCGTAGGCCGGGGTGGTCGGTGACAACCGCGAGCCGAGTACGCACTCGCGGGTCAGGTTGAAATCCCGGGAATGCTTGAGCACCGACCCGGCTGCCACTTCACCGATGCGCAGGCCGTGCAGGTTGTAGCGTTCGATCAGGCCCTCTAACGCGGCGGTGAGCATCGCCTGGTTACTGGCGGTGGCGTATGGCCCGTTGGAGCGGGCGAAAGGGATACGGTTACCGCCGATAATCGCGACGCGGCGCGGTTGAGTCATGAAAAGCTCCTGATGAAATATTTGAACGTTAAACCCAATCCCTGTGGGAGCGAGCTTGCTCGCGAAGAGGCCAGCACATTCAGCATCTATTTCGCCTGATACTCAGCCTTCGCGAGCAAGCTCGCTCCCACAGGTTTTGCGTTCGCTGATAATCCTGCCAAACCCGGGTTCAACTACGCTGCAATGTTCAAGCGTAGGCCTTATCTCGTGGATCGAACGACTGATTGCCATTCGTGGTCCACACTTTGAACCCCAGCTGCTGGAGCGCGTTCCATGTCTGACCGCTATATCGAGTTCGCCAATTCCTCCATCGGCCATCGCCTGGTCGGGGCCCTGGGTTTGCCGTCGCCGGTACGATTGGAGCGCTGGCAAGCCGGGCGGCTGCGCCCGGTCGAGGGGGCGTTGCTGATTGGCGGCGGACCGCTGGCGGAAAAAGTCAGCGCCTTCGCCAATCGCCTGACCGACGCGATTTACAGCTACGGCACCGACCCTTCAATGGCCACGGCGTGGATTCCCGGTCACGGACCGAAACTCAAGGCCGTGGTGTTCGATGCCAGCGATCTGGTGCAGACCGACCAGCTCAAACAGCTGCGCGAATTCTTCCAGCCGCTGATGAAAAATCTTGATCACAGTGCTCACGTGGTGATCCTGGGGCGAGCACCGCAGACCTTGAGCGACCCGTTCGCCGCCAGCGCCCAGCGGGCCCTGGAAGGTTTCAGCCGGTCGCTGGCCAAGGAGTTGCGCAGCGGTGGTACCTTGCAGCTGATCCATGTCGGTGAAGGTGCCGAGGATCAACTGGAAGGCCCGTTGCGGTTTTTCCTCTCACCCAAAAGCGCTTTTGTTTCCGGACAAGTGATTGGCTTGACCGCCTGTAACACTCAGGTGACGGACTGGACTCGCCCGCTGTCAGGTCGCAGGGCCCTGGTCACCGGCGCGGCGCGCGGCATCGGTGCGTCCATCGCCGAAACCCTCGCCCGTGACGGCGCCGACGTGATCCTGCTGGATGTGCCGCCGGCCAAGACCGACCTCGAGGCCCTCGCCGCCCGCCTCGGCGGGCGCGGCATCACGCTGGACATCTGCGCCGAAGACGCCGCCGCGCAGCTGATCGAACAATTGCCCGACGGCATCGACATTGTCGTGCACAACGCCGGCATCACTCGGGACAAAACCCTGGCTAACATGACCCCGGAATTCTGGGACGCCGTGCTGGCGGTCAATCTCAATGCACCGCAGGTGCTGACCAAGGCGCTGCTCGACAGCGGCACCTTGCAGGACAACGGCCGGGTGATTCTGTTGGCCTCCATCAGCGGCATCGCCGGCAATCGCGGGCAAACCAACTACGCGGCGAGCAAGGCCGGGCTGATCGGTCTGGCTCAGGCCTGGGCGCCACTGTTGAAAGCGCGCGGTATCAGCATCAACGCGGTGGCGCCAGGATTCATTGAAACCCAGATGACCGCGCACCTGCCGTTCGGCCTGCGTGAAGCCGGGCGACGCATGAGTTCCCTCGGCCAGGGTGGCCTGCCGCAAGATGTCGCCGAAGCGGTGGCCTGGCTGGCGCAACCGGGCACCGGGGCGTTCACCGGGCAAGCATTGCGCGTCTGTGGACAAAGTGTTTTGGGGGCTTAGGCATGATCATCGATTGGCACACACTCAACCGCGAACCGAGCCTCCCGGACCTCTATGTGAAGGCCGCGACGCGACGCAAAATCACAGGCACCACGCTGCCCGATTCGGGCTTGCGCTGCTGGATCGATGTCGATCCGAAGCGCCTGGCGGCCTATCGCAAAGTCTGCGGTTTCTCCGATAACGGCTTGCTACCACCGACTTATCCTCACATCCTGGCGTTCGCCTTGCAGATGCAATTGCTCACCACACGGGAATTTCCGTTCCCGCTGCTGGGGCTGATACACCTGAGCAACCGCATTCGCATCTTGCGGCCAATGGGCGGGGTCAATCGCGCGCGGGTCAGCGTGCAGGTGCAGAACCTGCAACCCCATGCCAAGGGTGCAACGTTTGACCTGGTGACGACTCTCGACGATCAGTTGGGCGTGTTGTGGGAAGCTGAAAGCCAGATGCTGTGCCGGGGCGTAAAACTGGACGGCGAGCCTGTCGAGGAAGTGTTGGCATCGACGCTGGAGCTGATGGAGGTGACCCGGTGGCAAGCGCCGGCGGACATTGGCCGGCAGTACGCCAAAGTGTCCGGCGACTACAACCCGATTCACCTGAGTGCCGTCAGCGCCAGGCTGTTCGGCTTCCCGACAGCCATTGCCCATGGGTTGTGGAACAAGGCCCGGACACTCGCGGCGTTGAGCGAGCATCTGCCGGCGGCGAATGTCGAGCTTGCGGTGCAGTTCAGGAAGCCGGTGCGGCTGCCGAGCGAGGTGACATTGCTGTCCAGCGCGGCCGGTTCCAGTGGCGATTTTCAGTTGGTGGGCGCGGGGGATCTTGAGCATATGGTGGGGCATTGGCGGCCTGTTGCCTGACTTGCTCGACATCAGCGACATCAGAAACCAGCCAGAACGTGGGGCTTGACCACGCGCAGGTGCGACGTCCCCACACCAAACCCAAAGCGCGAAGATTGCCGCCTTCGGCGAAAGGGGTCACGGGCGCTGGCAACATGCCATTCCAGACAACATGAAAGGCCGTGATGCTTATCTGGGTGGATAGTTGGCCAGTACCCGTCCAACCGTTTCGCGTATCGCCGCGCTGCGATCAGCGGGATTCGGTGTGCGGCTGAGCATTTGTTCATCACTGCCGCGCCACACCAGCTTGCCGTCCTTGCCATCGAGCAGGTCGATCTGGATGGTCGCCACCTTGTAGCTGACGTTGCGGGTTTCGTTATACATCGGCCCGCCCCAGTAGCCATTCCATGGGTTGCCCCAAGCGCCGCCATAATTGGTGGTCACTTGTTGCTGGCGTTCCTCGACGATCAGGTAGGTCTGCACGCTCACATCACCCCGGGTGCCGGGGGCTGCCGGACGCAAACCGCGCTGATCAAGCTGATCGGCAACCGATTGGCGCACGCGCTGTTCAGTCAGGTCGCTCTTGATCCGCGGGTCATCGGGTCGATATTGCAGGGCGGGTTCTTTCCAGCTCCAGCTGCGATAGGCGGAAAAGTCGCGGCTGGCATCAAAGTCATGATTGACCTGGGAGGCGCAGGCGCTGAGCAGCGCGGCCAGGGCCAGTAAAGCGAGACGGCGGAACATGATAGTTCTCCGGTTGAAGACATGAACCTGCGCAATGCTTCATGGTGACGAAGCTAATTAGGAGGATACGCCGACATTGCCTTTTCTACAGCCTCCCGTATGGCGTCGGTCTGCGCGCCCTGGCTGCCCCGCTGACTGGATTCGGCGCTGGAACTCCACACCGGCTGACCGCTTTGGGCATCGAACAAATCCACCCGCACCACCACGACTTGCTCCTGATACGTTCGAACGATCGGCACCGTGTTGTACATGCCATAACCGCTGCCATAGCGGTTGTACCCACCGTACCCGCCGTACCCGCCGCCGTAGTACCCATAGTCATCGCGGACTTGCCGCAGGCGGGTCTCCAGACGCAGGTCGGCGCTGACAAACAAGTCCGCCGGACGATTGTCATGCAGCGGGCGCAAGCCGCGCTGATCCAGCGCATTGCTGACAGCTTCGGCGACTTGCGCCGAGTCCGCCCAGGCGGTACCTGGCGGCAGTCGCCCATCGAGCCAGGCCCAGCTGCGGTAGCGCCCATAATCACGCGGTGGCGCCGGGTAAGCGCTGCGGTCGAAGGTGTTGGCCGCCTGAGGCGGTGCCGGCGGCAAGGGGTTGGATGTCGCCACATAAGGATTGCTGCCCTGACAGGCCGCCAACCCCAGACAGATCACCAGTAACCCTGAACGACTTTTCATTTCACGCTCCGATCAGACTGGCCGACAGATCCAGTGCAAGTAGCGCCCAAGCCCGGCGAAGCTTGGGTGGCGACGGTGGGCCAGCTCCATCTCCAGCAAGTCCACCAATTCGGCGCGGGCCTGGAATTCCACCGGCATGTAGTCGTGAAAAACCCGTACCCCGCTCTGGGTTTCGACCCGCCACAGGCCTTCAAGTTGCGCCGCCAGTTCACGCGGATCAAGGGGCTGCTGCGGGGTCAGGCTCTGCTTCTCTCCGGCCATGTCGTTCTTGCGCATCTTGCGAAAGTGCCCCTTGAGCAGATTGCGGTAGATCAGCGCATCGCGGTTGTAGAAAGCCAGGGATAACCAACCTTCGGGTTTAGTCAGCTGATGCAGCACCGGCAGGATCGCGTGGGGTTCGGCGAGCCATTCCAGCACGGCGTGACACAGCACCAGGTCGTAGGGCTCGGTGAGTTGTCCGAGCAGCGCCTGCCAGGGTGCCTGAATGAAGGTCGCGGTCTGCCCGGCGTCGGCGAAGCGCTGGCGGGCGCCTTCAAGCATCGGCCCGGCGGGTTCGGCGAGCGTGACCTGATGGCCGCGCTGAGCCAGCCACAACGACATGTGACCCAGGCCGGCACCGATGTCGAGTACCCGTAATGGCCGGTCCGGCAGGGTTTCGGCCAGGTCGGCCTGAAGCACGGCCAGACGGATCGCGCCTTTGGCACCGCCATAGATTTTTTCGGCGAAGCGGGTCGCCAGTTGATCGAAATGACGGTCGCTCATCAGCTGAACCTCCGTTCACTGTCGGCAAGCTTGCTGTTCACCACTTCATTCATGTCCAGCCCCAACTCGCTGCACAGCAGCAATAGATAGAGCACGATATCGCCGACTTCCTGCCCGGCGTGGGCCAGTTTGTCCGCTGGCAGCTGACGCGACTGGTCTTCGGTCAGCCACTGGAAGATCTCTACCAGCTCTGACATCTCCACGCTCGCGGCCATGGCCAGGTTTTTCGGGCTGTGAAATTGCCGCCAGTCATTGCGGTCACGGATGGCGTGCAGGCGTTCGGTCAGTTCAACAAGGTTCATCGGGCTCTCCTGAAGGCGTATAGCTTCGGGGGGATGGCCGGGGATGGCAAGGGGCAGAGATTGCCTGGCAGGAATGGTTTTTGTGGGAGCGAGCTTGCTCGCGATAGCGGATTGAAATTCAACATAGATGTTGGCTGACTGACCGCTATCGCGAGCAAGCTCGCTCCCACAGGGGTTCATCAACAGATCAGGAATCTTTGCGTCATACTCAAACGATCCAGGTATCAGGGAACTCGCCACTGCGATCCATGCCCAAGCCTCAAGTCCGGCAACCCTGCCACCACTGTCATCAAGGACGTCCACATGCAGGTAGAAAGTTTTTTCGAATGGCTCGGCCAGGTACTCGGTTCGATCATCCGGTTCATCGTCGATGCCCTCAGCGGGCTGTTCAATCTGTTGAGCCATGCCGGCAGCAACTTTGTCGAAGGCCTGTCCCGGGCGCTGGGCATGGACGCTTCGATCATCAGCATCATCGCGTTGATCGTGGGGTTGATGCTGTTGTGGGCGGCGATTCGCGCCTTCATGAGTGCGTCGATCATCATGGGGATTATCTGGTTGCTGCTGGGGCTTTGGTTGTTGAGCTGGATCATCCACTAACACCACCATTCCCCTGTGGGAGCGAGACCGGCTTGCCGGCGAAGGCGGCCGTCCAGTCACTAATGATCTCGCCTGATACTCCGTCTTCGCGAGCAGGCTCGCTCCCACAATGGATCGCAGTAGATTCCGAATAGTGTCGCTACAATGCCCGCTCCCCAAGGAGCCTGCATGTCCAACCTGATCGCCGACTGGCGCGACCGCCCTACTCACCGCCGGGTCTGGGCGCTCGCCGCACCCATGATTCTGTCGAACATTTCCGTACCGCTGGTGGCGCTGGTCGACAGCACGGTCATCGGTCACCTGCCCCACGCCCATCAGCTGGGCGCCGTCGCGGTCGGAGCCAGCCTGTATACCTTTCTCGCCTGGGCCATGGGCTTTCTGCGCATGGGCTCCACCGGCTTCGCCGCCCAGGCTGCGGGACGCGGGGATGGCGCGGCGTTGCGGCAAATTTTGTTGCAGGGCTTGCTGCTCGCCATGGTATTGGCCATTGTCTTGGGAGCGCTGGGCGTACCGTTGAGCGGCGTCGCGCTGCACTTCATGCAACCCTCGGCCGAACTGGATCAACTGACCCGCGAATTTTTCCACACGCGGCTGTTCGGCCTGCCGGCGGCACTGGCCAGTTATGCCCTGGTCGGCTGGTTCCTCGGCACCCAGAATGCCCGGGCGCCACTGGCGATTCTGCTGAGCACCAACCTGGTCAACATTGCCTTGAACCTGTGGTTCGTCCTCGGGCTGGAATGGGGCGTGGTCGGCGCTGCCCGTGCCTCGGTGATCGCCGAATGGACCGGTGCACTGATCGGTCTGCTGATGACTCGAAACGCCCTGCGCGCCTACCCTGGCCATATCGCCTGGGCTGCGCTGGCGCTGTGGCAGAGCTGGCGACCGCTGTTGGCGGTCAACCGCGACATCTTCATCCGCAGCCTGGTCCTGCAATCGGTGTTTTTTCTCATTACCGTGCAAGGCGCGCGACTGGGCGATGCCACAGTCGCCGCCAACGCGTTATTGCTCAACGGCCTGCTGCTGACTGCCCATGCACTCGATGGATTGGCCCACGCCGTGGAGGCCCTTTGCGGGCACGCCATCGGCGCTCGCGACCGGGACGCCCTGCGTCGCTCGTTGGTGGTGGCCTGTGGTTGGTCGTTGCTGGCGAGCCTGGGCTTTGCCGCGCTGTTTCTGTTCGCCGGCCATCTGTTCATCGAGATGCAGACCGACATTCAAAGCGTGCGCGACACCGCATTCATCTACCTGCCTTACCTTGCCGCCCTGCCGCTGATTGCGGTCTGGAGTTACCTGCTCGACGGTCTGTTCATCGGCGCCACGCGCGCCAGGGAAATGCGCAACGGCATGCTGTTGACGATGATTTTGTTACTGCCGTTCGCCTGGGCACTGCAAGGCTTGGGCAACCATGGCCTGTGGCTAACGTTCCTGTGGTTCATGGCCCTGCGCAGTTTGACCCTTGGCGCTTTTGCCTGGTTTCTGCGCAAGAACGACGGCTGGTTTACCGGCCGGACTCACTGATCCGGCGCGGCCGTGACGAACGCCGGGGTCAGTGTCGATCGGTCTGCCATCGGTCGCGCAGGCGGTCGAGACGCTCCTGCTGGGTCACTCCCGACAAAGGCAGCACCAGCGCGGCGCGGGGGTATTGCAAGCGCAGCCATAACCAGTCATCGAGCACCGAACGTTCGTTGAAACCCAGCGCCAGCCCTTCCTGCATATGCGACCACAGGCTGTAATAATCGGCCCCGGTGGATTGGCTCCAGTGCCACGCGTGCTGTTCCAGCAGGCAGGTTTGCAGCTTTTCCTGTTGACCGGGGCTGAGGCTTTCTTCGACGGCTAACGGGCTGACGGCGAGCCCCGGGTTGTGCAGCTGTTGCCAACTCTGACAGCCGATCGCGCGATCCGCCCAGGTCCCGCCGAACCAGTGCAATTGACTGATCGGCCCCAGCCAGCGACTCAGCTCCCGGGCATCGCAGGCATCGAAAAAGTAACTGGCAGTGTTGGGGTTGTAGTAGTTCAACAAAGCGCGGTGATGCACGCCGACCGTGACCGTGAGCATACGGCGCAAATGCGCCAGCAACGGCGACGGCGGCGCCCCACTGAAGACCAACAGTCCACGCCAGTGTTGCGCTTCGCTGTAGCACAACTCGGCCAGCGCCGGGCATGAGCCCAGGTCGACCAGAACCGGACCCTGTTCGCGCGATGCATGCAGTTCCGTACCTTCGAACAACCAGAACCACCGCGCATGGGTAAACGTTTGCCGCAGTGTCGCCCCCGCCAGGGGCGCACCCGGCACATCCAGCAATAGCCATTGCGGGCTCGCGGCGATCATGCCGCACCGCTCCGGCCAAACCGCGTCGCCGCCCGGCAGGTGCAGAAAACCTGAGCGCAATGAGTGAAACTGCCGCCACCCGGCAGCAGGCACAGCAGCATCAAGGGCTCGCCGGAGCGCAGCATTCGGAGCAAGCCTTCGTCGGGCGGGCAGTCGTCTGTCGCGCGGGGCTCCTCAGCCTCTTCGACAGCCTTTGGCAGGTGAAGAAAACCGGTAATCAGCGGCTGATCCGGATCGCCCTCGATAAAGCTCACCACCACCTCGACGCCCTCACTCAGCGGCGTATCCGTTGCGCTGCCCAGCTCAGTTGCCAAGGGCAGCCAACAGTGGGTGGGGATCGCGCCCTCGCCCTGGTAAAGCCAATCGAATTGCACGGCAACCGGCCTGGAGGGATCCGGTCGAGACTCTTCGACATTGACTACCCAAGCCCGTTGCAGGCTGTGCATGCGTGGTTTCGTTGCGCAATGGGGCGACACCAGGGGCGCTTCCCAGTGAATCGCACGGATCCGATTGCTGTAGGGGGCCAGTGGATCCTGGCTCCCCTGATGTTCGATGTGGGTCAACAGCCACAGTTGATTCCAGTTGGCAATCGGATGGCCGGACAGCGACATCAGTTGACCACTGCGCAGCGTCGCCAGGTCCGTACGGCCTTCGGCACTCTGCGCGGTTCGATGGCCCTGAAGCTGAAACTGCCGCACCGCCGGTTGCTCGCAGTCGACCCGGAAATCCGCCAGTTCGCCAAGGCGAAAATGCGCCTGACCATCACCGAAGACCACGCAATGCCCATCTGCATGGTGCTCGAAATGGTAGTTAAGCCGCTCCTGAGCGCACAGTCGCTGGAGAAATTGCAGGTCCGATTCCCGGTACTGCGTACAAAAATCACGGGGCGGGTAATCGCCACTCAGCTCGAAACGCCGATCCTTGTCGGCAATGCCATGCCCCCTGAGTACTTGACTGAGGATCTGCGGCACCGAGCAGGCGCTGAAGATTCGCTGACTGAAGCGCTGGGAAAGGCATGCCAGCTTCGGCCCCAGCCGCACGCGGCAGAGCCGGACAGCCGGACCATGGTCACGCTGGACGAGTTCGTGCAGTTGTCCGTGGATCGCATGCCCCGCTGGCCCGAAGTGCAGAGAGACCGGTTGGTAGAGCAGGCTGGCAAGGTCGAGCGTCGGGTCATCTATCAGCAGATCCACATCGAACACAAAAGGCTCGCTGATGGCTTCTCTACCGGTAAAGGCCAAGACTTCGAAGGCGTCGGACATACCTGCTACATCCAGACGAAATGAAGGCTCGTTGACTGGATCGAACATCGGCGATTCTCTACAGGAGGGGCGGCCGGGGATTCTCGCCGAGAGCCATGGCCGAGTAGAGTGCCGAAATACAACTTAGGAAATGGCCTACGCGAAAAGAAGACCGAATGGCTTTAATAGCCAAAAGTGGGGAAATTTCCCTTGAAAATAGAGAACCGTCCTACCAGGTCATCCGAAACTTCCGCAGTGAACGGAACATTTTCAGACAACCTGGTGAGAACGACGACTTACCTCAAGAGGACAGGTACGACGAACGGGTCAGACCCAGACGCAGAGCGTCGAGGAACTGAGTGCGCTCGGCGGCAGTGATGCGGGCGCTGGCGCACTTGTCGCGGTAGTGGGTCATCAACTCTTCCGGCGACAAGTGCACGTAACGCAGCATGTCTTCGATGGTGTCGTGGGTTTCGATACCCGCGTGGTAAACGCTGCCGTCGGCATTCTGGTAGATGTTCACCGAGTCGGTGTCACCGAACAGGTTGTGCATGTCGCCGAGAATTTCCTGATAGGCGCCCACCAGGAAGATACCCAGCAGGTAGTCTTCGCCTTCGTTCAAACCGTGCACCGGCAGGCTGGTTTCGATGCTCTGCTCGTCGACGTATTGCTTGATCTTGCCGTCGGAGTCGCAGGTCAGATCCTGCAGCACCGCCCGACGCAAAGGCTCTTCGTCGAGACGATGCAACGGCAGGATCGGCAGCACCTGACCGATGGCCCAGGTGTCCGGCAGGCTCTGGAAGACCGAGAAGTTGCAGATGTACTTGTCGGCCAGCTTGTCATTGAGCTCGTCGAGCACCTGACGGTGCGAACGCTGACGGGCCTTCAGCGAGTTGTGCAGGCGACGGCACACGGCGAAGTAGCATTGTTCGGCCAGGGCTTTCTCGGCCAGGGTCAGCTTGCCGTCGGCGTACTGGGTGGCCACGTCGCTCATGTAGTGCGTGGCGCGCCAGTAGGTTTCGGTGACCATCTCGATGTCGGTCGGACCCAGCAGGTCAACCAGCCACTGCACGGTTTCCGGCAGCGCTTCCTTGTTCTCGATCTGCGGCACGTCGTCGTTGTGTTTTTCGACGTCGGTCACCTGCACCACCAGCATGGCGTGGTGCGCAGTCAGGGAACGGCCGCTCTCGGAGAAGATGTTCGGGTGCGGCAGGCTCTGCGCGTCGCAGAACTCCTTGAGCATCCCGACCACGACACCGGCGTAATCGTCCATGTCGTAGTTGATCGAGCTGGCGTTGCGCGAGTGGGTACCGTCGTAATCCACGCCCAGCCCACCGCCGACGTCGATGTGATCCACCGGGAGGCCGAGGTTGCGCAACTCGCCGTAGTAACGGATAGCTTCCTTGAAACCGTGCTGGTAGTCCGCCAGGTTGGCGATCTGCGAACCCATGTGGAAGTGCAGCAGGCGAATACCCTGATCCAGGCCCGCCGCGCGGAAGCGCTCGACCACCGACAGCAGTTGTGCCGCCGACAGACCGAATTTGGATTTCTCACCGCCGGTGTCCGCCCACTTGCTCGACGCCAGGGATGACAGGCGCACGCGCAGACCGACCTGAGGCTTGACCTTCAGCGAGGCAGCTTCCTCGATCACCAGGGCGACTTCGGATTCTTTCTCGATCACGATGAACACGTTGTGGCCAAGCTTTTGGCCCATCAGCGCCAGCCGAATGAACTCGCGATCCTTGTAACCGTTGCAAACGATGGTGCCGCCCTTCGGCGCCAGGGCCAGTACGGCCAGCAGCTCCGGCTTGGAGCCGGCTTCCAGGCCGATGGACACGTCTTGGGTCGCGATGATGTTCTCGATCACCGCTTCCTGCTGGTTCACTTTGATCGGGTACAGCGCGGTGTATTTGCTCTGGTATTCCAGGCGTTCGATGTTGGCGTCGAAGGCGCCGGTCAGCTGACGCACGCGGTCTTGCAGAATGTCAGGGAAACGCACCAGCAATGGCAAGGACAGGCCGCTTTGGCGCAGCTGGTCGACTTGCTCGAACAGGTCGATAGGCGAACTGGCCGGACCGTTCGGACGAACTTCGACGCGACCGGCGTCATTGATCGCGAAATACCCGGCCCCCCAATGGCGAATCCCGTAAACACTGCGGCTGTCCGCAACTGTCCATTGGCTGCCATCGTCTTTGCGTGTGCGTCGTACGGACATTGAAGTCCCCTATAAAGAAGTCATAGAGCGTCGCCTGGGTTCAGGCCGGCGCAGTCTAAAGAATGAAAATGACGGTTCGTCAACGAGGGGATAGACCTCGCTGATCGCGGTGAGTTTAGAAACCGGTCAGAACAGGCTCTGTGAAAACCATGTGGACGACGCCAGGCCTGCTGTCAGGACCGGATCAAGCCGAGGGTGGTTTTCACAGAAGCTGCTAGCCGCCGGACTTCTTCGCCTTGAAACCGTGTTTGATCAGTTCGGCCAAAAGTAGCTCGACATGATCGCCCTGGATTTCAATGATTCCGTCTTTCAACGCCCCGCCGGTACCACAACGTTTTTTCAACGTGGTCGCCAGGTCCTTGAGCGCGTCTTCGTTCAACGGCACGCCGGTGATGGTGGTCACCGTCTTGCCGCCACGCCCCTTGCTTTCGCGACGCACGCGAGCGATGCCGTCGCCGGCCGGGATAACGGTCTGTTTGCAGATGCAGGCATCCACCGGTTTACTGCAATCCGGGCAATGACGACCTGCGTCGGTGGAAAATACCAGGCCACCAAGGGCGGCGAAGGATGCGGCTTTTTTGGCCACCGGCAATCCTCTTGGGAGGACAAAGACTGGTCGCGGCAGGTGTGCCATCGACCGCGAAGCCCCACTCAGGCAGGGGCAGCGCTACTGAACCGGCAAGCAATACCGGTTCAGTTTGAAAAGGTCGCGCAGTGTAACGGCAAAAAGCCGACTTGCTAAGAGCCAATCGGCGCCAATTTATGCCGCTTATGCGACGTCCGGCCCACGAGCCCGAAGATAGCGCTGCAAGGCCGCCAGAGAGTCCGGGCAATAAGGCTTCTGCTGGATTTCCAGCATGACCTGATCGATGGGCATGAAGCGCGCTTCGAGCACCTCTTCCGGTTGCAGGATCAAGGGGCCATCCCACACCGCCGAAAAGGCTGAACACCAGAGCCGATTGCCAGTGTCCTCGAAGTAAAAGTGGTCATGGGCGATCAGCTCCACGCCACTCACACCCAACTCTTCTTCCAGCTCCCGGGCAGCCGATTCGGCGTAGGTTTCGCTGGCGAGCACCATGCCCCCCGCCGCCACGTCCCAAAAGCCGGGATAAATCGCTTTGCTCAGGGTGCGCCGATGCACGCAGAGTTCACCGACGGAATTGAACAGCATGATGTAGGTGCCACGACCGATCAGCCCGCGCTCGCGCAGCTCGGAACGGACCAGGGCACCGAGCAGGTTGTCCTGCTCGTCGACCCAGGCGATCTGTTCGGCATCCGAGGCCGCGCGATGGGCGGCCTCGCGCAGGCTATCGATGGAGCTATCGATGGAGCTATCAACCATGACTCAGCCCTGATTGAGCAACTGACGCAAATCGATGACTGCGGCGTTAGCCCGGGAGATGTAATTGGCCATGACCAGCGAGTGATTGGCCAGCACACCGAAGCCGCTGCCGTTGAGTATCATCGGGCTCCAGACCGGTTCCTGCGAGGCTTCCAGTTCACGAATGATCTGGCGCACGCTGACCGTGGCGTTTTTCTTGGCCAGTACATCGGCGAAGTCTACTTCGATGGCGCGCAGCAGATGGGACAGCGCCCAAGCCTGGCCACGGGCCTCGTAGAACACGTTGTCGATCTGCATCCACGGGGTTTCGACGATTTCTTCGTCGACCTGCGGTACCTGACCGGGCGCGACGACTTCGGTTTTCAACGCGGTATTGAGCTTGACCCGGCCAACGCTGGCCGACAGCCTTTGCGACAACGAACCCAGGCGGGTGCCGACATCGCCCAGCCAGTTGTTCAGGTTGTCGGCGCGGGCGTAAAACAATGCGCTTTTCTGACTCGGATCGGACAAGCGTGCCTGATAACGGCTCAGGGACTTGATCCCTTCCTGATATTCAGACTCACTGGAGGGCAGCACCCAGCTTCTATTGTCGAAGTTGAAACGCGGCTCGGCCTTGGCCAGGTCGGCGTCTTCGGTGGACTGCGACTGGGAGCGGGCGAAGTCCTTTCGCAGCGCACGGCTCAGGTCACGGACCTGGACCAGCACGCCATATTCCCAGCTCGGCGTGTTATCCATCCACAGGCCCGGCGGGAAACGGTCATTGGAAATATAACCGCCTGGTTTGGTCAGCAAGGTATCGGCGACGGTCTTGAGCGTTTCCACCGTGGTATAGCCGATGACCATCTGCTTGCCTTCTTTCTCGGCAGCCACCTGGGCATTCTGTTGAACCGGGAACAGCGCAGGTTCCTGGCTCCAGTACCAACCCAGCGCAATCGCAACCAGCAGGTAAAGGCCGATCAGCGTGGCCAACGCCCGGCTGAACAACAGGCCGCCAAAATAACTGCGGGTGGCCGATTTCGGTTCAGCGGCACGTTCAGGCGCGCTGCCCGCGCGGTTCTTCCAGTCCAGCATGGCGATATCCTTTCAATCACTTGAGTTCATCGGTTCGACCACAACCCTACGCCATCGTGCCTCGTTTGCCGCGCATTAAATCCGGCGCGTGCGACGAGCCATACAACGAGCGCGATCGAGCGGCCACTATAAATGAAGCACAGCCGCCAGCCTATCCGACCAGTCGGCCAGAAACTGAATGAGGTCGCTTTACAGATTATTGATGGACGACACTGATGCCATTGAAAAGAGATGCTAGCATAGAGCCACCAGTCGATCTCAGCATGCACCCTACCCAGTAGTCAGGATATGACCGAGCCAGAAGACCCCAGCCGTGAGCGCCTCAAGCACCACTTTGCCCAGCGGGTGATTCATCAGGCACGTCAAATTCTCGAAATATGGCAGCGCCTGCAACGCAATGAGTGGTCCAACACTGACTTATCGGAGCTGAGCGAGGCCAATCTGCGCCTGCTACGTTTCGCCGAGCGCTTCGAACAACCGGAACATACCCGGCTGGCGCGCCACATCGGCCAGTCGCTGCAGGCGGTCTACGCCAATCGCGGACGCCTGAGCAGCGGTCTGATCAATGACCTCAATCACTTGATGCAGCGCTTGTCGCGCACCGGCCTGCGCCATGGCGATCAGCTCGAACACACCTTCCTGCCACCGTTGCGCAAGCCAATCTATGTGATGTTGCAGGATCACGACCGCGCCGAGCGTCTGGCCAGACAGCTGGAGTTTTTCGGGCTCAGCGCCCAATCCCTGGACAGCGTGGCGGCATTTCGCTCATCGATGGTCGAGCGCTTGCCCGCGGCGATCGTCATGGACGTGGACTTCAGTGGCGCCGGCATCGGCCTGAAACTGGCTGCCGAAGCCCAGATCGGCCTGGATGAACCATTACCGCTGCTGTTTTTCAGCCAGCAGGAAACCGACACGCCGACACGCCTCGCCGCGGTGCGCGCCGGTGGCCAGGAGTTCCTGACCGGCACCCTCGAGGCGTCGAGTCTGCTGGAGAAAATCGAAGTCCTGACCTGCGTCGCCCAGTACGAACCTTATAAAGTGCTGATCATCGATGACTCCCGCGCCCAGGCGTTGCACACCGAACGCTTGCTCAACAGCGCCGGGATCGTCACACGGACGCTGCTCGAGCCGATTCAGGCAATGGCCGAGCTGGCAGACTTCCAGCCGGACCTGATCATCCTCGACATGTATATGCCGGCCTGCACCGGGACTGAATTGGCCAAGGTGATCCGCCACAATGATCGTTACGTCAGCGTGCCGATCATCTACCTGTCCGCCGAAGACGATCTGGACAAGCAACTCGACGCCATGAGCGAGGGCGGTGACGATTTTCTGACCAAACCGATCAAGCCCCGACATTTGATCACCACCGTGCGTAATCGCGCGGCGCGGGCGCGCAACCTCAAGGCGCGGATGGTTCGCGACAGCCTCACCGGCCTCTACAACCACACCCACATCCTGCAACTGCTCGAAGATTGCAGCTTCCGCGCCCATCGTGAAAGCAAGCCCCTGAGCTTTGCAATGCTCGACATCGACCACTTCAAACGGGTCAACGACAGCCACGGTCACCCCATGGGCGACCGTGTGATCAAAAGCCTGGCACTGTTCCTCAAGCAACGCTTGCGCAAGACCGACTTCATCGGCCGCTATGGGGGTGAAGAGTTTGCCATCGTCATGCCGGACACCGACCTCGAATCGGCTTACAAAGTGCTCGAAGAAATCCGTCAGCGTTTCGCCGAAATTCATTACCCGGCCCAGCCGCAGGACCTCTGGTGCACCTTCAGTGCCGGGGTAGTCGAGCTGTGCGAAAACTGCGACGGCCTGATGATGGCCAGCCAGGCGGACGAGGCGCTGTACCGCGCCAAACATGCCGGACGCAACCGCGTACAGGCAGTGCGAACATCAAAGCAAAGTGCCACCTTTTCAGCGGAATCGACCGAATCGGTCATAACCCTGTAACACAAACGCAATAACTTCAGGCACTTACCAGTCTGCCGTTGGTAGTCCCGCGATGCGCCTGAAGTTGCTGACCAATCTCAATACCCTCCTGTTAGTCGCCGTGTGCGTGGCCCTTGGCGCCACTCTGTGGTGGTCGCAAAAGGCCCTGGAACGTCCCTATCTATTGATGGAGCGCTACCTGGGCCTGTCCCGGCAATTTCAGGATGACGTCGCGCGCAACATCGAAGATTACCTTGCCAGCGGTGATGCCCTGCGCCTGAGCAGCGGCGGCCAAGCCATCGACCGCCTGCAAAAGGAACTGGGTGAGTTGCCGCCGGCATTGGCCGATACCTTGCGCCCGAGCCTGTCGAATCTGGATGAATTCAGCAAAACCGACCTGTTGGCTGCCGGTAAGCTCGCGGGCGATCCACAGGCTCTGCTGCTGCAGGCCGAACGCGAATTGGGGGCCAGCCTTGATCAGCTGAGCCAGTACGCCAGCGTTAATGCGGCTTACCTGACACCATTGCTCGCCGCGTCCCAGCACTTGGGCAAACTGTCGCTGGCCCGGGAGAAGCTGGTCAGCAGCGGTCGCAGCGAACTGGCCGCCGATGTCGAGCGCGAAGTCAGCAACCTGCGCACTCAAGCCGAACAATTGGACGCCTTGCCACTGCTGGGCATCACCACCAGCAGTCAATCGAACACGGATGATTTCGCCGCCATGATGGGCCTGGAGAACTCCGAAAAAGCGGTCGCCGAAGAGGCTGGCGTCGGCCTCAAGCGTGAACTCAATAACCTGTTGACCCGCTATCCTTCGGAACTTGCCCGCACCCGCGAACAGATTCGCCAACGCGCCGACCTCAGCGTCGCCACTCACCTGAAAATCGCCGCCGTGCAGCAGGCCATCGCAGGGCTGGAACCGGTGGTCCGTGCCCAGCACGGGCAAATCCAGAGCGAAGTGCGACTGATGCAGGGGGTAATGATCGGCCTGATTCTGCTGATCGCGCTGCTGATCGATACCCTGCAACGACGCCTGGCCCGGACCCTGACCAATCTGGCACCGGCCCTGTCGACCTGGGCCGAGGGCGATTTCAGCCAGGACATTGAATTGGGCAAGACCAACCGCGAACTGCATGACATTCAAGCCTCGCTCAATCGTCTGCGGGCTTATCTGGTGGATCTGGTGGGCACCATTCGCCTCAACGCCGAGCAGGTCGCCGGCAGTAGCCGCACCCTGGCGGAGTTGAGCAACGACCTGCACAGCGGCGCCGAGCATCAGGCCGGCGACACGGCACTGATCCGCGATTCCCTCGGCGAACTGGAGGCGACCATTCAACAAGTCGCCGGCGATGCCAGCCGGGCCGCCGACGCCAGTCGACATGCCGGACTGGCGGTGGAGCACGGGCAGAAAGTCATCGGCCTGAGCCTCACCGGGCTGCATGCGTTGGTGGGTGAAGTGCAGGGCAACGCGCAGATGATCGAACACTTGGCCGAGGAATCGGCAACCATCGGTGGCGTGCTGACGGTGATCCGTTCAATTGCCGACCAGACCAACCTGCTGGCCCTTAACGCCGCCATCGAAGCGGCCCGTGCCGGAGAAATGGGTCGTGGGTTTGCGGTGGTGGCCGAAGAGGTTCGCTCGCTCGCGCAACGCACTGCCCGGGCGACCGCAGAGATTCAAACCTTGATCGCCGGCCTGCAAACCGCCGCGCGGCAATCGGTGGAAGGCATGCGCGCCCAGGTCGACCACGCCGAAGCCACCGCCAATCAGGCGCAAGCGGCTGACGGCGCGCTGGATAAAATCGTCGGGGCGATCCAGACCATTTCCGAAACCGCCGTGCGCATCGCCGATGTGACCGCCCAGCAGAGCGGCGCTGTCAGTGAAATCCGCGATCACAGTGAGCGGATTCACCAGTTGGGTGGGGATAACTTGCTGCGCATTGGCCAAGGGCGCGAGCAAGGGGAGAATCTTTTGGTGCTAGGCGGACGGCTGCATACCGCCGTCCAAGCCTTCCGCGTCAGATAGACCGCTTTCGCGAGCAGGCTCGCTCCCACATGGACCGCGCATGACCCTGTGGGAGCGGGCTTGCCCGCGATGACGTCAGCCCGTTCACCACACATTTCCCGTTCTGCACACCCGCCCGACGTCCGCTATCATGCCCTCACTTTCGACACGCGAGACTGTCATGCGCCGTTTGCTTTGCCTGCTGCTTTTTGTGCTCGCCCTGCCGGCCTCCGCCGCCGGTTTGCTGGAGAGTCGGCCCAGTTCCACCCTGGGCGCGATCAACAACAGCGCCGACTTCCTGCCGGTACGCGAAGCCTTTCAACTGAGCCTGGTAGAAACCACGCCGCAATCGATCAAACTGCGTTTCGTCGCCACCGAGGGTTACTACCTCTACCGCCACCGCTTCCAGTTTCGCGCCGAACCTGCCGATGTCGGCCTCCGCGCCCCGCAACTGCCCAAGGGCGAACAGAAGCACGATGAGTATTTTGGCGATGTCGAGGTCTACCACGGCATTCTCGAGGTAGAGGTGCCGCGCATCGATCAACGCGCCTTCACGCTGGCTGTTACCTATCAGGGCTGCGCCGATAAAGGCCTGTGCTATCCGCCCGAGACCGAGCGCCTGGACATAGAGGGCGCCGCTGGCGCCACGAGCTGGGGCTGGCGGGAACTCGCCCTGTTCTTCCTCGCCGGTGTGGGTCTGACGTTCACGCCCTGCGTACTGCCCATGCTGCCGATCCTTTCCGGCGTGGTGTTGCGCGGCCAGGTCGGCGGTTTACGCGGCTTCAATCTGTCCCTGGCCTACGTGTTGCCAATGGCCATCTGTTTCGCCCTGCTCGGTGCGTTGATGGGCATGTTTGGTGCGCAGCTCAATCTCCAGGCGCGCCTGCAATCGGCCTGGGTGCTGGTGCCGTTCGCGACGTTCTTTGCGCTGTTTGCCCTGGCAATGTTCGGGGCATTCGAACTCAAGCTGCCGCACGCCATCAGCAGTCGACTCGACCGAATCGCCGGCCGCACCGAAGGCGGCTCGTTGTGGGGTGCGGCGGTACTTGGCGTAGTCTCCAGCCTGCTGGTCTCGCCTTGCGTATCGGCGCCACTGGCTGGTGCGCTGCTGTACATCAGTGCAAGCGGCGATGCACTCGGCGGCGGCTTGAAACTGTTCATGCTTGGCCTCGGCATGGGCGCACCGTTAGTGCTGGTGGCTACCGGAGGCGCTGCCTGGCTGCCGAAAAGCGGGCCATGGCTGATCTATGTGAAAAACGCGATCGGGGTATTGTTGCTGGGGTTAGCGATCGGTCTTCTCAGTCGGGTGTTGCCGGGCCAGATCACTCTGCTGCTGATCGGTTTGCTCGCCGGCGGTGTCGGTTTGTTCATGGGCGCGCTGGAGTTCGTCTACAAACCTCCTCGAAAACGCCTGGGGCAATTACTCGGGATGTTCCTGCTGTTTTACGCGCTGGCCTGCTGGTATGGCGCATTCAGTGGCCAGACCGATCCGCTCAATCCGATCGGCCAGCCGCGCATTGTCACCAACAGTGAGCAAGCGCAGGGCAGCAGCGCCTGGCAAACCATCAGCACCCCGGCAGAGCTCGATCGCGTACTCGCCGAAGCCAAGTCCTCCGGTATCCCGTTGCTGCTGGACTGGTACGCCGACTGGTGCATCAGTTGCAAAGTCATCGAACACCAGGTGCTCAACGATGCCACGGTCATGGAACGGCTCAAGGGCTATCGATTGATTCGCTTCGACATCACCGAAAGCAATGCCGAGCAACGTGCCCTTCTCGACCGCTACAAACTGTTCGGCCCGCCAGCGCTGATGTTTTTCGGCAAAGACGGCACCGAACAGGTCGATGCGCGGGTGATCGGCGAGATCAACGCAGCGGACTTCGCCGAACGTGTTGCGCAAGCGCGCGGCAAAAGCAAATGACCGGATTTAATACCCCGGTCATATATTTCGCGCAAACATCGGCCATCGTGCGGGCTATTGCATAGAACTGGACAGTCACAAAGGCTTTGCGGCATAGTCGCCGGGTTCTGACAATTGCACACAGATCACAAGGAACAGCAGATGGCGACGCTATTGGTTCTGCACGGACCCAACCTGAACATGCTCGGCACCCGTGAACCGGGCACCTACGGCGCTACGACACTGGCGCAGATCAACCAGGACCTGGAACGCCGTGCCCGTGAAGCCGGCCACCATTTGCTACACCTGCAAAGCAACGCCGAGTACGAATTGATCGACCGCATCCACGCTGCCCGCAGCGAAGGTGTGGACTTCATTCTGATCAACCCGGCCGCTTTTACGCACACCAGCGTCGCATTACGTGACGCGCTGCTGGCGGTGAGCATCCCATTCATCGAAGTGCATTTGTCTAACGTGCACAAACGCGAACCTTTCCGCCATCACTCTTACTTCTCCGATGTAGCGGTGGGAGTGATCTGCGGCCTTGGCGCCAGCGGTTATCGACTGGCCCTGGAGGCCGCACTAGAGCAGCTTGAAAGACAGGCAACGGCTTGAACAACAAGCGTTAAACGCCCCTGACCGACCCTTGGGAGTTGATGATTCATGGATATCCGTAAAGTTAAGAAACTAATCGAATTGCTGGAAGAGTCCGGCATCGATGAGCTCGAGATCAAGGAAGGCGAAGAGTCCGTACGCATCAGCCGCCACAGCAAGACTCCGGCCCAGCAATACTACGCACCCGCTCCAATGCATGCTCCTGCACCAGCGCCTGTTGCTGCTGCCCCGGTTGCTGCTGCCGCTCCTGCTGCTCCGGCCGCACCCGTGCTGAACGGCACCGTTGCCCGTTCGCCTATGGTCGGCACGTTCTATCGCAAATCTTCGCCGTCCTCGCCGTCCTTCGTTGAAGTCGGCCAGACCGTGAAGAAAGGCGACACCCTGTGCATCGTAGAAGCCATGAAGATGATGAACCACATCGAAGCTGAAACCAGCGGTGTGATCGAATCCATCCTCGTCGAAGACGGCCAGCCGGTTGAGTACGACCAACCGCTGTTCACCATCGTTTGAACCGCGGAGAGCCTTTGATGACTGCGAAGTTGGAAAAAGTTCTGATCGCCAACCGCGGTGAGATCGCCCTGCGGATCCTGCGCGCCTGCAAAGAAATGGGCATCAAGACTGTCGCCGTTTACTCCAAGGCCGACAAGGAACTGATGCACCTGGGCCTGGCAGACGAATCCGTCTGCATCGGTCCGGCATCGGCCGCCCACTCTTACCTGCACATTCCGGCCATCATCGCCGCGGCTGAAGTGACTGGCGCTACCGCCATTCACCCAGGCTACGGTTTCCTTGCGGAAAACGCCGACTTCGCCGAACAGGTGGAGAACTCCGGCTTCGCCTTCATCGGCCCGAAAGCCGACACCATTCGCCTGATGGGCGACAAGGTATCGGCCAAGCACGCCATGATCGCTGCCGGCGTTCCAACTGTTCCGGGTTCCGATGGCCCGCTGCCTGAAGACGAAGAAACCGCGCTGCGCATCGGTCGCGAAGTCGGTTACCCGGTGATCATCAAAGCCGCTGGCGGCGGCGGTGGTCGCGGCATGCGCGTCGTGCATAAAGAAGAAGACCTGATCTCCTCGGCGAAACTGACCCGCTCCGAAGCGGGCGCGGCGTTCGGCAACCCGATGGTCTATCTGGAAAAGTTCCTGACCAACCCACGTCACGTGGAAGTCCAGGTCCTATCCGACGGCCAGGGCCACGCCATCCATCTGGGCGACCGCGATTGCTCGCTGCAACGTCGTCACCAGAAGGTTCTGGAAGAGGCACCGGCACCGGGCATCGACGAGAAAGCACGCGCTGAAGTCCTCGCTCGCTGCGTCAAGGCTTGCATTGACATCAACTACCGTGGCGCCGGTACCTTCGAGTTCCTGTATGAGAACGGCGCGTTCTATTTCATCGAAATGAACACCCGCGTTCAGGTTGAGCACCCGGTTTCGGAAATGGTCACCGGCATCGACATCGTCAAGGAGATGCTCAGCATCGCCGCTGGCAACAAGCTGTCGTACACCCAGGATGACGTGGTCATCCGCGGTCACGCGCTGGAATGCCGGATCAACGCCGAAGACCCGAAAACCTTTATGCCGAGCCCAGGCACGGTCAAGCATTTCCACGCACCAGGCGGCAACGGCGTTCGCGTCGATTCGCACCTGTACAGTGGCTATGCCGTTCCGCCGAACTACGATTCGTTGATCGGCAAGCTGATCACCTACGGCGCAACCCGTGACGAAGCGTTGGCGCGCATGCGCAATGCACTGGACGAAATCGTTGTCGACGGGATCAAGACCAACATCCCGCTGCACCGCGACCTGGTTCGCGATGAAGGCTTCTGCAAAGGTGGAATCAACATCCACTACCTGGAACACAAGCTGGCAGGCGACAAGCACTAAGCTTTAGCCCGATCAACAAAGCCGCCTTCGGGCGGCTTTGTTGTTTCTGCATGTGTCATCGAGCAACACACATCCCCTGTGGGAGCGAGCTTGCTCCGGGCGGCGTTCCGACGATGAGGCCATCACATTCGCAATTAATGTTGCCTGGCATGCCGTCATCGTCGGAACGCCGCCCGGAGCAAGCTCGCTCCCACAGGGGTCCTGGATCATTCAGGAACTGCGCGGTGAATGCAGTTCAAGCGGCTCCCACAAACGCCGCGCGCTCGCGTAAACTTGCGCGCTTCTCGCAGCCCGCTAGGCTGCAATCAATATTTTTCAAAGGTGCCCGCCATGCCTTGGCTGCAAGTCCGTCTCGCCATCAGCCCAGAACAAGCCGAAACCTACGAAGACGCTTTCCTCGAAGTGGGCGCCGTGTCGGTGACCTTCATGGACGCCGAAGATCAGCCGATCTTCGAACCGGAACTCAACACCACGCCATTGTGGTCGCACACGCACCTGCTGGCCCTGTTCGAAGGCGGCACCGAAGCCGCCACCGTGCTCGCTCATCTTGAATTGCTGACCGGCAGCCCGCTGCCCGAGCATCACAGCGAAGTCATTGAGGACCAGGACTGGGAGCGCAGCTGGATGGATGGTTTCCAGCCAATGCGTTTCGGTCAGCGCCTGTGGATCGTCCCGAGCTGGCACGCCGCGCCGGAACCCGACGCCGTCAATCTGCTGCTGGACCCGGGCCTGGCGTTCGGCACCGGCACGCACCCGACCACCGCGCTGTGCCTGGAATGGCTTGACGGTCAGGACCTCAAGGATTGCAACGTGCTGGACTTCGGTTGCGGCTCGGGGATTCTCGCCATTGCCGCCCTGCTGCTGGGTGCCAGGGAAGCCGTCGGCACCGACATCGACGTGCAAGCGCTGGAAGCCTCCCGCGATAACGCCGGGCGCAACAACATTGCCGAAGAGCTGTTCCCGCTGTATCTGCCGGAAGATCTGCCCCAGGTTCAGGCCGATGTGCTGGTGGCCAACATCCTCGCCGGGCCGCTGGTTTCCCTGGCGCCGCAATTGTCCAGCCTGGTCAAGCCGGGCGGTCGCCTGGCGCTGTCGGGCATCCTCGCCGAACAAGGTGAAGACGTTGCCAACGCCTACGCCCGGGACTTCGACCTGGACCCGATCGCCAATCGCGATGGCTGGGTGCGTATTACCGGCCGTCGGCGCTAGAATGAGCCTCTGCATAAACCGGATTGCCGCATGACCGACAGCTTCGTCACTCAATGCCCGCATTGCCAAACCAGCTTCCGTGTCAGCCACTCTCAATTGAGCGTGGCCCGCGGAGTCGTTCGTTGCGGTTCGTGTTTGCAGGTGTTCAACGCCGCCAAGCAGCTACTTGAGCAACGGGCTGGCAAAGAAGCAGTCACGCCGGTTGCCCCGGCCATCGTCAAGACACCGCAGCCGCGAGCCATCAGCCAGAAGCAATGGAGCGCCGCCGAGCTCGACCTGGACAGCCTCGACCTGGATGAAGAACTCGCCCGCCTCGAACAGCGGGAAATTCAGCCGACAACGGAATTTGTTCGCCATCGCGCAGACAGCCTGAGCGCTCGCCGGGATACCGCCGAGCACGTCGAAGATCCATGGTCCGACAGCCTGTTCAGCGAATCGGCCGCCGATCGCGCGCAGGCGACCGAAACCACCGTCCCGCCAGAACCGCTGATCGAGACGGGCATACTCTCGCGCACCGAACCTTCGCTGTCCCTGGAACCCGTCGACTTCGACGACGAGCCGCCGAAGCTGCGCCTGCACGATCCACTCGATGCTCCGATCCATCACGAACGCCTGTCGGCCACCGAGGAGATCGACGACAACCTGCCCTCGATCGAGCCCCTGCGCAAGCGGCGCGAACGCAGCGACCCGGCGGTACGCGCCGAAGTCCTGCAGGACCTGACTGTCGATCCGCTGCAACTCGACTGGCAAAAACGCCGATCGCCCTGGGGCCGCCGGCTTTTCTGGCTACTGTTGATCCTGCTCGGCGCCGCCGCCCTCGCCGGCCAGTACATTGCCTACCACTTCGATGAACTGGCGCGCCAGGACCAGTACCGACCGTGGTTCCAGCAGGCGTGCCCGCAAATCGGCTGCACCGTGCCGTCCAAAGTCGACATCGCGAAAATCAAGAGCAGCAACCTGGTGGTGCGCAGCCACCCGGACTTCAGCGGTGCACTGGTGGTCGATGCGATCATCTACAACCGCGCCACCTTCTCCCAGCCTTTCCCGCTGCTGGAGTTGCGTTTTGCCGACCTCAACGGCCACCTGATCGCCAGCCGTCGCTTCAAGCCTGGCGAGTACCTCAATGGTGATCTTGAAGGGATGGCGGAGATGCCTCCGCAAACGCCGATCCACATCGCGCTGGATATTCTCGATCCAGGCTCCAAAGCGGTGAATTACAGCCTGAGCTTCCATTCACCCGAGTGAAACGGTTCAGTGTTACGGCTTTGACGGCATATTTCTGACTTTGACCGCTCGTACCAAACCGCTGGCAATAACAGAATCACTGTTCAGATTTTGTTCAATTCAGCCTTTATCCAGTCATCGAGAGCGGGTATCATGCCAACCCTTTTTCGAAGTCTCATGATCCGGCCCCACAACAGGGAAGCCCTATGTCGGCGGTACGCATCGGTCCATACACATTACACAACGGCTTGATTCTCGCCCCGATGGCGGGTGTCACGGACCAGCCCTTTCGTCAGCTGTGCAAGCGGCTGGGCGCGGGGCTAGTAGTCTCGGAAATGGTCACCAGCGACATGAGTTTGTGGAACACCCGCAAATCGCGCATGCGCATGATCCACGAAGGCGATCCCGAGCCACGCTCGGTACAGATCGCCGGTGGTGATGCACAGATGCTGGCGAATGCGGCCCGGGCCAACGTCGAACTGGGCGCGCAGATTATTGACATCAACATGGGCTGTCCGGCGAAGAAGGTCTGCAACAAGGCCGCCGGTTCCGCCCTGTTGAAAGATGAAGCACTGGTGACCGAGATCCTGCAGGCCGTGGTGGCTGCGGTTGATGTGCCGGTCACCCTGAAGATCCGCACCGGCTGGGACCGGGACAACAAGAACGGCCTGACCGTGGCGAAGATCGCCGAGCAGGCAGGCATCACGGCGCTGGCGGTTCATGGCCGCACCCGTGCCGATTTGTATACCGGCGAAGCCGAGTACGACACCATTGCCGCGATCAAGCAGGCGGTGTCGATTCCGGTCTTCGCCAACGGCGATATCGATTCACCCGAGAAGGCCCGGTACGTGCTCGACGCGACCGGTGCCGATGGCCTGCTGGTAGGCCGGGCTGCCCAGGGGCGGCCATGGATTTTTCGTGAGATCGATCATTTCCTGCGCACCGGCGAGAAACTCCCGGCACTGGACCTGATCGAGGTGGAACGCATTCTGCTTGAGCATCTGGCTGCGCTGCACGTTTTCTACGGAGACGTCATGGGCGTACGCATCGCTCGAAAGCATGTGGGCTGGTATCTCGCAACCTTGCCGGGCGCCAGGGAATTTCGCGCCCGCTTCAATCGTTTGGAAGATACGGAAGCACAATGCGCCAACGTTCAGGGCTTCTTCGCCGAACGTTACAAGAGCCTGACAGGGGACGGAGACGAGGTGGCCGCATGACGATGATGACCGAGACTTTAGTGAGTGGAACAACACCCGTGAGCGACAACGTGAATTTGAAACAGCACCTCAATACGCCGAGCGAAGAAGGCCAGACCCTTCGCGGGAGTGTCGAGAAGGCGCTGCACAATTATTTCGCCCACCTTGAGGGCGCTGCCGTCACGGATGTGTACAACCTCGTGCTGTCCGAAGTCGAGGCGCCCCTGCTCGAGTGCGTGATGAACTACGTCAAGGGCAACCAGACCAAGGCCAGCGAGCTGCTCGGACTGAACCGAGGCACCCTGCGCAAGAAACTCAAGCAGTACGATTTGCTGTAAGCATTCAATCAAACCAGAAAGGCGCCCGCGTAAAAACGGTCGCCTTTTTTGCTGACTCCTTTGCTTTTGATGGAAATTGAAATGACCGACCAGACTACCCGCCTGCCGATCCGCCGCGCTTTGATCAGCGTTTCCGACAAGACCGGGATCCTCGAATTCGCCAAGGAGCTTGAAGCCTTGGGCGTCGAGATCCTCTCCACTGGCGGGACGTTCAAGCTGCTGCGTGACAATGGCGTTGCCGCAGTGGAAGTCGCGGATTACACCGGTTTCGCAGAAATGATGGACGGGCGGGTGAAAACCCTGCACCCGAAAATCCACGGCGGGATCCTCGGTCGTCGCGGTATCGACGACGCCATCATGAACGAGCACGGTATCAAGCCGATCGACCTGGTAGCGGTCAACCTGTACCCGTTCGAAGCGACCATCAACAAGCCAGGCTGCGACCTGCCGACCGCCATCGAGAACATCGACATCGGCGGCCCGACCATGGTCCGTTCGGCCGCCAAGAACCACAAGGACGTGGCCATCGTGGTGAATGCCAGCGACTACGCCAACGTCCTGGAAAGCCTCAAGGCCGGTGGCCTGACCTACGCTCAGCGCTTCGACCTGATGCTCAAGGCCTTCGAGCACACCGCCGCCTACGACGGCATGATCGCCAACTACATGGGCACCGTGAACCAGGCCGCTGAAACACTCAGCACCGAAGGTCGTAGCGAATTCCCGCGCACCTTCAACAGCCAGTTCGTCAAAGCCCAGGAAATGCGCTATGGCGAGAACCCGCACCAGAGCGCGGCGTTCTACGTGGAAACCAAGCCTGCCGAAGTCGGCATCGCTACCGCGACCCAACTGCAAGGCAAGGAACTGTCGTACAACAACGTGGCCGACACCGACGCCGCGCTGGAATGCGTGAAGAGCTTCGTCAAGCCGGCCTGCGTCATCGTCAAGCACGCCAACCCATGCGGCGTGGCCGTGAGCCCGGACGCCGAAGGCGGCATTCGTCAGGCCTACGAGCTGGCCTACGCCACCGACACCGAATCCGCGTTCGGCGGCATCATCGCCTTCAACCGCGAACTGGATGCTGAAACCGCCAAGGCTATCGTCGAGCGTCAGTTCGTCGAAGTGATCATCGCCCCGTCCGTCAGCGAAGCAGCTCGCGCCATCGTGGCCGCAAAAGCCAACGTGCGCCTGCTGGCCTGCGGCGAGTGGTCGGCTGACCGCGCTGCTGCCTGGGACTACAAGCGTGTCAACGGCGGCCTGCTGGTACAAAGCCGTGACATCGGCATGATCAGCGCCGATGACCTGAAAGTCGTGACCAAGCGTGCTCCGACCGAACAGGAAATCCACGACCTGATCTTCGCCTGGAAAGTTGCCAAGTACGTCAAGTCCAACGCCATTGTCTACGCCAAGAACCGTCAGACCATCGGCGTCGGCGCTGGCCAGATGAGCCGCGTGAACTCCGCGCGCATTGCTGCGATCAAGGCTGAGCATGCTGGGTTGCAGGTAGCAGGCTCGGTGATGGCCTCCGACGCCTTCTTCCCGTTCCGCGATGGCCTGGACAATGCGGCCAAGGTCGGCATCACTGCGGTGATCCAGCCAGGCGGCTCGATGCGTGACAACGAAGTGATTGCGGCAGCTGACGAGGCTGGCATCGCGATGGTATTCACCGGCATGCGCCACTTCCGTCACTAAGTACGACGATCACTGTGGGAGCGGGCTTGCCCGCGATGCAGGCACCTCGGTCTGTCAGGCAGTCCGAGGAGATGCTATCGCAGGCAAGCCAGCTCCCACAGAAAAGCAGCTTCAGTGCTGCCTCCAGAATTAGCGTCATCCGAGGTTTTTGAAATGAATGTTTTGATCATTGGCAGCGGTGGCCGTGAACACGCCCTGGCCTGGAAAGTGGCTCAGGATCCGCGCGTGCAGAAGGTTTTCGTTGCCCCGGGCAACGCCGGCACCGCCATCGAAGCCAAGTGCGAGAACGTCGCCATCGACGTGCTCGCCCTTGAGCAGCTTGCAGATTTTGCGCAGAAGAACGTTTCCCTGACCATCGTCGGCCCGGAAGTGCCACTGGTCGCCGGCGTCGTCGATCTGTTCCGCTCCCGCGGCCTGGATTGCTTCGGTCCGACCGCTGGCGCTGCGCAACTGGAAGGTTCGAAAGCCTTCACCAAGGATTTCCTGGCTCGCCACAAGATCCCGACCGCCGACTACCAGAACTTCACCGAGATCGAGCCGGCCCTGGCTTATCTGCGTGAAAAAGGCGCACCGATCGTGATCAAGGCCGATGGCCTGGCCGCCGGCAAAGGCGTGATCGTTGCAATGACCCTGGAAGAAGCCGAAGACGCCGTACGCGACATGCTCGCGGGCAATGCTTTCGGTGACGCCGGTTCGCGCGTGGTGATCGAAGAGTTCCTCGACGGCGAAGAAGCCAGCTTCATCGTCATGGTCGACGGCAAGAACGTATTGCCAATGGCCACCAGCCAGGACCACAAACGCGTCGGCGACGGCGACACCGGCCCGAACACCGGTGGCATGGGTGCTTACTCCCCAGCTCCGGTAGTCACCAGCGAAGTGCACAAGCGCGTCATGGACCTGGTGATCTGGCCTACCGTGCGCGGCATGGCCGAGGAAGGCAACGTTTACACCGGTTTCCTGTACGCCGGCCTGATGATTGACAAGGCAGGTAACCCGAAAGTCATCGAATTCAACTGCCGTTTCGGTGACCCCGAGACCCAACCGGTCATGCTGCGTCTGCAGTCGAGCCTGGTGTTGCTGGTCGAAGCTGCCCTGGCGCAAGCCCTGGACAAGGTCGAAGCACAATGGGATCCACGTCCGAGCGTCGGCATCGTGCTGGCCGCTGGCGGCTATCCTGGTGACTACGCCAAAGGCGCGGCCATCAACGGTCTGGATGCAGCCGCGGAACTGGAAGGCAAAGTCTTCCACGCCGGCACTGCACTCAAGGACGGTCAAGTGGTGACAGCCGGTGGTCGGGTGCTCTGTGCCACTGCCATGGGTGCCAGCGTCGATGCTGCTCAGCAACAGGCTTACGCGTTGGCGGGCAGGATCGACTGGGAAGGCTGTTTCTATCGCAAGGACATTGGCTACCGCGCCATTGCCCGCGAGCGTGGCGAAAATCAGGAATAAGCCATCCATTCGGCAGGGCAAGGGCTTCAGGCCCTTGCCGGGCTATTCCGGGGCCGCGCATAGTTATATTCTGGCATCAACCTACGAAGGGATTTCGCCGTGCGCTGGCTCAGGATTGCCATAGGTTTCACTGTCACTCTGCTGACACTGCTCTGCATGCTACCGGCCCTGGCCGCGCAAGGCAGTGGCTGGGCGGTATTGCTCGACGAACAGGGCGACCTGCAGCTGAGTGACATCCGCTCCGCTCGCTACTCCAATCAATTCAGCCCCATCGAGCTTGAACACCTTTCCGCCGCTGAGCCCGATGGTGCGCTATGGTTGCGTTTCAGGCTCGCACCCGGCAAACACGAACAGTTGCTGCGGGTGTTCGCTCCCGACCTTTCCGACCTCGATCTTTATGTACTGGAAGGCGACAGCCTGATCGAGGAGCTGGACAGCGGCGCGGAACAGCCTCAGGTTGACCGGCCATTGCCCAACAGCGACTTCATGTTGCCGTTACCCCAAAGCGACAAACCCCTCGACGTTTACCTGCGCCTGGTCTCCGAACACCAGATGCGACCTTACATCACCCTGCAATCGGCAATCATGATCGCGGCCAATCAGAACCAGACCCTGATCTACGGCCTGCTGTTCGGCTGCCTCGGGATGCTGATCCTGCACAACCTGATCCGCTACGCGTACACCCGGTCGCGCAGCTGCCTGTGGCTGTCTGGCTGTGAAGCCTTGTTGATGCTCAGCCTGGTGTTGCTGCTGAACCTCGCGGGGCCATGGTTGCCGGACTGGCAAGCGGTCCAGACGCCTGGCGCTTATCTCGCCCTGCTGCTGACCGCTCCGTGCGGCCTGATGTTCGCCTATCGCTTTTTCGCCCCGCTCGGCCCGCACCCGCTGAACAAACTGTTGCTAGGCGACATCGTGGTCATCATCGTCTGCGGCCTGCTGCTGTTGTTCGTCAACACGCTGCCATTGAACATCATCACCTACGCCCTGGTCGCACTGGCGGGCCTGAGCATGTTGTTCGTCAGCGTCCACCACTGGCAAAAAGGCTATCGTCCCGCCCGCCTTTTCGTGTTGGCGATGGTTGTATTCAACGTCGGCACGCTGATTATCCTGCCCGCCCTGCTGGGGCTGACCCTGGTCGAGCCGCAAGGCCTGATCACCGCCCTGCTGGTGTTCATCTGCATCAGCGGCCTGCTGATGAGCATTGCCCTGAGCGAACGCCAGCGCAGTATCACCGAAGACCGTTTCAGCCTCAGCCGCGATCTGGCCGCCAGCAACGCCGAGATCAATGCCAAGGCCGAATTCCTGGCCAAGATCAGCCACGAAATCCGCACCCCGATGAATGGCGTGCTGGGCATGACCGAACTGCTGCTGGGCACGCCACTCTCGGTCAAGCAGCGCGACTACGTGCAAACCATCCACAGTGCCGGCAATGAACTGCTGACATTGATCAACGAGATCCTCGACATCTCCAAGCTCGAATCCGGGCAGATCGAGCTGGATGACGTCCAGTTCGATCTCAACGCGCTGATCGAAGACTGCCTGAGCATCTTCCGCGCCAAGGCCGAGCAGCAGAACGTAGAGCTGATCAGCTTTATCCAGCCGCAAGTACCTCGGGTGATCAGCGGTGACCCGACGCGCCTGCGCCAGACCCTGCTGAGCCTGCTGGAAAACGCTCTGAAAAAAACCGATGAAGGTGAAATCCTGATCGTCGTCGCCCTCGACGAGCGCAGCGCCAAACCGCGCTTGCGCATTGCCGTACAGGACAGCGGCGAGCCCATGGACACCGAAGAACGCGACGCGCTGATGCACGCCGAACTGCACAGCAAAAACTTTCTCTCGGCCTCCCGCCTGGGGGGCCATCTGGGCCTGGTGATCGCCCGCCAGCTGATCCGTTTGATGCACGGGGAGTTCGGCATCAAGAGCGGCAGCACCCAGGGCAGTACCTTGTGGCTGACCTTGCCGCTGGACCCTGACCGTCTCGAACACCCCACCTCCGACCTCGATGGTCCGCTACAGGGCGCACGGGTATTGGTGGTGGACGACAACGACACCTGCCGCAAGGTGTTGGTGCAGCAGTGCAGCGCGTGGGGCCTGAACGTCAGCGCCGTAGCTTCGGGCAAGGAGGCCCTCGCGCTGCTGCGCACCAAGGCCCACTTGCGCGATTATTTCGACGTGGTACTGCTCGACCAGAACATGCCCGGCATGACCGGCATGCAACTGGCGGCCAAGATCAAGGAAGACCCGAGCCTCAACCACGACATCCTGCTGATCATGCTCACCGGCATCAGCAATGCGCCGAGCAAGATCATCGCGCGCAATTCCGGGATCAAACGCATCCTCGCCAAGCCGGTGGCCGGCTACACCCTCAAGACGACACTGGCGGATGAACTGAACCAGCGTGACAAGGGGCTCGTCGCTTCGCATCAGCTGCCTCCCGGCCCTGCCCTGCCGGTCAAGGTGCCCAGCGACTTCCGCATTCTGGTGGCCGAAGACAACAGCATTTCGACCAAGGTGATCCGCGGCATGCTGGGCAAACTCAACCTGCAACCCGATACCGCCAGCAATGGCGAAGAGGCCTTGCAAGCGATGAAAGCCCAACGTTACGACCTGGTATTGATGGATTGTGAAATGCCGATCCTCGACGGTTTCTCCGCCACCCAGCAATTGCGCGCCTGGGAAGTCGGCAACCAGCGAACCCGCACCCCCGTGGTCGCGTTGACCGCGCACATCCTCGCCGAGCACAAGGAACGCGCGCGCCAGGCCGGCATGGACGGGCACATGGCCAAACCGGTCGAGCTGTCGCAGTTGCGTGAACTGATCGAACACTGGGTTGCCCAGCGCGATGAGCAGAACCGGGCGGCGACGCAAACGTCCTGAGCCGACAGACTCCGCAGTGCCTGATAGACTCCCCCTCGACTTCCCTCGCCAGTGAGCTTGCACCATGCTCCACGTGTTGTTCAGCGTTTACCTGAAGATGCTGGTGCTCTACAGCCCATTCTTCGTGTTGTCCTGCTTCATCAGTCTGACCCGCGGTTATTCGCGCAAGGAACAACGTCGGCTGGCCTGGAAAGTGGCGACGGCCACGCTGGTTTCCAGCGTCTTGCTGTACCTGTTCGGAAGGGTGATTTTCAATGTCTTCGGCATCACCGTGGACGCCTTCCGCATCGGCGCCGGCAGCGTGCTGTTCATCTCGGCGCTGGGCATGGCGCAGGGCAAGTCGGCGGTGCAGACCGATAACGTGCAACAGGACGTGACCATCGTTCCGCTGACCATTCCCCTGACGGTCGGCCCCGGCACCATCGGCGCCTTGCTGGTGATGGGCGTGAGCCAACCACACTGGGACGACAAGCTCATGGCCATCCTCAGTATCGCCCTGGCGAGCCTCACCGTCGGTGTGGTGCTTTATCTGTCCAACCGGATTGAGCGAATTCTGGGTGACCAGGGTTTGCAGATTGTCAGTCGGCTGATGGGGTTGTTTGTGTGCGCGCTGGCGGCGCAGATTATTTTTACCGGGGTGAAGGGGTATCTGGTGCCTTAGCGGCAGTCGCGACTGAAAGCCAGAGGCCCGAGCCCGACGCCTCTGGCAACTGAACTTCATTTAAACCGGCGCGAACTCCATGAATATGACTTCTCTAAGATCGTCGAGATACTTGATGCACTCAGCCTCTTTTCTCAAGTCTTCCTCGTGAATACTGAAGTGAGCTCTACCTTGATAGATTTGGACATCGGCACTGTCCCATTCCACAAAAAGAATTTTTGTATTACTCGCCGATGAGTCATAACGCAGCGTACCCACGACCATCGTCACCTCAGCATCATCGTCCTGTTTGCAAGCAGACACACCGAAGCCTGCACCGTTGGCTTCAGCCGCATGATGCTCAAGAAGCTTGACGGCATCAGGTTGTTTCTTTAACGCTTCAAAGGTTTTGTCCGCGACAACTTTCAGCGCACTCGCAGCGGAACCCGCCAAACCACCGGCAGCAGAGTGAATAATATCCAGGGCTACATTATCCAATGTAAGCTTTGCGGTGCTGGACTTGTATTCAGTGAAAGCACCGTGATATTCGGTCCAGCCCATCGAAAACATAAGATTTTTGAAGCACTCATAACACGCCAGTTTCTCTGTTTTACCTGGGTATAAGAACCTTGAAGCAATATCGGCATAAGCGTATGTGTTTTTTACAATACGCTTGTTGCGTCGACTCATCCCCTCCAGAAAACCAACCACAGCGCTACCCATAACCGCGGCACTCAGCTCATCCCTATCAATAGGTAACGTAGCCGCTGAACGCACACGAGCTTTCGGACCGACAAGCTCAAGTTTGGCTCGACACTGCTCAAGACATTGATCGAAATAAGCACTCGCCTCTACTTCATTCATCTTATCCATTTCAATAAATCCTTTTATTTAAATATTCAAGACAGCCTGAATTAGCTCTCCACTAAAACCTATCGCACCGAACAGAGAACTTCAACACCATCAAAACTGAAAAAAAAGACCCAAACATCAACTTACCCGCAGCAACTCACAACAAACACCCACAAAATAAACACTTCAAAAAAAGCAAAACCTAACAACCAGGCACGCCTCAGCACAACTCTATAAAAAAGCGAGAAGTCGACCTACACGCAAAGGTAAACAATCCGAATCACCAAGATAATTAGCGAGTAACGTATCCCTGGCCAGAGAAGAATTAACCTACATACTCTGGCGTATTTTTTCACGAGATCAAAAAGAAAAAGCCACAGCAACTGGAGTAAACACTCGTCTGCCATGGCTTTTTTGAACAACGAGCAAGGCGTCAGGAGGTGGGCTTCTCTCCGTACCAGCGTGGGGTATACACCCAATCACCGCCACCTGGACGTGCAAATACGCAGGTAGTAGACGATCCCACCAGAACCATGGTGCGCATATCCACCTGGTCCGGAGTCAACTGGCCAAGCGTCGTCACTCGTAGCGTCTGTCCTGGGCGACCGATGTCGCGCCCCAGGACGACCGGCGTCTGAGGCGTACGATGTCGAGCGACAATTTCCAGCGCCCGGCCAAGCTGCCATGGACGGGAACGCGAAATCGGGTTGTAGAACGCCAGAGCCAGGTCAGCCTGTGACGCCAGATCGAGGCGCTTCTCGATAATGTCCCACGGTTTGAGGTTGTCAGACAGCGACAGGACACAGAAGTCATGACCCAAGGGAGCACCGGCCTGGGCGGCTGTCGCCAGGGACGCGGAAACGCCCGGCAAAATTTCCAGATCGACGTTGTGCCACGCCGGATCGGTGGACTCGTGTAGTGCTTCCAGCACCGCCGCAGCCATGGCAAAAACACCCGGGTCGCCCGATGAAACCACTACAACCGAACGCCCTTGCCCCGCCAGCGCGAAAGCGTGACGCGCACGCTGCATCTCTTCACGATTGTCGGTGCAGTGCATCACTTGGTCAGCGCGGAATGGGCCGGCCATGCGCACATAGGTTTCATAGCCCAGCACGTCATTGGCGCGAGCCAGCTCGGCCTTGACTGCCGGGACCATCAGTTCGGCAGCGCCAGGGCCAAGACCGATCACCGCAAGTCGGCCGCGCAGACGGCCAATCGCCAAGGGATCCAAAGGTTTCTCGGCAACCGCGATGGCAATGGCCTCATCACCCAAGATCAATACAGGCGGCTCGATGGCGTTGCTTGCCAGCGCGCTGACCGCACCGACATCGTCGGCAAAGCGCAACGGCACGCCCAGTTCAAGCGCCGCTTCACGCAGCGTCGGATTGGCCATTTCGGTGTCGGCAGCCAGCAGACAGGCCACCGACTGCACGGCGATTTTTGCCCGATGCAACGCGTCGCGAACGGCGCCGGGCACACTGACTGCGTGGGCACTCACCGCGACCACAACGTTACGCGGATAGATCAGCAGTTCGTTGGCCGCAGGCTCACGCTCGGCATGACCGACATGCACGGCCAGCCGTGCTCGCGGATTTTCAGGCAACTGTGCTTGCGCCAACCACGGGGCCGCACCCTCGATGCGAACCGTTTCACCCGCCAGCAAATCGGAAACGAAGCGTTTGCCCAGTTCCAGATCGCCGAGGGCATAACCGCTTGGCGGATTGAGCAGGCAAGTTCCGAAACGCAATTCACCACTGGTGGTGATGGCCGCCGCCACGTCCAGCACAGTAGCAATTTCTCGCGCCAGGACATTCACGCCGCCCAAACCACCGAGCAGCGGCACCACCGCGCTGCCGTCTTCGGCAACGGCCAGCACCGGCGGCTCGGCGCCCTTTTCAACCAGCAGTGGCGCCAGGGTGCGGATCACGATGCCGGCTGCGCACAGGGCAATGATGGGTGTGTCTTGCTGATAGAGTTCGCGCAAGGTGGTGCCAAATTCGTGATACTCACGATCCGCACCCTCGACCCGTTCGGCCAGACCGTGGATCGACGCGCCGGGGTAAGCCTGCTGAATTTTACGCGCGGTCGCGAGGCTGCCATTGCCGAGAATGACAATCGCCGGAGCTGGACGAGTCATCAGCCTTGCCACCTTTCACCAGGGACGATGATCAGCGAGAAGTATGGTGACGACATCGGCTCGACCTGATCCAGCGGCACGATCTTCTGATTGGCCATGGTCGCACGTTCGACGTACAGCGCACGTTCGGCCAAGCCGAGTTCTTTCAATACCTGACGGACTTTCGGGAAGTTGCGCCCCAGCTTCATGATCACCGCCGCATCAGCATCCGCCAGACGTCGCTTGAGGTCATCGTGCGGCAACACGCCGGACAGCACTGACAGGCTCTGGTTACGATACACCAACGGCGCACCGAGTACCGAAGCGCCGCCGAGCATCGAACAGACACCCGGCACGACTTCGGCCTCGTAACGCTCGGCCAGACGATCGTGCAGGTACATGTAGGAACCGTAGAAGAACGGATCACCTTCACAGATCACCGCCACGTCACGGCCGGCGTCGAGATGCGCAGCCAGTTCCTGGCCGGCCGTATCGTAGAAATCGCTGATCACTTGCTCATAAGACAGCGGCGCCGGTAACGCTTCGGTCGTCACCGGATACACCAGGGGCAGCAAGGTTTGAGCGTCCTGCAGATGCGCTTCGATAATCCCGAACGCGTTGCCCTTCTTGCCCTTGGCGACGAAGTACGCCACCACTGGCGATTCGCGCAGCAGACGCAGGGCTTTGACTGTAATCAACTCCGGATCACCGGGGCCGACGCCAAGGCCGATCAACCGTCCAGGTGTCTGCATCATTCGATCTCCGTGGCGAGGGCATTGACGGCGGCGGCGGCCATGGCGCTACCGCCCAGCCGGCCTTGCATGATGACAAAAGGCACACCGCGACTGTCCGCCGCCAGCGCTGCCTTGGATTCGGCGGCGCCGACGAAGCCCACTGGAAAGCCAAGGATCAGCGCGGGTTTCGGGGCGCCAGCGTCGAGCATTTCCAACAGATAAAACAGCGCGGTCGGTGCGTTGCCGATCACCACTACGCTGCCCTCCAGGTGCGGTCGCCACAGTTCGAGCGCGGCGGCGGATCGAGTGTTGCCCAACTCGCGGGCCAGTTCGGGAACGCTGTCATCGCGCAGGGTGCAGATGACCTGGTTGTTCGCTGGCAAACGGGTGCGGGTCACGCCTTCAGACACCATCCGCGCATCACACAGAATCGGTGCGCCTGCGGCCAGCGCCTCACGTCCGGCCTTGCCCGCGCCTTCGGAAAACTGCAGACCGTCTATCGCATCGACCATGCCGCAGGCGTGGATCACCCGTACCGCTAGTTTCTCCAGATCGGCGGGTATCCGGTCGAGATTGGCCTCGGCGCGAATAATCGCGAAGGAATTGCGATAGATCTCCTGACCGTCGCGAATGTAATCAAGCATCAAGGGGCTCCGTGAACGGGCGTCGAGCAAGGCGCCGACCGCTTCAATAGTAAGGTTGCGTGCGTGCAGGGCGCCGAAACCCGGCTGCCGCGCATCGCGAAAATAGAGGTCGTAGTGACCGGGGCCGGCAGCCAGCAGCGTGACCGGAGCAACATGCGCAGCGGCACAGGAGCGCGAGCAACCGGACAGATGAACGTTTAAGACTTGAGAATGGCCCTGCAGTACAGCCGCCAGTTGCAGGGCATCACCCTTGGTGTCGGCCAGGCCTTTGCCGCATCCTGTTGAACCTGTGCAGGCGATCAACCGCGACAAGGCTTGATCGGCTTCGCACAACAGGCCCAACTGATGCAGGCGGCGGATGACTTCGGCTGCGTTCTCGCTGCGAATGTTCGGCAACAGCAGGCTTTGCCATGGCGTGAACCGCAGCGTTGCATCACCGTATTCCTGCGCCAGTTGAGCGGCGCCTCGGAGCATGGCGCAATCGAGCCGGCCCAGCGGCGGCACGGCGCCGACATAGACATGATCGGCTTGCGCCTGCGGATGAGCGCCAATGTGCAAAACGTTTGAATTCAATGAACGCTGCCACTTTGCAACAGGTTCGAAGGACACGCGTTCGGCCAGTCGAGCGAGGAACTCGGCGGCCGGCACGCTGATCAGCAAATGCCGCATCCGCGTTTGATCGGGATCCGCCAGTTCCAGGAATAATTCGAGCACTGCGACCACCAGAGCATGGCCGTCTTCGAGTGCAACAGAACCCGCCGGCCGATCGGTGGGACATCCCGCCAGGCCGAAAGCCAACCGCCGCTCGCCCTCATGCTCGACAGCGGACAACCACACATCATGGGGGTGTTCGAGCATCGCCAAACCTTCGCCGCCATCGAGTTGCACGGCAAATTTGGCGCTGAGGTCGTGAAAGGGTGCATGCCCTTGCAGGGTGGCGAGGATCCGCCGGGCCAAGTCACGTGTATCGAACAGCATCTGTCGATCAATTCCCGCGCTCGGACTCAGCATCAGATTACGCACATCGTCGCCCGCCGCATTCGAAGGGCCAAGGCCCGCGGCGAGCAGACTTTCGATCAACGCTGCCTGCTCATTGGCGATGCCGCGAATCTGCAGGTTAGCCCGGTTGGTTGCCTCGATCACTGAACGGGCATAACGCTGCGCACCCTCGGCAACGGCATTGGCCTGCACTGCACTGATGGCGCCGCCTGCGAGTTTTATCCGGCAGATACCACCATCTCTGGCCTGTACGATACGCAGCAACCCCGGACAAGCCGAGGGGCGTAAAGCGCGGGATACAGGGAGTTTGTTCAAAGGGATGACCGGATCAGAAGTGGACGCACCTCCTGACGGAGGCGAGCCGTATTATGCCTGCTTTACCGCGCAGCATCATAAGTCCGCGTGTCGCAAATGCTCCGGCCTCCAGCCAATCATGCGGCCTCCCTCACAGACGCTCCTGATAGAACTCGAATATGGCGTCAGCGATCCGATCGAGCCGGTCACTCAACTGCGATCGGACTTCTTCAAATCTGCCTCTGTTCAGGGTAAAAGGTGCCGCTCGATGCATGAGCGTCACATTCCCCTCGTTCCAGTCCCAAAACAGAAAATTTTCTCGCTGGGATCGAGCCTTCAACGAAAAATCACTCAAATCCAGTGACAACCGCCCCTGACTGTCATATTCAGCGGGGGCGATCGCAAACTCCCTGCCACGCCGACTTTCCGTGGACAATGACCCCAGCACCGAAGTATTAACCAATAGCGTTTCAAACATCTCTTGGGTAACTTTTGCCATTTGGCTGTTAATCGCTGCAATCCTGCTCAAATAAGTCTGACTTACCCTGCCTGAAAAGTTATTGTAACTTTGCTCGACGACACGTTTTTCGTCGACCTCCCAACCCATGTCCCCTAGCACGACGGCAAACAGGGAAAACCAGCCCTGAGCGTCTGTTTCACGATTGCGCGCCTGACTGGCATACCACTGGGCATACCGTACGCTTGAGTTGACGTCTCGCTTGTCCTGTCGTGTCATGCCCCTTGCCGTACTGATCAGATTACCGCCCAAGAGCGATCCGGCGGCCGCTCGTTGATCCAGCAAGGCACGATGTTGAACGGCCTTTATCTTTCTCACTGCAAAATCACGTTCAAACGCTTCAGAATAAGCCGCCAAGTCCAGGCCTGCTATTTTATCAAGATCCATAGCTCATCCGTTTGACTATTAATAAATCCTTCCATAAAAATCAGGTTATACAACTTCAGAACCACCAGCCACTGACCAGCGCAGCCAACTTAAAACATTCTATTACTCCAATTTACTGCCGCCGCGTTATCATGTGCCGCTTTATGCAGATGAATAGAGAACACCTATGGCACGCTGGCTGACCGTGACAGGTATTGGTGAGGACGGCTTCACAGGTTTGGGCAAGTCTGCCCGGCATGCGTTGTTGGCCGCGTCGAAGATCTTCGGCAGCCAACGACAGTTGGACCTGTTGCCACCCTGCATCCGCGGAGAGCGCCACACCTGGCCCAGTCCGTTCTCCCTCGATGCGTTGCTGGCCATGCGAGGCGAGCCGGTTTGCGTGCTGGCCAGTGGCGATCCGATGTTCTTCGGCGTCGGCGCCAGCCTCGCTCGGCAATTGCCGAGCAATGAAATGTTGATCTTGCCGGCGTCCTCTTCCTGCTCTCTGGCCGCGGCGCGAATGGGCTGGCCATTGCAGGACGTGGTGACGCTGTCGGTGGTCGCCCGCCCCATCGCCGCGCTCAACGCACAATTATTCAGCGGCGTTCGCCTGCTGGTACTGAGCAACGACGGCCACAGCCCTGCCGCAATCGCCGCGCTGTTGCGCGAGCGCGGGTTCGGGCCGAGTCGCCTGAGCGTGCTGGAACATCTTGGCGGTGAAGCCGAGCGACGCATCGACGGTGTCGCCAACGACTGGACTGATCCAGAAGTCGCCGACTTGAACCTGATCGCCATCGAATGCATCGCCGAATCGAACACGCCGCGCCTGTCGCGACTGGCCGGCCTGCCGGACTCAGCCTTCAGGCACGACGGTCAATTGACCAAGCGCGACGTACGCGCCATCACCCTCGCCCGTCTCGCCCCGGTTCCCGGCGAACTGCTGTGGGACGTCGGCGCCGGCAGCGGGTCGATCGGCATCGAGTGGATGCGCGCGCACCCCGGCTGCCGCACACTGGCGATTGAAGCCGATGAAGGGCGCCAGCAATTGATCGAGCACAACCGCGATGCCCTCGGCGTGCCCGGCCTGCAATTGATTCGCGGCAGTGCGCCGCAAGCGCTGGCCGGACTCGAACGCCCGGATGCGATTTTCATTGGCGGAGGCGTGACCCGCGACGGCGTGCTGGACACCTGCTGGGCTCAGCTGAAACCTGGTGGGCGACTCATCGCCAACGCGGTCACGCTGCAGAGCGAAATGACCCTCATGGCCTGGCGCGAGCAACACGGCGGGGAGCTGACGCGAATTCATATCGCCCAGGCGCAGCCGTTGGGCGACTTCGATACCTGGCGCCAGGCGTTGCCGATCACATTGCTGGACGTGGTCAAGCCCTTCGATGCGTGACGAAACCGCCGAACAACCCGCACCGCTGCGCAGCGGCCTGACCACTGGCAGCTGCGCCACCGCCACCAGCCTCGCGGCTGCTCGCCTGCTGCTGAGCGGAGTGAGCGCAGATGCCGTGGCAATCGTTTTGCCCAAAGGCAAGCAGGTACAGATGCGCCTGGAATTCTGTCGGCTGCTGGATGAGGGCGCCGAAGCCGGAACCCTCAAGGACGCGGGTGACGATCCGGACGTCACCCACGGCGCCCTGCTGTACTCGCAGGTACGCCTCGATGCCGCGCCGGGCATTCGCTTCAATGCCGGCCGTGGTGTCGGTACCGTCACCCGGCCAGGTCTGGTGCTGGGCGTCGGCGAGCCGGCGATCAACCCGGTGCCACGCAAGATGATCAGCGACCACCTGACCCTGCTCGCCGAGGAACTCGATTATCGCGGCGGCTTCGAGGTCACCGTAAACGTCGAGGGCGGCGAGGCGTTGGCGTTGAAAACCATGAACCCGCGCCTGGGCATTCTGGGCGGTCTGTCGATTCTCGGCACCAGCGGCATTGTCCGGCCGTTCTCCTGCGCCGCCTACATTGCCTCGATCCATCAGGGTATCGATGTGGCCAAAACCAACGGTTACCTGCACATCGCAGCGTGCACCGGCAACGCCAGCGAAGACACCATGCGCCAGGTCTACGACTTGCCGGAAATTGCCCTGATCGAAATGGGCGACTTCGTGGGTGCAGTGCTCAAACACCTGCGCAAAGTGCCGGTGGACAAGCTAAGTATTTGTGGTGGTTTCGGCAAGATCAGCAAACTGGCCGCCCGGCACATGGATTTACATAGTCGGCATTCGAGCATCGACCTGCCGCAACTGGCCGAGTGGGCTGCTGCCGTCGGCGCCGACGAGGCGTTGCAGCAGGCGATCCGTGAAGCCAACACCAGCCAGCAAGCCCTGGCCATGGCCAGCGCCGCCGGGATTGCCCTCGGTGATGCGGTGTGTCGGCACGCGCTGGAATTTGCCCGTAGCGTGGTGCCGGCGCAGGTGCAGGTCGAAGTGTTTGCCATCGATCGCCAGGGCGGGATTGTCGGCCACGCAGGAGCCTTTCAATGAAACGCATTTTGTTGCTGGGCGGAGTGACGGAGGCCCTGGCCATCGCCCGAACCCTTGGGACGGAACACATCTATAGTCTGGCCGGAGTCGGTCGCGTACCGACTGATCTGACTTGCCAGGTTCGCGTCGGCGGCTATGGTGGCGCAGAGGGGTTGGCGCAGTTCATCCGCGATGAAGGGATCGATCTGTTGCTGGATGCGACTCACCCCTACGCCGCACAAATAAGTCAGAACGCGGCGACCGCCGCTTGTTTAAGCGGTATTCCCTGCTGGGCGCTGAGGCGTCCATCCTGGCAACCACAAGCCGGGGATGACTGGCGCGAAGTCAGCGACTGGGCCGAGCTGATCCAAGCACTCAAACCCTTCCGGCGACCGCTGTTCACCCTCGGCCGCGAACCCTTGCAGCACCTGGATGAAATCCCGCCGGAGCAATTCTGGACCTTGCGCGCGCTGGAGGTTTATCCGGGCAACGAGCGCAGCGAAGTGATCGGCGCGCGTGGACCGTTTCTGATCGAGCATGAACGCGAGCTGTTTAAACGTCGGCAGATTGATGTGCTGATCAGCAAGAACAGCGGCAGCACGGCTACCGAGCCGAAGCTGGAAGTGGCGCGGGAGCGCGGCGTGCCGGTGATTGTTTTGAAGCGGCCGGTGTTGCCGGGGGTTGATCGGGAATTTGGTTCGGTGGGTGAGCTGCTAAAAGTCCTGTCAGTGTCAGACGACTCCTGAAGCCTACATAACATCGCGACTTTGCCGGCATCACTCTCGGACGGAGCCGGCTATCTACTCTGTGCCTTCACTTCTACAGTCCGGGTGCCCTGCACTAATCAGGTACACCAACCCGGTAATGAGGAGTAAATCATGACCGAACAATTCACCCGTTTCGATGCCGCCGATTTTCTCAAAACGCCAGAAGAAATGGCCGCTTATCTGGACGCTTGCTTTGAAGAAGATGCAGGCGACGGTGTTCTGATACGCGCGGCACTTAACGACATAGCCCGAGCACAGGGAATGACACAGATTGCCCGAGATACGGGCCTGGGTCGTGAGAGTCTGTACAAAGCGTTGAGCAGTACCGGCAATCCTGAATTCGCGACTATCATGAAGGTGATGAAAGCCTTGGGCTTGCGCTTGCATGCCATCGCTATCTGACGGCGCTGCGACACCACACCGCACGCCGCATTTTTACTTATCGGCCCTGATCAGGCTAAATAGCCGCGCCTGATCGCCCACCCACCGGATCCGTCCCATGTCCCGACAACGGCTCGCAATTGCCTGGATCGCCTGCTTCGCAGTGCTGTTCAACATGCTCGCCATGCCGATGACGGGAGCGATGGCGCAGACGGCGAAATCGCCGGCGGACCAGTTGCTGTGGGGGAGTTTCTGTTCGTCCAGCGGCACGAAGATGGTGGCGATTTCCCTGGGCGATATCGAGCAGAAAGCCCCGCAGGGCGACGATCATTCCAACATGCAGCATTGCTGGTGCTGCTCCGGGTCGGCACCACTGGTGGCGTTGCCCGGGCATGTGCAGCAGCTATATTTCGCGCTGTTCGATGCCAATCGAAGCCAGCCCGCCGCCGCTCTTGAATCGCCCACTCCACGCCAGCAATGGCCGAGCCTCAACCCCCGCGCTTCTCCTCTGGTGTGATTTCTTCTCGCAATTGACCTGCGTCTTGAATCGTTCCGGAGAACTGCCATGTTGAACAAACTCATCGTTCTGGCTGCGTTGCTGCTGCCTGCCTGTTTTGCCAATGCCCATGAATACAAGGCCGGGGAGCTGGAAATCGCTCACCCCTGGTCGCAGGAGTTACCGCCCAATGCACCGACCGTCGCGGCTTACTTCGAAATTCATAACAGCGGCAAAACCGCTGACCGACTGCTCAGTGTCGAGTCGCCCATTGCCGGCATTGCCCAGTTGCATGAGCATGTGAAACAGAACGATCTGATGAAAATGCAGCAGGTGCCGAGCGTCGAAGTCCCGACTGGCGGCACAGTCGTTTTCGCCCCGATGGCCTATCACGTGATGCTGCTGGAGCTAAAAGACCGCAGCCTGCTCAGCGATGGCAAGCGTTTCCCGTTGACGATGCATTTCGAAAAATCCGGTGACGTGACCGTTGAAGTCACGGTGCAGAAAAAGGCACCGGATGGCATGCAATCCCATGCGCATGTCCAGTAGCCAGAAGAGCTGAACACGCCCATGCGCCCACTTAGCGCCAGGTCATCCACGAGCCGTCGTCAGCCATCGAGCCTGACCCGCGGCCGCTGGATCGGCCTGTTCGCCATGTTGATGATCTTTATCGGCCCGCTGATTTCTCAGTCGATGCCGATGGATCAGCGCGCGTCGGCAGTGATGAAAATATCCATGAGCATGTCGATGGACATGAACATGGATATGGGTAGGGATATGTCGGCGATAGAGCACGCCGGGCATGGCGCCCCGGCCACCGCCGAGCATTGTCCGCCGCTGGCCGAACATCACGCGCTGTGGGAGAAATGCGGCTATTGCAGCCTGTTGTTCAACTGCCCAGCGCTCACCGGCGGCCAGTCCTTCGTCGCATTCGACCCACCAACAGCGACCACCTACACCACCCTCCCCACCCGTCTGGGTCACGCCCGGGCAACCTTCTTCCCCGGCGCCCGCACCCGCGCCCCGCCCATCGTCGCGTAAACGCCGCCTCCGATCTCACACGGTCCAGAAGACAGCCGCAGCTGCCGGCCGTGTCGTGCGGCATTGGACATGAGTTTCTAACAAGAAAAGTCAAAGGATCGCAGGCTACGCCAGCTCCTACATGGGAGCGCGTACACCCTGTAGGAGCTGTCGAGTGAAACGAGGCTGCGATCTTTTACAGGCAATAGATTCGCCAAGCGGAGCACAACCGATGAAACAGCCCACACCGAATTTCTACAACCTGGCCTGGCGCTGGCATTTCTATGCCGGTCTGTTCGTCGCGCCCTTCATGGTGATGCTGGCCCTGACCGGCGTCATCTACCTGTTCAAACCGCAACTCGATCCGTTGATGTACGGCAGCTTGCTGAACGTCCCTGCCGGGCATCACAGCGTTCCGGCCGACGAGCTGCTCAAGCGGGTCAAAGATGCTTATCCACAAGCAACGATCAAGCAGTACCTGCCACCGGTGAACGCCGAACGCAGCGCACAATTCGTCGTCACCAATGCCGGCCAGGAGCTGAACGTTTTCATCGATCCGTACCACGGCGACATCCTCGGCGAGCAGGACGCCAAGAAGAACCTGCAAGCGGTGGCACGAGCCATTCACGGCGAGCTGATGATCGGCACCGTCGGCGATCGACTGGTCGAACTGGCCGCAGGTTGGGGCATTGTACTGGTGGTCTCCGGGGTGTTCCTGTGGTGGCCACGAGGCCAGGCAGCCGGCGTCCTGTGGCCGCGCCTGAGCAGTCGCGGACGCGTGCTCTGGCGTGACTTGCACGCAGTCACCGGGTTCTGGGGCGCCGCGTTTCTGCTGGTGATGCTGCTCAGCGGCATGACCTGGACCGGGTTCTGGGGCAAGCAATACGCCGGCGTGTGGAACGTATTCCCGGATGCAATGTGGAATGACATGCCCAAATCCGACGTCGAGGCGCGTAGCCTCAACAGCGCTACGCGCCAGACCGTGCCGTGGGCCATGGAAAACACGCCGATGCCGATGTCCGGCGACCACGCTGAACACATGGCCCACGGTAATGCCCAAGCCGGTCCCGCCGCACCCACCATCAGCTTGCAAGACGTGCAGAATATCGCCGGGCAACGCAAGGTCGAACCGGGTTACAGCATCACCTTCCCGACCACGGCCACCGGTGTCTTCACCATCGCCGTATTCGCCGACGACCCGCGCAACGACGCCACCCTGCACGTCGATCAATACACCGGCGACGTCCTCGCCGACGTACGCTGGGAGCATTACGGCAACGTCGCCCGCGCCACGGAAATGGGCGTGATGCTGCACGAAGGCAAGATGTTCGGTGTGTTCAACCAGATCATCGTGCTGCTGATCTGCCTGATGATCCTGCTCAGCGCTGTCAGCGGCGTGGTGATCTGGTGGAAGCGTCGCCCGCAGGGCAAGCTCGGGGTTCCGCCCCTGCGTCACGACTTGCCGAAATGGAAAACCGCGATGGTCATCATGTTCGGGCTGGCGGTGGCGTTTCCATTGGTGGGTGCTTCGCTGGTGGTGGTGTGGCTGCTGGATCGGCTGCTGTCGCGATTCAACCGGCAAACCGAATCCGCCCCCTATTCATCATGAAACAGACACATTCCCACTGAATGTACGCACCACCCCCCGTAGGAGCTGTCGAGTGAAACGAGGCTGCGATCTTTTGATCTTGCTCTTAAAAAACAACATCAAAAGATCGCAGCCTCGTTTCACTCGACAGCTCCTACAGTTCGTACAGCGATATCCGCGCCCCAATGTGGCGCACCTCGACGCACCACTGCCCCAGCCTCGTCCCTCGATGGTGCGGCGCCAATCGCGGCAACCGCTCTAATACGACATTTCCCTGCCTTTTGCCGACCAGGCACAGCCCTTGCTAAAGACTCTTCAGTAGCCCGCATCTGCCAACCAAGAAAAATGTCTAACGTTCATGGAGATCGCACAATGAAGCGTCGCAGCTTGATCAAGGCTTTCACACTATCGGCAAGCATTGCCGCGATGGGCATGACCTGGACCCTCCAGGCCGCCGAGACCATCAAGGTCGGTATCCTGCATTCGTTGTCCGGGACCATGGCGATCTCCGAGACCTCGCTCAAGGACATGGCGTTGATGACCATCGACGAGATCAACGCCAAGGGCGGCGTGAACGGCAAGATGCTCGAACCCGTGGTAGTCGACCCGGCGTCGAACTGGCCGCTGTTCGCCGAAAAGGGCCGGCAGTTGCTGACCCAGGACAAAGTGGCCGTGGTATTCGGTTGCTGGACCTCGGTGTCACGCAAATCGGTATTGCCAGTGTTCGAAGAACTCAACGGCCTGCTGTTCTACCCGGTGCAATACGAAGGCGAAGAGATGTCGCCGAACGTGTTCTACACCGGCGCCGCACCGAACCAACAGGCGATCCCGGCGGTGGAATACCTGATGAGCGAAGAAGGCGGCAGTGCCAAGCGCTACTTCCTGCTGGGCACCGACTACGTCTACCCGCGCACCACCAACAAGATCCTGCGTTCGTTCCTGCACGCCAAAGGGGTGGCAGACAAGGACATCGAAGAGGTCTACACCCCGTTCGGCCACAGCGATTACCAGACTATCGTGGCCAACATCAAAAAATTCTCCGCCGGGGGCAAGACGGCGGTGATCTCCACCGTCAACGGCGACTCCAACGTGCCGTTCTATAAAGAACTGGCCAACCAGGGGCTGAAAGCCACCGACGTTCCGGTCGTGGCGTTCTCGGTCGGTGAAGAAGAACTGCGCGGCATCGATACCAAACCGCTGGTGGGTAATCTCGCAGCATGGAACTACTTTGAGTCGGTCGAGAACCCGGCGAACAAGAAGTTCGTCGCCGACTGGAAAGCCTACGCCAAAAAACACAACCTGCCGGGCGCCGACAAAGCGGTGACCAACGACCCGATGGAGGCGACCTACGTCGGCATCCACATGTGGGCGCAGGCGGCCGAGAAAGCCAAGTCCACCGACGTCGACAAAGTCCGCGAAGCCCTGGCCGGCCAGACCTTTGCCGCGCCGTCCGGTTACACCCTGACCATGGACAAGACCAACCACCACCTGCACAAGCCGGTGATGATCGGCGAGATTCAGGCTGACGGTCAGTTCAACGTGGTGTGGCAGACGCAAGGGCCGATCCGTGCCCAGCCGTGGAGCCCGTTCATTCCGGGCAACGACAAGAAGCCGGAGTATGCGGTGAAGAGCAACTAAGCCACTGGATGTCGGGGCTGAACACTTCGTTCAGGACCGACATAAATCCCTGTGGGAACTGGCTTGCCTGCGATGGCATCACCTCGGTGCATCAGATACATCCAGTCGTCTGCATCGCAGGCAAGCCAGCTCCCACAATGTCCGTGCAAGGCGACTTTCTATGCCCACCGCCCTTTACCGCATCATTCTCGCCATCGCGCTGTTGTTGCCGATGGCTGCGCATTCCGGCGACGCCGAAGACTTCGTCGCGGCCAATCCCATGCAACAAGCCAAGCTTCTCGAATCCTGGGCCGCGCAACCCGATCCGGCCCGTGTCGAACTGATCGTCGCCCTGCAACAAGGCGAATTGACCATCGATGGCCAGACGAAAACCCTGCGCCTGAACAACCACCTGCGGGGTCTGATCGACACCGCCATGGCCAGCCACCAGTTGCTCGCTGCCGACGCCAACACCCGTCTGGCCGCCGCGCAGCAATTGCAGAAAAGCGCCAAACCCGCGCAGCTGACATTCCTCGATCAGCAACTGGCGAGCGAAAAAGATGAAAGCGTTCACGCAGCGTTAAGCCTTGCGTTGGCCAACCTGCAACTGGTCGATACCGACCCGACCGTGCGCCTCGCCGCCGTCCGGCTGCTCGGCGAAACCGGCGATCCACTGGCCCGCACCCGCCTGGAAGGTTTGCTCGAACCCGCCGTCGAAGCCGATGCCACGGTTCGCACCGCCGCCGAAACCAGCCTCGCCCAGGTCAAGCGCAAACTGCTGATCGGCGAGATGCTTGGCCAAGCCTTCAGCGGCATGTCCCTCGGTTCGATTCTGCTGCTCGCGGCCCTCGGTCTTGCGATCACCTTTGGCCTGCTCGGCGTGATCAACATGGCCCACGGCGAGATGCTGATGCTCGGCGCCTACTCGACCTATGTCGTGCAGTTGATGTTCCAGCGCTACGCTCCGCAAGCCGTCGAGTTTTATCCATTGATCGCCTTGCCAGTGGCATTTTTCGTCACCGCCGCAGTCGGCATGGCCCTGGAACGCACAGTCATTCGCCACCTCTATGGCCGTCCGCTGGAAACCCTGCTCGCCACCTGGGGTATCAGCCTGATGCTGATTCAACTGGTGCGGCTGGTGTTCGGTGCGCAGAACGTCGAAGTGGCCAACCCGGCGTGGCTATCGGGTGGGATTCAGGTTTTGCCGAATCTGGTGCTGCCCTACAACCGCATCGTGATCATCGCCTTCGCATTGTTCGTGGTGGTGCTGACCTGGTTGCTGCTGAACAAAACGCGCCTGGGTCTGAACGTTCGCGCCGTCACGCAGAACCGCAACATGGCCGCCTGCTGCGGGGTGCCCACCGGGCGCGTCGACATGCTCGCTTTTGGCCTGGGCTCGGGTATTGCCGGTCTCGGTGGCGTGGCCCTCAGCCAGATCGGTAACGTCGGCCCGGACCTCGGCCAGAGCTACATCATCGACTCGTTCCTGGTGGTGGTACTCGGCGGTGTCGGTCAGTTGGCCGGTAGTGTCCTGGCCGCCTTCGGCCTAGGGATAGCCAACAAGATTCTCGAACCGCAGATCGGTGCCGTGCTCGGCAAGATCCTGATCCTCGCGCTGATCATTCTGTTCATCCAGAAACGTCCGCAAGGCCTCTTCGCACTGAAAGGACGGGTGATCGACTGATGAACCAGCCTCTGATGCTTACCGCCAGCCAAAAGGCCGGCCCAAAAGTCACTATCGCTGTCGGTGCGGTGGTCCTCGTTTTGCTGCTGACGTTGCCGCTGCTCTCGCTGTTGTCACCCGACAGTGCGTTTCACGTTTCGGCTTATACGCTGACGCTGGTGGGCAAGATTCTCTGCTATGCCATCGTCGCCCTGGCGCTGGATCTGGTCTGGGGTTACGCCGGCCTGCTGTCTCTGGGCCACGGCCTGTTCTTCGCCCTCGGCGGTTACGCGATGGGCATGTACCTGATGCGCCAGGCCTCGGGCGATGGCTTGCCAGGGTTCATGACCTTCCTGTCGTGGACCGAATTGCCGTGGTACTGGACCGGCACCAGCAGCTTCCTCTGGTCGATGTGCCTGGTGGTATTGGCCCCGGGATTATTGGCGTTGGTGTTCGGCTTCTTCGCCTTCCGTTCGCGGATCAAGGGCGTGTATTTCTCGATCATGACCCAGGCCCTGACCTTCGCCGGAATGCTGCTGTTCTTCCGCAACGAAACCGGGTTTGGCGGCAACAATGGCTTCACCAATTTCCGCACCATTCTCGGCTTCGGCATTACCGAACCGAGCACTCGCGCGGTGCTGTTTTTCGCCACGGTGGTGTTGCTGGTGGCGAGCCTGTTTATCGGCTGGCGCTTGGCCCAGAGCAAGTTTGGTCGGGTCTTGACCGCGCTGCGCGATGCGGAAAATCGCCTGATGTTCTGCGGCTACGATCCGCGTGGTTTCAAGCTGTTTGTCTGGGTGTTGAGTGCGGTGCTGTGTGGCCTGGCGGGCGCGTTGTATGTGCCGCAAGTCGGCATCATCAACCCGAGTGAAATGTCGCCGACCAACTCCATCGAGGCTGCCGTCTGGGTTGCACTGGGTGGTCGCGGCACCTTGATCGGTCCGCTGCTCGGCGCGGGTGTGGTCAACGGCATGAAGAGCTGGTTCACCGTGGCGTTCCCCGAATACTGGCTGTTCTTCCTCGGCGCGCTGTTCATCGTCGTGACGTTGTATCTGCCTAAAGGCGTGATCGGCCTGCTTAAAAAGAGAGGTGAGCAATGAGAGTCACTGCGACGGCTGAATTCATGCTCGAACCGGCGTTTTTCCCGGTGGAGCCCAACAAGGACGCCGGCAGCAGCCGCGACGCCATCGGCCTCGGTCAAAGTGTCGGCCCCGGCCTGGACACCCGCCACGGCACCATCCTGACCCTGGAAGACATCAGCGTCAGCTTCGATGGTTTCAAGGCACTGAACAATCTGAACCTGTACATCGGCGTCGGTGAACTGCGCTGCATCATCGGCCCCAACGGCGCGGGCAAGACCACACTGATGGACGTCATCACCGGCAAGACCCGACCCAGTCACGGCAAGGCCTGGTTCGGCGAAACCCTGGACCTGACGCAGATGAGCGAAGTGCAGATCGCCCAGGCCGGCATCGGGCGCAAGTTTCAGAAGCCGACAGTGTTCGAAGCCTTGAGCGTGTTCGAAAACCTTGAGCTGGCGCAAAAAACCGACAAGTCGGTCTGGGCCAGCCTGCGCGCTCGTCTGAGTGGCGAACAAAGAGATCGCATCAGCGAGGTGCTGGACACCATTCGCCTGACCACCTCGGTCAATCGTCCGGCGGGCTTGTTGTCCCACGGTCAGAAGCAGTTTCTGGAGATCGGCATGTTGCTGATGCAGGACCCGCAATTGCTGCTGCTCGATGAGCCGGTAGCGGGCATGACCGATGCCGAAACCGAATTCACCGCCGAACTGTTCAAACGCCTGGCCGGCAAACACTCGCTGATGGTAGTGGAGCACGACATGGGTTTTGTCGGGTCGATTGCCGACCACGTCACCGTGTTGCATCAGGGCAGCGTGCTGGCGGAAGGGTCGCTGGAGCAGGTGCAGGACAACGAGCGCGTCATCGAGGTTTACCTCGGTCGATAGGCCCGCAAATACAACCCCTGTAGGAGCTGGCTTGCCAGCGAAAGCGTACTTTCAGGCGATAAATATGTCGACTGATACACCGCTTTCGCTGGCAAGTCGGATCGCCGCACCGCAGCTCCTACAGGGGGATTGAGGAGAATCGGAGAATGCTGCAAGTCGACAAACTGCACCAGTATTACGGCGGGAGCCACATCCTGCGGGGACTGACGTTTGAGGTGAAGGTCGGAGAAGTCACGTGCCTGCTCGGGCGCAATGGTGTCGGCAAGACCACCCTGCTCAAGTGCCTGATGGGCCTGTTGCCGGCCAAGGAAGGCGCGGTGAACTGGGAAGGCAAACCGATCACCACGTTCAAGCCGCACCAACGGGTTCACGCGGGGATTGCTTATGTACCCCAGGGGCGGGAAATCTTCGGCCGACTGACGGTGGAAGAAAACCTGCTGATGGGCTTGTCGCGATTTCCCGCATCCGAGGCCAGGGAAGTCCCGGCGTTCATCTACGAGTTGTTCCCGGTACTGCTGCAGATGAAGCAACGGCGCGGTGGTGACTTGTCCGGCGGCCAGCAGCAGCAATTAGCGATTGGCCGGGCGTTGGCCAGCCGTCCACGGTTGTTGATTCTCGACGAGCCCACCGAAGGCATTCAGCCCTCGGTGATCAAGGAGATCGGCGCCGTCATCAAGCAACTTGCAGCCCGTGGTGACATGGCGATTCTGCTGGTAGAGCAGTTCTACGATTTCGCCGCTGAACTGGCCGATCAGTACCTGGTGATGTCCCGGGGCGAGATCGTGCAGCAGGGCCGTGGAGAAAATATGGAAGCCGAGGGTGTGCGCGGCTTGGTTACCATATAAGGCTACGATATAAGGCTGCGGTCTGATCTACAGCGTCTGACGATAACTGGAAACCATGAATCTACCTGCCCCCGCTGTCCTGTTTACCCCGAGCTGGCACGCCGAGCTGGAACTGAGCTACGCCCGATTCGGCAACAGCACGCGCCCGGTTCAGCGTCGGCACAAAGGCCCGCTGCGGGTGCAGAAGCATCTGTATGCCGAAGGACCGCACGTCTGTCAGCACATCATCGTTCATCCGCCGGGCGGGATTGCGGGGGGTGACCGGCTGGACATCTCGGCCAGCGTCGGTCGCGATGCCTGGGCGCAAATCACCAGTCCTGGCGCGGCCAAGTGGTATCGCGCAGCCGGGCCCGCTTATCAGCAGCTGGCCTTGAAAGTGGCGAGCGGTGCAACACTGGAATGGTTGCCGCAGGAGACCATCATTTTCAGTGCTGCGCAGGCCGAACTCAGCACCTGCGTCGAGCTTGAAGGCGATGCCCGGTTGTTTTACTGGGACGTGGTGGCACTGGGCCGACCGGCCAGCGGCGAACGCTTCGACCTGGGGCATTTTCAGGCGCAACTCGACATCCGTCGCGACGGCCGATTGCTCTGGCACGAACGCCAGCGCATTGTCGGCGGGGATGGTTTGCTCGATTCGCCGATTGGCCTGGATGGGCAACCGGTGTTTGCGACCCTGCTGGTGACTGGCGACGTAGATAATGAATTGCTGGAGAAGTGCCGTTCACTGACTCATGACGTGCGCGGGGATTTGACCCAGTTACCGGGAATTCTGGTTGCCCGGTGCCTGGCCAGTGAAGCGTTGTTGGCGCGGGGCTGGTTGATTGATGTGTGGCGGTTGCTCAGGCCTGCGTTGCTCGGCCGAGAAGCCGTCCCACCACGAATATGGGCCACATGAACACGATTCCACCCTGTAGGAGCTGTCGAGCGGAGCGAGGCTGCGATCTTTTGATCTTCAGCGGAGTCGAAAAAGATCAAGATGAAAAGATCGCAGCCTCGCTCCGCTCGACAGCTCCTACCAGCTCCTACAGGGTGCAAGACGCATTAGATTTTCATTCTGCCAAAAATGGATTCCAAACGATGGACCTGACCCCACGCGAAAAAGACAAGCTGCTGATCTTCACCGCCGGCCTCGTGGCCGAGCGGCGTTTGGCTCGCGGCGTGAAACTCAATTATCCGGAAGCCATGGCCTACATCTCCGCGGCGTTGCTCGAAGGCGCCCGTGACGGCCAGACCGTAGCCGAGCTGATGCACTTCGGCACCAACCTGCTCAGCCGCGAGCAAGTGATGGAAGGCATCCCGGAAATGATCCCCGAGATCCAGGTCGAGGCGACGTTCCCCGACGGCACCAAACTGGTCACCGTTCACCAACCGATCGCCTGAGGTCGCGCCATGACTTACCACATCCGCGATGCAGTGCATGCCGATCTGCCGGCGATCCGCGATATCTACAACGATGCCGTACTCAATACCACGGCGATCTGGAACGAGAAGGTCGTCGACCTGGGCAACCGCCAGGCCTGGTACAGCGCCCGGCAATCCCAGGGTTATCCGATTCTGGTGATCGTCGACAGCGATAACAGGGTGCTGGGCTACGCGTCATTCGGCGACTGGCGGCCGTTCGACGGTTTCCGCCACACCGTCGAGCACTCGGTCTACGTGCGCAGCGATCAGCGCGGCAATGGTCTGGGCCCACAATTGATGGACGTGCTGATCGAGCGCGCCAAAGGCTGCGACAAGCATGTGATGGTTGCCGCCATCGAAAGCGGTAACGCCGCATCAATCCGTTTGCACGAACGAGCCGGTTTCGTGACCAGCGGGCAGATGCCCCAGGTCGGCACCAAGTTCGGCCGCTGGCTGGACCTCACCTTCATGCAACTGACCCTCAATCCTGGCGCGCAGCCGCCGGCCGCCAGCAAGGAGTAACGCCGATGAACGCCGCCCAACTGCGCCGCGTCAATGTTGAAAGCTTTGCGCACTATCGCCAGGGTTTGATTGATCTGCTGCTCGATGCCGTGGGCTATGGCGCCAGCGTCGGGTTCATGGCCAATCTGGACGCCACTCAGGCACGCGCCTACTTTGATGACGTTCAAGAGAACCTGAACAAGGGCAACGTGCTGCTGTGGGTAGTGGTCAACGACGAACAGGTCCAGGCCAGCGTGCAACTGACCCTGTGCCAGAAAGCCAACGGGCTGAACCGCGCCGAAGTGCAGAAACTGCTGGTGCGCGAACAGGCGCGTCGCCGGGGTCTGGGTCAGCAGTTGATGAGTGCACTGGAAACGGCCGCCCTCCAGCACAAGCGCGGCATGCTCTACCTCGATACCGAAGCCGGCTCCCCCGCCGAGGATTTCTACAAGGCCCTGGGTTACACCCGCGCCGGTGAAATCCCCGACTACGCCTGCGACCCGAGCGGCCGGTACAAACCCACCGCGCTCTACTACAAGATCCTCCAGGGGGCCCATTGATGATTCCCGGTGAATACCAGATCCAGCCCGGCGACATTGAACTCAACGTCGGCCGCCGCACCCTCAGCCTGAAGGTGGCCAACAGCGGCGACCGGCCGATCCAGGTCGGCTCGCATTACCACTTTTTCGAAACCAACGACGCCCTGACCTTCGACCGCGCCGCCAGCCGCGGCATGCGCCTGAACATCCCCGCCGGCACCGCCGTGCGCTTCGAACCGGGGCAGAGCCGCGAGGTCGAGCTGGTCGACCTGGCCGGGCATCGCCGGGTGTTCGGGTTTGCCGGGCGGATCATGGGTGACCTCGACTGACATCTGTGGTGCGCCCGAAAAGATCGCAGCCTCGCTTCGCTCGACAGCTCCTACAGAGACCGAGAGCAACCGGACATTTGCGGGAACGCCTGTAGGAGCTGTCGAGCGCAGCGAGGTTGCGATAGCGAGCTACGCGAGCGGTCTCAAAAACCATTGAATCCCAAGGCAACCCCATGAAGATTTCAAGACAAGCCTACGCCGACATGTTCGGCCCCACCGTCGGTGACAAGGTCCGTCTGGCCGACACCGAGCTGTGGATCGAAGTGGAAAAGGACTTCACCACCTACGGCGAAGAAGTGAAATTCGGCGGCGGCAAAGTCATCCGCGACGGCCAGGGCCAAAGTCAATTATTGGCCGCCGACGTCGTCGACACCCTGATCACCAACGCGTTGATCATCGACCACTGGGGCATCGTCAAGGCCGACGTCGGCCTCAAGGACGGGCGCATCGCCGCCATTGGCAAAGCCGGCAACCCGGACATCCAGCCGAACGTCACCATCGCCGTCGGCGCCAGCACCGAAGTGATCGCCGGTGAAGGCATGATCCTCACCGCCGGCGGCATCGACACCCATATCCACTTCATCTGCCCGCAGCAGATCGAAGAGGCGCTGATGAGTGGCGTCACCACCATGATCGGCGGTGGCACCGGCCCGGCCACTGGCACTAACGCCACCACCTGCACCTCCGGGCCGTGGCACCTGGCACGGATGCTCCAGGCTGCCGACGCGTTCCCGATGAACATCGGTTTCACCGGCAAGGGCAACGCCAGCCTGCCGGAGCCCTTGATCGAACAGGTCAAGGCTGGCGCCATCGGCCTCAAGCTGCACGAAGACTGGGGCACCACGCCAGCGAGCATCGACAACTGCCTGAACGTCGCCGACCAATACGACGTGCAGGTGGCGATCCATACCGACACCCTCAACGAATCGGGTTTCGTCGAAACCACCCTCGCCGCCTTCAAGGGCCGCACCATCCACACCTACCACACCGAAGGCGCGGGCGGCGGTCATGCGCCGGACATCATCAAGGCCTGCGGTTTCCCGAATGTGCTGCCGAGTTCCACCAACCCGACCCGGCCGTTCACCCGCAACACCATCGACGAACACCTCGACATGCTGATGGTCTGCCACCACCTGGACCCGAGCATCGCCGAGGACGTGGCCTTCGCCGAAAGCCGCATCCGCCGCGAAACCATCGCCGCCGAAGACATCCTGCACGACCTCGGCGCGTTCTCGATGATCAGCTCCGACAGCCAGGCCATGGGCCGGGTCGGCGAAGTCATCACGCGCACCTGGCAGACCGCCGACAAGATGAAGAAGCAGCGTGGCGCGCTGCCGGGCGACGGTGCAGGCAACGACAACTTCCGCGCCAAACGCTACATCGCAAAATACACCATCAACCCGGCGATCACCCATGGCATCAGCCATGAAGTGGGCTCGATCGAAGTCGGCAAGTGGGCGGATCTGGTGCTCTGGCGCCCGGCCTTTTTCGGCGTGAAACCGACGCTGATCCTTAAGGGCGGCGCCATCGCGGCCAGCCTGATGGGCGATGCCAACGCCTCGATCCCGACGCCACAACCGGTGCACTACCGTCCGATGTTCGCCAGTTACGGCGGCTCGTTGCACGCCACCAGCCTGACCTTTATCAGCCAGGCGGCGCAGGAGGCAGGCCTGCCGGAAGCATTGGGCTTGAAGAAGAAAATCGCCGTGGTCAAAGGTTGTCGCGACGTGCAGAAAACCGACTTGATTCACAACGATTATCTGCCGAACATCGACGTCGATCCGCAGACCTATCAGGTCAAGGCCGACGGCGTGCTGTTGTGGTGCGAACCGGCGGATGTGCTGCCGATGGCCCAGCGGTATTTCCTGTTCTGACATGCCGGGAATAAAAAGGCCTGAGTGCAAAAATCTGCACCCAGGCCTTCGATTAAAAGACGATTCAACTATTATCCGACTGCACCGTGAAAGGGATTTCGACTCTTTGAAGTTTGGCCCTGTCCATCGCTTCCCGGGTCAATTTCTTCAGCAGCTCGTACTTTTCGGTATTGATCAAAACCAGCTCCGCCGTGTATTCATCATCCGTCATCACGCGACCAGGCGCGACATCGGCTGGCTCTTTGCCGAGTTGCGCCGCGAGTGTCGTGATTTTTTCGCGCAGCAGAGTACGCGCTGATAAATCGGTGGTCTGCGTCCACTGTTGTTGTGCGACTTGCAGGTCTAACAAAGCGTCGATTTTACGTCGCAAATTGTTGAACGCTTTGCGGTTGGCACCCTGGATATACTGGCTCCAGAAATCCTGCTCGATAATTGAATCTCGCAGAAGATCTCCTTCTTCAAGCGCGAGTATTCGCTTGCAGGCGGCCTCTATCATCGGCAGCGTGACATCCGGCTCATTGAACTTCATGGTGCGTGACTGCCAAGGCAACTCCAGGCGCTCAGCCAGGGCTGTTGCATAGGCAAGGTGAATTTCCACTTCATCAATAGTCCTGATGTAGTTTCCCTCCTCATCCATCTGACGGATCGGGTCGCCGTTGCGATCAAATTCAGGAAATTTTCGGCCTTGCTCCAGCAGCTCCGTGACTCTCGCTCGGGCGATCTTGCCCAGTTCATTCAGACGTGACTTGCCTCTGGCCAGACTCACCAGGTCCGACTCCACCAAGCCCTTGTCGACAAGGGCATAGGCCTCATAAATCAGTACTTCGAGGCCCATGGCGTTAAAAACCTGTGCGCTGGAATCGACACACGTGGAGGGCACGAGCGCATCTTTGAAGAGCTTTTCGCGCAGTTCGGTGCTTTCAGCTGCAGCTGAAATCATTCGCCAGACCTTGTCGGCGAGATCGGTTCTGTATTCGGGAGAAGTATCCGAGGCGTCGACGAGTTTTCCGATTTCTTCAAAGAAATCTTCGGAACCGAACTCATCTGCAACCGCCGCCCAGAGATCACGTTTTAACGCTCGTAATTCGGGCGTCGCTCGCTCCTGCGGCGGCAACGCATTAATCCAGAAACGGCTATCGGATATCACCGAATTGGGCCATCGCCGGTCAGGATCGAGTCCTACCGATTCGATGTAGGTTTGCAGCGTTTGAAGATTTGCTGGCGAAAGCCATGGCGGCTCACGACTGATCAGCGTGCGCGCCACTATTTCAGCCCGGAAGGACCCCGGAGCTACCACGGGTATCTGGGTGATTGGGTTATTAACCAACCTCAAGTCGAAGTGCCGGGGTCGAGGCAGGGAAAAGGTCCCGTCAGGCCAGGTGGCGATACCGGTGTTCGACAAGTTCAGTATGTGCAAGTCAGGCATTCGGCTGACATTGGGCGCCATGGCCAACGGATTGTTTTCCATCCCCAGAACTTTTAACCGAGTCAGGTTCTTGATGCTCTCGATGGCCGGCCCGATCAACATGATCTGGTTATTGCCCACATGCAATTCAAGCAGATGCGTCATGTCGCTGATCGCTGCAGGAAGCCGGGTCAGCTGGTTACTGGACAGATCCAGCGCGCGAAGTTGGCGAAAATGTCCAACAAACCCCTCCACCTCATTGCTGAATTGCGAACGATTCAATCGCAGCCGGGTGACATGATCGAAATTCGCCTCCAGCGGCGGCAAGCTGCGCAGTTGCCATTGCAGCGAGGTGTCACTCAGATCAATGCTCTGGCCGCGATAATTGCCGTAGGCGTCATAATCTTTCGGACCGGTCCTTTGCCAGGCCTGTTTGAGGGCTCTGACGATTTTAATCCTCGCGCCCCACTCTCTGACGTACTGCGGGCTGTCTCTGACGCCAGAATACTCGTTCGGCGCCTTCAACCAGGTTTGCAGGCGGTGATCCAGTTGCTTGTACTCCCGCTCGAGTCGCTTCAGCTGGCGGTCTGGCGAGTCGTCTTGAGCATTCAGGGCCGCGACGAAATCATCGAGCTCCTCAAGGGTGAAATCTGGGTAGAGCGTTCTGACCCGCTCTTCGATAATCCGCTCCCATTGATTCTGACCGCGACCGCTCAAAGGGTAGCCGCGCCGACCGTCAGGCAACACCGTCAGTGGCTTGAAGAACGGCTGACGCGGTGACTGCATCTTCAGGACCGGGCGCAGTTCATCACGGCTGAGCGCCCGTTGTTGGATCAGTGTCTTGAGATCGGCACCTTGACCCACATGGGGCAAGCCCAGCGCCCGACGCTGAGCATCCGGCAAGGCGTGCTGAAGGGTGGCGTATAGATCATCCCGTCCGTGTAAATGATTGTCGCTGGCATCGCGCGCCTCGTACTGCCCATCGCCGATACGCACCAGCACTTTGCGCTCAAGAGCATCCTCGGGGCCGACGCTGGCGCGTAGGGCTCCCGTGAAGGAGCCATCCCGGACTTCAATGCGCAAATCGTCAGATCCGCCGAGCAATGTGTCCAATGTATGCAGGACCAGGATTTCCGTGTCCGGCGCAGCCAGCGCCTCCAGATAAAGCCCCTCATAAGCGCTTGCCAGGCGCACCTCTTGCTGTACCAGACGAGCTTTCTCCGCCAGCCGCAATGGCAGGCGCTTGGTGGTTTTCATCTGGCGCAATTCGGTGGGCGTCGCATCCTCCAATAGCTCGTGTGCGAGCCTGGTTGACACCGAGGAAAATTGACGCTGGATCAGTTGAGTCCGGGGATTTCCCAATGCCTCCCGGTCTTTGAGCAAACTCTGGAATATTCGCGCCCTGGCCTGAACTGCCTGATCCGCCAGTCGCGTTTGCAAGGTCTGGGTCTGCTGGTCCGGCGCAACCTGTTGGCCGACCAGGCTTTTGATTTGCTCCTCGCTGAGGGAGGACAGGACACGCTTGGGCAATTGCCCCGCTATAAGCTCGGCCCGGCTGACCCTGATGACGTCTGAAGCCGGTGCGGCGATATCACCATACTGAACGGACTTGCCGCTCAAATCCGCCTCCTCGAACGCCTCTATCGCTTTAGCAGGAGGCCATTCCGGCAGCTCGACCATCAAGGCAGCGGCATAACCGCAAAGATCATCCTGAAGCTGCCCGGCACGAATCTGCTCCCCCACTTCGCCGGCATCGGCATAGGCCTGAAATCGCGTGATGGTGTCGACCAGCAGGGGCGGCGTCGTTTCACCCTCGACATGCATGCGACGCAGCACGTCCTCCTGTGTGCCACTGACCCTGAGCATGTGTTCGCGTTCACTCTCGGTGAAAGCATCCACCGAAGGTCCCAGACGTCGTAACAAAGTGCGTTTCGGCCACTCCAGCGGCGCGTCCATCTCGTGATTCCAGGCTCCGTTGCCGTTATGGTTCACCTCCGGTTGGTAGGCATCCTCCCGGGTAGGGTGCTGGATCCGGTATTTTCCGGAGCGCAACTCCTCTTTCAATGCGTAGTGCTTTCCCTCCAGCGGCAAAATATTCTGGCCGTCATGCTGATGCAGCCCCAATTTGTCGGGTCGGGAGTTTGCTGGCAGCTTGATGTTCCGCTCATAGGGCTTGAGATCGGGCTTCCACAACCGCGTCTTGCCACTGGGCAGGGTGACGGACTTCAAACCTTCGATGAAAGGCGAAACCGTGTAGTGAAACACCGGCGCCAGTGCCGCCATCGTCGCCAGGTTCTCCAGCACATCGGTGATGTGTGCCCAGCCCGCTTCCTTATCGCCTTGACTCAACTCGCGCGCGCCCTCGATCGTCTCGAACAACAACTGATCCGCGGTGACCAGCAGCATGGCGGCGCCTACCGGCGGCACAAAGAACGCGGCGATACCGATGACAGACATGCCGATATTCAGGTAATTGGAGAGCCGACGGTCGCGGGTGATGTCATCCTCGGTGGCGGTGGAAACGGCAAGTACTTGCGCATCCTCAAGCATATGCCGACGTTTCTGGCGGAACATTTCAGTCCAGATACCGGCCATGCCGACCCACTGAAAATTCAGTGAAAGCGCGGCATGCAAATCGATATTCTCCTGCGGGTCGCGCCGCCAGTGCCGATCCGCTATGGGACCGACCAGTCTTGAAACCGGGCTCAAGTACTTCAGATAACCCCGCACCTGGTCTTTCCAGTAGGTACCGGACGGTGCGTCCAGGACCTTCTGGGTAAATCGAAGAAAAAAACGACCCCGGTCCTTTTCGCTGATGAACCGGCTGAAGAAGCGTTGATAGTCGGTGAGCGCGTCCTTGGCGCTATCGATACGGCTGCCCGGTGGCCGGTACATCAGTTGGTGGGTCAGTTGCGCTTCGAAGTCAGCGAACGACGCGTATTTTTTTAACGCGTGCTCGGGATCGTCCGGAATGTAGGCAATGACATAACTGCCATCGTAACGATTGGCGTGGGTTGGAAAGAACACTGCACAGTCGGCGATTTCGTAACCCATCAGCTGTAGCGGGCTATAGCTGATACTCCGTCGGCTGTCCTTATCCCTGACGATCTCTTGCTCGTTGATTAGCTCGACCAACATTTCGTAATGTTTAAGTTCAATATCATTTTTCACGAATGCTGCATAAGCCGCGGCCTTCATTGCTGTTTTTTTGCCATCGATGAAGGCCAGACTCAACGCCTGCTGATGTGCGGCCGCACCTTCATAAAGAAAATCATTGATGTATTTTTCATACTGGCCACCGATATCCAGGTTGCGACAGATTGTCACGAACTGCGGTATTTTCAGCGCGAGATGCAGAACGTCGAATCGCCCCTGCGCATCGGGTTCTGTAATAAATGTAGAGTCGCTGTCGAAGTAACGCTCCTCGGACTCGAAAGTTTCGAAGTTATGCAACGCCGCCTGCAACAGTGATAAGGTTCTGCTGCGCACATCGCCGGTGTTCACGCCCGTCGCAATACCGAAAAACTTGTAATCTACCGGGTAATAGAGTCGCATCCAGGTGTTCTCGACATCCAGTTCAATACCTGCTTCCGCCAATGCCGCGATCAACAAGGGCTTTGCATACGCGGTGACACTGTCCACGGCAGCAATCGTCTTATCCCATTTATTTTGCGCGTGACAGTCCGCTTCAATTAATGCTTTCAGGGCACTTCGCTGATCTGTCGAGCTATTTTCATACCATTGTGGAAGGGTGGGCTTGGTATCCTTGAGCACCTTGCGCCGTAGCGGCGACGCCTGGATCAGGCATTCGGGAATAGTGCTTTTTATGAAATCGAAGTGGCGGCCCTTTTCAGGATCGCCGGGTTCATCAACTGTGGCTTTTTCCATTAGAGGTTCAGACATGTCGCATAATCCCTATGCAATTCAATTGAACTTCCAATTTACTCACTACAGCTCCAAAACAACAAATCAAAAAGCCACCGGACAACACCTGAACAAACTGTCATAACCATTCAATTAACAGCATTAAAAAATAACTAAATAACACCTGACACTCACATCAACACCTTTTCATCGGCGCTTGCAGCAGGAACACGACAAGGGCGCCAGGATGCGCCACACTCTTTGGCTATCATTGCCAATGCAGATACCCAGCCATGCGTTTATCTGAATTCATCGTGCAGCACGTCGATCGCATCGTTGATGAATGGGAAACATTTGCCGAAACCATCAGCGTCGACGATTCGCTGGACCGCACGACATTGCGCGATCACGCAAAGTCGATCCTGCTCGCCGCATCAGCCGATATGCGTAAGGCACAGACCGCCAGCGAACAGGCGGCCAAAGCCAAAGGCGAAGGCCCGGAGAAAACCCCGAGCCTGGACCGGGCCGCGGCCTGTCATGGCGAGCTGCGCCACAACGTCGGGTTCGATCTGGTGCAAATGACGTCCGAGTTCCGCCATTTGCGCGCCTGCGTGATCCGTCTGTGGGTCGACAGCCTGGAATCGCCGGACATGACCTATTTCCAGGACATGATCCGTTTCAACGAAGCGATCGACGAAGCCCTCGCCGAGTCCACCGCGGCCTATGCCGAACAGGTCAATCGCTCGCGAGATATCTTTCTGGCAATCCTCGGCCACGACCTGCGTGCGCCGCTGCAAGCGGTGAGCATGTCCACCGAACTGCTGCTGCGCAAGGCGAAGCTCGAAGGCGATGCGCTGACGTGCGCGATCAACATCAAGCGCGGTGCGCGGCACATGGCGGTGATGGTCGGCGATTTGCTGGAGCTGGTGCGCAGTCGCCTGGGCAAGAGCCTGCCGATCGAGCCTGTGCCCATGGACCTGGCCGACGCGGCCCATGCCGCGATTGCCGAAGCCTGTGCAGGAAACCCGGAATGCGATCCGACACTGAACAAATCGGGAGACACCCGAGGCGTCTGGGATGCCGGGCGCCTGGATCAACTCCTGCAAAACCTGATCGGTAACGCATTGCAGCATGGTTTGAACAAGCGGGATGTGACGATAAGCCTCACTGGCGAGCCAGATACGGTTCGTCTCACGGTGCACAACTACGGCACGCCGATTCCCGAGAATGCCATTGGCACCATCTTCGATCCTTTGGTACGCAATGCCGATGAAGAGCTCGGCCAGCCCTCCACCAGCCTCGGCCTGGGCCTGTTTATCGTCAAGGAAGTGGTCAACGCCCACGCGGGGACGATCGAGGTCAGCTCCAATGAGGCCAACGGCACGCTATTTACCGTGGTGTTGCCCCGCCAGATCTGAAACAAGGGCTTTGTGCAGGAGCTGCCGCAGGCTGCGATCTTGCCCCTACGGTCAGCAGTCCGTACATCAGGATGTTGAGAGGTTATTCCACCACCAACCGCCCCAACCGCTGCTTCAACATCCGATTCTCCGCCCTTAGCTGCTGGACCTCTTCAAGCAGGTCCAGCGCCAGGGCAACACCTTCCCACTCCAGCTCCAGGTCGTGCCGCAGCTTGGCGGCACGCTTGGCCAGCGCCAGCTCATAAGCGTTGAAACGCCAATCCTTGGGCTCTTCGCCCTGAGGTTCGAGGATGCCGTGCTCGACGATTTCGATCACGTAGACGTCCGACAGGTCGGTCGCCTCACAGAATTCTGCCATGTCCAGTTGAACGATCAGGGGGTTGCTCATGATGGGCTACTCCGTCTCTTGGATCAGAAGTGTTCTCGTGGATTGAAAGCGGCTTTTTTCGCCAGTTCCTGCCACAGCGCCTTGACCTCGTCGTCCGAGGTTTTCGGCATGACGGCCTTGAGTTGCACGAACAGGTAACCACGCTCGCCGGTCTTGTTCATCAGGCCGTGGCCTTTGGCGCGCATGCGCTGGCCGTTCTGGCTGCCGGCCGGGATCTTGAGATTGATCCTGCCGGTCAGGGTCGGCACCGCGACTTCAGTGCCCAGCGCCAGCTCCCACGGTGCCAGTGGCAGCGTGATGATCAAATTCTCGCCTTCCACATCGTATTTCGGGTGCGGCGCAAAACGGATGATCAGATACAGGTCGCCATTGGCCCCGCCGCCGACACCCGGTGCACCCTGGCCCTTGAGGCGGATACGCTCGCCGTCGGCCACGCCGGCCGGGATCTTCACGTTCAGGCTTTTGCTGGTATTGCTGACATGCTGGCCGGCAGCGTTGTACTGCGGCACCTGGAAGGTGACCTTCTTCGACTCGTTCGACAGGGTTTCTTCCAGAAAAACCGCTAATTCCATTTCCACGTCTTGCCCTCGACGTCCGGTGCTGCGACGCGACTGTCCACCATTAAAACCAGGACCGCGGCCGCCGAAGATCGAACTGAAGAAGTCCGAAAAATCGCCCGTGTCCTGACCACCACCGAAACCGCCAGCGCCTCGCCCCTGCCAACCCGGCGGCCCCTGGAACGGTTGGCCGTGCTGGCCGTACTTGCGCAAGTCGTCGTATTCGGCGCGCTTGTCCGCACTTTTCAGCGCCTCATAGGCTTCCGACGCGTCCTTGAACTTGGCCTCGGCGTCCTTTTCCTTGCTGACATCGGGGTGGTATTTGCGCGCCAGCTTGCGATAGGCGGCCTTGATCGCCTTATCGTCTGCTGTCGGCTCCACACCGAGAATCTTGTAATAGTCTTTGAAGTCCATCGAAGGAATCACCATCCGTTATCGATATCGCGCCACCTGCCAGAGCATGCACTTATTTGCAGCGCAGGGTTTGACCGATCTCAAGGTTGTGACCGGGCAGCGCATCAGAAGTTTATCGGCAGCAGTGGGCGGTTTTTGCGACCGTCCTGTGGCTGCCAGGCCCAATGCAGACAAGTTTGGGGCAAAGGATAGTCTTTCAAGGCGCTAATAGCTGAGATTTAGCGGATAGTCGGCCTTCGAATCTGTGCCGCGGTGACATACACTGCGCGGCCGTTTTTTAACCGGAACCTGAAAGACATGAAAAACGCATCTCCAGCCCGTGCCTGTGGTATCGACTTCGGCACGTCCAACTCCACCGTCGGCTGGCTGCGCCCCGGCATGGAAACGCTGATCGCGCTGGAGGACGACAAGATCACCCTGCCGTCAGTGGTCTTCTTCAATATGGAGGAACGTCGCCCGGTGTACGGTCGGCTGGCGCTGCACGAGTACCTCGAAGGCTACGAAGGCCGCCTGATGCGCTCGCTAAAGAGCCTGCTGGGCTCCAAGCTGATCAAGCACGACACCAGCGTCCTTGGCACCGCGATGCCGTTCAAGGACCTGCTCGGGCTGTTCATCGGCCAATTGAAGAAGCGCGCTGAAACGGCCGCCGGGCGGGAGTTCGATGAAGTGGTACTGGGTCGTCCGGTATTCTTCGTCGACGACGATGAGATGGCCGATCAGGAAGCGGAAAACACCTTGGTGGATGTGGCCCGCGCCATCGGTTTCAAAGATGTGTCGTTCCAGTACGAACCGATTGCAGCGGCGTTCGACTATGAGTCGACCATCGAAAAGGAAGAGTTGGTGCTGATCGTCGACATCGGCGGTGGTACCTCCGACTTCTCGCTGGTGCGCCTGTCTCCTGAGCGCCGCGACCACGACAACCGTCATGACGACATCCTCGCCACCGGTGGCGTGCACATCGGCGGGACCGATTTCGACAAGCAGCTGAGCCTGCAGGGCCTGATGCCGCTGTTCGGCTACGGCAGCCGCATGAAGAGCGGCGCCTACATGCCCACCAGCCACCACATGAACCTGGCGACCTGGCACACCATCAACTCGGTGTACTCGCAGAAGTCGACCCTGGCCCTGGGCAGCATGCGTTACGACATCGAAGACACCGGCGGCATCGACCGTCTGTTCAAGCTGATCGACCAGCGCGCCGGGCATTGGCTGGCCATGGAAGTGGAAGAAACCAAGATCCAGCTGACCCACACCGACAGCCGCCATGTGCCGCTGGACCGCATCGAGCCGGGATTGAGCGTGGAGCTGAGCCGGGCACTGTTCGAATCGGCCATCGACAACCTGCTCGAGCGCGTGCGCAACAGCGTCACGCAGTTGCTCAACGATGCCAATGTGCGGGTCGATCAGGTGGATACGGTGTTCTTCACCGGTGGCTCGAGCGGGATTCCGGCGCTGCGCAACAGTGTTTCGGCGATGTTGCCGAATGCGCGGCATGTGGAGGGGAACATCTTTGGCAGCATTGGTAGCGGGTTGGCGATTGAGGCAATGAAGCGTTACGGCGCGATGGATTGATCTGAGACCGAGTCGCGCCCTTCGCGGGCAAGCCCGCTCCCACAGGTTTTGTGTCGTTCGCCGGCATTGGGCACGACACCGAACCTGTGGGAGCGAGCCTGCCCTCGAAAGCGTCGGATCAGGCAACACATCTCTACCTGATCAAACCATCCCCACCTGCTTCAATTCACTCTTCAGATACGCATAATAAATCGGCCCTGCCACCACCCCCGGCAGGCCGAATGCGGCCTCGAACACCAGCATTGCCAACAGCAACTCCCACGACTTGGCACTGATCTGCCCGCCAACAATGCGCGCATTGAGGAAGTATTCGAGCTTGTGGATAACGATCAGGTAACCCAGCGCCGCCACCGCCACCCAGATCGACAGCGACAAACCGACAATGGTGATCAGGGTATTCGACATCAGGTTGCCGATCACCGGCAACAAGCCGAGCAGGAAGGTCAGCACGATCAGGGTCTTGGTCAGCGGCAGCTTGATGCCGAACATCGGCAGAACCACCGCCAGAAAAATCCCGGTGAAGAAGGTGTTGAGCAGGGAAATCTTGATCTGGGCGAACACGATGTTACGAAACGCCTGGACCAGCAGGTGTAAACGATCGAAGAGTGCGGCTGCCAGAGGCTTGCGCTTGGTCACGTCCGGCACCCGCTGCAAGGCAATGATCGCCCCCAGCACCATGCCGATCAGCAGCGTCACGAACATGTGCGCCGCGTCCTTGCCCACCAGCTGCAAGTCACTCAGGTGCTTGCTCATCCACTCGCCGATCGCCACGCGGAATTCGGCGGCACTGGCAGGCAGATAGGCGTCGATGAACGGCGGCAGTTGCCCCCGCGCCCGGTCGACCACGCCCATGAATTTGTCGAGGGAAGCGCCGGGGTTTTCCGCCTCATGCAGCAGAAAGCTGATCGCGCCGGCAAAGATCAACGCCAGCACACTCACCACTAATGTGCCCAGCAACGCCACCGCCAGCCAGCGCGCACGCCGACCTTCGATCAGCCGCTGCAACTGCGGGGTGAGCATGTTGACCAGTTCGAACACCAGCAGCCCGGCCAGCAGGCTGGGCAGCAGTCGCAACGGGATCACCAGCAGCAAACCACCAAAGATGATGACCCAACTGATTATCAGCAAGACTTGGCGTTGAGAAAACGTTGGCATACAGCCTCAAAACGAACGGCGTAAAAGGATTGGCAGTCTGCCAGCGTTCCGGTGACAGCACTAGGGATTGTGTAGGTCGACCTTTGTCGGACTTTCAGCGTTCTTTCAGGCCTCATCGCGGGCAAGCCCGCTCCCACAGGGATCTCGACGCCTGCACATTCTTTGTGCAGCACAGATACCTGTGGGTGCGGGCTTGCCCGCGATGGGGCCAGCATGGTCACCGCAAATATCTCGCCCCTAGCCGATGACTTATTTTTTCTTCAGGCACTCACTCATGAACGCCTTGCGCGCATCGCCCTTGAGCGCCTGGGTCGCGGCATCGGCGTTGCAGGTTTTCATCTTTTCTTGCTGGGGAGTCATGGGTTTGGCGGCATCCGCTGCCGGCGCAGCTTTGAGGCAAGTGCTCATGAAGGCCTTGCGCTCATCGCCCTTGAGGCTTTTTGCGGTGGCGTCGGCGTTGCAGGTCGTCATCTTGTTCTGTTGGTCAGTGGCGGCGAAACCTTGGGCGCACATCAGTACACCGATCATCAACAAAGGGACATGCAACATCTTCATGGAGTTTTCTCCTTGTTGCCGCAGCGAGGGGCGCGGCCTCGTCTGCAGTGTAGACAACACCTGTTACACCTTCATCGGCGCTCCAGGTGGCTGCGTCGATACTGCTCCGGTGTGCATCCGGCCTGGCGTTGAAACATCGCGATAAACGCCGACCCTGTGCTGTAGCCCATGTCGAAAGCGATTTCCTGGATGCTGCGATGGCTGTCCAGCGCTTCAATCGCCGCCAGAAAGCGAAAACGCTGGCGCCACTCGCCAAAACTCATGCCCAACTCGCGCACAAACTGCCGCGCCAGGGTCCGTTCGCTGACGTGAATCTGCGCCGCCCAGTATGCCAAAGGTCGATTGTCGCCCGGTTCCGCCTGCAAGGATTCCAGAATCCCGAGCAATCCGGGGCTGCTGGCATAGGGCAAGAAACACTCATGCACCGGTGCCTGTTGCAGCTGGTCCACCAGCACTTGGGCCAGACGCTTGTCGGCTTCATGCTCGGGAATTTTCACATCCCGGGTGGCAAAGTCCTTGAGGATCGCTTTGAGAATGTCGCTGATCGCCAGCGTACAGGCCTGTTGCGGCAGGTCGTGGCACAAGATCGGAGCCAGACAGACCGCACGATAATTGATCGGCTGATTGCTGTAGAAACTGTGCTCGGTCTGCGGCGGTACCCACACCGCGTATTGCGGCGGTGACATGAAGCGGCTGCCGCCGATTTCCATGTGCAGTACGCCGTGGGCCGAATACTCCAGCGTGCCCCAGGGATGACGGTGAGCCGAGGCGTAGCGGTGCGCATCGAAGTCGGCATAACGGAAGTACACCGGCGAAGGCAGTTCGCTGAAATCCAGCAGGTCAATGTGTTTGCTGTTCATGCTGTCTGTCATCAGGGGCAGGTTGTCCGGATCTCAGTATAGGCTTGTATCCAGACAGGAGATAATCACGCCTCATTAATGTTCTGGTTTTTTCCAATGCAATACGCTTATCCCCTGCTGGCCATTTTCATTTGGGCCGGCAACACCGTGATCACCAAAATGTCGGCTGGAGCGATTTTCCCCGCCGAGATTGGCTTCTACCGCTGGCTGCTGGCAGGGATCCTGTTCACGCCATTCATGCTCAAACCGGTGATCACCCATTGGCCGGCGATCCGCCCAAACCTGGGCAAGATCTTCATCCTCGGTGTGCTGGGCATGGCGGTCTATCAAAGCCTGGCGTATTTCGCCGCGACGCTGACCTCGGCCACGAACATGGGGATCATCCTGTCACTGATGCCACTGATGTCGCTGGCCATGGCGATCATCAGCCTCGGCCAGCGCCTGACCGCTGGTGCGTTGGCCGGTGCCGTACTGTCGCTTGCGGGAGTTTTGGTGGTGGTGTCGTCCGGCAGCCTCAGTGCATTGCTCGAGCACGGGGTAAACCTGGGCGACGCGATGATGCTGATCGCTACCCTGGCCTATGCGATCTACAGCACCCTGCTGAAAAAGTGGCAACTGCGCTTGCCACCGCTGGTGTTGCTGTATTTGCAGGTGCTGGTGGCGGTGGTCGTGCTGTTTCCACTGTTCCTGGCCTCACCGAAAATCGGCCTGACTCTGCAAAACATTCCGCTGGTGGTGTACGCCTGCCTGCTCGCCTCGATGATTGCGCCGCTGGCGTGGATGCAGGCGGTTATGCGCCTGGGGCCGAGCCGGACCACACTGTTTTTCAATCTGCTGCCGTTGATCACGGCGTTGATTGCGGCGGTGGTGCTGCACGAGCAATTGGCGACATATCACCTGGTGGGTGGGGTGTTGACCTTGGGTGGGGTGATTCTGTCGGAACGTTGGACCACCGTGTTGGGCCGTAAGGTCAGCATTGCCTGATCTGGCGCCATCGCGGGCAAGTCGGATCGCCGCACCGCCGCTCCCACAAGTCACGCGCGGTCCCTGTGGGAGCGGGCTTGGTCTGGGCGGCATTCCGACGATGAACGATAACGCGGTCTAAACCCCCGCTGCTTTCAACCGCGCCGCATGCTCGACAAACAACCGAACCGGCTCCGCGCCTTTGCCCACCAACCCCAGCGACTGATTGACGATGTCGAAGTGATCCAGCGGGTACTCATCGCCAATCACCGTCCCGAGGTGCGAGCTGTACCGCCCGACCATCCCGTCGCAATGCCCGACTTCGCGCACGAAGGTCCTGGCAAATAACCGGCAACTGCGGTTAGTCCCGTCAAACAGATTGCGCCCCCGATCGGTTTTCCCCGGCTGCAAGGTCCCGGACCAGGAGTAATAGCGCACGCCGTTGACCTCTTCCGGCCCCTGCCCGCCCCAGGTTTGCGGCAACCCCTGTGGATAATGCTGATTGAACAGCGCCACACCCTCAGTGGTCAGCGATTGATGCGAAGCCGGGATATCCACGGGCAGCTTCGGCCCGCGATAGCCGGTTTCCAGCAGGCTCATCAACGCGTTGATCAGCCACAGCAAAAAGCCCAGCAGCCGACCCTTGGCGCTGTCTGTCGGGTAGTGCCTGTGCAGGTAATCCGCCAGCTCCGAACCGTGATTGGGCCCGGCCACCGACGTGACCGAGGCGACCCGATCCGGGCGTTTGGCGGCGGCATAACGGGCGGTGAGCGAGCCCTGGCTATGGCCGATCAGATTGACTTTCTCGGCCCCGGTTTCCCGCACAATCTCCTCGATCCGCGCCAGCAGTTGCTCACCGCGCACCTCGGTTGAGTTGAGCGGCGATACCTGCACCGCAATCACGGTCGCCCCATCCCGGCGCAGCGCCGAGATGATCCCGTACCAGTACGGATAGAGCAGCAGACGGATAAACCCGAGCATTCCCGGGACCAGTACCAACGGGTACCGGGTGGCAGAACCTTGTGACATGGGCAACATCCTTGTGATCGGTGAGATGAAGCAAGGCGGCAGGCAAAACATCCGCCAAGCTTCGACATCGAATATGACGACTCGACGACCAGTCTATGACAATCGCCCTATTTCAACCCCACCACTCCCGCCACAATCAACCCCACCGACACCAATTTAACGGCCGTCAGGCTTTCTCCGAGCAGCGCGAACCCCAGGAATACGGTGCCCAGTGAGCCAATGGCGGTCCAAATCGGGTAAGCGATGCTCACCGGCAGCTCGCGCATGGCCAGAGTCAGGAAGTAAATCCCGCCCACCGCGGCTGCCACCGTGATCAGCGAGGGCCAAAGTCGAGTGAAGCCATCGGCGTACTTCATGCCCATGGCGAAGGTGACTTCGAACCCGGCGGCGATCAGTAAAAACAGCCAGGCCATCTAGAACTCCCTGGCCAGTGTGAGTAAACGCTGCTCGGCCTCGGCCGCGGAAATCTGAAAAGTGCGCTCGGCGGACTCTTCACCCTCGGCGGCCACCACCGTGATGTCGGTAATGCCAATGAAACCCAACGCCGTGCGCAGCAACGGATCGGCATGGTTCATGGCTTCCAGTTCACCACCAGGCCCGAAACCGAATCCGCCCCGACTGGTGACGATCAGGGCCTTTTTTCCGCGTACCAGCGGTTCATATTGGGCGACGCCGTTGTCCAGGGTGTGATTGAAGGTCAACCCAAGCCGTACGACCTGATCGATCCAGGCTTTCAGGCCGCTGGGCACGCTGAAATTGTGCATCGGCGTGGAGATAACCAGCAAATCATGACCAAGCAGCTCGCCAACCAACTCATCGCTGAATGCCAGATCGGCCTGCATCGACAGCGGCCGCGCCTCGGGGTCGGGATAAAACGCCGCGGCGACGAAGGCTTCATTGACCGGCGGAATGAGGGCCCTGCCGACTTCGCGGCGGGTCAAATGTGATTGCGGATGGCTGGCCTGCCAGGCCGAAAGAAACACCTCAGCCAAGCGCCGGGAGTGAGAACGCTCGCCACGGGGACTGGCGTGAATGGCTAGAATTTTTCTCATCTGAATCTCCTGAAGGATTAAACTCAATCTGCTTGTGTCTTGCAGATTGCAGCGCGAAGCCGTCCCTCTTCAAATGAACAAAAATCATTCTGGATGAATTGATTTCATTTATGGAGTTATTAATATGTTTGCCTCGCTGCCGCTCACTGCCCTGCGTGCCTTTGAATCCGCTGCACGCTTGTTGAGCTTCAAGGCTGCTGCTGAAGAGCTCTCGGTAACCCCAACCGCGGTTTCCCATCAGATTCGTTCGCTGGAGAGCTGGCTCGGTGTGCCGCTGTTCGAGCGGCTGCCACGACAAGTGCGCCTTACCGCGTGCGGTGAACGGCTATTCCACAGCCTGCACGGCGCCTTGCTGGACATTGCGCAAAGCGTCGACACTTTGCGCCCGCAACGCAGCGTTGCGAGCCTGACGATTTCCACCACCGCCGCTTTCGCCGCCCTCTGGCTGGTGCCACGTCTTGGACGCTTTTACGCCTGCCACCCTACGATCAGCCTGCGGCTCGACACTCATTGCGAGGTCGTCGACTTGCATCAGGACGCCAGCGTCGACCTGGCAGTGCGCTACAGCCTCGATGACTATCCGAACCTTTATGGCTTGTGCCTTTTCGACGAATCCTTCGGTGTCTATGGCTCGCCGGAACAAGTGGCCTTGGCCGGGCGGCGGGCACCCACGCTGATCAGCGTACGCTGGCACAATTCCAGGCTCTACGCCCATGGCTGGGTTGCCTGGTGCGCGCAGTCCGGCGAAACCTGGCTGACGGGGCAACCGGCGGTCCGGGAATACGATGAAGAACATTACGCCCTGCAAGCCGCCATCGCCGGGCAAGGCCTGGTGCTGGCGAGTAATATTCTGGTATCCGAGAGTGTGTCCAGCGGTTTACTGGTGGCTTATCGGGGCGACATTCAGGTCAACGGTGCCGGGTACAGCGCTCTTTGCGTGCCGGGTCGCGAACGGCATCCGCCGGTCCGGGCGTTTTTTGCATGGCTGCAGGAAGAAGCCCGATTGTCTGGCCTGATGCCCGGATCGCAGGCTTTCCCCGCACGCATTTCCCTGTAGGAGCCGCCGCAGGTTGCGATCTTTTCCAATGCCAAAATACATAAAACTTTTTGTGTCCCTCATTACTCACACCTTAAGTAGCGATCACTTCCACAGAAGGTGACGCAAAACGGATTAGCCTCCAGGAGATCGAGATGAGCGACATGCATTTGTCTGATGTAACCACCCTGCGCGAACGTGCGCGCAAGAACGTCGAGAACGGTGCCGTGACCGAAAGCTACAGCGCCGACCGTGAAGAAGTGCTACGTCTGCTCAACGAATCGCTGGCCACCGAACTGGTCTGCGTATTGCGCTACAAACGTCACTACTTCATGGCCAACGGGCTCAAAGCCCAGGTCGCCGCCGACGAATTCCTCGAGCACGCGACCCAGGAAGCCCAACACGCCGACCGCCTGGCCGAACGCATCGTGCAGCTGGGTGGTGAACCCGAGTTCAACCCCGACCTGCTGTCGAAAAACTCCCACGCACAATACGTGGCCGGCAATTCGCTCAAGGAAATGGTCTATGAAGACCTGGTCGCCGAGCGCATCGCCATCGACAGCTACCGCGAGATCATTCAGTACATCGGCGAACAAGACCCTACTACCCGCCGCATCTTTGAAGACATTCTGGCTCAGGAAGAAGAGCATGCGGATGACATGGCCGATATTCTGAAAGACCTATAATCCTCAGTAAAAGCCTCATCGCGCCAATCGCGATGAGGCTTTTATTTATACTCCAGCAAACTCAAACCTTAAGTTACAAACCACATCTAGACTTTATTCAATATGGACTTATTCTAACGACCACAACCCGTCGGTTGTTTAATAAAACAAGTAAAGGAATACAGTATGCACGTAGAAGAACGACTTGAATTCGTTGACTCTTTACCCGCACTGCCAGTTTCTGACGAACTGATTATTACGCCTCGCTCATTTGCCAGCGCACCAGCGCATGACATTAACAAACCCACCGCCAGTGTCATGCCCGACACCATTGATGCATTTCTGCCTGGCGTTTCAAAGGACATCATTGACGACGTCAACCTATGCAAGTTAGTGATGCAAAATGCCGCCACCAAACTCTATCCGGACGACGCGCAAATTTTTGAGTGGTACAAATACTATGTAGACGGTCTGGACAAGCTGGGCTGGGTCATTCAAAACAAAAACTTACAAGAAATCACCATTCAAAAAATTGGACTGACCATGGATCAGATCGCTCTTGAAATCGCAGCAAGTCTGATCGGAGCTCCTGCGGCTGCAACGCTCGCAGTTGTTGCAAAACAGGCAGTAGATCTCGTGCAAAAAGATCCTGGCGCCATCAAAATCTTTGACCGCAATAGCCAACTCGGAAAACAATCAAAGTTCGACATTGCGCCGGTCTGGGTGGATAAAAACAACCAGCCGAACATGGTACTCAACTGCATCTCCCTAGACGCGCGCGAAAGCACTAGCGGCATCCTGTTCTGGAAATCCACCAAGCAGTCCACCACGATAAAATCCGGTGCCGTGCGCACCTACCTTGACACCAACACGTTTTCGCGCCTGCGTAGCGACCTTTACAACAAGTACACTGAAGCCGGAAAACAGTTCATTAAAGATCTTCCCGATTTTTAATGAACTCTAAATAATTGAATCGGCAAAAAATGCCGATTCAACCACTTCCCGCTTTACATTTGGACAAGGACTCATGGACAGATCAACTTTCGATCTCTATCTTGTTGCTGAAAACCTCATGGTTTTTTGCAACACACCTGATGACACTTTCAAGAGCGACGTTATAAATTCAAGTTTATATGCAAAGCTGGTGGCAGCACAGCGAAGTAGTTCCCGGGAAAAATCCTGGTCAACCTATAAGGAACTTGTCGGCAATCTCAAATGGACGTTGAATAGCCAGGTGGTCCAGCGAAGCGAGTTCATCCCTGGCAGCTTACTGGATCTCGTAGTGAAAAGCTCCGGAAGCGCCCTACCCGCTCATGACAAAAAAATTCTGGCTAACGCTTTTTCGCAACTAAAACGGCTGAAAAGCGATTCCTCGGCAATCGAAAAATTGATCGAAAAAATGAACGCTAATAGTTCCGGTGCTACCTTCGGCACTTATACAGAACTGACCATCGTTCTCAGCGACAAGACGGTATTGAGTCTGCAGATTGCGTTCGACACAACCCTCCCGATTGATATCGATATCCTGAGCCAACCTCTGATGCTGCCCATTGATGATGGAAAACCCAATATCTATTTGCTGCACAGTACGCTCGACGAGCGTCAATACAGCCTGATCAGAGATACCATTGTAAAAAAACTGGGTAGCCAAATTGAAACAGGATTGCTACCTATCCCACGCACATCCGCATGACGTCGAGAAATATCCCAACGACTGACAGTGATTGCTCCCGGACGCAAAAACCGGGAGTCATCAACTTTGATGCAAATCAGTTTTTAACCGTCTTTGGCGCTTTGCCTGCCTTCATCTGCTCCAACAGCGGCGCACACTGATTCGGCTCGCCTCCGCTAGGGGCCACCAAGGCCAGCAATCCAGCCGCCGGCGCGGCAATCACACCCAATGCCACCATCCCCGCACCACGCAACAGCAGCGGTACCGCCTTCACGCCGGCATCCGGCTTGATGAACTTGCCCCGCACGTACAGCGGCGAACGCAACGAGATCAAACGCCAACCCTTGGATTCCGGAGAAATGGTCAGGTCCAGTTGCTCAGTCGCCATGTTCGCCGTGCCATCGATATAGATAATCGCGTTCTCGGTGTCGAAGACAAACAGCTGCGAGGTTGCCAGACCGGTCTTGATGTCGAAATTGGCGGCCGCGCAGTTTATCTTCACTTCCTTGTCGCCAAAGATCTTGCCGACCACATAGTTGCCGACGTTCAGCCCGGCCAGCTCCATCAACTCGCGACTGATGGCGCCGTCGTTGATCAGCATCTTCAGGTTGCCGTTGGCGCTGCCCAGCAATTTGGCCACCGAGTTACCACGCCCGGTGATGTCGGCGTCGCCATTGAGCTCACCGAAACTGGTTTTCATCGGTTCGAACGTCGGGAACAGCTGCTTGAGCTTGAATCCGCGAGCAGTGAGTTGCGCCCGGCCTTCCAATGGCTCGGTGTGACCGTTCAGGCGAATCTGCGCATCCAGCTTGCCACCCGCCACGCCAAAGCGCAGCGGTTCCAGGCTGAGCACGCCGTCCGTCAGCACCACATGGGTATAAAGGTCGTTGAACGGCAGTTTTTCACTGTGGACGATGCGTTTGCCGGTGAATTCGACGTCGGCATCCATATCGCGCCAGCGCTCGGTCTTGAACTCTTCGACCGGCAATACTTTGTCCGCCGGTTGCTTGCTTTCGCCGCCACGGGCTTTTTGCTTGGCGTTCGAGTCGGCGCCGATCAAGGGCGCCAGGTCGGCAAACAGCAATTGATCGGAAACCAGCGAGCCGCTGAGTTTCGGCCGTGGCTGGCTGGCGACATAGGCCAGGCTGCCATGGATATCGCTCGCGCCGATCTTGCCGTTGAACGCTTCGTAGCGGAACACAGCGCCACCGGGCTCATGGAGCTTGGCGATCAAATGACCGTCGGTGGCATAGGGTGGCGTATCCGGCAGGGTCACGCCGGTCAACGGGTAGAGATTGCCGAGGCTGGTACCGGCCAGTTTCAGCCGTAAGTCCAACGCACCGAGGTTCAGCGGATCGGTCAGGGTGCCGGCCAGCTCGACACGGGTGTCGGCGATCTTGACCTGGGCCTGGAGCGGAAACGGCCTGGTCGCATCCTGCAAGGCCAGCAGGCCGCCAATCTTGCCTTCGCCTGCCAGTCCCTGGTTGTGGTAGTGGCCCTTGACCTTCAGGGCGAACGCGTAATCCTGGGGGGCGGCGCCCTTCTCCTGCGCGGTTTTCGCCGCTTTGTCACCGACGATATCGCTGAATGGAATCGGTTTGCCCAACGGATCGATGATCAGGTCAAGCTGTGTCTTCAGGCTCTGGTCGTCAAGGGTGACGTGGCCCTTGTCGAAGCCGATCGCGCCAATGTCCACCACCCAGTTCGAAGGCTCGGCGTCAGGATCCTTGGGATCGAACTTGAATGTCCAGTTGGCGCGGCCGTCAGCCAGACGCTGCAGCTCGGCATTGGGCTCGGTGAGGTCGATGCGCGGGATCACCACGCGTTGGGCCAGCAAGGCCAAAGGTGAAATGCGCAGTTCGACGCGTTTGAGGGTGACCATCTGCGGCTGCTTCGACCAGTCCGGGTTGCCCAGGCTCAGGTTCTCGGCCACTACATGCGGCCACGGCACCCAGGCCCGCCAGCCACCTTCGTCGGGTTCGCGCTGCCACATGACCGCCAGGTTGCCATTGATGGCGAACGGGCGGTGCAGCTCTTCAGACACTTTGGCATTGAGTGGAGGTTTGATCCGGTTCCAATCGAAGAACGCGATGACCAGAACCAGTACGGCCAGCAAGACAACCAGGCTGGCAACCGTCCAGAGAAGAGTTTTACGAGTGCGCGTCATTGCACAGAGCTCCTGATACGACTGAGCGCCCTGACTGCGACGCATGTGTGAAACGTTAGGCCAGAACCGGCCTGCCATGACATCTAGGACTGAAAAACCGGCCGCAGGTTTAATGGAAAGACTGATTCGCACATAAATAGCCGTTCGGTCACGGGCTTATCCCCCGCTTCAGCGTTACCGCAACCGCACTTTTGCGTGACGCGAGTGAGTCGAAAATACCCACATCTGTGCAAAACCTTCCTGCGAAAACACCCGTTCTAGAGCCTTTTCAGCGAACAATCAATTCCGTTGATTATTACCATTGCGTTTATGAACTTTTATATCGACTTATCGAGAGTAACATTGCCCTCGTACCCACTTTATCGCCCTCCTACGGAGCATCCAATCATGAAACGCCAATTACTGCTTAGCCTTACTCTCTCAATGCTGGCCAGCACTGCTTTTGCCCTGCCGGCAGCTGACCAGGCCACTCCGCAAGTGAAATTCAGCCACTCGGTATTCAGCCAAACCGTCGCCGAAGGTGGCAATGATCGCCTGAAAGAAAAAGGCCTGATCACTCAAGATGGCTCGGATCGCACGCCACAAGGTCAAACCCTGGCCGCTGACGGTTCCGATCGCACGCCACAAGGTCAAACCCTGGCCGCTGACGGTTCCGATCGCACCCCACAAGGTCAAACCCTGGCCGCTGACGGTTCCGATCGCACCCCACAAGGTCAAACCCTGGCCGCTGACGGTTCCGATCGCACCCCACAAGGTCAAACCCTGGCCGCTGACGGTTCCGATCGCACGCCACAAGGTCAAACCCTGGCTGAAGGCGGTTCCGATCGCACCCCACAAGGTCAAATCCTGGCTGAAGGTGGTGGTGACCGCGTCATCGAACGCAACAGCGCCTTGAGCTAAGCCCATGGCGGCCCTGAAAAAAAGCCCAATCCACGGATTGGGCTTTTGACTTTATTGCGCTTCTCTTTATACACGCCGTACTTCCCCGCAAGATCCCCCGATAGACGTTCGACGCCGGCAAAGCCTATTTGCTAGAGTGCGTCGCTGTCCCTCTCCAGAAAAACACCCTTGCGATGCTGCCCCGCGCCGAACAGAAACAACAGACCCGCTACGCCCTGATGGACGCTGCCCGCCACTTGATGGAATGCGGCCGAGGATTCGGCAGCCTGAGCCTGCGCGAAGTGGCCAGGACCGCCGGCATTGTTCCTACCGGTTTCTACCGGCATTTCGCCGACATGGATGAACTGGGCCTGGTGCTGGTCAGCGAAGTCGGTCAGACCTTCCGCGAAACCATCCGCCTGGTGCGCCACAACGAGTTCGTCATGGGCGGCATCATCGACGCTTCTGTGCGAATCTTTCTCGACGTGGTGTCGGCCAACCGTTCGCAATTCCTGTTTCTGGCCCGCGAGCAATACGGTGGCTCGCTGCCGGTGCGCCTGGCCATCGGTCGTTTGCGCGAAGACATCAGCTCGGACCTGGCGGCTGATTTGTCGCTGATGCCGAAACTGCAACACCTCGATATCGCCGCTCTCAGCGTGATGGCCGATCTGATCGTCAAGAGCGTGTTTGCGACCTTGCCAGACATCATTGACCCGCCGGCGCAGGCACTGCCCGAACATCTGACGCCGCAGGCGAAGATTACCCAGCAGCTGCGCTTCATCTTTATCGGGTTAAAGCATTGGCAGGGGCTCGGAAGTACCGAATAGCTCCGACCAAGTAGCTCCGACGGTGTATGGACGAGTTTTGTGTGCGTCGCAAATTGGTGCATCGCACTCGTCCTCGCACCAAATTAATTCAGTTTTCTGCTTCACGCCCAAACGTCTTACAGGCTTCGACGCCTATTTCCTACACATCGCTCTATTGGCAAGCCCCTTGCTCTAGCCTGACTATTGTTCATTGCTGGAAGCCTTCCGATGCTGGTGATTCATCGCAGAATCGACCCTCAACCCGTCTGGGCCGCCGAATTGCACCTGACCTTCGAGGCCCGGAGCAAAAGCCGTCTGCGCTGTTTCAGTGCCGAGGGTGAAGACGTCGGATTGTTTTTGGAGCGCGGTCAACCGCCGCTTTATGACGGCGAATGTCTGCAGGCCGAAGACGGGCGCATCGTCCGTGTCCGCGCCCGAGCCGAACAATTGCTGCATGTCACCTGCGCCAATGCGTTCGAACTGACCCGCGCCGCCTATCACCTGGGAAACCGCCACGTGGCCCTGCAAGTCGGGGATGGCTGGCTGCGTCTGCTCGATGACTATGTGCTCAAGGCCATGCTCGAACAACTGGGGGCCAGGGTCGAGGACAGCGAAGCGCCGTTTCAGCCGGAACACGGTGCCTACGGCGGTGGCCATCACCCTTCACGCCACGGCGACGAAGATTTCAACTACCCACCGAAACTGCACCAGTTCGGCGTGCGTTCATGAATCCAGCCTGGGCGCTGCTGCGTCTGGCCAGTCCGCAATTGCCGATTGGTGGCTACAGCTATTCCCAAGGCCTGGAAATGGCTGTGGATAACGGCCGTGTCAATGATCCCGACAGTGCACGACGCTGGATCAGCGATCAACTGCTGCTGAACCTGGCACGCTTTGAAGCGCCGCTGCTGCTCGCCCATTGCACGGCCGCGGCCGAGGAAAACTGGGCCGAACTGCTACAGCGATGTGAGGAGCATCGCGCGAGCCGGGAAACCCGCGAGCTGCACCAGGAAAGCCGGCAAATGGGTTATTCCCTGCAGCAACTGCTCAATGGCTTGCCGGAACTGGATGCCTCGGCCCGCGCCTTCCTCGAACAACACCCGGAACCACACCTGGCCCTCGGTTGGGCGCTGGCCGCTCGCGCCTGGCACATCAGTGCGCAAGACGCGCTGGCGGCATGGCTCTGGAGCTGGCTGGAAAACCAACTGGCCGTGTTGATGAAAACCCTGCCCCTGGGCCAGCAAGCCGCGCAACGCCTGACCAGCGAACTGCTGCCACTGCTGCAACAGGCCCAGCAAAACGCCACCCGAATCAACCCCGAACACTGTGGCAGCGCCGCTTTCGGCTTGTCGCTGGCCTGCATGGCCCATGAGCGCCAATACAGCCGTCTGTTCCGTTCCTAGGGCCTTTTAATTTGGAGAATCACATGAACACACAACCTCTGCGTGTCGGCATCGGCGGCCCGGTCGGTTCCGGCAAAACCGCGCTGACCCTGGCCCTGTGCCTGGCCCTGCGCGACCGCTACAACCTGGCGGTGGTGACCAACGACATCTACACCCGCGAAGACGCCGACTTTCTGGTGCGCAACGAAGCACTCGCACCAGAACGGATCATCGGTGTGGAGACCGGCGGCTGCCCGCATACGGCGATCCGCGAAGACGCTTCGATCAACCTGGAGGCCGTGGATCAATTGAACCGCCGCTTTCCAGGGCTCGACCTGATTCTCGTGGAATCCGGTGGCGACAATCTTTCGGCGACGTTCAGCCCGGAACTGTCCGACCTGACCATTTACGTGATCGACGTGTCGGCTGGCGACAAGTTACCGCGCAAGGGCGGGCCGGGAATCTGCAAATCAGACTTGCTGGTGATCAATAAAATCGATCTCGCGCCGCTGGTAGGAGCATCGCTGGAATTGATGGATAGCGACACCAAACGCATGCGTAACGGCAAGCCGTTTGTGTTCAGCAACCAGAAAACCGGCTTGGGACTGGAGGAAATCATCGCCTTCATCGAACGCCAGGGCCTGCTGACCGCGGCCTGACCTCGCTCAACTGTTATCCACAAGGAAGCTTATCCATGACACTTAAACGCATTCTGGGCGCCATGGCCCTGCTGCTGACGCCGGCTGTCGCCTTCGCCCACCCGGGTCATGGCGATAACGGTTTGATCGCTGGCATCAGCCATCCAATCGGAGGTCTCGATCATTTGCTGGCGATGGTTGCAGTCGGGCTATGGGCTGCGCAGCAGAAAGGCGCCGCGCGGTGGGCGTTGCCGTGCACCTTCGTCGGCACCATGCTGCTGGGTGGGCTGCTGGGCTTTGAAGGACTGAACCTGCCGGCGCTGGAAAGCGGGATTGCGGCATCGGTTCTGGCGCTGGGCCTGGCGGTGGCTTTGGCGGTGCGGCCGCCGTTGAGCCTGGCGGTGGGCGCGACCGCGTTGTTCGCGCTGTTCCATGGTGTGGCACATGGGTTGGAGTTGCCGGACATGTCGAGTCCTTGGGTGTATGCGGCGGGTTTTGTGGCGGCAACGGCAGTGTTGCATGCGGCGGGTTATGCAGTGGTTCGAGTGCTGCCTCAAGCGGCCGCACCATTGATTCGGCTGGCGGGTGCGGGTTCGGCGGCGACTGGTGCCTGGTTGCTGGCGGTTTGATTCTCTAGTGCCTGAACCGGCCTCATCGCGGGCAAGCCCGCTCCCACGGAATTTTGTCGGATCGCGGTATGCGGACGACGAATAACCTGTGGGAGCGGGCTTGCCCGCGAAGGCGGTCTAACAGACACCGCATCTCTCAGGCCTGCTACCATGTCGCGCAATCAACCCTGCCGTGACGACGCCAGCCAATGCCGCATGTTCCCCGCTCCGCCTCCCAGCCTGAATTGACCGCACTGTTCGCCCTGGTGCAACAGCACTTTCTGGACGTGATCGTGCCGCTCTGGCAAGGACCCGGCTGGAACCCCGACATGGCGCTGCCGTATGAGGCACTGGACGCCAGTCATCAACCGCTGCCTCCTCAACGCTATCGGGCGATGGCATGTGCGCGGCAGCTGTATCTGTTTTCCAGCCTGATCGGCCAGGTGCCAGACGCCGAAGAACGCGCCGCGGCGCTGTTCCATTCCTTGCAGCAGCATTTTCACGATGCCGAACACGGTGGCTGGTTCTACAGCATCGACCCGCACGGAGCACCGCTGGATCAGCGCAAAGACCTCTACACCCACGCTTTCATCCTCTTCGCTTGCGCCCATTATTGGGACAAGATTCGTGATCCTCGGGTGGAGGCGGTGCTGAAGGCTGCACTGCAAGTGATTGCACAGCGTTTTGCCACGGGTGACGGCCTGTACGAAGCCAGCCTTGATCGTGACTGGTCATTGCTGGACACCGGACCGCTGCAGAATCCTCTGATGCACCTGGCCGAAGCCTTCCTCGCCACGCTGTCGGTGCGCGAAGACAACGCCGTGCAAGACGCGCTCGTCGATTTATGTACAGCCATGCACGAGCGCTTTATCGATCCGCAACACGATGTGTTGATGGAAAAACCGCTGGGGGCTGTGGATAACTGGTTTGAACCGGGGCATCAGTTCGAGTGGTATTTCCTTCTGGAGTCTTCGCCGTTACTGCGCGGTTCGGCATTGCACACGTCACTGGAGCGCGCCTTCGCGTTCACCGAGCAACTGGGCGTCGATCAACAGACAGGCGCAGTGCGGGCGATGCTCACTCTGGAGGGTCTTTCCAAGGATGCCACCCAACGCATCTGGGCTCAGGCTGAGTACCTGCGCGCCCTGACCCTGCGCCCGAACAGCGAGAACGCGGTGCTACAGCAGTTACAGGCATTGCAGCAGCGCCATCTGCATGCAAACGGCTGGTATGAGTGTCGGGATGAGCAGGGTGAAGTGAGTCGTCAGGATATGCCTTCGACCACGCCGTATCACTTGGCGACCTGCTATCGCGGCTTGGCCGATTATCTCGGCTGACTGTCCGGCCGCTTTCGCGAGCAGGCTCGCTCCCACATTGATCTCTGTTGCTCACAAGTAGTGTGGTCAACGGAAATCTACTGTGGGAGCGAGCTTGCCCGCGATTGGCCGTTACACGGTCTTACGCCTTGTCAGCATTACGCTCAATGGCAAACCCGCTCCAGGTCTGGCTTACCGGCATCAGCTCCAGGCTGTTGATGTTGATGTGCGCCGGAGCGTTGAGCACCCAGAAGATCGTATCGGCGATGTCTTGTGGCTGGATCGGCTCGGCACCGGCGTAGGTCGCGTTGTAGCGTTCCTGGTTACCAGCGAAACGCACCAGCGAGAACTCGCTCTCGCACAGACCCGGCTCGATATTGCTGACGCGCACGCCGGTGCCTTGCAAGTCGCAGCGCAGGTTCAGGGAGAACTGTTTGACGAACGCCTTGCTCGCGCCATACACATGGCTGCCCGGGTACGGGTAGTTGCCGGCGACGGAGCCGAGGTTGACGATACTGGCGCCGCGGCCATGGGCGATGAGCCGCGGCAACAGCAGGCGCGTGCTGTACATCAGGCCTTTGATGTTGGTGTCGACCATGGTGTCCCAATCGTCGAGGTCGCACTTGGGCGCCGGGTCAACGCCCAAGGCCAGGCCGGCGTTGTTGATCAGTCCGCGCAGCTTGGCGAACGAAGGCGGCAGATTGGCTATCGCCTCCTCCATAGCCTTGCGATCACGCACGTCGAGCACCAGGCCATGAACCTCGGTCTGTTTCGACAACTCGGCACACAAAGCATTGAGACGCTCTTCACGACGGCCTGCCAGCACCAGTTTCCAGCCGGCATCGGCAAAACGACGGGCACAAGCTTCACCAAAACCGGAGGTCGCGCCGGTAATAAACAGGGTGTTGGACATCGTGTTCTCCTTGCTTCGGCTGACGGGCAGCCATTGGGATAGAAATCAGCTGGCAGCATGCCCCGCCCCGCTCTCACCAGCAACCATTCCACGTGTAGGAGCTGCCGAAGGCTGCGATCTTTTGATCTTGTTTTTTAACGGCAAGATCAAAAGATCGCAGCCTTCGGCAGCTCCGACAGCGACCGCGATTCTGTGCAAAAAATGATCAACACGACGAACGCCTTACCCGCTGTGGCTTACAGCCATGTGCACGCACCTTATCCACAGCCCCATCCACACATTACGGGGGCAACTAAAAAAGCTGAAACCCGCTATGTACAAGGCTTGGCGAGCCATTTTGAAATTTTTTTGCTTGACCCTGGCCATCCTGCCGTGCAGCCCCAAGGCAATTTGCACGATTCGGGGGGAAAGGGACGATGGCGCCAAGCCAGTAACTACGGCCTCCAACCGAGTCTTTCCAGAGTTTAACCACAGACTTATCCACAGGCTGCCCATGCGCATTTCAACTCGTTTTTGCCGTTAACAAAAAGGTTGACAAAGCCGGCCTCCGGTCCGAAAAAAACGCCTGATCAAAAAACAACCACAACGCTACAGGCCACGTGTTTAAAGGCTTTCAGCCAGCTACTCCCACGTTATTCACAGCCAGCTCCACAGCAAACGGGGACAAGTCAAAACTGTGACAAAACAACTATTTGCAGCGGCTTTATGTCGCGCCTTAAGAGGTCTTGAATATTGTTTTCCACAATTTCGCTTTTCCTTGTGACTTCCTTGATTTCCTACACATACAACAGGGTCAATAGAGTGGTCAACAGATCCACCGGGCCATCGAAAATGCATAAAAAAACGCCCTGAGTTCGTCAGGGCGTTTTTTGTTTACTCAACGGTTTAGTGCCCGCCGAGATAAGCGTTACGCACCTCCTCGTTGACCAGCAGCTCCTTGCCGGTGCCCGTGATGCGGATCTCGCCGTTGACCATCACGTAGGCCCGGTCCGACAGCTTGAGGGCGTGGTTGGCGTTCTGCTCGACCAGGAAGATGGTCATGCCGGTCTTCGCCAGCTCCCGAAGGGTGGCGAAGATCTGCTTCACCACGATCGGCGCCAGCCCCAGGCTCGGTTCATCGAGCAACAACAATTTCGGCCTGCTCATCAACGCACGGGCGATGGCCAGCATTTGCTGCTCGCCACCAGACATGGTCATGGCCCGCTGGGTGCGCCGCTCCTTGAGCCGTGGAAACAGCTCGAACATACGCTGCATGTCTTCAGTGGCGAACTTGTCACCGATCGGGATGGTGCCCATCAGCAGGTTTTCCTCGACTGTCATGTCGGGGAATACCCGCCGACCTTCCGGCGACTGGGCAATGCCGTGGGAGGCGATGTAGTGGGACGACTTGTGGGTGATGTCCACCCCTTGATAAACGATCGCCCCGCCTGCCGCCCGCGGCTGACCGAAAATCGACATCAGCAGGGTCGATTTGCCGGCGCCGTTTGAACCGATCAGGCTGACGGTTTCGCCTTCGTTGATATGCAGCGAGACTTTCTTCAGGGCCTGGATCGGCCCGTAAAACACGTCCAGTTCCTTGAGCTCGAGGATGGGTTGAGTCATACCACCTCCTCTTCGTCGGCGCCCAGGTAGGCGGCAATCACTTTTGGATCGTGGCGAATGGCCTCAGGCCCGCCTTCGGCGATGACGATGCCGTGGTCCAGCACTACGATGTGATCGGAAATGCTCATTACCATGCCCATGTCGTGTTCGATCAGCACCACGGTCAGATCGTGCTCGTCGCGCAGCAGCCGGATCATCGCGCTCAGCGCTTCGGTTTCCTGAGGGTTGAGGCCGGCGGCCGGTTCGTCGAGGCAGATGATCTGCGGCCGGGTGCACATGGCCCGGGCGATTTCCAGGCGGCGTTGCTGCCCGTAGGACAGCTCGCCGGCCAGACGGTTGGCGCAGTCCACCAAGTCCACCACTTCCAGCCAGTAGAACGCGTGGTCCAGCGCATCGCTTTCGGCCTTGCGGTAGCCCTTGGTGTTGAGGATACCGGCCAGCAGGTTGCGGTTGACCCACATGTGCTGGGCAACCAGCAGGTTTTCCAGCACCGACATTTCCTTGAACAGGCGAATATTCTGGAACGTGCGCGCCAGGCCGGCCCGGTTAACCAGGTGGGTACCGCCGAACATCTTGTAGCGGAGCCGATTGATAAAGCTTTTCGGTGAAACGAAATCGGTGGGTTTGAACGATTCGCCCAACAGCTGGATCACGTTGGTGCGCTCGCCACGGGTATTGAGTTCGATCTTGCCGCCGGAGGCCTTGTAGAACCCGGTCAGGCAATTGAACACGGTGGTCTTGCCGGCACCGTTGGGGCCGATCAGGGCGAAGATCGAGTTGCGGTGCACCTTCAGGCTGACATCGCTCAACGCCTTGATGCCGCCGAAGTGCATCATCAGCTTCTCGACCGAGAGTACGACTTCGCTCATGGCGCTACTCCTTTACGCGGGGCCACACCGGTACGGCTGATCCGAATCAGGCCGCGCGGTCGCCAGATCATCATCAACACCATCAGGATGCCGAACAGCAATACCCGGTATTCGGCAAAGCCGCGCAACAGTTCCGGGGCCACGGTCAGCACGAATGCGGCGATGACCACACCGATGGTCGAGCCCATGCCGCCGAGTACCACGATGGCGAGGATCAGTGCCGATTCGAAGAAGGTGAACGAGGTCGGGTTGACGAAGCCTTGATAAGTGGCGAAGAACACGCCAGCCAGGCCAGCAGTCGATGCGCCGATGGTGAACGCCGAAAGCTTGACCAGTACGTGGTTCAGGCCCATGGAGCGGCAAGCGATTTCGTCTTCGCGCAAGGCCTCCCAAGCGCGGCCGACCGGCATGCGGGTCAAGCGATGCTTGACGTACAGCACGGCCAGTACCACCAGGAACAACACCGCGTAAATGAAAAAGTACTTCACGTCCGGGTTATAGGCGATGCCGAAAAACTCATGAAACGGAACACCCCCCTCCTTCGCTCTTTTGCCGAACTCAAGGCCGAAGAAGGTCGGCAACGGCGCTGCCATACCGTTCGGGCCGCCGGTCAGGGACAGCCAGTTATTCAGGATCAAGCGGATGATTTCACCAAAGCCCAGGGTCACGATCGCCAGGTAGTCCCCATGCAGCCGCAGTACCGGGAAACCCAGGATGCAACCGGCAAGGCCGGCAATGATCGCCGCCAGCGGCAGCACCGTCCAGAAACCCAGCCCCAGGTATTGATAACCCAGCGCCAAGCCATAGGCGCCGATGGCATAGAACGCCACGTAACCCAGGTCGAGCAGACCGGCCAGGCCGACCACGATGTTCAGCCCCAGGCCCAGCAGCACGTAGATCAGCCCGAGGATGACCACGCCCAGCAGGTAGGAGTTGGAGAAAAACGGGAACACCACGGCGACGACGATCAACACCGGAATGATCCAGCGCAACCGGCTTTTGTAGTCAGGCGGCAGTACATGCACCCCGGAGCCGGTGCTTTCGAAGCCTTCGAGAATTTTCAGGCCCTTGGGGGTTTGCAGGAACAGGCTCAGGGCAAAGCGACCCGCCATGACGATGGCGACAATCAATGCCACCCGGGTCGTTTCCAGGTTGAAGCCGTAGCCGTCGAGGACCACGCCGACAATCGGGCCGAACACAATCAGGGCCACAAGGCCGGCAAGAATCGCGTCAACCAGGCTTCTTTTGAGATCAATGGTTTTTTTAGTGGTTGAAGACATCGCTTACACCTTCGACACAAGAGGACGGCCGAGCAGGCCTTGGGGCCGAAAGACCAGAACGAGAACGAGCAGCGAGAAGCTGAAGACGTCTTTGTAGTCCGAGTTGACCAACCCTGAGAACAGCGACTCGGAGATCCCGAGGATGATCCCGCCGAGCATCGCCCCGGGCAGCGAGCCGATCCCGCCAAGCACCGCGGCAGTGAACGCCTTGATGCCGATGATGAAGCCCGCGTAGAAGTCGAATGTGCCGTAGTTCATGGTGATCAGCACGCCCGCCAGGGCCGCCATTGCTGCGCCGATGATGAACACGTAGGAAATCACGCGATCGGTGTTGATCCCCAGGATCGAGGCCATTTTGCGGTCTTGCTGGGTGGCGCGGCACATGCGGCCGAGTTTGGTGTACTTGATGACGTAGGTCAGCAGGGCCATCCCGACAAACGCTGCGACCAGGATGAAGATCTTGGTGTAGGTGAGCTGGACGAAGCCGGTCCCGACTTCAACTCGCCATGCACCGGTCAGCAGTGTCGGTACACCCTGTTGACGGGCGCCCTGGGCGATCTGTGCATAGTTTTGCAGGATCAGCGAAATACCGATGGCGCTGATCAGCGGTGCCAGTCGGGTGGAGTTGCGCAGCGGTTTGTAGGCGACGCGCTCGATGACCCAGCCATACACCGCCGTGACGATGATGGTGAAGACCAGTGTGCCAAGCATCAGCAGGGGGAAGGATTCAATACCGAAGTATGCCAGCAGAGCCAGACTGATTGCCGCGAGGTAAGCGGAAATCATGTAAACCTCGCCGTGGGCGAAGTTGATCATGCCGATGATGCCATAGACCATTGTGTAGCCGATGGCGATCAGGCCATAGACCGACCCGAGGGTCAGGCCGTTGACCAGTTGCTGCAGGAAAATACCATCCATAACGCAATCTCACGCATTTGAGAGACTGCACAGAAGCCAGGTACGACGGGCTGGGGTTCAGCCACCCATGCAACAGGGTTGTGTGCAGCTCTACGAGAAAAGACAGGTACTGCACGGACATGTTCTTTGATTGCCCGGCGCACAAGGCGCCGGGCAATCAGCAGGTCATATCACTTCTGTTTTTCCAGCTGGTGGTATTTGCCGTCCTTGTCCCACTGGTAAACCACGTAGTCGGAGACTTTCAGGTCGCCCTTGGCGTCCCAGGTCTTCTCGCCCATCACGGTTTTGACCGGATTTTTCTTCAGCCACTCGGCGGCTTTCTCGCCACTGTTGGATTTGGAGCCATTGAAGGCTGCGGCCAGGGTCTGGACCGAAGCATAGGCGTACAGGGTGTAGCCTTCAGGCTCGGTGCCTTTCTTGCGGAACTCGTCCACTACGGTCTTGCTTTCTGGCAGCATGCGTGGGTCGGCACCAAAGGTCATCAGCACGCCGTCAACGAATTGCGGACCGCCAGCGGTGGTCACCAGTTCGTCGGTCACGATGCCGTCGTCGGACATGAATTTGACGTCTTTAAGACCTTGCTCACGCAGTTGACGCACCAGGGGACCAGCTTCCGGGTGCAGACCACCGAAGTAGACGATGTCGGCGCCAGCGCCGCGGATCTTGGTGACGATGGTGCTGAAATCTTTCTCGCCACGGGTCAGGCCTTCATACAACACCGGCTTCACGCCGCGTTTTTCCAGCTGGGCCTTGGTAGCGTCCGCCAGGCCTTGGCCGTAAGTATCCTTGTCGTGCAGGACCACGACTTTCTTGCCCTTGAGCACGTCGACAATGTAGTCGCCGGCCACGATACCTTGCTGGTCGTCACGCCCGCACATACGGAACATGGCACTCAGGCCGCGCTCGGTAACCGCCGGGTTGGTGGAACCGGGGGTGATCGCAATGATGCCCGCTTCATCGTAGATCTCGGAAGCCGGGATGGTCGACGAAGAGCAGAAGTGACCGACCACGCCAACGACTTTCTGGTTGGTCAGGTCCTTGGCGACCGTCACAGCCTGTTTCGGTTCGCAGGCGTCATCGCCCTTGACCAGTACGATTTTTTCCCCGTTGACGCCGCCCGCCGCGTTGACCGCATCGGCCGCCGCTTGTGCACCCTTCATGTACTGCTCGCCAAATGCCGCGTTGGCACCTGTCATTGGACCCGCCACACCAATTTTTACGTCAGCTTGTGCAAACGCAGAAACACCCAACGCAGCTGCCACTGCGAGGGCCAGAAAGCCTTTCTTGTAAAACGTCTGGGACATGAGGTGGTGCTCCATGGTTTTTTTTAGTTGGCACTGCGACTTCTCTGAATGCTCAGAGCAAGGGCCGTGCCATCGGTTTTTTATTCTGGGAAAAGTCGCTACCTTATTGTTCTTTCGACTGTTTCGAGCCCATTTTCATTGGGCGTGCAACCGTCTAAACCGCGGAAGGTAAAACCATTTATTTTTAAAGGCGCAACCCGCATGCGCCATCATTGCAACCGCGGCGCCAAACGACGTGCAACCAGCCTGTAACAACGTGCGTCACCGAAGTGCACACTGCTGGTGCGGGACTGCTACAACCCGCACCACTACAGGCTAGTCGCTGCGCGTAAAAGCGCCGCTTTCAGCAACATATTTCAACAATCAAATAACGATCCGCAGGCACTGGCCGGCGTGGTACAGCGAAAAACCGGCCTCGTATAGACAGCTGCGCAATCCCAACCCTACCAATGGCTTCATTGGCGCGAATGGAATCGGCAAAGCGTCAGGATTTCCGTTACACAAATAGTCGGCAAAAGCTTTACCCACCACCGTGCCCGTGGTCACACCCCGGCCGTTGTAGCCGGTGACGGCCACCAGACCGGGCGCCGGTTCGAACAGGCGCATCAAATGATCCGGGGTGAAGGCGATGCAACCGGTCCAGGTGCACTCCCATTCCACCGGTTTCAGGTAAGGGAAATAATGCTGCTGAACCCGGTCGGCCCAGGCCTTGAGGAACCAGGTCGGCTTCTTGCTGCCGTTACCCAGGCTGCCAAGCAACAGGCGTCCATCTTTGTCCCGACGAATACTGCTGAGGACCTGGCGGGTATCCCAGGAGCCCTGGCCACCGGGAAGAATGTGTTGCGCGGCATCGTCAGTCAGCGGGACCGAAGCCACCTGATAGTAATAACCGGGGAAGAAATTACGCCGCAACTCGGTCCAGTCGCCTTCGGTGTAAGCGTTGGAGGCAATGACCACTTGCTCTGCAAGCACCGAACCCTGGGCAGTCTGTACCGACCAGCGCTGGCCCTGACGTTCGAGTTGGGTCACCGGGGAATGATCGAACAGCTGGCCGCCAAGGCTGATAGCCGCTTTGGCCAGTCCTGTCGTATAAGCCATCGGATTGATCGTGCCAGCACGTCGATCAAGCAGCGCGGCGGCAATCTTTTTCGTGCCCGTTGCTTGTTCGCACGCCTGACCGGTCAGCAGCTCGACCGGCGCTCCGCGACGTTTCCATTGTTGCTCACGACTGCGCAGATCCTCTTCGCCACGGGCGTTGTGCGCCATGTGCAACGTGCCTTCGCGGCGCAGTTGGCAATCGATGTTGTATTTGTCGACCAGGCTGAACACCAGGGACGGTGCCGCACCGAGCATGCGATTGAGCTGACTGCCGACTGCTTCGCCGAACCCGGCTTCGATCTCGTCCGGTGGAATCCACAGCCCGGCGTTGACCAGCCCGACATTGCGCCCTGAACCGCCATGACCGGCACGATGGGCTTCCAGCACGCAGACACTTTTACCTTGTTCCAGCAAATGCACCGCCGCCGACAGACCGGTGAAACCGGCGCCGATGACACAGACATCTACCGTCACCTCGCCCTTGAGCGCCGAATTGTCCGGCCTTTGCGGCGTCAGTTTTTCCCACAGACACTCTTCGCGTAACGGCATTGCCAGACTCCAACAGAAACCTAACAAACAGAAAAAGCTTCGCTGGCAAGCCAGCTCCTACAGGTTATGTACCGCGACACACACCGTGTAGGAGCTGGCTTGCCAGCGAAAGGGCCCGTCAGTCGAACGTAATCCCTTGAGCCAATGGCAACTCCAGCGAATAGTTCACGGTGTTAGTCTGACGGCGCATGTACCCGCGCCATGCATCGGAGCCCGATTCACGACCACCGCCGGTTTCTTTCTCGCCACCAAACGCGCCGCCGATTTCCGCGCCGCTCGGGCCGATGTTGACGTTGGCGATACCGCAGTCGCTGCCCACCGCCGACATGAACTGTTCGGCTTCACGCACGTCAGTGGTGAATATGCACGATGACAAGCCTTGTGGCACGGCGTTGTTCAGGCGCAATGCTTCGTCGAAATCCTTGTAGCCCACCACGTACAGAATCGGCGCGAAGGTTTCGCTGCACACCACATCGCTCTGCTCGGGCATTTCAACGATGGCCGGCGAGACGTAGTAAGCGTTGGGGAATTTGTCTTGCAGTTGACGCTCGCCGCCGAACACCCGGCCGCCCTCGCTCAAGGCTTGCTCCAGGGCATCCTGCATGTTTTCGAAGCTGTGTTTATCGATCAGCGGACCCACCAGGTTGCCTTCCAGCGGGTTGCCGATGCGCACTTTGGCGTAAGCGGCCTTGAGGCGGGTGACGATTTCTTCCTTCACCGATTCATGGGCAATCAGGCGACGCAGCGTGGTGCAACGCTGGCCCGCGGTGCCAACGGCGCTGAACAGGATCGCGCGCACGGCCATGTCCAGATCGGCGCTTGGGCCAAGGATCATCGCGTTGTTGCCGCCCAGTTCGAGAATACTGCGGGCGAAGCGTGCGGCGATCTTCGGTGCCACTTCGCGGCCCATGCGGGTGCTGCCGGTGGCGCTGATCAGCGCGACACGCGGGTCATCGACCAGGGCTTCACCGGCATCGCGGCCGCCGATAATGACTTGACTCAGGTGCGGTGGCGCATCGCTGAAGTTTTTCAGCACACGGTCGAACAGCGCCTGGCAGGCCAGGGCGGTCAGTGGGGTTTTTTCCGACGGTTTCCAGATCACCGGGTTACCACAGACCAGCGCCAGCGTAGTGTTCCAGGCCCAGACCGCGACAGGGAAATTGAACGCGCTGATCACGCCGACAACGCCCAGCGGGTGCCAGGTTTCGCGCATATGGTGGCCAGGGCGCTCGGACGCGATGGTCAAACCATACAGCTGCCGGGACAGACCCACGGCGAAGTCGCAAATGTCGATCATTTCCTGAACTTCACCCAGGCCTTCCTGGGTGATCTTGCCGGCTTCCCAGGACACCAGCTCGCCGAGGTCGGCCTTGTATTCACGCAGGATATCGCCCAGCTGACGCACCAGTTCGCCACGGCGCGGCGCCGGGACTTTACGCCACAGTTCGAACGCATGATCTGCGCGACTGATGTGCTGTTCCACTTCGGCGGCACCTTCCCAGTTCACGGCGGCGATCCGGCTGCCATCGATTGGCGAATGCACCGGCACTTTGCCGTTCTGATACAGGGCCGGGTTCACACCAAGACGATCAAGCAATGCGGCAACCATGGGTCACTCCTCAAGCAAAAAACAGAAAGTGGGCAGCCGGAAAATCACGACTGATCAGACCTGTAGTTTTAGCGCCCCCGAGGTTACTCAACAAACGACCTTTAAGAGAGATATCATTCCGTTTATTCATGCTGTGCATTGCTGGCAATAAAGAGACAAGAAGAAAGGACCGCCCATGCTGAACAAACGCTATCTGCCGTCGATCACCGCATTGCAGTGTTTCGAGGCTGTGACCCGGCATTTGAGTTTCACCCGGGCCGCTGAAGAGCTGAACCTGACCCAGAGCGCGGTGAGCAAACAAGTCGCACAACTCGAAGAGTTGTTGCAGCACCTGTTGTTCCGTCGGGTGCGCCGACGTCTGCAAATGACCCCGGCCGGAGATTTGTACCTGGTAGAGGTGCGAAAAATTCTCACACAGGTCGAGATGTCGACCCATTACCTGCGTTCCTACGGCGGTGAAACCGAAGTCTTGCGCGTCTCCACGCCTCCGACCTTCGGCGCCCGTTGGCTGGTGCCACGCTTGAAAGGCTGGCGCCTGCGCCACCCATCGATCCACCTGGACCTGTGCAGCGAACAGGAAGCCGACGATCTGTTGCAAGGTCGCAGCGACCTGGCCTTCTATTTTGGCCAGGGTTCACGCCCCGGCACCGAATGCCTGAAGCTGTTCAGCGAAGAGCTGGTGCCGGTTTGCGCACCGGGCAGCCTGCCGGACACGCCCTTCACCGACCCTACACAACTCACTGACCTGGTCCTGCTGCAAAACGCCTCTCGCCCCCAAGCCTGGCACGATTGGTTCGACAGCCAGGGCTACCACACCGAGCACAGTTATCACGGCCCGCGGTTCGAAACTTTCTACATGTGCATCCGCGCCGCCCAGGTCGGCTGCGGTGTGGCGCTGTTGCCGAAGTTTCTGGTGGAAGAGGAATTGGCCGACGGCAAACTGGTCATACCCTGGCAGCATGCGATGCCCAGCACCGATGCCTATTACCTGGCGTATCCGGAGCATGCGGCGGAAGTGCCGAAAGTGCGGGATTTTGTGAAGTGGATGTTGGAGCAAATAGACAACCCAACCTCCACCAATTAACCCCCCGTAGGTGATTCGCCGATACAAAAATCGCTGGCATTACCCACCACTGATATGCGCCACTAGCCCCATTCATTGAAACAGCTGCAACGTCGCTGCCACGGGCCGCGGCCAGCCTGGAGAACCCCCGTTATGAGCGAGAGTGTGTTTGCCGATCGCATCGTGCAGAACCTGCTCGACACCGACTTCTACAAACTGACGATGATGCAGGCGGTGCTGCACAACTACCCGAACGTGGAAGTCGAATGGGAGTTCCGTTGCCGAAACAGTGAGGATCTGCGCCCGTACCTGGCGGAGATCCGCTTCCAGATCGAGCGACTGGCCGAGTTGAGCCTGAGTGCCGATCAGTTGGGTTTCATGGAGCGCATCAGCTTCATGAAACCGGATTTCCTGCGCTTTCTCGGCTTGTTTCGCTTCAACTTGCGCTACGTTCACACCGGGATCGAAAACGGCGAGCTGTTCATTCGCCTGCGCGGGCCATGGCTGCATGTGATTCTGTTCGAAGTGCCGCTGCTGGCGATTGTCAGCGAAGTGCGCAACCGCTATCGCTACCGGGAAATCGTCCTGGAGCAGGCACGCGAACAGCTCTATCGCAAGTTCGACTGGTTGACCGCCAACGCCAGCGCGGACGAGTTGTCCGAATTGCAGGTCGCCGATTTCGGTACTCGCCGTCGCTTCTCGTACCGCGTGCAGGAAGAAGTGGTCAACGTGCTCAAGCACGATTTCCCCGGGCGCTTTGTAGGCACCAGTAATGTGAACCTGGCGCGTGAGCTGGACATGAAGCCGTTGGGCACCATGGCCCACGAGTGGATCATGGCCCACCAGCAACTCGGCCCTCGACTGATCGACAGCCAGATCGCCGCCCTCGATTGCTGGGTCCGCGAATATCGCGGCTTGCTCGGGATCGCCCTGACCGACTGCATCACCACCGATGCCTTCCTCAGTGATTTCGACCTGTATTTCGCCAAACTCTTCGACGGCTTGCGCCACGATTCCGGTGATCCGGTGCTCTGGGCGGAAAAAGCCATCGCTCACTATCACCAGCTTGGCATCGACCCGATGAGCAAGACGCTGGTGTTCTCCGACAGCCTGACGCTGCCCAAGTCCCTTGAGATTTTCCGGGCGCTGCGTGGTCGGATCAATGTCAGCTTCGGTATCGGCACCAACCTGACGTGCGATATTCCGGGTGTCGAACCGATGAGCATCGTGCTTAAAATGGCCGCCTGCAACGGCCAGCCGGTAGCAAAGATCTCCGACGAGCCGGGCAAGACACATTGCAAAGACCCGAATTTCGTCGCCTATTTGCGACACGTTTTCCAAGTACCTGCCGCCCTTTCCAGTCCATCAGGCATTTCAAGCAAGGAGTGAATTCATGCAAGCCGTACAGCGTGAGATTGCTGAGCAGCTCAAGGTTCAACCGCCGTTCGCCGACCAGGCCGCCCTCGAGGCAGAAGTCGCCCGGCGGATTACCTTCATCCAGGATTGTCTGGTCGATTCCGGGCTCAAGACGTTGGTGCTCGGCATCAGCGGCGGTGTCGACTCCCTGACTGCCGGCCTGCTGGCCCAACGCGCCATGCGCGAGCTGCGCACACGCACAGGTGACGACAGCTACAAGTTCATCGCCGTGCGCCTGCCCTACGAGACCCAGTTCGATGAACACGACGCCCAGGCCTCGGTGGATTTCATCGCTCCGGACGAACGCCATACGGTGAACATCGGCCCGGCGGTCAAAGCCCTGGCCAATGAAGTCGCAGCCTTCGAAGGCAAGCAGGCGGTTTCGGTGGATTTCGTGCTCGGCAACACCAAGGCGCGGATGCGCATGGTCGCCCAATACACCATTGCCGGCGCAGCGCATGGGCTGGTGATCGGCACCGACCACGCGGCGGAAGCGGTGATGGGCTTTTTCACCAAATTCGGTGACGGCGCGTGCGACCTGGCGCCGCTGAGTGGCCTGGTAAAATACCAGGTCCGGGACATCGCCCGCAGCTTCGGGGCGCCGGAGTCGCTGGTGGAAAAAATCCCCACGGCCGACCTTGAAGACCTGTCACCGGGCAAACCGGACGAAGCATCCCATGGCGTGACCTATGCCGAGATTGATGCATTCCTGCACGGCGAGCCGGTGCGTGAGGAAGCGTTCAAGATCATCTGCGATACGTACAGGAAAACCCATCACAAGCGCGTGATGCCGTTCGCGCCTTAATCTCATAGGTGTCCGTACGGACGCCTTCGCAAGCAGGCTCGCTCCCACAGGTACTGTGCAGTCCTTGTGGGAGCGAGCCTGCTCGCGAAGAACGATGACTCGGTCAAATGTCAGGCATAAAAAAGCGTCCTTCGAGGGACGCTTTTTTTATGACTCGATTCGCTTACTTCAGGGTAACCGTACCTTTCATCATCGAGATATGACCCGGGAACGAGCAGAAGAACCCGTACTTCTCGCCAGCAGCAAGCTTGGACACGTCGAAGGTCACCGAGTCTTTTTCCTTGGCGCCGATGAGTTTGGTGTGGGCGATGATGCGGGCATCACCTTCTTTCAGGTAATCCTTGTCGATGCCAGCCGTCAGACCGTCGGTGGCGATCGGCTGCATGTCAGCCTCTTTGCTCAGCACCCAGTTATGGCCCATGACGTTTTTCGGCAAGCTGCCGGAATGAGTCAGCTCAACGGTGAACGTCTTGCAGCTCTTGTCGATTTCAATGGCCTTGGTGTTGAAGGACATCTGATCAGTGGAGTCGACAGTGACCTTGCACTCGGCAGCCATCAATTGGCTGCTGGCCAGTGTCAGCAGGGATACCGCAACAAGTTTGGCAAACATGGTGAATCTCCAAGGCAGGGTTAACAACAGTGCGAATGGACAGAAGACTGCCTGAAAACTTCGCAAGTTCCTATGACCTGAATCAAAAATTGTATACAACTTTCGAGCTATGACACCTATCAAGACAATCTACCAGCCAGAGGCCGAGACCGGCCCTATCATCAGGTCGTCATCACTCTGGAGTGTCTGTCATGCCCCTCAATAGCCTGTTGTGCAGTTTGCTCGCCGCTTATGCCTGTGGCGCCAGCGGCACCTGTGAAACACCTGAATGCGAAGTTTAGACCTTGGAGCGCCGCTTGCCTGGCTTTACTCTGTGGCTATCCTGACCATGGAGTAAGGCATGTCTTTAGCGTCCGTTTGTGTATTTTGCGGTGCCAGTACCGGCACCAACCCGGCTTATCGTGAAGCGGCTGTCGCCCTCGGGCGAGCATTGGCCGAGCGCAAGCTGACCCTGGTCTATGGCGGTGGCGCCGTCGGGCTGATGGGAGTCGTCGCCGATGCCGCACTGGCCGCAGGTGGTGAAGTGATCGGGATCATCCCGCAAAGCCTCAAGGACAAGGAAATCGGCCACAGCGGCCTGACCCGGCTGGAAGTGGTCGACGGCATGCATGCGCGCAAGGCGCGGATGGCCGAGCTCAGCGATGCGTTCATCGCTCTGCCTGGGGGGCTGGGCACCCTGGAAGAACTGTTCGAAGTCTGGACCTGGGGCCAGCTCGGCTACCACGGCAAACCGCTGGGGCTGTTGGAAGTGAACGGTTTCTACAGCAAATTGACCGGTTTTCTTGATCATATCGTCGGCGAAGGCTTCGTTCGCGAGGCGCACCGTGACATGCTGCAAGTGAGCGAATCGCCGCAAACCCTGCTCGATGCCCTGGACGCCTGGCAGCCGACAGTGATGCCAAAGTGGACAGAGCAAAAACCCAGCTAACGGCTCGGCATCGATACAAGGCAGAATACGCGCCGCTCAACCTCACCTTCGACCCCAGAGGATCGCCCATGGCTAAACCCAATTATTCCTTCGCCAAACGTCAGAGAGACTTGGCCAAGGAGCAGAAGAAAGAGGAAAAGCTTCAGCGCAAGAAAGCTACCGCTGAAGAAGAAGCAGCAGCACTGAACCCGGATCCCGAAGGCGAAGTGGCTACAGACGAAACTGAAGCACCGAAAGATCAGGCGCCCGACGCCTGAGACCCTCAGGGCCCGATGATCTGATCAGGCCCACCGGATCTGTGTCCAGGGTCAGCAGCGCCGCTGCTGACCCTCACAGGCCACTCTGAAATATCCAAGTTCACAAACCACTTGCACATCTCCCTGTGGGAGCGAGCTTGCTCGCGATAGCAACCTACCAGTCATATTGATGTTGGATGTGCCGATGTCATCGCGAGCAAGCTCGCTCCCACAGGGGTTCGGTATTACTCCAGTGGCATCACGGTGACACGAACCTCCGGGTCATGGTTGCCGCCGCCCAGAATCACCCCACGCAACGGAGAGACATCGGAAAAGTCCCGGCCCCAGGCCAGGGTGATGTGTTCCAGTGCCGGTTGCACATTGTTGGTCGGATCGAAATCGACCCAGCCCAGCACCGGGCAAAATACCGAGACCCAGGCATGGGACGCATCGGCGCCGATCAGTCGTGGCTGACCTGGTGGTGGCTGGGTCAACAAATAACCGCTGATGTACCGCGCCGCCAGTCCACGGGAGCGTACGCAGGCGAGCATCAAGTGCGCGAAATCCTGGCAAACACCGCGCCGACGCTCCAGCACTTCAACCAATGGCGTCGCCACTTGGGTCGCTTCGGCATCGAAGGTGAATTCGCTGAAGATTTTTTCCATCAATGCCTGGACACCCAAGAGCAGCGGTCGCCCCGCCGGAAAGCAACTTTGCGAAAACTCGACAAAGTTGCGCTTCAAATGCACGTAAGGCGATTCGAACCGATAGCGGCAGGCCTCCAGCAACTCAGTTGAAAGCGGCTGACTGCTATAGGTCAGCGCGTGGCGGGTTTCTTCCCAGGCCGGCGACCGATTGAAATCCAGCGCAGGCCGGGCCAACACTTCGACAGTAAGCCGGGCATTGACCAGCAACTCATCGTGGGGCCGCTCGAATGCCAGCCGGGTCAGTGGATTGCCGAATACATCCAGTTCGTCCCGGCGCGAGGTCGGGTCTGGACTGATCTGCAATTGCTGCTCGGTGCAGCGTTGCCAGGCACAGGCCCGCGGCCACAAATGTGCCAGTTGCTGAGCCAGGGACACCGGGCTGTCGTAGTGATAATGGGTGTCGTGAAGTATCTGGTAATGGGCACTCATCAGACGGACACCGTGCGCTGGCTGACATCATCGACATGGGCGAAATGGCGCAAAGCCAGGCGATCCGACACTTGCCCGCTGGCATCGGCGATCTCTTGCAGCAGGTCGGCCAGACCCTCGATGGCAGCGCGAACACTGGCCTCGCCGAACAGCGGGTTTTCCAGACAGCCCAGATCGAATCGCGCCAGTCGCTCCACCAACGGCGGCAAACCCGCTTCGCGAGGCACGGCAAAATCGTCGCTCAAGCGGTTGAGGGTGCGGGTCACCAGCTTCAGCTGGAACAGCACGGCGTGGGGGTTCTGCTCGTCGAGCAGCAACAGGTCAAGTACCGGGATCAATTGTGCTACCGCCAGGTATCGCGAACGGTAGGTGATGCTGCTGTTCCCCAGTTCCAGCAGCCATTCCAGTCCAGCCTGGTCGAAGGCGCCGGCACCGCGCAGAAATGCTGCGAGGCTCGCGCTGAGAAATTGCAGCCGCTCGATCCGCCGGCCAATCATCAGGAAGCGCCAGCCTTCGTCCCGGGTCATGTCGTCCAGAGCAAAACCGGACAACGCCGCCAGGGACATCACCAGTCGGTTGAGGAAATCCAGCAACTCGCCAAAATCCGGCTCTTCGGTTTCCAGCTCCATGGCCTCGCGCTGCAACTCCACCAGCGCCTGCCAGTTCTCCCGCGAGAGCTTGCCGCGCACCTGCGAGGCCGCCCACTGCAAACGCTGCAGGTTGGAGCGCAGGCTGAATGGCCAGTCATCGCCGAGTAGCGCGGCCAACAAGCGCTCCGGCAACTCGCCCTCGTCCGGCAACAGAATCAGGCGCTCGCCGAGATCGACTGCCGCCTGCAAGGCTTGGGGATCGTCACCGTCGACATAGCGCGCCAGCATGATCCGCAGTAACCGTGCGCTGTCATTGCAACGCTCGCAGTAACGGCCGAACCAGAACAGATTTTCCACCACCCGTGAAGGCAGATACGGATCGCGCCTTACCAGATCGTGCACGCCAATGTTGCGTCGGGTTTTCCATTGTTCGCCGCTCGGTGGGCGATCCCCAAGCACCCAAGTGTCCTTGCTCGCACCACCGCGTTGCATTGACACCACTTCGGCGTCGGCTTCGGCGGCCACCCGGGTAAGGCCACCGGGCAGCACCCGATAACCATTGCGGCTGGCCACCGCATAGACGCGCATGCCTATCGCACGAGGTTGCAGCTGACCGTCTTCAGGCTGCCAGACCGGGGCCTGAGAAAGCTGCGCCAGTTCTTGCGCCACATAAGCGTAAGGGCGTGCCTGCATGCGCTCGGCCAGGTCCTGGCGCTGTTTTTCACTCAAGTCACGGCCAAAAACAGGAGCGAAGCTCTGGGACGGGAAGGCTGGTTTGATCAGCAGTTCCGGCAATTTTTCCAGGGCCTGGGCCAGCACTGGCGCTTCGCCGCACCACCAGGTGGCGATGGAGGGCAGGATCAGGTCTTCGCCGAACAGCAATTGATTGATTTTCGGCAGGAAGCCCAGTAGTCCAGGCGACTCCAGAACGCCACTGCCGAGGGCGTTGGCCACCAGCACTCGTCCTTGCCGCACAGCTTCGAGCAAGCCCGGCACGCCAAGCGCCGAGTCGGTACGCAACTCAAGCGGATCGCAGAAGTCGTCATCAAGCCGACGCATGATCGCGTGGACCCGGCGCAGGCCGCTCAAGGTTTTCAAATAGACCGTGGCATCTCGGACGGTCAGGTCGCCGCCCTCTACCAGCGGATAACCCAGCTGGCGCGCCAGATACAAATGTTCGAAATAGCTTTCATTGAATCGCCCCGGCGTAAGTAACACGATCAACGGCGCTTCCTCATCGCCAGGCGCCTGACGGGTGAGGGTTTCCTGGAGCGTGCGGAAGAACCCGGCCAGATGCTGCACCTTCAAATCGCGGTACAACTCGGGGAAGGCACGGGACACGATGGTGCGGTTTTCCAGTGCATATCCGGCACCAGAGGGCGCTTGAGTCCGATCCGCCGTCACCCACCAGCGACCATCAGGGGAGCGCGCCAGATCCACGGCGTACAGGTGCAAAAAGGCCCCGTCGGGCGGCGTGATGCCCTGACAGGGCCAGAGGAAGTTGTTGTGGCCAAATACCAACTCGGCGGGCAACAGGCCCTCAGCGATCAACCGCTGTGGACCGTACAGGTCCGCCAGCACGGCATTGAGCAATCGAGCCCGTTGGGCGATCCCGGCCGATAACTGCTCCCACTCATCAGCGGCCATAACATGGGGCAGCAGGTCCAGTTCCCACGGGCGGTCAGCCCCCTTGGGGTCGGCGTAGACGTTATAGGTCACGCCATTTTCCTGGATTTGCCGGGTCAACAGTGCCTGACGCTGCACCAACTGAGCTGGCGTGCTGCGTTGCAACTGGTCGAACAACCGACGCCAGTGCGGGCGCACCGCGCCGCTGTCGTCAAGCAGTTCGTGATAGGTGCCCGCCGTCAGCGGGTAGCGGTCAAGCAGATCAGGCATGGAAAGCTCGGCAGACAGCAGGAACGGTCAGACTAACGCAGGCTCATGACGCCCGGATATACGAAAAATCCGAGCGTCGCGTACGGTTCAGAAGCGTCGCAAATCGAGCGTCATCGGTAGCTCGTCGTTAATTTCCATAGTCGGTACAGGCAGTTTTCCAGGGCTGTGTCCGATGCGGAAGAATCGCGCCATCCGCCGGCTCTCGGCCTCATTGGCATTCACCGGCAGGCTGTCGTAGTTGCGCCCACCCGGATGGGCGACGTGGTACTGACAGCCACCCAGGGAGCGTTGCATCCAGGTGTCGAGCAGGTCGAACACCAGCGGCGCATGCACAGGAATCGTCGGTTGCAGGCAGTTCGCCGGTTGCCAGGCGCGAAAACGCACCCCGGCAACGAACTCGCCGATTCGCCCGGTGGGCTGCAATGGCACCGGAATGCCGTTACAGGTCAGCAAATAACGCTGCGGCGGCAAACCGGTGAGTTTGACCTGCAAACGCTCCAGGGACGAATCTACGTAGCGCACCGTGCCGCCGACCGCACCCTCCTCGCCCAGCACATGCCAGGGTTCAAGCGCCTGGCGTACTTCCAGCTCGATGCCGCTGACCGCGTAATCACCGACCTTGGGAAAACGGAACTCCAGATGGGCTGCAAACCACTCGGCCCGTACGGGATACCCGGCGGCGTTGAGGTCGACGATAACGTCGGCGAAATCCTGCTCGATAAAGTGCGGCAACAGGAACCGGTCATGCAGCTCAGTGCCCCAGCGCGCCAGCTTCGGTGGTGCATAAGGCTCGCGCCAGAATCGCGCGACCAGCGCCCTTAGCAACAATTGCTGAACCAGGCTCATGCGTGCATGGGGCGGCATTTCAAAGGCGCGCAACTCGAGCAATCCCAGACGACCTGTGGCGCCGTCCGGCGAATAAAGTTTGTCGATACAGAATTCGGCGCGGTGCGTGTTGCCGGTGACATCGATCAACAGGTTGCGCAGCAGCCGATCCACCAGCCACGGCGCGCACTCCTCGCCCGGTTCAGGCATTTGGGCAAAGGCGATTTCCAGTTCGTACAAGGCGTCGTTACGCGCTTCGTCTACTCGCGGCGCTTGGGACGTCGGGCCGATGAATAGTCCGGAAAACAGGTAGGACAAGGACGGATGGTTATGCCAGTAACTAATCAGGCTGCGCAGCAGATCGGGACGGCGCAGAAACGGTGAGTCAGCCGGTGTCGCGCCACCCAGTACGAAATGATTACCGCCACCGGTGCCGGTGTGCCGGCCGTCGATCATGAATTTCTCAGTGGTCAGTCGCGTCTGGCGCGCCTCTTCGTAAAGAAATTCGGTGCGTTCGACCAGCTCATCCCAGGTGGCGGACGGCTGCACGTTAACCTCGATCACGCCTGGGTCCGGAGTAATCCGGAAGTTGCTCAGGCGCGGATCGCTCGGTGGCTCATAGCCCTCCAGCAACACCGGGCATTGCAATTCTTCAGCCGTGGCTTCGATGGCGCTGACCAGCTCCAGGTAATCCTCGACCCGCTCCAGTGGTGGCATGAACAGGTACAGCCGGCCTTCCCTCGCCTCGGCACAAAATGCCGTACGGGTCAGCCAGTCGGCGGATTCGTCGATCCCGGGCGCGCGCTCATCTGCAACGGCAGGGTCACCATGGCTCTGAAGCTGCGCGGTTTGAGGCAATGGCGGAAAATCCTGGTTCGGATCGTTGGGATGGATGAACGGATACTCTGCCGCTTTCACCCAAGGCTGCGAGCCGAGTGGCAAGCGATAGCCCAACGGCGAATCCCCCGGCACCAGCCGGCAGTGGTCGTCGCGCAGATACCAACGCCCGCTCTGCCATTGATCACCCTTGGCGGTGCGCGCCAGCGGCAGAACCTGACCGATCACCTTGTCCAGGCCCTGGCTGAAAACTTTGCGCAGACGCGCACGCTCCAGAGGTTCTTCCAGACGTGAATCTTCGGCGCTGACGTTCTGCGGCAAAGTGCCTTCGCGCCAGAGGTAATAGAAATTGTCTTCGTAGGCCGGAAATACAAAGCGTGTCGGAATTTTCAGGCGCTCGGCAACACTCGCCAGAAAGCGACCTGCCAGTTCGCCATTGGCGCCGTAGTCTTCCTGCTCATCGGCGATCAACGTTGCGTTGTGCCAGACCGGCACACCGTCGCGGCGCCAGTAGCAATTGAGCGACCAGCGCGGCAGTTGCTCGCCGGGGTACCACTTGCCCTGACCGAAATGCACCAACCCCTTTGGCGCGTAGTGCTTGCGCATGCGCTGGAACAGCTCGGCGGACAGGCGGCGCTTGTCCGGTCCGAGCGCTGCGGTGTTCCACTCGGCGCCGTCCGGGTCATCGATGGAAACAAACGTCGGCTCACCGCCCATAGTCAGGCGTACGTCGCCTTCAAGCAGGTCGGTATCGATCTGCCGACCCAGCGCCTGGATCGCCAGCCACTGATCTTCGGTGTAGGGCTTTGTTACCCGCGGTGCTTCCCAAATCCGCTCCACGGACATTTCGTGGGTGAATTCGCACTCGCACGGCTCCACCAAGCCACTGATCGGTGCCGCAGAGCCCGGATCGGGACTACAGGCCAACGGAATGTGTCCTTCGCCGGCGAACAGCCCGGAGGTCGCATCCAGGCCGATCCAGCCCGCACCGGGCAGATAGACCTCGCACCAGGCGTGCAGGTCGGTGAAGTCCACGTCAGTGCCCGACGGGCCGTCGAGGCTTTTGACGTCAGCGGTGAGCTGGATCAGGTAGCCCGAGACGAAACGCGCTGCCAGGCCGAGGTTGCGCAGCAGTTGCACCAGCAGCCATGCCGAATCCCGGCAGGAACCGGAGGCCTGTTCGAGGGTGTGTTCCGGGGTCTGCACGCCCGGCTCCATGCGAATCAGGTAGCCGATGTCTTCGCTGAGACGCTGGTTGAGTGCGACGAGGAAATCCACACTCGGTAGCGGCGTGCGGTCAATACCCTCCAGATACGCCTTGAGCTTCGGCGTCAGGGGCAAGGTTTCCAGGTACGGCGCCAGCTCTTTGCGCTCGTCCGCGGCATAGGTGAAAGGGATCTTTTCGGCGTAAGGCTCGAGGAAGAAGTCGAACGGATTGAAGACCGCCATCTCCGCCAGCAGGTCGACCTCGATCCGCAGCTCATCGGTTTTCTCCGGAAACACCAACCGCGCCAGGTAATTGCCCTGGGGGTCCTGTTGCCAGTTGATGAAGTGCTGCTCGGGCGAGACTTTCAGCGCGTAGGACAGTATCCGCGTGCGACTGTGGGCGGCCGGGCGCAGGCGAACGATTTGTGGACCGAGCTCGACGGCGCGGTCGTAGCGGTAATGCGTGACGTGGTGCAATGCGACATGAATCGACACGGCGTGCCTCCTGCGAGCCTGGACGTTATCGAAAGCGGCGCAAGACTTATGCCATCCAGCGGCACCGGCGCTTTCTCCGTTTGCTTGAGGCAGTACAGCACCAAAATCGGGCGATGCGAGAAATTGGTTTAGGGGATTGCACGCAAATGTGGCGAGACACCTACGATCGTTCCCACGCTCTGCGTGGGAATGCAGCCCGTGACGCTCCGCGTCACTGGACGCGGAGCGTCCCTTGAGGCATTCCCACGCAGAGCGTGGGAATGATCAGCAAAACGCCAACCCGAAGGTTGGCGTTCTGTTATCAGCGGTCAACGTTTAGCGCGGTACTACCGGCTTACGCGCAGGCTTTGGCCCTTTGCCTTTAGCCGCATCTTTGCGCTCTTTGGCCGCCTGCTGGTTGCGGGCGAACGCCGCAGCCTTGGCCTGTTCCCGCTTGTCCCACGGGTTACCACCATCGCTGGCACGCGGTGGCAGCCCGGTGTGCTGGGTCAGGATCTTGGTGGTCTTCTCACCCGCCACTTTATGGCTGCCGGCCGGTGTCGAGTTTTTGCGACGGGCACTCTGATAGCTGTCAGTCGCCGGCTGATGCAGCGGGATCAACTGGTTCTTGCCTGGCCCGATCAGATCGGCGCGGCCCATGCGGGTCAGCGCTTCACGCAACATCGGCCAGCCTTTCGGATCGTGATAGCGCAAGAAGGCCTTGTGCAGGCGACGCTGCTCTTCGCTTTTGACGATGGTCACGGCGTCGCTCTTGTACGTCACCTTGCGTAGCGGGTTCTTGCCCGAGTGGTACATCGCGGTGGCGGTGGCCATCGGCGACGGGTAGAACGCCTGCACCTGGTCGGCACGGAAGCCGTTGCCCTTGAGCCACAGGGCCAGGTTCATCATGTCTTCGTCGGTGGTGCCCGGGTGGGCAGCGATGAAGTACGGAATCAGGTACTGCTCTTTCCCGGCTTCCTTGGAGTACTTCTCGAACATGCGCTTGAACTTGTCATAGCTGCCGATGCCCGGTTTCATCATCTGGTTGAGCGGACCTTCCTCGGTGTGTTCCGGGGCGATCTTCAGGTAACCACCGACGTGATGGGTCACCAGTTCCTTGACGTACTCCGGCGACTCGACAGCGAGGTCGTAACGCAGACCGGAAGCGATCAGGATCTTCTTCACTCCCGGCAACGCACGGGCGCTGCGATACAGCTGGATCAGCGACGAGTGGTCGGTGTTCAAATTCGGGCAAATGCCCGGGAACACGCACGACGGCTTGCGGCACGCGGATTCGATTTCCGGGGTCTTGCAGGCAATGCGATACATGTTCGCGGTCGGGCCGCCGAGGTCGGAGATGACGCCGGTGAAGCCTGGAACCTTGTCGCGGATCTCTTCGATTTCGCGAATGATCGACTCTTCGGAACGGTTCTGGATGATCCGGCCTTCGTGCTCGGTGATCGAGCAGAAGGTGCAGCCGCCGAAGCAGCCACGCATGATGTTCACCGAGAAACGGATCATGTCGTAGGCCGGGATCTTCTCCTTGCCGTACGCCGGGTGCGGGATGCGCGCATAGGGCATGCCGAACACGTAGTCCATTTCTTCGGTGGTCATCGGAATCGGCGGCGGGTTGAACCAGACATCGACTTCGCCATGCTTCTGCACCAGCGCACGGGCGTTGCCCGGGTTGGTTTCCAGGTGCAGCACGCGGTTGGCGTGGGCATAGAGCACCGCGTCGCCACGGACTTTCTCAACCGACGGCAGACGAATCACGGTCTTGTCGCGAGTCATCTTCGGGCTGGCCAGAATCTGCACGACCTTGGCTTCGCTCGGATCTTCAACCGGACCCTTTTCCTGCTCGATGGCGCAGGCCTGGGTGTCCTGGGTGTTCACGTACGGGTTGATGATCTTGTCGATCTTGCCCGGACGGTCGATACGCGTGGAATCGACTTCGTACCAGTCTTTCGGCGTGTCGCGGCGAATGAACGCGGTGCCGCGCACATCGGTGATGTCTTCGATCTTGTGGCCGTAGGACAGACGCTGGGCGACTTCGACGATCGCCCGCTCGGCGTTGCCGTAGAGCAGGATGTCGGCGCAGGCATCGATCAGGATCGAGTTGCGAACCCGGTCCTGCCAGTAATCGTAATGGGCGATGCGGCGCAGGGAGGCTTCGATGCCGCCAAGCACGATCGGCACGTTCTTGTAGGCTTCCTTGCAGCGTTGGCTGTAGACCAGGCTCGCGCGGTCCGGACGCTTGCCCGCCAGGCCACCGGGGGTGTAGGCGTCATCGGAACGGATTTTCTTGTCGGCGGTGTAGCGGTTGATCATGGAGTCCATGTTGCCGGCCGCGACACCGAAGAACAGGTTCGGCTCGCCGAGCTTCATGAAGTCGTCTTTGGACTGCCAGTTCGGCTGGGCAATGATCCCGACGCGGAAGCCCTGGGACTCCAGCAGCCGGCCGATGATCGCCATGCCGAACGACGGGTGATCGACGTAGGCATCACCGGTGACGATGATGATGTCGCATGAATCCCAGCCGAGCTGATCCATCTCCTCCCTGCTCATCGGCAGGAATGGCGCAGGCCCGAAACATTCGGCCCAATATTTTGGATAGTCAAATAACGGCTTGGCTGCTTGCATGTCGATGACCGGTGTTGAGATGAAAAATCGCGGGCGCGGAATATAGCACAAAATTTGACCAATTCCGACGACAGTGGTCGGTTTCTCTTTGATCCGACGTCCCGCATAACCCGAATCGAACCGTACACCAGGTGCTTTACAGATCCGTGAAGCGAAAAAATGGCAATGAAGCCAACTGCCACTTCAGCATCCCGTTTGTGGGTGCTGATGCGGAAACCGATCAAGGATGAAAATTCATGTCACCAAAACCGCCTCCGAGAGGCACCACCACAGTCGATGTCCATACACGTCACCATTGGACGGGCCCACACCGCACCCCGACATACCACCCCGTGTCGACTTCGGCCCAACCATCGGGACACATCCGCGCAATCCCGCGGAGCCGGGCAGAGTACCGGGGGACATTGACCTTGATGCAATCACACTGGCGCCGCCCGTCACGGTCAGCGAGACATCTTCTGCCTCTGACGCCGCACTTACGCCTGAGCAACGCCCGCTGGAGCATTACTGGATTACCACTGCGGCCCGGCTACCGGACGCCGACGCCCAGGGTTTCAGGACGTTCAAAGGACGCCAGTATGCCGATGTGCCTGGCGGCATTGTGCACATCGTTGCGGATCCGGAAACCGGCCTGTATCGGGCCAAACTGCCAAACGAACTGCAACCTTCAGGCCCGGTGCTGGTGCACGATCCTGATGCCAAGTTCTGGCATCCGCTGGATGACATTGCGCCAGCGACCTACCCGTTGACCGCCACCCGCCTGGAAGCCTTCCGCACGAACCCGGACCTCACTGGCGTCGAACCGGGCAACGACGGGCTGCACCGATTCAATGACAAGCTCTACATTGTCATCGAGCACCACGCCTATCAGGTACTGCATGATCTTGAGGCATCGTCGCCGCAAGCCTCCGTGATGCGCATTGTCCGGACAGAAGATCCCGTCGCCCTGGACGCCGACAACGTTTATGTCGCGACGCGCCCGGGAAGGTCAGAGCCGATTGTTCTCGATGCGCAGAACAGCTGGGTGGGAACCAGGGTGGCCGGTGCGGGGGGGATGCGGCCGCGAGGAAACATCTCCTTGCAAGATCGGTTCGCCGACCGGATAGCGTTATTGCGTACAGAATCCGCCATGCTTGAGGCTGCCAGACAGAAAAGGCTTCAGCTAACGTCTCGCTGGGAGAGAGCAGTCGGCACCGAAGGTGAAAGAACGTCTCTGGTACTCCTGGAAGTACAAATTCGCCGAGAACTCGTTCATCTGCAAGATCTGGTCACCAAGTACATGAACGAACACGATTGGTTGATTCTTGTTAAAGCAAACGGCGTCTATAGAAACGAACTGCACGAACTTCGGGAATTTACAGTTGCAGCCTACAACCGTCTCATTGTTGCCAGCGATGCACGCAAATCCCTGGAGATTCAACTAATCAATGACCCGGCAACGGCCTATCAAGCTGTCGCTGAACACCTGATGAACAAACGGAATATTCTGGAAAAGCGCCAGCAGGTTGTAAATGACATCCAGACAAGATCGCGCTCCTCAGAGCTTGAGCTGGCCGAACTGGGTTACGACCCAAAGGAGATTCATGAAGTAGTCTCCGGCTGGGTAGAAGCCCGCAGCCGCCTGCTGACGGACGACCCAGGCAACAGCGACTCCGAAGCGGTGCAACTGGCGCACTCTTTTATCGAAGTCGCGTCGGCCTTCCGGGGGATCGAGAGTGTTCCGGAGGTCGCCCGCATCGCGGTACTGACCAGTTTGCTCGATCAAAGCGCAGCCATCAGGGCATCGTTCGAGGATCTTGTGCTGCCGCCAGACTCCCCTCAAACCAACTCCCGGCGCGAAATCACCGAGGCCATCCAGTCTTTCGAAACCACGCTGGAAAGCCTCGCGACCCGTTATCACCAGGGCCTGGAAAAAACCTTGGCGCTTTCGGCACAGGATCAGCCCATTGATTTCGACTTCGTTCCTGCGCAAGACAGAGCCGGGCCGGCACCGATGCCCAGACGAGTCTTTCGCGCCAAACACCACGGCGTCTACAAGATCAGTGTCGGTCAACCGCGTCGCACCGTAACGGGCGAAGAGGTGATCGATGTGATTGACCCCACCAATTCGGCGCAGGTTTTGCGAACCTACGAACGCAGAGAGGGTGAATGGCGCCGGGTGCAGCCCGCACAAAACAGAGCGTTGCCCGAACTGATGGCGCAAGCCACCCAGCGGCTGGGTCAGTCCGAGTCGCACCTGAGCAGTGCCCGGCAGGATGAACAGGCAAAACGCAACGCCACCAATATCGTTGAATTTCTCGGTGGCAAGGCCGAAGCGCTCGACGACATTGCCCGACAGCTCGAACGAACGGCGAATCCGGCCGCGGACAACATCGGTCCCCTTGTCCAGCGCCTGAGGCAAGACAGTCAGCGCCTGCGCAACGAAGGCGAAGACATCCGCATCCGGCTCTACAAGGACAATGCCTTTCTGAGCGCCGACCGACTGGCGTATTTGATCAGCCAGCAACAGATCAGCGTCGTCAAAACCCATAACCGACTGGAGCGCGGCAAGGGCAAGGGCAAGCACTTTCTCGACATTTACTCACTCAACGACAAACGCGACGGAGAGCCGCTATGGCAGGCCCATTTCCACTATGAAAAGAAGGACAGCCCTACGTTGAACTTCACGGTAAAGGGTGGCCATCTCAAAACCCTTGAGCAGAGCGGATTGGGGGCTTCCTCCCAACGCCAGGATGAACAAGCCGGAAGAGCGCACATCGCCATCTGGCGCGAAACGATTGATGGCAGGACGGCGCAGAGAATCTTCGAGCTGGTATCCAAAGCCCCCTCCGCGTCAGCGACCTGACTGCCTGGGAGGTAACGATCAAGTTTGATTGAACGCGAAAATGATCAAGGGTGCAGCTGGCTGAAAAAACGGCCAGCTGTCACTCGTCGTCGAAGTTGTAGCTGCCCGGCGCCAGGTTTTCGAAGCGGGTGTACTTGCCGATGAACGCCAGTCGTGACGTGCCGATCGGACCGTTCCGCTGCTTGCCGATGATGATCTCGGCGATGCCTTTATGCTCGGTTTCCGGGTGATACACCTCATCCCGGTACACGAACATGATCACGTCAGCATCCTGCTCGATCGCTCCGGACTCGCGCAAGTCGGAGTTGATCGGACGTTTGTTCGGCCGTTGTTCCAGGGAGCGGTTGAGCTGCGAGAGCGCCACCACCGGGCAGTTGAATTCCTTGGCCAGGGCCTTCAAGGAACGGGAGATTTCGGAAATTTCGTTGGTCCGGTTGTCGCCCCCGGAGCCCGGGATCTGCATCAATTGCAGGTAGTCGATCATGATCAGGGCCACATCGCCGTGTTCACGCACCAGTCGTCGGGTCCGCGCACGCATTTCCGAGGGGCTGATACCGGCTGTATCGTCGATGAACAGCTTGCGGTCGTTGAGCAGGTTGACCGCAGAAGTCAGGCGTGGCCAATCGTCGTCGTCCAGGCGACCGGCCCGGACCTTGGTCTGATCGATCCGGCCGAGGGACGACAACATACGCATGATCAGCGATTCGCCTGGCATCTCCAGCGAGTAGACCAGTACGCACTTGTCGCTGCGCAATACGGCGTTTTCCACCAGGTTCATCGCAAAGGTGGTTTTACCCATGGACGGACGGCCGGCGACGATGATCAGGTCGGACGGCTGCAGGCCGCTGGTCATGCCGTCGAGATCGGTGTAACCGGTGGACAGGCCGGTAATGGCGTTGTCGGTGTTGAACAAGGTGTCGATGCGGTCGATGGCCTTGGTCAGCAGGTCATTCACGCTCACCGGGCCACCGGTTTTTGGCCGGGCTTCGGCGATCTGGAAGATCTGCCTTTCGGCTTCGTCGAGGATCTCTTCAGCTGAGCGACCTTCGGGGTTGAAGGCGCTGTCGGCGATTTCGCTGGCGATGCCGATCAATTGCCGCAAGGTTGCCCGTGCACGGACGATCTGCGCATACGCCTTGATGTTGGCGACGGACGGCGTGTTTTTCGCCAGTTCACCAAGATAACCGAGGCCGCCGACTTGCGAGGTCTGACCTTCCTTGTCCAATTGTTCGGCAAGGGTCACGACGTCGATCGGCGAGTTCTGATCGGCCAGTTTGGCGATCGCACGGAAGATCAAACGGTGGTCATGACGATAGAAATCGCCGTCCGACACCTGATCAAGCACGCGCTCCCAGGCGTTGTTGTCCAGCATCAAACCACCGAGCACGGCCTGTTCGGCCTCGATGGAATGCGGCGGCACCTTCAGGGCAGCGGTTTGCAGATCGTATTGCTCGGGAGCGGAGATATCGTTCATGGCCACTTGAATTTTTGGTTATGAAAAGCAGGGGTTACAGAAAGACAAAGGGCACGACCTGTAAACAGGATCGTGCCCGATGTTACCGGCAAGCACCCGAGGGTGCCAGCCGACAAGTGCTGCTTAAGCTGCTACCACGACAACGCGTACGGTGGCTTCAACTTCGGCGTGCAGGTGCACGGCTACGTCGAATTCGCCTACGTTGCGGATGGTGCCGTTCGGCAGACGAACTTCGCTTTTTGCAACTTCAACGCCAGAGGCGGTCAGTGCATCAGCGATGTCGTGAGTACCGATCGAACCGAACAGCTTGCCTTCGTCACCGGCGGTGGCAGTGATAGTCACTTCCAGCTCAGCCAGTTGGGCGGCGCGGTTTTCAGCCGAAGTTTTACGGTCTGCTGCGGCTTTTTCCAGCTCGGCGCGACGCTCTTCGAACGCAGCCAGGTTGGCAGCGGTCGCAGCGGTAGCTTTGCCGTAAGGCAGCAGGTAGTTACGACCGTAACCAGCCTTAACGTTCACTTTGTCACCCAGGTTGCCCAGGTTGGTGACTTTTTCCAGAAGGATCAGTTGCATGTGAAAATCCTCTTAACTTTTAACCTTCACCGTTCGCGCTATCGACGTCTTTCGGCGTCGAACGACCGCGAAAATCAATCAGGCTGTCGACGATGGCCAAGACCACCAGCAACGGATAGATCAGCTGCATGAACAGCAACAGCGTGACGTACAACCCCACCAGCCAGAACCTGGCCAGTCGCTTTTGCGCCACCAGCCCGTGAATCAGGGCCAGCCCGGCGAATACCAGCGGTACGCTGCACAACGGCGTCAACATGGCCATCTGCGGACCGATGTTCGGTCCCAGAAGCATGCACGCCAGCAGCAACATCGCAGGCAAAAGCGGGAATCGGATGGCGCGAAACTCGCGACCAAAACCACCCGGGTTGTACAACAACGCCTGCCAGTAGCGCCCGACAATCAGGCTCAGCACACTGACGATTTGCAACAAGGCCGCTATCAGGCCAGTCAGGACCGGTGCAATCAGGGACGCAAAATGCGCTTGCTCGTCTACCGACAACTTCTGGTAGACATCACCGAGTAGCGACGGCATGACCTTTATCAAGGCCTGCGCCAGCATCTCGATTTGGGGAGCAAAAACTGTCCCCAGCACCACTGCAAACACCACTCCCATCGCTATGCTGACCAGCAGCACGCGGTTCCAGGACTCGCTTGCGCGCAAAACCAACGCAAGGCTCGAAGACCCCAGCAGCACCAGAAGTGCCCGTGGGTCATCGGCGTACAGCCACCAGATCAATGCCGGCAGCAGTCCCAGAGCAAGAACGCCAATGGCGTCCTTCAATCCGCGCCGCAGGAGCACAAGGCATCCAGCGGCAGCACCCAACCAATACAACAACGGCAATGTTGCGCATCCGGCCACTACAAGAATGGCCTGCATACGGCCGCGCATGATGAACTCAGCTAAGGCACGCATGCTTTCAATCCTTTGCTACGTGTCGACTGCCCGGTCTCAGCGGCCGTGGCTGTCGGTGTAGGCCAGCAGGGCCAGGAAGCGGGCGCGCTTGATAGCGGTGGCCAGCTGACGCTGATAACGTGCTTTGGTACCGGTGATACGGCTTGGAACGATTTTGCCGGTCTCGGATACATAAGCTTTCAGGGTGTTGAGATCTTTGTAATCGATCTCTTTCACGTCTTCAGCGGTGAAGCGGCAGAATTTACGACGACGGAAGAAACGTGCCATGTAATAGGCTCCTCAAAAGGTCCGTGGATTACTCGTCAGCGTTATCGCTGTTGTCGCTGTCATCACTATCAGCGCTTTCGGCGCCTTCGTGCTCAGGACGGTCGCGACGCTCACGGCGCTCACTGCGGTTTTCTTCAGCCTTGAGCATCTCGGATTGGCCGGTAACGGCTTCTTCGCGACGGATGACCAGGTTACGGATCACTGCATCGTTGTAGCGGAAGTTGTCTTCCAGCTCGGCCAGGGCCTTGCCAGTGCACTCAACGTTCAGCATCACGTAGTGAGCCTTGTGAACATTGTTGATTGCGTAGGCCAGTTGACGACGGCCCCAATCTTCCAGACGGTGGATTTTGCCGCCATCTTCTTCGATCAGCTTGGTGTAACGCTCAACCATGCCGCCGACTTGCTCGCTTTGATCCGGGTGGACCAAAAAGATGATTTCGTAATGACGCATGAATGCTCCTTACGGGTTGTAGCCTGCCGCTCAAAAGCGGTCAGACAAGGAGTGAATGACACTTATGGACTTGCTTGCGATAGACACATGCGTGCCTGCCGTCACAGCAAGGGGCGCAATTGTAGAGAAGGGACGGAAGAGGTGCAAGGCAATTGGTGATTATTTGAACAGTTCGTTCACACGCCCATTTTCGCCTCACCACAAACCACTGTGGGAGCGAGCTTGCTCCGGGCGGCGTTCCGACGATGAGGGCGCAACATTCAACATTGATGCTGAATGTTACTCCGCTATCGCGAGCAAGCTCGCTCCCACAGGAATTGCAACAGGCTTAGGACTTCTTGCCGCCGGCAGTCGCTTTAACGCTACGCTGGCGCTTAGCCTCGAACAGGCAGACGCCAGTCGCTACGGACACGTTGAGACTGCTGACGCTGCCAGCCATCGGCAGGTGTACCAGGTAGTCGCAAAGATCACGAGTCAGGCGACGCATGCCGCTGCCTTCCGCGCCCATGATCAGGATGGTCGGGCCGGTCATGTCCTGCTGATACAGGCTCTGCTCAGCCTCGCCCGCGGTACCGACGACCCACAAGCCACGCTGCTTGAGTTTTTCCAGGGTGCGCGCCAGGTTGGTCACGGCCACCAACGGAATGACTTCCGCCGCACCGCAAGCGACCTTACGTACCGTCGGGGTCAGGGTGGCCGACTTGTCCTTTGGCACGATCACCGCCAGCGCACCCGCCGCATCGGCCGAACGCAGGCAAGCGCCGAGGTTGTGCGGGTCGGTCACGCCGTCGAGCACCAGCAACAGCGGTGCGCCTTCGGTGCGGTCGAGCAGCTCATCGAGCATCGCCTCGCCCCAGACCTGGCTCGGACTCACTTCCGCCACCACGCCCTGGTGCACGCCCTCAACCCAGGCGTCCAGCTCGCGGCGCTCGGCGTTGCCGACAGCTACGCGATTTTCTGCAGCCAGCTCGATCAGCGTCTGAACCCGCGGATCACTGCGGCCTTCCGCCAGCCAGATCTGCTTGACGCGCTTCGGATGATGACGCAGCAACGCTTCTACCGCATGCACGCCGTAGATTTTTTCCAACTGACTCATGACTTGGCCTTAGGTTTACGTACCCCGCCGCTTTTGGCAGCTGGAGCGGAACCCGCTTTGGGCGGGCCTTTACGGTGTTTGCTCGGTTTGGCTGGCTTGCCGCCGGGAGCCTTGTCAGGCGCCGACCGTCCGGTCTTTCCCCCAGACGCCGCTTTACCGCCGCTTTTCGCTTCAGACAGCAAGGCCTGCTTCATTTCACGGCTTTTGCGCAGCTCGGCGTTTTTCGCCGCGGCATCGCTCGGGCGATAGGCCTCGACCGCCTTTTCCTTGGCTGGACGACGACCGGTTTTCGCCGGCGCCGGCTCCGCTGCGGTTTTAGCAGCAGTCTTGGTGGCTGGCTCGGTTTTTTCCGTTCCGCGCTTCTTGCGGCCGATTGGCGCGCTGATGGTTTTTTCAGCCATCTCGAAGTCGATCTTGCGCTCGTCGAGGTCGACGCGCATCACGCGCACTTCAACGGTGTCGCCAAGGCGGAAGCTGCGACCGGTACGCTCACCGGCGAGGCGGTGATGCACAGGGTCGAAGTGGTAGTAATCGCCCGGCAGCGCGGTGACGTGCACCAGGCCTTCGACGTAGATATCGGTCAACTCGACGAACAGGCCGAAGCCGGTCACGGCGGTGATCACACCCGGGAACGACTCGCCCACGCGATCTTTCATGAACTCGCACTTGAGCCAGTTCACCACGTCGCGGGTGGCTTCGTCGGCGCGGCGCTCGCTCATCGAGCACTGCTCGCCGAGCTGCTCCAGGATCGCTTCGTCGTACGGATAGATACGCGCTTTCGGAATGGTCATCGCACCGGCACGGCGAACGTGCGGGGTGTCCATTTTCGAATGGATGACGCTGCGAATCGCCCGGTGCGTGAGCAAGTCCGGGTAGCGGCGAATCGGCGAGGTGAAGTGGGTATAGGCTTCGTAATTCAGGCCGAAGTGGCCCTGGTTATCGGCGCTATACACCGCCTGGCTCAACGAACGCAGCATAACGGTCTGGATCAGGTGGAAATCCGGACGGTCCTTGATGCTCGCCAGCAACGCCTGGTAATCCTTCGGCGACGGGCCATCCTTGCCTTTGTGCAGGGACAGGCCGAGCTCACCGAGGAAGGCGCGCAGTTTTTCCAGACGCTCCGGCGGCGGACCATCGTGGACGCGATACAGAGCCGGGATTTCGTGCTTTTTCAGGAACTCAGCGGTGGCCACGTTGGCCGCCAGCATGCATTCCTCGATCAGCTTGTGCGCGTCGTTGCGAACGGTCGGGCGGATTTCGGCAATCTTGCGCTCGGTGCCGAAGATGATCCGGGTTTCCTGGGTTTCGAAATCGATCGCGCCACGCACGTGACGAGCGGCCAGCAGCACTTTGTACAGTGCGTAAAGCTGCTTGAGGTGCGGCAGAACGTCGTTGTACTCGCCACGCAGTTGACGCGCCTCGGTGAGTTTCGGCGTTTCCAGCATGGCGCTGACCTTGTTGTAGGTCAGGCGAGCGTGGGAGTGAATCACTGCCTCGTAGAAGCAGTAGTCGGTCATCTCACCGGATTTGGAGATGGTCATCTCGCAAACCATGGCCAGGCGATCGACGTGCGGATTCAGCGAGCACAAGCCGTTGGACAACTGCTCAGGCAGCATCGGAATCACGCGCTCGGGGAAGTACACCGAGTTGCCGCGAACCTGGGATTCGTTATCCAGGGCTGAACCGATTTTCACGTAGCTGGAGACGTCGGCAATCGCCACGTACAACTTCCAGCCACCGGAGAACAGGCGCAGCTTGCCCGGCTTGGCTTCGCAGTAGACCGCGTCATCGAAGTCGCGAGCATCCTCACCGTCGATGGTCACGAACGGCAGGTGACGCAGGTCGATGCGTTTCTCTTTGTCCTTCTCTTCGACTTCCGGCTTGAGCTTGGCGGCTTCTTTCAAGACCGCTTCAGGCCAGACGTGAGGAATATCGTAAGTGCGCAGGGCGACATCGATTTCCATGCCCGGCGCCATGTAGTTACCCACGACTTCAACCACGTCGCCTTGCGGCTGGAAGCGCGGCGTCGGCCAGTGAGTGATCTTCACTTCGACGAACTGACCGATCTTGGCATTGGCATTGCGGCCCGGTGTCACCAGCACTTCCTGCTGGATCTTCGGATTGTCCGCCACCACGAAACCGATACCACCCTCTTCGAAGTAGCGACCGACGATGGTCTCGTGAGCCCGGGAGACCACTTCGACGATCATGCCTTCGCGGCGACCGCGACGGTCGAGGCCGGAAACGCGGGCCAGGGCACGGTCGCCGTCGAACACCAGGCGCATTTGCGCCGGGCTCATGAACAGGTCGTCACTGCCGTCGTCCGGGACCAGGAAGCCGAAGCCGTCACGGTGACCGCTGATGCGGCCCAGGATCAGGTCGAGCTTGTCCACCGGCGCATAGGTGCCGCGACGGGTATAAATGAGTTGAGCGTCGCGCTCCATGGCGCGAAGACGGCGGCGCAGGGCTTCGATCTGGTCTTCTGTGGTCAGACCAAACTCTTCGACCAGCTGCTCGCGGTTAGCAGGCGAACCCCGATCAGCAAGGTGCTGAAGGATCAGTTCGCGGCTAGGAATAGGGTTTTCATATTTTTCCGCTTCACGAGCGGCCTCGGGATCGAGGGACTGCCAATCGGCCATTAGAGAGTTTTCACCTTGTCTATATGCGGGTTAGTTTGGCATAGGCGTAATGAAACGGGAAATTTCAGGCTATGACAGCCCATCTAAAGCCCTCAATCGACACCGTAAAGCTGATTTAAGTGCCACTGGTAAAAAATTCCAGGTTTTTTTGATGCCAGGGGTTTACAGTTAAAAAGACGCTCCGTATAGTGCGCGCCATCGACGACGTACTAGCGTTATCGATACTGCCCAGATGGTGAAATTGGTAGACACGCCAGCTTCAGGTGCTGGTGACCGCAAGGTCGTGGAAGTTCGAGTCTTCTTCTGGGCACCAATTCCGAGCTTGAGATTAGATCAATTTCAAGGCTCGCACAAAAACCCGCGAAAGCGGGTTTTTTGCATTTGGGGCTTTTTGATTTATCAAAATCAAATCAGGGGTTTACAGATCAAAAAGCTCTCCGTATAGTGCGCCACATCAACAGCGGCAACGCTGAAGATTATGCCCAGATGGTGAAATTGGTAGACACGCCAGCTTCAGGTGCTGGTGACCGCAAGGTCGTGGAAGTTCGAGTCTTCTTCTGGGCACCAATTCAAATTCAAGGTCACGATCTTGAATTTCACAGAAACCCGCGAAAGCGGGTTTTTGCGTTTCCGGCTTTCAAAATATCAACACGCCCCCCCCTGTAGGAGCGAGCTTGCTCGCGATAAACCTGAGATCGCCGCAGGGTGTCAGGTTCACAGCGTTATCGTTCACGACCATCGCGAGCAAGCTCGCTCCCACAGGTAACGTGCCCCGTTACCAGACGCATGCCAGCCCCGCAAGGCGCACATGAGAAACAATATCGTTTATCATTGTTGCAAGATTTTGCAATGCGACAGTGAGGAACCCTGCGAATGATGTTTCGAAATACCCTGCGCCGTGGCCTGGCCATTACCCTGCTTGGCCTGACACTGGCCACCCCCCTCTCCCAGGCCGCCGACCCAGTCTCCCTGACACTCTACAACGGTCAACACAAGGAAGTCGGCGATGCCATCGCCAAAGCCTTCGAAGCCAAGACCGGGATTCACGTCAACGTGCGCAAAGGCAGCAGCAACCAGCTCGCCAGCCAGGTCGTCGAAGAAGGCGATCGCTCGCCCGCCGACGTGATCTACACCGAAGAATCACCACCGCTGAACAAGCTCGGCGAACAGGGCTTGCTGGCGCAGACCGATGCCGCCACCCTCGCCGTTCTGCCAAAAGACTACGTCGCCGGCAATGGCACATGGATCGGCATCACGGCGCGGGTCCGAGTCGTCGCTTTCAATCCGAAACTGATCGACGAAAAAGACCTGCCGACGTCGGTGATGGAATTCTCCGACCCGAAATGGCAAGGCAAGGTCGGCTTCGTGCCCACCAGCGGCGCATTCCAGGAACAGGCCGTGGCGATCATCAAGGTGCACGGCATGGACGCAGCCGAAGAGTGGCTGACCGGCCTGCGTGCATTCGGCAAGACTTACAGCAACAACATGGTTGCACTGAAGGCCGTGGAAAATGGCGAAGTCGCCACCGTACTGGTGAACAATTACTACTGGTTCGCCTTGCAGCGTGAAAAAGGCCAGCTCGATTCGAAACTGCATTATTTCACCGGCGGCGACGTCGGCGGGCTGATCACCGTTTCCAGCGCCGCTGTGCTGAAATCCAGCAAGCAGCCAAAAGAAGCGCAGCAATTGCTCACCTACATGGCCAGCGAAGAAGGCCAGCGCGTGATCACCCAGACCACCGCGGAATACCCGCTGCACAAAGGCATGCAGTCGGATCGTGGCCTGAAGCCGTTCAGTGAACTGCAAGCGCCGAAAGTCACTCCGGCCGACCTCGGCAATGCCGAAGAAGCCCTGGATCTGGAACGTGACGTTGGCTTGAACTGATGAACCCATCGTTATCCGCCCCCGCCTCTCGCGGGGGCTATGTGCCACGGCGCAAACGGCCATCGATCTGGTTGCTGTTGCCGGTTCTGCTGTTGGTTGTGCTCAGCCTGCTGCCACTGGCTTATGTCGGGATCAAGACCTGGCAAGCGGGCTGGGCCGAAGCGCTGCACTTGCTGTGGCGGCCATATGTGTTTGGCCTGCTGCGCAACACCTTGTCGCTGATGGTCGGTGTCACGCTGGCTTGCGGCGTGATCGGCCTGTCGCTGGCCTGGCTGCTGGAACGCAGCAATCTGCCGGGCCGGCGCTTGTGGGGTGTAATCCTGTGCTTGCCGTTCGCCGTGCCGGCGTTCGTCAGCAGTTTCACCTGGGTCTCCCTGAGCGCGCACTTCGAAGGCCTGGGCGGGGCAATTCTAGTGATGACACTGTCCAAGTATCCGCTGATATTCCTGCCGGTGGCGGCGACGCTGCGCAATCTTGACCCGTCGCTGGAAGAGTCCGCCCGGACGCTGGGGCAGAATCGCCTGGGCGTCTTTTTCAAGATCACCCTGCCTCTGCTCTGGCCATCACTGCTGGCCGGGTCTCTACTGATAGCGCTGCACATGCTGGTGGAGTTCGGCGCGCTGTCGATTATCGGCCTGCAGACTTTCACTACAGCCATCTACCAACAGTTCGAGCTGGAATTCAGCAACGCCAACGCGGCGATGCTTTCGGCGGTGCTGCTGGGACTGTGTCTGGTACTGCTGTGGCTGGAGTTGCGAGTGCGCGGCAAAGGCCGACACGTGCGCACCGGGCAAGGCGCGGCACGCCGGGCAGAACAGGTTCGCCTCGGACCCTGGGCGACTGTCGCACAGCTCTATTGCTTGACGCTGGCGATCATCGGCAGCGGCATCCCGCTGGGAATGCTGGCGTACTGGTTGGCGGTGGGTTCGTCAGCGGCGTTCCCGGTAGCCGCGATCAGCGAGGCATTGCTCTCGTCTCTGGCGCTGTCCCTCGGTGGCGCAGCGCTGTGCCTGGTGCTGGCCGTTCCAGTGGGATTGCTGGTGGTGCGTCATAAGGGTCGGCTGGCGATCTGGGCCGAGCGCCTGCCGTATCTGCTGCACGCATTACCAGGACTGGTGATTGCCCTGACACTGGTGTACTTCGCGCTGCACTATGTGCCGGTGCTGTACCAGACCTCGGCGTTGTTGCTGATCGCTTATGCGTTGCTGTTTCTACCGCTGGCGCAGGCGCCGATTCGTACGGCGCTAAACAAGGCTGCGCCGCAACTGGAAGAAGCGGCTCGTACGCTGGGGGCATCGTCTTTCAGCGCGTTCTGCCGGGTGACCCTGCCGATCATCTTCCCGGCGCTGGGCGCGGCGTTTGCACTGGTGTTTCTGGATGCGATGAAGGAGCTGACGGCGACGTTGCTGTTGAGTCCGACCGGGCTTAATACACTGGCTACTGAAGTGTGGGCGCATACCGCGAATGTGGAGTTTGCGGCGGCGGCACCTTATGCGGCGCTGTTGATATTGGTGTCGGGGTTGCCGGTCTACCTGTTAACAACCCGGATGTATTTGAGCCGCTGATATTGCCATCGCGAGCAAGCTCGCTCCCACATTTCGATCTGAGGCGTTCACACATTTTGTGTCCACCAAAAATCAGTGTGGGAGCGAGCTTGCTCGCGATAGCGTCAGCCCAGTCAATACAAACTTAAGCCCTGAACTGCCCCAGGCTCGCCTTCAACTGCGCCGCCAACCCATCCAGCACCTTGCCACTGGCCGTGGTTTCCACCACCGCCTGGGCCGCCTTCTCGGCCTGCGCATGGATGGTCTCGACCCGCCCCCGCACCGCTTGCGCACCTCGCGCCTGATGCGCCGCCGCCTGAGTCGCCAGACCAATCGCCGCATGCACTTGCTCAACCGACGCCTGCACCGACTGCTGCAACTGCGCACTGTCACGCAACACCAGCAATCCTTCGCTGGCCTGGCGCCCGGCCTGACCGATGGCGGCCACCGCCTCACGCGCGCCTTCCTGCAACGCGACGATATGTGCCTGAATGTCGCCCGTGGAGCTCTGCGTCTTGCTTGCCAGCGCCCGCACTTCGTCCGCCACCACCGCAAAACCGCGACCGGTCTCGCCGGCACGGGCCGCTTCGATAGCCGCGTTCAGGGCCAGAAGGTTGGTTTGCTCGGCGATTCCATGAATCACCGTCAGCACCACTTCGATCTGCTGACTCTGCTGCGCCAGCCGCTCGATGACTTTTGCGCCGGTATCGACCTGCCCCGCCAACGCTTCGATCAGACTGCCGACCTTCGCCGAGGTCCGGGTGTTTTCATCGGTGGCCGAACGAATGTCCACCACCTGCTGCAAGGCCGCCTGCATCGCCTGGCTTTCAGACTGCGCGTCATCCGCCATCTGTGACAACGCGCGCAAGCTCTCGGCCACTTCATCACGCTGCAGGCCGGCTGCCGCATCGGCGCCGGCGTTGCGCAAGGTCATGGCGCCAATTTCCACACCGGTGCGCTGGGCCACATCACCCGCCTCACGCACGATCGGCTGCAACTTATCCACAAAGCGATTGACCGCCGAGGCCATGTCGCCGATTTCGTCCTTGCTGTTGATCTGCACGCGCTTGGTCAGGTCGCCCTCCCCCGCGGCCAGGTCATCCATGGCGGCGATGAGCATTTTCAAGCGATTGACGACTCGACGACCCAGCACCACCGCGAGCAGCAACAGCACAGCGAAGCCTACGACAGCCAGACCCATGCCAATGCGCCAGCGCAACGTTGTCGCAGCTTCCTGCACCGTGTCAGTGGTGTTGGATTTCATCTCGGACGCGGTGGACTGCGCTGACTGCAACCGCGCACGCATCGCCGTGGCGCTATCAGCCGCCGCGCCTTTCAGGCTGTCACCCACCAGCTCATCGCTGCTGGCGATCAACGCGAGGAAACGCTTGTCCAGCGCCGCCACATCGGCTTCTACCGAGGCAGTCGAAACACCCATCAGGACTTTGCCGATTTCCACGCCATTGGGGTTGATCGAGGCTTCGAGGTAGTAGACCGACGGATCGTTCTTCGCCGCGTCCAGCACCTTGTCCAACGCCCGCTCGCCCTGGCCTTTTTCCAGCAAGGCCTTGTTGATCGGGTTTTCCCTGTTGAGGTAGCGCGTCAGGTGCTGGCCCGTGGCGTCGTCGTAGACCACGAACAACACGTTGGGATTGCGCTGGGCCCGGCGGGCGAACTCGGACAGGGTTGGAACGTCGCTGTCCCACATGGCGCGAGGTGCGACCGAGGCCAGTAGCTGTGCCATATCATTGGCGGAGTCCTTCAGATCCTTCTCCAGCGTCGCACGCAGTTGCGCCTGCTCGTCCTTCAATCGCGAGGACAAGCCGGCCGTAAGGCGCTGGCGCGTGTTGGTCGAGAGGGTGTCGAGGCTCGACGTGACTTCACGCCCTGCCTGCTCCAGTTCGCCGGAGAGTTTTTGACTGTCGGCCCCCAGGCGTGCGGCCAGATCGGCTTCCAGCGCGGTCACCGTGCTCCGCGTCAAGGCGACAGCCACCAGCACTTGCACCAGAAGAGCGATACCCAAGGTAACGAATACAGGCCGCAATAGACGGCTTTGTAACAGAGAGAGAACGGCCGACACAGGAAATCCTTCTGCTTTGACGCCATTAAATTGATGGCACACCAGAAAAGATGCACTTAATGAAGATCGCAGCAAAGGTCATGCCGTCCGACAGGCACAAACGACAAAGGGCCCAATCAAGGGCCCTTTGTGTTTTACATCAACGACTTGTTAAGCGAACGGATGACGCAGAACGATGGTTTCGTTGCGGTCCGGGCCCGTCGAAATAATGTCGATCGGCGCACCGACCAACTCTTCGACGCGTTTGATGTAGTTGCGTGCAGCCTGTGGCAGCTCTTCCAGGGTCTTGGCACCGACGGTGGACTCGGTCCAGCCCGGCATCTCTTCGTACACCGGCTCCAGGCCGATGTAGCTGTCGGCGTCAGTCGGTGCGTCGATCACTGCACCATCCTGGTTTTTGTAGCCCACACAGATGTTGATGGTTTCCAAGCCGTCCAGCACGTCCAGCTTGGTCAGGCACAGGCCCGAAATGCTGTTGACGTCGATAGCGCGACGCAGGATGACGGCATCGAACCAGCCGCAACGACGGGCACGGCCGGTGGTAGCGCCGAACTCGTGGCCACGCTTGGCCAGGAACGCGCCGATGTCATCGAACAGCTCAGTCGGGAACGGACCCGAACCGACGCGAGTGGTGTAGGCCTTGGTGATGCCGAGGATGTAATCCAGGTACATCGGGCCAAAACCCGAACCGGTGGCAATGCCGCCCGCGGTGGTGTTGGAGCTGGTGACGTACGGGTAGGTACCGTGGTCGATGTCCAGCAAGGAGCCTTGGGCGCCTTCGAACATGATGTCTTTGCCAGCGCGACGCAGCTCGTGCAGCTCAGCGGTGACGTCGAGCATCATCGGCTTGAGCAGCTCGGCGTATTCCATGCACTCGTCGAGTGTTTTCTGGAAGTCGATCGCAGGCTCTTTGTAGTAATTGACCAGCACGAAGTTGTGGTAATCCAGCAACTCGCCCAGCTTGGCGGCGAAACGCTCGCGGTGGAACAGGTCACCGATGCGCAGGCCACGACGTGCAACCTTGTCTTCGTACGCCGGGCCGATGCCGCGACCGGTCGTACCGATCTTCAGCTCGCCACGGGCCTTTTCACGGGCCTGGTCCAGCGCAACGTGGAAGGACAGGATCAGCGGGCAAGACGGGCTGATACGCAGGCGTTCGCGCACCGGTACGCCTTTCTCTTCCAGCTTGGTGATCTCGCGCAGCAGGGCATCAGGTGCAACCACCACGCCGTTGCCGATCAGGCACTGCACGCCTTCGCGCAGCACGCCCGAAGGGATCAGGTGCAAGACGGTTTTTTCGCCGTCGATCACCAGGGTGTGACCAGCGTTGTGGCCACCCTGGTAGCGCACTACGGCGGCAGCATGTTCGGTCAGCAGATCAACGATCTTGCCTTTGCCCTCATCACCCCATTGGGTGCCCAGGACTACGACATTCTTACCCATAACACTTGTCCTCATTCGCGCAAACTTGGTGCCGGCCGCGGCCGGCAGGAAAACTCAAGAAGCCAGTGGCGATACTTGCCAAAGCCCGTTCTGCTGAATCAATTGCCGGTCGCAGTCCGCTTCACGGGCGGCGGCCAAAGGTTGCCCAGGCAATGCCTGAACGACACGCTGACCCTCACTGCGCAACTGGCAAACCTGCTGCCAGAGTGCCGCATCCGTACTGTCAGGCATCCAGATACCGCCAGACGGTAACTCGATATCAGCACGCCCCAGGGTCACCAGGGTTTTCAAATCGGTAGAGAAGCCGGTTGCCGGACGGGCGCGACCGAAGTCGGCGCCGATGTCGTCGTAACGACCGCCCTGGGCAATGGACTGGCCAACACCCGGTACGAACACCGCGAACACCACACCGGTGTGGTAGTGGTAGCCGCGCAACTCGCCCAGGTCGAAGTACAGCGGTAATTGCGGGAAACGCGCAGACAGACGCTCGGCAATCGCCAGCAAGTCGTCCAGCGCCGCCAAAACTGGCGCCGGCGCATTCGCCAGACGCTCGCGGGCAGCGCTCAATACTTCACGTCCGCCACACAGATCGACCAACGCCCGCAGCATGCCCGACAGATCGGCAGGCAAGCCTTCGGTCAAGGTAATGACCTCGTCGATGGCTTTACGTTGCAATGCATCGAACAACTGCTGCTCGACTTCACCGGACAAGCCGGCGGCGCGGGCCAGGCCGCGGTAGATGCCGACATGACCGAGGTCCATGTGCACATCCGGCACATCGGCCAGTTGCAGCATGGCCAGCATCAGGCTGATGACTTCCACGTCGCTGCTCGGGCTGCCATCGCCATACAACTCGGCGCCCAGCTGGATCGGGCTGCGCGAAGACGACAAGGCGCGCGGCTGAGCATGCAGCACACTACCGGCATAGCACAGACGGCTCGGGCCTTCGCGACGCAGGGTGTGCGCATCGATGCGCGCCACTTGCGGCGTGATGTCGGCACGGAAACCCATCTGCCGGCCCGATTGCGGGTCGATGACCTTGAAGGTACGCAAATCGAGGTCCGATCCCGCGCCGGTCAGCAGGGATTCGAGGTACTCGATATGGGGAGTCACGACAAACTCGTAACCCCAGCTCTGGAACAGATCCAACACCTGACGACGCGCGACTTCAATGCGCGCCGCTTCTGGTGGCAGTACTTCTTCGATGCCATCTGGCAGCAGCCAGCGGTCTACCGTTGCCATTACGCCATTCCCCTATGATCCGGGCGGCCAGCCGTTGGGCGAGCCTTGAGTGAAGCAGAAAATGATCGGCTCATGTGCAAACCACGCGCATAAACAACGGGGCGAAAAGCCTGAAATCGGCTTCGCCAACCACTTTCCTCGAAAAACCTGTCGTGCCTGCATAAAACAGCAATCAAACGTGCAGACGCAAAAAAGCCGGGAATTTCCCGGCTGCCGCATCATACACTCGTTTTCCCAAAGGATCACCCCGCCCGAGGCTGTAGCCGCCAGGCGGGGGATGATTCAGGTCAACGAGGTATCAAGGCTTGGCTTTTTCCAGGTAACGGAAGAAGTCGCTGCTTGGGTCCAGGACCATGACGTCGGATTTGTTCGCGAAGCTTTCACGGTAGGCGCGCAGACTACGGTAGAAACCGTAGAACTCCTGATCCTGGCCGTAGGCCTTGGAGTAGATCGCAGCCGCCTGGGCATCACCGTCACCGCGAACCTCTTCGGATTCACGATAGGCTTCAGCCAGCAACACGCGGCGTTGACGATCGGCATCGGCACGAATGCCTTCTGCCAGCTCGTTACCCTTGGCGCGGTGCTCGCGAGCTTCACGCTCACGCTCGGAGCTCATGCGCTCGAACACGCTGCGGTTCACTTCTTTCGGCAGATCGATGGCCTTGACCCGAACATCGACCACTTCGATGCCCAGCTCTTTTTCCGCCATCTTGTTCAGCGAAGCCGTGATATCGGTCATCAGCGCATCGCGCTCACCGGACACCACTTCGTGCAACGTGCGCTTACCAAACTGGTCACGCAGGCCCGATTCCAGACGACGGGAAAGACGCTCGTCGGCAATCTGCTTGAGGCCGGAAGTCGCGGTGTAGTAGCGCTCGGCATCTTTCACGCGCCACTTGGCGTAGGCATCCACCATGACGGCTTTCTTTTCCAGCGTCAGGAAGCGCTGTGTCGGTGCATCCAGCGTCATCAGGCGTGCATCGAATTTACGCACCTTGTTCACGTAGGGCACTTTCACGTGCAAGCCTGGCTGAACATCAGCCTGGACCACGCGTCCGAACTGCAGCAACACCGCACGCTCGGTCTGAGCCACGATGTAGAAGCAGTTCCAGGCGGCGATCGCCACGACGACAACGACAATTAGGGCGATCAGCGATTTATTGCTCATCAGCGACTCTCCCTGGTACGTGTCTGCTGTTGCTGCAGATCAGCTGCGGCACGTGCATTCGCTTCATTGCTGGTGGCTGCGGCGCCGGTCACCGGAGTGCTGGTGTTGCGACCACTTTCGACCATCTTGTCCAGCGGCAAGTAGAGCAGATTGCTCTGGCCATTCTTGTTGCCGGTGACAAGAACCTTGCTGGTGTTGCTGAAGACTTCCTGCATGGTGTCCAGGTACAGACGCTCGCGGGTGACTTCAGGTGCCTTGCGATATTCGCTGACCAGCTTGGTGAAGCGATCGGCCTCACCCTTGGCGCGCGAGACGGTTTCGTCACGGTAACCATTGGCATCTTCGATGATGCGCTGGGCCTGACCACGGGCTTCCGGCACGACGCCGTTGGCATAGGTTTCCGCCTGGTTACGCGAACGCTGCTCGTCTTCACGGGCGCGGATCACGTCATCGAAGGCCTCCTGGACTTCACGCGGTGCCGCTGCGCTCTGAACGTTGACCTGAGTGACGGTGATACCGGTGCGATAGGTATCCATGAAGCGTTGCAGGCGCTCCTTGATTTCGCTGGCCATCAACTCACGACCTTCGGTCAATACCTGATCCATCGCGGTGGAACCCACCACATGGCGCAAGGCACTTTCGGTCGCGTGTTGCAGGCTGATTTCCGGCTGATCGACGCTCAGCACGAAATCCTGCAGGTTGCTGATCTTGTACTGCACGGTCAGCGGCACTTCGACGATGTTTTCGTCTTCAGTCAGCATTTGACCCTGCTTGGTATAGGCCCGCTCACGCGTGACGTTTTCCAGGTACTTTTGATCGATCGGCGGGAAATAGATGTTCAGACCCGGGCCGACGGTCTCGTAGTACTTGCCGAAGCGCAGCACCACGGCTTGCTCCTGCTCGTCGACTACGTAGACCGCGCTGTACAGCCATACGGCCGCCAATACGACCAGGCCGATGCCAAGAATGCCGCCGAAGCCGCCACTCCTGCCCGAACCACCGCCGTCATCACCGCGTTTCTTACCACCACCGAACAACCCGTTCAGGCTTTCCTGCAGCTTTCGGAAGGCCTCGTCGAGATCCGGTGGTCCCTTGCGGTCGCCGTTATTGCGGCGCTTGCCACCCCAAGGATCCTGATTATTCGAGTTGCCACCCGGCTCATTCCAAGCCATAGCGCTCTCCATCTGATAAAGCAAAGACGCACCCACGGCGCGCCGACCAATGCTACAGAATGCCTGTGACTACGGCACAACCGCTTTCTCAGGCTTTTATTGCAAAGTGTGTTGCTCGATGAAATCCATCGGCTGCAATCCTTCGCGGCTCACCAGTCGATTCAACTCGATTCGTGGCAAACGAACGGCCAGCAGGCAAATGCCTTCTTCGTCGTGTTCTTCTTTCTGTACCGCACCGGCTTCGAAAAACTGCGCACGCAGTCGAGCAAAACGTTGCGGCAAGCGCAAGGTGCCAACAAACAAATCGTCGCCGAGCAGTTCGGCCACAGCCTGCTTGAGCAAATCCAGGCCTGTACCGTCCTTGGCCGACAACCAGACCCGCTGCGGCTTGCCATCGGCATCGCGCTGGATCTGCGGCTCCACGCCCTCGAGCAAATCGAGTTTGTTGTAAACCTCGAGGATCGGCAAGTCTTGAGCACCGATCTCCCCGAGCACCACCATGACCTGTTCAATCTGGGCCATGCGCTCAGGTTCATGGGCGTCGATCACGTGCAGCAGCAGGTCGGAGTTGCTCGACTCTTCGAGCGTAGCCCGAAATGCCTCGACCAGTTTGTGCGGCAGGTGACGAATGAAGCCCACGGTATCGGCCAGCACGATCGGACCGAGGTCGTCGAGTTCGAGTCGGCGCAGGGTCGGGTCGAGGGTGGCGAAGAGCTGGTCGGCGGCGAACACATCGGAATCGGTCACCGAGTTGAACAGCGTCGATTTGCCGGCGTTGGTATAACCCACCAGTGAAACCGTCGGAATGTCAGCCCGTTTGCGCCCGCGTCGTGATTGCTCGCGCTGGCTGCGGACCTTTTCCAGGCGCCCCTTGATCTGACGCAGGCGAACCCGCAACAGGCGCCGGTCGGTTTCCAGCTGGGTTTCACCCGGGCCGCGCAGACCGATACCACCCTTCTGCCGCTCAAGGTGAGTCCAGCCACGAACCAGCCGCGTACTCATGTGCTCAAGCTGGGCCAGTTCGACCTGGAGCTTGCCTTCATGGGTGCGGGCGCGTTGGGCGAAGATGTCGAGAATCAGACCCGTGCGGTCGATCACGCGACACTCGAAAACACGTTCGAGGTTACGTTCCTGACTGGGCGTGAGGATGTGATTGAAAATCACCAGATCTACCTGTTCGGCTTTGACCAGGTCGCGCAATTCCTCGACCTTGCCGCTGCCAATCAGGTATTTGGCGGTTGGCCGATGACGCGGCACGTTGAAAAACGCGACGGTCTCGGCGCCAGCCGACATTGCCAATTCCTGAAACTCCTGCGGATCTTCGCGCGCCTCAGGGTCCTGACCATCCAAGTGAACGAGAATTGCCCGTTCACCACCACCGTGGCGCTCAAAGAACAAAGGAGACTCCTATCAGGCGTTACCAGGAGCAGGCTCAGCGTCGCCCTGTTCACTTTCGGCGGCACTTGGCAGACGAATTGGACGAACCGGCACCACTGTAGAGATAGCGTGCTTATAAACCATCTGGCTGACGGTGTTTTTCAGCAGGATAACGAACTGGTCGAAAGACTCGATCGTGCCTTGCAGCTTGATCCCGTTGACCAGGTAGATGGAGACCCCCACTTTCTCTTTACGTAAAGTATTCAAGTAAGGGTCTTGTAGCGAATGCCCTTTTGACATGTGCCGCACTCCTTTAAGGATTCAATATAAAAAAATAGGTAAACAGATGGCTTGTGGCCGTCAGACCCCCAAGGATAGACGGCAATTGCAAGGACTCAGCTCAATATGGAGATGGTCCCCAGGTATTTCAAGGCGCGCGGCAGATTGTCGCAATCCAGGCTGTCCAGCCAGTGTAAATCAGCCCAACTGCGCAGCCAGGTGAACTGGCGCTTCGCCAGCTGGCGCGTGGCAATGATTCCACGCTCCTGCATCTCGGCTTGCGTCAGCTTGCCATCCAGGTAGTCCCAGACTTGTCGGTAGCCTACTGCACGTATAGACGGCAACCCGGCATGCAGGTCACTTCGCTTACGCAGGGCTACGACCTCGTCAATGAATCCCTGTTCCAACATTAAAGTAAATCTTTGTTTAATTCGCTCATGCAGTATCTGGCGATTAGCCGGAGCAATGGCCAGGTTCGCGACAGTATAGGGCAATTGTTGCTGTCCCGAAGCGGCTGCTTCAGTACTTTGCGCAGATTGTCGCAAGCGCAGCGCAGTCATGCTTTGACCGCTGACACGATAAACCTCCAGCGCTCGACTGAGTCGCTGGGGATCGTTCGGATGAATGCGCGCTGCAGACTCCGGGTCAATTACGGCCAATTGATCGTGCAGGGCTTGCCAGCCAAGGCGTACAGCTTCTTCGTCGATCTGTGCGCGGACGTCGGGGTCGGCAGCGGGCATATCCGCCAGACCTTCGACCAAAGCCTTGTAATAGAGCATTGTGCCGCCCACCAGCAGCGGAATCTTTCCGCGCGCGGTGATGTCGGCCATGGCTTCAAGGGCATCACGTCGGAAATCCGCGGCCGAATAGCTTTCTGCCGGGTCGAGAATATCGATCAGACGATGGGGAAATTCGGCCAACAGCGCTTTGGACGGCTTGGCGGTGCCGATGTCCATGCCACGATAGACCAGTGCCGAATCAACGCTGATCAGCTCGCAGGGCAAGACTTTGGTGAGTTCGATGGCCAGGTCGGTCTTGCCGGCGGCGGTCGGCCCCATCAGGAAAATCGCAGGAGGGAGCTGGCTCATCAACGACCGCGCAAGAACAGTTTGTCCAGATCGTCCAGTCCCAACTGGGTCCAGGTCGGTCGGCCATGGTTGCATTGACCGCTGCGCTCGGTGTTCTCCATGTCGCGCAGCAGACCGTTCATTTCCGGCAGGGCCAGACGCCGATTCGCACGAATCGCGCCGTGGCAGGCCATGGTCCCGAGCAGCTCGTTCAGGTGCGCCTGGATCCGGTCGCTGGTGCCGTACTCCATCAGGTCCGCCAATACGTCACTGACCAGTCGATTGGCTTCAGCCTGCTTGAGCAGGGCCGGAATCTGCCGGATGGCCAGGGATTCCGGGCCAAGGCGCTGCAACTCGAAGCCCAGGCGCTGGAACCAGGCGACATGCTCTTCGGCGCAATCGGCTTCACGCTGGCTGACCGCCAGGGACTCGGGCACCAACAGCGGTTGGCCACTCAGGCCTTCGCTGGCCATGGCGATTTTCAGGCGTTCGTACATGATCCGCTCATGGGCGGCATGCATGTCCACCAACACCAGGCCCTGGGCGTTCTCCGACAGAATATAGATGCCCTTGAGCTGCGCCAACGCGTAACCCAGTGGCGGAATATCATCCTGCCCGGCCGGCAGCGCGACCGCGTTGGCCTCGGGCAACGGCGCGAAGAACTCGCGGTAGGCCGCCTGGGCTTCAGCGGCGGGAACGCCGGACTGTGGCCGTGGCGTGTATTGATAACCGGCGCCGGCGCCCGAGCCAGCCGTTGCATTGAAGGCCGGCTGAGCCTGGGGCTGCTCCAGCAACGCATTGGCCGCCAGACGCATTTCACCCTGAGGGCCGAACTCGCCGGCCTCGATCCCGGTCGGTCGAACGATGGCTGTCGCCACAGGCGCCGCCAGTTGATCTTCCGGACGCACATCGCCCAGGGCGCGGTGCAAGGTGCCATAGAGGAAGTCGTGGACCATGCGCCCGTCACGGAAGCGCACTTCGTGTTTGGTCGGGTGCACGTTGACGTCGACGCCCGCCGGATCGACTTCGAAAAACAGCACGAAGGTCGGGTGACGACCGTTGAACAGCACATCGCGATAAGCCTGACGGACCGCGTGGGCCACCAGTTTGTCGCGCACGGCACGGCCATTCACAAAGAAATACTGCAAGTCCGCCTGGCTGCGATTGAACGTCGGCAAGCCGACCCAGCCCCAAAGATGCAGGCCATTGCGCTCGATTTCGATCGGCAGCGCCTGCTCCAGGAAGCCCGGGCCGCAGATGGCCGCTACACGCCGGGCACGGGCCGCATCATCGTGGGCTTCATGCAGGCTGAGGATGGTCTTGCCGTTATGGCGCAGATGGAATGCTACGTCGAAGCGCGCCAATGCCAGGCGCTTGATCACTTCTTGCAGGTGATCGAACTCGGTTTTTTCAGTCTTGAGAAATTTGCGGCGTGCCGGGGTATTGAAGAACAGGTCGCGCACTTCGACCGAGGTACCGACCGGGTGAGCGGCCGGCTGCACCCGCGGCGCCATGTCCCGGCCTTCGGTTTCGACTTGCCAGGCCTGATCGGCCTCTTTGGTACGGGACGTCAGCGTCAGCCGTGCCACGGAACTGATCGACGCCAGGGCCTCTCCACGAAACCCGAGACTCATGACCTGCTCGAGGTCTTCCAGATTGCGGATCTTGCTGGTGGCGTGACGGGCCAGGGCCAGTGGCAAGTCATCGGCAGAAATGCCGCTGCCATCGTCGCGCACCCGCAGCAGCTTGACGCCGCCCTGCTCCACGTCGACATCAATACGCCTGGCGCCGGAGTCGAGGCTGTTTTCCAGCAGTTCCTTGATCACCGAGGCCGGGCGCTCAACCACTTCACCGGCGGCGATCTGGTTCGCCAGCCGTGGGCTGAGCAGCTCGATGCGAGACGTGTTGGTCAGCACCTGGTTCATTCTTTGGCCGCCAATTCTGTGCCAGGGATGGTTAAGTGCTGACCGATCTTGAGCTCATCACTCGACAGGTTGTTGGCGCTGCGCAGCGTGGCCGGAGACACCTGATATCGCACGGCAATCATCGCCAGCGTCTCGCCAGGGCTCACCCGATGGTCACGCGGACCTTGGGCGATCTTGCCGGAATCACGCAGCCAGGCAATGTAGGTGCCCGGTGGCGGATTCTGCTGGAAAAACTGGCGCACGCCACTGCTGATCGAACGTGCCAGAGCTTGCTGGTGGTTCGCCGCAGCAAGCTTCGAAGCTTCGTTGGCGTTGGAGATGAACCCGGTTTCCACCAGGATCGACGGGATGTCCGGCGATTTCAGCACCATGAACCCGGCCTGTTCCACCCGTTGTTTATGCAGCGGGGTGACCCGGCCGATGTTGCTCAGGACCTTCTGGCCGACGTTCAGGCTGGACGTCAGGGAGGCGGTCATCGACAGGTCGAGCAGTACGCCCGCCAACATGCGGTCCTTGTCGTCGAGGCTGACGTTGCCGGCACCGCCGATCAAGTCGGAACGGTTTTCACTGTCGGCCAGCCAGCGCGCCGTCTCGGACGTGGCGCCGCGATCAGACAGGGCGAATACCGACGCACCGAAGGCAGCGGCCGAAGGTGCGGCATCGGCGTGGATCGAGACGAACAGGTCGGCGCCCTTCTTGCGGGCGATCTCGGTACGGCCGCGCAAGGGAATGAAGTAGTCGCCGGTACGGGTCAGCTCGGCACGGAAGCCTTTCATGCCATTGACCTGGCGCTGCAGTTCGCGAGCGATGGCCAGCACCACGTCTTTCTCGCGCTGACCGCGAGAACCCGAAGCGCCCGGGTCTTCGCCGCCGTGGCCAGCATCGATAACCACGACGATGTCGCGCTTGCCGGCCGGGGCTGGCGGCAATTTGACCGGTGGATCGACCGGAGTGACCGGCACCGGGGCCACTGTCGCGACGTTGGTCGGCGGCGCAATCGGCGTGGCGTCGGCAGGGTTATCGAATAGATCGACCACCAGTCGGTTACCGTACTGGGCGTTCGGCGCCAGGGTAAAGCTTTTCGGCGTGACGGCTTTTTTCAGGTCGATGACCACCCGCAGGTCGGTCGGCGTGCGTTGGGCCGAGCGCATTGCGGTGATCGGGGTGTTCGAGCTGTTGACGTTCAATGGCGCCCCGAGGCTCGCACCATTGATGTCGATCACCAGTCGATCCGGAGCAGACAGGGTAAACACGCTGTGCTGGACAGGCCCCGTCAGGTCGAACACCAATCGTGTGTTGTCCGGAGCCCGCCACAGGCGAACGCTGTTGACCTTCGTCTCGGCCACAGCGTCGACGGTCACCGCCAGAAACAACAATCCTACGGCAGCTACCATCGCGCGAAAGCGCATACCTGACCCCATCATTTAATTGGATTCCAATGCCAAAGCGGCACACCACGACTCGCCACGCGAGCCCTGGGACAAAATTTTCAGCGAACGCCCGCTGTCTTGCGGGCTAATGGTAATGGTCAGGTCGGGCTTTGGCAAAAAGCCTGCACCCTTGCGGGGCCATTCGATCAGGCACAGCGCATCGTCTTCGAAGTAATCACGGATGCCGAGGTACTCCAGCTCTTCCGGATCGACCAGCCGATACAGGTCGAAATGGAAGGCCCGGATGTCGCCGATCTCGTAAGGTTCGACCAGGGTGAAGGTCGGACTTTTTACCGCGCCCACATGCCCCAAGCCCCGGATTATGCCTCGGGACAGCGTGGTTTTCCCCGCACCGAGGTCGCCTTCAAGAAAGATCAGGCCATGGCCCTTGGTTGTATGGGCGATACGCGCGCCAAAGTCGGTCATGGCCTCTTCATCAGCCAGGTACAGGGTTACTTCAGACACGGTGCTTGCTCCTCCAACAACTGACGAATGGCTGGAATCAGATCACTGGCCGCCAGCCCACGGCCCGATTTACCTTCTTGCGCACCGGCATTGGCGTGCAGCCAGACCGCGAGGCAAGCGGCGTCAAAGGCGCTCATGCCCTGGGCCAGCAGGGCGCCCAACAATCCAGCCAGCACATCGCCCAATCCGGCGGTAGCCATCGCCGGGTGCCCCTGATCGCATACCGCCAGACGTCCATCGGGACTGGCGATCAGGCTGCCGGCGCCTTTCAGGACCACAACCGCTGTATATTTTTTGCTCAATGCATGAGCAGCGGCAGGACGATCGGCCTGGACCTCGGCAGTCGACAGGCCCAGTAACCGCGCCGCTTCGCCCGGATGTGGCGTGATCACACAATCCTGGGGCAAGCTCACCTGTTCTTCGGCTAACAGATTCAAGGCATCGGCGTCCCAGACTTGCGCAAGCGGTGCGTTGGCCGCCGCCGACAAAAGACTGCGCCCCCAGGACGCCTGTCCCAGGCCTGGGCCGACGACCAGCACGGAAACTTTTTCAAGCAATCCCATCAGTTGGTTGGCCGACGAAGTGCCCAACACCATGGCTTCGGGAATTCTTGCCAGTGCGGCGGGAACGTGTTCACTGCGCGTCGATACCGACACCATGCCCGCGCCACTGCGAAGCGCAGCTTGGGCACTCAGCAGGATCGCGCCGCCAAAACCCCGATCTCCGCCGATCAACAGCACGTGACCGAACGTGCCTTTATGGGCAGTGGGAGCGCGGCTGGCCAGTCGCGGCACATTACCGGCCGTCAGACGACGCGCACTGATGTCCACGCCATTAAATGACTCAGGGGAGGCTTGCAGATCATTGAAGACCAACGCGCCGACCACGTCCGCCGCGTCGCCAGTGAACAGTCCCAACTTCAAGCCGATAAAGGTCACGGTCAGATCAGCCCGGACGCTCGCGCCGAGCATACGTCCAGTATCAGCGCTAAGACCCGAAGGGATATCCACTGCCGCAACCGGCAAACCACTGGCATTGATCGCCGCGATAACGCTGGCATAGGGTTCTCGCACTTCGCCCGTCAAACCGGTGCCGAGCAAGGCGTCCACCACGACACCACGCAACTCGGACTGCGCGTTCCAGGCTTGAACGGCAATGCCTTCGGCCACGGCCTCGGCGTGGGCCAAGGCTGCATCGCCTTGCAAACGCTGAGGATCACCGACTGCCAGGACGCGCACGTGCCAGCCTGCACGCCTGGCCAAAACAGCTATCAAATAGCCATCACCGGCGTTATTTCCATGACCGGTCATCACACTCAGCTCGTTCGCCGTCGGCCAGTGACGGACCAGCGCACGCCAGGTTGCGCGCGCCGCCCGCTGCATCAATTCGAAGCCCGATGTGCCGGCCGCGATCAGGCTCGCATCGAGCCCTCGCACTTGCGCGGTGCTGTACAGCGCGTCGGGTAAATCATCTTTAGTGTGCGGCATGCGTCTTCAGGCTCCGATGTCTGGCAGAATTATACGCACCTCAGCTCCGGTTTCTCTCGTCTCATGCCCGCTATTACTACAGACCTGCCCGCCCTCGCCCAATCCATCAAGGATTGGGGCCGCGAGCTGGGCTTTCAGCAAGTCGGCATCAGCGGCCTGGACCTGGCCGAGCATGAGCAGCACCTGCAGCGCTGGCTCGAAGCCGGCTACCACGGCGAAATGGAGTACATGGGCGCCCACGGCAGCAAACGCTCGCACCCGGAAGAACTGGTGCCGGGCACGTTAAGGGTGGTTACCCTGCGCATGGACTACCTTCCCGGCGACACAGAAATGGCCCAACGCCTGGCCCAACCGGAAAAAGCCTACGTTTCGCGCTATGCCTTGGGCCGCGATTACCACAAATTGATCCGTAAACGCGTGCAACAACTGGCAGAAAAAATCCAGGCGGTCATCGGTCCGTTTGGCTACCGTGCGTTCGTCGACAGTGCACCGGTGCTGGAAAAGGCCATCGCCGAAAAAGCCGGTCTGGGCTGGATCGGCAAAAACACCCTGGTGTTGAACCGCAAGGCCGGCAGTTATTTCTTTCTCAGCGAGCTGTTTGTCGACCTGCCGCTGCCCGTGGACCCGCCCCACGCTACCGAACACTGCGGACGTTGTACCGCATGCCTGGACATTTGCCCGACCAATGCTTTCGTCGGCCCCTATGTACTGGACGCCCGGCGCTGCATTTCCTACCTGACCATCGAGCTGAAAAGTGCGATCCCTGAAGAGCTGCGACCGCTGATCGGCAATCGGGTGTTCGGTTGCGATGACTGTCAGATCGTCTGTCCGTGGAACCGCTTTGCTCGCCCGTCCGGCGAAAGCGACTTCAAGCCGCGGCACAATCTGGACAATGCCGAACTGGCCGAATTGTTTATGTGGGACGAAGACAAATTCCTGAGCAGTACCGAAGGTTCGCCGCTACGTCGGGCCGGTTATGAGCGCTGGCTGCGCAATCTCGCGGTGGGCCTGGGTAATGCGCCGTCGAGCATTCCGGTGCTGGAAGCCTTGAAGGCGCGACGGGATTATCCCTCAGACCTGGTGCGAGAGCATGTGGAGTGGGCGTTGAAGCAACATGAGCAGCGCGCTGGCAACCACGGAACTCGCCCTTAGTGATGCAAGTTTATCCACTTGGCACTGCGCCCCTTCCCTGTCGACTCAATTAGCCCTTCAGCTTTCAATGAACGCAAAACCATACGCACGGTGTCACGACTCACGCCAGGGCAAGCCTCTTCAAGCTCAGTAATCGAAAACGGTAGGGATCGCTTCAACGCTTCAACTCGAACTCGATCGCTTTTGCCTCCATGGCGCTTATCGATCTTACCGACACGCTCCTCGAACTCCTTGTAAGCGCGAAGTAGCGCACCCCAGAAGTAGTTGAGCCATGGCTGAACATCGTGCCTGCCTTCATGCCAACCTTGAGAGCTGATCTCGAGTGTTTCGTAGTAACTTTCCTTTGAGTCCTCGAAGATCCGCTCAAGGCTGATAAAACGGCCGACGCGATAATCAAACTGGTAAAGCAATAACAAGGTAAGCAGTCGAGCTACGCGCCCATTGCCATCTGAGAAAGGGTGAATGCAGAGAAAGTCGAGAATACTCAGCGGGACCAATACGAGCGGGTCTGCCAGATTCTGCTCCAATGCTGTGCGGTAATGCATGACCATATCGACCATTGCAATGGGTGTCAGATGTGCAGCGACCGGTTGAAAGCGGATACGTGAACTACCGTCCGGATGACGCTCGATGATGTCATTGTTCGTAGCTTTCCACTCCCCGCCATCCTGCGGTAAATAGCGATAAAGCATGCCGTGCAACTGCCGAATGACGCCCTCGGAGAAGGGCATACCCTCTGCCGCTTCATGGATAAGAGAAAGCGCATCGCGGTAACCCGCAACCTCTTGCTCGGAGCGACTTTTCGGGTCGGCATTTTTGATAATCAATGACTTCAACCGACTTGGCGAAACAATCACTCCCTCCAATCGGTTCGATGACTCTGTGGACTCGATGACGGCAAGCTGCTTCAAGTCCTGGAGAATTTCCGGGGACTGGGAAACGAACAATTGCTGCTTGCCACGGTACTCACCGAGAGCCCGCAATGTCGCGACCTGCAATCCGTTGTAGCGAAGCGTTGCGAGAAATTCGGGAGTGAGTGACCGCATATGGGTTTTACCTGCCAAATAGGGTAATTCAATTCTAAAAAGGGTAACTCCATAACAAATTACCCTATTTATGAACTTTTTACCCTGTTTTCACTGATTAACCTAAGCGACTTCCTCGACAGAATATTTCGAAGCACACACTTATCCGACCAGTGCACCCCGCGAAAATCAAGCCTCGTCGTTGTAGACGAACTTCGGCATTTCCCAATGGAAACGGATTGCCAGCAACCGCAGCAGGAAGCCACCGAACAGGGTAATCAGGATCGCCTGTTCGCCGGGCAGTTCGAGATAGATGCACAGCAGGTAGCACCAGGCCGCAGCGAACGACACACTGGCATAGAGTTCACGGCGGAAGATCAGCGGGATGTCGTTACAGAAGATATCCCGCAGAATGCCGCCGAACACCCCGGTGATCACCCCGCTGACCGAAGCCACCAGCATGCCATGGCCCATTTCCAGCGCAGTCATGCAGCCGATCAGGGTAAAGGCCACCAGTCCTACGGCGTCGAGTACCAGAAACAGCGAACGCAGGTGGCGCATCCAGCGGGCGGCGAACACGGTGAACATCGCTGCGATCGAGGTCAACACCAGGTATTCCGGGTGTTTGACCCACGTCAGCGGGTAATGGCCGAGCAACACATCGCGCACCGATCCGCCACCCAGGGCCGTCACGCACGCGATCAGCACCACACCAAACCAATCCATGCCGCGACGACCGGCAGACAGGGCACCGGTCATGGCTTCGGCGGTAATGGCGATCAGGTAGAGCATCAGCAACATGGGGGCGGTCCTTGCAGGAAGGCGCGCAGTCTACTCACTTCACTGAAGCACCAAAAGAGGGCGCCGAAGCATTCACGTAGACCTGTGGCGAGGGGCTTGCCCCCGTTGGGTCGCGTAGCGGCCCCAAAACCAGACACCGTGTTTTGTCAGGCATACCGCGGCCGGCCGGTTTGCGACTGCTGCGCAGCCGAGCGGGAGCAAGCTCCCTCGCCACAAAAGCCCGCTCATCCCCAATCAGAACTTGATGAAGTTCTTGCGGTAATGCTGCAGCTCGGCGATGGATTCACGGATGTCGTCCAGGGCCAGGTGAGTGCTGCCCTTCTGGAAGCTGTCGCGCACGTCCGGCGCCCAGCGTGCGGCCAACTCTTTAAGCGTCGACACATCAAGGTTGCGATAGTGGAAGAAGCTTTCCAGGGATTTCATATGGGTATAAAGAAAGCGACGGTCCTGGCAGATGCTGTTGCCGCAGATCGGCGACTTGCCCTTCGGTACCCATTTCTCCAGGAAGGCGATGGTCTCGGCTTCGGCTTCGGCCATGCTGATGCGGCTGTCGCGAACCCGCTGGGTCAAGCCCGAGCCGCCGTGTTGACGGGTGTTCCACTCGTCCATGCCGGCAAGGATTTCATCGCTGTGATGAATGGCGATCACCGGACCTTCGGCCAGGGTGTTCAGATCACTGTCGGTGACGATAGTGGCCATCTCGATGATGACGTCGGTATCGGGGTTCAGACCGGTCATTTCCAGGTCGATCCAGATCAGATTCTGTGGGTTTTGCATGTGTCGACTCCTAGGCAATGCTGCGCAGTTTAGCCTAGGGAAGTGGCCGGGCGTGCTAAACTCGCGGCCGTTTTACCTAATCGCTGCATTCTTGATACGGAACACCCATGGCCAAACGCCAACTCAATCGTCGTCAAAACTGGCGCATCGAAAAGATTCAGGGCGAACGCGCTGCCCGCGCCGCCAAACGCGAGTCCTCGGCTGTCGAGGCACTCGAGGGTGGCGACCTGGGTCCGGAACAGACGGGCCTTGTGATCGCGCACTTCGGTGTGCAGGTCGAAGTCGAAGCGCTCGATGGCGAGCTGGCCGGCCAGGTGTTCCGCTGCCACTTGCGCGCCAACCTCCCGGCGCTGGTGACCGGCGATCAAGTGGTCTGGCGTGCCGGCAACCAGGGGATCGGCGTGATCGTGGCGCAACTGCCGCGTAAAACCGAACTCTGCCGTCCGGACAGTCGTGGCCAGCTCAAGCCGGTGGCGGCCAACGTCGACATGATCGTCATCGTCTTCGCGCCACTGCCCGAGCCCCACGCCAACTTGATCGATCGCTATCTGGTCGCGGCTGAGCACGCGGGGATTCGTCCACTGCTGCTGCTCAACAAATTCGACCTGATCGACGAACAGAACGCCCCGGCGCTGAATGCCTTGCTGGCGGTTTACCGCACGCTGGGCTATCCGGTGCTGGAAGTGTCGGCGCACCACGGCAACGGCATGGACCAACTGCAGGAGCAACTGGACGGGCGCATCAGCGTGTTCGTCGGCCAGTCCGGCGTCGGCAAGTCGTCGCTGGTCAACAGCCTGCTGCCGGAAGTCGAAACCCGCGTCGGCCCGCTGTCCGAGCTATCCGGCCAGGGCACCCACACCACCACCACCGCGCGCTTGTTCCACTTCCCCGGTGGCGGCGAGTTGATCGACTCCCCGGGTATCCGCGAGTTCGGCCTGGGTCACGTCAGCCGGGCCGACGTCGAAGCCGGCTTCATCGAGTTCAACGACCTGATCGGCACCTGCCGCTTCCGCGACTGCAAGCACGACCGCGAACCGGGTTGCGCCCTGCTCAAGGCCCTGGAAGAAGGCCGCGTGCAGCAGCAACGGATGAACAGCTACCGCTCGATCATCGCCAGCTTGCCGGAGAGCAGCTACTAAGTAGCCTGATCCTGTTCGTGGCGCCACGAACATGATCAGCAGAGGGCAGCAGAAACAAAAAAGCCGACATCGCTGTCGGCTTTTTTGTGGGTCACTGTTTCGGTGGCTCCGCCGGTTTCGGCGGCGGGTCATCGAACAGATTCAAGCGCTCGCGAAGTTCATGCGCCGGCAATGGCTCTTTATCAGCAGGCAACGCATTCGGGTCAACGGGCGTGGCCGGCACTTCACCCGGGACGCCCTGCCCTTGGGTCGGCTCCGGCGCAGGCTCCGCACCTTGCGCGCCTTCAATGGCACGCTGGGCTTTCCTGGTCAGCACCACGATGTCGATACGGCGATTGACCGGGTTGAACGGGTTACCCCGATCAAACAGTGCCGAGGAGGCATATCCGACGACTCGCGCCACTTGCGATTCCGGGTAGCTGCCGGCTACCAGTGCACGGCGGGCCGCGTTGGCACGGTTGGCTGACAGTTCCCAGTTACCGAAATCACCGGTACCCGAATAGGGTTGGGCATCGGTGTGGCCGCTGATGCTGATCTTGTTCGGCACGGCTTTGATGGTGTCGGCCATGGCCAGCAAAATATCTTCGAAATACGGTTTCAGGCGAGCACTGCCCGAGTCAAACATCGGCCGGTTTTCCGCGTCCATGATCTGGATGCGCAATCCATTGGCAATGATCTCGAACTGGATCTGGTCCTTGAATTTCTGCAACTGTGGATTTTCATCAACCTTGCTCTGCAATTCTTGCATCAGCAGTTCCAGCCGTTCCTTCTCGACCTGCTCGGCCATGCCTTCGGCCTGTTCGTTACCGATGGTCACTTTGTCCGGCTGAGGTTGGGATTTGACCTCGGGATTGAGCGTGATATCCGGTGCCAGGGTCGGCGTACCACCCAGGTCGATGATGTAGGGCGTGCCACTTTCGGTAAAGCCGATCGGGTCCTTGAAGTAACCGGCGATGGCGATCTTCTGCTCTGGCGTTGCGTTGGACAACAGCCACAGCACCAGGAAGAACGCCATCATCGCCGTCGCGAAGTCGGCGAAGGCGATTTTCCAGGCGCCCCCATGATGCCCGGCGGCGTAGCGCTTGACGCGCTTGATGATGATCGGCTGGTTATTCTCCATGACTCAGCGACCGCGAACCGCTTGTTCCAGCTCGGCGAAGCTGGGACGGTGCGCCGGGTACAGCACCTTGCGGCCGAACTCCACCGCCAGCGAGGGCGGCATGCCGGAAGCGGAAGCGACCAGCGAGGCCTTGATGGCCTCGTAGACGTTCAGTTCTTCCTTGGCATCGTGGGCCAGGGAGTGCGCCAGCGGGCCGAAGAAACCATAGGCTGCAAGAATACCGAAGAAGGTACCGACCAGTGCCGCACCGACGTGCAAGCCGATGGATTGCTGATCGCCATCACCCAGGGACGCCATGGTCACCACAATACCCAATACCGCCGCGACGATACCGAAGCCGGGCATGGCATCGGCGATGCCGTTCACGGCGTGGGAGGGGTGATCCAGGTCTTCCTTGAGGCTGTACAGTTCCATGTCGAACAGGCCTTCGAGCTCATGGGGCGCCATGTTGCCGGACGACATGATGCGCAGGTAATCACAGATGTACGCCGTCATGCGTTCATCTTTCAGAACCGCCGGGTACTTGGCGAAGATCGGGCTCGCGGCGGCATCTTCAATGTCGCCTTCGATGGCCATCATGCCTTCGCGGCGGCTCTTGTTGAGGATCTCGTAGATCAGCCCCAGCACCTCAAGGTAGAAGATGTGGGTGAAGCGCGAGCTGAACATGCCCAAGGACTTCTTGAACACGCGCATCGTCATGTGACCGGGGTTGGCCTGCAGGAATGCACCCAGGGCCGCTCCACCGATAATCATCACCTCGAAGGGCTGAATCAGGGCGGCAATTTTACCGTGGGAGAGCACGTATCCGCCGAGCACGCTCGCGAATACGACGATGATGCCGATTATTTTAGCCATAGGGTGGGGAGCACTTACTGAGTCGGGTTCAAGGTCATATTCGGAAGTTGAAAAATCTCTTCTTCTCCTTATCGGCAAAACTGCGCCAGACTATAGCCCGTTCAGGTGAAAAGCCAATTTGGCCCGCTCCGGGCATACGCTTCGGGCATACGCTCCGTGCATAGGTAAATGCAGACGATGATCGCGTCCAGACATGGCTAACGAAACGAACGTTCCAACGCCGGAACCGAGCACACTCGAAGGCTGGGTCAAGCTGCTCGACGGCGTGCGCCTGCCCGTTCCGCAAGCCAGCCATGATCGGGTTTGCAGGGCCATCCGCGACAACCGCAGTTCGCTGCGCGATATCGCCGAAATGATGCAGGACAGCCCTGCCCTGGCCTTGAGCGTGATTCGCGAAGCCAACCGGCATGCCCACGGCAGCCTGGCCACGCCCGCTGAAAACCTTGAGGTAGCGCTCAATCGCCTCGGGTTGAAGCGCACCGCAGAACTGCTCGACCGACTGCCCGCCCAGCCGCTGTCACAGATCCCGGTCGCCCTGCGCCAGCTGCAGTTGATCAGCCAGCACGCGACCCAACAGGCCAACGGTTTTTTCGCCAGTCGCCTGGCGCGGCTGTGGCAGGACATCCACTGGGGCAGCCTGCTGTTTCTCTCGCCGTTGTGGCCGATGGCGTTGACCCATCCGCAGTTGCTTGAAGAGTGGGAGCGGCGGGTCATTCATAAAGGCGAATCGGCGCGTGACGTCGAGAAGCAGCTGTTCGGCGTACGCCTGCTGCAAATAGGCCAGGCCCTGGTGGACCTCTGGCACCTGCCGATCTGGGTGCAGCAGGGTTATCGGCTGCTGCTCAACGAACAACGGGAACTGGTCAAGGTCCTGCGCATCGCTCGCGACAGTGATCACCCGTTGCGCCAGCAGAACCGCCTCGATGACGATCCGACCCTGCGCCGCTGGCTCAATCAACCGGCCAACACGGTGTTGCTGGCCAACGGCCTGGCGCTGTCGGCGCAACAGGCCTGGGACAGTCCGCACACTGAGCGCTGGCACTACTTGACCTGCCTTTACCTGCAAATGCCGATGGACGAAGTGCAGCAGCAGTTGCACCGACAGGCCGTCACCAGCGCCCGTCATCACGCCATGCCAGACCTGTGGCACCCGGCTGTTTCGCTGATCTGGCCATGGGGCATGAAGCACATTCACGCGGGTTGGCTGCCGGCCCCGGCGCCGACCGCCGAAGACCTGGTGAAATGGCGCAGGCAATGCGCCGAATTGCTGATGCAGCCCAGTCGCTTCAGCAATGCCCTGCACTTGACCACCTCTGCTCGCGACGCCTTGGTCGCGTGCGGCATGCGACGGGTGATGATGCTGATGGCCGACCGCACTCACGCCCATTTGCGGGTGCACCAGGCCTTCGGCCTGCCAAAGGCAGCCGCCGCCCTGAATTTCCCTGTCAGCCAAAGCACCGTGCTGCAACGCCTGCTCTCGCAACAGGCGCAACTGCGCCTGAGCCCGGCCAACCATGCGCGACTCTCGGCCCTTCTGCCCGCCGATCTGCGCTCGCAATTCGCGGGTGAACACCTGTTACTGCGCTCACTGGTCAGCAACGGCCGGGTGATCATGATTGTGGTGGCGGATCAGGGCGGCGGGCCGTTCTCGGAGATCACCGTGCAAGCCTTCGGCAAAACCGCGCAGTGCATCGAAAAATCCCTGCACAGCTTTAGCCACCGCGGTCAATGAAGGCTGCGCTACAATCCAACCCTTTGTGCTCTGGAGACCTCACATGTCTGACTTCTCTGGCTTGACCCTGGTGATCGAGCCGAGCGACCTGCTCGCCCGTCTCGAAGCCCGCGAGCTTATCCTGGTGGACCTGACCAGCAGCGCCCGTTATGCCGAAGGGCATATTCCCGGCGCACGCTTTGTCGATCCAAAGCGTACGCAATTGGGTCAGGCGCCTGCGCCAGGCCTGCTGCCGACCCAGGGGGCGCTTGAAGTATTGTTCGGCGAACTGGGACACAACCCCGATGCAGTCTACGTCGTCTATGACGACGAAGGCGGTGGTTGGGCCGGACGCTTTATCTGGCTTCTGGACGTTATCGGCCATAACCACTACCACTATGTCGACGGCGGTCTGCAGGCCTGGCTGGCGGAAGGTTTGCCAATGTCGATCCAGATCCCGCCTGCGGTCGGCGGCCCGGTTCCCCTGACCTTGCACGACGAACCCATCGCTACCCGCGAGTACCTGCAAAGCCGTCTCGGCGCAGCCGACCTGGCGATCTGGGACGCCCGCGGACCGCTGGAGTATTGCGGCGAGAAAGTCCTGGCGGCCAAGGCAGGACACATCCCCGGCGCGGTCAATTTCGAATGGACCGCGGGCATGGATCCGGCACGTCACCTGCGCATTCGCACGGACATGCCGCAGATCCTGGAGCAACTCGGGATCAGCAAAGACAAAGAAGTGATCACCCACTGCCAGACCCACCATCGCTCTGGCTTCACCTATCTGGTGGCCAAATCCCTCGGTTATCCGCGGGTCAAAGGCTACGCCGGCTCATGGGGCGAATGGGGCAACCATCCCGATACCCCGGTAGAGAAATAAGGTTTCTAAGGACCGTCAATGAATAAGCGTTTGTTTATCCTCAGCCAATACCTGCTGCCCCACCATTTGCTGTCGCGACTGGCCGGCTGCATTGCCGAATGCCGCGTGCGCTGGTTCAAGAACGCCCTTACAGCGTGGTTCGCCAAGCGCTATCAGGTGGACATGTCCCAGGCACTGGTCGAAGACCTCACCGCCTACGAGCACTTCAATGCGTTCTTCACGCGCACCTTGAAAGAGGGTGCTCGTCCGCTGGACCAGGCGCCGGGCGCAATCCTCAGCCCCGCCGACGGCGCCGTCAGCCAACTCGGCCCGATCGAACACGGCCGCGTATTCCAGGCCAAGGGCCACAGCTTCAGCGTGCTGGAGTTGCTCGGTGGTGACGCTGCCAATGCCGCGCCATTCATGGGTGGCGATTTCGCCACCATTTACCTGTCGCCGAAGGATTATCACCGCGTGCACATGCCATTGGCTGGCACTTTGCGCGAGATGATCTACATTCCGGGGCGGATTTTCTCTGTCAACCAGACCACCGCCGAAAACGTGCCGGAACTGTTCGCCCGCAACGAACGCGTGGCGTGCATTTTCGACACTGAGCGCGGGCCAATGGCCGTGGTGCTGGTGGGCGCCATGATTGTGGCATCGATCGAAACTGTCTGGGCCGGGTTGGTCACGCCACCGAAGCGCGAGCTGAAAACCTTCCGCTACGACGAAGCTGCCCGTGCGCCGATCCATCTGGAAAAAGGTGCGGAACTGGGTCGCTTCAAACTGGGTTCGACAGCAGTGGTGCTGTTCGGGCCGGACCAGGTGAAATGGGCCGAAGAACTGGCGGCCGGTTCGCCGGTGCAGATGGGCCAGGGCATGGGCCTGCCAACAGCCTGATGCCTGATCCGAGCCCCGCGAACGTCTTCGCGGGGCCGGACATTTCGGTAGTGCCGCTACTCTATCTGCCCACGGAAGCCGATCGGCCCTTCATTGGCGTAGGTATTGGTGCCACTGAGGTTTTTCCCTCCATCTTTGGAGGTCACGCTCAACGCGACAACGTTCTGATTATCCCGACCTCCGATGACCCATTTGCCACCCGGATGCCACGGGGCATCGTTACCGCCCCACTGATTTTCAACGCTGTACTGGTTCTGGCCCGTGCGTTGAGCCTTGAAGCCAATGGGACCTTCGCCGGCGTAAGTCATGGTGCCGGTGAAGCTCTTCCCGCCATCGCCCGATTTGATTTCGATCGCGACAACGTTCTGGTTGTCCCGCGCACCCAGTACCCAGTCTCCACCTGGATGCCAGGGTGCCGAACTACCGCCCCATTGATTTGCCACTACGTATCTAGACATGAACCTCATCTCCTTGAAGTTACGAAGAGACCTGCCCTGCGTCTGCGGCAGGCCGTACGACTGTGCGTATCCAGTCGCACGACTGTCAGATTAGTAGTACGCCCAAAGGTCACCAGAATGACAGACAAACGGTAATCCCCTGCCTGCGAACATTCCCCTTGCAGGAGCTGCCGAAGGCTGCGATCTTTTGATTTTCGGCGGTAGTGATGACGCTGAAGATCAAAAGATCGCAGCCTTCGGCAGCTCCTACCCGGGGTCGAGGGTACGTCTGCATGCTACAGTCATGTCATTCACTGCCCATTTTCCCTGTTGGAGTTTGTCCACGGCATGAATGAAACCCTTCCCCACCTCTTGCTACGCGCGCCCATCCCCAAGCAGTTGCGCCTGACGTTCTGTGAAGCCACCCCGCGCGACCTCAAGCGCTGGATTGCCAATCTGCCTAAAGCCAACATCGGCGAAACCGCTCGCCAGCTCTATCAAGGCTTGAGTGAACTCAATCAGCTCCTGACGCCCAGCAATAACCGCCTGCAAATGCTCGAGCTGCTAAGGCCCGAGGTGTATTACGTCTGCAAACACCTGGAGCGGCATTTCCTGCATCAGTCGATTGTCCTCGACGAACGTTCGCGCAAGATCGCCAACCTCTGCCAGGCGCTGCAAAATCACTTGGCGATTGGCTTTAAACAGATTGTCGTGCGCATCACACCACGATTCAGCAAGGACCGTGCGCCGCTGCTGACCCAGGCGTTGCAACGTGCGATCCATTGCCTGAACGGGCCGTTGATCCGTGCCACCGAGCTTTATTGTCCGGTACCGGAAGGGCTGTGGCTGGAGTTACATCAGCTGTATCGGATCGCCTGTGTGCACCAGTTGCAGCACCTGAGCCTGCGCGACGAGTTGGCCAGCCAGACGCAAACGCTGAGCATCGAACAGACCTACGTCGTCGCGTTGCTGCTGGGTGCCTCCCGTTGCAACCAACTGCGGCAGAACCAGATTGCCCGGGTCGCCGAGGTGCTGGAGCCCTGGAGTAAATGGATCAAGCTGCAACCCGGTAAACGGTCCGACGGACTGTTTGCCATCGCATCGGACAGCGACACCGGGCCTCGTTATAGCGCCCGGTTTCGCCCAGAGCAGCAGGAAAGCGTTCTCGGGATCGATCCGCTGCCGCTGGTCGCAGCCATCGAAGCTCATTTGCAAAAAACCGACAGCTCGCCCCCCCTGCCAGTGCCGGCAGGGTTGACCCTCGATACGCTGCAACACCTGCATGCCGCCTGGGGCCAGACGGTCGAGCGCGGCTTCCAGCGCACTGTCGGCCAGGGCACGTTGACCCTGTGCATCGGCATGAGCGCACTGCACTTCTATCTGGGCGGGCAACGTTCCTTCAGCGACATCCTTAAACGCTCGGGCTCCCGACAGGCGCAGTTCTCGGCAATATCGCCTGCAGGTCGCGTAAAAGACCTGTGGAGCCCTGTGGCGCACCATGGCAACGTGGGCGATCTGTTGCCCTACGAAGAAATCGAATACCCGCAGCTTCAGAACGACGACAGCCATGAGGCATCCGACCGTAATCAACACTTTGCGACTTATGTCCTGCCGGTGATCAATCACAGTCCTGGCGGTTATTGCCTGGCCTGGCCAGGCGCAGTGCCCACCGAGCTACAGGCGGGCGAAATGGTTGGCATCGAGGATTCTGCAGGTCAGGGCTGGAGCATCGCAGTGGTGCGCTGGATCCGTCAGGTGCGTGGCGGTGGCACGCAAATGGGGATCGAGCAGGTCGCGCCTTACGCCGAACCTTGCGGGCTGCAACTGCTGCGTGACCATGACGATCACAGCCAATACCTGCGCGGCTTGTTATTGCCGGCCATCAGTGCGATAGACCTGCCGCCGACGCTGCTCGCTCCGCGCCTGCCCTTTCAGGAAGGCCACAAGGTGGTGATCAGTACCCACGGCGAGGAACGTCGGGCCGGGCTGGAAAGGCGGCTGGCGAGTACCCACAGTTTCAATCAGTTTGCCTATCGTTTGCTGGAGACAGCTGCAAACGTCGATGCCGTGGGAAGCGGTGCGGTCGGTATCGATCAGGAATTCAGTTCGTTGTGGAAGACGCTTTGAGGGTGAATCCCTAACACCGCGGCGCCGCCATCGTCGGAACGCCGCCCGGAGCAAGCCCGCTCCCACAGTGATCTCTGTATGTGACAGATAGTGTGCACACCGAAGATCCCTGTGGGAGCGGGCTTGCTCCGGGCGGCGTTCCGACGATGGGGCCCGATCAGGCAGCCGATATTTCAGAGCTGCCCGTCACGATCCCGGAAGCCCAGCAGATACAGCACGCCATCCAGCCCAAGGGTGGAAATCGCCTGCTTCGCCGACTGCTTGACCAGCGGCTTGGCACGGAACGCCACGCCCAGACCGGCAATCGCCAGCATCGGCAAATCATTGGCGCCGTCGCCGACTGCGATGGTCTGCTCCAGACGCAAACCTTCCTTGTGTGCCAGTTCCTTCAGCAGATCCGCCTTGCGCTGTGCGTCGACGATCGGTTCAACCGCCACGCCGGTGACCTTGCCATCGACCACTTCCAGTTCGTTGGCGAACACGTAGTCGATGCCCAGTTTGGTCTGCAATTGCTTGGCGAAGTAGGTGAAACCGCCGGACAGAATGGCCGTCTTATAGCCCAAACGCTTGAGTTCGGCGAAGAGCGTTTCCGCGCCTTCGGTCAGGCGCAAAGAGGCGCCGATCGAGTCCAGTACGCTAACGTCCAGGCCTTGCAGCAAGGCCAGGCGCTCTTTGAAGCTGGCGCGGAAATCCAGCTCGCCGGCCATCGCCCGCTCGGTGATGGCGGAGACCTGGTCACCTACACCGGCGGCCTTGGCCAGTTCGTCGATAACTTCGGCTTCTATCAGCGTCGAGTCCATGTCGAACACCGCCAGGCGCCGGTTGCGGCGGAACAGCGAATCTTCCTGGAAGGCGATGTCGACGTTCAGTTCCTGGGCGACGCTCAAGAATTCCGCCCGCAACGCTTGCGGATCAGCCGCTTCACCCCGTACGGAAAACTCGATGCAGCCCTTGCCTTTATCGGCCGGGGTATCCAGCGGCATTCGCCCGGACAGTCGGTCAATGTGGTCGATGTTCAGGCCGTACTTGGCAGTGATCGAACTGACTCGCTGCAATTGCTCGGCAGTCACTTTGCGGGTCAATAGCGTCACGATGTGGCGTTTCTTGCCCTGATTGCCCACCCATTGCTGGTAATCCTCTTCGGACACCGGCGTGAAACGCACTTGTTGATCGAGCTTGTAAGCCGTGAACAGGATGTCCTTGAGCACCGATTTGCCTTGTTCGGTGTCAGGAATTTCAACCAGGATGCCGAACGACAGGGTGTCGTGGATCACCGCCTGACCGATGTCGAGAATGTTCACACCACCCTGGGCCAGAACGCCGGTAATGGCCGCAGTCAGACCCGGACGGTCGACTCCCGTGATGTTTATCAGGACGATTTCGCGCAAGGCGCACCCCCGCAGGTGGAAAAAAACCGCATTCTACCCACATTCAGTGACCATCGGGCACCGTCAGCGCTTTGCCGGTCTAGGGCCTGTCGCTATACTGCGCGTCAACTTCACGGACAAAGAGCCGAGCTCAAGTGAACCGGCCCACGCCAGTAAAAACCGATAACTTCTTCCTGCTGATCTTCCGGGCACTGCGCCACCGCCGTGTACCGATTGCATTGCGCATCGCCAGCCATAACGTGATCCTGGTCGCTCTGGCCCTGGTGATCTACGCCTGCGTGATGGGTTTGCAGTTCAAGCAGGCCATGCATGAGCAGGCGGATGCCCTGGGCGAAAGCCTCACCACCCAGACCGCCACGTCGGCCACGGAGCTGTTGGTGTCCAACGACATCCTCAGCCTCAACGTGCTGCTCAACAACCTGACCAAAAACAAGCTGGTGGCCCATGCCGCCATCTACAGCGTGGACAACCGCATCCTCGCCGAAGCCGGTCAGCGTCCAAAGCATAGCCTGCTGGGCGAAGCCGAGGGCATGTACCAGAGTAAGATCACCTTTCAGGACGTGACCGCCGGGCAACTGCGCATCAGCCTGGACATGGATCAATTCCAGCAGCCGATGACCATCAGCCTGCAAAGTATGGGTATTCTCAGCGCCATTCTGCTCGCCTTGTCCCTGGCCCTGAGTCTGCGTCTGGGGCGTAACCTTTCCACGCCGCTGATGCAATTGCGCGTGTGGCTGCGCAATATTGACGAATACACGCCGGGCACCGGGCGTCAGGATGAGATCGGCGACCTGGCTCGCCAGTTGCACGCGGACTTCGCACCGGAACCGGTTGAACCGGAACCTGTGCCGGAGCCTGAGTTCGACGACGCTGATGACGAGACCGATCCTGCCTTTGAAGTGCGCAACCTGCGCGATCCCAGCTTTGACGAAAGTCGCCCGGTAGCCGCCTTGAAGCCTGCGCCGCGGCGCATTGTGAGCACCGTCGAGGATGACGATGACGACGAAGACCCGTTTGCCGACCTGCGTGATGTCTCTGCGGACAGTGCGCCGAAAGCGCTGGTAAAACCAAAGCCATCGAACGGGCCGCAACACAGTGCCGTGCTCGCCGTACAACTGGGCGCCCAGGATCAGCTGCGCCGCCTGCCCCGGGCACGTCTGGAAGAACTGCTCAAACGCTATCGCGATTGCCTCGATCAGGCCGCGTCGCTCTACCAGAGTGAGCTGCATACCCTGAACGACGGCAGCACGCTGATGCTGTTCCACAGCGAAGACAGCGGTGACGATTACCTGACCAATGCCATTTGCTGCGGTGAGTTGCTGCGGGCTCTGGGCCATCAGTTGCAGATCGAAGTTGCGGACAGCGGTATCACCCTGCAATTGCAGTTGGGCCTGACCCTGGGCGACGAATTGTTCGGCCTTAGCCAGATTGATCTGCTGTTGACCGAAACGGCCCAGGACGCCCTGGCCCTGTCGCAACACAGCCGCAACCTGTTGCTGGTGGAGCGCAAGATCAGTGACGACGCGCTGATCCGTCAGCGTGCACGGATCCGGCCGATTGCCAGCCCTGAGGGGGCTTGTTGCGTAGAGCGGCTGATGGAGCCTTATCCGTCGATGCTCGAGCGACAATTGGCGCGGATGCATGAGCGCCGGGCGTAAATAGCCCCGTTATGAAAAAGCCCGCAGACGAGTAATCGTCTGCGGGTTTTTTGTTGCCTGCTCTGGACAGACAGCAGAGATATCTAAACTGCTGAAACAACAAAGCCCGCACATGGCGGGCTTTGTTTTGAATCAATCCAGGCTTAGAACCTGAACACTTCCATATCCGTCCGGATCGGCGAAGCCATCGGGATCTTCGGCTGCTTATCCCGCTCCGCCGCCGGTGCCGCAGCCTTGGCCGCAGGCTTGCGTGGCGCTTCGGCAATCGGCGGCTGGTTGGCCAGCGGCTTGAGCGCCACCGACAATTGCTCGGCCAGACGCTGCAGCAACACACCCTGAGCCTGAACCTGCGCCGCCGTACCGCCGGCATGTTGTTCCTGCAGATGAATGATGCGGTTATCCCGAACCTGGCCACGACGGTCGATCAGACGCCATTGTGCATCGAGGATCGCCGGCTGCGACTCGCCCGAATCCAGGCGGGTGATGGTCAGCAGAACCTGGACATCCGGCGTGAAGCCCACTGTCGCTGGCGCCAGCACCACGCGCTGGCTATCCAGATGCCCCGCTACCTGACGCAACAACAGTTGATCGATATCGGACGAAAGGCTACCGGCCCATCGGCCATCAGTGGCAGCCTGAAGGCTCCCATCCGGCTGACGCTGCAACAGGGTTTCGCGTTGCAGATAATCGGCCACGGTTACCGGCCCCAGCAAAACGGCCATGCCCGCGCTTTGCGCAGGCTGAGCCGGACTTCCGCTGTCCAGCTGATACAGCGACACCGGTTGGTGAACGCTGCAACCCGCCAGGCCAAGAACCCCGGCGAGCATCAAAATAAACGGAAGGCGCGAAGCAGTCATCGTCTCATCCAGGTGGTTGCCACAAGGCTAACCACAGTGAAAATACTCAAAAAATATGAAGAACGCTCGACCACGCCGGCGCTTGAAAGGCCATATCATCCGTGAATATGCGTTCCGACTCCAGCGCCAATGCGTCGATCTACGCGTTAAATCGTAGATCGAGCGCTCTAGGACGCTTAATTGAGGTTTTCGACGAGCAGCGCATCCACCCTCTGAAAGCCACGTGGCAACTTGTTACCACGACGTCCACGCTCACCTTTGTAGTGTTCAAGGTCATCCGCTTTCAGTGACAAGGTACGTTTTCCGGCCTGGAGCACCAAAGTGGCACCTTCCGGCAGTACCGCGATGTCCGTGACATATTCTTCGCGACTGGCTACGCGCTCACCGGAGATGCCGATGATCTTGTTGCCTTTGCCCTTACCTAATTGTGGCAGATCGCTGATTTTGAAGATCAGCAGGCGACCTTCGGTGGTCACCGAGGCCAGCCAGTTGTTCTCACGATCAGCTACCGGGCGCGGCAGAATCACTTTCGAATTGTTAGGCAAGCTCAACAGGGCCTTGCCAGCCTTGTTCTTGGCCTGGAAGTCTTCACCCTTGACCACGAAACCGTAACCGGCGTCGGAGGCGATCACATATAGCGAATCGTCTTCGGGCATCAGCACGCATTCGAAACTCGCCCCTGGCGGCGGCGTCAGACGGCCGGTCAACGGCTCGCCCTGACCACGGGCCGACGGCAAGGTGTGCGCGGCCACCGAATAGCTGCGGCCAGTGGAGTCGATAAACACCGCAAACTGGTTGGAACGCCCAGGCGCCAAGGCCTTGAAACCATCCCCTGCCTTGTAGGAAAGCCCGGTGGCATCGATTTCGTGGCCCTTGGCAGAACGCACCCAGCCTTTTTCCGACAGCACAACGGTCACTTTCTCGTTCGGCAACAGATCGTGTTCGGTCAAGGCCTTGGCCTCGGCGCGCTCGACGATTGGCGAGCGACGGTCGTCGCCGTAGGTTTCGGCGTCCTTGATCAGCTCGGTGCGTACCAGTTTTTTCAGCTTGGCTTCGCTGCCCAGCAGGGCTTGCAGCTTGGCTTGTTCCTTGAGCAGTTCATCCTGCTCGGCACGCAGCTTCATTTCTTCCAGACGCGCCAACTGACGCAAGCGGGTATCGAGAATGTAGTCGGCCTGGATTTCACTCAGGGCGAAACGCTCGATCAGTGCCGCTTTCGGGTGCTCCTCGGTACGGATGATGTGAATCACTTCATCCAGGTTGAGGTAGGCGATCAACAAACCGTCCAACAGGTGCAGGCGACGCTCGACCTTGTCCAGGCGGAATTGCAGGCGGCGACGCACGGTCTGAACCCGGAATTGCAGCCACTCGACCAGCAACGCACGCAGGTTTTTCAGCTGCGGCTTGCCGTCCAGGCCGATGATGTTGATGTTGACCCGGTAGCTCGACTCCAGCTCGGTGCTGGCGAACAGGTGTTGCATCAATGCATCGTGGTCGAAGTTCTTGCGGGCGCCCGGGATGATCACGATCCGGCACGGGTTTTCGTGGTCGGATTCGTCGCGCAGGTCAGCAATCTGCGGCGCCTTGGACGGCTTGGCCTGCATCATGCCTGCGATCTGCTCCAGCACCTTGGCACCCGAGACCTGATGCGGCAGCGCGGTGACGATGATGTCGCCGTCTTCGATTTGGTACACGGCACGCATGCGTACCGAACCCTTGCCGGTTTCGTACATCTTCAGTAGATCGGCACGCGGCGTGATGATTTCTGCTTCGGTCGGGTAATCCGGGCCCTGGATGTGTTCACAGAGCTGTTCGACCGTGGCTTTGGGCTCATCGAGCAAACGCACGCAGGCGGTGGCGACTTCGCGCAGGTTGTGCGGCGGGACGTCGGTGGCCATGCCCACGGCGATGCCGGTGGTGCCATTGAGCAGGATATTCGGCAACCGCGCCGGCAACACCAAAGGCTCGTCTAGGGTACCGTCGAAGTTCGGGCCCCAGTCCGCGGTACCTTGGCCCAGTTCACTGAGCAGCACTTCGGAATAACGCGACAGCCGTGCTTCGGTGTACCGCATGGCGGCGAAGGATTTGGGATCATCCGGCGCACCCCAGTTACCCTGGCCGTCGACCAGTGTGTAGCGGTAGCTGAACGGCTGGGCCATCAGGACCATGGCTTCGTAGCAGGCCGAGTCGCCGTGCGGGTGGAACTTGCCGAGCACGTCACCGACGGTACGTGCCGACTTCTTGTGCTTGGAATCGGCGTCCAGCCCCAACTCGCTCATCGCGTAGATGATGCGCCGCTGTACCGGTTTCAGGCCGTCGCCGATATGCGGCAAGGCACGGTCCATGATCACGTACATGGAGTAGTTGAGGTAGGCATTTTCGGTGAAGTCAGCCAGTGACCGGCGTTCTACACCGTCCAGGCTGAGATCAAGGGAGTCGCTCATGCGGGCCTCATCGGTTCGTTGTCTGGCGCAGCAGCATGGTGCCACCGCGCTGGGTAAATTCAAGTTTGTTCAGCGCGCTCATCCCGAGCAGCACTTGATTGCCTTCCAGGCCGGGCACGACGAGGGCGCGCACATCACGCAGCACAATGTCGCCCAGTTGCAGGCGCTCGATACGGGTTCGGTAGCCCTCGGCACGACCGCTGGCCGTGCTCAAGGTCACCGGGAAGCCCTTTTCCAGTTTCAGCCGTTCGGCCATGCCGCCGGGGATTGCCACATCGGTTGCCCCGGTATCCAGCATGAATTCCACCGGCTGACCGTTGATCTGGCCGCTGGCAACAAAATGTCCCTGATTATTGCTGGCAAGCTTTACTTCGATAAAACCTTCGCCCTGCTCCGTGCTGACAACGGCGTTTGGATTCTGCTGGCGCTGCTCCCACTGCCCGAAAAACCGCGTGGCCAGAAACAGCGCGGCGCACCACGCCAACACCATCAATACCCGGCCGATGCGCTTGCCCGGTGGTTGCTGACTCATGACTTGGCACTCCAGCCACCCTCAGGCGCGGCAAAACGCATCACGATCGGACGTACCTCGCCATCGGCGCGTATACCGTTGTTGTTGTCGATGCCAATCCAGGCGCCGTCGGCGTCCACGATTAATGCTTCTTCCAGGCCATAGGCTTGTGGATAACGCCGGTTTTCCTGCAATGCCTCGGCGGCATACGACCAGCAGCGCTCGACCTTGGCCGTCTGCGCGTCGCGGCGGCAGATCTCGAAGACATTGCGTTCAAGGGTAAACAGCTTGCCGTCGAACAATGACAGATCGGCAAAGTCCCGGGGCATCGCCCTGGCGCCGGGAAATTGTGCTGGTTGCATTTCTTTTCCGGCCTCGCTCAGCAACACACAGCCGCCATCGCAGTCCCAGACGGATTGCTGGCGCTTGATCAACAGCAACCCGCGGCTTTCGCGCTCGGCGGCCAGCCACACTGTGTCACCTTCGGGATTGATCGCCAGGCCTTCGAACAATGCATTGAAGCGCAGCAACATGCCGCTGGCCCGTGCTTCGCGAACCAGGGTCGGCGAGATTTTCAGCCAGGATGCAGGTCCCGTGGCGGGCACTTGCAGCACGGCCGCATGGGCCTCGCTGACGATGTAGCGATTACCGGCGCTGTCGCAGGTGATGCCTTCGAAATCCAGATCTCCGCCACGGGCTAATGAGGCCGCCCAGGTCCGCGACCGTATGCCCCAGGGTAATCCACTGTCAGGCACCGGCGGTACACCGATGCCCACGGCCTCCGCATTCCAGACGGCATCATGGGTGTCGAGGCGGTAAATCTGATCATCGTCGCGATCGGAAACCGCCCACAGGTCCTTGCCACACTGGGCCAGCCCGGACAGATTACCGCCACGCATGCCGTCGACGGCATTCGCGGACACCATATGCAACTCTGGCACAGGCTGTGCAGCAACCGTCATCGAGGTCAGTAGCAACGCACACGCCAAGGCAAAGCCTCGGCGCATCAGCCCAAAACCTCCGCCAGGTTGCCTTTGGACTCCAGCCAGGACTTGCGATCACCGGCGCGTTTCTTCGCCAGCAACATGTCCATCATTTCCGAGGTCGCCTCGAAATCGTCCAGCGTCAACTGCACCAGGCGCCGGGTGTTCGGGTCCATGGTGGTTTCGCGCAGCTGTGGCGGGTTCATTTCGCCCAGACCCTTGAATCGGGTGACCTGGGGCTTGCCGCGCTTCTTCTCGGCCACCAGGCGATCGAGAATGCCATCGCGCTCGGCCTCGTCCAGGGCGTAGTAGATCTCTTTGCCCAGGTCGATTCGGTACAGCGGCGGCATCGCGACATAGACGTGACCGGCATCCACCAACGGGCGGAAATGCTGGACGAACAACGCGCACAGCAAAGTGGCGATGTGCAAACCGTCGGAGTCGGCGTCGGCGAGGATGCAGATCTTGCCATAACGCAGCTGGGCGATATCCGCCGAGCCTGGATCGACACCGATGGCCACGGCGATGTTGTGCACTTCCTGGCTGGCCAGCACTTCGCTGCCGTCGACTTCCCAGGTGTTCAGAATCTTGCCGCGCAACGGCAGGATCGCCTGGAACTCTTTATCCCGCGCCTGCTTGGCCGAACCGCCGGCGGAATCACCTTCCACCAGAAACAGCTCGGAACGCATCGGGTCCTGCCCGGCGCAGTCGGCGAGCTTGCCCGGCAATGCCGGGCCTTGAGTGATTCGCTTGCGCTCGACTTTCTTGCTGGCCTTCAGTCGGCGGCCGGCGTTGTTGATCGCCAGTTCCGCCAGCAGCATGCCGGTTTCGGGGTGGGCGTTGAGCCACAGGCTGAAGGCGTCCTTGACCACACCGGAAACGAACGCGGCCGCTTCACGGGATGACAGTCGCTCTTTGGTCTGGCCGGAAAATTGTGGCTCCTGCATTTTCATCGACAGGACGAAGGCGATGCGCTCCCAGACATCTTCCGGCGCCAGCTTCACGCCCCGCGGCAGCAGGCTGCGGAATTCACAGAACTCGCGCATGGCGTCGAGCAAGCCCTGACGCAGCCCGTTGACGTGAGTCCCGCCCTGCGCCGTCGGGATCAGGTTGACGTAGCTTTCCTGGACGCTGTCACCGCCTTCCGGCAACCACAGCAACGCCCAGTCGACCGCTTCTTTGTTACCGGCCAGGCTGCCGCAAAACGGCTCGTCGGGCAGGCGCTCGAATTCGCTGACTGCGTCCACCAGGTAGGATCGCAGGCCGTCTTCGTAATGCCATTCGACTTTCTCGCCGGTGGCCTTGTCTTCAAAACTGACCAGCAGCCCCGGGCACAGTACGGCCTTGGCCTTGAGCACGTGCTTGAGGCGGCTGATGGAGAATTTCGGGGAATCGAAGTACTTCGGGTCCGGCGCGAAGAACACGCTGGTGCCGGTGTTGCGTTTGCCGACGGTGCCGATCACTTCCAGTTCGGTTTTCTTGTAACCATCGGCGAAAGTCATCTGGTATTCGTTGCCGTCACGCTTCACGCGCACCCGGACTTCGTTCGACAAGGCGTTGACCACCGAAATACCCACCCCGTGCAGACCGCCGGAGAACTGGTAGTTCTTGTTGGAAAACTTGCCGCCGGCATGGAGCTTGGTGAGGATCAACTCAACGCCCGACACACCTTCTTCGGGGTGAATGTCCACCGGCATGCCACGGCCGTCGTCGCTGACTTCCAGGGAGTGATCGGCGTGCAGGATGACCTGCACCGAGGTCGCGTGCCCGGCCAAGGCTTCATCGACGCTGTTGTCGATGACTTCCTGGGCGAGGTGATTCGGCCGACTGGTATCGGTGTACATGCCGGGGCGTTTGCGCACCGGGTCGAGGCCCGAGAGGACTTCGATGGCGTCTGCGTTATAGGAGCTAGCGCTGGGAGTGGCCATGGGGTCTCGTCGTCCTTCAGTGAAAAAAGTGCTCAGTAAAAAGGGGGCAAGGCGTCACAGTGCAGTGAAATCAATCGCCTGATACAAATCTGCGCCAATGCCGGCAAAACTCAGCATTGCCGGAAGTTGCTCGGCAAAACCCTGGAAACCATGGTCGCCGCCGGCCTGGATGCGCAAGGCACAGGCTCGGTAATACTGCTGGGCGAGGCGGTAGTCCAGCGTTTCGTCACCGGTTTGCAACCATACCTGAAACCGCTGCGGATCCTGGGGCGCTGGCACTTCCAGCTCGGCCAGAGCCGTCACGTGGTCGTGGGTCAACTCCCAGGCCTCATCGGTATACAGGTTTTTCTGCGCCCCCAGATACCCGTCGAACATCCGGTGCGGACTGACGGCAGGGTTGATCAACAGGGCCTTGAGGCCATGGCGTTCGGCCAAGTGAGTCGCATAGTAGCCGCCGAGTGAGCTGCCGACCAGCAATGGCCGCCCGAGCTCCTCAATCGCCTGCTGCAGCTGACCGATGGCCTCACGGGGATGGTGATGCAAATATGGAACGCGCAACTGATCGCTCAAGCCCAGTTGGTCCATCACCTGAATCAACCGAGTGGCCTTGTTCGACGCCGGCGCGCTGTTGAAACCATGGATATAAAGGATCGAACCGGACATTTGAGCTCCCTGTGCGTCGGGTAAAGAGGCGCAGTTTACAGGGACTCGTGCGCGTTGGGTGCTGATGAATGCGATCCCTGTAGGAGCTGTCGAGTGCAACGAGGCTGCGATCTTTTGTTTTTGTTTTTCAAAAGCAAGATCAAAAGATCGCAGCCTCGTTGCACTCGACAGCTCCTACCAAAAGTGTCAGTAGCCGTTGGAACCGTAATCGACCTGGAAATCGAAACCAGTGACGCGCTCCACACCGGTTTCCAGCTGGCCATCGGGCAACAGCCGCAACCAGCGATACCCCGGTGCCTGATCCCCCACCTTGAAATCCTCACTCCCCGGTTCGAACTGAATGCAGGTCGACGGCGAGGCAATCAGCCGCACGCCATTACGCTCCCGGTCGATCTCTTGATGCACATGCCCCCACAACACAGCACGCACCTGCGGGAATCGATCCAGTACCGAAAACAGCGCCTCTGGATTACGCAACCCTATCGGCTCCATCCACGCACAGCCAATCGACACCGGATGATGGTGGAAGCACACCAAATGATGCCGCTCCGGCGCCTCGCTCAGCGAGCGCGCCAGCAACTGCAACTGTTCGTCTTCCAGATACCCCGGCACCGAGCCCGGTACTGCCGAATCCAGCAACGTGACTCGCCAGTTACCGACATCCACCACGGGCTCCAGCAACGCACTCTGCACGGCCGCCTCAGCCATGATCCGTGGCTCGTCGTGATTGCCGGGAATCCAGCGCGTCGGTGCATCGAGCTGGCGGGTCAGGTCGCGGAACTGCTGATAGGACTCCAGCGTCCCGTCCTGGGAAAGATCACCACTGGCAATGATCAGATCGATCCGTGGCTGTTGCAACCGTACCAGCTCGATGACGTGTTGCAGGCTGTCACGGGTGTTCATGCCCAGCAATGTGCCAGCCGCCTCGGCAAACAGATGACTGTCGGAGAGTTGCACCAGCAACGCCGGATCGGCGATGGTCAATGTGGATACGCGTGGCAAGGCGTTCTCCCGGGGCGAGATCACGGGGATGGATGAGTGCCGCAATTATGCTGGGGGACGACCAAAAGGGGAAACTGTAAACCTGACGCAGTTCACATCAGCGCACAACCGCATACTCGTGTCCGCAGGCCAGGCAATGGCTCAGCCACTCGCCCAGAAACATATTCAGCTGGGCCTTTTCGTCAGGCTGGTGCATGGCGGCGTTCGGGTAAGGATAGATGCCGCGAAAGCGTCGTGCATGTTCGGCGCTGACCACTTCGGCCATGCACGCGTCGTGATAGACCTGAACTTCCAGTTGTGGCACCGGCAGCCATGGCAGGCTGTGTTCCTGGCGCACTTGCAGGGTCGTGGTGTACGGACAGACCTGCAGCACCTCCAGGGCCAGCACGCCGAGCATCTGGTCGCCATGGGTCACGGCAATGCGCCGCGCCGCGGGCTCGTTGCGCATGTCCGGCAACAGTCGCATGAGGCGCGCGTAGTTGGCCTCGCAGGACGCTTGCAGCCCCACGAGGTCCACCCGATAGCGATCGCGCAGCTTGTTTACGACCATAACCCCCTCACTTCAGCGCGGTTCAAAGCTAACCATTGCAAGGCAATGATGCTGGCCGCGTTGGCAATTCGTCCGTCGCGTACGGCCTGCAGGGCATCTTCGAAAGCCCAGACCGTGACGCGGATATCTTCTGCTTCTTCCTCCAGCCCATGCAGGCCGCCGACTCCGGTAGTGTCGCAACGCCCCAGGTACAAATGCACGAATTCATTGCTGCCGCCCGGCGATGGAAAATATTTGGTCATCGGCCAAAGCGCCCCGAATACAAGCCCAGCTTCCTCCTGCGCTTCGCGGTGAGCAACTTCTTCCGGTTCTTCATCCTTATCGATCAGACCAGCGACCAGTTCGACCAGCCACGGATTGTCGATCTTGCCCATGGCGCCGACGCGAAACTGCTCGATCAACACCACTTCATCGCGCTGCGGATCGTAAGGCAGCACGCACACCGCATCGTGGCGAACAAACACTTCACGGCTGATCTCGCGGCTCATGCCGCCAGCGAACAATTCATGGCGCAAGTGCACGCGGTCGAGCTTGTAAAAGCCCTCGAAGCACTTTTCGCGCCGAACGATCTCAACGGCGGTCGGAATGGCGTTGGCAATATCAGTCATGACAATCCTCGTTTCTACACCGAGGCTCCAGCCTCGACTTCGCGCCATCCTAACGCGCCCGCGACCTTTGATGCAGCCCCTTTCCAGCGAGCGGGATAGACGGTGAGGGCGAAACCAACTCTAATTAGCTTAGTGGCGAACTGATTCCTGCGCCGAGAGTCGAAGCGGGTAACTTTTCGCCTTTCCCTGTTTTATGAAGGACGCCCATGTCGCTTTTTAAAATCGCCTCCGTGGCTGCAATCGCCCTGACCCTGGGCGCCTGCCAGAGTCTGTTCCAGCCCAGCTACCGGGCACCGCTGGAAACCACCCGCGATGCCTCCGAACAGCTGAAACCGGGCTGCACCAGCCAGGACTGCCCGTTGGTGAACATCGACACCCTGCGCTTCCCTGCCGAACCGGCACTGGATGGCATCATCGAAAAACGTTTGCTGCAAATGACCCGCACCTCGCCCGACGCCCCGGTGGCGCCGACGCTGGCCGCGTATCGCGAGCAATTTTTGAGCAGTGCAGGTCCGCGTCACAGCAGCTACCTGCAAGCCAAGGTACGTGAGCAGCATGACGGCTTGGTGATCGTCGAGTTTTCCAGCTACCTGGACACCGGCGGTGCCCATGGCACGCCGGGCCGTAGCTTCATCAACTATTCGCGCCAGCAGCATAAGGTGCTGACCCTGTCGGACATGCTGGTCCCGGGGCAGGAAGAAGCGTTCTGGAAAGCCGCGCAAGTAGCGCACAACAGCTGGCTGATCAGCACCAAGCTCGATCAGGAACCGGAGTTCGTGAAGAGCTGGCCCTTCGTGAAAACCCAGAACGTGGCACTGACGTATGGCGGGGTGATCCTCAAGTACGAAGTGAGCACCATTGCGCCTTACGCACTGGGCCACGTCGAATTGAAGATCCCCTACCCTCGCCTGAACGGCATTCTCAAGCCCGAGCTGTTTCCCGGCCGTAGCTGAAGGCCCGGCCCAGTACCAGCTGCAGCAGCCCTGCCAGCACCAGCGCCGGCAGGGTTGCGCCGACATCCGGGTACAGATTGGCCAGCAAGTGATAGGTGCTCACCCCGCCCAGCCAGGCGAGCAGCGCCGGCCAGCGCAATGCGCTTGCCATCACTTGAGCAGAACGTTTGCGCAAGATGAAGTGATCCACCAGCACTACGCCGAACAGCGGCGCAAACACCGAACCGATCAACAGCAGGAAATTCTGGTACTGGGCCAAGGGTGCCAGGCAGGCGATCAAGGTGCAGATCACGCCGATGGCCAGCGCCAGATGCTCGACTTTCAAGCGCAACAGAATCCCGCTCGACACTGCCGCCGAGTGAATATCGGCAAAGGCGTTCTCCGACTCGTCCAACAGAATCAGCAGCAGCGGAATCCCCAGGCCGGCACCGGCCAGCGCCAACAGCAAGGCATTGACTTCACCGCTCGGCGCGAACGCCAGGGTGTAGGCCACGCCCAGGCTCATCAGCCAGAAGTTACCGATAAAGAAGCCTATCGCGGTACCGCCGAACACATTTTTCGCCCGTTTGCCGAAACGCGAATAGTCGGCGATCAGCGGCAGCCAGGACAGGGGCATGGCGATGGCGATGTCGAAGCCCACGGCGAACGGCATCGAACCATCACCGGCCTGCGCCCACAACGCCGCCAGATCGGCTTTGGCGAACAGGTTCCAGGTCAGCCAGATGCACGCGGCCAGCAGCAGCCAGATGCCCCACTTGCGCAAGATCTGCCGCACGAATGTCAGTGGACCGCTGACGGCCAGCAAGGTCGCCAATCCACCGAAGAACAACGTCCAAAGTAGCGGATTGGACAGCAGGCTACCTTCACTGAAGGCACGAGCGCCCAACAGGCTGGCGGCATCACGCATCACGATGATTTCGAACGAGCCCCAACCGATCAGTTGCAGCAGGTTCAGCACCGCCGGCAGGCTCGCGCCACGTTTGCCCAGGCTGAGTTTCAGCGCGGCCATCGACGACAGGCCGGTGTCACTGCCGATCACGCCGACGGCGGCCAGCAGCAGAACGCCGACCAGCGTGCCAAGGAAAATCGCCAGCAGCGAGCCGGACAGGCCCAGGCCGGGCGCGAGCAGGGCACCGGTCTGCAGCACCATCAGGCCGATGCCGAGGGAAAACCACAGGGAAAACAGATCGCGACCGCCGAAGACGCGTTTGTCGGTCGGCACCGCGATGTCGGGGGAATAAGTGCTGGGTTGAATGCTCAAGGGTGTTATCTCAGAGGGACATTTGTTGTGATCGTTCCCACGCTCCGCGTGGGAATGCCTCTAGGGACGCTCCGCGTCCAGTGACGCGGAGCGTCACGGGCTGCATTCCCACGCAGAGCGTGGGAACGATCAGTACGGGATCAAACCTTCTTGTACAGCTGACTGCCTTCCTGCTTGAACCGCTCTGCCTGTTCCGCCAAGCCCTGGGCGACTTCGGCATCGATCGTTTCGATCCGCTGGTTGGCCGCGTATTCACGGACTTCCTGAGTGATTTTCATCGAGCAGAATTTCGGCCCGCACATGGAGCAGAAGTGCGCGACCTTGGCCGAATCCTTCGGCAGCGTCTCATCGTGATACGAACGAGCGGTGTCCGGATCAAGGCCAAGGTTGAACTGGTCCTCCCAACGGAATTCGAAACGCGCCTTGCTCAAGGCATTGTCGCGTATCTGTGCGCCCGGATGCCCCTTCGCGAGATCGGCGGCATGCGCGGCGATCTTGTAAGTGATGATCCCGGTCTTCACGTCATCCTTGTTCGGCAGGCCCAAGTGTTCCTTCGGCGTCACATAGCAGAGCATGGCGCAGCCGAACCAGCCGATCATCGCCGCACCGATGCCGGAGGTGATGTGGTCGTAGCCGGGCGCGATGTCGGTGGTCAGCGGGCCGAGGGTGTAGAACGGCGCTTCGTCGCAGCACTCGAGCTGCTTGTCCATGTTCTCCTTGATCAACTGCATCGGCACGTGGCCCGGGCCTTCGATCATGGTTTGTACGTCGTGCTTCCAGGCGATCTTGGTCAGTTCGCCGAGGGTTTCCAGCTCGCCGAATTGGGCCGCGTCGTTGGCATCGGCAATCGAACCCGGACGCAGGCCATCGCCCAGCGAGAAGCTGACGTCGTAGGCCTTCATGATTTCGCAGATGTCTTCGAAATGGGTGTAGAGGAAGTTCTCTTTGTGGTGCGCCAGGCACCACTTGGCCATGATCGAACCACCCCGGGAGACGATGCCGGTCACGCGCTTGGCGGTCAGCGGTACGTAACGCAACAGCACGCCGGCGTGGATGGTGAAATAGTCGACGCCCTGCTCGGCCTGCTCGATCAGCGTGTCGCGGAACAGCTCCCAGGTCAGGTCTTCGGCAGCGCCGCCGACTTTTTCCAGGGCCTGATAGATCGGCACGGTACCGATCGGCACCGGCGAGTTACGGATGATCCACTCGCGGGTTTCGTGAATATGCTTGCCGGTGGACAAGTCCATGATGTTGTCCGCGCCCCAGCGAATGCCCCAGGTCAGTTTCGCCACTTCTTCTTCGATGGACGAACCCAGTGCACTGTTGCCAATGTTGCCGTTGATCTTCACCAGGAAGTTACGGCCGATGATCATCGGTTCCAGTTCGGTGTGGTTGATGTTGGCCGGGATGATTGCGCGGCCGCGGGCGATCTCTTCACGGACAAATTCGGGGGTGATGATTTTCGGCACGCTGGCGCCGAAGCTGTAACCGGCGTGTTGCTGGTCCAGCAGCCCGGCGGCGCGGGCCACTTCGAGCTTCATGTTTTCGCGGATGGCGACGTATTCCATCTCGGGCGTGATGATGCCTTGGCGGGCGTAGTGCATCTGGGTGACGTTGCCCCCGGCCTTGGCGCGGCGCGGGTTGTTCACGTGGGCGAAACGCAGCTTGGTCAGCTCCGCATCGGCGAGGCGTTCGCGGCCAAAGTTGGAGCTCAAGCCGGGCAGACGCTCGGTGTCGCCACGGGCTTCGATCCACGGCGAGCGCACATCGGCCAGGCCTTTGCGTACGTCGATGATGACGTTGGGGTCGGTGTACGGGCCCGAGGTGTCATACACCACCACTGGCGCATTGATCTCGCCGCCGAATTCGGTCGGGGTCACGTCGAGGCTCACTTCGCGCATCGGCACGAGAATGTCCGGGCGCGAGCCTTGAACGTAGATTTTTTGCGAGCGGGTAAACGGCTGAACCGATTGTTGATCGACCTTGGCCGAGTCACTCAGGTTCGTATTGTCTTTTAGTTTTATCGTCATCACGGGCTCTCCGAACACATCCAGGCAGTGGATTTTTGTCGGAGCGAACCTGTAAACGAATGGACGCACGGGCGCTGAAAAAACCAGCTGTGCTGTGCTCAGTGCACGAGGGCTGTTCGATTGTCGAACAACATCCCGGACGAAGCACAAGAGGACTCGCCGGGTGACGAGAAATCTTGTTCCCTACGCAGGCGTTAACCTGATCAGGTTCAACGGGATCCGAAATTATTCGATCTCAGCCTCATAGCAAGGCACCCCGACAAGAACGTGGCCAGTCTAGACACAACTGGCAAAGAACGCCAACCCCGCTTTAAACACCATGATGAATGGCGCAATTACAGGATTGTTGCCGAACGTGTGCGCAACTACACTCGCTACGCCATACCGCGCCTTGACGCTCTGCCTTGACGCTGCAGGGCGCCGCGCCGTAGCCTTGGCGCTCAAATTATCAGCGTAATTTTTTAGGGATGGCCTCATGCTGCGCAAACTCTCACTGGCCCTTGCCGTGTCTTGTGCGTCCAATGGAATGGCCTGGGCAGCAGAAGCGCCCTTATCGACCAACACCGACCTGGTCAGCGTCTATCAGGAAGCGGTGGATAACAACGCCGACCTGGCCGCCGCCCGGGCCCAGTACGGCGCCCAGAAAGAAGTCGTGCCCCAGGCCCGCGCCGGCTTGCTGCCAAACATTTCCGGCGGCGCCCAGGTCGCCAACGTGCGTACCGATATCGATCAGCCGGCGGCCATTGCCAACCGCAGCGCCAACTCCTACCAGGCGACCCTCGCCCAGCCACTATTCCGCGCCGATCGCTGGTTCCAGTATCAGGCCGCCAAGGACGTCAACGAACAGGCTGCGCTGCAGCTCTCGGCGACCGAGCAGAACCTGATTCTGCAAACGGCAGAAAGCTACTTCAACGTGTTGCGCAGCCAGGACAACCTGGCCTCGACCAAGGCCGAAGAAGCCGCCTTCAAGCGCCAGCTCGATCAGTCCAACGAACGCTTCGACGTCGGCCTCTCGGACAAGACCGATGTGCTGCAATCCCAGGCCAGCTACGACACGGCGCGGGCCAATCGGATCGTTGCGCAACGCCAGGTGGACGACGCGTTCGAAGCGTTGATCACCCTGACCAACCGGCAGTACAACTCGATCCAGGGTATCGTCCACACGCTGCCGATCCTGCCGCCGGCACCGAACGATGCCAAGGCCTGGGTCGACACCGCAGCCAGGCAGAACCTGAATCTGCTGGCCAGCAACTACGCGGTCAGCGCCGCCGAAGAAACCCTCAAGCAGCGAAAGGCGGGTCACGCACCGACCCTGGATGCCGTGGCGAAATACGAGAAGGGCGACAACGACGCCCTGGGTTTCAGCAACCCGAACGCTTTCCCCCAGGCTTATGGAGGCAACGTCGAGCAGCGCACGCTGGCCCTGCAATTGAGTATCCCGATCTACAGTGGCGGCCTGACCACCTCACAGGTTCGCGAGTCTTACTCACGCCTGGATCAGACCGAACAACAGCGCGAAGGCCTGCGTCGGCAAGTGGTGGAAAATACCCGCAACCTGCACCGCGCGGTGAACACCGACGTCGAGCAGGTGCAGGCGCGCAAGCAGTCGATCATCTCGAACCAGAGCGCCGTGGAAGCGACCGAAATCGGTTATCAGGTGGGTACGCGCAACATCGTTGACGTGCTGGATGCCCAGCGTCAGCTGTACACCTCGGTGCGCAACTATAACAACACCCGCTACGACTACATCCTCGACAACCTGCGCCTCAAGCAAGCGGCCGGCACGTTGAATCCAGGGGATCTGCAGGACCTCAAGCGCTATCTCAAGCCCGATTACAACCCGGACAAGGACTTCCTGCCGCCGGATCTGGCCAAGGCTGCGGCGGATCAGTTGAAAGCCAGACCTTAAAAGCAAAAGATCGCAGCCTTCGGCAGCTCCTACCTTGGAATGCATTCCCCTGTAGGAGCTGCCGCAGGCTGCGATCTTTTTGGTTCCGGCAACACGGTCTAACGGTCGATCAACCGCCCCAACCCATCCAGTAACCGCTGCAACGCGCCCTGATTGCCGCGCATCACTTTCAATCCTGCCTCTGCGATCCGCTGCGCGTCCCTGGGCAACTCGAACAGCCGCTGCACCGCCACCGCCAAGCCCTCAGCGTCCTCCACTTCCTGCAACGCCCCCGCACTGCGCAACTGCGCGGCGATTTCGAAGAAGTTGAACAGGTGCGGTCCGCTCAACACCGGCTTGGCCAACGCAGCAGGTTCCAGCAGGTTATGCCCGCCGTTTGGCACCAGGCTGCCGCCAACGAAGGCACTGTCGGCCAGGGCATAAAGAAACAGCAATTCGCCCATGGTGTCGCCCAGCAACACCGAAGTACCCGCAGTCACCGGCTCGCCCGTGGAACGGCGCACAGTCGCGAAACCCTGCTGCCGGCACAACTCGAACACCGCATTGAAACGCTCCGGATGGCGCGGCACCAGAATCAGCAACGCATCGGGATGACGGGTGAGCAACTGGCGATGAGCCGCCAGCACCACTTCGTCTTCACCTTCATGGGTGCTGGCGGCGATCCATACCGGACGCTCTTGCGCCTGCCATTGCGCACGCAACGCGGCGGCACGCTGGAGCAATGCCGGGTCGATGGTCAGGTCGAACTTGATCGAACCGGTCACTTCGACCGTTTCCGGACGCGCACCCAAGTCACGGAAGCGTTGAGCCTCGGCCTCGGTCTGCACCGCGAACAGGCTCATCTCGGTGAGCATCGGCCGGGTCAATTTCCTGAAACGCCCATATCCCTTGGCCGAACGTTCGGACAGGCGCGCATTGGCCAGCGCCACGGGAATCCCGCGCTTGGCGCACTGATGAATATGGTTCGGCCAGAGCTCGGTTTCCATGATCACTGCCAGTGTCGGCCGGACCCGATCAAGAAATCGCGCCGCGGCGCAGGGCAAGTCGTAGGGCAGATAGCAGTGCTGAATACGCGGCTCATTGGCGAACAGTGCCTGGATGCGTTCCGAACCGGTGGGGGTCATGCAGGTCACGGTAATCGGCAGTGTCGGATAACGTTGCAGCAAGGCGCGAATCATCGGCGCCGCGGCAATGCTTTCGCCCACGGATACCGCGTGCACCCAGATACCGCCCGGTTTCATCGCTGGCAGTGCGAGGGAGAAACGTTCGCCAATGCGCTTGGCGTATGCCGGCGCCTTGCGCGCCCGCAGCCACAGACGAATCGCTACCAATGGCAGCCCCAGGTAAAACAGCGCGGTGTAGAGAGTTCTATTCATGGCGGCGGAGTTTATCGGTTTTTTCGCCAATCGCCTGCAAGTGCACGGCAAAACGTTCCGCCAGCCAACGGGCGGCCGGACCGAGGGGCTCGTCGCGGCGCCAGACCAGTTCCACGATCAACGCTGGCGGGGTCCATTCGCTGTCCAGTTCGACCATCAGCCCTTGATAAGCCGGATATTGCACCACGTGTCGCGGTAGCCAGGCCCAGCCGAGGCCGCGCACCAGCCATTCGGCCATCACGTAGAAGCTGTCGGCCCGCCAGACCTGCGGACTGGCGGGCTCACTGCCGGGATAAACGCTGGACTGGGTGGACATCAACAACTGCCGATGCTGTGCCAGTTGCTGGCAGTCGACCCGAGACTGCTGCGCCAGTGGATGCCCGACGCCACACACCGTGACCATTTCAACACTGCCCAACACCCGCCGCTCGAGAGCTTCGGGGATCTGATCGTGATAAAACAGCAAGCCCAGATCGGCCCGACGCTCCACCAGTTTGCGCGCCACATCGCCCTGGGCTGCGCTGGTCAATTGCACTTCAAGACTGGGAAATTTTTCCGCCAGGGCTTCGAAGCTTTCGATGATCGGTTGATAGGGCATGGCTTCATCCTGAGCCACACGCAGACGAGCCTCCTGGCCGCGCATCATCGCCAGGGCCCGGCCGTTGAGGCGCTCACATTGACGCAGCACTTCCCGCGCCTCGTCCAGCAAGGCATTGCCGGCCTCGGTGAGTTTCGGCTGGCGGCCACTGCTGCGATCGAACAGGCTGACGCCCAAATCCTCTTCCAGCAGCGCAATCGAGCTGCTGACCGCCGACTGCGCCTTGCGCTGCTCCCGCGCCACGGCAGAAAACGAACGTTGCTCCGCCACGCTGACAAACAAGCGCAGTTGATCCAGATTCCACTGCATGTTCATGGCCAAACCCATCGCTGAAACAGATAGGTAATGACTTTACCGCATCTGGAGAATCTCTAGAATGCCGAACTCGCAAAGCAACACTTCATTCGAGGATTGACCCATGACCGCTTACTACTACCTGGCCATTGCCATCTGCGCCGAAGTGATCGCCACTGTCTCGATGAAAGCAGTCAAGGGTTTCAGCACACCGCTGCCACTGATTCTGGTCATCGTCGGTTATGGCATTGCGTTCTGGATGCTGACGCTGGTGGTGCGCAGCGTTCCGGTGGGCGTGGCCTACGCCGTTTGGGCCGGCATGGGCATCGTGATGGTCAGCGTCGCGGCACTGTTTATCTACGGACAGAAGCTGGATGTGCCGGCGATGCTGGGGATGGCGTTGATCGTATTGGGCGTCGTAGTGATTCAGCTGTTCTCCAAGACTGCCGGTCATTAAGATCCGAAGCCCAATCATTGTGGGAGCGAGCTTGCTCGCGATGGCGACATAACATTCAGCATCAATGTTGACTGACCCATCGCTATCGTCGGAACGCCGCCCGGAGCAAGCTCGCTCCCACAGGTTTTGCATCCGCCCTATTGATCACCACCAAATCCCCTCTTCGTCGAGTCTGTATACTGCGCCCTCGTCTTGAACACTGAGGTCGCTGCATGCCATCCGTTATTTCCACCGACGTTCTGATTGTCGGCGCTGGTGTCGCCGGGCTCTGGCTGAATGCGCGCCTGCGCCGCCAGGGTTTTTCGACCGTGCTGGTGGAAAGCGCCAGCCTCGGTGGCGGGCAGAGTGTGAAATCCCAGGGGATCATCCACGGCGGCGCCAAGTACGCACTGCATGGCGCCCTGACGGGTGCCTCGGAAGCCATCGCCGACATGCCGCGCCGCTGGCGTGAAGCGCTGGCCGGGGACGGTGAGCTGGACCTGTCCGGCGTGCGTCTGCTGTCCGAAGCGCATTACCTCTGGTCTCCCGGCACCCTCGCCGGCAATCTCACCAGCTTCTTCGCCAGCAAAGCTGTGCGCGGTCGCGTCGATCAGGTCACCGGTGAACAATTGCCACCGGCCCTGCAAGACAAGCGCTTCAAAGGCAAGGTCTATCGGCTGGCGGAACTGGTGATCGACGTACCCAGCCTGATCCAGCGCCTGGCCGATCTGGCGGGTGACAGCTTGCTCGCCGGGCGGAAGATCGAACCGTTGCTGGAGGGTGGGAAACTGATCGGCCTGAAGGTGGATGAGCGCGAGATCCGCGCCCAGCGCATCGTCTTGAGCGCCGGCGCCGGCACCGCGAGCTTGCTTGAAACATTGGGTCTGACCCATCCCGCCATGCAACGCCGGCCGTTGCACATGATCATCGCCAAAGGCCCGGGCCTCAAACCGCTGTACGCCCACTGCCTGGGCGGCGGTACCAAACCGCGTATCACCGTGACCACGCACCCGGCCGCCGACGGACAATGGGTCTGGTACCTGGGTGGCGATATTGCCGAAGCCGAAGGTGTCGCCCGCGACCCCGCCGCGCAAATCGCCACGGCCCGCAAAGAACTCGGCCAGTTGCTGCCATGGATCGACCTGAGCACGGCGCAGTGGGCGACCTTGCGCGTGGATCGCGCCGAGCCGCTACAATCCGGATTGACCCGCCCCGACAACGCGTTTCTTGCCGAAGAGGGCCGGCTGCTGGTCGGTTGGCCCACCAAACTGGCACTGGCGCCAGACTTCGCCGACCGCGTCATCAGTTCTTTGCAACGTGACGGCATCCAGCCAGGCCATCCGGCACCGCTGCCTGAGCTGCCAAAACCGCCGATGGGCATTCCAGCCTGGGAGCAACTGCTGCCATGAGCCAACCCACCCTGCACGATCTGCATCGCCCTCTGGGCAGCACCGGCCTGCTGGTTTCGCCCCTGGGCCTGGGCACGGTAAAACTCGGCCGCGACCAAGGCGTGAAGTACCCCAACGGTTTCCAGATCCCCGACGATGACGAAGCGCGCATGCTGCTCAAACTCGCGCGCGACCTGGGCATCAACCTGATCGATACAGCCCCGGCCTATGGCCGCAGCGAAGAACGCCTTGGCCCGTTATTGCGTGGCCAGCGCCAGGACTGGGTGATCGTCAGCAAGGTCGGCGAAGAGTTTGCCGACGGTCAGTCCCGACACGATTTCAGTGCCGCGCATACCCGATTCTCGGTGGAACGCAGTCTGCAACGTCTGGAAACGGATTTTATCGACCTGGTGCTGGTGCATTCCGATGGCAACGACCTGGCGATCCTCAATGACAGCGAAGTCTATGCGACCCTTGCCGAGCTCAAGCGCCAAGGCAAGATTCGCGGTTTCGGCTTTTCCGGAAAAACTGTCGAAGGCGGTTTGAAGGCTCTGGAACAGGGTGATTGCGCCATGATCACCTACAATCTGAACGAACAGAACGAGAAGCCGGTGATTGACTATGCTGCTGCCCACGGCAAAGCCATCCTGGTCAAAAAAGCCCTCGCCAGCGGTCACGCCTGCCTGAGCCCGGGCGTGGACCCGGTGCGCGCCAGCTTCGAATTGTTGTTCGAACATCCGGGTGTCGCCAGTGCTATTGTCGGGACCATCAATCCGCTGCACCTCGCCCACAACGTCGCGACCGTTGCCCAGGTCCTACGTAGAAACTGACGCCGCCGACGCGGCCTTAAGCAGGAGCCGACATGCCGCGTACGCTCATAAGAAAGAACCCGAGCAACTTCAAGACCCTGCCGTTATTCGTCGAAGCGACCCCCGAAGGCTTGAGTTATCAGAGCGTCGGGATGCCGCTCAATTTTTCCCAGACCCTGCAACGTCGCCGCCCGGTGACCGTAGCCGACACCGAACGCTTCGCGCTGGAGCTGGCCAATCTCGGAGTATCGGTGCGCTTGACCCTGCATTGGCAGAATCGCGATTACTGGGTGTTGGTGCGTCAGCGACGGCAAGACCGTGGCGATGTGGTGCTCAAACTGATCTCCGGTTACGTGCCGGCCCACGAGCTGAACCTGCCGCTTCACACCGCGATCCAGGAAATTGCCGAAGAGTGCCTGCTGGAAACGCCGGAAGGCTGGCTCGGTGGACGCTTCAACGACACCTGGTTGCCGGCGCCCTACTCATCTGCCCTGCATTACCGTGAAGCCATGCCTTTTCGCCTGACCCCGTTGTCAGGCGCGGCGCGACCGGTGCGTTGCGCCAACCTGCAGCTGATCGAACGTCCGCGGGCTTACGTGCACTTGCCGACGGCTTCGTTGCAACTGATCTATGACCTGCGCCTGGACGTGCCCAAAGAAGCCAAATCCCTGAGCCTGTTTCATGTCGATGAGCGACTGGAAGGCGATCAACTGGTGGCCCGGCTCGACCGCAAGCGTCCCGACCTTTATTTGATGCCACTGCAAGACGGCCAGCCGATGGCCGAGCTCTTTACCTTGAAAAAGGATCAGTTGTACCCGGCGAGTACTCGCGGGTTGTACCTGGCAGAAAGTTTCGCCCGACAGGAAGGCTGGCTGGTACGCGATGAACGGATTCGCTGGAAGGATTGGGTGCGACAGCAGGGGTTGACCCCGCCGGGGAAGGATTCCGGTCTGGCGCGGTTGCGTGGGAAGGCCAAACAACTGCTGAAGAAGATTGTGCCGCGTAAAAAAGTCAGCCTGTAGGAGCTGATGATCGTTCCCACGCTCTGCGTGGGAATGCAGCCCGAGACGCTCCGCGTCTCAAAGCGGACGCAGAGCTTCCATAGAGGCGTTCCCACGCAGAGCGTGGGAACGATCAACGCGTCACTCGGACTGGCGGATCTTCTCGACAATCGCCGTGGTCGAGCTGTTTTCAACCAGCCCCAGCACTTTCACGATGCCACCATACGTGGTCACGATATCCGCACCGACCACCTGCTCGATCCCGTAATCACCGCCCTTGACCAGCACGTCCGGCTTGACTTCGCGCAGCAGGTTTTCCGGAGTGCCTTCAGCGAAGCTGATCACCCAATCCACGGCGCCCAGACCTGCCAGTACGGCCATGCGACGGTCGACGCTGTTGATCGGACGACCCGGCCCTTTCAGCCGGCTGACCGACGCGTCGTCGTTGACCGCCACGATCAGACGATCGCCCTGGGCCCGTGCCTGTTCGAGGTAGGTCACATGGCCAGCGTGCAGAATGTCGAAACAACCATTGGTGAAGACGATCCTCTCGTTGTGCGCACGCGCATCGTCGACCGCCAGCAACAGCTGCTCGAGACCCAGCACCCCGCGCTCGGAACCTTCTTCACGCTGGATGGCCCGCCGCAGTTCCGGGGCGCTGATGGCCGCCGTACCGAGCTTGCCGACCACGATACCCGCCGCCAGGTTGGCCAGGGCCACCGCGTGGGGCAGTTCTTCACCGGCGGCAATCGCTGCCGCCAGGGTGGAAATCACCGTGTCGCCGGCACCGGTCACGTCGAACACTTCACGGGCACGGGCTGGCAGGTGCAACGCCGGATGATCCGGGCGTAGCAGGGTCATGCCGTGCTCGCCGCGGGTCACCAGCAAGGCGCCGAGGTCGAGGTCGTGCATCAGCTGCGCACCCTTGCTCACCAACTCGTGCTCATCGGCGCAGCCACCGACGATGGTTTCAAATTCGCTGAGGTTCGGCGTGATCAGGCTCGCACCACGGTAGATAGAGAAATCCTTGCCCTTGGGGTCGGCCAGCACCGGTATGCCGCGGGCACGGGCCGCCTGGATCAGCACCTGATGGTTTTTCAGCGCACCTTTGCCATAGTCCGACAGTACCAGCACCTTGATGCCTTCGAGCAGTTCGTCGACCTGCTCGCCCAACGCCAGGGCGTCGGTGGCGAAGGGTTCTTCGAAGTCGATACGCAGCAGTTGCTGGTGACGACTCATGACCCGCAGCTTGACGATGGTCGGCTGGTGCGCGATGCGCTGGAACAATGCCCGCACGCCCGCGCCCTTGAGGCTATTGACCAGGCTGTCGGCGGCTTCATCGTCGCCAGTGACGCCGACCAGCGACGCCGGGGCACCGAGGGCGGCAATGTTCAACGCAACGTTGGCGGCACCGCCCGGGCGGTCCTCGATTTGCTCGACCTTGACTACCGGTACCGGCGCCTCAGGGGAAATCCGTGAGGTACCACCATGCCAGTAACGGTCGAGCATGACATCGCCGACCACCAAGACAGGGGCTTGATCGAATCGCGGCATGGACAACTTCATGGAGCAACCCACATACAAAATGAACAGGGGCGCGATATTAACACAGGCTTGGCGTGGGCTTGTGTGACGGCTGCAACGGGATGATTCGGCTGGGGTTTTTATTCATGGCTGAGCACAGATCACCGGACGCATTGCACGTCGGGCGTGCGAGAGGGTGAGCCAGGCCCACCCTCTCGCCGGTTCAGGCGATGCCGGCCGATACCGGCTCGTCCAGCCCCATCGCATGCAGGCGCGAATAGTAGCCGTTTTGCGCCAGCAACTGGGCGTGGGTGCCACGCTCGACGATTTCTCCATGGTCCATGACCAGGATCAGATCGGCTTTCTCGATAGTCGACAAGCGGTGCGCGATCACCAGGGTAGTGCGACCTTTCATGACATGATCCAGGGCCGCCTGAATATGCCGCTCGGACTCGGTATCGAGCGCCGACGTCGCTTCGTCGAGAATCAGCAACGGAGCATTCTTCAACAGGGCACGGGCAATCGCCAGACGTTGACGCTGTCCGCCGGACAGCAACACGCCGTTTTCCCCGACCTGAGTGTCCAGTCCCTGCGGCATTTCCGAGATGAAGTCCATCGCGTAGGCATCCGTGGCGGCCTTCTCGATATCGGCACGCGGCGCATCGGCCAGGTCACCGTAGGCGATGTTGTTGGCAATGGTGTCGTTGAACAGGGTCACATGCTGCGTGACTTGCGCCACATGCCGACGCAGGTTGCGCAGGCGATAGTCTTCGATCTCCACGTCATCGAGCATGATTTCGCCGATGTCGTGATGATAGAAACGCGGAATCAGGCTGGCCAGGGTCGACTTGCCGCTCCCCGACCGACCGACCAGGGCGATCATTTGCCCCGGTGCCGCGGTGAAGTTGATGTTTTTCAGCACTTCACGCTCGGTCCCCGGGTAAGTGAAACTCAGGTTGCGCACCTCCAGGTGGCCGCTCACGCGATCACGTTCGACGGTGCCGTTGTCGACCTCAGGTTCGACGTCCAGCTGTTCGAAAATGCTTTCGGCACCGGCGACGCCTTTCTGGATGGTCGAACTGACTTCCGACAGCTGTCGAATCGGCTTGGGCAACAGGCCCGCCGCGGTGATGTAGGCCACCAGATCACCGGCGGAGGCGTCGCCGCGCAGAAACAGTACCAGGAACATCAACACCGCCATGGCGGTATAGATCACCAACTGCAGCATGGGTGTGTACACCGCACCAGTCTTGGTCATGCGCAATTGTTTGTCGGTGTTACCCTGGCTGGCCTCGGCAAAGCGACGCTTTTCATAATTTTCGCCGCCGAAGCTGCGCACCACGCGATACCCCTGGATGGTCTCGGAGGCCACGTGAGTCACGTCGCCCATTGCCACCTGGATCTTCTTGCTCTGCTTGCGAAATTTCTTGCTGGTATTGCCGACCATGAACGCGATGACCGGCAGGATCGCCAGCATCACGATCGTCAGTTTCCAGTTCATCCACACCAGATAGGCAAACAGGAACACCACGGTCAGGCCTTCACGGATGACCACCTTGATGGCGTCCGTGGCTGCGCCGGTCACCATGGTCACGTTGAAGGTGATGCGCGAGATCAGATGCCCGGAGTTGTGGGTATCAAAATAACGGTTGGGCAGTACCAGCAGCTTGTTGAACAACTCGACACGCAGGTCGTGGACCAGGCCGAGGGAAACCTTCGCCAGGAAGTAGTTGCCCAGAAATGACCCCAGGCCTTGCCACGCGGCGATCAGGATGATCAGCAACGGCACGGCCATCAGCAATTGCAAGTCTTTCAGGTAGGGGACGTTGGGGAAGAGCACCGCTTCAGGATTGCTCAGGCCATCGACGAAATATTTGAGAATCCCCGCCAGCATGGGCTGAGTGGAGGCAAAGATCACGAAGCCCACGATACTCAGCAGGAAAAGGCCCGTATAGGGTTTTACATACCCCAACAGCCGAAAATAGATTTTCAAGCTGGAATCCTGTCCCGCTTTGGGCGGTGCGTCACTCATCGTAGAGCTCACTGGTTAGGAAGAACGCGGAATTTTATCACAAGCGTCGGAATCGGCCCGCGCCCATACCAAAACACCGGCCAGACCTACGGGCAGCCAACTGATGAACCACTCCGCCCTTGGCGTTCCGGTCAGGCTGGCTGCGTCGAATTGCATGGCCAGGGATGAAAATAGCCAGATGCCGATGACACCTTGGCCATAGAGTGTTTCCCGGGCCTTCCAGGCCTCATACAGGATTGCAATCCATGCCGCGCACCACAATAACAGGCCCGGCAGGCCCAGCTCGATAGCGACATGGGTGAACAAGTTATGGGCATGGTCAAAGTAAACGCCCTCGGCGAACACCCTGTAGGCGCCACCCAGCCCCAACCCCTGCCAAGGATGTTCGGCGATCATTTGCAGGCTTGCCATCAGGATTTGTGGACGATAGGAAACACCGCGGGCCAATACCAAGGGTTCGAGAAACCAGAAAGCCAGCATCGCTACAGTCAATGCCGACACGGCAATGATGCGGCTGCGACGATCGCGGCACCAGATGGGCATGGCGAGCAACGTCAGAAACAACGCCAACGCAGCACCACGGCTCTGGCTAAGCACTACAAACACCCCAAGCAATCCCAGCGCGAACGCCCAGACTGCTTGCATCCAGCGATCGCGTGGGACCCAATGAACAAGCCACACGGCCGCCAACCCAATGACGTACCCCCCCAGAATCGGATGAGCCAACTCGCCCAACCCCTCGACGCGCGCATACCAGACGTTGCCATTGATCACGTAAAACTTGACCATCGCCGCCAACGCAGTCAACGCCAACCCCAAGCCGCCCCATTGCATGACGCGTATGACCCGTTCGGGTCGGGCATTGGCAAAGACCGGGAAGAACAGCAGAAACACACTGATATACAACAAACGCTTGGCTTCGCGACCCGGGTCCTCGACGTTGGTCCACGTAAGACTGATCAATGACCAGACCATCAGACCGAGCAATGGCAGGTAGACCCAGCGCTGCTTATCAAGCAGTTCTGCGAGCCTGGCCCGTGTTGACCAGGCGAACATCATGGCCGGCAGCCAGAGCATGACGACCAGGCCCTGCTGGTAGAGTTTATTGGTAGGCGCAACGGCGATGGCCAACAGGAACCACAGCAGACCGATCGTCATCCATGCTTGCGCCCAGCGTGTTTCCTGCATCAATGTGCTCCTTGATTGGTTCGCCCCGCCTAACCCGGCATGGTTAAAACTGAAACTTTTCGGCATCATTGCCCGCCACAGTGCCCCGCTATTCCAACAAGGCTTTCCACGATGCAATGCTCCCGACTTGCGCAAGACGCTTTAAATCGAATGATTGAAGGCGCCAGAATACTGGAGGCCGATAGCTTCGGCCCGAAAGTCTACCTGTTGCAGGACGGGAATATCCTCAAACTGTTCCGGCGCAAGCGTATTTTTTCTTCCGCGCTGTTTCGTCCGTATTCGAAACGCTTCATCGACAATGCCATCGAACTGCAAAAACTGGGTGTGCCCACCTTTGAGGTCCTGCAGTTCTTCCGACTGCAAGCCCCTGGCATGACGGCTGTGCTTTATCGGCCCCTGCCTGGAGAAACCCTGCGCCAGATTGCCGACAAGGAAGGCTTCAACTGGCAGCAGACCCTGCCTGCTCTGGCGGTCCTGATACGCAGTCTTCATTCGTCGGGTATCTACTTTCGCTCATTGCACCTGGGAAACATCGTGGTGACACCGGACAATCGAATGGGCCTGATCGATGTGGCGGACATGCGTTTTATGCGGGCACCGCTGCCCAGGCATCTGATCAAGCGCAACCTGCAACACTTCGCCCGCTATATTGCACGAGAGAACCTGAACGGCAGCTTTCCAATGCAAGCGCTGGAGCAAGCCGTTCTGCCGTCATGAGAGCAATCGGCGGGCGACCTGACCGAAGTCCGACCAGGCCTGGTCCGGCGCCAGTTCCAGGTATTGCTCCGCTGCGACGTTTTTCCCACAGACGCTGAACGCGCGCACGATGGCATCGCGCCAGGCACTGACATCATCGACGGCGGCGTACCAGCCCGTATGAGCCAGCTGCTCGCGGAACACCGCCAATTCGCTGGACATGACCGGCACGCCCGCCATCACGGCCTCTTGCATGATCAACCCCAGCCCCTCGCTGAGTGAAGGGATTGCGACCCAGTCGAAGGCGCTGTAAAGCTGCGCAGCCTCGTTGAGATGACCTGGCAACGAGACACGGGCATTCAATCCCAAGTGGTCGATGCGCGCTTGCAGCGCTGCCCGGGTCGATCCTTCGCCGATGATCACCAGGCGCAGATCGGGTCGTTGCTGCAAGGCCGAAGTAAAGGCCTCGAACAGACACGCAAAACCCTTCTTGTCCTCGAATCGTCCGACCGCACCAAGCACCGGCGTATTATCCAGGGGCAATCCCAACCGGGCACGGGCCTGCTCTCGCGAGAGCACTGCCGAACGGAATGAGGCGGGGTCGAACGCACTGCGCAGGGTCATCACGGGCAATTGGAGGTCGCCGCTCAACTGGGTAGCCAAGGTATTGGACACTGCAACCAAGGTCAGCCGGGAAGACGCATTGAGCTGCTCAAAGAGTTCTCGATCCGCAGCACGCAGACGCGTAGAACCATGAAAAATCACCACCGCGCGCAGACGTGGCAGTGTTTTGAGAAGCGGCAACAGCGTGCGCGCGACGCCCAAACCATCGAGCAGTAGCAGGTGCGCCTCACTCTGCATGAGCGCCTTCTGAAAGCCGGCCTGCATCCAGGGCTTCGTCAGCCGCCAGAAATGCCGCCCTTTCAAGCGGGCAGAGGACAGTTTCCATTCCCGAGCGTCGCCAACGCTCAGCCCACACTCGGACACGCTGCCTTGCAGCAACCAGGTCTTCACTGATGCAGTGGGGTCAGCCTGCGAGAGAATTTGCTGATGAACCTTGTGAATCGATGCGTATGGAGCGCCACCGGACCACATGACGTTAAGGATATTCATAGAGCAACAAGCCAATGCAAGGGTCCCGGGTGACAAGCGGTGCACTTAGTTGATGAACCAGCCAATGCAGACTCCCAGCAATATAAACAATCCGGACTTCACGTGGTCACGTCGACTGCGGCGCACCTTGCGCCGACGTTCAACCGACGTCTGTACATGGAGGCCAAATCCGGTATGCCGAACGGCATCCCCTTCCAGCGTCACGGCGGTCAAATCGAGCTGTGCGTAACGCTGTGACAACGCCTTCTCCCCACCGTGTTCGGCAAATGGGGCGCAGAGCCGATATTCCTTCATGCGACGCAGCCCGGGATTCAGCGAAAAACTCTGCCACTCGGGTTTATCGGAGATTAGCGGGTAACACGGCACCCCACCGATAATTTCACGTGCGCCCAAGTGAATGTAGGGGCTGTGAACACACAGATCGTAGATATAGTTGCGCAACCACACCTGGAGAATTTCCGGGCGCAACTCGAGAATGGCCATGGAGTCTTCCACTAACCCCGGGCGATAGAACTCCCAGTCATCCTCGCAATGAAAGATGTAGGGCGTAGTGACGTGTTCGTACGCCAGGTCGATCGACGCCAACTGGCCGAGCTTCGGGCGATTGACGAACACCGTGCAGTGATCTTTCCAATGGGCGGGAATGACCGAGTGCACCTGATCATCGCCCGCATCTTCAGTGATGAAGACTTCGCGGATGGCGGCTGTATTGAACCGGTCAAAACTCTCGAGAGTCATTTTGAGCAGGTCCAGGCGGCCACAGCTGGTGACCACTAATGTGATGTTACTTTCTTTAGAAAAGTGCACCTGATTCCCGATTAAAAGTCAAAGTGCCAGCCCTATCAACGGCTGACCAACCCTTGTCAAACGCCCAGTTTCAGACGCACTTTTTCCAGCAGCCCCAGCGGTGCGCCAGGGCGCAGTGCAGGTTCGAGCGCTTCGACGATACGCTGGCCAATCCGCGCAAAACTGAACTGGCTGACCGCCAGTTCGCGACCATTGGCGGCGATGCGCTGCGCACGCTCCGGGTCCGCCCGCAATACGGCCAGCTTCTGCTGGAGCTGCGGGACATCTTGATAGAGCACCACATTATGCATGTCCTGCAGACCCAGCGCGCTGCTTTCCGCCGCGCCCTGATCGTAGGCCAGCAACACACAGCCACACGCCATGGCCTCGAAGTTCTTGATCATGAACTCGCCCATACCGACATCGGCGCTGACGAAGAAGCGAATGCGGTTGAGTGTGTCACAGTACTCTTCACCGGACTTGGTGCGAGTGACGACCATCGATTCGACTCGTCCCAACTCATCGAGCAGCGCCTTGCGGCCACTGTAGGCGACGCTGTTGGTGCTGCCGACAAACGCCAGCTCGATATCCCGTTCACGACCCTGGTCCTGCAGCAACGTCTGGTCGTATCCCTTCGGCACGAATACCGCATCGAAGCCCTCTGCGCGCAAGCGCTCGCTCACCATGAAACCCGAGCTGATCACCCGCGCCCAGGGCAACTTGCGGTAATGGGCGCTGAACTTGCCGGTGTATTTGCACGGAATGTAATTCTGGTAGGCATCGTGCTCAAGAATGACCAGGTTGGGCACAGTCTGGATGAACCTTACCTGCCTGATTTCTTTTTTGAAGCGCAGAAAAAACACGATACGGTCATAGCGGGTCACATCGACATGCTTGCGAAAATACCCACGCAAGTCGTCCTGCTCTTCACTGGTCAATTCGCGCTTGTCGCACTCGCAATGCTCGGCGATGCCGTCATACAGTCGATCGAGAATCGCCCGCTGCTCTTTCTGCACCAGAAACAGGACTTTCAATTGGACTCTCTCTTTCCAGACAACTCTTGGACCCAGAACAACTCGTGGCGTCGTACCGTTTTACGCAAGAAATCGTTTTCGCCGAACACCGGCCAGCGTCGAGCCGCCAGGCAACGCTGTATTGCTCGACGCAGCAGGCGCTTGAAGGGAGGCCGGGGCTGAAGGTCGTGCATCATGCCCAGCGACATCGCCTTGCGCCACTGGCTGTCGGTCGACAGACACAGCGTCCAGGGACGCAACGATTCATGTGCTCCGATCTGTGGCGGCAGCGCCACACCCGTGCCCGCGTCGCCCATTGGCCAGCGATCGTTGTCGTGCAGATGATTGGCGTAGTGCAACAAGGTTTCGGGCTGCCATGCCGTACCGCTCAATGCCTGCATCACCGCCTGCTGGGAACACAGGTGGTCCGGATGGGGATCGAAGCGCGGGTGCGGCAAGACAATGATCTGAGGCTCGATGCGTTCGATCAACTCACGCAAATCGGCCAGTAGATTATTCCAGGACGGCAGGCCATCAACGTCACTGCCCAAGGCAAATGGATTGAATCGGCGGAAATATCGGGTATCGCCCAACTGTGCCTCACGGGACGCTACGGTCTCGGTCGGTGCGCTCTGCATGGCAGGCAACTGCAGGCAGAAGTAGCCCAGTTGAATACAGCGTTGCTGAGGCACGCCGCCCCACAACGGCACGCTGACACTGTCCCAGGCGCGCAGCGAGCCCTTCAGCCGAGACGCTTCGACGCCATCCAGCCCCATCTGCCGGTAGTGCCCGGCCTCGATTTCACCGGCGGTGATGGTCACGATCCAGCTTTGTTCGGCGCCGCTGTACAAGCCGAATGCGGCCAGCTCGGCGTCGTCGGCGTGTGGCGCGATCACCATCACCCGCTGACGGCTGTAATCCGGATGTTCGAACGCCGAGAGCACTGGCTCGCCGAGCAATCGGCAGAAACGTCCGCGCAGACGCAACTCACCTTGCGAGAGAACAGAGGCCTGCCCCGTAAGATTGAGGTAACGCAAACCATCGACGCCACGCTCGAAGGCCTGGCGGTCCGGATCAGCACCACCCGCCAGCTCGACAACGGGATCGATAAAGCGTCCCAGCCAGGTGCTTTTTATCCGCAGCGCCAATATCAGGGTGGCGTTTTCGACCAGCATCACGCCCTCGTCCAGCCGCAACCGGTCCCCGTCCAGGTGCACCTTGGGCTGCTGGGTATAAGGTGGGAAGCTGTACTGATAATCGTCTGTGGGCGAATAAAACAGATGGTCGGCAAACCATGCCTCGTGGGCAATCCAGCCCAGAACCGCGAGCACCACCGGCAGCCACCAGACCACCAGCACGCCGCAGGCAATCAACAGCACCAGCGCAATCAACAGGCCGATGCGTTTGTTGCGCCGATGGCGCTTGAGCAGTTGCTGTTTGCGATTCATGGGCTGGCTCATACGGTGAACACCGGCACAGGATTGCACCAGCGGTCCTTGTATTCACGGTCGGCGCGACCGAAAGAAAAGCGCAGGGGTTTGTCCAGCGCCCGGGCATGCTCCCAGGCGCTTTGCGTGTTGAGAAAACTCAAGACGCTGCCAGGGCTGAATTCACGGGTTTCGGGATCGACGCCGCCATTGATGTATTCGACGCTGATCCAGTTCGGTGTCTCCACACGGTAGACCAGTTGAATCGCTATCGGCGCATCGTTGAGGAAAATCACCGAGCCGATCAACAAGTCACGCAGCAATTCGATGACCTCGGCCATGCGTTCGGCGCCCGTCGCCGGGAACCCCCAACGGCGCTGGAACAGGTCGCAATAGATGGCCGCCAGCTCGCTGCTGGAAAACTCGCAAACCGGCCGTACCACTCCGCCCGCCTCTTCCAGCAGACGCAATTCGCGGCGCTGGTTGTAGCGGAACTTCTTCGACAGTTCTTCGGGAGTGCGGGCCATGGCCAGTTGTTCGGCCTGCAACCTGATGCCGGTAAAGCGGCCTTCATTCAACGCCGACAGATAGCGCCCGCGATGGCGCAGCGGGGCCTGGGCATCGGCAGCGGCCGGCAGAATGAATTCGGCATTGCCGAGGTCGAACAAGCCCTTTTTACCTTGGCGCTTGAGCACATCCTTGGATAAGGCCAGGTCGCGACCCCAGGTCGGGATCGCGGCTTTGACTTCGCCATGCTGCTCCCAGGCCAGGTAACGCACCGGGATGTCCGCCAACTGCGCCAGCCGTTCGACCACCATGGGATGAGTGGCGACGCTGCCGCCATAACGTTGCCAGGCCTCGGCGTAGGTCGAGGCGTCGACTGCCGTCCAGCCACGTTCGCGCCAGCCTTGAAATCGGTTGAGCATCAGCCCCTCGGTGCCAGTTCGGTGACCGGCGGCAAACGCCAGAAGGCGTCACGCACCGCGCGGTCGGAGAAGCGTTCTTGCAAGCGGTCGAGCATCAGCTCGGCACACTGATGACGTTGCTGTTCGTCCATGGCGGCCAGATGTTGCAGCCCTTGAGCCAAACGCCCGGCATCGCCCAGCGGGAACAGAATGCCTACGCCTTCGACCACTTCCTTCGCGCCGCCACACGCTGTGGCGAGCAACGGCACACCGGCGGCCATGGCCTCCAGCAACACCATGCCGAACGGTTCGTGATCGGAGCTCAGGGCAAATACATCGAAGGCACGGAAATAACGCCGAGCCTCGGGCACCTGGCCGAGGAACAGCACGCGGTCGCCGATGCCCAGCTCACGCGCCAGGGCCTTGAGGTCCTGCTCCAGTCGACCGGCGCCGAGAATCACCAGCTGGCTGTTGACCGGCAAACCCGGCAACGCGGTGGCAAAACCTTGCAACAGCGTGTCCTGATCCTTGTCCGGGTGCAGTCGCCCGACGTTGCCGACGATCCAGGCATCCATCGACAGACCGAGGACTTCCCGAGCTTCGCGAACCGACACCTGGCTCTCTTGCAAGGCCGGTACATCGATTCGGTTGTAGAGCGTTTGAATGCGCGCAGCCGGCCATTTCGGCAGGCAACTGCGCATGTCGTCACGCACCGCATCGGAAACTCCGAGCAGGCTCAGTCGCTTGCGGAAAATATTCGCGAAGAGTTTACGGGTGCCACGCTTGTAATCGTCAAAGGCGTGATGCACGCCAATCACCGGCAGCGAAGTACCCAGCAAGGCGATATAAATTGGCTTGAAACGGTGAGCAATACAGAAACTGAAATTGCGCGAGGCGGCGATCTTGCGCAAATCGCCGATGGCGCCCAGCTTCAGGCCACGAATGGCCTTGGAGCTGTATTCCATGAACAACACTTCATCAGAAGCGCAGCCCGCGGCGACTTCGGCATCGGCAACCCCGGTCAGAAACACCGTGGTCACTCGATAACCGGTCCCCGCGAACAGGCTGGCGTACTGCCGGGCGCAGTCCAGGAACGGCCCGTCATAGCCGTGACAGAACTGCAGCACATGGCGTTCAGCCGAGCGTGTCATATGCGTTCGCGCCCTCTTTGACCACCAGGATGTCTTCCATGATCAAGTACTGTAGATCGGAACCGTAGAACATGTTCAGGGCATCGGTCGGCGAGCAGATCATCGGTTCACCACGACGGTTGAGCGAGGTGTTCAGCGAGACGCCGTTACCGGTCAGCACTTCCAGCGCCTTCATCATGTCGTAGTAGCGCGGGTTGTATTCGCGCTTGAGCACCTGGGCCCGGGAGGTGCCGTCTTCGTGGACGACTTCGGGCACGCGGGTCTTCCACTCTTCCGCCACTTCAAAGGTGAAGGTCATGAAGGGCGCCGGGTGATCGATCTTGATCATCTGTGGCGCGACGGTGTCGAGCATCGACGGGCAGAAAGGCCTCCAGCGCTCGCGGAACTTGATCTGGTGGTTGATCCGGTCAGCCACGCCGACAGCGCTCGGGCAGCCGATGATCGAGCGACCGCCCAGGGCACGCGGACCGAACTCCATGCGACCCTGGAACCACGCTACCGGGTTGCCATCGACCATGATTTTGGCGATGTTTTCCGGCATGTTTTCGAGCTTGCGCCATTCAGGCTTGCTCGGGTGACGGGCGCAGGCGGCGATCACGTCTTCGTTGCTGTAGGACGGACCGAGGTAGACGTGTTCCATCTTCTCGACCGGTACCCCACGGGCGTGGGACACGTAAGCCGCCGCGCCAACCGCGGTGCCGGCATCGCCGGACGCAGGCTGGACGAACAGTTCCTTGACGTCATCGCGAGCGATGATTTTCTGGTTGAGCTTGACGTTCAACGCACAGCCGCCGGCGTAGGCCAGCTTGCCGGTTTCCTTGAGCACATCGCCCAGGTAATGGTCGATCATCTGCAACGCCAGCTTCTCGAACAGCGCCTGCATGCTCGCAGCGTAGTGGATGTACGGCTCGTCGGCGATGTCGCCTTCGCGCTTGGGACCCAGCCACTCGATCAGCTTCGGCGAGAAATAGAAGCCCTTGCCCTTCTCTTTATAACGACGCAGGCCGATGACGTTGGCGTACTCGGTGTTGATCACCAGCTCGCCGTTCTCGAACGAGGCCAGCCGCGAGAAATCGTATTTGCTGGCATCGCCGTACGGCGCCATGCCCATGACCTTGAACTCGCCGTCGAGCATCTCGAAACCGAGGAACTCGGTGATCGCGCCATACAGGCCGCCGAGGGAGTCCGGATCGAAGAATTCCTTGATCTTGTGGATCTTGCCGTTTTCGCCGTAACCGAAGAAGGTCGTGGCGTACTCACCCTTGCCGTCGATCCCGAGGATCGCGGTTTTCTCTTTGAAACCGGAGCAGTGGTAAGCGCTGGAGGCGTGGGCCAGGTGGTGTTCGACCGGCTCGATCTTGATCTTCTTCGGATCGAAGCCCAGCTGCTCAAGGCACCAGACAATCTTGTTGCGATAGCGCTTGTAGCGACGGTTGCCCATCAGGATGGCGTCAAGAGCGCGGTCCGGGGCGTACCAGTAACGCTTGGCGTACTGCCAGCGGGCCTTGCCGAACAGGCTGATCGGTGCGAACGGAATCGCTACCACGTCAACATCGGACGGCTTGATGCCGGCCTGCTCGAGACAGAATTTCGCCGATTCGTAGGGCATGCGGTTCTTTGCATGTTTATCGCGTACAAAGCGCTCTTCTTCAGCCGCCGCGACCAGCTTGCCGTCGATGTACAAGGCTGCGGAAGGATCATGGCTAAGGGCGCCGGACAGGCCAAGAATCGTCAATGCCACAGGGGTCTAGCCTCTTTAGTCTGCATGCAGGCGCAAGGCGCCTCGAAAATTGATGTGCCCCTCGCAAGGGGCGAGAGACAGCTAAAGGGCGGGATTATAGCGTAAACATGGCGGGAATGACCCTGCGGTTGTTTACACAGGTCAGTCGCGGCAGAACGCATCGCATTGCGCTGCCTTCATTTGATCCAGAGGCTCCCGTCCTCACTCTGGCGATAAATCGTGTAAGGCAGGATGACCGTGTCCACGACCCCGGAGGCGACGAGGTCGAAAAAGATCAGTGGAATAAAGCCCACTTGTGCTGCACCTGCCGTATGACTGGGCGGCGAGTTGAGTATGCAGAAGTCGTAGGCCAGACCGCTGTAGGCACGAGGGATGGATTGACAGTAGGTCTGCCTCTGCCGCAGATCCTTTGCCGTTTCGGCGTCATCCTGCAGTACCGTAACGGCGGTCCCGCAGCCGGATAAAATCAGTGAGAAAGCACCGATTACAACAACCTTTTTTATAGTCACGACCTGCCCTCCAAGAACATCAGGCAAGCTAGCATCGTGGCTATTCAGGGCATAGTTCACGGGGTCTGGAGATCATGTAGGACGTTTCATAAGAGCTTGTCCTCTGGTGACACTCGCGGCATTTTCGCTGGATGTGCCGGCCTCTTCGCGAGCAAGCTCGCTCCCACACTGGAACTGTGTCGCGTACATATTCGAGTACGACCGAGATCCACTGTGGGAGCGAGCCTGCTCGCGAAGGCGATTCAGGCAGCGCTGGAGATGTCCCTGGGAAGACGCTGATCGATGACTTGATAAAGCGCACTACTCTCCGGCCAGTTACGCATGAACCGCGCCCGATCCCGCGCATACGCCGGGGCAAAACTGCTGAGCGAGCCATGCTGACACATCGCATCCAGGTCAATCAGCGCCCAGCGATCCTGCTGCCAGAATAGGTTGTGCCCCTTGAAGTCCCCATGGCTGATCCGTTCACGAATCAACTCTGCAAACAAATGATCCAGCGCCGCCAGTTCAGCCTCCGGCGCATCGCCGCTCTCAACGTACGGCGCAAAGCGCTCAATGATGTCCGGTCCCGACAAGTGCTCGGTGATCAGATAAGCGCGACTGCGTAACCAGAGAAAGCGCTTTTCCAGTAATGCCAGAGGTTTGGGCGTGGCAATGCCAAGAAACGCCAGCCGATTGCCTTCGCGCCAGGAATGCCAGGCACGGCTCGGACGCCAGAAGCGTTTGAGCCAGTGGGCAAACCCTTTGATGTTGTAGCGCTTGATCACCAGCGTACGACCGCCCACCTCGACCTTGCCGACGCTCGCAGCACCGCCGGTCTTGTACAGATGGCCCTGATCGAGCAAGGCGTCGGCCTGCTCCAGCACCGGCAGCATCGCCGCTTCTTCCTCGCGGCGAATCGCCCGCAAACCGAACGCCCCGCGCTGGACACTGAACAGCGTGCATTCGCGGCCGACCTTGGTCAGAAAATCTTTGAGGCGCCAGCGTCGAACCTTGTCGATCTGCTGCTGCAAGGCCTCCATGGGCAACGCATGCTCGCCGTTGCTCAGCAGGTAATACACCAGCAATTCTTCGGTGAAGGGCTCCAGCGACTTGGGCAACTGGGCAAAAAACACACCGAGGTTTTCCAACACTTTCTGGCGCGACAGCGGTTTGCCGGCCGTCTCGACACGGATGCCCGCGCCATCGATCAAATACAGCCGGCCGCTCTGGCGCAGCAGATTGTCCAGATGCAGGTCTTCCTGCCACAGGCCTTTGCGGTGCAGCTGACCAATCGCGCCCAGCGCATCGGCCAGGACCGCCGATTGCTCATCCGCCAATACGGGCAACTGCTCGACCTGCTTCCAGGCCTGCCCCAGGCTCTGGGCGCCTTCAAGAAAATCAAACAGCAGCCAACCGCCCTCGCCCTCTTTCAGGCCGTCGGCCAACAGCTGCGGCGTGGTCAGGCCCTGGGCGGCGAGCAAACGCACGCCATCCAGTTCACGCTGAAAATGCCGCGCCGCCTTGCTGCCGACCAATAATTTGGCCAATACCGGCCGACCGCGCCAGACTCCGGCGCCGACATAACGCTGCCCGGGCAAGACCCGCAACAGGCTCAGCAACTGCAACTCGGCAGGGCCGGCGGCATCGGCCAGTGAAATATTCAACGGCAGGCCAGGGCTGCGGCCAGCATTTTTCAGCTCGGACAAACGCATCAGCGGGTCTCCTTGTGACTGCGTCGTGCGTGCAGGCGGGTAAGCCAGCTATCGATCAGCGAGCTGTCCCGGGATTGATCCAGATAGGCAGCCAGCAACTCGCGTAATTGCGCTTCGTTCCACTCTGGCGCCCGGCGCAGCAACGGCTCCAGGTCTTTGGCCCGGTCACGCGAACCGAACAGCAGCGGTCGGGTCTTTTCCAGGTCGATCAGCTGGGCCTGATAACCGTCGCCGGTGGCCTGGAGAAAAATATGCTTGGGGTAGAAACAGCCGTGAACCTGACGCGCGCCGTGAAGGCGCCGGGCCAATTGCCCACAGGCCAGCAGAATCATCGAGTGCTGCGTCGCGCTCAAATCCGACCAGCGCTGCAACAACGAATCCAGGTCATCCCATCCATCGAGGGCACGGGTCAACAGAATCGCCCGAACCTCGCCGTCGACTTTGCGCTCACCGAAGAACGCCGCCTTCAATGCGGGAATCCCGAAGCGCTCATAGCGACTGATGTTGCGAAATTCACGGGCAAAACTCGGCTCGCCAAAAGGTGCATGCAAGGTACGCATCTGATAGTTGCTCTGGCGCTTGAGGTAGTAGCCATGCCCTTCCAGGTCCAGCCGAAACACACTGCTCCAGCCACCGCGCGCGGTGTTGGGCTCATCCACAGCGTCGAGTTGCCTGGCCCAGAGTGCGTCGAAGGTGCCGAGGCCGTGACGCTCGAGCAGCGCACGGTCTTCAGCGGCGAGAAAATCAGTCATTCGCGCCCCTCGAAAAATCTCAGCACGTGCCGGATTCGTTTCTTGTCGGCCGCATCGAGCCGGGGCCGTTGGCGGTATTGCAGGTAAAAGCGCAGGCGCTGGGTGGCCGACAGTTGATACTTGGCCACCTTGTCCAGGCAGGCCAGATCCTTGGTAATGCGGTACTTGAGCCAGAAGCCGCGCCAGAAATCGCCATTGGGGCAGTCGATCAGAAACAGCCGGGCCTGATCGTCAATCAACAGGTTGCGCCACTTCAAATCGTTATGGGTGAAACGATGATCGTGCATGGTCCGGGTGTAGGAGGCCAACTGTCGACTGACGGTGTCGACCCAGGCGCGGTCCGCCAGCTTCGGATCATGCCGTTCCGCCAGGGCGGACAAATCTTCGGTATTGGGCAGTTCACGGGTGATCATCGCTCCGCGATCATAGGCCGCTCCACGCCGCTCCAGGCCCCAGGCCACCACCTCGGCCGTGGGAATGCCCCATTTGGCGAAGCGCTTGAGGTTCTGCCACTCGGCTTTGACCCGGGGTTTGCCCAGGTAACGACGCAGACCTTTACCCGCACCGACATAGCGCTTGACGTAATAGTTGACGCCATTGCGTTTGACGCGAATGACCTCGGACAACGGGTCGCGGGTCAAACGCTCACCCTCAAGCGCAAACACCGCCTCGAGGCTGCCGAAATCTTCTGCCAGATCGCTGTAAGCAGGCTCCAGTTTCCAACCCGGCATCAGAGCGCGTCCCCGTATCGCTGTTTACGCTCATAGAGCTTGTTGGCCTTGCCTTCGAGCCAGCTGAGCAACCCAGCCTCTTCGCCGAGGATCTGGCGCAGGGGTTTCTGGAAATAACCCTTGAGGAAACGCAGTTTGTCGCGACGGGTCAGGCCGATGTCCAGCGCCGAAAAATACAGCGCCGCCAGGTCCTTGTTGCGCCAGCGCTGGGTAATCGTCGGGCGGGTATGGGCACGGTGCAGGTCGATCAACGAGAGTTTCAAGTCTTCAGCCGTCACCGGTCTGTCGGTGTGCAGCAGGAAGTGGCAGATGTAACAGTCGCGGTGATTGACGCCGGCGCGATGCATCATGCCGGTCATGCGCGCGACTTCGGCAATGAGCGCACGCTTGAGTTTCGGCAAGGGTGGCTGCTTGACCCAATTGATACTGAAATCTTCGAGGCTGACGGTGGGTGCCAGTTCTTCGGTGACGATGAACGAGTGCTGATCCGCCGGGTTGCTGCCTTTCTCCCCGTAAGCGACGGCGGTCATTGTCGGCACACCGACTTCTTGCAGGCGCGCAATGGCCTTCCACTCCTGGCCGGCACCGAGCACCGGCAGCTTGGCGGTGAGCAGGTTCTTGAAGATCTCGCCCCAGCCGATGCCGCGGTGGATCTTCACGAAAAACCCTTTGCCAGCAACGACGGTACGCAGGGTCCGGCGCGCTTCAAGCTCGCGATACACTTCGCCCTCAAGCTTCTCGACTTCGGCGAATGGGTCGCGTCCGGCCCAGAGGCTCTTGAACGGTTCAGCCAGCATCAACTTCATTGCGCGTGCTCCGCCAGAATCACATCGGCCGCGTGCTGCGGCATGCTATAGAGGTCGGCCGTCTCGGCGAAGGCCAGACCGTTGCGACTCCAGGCCGCCCGCGCTTGATCGTCGTTCAACATACCGGTCAGGTATTGCGTCAACTGCGCCTGATCGAAAGGTTCGTCCAGCACCAGACCGGCGTCAGCTTCGGCGATGTAATGGGCATAACCACACACCGCACTCACCAGCACTGGCAATCCGGCCACCAGGGCTTCGAGCAACACGGTCCCGGTGTTTTCGTTATAGGCCGGGTGGATCAGCAGGTCGGCACCGAGCAGGAAACGCGGAATATCACTGCGGCCCTTGAGGAACGTCACGTTGTCGCCGAGCCCCAATGTGGCGCTCTGCATCTGGAATAATTTGGGGTCGTCCTGGCCAATTACAAATAGCCGGGTGCGTTTCTTCAGATTGGCGGGCAAGGCGGCCAACGCCTTGAGACTACGATCCACACCCTTGGTCTTGAACCCGGAACCGATCTGCACCAGCAAAAGTTCATCGTCCTTGAGGTTGAATTCGCGACGGAAATCGGCCCGAATCTCGGTGGCATTGGCTGGCGCGCGACGATCCTGAGAGATACCTGGCGGCAGCAGATGGAAACGTTCCAGCGGCGTGTCGTAATGCTTGATGAACAGCGGCTGCTGGACTTCGGAAATCATCAGTACTTCGGTCTTGGCTTCCTTGGCGAAGACAGCGCGCTCGTACTCGGCGAAGTGCCGGTAGCGACCCCAACGACGGTACAGCGAGTTGCGCAGATTCTGCGCCTTGTCCTCGAAGCAACCGTCAGCGGCGTAGTAAACGTCCAGGCCCGGCATCTTGTTGAAACCGATCAAACGGTCTACCGGGCGCTTGGCCAGATCCGCTTCCATCCACTCACTGAGCTTTTCATTGCGCCGATGGTTGAACAACGCCTTGACCGGCGCCACCAGCACTTCGAAGCCCGGTGGAATGTCGCCTTCCCAGATCAGCGTATAGACGCGAATCTGATGGCCTCGCTGCTGGCATTCCAGGGCGATGCGCATGAAATCACGCTGCAAGCCACCAAAGGGAAAGTACTTGTACAAGACAAATGCCAATTGCATCAGCGCAACTCCTCAGCCAGTAACAACGTGCTCAATCGGCTCGCGACACGCTCGGGGTTCAGACGCGTGAAGCACAGGGGCCACTCGCGTTTCAGGTCGAACCGACGGAGATCTTCGGCCGTCGGTTGATAGGTGCATTTCTTTTGCAGGCACGGCGCGCAAGGGAAATCGCTGGCCAGGTGAATCTGCGACTTGCCATAGGCGCCGGTCAGCCCCGGGTTGGTCGGACCGAACAACGAAAGCGTCGGTACATCCAGCGCTGCGGCGAGGTGCCCGAGACCGGTGTCCACCGCTACGCAGGCTTGTGCGCCGGCCAGCACCTTGCCGATACCCGCCAGGTTCAGTCTAGGCAGCACTTCGACGTGTTTCATGTCTTTGGCGATGCGCTCGGCCCGGGCCTTCTCCAGCGCATTGCCCCAAGGCAGTTTCACTGCCACGCCGAGGTAGCCGACACGCTCGGCCAGCTCCCGCCAGTAGGCTTCAGGCCAGTGTTTGGTGTCCCAGGTGGTGCCATGCAGGAACAGCACGTAAGGATTTTTGCGCGGCAATTCCACCAGTCGTTCGACATTCAGACCGTAGTCGCCCAACCCTTTGGGCAGGTCATAACCCAAAGCCAGAGCGAACAGCTGACGCACCCGCTCCACCGCGTGTTGTCCACGGGCCACGGCCAGACGCCGGGAATAAAAGCGTGCGGCGATGGGCTCGCGTGCCGAATCCTTGTCCAGCCCAGCCACCGGAGCTTTGACGTAACGGGTCAGCAACGCGCTTTTCAGCAGGCCTTGGGCATCGATCACCAAGTCATAGTGTGTGGCGCGAACGCTTTGCTTGAAGCGCTTCCACTCGCCACTCTTGATGGTCTGCCAGATATTCTTGCGCCAGCGACGAATCGCCACTGGAATCACCTTGCCCACGGCCGGGTGCCAGGTCGGAATTTCGGCAAAACCCTCTTCCACCACCCAGTCGAACTGGATGCCGGGAATCGCTCGCGCCGCGTCGGTCAGCGCTGGCAACGCGTGAATCACGTCGCCCAGCGAAGACGTCTTGATCAACAGAACCCGCAAATTATTTGACCTCGACCACAGTGCCCTGCAACCGCTGCAAGGCTTCGTTCACCGCTTGCGGCATCAGCTGGCGCAGGCAGTTGTAATGGCCGAAACGGCAGGTGCGATCGAAGCACGGACTGCATTCGATGCCCAGGCGCACGATCTCGACGTGTTCGGCCAATGGCGGCGTGAAGCCCGGTGAGGTCGAGCCGTAGACCGCCACCAGCGGGCGATTCAGCGCGGCGGCGACATGCATCAGGCCGGAGTCGTTGGAGACTACCGAGTCGGCACAGGACATCAGGTCGATGGCTTCGGCCAGGGACGTGCCGCCGCTGAGGTTCACCGACTCTTCACGCAAGCCGGGAATCAGCCGCGACCGGATGTCTTCACCGACGGCATGATCGTTTTTCGAACCGAACAGCCAGACTTGCCAACCCTCACGAATTTTCGTTTCCGCCACCTTGGCGTAGTGCTCGGAAGGCCAGCGCTTGGATTCGCCGAACTCGGCACCGGGGCACAGCGCCAACACCGGACGGTCGAGGGCCAGACCGAACTTGGCCAGTGCCGCTTCGCGGGTGACCGGATCGATTTGCAGGCTCGGCCGCGGATAGGGCTTGGGCAGATCAAGGCCGGGCTCGTAAGCCAGGGCCATGAAGCGCTCGATCATCAATGGGTAACGTTCTTTGTCCAGCGTGCGTACGTCATTGAGCAGGCCATAACGGAACTCGCCACGCCAGCCGGTGCGTTTCGGGATGCCGGCAAAAAAAGGCACCAGCGCCGACTTCAGGGAATTGGGCAACAGGATCGCCTGGTCATACTGGCCGGCCAGGGATTTGCCGATGCGCCGACGGGTCGCCAGTTCCAGGACTCCGTGGCCGAGCGGAAAGCTCAAGGCCTGGCGCACTTCGGGCATGCGCTCGAGAATCGGCCGGCTCCACTCGGGGGCCAGCACGTCGATTTCGCATTGCGGGTGGCGTTGCTTGAGACACTGAAAAAGTGTCTGCGCCATCACCATGTCACCGACCCAACTGGGCCCAACGATCAGAATTTTCATGTGGTTTCCATAAACGAACCGGGGAGGCATACGCCTCCCCGTTCGAGAATCAGCTTAACCCCAGCTCACGCCAGATCCGCAGTACCTGCCGTCGTTCGTCCGCGAACTGGTCGCCGGGTATCACGCCGGGGTCCTTCTGCAAGGCCTGCCGGTGGGCGGCGGAGCGGTAGGCTTTATAGGCCTCCCGCAACAGGCTGGCGTCTTCGGCGGGCATCAACCCTTCCTCCTCCAACCCCTCCAGAATGCGGATGTTATCGGTCCAGCGCAGCAATGACGGGTGCGTTTGCGACCACGCCAGAGCCGCGTATTGCACCATAAATTCAATATCGACGATACCTCCGGCGTCCTGCTTGAGATCGAATGGTGCCGTGGCCTCGAAGGCATTTGCCCCGGTGCCTGCCGCGGTGCTCTTGCTGCCGAGGTTATCGCGCATCTTGGCGCGCATCTCGCTGACCTCCTGCCGCAAGGTCGCCAGGTCTCGTGATTTGCCCAACACCGCGGCCCGAACTTTTTCAAACGCTCGGCCGACATCCTCACTGCCCACCAGTACCCGCGCCCGCACCAATGCCTGGTGCTCCCAGGTCCAGGCTTCGTTTTCCTGATAACGGGCAAACGCCCCCAGGGAGCTCACCAGCAACCCCGAAGCACCGGACGGGCGCAGGCGCATATCCACTTCGTATAGCTGACCGGAGTTGGTCTGGGTCGTCAGCAAGTGAATGATCCGCTGCCCGAGCCGAGTGAAGAACTGGGCGCCATCGATAGGCTTGGGCCCGTCGGTTTCCGCCTGCGGATCGCCGTCGTGGATGAACACCAGGTCCAGGTCCGAACCATGCCCCAATTCCAGCCCACCGACTTTCCCGTAACCGACAATGATGAAGCCGGGATCGCACACCGTGCCGTCGGTGCGCAGTGGCGTGCCGTACTTGGTTACAGTCTGGCGCCAGGCCAGGGCCAATACCTGTTCGAGAATCGCTTCGGCGAGCCAGGTCAGGTAATCGCTGACTTTCATCAACGGCAGGCTGCCGGCGATTTCCGAAGCCGCCACCCGCAAGCGGTGCGCCAGCTTGAAATGCCGCAAGGCCTCCATCTGCTGTTCGAGGTCGTCCTCGGGAATCCGTGTCAGGCGCTCACGCAACTCGGCGGCCAGTTCCGGCGCCAAGGGCGGCTTGAACAGCCGGCCTTCGTTGAGTAACTCATCGAGCAGCAGCGGGAAGCGCGTGATTTGTTCGGCGATCCACGGGCTCGCGGCGCACAGGGTCAGCAAGCGTCGCAGCGCGCCGGGGTTCTCGGTCAGCAACACCAGGTACGCAGAACGGCGCGCCACGGCTTCAACCAGCGGCAGCACCCGCTCCAATACCAGATCGGGATTAGCGTGTTCCACGGCTTGGGCCAGCAAGCGCGGGATGAAGGCATCAAGGCGCTCACGCCCCAGACGCTGCATGGCGCGCAGCTGCGGGCTACCGCGCAGGCCGGCCAAGGCTTTCAGGGCCTTGGCCGCATCGGTGAAACCGCCCTCTTCCAACTGGCGACAGGCCGCTTCTTCGTTCTGGGCTTCCTCCCACAACGGCAGCCATTCACCGCCTACCACCACTTCGCTCTCGGTGCCCTCCTCTTCATCGGGGTCGGCGATCACCTGACCGAAGTGCCATGCCACCCGGCCGCGCCAATACATGAGCTGCTCATGGAAAGCCGCCCAATCGGCGAAGCCCAGCATAAAGGCAATGCGCGCTTGGTCTTGCGCGCCGTCCGGCAGCATCTGGGTCTGGCGGTCGGCAATCGCCTGGATGGCGTGTTCGGTGTAGCGCAGGAATTCGTAGCCTTCGCGCAGTTCGCTGATCACCGCCGGCGGCAGGTAACCCTGACCTTCCAGCGTGCTCAGTACTTTCAATAGCGGACGTTGCTGCAGGCTCAGGTCGCGACCACCGTGAATCAACTGAAAGGCCTGGGCGATAAACTCGACTTCACGGATCCCGCCAGAGCCGAGCTTGATATTGTCGGCCATGCCCTTGCGCCGGACTTCCTGCTGGATCAGCTGCTTCATGGTCCGCAGCGCTTCAATGGCCGAAAAGTCCAGATAACGCCGGTAAACGAACGGCCGCAACAGGTCGAGCAACTGCGCGCCGGCCACTTGATCGCCAGCCACCACCCGCGCCTTGATCATGGCATAGCGCTCCCAATCGCGGCCTTGGTCCTGGTAATACTGTTCCAGTGCGTTGAAGCTCAGCACCAATGCACCCGCCGAGCCGTATGGCCGCAGGCGCATGTCGACACGGAACACGAAGCCATCGACCGTCATCGGGTCCAGTGCCTTGATCAGACGCTGGCCGAGACGAATGAAAAATTCCTGGTTGTCCAGCGAACGCTTCACGCCGACGGTTTCGCCACCCTCGGGGTAGGCAAAGATCAGGTCGATGTCCGACGACAGATTGAGTTCCACCGCGCCGAGTTTGCCCATGCCGAGGATGACCATCTGTTGTGGTTCGCCACTGCGCCGGCCGGTCGGCACGCCGAATTGCTGGCAATGCCGCGAGTACAACCACTGATAGGCCTGATCGATGCTGGCATCGGCCATGTCCGAGAGGTCGCGGCAGGTCTGGACCAGATCGGCCTGACGGGTCAGGTCGCGCCAGATGATTCGCACCTGGTGGCGATTACGCTGGCGGCGCAGGGCGCGACCGAGCTCATCGTCGGTTTCCACCGCGCTCACGGCTGCCGCAATCTGCCCGCACAATTCACCGGGCGCAAAATGGCGGTCCAGTTCGCCGGACTGCACCAGCTCCAGCAACATGGAAGGGTCGCGCGCACTCTGTTCGATCACGAAGTCGCTGGCAGCGGTGACCCGGGCGAATTGTGCCCAGCGTTCAGGCGTCCAGCCGGACAGCCCCCGGTCGTCATCCAGCCCGGCGGCGGCTGTACGGAACGACTGCTCGGCGCGGGTGACCAACGGCAGCAGGACGGCGGGCAGTTCGGCAAGCGAAGGGAGGCTCATGGTCTATCCTTGATCGGCGTGTAGAGGGCTGCATGTAGTGATTCGCGAAAATACACTACCTGATCGACTGTCGAACAAAGGTTAGAAATAGCTGAAATTTCTTTCTTTTTGGCAGACAGCATCAAGCTTTCACCTTTTACGGTTGGCAAAAGACCAACCTTAACGATTATTCTCACAACGCAGCTGGAGGCCACAAGCCGCTCATCTGTAGTTTTACTACTCGTCTATACATTCGAAAGGCTGAAATGCCCGATGATTTGTAGTAAAACTACACGCCGCCGGAACAACCTCTCGGCAATCCAAGAATTTATATCGTCTGCCCACAAGGCCAGTCGCAAACTCAGGCAACCGATTCTGGAAGCCTTTCCGCCCTGGAGCAAGCCATGCAAGACCTCGATCCCGTCGAAACCCAGGAATGGCTGGACGCCCTGGAATCGGTTCTCGACAAAGAAGGCGAAGACCGTGCTCACTATCTGATGACCCGTATGGGTGAACTCGCGACCCGCAGCGGTTCGCAGTTGCCTTACGCCATCACCACGCCGTACCGCAACACCATCCCCGTTACCCACGAAGCACGCATGCCTGGCGACCTGTTCATGGAACGCCGCATTCGCTCGCTGGTACGCTGGAACGCGATGGCCATGGTGATGCGCACGAACCTGAAAGATTCTGACCTGGGCGGTCACATCTCCAGCTTCGCCTCCAGCGCAACCCTGTACGACATCGGCTTCAACTATTTCTTCCAGGCCCCGACCGACGAACACGGCGGCGACCTGATCTACTTCCAGGGTCACACCTCGCCAGGCGTCTACGCCCGTGCGTTCATGGAAGGCCGCATCACCGAAGACCAGATGAACAACTTCCGCCAGGAAGTGGACGGTCAGGGCCTGTCGTCCTACCCGCACCCTTGGCTGATGCCTGACTTCTGGCAGTTCCCGACTGTATCCATGGGTCTGGGCCCGATCCAGGCGATCTACCAGGCACGCTTCATGAAGTACCTGGAAGCCCGTGGCTTTATCCCTGAAGGCAAGCAAAAAGTCTGGTGCTTCCTGGGCGACGGCGAGTGCGACGAGCCGGAATCCCTGGGCGCGATCTCGCTGGCTGGCCGCGAGAAGCTCGACAACCTGATCTTCGTCATCAACTGCAACCTGCAGCGCCTTGATGGTCCGGTTCGCGGCAACGGCAAGATCATCCAGGAACTCGAAGGCGTGTTCCGCGGTGCTCAGTGGAACGTGACCAAAGTCATCTGGGGCCGTTTCTGGGACCCACTGTTGGCCAAAGACGTCGACGGTATCCTGCAACGCCGCATGGACGAAGTCATCGACGGCGAGTACCAGAACTACAAAGCCAAAGACGGCGCGTTCGTGCGTGAACACTTCTTCAACTCGCCAGAACTCAAGGCGATGGTTGCTGATCTGTCCGACGACGAGATCTGGAAGCTCAACCGTGGTGGTCACGACCCGTACAAGGTCTACGCGGCGTACCACGAAGCGGTCAACCACAAAGAACAACCGACCGTCATCCTGGCCAAGACCATCAAAGGTTATGGCACTGGTGCCGGCGAAGCGAAAAACACGGCGCACAACACCAAGAAAGTCGATGTCGACAGCCTGAAGTTGTTCCGTGATCGCTTCGACATTCCGGTCAAAGACGAAGAGCTGGAAAACCTGCCGTTCTTCAAGCCGGAGCCGAACAGCGCCGAAGCCCGCTACCTGAGCGAGCGCCGCACTGCACTGGGCGGTTTCGTGCCACAGCGTCGTGCAAAAAGCTTCAACATTCCGACCCCGGCACTCGATACCCTCAAGGCTATCCTGGACGGCTCGGGCGACCGTGAAATCTCCACCACCATGGCTTTCGTGCGGATCCTCGCGCAACTGGTCAAGGACAAGGAAATCGGCTCGCGCATTGTCCCGATCATCCCGGACGAAGCCCGTACCTTTGGTATGGAAGGCATGTTCCGTCAGTTGGGCATCTACTCCTCCGTCGGCCAGCTCTATGAACCAGTCGATAAAGACCAGGTGATGTTCTACAAGGAAGACAAGAAGGGCCAGATCCTCGAAGAAGGCATCAACGAAGCGGGCGCCATGAGCTCCTTCATCGCTGCCGGTACTTCGTACTCCAGCCACAACCAGCCAATGCTGCCGTTCTACATCTTCTATTCGATGTTCGGCTTCCAGCGTATCGGCGACCTCGCCTGGGCCGCTGGCGACAGCCGCACCCGTGGCTTCCTGATCGGCGGCACCGCCGGCCGGACCACGCTGAACGGCGAAGGCCTGCAACACGAAGACGGTCACAGCCACATCCTGGCTGCCACCATCCCGAACTGCCGCACCTTTGATCCAACCTACGGCTACGAGCTGGCGGTGATCATCCAGGACGGCATGAAGAAGATGACCGAACAGCAGCAGGACGTCTTCTACTACATCACCGTGATGAACGAGTCTTACCAGCAGCCAGCCATGCCGGCCGGTGTCGAAGAAGGCATCATCAAGGGCATGTACCTGCTCGAAGAAGACACCCGCGAAGCGGCGCACCACGTTCAGCTGATGGGCTCCGGCACCATCCTGCGTGAAGTGCGTGAAGCGGCGAAGATCCTGCGTGAACAGTTCAATGTCGGCGCTGACGTCTGGAGCGTTACCAGCTTCAACGAACTGCGTCGCGATGGCCTGGCCGTCGAGCGCAGCAACCGTCTGCACCCGGGCCAGAAGCCTAAACTGAGCTATGTCGAAGAGTGCCTGAACGGCCGTAAAGGTCCGGTCATCGCCTCCACCGACTACATGAAGCTGTTCGCTGAACAAATTCGTCAGTGGGTCCCGTCCAAGGAATTCAAAGTCCTGGGCACCGACGGTTTCGGCCGCAGTGACAGCCGTAAGAAGCTGCGTCACTTCTTCGAAGTCGACCGTCATTTCGTGGTGTTGGCAGCCCTGGAAGCCTTGGCTGACCGTGGTGATATCGAACCCAAGGTGGTGTCTGAAGCCATCGCCAAGTTCGGGATCAACCCGGAAAAACGCAACCCACTGGACTGCTGAGGAGACACTCTGTGAGCGAACTCATTCGCGTACCTGACATCGGCAGCGGTGAAGGTGAAGTAATTGAACTGTTTGTGAAGGTCGGCGACCGTATCGAAGCCGAGCAGAGCATCCTGACACTTGAGTCGGACAAGGCGAGCATGGAAGTTCCTGCTCCCAAGGCCGGCATCGTCAAAAGCCTGAAAGTGAAACTGGGCGATCGCCTGAAAGAAGGCGACGAACTGCTGGAGCTGGAAGTCGAAGGTGCCGCTGCTGCGGCCCCTGCGGCTGCCGCTGCGCCGGCTGCCAAGGCTGAAGCTGCTCCTGCCGCCGCGGCTCCAGCTCCAGCTGCCGCGCCTGCTGCTGCAACCACCCAGCAAGTGCACGTCCCGGACATCGGTTCGTCGGGCAAGGCCCAGATCATCGAGATCCAGGTCAAGGTCGGCGACACCGTCGAGGCTGATCAGTCGCTGATCACCCTGGAGTCCGACAAGGCCAGCATGGAAATCCCTTCGCCCGTCGCTGGCGTGGTCGAAAGCATCAGCGTCAAGCTCAACGACGAAGTCGGCACTGGCGACCTGATTCTGGCCCTGAAAGTGGCAGGTGCCGCGGCACCGGCTGCGGCCGCGCCAGCTCAGGCGGCGGCACCTGCTGCCGCTGCTCCAGCGCCAGCCGCTGCAGCCCCGGCTGCACCGGTTGCGGACACTGTCCAAGACATTCACGTCCCGGACATCGGTTCGGCAGGCAAGGCCAAGATCATCGAAGTCCTGGTCAAGGCCGGCGACACCGTTGAAGCCGACCAGTCGCTGATCACCCTGGAATCCGACAAGGCGAGCATGGAAATTCCATCGCCTGCCGCTGGTGTGGTGGAAAGCGTTTCCATCAAGCTGGATGACGAAGTCGGTACTGGCGACCTGATTCTGAAGCTGAAAGTCAAAGGCGTTGCGCCTGCTGCTGCCCCGGCTCCGGCCGCTGCTGCTCCTGGCGCTCCAGCTCCAGCCGCCGCTGCGCCTGCTGCTCCGGCACCGGCCGCACCTGCTGCGGCACCGGCCAAGCCGGGCGCCAAGGTTCATGCTGGCCCGGCTGTACGCCAACTGGCCCGTGAATTCGGCGTCGAGCTGAACGCCGTCGGCGCCAGTGGTCCGCACGGTCGCATCCTGAAAGAAGACGTGCAGGTTTACGTCAAAGCCATGATGCAGAAGGCCAAGGAAGCACCAGCCGCTGCTGCTGGCGCAACCGGCGGCGCGGGTATCCCGCCGATTCCGGTCGTCGACTTCAGCCGCTTCGGTGAAATCGAAGAAGTACCGATGACCCGCCTGATGCAAATCGGCGCGTCGAGCCTGCATCGCAGCTGGCTGAACATTCCGCACGTGACTCAGTTCGATTCGGCTGATATCACCGACCTGGAAGCGTTCCGTGTCGCTCAGAAAGCCGTTGCAGAAAAGGCTGGCGTCAAGCTGACCATCCTGCCGCTGCTGCTCAAATCCTGCGCGCACCTGCTCAAGGAACTGCCGGACTTCAACAGTTCGCTGGCACCAAGCGGCAAAGCGATCATCCGCAAGAAGTACGTGAACATCGGCTTCGCAGTCGACACCCCTGAAGGCCTGCTGGTACCGGTCATCAAGAACGTCGATCAGAAGAGCCTGTTGCAACTGGCAGCCGAAGCCGCCGTGCTGGCCGCCAAAGCCCGCGACAAGAAGCTCACCGCTGACGACATGCAAGGCGCCTGCTTCACCATTTCCAGCCTCGGCCACATTGGCGGCACCGGCTTCACGCCGATCGTCAACGCGCCGGAAGTGGCGATCCTCGGTGTCTCCAAGGCAACCATCCAGCCAGTCTGGGACGGCAAAGCCTTCCAGCCGAAACTGATGCTGCCCCTGTCGTTGTCCTACGATCACCGTGTGATCAACGGTGCCGCTGCTGCACGCTTCACCAAGCGTCTGAGCGACCTGCTGGCGGACATCCGCACCATCCTGCTGTAACACCGACTGGCCCTCCTTCACTGGAGGGCCCGTTGCGTCCCACGTTTTCCGAGCGCCACGCTCGTACCTCAACCCCGCCCATTTGGCGGGGCTTTTTTTTGCCTGATGTTTTATCCGAGCCTTCCTACAGTTGTGGCTGATATCGCCCACAACTCCAGTCCATTTCTGCCCAGTATTTTTTAGGGTCCAATCAATAGTCTTGATGATACGACTCTAACTATGCGCGCTGACATCAATACTTGATTGATAAGCGCACTACTGAATGGACTCATGCATGTTCAAACCAACGGTCGGCCCGATTATTGGCCACACGACAATCAACCACGCGCGTATTTTCGTGCGTGGCAAGTTCCAGATGAACACCCAGGCATTTGCCGGTATCCGATATCGACCACGGGGGGACCAACGTTGGCTGGATAGCGTTTTTACCAAACTCGAATCCGTACGCGACATGTCCCAGGTCATTGCCCTCAATGATCTCGTTGCCAACACTGAATACGAATACCAGGCGGGCTGGCTCAGCCTTGCAAGCCCGGCGCATACCCTGGAGACAGTCACGGAGCTGCCACTGCAATGGCCCCAGGACATTTACCGCTTTCGTACGCCTTCCGATGAAGCTACCCAACCACGCGCTTATATCTTCGGCTCGTGCCGATACCTGCAGTTGACTGGCGGGGTACCGATATTGCCGCACCTCAGCGACCGGATTTTCGCCTCGATCATAACGCTTGCAGAGCAGAGTGATCCTCCTGTCAGCGCGATATTGATGACCGGCGACCAGGTCTATCTGGATGACCTGAACGCGATTGCTCCCGACCGCGAGCTCAATCAAATGCTCCTTAGATACCGCACTGCTTTTTCCCAACCCAATATCAGCCAGCTGATGTCCACTATTCCCACTTACATGATTCTTGATGATCATGAAATAGAGGATAACTGGCCGGCCAAAAGAACGCGCAATGACGACTATATGTATAACAATGCAATGCTCGCTTACGAGTTATATCAAGCCAGCCACAGCCCGACTCACCCACTGCTCGATAACGGCCAGATCAATCCGGCATCGGACCGATATTGGTATCAGTTTTGCGAAGGAGATATCGAATGGTTCGTCATTGATTGCCGCACCCGGCGCAACCTCGCAGCCAATGACCGACGCATGATTGATCAAGAGCAGGAGCTGGCACTGTGCGAGTGGCTGATCAACAGCACGGCCCGGGTCAAATTCGTGGTCACCAGCGTAATGTTGTACCCCGACCTGATCAAAGACGGTGATGATGGCTGGAAAGGGTTTCCCGAGCAGCGACTGCGCCTGCTGGAGACCATCCGCAAGCATCGCCTCAGGAACGTCTTTATCGTCTCCGGCGACGTGCATGGCTCGCTGGTCAGCCGAATGACCCACAGCGAGGACCCGGAATTCGAGATTCACACCCTGGTGTCATCGCCGCTGAGCAACAGCAAAATGCTGCCCTATGCCAAGGTTTCCAGCTTCATTCTCGATCAGCCATTGGCCAAAACTGAATCGGGCGAGTATCGGCATGAACTGGCCGGCGAGATGGTCAGCCAGGACAACTTTGCCCATCTGGTGATTGATACTGCAAAGATTTGCATCAGTTATCACGGCAGAACGGGCAACCTGTTGCAGAGGATTGAAATTCCATTGCGCTGAAAACTCCCGGATCGCAGCCTGCAGGGCTGCGATCCTTTCGGGCCGGAACACTACTTTTGTACCGCCACTGCAGCATTCCTGGTCCCTGCCGACATATTCTTATAGCACTTGGCTTTCATCTCTCTTGTCAGTCGGTGTCGCAATGATGCAACCTTGCGTCACGCAACAGAAAAGAGGGCGCGAGCCCGGCGCGACCAGCACCTTCGAAGCGAGTCTCCCTTCATGAAAAGCCAACCCGATGCCGCCAGCCGTATGGTGGCCGAGGTCGTGACGCAGTTGCCTGTGCCCTCGCGGCTGGGCATGCTGCGTTTCGAACGGCTGAATGAACCGAGCTGGGCGCTACTGTTTCTCGATCCCAATTGCGAACGACAGTTTGGTCAGCCGGCCACGGAGCTTTGTGCCCTGGTCGACTCACCCTACGCCAGCCTGATGGAGCCCGAGGCGCGCTATCAACTGCACGACGCGATTCAGCAGCAACTCAGCGACAGCCCGCATTACCTGATCCGCTACAACCTGCACACCGCCAAAGGCTCCCTGAGCCTGCTCGAGCTGGGCGAGGCCTACCGACAACACAATCGACACCTGCTGCGCGGCTACCTGATGGTCGTGGACGGATTATTCGAGGACGAACAACAGCTGCCGACGCTGGACCTGGCAACCCAGAACTCGCGCCTGCAATTCGTCCTGGAACTCAATCAGCGCGCCCAGGTCATCAATAATCACAATCGCCGCACCGCCGCCAGCGCTGTGCACCTGTTCCAGCGTGCGGTGGAACAAAGCGCCAACGCCTTCCTGCTCGTCAATCGCGACGGCGTGGTGGAGTACGTCAACCCAAGCTTCACGGCGATCACCCAGTACACCACCGATGAAGTCCACGGCCAGCGGCTGTCGGAACTGCCGGCGCTGGAAAACCTCAGCGAACTGCTGTTTGACGCACCCTCGGCGCTGACCATGAGCAACAGCTGGCAGGGCGAGTTCAAAAGCCGGCGCAAAAACCTCGAACCCTACTGGGGTCAGTTGTCGATTTCCAAAGTCTTCGGTGACAACCGCGAGTTGACCCATTACATCGGCATCTATGAAGACATCACCCAGACCAAGCTTGCCCACCAGCGTATCGAGCGCCTGGCCTACACCGACAACCTGACCAACCTCGGCAACCGCCCGGCGTTCATTCGCAACCTCGATGAACGCTTCGCCCGGGACAGCGATACGCCGATCAGCCTGTTGCTGGTGGACATCGACAACTTCAAGCGGATCAACGACAGCCTTGGCCACCAAACCGGTGACAAGTTGCTGATCAGCCTGGCCCGGCGACTGCGCAACAGCCTGAGCCCGAGTGGCAGCCTGGCGCGCTTTGCCAGTAACGAATTCGCTGTGCTGCTGGACAACACCGACCTCTCGGTTGGCCAGCAAGTCGCCAACCAGATATTGGCGACCCTCGACAAGCCGATGTTCGTCGACAACCAATTGATCAGCGTCACCGGTTCCGTGGGCCTGGCCTGCGCGCCGCTGCACGGGCGCGACCCGCAGACCCTGATGCGCAACGCCGGGCTGGCGCTGCACAAGGCCAAGGCCAACGGTAAACATCAGGTACAGGTCTTCACCGAAACGCTGAACGCCGAAGCCAGTTACAAACTGTTCGTCGAGAACAACCTGCGCCGCGCCCTGACCCAGAACGAACTGGACGTGTTTTATCAGCCCAAGCTCTGCCTGCGCAGCGGTCGCCTGCTGGGGATGGAAGCCTTGCTGCGCTGGAACCATCCGCAAAAAGGCATGATCCGCCCGGACCAGTTCATCAGCGTCGCCGAAGAAACCGGCCTGATAATCCCGATCGGCAAATGGATCGCCCGCCAGGCCTGCCGCATGAGCAAGGACCTGACGGCCTCTGGCCTGGGCAATCTTCAGGTGGCGATCAACCTGTCACCCAAACAGTTCTCCGACCCGGACCTGGTGGCGTCCATCGCCAGCATCCTCAAGGAAGAAGCATTGCCGGCGAACCTGCTGGAGCTTGAGTTGACGGAGGGCCTGCTGCTGGAAGCCACCGAAGACACCCACTTGCAGCTCGACCAACTCAAGCGCCTGGGCCTGACCTTGGCCATGGACGACTTCGGGACCGGTTACTCGTCGCTCAGTTACTTGAAAAAATTCCCGATCGACATCATCAAGATCGATCGAAGCTTCATCCACGAAATCCCCGACAACCAGGACGACATGGAAATCACCTCCGCGGTGATCGCCATGGCCCACAACCTGAAACTCAAGGTCGTGGCTGAAGGCATCGAGACGGCTGAGCAGCTGGCCTTCCTGCGCCGCCACCGTTGCGACGTCGGCCAGGGCTACCTGTTCGACCGACCGATTCCGGGCAGCGAGCTGATCGAAAAACTCAAACGCTACCCGCGTGGTCCGATCGCCTGACAGCACACCGCAATCCGTGTGGCCACCCCAGGGGCACACGGGTAGTGCGTAACTGGACGGCATTGGGCACACTGGCAGTCTGCGTATCAACATTCCAACCTGACTGAGAGGACTGATAATGGTTCTGCGCTCGGAAATTCTGGTAAACAAAAACGTGCTTCCTACCAAAGAACAAGCTCTGCCTGGCCGTGAAAGCCCAATGACCGTGCCGGAGAAACACTTCGTCCACGACGCCCCGCTACTGGGCCCGTTCGCCACCAATGTCGACTTTGCAATCTTCGGCCTGGGTTGCTTTTGGGGTGCGGAACGTCGCTTCTGGCAGCGTGAAGGCGTAGTCAGCACCGTGGTGGGGTATGCCGGTGGTTTCACGCCGAACCCGACCTATGAAGAAGTCTGCTCGGGCCTGACCGGGCACAGCGAAGTCGTGCTCGTGGTCTACGAGCCGGAAAAAGTCAGCTACGACGAGCTGCTGAAGATGTTCTGGGAACTGCACAACCCGACCCAGGGCATGCGTCAGGGCAACGACATCGGCACGCAGTATCGCTCGGTGATCTACGCCACCAACCCAGACCAACTGGCAGCCGCCAAGCGCAGCGCGCAGGTGTTCCAGGCCGAACTGACCAAGGCCGGCAAAGGCACCATCACCACCGAAATCGACGAAGCCCCGACGGTCTACTTCGCCGAGGCGTATCACCAGCAGTACCTGGCCAAGAATCCAGAAGGGTATTGCGGGATTGGCGGTACCGGTGTGACCTGCCCGATCTGACCCCCAAAAAGCAAAAGATCGCAGCCTCGTTTCACTCGACAGCTCCTACGGGTTTAAGCATTCCCTTGTAGGAGCTGTCGAGTGAAACGAGGCTGCGATCTTTTGATCTTGCTTGTCGATTTACCCTATTCAGCAATCAACCAATCCATCTGCCACCCACCCTGGGTCTGCCCAAGCTTCTTGGACAACCACGGCAGCAACTCACGCAATTCCTCTTCCAGCCCCCAAGGCGGATTGGCAATCGCCAATCCCGAGCCATTGAGGCTGTTCGGCGTATCCAGCGGATGCACCAACAACTCCACCCGTAACAACTTCGGCGCGCCCGTGCCAGCCAGATCCTGATAAAAGCGCCGCAACATGCGCTGGTCCTTCACCGGATACCAGATTGCCGCCACGGTCTGGCGCATCCGGCCGATCGCCTCTTTCAACGACGCCGCGCAACGCTGCATCTCATCGAGCTGCTCGAACGGCGGATCAATCAACATCACCGCGCGCTTCTCCGGCACCGGCAACATTGCCCGCGGCACATGCCAGCCTTCGCCCAGATGCACCTTCACCCGACGATCGCCCTTCATGTTGTCCTTGAGCAACACACCATCTTGCGGGTGCTTCTCGTTAAGCAACACCCGATCCTGCGGACGGGTCAGACGTCGCGCCAACTCCGGCGACCCCGGGTAATAGCGCAACTGGCCATCCGGGTTCATCTCGTGCAGGACCTGCATGTAATCAGCCGTCAGGATCGGCAGATCCGGCTGATCCCACAAACGCGCAATGCCTTCCAGGTATTCACCGGTACGGCCCGCCTCATCGCCCTGCAGGTCATACAGGCCAATACCGGCGTGGGTGTCGAGATAGGCAAACGGCTGCTCCTTGCGCGACATCAGGGCGATGAGGCGGGTCAAGGTCAGGTGTTTGAACACGTCGGCGTGATTGCCGGCATGGAAGGCGTGACGATAATTCATGGCTGCTCCTGCGAAGGGCGGCAAGTTTACCTTGTACGGGGCTGGACGTCAGGGGTTCGCGGCTGAGCGGGCACTCTGCGCGGCGGCCGCGGGCACATCCCCCCAGTTGGAACTGCCGAAGGAAATCGCTCGCAGACTGAAAAAACAAAAAAACGGCCCGCCTCCAAAGGGAAGCGGGCCGTTCTCATGTTCGGCGAAAGGTCTGAGCTTCAGCTCATTCCCATCACTTGTTCAGGCGGAAATCTGCCTCGGCCGCAGCAAAGCGATGCAGCATGCCGGCAGTCGGCGCGCCCAGTTTGCTGACGATGTAGATCGCCAGGCTGGCGAAGATGAAGCCTGGGATGATTTCGTACAGACCCAGCAACTCGAAGTGTTTCCACACGATCACAGTGATCGCGCCGACCAGGATACCGGCCAGTGCGCCGTTGCGGGTCATGTCTTTCCAGATCACAGAGATCAGGACGACAGGGCCGAACGCGGCACCGAAACCGGCCCAGGCGTAGCTGACCAGACCCAGTACGCGGTTTTCCGGGTTGGCGGCCATTGCGATGGCGATCAGGGCAACAAGCAGCACCATGGCGCGACCGACCCAGACCAGTTCAACCTGGGAAGCGGTTTTACGCAGGAAGGTTTTGTAGAAGTCTTCGGTCAGGGCGCTCGAGCACACCAGCAACTGGCAGCTCAAGGTACTCATCACCGCCGCCAGAATGGCCGACAGCAGAACACCGGCGATCCACGGGTTGAACAGGATTTTCGCCAGTTCGATGAACACACGTTCGTGGTTTTCGGTCACAGGACCGGCCGCGTCAGGGTTCGCCGAGAAGTAAGCAATACCAAAGAAGCCTACCGCCACGGTGCCGCCCAGGCACAGGATCATCCAGGTCATGGAGATGCGACGGGCGTTGGCGATCGACTTGACCGAATCCGCCGCCATGAAGCGCGCGAGGATGTGCGGCTGGCCGAAGTAGCCCAGGCCCCAGCCCATCAGCGAGATAATGCCGATGAAGGTGGTGTTTTTCAGCATGTCGAAGTTGCTGGCATCTTGCGCTTCGATCGCCAGGAACGTGGTGTCGACGCCGCCGGTGGCCAGCAGCACGATGATCGGCGTCAGCAACAGGGCGAAGATCATCAGCGTGGCTTGTACGGTGTCAGTCCAGCTGACAGCCAGGAAGCCACCGACAAAGGTGTAGGCAATCGTCGCCGCAGCGCCGGCCCACAGCGCCGTCTCGTAGGACATGCCGAAGGTGCTTTCGAACAGACGGGCACCGGCCACGATGCCGGAGGCGCAGTAGATGGTGAAGAACACCAGGATCACGACCGCGGAGATGATCCGCAGCAGGCCGCTTTTGTCTTCGAAACGGCTGGAGAAGTAATCCGGCAGGGTCAGTGCGTCGCCGTTGTGCTCGGTCTGCACACGCAGACGACCCGCAACGAACAGCCAGTTCAGGTAAGCACCGACGATCAGGCCAATGGCGATCCAGCTTTCGGAAAGACCGGACATGTAGATAGCGCCCGGCAGGCCCATCAACAACCAGCCGCTCATGTCGGAGGCGCCGGCGGACAATGCCGTCACGACACTGCCCAGGCTACGACCGCCCAGAATGTAGTCAGAAAGGTTGTTGGTGGAGCGATAGGCCATGAAGCCGATCAGCACCATTGCTGCGATATAGATCACGAACGTGATCAGGGTTGGATTGCTAACGCTCATTAAGTGATGCCCTGGCTTTGTTTTTATGTAGCGGCGGCTGGTGAACCGCGCGCAAACGATGACGTTTGACAGACGATCCTGGATCCGCGCATTTATGACTGATGTTTCCCCAGGAAAGCCATCAGCCGGCACACCTGACTTTTATGGCCGGTTGCACCTTGGGCGCGAATGCTATTCAACAAAGCAAATAAGGTGCAACCAGTTTCTCGAGAATAAGTTGCACCTAGTCGGATTTATCTGCAATAACCCTGTTTTTGCGCCCTTTTAGGGCAGTCAAAGCTCATTACTAGAAGTAAAAGCACCCAGCAGGAACGATACGAACGTAGCGGAATTTATTTCCTGACGAGCTGCGTAACATTCCGACAAAAAAAGGGTTGCACCCGGTTGCACCTCGCCAGCTGCGCAGCTAATCTTGCCGCCAGCTGATGCCACGCGGTCGTGGCAAACATGAGGATAAAAATATGGCTACCACCACCCTTGGGGTCAAACTAGACGACCCGACCCGCGAGCGCCTCAAGGCCGCCGCGACCTCGATTGATCGCACGCCGCACTGGCTGATCAAGCAGGCAATTTTCAATTACCTGGAAAAACTCGAGGGTGGTGCAACCCTGACCGAGCTGAACGGTTTGACCAAGGATTCCGACGAAGCCGTCGACGTGCCGCTGGATCACGCCCACCAGTGCTTCCTTGAATTTGCCGAAAGCATCCTGCCGCAATCGGTGCTGCGTGCTTCGATCACCGCCGCCTACCGTCGCCCGGAACCCGAAGTGGTGCCGATGCTGATCGAACAGGCTCGCCTGCCGGCTGCGATGGCCGAAGCCACCAACAAACTCGCCGCCTCGATTGCCGAGAAACTGCGCAATCAGAAGAGCGCCGGTGGCCGTGCCGGTATCGTTCAGGGCTTGTTGCAGGAGTTTTCCCTGTCGTCCCAGGAAGGCGTGGCGCTGATGTGCCTGGCCGAAGCGCTGCTGCGTATCCCGGACAAAGGCACCCGCGACGCACTGATTCGCGACAAGATCAGCACCGGCAACTGGCACCCGCACCTGGGCAATAGCCCTTCGCTGTTCGTCAACGCCGCCACCTGGGGCTTGCTGCTGACCGGCAAATTGGTCGCCACCCACAACGAAGCCGGCCTGACATCGTCCCTGAGCCGCATCATCGGCAAGAGCGGCGAGCCGATGATCCGCAAGGGCGTCGACATGGCCATGCGCCTGATGGGCGAGCAGTTCGTGACCGGCGAAACCATCGCCGAAGCCCTGGCCAACGCCAGCAAGTTCGAAGCCAAGGGCTTCCGCTATTCCTACGACATGCTGGGTGAAGCCGCACTCACCGAGCACGACGCCCAGAAATACCTGGCCTCGTACGAACAAGCCATCCACTCGATCGGCAAAGCGTCCCACGGTCGTGGGATTTATGAAGGCCCGGGCATTTCCATCAAGCTGTCGGCCCTGCACCCGCGTTACAGCCGTGCCCAGTACGAGCGCGTGATGGATGAGTTGTACCCGCGTCTGCTGTCGCTGACCCTGCTGGCCAAGCAATACGACATCGGCCTGAACATCGACGCCGAAGAAGCCGACCGCCTCGAGCTGTCGCTGGATCTGCTGGAGCGCCTGTGCTTCGAGCCGCAACTGACCGGCTGGAACGGCATCGGTTTCGTAATCCAGGCTTATCAGAAGCGTTGCCCGTATGTGATCGACTACGTGATCGACCTGGCTCGCCGCAGCCGCCATCGACTGATGATCCGCCTGGTAAAAGGCGCGTACTGGGACAGCGAAATCAAGCGCGCCCAGGTCGAAGGCCTCGAAGGCTATCCGGTCTACACCCGCAAGGTGTACACCGACGTTTCCTACATCGCCTGCGCCCGCAAACTGCTGTCGGTACCGGAAGTCATCTACCCGCAGTTCGCCACGCACAACGCCCACACGCTGTCGGCGATTTATCACATTGCCGGTCAGAACTATTACCCGGGTCAGTACGAATTCCAATGCCTGCACGGCATGGGCGAACCGCTGTACGAACAGGTTGTAGGTAAAGTTTCCGAAGGCAAGTTGAATCGTCCGTGCCGCGTGTACGCACCGGTCGGTACTCACGAAACGCTGTTGGCGTACCTGGTGCGTCGTTTGCTGGAAAACGGTGCGAACACCTCGTTCGTCAACCGCATCGCCGACCAATCTATTTCGATCCAGGAGCTGGTGGCCGATCCAGTGGCCAGCATCGAGCAGATGGCGACGCTGGAAGGCGGCTTCGGCCTGCCGCACCCGCGTATCCCGCTGCCGCGTGATCTTTATGGTGCCGAGCGCGCCAACTCCAGCGGCATCGACATGGCCAACGAACACCGTCTGGCTTCGCTGTCCTGCGCCCTGCTGGCCACCGCTCACAACCACTGGAAAGCCGCACCGATGCTCGGTTGCACTTCCAGCACTGAAACGCCTGCGCCTGTCTTGAACCCGTCCGATCTGCGCGACGTGGTTGGTCATGTCCAGGAAGCCACCGTCGACGACGTCGACAATGCGATCCAGTGCGCCCTGAATGCTGCGCCGATCTGGCAGGCCACCCCGCCCGCCGAACGCGCCGCGATCCTGGAACGTGCCGCCGATTTGATGGAAGGCGAGATCCAGCCGCTGATGGGCCTGTTGGCGCGTGAAGCCGGCAAGACCTTCGCCAACGCCATCGCCGAAGTGCGCGAAGCCGTGGACTTCCTGCGTTATTACGCGGTGCAGGCACGCAATGATTTCAGCAACGACGCCCACCGCCCATTGGGTCCGGTGGTCTGCATCAGCCCGTGGAACTTCCCGCTGGCGATTTTCAGCGGCCAGGTCGCTGCTGCATTGGCTGCCGGTAACCCGGTGCTGGCCAAGCCTGCAGAACAAACGCCGCTGGTGGCGGCTCAAGCCGTGCGCTTGATGCTCGAAGCCGGGATTCCGGAAGGCGTGCTGCAACTGCTGCCCGGCCGTGGCGAAACCGTCGGTGCCCGTCTGGTTGGCGACGATCGCGTCAAAGGCGTGATGTTCACAGGCTCTACCGAAGTCGCACGCTTGCTGCAACGCAACGTCGCCGGTCGCCTGGATGCACAGGGTCGCCCAATTCCGCTAATCGCTGAAACCGGCGGCCAGAACGCGATGATCGTCGACTCTTCGGCCTTGACCGAGCAGGTGGTGATCGACGTCGTATCGTCGGCCTTCGACAGCGCCGGTCAACGCTGTTCGGCGCTGCGGGTCCTGTGCCTGCAGGAAGATTCCGCTGACCGCGTCATCGAAATGCTCAAGGGCGCCATGGCTGAATGCCGTCTCGGCAACCCGGAGCGCTTGTCCGTGGACATCGGCCCGGTGATCGACGCCGAAGCCAAGGCAGGCATCGACAAGCACATCCAGGGCATGCGCGACAAAGGTCGCAGCGTGTACCAGGTGGCCATCGCCAATACCGAAGAAGTCAAACGCGGCAACTTCGTGATGCCAACCTTGATCGAACTGGAAAGCTTCGACGAGCTGCAACGGGAGATTTTCGGCCCGGTGCTGCACGTGGTTCGCTACAAGCGCAAGGACATCGACCAGCTGATCGCTCAGATCAATGCTTCCGGCTACGGCCTGACGCTGGGTGTGCACACCCGCATCGACGAGACCATCGCCAAGGTGATCGACAACGTCAACGCCGGTAACGTCTATGTGAACCGCAACATCGTGGGTGCCGTGGTCGGCGTGCAACCGTTCGGCGGCGAAGGTTTGTCGGGGACTGGCCCGAAAGCCGGTGGTCCGCTGTACCTGTACCGTCTGCTGTCGACGCGTCCTACCGATGCAATCGAACAATCCTTCGCTCGCGGTGACGCTATCGCTGCGCCGGATGTTCGTCTGCGCGATGCCATGAGCAAACCGCTGACGGCCCTGAAGGCCTGGGCCGATAAACACAAGTTCGCTGACCTGAGCACCTTGTGCGTGCAGTTCGCGGCACAATCGCAAAGCGGGATCACTCGTGTTCTGGCCGGCCCGACCGGCGAACGCAACAGCTACGCCATCCTGCCACGTGAACACGTGCTGTGCCTGGCGGAAGTCGAAGGCGACCTGCTGACCCAACTCGCAGCGGTATTGGCGGTGGGCGGCTCGGCGGTGTGGCCGGAAGCTGAATTGACCAAGGCATTGTTCGCACGTTTGCCAAAGGATGTTCAGGCGCGGATCAAGCTGGTTGCCGATTGGAACAAGGATGAAGTGGTGTTTGATGCGGTTCTGCATCATGGCCATTCCGATCAGCTGCGTGCGGTGTGCCAGCAAGTGGCCAAGCGTGCTGGCGCGATCGTTGGAGTTCATGGTTTGTCGCAAGGCGAGACCGGCATTGCGCTGGAGCGCCTGGTGATCGAGCGGGCGCTGAGCGTTAACACGGCTGCGGCAGGTGGTAATGCGAGCTTGATGACGATCGGCTAAAACGCTGCAAAACCAGGCGCCCGCAATGGACGCCTGGCATGCAATATCCCCTGTGGGAGCGAGCTTGCTCGCGATGACGGCAGCACATCCAACATAGATGTGACTGATTCACCGCCATCGCGAGCAAGCTCGCTCCCACAGTTGTTTTGTGGCGCCTGCTAAGTCGTCGCTCTGCTGCACCATCACGCTTATCAATCATCCTGTTCACCCCGCCCTCCCCACGCCTAGACTCGGTCCATTCCAAAAAAGGTAGGCTGCCATGTCCGAGACGCTGCTCAGTTCCCGCAATCTGGCTTTCGAGCTGTACGAAGTCCTCGATGCAGAGGGCTTGACCCAGCGCGAGCGGTTTGCCGAACACAACCGCGAAACCTTCGATGCCGCCATCGGTACCGCTCGCCACATCGCCGAAAAGTTCTTCGCTCCGCACAACCGCAAGGGCGACGAGAACGAACCGCGCTACGAAAACGGTCAGGCGATTCTGATTCCGGAAGTGAAGCCCGCGGTGGACGCTTTCCTCGAAGCCGGCTTCCTCAACGCGGCGCGCAGTTTCGACGCGGGCGGCATGCAGCTCCCTACCCTGCTGTCCCAGGCCTGTTTCGCACACTTTCAATCGGCCAATGCGGCATCGACCTCATACCCGTTTTTGACCATGGGCGCGGCCAACCTGATTGAAAGTTTCGGCACCGATGAACAGAAGCAGCGCTTCCTGCAACCGATGATCGACGGCCGCTTCTTCGGCACCATGGCCCTGACCGAACCGCATGCCGGTTCGTCGTTGTCGGATATTCGCACCCGCGCCGAGCCGGCGGCCGACGGTACCTATCGACTCAAGGGCAACAAGATCTTCATCTCCGGCGGCGATCACCCGCTGTCGGAAAACATCGTGCACATGGTCCTGGCCAAGTTGCCGGATGCACCGGCCGGCGTGAAGGGAATCTCGCTGTTTATCGTGCCCAAGTTTCTGGTCAACGATGACGGGAGCCTGGGCAAGCGCAACGACGTGCTACTGGCGGGGCTGTTCCACAAGATGGGCTGGCGCGGCACGACCTCCACCGCGCTGAATTTCGGCGACAACGGCGAGTGTGTCGGCTACCTGGTGGGCAAGCCGCACCATGGGCTGAGCTACATGTTCCAGATGATGAACGAGGCACGAATCGGCGTCGGCATGGGCGCGGTAATGCTCGGGTACGCCGGTTATCTGTACTCGCTGGAATACGCCCGCGAACGGCCGCAAGGTCGCGTCCCGGACAGCAAAGACCCGAACACTGCGCCGGTGGCGATCATTCAGCATGCCGACGTCAGGCGCATGTTGCTGACCCAGAAAGCCTACGTGGAAGGCTCGTTTGACCTTGGTTTGTACGCGGCGCGGCTGTTCGATGACACCACAACGCTTGAGACCGAAGCCGAACGCAAGCAGGCCCATGAGCTCTTGGATTTGCTGACACCCATCGTCAAATCCTGGCCATCGGAGTTTTGCTTGAAGGCCAACGAACTGGCGATCCAGATTCTTGGCGGTCACGGGTACACCCGTGAATATCCGGTGGAGCAGTATTACCGCGACAACCGCCTGAATCCGATCCATGAGGGCACGCACGGCATTCAGTCGCTGGACTTGCTGGGGCGCAAACTGGCGCAGAACGGTGGCGCGGGGCTCAAGCAATTGATCCGTTTGATTGCCGACACTGCCGAGCGCGCCCAGACATACGAATCATTAACTGCACTGCGTGAGCCCTTGGAGAAACTGGTGGCCCGCCTGCAAACGGTGACCATTGGCCTGCTGACGGATCTGGGGCAAGGCAAGGTCAACAGCAGCCTGGCGAACTCGGCGCTGTACTTGAAAGTGTTCGGGCATACGGTGATTGGCTGGCGCTGGCTGGAACAGGCGATTCGGGCTGAGGAAGGGTTGGCCAAGGGTAATGCGGCAGATGTGAACTTCTATAAAGGCAAGCTGCAGGCGGCGCGGTATTTCCTGACGTGGGAAGTACCGGGTTGTCACCATGAACTGGCGATTCTCGAGGCGCGGGATGATGTGTGTCTTGGGATGCAGGATGCTTGGTTCTAACTAGCGCCTTGTGGTGCAGCTGAAATCCAATCGCGGGCAAGCCCGCTCCCACAGGGATCTCTGTTGTTCACAGATAATGTGCTCAACACACATATCCTGTGGGAGCGGGCTTGCCCGCGAAGGCGTCAGTACAGGCGGTACACTTATTAGCTCAGTTTGAGCCACCCATCTGCCGCGCCAGATCATCCGCCAACCGCTGTGAAGTCTGACAATCCTCACAGCAATTCTTTGGTTATGCGCAAAGCCGATCAGGCCTGATTGATCGTCTTGGAGATCACTTCAACCGTGGCGCTGACTTGCTCTTGGTAACGGTCGAGTTCCTGCTGGTGTTGTTTCTTCATTTCAATCTGCTGGGAGCACAGATTCATTGCGGCCAGTACCAACAAGCGGTCACCGATCAGTGTCGGGTATTTCTTTTTAGTGTCGGCCAGAGCGGCCTTCAACATCAGCGCGGCGTCCAGCAGGGTTTGCTCTTCCCCGGCCGGCGCCCTGATCGAATAGTCCTCCCCCAGGATCGAGACGACTTTTACCCCTGCGGCGCCGTGATTCATGCGCTGACAGGGCCGGCGCTGACGCGCTCAACCAAAGCCTGGATGCGGGCCGTGGTGGCGCCTTGTTTCTCTTCCTGTTCCATCAGGCTCAATTGCAGGCTTTCGTTTTCGTCCTTGGACTGGGCCAGTTCTGTGCTCAGGGACTGGTTGGTGGCAAGCAGGGTCTGGTTCTGTTGCACCAGATCGCTGACCAGTTGTTCCAATTGGCTTAGGGATGCTTCCAACATTTTGATATTCCAGGCATTTGCAAAGGGCGCGTACGATAAAGAAAAGTCACCACGGATGCCAGGGTTATCCGGGCGCAAGGCCTTGATTTTGCTGGCGGGTGACCTTCCTCGCGAACTGTAGAGACTCTGAATGTCCAATCTGGTTCCTGCACTTCGTCGCCGGGACGGTCGTACGATAAAAACGCGGGAACGCCTTGAGCCTCTCCTGCCGCAAAAGCTTTTTGACAGCATCACATTTCAACAGGTTAGAATCGCTGGCACGCAGACTGCATGGTCAGTTTGTGCCCGCCTTTCAGCTTTCTGGAGTACTGCCTTTGAATGCGACCACCATCAACAGCCTGTTCTTGATCGGCGCGTTGCTGGTAGGTGCGAGCATTCTGGTGAGCTCACTTTCGTCTCGCCTCGGCATCCCGATTCTGGTGATTATTCTGGCAGTGGGCATGGCGGCCGGCGTCGATGGCGGCGGCATAATCTTCGATAACTATCCAACGGCGTATCTGGTGGGCAACCTCGCGTTGGCCGTGATCCTGCTCGATGGCGGTTTGCGCACACGGGTATCCAGTTTCCGCGTTGCGTTATGGCCCGCGCTATCCCTGGCCACGGTCGGGGTGTTGATCACCACGGGGCTGACCGGCATGGCCGCCGCCTGGCTGTTCGATCTGAACCTGATTCAGGGCTTGCTGATCGGCGCCATCGTCGGCTCCACCGATGCTGCAGCGGTGTTCTCGCTGCTGGGTGGCAAAGGCCTGAACGAACGGGTGACCGCCAGCCTCGAGATCGAATCCGGCAGCAACGACCCGATGGCCGTGTTCCTGACCGTAACCCTGATCGACATGCTCGCCAGCGGCGAGACCGGGCTGCACTGGAGCCTGCTCGGGCATCTGGTGCGCGAGTTCGGCATCGGGGGCGTGATCGGGCTGGGCGGCGGCTGGGTCATGTTGCAACTGGTCAATCGCATCAACCTGGCCGCCGGCCTCTATCCGATCCTGGTGATTGCTGGCGGCCTGGTTGTTTTCGCCCTGACCAACGCCCTGCACGGCAGCGGCTTCCTCGCGGTGTACCTGTGCGGCCTGATGATCGGCAATCGCCCGGTGCGCAGCCGCCATGGCATCCTGCATATGCTCGACGGCATGGCCTGGCTGGCCCAGATCGGGATGTTCCTGGTGCTGGGCCTGCTGGTGACGCCCCACGACTTGTTGCCGATCGCCTTGCCCGCCCTGGGCCTGGCGCTGTGGATGATTCTGTTTGCCCGGCCATTGTCGGTCGTGGTCGGTCTATTGCCGTTCAAGGCGTTCCATGGCCGCGAAAAAGCGTTCATCTCCTGGGTAGGTTTGCGCGGCGCGGTCCCGATCATTCTGGCGGTGTTCCCGCTGATGGCAGGCCTGCCGAACGCCCAGCTTTACTTCAATCTCGCCTTCTTTATCGTACTGGTGTCGCTGCTGGTGCAAGGCACCAGCCTGCCCTGGGTGGCGAAACTTTTGAAAGTGACCGTCCCGCCTGAGCCCTTGCCGATTTCCCGATCAGCCCTGGAAGTCCACGTCACCAGCGAGTGGGAACTGTTCGTTTATCGCCTCGGTGCCGAAAAATGGTGCATCGGCTCGCCCCTTCGCGAACTGAAAATGCCCGAAGGTACGCGGATCGCGGCACTGTTTCGGGGGCAGCAACTGCTCCATCCGTCGGGTAGTACAGTGCTCGAAGTCGATGATTTGTTGTGTGTCATAGGCCATGAACACAACCTTCCTGCCCTCGGAAAACTCTTCAGTCAAGCGCCGCAACGGGGCCTCGATCTGCGCTTTTTCGGCGACTTCGTACTTGAAGGAGACGCCCAGCTGGCCGCGGTTGCGGCCCTGTATGGGTTGAAAGTCGAAGACATCGATCCAGACATGACCCTGGCCAGTTTCATTGCCCATAAAGTGGGGGGTGCGCCTGTAGTCGGTGACCAGGTGGAGTGGAACAACACCATCTGGACCGTCGCGGTCATGGAAGGGAACAAGATCGGCAAAGTGGGCGTCAGATTCCCCGAAGGAAGTCGCCCGGGTCCGGGACTCTTCCTCTAAACTCCAAACTTCGTCTTGTTTTCGATCGGTCTCTATGCCAACCCTGCGCACCTTTTTCGTCATGGCCCTGCTGGGCTTGAGTCTTTCTGTCGGTACGTTGCAAGCGGCCGAGCCGCCGTCCAGCGAAGCCGTGCAGGCAAACCTGGACAAGATCGCCGAGCGCAAACTGCCGGAAGCCGATCAAAAAGCCCTGCAGAGCATTCTGCAAAGCACGCTGACACAGCTCACCAGCAAGCGTGATTACGAGCAGAAGCTGGTTGATCTCAAGCAACAGCTGGCCACCGCGCCAAAGCAGAACATCGACAATCAGCGTGAACTGACTCGCCTCAAGGCCACCAGCGTGGTGCCGGTGGCGCAGCGCTACGCCAAAGAGACCATTCAGCAGCTAGAGCAACTGTTGACCGAGCGCTCGACCCAGCAAAGCGATCTGCAAAAAGCCCTGGCCGACGCCAACAGCCTGGTCATTACCGCCCAGACCCGCCCCGAGCGCGCCCAGGCGGAAATTTCCGCCAGCCAGACACGCATCCAGCAGATCAACAACATCCTCAAGGCTGGCAAAGACAACGGCAAGACCCTGAGCGGCGAACAGCGCGACCAGCTCAATGCCGAACTCGTAGCACTCAATGCCCTGATCCCGCTGCGTCGCCAGGAACTGGCGGGCAACAGTCAGCTGCAGGATCTAGGCAACAGCCAGCATGACTTGCTCTCGGAAAAATCCGACCGTCTGGAACGCGAAATCCAGGAACTGCAAAACCTGATCAGCCAGAAACGCCTGGCACAGTCCCAGGAGACGGTGACCCAACAGTCCATCGAAGCGCAGAAGTCCGGGGGCAGCGTGCTGCTGGCCACCGAAAGTGCGGCCAACCTGAAACTCTCGGACTACCTGCTCAAAAGCACCGACCGTCTCAACGAAGTCACCCAGCAGAACCTGCAGACCAAACAGCAGCTGGACAACGTGACCCAGAGCGATTCAGCCCTGGACGAGCAAATCAACGTGCTGAAGGGCAGCCTGCTGCTCTCCAAGATTCTCTACAAGCAAAAACAGGGCCTGCCGCACCTCAAGGTCGACCGCGACCTGGCCGACCAGATCGCCGACATCCGCCTGTATCAGTTCGAAGTCAGCCAGCAGCGGGAACTGCTGAGCAATCCGGCGACATACGTCGACAATCTGCTGTCGGCCCAACCGCCCGAGCAGGTCACCCCGCAACTGCGCAAGAGCCTGCTGGAACTGGCCACCACCCGTTCTGACCTGCTGGAACGGCTGAACCGCGAACTGAGCGCGGTACTCAACGAATCCATCACCCTGCAACTCAATCAGAAGCAACTGCTCAGCACCGCGCAAAGTCTGCGGGCGACCCTCGATGAGCAGATGTTCTGGATTCCCAGCAACAAGCCGTTAGACCTTGAGTGGATGCACGGCGTGCCGGAACGCCTGCAGCGCCAGGTCACCACCCTGCCGTGGGCCTCGAGCCTGAGCGAACTGACCGACGGCCTGACCCAGCGGCCTCTGCTGTTCCTGCCGCTGGCGTTGCTGATCGGAGCGTTGCTGTGGCGGCGCACGAGCCTGTACGCCCGTCTGAACAAGGTTCACCAAGACATCGGCCACTTCAAGCGTGACAGCCAGTGGCATACCCCTCAGGCGATTCTGATCAATATTCTGCTGGCCATGCCGGTCGCCCTGGGCCTGGCCTTGTGCGGCCTGGCCTTGCAGATCGACGCCCGCGGACAGAACGCCAACATGGGCGCGGCGCTGCTGCAGATGGCCCAGGCCTGGCTGGTGTTCTACACCGCCTACCGGATCCTCGCGCCGGGCGGCGTGGCCGAATTGCATTTCCGTTGGGAAAAGCCCCAGGTCGAATTCCTCCAGGGCTGGATTCGCCGGCTCGGGCTGGTGGTAATGGCCCTGGTTGCGGTGGTGGCCGTGGCCGAGCTGCAACCGGCGGCGCTGGCCGATGACGTACTTGGCATGCCGGTGGTGTTGACCTGCTATGCGTTGATGGCCTGGCTGCTCAGTCGCCTGCTGGTCAGCAGCCCGACCCACGAGAATGCCTCGCTGTTCCGCAAGGCCGTGGCCATCATGTTCACCGCCTTGCCGGTCGCGTTGTTCGTGGCGGTGTGCTTCGGCTACTACTATACCGCGCTGAAACTCAGCGACCGGTTGATCAACACCCTGTACCTGCTGATGTTCTGGCTGGTGATCGAAGCCACCTTCGTGCGCGGTCTGAGCGTTGCGGCCCGACGCCTGGCCTACCAGCGCGCCCTGGCCAAACGCCAGGCCGCCAAGGAAGCGGGCGACGGCGAAGCAGTGATCGAAGAGCCGACCCTGGACATCGAGAAGGTCAACGAACAGTCCCTGCGCCTGATCCGTCTGGCGCTGCTCGGCGGGTTCATGGCGGCGCTGTATTGGGTCTGGTCCGACCTGATCTCGGTGTTCTCGTACCTGGACAACATCACCCTCTACGAATACACCAGCGGCACCGGCGCCAACATGAGCATGGTGCCAATCAGCATCGGCGACATGCTCGGCGCGTTGATCATCATCGGCATCACCTTTGCGCTTGCACGCAACCTGCCGGGTTTGCTGGAAGTGTTTGTGCTATCGAAGCTGAACCTGGCTCAGGGCAGTGCCTATGCAACCACGACATTGTTGTCGTACGTGATCGCCGGTGTCGGTTTCGTCTCGACCCTGTCGACCCTCGGCGTGAGCTGGGACAAGTTGCAATGGCTGGTGGCGGCGCTCTCGGTGGGCCTGGGTTTCGGCATGCAGGAGATCTTCGCCAACTTCATCTCCGGGATCATGATCCTGTTCGAACGCCCGGTGCGGATCGGCGACACGATCACCATCGGCAACCTGTCAGGCACGGTGAGCAAGATTCGGATCCGCGCCACGACCATCACCGACTTCGACCGCAAGGACATCATCGTCCCGAACAAGACGTTCATCACCGGGCAATTGATCAACTGGTCCCTGACCGACACCATCACCCGGGTGACACTCAAGCTCGGGGTGGACTACGGCTCGGACCTGGACCTGGTGAAAGAGCTGCTACTGAAGGCTGCACGGGAAAACCCGCGGGTCCTCAAAGAGCCTGAACCCCAGGTGTATTTCCTGAACTTCGGCGAAAGCACCCTCGACCACGAGCTGCGCATGCATGTGCGCGACCTCGGTGACCGTAACCCGGTGCTCGACGAGGTCAACCGCTTCATCAATCGCGAGTTCAAGAAGCAGCACATCAACATTTCGTTCCGGCAGATGGAGGTTTACCTCAAGAACATCCAGGGCCAGGAATACAGGATGGTGCCGGTCGATCCGGAAGCCAAAACCATTGTGCCCAAGGTGGAGGGTCAAGTGCCTCAAGCGCCGCCGGCCGCCAAGCTCGACTAACCGGCCTATCCCTAGCAGAATGCTCGGACATTCTGCTGGAGATGGCCCTTGAAAGCCCTCGACGAACTGACCTTCGATAACCGTTTCGCCCGCCTGGGCGATACGTTTTCCGCCCATGTGCTGCCCGAGCCCATCGACAATCCGCGCCTGGTGGTGGCCAGCCCCGCCGCCATGGCGCTGCTCGACCTCGACCCGGCCGAGGCCGAAACCCCGGAGTTCGCCGAGCTGTTCAGCGGCCACAAGCTCTGGGCCGACGCGGTTCCGAGGGCGATGGTCTATTCCGGTCATCAGTTCGGTTCCTACAACCCCCAGTTGGGCGACGGTCGCGGCTTGTTGCTGGGTGAGGTGTACAACGAGGCCGGCGAGCATTGGGACCTGCACCTCAAGGGCGCTGGCCAGACACCCTTTTCGCGCATGGGCGATGGACGCGCGGTATTGCGTTCCTCGATCCGCGAATTTCTCGCCTCCGAAGCGCTGCATGCCCTGAACATTGCGACCACCCGCGCGCTGTGCGTGATCGGCTCCGACACCCCGGTCTGGCGCGAGAAACAGGAACGCGCGGCCATGGTCCTGCGCCTGGCACCGAGCCATGTGCGTTTCGGGCATTTCGAGTATTTCTATTACACCAAACGCCCGGAGAAGCAGAAAGAACTCGGCGACTACGTGCTGGCCATGCACTTCGCGCAATGCCTGGAACAACCCGAACCGTACCTGGCGATGTTCCGCGAAATCGTCGAGCGCAACGCCGAACTGATCGCCAAGTGGCAAGCCTATGGCTTCTGCCACGGAGTGATGAACACCGACAACATGTCGATCCTGGGCATCACCTTCGACTATGGCCCGTTCGCCTTCCTCGACGACTTCGACGCCCACTTCATCTGCAACCACTCCGATGACCAGGGCCGATATTCCTTCAGCAACCAGGTGCCGATCGGCCAGTGGAACCTCAGCGCCCTGGCCCAGGCCCTGACGCCATTCATCAGCGTCGAGGCACTGCGCGAAACCCTCGGCCTGTACCTGCCGCTGTACCAGGCCCACTACCTGGACCTGATGCGCCGTCGTCTCGGCTTCACCACCGCGGAGGAAGATGACCAGAAATTGCTGGAACACCTGCTGCAACTGATGCAGAACAGCGGCGTCGATTACAGTCTGTTTTTCCGCCGCCTGGGGGATGAGTCACCTGAGCCGGCGCTCACCCGTTTGCGCGATGACTTCGTCGACATCAAGGGCTTTGATGCCTGGGGCGAGCTCTATGTCGCTCGGGTTGCCCGTGACGGGGAGATTGATCAGGAGCAACGCCGCAAACGGATGCACGCGGTCAATCCAATCTACATTCTGCGCAATTACCTGGCGCAGAAAGCCATCGATGCAGCGGAAGGTGGCGACTATTCAGAGGTTCGTCGCCTGCATGCGGTGCTGAGCAATCCATTCGAGGAGCAGGCTGGGATGGAGAGTTATGCAGAGCGACCGCCAGAGTGGGGCAAGCATCTGGAGATCAGCTGTTCGTCGTGAGGGCTGACAAGGCCCCTGCGAACATATATCTGTCTTGATAAACGAGACTTTTGTCTCCAGATCCATCGCATTCACTGCCAATTTTCGAAGAGACGACCATGTCTGACCCACTCCTTATCCCCTGCCCCCACTGCAACGGCCTCAACCGCATCCCCGCGGAACGCCTCAGTGACCGCCCAAAATGCGGTCGCTGCAAGGCCGAGGTCTTGCTGAACAAACCTTTCGAGTTGAAACAAGGCGATTACGCCAGTCAGATCAAGGGTGACCTGCCATTGCTGGTGGATGTGTGGGCGGACTGGTGCGGGCCGTGCAAGTCGTTTGCGCCGGTGTTCGAGCAGGCGGCGGGGCAATTGGTCGGAAAGTGCAGGCTGGCCAAGCTGGACAGCGAGGCGAATCAGCAGTTGTCGGCGCAGCTGGGGATTCGCTCGATTCCGAGTCTGATCCTGTTCAAGAACGGTCGGGAAGTGGCGCGCCAGAGCGGGGCTTTTCCGTTACCGCAGTTGATGAGCTGGTTGCGCAGTCAGGGGATCTGACGACGATATCAAAATCACGCGGATCCAATGTGGGAGCGAGCTTGCTCCGGGCGGCGATCCGACGATGAGGGTCTCACATTCAACATCTCTGCTGACTGATCTACCGCCATCGCGAGCAAGCTCGCTCCCACAGTGGTTCGGTGTTGTTTGCAGAGCTCAGGTGTTTTCGAGAAGATTGTGCAAATCGACGAACTGCTGCGTCAGCTTGTGCCGCGGATCAAGATGAATCAGCGGCGTGTTGGCCTGATGCGACTCGCGCATGCGCACCGAGCTACCCAGATACACCGGCAGCACCGGCAAACCCTCGGCGATCAGTTCGTCGAGAATTTGCTGGGGCAGGCTGGCACGGGCCTGGAACTGGTTGACGACTATGCCTTCGACTTCCAACCCTTCATTGTGGTCGTCCTTCAATTCTTCGATCTCCGCCAGCAGGCCATATAGCGCCTGACGCGAGAAACTGTCGCAATCGAAGGGGATCAGCACACGGTCAGCGGCGATCAATGCCGAAACCGCATAAAAATTCAACGCTGGCGGCGTATCGAGATAGATGCGGTCGTATTCGCCGTCCAGCTCCTCGAGCAGTTTACGCAGCTTGTTGATCTTGTGTTTGGCCTCAAGCTTGGGCTGCAAGTCAGCCAACTCGGCCGTGGCGGTGATGACGTGGAGGTTATCGAACGGGGTTTCGTAGATATCGACCTGGCTTTTTTTCGAGAACGGCCCGGAAGACAGCGTCTGCTTGAAGAAATCGGCAATGCCCATCGGGATGTCATTGCCGGTGAGCCCTGTCAGGTACTGAGTGGAGTTGGCCTGGGCATCGAGATCCACCAATAAGGTGCGATACCCCTCGCTGGCGCTGACCGCCGCCAGATTGCAGGCAATGCTCGATTTGCCTACGCCACCTTTCTGATTGAACACCACGCGCCGCATGTCAAAACCTCCGTGTATCAAAGAATGACCGAGTGTAGTAGTCCACGGCGCTGCTTAGCTACCTCGCCGGTAAAGGGACTACACAGTCAGGTGCGATCTCTTGATGAAAAAGCCGCAAAGTCATTCATTGATCGCAAAATGAGCCGACAGACATAGCAGGCGCACTATGGATAATGGCCATATGAAAGCTCGATGCGCACCAACCGGTACGTTTGTTGAGCAAAATGTAACCAGCATTTGCTACGGGCTCGCCGCACCGGGATAATGCGCGCCACTCGGCGCAATGCGCCACGGTAGCGTCTGTCGCTGTTTTTGCGATTCACCGCGTCAAGGAAGCCCGCAGGGGCGGGATGAATGTCTGTGATTAACTTCAACATCGCCCAATGGCGCGCGTGGGCCCCTGGGCTCGAAAGCGTGGACGATTGGCAGACCTGGTGCCGACAACCGGTCGTGCTCCCGGGCAGCGATGCCGCCCCCGACGTCTCTTTTCTACCGGCCATGCAGCGCCGGCGACTCAGCCGCCTGGCGCGGATGGCATTCAGTGTTGGCTGGCCATTGGCCGAGGGGCGTCAGGACTTACCGTTGGTCTTTATTTCCCGCCACGGCGAAACCCCGCGCACCTTTGAAATCCTCAGCGAACTGGCGGCCGATCAACCGCTGTCCCCTACCCAGTTCAGCCTGTCGGTGCACAACGCGGTGATCGGCCTGTGGTCGATCATGCGTGGCGAAACCAGTGAGATGACCGCCCTCGCGGCAGCCGGCGACGGCCTTGAACACGGCATGCTAGAGGCTGCGGCGTTGCTTGCCGAAGGTGCGTCGGCAGTCCTGCTGGTGGTCACCGAAGAGCAACCACCCCAAGCCTATTCCACCTGGATCGACGATGTGCCGTTCCCTTACGCGGTCGGCCTGCTGATCACCCCGGGCAATGACTGGCAGCTGTCCCTGAACAGCAACCCGGATGAGTTGTCCAAAGCCCACTGGCCCCATGCCCTGAATCTCTTGCGTACCCTGCTTGGCCAGCAGGCTACCTGCCAACATGCCTGGAAAAATCGTGTATGGACCTGGCAACGCAACCTGTAACAGATAAAAACCGCGACGCCTATTACTGGCGTCTGATGGCTACCGCCGCAAGCTTTACCCTGTTCGGGTTGGGCGGTGTGTGCCTGCGCCTGGTGGTTTTCCCACTGCTAAGCTGCCTGCCCGGCGATGCCCAGACCCATCGGCTACGGGCGCGGAAAACCGTCAGTAGATGTTTCTGGTTTTTCGTCCGGTTCATGGCCCGCACCGGTGTGCTGACCTACGACATTCAGGGTGCTGAAAAGCTCGGTCGACCGGGGCAGATGATCATCGCCAATCACCCGTCGCTGATCGACGTCGTGTTCCTGATCGGCCTGGTGCGCCATGCCAATTGCGTGGTCAAGCAAAGCCTCTGGGAGAACCCCTTTACCCGCGATCCGCTACGCCGCACTGAATACATCAGCAACGATGGCAGTATGGACATGCTCGATGCCGCTGCCGATGCACTGAAAAGTGGCCAGACCCTGATCATCTTTCCCGAAGGCACGCGCACCCGGCCAGACCACGCGCCGGCCTTTCATCGGGGTGCCGCGGCGATCGCACTGCGCGGTGCGAAAATCCTCACCCCTGTGATCATCAAGGTCAGCCCCACCACATTGACCAAGGCCGAGCCCTGGTATCGGATCCCCAAACGTCGCGTGCACTTCAGTTTCCGTGTCGGGGCCGATATAGACCCTCAGGCCTTCGCTGCGCTGGGCCCTGCGCCTCAGGCGTCGCGCAAGCTCAACGATTATCTGCATCATTACTTTATCAAGGAGCTCGCCGAAGATGAGCGAACTACACCGTGAAATCAAAGAACTGATCATCGACGCCCTGGGCCTCGAGGACATCAGCGCCGACGACATCGGCGATGACCAGACGCTATTTGGCGAAGGCCTGGGCCTGGACTCGGTCGACGCCCTGGAACTCGGCCTGGCCATCCAGAAAAAGTACGGCATCAAGATCGACGCCGACGCCAAGGACACACGCAATCACTTCAGCAATGTGGCGAGCCTTGCGGCGTTCGTCACCGCAAAACAGGCAGCTTGAGACCGGACCATGCAAACTCGTGACGACATTTTCAACACCCTGCGCGATGCCATGGTCGAACTCTTCGAGTTGGACCCCGAGCGTGTGAGCCTCGAATCCAACCTGTATCAGGACCTGGAAATCGACAGCATCGACGCAGTCGACCTGATCGATCACATCAAACGCCAGACCGGCAAGAAAATCGCCGCCGAAGAATTCAAATCGGTGCGTACCGTCAGCGACGTGGTCGAGGCGGTCTATCGTCTGGTTCAGCCGGCCGCATGAGACGATTGATCGGCCTTGGCCTGCTGCTGGCGGGCCTGCTGTACCCCTTTGCGGTGTATTTCGGCATGGAGCATTTTGCCCCGTGGCAGTTCGGTCTGCTGCTGGGCAGCCTGTGGCTGGCCCGGGCCCTGTTCGGTGCGCGCAAGCCAGGCAGTCGGTGGATGGCGATCGGCGCGATCGCTTTTTGCCTGCTGCTGGCGCTGTCGGACAACCCGCTGTTGCTGCGCTGGTACCCGGTACTGATCAGCGCGTTCATGCTCGGGCTGTTTGGATTGAGCCTGAAATACGGCCCGCCGATGGTCGAACGGCTGGCGCGTATGCGTGAACCGCAACTGCCGGCCAAGGCGATTGTCTATACCCGCCAGGTGACGATCGCCTGGAGTGTGTTCTTCCTCTGTAACGGTTTGCTGGCCGCCGCCCTGACCCTCTGGGCGCCGCTGAGTTGGTGGATGTTGTACACCGGTCTGATTTCCTACGGATTGATGGGCCTGCTGTTTGCCATTGAATGGCTCATGCGACAACGGGTACGAGGCCAGCCATGAATTGGACAAAACTTGAGCATCTGTTGCTCAAGGCTGAGCCGGAACGTGCCGTGACGGCAGGGCCGGCGCTGAATCACGCGCAACTGTGCGAGCAGGCATTGAGCCTGGCCGCCGGCCTGCAGGCCCAGGGCGTGCAGCGCATTGCCGTGCACCTCGAAGACGCTGCCGACCTGGCGATTACCCTGCTCGGCGCCTGGCGTGCCGGGGTCAGCGTGCTGCTGCCTGCAGACTTGCAAGCCCAGACTCGCCAGCGCTGGTCGATGGAAGTCGATCTGTGGCTGACCGATCAGGCCGATGACGCGCACCTGAGCGATTATCGGCATTCGCCGCTGAACGCCGCCACGCTGGATCTGGATCGCTGCCAGCTGAGCTTGTGCACGTCCGGTTCCAGCGGTGAACCCAAGCGCATCGACAAAAACCTGCGCCAACTGGCCAATGAAGTCCAAGCGCTGGAGCGTTTGTGGGGCGCCGATCTGGGTGAGGCCTGCCTCATCGGCAGCGTTGCCACCCAGCACATCTACGGTCTGCTGTTCCGGGTGTTGTGGCCGTTGTGCGCCGGACGCTCGTTCGTGCGCAAGCAACTGGCGTTTCCGGAAGATCTGCAGCGCGCCAGCCGCGAACACGCGGCGTTCGCCTGGGTCGCCAGCCCGGCGCTGCTCAAGCGCATGAGCGACAATCTCGACTGGCCGGCCTTGAGCGCGGTTCGACGGGTATTTTCCTCCGGCGGCGCATTACCGGCCGAGGCCGCTCAAAGCCTGCACGACCGCCTGAGCCAGTGGCCGACGGAAATCTTCGGCAGCTCGGAAACCGGTGGCATTGCCTGGCGGCAGGGACAGGATCTCTGGCAGCCCTTTGCCGGCATCGAGTTGAGCCAGGACAGCGACGGTGCGCTGCTCGTGGCTTCGCCCTACTTGCCGCCCGGGCATATCGAACACACCGCAGATGCCGCGCGAATCGCAAGCGATGGCCGCTTCGAATTGCTGGGGCGGCTGGACCGGATCGTCAAACTGGAAGAAAAACGCATCTCGCTGCCGATGCTGGAAAAGGCGTTGACGGACCACGAGTGGGTTGCCGAAGCGCGCCTTGGCGTGGTTCAGGAAAATCGTGCCTCATTAGGTGTGCTGCTGGTGCTGAGCGAACAGGGCTTGCATGCCTTGCGCAGTCAGGGCCGCCGTACCCTCACGCAAGCATTGCGTCAGCATCTGAGCCTGCACTGCGAAGCCCTCGCCCTGCCACGCCGCTGGCGCCTGCTGCGGCAACTGCCGCTGAACGCCCAAGGCAAACTGCCTCAGGCCGACGTTGAAGCCCTGCTGCTGGCGCCGCGTCCAAAGGCGCCAGAGGTGCTGGAACAGCTCGAAGTGGATGGCGAGTGGAGCCTGCAACTGGCGGTGCCACCGGACCTCGCCTACTTCAGTGGCCATTTCCCCCAGGCGCCGGTATTGCCCGGCGTGGTGCAGGTGGAGTGGGCGCTTATGCTGGGCCAGCGATTGATGGACCTGCCGGCAAAATTCGCCGGCATGGAGGTGCTGAAATTCCAGCAATTGGTGCGCCCGGGGGATGAAGTCCAACTGCACCTGCGCTTTGACCCGGCACGCGGCAAGCTGTATTTCGCCTATCGCAATGAGACCGCTACCTGCTCCAGTGGGCGGATATTGCTGGAGGTCGCGCATGCATAACCCCTGCGCCGTCATCCCGGTCTACAACCACGAAACCGCCATCACCACGGTGGTCGATGCCGTGCTCGCCAGCGGCTTGCCGTGCCTACTGGTGGACGATGCCAGCGATAAGGCCTGCGCCGCGGTATTGGATCGACTGGCCCGGCGCGACAAGGTGTTCCTGATCCGTCTAGCCTCCAACCAGGGCAAAGGCGCCGCCGTCATGACCGGTTTTCGCGAAGCTTCGCGCCTGGGTTTCAGCCATGCCTTGCAGGTAGATGCCGACGGCCAGCACGACCTGCTGGACATCGCGACCTTCATCGAACAATCGCGCATCCATCCCGAGGCGGTGATCTGTGGTTATCCGAAGTACGATGCCAGCGTACCCAAAGGTCGCTTGTACGCCCGCTACCTGACTCACGTCATGGTCTGGATCAACACCTTGTCCTTGCAGATTCGCGATTCCATGTGCGGCTTTCGCCTCTATCCGTTGCCATCGACCCTGGCACTGATTGAAACCGCGAAGATTGGCAAGCGCATGGACTTCGACTCGGACATTCTGGTACGCCTGGCCTGGCGCAACCAGCCGATGCGGTGGCTGCAAACCAGGGTTCATTACCCGCTGGACGGCGTCTCGCATTTCCGCATGTTCCGCGACAACGTGCTGATAACGAGCATGCACACCCGCCTGTTCTTCGGCATGTTATGGCGGGCCCCGGTGATCCTCTGGCGGCGGTGGCGAGCATGAGCGCAGACCGGCAACACTGGGCCGACCGCCAGGAGCGCGGCAGTTTCTGGCTAATGAAGCTCACGGCGTTCGGCGCCAAGGTGCTTGGTCGTCGACTGTTGAGCCCGCTGTTGTACGGCATCGTCCTGTACTTTTTTGTGTTCGGTCGCAGCGCCCGCCACAGTGCCTGGCAATACCAGCAACGGCTCGCCGACTGGAGCGGTCGCACTGAATTGCGCCCGACCCATTGGCGGGTGTTTGGCCAGTTCATGGCGTTCGCCGATTCCATGCTCGACAAGCTCGATGTGTGGAATGGCAAGCTGAGCATCGAGCAGATCGAAATCATCGACCCGGCGCTGCTGCGCAATCAATTGCGCGGCACACGCGGGCAGATGCTGGTGGGTGCGCATCTGGGCAACCTCGAGGTCTGCCGCGCACTGGCAGAGATCGGCGAGAAGGTCACCATGAACGTACTGGTGCACACCAAACATGCCGAGCAGTTCAACCGCTTGTTGGGCGAAGCCGGCGCGACAAATCTGCGGCTGATCCAGGTCAGCGAACTAGACCCGGTAATCATGCTGCAACTGCATGAGCGTCTGGAGCGCGGCGAGTGGCTGGCGATCGCCGGCGACCGCGTACCGCTGCACGGCGGACGGAGCGTGACCGTGGAGTTTCTCGGCCATCAAGCCGCGCTCCCCCAGGGCCCGTGGTTGCTGGCCGGTTTGCTCAAATGCCCGATCAATCTGCTGATGTGCCTGAAGAAGCCGTCGGGCCAATATCGGGTGACCCTCGAACCGTTTACCGAAGCCGTGGTGTGGAAGCGCAGCGACCGCGAGCAGGTCATTCATCAGTGGGCGACCCGCTACGCCGAACGCCTGAGTCACTATTGCCTGCAAGCGCCCCAACAATGGTTCAACTTTTACCCTTTCTGGAAGACCGATGACGACGTCAACGCTTGAGCCGGTAACCTTCGGCGAACTCCCTCTGCGCATCGAAGACGTGCTGGCCCTGGCCAATCGTCAGGTGCCGACGCAGTTACAAAGCGACCCCGCGTACCGCGAGCGTATCGACAAGGGTGCGCGATTCCTCGATTCCCTGTTGGACAAGGAAGGGGTGATCTATGGCGTGACCACCGGTTACGGCGATTCTTGCGTGGTCGCGGTGCCGCTGCATCACGTCGAGGCGTTGCCCCGTCATCTGTACACTTTCCACGGTTGCGGGCTGGGCAAGCTGCTCGATGCCCAGGCCACTCGCGCGGTACTGGCGGCGCGTTTGCAGTCACTGTGCCAGGGAGTTTCCGGGGTTCGCGTGGAACTGCTGGACCGCCTGCACGCCTTCCTCGACCACGACATCCTGCCGCTGATCCCGGAAGAAGGCTCGGTGGGCGCCAGCGGTGATCTGACGCCGCTGTCCTATGTTGCCGCGACCTTGTCCGGCGAACGCGAAGTGATGTTCCGCGGTGAACGCCGACAAGCCGCCGATGTGCACCGCGAACTCGGTTGGCAACCGCTGGTACTGCGCCCGAAAGAAGCCCTGGCGCTGATGAACGGCACCGCGGTCATGACCGGCCTGGCGTGCCTGGCCTTTGCCCGCGCCGATTACCTGCTGCAACTGGCGACCCGCATCACCGCGCTGAACGTGGTCGCGCTGCAAGGCAACCCGGAGCATTTCGACGAGCGCCTGTTCGCCGCCAAACCGCATCCGGGGCAGATGCAAGTCGCCGCCTGGCTGCGCAAGGATCTGGCGATCGACGCGCCGACCGCGCCGTTGCATCGCCTGCAAGACCGTTATTCCCTGCGTTGCGCGCCCCACGTCCTCGGCGTATTGGCCGACAGCCTGAACTGGCTGCGCTCATTCATCGAGATCGAGCTCAATAGCGCCAACGACAACCCGATCATCGACGCCGAAGCCGAACGCGTGCTGCACGGCGGGCACTTCTATGGCGGCCATATCGCGTTCGCCATGGACAGCCTGAAAAACCTGGTGGCCAACGTCGCCGACTTGCTCGACCGTCAACTCGCCCTGCTGGTGGACGAGCGTTACAACCACGGCTTGCCGAGCAACCTGTCCGGCGCCACAGCCGACCGGGCGATGCTCAACCACGGATTCAAGGCGGTGCAGATCGGCACCAGCGCCTGGGCTGCCGAAGCGCTGAAAAATACCATGCCGGCCAGCGTCTTCTCGCGCTCCACCGAATGCCACAACCAGGACAAGGTCAGCATGGGCACCATTGCCGCCCGGGACGCGATCCGCGTGCTGGAGCTGACCGAGCAGGTCGCCGCCGCCACGCTGCTTGCGGCCAACCAGGGCGTCTGGCTGCGCGGCATGGCTGAAGATGCGCGTCCCTTGCCTCCCGCCCTGGCCGCCATGCACGAGGAACTGGCCAAGGACTTTGCGCCGCTCATCGAAGACCGTGCCCTGGAGGGCGAATTGCGCCTGTGCCTGAAGCGTATTGCCGAACAACACTGGAGGCTGCATGCGTAGCAAAGGAGTGCTTCATGCCGATACGGAAGTCCTGGTGCCGTTCTTTGACGTCGACACCATGAACGTCGTCTGGCACGGCCATTACGTCAAATACCTGGAAGTCGCCCGCTGTGCGCTGCTGGACAAGATCGGCCACAACTACGACGCCATGGTTGCTTCGGGTTACGCCTGGCCGGTGATCGACTTGCAGTTGCGCTATGTGCGTGGTGCCGTATTCGGTCAGAAGCTGAATGTGCGGGCCAATCTGGTGGAGTGGGAGAACCGTCTGAAGATCAGCTACCTGATCAGCGATCTGCACACCGGCGAACGCCTGACCCGTGCCAGTTCCGTGCAGGTTGCCGTCGACATGGGCAGTCGTGAAATGCAATTGGCTTCGCCAAAGGTCTTCACCGACGCCGTTGCAAAGGTGCTCGCATGAATGCGCTCTGCAAATGCCTCGGCGCCTTGGTGCTGGTCGGGTTGTCATCGATGGCCAACGCCTTCGATCTGCAACAGCTCAGCGATCAACTGGCCAGACCCGAGGTGATCCATGGCAACTTCATCCAGGAAAAACACCTGCGCGCCCTGCCCCAGCCACTGACCAGCAAGGGCACCTTTGTCCTGGCGAAAAATCACGGCCTGCTCTGGCTGCTGAAAACACCGCTGCAACAGGATTACCGCATCAGCGCCAAGGGCATTGCCCGGCGTGACGCCAACGGTTGGCAAATGCTCCCGGGCAAGAGTGCCGGCGCCGAGCAGAATCGCTTGTTCCTCGCCGTGCTCCAAGGTGACAGCAGCGGACTGCAACGGGACTTCGAGCTTTCCCTGAGCGGCGACGCACAGAACTGGACACTGACCCTGGTGCCGCGCTCGATGCTGCTCAAGCAGGTGTTCAACCAGATCAACATCACCGGCGGTGAACTGGTGCACAGCATCCAGCTGTTGGAAACCCAGGGTGACAGCACGCTTTTGCGCATGCAGGACAGCACCGGCACCCAACCGTTGAGCGATGCGGAGCAACATGACTTTGCCGAGTGAACGGAGGCTGCCGCGGCTGTTTCTGATCCTGCTGCTGGCGGTGCTCGCGCTCGCCGGTTGGCAATGGCGTGACGGCGCACCGCTGTCGGCCAACCTGATGGAACTGGTGCCGGGCACGGCGCCGGATGCGCTGGAACTACGTGCCGAACAACGCATGCAAGAACCGCTGAACCGCGAAATGCTGGTGCTGGTCGGCCACAAGGATCGCCCGCAAGCCATTGCCATGGCGCAGATACTGGGTGAGCAGTGGCAGGCCAGCGGCTTGTTCGAAAAGGTCCAGTGGAACCTGCAGGCAGATTTGCCGGCGTTGCGCACGCAATTGCTGCAAGGTCGCCTGGCGATGCTCTCGGCGACGGATCGGCAACAATTGATCGAGCACCCCGACGCGTTTATCCAGCAACGGGTCCAGGCACTGTTCGACCCCTTCACCGGCTTCAGTCTGGTGCCAAGCGAGGATGACTGGCTGGGCCTGACCGGGCGCATCCAGAACAGCCAGCCGCAACACGGCTCAGTGCAACTGGACCTCGGCAGCGGTGCGCTGGTCGCCGATGCCGACGGCAAGAGTTGGGTGCTGCTGCGGGCGCGGACCACCGGCAACGCCTTCGACATGAACCTGCCGCTGCAGGTGGCCGATCTGCTCCAGCACGGTCGGGAACAAGCCGCCCGGGCTGACGTGCAATTGCTGGCCGCCAGTGGCTTGCTCTATGCCGCCAGCGGTCAACGGCAAGCCACCCGGGAAATGACCTGGGTCGGCGGTGGCGCCACGGCGGGCATTCTGTTGCTGCTGTTACTGGCCTTCCGGCGCTGGCGGGTGTTGCTGGCGTTTGTGCCCGTCCTGGTGGGCATGCTGTTCGGTGCCGTGGCCTGCGTGGCGATGTTCGGGCACATGCACGTGATGACCCTGGTGCTCGGCTCCAGCCTGATCGGCGTCGCAGTCGATTACCCGCTGCATTACCTGTCCAAGAGCTGGAGCCTGAAACCCTGGCACAGCTGGCCAGCGTTGCGCCTGACCCTGCCGGGACTGACGCTGAGCCTGATCACCAGCTGCATCGGCTACCTGGCCCTGGCCTGGACGCCGTTCCCGGCACTGACCCAGATTGCCGTGTTCTCCGCCGCCGGGCTGCTCGGCGCCTATCTGTGCGCGGTGTGCCTGTTGCCGGCGCTGCTCAAAGGCGTCGAGCTGCGTCCGGCGCAGTGGCCGCTGCGCGTTGCCGAATATTTGCTGGATCGCCGTGAAGCGCTGCTGAACATAGCGCGCACTCCGGTGTTGCTGGCGCTGCTGATTGCCTTTTGTGTGGGCGGACTGTTGCAGCTCGACACCCGCAACGATATTCGCCAGTGGGTTGGCGCACCGCAGCAATTGACTGACGAAGCCCAGACCATTGCGCGCATCACCGGCTATCAACCCACCAGCCAGTTCTTCCTGGTGCGCGCGGCCAATCAACAGCAATTGCTCGAACGCCAGACGGCGCTGAGCGAGCGGCTGGATCAGTTGGTCAATCTGGAAAAGCTCCAGGGTTATCTGTCACTCAATCAACTGGTCAGCCAGCCGAGCGAACAGCGGCGGGTGCGTGAGGCATTGAACAAGCTGCCGCAGTTCTGGCAACCGTTGCTCGACCTCGGCGTGCCAGCCGCCGCGCTGCAAGCCGAACTGGCAAGGTTGCAGGCGCTGCCGATCGAAGACATCGACGCAGCGTTGGTCGGTCCTTTGGCCGAACCTTATCGCGCCCTGTGGCTGGGCCCGATCGATGACGGCGTAGCGGCGCTGGTCAGCCTGCAAGGCCTGAACAACCCATCCTTGTTGCGGGTCCAGGCCATGGATTTGCCAGGCGTGGAACTGGTGGATCGCCTCGGCGAATTGAACGAGGTCTTCGCCGATACCCAGGTCAGTGCCGCTGAACTGAAACTCGCCTCCTGTGTGTTGATCGTGCTAGTACTGATCCTGCCGTTCGGCCTGGGTGGCGCGCTGCGCATCGTCGCCCTGCCACTGCTGGCGGCGCTGTGCAGCCTGGCCAGTCTCGGCTGGCTCGGGCAGCCGTTGACCCTGTTCAGTCTGTTCGGCCTGCTGCTGGTCACGGCCATCAGCGTCGACTACGCGATCCTGATGCGCGAACAGGTCGGCGGCGTCGCCGTGAGCCTGTTGGGGACCCTGCTGGCGGCGGTGACCACCTGGCTGTCGTTCGGGCTGCTGGCGGTGTCCAGTACGCCGGCGGTGAGTAACTTCGGTCTGTCGGTGAGCCTCGGCCTGGCCTTCAGCTTCATCCTCGCACCCTGGGCTGGACGACACGTCCATGCGCCCGCGGTCACGGAGCCGGCAGCATGATGGTCGTCCTGTTCTGGCTCATGGCCCTGGTACTGTTCGCCGCGGCCACCCGTGTCGGTCGTCACTTCGGCGTGATCCCGATCGTCAGCCAGTTGCTGCTGGCAACCTTCGGCCTGCCGTTGCTGATGTACTTCTGGATTGAGCCCCAGTGGCTACTGAGCGGCGCCGCGCTGGTTGCGCCGACCTGGCTGAAAAATCTTTACAGCCTTAGCTTTGCCTTGCTCCTGGGGCATATTCTCAGCGACGTGATCGACCTGCGACTCGACCGCCAGAGCCTGAAAATCGCCCTGCCGAGCTTCTGCATTCCGTTCACCTGCGGGCTCGGGACAGCGGTCTGGCTGTTACCGCCGCAACCCTGGATCAGTTCCCTGGCGGTCGGCCTGCTGTTCGCCATCACCGCCATTCCGGTGTTGTATTTGTACCTGCGGCACATCCAATACCCACCTGCCGCCACCCGGCGCCTGGTACAGACCGCCATCCTCATCGACCTCACCTGCTGGACCCTGTTCGCCATCGCCCAGGGCAGCCTGCACCTGAGCAGCCTCCTGCTGCCACTGGCCGGTGCCTGCCTGCCGTTACTGTTGCGCCTGCTGCGTCTGCGCCAACCGTTGTTGCACAGCGTCTGCTTCTTCGCGCTATTGGTCGTGGCGGAACACTTCAAGCTCAATGCACTGATTTTCGGCATTGGCTATCTGTTGTGCATGGCCATGCTCAAGGTGCCGCTGGTGCTGCCGTTGCCGGTGATCTGGCTGAGTCACTTGCAGACGTATATCGCGATCCCGCTGATCCTCACGTTCGGCATCGTGCAGATCAACGTCCACGCGGCCATGACCAGCCTCGGCTGGGTACAACTGACTGCGCTGTTGCTGTTGCCGATTATCAGCAAACTGCTGGGCAACTGGCTGGGCCTCGGCTGGGCCGACGCCTCGTTTGAAGGCGCCAGTCGCTGGCGGGAAAGTATCCTGCTCAATATTCGTGGCTTGAGTGAGATCGTCTTTCTCAACCTGCTGCTGCAACAACAGCTCATCAGCCCGGCGCTGTATTTTGCGCTGATGGTGATGGGCCTGATCGCCACACTGCTGCCGGCGCTCGCCGGCATGCACCGAACCCGCTTGAACATCGCCGTCCCGGCAAGGAGCTCCAGTGCCAACAGTTGAAATGGAACGTCGCCAGGTTGTGGTGATCGGCGCGGGGCCCTCGGGCGCCATCGCCGCCGCGCTGCTCAAGCGCAAAGGCCACGACGTGCTGATGATCGAACGCCAGCATTTCCCACGGTTTTCCATCGGTGAAAGCCTGCTGTCCCACTGCCTGGATTTCGTCGAGGAAGCCGGCATGCTCGAGGCGGTGAACGCCGCCGGGTTCCAGCTGAAAAACGGTGCCGCATTCGCCTGGGGCGAGCGGTACAGCGCCTTCGATTTCGGTGACACCTTCAGCGCCGGCAAGCCGACCACCTTTCAGGTGCAGCGCGCCGACTTCGACAAGTTGCTGGCCGATCAGGCGGCACTCCAGGGCGTGGAAGTGCGCTATGGCGAAGCGATCGTCAGTGCCGATTTCACCCTGGCGAAACCGCAACTGGATGTGCAGCGCGAAGACGGCAGCCAGTACCGCGTCGAAGCGGATTTCGTGCTCGACGCCAGCGGCTACGGTCGCGTGCTGCCACGCTTGCTCGACCTTGAGGCGCCGTCGAATTTCCCTGTGCGCCAGGCGGTGTTTACCCATGTCGAAGACCATATCGACAACCCGGCTTTCGAGCGGGAAAAAATCCTCATCACCACCCATCCGATCCATCGCGACATCTGGTTCTGGACCATTCCGTTCAGCAATGGCCGTTGCTCGGTAGGCGTGGTGGCGGCCGCCGAACATTTCGCAGGCCATACCGAGCATCTCGACGACTGCCTGCGCGGGTTCATCGCGCAAACCCCAAGCTTGTCCGGTGTGTTGACCAACGCCGTGTGGGATACGCCTGCGCGAACCATTGGCGGCTATTCGGCCAACGTCAAAACCCTCCACGGACCCGGTTTTGCGCTACTGGGCAATGCAGCGGAATTCCTCGACCCGGTGTTTTCCTCCGGCGTGACCATCGCCATGCGCTCGGCAAGCATGGCCGCGGCGGTTCTGCACCGCCAGCTGCAAGGCGAAAGCGTCGACTGGCAAACCGAGTTCGCCGCTCCGCTCAAGCGTGGCGTCGACACATTCCGTTGCTATGTCGAAGGCTGGTACGCCGGAACCTTCCAGGATGTGATTTATCATGAGGGCGGCTCGCCGGACATCCGCCGCATGATCAGCTCGATCCTCGCCGGTTATGCCTGGGACGAGCGCAATCCGTTCGTCGCCGAACCCAAGCGCCGGCTGCGGATGTTGTCGGAACTCTGTGCACGGGATGTCAAATGAGTGACTTGAACACCTGTTTGCGGCGCAACCGCCTTGAAGGTAAAGCCTGATGATTCGTTTTTTGCTCCTGGGTTGTGTCCTGTTGCTGAGCGCCTGCGCCAGCCAGGCGCCCCTGCCCGAGCAAGCCCCGAACCTGGCGCTGCCGCTGCAATTGCACATCCAGCGACTCGAGGCCGGCCAACGCCAGGACTGGGTGCTGGTGATCCAGCGTGAAGACCTTGGCATTCGCTGGTCGATGATGGACTTGTTAGGCATTCCGCAAGCACGCCAGAAACTGGTCGATGGCCAGTGGCAGTCCGATGGTCTGCTGCCGCCCAATCCGCAAGCGCGAGAACTGTTCGCCGCGCTGCTGTTTGCGCTGACGCCCAACGATGAACTCTCAGGCAACTACCCCACGGCCTGGCAACATGGTTCGCAACGATCCCTGCCTTCGCGCTGGGACGTCCGTTATTCACAACCGATGAGCTTTGAATTGAACCTGCCCAAAGGCCCGATTTATCAAGTCACGCCCCTCAGCGGGGACGCGCCATGACGGCTTATCTGAACGCCCTCGGGGTAGTTTGCGCCTTGGGCCGCGACAAGCACGAAGTCGCCAGCAACCTGTTTGCCGGCGACTGCTCCGGCATGCGCAACGAGGCGGGCTGGGTGGCGGAGCGCTCGCTGCCAGTGGCGGCTGTACACACTGAGTTGCCGCCGATTCCACCTGAGCTGTCCGAGCAAAGCAGTCGCAATAATCAATTGCTGATGCAAGCCGCGCTACAAATTCGCGAAGACATCGAGCGAGCGATCCAGACCTACGGCCGCGACCGTATCGGTATCGTTCTGGGCACCAGCACGTCGGGCATCGATGAAGCCAGTCAAGGCCTGGCGCATTACATTCGTGAGCATGAATTCCCTGCCGATTACGACTATCAGCAGCAGGAACTCGGCGCGCCCGCGAACTTCCTCGCCGACTGGCTGCAATTGAGCGGTCCGGCCTATGTGATTTCCACCGCCTGCACCTCCAGCGCCCGGGCGCTGATGAGTGCCCAGCGCCTGTTGGATCTGGGCCTTTGCGATGCCGTGTTGTGCGGCGGTGTCGACACGTTGTGCAAACTGACCCTCAACGGGTTCTCGGCCCTGGAAGCGGTATCCGGGCAACGCTGCAATCCGTTCTCGGTCAACCGTAACGGCATCAACATCGGCGAAGCGGCGGTGCTGTTTCTGATGACTAAAAGTGTCGGAGACGGCCAGCCGATTGCCCTGCTGGGCAGCGGCGCCAGCTCCGATGCGCACCACATTTCCGCACCGGAACCGACCGGCCGTGGTGCCTTGCAAGCCATGCGCAAGGCCTTGAGCCGCGCAAACCTGCAACCCGGGCAGATCGCTTACCTGAACCTGCACGGCACCGCCACCCAACACAACGACGCCATGGAAAGCCTGGCGGTGACGGCGCTGTTCCCCCATGGCGTACCCTGCTCCTCGACCAAACCGATGACCGGCCACACCCTGGGCGCTGCCGGCGCCCTGGAAGCAGCGTTCTGCTGGCTGAGCCTGAGCACCGACAACCGCGAGCACGCCCTGCCGCCCCATATCTGGGATGGCCAGCCTGACCCCGAACTGCCGGCCCTGAAGTGGGTGACCCCGGCCGATCGCCTGACGTCCATTGCACCTCGCTACCTGATGAGCAACTCCTTTGCCTTCGGTGGCAATAACGTCAGCCTGATTATCGGAGACGCCCCATGATTGACTGGCCGCTCGCCGAACTGCTGCCCCATGCTGGCGACATGATCCTGATCGAACATATCCTGTCGTTCGATGACGAGCAGATTCACACTCGCCTCACCGTCAGGCCCGATGGCCTGTTCAGCTGTCCCGATGGCAGCCTGCCGGCCTGGGTCGGTATCGAATTGATGGCCCAGAGCGTTGCCGCCTATGCCGGCTGCCATGCGCGCCAGCGCGGCGATGCGGTAGCGCTGGGGTTCCTGCTCGGCACGCGTAAATTCGAGTGCAACGTCGAACACTTTCCCGTCGGCACCGAGCTGACCATCCATGGGTTGCGTTCGCTGGAGGACGACAACGGCATGGGCGTGTTCGAATGCCACATCAATGCTCCCGGCATTCACGCCACCGCCCGTCTGAACGTGTTCCGCCCGCCACAGGCCGCCCACTATCTTCATGAATCCCAAGGAGTCCAGTCATGACTGAATCCGTACTGGTCACTGGTTCCAGCCGTGGCATCGGCCGCGCCATCGCGTTGCGTCTGGCCCGGGCCGGGCATGACATCGTGCTGCATTGCCGCAACGGCCTGGCGGACGCCATCGCGGTGAAAGCCGAGGTGGAGGCCTTGGGGCGCACTGCGCGCATCCTGCAATTCGACGTGTCCGACCGCGCCCATTGCAAAGCCATTCTTGAGGCCGACGTGGAAACCCACGGCGCCTATTACGGCGTGGTGTTGAACGCCGGCCTGACACGCGACGGTGCTTTTCCGGCCCTGAGCGAGGAGGATTGGGATGTGGTGATGCGCACCAATCTCGACGGTTTCTACAACGTGCTGCACCCGGTAATGATGCCGATGATTCGTCGTCGCGCCGCCGGGCGCATTGTCTGTATTACCTCGGTGTCCGGCTTGATCGGTAACCGTGGCCAGGTCAACTACAGCGCCTCCAAGGCCGGTTTGATCGGCGCGGCGAAGGCATTGGCGATCGAACTCGGCAAGCGCAAAATCACCGTCAACTGTGTCGCACCCGGCCTGATCGACACCGCGATGCTCGACGAAAACGTGCCGGTGGAAGAACTGATGAAAATGATCCCCGCACAGCGCATGGGCACGCCTGAAGAAGTGGCTGGCGCGGTGAATTTCCTGATGTCGGCGGAAGCCTCGTACATCACCCGGCAGGTACTGGCCGTCAATGGAGGCCTGTGCTGATGAAGCGCGTCGTCGTCACCGGCATGGCCGGCATCACTTCACTGGGCAGCGATTGGGAGATCATCGCCGGCAACTTCGCAGCCAACCGCAGCGGCATCCGCCGGATGGACGAGTGGGATCGCTTCACCGAACTCAACACGCGCCTGGCCGGGCCCATCGATGACTTCAAGGTGCCAGGGCACTGGACCCGCAAGCAACTGCGCAGCATGGGCCGCGTCTCGCGGCTTGCTGTGGGTGCTGCCGAGCAAGCGTTGGCCGACGCCGGATTGCTGGGCAACGCATTGATCAAGGACGGGCGCATGGGTGTGGCCTGTGGCTCGTCCACCGGTAGCACCGACGAGATCAAGGCATTCGGCAACATGCTGCTCAACTCGGTGGCCGAGGGCCTGAACGCCAACTCCTACGTGCGCATGATGCCGCACACCACCGCAGCGAACATCAGCATCTTTTTCGGCCTGACCGGACGCCTGATTCCGACCTCCAGCGCCTGCACCAGCGGCAGCCAGGGCATCGGTTACGCCTACGAGTCGGTCAAGTTCGGGCGCCTGCCGCTGATGCTCGCCGGCGGCGCCGAAGAGCTGTGCCCCACCGAGGCCATGGTGTTCGACGCGCTCTACGCCACCAGCCTGAAAAACGATGCCCCGCAGACATCCCCACGCCCATACGACAGCGCCCGCGATGGCTTGGTGATCGGTGAAGGCGCCGGGATGCTGGTCCTCGAAGAACTGGAACACGCCTTGGCTCGCGGCGCGCATATCCATGCCGAACTGGTCGGTTTCGGCAGCAATGCCGATGGCCAGCACGCCACCCGTCCAGAGCAGTCCACCATGCGCCGGGCCATGGAGCTGGCCCTGGAAGATGCCGGTTTACAGCCTTCGGACATCGGCTACGTGAACGGCCACGGCACGGCAACCGAACAAGGCGATATCGCTGAAACACTGGCGACCAGCAGTCTGTTCGGCGAACACATGCCGATCAGCTCGCAAAAGAGCTTCCTCGGCCACACCCTGGGCGCCTGCGGTGCGCTGGAGTCCTGGTTCAGCATCGAAATGCTCAACCGCGACCTGTACGTCCACACCTTCAACCTCGACGACGTCGACCCGAACTGCGGCAAGCTCGATTACCTGCGCGGCGAGTTTCGGCAGATGAGTAATCAGTATGTGATGAACAACAACTTTGCGTTTGGCGGGGTGAATACGTCGCTGATTTTTCGGCGGTGGTCGTAACCGGGTCGTTCAACGTTTTCAGTAACACCAGAACGACAAAGGGCGCCTTTCGGCGCCCCTTCACAAACAGGTCGGCTTGTCATCGCCCTTAACCTGCCTGGCTCTGCGATGGCTGGTTGCCCAGGATCCTCAGAGTCTCACAAGCCCCTTTCGGGAACATGGATAGTATTGCCTGGAATGGAGTGATGGACAACAGATGGCAACTCGCCTGTCTGTGCCGAATTTGGCCCCATCACAGACCCAGCGCCTTACGTACCGCGATTTTGATTGCGTAAAACTCATCTGTATCAAGTTGTAAAATGACGTAAACACGCTTTCCCTGGCGATCTCGGCGTTTGATCCGGTCGAGTCGGGACAGGCTCACGGTCGCAACCATGTCGCATTTTGCCCAACAGACCGGACTGGCGCCTTGAAGATGACTTTGAAGTTCCAGATGGTGCTCAAGCATATGATTCGGGGCGGTGGTACTCAGCGGCACAACGGTTACCAGCAAGCTATTGGCCCTGTGTTTTCGTATAACGACAACGGGCCTGATCTTGACCATTTCAGGGACTTCATAGCCCCTGAAGTCGCAGATCAGCACGCTGCCTTCCTTGGGTTGATAGAGAAGTGGCATCCATGACACTCGTCAAAAGAAATCGATTCTGCCAAGAATCAGGCAAAGCACTAAGTCGAATGCGTTACCTGGAGTGTCTCCTCATGAAGGAGGTTCTCGGCAGAGTCCCAGCAAGGAATTGACACAAAAGGAAAACGGAGCAGGTCTTTTCGGAAATTTCCCACAGCGAGAGTTTTAGCTTCCCGGTAGGGTCAATGCACCAGCTACATGGCGGGGCCACCCCAAGGATGAAAAAACATGACCACAAAAGCAGTTATCGTTTTCAGCGGCGGACAAGACTCAACCACCTGCCTGATCCATGCTTTGCCGAGATACGATGAAGTTCATTGCATCACCTTTGATTATGGCCAGCGACATCGAGCGGAAATTGAAGTCGCACAACAGCTTTCCAAAGAGCTTGGCGTGGTGGTTCATAAAGTACTAAACACCTCACTGTTAAATGAGTTGGCCATCAGCAGCCTGACGCGGGATAACATCCAAATAACGAGCAGTTCCGGGGACGGTCTACCAAGCACCTTCGTACCTGGCCGAAATATTTTGTTTTTAACCTTGGCCTCTATTTATGCCTATCAAGTGGGCGCTGAAACTGTCATCACCGGTGTTTGTGAAACAGAATGCTCGGGCTACCCTGATTGTCGCGATGTGTTTGTTAATACACTGAATAAAGCCATCGAATTGGGCATGGACTATACATTGCGCATTGACACACCTCTTATGTGGCTGAACAAGGCGGAAACCTGGGCGCTAGCCGATTACCACAAACAACTAGACCTTATCCGCCACCATACCCTTTCTTGTTACAACGGCATAAAGGGAAGTGGGTGTTCAAACTGTGACGCCTGCAATCTTCGCGCAAAAGGACTGAATGAGTTTCTTGAAAACAGAACGGAAATCATAAAAAGTCTAAAAACCAAACTAAAATTATAAAAAATAGCATATTCAAAAGAGGGGCGGGCATGCGACAAACAGCTAGCACGCCCCTAGCATTACACCGTCTTGGCACCTGCTATATATTTTTTAAAAAATGATCTTGCTCCGTAGGCTGGCAAAACGTTGAAGACAGCGAAACACATTTTTATAGCTATCTGAGCATAGATCAAATTCAGTATATCGCTGTTTGGCATAATGCCGTAAAACGCAATATAGCAAAAAAGGAAACTATCTATTATCACTGCAAAAAAAGTACTGAAAAACACTCTCAAAAATAGAAACCTGGAACTTGTTAGCTCTTTTATTTTACAAAGCAAATATGAATTGACGTATTCAGAAAAAAGAAAAGAAACTGATGACGCCACCAACACCGACGACACATGACTCATAACTTCGGCGTATGGCGCATCTAATTTCCAGTCAGGCATCCCGGGGAGATAAGTGACCGCATTTAGCAACATAACAATTAAGGCATTACTTCCAAAAGCGAACAACAGTGCTCTTCTCGCAAGTCTAAGCCCGTAAGTTTCGTTCAACAAATCAACTACTAAAAACGTCAATGGATAAAGGAAGACAGCAGGAGGAACAACAAGATCAAGCATTTCAAAATAAACAAGTCTTGTTGCGGCAATATTTGTGAAAATATAAAGCACAAGCAAAAGCAAATTTAGTACAACGTAAATCATCCAAGACCGCTCATTACGATCATTAATGTCGTAGGTAGTTACCGCAACCCCTCTGGAGTAATATTTCCTGTATATATCCTTCACCTCTGCTCTATTTAAATTATCTATTATTTCGCTTCTCAACACCTCGCTTAATTTTATTTTAATAATTTTTCCGGTAGATATGACCATCACCACAACAAGATTTTTATTTTTTTCAAATCCTAATAATTTATATTTGCTATTTTCAACCTCATTATTATCCACCATTAAACCTCTCTTCCAACACTTCCCCCACAACACAAACAACATCAGAATCAAAAAACGACTCATTGGTGACTGATAGTTTTTTAGTTATTTTGTCGTACACCAATTTTTCTCCATTGCTACTTGACGCCCCCTTCTTCACTATCAAGAGATCTCCTGGCTCGTTGACCCCAGAAATTTCGTTCTCCAGAAGCACACCTATTAGGTTGCAGGCTGTGCCGAAGTAATAGGTCAGAGGATGAGTTACGGCCAGCTCACCAATCCTCTTATCCAGATTCTGAATCAACAAACTCTCTTTAATTACGGGCACGGCCGCTGGATTCATATTTCCCTGCGGGGAGACACTACTCTCTATTATTTCTTTTTCTTCAAAGTCGATAGTTTCTATTTCCTTATAAGACACTCCAAAAAAATCTGATATTTTACGAATAGTGGATTGCTGTACATTGATGACCCTACCCTCCAGGATATTGTAGATGGTCGTCCTGGTCAAACCACTAGAGTTGCACAAAGACAATCGTGTTTCTCCGCGACTTCTTATTAAGTACTTAATGTTGTTCTTTAGCTTTTCTGTTTTGTCTTTCTTATGCATCAAATAATTACCATTTGCTCATATTTTTCACAAACTGCGCACCCATTTGAGTACTGCACAGGCGCCTCGCTGTGAAGCCAGCATGCTATATACCCAGGCCCGACACAAAAGCAATATTACAATCACACCAAACAAATGTTAGATAATGTTTCACTGTTTTAGCTCGACCAATCGCTAAACGGATATTGACTACCCCACTTAATGAAACTTCCCACAGAACTTTCTTACAGTTTCTTCTTGCAAAAAACTCCCAGACACACATGAATCATTTAATTACACACACGTTCATTTATTTGATTAAAAAAATGGACTTTTCTGGTAGTAATTCTGCTGGCCTGTCACCGCCAACCAATCCTGATTAACGGAATGGGATTGGCATTTATTAACCTTGCAAGGAGCTCCAGCATGACAAAACCCACCCACAACTCTTCGAAAGCGCCCGATACATCGGCCTTCGACACTATCGATATATCCAAACTCTCCGAGATCACTGAGCCCCTCGTCAGTGCACGCCTGCGCAATCCAAACCGCCCCGACCCTGTCAGCCATGTCTTTACCATCCTCCCGAATGTCGACACGGAATCCCTGCTCTGTCATGCCTGTGAAACCCTGGCCTCCCTGAATGTCATGAGCACCGATCTCGCCTGTGAACTGGAGGGCTCTCGTCGCAATGTGGCGTTAGCGATCCAGCAACTGGCCGCAATGGGCGAGTTGTTGGTCAATCGAGCGCTGGACAACCTGGACCCTCCCGAAGGGTTGCCTGAGGCTCCGTTCCCCCATCACCCTTGAAGTAGTTGCGTTCTGCACCACATGGAGGTTTTTTATCATGGATCGATATATGCCTATCACCGGCATCGACTGCACCATCGCGTCGTTGGTGATCGACACCGAAGCACCATTGGACGTGTTGCACGAAACGGCGGCTTATCGCATTCGCACTGCGACCCAACTATTGGAACACTACGCGTTTGAAGAGGGGGTCCACAGTGACCTGGCGCGGGTGCTGGTGACTTCATTGCGCGATGGCTGTGATTTGATGGACGTCGTCGGTAGACGACTGCAGAAGCAGGCTTCGGTGTAAAAAGAAAAGGGGCGCCTTCGGCGCCCCTCCACAAACTCTCCCTTTGCCATTTTTGTTTCGGCAAGTCAGGTACTGGCGTGTAACTTCAATCCTAAAGCCTTTACGACTTTAAGGATCGTACCGAATTCGGGATTTCCTTCTCCCGACAAGGCACGGTATAGGCTTTCCCGAGGAGCCCCGCATCCCGCGCGACCTGAGTCATACCGCGAGCACGTGCAATGGTCCCGAGAGCTTTGGCGATGAATGCTGGATCATCTCCCGCCTCTTCCATACAAGCGTCCAGATAATTAGCCATGTCCTCTTCGGTCTTGAGGTACTCGGCAGAGTCCCAGCGAGCGAGTTGTTCGGTCATGGATTTTGCTCCTGCCAGGTTTTTGCAATGAACTTGGCTTGTTTGATGTTTGATCGCTCCCACGCTCTGCGTGGGAATGCAGGCCTGGGACACCCCGCGTCCCATCCAGAGCGGACACGGAGCGTCCGTTGAGGCATTCCCACGCGGGAGCGTGGGAACGATCAGTTGTGCAGCGGTCATGGCCTATTCGCGTGGATCAAGGTTATCCAACACCCGATTCACTGCCAGCTCACCCAGCATGATCGACTGCTGAATCCCCAACAGTGTGTTGCATTGCGATCCGTCCAGATACCTCGCGAAGTCACTCGCCATGACATTCGCTGATGCCAGGGATTCGCAGGCATATTCCAGCAAGGTTTGATTGTCGATACCGGGGGCAATGAGGAAGATCGGGCTGGGTACGCGTTGTGTTTGGTTGAGGGTCGCCGCGCGGTCGGCGGCTTCGTCGCGCGGTTCTGAATCGGTTGATTCGGATAAAGCGGCCGGATCGGTGTCCGGCGGATTTGTAGTCGAATTGAGCATTCCTGGATACCAATGTCAGGGCGACCATCATCGAGCTACTAAACAAGAGGTGGTAGCTGTACGCAGGTTAGTAGACCGGGAATCCAGGAAGCCGGCGCGCCCGAGAGCGCCCTACGCACAGCCACCATAAAGTGCAGGGATGGGATACCTGACTGTCTGATGCGCTATACGCCCTGGAAAACAACAGGCTACTAAACCCGATCACTGGAAATCAGTGACGCGAATCAAGTTACCGGCGGCCTCCAAGGCGCACAAGCCGGCGGATTCTGGGGTAGTTGTAGGTAATGCCGCAAGGTACTGTAGCCTTTCCAAGTTACTTCGGAAACATCCCACAGCAAGCGGTATATCTTCTGACAACTGCCGCTTTTTTGGTGTTCTTGCGGGCGCTTTCGCGGGCAAGCCCGCTCCTACAGGGGTTCGGCTGTGTGGCGAATTTCGTGTTCACTCCGCTGAACACTGTGGCGGGCTTGCTCGCGATTGACTCGGGCCGCATTCGGACGCCGCAGTCACGGCTTCAGCGGCTCAACCTTGCGCGTCAGCAATTCTACAAACGCCTTGGCCATCGGCGACTTCTGATCCTTGCGCTGCACCAGCCACACCGCCGACACAGCCGCTGGATCCAGCAACGGCCGATACACCACACCCTCAATGCGCATCTGCTGATAAGACGCCGGCAGTACCGATACCCCCAATCCCGCCGCGACCAAACCGATGATGGTCATCGCCTCGCCCGCCTCTTGCGCGAAGTGCGGGCTGAAGCCGGCATCGCGGGCCAGGCTGAGTAATTGCGCGTACAGGCCGCTGCCGTAGCTGCGCGGGAAAAATACGAAGGGTTCCAGGGCCAGGGCCGAGAGGAATAATCCTTTTTCGCTACCGGCCACCAACGGATGCTTGGAGCTGAGGACCGCCACCAGTGGCTCGCGCATCAGCTCCACCATGCTGAGTGAGTCGGGCAAACTCAGCGGCCGCATGATTCCAACCTCGATCGATCCGTCCACCAGGGCGACGGCCACCTGGGTGCTGCTCATTTCCCGCAGATTCAAGTGCACTGCCGCAAACCGCTGGCGAAAAGAAAAGATGGCCTGAGGGATAGTCGAGTTGAAGGGCGCAGACGAGGTAAAGCCAATCTTCAGTTCACCCAACTCACCCAGCTGCGCCCGCCGTGCAACATCCGCGGCTTTATCCACCTGTGCCAACACCAACCGCGCCTCTTCCAGAAACAATCGACCGGCCTCACTCAGCTCGACCCGACGATTGGTTCGTTCGAACAGCCGCGCCCCCAGTTCCTCCTCCAGCGCCTGGATTTGCTGGCTCAGCGGCGGTTGCGAAATGCCCAGCACCTGGGCGGCGCGGCCGAAATGCAGTTCTTCGGCAACGGCGATGAAGTAGCGCAGGTGACGCAATTCCATGAAAACCTCATTAGGTCGCAAAACCTCTCAAACAGGTCGAACAATATATTGGATTGAATCATTAGCTAGCTATATGCTTTTTCCATTGCCTGACCGGCCGCGCCCTCCGAGGTCCGAAGTGAAAACTGCTGTCGCTCCACTCGCCCATGAAATTCCGCCCGCCTTGAAGGACGATGTCGTCGCCGAGGTGCAGGACATTTTCATCGAAAAAGGCACGCCACTGTTCATGCGCACGGTGCTCGCGCTGTTCTGCGGCGGCTTCGCGACCTTCGCCCTGCTTTACTGCGTGCAACCGATGATGCCGCTGCTGTCCCACGAGTACGCCATCAACGCGGCCCAGAGCAGCCTGATTCTGTCGGTGGCCACTGGCATGCTCGCCATCGGCTTGTTAATCACCGGTCCCCTCTCTGACCGCATAGGGCGTAAACCGGTCATGGTTGCGGCATTGTTCGCGGCGGCGCTGTGCACCATCGCCAGCTCCATGATGCCAAGCTGGCATGGCGTGTTGCTGATGCGCGCGCTGATCGGATTGTCGTTGAGCGGTCTGGCAGCGGTGGCCATGACTTACCTGAGCGAAGAGATTCACCCGCAGCACATTGGCCTGGCCATGGGCCTGTACATCGGCGGCAACGCCATCGGCGGGATGAGCGGACGCTTGATTACCGGGGTGTTGATCGACTTCGTCAGCTGGCACACGGCGATGCTGGTGATCGGCGGCCTGGCCCTGATCGCGGCGGCAGTGTTCTGGAAGATTCTCCCCGAGTCGCGCAACTTCCGCCCTCGCTCATTGCACCCGCGCAGCCTGCTGGACGGCTTCACCATGCACTTTCGCGATGCCGGCCTGCCGCTGTTGTTCCTCGAAGCGTTTGTGTTGATGGGCGCGTTCGTCACCCTGTTCAACTACATCGGTTACCGCTTGCTGGCCGAGCCGTATCACATGGACCAGGCCTTTGTCGGGCTGCTCTCGGTGGTGTACCTGTCCGGCATCTACAGCTCGGCGAAAGTCGGCGCCCTGGCCGATAAACTCGGCCGGCGCAAGATGCTCTGGGCCACCATCGTGCTGATGATCGCCGGCCTGGCCCTGACCCTGTTCACGCCATTGCCGGTGGTGATCGTCGGCATGCTGATTTTCACCTTCGGCTTTTTCGGCGCCCATTCGGTGGCCAGCAGCTGGATCGGCCGCCGCGCGCTCAAGGCCAAGGGGCAGGCGTCGTCGCTGTACCTGTTCAGCTATTACGCCGGGTCGAGCATTGCCGGCACGGCGGGTGGGGTGTTCTGGCATTTGGGCGGGTGGAACGGGATTGGGCTGTTTATTGGCGGATTGCTGGTCATTGCGCTGTTGGTGGCGTTGAAACTGGCGAAGTTGCCGCCGCTGACCGGCGTAAAAGCCTGACGCGGACCCTGTGGAAGCGAGACCGGCTCGATATCGCCAAACAAAAACGCCCGGCATAATCCGGGCGTTTTCTATCGGGTCACGATCACTCGTGATATTGCGCCGACAGCTCATGCACCGCGCGCAAGAATGCACCGGCGTGTTCCGGATCGACTTCGGGGGTGATGCCATGGCCGAGGTTGAACACGTGGCCACTGCCTTTGCCGTAGCTGGCGAGGATGCGGCCGACTTCGGTGCGAATGGCTTCTGGTTTCGCGTACAGGACCGTCGGGTCCATGTTGCCTTGCAGGGCGACTTTGTCGCCAACGCGAGAACGGGCGCTGCCGATGTCGCAGGTCCAGTCCAGGCCCAATGCATCAGCGCCAGCGTCGGCGATGCTTTCCAGCCACAGACCGCCGTTCTTGGTGAACAGGATCACCGGCACTTTGCGACCCTCGTGTTCGCGGATCAGGCCGCTGACGATTTTGCGCATGTAGGCCAGGGAGAATTCCTGGTAGGCCGCCGCCGAGAGGCTGCCACCCCAGCTGTCGAAGATCTGCACCGCTTGCGCGCCAGCCATGATCTGGCCGTTGAGGTAACTGGTGACCGTCTGCGCGAGCTTGTCCAGCAACAGGTGCAAGGCTTGCGGGTTGTCGTAGAGCATGGTTTTGGTCTTGCGGTAGTCTTTCGACGAGCCGCCTTCAACCATGTAGGTGGCCAGGGTCCATGGGCTGCCGGCAAAGCCGATCAGTGGCACGCGGCCGTTCAGCTCACGGCGAATGGTGCTGACCGCATCCATGACGTAGCCGAGGTCTTTGTGCGGATCAGGGATCGGCAGGGCTTCGATGTCAGCCAGGGTGCTGATGACTTTCTTGAAGCGCGGACCTTCACCGGTTTCGAAGTACAGGCCTTGGCCCATGGCGTCCGGGATGGTGAGGATGTCGGAAAACAGGATCGCCGCGTCCAGTTGCGGATAGCGGTCGAGCGGTTGCATCGTGACTTCGCAGGCGAACTCCGGGTTCATGCACAGGCTCATGAAGTCACCGGCCTTGGCACGGCTGGCGCGGTATTCCGGCAGGTAGCGACCGGCCTGACGCATCATCCACACAGGCGTGACGTCTACGGGTTGCTTGAGCAGGGCGCGAAGGAAACGGTCGTTCTTCAGGGCAGTCATGTCGGCATCCGGAAAAAAAGTGCGGGCATTTTCTCAGAGCGCGACGTAAAAGGCACGGCAAGCGCCGCACCTTTTGTCTATCGGGTCAATTTGTCGCGGTGGAACTTAGTATTTAGCAACACTGAGAAACACCTGTGGGAGCGAGCTTGCTCGCGATGGCGGTGTTACATTCAACATCTCTGTCGACTGATACTCCGCTATCGCGAGCAAGCTCGCTCCCACATTTGATCGCATTCCAGTTTTGGAGAGTGATCAGACGCCCAGGTAATCCAGGATCCCTTCGGCGGCATTGCGGCCTTCGAAGATCGCCGTCACCACCAGGTCAGACCCACGAACCATGTCGCCACCGGCGAAGATTTTCGGGTTGCTGGTCTGGTGCTTGTACTGACCCTGCTCCGGCGCCACGACGCGGCCCTGGCTGTCGGTCTGGATGCTGTGCTGTTCAAACCACGAAGCCGGGCTTGGGCGGAAACCGAAGGCGATGACCACGGCGTCGGCCGGGATGATCTCTTCGGAACCCGGGATCGGCTCAGGGCTGCGGCGACCGCGAGCGTCCGGTTCGCCGAGACGGGTCTCGACCACTTTCACACCTTCGACGCGGTCTTCACCGACGATCGCGATCGGCTGGCGGTTGTAGAGGAATTTCACGCCTTCTTCCTTGGCGTTCTTCACCTCTTTGCGCGAGCCCGGCATGTTCGCTTCGTCACGACGATAAGCACAGGTCACCGACTTGGCGCCCTGGCGAATCGACGTGCGGTTGCAGTCCATCGCCGTGTCGCCGCCACCCAGCACCACCACCTTCTTGCCTTTCATGTCGACGAAATCTTCCGGCGACTTTTCAAAGCCCAGGTTGCGATTGACGTTGGCGATCAGGAAGTCCAGCGCGTCATGCACGCCCGGCAGGTCCTCGCCGGCAAAGCCGCCCTTCATGTAGGTGTAAGTGCCCATGCCCATGAACACGGCATCGTATTCTTCGAGCAATTGCTCGACGGTCACGTCCTTGCCCACTTCGGTGTTCAGGCGGAACTCGATGCCCATGCCGGTGAAGACTTCGCGGCGATTGCTCAGCACGGTCTTTTCCAACTTGAACTCAGGGATGCCGAAGGTCAGCAGACCACCGATTTCCGGGTTCTTGTCGAACACCACCGGGGTCACGCCGCCGCGGACCAGCACGTCGGCACAGCCCAAACCTGCCGGGCCGGCGCCGATCACGGCAACACGCTTGCCGGTCGGTATGACCTTGGACATGTCCGGGCGCCAGCCCATGGCGAACGCGGTGTCGGTGATGTACTTCTCGACCGAACCGATGGTCACCGCGCCAAAACCGTCGTTGAGGGTGCAGGCACCCTCGCACAGACGATCCTGCGGACACACCCGGCCGCAGACTTCCGGCAGGGTGTTGGTCTGGTGCGACAGCTCGGCGGCCTGGAGGATGTTGCCCTCGGCCACCAGCTTCAGCCAGTTCGGAATGAAGTTGTGCACCGGGCACTTCCATTCGCAATACGGGTTACCGCAACCCAGGCAGCGGTGGGCCTGATCGGCCGAGTGCTGGGGTTTGAAGGGTTCGTAGATTTCCACGAACTCTTTCTTGCGTTGACGCAACAGTTTCTTCTTCGGATCTTTGCGCCCGACATCGATGAACTGGAAGTCGTTATTCAGACGTTCAGCCATTGTTAAAACCTCTCAACAGCAGCTCGAAGCTACAAGCCTCAAGCTGCAAGACAATCACGGTGGCAGGCACATCGCGCACTGCTGTTAACTTGCGGCTTGAAGCTTGCCGCTTGCAGCTGCGTCGTTACTGCGGACTCGCACGAGTACTGGAGAGCAAAGATTTCAAGCTCGCCGCCTTAGGTTTGACGAGCCAGAAACGACGCAAATAGTCATCGAGGTTTTCAGCGAGGTTACGACCCCACTCGCTGTCGGTTTCCTCGACGTATTCGTTCAGCACGCGTTGCAGGTGGCTGCGATAGGCTTCCATCGCCTCACCGCTGATCCGCTGGATTTCCACCAGTTCGTGGTTGACCCGGTCAACGAAGCTGTTGTCCTGGTCGAGCACGTAGGCGAAACCGCCGGTCATGCCTGAGCCGAAGTTGTAACCGGTCTTGCCCAACACGCAGACGAAACCACCGGTCATGTACTCGCAGCAGTGATCGCCCGTGCCTTCTACCACAGTGTGAGCGCCGGAGTTACGCACGGCGAAACGTTCGCCCGCGGTCCCGGCGGCGAACAGCTTGCCACCGGTGGCGCCGTACAGGCAGGTGTTGCCGATAATGGCACTGTCCTGAGTCTTGTAGACGCTACCCTTCGGCGGAACGATGACCAGTTTGCCGCCGGTCATGCCTTTGCCGACGTAGTCGTTGGCATCGCCTTCCAGGTACATGTTCAAGCCGCCAGCGTTCCACACACCGAAGCTCTGACCGGCCGTCCCTTTGAAGCGGAAGGTGATCGGCGCGCTTGCCATGCCTTGGTTGCCGTATTTGCGCGCGATTTCTCCGGAGATCCGCGCGCCGATGGAACGGTCGCAGTTGCAGATATCCAGGGCAAAATCGGCGCCGCTCATGTCGTTGATGGCCGAAGTGGCCAGGTCGACCATTTTCTCTGCCAGCAGGCCTTTGTCGAACGGCGGGTTGCGGTCGACCTGGCAGAACTGAGGCTTGTCTGCCGGGATGTGATCGCTGCCCAGCAATGGCGTCAGGTCCAGGTGGTTCTGCTTGGCGGTCTGGCCTTCGAGGATGTCCAGCAGATCGGTACGACCGATCAGCTCTTCGAGGGAGCGCACGCCCAACTTCGCCAGCCACTCACGGGTTTCTTCGGCGACGTAGGTGAAGAAATTCACCACCATGTCGACGGTACCGATGTAGTGATCCTTACGCAGCTTCTCGTTCTGAGTCGCGACGCCGGTAGCGCAGTTGTTCAGGTGGCAGATGCGCAGGTATTTGCAGCCCAGGGCGATCATCGGCGCGGTGCCGAAGCCGAAGCTTTCAGCACCGAGAATCGCCGCCTTGATCACGTCGAGGCCGGTTTTCAGGCCGCCGTCGGTTTGTACCCGCACTTTGCCGCGCAGGTCGTTGCCGCGCAGGGTCTGGTGGGTTTCGGCCAGGCCGAGCTCCCACGGAGCGCCCGCGTATTTGATCGACGTCAGTGGCGACGCACCGGTGCCGCCGTCGTAGCCGGAGATGGTGATCAAGTCCGCGTAGGCCTTGGCCACACCGGCGGCGATGGTGCCGACGCCCGCTTCTGCGACCAGCTTCACCGAGACCAGCGCCTTCGGGTTGACTTGTTTCAAGTCGAAAATCAGCTGCGACAAATCTTCAATCGAATAGATGTCGTGGTGCGGCGGAGGCGAAATCAGGGTCACGCCCGGCACTGCGTAACGCAGCTTGGCGATCAGACCGTTGACCTTGCCGCCTGGCAACTGACCACCTTCACCGGGCTTGGCGCCCTGAGCGACTTTGATCTGCAGCACTTCAGCGTTGACCAGGTATTCCGGAGTCACACCGAAACGGCCCGTCGCCACCTGCTTGATTTTCGAGCTCTTGATGGTGCCGTAGCGCGCCGGGTCTTCGCCGCCTTCGCCGGAGTTGGAACGCGCACCGAGGCGGTTCATGGCTTCGGCCAGGGCTTCGTGGGCTTCTGGCGATAGCGCACCGAGCGAGATGCCGGCGGAGTCGAAGCGCTTGAGCACCGATTCCAGCGGTTCGATATCGCTGATGTCCAGCGGCGTGTCCAGGGTTTTGACCTTGAACAGGTCGCGGATCATCGACACCGGGCGGTTATCCACCAGCGCCGTGTATTCCTTGAACTTGCCGTAGTCGCCCTGCTGCACAGCAGCTTGCAGGGTGTTGACCACGTCCGGGTTGTAAGCGTGATATTCGCCACCGTGGACGAACTTCAGCAGGCCGCCTTGCTGGATCGGCTTGCGCGGACTCCAGGCTTCGGCCGCCAGCGCTTTCTGCTCGGCTTCGATGTCGACGAAACGCGCGCCCTTGATGCGGCTTGGCACACCACGGAAGCTCAGGTCGCAGACTTCCTCGGACAGGCCGATGGCTTCGAACAGCTGAGCACCACGGTACGAGGCGATGGTGGAAATACCCATCTTCGACAGGATCTTCAGCAGGCCTTTGGTGATGCCTTTACGGTAGTTCTTGAACACCTCATAAAGGTCGCCCAGCACTTCACCGGTGCGGATCAGGTCGCCCAGCACTTCGTAGGCCAGGAACGGATAGACCGCCGAGGCGCCAAAACCGATCAACACCGCGAAGTGATGCGGATCGCGAGCGGTGGCGGTTTCCACCAGGATGTTGGAGTCGCAACGCAGGCCTTTTTCGGTCAGGCGATGGTGCACCGCGCCGGTGGCCAGGGAAGCGTGGATCGGCAACTTGCCAGGGGCGATGTGACGGTCACTCAGCACGATCAGGGTACGGCCGGCGCGAACGGCTTCTTCAGCCTGATCGGCGACGTTACGCACCGCGGCTTCGAGGCCGACGCTCTCGTCGTAGTTGAGGTCGATGACCTGGCGCTCGAAGCCCGGACGATCGAGGTTCATCAGCGAGCGCCACTTGGCCGGGGAAATGACCGGCGAGCTGAGGATCACGCGCGAGGCGTGTTCCGGCGACTCCTGGAAGATGTTGCGCTCGGCACCGAGGCAGATCTCCAGCGACATGACGATGGCTTCACGCAGCGGGTCGATCGGCGGGTTGGTCACCTGCGCGAACTGCTGACGGAAATAGTCGTACGGCGTGCGCACGCGCTGGGACAGCACGGCCATCGGCGTATCGTCGCCCATCGAGCCGACGGCTTCATAGCCTTGCTCGCCGAGCGGACGCAGCACCTGGTCGCGTTCTTCGAAAGTGACCTGGTACATCTTCATGTACTGCTTGAGCTGATCGACGTCGTAGAACGCCGAACCGTGGTCGTTGTCTTCCATGGTCGCCTGGATGCGCAGGGCATTCTTGCGCAGCCATTGCTTGTACGGATGACGCGACTTCAAGCGGTTGTCGATGGCATCGGTGTCGAGGATCTGGCCGGTTTCAGTGTCCACGGCAAAGATCTGGCCCGGACCGACGCGCCCCTTGGCGATCACGTCTTCAGGCTGGTAGTTCCAGACACCGATTTCCGAGGCCAGGGTGATGAAACCGTTCTTGGTGGTGACCCAGCGCGCCGGGCGCAGACCGTTACGGTCGAGCAGGCACACCGCGTAGCGACCGTCGGTCATGACCACGCCGGCCGGGCCGTCCCACGGTTCCATGTGCATCGAGTTGTATTCGTAGAACGCACGCAGGTCCGGGTCCATGGTTTCGACGTTCTGCCACGCAGGCGGAATGATCATCCGCACGCCGCGGAACAGGTCGATGCCACCGGTGACCATCAGCTCGAGCATGTTGTCCATGCTGGAGGAGTCGGAACCAACACGGTTGACCAGCGGGCCGAGTTCTTCCAGATCCATCAGATCGTTGGTGAACTTGGTGCGCCGGGCCACGGCCCAGTTGCGGTTGCCGGTAATGGTGTTGATCTCGCCGTTGTGGGCGAGGAAGCGGAACGGCTGGGCCAACGGCCATTTCGGCAGGGTGTTGGTGGAGAAGCGCTGGTGGAACACGCAGATCGAAGTTTGCAGGCGCTGGTCGCTGAGGTCTGGATAGAAGGCGGTCAAATCCGCCGGCATCATCAGGCCTTTGTAAATGATGGTCTTGTGGGAAAAGCTGCAGATGTAGTGATCGACGTCGGCGGCATTGGCCACGGACGAGCGACGACGGGCGCTGAACAGCTTGATCGCCATGTCCTGGTCGCTCAGGCCTTCACCGCCGATGTACACCTGCTCGATCTGCGGCAGGCGCTCAAGGGCCAGGCGGCCGAGGACGCTGGTGTCGATCGGCACTTTGCGCCAGCCGACCAGGGTCAGACCTTCGGCCAGGATCTCGCGGTTCATGTTCTCGCGAGCGGCTTCGGCTTTGACCGGGTCCTGGTTGAAGAAGACCATGCCCACGGCATATTGCTTGGGCAGTGCGACGCCGAAGGTTTCCTGGGCGATGGCTCGCAGGAACACGTCCGGCTTTTGAATCAGCAGACCGCAACCGTCACCGGTCTTGCCGTCGGCGTTGATCCCACCGCGGTGGGTCATGCAGGTCAGGGCCTCGACGGCCGTTTGCAAAAGGGTATGACTGGGCTCGCCCTGCATATGGGCTATCAGGCCGAAACCGCAGTTATCCTTGAATTCATCTGGTTGGTACAGACCTGCTTTCATAGACACTTTCTCACCAGGCTGCCCCTTATCAGGGCAAATTTCTTTTCAATTCAACCACTTGCCATCCGCGCCGAACGTACGCCAGCTTTGCGGGGGCAAAAGGGAGGTCATTGTACACACCGACACAGAGGCTCACAAATTTGACGACGAAATGTCGCAAATCTATGTCGCATTTGTGAAAGGTTTAAAGCTATCTACTGTGCTAGTCAAAACTTTTTTAATTTTGACCGCTACGACTCAAAGACTACTGTGACGCAGACACCACAAGGCACGCGGCCTGGAGGGCAGCGCGCACTTGCGGAAATTTTGAGGTGCCTGGAGTGGCGGCCTGGGTAAGGCCGCCGAATCTTCAGCGAGTTGCTGCCAGTTCCTGTTGGACGCTGGCGACAGTGCGAGGCCAAGGTTTACCAGCCTGAACCTTCGCTGGCAAGGCCTTGATGGCGCTAAGGGCTGCATCGCGATTGGCGAAGCTACCATAGGTGATGACGTAAAGCGGCTTGCCGTTGAGCACTTTCTTGAAATAACGGTACTCGCCGCCCTGCTCTTTCACGAAGTTTTGCGCGGACGCTTCCGAACTGGTGCCGAGGATCTGCACCACGTAGTTGGTCGGTGCTTGCCCGGCGTACCAGGTGCCTCCGGCGGCTTTGGCCACGGTGACTGGCTTGTCGGCAGGCTTGGCGGGCGCAGTAGCTGGCTTGGCGGGCGCTGGGGCCGGTTTCGCAGCAGGTGCCGGCGCAGGCTTGGCCGTCGCAACTTGAGTCGGCGCAGGCGCGGGCTTGGCCGCCGTTGTCGGCGCCGGACCTGGCTGGATGCCGGCAGGCGGCGCAGTCGTGGTCACGGTCGGAGGCGTAGCGCTGGAACCCTCTACCGGCACGCCGTCGTCGCCTTCGGTGATGCCGCCGGCCGCTTCGGCCAGGGGGCCGCGCATGACCGGCTGCGAGTTACCGACCAGCGGCAACGGCATCGGTTGCGAATTACCGTTGAACTCCATGGCCGGAGCACCGCTGCCGTCAGGTTGCGGCGCGCCCTGACCCGGCGGCAGTTGCGCCTGCTCGTTGGCAGGTGCGCCAGTGGTCGGTGCTTTGCTGCGACCCGGCATCAACCAGGCGGCGGCTACCGCGACCACGACGACGGCGGATATCGCCAATACGTGTTTCTTCGGCATATTGAACCCCATACTTGGACGCTTGACCGCTGAGCGGCTGGCAATCATGGCTTCGATCATTGCATCGCGGGCAACCTGGTTGATGGTGCCAGGCCAACCGTCGGAGCTTTCGTGAATATCAGAGATCTGTTTTGCGGTGAAAAGTTCGATACCACGACCCGCGCCCTCGAGCCGCTGGTCCAGATATTCCCGGGTTTCCTCTTCGCTGTAAGGCTGCAACTCGATGACGTGGAAACGCTCTTCCTCAAGGCTCAACGCATCCAGCTGCGCAATCAGCGAGGACTCGCCGAACAGGAACACATGCGGACGACCTTCCGGCGCACCCGTCGCCAAGGCCATCAAGGCGTCCAGCGCGGACTCGTCGAGTTGTTCGGCATCATCCACCAGCAGGTAGACTTCCTGCCCTGTGAGCGCCAATTGCACCACTTGAGCCAGAATCGCACCGATCTCGGGCTGCGCAACGTTCAACGCCTGAGCCACCTGCTGCAGCACGCCGGTTGCATCACCGGCACCCCGGGCGGAAACCACCACACTCTGCACCGTCTGCTTGTTGGTACTGGCCACCAGGGCCTGACGCAACAAGGTCTTGCCACTGCCTTGCGGGCCGGTGACCACCAGCAGCATCTGGCTATAACGTGCAAGGTGATGCAGCTGCCCCAGCACCGGTTTGCGCTGCGCAGGGAAAAATTTGAAGCCAGGCACCCGCGGAGCAAAAGGGTCATGGCTCAACTGGTAATGGCCGAGGAAAGCCTCGTCGGCATGCAAACTAGTCATCGGGATCTATTAACCTTTAAGCTGAGCCAGGGCGCGGTAATCCGCTCCCAGCGTGGCCTGTAAAACCTCTTTCGGATAATCGTCGGTCACCACCGCTTCGCCCATGTGGCGCAGCAGCACCAGGCGTAAACGGCCGTCGATCACTTTCTTGTCTATTGCCATGTGTTCGAGAAAATCGGCTTCAGTCATCTCTTCAGGCGGGATGACCGGCAAGCCGGCACGCTGGAACAGGCGGATGCCGCGATCGCGCTCCTGCTCGCTGATCCAGCCCAGCAGTGCGGACATCTGCAAAGCCATTACGGTGCCAGCAGCGACCGCCTCACCATGCAGCCAGACACCATAGCCCATATGGGTTTCGATGGCGTGGCCGAAGGTGTGGCCCAGGTTCAACGTGGCACGAACGCCAGTTTCCTTTTCATCGGCACCGACTACCGCCGCCTTGGCCGCGCAGGAACGCTCGATGGCGTAGGTCAGGGCGACCTGATCCAGGGTTCGCAGGCGATCGACGTTTTCTTCGAGCCAGGTCAGGAACGGCTCGTCGCAGATCAGCCCGTACTTGATGACTTCAGCAAGCCCGGCAGACAGCTCGCGGGCCGGCAGGGTATTGAGAGTGGCGGTATCGATCAGCACCACGTTCGGCTGATAGAAGGCGCCGACCATGTTCTTGCCCAGCGGATGATTGATCCCGGTCTTGCCGCCCACCGACGAGTCGACTTGCGACAGCAACGTGGTCGGGACCTGGATGAAATCGACGCCGCGTTGGTAGCAGGCGGCAGCAAAACCTGCCATGTCACCAATGACGCCGCCACCGAGGGCAATCACCGTGGTGCGACGGTCGTGGCGCGCGGTCAGCAGGCCGTCGAATATAAGCTGCAGCGTTTCCCAGGTCTTGAAGGCTTCGCCGTCGGGCAGTACCACGGAAATCACCGAGAACTTCGCGAGGCTGCGGGTCAGACGCTCGAGATAGAGCGGCGCAACGGTCTCGTTGGAGATGATTGCCACTTGCCGTCCGCGGATATGCGGGGCCAGTAGCTCAGGCTGATCCAACAAACCTTCGCCAATATGAATCGGGTAGCTGCGCTCGCCTAGATCGACCTTGAGTGTCTGCATGTGTCCCCACAGTAAAGATGGAATCAGGCGTCCTGCCTTGAGTTAACCAATGTCTACGGCGCCTGCTGGTGTGACGCCGTTCGGTAGCCATCCGCCACAACCTTGAGCGGCCATGACAGCGCCCGAGGATAGCGCATTTCGCGCTGCGCTTTAACGGGGAGGCAGCTGTTGCAAGCGCTCGAGAATATCAAGCACCACCATTCGCGGTGGTCGCTCATCGGTTTCCACCACCAGATCGGCGATTTCCCTATAAAGCGGATCGCGAATCGCCAACAGGTCCCGAAGGGTCTTGGCCGGATCGGCAGTACGCAGCAGGGGTCGATTGCGGTCACGCGAGGTGCGACCGACTTGCTGCTCGACGGACGCGTGCAGATAAACCACCCGACCACCGGCATGCAGCGCCCGACGATTGGCTTCGCGCATCACCGCGCCGCCACCGGTCGCCAGCACCACGCCATCGCAGCCGCACAGCTCGGCGATCATCGCCTGCTCGCGGTCACGAAAGCCCGGCTCGCCTTCCTTATCGAAAATCCACGGGATATTGGCGCCCGTGCGCAATTCAATTTCCTTATCGGAATCCTTGAACGGCAGGCGCAGCTCTTTGGCCAGCAAACGGCCGATGGTGCTTTTTCCAGCCCCCATCGGTCCAACAAGAATCAAATTTCGCACAGAATCAATGACTCACAGCAATCGCCTGATTGTTCATGATACGCGGAGTGAGAAATACCAGCAGCTCGGATTTTTTCTCCGAAACCACGTCACGCCGGAAAAGGCGGCCAAGATACGGCACATCGCCGAGAAATGGCACCTTATCTACAACCTTGCTCTGAGTATTTGAGAAAACCCCGCCGATCACGATGGTCTCGCCGTCATTGACCAGCACCTTGGCATTGACCTCGTTTTTCTTGATCGGCGGCACATCCTGGACCTTGTTCAAGTAATCCGGCTCATCCTTGGTGACCTTGACCTCCATGATGATCCGGTTGTCCGGGGTGATTTGCGGCGTCACTTCCAGCGACAGCGAGGCCTCCTTGAACGACACCGACGTGGCGCCGCTGGAACTGGCTTCCTGATAGGGAATTTCAGTGCCCTTGAGGATTTTCGCAGTCTCCTTGTCGGACGTGACCACCTTGGGCTGCGAGACGATTTCGCCGTTGCCGGTCTTCTCCATCGCAGTCAGTTCAAGGTCGAGCAACACATTGTCGGTGATGAACGCGATGCCCAGCCCCGAGGTATTGCCGGCGGTGCCCATGTCGACAAACGGCGAGTTGGTGCTGGTGCTGCCCGGCGTACCAATGGTGGTCGAAGAGCCGTTGACCCCGGAGCCGTTCCAGTTACCTTTCTGCACCGAACCGCCCCAGCGCACGCCGAGGCTTTTGTCGTAATCGACGTTGGCTTCGACGATTCGCGCCTCGATCATCACCTGGCGTACCGGAATATCCAGTTGCGCAACGATACGGCGAAGCTCGTCAAGGCGGTCCTGGGTCTGGTAGGCAATGATGTTGTTGGTCCGCTCATCGACCGTGATCGAGCCCCGTTCGTCGATTTTTGCCTCGGCACTGGTCACCGACTGGAACAGCTTGGCGATATCCGCAGCCTTGGCATAGTTGACCTGCAGCAGCTCGCGACGCAAAGGCGCCAGTTCGGCAATCTGCTTTTGCGACTCGAGTTCCTGGCGTTCACGCGCGGCAATCTCATCGGCGGGGGCTACCAGCAGCACGTTGCCGATCTTGCGTTTATCCAGGCCTTTGGTTTTCAGCACCAGGTCCAGCGCCTGATCCCACGGCACGTTCTGCAAACGCAGGGTGATGCCGCCCTGCACGGTGTCGCTGGCCACCAGGTTGAGGTTGGTGAAATCGGCGATCAGTTGCAGCACCGAGCGCACATCGATGTCCTGGAAATTCAGCGAGAGCTTTTCACCGGTGTAGGCGAAACGCTCGGCGTTGCGTTTTTGCAGGTCGTCGACGGTCATCGGCCGGATGCTGACCGTGAGCTTGTTGTCGGTCTGATAGGTCGAATAGTCAAAAGCACCGGTGGGCTCGATGCTGATGGTGGCCCGATCGCCTGTGGCGCTGGCATTGACGAACTGTACCGGCGTGGCGAAGTCCTTGACGTCCAGGCGCACCCGCAATGGCTCGGGCAGTTGTGTCCTGGCGAAACCGAGAATGATCTTGCCGTCACGCTCCTGGATATCCGGGGCGATGGAGGGGTCCGACAGATCGATGACCACATTGCCTTCGCCTTGGGTGCCGCGCTGGAAATCCACGCCCCGGATGGCCTTGCCCACCGGCGCATAGGTCCTGGCCGGGGCTGGCGTTGCAGTGGCCGCGCGAGGCGTATTGGCGGGCCGGGGCGCGGCCTTCGCGGCGCCTTGCCCGACGACCACGAACAGCGTGTTGCCTTCGACCCGCGCATCATACGGGGTCAACTGAGTCAGATTGATGATCAGCCGCGTGCGGTCCTTGGCCTCGACTACCGTGGCGCTGCGGGCATTGCCTCCCCCCAGTTCACGATTCTTGCTCTTCAGTTGACTGACCACCCCGGGCAGATCCAGCGCAATCCGTGCCGGCGATTCGGTCGTGTAGCCACGGGGCGTCGGGGGCGGTCCATCGAAAGACAACTTCAACTCGACGCGATCTCCCGGTAACGCCGCGACATCCAGCGTCTTGAGGTTGGCCGCTAGTACCATCGGCGACAGCAGCGCTATCCATAGCGAAATACCGAGGGTGGAGAAAATCCTGTTCATTGTTCGAGTTCCACTATGAGTGCTCTTTCAAAGGGATGGTCCGCGGCCGCTCCAGCCAGGCGCCTTGGCCGTCCGGAACGATTTCGACCACATCGACCTGCGAGCCGCTGATGGCGACGATCCGTCCATCGTTACGTCCCAGGTAATCGCCGACTTTCAGCCGATGCACGCCGCCCGCTCCGCGCAGCAGCGCAAAGGAACCCGTCGCATTGGAGAGGGTGCCGACCATTTCAAACTGCTCGATGTTGAAACCTTCGAGGTATTGCTTGACCCGACCCGGGTCGGGCTTGACGTTGCGCGAGCCGTGTTTCTGACCCGCCAGATCGACTCTGACCTGCCTGGAAAACGGGCTTCTCAAGTTGGCGGCGCTGTAGGTGAATGTCGGGTAAGACCGGAATTTCGGGGTTGGTTCAATTTTGCCCGGCGGTCGCAGGCGCACTTCGTTCATGTAGGCATCGAGATCACTGACGTCATTGCCGCTGCCACAACCGGTCAGGCCGGCAATGAATACCATCATCGATACACAACGAATCGGGTTCATTTTTGCAACCCCTTGTCGTTGTAGCGGTAAGTCTTGGCCAGGATGCTCATGCGCAACCTCGGTCCGCCCTCAGGGTTGGCCGGCGCAATATCGAAGTCATGCAGGGTGACAATGCGTGGCAGTCCCGCTACGCCACTGACGAAGGTGGCCAGGTCATGGTAGGCACCGGTGACGGTGATCTGGATCGGCAGTTCGATGTAGAACTGCTGGGAGGCCTCCGGCAATAACTTGATCTCTTCGAACTCCAGGCCACTGCCCAGGCCAGTCCGCGTGATGTCCTCCAGCAAGCCGGGCACTTCGGTGTCACTGGGCAATTGCCGCAGCAGCACGCCGAAAGAGCTCTCCATTTCCTTCATCTGCTGGGTATACAGCTCCAGATTCGCCGCCATGTGGGCTTTGGTGGTGAATTGCTCCTTGAGGGTCGACTCTTCCTCGCGCTTGAGGTCGAGGTGATCCTCCTGATCGCTGATGTAAAAGCTGTACCCCAGCGCCAGCACCAATACCATCAGCAGGACACCCACCAATGCCTTGATCGTCGGCGGCCAGGAGCCCATGTTGTTGGTATCCAGGTCGTTGATATCGACCTTGCGCAAGCCTTCGAACCATTCGGACAGCGTCATTTGGCGCTCTCCACGGCCGGCTGAGTCTGACGAACAGTCAATTGAAAAACATTGGCCTGATCCAGCTGACCGGCGGTGGTCGCTTTGACTTCCGTGAGGTTGGGCGCATCGAACCAGTCGGACGCATCCAGATTGCGCATCAGGTCTGAAACTCGATTGTTGGATTCTGCCGCGCCTGCAATGGACAGGGTTTTGCCGGCCATTTTCACTTCGGTGAAGTAAACGCCATCCGGCAAGGTACGCGCCAGCTGATCGAAGATGCGCCCGCTGATGGGACGATTGCCTTGCAGATCCTGGATGATGCGCATGCGCTCAACCAGTTGCTGGCGACGGGCCTTGAGGTCGCTGATCTGCTTGATCCGCTCATCGACCACGGCAATCTGCTTGCCGATGTAGTCGTTACGGGCGATTTGTCGATCGATGGCGCCTTTGATGACCTGGTCCGCAATCAGCACCGCCCCCACCGAACCCACCAGCACACCGACCAGTGCCAGCAAAAAGCGCTTGCGACGCGCTTCTCGCAGCTCCTCGCGCCAGGGTAAAAGATTGATCCGCGCCATCAGTCGAAACTCCTGAGGGCCAGCCCGCAGGCAATCATCAATGCCGGGGCATCACTGGCCAGGGCACCGGCGTTGACCTTGCTGCTCAGGCTCATATCGGAGAAGGGGTTGGCCACTTGCGTAGGTGTGCCCAGTCGCTGCTCGATCAACCGGTCCAGCCCCGAAACCGAAGCGGTACCGCCTGCCAGCAGAATGTGATCGACCGAGTTGTACTGACCGGAGGCGAAAAAAAACTGCAGTGAGCGGGACACCTGCTGCACCAGCGCCTCGCGAAATGGCTGCAGGACCTCACTGACGTAATCGTCCGGCAGACCGCCCTGTTTCTTCGCCAGCCCCGCCTGCTCGAGCGTCAGCCCATAACGCCGCTGGATTTCTTCCGTCAGCTGACGACCGCCGAACAATTGCTCGCGGGTATAGATAATGCGCCCGTTGTGCAGCACGCTCAGGGTGGTCATGGTGGCGCCGATGTCGACCACCGCCACCGTCAGCCCCTCCTGAGAGGCCGCCAGATGACGCGTCAGCAGGCCATACGATCGCTCCAGCGCGTAGGCCTCGACGTCGACTACCCGAGCTGTCAGGCCAGCCAGAGCCAAGGCTGCTTCACGGACTTCGACGTTCTCCTTGCGACAAGCCGCCAGCAGCACATTGACCCGCTCGGGGCTGCGCGCCGACACGCCCTGGACTTCAAAGTCGATAGCGACTTCGTCCAATGGATAAGGGATGTATTGATCGGCCTCGATCTTCAGCTGGTTTTCCATCTCGTCGTCGGAAAGACCGGCATCCATCTCGATGGTCTTGGTGATCACTGCCGAACCGGCCACGGCCACGGCGACGTTCCTGAGGCTGGTTTTGGCCTTGAGCAGCACGCGTGAGAGGGCCTGACCCACGCCTTCGAGCTCGGCGATATTTTTCTCGACCACCGCGCTGGAGGGTAGCGGTTCAACCGCATAGGCCTCGACCCGGTAGCGATCGCCCTGGCGGCTTAGTTCCAGAAGCTTTACCGACGTGGAACTGATGTCGATCCCCAGCAGCGTATTCGCCTTTTTATTGAAGAGTCCTAGCACTACCAATTCCCTATGACTTTCCGTGAGTTACGGACTCCATAATACGCATTGCGTTCAAACCACCCGTCTTGACAGCAGCGCAAATGACGCCCTCGACGGAAAAATGCTTATAATGCCCAGCGTTTTTTTCCATATTTACTTCAAGCGCGGGTCGTTCCCTGTTTACCTGAACCCTGAGCCTAATTCATTCTTTACCCTGGATATCCAAAAGCCTTGATTCGTCTGCTGAAATTTTTCGGGTGGTCCATCGTCGCCGTCTTCTGCGGACTGCTCCTTGGTCTGAGCGGCGCGTTTTTATACCTTAGCCCCGGATTGCCATCCGTGGAGGCACTGAGAAGCATTCAGTTGCAGATTCCATTGCGGGTGTATAGCAGCGACGACAAACTGATCGCGGAATTTGGCGAAATGCGCCGCACGCCGATCCGTTTCGCCGACATCCCCCCCAATTTCATCAATGCCTTGCTCAGCGCCGAAGACGACAATTTCGCCAACCACTATGGCGTCGATCCCGGCAGCCTGATGCGTGCCGCCACTCAGCTGATCAAGAGCGGACACATCCAGTCCGGCGGCAGCACCATCACTATGCAGGTTGCGAAGAATTTTTTCCTCACCAGCGAACGCAGCTTCTCGCGCAAGACCACCGAAATCCTCCTGGCCCTGCAGATCGAACGACAACTGACCAAGGATGAAATCCTTGAGCTGTACGTGAACAAAATCTATCTGGGCAACCGCGCCTACGGCATCGAGGCGGCGGCGCAAGTCTATTATGGCAAGTCGATTCGAGACGTCAGCCTGGCACAAATGGCGATGATCGCCGGTCTGCCCAAGGCGCCGTCGCGCTTCAACCCGCTGGCCAACCCCGCCCGCAGCAAGGAGCGTCGTGACTGGATCCTGGGGCGCATGTACAAGCTGGGCAAAATCACCGAAGCCGAGTACACCACGGCGATCAACGAGCCGCTCAACGCCAGTTATCACGTACCGACTCCGGAAGTGAATGCGCCGTACATCGCTGAAATGGCCCGCGCCGAAATGGTCGGGCGCTATGGCAGCGATGCCTATACCGAAGGCTTCCGCGTCACCACCACGGTGCCGAGCAACCTGCAGGAAATGGCCAACACCGCGGTCCACGAAGGTTTGATGACCTACGATCAGCGTCATGGCTATCGTGGCCCCGAGTCACGCCTGCCGGGCAAGACCCGCGAGGCCTGGGCGACCGAACTGACCAAACAGCGCACCATCAGCAGCCTTGAGCCGGCCATCGTCATTCAGGTCGACAAGACCGGCCTGCAAGTGCTGACCCGCACCGGAGAAGAACACGTCAGCTGGGACACCATGAAATGGGCGCGTCCGTTCCTGAACACCAACAGCATGGGCGCCAATCCGAAGCAGCCGTCGGATGTGGCTCAGGTCGGCGATCTGGTTCGCGTCCAGCGCCAGCCAGACAACTCACTGAAGTTCAGCCAGATCCCGCAAGCCCAGGGCGCACTGGTGTCCCTCGACCCGCAGAACGGCGCCATTCGCTCGCTGGTCGGCGGCTTTGCGTTCGAGCAGAGCAACTACAACCGCGCGCTGCAGGCCAAGCGCCAACCGGGTTCGAGCTTCAAGCCGTTCGTCTATAGCGCCGCGCTGGATAACGGTTACACCGCCGCCAGCCTGGTGAACGACGCCCCTATCGTGTTTGTCGACGAATACCTGGATAAGGTTTGGCGCCCAAAGAACGACACCAACACCTTCCTCGGTCCGATCCGCATGCGTGAGGCGCTCTACAAGTCGCGCAACCTGGTGTCGATCCGTCTGCTGCAAGCGCTGGGCGTGGACCGCACCATCGACTACATCAGCAAGTTCGGTTTCAACAAACAGGACCTGCCGCGCAACCTGTCCCTGGCCCTGGGCACCGCCACCCTGACGCCCATGGAAATCGCCACCGGCTGGAGCACCTTCGCCAACGGCGGCTACAAGATCACCCCGTACATTATCGACAAGATCGAAAGCCGCAACGGCGACACGCTGTTCGTCGCCAACCCGCCAAGCGTTCCGAAAGGCGACGTGGTCAGCGACGGCATCGCGGCCCCGGTCCCGGCTGCCGACGCTTTCACCGTCAGCGCAACGCCAGGCGACACCCTGACTGCCCAGCCAGTGCCACCAACACCGGCCGTGGCCGAACGCATTGTCGATGGCCGCACCACGTTCATCCTCAATAGCATGCTTGAGGACGTGATCAAACGCGGCACCGGCCGCCGCGCCCTGGCATTGGGGCGCAGTGACATTGCGGGCAAGACCGGCACGACCAACGAATCAAAGGACGCCTGGTTCTCCGGCTACAACGCTGACTACGTGACTACCGTCTGGACCGGCTTCGACCAGCCTGAAAGTCTTGGTCGCCGGGAGTTCGGCGGCACTGTCGCGCTGCCGATCTGGATGAGCTACATGGGCGCCGCGCTCAAAGACAAGCCGCCCCATACGCAGCGAGAGCCGGAAGGCATCCTCAGCCTGCGAGTCGACCCGATCAGTGGCCGTGCAGCCACCCCAGGCACCCCAGGCGCCTACTTCGAACTGTTCAAGGCCGAGGACACGCCACCGTCGGGCAACGAGCTGGGCAACGGCAATGCGCCGGGCAGCCCGCTGCCAGCGGATGAAGGGGCGCCGATCGATTTGTTCTGATCGCACAGCCCCATCAAGAAGCCCCGCCTTCGAGAGAAGCGCGGGGCTTTTTTGTATCTGCAATTTCTGTACAGCCTGAAAACTACTCGCCAGTGATTGCCTCATCGCGAGCAAGCTCGCTCCCACAGGGATACAGGGTGTACTCAGGCTTAGTGTTTACACCGGCCAACTGTGGGAGCGAGCTTGCTCGCGATGAGGCCATTACTACCACTGCAAAACTCCCAGATACAAAAAAGCCCCGACTCAATAAGAGCCGGGGCCTTTGGTTGAAGCGCTACAACGGCTTAGCCGTTGAACACATCATCCACGCTTTTGAGCGGGTAGTTCTTCGGATACGGCAGGGTCGCCACACCGGTCTCGATCGCAGCCTTGGCCACAGCATCGGAGATCAGGGTGATCAGGCGAGCATCCATTGGTTTCGGAATGATGTACTCACGACCGAATTCCAGCTTGATGCCGCCATAGGCGTCGCACACTTCCTGAGGCACTGGCAGTTTGGCCAGTTCACGCAGGGCGTTGGCCGCAGCCACTTTCATTTCTTCGTTGATGCGCTTGGCGCGAACGTCCAGGGCACCGCGGAAGATGAACGGGAAGCCCAGTACGTTGTTGACCTGGTTCGGGTAGTCCGAACGGCCGGTCGCCATGATCACGTCGTCACGGGTGGCATGCGCCAGTTCCGGGGAGATTTCCGGATCCGGGTTCGAGCAGGCGAACACGATCGGGTTGGCCGCCATGGATTTCAGGCCTTCTGCGCTCAGCAGGTTCGGACCGGACAAACCAACGAACACGTCAGCGCCTTCCAGCGCGTCAGCCAGGGTGCGTTTCTCGGTCGCGTGAGCGAAGACCGCCTTGTACTGGTTCAGGTCGTCACGGCCGGAATGGATCACGCCAGTGCGGTCAACCATGTAGATGTTTTCGATGTTGGCGCCCATGCTCACCAGCAATTTCATGCAGGAGATGGCGGCAGCACCGGCGCCCAGGCAGACGATCTTGGCATCAGCCAGGGTTTTGCCAGCGATTTCCAGGGCGTTGATCATGCCGGCCGCGGTAACGATCGCGGTGCCGTGCTGGTCATCGTGGAATACCGGAATGTCGCACTGTTCGATCAGGGCGCGCTCGATCTCAAAGCACTCCGGTGCCTTGATGTCTTCCAGGTTGATGCCACCGAAGGTGATGGAGATGCGCTTGACGGTGTCGATGAAGGCTTGCGGGCTTTCGGAGTCGACTTCGATGTCGAAAACGTCGATACCGGCGAAGCGCTTGAACAGCACGCCTTTACCTTCCATCACTGGCTTGGAAGCCAATGGGCCAAGGTTACCCAGGCCGAGAATCGCGGTGCCATCGGAAATGACTGCAACCAGGTTGCCCTTGCCGGTGTATTTGTAGGCCAGTTCAGGATCGCGGGCGATTTCGCGTACTGGTTCGGCTACGCCGGGGCTGTAGGCCAGCGACAGGTCGCGGGCGGTAGCGGTGGCCTTGGTGAGCTCGACACTCAGCTTCCCTGGACGAGGATGGGCGTGATATTCGAGAGCGGCAGTTTTCAGATCAGACATGTGGGCATTCCGCTTTTACTGTTGGACAGACGGATCGCCGAGGATACTCGTGTCGCAAAGTCCCCACAAGACTGACCAGTCACCCCTGTCAAGCGGCCTGCCCTACGACTTTGGGCCAAGAGCCACGGAACACAAGGGATAGACTGTCCACAATCGACATGAAAAATGTCTACAATTTTTTATCAGGGTACCGCGTGCAGCATCACCGGGTGGGTCAACGGCAATAACCAGCGTGCCTGCCCGTCTTTGCCTCCACCACGGCGCGAACGATCCACCACCCAGCCACGCGCCTCGATCCGCTTGCCCTCGAGCCGCTCAAGCGCCGCGACATCGAACTGCCCAAGCACATTGGGTGCAACGCGCAATACAACTGAATCCTGCAACTCGATCCAAACCCCGCCGCGATTGCGCTGAACCTTGCTCACACGACCGCTGAGCACGGCAAAACCGGACGTGTTGATCTGCTCCGCTTTCAGTACAGGTGATTGTCGCCACACGCCAAGCCCGGCCTGACGGGCACTGCGTTCCGCGGCTTGCTGGCAGGCGACCAGATCGACATTCGGCGCGACGGCCACTTGGAACCCCAGGCCTTCAGCGAGCATTTGCGCTTCGAGATTGGCGCCATCCGTGCTGTAGAGATGAGCCAGGGTACGGCCGTAGTTATCCTTGCTTTCTTTGCCGGGCAGCAAAACGAGCCGTCCGTCGCTGGCCGCAACCAGAGCTTCCAGGCGATTGCGTGCCGCCACCGCGAACGGCTCGTCGGTACGGCCTTTCTTGCCCAGTTCCGGCGTATTCAAACCGATCATGCGCACGCTGCGGCCATCGCTCAGGCGCAGCGTGTCACCGTCCACCACCCGTTGCACCACAACGGATGTCAGCCCGCTCGGCGCCGGGCAGAAAGCCTGGGCACCGGAAAGCCAAATCGCAGACACAAAAAAGGCGCCCGCGAGGGACGCCTTTTTTATCAGCAAGGTAAAGCCCATGGGGCTTTGCAACCTTACTCTGCAGCAGCAGGAGCTTTCTTGCCGAAAGCACCGAAACGGTCTGCGAAGCGCTGTACACGGCCGCCAGTATCCAGAGTCTTCTGCTTACCGGTGTAGAACGGGTGGCACTCGTTGCATACGTCAGTACCCAGTGGCTTGCACAGGTTCGAACGAGTTTCGAACTTGTTGCCGCAGCTGCAAGTTACTTCGATGGTTTCGTATGCTGGATGGATATCGGCTTTCATGGTGTATTCCTCAGGCTAGTGTGCCGCCACTCAACACTATTGTTGAATACCGCACATAATTAGGCCGCGGATTCTACCAGACAATGCCAATCACGCAAGCTGTCGCTTACACCGACCGTCTGCTAGGCTCCCGACCCAATACGCGATCCCTTGTGGGAGCGAGCTTGCTTTCGATAGCGGTGTGCCAGACGATGTAAATGTTGACTGACACGCCGTCATCGCGAGCAAGCTCGCTCCCACAAGGGATGTACGACCCCGCTTTTATAGCCTGTTGATCGAGATCCCTCCGCGTGCCCGACGCCATACTGCGCCTCGCCCTGCCTTCGCCCCTGCGCCGCCTGTTCGATTACCGTGCCCCGGCCGGTGTCCTGCGCGCCCAGTTGCATCCGGGCATGCGCCTGCGGGTGCCATTCGGCCGACGGGAGATGATCGGGATTCTGGTGGAGATCACTGACACCAGCGAAGTCCCGGTGGAAAAGCTCAAGCCGGCCCTGGCCCTTCTCGACGCGACGCCGCCATTGCCGCCAGCGCTGTTCAAGCTGTGCCTGTGGACCTCCCAGTATTATCAACACAGCCTCGGCGATACCTTGAGTTGGGCGCTACCGGTGTTGCTGCGCCAGGGCGAACTGGCCGAAGCGCGTCAGGAGCGCTTCTGGTCCGCAGCGCCGGGCGCCAGCCTTGACGACCCACGCATCGCCCGCGCCCCGCGTCAGCGTGAGGCCCTGGCGACCCTGGCCCAGCATCCCCACGGCGTCGCCCATCAGTTGCTGAGCAAACTGATGTTGAGCAAGGACAGCCTCGACCTGTTGCTGGCTAAAGACCTGGTACAGGTGGAAATCCGCAGGCACGCCCCCGGCGCGCGCCACGAACACTGGCTGGCGCAACCGGAGCTGCCGCTCAATCCCGAGCAGCGTGCGGCTTATGAAGCGATTCGCGCCGGTTTCGACAGTTATCACGCGTTTTTGCTGGCCGGCGTCACCGGCAGCGGCAAGACCGAAGTGTATTTGCAACTTATTCGCGAAACCCTCGAAGCGGGCAAGCAGGCACTGGTGCTGATCCCGGAGATCAACCTCGGCCCGCAGACCCTGGCGCGCTTCGAGCAGCGTTTCAATGCACGCATCGCACTGATCCACTCGGCGGTCAATGATCGTGAGCGCCTGGACGCCTGGCTTGCCGCGCGGGACGGCGAGGCCGACATCATTATCGGTACCCGTTCGGCACTGTTCACCCCGATGAAGAACCCCGGCCTGATCATCATTGATGAAGAGCACGACGGCTCCTATAAACAGCAGGAGGGCCTGCGCTATCACGCTCGCGACCTGGCGTTGGTGCGTGCACGGCAGGAAAACATTCCGATCGTCCTCGGCTCCGCCACGCCGTCACTGGAAAGCCTGCACAACGCCTACACCGGTCGGTACGGACTCCTACGCCTGAATGAACGCGCCGGTGGCGCCAAGCAACCGCGCTTTCTGCGCCTTGACGTGAAAAGTCGCCCACTGGACAGCGGCATTTCCGGGCCGATGCAGCAGGCCATCGGTCAGACGCTGGCGGCGGGTCAGCAGGTGTTGGTTTTTCTCAACCGCCGCGGTTTTGCGCCGACGCTGCTGTGTCACGACTGCGGCTGGATGTCCGAGTGCCAACGCTGTGATGCACGGATGACCGTGCACCAGCGCTCCGGCGAACTGCGCTGCCACCATTGCGGCTACGTCGAACGCGTGCCCCGGCATTGCCCCAAGTGCGGGAAAGTTGACCTGCGCCCGGTAGGTGCCGGCACTGAGCGCGCCGAGGAACGGCTGGGGATTTTGTTCCCCGACGTCCCGGTGCTGCGGGTCGACCGCGACAGCACTTCACGCAAGGACGCGATGAATCAGCTGTTCGCCACTATCCAGAAAGGCCATCCATGCATTCTGGTGGGCACGCAGATGCTTGCCAAAGGGCACCACTTCCCACGGGTGACCCTGGTGTCGATACTCGATGCCGATGGCGGGCTGTTCTCCGGCGACTTTCGCGCCAGCGAACGCATGGCGCAGCTGATTGTCCAGGTCGCAGGCCGCGCGGGCCGGGCTGAAGAGCCGGGCAAGGTGATCATTCAAACCCACCTTGCAGACCATCCGCTGCTGGTGCAATTGACCGAACAGGGTTATTTCGCTTTTGCCGAACAGGCCTTGAGCGAACGTCGCTCGGCGGGATTGCCACCCTTTGCGCATTTGGCATTACTACGCGCCGAAGCGCACAAGCCCGGGCAGGCCGAAGGTTTTCTCGACGAGGCGTGCAGCGAGGCCGAGCGCTTGCTGGCAGAGCAGCACCTGACCGGGATCGAACTGCTGGGGCCGGTGCCGGCACCGATGGAACGGCGGGCCGGGCGCTATCGTGCGCAGTTGTTGTTGCAGGCGACGGCTCGGGCGCCGCTGCATCGACTGTTAAGCAGCTGGCTGCTGGTGCTGGAGCAGATGCCGAGTGGGCGGGCGGTGCGTTGGTCTTTGGATGTGGATCCGGTGGATTTGTATTGATCTAAAGATCGCCTTCGCCGGCAAGCCAGCTCCTACAGGGGTTTGTGGTGGGCACATAATGTGTGAGCAACCGAGATCATTGTAGGAGCTGGCTTGTCGGACCGCCGCACCGCAGCGAAGGGGCCCGAATAGTCACCACATATCCACAACCTGCCCGCTATAGTTGGCAAGCCCGCCTTCGCAACGGATAATGCCCAGTTTTTCCACCAGCGCATCGAAGCGCCGCCGCGCTTGCGGTCGAAAGAGAAGACCATGAAAGACACCATTCGCCAGCTGATCCAACAAGCCATCACCCAACTCGTCAACGAAGGTGTGTTGCCTGAAGGCCTGTCGCCGGCGATTCAGGTGGAAAACTCCCGTGACAAGACTCACGGCGATTTCGCCAGCAACATCGCAATGATGCTGGCCAAACCGGCCGGCATGAAGCCGCGCGACCTGGCCGAGAAAATCATCGCCGCGCTGCCGGCTGACGAAAACGTCTCCAAAGCCGAAATCGCCGGCCCGGGCTTCCTGAATTTCTTCCAGAACACCCAAGCCCTGGCCACTCGCCTGGATGCCGCCCTGGCCGACGATCACATTGGCGTGCGCAAGGCCGGCCCGGTGCAGCGCACCGTGGTTGATCTGTCGGCACCGAACCTGGCCAAAGAGATGCACGTCGGCCACTTGCGCTCGACCATCATCGGCGACGGCGTGGCGCGGGTGCTGGAGTTCCTCGGCGACGAAGTGATCCGTCAGAACCACGTCGGCGACTGGGGCACCCAGTTCGGCATGCTGATGGCTTACCTTCAGGAAAACCCGATCACCAGCGACGAGCTGTCGGACCTGGAAAACTTCTACCGCGCGGCCAAACAACGCTTCGACGAATCCGAAGAGTTCGCAGATCGCGCCCGTGGTCTGGTGGTCAAGCTGCAAGCCGGCGACCCGGACTGCCTGGCGCTGTGGACCAAGTTCAAAGACATCTCGCTGTCGCACTGCCAGAAAATCTACGAACTGCTGAACGTCAAACTGACCATGGCCGACGTGATGGGCGAAAGCGCCTACAACGACGACCTGATCAACGTGGTGAACGACCTCAAGGCCGCCGGCATGCTGGTCGAGAGTAACGGCGCCCAGTGCGTATTCCTCGACGAATTCAAGAACGCCGACGGCGACCCGCTGCCGGTGATCATCGTCAAGGCCGACGGCGGCTACCTGTATGCCACCACCGACCTGGCGGCGGTGCGTTACCGCAGCGGCAAGCTCAAGGCCGATCGCGCACTGTATTTTGTCGATCAGCGTCAGGCCCTGCACTTTCAGCAAGTGTTCGCCGTGGCACGCAAGGCCGGTTTCGTGACCCATCCGATGGAGATGGAACACATGGGCTTCGGCACCATGAACGGCGCCGATGGCCGTCCGTTCAAGACCCGTGACGGCGGCACAGTGAAACTGATCGACCTGCTGACCGAAGCCCAGGAACGCGCCTACACCCTGGTGAAGGACAAAAACCCGGAGCTGGCCGAGGTCGAGTTGCGCAACATTGCCAGGGTCGTGGGTATCGGCGCAGTGAAATACGCCGACCTGTCCAAGCATCGCACCAGCGACTACAGCTTCAACTTCGACCTGATGCTGAACTTCGAAGGCAACACCGCACCGTATCTGCTGTACGCCTACACCCGCGTGGCCGGAGTGTTCCGCAAGCTCGGCAAAGACTTCAGCGAAGTGGAAGGGCAGATCGTCCTCGAAGCCGCACATGAACACGAACTGGCAGCGAAACTGGCGCAGTTCGGCGAAGTGTTGAACAACGTTTCCGACAAGGGCACGCCGCACATCCTGTGCACCTACCTGTACGATGTTGCCGGCCTGTTCTCCAGTTTCTACGAGAACTGCCCGATCCTCGGCGCCGACACCCCGGCACAAATGCAGAGCCGTCTGCGCCTCGCCGCGCTGACCGGCCGCACACTCAAGCAAGGCCTGGAACTCTTGGGTCTGGAAACTCTGGAGCGTATGTAAGTTGGCTGCCAAGAAAAAACCTGCACCCAAGCGTGGCGCCAGCCGTTACCAAGCACCTGCAAAGCAACCGATCCCGGGTTGGCTGTGGATGGCCATCGGCCTGACGGTCGGCGCGTTTATCGTGTTCCTGATGAAGCTGGAACCGGGCAAGGGCAGCGAGAGCGTCAAGCGCGAGAAAATCGAGCAGCAAAAAGCCACCAGGATCGCCGAGGCCAACAAGACCCCGCCGAGCCCGACACAACCGGTTAAGCCGAAGTACGACTTCTATACCTTGCTGCCGGAATCGGAAGTGATCGTGCCGCCGGATGCGGTGCCGGAGAAAACGCTGCCGACGCCGCAAGTGCCGGCCATTCCGACTACGCCGGTGACGCCAGAGCAAGCGGCCAAGATCGACACCGCGCGAGCTCAGGCCGCACTGGCCGGGATTACTCCGCCGCCAGCGCCGCCGGTTTCCAAAGCGGCGCCGGTGACCAAGTTCTTCCTGCAGGCCGGTTCGTTCCGCAAAGAGGCTGACGCGGACAAGGTTCGGGCGCAGATCATTCTGTTGGGCCAGGCCGTGGCGGTTGAATCCGGCACGGTGAAGGATGAGACTTGGTATCGGGTGCTGGTTGGACCGTTCAGCAACCGCGAGCAACTGACCACCGCCCAGAAACAACTGGCCGGCAGCGGTTTCAGCAATTTGCTGTTACAGCAACGCCAGAGCCGCTGACCCTCCACTGATCGTTCCCACGCTCCGCGTGGGAGTGCAGCCCGTGACGCTCCGCGTCACTGGACGCGGAGCGTCCCTAGAGGCATTCCCACGCGGAGCGCGGGAACGATCACGCAGAACACCGCTCGTCCCCTCTCCCTCCCTACAGTTGAAATACGCGTCACCACCCCCATATGAGTTGGCATAAGGCATTTTCGCCCCACTGCGTGGAGACTCTCCCTTGACCACCATCGTTTCAGTTCGCCGCCACGGCAAAGTCGTCATGGGCGGCGACGGCCAGGTTTCTCTGGGCAATACCGTGATGAAAGGCAACGCGAAGAAAGTTCGCCGCCTGTACCACGGCCAGGTGATCGCCGGCTTTGCCGGCGCCACTGCTGACGCCTTCACCCTTTTTGAGCGTTTCGAAGGCCAGCTCGAGAAACACCAGGGTCATCTGGTTCGCGCCGCCGTCGAACTCGCCAAAGAGTGGCGCACCGACCGCACCCTCAGCCGCCTCGAAGCCATGCTCGCGGTCGCCAACAAAGACGCGTCCCTGATCATTACCGGCAACGGCGACGTGGTCGAACCCGAAGAAGGCCTGATCGCCATGGGTTCCGGGGGTGGTTATGCCCAGGCCGCCGCCAGCGCGCTGCTGAAGAAAACCGATCTGTCGGCCCGGGAAATTGTCGAAACCGCACTCGGTATTGCCGGCGACATCTGTGTATTCACCAACCACACCCAGACCATTGAGGAGCAGGACTGCGCCGAATAAGCCTGTTCAGGCCTTTGTGCCACGGCTCATTCTTGCTTGAGGTCCGCCAAATACTATGTCCATGACTCCCCGTGAAATCGTCCACGAACTCAATCGCCATATCATCGGCCAGGACGATGCCAAGCGCGCCGTCGCCATTGCGCTGCGTAACCGCTGGCGCCGGATGCAGCTGCCTGAAGAGCTGCGCGTTGAAGTGACCCCCAAGAACATCCTGATGATCGGCCCGACCGGCGTCGGTAAAACCGAGATCGCCCGTCGCCTGGCCAAACTGGCCAACGCGCCGTTCATCAAAGTCGAAGCGACCAAGTTCACCGAAGTCGGTTATGTCGGTCGCGACGTAGAATCGATCATTCGTGACCTGGCTGACGCGGCCATCAAACTGCTGCGCGAACAGGAAATAACCAAGGTTCGCCATCGCGCCGAAGACGCCGCCGAAGAGCGCATTCTCGACGCCCTGTTGCCACCGGCACGCATGGGTTTCACCAACGATGACGCCGCACCGTCGGCCGACTCCAATACCCGCCAGCTGTTCCGCAAGCGCCTGCGCGAAGGTCAGCTGGACGACAAGGAGATCGAAATCGAAGTCGCCGAAGTAGTCGGCGTCGATATCTCCGCGCCGCCGGGCATGGAAGAAATGACCAACCAGTTGCAAAGCCTGTTCGCCAACATGGGCAAGGGCAAGCGCAAGAGCCGCAAGATCAAGGTCAAGGAAGCGCTGAAACTGGTGCGTGACGAAGAAGCCGGTCGCCTGGTCAACGAAGAAGAGTTGAAGGCCAAGGCCCTGGAAGCGGTCGAGCAGCACGGCATCGTGTTCATCGACGAGATCGACAAGGTCGCCAAGCGCGGCAATTCCGGTGGCGTCGACGTGTCCCGTGAAGGCGTGCAGCGCGACTTGCTGCCACTGATCGAAGGCTGCACCGTCAACACCAAACTGGGCATGGTCAAGACCGACCACATCCTGTTCATCGCCTCCGGTGCGTTCCACCTGAGCAAGCCGAGCGATCTGGTGCCGGAGCTGCAAGGTCGCCTGCCGATTCGCGTTGAGCTGAAGGCGCTGACGCCTGAAGACTTCGAACGCATTCTCAGCGAGCCGCACGCGTCGCTCACCGAGCAGTATTGCGCCCTGCTGAAAACCGAAGGACTGGTCATCGAATTCCAGCCGGACGGCATCAAGCGCATCGCCGAGATCGCCTGGCAGGTCAACGAGAAGACCGAGAACATCGGCGCTCGTCGCCTGCACACCCTGCTGGAGCGCCTGCTCGAAGAGGTGTCGTTCAGCGCTGGCGACCTGGCCAGCGCCCACGATGAGAAGGCGATCCTGATCGACGCCGACTACGTCAACAACCATCTGGGCGAATTGGCGCAGAACGAAGACCTGTCGCGCTACATTCTGTAGAGCGGCAAGCTTCTAGCTACAAGCTGCAAGCTGGACATCACTGTCTTGCAGCTTGTAGCTTGTAGCTTCAAGCCCAGAAGCCCTCCTCCATGACCACTCAAATTCCCACCGACATCAAACTGCACAAAGCCTCGAAAACCCTGTCGCTGAAATACGCGTCCGGCGAGGAATTTCACCTGCCCGCCGAATTCCTTCGCGTGCACTCCCCCTCCGCCGAGGTCCAGGGCCACGGCAAACCTATCCTGCAATTTGGCAAGATCGGCGTAGGCCTGGCCAAGGTCGAACCCGCCGGTCAGTACGCACTGAAATTGACCTTCGACGACGGCCACGACAGCGGCCTGTTCACCTGGGAATATCTGTACCAGCTGGGCATGCGCCAAGAAGATCTCTGGAACGACTATCTTGCCGAACTCAAAGCGGCTGGAAAAACCCGCGACCCGAGCGAATCCATCGTCAAGCTGATGCTCTAGGTCGGGCCTCTTGCTCTTTAGAGGGCATTTTCTAATTTCATCTGTTTGAATGCTCGGCTTACAGGCCGACGATTGGCCTGCTTGCGAAAAAAATTAAACTCGGGTAACCAATGGAACTGGCAAGGTCCCTGCAGTGCTCGCTGAACTGAAAAGCAGCGATGCGGAATTAACGGTCACCCGAGCAGTAGTACCTGGCATTGGCTGTGAGACTGCGCAGCCGGCCCGGGTATTCGTCGGGACAATGGAGCGTCGTAGATGAGTAACAAGAATAACGATGACTTGAAGTATCAGGCCTCGGAAAACACCTTGGGGCTGAATCCTGTCGTTGGGTTGCGTGGAAAAGATCTGCTGGCCTCTGCTCGAATGGTGCTCAGGCAAGCCATCAAACAACCGATTCACAGTGCCAAGCATGTCGCCCACTTCGGTCGCGAACTCACGCACGTGCTGCTCGGCAAGTCCGGGTTGCAACCGACAAGCGATGACCGTCGCTTCGCGGATCCGGCCTGGAGCCAGAACCCGCTCTACAAACGTTATTTGCAAACTTATCTGGCGTGGCGCAAGGAGCTCCACGACTGGATCGACCACAGCAATCTGTCGCCCAATGATGCCAGTCGCGGGCATTTCGTGATCAACCTCATGACCGAAGCCATGGCGCCGACCAACAGCGCGGCCAACCCGGCGGCGGTCAAACGCTTCTTCGAAACCGGCGGCAAAAGCCTGCTCGACGGCCTCTCGCATCTGGCCAAGGATCTGGTGCACAACGGCGGCATGCCGAGCCAGGTCAACATGGGCGCATTTGAAGTCGGCAAAAGCCTGGGCGTTACCGAAGGCGCTGTCGTCTTCCGCAACGACGTGCTGGAGTTGATCCAGTACCGGCCGACCACCGAGCAGGTGCACGAGCGTCCTTTGCTGGTGGTACCGCCGCAGATCAACAAGTTCTATGTGTTCGACCTGAGCCCGGACAAGAGCCTGGCGCGGTTCTGCCTGCGCAATAACGTGCAGACCTTTATCGTCAGCTGGCGCAACCCGACCAAGGAGCAGCGCGAGTGGGGGCTGTCGACCTACATCGAAGCGCTCAAGGAAGCGGTCGACGTGGTCACCGCGATCACTGGCAGCAAAGACGTGAACATGCTCGGCGCCTGCTCCGGCGGCATCACCTGCACGGCTCTGCTGGGCCACTACGCGGCAATTGGCGAGAAAAAGGTCAACGCCCTCACCTTGCTGGTCAGTGTGCTGGATACCACCCTGGACAGCGACGTAGCGCTATTCGTCAATGAACAAACCCTCGAAAGCGCCAAGCGCCACTCTTATCAGGCCGGTGTGCTGGAAGGCCGCGACATGGCCAAAGTCTTCGCCTGGATGCGCCCCAATGATCTGATCTGGAACTACTGGGTCAACAACTACCTGCTGGGCAACGAGCCACCCGTGTTCGACATCCTGTTCTGGAACAACGACACCACACGGTTGCCTGCGGCCTTCCACGGCGACCTGATCGAATTGTTCAAAAGCAACCCGTTGATCCGCGCCGATGCACTGGAAGTGTGCGGTACGCCGATCGATCTGAAACAGGTCACTGTCGATATCTTTTCCCTGGCCGGGACCAACGACCACATTACGCCGTGGAAGTCCTGCTACAAGTCGGCGCAACTGTTCGGCGGCAAGGTGGAATTCGTGCTGTCCAGCAGCGGGCATATCCAGAGCATTCTGAACCCACCGGGCAATCCGAAATCGCGCTACATGACCAGCACCGAGATGCCGGTCAAGGCTGAGGAATGGCAAGAAAACTCCACCAAGCACACTGACTCCTGGTGGCTGCATTGGCAGGCCTGGCAGGCCGAGCGTTCCGGCAACCTGAAAAAGGCCCCGGCGAAACTGGGCAACAAGGCGTATCCGGCAGGCGAGGCGGCACCAGGCACTTACGTACACGAACGCTAGATGACCCTATACCTGTAGGAGCCGGCTTGCTGGCGATGCGAGCACCGCGGTTTCCCAGCTTCACCGCGGTGATGCAATCGCCAGCAAGCCGGCTCCTACAGAGCCAGGGACAACGATCCTTCTACAGGGCCTGAAGCATGCCGCAACAGTTCATCTTTCGTACCGTCGACCTGGATGGCCAGACCCTCCGCACGGCGGTACGCCCCGGCAAGCCTCACTTGACGCCCTTGCTGATTTTCAACGGCATCGGCGCCAACCTGGAGCTGGTGTTTCCGTTCATCGCGGCGCTGGACCCGGACCTGGAAGTCATCGCCTTCGATGTACCGGGTGTCGGCGGCTCGTCGACGCCAAACCGACCGTATCGTTTTCCGGGCCTTGCGAAACTCACGGCGCGGATGCTCGACTATCTCGACTATGGAAAGGTCAACGTGATCGGCGTGTCCTGGGGTGGCGCCCTCGCCCAGCAGTTCGCTTTCGACTATCCCGAGCGGTGCAAGAAACTCGTTCTGGCGGCCACGGCGGCTGGCACGGTGATGGTGCCGGGCAAGCCAAAAGTGCTATGGCTGATGGCCAGCCCACGGCGCTACATCCAGCCGTCTCATGTGATCCGTATTGCGCCGATGATTTACGGCGGTGCGTTCCGGCGCGATCCAACCCTCGCCGCCAGCCACGCCGCCAAGGTGCGTTCCGCGGGCAAGCTCGGTTACTACTGGCAGTTGTTCGCCGGCCTCGGCTGGACCAGCATTCACTGGCTGCACAAGATCCATCAGCCAACCCTGGTGCTGGCCGGCGACGACGATCCACTGATACCGCTGATCAACATGCGCGTTCTGGCGTGGCGGATTCCCAATGCTCAGCTGCACATCATCGATGACGGGCATCTGTTCCTGATCACCCGGGCCGAAGCAGTGGCACCGATCATCATGAAATTCCTTGAGGAAGAAAGACAGCGCGCAGTCATGCATCCGCATCCGGCGCCATTGGGCGGTTAACCGGCCCATTGTCGGTCGGCAGGACGCCGCTGCGCGCAACAACCCGTAACAGCGTCTATGGTGTTCTGGTTCGACGTGTTTGTTTTAGGCCTGAAGACCAAGGAGTGTTGAGTCATGCGCGACAAACCAGCGAGGGATTTTTTACCGACTCCCGCCGCGTTCATCAACGCACAGAGTGCGATTACCGGCCTGCGTGGTCGGGATCTCTTTTCGACCCTGCGCAGCGTTGCCGCCCATGGTTTGCGCAACCCGGTGCACACCGCCCGACACGCCTTGAAGCTGGGCGGCCAGTTGGGTCGAGTGCTGCTGGGCGAAACCCTGCACCCGACCAATCCGCAGGACAATCGCTTTGCCGACCCCGCATGGAGTCTCAACCCTTTTTATCGCCGCAGCTTGCAGGCTTATCTGAGCTGGCAGAAGCAAGTCAAAAACTGGATCGACGACAGCAACATGAGCCCGGACGATCGCGCCCGCGCCCACTTCGCGTTCGCGTTGCTCAACGACGCCCTGGCCCCGTCCAATAGCCTGCTCAATCCGCTGGCGATCAAGGAGATCTTCAACTCCGGCGGCAACAGCCTGGTGCGCGGTATCAGTCACCTGGTCGACGACTTCCTGCACAACGACGGCCTGCCCAGGCAGGTCACCAAACAAGCTTTCGAAGTGGGCAAAACGGTCGCCACCACCACCGGCTCTGTGGTGTTTCGCAATGAGTTGCTGGAGCTTATCCAGTACAAGCCGATGAGCGAAAAGCAGTATTCCAAACCCTTGCTGGTGGTGCCGCCGCAGATCAACAAGTACTACATTTTCGACCTGAGCCCCCACAACAGCTTTGTCCAGTTTGCGCTGAAGAACGGCCTGCAAACCTTCATGATCAGTTGGCGCAATCCTGATGTGCGCCATCGCGAATGGGGACTGTCGACCTACGTTGAAGCCGTAGAAGAAGCGATGAACGTTTGCCGGGCGATCACCGGTGCCCGCGAGGTCAACCTGATGGGCGCCTGCGCCGGCGGCCTGACCATCGCCGCCCTGCAAGGGCATTTGCAGGCCAAGCGACAACTGCGCAGGGTATCCAGCGCGACGTACCTGGTGAGCCTGCTCGACAGTCAGATGGACACGCCCGCGACCCTGTTCGCCGATGAGCAAACCCTCGAGGCGGCCAAGCGCCGGTCCTATCAGAAAGGCGTGCTGGACGGTCGAGACATGGCCAAGGTCTTTGCCTGGATGCGTCCCAACGACTTGATCTGGAGTTACTTCGTCAACAACTACCTGTTGGGCAAGGAACCGCCGGCGTTCGACATTCTCTACTGGAACAACGACAGCACGCGCCTGCCAGCGGCCCTCCATGGCGACCTGCTGGACTTCTTCAAGCACAATCCGCTGAGTCATCCGGGCGGCCTTGAAGTGTGCGGTACGCCGATCGACTTGCAGAAAGTCACGGTCGACAGCTTCAGCGTGGCCGGCATCAATGACCACATCACCCCCTGGGATGCGGTGTATCGCTCCACCCTGCTGCTGGGTGGCGAGCGGCGCTTCATACTCTCCAACAGCGGGCATGTGCAGAGCATTCTCAACCCGCCCTCCAACCCGAAAGCCAATTTCGTCGAAAGCACGAAGCTGAGCGGCGACCCACGGGCCTGGTATTACGACGCCAAGCAAGTCGACGGCAGCTGGTGGACTCCGTGGCTGGGCTGGATTCAGGAGCGTTCCGGTGCACTGAAAGAAACCCGGATGACGCTGGGCAACCAGAACTATCCACCGATGGAGGCAGCGCCCGGCACCTACGTGCGCGTGCGCTGACGCTCAATGAGCCACGGCCGGCGTTGGCCGTGGCATGACTCGATCAATAAGAAGACTGGATGAAAACCCGCGACCGGATCCTCGAATGTGCCCTGCAGTTGTTCAATCAGAAGGGCGAACCGAACGTCTCCACCATGGAAGTTGCCAATGAAATGGGCATTAGCCCGGGTAATCTCTACTACCACTTCCACGGCAAGGAACCGCTGATACTCGGCTTGTTCGAGCGCTTCCAGAACGAGCTTGCGCCACTGCTCGATCCGCCGGCCGATGTCGAACTGGCCCCCGAAGATTACTGGCTGTTCCTGCACCTGATCGTCGAGCGCCTGGCGCACTACCGTTTTTTGTTCCAGGACCTGTCGAACCTGGCCGGGCGCCTGCCGAAGCTGGCCAAGGGCATCCGCAACCTGCTCAACGCGCTCAAGCGCACGCTGGCTTCATTGCTGGCGCAGTTGAAGGCTCAGGGGCAGTTGGTCAGCGACACCCAGGCACTGGGACAGCTGGTGGAGCAGATCACCATGACACTGCTGTTCTCGCTGGACTATCAACGGATTCTTGATCGTGGGGGTGAGGTGAGGCTGGTGGTGTATCAGATCATGATGCTGGTGGCGCCGCATCTGTTGCCGCCGATCAAGGTGGCAACCGAGCAAATGGCGTTGCAGTACCTGGAAGAGCATTAAGATCAAAAGATCGCAGCCTTCGGCAGCTCCTACAGGTGTACGCGATTCCCTGTAGGAGCTGCCGAAGGCTGCGATCTTTTGACTGACGACTCAATCGTCAAAACAAAACGCCCGACCTTTGCAGGCCGGGCGTGATCGTTCCCATGCTCCGCGTGGGAATGCAGCCGGTGACGCTCCGCGTCACTGCCGCAATGGACGCGGAGCGTCCGGTGAGGCATTCCCACGCAGAGCGTGGGAACGATCATCAGGACTGACTGGTTGGCGTCGATGGAGCTGGCGCGGCAGTCGGGGTTGCAGCAGAGGTCGGTGCAGCAGCGGAGTTCGATGTGCTGACCGGGGTTGCCGGGGTGGCGGCAGCCACTGCCGGTTTTGGTGCAGCGGCTTTCGGCGCTGCCGGTTTTTTCACTGCCGGCTTCTTCGCGGCGGCAGGTTTTGCCGCTGGCTTGGTTGCCGGTTTGGCTGCTGCGGTTTTGGCTGCTGGTTTAGCCGCAGCTTTGGCGGCGACCGGTTTGGCCGCCGGTTTGGCTGCTGCAGGTTTAGCGGCGGCTGTCTTGGCGGCCGGTTTAGCGGCAGCCTTGGCCAGCGGCTTGGCAGCCGGTTTCGCTGCTGCGGTTTTAGCCGCAACAGGCGCAACCTTGGCACCCGTGAGTTTTTCGATTTGCTTGGTCAGGGTATCGACCTTGCTGTGCAGTGCCTTGACCTCATTGCGGCTTGGTACGCCCAGGCGCGAAATGGCGCTGTTCAGACGCTTGTCAAAAGCCCCTTCCAGCTCATCCCACTTGCCCATTGCACGATCTTTCACGCCGCTGATACGCGACTTGGCCGACGAAGCGGAGTCCTTGGCGGCATCGACTTTCTTATCGACAGCGCTCTTGGTGAGCTTCTCGGCTTTCTCGCCATCTTTAACCAATGCATCGAAGAGCTTGCTGCCGTCAGTGTCGATCTTCGAGTACACGCCCAAACCAGCCAGCCAGATTTTGCGGGAGTAGTCTTCGACTTTCCCGATCCACGAGCTGCCTTCTTTATCGGTGTTCTTTTTACCAGCCATCCCGTTCTCCTTAAGATTTATGCGCGACGCGTTCGAGCAATGCCGTCAGCTCATCGAGCTTGGCAGAGAGTGTCTCCACGTCATGTTTAGACGGAATGCCGATACGATTCAAGGTACTTGCGACACGCGAGTCAAAAGCCTTCTCTACTTTGTCGAGCTGAACTTCGACCTTGCCTTTGAAAGAGCTGACTTCAGTCTTGGCTTCATCGATCTCGGCATTAGCCGCTTCAAGCTTCTCGGCAACGGCTTCTTTGCCTTTCTTTTCAACAGCTTGACCGGCTACGATCAACTCTTGAAAGTACTCGCTACCCTCTTGGCCGACCCTGGCGTAAGCCCCCAGGCCTGCCAGCCAGATCTTGCGAGCATAGGATTTGACGTCGCTCAGAGCGGTTGTCGAAGCGTCGATTTTTTTCTTCAAAATAACTTTGGCCATGGTGCACCTCACGCGCAGAAGGTTTGAGGAACTGCCCGCGAAAGCGTCGGGCTCAGGCACAAAGTAGTGAGAATAATTAGAAACGGCACCCTAACAACCGACACAAATCTTGGGTACTCCACAAACAAATGTGGGAGCGAGCTTGCTCGCGATGAGGGAGTGTCAGTCGACATACATGTTGTCTGACACACCGCAATCGCGAGCAAGCTCGCTCCCACAGGGAATGCACTCGCAAATCTATTGCCGGTCAAGCCAACGCTTTATCGAGCGCCTTCTCGATTTCCGATTTGATCGTGCCGCTCATGGCCGACATCAGCAGGCCCAACTCGACATCGACCTTGATCGAATTCTCGCCCACATACACCACCCCGTTCACACCTGAACGTTTGAGGTTCAGCGTATCGCCGGACCACTGCGGCTCCAGGCCATATTGCTCGGACAGCCTCTGCGCCAACTTGTCGGCCTTCTCGCGGGCCGCTTCCTTGCCCAGGCCGTGGGCACGCTCAACACTAATACGGGCCATCGAATGACTCCTGCTTTATGGATACTTTCCTGAAGCATCTTGACCGCTGCTGCGGCAAAACGTCCCGGCGGTTGCCCATCTTACCTTCAGCCTTGCCAAGACAAAGCAGGCCACCGGGATTAGAATGTCCCGCATTCTCTTTTGGTGACAGCGATATGACTGATCAGCGCAAAGGCAGCGATGCCGAACCCACCACTCACTTCGGCTTCAAAAACGTCCCGGAAAGCCAGAAAGCGGAAAAAGTCGCTGAGGTTTTCCACTCGGTAGCCGCCAAGTACGACTTGATGAACGACCTCCTGTCGGGCGGCATGCACCGCTTGTGGAAGCGTTTTGCGATCGAACTGTCGGGCGTTCGCACCGGCAACCGAGTGCTGGACATCGCCGGCGGTACCGGCGACCTGACCAAGAAATTTTCGCACCTCGTGGGCCCGACCGGCCAGGTCGTGCTGGCCGACATCAACGAATCCATGCTCAAGGTCGGTCGTGACCGCCTGCTGGATCTGGGTGTGGCCGGCAACGTCGAATTCGTCCAGGCCGACGCCGAAAAGCTGCCGTTCCCGGATAACCATTTCGACTGCGTGACCATTGCCTTCGGCCTGCGCAACGTCACCCATAAGGAAGACGCCCTGCGCTCGATGCTGCGCGTGCTGAAACCGGGCGGCCGTCTGCTGGTGCTGGAATTCTCCAAACCTACTAACGCGCTGATGTCCAAAGCCTACGACGCCTACTCGTTCGCCTTCATGCCGCTGATGGGCAAGCTGATCACCAACGACTCGGAAAGCTATCGCTACCTGGCCGAATCGATCCGCATGCACCCGAATCAGGAAACCCTGAAGTCGATGATGGTCGAGGCCGGTTTCGACCGCGTGACCTACCACAACATGACCGCAGGCATCGTCGCCCTGCACCGTGGCATCAAACCCTGATGTTGCTGGCCGGTCTGCTCGCCAGCGTTGAACTCGGTCTGAACCGGGTGCTGCGGCTCGATAGCACGGCGCTGCCGCGGCTGGCGCATTTGAGTGGCAAGGTGATCGCTGTCGATTGCCGCAGTCCGACGCTGCAACTGTTCATCCTGCCCAGCGATGAAGGCCTGATGCTGGCTTCCCGGTGGGAAACCGGCGCCGACTGCACCTTGCGTGCACCGGCCTCGAGCCTGTTGAAACTGGCGATGAGCAAGGACAAGTCGTCGGTCCTGCATGGTCCTGAAGTCGAGCTCCACGGCGACAGCGGCGTACTGCTGGAACTGGCGGTAATCCTCCAGGACCTGGAACTGGACTGGGAGTACGAACTCGCACGCGTGCTGGGCCCGGTCGCTACGCAATTGGTCGGTGGTCATCTGCGCAGCCGCGCACGCTGGTATCAGCAAGGGTTCGCCAGCCTGAATCAGAACCTGGGCGAATACCTGGCCGAAGAATCGCGCACCCTCGTCGGTCAGCGCGAAGCCGAAGCCCGCTTCAGTGAACTGGACCAGATCAAACTCGATCTGGAACGTCTCGAGGCGCGCTTCGAGCGCCTTTCCCGATCCCTCGACCCAAGCGATAACGCATGAAGCTGCTTGCCGTCCGCCGTTTGTTGCGCATCCAGCGCGTTGTGATCCGCTACCGCCTCGATGACCTGCTGTTCGCCCTGCCGCTGCCCTGGTTTCTGCTGGCGCTGCGCTATGCCTTGCCGTGGCGCTGGTTCCCGCGCAAGACCCTGGACTTGAGCCGCGGCGCGCGATTGCGTCTGGCGCTGCAGGACCTGGGACCGATTTTCATCAAGTTCGGGCAGATTCTCTCCACTCGCCGCGACCTGCTGCCGGAAGACATCGCCGATGAGCTGATGAAGCTGCAGGACCGGGTGCCGCCGTTCGACTCGCAAGTGTCGGTCAATCTGATCGAAGAGCAGCTCGGCAAAAAGATCAGTGAAGTGTTCAGCCGCTTCGACGTCGAACCGCTGGCCTCGGCCTCGGTGGCGCAGGTGCATGCCGCGCAACTGAAAACCGGCGAAGAAGTGGTCGTCAAAGTGATCCGCCCGGGCCTGAAACCGATCATTGCCCAGGACCTGGCGTGGCTGTTCATCCTCGCCCGCGCCGCCGAAAAGCTCTCGGCCGACGCGCGCCTGCTGCACCCGGTGGACGTGGTTCTGGATTACGAAAAAACCATCTACGACGAACTCGACCTGTTACGCGAAGCGGCCAACGCCAGCCAGTTGAAGCGCAACTTCGACGGCTCGCCGCTGCTGTACGTGCCGCAAGTCTATTGGGACTGGTGCCGGCCGAAAGTGCTGGTGATGGAGCGCATCTACGGGATCCAGGTCACTGACCTCGCCACCCTGGCCGACCAGCGCACCGACATGAAAATGCTCGCCGAGCGCGGCGTGGAGATTTTCTTCACCCAGGTGTTCCGTGACAGCTTCTTCCACGCCGACATGCACCCGGGCAACATCTTCGTCAGCACGGTCAATCCGTGGAGCCCGCAATACATTGCGATCGACTGCGGCATCGTCGGCAGCCTGACCCCGGAAGATCAGGACTATCTGGCGCGCAACCTGTTCGCGTTCTTCAAGCGCGATTATCGTCGCGTGGCGCAATTGCACATCGATTCGGGCTGGGTGCCGGCGGAAACCAAACTCAACGAATTCGAAGCGGCGATCCGCACTGTGTGCGAGCCGATCTTCGAAAAACCGTTAAAAGATATTTCCTTCGGCCAGGTGCTGATGCGCCTGTTCGAGACCGCTCGACGCTTCAACATGGAAGTGCAGCCGCAGCTCGTGCTGCTGCAGAAAACCCTGCTGAACATCGAAGGCCTGGGCCGTCAGCTATACCCTGACCTTGATCTGTGGAACACCGCCCAGCCGTTCCTCGAACGCTGGATGCGCGAGCGGGTCAGCCCCAAAGCCTTGCTCGGCAATGTGCAGAGCCAGTTCGAACAGTTGCCGCACCTGGCGAACATGGCCCGCGATCTGCTCGAGCGCATGTCCCAGCCCCACGCCAATGATCCTCCACCGCCGTGGCATCGACGCAAGGACGACTGGCTCTTGCGCCTGCTCGGTTGTGCGCATTTGGCCGGCGGCGCGATACTCGCCGCGGGTGGGCCATTGAACGAAATGGGCCATTGGCCGGCCGGCATCATGGTGGCCGTCGGCTTGTATCTGGTCGTTCGCCGATAGCCAGCGCCCCCGCACGCTGGCACACTGTTTCAACGCCTGTGCCCGACTAATGAAGTGTCGGGCCCGCTGTCGGAGTCGATGATGAAAAACTGGCTGGACGAGATCAAGTGGGACGCCGATGGCCTGGTGCCGGCAATTGCCCAGGATCACAAGACCGGACGCGTCCTGATGATGGCCTGGATGAACCGGGAAGCGCTGGAACTGAGCGCTGCCGAGAACCGCGCCATTTACTGGTCACGCTCCCGTGGCAAGTTGTGGCGCAAGGGCGAAGAATCCGGGCACGTGCAAACACTGCATGAAATGCGTCTGGACTGTGATGCCGACGTGATCATCCTGATGGTCGAGCAGATCGGCGACATCGCTTGCCATACCGGACGCCAGAGCTGTTTCTATCGTGTCTTCGAGAACGGCGACTGGAAAACCGTCGACCCGGTCCTGAAAGACCCGCACGCCATCTACAGCGCAGGACACACCCATGAGTGATACGTTGACCCGTCTGGCCCAGGTACTGGAAGAGCGCAAAGGCGCCGCCGCCGACAGCTCGTATGTCGCCAGCCTGTACCACAAGGGCTTGAACAAGATTCTGGAAAAAGTCGGCGAAGAGTCGGTCGAAACCATCATTGCCGCCAAGGATGCCGCCATCAGCGGTGACTGCAGCGATGTGATCTACGAGACCGCCGATTTGTGGTTCCACAGCATGGTCATGCTCGCCCAACTGGGGCAACATCCACAGGCTGTACTCGATGAACTGGACCGTCGCTTCGGTCTGTCCGGACACGCCGAGAAAGCCTCGCGCCCGTCCGCCTGAACAACTATTTGAGAGGAGCAGCACCATGGGCATTTTTGACTGGAAACACTGGGTCGTCATCCTGGTTGTCGTTGTGCTGGTGTTCGGCACCAAGAAACTGAAAAACCTCGGCACTGACGTGGGCGAGTCGATCAAGGGCTTTCGCAAAGCCATGAACGATGAAGACAAGCCGGCTGACCCGACGGTGACCCCGCAACAACCGGTTCCACCTGCTCAACCACAGACCACACAGTCCGTGAACCCGCCGCATACCATCGACGTGCAGGCGCAAAAAGTCGAAGAGCCGATCCGCAAAGACGTGTGAGCACTGACTAATGTTTGGTATCAGCTTCTCTGAACTGCTGCTCGTCGGCCTCGTGGCCCTGTTGGTGCTGGGCCCCGAGCGTCTGCCGGGTGCTGCGCGCACCGCCGGCCTGTGGGTCGGGCGCCTGAAGCGCAGCTTCAACGCGATCAAACAGGAAGTTGAACGAGAAATCGGTGCCGACGAGATTCGTCGACAACTGCACAACGAGCACATTCTGTCGCTTGAGCAGGAGGCGCGGAAGATTTTCACGCCGACGCAGCAGGAGCCGACGCCGGTTCAGCCGGTTGAACCGGTGGCGGAGCAGCCGATTCATGCTCCAGCTGCTACTGAACCTGCACCTGTTGTAGCGGCTGCCGAACCTGCACCCGTGGTTGCAGCACCTGCGATTGAACCCGTTACACCTGCGGCTGCGCCTGTTGCGCCGGCCCCTCATGACCCCACATTGCCGCCGCGAGCCCCATGAGCGATCTTCCTGAAAACGACCAGCACATGCCGCTGGTTTCGCACCTCACCGAGTTGCGTACCCGCCTGCTGCGCTGTGTAGCGGCGATTTTCATCATCTTCGCCGGGTTGTTCGCCTTCACCCAGCAGATCTACACCTTCGTCTCCACGCCGCTGCGCCAGTACCTGCCGGTCGGCGCGACGATGATCGCCACTGACGTGTCCTCGCCGTTCCTGACGCCGCTGAAGCTGACCATGATGGTGTCGCTGTTCCTGGCGATCCCGGTGATCCTGCATCAGATCTGGGGCTTCATCGCGCCGGGGCTGTACAAGCATGAGAAGCGCATCGCGGTGCCGTTGCTGGTATCGAGCATAATGTTGTTCTACACCGGCATGGCGTTCGCCTATTACCTGGTGTTCCCGCTGATCTTCAAATTCTTCGCCGCCGCCACCCCGGCCGGCGTGGAAATGATGACCGACATCAGCAGCTACCTCGATTTTGTCATGACGCTGTTCTTCGCCTTTGGCGTGGCGTTCGAAATCCCGGTAGCCGTAGTGCTGCTGGTGTGGATCGGCGTGGTCAACGTCGCCTACCTGAAGAAGATCCGTCCGTACGTGATTATTGGCTGCTTCGTGGTCGGCATGATCCTCACACCGCCAGACATCTTCTCGCAGACACTATTGGCCGTTCCGATGTGGCTGTTATTTGAGATCGGCATCATCTTCGGCAGCCTGATCAGCAAGCGCGGCGACCATCCAGACGATCAGCCGGACAATCAACCGGTTGACGATCACAACGACCAGCCGCCAGCGACCCAGCCGTGAACCTGCTGCTACTCGAAGAGGCCGACTTCATTGCGGCGGACCGCGCGATCCTGCGTGATCGCCGGTTAACTCACATGCAGGAAGTCCATCGTTCGGTCGTGGGCGACAGCCTGCGGGTCGGGCGTATCGGCGGGTTGATGGGCTCGGCCGAATTGCTGCGCCTGGACGCCGATGAAGCGGAGTTGCGCGTTACTCTCGACCTACCCCCGCCAGCCAAGCTGCCATTGACCCTGATACTGGCCCTGCCACGCCCGAAAATGCTGCGCAGGGTGTTCCAGACAGTGGCGGCCATGGGTGTGCCACGCATCGTGCTGGTGAACAGCTACCGCGTCGAGAAGAGCTTCTGGCAAACACCCTTTCTGGAGCCCGAAGCCATTCGCGAGCAGTTGATCCTCGGCCTCGAGCAGGCACGGGACAGCGTATTGCCGGAGATTGTCATCGAAAAGCGCTTCAAGCCATTTGTCGAAGACCGTCTGCCAGCGATGACCGAAGGCACCCTCGGCCTGGTCGGTCATCCCGGCAACTACCCGCCCTGCCCCCGGGGTCTGGACGAGCCGGTGACCCTGGCCATCGGCCCCGAAGGTGGCTGGATCCCTTACGAAATCGACCTGCTGGGCAAGGCCGGCCTGCAACCGGTGCAGCTCGGAGAGCGCATCCTGCGGGTCGAAACCGCCGTCACCGCGCTGCTCGCTCGCCTGTTCTAATACTGCACTCCACTCTAGACACAAAACCTGTGGGAGCGAGCTTGCTCGCGATGGCGGTGGATCAGTCAACACATGCGTTAACTGGCAGTCCGCCATCGCGAGCAAGCTCGCTCCCACAGGAAAATTCATCATCCCGGCCAACCTGTACGCCTACAGATTCCCGCCCGCCAGCCGATATACCCCTGATAAAACCAATATATGGTTCGAGGGAGTTGCAGCATGTACCGATGGCTAGCCGAGAAACTGGGAAACGTCAGCGTCAATCGCAAACTGGGTGTCGGCTTCGGTCTGGTGCTCCTGCTGACATTGTTGATCACCTTCACCGGCTGGACCGGCCTGAGCGAGGTGACAAACCGTGGCGACAAACTCGGGTACATTTCCAGCCTCAATGAGCTGACCAAAGACCTGCGCATTGCCCGCCTCGACTACGACATGCGTCGCGGCGAACAGGGCCCGGGCGCGGTCAATGATCTGCTTGGCCAGCTCGATACCGGCTTGAAGACCGCCCGCAGGATGATCGAACAACCCGCCGACGCAGCCATGGTCGACCAGCAACTGGCTGCCGTCGCTGAGTACAGGCGTGCCTTCGTCGACATGACCCAGGCCACCGTTACTCGCGAAGACGCCCGCAGCAAACTCGGGGCGACCGCCGACAACGCCATGGCCCAGGTCGCCGCTGTGGAAAAATCCCTGCTGCAAGGCGAAAGCGTTGCCGACTACAGCAACGTGATTGAGCTGAGCAAGCTGCTCCAACAAGCGCGTTATCAGGTTCGCGGCTACACCTATAGCGGCAAGGCCGACGCTGAACAACCGGCATTGGACGCTATCGAAACGGCCCTGCAAAGCCTGGAGAACCTGCCGTCCAAGGTGCCGGCACAGCACCTCGCCAACCTGCAACAAGCCAGCGAGTCGCTGAAAGGGTATCGCGCTGCCGTCAGCCAGTTCCGTGACTCGCAGGTGGCGAACGCCACCGCCCTGAAACATATGGCTGTACAAGGCGACATCCTGATCGACCTGAGCAAAAAGCTGACAGCGTCGCAGACTGTGGTGCGCGACACCGATGCCGCGCACGCCAAAAACATGCTGATGCTGGCAGCCCTGCTGGCCTTGGCTTTTGGCTTGCTCGCGGCTTGGGTCATCACCCGTCAGATCGTGATTCCCCTCAACCAGACACTCAAAGTGGCCGAGCATATCGCCGCGGGTGACCTGACGCACAATCTCATTTCCCAGCGCCAGGACGAACTCGGTCAATTGCAGCGCGCCATGCAGAGCATGACGCTGGGTCTGCGCGAGTTGATCGGCGGCATCAGCGATGGCGTCACGCAAATCGCCAGCGCCGCCGAAGAGTTGTCGGCCGTCACTGAGCAGACCAGCGCCGGGGTCAACAGCCAGAAGGTCGAAACCGACCAGGTTGCGACCGCCATGAACGAAATGACCGCCACGGTTCAGGAGGTCGCGCGCAACGCTGAAGAAGCGTCGGAAGCCGCCGTCGCCGCCGACCAGCAAGCCCGCGAAGGTGACAAAGTGGTCGGCGAAGCCATCGCCCAGATCGAGCGCCTGGCCATCGAAGTAGGTCACTCAACCGAAGCCATGGGTCATCTCAAGCGCGAAAGCGACAAGATCGGCAGCGTGCTCGACGTGATCAAGTCCGTCGCCCAGCAGACCAACCTGCTGGCCCTCAACGCGGCGATTGAAGCCGCCCGCGCGGGTGAAGCCGGACGCGGTTTTGCAGTCGTCGCTGACGAAGTCCGCAGCCTTGCCCAGCGCACACAAAAATCCACTGAAGAAATCGAAGAGCTGATCGTCGGCCTGCAAGCCGGGACCCAGCAAGTGGCGAACATCATGGATAACAGCCGCAGCCTGACCGACAGCAGCGTGGAACTGACCCGACGCGCCGGTGGCTCGCTGACCAACATCACCCGCACCGTGTCGGCGATCCAGTCGATGAACCAGCAAATTGCCGCTGCGGCCGAGCAGCAAAGCGCAGTGGCTGAAGAGATCAATCGTAGCGTGCTGAACGTGCGCGATGTGTCCGAACAGACTTCGGCCGCCAGTGAAGAGACCGCGGCCTCCAGCGTGGAGCTGGCGCGGCTGGGGACGCATCTTCAGATGCTGGTGGGCAGGTTCAAGGTTTGAGGTGATGCAGTAATCTCGGTTCGCACAGGACCGAGGTGACGCCATCGCGAGCAAGCTCGCTCCCACAGGGATTTATGTCGTCAACAGATCCTGTGGGAGCGAGCTTGCTCGCGATAGCGGCCGGGAGGGCGCTGAATCTTAGAGAACCTGGCGCAAGAAGGCCTGTGCCCGCGGATCCTTCGGCGCATCGAAGAATTCCGCCGGCGAGGCATCTTCCAGCAGTTTCCCGTGATCGAAGAACAACACCCGATCCGCCACTTCCCGCGCGAAGCCCATTTCGTGGGTCACGCAGACCATGGTCATGCCTTCCAGAGCCAGGGTTTTCATCACGTCCAACACCTCACCGACCATTTCCGGGTCGAGCGCCGAAGTCGGTTCATCGAACAGCATGACCTTCGGATCCATCGCCAACGCACGAGCAATCGCCACCCGCTGCTGCTGACCGCCGGAAAGACGCGATGGAAATTCGTTGGCCTTTTGCGCAATGCCGACCTTCTCCAGCAACGCCAGCGCCTTGGCCTCACGCTCTTTCTTGCCGCGCTTGCGTACGACCTTCTGCGCCAGGCAGAGGTTTTCCAGCACGGTCATGTGCGGGAACAGGTTGAAGTGCTGGAACACCATGCCGACTTCGCGGCGGTAGGCGTTGACGTCGGTTTTCGGGTCGGCCAGTTGCAGGCCGTCGATGCTGACCGAGCCCGAGTCGAATTCTTCCAGGCCATTGAGGCAGCGCAGGAAGGTCGACTTGCCGGAACCGGACGGGCCGATCACCACCAGCACTTCGCCTTTCGCCACTTGCGTCGAGACGTTATCCACCGCGCGAACCACTTGGCCGCGGGTGTCGAAGACTTTTACCAGATCGCGGACTTCAATCACTTTGCGCGAGCCTCCGCTCAAGCCGGCTGGCGATTTTCGACAGCGGCAGGTTGATCAACAGGTACAGCCCGGCCACGCAGAACAGGATTTCGAACGGCGAGAACGAGGTGGTGATGACTTCGCGACCGCTTTTCAGCAGCTCGGTAATCGCGATCACCGACACCAGCGAGGTGTCCTTGACCAGACTGATGAATTGTCCGGCCAGCGGTGGCAATACCCGCTTGAAGGCTTGCGGTAGCACGACATGACGCATCGACTGGCCAGCGCTCAGACCCAGGGAGCGCGCCGCTTCGTTCTGGCCACGGGCGATCGACTGCACACCGGAACGGATGATCTCCGCCACGTAGGCGCCGGTAAACAGCGACAGTGCAGCGATCCCGGCGAATTCCCGGGACAGGTTCATCACGGTACCGATGAAGAAGTAGAAAATGAAGATCTGCACCAGCAGCGGCGTGCCTCGCACCAGTTCGACGTAAATGGTCGAGAGGTCGCGCAGGGTCGGGTTGTTCGACAGACGGCACAGGCCGGTGGCGAGGCCGATCAGGAGGCCGAGCACGCCGGACACCACGGACAACCACAAGGTGGTCCAAAGACCCCAGAGCAGCGGTCCTGCGGCCCAATGTCGAGTCACACCAACCACGTCGCCTTCAGCTACATCATCGCCCCGGGCGACTTGCAGGCTGTTGTCGTCGACGATCAGGCGTTGCTCGTCGCCAGCATCGTTGCGCAGGGTGACTTCAGCCTTGTCGCCCTTGCGCACCAGTTCACTGACGGTGGAGATGTCGGCGGCGCGCTGGGATTCTTCGGCGTGGTAGGCGAAGTATTGCGGTACGCGGTTCCAGCGCCATTCGTAGGACATCAGCGAGGTGGCGTAGTACAAGGCGCCAGCCAGGCCGATGAGCACCAGCACGGTCAATACGTGCCAGGGCCATTGGGCTTTTTTATGTTTCATCTGTAAGCAGATTCCGAAATTTGTGTCGCCAGATAGGGCCCCATCGCGAGCAAGCTCGCTCCCACAATTGACCGAGGTGTTAGCTCGTACGCGGTCGAATGTGGGAGCGAGCTTGCTCGCGATTGCAGCGACGCAGTGTTACTGAAACACCGCGGCGGGAGCCCTCACTCCATGTCCTTGAGCCAAGCGGTGTCTTTAAACCACTTGTCATGGATGCGATCGTAGGTGCCGTCTTCGTGGATCTGGTGCAGGAAGTTGTTGATGAAGTTGATGCTGTCGTAGTCACCCTTCTTCAACCCAAAGGCCAGCGGCTCGTAGGTGAATGGCTTGTCGAGGAACACCAGCTTGCCGTTGCCGACCTTGTTGACCGCGACAACGTTGTAGGGCGCGTCGTAGATGAAGGCGTCGGCCTTGCCGTTGACCACGTCGAGCACGGCTTCCTGCTCGTTATCGTAGCCGTGGTATTGAGCTTTCGAGATCAGCTTGCGGGCGACCATCTCGCCGGTGGTGCCAAGCTTGGAGGTGATGCGGTAGTCGGCGGTGTTCAGGTCTTTGTACGACTTGATGGTGCCTTCCAGCTCCTTGCGGATCAGCAGGGTCTGGCCGACCACGATGAAGGGTTCGCTGAAGTTCAGGCGCAGGTTGCGCTCCTGGGTCAGGGTCATGCCGCTGCCGATCATGTCGAACTTGTCGGTGAGCAACGCCGGGATGATGCCGTCGTAGCCGGTGGACACCAGTTCCAGCTTGACGCCCATGGCTTTGGTCATGGCTTTGAGGATATCGACTTCGAAACCGATGATCTCGCCGCGTTTGTTGGTCATTTCGAACGGCATGTAGGTCGGGTCCATGCCGACTTTCAATGTGCCGCGCTTGACCGCGTCGTCGATGGCACCGGCCTGCGCCGCGCTGAATGCAACCAGTGCCGTGACGCCTACCAGCAGCATCGAGAGATACTTCTTCATCATAAAGTCCTCAAAACCATTGCGTTGTGAGGCGCGCAAACCGCGGGTTTCCCGTGAGAAACCGGCAGATACGGACAGAAGTTGTCAGGGCGCACCAATTCGGGGACGGATGCTAACGCACTCGGCCGTTTGCACAAGGGTTTTACACAGGATTTTGATCGTTCCCACGCTCCGCGTGGGAATGCAGCCCGGCACGCTCCGCGTCCCAAGAGCGGACGCAGAGCGTCCGTTGAGGCATTCCCACGCAGAGCGTGGGAACGATCATCAGCAAAAAAAACCCCGCTTTCGCGGGGTTTTTCATCACGCCAACTGAGGCTGCGCGCTCAGCGGCTTGAGCGGCAGCAACGGCGCGTGGGGATCGGCCTTCACCGATTGACGCCAGGCTTGCAGCCATTGCGGGTGACTTTCGTCCCAGATCTGCTCATGCAAGCGACCCAAGGCCACCGGGTCACTCAGCAACTCCACACGCTCTTTGTTGGTTAGCCCGGCTGGGCCGACTTTCATTGCATGGCGAACCCGTTCGATCCGCAGCCATTCGATCGGCTCGGCCTGACGGTGACGCGAAGTCGCCAGCGAGCACGCCAAGGCATTCTGCTGTGGATCGACCACGGCCCGGACAAAGCCGTCGTTCAGCGCATGCCAACGGTTTTCGTGGGTGTACTGATCGGTTGCCAGCAACGCCTGTGGCGGATTGTATTCCTCAGGGATCAGGAACAGGCTTTCGTCACGGGACTTGAGGCCCAGACCGACACGACTGGAGATCACCGACACCGGGATCGACAGCATCAACGAACCGACGATCGGCACCAGCCACCAGAGGAAGCTTGGGTTCAGCCAGATCACCAACAGCGCCCAGAAGAAGCCCAGCAAGGTTTGCGGACCGTGGCGTTTTACTGCCTCGCTCCAGGGTGTCGAGTCATCGTCACGTTGCGGCGAGTTCCAGGTCGCGGCCCAACCGAGGAACGCGGCGAGTACGAAACGGGTGTGGAAAATCATCCGCACCGGCGCCAGCAGCATGGAGAACAACATCTCCAGCAGCATCGACAACGTCACCTTGAACTTGCCACCGAACTCTTTCGCGCCCTTGGCCCAGATCAGGATGATGCTCAGCAACTTCGGCAGGAACAGCAGCACGATGGTCGTCGAAAACAGCGCAATCGCCTTGTCCGGGTGCCATTGAGGCCACAGCGGATAGAGCTGGCGAGGTTCGAGGAAATATTGGGGCTCCATCAGCGTGTTGACCGCCAGCAGCGCCGTCGACAATACAAGGAAGAAGAACCACAACGGCGCCGACAGGTACGACATCACGCCGGTCAGGAATACCGCCCGGTGCACCGGGTGCATACCCTTGACCAGGAACAGGCGGAAGTTCATCAGGTTGCCGTGGCACCAGCGACGGTCACGCTTGAGTTCGTCCAGCAGGTTCGGCGGCAGCTCTTCGTAGCTGCCCGGCAAGTCATAGGCAATCCACACGCCCCAGCCGGCACGGCGCATCAGCGCGGCTTCGACGAAGTCGTGAGACAGAATCGCACCGGCGAACGCACCTTTACCGGGCAACGGCGCCAGGGCGCAGTGCTCGATGAACGGCTTCATGCGGATGATCGCGTTGTGACCCCAGTAATGGGATTCGCCCAGCTGCCAGAAGTGCAGACCGGCGGTAAACAATGGACCGTATACACGGGTCGCGAACTGCTGCATGCGCGCATACAGCGTATCCATGCCCGACGCGCGCGGCGCGGTCTGGATGATCCCGGCGTCCGGCGTGGCTTCCATCAAGCGCACCAGACTGGTCAGGCATTCGCCGCTCATCACCGAGTCAGCGTCGAGCACGACCATGTACTTGTAGTCACCACCCCAGCGACGGCAGAAGTCGTCGAGGTTGCCGCTCTTGCGTTTTACGCGACGACGACGGCGGCGATAGAAGATCTTGCCAAAGCCCTTGGCTTCGCGACAGACATCCAGCCAGGCCTGCTGCTCGGCCACGCAGATGTCGGCTTCGTTACTGTCGCTGAGCACGAAGAAGTCGAAGCGATCAAGGTTACCCGTGGCTGCGACCGACTCGAACGTCGCTCGCAAACCGGCGAATACCCGCGGCACGTCTTCGTTGCAGATCGGCATGACCAGTGCGGTGCGCGCGTCCTTGGGGATCGGTTCGTTACCGGCGCTCTTACCGGAAATCCGGTATTTGTCATGGCCGGTGAGCAACTCGAGGAAGCCCATCAATGCGGTCCAGAAACCGGCCGACACCCAGCAGAACAGAATCCCGAACAGTATCAGGATGCTGGTTTGCAGCGCATACGGCAGCACTTGCGTGACGGTTTGCAGGAACGGCTGGTGCAGGACTTCATCCAGGTCGACGAACGACCAGCCCTGGTACGGCATGATGCCTTTCATGTACCAGCCGGCGACGATGGTCTGACCGAGCATCAGTACCAACAGAATGTAGCGCCGGATCGAACCTACGGTGCGCCAGCGAGCCGCCGGCAGCACGTTTTCGTCTTTCGGCGGCTTCGGCGGGTTGGTGCGGCCGGTCAGGCGACGCCAGCCACGCACCAGAATGTTGGTGCGCCACGGCTCCGGCACGACTTTGGTCCGACGAATCGGCGGGGTCGCCCGCAGGCAGACCCGACCGCTGGCGTCGAGCATCAGCATTTCGGCGTCCGCCAGTTCTTCAGCGGTGTTCAGGGTCAGGCGACGACCCACCGAGGCTTGGGCAGCCTCGGTCGGTGCGTCGAACGTCGAAGACGACAGGCGTTCGTGCAATTCGCTGAAGGACTGACAGCCCGCGAGTTCCGCGCGCTGCTCATCGGTCATCGGTAGATGCGCCAGATACTCGGCAAGCGTCTCTGGCTGTACTTGAGAATTACTCATCGGCAGGCAACTGGTAGCTCCAGGTCTCGGTCAGGACTTCTTCAGTCGGCGCCGATTCCGGTGTGGCTGGGGCCGCGTCGGCAGCGGCAGGCTGCTTGGCGTCTTTGTTGTCCTGATCCTTGGAATCTGCGACAGGCTTGGCTTCGGCCTGTTTGGCTTCAGCTTGCTTGGCGTCCTTGGCTTCCTTGTCCAGCTTCTCCTGCTGCCTGGCGGCGATCTTGTCGGCCTTGGCAACGGAAGAGTTGGAGGCGGGTACGGCCTTGGCCAGGTCGGCAGTCACGATGTTCTTGACCAGTGCGGCACGCATTTCCGTCGCCTTGCTCGGGTCCTTGATCTTCATGCGCAGGGTCAGGCGCCAGCCCTTGGTTTCAGGGTTGTAGCGCACGCTGTTCTCGACCAGCTCGGCATTCTCGCCAACGCTGACCTGACTGCGAACCTCGGTATCTGCCGGCAATGCCATAAGGGACGGGCCTTCGAAGTCCACCAGGTAGGCAACGCTGCCATCCGGCTGACGAATCAGGTTGGACTGTTTCACGTCACCGGTGGAACGCAGGGTCTGCTGTACCCAGGCGCTGTCCGGCGCATGCAGCGCGGCTTCGTCGATGGTCCAGTGCATGCGGTAGGCGACGTCGAGCGGCTGGCCAGGTTCAGGCAGTTTTTCCGGACTCCAGAAAGCCACGATGTTGTCGTTGGTTTCGTCGGCGGTAGGAATTTCGACCAGGTCTACAGAGCCCTTGCCCCAATCGCCTTTCGGTTCGATCCAGGCACTCGGGCGCTTGTCGTAGCGGTCGTCGAGGTCTTCATAGTGGCTGAAGTCACGGCCACGTTGCAGCAGGCCGAAACCACGCGGGTTCTCGATGGAGAAGTTGCTGACAGCCAGGTGTTTCGGGTTGTTCAGTGGGCGCCAGATCCACTCGCCGTTGCCGGCATGGATCGACAGGCCGCTGGAATCATGCAGCTCGCGACGGTAGTTCAGCACTTTCGACGGCTGGTTGGCGCCGAACAGGAACATGCTGGTCAAAGGCGCAACGCCAAGCTTGGTGACCTTGTCACGCAGGAACATTTTGGCCTTGACGTCGACCACGGTATCGCTGCCCGGACGCAGGGTCAGGCGGTACGCACCGGTGGCACGTGGCGAATCCAGCAGGGCGAAGATCACCAGGTGCTTGTCACCCGGTCTTGGCTGCTGAATCCAGAACTCAGTGAAACGCGGGAACTCTTCGCCGGACGGCAACGCGGTATCGATGGCCATGCCGCGGGCGGACAAGCCATAGGTGTGCCCCTTGCCGACCACGCGGAAGTAGCTCGCACCGAGCATCGTCATGATCTCGTCTTGCTTGTCGGCCTTGTTGATCGGGTACAGCACACGGAAACCGGCATAACCCAGTTGTTCGGTGGCTTTAGGGTCGAACTTGACGTCGCCAAAATCAAACCGCTCAGGATCGTATTTGATCTTTTCGACGGTGTTAGCCGTGATTTCGTTGATTTTCACCGGAGTATCGAAGTGCATGCCCTGGTGATAGAACGACAGCTTGAACGGAGTTTTCTGTTCGGCCCACTCGGCTTTCTCGGTGCGGAATCGAATTTTCTGATAGTCCGCGAATTTCATTTCGCGGAATTCGTTCGGCAGGTTACTGCGCGGGGCTTCGTATTTCTGCCCGGCCAGCTCTTTCGCCTTGACCGATACATCATCCAGATTGAATGCCCAAAGCTGGCCGGCGCTGAGCAGGCAGAGCAGTGCAGAGCCCGCTACCAGAGCACTTCGTAACCGTTTGGCAGACAATTTTGGAGCATTACAGGGACTAACAATCACGAGCAACCCTCGCCGAAAACAGATCAAAAAACCAACGGCCAGTTAAAGCGCCAGCACGGTGTGCGGTGTAAAAAACCGACCCTGCGAACCACTCTTGCCAAGTTGGCGAGCATTGTTCCGACTCCTCTGGGGCTAAATGATTCCCCAACAGGTCCCGGACAAGTCTCTACCTAAGTCAAAATGGGCCAACGAACGCTGATCCCCGTAACGCGCGATTATCTAGTATGCCGCGTTACAACACATCAGGGGCAACCCAGTATTTCTCGCGAAAACCCCCTGCTTTCAGTCGAAAAGAGCTCAAAAACATGTTTCAAGCGCTTTCAGGTCTGTAACAGAAAGGTGACCGGGCCATCGTTGACCAGGTGCACCTGCATATCCGCGCCGAATCTACCTGATGCCACAGTGCCATGCACCTGTTTTGCCTTGTCTAAAAGATAGTCGAAAAGCTCCTCTCCCAAGGCCGGGGGGGCAGCGGTCGAAAAGCCCGGGCGCAACCCGCTTCGGGTATCGGCGGCCAGGGTGAACTGAGAGACCAGCAGCAGCCCGCCGTCGACATCCGCCAGGGACAGATTCATCTTGCCCTCGGCATCGCTGAATACTCGATAGTTAAGCAGCTTATGCAGAAGTTTGTCGGCACTGGTTCGAGTATCCTCTGGCTCGACGGCCACCAGTACCAGCAAACCCTGGTCCACTGCGCCAACCACCTCCCCCGCTACCTCGACTCGCGCGCCTCGCACGCGCTGCAGCAGAGCCTTCATGCTTCTTCAGGCGCCAGATCGAGCAGGCGTCGGGCCATCAGATCGGCGGCACGTACCAGCGCATCGGTAATGCCAGGCTCGGAAGCGGCATGGCCAGCGTCACGGATCACCTGCAATTCACTGTTCGGCCAGTTCTGATGCAGTTCCCAGGCATTATCCAGCGGGCAGATCACGTCGTAGCGACCGTGGACGATGACCCCTGGCAAATGGGCGATCTTGCCCATGTCGCGGATCAGCTGATTCGGCTCAAGGAACGCATTGTTGGTGAAGTAATGACATTCGATACGGGCGATGGACAATGCGCGCTGTGGCTCGGAAAAACGGTCGACCACCAGCGGGTTCGGACGCAGGGTCGCCGTCCGTCCTTCCCACATGGACCAGGCCTTGGCCGCGTGCATCTGGGCGATCTGGTCGTTGCCGACCAGGCGCTTGTGGAAAGCCGAGAGCAAATCGTCGCGCTCATCCTGCGGGATCGGCGCGATGTAGTCTTGCCAATAGTCGGGAAACAGTCGGCTGGCACCCGCCTGGTAGAACCACTCGATTTCCTGCGGACGGCAGAGAAAAATCCCGCGCAGAATCAGGCCGTGTACGCGCTCCGGGTGGGTTTGCGCATAGGCCAGCGCCAGGGTGGAACCCCAGGAGCCACCGAACAATACCCATTTGTCGATTCCCAAGTGCTTGCGGATGCGCTCGAGGTCGGCGACCAGATCCCAGGTGGTGTTGTTTTCCAGGTTGGCGTGGGGGGTGGAGCGACCGCAACCGCGCTGGTCGAAGGTCACAATGCGATACAGGTTCGGATCGAAATACCGGCGGCTCTGGGCATCACACCCGGCGCCTGGGCCGCCGTGGATGAACACTACCGGCAAACCTTCCGGTGAACCGCTTTCGTCGACATACAGCGTGTGAGTTGCATCGACAGCCAGATCGTGCCGGGCGTGGGGTTTGATCTGCGGGTACAAAGTCTGCATTGCGCGCTCCGTAAGGGGTCGAGGTCATCCCTGGGGGGACTTCTATTATTCTGCCGTCCGGCATCATAAACCCGAATTACGTTAATGAGCATGCCCCGGCAATGGGAGGTTGTTCCCATGGAGGTATGTCACCCGTCTCCATGCAAGGCGCGGCCCTTGTAGGAGCTGCCGAAGGCTGCGATCTTTTGATCTTGAAAAGCACAATCAAGAGATCGCAGCCTTCGGCAGCGCCTACAGGATTCGGGCCAGCCGCGGATTATGCGCTGTAACGCTTTTCGCCCCACGCCAACAACCCTTGCAACAATTCCTTGAGCACTACCTGCGTCGGCCCTGCCAAGTCCGGGCGATAGCGGAACGGCTCGAACTCTTCCATGTAGGTGCACTGGCCCAGCTCCAGTTGCACCGCATGAATGTTCTCGGCCGGATTGCCGTAGTGCCGGGTGATGTGGCCGCCCTTGAAGCGACCGTTCAGTACATGGCTGTAATCGGCATGACGCGCGCAGATCGCTTCGAGCTGAGTGGCCAACTGCGGATCGCAACTGGCGCCGTTGAAGGTGCCAAGGTTGAAGTCCGGCAGTTTACCGTCGAACAGATGCGGGATGATCGAGCGGATCGAGTGCGCATCGAACAGCAGCGCGTAGCCGAATTCGGCTTTCAATCGCGCCAACTCGTTCTGCAAGGTGCTGTGGTACGGCGTCCAGACTTGTTCCAGATACGTCGCACGTTCGGCCGCTGACGGCTCCATGCCTTCCCGGAACAATGGAATGCCATCGAACAGCGTCGCCGGATACAGACCGGTGGTCGCGCCGACATACAAAGGCTTGTCGTCGGAGGGTCGATTCAAGTCGATGACAAACCGCGAGTACTCGGCGGCCAATGTGCTGGCACCCAGTTCTGCAGCAAATTCGTAAAGCCTTGGGATGTGCCAGTCGGTGTCCGGCAGGCATTTCGCGTCGGGGATCAACCCGGCTTCGACCGCCGGGGTCAGGCGCAGACCGGCGTGGGGCATGCTGATAAGCAGCGGCACGCGACCTTGTTTGAAATTCAGAACCTTATCCACGACTGTTCTCCTGAATGCGTGTTTCGACGCCGTGACGTACGACGCGTTTTTCCAGGTCGCCGCCCAGCCAGTACGCCAGGTCGGCGGGACGATCGATTTGCCAGGCGACGAAGTCCGCGACCTTGCCGGCTTCCAGCGAACCGTGTGTTTGAGCCATGCCCAACGCGGTGGCGGCATGGATCGTTGCGCCCGCCAGGGCTTCTTCCGAGGTCATGCGGAAACAGGTGCACGCCATGTTCAGCATCAAGCGCAACGACAGCGCCGGCGAAGTGCCGGGGTTGAGGTCGCTGGCGATGGCGATTTTCACGCCGTGTTTGCGCAGGGCGTCCATCGGCGGCAATTGGGTTTCCCGCAAGAAGTAGAACGCCCCTGGCAGCAACACCGCGACGGTGCCGGACTCTGCCATGGCGATGGCGTCGTCTTCGGTCATGAATTCCAGGTGATCGGCTGACAGTGCATGGTAACGCGCTGCCAGGCTCGAACCGTGCAGGGACGACAGTTGCTCGGCATGCAGCTTCACCGGCAGGCCCAGTGCCTGTGCGGTGATGAACACGCGCTCGACCTGCGCCGGCGAGAACGCCAGGTACTCGCAGAACGCATCCACCGCATCCACCAGCCCTTCGGCGGCCAGGGCCGGAAGCATTTCAGCGCAGATGTGATCGATGTAGTCGTCGGCGCGATCCGCGTATTCCGGTGGCAAGGCGTGGGCGGCCAGGCAGGTACTACGCACGCTGACCGGCAGTTCGGCGCCGAGGCGTCGGATCACCCGCAGAATCTTGCGCTCGCTGGCCAGATCCAGACCGTAGCCGGATTTCATCTCGACGGTGGTCACGCCGTCGCGGATCAGACTTTTCAGACGTTTGGCGGCACTGGCGAACAGTTCGTCCTCGGTCGCCGCGCGAGTGGCACGCACGGTGCTGGCGATGCCGCCGCCGGCCGCCGCAATTTCCGAGTAGCTGACGCCTTGCAGCCGCTGTTCGAATTCACCACTGCGATTTCCGCCAAACACCGTGTGGGTGTGGCAGTCGATCAGGCCCGGCGTCACCCAGGCCCCGTTCAAATCGTTGACAGCCGGGTATTCACCGGACGGCAGTTCAGCGCGTGGGCCGATCCACTCAATGTGCGCACCGGACGTCACGATGGCCGCATCCTCGATGATCGAGTAGACGCCTTGCGCCATGGTTGCGACGTGGCAGTGTTGCCAGAGAGTTTTCATCCCGAATCTCCATCAAATTCAAAATCGAATCGCGAGCAAGCTCGCTCCCACAGGGGTTATTGGTGAATCCAGATTCAGTATTCAACACCGATCCACTGTGGGAGCGAGCTTGCTCGCGATGGGGCCCTTACAGGCTCGGCAGCAACTTCGCCGAAACCAGTTCGTTCAGGCAACGCGTCGCCAACAACTCGGTCGCCGCATTGATGTCCGGCGCAAAGAACCGGTCTTTCTCATAAAACGGCACCTCAGCACGCAGAATCGCCCGAGCCTTTTCCAGCTTCGGCGAAGTTTTCAAACCTTCACGCAGATCCAGACCCTGGCACGCCGCCAACCATTCCACGGCGAGCACCCCACGAGTGTTTTCCGCCATTTCCCACAGACGCTTGCCGGCAGCCGGGGCCATGGACACGTGGTCTTCCTGGTTTGCGGAAGTCGGCAGGCTGTCCACCGAATGCGGATGGGACAGCGCCTTGTTCTCGCTGGCCAGTGCCGCCGCCGTCACCTGGGCGATCATGAAGCCGGAGTTCACCCCGCCGTTGGCCACCAGGAACGGCGGCAGTTGCGACATGTGCTTGTCCATCATCAGCGAGATACGGCGCTCGCTCAGCGAGCCGATTTCAGCGATCGCCAGGGCCATGTTGTCGGCGGCCATGGCCACCGGTTCGGCGTGGAAGTTACCGCCGGAGATCACGTCGCCTTCCGAGGCGAACACCAGCGGGTTGTCGGAAACGGCATTGGCCTCGACCGCGAGCACTTCGGCGGCCTGACGGAACTGGGTCAGGCACGCGCCCATGACTTGCGGCTGGCAGCGCAGTGAGTAAGGGTCCTGAACCTTGTCGCAATTCTGGTGCGAGTCGGAGACTTCACTGCGTTCACCCAGCAGATCGCGATAAGCGGCAGCGGCGTCGATCTGGCCCTTCTGGCCACGCGCAGCGTGGATACGCGCATCGAACGGCGAACGCGAGCCCAATACCGCTTCGACGGTCAGGGCACCCAGCGCGACGGCACCGGCGAACAGGTCTTCACCTTCGAACAGACCACGCAACGCGTAAGCGGTGGACACCTGAGTACCGTTGAGCAGCGCCAGACCTTCTTTGGCAGCCAGCGTCAGCGGCTTGAGACCGGCGACGTGCAATGCTTCGGTCGCTTCCAGCCATTCACCCTTGTAGCGCGCCTTGCCTTCGCCGAGCAGCACCAGCGACATATGGGCCAAAGGCGCCAGGTCACCGGAGGCACCGACCGAACCTTTCAATGGAATATGCGGGTAAACCTCGGCATTGATCAGGGCGATCAGTGCGTCGATGACCTTGCGGCGAATGCCGGAGAAACCACGGCTCAGGCTGTTGACCTTGAGCACCATGACCAGGCGCACCAACGCGTCGCTGATCGGCTCGCCGACACCGGCGGCGTGGGACAGCACCAGCGAGCGCTGGAGGTTTTCCAGGTCTTCGCTGGCGATGCGGGTCGAGGCCAGCAGGCCGAAACCGGTGTTGATCCCGTAGGCGGTACGGTTTTCGGCCAGGATCTGCTCCACGCACGCGACGCTGGCTTCGATCTGGGCCGAGGCGCTGTCGTCGAGGGTGATTTTGACCGGCTGCTGATAGATATCACGCAGTTGGGCAAGGCTAAGTTGGCCGGGAATCAAATTAAGCGCAGTCATTTTTTGCTCCTTTTGAGAGTGTTATTAACTACCAGACGCTCCGGAGATATCCGTTGTCCGTCGCTTCCCGCCTTTTGGGGGGCTGGCGCCTTGGCACGCTGGTTTTGTATGGAAATCAGTTCAAATTCGGTAAGGCTTTTTGCAGCAAGTTCGAGTCTTTCAAAACCCCGGCAGCAGCGGCGATATCGGGCGCCAGCCAGCGGTCCTGATCGTAGGCCGGAACCCGCTCTCGCAGCAGGCGCCACGCGGTATCGGTGCCTGCGCCGAAGCGCTGTTCCTTGAGGAATTCAAACGCCTGGGCCGCCAGAAGGAATTCGATGGCGAGGATCTGCGTGCAGTTTTCCAGCGCGCGATGCAGCTTCAGCGCCGCGTTGGTGCCCATGCTCAGGTGGTCTTCCTGCAGGCCCGAGGTTACGTAGTTGTCGAGCACCGCCGGTTGCGCCAATTGACGGTTTTCCGCGCACAGGGAAGCGGCGACGTACTGGACGATCATCATCCCGGAGTTCACCCCCGGGTTGGCCACCAGAAACGCTGGCAGTCCGCTGACGTGCGGGTTGATCAAACGGTCCAGGCGCCGCTCGGCGATGGAGCCGATTTCTGCCATGGCGATGGCCAGCAGATCGGCAGCCATTGCCACGGACTGACCGTGCGGGTTGGCCTGGGACACGATACGGAAATTGTCCGGCGTGCCCAGCAACATAGGGTTGTCAGTGACAGAGTTGAGTTCGGTTTCGATCTGTTGGATCGCGTGCGCCAGTTGATCCCGTGCAGCGCCGTGGACTTGCGGGATCGAACGGATGCTCAACGCATCCTGAGTGCGAATGCCTTTGCTGCTGGCGATCACTTCACTGCCATCAAGCAAGGCGCGCAGGTTGATCCCGACCTGTTGCATGCCCGGATGCGGTTTAAGCGCGATGATTTCGGCATCGAACGCTGCGATCTGACCACGCTGGGCTTCGAAGCTCATCGCCCCGATCACGTCAGCCCACTGTACCAGACGCGTCGCATCGGCAATCGCCAGGCAGCTGAGGCCGCTCATGCACGGCGTGCCGTTGACCAGGCACAAACCGTCTTTGGCACCGAGCTGAACCGGTTGCAGGCCTTCTTCGCTCAAGGCTTGTTGCGCGCAAATGATCTGCCCGCGATAGCTGACATTGCCGACACCCAGCAGCGCGATGCTGATGTGAGCCATGTGGGTCAGGTAACCGACTGAACCCTGGGACGGCACTTGCGGGGTGATGCCGCGGTTAAGCAGCGCCAGCAGAGCCTCGACCACACGACGGTGAATACCGGATTTGCCATGAGAGTAATTGCGGATCGCGGCGCACATGATCGCGCGAGTCTGTTCGTCGGCCAACGGAGCGCCAACGCCACAGGCGTGACTGAGCAAGGTATTACGCGACAACTGGCTCAGTTGCTCGTCTTTGAGCGAGACGTTACACAACGCCCCCAGACCGGTGTTGACGCCATAGGCGCGTTCGCCGCTGGCGACGATGCGCTGGACGATGGCCTGCGCATTCTCGATCCGCGCCCAGGTCTGGGCCGACAGCTCCAGGTGTGCGCCATGGCGGGCTACGGCAACCACATCCTGCCAACGCAACGGGGCGTCGGCGATAACGATTTTTTCAGCCTGGGACATCTTTAACCTCGTGCGTACAACCTGAATATTTAATGCAGCTTCACCGGCCTCATCGTCGGAGCGCCGCCCGGAGCAAGCTCGCTCCCACAGTGGATCTCCAGTGTTCACAAAATCCCTGTGGGAGCGAGCTTGCTCCGGGCGGCGCTCCGACGATGGGGCCAGTAATGTCACTGCAAAACCTTTAAACCACCGCCGCCCGCCGCTGTACGAACCGGTCGACATATTCATCCGCCGGCGAATGCAGGATCTCTCTTGGCGTACCGACCTGAATCAGGCGGCCGTCCTTGAGGATCGCGATGCGGTTACCGATGCGCACGGCCTCATCAAGGTCGTGGGTGATGAAGACGATGGTCTTGTGCAGGGTCTTTTGCAGCTCCAGCAACTGATCCTGCATCTCCGCGCGGATCAGCGGATCGAGCGCACTGAACGCTTCGTCCATCAAGATGATGTCGGTGTCCGCCGCCAGTGCGCGGGCCAGGCCCACCCGCTGGCGCATGCCGCCCGACAGCTGATGCGGGTATTTGTTTTCGTAGCCTTTGAGGCCCACGGTGTTGATCCAGTGCAGCGCGCGCTCGGCGCACATCTGCTTGCTTTCGCCACGCACTTTCAGGCCGTAGGCGACGTTATCCAGCACGGTCTTGTGCGGCAGCAGGCCGAAACTCTGGAACACCATGCTGATCTTGTGTCGGCGAAATTCGCGCAGGGCTTCCATGTCGTATTGCAGGATGTCCACGCCGTCCACCAGGATCGCGCCGCTGGTCGGGTCGATCAGGCGATTGAAGTGGCGCACCAGCGTCGACTTGCCGGAACCCGACAGGCCCATGATCACGAAGATCTCACCGGTGCCGATGCTCAGCGACAGGTCGTTGACGCCGACCACGCAGCCGGTTTCGGACAATACCTGGTCCTTGGTCTTGCCCTGGCCGACCATCGCCAGCGCATCCTTGGAACGGTTGCCGAAAATCTTGAAGACATTCTTGACTTCAATCTTGCTGATGGCTTCGTTGCTCATTTGCTCACCTCATGCCGTGGCCGACCATACGCCTGAGTAATGCGGTCGATGACCACTGCCAGAATCACGATCGCCAGACCGGCTTCAAGGCCTCGTCCGACGTTGAGGGTCTGAATCCCTACCAACACGTCTTCACCCAGGCCACGGGCACCGATCATCGAGGCAATCACTACCATCGACAGGGCCATCATGGTGGTCTGGTTGATCCCGGCCATGATGCTCGGCAGGGCCAGCGGCAGTTGCACGCCGAACAGTTGCTGCCAGCGGTTGGCACCGAAGGCGTTGATCGCTTCCATCACTTCACCGTCGACCTGGCGAATGCCCAGATCGGTCAGGCGGATCAGCGGCGGCGCAGCGTAGATAACGGTCGCGAAAATCGCCGGGACCTTGCCCAGGCCGAACAGCATCAGCACCGGGATCAGGTACACGAAACTCGGCATGGTCTGCATGATGTCCAGCAGTGGCATCAGCACCGAACGCAGGCGATTGCTGCGTGCCGAGAGAATGCCCAGCGGAATGCCGATCAGCACCGAAATGACCGTCGCCACCATCATCAGGGCCAGGGTCTGCATCAGCTTGTCCCAGAGGCCGACCGCCCCCACCAGGAACAACAGGCCAACGATGACGGAAGTGGTCACGACTTTGCGGGTCGCGTGCCAGGCAACGCCCGCCACGATCGCCAGCATCAGCCACCAGGGCGCCGCACGCAGCAGCCCTTCAAGATTGACGATGGCCCACAACAGGGTGTCGGAGATGCTACGGAACACATCGCCGTAGTTGGTGACCAGCGAATCGACCCAACTGTTGACCCAGTCGGCAATGGAAAAGGTAAAGTTTTCGGGAAACATAAGAGACTCTCAATCAAGGGTTGCGATCAAGCATCCGACTGCCGCTGACGGCAGTCGGTGAAGCTCAACCTACAAGGCCGCGTCGATTTTCTTGGCTGCGTCTTCGCTCACCCATGCGTGCCAGACTTCAGGATGTTCCTTGAGGAAGATTTTCGCCAGTTTTGGTGACTCGATCCGCTCTTTGGCCATGCGCCCGAGGTTCTGGTTCAGCAGGTCGATCGGCAGGTTGATCTTTTCCAGCACGGCCACCAGTTCCGGGGCTTGCTCGTGGAAGGTCTTGGACAGGCCGACCTTGATGGTCACGCTCTTGTCCACGCCCGGTTTTTCTTCAAGCTTGACCAGATCGACCTGGCCCATCAGCGGGGTTGGCGACCAGTAGTAGAACAGGATCGGCTCGCCACGCTTGTAGCTCGACAGCACCGCTGCATCCAGCGCCGGGCCGGTGCCTGGGCGGAAGTTGGTGTAGGTGCTTTCCAGGCCGTAGCTTTTGAGCATTTCGCTGTTGTCCAGCTCACAGGTCCAGCCGGCCGGGCAGTTATAGAAACGGCCCTTGGATGGCTCTTCCTGGTCCTTGAACACGGTGGCGTATTTGCCCAGATCGGCGATCGCCTTAAGGTCCGGGGCTTTTGGTTCCAGCTTGCGCTTGGCGTCGCCTTCGATCACGTAACGCGGCACATACCAGCCTTCGATCGCGCCAACGACCGGAGCGCCGACACCGACCACCTTGCCGGCCTTCTCGGCCTTGTTCCAGACTTCGCTGCGGCCGACCCATTCTTCGGCAAACACTTGAATGTCGTTGCTGCTCAGGGCGTTTTCCATGGTGATGGAGTTGCCTGGCAGGCTGTCCGTCTTGCAGTCGTAGCCCTTCTCCAACACGATTTGCATCACGTCGGTCAGCAGCATGCCGCTTTCCCAGTTCAGGCCGGCGAATTTCACCGGTTTGCCCGACTCGCACCAACCGGCAGCCTGAGTGGCGCCGGCACTGGCGAGCAGGCCCATGGAAAGCAATGTGGTCAGCAGGGTCTTGTTCGGTTTCATTGTGTGACGCTCCTAATCATGAATTGGCTTACGGCAGTCAAGAGGCATCCAGCCCTGTCCACGTCCAATCAGGCCTGCGCAGCAGCGCGACCGGCCCCGCTTGTTTTGGGTTGTACAACGCTGTCCTGCTCGACCGGCAGGATCAGTTGATCGGGTACTGCGCTGTGCCATTTTTTCGCGCACACGTAATACAGCGCGGCAGGAAGCACCAGCCCGATGATCCAGGAAATATCCACACCACCCAGAGCGCCCACCAGCGGACCGGTATAGAACTTGGTAGAGATGAACGGCAGTTGCACCAGCACACCGAAGACATAGACGCTGATACCGAGGGGGTTCCAACGGCCGTAGCGACCGTTCGGATCGGCCAGCGCCGGCACGTCATAGCGCTCGCGAGTGATGCAGTAGTAGTCCACCAGGTTGATCGCGCTCCATGGCGTAAAGAAAGCCAGCAAGAACAGGATGAAGGACTTGAACGCACCGAGGAACGAGTGCTGACCGAGCAGCGCGATCAGGGTCGCAGTGCCGACGATGACCAGCACGAAGACCAGACGCTGCAAGCGCGTTACCCGCAGGTCACCACGGAAACCGCTGATGACGGTCGCAATGCACATGAAGCTGCCGTAGGAGTTCAGCGTGGAGATGGTGACCTTGCCGAACGCGATGCTGAAGTACAGCAGCGCAGCGGTGGCACCGCTGCCGCTCAAACCAACGATGTAGGCCACTTCGTGGCCGGCGAATTGTCCGTTGGCCATGGCGGCGGCAAACACGCCGAGGATCATCGCCACTTGTGCGCCAATGACCGAACCTGCGCCTGCGGCGAAAAAGGTCTTCACCGAAGAAGTCTTGCTCGGCAGGTAGCGTGAATAGTCAGCCACGTAGGGGCCGAAGGCGATCTGCCAGGAGGCCGCGAGCGACACCGCGAGCAGAAAGCTGGTCCAGCTGAAGTGGCGGATTTGCAGGAGTGCGCCAATGTCAGTCTGGCTCATCAGGCGACTGAACAGGTAAACGAAGGCAATCACACCAATGACGCTGGCGACACGGCCGATGAAATGGATCACCCGATAACCAAGCACCGTGACCAGCACGATGACACTGGCGAAGATGAGGATACCGACGCTGTCGCTGACGCCAAACAACTGGCCCAGCGCCTGGCCGGAAAGCACGGTGCCCGTTGCGGTGAAACCGAGGTACATCAGACAGACCAGCACGATCGGGATGGCCGCGCCATACACGCCGAACTGTACCCGGCTGGAGATCATCTGCGGCAGGCCAAGCTTGGGTCCTTGCGCCGCATGCAGCGCCATTACGCCACCGCCGAGCAGTTGCCCGATCAACAGACCGATCAACGACCAGAACACGTCACCGCCCAGCACCACGGCCAGGGCCCCGGTGACAATCGCGGTGATTTGCAGGTTGGCGCCCATCCACAGGGTGAACTGGCTCAACAGACGACCGTGTCTCTCCGCTTCCGGGATGTAGTCGATCGAACGCTTCTCGATCAACGGTTTACTGCCTGCACGATCGCTGTTAACAGCCATGATTCAACCTCTGTGGATTGTTCTGGGAATTACCGTCTGGTGAGATCCCTGTGGGAGCGAGCTTGCTCGCGATGGGGCCGGCACATTCAACATCTGTACTGACTGACACATCGCTATCGCGAGCAAGCTCGCTCCCACAGGTACGCGGTCCCACAGGTACTGCGTTATTTGCCGGTAATCATCGGCAGGTTCAGCCCCTGTTCCTTGGCGCAGTCGATCGCGATCTGGTAACCCGCATCGGCGTGACGCATGACACCGGTCGCCGGGTCGTTGTGCAGGACGCGAGCGATACGCTCGGCCGCTTCGTCAGTACCGTCGCAGACAATCACCATGCCCGAGTGCTGGGAGAAGCCCATGCCGACGCCGCCGCCGTGGTGCAGGGAAACCCAGGTCGCGCCGCTCGCGGTGTTGAGCAGAGCGTTGAGCAGTGGCCAGTCGGACACGGCGTCGGAACCGTCCTGCATCGACTCTGTTTCGCGGTTCGGGCTCGATACCGAGCCGGAGTCCAGGTGGTCACGACCGATCACGATCGGTGCCGACAGCTCACCGCTGCGCACCATTTCGTTGAACGCCAGACCGAGCTTGGCGCGCAGGCCCAGGCCAACCCAGCAAATACGTGCCGGCAGACCCTGGAAGCTGATGCGCTCGCGGGCCATGTCCAGCCAGTTGTGCAGGTGGGCGTCGTCCGGGATCAGTTCTTTTACTTTAGCGTCGGTCTTGTAGATGTCTTGCGGATCGCCCGACAGCGCAGCCCAACGGAATGGGCCGATGCCGCGGCAGAACAGCGGACGGATGTAAGCCGGTACGAAGCCTGGGAAGTCGAATGCGTTTTCCACGCCTTCTTCCTGGGCCATCTGACGGATGTTGTTGCCGTAGTCGAAGGTCGGAATACCCATTTTCTGGAAGTCGAGCATCGCTTTAACGTGCACGGCCATGGACTGCTTGGCGGCTTTGACCACGGCAGCAGGCTCGGTCTTGGCACGGGCGCGGTATTCCTCCCAGGTCCAGCCGGCCGGCAGGTAACCGTTGAGCGGGTCGTGGGCGCTGGTCTGGTCGGTGACCATGTCCGGGCGCACGCCGCGCTTGACCAGTTCCGGCAGGATTTCCGCCGCGTTGCCGAGCAGGGCGATGGAAATCGCCTTGCCTTCCTTGGTGTATTTGGCGATGCGGGCCAGCGCGTCGTCGAGGTCGGTGGCTTGTTCATCGACATAACGGCTGTTCAGGCGGAAATCGATGCTGACCTGCTGGCATTCGATGTTCAGCGAGCACGCACCGGCCAAGGTGGCGGCCAGTGGTTGAGCGCCGCCCATGCCGCCGAGGCCTGCGGTCAGGACCCAACGACCTTTGAGGTCATCGTTGTAGTGCTGGCGACCGGCTTCGACGAAGGTTTCGTAGGTGCCTTGAACGATGCCCTGGCTGCCGATGTAGATCCAGCTGCCGGCGGTCATCTGGCCGTACATGGCCAAGCCTTTGGCGTCCAGTTCGTTGAAGTGTTCCCAGCTCGCCCAGTGTGGCACCAGGTTGGAGTTGGCGATCAGTACGCGCGGGGCGTTGCTGTGGGTCTTGAACACGCCGACCGGCTTGCCGGATTGCACCAGCAGGGTCTCGTCGTCGTTCAGATTGGTCAGGCTTTCGACGATCTTGTCGTAGCATTCCCAGTTACGTGCCGCACGACCGATACCACCGTAAACCACCAGTTCTTTAGGGTTCTCGGCGACTTCCGGGTCGAGGTTGTTCATCAGCATCCGCAGCGGCGCTTCGGTCAGCCAGCTCTTGGCGGTCAGCGTGTTACCGCGGGCAGCGCGGATTTCAACGTCACGAAACTTAGTAGGTTTATTCTCAGTCACGAAAAGAACTCCTCAGCAATCAATCCAAACCAACCCAGTGGGCGAGCAAGCCGGTGAGCAGAAAGGCACACCAGCGAATCAGTGGACGCCGGTCGAGTCTTTGTGACTCATACGCATACGTCTTTACTTGTACATACAAGCATATGCAATCAAGCGGCCAACTTATTGGATTAGCACTCAAGAAAAATCCTGAAAGGGCTGGAAAGCGCCTGGATCAAGGGCTCTGACGAAGATGAAATTTTTCGGAGGGGATGTGGCGGAAGAGGTGACGCTGTTACTTGAGCGTGGTTTTGCGCCACGCTGGGGCGTTCGGTAACAAGTTGGTGCGCAATGGGGAACGCTGGAAAGCAAAAGATCGCAGCCTCGTTTCACTCGACAGCTCCTACAGGATGAACACCATTCTCTGTAGGAGCTGTCGAGTGAAACGAGGCTGCGATCTTTTAAAAATCTTGAATCAGCGTGCAGTCAGTTCAATCACGCAGCACTGGCCATTGCTGGAGACTTCCAGCAGGCCGAGGTTACCGTCGAGCTGCAGGCAGTCATGCCGCCCCAGTTGTGAGGTGCTGTTACCGACCTTCACTGCCAGCGCTTCGGTAACACTGAACACCAACACCGTCCCGGCCGAACTGAAAAACCGCTGCTCACCCTCCAGCCACTGCAACCGCGCGCTGTAGCGCTGCGGCGCATAAATCAGGTTGAAATCGCGAATCGGCCCGCCGAGCAGTGCGCATGACACCTGGCTCTCGCCGCTGAAGGCGAACGGGTCCAGCGGTAACAATGGCCGAGTGTCCTGGCCGTCAACGCGCAAGGTCATGCCCTCGCCCTGCAGCACGGTGATCACCCGCTCATAACCGGCGAACGTCGAGAAGCCGCCCGATTCGCCGATATCGGCAATCGAAAGACGCCAACCAAAACCATCAAGACCGGCGCCTGCATCACGGGTAATTTCTTCAGTGCTGCCGCCGCCGTTTTTCCACGGCATGCGCGGGTAATCGGCCGCGCGCAAGATCTTCAACTGACTCATCTATGCCCCTTACTTATGAAAGCGCCCTTCCAGACGATGGCGCGAACCTGGGTGGATCAAACGGGCGGCGGTCACCGGCTGACGGCCGGACCAGGTCCGGCGACGGATCAGCAGGCACGGCTCGCCTTTTTCAATCTGCAGCAATTTGCATTCGGTCGGCTCGGCCAGAATCGCCTCGACCACGTGTTCGCCTTCGGTCAGCGGCGCGACCTGATTCAGATAAGCGTAAGGCGTTTGCAGGGTGAAATCCTGCTTGAGGTAGTCCGGCGCCACCAGTGCGTTGACGAAACGGTCTTCGATTTGCACCGGGATATCGTTTTCGAAATGCACGATCAGCGAGTGGAAAACCTTCTGGCCTTCACGCATGTCCAGCGCCAGGGCTCGCTCGGAACCGGCGGCCTCTTCTTCAAGGATGATCACCTTGCAGGCGTGGCGATGGCCACGGGCGGCGATCTCGTCGGCGATGTTGTGCACTTCGAACAGCGCGGACTGGCTTTTGGGCTCGGCGACGAAGGTCCCGACGCCTTGCATGCGCACCAGCAGACCGTCAGCAGTCATTTCGCGCAGGGCGCGATTGATGGTCATGCGGCTGAAACCCAGCTGACTGACCAGCTCGCTTTCCGACGGAACGCGGTAGTGCGGCGGCCAGTTTCCACTGTCGATTTGCTGGGTGATCATTTGTTTGACGCGGGCATACAAGGGCGCCGGACTTTCGCCCAGATTGGCGCTCAGATTGGCATTTGGCGGCAATGTGGCTGGCGGAGTCGGCACGGTTAATCCTTGTTCATCTGATAGAGATTACTAGCTTGCCGGAGTTTACCGGGCAGGCAAACGTCTGTATATGTATATACAAATAACACACGATGGGGTGCTGAACCATGTCCGCCTTCTTTGCCGATCGCGCGCTGCTGCCTAGTGGATGGGCCAACAATGTACGTCTTGAGGTCAGTGCCGAGGGTATCCTGACCCATATCCAGGCCGATTCTCACGCAGATGGCGCCGAACGGCTAAGCGGTCCGCTGCTGCCGGGAATGCCCAATCTGCACTCCCACGCCTTCCAGCGGGCCATGGCCGGGCTGGCGGAAGTGGCGGGTAATCCGAACGACAGTTTCTGGACCTGGCGCGATTTGATGTATCGCCTCGTCGGAAAAATCAGCCCGGATCAACTCGGCGTCATCGCCCGTCAGCTGTACATCGAAATGCTCAAGGCCGGTTACACCTCGGTCGCGGAATTTCATTACGTGCATCACGACAGCAATGGCCAGGCTTACGCAGACCCGGCCGAACTGGCCCTGCGCGTCAGCCAGGCGGCCAGTTCCGCCGGCATCGGCCTGACGCTGTTGCCCGTGCTGTACAGCCATTCCGGTTTCGGCGGCCAGGCCCCGAACGACGGCCAGCGGCGCTTTATCAACAGCACCGAAAACTATCTCAAGCTGCAGTCGCGCTTGCAGCCGATCCTGGCGAAACAGCCAGCACAGTCACTGGGGCTGTGTTTCCACTCGTTGCGCGCAGTCACACCGCAGCAGATCAGTGAAGTGCTGGCAGCCAGCGACCAGCAGTGCCCGGTACACATTCACATCGCCGAACAGCAGAAGGAAGTCGATGACTGCCTGGGCTGGAGTGGCCGTCGTCCGCTGCAATGGCTGTACGAAAATACCGAAGTCGATCAGCGCTGGTGCCTGGTCCACGCCACCCACGCCAACCCGGAAGAAGTCACGCTGATGGCCAGGAGTCGCGCCATTGCCGGCCTGTGCCTGACCACCGAAGCCAACCTCGGCGACGGGATTTTCCCGGCGGTGGATTTCCTTGCCCAAGGTGGGCGCATGGGCATCGGTTCCGACAGCCATGTGTCGCTCAGCGTGGTGGAAGAATTGCGTTGGCTGGAATACGGCCAGCGTCTGCGTGATCAGCGGCGTAACCGGTTGTATGGCGCGGATCAGCCAATGGTTGGCCGCACGTTGTACGACGCTGCGCTGGATGGCGGGGCTCAGGCGCTGGGGCAGCCGATCGGCGCACTGGAAGTTGGCAAACGTGCGGATTGGCTGGTGCTGGATGGCAATGATCCGTACCTGGCGACGGCCAGTGGTGACGGGATTTTGAACCGGTGGTTGTTTGCCGGTGGTGATCGCCAGGTGCGGGATGTGCTGGTCAATGGCCAGTGGGTTGTGCGTGATGGGCGTCATGCCGACGAAGAAGAAAGCAACATCGCGTTCACCCAGGTCCTGCGCGATCTCCTTGGCTGATGCAAAACCCTGTGCGCGACCGCCTTGGCTGACGCACCCCCCCTGTACGCGACTGCCTTGGCTGACGCAAAACCCTGTAGGAGCTGGCTTGCCAGCGAAGAGGCCATCAGATTCAACGATGATGTTGACTGGTAGACCGCCTTCGCTGGCAAGCCAGCGCCTACACAAGCCAGCTCCTACAGGGGGCTATGCGTGATCAGTTCGAGGTCTTGGCCATCTTCGTATCCGACACGCGCCAGATCAGGCGTGTGGTGTCGTAGCCCTGCTGACGCGCCTTGCTCAGCAGTTCTTCACGCACGACCCCGTTGACCGTCGGGGTGCGTGACAGCAGCCACAGATACTTGCGGCTCGGGTCGCCGACGATGGCGGTCTTGTAGTCGTCGCTGACGTACAACACCCAGTATTCCCCCTTTGCCACGCCTGGCAGCAAACGCGAGAACCAGGTATCGAATTCGACCCACAGCTTGTCGGTCTTGCCCGGCATCTGCGGATACGCCGTGCCCTTGGCCTCTTCCCATTGCCAGTCCGACGTCAGGCAGCGGTTCAATACCAACACGTTGCCATCCGGCTCAAGGGTGTAATGGGCTTCGGATTGCGCGCAGTTGCGCTGGAAGTACATCGGCAGACGAGCCAGCTCGTACCAAGTCCCCTGGTAACGCTTGAGGTTGACACTGTCGACGGTCTTGGGCGCCAACGGGTCATCGCCAGAAGTAGTGGCGCAGCCGGCTAGTATCAGGCCGGCAAAAAGTAACATCAGTAACCGCTTCATTGTTTTTCTCCCGCGGGCGTATCGCCCCGGATTACTTCAGACCTTGGCCGGAAAACATCAGTACTTTGTCACCGGCGTACTGCACGCTGATAAAGCTGTTTTTGTCGCCCCAGGTACAACTGGACATGCCAAGCGCGCCCGAGCAGTCGGTGGGTTTGCCCAGCAAGGTTTCCACCTCGGCCTTGGGCATGCCCGACGACAGCTTCGAATAGTTTTCCTGATTGACCTTGCTGCACGCAGCCAACAACACGCAGAACGAAAGCAGGGCGATAGAACGCAGCGACATGGTGTAGCTCCTGGGGCGAAGGGGAATGGCATGTCTGCCAAGCAGAAGCTTAGAAGAGAAAAGCCTCATGTGGTTCCCCGACCGTTCGGCTATTTGTTTGGCCATTGGTCTGCCTTATTTCCGCAAAATCAGCCCCTTTCTTTTGCTGTTGGATATTTCGTCGGTTTTGACAAAAGACGCCTAATCTTTGGCGCCGGCCAGTCGACATAGAAGCAACGCAAAGCCAGTTCCTCTGGCCAATTGCCGCCCCTTTTGTTGACCAGCCCTCCGCGGTAGATCATTTAATGACCAGAAACATGAAATTCAGCCACAAGATTTTGTTGGCTGCTGCCCTCGTGGTGGCCGTTGCATTCGCTTGTTTCATCCTGTTCAACGACTACCGCCAGCGCCAGACCTTGCGCAGCAGTACTGAAGCCTCGATGCAGGAACTCGGCAGCCTGACCACCAGCAATATCCAGACCTGGCTGGAAAGTCGCATCCAGCTGCTGCAATCGCTGTCCCAGCAACTCGCCGTCGATGGCAGCGCCCAGTCCAGCCTCAAGCGCGCCATCGACCTGCCGGCCTACACCAGCAACTTTCAACTGAGTTACTTCGGTGGCACAGATGGCGTGATGTTCTCGATTCCGGCCGGCAATCGCGCCGCAGACTATGATCCCCGCGGCCGTGGCTGGTACAAGGCGGCCAATAGTGCGCAGCAGACTATCGTTACCGAACCCTACATCGCGGCCTCGTCAGGTAAATTGGTGATCACCGTCGCCACCCCGGTGAAGCATCAGAACCAGATGATTGGCGTCGCTGGCGCAGACATCGATCTGTCCAGTGTCAGCGCCATCATCAACTCGCTGAATTTCGGCGGTCACGGCCATGCTTTCATCGTCAGCGCCGACGGCAAGATCCTGATCCACCCGGACAGCAAACGGGTGCTCAAGGGTTTGGTCGACGCCTACCCGAACGGCGCGCCAACAGTCAGCCCTGGCATGAAAGAAGTCGAGATCGACGGCAAGCGCCAGTTCATCTCCTTCACCCACGTCAACGGCGTACCGTCAGCGGACTGGTATGTCGCGCTGGTACTGGACCAGGAAACCGCCTTCTCGATGCTCAGCGAATTCCGCACCTCGGCGATCATTGCCATGGTGATCGCGGTGGTGATCATCATCGCGCTGCTGGGTATGTTGATCAGCTTCCTGATGCAGCCGCTGTTGACCATGGGTCGCGCGATGCATGACATCGCCGAAGGCGAAGGTGACCTGACCAAACGCCTGACCATCCACGGCCATGACGAATTCGGCGCGCTGGGCACCTCGTTCAACCGCTTTGTGGAACGTATCCACAGCTCGATTCGGGAAGTGGCCTCGGCCACTGGCCAGGTCAACGAAGTCGCCTTGCGTGTGGTGGCCGCATCGAACTCGTCGATGTTCAATTCCGACCAGCAAGCCTCGCGCACCAGCAGCGTCGCCGCGGCCATCAACGAACTGGGCGCTGCCGCCCAGGAAATCGCCCAGAACGCCGCCCTCGCCTCCCAGCACTCGAGCGATGCCCGCAGCTTGGCCGAGGACGGTCAGCAAGTGGTGGATAGAACCATCGCGGCGATGCAACAGCTCTCGGCGAAGATCAGCGATTCGTGCGGCAATATCGAGACGCTCAACAGCAACACGGTCAACATCGGGCAGATTCTGGAAGTGATCACCAGCATCTCGCAGCAGACCAACCTGTTGGCGTTGAACGCAGCCATTGAAGCGGCGCGTGCGGGCGAAGCCGGACGTGGGTTTGCCGTGGTCGCCGACGAAGTGCGCAACCTCGCCCACCGCACTCAGGATTCGGCGCAGCAAGTGCAGAAGATGATCGAGGAACTGCAAGTGGGCGCCCGGGAAGCGGTCAGCATCATGACCGACAGCCAGCGCCAGAGCGAAAGCAGCGTCGGCATCGCCAATCAGGCGGGTGAGCGCCTGGGCAGCGTCACTCAGCGCATCGGCGAGATCGACGGGATGAACCAGTCGGTGGCGACGGCGACGGAAGAGCAGACGGCGGTGGTGGAGTCGATCAATGTCGACATTACCGAGATCAATATGCTGAATCAGGAAGGGGTGGAGAATTTGCAGTCGACCTTGCGCGCGTGTGCGGATCTTGAGCAGCAGGCGGCGCGGCTTAAACAGTTGGTGGGCAGTTTCAGGATCTAAGTCGCTCTCACTGGCCTCATCGCGGGCAAGCCCGCTCCCACAATGATCTTCGGCGGACACAAATTTTGTGTACGACAGAAATCACTGTGGGAGCGGCGGTGCGGCGATCCGACTTGCCCGCGATGGCGGCATCAGCAACACCGAAACGCTAGAACCGAGACCCAGGCCCCGAAAGAAACGCCAACTCCTCAGCCATAGACTCGCGCCCCAACACCGCGTTGCGATGCGGAAACCGCCCAAACCGCGCAATCACCTGCTGGTGCTTCTCGGCATAGCTCAGATAATCGGTAAACAGTGTCCGATCGGCCTCCGGCTGTTGCGCAACCAGATCGATGTACCTGGAGACGGCTTCATTCTGCACCGCCAGATTCTCGCAGTGCTCGAACACCAGGTAGATAAATACCCGCTCGATAGGCCGCAATTGCCGATCAAAATCCGCAGCAATGCCTTGCGCCACCAGCGCCTGGGCCCTGAGATCGCCGGCAAAGGATTTGGGAGAGTCGCGAAAGATCATCCGCGGGAGTTGATCGAGCAACAACACCAGGGCCAGCCAACCATCGGGACGTTGCGCCCACTCGGTCAATCCGCCGGCCAGTGCCTGCTCGACCCAGTCCCCGAAACGCGTTCGCGCTTCGAGGTCCTGGCTGTCGCGTTTGCCAAACCATAACCTGCCCTTGTCAGCCGCTATTTCGCCGGGGGATTCGAACGTACCGAACCACCACTCGAGCAACGGCTGCCAGGGCGCGGTCATGGTTTATTCCTTGTGGTAAGCCGTGACGCGTGCGACTTCTTCTTTCGAACCGAGGAACACCGCTACGCGCTGGTGCAGGCCTTCAGGCTGAATATCGAGGATGCGCTGATGGCCATCGGTGGAAGCGCCGCCAGCCTGTTCAACCAGGAACGACATCGGGTTGGCTTCGTACATCAGACGCAGCTTGCCCGGCTTGGACGGCTCGCGGCTGTCGCGTGGGTACATGAACAAGCCACCACGGGTCAGGATGCGGTGCACGTCCGCCACCATCGCGGCGACCCAGCGCATGTTGTAGTTCTTTTTCAGCGGGCCTTCTTCGCCAGCCAGCAACTCGCTGACGTAGCGTTGTACCGGAGCTTCCCAATGCCGCTGATTGGACGCGTTGATCGCGAACTCCTGAGTGGACTCCGGGATCTTGATGTCTTCATGGGTCAGCACGAAGCTGCCCATTTCACGGTCCAGGGTGAAGCCTTTCACGCCGTCGCCCAGGGTCAGGATCAGCATGGTCTGTGGACCGTAGATCGCGTAACCGGCGGCAACTTGCTGGGTGCCTGGCTGCAGGAAAGCTTTTTCGCTCAGGGATTCGTTCTGGCTCAGGTGTTCGTTCGGGCAACGCAATACCGAGAAGATAGTGCCGACCGGCGCATTGATATCGATGTTCGACGAACCGTCCAGCGGGTCAAATACCAGCAGGTACGCGCCTTTCGGGTATTTGCCCGGGATCTGGTAGGCGTTGTCCATTTCTTCGGACGCCATGCCGGCCAGGTGACCGCCCCATTCATTGGCTTCGAGCAGGATCTCGTTGGAGATCACGTCGAGTTTCTTCTGCACTTCGCCTTGGACGTTTTCGGTGCCCATGCTGCCCAGAACACCACCGAGGGCCCCTTTGGACACGGCGTGGCTGATCTCTTTGCAAGCACGCGCCACCACTTCGATCAGGAAACGCAGATCGGCAGGGGTGTTGTTGCTACGGGTCTGCTCAATCAAATAGCGACTCAGGGTAACGCGGGACATGGAAGGCTCCGGTGGAATGGGGGGGCTGAAAACCCGCGCAGTTTAGCGCGAGTCGGGGCGCATTTCCTCCTATCAGACGTGTTACACCCAATAGAGTTCATGCGCCCGGATGAGCGTAGTCCGAAACCGGCGTCTTTACCGACTGATAAATCCCCTTGGCGAGCAGGCTCGCTCCCACATTGGAATGCGTACATTTGTAGGCCAGGTACATCAGGAAGAACAGAATCAGGAACGGCTCGGTGCTCCACAACAGGTCCGGCGCATAGGAGCGCAGGCCCCAGGCACCAACCCAACCCCAGAAGGACCAATGCCGCCGCCGCGACACCGGCGTAACGCAACTCAATCGGCACCACCATGCCTTCGGTGGCATAGCGCAGTAGAAATGCCAGGCCGAGGAACAACAGCACCACGCCGACTCGCAGGACGGTGTTGCCGCCGAACAGCCAGGCGCGGGCGACGCTGATAGCGCGTTCGATCAAATCGGGGTCGCGAGGGATGGCGCTCCTACACCGACCGCATTCACCCAATGTTAGGTGAACGCTGACTGTAGGAGCTGCCGAAGGCTGCGATCTTTTCCGGGCCGCCATTATATCGGCCCGAACGAAGGCTTACTCCAGCGCTTTCCAGATATCCGTGGCGTACTCGCGAATGGTCCGGTCGGAAGAGAACCACCCCATCCGGGAGGTGCTCAATACCGCCGAACGCCACCATGCCTGGGAATCGTGCCAATGGGCTTCAACGCGCATCTGCGCTTCCCAGTAGGAATCGAAATCGGCGCAGACCAGGAAACGGTCGTAGTCGATCAGCGAGTCGATCAGGCCGGTATAACGAGACGGATCATCCGGCGAGAACACTCCGCCGCGAATGGCCTGCAGCACGTCATTAAGGCGGTGGGACGCGGCAATATCCGGTGTCGCATTGAACTCGTGGTTCTGCTTGCGCGCCTCGACCTGCTGGGCGCTCAGGCCGAAGATGAACATGTGTTCGACACCGATGAACTCGCACATTTCCACGTTGGCCCCGTCCAGCGTGCCGATGGTCAGCGCGCCGTTGAGACCGAACTTCATGTTGCTGGTGCCCGACGCCTCGAAGCCAGCGGTAGAAATCTGCTCCGACAAATCCGCCGCCGGAATGATGCTTTCCGCCAGGCTGACGTTGTAGTTGGGCAGGAACACCACTTTGAGCAAGCCGCGCACGGTCGGGTCGTTGTTCACTACCCGGGCAATGTCGTTGGTCAACTTGATGATGAGCTTGGCCTGGTGATAACTGGCTGCGGCCTTGCCGGCGAAAATCTTCACCCGGGGCACCCAGTCGATTTCCGGCTCGGCACGAATCGCCTGATACAGCGCGACGGTGTGCAGCAGGTTCAGCAACTGACGTTTGTATTCGTGGATCCGTTTGACCTGTACGTCGAACATCGCCGCCGGGTTGACCGCCACCCCCAGCCGCTCGTGGATGATATACGCCAAGGCTTTCTTGCTGTGCAGGCGCTGCTCGGCAAACGCCTTGCGGAACGCAGCTTTCTCGGCAAAGGGTTCCAGGTCGCGCAAGCGTTCTTCAGCGTTATTGAGCAGATCCGGGCCGAGGGCATCGACCATCATCGAGGTCAGTTCGGGGTTGGCCTGGTAGAGCCAGCGGCGGAAGGTAATGCCGTTGGTCTTGTTGTTGATCCGCTCCGGATAGAGCTTGTGCAGCTCGGAGAACACCGTTTTGCGCATCAGCTGCGTGTGCAGCGCGGACACGCCGTTGACACTGTGGGAACCAAGGAACGCCAGGTTACCCATGCGCACACGACGGCCGTTGTCTTCCTCGATCAGCGACACCGCCCGAAGCACTTCGAAGTCATGGACGCCCTTGGCCCTCAGCGAGTCGATGTGCTGGGCATTGATCAGATAAATGATCTGCATGTGCCGCGGCAGCATGCGCTCCATCAACCCGACCGGCCAGGTTTCCAGCGCTTCCGGCAACAGCGTGTGGTTGGTATAGGACAGCGTATCGACCGTGACCTGCCAGGCGGCGTCCCACGCCACGTCGTACACGTCAACCAGCTGACGCATCAGCTCGGCCACGGCGATCGAGGGATGAGTATCGTTGAGCTGGATCGCCGCGTGGTCGCCCAGGGTCAGGACCGAGGTGTGCATGTTGCGATGGCGCCGCAGCAAGTCCTGCAAGGACGCGGCGACGAAGAAGTATTCCTGGCGCAGGCGCAGTTCCTGGCCGGCTTCGGTGCTGTCGGCCGGGTAGAGTACGCGGGAAATACTTTCGGCCCGGGCGACTTCCGCCACGGCGCCCAAGTGGTCGCCGGCGTTGAAGCGCTCCAGGTGCAAATCTTCCATGGCACGGGCACGCCACAGGCGCAGCGTGTTGACGCTCGCCCCGCGCCAACCGACCACCGGGGTGTCGTAGGCAATCGCGCGAACGGTTTCCGCCGGGGTCCAGACTTGCTTGAATTTACCTGTTTCGTCGGTGACGGTTTCGACGCTACCGCCAAAACCGATCGGATAAACCACCTCCGGCCGTTCGAACTCCCACGGGTTGCCGAAATCCAGCCAGTGTTCAGTCTGTTCCTGCTGCCAGCCATCGACGATGGCCTGACGGAACAAGCCGTGCTCGTAACGAATGCCATAGCCGTGCCCGGCGATGCCGAGGGTCGACATGCTTTCCATGAAACACGCGGCCAGACGGCCGAGGCCACCGTTGCCAAGGGCCGCATCGGGCTCCAGCAGGCGGATGCGCTCAAGGTCGACGCCGAGTTCGGTCAGCGCCTCGCGGGCCACATCCAGCAGGCCGAGGTTGCTCAGGCTGTCGTAGAGCAGCCGGCCGATGAGAAATTCCAGGGAGAGGTAGTAAACCCGTTTCTGACCTTTGCGATAGATCTGCCGGGTGTGATCCATCCAGTGCTCGACCATGTGATCGCGCGCCGCCAGGGCTATGGCTTCGAACCAGTCGTGGTCGAAGGCGTGATCCGGGTCTTTGCCCACCGCATACGTGAGCTTGGTCAAGACGGCGTCGCGAAATGCGGCCACCTCGGCTTCGCGAACAAGTGGTTCTTGAGTCATCGATAGGACCTCGAGCGAGCGTGGAATAGTTGAGCCTAGACGGTCAGACAGGCCGTTGGAACTCTGGTTCGGCAGTTTTTCCCGTTAGTGCGAGATAGATCGACATTGCCCTGTCGTGCACCGGAAAGAATGCAGGGCTCGTGCCGGAATACAGGGGTCATTGGGCAGTTCACGAAAAAATCTGGCAAAAGGTTGTTCAAAAATCCACCAGTCCCGGTATGATCGCGCGCCCTGATGCACACGCTGGTAACAATCGATGATGAAGTCCAACCTGATCGCCGCCGCGGAGATCGATCGCCTCGATACCTGGGCCAAGTACTCTGCGCCGATGTGCGGTTCCTGCGTGTCCAGCTGCTGCACGCTGCCGGTCGAGGTCAAGATCAAGGACCTGATCCGGATCGGCATTGTCGACGAATTCGAGCGCGGCGAGCCAGCGAAGAACATCGCCAAGCGCTTGCAGAAGGAAGGGATCGTCGAGCGCTACAACCAGAAGTCCGAGATCTTCACCCTCCAGCGCATGAGCAACAACGATTGCCTGTACCTGGATCGTAAGAGCCGTCTGTGCACTATTTATGAAAAGCGCCCGGATACGTGCCGCAACCACCCGAAAATCGGGCCGCGGCCGGGGTATTGCGCGTATAAGCCCAAAGAAGTGGCGCGCGAGACCAGCGAGAGCCGTCGGACGCTCGAGAAGTTCTGATCGTCTCTGAGTTGATCGTTCCCACGCTCCGCGTGGGAATGCAGCCCAGGACGCTCCGCGTCCCATAACAGCCGAACGCGGAGCGTCCGTTGAGGCATTCCCACGCAGAGCGTGGGAACGATCACCAAACCCCAGACAAACAAAAACGCCCCCGACCTTGCGGTCGGGGGCGTTTTTTTAAGCGCTAACTAAGTCGAAACTCAGTTGCCGCTTTTCTTCGCAGCGCGGGTACGCTCGCTTTCGCCCAGGATCTTCTTACGAAGACGGATGGACTTAGGCGTCACTTCGCACAGTTCGTCTTCTTGCACGAACTCAAGAGCTTGTTCCAGGGTGAAACGGATAGGCGGAACCAAGGCGATGGTTTCGTCTTTACCCGAAGCACGCATGTTGTCGAGCTTCTTGCCTTTGGTTGGGTTGACGCCCAGGTCGTTGTCGCGGCTGTTGATGCCGACGATTTGACCTTCGTACACGTCTTCGCCGTGACCCAGGAACAGTTTGCCGCGAGCTTGCAGGGTTTCCAGCGAGTAAGTCAGTGCCTTACCGGTAGCAACCGAAACCAGCACGCCGTTCTGACGGCCGGACATGTCGCCGGACTTCATCACGTCGTAACGGTCGAAGATCGAGGTCAGGATGCCTGCACCGGAGGTCAGGGTCAGGAACTCGTTACGGAAACCGATCAAGCCACGAGCCGGGATGTTGTACTCAAGGCGCACACGGCCCTTGCCATCCGGAACCATGTTGGTCAGGTCGCCCTTACGGATACCGATCTGTTCCATGATCGAACCTTGCGATTCTTCCGGCAGGTCGATGGTCACGTTTTCGTACGGTTCGTGCTTGACGCCGTCAACCATGCGGATGATCACTTCCGGACGACCAACACCCATTTCGAAGCCTTCGCGACGCATGGTTTCGATCAGTACCGAGAGGTGCAGCTCACCACGGCCGGAGACTTTGAACTTGTCGGCGGTGTCGCCTTCTTCAACGCGCAGGGCAACGTTGTAGAGCAGTTCTTTGTCCAGACGTTCTTTGATGTTACGGCTGGTGACGAACTTGCCTTCACGGCCGCAGAACGGCGAGTCGTTAACCTGGAAGGTCATCGAAACGGTTGGTTCGTCAACGGTCAGCGGCTTCATCGCTTCAACGTTCTGTGGGTCACACAGGGTGTCGGAGATGAACAGCGACTCGAAGCCGCTGATGCAGACGATGTCGCCGGCAGCTGCTTCTTCAACGTCAACGCGGTGCAGACCGTGGTGACCCATCAGCTTCAGGATACGGCCGTTACGGCGTTTGCCGTCGGCATCGATCGCAACAACCTGGGTGTTCGGCTTGACGCGACCACGAGCGATACGGCCTACGCCGATGATGCCCAGGAAGCTGTTGTAGTCCAGTGCCGAGATCTGCATCTGGAATGGACCGTCACGGTCGACTTTCGGCGCCGGTACGTTGTCGACGATCGACTGGTACAGCGGGGTCATGTCTTCAGCCATGTCGGTGTGTTCCAGACCGGCAATGCCGTTCAGGGCCGAGGCGTAGACGACTTTGAAGTCCAGCTGTTCTTCGGTAGCACCCAGGTTGTCGAACAGGTCGAAGATCTGATCCAGAACCCAATCCGGACGAGCGCCTGGACGGTCAACCTTGTTGATCACCACGATCGGACGCAGGCCGGCTTCGAAAGCCTTCTTGGTCACGAAACGGGTTTGCGGCATAGGGCCGTCTTGAGCGTCAACCAGCAGCAGAACGGAGTCAACCATCGACATTACGCGTTCAACTTCGCCGCCGAAGTCGGCGTGGCCCGGGGTGTCCACGATGTTGATGTGGTAGCCGTTCCAGTTGATGGCGGTGTTTTTCGCCAGAATGGTAATACCGCGCTCTTTCTCCTGGTCGTTGGAGTCCATCACGCGCTCGTCGTTGAGCTCGTTGCGCTCCAGGGTGCCGGATTGACGCAAGAGTTTGTCTACCAGGGTGGTCTTACCATGGTCAACGTGAGCAATGATGGCGATGTTGCGTAGATTTTCGATCACTTGTGTATCTCGATCAGAGGATTCGGTGTGCTGACAAGTCTTGGCAGCGATTAACAGTAGAGTCAGGCCTTGCCGTTACAGCTTGACGGCGGCGTCGGGGGGCCGGTGACGCAGGCCACAGGCAAACAGCCCCGGGCTCTTAGCTCGGTCGATAAACGCGCACATTGGCATGCCCCTCACTGAGCAAATGGTGGGCATGCAGGCGACTCATCACGCCTTTGTCGCAATACAGCAGGTACTGGCGAGTAGGGTCCAGTTCCTTGAAACGAGCGTTCAATGCATAAAACGGCATCGTCTGTACCTCAATGCCAGCCAGTTCCAGCGGCTCGTCTTCAGCGGCATCCGGGTGACGGATGTCGATGATGATCTGGCCCGCCAGTGCTTCGCTGACTTCTTCGATCTGCAAGTCCTGGCCCAATTCGTCGATCACGCGATCGATCGGCACCAGCTTGGCGTTCTCGAGCGCACGCTCAAGGACCGCCATGTCGAATTCTTTCTCTTCATGCTCCACGCGCGGACGCTTGGCGTGGGTCTTGGGGTTCACCGAGATGACCCCGCAATACTCCGGCATGTGCTTGGCGAAGTCGGCGGTACCGATTTCGTTGGCCAGGTCGATGATGTCCTGCTTGTGACTGGCGATCAGCGGACGCAAGACCAGCTTGTCGGTCACGCAGTCGATCACGGACAGGTTCGGCAGTGTCTGGCTCGACACCTGGGAAATCGCTTCGCCGGTCACCAGCGCTTCGATCTCCAGCCGATCGGCAATACGGGAAGCAGCGCGCAACATCATACGCTTCAAAACTACACCCATATGACTGTTATCGACTTTCCCGAGAATTTCTCCCAGTACTTCCTCGAACGGCACACTGACAAATAACACGCGTTGGGAGCTGCCGTACTTCTTCCAGATGAAATGCGCGACCTCCATGACGCCCAGTTCATGGGCACGTCCGCCCAGATTGAAGAAGCAGAAATGGCTCATCAGGCCGCGGCGCATGATCTGGTAAGCGGCAACAGTGGAATCGAAGCCGCCCGACATCAGCACAAGCGTCTGTTCCAGGGCACCCAGCGGATAACCGCCGATGCTGTTGTGCTGGTTGTGGATCACGAACAACCGTTTGTCGCGAATTTCGATGCGGACTTCGATTTCCGGCTCTTTCAGCGAAATTCCGGCGGCGCCGCACTGACGGCGCAGTTGGCTGCCGACATATTTCTCGACGTCCATCGAGCTGAATTCATGCTTGCCGGCACGCTTGCAGCGCACCGAAAAGATCTTCCCGGCCAACGCATCACCGAAGTGCTGCTTGCACTTGGCGACGATGTCGTCGAAGTCGCCCAATGGGTATTCGTCGACCTGCAGGAAATGCGCGATACCCGGCATGCAGCTCAGGCGTTCGGTCATCTCCTTCAGGGCTTTGGGCTCGCTGACGCGGGTTTCCAGCTCGAGATTGTCCCACACACCGTTCACCACCACAGCCGGGTCCAGGTCGCGGAGCACGGTACGGATGTTTTTGGCCAACTGGCGGATGAAACGCATCCGTACCGGGCGGCTCTTGATGGTGATCTCGGGAAAGACTTTTACGATTAGTTTCATGAAAACAGCGCGCGCTGGGCCAGCCGAAAAAGGGGGGCGCGGATTATAGCGGAAATTGCTCAAGGTTTAACCAGTTAATGTGCAGAAGGTTTGGCGCGCACCAAAACAGGTCGTTTGTTGATTTGTACGCCACATAACAGGGCGATAATTTGTTCTTTATGACGGATTGCACCTTTATAAGCGTGATATTGGGGCAAAAAAACCATGATGGGGCACTGGCATGCAATTTGCTCCCTTGTGAGGCAGGTTGCCTTGGCAGAGTATTCGCGCCGGCATCACCCACATTCCAAGGGCCATCCACTACCCAAGCCCGAATCCACCCGGAGGACACTATGTCGAAGTCGGTTCAACTCATCAAAGATCATGACGTCAAGTGGATTGATCTGCGCTTCACGGACACCAAAGGCACTCAGCACCACGTGACCATGCCGGCTCGCGACGCGCTGGATGACGCTTTCTTCGAAGAAGGCAAAATGTTCGACGGTTCCTCCATTGCTGGCTGGAAAGGCATCGAAGCCTCCGACATGATCCTGCTGCCGGACGACAGCACTGCCGTTCTCGACCCGTTCACCGAAGACCCAACGCTGATCATCGTTTGCGATGTAATCGAGCCGTCGACCATGCAAGGCTACGATCGCGACCCACGTGCGATCGCCAAGCGTGCCGAGGAATACCTGAAGTCGACCGGTATCGGCGATACCGTTTTCGTTGGCCCGGAACCTGAGTTCTTCATCTTCGATCAGGTGAAGTTCAAGTCCGACATCTCCGGCTCGATGTTCAAAATCTTCTCCGAACAAGGTTCGTGGATGTCCGACCAGGACATCGAAGGCGGCAACCATGGCCACCGTCCAGGTATCAAAGGCGGTTACTTCCCGGTTCCACCGTTTGACCACGACCACGAAATCCGTACCTCCATGTGCAACGCCATGGAAGAAATGGGCCTGGTCATCGAAGTTCACCACCACGAAGTGGCGACTGCCGGTCAGAACGAAATCGGCGTGAAGTTCAACACCCTGGTAGCCAAGGCTGACGAAGTTCAGACCCTGAAGTACTGCGTACACAACGTGGCTGTCGCTTATGGCCGCACCGCAACCTTCATGCCTAAGCCTCTGTACGGCGACAACGGTTCGGGTATGCACGTTCACCTGTCCATCGCCAAAGATGGCAAGAACACCTTCGCTGGCGAAGGCTATGCCGGCCTGTCCGACACCGCCCTGTTCTTCATCGGCGGCATCATCAAGCACGGTAAGGCGCTGAACGGCTTCACCAACCCGTCGACCAACTCCTACAAGCGTCTGGTCCCAGGTTTCGAAGCGCCAGTGATGCTGGCCTACTCGGCTCGCAACCGTTCGGCTTCGATCCGTATTCCTTACGTGTCCAGCCCTCGTGCTCGCCGTATCGAAGCCCGCTTCCCGGATCCGGCAGCTAACCCTTACCTGGGCTTCGCTGCACTGTTGATGGCTGGCCTGGACGGCATCCAGAACAAGATCCACCCTGGCGACGCCGCTGACAAAAACCTGTACGACCTGCCGCCTGAAGAGGCGAAAGAGATCCCACAAGTTTGCGGCAGCCTGAAAGAAGCCCTGGAAGAGCTGGACAAAGGTCGTGCGTTCCTGACCAAAGGCGGCGTTTTCAGCGACGACTTCATCGACGCTTACATCGCCCTGAAAAGCGAAGAAGAAATCAAGGTACGTACCTTCGTACACCCACTGGAATACGAGCTGTACTACAGCTGCTGATCCGGTAGCGCTGCGGCACGCGGCGTGACAAAAAAGAGGCCTCCTTCGGGAGGCCTTTTTTGTGGGCGGGAATTTTCAGGCAAAACGCTTTTGCATTTTTTTGAAAATAGTTCGGTGAAACTTTCAAGGGGTTTTCATTTACTGTCCCAGGTCTTTTCGGAAGGAACAGCAGATGAAATCAGCATCAGCCTCTCTTTATTCGCTAGCTTTGTTTCTTGGGGGGCTCACACCTGCCTGGGCCGCGAATGACAGCTCCCATCCCCCTGACCAGAGCAAACACTGGCTGGTGGAATATCCTTCCGACGACAGCCGGTTTCAAACTGCCCTTCTCAGCGGAAATACACGCTATGACGGTAAAACCGGCGAAGCCCTTCTGGCGATAAGTTGTCATCCTGATAACCCGATGGGTATGTCCCTGACAATTCCGACACACCGGCTTGGCTTCAATGCCGATGATTATGAAGGCCCGGGCGCGCCGGCAAACGGACCATTGCGCCTGACAACCGGCAAGCGCGCGCCCATTAGCTACCTGGTTAGCGGTTGGGGCTCAACAAGGAGCCTGCAAGAAGATGGTTGGGTGTTTGAGTTTGGAATGAGCATCAATAAACGCGAGTTGCATTACTGGCTCACTGAGACTGCCCATGGTCAACGTGTAACTTTGACACTGCCTTCCCGCAAGAGTGATACCCCACTGATTGCAGAATTTGTATTGCCAGAAGATGACAGCGGGTTGCGCAAGGTTATCGGGCCGTGCCTGTAACCAATCTATGCCAACCCACGCCCGTAACCTATGCTGCAACTCAACGCTTTCGTTTCTGGTCGATTTTATGGCTCGTGGTTTTTTACTGATGTTGCTGTTGATCGCCCTGCCCGCCGCCGCGCAGATCTATAAATACACCGACGCCGACGGCAACACCGCCTACAGCAATCAACCGCCCGATGGCGTGAAGGCTCAACCTGTCGAGTTGCCACCGCTTAACAGGGTTGAGCCCCAAGTCCCTTCTGTGCCACCTGTCGAAGCCACCAGCCGCGAACAGCCGCGCAGCGCTTACGAGGTGCTGGAGCTGACCAACTTACCCACTACCGAAGCGCTGCGTGCCAACAACGGCACCTTCACCGTCAACGTGCTGATCAAACCGCGTCTGCAAGGGCCTCATCTGTTCAGGCTGCTGCTGGACGATCAGCCTTACGGCCAGCCGAGCAACGTGCCGATTCTGCAACTGGTCAACATTGATCGCGGCACACACAGCCTCGCGGTGCAGGTGATCGACGGAGAAGACGTCGTGCAGCAAAGTCCGACCGTAACTTTCACCGTGCAACGGGTGCACAAACCGTGAGGTTATGGCTGCTGATCGCGTGCCTGATCGCCCTGCCGGTGTCGGCCGAGGTCTTTACCTACGTCGACGCCCAAGGCAACCGGGTCTTCACCGATCAGCCAGGCGCCGGCAACGCCAAGCGCGTGCCGATGGCGACGAGCAATCGCATGACCGCCAACCCGACCGGCGCAGCCCCGATGACGGCGACAAAAAAAACCGAAGCCAAACCACTCTTCCACTACGCCATGCTGAGAGTGCTCATACCAGAACCTGATGCAACCATACGCAGCAGTGCGGGAGAACTGATCGTCAGCGTCACCAGCGAACCCGGGCTGCAACGCGGGCATCGTTACCGTCTGTTGCTCGACGGCAAACCTACTGCCGAACCCGGCCCGAGTCCGGTATTTGCCTTGAGCAACATCGACCGTGGCAGCCATAACCTCTCCGTGGAAATCCTCGACGAACAGGGACGAACCGTAGAACGCACGGCCAATCAACCTTTCCACATGTTGCGCATCTCCCTCGCGCAAAAACGTCAGGTCAAACCCTGCACCCTCGCTGATTTTGGCCAACGACCGGAATGCCCGATCAAAGACAAACCCCCAGAAGAAAAAAATCCCCTACTGCGCTTCTTCTAAGCTCATTCATGTTTGCGCACTATATTGGTGCGATAGGTTGCACCGTACCCACATACCAGCCCATTTTGGTTCGAAAGTACCCGTCAAAGCTGGCAGAACGCCACGCAAACGAGCGTCAAACGCATGTTTCAAGCCCCAAACGCTTCTTTTCGGAGCCTTGGTTTGGTTTTTGCATTTTGCTTGTACCAACGCTTGTTTCTTGCGCACGCTCCGCTCCAAAAGAGGTCCTGATGACCATAAGCGACGCACTGCACCGTTTGTTACTCGACAACCTGACCACCGCTACCATCCTGCTCGACGCCGAACTGCGTCTCGAGTACATGAACCCGGCGGCGGAGATGCTCCTGGCCATCAGCGGCCAACGCAGCCATGGGCAGTTCATCAGCGAGTTGTTCACCGAATCCACCGAAGCGCTGAACTCCCTGCGCCAGGCGGTCGAGCAGGCGCACCCGTTCACCAAGCGCGAAGCGATGCTCACTGCCCTCACCGGCCAGACGCTGACCGTCGACTACGCGGTAACGCCGATCCTGGCCAGCGGCGTCACCCTGCTGCTATTGGAAGTCCATCCCCGTGACCGTCTGTTGCGGATCACCAAGGAAGAGGCCCAGCTGTCGAAGCAGGAAACCAGCAAGATGCTGGTGCGCGGCCTCGCTCACGAAATCAAGAATCCGCTGGGCGGGATTCGCGGCGCGGCGCAATTGCTCGCCCGGGAATTGCCGGAAGAAAGCTTGCGTGACTACACCAACGTCATCATTGAAGAAGCCGACCGCCTGCGTAACCTGGTCGATCGCATGCTCGGCTCCAACAAACTGCCGTCCCTGGCCATGTGCAATATTCATGAAGTGCTCGAGCGCGTCGGCCAACTGGTCGAGGCCGAAAGCCAGGGCTGCATCACTTTGGTGCGCGACTACGATCCAAGCATTCCCGACGTGTTGATCGACCGCGAACAAATGATCCAGGCGGTGCTGAACATCGTGCGCAACGCGATGCAGGCCATTAGCAGCCAGAACGAGCTGCGCCTGGGCCGCATCAGTTTGCGCACCCGCGCCATGCGCCAGTTCACCATTGGCCACGTGCGCCATCGCCTGGTGACCAAGATCGAAATCATCGACAACGGTCCGGGCATTCCCGCCGAGCTGCAGGAAACAATCTTCTTCCCCATGGTCAGCGGGCGCCCGGACGGTACCGGGCTGGGCCTGGCCATTACCCAGAACATCATCAGCCAGCACCAGGGCCTGATCGAATGTGACAGCCATCCAGGCCACACCACGTTCTCGATCTTTCTGCCACTGGAACAAGGAGCCACATCGACATGAGCCGTAGTGAAACCGTGTGGATCGTCGATGACGACCGTTCTATCCGTTGGGTCCTGGAAAAAGCCTTGCAGCAGGAAGGCATGACCACGCAAAGCTTCGACAGCGCCGATGGCGTGATGAGCCGCCTGGCGCGCCAGCAGCCGGATGTGATCATCTCCGACATCCGCATGCCCGGCGCCAGCGGCCTGGACCTTCTGGCGCGGATTCGCGAACAACACCCACGGCTGCCAGTGATCATCATGACTGCGCACTCCGACCTGGACAGCGCTGTCGCGTCCTATCAGGGCGGCGCGTTTGAATACCTGCCAAAGCCGTTTGATGTCGACGAAGCGGTTTCCCTGGTCAAGCGCGCCAACCAGCACGCCCAGGAACAGCAAGGCCTGGAAGTCCCGGTCGCCCTGACCCGCACCCCGGAAATCATCGGTGAAGCGCCGGCGATGCAGGAAGTGTTTCGCGCCATCGGGCGCTTGAGCCATTCCAACATCACCGTGTTGATCAACGGCGAATCCGGCACCGGTAAAGAACTGGTAGCCCATGCCCTGCACCGTCACAGCCCTCGGGCGTCTTCGCCGTTCATCGCGCTGAACATGGCAGCGATCCCGAAGGACCTGATGGAGTCCGAGCTGTTCGGCCATGAGAAAGGTGCGTTCACCGGTGCGGCCAACCTGCGTCGCGGACGTTTTGAACAAGCGGACGGTGGCACGCTGTTCCTCGATGAAATCGGCGACATGCCGGCGGACACTCAGACTCGCTTGCTGCGGGTACTGGCGGACGGTGAGTTTTATCGCGTCGGCGGTCATGTTCCAGTGAAGGTCGATGTGCGAATCATCGCCGCGACTCACCAGAATCTGGAAACCCTGGTGCACGCAGGGAAATTCCGTGAGGACTTGTTTCATCGCCTCAACGTGATCCGCATTCATATCCCACGGCTGTCGGACCGTCGCGAAGACATCCCGACCCTGGCCAAGCACTTCCTCAGCCGCGCCGCACAGGAACTGGCGGTCGAGCCCAAGCTGTTGAAAAGCGAAACCGAGGAATACCTGAAGAACCTGCCGTGGGGCGGCAACGTGCGTCAGCTGGAGAACACCTGCCGCTGGATCACGGTGATGGCTTCGGGTCGCGAAGTGCACATCAGTGACTTGCCGCCGGAGCTGCTGAACCTGCCGCAGGATTCGGCGCCGGTGACCAACTGGGAGCAAGCGCTGCGTCAGTGGGCTGACCAGGCATTGGCTCGCGGTCAATCGAGTTTGCTGGACAGTGCCGTGCCGGCTTTCGAGCGGATCATGATCGAGACCGCCCTCAAACACACCGCCGGCCGCCGCCGCGATGCCGCGGTGTTGCTGGGCTGGGGGCGTAACACCCTGACACGCAAGATCAAGGAATTGGGGATGAAGGTTGATGGTGGGGATGATGATGAAGGGGAAGAGGGTTAACTTTTAACCCGATCATTCCCACGCTCTGCGTGGGAATGCAGCCCGGGACGCTCCGCGTCCCTGCCGAAGCGGACGCAGAGCGTCCATTGAGGCATTCCCACGCGGGAGCGTGGGAACGATCATCACCCTCCGTGCACCGCCGCAACGCACCGTGAACCGCAATCGCGCACGACAACTGATCCGCAACCCCGCCTGCCTTCGCAATCGAACCTTGATCGAAAAAACACGAAAGCCCCGAAATACGGGGCTTTCAACGCCTCCCAGCGACGTTCTGTTTCAACTTGTTAAAACCTGGCACGCCCCCTGCAATAGTCCATTCAGTGATTCAGTTCACTACCCGGTTTCGGGGACCTTGGTACAGGCAGGCCGGGGATTCCCCTCTTTACATCGGGCTCACACCGCACATGCGACGAGCCCAGCAGTTTTGGGGCCCTTGATACAGGCAGGTCAGGGGTTCCTTCTTTACACCGGGCTCACTCCGCACTAGCGATGAGCCCTCCCGTTTTGGGAACCTTGGTACAGGCAGGCCGGGGATTCCCTCTTTTATTGCTCTCGGAGATGGATCTCCAGCCGCCAGCGGTCATCAACCTGACTACCGGCCCACTCGCCCTGGAGCGGCCGGGCCGCCACCACCGTCAGCAACAATCCCCCATCACTCAAACGCACTCGCCAGTTCACGCTTTTGTCGTTGAGCTTGAGCTGACCTTTCTGCGCCTTGCCTTCAGCCTCGAACAACAGCGCGAGGCTGCCGTCGACGAACTCGCCGTGGCTTTTGGGCTCATTGTTGAACCACACCACCAGCCCGTCGCCCGTCACCTCGACCTGCTGCAGTTCACTGGGGTCAGGGGTGGTCAGTCGGCCGATCATCAGCCCCACCATCACCCCGACAATTGCCAGCGAAGCCATCACCCGCGGGAATAGTTTCGATCGCTTGTCCACTGGCGGCGTAGAATGCCGGTCATCTTTACCTTCGGAGCCGTGCATGTTTCACGTCATCCTTTTCCAACCAGAAATTCCGCCGAATACCGGCAACGTTATCAGGCTGTGCGCCAACAGCGGCTGCCACCTGCATTTGATCGAGCCGCTAGGCTTCGAGATGGACGACAAGCGCCTGCGCCGGGCCGGCCTCGATTACCACGAGTATGCCACCCTGCAACGCCACGCAGACCTCGCCAGCTGCCTGGAGAGCCTCGGCCATCCCCGACTCTTCGCCTTTACCACCAAGGGCTCGCGGCCGTTCCACGATGCCAGCTTCGCCGAGGGCGATGCGTTCCTGTTCGGCCCGGAAAGCCGTGGCTTGCCGGCGGAAGTACTCGATGCCCTGCCCGGCGAACAGCGCCTGCGCCTGCCGATGCGTGAAGGCTGTCGCAGCCTGAACCTGTCGAACACCGTGGCGGTTGCCGTGTATGAAGGCTGGCGCCAACTTGGTTTTAAATAACCCCGCGACTGATCGTTCCTACGCTCCGCGTGGGAATGCAGCCCGTGGCGCTCCGCGTCACTGGACGCGGAGCGTCCCTTGAGGCATTCCCACGCAGAGCGTGGGAACGATCACCCATGAAAAAAGCGCCTGTTACGGCGCTTTTTTCGTTACGGCATCGAACGCTTACTGAACAGTCGGGGTTTCGCCCGCAGCCTGCATGCGTTGCAGCTCTTGTGCGTACAGCGCATCGAAGTTCACCGGAGCCAGCATCAACGCCGGGAACGAACCGCGGGTTACCAGGCTGTCCAGGGTTTCACGCGCGTACGGGAACAGGATGTTCGGGCAGAACGCGCCCAGGGTGTGACTCATCGAAGCATCGTCCAGGTTCTTGATCAGGAAGATCCCGGCCTGTTGCACTTCCGCGATGAACGCCACTTCTTCACCGTTTTTCACGGTCACGGACAGGGTCAGCACGACTTCATGGAAGTCACCTTCCAGTGCCTTTTGACGGGTATTCAGATCCAGACCGACGCTCGGTTCCCACTGCTGGCGGAAAATCGCCGGGCTTTTCGGGGCTTCAAAGGACAAGTCACGTACGTAGATGCGCTGCAAGGAGAATTGCGGTGCGGTTTCTTCTTCGCTAGCTGCAGTGTTCTGTTGGTCAGTCATCTCAGATCCTTTCTGATCTTGGGGTCTTATAGGGAAGGCGTTCAGGCCTTGAGCAGTTCGTCGAGCTTACCGGTGCGCTCAAGGGCAAACAAATCATCACAGCCGCCAATGTGGCGCTCACCGATCCAGATCTGCGGCACGGACGTACGCCCCGCTTTCTGGGCCATGGCGGCGCGCACCTGCGGCTTGCCATCGACCTTGATCTCTTCGAAGGCCACGCCTTTGTTCTCGAGCAGGTACTTGGCTCGCGAGCAATAACCGCAGTAATCGCTGGAGTAGACGACGACGTTGCTCATATCACTTCACCAGTGGCAAGTTGTCGCCTTTCCAGCTGGAAATACCGCCGGACAGCTTGGCGGCGGTGAAGCCGGATTTCACCAGTTCGCGGGCATGCGTGCCGGCCGTCTGGCCCAAAGCGTCAACCAGGATGATGGTCTTGGCCTTGTGCTTTTCCAGTTCACCGACACGAGCGGCCAGTTTGTCGTGAGGAATGTTCAACGCACCCACAATGTGACCGGCGGCAAAATCTTTGTTCGAGCGGATGTCGATGACGACGCCTGCGTCCTTGTTGACCAGCCCGGTCAGTTCACCGGTGCTCAGGCTGCGGCCGCCGCCTTGCATCTGATAGGCAATCAGCAACGCCAGCAGTACGACGAAGATACCGACGAGCAGATAGTGGTTAGTGGCAAATTCAATCAGGTGAGCAACCATCGAAGGAGGTTCCAGGGCGTTAAAATGTCGGCCAGTATACACAGCCACTATGGTGGGCCAAACCCCGTCCGGCGGTGACGTGGCCGGAACTTCGCTTTAAACTGCCACTCCCTTTTTTATCGCCCTCTTTTTAACTCAGCCACGAGTGGAATCCATGACTACCACGCCTAAACCTTTGGTCCTGATTATTCTCGACGGCTTCGGTCACAGTGAGAGCCCTGAATCCAACGCCATTTTTGCGGCGAAGAAGCCCGTGCTGGACCGCCTGTGGGCCACCGTGCCGAACGGCCTGATTTCGGGCAGCGGCATGGACGTCGGTCTGCCGGACGGCCAGATGGGCAACTCCGAAGTCGGCCATATGAACCTCGGCGCCGGCCGCGTGGTGTATCAGGACTTCACCCGCGTGACCAAATCGATCCGCGACGGCGAGTTCTTCGAGAACCCGACCATCTGCGCCGCGGTGGATAAAGCCGTTGCGGCCGGCAAAGCCGTGCACTTCATGGGGCTGCTGTCCGATGGCGGCGTTCACAGCCACCAGGATCATCTGGTTGCCATGGCTGAACTGGCGTACAAGCGCGGTGCTGAAAAAATCTACCTGCACGCCTTCCTCGACGGCCGCGACACTCCGCCGAAAAGCGCTCAGTCGTCCATCGAACTGCTTGATGCAAGCTTCCAGGCCCTCGGCAAAGGTCGGATCGCCAGCATTATCGGTCGTTACTTCGCCATGGACCGCGACAACCGTTGGGACCGCGTGTCCCAGGCCTATAACCTGATCGTCGATGGCAACGGCGAGTTCAACGCCGCCACTGCCCAGGAAGGCCTGCAAGCCGCCTACGAACGTGGCGAGAGCGACGAATTCGTCAAAGCCACGTCCATCGGTGAGCCGGTCAAGGTCGAAGACGGCGACGCCGTGGTGTTCATGAACTTCCGTGCCGATCGCGCCCGCGAACTGACCCGCGTGTTCGTCGAAGACGATTTCAATGAGTTCGAGCGTGCGCGCCAGCCAAAACTGGCCGGTTTCGTCATGCTGACCCAATACGCCGCCAGCATCCCTGCGCCATCGGCCTTCGCCGCCGGCAGCCTGGACAACGTGCTGGGCGACTACCTGGCGAAAAACGGCAAGACCCAGCTGCGTATCGCCGAAACAGAGAAATACGCCCACGTGACCTTCTTCTTCTCCGGCGGCCGTGAAGAACCATTCCCGGGCGAAGAACGCATCCTGATCCCGTCGCCAAAAGTCGCCACTTATGACTTGCAGCCTGAGATGAGCGCACCGGAAGTCACCGACCGCATCGTCGACGCTATCGACAACCAACGTTATGACGTGATCGTGGTCAACTACGCCAACGGCGACATGGTGGGCCACAGCGGCGTGTTCGACGCAGCCGTCAAAGCTGTCGAATGCCTGGACCTGTGTGTGGGTCGCATCGTCGATGCACTGGAAAAGGTCGGCGGCGAAGCGCTGATCACCGCCGACCACGGTAACGTCGAGCAAATGTCCGACGAGTCCACTGGCCAGGCGCACACCGCCCACACTACCGAGCCGGTGCCGTTCATCTATGTCGGCAAGCGGGACCTGAAGGTTCGCGAAGGCGGCGTGCTGGCGGATGTCGCGCCGACCATGCTGATGTTGCTGGGCCTCGAAAAGCCAGCCGAAATGACCGGGACTTCGATTCTGGTGTAACCCGGTCGCACAAACACAGCCAAACCCTGTGGGAGCAGCCGGTCGACGCTCGATTGCTCGCGATAGCAATCTGACAGCCAACATCCATGTTGAATGTCAGGACGCCATCGCGAGCAAGCTCGCTCCCACAGTGGTTTGTGGTGGTTTCGAAGGCTAATTACCCCCGCACCCCGCTCCAGTCATCACACAGCCCCAATTGGGCGTTTTTTTTGCAGCGCTTGGCGGGCATACTAGGACGTCCCTTTCCCTGGTATCACCCGCCTCTATGCTTCGCGTCCTGATAGCCCTCGCCCTGACTTGCCTGCTCCAACCGGCCTTCGCTGACGAGCGCGCGCAAACCCAACAACAGTTGGACGCCACGCGTCAGGACATTGCCGAGCTGAAGAAACTGCTGGGCAAGTTGCAGGAAGAAAAGTCCGGGGTACAGAAAGATCTCAAGGGCACCGAGACCGAGATGGGCAAGCTCGAGAAGCAGGTCGATGCCCTGCAAAAAGAGCTGCAGAAAAGCGAATCCGAGCTGCAGCGACTCGATGCAGAGAAAAAAAAACTCCAGAGCGCGCGCATTGAACAGCAACGACTGATCGCCATTCAGGCCCGTGCGGCCTATCAGAACGGCCGCCAGGAGTACCTGAAGCTGCTGCTGAACCAGCAGAACCCGGAAAAATTCGCCCGCACCCTCACCTATTACGACTACCTGAGCCAGGCTCGCCTGGAGCAGCTGAAGAACTTCAACGAAACCTTGCGCCAACTGGCCAATGTCGAAAAAGACATCGCCATGCAGCAGGCGCAACTGCTCGTGCAGAAAAGCAGCCTCGACAGCCAGCGTGACGAACTCGACAAAGTCCGCCAGGAGCGCCAGCAAGTACTGGCCAAGCTCAACACCGACGTAAAGGCGCGCGATCAGAAACTGGCCGTCCGCGAACAAGAGCAGGCGGACCTGTCTAAAGTCCTTAAAACCATCGAGGAAACCCTGGCCCGCCAGGCTCGTGAGGCAGAGGAAGCGCGGCAAAAAGCGCTGATCGCCCAGCAGGAAGCCGAAAAAAAGCGTTTACGTGAGGCTCAGGCGCAAGCAGATGCCACTGACGCCCCACGCAAACCTGTCAGACCGACCCCCGGCGCACTGGTTTCCAGTTCAGGCGAAATCTTTGGTGGCCCTTTTGCTTCAAGCCGGGGAAAACTTCCCTGGCCCGTTGATGGTCGACTGCTGGCACGCTTTGGCGAAAGCCGTGGCGACGACGCCCGCACCAAGTGGGACGGCGTGATGATCAGCGCCTCCGCCGGCAGTCAGGTACACGCGGTGCATGGTGGTCGCGTGGTGTTCGCCGACTGGTTGCGTGGCGCCGGGCTGCTGGTGATCCTCGACCACGGCAACGGTTTCTTGAGTCTTTACGGTCACAACCAGACGCTGCTCAAGTCTGCAGGTGACGTGGTAAAAGCCGGTGAGTCCATCTCCACTGTCGGCAACAGTGGCGGACAGGACACACCAGCGCTGTATTTCGCTATTCGTCAGCAGGGTCACCCGAGTGATCCGGCGCAATGGTGCCGCGCGCAAGGATAGGCGCTGAGTCACCTACATTAGGAGTTTGTTCGACATGCTGCATTTGTCCCGCCTTACCTCGCTGGCCCTGACGATCGCCCTGGTGATCGGCGCGCCTCTGGCGTTCGCCGCTCAACCTGCTCCGGCGGTCGCACCGGCGGGCACTGCTGCGACCACCAAGGCGCCATTGCCGCTGGAAGAGTTGCGCACCTTTGCCGAGGTCATGGACCGGATCAAGGCCGCCTATGTCGAACCGGTAGACGACAAGACCCTGCTGGAAAACGCCATCAAAGGCATGCTCAGCAACCTCGACCCGCACTCCGCCTACCTGGGCCCGGAAGACTTCGCTGAATTGCAGGAAAGCACCAGCGGCGAATTTGGCGGCCTGGGCATCGAAGTCGGCGCCGAAGACGGTTTCATCAAAGTGGTCTCGCCGATCGATGACACCCCGGCGTCCAAGGCTGGTATTCAGGCCGGCGACTTCATCGTCAAGATCAACGGCCAACCGACCCGCGGCCAGAGCATGACCGAAGCCGTGGACAAAATGCGTGGCAAGATCGGCCAGAAGATTACCCTGACCCTGGTGCGCGACGGTGGCACGCCATTCGACGTGACCCTGGCCCGCGCCATCATTCAAGTGAAGAGCGTGAAGAGCCAGCTGCTGGAGTCCGGCTACGGCTACATCCGCATCACCCAGTTCCAGGTCAAGACCGGCGAAGAGGTTTCCAAGGCCTTGGCCAAGCTGCGCAAGGACAACGGCAAGAAGCTCAACGGCATCATCCTCGACCTGCGTAACAACCCGGGCGGCGTGCTGCAAGCGGCGGTGGAAGTGGTCGACCACTTCATCACCAAGGGCTTGATCGTTTACACCAAAGGCCGTATCGCCAATTCCGAACTGCGCTTCTCCGCCACCGGCAAGGACGAAAGCGAAGCCGTGCCGATGGTCACGCTGATCAACGGCGGCAGTGCCTCGGCTTCGGAAATCGTCGCCGGCGCCTTGCAGGATCAGAAGCGTGCGGTGGTGATGGGCACCACCAGTTTCGGCAAAGGCTCGGTCCAGACCGTGCTGCCGCTCAATAACGAGCGCGCACTGAAAATCACCACGGCGCTGTACTACACGCCGAATGGCCGCTCGATCCAGGCGCAGGGCATCGTGCCGGACATTGAAGTGCGCAAAGCCAAGATCACCAGCGAGCAGGACGGCGAGTACTTCAAGGAAGCCGACCTGCAAGGCCACCTGGGCAATGGCAACGGCGGCGCCGACAAGCCTACCGGCTCCGGCGGCAAAGCCAAGGCGATGCCGCAGGATGACGACTATCAGCTGGCCCAGGCCTTGAGCCTGCTCAAAGGGCTGAGCATCACCTCTGGCCGCTGAGGTGCGCCTGCGGTTCTTCCTCGGGCTGTTGTGCTGTCTGGCGGGTGTTGCTCACGCAACGCCCGTCGCGACGACGCCTCAAAAAGCCTATTTAAGCCTGATCATCGATGACCTGGGGCAAAACCTGCCCCAGGATCGCCGCGTGCTGGCCCTGCCCGGCCCGGTCACCGCAGCGATCATGCCCGATACACCCCACGCCACCGAGTTCGCTCGCGAAGCCCATCGCGCCGGCAAGATCGTCATTCTGCACATGCCCATGGCCCCGGCCACCGGACCGTTCGCCTGGCATCCCGAGCTACCGATCGAAGAACTCGAGAAGCGCCTGACTGCGGCGTTCAAGGTCGTGCCCTATACCGCTGGCATCAACAACCACATGGGCAGCCGCATGACCGCTCAACCGGCTGCCATGGCCTGGTTGATGGCTGACTTGCAGCGTCGGCACAAGTTTTTCGTCGACAGCCGCACCAGCGCCCAGACCGTCGCGGCGGCCCAAGCGCAGAAGATTGCATTGGCGAGCGTTTCGCGGGATGTGTTTCTGGATGACGAGCCCACGGAAGCGGCGATCTTCACGCAGCTGCAGACAGCCATCAGCCTGGCGCGCAAGCAGGGTTCGGCAGTGATGATCGGGCATCCGTATCCACAGACGTTGGCGGTGCTGGAGCGTGAATTGCCCAAGCTCAAGGCCCAGGGTATCGAGTGGATTGATATCAAGCAGATGATCAGCGTGCGCGGAAATCGCGCTACAGCTGCACATGGCAAGGATGGCGTGTACCGCCCCCTTCCCGCTCCATAGCTGATTCAGTCACACCTTTATCTCGCAATAACTATGTATGTCTCTTGGTGTTCAGCGCCGTGCCACGATCGTGCACACCTGAGTTTCATCACCAAGGATTGCCATGAAATATCTCAACTGCTTTTACCTCACTGCCCTGATCAGCCTCTTGCCGGCTTCAGCGGTGTTGGCGCGCGACCTCGGGGAGGGCGCAGTCAACGGCTCGATGTCGAGAGCGCTGCAAAATAGCGAACGCCTTTACGAAATATGGAGCGGCATCGGGCGACTAACCCTGCAATCCGGAGAAACCTGTAGCGCCGTTCTCCTGAACACGCGAAACAGGCAAGGTCAGGCCACAGGCCCTGGCTATCTACTCACCAGTGGCCATTGCGTACTTTTTGAATACGGCTCGGCGCGAACAAATCTGCCGATGGAGGCAGTCGTCACCTTCAAATACTTTCATGACACTCCCGAGCGTCAACGTCCATACGCAGTCCGGATCGCACGATGGAACAGTCTGGTCGGGACTGATCTCGCAGTACTGGAGGTAGACGCCACTTTAGCGTCGTTGATCCAGGCCGGCATCAATCCGCTTAATCTGGCGTCTCATCAAACCGATGAGAGTCAAGACGTCCTTAACGTTGGCGCGCCTGGAGGCTTCAGCGAAAACGGGCTTCGATTGAGCGCTTGCGCTGAGCAAACCGCCGGAACGTTCATCGATCATCCCGGGGTATTCCCTTTAGCCATGAGAAACCGTTGCGACCTGCATGCTGGCAGCTCCGGCAGCCCGATGCTGAACCGCCGCACCAATGAGATCACCGGCATTGTCAGCAAAATCGCGATCTCGGGTAATACGCCAGGTTGCGAGGATTCGACATCCTGCATGGCTGCCCGTTACAACTACAGCTACCCTGCCAACTTCCTGAGTGCCTGTTTTATTAACGGTATATTCACGAGTAATGGACCGGACTGTTCTTTGGAGCCGGTCGAGCTGACCGTTACACAGCCATGGAATCTAAAGTCATACGTTCATCGAACAGAAAATGCGGATGGACAGGTTGTGCTGCCTGCCTGGAATTTCCGGTTCTCGCTCGAGGCGCCCTTCTATCGCTACAAAACGGTCCGTGATGCCAGGGACTGCAAGGCTCCCTACCATTACAGCGCCGCCATCAACACTGCTGACGCCTACATCAATAACGAAATCGGACCGGCAATCGGTGCGCATGCACTTTGCATCATCGGCGTCGGCTCCGCACAACAGAGCCTGACAAGGGCAACATTGAATAACGTGTTTACGAGGGCTGTGTTTTTGGCAAGACCTTGAAGTCACCGCCTGCCAGCGGCAAATTCGCCAGCAGCTAAATATACCGGGCCATGATCTCATCAACTACGCCGTTCCTGCGAATCTCTGTGCGGCAATCGCGCCATGGTCGCTCACGGCAAAGATGGCATTTATCGGTAATACCCGGTCACGACCTATACATAGTTACCGCCAAATGCCTCGTCAATCTCTGAATAGTGAGACCTGCAACAGGTCGCGACTCCCCCCGAGTCGCCTTTCAATTATCAGGATTGATCATGAACACCAAGGACGATGTCGCATTGCCCGCGAGGCAAATGGAATCATTAAAAGTAGAAAACCTGCTGATCAACTTCACGACGGAGTTTCACCGGATCTGGGATACCAGGGGCTCGAAGGCAAAACCCGGAGCCTTTTGGCGCCCAACCCCGGCCCCTGATGTACTACCAGGTTTTTTCCCGCTGGGTGACCTTGCCGTCTCCGAACACGACAACATCAACGGAAAAAGAGTGATGGCGGTTGTCTGTGAGGGTGATCCGCAGAGCGGGGATGCCACCAACGGAAAAGCACTCAGCCGGCCCGATGACTATGAACAAGTCTGGAAAGATTCGGGTTCAGGATCCAGGACGGACGGTTCGATATGGCGTCCGATCCCTCCTGACGGCTATGTGGCGTTGGGTCTGGTGTGCTCCAGTGACCATGAAAAGCCTTCGCTCAACGCAGTACGTTGTGTCCGGGTAGACCTGGTGATCGCGTCAAGCGTCGGCGACGTGATCTGGAACGACAGAGGCAGTGGCGCCAAACAGAACTTCAGCGCCTGGAGCACCGATCCTCCGGCCGCAGCGGCGGGAGAAATCTACTTTGCATCGGGCACCTTCGTCGGTGCCGACAGCTATTCCAAACCTGCGACACACGTCGCTGCTTATTCATTGCGGATGCAAATCCCCCTCCAGATAAATCCCGCACCCGAGGTTCCCGTACTCATGGGATTCAGTGCTTCTTCACCACTTGAAACATCCGAGGCCACTCAAATTGCCACCATTCCTTGGTTCGCAGTGGAAGACAATGCCTTGGAACCTATCGAAAGATTAAGCAAATCACCGCTCTACCAGTTGGAAAGAAAAGACCAATACGTGCTGGTCGGGTACGGCCATAACACAGGAGCCAAGGGCAGGTTTTTCAAATGGACAGCGCCCCGGGTTTTGAACCGCGTCCTACTGCGGATATTCACCGACAGCACATCTATAAAGTTCGAAACCGAGTGGCCAATCGGGATGCCGGACGCGGTCTTGCCAATAAAATTCTCGGCAAGATTGAGCAAGAGTTTCACTCGCACCGAAATATCATCCGGCGGATGGATGACTTCAAAATCCGTACAAGTCGTCGCCATCACTCCGAAAAACAAGATCCTGGCGGTTTATCAGCTGCATAGCCACTACGAACTTCTGCGCACAGACGGCACACAGGTTGCGGTCAACATCGCTTACGCCGATAGCGACAGTTTCTACCTGGCCGAATATCCGCCTGAGGTAGACAGTGAAACCACCGCCACTCTGCCAGTTGCAGACGTGTCAACAGCTACAAATACCGCGCCATGATCTCGTCGACCACACCGTCCTTGCGCATCTGATCCAGCGCAGCCTGCAACTTGGCGACGGCATCGTCCGGAACGTTCTTGTTCAGTGCCAGGTACAGCTCTGCGCTGTTGAAACGCAGAACGGTCTTGAGACCGGTCACCCCGTCCTGGCGCGCCAGATAGCGCCCGGCCGGGTCACCGGTGGCCCAGAGGTCGATCTGGCCATTGACCAGTTTCCTGGCATTATCCTGATCGCGCAGCACCACTACCGGTTTCAAGCCTTGTTTAGCCAGCGTCTCGGCAATCGCATCGCCCTTGTACGCGCCGATTTTGTACTTGCGCGCGTCATTCAGTGTTTCGAGGGTGATCTTGCTGTCCGCCTTGGCCAGCATGATCCAGTCGTCCGGGCCAATCGGGCCGACCCATTTGAACAGCTTCTCGCGATCCGGCAATCGCGCCATCACAAACACACCATAACCGGGCTTTTCCAGAGTGAGTTTGTAGATCCGCTCCCAAGGAAAACGCAGCGTCAGGCTGTAGGTGATGTCGGCGCGCTTGAACATCTCGCGGACGATGTCCACGGCGATGCCATTGATGTTCTCGTCCTGAGCGAAATTCTTGCCGTTCTTTGCCATGTTGTATGGCGGGAAATTTTCCGTCAGCAGCACCAGGTCGGTGTCGAGACTTTCTACCGCATGAGCCCCGTTGACGAGCAACAGAGAAGCGCTGGCGAGAGCAAGAAGAAGGCGTCTAAGCATGTCTGGCTACCGAAATCCATGGCGTGCTCAAGAGTGCCTTGAGCCCGCCATGCTGTCCACTGGCCTGCATCGATTTGTTTTAGCGCATTACGATTCCGCGATGAGCCATGTAGGCCTTGGCTTCCTGCACCGTGTATTCGCCAAAGTGGAAAATACTCGCCGCCAACACCGCACTGGCGTGGCCTTCGAGAATGCCGTCGGCCAGGTGCTGCAGGTTGCCGACACCGCCGGAGGCGATGACCGGAATGCCCAGCGCATCGCTGATGGCACGGGTGACGCCCAGGTCGAAGCCGTTTTTCATACCGTCCTGGTCCATGCTGGTCAGCAGGATTTCACCGGCGCCCAGGGTTTCCATTTTTTTCGCCCACTCCACCGCGTCGAGACCGGTAGGTTTACGGCCGCCGTGGGTGAAAATTTCCCAGCGCGGGGTTTCGCCCGGGCCGGAGACCTTCTTGGCGTCGATGGCGACGACAATGCACTGCGAACCGAAATGCTGCGCCGCTTCGCCAACGAATTCCGGATTGAATACAGCAGCGGTATTGATCGAGACCTTGTCCGCACCGGCATTCAGCAGATTACGAATGTCCTGGACGGTGCGCACGCCGCCACCCACGGTCAGCGGGATGAATACCTGGCTGGCCATGCGCTCGACGGTATGCAGCGTGGTGTCGCGACCATCGACGCTGGCGGTGATGTCGAGAAAAGTAATCTCGTCGGCGCCCTGCTCGTCATAGCGACGGGCGATTTCCACCGGGTCACCGGCATCGCGGATGTTCTCGAACTTGACGCCCTTGACCACCCGGCCGTTATCCACGTCCAGGCAAGGGATGATGCGTTTGGCCAGCGCCATGGTCAGTCCTCAGCCTTTATACGAATCGCAGAAAGCTTGCGCTTCAGCAACGTCGAGGGTGCCTTCGTAGATTGCGCGGCCGGTGATGGCGCCGATGATGCCTGGCGCCCTGGCGTCGAGCAGCGACTTGATGTCACCCAGATTGTGGATACCGCCGGAAGCAATCACCGGGATTTTCGTCGCGGCAGCCAGCGCAGCGGTGAACGGTACGTTGCAGCCTTGCATCATGCCGTCCTTGGCGATGTCGGTATAAACGATCGCAGACACACCGTCGGCTTCGAATTGCTTGGCCAGGTCGATCACCTGAATAGTGCTGATTTCAGCCCAGCCGTCAGTGGCGACGAAACCGTCTTTGGCATCCAGACCGACAATCACCTTGCCCGGGAACGCGCGGCAGGCTTCGGCAACGAAGGCCGGGTCTTTCACGGCCTTGGTGCCGATGATCACGTAGCTCACGCCCGCTTTCACGTAGTGCTCGATGGTTTCCAGGGAGCGGATACCGCCGCCGATCTGGATCGGCAGGTTCGGGTAGCGCCTGGCGATGGCGGTGACCACTTCGCCATTGACCGGCTGGCCTTCGAAGGCACCGTTCAGGTCGACCAGATGCAGACGGCGGCAACCGCCCTCCACCCACTTTGCAGCCATGCTCACCGGGTCATCGGAGAACACTGTGGAATCTTCCATGCGGCCCTGGCGCAGACGAACACAGGCACCGTCTTTGAGATCGATAGCGGGAATAATCAGCATCTGGCAAACCTTCAAATTCGATTGTTCAGCTTCGCTCGAAAATCAGTTTTTCTCGAGCGCCCACAGGTCGCTTTCGATGCTTTCGAACCTCTCTTTGAGGTGCGTCTGCACATCGAAAATCGCCCTGTTGTAATAGTGCGGCGCAATTTCACGGGTAAACAGCTCAAGGATTTCGGCCGCTTCGAACGAACCCAGGTCCAGCTCGAAGCGATCCTCCATGAAGCGTTTGATCTTGTGATTGGCCTCGTTCTCCTGCTCAGGAGTGAGGGTCAGGATCGGCGGCTTCACTTTCTTGACGGCCATTTACCAGCGACCATCCCACGCGGCGAAGTTCTGCAGCAATTGCAGGCCATGGGTATGGCTCTTTTCCGGGTGGAACTGCACGGCGAAACGCGAGCCGTCGGCCAGCGCGGCGGCAAAATCGACGCCGTAGTGACCGCCACCCACCACTTGCCGAGGGTTACCGGCGGCGATGTAGTAGCTGTGTACGAAGTAGAATCGCGCCAGGTCAGGAATGTTGTGCCACAGCGGGTGCGTGACCGTCTGCTTCACTTCATTCCAGCCCATGTGCGGCACTTTCAAGTGTTCGCCGTCTTCGTGCAAATCCTTGCCGAAGAACTTCACCTGGCCCGGGAACAGGCCGATGCAGTCGACGCCGTCGTTCTCTTCGCTGCGGTCGAGCAAGGCTTGCATGCCGACGCAGATGCCGAGGAACGGACGGTCCTGGCTGACTTCACGTACCAGCGAATCGAAACCCAGACGACGGATCTCCGCCATGCAATCGCGAATCGCGCCGACGCCGGGGAATACCACCCGGTCGGCTTCGCGAATCACATCGGCATCGCTGGTGATCAAGACCTTGCCGGCACCGACGTGCTCGAGGGCCTTGGCCACCGAGTGCAGGTTGCCCATGCCGTAATCGATAACCGCGACCGTCTGCATTACAGAACGCCTTTGGTCGACGGCATCTGACCGGCCATGCGGTCATCGAGCTCTACCGCCATGCGCAGTGCGCGACCGAAAGCCTTGAACACGGTTTCGATCTGGTGGTGGGTGTTGTGCCCACGCAGATTGTCGATGTGCAGGCTGACGTTGGCGTGGTTGACGAAGCCCTGGAAGAATTCCTGGAACAGGTCAACATCGAAGCCGCCGACGGTGGCGCGGGTGTAGGGAACGTGCATCTGCAGACCAGGACGGCCGGAGAAGTCGATCACCACGCGCGACAGCGCTTCATCGAGCGGCACGTAGGCGTGACCGTAGCGACGGATGCCTTTCTTGTCGCCGATGGCTTTGGTGAAGGCCTGACCCAAGGTGATACCGACGTCTTCCACCGTGTGGTGGTCGTCGATATGCAGGTCGCCCTTGCTGACAATATCCAGGTCGATCAGCCCGTGACGGGCGATCTGGTCCAGCATGTGCTCAAGAAAAGGAACACCGATATCAAATCGGGCCTTTCCGGTGCCATCCAGGTTGATCGAGGCTTTGATCTGGGTTTCCAGAGTGTCGCGCTCGACTGACGCCTTACGTTCGGCCATCACCAGCTCCGCAAAAATCATTGGGCGAAAAAGGCAACCATTATAGGGGCGCGGGCCGGAAACAGAAACACGGGAGGTGATATGACTGACGGAGTGAATTCATCAGCCCCGGAGCTATACCTGTAATGACATGTAGGAGCCGGCTTGCTGGCGAACCAGGCGGCGCGGTGGGTCAGGCATGCCACCTTCGCTGCGGTGCGGCGATCCGACAAGCCAGCGCCTACGATGGATTGCGCACTTTTCGTATGTCGTCTGTTCTTGGACCACCCAAGGAACCAGCCGCTGGATGTACTGCCGACATGATCGCTGACCGATCATCCGCTTCGGAGCGCTATACTCCCCGGCTAAATTTCTAATTCGACTAACTACAAGGACTCGCCCATGAAAGCGTTCGGCAAAATCCTGGGCCTGGTACTTCTCGGGCTGTTGCTGATCATTGTGGCGCTGGGCTTTGCCCTGACCCACCTCTTCGATCCCAACGACTATAAAGACGAGATTCGCCAGATTGCCCGCGACAAGGCCCACATCGAGCTGACGCTCAATGGCGATATCGGCTGGAGCCTGTTTCCCTGGCTGGGCCTGGAATTGCACGAAGCCAGTGTCGCGACCCTGGCCAAGCCCACCGAGCCGTTCGCTGACTTGCAGATGCTGGGCCTCTCGGTTCGCGTGCTGCCGCTGCTGCGCCGTGAAGTGCAGATGAGTGACGTGCGTGTCGAAGGGCTGAACCTGCGCCTGAATCGCGACAAGGACGGCCACGGCAACTGGGAAGACATCGGCAAGGTCCCGGCGTCGGCCACACCGCCCGCCACCACCGAAGCTGCAGCACCGGAGACCACCGCCCAAGCGGAAAAACCGGCCCAGCCGATCCGCCTGGACATCGACAGCCTGACCGTCAACAACGCCCGCGTTGAATACAGCGACGAAAAAACCGGCAAGCTGTTCAGCGCCGAAAGCATCCAGCTCAGCACCGGGCCGGTCCACGACTCGACCAATATTCCGATCAAACTCACCGCGTTTCTCGGCACCAACCAACCGGTTCTGCGAGTACGTACCGAGCTCAATGGCGAACTGCGCTTCGAGCGTGCGCTGCAACGCTACAAATTCGAAGACATGAAGCTTTCCGGTGAAGTCGCCGGCGATCCATTGCAAGGCAAAACCATCACCTTCGCCGCCCAGGGCCAGTTGTTGCTGGATAAAGCGGCTAACGTCGCCGAATGGACCGGCATCAAGCTATCCGTCAACCAACTGCGCGCCTTGGGTGAGCTGAAAGCCAACGACCTCGACAAGACCCCGCAAATCAGCGGCGGCCTGTCGATTGCCCAGTTCGACCTGGCGAAATTCGTCGACAGCATCGGCCAGAAACTCCCGGCCATGGCTGAAGGCAGCCTGAGCAAAGTCGAACTGGCCAGCCGTCTTTCAGGTACACCGACCAGCGTGTCGTTCGACGACATCAACCTGAAGGTCGATGACAGCACCTTCAGCGGTCGTATCGCCGTCGAGGACTTCGCCAAACAATCGCTGCGGGCGAGCCTCAAGGCAGACACCTTCAACGTTGATCGTTACTTGCCGCCAAAATCCGCCGAAGCCAACAGCGCGAAACAGGTGCGTGAGGCCGAAGTCGCCAGCACCGAGGCCAATGCCATGGCCAGTGCGGGCAGCACCCCATTGCCGCAATCACCGACCAAAGGCCCGTGGAGCACTGCGCGGCTACTGCCGGTGGAACGCCTGAGCAAACTCGATGTGGACGCCGACCTGACCTTCGGCCAACTGACCCTCGACAAGCTGCCGATCCAGAACGCTGCACTCAAGGCCACCGGCCTGGGCGGCCTGCTGACGCTGGAGAACCTGCGCGGCAACCTGTACGACGGCAACTTCGAAGCCAATGGCACCCTGGACGTGCGCCAGCCGGTGCCCGCGGTGAACATGCAGACGCGTATCAGCCAGGTACCGGTGGAAAAAATCCTCGAAAGCCAGGGTAAAAATCCGCCGGTCAAGGGTCTGGTCACGCTCAACAGCAACCTGACCGGCAGCGGCAACAGCCAGAGCGCGCTGGTCGACAGCCTCAACGGCAACGCCAGCTTCGTCATCAACGATGGCGTGTTGCTCAATGCCAATCTCGAACAGCAACTGTGCAAAGGCATCGCCACCCTGAACCGCAAAACCCTCAGCGGCGAGCCGAGGGGCAAGGACACGCCGTTCCAGGAGCTGAAGGGCAACCTGACCTTCCGTAATGGCGTGGCCAGTAACCCGGACCTGAAAGTGCGTATCCCGGGCATGACCGTCAACGGTGACGGCGATGTCGACCTGCGAGTGCTGGGCATGGATTACCGCGTGGGCATCATCGTCGAAGGCGACAAGAGCGACATGCCGGACCCGGCCTGCCAGGTCGGCGAGAAGTTTGTCGGCATCGAATGGCCCCTGCGTTGCCGTGGCCCGCTGGAATTGGGTGCCAAGGCTTGCCGCCTCGATAACGAACGCATGGGCCAGGTCGCGGGCAAAATGGCCGGCGACAAAATCAGCGAAAAAATCGATGAGAAGCTTGGCGACAAGGTCAGTCCTGAACTGAAAGACGCGCTGAAGGGGCTGTTCAAGCGATGAGAGCCGAACAGTTCTCTTCGGCGGTACTGGACTGGTATGACCGCCACGGCCGCCACGATTTGCCCTGGCAACAGGGCATTACCCCGTACCGTGTGTGGGTCTCGGAAATCATGTTGCAGCAAACCCAGGTCAGCACTGTGCTGAATTACTTCGACCGCTTCATGGCGTCATTGCCGACGGTCGAAGCCCTGGCCGCCGCGCCGGAAGACGAAGTACTGCACCTGTGGACCGGCCTCGGTTATTACACCCGCGCGCGCAACCTGCAGAAGACCGCGAAGATCGTCGTTGCCGACTATGGCGGGGAGTTTCCGCGGGATGTGGAAAAGCTGACGGACCTGCCGGGTATCGGCCTGTCCACGGCGGGCGCCATCGCCAGCCTGAGCATGGGCTTGCGGGCGCCGATCCTCGACGGCAACGTCAAACGGGTCCTGGCGCGCTTTACCGCACAAGAGGGTTATCCGGGCGAGCCCAAGGTCGCCAAACAGCTGTGGGCCAATGCCGAGCGCTTTACGCCGCATGATCGGGTCAATGCCTACACCCAGGCGATGATGGATCTGGGCGCCACGCTCTGCACCCGCAGCAAGCCGAGCTGCCTGCTCTGCCCGCTGGAAAAGGGTTGCGAAGCGCATATGCTCGGCCTCGAGACCCGCTACCCGATCCCCAAGCCGCGCAAGGCCATTCCACAGAAGCGCACGCTGATGCCGATGCTCGCCAATGGCGAAGGCGCGATCCTGCTTTACCGGCGCCCTTCCACGGGCCTGTGGGGCGGTCTATGGAGCCTGCCGGAACTCGATGACCTCGACGACCTGCAACATCTGGCATCGCAGCACTCGCTGGAACTGGGCAGCCAACAGGCATTGCCGAGCCTGATCCACACCTTCAGCCATTTCCAGCTGGCTATCGAACCCTGGCTGGTTCAGGTCCAGGAGGCCGGCCATCACGTGGCCGAGGCCGACTGGCTCTGGTATAACCTCGCCACCCCGCCGCGCCTGGGCCTTGCCGCCCCGGTCAAAACCTTGCTCGAACGCGCGGCCGCCGTATTGAACGCAGGAGAGTCGTCATGACCCGCACCATCATGTGCCGCAAGTACAAAGAACAATTGCCCGCCCTGGAGCGCGCTCCATTCCCGGGCACCAAAGGCCAGGACATTTTTGACCACGTCTCGGCCAAGGCCTGGGCCGACTGGCAAAAACACCAGACCCTGCTGATCAACGAAAAACGCCTGAACATGATGAACGCCGAAGACCGCAAATATCTTCAGGGCGAGATGGACAAGTTCTTTTCCGGCGAGGATTACGCCAAGGCTGACGGCTACGTTCCGCCGGCTGAATAACCCCGCTTTCTCGGGGGTCGGATCGTAAGCGACGGTAATAATTAAATATTTTTTGAAAACTTGCTTGACGACCCCCTGAAAAACCCGTTTAATGCGCCCCGTTGCCCAGATAGCTCAGTCGGTAGAGCAGGGGATTGAAAATCCCCGTGTCGGCGGTTCGATTCCGTCTCTGGGCACCAAATACCGAAAACCCTGAATCGCAAGATTCAGGGTTTTTTTATGCCCGGGATTTAGCAAGCCTTAGCGCCGCTGAAAATTCCTACATCCGCCACGCCCTTTTCCTTCCAGCTGTACCAAGCCTTCATACATCGCTTTAGGATGTGTCTCATGGAGTGTGCGCCCTTACAAAGTGAAACTAATGCAGCAGCAAATTGGCCTGCATTCAACGTTTCAAAGTAAGGAAACAGTTCTTGAATACGCTTTTGAAGTTCCTCGCTCTGTCGACCATCATTGCCACAGCTAGCGGCTGCGTCAGTTACAACAACAGCCAGCCATCTTCGCCGATCGACAGTACCGTCAAGGCAGATCTGAAAGCGGATATCGCTGTCGGTGACGCCATCTCCGGTCAGTCTTCGGTCAACGTCCTGTTCGGCTTCCTCAAGTTTGGCGGCGACTCCCAGTTCGCCGATGGCGTCAGCTACGGTGGCCAGAGCGGTGGTTTGGGCAGCCTTGGCCTGGATCCCGTCAGCGCAGTCAAATCAGCAGCGGCCTACAAAGCGGTCAAATCTTCCGGCGCTGACCTGATCGTCGCCCCTCGCTATGAAGTGAACGAAGAAAACTACTTCATCTTCAAAAAGGTTTCCGTCACCGTAAAAGGCAACAAAGGCAACATTCGCAGCATCCGCTGACTCATCCTCCCCAAGGTGATTCTTCAGCAAACCATCCATCGCGCTTTGGCAAACCGCTAACCCTAGCGCGTGGCACTCCGCAAACAGCCAGCTGTTTGCGGATTTGATAGCTAACCAAATCCCTTTGATTCAACGACGCGACTATTCACCACCACTCCAGTGAAAAACCAGATTGCGCGCGCCACCACTGCCAACATCCGCTATGTCACGCCGCTCCTCACCATTGCGAGTCGCAACGACGGTGTATTGACCGGGCGGCAGCTGAACGTAAACCAGCGGGCCGGCCTGACTCAGGGTCAGCATGGTTTGCCCCTGGGCTTTGTGAATGACCACATCCACATCGGGGGTGTATTTGTTTTCTGGTCCGATAGCGAACGTCATGTGCAGGTTGTAGCCAGTGGTCTGCTGGATGGCCTTCGCCTCATCCTCGCCAATTCCGCCGGAGAGGTAGGTAATCCCGTTTTGCTCCTGCCGTTGAACTTGCACGCCTGAACTGTCGATCGGCTCCAGGCTGGCCGCCTGCAACATGACGGGAAACATCAACAACCCCACGGCAGCGAGCGACAAAATGAACGCATGGACATGTTTCATGATGGGCACTCCAGGATTCCGCAGAACCCAATCGCTACCCTATCTTTGATTTCCCTGCGCCCGGCCGGTTTTAGAATGATTCGGCCTTGAACACACTGCGAAATGGACTACAGGCTGTACTGCTCAAGCAGGGACTGCCGTCGGAGCGATCCCGCAAAACCTATCGGGTTTTCCTTCCCCTTTTCCAGCCGCGCCCGGCATCGCCCACCCACCGCCCCTGCAATCCTCTTCTGCCTGTTCATCCATTTGCGGAAGACTTCATGAGCGCACTCAGATCCGATAACACTCAAGACTCCCAACTCGCCTCGCTGCTTGGCAATCTTGGCGAACTGATTCGCGATGCACGCCAGAAGGTGCTACGAGCGGTCGATACGGTTCAGGTGCAAACCTGCTGGCAGATCGGCAGGCACATCGTGGAGTTCGAGCAGGAGGGGGCTCGGAGGGCGGAGTATGGGAAGCAGTTGCTGGCAACGCTGGCGAAAGGGCTTACGGCAGAGTTCGGGAAGGGCTTCGACGAAACCAATTTGCGAAAAATGCGACTGTTTTATCAAGCGTTTCCAATTCGAGACGCACTGCGTCTCGAATTGAGCTGGACCCACTATCGCCGATTGCTGCGCGTCGATAGCGAACACGCTCGCCATTGGTACATGAATGAATCAGCTATCCAAAACTGGTCAAGTCGCGCCCTGGAACGCCAGATCAACACCCTCTACTACGAGCGTCTGCTGACAAGCCGCGACCGTCCTGTCGTCGAGCACGAAGCCGCCACCAACATCCAGAAAATGAACGCACACCCGCGCGATTTCATCAGAGACCGAAGAAGAACTGCGTGCGGAACTGGATAGGGAACGGGCAGCAATTGAAGAGCGACTGCTCGTTCAGATACCCGGATCCATACCGATGGATTGTCCATAGGCTGCGCGAGGACTATCGTTGGCAGCTACCCGCAAAGGTCCGAAGCCGATGAATTTGCAGGACATGCCACCGCTGGCGCCCTCTCAAATCGAGTTGCCGCCGTACACCGCCACTGCTGGCGAAGCGTTCAGGGAGCCCGCCGCAGACGGGTTCATCCTCGGCGGTTTCACTTGGCGGCACGCCACTCAAGACTTCGCGCGCCCGATCGTCATCATCAACGCCGCCACCTCGGTTCGCTGCCGGCATTACTCACGGTTTGCCGATTACATGTTCGCCAACGGCTTCGACGTCATCACCTATGACTATCGCGGCATCGGTGAGTCTCGACCCGCGTCACTGAAAGGCCTGGAAGCTTCATGGTCAGACTGGGGCGCACTGGATTTCGAGGCGATGCTCAAGCGCGCTCAGCGCGAGTTCCCCGGCCAGCCCATCGATGTCGTCGGCCACAGCTTTGGAGGCTGTGCAGCGGGCCTGGGAGCCTCTGGGCATCTGATCCGGCATCTGGTGACCGTGGGTGCGCAATTCGCTTACTGGCGCGACTACGCGCCCGCTCATCGCTGGCGGATGTTCGGCAAGTGGCATGTGGTGATGCCGCTGCTAACAATGCTCTATGGCTACTTCCCCGGAAAACGCCTCGGCTGGCTGGAAGACACGCCCGCCGGCGTGGTTCGCGACTGGTGCATGCCCACTGCGCAATACGAAACGCGCCCCAGCGGTCGCGTGATCATCGCTGACACCGGCGGGCTGCCCTTCGCCTCAGTGACCGCCAAAACCCTGGCCATCAGCATCAGCGACGATCCTTACGGCACAATCCCGGCCATAGAACGCCTGCTCGGCTACTTCAGCAACAGCACGAACACCCACCTGCGAATCACTCCCGAAGACATCGACGAAGAAGAAGTCGGACATTTCGCCTTTTTTCGCAGCCCATACCAAGCCACACTATGGCCCATTGCATTGTCCTGGCTGCAAAGCGGCGAACTGGCCCCCGATACCCCCGGGCGGCGAGTGCCGCGCAGCTGATCGACCTGCCCACTCAACGAAATACGGAACGACGCCCATGGCTTCCGCCAACAAGCAGCAAAAACGTGCCACCCGCGCTAAGGCCAAGGCCAAGCAGAACCGCACCCAACGGGCTGCCGCGCCGGTCGAGCTGGACCCGAACGACGATCGCATCGACTTCGAATCGGTGGACCTGACCGACCTGTTCAAAGAAATGATCGAAGCGCAAAAGATCAGCCAGCAAGCCATGTGCGCGGCCTTTCTTGAACACCCGCTGCTCGCGCTGGTACTCGAGCAGGAAGGCGAAGAAACCGCAACAGACTTCATCATTGGCGCGCTGATCGAGTACCGCCAATGGTCCACCGAAGTCGATGAAGCCGGCGCCTTGGCGTGGATCGAATCCCCGGCCTTCCAGGCAGATTACGTGGCCGCGTCCGAAATCATCGCAGCCCAAAACCAACAGAAACCAAACTGAGTTCCCATGGCCTCCCTGAACAAGCAACAGAAACGCGCCAAACGCGCCAAGATCAAAGCCAGGCAAATCAACATCCATGGCAGAAAACCCGCCGCGCTGGACGATGACCTGGGCGACATCGGCGAGCCGATCCCGGAATACACCCTGGCGATGTTCAGCAAAATGCGAGACGCGGAAGCCACCAGCCGCGACGACATGCTGCAGACCTTGCTGTCGAACCTCGCCGACATCATCAGCGACCATCCAGACCTGCTGGACATGGAAAACGCCGACAACGAAGCCATGGCCGCCACCCACCTGGCTGCCGACATGCTGATCGACTACCGCATGTGGGCCGACGGCATGGATCGCGATGCAGCTCAGGCCTGGCTGACCGATCCGCAGTTCATCGCCGACTTCGGCAAGGCACTGGACACCTATCGCCAGTCGCTGGATGCGCAGGAAGAAAAAGGCGAGTAACCACTCTCCCCTTCAGAAACAAAAACGGCCGCTTGTCATCACAGACAGCGGCCGTTTTTGTGTCACAGGGTACGAATCAGTTCAGCACCGCCGCGCCCAGCTTCTGCAGCTTGCGACGGCGAGCCACAAGCAATCCGGTAGCCACCACCAACACGCTCAGCAGGCCGGTCGCGAGGATCTCCACGCGGTGGGCTTCCTGGAACAGCATGATTGTCAGGATGCCGACGATGAACACGATCACCGCATAGGTCAGGCCAGGGAACAGCCACATCCGGAAGGCAATCTTCTCACCGGCAATCACGCGCTTCTGACGCATGCGCAGCTGGGAAACTGCAATCACCAGGTACACCAGCAACGCGATGGCGCCGGAGCTGGCCAGCAGGAACTCGAACACGGCGGCCGGCGCCACGTAGTTGGCGAATACCGCGAGGAAGGCAGCGGCGGTGGACAGGATCACGGCCCAATATGGCGTGCCGCTGCCATTGGTGCGCGTGGACACGGCCGGTGCATCGCCGCGCTTGCCCAGGGAGAACAGCATCCGCGACGCGGTGTAGAGCGCCGAGTTCAGGCAGCTGGTCACGGCAACCAATACAACGATGTCGACGATCAGCTTGGCATTCGGGATGCCCATGCGCTCAAGCACGGTCTGGTAGGAACCGACCGCTGCCAGCACCGGATCATTCCAGGGCACCAGCGCCACGACGATGAAGATCGATACAAGGTAGAACAAGCCAATCCGCCAGATCACCGAATTGGTGGCTTTGGAGATTTGCTGGCCCGGGTTCTTCGATTCCGCGGCCGCGATGGTCACGATTTCGGTACCCATGAAGGAGAACATGGTCGTCAGCATCGCTGCCAACACGGCACCCATACCATTTGGCAGGAAGCCCTGGGTATCGAACAGGTGCGAGACGCCGCTGACCTGACTGGTCGGCAGGAAGCCGAAAATCGCCAGAACGCCGAGGACAATGAAACCGATGATTGCCAGAACCTTGACCAGGGCGAACCAGAATTCGAATTCACCATAGTTCTTCACGCTGAACAGGTTGGTCACCGTCAGCAGCAAGGTAATGACCAGGGTGAACGCCCAGATCGCCACGTCGGGGAACCAGGCATGCAGGATGGTTGCGGCGGCGTTGGCCTCCAGCGGGATGACCAGCACCCAGAACCACCAGTAGAGCCAACCGATGGTGAAACCGGCCCAGTGACCGATCGCGCGATCGGCGTAGGTCGAGAAGGAGCCGGTGTCCGGCGAGGCGACAGCCATTTCGCCGAGCATGCGCATCACCAGCACCACCAGGGTACCGGCGGCGGCATAGGCCAATAGCACAGCCGGGCCCGCTGCTGCGATAGCGTGGCCGGAGCCGACGAACAGGCCGGCACCGATAACCCCGGCGATCGACAGCATGGTCACATGACGCGGTTTGAGCCCCTGGTCGAGGCCATTGGAGCTTGGGGTACTGCTCATTGAAACTACCTTTGTAAGGAAAAGCGAATGCGTACATCCCGCCGGGCGTTCTTTCTTGTAAAAAGAAACCAACGGAGCGTTCCTTATTCTGCACGCAATAATTGCGCCAAAATGTTACAAAGCCACCAAAGCCGGGGCCTGTAGCGAGAGTGGATAGTCATCGCAAGTCATTGAAATGCATGGCACTTTGCCAGATCGTTACCCTGCGACCCATTTCAAGAACGAAACAGCGCACCGGAAACACACCCGAAAAATACGCGACGCACAATAAAAGTGCAGATCCACAACGTTTGGGCGGTTAGCGCTTCCACCTCCCCGCCAAAGCTGGCAACATCGCGCCCCTTTTTGTGAGACCCACTACGCTTTTCAAGTAAAAGCAGGGTTCAAACGGTTGTTCGGTTGATAGCAGCGCGACAGTCTGCTGTACCGATGCGACAACCTGCCACACGCCACCCGTTTACCGCCCGTAGCGCTGTTGGCTGCCATTCAGACGCTATGCTAGCTTGGCCGCCTCGCCAGGAAGGCCAACCAACAGCAGGAGCGAAACACTATGAGGTACGCACATGGCTGAGGCCACGCCCGCGCTTGAAATCCGTAACTTGCACAAACGCTACGGTTCGCTTGAGGTGCTCAAAGGCATCTCGCTGACCGCCCGCGACGGCGATGTGATCTCGATCCTGGGTTCCTCCGGTTCCGGCAAGTCCACGTTCCTGCGTTGCATCAACCTGCTGGAAAACCCGAACCAAGGGCAGATCCTGGTGGCCGGGGAAGAACTCAAGCTCAAAGCCGCGAAGAACGGTGAACTGGTCGCTGCCGACGGCAAGCAGATCAACCGCCTGCGCAGCGAGATCGGTTTTGTGTTTCAAAACTTTAATCTGTGGCCGCACATGAGCGTGCTCGACAACATCATCGAAGCCCCGCGCCGCGTGCTCGGCCAGAGCAAGGCCGAGGCCATCGAAGTTGCCGAAGCCCTGCTGGCCAAGGTCGGCATCGCCGACAAGCGTCACGCCTACCCGGCGCAACTCTCCGGCGGCCAACAGCAACGCGCGGCTATCGCCCGCACCCTGGCGATGCAACCCAAGGTAATTTTGTTCGACGAACCCACCTCTGCCCTTGACCCGGAAATGGTCCAGGAAGTACTTAATGTCATCCGTGCATTGGCCGAAGAAGGCCGCACCATGTTGCTGGTCACCCATGAAATGGGGTTCGCCCGTCAGGTTTCCAGCGAAGTGGTGTTCCTCCACCAAGGCCTGGTAGAAGAGCAAGGATCGCCACAGCAGGTGTTCGAAAGCCCGCTTTCGGCGCGCTGCAAACAATTCATGTCCAGCAACCGCTAACGGAGCTACCCGCATGCAGAACTACAAAAAGATCTTCCTGGCTGCTGCCGTCACCCTGGCGTTCAGCGCCGGTGCCGCCGCCGAGACCTTGAAGATGGGCATCGAAGCGGCCTACCCGCCGTTCAACAACAAAGATGCCAGTGGCAATGTCGTCGGCTTCGACAAGGAAATCGGCGACGCCCTGTGCGCCAAGATGAAAGTCGAGTGCACCGTGGTCACGTCCGACTGGGACGGCATCATCCCGGCCCTGAATGCCAAGAAGTTCGACTTCCTGATCTCCTCGATGTCGATCACCGACGAGCGCAAGCAAGCGGTGGACTTCACCGACCCGTACTACTCGAACAAACTGCAGTTCATCGCGCCGAAAGACAAAGAGTTCAAAACCGACAAGGATTCCCTGCAGGGCAAAGTGATCGGCGCACAACGTGCGACCCTCGCCGGCACCTGGATGGAAGACAACATGCCCGGTGTTGAAGTCAAACTCTACGACACCCAGGAAAACGCTTACCTCGACCTGACTTCCGGTCGTCTGGACGGCATCCTGGCGGACAAGTACGTCAACTACGAGTGGCTGAAAAGCGACGCCGGTCGTTCGTATGAATTCAAGGGCGACCCGGTGGAAGAAAGCGACAAGATCGGTATCGCTGTACGTAAAGGCGACACCCTGCGCGCGAAGCTGAACCTTGCCTTGAAAGAAATCGTCGAGGACGGCACTTACAAGAAGATCAACGACAAGTACTTCCCGTTCAGCATCTATTGATTCTGACTTGCCTGGCCGGCGCCGTTCTCTAACGGCGCCAGTCCTTGGCATTGCCTGCTGCAAACTGAAAAGACATCCATGACTATCGATCTCTACGGATTCGGCCCGGCGCTCGCCGCTGGCGCGCTGATGACAGTGAAACTGGCACTCTCGGCCTTGTGCGTGGGGCTGGTACTCGGTCTGCTCGGCGCTTTGGCCAAGACTTCCCCCTACAAGCCGCTCCAATGGCTTGGCGGCACTTATTCGACCCTGGTGCGCGGCATCCCGGAATTGCTCTGGGTGCTGTTGATCTACTTCGGCACCGTCAACCTCATGCGTGCCCTGGGTGAGTTCTTCGGCAACCCCGACCTCGAACTCAATGCCTTCGCCGCTGGCGTGATTGCGCTGGGGCTGTGCTTCGGCGCCTACGCCACGGAAGTGTTTCGTGGCGCGATCCTGGCGATCCCCAAAGGACACCGTGAAGCCGGTGTGGCGTTGGGCCTGTCGAAGTTTCGCATCTTCACCCGGTTGATCATGCCGCAGATGTGGCGCATCGCCCTGCCGGGCCTGGGCAACCTGTTCATGATCCTGATGAAGGACACCGCGCTGGTGTCGGTGATCGGCCTGGAAGAAATCATGCGTCACGCACAAATCGGCGTGACCGTGTCCAAGCAACCGTTCACCTTCTATATGGTGGCCGCCTTCATGTACCTGGGCCTGACCATTCTGGCCATGACCGGTATGCACTTCATGGAAAAACGCGCCGCTCGCGGCTTCGCGAGGAGCACCCAATGAACTGGGAAGTCATCATCAAATGGCTGCCGAAACTGGCCCAGGGTGCGACCCTGACCCTGGAGTTGGTAGCCATCGCCGTGATCGCCGGGCTGTTGCTGGCGATTCCGCTGGGCATCGCCCGTTCCTCGCGACGCTGGTACGTGCGGGCATTTCCCTACGGCTACATCTTCTTTTTCCGTGGCACCCCGTTGCTGGTTCAGCTGTTCCTGGTCTACTACGGCCTGGCTCAATTCGACGCGATTCGTAACAGCTCGATGTGGCCCTACCTGCGCGATCCGTTCTGGTGCGCCACCGCGACCATGACCCTGCACACCGCGGCCTACATCGCCGAGATCCTGCGCGGTGCAATCCAGGCGATTCCACCGGGCGAGATCGAAGCGGCGCGGGCGCTGGGCATGTCCCGGGCCAAGGCGCTGTTCTATATCATCCTGCCCCGTGCCGCGCGCATCGGCCTGCCGGCCTACAGCAACGAAGTGATCCTGATGCTCAAGGCCAGCGCCCTGGCGAGCACCGTGACCCTGCTGGAACTCACCGGCATGGCCCGCACCATCATTGCCCGGACTTATTTGCCGGTGGAGATCTTCTTCGCTGCTGGCATGTTCTACCTGCTGATGGCGTACGTGCTGGTCCGCGGCTTCAAGCTGCTGGAGCGCTGGCTGCGCGTCGATGCCTGCCAGGGGCGCTGATGCCTGCGTGCTGACGGGCGAAGACTTGTTCGCCCGTTTCGCCGCGCTGGATGCTTTTCTGTTCGAGCATCAGGCGCTGTGGAAGCCGCGACCGTTCACTCATCTGCAACTTCCCTGGGAAACGTCCTATCCGGAATTGGCGCTTTGGCTACGGGCACGGTCGCTGGAAGAGGCGGAAAAAAGCCATAACCAACCTTGCTTGCTGGATGCGCCGCAGCCCTATGCTTCACTGGCGGCGTTGTCCCTTGAGTTAAGCGCGGTGGGTGAATTGCCGGCGCACGCGCTTGAAGCGCCCGGGCATCGCTTGAATGTCGATGTGCCAGGGCGCAAGTGGCAGCAGATTGAGGCGTTCGCCAGTCGGCTGGCGTTTACCTCTGTGCCGAACCATTGGCTGGATTGGTGTTCGGGCAAAGGTCATTTGGGGCGACGCTTGCTGCGAACCGGTCAGCAGCTTACTTGCCTGGAATATGATCCATGCCTGGTCGCTAGCGGCCAGGCTCTCAGCCAGCGTCATCAATTGCATGCGCTGCATGCCGAGCAAGACGTACTTGCGCCGGGTGTCGCCGCCTTATTGAATGCTGACCACACGCCCGTAGCGCTGCACGCCTGCGGTGATCTGCATGTACGGCTGATGCAACTCGCCAGCACGGCAGGCTGCAAACAGATGGCCATCGCGCCCTGCTGCTACAACCGGATCAGTGTCAGCGAATATCAGGCGCTTTCACTCGCGGCCAAGGGCTCCGACCTGCAGCTGTCACTCGATGATCTTTCCCTGCCGATGAGCGAAACCGTGACCGCCGGCGCTCGCGTCCGACGCCAGCGCGACACTTCAATGGCCCGGCGCCTGGCCTTCGACCTGCTGCAACGGCAACTGCGCGGCATTGACGAATACCTGCCCACCCCTTCCCTGCCCAGTGCCTGGCTGGATAAATCCTTCGCCGATTACTGCCATCATTTGGCCGCGCTTAAAGACTTATCCACAATCGGACCGCAGGACTGGTCAGCCCTGGAAGCGGCCGGATGGCAGCGGCTGGCCGAAGTGCGCAACCTGGAGCTGCTGCGCGGACTTTTCCGACGCCCATTGGAGCTGTGGCTGGTACTCGATCGGGCGCTTTTCCTCTCGGAGCAGGAATACACCGTTCACCTGGGTACCTTCTGTGAAACCCCGCTCACGCCGCGTAATTTCCTGCTCCTCGCCGAGCGTCGCTAAAACGCCTCAGCCTGTGGATAACTCTGTTGATGAAATTATTCCGGATCCAATCTATACAGGTGTTTCGGGCCTGAAACACAACTGTTCAAATTCCGTACACCTGTAAAAAAACCGGAAAAACAGGTATTTGCGAGCAAATGAGAACGGATCCGAAATTTTGCCTCTAAGCAGGTGTGAGAAAGATCCCGTTGTGCATAAGCGCTACGTCAAATGAACATAACCACCCCACAAATCCTCAACTATCTTTGCCAAGCGCCAGAATTGTCTGACGCTCAATCAGCAAGGAGCTGGGAACAACATGAGCACATTGAACAGTGCACAGGAAGCGGTCGACACCGTTGCCAACCAAGCCATCGAGGCGGCGCTGCAGCAAACCTTCGCCGTAGGCGGCGCCATCATCAACAATGCCACCGGCGAAGTCATCGCCGCGCTGCATAACAATGTGCTTATGCCCTTTCCCGGCAGTGGCACCCCCTACTTCCTGCCCCATGACCCGACCGCCCACGGTGAACGACAGTTGGTGGACTGGTACTACGAAAACGTCGCGCCACTGAACCTGCCGCCACCCAGCCAATTGACCGTCGTCACTACGCTGGACCCGTGCGCGATGTGCGCCGGTTCGCTGCTGACCGCAGGCTTCAACGTCGCCGTCAGCGCGATCGATGACTACGCCGGCATCAACTACAACAGCCAATTCAACTTCCCGTCTCTACCGCCGCAGATCCGCCAACAGGCGCAAGACACCTGGGGCTATTACGCGATTGCGGCGCCGGTCAGCCGCGCCTATCAGGGCTCGAACCGTCCGGTGTTCGGTGGCGAGACTATCGATTCAGCGGCCTACTTCCTTACCAGTTCGATCTTTTCCGCCAGCGTCAACACCGTGCGCGAGGCCAGCAACAACAGTGGCCTGCCGCCGGACCAACTGCAAAACCCGGCAAACCTTCCGGCCAGCAGCAAAGTGCGCAAGGCACTGACCGCACTCAGCCCGTTCGCCCTGACCGTCCAATCGGCCAACCCCCGCGACCCCGGCGCAGAACTCGCGCCACCGCTACTGAAAACCGCGCAGCAAGGCACGGTATTCAACTCGGTAGCCCTCATCGACCCGTTCGGCAACCTGCTGGTGTGCCTGGCAGGCGTCGAGAACCAATCCCCGATTCGTACAGCCTTCATGGAAACCACCCGCAGCTATGCGGTCATGCGCTGGACCCTGATGAACGACCCTGACCCGGCCGTTCGCGCCCAGGCCGAGCAATACCTGACGCATCCCAAGTACGGCACCTTCGTCTTCCTCTACGCCCCCGACCCTACCACGCCACAAGCCGTGATGACCTTCGGCGCCTACGGCTCGACCATGGAAGGCCCCGTGCCACAGAGCTATCCGTCCAACCTGCAATACGTGCTGCTACCGGCTGCCACCACCCCACAGGCATTGTCGACACTGGCCCAGAACCTGCCGCCGTTCTATACCCAAAGCGTGCAAGTGGCGCCCGCGCAGGTGCTGAGCCAGGACCTGATCAACGCCGTCAAAAACGGCGTCTGAGGCGTTAAAGCAACTCCATTGGCCAGTCCCGCGGAAGCACTTGCGGGCCTGGCCTGACGCCTGCGCAAAAATAGTCTGAATTCAGGGGTTTACAGAACCAACCCAATCGCTATAATCGTCGCCCAACACGCCGGTATAGCTCAGTTGGTAGAGCAACTGACTTGTAATCAGTAGGTCCCGGGTTCGACTCCTGGTGCCGGCACCATACAAAACGAAGGCTCGCAGAAATGCGGGCCTTTGTTGTTTCTGGAATCCAGAAACCCTACGGTTGCACATACCCCTGTAGGAGCTGCCGAAGGCTGCGATCTTTTGATTTTCAGATCTTCGCCCCATGATCCTGCGGCGCAGATGAGGTGATGCAAAGTCAACTCCATGTCGATTGAAGCTGCCTACAGGCGCCTTTGCTTTTATGAAGATCAAAGCTTGCCTCTGTATTAAAAAAATAAATCAGTCCCCTTTTCTACTCCCGCTCTCAGATACCGCTCCTGCCTGTGGCCCTTCGCCGAGAAAGGGAGCGGTTTCCACTTCCAGCATCAACAACACCATTTCCGTCAACTCGGCGTCGGACTTCTGTCCCGCATAGAGGTCATGGAGTGCTTTGGCGAACGGAATACGCAGGTCTTGGTTTTCTTCGCGGGCGGTATCGCTGTATTGCATTAGTTCGCCGATGGCTCGCAGCACAGCCGCTTGCCACCGAGCGGTGGTCCTCGGACCATCGCTGGTGATTGCAATCAACTTATCCTTCGTCAGCTGGCGAAGGGCTGGTTCCCGCAACGGCTTAAGCGGCTTTGGATTGCGAGTGATCTTTGACATACCGGATGATACTCAGCGTTTCCTGCCGGAACTGCTCGTAGTCGATCTGCTGGGCGTTAATAAAGGTGCTGCCCATCATGGTCAACGCCCCCATAAAGCCGGCTTCGGAAATTTCCTCGTCGCTCGCGCCAAACAAGCGCGCGGCTTCGGTATGGAACAGGGCGCAATACTTACAACGGGTCGCCCCGGACACCGCCAGACCTATCAACTCCTTGTACTTATTAGGAATCTTGGTATCCGCCAGCCAGAAGTCCCGGGCCACGCCCCAGAATCCGCTCGCTCCGCCTTCCGGCATTTGCTTAATCCACTCTGGTACCTGACCCAGGGTCTGTTCAATTTCCCTATAGGTATCTTGAATGGCCATTTGACACCTCCTGCCTCTATAGAGACATCTGCTCCAGAGATACAACCAGTTTAGTTCGCTGGTGGCCATACCAGAGCAAGCAGCAGGACGACTTCAGCAATGAATTCTTAAACATCGTAGAAACAACAAGATGGATTTAGATTTTTTTGGCGTACCACTAAGTACCTGGAGTTATCAAACTTGGCGGGTGGGCTCAGAGACGATACAAGGGGCGTAGTAATTCGGTACCATACAAAACGAAGCCCTCATAAAAATACGAGGGCTTTGTTGTTTATGCCGTTTGGAAAAAGTCAGATTAGTGACCCGCGCTCTGCCCACCATCGACATGTAAGATTTCACCAGTGACAAAATTGGCGCTGTCCAGATACACAACCGCCTGAGAAATGTCGCTGATCTCCCCCATATGCCCAACCGGGTGCAAATTCCCCAGCGCTTCGTGCGTTTCCTCGCCATGCATCGGGGTCTTGATGATGCCAGGGGAAACCGCATTCACCCGTATCCCGCGCTTGGCGTACTCGATGGCCAAAGATTTGGTCGCCGCGTTCAGGCCACCTTTGGTCAGCGAAGCCAGTACCGACGGCACACCATCGATGGCATGGTCCACCAGGCTGGTGGTGATGTTGACGACGTGACCTTTGCCCTGTTTTTCCATTTCGGTGATGGCGAGTTGAGTAATGTAGAAGAAGCCATTGAGGTTCACCGACAGCACATTGGCATAGTCTTCAGCGGTGTATTCGGTGAACGGTTTGGCGACGAAGATCCCGGCGTTGTTGACCAGGGTGTCGATTCGGCCGAAACGTTCGATCGTTTCACTGATGACTTTCTGAGCGACCTCCGGGTCGCCGATGTCGCCCGCCACGGTGAGGATGTCCGGGTCAGTGGACGGTTTGATCGAACGCGAAGTGGCGACAACCTTGTAATCCAGATCACGGAACGCCTTGACCATGCCCGCGCCGAGACCTTGAGAGGCGCCAGTAATAACGATGACTTTTTTCGAACTGCTCATGATGAACCTCTACTAATAAATGATGGTTTTAAAAAGTAAGTAATCAGGCTTCGGCGGGGGCCTTCGCCATTTGTCTCAACATCTGTTCGTAGTACTCGACCGACTGCGAACCGGACACCAGGTGACGACCGTTGAGGACCATGGCCGGTACAGAATTAATGCCGTGTTGCCGGTAAAACGCTTCAAGCTCACGCACTTCGTTGCTAAACGCTCCGGATGCCAGCACTTCACGCGCGCCCTCTGCATCCAGTCCTGCCTCCACCGCCAGATTCACCAGCGTCTCGTGATCGCTCGGGTTCTGGCCGTCAGCGAAGTAGGCGCGCAGCAGGATCTTCTTCAGTTCGATCTGCCGCCCTTCCTGCAATGCCCACAACAGCAGACGGTGAGCATCGAAGGTGTTGTAGAAGTGGCTGCGCTTCTCCAGGTCGAACTTGAAGCCAATGGCGTCACCGCGAGCGATTTGCATCGCTTTGCCGGCGGCGACGTCTTCGGCGGTGCGTCCGTACTTGCGCATCAAGTGTTCTACTGCCTTCTCGCCTTCCGCCGGCATGTTCGGGTTCAGCTCGAAGGGCTTGTAGGTCAGCTCGACCGAGACTTCACCTGCCACATTCCCGATCGCTTGTTCCAGTGCGGTTGCACCCAGGGCGCACCACGGGCACACCACGTCGGAGATGAAATCGATGGAGACGGACGGCGTCACGACTTCTCCTCCTCTTCAGCCAGTTGCTTGCGGTACTGGGTGGTGGTGATGCCGGCGTAGCCCCAGTTATCGGTGTCGACTTCTTCGATCACGATGTGGGTCAGGTGCGGGTCCTTCTTGAGGACACGTTCCAGTGTTTCAGTGATTTCGGCGATCACCTGAGCTTTCTGCTCAGAGGTAACGCCATCGCGGGTAATGCGTACGCTTACGAAAGGCATGAGGAAGATCTCCAGTGACCTGCTCATCGGGATGATGGGTAGGTGTTGGAGCTCAATGTATGAGGTTGGCTGCGGCGGATAAAGGTGGGGGCGGGAACATCATTAGTTACTTGGTGTAATGAGTTCAGTCTCGCAGAACAATCCGGTTGCTTGAAAAACGATCAATCGGTTAGCCTGCGATTATCTTAAATTTTAGATAACTTAAAAGTGGGATTAGATATTTATGGCAGCTCAATTTTTCGACAGCCCATTCCATGTCACCCATGAAAAAGAGGTCGCTAGCAAAATCGCGCTGAAGATGGAGCTATCGATATTCATCACTGACTGCATCAGGACTCTGGGTCTCAAACAAAGTGAGGCCGCAGCAAGGTTGAACGTGACTCAATCACGCGTTTCAGAGCTCAGCACTGGCAAGATCGAGAAATTTACGATTGATGCAATGATGGCCATGCTCGATAAACTCGGCTTTCGCACCACTTTTACCTTAGCGTCCAGCGATGCCGGAACTATGCCTCAGATCGTTATTTCACATGCTTCTGCCTGCTAAATTTTGTGCGAATTTGCGGTAGGGCTTAGCCCCTTCTGATGTAGTCCGTTTTGTTACGTGTCGCATTTTTTCAATTTCTGCGACACGTTATGAGAACGTGTCGCTGAAGACGACATGTTTGGGTCAAATCGCTCCTGCATTAATGGCCTAACCTCAGCGATAGGATGGGCTTGGCTCTCATTCATTTCGCGTACAGATTCCAGCAAGTCCTTTTGAAACTGATCCAATTCAATGTCCATTTCTAAATGCCTCCTTCAGCAAGTCAAATAGGCCACCGGCAGGCTTTCAAATTATGAAAATCATGGCCGGCCAATAATTATTGCCGAGCCATAAAAATTACAAAAACCTTCAACCCACGCCAGCACCTGGCCACGATTGCGCATCCGCCGCCCTCAAGCTACCTTAAAACTGTCGCTGCCAATTCAGCGACCGGGCCTGAGAACCCAAGTAAGATACAGGCGCACAAGCGCCCCAAGTCACGATTGTCGGCGTTTTTTTGTGCCTGCATTTCCGTGTAATGGCGGCTGTGCGTGGGAGACCTTCGGGTCTGCCGGGTTCCTGTATCTCCGGTTTCTCAGCCCGCGCATAGCTGCCACCCATTCGCCTGAGAACGAACGTGGTAGCTCTAACTTTGATTCAGGAGTTTTTGCTAATGCCCGCCATAGTTCCGTCCGAAATTCCCACCTCTGCTACACCGGTCACCACCCTCCACTACCCAAAAAATGGAGGTGCGAAATGATCAACCCCCAAGACCTGAAAACCATCGGCCTCACCCCTTTCTCCTACCACGCCAACGAACCGCTCTTCCGCATCAACGCTGGTGTCCCGGTCATCCAGGCCCTCTCCCACGCATCCGATTTGCTCCACGTCGCCAAGCTTCTTGCATCCGATGCAGCCATGGTTCGCGACACCGATCGGCATGCCTGGGCGTCGCATTACTTGCAGGACATGAGTAAGGCGATCATTGATGATGTGGTGAAGGTGTTGGACGCACCGTGTAACAACCGAGCCAGTAACGTCGTATCGTGATGTAAATCGCACGCGTGAAAATGCCCCGAATCAATCGGGGCTTTTAGCGTTACGACTCGAACCCTGTGTGGTGGATGAAGCCATAACGTGTCGCAATTTTTCACTTTTTTCGACACGTCTTGGGAACATGTCGCCGCGGACGACATGTTGGCGACACGTGTTATCGAAATGGAATTTAGACGACATGAGCGCGGATCGCTTTTCGTAGGAGTCCGGCTTGCTGGCGATGGCGTTATTGATGACGCCATCGCCGGCAAGCCTGGCTCCTACACGATCACGGTTTCTACGGTGACTTGTTGCAGGGCATGGAACGGCGCGAGAGCGGCCTCATCGGCAGTGGCACCGGTAATCAACCGCCACTCCCGCTCAATCGGCGTCCAATGCTGTTGCCGCGCGCGGCCGAGTTTATCGGTGTCGGCAAGGACGACGATTTGCGCCGCCCGTTTGATGATGCATTCCTTGAGATACGCCTGCTGCGCACTCGCTTCGCATAAGCCGAATTCCGCAACCACGCCGTCCGCCCCGAGAAAGGCTTTGTCGACGCTCAACCGACTCAATGTCAGCTCCGCCAACGGTCCCAACGTACTCATGCTCGAACCGCGCAAATCACCACCGATCAAGGTCAGGCGAATACCCGGCGCATTGGCCAGGGTCATCACGGCCAGCAGATTATTGGTCACTACATGCACGTCCTGGTGCGAGCACAGGTGATGGGCCAGTGCGGCGCAGGTGGTGCCGCCGTCGAGCAGTACGGTGTCGCCGTCAGCCGGCTAGAGCCTTGCAGCGCCCACAAAAAAGCCCCGAACCAGTCGGGGCTTATGATCAGTGGTGTTACTTGAACAGTTCGGAATGGCTTCCGAGATCAACAAATGTGATCAGATCGGAACGCGTGTGCTCATAAATCATCAAGAAATCACCGCCTATATGACACTCTCGAAACCCGGCCCAATCCCCCGTCAGCGCATGATCCAGGTACTCGGCCGGCAACGGCTCTCCCAGAAACAGCATGACCATCACCCGACGAACTTCATTCATATCACGGCGACCGGCACGCTTGTATCGCTCCCACGACTTCTTGAATTCAGACGTTTGTGCACATTGCGCGGGCAGCTCAGCGCGCTTTTGCTTTTTCTCCGGTTTCGCCATCAGCGTCCCTCAGCATGTCGTCTATCGAGTCGAACCGCTGGCGAATATCTCGTGCTTGCGTCATGGCGCGGGCCGTTTTCTCCGAAGGGACGCGCACCTCAAAAGGAAGGCCCTGAGTCGCTACGACCTGACGCAAAAAAAGACGCATGGCATCACTGATGCTCAGACCGCACGCACTCAAGACTTCAGTGGCACGCGCCTTTAAATCCTCATCAATGCGGCAACGCACGTCTGTGGTTTTCAGCAATGCACCCATGGTAATAACCTCACCGTTAATTTGTAGCTACATTGGCGCTACCTCGTTTCATTGTGGGTTAGCAGAGTCTTTCTGGTCAACTTCCGTTTGATGGTCGGCTTCAATGCCCAGGGACGGATGCCATCGGCTGGACCGATATTTCAATCGTTCAAGCACGAGATGAATATCAGCCTGATCCCTTTTCGCGCTCTAGAATCGTCCCGATTCAATGCAGGAAATATCTGATAGCGCTGAGCTCTGAATCGCACCCACAAAAAAGCCCCGAACCAGTCGGGGCTTTTCTTTTCGCAGCCTTGAATCAGGCCTCGATACCGCAACCGATCATCAGAAAACGTTGATCGGGTAATCCACAAACACCCGCACTTCGTTGCCGCTGACGTTGTATTCGCTGGATTTCTGCGACACGCGCAAGACTGAGCTGCGCAGTCTCACGCTCAAGTCTTTGGCCGGGCCGCTCTGCACGACATACTTGAACTGGTTGAAGATTTCGCGCTCGGTGCCGCCTTCGCTGGTGGAAGTGGTGATGTTGTCGCCACGCACATAGGCAAAGTTGTAGGTCAGGCCTGGAACACCGAAGGTGGTGAAGTCGAGACCGTAGCCCAGCTGCCAGCTGCGTTCGTCTTCGGCGTTGAAGTCGGACCAGTAGGAGTTCGCCAGGTAGATGGTGTTGCCGCCGTCACCGACGCGGTTTTGATCTTTCTGGTAGCCGCCGTAGGCGTAGCCCAGGTTGCTGTCACCGGTGCTGCGCTGGTGAGCGAGGGTGAAGGAGTGCGCGCCGGTGGCGAAGGTAGCTGCCAGGCTCCAGATCTTGTTGTCATCACCGGTGGCACCGCTTTCGCGGACGTAGGAATCGTCCAGCTTGGTGCGGTAGCCGTTGAAGTCCAGGGTCAGGGACTGATCCTTGTCGATCGGGAACACGTAGTTGGCGTTCACGTATTGCTTCTTCAGCACGTCTTCGACGTCGGAGGCGTACAGCGCAGCCTTGAACTGTTCGGTGAACTGGTAGCTACCGCCCAGTACGTTGATCGATTTCAAGCCACCGCTGTCACGGCCTTCCGCGCTTTTGCGCGATTCGGCGGTGAAGCGACCGGCATTCAGCTCCAGGCCTTTGATCTCCTTGGAGGTGATCAGGGTGCCGGTGAAGCTTTCAGGCAGCAGGCGGCCGTTGTCGTAGCTCAACACCGGCAAGACCGGCATCTGGTCGCCGTAGGTCAGCGTCGTGCTGGAGAGACGAAATTTGACCGCGGCGCCGCCCTTGGACAGGTCGTCAGCCGCGCTGCCGCTATCGCCTTTTTTAAAGAAGTCGATCCCTTGTGCGCCGGTGCGACCTTTGCCGCCATCCAGACGCAATGCGTACAGACCAAAAGCATCCACACCCACACCGACGGTGCCTTGGGTGAAACCGGACGAGAAGGTTCCGATGGCCGCTTGGCCCCACTCGGCCTTGTCCGGGTTGCCGTCTTTGTAGTCGCGATTGATGTAGGCATTGCGCAGCAGCACTTTGAGGCTGCTGTCTTCAACAAAACCCTTGGATTCGGCCTGGTCGTTAGCCATGGCCTGTGTAGCGCTCAACATCCCCAGAGCGATCAGGCTGATTCGCTTGTTCAACATTTTGTTCTTTTCCTTATTACGGGTTGATACGCGCTGTGTCGAACGGCTGAAACGGCGCTATCGCGCTCTTTTTTCACCCCAAAACAAAAAGGCCCGCCCACGAGGAAATCGTGGCGGGCCTTTTTATTTTTTTATGAGTCATGGCGGTTAGCCACAGGCGTTGGGCGGAATCGTAGCCGCGCCGCTAACTGTGTGTCAATTTCATGAATCGTCTGTGAATAGGCGGAAATCGTCTAAGAAATATTGGTTCGGTAACTGCCAGTCGCTCAAGGACGCCGGAGATTTACCGAAACCAAGCGTTGCAGGGACCCTGACACAAACTGAAACAATCAAGGAGCGGAACTTTTCAAGAATAATTAACGAAAGTAAATAGCAAGCATTATCATTCGCACCTCTGCACGCTACAACCCAAAAAAATCCTACGGATGCGTCCTTAATGCCTGCCCCCTTTCGTCTTGCGCCCTTCAGTCTTGGGCTCTCTGCTTTGCTGTCTGCCGGTTTTTCCTACGCTGCTCCAACAACACTGCCTGCAACCTCCATCAGCGCCGAAGCGGAAGCCGATGATCCACGGGTGAAAGAAACCAGTACCGCCACCCGCACCACTACGCCGGTACGTTACGTGCCACAAGCCATCGACTCGATTAAAACCGCGAACGTCGTGGACTACGGCACCAACGATCTCGGCACCGCATTGAGTGGCATTCCCAACGTCAGCAGCGGCGCTGACACTCGTTTCGACAGCCTGCGCATCCGCGGCTTCGACGCCAGCAACGACTTCTACCTCGATGGCATTCGTGACGACAGCCAGTACGTGCGCGACTTGCATAACATCGAACGCATTGAAGTCCTCAAAGGCCCGGCCGCCGTACTGTATGGCCGTGGCAGCCAGGGTGGGATCGTCAACCGAGTGAGCAAACTGCCGGAATTCGGCCGCCGTTCGACCCTCGAAGCCCAAGGCGGCAGCGACGATCTGCGCAGTCTATATGCGGACCTCAGCACCGATCCCGGCGAGAACATCAGCCTGCGTTTGAACATGGGCAACATGGACCAGAACAGCTTCCGCGATGGCGTCAGTGGCAACCGCCAGCTGTTCGCGCCATCGATGAGCTGGCAACTGACACCCGATCTCAACTGGTTGGTGCAGTACGAATACAGCCGCTACAACCGGACGCCGGATCGCGGTATCCCCGGTGTCAACGGACGCCCGGCGGACGTAGATCGGGATACGACCTACGGCAACGAGCACGATTTCATCGACGACAAGTCGCAATCCCTGCGTTCGAAACTCAGCTATGAACTCAGCGACAACTGGCAGCTGCGCCACACCCTGGGCGTGTTCAAGCTCGACAGCGATTTCGACAACACCTACCTGACCGGCTACACCCCGGCGACCAACCGCGTCACGCGACAGCATTGGCAACAGGATCTGACTACCCGCAACGTCTACAACAACGTTGAACTTGAAGGCGGTTTCGATACCTTCGCCCTGGAACATCGCCTGTTGACTGGCATCGAGATCGGCAGTCAGCGCCGTGACCCGACGCTGTACACCGCCGCCACTACCGGGCCTGGCAGCCAGCCGGTGCCGTCGCTGGATCTGAACAACCCGAATCGCGACCTGCGCCACACCGGGCGCATGCAGGTATCCAGCGACAACCACACGGAAGTCGAAAGCCGTGCGGTGTACGTGCAGGATCAACTGCGCCTGAACGATCAATGGCAACTCTTGGCCGGCCTGCGGTATGACACCTTCGACATCGAGTCGACCAACAAGCTGCGAGGTATTTCCGAAGACCGTGACAGCCACAGCACCAGCCCGCGTGTAGGACTTGTCTGGACGCCACTGCAGAATCATTCCTTCTACGCCTCCTGGACCAAGACCTTTTCCCCGGTCGGCGGCGGTTTGATCGGCATCACCCCGGGCGCGGCCGGCAACAGCAACGACCTGAGTCCCGAGCTGACCAAGCAGAAAGAAATCGGGGTGAAGAGCGACTGGCTCGACGATCGCCTGAGCACTACGCTGGCGATTTACGAACTGGAACTCTACAACCGCCGCACCAGCGATCCAAACGACCCGACCATTACCTTGCTCTCCGGCCTGCAACGTTCCCGCGGGATCGAGCTGACCGGCACCGGCAGGATTGCCGGCAACTGGTATGTGCGCGGTGGCGTGGGCCTGCAGGATGCGACGGTCGAGAAGGACAACAACGGCTTTGAAGGTAAACGCATCAGCAACGTGGCCAAGCGCAATGGCAGCCTGTTCCTGACCTGGAAACCGGAAATGGGCTGGTACGCCGAGACTGGTTTGACTCTGGTGGGTGAGCGTTATGCCGACAACCTCAACACCACTGTCCTGCCGGGGTATGGCCGCTGGGACGCACTGGCCGGGTTCCGGCAGAAGGACTGGGATTTGCGCGCGGCGCTGAACAACATCAGCGACAAGACGTATTACTCGTCGGCCACCAGTGCGGCGCAGATTCAACCGGGTGCACCGCGTAGCCTGGTCGTGACTGGTACTTACAGCTTCTAAAACATCGCCTATCCGGTGCGGACCACAAATATTGTGTTCGCGCCGACCCCGTGTGGGAGCGGGCTTGCTCGCGAAGGGGGCGGCACATGCAATATCTTCGATGACTGTCATACCGCTTTCGCGAGTAAGCCCGCTCCCACATTTGGCCAGCGTCGGTTACAGATAAAGGGCACACCCGAATAATTTCTCGTCCATAAAAAAAGCGCCGCCATCCCGGCAGCGCTTTTATCCATCCGTTGTTTTTCTTTTTATCCTTCCATTACATCCCACAACGCTTCCAGCTCCGCTTCGCTGAACAAACCAGCGGGGTAGCGCTCGATCATCGTCCGGCGCGGATCAGTGTCGCTGATCGGACGCGTTCCATTGGACTTCAACCAGTGCGCCAGGATCTGGAGCGATTCGCTGTCTACTGCCAGGGGATGCGACGCCTGCTCGCTCACTACGTTTATTTCGGCGTTCATTCCCGCGCTCTCTCCTGGTTCGTGAGCGGCTAACTTATCCAAGGTTTATGACAGAACATCGAAGTTCCCCCCTCCCTGTTTTCACACCCAAGACAGATACAAGAGCTGTGCCAAGGTGTCGGAATCGTCGACGGACGGAGACAAAAAAGCCCGCAGTCCTGATGGGCTGCGGGCTGTTTGCAAGGCGCTGGGGAGATGGCTTTGCCTGATCAATTTTGCATGCAACTCAACCTGTTACAACCGCACTCACTCCTGGTGTGGCGCAGGCTGTTGTTGGGTAAGGCAGTGGATATTACCGCCACCCAGTAACAGTTCACGACCCGGTACCATCACCACTTCGTGCTGCGGGAACAGCGCCTGCAAAATCTCTTTTGCCGGACCGTCCAGTGGGTCGTCGAAGCTTGGCGCGATGATGCCGCCGTTGACGATCAGGAAGTTCACGTAGGAACCGGCCAGACGAACCGTCGGATTACGTTCCTGAGTGCCGTCCACCGGGTCGACACCTGCGCACTCTTCTTCGGTCGCATACAGCGGCCCCGGAATCGGCATCTTGTGCACCGTGAAGGGGCGACCCTTGGCGTCGGTGCTGCCTTGCAGCACTTTCATTGCGGCCTGGCAGCGCGGGTAGTTCGGGTCTTGCGGGTCGTCGGTCCAGGCCAACAGCACTTCACCCGGACGCACGTAGCAACAGAAGTTATCCACATGACCATCGGTTTCGTCGTTGAACAATCCGTCCGGTAGCCAGATGATTTTATCCACAGCCAGATTCGCGCTGAGCACCGCTTCTATTTCTGCCCGGTTCAGGTGCGGATTGCGATTGCGGTTAAGCAGGCATTCTTCAGTGGTGATCAGCGTGCCTTCGCCATCGACGTGTATCGAGCCGCCTTCGAGCACGAAGCCTTCGGTGCGGTAGCGCTGGCTACGTTCGATCTCGAGGATCTTGCCGCCGACCTGCGAATCACGATTCCATGGCGAATACAGACCACCGTCAAAACCGCCCCACGCATTGAAGTCCCAATTCACACCACGGACTTCGCCACTGTTATTGATCACGAACGTCGGGCCCGTGTCGCGGACCCAGGCGTCATCACTGGACATTTCGACTACACGAATATTCGGCACGTCGAGACGGGTGCGAGCGTTTTCGTATTGACCGGCGGATACCGCCACGGTCACCGGTTCGAAACGGGCGATGGCTCTTGCAACCGCCACGTGCGCGGCTTGCGCCGGTTTGCCACCCAGGCGCCAGTTGTCCGGGCGCTCGGGCCAGATCATCCAGGTCTGGGTTTGTGGCGCCCATTCGGCCGGCATGTAAAAACCGTCAGCGCGAGGGGTGCTGTTCAAAGTGGTCATAGCGATCAGGACTCCAGGGAACCGTCGAGGGTCTTCAGTGTGCCATACAGGTTCGGGCGACGATCACGGAACGAACCCCACGCGCTGCGGATGTGCTCCAGCTCATCAAGGTCGAAACTCTGGACCAGCACGCCTTCTTCGGTCTTGTCGAGTTCCTGAACCTTCTCGCCGAACTGATTGGCGATGAACGACGAGCCGTAAAAAGTGATGTCGTAGCCGTCCTGCTCTTCGTTGCCGATGCGGTTGCTGGCGATCAGCGGCATCAAATTGGCGCCGGCATGACCTTGTTGCACACGCTGCCAGTGGTCACGGGACGAAATGGTCTTGTCATGTGGCTCGCTGCCGATGGCGGTCGGATAGAACAGGATTTCTGCGCCTTGCAGCGCCATGCTGCGCGCGCACTCAGGGAACCACTGGTCCCAGCAGATGCCAACACCGATTTTCGCGTAACGGGTGTTCCAGACTTTGAAGCCGGTATCACCCGGGTTGAAGTAATACTTTTCGTGATAGCCAGGGCCGTCCGGGATGTGGCTTTTACGATAAATCCCGAGGTTGCTGCCGTCGGCATCGATGATCGCGATGCTGTTGAACCGCGCGCGGCCGGCCAGTTCGTAGAAGCTGATCGGCAGCACCACCTGCAGTTCCTTGGCGACTTTCTGGAAATGCTTGATCGCGACGTTGTCTTCAACGGTCGTCGCCAGCTGCAGGTAATCCGGGTTCGGCTTCTGGCAGAAGTAGGGAGCCTCGAACAGCTCCTGGATCAAAATGATCTGCGCGCCTTTGGCAGCGGCCTCACGGACCAGCTTCTCAGCGGTCTCGATGTTGGCTTCAAGGTCCCAGGAACAAGCCATCTGGGTAGCGGCGACGGTAACGATACGGCTCATGAATCGGCTCCTGAGCAAGTGCTTGAGGGTCGAGTGTGGCATCGACCGATGACAGAAATGGGAAGCACCGGGTGTGGTGAGGCACGCCGTGGGCAGCGATGACTTTATAGCCGATAAATATCGACTTTAAAAGCAGCCATCCTTCCATCCGTCTTATTTTTCGCACAATAAACCGATAATAATCGAAATTACACCTACCAATGTAGGAGCTGCCGGAGGCTGCGATTTTTTGATCTTCGCTTTTAACAGCAAGATCAAAAGATCGCAGTCTTCGGCAGCTCCTACACGGGATCAGTGGTGCGGCTTAGAGGCCTTCAGCCAGCACCTTCGCCAACATATCGACAAAGAAATCCACACTCCGGCGCGAGGTGACCATCGGCGGTTTGATCTTGAGGATGTTCAGGTAATCACCCGTCGGCTGCATGAAAATACCCAACTCCCGGAGACGATCACACAGTGCCGTGGTTTCTTCGGTCGCTGGTTCCAGGGTTTCGCGGTTACGAATCAACTCGACGCCCAGATAGAAACCGGAACCATGTACGGCACCCACCAGCGGATGAATATCGATCAGCGCCTCGAGTCGCTCCTTGAAATACCCGCCCACGACCTGCGCGTTTTCCCAGAGTTTTTCTTCTTCCATCACATCCAGCACCGCCATGCCGATCTGGCAACTGACCGGACTGCCCCCGGCCGATGAGAAGAAATACCCCTCGGCCTCCAGTGCTTCGGCGATTTCTCTGCGGGTGATGACTGCGCCCAGCGGCTGGCCGTTACCCATACCCTTGGCCATGGTGATGATGTCCGGCACCACGCCCTGCTCTTCAAAGCCCCAGAAGAATTTGCCCATGCGCCCGTAACCGACCTGCACTTCATCGGCGATGCACACGCCGCCCTGGGCGCGAACCAGCGCGTAGACCTGTTTCAAGTAGCCCGGCGGCAGCGAGATACCGCCGGCGTTGCCGTACACCGGTTCGCAGATGAAACCGGCGAGCTGACGTTGCTGCCCGGCAATTTTTGCCAGGTTGTGTTCGACGCTGCGCACGTAGTCCGGTGCGCTGCCGGCGCCGCGGAATTCGCCGCGATAGGTGTTCGGCGCGGTCACCGGATGTACCCAGTCCGGGCGGCTGCTCAACGCCTTGGGGTTGTCGGCGATCGAGGTCGAGACCGCGTCCGCTCCCACTGTCCAGCCGTGATAGGCCTCCAGCACGCTGAGCATATCGCGACCGCCGCTGTAGGCCCACGCCAGGCGAATCGCCAGGTCATTGGCCTCGCTGCCGCTGTTGACCAGGAATACGCGGTCCATGGAGTCCGGGGACAACTTCAGCAAGCGCTCGGAGAACTCGGCAATCGCCGCGTAGTTGAACCGCGAGTTGGTGTTGAGCAGCGACCACTGACGGCTGGCGACCGCGGCCATGCGCGGGTGACCATGACCCAGCACCGCGACGTTGTTGAGCATGTCGAGGTAAGACCGGCCCTGCATGTCGATCAGGTGATTGCGCCAGCCGCGTTCGATGCGCGGCGGGTCGACGTAATAGTGTTTTTGCGTGCGGGCGAAACTGGCGTCGCGGCGCGCCAGCAATGTCGCCGAATCGAGCTCCTCTTGTGCATCGCAGGCCAGCCCCAGCAACGCCGCCGGCGACGGGCACAATGCTTGCCAGGCAGCGGCGCGAGAGGGCGTGCAAAACAGCGGAGCATCGAACGATGTGCCTCGGCACAACTGCACCACCAATGGCCCGCTGACCGAACCCAGCACCTGGCCTTTGACCAGCGCCGCACCGATGTGCAGCGACGGCGTCACGCCCCACAACCGCACGCTCGATTGCGGGCCGTCCAGTTGCAATACGTTGGGCGCCGGTTGATGAACCACACCGGCAAACGGCGATTCCACAGCCGTGCCATGGGGCACTTGCAACTCGACGTGCAGCGGGAAAGTGTCCGGTTCAATGGCACTGTCCGGCCGGGTACGAGACAGCCGGTATTGCCCATAACGGCTGGCCGCCAGACCGTGAGTCGCAGCCGCTTCGGCCAACAGGCGCTGGTCGATTCCTGCCTGCTCCCAGTTACCCGCTTCGAAATGCGGGCTGAGCACGCCCAAATCGATCAAGGCAAACTCACGTCCCACCAGCCCCGGCAACAGCGGGGCAAAACCTTCGCTGTCGATACCCGGCAGGCTCTGACCGACCGCGGCAAGAATCGCCGCCTCCATCAATTCCAACGGCACCGACGTGGCAACGCGGAAAATTTCCCACTCATGGGTCAGGTTGTCGCGACTGTATTCGTTACCCGGATCGATACTGACCTGCTGCTCGCCGCTGAGCACCAGCACCGCCGCCCGCGCGACAATCAGCGGCCAGAGCGCCAGCAGTTCTGCAGGCTGCAACGGATTGACCACGTGATATGCCTGGACCGCTGGCAAGATGTAGAAAGGATCACCCCCGGCGTGATGCAACAACGCCGCGCACGTCACCGACAGATCGGTGATGCGCCAGGTGCGAACCAGGTCGCCGAAATCGATTACACCCTGCAATTGCCATTGGCGTTGCGGATCGCGCTGCCAGACCACGTTGTCGTCGGTGATGTCCATGTGGATGGCCTGCAGCGGCAACTTATCCACAAGCGGCTGTAAATGGCGTTCGGCACGTTCGGCAACACCGGCGATCAGCGCGCGTTGCTGATCGTCCTTGATGATTGGCAGCAAATGGGCGATTAACGCATTGGCATGGCGGGCATCCCACTGCAACGTGCGTTCGAGACCCGGATGATCGAAACCGGCCAGTGCCAGATCCATTTCACCACACAGTCGACCGAACCCGGCCACCACTGAACCGGGCAGGTGATCGAGGTGCGTGAGTGACCGGCCTTCGATGTATTCGAGCAGGCGCACATGCACCGATTGGCCGCCGACTTCCAGGGTAAGCAGGTCTGCACCATTTTTCGCAGGGATCACCCGTGGCACCTGCACCTCGGGATGTTCCGCCAAATGCCTGAGTCCTGCATGCTGGGCTTGCAGCTCCAGCGCTGAATAATCGCCATGGCAAATTTTCAGGACGAATTGCCCTTGGTCACTGTTAACGCGATAGTTGAGGTCCTGCTGGCTGCCGAGGGCCTGCAACCTGCCGCTCAGCCCATAATGCCCTTCGAGCAGCTGCAGCGCTTGCGCCATAGACACTTGCGGACCGGGCAGACTGGCGCGATGAATCAACGTGGCGAGCGGCATACAACGACCCCTGAAATTTTATTAGGCGCTTATATCGCCACTGCCGGGGACGATACGCAACCCCCCCACGGCACGCAGACTGCGTCCGCAAGCCTAGGCATAATGCGCCATGTACCCACAGGCGCTTGATGCTCATGACTCCGACCCTTCCTCGCAGACCCCGCTGGCGCAGCCTGGCGCTGCTCGCGTTATGCCTGGCGCCATTGCTTTGGCCGCTGGAGCATCTGGCCGAGCGCTATTACCGCAGCGAACTGGCCGGACAGAACCGTCAGACCCTCGATCTCTACGTCGCCAACCTGCTGGGCACCCTGCACCGCTATGAAGTACTGCCGCAGATCCTCGGTGAGCTGCCGGCCCTGCGAGCCGTCCTCGGCGCACCGGACGATAGCGTCACCCAGGGCAACGCCAACCGTTTATTGAAAAACATCAGCGCCCAGACCGGTGCCGAAGTCATGTACCTGATGGACACCACGGGCAAGACCCTGGCCGCGTCCAATTGGGATAAACACGACAGTTTTGTTGGACGTAATTTTTCCTTCCGGCCCTATTTCAGCGAAGCGATGGCTGGACGGCTCGGACGCTTTTTCGGGTTGGGCACCACGTCGGCCAAACGCGGTTATTTCTTCGCCGCGGCAGTGCGCGATCGCGAGAACATTCGCGGCGTGCTGGTGATCAAGGTTGACCTGGACCATACCGAAAGCCTCTGGGGCAAAACCCCGGAACAACTGCTGCTGACGGACCATAACGGTGTGGTCATTCTCACTTCACGGCCTGAGTGGCGATTCCGCTCGACCCGTCCATTGAGTGAAGAAGAGCGCAAGGCCATCATTGCGATTCAACCCTACCCGACCCGCGATCCAAAACCGTTGAATCTCAACCCCGACGCCTGGCTGACCCAGACCCAACAGATCGAAGAAACCGGTTGGAACGTCAGCATCCTCGCCCCCCGAACCCTGATCGATCGCCCGGTGCGCACCGTGGTCGCCATCGGTGGCGCGACACTGTTGGTGTTGATGCTGTTGCTCGGCCTGATGATGCAGCGCCGGCGCCATTACCTGGAGCGGATCGCTTTCGAAGCCAAGGCCCGGCGCGAACTGGAAGGTCGGGTCGCCGAGCGGACCAGCGACCTGGAAGGCCTCAACCGACGATTGAAAGAGGAAGTGCTCGAGCGCGAACAGGCCCAACAGGAACTGGTTCGCGCCCAGGACGATCTGGTGCAGGCCGGTAAGTTGTCGGCGCTGGGCACGATGTCGGCGAGCATCAGCCACGAACTCAATCAACCGCTCGCCGCGATCCGCAGTTATGCGGAGAACGCCGAAGTACTGTTGGACCACCAGCGCACCGACGATGCCCGCGGCAACCTCAAGTTGATCAGCGAACTGACCGGGCGCATGGCCTCGATCATTGCTCACCTGCGCGCCTTCGCCCGCCGTGATCGCCACGCCCCGGAAAGTGTCGCCCTGCAACCGGCGCTGGACGATGCCCTGGCACTGCTGGCCAAGCGTCGACGCAGCATGGAAGTCGAACTGATCCGCGATCTGCCGGCCGCCACCCTATGGGTCGAGGCCGGGGAAACCCGTCTGCGCCAGGTGCTGGGCAATCTATTGGCGAATGCCCTCGATGCCCTGACGGAAAAAGGCCCGCCGCGTAAACTCTGGTTGAGTGCCCAATCCACCGATGACGGCGTCACGCTGTACATTCGCGACAATGGCCCCGGCTTCTGCCTGGAGGCACTGGGTCGCGCCAGTGAGCCCTTCTATACCACCAAGACTCGCACCCAGGGGCTTGGCTTGGGACTGGCGATCTGCGAAACCCTGATGCGCGCCTTTGGTGGTGAACTGTCGTTCTCCAACCACAAGGAAGGCGGCGCCCTGATTACCCTGAAGTTGCGCCCAGGCGCACCGGGCGTGAGCCTGCAACCGTCCGAGGACCGAAGTGCATGACCATCGATAACCGCATTCAGGTCGTGTTGATCGACGACGATCCCCACCTGCGTCAGGCCCTGAGCCAGACCCTGGATCTGGCCGGGCTGAAAATCCTGCCGCTCGCCGAAGCCAAGGGGCTGGCCGGGCAACTGGAGCGCGACTGGCCTGGCGTGGTAGTCAGTGACATCCGTATGCCCGGCATGGACGGTATCGAACTGCTGACCGAACTTCACGTCCAGGACCCGGAGCTGCCGGTGCTGCTGATCACCGGTCATGGCGATGTGCCGCTGGCGGTGCAAGCCATGCGCGCCGGGGCCTATGATTTTCTGGAAAAACCCTTCGCCAGTGACGCGCTGCTCGACAGCGTACGTCGCGCGCTGGCCTTGCGCCGATTGGTGCTGGACAACCGTAGCCTGCGTCTGGCCCTGAGCGATCGTAATGAGCTGAGCACCCGACTGGTCGGGCAATCGGCGCCGATGCTGCGCCTGCGCGAACAGATCGGGGCTTTGGCGGCGACCAAGGCCGACGTGCTCATCCTCGGCGAAACCGGTGCCGGTAAAGAAGTGGTGGCCAGGGCGCTGCATGACCTGTCGAGTCGGCGTAACGGTCCGTTCGTGGCAATCAACGCCGGAGCCCTGGCCGAGTCGGTGGTTGAAAGCGAGCTGTTCGGCCACGAGCCTGGCGCCTTTACCGGCGCGCAGAAGCGCCGCATCGGCAAGTTCGAATTCGCCAACGGCGGCACGCTGTTCCTCGATGAAATCGAAAGCATGAGCCTGGACGTGCAGGTGAAATTGCTGCGCTTGCTGCAGGAGCGCGTGGTCGAGCGCCTGGGTGGCAATCAGCTGATCCCGCTAGACATCCGCATCATCGCCGCGACCAAGGAAGACCTGCGCCAGTCCGCCGATCAGGGGCGCTTCCGTGCCGACTTGTATTACCGCCTGAACGTCGCGCCGTTGCGAATTCCGCCTCTGCGTGAGCGCGGTGAAGATGCGCTGATGCTGTTCCAGCATTTCGCCGATGAAGCCAGCGCCCGCCATGGTTTGCCACCCCATGAACTGCAACCGGGGCAACGCGCCCTGCTGCTGCGCCACACCTGGCCTGGCAACGTGCGTGAACTGCAGAACGCCGCCGAACGCTTCGCCTTGGGCCTGGAACTGGCCCTGGACAACAGCGTGCCGGACGGCGCTACCGGCAGGACAGTAGACGTGGTCGGTGGCGGTCTCAGCGAACAAGTGGAAAACTTCGAAAAGAGCCTGATTGCCGCCGAACTGACGCGCTCTCACAGTTCCGTGCGCAGCCTCGCCGAAGCCCTCGGCATTCCACGCAAAACCCTGCACGACAAACTGCGCAAGCACGGGTTGAACTTCGCCGACAGCGGTGCCCATACCACTACCGACGAACTCGATTGAGCTACCGTCAAATCATCATCTTCATGCCTGAGGCCCGTTAATGAACCGCGACAGCCGTCACCTGGAATCGATCCTTCACCACGACATTCCCCTGACGCGGGACATGGGTCTCAAAGTACTCGACTGGCACGACCAGCAACTGCGCCTGCACCTGCCGCTGGAAGCCAACGTCAACCACAAGAGCACCATGTTTGGCGGCAGCCTGTATTGCGGCGCGGTGCTGGCTGGTTGGGGCTGGCTGCATTTACGCCTGCGTGAAGCCGGCATCGAAGACGGGCATATCGTGATCCAGGAAGGGCACATCAGTTATCCGCTGCCGGTGACCAGCGATGCCACGGCGATTTGCCAGGCGCCGAGTGCGGCGGTCTGGAAGAAGTTTCTGGCGATGTATGAACGCTATGGCCGGGCGAGGTTGACGTTGCATTCAAGGATTGTGAATGCGGGGAGTGAGGAGGAAGCGGTGACGTTTACCGGGCAGTACGTGCTGCACCGGTAAATATTGATTGTTCCCACGCTCTGCGTGGGAACGATCTTAGCTACGAGCCAGCGCCAGCAGTTTTTCCCGCCACGCAGCCTTCGCCGGCAGCGCCAGGAAAAACTCATTCAGCAAAGACTCCCGCGCCGGATAGCAGAACGGCCGGCCGCTCAAATCCAGCACTTCGCCACCCGCCCCTTCCAGTACCCCTTGTGCCGCTGCCGTATCCCACTGCGAAGTCGGCGCCAGGCGCGGATAACAATCCGCGGCGCCTTCCGCCAACAAACAAAACTTCAGCGAACTGCCGATATTGGCCAATTGCAGCTCACCCAGACTATCGCTCAACCCGGCCAGCAAACGCTCCTGCTCCGGACTCGAATGCCGACGACTGGCCACGACCGTGAATGCTTCGCCCATAGCTGGAACGTCACGCACCTGAATCGGCGACGGTTCGCTACCCTTGTCGCCACGCCAGGCACCCAGCCCCGTGCCACCGACATAAAAGCGGCCGTTGGTCGGCATCGACACCACGCCAAATACCACTCGCCCCTGCTCGATCAACGCGATGTTGACGGTAAATTCCTCGCTGCCGGCGATGAATTCCTTGGTCCCGTCCAGCGGGTCCACCAGCCACCAGCGCTGCCAACCGGCGCGTTCGCTCTGCGGGATGTTGGCGTCTTCTTCAGACAACACCGGAATCGTCGGGTCCAGCGCGGTCAGCCCGGCCAGAATCACATGGTGGGCGGCCAAGTCTGCGGCAGTGACCGGAGAGTCGTCGGCCTTGGCGGTCACGGCTGTACCTATGCGCCAAAACGGCAGGATCGATTCACCCGCCTTCAATGCCAGCTCGACCACCGGCGCCATCAACGGATGAGGGAAGTTCATGGCAGGAATACCCCGCGCTGAGTCAGCAGATCACGGGCCAGATACAGCGACGCCAGGGCACGACCCTCGGTGAACCGCGGATTCTGCGCCAACGCCGACAATTCACGCAGGTTGATCTTGTCCACGCCCATTGGCTCAGGCTCGTCGCCTTCAAGACGTTCTTCATACAGATCGGTGGCCAAAACCACCTGAATCTTCTGGCTCATGTAACCGGGTGACAACGACAACTCGGTCAAATGCTCCAGTTGCCGCGCGCCATACCCGGCCTCTTCCTTGAGCTCACGCTCGGCCGCCGCCAGCACGTCCTCGCCCGGCTCGATCAAACCCTTGGGCAGGGACAATTCGTATTCATCGGTGCCACCGCAATACTCTTCGACCAGTACCGCGTGGTCCGCATCCAGCATCGCCACGATCATCACCGCGCCATACCCGGCGCCCTTGCCGACCAGTCGTTCATAAGTGCGCTCCACGCCGTTGGAAAAGCGCAACTGCAACTCTTCGACGCAGAATAAACGGCTAGTGGCGACAATCTCGCGGGCGAGGATGGTGGGTTTCTGGCGCATGAGCGGCTCCTGGGTGATAGCGGGTTACTATACCCGGCCTATCCTGATTGTTTACCCCGGATATCTTTTTTACCGCTGGAGAAGTTTTTTATGTCCCTGCTGCCCTGGCACGACATCGACACCGTTCTGCTGGACATGGACGGTACGCTGCTGGACCTGCACTTCGACAACCATTTCTGGCTGGAGCACCTGCCCCAGCGTTACGCCGAGTTGCACGGGGTAAGCAGGGCCATGGCCGAGATGGAATTGCAGCCACTGTTCGAACGCCATGCCGGCCAGTTGCAGTGGTACTGCCTGGACTTCTGGAGCGCCGAGCTGAAGCTGTCGGTGCGCGAGCTGAAACTGGAAACCGCTCACCTGATCGCCCTGCGCCCGGATGCGGACACGTTCCTGGCGGCGATCAAACAGGCCGGCAAACGCGTGGTGCTGATCACTAATGCCCACCGCGATTCACTGTCACTGAAGCTGGAAAGAATCGAACTGGCGCCGTATTTCGAGCGGTTGATCAGCTCTCACGATTACGGCTTCGCCAAGGAAAACCCGCAGTTCTGGGATGCCTTGCAGGCGGACATCGGTTTTGATCCGGCGCGCAGCCTGTTTATCGACGACACCTTGCCGATCCTGCGCAGTGCGCGCAATTTTGGTGTGGCGCATCTGTTGGCGGTGAGTGAGCCGGACAGCCGCAAGGGGCCGAAGGACACGGGGGAGTTTGCGGCGGTTGGGGATTATCGGGAGCTCATTGCAGGGCTTTAGACCGGGTCGCCTGCATCGCGGGCAAGCCACGCTCCCACAGGTATTGTGTCGTTCACGAAGGATGCGAACGACACAGATCCTGTGGGAGCGTGGCTTGCCCGCGATGCAGGCGACTCGGTCTGAAGGTTAATCGGGAATCCGCAACGACTGCCCTGGATAAATTTTGTTCGGATCCTTGAGCATCGGCTTGTTGGCCTCGAAGATCTTTTGATATTTGTTCGGATCGCCATACACACGCTTGGAAATGGCACTGAGCGTGTCGCCTTTCTCGACCGTGACAAACTTCGCCGGCGTGGCCACAGGTCCAGTCACCGTGATCTGGTCATCCACACCGCTGATACCGGCCACATTACCCAGTGCCAGAAGGATTTTTTCCTTCTCTTCCTGACTGGCGGCTTCGCCGGTGGCAATGATTTTATCGCCGTCGACTTTCACCTGAATTTTAGACGTGTCGATTCCCGTCAGTGCATCCTTCACATGCTGGGTCAGTTTCTCGCTGTTGGCCTCGGCCTTGTCCGGCGTCAGCGCATCGAGGATTTTTTCACCGGCATCTTTCAAAAAGCTGAAAAGGCTCATCGTGTTCTCTCCTTGGGAGTGGGGTCCAGAGGCAAAAGATTAGACCACGCCGGCAGACCGCGATTGCCACCCGACCAATGACGCCGCTTGCTAGAATCGGGGGCTTCACCGCGCCCTGGAGCGAAGATGGACATCAAGCAGCTGAAATTCCTCATCGCCCTCGACGAAACCCGACATTTCGGCCAGGCCGCCGCCCGCTGCCACATCACCCAGCCGACCCTGTCCATGCGCCTGCGCAGCCTCGAAGAAGAACTCGAGTTGCCCTTGGTCAATCGTGGCCAGCGCTTCGAAGGCTTCACCGCACCGGGCGAGCGAGTGCTGGCCTGGGCACGCACCGTACTGGCCGCCTGCGATGGTTTGCAGGCCGAAGCCGCCGCCTGTCGCGGCAACCTGGTCGGTACCCTGCGCCTGGGCGTCGTGCCGCTGTCAAGCTTCGATCCGCTGCCGCTGATGCAACGGCTACACGCCGATCACCCGAACCTGCGCTTCGAACTTTCGTCCCTGAGTTCCGAACAGATCCTCGAGCAACTGGCGAACAATCGCCTGGACATCGGCGTCTCATACCTGGAACGCCTGGACGGTGAGCGCTTCGATTCACTGGCGTTCAGCGAAACCCGCATGGGCCTGCTCTACGATCAACGCTTCTACAATTTCGGCGAGGCCGCGCTGAGCTGGGAATCGTTGATCGAATTGCCACTGGGCATGCTCACCAGCGGCATGCATTTTCGCCAGTCCATCGACCATAACTTCCACAGCCGCGGCCTGACCCCGCAGCCCTTGTTGCAGACCGACGCCGTGCATCAACTGATACAAGCGGTGCACGGGGGCCTGTGCTGCGCCGTGATGCCGCTGGATGGCGGCCTGGAAAATCTCACTGATCATCTGCGCCTGCAACCTATCGAAAACGCGCAGACCCTCGGCAAATTGGGGCTGATCATGCGTCGCAGCGCGCCTCGCTCGGCATTGGCAGAGGCCTGTTTCGCAATCTTTCAAAAATCGCCGATAGGCTCTTGATCGACGGCATCTATCGGTAGATCAGTAATAGCGATTAGACGCGACAAGTTGACGCGCATAGGCTTAAAGCTGATCAAACCGTCGGTGATGCCATGAACGCCAAGCGCCCTGTATGCGCGGCGCCTGCCCTCGAAACGCCCGCGCCCGCTGCCAGCCAGACTTACAGTTACAGCAACCTTCGCCAATCCGAAACGCAAAGCGTCGAATCGGACAGCACCGCGCTGGCCGAGGAAGTCGCGCTGGCGATTGCCTATAACGGCATCAGCCAGGCAGTGATGCTGGTGACGCCGTCGGATCTCGAGGACTTCATCGTCGGCTTCAGCCTCGGCAGCGGCATCATTGAAGACGTCTGCGACATCTACGACTTGCAACTCAGCGGCTCGGGTTCGGCGCAGTACGCGCAAGTAACTATCGCCAATCGAGCCTTCTGGAACCTCAAGCAGCAGCGTCGGCAACTGGCGGGCACCAGCGGTTGCGGGCTCTGCGGTGTGGAAGCGGTCGAGCAGGCGTTACCCGACCTCAGAGTCTTGCCCGGCGCACCACTGCCGCCTGTGGAATGGCTCGACGGTCTGCGCCAGCGCATCGGCGCGTTCCAGCCCCTCGGCCAGTACAGCGGCGCGGTGCATGCGGCGGTGTTCATGGACGCCAAGGGCGAATTGCTGCTGGGCCGTGAAGACATCGGCCGGCACAACGCCCTCGACAAGCTGATCGGCGGGCTGATTCGGCAGAAAATCCCGACTGCCGGCGGCCTGGCGATTGTCACCAGCCGTTGCAGCCTTGAATTGATCCAGAAAGTATTGCGCGCAGGTATCCAGACCCTGGTCAGCCTGTCGTCGCCCACGGGCCTTGCCGTGCAATGGGCCCGCCGCCATAACCTCAACCTCATCCACCTGCCGCAAAAAAGTGCGCCGCGGGTCTACAGCCCGGCATTGGAGAATCACGCGTGAGTCAACATCGTCAAGCCGACCAGAAACCCGTCCCCCGCTATAAGCCCTACAAAGGCCCGGCCGGTGGCTGGGGCGCACTGATCAGCGTGGCCCAGGCCTGGTTGACCAGCGACAACGCGCTGAAAAACCTTCGCATAATGCTCAAGACCAACCAGAACGGCGGCTTCGATTGCCCCGGTTGCGCGTGGGGGGATTCTCCGGAAAAGGGCCTGGTGATGTTCTGCGAGAACGGCGCCAAAGCGGTGAACTGGGAAGCGACCAAACGGCGTGTCGATGGAGCGTTCTTCGCGAAACACAGCGTCAGTTCGTTGCTGGAACAGAGCGACTATTGGCTGGAATATCAGGGCCGTCTGACCGAGCCGATGAGCTACGACGCCGAGACCGATCGCTACAAGCCGATCAGCTGGGAAGCGGCGTTCGCGCTGATCGGTAAACACTTGCAAGGGCTGTCGAGCCCGGATCAGGCCGAGTTCTACACCTCGGGCCGAGCCAGCAACGAAGCGGCGTACTTGTATCAGCTGTTCGTGCGCGCCTACGGCACCAACAATTTCCCCGACTGCTCGAACATGTGCCACGAGGCCAGCGGTGTGGCGTTGGCGCAAAGTGTCGGCGTCGGCAAAGGCACCGTGACCTTCAACGACTTCGAACACGCCGATGCGATTTTTGTATGGGGCCAGAACCCGGGCACCAACCATCCGCGGATGCTCGAACCTTTGCGCGAAGCAGTGAAACGCGGCGCTCAAGTGGTCTGCATCAACCCATTGAAAGAGCGGGGACTGGAGCGTTTTCAGCACCCGCAGCACCCGATCGAAATGCTCACCAACGGCGACAAGCCAACCAACACCGCCTACTTCCGCCCGGCGCTGGGCGGCGACATGGCGATCCTGCGCGGCATGGCGAAATTCCTGCTGCAATGGGAGCGCGATGCACAGAAGGCAGGCGAGCCTGCGGTGTTTGACCACGATTTTCTCAATGAGCACAGCGTCAACGTGCTGGAATACCTCGGTGTCATCGACGACACCTCCTGGGCGCAAATCGTCGAGCAGTCCGGCCTGACGCTGGTGGAGATCGAGCAAGCCGCTCGCATGTACGCCAAGGGCAAGAACGTGATCATGTGCTGGGCCATGGGCATCACCCAGCATCGCCATTCGGTGGCGACCATCCAGGAAATTGCCAACCTGATGCTGCTGCGCGGCAACATCGGCCGGCCGGGCGCTGGCCTGTGCCCGGTGCGTGGCCACAGTAACGTGCAGGGCGACCGGACCATGGGCATCAACGAATGTCCGCCGGTGGCGTTCCTCGACTCGCTGGAGCGTCGCTTCCAGTTCAAGGTGCCGCGGGAAAACGGCCACAACGTGGTCGAGGCGATCCACGCCATGGCCGATGGCCGTGCGAAAGTGTTTATCGGCCTGGGCGGCAACTTCGCCCAAGCCACACCGGACAGCACCCGCACCTTCCAAGCCCTGGCCAATTGCGACCTGACCGTACAGATCAGCACCAAGCTCAATCGCAGCCATCTGGCTCACGGTAAAGACGCGCTGATCCTGCCGTGCCTGGGCCGCACCGACATCGACATCCAGACCGAAGGCCCGCAAGCGGTGACCGTGGAAGACTCGTTCAGCATGGTCCACTCCTCAAACGGTCAGTTGCAGCCGCTGTCGAACCAGATGCGCTCGGAGCCGGCGATCATCGCGGGTATCGCTGCCGCGACCCTGGGCAGCAAACCGGTGGACTGGCACTGGCTGGTGGCCGATTACAGCCGTATCCGCGACCTGATCGCCGACACCATTCCAGGCTTTCGCGATTTTAACGAGAAGATCCGCACTCCAGGCGGTTTCTACCTGGGCAACAGCGCCGCTGCCCGTCGCTGGAATACGCCATCCGGGCGGGCGAATTTCCGCCCGAATGTCCTGCCCAAGGATCTGGTGCACGAACGCACGCGTGCCACTGGGGTGTTGCCGGACCTGATCATGCAGTCAATGCGTTCCCACGATCAGTACAACACCACCATTTATGGCCTCAATGACCGTTATCGCGGGGTCAAAGGTCAGCGGGACGTCTTGTTCGTGAACGAGGCCGACATCATCCGCCTGGGGTTCAAGCCAGGGCAGAAGGCGGACATTGTTTCGATCTGGGATGATGGCCGCGAGCGCCGGGTGAAAGGCTTCACACTGCTGGCGTTTGATATCCCTGCCGGGCAAGCGGCGGCTTACTATCCGGAGGTCAATCCGCTGGTACCGCTGGAAAGCATCGGGGATGGCAGCCATACGCCGACGTCGAAGTTTGTGGCGATCCGGTTGGAAGCAGCGAGTGAGACTGGGCTCATCATGGCCAGGTCAGCTTAACGCGGCGCCTGAGCCGGCCTATTCGCGAGCAAGCTCGCTCCCACATTTGATTTTGGCGAACACAAATTCCGTGTACGACATAGGTTAATTGTGGGAGCGAGCTTGCTCGCGAAAGCGGTAGATCATTCAACTAACCTTTCGCAGCCAATACTTATTCATCGCCCACAAAAAAGGCCTTTTTTCACAAAAACGGCCATTCCGAAGTAACTAAAGACCGGCGAAAAACAGTTAAGTTCCGCCTAAAAAACAGTAACTTATAGAAATGTGTTGAAGTCGTGTTACTCGTCGGATTTCTATTGTAACAACCATGACACAGCCTCAGGATCGCGTCGTCATCCCCTTGAGGTTTCTCTATGAAGTTCTCCTCGATTCTCTTGTTGTCCCTTGGCCTGGTCAGTGGCTTCGCTTCTGCCGGCGGCACCACCGAAGCAGGTGTGGGCGGCGCATTGGGCGGGGTTTTGGGCTCGGTCGTCGGTCAGTCGTTAGGCGGCAGTACAGGTTCCACCATTGGCGCGGCCCTGGGCGGCGCGGGTGGTAGCGCAGTTGGCGCAGACAAACGCAGCCGTGGCGAAGCCGCCATCGGCGGTGCGTTGGGCGCAGCAGGCGGTAACGTGGTCGGCCGTAGCATGGGCGGCACCACCGGCAGCCTGATCGGCTCCGCAGCAGGTGGCGGCGCCGGTGGCGCGCTGGGTAACTACATGGGCAACAAGAGCGATGACGACGATGATGATCGTCGCAGCCGTGGTGATCGTCGCTACCGTGGCGACCACCATGATCGTGGTAATCACTACGGCCATCGCAAGCATCATCACAAGAAGTATCGCCGTCACTGAGGCCTGCATGGCTTCAGACAGGCAGATAAAAAATCGCAGCCCGATGGCTGCGATTTTTTTTGCCCGTCAAACCACCAACTGCTCCAGCGACCCGCGCAACGCGGCAGGAATCGCCACCGGAAGATTCGATGTCCGATCCACGAACACATGAACAAAACGCCCCGCCGCACACGCCTCCGCCTCCCCGGCCTTGAACACAGCCAGCTCATACTGAACCGAACTGTTGCCCAGCTTGCCCACCCGCAAACCGATCTCGATCCGGTCAGGGAAGGCGATGGAGGCAAAGTAATCGCAAGCCGAACTCACGACAAAACCCACGACTTCGCCGTCATGGATATCCAGGCCGCCGACTTCGATCAGATAGGTATTCACCGCCGTGTCGAAGAAGCTGTAGTAGGTGACGTTGTTGATGTGGCCATAGGCATCGTTGTCATGCCAGCGGGTGGTGATGGGTTGGAAGTGGAGATAGTCGGTGCGTTGGGGCATCGGGGTGGACATCGGTGTCGGTTCCTGGAGTTGGATTGCGAGTTTAAGGCGAAAACAGGTCAGAGGTGCATCTCGGCCCATTCCCGCACATCGGCGTATGGATAATCCTCCAGCACCGCAAAACCCGAAATAGACCGCGCCTTGAGCTTGGTAAACAGCGGTACGCTGATCCCGCACAAAAACCGCGTCACACGCTCGGCCGATGGCACGCTGCCGGTGTACTGCTCATGCCTGTGGATAAAGTTGCCGCACAACGCCTCGAAGTTTTTATCCACAAGCGCCGGTAGCTCTGGTGGTGCCGGCAGTCGAGCCACCTGCCCGTGACACACCGAACAATGCCCGCATTGCCGCGGCGCATTTTCGTCACCGAAGTACGCCGCCAGGCGATAACCCAGGCAATGGTCGGTGGCGAACAGCTCGAGCATGGCGTGAATCCGCGCGATTTCCGTGCGTTCATGCTGGGTGAAACAAGCGTGCAGCTCGGCGCTCAGGGCCTCGCTGTCGAAATCCGTTTGCAGCAGGCTGTAGACATCGGTCATCTGCTTGCTTTCAAGCTCTACCCAACCCTTCTCCTGGAAATAATCCAGCGCCTTGACCACTCGATTGCGCTCGGCTTGATACTGCTGGTACAGCGCATCGAAATTCACCGTAGCCCAGCTTCGCGCACGAGTGGAGGTCTGGATGATCGCCGCGACGAAATCCCTGCGCTCGCCCTCGAAACGAGCCAGCAAGAACTCGGGCTCCTGCAGATACTTGAAGCGGTATTCGGCGTAATAGGCGTAACGCGGTGCGATGATTGCGCGCAGCTCCAACTGCACCAGCAAGGTCTTGAGCGGCAACTGGCGAATGTTGCTCTGATCCGCCAACGGCCCCAGCAGAAACTCCCACTGACCCTCGGGCGTGGCGGCTTGCAACTCATCCAGCACGCAGCGGATGCCGTCCAGTTCCGGCGTATCGCCGTAGACGAAATTTTCCAGCACGTTGAGGCTGTCGCGGTTGGCCAATACCAGGCAGTCGGACGGCTGTCCGTCGCGCCCGGCGCGGCCGATTTCCTGGCTGTAGTTTTCGATGGATTTGGGCAGGTCGAAATGCACCACGTTGCGGATGTCGCTCTTGTCGATGCCCATGCCGAAGGCGATGGTGGCGACGATGCAATTGGACTGTCCGCCCATGAATCGTTTTTGTATCGCTTCCCGTTGCTCGTGTGGCAGACCGGCGTGGTAGGCCTCGGCCTGAATGCCGTTGCGGCCCAGGTGTTCGGCGATGTGCTCGGCCGTTTTCTGCAGGGTGACGTAGACAATGCTCGGCTGGCCGGGACGTTGGCTCATCCACTCGACAAGACGCCGGCGCTTGTCCTGCCCGCGCACCGGCTCCACCAACAGATTGAGATTGGATCGATAGAAGCCGGTGGTCACCACATCGTCCGGGGCGATGGCGAATTTCGCTTCCATATCGGCGATCACCTTGGGCGTTGCAGTGGCGGTCAGCAGCAGCGCCTGAGGGATGTTGAACTGGCGCTGATAGTCGGGAAGCTTGAGATAGTCGGGGCGAAAGTTGTGGCCCCACTCGGAAATACAGTGGGCCTCGTCCACCACCAGCAGCGAGATCGGCACCTGCTGCAGGAAATTACGGAAACGTTCGTTTTTCAGGCGTTCCACGGAAATCATTAAAATCTTCAGCTCGCCGGACTTCGCCCGGGCCATCACATCGTTGGCATCCTCGCGGCTCTGGGCCGAATCGATACTGCCCGCCGCGATGCCGTGGCGTTGCAGGAAGGCCAATTGATCCTGCATCAGCGCCAGCAACGGCGAGACCACCAACGTCAGGTGCGGCAGCAACAAGGCTGGCAATTGGTAGCAAAGAGACTTGCCGGAGCCCGTCGGAAAAATCGCCGCCGCCGAGCGCCCGGCCAACACCGCGCTGACCGCCGCTTCCTGGCCGGGCCGAAACTGTGGATAACCAAAAACCTGTTCCAGGGTGTTGTGCATAAGCTGTCACTCCGTTGACTGCTGCGATGCCAAAAGCCTAGCCGGCGATCGCAGCGAGTCGAGAAAAGGTCTGGGGCAAAAACGATACGGGATGATACAGCGTCCATCGGGTCAACCTTCGCCATAGGTCGAAACAATCGGGGCACTTTGCCCCCATCCCGTGCGCCCAATTCCACCGGTAAGGTTCACCTTCGAATAAACCACTCTGCGCGACACTTCATCACGGCAGGACATCCGATGCGCGCGGATATCCATCAAGGAACGACCATGCTTCAACTATCCGGCTTTTCACTCGCCCCTGCGCTGGCACTGCCATTGCTGTTAAGTGGCTGCCTCGCAAACCCTGCTCAACCCGCCACCGATCCGACCCGGTTCGAAACACCGGAGTATCGAGCCCAGAAGGGCCTGGCAGTCATTCACGCTTCAACCCTTTATGCCCGTGGCGGCACCGGCCAAGGGGTGGCCGTAGCCCTGGTCGACTCAGGCCTGAACAGCGGCCTGCCGGCGTTTCAGGGAAGAATCCGTGATCCGGGCTTCGATTATGTCGAGAACAAGGTCGGCACCCTCGACCGAATCGGTCACGGCACCCAGATGGCCGGCATTCTTGCGGCCAACAAGGATGGCCATGGCATGCACGGTGTTGCGTTCAATGCACAACTGATTCCCTTTCGTTTCGGCGACGACAACGAGCCATTTTTCTTTGACAGTGAGATTGCACAATCCTGGCAAGCCGGTTTCGACAAGGGCGCGCGCATTCTCAACAACTCGTGGGCCAATGCCATCCCGGCGACCGAGATCAACGAGGCACGCTACAACCAGGTCATGCCAGAGTCGTTGGTGACCGCGCGAAAACTGGTCCAGAACGGCGCGGTATTTGTGTTCCCAACCGGCAACGAACTGAAACGTGAACCCCTGGCCGAACCCGGCTTGCCACTCGCCCTGCCCGAGTTGGAAAAGGGCTGGATCGCCGTGGTGGCATTGAAAAGCGATGGCAGCGGCATCAACGCCAAGTCCAACTACTGCGGCGTGGCGGCAGCCTGGTGCATCGCCGTACCGGGTGGCGATTCCGGCGCAGGGCAAGGCCTGCTGACCACCAGCAAGGACGGGACATACGTACAGACCGCAGGCACCTCACCTGCTGCTGCGCTGGTCAGCGGTGCCTTGGCGGCATTGCACAGCCGCTATCCCGAGCTTACTGCTCAGCAAGTCCGCGAACGCCTGCTGGCAACGGCGAACCGGACTGGCATCTATGCCAACAGTGAAGCGTACGGTAGAGGATTGATGGACCTTGAAGCGGCCTCGCGCCAGCCTCCGGCCAGCCATCACGACCAGACACTTTAGAAAAGTCGTACACATTCTGGCGCGCGCCGTACCGAGGGGTGTCGCGCTCGGCCTGACAAACCCGTAGGATTTTTTACCTCCAGGGAAGCTGCTGTAAAAAACCGCGCAAACCTGTAGGCCGAATCCCAAAGGGCTGGTAAACCCCCTACAAAACCTGTCCATCGCAGCCATCTTGTCCCATAGAGCTTCCCCCTTCTATAGTTTCCGGCGAGGCCGGAAACAGTGTGTCGGCCTGCCGGCGAGACTGCCCGACTTCCCACAGGACTGACCTCGATGAACAACCCCGATCCGCTCACAGACCGTTACCGCCCACTCAGAACAAGCTACAGCGACACCCCCGTGCTGGTCATCGACACCGAAGCCGACCCTCACGAAATCCTCGACGCCGCCCGCCAACGCATCCGCGCCGCCAGCGACCTGCTCGAAACACTGTATTGCCTGTGCTTCAAACAGGCGGACGCGAGTGATATTCCCAACATCGTCAGCGCGCTGTACCTGCTGACCCAGGACGGGCACGACCTGCTTGAAGTTGCCCGCCAACGCTTGCCCAAAACCACCGCCGGTCGATGTCCCTGTGGGAGCGAGCCTGCTCGCGATAAACGATAACGCGGTGCGCCTGATGCCAATCAATCGCAAGAAATTCCGCGCTGAATAAACCTGTAGGCAACGCCCTATGAAAGCTTCATCCCGGTCCTACAACTGAAAATGCCTTGTCTTCTATCGCAGCCGGGGAGCTCGCTTCTATAGTCGGACAGTCGTTGCCAAATCAGCGACTCGAGCTTGGTCACTCGAAAAAGAGACGCACAATTTTCCACTTAGATAGAGGTGTCCCTCAGTGACCACATTAAATCCGTTCGTAGATCGCTACCGCCCACTCCAAACCAACCTCACCGATTCCCCGCCCCTGATCATCGACACACAAGCCAACCCCCAAGACATCCTGGAAGCTGCCCTCCAGCGGATCAGAGCCTCCAGCGAACTGCTCCGAACCCTTCACTGCCAATGCTTCGAGCAAGGCGACGTCGAAGACATCCCTCACATCACCCACGCGCTCTACCTCCTGACCCAGGACGGCTGCGACCTGCTTAAAGTCGCCCAACAACGCATGCTGAACTGGAAAGCCCCAGTCTAATTCGGCTGGAGATCGCTCCCACGCTCTGCGTGGGAACGATCAAAAGTGGTGAAACCGTCATTGAACACCGGAGACAACCATGAGCAGGTTTTTTGATGAGCTGATGGAAAGCGTGCAACAGATGGGCGAATTCGTAAGGGCTGAGTGTCAGCGATGGTGGGATACGCAGGCCTTGGAAAGCGCCTAATCGAACACATAAGTGCCATTATTCTGGCTGTTCTGGCTTAAAAATGAAGGAATAATGGCACATGGCTAAGAAAACAGCGCCGCTTCTGCCAGCAGCAGCCAAGCTGCTCTCTGAGTTTGGCGAGCGACTCAAACTCGCACGGCTACGCCGTAAGCTGACAGCCAAGCAGGTTGCCGAAAGAGCTGGCATGGCACTGACAACACTGCGCTCTCTAGAGTCAGGCGGGTCAGGTGTGACAGTGGGAGCTTATGTGTCAGTGATGCAGGTGCTGGGCTTGGAAAAAGACTTGAGCAAGCTCGCCGCGGTGGATGAGCTGGGGCGCCAACTGCAAGACGCACAATTAACCTCAAGAGCAAACCTCGGAGCCAGTAAACGCCAACGAGCACGCAGCGTTACTCCAGTGAAGGTGTCGTCACCTGTTCGCGACAGGGAAACGGGAGCATTTGAAAGTCCCACCTCCAAATCGGACATTGCTGCTGATTTCCCTTGGAACACTCACTCTTTATCCAATTTGTTAACCAAGAAAAACACTAAGCCTAGTACGGGTAATCAATGACCCTGATCTCGTGTATGCCCTTCCATCGCCCACAAAAAAGCCGCCCCTGAAGGCGGCTTTCTCATTACATCAATCCAACCCTTACAACTTCGGCCCAGCAGCCTTGATCGCGTCGCTCACATCAAACTTCTTGAAGTTCTCAATAAACAACCCAGCCAATGCCTTGGCGGATTCATCGTAAGCAGCCTTGTCGGCCCAGGTGTTACGTGGGTTCAACAGGCCGGTCTCAACGCCCGGTACAGCCAGTGGCACGTCGAGGTTGATGGTGTCGAGGTGTTCGGTTTCAGCACCGATCAACGCGCCGCTCTGGATCGCTGCGATCACGCCGCGAGTGGTCGGGATGTTGAAGCGTTTGCCCACGCCGTAGCCGCCGCCGGTCCAGCCGGTATTGACCAGGTAGACCTTGGAGCCGAAGCCGCGGATGCGCTTGATCAGCAGCTCTGCGTATTCGCCGGCCGGACGCGGGAAGAACGGTGCGCCAAAGCAGGTGGAGAAGGTCGATTTGATGCCGCTGCCGGAACCCATTTCGGTCGAGCCCACCAGCGCGGTGTAGCCGGACAGGAAGTGGTAGGCCGCTTGTTCTTCGCTGAGGATCGACACTGGCGGCAGGACGCCGGTCAGGTCGCAGGTCAGGAAGATCACGGCGTTTGGCTCGCCACCGAGGTTTTTCTCGGAACGCTTGGCAACATGCTCCAGCGGGTAGGCGGCGCGGCTGTTCTGAGTCAGGCTGACATCAGCGTAATCGGCGTGCTTGGCGTCATCGATAACGACGTTTTCCAGGACTGCGCCGTGCTTGATGGCTTTCCAGATGACCGGCTCGTTCTTCTCGGACAGGTCGATGCACTTGGCGTAGCAGCCGCCTTCGATGTTGAAGACAACGCCTTCACCCCAGCCGTGCTCGTCGTCACCGATCAGGTAACGGCTTTCATCGGCGGACAGGGTGGTCTTGCCGGTGCCGGACAGACCGAAGAACAGAGTCACGTCGCCCGCTTCGCCGATGTTGGCGGCGCAGTGCATCGGTAGCACGTCGGCGGCCGGCAGCAGGAAGTTCTGCACCGAGAACATGGCTTTCTTCATTTCACCGGCGTAACGCATGCCGGCGATCAGCACTTTCTTCTGTGCGAAGTTGAGGATCACGCAACCGTCGGAGTTGGTGCCGTCACGTTCTGGAACGCATTCGAAGTTGGCAACGTTGAGCACCTGCCACTCGTCACGGCCAGCCGGGTTGTACTGGGCCGGATTGATGAACAGGCAACGACCGAACAGGTTCTGCCAGGCAGTCTGGGTGGTCATCTTCACGGCGAGGTAGTGATCTTCCGACGCACCTACATGCACATGGGAAACGAAATGCTCTTGCGCGTTGTTGAACGCCTCGACGCGAGCCCACAGGGCATCGAACTTGTCGGCCGGGAACTTGCGGTTGATCGGGCCCCAGGCGATAGCGTCCTGAGTGGTCGGTTCTTCAACGATGAAACGATCGACTGGCGAGCGGCCGGTACGGTGACCGGTGCGAACAACCAGCGCGCCGGTATCGGCAAGCTCGCCTTCACCGCGATTGAGGGCTTCTTTAACCAGATCGTCAACACTCAGATCGGTGTACACGGCGTTATTGGCTTGCGTCATGAGGTTCCCCGTCGGCCATTGGCCGAGTGTGCTCCAAACGTTTTGTAGTAGAAAGTCGTGCACTACTACCGCGAAAAAAGTGGGCCGGATTATGCCAGAAAAGCCCAAAAATAGTAGGGCCCTCCCGTCGTTACGGCGTTAATCCGGCACTAACCAGTGAATTTACCTGCGCTGAACCGTTTTAGTGACGGGTATCTGACGGCGTCTCGACGCCTGCACCGGCGAATAATTGAACGATATCGGCGGCGTCAAACAGGTAGCGCTCGTTGCAGAACTGGCAGTCGATCTCGATGTTGCCACCGTGTTCGATAACCAGTGCCTGCGCATCTTCAAGTCCCAAACTGACCAGGGCATTGGCAGATCGTTCGCGCGAGCAGCTGCAACGGAAGCGCAGTTTTTGCACATCGAACAGACGGACTTGCTCTTCGTGGTAGAGGCGATGAAGTACGGTTTCGTTGTCTAGACCAAGCAATTCATCGGCGGTCAGGGTGCTGGCCAGCGCGGTGATGTGCTGCCAGCTGGCGGCGCGTTCTTCTTCATCTTTCAGACGGTCGGCGGGTAATTGCTGCAGCAACAGGCCGCGGGCACGACGGCCATCGGCGTACAGCCAGAAACGCGTATTCACCTGCTGCGACATGACAAAGTAATTAGTGAAACAGTCCGACAGGGTTTCACCATCGAGATCGACGATGCCCTGGTAACGCTGGCCCTGGGCCGGATCGACGGTCAGCGCCAATACGCCGTTGGGCATCAGGTCGGCGAGGGTCGCGTCTGGGGCGATCCTGTCGGCCTCATAACGGGCCAGTCCGCGGATCTCACGTTCGCTGGAACATTCGATCATCAGCAGCGGCACCGGGCCATCGGAACGGGCCTGAAGAATCAGCAAACCGTCGAACTTCAAAGTGCCGACCAGCAGCGACGCTGCCGCCATCAGTTCGCCGAGCAGTTGTGCGACCGGCTCCGGATAGGGATGTTTGGCAAGGACTTCGGCATAGCTTCGCTCCAACGTAACCAGCTCGCCGCGGGTGTCGCTGTCATCGAAGATGAAGCGTTGGGTGTAGTCGGTATCCGTCAGGTCGGTCATAGGTCTGGGTATCTGAAGTAATGGCGATAGGGTTACAAGCAGTGAAATTGCGTCTGTTGCACCCATGTGGTGCGCAACATTCAGCCAAGACAGGCATTTTATGAACAATCCGCGGTTTGTTCCAAGCAAGGTGAAACCTGCGCCGGTCAGGCTTCGTGCAATTTCGCCCGGCCGACACAGAATCAACAGGACTACTCGTCGTTACTACTGCCGCGAAACTTGAACAAATCCCGTCGCTGTTTCTTGCTGGGCTTGCCATCGGTACTCACGCCCAGCGAACCGGCCTTGCGCATGGCCGCCGCCGCTTCGCGCTTGGCGATGCTGGCTTCGGTTTCAGCATAGAGCGCCTGAGCCTGCGGCGCGCCACGGCGCACAATCGATAACGCCTGGACGACCACCGTGCGTTCCTCGAAGCCTTGGCGAATCTGAAACTCGTCACCGATCCGCGGTTCCTTGCCCGGTTTGCAGCGTTCGCCCCGGCAATGCACCTTGCCGCTTTCAATCGCCGACTTGGCCAAGGCACGTGTTTTATAAAAACGCGCGGCCCACAACCATTTATCGAGACGGACCTTGTCGTCCTCTTCCTGTTTTTGTGTCACTTGAATTCCTCTTTCAGCCCATAGTCGGAACTGTACTACCGTTTCTGTCGGGCGCAAGAACTCGGCCCTCCAGATAGAATGTGATCAAGGCCGGTTCAACGGCATGGAGTGATCGAGTGACTATATTTGCGTCTTCATTGACCTCGCCCAAGGTCGGTTGCCAGGGTTGCCAACAGAGCGAGCCACTGGGCTTCGACTTTGCCTTCGCCTATCAACCGATCGTCGATTTGCGCGACCAGTCCATTTTCGCCCATGAAGCATTGGTACGAGGCGTTGCCGGAGAGGGTGCGCTGTCGGTGCTCGACCAGATCACAGACGACAACCGCTACCGCTTCGACCAGCTTTGCCGGACCCGAGCCATTGAAGGCGCGGCAAATCTAAATATGCAGACACACTTGTCGATCAACTTCATGCCCAACGCCGTCTACCGTCCAGAGCTGTGTATTCGCAGCACCCTGGAGGCGGCAAAAAACCACAATTTCCCCATAGAGCGGCTGATTTTCGAAACCCTGGAAAGCCAGCACGTAGATAACTATCGCCATTTGACTAATATTCTGCGTGAATACCGCGAATTCGGCTTCAAGACCGCCATCGACGATTTCGGCGCGGGCTACTCGGGGCTCAATCTGCTTGCTGATTTCCAACCGGACCTGATCAAACTCGACATGGCACTGATCCGCGATGTCGACCGCGATCGTGTTCGTCAGGCTATCGTGAGAGGGATTGTCACAATCTGTGCGGAGTTGGACGTTACAGTCATTGCCGAAGGCATTGAAAGCGCTGGAGAACGGGATTTCCTGGCGGACTGTGGAATATTTCTGATGCAGGGTTACTGGTTCGCCAGGCCCGCATTCAAAGCGTTGGCCCAGGTCTCACCTGGCGCCTGGACGCGTCAATCGCCGGTTTTTTCCTATTGAAGACATTTGACCATTTGACCGTTGTCGGTCTGCGCGAGTGGGTGGCGCTCCCGGATTTGGGAGTCGCAGGCCTGCGGGCAAAAATCGACACCGGCGCCAGCACCTCCAGCCTGCACGCCACCGACATCGAGCCATTCGAGCGCGACGGGGAACAGTGGGTGCGCTTTACTGCCCACTTGGGCACGGTGGTGCAACTGCGTCACCGGCGCTGCGAAGCCCCGCTGGTGACGAGGAAAACCATCAAAAGCTCCAACGGCCACGCGCAAATGCGATACGTGGTCAGCACCACTCTGGCCCTCGGTGATCGGGTCTGGCGGGTCGAGTTCACGCTCGCCTGCCGCAAGTCCATGCGGTATCGCCTGTTACTCGGTTCCAAAGCCCTGATCGACGGCCAGCTGGTGGTCAATCCGGGCATTAAATACATACAAGACAAGCCGGTGTTCCCGGTATCTACCTCCTCCACAGGTGTTGCATGAAGATCGCTGTGCTGTCGCGAAACCCGCGTCTGTATTCCACTCGTCGTCTGGTTGAAGCCGGGACCGAGCGTGGCCATGAAATGGTGGTGATCGACACCCTGCGCGCCTACATGAACATTGCCAGCCACAAGCCGCAGATTCACTACCGCGGCAAGCCGCTGGAAGGTTTCGACGCGGTGATTCCGCGGATTGGTGCGTCGGTAACGTTTTATGGCTGCGCGGTGTTGCGCCAGTTCGAAATGATGGGCGTGTTTCCGCTCAATGAATCGGTGGCCATCGCCCGCTCGCGGGACAAACTGCGTTCACTGCAATTGCTGTCGCGCCGCGGGATCGGTTTGCCGGTCACCGGTTTTGCCCACTCCCCGGACGACATTCCCGATTTGATCGCGATGGTCAACGGCGCGCCGCTGGTGATCAAGGTGCTGGAAGGCACCCAGGGCATCGGCGTGGTGCTGTGCGAAACCGCGACCGCGGCGGAGTCGGTGATCGAGGCGTTCATGGGCCTCAAGCAGAACATCATGGTTCAGGAGTACATCAAGGAAGCCGGCGGCGCGGATATTCGCTGCTTCGTGGTCGGCGACAAGGTGATTGCGGCGATGAAACGCCAGGCGAAGCCTGGAGAGTTTCGCTCCAACCTGCATCGCGGCGGCAGCGCCAGCCTGATCAAGATCACACCGGAAGAACGCATGACGGCGTTGCGCGCGGCGAAGGTCATGGGGTTGGCGGTGGCGGGGGTGGATATCCTGCGCTCCAATCACGGGCCGTTGGTGATGGAAGTAAACTCGTCGCCTGGGCTTGAAGGGATTGAAACCACCACCAGCAAAAACGTGGCGGGGATCATCATCGAGCACCTTGAGAAGAATGGTGGGCCGAATATGACGCGCACCAAAGGCAAGGGTTAACACACTGATCGTTCCCACGCTCTGCGTGGGAATGCAGCCCGGGACGCTCCGCCCCCCTCTAGAGCCGAACGCGGAGCGTCCGTTGAGGCATTCCCACGCAGAGCGTGGGAATGATCGGGTTAGACCGCGTCCCGCGGCAACATCAACCCAAGCGGCAACCGCACCCGCGCTTCCAGCCCGCCACCGGACCGATTGCGCAGCTCAACATTGCCGCCATGCATCGAAGCAATCCGCTTCACGATAGCCAGTCCCAACCCGGTCCCCTTCCCACCCCTGGCACGATCACCGCGAGTGAACGGGTTGAAGATCGCTTCCAGCTCCGACGGATCAATCCCCACGCCACGGTCCATGACACTCAGTACCACATACGGTGCACTGACATCCCCGGACACATAAGCCGCCACTTCGACCCCGCTGCCAGCGTGATGCAGCGCGTTGCCGATCAGGTTGTTCAGCAGCCGCTTCATCGACACCCGACGCAAGGGAAAGGGTTGGATCGGCTCCAGGCGTAGCTGGACTTTTTCTTCATTCTGGTTGTACGGCGCGGCAACTTCGCGCACCAGGTCAGTCAAGTCCACCTCTTCCACCGACTCGTCACGGCCATCGCGGATGAAGGCCAGGAACTGATCGAGAATCGCGTCCATGTCTTCGATGTCGCGGACCATGTCGTCCGTCAGGTCGCTATGGTCGCCCATCAATTCCAGGGACAACCGTAACCGGGTCAGCGGCGTGCGCAGGTCGTGGGACACCCCGGCCAGCATCAGCTCGCGCTCGCGGCCGGCCTGTTCGACGTCTTCGGCCATCTGGTTGAAGGCACGGTACACCTCGGTCATTTCACTGGGCGTGTCACTGATCGGCAGACGCACACTGCGGCCCTGACCGAGCTGCCTCGCAGCATAGACCAGACGTTTCAACGGTTGATTGAGCTGGCTGACGAAGATCCATGCGGAAGCGGTGGACAGCAAACCGATGGCGAGGAACCAGCCGAGCACATTCCAGATTTTCTGACCGCGCAACGGATGCGGGTATAGCGGCACTTTCAGCCAGCCATCGCCCAGGCTGGGAGCCCGGACCCACAGCGCCGGTGGCGAGTGCATGCGCAATCGCACTTCGGTGTCGGCCCCCAGCTCGGCTTGCATCTGCCGCTGATAAATCTCGCTGTAAGGCCAGTGCTGTTCACCTTCGGGCACACCTGCGCCCACCACCCTGATCAGGGTGGCGGCATCGGCGATCTTTTCACGGTTTTCTTCATCCGCCGCCCAATAGGCGCGTAGCGTCAGGGCGACGCCGTGGCTGTATTGGCGATCCACCAGTACATCTTCGTTCATCAACAAGTAAACCAGGGTCAGTGCCTTGGAGAACAGGACGACGATCAGCACCAGCCAAAGGGTGCGTGAAAAAAAGCTCTGGGGGAACCAAACGGGGGTTTTCATGAATAACCGCTACATACTTGCAGAAGCGAGCCATGCTCGCATATTGCAGCTCGCGAGTCTGCGGACAAGGTCATCTGACCCGCTGCCCGCTCGACCCGCTCCTACAAATTGCCGATCACTTGGTGGCAGCGCCATCCGGAACGAACACGTAACCCACGCCCCATACCGTCTGGATGTAGCGTGGCTTGGATGGATCAGGTTCGATCATCCGGCGCAGACGGGAAATCTGCACGTCGATGGAACGCTCCAGCGCGTCCCACTCGCGACCACGGGCCAGGTTCATCAGTTTATCGCGGGTCAGAGGCTGACGAGCGTTCATCACCAGCGCCTTGAGCACTGCGAACTCACCGGTGGTGAGCATGTGCACTTCATCACCGCGTTTGAGTTCGCGGGTAGCCAGGGACAGCTCGTAGTCACCAAAAGTCACGCTTTCGTCTTCGCTGCCCGGCGCGCCCGGCACCGGTGCTGCCTGACGGCGCAGGACGGCTTTGACCCGAGCCATCAGCTCGTCCGGGTTGAACGGCTTGGCCAGGTAATCGTCGGCACCCAGCTCGAGGCCCTTGATGCGGCTCAGCTCATCGCCCTTGGCGGTGAGCATGATGATCGGAATCTGGTTGTTCGCGCCGCGCAGCCGGCGGCAGGCGGTCAAGCCGTCTTCGCCGGGCAGCATCAGGTCGAGGACGACCAGGTTGAACACTTCACGCGCTAGCAGGCGATCCATTTGTTCAGTGTTCGGCACGGCGCGGGCGCGGTAGCCCTTGCTGACGAAAAAACGTTCCAGCAGGCTGCTCAGCCCTGGATCGTCGTCAACAATAAGAATTTTTTCGCCTTCAGCAATGTTTGCAGTGCTGCTCATTAGATGCTCCTTTGATCTCGGCGCGCATTATGGCGTAGCTGCCGTTATACGCACCGTGTGCATTGTTAGCAGATTTTTCCTTCACCGCCAGGAATCCGGGCATTGTGCCGACAGCCTCTGATGCCCCCGAATGACCGAACGCTGGTTATAATGCGCGGCCTTTTGTGTCAGGCAACGTCTGATCATTACTGTAGGTGGCCGTTTTTTATTTTCATGGCATCGGCAGTAATTGTTCGATTTCACGGGTCAACGGGAAGCCTGTTGATCCAGGTAGCGGCGCAGGCCAGGCCGCTCAACCAGACTCGCCGAGCCTTTTACCCTGTGCCTGCGAGCCTGCTTTCACAATTTGTCAGGTGGTTTTATGGACAGCATCAACAGCCGCATCGCCGAGGAACTCGGTGTCCGCCCACAACAGGTCGAAGCGGCCGTCGCGCTACTCGATGAAGGCTCCACGGTGCCCTTCATCGCCCGTTACCGGAAAGAAGTGACCGGCAGCCTCGATGACATCCAGCTGCGTCATCTGGAAGAGCGTCTGCGCTACCTGCGAGAACTCGACGAACGGCGTATCAGCATCCTTGCCAGCATCCAGGAACAAGGCAAGCTGACCCCGCAACTTGAACGCGACATCAAACTCGCCGACACCAAAACCCGCCTCGAAGACTTGTACCTGCCGTACAAGCAGAAGCGCCGCACCAAGGGCCAGATCGCCCTGGAAGCCGGCCTCGGCGAGCTGGCCGACGGCCTGTTCAACGACCCGACCCTGACGCCAGACGTTGAAGCCGCGCGCTTCGTCGATGCCGAAAAAGGCGTCGCCGATGTGAAGGCTGCCCTCGAAGGCGCCAAATACATCCTGATGGAACGCTTCGCCGAAGACGCCGGCCTGCTGGACAAATTGCGCAGCTACCTCAAGCAGGAAGCCACCCTCAGCGCCCGCGTGATCGCCGGCAAGGAAGAGGAAGGCGCCAAGTTCCGCGACTACTTCGAACACGATGAACCGCTGAAAAGCATGCCGTCGCACCGCGCGCTGGCGATTTTCCGTGGCCGCAACGAAGGCATTCTGAGCTCGGCGCTGAAAGTCGGCGACGAACTGCCGGGCGCCATGCACCCGTGCGAAGGCATGATCGGTCAGCAATTCGGCATTCAGAACCAGAACCGCGCCGCCGACAAATGGCTGGGCGAAGTGGTGCGCTGGACCTGGAAGGTCAAGCTCTACACCCACCTCGAAACCGACCTGCTGGGCGAACTGCGCGATGGCGCGGAAACCGAAGCGATCAACGTGTTCGCTCACAACCTGCACGACTTGCTGCTGTCGGCGCCGGCTGGCCCGCGTGCCACGCTGGGCCTCGATCCAGGCCTGCGCACCGGTTGCAAGGTGGCCGTGGTCGATTCCACTGGCAAACTGCTGGATCACGCCACGGTTTACCCGCACGTGCCGCACAACAAGTGGGATCAGACCATCGCGATTCTGGCGGCCCTGTGCGCCAAGCATGCAGTGGATCTGATCGCCATCGGCAACGGCACCGCCAGCCGTGAAACCGACAAGCTGGCTGCTGAGCTGATCAAAAAATACCCAGCCATGAAGATGACCAAAGTCATGGTCTCCGAGGCCGGCGCATCGGTTTACTCGGCGTCGGAACTGGCTTCGAAGGAATTCCCGGACCTCGACGTGTCGATCCGTGGTGCGGTGTCGATCGCTCGCCGCCTGCAGGATCCACTGGCTGAGCTGGTGAAGATCGACCCGAAATCCATCGGCGTCGGCCAGTACCAGCACGACGTGTCGCAGCTGAAACTGGCGCGCGGCCTGGATGCCGTGGTCGAAGACTGTGTGAACGCCGTGGGCGTCGACGTCAACACCGCTTCCGTGGCGCTGCTGGCCCGCATCTCCGGCCTCAACGCGACCCTGGCGCAAAACATCGTCAGCCACCGCGACGAGCACGGCGCGTTCAAGACTCGCGCTGCATTGAAGAAAGTCGCTCGTCTGGGCGAGAAAACCTTCGAACAGGCCGCTGGCTTCCTGCGCGTCATGAATGGCGACAACCCGCTGGATTCGTCTGCGGTTCACCCGGAAGCCTATCCGCTGGTGCAACGCATCGCCGCTGAAACCGACCGTGACATCCGCTCGCTGATCGGCGACGCCAGCTTCCTCAAGCGTCTCGATCCGAAAAAGTACACCGACGAAACCTTCGGTCTGCCAACGGTCACGGACATCCTGCAAGAGCTGGAAAAACCTGGCCGCGATCCACGTCCCGAATTCAAGACTGCCGAGTTCCAGGAAGGCGTCGAAGACCTCAAGGACCTGCAGCTGGGGATGATCCTCGAAGGCGTGGTGACCAACGTGACCAACTTCGGTGCTTTCGTCGACATCGGCGTGCATCAGGACGGTTTGGTACACATCTCTGCGCTTTCGGAGAAGTTCATCAAGGATCCGCGTGAAGCGGTGAAGGCTGGCGACGTGGTGAAAGTGAAGGTCATGGAAGTCGATATCCCGCGTAAACGCGTTGGCCTGTCGATGCGCATGAGCGACACCCCGGGCGAGAAAATCGACGGCGCCCGTGGTGCGCGTCCGGGGTCGGCTCCACGCCAGTCCCAGAACACCGCACCGCGCAAAGAAACCACGGCGGCGGCTCCGGCCAACAACGCCATGGCGTCGCTGTTCGCCAACGCCAAGCAGTTGAAGAAACGCTGATGGAGATCCCGGCCGGGCTGACCGAAAGCGCTTTTTTCAAGTTGCTGGGGTGTCGCTTGCACAGCCTGGAAACCGGGGTGGCGCAAGTCGCCCTGGCGCTTGAGCCAGCGCTGCGCAATCGCGGCGGCAAGCTGCATGGCGGGGCCTTGTTCAGTCTGGTGGACATTGCCATGGGGCTGGCCTGTTCCAGCAGCCACGGCTTTGACCAGCAGAGCGTGACCATCGAATGCAAGATCAATTACATTCGCGCCGTCGCAGACGGTGAAGTGATGTGCACGGCGCGGGTGATTCACCCGGGCCGGCGCACGTTGGTGGTCGAGGCTGACGTGATGCAAGGCGACAAACTCGTCGCAAAAGCACAAGGCACCTTCGCTGTCCTATAGCTAGAAGCCATCCATTTGAGTTAATTTCGGCGCTAAGAAAACCTGTGGGAGCGAGCTTGCTCGCGATGAGGGCGTGTCAGTCAACTTCCATGTCGTCTGATACACCGCCATCGCGAGCAAGCTCGCTCCCACAGGGATTGTGGCGACTTGGCTGACTGACATTGGTCCGAGCGGCTCAAAAACCAGGCGACAACGCCAGTTTCAACTTCACCCTTGTAGACCGTCTTGCCCACCCCCATATTGGGGCGACTGACGCGTGAAGGAATCCAACTTGAGCGAACTTCTCAACCGCCGCCTGGCTCTGCTCGGCGAGCGCGCTAACCTCTCTCTGCTCGAGCAGTGTCTTCACGGCATCGAACGTGAATGCCTGCGCGTGACCGGCGAAGGTCGCCTGGCGCAAACGCCGCACCCGGAAGAATTGGGTTCCGCGCTGACCAACGAACAAATCACCACCGACTATTCCGAGTCGCTGCTGGAGTTCATCACCCCGGCCCTTCCCGATCCGGCAGACACCTTGGCGAGCCTGGACAGCATTCACCGTTTTGCCTACAGCAAGCTCGGCAACGAGTACCTGTGGAGTCCATCGATGCCGTGCCCGTTGCCGGCCGAGGAAGATATCCCGATTGCCTATTACGGCACCTCCAACATCGGTCAGCTCAAGTACGTCTACCGCAAGGGCCTGGCCCTGCGCTACGGCAAGACCATGCAGTGCATCGCCGGGATCCATTACAACTTTTCCCTGCCGGAAAAGCTCTGGCCGCTGCTCAAGGCGTCTGAAGGCTTTGTCGGCACCGACCGCGACTATCAGTCGTCGGCCTATATCGCGCTGATTCGAAACTTCCGTCGCTATAGCTGGCTGCTGATGTACCTGTTCGGCGCTTCGCCAGCGCTGGACGCCGGCTTCCTGCGCGGCCGTTCGCACCAGCTGGAACAACTGGACCCGGATACCCTGTACCTGCCGTATGCCACCAGCTTGCGCATGAGCGACCTGGGCTACCAGAGCAACGCCCAGGCCGGTCTGACCCCCTGCTACAACGATCTGGCCAGCTACACCGACAGCCTGCGCAAAGCGGTGGCCACGCCCTATGCACCCTATGTCGAGATCGGCACGCACAAGGATGGTGAGTGGGTCCAGCTCAACACCAATATCCTGCAGATCGAAAACGAGTACTACTCCAACATCCGCCCCAAACGCGTGACCTATACCGGCGAACGGCCGATCCAGGCGCTGGTGGCCCGTGGCATTCAGTACGTCGAGGTGCGCTGCCTGGACATCAACCCGTTCCTGCCGATGGGCATCGACCTGCCGGAGTCGCGGTTCCTCGACGCGTTCCTGCTGTATTGCGCGCTGAATGAAAGTCCCCTGCTGACCAATACCTCGTGCGGCAACGCGACCTCGAACTTCCTCAGCGTGGTCAAGGAAGGTCGCCGTCCGGGCCTGCAACTGCAACGCGACGGTCAACCGGTGGACCTGAAAGAGTGGGCCAGCGAGTTGCTGGAGAAAATTGCACCATTGGCGGCGATTCTGGATCAGAGTCACGGCGGCGACACCCACAGCAAGGCCTTGGATGCGCAACTGGCCAAGGTCAGGGATCCGTCTCTGACGCCATCGGCCCAAGTGCTGGCGGCAATGGCTGAGCACAAAGAGAGCTTCAGCCAGTTCTCCCTGCGTCAGAGCCGCGCGCATGCGGAGTTTTTCCGCAGCGAGCCGCTTTCAAGCGAAGACCAGGCGAAATTTGAAGACCGGGCGCGTTCGTCGCTGGCCGAGCAGATTGAGCTGGAGCAAAACGAAGTCGGCGATTTCGATGTGTTTGTCGGGTCGTATCAGGCGAGCATTCTGGCCATTAGCAACTAATCTCCTTGGCACTGATCGTTCCCACGCTCTGCGTGGGAATGCCTCAAGGGACGCTCCGCGTCCAGTGACGCGGAGCGTCACGGGCTGCATTCCCACGCGGGAGCGTGGGAATGATCAGGTGACCTCCTTAGAATTTTCCGCTCATAAGCTCATTCGAAAAAGTTATTTATTTTCGAGTTCTTAGATCATTTAGTCTCCTTTCACGCCGACACTCGGTCGCCTGACAAGGAGCTTCTCAATGAAACTGAATTTCCCCTTTCGCCTGCTGGCGGCCGCATCGCTGGCTGCGGTGAGTTTCTTTGCCCAGGCCGCCGACGTCACTGTCGCTTATCAGACCACCGTTGACCCGGCCAAAGTCGCCCAGGCCGACGGCGCCTACGAAAAAGCCACCAACGCCAAAATCGATTGGCGCAAATTCGACAACGGGGCCGACATCATCGCCGCTATCGCTTCCGGCGACGTACAGATCGGCTACCTCGGCTCCAGCCCCCTGACGGCGGCAATAACCCGCAAAGTTCCGGTGGAAACCTTCCTCATCGCCACCCAGATCGGCGCCGCCGAAGCCCTGGTCGCCCGCGACGGTTCCGGAATCAAGACCCCGCAGGACCTGATCGGCAAGAAAATCGCCGTGCCCTTCGTTTCCACCGGCCACTACAGCCTGCTCGCCGCGCTGAAGCACTGGAACATCGACCCGTCGAAAGTCACCGTGCTTAATCTCGCACCGCCAGCGATCATCGCTGCCTGGAAACGCGGTGACATCGACGCCACCTACGTGTGGGACCCCGCGCTCGGTGTGGCCAAGGAAAACGGCAAAGTGCTGATCACCTCGGGCGAACTGGCCAAGTTCGGCGCGCCAACGTTTGATGCCTGGATCGTGCGCAAGGACTTCGCTCAGAAGCACCCGGAAATCGTCACCGCATTCGCCAAAGTGACGCTCGATGCCTACGCCGATTACCGCAAAGACCCGAAAGCCTGGCTCGCCAACCAAAGCAACGTCGACAAGCTTGTAAAACTGTCTGGCGCCAAGGCCAGCGACATTCCATTGCTGCTGCAAGGCAACGTCTACCCGCTGGCGGCAGATCAAGTGATCAGTCTCGGCGCGCCGACCACCAAGGCCATCACCGACACCGCCACGTTCCTCAAGGAACAGGGCAAGGTCGAAGCCGTGCTGCCGGACTACGCCCCGTACGTCAGCGCCAAATACATCACCAACTGAACGGAGTTAACTGCAATGGCTTTGCTTCAGCTGGAGCGCATCAGCGCACAGTACCCCGGTGCCGCCGAACCGGTGCTGGCGGATATTTCCCTGAGCCTGGGCCCCCGGCAATTGCTGGTCGCCCTTGGCCCATCCGGCAGCGGCAAAACTTCACTGTTGAACCTGATTGCCGGTTTTGTCGAGCCCAGCGCCGGACGCATCACGCTCGATGGCGTGCCAGTCAAAGGCCCGAGCGCCGAACGTGGCGTAGTGTTCCAGGACGATGCCCTCCTGCCCTGGCAGGACGTGCTGGCTAACGTCGGATTCGGCCTGGAACTGGCCGGTGTTTCCCGGGACAAACGCGACATCCGCGCCCGGGATATGCTCGCGCTGGTGGACCTTTCCGGCTTCGAAAACCGGCGCATCTGGCAGCTGTCCGGTGGGCAGAAGCAACGCGTCGGCCTGGCTCGTGCGCTTGCCGCCGACCCGCGCGTATTGCTGATGGACGAGCCCTTCGGCGCCCTCGATGCCTTCACTCGCGAACAGATGCAGGAGCTGCTGCTGCAAGTCTGGCAGCGCACCGCCAAACCGGTTTTTCTGATTACCCATGACATCGAAGAAGCGGTGTTCCTCGCCACGGATCTGATTCTGCTGGCGCCCAATCCTGGACAGATCGTCGAGCGCCTGAGCCTGGATTTCGGCCAGCGCTACGCCGCCGGTGAGTCCGCACGATCGATCAAATCCGACCCGCGTTTTATCGAGACCCGCGAACACGTGCTCGCCAAAGTGTTCTCCCAACGCAGCGCCGCCACGCGGCAGGAGCGCGCATGAGCAGCTATGAAATTCCCGCCGCGGCGGTGAAACCGGGTTCGACGGTGATTGCGCTGCGCCGCAGCCTGAGTACGCGCTGGATCAGCGTGCTGACGCTGGTCGCGCTCGTGGCCATCTGGTGGGCCGTCACCGCCACTGGAATGATCGAGCCGCTGTTCCTGCCGCCGCCGTCTGCCGTATTACAAAAGGGCTGGCTGCTGGTGACCACCGGCTACATGGATTCCACCTTATGGCAGCACTTAGGCGCAAGTCTGAGTCGTATCGGTCTGGGCCTGGGTTTCGCGGTGTTGACCGCTGTACCCGTCGGCATTGCCATCGGCCACAACCGCATCGCTCGGGGCATTCTCGATCCGCTGATCGAGTTCTACCGCCCTATCCCGCCACTGGCCTACCTGCCACTGATCGTGATCTGGTGCGGCATCGGTGAGTTATCGAAAGTCCTGCTGATCTACCTGGCGATCTTCGCCCCGATCGCCATCGCTACCGCGACTGGCGTGCGCACCGTCGACCCGGCCAAGTTGCGCGCTGCGCAGTCGTTGGGCGCGACCCGGGCGCAGTTGATTCGCCATGTGATTCTGCCAAGCGCGTTGCCGGACATCTTGACCGGTGTGCGCATTGGTCTGGGTGTGGGTTGGTCGACCCTGGTCGCCGCTGAGCTGATCGCTGCCACCAGCGGCCTGGGCTTCATGGTGCAGTCGGCCGCGCAGTTCCTGGTCACCGATGTGGTGGTACTGGGGATTCTGGTCATCGCCCTGATCGCCTTCGCCCTGGAAATGGGCCTGCGCGCCCTGCAACGCAAACTGGTGCCGTGGCACGGCCAGGCTCACTAACTAAAGCCTTGTGGGAGCGAGACCGGCTTGCCGGCGAAAGCGGTCTATCAGTCACAGAAATGTCGCCTGACACGCCGCATTCGCCGGCAAGCCGGTCTCGCTCCCACAATTGGCGCCCAGGATTGAAGAGAAAGACCATGAGTAACTTGACGATTGTCCCCCTCAGCTCGGCCCTCGGCGCGCAAATCAGCGGCGTCGACATCAGCCAACCGCTGAACCTGGAACAGCGCGACGCCATCGAGCAGGCGCTGCTCAAACATCAGGTGCTGTTTTTCCGCGACCAGCCGATCGAGCCGCAACAACAGGCGCGTTTCGCGGCCTATTTCGGCGACCTGCACATACACCCGATCTACCCGAATGTACCGGAACAGCCGCAAGTGCTGATCCTCGATACAGCCGTCACCGATGTGCGTGACAACGCGATCTGGCACACCGACGTGACCTTCTTGCCAACCCCGGCCATGGGCGCCGTGCTCAGCGCCAAGCTGTTGCCGGAGTTTGGTGGCGACACGCTGTGGGCCAGCGGCATTGCGGCCTATGAAGCACTTTCTGCGCCGCTGAAAAGCTTGCTCGAAGGACTGACCGCCACCCACGACTTCACCCGCTCGTTCCCGCTGGAGCGTTATGGCAACACGCCCGAAGCGCTGGCCCAGTGGGAAGAAACGCGCAGGAAGAATCCGCCGCTGTCGCACCCGGTGATTCGCACGCACCCGGTGAGCGGGCGCCGTTCGTTGTTCGTCAATGAAGGTTTCACGTCGAAGATCAATGAGCTGTCGGAAACCGAAAGCGACACCATCCTGAGATTTTTGTTCGCCCATTCGACTCGGCCGGAATTCACCATTCGCTGGCGCTGGCAGAAGGATGACGTGGCGTTCTGGGATAACCGCGTGACCCAGCATTACGCGGTAGATGATTACCGGCCGGCGCGGCGGGTGATGCAGCGGGCGACGGTGTTGGGGGATGTGCCTTTCTTTCGCTGAGCTCCTGACTTCTTTGTTGCCTGTGATGGCCTCTTCGCGAGCAGGCTCGCTCCCACACTGGATCTGCGTCAAACACAAATCCTGTGGGAGCGAGCCTGCTCGCGAAGGGGCCGGAACAGGCGCCGAAAAATCCGGCGCCGAACACTTACTCAGCCGTCGAAGGCTTCTCCCAAAGATTAACCCCACCCTCTTGGGCAAACCGGTCAATCTCCGCCAGTTCCTCTGCGCTAAAGCTCAGATTCTTCAACGCCCCGACGTTCTCGATAATCTGCTCCGGCCGGCTCGCACCGATCAGTGCCGAAGTCACTCGTGGATCACGCAAAGTCCAGGCCAACGCCAACTGCGCCAGACTTTGGCCACGACGCTGGGCGATTTCATTCAATGCACGCACGTGAGCGATATTGGCTTCGGACAAGTGCGACGCCTGCAACGAACCACCGCCCGGACGATTGACCCGCGCATCCGCCGGCACACCATTGAGGTACTTGTCGGTCAGCAATCCCTGCGCCAGGGGAGTGAAGGCAATGACGCCCGTCCCGAGTTCGTCGGTGGTGTCCAGCAGGTCCTTTTCCACCCACCGGTTGAGCAGGTTGTAAGCAGGCTGGTGAATCAGCAACGGCACTTTCCACTCTTTCAGCAGCGTCGCCATTTCACGGGTTTTCGCCCCGGAATACGACGAGATGCCAATGTACAGCGCCTTGCCCTGCTGCACCGCGGTGGCCAGTGCGCTGGCGGTTTCTTCCAGCGGGGTGTCCGGGTCGAAGCGGTGGGAATAGAAAATATCCACGTAGTCCAGGCCCAGGCGCTGCAGGCTCTGATCCAGGCTGGCCAGCACGTACTTGCGCGAACCGCCGCCCTGGCCATAAGGACCGGCCCACATGTCCCAACCGGCCTTGCTCGAGATGATCAACTCGTCACGGTACTGTTTGAAGTCTTCGCGCAGCAAGCGACCGAAGTTGATCTCGGCGCTGCCGTACGGCGGGCCGTAGTTGTTGGCCAGGTCGAAGTGGTTGATGCCCAGGTCGAATGCAGTACGCAATAAGGCGCGCTGGGTGTCGATCGGCGTGCTGTCGCCGAAGTTGTGCCACAGGCCCAGGGACAGTGCAGGCAGCACCAGTCCGCTGCGACCCACGCGGCGGTAAGGAATGGAGTCGTAGCGGTTTTCGGCAGCGGTGTAGGTCATCGAATCCTCTCTTGTCTGTCTTGAAGTTGGTATCGACTGCTTTGCAAGTTGCCCAGCATACGCGCGGACAAACGCCGATAAACCCCGGATTCGAGAAAATGCTGAAACGTTTCATAAATGGTTTAAGCGGTAGCGCCGCGCCTTGCGGCGCCTATGCTCTAGGAGCGACGCTGGTTGGAGGAGGCGGTACTGATGACATGCGCTTGCTGACACCGCAGTGACCCAATCGCGAGCAAGCTCGCTCCCACATGGATTGCGGTGATCGTTATGGGAGCGAGCCTGCTCGCGAAAGCGGCCTCAAAGGCAGCACACATTCGAAGGGAGGAAACTCACCATGCACACGACCATCATCATTTTCTTCGGCCTGGTCCTGCTGGCGCTGATGCTGTTCATCGGCGAAAAGATCGGCTTCAGCCGCCAGACGCTGACCTACAGCTTCATCGTGCTATGGCTGGCGCTGACGATGATCAACGGTGCCATTGGCGTGGTCACCGCCGGCCAGTCCGTCACGACGGAACTGGTGGTCGGCAGCATTGTGTTTGGCGTGCCGGTGGCGGCGCTGGTGTTGTTCATGGTGTTGAGCACTGACACCTGAACAATCCAGCCCGCCGCCTGTGGGATCAACGTACCAGGTGCAAGAACTGCATGTGCCGTTCGTACTGGTCGAGGATGTCGTTGATGACCTGCTCCTTGGTGTAACCCACCAGATCGTAGTCCTGACTGCCCTCGCTCAAATGCACCTCAGCCCGGTAGTAACGACGGTTGTTGAGTTCCTTGGAACCCATGCCGCCACGGGCGAAGGACGGCGTGAAGTAGCCACGCATCTGCACCTGATAGATGAACGGATGTTGCTCGCCATGGCCGATTTCCAGGCTGACGCTGTCATTGGCCGGATCGGGTTGCGCGACAACGTGCAAACCCTTCTCGACGAACACCGCAGTCACTTCTTCAATCGCCGGACGTACCGTCGTTTCGAGGAAACGGTAAACCTCATCCCGCGAAGGGAAATGCACCGCCTGACTCAAGCGCTGACGCCAACCGCCACGGCGCGAGCCAGAAACCGGTGCCAGGGAATGCAGCTGCGCGATCTGCTTCTGCGATTCCAGATAGAACGCCTTGTGCAGCCCCCACATCATCAACAGCAAAATCAGCGAGAACGGCAACGAGGTCAGCACTACCGCTGACTTCAGTGCATCGATGCTACCGGAGAACAGCAGTGCACTGGTCACGAGTGCGGTCATCGCGCCCCAGAACACCCGCAACCATTTCGGCCCGTCTTCATCTGGATTGCCGCCCTTGGCGGACAGCGTCGATAGCACCACGGTGCCGGAGTCTGCCGAGGTGACAAAGAACACGAAGCTGATGAACACCGTGACCGCGATCACGGTTTTGCTCCACGGATAGGTTTCCAGCAGCAGGTAAAGCGTCATCGATGGATTGTCGATGGCCGAAATGCCCAACGCGCTCATCCCGTGATTGAGCACTTGATCGATGGCGCTGTTGCCGAAGATCGACATCCAGGCCAGGGTGAAACCGAGCGGAATCAGTAGCACGCCGAAGACGAATTCGCGGATGGTCCGGCCACGGGAAATCCGCGCGATGAACAGGCCCACGAATGGCGACCATGCAATCCACCAGGCCCAGTAGAACACCGTCCAGCCGCCCAGCCAGTCACTGGGTTTATCGTAGGCGTAAAGATCGAAACTCTTCATCGGCAAGGCGCCGAGGTAGTCGCCGATGTTCTGGATCAGGGTGTTGAGCAAGTGCTGAGTGGGTCCGGCGAACAACACGAACAGCAGCAGCGCGCAGGCCAGCAGCATGTTGATGTCCGACATCACCCGCACGCCTTTATCAACGCCGGACACCGCCACGAGAATCGCCGCGCCCATCATCAGCGTGATCAGGCCGACCTGAATCCACTGGGTATGCGCGATGCCGAACAGGTAGTCCAGTCCCGAGTTGAGGTGCAATACGCCAAAGCCCATGTCGGCACCGAGGCCGAACACCGTGGCGATGATGCCGAAGCCGTCCACCGCGTATCCGATCGGGCCGTTGATGCGCTTGCCGATCAGCGGGTACAACGCCGAGCGCAGGGCCAACGGCAGGTTGTGACGATAGGCGAAGTAAGCCAGGGCCATGCCGACGAAGGCGAACACGCCCCAGCCATGCAAGCCCCAGTGCAGAAACAGAATCTGCATGGCCTGACGCGCCGCATCCGCCGTACCGGCCTCGCCCTGGGGCGGCTGCGCCAGGTGGGTCAGCGGTTCGGACACACAAAAGAAAAACAGCGTGATGCTGATCCCGGCGGCGAACAGCATGCCGGCCCAGGACAGGTAACTGAATTCGGGTTCGTCGTGGTCAGCACCGAGCTTGATCTTGCCGTAGCCGGACAAGGCGGTGACCACCACGAAGACCAGATACAGGGTCATCGCGAGCATGTAGTACCAGCCGACCGTGTTGGCCGCCCAGTTTTGCGCCGCCAGCAGCCAGGCACCGGCCTGTTCGGGCATGGCGATCACGACAATGCCGAACAACAGAATGAAACTCGCCGCAAAGTAGAACACCGGCGGATTCATGCGGACCTGGCCGCTTGGAGGGAGGGACGATGCACTCATGAAAGGTGCACCTCTGGGAGGTGAAGCGGGGCAATCAGTAACGGACTCGGCAAAGGCAAGCCTCCTGTTGTGAGCGGGCAGCAAACCGGCGGTTTAACTTGAATGAGCGTTCAAGTTAACCATAAATAGCCTGCTAAGGACTAATCGCAAGGCTCGGCGGTGCTGTTTGTACGCTAGCTCAAGGAAGGGTATGACGCGGGGTTGGGGGGATTCGTTCACCAGGAAATCAGCTAAATGCCATTATCCAGGTTCGGCTTGAAACCATTCGCGAGCAGGCTCGCTCCCACAGGAGAAGTGTCGTTCACAAATCTGTGTGCAACACCTATCCACTGTGGGAGCGAGACCGGCTTGCCGGCGAAGAGGCCGGGTCAGTTAACCGAGGTTTCGGGATTTACTTCTGCGTCCCGTCATCATGCTGCAGATTCGCCTGAGTCAGGTTGCTCCCCGCCGGCACGCTGCGAGTCAGCCAGACGTTCCCGCCAATGGTCGAACCCTTGCCGATGGTAATCCGCCCCAGAATCGTCGCCCCGGCATAGATCACCACATCATCCTCGACAATCGGATGGCGCGGCTGCCCCTTCTGCAACTGGCCGTCTTCATCCGCCGGGAAGCGCTTGGCACCCAGGGTCACGGCCTGATAGATCCGCACACGCTCACCGATGATGGCGGTCTCGCCGATCACCACGCCCGTTCCATGATCGATGAAGAAGCTGCGGCCGATCTGCGCCCCCGGATGAATGTCGATACCGGTGGCGGAGTGGGCGATTTCCGCGCTGATCCGCGCGAGCAGCGGCAGCCCGGCGCGATACAAGTGATGGGCGAGGCGATGGTGAATCACCGCCAGGATGCCCGGGTAGCAGAGCAACACCTCATCGACGCTACGCGCTGCCGGGTCGCCGTGATAGGCCGCCAGCACGTCGGTATCCAACAGACTGCGCAAGCCTGGCAGGGCGAGAGCGAAGTCCTGAATGATCTGAATGGTCCTGGCCTCGACTTCGGTCTCGCCCCGGGCGCCGTGGCGGGCGGCGTAGCGCAGTTCCAGTCGCGCCTGAGCCAGCAACGCATTCAACGCCACGTCCAGCGTGTGGCCGACATAGAAGTCTTCACTCTCTTCGCGCAGGTCCACCGGGCCCAGGCGCATCGGAAACAACGCACCACACAAGGCTTCAAGAATCTCCGCCATGGCTGCTCGGGAAGGCAACTCGCGACCGCCCTGCTCGCCGCTGGCGCGGCCGTTTTGGGCACGCCATTCGTCACGCGCCGAACGCAGCTGACTGACGATGGTCTGCAATTGCCAATGGCTGGAACGCTCGCTCACGGTAAAAACTCCTCATGGGCGGCCGGACTGTCTGGCCGCGCTGACGGCGATTACTTTACGGCAAGGTCTGGACGGCGAATTAAGAACCAATAGTGCTGACACGCACACTTTTGGCTATAAGCGATTGGCGGTTGCCCCGATAAATAGGCGTGCCTATAGTCCTGACATCTTTTTGCGCCAGTATGGAAACCATGATCAAACAACAGCTCGCCCGTTTTGACCGCCTCGATCTACTCGGCCACCCCACGCCACTGGAAAAACTCGAACGCCTGTCGACCTGGCTGGGCCGCGATCTCTACGTCAAACGCGATGACCTGACGCCGCTGGCAATGGGTGGCAACAAGCTGCGCAAACTCGAATACCTGGCGGCCGATGCCCTGGCACAAGGCGCAGACACGTTGATTACCGCGGGTGCGCTTCAGTCCAACCATGTGCGTCAAACCGCTGCCGTTGCGGCCAGGCTGGGTCTCGGCTGCGTGGCACTGCTGGAAAATCCCCTTGGCACCGACGACGCCAACTATGTCGGCAATGGCAATCGGCTGTTGCTGGATCTATTCGATGCCAAGGTTGAGTTGGTAGAAAACCTGGATAACGCCGACGAACAGTTGGAGGCGTTGGCCGCACGACTGCGCAGCAAGGGTAAAAAGCCGTATCTGGTTCCGATTGGCGGCTCGAATGCGTTGGGTGCCTTGGGTTATGTGCGCGCCGGGTTGGAACTGGCCGAGCAGATCAAGGACACCGGCATCACATTCGCCGCCGTGGTTTTGGCCTCGGGCAGCGCCGGCACCCACAGTGGCTTGGCGCTGGCATTGAGCGAAGCACTGCCGCAATTGCCGGTGATTGGCGTCACGGTTTCGCGCAGCGATGAAGATCAGCGACCGAAGGTCCAGGGCCTCGCCGAGCGAACGGCGAAGTTGTTGGAAGTGAGCCTGCCTGCGAGTTTCAAAGTGGAGCTGTGGGACGAATATTTCGGCCCGCGCTATGGCGAGCCGAATGCCGGGACACTGGCGGCGGTAAAGCTGGTGGCAAGTCAGGAAGGTTTGCTGCTCGACCCGGTTTATACCGGTAAAGCCATGGCCGGGTTGTTGGACGGGATGGGGCGTCAGCGTTTCGATGAGGGGCCGATTATCTTTTTGCATACAGGTGGAGCGCCGGCGTTGTTTGCCTATAAAGATTTTCTGTAAGTTGATTGTTCCCACGTTCCCGCGTGGGAATGCAGCCCGTGACGCTCCGCGTCACTGGACGCGGAGCGTCCCTTGAGGTGTTCCCACGCGGAGCGTTGGAACGATCTTAAAAAGAGGACCAAGACATATTCTAAAAAAGAATAACAAAATTGATATTTATTATTTTCCAATCTAAAACCCTCGTCATATAGTCGCGCCGCAGGCGAATTTGAAACAAGACGCACAGACTGCTTTAGGGCAGGATATCGCAGTCGTTCAAATCCCGAATTTGCCAACTTTCCTAAAAGCGTTCTCATAAGAAAACACAGGGGCTTGTCATGAATTTTTCCGTACTACGTCGAAATCTGCTGGTCGGTTCGCTCGGCCTGGCACTCAGCGCCGGCCTGTTGGGCCAAGCGGTTGCCGGTGAGCAGCTGCAAAAAATCAAGGACTCCGGCGTGATCAACGTGGGTCTGGAAGGCACTTACCCACCGTTCAGTTTCGTCGACGCCGACGGCAAACTGGCCGGCTTCGAAGTCGAGTTCTCTGAAGCCCTGGCCAAAGAGCTGGGCGTAAAGGTCAAACTGCAACCGACCAAATGGGACGGCATTCTCGCAGCCCTGGAATCCAAGCGCCTGGACGCCGTGATCAACCAGGTGACCATTTCCGAAGAGCGCAAGAAGAAGTACGACTTCTCCGAGCCGTACACCGTTTCCGGGATTCAGGCGCTGACCCTGACCAAGAACAAAGACACCATCAAGACCGCCGCCGACCTGGCCGGCAAGAAAGTCGGCGTCGGCCTGGGCACCAACTACGAGCAGTGGGTGAAAGAGAATGTGCCTAAGGCCGACATCCGCACCTACGAAGATGATCCGACCAAGTTCCAGGATCTGCGCGTCGGCCGCATCGACGCCATTCTGATCGACCGCCTCGCCGCGCTGGAATACGCCAAGAAAGCAAAGGACACTGCCGCCGCCGGCGAAGCGTTCTCCCGTCAGGAAGCCGGTATTGCCCTGCGCAAAGGCGAGCCTGAGCTGCTGGCAGCGGTAAACAAGGCCATCGACAAGCTGCGCGCCGACGGCACGCTGAAAAAGCTTTCGGAAAAATACTTCAGCGCTGACGTCACTCAATAATGGAAGAAGCTTTCCAACTCGCACTGGATTCCGCGCCCTTTCTGCTCAAGGGCGCGTATTACACGGTGATCCTCAGCCTGGGCGGGATGTTCTTCGGCCTGGTGATGGGGTTTGGCCTGGCGTTGATGCGCCTCTCGCGCTTCAAACTGGTGAGCTGGATCGCCCGCATCTACGTGTCGTTCTTTCGCGGCACGCCGTTGCTGGTGCAACTGTTCGTGATCTATTACGGCTTGCCGCAATTGGGCATCGAACTTGATCCGTTGCCGGCGGCCCTGATCGGCTTCTCGCTGAACATGGCCGCCTACGCCTGCGAAATCCTGCGTGCCGCGATCAGCTCCATCGAACGCGGCCAGTGGGAAGCCGCAGCCAGTATCGGCATGACCCGGGCGCAAACCTTACGTCGGGCCATCCTGCCGCAAGCCATGCGTACGGCACTGCCACCGCTGGGCAACAGCTTCATTTCGCTGGTGAAGGACACCGCACTGGCAGCCACCATCCAGGTGCCGGAACTGTTCCGTCAGGCGCAGCTGATTACCGCCCGTACCTTTGAAATTTTCACCATGTATCTTGCCGCCGCGCTGATCTACTGGGTTCTGGCCACGGTGCTGTCGCACTTGCAGAACCAGTTGGAAGCACGGGTCAATCGGCACGACCAGGAGTCCTGACCCAATGATTGTCGTGGAAAAACTGACAAAGCAGTTCAAGGGTCAAGTGGTGCTCAACGGCATTGATCTGGAAGTGAAGGAAGGTGAGGTGGTGGCGATCATCGGGCCCAGTGGCTCGGGGAAAACCACGTTCCTGCGTTGCCTGAATTTCCTGGAGGAACCCACCAGCGGCCGGATCAAGGTCGGTGACATCGAGATCGATGGCAGCCGCCCTTTGAACCAGCAGCAGAGCCTGGTGCGTCGCCTGCGTCAGCACGTGGGCTTCGTGTTCCAGAACTTCAACCTGTTCCCCCATCGGACCGCCCTGGAAAACGTCATCGAAGGCCCGATCATCGTGAAAAAAATCCCACAGGCCGAAGCCATTGCCTTGGGTAAAAAGCTGATGGCCAGGGTCGGTCTGGCGGGCAAGGAAGACGCTTACCCGCGTCGCCTGTCAGGTGGTCAGCAACAGCGTGTGGCCATTGCCCGCGCGCTGGCGATGGAGCCGGAAGTAATCCTGTTCGACGAACCCACCTCGGCCCTCGACCCCGAGTTGGTGGGCGAAGTATTGGCGACCATCCGCAGCCTGGCCGAAGAAAGACGCACCATGGTCATTGTCACCCACGAAATGGGGTTCGCCCGGGACGTGGCCAACCGTGTGGTATTTTTCGATAAAGGGGTGATCGTCGAGCAAGGCGAAGCCAAGGCATTGTTTGCCAACCCGAAGGAAGAACGGACGAAACAGTTCCTCAGTAAGTTTCTGAATAACCCCCACTCCTGAAACACCCGCGCAAGACAGGTCAACTTCCATGGATGGAAGTCCCTTCTCCTTTCTATCAAATCCCCCGCACTTGATTGAATATGTCCGCACGACCTATAACTTCTTGTCAGCGTGCGCGATACAAATATATGCCCTGTCACAGATTGACCACCTCTAATACTCTGAAACCTGAAATTTGCTGACAGACGTACAGCCACCGTCTCATCTCCGGTAACCACGGGAGGCTTGACAGGTATGTTCGACAGATTGACATGGCTTATTAACTTCAACGCGTAGGAAGCTTCTGAATTACGCGGGATTTTGTATTTGACTAGTACGCTCTATTGACAGGTATTCAAGCTCACTCTTATCTAGTCTCCAGCAATTGATTCTCATCACGCCCACTCATTATTTCAATTCAAAGTAATGAACGGTTTTGCTGTTCGGAATTCGCATTTTTGATTTTCAGAAATGGACTTCGTTGCAAGACTTCAAGGAGAACCCATGAAAAGCATCTCGAACAAACCCGAACTGGCTGTGCCGTCCCTGGCGCAATCACACAAGAACGGCATCAACATCACCTCGGCGGCTCACCTGCTGATCGACGTGGCGCCCTATCCTGGCATGGATGAAGGCGACCTGGTCGAACTGTTCTGGGACAACTGCTACGTGGCCTCCAGGGTGCTGAATGCCCATGATGTCGGTAACACCGTCAGCCTGCGAGTGCCGGAAAGCTTTATTGCCAACGGTGCTTCACGCATCCACTACCGGATCATGCAAGTCGGGCAGGGGGCAGCCCTGTCACCCGCCGTGCGCGTCCAGATCAAACTCGACTGCCCCGGTGGCCAACCCTCTGCAATGTTCGGCGACGAGAACCAGAGCCTGGCGCCAGTGAGCCTCCCCGAGACCATTCGCCGCCAGGGGGTCAATCCGAATCAGATCAAGCGCGGCGTCCCGGTGACCATCGAGCCGTACCTGAACATGGCCGCCGATGACGAAATCACCCTGCGCTGGGGCGATGTGCGCATGGACCTGCCAAGGCTCAAGGCGTGCGACGTCGGCCAGCCGATCCAGGTCTGGGTGCCCCCGGCGATCATTCTCGAGGCCGGGGAAGACCTTCGGCTGGAAGTGACTTACTGCATCCTCGATCGGGTCGGTAACAACTCGCGCTGGGCACCGGCTCGCATGCTGAGAATCGGCTGCGCCAATCCCTACCTCAAAGTCCCGCTCAAGGAAGAACTGAAAGCGGCTGAGCCCCGCACGAGATGATGACGCATAGAAAACTTTTGGTGAGAGCGCTTGCTCCCGCCGGGGTGCGAAGCGCCCCCAAAATCTGTAGTCGCACGCTTTCGGTCAAGGGATAGCGATGATTTTTGCGACTGCTGCGCAGTCGGGCGGGCGCAAGCTCCCCTCGCCACAGGGGACCGCGTCGCCGCACTGACAACAGCCTTCTATCCATATTCCTAAAAGTTAGTTTATTTATTATTTATACGCGCTTAGGGTATATGGACCGGACCACCGGACATTCTTGTTTTTACTTCGCCGCAACCATCGCGGCGTTCCATGAGATGTGAGGTAGGTATGATCCGGAACACAATCACCCCAGTGCAGATCGCCAGGGCATTGCGTGCAGCCAAGGAGCGGCACTGATGTCCAGTCTGGCAGAAGCAACCCTCCAGAGTGATCTGGATATCGCCCCCCTGTTGTTGCCCGCGCAGGTTTTGCGCAACGACGCACAAGCCATCAAGGCCGCCCATGAGCTGGCGCAGGTCGCCCGCCTGCAGGCAGCCAAGCGTGACCAGCAGCGCAAGCTGCCGTGGTCGGAAATCGAACAGTTCACCCGCAGCGGCCTGGGCAGCATTGCCATCCCTCGTGAGTACGGTGGCCCGCAGGTTTCGTTCGTTACTGTCGCCGATGTGTTCGCGATCATTTCCGCGGCGGATCCGGCACTCGGGCAAATCCCGCAGAACCAGTTCGGCATCCTGAATCTGGTGCTCGGCAGCGCCACCGAATCACAGAAAAAGCAGCTGTTCAAAAGCGTGCTCGAAGGCTGGCGGATTGGTAATGCCGGACCGGAACGCGGCACCAAAAACACCCTCGAACTCAAGGCGCGAATCACTGCCGACGGTGACGGTTTCGTCATCAGCGGCCAGAAGTTCTATTCCACTGGCGCGCTGTTCGCCCATTGGGTAGCGGTCAAGGCGTTGAACGACGACGGCAAGCAAGTGCTGGCCTTTGTCCGTCGAGGCACACCGGGCCTGCGCATCGTCGATGACTGGTCCGGTTTCGGTCAGCGCACCACCGCCAGCGGCACGATTTTGCTCAACAACGTGCGGGTCGACGCCGAGCTGGTGGTGGATACCTGGAAGATCAACGACAAGCCGAACATCCAGGGCGCGGTATCGCAGTTGATTCAAGCGGCCATCGATGCCGGCATCGCCCGGGGCGCCATCGACGATGCCATCGAGTTCGTGAAAACCCGTGCCCGGCCATGGATCGATGCCAAGGTCGACAGAGCCAGCGATGACCTCTACGTGATCGCTGACATCGGCAAACTGAAAATCGAACTGCACGCCGCCGAAGCGCTATTACGCAAGGCCGGGCAGGTGCTTGATCAGGTCAACGCCGCGCCGCTCACTGCCGAGTCCGCCGCACGCGCCTCGATTGCCGTGGCCGAAGCCAAAGTGCTGACCACCGAAATCTCGCTGCTGGCCAGCGAAAAGCTCTTCGAGCTGGCCGGCAGCCGCGCCACCCTCGCCGAATTCAACCTCGACCGCCACTGGCGCAACGCCCGCGTGCACACGCTGCATGACCCCGTTCGCTGGAAATACCACGCCGTCGGCACCTATCACCTCAACGGCACTCTACCCGCGCGCCACTCCTGGATTTGACGACCAGAACCCTTTTGACCAGATCTCTGGAGAAACACATGACTCTTTCTCACCACGTCGCGGTCATAACCAGCGATGAGCAAGCCCTTATTGTCGCCAGTGACCTGGCGGAAGATTTCAGACGCGACAGCGCCGTGCGCGACCGTGAACGGCGTCTGCCACACCCGGAGCTGGAAGTGTTTTCCCGCTCGGGTCTGTGGGGCATCAGCGTGCCAAAAGAATACGGCGGTGCCGGCGTTTCCAACGTCACGCTGGCCAAGGTGATCGCGCTGATCGCGCAGGCTGACGGCTCTCTTGGACAAATTCCGCAGAACCATTTCTATGCCCTCGAAGTGCTGCGCGTGAATGGCAGTGCCGAGCAGAAAAAACGTCTGTACGCAGAAGTATTGGCAGGCCAACGCTTCGGCAATGCGCTTGCCGAACTCGGTACAAAAACCGCCCACGACCGCGTCACCAGCCTCACGCGCGACGGTAATGGTTACCGCATCAACGGCCGCAAGTTCTACGCCACCGGCGCCATCTACGCCCAACGCATCCCGACTTCGGTCGTTGACGAACACGGCGTGCAGCAACTGGCTTTCGTGCCCCGCAATAGCAAAGGCCTGACGGTCATCGACGACTGGAGCGGTTTCGGCCAACGCACCACCGGCAGCGGTTCAGTGGTATTCGAAGACGTCTACGTCGCCGCCGAAGACGTGATCCCGTTTCAGAGCGCTTTCGAGCGTCCGACCACCGTCGGCCCGCTGGCGCAGATTCTGCACGCCGCCATCGACACCGGCATCGCCCGCGCCGCCTATGAAGATGCGCTGCATTTCGTACGCACCAAGACCCGGCCGTGGATCGATTCCGGCAACGACAAAGCCACCGAAGATCCCCTGACCATCAAAAGCTTCGGCCACTTGAGCATCCGCCTGCACGCCGCCGAAGCCTTGCTGGAGCGCGCCGGCGAATTCCTCGACAAGGCTCAGGTCGAGACCGGTGCCGCAACCGTCGCCGCTGCATCGATTGCCGTCGCCGAAGCCCGGGCCATCAGCACCGAAATCTCTCTCGCCGCGGGCAGCACGCTGTTCGAATTGGCCGGCAGTCAGGCCACGCTGGTCGAACACGGTCTGGATCGGCACTGGCGCAACGCTCGGGTGCACACGCTGCACGACCCGGTGCGCTGGAAGTATCACGCCGTCGGTAACTACTACCTCAACGATGAAAACCCGCCGCTGCGGGGGACCATCTGATGGCGAAGAAAAAGATCCTGCTCAACGCGTTCAACATGAACTGCATCGGACATATCAACCATGGCCTGTGGACGCATCCACGGGACACCTCTACCCAATACAAAACCATCGAATACTGGACCGAACTGGCACAACTGCTGGAACGCGGGCTGTTCGATGGTCTGTTCATCGCCGATATCGTCGGGGTTTACGACGTCTACCAAAACTCGGTGGACGTGCCGCTGAAAGAGTCTATCCAACTGCCGGTCAATGACCCACTGCTACTGGTGTCGGCCATGGCCGCGGTGACGAAAAACCTCGGCTTCGGCCTGACCGCCAACCTGACCTACGAGCCGCCGTATCTATTCGCCCGTCGCATGTCGACCCTCGATCATCTGAGCCGCGGCCGGGTCGGCTGGAACATCGTCACCGGCTACCTCGACAGCGCGGCCAAGGCCATGGGCCTGAGCGAACAGGTCGAGCACGACCGCCGCTACGACCAGGCCGACGAATACCTGCAAGTGCTCTACAAACTCTGGGAAGGCAGCTGGGAAAACGGCGCGGTGCTGAATGATCCGCAACAGCGAATTTATGCCCAACCGGAAAAAGTGCACAAGGTCGAGCACAAGGGCGAGTTCTATCAGGTGGAGGGCTATCACCTCTGCGAACCATCGCCGCAGCGCACGCCAGTGCTGTTCCAGGCGGGCAGTTCCGATCGCGGTTTGCAGTTCGCCGGGCATCATGCCGAATGCGTGTTCATCAGCGGCCAGAACAAACCGTCGACCAGGGTTCAAGTGGACAAGGTTCGCGCCAGCGCCGTCGAGGCCGGGCGCAACCCCGAGGACATCAAGGTGTTCATGGGGCTCAATGTGATTGTCGGCGCCACTGAAGAACATGCCTGGGCCAAGCATGCCGAGTACCTGAGCTACGCCAGTGCCGAGGCCGGGGTGGCGCATTTTTCGGCGTCCACCGGGATCGATTTTTCCGAATACGAGATCGATGAACCGATCCAGTACGTGAAGAGCAACGCCATCCAGTCGGCGACCAAGAACCTGCAAAACAACGACTGGACCCGGCGCAAATTGCTCGAGCAGCACGCCCTCGGCGGGCGCTACATCACCGTGGTTGGTTCGCCTGAGCAGGTGGCTGATGAGCTGGAATCGTGGATCGCCGAAACCGGGCTCGATGGCTTCAACCTGACGCGGATTGTCACACCGGAAAGTTATGAGGACTTCATTGAACTGGTGATTCCGGAGTTGCAGCGTCGAGGGTCGTACAAGACGGCTTACGACAACGGTTCTTTGCGCGAAAAGTTGTTTCACGAAGGGGCGCATTTGCCTGCGCAACACACGGGCTCGGCGTTTCGCCGTTAACAGCATCGCGGGCAAGCCCGCTCCCACAGTGTTCTCGGGTGTTCACACAATCCCTGTGGGAGCGGGCTTGCCCGCGATGAGGCCCGAACAGACACCAAAAATTATTGCACTGACTGGAAACCCCATCATGACCAAGAACTACCTCTCTCACCCAGTCAAAGCACTGGCCCTGGCCCTCGGCCTCTTCAGCTCCATCACCTTCGCCGCCGACGCGCCGCTGAAAGTCGGCACCACCGCCGCCTTCGCCATCCCCCTGGAGGCCGCCGTCGAAGAAGCCAAAAAACAAGGCCTCCAGGTCGACCTCGTGGAGTTCAGCGACTGGATCGCCCCCAACGTCAGCCTCGCCGCCGGCGACATCGACGTGAACTACTTCCAGCACATCCCGTTCCTGGAAAACGCCAAGGCCGCCGCCGGTTTTGACCTGGTGCCATTCGCCCCGGGGATCATCAACAACGTCGGCCTCTACTCGAAGAAATACAAAAGCTTCGACGCACTGCCAGAAGGCGCCAGCGTGGCCATCGCCAACGACCCGATCAACAGCGGTCGCGGCCTGCAACTACTGGCCAAGGCAGGCCTGATCACGCTAAAACCGGGGGTCGGCTACAAAGCCACCGAAGAAGACATCATTGCCAATCCAAAGAAAATCAAAATCCTCCAGGTCGAAGCCGTGCAACTGGTGCGCGCCTATGACGACGCCGACCTGGTCCAGGGCTATCCGGCCTACATCCGCCTGTCGAAGACCTTCGATGCCGGCTCTGCCCTGCTGTTCGACGGTCTCGATCACAAGGAATACGTGATTCAGTTCGTGATCCAGCCGAACAGCAAAACCGACCCGCGCCTGATCAAGTTCATCGACATCTACCAGCATTCGCCAGTCGTTCGCGCAGCCTTGGATAAATCCCATGGCAAGCTCTACCAAGCCGGCTGGGAAAGCTGAGCATGACGGCCGCCATCCAACGGCGACTGGAAATTCCAGAGCCCCGCCATATTCCAGAGCATGTCGAACAGACCGAACTGCACCCGGACCTTAATCGCGCCCACGTGCGATTCATCGGCCTGGGCAAAACCTACAACGGCCAGCAAGGTCCAGTGGCGGCATTGCACGGCATCGACCTGGCGATCCAACGCGGTGAAGTGTTCGGCATCATCGGCCGCAGCGGTGCCGGCAAGTCTTCGTTGATCCGTACCATCAACCGTCTCGAACAGCCGAGCACGGGGCGAGTGCTGATCGACCAGGTCGATATTGGCGAATTCGATGAAGACCGCCTGGTAACGCTGCGTCGACGCATCGGCATGATCTTCCAGCACTTCAACCTGATGTCGGCCAAGACCGTTTGGCAGAACGTCGAGTTGCCGCTGAAAGTGGCCGGGGTGCCGAAGGAAAAACGCGATCAGAAGGTCCGTGAATTACTGGAACTGGTAGGGCTGCAAGAGAAGCACAAAGCCTATCCGGCGCAGCTGTCCGGCGGGCAGAAACAGCGTGTCGGCATCGCCCGGGCGCTGGTACATGACCCGGCGATTTTGTTGTGCGACGAAGCGACCTCAGCGCTGGATCCGGAGACAACGCAATCGATCCTCGGCCTGCTGCGCGAGATCAATCAACGCCTGGGTTTGACCATTGTGCTGATCACGCATGAGATGGCGGTGATTCGCGATATCTGCGACCGGGTCGTGGTGCTGGAGCACGGACGAATCGTCGAGCAAGGGCCAGTGTGGGAAGTCTTCGGCAACCCGCAGCATGAGGTCAGCAAGACGTTGCTCGCGCCGTTGCAGCACGCGTTGCCGGAAGAATTGCAAAGCCGGTTGCGCTCGCAGCCAACGTCCGCCGAGGACGCCGTGGTGCTGCGACTGCAATTCACCGGAGCCGCTCATGAGGAACCAGACGTGGCCGCACTGTTCAGCGCCCTCGGTGGCCGCGTGCGCTTGCTGCAAGGTGGCGTCGAACGGATTCAGGGCCATGCACTCGGGCAATTGCTGCTGGCGGTGACCGGTTCGTCCCTCGGTGCCGAAGAATTGCGTCAACGCGCCGGCAGTTGGGCACAACAGGTGGAGGTGTTGGGTTATGTGGTTTGATCGCTTGCTGCAAGGTTTCATCGACACCTTCCTGATGGTCGGCGTGTCGTCGTTGATCGCACTGCTGGCGGGAATTCCCTTGGCGGTAATTCTGGTGACCAGCGCCAAGGGCGGCATCTACGAAGCGCCGGCACTGAACCGCGCGCTGGGCGCGTTCGTGAACCTGTTCCGCTCGATTCCGTTTTTGATTTTGATGGTGGCGCTGATTCCGTTTACCCGGTTGATCGTCGGCACCACTTACGGTGTTTGGGCCGCCGTAGTGCCGCTGACCATTGCCGCCACGCCGTTCTTTGCGCGTATTGCCGAAGTCAGCCTGCGCGAGGTCGACCATGGGCTGATCGAAGCGGCGCAGGCGATGGGTTGCCGGCGTTGGCATATCGTTTGGCATGTGCTGTTGCCTGAAGCGTTGCCGGGGATTGTCGGGGGTTTCACGATTACCTTGGTGACGATGATCAATTCGTCGGCCATGGCCGGGGCGATTGGTGCCGGTGGGTTGGGAGACATTGCCTATCGATATGGGTATCAGCGGTTCGACAGCCAGATCATGTTGACGGTGATTGTGTTGCTGGTGGTGTTGGTGGCGGTGATTCAGTTGGGTGGGGATCGATTGGCTCGGGGTTTGAACAGGCGTTAAGCAAAGATCTAAAGATCGCAGCCGCAGGCTGCGATCCTAGCGGCGCTGTCCACGCAATCGTTTAATAGACGATAAGTGATGGCTCCTGTGGTTTGTCAGCCCCTCCTTCACAATGCAACGGCTGTGCTTGCTTTACGTTTAGCCGCTGCCTGCCTGTAAACATCATTCAACATGTAGGCTGACCGAGCAACCACATCGGCGGTATTCGAAAGCACCTCAGCGCGTAACTTTGGCTGATTATTGAACACCATAACTGCCTCGTCCAACTCATATTTTCCTTCCGTCAGCTCATTTACTTTTCCAATAAAATTAAGTTTCGCTTCTCTTGGCCATGACTTGAAACTTTCAACACTTAATTTACCTTGTGCAATTTCACTCGCAGAGTCGGCTTGCTGTTTTGGGTCCTTCTTTAAATATAGATAATCTTTAGTCTCGGGCCCCTCAACGGAAAATCCCGACACAGAGCCAATATGGCTAATTTCATGAGCCATGAAAAAATCAAAGACCGCACCTCCCTTAATTTTATTTCCCTGAATAAAAATACGACCATGGGCGTCGTCACTCATGATCAATCCAAACACAGTTGTATTGAACGGATTGTCAACCCTGACAAGCTTTTCCAGACCTGCCGAAGTCTGATAAGACTTGGCCAGTTCAGCGATATTTCCCCATGCCTTAACTATACGTTCAAAATGGGTGCCATCGTCACCGGTCATCCTAGTGATGACCTGTTTGGCAATAGCTGGAGTTTTTTGCGCCATCCCAAAAGCATTACGGAATATTTTTTCAGTTATCGAAAGTGCTCCAATAACAATTTTCCCCTCATCTTCCGAGAACCCGGTGATACCGCGACTGTTCATGCTGTAGCCTAATGATTTAACCCGGTATTCGACTTCATCATCCCGTCCTTCGTATACTCGCCCATCAATATCTTTTCTTGAAATCGCACCATTGGAGACAAAACCATATAAATTCAGACCATTTATGGGTCCTGCGGGATCGGGGCAAATCCAACACTGTAGCCACGACGCGCAATAGCGATACCCGTAGTAATAAAGTCCCGTCGCATCCCTCTCCTTACCCGAGTAGCGAATGGTTTTGTACTTTGCCACCAACGCACTTTTACCCGCCCAACACGCTGTGCCACCGAAAGGATAATAGTGTTCCTGCGTCAGCACGCCCGCCTCGTCATCCAGTTCCAACGTGCTGGAACCAAGATGATCGTTGAGGCTGTAGCGCTGTTGATCGGCATGGGCACCTTCGGGCCAGTGCAAGGCTCGAACGCTGCAACCTCCGGCTTCGACGCTGATGACATGGTGCACTTCGCCATCGGCCTGTCGGTGGATTTCCAGTCCAGGGAGGTAGCGCACTTCAGCGCGCAAAGTCCGGCGATTGGTTTGGCTGAAAAACACCTTGCGCAGCCGATGGCCGGGTCGGTCGTAGGCATAACATTCATAATCGTCAGGTTCACCTTCACGCTTGACCAAGGTCACCCGGCTCAACTGGTTGCGGATGTCCCAGAGCATGGCCAGCCCGCGTTGCAGTTCCAGTTGGTTACCGCAGGCATCGAAGCCTGAGGCGATTTCAGGCTCACCCGGCAAGGTTCCGTCATCCCGTTGAGCCAGGCTGCGGTTGCAGGTGGCCGAAGTGAACATCGAGAGTCCGGGCGCACCACTGTGGTGGCGAGTGATCAGATTGCCCGCCGCGTCGTAGTCGAAGTGCTGGGTGTAATTGCGCCGCTGATTAGGGTCCAGCGGTGTCGGCAGCAATTGCGGTAACGCGGGTCCATGGCTGGGCGTACTGACCTCCCAGCCCTTGGCCTCGACCAGCTGATACAGGCTGTCATAGCGGTAGCGGTTGATCGGGTCGATACGCTGGTTACTGAAGTAAGTAACGGCCTGGGACTTGTCCTCCAGCTCGACGATATTCCCCACCGGGTCGTAGCTGTAGTTCAGGTCCTGCAATGGCGTTTGATCGCCGACTTGCGCCATCAGCCTGATCAATCGACCGTCATCGGCACCGTAAACGGCACGAGTCACCACACCATTGCCGGCGGTTTCGCTTTCGATCTGACTGTAGGCGTTGTACTGGATGTCGCTGACCAGTCGCTGCGGTGTTTTGCCATCCCCCGCCTGCAACAACCAAGCCTCGCTCAGGCTACCCGCGACATCGTAGGCAAACGTCCGGTCATTGCCCATGGCATCGGCCTGACATTGAATGTCGCCTGTTGGATGGAACACGTGCTGCGTGACGAACGATTGATCTTCCAGCCACGCTTCTCGGGAATCTGGCTCATCCGGCCAGTCGGGTGTTTCAAGGTCGGTGAGGAATCGCCGTTCCTCAACTAGCGCAGAACCGGCAAGTGCATAGTCGATGAAGCATTGACTGCCCGCAGGATCATCATGACGAATCAGACGTCCGCATTGATTGTTTTGAATGAATGCCTCAGTAGAACCGCCGTAAGTCAGTCGCTCCACGACACGGGGCAGCTGCGCGATAGCCTGCTCCGTGACCGTGATCGGACGTTGTTGGTTGTCATGGTCGGTGTGGCGCTGACTGCCTCGGGCATCCCAGAACGAACAGGGTAAACCGGCCTGATCCAGCAGGCTCAGCTGCCAACCGGCATCGACGCTGTCTGTCAGCAAAGGCTGACCACTGAAACCGTAGAGCGTGGACAGGTTTGGCTTCGGTGTCGCTCCCCACAGCCGTGGGTCCCACGACTCATGCAACCGTCCCGCAGCGTCGAACACTTGCCGGGTAATGCGCGAGTCAATATCTGGCTTATCCGGATGACGACAGTAGCTCACGCTGCGGAGGGCCAGCGCACGTGGGTCCATGACCGATAAAGTCGGTGTGTGATGGTGAGCGTTCACGGTATCGACGGTCCTTCGTTCTGGTAGAGGAAAGACTGAACGCTTTTTCAGCTGACGGATACTGTAAGAAGTAACAGGTAAGTGCCGACTCCAAAGGGGAAGTTTTCGCACAGAAAAACCAGCGTTCCTACAAGGCCAATCCCTTCCCTTTGCAGGACGTTTCCTAGATCATTCCGCACGCTTGCGCCGACAGATTTCCGTGCCTAGTCTTCGTCCGTCACTGCTCATCAGTGATCGGGCTTGGCAGCCCGGATCACTAGGCGCATAGCGATTTCATGCTCATGCCCGGCAACTCTGCTGGGTACTGAATATGGCGGCTGTGCGTGGGGCATCTTCGGGTGCACCGGTTTTCCTATTGACCGGCCTACTAACCTGCGCACAGCTGCCACCCATCGTTTAGTAGGCGAGAAGTGTCGGCTCCCACGCAGAAATAGGAGCAACACGATGAAAAAACCAGTCCCCGATCCACCCTCCAATTCAACCAGAAACGACGATCTACTCAGAGACCGCTCCGCACTCTACCGTGCGATCGATTTCTACCTGACCGGCGAACAACCCTCGGCACCGGATGAGCTACGGTTCTACAACGTCAGCAACGACGTGAGCTTCGAAGACACCCAACTCTACGTCGCCGATTTGCTGCGCTGTGCCTCGGTCACCGCCTATCAATGTGGCGACCACCTCAAGGGCGCCGACAGGGCCATGGTGTTTTCCATCTGGCATCTGCTGGAGATCGCCAAGGCCATGGTTGATCGGTCGATTGATTGTCAGGGGATGAAGAAAGCTGAGTCTGATCCAAGTCATTAGGCGCCAGTGATATCGCCTTCGCTGGCAAGCCAGCTCCTACAGGAATACGCGGTCATCTGTAGGAGCTGGCTTGCCAACGATTGGCTGCGCAGCAGCCACTGGCTTCATGGCGTATATTCGGCACATCCCAATTACCCGCGCAGCCCACCATGAAACAAACCCCCGACGACCTCGAAAAAATCACCTCCACCACCCTGGGCCATTACAACTCGGTGGCCGAAGGGTTTCGCGAAGGGACTCGTGATCACGATGTCAGCCAGAACATCGATGCCCTGTTGCGGCACATTCACGGCGAGGCGCCGTTCGACATACTCGACTTTGGCTGCGGGCCGGGGCGTGATTTGCAGACCTTCACGCGCATGGGCCATAGCGCTGTCGGGCTTGATGGATCGCAGAAGCTTGCGCAAATGGCGCGCGAGGACAGCGGTTGCGAGGTCTGGCTGCAGGACTTTCTGAAACTCGATCTGCCGGCCGAACGCTTCGACGGGATTTTTGCCAATGCGGTGTTGTTTCATATCCCGCGTCAGGAGTTGCCTCGGGTGTTGAAGGAACTGCGTGGGGCGTTGAAACCGGGTGGCGTGTTGTTCAGTTCCAATCCGCGTGGGGAGAATCAGGAGGGTTGGAATGGACCGCGTTATGGGTCGTATCACGATCTTCAGGCGTGGCAGCAATTGCTGACTGAAGCGGGGTTTGTCGAGCTGGAGCATTATTACCGGCCGGCGGGGCTGCCGCGGGAGCAGCAGCCTTGGTTGGCCAGCGTTTGGCGTCGTGTCGCCTAGGGGAAGATCAAAAGATCGCAGCCTGCGGCAGCTCCTACATTGATCGAGTACACCTGTGGTTATGCGGGTGTTCGCAATTCATGTAGGAGCTGCCGCAGGCTGCGATCTTTTGCTTGTGATCATGCCGTCTCTTTCTTCGGCTCGCGAATCTTGTACCAGGCCACATACAGCGCCGGCAAAAACAGCAGCGTCAGCAAGGTGGCGATGATGATCCCGCCAATCATCGCGTAAGCCATCGGCCCCCAGAACACTTCCCGGGCGATCGGGATCATCCCCAGGCTCGCCGCTGCCGCTGTCAGCAGAATCGGTCGGCGCCGATGCTCGGTCGCTTGCAGCACCGCGTCCCACGGTGCGTAGCCGTCTTTCTCGAACGACTCGATCTGGGTCACCAGGATCACCGAGTTGCGGATGATGATGCCGATCAGCGCCAGAATGCCAAGGATCGCCACGAAGCCCATGGGCGTGCCGGTCGGGATCAGCGCCAGCACCACGCCGATCAAGCCGAGGGGTGCGACGCTGGCCACCAGGAACAGTTTCTGCACGCTGTGCAACTGGATCATCAGGAAGGTCGCCATCAAAAACAGCATCAATGGCACCACCTTGGCAATCGGTCCCTGGGCCTTGCCGCTTTCCTCCACCGTACCGCCAGTGGCGACCTTGTAGCCCACCGGCAAACTGGCGGCGAATTTCTCTATGTCCGGTTTCAGCTGCTTCACCAGATCGGTCGGCTGGATCTCGTCACGTACAGCTGCCTTGATGGTGATGGTCGGCTTGCGGTCACGGCGCCACACCAGCGGTTGTTCAAGTTCATAGCGCACGGTGGCAAAAGCCAGCAGCGGAATGGAGGTGCCGCCCGGTGTGACGATCTGCAGGTTCTGCAGGGTTTCCGGCGTACCGCGTTCCGCGTCGATCGCGCGACCCACGACATTGATCAGATAGATATCGTCATCGACCTGGGTCACGGGCGTGCCGACGACGATGCTGTTCATCAGGTTGGCCACGTCTTCCGACGACAGCCCCAGTTGCCGCGCCTTGTCCTGGGCGATGTCGATGCGCAGGACTTTGCCCGGCTCGTTCCAGTCGAAAATGATCTCGCCGATGTGCGAGTTTTTATCCAGTTCGGTGGCCAGGGCGATCGCGTGCTTGCGCACCTGATCGATGTCCTTGCCGCTGACCCGGTACTGAATCGGCCGCCCCACCGGCGGGCCCATTTCCAGTGCCTGGACGTAGCTGCCGATGCCGACGAAGTCTTTGCGCAGCCGTTCACGCAGGCGCTGGCTCAAGGCCTCGCGCGACTCCAGGCCTTTGCTGACGATGATCAATTGCGCGTAGTACGGGTTCTGCAATTGCTGGTCCAGCGGCAGGTAGAAACGGATCGCACCTTCGCCGATGTAGGTGCTCCAGTGCACGATGTCCGGATCGTCCTTGAGGGTCGCTTCGAGCTTGTCCACCGCCTTGCGGGTTTCGGCGATCGAGGCGTTTTGCGGCAGGTTCAGGTCGACGAGGATTTCCGGACGGTCCGAGGACGGGAAGAACTGGTTCTGCACGAACTGCATGGAGTACACCGACGCCGCGAACAGTGCAACGGTGATGCCGATGGCCCACCAGCGATTGCGCATCGCCCAGAGCATGCCGTAATTGAACGTGCGGCCGATGCGACCGGGTTCTGCGTCGTGGGGTTTCACGTTGGCGCTGAGGATGTGCACGCCAATGACCGGCGCGAACAGTACCGCGACCACCCATGACACCAGCATTGCCACTGCGATCACCGCAAACAGGGTGAAGGTGTACTCGCCCGCCGAACTGGCGTTCAGCCCGATGGGCACGAAACCGGCTACCGTCACCAAGGTACCAGTGAGCATCGGGAACGCGGTCGAGGTGTAGGCGAAGGTGGCCGCCTGCTCCTTGGTTTCCCCCATCTCCAGCCGGGTGACCATCATCTCCACCGTGATCATCGCGTCGTCCACCAGCAGGCCGAGGGCGATGATCAGTGCGCCGAGGGAAATCCGCTGCATGGTGATGCCGCTGTATTCCATGAAGATAAAGACCATCGCCAACACCAGCGGAATCGAGCACGCCACCACCAGCCCGGCACGCACACCGAGACTGATGAAGCTCACCACCAGCACGATCACCACCGCCTCGAACAACGCACTGGTGAAGCCGCCGACGGCTTTTTCCACCACGGCGGCCTGGTCGGACACGTTGTGCACGCCGACGCCCACCGGCAGGTCCGCGGTCAGGTCACTCATGCGCTGGTGCAAGGCCTTGCCGAACTCCTGGATGTTGCCACCCTTTTTCATGGCAATGGCCAGGCCGATGGCGGGTTGGCCGTTGAAGCGGAATTGCGGGGTTGCCGGGTCGACATAACCACGGCTGATGTCGGCGATGTCGGCCAGGCGATAGAAGCGATCGTTGAGTCGCAGGTTGACGTTGGCCAGGTCTTTTTCGGAAGCAAACTGCCCCGTGGTACGCACGGAGATCCGCTCGGGGCCGGCTTCAATCACCCCGGCCGGGGTCACTGCGTTTTGCGACTGCAGGCTCTGCACCACCTGGCGCTGATCAATGCCCAGCGCCGCCAGTTTGCGGGTGGAGAAATTCAGGTAGAGGACTTCGTCCTGCTCGCCGACCATCTCGACCTTGCCCAGCCCCGGCACCTCGCGGATTTCGGCGCGGACCTGCTCGACGTAATCGCGCAACTGGCGCATCGACAAGCCGTCGGCGGTAAAGGCGTAGACCGAGCCGAACACATCACCGAATTCGTCGTTGAACCCCGGCCCTTGCAAGCCCTTGGGGAACTCGCCGCGAATGTCGTCGATCTTCTTGCGCACCTGGTACCAGATTTGCGGAATATCCTTGGCACTGGTGGTGTCGCGCAGGTACACGAAGACCGTCGATTCGCCGGGCCGGGTGTAGCTTTTCACATAGTCGAGGGAGTCGAGCTCTTCGAGTTTTTTCTCGATGCGGTCGGTGACCTGCTTGAGGGTTTCTTCCTGGGTCGCACCGGGCCAGCGGGTCTGGATCACCATGGTCTTGATGGTGAACGAGGGGTCTTCTTCACGGCCGAGGTTCATGTACGAGAACACGCCCATCAGCAGCGCGACGAACATCAAATACCAGACAAACGACTGATGCTTGAGGGCCCATTCGGATAAGTTGAAACTCCCTTTCATTGCGGGCTGTCCTCGTCGATTTTCACTTTCTGCCCCGGTTTGAGGCTGTTCACTCCCGCACTGACAACCCGCTCGCCGGACTTCACGCTATTGGTCAGGACCACGGTGGTGTCAGTCCGGCTGACGAGGCTGACGTCCCGCGGGGAAACGGTCTGCGTCTGTGGATCGACGACCCAGATCCGCGATTTGCCATCCACCTCTTGCAGCACGCTCAGCGGCAGTTCGATGCGCGGTTTGATCGCGGAGCTGATGGTCACGCTGATGGCCGTGCCGAGGCGCAAGCCCGGTGGCGTGTCGGTCAGGCTCAGGCGGGCACGACGGGTACGGGTCGCACTTTGCGCCTGGGGTTCGATTTCGCGAACGATGGCGGTGGTGGTGATGTTCGGGTCCAGTTGTGCAGCAACCTGAAATACCACGTCCGTCGGCAATTGATCGACCAGGGTGTCGGGCAGGTCGATCACCGCTTCCTTGATGTCTGGCTGCGCCAGGGTCACCACTTGCTGGCCGGCGGTCACCACTTGCCCGGCTTCGGCGTTCCACGCGGTAACGATGGCTTTGTGGTCGGTGCGCAGTTCGACGTAATCGAGCTGATCCTTGGCCTGATCGACGGCCGCCTTGGCTTGGTCGAGGGAAGCCTGAGTGGTTTTGAGGTCGGTCTGGGCGATGTCCAGCTGGGCCTGCGCACCGACTCCGCGATCGAACAGTTCCTGCTGGCGGCGGGCGTTGGCCTGGGCGTTGATCAACTGCGCCTGGACGCGCGCCAGATCGCCTTGGGCCGAGCGCAACTGGTTTTGCTGGTCAGTGGGGTCAAGCGTTGCGAGCAAGGCGCCCTTCTCGACTTCGGCGCCGACATCGACGTTTCGGCTGGCGATGCGGCCTGGGACGCGAAAACCCAGGTTGCTTTCATAGCGAGCCTGGATGCTGCCGGCGAAGCGGCCGAGCGTTTCCTCGTCCAGGGATTGGACCTTGATCGACAGCACCGGGCGTATCGGCTCCGGTGGCGGTTCTTTTTTCGAGCACGCCACCAGCATCACACCGGCGCATACCAGCAATAGACGCTTCATGGTTGGTCTCCCGCGCCTAAGTCTTTATAGGTGTTTTCGGCAATCTCCACCTTTACACCGGGGTGCAGCAACTGGCCGCCAGCGATGACGACTTTTTCGCCACCCTTGAGGCCAGCGCTGATGACGACATTACCGGTGAGGTAACGGCCGACCGTGACGGTATGCAGTTGGGCCTTGCCTTCGTCGTCCACCAGCCACACGGCCGGGTCGCTGAGATTTTTGGTCAACGCCGACCAGGGCAGTTCCACGGCGGATTTACCCGGTGTCTTGGCGGTGGCGCTTACCACCGAGCCCAGCTGCATGCCTTCCGGCAGGCTGGCAAGGCTGACTTTGACCTGCACTGTGCCGGTCTGCGCGGACACCGCCGGGGTGATTTCGCGCACGGTGCCGGTGGTTTTGATCGCCGGATTTTCGAGCAGGCTGACCACCACCGATTTATCCGACGGCGGTTCGGCCAGCAGCGACTCATACACGTTGAACACCGCGTCGCGCTCACCGTCCCGGGCCAGGCTGAAAATCGGCACCGTGGCCTGCACCACCTGGCCGACTTCCGCCTGGCGGGCGGTAATCACCCCCGGCGCGTCGGCAATCAACGCGGTGTAACTCAGTTGTTCACGGGCGTTGGCCAATTGCGCCTGTGCGGCGGTCAGGGCGCTTTGACTACTGCGCAAGGCCGCCTGGGCCGAATCGTATTCGCTTTGGCTGGTGTAGCCCTTGGGCAGGAGTTTTTGCTGGCGCACGAAAGCCGCGGCGGTCTGTTTGACCCGGGCCTGCTCGGCAACCACCTGCGCCTGGGCCGAATCAACGTTGGTTTGCAGGTCTTTCGGATCGAGCCTGGCAAGGACCTGTTTGGCTGAAACCCGGTCACCGACATCGACCGTGCGCTGGATGATCTTGCCACCGACACGAAACGACAGCTCGGTCTGTACGCGCGCCTGGACATCCCCCGTGAGGGTCACCGAGGCAGCGTAGTCGGCCGACTTCACCTCTTGCACGAAAACCCGTGGACGCTCCTTTTCGACCTGGGGTTTATCGCCGCAGGCGGTCAGCAAAGCTAGGAAACTCAGGCCAACCACTGTTTTCAATCCGGGACCAGCCATGCAGACTCCTTTGCGTTGTACGGGCGTGCCAGTTCGATACGACTGTGAGCTTATAACAGGGTTCCACCTTCGCCTACGCTGATAGGCATTTCCTCCTATAGGGGATGCAGATAGATCCTACAAGTCAAACTCGCCAACGCGGTTATCCTGATGCCGTTTCGCGACCACAGAGAAAGTCCTTTATGCTCAAAACCCTCGCGGTCGCCAATTACCGCTCGATCAATAAACTGGTGATCCCGCTGGGCCGGTTGAACCTGATCACCGGCCCCAACGGCAGCGGCAAATCCAACCTCTACCGCGCGTTGCGCCTGTTGGCGGAAACCGCCCAGGGTGGCGTGGTCAATGCCTTGGCTCGCGAGGGTGGGCTGGATTCGACCTTCTGGGCCGGCCCGGAAAACATCAGCCGACGCATGCGCAACGGCGAAGTCCCGATGGAGGCGACTGTTCGACAGGGTGTCAAACGCCTGCGTTTGGGGTTTGCCGGGGAAGACTTCAGTTATTCCATTGCGCTGGGTCTGCCGGAAAAGACCCTTTCTTGTTTCTCCCTGGACCCGGAAATCAAAAAGGAATGCATCTGGTCCGGACCTTTCTACCGCCCGGCCAGCCTGCTGGTGGATCGCGACGGCCCGATGATTCGTGCGCGTGAAGGTCGCGGCTGGGAAGTACTGGCCCAGCACACGCCAAATTTCGACAGTCTGTTCGATCAGGTCGGCAGCTTTCGCACCTCGCCAGAAGTCTTGCAACTGCGCGAGTTCATCCGTCGCTGGCGTTTCTACGATCACTTTCGCAGCGACGCCGATGCGCCGGTGCGTCAACCGCAATTGGGCACCCGCACACCGGTGTTGCACCATGATGGTCGTGATCTGGCTGCCGCATTGCAGACCATCCGTGAAATCGGTGATTCCGAAGCCTTGCAGGCCGCGGTCAGCGATGCGTTCCCCGGCGCGAGGTTGAACATCGCGCCGTTGCAGGGCGGACGGTTTGCCATTGAGTTTTATCAGGAAGGGTTGCTGCGACCGTTATCGGCGGCCGAGTTGTCCGATGGGACGTTGCGCTACTTGCTGCTGGTTGCAGCGCTGCTGACGCCCCGGCCCCCTTCGCTGATGGTGCTGAACGAGCCGGAAACCAGCCTGCACCCGGACCTGTTGCCGGCGTTGGCGCGGCTGATTATCCGGGCGTCGGCGCAGTGCCAGGTGTGGGTGGTGTCCCATGCGCGCCGGTTGATCTCGGCGTTGCAGGAGGATGAGGAGTGCAATTGCATCGTGCTGGAAAAGACATTGGGCCAGACCGGGATAGTCGGGCAGCGGATGCTGGATGAGCCGGCCTGGTATTGGCCGGATTGAATCGCAAGTGCGTCGCTCACAAACGATGATTACGCCGAATGTTTCGGGCGTGCTGCATTTGCTCAGTATGGCCACGTTGAACAGGCGTGAATTGTTCAAAACCGATGGGGCGCAGCGTTGAGGGGTCAGCGTGAGGCGTTAGGGGAGGAGCTGAGGGAGGCGGCTGACGGAGCCTCGCACGAGGTATTCTCACTGCAGCATCTACTGTTTGGTTGATCGAGGCGCTCTGTGCTGCAGCCTTGTTCAATCTGTACTTCTGCCATGTGAAGCCCATTGAAGCGGTTGCGCCTGCGAAAGAGACAACGCTCAGTGCGCCTAAGGCAATGAACAGAGCATCTTGAGCGGTATTACTCGGATCAGCCGTATTCAGCCCCACTCTTGTCCCTACCACAACGGCTCCGGCAAAACCTGCAACAGCTGCAATGGCACCGGCGCGGGCGGCGTTTTTCGAGGCCGCAGCAGAAGCATCGACGCTTGCTACCTTCAAACCTTTGAATGCAAGCCCCATAGAGAACAATCCGCCCACTGCGGACACCAAGTTCAAAGCGCTCAGCGCTACCATGAACCAGGTCTGCCAGGTCTGTTTGGTTGCTCGCCCCGTCGGATCTCTGAAACTCACCGGATTGCCAAGGCAATACGCATACGGGTTGAGCCCGCCTCGACCAAATGGGCTCAGTTTGTCAGGGCTATTGAAACGCATCAGCACCGGGTTGAAGGCCCGATGGCCATTGCCCAGCAAGTAATGTCCGGTGGTGGGGTCAATCGCTTCGCCATTAAACCCCAAGGGGTCGCCAGGTCCGGGCCCGGCAGGTCGATGACCGTAAGGCGTGTACTTGCAATTCACTGATCCGGCGGGGTCGGTGACCTGCAACACGGAACGTTGTTGATCGGTCCCCAGCAGTTGAGTATTGACTACGGCCCCCCGCCGCGAATGCAGCGCGAGCAAATACAAGCCATGCTGGAACACGCTCCGGCTGACCTGATCTTCAAGCTCGGTTGTCAGATGCTCGAGACGATAGAACCTTTGCAACCTTGCTTGCCCGACGGGCTCCAGCCCAGTCAGCTGATCCAGTGCGTTGTAGCGATAACGACACGAGCCGTGGTTGAACGTTTCCATCACAGAACCCCTTACCGTCGGGCACTTAGTGTGCACCAACGACGGCACCACGCCACCTAGCAGAACTGCTAGGTGGCGTGGTGCAGAATCACTACGTAGTCAGGTCAATCACCCGTTGCCACGCTCGACAATCACCCCTTGCGGCCTGGTGTCATCGCGCAATCGTGAAAATCAAAAGATCGCAGCCTTCGGCAGCTCCTACAAGATTCTGTGTACACCTGTAGAAGCTGCCGAAGGCTGCGATCTTTGATTTTCTGCATAAAAAACGCCGACGCTAGCGAAAGCCGTCGGCGTTGAAACCTTGAAGGGGTTTACCTCGCGAATCAGAACGCCGGCAGTACCGCGCCGCTGTATTTCTTCTCGATGAATGCCTTCACTTCAGGACTGGTCAAAGCCTTGGCCAGTTTCTGGATGGCAACGCTGTCCTTGTTGTCCGGGCGAGCCACCAGGAAATTTACGTAAGGCGAATCAGCGCCTTCGATCACCAGCGCGTCTTTAGCCGGGTTCAGGCCCGCTTCCAGTGCGTAGTTGGTGTTGATCATGTCCAGGTCGACCTGGTCCAGAACTCGCGGCAGCATGGCCGACTCCAGTTCCTTGAACTTGAAGTTGTGCGGGTTCTTGGCGATGTCTTTCGGAGTGGCCAAGGCGTTTTTCGGGTCTTTCAACTCGATCAGGCCAGCCTTCTGCAGCAGGATCAGCGCACGGCCGCTGTTGCTGCCTTCGTTCGGGATGGCGATGGTCGCACCGTCTTTCAATTCAGCCAGGGTTTTGACTTTCTTCGAGTAGCCACCGAACGGTTCGACGTGCACGCCGATCACGGTTTCCAGGTGGGTGCCTTTGCCTTCGTTGAAGCTTTTGAGGTACGGCAGGGTCTGGAAGTAGTTGGCGTCCAGGCGCTTCTGATCGACCTGTACGTTCGGCTGAACGTAGTCGGTGAAGACTTTGATCTCCAGGTCCACGCCTTGTTTGGCGAGGGTTGGCTTGATCAGTTCAAGAATCTCGGCGTGCGGGACCGGGGTCGCCGCCACCACCAGTTTCTCGCCAGCCTGGGCCAGGCTCGCCGTCAGGGCAGCCGCCAGTGCGGTGAACAACAGAACCTTTTTCATGCAGTGTCCTTATCGAAAATCGCGGTCGTCGTCGACGACGGCTATTAGTACGAGTGCCAGTGATGTGCTACTGCTGGCGTGACGCGGACAATACCGGTATTTTTTATTCCCGAACAATATCTTTTATTCACTTTCATATTCCATTTTGTTCATACAGCGCTAACTCACGCTTCGGCCGCATTCCACCGCATTGACCTGTAGGAGCTGGCTTGTCGGATCGCCGCACCGCAGCGAAGGCGTCCTGCCTGATGCACCGCGGCGTCTGGTTCGCGAGCAAGCTTGCTCCTACAAGAGCGCGGCGTCTTTCAAGAGGTGTTTCAGCGCTGCCTGGTCGCTGGCAGTGCCTTTGCTGAGGATGTGCTTCAGTTGCCGCTCGATCGCCACCAGCGAGGCAGGTACTTCAGGCAAATTCAAATGCTCCGGCAAAATCTCGTCACCCGTGCTCACCAGCAACGCAAAATGAATGACGTTTTCCAGCTCTCGAGTGTTGCCCGGCCAACTGTGCTGTTCCAGCACATGCTGCGCAGCCTCGCTGATCAGCGGCACTGGCAAGTCCAGGCGCTGGCTATAGATGCCGAGAAAGTACTCGGACAGCGACAGGATATCGCCCACCCGTTCGCGCAAGGCGGGCAGTTCAAGCTGACCTTCACTGAGGTAGTGATAAAGCCGCTCATGGAATTTTCCAGCAGCAACCGCCTGCGCCAGATCGATGCTGGTGGCGGCCACCAGGCGCACGTCCACCGGACTCGGTTGCTGAGCGCCGACACGGGTGACTTCGTGGTTTTCCAGCGCCGCAAGCAGTTTGATCTGGATCGGCAGCGGCAGGTCGCCGATCTCGTCCAGGTAGAGCGTCCCGCCATTGGCCGAACCGAACCAGCCGGCGCGGCTGCTGGCCGAACCGCTATAGCTGCCGGCGGCATAGCCGAACAATTCGGCATCAGCGTAAGTGGGGCTGATCGCGCCGCAATTCACCGAAACGAACAAGCCGCCGCGATCACTGGCCCGATGAATGTGCCGCGCCAGCAATTCTTTACCGCTGCCGGTTTCGCCACGGATCAACACGGAGATCGAACGCGGCGCCAGTTGTTCCAGCTCCTGGCGCAACTGTCGCGAACGTGGATCGACGAACACCAACGCCTTGGCGCGGATGCTCAGGGGACTTTTTTCTGCATCGGGGAAGGTCAGCAGCGGCTGACCGAACGCTTCGAAACTCATGACAGACTCCCGCCCAAAACCGTCAGGTGACGGGGGGCGTTGAAAAAATAAAAGGTCAAGCGCGGCGCAGGGCGTGGTGCTCCATGCGGTTTTGCAGGCGATAGAGATAAGCAAAACCCTGCTCCCAGCGCTGGTGACCGGACTTCACATTGATGTGTCCTGCCCCCGACAAAATCCCCGCCTCGGCCCCCCAGTTGCGGGCCAGCTCCAAAGCACGCGGTGCACTGACGGCACTGTCGTTGTCGGAACTGACGACCTGGCTGGGGAATGGCAAAAGGTTGGTCGGAATGGGGGCGAAATTGCGCAGCGCCGGCGCGCAGGCCGTACGTTCGACGTCCGCGGGCGCGACCAGCAAGGCACCACGAACCTGACGCAAGAACTGCAAGGGAGCAGTGGCCGCCCAGTGAGCAACCGTGATGCAACCCAGGCTATGGGCGATCAGGATTACCGGCGTGCTGTCGGCGGCAACCGCCTCGGCCAGCGCCGCGACCCAGTCTTCACGACGCGGAGTCAGCCAGTCGGCCTGCTCCACCCGTGCGCTATTCGGCAGGCTGTTCTGCCAGTGGCTCTGCCAATGATCATCTGGCGATCCTTGCCAGCCCGGCACAATCAGGTAGCGAATGGATTCGTTGCGCATGGGGGAGCTCTCCTGCTGCGTGTCTGTTCCTGGTCAAGTATAGGGAGGAGAGCTATGTTCGTTAAGGAATAAGAAGCTATTTATTAATACCTTTATCGAATATAACACGCGACCTGCAGGAGCTGGCTTGCCAGCGAAAGCGGAGTATCCGGCAATGCATTTATCGACTGACAGGACGTATTCGCTGGCAAGCCAGTTCCTACAGGGTCTGGTGGTTGCCCGGAAAAAAAAGGGACCGCACCCTGCCAAGGAGACGGTCCCGGAAACTGATATATCCAATGAAGACACCTGCAACGTCGCGAGGTGTGCCCTCAGTAAATGTTTAGCGTGCAAAGGTTTCGGTTTGATGAATTCGCCACTTGGCGCCTTGCTTCGATGAACCAATCATTGCTCCAAACTATTATTCTTTAAAAGAATATTTGGCGTTATTTATAGACCAAAAAGAAATATATTACTGAATACGAGCATCGAAGCTCGCCGACGATGTTGATCACAGGCAACTGAGCAGGCGTTTCTGTGAGCAGCACCTGCAAAATCCTGTTCCCTCGCGGAGCGCGGGAACAGCCTAGGCCTGTGCCGACCGGACACTTTCAGTTGTCCGCCGCTCCTTGCGCAAAAACCGGTTCGCTCGCCCGAACGTCCCGAAATCGTTGAACCGCACCCCCATCTCGTGCATCACCTTGTGCGCCACCGGCACGGTCATCTGGCGGATGTAAAACGGCTCCTTCACCACAAAGTGATGAATGCCGTGGCTGCTGCCGAAATTGAAGCAAAACGCCTGCAACGGCCACATCCAGCACGGGTTCAAAACCTGCGTCTGCTGGATCACGTTGCCCGGCTCCACGTCACCGTAGTAGTGCATGTTCGAGCTGACAAAATGCAGGCAAAAGGTCCGCAATACGTTCGGCCCGATGATCACCACCGTCGCAATATCGATCACCTGCATCACCGACAAGGTCGTTGCCGACCATTCAATCGGTGCTCCCAGCAGATGAGCGAGGCCGTTTGCCACATGGAAACCGAGAAACACGTACCACGCACCCCAATGCACCAGCGCCAGCGGCGCGTAGACTTTCAGGGTGCGCTTGATGATGCTGAATTTATGAGCCCAGGTCCTGGCTCGCAACATGCGGATGAACGCCGACATCACGTTGTCGCCCACCATCAGCAACCGCGCAAATCCCCAGGGTTCGCCGTTGGTGATCGCCCGTTCTTCCAGGTCGGTTTCCGTACCGGAGACCTTGTGATGATTGAGGTGCAGATGCCGACGAATCCACGGGTTGATCGTGCTCGGCCGCGCCAGCCAAACCAGCGCCATCATCAGGTTGTGCGGTACACGTTGTTTACGAAAGTACATGCTATGTATCAAATCGTGTTCCAGCTCGTGGGTCAGCGAGGCAAAGAACGCGTTGAGCAACAGGCACACCCACCACGCCATGTGCCCTGTGATGTAGAGTGTCGCCGAGCCGATCATCCCGGCCAATGCGAAGGCCAGAATGCCCGCGCCCAGGGCGTCCTGATGGTTGAGAATCGGGTAGCGCTGACGCAGCTCGACGCCTCTGGCCAGCACCACCTGACGAATATGTGCCGATCGCTGTGCTGCATTCAGTCGCTGGGGGCTTGCAGAAGTACCGTCCATGCTTCCATCCTCTGGTTATTGATGTCCGCATCCTGCCTTGCGAACCCTCGCAATGTGGTAGCTGTGAACGCCAACCTGTTGACCGGAAGCGCCAATCAGCATGACTGAACCGACCTCCCTCGCCAGCTGGACCCGCGCCCTGCGCAAGCAGCTCGATGCGCTTGGCCTCGACAGCACCGCCCTGTGCCAGCAGGCGGGGCTCGACCCGCAACTGATGGACGACCCGAACGCCCGCTATCCGCTGTCCGGAACGACGCGCCTGTGGGAAATCGCGGTGCAGGTCAGTGGCGACCCGGCGATCGGCTTGCGGGTGTCGCGCTTTGTCAGCCCGACCACGTTTCACGCGCTCGGTTATGCGCTGGTGGCCAGCGGCAGTCTGCGGGAAGTGTTCGAGCGCATCGTGCGTTATCACCAGGTGGTCAGCGATGCCCTGGAACTGGAACTGATCCGCGCCGAAGACCGCTACCGCTTCCGCCTGAAAATCCCACCCGGCAATCCGGCCCCGGCTTTCGAAGCCATCGATGCCTTCGCGGCGATTTACGTACGCACCTGTCGCAATCGTCTCGGGCGCGACTACGCGCCACTGGCGGTGTATCTGCGGCGCCCGGAACCCAGCGACTCACATCAATGGCACAAGGTCTTTCGCTCGCCGGTGTACTTCGCCGCCGATGAAGACCGCCTGGAGTTTGCCCTGGTGGATTTCGACAGCCACCTTGACGATGCCAACCCGGAACTGGCCGAGCATAACGAAGCGGTGCTCAAGCGCACGCTCGCGCAACTCAAGCCCCTGACCTGGGAGCGCAAGGTCCGCGACGCCATTGAAGAGCAATTGCCCGAAGGCGAACCCAGCGCCGAACGCATCGCCCAGGCCCTGCACCTGAGCTTGCGCAGCCTGCAACGGCATCTGGCGGACGAGGGCTGTCGGTTTGATACGCTGCTCAATGAAAGCCGCGAAAACCTGGCGCTGCTGCACCTGCGTGATCCGCAGTGTTCGTTGAGTGAGATCAGCTATTTGTTGGGGTTTGCAGATACCAGTAGCTTCAGTCGCGCGTTCAAGCGCTGGACGGGGATGACGCCGGGGCAGTTTCGGGAGGGGTTGCGGTGACAGATCCGGGAGGAGTGTTGCTTCGTCCGGCCTCTTCGCGAGCAGGCTCGCTCCCACTTTTGATTTCCAACGGACGAAAATCAGTGAACACCACAGAACTCATGTGGGAGCGAGCCTGCTCGCGAAGAGGCCACACCAGACACCAAAAAAACTCTCAGCGCCCCCGATCCCGCCGCAACACCTTGCGCACCCGCTTCACTAACTCGCTCACCGCAAACGGCTTGAGGAGGTAATCATCTTCATGCAACTCCAGCCCACGCAGGCGATCCTCGATTCCATCCTTGGTCGTCAGAAGCAACACCGGCGTATCACCCAGCTGGCGGATCTGTTGCAGCAACTGCCAGCCGTTGAGCCCCGGCAGCATCACGTCGAGGATGATCAGCTCGTACTCGCCGGACTCGATAAAGCGACGGCCTGCCATCCCGTTGACGGCCACATCCACCGCATAACTCGCCTCGCTCAGGCCCTTGGCCATGACCTTGGCGAGTTCGGGCTCGTCTTCCACTAACAGCACACGCATGGCACACCTCGATTGTCGTCAACACAGGCTAGGCGCCTTCGCGGACAAAGCCCATCAAAAAAAACGCCCGAAAACATGAACCCGGGGCATGATCCAGCACCCTGCAGGAGGAACAACAATGAAAAGCCTCGTCGATCATCTCGGTCAATACGCTACCTACCATCGTGACCCACGCAATATTGCCACCCACTTCGTCGGGATCCCGCTGATTGTAGTGGCGGTGGCGGTGCTGCTGTCCCGCCCGCAATGGGCCGGGGGCTGGCTGTCACCGGCCGTGTTGGTAGCGCTGGGGTCGGCGTGGTTTTACCTGCGCCTGGAACTGCGCCTAGGGGTGTTGATGAGCGTGTTGCTCGGGCTGTGTATCTGGGCAGGTCAGGCGCTGGCGCAGCAAAGCACGCTGGTCTGGCTGGCGAGCGGCGTCGGGATGTTTGTGATCGGCTGGGCGATTCAGTTTGTCGGTCATCACTATGAAGGACGCAAGCCGGCATTTGTCGATGATGTGACGGGGTTGATTGTCGGGCCGTTGTTTGTGGTGGTCGAGCTGGCGTTTTTGCTGGGGCTGCGGCGGGAGCTCAAAGAGCAGATCGAGGCGCGGGCGGGGGGGGTGCGCCTTCGTCAGAAAAACGCGGCGACCTAGGGCCGCTTTAAAAGATCGCAGCCTGCGGCAGCTCCTACAGTGGATTTGGGTTGACCACAATTTTGTGATCGACACAAATCCACTGTAGGAGCTGCCGCAGGCTGCGATCTTTTGCTCTTAGAGGTTGGCGACTTTTTGCCAGACCTTAGGCTTGAAGAACAGTGTCTCGCCCTTCGCCAACCCGACCAGGCTGTCGTGATCCTTCACTACTTCCGCTTCGATCAAATCGCTCTGGCCTTCAACCTTCAACGTTACCCGAGTCGTCGCGCCCAATGGACGGATATCCCGCACCTCGGCGGCGTGATGATCTTCCAGTTCATGGCGCGACAGCGACACTTCGTGAGGACGGAACAGCACGTGGTTGTCTTCACCCAAATGCAGGCGGTTCGAGTCGCCGAGGAAGTGATAGACGAAATCGCTCGCCGGGTTTTCATAGACGTCGCCCGGCGAACCAATCTGCTCGATCACGCCTTTGTTCATCACCACGATGCGGTCGGCGACTTCCATGGCTTCTTCCTGGTCGTGGGTCACGAAGACCGAGGTCAGGTTGATGTCTTCGTGCAGCCGTGCCAGCCAGCGGCGCAGTTCTTTACGGACTTTGGCGTCGAGGGCGCCAAACGGCTCGTCGAGCAGCAGGACCTTCGGCTCCACCGCCAAGGCGCGGGCCAAGGCAATACGTTGACGCTGACCGCCGGACAGCTGTTCCGGATAGCGATCCGCCAACCAGTCCAGTTGCACCATGTTCAGCAGCTCGTGGACTTTCACCGCGATCTGGCTCTCGCTGGGACGCTGGTTTTTCGGTTTCATGCGCAGGCCGAACGCGACGTTGTCGAACACGGTCATGTGGCGGAACAGGGCGTAGTGCTGGAACACGAACCCGACGTTGCGATCACGCACGTCGTGGCCGGAAACGTCTTCGCCGTGAAACACGATGTTGCCCTGATCCGGCGTTTCCAGGCCGGCGATGATCCGCAGCAGCGTGGTCTTGCCACAACCGGACGGGCCGAGCAGCGCCACGAGCTCGCCGCTCTGGATGTCCAGGCTGATGTTGTCCAGCGCCTTGAACGCATTGAAATTCTTGCTGACGTTACGCACTTCGATCGACATGACTTATTCCTCCGCGGCGCTGGCGCGCAGGCGGTTAATACGGTTTTCGCTCCACTGCTTCAGCAGCAGGATGAAGAGCGCCATGATCAGCAACAGGCTCGCCACAGCAAACGCGGCCACGTGGTTGTATTCGTTGTAGAGGATCTCGACGTGCAGCGGCAAGGTGTTCGTCACCCCGCGAATGTGCCCGGAAACCACCGACACCGCACCGAACTCACCCATGGCCCGCGCCGTACACAGCACCACGCCGTAGATCAGGCCCCATTTGATATTGGGAACGGTGACATGCCAGAACATTTGCCAGCCATTGGCCCCGAGCAGGCGCGCGGCCTCTTCTTCCTGAGTGCCTTGTTCCTGCATCAGCGGAATCAGCTCGCGGGCCACGAACGGCACGGTGACGAAAATCGTCGCCAGCACGATGCCTGGCAAGGCGAAGACGATCTGGATGTCGTGGTCCTGCAACCATGGCCCGAACAAGCCCTGGGCGCCGAACATCAGCACATAGACCAGGCCGGCGATCACCGGCGACACCGAGAACGGCAGGTCGATCAGGGTCACGAGGATACTTTTGCCGCGGAATGAATACTTGCTCACGCACCACGCCGCACTGACGCCGAACACCAGGTTCAGCGGCACCGAAATCAGCACGGCGATCACCGTGAGCTTCAGGGCCGACAATGCATCGGGTTCAAAAATCGCGGTGAAGAACGCACCGATCCCGAGCTTCAGGCCCTGGGACACTACGATAACCAGCGGCAACAGCAGGAACAGGGCAAAAATCAGCCAGCCAAGGCCGATCAGCAGTCGCCGCGATGAGGCGCTGCCACGGCGGGAGGCGTTCGAGGCAGCAGCAGCAATAGACGATTGGGACATTTGTGCGCCTCCTTATGGGGTTTCGATGCGCCGCTGCAGCAAGTTGATCAGCAGCAACAGGATGAAGGAAACCACCAGCATCAGTACACCAATGGACGTAGCGCCGGTGTAATCGTACTGGTCGAGTTTGACCATGATCAGCAGCGGGAGAATCTCGGTTTTCATCGGCATGTTGCCAGCGATGAAAATCACCGATCCATACTCGCCAACCCCGCGGGCAAAGGCCAAAGCGAAGCCCGTCAACCAGGCAGGCAGCAAGGCAGGCACCAGGATATGGCGGAAAACCTGCAAGGGCTTCGCACCGAGACACGCCGCCGCTTCCTCCACTTCACGCGGAATATCGGCCAATACTGGCTGTACTGTACGTACCACGAATGGAAGCGTTACAAAAGTCAGTGCCAGTGTGATGCCGAGGGGGGTATACGCGATCTTGAACCCCAGGTCGGCCGCGAACTGCCCCACCCAGCCGTTCGGCGCGTAGAGTGCGGTCAACGCGATACCTGCAACGGCAGTGGGCAATGCGAACGGAAGATCGATCATCGCATCGATGATTTTTCGTCCAGGGAAGGTGTAGCGCACCAGCACCCAGGCCAACAGCGTGCCGATGATGCCGTTGATGATCGCGGCGTAGAGAGCGGTGCCGAAGCTCAGCTTCAACGCCGCCAGCACCCGAGGCGCCGAAATGATCGCCCAGAACTGTTCCCAGGTGAGTTGAGCGGCATGCACGAACATCGCCGCCAGTGGAATGAGCACAATCAGGCTGAGGTACACCAAGGTGTAGCCCAGCGTCAGCCCGAAGCCGGGTATGACGGGGGAGATACGACGCGACATAAAAGTCCTTGGTTGAGAACGCGCAAAGCCCCGACGGTTAAATCGGGGCTCGTTTTGACCTGGTGCAGATTACTGCGCCTGGTAAATCTGGTCGAACACGCCACCGTCATTGAAGAATTTCGGTTGCGCGGTTTTCCAGCCGCCGAAGTCCTTGTCGATGGTCACCAGGTCCAGGGTCGGGAACTGTTTGGCGTACTTGGCGGCCACGTCCTTGTCACGTGGACGATAGAAGTTTTTCGCCGCGATTTCCTGACCCGCAGGGCTGTACAGGTGTTTCAGATAGGCTTCGGCAATTTCGGTGTTGCCCTTTTTCTCGGCGTTTTTGTCGACTACGGCCACAGGGGGCTCGGCGAGGATCGACAGCGAAGGCACCACGATGTCGAACTTGTCGGCGCCGCCATCTTCTTTCAGCGCCAGGAAGGCCTCGTTTTCCCAGGCCAGCAATACGTCGCCCTGACCGTTGTTGACGAAGGTGATGGTCGAACCGCGAGCACCCGTGTCCAGAACGGGAACGTGCTTGAACAGGGTCTGCACGTATTCCTTGGCCTTGGCTTCGTCACCGCCATTGGCTTTCAGGCCATAGGCCCAGGCTGCCAGGAAGTTCCAGCGTGCACCGCCGGAGGTTTTCGGGTTCGGGGTAATGACTTCTACACCCCTCTTGGTCAAGTCGCCCCAATCCTTGATGCCCTTGGGGTTGCCCTTGCGCACCAGGAACACGATGGTCGACGTGTACGGCGTGCTCGCCTCTGGCAGACGCTTCTGCCAGTCGGTCGGCAGGGTCTTGCCGAGCTTGGCGATTTCATCGATGTCACCCGCCAGGGCCAGCGTCACCACGTCGGCGCGCAGACCGTCGATCACCGCTCGGCCCTGCTTGCCCGAGCCACCATGGGATTGCTGGATTTTCACGTTGTCGCCCGGATGTGCTTTCTTCCAGAAACTGGTGAACTCGGTGTTGTAATCCTGATACAGCTCACGGGTCGGGTCGTACGACACGTTGAGCAGTTCGTAATCCTTGGCAACCGCGGTACCAGCAAATAGGGCGCTGGCCAGGGCGGCCAAAGCGAATTGACGAATCGACGACATGGTGAAAGCTCCTGGAATTCTGTTGGTGATGGCTTTTCTTATGGGTTTGTTGGAATCGCGGTTGCTTGTTAAAAGATCGCAGCCCGCGGCAGCGCCTACACACATCCCCCGCAGGAACTGCCGCAGGTTGCGATCTTTTGATCTTCGTTTCAGCCCGGCTTGTTGTTCGGGTTCTGCAAGCGGAATTTTTCTTTGCGTTCGATCTGGACCACCTGAGCGTTGTGCACGGTGATTTCCACGGCGCCGAACCGCAGGTCGCGCAAGGCACTCTGGATCTCACGCAAGATGGTGGCTTCGTCTTGACCGTCAACGCTACGCAGGGATGCGCTCATGGTGCTGCTCCTTCAACTGAGAGGTTGCCTGGCAGTGGGCGGCACTGCTTGCGGCGTGAGAGCAATAGTAGATAAGCGCGGATATTCTTAAAAAGACTATTTAAGAATGTTTATATAACAAAATAGATTTGCTTGGGGCATGCCCCAGGCGTAACCGTTGATCAGTTGCCATCGCTGCAACGCCTCGGAGCTATCGAAGAAACTGCTCAAATAAATGACTACTCAATTGCAGCCAGCCTATTGAAACCAGAAGGTAGAGCAGCGCGGCGCGCAGAGCATCGCGAGAGGTAGCAGACATTCGGCCGTCCATGTCCCTTCAAAAAAGGATCGGATTATCAGTCAAAGAAACATCCAGCCACTCTTATCTGAAAGGGTGACTGGTTTTATCTGTAGGCTCAGTGATAATGCAACGGCTGTTTTTTTCTTTATCGAGGGCCCAATAGCCTATGTGGTACGAAGGTTTTCTCGGCTTGTCGCCCTGGTCACTGGTGGCAGTCACCCTGCTGATGACCCACGTGACGATCGTTGGCGTCACGGTCTATCTGCATCGTTATTCAGCCCATCGCTCGCTTGAGCTCAATGCCGGCCTGAAACATTTCTTCCGCTTCTGGCTGTGGTTGACCACAGCCCAGAACACCCGCGAGTGGACCGCTATCCACCGCAAGCATCACGCCAAATGCGAAACCGAAGATGACCCGCACAGCCCGGTCGTCAAGGGGTTGTCCACTGTCCTGCGAAAAGGTGCCGAGCTGTACCGCGCCGAAGCGGAAAACCCCGAGACCCTGCGCATCTACGGCAAGAACTGCCCCGACGACTGGATCGAACGCAACCTGTACAGCCGTTTCCCGCTGCTGGGCGTGGCAATCATGGGTGTTATCGACCTGCTGCTGTTCGGCACCATCGGCATCACCATCTGGGCGATCCAGATGATGTGGATCCCGGTCTGGGCGGCCGGCGTGGTCAATGGCCTGGGCCATGCCATCGGCTACCGCAACTTCGAATGCCGCGATGCGGCGACCAATCTGGTGCCATGGGGCATCCTGATCGGTGGCGAAGAACTGCATAACAACCATCACACCTACCCGAACTCGGCGAAATTGTCGGTGAAGAAGTGGGAGTTCGATCTCGGCTGGGCCTGGATACAAGTCTTCAGCTTCTTCCGTCTGGCCAAGGTCCAGCGGGTCGCGCCGATTGCCCACCGGGTCGAAGGTAAAGGCAACCTGGACATGGACACCGCCATGGCCATCCTCAACAACCGCTTCCAGATCATGGCCCAGTACCGCAAGCTGGTGATCGCCCCGCTGGTCAAGCAAGAGCTGGAAAAGGTCGATCACTCGGTCCGTCACCAGTTCCACCGGGCCAAACGCCTGCTCTCGCGGGAAACCAGCCTGCTGGATGACAAACACCACATGCGCATCCAGGCCATGCTCGAGCACAGTCAGGCGCTGAAGGTTATCTACGAGAAACGCCTGGCCTTGCAGCAGATCTGGGTCAAGACCAGCTCGAATGGTCACGACATGCTGGCCGCCATCAAGGATTGGGTGCACGAAGCCGAAGCCAGCGGCATCCAGTCTCTGCGCGACTTCGCCGACCAGTTGAAAACCTACTCCCTGCGTCCTGCCGCTACCGCCTGACACCGTTGATCGGTGCGCCCCGTTCGCGCACCCTCCGGCTAGCGGACCCAACACAAAACCCTGTAGGAGCTGGCTTGCCAGCTCCTACAGGGTTTTTGTCAGGCTTCCCTTTGGCGTAAACGCGTCAATTCCGGCACTCCGATCTTCAGCAACCGCGCCGTCCGGCTCTTCGCCAGCACCTCAACACCCTCATGCTCGGTCAGACGCGCCAACTGCGCAGCCATGTTCATCACCAGCGCTTCACGGGAGTAAACGCCGCCACCGAGCGCGTAGACCGCCGCAATCAACCCTCGCAACTCCAGCGGCAAACGCCAGCGCGTGCGCAACGCCGAACCATAGGCCGCGCCGAATGCCGCCAGCGCATCACCCACCTCCTCCCACTCATCCAGCTCACCCCCGGCCTGCTTCCATTCCTGCAAACACCGCAACAACGCCAGGTCGCCCAGTCGATGCAGCAGACCAGCGCAATAACAGCGCTCCTGATCCAGATCCAGCAGGCGCGCCAGGGCCCGCGCATAGTCGGCGGTGTGCAGCGACAACTCCCAATAACGCTCGGCGTAATCCGCCAGGCATGGATCGCTGAGCCGGGCACTGCGCTTGAGCGCCAAACCCAGAATCAGGTTCTTGCTTTGTCCGATGCCGAGGCGGTGCAGCGCCTGGGGCAGGGTTTGTACGGCAGCACCATGATGCTGGGCCGCGCTGTTGGCGGCGGCGATCAGCACGGCGGTGATCTGCGGATCGGTACGAATCTCGTCATGCAGCAGTGTCAGATCGAAGCTGTTGGAATGGAGACTGCGCTTGACCGCCAACTGTACGTCGGTCATCAGGGAGGCGCCGTCGGTCAGTTCGCGTCGTTGCTCCAGGTAAACCGACAGGGTCATGCCCGGCGCCAGCGTCGGCACCTCGCAGAACACTTCTTCGCCAGCATTCAGCAGAAATCCCTGCAGTCGCTGGGTCAGGCTTTCCACGTTCAGGGGTTTGGTCAAATAGGCCGTAGGCGCCAGGGGCAAGGCTTCGCGCACGCTGGCACTGTCGTTACGGCTGCTCATCAGTATGAACGGCAGTGGCGGATTGCGTTTGCGCTGGCGAACATTGCGCAACACATTCAAGCCATCGATGCCGGGCAACTCCCGATCAACGATCGTCAGGTCGTACGGATATTCCGCCAGCAAGCGCAACGCTTCCTGACCGTCGGCACACAGATCCAGCCGTGCGTCGCAGCGCACACTCAACAACACCTGCTTGAGCAGGTCACGAGACCAGGGGTCGGCCTCGGCAATCAGCACACGCGGTACACGCGGTACACGCGGTACAGCGGGTAAAACCATAGCAGTCATCTGCACACCCCATTGGCAAGGCGCGCACCTTAATCAAAGCGGGTCGCTCGAAACAGTACGAGGTGTTCCGGGGACGCAAAAAAACCCGCCGAAGCGGGTTTTTTGTCGATCAGCTCACCAATCGATCAGAGCTCCGAAAAGCACTCTTCGATGATCGCCAAGCCTTTGTCCAGTTGCTCGTCCGGCGAAGTCAGCGGTACCAGGACGCGCAGAACGTTGCCGTAAGTGCCGCAGGACAGGAGGATCAGACCCTTGTCGCGAGCCTTGGCCACAACGGCGGCTACCGCTGGAGCGTTCGGCTTGTGGCTATCGCCGTCAACGAACAGCTCGACCGCGATCATCGCACCCAGGGCACGGACTTCGCCGATCACCGGGTACTTGGCCTGAATGGCTTTCAAGCCAGTGACCAGACGCTCGCCGACAGCTTTGCAGCGATCCAGCAGGTGCTCTTCTTCGAACACTTCCATCACTGCCAAGGCCGCGGCGCAAGCGATCGGGCTACCAGCGTAAGTGCCGCCCAGGCCGCCTGGAGCAATGGCGTCCATGTATTCGGCCTTGCCGCACACACCGGCCAACGGGAAGCCGCCAGCGATGGATTTGGCGAAGGTGGTCAGGTCGGCAGCAACGCCCATCTGTTCCATGGCGAAGAAGGTGCCGGTACGACCAGCGCCAGTTTGTACTTCGTCAGCGATCAGCAGGATGCCGTGTTGGTCGCACAGCGCGCGCAGACGCTTCATGAACGCTTTAGGCGCAACGTAGAAACCACCTTCGCCCTGAACCGGCTCGATGATGATGGCAGCGATGTCACGCGGCTCGGCGTCGTTCTTGAAGATACGCTCGATGCTGGCGATCGAATCGTCGATGCTCACACCGTGCAGCTCGTTCGGGTACAGCGCGCGGAAGATGCCACCTGGCATCAGGCCCATGCCGGCCGAGTAAGGCACGACTTTACCGGTCAGGCCCAGGGTCATCATGGTGCGACCGTGGTAAGCGCCGGTGAACGCGATCACGCCGGCACGGCCAGTGGCGGCACGTGCGATCTTGATGGAGTTTTCCACGGCTTCGGAGCCGGTGGTCACCAGCAGGGTTTTCTTGGCGAAATCACCCGGCACCTTGGCGTTGATTTTTTCGCACACTTCTACGTACGGTTCGTAAGCCAGCACCTGGAAGCAGGTGTGGGTCAGCTTGTTCAGCTGCTCGGTCACGGCGGCGATGATTTTCGGGTGCACGTGGCCGGTGTTCAGCACGGCGATACCGCCGGCGAAGTCGATGAACTCGCGACCTTCAACGTCGGTCACGGTGGCGTTCTTCGCGGACTCGGCGAAGATCGGGTGAATCTGGCCAACACCGCGTGGTACTGCGGCTTCGCGGCGTTTCATCAGGGATGCGTTAGTCTTGCTCATAAAGTCCTCATTCACCGCTCATCGGGCGGCGTGGCTCAAGGAAAATGCGGCGGGGAGGCAACTACGGCAGCATGCGATGATCGACTGCCACAGCTTTCCCGACCACAGAGAAAATTCCGTTTGTTGCACGCAAAGGGACAGCGCTCTCGTGCCCTTTGCGTTTGAAGCAATGCCTTGCCGGGCTTATCCCTTCGAGCTTAGATGCCCAGGCAGAGGTATTTGATTTCCAGGTAATCTTCGATGCCGTACTTGGAACCTTCACGGCCCAGGCCCGACGCCTTGATGCCGCCGAACGGCGCGACTTCATTGGAGATCAACCCGGTGTTGACGCCGACCATGCCGTATTCCAGGGCTTCAGCCACACGGAACACACGACCCAGGTCGCGAGCATAGAAGTACGAAGCCAGACCGAACTCGGTGTCGTTGGACATCGCGATCACTTCGGCTTCGTCTTTGAAGCGGAACAGTGGAGCCAATGGACCGAAGGTTTCTTCCTTGGCCACGGCAGCGTTCTTCGGCACGTTGGTCAGGATGGTCGGCTCAAAGAAGTTGCCTTCCATGACCTTGCCACCGGCCAGAACGGTTGCGCCTTTGCTGATCGCGTCAGCAATGTGCTCTTGAACCTTGGCCACGGCTTTTTCGTCGATCAGCGGGCCAGTGGTGGTGCCTTCTTCCAGACCGTTACCGATCTTGAGTTTGGCCACGGCCACTTTCAGCTTCTCGGCGAACGCGTCGTAGACCGAATCCTGAATGTACAGACGGTTGGCGCAGACGCAGGTCTGGCCGTTGTTGCGGTACTTGGAAATGATCGCGCCTTCGACGGCCTTATCCAGGTCCGCGTCGTCGAACACGATGAACGGTGCGTTGCCGCCCAATTCCAGGGACACTTTCTTGATGTCCTTGGCGCATTCAGCCATCAGCTGACGACCGATTTCGGTCGAGCCGGTGAAGGACAATTTGCGCACGATCGGGTTGCTGGTCAGCTCGCTGCCGATGTCGCCGGCGCTGCCGGAAACCACGCTGAACACACCGTTCGGGATGCCGGCACGCTGGGCCAGTTCAGCCAGGGCGAATGCGGAGAAAGGAGTTTGCGAAGCAGGCTTGAGCACCATGGTGCAACCGGCGGCCAGGGCCGGGCCGGCTTTACGGGTGATCATCGCGGCCGGGAAGTTCCACGGAGTGATCGCTGCGGTCACGCCGATTGGCTGCTTGATCACGATCAGGCGCTTGTCTGGCTGGTGACCCGGAATCACGTCACCGTAGACGCGCTTGGCTTCTTCGGCGAACCACTCGATAAAGGAAGCGGCGTAAACGATTTCGCCCTTGGCTTCGGCCAATGGCTTGCCTTGTTCGAGGGTCATCAGGCGAGCCAGGTCGTCCTGGTTCTCGATGATCAGTTCGAACCAGCGACGCAGCTTGTTCGCGCGATCCTTGGCGGTCAGTGCACGCCAGGCCGGCAGCGCCTTGTCAGCGGCTTCGATCGCACGGCGGGTTTCGGCAGCGCCCATTTTCGGCACGGTGCCCAGAATTTCGCCCGTTGCCGGGTTGTTGACCTTGATCGTCTGACCATTGTCCGCATCAACCCAAGCGCCATCGATAAAGGCTTGCTGGCGGAACAACTGGGTGTCTTTAAGCTGCATGTCGGCTTTCCTTAACAGCACCGCGGCAAGCGCGGAGCGAATTATGATTGTAGAAAGGCGCCTTATAGGCTGCCGTCAGGGAAATCATTCACCGGGCTGAAGCACATAAATAGCGCACTGATTGAAACTCGTGCGGTTCAGCACCCAGACAAGAGCGTTTGAAATCTCAAACGAATCCTAGGATCAAAGGGGGTAAAGGACAATAGCCTGTTCGAAAAAAAGAACGAAAACGCCGCATTTGCGTGTTTTTTCTGATCAGCGTAGCGAACGGTCGTTTGGCGCTTAAAAACACAGGCGATTCAGCAGCATGGACGCCCGCACCGCATATGAGTATCATGGCGCCCGCATTGCACCAGTAGCTCAGCTGGATAGAGTACTGCCCTCCGAAGGCAGGGGTCGTGGGTTCGAATCCCGCCTGGTGCACCATATAGCAGTCTAGGCCTGTCTCAGACAGTCTACGAAACACCCCAAGAAGCCCGCCCCGTGCGGGCTTTCTTGTTTCTGGCTATCCATCCCTGTCTACCCCTATAACTGCACGCCGTGTATGCCCACGTGTATGCTTTGAGATTCATTGAACTGGAGGCATACACGCAGTGAAGCGTACTGAAATCAAACGCCGCCCACTGGCTGACACTACTCTTGCAGGCTTGGAGCCTGAGAGTGCGACGTACCGGGAGCAAGACGGCAACGGCTTGTATTTTCGGGTCAAAGCCAATGGGCAGAAGTCTTGGGAATTGCGCTACAAAAAACCAGACTGTTGGCGCTGATTGAAAACTGACCCACCCTGCCGATTGAAAATTGACCCAGGGCGGATTGCTGATTTTTGCATTAGCAGTTGTGGATAAGCTTAGCAGTCGTGCCCCAGTGACAGAGGCACTAGACCCCACCACATGCAGGCATGCGGCGGGGTATTTCCGGTGCAGATCAAAACGGCTCATCGTCCTCAGCACCATCATCGGCACAGGTCGGATCGATCGGGTTGCACCGCATTGCGCAAATCAAAATCGGTTTCCTCGACTCCATTCTTTGTCAGCGATATCCAATGAATTGAAGAGGGATTTCGCATCAATCCGAGGCTCCCGATATAGGACCAAGTTAGCGGCGAGCGCTGCACAGCTTTCAGCTTGATTGAAGAGGGTGTGAGCTCCAGGTGCAGAAGGCGGTTGTCTTGCGAAGGCGTATAGGCGATATTCTCGCTGGCGACAACATCGGCTCCCCTCACAGTTGCCGGCATGCATTCCAACGTCGCGCTGACTTCGCCGTCGTTGTTGATCAAGTACGCAAAACCTTTACCGTTCACCGTTGTACCGGTCACGAGAAAACGATCGATCAATGGAATATATTTGGCTTTGTAGGTGTAGTAATTCAAGCCGGATCTCAGGATCTTATGGGCGGAGAGTTTCCCGGTCTCAGGATCGAGTACCGTTATCTTCAAATTTGCAGAGGTTTGATCAGGTACGAATTGTTGCCAGACCAGTAGCGCGCGATTGCTGGAACCAGCAATCATCGGCCACCATTCACGCCGCTGGGGTGCGACATCGGACGTACTGAGCAGGTGGCCGTGACTATCGAAGACCTTTGCATATACACCATTGCCGGTACCGAGATCATCGACACCGCCACCGTTGACCCAGTCCTCGGAATACAACACGACGAAATGCTTTCCTGCCGCGGCAACATGGCCGGAATGTCCGCCGGTCGCAACGACGCGCGGATACGGCGCGATCGGTCGCAGCTTCGCATCGTAAACGCCATAACGTTGATTGACTTCGTTCGTGGTATTCCAGCCGTCTTCAAACGAAAGCATGACATTGCCGTCAGTTGTTTGGGCGACCGACACCGGTTCTTGCGCTTCCCGCTTTTGGATGAATAGTGTGGGCGGACTGATCCGCGTATCATTGATTCCCCATTTCGAAAGGTAGATGTCGTGCGGCCAGTTGCCGTTTTCATCCTCGCCTTTTGGTGGAATTCCGGAACTGCTAATGAAAATCAAAAAACGGCCGTCGGCCCCTTTGACCGCTTCGATGCCATGCATATAGGAGCGCAAATCTTCCTGGTCGTGCGGCCGTGCTTGCGCATTTGCCGCGCTTAAGCAGAGCGCACCAGCGCATAACGCGGCGCGTGCCAAAGAGTGAGCGAACCGCTGATGTGGGTTACTGTTCATGTGTGTGTTTTCCCATCCCACAATATCCCTCACCAGCGCTACACCGTGGACCTTGTCGAGTGTCGCAATGCTGTGCGGTATCGACTTCTCGCCAGCCAATAAAATCCTCATTTGTTGTTCGCGCCGATCGTATATTTTCCATACATGCCGATCCAAGGTTTTCCGGGGACTGAAGCCAAAAATCCAGGTTTTTGAGCAGCCGATAATTTTCAGATTTCGCATAGGCGCGCAAAAATTCAATTTTGACGAAGTTTTTACACACTCTGAGTCCAAAGCGGCCAATACGCGTCGTCGACAAGCGACCAACGGCTAGACCTGCTGGCCTAGAGTGCTTCAGGTGCTATGGAAGGACTGATAATGGGGCTGATTAAAATCGCGGCGGGCGAGTTGAGCCGGCGCCATGAGGCTCTGAGTCACGCTGCATTGCCCGCGCCGGATCGGGTATGTCCGAGTTGATGCTTGAATAGTCGGCCTTTGCCTCCAGTCTGGAAGCCTTTTTTCTAACCTCGTTGATGTCGACGGGACTCAACGTGGTATAGGCGCTGCCGACGCGGAAGGTTGCCGGGATGCCTTCCTTATAAAACTCAAGACGTTTTACGCTGCCTACGGCGAACCATCCATCAGCGCGCAGTGCTTTTTCCAGAGCCTCGCGCTCTTTTGGTTGAAATTCCAGGCGAATGGATCGATAGGTCAGTTTCTCCAGTGCCACACCCGCGATCTTGGGGCTTCCCATAGGATCCGCCACGCTGGCAAAGTTGTCGGTGACATCCAGTGTTATTTCAGCGCTATTGGCCGTTGCGCCAAAAATGACCATCGGCTTGCTGCGTGTGCACGATAGGTAGTTTTGGAAATCAACACACTCTGTAAATCCTTGCGCTTTCACCAGCGCCTGGGTACCGGGAACGGAGAGTCCCGACACCTGAACGGTTTTCAGTCGTTCAGCAGAATGGGTGCTACCTGCCACGAGTAGAAGAAAAATCGCACCCAGCTTGTTCATATCGCGGCTCCCGTCGATTATTGAGTTTGGAATGAGTCATGGATCGCCTGCCGATCTCTAGTGCTCTACTCGCTATACCGTGCTGGCAATTTCCTCACGTGGGGATGTTAGCCGTTAAAGTTACTTGAGGTTGTTACGTGACACATTTGTTCAGAATCTGCACTGTTTCTGAAGCAGCAGGGGTGCGGAATGGGTATGAGGGGTGAGACAAATTGTGAGATTGAGCGAATGTTGAGTTGTTCGCCTTGCTCGTCATAGCGCTCAATCAGCTCGTCCTTGAAGTGACTGGTAAGGCGAACCTTTTCTGAGTCCCTATCGCACCTTCGAGAGGTGTACGTCATCCCTTCGACGTAGTGCAAGCAGGAAAACGACAATTCAACGTCTGCTTTTGGCCGATCGCGGCCAACGATTTACCCAAATTTGTAAACGCTGCTGTAACACCTATTTGGTTTGTAACACCCATTGCACGCGTAAGATGTATGGTGTGTAACACCAACAAAGTCTAATAAATTCAATTAGTTAGCACAGCTTGTATCACCCGCAACACCTGTAACACGTCTTTTCGAGCCCCACACCCCATCAGTGATAGCGCCGCCAGCGAAAGCAATACTGGCTTGGTATCGACTAATGGAGAATTCGAGCGCTGGGTCACCGAACACCAGGACGCTTGAGGTGCCGTCTGCCAACAAAGGAACAGGGAGAGGCATCGACTGGGGCACCGACTCGCCTGGGACCCTGGGGATGTTCAGTGGGTACGGGGTCGGAAACCCGCAGGATCTTGGAACCAGTGCTAGGTCTTGCACAGGGTAAATTTTCAGGGCGATAGCCTAGCAGTAGCCGGGACCGTGTATGCCCACGTGTATGCCTAACCGAAACACCACCAACCAAACCCTTATATAACGGGCCCGCAGAGCTCAGTTCAAACGACGCCTGGCACCATACGTAGAAACGAAAAAGCCTCAGATCTTAGGGTCTGGGGCTTTTTTGTGGGTGCTGTCTCGTCCTGAATACGGTTTACACGTTCTGACTTCTCTGTAGGAGCAAGCTTGCTCCGGGCGGCGTTCGGACGAGGGTCTCGAGGGCGAGCGTTTATTCAGAAGAAACGCGTTATCGTTAACGACCATCGCGAGCAAGCTTGCTCCTACAACGGCGCAGCGTCCACCCCACAGGTTGGCGTTTGACGACATGGCGTTTTTTCATTCGGTCGTCCAGTCGAACTCGTCGTATTCGTCATCGTCTTCTTCGTCCTCGATCAACTCTTCATCCAGGACTTCTTTCTCAAGCGCCTCTTCTTCCTGCTTCGCCAGCAGAAACTCCTTACGACTCTCAGTTACTGCTCGCCGAAGTTCTTCACCCTTGACCGGGCAATTGAGCATTTGGGCGATGCGGTCGATTTTTTTTGCCACGGCATCCTCCAGCGCATCGGCTATGGGCCGATAGTGCGCGCTTTCGGGTGTCGATGCCAAATTGGCGACCGCTGTGCACCTCAGTTTTTCTGTAATTCCTTCATTCGGGCTGTGAGGTTTTCGTCAGGGAAACGCTTGTGCAATGTTTTCAACAGCGCATCGGCGGCTTGTTGCTGACCGGTATTTTGCAGGCGCTGAACCTCATGCAGTTGCTCATCCAGCGTTTTCGCCGGAGCTGTTGCACGTTTGCTGACCTTTGCTTCATCGGCCATTTCAGCGTTGATCGATTCGCTCCGCGCAGGGGCGGCGAAATCGGCCGTTGGCGCCGCTGGTGCGGGTGCCGGTGCGGACATGGCGCCTGCCGGAGCAGCCAAGGAGCGGGCAACGGACGGTGGCGCTTCTGCCGCTTCTTTTTTTGCGACCGGTGCAGACATTTTTGGCGCTGGGGCGAAGTCGTAGCTCGGCACTTGCTCCGGTGTGCGCTGCACCAGCGCCAACATCAGCGCAACGCCGATCAGGCTGGCAAATGCGACCTGCCAACGAGGCTTCTGGCAAGCTTGGACCCAGCGTTGCCACAGGCTCGGCTTTGGCACGGGCACTTCCCGGTGTGCGGTGGCCAGGATGAAGGCGTCGAGATGAGACGATGGTTCGCCAGTCGCATGCTCGCGGTAATGCTCGAGCACCTGGTCTTGCGGCGTTTTGCGGGCGTCAGTCATGTCAGTACCTCCTCGGCCAGCAGCCGACGCAGTTTTTGCTGGGCGTAGCGCAAGCGGCTCTTGACGGTTTCCAGCGGTGTTTCGGTGAGGGTGGCGATCTGCGGCAGGTCGAGCTCGCCATGAGCGCGCAGCAGGAACACTTCGCGCTGGTCCGCGGGGAGGTTTTGCAGGGCGGCTTCGAGACGTTGATTGTCGCGACTCAGGCTCAGCAGTTGTTCGGGATCTGCCGCCTCGTCGCTCAGGGCATGGAGTTGTTCGTCATAGCTGTCGTGCAAGGGGTTGTGGATGCCGTGTTTGCGCCAGTGATCAATCAGGCGGTTGCGGGCAATCTGGTAGAGCCAGGTACGAAAATTCGCTCGACCTTGTGGCTGACTACTGCTGCGGATCAGGCTCAGCCAGGTTTCCTGATAGACCTCTTCGGCCAGTTCGGATTTGCCGCTCAGGCCGAGCAGGAATCGATAAAGCCCCTGGCGATGACGGGCGTACAAGATCTCGAACGCCGGCCCGTCGCCGGAGCGATAGCGGGCTAGCAGCGATTCGTCGCTGCTGGCGGCTGAGCTGATTTCAGGATCGGACATGTCAGCGCTGGCCTCTTTCACTCTATCCGGTTGTCATTGGGCTGCTGATTCGACGCGGTCGAGGTTCGCAGGCTCTGCGCCAACTCCACCAGCTGCACGAACTCTGCGCGCAGACCGAATCGATCGTCCCCCCGCGCGCCACGGGCCAAAGTTTCGGTGTCCTTCAGGCTGAAATCACCGGTATAACGCCCGTCCTTAAGCTGCTGGGAAAACGCTGCCACGGCAGCGGCAAATCGCAGGTCGCCACTGGCTTTACCGGCATCACCGTTGACGATCGGCCGCTCGATCAAGCGACTACTCCCACCCTCAGGCAACTGATATCGCACGCGCAACATAGCCATTTCCCCGGTCTTTGCGGAGACAACTGCTGCGGAATGGCCATATCGCAGCGGTTCCAGCCAACCCTTCTCACCCTTGGGCACAATTTCGTACAACGCCGTGACCGTGTGTCCTGCTCCGATTTCACCCGCATCGACTTTGTCATTGCTGAAATCCTCGCGTTTCAACGTGCGATTCTCATACCCCAACAACCGATACTCGCTGACCTGTGCCGGGTTGAACTCCACTTGCAGCTTCACGTTCTTCGCCACGACGGCGAGCGTCGAACCGAGCTGATCCACCAGCACCTTGCGCGCCTCGCGCAGGTTGTCGATGTAGGCGTAGTTACCGTCGCCGGCATCGGCCAGTTGTTCCATCAGGTGTTCATTGTAGTTATCCACACCAAACCCCAGGGTGGTCAGGGACACGCCCGTCTTACGTTTATCCACAGCCATTTGTTTGAGGCTGTCAAAGTCGCTGATGCCAACGTTGAAGTCGCCGTCGGTGGCCAACAGGATGCGATTGATACCCTTGGGGATAAACGCCTGTTGTGCCATTTGGTAAGCCAGCTCGATCCCCGACGCCCCAGCGGTGGAGCCGCCTGCGGTCAATTGATTGATGGCTGTACGAATTTTCGCTTTTTCCCGTCCGGAAGTCGGTTCCAGGACCACGCGCGAATCGCCGGCGTAGACCACCAATGACACCCGATCCTGGTCGCGCAACTGATCGACCAGCAGTTTCAGGGTGCTTTTGACCAGCGGCAACCCCTCGCGACGGTCCATCGAACCGGACACGTCCACCAGAAACACCAGGTTTGCCGGCGCCAGCTCGGCCACTGCGCGGTCCGACGCCTTGATGCCGATGCGCAGCAATCGGGTATGCGGGTTCCACGGCGATGGCGCCAGCTCAGTGGTCACACCGAAGGGCGAGCCGTCGGTGGGCAAGGCGTAATCGTAAGGGAAGTAATTAACCATTTCCTCCAGGCGCACCGCGCCTTCGGGCGGTAAACGCCCTTGATTGAGCAAGCGGCGGACGTTGGCATAGGCGCCGGTATCGACGTCGGCGCTGAACGTCGATACTGGCGCTTCGGTCACGCTATGAATCGGATTGTCGGCCAGCGCTTGATACTGTTCACGCAGCTCGTCCCGATAACCTCCCGGAGCAGATTCAGGCATTGGCGCATAGCCGGCCATCGGTGCCGGTCGCACACTGCGCTTGGCCATCGAGGTGTCCGCCATGACCGCTTCGTGACGCACCAGCGACTCAGTCTTCATCGCACCTTGAACCGGTGGTGAAACCGAGGCCGAATCAGGCTTGGACGAAACACCGCAACCGGCAACGGCCAGCAACAATCCGGCGGCGAAACCCTGGGCGGCCAGGCGGAGGAAATGCAGAGGGAGGGACATGGGGCTGACCTCAGGAAGAAATTGATCCATTCATCCTCTGAGACGGGCAGCCCGACCGGTTCGGGTTAAACCGATGTGAAAAAACTTCAGCGGTGGTAACGCCGCACCACGCTGCTGTTTTTCAGCACATGGCCTTTGATCTGTTCCATCAGCTGCGCGCGGCTCAGGCCGGCGGGCAAGGCGTCTGGCGCAAGATCCAGGGCATAGAGCTGGATGATGTAGTGATGGGAGCTGTCGCCGACCGGTGGGCAAGGACCCACGTAGCCGGTGGTGCCTTTGCTGTTGCTGCCGCCCACACCTTCGAGGGCGGATTTGGCGCCGACACCGGCCGGGACCTGGTGGGTCGTGGCTTTGATGCCATAGTGAATCCAGTGGTCGACCCCCAGGCCTTTCTGGCCGTCCGGGTCGTGCATGACAATGGCGTAGCTCAAGGTGCCCGGGGGACCGGCGTTCCAGCTCAGGGCCGGGGACTGGTTCTTGCCGCCACAACCGGCAGCATCGCTGGCGGCTGCCGACGTGAACAGGCGATTGTCCGAAACACCGGGAATGCTGAGGGTGAAGCGCTCCTGGGCCTGCGCCGGAAATTGCATGCAAAGGGCGACTGCAACGGCCGCCAGCCAAGGGTTCAGGGAGGTCAATCGGGTCATACCGGAGCACCTTGTGCGGGTGGGGCCGTGGTCGGCGTGCAAACTATAGCCGGACCGTTCGTGCCTTGGCAGCGGGAATGGGCTGAACCTCGGGAGAAACCCCGGACTCTTAACTGAAACGTCCGTCAGGAGAGCGATCATGGCCCTGCACCGCGTCGCCCGTTTCGCCGATGTGCCCGAGAACCGTGGCCTGGAAGTCCGGATCGCGGACACCAGAATCGTCCTGCTGCGAGTCGGCGATCAATTGCGCGCCTATCAGGGTGAATGCCCCCACGCCGGGGCGCCGCTGGCCGAGGGTGCGCTGTGTCATGGGCGCCTGATCTGCCCTTGGCACAAGGCAGCGTACCGGATCGAAGACGGTGCGCTGTGTGAACCGCCGTCGCTGGACAGCCTGAAGCGCTACCCGCTTGAACTGCGCGAAGACGAGGTCTGGGTCGATGACCGGCCACTGCCGGCTGGCAGCACACCGCCGGCTGACGATGCGCGCACGTTCGTGATCGTCGGTGCCGGTGCCGCAGGTACGGCGGCTGCGGCGGCACTGCGCGAAAAAGGTTTCGGCGGCCGCGTGCTGCTGATCGACCGCGAAGCCGAGGCCGGCTACGACCGCACGGTGCTGAGCAAATTCGTGATCGCCGGTGAGATGCCGCCGGAAGAAGTCCCACCGCTGCGAGATGAAAACTTCTACCAGGAGCAGCGAATCGAACGAATAAAGGGTGAAGTAGCCAGCCTGGATGCGGCGAATAAAACCCTGCGACTGGCTGACGGTCAGTCGCTGACGTATGACGCCGCCCTGCTCGCCACCGGCGGTACGCCCAACCCGCTCACGCTGCCCGGTGCCGATTTGCCGCAGGTCTTCGTGCTGCGCTCGAAGGATCAGGCGCAGCGGATTCTGGCCGCTGCGAAACCTGGCCAGCGCGCGGTGATCATCGGCGACAGTTTCATTGCCCTGGAGTCGGCTTCGGCCCTGCGCGAATACGGTCTGGACGTCACTGTCCTGGCCCGCCATGCCGTGCCCTTCGCCAAACAATTCGGCGACACGGTCGGCAAGGCCATTCGTGCCCGGCATGTGGCCCACGGCGTGGTATTCCACACCGATGGCGAAGCCGCGCAGATTGAAGGCACCGACAAGGTCGAGGCGGTGAAACTGGACAACGGTCAACGTTTGCCAGCGGACCTGGTGCTGGTCGGCATTGGCGTCAGCCCGGCAACCGGACCGTTTGCCGACTTGCCCAAGGAAAAAGATCAGTCACTGACAGTGGACGGCGGTATGCGCGTGACCGATGGGCTCTGGGCCGCCGGTGATATCGCGACCTTCCCGCTCAATGGCCAGCCTCAGCGCATCGAGCATTGGCGCCTGGCACAGCAACAGGCGCGGATCGCGGCAGCGAACATGCTCGGCGGCGACGAGCATTACCTCGACGTGCCGTTTTTCTGGACCTGGCACTTCGGCAAAAACTACGACTACCTTGGCCATGCCGAGGCGGGGGACGAAGTCGAATTCAAGGGCGACCCGTACCATCCGCCCTTTATCGGCCTGTTCTGCAAGAACGGTGTGGTGGCGGCCGCCGTAGCCTGCGATGAAGAACGGGCAATGGCGATGCTCGCTGAACGGATGAAACAACCACTGCCGGTGGACGAGGCGTGGCGCTTGATTCGGGATGTTGGCTGACCATGAGCCTCGCATAACCGGTGTAGGAGCTGCCGCAGGCTGCGATCTTTTGATCTTTAAAGAGCAAGATCAAAAGATCGCAGCCTGCGGCAGCTCCTACACGGGCGTACGTGTCAGGCTCAGGCGCGGTTTACCGGCTCTTTGCCTTCGTCATCGTCGGATGGACGACGGACCACTTTTGGATTCTCCAGAGGATGCAGGGAGAGCGGCTGCCGGGGATCGATAGTAAAGAAGTGGCTGACCACGTGCGAGATATCGCCATCGTGATCATTGTGAATGGTCATCGAACCTGGGCTGCGCAGTTTGTGCAGCCGTTCACGGGTCAGCTTGAAGCTTTTGCTCAAACCCTGATCGTCGATGACCGGGGCCGGCATACGACGCTGAGCGAAGCTTTTGCTTTTACGTTGTTGATAACGTGCCCACCCGATCAGCACCAAGGCGTTGAACACCGCCACCCATAAATAAACCTGCAGGGTGCCAAGGGCGTCGAACGCTGGGCCGCTGAATCGGGCACCTTCGTGGGGTCCGATCAATGGCCAGATCCCCAAGAACAATAAATACAGGAATCCGGCCCATGCCAGGACGGTGAATAAGGTATCGACCACGATAAGCACTGGCCGCTGCCGGGTTGTGATGATTTTCATTTGGCGATCTCCTCTTCATCGGCACCTGGCGGCCGAATGCCGCGATCTGGACTGACCCAGCGCGCACGTTTCTGACGTAAACGGAACAGCACTTTGGGAAAACTGACCAACGTAGTGAGCAGGCTGACCAACCAGAACACCAGCGGGTACCAGATCACCCAGAACATCGTCTTGCCCAAACCTTTTTCGTAGCGGCGATCGATCAGCAGGCTGACCCCGAACTGCATCAGGCAGACCACTGCCAGCAGCAAGCCGGTAAACGCCGGTGGCCACATTTGGGGCACCGAGATGACTTCCGGCAACGCGATGTACAGACCCACTAGCCATAGAATTATCGACAGCAGGAACGTGAACGCCCAGCCGGTGGACAGGCAGTATTCGAACAGCAACGGCCAGAGATAACGATGACGGTACTGCCAGATGCCACGAATGTTCTTGAACAGCACTTCCGCACCGCCCTGGGCCCAACGCAGACGCTGTTTCCACAGGCCACCCAGGGTTTCGGGCATCAGGATCCAGCACAGCGCACGGGGCTCGTAGAAAATGCTCCAGTGATCCAGTTGCAGCTTCCAGCTGATGTCGATGTCTTCGGTGATCATGTCCGTGCTCCAGTAGCCGACCCGGTGCAGGGCCGTGCGACGGAAAGCGACGACCACGCCGGAGACGGTAAAGATCCGCCCGAAGACGCGCTGGGTACGTTTGATCAGACCGATGATCGAGGAGAACTCGCCAACCTGCACCCGGCCGACCAGGGTCGAACGGGTACGGATCCGCGGGTTGCCGGTCACTGCGCCGAGGCGCGGGTTTTCAAGCAACGGCGCGACCAGATAAGCCGCAGTATGGGGTGCCAGCAGCGCATCACCGTCGATGCACACCAGGTACTCGCTACGCGCTGCAATGGCGCCCATGCGCAGGGCCACGGCCTTGCCCTGGTTCTCCGCCAGGTGCAGCACCCGCAAACGCGGATCCTGCACGGCCAAGGCGTCGAGTATGGCGCCGGTGTTGTCTTTCGAGCCATCGTTGATCGCAATGACCTCGATGTTCGGGTACTGCTGGCCCAGCGCCGCATGAATGGTTTCAGTGACGTTGTCGCCTTCGTTGAAGCAAGGGACGAGGATCGAAATCAGCGGCTCGCCGGCCAGCGGTGGCGGCAAGGTGTCTTCGTTCCACGGCCAGTGCCGCTCCCAGTGCAGCCAGAAATACAGCCCCCCCGCGATCCACAGTCCCGACATGAACAGTGGATAGAAGAACACGAAGTCCATCAGGAATTGTCCGGTGAGCAGAAAGATCAGCCCCAGAGGAATCCCGAGGACGATCGCCAGAACCAGTAAAGCCAGAAGTCTATCCAGCATGTTATGGATTCCACTTGTTGGAGAGGGCCGGCCGTACGGATTTCAGGTCGGGCAGATTGTCGAGGAAGTTGTCGGGGTAGTAGCCAAAACTGGTCACGCCCTGACGCTGCAGAACTCGCATCCACTCGGCCAACTGTTCGCCCTCGATGTCGGCCTGGGTCTCTTTCGTCCAGTCCCGTGCCTGCAGTTCGAACACTGTGCGATCCAGCGCGCCGGGGCGAGCCTTGACCGTGGCGACCAGTTTCTCGAGCCAGGCTTCGGAATCTTCATACGACTGTTTTTCCATCAACGGCATGGCCATCGGCGCCGTCCAGTCGTAAGTGCCGAGGAAGTCATCCAGATTCTGTGCGTACCAGGTTTCACTCTCGGGATTGAGCATCGGCTCGGCGAAAATGTTGCGCGCCGTATTCAGTTGCGGACCACGAATGGCTTGAACCTTGGCAGTCAGCTCCTTGGTGAAATCGATCAGGTAGCGGCTTTTGAAACGCGTCCAGCGCTGCAGCACGGCAGGATCGGCGCGCAGCGCGGAAATCGAGCCGGGCAGACCGTTGGCGGCGTAGACCTTGAGGGCATCGGGGCCTGCGTCTTCGAAGTCCGACAGCAGCGCGTCATCGTGAAACAGAATGCCGTGCACCGATGACATGCGTGCGAGGTCTTCGTAGATTTCACCAATGATGCGCCGTACGTTCGGATCGAAGGGCGACAAGCGTTTGTACTGGTTCGGATCGACCGCCGTCGTGCCGGTTTCCGGGTCCCAGCGCGTCACTCGCGGCAGCTTCGAATCCAGGGCAAAGCTCAGCACTGGCATCCAGGCGTAGACTTTGACATGGGCCCGAGTGCGCAACTGCCAGGCCACGCGGTCAAAAATGTCGGCGGCCATCGGCAGGTGACGGTTGGGGAAGTACAGCGAACGCACCAGGCCATCACCCTTCGGATCGGCGAAGGCTTGCAGGAACACCGTATTGGCGCCCATGTCGGACATGCGCTGGATCAGTTTACCCAGGTTTCTTTCCTGCTGGGCCGGGTCCGGGTCGTAGACGTTATCCAGGTCTACGTGCACGACGCGCATTGCGTTCTTCGACTGCACCGAGACGACGCTGTTGGCGAAGCGCGCGCCTTCCGGGTCAGCAGAAACGAGGTAACGCGGGCTGTTCATCAGGGTATCCAGAGTGTCGAGCCCGTCTTCCAGGGTCAAGGCCATCTCGTAATCCTGATCATTGACGATTTGCAGCGTGGTGCCGCTCGCCGCGCCGTACGGCCAGACCCAGACTCGCGGCTTTTTACCCGTGACTTTGTGGATTTTCTCCGAGATCGCCAAGATATCCACGCGTTGGCGGGCCTGGAACTCGGCTTCGGTTTCATAGCGTTTGGCGACTGGATCGTAACGCCGGGTTGTGGCGGCCGGCTCCAGGTTGCCCTGGGGGTTAGCCAGGATACCCTTGTGATTGGCATCGGTGTGCGCAGCGATTTCCACCAGTCCGGACTGGGAAACCTCCCTTACCTGATCCCAGGTCAGGAATTCCGAGCGCTTGCGCGGCATGCCGGCGAAATCCACCGGTTTGTCCAGCGGTGTGTCGACCCAGGTTCCGACTGGCGCCAGCAAGGCAGGCCAGTTATAGGCACGCAGCACCGGCATCACGCGGGTATAGAAGCTCGAATATCCGTCGTCGAAACTGAGCATGACCGCTTTGGGAGGCAGGTCGGGGCCTCCTTTTTTGCGTGCCGCCAGGACCTGGTCGACGGAGACCGGCTGGTAGCCGTTCTCCCGCAACCAGGCCAGCTGCTCGATCAGGCGTTCGGTGCGCACGGCCACCACCGCCTGGTCCGGGTCCTTGTCATCGACATCGTGATAGGCGATGCCGAGTACATGGTTTTTCGGCCACGGGGCTTCGCTTTCCATCACCGGCCTTTCGGTCGGCGGCGCAAACGCCGGAGCTTGCTGGGCGCATGCGCTGATCAACAGCACTCCCAGCAGGAGGAAGAAACGCGACATCAAGGCCATTTTCAAACCCCTCTAGAAGCGGAAAGTAAGATCGACCATCAGACGCAGATCGGTTTCCCGCTCTCCGTCATATGGCCGGTTGATTGCGCTTAACATACCGCCGACCTCCACCACGTCGTTCCAGCTGTAACGCTGGCCATAGCCCAACAGCGCCATGCCTCCGGTGGAGTGATCTTGCTGGGTGTAAGTACCCGCGCCGGCCTGGAACTGCTGACTCCATCGAGTTTCATAGCGCTCGTAGAGCATGTGATTGACGCTAACCATCGGCAGGACGCTGAGATCGGACTTGGGATTGAAATACGGTACGTCGTCAGACAGGGAGTTGTGGCTGGCGCCGACTTCCAATCCCAGATCGACTTGCACGTTCGGTGCGCTGTAGATGCCTTCGCGCCCCGTGAGCAAGGCTTCGACGCGGTTGTTGCCGTCGCTGAAGTGGGACGGGCTGACCGCGAATTTCCACTCGCGACTTTCATTGGCCCGCCAGCGAATGAAACCGCTGCCGCCATTGGCGGTGATGTCGCTGTTCAAGGCCCGCAACGGCGTCGCCGCGGCGAAGTATTCCAGGCTGGCGCCGTACTGCCAGTAATCGTTGATGTCATGGGCGAACGCCAGACGCGCGCCCTGTTTGGAACCGAAGCCATAGGAGTGGTTGGAGACTTCCGCTTCCAGGGTCAAGTCCCGGGTCCGGCGTTCGAGCCCGACGCGCTGGAAGTTATGGTTACCGGTTCCTTCCTGGAAGTCGCCTTCGGCATAACCGGCACCGGCGAACACACGCCAGTCTTCACCGATGGGCGGGCTGTACAGCGTGGTTTCGATGCCGAAATCTTTACTGCCGTTGACCGCGCCGACGTTGTCGTCATCGCCGCCATAAGTCTTGCCGCCGAACGCTTCTACACGCAGCTCGAACATGTCATGGACCTCACGCTGACGTTGCAAGCGCTGGACCTGACTATTATCGGGAAAACGCGCGACCACGTCGTCGGTCAGCGCATCCATCTGCCGCCATTCCTGCAGGTCCGTGGCGGTGTGGGCCTGGGCGACCTCCAGGTTAATGTCCCGCGGGGCCATGCTCTCGGCTTCCTTGAGCTTGCTCTCGGCCAGCCGCGGCCAGCCTCGCGCCAGGTACAGATCGGCCTGAGCCACACGCAGGCTGACGTTGCCCGGCGCCTGCTCGACCAAGGCCTGCAGGCGCTCCTCGCCATGCGGCAGATCGGAACTGTAGGTCCCGGCCTGGGCAGCGAGTTGTTGCGCGTCCATCCATTCGTCGTTGGGGTTGCCTCCGGGCAGACCCTTGAGCTCGACGCGTGGTCTCTGGGTTTTGGCCAGCTCCTCGGCGACTATGCGCGCTTCGTCAGCCTCGCCACTTTCGAGCAAGGCGTAGTAAAGCGCGCTGGTGTCTATCAAACGGTTGGCAGGATCGGCATCCGGCTTGAGCAGGATCTCGCGATACATATCGCTGGCGATTTCCGGTTCGCGCTGGTCCAGGTAGGACGCGGCGACCCAACGCTGGGCGTAGGTCGGAGTTTCCACACCTTCGGCCTGCAGTGTGTGGTGTTCGCTGATGACCTCGGCGGTGCGCGAGCGGGCCTTGAGGGCACCCATGCGGTCGATGCGCCAGCGGATGACGTCATCGTGAGCCTGCGGATCCGAGGACCAGGTGGAAATCAATTTGTCGTAATCGGCGAGGGCCCGATCAGCGATCACATAACGCTCCGATTCGCTGCGGGTAGGCATTTCAGCCAGGCGCACGCGTTCTGCGGCCAGGTCACCTTCGAGGCGACGAGTCGTGACCGGATCGATCAAACCCGGCCGCTGGCGGGCCAGGCGCAAGGCCGGTTCCGGCAGGTGAGCACGTTGCATCGCACCCACATACTCCCTGGCGACTTGCGGATCGTTACCGGAACGGACAAACGCCTGATCGTATTCAAACAACGAATCGTATTGTTTGCCGGCACGATTCAAGGCGTAGCCCAGGGCCATCCGGCGGGAGACGTCATTGGGTTGGGCCGCCACCAGCGCTCTGGCACGCGTCACCGCCTGGTCGGGCTTGTCGGAGTCAGCCTGGTTCAGCGCCAGCCCCAGCTGCACTTCCTGGTTATCCGGTTCGATGGCCTGGGCCTTGTTGTAGACCCGGTTCGCATCGTCCCAGCGCTTTTGGTTGCGGTAGGCCCGCGCAGTGGCGGTCAGGGCTGCAACCGGCAGGTCCAGATTGCGCCCCTGGGTTTCATAAACCTTGATCACTTCGGCGTCCAGGCCGGCCCAACTGGCGATCTGCAAGTGGTCGCTGATCTGATCGGTGGTGGCCTGGCCCGGTGGTACCTGACGCAACGCGGTTAGCGCGGGCGTGTAGTGACCGGCTCGGGCATCGAGCACCATTTCGTCGTAAGGGGTATAGGCAAACGCTAACATCGGCCAGATCAACTGGCTGCACAACGCGACGCGAAACAGCGGTCGCATACCACGTTGAACAAAAGGGGCAACAATACTCGGCATACGTCAGCATCCTTACATGGCCAGCCGGGCCGCAACGCCCTCTTTGCCCTTTCGTAACGGAAAGCTGGTCCAGGTGACCCAGCCAAACTTTATTGAGGGCAGTCTTGCATGCGAGCTCGCTGGGTAATTGGGAACACAATAATTGTTCAGAATCGTGAAACTACAGGCGTCGTCCATCGTCCCGTCTTAAATGCCAGACAGCAAAACGCCCGACGTCTGCTTGGAGCAGAGGCCGGGCGTGCAGTGTGTAAGCCCCGGTTTTACTGGATGTTTCCAGCCCCCCCAAGCTTACTCATCACGAAGCCGGCAAATTCTTCGACCGTCATTTTCTGGCCGTTGAACTCCACCTGGTTGTTAGCGTAGTGCAGTTTGGTGACGATGCTACTGCCTTCGAGTTTTGCGAGCTGGGTACCGACCGCCATGCTGCCAAACATGTCGGCGGTGGCGGTGGCCTGGTCGGCAATCAGCTTGGCGTCGGTCTGACCGTCGATTTGCCCCTGGACGCTAAGCAAATCAACGAGCATCGGCTTGGACACCTGCAGATTGAAGTCCAGCAGGGCGATCAGTTGCCGGGTCAGTTGATCCGGTGGCAAGTCCATGGACTTGGGCTTTGTCAGGTCGAGCACCAGATTGGCGCGGCTTTCACCGTTGGTGGTGTGGAACGACAGATTCTCCAGAGCAACCTGCGGACCGGCGGCCAGCAATTTCTCCAGACCGGATTTGACCTGGGCCTCTTCGGCCGGGGTCAGGACCAGCTCTGGCACGGGCTCACCGGCGGCAGCGGCCTCGGCGGCGGCTTTCTCGTACGGTTGCAGTTTGGTCTGGTAAATCTGCACCAGCGACAGAGTCGCCGGGATGTCGAGGTTCTTCAGGCTCATGGCCATCTGCGCAGAGCCGACAGCCTTGCCGTTGAAGGACACTTCGCCCACCTTGTAATCGGCACGCCCTGAAGCGCTGGTGCCCGACTCTTCGGTCTTGTTCTTCATTTCAAATTTCTTGAAACCCAGTATCGACTGCCTGGTGCCGAAGGTGGTTTTACTATCGGTCAGCTCAAGGGTGTTCTCGCCGGTGTAGTAGCCGTAGGTGCTTTTTTCCAGGTTGCTGGCCAACGTCAGGCCGTTCAGTTCAACCTTCACTGGCGTCTGGTCTTGCGCCACTGTGGTCAGCGTCAGGCTATCCATGTAGCCGTTGGCCTTGACCTTCTGCGCCTGGGCGCTGGCAGCGACGTCGAGGTTGAGGCCGGAAAATTTCAGATTGGACTTGTCATCCAGGGCCACGTCCAGCGGCAGCATTTGCAGGGTGCCGTTGGTGGAGTTGTCGTAGCCGAGGTTGACCACGCCCGTGACCGGGGATTTATCCTTGGCAGCAATGAACCATTTTTCGGTGGTCGGGGTTCTTTCCAGTTCGTAGTGACTGGTGGCCATGACCGGCAGCCACTTCAGCGACACCAGGCGCGAAAACGGCAGCGGACCGTGTTCGATGTGATCGACGAATAACAGTTCGACCGGTGCTTCGCCGAACATCTCGCCTTCGCCCTTGAGGCGATAGTGCGCGGTGCTGCTGAATACGTTGCGCTCCAGCGACACCAGTTCCAGGGACGCCGTGCCGTTGGAACCCACCAGCGCGGCCTGCAATTCCTTGTTGGCGTCGGCGATCGAAGTGTTGAGCACGCCTTCTAGCCTGGTACCGGTGTACCAGGCACCGCCGGCACTGATTGCACCGATGGCGACGACAATTCCCAGAAGCACGCCTGCTGATTTATTCATGAATGACCCAGTCAATGTCCATTGTTGAAGGTGTGGTCGTCTTCCCTGAACCCTTGACGGGTCACGGCTCGACTCCGCTAAAAGTGGAATGCAGATTAGCATCAGGCGCACCGGGCGACCCAATGTTTAAAGGTTAAAGAGTGTCTATGGACCGCGCGTGGAGGGTGAGAGTTTCGGTGGTCATTCAATCGCTTTCGCGAGCAGGCTCGCTCCCACAGGGGATTCGTGATCGACACATAACCCTTGTGGGAGCGAGCCTGCCAGCGAAGGCGTCAGCCCAGGCAACATCAATTCAGGAATACTGAACCTCAATTTCGTCCAACTGATGATCAAAGCTTTTAAGCCGCGCCGTCCACGTATAGACCAACACCTCAAAATCCCGATTGATCACCGCCCCGCCCGTCACTTCCGCGCGCGGGTCGCAGAAGTCCAGTTGATAGCGTTCCCGCGCCATGGCGGTGGCGACATCGGAGAGTTCACGGGCGTTATTGAGCCAGTGCCGGCCGTCTTCGGCGATCTGCTTGTCCAGCTCCAGACATTGCTTTTTCAGCGCTTCGAGGCTTTTTTCCAGCGGCGTCCCGGTGAGTTCGCCCATGACCTCCTGGAACGTGCGCCCCGGTTGCCAGTAGCTGCCCCAGAAATACCGGTCAAACACTGTTTCGACGCGACGCAAAGCCACCTTGGTGTCCCAGATCAGCACCAGCGTCTTGCCTTGTTCGCATTGTCTTTTCTTGATGCGCTGACTCTGGACCGACGCCCAAGCCACCACCACGATAGCCATCACGGCAATCAGCGCAGCGGCGCTGTCGAGGAAAATCAGCGCCTTGTCGATTTGATGGGCCAACATGATGCCGTAGAAATAAGTGGCCGAAAGCAGCACCAACGCCGCAATAGCGCACCAGAAGCCGGGAGCATAAGGGTTTTTCATTATTGGTATCCCCATGACCAACGCGTGCCTGGATCGATGAGCTCGGCGAGCGATCTCATCAAGTCAAAGCATAGCAACGGCCTCAGGGTTTGCCGGGGTTCGAGGCTTGCGTTCGTCCGCTTTCCCAACCACCGCCCAACGCCAGGAACAAATCGATCTGACTCATGGCAACCTGGGTGTTGGCGGCGGCCAGTTGCGCCCGTACGTCGGTATAAGTGCGCGTGGCTTGCAGATCGGCCAGGAACGAGGCGCGACCGGCGGTGAAAAAGCGGTGGGTCTGCTCCGCGGCCAGTTGCGCCGACTGCTCTGCATCCGCCAAGGCATCGCGGCGCTGCAGCAAGGCGGAGTACTGGGCCAGGCCGGTCTGGGTTTCGCGAATGGCGTTGAGCACCACGCCGTCGAAATGCGCCAGCGCGCCCTGGGTCGTCGCTTCGGCCTCACGAATTCGCGCCCGGGAGCCGTTGGATGGAACGGTCCAGGTCAGCAATGGGCCGAAGCCCCAGCGATTGGTCGCCGGTTTGCCGAGGTTCTCCAGGATGCCAACGGTACCGACGGACGCGCCGATGCTGATGTCCGGGTACAACTCGCCGGTGGCGATACCGATTCCAGCCGTCGCGGCAGCCAGTCGGCGCTCGGCCTGCCGAATATCGGGACGGCGTTTGAGCAAGGTGGCGCCGTCACCCACAGGCAACAACTGCGTAATTTTCGGCAGCTCGACGCAGCTGGCAGTGCCGGCCGGTAGCTGATCCAGCGGTTTGGCCAGCAGCATCGACAACCGGAACAACCCGGCCTGACGCGCCGCCTCATACCGAGGCATGTCGGCGCGCAAGGATTTGAATTGGGTTTGCGAGCGGGTGACCTGGGTTTCATCGCCACGCCCGGCGTCACGCAAACGCTGGATCAGCGTGGTGCCCTGGGCTTGGAGGTCGAGGGAATGCTGGGCGATTTCCCGCTCTTCGTTGGCCGCACAGACCTGGGTGTAGGCCCGAACGACGTCGGCCACCAGGGTGATTCGGGCCGTATCCGCAGCCGCCTGAGTCGCATCGGCATTAGCCTTGGCCGCTTCGATCCCGCGCTGCAACGTACCGAACAGGTCGAACTGATACGAGGTGGTAATGCCGATGTCGCCCACGTTGGCCACCGGCACTTTCTCCGGTAACAAGAACGCTTCGCCGGACTCCTGCAAACGCTGGGCGCCGATCTTCACCCCGCCACTCCAGCCGCCCGCCGCCTGTGCTTCGTCGACCTGTGCGCGGGCCCGGGACAGATTCGCCGCCGCCACCCGCAAGTCGGTATTGGACGCCATGGCCTGCTGCACCAATTGGTCCAGACGCGGATCCTGGTACAAACGCCACCAATCGCCGGGCACCGGCGCGGAGACGACACGCGTGCCGTTCACTGCCAGATCACCCTGCAGGTCTTCACGGTGGACGGCGGCTTCCTCCGGCAAATGATAGTCCGGCCCGACCACCTGACAGGCCGAGAGCAACAGCCCCAATCCGGCGACCGCCAAACCCGGGGCCCTGCTCATTGCGCAGTCTCCCGGGTTTGATCGTCCATGATCGACACCGTGGCCGTGCGTCCGGCAATCATGCGAAAGTCCGCCGGCACCTCGTCGAAGGCGATCCGCACCGGAATCCGCTGGGCCAGCCGCACCCAACTGAACGCCGGGTTGACGTTGGGCAACAGGTTGCTGCCGCTGCTGCGATCGCGGTCTTCGATGCCGGCGACGATACTTTCCACGTGCCCGCGCAGGCGTGCACGGTCACCGATCACCCGAATGTCGACGCGCTGACCGACATGAATGCCATCCAGCTTGGTCTCTTCGAAATAGCCATCGATGTGAAAGGAATGGCTGTCCACCACCGACAACACCGGGCGTCCGGCGGTGACGAATTCCTGATTGCGCGGCGCACGGTCATTGACGTAGCCATCCACCGGGCTGCGAACGGTCGAGCGGTCGAGGTTGAGCTGGGCACTGTCCACTGCGATCTGGGCTTCCATCAGCGCCACCTCGGCCCGGGCCACCCGGGATTGGCTTTCTTCCAGTTGCTCGCCCGGTACCAGATTGCCGAGGCCGCGGTTGCGTTTGGCTTCCCGTTGCGCCTGAGCCAGGGTCTCCTTGCGGTCGGCAACCGCCGCCTTCGCCTGGCGCAGGGCCAGTTTGAAACGGTCCTGGTCGATGCTGAACAGCACCTGACCACGTTTTACCCACTGGTTGTCGCGTACATCCACCTGCTGGATCAGACCGGAGACGTCCGGGGCGATCTGCACAATGTCGGCACGAATGTGCCCGTCCCGGGTCCAGGGCGCGAACATGTAATACATCACCATGCGCCAGACGACGACAACGGCGAAGGTCACGATCAGCAGGGTCAGAACCACGCGACCGATGGTCAAAAACGGTTTTTTCATGTCATCAGGTATCGACTGAGTGAGTCCACGGCGCCGAGCAGCAAAGCGTAGAGAGCCACGTTGAACAATGCCCGGTGCCAGACCAGACGGTAAAAGTGCAGGCGCGTCAGCAACCCGTGCACCAACAGGTACAACATGTACGTAATACCCATCAGCACCAGCAGCGTCGGCAGGAACACGCCGCTGATATCCAGATCACCGATCATAAAGGCGCTCCATCGATGCCATGGGGCAGCGGTTCTTCGAGTTCGCCTGCGCCGACGAACTCCACACCCGGCAACAACGCCAGGCGCAGCCCGCTCAGGGCATGCAGCAGGTGCAGACGCGTGCCGTCATCGCAATCGCGATTCAGGGCGCGACGCGCGCGGTCCATGGTCATCAGCAACGGACTCGGCGCTGGCAAGCGTTCCCCCGCGTTCAGGCACGCTTTGAAGTACTCGCCGACTTCGACCACCACCTGGTGCAACAGCGCTTGCGGCACACCGAACACTCGCGGCGTGTAGGCGAGCAAGTCGAGCAGGTTCAGTGCCACGCGCACTTCGCGCAACGCGATGCCGGTGTCCTGGCCGGTCATGGCCAGCCGCGGCAGATGCTGCATCAGTCGATCGAGGATCTGCACGCCCAACTGCCGGTGTTCGGCCAACGAGGCCGGCTCGGTGAGGCTGACAATGTCGCGCCAACTGAAACGGGTCAGGCGCTTGGCCGCCAGTTCCGCACCGAACGGCCGCGCGATCAGGGTCCAGACAAAGGCGAACAGCAAACCCACGGGGCCGGCCAGGTTGGAATTGGCGAAGCTGAGGAAGTCCGCGTCGTAGGCCCCCTGAATGCTGATGAAAGACGAGGTGTTGACGAGGGTCAGCAGCATGCCCAGGTAGAACTGCGGCTTTACCGTGAGGGTGCCGATGCAGATGAAAGGTACGGCGAATGCCAGCACCAGCATCGGGAAGTCATGCAGGTTAGGCAGGATCAGGAACAGGTAAAGGCTGGCGAACAGCACCGACATCGCCGTCCAGAAAAAGAACCGGTAGATCTGCGGTGCCGGATCGTCCATCGAGGCGAAGAAGCTGCACGCCACCGCCGCCAGAATCACCGCGGCACCGCCGTCGGTCCAGCCGAGCAGAATCCACAGCACCGACGCGACAATAATTGCAGTGACTGTGGACACCGCCGAATAGAGCATCAGCCCACGGTCGAGAAACGGCGACAACCGCCCTAATCGCCAGTGCCGATACACCGCGCGCCAGCTGTCCTGGCTTTCGCACTGGATGGCGTATTGCAGGCTGCGGCAGTCCTGCCACAAATCGATCCACTCACCCAGGCGGTACAGGGCGTTTGAAAACAGCAACTGCTTGCGATCGTCCAAGGCCTCGGCGGAGGGTTGCAGGGCTTCGAGCTGGTTTTTCAGTGCCTGCCAACGGCCGAGATCGGCATCTTTGTGATTCAGCCATTCGGCGGTTGCAGTCAGCAGCGGCGAAAACCTGTCCACCAGCTCGGGTGTGCGTCGCTCAAGGGCATAGAGCGCGTCGTCGAGCGCGTCGATCACCGGCAACAGGTGAATCATGCGCCCGCGCAGTTCCTTGGTGTTGCGCACGGTTTGCGGCCGTGCGCCTTCATGGGGCAGCTGGCCGATCATCAATTCCAGGGTGTTGAAGGTCGCGACCATCGATGAACGCAGGGCGCTGACCTCGTCCGGCTGCACGCTGCGGCTGAGGAATCGCAGGCTGTAGGTCGAAGCATCGGTAAACCATTTACTCACTGAATCGTTGAACACCGGCGCCAGCCGCCTTGGCCAGAACATCGCGCCTACCACTGCCGCAACGGCGATACCGAGAAAGATTTCTTCAGTGCGCGCTTCCGCCACGTCCCATACCGCCAGGGGATTATCCACCACCGGCAAGGCGATCAGCGGCAAGGTGTAACCCGCAAGCATCAGGGCGTAACTGTTGGCAGTGCGCAGGTGCAGGGACAAAAACAGCAGCGTCCCGGTCCACAGGGCGATGACCACCACCAACACATACGGACTCTGGACGAACATCGGCACGAAAAATACCGCGGCGGCGGCGCCGAGCAGGGTGCCGACAGCGCGGTACAACGCCTTGGAACTGGTGGGACCGACAAATGGACTGGAAACGATATAGACCGTGGCCATTGCCCAATAAGGACGGGGCATTTGCATGAGCATGGCGATGTACAACGCGATCATCGACGCCGCGAACGTACGCACACCGTAGAACCAATCCCGCGCCGGAGGCATTCCGGAAAAAAAACCGTTCAAGAATTGGCCACCGCTGAGTGATTGGCCGATTCAAACGCCCTGAGCACCCGCAGTGCCGCTTCCAGATCACTCTGCTCAATGCCTTCGAGCACCTCGTGACGCAAGCGCACCAATTCGATTTCGACCGCCTGTACCAACACCCGACCGCTCTCGGTCAGGCTCAGGCATTTGGCGCGCCGGTCATGAGCGTCCGCGGTGCGGCAGACGTAACCGTCATGGCACAGTTGATCCAGCAGGCGCACCAGGGACGGACTCTCCATCCCCGCCGCCTGCGCCACCGTCACCTGTCGCACGCCCTCGCCCAGACGCCCGATCATCAACAACGGGACGGCACAGGCTTCGGAGATTCCATAGTTGACCAGCGTGGTCTGGCAGATCTTTCGCCAATGCCGGGCGGCCACCACCATGGAGCTGCTGAGGTTCATCTGGAGAGCGTCGAGGTTTTTCGGCACGAAGGACAATACACACTGTTAGTTTGCTAACTATCAATATGACATTTGAAGGGAAACCTGGTCAAGTTTTGTAACAAATTTGTGCCGAGCGTTGTGCCTGCGAGTAGAAGAATTCAACGTTTCTTGGCTCGCTCATAAACATCGCCGCGCTCGCTTTTACCGACCGCGACGACAGAAACGACTAGACGCTCATCGATAACTTCGTAAACAAGTCGGTATCCCGATGACTTCAGCTTTATTTTGTAGCAGTCAGGCATGCCGTGCAGCGAGTCTGACGGGACTCGAGGGACTCTTTCCGCCAGTTTCTTTTTGAAGTGATCACGCAGCGTATGCCCCAACTTGTCCCACTCTTTACGGGCTGATGGCAGAAATTCGAGCTTATAAGTCATCCAGTGTTACCGGAACCGGCGTTTCGTGACGGCGAGAACGAACGATTTCTGCCAATTCAAGGTCATCTAGACGCTCGACCATGCGCTCGAAAACATCCGCGGGAACCATGTACCCCATGACTCGATTGTGATTCAGTACAGCCACTGGTCCACCTAGAGCACCGCTCAGTACCGCAGATGGGTTCTTCTTCAGCTCGGAAACACTGACGGCCATATCGGCTAGAACATTTTGCATAATTAAGACCTCAAATAAGGTCGTAATTCTGGTCTTTTTTTTGCTCTTCGAACAATCAAGGAAAATACCTTCTGTCAGATTTATACCCCCCGCCCCTTCCTCAACAGTACATCCAGTTGATCCACCACCTCCGCCCAATCGGCGTCATCCAGTATCTCGTCCCTCAAGAATTCCGCCTGGCTTTTTGACCAGAAAAACGCGTCCGCCAGATGCAATTCAGGTTTGAGCGGTGAGTGAGTGGCGATGAATTTGTCGATGCTGACCGGGTCGCTGTCCAGGCCGAGTTGTTTGAATAGCGAGGGGAGGCTGTGGGTTGGGGATTCCATGTCGGGCTCCTTGGTGACGGACATATTATTTGCGAGCAAGCCCGCACCCACAGGTATTCATACGCCTGTAGGAGCCAGCTTTGCTCGCGATGACGACGCCGAAAAACTACTGACTCAACTCGCAAACCTCTGCATGCGGCACCATTTTCAGGAACTCCGGCACGCTCATGTGCACCAGATTGTTGTGGTTTCCCGCCTCCAGGTAGATGTCTTTCTGCCGGGTCAGCAAGGGGTCGATGACCATGTCCAGGCCATAGGATTCACCCAACGCCGGCACGGCGCCGCGTTCGCAGTCGGTGAACAGATGCGCCAGGGTGCTTTCCCGGGAGATCTGCCATTCGCCGCTGCCCCGTACTTTGCTCAGGTCCAGGTGACGGCTCGCCGGCAGCACGGCCATCAGGTAATGACCGTGGCGATCGTCGAGGATCACCGATTTGGCTACCCGTTCGGCAGGAATGCCCGCGACCCGCGCCGTTTCAAGGCTGCTGGCCGAGTGTGGGTGGCTGACCACGTCAAATTCGCAGTTGGCCTTTTCCAGGCTGCTCTGCACTGTTTTTGCCATACGCATGATTCACCTCGATGTCTGCAGACAGTGTCTGGTGGACGATGGTTAACACTTTTCTCTGTACTGAAAGTCTAGGCCCGCTGGTGCAATCACGAGGGAAATCTGCCCGCCGGACAGGGTCAACAACTGATCAAAATTCGTACAACATGCAGCTCAGCTAGACTGTATAAAGAACCATCAATGACTCTCCCGGAGGGTCAAGTGAACATTCGTTGCTGTGCGGTTGCGCTGTTGTTGGCCTTGAGCGGGTCGGTCTTCGCTGCGGACACGGTTGTCCTGCTGGCTCCCAACCCCATCGGGATCTGGCTGATCACCTTTGGCATCGCGTTTCTGATTGCCGAGGCGGCATTGCCCAATTACGGCGTGATCGGTTTGGGCGGCATTGTGTTGTTCGTGATCGGCGCAGTGATCCTGACCAACACCGAGGTGCCGGTCCCGTTGATGATCGGCCTGGGCCTGATCAGTGCCCTGTTGTTGATTTTCCTGCTGATCCGCGCACTGCAAACCCGACCGCGCGACACCGTCAGTGGCGATGCAGGACTGGTTGGCAGCGTGACGCCGGTAATGTCGCTGACCGGCAATGCCTATAACGGCTGGGTGCACCTGCAAGGAGAAAAGTGGCAGGTACTCAGCGCCACACCGCTGCAACCCGGACAACGGGTCCGGGTGGTGGCACGCAAGGGATTACTGCTGGAAGTGGCCGCGGCTGACGCGGCGCCGGGTGGAGAATAACCATGGGCTTGCAACTGGGTTTTGCCGCGCTGCTGTTACTGCTGATTGCACTGGCGGGGTCGACCTTTCGTATCCTGCGCGAATACGAGCGGGGGGTGGTGTTCCAGCTCGGGCGCTTCTGGCAGGTCAAGGGACCCGGCCTGATCCTGCTGATTCCAGTGGTCCAGCAGATGGTTCGCGTCGACTTGCGTACCGTGGTCCTCGACGTGCCACCGCAAGACGTGATCACCCGCGACAACGTCTCGGTCAAGGTCAATGCGGTGCTGTATTTCCGCGTGCTCGATCCGCAGAAGGCGATCATCCAGGTTGAAGACTTCCTCATGGCCACCAGCCAACTGGCCCAAACCACGTTGCGGGCGGTGCTCGGTAAACACGAACTGGATGAACTGCTCGCCGAACGCGAGCGCTTGAACGTCGATATCCAGCAAGTGCTTGATGCCCAGACCGACGCCTGGGGCATCAAGGTCGCCAACGTCGAGATCAAGCACGTGGACCTCAACGAATCGATGGTTCGCGCGATTGCCAAACAGGCCGAGGCCGAACGGGAGCGCCGGGCCAAAGTGATCCATGCCGAAGGTGAACTGCAGGCTTCGGAAAAACTGATGCAGGCCGCCGAAATGCTGGGCCGCCAGCCGGGTGCCATGCAGCTGCGGTACATGCAGACGCTGAGTTCGATCGCCGGAGACAAGAGCTCGACCATCGTCTTCCCGCTGCCTATCGAGTTGCTCAAGGGCATGGCGAATTTGTCGGCGCAGGAATGAGTTGAACGTGACAGCCTCAAAAGATCGCAGCCTTTATAGGCGCTGCCGAAGGCTGCGATCTTTTGGCCGTACCAAACCTTAACGCTGCACCGTCTCTACCGCCGGGTACACCGACTCCCATCCCCCGCCCAACGCCTTGTACAACCCGACCATCGCCAGCGAAACCCCGGTCGAGCTTTCGACCCACTGTTGTTGAGTCGCCAGCAACTCGCCTTGCACGGTAAGGACGTTGACGAAATCCACCACCCCTTCCACATATTGCTGTTGCGCGGTGCGCAAGGCGATCCGGTTCTGGCGTACGGCTTCGGCGAGGCGGTCGCGGCGCAGTTGGCTGGCGTTGTAGGCGGACAGTTGATCGTCGATCTCATGCCAGGCGCGCAGTACGGTTTGCTGGTAGGCCAGTGCCGCTTCCTGCTGTTGTGCTTTGCGCAGATGCAGCATGCCACGCAGGCGCCCGCCATCGAACAGCGGCAGACTGAACTGCGGGCCGATGCCGAACGAGCGCGAACCCCAGGAACCAAAATCGCTCAGCTGCATGGCTTGGGAACCGACATTGCCCGAGAGGGTGATGCGCGGATAGAAATCGCCCTTGGCCACACCGATGCTGGCGGTGGCGGCATGCAGGCGGGCTTCGGCCTGGCGGATGTCCGGGCGGCGTTCGGCCAATTGCGACGGCAGCCCGATGGCCAACTGGCGCGGGGTTTGCGGCACCGGCGCATCTGTGGATAACTCGGCATGCAGTGCCTGCGGCGGCTCGCCCATCAGCAGGCTCAGGGCGTTGATCAATTGCGACTGACGCTGCTCCAGTGCCGGCAGGCGCGATTCGATGGCGGCGACCTGCGCGGCGGCTTCGGCGACATCCAGATCGGTGGCGACGCCGTCGGCCAGGCGCAGTTGCGAGAGCTTCAGGCTATGGCGAGCGACGTCGAGGTTCTGCTCGGTGACGACTCGGATACTTTGCACACCGCGTAGCTGTATGTAGTCCTGGGCGGTGTCGGCGAGTACTGATAACAGCACGCCGCGGCGGTCGTTTTCCGCGACTTCCAGGGTGGCATCGGCGGCCTCGGTTTCGCGACGCACCCGGCCCCAGAAATCCAGCTCCCAGGACGCGGAGAAACCGGCGTCCCACAGATTGAATGCAGAGTCGCCGTTGTTGCCCGACGGATCGTTCAGGCCTTTGCCGCTGTTGCGTTTACGCCCGTAACTGCCCGTGGCGGCGGTATTTGGATAGCGCTCGGCCGTGATCACCTGACGCGCGGCGCGACTTTGTTGCAAGCGGCTGCTGGCGAGTTTCAGGTCGAGGTTGTCGGTCAGGGCGCGTTGGGTCAGGGCCGAGAGTTTCGGGTCGTGGAACACCTCCCACCAGCGTTCGTCCATGGTTTCGGTGACGGCTTGGCTGGTGGCGGCATTGGAAGGTTTGTTCCACTCGGCGATTTGTTGCGCCTGAGGTTTCTCGAAGTCCGGGCCGACGGTGCAGGCTGACAGGCTCAGGACGAGTAAGGCGCAAAGGGTTAGTTGAGGCAACCGGCCTCTTCGCGAGCAAGCCCGCTCCCACACTGGATCTCCTTTTGTGCATGAAGCTTGGGCACTCAGCAGATCAAATGTGGGAGCGGGCTTGCTCGCGAAGGCGCCTGAACAGTCGACAAAGATCTTCATCGTTGAGCAACCTCATGCTCGCCAGAGCTCGCCGTATCGATCCTCGCCTCCACCGACATCCCCACCCGCAACCGCTCAGCCAGCGGTTGCCCAGGCTCCAGAACAATCTTCACCGGAATCCGCTGCACAACCTTGGTGAAATTGCCGGTGGCATTGTCCGGTTTGATCGAAGCAAAGGTCACGCCGGTGGCCGGGGCGATGCTCTCGACACGTCCGCGCAGCGCTTCACCGCCGAGGCTGTCGACGCGAACCTGCACGTCCTGCCCCGGCTGCACGTCGGTCAATTGGGTTTCCTGAAAATTGGCGATCACATAAGCCTGAGCGAGCGGTACCACCGCCAGAATCTTGCTCCCGGGCGTGACATACGCGCCGACGCGTACCGCACGCTCGCCGACCATGCCGTCCTGAGGCGCAATGATGCGCGTATAGGACAGCTCATAACTGGCCATTTCCAGCGCCGCTTGCGCCCGTTTCAAGCCACCATCGGCCGCGTCGCGCTGGGCGCCAAGGATCTCCACTTGCTTGCGCTCCGCGGCCAGTACCGCCGTGGCGTTGGCCAACCGCGCGCTGGCCTGGTCGATGCGCGTGCGTGCTTGCTGAGCATTCTGCACCGTACCGGCACCAACCCCGGCGAGGTGGTTGTAGCGGTTCAATTCATGCTCGGCGAAGGCCATCTCTGCCTTGGCGGATACGACGGTGGCCTGGGCCTGGGCGATCACCGAAGTCTGACGTTCGAGAGTCGCCCGCACATTTTGCAGTTGCGCCCTCGCCATCATCATCTCGGCGTCAGCGGCCTGCGCGGCGGCGCGCAGGTCGCGGTCATCGATGACCGCCAGCAACTGCCCGGCCTTGACCTGCTGGTTATCTTCCACCAGCACGTCCTTGATAAACCCGGCCACGCGCGGCGCCACCAGGGTGAAGTCCGCCGAGACAAAGGCGTCATTGGTGCTTTGTTGCGTACGCTGGCCGAAAATCCCCGGCACCAGCAGATAAACCAGCACGCCGATCGCCACCATCGCGACGGCGCCAACGGCCACTTTTTGCTTTGCTTGAGTCATCATAAAAACCTTCTGTTTCAGTGGAGCATTCAAGTCGGCGCGCGCGGTGGATAGATCCGCGTCGGCAACCAGAAAATCAGCAGGATCAGCGCCAGGGCGACACCGGCCATGCACAGATAAAGGTCCGAAGCCGTCAGCACCACGGCCTGTTCGTGCAGCCGGTGGGCAAGGCCCGCGCTGTCGCTGTCGGCCAGGGGTGAGTTACCGAGGCTGTCCACCAGCATGGTCGAATGAAAGTGCAGCCTGGACGTGGTCAGCGCTTCGATCACACCGGTGGCGATCACCGCCGACAGGCCTTTCACGGTATTGAACCAGGCCGAGGCGAACGGCCCTTCCAGCGGGCTGATGCTACCGGTGGAGAGCATCAACAGCGGCAACACCGCCATGGGCTGACCGAAGATCTGCAATAGTTGCAGCGCATAGAAATCGTCACGAATCCACACCGACGTCAGCTGCGAACCACCGATGCACGACAGCACCAGCATGCTCAGCCCAATACCCAGCACCCAGCGACAATCGATCCAGCGCAGGTTGCACAGCGCTGCCACCAAAGGCAGTGCGATCAGCTGTGGCAATGCCGCGAGCAGCATGATCGGCGCGGTCTGCACCGGGCGATAACCCTGGACCTGCGCCAGGTAGCTGGACGGAATGATGATCACCGCCAACAGCACCACCAGCACCCCGGCCAGGGTCAATAAGGCGAACGACAGGTTGCGGATGCCGAGCATCTGCATCTTGAAAAACGGGATCGGCTGCGACCATTCGTTGATCAGGAACAGCACCAACAGCAATAGCCCGCCACCGAGCAATCCGCAGATCAGGCTCGACTCGAACCAGTCCAGCCGATTGCCCTGCAGGATGCCGATCACCAGCATGCAGATCGCCGGAAAACCCAGCAGCAAACCGCGCCAGTTGAATTGCTTGAAACGCTCCAGGCGCAGAGGGTCCTGGGGCAAGCCGTAGGCCACCGCGACCATGGCAATCAGGCAGGGTGCGATGATTTGCCAGAAGGTCCATTGCCAGCCGACATGTTCGGTCCATAACCCGGCCAACGGAGTGCCAAGGCCGGGACCGAAGGTGGCCGTCAAGGCGTAACCGGCCAGGCCATAGAGCTTCACGCTGGCCGGCAAAAAACGCAGCGCGACGGTCATCAGCATCGGTGGCAACGCGCCGCCGGCCAGGCCTTGCAAAGTACGCATCACCAACAGGCTTTCGTAGTCAGGGGCGAACGGACAGAGCACGCCCAGCAGGGTGAACGCACTGATCGCGCAAAGCGTGAACCTCCGCAACGAGAACGTCACCGCACACCATGGCGCGAACGCCATGGCGGCCACCGAAGTCGCGGTGTAACTGGCAACCAGCCAGGTGCCTTCATCGTAGCCGATCGCCAATGCGCCGCGAATGTCGGCCAGGGCAACCTTGGTCACCATCTCGTTCAGGCCCGACACCAGCACCGCCAGCAACACGCCTACCAGGCCGATGATGATCCGCGGGCCGAACGCCGGCGGGGTGACCGCGGCCGCAGGGGTGGCCGCGGCAAGAGGTGCCGTGACCGTGAGGGAAGTCATCTGTTACAAGCTCCGGAATGGGTTACCGAAGCATTTTAAGAAGTGCGGGAGCTGACGAAAATCAACTTATCGGCAAGTTATAAGTGCGTCCGGTGCAGCAATACAAAACCCCCTGTAGGAGCTGGCTTGCCAGCGAAAGCGGTGGACCAGTCAATGAAGATGCAGGATGAAAAATCGCCTTCGCTGCGGTGCGGCGATCCGACAAGCCAGCTCCTACAGGGGGTCAGCGTTCAGTTGGAAGGCGGTTGTGCGGCCAGCCACGTCGCATCGCAACATGCCTTGAGCGTCTCGCGCATCCACCGATGCGCCGGATCCTTGTCGAAACGCGGGTGCCACGCCTGGGTCAGCATGAGGGTCGGCAGCGGAATCGGCAGGGTGAATGAACGCAGCTTCAACCCCAGACGCCGCACACTCAGCAACGCCTCCTTGGGTACCGGCAGAATCAGATCGGAATCAGGCAACGCAAACATCGCCGCATGGAAACTCGGCGCAATCACCGCCACCCGCCGTTCCAATCCCAGCGCGTTGAGCGCAGTGTCGATCGGGCCACGGGCGATGCCACGGCGGGACATACTGATGTGGGAAAAACCAGCGAAGCGCTCAGCCGTGATTTCTTCATCAAACAACGGGTGGTCCTCGCGCACCAACCCGACAAAGTGCGTGGAAAACAGGTTCTGAACCTTCACCTCCGGCATCAGCGGCCGGTTGTTGCTGACACTTAAATCGATGCGGCCTTCACGCAAGGCTTCGTCATCCCCATCGCCCTCCGGGACAAAACGCAACTCACAGTGCGGCGCCTGGCGCTCCATCGTGTCGAACAGCTTGCCGCCGTAGACCCCCACGAAGAAATCGTTGGCGCGAATACTGAACCGCCGCCGCAAGCTCCCCAGCTCCACTTCATCGGCGGAGCGGAACAGCAAAGCCGCCTGCTCGACGACATCCCGCACCTGCTCGCGCAGCGCCAATGCCTTGGGCGTCGGCACCAGGCCACGACCGGCCCGCACCAGAATCGGATCGCCAATCGCCTCGCGAATCCGCGTCAACGTACGGCTCATGGCCGCCGGGCTGAGATTCATACGCCGCGCCGCGCCCACCACACTGCCTTCGTCAAGTAACGCATCGAGGGCGACCAGGAGGTTCATGTCCGGGAGTTGCATGTTGAGCACTCTTAACTGACCAGGATTGATTCAGACGCAATGCTATCAGCCTATCCCCCCGCTGTAGGAGCAAGCTTGCTCGCGATGAACGATAACGCGGTCTACCTAGGGACCGCGCCGCCCCATCGCGACCAAGCGTCGCTCCTACAAATGAGCGTGTTCCTGCGATGCGGCACCCTAGCAGTTCTGATAGTTCTCAACCTCGGCGCAAGCGCGTAAAACCAAAGGACGGCACTAACTTCGCTCATTTACCCGGGAAGGCCACTCCATGCCCCCAACAGATCCGGTTGATAAACAGAAATCGAACACGCAACGCACGGTTTTGCTGGCGACTGATAGCCAAAAATCGGTGCTTGTCGAAATGGCTGGTGATGACATCAATCGCCTGGCTTACACCGTCTACGGCCATCAGTCTGCGCAACAGGAAGTCGCGACGCGGTTGGGCTTCAACGGCGGACTGCGCGAGGCGCAAACCTGCTGGTATTTGCTGGGCAACGGTTATCGTGCGTACAACCCGCGATTGATGCGTTTCCATAGCCCGGACAGCTGGAGTCCGTTTGGGCGGGGCGGGTTGAATCCGTATATGTATTGCGTGGGGGATCCGGTAAATCGTTCGGATCCGACAGGACATTGGAGCGCACTTGCACTGCTTTCCAGTGCAAGGGATATCGGTGCATTTGGATATTTTACTTCCATTCTAGGAATAGGCTTAAATCTTAGTAGCTTAGTTATAAATGGCGGGCGACTTAGCCTGGCAAACGGTCTCGGGACGATATCCGGACTGACAGGTCTCGCTGCCGGAGCTTCGGCGATGTTTGACTATGCCCCCCAAGCTACTCAACTACTTTCCGCTACAAGTGTGATATCGAGTGCAGCCTCAACTTATCTTGGCACTCGGGCACTGCGCACCGACTTTAGACATACAGGGTGGTACGAGGCTCCCTTCCGGAGGCCTAGCGGCAGCCCCCCTGCTTACTTCGCCTCCTCCCCCCCTCGTCGCACCCCGGGAGCTGCGCCCCCATTACCACCCCCCGCCTATCCTCTCAACAGTTCAACGATGTTGCCCGCAACCGCTGGTCAAAGACCGCCCGCTTACTCAAGACAAGACCCTGCCTTGTTCTCAAGTCCATTAGATGAAGCGTCCTCACCATTCTCAATAGCTCCTGTTGATACAGTAACCGTCGGAGGAGATTTTCCGGCTATTGGGCATTCCGCTCGACTTCATCGACAAGAACTGAATCGAATAGATGGTCTGTCAACCTCGGGAATGACCATTCGACAAAGGAGATAGACACGGGAATTCTATCTCACCGCTGCATCCCCCACCGCTTCACCGTCACCCGCTCCAACGTATCAAACACCAGATTCTCCACCAGCAACCCAATCAGAATCACCACCGCCAACCCGGCAAACACCTTGTCGGTATACAGCTCATTGCGATTCTGAAAAATGTACCAACCCAAGCCACCCTTACCACTGGTAGCACCAAACACCAGTTCAGCGGCGATCAGCGTGCGCCAGGCGAAGGCCCAGCCGATTTTCAACCCGGCGAGGATCGACGGCAGCGCAGCGGGAATCAGGATGAACAATACGAAGCGCATGCCCTTCAAGCCGTAGTTACGCCCAGCCATGCGCAAGGTTTCCGAGACGCCGAGAAACCCGGCATAGGTGTTCAGCGCCAACGCCCAAAGCACCGAATGTACCAGCACGAAAATCAGGCTGTTCTGCCCCAGGCCAAACCACAGCAACGCCAACGGCAACAGGGCAATCGCCGGCAACGGGTTGAACATCGAGGTCAGCGTACTCAGCAGGTCGCGACCGAATTGCGTCGACACCGCCAAGGTGGTCAAGGCAAACGCCAGCACGATGCCGATCAGGTACCCCTTGAGCAACACCACCAGGGAAATCCACACCTTGCCCAGCAACTCGCCGCTGAGCAGGCCGTCATACAGCGCATTGCTGGTTTGCACGAAACTCGGCAGCAGCAGGTCGTTGTTCTGAATACGGGCAACCACTTCCCACAGCACCGCCAGCAAAATCAGGATCAGGCTTTTACGAATCCAGCCCTGTTGCCAGAGACGCTGACCAAGGGGCAATTCCCGCTCCAGCGGCACGCTCGTCAGGGGTTGCAACACGGTTTCGAATTCTTGTCGCGCAGATGAAAACTGGCTCATCGGGCACTCCTCTCAATGGCTCAATAAGCGATGCGGATGTCGGAAAAATCCAGCTCGCGCTCGGTTTCCGGAGACTGGCCTTCATCGAACAACAAGCGATGAATGCGCCGCGCCGACGCCTGAAATGCCACGCCGCCGAGGCTGTGCAAATCGTATTGATGGCTGTGGACTTCCGCCCGCACGCGACCCGGATGGGGTGACAGCAGCAAAATCCGATTGCCCACCACCAACGCTTCTTCGATGGAGTGCGTGACGAACAGCAGCGTGAAGCGCACCTCTTCCCAGAGCAGTAGCAACTCTTCCTGCATCTTGCGCCGGGTCAGCGCATCGAGCGCCGCGAAAGGTTCGTCCATCAGCAGGATTTTCGGCTGCATCGCCAATGCCCGGGCGATGGCCACCCGAGCCTTCATCCCGCCGGACAAGGTGTGCGGGTAGGCATCGGCAAACGCCGCCAGCCCGACCTTGTCCAGGTAGTGCAGCGCCCGCTCTTCGGCTTCCTTTTTCTTCAGGGTTCGGGAGGCCAGCAGCGGGAACATCACGTTCTGTTTGACGGTTTTCCATGGCGGCAGCTGATCGAACTCCTGGAACACCACAATCCGGTCGGGCCCCGGCGCAGTGACGGTTTGTCCCTGCAGCCGCATTTCGCCCTCGCACGGCTGGATGAATCCGGCGACTGCTTTAAGCAACGTTGATTTACCGCAACCGGACGGGCCGAGCAGCACAAAACGGTCCGCCGGATCGATTTCGAAACTGACCTGATGGGTCGCCCGAACCACACGTTGCGGCGTGCGGTACTCCAGGCTGACCTTGTCGACCGACAGCAGCGCCTGGGCTGCGGCGATCGGGTTGCTGGCCGTGTGGCCTTGCAAGGGGGCGTTCATCTCGATCAGCTCCCTTGCAGTGGTTTGGCATCCTGGAAGAAATAATCCTTCCACGAGTCCGGTTTGTTCTTGATCGCGCCAACACGGTAGAGAAACTCGGCCAACGGGTAAGTGTTTTTCGGCGTGACGCTGAATTCGAACTGCGGGTTGTCGATGATTTTCAACAGTGCAGCGCGATCAATTTTCGCCTTGGTGACCCGGATGTAAGTATCGGCCGCCGCGCCTTTATCGTTCTGGGCAAACTGCGCCGCTTCGGTCAGCGCCTCGACGAAGGCCTTGTAGGTCTTCGGGTTCTCGTTGCGGAATTTCTCTGTGGCGAACAACACCGTCGGCGAGTTCGGGCCGAGCAGGTCGTAGGTATTGAGCACCACATGCACATTGGGATTGGCCAACGCCTGATCCTGAAATGGCGGGTTGGAGAAGTGCCCGCTCAATTCGGTGCCGCCAGCGATCAGTGCCGCCGTGGCGTCAGGATGCGGAACGGCGATGGTGTACTTGTCGAGGCGGTTGAATTCCTTGTCGCCCCACTGCTTGGCAGCGGCGTATTGCAGGAAGCGCGACTGTACCGAGACACCCACCGCCGGCACCGCGATGCGGTCCTTCTCGGTGAAGTCGGCAATAGTCTTGACCTTGGGATTGTTGCTCACCAGGTAATAAGGGAAATTGCCCAGAGAGGCCACGGCTTTGACGTTTTGCTTGCCGTGGGTGCGGTCCCAGATGGTCAGCAGCGGACCGACGCCAGCACCGGCAATGTCGATGGAGCCGGAGAGCAGCGCATCGTTGACCGCCGCGCCGCCCGAGAGCTGTGTCCAGTCGACCTTGATGTCGATACCTTCCTGCTTGCCGTACTTCTCGATCAGGTTTTGATCGCGCACCACGTTGAGCAACAGATAAACGATGCCGAACTGTTCGGCGATGCGGATTTCACCTTCGGCATGGGCTGCGGTCGGCGCCACCAGGCTGCCGGCAATCAGGCTGAAACCCAGGCCGATGGCCGCGGCCAAGGGCGCAAATGGAAGTCGTTTGGACATGGAAATTCTCCGACAAATCAGAAAGGCGCGTCGCCCTGGATGGTGGTGCGATACAGCTTGCGGCGCAGATGGCTCGGGCATCCGGCTGCCAGGTGGATCAGCGATCGGTTGTCCCAGAACACCAGGTCGTGGGCCTGCCATTGATGGCGATAGATGTTCTGCGGCAGCACGCTGTGGGCGTAGAGCTCGGCGAGCAGTTGCTGGCTCTCGTCTTCCGGCAAACCGACGATGCGCGTGGTGAAACCCTCACTGACAAACAACGCCTTGCGACCGTTTTCCGGGTGAGTGCGCACGATCGGGTGCACCACTTCCGCGACCTGAGCGAGCTGCTCCGGTGTCAGGGTCGGGCGCCAGTTGCCTTCGAATTTGGTTTCGCTGTAGCGCGCCGTGTAGGAGTGCGCGGCCGAGCGACCTTCGACGGCTTTGCGCAGTGCCTCGGGCAGGTTGTCCCAGGCTTTGTGCAGGTCGGCGAACAAGGTGTCGCCGCCTTCGGCGGGCAGTTCCTGGGCGTGCAGCATCGAGCCGAGGCTCGGCAGTTCCTTATAGGAAAGGTCGGAGTGCCAGAACTTGCCCGCGTCGCCGAGGCCGATGGACTGGCCGTTTTCGATGATGTTGGAAACGATGAGAATTTCCGGGTGCCCGGCCAGCAGGAACTGCTTGAGCACGTGGATCTGCAACACACCAAACCGGCGGCTGAAGGCAATTTGCTGCTCGGGGGTGATGCGTTGGTCGCGAAACACCACCACGTGATGATCCAGGTGCGCCCGGTGAATGCGAGCGAAGTCCTGGTCATTGATCGGGCGGGACAGATCGAGGCCGATGATTTCGGCACCGACGGCGCCACTGAACGGGCGAATTTCGAAGGTTTGCGGCGCGATGGTCGCGGCGCTTGGGCTAGCGGTAGCTGCAGACATAAATCACTCCCACGCACGGCGCTCAATGGCGCGCGTCGATCAGAAACTCACGGAGGTCCCGTGTTGGTTCGTGTCGTGCGGCGCGCCGATTGGTCGGCAGGTACGCAGAACTGCAAGATATAGGAATAAAAGAGTTATTTTAAATATCAATAAGGAATATATATATTTCAGGCGATCGCCTCGGCAGAATTTGCCTCTAGCGAACAACAGGCTGCTTCAAACATGTCTCGTGAATGGAACACTCAGGATCCGAAACCGATTCAGAGTGTTGTTCTGAGTTGCTCCATGCGAAGCGGCGACAACGAAATAGCAAAAAATGGCGTCAGTTTCATGACGCGATGTCAGAACACCTACCGCTCGTCGGAAAAAAACTTGCACCAACGTCCAAATTATTGACACCCCCAACCTGATATCACACATTGCGCGCCCATTCCTCATCGCAATAACTGCCATGTGCCTTAGGTCTAATAGAACTAAGAAAAAACCCACATCCTTGGCAGGTAGGAATCGTCGATTTCCTGACACACAAATAGTTTGTGGGACAGATCTCGCCAATATTCAGACGTTTTAATCCCAATCGTGAACTCCCTGCTGCCCGCTTGCGAAGCCATGCGGCTGTGCGCGGACGTTGGATGGTTTCTTGTCGTCAGGCTCGCACGGCTGTCAGTCAGCCCGGCGCGTCCTATGCATTCAGGATCAGGGGAGTAGCAGATTTTGAGTCAAGTGACTTTGGCCATCCGGCACCTGCAGGATGAGCACATATGCCTGCGAAAGGCAGGTCTGTATTGGATCGCGCTGGATCACCCGGCCGATGCGACCCTTATTGCCCGTCAGTTTTTGTCGGCGCTGCAGCAAACCCACGCGGCGACCTTGACCTGCTGCGGCCAAGACCCGACCACCGTGGTCGACTCAATGGCCAGCGATGCCGGCCCCGGTGCGCTGAGAATGTTTTCGGTGCCTGATGAGGCCGCCATTCGTGCTGCCTTCAATGCATTCGCGAATGATCTTTCACGTATCAACATTCGCCAAGGCAGCTACCTGGTGTTGATGCTCGCTGCCAGCCACGTGGAAAACCTCTCCGACGCCCAGCTGCAACAATGGATCGACGGCATGCGCCAATGGCTCAGTGAACGGGCTTGCACCTTACTGGTGCTCTGCCACGGCCAGGCGCCTGCGCTGCACGAACGCCTGTTGGCACTCAATGAAGATATTTCCGGACTTGCCCAGCTTTATCGACGCGACGGCGGCATTTGCTACCAGCTGAACTTCTGGCACAGCGAAATGGGTGTATGCGCCGCTCAGGCATTCGACCTTGTACTTGAAAATGATGTCTTCGGCTTGAGCGTCACACAGCTATCCAACCCGCCGCAGACGCGAACTGACGATCAGCGCATTTACTTGACTCAGCGCTCGGTCCTCGAAGGCGCACCGCCGCTTTCCGAGCAATGGCGGCTGTTCGAACATCGCGATGACTTGCTGGAGCAGGCGGGTCGTGCGCGGGCGGCCAGTGTCATCATGGCGCTGAACAGCAACCAGGAAGTCGAGCTACTGGCCCGCCGTCTTCACGCGCTGCGCGAGCGTTGCGGCGTTGCTCTGAAGGTCATCGTGCGCGAAATGGAGCCCTGCCTGCGCTATCGCGACGAGCGCCTGTTGCTGGCCTGCGGCGCTAACCTGATCGTGCCGTTCAAGACACCGCTGGCGCATTTCCTGAGCCTGGTGGACAGCGTTCAGGGTCAGATCTGGCGGCATCGCCAAGTGACCAACGTCGAGATGCTGTTCGATCGCCTGCGCCCCCCTGCCCAACGTGGCTTGCTGGCCCCCTTGGCATTCATCACCACGCTGGACCAGATCTACAGCGGCGCCTCGGGTGAGGTCACCCACCAACTGCTGCGGTTACGTCCACGCGGTGACCTGGACATCGACCAATACCTGAACCAGATCACCTTGCGCCGTTTTGGCGACATCGCCTGCGTGCTCGACGGGTACTTCTATCTGTTTCTGTTCGCCTGCCGGGCCGATGGACTGGAACCTGCACTGGGCAATATCTGCCGTTTGCCGTGGCGCGATATTTTCAGCGCAATCACGCCGCTGTCGACCGTCGATGACTTGCCTCGCCAGGCCTTTCTCGACGCGCCCCATCAATCCGAGGCGCACCGCATGGCCAGCGAACAAGTGACGGATAACCTGGTCCAGGCGATTGCCCGTGCCGGCTACACCCCGCAACGCATCAGCCTGCCACTGTCGGAACCGTGCCCATGATGTATTCCCAACTGCTGCAAGTCATCTTGGCCAGTTGCCTGATGACCCTGGCCCTGGTCCTGCTGCTGCGTGCTGTTGAACAGCGCGCTCTGCGCTGGTCGCGGCGACACCTGTCGCCCCGTTATTTGAAGCCCTGTGGCATGCGTCGGCGCGCGCCTCAAGCGCCTGCTGCGAGTGATACCGATGAGCCAGTTTGAAAAACCCGACCTGCCCGTCCAGCGAAACGCCTGGACCTGGCCGGGTCTCGGGCGCTGGAATCTGTATTTTCTGATCAAGCTGGCCTTGCTGTGGGGCGGTTACCTGAACCTGCAGGTATTGCCCAACCTGGTCTTCGCCGCCGTGCTGCTGGTTCCGGTGCGCCAGCGCCATCTGGCCGCCCTGCGCACGCTGATTGCCGTTCCGGTGGGAGTGGCGCTGCTCTATCAGGACACTTGGCTGCCGCCCTTCAGTCGCCTGCTCGACCAGCCCGGGGTATTGAATTTCACCCCGGAGTACCTGCTTGAGCTGGCCGGCCGCTTCATCGACTGGAACCTGTGCGGCGCGCTGATGCTGATAGTGGTCGCGTACTTTTTCATCCACCAGTGGCTGCGCCTCACCACCTTTACGCTGGCCGCCTTTGCCTGGCTGAGCGCCAGCAACCTGTGGCCCTTGCAAGTGCCAGCGCAGTCGCTGGCGCAGTCGGCCACACCTGCCCAGGCCATCACGTCAGGCGAACCGGACAGCAAGACGCTAGAGGCCTACCTGCAAAAATTTTATGACACCGAAGCCGCACGGCATGTCGAGTTCAAGCCGGCGGACGCCACGGCGCAGCCGTTCGACCTGTTGCTGATCAACATCTGCTCACTGGCCTGGGATGACCTGGACTCTGTCGGCCTGCGCGATAACGCCCTGCTGGCACAGATGGACGTGGTGTTCGACAACTTCAACTCCGCTACCTCCTACAGTGGCCCGGCGGCGATTCGCCTGTTGCGCGCCAGTTGCGGCCAGCAATCGCACAGCAAGTTGTACGCGATAGCACCCGAGCAATGCCTGCTGATGGATGACTTGCGCAAGCTGGGCTTCGAGAACGAAGTCATGCTCAACCACACCGGCCAGTTTGAAGGCTTCATCGATGAAGTGCGCGCGCAAGGTGCATTGCCGGCGCCGGCTGTCAGCACCGCCGATTTACAGCGCGCGCTGGTCGCCTTCGACGGCTCGCCGATCTGGCGGGACCGTGATGTGCTGGACAAATGGTGGGAACATCGTGAAAGCCAGGACAGCGCACGCGTGGCGCTGTTCTACAACACCACCACCTTGCATGACGGCAACCGTGCCCTGACCGCCGATGGCGGCACCCGAAGTGCCGACTACAAGCCGCGCGCGCAAACCCTGCTGGAGGACCTGAATGTCTTCCTCAAGGAACTGGAGAAGAGTGGGCGCCGGGTGGCTGTGGTGATCGTGCCGGAACACGGTGCGGCCCTGCATGGCGACCGCATGCAGATTTCCGGCATGCGCGAGATCCCGAGCCCTTCGATCACCCACGTTCCGGTGGGCATCAAGCTGGTGGGCATGGGCAAGAATCTGCGCAGCGGACCGGTCCATGTCACCCAGCCGAGCAGCTACCTGGCCCTCTCGGAAATCATTTCGCGGTTGTACGCGTCCCCCCTTGCGCCTGACGGCCAAAGCCCCGACTGGCAGACCCTGCTCGCCAATCTGCCGCAAACGCCGGCGGTATCGGAAAACGCCGGGACAGTCGTAGTCGACTATGCCGGCAAGCCTTATGTTCGAATCAAGGAGAAAGGTACATGGCTGCCTTACCCGCAAAGATTCCAGTAAAAAACCAGGCGCTGTCACGCACCGAGCGCGCCGATGACATCGCCCGCCTCAAGGTCGAGTTGAAGCTGCCCGGCCTTGAATACGTCGATATTTCGGCGCAGCTGGAACTCAACCGTGCCATGCGCCGCTGGCCGCTGCTCGAAGAGTTCGGCTTTCCAACGCTGGCGTCGTCGGAGCCGCCATTGCCGGTGGCTCAGCCGATCCGGCAGAGTAAATTCGGAGCACTGAGGTGACAGCGTTGAGTCTGCGTGGCGTGCGTGGCGGCGTGGGGACCAGTTCGGTTCTGGCGGCTGTCGGCTATGCGCTGCACACGCTTGGGGAGCGGGTGCTGATGGTTGATATGTGCCCGGAAAACCTGCTGCGCCTGCACTTCAATCTGGTCGCCAGCGAGAAATTCGGCTGGGCGCGCGCCATGCTCGATGGCGACGATTGGCATGCCCAGGCCTGGAGCCTGGCACCCACGTTTGCCCTTTTGCCTTATGGCGGCCTGTCCTGGCAAGAATCCATGCGTATCGAACAGCAGCTGCTCGACGACCCGATTCTTTGGGCTCGGCGCCAGGCAAGCCTGACGGCGCACTACGATTGGGTGTTGTTCGATCTGCCCCAGCGTTTACCGGGGCACTCAGCGATCGGCCCGTGCCCGTTCCCGATCCGCGTGACCGAAGCCGACGCCGCCTGCCATGTATTGATGCTGCAGGAAGGCGGCACGGCGCCGCTGCTGGTTAACCGTTTTGACCCCGGCAGCCAGTTGCAGCGCGACTTGTTGCTGATTTGGCGCAAGCATTTGGCCTCGCGTCTGCTGCCCTTTACCGTGCACAGCGACGAAGCCCTGCGCGAAGCCCTGGCGTTCAAGCAGCCTGTCGGTCAATACGCGCCCGCCAGCCTGTCTGCCCAGGACGCCCTCAGCCTGGCGACCTGGTGCCTGACCCGACGCCGGGAGGCGCAATGATCGCGCGGATTTTTCCCTACATGCATTTACGTCGACGGTACGACTGTTACCCACCGACGGCGTTCTGGCTGGCGACACTGACCACGCTGGCCTGGGTATTCCTGCGCCTTGAGTCGCCTGTCTGGCAGCCGCTGCTGGAGCAGCGCCAACGCTGGTACCCGCACGTGGCCAACAAGGCGCCGAGTGTGGGTGACCCGCTACGTATCGTCCTGCAAAGTCTGTGGCTGTTGGTGGCCAGGCCGATGCCCGAGCGTCGCCGCAGAAGCAAACCGCAATGGGTTCAGGACCTGGGCCAGTCGAACCTGCGGCTATGGGATCGCGTGGCCTTGTTTCTCAATAGGTTGCCGCAGCAGGCGAAACACAGCGTAACGGTCCATGCCGGCAAGAAATGGTGGCAGACCCTCAGCCCTCGCCAACAGCACTGGCTGAATTATATCTGCGCTGCTGTCGGCCTGGTTCTGGTGGTTGTGTGTATCACCGAGCCGTTCGGTTACGGTTCGCAATTGATGTTCGTGTTCTTGCTCTGGGTCGTGGCGATGGTGATTCGCCGCGTTCCCGGGCGGTTCCCGACCTTGCTGCTGATTGTGCTGTCGATCATCGTTTCCTGCCGCTATCTGTGGTGGCGCTATACCTCGACGCTGAATTGGGCAGCCCCGCTGGACCTGGTCTGCGGCGTCGTGCTGCTGATTGCCGAAACCTATTCCTGGCTGGTACTGCTACTGGGGTATATCCAGACCTGCTGGCCCTTGCAACGCATCCCGGCGCAATTGCCGGCCGATACCCGCCTGTGGCCAACGGTCGATCTGTTGATCCCGACCTACAACGAAGACTTGTCGATTGTTCGTGGCACCGTTTACGCAGCACTGGGTATCGACTGGCCCCATGACAAGTTGCGAATCTCGATTCTCGACGACGGCAAGCGCGAGGAATTTCGCCTGTTCGCCGCCGAGGCCGGGGTGAACTACATCACGCGTTCGGACAACAAGCATGCCAAGGCCGGCAACCTGAACCAGGCGTTGCTCAAGCTCGACGGCGAGCTGATTGCCATTTTCGACTGCGACCATGTACCGGTCCGTTCCTTCCTGCAGCTAACCGTCGGCTGGTTCCTGCGCGACCCCAAACTCGCACTTGTGCAGACGCCCCACCACTTCCTGTCGCCGGACCCATTCGAGCGCAACCTCGGCACCTTCCGCCAACGGCCGAACGAGGGCGAGCTGTTCTACGGCCTGGTGCAGGACGGCAACGACATGTGGAACGCCGCGTTTTTCTGCGGCTCCTGCGCGGTACTGCGTCGCTCGGCGATAGACGACATCGGCGGCTTTGCCGTCGAGACCGTGACTGAAGATGCGCACACCGCGTTGCGCCTGCACCGCCGCGGCTGGAACTCGGCCTACGTGCGCATTCCACAGGCCGCCGGGCTCGCGACCGAAAGCCTGTCCGCACATATTGGCCAGCGAATTCGCTGGGCGCGGGGTATGGCGCAGATATTCCGAACTGACAACCCGTTGCTGGGCAAGGGCCTGACGATCTTTCAACGGATTTGCTACGCCAACGCCATGATGCACTTCCTGGCAGGCTTGCCGCGCCTGGTGTTCCTCACGGCGCCCCTGGCATTTTTGTTGCTGCATGCCTACATCATTTACGCCCCGGCGATGATGATCGTCCTGTATGTGATTCCGCACATGCTGCATGCCAGCCTGACCAACTCACGCATGCAGGGCGAACATCGCCTGACGTTCTGGGGCGAAGTCTATGAAACGGTATTGGCCTGGTACATCGCCCGCCCGACCACCGTCGCCTTGTTCAACCCGAAAAAAGGCAAGTTCAACGTCACCGCCAAAGGCGGCCTGATGACCGAGAACCAGTTCGACTGGCGCATCGCGCAGCCTTATCTGGTGCTCGCACTGCTCAACATAGTAGGCCTGGGTTTCGCGGTATGGCGCCTGATCTACGGCCCGGCCAACGAGATCGGCACCACCCTGGTGAGCAGCCTTTGGGTGATCTACAACCTGTTGATTGTCGGTGCCGCGGTGGCCATCGCTGCAGAAGTTCGCCAGGTCAGGGAAACGCACCGGGTCCAGGCGCGTCTTCCGGTTGCCATTCGGCTGGAGAACGGCCATTTCTATCCCGGCATGCTGGTGGACTACTCCGACGGCGGGGCGGGTATCGAGCTTGAAGTACCGTTGTCGCTGCCGGTTGGTAGCCGCGTGTCGCTGCTGATGCAGCGCGGCCAACGGGAGTTTCTGTTCCCGTGCTTCGTCAGCCGCAGCCACAAGAACTTTGTCGGTGTGAGCCTGCAGGACCTGCCCGCCGATCAAAAAATCGATTACGTACAGTGCACCTTTGCCCGTGCCGATGCCTGGTTGAACTGGAATGAAGACTTCATCCAGGACCGGCCCCTGCGCAGCTTCATCGATGTGCTCAAGCTGGGCACCATGGGCTACTACCGCCTCTACCAATACCTGCCTGCTTGGACCCGCAAGCTGGCCTCTCCATTCGTGCGCCTGGGCGCATGGGTGATCAGCTATGTACCGCGCTTTCCGAAGGCTGTCTCTTCTCTTTCTTTTCGTCCGGTGAGCGCATCATGAGCCGCTATTTGCAAAAATCCTTATTGGCATGCCTGGTGTTGCTGGCCGTTGGCTGTGCTCAGGCGCAGACCCTGAAGGTTCAGCCACCCGCGACGGCTGCCACCGTGCTGGAGCCCGCTGTGGCCACATCGGTAATGCCAAGCTGGGATGTACAGCGCAGTTTCGCGCAGCTGGGGCGCCCGGCTGACAGCCTGTTGCTGGGCACGAACAACACCGATCAGATCGAATTCACCATGCGCCGCGACCGCATCGCCAGCGATGCGAAACTGCAACTGGAATACACCCCATCCCCCGCACTGATCCCGACCTTGTCCCACCTGCGTATCTACCTCAACGATGTGTTGATGAATGTGCTGCCGATCGAAAAAGACCAGCTGGGTAAAAAGGTCACTCGGCAGGTGGCGCTCGACCCTCGCCTGATCAGTGACTTCAATCGTGTACGGCTGGAATTCGTCGGTCACTACACCGACATCTGTGAAGAACCGTCAAACAGCGCCTTGTGGGTCAACATCAGCCGCGTCAGCCAAATTTCGGTCACCGAGCAGGCGCTCAGCGCGGAGAATGATCTGGCCTGGTTCCCGCTGCCGTTCTTCGACGCACGCGACTACCAGAGCCCGGTGTTGAACATGGTATTTGCCGCGAACCCGACCCTGGAGGAGCAGCGCGCGGCCGGTATCCTCGCGTCGTATTTCGGCAGCCAGGCCGGCTGGCGCGGGACCCGATTCCCGGTAGCGTTCGATCACTTGCCCGGCGCCACAGCCAAGGACAAGGCTCTGCCTTCGATCGTCTTCGCCACCAACGATCATCGCCCAGCCTTTCTCGCCGACCTGAAGACATTTCCGGCAGTGGATGCACCGGTGGTGCAAATCATCGACAACCCCGCCAATCGTTACAGCAAAGTGCTGTTGGTCATGGGTCGCAACGAGGCCGACCTGATTACCGCGGTGAAGGCCTTGGCCCTGGGTGGCGACCTGTTTCGCGGCTCACGCGTGACGGTCGACAAGGTCCAGCAGATTCTGCCCCGCAAACCCTACGACGCTCCGAACTGGATGCGCACCGATCGCCCGGTGCGCTTCGCCGAGCTGGTCAAATACCCCGAGCAGTTGCGTGTCAGCGGTGTACAGCCGCTGCCGATCAATCTCGACATCAACCTGCCGCCGGACCTGTTCGTCTGGCGTAACCAGGGGATCCCACTGCAGACCAAGTACCGCTACACACCACCGGCAGTGACCAATGACGGCTCACGGCTGAACGTCAGCCTGAACAACCAATTCATCACCAGCCTGCCATTGCCGGGCAACAGCAACAGCCGACTGGATGAACTGCGCCTGGCCGTACTCTCCAGCGAATCGGCGAACACCAGCGAGCGCCTGTCGGTGCCGGCGCTGAAAATTGGTGACCGCAATACCCTCAGCTTCAACTTCAGCTTTGCCAGCACCGCCAGCAGTTCTCAGCGCGACCGCTGCCAAAGCTCGTTGCCGGTCGACACCCAGGCAGTGATCGACGATCAGTCCAGCATCGATATGTCCGGTTATCACCACTACATTGCGATGCCTGACCTCAAGACCTTCGCCCGCAGTGGGTTCCCTTACAGCCGCATGGCCGACCTGTCGGAAACCATGGTCTTGCTGTCGCCACAACCGTCGACCATTCAGTTGAGTACTTACCTGGAGGCGTTGGCGGGTATTTCCGCACGCTCCGGCCTTCCGGCCTTCGGTCTGCATGTCAGCGATAACTGGAGCGATGCCGCCAAGCTCGATGCCGACTTGCTGATACTCGGCACATTGGCCCCGGACGTGCGTGACAGTCGTGACTTGAACCTGCTGCTCGACCGCTCCCGCGATTGGTTGCTGCAGGCCAGCAATACTCAGCCTGGCCGCACTGCTGCGCAGGAATGGCAGTACGGCGGTGAGCGTAACCTGGCCGCCAGCCGGGTCGAGGTGTCCGCCAAAGGCCCTATCGCGGCCATGGTCGGCATGAAGTCACCCTTCCATGAGCAGCGCAGCATCGTTGCGCTGCTGGCCACCCAGGACAGCGACTACCAGTTATTGCGCGAGACCCTCGCCGACAGCGGCAAGATGGGCGCCGTAGCCGGTTCCGTGGTGCTGATCCGCAGCAGTGGCGTGAGCAGCCAAATGGTGGGTGAGCCGTACTACGTCGGTCATCTGCCATGGTGGTTGATGCTCTGGTTCAAGCTGTCGGACCACCCGATCCTGCTGGCCTTCATGGCCGCAACCGGCGTATTGCTGACCGCCTTCCTGGTCTGGCGAGTCCTGCAGTGGGCGGCGCGTCGACGTCTGGCTTATGAAGAGTAAGCGTGCAGTACTTGGCGGATTGCCAGGCCTGGCGCTGGCTGTTGCACTTGCGCTGCAGCCAGCACACTCGGCGGCGGCGAGCAGTTGTCCGTGGCCAGCCTGGGAACGCTATAAACAGGCGATGATCAGCGAGGACGGGCGCGTCATCGACGGGTCTTCCGAGCAGCACATCAGCACCTCGGAAGGCCAGAGCTACGGGCTGTTTTTCGCCCTGGTCGCCAACGACCGCAAGTCGTTCGACCGGCTACTGGCCTGGACCCGCAACAACCTGTCCGCGGGCGACTTGAACCGTCATCTGCCGGCCTGGAAATGGGGCGAGTCCCAGAATGAACAGTGGCAGGTGCTGGACAGCAACAATGCTAGCGATGCTGATCTGTGGATCGCCTACAGCCTGCTGGAAGCAGCGCGTCTGTGGCAACGCCCGGAGCTCGAAACTCAAGGTCGCAATCTACTCTGGCGTAGCGCAGCGCAAACCCTGCACAAGCTGCCTGGCCTGGGGCTGATGCTGCTGCCGGGCGATGTGGGCTTCCAGTCCGCCGAGGGCGTGCGCTTGAATCCAAGCTACCTGCCACTGCAACTGCTCTCGCGGTTTTCCAGCGAAGCGCCGGTCTGGGCAGAGCTGGCGGACAACACTCGGCGCATGCTGGTTGAAACCTCGCCCAAAGGCTTCGCGCCCGATTGGCTGATGTGGCAGGCCGGCCAGCGCTGGGGCCCGGATGCCAAGGGCACGGACGGCAGCTATGACGCCATCCGTGTGTACCTGTGGCTCGGCATGTTGGCCAAGGACGCTCCACACCGCACGCAACTGATGGCGCATTTCAAACCGATGGTTGAGGCGACCACCCAATTGGGCTATACGCCCGAGCATGTGAACAGTGTCAGCGGCATCGCCACTGGCACCGGGCCTGTCGGTTTTTCCGCGGCAATGCTGCCACTGCTGTCCGCCAGTGGCGCTAATGCAGCGGCTGCCGTTCAGCGAGAACGTGTGCAACAGGCCCCTCCGCCGGCAGACGCCTATTACAACCAATCGCTGCTGATGTTCGGCCAAGGCTGGGACGAACAACGTTACCGATTCGATAAAGACGGACGGCTGGTGCCAAATTGGAAGGGTTCATGCAAAGGCTAGTCCTGCGAAAAACAGCGGCGAAAATATCCATGCTGCGATCCCTTCTGACTTGCGGCACGCTCCTGTCCAGCCTTTACCTGTGCCCGTCGGCACTGGCCGCGCAAGCCCCGGACACGCAACAGGCGCAGCAACAATGGTTGCTGCAGCAGATGCGTGTTGGCGAGGCAATGTTCCGTGAAGAGCTCATCAATGACTCGCTGGCGCGCCTGGAACTGATCGCGCCCAACCACCCGCAGGTGCTGGTCGGCAAGATCCGCCAGGCATTGCGCTCCAATCCTGCCCGGCAGGACCCGGCCGTAAACGCGCAATGGATCGAACAACTGATGAATCGCCTGCGCCAGCAGGCCCCCGGCTCACCTGCGCTGCGCCAAGCCCTGGCGCTGGTCAAACTGCAGAGTGCCAACGGTGCCAGGGACTTGCAGCAGGCTCGCCTGCTTGCAGCGGCCGGGCGCTTCGACGAAGCCACCGCGGCGTACGAGCAGCTGTTCGGCGATGAGCCACCCGACCTTGCCTCAGCCGTGGAGTACTGGAGTATCCGTAGCCGTCTGCCCGGGCAGCGGCAACCGGCGATCATTGCGTTGCGCAATCTGGACAACAACTACCCGGGTAGCGCCAGCCTGCGACAGATGCTGGTCGGGTTGTTGTTCGCCGAGGATCGAGATGACGAGGCCCTGGCGGTGCTGCACCAATTGGCTGCCGATCCGCTGGCAAGCGCTGGCGCGGCAGAAACTGAATACAACTACCTGGTCAAGCTGCCGGTCAGCCCCGAAACGGCCAAGGCTTGGCAGGCATTCACGAGCTATTACCCTTACTCACCGTTAGCCAAAGAAGCCGCCAGGCAGTTGGCCGAACAGCGTCGGCTGCTTGCCGACCCCGCCTGGCTGGCCGGCAGCAAGGCCAAGGTCCTGCTTGAAAACGATGCCGATCCAGTCGGCGCTGAAGCCATGTTGCGTCGTGCACTCAAGGCCTACCCCCAAGACTCGAGCCTGCACGGTGCCTTGGGCGTTGCGCTTATGCGCCAAAGCAAATACGCGGCCGCCAACGAGGCCGTCAGCCGCGCACTGAGCCTTGAGCAAGACACTTTCTACATCACCAAATGGCGCGATCTGCAAGACGCTTCTCGCCTCTGGATGGCGCTGCAAAAAGGTAACCTGGCGCTGCAAGGCAAAAACTTGTCAGCGGCACGCGTGGCGTTTACGCAAGCCCGTACGCTCGACCCTGGCAATACCGACGCATTGATTGGCCTGAGTGACGTCGCCAGCGCCGAGTCGGACGATATCGCCGCCGAAGCGCTGCTGCTGCAGGTACGCAAGTTGGAGCCGGACAACGCCAGCGCTGTGCGCAGGCTGGTGCGTCTGTACCGAGCCCAGTCCAGCGAAAAGGCCGAAGCGTTTCTCGACACGCTGCCCACCGGCAATCAAGCCGAATTCACCGGCCTGCGTCAGAGCATTCAACTTGAACGCCTGAGCCTGAAGGCCGACGCGGTGACGCAGCACTCGGACTGGGCGCAACTGGTGCCCTTGCTCAAACAGATGCGCGTATTGGACCTGGACAACCCCTGGCTGGCTTATCGCCTGGCTGGGGCCGAGCTTGCCTTGGGCAAACCGGTCGAAGCCGACGATGCGTTCCGCCAGCTATTGTTGCGTCAGGGCCAAAACCCCGAAGCCCGCTACGCCCACGCCTTGTACCTGGCCACCGAAAATCGCGACAGCGAGGTGCTCGCCAGCCTGGGGCACATCCCCAAGGCCGACTGGACCGACAACATGCGCGACCTGGCCGCCCGGAGCGAGCGTCGACAGTTACTGGCCCAGGCGCAGAACTTGCGCGATGCCGGCCACGAGCCCGAAGCCATTGCCTTGCTGCTGCGCAAGCCAACCGTCGATGATCTGTCGACGTTGGCCGACTGGGCTTTCCAGCGCGAAGACTACCCACAGGCGCAACAGTACTACCGCGCGGTGCTCAAGCAACAACCACAGGACCCCGACGCGCAATTGGGGTTGATCGAAACCTGGATCGCTACCGCTCGCCAACCTCAAGCCCGTGAGGCACTGGGCAATCTCAAAGCTCCAGTTGCCCCGACGCCAGGCTGGCACCGACGCGTGGCCAATGCCTGGGCCTCGGTCGGAGAACCGGGCAAGGCCAACGCCCTGTACGCGCAACTGCTGCAATCGCCGCAGACCGATCCGCTGATTTACCGCGACGCCGCACGACTGATGACCAAGGACCAGCCACAACAGGCCCTCGATAACTATGCCCGCAGCATGGTGGCGGCTGGCTTGACCGAGTCAGCACAGTCCACCCCGCGCAACAACGTCGCGATGACCGAAGCCAGCCGCGCCAACGATAGTGATGACTGGATGCTGCGCAGCCTGCGCGCAGATGTCGATGAGCTGTACCAACAGCAAAATCCGACCGTGAACCTTTATCAGGACTTTGCCTGGCGCACTGATAATTCTGACCCGGGCATTTCCGACCTCACCACGCAAACCACAATTTTGCGCATCGATATGCCGCTTGCCGAAGGCCAGGGCTTTGTCCAGGCCGAACAGGTCGACCTGCAAGCGACTCGCTTCGATACCGATGCCAATGGTCGGCACCAAGAGGCATTCGGTACCTGTGCGCTGGCAACCGGTGGCTGTCCCAGCACGTCGCTCAGCACCAGCGGCCCCGGCCTTGCGGTCGGCTGGAAGAACGACCAGTGGGCCATCGATCTCGGTCACACCCCACAAGGCTTCGAAATCGGCAACTGGCTGGGTGGTGTCGGCTACAGCAGTGACTGGCAAAGTGTGGGCTGGACCCTGACCGGTTCGCGACGGCCGATGAGCAACTCGGTGGTGTCGTATGCCGGCGCCGTCGACCCACTGACCGGCACTCGCTGGGGAGGTGTCACCAGCAATGGCTTGACCTTGAGCCTCAGCCATGACGAAGGTGGTGTCGATGGGGTCTGGGCCAGCCTGGGCGCACACTGGTTGCTTGGCAAAAATGTGGAGGACAATCAGCGCCTCTCGGCCATGGGCGGCTATTACTACCGGCTCATCGACACAGCCGATGAACGCATGCGTACCGGTCTGACCCTGATGTACTGGGGTTATGACAAGGACCTGAGTGAATACACACTGGGGCAAGGCGGCTACTACAGCCCGCAGCAGTATTATTCAATCGGGGTGCCGTTAAACTATGCCTGGCGCAACGCCAACTGGTCGGCCACGCTGGAAAGCTCTGTCGGTTGGTCCTATTCGAAAACCAGCGCCAGCGATCTTTACCCACACGAGCCAGTCGACAGTGTGCTGAACCAGCTCAACGATGCCGGGTTCGCGACTGACAGCAACGCCAGCCTGACCAAGGAGGCCAGCAGCAGCAATGGTGTCGGTATCCGCCTGCAAGCCCTGATCGAGCGCAGGTTGTCCGATCATCTGGTGCTGGGCTCGGGCATCACTTATCAACACAGCGAAGGTTATGCTCCCAGCCGCGCCCTGCTGTATCTGCGATACACCTTCGATGAATGGCAAGGCAATCTGCCGATGCCCATCGAGCCGGTCACCCCGTACGCGGACATGCGCTGACCCTTCCGATCACTCCATGCATGGCCAGCGTTGGCCTATGCTGCTCTTGGCTGTCATGGAATCAACTCCGAGGGATGCGCCATGTTCTATGTGCAACGCAATACAGAAGGCCGACTGATGCGCGTGGAAGCCCAGGCCTACGCCGAGGCTACCGAAACGCTGTCGGCCGACCACCCTGACCTGCAGGTCTGGTTCGCCAGCGAGGTCATGGCCACCAGCCTCAAACAGCTCAAGCAGAGCGACCTGGACATGATCCGGGTACTCGACGACTTGATCCAGGTATTGACCAGCAAAGGGGTGATCCGCGTGACCGACCTGCCGGCCGCCGCGCAAGCCAAGCTCATGGACCGGTCCCAGGCCCGTGAGGCGCTGGGTGGGTTGAGTCGTTTGGTTGATGATGATGAGGCGGGCTTGATCTGAGCTTCTTCGTTGCCTACGCTGACGTCTTCGCGAGCAAGCTCGCTCCCACAAGGGATCTCCAGTGAATGAAGTTCTGTGCTCGATCGAGAATCAATGTGGGAGCGAGCTTGCTCGCGAAGGCGGACTCACTGACGACGCAAAGTCGAAAGCCTTACTCCCAAGGCTTGGGCTCCCCAAACAACCGCCCCTGAACCCCATACACCCCCAGCTCACGCATCACCAACAACTCTCCTTCAGTCTCGACCCGTTCGGCAATCAACGGCAGATCAATGCTATGGGCAGCCCGCTGAATCGCCTCGATGAACAATCGCTTGTCACTCTCCTGATCAATCGCCCGGATGCAGCTGCCGTCGATCTTCAGATACGCCAACCCAAGCCGCGCCAGGTTGCCGATCACCATCAGACGGTCCAGCCGCGCGGTCCAGTCAAAGCGCTCGAGCCATGGCAGGGCGCCAGTGCGGTCGCGGCGTCTTGGGCGTGAGAGCGTAATTGGTTGACGTATTGGGCACGCGAGCTTTCCAGGCTGACGATAAAGTTGCCGGTGAACGCGACCACGAGGAACAGACAGATAGCGATCAACAGCTGTTTGCACAGAGACATCTGTGGGCGTGCTCCTAGTGGGTCGTCTCGACAGGAAAACCTTCTGCCTGCATTTTCTTCAGCACATCCTGCCAACGGGACAGACGTTTGGTGTCACCCATCTGTTTGTTGCCCTTGGCACCCGGAAGCCACACTCCTTCGGCATTGAAAGCGTAGACCGGCAGCAGGTCGGTTCGTTGGCTGGCGGGCCTGATCGCATCCATCAGGCTGTCGAGCACCAGCGGCACGGCCTCAGGACTCGAGTAATAGGTCAACACCATATGGGCGCGGTTCAGGCTCACGGCCTTGACGTAGGTGATGCGCAACTTGTCACTGGAAACACCGAGATGGCGCAGGCTGAAATATTTGGCGATAGCGAAGTCTTCGCAATCGCCGGCGCCTTTCCACAAGGCTTCGATCGGGGTTTGCCAATAATCGACCAGACGCCACAGGTCGATGTCTTCTTCGTAATGCAGCTGTCTGTTGAAGAACTGGTTGACCAGGTTGAGCTGTTCCGGCTCGTTGATTTGCTTCTGCGTGGCCAGCAATTGTTGCCAGGCATTGATGCGTTGCTGACCTTCGCCCAGCGGTCCGTATAATGCCTGCGCCCGACGGCTGATCTGGGAAAAGTCCCAGTCAGCGTGCAGCCCGCCCGGCATGACGCCAGCCAGCAGCAACGCGCCGCATAGCCAGCGCAATGTCCGGGGAATCGCGAAACATGCCGCCAAGGCGAGGCTTCCAGGTTGGGCAGATAGGGTCGATTGATGGTGAAGGCTGGCCCGGTAAAAGACAATGGCACGGTGAGATCACTGGTGACGCGCTAAACTCTTGATACAGGTCCTCTACATTGTTTGACATCTTGTACAACACTAACTAGTGTCCTTTGGATCCAAAATTTATCTCAATCAATCAGGGTGCGTTGTAGTGACACAGAAGCCCAACCCTCTCAGCAGCATCAAGGTCCACGGGCCGATTCCTGCTCATCTGGCCCGCTCGGTGATCGAAGAAACCCTGCGTGCTGCCATCCTCGATGGTCGCCTCCCTTGCGGCGCCGCCCTTCGCCAGCAGGACCTGGCTGACCTGTTCGGCGTCAGCCGCATGCCGGTTCGCGAAGCCTTGCGCCAGCTCGAAGCCCAATCGCTGCTCAACGTGATCGCGCATAAAGGGGCGGTGGTCGCACCGCTGGTTCAGGGCGATGCCGTTGAAACTTACGCGCTGCGGATCCTGTTGGAATCCGAAGCCCTGCGCTTGTCGATCCCGTTGCTGACCCAGGAGGATTTTGAACAGGCCGCCCGCTATATCGATGAACTGGAAACGCAACACGACTATACCGAAATCGGCCGGCTCAACCGGCTGTTCCACATGTCGCTTTACTGCAAGGCGCCGAACCGGCGGCTGTTGAAGCTGGTGGAAGACGGCCTGAACGAGGAAGAACGCTTCCTGCGCTTCAACCTGGAAGCCATGGGCCTGGGCAAACTGTCCCAGGAAGATCACCGGGCGATGTTACGGGCCGTGGAAGACCGCGACATCGAACGCTCGGTGAAGATGCTCGAAAAGCATCTTAATCGCGCGGTCGAGGTCATCACACGTTACCTCGATAGCCCTGAGGCAAAGAACAGGAAAATCTCGTAGTAACCCAGCGGCAGGCCTGAGCAAGCAAATCAAACTGCTCGTTCTTGTTTGCCGCGATTGCGCCCGCTGCCTTCGCTCCCCCCCTCCAGCCGGATCATTGCACCGACAGCTTTCACGCGTCGGTGATGGCGGCTGCCTTGAATTACGCTCACTCTTTGGGTTGTCGATAAATAATGAACGGGTGACGCACCGCACGAAGCGGAGCAGTCCTCGCACCCAGAACCAACGGAAGGAGTCTTGTCACGGGAAAAGGAAGAATCGGCGGCATTCCCGGCCCACTTCCACCCCCTCAGATCACCTTGACGCTCTTAATTAGAAAGTTACTTCGAGTGAGGCATTCACTCTCTTTTTCGATTCTGACTTATATAAGCCGGAAGGAGTAACCACATCCAAATAAAACTTAAATGAAAAGTCTTATTGGAACTTGTCACGCCAAATAAAGTTAAACTTTAAAATAATAAAAAAATATCTTGCCTGGAACTTTATTCGTGTATTAATTTTCTTCCGCTGCCAATAAACATTGGCTGACAGGCCGTAATCAGGCGATTTACATACACCCATTCGGATCAATTAGTTCGAGGCGCTCGCTCGCCAGTAAAAACTTGAAGCGCCCGTTACTTATTAATCACGCGTTATTCCCCGATCACTTACAGGCTCACCCATGACAACGACTAAAGACCGTCTTAATCAGAAAAAAGCAGAACTAAGCGCACACCCGATATTTTCTGAAATACATTCGCTCCCGGTACTCCAACGTTTCATGGAATCCCATGTGTTTGCGGTATGGGATTTCATGTCGCTGACCAAACGCCTGCAACAGGAACTGACCTGCGTCCAACTGCCCTGGTTACCGCCACGAGATCCGCAGGCTGCGCGCCTGATCAACGAGATAGTGTTGGGTGAAGAGTCCGATGACCGTCCGGCGCGGGGTCATTACAGCCACTTCGAGTTGTACCTGGATGCCATGCGCGAAGTCGGTGCAAGTACGGCCGCCGTGGAGCGCTTCGTGGCGCTGCAACGGGAAGGTGTCAGCTATGACGTCGCATTGCGAAGTGTGGATGTCGAGCCGGCGGCTGCGCAGTTTGTGCGCCACACCTTGCACACCGCACTGCACGCGCCGGGCCATAGCGTCGCGGCGGCCTTTCTGCACGGTCGCGAAAGCGTGATCCCGCAGATGTTCCAGCGCATTCTCGATGATTGGGGCATCGGCATCGAGCAAGCACCGACCTTTCGTTATTACCTGCGGCGGCATATCGAAGTCGATTCCGAAGACCACGGCCCGGCGGCGCAAAGACTTCTCGCGCGGTTGGTCGATGGCGATTCGCAACGTGAAGAAGATGTCTACGCCAGCGCCATCGCTGCCGTGGAGAGCCGCATCGCCTTGTGGGATGGCCTGCGCCTGAGTATGAGCGAAGCAGTGGCCGAGGTGAACGCATGAACGCCGCCGACTACCAATCCTTCGCCGACGCCTGGGAGAGCCGCGCCACCATCCGCACCCGCCCACGCCGCGTGCTGGAGAACGACGACAAGCTGATATATCCCTTGAGCCGTCAGCCGCTGGTGCTGAGCGAACCCTTCCTGCGCGAGTGCCCCGAGCAGCGCGATTTTGCCTTGGTGCAGACGCTCTACAAGTTCATCAACGACGTGGTGATCTTCGAAACCGAGATCGTCGACAAGACCGCCCGCAGCATCGCGAAAAACCGTTTCCCGCTGGCCTTCCCCTTCGCCTGTCGTTACGACGCCATGACGGTGGTGGTGGACGAGGATTACCACGCGCTCGTGGCCATGGATTTCATGCAGCAGACCATCGCCATGACCGGCATCACGCCGATCGCGCTGCCAGATGAAATCGAATTGAGCCGGGCAATTCCAGCGACCGTCGCACTCGCACCGCAGCATCTGCGCAGCGCCGTGGAACTGATCTGTGTGGCCATCGCCGAGAACACCGTCACTGGAGATGTCGCGGCGTTCGCCAAGGACGACACGGTCAAGCAGTCGATCAAGGGCTTGATGGCCGACCATTTGCTCGACGAGGGCCGCCACTCCGGCTTCTGGACGCGGCTGGTACGCATCTACTGGCACACCGCAAGCGAAGACGACCGTCGATGCATTGCGCACATCCTGCCGGTGTTCATCGGCCAGTACCTGACCAACGACATCCAGAAGTCTTTTGATTTGCAGCTGATCGAGTCCTTGCCGATCAGCGATGTCGCACGCCGCGCACTCAAGCGCGAAGTCTCGGGGCTGGCCTTCCCGATCAATCGCCATCACCCGCTGGTCGCCAACATCGTGCGGTTTTTTCGCAGCAGTTCACTGCTCGACTCGCCGTGCGTGCAAGACGCCCTGGGCGACTACCTGGCTTAACGAGGAGCACATCATGAGACGTCTCGACATTCTGCTCATTGGACGCAGCCAGGCTTTGATCGACCTGACGCTGGAGCTCGAACAACAGGGTCATTCGCCACGGCAGTTGACATCCCTCGACGAGCAACCGACGGGTCACGTCGATTTGCTGATCGATGACGCCAGCCTCCCCGTTCATTCCTTTGGCGATGCACCGCGATTGACACTGCAACTGGGCGTCGGCGCTCCGGGAGCCTCAGGCCTGCCGCCGCTGGAACTGCTGTGCCAGTACGGTTCGACGCTGCTGAATCGGGTGCCTATCGCCGATGAGCCTTCGGGTAACGGTCAGGCGCTGCGTGTGCGAGCAGTGGCAGAACTAATGGACCACGTGGCGCTGTTGATCAGCCGCTACTCCCGGGATGCCGAGTATTTTCTGCTCGCCGCGCCTGCAACCTGCACCTCATTCGAGCAGGTGGAAAATCTCCTGTTTCTGGAGAGCCTGGCCTTCGTCCATCGACTCAACACCACCGCAGAACCCTGGCTGCTGCATCTGGCGCAAACGCCAATGATCGAGCGCCTGGAGCAGCGCTTCATTCAGTCCACCGAGCGACTGGCGCTGAATGTCGCCGGCACCTCTCTGAGTTATCGCGAACTGCATGCCCTGAGCCGCGCCATTGCACAGCGTTTGCAACCATTGCTCGATCAGCGCCAGGGACAATCGGTGATCGGGATCTGCCTGCCTAAATGCAGCGCGTTGTATGCGGGGATTCTGGCGATTCTTGGCAGCGGTGCGGTGTATCTGCCCCTTGAGCCGAGCCATCCGTTGCAACGCCAGCAGTACATCCTGTCGAATGCCGGGGCGGTGTTGCTGCTGCATGACGGGCAACATCCGCTCGCGGACGAAATCCCCGGGCTGGATATCAGCCGCATCGACATCGGTGATATAGATTTCGATCAACCCTTGATGCGCCAGCGACCCGATCTCGACGCCCCCTGCATGGCGCTCTACACCTCGGGCACCACCGGCCATCCCAAAGGCGTAGTGCTCAGCCAGGCCAACCTCGCCCACTTCACCGCGTGGTACGCCGACTACGTGCAGCTGACCGAACAGAGCCGGGTATTGCAGTTTTCGTCATTGAGTTTCGACTCGTCGCTGATCGATATTTTCCCGACCCTGCTGCAGGGTGCCGAGTTGATCGTGCCCAGCGACGATCAACGTCGCGACCCGTTGCAACTGGTGGAACTGATCCGGTACCAACGACTGAGCCACGCCTTTTTGCCGCCAGCGCTATTGAGCATCCTGCCGCTGGATCAATTGCAGTGCCTGGAGCATGTCATGACCGGCGGCGATGTCTGCGAGCCCTGGGTCATCGAGCAACTGACTCGCCAAGGCAAACTCTACAACCTCTATGGCCCGACCGAAGCCACGGTGCTGATCACCGCGCGACAGCTGCGCAGCGGCGACAGCAACCGTACCCTCGGCGCGCCGATTGCGAACAGCCAGGTGCTGATTCTCGATGAGGATTTGCAACCGGTGCCTGAACAGACCACAGGCGAGTTGTACATCGTCGGCCCGGGGGTGTGCCTGGGTTATTTGAACAACCCGCAGCAGACCGCCGAACGCTATCTGATTCTGAGCCTGGCCAATGGTGAGCGCCTGCGCGCCTACCGCACCGGCGACATGGCCAAGTGGACCAGCGAAGGTATCGAGCTCTGCGGGCGCCGGGACAATCAGGTGAAGATTCGTGGTTTTCGGGTCGAGCCGGAAGAGATCGAACGCTTCCTGCGCGACAGTCAGATGTACCGTCAGGTGGCGGTAGTCATCGACAGCCAACGGCGGATTCTGGCGTTCCTCGCGCAGCCTCGGGAGGACCACCCAGGCACCGCTCGCGAAGCGCTGAAAGCACACGCCATCGAGTGCCTGCCGGATTACATGCAACCCACGGCATGGACCGAACTGGCGAGCATGCCGTTCGCCAGCAACGGCAAGGTTGACCGCAAGGCGCTGCTGGAACTGCCCGTCAGCATGACCGAGCACCACCCACGGCGCTTGCCCGCCAGTGCCGATGAAGCCTTGTTATTGGCGATCTGGGCCGAGTTGCTGGAGTTGCCGGCCAGTGATATTTCCACCGACGAAAGCTTCTTCAACCTGGGCGGCCACTCGATCCTGTTGTCGCGCATGCTCCTGCGACTGCGTGAAGAATTCGGCCGCAGCATCTCGATCAACCGCTTCATCGAACTGCCGACCATCAGCAAACTGGCGACGCTGGTTCGTGGCTCCGGCACCGAAGAAGTGTTGTGCGAACAGGCCATGGCCGATGCCTTCCGCGAACTGGATATGCAGCCCTTGCCGGTCAGCCGCATGGGTGATGTGCACAGGGTGATCGTTACTGGCGCCAACAGTTTTGTCGGTGTGCACATCGTTGAGGCATTGCTGGCCTGGGGCGCCAGTGAAATCGCATGCCTGGTGCGTGAGGGTGGCGGGCAATCGGCGGTGCAACGTTTCACTCACGCCTTGCGAGAGAACCGCCTGGAGCATCTGGACCTGAGCCGGGTGCGGGTTTATGCCGCGGATATTACCCGCCCCGGGCTGGGGCTCGCCGCGGATGTCTATGAGCGACTGGACCGGGAGTTCGGCGCACTGGTGCATAACGCCGCCAACGTCAATCACGTCCTCGATTACGAGTCATTGGCGCGGGATAACGTCGAGCCGATTTTCGAATGCCTGCGATTGTGCGAAGGGCGCAGCAAAAAGATCTTCAACTTCGTCTCGACGCTTTCGGCCTCCAGCACCCTTTCCGCCGATGGTCGGGTCCTTGAGTTGCCTGCCGCACAGACCCCACCGATCTACATCAAAAACGGCTACAACCTGTCGAAATGGGTCGCTGAACGCATCCTCGAGCGGGCTCGCGAGCGTGGAGTCCGGGTCAATCTGTATCGCCCCGGCAACATCAGTTTCAACAGCCTCACGGGGGTCTGCCAACCGCACAAAAATCGGTTAATGCTGATGCTCAAGGGGTCGATTCAGCTCGGTCAGGTACCGGAGTTCACGCTGAATTTCGACCTGATGCCGGTGGATTTTCTGGCCCGCTTCATTGCCTTTCACGCCAGCCGTTATCAGTTCGACAAAGCGGTGTTCAACCTGCACAACCCCGAACCCTTGAGCTGGGACGCCTACGTTGCGTCATTTCGCGAGGCCGGCCGGGAGTTTTCGATGGTCAGCGTCGCCGACTGGCAGCAGCAACTGGGCCGGGTCGACAGCGATAACGCGCTGTTCGGCGTACTCGGCTTCTACCTCGACGGCTTCGAAGAAGACATCGGCGATATCTCGATGATTGGCCACGACAACGCCCACGCTGGCGTGCGCCAGATGGGCACGCACTACCCGGAAAAATCCCCGGCACTGCTGCGTCGCGGCTGCGACTACCTCAAAGAAATCAATTTCATCTGATTCATCTCAACCCCGAACGGAGCAATACCATGAGTACTCTGCAACCCGATACCCTGATCAAAAACCCTCAAGGCTGCCAGGTCTTGTCTTCGGTGGAAGTACCGGCCGATGCCGCGCAAGTCTGGGCGGTGGTCGGCAACTTTTCCGGTTTCGACCGCTTCATTCCGGCGCTGTCGCACATCGAGATGACCGGCGAAGGCGTGTCGTCCCTGCGCAAGAAATTCTTCAGGGACGGCAATCTGGTAGTTGAACAACTCAATTCCCGGGATGAGCAGGCACGGAGCATGACCTGGACCACGATCTACAACACTTTGGGCGTGGCTAACTTGTGGGCGGCGATGAGTGTTGAAGCGCTGGGGGCGGACAAGTCGCGGGCGACCTGGACCATCATTGCCGAACCGGCGCAGGGTGGTGCCGAAGCCTTGTCGGGGTTCAAGGAATTCGTGCAGGGGTTTGCCGATGATGCGATGAACAATGTGTTGAAGCTGTTTGCGTAGGGCTTTCATTTAGCGGTGAATGGTCCACCGCTTTCGTCGGAACGCCGCCCGGAGCCGGCTCGCTCCCACAAGGGATCTCAGTCGTTCACATGTGTCGTGTTCAGTGAAGATCCAATGTGGGAGCGAGCCTGCTCGCGAAGAACGATAACGCGGTTTCACTGACGTTCCGCTCAGCAGCAGTTGCAAATTCCCCAGCCCTTGATGACAATGCGACTAATTATCATTTGTGACGTCCGGGCTGTCGCGTTCATGTCCTCACCTGAGTTTGCAGTACAGGCGCTTTACAGTAGCCATCACGGTTGGCTCAACACATGGCTGCGCGCTCGACTGGGCAATGCCGCCGATGCGGCGGATCTGGCCCAGGACACGTTCGTTCGCCTGCTGCAACGCACCGAACGCCTGGAGCTCAAGGCACCACGCGCCTTTCTGCGCACCATTGCCCGCGGCCTGGTGATCGACCATTGGCGCCGAGAGGAAATCGAACGCGCCTACCTGGAAACCATCGCCCATTTGCCCGAGGCCGAAACCCCAAGCGCCGAGGCTCGGGCATTGGTGCTCGAACTGCTGGAAAGCATCGCTCGCATGCTTGAAGGTCTGAAACCGAAAGTGCGTCAGGCGTTTCTGCTGGCCCAGTGCGAAGGCCTGACCCACAAGCAGATTGCCGAACAGATGGGCTTGTCCTTGCGCTCGGTGGAGCGTTATGTGGCCGACGCGCTGTATCACTGCTACGTGTTGCGGTATGAAGCATGATGCCGGTGGATAGTTCAGTGCTGAATCGCCGCGGCGAGCCGCATCAGCAGGTGGTCAGGCAAGCCATCAATTGGTTGCTGCGGCTGCGTAATAACGCGGCCAATCCAAGACTGCGTCAGCAATGCGATAGCTGGCGGGCAGAACACCATGAACACGAACTGGCCTGGCAACGAGTGCAATCCCTGCATGCCGAACTGAGCATCAACCTGCGGGCGGTGCCTGGCGCACAGGTCGCCTTCAACACGCTGGAAAACAGCGCCCAGGGACTGGGCCGACGCCAGGCGCTGAAGTTGCTGTCGGGTGTATTGCTGATGGGCTCTGCCGCCTGGCTGAGCAAGGATGCGGTGGGCTGGCAGCAATGGACCGCCGACTTCGCCACCGCCACCGGCGAGCGACGTGGCTTCCAGCTACCCGATGGCACACGCTTGGAGCTCAACACCGCCAGTGCGGTGGATCTGGATTACACCGCGCAGCAGCGCCTGATCAAACTGACCCGCGGCGAAATCATCGTGACCTGTGGCGGAATCGACGAAGACTCTTCGTTTGATCGACCGTTACGGGTGCACAGTCGCCACGGCGTGTATGAAGGAGTGGGTGCCCGTTTCATCCTGCGCCAGGAGGCCGACTGCACTCGACTCAGCGTCACCAGTGGCATTGTCGCGATCCATTCGCCGCTGGCCGCTGACGGTGTGCCGATTCAGGTGGACGCCGGGCAGAGTTTTTTGATCGATCACCACCAGGCCAAGTCGGTACCGCCGCTGAACATGGATGCCGGTGCCTGGGTCGACGGCCTGATCGTGACCCGCAACATGTGCCTGGGGGATTTCCTCAATGAAGTCGCACGCTACCGGCACGGTTATCTGACGTGCTCGGCGGACATTGCCGACTTGCGCCTGTCCGGGGTTTTCCGTCTTGAAGACACCGATAAGTTGTTGGCCATCCTGCCGCACACCCTGCCGGTGCAACTGCGCTATCGCACTCGCTGGTGGGTGACGCTGGAGCGGCAGGCCTGAATTATTTTTGGCGGGTTTTCCGTGCACGCCCGGCTTAGTCAGTAAGCACTGCAATTCTGACTTCAGCGACTTACTACGGAAACCTACAATGACTGCGCGCGTCCTCAACAAGAACCCTCTCCTTTACGCCGCGGAATCAGGCGTCCTGCGCCACGCCATCCGCGCGGCGCTGTTCTCGACCGCATTGGGTGTTGGCCTGCTGCCGACACTCGCCATTGCAGCACAGGGCAGCGAGGCCAGTAGCCACCGCTACAACATTGCCGCCGGCCCCTTGAGCGATGTGCTCAACCAATTCGCGCGCCAGGCGGGCATCACCCTGTCGACGACTCCGGCTCAAACCCAAGGCCTTCAATCGCCGGGATTACAGGGCGACTATTTGGCGGATCAGGCGTTGAGTCATTTGCTCGATGGCACGGGGCTTGTGGCCGTCAGTCAGGATGGCAGCAGCTATGTGCTGCGGTCCGGCGCTGAACCCGAAGCCCTGGCCCTGCCCACCACAGACATCAAAGGCTTCGTCCTGGGCAACGCGCTGGGCAGCATGGAGGGCTACAACGCGACTCACAGCCAGATCGCCACCAAGACCAGTACCGCGCTGCTGGAAACCTCACAAAGCGTGTCCGTGGTGACTCGCGAGCAAATGGACGACCAGGGTTCGCAAACCGTGTCCCAGGCCATGCGCTACACCCCTGGAGTGCTGACCAACCCGTACGGCGCGACTCATCGTTATGACTATGTGGCGATGCGGGGCTTCAACGACGGTTCGGTGGATAACATCTATCTTGATGGCCTCAAGTCGATGGGGGACAGCGGTACCTACAGCACCATGCAGGTGGACCCCTATTTCCTCGAACGGGTCGATATCCTCAAGGGGCCGTCGTCGGTGCTCTATGGTCGCAGTTCGCCGGGCGCGCCGACGCTGTTATGGGCCCATCGTTCGAGGGTTCTGACGACGATCAGACGCTTGATGCCAAAAAGAGGCGGAGAGTTGATTCTGGCAAGCGATGAGCAGACATTTTTTTGCGATTTACTCTGATACGCTGCTGAAACACTCGTTTACAGGAGTTGTTCGCATGATTGGCAAGTTAATTTCGACGGGGTTCAATTTGGCCACCTTGCCCGCCCGCCTGACTTTTCGCAGCGTCCGCGCCTTGGCCATGACGCCTGCCGAAGCCAGCCGCCTGCTGGCGGACATGCGTCAGGCATCGGATCAGGCGGTGCAGGAACTCCAGGGGCTGTTGGCCAACGTCGATGCGGACATGACCCACAAAACGGCGCACCTCAGTGCTGCCGACAAGCGCCTGGCAGCCGAACTGGCCCTGCACGCCGCCGAACAACACCTGAACATGGCCGCGATCAACATTCTGCGGGCCGTCTGGCTGACGCTTCACTCGACGCCGAACTTGCCGCCAAGCGAGATTGATAAGCGGCTTGAACAGACACGTAACGACTAACAGACCGTCCGGGGGATCGATCGATCCGAGCGAGAAATGGGAGCTCAGCATCCTTGAATCGGCGCTTCATGTGCAGGTGGGGTTTATGGAGCGCTTACGGTGTTCAAGCCCGCGGTGTCACTGTTTTCGCCAATTGAACCGAGTGTGTATGAGGCCCGCGGGCGAATCCCTGCCGAAGCGTTGGGGGTTACTCAACTGAGTTATCAACAGGCTTATGAACGGGCGTCGCAGGAAGGGCAAAGGCTGGGACTGACAGCGGCGATCGGGGAGCTGTATTACAGCTTTGAGTACAATTTTTATGGGGCGGGGTTCGGGCAACACGATACCGAGGCCCATGGGAAGTCCTGGCTATTCTTCCACGGTACGGACGGGCGTTTACTGGGGCAGGAAATAGCCGGGCAAGGCACCCTGGGAGAACGTTTTTATCGGCTGCAATTATCCATACACGGCGGGCGGATCATTGGGTTTACCGGACAGGTCATGATCGCGGTATTGGGCGTTTTGATTGCAGTCCTGGCGGGGACGGGGATCTATATCTGGTGGCGCAAGCGGGTGGCTCCGCGGCAAGGCACGCAAAGGATAGTCGTCACCCAGGTCAAGGTTGAAGCTTTTACAGATCCCGGAAAGACAAAACCCCTGTCTGCGTTAGCAGACAGGGGTTCTGGAATTCAATCTTGACGATGACCTACTCTCACATGGGGAAACCCCACACTACCATCGGCGATGCATCGTTTCACTGCTGAGTTCGGGATGGGATCAGGTGGTTCCAATGCTCTATGGTCGTCAAGAAATTCTGTGACCAGCCCGTTACCGCGGTAACGGGCCAGCAAAAAATGGTGACTTCTACTAAAACAAAACCCCTACCTGCATACGCAGATAGGGGTTTCGGAATTTAATCTTGACGATGACCTACTCTCACATGGGGAAACCCCACACTACCATCGGCGATGCATCGTTTCACTGCTGAGTTCGGGATGGGATCAGGTGGTTCCAATGCTCTATGGTCGTCAAGAAATTCGGTAGCCAGGTCGTTCACCTTTCGGTTTACGCTCCAGCGAATGGGTATGTGATAGTCAGGTGTTTTGTGAGTCTCTCGAACTTTCGGTTCGTTTCGTCTTCACACACCGCAATCTGGTGCTCTTTCGAGTCAGCAAATTGCTTGGGTGTTATATGGTCAAGCCTCACGGGCAATTAGTATTGGTTAGCTCAACGCCTCACAGCGCTTACACACCCAACCTATCAACGTCGTAGTCTTCGACGGCCCTTCAGGGGACTCAAGGTCCCAGTGAGATCTCATCTTGAGGCTAGTTTCCCGCTTAGATGCTTTCAGCGGTTATCTATTCCGAACATAGCTACCCGGCAATGCCACTGGCGTGACAACCGGAACACCAGAGGTTCGTCCACTCCGGTCCTCTCGTACTAGGAGCAGCCCCTCTCAAATCTCAAACGTCCACGGCAGATAGGGACCGAACTGTCTCACGACGTTCTAAACCCAGCTCGCGTACCACTTTAAATGGCGAACAGCCATACCCTTGGGACCGGCTTCAGCCCCAGGATGTGATGAGCCGACATCGAGGTGCCAAACACCGCCGTCGATATGAACTCTTGGGCGGTATCAGCCTGTTATCCCCGGAGTACCTTTTATCCGTTGAGCG